>NZ_CP108289.1:0-4800000 GCF_045160625.1 Kitasatospora sp. NBC_00039 | reverse complement strand
TTCGGCGACCTCGACAACCTCGTCGCCGAGCTGGAGGAAGAGGAGGAGGCACAGGAGCAGGAGGAGGACGACGCCGGCACCCGCGGCGGCGTCCCCGTCGGCCCGCTGGGCGACTCCCACCTGCTCTCCGAGTTCGGGCTGCCCTCCGAGGAGCTGCTCGCCCTCAGCGGCGAGGGCGCCGTTCCGGGCGACGCCCTGGAGGAGATCGCCGAGGCCCTCGGCTGTGGCGAGGTCCTGGAGTCGGTCCGGTAACGGCCGGCGGCGACCGGTGCCCGCCACCGGATGCCGGACACTGGATGCCATGCAGCCCGCGTCCGCCAGCCCGGCAGTCCCGCAGGAAGCCCCCCGGGCTGTCCCGCGGATAGCCCCGCTTCCCGCCCCCGTCCGCCCCGACCCGGTCCGCGACCGCTGGGCGGCGCCGATGCGCCTCGCCATCGCCGAGGCCGCACTGGCGCCGGCCACCGGGGACGTCCCGGTCGGGGCACTCGTCCTGGGTCCGGACGGCGAGGTGATCGGACGCGGCCACAACGAGCGCGAGGCGGTCGGCGACCCGACCGCCCACGCCGAGGTGGTGGCGATCCGCGACGCCGCCGCGAATTTGCGGAGGGCCGCGCGAAGCGCGCCGGACAAGGACGGTGGCGGGCGACGGGAGGGCGAGTGGCGGCTCAGCGGCTGCACCCTCGTCGTCACCCTGGAGCCCTGCACCATGTGCGCGGGCGCCATCGTCCTCTCCCGGATCGACCGGGTGGTCTACGGCGCCCTCGACGAGAAGGCAGGCGCCGCCGGCTCGCTCTTCGACGTGATGCGCGACCGCCGGCTCAACCACCGCCCCGAGGTCGTCTGGGGCGTCCTCGCCGACGACTGCGCCGAACAGCTCCGCGCGTTCTTCGACACCCACCGCTGAAACCCCGACCGCCGAACCCCCACCGCCGAACCCCCACCGCCGAACCCCGAGCACCGAACCCCGAGCACCGAACCCCCACCGCCGCGCCCCCACGCTGAACACCCGGCCCGACACCCTCGGGACCGGCCGCCCCGATACGGATTTCGTGACGGCGCCACCCGTCCGGTAGAGTTCCCCTCGGTAGCGTGTCCGAGCGGCCAAAGGAGCACGCCTCGAAAGCGTGTGTGGGGGCAACTCCACCGTGGGTTCGAATCCCACCGCTACCGCCAGCAACACGAGGGCCCCGTCCGAACCGGACGGGGCCCTCGTCGTTTCCGCGCACCCTCATACGCGGAAAGGGCTCCGAACCCGGGGCCGATGACCACCAACGCCCTTCGAGTACGGAGCTTCGAAGGGGGAGCGGTTCGGGGGGAACAACCGCTCCCCCGGCGGAGTCCCACAACCGGGGCCGCGTCGGGGGAAGCCGCGGCACCGGTCCCACAGCGGGGAGCTCCGGATCCATCTACCGGGGATTCCTGCCAGATCCTCGGCACATCAACCATCCTGCTCGACGCCTCGCTCGCGGGCACCCGGAGAAAGGCCCCAGTCGCGGGGACCTTCGTCCCGCCGGGTGAACGCGTCGCACACTTGATAGGCCGTCCGGTCGATAAGCTGCCCAATGCAGAGGGACGCTCGGGGACCGAATGGCGGCGGCCCACAGCAGGGAGGAAGGTCACCCGATGGCGCAGGCGAAGAAGATCGGCATGGTTCTCCTGCTCGTCTTCGTGCTCTACACGATCATCACCTCGCCGGCCCGCGCCGCCGAACTCGTCCAGCTGGGCTTCGAGGGCATCTCGAACGCCGCCAAGGCGATCGGCACCTTCATGACCGGGCTGGTGAAGTAGCTCCTCCGGCACCGGCTACGGTGGGCCCGTCCCTCAACCCCCGTCCGCGAGGAGCGGCATCGTGATCCGGCACCTGGTCCTGTTCAAGCTCAACGAAGGCGTCAGCAAGGATGACGAGCGCGCGCTCGCCGGCGCCAAGGCCTTCGAGGCACTCGGCCCGGTCATCCCCGAGCTGCGCGAGTGGGAGTGCGGCTGGAACACCACCGAGCGCGACATCGCCCACGACTACGCGATCAACAGCCTGGTCGAGGACCGCGAGGCGCTGCAGGCCTACCTCACCCACCCGGCCCACCAGGCCGCGGCCGGCCAGTGGCGCGAGTTCGCCACCTGGGTGATCGCCGACATCGAGGTCTGATCCCGGGACATCCCCCGGACGGCCCCAGGCGCCCCTCCCGAGACCCGGGCGGGGCGCCTTGCCGTGTCCCGGAACGGTCCTTCCGCGCCCCCGCCGGGAGACCTGATGAAACGCCACCACACCACCAACACACCTCTGTGTGGTGCTTGCCCGACCTGCGCCCGCCTTGTGATGCTATGACCGGTTTTGCCGGACATGGCGAGGTGGTGCACCGAGACGCGACACCCGATCCGCAAGTCCCACCATTGTCGACTTTGGGAGGGGTGACGTGTCCGTGCGGACACCAGGGAGCGCGCCGGGAACCGATACCGGGCCGGGCGCTGCACAGACCAGTACGACGGCCGCCACACCGGCGCCGGCACCATCCGCCCGAGGTCCGGCCCAGCCCCCGGCCCACACGCCGGCCCGGGCCCGGCCACCGGCCGGGACCCAGCCACCGCCCCGACCACCGGTCCGGACCCAGCCACCGACCCAGAGCCAGCCCCCGGACCAGCCCCAGAGCCCGACCCGGCCCGCGAACCAGAGCCCGAGCCCGAGCCCGAGCCCGACTCAGAGCCAGACCCTGAGCCAGACCGTGAGCCAACCCCAGCCGTCGACCCAGGCCATGCCGCCCGACGAGGTCCTGGCCGCCATCATCAGCCCGGCCGGCGAACTGCGCCCGGACAGCCTGCGCGGCCCCGGCGGCCGCCCCGTGGTGGACGTCCGGACCCTGACCCGGGTGCTCTTCGAGCGGCTCGCCGAACTGCCCCCGGACGCCCC
Source organism: Kitasatospora sp. NBC_00039 (assembly GCF_045160625.1). NCBI lineage: Bacteria > Bacillati > Actinomycetota > Actinomycetes > Kitasatosporales > Streptomycetaceae > Kitasatospora > Kitasatospora sp. NBC_00039. The sequence continues at coordinate 4,797,098 of NZ_CP108289.1, read as the reverse complement.
CGAGCGGGAGCGGGTCCGGGCCGCCCTGATCGAGGTCAACATCCCGCTGGTGCGCTACGCGGCCACCCGCTTCCGCAGCCGCAGCGAGCCGATGGAGGACGTGGTCCAGGTCGGCACGATCGGCCTGATCAACGCGATCGACCGGTTCGACCCGGAGCGCGGTGTCCAGTTCCCGACCTACGCCCTGCCCACCATCCTCGGCGAGATCAAGCGGTACTTCCGGGACAACGTCCGCACCATGCACGTCCCGCGCCGGCTCCAGGAGCTCTGGGTGCAGGTCAGCGGCGCGATGGAGGAGCTGACGGTGGTCCACGGCCGCACCCCCAAGGTGCCGGAGATCGCCGCCAGCCTGCGCATCCCCGAGGAGGACGTCCGGGCCTGCCTGGACGCCGGGCGGGCGTACAACGCGGCCTCGCTGGAGGCCGCGCAGGAGCACGAGGGCGGGCTCGCCCTGCTGGACAGGCTCGGCTACGAGGACTCGGCCCTCGCCGAGGTCGAACACCGGGACATGGTCCGCCACCTCCTGGTGCAGTTGCCGGAACGGGAACGGCGGATCGTCATGCTGCGGTTCTTCGCCAATCTGACGCAATCGCAGATCAGCACCGAGCTGGGAATGTCCCAGATGCACGTCTCGCGCCTGTTGTCCCGAATCCTGACCAGGCTTCGGACCGGCAATTCCTGGGAAGACTGACCATCACAATCCCGGCAGAACACCGCGAAAAGGCAATCGGCCCCGAGATTGCTCCGCGTTACCGGCGCGTGACGTCTTGCGACGTTCGGGTTTGCCGGGGACCGTGTTCCGGTATGGAGGGGGAGGGCGTCGCCGGGAACCTCCGCGCGACAGCGCCCGTTCACGTGTCAGTCACAAGGGGGTGGGTGCATGTCCGGAGATCTGGGCGCTGCGGAGATCCACGGTGGTCAGGCCAGTGGCACGACGGTCGCCGTCGACCTGATCCCGGTCCAGCGGGGCCAGGCCGAAGCCCCGCCCGCCCCCGACGCCCCGCCGGGAGCAGCGGAGCAGGCCCTGACGGCGGCCCAGCCGCCCGCGGAGGCCACCTCCGGCGCCGGGCTGGACACCCGGACGCTCTCCCGCTCGCTCTTCCTGCGGCTGGCCGCCCTGGAGGCCGGCAGCACCGAGCACACGTACGTCCGCGACACCCTGATCGAGCTCAACCTGCCGCTGGTCCGGTACGCCTCGGCCCGGTTCCGCAGCCGCAACGAGCCGATGGAGGACATCGTCCAGGTCGGCACGATCGGCCTGATCAAGGCGATCGACCGGTTCGACCCGGAGCGCGGGGTGGAGTTCCCCACCTTCGCGATGCCGACCGTCGTCGGCGAGATCAAGCGCTTCTTCCGGGACACCAGCTGGTCGGTCCGGGTGCCCCGGCGGCTCCAGGAGCTGCGGCTGGCGCTTACCAAGGCCGGCGACGAGCTGGCCCAGCGGCTGGACCGCTCCCCCACCGTCGCCGAGCTGGCCACCTGCCTGGGCGTCAGCGAGGAGGACGTGGTCGAGGGCCTCGCGGTGGGCAACGCGTACACCGCCAGCTCGCTGGACTCCAGCCCCGGCGAGGAGGACGGCGACGGCCCGCTGGCCGAGCGGCTCGGCTACGAGGACCTCGCGCTGGAGGGCGTCGAGTACCGCGAGTCGCTGAAGCCGCTGCTGGCCAAGCTGCCGCCGCGCGAGCGCCGGATCATCATGCTGCGGTTCTTCGGCAACCTCACCCAGTCGCAGATCGGCGACGAGATCGGCATCTCGCAGATGCACGTCTCCCGGCTGCTGACCAAGACCCTCACGCAGCTGCGCGAGGGCCTGATCAGCGAGGGCTGAGCGGCCGGGCCCCGGCCGGGCCGGGCGAGGGGCCGGGCGGGGCCTGAGGACCGGGCGGAGCCTGAGGACCGGGCGGAGCCGCAGGGTCAGGGCGCCGTGAGCAGGTTGGCCCGCAGGCCCGCCAGCACCTCGTCGTCCAGCCCCAGGCCGTCCTGCCAGAACTTCTCGAAGGTGACCCAGCCGGCCGCGACCTCCTCGAAGGCCGCCTCCAGGTAGGCGCGCTCCGCCCGGAAGACCGGGAGCAGCAGCTCCGGCTCCTGCATCAGACCGCGGGTGAAGAAGCTGTCGACGATGGTCTCGACGATCGCGGCGGAGCGCTCGTTGGTGAGCAGGTAGTCGGCGAAGACCGTCTCCCGGTCCACCCCGAGGGCGGTCAGCAGCACCGCGGCCGTCCAGCCGGTGCGGTCCTTGCCGGCCGAGCAGTGGAAGAGCAGCGGCGGGCCGTCCGGCGCGGCCAGCAGGCGCAGCACGGTGGCGAAGCGCTCGCGGGCGACCGGGTCGGTGACGAACCAGCGGTAGAGGCCGGTCATCATCGCGGTGGCCCTGCCGTCGCCGAGCAGGGCGCGCTGCTTCTCCGGGCTGCGGTCGGCCAGGGCGTCGCGCAGGGCGACGTAGATGTCGAAGTCGGCGGCGAAGACCGGCAGGTGGTGCAGGGTCACGCCGTCCGGGGTGGTGCGCTCCACGGTGATCGGGGCGGCGGAGAGCTCGGCTGCCGCGATCTCGGCGACCGGCAGGCCGGGAACGCGGTCGGGGCCGGCCTCGCGGACCTCGTCGAGGCTGCGCAGGTCGACCACCTGGCGCAGGCCGAGCGAGCCGAGCAGGCCGAGGTCCTCGTCGGTGAGCCGGTTGAGGCCGTCGCTACGGAGCGCGACGCCGTGCCGCAGCACCCGGCCGTCGGCCGTCCGGTAGCCGCCGAGATCGCGGGCGTTGGCGGCGCCGCGCAGGCCGAGACTCCGGGCCTGTGCGGCGGCCTCCCGGGCGCCCTGCGCCGACGTCTGAGCCGCTTTCCCGGTGGCCTGGATAGCGGCGGTCTCGGTCTGCTGCTCGGTCACGCGGTGGCCTCCATTGGATATTCGGACTGTGACATGGCACAACCCAGCGCGATATTGCATGAACCTGCCCGGCGGAACGCGGGATGTGCGAGAGTGTCATGCGCAACGCCGCCAGTGTAGGGCGCGGCGGCCCCACCCCCGCTACACGGTCGGTGAGCAGCAGTTACGCTCAGGTTCCGGTTTTTAATTTTCAATTCATTATTTGCGCCGAGGGTGCAGTTCCGGCCACAATCAGCGCCTTCATGGCATCGCCATGAACGTTGGTAACAGATTCGCTGCACTCCCGCCCATTTGGTCCCAATCGGTGCGGAGTATCCACCAGGATGGGCGCCGGGCAGCCTGCTGCCCGCGAACAGCGACAGGGCAGGAGAGCGCCGAGCAGCGGAGCGCCCTGCCCAGGGGAGGAACACCACATGGGTCGAGCGACCCGAAGAGTTGCCGCGTGCGCGGCAGCAGTCCTGCTGGCCGGCGGCCTGCAGTCGTCCCTCGCACACGGTGCCGGCACGGCCCCCAGGATCGACCTCACGGTCCTGGTGATCAGTGACGGCGGGCCCGCGACGGCGGCCGTCGCCGCCGAGCTGAAGAGCCAGGGCACCCCGTACAAGCTCGTCGACCTCAACGACGCCAACCGCCCGGTCATCGACGCCGCCTTCCTCAGCGACACGGTCAACGGGCAGCCCCGGGGCAAGTACCAGGGCATCGTGATGCCCAACAACAACCCGTTCGCGGCGGGCTCCGCCGAGATGACGGCCCTCGCCACCTACGAGGCCGCGTTCGGCGTCCGCCAGGTCGACGCCTACACCTACGCCCAGCCTGACGTCGGCCTGAACTGGGCGGCCGACCCGGGCTACATGGGCAAGCTGGACGGCGTCCAAGGGCAGGTCACCGGTGCCGGCCTGGCCGGCCCGTTCGGCTACCTCAAGGGCGCCGTCCCGTTCGAGGACAACGACCCGTCGGTGGACGAGAGCTACGGCTACCTGGCCACCCCCCTGGCCTCCCTGCCGGCCGGTGCCTCGTTCACGCCGCTGGTGGACGCCCCGATCCCGGGCTCCACCGCGCGCGGCTCGCTGGTCGGCGAGTACAGCCACGACGGCCGCAAGGAACTGGTCGTCACCTTCGTCTACAACCAGTACCAGCAGCAGTACCGGCTGCTGGCCCGCGGCATCGTCGACTGGATCACCCAGGGCGTCCACCTCGGCTACGACCGCAACTACTTCGCGGCCCACGTGGACGACGTCTTCCTGGCCGACGACCGCTGGGACACCGTGCTCAAGTGCACCCCCGGCGACGTCACCTGCCCGCCCGGCACCCCCGAGACGGCCGACCCGATCCGGATGACGGTCGCCGACGCGCAGTACGCGAAGCAGTGGCAGACCGCCAACAACTTCACCATGGACATGGTGTTCAACGGCGGCGGCAGCGAGGACTGGAAGGCCGACCACACGGCCACCACCGACCCGGTGGCGGACCAGATGATCGCCGACCAGGCCAGCTACCGGTGGGTCAACCACACCTACACGCACCCGTACCTGGGCTGCCTGCAGGACGTCTCGGTGGTGCCGTGGAAGTGCACCAAGGACGCCACCGGCAACACCGTCTGGGTCGACCAGGCCACCATCACGTCCCAGGTCAAGAACAACCTCGACTGGGCCGCGGCGCACCACCTGACCGTCGACAAGACCGAGCTGGTCACCGGTGAGCACTCCGGCCTGCTGACCGCCCCGCAGGAGACCAGCGACAACCCGTACCTGGCGCCCTCGCTGGCCGCCAACGGGGTCAAGTGGACCGCGAGCGACGCCTCCCGCGAGCCCGCCCAGCGGGCCGTCGGCTCGTCCACGCTGACCGTGCCGCGGTACCCGATGAACGTCTTCTACAACGCCGCCACGGCGAAGGAGGAGACCGACGAGTACAACTGGATCTACACCAGCGCGGCCAACGGCGGCAGTGGCGTCTGCGAGAACAACGCCAACTCCACCTGCCTGCCGGCACCGCTGGACGTCAACACCGGCTACCAGTCGTACATCGTGCCGCTGGAGGCCCGGATCGACCTCGGCCACGTGCTGAGCAACGACCCGCGGCCGCACTTCATCCACCAGTCGAACCTGTCCGAGGACCGGATCGTCTACCCGGTGCTGGAGAAGGTCCTCTCGACCTACCGCTCGCTGCACGCCGACAACGCCCCGATCGTGAACCTGGCGCAGAAGGACATCGGCGTCGAGTTCCAGCGCCGGGCGGCCTGGAACGCGGCCGTCGCCGCCGGCCAGGTCACCGCGTACCGGGTCGGCGACACCGTGACGGTGTCCGCCCCGGCCGGCGTCCAGATCCAGGCCACCATGCCCACCGGCACCACCCAGAAGCTGTCCATCGGCTCGACCGCGTTCGGCACCGCCTACGCCGGTACGCTGTCCGGCTGGGTGAAGCCCGCGGCGCTGCAGAGCACGGTCACGCTGAAGCTGGCCGCAGCCCCGGCCGCGGCCCCGGCCGTCGCGCCGAGCATCGCCGCCAAGTCGGTGACCGCCCCGGCGCCGGCCGACAAGAAGGTCGTGCCGCAGGGCACCGCCGACGCCGTCCCGGCCGGTCCCGGCGACACCGCCCGGACCGACGCGCCGGTGCTGGTCCCCGGCAGCGGGGCACCGGTGGCCGGCAAGGGCGTCACCACCGGCAAGGGCGCCGCCGGAAAGAGCACCACCCAGGGCAACGCCAAGGGCGGCGCCCAGAACGGCAAGGCCTCCGGGGGGAAGGCCGACCCCGCCAAGAAGACCGCCGGCCAGACCGGCACCCGCTGAACAGGTGATACCGGTGGTGGGGCCGGGCCGTCCCCCGGCCCCGCCACCGGCACCCGACCCGGCCGCCAGGCCGGGCGCTTGACGCAAGGACAGGAGGGGGGAAGACCATGCGCGTCACCCTGCTCACCGAGGGGACGTACCCGCACCAGCACGGCGGCGTGAGCGTCTGGTGCGACCAGCTCGTCCAGGGCATGCCGGACGTCGACTTCGACGTCATCGCCGTCACCGGAACCGGCCACGAACCGCTGGCCTGGGAACTGCCCGCCAACGTGCGCTCCGTCACGACCGCACCACTCTGGGGCCCGGCCACCGAAGGCAGAGCCCCGCGCGGCAAGGAGATGCGCCGCTTCCTCAACGCGTACGAGCGCTTCCTGCACTCCATCCTGGACCCGGTCTACACCACCCACTTCGGCACCGAGCTGTACGGCTTCGCCGACCTCGCCCGGCGCGGGCTGCTCAGCCCGGCGCTGCGCAGCGAGCGCGCCCTGCGCACCCTCCAGCACGTCTGGACCCGCGACTACCTCTCCACCGCCGTCTCCCGGCCCACGCTGCACGACGCGCTCAACGCCACCGACCTGCTGGAGCACGCGCTGCGCCCGCTCTCGGTCGAACCGCCCAAGGAGGGCGTCGCGCACGCGGCCAGCGGCGGCCTGGCCACCCTGCCGGGGCTGATCGCCTCCCAGCAGTACGGCGTACCGTTCCTCCTCACCGAGCACGGCATCTACCTGCGCGAACGCTACCTCGGCTACCGCACCGGCCCGTACCGCTGGCCGGTCAAGGCGCTGCTGCTGGGCTTCTACCGGATGCTCGCCGAGGAGAGCTACCGGCGGGCCGCGCTGGTCACCCCCGGCAATCGGTACAACCGGCGCTGGGAGGAGCGCGGCGGCACGCCGTCCGCACACATCCGCACCGTCTACAACGGCGTCGACCCGGCGGCCTTCCCGCCCGCCGGGCCCGAGCCCGAGACGCCCACGCTCAGCTGGGCCGGCCGGGTCGACCCGATCAAGGACCTCGAGACGCTGATCCGGGCCTTCGCCATCGTCCGCCGCGAGATACCCGACGCCCGGCTGCGGCTCTTCGGCGGGACTCCCAAGGGCGGCGAGGCCTACCGTGACGGCTGCATAGCCCTGGCCGCCGAGCTCGGTATAGCCGACTCGGTGGCCTTCGAGGGCCGCGTCGCCGACATCACCGACGCGTACGCGGCGGGCAACGTGGTGATGCTCTCCAGCATCAGCGAGGGCTTCCCGTTCACCCTGATCGAGGCGATGTCCTGCGGCCGCTCCACCGTTTCGACCGACGTCGGCGGCGTGCGCGAGGCCGTCGGTGACACCGGCCTGGTCGTCCCGCCGCGCGAACCCGAACCCATGGCCGCCGCCGCCGTCGAGCTGCTGCGCGACCCGGAGCGCCGCGCCCGGCTGGGCGAGCAGGCCCGGCTCCGGGTGATCGAGCAGTTCACGCTCCGCCAGAACATCGACGGCTTCCGCGGCATCTACACCGAGCTGCTGGGCACCGCCCGCTGGCTGCCGAACGGCGTCGTCGCGGTGACGGACGCAGTCCCCGACGCGTGGGAGCCCGTGGCCGCCGCCGAGCGCAGCGAGGTGGGCGCGTGAGCGGGCCCCTCCGCCTCGTCCCGGACGAGGCCGGCTCCGACTGGGCCGAGCAGACCGTGCAGCTTCGCACCCTCCCCCGCAGGAACCGCCGTCCGGCGGCGCCCGCGCAGACGGCCGTGCCGGAGGAGCAGCTCGACCTCTCCCCCGACCCGTTGGACGAACTCGCCGAGCGGCTGGCCGACGTCTGCGCGGACGCCGTCCACCCCTACGAGATCGCGGCCTTCCTGGAGTCCGACGGTCTCTCCGACGAGCAGGCCGGGCTGCTGTACGGCCGCCCCGACGCGTTCACCGTCGCCGAGGAGCTGTTCGAGCGGGTCGAGCGCCGCTACCCGGGCCCGAGCGCCGAGTTCGCCAACCCCTGGCGGGCCGATCCCTGGCGCTGCGTGGTGCGCGGCCTGGTCTTCGCCCTGCCCGGCCTCGGCTACCTGCTCGGCGCCAACCTGTTCGCGGCCACCCGGATGCGCTTCGGCCTCCCCTCGGGGATGCTCGCGCTCTCCCTGTCCACCCTGGTCAGCTGGTCCTGGAACCAGGCGCTGGCGCACCGCTCGTACGCCTGGCTGGGCCGCGGCCGGCGCCGTGCGGCCGGGCGCTGCCTGGCCGTCGGCGCACCGGTGGGGGCGCTGGTCGCGGCCACCACCGGGTACGTGGTCGGCGGCCCGCTCGGCGCGCTCTGTTTCGCCGCCGGGCAGTCCGGCTACCTGGCGGCGGCCACCGTACTGCTGGTGCTCGGGCGGGAGAAGTTCCTGCTGGTCGCACTGGCGCCGTCGGCGGTCGGAGCCGGGGTGGTGCTGGCCGTGGAGGTGCCGCAACTGGCCCGGACGGTCGTCCTGCTGGCCTCGCTCGGGCTTGCGGTCGGGCTGGCCGCCCGGGAGATCCTCCGCTGCCTGCGCAGCGAGCAGGACGCCACCGAGCTGAAGCTGCCGGTCCTGCACGAGCTGCCGCACCTGCTGTTCGGGCTGGCGGTCGGCACGCTCACCCTGATCGCCGGTCTGGGCGCCACCGTCCACCAGGCGGTCCGGACCGGGGCCACCGAAGGCGCGTCCGCCAGCCCGACGGGGCCGGCCATGATCGCGCTGACGCTGAGTCTCGGACTCGCCGAGTGGCTGCTCTTCCGCTACCGGGCGATGGCCGTGGCCGCACTGCGGACCACGCACACGGCCGCCGCGTTCACCCGCCGCACCGGCGGCATCCTGCTGGGCTGCCTGTTCATCTACCTCACCACCGTGGCCGCGCTGGACGCCGCCGCCACCGTGCTCTGGCCCGGCGCCCCGGCGCTCGGCGTCCCGGAGCTCGGTGCGCTGCTGCTGCTGGGCGGCTCGCTCTGGCTGGCGCTGCTGCTGAACGCCTTCGGGCTCAGCTGGAGCACCGCCCTGATCTGTCTGGCAGCCGCCGGCGCCGAGTGCGCCGGGCTGCTGACCGGTGTGGATCCGACCGTCCTGCAGCTGATCGGCTGCGGGGGCGCGGCGGCCCTCCTCACCGCCATCGCCGGGCCCGTGCTCGGCCGCACCACCAAGCACCGCTGAACCGTCGGACACCACCGACACAGCGCCGGGCCACCACGCACCGTCCCCGCCCGGCCGTCCCCGAAGAACAGAAAGCGATTCACGTATGAGCAGCGTCGCCGTCACCGGAGCCGAGGGCTTCATCGGCTCCCACCTCGTCGAAACCCTGGTCGCCGACGGCCACCAGGTCCGCGCCATGGTCCAGTACAACTCCTTCTCGTCCTTCGGCTGGCTGGAGACCCTCCCCAAGGACGTGCTGGAGTCGGTCGAGATCGTCCTCGGCGACGTCCGCGACCCGGGCTCGGTCAACGGCCTGGTCAAGGGCACCGAGGCGGTCTACCACCTGGCCGCCCTGATCGCGATCCCGTACTCGTACCGGGCCCCGCACTCGTACATCGAGACCAACGTCACCGGCACCCTGAACGTGCTGGAGGCCGTGCGCCACCTGGACATCCCCCGTCTGGTGCACACCTCCACCAGCGAGACCTACGGCACCGCGCAGACCGTGCCGATCACCGAGGACCACCCGATCAACACCCAGTCCCCGTACGCCGCCTCCAAGGCCGGCGGGGACCGGCTGGCCGACAGCTACCACGCCAGCTTCGAGACCCCGGTCGTCACGCTGCGCCCGTTCAACACCTTCGGCCCGCGCCAGTCGATGCGCGCCGTCATCCCCACCGTGATCGCCCAGCTGGCGGCCGGCGAGACCGAGATCACCCTCGGCGACCTGCGCCCCACCCGCGACTTCACCTTCGTCAAGGACACCGCCAACGCCTTCCGCACGGTCGGCACCGCCCCGGCGGAGGCCGTGGTCGGCAAGACCTTCAACGCCGGCACCGGCGGCGAGATCTCGGTCGGCGACCTGGTCACCCTGGTCGGCAAGCTGATGGGCGTGGACGTCGCGGTGAAGGAGGACGAGCAGCGCATCCGCCCGGCCAACTCCGAGGTGATGCGCCTGGTCGCCGACGCCACCCGGCTGCGCGCCGCCACCGGCTGGGCCCCCGCCTTCTCCCTGGAGCAGGGCCTGGAGCAGACCATCGAGTTCTTCCGCGACCCGGCCAACCTGGCCCGCTACAAGACCGACATCTACAACGTCTGACCCTCGTACACCTGCCAGTCCTGGCTCAAAGGCTCCTGTCGCACTATTTCCGTGGGGGAAACACCATGCATGCAGTGATCCTGGCCGGCGGTAAGGGCGTTCGCCTCCGTCCCTACACCACCGCGCTCCCCAAGCCGCTCGTCCCGATCGGCGACCAGCACGCGATCCTCGAGATCGTGATGCGCCAGCTCGCCGCCGCGGGCTTCAAGACCGTCACCCTGGCCATCGGCCACCTCGGCCACATCATCCGCGCCTACGTCGGCAACGGCTCCCAGTGGGGCCTGCGGGTCGGCTACGCCGTCGAGGACAGCCCGCTCGGCACCATGGGCCCCCTGCTCACCATGCAGGACCGGCTGCCCGAGCACTTCCTGGTGATGAACGGCGACATCCTCACCGACCTGGACTTCGCCGGGGTGCTCAAGCACCACGAGGCCTCCGGGGCGCCGCTCACCATCGCCACCTACGCCCGCCAGGTGAAGATCGACTTCGGCGTGCTGACCACCGAGTCCGGCTCCGTCACCGGCTTCCAGGAGAAGCCGAGCATCGACTACCGGGTCTCGATGGGCGTCTACGGCGTCTCCCGCTCGGCACTCGCCAAGTACACCCCCGGCCTGCCGCTCGGCTTCGACGAGCTGGTGCTGGACCTGCTGGCCGCCCAGACCCCGCCGTCCGCCTACGAGTTCGGCGGCTACTGGCTGGACATCGGCCGCCCGGACGACTACGACCGGGCCAACGCCGAGTTCGCACTCATTCGCTCGCAGCTGATGCCGGGCGAGCCCGAGGGCCTGTACGCCGTCCCCGGCGGGCCGGAGCTGCCCGTCCCGGCCGCCCGCACCGCACCGGACGACGCCGACCGGCCCGCCGTGGCCGCCACCGGCCCCGAGAACGACGGACGGGCCGCGTGAGAATCCTGCTGCTCGGCGCGGACGGCTTCCTCGGCCGCCACGCCGCCACCGTCCTGCGGTCGGTGCCCGGCGCCACGGTGCTGACCGCCGGACGCCGGCCCGACCACGACCTGCGTCTCGACCTGGCCACCGCCCAGGCCGGCCCGCTCGGCGAGGAACTGGCCGCGCTCGCCCCCGACGCCGTGGTCAACTTCGCCGGCGCGGTGGCCGGCAGCGCGGTCACGCTCGCCGAGGTCAACGCCCGCGGCCCGGCCGTGCTCTGCGAGGCGCTCCACCAGGGCGCCCCGAAGGCACGGCTGGTGCACGTCGGCTCGGCCGGCGAGTACGGCGTCTGCGCCCCCGGCAGCTCGCTCGCCGAGGACGCCGACGCCCGCCCGGTCGGCGTCTACGGCGCCACCAAGCTGGCCGGCTCCCTCGCGGTGGCCGGCTCGCCGCTGGACGCCGTGGTGCTGCGGGTGTTCAACCCGGTCGGCCCGGGCGCCCCGGCCGGCTCGCTGCCCGGCCGGCTCGCCGCCGAGCTGCGCCGGGCCGCGCCCGAGGGTGCCGACGGCGTCGTGAAGGTCGGGGACCTCTCGGCCCACCGCGACTTCGTCGACGCCCGGGACGTCGCCCGCGCCGTCGGCCTGGCCGTCACCGCCGAGCGCCCGCTGCCGCGGGTGCTCAACCTGGCCTCCGGCCGGGCCCAGCCGGTCCGGGCAATCGCCGACGGCCTGGTCGCGGCGGCCGGCTTCACCGGCCGGATCGACGAGAGCGGCGCCGGCTCCGAGCGCTCGGCCGCCGTCTCCTGGCAGCAGGCCGACGTCTCGGCCGCCGCCCGGGAGCTCGGCTGGCACCCGGAGACCGGCCTCGCCGACACCCTGCGCGACCTCTGGCTCAGCACCGAACCGCTGGTCACCGCATGACCGGCGCGAGCCTGCCCGACGGCCGCCTGCTGGTGCCGCTGTACGTCCACCCCGCGGTGGACCCGGCGGCCTGGCAGGCGGTCGCCGCCGCCGACCCCGACCGGATCGCCGCCGTCGTGCTCAACCTCGCCGACGGCCCCGGTGACACCCCCGACAACGTCTTCGCCGAGGCCGCCGACGAGCTGCGCAAGGCCGGCCTCCCCCTGCTCGGCTACGCCGACACCGACTACGGACGCCGGCCGCACGCCGCCGTGGTGAACGACATCCTGACCTACCGCCAGCGCCACGGCATCACCGGTGTCTACCTCGACCAGGTCGCCACCCACCCGGGCGCGCTGGCCCACTACCGGCGCCTCGCCACCGCGGCCCGCGCCGCCGGCTGCGCCACCGTGGTGTTCGGCCACGGCGACCACCCCGACCCCGGCTACGCCGAGGTCGGCCTCGCCGACCTGCTGGTCACCTTCGAGGGCGACTGGACGGCGTACCGGGAGATGACCCTGCCGGTCTGGACCGGGCGCCACGCCGCCGCCCGGTTCTGCCACCTCGTGTACGACGTGCCCGCCGACCAGGCCCGGGACGCCGTCGCCCTGATCGCCGCCCGGCGGGCCGGTGTCGGCTGCGCCGTGCCGGGTGCCGGGGAGAACCCCTGGAGCACCCTGCCGCACGGCCTGGCCGTCTGACCGTCCGGCCGTCCGGCGACCGCCCGCTCCCCTTACCGTCGCCCCACGCACCACCACCGCCGCACGCACCGTCGCCGAGCCGACCTGACCCGACCCGGAGTTCGACTACCGTGACCCGCCGCACCCGGCCCCTGCTGGCCGCCCTCGCCCTGACCACCGCCCTGCTGGCCACCTCGTGCAGCAGCTCGGGTTCGGAGGACGAGGACGACCCCTCGGCCGACGCCACCGGCGCCCAGCCGCCCGCGGCCACCGCCGCCCCCGTCCCGGGCACCCCGTCCGCACCCGGGACGACCACCCCCGGGACCACGCCAAGCACGCCCGGCACCCCCGGTACCCCCGGTACCCCCGGTACGCCGTCCGCGCCCGGTACGCCGACGCAGCCCGCCGGCACCCGGTGGCAGCCCACCCCCGGCCTCGCCTGGCAGTGGCAACTCGGCGGCGGCGTCGACCAGTCGGTGGACGTCCCGGTCTACGACATCGACGGCTTCGAGACCGACGCCGCGACCGTCGCCGCCCTGCACGCCAAGGGCCGCAAGGTGATCTGCTACATCAACGCCGGCTCCTGGGAGGACTTCCGCCCCGACTCCAAGGCCTTCGCCAAGGCCCTCCAGGGCGACAGCAACGGCTGGAAGGGCGAGAAGTGGTTCGACATCCGCAAGCTCGACCAGCTGAAGCCGCTGATGGCGGCCCGCTTCGACATGTGCCGGACCAAGGGCTTCGACGCGGTCGAGCCGGACACCATCGAGGCCTACAACCAGAACAGCGGCTTCCCGCTCACCGCCGACGACCAGCTCAGGTACAACCGCATGCTGGCCGGGCTCGCGCACGAGCGCGGCATGGCGATCGGCCTGAAGAACGACCTGGAGCAGATCCCCGCCCTGCTGCCCGACTTCGACTTCGCCGTGAACGAGGAGTGCGCCCAGTTCGACGAGTGCGCCCGGCTCTCGCCGTTCGTCCAGGCGGGCAAGGCGGTCTTCCATGTCGAGTACAAGCTCGGCACGGAGAAGTTCTGCGAGCGGACCAAAACCCTCGGCTTCAGCTCGATGCAGAAGAAGCTCGAACTGGACGCCTGGCGGAAGCCCTGCTGAACCAGCAGAGCGGGCAGTCCGCCAGGCACTCCGTCGAGAGGGTTACTTGACCGCCAGCCAGATGACGGCACCCAGAACGGCCAGCGCGACGACGGCGATCACCGCGATCATGCCGGTCCGGCTGCTGCCGCCACTGCTGCCGTAGGTGGAGACGGAGCCCGGTGCCTGCGGTGCCGGGCTCTCGTCGACGAACGCCCGGAACATCTGGGTGCTGCCGGCGGGGTCGTAGTCGTTGTCAGCCATGGCACGGACTCTAACGAATCCACGGACCCCGCCGACACCCCGGACCCTCCTCCGGTCCGTTCCCCCCACCAGTGCGACACAGGTGCGACAGGCGTGTGAAGTCCGTCCGGATCATGGAATGCCCGCCCGCCCGATCCGGTTGACCCCGGGCATGACCGGAAACCGCAGTGACGCCCCCGGCCGGGTCCGGCTGGGCACCTCCGACCTCGCCGTGCACCCGCTCTCCCTCGGCGGCAACGTCTTCGGGTGGACGGCCGACGAGCAGCAGTCCTTCGCCGTCCTCGACGCCTACGCGGCCGCCGGCGGCAACTTCGTCGACACCGCCGACACCTACTCCTCCTGGGTGCCCGGCAACACCGGCGGCGAGTCCGAGACCATCATCGGCAACTGGATCCGCAGCCGGGGCAACCGCGACGACCTGGTGATCGCCACCAAGGTCGGCCTCCACCCCGAGGCCCGCGGCCTCGGCGCGGCCACCATCAAGTCCTCGGTCGAGGGCTCGCTGCGCCGCCTGGGCACCGACCGCATCGACCTCTACTACACCCACCAGGACGACGACACCCCGGTCGAGGAGTTCGTCACCGCGCTGACCGAGCTGGTGAAGGAGGGCAAGGTCCGCGAGATCGCCGCCTCCAACATCGGCGCCGAGCGGCTCGCGGAGGCACTGGCCTTCGCCGAGCGGGAGGGCCTGGCCAAGTACGTCGCCGTCCAGCCGCACTACAACCTGGTCTCCCGCGCCACGTTCGAGGGCCCGCTGGCCGACGTGGTCGCCGACCACGGCCTCGCCACCGTCCCCTACTACGCGCTCGCCTCCGGGTTCCTCACCGGCAAGTACCGCCCCGGCGGCGGCGAGGTCGCGAGCGCCCGGTCCGAGGGCGCCTCCCGCTACCTGGCCGACCCGCGCGGCCCCAAGGTCCTGGCGGCGCTGGACAGCGTCGCCGCCGAGCACGGCGCCGAGCTCGCCACCGTCGCCCTGGCCTGGCTCAACACCCGCCCGACGGTCGCCGCCCCGATCGCCAGTGCCCGCACGGTCGAGCAGCTCCCCCCGCTGCTGGCCGCCGCCTCCCTGCGGCTCACCCCGGAGCAGCTGACCCTGCTGAACACCGCCTCCGCCTGAGCCCGGCCCGACCGGCAGCCGCCGAACCACGGCAACGGCCCCCGACGGATCCGATTCCGTCGGGGGCCGCTGTTCCCACCGCTGTTCCCACCGCGGTGTAGGTTCCGGATCTTCCTGTCGTGGCTGGCGACCTGCGAGCTGCGGCTTCGAGGCGGTGTCTCACTGACTTGTCGTGGTCCGTGTGTCATCGTTCTGTCGGATTCCTCACGCCGATGGCCGGATCGCGCTCGGTCAGGAACTCGTCGAGTAGCTCGAAGAGAACCTTGATGACGCGTTCTTCGGCCTCGGGAGACAGTTCCCAGCTGTCCCAGCCCTCGGGCATCGCGATATGCCGGACCTGGCCGGGCCATGCGTGGTTGCAGTCGCGGCCTCGGCGGGCGACGAGCCAGTCCCGCCAGCCGTCCAGTCCAGGGCCTCCGTGGCGCCTCGCGTGCTGGTCATAGCCTTCCAAGTACGCGGTCAGGCCATCGAACGACGAGCGCCCGATGAACATGCCCGGTCGCTTGGCAACGTTGGCGAAGTACTCGCGCTCGCTCATTTCCACGAGGCTTTTCATGTTCTCGTCCCCCTCGACTCGTCACGATGACGTGACCGGCTCAGCTCCACCCGTCATGGATCACCTTGGGAATCCTGTCACTCGCCTGTGGGCAGGTGGGATGATCGCGCGATGATGCGAAGCGTCGAGATCACCACAGTACTGACCGGCCAGTTCCGCGCCCCTGGTTTTCACAACCTGCACTGGCGGAGCAGGATCGGCATGAATCTGGACTGCTTCATCTGCGAGCGGACCGGTCGGACGACCTACATAGAGCTCGGGGCCGAGCGTGCCGTCTGCTCGGGCGATCGGGTCCGTGGTGAGCACTTCACCGCCGCGAGGATCGCCGCGTTCGACCGCACGGAGGAGCGCGAGCGGCTGACCCTCCGAGCGGTAGTGGACTTCTGGTGGGCCCCGTTCCAGGACGAGAAGCGCGACCGAGCGGCCTCGGCGCTCACTGCGTCGCCGTGGGTGCGACTTCACCTCGGGCATCACTGCCCGGAGAACCAGGTATCCGGGGAAGCAACGATTCAGAGCAACATGGTCAGGCCGGTGGACATCCGATGTGAGTCCTGCGGCCAACTGCTCGCCAGCAGCATCGAGGCGCCGACCATCCGACTGCTGAACTGACGTGCCTGGCCCCGCTGCCGACCATGCCGGAGACCAGTTCAGTTTCGCGTCAGCCGCCCGCGTGGCGCTTTGGAGTCAAGCTCCATTGGGCGACGTGGCCTCGTAGTGGTCCAGATACTCCTGCATCGCGGCATCGAGTGGCGCAACGCCCGCGCCGTTGACAGCTCGGGGCCGGCTGCTACGGGCGGCCGAAGTGGGTCGGGTAGAAGCCGCTGCTGACGGTCGAGACCCGGACCGTTTTGCCCGGCCGGGGCGCCTCGACGAACTTGCCGCCGCCCAGGTAGATCCCCACGTGGTGGATGCCGGAGGCGCGGCCGGTGTCCGACCAGAACAGCAGGTCACCGCGGCGCAGCTGCCCCACGCCGATCGGGGTGGTGGCCGCGTACTGGTCGTCGGCCACCCGCGGCAGGCTGATCCCGCTGCGCAGGTACGCCTGCTGGACCAGCCCCGAGCAGTCGTAGCCGGACGGGCCGTTGCCGCCCCAGACGTACGGCTTGCCGAGCTGGGCGAGTGCGTAGTCGACCGCCGCCTCGACACTGTCGGAGGGCGGCGTGGTCTCCGGGGCCGGGGCCGGCTCGGCGGGCGAGGCGCCATCGCCGGACTGGCCGGTGCGGCTCAGGTAGATGTCGTAGTGGCTGGTGTACCGCCACTCGCCGCCGCTGTTCTTGAACCAGTACTTCGACCCGTCCCAGCCCTGCTTGCCGGCCGCGGCGTGCGCGGACCCGGCTCCGGCCGTCAGGCCGACCACACCGGCACCGGCCAGCACGGTGGTGGCCAGGCAGGTATTTCGCGCGGCGCGGTGTATTCGTCCGCCACCGGACGCCGCGGAGGGGCGCGCGGTGCGCGGCCGGGCCGCGCAGGCTGGGCAGGCGCACCCCGTGACCGCGGGGATGCTGCCGAGGCTCTCCTCGAAGCCGATCAGCGCGGCGTCGGCGTCGAAGCCCGCGAACTCCGCATCGAATCCCGCGAGCTCCGCGTCAAGGTCGGTCCCGAAGTCGGCTTCCGAGCCGGTGGCTGTCTTCATGCCGGTCGTCCTTCCTTCCGCCCGGCCCGGGCGGCCGGGGGCGGTACCGAGGCGGCCACTCCGGCCGGGGCGACGAAGGCGACCAGCAGCTGCTCCATCAGGGCGCTGCGGGCGGCCTCGTCCAGTTCGTGCGCGGTGGCGCGCTCCAGCCGGCGGACGGCGAGCGCCGCCGCCTCCACCGCGTCGTCCACCAGCACCGTGCGCAGGCCCGCGTCCAGATCGGCCAGCCGGCGGCGGCGCATCGACTCGGCGACCTCGGGCGCGTAGTCCAGCGCCAGCGGCTGCACCGAGTACACCTCCAGGCCCGCCGGGGCGACCTCGGCGGCCAGCGCCCGGGTCAGCTCGTCGGCGAACCACTGGCCGTCGCGCAGCGCCGGACCGGGCGCCGCGTTGCTGTCGCACGGCAGGGCGGACGCGGTGCGGGTCAGCACGGCCTGCACCTGCTCGCGCAGGTAGGCCTCGTGGTCCGCGATCGCCAGCAGCGCCCGGGCGGTGTCCTTGACCCGCCAGACGATCAGCAGCCGGACGACGATCGGCGTGCCCGTCCGGTCGACCACCTTGACCGGCTCGCTGCGCCAGTGCCGCAGCCGGACGTCCACCCGGCGGCGGCGCAGCAGCGGGTTGACCCAGAGCAGACCGGTCCGCCGGACGGTGCCGCGGTAGCTGCCCCAGCGGCTGAGCACCCGGGTCTCGCCGCCCGCGTTGGCCAGCAGCCCGGCCAGCGAGAAGACGATCAGCAGGCCGGCTGCGGTGACGGCGGTGACCAACCGGGCGTCGACGTCGGCCCGGCCGCCCGCCCGGGCGGCGGTGCCGCGCAGGTCGGGCAGCGCGTCCCAGTACGGGACGACGCCGTCGTGCAGCAGGACGAGCAGGACGGCCGCCAGGCCGACCAGCACCGCCAGCAGGGCGATCCAGCCGGGCAGTGCGGTGGCGCCGTGCTCGCGCAGCGCCTGATCGGCACGCGGGGGTCGGCGGGAGGTGGTCGCGACGACCGCGCCGGCCGGGGTGGCCTCCGGGACCTCCACGGTCTCCGGGCCCGCCGTTTCCAGCGGGTCCCGCAGGTCGACGGGCGTGACCGCCGGGCCGGGGACAACCGCCAGCGGCATGGTGGCCGGGCCGCCTCCGACCGGCTTGGCGGTCTTGGGCGCCGCGGTCGCCGGGGTCACCGGCGTCCTGGTGGCCGCCCGCCTGGCCAGCGGGCTGGAGCCGGAGGCGAAACGTTCCGGCACGGCCGGGGGCAGCGCCTTGGGCGGGTTGTCGGGTCGCTGCGAAGAGTCGCGGGTGACGTCCATGCACGGATCCTCGGGTTCAGTGTGTCGCGCAACGGGCGGCCCGGATCTGACGGGCAGTGCCAGAGCCAGGCTAAGTTCATACATCATCAAATGCGACATTTGCGATAGTACGTGTCGACATTTCCTGACGAATCATCCGAAGCAGACCTGACGCGCAGGCACATGAGCGGATGGTCGGGGTGGTTCAGCGCCGCCATGCGCCGGGGCCGCGGGCGAAGACCCGACGGGTGATCAGCCCCACCCCGGTGAGCAGCAGCAGGACACCGGCGAGGCCGCCGCGCCAGCCGTCCGACCGCGGCCGGTCGGACGCCGCCTGCGACGCCTCCGCCGCGGCCCCGACGGGCTGCTGGTCCGGTGGCGCGGCCGGTGCCCGGGAGGTCTCGGCGGACACCTGTCCGGGGGACACGGCCTCCGCCGTCCAGGGCGCGACCGCCGGGGCGGCGGCCACGGTGGCGGACGGGGAGGGCGAGGCCAGGGACCTCGGGGACACCGCCGGGGCGGACGGGGACGGGAACGAAGTGGCGGTCGGGCTCGGGCTCTGGCTCCGGCTCGGCTTTGCGCCGACCGAGGCGTTGGCCGGGGCCGCGGGCGCCGGCGGACCGGCGGCCGAGCCGGGGGCGGCCGGGACGACGATCGGCAGCAGGCCGGGAAGAACGGGCTCCAGCGCGGCCTCGGGGCCGGGAACGGACGGGACCGCCTGAACAGCCGAGACGGACGGGGCGGCCGGGACGGACGGGGTCGGCGGGACCGGCACCGTGGGCGACACCGTCGGCACGGACGCCGAGGGCACCGAGGACGTCGAGGGCGCCGTCGCCGGGTTCGGGGACGCGGACGCGGACGGCGACGGAACGACCGGCGACGGGACAGCCGGAGCCGCCCCAGGCGACGCCGCCGGAGCCCCGGCCGCCGCGACCCGGACCGTGACCGCGTCGGCCGCCGTCCCGTTGCCCGCCCGGTCGGTCGCCGTGACGACCAGCCACTGCTCGCCGTCCGCCAGGTCCCGGCCGGCCGTGCAGCTCCAGCTGCCGTCCGCGGCGGCGGTGACCCCGCAGGCTACGATCCGCTCGGCCGAGGCCGCGCCGCCCGACCGGGCGGTGACGGTCACCCCGGCCCCCGGCTCCGCCCGCCCGGCGAGCTTCGGCCGGGCGGCCCGGACGGTCTCGCCGGCGGCGGGCGTCGTCAGCACCGGCCGGTCCGGCGGGGCGGTGTCCACGATGAGCGGCACCGGCCGCCCCGGCGTCCGGTTCCCGGCGGCGTCGACGGCATCCGGGATGAGCTGGTGCCGCCCGTCCGGCAGGTTCTCGACCGGCAGGCAGGACCAGCCGCCGTCCGGCCGCACCGCCGTGCTGCACAGCTCGGCGGTGGCGCCGCCGCGGGCCCCGGCCGGCTGGTCCGTGACCGAGACGGTGCTGCCCGGCTCCCCGGTACCGGTCAGCTGGAGGCCCGGGTCGTTGGTGTACTCGGGGAGGCTGAGCACGGGGACGGCCGGCGGCGCGGTCTTCACGGTGATCCGGACCGGTTCGCCGCGCAGCACCACCCCGCCGCTGGTGGTCTCGACCGGGGTGAGGCTGTGCGCCCCCACGCCGGCCGGGCCGCCCGGCCGGCAGGACCAGTCGCCGCCCCTTTCGACCCGGGCCTTGCAGACCACCGCGTCGCCGTCCCGGACCTCGACCGTCGCACCGGCCACCGCGCCCTCGCCCCGCACCTGCGGGCGGGCGTCGGAGACGATTGTGCCGTCGACCGGGGTGGCGATCTCGGGCCGGGACGCGCCGACGGTCAGCCGGATCCGCTGGTCGGAGACCTGCCCGGAGTCGGCGAAACCGCCGGCCGGCACCAGCTGCGCCGCGTCCCGGCCGATCCGCAGCCGGGCCCAGGTCTCCCCGGACGCGGCGTCGGCGGGGACGGTCCACTCCAGGGTGGCGCTGTCGGCGCCCGCCGGGATCTCGGTCTGCACCCGCTCGACGGGGTCGAAGTGCCCGTTGCGGTCGAAGTCGACCCAGCCGGCCAGGGTGGCGGGCGCGCCGCTCACCGCGACCGGGACGGTGAGCCGGTAGTAGCGGCCGATCGCCGCCTCCGCCGGATAGCTGACGGCCGGGTCGGCGCCCTGGTACTCGCCGCGCCCGGGCTGGAGCTTCGGCGGCACCGGGTCGGACCAGACGCTGCGCCGCGCGGCGCCGTGGTCGAGCTGGACCGACGGCTCGTCGGCCGCCCCCCGCGCGACGGTGGCGGGTCGCCGGGCGAGCCGGGTCGCGTCGGTGGCGTCCGCACCGAGGAAGAGGTCGGAGAGCACGTGGGAGGCGTTGCCGTAGACCTGCGGGGCGGTCCCGACGCCCTCGTCCAGGGTGATGGTGGACGCCAGGTCCAGCGGCTGCGGTGCGGTGGTGGAGCCGGCCCGGGCGGTGGAGCGCTGCTCGACCCGGAAGACGGCGGTACGGAAGGTGCCGGCCAGCTCCAGGCTGCCCTCGGCGGCGGCCCCGGCCTCGGCGTCGGCGCTGCCGTCCGCACCGGCAGGGGCGAGTGTGTTGCCGTCGACCGTCCAGCCGGGCCAGTCGGTGCGGTTGACCAGGGTCGGGGCGCTCGGCGAGCCGCCGGTGAGCGTCAGCCGGGTCGCGGTGCTGGTGGCACCGCCCTCCCCGGTCGCCGTTCCGGCGAGTCCGCTGAGATGCAGCCGGGGATTCCGGACCGGCCGGGAAAAGCCGAGCTGAAGTGTTCCGACCGTGTGCCAGGAACCATCCGTCGGCGGACGGTCCTTCGCGATCCTGAAGATCTGCGCGGGATCTCCGGGCCGAACTCCGTCCGTATGGAGAGCGGCCGCCCGGCCTCCTCCGGCCCGGTCGGCCAATTCACCCGGTTCGGCCGCGGCGGCCGAACCGGGTGCGGCGGAGAAGTCGAGCTGGACGACGAGACCGGAGGGCAGGACCGCGCGGTGATCTCCCGACCAGGTGTCAGGGGACTGCTGGGCCGAGGAGAGCGGCGGGTTCCAGGCGATCAGCAGGCCGGCCGCCAGGGCCGCCGAAGCGCCGGCCGCCGCCAGCCGGAGCCGCCGCACCCCTCCTGCCCGGGCGTCACGCCGGTGCGGGGCCGGGGCGGACAGGGCGGCGTCGTAAGGAAACTGTCGGCTCATCCGGCTCTCCTTCGGTATCGGCTGCCGGGGGGCCGGTGGCCAGTGACCGAGGGCCAGTGATCATCGGTCGGCAGTCTGGGCACAAGATCCGACAAAACGGAATCACGATCCCGAGCCGGTCATACCGCGACACCTGCACTCATGGTCGAATGCCACCCGATCGGCGGTCATCCGACCGGCAGGACAGGATGTACCCGAAAGGGATGTATTTCATCCGTTAGGCGGCGCATCGAGGCGAATCCCGGTGAATCCCGATGAATCCCGATGATTCCAACCAGGTGCCGCCGCCCGGCACCTGACTATCCACCGGGCTGCTCTGCTCGAATTACCGGACCACTCAGCAGAGTCGGGACCCGTGACTATTGACCCCGTTCTCGTCAAGAGCGGTTTCGCGGCCGTCGAACCCCATGGCCCCGCCGTCGCCGGGTACTTCTACCAGCATCTGTTCGAGCACAATCCCGACGTCCGCGGCCTCTTCGCCGAGCACCTGGACGAACAGCAGGACCGGCTCTGGGCCGCCCTCGGCGCGCTGCTCACCCGTCTGGAGGACACCGACACGCTGGTCGGCATCCTGCGGGACCTCGGCGCCCGGCACGCCGGGTACGGGGCGGTCACCGTTCTCCGGCCACTCGTGGACGCCCGAGACCGAGAAGGCGTGGACCGAGGCGTTCACGGTGATCGCCCAGGTGATGACCGAGGCCGCCGCCGACGTCCCGGCCGGCGGCACCGGCTGGGGCAGACCCTGGCGCTGCTGGAACAGCTCGCCGCCCGCTCGAAGGGCGAGCAGTACGACCTGGCCGCCGCCGGGCGGCAGCTCGCCCGGAACAACCGGCTCCGGGTGCTGCTCGCCGCCCCCGCGCCGGGGAACCGGCGGGACGACGCGGTCGGGATGGTCCGCGCCGTGCTGCTGCGGCACGGCGACTGGTCCGGCTGGGACGTCCACCTCAGCGGTCCGCCGGACCTCGCCCCGGCACTCGCCGAGCTGCCGGCCGGCCTCGGCGCCGACCCCGGCCGGGTCCTGCACGACCCGGTGCCGGTGACCTTCGACCGGACCCGGCCGCTGACCTCCTCCGACTGGTTCCTGGACCAGCGGGACGTGCCCTGGATCAACCGCACCGAGCTGGGGTGAGCCCGGCCGGCGCCGGAAACGGGAGAAGCCCCCGGCCGGTGGCCGGGGGCTTCTCGCTGGTGCGCTCAGCAGGATTCGAACCTGCAACCTCTTGATCCGTAGTCAAGTGCTCTATCCGTTGAGCTATGAGCGCAAGTGCCGGGCGGACCCGGTCTTGCGGGGTTTGGTGCGCTCAGCAGGATTCGAACCTGCAACCTCTTGATCCGTAGTCAAGTGCTCTATCCGTTGAGCTATGAGCGCTCGCCCTGGTGAACGTGCCACCGGGGCGGTGCGGGGACAACATTACATGACCTGCGACGCGGGGCGAAATCGATTGATCCGGACACCCCAGGGCGCCGTCCCGGGGCCTCACCGGCCCCCTCCGGCCGCCTGCCGCGAGCTGCCCGGCGCATCGAGCCCGGACATGCGAAAAGCCCCGCCGACGTGATCGTCGACGGGGCTCCCGGCTGGCGGAGGCTGAGGGATTTGAACCCTCGATGGGCTTTAAGACCCAAACCGCATTAGCAGTGCGGCGCCATAGACCGGACTAGGCGAAGCCTCCCCACATGAAACGCGCCCGCGTGGCGGACCCGCTCCGTGTGCCAGTGATGATGCCACAACCCGGGGGCTCGGCACCAACCACCGACAACGTTACTAGGCGGGTCGTCCCCGTCGCAAAGAAGAATGAGATACTGCCGTCTCCGGAGGAGCTGCCCTGAGCCGAGGAGACCTGTCGACGTGAGCAGCAGGCCGATCCGAGGCGCTGCTCGCCTCGCCGCCATACTCGACGCCCTGCCCGACGCGTTGCTGCTGGTGAACAGCAACGGCACCGTCGTCGATGCCAACAACGCAGCCGTCCAGGCGCTCCAGGCGCCCGGCACCTCGCTGGTCGGCATGGGCGTCCTCGACCTCTTGCCGGAGTTCGACCCGAGCCGGATCCCCGGCTCGATGCGGCCGACCCCGCGCGAGGACGACGCCCTCGACCGCCCGGTGCGGATGACCGCCCGTCGCACGGACGGCACGACCTTCCCGGTCGAGGTCTCCGGCAACGACTTCGCCGACGACGGCGCCTCCGGCGAGGGCCGGGGCTACGCGCTCTCGCCGCTCGTCCCCTACGACCCGTACCGCGAGAGTTCCCGGCCCTCCGGCAGCGACCTGCTCCTGCTGCTGGTCCGCGACCTCTCCAGCCGGCTCGGCGTCGAGGCGGAGCTGCGGCGCCAGCACAAGCAGACCGAGATGATCCTGCGCGCAGCCGCCGAGGGCGTGCTCGGCGTTGACCTCGAAGGCCGCTGCGTGCTGGTCAACCCGGCCGCCGCGCACATCCTGGAGTACCGGGCGAGCGAGCTCGGCGGTCGCGAGCTGCACCCGCTGATCCAGCACTCCCGGGCCGACGGAACCCCGCTGGCGCTGGAGGAGTCCGCACTGCTGGACACCCTCACCTCCGGACGCAAGCACCGGGTGCGCGGCACCGTGCTCTGGCGCAAGGACGGCCGGCCGGTCACCGTCGACCTCACCACCGCCCCCGTCCGGGACGGCGACCAGCTGGTCGGCGCGGTGATGACCTTCACCGACCGCAGCCGCGAGCTGGCCCTCGTCGCCCGCAACGAGCACCTCACCGCCGTCCTGGAGAGCGAGCTGGGCGGCGCGCTGACGGCGCTGCATCGCCGGATCGACGCACTCGCCGCCGACCCGGCCGGCCAGCTCTGGCCCGAGGCCAACTGGACGCTGCGCCGGCTGGCCGACGAGTGCCGCCGGTTCGGCAAGCTGATCGACGGCGTGCTCGCCCACCAGCGCTCCGAGGCGGGCGAGGCCTCGGCCGGCTCCGGGCCGGGCGACGCCAGGGACGAGGGCAAGGAGGACGGCAAGGCCGGCCGGAAGGCCCCCGAGCGCGTCCCGGTCGCCCTGGACAAGGTGGTCCGGCAGGCCGTCGAGCACGCGGGCGAGCTGGTCGGCGCCGGCCGGGTGCGGTTCTCCGTGCACGCCGCCGCCGTCGAGGTGATCGCCGACGAGCAGCGGCTCGCCCAGGCGCTGGCCCACCTGGTCGCCGACGTCAGCGGGGTCGCGCTCTCGCTGGACGCTCCGCCCGCCCTCCCCTCCCCCGGTCTGGCCGCCCCCGGTCCGGGCATCGCCGCCGGGGCGACCCTGCCGCCCACCGGCGGCGACGCGCCGATGGTGGTGCTCGCCGCCGCCCAGCGCGGCGACGTCGCCCGGGTGGAGATCCGCGGCCCCGGCCGGGGTGGCAGCCCCGTCCACCTGCCGATCGCCCGCGCGGTGGTCGAGCGGCACGGCGGCGTGCTCCAGCCGCACGAACTGCCCGGCAAGGCCGGCACCACGTACGTCGTCGAGCTGCCGCTGGACCCGGTCGCGGCGAAGGCCGCCGCCGAGCGCGCGGGGGCCGAGGGGCGGTCGGACCGTCCCAAGGAGACCGACTCCGCCGTCCTGCCCGACCTGCCGGGCATCCCGCAGCTGCCCACCGCACACCACCCCGAGGACGACACCGACGCGGCGTCCGGCGGTGAGAGCCCGAAGCCGGTGACGGAGCAGCGGGCGGACGAGCAGCCCGCCGAGGAGCCGGTCGCCGAGCGGCGCGGACGCCGCGGCCGGCCGGCCGTCGAACCGCCGCCGGCTCCCCCCGCCGCGCCCCCCGCTCCGGCGGCTGACGCTCCCGCCGGGGCCGCCGACCAGTGGCCGCACGCCCCCGCGCGGGTCGAGCGGGCCGTCCCCGAGCAGTGGCACGGCACCGGCAACGACCCCGCGTACGGGCGGCAGGGCCTCGGCGGCCCGACCGCCCAGCCGACCGACCCGTGGGGCAAGGACGACGGCCGGTCCGGCACCGCGTACGCCGTGCCGGTCGACGGTCTCGACGGCGCCGACGGCCGCCCGGAGGACCACCGCGCCCAGGCCGGCACGGCCGGCCCGCGCGGCCCGCTCGCGCTCGGGCCCGCACCCGCGCCCACTGCCGAGGCCCCCGGCACACCGGCGGGCGGGACTCCCGTGGACGGCACCCCGGCCGCCGGCACCCCCGCCGACGGCACGCCGACCGGCGGCACCCCCGCCCGGGGAATCCAGGCCGACGGCACCCCCGCCGACGGCACGCCGGTCGGCCAGGACAGCGGCCGGGCCGACGGCGGGCAGGGCCCCAAGCCGTCCCGGCGACGCCGGGCGCTGCCGGCCAACGAGGACTCCTCAGGCGGGTTCGCCCTCCCCGGCGTCCCCGACCCCGCCACCGTCTACCCCGGCCTGGAGCACGCGCTGCCGGCCGGGCCCGCACCCGCGCTGCCCGAACCGGCCGCCGCCCCACCGACCGGCCGCCGCCGCCGACTGGCCGTCCCGCCCGGCCCCGGTGCCGAGGCCCAGGAGCCCTCCGCCTCCGACGCCGTCCCCACCGCGCCGGCCCCCGCCCGGCCGGCGCTGCCCGCCCCCGGGTCGGACGGTCCGGCCGCGGCCGGCCAGGCCGACGGCCCGCAGCCCGTCGGCACCGGGCTCGCCGAGCTGGCGCCGCCGCGTCCGCTCCAGGCTCCGGGTGCACCGGGCGGCCCGGCCGCCCTCGCCCCGGAGGCCCCCGCCCCGGCCCGGCCGGCCGGTGCGCCGCAACTGCCCGCCGTACCGGAGGCCCGGACCGCGCCGCGGCCGATGGCCGAGCTGCCCGCCGCTGGCCACGACGACCCCGCCGAGCACCCCGCGCTGCCCGCCCCCGGCGGGGACGGCGGCCCGCGCCGCCTGCTGGTCTGGCCCGAGCCCGACCCGGCCACCAAGCAGGCCCTCCAGGACCGCGGCTACCGCCCGGTGATCGTCCGCTCCCGCGAAGAGGTGGACGCCCAGGTCTCCGGCTTCCCCGCCGCGCTCTTCGTCGACCCGCTGACCGGCCCGATCACCCGGACCGCGCTGCAGTCGCTGCGCACCGCCGCGCTCAACAGCCGGGTCCCGGTGCTGGTCACCGCCGGCCTCGGCCAGGCCACCCGGGACGCCGCGTACGGCGCCGACCCGGCCGTGCTGCTGCGCGCGCTCGCCCCGCGCGACGGCGAGCACCACGCCCCGCGCGTCCTGCTGGTCGAGGGCGACCCGGACATCGCCGCCGCCATGATCAGCAGCCTGGAACGGCGCGGTATGCACGTCGAGCACGCGGTGGACGAGAACGACGCCGTCTCCCGGGCCAGCAGCGTGCAGCCGAACCTGGTGGTGATGGACCTCTTCCAGATCCGCCGCCGCCGGGTCGGCCTGCTCGACTGGCTGCGCGCCAACGACCGGCTGCACCGCACCCCGCTGGTCGTCTACACCTCGGTGGACCTCGACCCGCGCGAACTGCCCCGGCTGCGCACCGGCGAGACGGTGCTCTTCCTCGCCGAGCGCTCGACCAGCGCGGACGTGCAGTCGCGGATCGTCGACCTGCTCGGGCGGATCGGCGCCATGGGCGAGGCGGGCGTCCCGGCCGCCGGGTGACCTCGGACGGACACGGCTGAGGGCCGGTCACCCCGTGCGGGGTGACCGGCCCTCAGCCGTGGTCCCGGCCGGCCCGTCGGCTACTCCTTGCCGAGCACCGTGACGTCCAGCTCGTCCGCGGCGTAGTGGGCGCGGATCACCTTCTTGTCGAACTTGCCGACCGAGGTCTTCGGCACCGACTCGACGATCGCCCAGCGCTCCGGCAGCTGCCAGGAGGCGATCCGCCCGGCGAGAAAGGCGCGCAGCTCCTTCAGGCCGGCCGTGGCTCCCGGCCGCAGCACGACGGTGGCCAGCGGCCGCTCGCCCCACTTCTCGTCCGGCACGGCCACCACGGCCGCCTCGGCGACCTCCGGGTGGGCCATCAGCTGGTTCTCCAGGTCCACCGAGGAGATCCACTCGCCGCCGGACTTGATCACGTCCTTGGCCCGGTCGGTCAGGGTCAGGTAGCCGTCCGCGGTGATGGTGCCCACGTCACCGGTGCGCAGCCAGCCGTCCTCGGAGAACTTGTCCTCCGGGCGCTCCGGGTCGTGGCCGGCGCCGCCGTAGTACGCGCCGGCGATCCACGGCCCGCGCACCTCCAGCTCGCCCGCCGAGACGCCGTCGTGCGGCATCCGCTCGCCGGCCGGGCCCATCAGCCGGGCCTCGACCGAGGCCGGGAAGATGCCCTGGGTGACCCGGTACGGCCACTCCTCCTCGGGGGTGAGCCCGCCGGGCGGCTGGGCGAAGGAGCCGAGCGGCGAGGTCTCCGTCATCCCCCAGGCGTGCACGACCCGGATGCCGTGGCGCTCGTCGAACCCCTGCATCAGCGACGGCGGGCAGGCCGAGCCGCCGATGACCACCATCCGCAGGCTGGAGGTGTCGTAGTCGCCCGCGTCCAGCTCGTCCAGCAGGCCGCTCCAGATCGTCGGCACGGCGGCGCTGACGGTGGGCCTCACCCGGGCGATCATCTCGGCCATCGGCTTCGGCTGAAGGAACCGGTCGGGCATCAGCAGGCCGGCGCCGGACATGAAGGCGGCGTGCGGGATGCCCCAGGCGTTCACGTGGAACATCGGGACGACCGGCAGCGCGATGTCACGCGGGGTGAAGGCGAAGTTGTCGCCGGTGTTGACCTGGAGACAGTGCAGGTAGACCGAACGGTGGCTGTAGAGCACGCCCTTCGGGTCGCCGGTGGTGCCGGAGGTGTAGCAGAGCACGGCGGCCTGGCGCTCGTCGATGTCGGTCAGCCAGGGGTACTCGGCCGGCCGGCCGGCGAGCAGCTCCTCGTAGTCGTGCACGGTACCCGCGAAGCCGGCCAGCACGGACCGGTCGCCGGGGCCGCTGACCACGATGTGCCTGAGCGTCGGGCCGAGCTCCGGGAGGACGGCGGCCAGCAGGGGCAGCACGGTGCCGTTGACGATGATCACGCGGTCGGCGGCGTGGTTGATGATGAACGACAGCTGGTGCGCCGGGAGCCGCAGGTTCAGCGTGTGCAGCACCGCGCCCATCGACGGCACCGCGAGGTACGCCTCCAGGTGCTCGGCGTTGTTCCACATCAAGGTCGCGACCCGGTCGTCCCCGGTCACCCCGAGCTCGTCCCGCAGCGCGCACGCCAGCTGTGCGGCCCGCGCCCCGACCTCGGCGTACGTCCGGACCACCGGCCCGGTGCCGTCCCAGGTGGTGACCGTCGACCGCCCGTGGATGGTGGCCCCGTGGGTGAGGATCCGGGCGACGGTGAGCGGTACGTCCTGCATCGTGCTGAACACGGGTCCTCCTTGACCGGGCGGCACTGCGGCTGCGACCGCGCCGCCACTACTCGTCGGTAACGCGGGCGGTCGAGCCCGATTGTGCCTCTCCACCCACCCGATGTCAGCATTCCGACCCCGTTGCACGGGTCACGGATTCACCGCGGATGCCGCACTCCGCGCCCGCCGGGACGCCCGGACGCACCCGGCTGCGGCACCCGGGGTGGCCGGGGCGGGCGATACTGATGGGCATGAGTGGCAGAGATGGGGATCCTCGGGCCGACCGGGGGGCGGGCGGGTTCCGGGTGCCCTGCCCGTGCTGTTCCGGCGGGGTGCGGATGCGGGCGCGGCTGGGGGTGCGGGCGGACCGGTCGGGGACGGGGCACATCTCGGAGACCTGCCAGGACTGCGGGGGCCTCGGCTGGCTGACGCTCGCTCTGAAGGAGTAGGGGACACCGCCGGGTGACGCCGGGTCAGCCCTGCTCCGGGCGGTGGAGGCGGACGCAGTGCTCGGGCTCCGGCGTGTAGGCCGGGTCGAGGACGTAGCCCTGTTCGGCGGCGATGCGCAGGACCGCCTGAGCCCCGGCGCCGCGGTAGGTGGCGAGATTGATCCGGATGCGCCGCGGAAGGCCCGAGCCCGGGGAGTCGGGGCGTCGGCGGGTCCCGCGGGCCAGGACGCGGCGGATGTGGCGGTCCCAGGCGGCGGCACTGCCTGACAGCTCGGCCCAGAAGGCGCACGGGCCGACCGCCCAGCGGGCACCCCAGCGGTCCCAGTGGTCCGGCTCCGGGTGGTTCACCCAGAAGGCCAGCAGGCTGAGCACCCCGTAGACGGGGACGTAGACGATCTGCAGGACGAACATGAACGGCAGCAGGAGGGCGAACCGGCCCGGACGCGGCCCCCACGGCGTGCCGGGGGCGGCCGGCGGGTCCTGCGGGCCCGGAGCGGGCACCCGGGGCGGGGCGGGGAAGACGCGGCGGATCCAGACGCTGCCCGCGCCGGCGCCGACGGATCCGCGCTCCCAGCCGTACCGCTCGGCGAGCCGCACAACGCCGGCCGCGCCGAGGCCCCGGTAGAGGCGGACCGAGAACTTGACGTGCATCACGCGGGTGAGGTCGTCGCCGACCTCACCGCCGCCGGCGGCGTGCGTCGCCTCGGCCGCGCGGATCCGCCGTTCGAGGATCGGCGTGAGGTACCGCTCCCAGACCTCCGGCCGGCCGGTGAGCTCCGCCTTGAGGCGGCGCGGCGGGATGAAGGTGCGGTTGACCTTCAGCCAGGAGTCGGAGCCGGACGGGCCGCTCGCACCGCTCCAGAGCAGGGCCACGAACAGGGCCGCCAGGGCGGCGATCCAGAGCGGCGCGTAGATCCACTGGAGGGTGAACTGGAGCAGCACGCCGACCCGGCTGCGGCGCGGCCCCGGGCCGAGGTGGCCGGTGCCCAGGGGTGCGGCGGGCGGCGCAGCGGGCGCGGGCGCGGGCGCGGGCGCGGGCGCGGGCGCGGGCGCGGGCGCGGGCGCGGGCGCGGGCGCGGGCGCGGGCGTCGGCTGCTGGTACGGGGTGCCCTGCGGGTACGGGCCGGGCTGGGGGCCGGGCTGCGCGTACGGGTTCGGCTGCGCGTACGGGTTCGGCTGCGGCGCGCCCTGCCCGTACGGACTGCCCTGCCCGTACGGGCTCGCCCCGCCCTGCGTGTACGGGCCGGGCTGCTGACCCCCCTGCGCGTACGGGTTCGGCTGCGGCGCGGCGCCGTGCCCGCCCGCGCCGCCGTAGTACCCCTGGCCTTCCGACACGCTCGTCCCCCTCCGCGTGATCGAGCTCTGCCCGCCCGAGTCGACGGGACACCCTATCCGCTCACGGGTGCCGGACCGTCAGCCCGCCAGCGGGGCGTCGACCTGATTGCGGTCGATGGTGAGCGTGGCACCGCCGTACGTCTCCTCGACGTTGCCGTGGTACTGGTGGACGCGTTGGCGGTCGGCCCACAGGTCGGGGGTGAGGGCGCCGCCGCCGGCCGTGTCCGCCTGGTCGTTCCAGCGGGCGTACCAGAGGGTGTCGGGCAGCGGGGAGCTGCCGGCGCGGGCGGCGGCGGCGAGGTCGGCGATGCCGGAGTCGAGGCTGGAGTAGAAGCCGGACCGGTAGCCGGCGTTGTGCAGGCCCTGGGTCCAGCCGAGGACGAAGTCGACGACGGCCTGACCGCAGGCCGGGTCGCGCATGGGGTAGGCCTCGATGTCGAGGAAGACCGGGCTGCCCTTGCCCAGGCCGACGGCCTTGAGGCCGCGGACCGCGTCCGCCGCCTCGTCACGGCCCTGCTGGGCGGCCCGGGCCGGGTCGATGCGGCTCGGCTTGCCCTTGAGTTCGCTGCACGGCGCCTGGAGGCCGACGTGGACGGGGAGGAACCGCCAGCCCATCGCCCGCGCCTGGCGGACCCAGTCGGCGGTGAGCCTCGGCTGGGCGCAGCCGCGCTGGGCGCCGCTGGTGTAGATGCCGATCGCACCGTACGGCGAGGCGCCGCGCCAGGCACGGAGGGCGTCGAGCGGCGGCGCGGTGCAGGCGTCGAAGGCGGCGCCGCTGTAGAGGTCGCGGACGCGGACGTCGGGGGGACCGGCCCGGTCCGGGAGGACCGAGGCCCGGATGCGGGGCACGGCGGCGGCCACCGGGGCGGTCGCCTCGGCGCTCACGTCCGTCCCGTCGGTGGCCAGCAGGAGGACGAGGGAGGCGGCGGCCACGGCCGCCGGGCGGAGATAGCGCACCCGGCCTTGATACTGACGGACCATCGGACGAATCCGGCAGCCGCGCCGCGCACGCCGGAGAACCCCACCCTTTCGGTCCTACCCGTCCGCATCCGTCCCGATTTTTGTAACGAGCTTGCCCCCACCTGACTCCTTACGGCAAACTCGCCAGCATGCCCACGCCCAACCCCAGCGAAACCGTCGCCGAGGCCCTTGCCATGCCGCCCGCCCCCAAGGGCGAGCCGGCCGGCGAGCGGGGCGGCCGGCGACGAGGCGGGGCGCCCGGCACCGGGACGCCACCGGACGCGGTCCCCGGCCGGCCCGCCGGCCGGCGGTTCCCGAAGTTCCTGCGGCGCCCGATGGGGGACCCCCCGGCCGAAGGCTGGGGGAGGATCCCGGCGCCGCTCTTCTGTCTGGTCGCGATGTTCCTGGTCCAGCTCGGCATCGCGCTCTCCAAGCCGCTGTTCGGCCCCCTCGGGGTCAGCGGCACGACCTTCCTCCGGCTGAGCTTCGCGGCGGTGATCCTGCTCGCCGTCACCCGGCCCCGGCTGCGCGGTCGCCGTCCGCGCGACCTGGCCGCCGCCGGCCTGCTCGGCATGGCCTCCGCCGGGATGACGCTGCTGTTCGCCGGGGCGATCGACCGGCTGCCGATGGGCACCGCCGCGACCATCGAGTTCCTCGGGCCGCTCGCGGTGGCGCTCGTCTTCGCGCGCCGGGCCAGCCACCTGGTCTGGGCACTGCTGGCGGCCGGCGGCGTGGCGCTGCTGACGCTGCTCGGCGAGGGCGGCGGCGGATCCTCGCTGGACCCGGTCGGCCTCATGTACGCCTTCGGGGCCGCCGCCTGCTACGCCGCATACATCCTGTTCACGGACAAGGTCGGCGCCGCCTTCCAGGGCTTCCAGGGGCTCGCCGTCTCGATGACGGTGGGCGCCCTGACGCTGGCGCCGTTCGGGCTCGGCCAGGCCTGGGACGGGCTGACCGCGCCCGGCGCCTCACCGCTGACGCTGCTGCTCGCGGTGGCCGGGGTGTCGCTGCTGCTGCCGGTGATCCCGTACGCGCTGGAGATGACGGCGCTGCGACGGATGCCGCAGCGGGTGTTCAGCGTGATGGTCAGCCTGGAGCCGGCGGTCAGCGCGCTGGTCGGGCTGGTGGTGCTGGGCCAGCTGCTGGGTGCGGCGCAGCTGGCCGGGATCGGCTGCGTGGTGGCCGCCAGTGTCGGGGCCACGCTGACCGGTCGGCGCTGAGCCGCGCCCGGTGGGCGCGCGGGGCGCCGGGTGCGCCGTGCCCGGCGAGGTACGCCGGGCTTGCGGCGCACGGCGGGCGGGCCGGTGGCCTGCGGCGCACGGACCGGCTACGGCCAGAGCAGCGTCCGCGACCACTCCGGGGTGCGGACCGGTCCGGTCCGGGTGTAGCGCAGCCGGACGTGGCGGCGGTCCGCGTCGCCCTGCCAGAACTCCACCTCGTGCGCCCAGAGCGTGTAGACGGCGTGCCCGGCGGCCACCGCGTCCGGGGTGGCCTCCAGGCGGCGGCGGGCGACCGCGACCGCCTCGTCGTACTCGGCGAGGGAGGCCAGCGGCTCGCTCTGCCGGCCGACCAGCGCGCCGACCCGGGCGGCCGGGGAGCGGGTGGCGAACTCGGCGCCGGCGACCTGGTCGGCGGCCCGCTCGACGGTGCCCCGGACCCGGACCTGCCGGCCCAGCGGCGGCCAGTACAGCGTGAGCGCGGCGGCCGGATGATCCGCGAGCTGGCGGCCCTTCGGGCTGTCGGCGGCGGCCGAGAAGACCCAGCCGGTGCCGGCCGCGTCCACGTCGCGCAGCACCAGCACCCGGGCGTCCGGCAGGCCGTCGGCGTCGACCGTGGAGAGGGTGGCGACCTGCGGGTCCAGCACACCGGCCGCGAGGGCGGTGGCGAGCCAGTCGACGAAGAGCGGGCCGGGCTCGGCCGGGGCCGCCTCGGCGTCGAAGGACGGCAGTGGGCGGGCCATCGGCGGGCGGCCGAGCAGCAGCTCGGGTACGGACCTGGGCTCGGGCCTGGTCTCGGGCCTCGGCGCCGGCCACGACTCGGGCCCCGACTCCGGTCCCGGTGCGGGCATGGCCTCGCCCGGACCGGTCAGGCCCTCCTCCTCCGCTGCCATCGCGCCCTTCCTTCCGGTTGCCGCGGTCGCAGCCCCTCGCCGGACGGGCCTCGGGGGCCCGGGCACGGGGTGCGCTGTCGGAGCGCAACCGTACCGCCGAGGAGTGACGGCTCCGCGCGCGCCCTGGCTCGACGAGGGTCCGCGGGCGGCCGGATCGGCGGCCGATGACGCGGTCGCCCACGCGGTCGGGGCGGCGGCCGGATCGGCGGGCGTGCACGCGTTCGCGTCGGCGCCCGCGCCTGCCCGGGGCCGGCGGCCCCGTTCCCGGGCCAGATGTCCCCGGCCCGGGCGGGCTGCCCCCGGCCGGCACCGATGCGTGCCGGAAGGACCCGCGCCCGGACGCACTCGTGGGCGGCGCCGTCGATCGGCACCGCCCACGACGCCGGTTGGCGGTGACCCTTTCCGCTGCCCCGGTCGTTCCCTGCGATTTTCGCGTCGTGTCGCTTCGAGCCCCACCGCGAGTGCTCAGCTCACCCGCGGCCGACCACCCCCGGCGCCCCCGCCGGCGGTGGTACCCGTTCCGGTCAGTGGAAGACCGGGGCGAAGACGAGGTTGACGTTCTTGTTGGACTGGCTGGCCAGGATGACGCCCGAGTTGTCCTTCACCGTGAGGGTGTTGGCCTGGTTCGAGGCTCCGGAGCCGGTGGCCGTCTGCTGGGTGGAGACGTAGTTGCCGTCGACCGAGCCGAAGACGTTGCCCGTGCCGACGTTCGACACCACGCCACTGTTGGAGCCGTCGTTGGCCGCCGCGCCGTTGTCGGCGGCGGCGGAACCGGCGCCCGCGAGCAGCAGACCGGCCGCGAGCGGAGCGGCCAACAGAAGTCCGGCCAGTCGGCGATTGCGGATGCGAGCCATGAGTTGCCTCCAAGAAAAACTGTCAATCAGGTATTCGTGCATTGGTGCGGGAGTTCGTCGGCCAGACGAACACCTGCCGGCTGCGACGCCGAGGGAAAGACTTCCGCAACAAATCGACAAAGCACCACCTCGCACCGGAAGTTTCGCCCGTTAGCGTGATATCAAGGGCGGCGAGGAATAACGGACGGCCCGACGGAAAGCGCTCCGACGCACCGCCATCGACCTGGGACTTTGCCCGATGAATGGCAGGCGCCGGAGCCCTCGGGAACAGCGCACGGGGAGCACACGGAGAACCCAAGCGCGCCACCCTGGCGCAGGGATTCGCCAGTCACACCCCCTCAAGGTGGCGCGACCGACCCATGTCGATATTTCCAGCCATCCTGCGACTATTCCAACAATCCTATTTAGCCGACGGCGACAGCCTTCGACCAGCGGCAGTTTCCGACGGGAAAAGCGGTCCGCCCGGGGTCGGCAGAGCTCGAAAAGCCGACCATCAGACCGCCTTCCCGGGATTGAGGATGCCCAACGGGTCGAAGACCGCCTTCACCTGCCGCTGCAGCTCCACCGCCACCGGCCCCAGCTCGCGCGCCAGCCACTCCCGCTTCAGCAGCCCGACCCCGTGCTCCCCGGTGATCGTGCCGCCCAACTCCAGCCCCAGCGCCATGATCTCGTCGAACGACCGCTGCGCCCGGGCCGTCTCCTCCGGATCGGCGGCGTCGAAGATGACGATCGGGTGCGTGTTGCCGTCCCCCGCGTGGCTCACCACCCCGATGGTCAGCTCGTACCGTTCGGCGATTCCGGCCACGCCGTTCAGCATCTCGGCCAGCCGGGAGCGCGGCACCGCCACGTCGTCGATCATCGTGGTACCCAGCCGGTCCAGCGCCGGCAGCGCCAACCGCCTGGCCTCCAGCAGCATGTCCGACTCGGTCTGGTCCTCGGCCGGCACCACCTCCGTCGCACCCGCCGCCCGGCAGATCTCCCCCACCACCGCCAGCTCGGCCGCCGGGTCCGTCCCGTCGAAGGCCACCAGCAGCAGCGCCTGCGTCGACTCCGGCAGCCCCATCTGCCCCAGCTCGTTGACCGCCCGCACGGCCACCGAGTCCATGAGCTCCATCAGCGACGGCGCGAGGCCGCGGGCCATCACCTCACAGACCGCGGCGCCCGCCGCGTCCGCGCTCGGGAACTCCGCCGCCAGCGCCAACTGCGGTGCGGGCGCGGGCCGCAGGGACAGCACCGCCCGCACCACCACCCC
The DNA here is from genome assembly GCF_045160625.1 of Kitasatospora sp. NBC_00039. Classification (NCBI taxonomy): domain Bacteria; kingdom Bacillati; phylum Actinomycetota; class Actinomycetes; order Kitasatosporales; family Streptomycetaceae; genus Kitasatospora; species Kitasatospora sp. NBC_00039. The sequence goes on along the minus strand of NZ_CP108289.1, from coordinate 4,761,452 downwards.
CAGGGTGCCCTCCGAACCGACCAGCAGCCGGGTCAGGTCGTAGCCGGCGACGCCCTTGGCCGTCCGCCGCCCGGTGGAGAGCAGCCGCCCGTCCGCCAGTACCACGTCCAGCCCGAGCACGTATTCGCTGGTGACGCCGTACTTGACGCAGCAGAGCCCGCCCGCGCCGGTGCCGATGTTGCCGCCGATCGTGCAGGACTCCCAGCTGGAGGGGTCCGGCGGGTAGGCGAGCCCCAACTCTCCTGCTGCCCGAGAGAGTTCCGCGTTCACCACACCCGGCTCGACCACCGCGATCCGGTTCACCGGGTCGATCTCCAGGATGCGGTTCATCCTGACCATCGACAGCACGATGCAGCCGTCGACGGCGTTGGCCGCGCCGGAGAGCCCAGTCCGGGCGCCCTGCGGCACCACCGGGACGCGCAGCTCGGTGGCGGTCCGCAGGACGTGCTGCACCTGCTCGACCGTCTCCGGGAAGACCACCACAGCTGGGGTTCCGGCCTCGCAGAACCCGGCCATGTCGTGGCTGTAGGCGGCCATCACATCCGGGTCCACCGCCAGTGCGCCGGTCGGGAGCCCCTGGGCCAGCCGGTCCGTCAGATCACTCATCGCCGCCTCCGATCACCACCCGGCGCACGCCGTCCGGCGATACGCCGCTCTGCCACGCGCGCCGCCCGACGCCGTACGCCGCTCGGCGGCCGCAGGTGCCCGGACGCGGGCCACGCGGTCGCACGCCGCCCGACGCCCCTGTCCGCACTCTGCCCGGCGGCCGGACGAGCGGCAAGTACGCCGCTCCGGCGCGACCCCCGGCCTGGCCCCGCCCACCCATGACCGAGAGCAGCCCCCAGGGAGCCGTTCAGGGAGCTGCGCGGCGCGCCACGCAGCGGCATGCGTCTGACCCGGCGCAGTGCGGCCGACGTCAGCGCGGCGAACCCGGCCGCACCGGCCGCGAGCGCGCAGAGCACCATCGGCGGGCGCGCCCCGGCCACGTCGGCGAGGACGCCGAGCAGGCCCGTCGACAGGACCAGCGCGGCGCTCTGCACCAGCGTCAGCAGGGCCTGCACCCGGGAGAGATGGCCGGCCGGGGCGCTCCCCAGGACCAGCGGTCCGAGGCGGCAGGCGAAGAGACCCGATCCGGCCCCGGCCACCACGCCGCCCGCGACCGCCGCCGGCACACCGGGTGACCAGGCCAGCACCGCGATCCCCGCCGAGGCCGTGCAGAGCCCGGCCGGTCCGCCACCGCGCCGCCCAGCAGCACCAGGGCGGTGCGCGGCAGCGTGATCGCGGTCAGCACCAGGCCCGCCGCGCCCCCGCCGTGGACGGACGCGGCCCAGCCCAGCGCGAAGTGGAGCGCGGCATCGCCCAGCAGGCCGGTGGGCACCGGCCAGCCAGAGCAGGTACGGGCCTGGGAGCGCGGTCCGCCGTACCGGTGCGGCGTCGGCGCCGGCGGGCGCGGCTCCGGCGAGTGCGGTGCCGGCGGGCGGGGTGCCGGCAGGCGTGGGTGTCGTCGTGCTCCCGGTGGCCGTGTTGTCCGTGGTCGTCGCCATACCCGCCGACCGTAGGACCCTCGACCGGGTCGAGGGCAAGCCACCTCCACCGGCCCCGCTGTACTACACCCGGGCCACCGGCTCCTGGAGCTCCGTCACCCAGTCCGCCGGGGCGTCCGGGCACTCCAGGTACACCTCCCGGGCGTACCCCGCCGAACGGTAGCCGTTCTCGTCGACGAAGCGGGCCAGCGTCTGGAAGGCACCCACCGTGTCGTCCATCGACCCGCGGTGCACGATGGTCGCCGCCTCCTCGATCTCCGGCAGGTCGACCACCGCGAAGCCGTACTCCCCCTCCACGGCCAGGGACGCCGAAACAGGGACCGCGACCCGGATCAACACCGCGCCGTCCCCGTCCGGCACGTCCTCGTACCGGGCGACCGACGGGCCGGCCTCCGCCACCCCGGCCTCCGCCAGCCGGCGGCAGAGCTCGGCGAACAGCGGGCCGATCACCGGCCCGATCTCCTCCGGCTCGTAACTCGCCGCGACGCCCGTCAGCTCCGCCACCCGGACCGACGGCACCCGCTTCACCACCACGTCGTGCGCAGACATCGTTCCCTCGCTCTCGATCGTCCGGAGCCTCGCCTCGACCCGGGCCAGCCGCCGGGCGTCCGCCGCCATCGCCGCGGCGAGTTCGGCCCGCCGCAGCCGCAGCATCCCGCGCAGCTCGGCCGCGTCCACCCGGTCGTCCAGGACGGCCAGCACCTGGTGGAGCGTGAAGCCGAGGTCCTTGAGCGCGATGACGCGGTTGAGCCGGGCGAGTTGGGCGGCCTCGTAGAAGCGGTAGCCGCTGGCCGGGTCGACACGCGCCGGGCGCAGCAGCCCGATCGCGTCGTAGTGGCGCAGCATGCGGACCGACACCCGGCCGTGCTTGGCGAAGTCTCCGATGTTGAACATGATTCCTCCAGTGCAGGCCCTCACACCGTGTCATGGTCAAGCACCCGGTCCGTCCTCCCGGCCGCCGGCCCTCCGCCGCCCCTCAGTCGGTCACGTCGAACCCCCGCCGCTGCCCCAACTCCCGCAGGCTGCGCTGCCCCGGGATGCCGTTCGCGTCCGAGCCCGCGTAACCGAGGCTGCGCTGGAAGGCCGCGTACGCCTGCACCGTCCTGGTGCCGAGCGAGCCGTCGACCCAACGCTGCTCCAGGAACCCCTCGTCGGCCAGCGCCTGTTCGACGATCCGGACCTCGCCGCCGTAGGACTGGTGCCCCTGCTCGGCACCGGGGTCGGTCCGCGCCGCCGTGACGATGTGGGCCAGCGAGACCCGGTTCGGCGAGGGCAGTCGGCCGAGCAGCCGGCGCAGCGAGTCCTCGCCCGGCACGCCGTCCGCGGCGGATCCCGAGTAGCCCAGACTGCGCTGGTAGTCCTGGTAGTTGAGGGTGTCGGCGTCCCGCCAGTCCTCGTCAGGCCCGGCCGTGTAGTGCGAGCCGTGCCCCGACGCCACCAGCGCCTCCCCCACCTCCCGGACCTGCGGGCCGTGGGCGCCGTAGCCGTACTCCAGGCCGTTGATGGTCACCCGGTACCGGGCCGGCGGCGGCAGCGGTGTGCCCGCGCCGCCCGCACCCGCGGCGATACCGGGCAGCACCGCGTCCCTGAACTGCTGCACCCGCGCATCGCCGGGGCAGGCGGTACCGCCGTCCGACCAGTCCGGGAAGAGCCGGTGGTACCCGAAGCCCGGGTCGTCCGCGCTGCGGCAGACCCGTACGGGGATCCCGTGCTCCCTGTGCAGCCAGACCCCGAGCGCGATCAGCGCCGCGACCTGCGCGTCCGTCCACGGATCGGTGTGCCGGTCGTTGCTGGCCGACTCGACACTCACCGCCCCCGTCCCGTCCGCCCGCCGGTTGGCCCGCATGTTGGCGTCCGCCCGGGTCTGCGTGCCGATGAACTGGCCCACGCACCCGTCGTAGCCGACCCCGAAGTGCGACTCCAGATTGGTCGAGTCCCGCCAGTACTCGTACATGCGCCGCGGCGTCCACGGCGCCGCGATGCTGTGGAAGATCACCTGCGTCGGCACGATCGCCGGCTGCTCGTCCGACTCGGGCTGAAGCTCCATCTTCTCAGCGCCGGGGTACCAGGCCATTCGTCTCTCCTCGCCGGGCCCAGGGCGGTCCGCCCCTTACCTCCGACTAACGAGACCTCCGCCCCCACAAGAGGACACCCCTCCCCAAACCCCCCGTTCAGGTGAAACCGGACTCCCCTCACGACCCCGGAAACGCAGAAGGCGGGTGCCGACGCGATGTCGGCACCCGCCTTGAGCAGGTGGTTCTCCTACCGGCGGAGAGCGTGGGATTCGAACCCACGGTGACGGGTCACGCCACGACAGTTTTCAAGGGCACCCGGCCAGACCGACTAGTCCCCTCTCCGTACCTGCGAGACCGTCACTGCCTGCTCGTCAACTCCGAAGGTTCGTTCCACGCATGTTCCACGACTCAGGCGGGGCAGAGCTCATCCCTCTGAGCTGGGATATCGACGCCTGCGGGCCTACCACTCATCGCCACGCGAGCACCTGCGGTTCCCTGGATCCCCCTGGGTTCCGTGGGTTCCCCGTCCAACCTGGCACAGCCGTGGCACGCCGAGGACGGTTGCTGGGCACCCGATCCCCAGAGGAGCCGACCAATGTGCTGCCATGCGGTGTCGTAGCTCGAAGGACTTAACGAAACGATGTAGTCCAGCTGACGCCAGTTCACTCAAGCCCTAGACTGATCCCAGGTGTGACTCGCAATAGTCGACTGTGATTCACGGGTGCGTACCAAGGGAGGCGCAGCTAAAGTGTCACCACTTGTTGCCCCGCGTTTTACTAAGCGCTTTCGCCGCTTGTGTCAGGTTGCTGCAATATCCGGAACAGGTCGAAGCCAGCAAGTGGTAGATGGCCTACTCCCCGTTGCCATGGTTTATGGCAACGGGCAGTGGCAGGATCCCGAAGACTGGATAAGCGCCATTGAGTCACTATTTGGCCTATCCCTGTCGGAAGCCGACATTTTGGCCGCGCGAGACCGGGCTATCCGCACAAATATTCTCGCCTACAATACCTACCGCGGTCAGTACGTGCTCACAACTGAGGCACAGAAAGCCACAATAGACCAGATCCAGGCGGGCGAGGATCTGGAGCGCAGAGCGCAGGCTTCCTGGCTGGCCGAGGTAGAAAACCTGCTTCCCGAGCAATCGAGCGATGCCCTCTGGTCCTGCCTTCTGGCCTACGCAGGAAGGGCATTTCTTAGCCACGGGATTGACGCAGTGAAGCTCCTCGACCCATCCGCAACTGACTTTTCTGACCTTTCAGGTGATGATTCACCAGAGTCTCTCCTCAAAGAGGCAGTATCCGAGTCGGGGCTACCTGATGGCATCTTTCCCGAGATATCGCAAGCAGTTGCAGTATTTTTCGACGGGCGCAACATCGATCGCGTAGAATACGTTTCAGAGCTCGTCAATAGCACATTCAACTTCTTGGCACTCGGCCTCGACGACGAAACTCGCGGAAGCCTTATCGAGAATGTCCCCGAGCTGACTATTTTCGTGGATACCAATGTAATTTACAGCATTATCGGAGCCCACGCGAATCCCCATGATGCCATTTCTGCAGATCTATTCGATCTGCTACGAGAAGGCGGATTTCCGTTCAAAGTGTTTTACCACGAAAAGACCCTGGGCGAACTCGATAAGACGATGTCTGCCATCGGGGACCGGCTACGACAGTTGCACTACACGCCTGCACTCAGCCGTGCGCGCCTCAGCTTCCCCCGCGCAATGTCTAGCATCGAGATAAGATACCATCAGCTCAATAGTGAAATCGCCACTTCAGTGGATATCTTCCTCGGGCGCTATTCAAACCTTCCCGTACTCCTTGCACAGCACGGCCTCACCATCTTTCGCGAGTCAGAAATGTCACAAGAGGAGAGCCGCAGGCGCGCCGAACTGGTAGAGGAATACAAGGCCTACATGGCCGAGAAGTATCACAAGGAAAAGGCATACGCGACCTTGGACCATGACGTCGCTATTTGGCTGGCGGCAGCCAACCGACAGAAGCCGAGAGGGAAGGGCCCGCTGTTTTCTGGGGCTCTCATAGTTAGCGCGGACAATATATTCCGCAGATTTGATCGCGACGTCCTCTCGCCAGTCTACGGATCGGGTACGTGGATCGTTACGCGACCTGACACTCTCTCGCGGGCGCTTCGCCTCTTCCTAGCATCGAACCGACAATCCGATGGTGCGTTCGCCCAAATCTTCGCCATGCCCGAGTTTCGTGGCATCGGGCAAGGTCGTAACGAGATCGTTAGCAGAGTTGCCGCCTATCTTGCAACCTATGCAGGCCTCCCCGAGGAGACTGCGACAAAGCTCCTGACAAACGACTTGCTCATGTCGCGCATGAAAGATGCTGACAGAAGAGACGGCTCTTTTGAACGTCTCATCCAAGAAGAGCTTGTGCGGGAAAACGAGTCGCTCTTGGAGGAGCGGGAATCCGCCCTAGCCCATGTGCGGCGAGTAACCAGTGATGTCCAGAAGGAGATGGCGAGCATATCCGGGGAGCTCGGCGCACTGGGAGAACCAGACCTCGTTGATCGGATCGAGAAGCTTGAGAAGCTCATCAGCCGGAGCTTCCCAGTAAATATAGGAAAGGTTGTCATGACGAACGACTACTCGGGCGGATATTTTGACAATAATCAGAGCCAGGTAGGAGCCCAAGGGCCCAACGCGAAAGCCCAAGATTTCACCCAACAGGCAGATCAGCGTCAACTGGCAGCAGATCTGCCGACATTGGCGCTTGAGCTTGAAAGGCTGAAGCAGCAGCTTGTTCTAGAAGCGACGAGCTCATCCGACTATCAGGCCGTAGCTGAAATTCAAGCCGCGAGGGAGGCCGCAGATGAGGGGGACGAGGGCGGAGCGGGCCAGCACCTTGCGAGGGCTGGCCGGTGGGCTCTCGACGTAGCGACCCGGATCGGGACGTCGGTGGCAGAAGCCGCACTTATGCAAGCTCTCGGTGCTGGATGACAAAGTCGGATGCGCATTGCGGATCCGGAGGTCGGCCGAGCAGTGTTGAGATGACCACGAAGCGTACTAGGCGCGAGACGTCTTACGGTAACCGCTCGCCGCAGGCCCGGCAGATACCGGGCCTGCGGCGAGCGGGGCGCGCGTTTTGATGAGGGTTCGAATCGGGTAACAGTCACGCTCAGAGCAGGGCCGTCGCGATGGCCTGCATTGAGGTCACGATGACCACAGCGCCAGCGGCAGCCAGCCGCACATCCTTCCCCGGCTTATTGGCGTACCCGATGGTGGCGACCCCTGCGGCGTCACCGGCCTCGACATCCCTCTCTGCGTCACCGATGAAGATGCACTCTTCCGGCTTATGGCCAGTGGACTTCATGGCCTCCAGGAGAAGCCTCGGGTTCGGCTTCATGGACGAAGGATCACCGGGCGTCCGGCCGTACACACCGGCTACGTAGCCACTGAGTCCGTGATCGGCAAGATAAATCTCGATCGCGGCGCCCGCGTTATTGCTAACCACCGAGACAGAGCGACCGGACCGAGAACACGCACGCAGAACCGATTCACCTCCTGGAGTCGGCCGGCCGACGCATACCGCCTCGGTCTCCAGCTTTGCGAGTGCGCCATCCGTATCTTCGACAAGATCCGGCCGAGCATCAGCAATCAGCCGGAGCAGGGCAAGCGGGTCTGCCTCGGCCTCCACCTCAGGCGGGACCTCCTCACCAGAAGCAAGCAGGCCCGCTCGAAGACGTCGGGCGACCTCCGGCGCCGGCAGCCCTGCGAACACTGAGCAGACCGGGCCGTCGAAGTCGAGCAGGACGTGCTTCACGGGGCGAAGCACGTCAGCGAGCGAGGAGGAAGCCGCGGTCACGACTGACGCTCGTACGCGATCGTCGCCCAGACGCTGTCAAACCACATCTGGGCCTGCTGGACGTACTGCGAGCCCAGCGACGCATCGTCAGGGCCGGCAGCGTGGTGGAACAGGGTGGTGTCCTTGCCGGTCACGTCGTAGAAGGTGTGCGCCGCGCTGTCGATCGAAATGGTGCGCTCACGCAGGGGGTAGAAGCCGAAGAACGCCTCCGACCGGTTCAGGATGTAGAGCTTGAACAGGCTGGATGCCCGGTGGACCTTCACCTCGACGCTGGCCGACTGGACCAGGCCGAGCTCCGCCAACATCTCCACCGAGTGCGCGATGCCGCCGGCGTTGGTGAGCGCGATGTTCCGGGCGCGCTCGCGGAGTGCTTCCTCGTCCTTGAGACCGTCGACCAGCACGGGGACGGCCATCGGTTCCGTGGTGTCCGGCAGCAGTAGGCGCACGGTGATGGACTCCGGGGTGAGCCGGCCTGAGCGGACCTTGTCGAGCGGCTCCTGGAGCGCGTTGTGGAGCGTCTCACTGGAGAAGCCGGCGAAGTCGAGCGTCACCTGCTTCTGCTCGAACGCCGCCTCCAGGTGCGGCCGCAGCCCGACCGGGCGGGACGTGCGCTCCCGGACGAAGGACCCGCTCCCCTGGCGCGTCACGATCAGGCCTTCAGTACGGAGCAGGTCGAGGGCCTTGTCGACCGTCCCCCGCGCCACGCCGAAGAACTTGGCCAGCTCGGGGCCTGACGGAAGTTTGTCGGCGGTCTCGTAGCCGGGCTTCTTGGTGAGGATCGCGGCCCGCAGATAGCTGCCGACCTGCTGATACGGGGGACGCGAGTCGTCCGGGTCTAGGGCCATGCGCCAATGCTAGGGCAGCCACCCAACACAGGCGAGAAACCCAACTCTCTTGACCTGCCTAAGCAGGTTCTCTATGTTGTGAGTGTCGCACCGAGTGAGACAGGCGTGACACAGAGGGGCCTTCTTTGGGCTGCTCTGACCTGCACGAATGCGCCCGTAGATGGCCGGCCTTCCGCCGCGCCCAGGGCGAAGGGGCCCGGGACAGATCGGGCCGAGGCATCCCGGCGCCTTGTCAGATCGGAGACCTAGATCAAAAGGCCGCGCCCGCCTACCAGGGCGCAGACCTGCTGGCCGTCCCGGGCAACCGGGGCGGCCAGTGCTGTTGATCGCACGTTGGCCTGGCCTGTGAGAACGGGGCCGCCGCGCCTTCCTTGGCCGGAGCGCGGCGGCCCCTCACGGGCCCACACCCCAGAGAAGAGGTAAGCCCATGAAGCTGATTATCGCGGGCCAGACGGCCGCGGACGAGGACGAGTTCGCCGAGTTGGCGCTCGGCGTGGACGAGCAGCTGTTCGCCGGTGTCGCCGGCGAGGACGAGATCGAGCGCGCGGCCCGGCTGGACGCGGCGCACTCGATGCTGACGGACCTGCGCCGGGAGGACCCGGAACTGGCCGCCTACGCCGAGCGCCTCTTGCGGTCGGCGCCGGTGCCGTTGCGGCGCCCTGCGGTCATCCGCCGTACGGCGAGCGTCGAGCGGATGGCCGCGTGACCACCATGACCGCGCCGGCACACGTTTCAGCGCCGCCCACTGCGGCTTCAACCGCACGGCCCGCCGCTTCGAGCGCGTCGGTGACGGCGCCGGGCGCGCTGATGCTGAGCCTGACGATCCTGGCCGCCGTCGGCGGTTCCGTGCTAGCCGGGATCGGCTTCTCCGGCTCGTACTCCGCGCTTCGGGACCTCGGTTTCAGGCACGGCCTCGGCAACTTCAGCTATGCGTTCCCGGTCGGTGTGGACGCCGGGATCGTGGCCCTGCTGGCGATGGATCTGCACCTGATCCGCAAGGGCACCCCGTGGCCGATGCTCCGTCTGCTGGCCCACGGTTTCACCGCCGCGACGATCTACTTCAACGCCGCGAGCGCGGGCCCGCTGCTGGTCGATCCGACCGGCACGGCGATGCACGCGGTCATCCCGATCATGTTCGTGGCGGTGGTGGAGGCGGGGCGGCGCCTGGTCATCCGGATCACCCGGATCGAGGCCGGCGACGGCCGCGACGGGGTGCCGCTGCACCGCTGGCTCCTCGCCCCCTGGCGAGCGTTCACGATGTACCGGCGGATGCGCCTCAACGGCATCCCTTCCTACTCCCGGGCGGTCTCCCTGGAGCAGGACCTGCTCGTCTACGAGGTCATGCTGAAGCGCGAGTACGGCGACGACCTGTCCGACGTGGCGCCCGACCTGCTGCTTCCTCTCACCATGGCCCGGTTCGGCCTCGGCGTGGACGAGGCCCTGGCCCTGCCCATGGAGGCCGAGGAACAGGCCCGGCTGCGGGCCGAACGGCTGCAGGCATTCGAGGCCGAGGTGAACTCCCGCGCCGAGGCTCGCGCCGCCGAGGCCCGCATCACCCGACTGCGGACCGAAGGCCGGGTCCAGGCCGCCGGGTACGAGGTCGGCGCCGAAACGGCGACGGCCAAGGCCCACGCCCACGCCCGCACCGTCGCCGCCGGCCGGGAGGCCGAGGCCGCCGAACGCCTCGACCAGGCCGAGGCCGTCATGGCCGCCGCCACGGCCGAGCAGGAGGCCGCCGAGGCCCGCCAACGCGCCGCCGAAACCGACCGGACCGCCGCTGAAACGGAGCAGGCCGCCGCTGAAACCCGCCGCCGCGCCGCCGAAACAGACCGCGAGGCGGCGGCCGTCGAGCGGACCCGCGCCGAGGACGACGAGGCGGCCGAGCAGGTCCGGCTGCGCAGGGCCGAAACGGCCAAGGCTGCGGCTGAAGCCGAGGAGGCCGCCGCCGAAGCGCGCCGCCGCGGCGCTGAAGCCGACCGCGACGCCGCCAACGCCAAGCGCGTCCAGGCCGCCGACGAGCAGGCCGCCGAGGCCGCCCGCCAGGGTGCCGCAGAAGCGCGCGAGCGCACCGCTGAAGCGGAACTGCACGCGGTCGAAGCGGAGGACGCGGCGAAGCTGACCCCCGCCGCCCGCGCCACCCGCAAGGTCGCCCGCATGATCCTCGCCGACGGCGCCGGCAACCCCGAGAGCGTCACGCTCCAGACCATCGCCGAGGCCCTGGACGTCTCCCTCGCCACCGCCTCTCAGCGCCGCTCCGAGGCCGCCGAGCTGATCGCCTCCGGCTACCACCCCGCCGCCTCGACCCGCTGACCAGCACAGGAGTCACCATGCAGACCGCATCCGACCTGCTCAACGCCGCCGGGGCGCTGATGGCCGCGCTCAGCGCCCACGCCGACCTGCCCGTTCCCAAGGTCACCAGCGAACAGGTCGTGTCCGCCGAACGCGACGCCTCCGGCGACCTGGTCCTCGTCTGGGGCCTGGGCTTCGGCTTCCACCGCGACACCGCGCTGAGCGACTTCGAGCAGTGGCGCCAGGCCCTCGTGGTCGACCCCGCCACTGTCGACCACGGCAGCACCGGTCCCCACGCCTGGCTGAGCGCCGCCACCACCTACGCCGGCGTCCCGCTGACCCTGACCGGCTACTACAGCCTCGCCCTCGGCAATCACGTCCGCGACCCGCACGTCGACCCCGGCATGCCGGTCGGCGAGGACGGCGGTGCGAAGTGAGCAAGCCGATTACTTCCCTGCCGCTGGTCGGCATCGTCCGCCGCGACGGCATCGCCTACCGCGTCGCCGACCCCGTACCGCTGGACGTGGTCAGCGGCCTGATCCGCGAGCCGTGGTGCTCGCGCCTGGTCGTCACCGACGCCAGGAGCGGCGGCGCCTGCCCCGGCGAGTTCACCGCGATGTGCGTGGTCGACGGCGAGCCGTTCGTCCTCGTCGGCCGCATCAGGCAGCGCTGATGTTCGACCGCGACCCGAAGCCGCCCGAGTCCGGCCAGCAGCGGCGCGCGAAGGCCGTCCGCGAGGCGGACCGCGCCGGGCAGCGCCAGATCGACTCCCGCCGCACCAGCCGGTCCACCACCGCCTGGCACCGCGCCAAGTCCCCCCGCGCCTGGTGGCGCTCCTCCTGACCCACTCCCCGATGCGCGCCCCGCACCCCCTCTGTGTGCGGGGCGCGCATCCTCTCTGACCTGGGAGTTTCCATGGGCTACCTGCTGAGCCTGTTCCTCGTGCTCCTCGACGCCGCGATCGCCGGCATCGCCGTCCGCGAGCTGATCCGCCGGGGGTCGAACCGATGACCACCCCGCACAACGGCGACTGGGACGACGACCTGGCCGACGTCCTGCAGAGGCTCGTCACCCTCGCCCCTCCTGCCTCCACCCCGTCGGCCCCTCCCGTTCCGCCGATGCCGTCGGCGCCGCCGACGGTCCCGCCCCAGACCCCGCCCGCCGCGGCCGGCACCGGGCCGGTGGTCGACGAGTGGTGGCGCAAGTCCGGCCCCGTCGTGCACACGCCCGTCCCGCTCGACGGCGACCAGCCCGCCCGGCCGTCCTTCGAGGCCGCCGCGCAGGCGTTCTGGGCGCCGGTCGGCCGGATCCTGTCCGAGCAGGTCCCCACCATCGCCTCGCAGGTCGGGCAGCAGGTCAACCTGCTCCTGACCGAGACCGAGGCCCAGCGCGCGGCCCGCGAACAGGTCCAGTACGAGACCCTGATCGCCCAGCAGCGCGCCGAGCGCGACGCCGCATTCACCGCCGCCGGCGAGAGCGCCGAGCAGCGGGCCGAGCGCCACCGCGTCGAGCAGCTGCTCGCGCCCGGCCACCGCCGCGACGACCTCGTCGGCATGGTCGACCTGCTGGCCGAGCGGATCGGCGAGACCCCCGAGGAGCGGGCGACCCGCCGTCAGGCCGAACACGAGCTGGACCGGCAGCGGGCCCGTGCCCGGGAGGACGCCGAGCGCGCGGCCGCCGGGGAGACCCCCGAGCAGCGCACCCGCCGCCACCGCGAGCAGCGGCTCGTCGACCAGCGCGAGGCCCGCACCCGGGCCCGCCGCCAGCGCCGCCGCGCCGCCCGCACCGCCGGTCCGTCCGACCGCACCCGACGCTTCCGCCGCTGGTGCGTGCTCACCGCGATCAGCGCGACCGGCGGCTACGCGACCGGCCTGGTGTCGCTGATCGCCCCCGGTGGGCCCTTCGTCGGCCTGCTGGTCGCCGCCTTCGGCTGGGCCCTGGACCTTCAGGTCCGCGACCGGGGCCGCCAGCGCGTCTCCGAGGTCCGCGGCCCCTGGCCGCTGGTGACCCTCGTCGCCCTGCGCGTCCCGGTCGCCTCCGGCCTGGCCGTGGCCGCCGGCATCGACCGCCTCTTCGCCGCCCTCCCCCTCCACTGATCGAAGGAGACGCACCATGAGCAGCCTCATCGCACTCGGCACGGGCGGCGCCGCCACCGTCACCACCATGTACCTCTATGTCGGCGTGCGCGGCAAGAACAAGATCAGCGTCGCGGACGAGCACGTCCCCTACTGGGCGTTCGGGATCGGTCTGCTGTCGGCCAACGCGGGCACCGCGTTCCAGCAGCTGGCGGGCATCGGCCAGCAGCTGAGCAGCTCTTTCCAGGGCAACGCCGCCCTGGGGGAGTGGCAGACCGGCGCCACCGCGGCCGTCCTGACGATCGCCGTGTTCGGGCTCAAGCCGAAGCCGTGGAAGGACGCGCTGTGCGGCGCCGTCGCCCCGTCCCTGTTCGCCGCCGCCGGCGGACTCTGGGCCCTCCCGGCCAGCATCCTCAGCGGCCTGATCACCTCGTTCATCGGCTGACCGCCATGGCCGAGAAGATCTTCCCCACCGACACGGTCGTCGCCACCATCCTGTACCCGTTCACCGGCCTGGCCGCCGGGACGCCCGTCCTCGTCCGGAAGCTGATGGCCCCCCAGCGCGAGCGGCGCGCCGAGGCCGCCGCGCTCAAGGGCAAGCAGGACGGGATCGCCGCCCTGGCGGCCGAGGCCGCCGAGGCCACGTTCGCGAGGAGGCTCGCGGCCGAGCCCGACGCGGCCAAGCGCGCCGCGATGTTCCAGGCCCAGGAGGCTGCGGAGGTCACAGCCCGCCAGCTGGAGCTGGAGCGTGCCAAGGCCGACCGCAAGGCCAAGCGCAGCAAGCTCGGCGACGCCGCCGGCGCGGCGGCCCTGCTGCTGATCGTCGGCGGACCGCTGGTCTGGTCCCTCGTCGGCCCCTGGGTCCGGCCCGGGGTCGGCCTGTTCATAGGGGGGTGGTGGATCGCCGCGCTCATCCACGCCCCCTCCCCCGTAAAGGCCCCCGAGGCCACCGGGGAGGACGTGGACGAGGACTTCGACGACCCGGCCGCCGACGCCGACCAGGAGCAGCCCGAGCTGCCCTCCACCACCCTCTCCCCCGACCAACTGGTGACCGCCGTCGAGCGCATGGTCGCGATCCGCGCACTGAGCGACGGCGGCGCCGGAAAGGTCCACCTCTCCGAGGTCCTAGCCAGCCTCCAGCGGCACGGCCTCTACCCGGGCCTCGACCCGAGGGACTTCGGGGCCGTCGCGAGGGCCGCCGGCCTGCCCGTCGAGAAGGGCCTCCGGGTGAAGGGCAAGGGGGTCTCCGTCGGCCTCACCGCGGCCGCCCTGAGGAACCACCTCGGGCACACCCCCCGGCTGCCGCCCGAGGCGGTCGCCGACCACACCCCCGCCGCCGCTGTCTGACCACCCCACCACCGGCCCGCCCCGGGCCACCGGACGGGGGCTCTCGCGGACCTCTCCGCATCCCTTCCTCGCCCCTCTCCCCCGGCCCGCCCCAGACCCCCTCCCGCCCGACAACACCCGCCTCCTGACCTGTGACAACAACACGGCAACACCCCCGACAACACGCCGACTACACCCCCCGGCAACACCTCCCGGCAGGCCGCCGCTCCGGGCACCAGCCGGACGCCCTGCTCTGCCCTCCCTCCCCTTCTCGGCCCGCACCCGGCACCGCCCGGGTGCGGGCCGCCCCGCTCCGTTTGAAAGGAGCTGCGTTGAGCACCGAGCCCGCGCACCCGAACGTGATCCCGTTCCGGCCCGAACCCGCCGAGGTCAAGGCCGCCGAACAGGCCGTCATCGGCGCCGCCCTGCTCGACCCCGTCCAGGTCCCCGCGCTCGCCGCCCAGCTCGGCGACCCCGGCGCGTTCTACCACCCCGCGCACGAGACGATCTGGCGGGCCATCACCCGCATGGCCGCCGGCGAGCGGCCGGTGGACCCGCTGCTGCTGACCGGCGTCCTGCGCGCGCAGGGCGACCTCGGGCGCATCGGTGGAGCCGGCTACCTGCACGCCTGCGTGGAGGCCACCCCGACCGCCGCGAACGGCGACTACTACGCCGAGATCGTGCGCGTCGCCGCCGAGCGGCGCCGGATCAACACCGCGACCAGCCGCCTCGCCCACATGGCCGGCGACGGCCAGGCCGACCTGGACGACGTGCGCGCCGCCGCCCTGGCCGCGCTCGCCGACCTCGCCACCGGCGAGACCTGGCTCGACCCCGTCCCCCTCGGCTCCCACAGCACCCTGCCGACCTTCCCCGTCCACGCCCTCCCGAAGTGGGTCGGCGCATACGTGGACGCGGTGGCCGAGTTCACCCAGACCCCGCCCGACATGGCCGCCACCATGGCCCTCGCCGCCCTGTCGACGGCCGCCGGCGGACGGGTCGGCGTGGAGATCCGGCCCGGATGGCGCGAGCAGTCCAACCTCTACCTGGTGTGCGCGATGCCCCCGGCCAGCCGCAAGTCCGACGTCTTCGCGACCATGACCGCACCGATCTACCGCGTCGAGGACGAACTCCGCGCCGACGCCCGCGCCCGGATCATCGAGGCCGAGACCGCCAAGGAGACCGCGCTCGCCGAGGTCGACGCGCTCATGGCCAAGGCCCGCAAGAACCCCGACCTCGACCGCGCGCACCTGGTCGCCGAGATCGCCGGCGCCCGCATGCTGGCCGACGAGATCGTGGTGCCGCCCAGCCCGCGCCTCACTCTGTCCGGGGACATCACCCCGGAGACCGTCACCCACCAGCTCGGCGTCCACCGCTGCCTGGCCGCGCTCTCCCCCGAAGGCGACCTGTTCGACAGCATCGTCGGCCGCTACAGCAGCAAGCCGAACCTGGGCGTGTTCCTCCAGGCGCACAAGGGCGAGCGTCTGCAGGCCGACCGGATCACCCGCGAGCAGCCCACCGTCGACAAGCCCGCGCTGACGATCGGCGTCACCCCGCAGCCTGCTGTGCTGCAGGAGCTCGGCGCCGCCCCCGGCGCTCGGGATCGGGGCCTGCTCGCCCGCTTCCTGTACTCCCTGCCGCCCTCCAACCTCGGCTACCGCAAGATCCGCACCACGCCCGTCCCGGAGCAGGTCGCCTCCGCCTACGACCTGCGCCTCACCGCGCTCCTGCACATGCTCACCGCCCTCGACGAGCCGGTCACCGTCAAGCTGGCCGAGGCCGCCGACCTCGCCGTGGAGAAGCTGCAGGAGAAGTTCGAGGTCCAGCTCCGCCCGGACGAGCCGCTGGCCCACATCAAGGACTGGGCGGGCAAGCTGGTCGGCCACATCGCCCGCGTCGCCGTCCTGCTCCACCTCGCCGACCACGTCAACGGCGACTGGCGCGCGCCCGTCGAGGCCGCCACCGTCGACCGGGCCGCCGAGATCGCGGAGTACTACACCGCGCACACCCTCGCCGTGTTCGACCTAATCGCCGCCGACCCCGCCACCGAGGACGCCCACGCCCTCCTCCAGTGGCTCCGACGCCCAAAGAAGGACGGCACCCACCGCACCCACATCAAGGCCCACGACGCCGTCGCCAGCAGCCGCCGCTTCAAGAAGGTCGCCGACGTCGAACCGGCCCTCGCCCTCCTCGAACAGCACGGCTGGCTCCGCACCGACCAGCCGCCCGCCGGCGGCCAGCGCGGCCGCACCCCGGCCGTCACGTTCCGTGTCCACCCGGCCGTGAGCACCCCCACGGACGGGGCCGAAGCCCCGTAACCGTCAGGGATGTCAGGGGAAATCCCTGACCGGCCACAACGCCGCCGGACGACCTGTCAGGCCACGTCAGGGATGTCAGGGAAAAGGCCTAATTTCCCTGACATCCCTGACAATCCCTGACGCCCTGCCAGGAGCCGAAGCCGCAGGTCAGCGATTTTCCCTGACATCCCTGACACTTTCCGCCCTCCGCCTCCGTCCGCGAGAGGGCCAGTAACACTCCGCAACCACCATTCGCACCCGCCGATGGAGTCGCCGCCATGCCCACGCAGGACCCGAAGCTCAAGCTCGCCGCCGTCCTCGAAGAGCTGGAGATGTCCCGCTCCGCCTTCTACCGCATGGTCGCCCGCGGAAAGGCCCCGAAGCTCATCAAGCTCCCCAACCACCAGATCCGCGTCCGCCGCAGCGACCTCGACGCCTGGTGGGCCGCGCAGGAGCAGAACGCCGCCGCCTGAACCGCGCCCGCCCTTCCCTCGCAGCCCCCGGCCGACTCGGCCGGGGGCTGCTCTCTTTCTGGAGCCCAATTGCTCACCTACGACGTCCAGATCCACGCCATCCGCGATCTCGGACGCGGTCGACGGCCGCACCAACTCCGCTGGCGCGTGGGGAAGAACCCCCACTCCGCGACCTTCGCCACCTTCCCGCTCGCCGACGGCCGGCGGGCGGAACTGCTGACCGCCATGCGCAAGGGCGAGCAGTTCGAGACCGAGACCGGCCTGCCCGCGTCCGAGTTCCGGAAGCTGAACCAGGTGTCGTGGTTCGCCCACGCCAAGGAGTACGCCGAGGCGAAGTGGACGCGCTCGTCGGCGAAGAACCGCGCCACCCGGGCGGATGCCCTGGCCACACTCACCGAGGCGCTAGTGACGGATCGTCGCGGGAAGCCGGACCGGAAGGTTCTCCGCCGTGCGCTCTCCTGCTGGGCGTTCAACTTCTCCGAGCACCTGGCCGAGCCGCCCGAGGAGATCACCTCGGCCTTGGCCTGGGTGACCAAGAAGTCCATCCCTCTGGGCCAGTTGGAGGACTCCGAGAACGTCCGCCGCGGGCTGGAGGCCATCGCCCGGCTGATGGACGGGAGCGTCGCCGCGGACACCACGCTCACCCGGAAGCGGATGGTCTTCAACAACGCCCTGCGGTACGCGGTCGAGCGCCGGCGGCTGCCCAGCAACCCCCTCCAGTTCGTCGACTGGACGCCGCCGGCCACGAGCGACGAGATCGATTTCCGGTGGGTGCCCAGCCCGCAACAGGGCCGGGCACTGCTGGAGGCCACCGGGCAGGCCTCGGCCCGGGGACGGCACCTGCGGGCGTTCTACGGATGCATCCTGTACGCCGCGACGCGGCCGGCCGAGGCCACGAACCTGCGTCTCGTCGACTGCACCCTGCCGGAGAGCGGGTGGGGCGAGCTGGTGCTCGGCAGCAGCTCGCCCCGGGTCGGGTCGCGCTGGACGAACGACGGCCAGTCGCACGAGGAGCGCGGCCTCAAGCGGCGGGCCCGGAACGCCACCCGCGAGGTGCCGATCCCGCCCGTGCTGGTCCAGTTGCTCCGTGAGCACGTCGCCGCGTACGGGGTGGCGCCGGACGGCCGGCTGTTCCGGGCGGCGCGGGGCGGGCGGCTGCTGACCAAGGAGACCGCGGCCGTCTGGAAGCGGGCCCGGGGGATCGCCCTCACCCCGAAGGAGCTGAAGACCAAGCTCGCCGAGGTGCCCTACTCCTGCCGTCATACCGCCGTCTCCGGGTGGCTGGCGGCCGGTGTGGACCAGACCGAGGTGGCCCGGCGGGCGGGGCACAGCGTGGCGGTCCTGCTCCGGTTCTACGCGAAGGTCATCAACGGGCGGCAGGAGCGCGCGAATGGCCTGATCGAGCGGTTCCTCGACGGCGACGAGCCCGCCGCGTAGGGCCCGAATCCGTTCCACAGGCGTTCCACACAGGGTGGTCCGGAGGGGCATCCGGGTGGGACACCCCGGGACGGAATCGAAAAGAGCGGGTATCGGCATGTAGCCGATACCCGCTCTGATCAGGTCTTTCCCCACCAGCGGAGAGCGTGGGATTCGAACCCACGGTACGGGGTCACCGCACGACAGTTTTCAAGACTGTTCCCTTAGGCCGCTCGGGCAGCTCTCCAGGCGGAGGTCAGCCTAACGGGTCCGGCGGGGTTCGGTGCACCGGGTTTCGGGGGTCGAGGGGGTCGGTCAGTCGCCGACGCGCTCGGCGAGGGTGACCTTGGTGGTGAAGGTCTGGCCGTTGCGGGTGTACTCGACGTCGACGGTCTCGCCGGGCTTGTGCGTCCAGATCTTGCTGACCAGGGCGGGGCCGTTCTCGATCGGGCTGCCGCCGAGCTTGGTGATGACGTCGCCGGGCTTGAGGCCGGCCTTGTCGGCGGCGCCGCCGGGGGTGACGGCGGGGGTGCCCTGGATGTCCCGGGTCTGGATCTGGGCGCCGTCGCCCTTGTAGTCGTCGTTGCGCAGGACGTCGAGCTTGGCGTAGACCGGCTTGCCGGTCTTGATCAGCGTCTCGGCGACCCACTTGGCCTGGTTGATCGGGATGGCGAAGCCGAGGCCGATGCTGCCGGCCCGGCCGGTGCTGGAGGTGTTGGACTGGATCGCCGAGTTGATGCCCATCACCGCGCCGCTGGAGTCCAGCAGCGGGCCGCCGGAGTTGCCGGGGTTGATGGAGGCGTCGGTCTGCAGGGCGTTCATGTACGAGGACTGGGCGCCGGTCTCGTCGCCGGAGGCGACCGGGCGGTCCTTGGCACTGATGATGCCGGTGGTGACGGTGGACTCCAGGCCGTACGGCGCACCGATGGCGATGGTGGAGTCGCCGACGTTGACCTTGTCGGAGTCGGCCAGCGGAAGCGGCGTCAGCTTGCCCTTGGGCGGGCTGTCGAGCTTGATGACGGCGACGTCGTAGCCCTCGGCGCGGCCGAGCACGGACGCGTTGTAGGACGAGCCGTCGGCGAACTTGACGGTCAGTTTTCCGCCGCTGGAGGCGGGCGCGACAACGTGGTTGTTGGTGAGGATGTGGCCCTCGGTGTCGAAGACGAAGCCGGTGCCGGTGCCGGACTCGCCGTTGCCCTGCGCCTTGATGGTGACGACGCTGGGCAGCGCCTTCTGCGCGATGCCGGCGACGGAACCGGGGGCGGGCTCGTTCTTGCCCGGGTTGCTGGCCTGGACGGGGGTGCTCCTGTGGTCGTCCGCGGCGGAGATGCTGGTGTCGTTGCGGTCGGCGATGGTGACGCCGACCGCGCCGCCGGCCACACCGGCGACGAGGGCGACGGCGGCGACCAGGGCGATCAGGCCGCCGCGCTTCTTGCGCGGGCCGCCGGGCTCGGGGGCGGCGGGGTACTCGCCCGGGTAGCCGAGCGGGCCGCCGGGGTAGCCGGGGCCACCGGGCGTGCCGGCACCGCCGGCGCCACCGGCGGTGGAGTCGTGCATGCCCCAGCCGCCGAGCGGCTGGCCGGCGCCGAACGGGTGGTGCTGGCCCGGCGCGGCGGGCGCGCCGGGGGCCGCCGGGGCGCCGTACGGGTCGTGGGCGGGGGTGGCCGCCGCGACCGGGGCGACGGGCGCGGCCGGGGTCGCGTACGGGTTGCCGGCCGGAGCGGCGGGCGCCGGGGCCGCGGGGGCCGCGGGGGCCGCGTGGGCGGCGGGCGCGGGCGGGGCGGGCGGCAGGACCGGCGGCGGGGCGTCGATGTACCCGGCGTCGGTCACCGCGGGGGCGGCCGGAGCGGCCGGGGCGGCCTCCACAGCGGGCGCGGCGGCCGGCTCGGGGGCGGCCACCTTGCTGAACGCCAGCGTCGGCGTCGACCGGCCGGCGGCCGGCGTACCCGCCGCGGCGTCGGTCAGGGTGTAGTCGGCCTCGGGCGCCTCTGCGGGGGCGGAACCGGCGGACGCGGACTGCGCCGGGCCGTCAGGAGCGGGACCCACCACCCCCTGGCCACCGGAGGGCTGCTCCCCCTGCGGCCCGGTGGACCCAATCTCGCGCTCGGTGCTCACGGACGACCTCCATAGCTGACAGGACCAACAACCATAGTTTTTCGCACACTCGATTCGATTGCCGTAAGGACCCTTCTGAAGAACTCATAAGAATCCTTAGCCCGGTCCAACAGCAGCCCCGATTCGACACCCCCGCCCGGCACCCCGGCCGGCGGCCCCCGGCCACCCTCCGCGGCGTCCCGCGATGCGGACCGCAGGCGCCTGGCCTTGGCGTACACCCCCGCGCCGGTTAGCCTGTCGCTCCAAACTGACACGCGGGAGCTTGGACCCACCAGGCTGAGAGTGCGCCGGTCGACCGTACGCCACGGACTCCGTGGACGGATCGTCGAGGGGGCGCAGACCGCCGGAACCTGTCCGGGTAATGCCGGCGTAGGGAGTATCGGCCATGCCGCCTGCTTCGCCATCCTCTTCTTCGGGCGCGCCCGCGTCCAAGGATTTCCCCGGGTCGTCCCCGGACGTCCACCCCACGACCGCTGATTCCGACGCGGCCGCCCCCGCCTCCGGTTCCACCGCCGCGCTGGACCGTCCGCAGCGGACCGAGCGGGTCGAGGCGCCGCTCGTCCTGGACACCGCGCCGCCGCGCACGCTCCGCTTCCGGGACCACTTCGCGCTCTGGATGAACCTCGGCGTCAGCCTGATCGGCTTCACCACCGCCGCCACCGTGCTCGGCGCGCAGGGCAGCGAGCTGTCGCTGGCCGCCGCCGTCACCGCGATCGTGGC
The DNA here is from genome assembly GCF_045160625.1 of Kitasatospora sp. NBC_00039. Taxonomy (NCBI): domain Bacteria; kingdom Bacillati; phylum Actinomycetota; class Actinomycetes; order Kitasatosporales; family Streptomycetaceae; genus Kitasatospora; species Kitasatospora sp. NBC_00039. The sequence continues at coordinate 4,740,510 of NZ_CP108289.1, read as the reverse complement.
CGGCACCGTGGCCGGCACGGCGATGCTCGGCGTGGCCGCGCTGATCGGGGCGCGAACCGGTGCGCCGGCGATGGCGAACCTGCGCGGGCTGTTCGGGACGCGGCTCTCGTACGTCCCGACCGTGCTGAACATCGTCCAGTGCATCGGCTGGGGCGTGTACGAGCTGCTGGTCATCGCGATGGGCGCGCAGACCGTGGCGCACACCGAGGGCTACCGCTGGGTGTTCGTCGTGCTGGCCGGTGCGGTGACGACCGCGCTGACCATCTGGCCGCTGGGCGCGATCGCGGTGCTGCGCCGTTTCGTCGCCGCGGCGGTGGCGGTCGCGATGGTGTACTTCACCGTCCAGCTGGGCCGCCACGGCGTGCCGGACCCGGGCGCGGGCAACTGGCACGGCTTCCTGAAGGCCACCGACGCGATGATCGCCGTCTCGATCTCGTTCGTGCCGCTGGCCGCCGACTACACCCGCCACTCGCGCACGCCGCGCGCCGCGTTCTGGGGCAGCTTCTCCGGCTACACCGTCGCCCAGGTCTGGTGCTACGTGCTCGGGCTGTTCGCGCTGCTGCAGTCCGACGGCGACGCCACCAGGATCTTCGACTCGTTCCTGGGCGTCTGGGCCGGCTGGTTCTTCCTGCTGGTCCTGGTGCTGCGCGAGACCGACCAGTCCTTCGCCAACGTGTACTCGACCGCGATGTCGGTCCACAACCTGCTGCCGAAGGTGGACCGCCGGGTGCTCACCGGCGGGACCGGTGTGCTGATCACGGTGCTGGCGCTGCAGATCACCGAGTTCACCGACTCCTACTACGCCTTCCTGGGCCTGATCGGCTCGGTGTTCGTGCCGATGTTCGCGGTGCTGGCGGTGGACTACTTCCTCGGCGCCGGCCGGCGCGGCTGGAACCTCGCCGACGACGCGCCGTCCCGCTGGCTGATGCTGCTGCCGTGGGCGCTCGGCTTCGCGGTGTACCAGCTGATCGCGCCGACCGCGATCGCCGGCTGGTGGACGGACTTCTGGACCTCCGTCCAGGAGGCGCTGCACTTCACGCCGCAGGAGTGGACCTCGGCGTCGCTGTTCGGCTTCCTGGTGCCGGCCCTGGCCACCTGGGCGCTCACCCCACTGACCCGCCGGTCCGCGCCGTCCGGGACCCCCACCGCCTGACCCGGCCGCCCGAGCGGCGACGGCTCCACCGAAGACGGCCCCTCGATTGGGGCCGTCTTCGCTTTCGCGTCACTTCCGCCGCCTATCGTGGAGGGTGTGACCAGCCCAGACCTCTCCCCGGCGACGGCGCGCACCGCGCCGCCCGTCCAAGTGATCGCCCACCGTGGTTCCTCGCACGCGCTGCCCGAGCACACGCTCGCGGCCTACCGCCGGGCGCTCGAGGAGGGCGCGGACGCCGTCGAGTGCGACGTCCGGGTGACCGCCGACGGGGAGCTCGTCTGCGTCCACGACCGCCGGATCGGCCGGGTCTCTGACGGCCGCGGCACGGTTTCCGCGATGACGCTGGCGCAGCTGGAGGCGCACGACTTCGGCGCGTGGAAGACCGGCGTGCCGAGCGAGGACCCGGAGCTGCGCGGCGTGCTGCGGCTGGAGAGCCTGCTGGAGCTGGTCGCGGACTGCGGACGGCCGGTGGACCTGGCGATCGAGACCAAGCACCCGGTCCGTTTCCGGGGGCGGGTGGAGAGCGAGCTGCTGCGGATGCTCGACCGGTTCAAGATCGGCGGGGCGCAGCAGGGCGAGGAGCCCCGCGAGGACGACCGCCCGCAGGCCCGGATCATGAGCTTCTCCTCGCTGGCCCTGACCCGGGTGGCCGCCGCCGCGCCGGAGTACCCGCGGGTCTTCCTGTTCGAGCGGATGCTGGCGCTCCAGGGCCGGCTGCGCCCGGGCGCGCCCCTGCCGGGCCGGGCCCGGATCGCCGGGCCGGGCATCGACCTGGTGCGGGCCAGGCCCCGGCTGGTGACGCGGCTGCGCGAGCTGGGCCACCAGGTGCACGTCTGGACCGTGGACGAGCCGGCCGACGTGGAGCTCTGTCTGGAGCTCGGGGTGTCGGCGATCATCACCAACCGCCCGGCGGAGGTGCTGGCCCAGCTCGGCCGGTGATCCCGTTCCGGTTCGTTCGCTCGGTCGCCCGTCGGGTCGCCCGTCCGTCCGTCCGGTCGCCGGTCGGTTGATCGTTCCGGGAGGAACGCAAACCTTCCACGATCGTTTGTGCCGGAGATTATCCGTTTTAACGACGGAGGGTGAGCACCGAATCACCTGTCGCGCACCGAGGGTCGCGGGTCTTGAAATGTCCGCGCGGGATCGCCGCGCGGTCGTTTCCGACGCATTACCAAGGGGCATCCATCCCTCGGCATACGCTGAAGGAGGTCCGGGGGTGGCGTTGATGGTGGCGCGTGAAGTGCCGACTTCATCGACCATGGCAGTGCCGCACGGCCCAGCGAGTGTCGGGGTCGCACGGCGCCGACTGCGTCGAGATCTGGGTGACCGGGAGATACCGGAACCGGTCATTGATGATGCTGTTCTGATCCTTTCCGAACTGCTGAGCAATGCCTGTCGATACGCCCGGCCACTCGGCCCGCTCCTCGCGCTCGGCCGCAGTGCCCGCGCCGAGGTGGTGGACCAGGTGCTGGTCGGCGTCCCCTCCGGGGCCGCCGGTGCAGCGGGCGCCAAGACCCGGGCGCAGGCCCAGCCGGCCGACGGAGAGGCCGACGGCGGCATCCTGGTCCGCTGGCAGATGCACGCGGACGGAATCCTCACCCTGGAGGTGACCGACGGCGGGTCGCAGACCCGGCCGTCCCCGGCCAGCCCGTCGCTGACCTCGCGCGGCGGCCGCGGGCTGGGCATCGTCGGCCGGCTGGCCAGCGACTGGGGCGTGCGCGACGCGCCCGGCGAGGTCACGGTGTGGGCGGCGCTGCCCGCCCGGGCCCGGCACGCCCGGCGCGCAGGCGGTGATGCCCGCAGCGCCTGACCGTCTGCGGACACCCCGCCCCGCTCGGCGTCCCGGTGCGTGCCCACGTGCCGGGAGAACGTCAGTAGGCTGCCCGGAGCACAACACAACCGTCCCCGGGAGAGCCGCACCATGGGCAAGAAGGCCGCCAAGAAGGCGCCGCAGCGCAGCCAGTCCACCACCGCCGTCACGGGTGAGATCCCCGTGGTCGGGGCCCGCGAGAACTGCCCCTGCGGTTCGGGCCGCCGGTACAAGGCCTGCCACGGCCGGGAGGCCTCGCACGCCGTGCAGGAGCTGGTGCACCGCCCGTTCGAGGGCCTGCCGGGCGAGGCCGACTGGGTGGCGCTGCGCGAGCTGGTGCCGGCCGCGACGGCGCCGCTGACGCTGGCCGCAGGGGTGGCCGAGGCCGCCAACGGTGACGTCCCGTCGGTGACGCTGGCCACCGTCCTGCCGCTGGCCTGGCCGGCGCTGCGCCGCCAGGACGGCTCGATCCTGCTCGGCCTGCAGACCCAGTCCGCCTCCGGCGACCTGAGCCGCGACCTGGCGGACGCCCTGGAGCTGGCGCTGGCCACCGAGCCGGGCACCCCGGTGCCGGCCCGCCGCACCGTCCCGGGCGGCCGCCGCCTGCAGGACCTGCTGGACCTCGACGCCGCCTTCGCGCCCGCCGTGCACACCGGCTTCGAGTTCTGGCTGGAGGACGCCGAGACCGCCACCGGCGAGGTGGCCGCCTCGCTGGAGCGCGCCAACGCCTCGGCGATCCCCACCGAGAAGCTGGACAGCGTCGACTCGGCGTACTGGTGCGGCACCCCGGACAAGAACCACCTGCGCTGGGTGATGACCGTCCCGGAGGAGCAGCTGCTGGACGCGCTGGCCCGGCTGACCGCCGCCGACCGGTCCTCGATCGGCGAGGACACCCGCCTGGTCGGCTCGTTCCGCGCGCACGGCCTGACCGTCCCGGTCTGGGACCTGCCGCTCGCGATGACGGCGGCCGACTGCGAGAAGCCGGCCGCCGAGTTCGCCGAGCGGCTCGCCGCGACGCTGGTCGATGCCACGCCGCTGACCGCCGAGGAGCGGCGCGCCCGGGCAAACCTGGTGAACCGTCAGGTCACCCTGAACTAAAGGCACCCGGGATCCGGGTGATACGCGTCACATTGGCCGTCGGGACCGCAATTTCCGGGCTGTGAAGGCCTCTTGGAAATTGGCGTGGCCGCGGATCCTTGTTACTGTCTAAAGAGTCCGGTCGCTGGTGCATCCCCCGTCGCCAGCGGCCGGATCTTTGTTTTTCCGGATCATCCGGTTCGGCCGCGCCGAGGATCATCCGGTTCGAGCGTGCCCGATCAGTATGCCGAGCGCCCGCTGTCCAGCCGGACCGTCGCCTCGACCAACTCGCCCAGCAGCGGCCCGACCTGGGGCAGCCAGACCCCGCCGTCGACCGCCGGGCGGGGCGCCAGCACCCAGCGCACCCGGCCGCCCGCCCCGCCGCCGGGCGGCAGCGGCAGGAAGCCGCCCGTCCCGTGGTAGCGCAACGAGCCCGGCACCCAAGGGAGTTGGGCGAGCATCTCGCCGAGCGCCTCCAGTGAGTAGGGAGCGACCAGCAGCGCGTAGCGTCCGGGCAGCGCCAGCACCGGGCCGAGCGGCAGGCGCAGCGCGCCGAGGTAGGCGAGTGCCCGGGCGCCGGCCGCCTCAGGCAGGCTGACCGCCGAGACGGTCCCACCGGTCGCGGCCAGGACGGGCGCGTCCGGGCTCTGCCGCTCCCACCACCACCGCACCATCCGGGCGTCGGTGGTGGCCGCGAGCAGCGGGGGGTCGTGCGGGTGGGCGCCGGGGACGGGGCAGGCGGGGTCGCCGCAGGAGCAGGCGCCGCCCAGCACCAGCGTGCCGGGCACGACGGGCCAGCGGTGGTCGACGGCGGCCGCCAGGGCCTCGGCCAGCCGGGCGGCTCGGGCCTGCGAACGGCTGTTCCTCGGGTTCTCACGCATGGCGCTCGTTCCTTTCCGTGACCGCTCGGTTCGCTCCGGGCCCGCCGGCCCGCCTCGGGGTACGCCGCACCGGCCCGGAGAAAAGGGGGCGGGAGCGCACGACGAGCGGCGTGGCAGCGGTGGAGCACGGTGTGGAGCACGACCTGAAAGGACCGCGGATTAGAACAGCCCTTGGAACGAGAATCCCGTATGCGACCGGATGGACGCCGCCCGGGCGCGGTTGGTTCCACCGTACGAGTGAGTGACTTCCGGCCGACCCGGCTCACGGGCGGCGAAAGCATACGATCCGGACGGCCACCGGAGCCGTCCTCACGGTTCTGCCCGTTCTCGTCCGCTCCATGCCCTCGGCACCGACCGGCGCGCGCACAGACGGAACGCGCCCCCAGAGCGGACTCCGGGGGAGGTGGAACCGGCCGCCTGCGTCGTCACGGATCTGGACATGCCCCGAATGGCCTGTGTAGAAGTGGTGGCATTGCTGTCGATTCAATGACGAGTAGTAGCGAATCGAGGCGAAACGCGCCCTGTGGCCGTCCTCGCCCCACCCGGCCGTACCTGGGGGGTTCCGCATGACACGTACCACCGCGTCAGGAGTGGCGGCATGACCGAGTCCCACCCACCGTCGACGTCCTCCGAGCCGGGTGAGCCCTGCGGCGCCAGCGGGCTCTCGGTGCTCGACCATCCGGGCTTCCCCGGCCCCGCCGCCGGGGAGGCCGACGAGCACACCGGACCGACCGGGGAGCAGGACGGCCCCGTCGGCGATCAGGGCAGCGTCACCGAGGGCCGCACCGCGCCCCCGTCCGGCGTGCAGGACCGTTTGGCCGGACGACTGTCCGATTTCACCAGCCTGCACGAGCACACCGAGCTGCTCGCCCGCGCCCGCGGCCTGACCGCCACGCTGGACACCGTGCTGGCCTCCGGCACCGCGCTGCTCGGCGCCCGCCGCGCCCTGCTGGTCACCGCGCTGCCCGGCGGCGGCCCCAGCCAGCCCGTCGGCCACGGCCTGGACCGCGCCAGCCTCGGCTCGCTGGAGACGGTGCCGCCGGACCAGAGCCTGGTCGCCCGGCTGCTGCGCGAACACGACCGCCCGGCCGAGTTGTCCTCCCACGACCTCGCCGACGACCCCGCGGTCGGCGCCCGGCTGCGCGAGCTCGCCGCCCACCTCGGCCTCGGCGGCTGCTACGGCCTGCCGCTCGCCACCGAGGAGGAGGGCCCGCTGGCCGCCGCCCTCTGGTTCTACGACGAACCCGCCGGGCCCACCGAGCGCCAGCGCGAGCTGGCCCGCCGGTACTGCGAGGTCGCCGCTCCGCTGCTGGCCAAGCAACTGGACGCGGAGAAGGTCCGGCGCACCACCGAGGCGCTGCGCCGCGGGCTGCTGCCCGACCGCCTCCCGCAGCCCGCCGGGCTCAGGCTGGCCGCCCGGCTGGTCCCGGCCGGCCTGGACCACTCGGCCGGCAGCGACTGGTACGACGCCATCCCGCTGCCGGACGGCACCGTCGGCCTGACCGTGGGCAGCGTCTCCGGCGACGGCCCCGGCGCCGGACCGGGCTCCGCCCCCGGCGCGGCCGCCGCGATGGGCCGGATCCGGGCGGCGCTGCGGGCGTACGCGGTGCTGGAGGGCGAGGACCCGGTCTCCGTCCTCGGGGACCTCGAGCTGCTGCTCAAGACCACCGAACCGGCCCGCAGCGCCACCGCCGTCTACGCCTGGGTGGAGCCGGAGGACCGCCGGATCACCATGGCCGGCGCGGGGCACTGCCCGCCGGTGCTGGTCACCCGGTACGGCGCCGAGTTCGTGGAGACCTCGCTCTCCGCGCCGCTCGGCATGCTGTCCTGCTGGGAGGCGCCGGGCGTCGAGCTGACCGCCGAGCGCGGCGACACCCTGCTGCTCTACACCGAGGGCCTGGCCCGCCGCTGCGGCCCGACCCTCCACGCCGGGCAGGCCAACCTGCGCCGGGCCGCCGCCGACGCCCCGCGCGACGTGCGGATCGACCCGGACCGGCTCTGCGCCCACCTGCTGGCCGTCTGCCCCGGCCCGGGCGCCGGGCCCGCCACCGACGACCTGATGCTGCTGGCCGCCCGCTTCACGTAGGCACCGGCGCCCGCTGTCATGACCCCGGACAGGCGAGCGGCCGGGCGTCCGTACCATGGACGCACGGCCGCCCACGCGCGTCGCGATCCGACGCGGCCCGGGCGGCACCACGCGCAAGGAGGCGACGTACGTGACCGAGGACCGCACCCCGGCGGTGGCCGAGAACCCCGAGGCCGCCGGCGGCGACGAGACGCCGAAGTTCAAGGGTGGCCGCAAGAACGGCCTCTACTCGGAGGTCTCCGACGAGCTGGCCGCCTCGATGAAGTCCGGCTGGGCCGACACCGAGCTGCACGGCCTCACCCCGGTCGCCCAGGCCCCGTACGCCGCCGAGCGCCGTGCCCGGCTCTCCGCCGCCTACCCCGGCGAGCGCCTCGTCGTCCCGGCCGGCAACCTGCGGGTGCGCGCCAACGACACCGACTACGGCTTCCGCGCCGCCAGCGAGTACGTGCACCTCACCGGTGACCAGACCGAGGACGCGGTGCTGGTCGCCGAGCCCACCGGCGACGCCGGCCACGAGTTCGGGCTCTACCTGCTGCCCCGCTCGAACAGGGAGAACGGCGAGTTCTGGCTGGACGGGTACGGCGAGCTCTGGGTCGGCCGCCGGCACAGCCTCACCGAGCAGCAGCAGCTGCTCGGCCTGCCCGCCCGCGACGTCCGCAAGGCCGCCGACGAGCTGGCCGAGCGGGCCAAGGGCGGCTCCGTCCCGACCCGCATCGTGCGCGGCTACGACGCCGGGCTGGAGGCCGCGCTCGCCGACGTGCTGGACGCCGACAAGGACGCCGAGCTCAAGGAGTTCCTGAGCGGCCTGCGGCTGGTCAAGGACGAGTGGGAAGTCGGCGAGCTGCGCGCCGCCTGCACCGCCACCGTCAACGGCTTCACCGACGTGGTCCGCGAGCTGGGCCAGGCCGTCGCCACCTCGGAGCGCTGGATCGAGGGCACCTTCTGGCGCCGCGCCCGGGTCGAGGGCAACGACGTCGGCTACGGCTCCATCTGCGCCGCCGGCCCGCACGCCACCACCCTGCACTGGGTCCGCAACGACGGCGAGGTCCGCCCGGGCGAGCTGCTGCTGCTGGACGCCGGCGTGGAGACGCACACCCTCTACACCGCCGACGTCACCCGCACGCTGCCGATCGACGGCCGGTTCAACGAGCTCCAGCGCAAGATCTACGACGCGGTCTACGACGCGCAGGAGGCCGGCATCGCGGCCGTGAAGCCGGGCGCCCGGTTCCGCGACTTCCACGACGCCTCCCAGCGCGTGCTCGCCGAGCGCCTGCTCGCCTGGGGCCTGCTGGACGCCTCGGCGTACGACGTCGAGAAGGTCCTGGAGCTGGGCCTCCAGCGCCGCTGGACCCTGCACGGCACCGGCCACATGCTCGGCCTGGACGTCCACGACTGCGCGCACTCCCGCACCGAGGAGCACGTCGACGCGCTGCTGGTGCCCGGCATGGTGCTCACCGTCGAGCCCGGCCTGTACTTCCAGCAGGACGACCTGACGGTGCCCGAGGAGTACCGCGGCATCGGCGTCCGGATCGAGGACGACATCCTGGTCACCGCCGACGGCAACGAGAACCTCTCGGCCGGCCTCCCCCGGCGCGCCGAGGACGTCGAGACGTGGATGGCCTCGCTCGCCTGAGCCCGTGGCGACGGTGACGGCCCGGCTCCCCCGCGTCAGGGGAGCCGGGCCGTCGCCGTCGTGGTCAGGACTTCACGGCGGGGTGCAGGACGACCGGCTCGGCGTACAGAGGTCTCCCACGGCACGCGAAAGGCGCCGCGACCGGGGAGAACCCTGCTCGCGGCGCCTCACCGGGCCGAACAGGCGCGCTACTTGACGACCACCCGGACCGGGATGCTGCGGGTGCCGAGCGCGGTGAACGGGCCCTGATCCGGGATCATCAGCGCGTTCGCGGTCACCGGCATCACCCCGACGCCGTCCTCGCCGGTCAGCTTCATCCGGTATTTCACCGTCACGCTCTGCCCGGGAGCCAGTGCGAAGGCACCGGCCGTGGCCGGCTTGCCCGCCGCCGGCTGGGCGATGTCCAGGGGGGTCCAGGTGGCACCGTCCTGGCGCTCCATCGCCCCGTGCACGGCCGGCTGGCTGCCGGCGTAGGCCTCCGCGTACACCTGGGGAACGACGGAGCTGAAGTTGGTCTGGCCGGTGTTCTTGAAGGTGACCGAGAAGGCCACCGGGCTGCCGTCGTTCGGCACCAGCTGGCCCGTTCCGAGACCGTCGACGGTGACCGCGACGGCCTGGCCCGTTGCCGCCGGCGGGGCCTGGCGGCCGCTGAGGTCGATGGTGTCGAGGATCGACACCAGGGCCGACTGGTACTCCGGCTTGAGACCGTTCGCGGCGATGAAGACCTGATCCGTCTTCAGCCCCCACAGCTGTGCGGTGAACTCGTCCCCGGGCTTGCAGGTGACCTGCCACTGCGTCTTGTTGATCGGCCGCCCGGCCACGATGTCGCGACTGCGCACCGGCGTACCGATCTTCATGGGCCCGTCGGGGACGTACGGGCGGCCCCAGACCGGGCAGTAGGGCTGGTGGCTGAAGCCGTCCGGTGCGTCCAGGTCGGACGCCGTGGGCCAGGTCGCGTGTTCGACCTCGTCCGCGGTGAGGTAGGACGCGATCAGCACGCCGTAGGGCGCGCACGTCTGCTCGGCGCCCGCGGGCGCCCCCGGGCTCAGGACGCACACCGAGGTCTGCGACGGGCCGGGCGGCACCACCTTCCACCCCGCCGGCACCTTGAACTTGACGCCACGGAAGGTGTACGGGACGGAGGCCGACTGCGGCGGTGCGCTGCTGGTCGGGGCGGCGGGCGACGTGGCGGCGCCGGCCGGCGTCGCGGGCTCGTCCCCCTCCCCCGGATCGGCCGCCGGGGGAGAGGTGGAGGTCGGGGTCGCGGTCGGGCTCTGCGAGGGCGTCGACTCCGCCGTCGGGCTCGGGCTCGCCGTGACCGTTTCGGTGGCGGTGGCGCTGGCGGCCGGTCCCGGGTCCTGCTGCTCGGCGACGGAGTCGCCGCGGAATCCGAGCACGCCGAACGCCATCGCGGCGGCCAGGCCGAACAGCGGCACGGCGGCGATGTACGCCGGCCGCAGCCGGCGCACCCGGTTCTTCGGCGGGGCGGACGGGCGGAGGCTGTGCGCGGTGATCTGCGTCGCGCGGGCGTTCATCGCCTCGCGGAGCAGCCGTTCCATCGGGGTGTCGTCCGGCCCGCCACTGTCGCCGCCGGATAGGCGGGGAAGCTTGTCGGTCATCGAACCTTCTCCAGATGCTTTTCCAAGGCGTCCAATGCCCGGCTGGCGGTGGACTTCACGGCGCCCCGGGAGAGCCCCAGGGTCTCGGCTATCTGCGCCTCCGACAGGTCCGACCAGTAGCGCAGCACGAGGACCTCGCGCTGGCGTGGGGTCAGTTCCTGCAGGGCGACCAGAACCCGCCGGTGCTCGTCGTTGAGCACGGCGTGGTCCTCGGCCGACGGCGCATCGGCCTCGTGCGGAGGTACGTATTCGCGGGCCGTCTTCCGGCGCCGCAGCATCGACCGGGCACCGTTGACCACGGAGGTCCGCAGGTACCCGAGCGCGTTGTCCAAGTCCTCCAGCTGCTCCCCGTGGCGCTGGTAGAGCTGGGTGAAGGCCTCCTGGACCACGTCCTCGGCCAGGTCCTGATGGTCGACCAGGAGGACCGCCATCCGTACCAGGCCCAGCCGGTGCGCGTGGTAGAGGTCGGTCAGGGTCGGCCGCTCCTCCTCGGCCGCCTGCTTGCGCCCCCCGCGAAGCAGTCGGAAGCCCGAACGGCGCTGCGCCGCCTCCTGCTCCGGGCCCGCGCCGACCGTCGCGCCGGCGACCTCCTGAGCTCCGAAGAAGAGAACGGCCAGCCCGGCGAAGGAGAAGCCGCGGCCCCTCCCGGGTCCCACAATCGGCCCGATGGCCATGGACATGTACGTTCTGCTTTCCCCCAGGACGGCATCCGGCACCGGCCGGCCCGTCAGGACCTGTGATCAAGATCGTGATCTGCGGGAATCCTGCCAGTACCGCTCTTCCGGCTCCGGATGCCCCCCATATCGATGGACGCGCGGGGGCGCCCGGGGTTGCAGTCGTCCTCGGAGAAATTCCGCACTGGCCGGAACAGCTACACTCACCGCCATCCCGCCACCCGTCAGCAGGGGGTCCCCCATGGCCGAGCAGCAGCAGCCCGACCGGCAGACGACCGGGCCGATGGCCGTCGCGATCGGGCGGCGGCCGGAGCCGGTCCACGATGTCGCGGTGTACGCCTTCGACGGCATGACACCGTTCGAACTCGGCGTGGTGGTCGAGGTGTTCGGGCTGGCCAGGCCGGAGCTCAGCGGACTGCTGGCGGCCCCCTGGTACGGGCTGAAGGTCTGCGCCGACCGGCCGGGCACCGCCCTGCGGGCCGTCGGCGGCTTCTCGCTCACCGCCCATCACGGCCTCGACGACCTCGCCGCCGCCGACACCGTGGTGATCCCCGGGGTGCCGAACGCCTTCAGCGGCGTGGGGGCACCCCCCGGCCTGGTCGCCGCGCTGCGCACGGCGCACGAACGCGGCGCCCGGATCGTCTCGATCTGCTCGGGCGCCTTCGCGCTGGCCGCCGCCGGCCTGCTGGACGGCCACGAGGCCACCACGCACTGGCGGTACGCCGAACTGCTCCAGCAGCGCCACCCGTCGGTGCGCGTCAACCCGGACGTCCTCTACGTGGACGGCGGCTCCGTGCTGACGAGCGCCGGCAGCGCCGCCGGCATCGACCTCTGCCTCCACCTGGTCCGCCGCGACCACGGCGCCAAGGTGGCCAACAGCGTCGCCCGCCGCTTCGTGGTGCCGCCCCACCGGGACGGCGGCCAGGCCCAGTTCATCGAGGCCGCGGTCCGGCCGGTCGAGGGAGAGGACGACGGCATCGCCCGCTCCATGCAGTGGGCGATGGACCACCTCTCCTCCCCGCTGACCATCTCCCTGCTGGCCCGCGCCGCCCGGATGTCGGACCGCTCCTACCTGCGCCACTTCACCGCCCGCAACGGCACCAGCCCGATGCGCTGGGTCGTCACCCAGCGCATCGCGGCCAGCCTGCCGCTGCTCGAATCCCCGGACGGCTCGGTGGAGGAGATCGCCACCGCCGTCGGCTTCGAAAGCGCCGCGACCTTCCGCCACCACTTCGGCCGCGTGATGCGCACCTCCCCCACGGCCTACCGCCGCGGCTTCGGCCGTGGGGTGGCCTGAGCGCCGGGACGTTACGCCGACTCGCCGGTGCGGAAGGCCGCGTTGGCGAGCATGGCGTCGTGCAGCCACTGGGCGAGGCCCGGGGCGAGCTGCTCGTAGGTGGCGGTGAACCGCGGGTCGGCCACGTACATCCCGGCGATGCCGCGGTGGATCTCGAAGGTGCAGTCGTAGAAGTTGTCGCAGATGTGCTGCCGGTGGACCTCGGCGAGGTCCATGGCCGGGCCGCCGTCGGCGGGCTCGCCGGCGGTGAAGACCTCGACCAGGCGGGCGTTGAGCGCGTCCGTCTCGGCCTTGATCCGCTCCCAGTCGGCCTTGCTGTACCCACCGGTGCGCCGCTGGGACTGCTCCCAGGCCGCGGTGTCGCCCCAGCGCTGCTCGGCCTCGGTCTCCCACTCCTCCTTGTAGGACTCACCGAAGAGCTCGAACTTCTCCTCCGGGGTCAGCTGAATACCCATCTTCTCTGCCTCCATGGCGTGTTCGACGGCCGCGGCCAGTTCCTGGAGGTGGGCGATGCGGTCGGTCAGCAGCCGGTGCTGGCGCCGCAGGTGTTCGCTCGGGGTGACCGAGGGGTCGTCCAGGATGGCCGCGATCTCTTCCAGGGGGAACCCGAGTTCGCGGTAGAACAGGATCCGCTGCAGCCGGTCGAGGTCGGCGTCCTGGTACCGGCGGTAGCCGGCCGGGGTCCGGCCCCGGGGGGACAGCAGTCCGATCTCGTCGTAGTGGTGCAGGGCGCGGACGGTGACCCTGGCGATCTTCGCCACCTCACCGACCGAGTATCCGCCGCTCATGCGAGTTGCTCCCTTCTTGCTGACCACGACCCTCCCGCCTCCCGTTGCGTGAGGGTCAAGCCCAGTGTCACGGGCCCCGCGCGCACCGGGGGCCGTCAGCCCCGTGCGACTCTCCGAGCAGAGGGCCGCAACCCGGCCCCAGGTTGGACGAAGCCGCCTATTGCCGGGCCGGGGCGGCGGCCAGGACCATGGGCGCCATGACCACCACCCCTGCGCCCCTGGTACGACGCCTGGCCGCGGAGGCGGCCGGCACGACGGCGCTGGCCGCCGTGGTGGTCGGCTCGGGCATCCAGGCCGCCGCACTCAGCTCCGACGGCGCCGTACGCTTCCTCGCCAACGTCGGCGCCTCCGCGTTCGCCCTGGCGGTGCTGATCGAACTGCTCGGCCCGGTCTCCGGCGGGCACTTCAACCCGCTGGTGACGGCGGGTGCGTGGTGGGCCGGCCGGCGCGACGGCAGCGGGCCGGCGCCGACGATGCGCGAGCTGGGCGCGTACGCGGCGGCGCAGACGGCCGGCGCGGTGGCCGGGACGGGCCTGGCCAACGTGATGTTCGGGCGGCCGTTCGCCGAGCCGTCCGGGCACGGCCGGGACGGGACGGCCCTCTGGCTGGGCGAGGTGGTGGCCACCGGAACGCTGATGCTGGTGGTCGCCGGGCTGGCCGGCAGCGGGCGCAGGCGGCTGGTGCCGGCGGCGGTCGGCCTCTGGGTCGGGGCGGCCGGCTGGGCCACCTCCTCGGGCGGGTTCGCCAACCCGGCGGTCACCCTCGGGCGGACGCTGACCGACAGCTACACCGGGATAGCGTTCGGCTCCGTGCCGGGCTTCGTGCTGGCCCAACTGACCGGGGCCGCGGTCGGCGTGGCGCTGGCGGCGGTGCTGTTCGGCCGGTCCCGGGCGGCCCGGCCCACCGCGGTGCCGGACGACGCGCGCCGCCTCGTCGCGGGCTGAGGAGGGGCGCCGGACTCCGGCCTACGGAGCCGTCCCCACCAGCGTCCGTTCACGCCGCCGGGCCCCTCGGCCGCGGACCGCCTCGCCGTCACCGCGGTGCGGACGGCGGCCCCGCCGGGTGGGCCAGAGCAGCACGTACCCGGCCGAGACCACCACGAACGCGAGCCGGACGAGGCCGCGCGCCGCGTCCGACGGGATCAGCAGCGTGCCCCCGTACAGCGCGGCCAGGGCGATCCAGCTCCACCAGGGCACCAGCCGCTTCTGTCCGACCGCGTCCCAGAGCAGGGTGCCGAGCAGGATCGAGGCGGTGTAGTAGGTGTAGACGCTGGGGTCGAGCAGGATCCGGGCGTCCGCCCCCAGCAGCACCACGGCCGGCCAGCGGCCGCGCCAGACGGCGATGCTGCCCAGCCCCAGGCCCAGCGCGAACTGGGTCGGCCGGTCCCACCACGGGGTGGCCGGGTCGGTGACCCCGAACCAGCGCAGCGCCGAGGCCGGCTGGTTGGGGATGGTGAACTTGGCGGCGGCCACCGTGTCCAGATTGCCCAGGTAGAACGGCAGCCAGGCGACGGCCACGAGACCGGCGAACCAGAGCGCGGTCCGCAGCCAGGCCGGCCGCGGCAGGGCGAGGACCAGCGGGGCGAAGGCCAACGCCCACGGCTTGGAGTCCACCGCCAGCGCCAGGTAGACCGCCACCTGGACGGCCCTGCCGCGGCTCAGCGCGTGCGCGGCGAGCGTGGTGAAGAAGAGCGCCAGCACGTCGTCGAGGTGCGCGAAGCGGACCGAGACCTCCACCCACATCGGGATGAACGCCAGACCGGCTATCAGCAGCCGCTGCTGCAGCCGGCGGTGGTTGGTGCCGGTGCCGAGGTAGTACCAGGCGGCGGTGCGGCCCACCAGGACCAGCATCACCAGGCCCAGCCCGGACATCGCGGCCTCGGCCAGCACCTGGCCGGTGTGCGCGGCGAACGGGTCGAAGAGCCGGGCCACGGCCAGGCTGACCGGGCCGATCTGCAGCTCGGGGTGGTGGGCGTAGAGCGAGAGCCCGCCGTCGGCCTGACCGCTGAAGAGCAGTTCCTCGCCCTGGCGCAGGTAGTGCCAGGAGAAGCCGCCGCTGGGCTCGACCAGCAGGAACCAGAGCACCGTCCAGGCGACCAGCAGGACGTGGTGTCTGCGGAGCGGCAGGCCCGCGATCCGCCCGGTGGCGGCCTCGTAGTCGGTCCTGACCCGAGCCGAACGTGCTCCCCGCACCCCTGTACCTCTCCGTGCCGCTCCGCCCCCCTCCGGCCGGTCATCCTATGCGACCCACCGGAAGCGGAAACGCCCCTCGGGTGTCCGGCGGACGGACACCCGAGGAGCGCTTGAGCAGTTCGCCCGGGCCCTGCCTGGTCAGCCCTGCCCGGTCAGCCCTGCGAGGCGGACTTGCGGCGGCGCAGCACCACGAGGGTGCCGGCACCGGCCGCGAGGACGGCACCGCCGGCGATCGCGATCGCGGTGGTGTCGTCACCGCCACCGGTCTGGGCCAGCGCCTTGTCCGCGTTGTCGGCGGCGGCCTTGGCCTTGGTGACGGCCGCCGGGGTGAGCTTCGGCGCGGTCACGGCCGGAACCGCCACGGGGAAGTCGATCGGCTGCTGCACGTCGCTGCTGCTCACGGCCGGGGCCGGGGCGGAGCTGGTGGCGGCCTCGCTCGGCGTGGTGGTGGCCGACGGCGAGGCGGTCGCGGTCGACGTGGCCGTCGCGGTGGCCGTCGCCGACGGCGAGGCGGTGGCGGTGGTGGTCGCGGTCGCGGTCGCGGACGGCGAGGCGGTCGCGGTCGTCGTCGCGGACGGCGACGCGGTGGTGGTCGCGGTCGCGGTGGCCGTCGCGGAGGGCGAGGCGGTGGCGGTCGCGGACGGCGAGTGGGTGGCCGTCGGGCTCGGCTTGCCGGTGGTCGGCTTCGCCGTGGTGGGCTTGCCGGTCGGGCTCGGCTTGGTGCCGCCGGCCTTGATGGTGAAGCCGGCGCCGCGGATGCCGTCGCAGCTGAAGTGCCCCTCGCCGACCGGCTCGTGGGTCTTGTCGTCGAGCTGGGCGGAGAACACCACCGGGACCACGCCGGCCTTGCCGAGCGGGGCGTCCTTGGTGAAGGAGACCCGGACCTTGATGGTGAGGTTCTTGCCCTGGTTGACGACCTGGAGGGCGTCGTCGGCGACGTTCCCGTCCTGGCCCACGCCGCCGAGCAGGGTGAGCACCGCGTCGTCGTCGGAGTCCCCGCCGCCGGGCGCGACCGAGCCGGGCAGCCACTGGCCGCCGGGCAGCTGGTACTCGACCTTGAGGTCGCCCGCCTCCAGGCTGCCCTCGCGGTTCTTGAACTTGAGCAGCGGGATGAGGGCGAAGTCGTGCTTGGTCGAGTTGTCGATCTTGAACGTGAACTCGCGGGCGTCACCACCCGCGATGAAGGTGTCGGGCACGCCGTGCACGGACAGGTCGAGGCTCTGGTGCCCGGCCTTGTCGGCCTGCGGCACGGCCGCGGCGGACGGGGAGCCGGTGGTTCCGACGGCGGCGGCACCCTGGGCACCGGCCAGCACCATCGAGGACGCGAGCGCGGCGGCGCCGGCGAGGGCAAGACTGCGACGTATGGACATGGGCAAGGAAGACCTCACGAGAGTGTCCGGGCGCGGCCCGGGGGCGCGGCAGGGTGGGCTGTCCGAACAGCGGTCCCCCCGCGAAGCTGAAAGTCCGACGGAGACTACCGAAGGACCGACCCGCCCCGGAAGGCGGGTGCCACGCTTCGTACACGCCTCCGGCCGCGCCCTGTCCGATTGGCCCGACTCCAACACCTGGCACGGCTTTTGCACCGCCCTGCGGCATGACCCCAGCGTGACCGGTACACGTCCCGAACGGCCGTCGGGCCGGGCGCGCGGCTCAGCCGGCGAAGAACGACTCGGCGGCGACCAGCGCCTGCTCGTCCTTCAGCACGTCCCCCGGGCGGGTGCCGTTGCCGAGCAGCGCGCCGCCCCAGCGCATGCCCATGTAGTCCGCGCAGAGCCGGAGGGTGCCGATCAGCGGGTCGGCCTTGTCGGGCTCGGTCGCGAGGGCGGTGACGGACCAGACGGTGCCGCCGGCCATCCGGGCACGGAAGTCCGCGCCGGGCACCCGCAGCCAGGCCGACCAGTGGTCGAGGTAGAGCTTGGCGTTGGTCGGCAGCGAGTACCAGTACAGCGGCGCGACGAAGACGAGGTCGGTCGCGGCCAGCGTGGCGTCCAGCAGGGTGCGCTCGTGCCCCGCCGGCTCGCGCAAGCCGCCGCCGGTGTGCCGGCGGTCCTCGAACGGCGGCAGCGGGTGGTCGCTCAGCCGCAGCCAGCGCTGCTCCGCGCCGGCCGGCAGGCTCGCCTCGGCGGCGATCCGGGCGAGCTGCTCGGAGTTGCCGCCCGCCCGCGAGCCCGCGACCAGGAAGAGGAAGTTGCGCGGCACTTCGGCAGCGGCGTGCTGCTCGGACATCGGGACCCCCGTGGCTGTGTCGGCCGGCAAAGGGTTCGAGTCTACGACCGGGCCGGCGGCACCTGCCGGTCGGTGTACAGGTGCAGCAGCTCCCCGAGCGCCGGGTCCCGGCGCAGGCCCTGGTCGGTCAGGCCGAGCCGGGCGGCGACCCCGCGGGAACCGGCGTTGTGGGCGTGGATCCAGGCCGCCACCGGCACCTCCGGCGCGTGCCGGTGGGCGGCGTCGATCGCGGCCCGGGACAGCTCGGTGGCGTAGCCGCGGCCCCAGTGCGCCGGGTCCAGCCGGTAGTAGAGGTTCCAGAAACCGGAGTCGGGCTGGAAGGCGACGCCGCCGACGCCGACCACCGTGCCGTCGGCGGGCCGCCGGGCCGTCCAGTAGCCGAGTCCGCCCGACTCCCAGCGCCCGACGGCCCGTTCGATCCAGGCCCGGGTGGTCTCCTCGTCCCGGTGCCGCCCCGCGGGCACGTGGCTCCAGGTCCGAGGGTCGGTGTTGATCCGGAACAGCGCGGCGAGGTCGTCGGCGCAGACCGCGCGCAGCTCCAGCCGGCCGGTGCGGACCAGCCACGGCTCCTCGGAGCGGGGTTCGTGTGTGAGCGTCACGCCGCGATCGTAGGCAGCCGGTGCGGCGGCGGGCACCGGGATTTCGCACCGGGTCCTGGCACCGGGTCTTGGCACCGGCTTCGCACCGGGTCTTCGCCGTGTGGCCGATGTGGTCCGCTACTCCGGGAGCCCGGCCCGGCGGCGGGCGACGGCCGCGACGGCGGCCCAGTCCTTCTCGCCGTCCCCGTGCGCGAGCGCGTCGAGGAAGGCGTCCCGCAGGATGCTGCCGAAGGGCAGCGGTACGTGGGCGTCGGCACCCGCGGTGAGCGCGAGGTTGACGTCCTTGAGGCCGAGAGGCAGCCGGAAGCCGGCCGGTTCGTAGCGGCGCTCGGCGACCATCGCGCCGTAGCCGGAGTAGACCGGGCCGGGGAAGAGCGTGCCGCTGAGCATCTCGATCAGGTCGGCCGGCCGGACGCCGTTGGCCTCGGCCAGGCTGCACGCCTCGGCCATCGACTCGATCGCGCAGGCCAGCAGGAAGTTGGCGCTGATCTTGGCGGTGTTGGCCTGCGGCGGGCGCTCGCCGAAGTACCACGTCCGCCGGCCCATCGCGGCGAGCAGCGGCTCCGCGGCGGCGAGCGCCGCGGTGCTCCCGGCGGCCAGGATGTTGAGCTCGCCGGCCGCCGCCACCGGGGGCCGGCCGAGCACGGGTGCGGCGACGTAGCCGAGGCCGTGCTCGGCGTGCAGGGCCGCGGCGCGCTCGGCGAGCGCCACCGAGACCGTGGCCGTGTTGACGTGGACGGACGCCGCGGCGCCGGCCAGCAGGGCCGGGTCGAGCAGCAGCCGCTCGACCGCCTCGTCGTTGGCGAGCATGGAGACCACCACCTGGGCGGCGAAGGCGTCGGCCGGGCCGTCGGCGGCCTCCGCGCCCTGGGCCACCAGCGCGGCCACCGGCCCGGGCGAACGGTTCCAGACCCGGACCACGTGGCCGGCTCGCAGCAGGCTGGCGGCCATGCCCTGCCCCATCGCGCCGAGCCCCACGAACCCGACCGTCATCCCGGACATCGCACACTCCCGTCATCGCCACGGCGCCCTGCCGCCCGTCGCCCGTCGCCCGTCGCCCGTCGCCCGTCGCCCGTCGCCCGTCCACGATCCGACGCGCCCGACTGTACGTCAGGCCGGCCCGGCGCCGGGGTTCATGCGCGCCCGGGCGGGACGGACCGCCCGCTCAGGCGACCGCCCGCGCCGGCAGCGTGGAGACCGGGGACAGGCCCGCCTCCAGCTCGGCGATCACCCGGTGGCGCAGCAGCTCGTACTGGGCCTGGAGCCGGCCGGGGCGCTGCGGGCGGGCGACCGGCCGGCCTGGGCCGACCCGCTCGTCCGGGCCGAACTGCTCGCGGGTGAGGTCGATCTCGACGCCGGTGGCGAACCTGTTCCACCAGTGGAGGTCCGTCCGGACGCCGCCGACGTGCACCTCGCCCATCATCAGCTCGCCACCCAGCAGGTCGTGCAGCACCATCGCCGTCACCCCGCACTGGCCGCGGGCGGGATTGTCGGGACGCCAGTGGGCCAAGTCCTCGGGAGCACAGGTGTCGACACCCCAGGAGGAGCGGATCGCACGTTCGATGTCGTTGAGGGTCCACGCCGTCATGCCGGGAAGCCTGCCACGGGCCACTGACAGCGGCACCCGGCTTTTCAGTCGGCCACCCCCTGTTCTGCGCCGACTTTCTCGATCTTCACCCGTACGAGCAGTTCGCCCGGCACGCCGTTGCGGGCCCCGTACTGCTCGGCACGGTGCTCGCCCATGTACCGGGCGGCGATCCGGGTGGCCCAGCTGCGCACCTCGGCCAGGTCGTCGCTGAGCCGGGCGGTGCCCTGGACGAGGACGCGGGCGAACGGGGGCCGCTCGTCGTCCACGCAGATCATCACCCGGCCGTCGCGGGCCAGGGTCCGGCCCTTGACGGTGTCGGCACCGGTGTTGAAGAGGATCTCGTCGCCCTCCAGCAGGAACCAGACCGGCGCGACGTGCGGGCGGCCGTCGGCCCGGGTGGTGGCGATCTTGGCGGTTCGGGTGCCGGCGGAGAGGAAGGCGCGCCACTCGGCCTCGGTCATGTGTGCCATGCGGACATCCTGACCGCTCCGGTACGGCGCCGCACCGGTTTCCGGGCGGGGTCCCCCGTACTCGGGGTCCCACGTACGTTGGGTTCCCCCACTGGGGGTCCCCGCTACGGGGAGCTCCCGGTACCCGGGTGGCGGGCGAGGGGCGCGGGCGGGCGGCGACGCGATGACCGGTGTGCCGGGACGGTCGGGGGCCCGCCCCGGCGCACAGACCGGCTGCTCAGGCCTCGCGCCGGCCACCCGCGCCGCCCGCCGTCGCCGACCGTCGCCGGCCGCTACTTGGCGAGCTCGGCCACGCCCGCCTGGGCGAACTGCTCGTCGAGGTCGCCGCTGGGCGCGCCCGCGACACCGATCGCCGCGATCGGCGCGCCCTTGGCCTGGACGGGGGCGCCGCCGGCCAGGAACAGCGTGCCGGGGATGTCCTTGAGGTTCGGCGCCTGGGCGAGGCGCTTGGCCAGCTCGGAGGTCGGCGCGTTCCAGGAGACGGCCGTGAACGCCTTGCGCTCGGCGGACTCCGGCGACTGCGGGCCGGCCCCGTCGCCCTTGAGCAGCACCCGGGTGACGCCGTCGCGGTCCACCACGGCGACGGAGACGTGCTGGCCGGCCTTGGTGGCCGCGTTCAGGGTGGCCTCCGCGGCCTTGGTGGCGGCCTCGATGGTCAGACCGGTGGTCTGGGTGAGGTTCTTGTTCTGGGTGTCGGCCTTCACCGCGGTGGCGGCGGCCGGGGCCTCGGTGGTCTCGGCGCTGGCCGAGACGGCGCCGACGGTGGCGGCCGCCAGCGCGGCGGCGGCGACGGTACCGGTCAGCACGCGGGTGCGCACGGAGGTCTTCTTCATGGTCCAGCTCCTCGTCGGATCGGGTCGGGGGGCCACGGCCGGAACCGGGGGACCGGATCGGGCTCGGCGACTTCGGTACCGATCCTCCGGCCGCGGACCCCCTCCCCACATCGACGGTCCGGCCGCCGCCCGCGCGCATGATGGATGACGGACCCGTCAACCGATCGGCTGATGCGCGCCCCGGCCGGACGGGCCACCATCGAGGGATCGGCGCAGGTCAGCCAGGTCCGTACGCGGCCCTGGGGAGGTCCCCGCCGGCCCTGGGGAGGTCCCGGCCGGCCCGGGTGGCGCGGCAACCGCCGCGTTCGGAAGCGGAGTGAGGAGCGAGCACGTGGAGCAGCCCGAGCCCGCCGCCGCGCCCGGAGCCGCCGCCGGTGATCCGGACGCCGGCCGGCTGGCCGTCCTGCTCGACTCCGCCTTCCTGCTGCTCCTCGCCACCTCGCTCGGCCGCTACCTCGGCCACCACCCCGGCAGCCCGCGCATCCCCTGGGTGATCGGCCTCGGCCTCGCCCTGGCCGTCGCCCAGCCGGCCGGCTCCTGGCTGGCGCACCGCCACCCGCCCGCCCCGGGGCAGCGCCGCCGGCTCTGGCCGCTGGCGCTGGTGGTGGCGCTCTGGGCGGTGCTGGTGCTGCTGGCGCCGAGCTTCGCCTGGTGCGCCGTCCCGCTCGTCTACACGGCCCTGCGCACCCTGCCCGCCCGGGCGGCGATCCCGCTGGTCGCGGCGCTCACGCTGCTGGTGGTGGTCGGCGAGGTCCGGCTGGGCGGCGTGGACGCCAACCTGATCCTGCTGCCGCCCGCCGTGGCCGCGCTGGCCACCGGCGTCTTCCTCTTCATGGAGCGGCAGGCCGAGCGGCAGCGCGCGCTGATCCGCGACCTGCGGCGCACCCGGCGCGAACTCGCCGCCACCGAGCGGCGGGAGGGCACCCTGGCCGAGCGCGAGCGGCTGGCCATGGAGATCCACGACACCCTGGCACAGGGCCTCTCCAGCCAGCAGATGCTGCTCCAGGCCGCCGACCGCACCTGGGACGCCGACCCGGTGACGGCCCGCACCCACGTCCGGACCGCCGCCGAGGTGGCAGCCCGCAACCTCGCCGAGGCCCGCCGCTTCGTCCATGACCTCGCGCCCGCCGAACTCGCCGACGGCCGCACGCTGGACCAGGCGCTGCGCGCGCTCGCCGAGCGGGAGTCCGCCGAGAGCGGCCTGCCTGTCCGCTTCCACCTGGACGGCGCCGCGGTGCCGCTGCCGGCCGCCGCCCAGTCCGCGCTGCTGCGGATCGCCCAGGGCGCGCTGGCCAACGTCCGTGAGCACGCGGGCGCCTCGGCCGCCGCGCTGACCCTCTCCTTCCTCGGCGACCAGGCCGTCCTGGACATCGCCGACAACGGCCGGGGCTTCCGGGCCGACGGGCCGGCAGGCGGTGCCCGGCCCGTCGCCCGGCCCGACAGCGGGCGCGGCCACGGACTTCCCGCGATGCGGGCCCGGCTGCGCCAGCTCGGTGGCACCCTGACCGTCGAGAGCACACCCGGCGAGGGCACCGTCGTCTCGGCCGCCATCCCGCTGGAGCCCCGACGAGCCCCCCTGGAGCCACGATGAACGAGCGAGCGACCGGGAGGCGGCCATGAGTACCGCCCCCGCGACACCGCCGGTCCGCCTGCTGGTCTGCGACGACCACGCCGTGGTCCGGGCCGGCCTGCTGGCACTGCTGGCCAGCGCCGGGGACATCGAGGTGGTCGGCGAGGCGAGTGACGGGGAGGAGGCGGTCGCGCTGGCGGCCCGCCTCGCGCCGCAGGTCGTGCTGATGGACCTCCAGCTCGGCGAGGGCATTGACGGTGTGGAGGCCACCCGCCGGATCACCGCCGCGCCCGGCGCCCCGCACGTCCTCGTCCTCACCACGTACGACACCGACGCCGACATCACCCGGGCGATCGGCGCGGGCGCCACCGGCTACCTGCTGAAGGCGGAGCGGCCGGAGGAGCTGTTCGCCGCGGTGCACGCGGCGGCGCGCGGCCGTACCGTCCTCTCCCCGCCGGTCGCTTCCCGGGTGATGGCCCAGATGCGGGCCCCGGCGCCGCAGCTCACCGAGCGGGAGCAGGAGATCCTGGCCCAGCTGGCGCAGGGCCTGGGCAACCGGGAGATCGCCCGCGCGCTGTTCATCAGCGAGGCGACGGTGAAGACCCATCTGGGCCGGATCTACGACAAGTTGGGCGTGGACACCCGGGCCGGAGCGGTGGCCGTGGCCAAGGAGCGCCGGCTGCTGCGCTGAGCCCGCGCACTCTCCTGCGCGCCGGCCCGAACGAGCGAGCGGAATGTCGGATTCCGGCCACCCGAACGGGTGATGACGGATGCGCCGCGACACGCCCCCGGTGCACTGTCGAGGCCTCCCGACGGGCCGGTGACGGCCGGTCAGACGGCTGCGCCCCGACCCGGATCCCCGGCCCGCAGATGTGGATGTTTCGTGGATCCCGATATTGACAAACCAACCACTCGGTTTGTTAGCGTGGAGATCAACGACGCCTCCGCTGACAGGGGGCTCGCCGAGGCCTGTGCGGACGACCCTCGCCGGAGGGTGGAGCCAGGGGGGACGGCGAGAGGCCGGGGAGTCGGGGGGAGCGACGCGCGTCGAAGCCGTGCGACGAGGCGGCGCGGAGCGTGTCCGGGGGGACTCGCTCCGCGCCTCCCCTACTCCACCCCGCACCGTCGCCCCGCCTCACCCCATGGCACTCCAGAACGGGCAGCACACCTCCGGCAGCCGGGCCGAGTAGCCCGAGGATCCCGGCACTTCGACCCCGCCGTCCGACCACGGCTCCGAGCGGGCCACCCCCGGCGACAGCGCCGTCAGCCGGGCCTCGCCCAGTTCGCCGAACTCCAGCGCGAGCCGGTAGCCGTCCGGCGTGGTCGCGGCGAGGCCGGGCCACTCGCGCCCGGCGTTCACCGAGGTGACGGTCCATCCGCGCCGCCGCCACCGCATCTCGACCATGCCCGGCAGCGCCGGCCGGCGGGCCGCCGAGACGATGGTGACGATGTCCCGGCTACGGCCGACGTACCAGTGCACGGCCGCGTCGTCCGGGCCGGACCCGGGCACCGGAAGCCGCGCGCCCGCCCGGGCCGCCCCGTGCCGCCAGGTGAGCTGCGGCCGGACGGCGTCCAGCGAGTCCTGCAGCAGGAGTTCGCAGCGCACGGCGGCCGCCGCCTGGTCCACCGCCCCGGTGTGCGCGGACGGGGCGGACGACGGGGCGGCCGCCCCCGGCCGCGGCCCGGCGGGACTCTCGACGTTCACTTCGGTACCACCTGGCTGCACCGGGACCTCCGTCTTCTCCCGGGGTTCAACCCGGGACGGGATTTCGTTCCTCCGCACTCCCCTGGACGGCCGCCGCGCCGCGCCAGTTCCACGGCCGGCGCACCGGCCGCACAGGACGCCCCCAGGCGTAAACTGCACCGAGTAGTGCAATATTCAGCAGAGGAGAGACCGCCCGATGACCCCTGGGACCTCAGCGACCTCCGGAGCACCCGCGCCGGCCACGGGCTCGCGCCGGATGCCCGAGAAGCGGCAGGCCATCGCCCGCGCCGCGAGCACGGTGTTCGGCCGAGAGGGCTACACCCGGGCCAGCGTGGACGCGATCGCCGCCGAGGCCGGCGTGTCCAAGCGCACCATCTACAACCACTTCGGCGACAAGGAGAAGCTGTTCCTCTCCGTCGCCCTGGAGACCGCCGGCGAGCTGACCGAGATCATCGCCGGCCTGGCAGACCGGCACCTGCACAAGATCGTCGACCTGGAGGCCGACCTCAACGCCTTCGCCCTCGACCGCGCCCGCGCCGTCCTCGGAGCGGGCGACCACTACGCACTCGGCCGGACGATCCGCGCCGAGGCCGGCAACATCCCGACCGAGGTCCTGAACGCCTGGCTGGACGCCGGCCCGCTCGCCTCCCAGCGCGACCTCGCCGCACACTTCGGCCGCCTCGCCGACCAGGGGCTGCTGCACGTCGAGGACACCGAGCTGGCTGCCACCCAGTTCACCCTGCTGACGTTCAGCGGCGCCGCCGACGCCACCTTCTACGGCGCGATCCACCTCCCCGAGGCCGAGCTGACGGCCGGCGTCACCGCCGGCATCCGGGCGTTCCTGCGCCTCTACGGCTGACGCGGCGCCACCGTCGCGGCGAGGGCCGGCCCCACCCCGGGGCCGGCCCTCGCCGCACGGCCTTCGAGATCGCGCGGCCGGGGCGCCCCCACACATTGTACTGCACGGTGTAGTTGAATTCGTCGCCTACACCGTGTAGTTTACTTTTTGTCAGCGCAGCACCCCGCCCCATCGAAGGGACCACCCGCCATGCCCAGCGTCACCGTCGACACCGCCCGCATCCCCTACCGCATCGTGGGCGACGGCCCCGAGACCCTGATCCTCGTCCACGGCACCGGCCCCGGCTCCGCCATGTGGGACCAGTTGCTGGACGCCTTCACCGACCGCTACACCCTGCTCCTCCCCGACCTGTCCGGCAGCGAGGCCGCCGAGGACGACGGCGCCGAGCTGACCATCGACACCCTCGCCGCCCAGGTCAACGCCGTCATCGAGGACGCCGGCCGCGGGCCCGTCCACATGGTCGGCTTCTCGCTCGGCGCCGTCGTCGCCACCGCCGCCGCGGCCCGACGCCCCGAGCAGGTGCGCCGCCTGGTCGCCACTGCGGGCTGGATCAACACGGACGACGAGTACGTGCGCAACATGATGATCGTCTGGCTCGCCCTCGCCGGTGACGCCGCCGCCTTCGGCCGCTACGCCACCCTGACCGCCTTCAGCCGCGGCTTCCTCAACCGGATCGGCCGCGAGGGCGTCGAGGCCTGCGCCGGCTTCATGCAGCCGACCCCCGGCACGCTGCGGCACATCGCACTCGACCTCCAGCTCGACATCACCGCCCTGCTCCCCCTCGTCCAGGCCCCGACCCTGGTGATCGGCTGCGCCCAGGACGCCACCATTCCGGTGGAGAACGCACGCCGCCTGCACGCGGCCATCGCCGGCAGCGAGTACGCCGAGTTCGACACCGGCCACGTCGTGATCGCCGAGCAGCCGGAGGCCTTCACCAAGACCGTCCGCGACTTCCTCGCCGCCGCCTGACCCGCCGCGGACCGTTGCGCCGCAGGGGCCGGGGATCCGTACGGCTCGGGCGCCTGGCGCGGCACCCGGTCGGTGGCCGCCACGATGCGCGAGGTCGGCGTCCGGCGCCTGATCGTGGTCAGCGCGGCCCCGATCGGCGCCGTCCCCTCCCCCGCCCGCCCGCGACCGCCCCGGCACGACCCGGGCGACGGGTTCTTCATGCGCCACCTCGCCGCGCCGCTCACCCGGGCCGCGCTGCGCCGGCACTACGCCGACCCGGCCCATACGGACGGCGTACGGGCGCAACGTGCGCCGCGGCCTCTCGGCCGCCCGCGCCGGCGTCGCCCACTGCATGCTCGCCCTGCTGGAGCGGCCGGAGTCGGTCCACCGGACCGTCGGCGTCGCCACCTGACTCCCGCGCCGCCATGGCCGACCAATCGTCACATGTCAGACAGAGTCACGCCCGTCACGCCCGTCACGCCCGGACGGGCCCGACGGCCGATTGCGATGGCGCCCGATGAACGAAATCGACTCCCTGGCCAGGCAGTTCGAGCAGCAGCGCCCCCGGCTCCGGTCGGTGGCCTACCGGATTCCCGGCTTACTGAGCGAGGCCGAGGACGCCGTCCGGGAGGCCTGGTTCCGGCTCAGCCGCGCCGACGCCTCCCGGGTCGGCACCCTGCCCCGCCTCGTCCACGGCGCCTCGGCGTCGCCCAGCAGGCCCTGCTCTTCCGCGGCCCCGCCCCGCTCGCCCGCCCGGTCCTGATCAACGGCGCCCTCGGCCTGGCCACGCCCCCGACGGCCGGCCGTTCTCCGTCCTGTCGTTCACCGTCGTCAACGGCCCGATCACCGAGATCAACCTCCTCGCCGACCCCGACCGGCTCCGGACCCTCCCCCTCCCGCCGCTCTGAGCGGCCGCCCCGAACCGCCGCCCCGACCGCCGCTCCCTCCGGCCCCTCCCACCGCCGCCCGCCCCACCGCGGAGCACACCGCCTCCCGGCCGGCAAGGCCGGCGGCAGAACGTCCGATTATCGATCCCCCGGGGAACAGGGCTTGACCATTCGTCAGTTCCGACAGGGAGGAGGTGCGGGCGCATCCGAACGACCCGCACCCGTCCGGCGACCGGCCGACCGGCCGACGGACCGGTCCGTCGGCCGGCCCGACTGCCGAATGATCAGGAGACACCCGTGCGCATACTCTTCACCGGCCCGCCCGCGGCCGGCCACCTCTTCCCGATGATCCCGACCGCCCAGGCCCTGCGGGCCGCCGGGCACGAGGTCCTCTTCGCCGGATCGAGGCCCTTGGAACCGCTCCGGGCGGCGGGCTTCCCGATCATCGAGATCGGCGACGGCCGCAGCATCCGGGAGGCCATCGAGCAGTCCACCGGCGAGAAGATCCGCTACGTCGCACTGGACCTGACCCAGGATCAGATCCTCGACAGGGCGGCCAGGGGCTTCGCCCTCGCCTCCCGCTCCACCGTCGACGGCCTGCTGGCCGCGGCCGGCGACTGGGGCGCCGACCTGGTGGTCCACGACTCCTTCCAGGCCGCCGCCCCGCTGGTCGCCGCCAAGCTCAAGATCCCCTCGGTGATCCAGAACTTCGGCGTGGCCTCGGGCCTCGGCATGGCCGTGCGGATCGCCGCCAACTTCACCGAGGCCTACGAGACACACGGTGTGGCAGGCCCCGCCAAGGCCACCCCGCTGAACGTCGTCCCCGCCTCGCTCGGCGGCGACCCGGACGGCCTGCGGATGCGCTACCTCCCCTTCAACGGCGGCGGCGTGGTCCCCGGGGACCTGCTCCGCCGCGGCACCCGCCCGCGCGTCGCCGTCACCCTGGGCACCATCCTCACCGAAATGGACGGCGTCCGCGCGATCGTCCGCCTCATCGAGGCCGCCGCCTCGGCGGACGCCGAGTTCCTGCTGGCCGTCGGCGACGCCGACCTCGCCCCGCTCGGCACCCTGCCGGACAACGTCCGCCCGCTCCCCTGGGTCCCGCTCGCCGAACTGCTGACCACCTCCGACGCGCTGATCCACCACGGCGGCTCCGGCACCATGCTCACCGCCCTCCAGGCCGGCCTGCCCCAACTCGTGCTCCCCCAGGGCGCCGACCACTTCATCAACGCCGACGCCCTCACCGCCGCCGGCGCCGCCCTGCGCTCCGCCTCCCCCGATGTCGACACCCCGCTCCTCGACCGTCTCCTCACCGACCCGGGCCTCCGTGAGGGAGCCGCCCGACTCCGGGCCGAGAACGCGGCCCTGCCCTCCCCCGCCGCCCTCGTCCCCGCCCTCGAAGCCCTCGCCGCCGGCACCCACTGACCCCGGCACCCCCGAGCCGCCGGAGTCGCAGGTCAGCGGACCTGCGACTCCGGCCCGGTGAGGGCGAAGCCGAGATCGCGCCAGTACACGCTCTGGGAGAGCAGGAGCTGAGAGGAGGTGAGACGCAGCCAGGTCATGCTCGTCCCCTTCCGGTCGCGGCGAGGTCGAGGAAGACGTCCTCCAGGGATGCGGTGCGTACTTCGAGGCCGCGCAGGCGGACCGCGTTGTCGTCGGCCCAGTTCAGCACCAGCCGGAGAACGGGCTGCGGGTCGGCGGTGACGAGGGTGAGGCGCCCGTCGGCCTCGTGCACCTCGGCGTCGGGGAACGTCGGCAGGGTGCGGGCGTTGACGGCGGCATCGGCCGTCACCGAGATCCGGGTGCTCGCCTCCCGGGCGAGGACGTCGCCCACAGTGCCGTGCCGCACGATCCGGCCGCGGTCCATGATGGCGACCCGGTCGGCCAGGAACTCGGCCTCTTCCATGTAGTGCGTCGTCAGCAGCATGGTCATGCCGTCGTCGACCATCCTCTTGAGGAACCGCCAGGTCTCCCGGCGCGACTCGGGGTCGAGGCCGGTGGTGGGTTCGTCGAGGAACAGCAGCCGGGGCCTGCCGAGGACGGAAAGGGTGAGGTCGAGCCGGCGCCGCTCGCCGCCGGAGAGCCGGCCGACCTTCGTCCGGGTCCGGTCCTCCAGGTCGACCAGGCGCAGCGCGTCCTGGACGGAGGCGGCGGACGGGGTGGCCAGGCACGGACCGTTTCGGCGACGGTCAGTTCACCGAAGAAGCCCGCCTCCTGGAGCAGGATCTCGATCTGCGGGGCGATGCGGGCGCGCTCGGTGTACGGGTCGTGGCCGAGGACCGTGACGCTGCCCGAGGTGGGCCGCAGATAGCCCTCCAGCACGTCCATGGTGGTCGTCTTGCCCGCGCCGTTGGTGCCGAGCAGCGCGACCACCTCACCCGGACGCACGTCGGGACGGATGCCGGCCACGGCGGTCCTGGCTCCGTAGTCGACACGCAGGTCGGCGACCTGGATCACGGATTCGGTGTTCATGGTTCGACCCTAGGAATCCGGGGGCCGTGGCAGTAGAGCGGACTTCACGGGTTCCGGAGGCGTTCCGCACGACGGTGACCATGACTTTCGTCATGCCGTACGCGCAGGCCTCGGCGATGCGGTGCAGCCACAGCAGCCGGGCGGTCCCGAACGCCTCGCCTGGACGACACCGAGCCGGCGCCCGACCTGGCGCCATCCGGCGCGGCGGGCGCGGACCGGTCCTGAGACGTCAGCCCCACTGGCCCCCGAGTGCTCGCACCTCGTCGGCGTAGAGCTCGGTGGGGTCGAATCCCATGCCGGTGAAGTGTCCGGCGAGTTCGAGCGAGAGGACGCCGTGCAGGCGGGTCCAGAAGGCGAGGGCCCGGCCGAGCGCCGATGACGGGGCCGGGTGTTCTCCGGCCCAGGCGCGGTGCTCGGCGAGGTGGGTGTCGAGCGGGCGCGGCGTGGCGGGCGGTTGCACGGCGGCGCAGGCGTCGAGGAGGTGCGCCATGATCTCGGCGGCGATGCGCGTGGTGTCCTCGGGTGCTCGGTACCCGGGCACGGGGGTGCCGTAGACGAGGAAGTACCGCTGGGGGTCGTCCAGAGCCCACCGGCGCAGCGAGTCCGCCAGTCCGCCGAGGTCGGTGCCGGCCTCGGCGCGGGCGGCGAAGGTGTCGGCCAGGCTGCGGTAGGCGTCCCTGACGAGCTCGGTGATCAGCTCGTCGCGGTTGGCGAAGTACCGATAGAGGGCCGGCCCGCTCATACCCATCTGCTTGGCGATGGCGTTGAGGGACAACGCCGAGGCCCCGGCGGTGGCGATCTGCCCCCAAGCGTGCCGCTTGATCTCCTCCTGCACCTGCACCCGGTAGCGCTCCCTCGGTGTCCTCGTACCCGATTCGCCCATGACCCGCCTTCCTCTCTCCAGCCACTGCTAGTTAGAGGGTATCACCATCGCTCTTGACTCTCACGTTCAGATGGAGCTATAACTTCTAACGAACGCGAAAGCATCTACGAGAAGAGGCGATCATGGGCACCCAACGTCGTATCGAGGTCGTTCTGCCGGGCATCGTGGCGCCGGAGGGCCTGGAGATCCGCGAGAGCGCCGTTCCGGAGGGGGGCCGGGGGCAGATCGTGGTCGCCATGGAGGCGACCGGCGTCTCGTTCGCCGAGCAGCAGATGCGCCGCGGGCGGTACTACGACCAGCCGGCCTTCCCGTTCGTGCCCGGCTACGACCTGGTCGGCCGGGTGCTGGCAACCGGCGCGGGTGTCGACCCGGCCCTGGCCGGGCAGCGGGTGGCGGCACTGGTGAAGGTCGGCGGGTGGGCCAGCCACGTCGTCCTCGACGCCGACGACGCGGTCCGAGTCCCGGAGGGCCTCACAGCGGCGGAGGCCGAGACCGTCGTGGTCAACGGCATCACGGCCTGGCAGATGCTGCACCGCAAGGCCCGGGTGCGCACCGGACAGACCGTCCTGGTGCACGGCGCCGGCGGCGGCGTCGGCTCGGTCCTGGTCCAACTCGCCCGCGCGGCGGGCGTGAAGGTGATCGGCACGGCCTCCCCCCGGCACCACGACGCCCTGCGGGAACTGGGCGTCGTCCCGGTCGACTACCGCGCCGGCGACGTGCCCGCCCAGGTCCGCGAACTGGCACCCGGCGGGGTGAACGCCGTCTTCGACCACCTCGGCGGCCGGAGCGTCGTCGACTCCTGGCGCCTGCTCGCCCCCGGCGGCACCCTCATCTCCTACGGCAGCGCCTCCACCCGCGACGACACCGGCTCCAAGCAGTGGCCCGTCCTGAAGATCCTCGCCCGCACCTGGCTCTGGAACACCCTGCCCAACGGGCGCCGTGCCCACTTCTACAACATCTGGGCCGGTCGGCCGCTGAACAAGGACCGCTTCCGGGCCCGGCTGCGCGCCGACCTCACCGAGGTCTTCGCCGCCGTCCGCCGCGGCGAGGTCACCGCCCGCATCGCCGCCCAACTGCCGCTCGCCGAGGCCGCCGAAGCCCTGCGCCTGGCCGAGTCGGGCACGGTCTCCGGCAAGGTCGTTCTGACCCCCTGACCCCCGACGCGCACCCACCTCTCGACCCGCCCCCACCCGAAGGAGTCCCACCGTGAAGTCCACCCCGCGCCGCACCCTGACCGCACTGATCGGCGCCACGGCCGTCTGCGCCGTACTCGGCACCACCGCCGCGGCCGCGCAGCCCACCGGGCAGCACCTCCCCAAGGCCGTCGCCGCATGGGCCGCCGCATGGAACGGTGGCGACCCCCAGGCGCTCGGCGCCCTGTTCACCGCGGACAGCACCTACACCGACCAGGGCTTGGGCGTCACCTTCCACGGCCGCCAGGAGATCGCGGGGTGGAAGGCCCGCACCGACAGCCTCATCGACGACGTCCACGTCGCGGTGAAGGCCACCCACCAGGACGGCTCCCACATCACCGTCGAAGCCGTCTACTCCGGCCACCTCAAGGGCGCGCCCAAGCCGTTCGCCGTGCCGATGGCGACCCTCCTCGACCTCGGCGAGCACCACCGGATCGCTTCCGACCAGGACTACTACAGCCTCAACTCCGTCCTCGCCCAGTCCGGCCTGCCCGCCGACTGGACCCCGCCCACCCACTGAGCCGACGCTCCCGACCGCTCACCGGTTCGGCTCGACCCCGTCGAGGATCCGCGAAATCCCCGGCGGAGCAGCAGGATCAGCAGACGGACCCGCGGCTGCGACTCAGGCCGACCCCGCCGGACGAGGACGGTACCGGCCGGCACCCCGCGCGACGGCCGCCCGGGGCTTTCGCCCGCAGAAACGAAGGCTCCGACCGGGACGACGTCCGCATCGGCTTCGACCGCCGACAAGTCACCCGCCCCCGGGGGCAGGTGAGCCACGGCATGGATGCGGAACTCACCCGTAAGCCCGGAACAGGCACGCCCGACCACTGGGGCGCCCGCGGGGCACGGCGGCCAAAAGCAGCACGCCAACAGCAAAGGCCCAGATCGGGGATCATGTCCCTGACCTGGGCCTTGAGCGTTGGAGCGGGCGACGAGAATCGAACTCGCGCTATAAGCTTGGGAAGCTCATGTTCTACCATTAAACTACGCCCGCCTGATGAGCCGTCAGAGACCGCTCGATCCGCCATCACTGTACCCCATCCGTGACGCCGGTTGCACAGGTGGCAGGAGGTCGTGGCGGAGGCGGCCGGGGGCGGGGCGGAGGCGTACTCTGTGGGCCGCGTGAGAGTGCTCCGGCGGGGTGGGTTTCGGGGCGGCGAGCCGTGGTGTGGAATGTCCGGAACTTCCCCTAATGTGACGCTGTCCCGGGGGCCCCGGCCCGTCCGGGGCGCGATGAGTACGGGTGAGTACTGGGGTAAGGATGGGAAGGGGACCGATGGAGCAGCGCGCCGTCGTTCGTTGTGCCGAGGGGCACCTGTTCAGCACCACCACGTTCCCGATGCAGAACCTCGGGCCCGGCCGGCTGGGGCCCGGCCGGCTGATCCGTTGTCCGCGGTGCGGACGGCTGCGGAGTTCGGTGCTGGCCGACGTGCAGGAGCTGTCCGCTCCGCAACTGGCCCGGGCGATGCGGCTGGAGGCCGCGGAGTTCCTGGCCTGACCGAGGCGGAAGCGGCGCGGAAGCGCGGCGGGAGTGACGGGTGCGGCCCCGGGCGATTCGTCCGGGGCCGTGTCGTGCACGTAACCTCGAAGCGTGCTGCTCTCTGACAAGGACATCCGGACCGAAATCGACAAGGGCCGGGTCGTGATCGACCCGTTCGACCCTGCGATGATCCAGCCCTCCAGTATCGATGTGCGACTGGACCGCTTCTTCCGGGTCTTCGAGAACCACCGTTACCCGCACATCGACCCCTCCGAGGAGCAGCCGGACCTGACCCGGCTGGTCGAGCCGGAGGGCGACGACGCGTTCATCCTGCACCCGGGTGAGTTCGTGCTGGCGTCGACGTACGAGGTCATCACGCTGCCCGAGGACGTCGCCTCGCGACTGGAGGGCAAGTCCAGCCTGGGCCGGCTCGGCCTGCTGACGCACTCCACGGCCGGCTTCATCGACCCCGGCTTCAGCGGGCACGTCACGCTGGAGCTGTCGAATGTCGCGACGCTGCCGATCAAGCTCTTCCCGGGGATGAAGATCGGGCAGCTCTGCCTGTTCCGGCTCTCCTCGCCGTCCGAGCACCCGTACGGCTCCGCGCGCTACGGCTCTCGTTACCAGGGCCAGCGCGGCCCGACGCCGTCCCGCTCGTTCCTGAACTTCCACCGTACGAAGATCTGATCCGAGGGTCCGAGAAGGATCCCGGGAGGATCCGGGACGAGGACCACGGAGAGCGCACGCACAGCGGGCGGCCACCCCGGACGACGGGGGTGGCCGCCCGCGGCGTTACGGGCCCGGGCTCAGAAGGGCTGCTCAGGGCTGCTCAGAGCCCGCCCAGGGGCCGCTCAGAGCCCGCTCAGCCGCGCTTGGGGCGGGTGACGGCGACCAGCTCGCTGCCGTCCTCGGAGAGGCGCAGCTCGGTGCGGAGCTCGGCCAGCTCGCCGAGGTGGTGCAGGTGGGTGCCGCCGCAGAAGATCTGAGCGGGGCCCTCGGGCAGCTCGCAGTGCCACTGGCGGCGGGCGGTCAGCTCGGGACCGGGGACGTCGATGCGGACGGCGGCGTCGGCGGCGACCCAGGCGGCCAGCTGCCGGTTGACGGCCTCGGTGAGGGCGGGCAGGGCCTCGGCGAGGGCCGGGAAGTCCTCGGTCGCCTCGGTGGTGAAGCCCTTCTTGCGCAGCGACTTGCCGAGCCGGTAGGTGTCGGTGCTCGCCTCGGTGTCCATCACGGAGGTGGCCATCGCCAGGCTGTCGAAGTCCGGGTGGCCGAAGGCGTCGGCGCGGCCCGGGTCCTTGCGCCAGCGCGGGGCCAGGGCGGCGTTCAGGGCGAGGGCGAGCAGGTGGCAGCCGCTGTGCGAGGCGCAGAGGGCGGCGCGGCGCTCGGCGTCGACGGCGAGCACCGCGACCTTGCCGGCCAGGTCGCCCGGGTCTCCGTCGACCACGTGCAGGACCAGCCAGGACCAGTCCTCGTCGCCGCGGCGGACCGGGATGTCGGCGCCGACCAGCGGCGCGCCGCCGTCCGGGCCGACCGCTCCGGTCAGGCAGTCGACGACGGCGAGCTCGGTGCCGTCGACGGTGAGGGTGCCGAGGTCGGCGGGCTGGTCGGGCCAGGTGTGGTCGAGCGGGTGGAACGGGGTCGCCTCGGTGACGACCGCGTACCGTCCGCCGTCCAGCGGGTGCACCGCGAGCACCGGGGACTCGCCGGTCACCGCCCCGGCCGGGAAGCTGACGTGGGTGGTGGGGAGGGTCATTCCTGGCTCCGTGCGCGTGAGGGTGGTGGAAGCGGAACGGGCCCCGCAGGCGGGGCCCGTCGTCCATTCTCTCCCGGCACGGCGCCGCACGGGCAGCGCCCGGCCCCCGGGCCGACGGGCTCAGCCCAGGGTCGGCAGCTTGATCAGTACCAGCAGCGCCAGGAGCTGCAGCGCGGCCGCGCCGGCCGCCTTTCCCCAGGGCAGGTCGTGCAGCCGGCGAACCATGGTGGTCAGCAGCACGGCGCAGAGCACCCAGGTCGCCCAGCCGACGACCTGGACCACCATGTTGTCGGAGGGCAGCACCAGGGCCAGCAGCAGCCTGGGCGCGTCCGTCGTCCAGCCGATCAGCACGGCCAGGCCGACCGTCGACTTCCACGGGCCGTCCCCGCCGAACTGGCGGGCCAGTGCGTACGTCACCGCGCCGAGCGTGGCGCCGGCCAGGGTGAAGCCGATCGCGGCCACGAGCATGGCGGTGAGTGCGACGGTGAAGGTCGAGTTGACCACGTCGTCGTGGGTCAGGCCGATGCCGAGCACGGCCAGCGCGCCGTACAGCAGCGAGACGGTGAGCGCGGGGAGCCAGACCTGGTGGTCGCGGGTGCGGTCGAAGGTCGCGGCCGGGTTGCGGAGGAGGCCGACCAGCAGCTCGCGCCAGGTCGGGCGCGGGCCGGAGACGTGCGGGGCGGACTGGCCGCCGGCCCGGTAGACGCCCACGTTGTCCTGGGCGTAGCCCTGCTCGTGGCCGTAGCCCTGGTCCTGCCCGTACGCCTGGTCCTGGCCGTAGCCGTGGGGCCCGCCCTGGTCGTAGGCGCCGTCCGGATAGGGCTGCCCGTACTCCTGCGGGTACCCCTGCCCCTGGTACGGGTACGGCTCGCCCGCGTACGGGTCGCCGCCGGTCGGGAACGCCCGGGTGTGGCCGGGCTGGTCGGCGGCGTACGGGTCGTACCCGCCCTGGCCGCCGTGGGCCTGACCGCCCCCGTGCCCCTGGCCGCCTTGGGCCTGGGCGCCGTGTCCCTGGCCGCCCCCCGGCGCCCCCCGGTGCGGGGCGGTGAAGTACTCCGGCCCGTCCACCTGCCCGTACCCCCCGGGCGCCCCCGCCGAGGGCGGAGGAGCCGACCACCCGCCGTGGGGGTCGGCGCCCTGACCGCTGTCGTATCGATTACCAGCCACGTTCCGAAGGTACCCGTCCGGCTGACCCCGCGTCGGCCGTGCACCCCGGCCGGAGCACGTTTGCAGCGAGCCTGTGACGGCCGGGCGGCCCGCTCGCGCTCAGCGCTGCGCGGACACCTTGGGCGCATGCACCGCCGCGGCGGCCGTGGTCCCCGCCGGGCAGCCGCCCGGGCCGGCCGAGGTGCGGACGGCGCCGACCGGCAGCAGCGTGCCGCAGGCGATCCGGACGCCGCTCGGCAGCTCGTTGTCGGCCTCGACGATCGCGCCGTCGCCGATCACCGCGCCGTCCAGCGCCGTCCGGTCGCCGATGGAGGCGTACGCGCCCACGATCGAGTCCTTGACCAGGCTGTCCGGGCCGATCACCGCGCCGGGCAGGATGACGCTGCCCTCGACGATCGCGCCGGCGTCGACCACCGCGCCCTCGGCGACGACGCTGCCGCCGCTCAGCACCGCGCTCGGGTGGACGGTCGCGCCGGGCAGCAGCAGGGCGTCGCCTGTCGGGCCGGGGACGGCCGGGGAGTCGACCTTGCCGAGCACCAGGTCGGCCGAGCCGCGGACGAAGGCGGCCGGGGTGCCGAGGTCCAGCCAGTACGAGGTGTCCACGACGCCGCGCAGCAGGGCACCGGTGGCCAGCAGCTCGGGGAAGGTCTCGCGCTCGACCGAGACCTCCCGGCCGGCCGGGATGCGGTCGATCACGGACCGGGTGAAGACGTAGCAGCCGGCGTTGATCTGGTCGGTGACGATCTGCTCCGGCGTCTCCGGCTTCTCCAGGAACTCCAGCACCCGGCCGTTCTCGTCGGTCGGGACCAGCCC
This sequence comes from Kitasatospora sp. NBC_00039, assembly GCF_045160625.1. NCBI lineage: Bacteria > Bacillati > Actinomycetota > Actinomycetes > Kitasatosporales > Streptomycetaceae > Kitasatospora > Kitasatospora sp. NBC_00039. Next base: position 4,703,854 of record NZ_CP108289.1, on the reverse strand, counting down.
GAACGCGCGCGGGTCCTCGACCCGGGTGAGGTGCAGGGTGACGTCGGCCCCGGCGGCCACGTGGCCGTCGCGCAGGGCGGCGATGTCGACGCCGGACAGGATGTCGCCGTTGAAGACCAGGACCGGCTCGTCGGGGCCGCAGGTGAGCCCCGAGGCGGCGTTGCGGATGGCGCCGCCGGTGCCGAGCGGCTCGCGCTCGGTCAGGTAGACGAGCTCGATGCCGTACGGGGTGCCGTCCTGGAAGTGGTCCTCGAAGACCTCGGCCAGGTAGGAGGTGGCCAGCACCACGCGGGTCACTCCGGCGGCGGCCGCGCGGGCCAGCTGGTGCGCGATGAACGGGACGCCTGCCACGGGCAGCATGGGCTTCGGGGTGTGGGTGGTCAGCGGACGCAGTCGCGTGCCCTTACCACCGACCAGCATGATCGCCTCGGTCATGGTCTGCGCTGTTCCCCTTGTGGTCTCTGCGGCCCGGCCCGGCGGGCCGATACCTCCGTCGGTGGTCTGGACACCCGTCCGGTGGGCCGGCACGGGTCGACCGGCACAGGGCCGGTCAGGCGCCTACTGTATTTCCTTCCAACCGGGATGCCTCCCGGCGGTCCGGCGGTTGGCGCCCCGGCCGGACCGGTCCGGCCTGCGACGCAGGGCGGAAAGCCGGGTGAGGGCCCGGTGAAACCCCGCCGAATGCCCGCCGCCGGGCCCGGCGAAAAGCCCGGCCCGGCGGGCGCTCGTGGCACCCACCGGGCCGGGCAGTTGTAACAGAACTGTCGAACACCGGGACGGTCGCCGGCCCTGTGCGGGCGTCGGCCGTCCCCGTCCGTCGGGCCTCAGGCCGCCGACCTCGGTCGGCGGCACCTCGGACCCGAAACCTCGGGCCTCGGGCCTCGGACCTCAGGCGTCGACCGTCTCCGCCTCCGCCGCGGCCGGCGGGGCCGCCTTGACGGAGTCGAGCAGCAGCTGGGCGACGTCGACCACCTTCAGGTGCTCCTTGGCCGCGCCCTCGTTCTTCTTCCCGTTGACCGAGTCGGAGAGCATCACCAGGCAGAACGGACAGGCGGTGGAGACGATGTCCGGGTTGAGGGACAGCGCCTCGTCCACGCGCTCGGTGTTGATCCGCTTGCCGATCCGCTCCTCCATCCACATCCGCGCGCCGCCGGCGCCGCAGCAGAAGCCGCGCTCCTTGTGGCGGTGCATCTCCTGCTGGCGCAGGCCGGGGACCTTGTCCATGATCTCGCGCGGCGGGCTGTAGACCTTGTTGTGGCGGCCCAGGTAGCAGGGGTCGTGGTAGGTGATGAGGCCCTCGACCGGGTTGACCGGGACGAGCTTGCCCTCGTCGATCAGGTGCTGCAGCAGCTGGGTGTGGTGGATGACCTCGAAGTGGCCGCCCAGCTGCGGGTACTCGTTGGCGATGGTGTTGAAGCAGTGCGGGCAGGTGGCGACGATCCGCTTCTTCGGAGCGTCCTCCAGCGCCGCGTTCAGGGTCTCGACGTTCTGCGCGCCGAGCATCTGGAAGAGGAACTCGTTGCCCAGGCGGCGGGCGGAGTCACCGGTGCAGGACTCCTCCTTGCCGAGGATCGCGAACTTCACGCCGGCGGTGTGCAGCAGCTCCGCGAAGGCCTTGGTGGTCTTCTTGGCGCGGTCCTCCAGGGCCCCGGCGCAGCCGACCCAGTAGAGGTACTCGACCTCGGCGGGGTCGATGTCCTCACCGATCACCGGCACCTCGATGCCGGTCTCCTTCTTCAGCTCCTTGACCCAGTCGAGGCGGGCCTTGGTGGCCATGCCCCACGGGTTGCCCTTGTTCTCCAGGTTCTTGAGCATCGTCCCGGCCTCGGTCGGGAACGAGGACTCGATCATCACCTGGTAGCGGCGCATGTCGACGATGTGGTCGATGTGCTCGATGTCCACCGGGCACTGCTCGACGCAGGCGCCGCAGGTGGTGCAGGACCACAGGACGTCCGGGTCGATGACGCCGTTCTCCTCGGCGGTGCCGATCAGCGGGCGCTCGGCCTCGGCGAGGGCGGCGGCCGGGACGCCGGCGAGCTGCTCGGCGGTGGCCTTCTCCTCGCCCTCCGTGTCCTTGCCGCCGCCGGCCAGCAGGTACGGCGCCTTGCCGAAGGCGTGCTCGCGCAGGCTCATGATCAGCAGCTTGGGCGAGAGCGGCTTGCCGGTGTTCCAGGCGGGGCACTGCGACTGGCAGCGGCCGCACTCGGTGCAGGTGGAGAAGTCGAGGATGCCCTTCCAGGAGAAGTGCTCGACCTGGGAGACGCCGAAGACGGCGTCGTCGGCCGGGTCCTCGAAGTCGATCGGGGCGCCGCCGCTGGTCATCGGGCGCAGGGCGCCGAGCGCGGTGCCGCCGTCCTCCTCGCGCTTGAAGTAGATGTTGAAGAAGCCGAGGAAGCGGTGCCAGGCCACACCCATCGAGGGGTTGATGCCGATGGTGGTCGCCCACGCGAACGAGATGCAGATCTTCAGCATCGCGAAGAAGTAGATCAGGTTCTCCAGCGTGCCGTGCTGCAGCCCGCTGAACGCGGAGACCAGCGGGTACGAGACCAGGTGCTCGGGCCCGTACGAGTCGACGCCGTTGAGGGCGCCCTCCAGGGCGCGCAGCATCAGGATGCAGAGGCCGATGCCGAGGATCGTGTACTCGACGTAGAAGGCCTGCCAGGCGATCGAGCCGGCGAACCGGGACTTGCGGCCGGACCGGGACGGCAGGCTGAGCAGCCGGATCACCATCAGGGTCACGATGCCCGCCGTGGTGAGGGTGCCGAGCAGTTCGACGAAAAGCTGCCAGAGCATCCAGTGGCCGATGATCGGCAGCGCGAACTCGGCGTCGAAGAGCTGGCCGAAGGCGTTGACGATGGTCAGCACCAGGCTGAAGAAGCCGACCGCGACGAACCAGTGCGCGATGCCGACGACGCCCCAGCGGTTCATCCGGGTGTGGCCGACGAACTCGACCGCCACGGTCTTCACCCGCTGTACGGGCTCTCCGAACCTGGTGGGGTCGGACTGGCCGGTCCGCACCACCTTGAAGATGTACAGCGCCCCACGTGCGGCGAGCGCGGTGCCGATCACAAACGTGACCAGCGAGATGACGATCGCTGCTAGTTGCATCGGCTCTCCGTCTCCTGCGGCTTTGCTGGGTTGGCGGTTTCTCCGGGATCGATTGTACTCGTCGGTAACTTCCTGGGCCGACGGCCCGGACATTACCGTTTGTCAACTCTTCTCCAGAAGGTGTTCAACGTATGGCGGCAGTCACGTGAGTCCACACTCACCACGCCAGCCCGGCGGGTCCACCCGGCCCCATCCCCGCGCGACACCCGGAAGTCTCCGCGCAACCGCTCAGCAAAGTTGAGCGCCACCGACTCATGGCTGTTGACGCCCCCCGCCGAGTCGTGCATCCTTGAGCCCGTAAAGCTCAACTCTTCCGTGGAGGTACCAACGATGGCACGCGCGGTCGGCATCGACCTCGGTACGACGAACTCGGTCGTCAGCGTCCTTGAGGGTGGCGAGCCCACCGTCATCACGAACGCCGAGGGTGCGCGGACCACGCCGTCCGTCGTCGCCTTCGCGAAGAACGGCGAGGTGCTGGTCGGCGAGGTGGCCAAGCGCCAGGCGGTCACCAACGTCGACCGGACCATCCGCTCGGTCAAGCGCCACATGGGCACCGGGTGGAAGATCAACCTGGACGGCAAGGACTTCAACCCCCAGCAGATCAGCGCCTTCGTGCTGCAGAAGCTGAAGCGCGACGCCGAGGCGTACCTGGGCGAGACGGTCACCGACGCCGTCATCACCGTCCCGGCGTACTTCTCCGACTCCGAGCGCCAGGCCACCAAGGAGGCCGGTGAGATCGCGGGCCTCAACGTCCTGCGCATCGTCAACGAGCCCACCGCGGCCGCCCTGGCCTACGGCCTGGACAAGGACGACCAGACCATCCTGGTCTTCGACCTCGGCGGCGGCACCTTCGACGTCTCGCTGCTGGAGATCGGCGACGGGGTCGTCGAGGTGAAGGCCACCAACGGTGACAACCACCTCGGTGGTGACGACTGGGACCAGAAGGTCGTCGACCACCTGGTGAAGGTCTTCCAGGCCGGCCACGGTGTCGACCTGTCGAAGGACAAGATGGCCCTCCAGCGTCTGCGCGAGGCTGCCGAGAAGGCCAAGATCGAGCTGTCCTCGTCCTCCGAGACCTCGATCAACCTGCCCTACATCACGGCGTCCGCCGAGGGCCCGCTGCACCTGGACGAGAAGCTCACCCGGGCCCAGTTCCAGCAGCTGACCGCCGACCTCCTGGAGCGCTGCAAGGTCCCGTTCCACAACGTCATCAAGGACGCGGGCATCGCCCTCTCCGAGATCGACCACGTCGTCCTGGTCGGCGGCTCGACCCGCATGCCCGCCGTCGCCGAGCTCGTCCGCGAGCTGACCGGCGGCAAGGACGCCAACAAGGGCGTCAACCCGGACGAGGTCGTCGCCATCGGCGCCGCGCTCCAGGCCGGTGTCCTCAAGGGCGAGGTCAAGGACGTCCTGCTGCTCGACGTCACCCCGCTGTCCCTCGGCATCGAGACCAAGGGCGGCATCATGACCAAGCTGATCGAGCGCAACACCACGATCCCGACCAAGCGCTCCGAGATCTTCACCACGGCCGAGGACAACCAGCCGTCCGTGCAGATCCAGGTCTACCAGGGCGAGCGCGAGATCGCCGCGTACAACAAGAAGCTCGGCATGTTCGAGCTGACCGGTCTCCCGCCGGCCCCCCGCGGCCTGCCCCAGATCGAGGTCACCTTCGACATCGACGCCAACGGCATCATGCACGTCGGCGCGAAGGACCTCGGCACCGGCAAGGAGCAGAAGATGACCGTCACCGGCGGCTCCGCGCTGCCGAAGGACGACATCGAGCGCATGATGCGCGAGGCCGAGCAGTACGCGGAGGAGGACCACAAGCGCCGCGAGTCGGTCGAGACCCGCAACCAGGCCGAGCAGCTCGTCTACTCGACCGAGAAGTTCATCGCCGACAACGCCGACAAGCTCCCGGCCGACGTCAAGACCGAGGTCGAGGCCGCCATCGGCGAGCTCAAGCAGGCCCTGAAGGGCGAGGACATCGCGGCCATCCGCGACGCCTCCGAGAAGGTCTCCACCACCGCCCAGAAGCTCGGCCAGGCCCTGTACGCCAACGCCGACGCCGCCGGTGCCGCCCCGGCCGGTGACGCCGCCGGTGCCAAGGACGACGACGTCGTCGACGCCGAGATCGTGGACGACGAGAAGCCCAAGGGCGGTGCGGCATGACGGAGAAGCCGCAGGGTGCTGAGCCCGGCGACGACTCCGCCGCCGAGGAGGCCGTGATCAAGGCGGCCGAGGAGGCTGCCGCGGCCGGTGACAGCACCGACGGCCCGGGGGACGCGGCCGCGGCCAAGCGCGAGCTGGCCGAGCGGACGGCGGACCTCCAGCGCCTTCAGGCCGAGTACCAGAACTACCGCAAGCGGGTCGAGCGTGACCGTCTGACGGTCCGTGAGATCGCCGTCTCCAACATCCTGGAGTCGCTGATCCCGGTCCTGGACGACATCGGCCGGGCCCGCGAGCACGGCGAGGTGACGGGCGGCTTCAAGTCCGTCGCCGAGTCCCTGGAGACGGTCGTGGCCAAGCTGGGCCTCCAGCAGTTCGGCAAGGAGGGCGAGCCCTTCGACCCGACCATGCACGAGGCGCTGATGCACAGCTACTCCTCGGACGTCACCGAGGACACCTGTGTCCAGATCCTCCAGCCCGGCTACCGGATCGGCGAGCGGATCATCCGCCCGGCGATGGTGGCGGTCGCGGAGCCCCAGCCGGGCACCCAGACCACCGCCGCGCCCGACGCCGACAAGGCCGAGGACGCCGACAAGGCAGACGGTGGCTCGGAGAGCTGACAACCCGTGCGCTGCGGAGTCGTACGTCGTCCAGTACGACGGCCGGCTCCGCAGCGCCGTCTCCGTTGACAGCACCCTGTCCCTGTCTCTTGACAGCACATTGACTATGGATCGTGGGAGGTGGCGGCAGCCATGAGCCAGCGCAGCGAGCGAATCGACCGGGGGCGCGCGTTCCGCGAAGCGGCTGCCGAGCGAAGCGAGGTGGGCGCATGAGCGAGCGCAGCGAGCGAATCGACCGGGGGCGCGCGTTCCGCGAAGCGGCTGCCGAGCGAAGCGAGGTGGGCGCATGAGCGGCAAGGACTACGTGGAGAAGGACTACTACAAGGTCCTCGGCGTGCCCAAGGACGCCTCCGCCACCGAGATCAAGAAGACGTACCGCAAGCTGGCGCGCGAGTTCCACCCCGATGCGAACAAGGGCGACAGCAAGGCCGAAGAGCGCTTCAAGGACATCTCCGAGGCCTATGACGTCCTGTCGGACGAGAAGCGCCGCAAGGAGTACGACGAGGCGCGCACCCTCTTCGCCAACGGCGGCTTCCGCTCCGGCGGCCCCGGTGGCGGCAACTACAGCTTCGACTTCGGCGACCTCTTCAGCGGTAGCCAGGGCGGCGGCGGCGCCGGCGGTGGCGGCGGGATCGGCGACGTCTTCGGCGGCCTCTTCAACCGCGGCGGCCGCCAGCCCCAGCCCCGGCGCGGAGCCGACGTCGAGACCGAGGTGACGCTCTCCTTCGAGGAGGCCGTCGACGGCGCGACCGTCCCACTCCGGATGACCAGCCAGGCCCCCTGCCGCACCTGCAGCGGCACCGGCGCCAAGGCCGGCACCACCCCCCGGGTCTGTCCCACCTGCGTCGGCGCCGGCACCGTCAGCCGCGGCCAGGGCGCCTTCGCCCTCTCCGAGCCCTGCCGGGACTGCCGTGGCCGGGGCATGATCGTCGACGACCCGTGCCCCGACTGCCACGGCAGCGGCCGGGCCAGCTCCGCCCGCACCATGCAGGTCCGGATCCCGGCCGGCGTCCAGGACGCCCAGCGCATCCGCCTCAAGGGCAAGGGCGCCCAGGGCGAGCGCGGCGGCCAGGCCGGCGACCTCTACGTCACCGTGCACGTCGACACGCACCCCGTCTTCGGGCGCAAGGCCGACAACCTCACCGTGACGGTGCCCGTCACCTTCCCCGAAGCCGCTCTCGGCGGCACCATCGAGGTGCCGACGCTCAACGGCCCCTCGGTGAAGCTCAAGCTGCCCCCCGGCAGTGCCAACGGCCTCACCCTGCGGGCCCGCGGCAAGGGCGCCACCCGCAAGGACGGCACCCGCGGCGACCTCCTGGTCACCGTGGAGGTCGTGGTGCCCCAGCACGTCACCGGCGACGCGCTGACGGCCCTGGAGCAGTACCGCGAGGCCACCGCCTCCGACGACCCACGAGCCGCCCTGTTCCAGGCGGCGAAGGGAGCGTGACGACCAGATGACCCCCGACAGCAGCCCGCTCGGCCCCCTGGGCCCCGGCGGCCCGATCGGCCCCGGCGTGGGCGAAGGCCTCCCCGGCAGCGCCCCGCGCGCCCGCCGGGCCGCCCCGCCCCCGCAGTACGTCCTCACCGAGGACACCCCGGTCTACGTGATCTCGGTCGCCGCCGAGCTCTCCGGCCTGCACCCGCAGACGCTGCGCCAGTACGACCGTCTCGGCCTGGTCTGCCCCGACCGCACCGCCGGCCGCGGCCGCCGCTACTCCGCCCGCGACATCCAGCAGCTGCGCGAGGTCCAGCGCCTCTCCCAGGACGAGGGCATCAACCTGGCCGGCATCAAGCGGATCATCGAGCTGGAGAACCAGGTCACCGCCCTCCAGTCCCGCATCGCCGAGCTCGCCGACTCCCTCGAAGGTGCCGCCACCACCCTCCAGCAGCGCGAGGCCACCATCCACGCCTCCTACCGCCGCGACCTGGTGCCCTACCAGCCGCCCACCCAGTCCAGCGCCCTGGTGGTGTGGCGGCCCAAGCGCTGACTTGCCGAGCCTGGACACGGCCGCCGGTTCCCTCTGGTCGGGGGGGTGCCGGCGGCTGTCCGTTGGTGAGAGGGTGCCAGTCAACAGGTTCGCCACGCAGCAGTGGAAGAATGCCCGATCCTGCATCCGCCTCACGATCTAGGATCGCGGTGAGGTGCCAGTACCACCATGGGGCCAGTTCGGTCATCGAGAAGGAGCCGTGAATGAGCGGGAGGAACGACTCCGGTCCGGATGTTGTCAGCGCGGGCACGCTGTCCGCCGCCGCCCACGATCTCTACCTCTTGATTATCCGCACCCGTGGCCGCATCAACCGCAAAGAAATCCACGACAGCAGCTACGGCCATCTCGGCGAACTGCTCGATATCGGCCTGCTCATTCCCGACACCGATGACCCCCAGGTCCTGGTGGCGGTCGACCCTCAGCAATTGGCCACCAGACTGAGCACCACGTGGCAGCGGCAGGCGCTTGACCTCCTGGCGCGCGCCATAGCCGTCCCGAGCGACCTACAGGGCCTTGCCGAGGCATTCCACCGGCCGGAGTCGACCGGCGGGATCATTGAATACGTGCACGGAAAAGCACTGATCGCCCAACGGATAAACCACGCCGTGACCTCGGCAAAGGAGGAGATACTCGCCGCCCAGCCCGGCGGACCTCGGCCTCCGGAGGTCCTCTCGCGAGCCATCTCCGACGACCTGGGTGATTTGAAGCGCGGCATATCCACGCGGACCATCTACCACCCGAGCACCCGGTACCACGCGCCGACCCGGGACTACGTCGCAAAAATCACCGAGGCGGGAGGCAAGTTCCGCACGCTCGACGAGCCCTACACGCGGCTGATCATCGTCGACCGGCTCCTCGCCGTGATTCCGGTCGCGGAAGACCTCAACGTCGCTGCCTTCATCTACGATCCGGCAGTCATCCACTTCCTCTTCCACGAGGTGTTCGAGCGCAACTGGAACCGCGGCCTCGATTTCACCGGCGGCCGGACCGTTCCGCAGCAGGTGGTCTCCCGATTGCGGCAGACCATTATCGATCTGCTCCTCGAAGGCACCAACCACCGGGTGATAGCCCGACGTCTCGGCATCAGCGAACGGACACTGGCCCGCCATCTCGCCGAGATGCGTGAGGACTACAACGTCGAATCGCTGTTCCAGCTGGGCTACGCACTCGCGCGCCTGCAGCACGAGTCCCACGACGGCTAGCCCCCGCCGCGCCGCATCCGGCGACAGCACGAGCCCCCGCCGGCTGCCGGCCGCGGGTACTCCTCACCCGTGCCGCATCGCCCGGCCCACAGTCACCACATCACAGGATTCGCCACAAGCCGGGCGAAACTGTCATGTCCACTGGTGGTCATTCTCCAAAAAGCTGAGCGACGCCTGGGCCGACTGGTCATTGGAATCGACTCCGGTGACCGATCGATTGACATGGACAGAACTATCGGCATCATGTCCACTGACGCCAATGCCGAGCACGGCAACGAAGCCAACGGATATCGCCACCATGGCCGCACTGGCGACCTGACGCAGACGAGACATGCACACCCCAATCTCTCGTGGCATGTCCGATCGAAAGCGCATACGACATGCCATCAAACGCTCAGATGGTGCCACATAGAGCTTGCGACTGTCACGGACGAACTCATGCAGAGGGTGGCATCTCTGTGCCATGCAGACGGATGACACTGTGCGTCAGTGGACTGCCGGCTCTGCTCGGTGGACGATCAACTCACGCCCTCCTCACCTCAACGCCGGATCCTCCCGTTCGGCGCCGGTATCACTGGGCGGCGAAACAACGATAAATCCGCCCAAATTCTCTAAGCAGCAACCTCCACGCCACGCGTCGGCAGTGATGCAGCCACCACCGACGCCCTCCCCCGGAGTCGACAATGACCGAGCCCTACCTGCGTCACCACGACAGCCAGGCCCCCGAGGGCCGGCGTGCACGAGTCTTCCTGGCCGCGCCGTTGATGCGACTGACCGGGCCGGCCGACAGCGTGGTGACCCTGGCCAGCCGGACGCGACTGACGACGCTTCGCACCACGCTCCTGCGCAGCGGTGCCGCCGTGTACAGCGCGCACCACAGCGACGCCTGGACCGTCGCCGGCCGGGCCCCCGAGCCGCGGGTGCCGTCGGACTTCCGGGCCCTGCAGTCCGCCGACCTGGTCTTCGCGTACGTCGGCGCGCCGCTGTCCGCCGGGGTGAGCCTCGAGCTGGGGTGGGCGTCGGCGCTGCGCAAGCCGATCGTCCTGCTGGTGGACGAGGCGATCACGCACAACCCGCTGATCGCCACCATCGAGCAGGTCGCCCCCGTGCTGCCGCTCGTCTTCGACGACACCTGGTCGCAGGAGGCCCTCCACCACACCGTGGAGACGGCCCTCGACTGGGCCGGCATGGCGCTCTCCCTGCGCGAGGGCTTCTGGACCGCCCCCGGCGAGCAGTTCACCGTCCCCCGCCAGCAGCCCCCGGCCGTCGGCCCGACCGGCTACTGGCCGAGCAACGCCGCCACCGGCTGACCTCGCCCGGCCGCTCACGCATCGGACTCCCGCGTCCGCGCTCCCCGGATCTGCCACCCCAGCTGGAACAGGGTCTCCGCGTCGTACAGCTCCCGCAGCCGCGCGATGTGGCCGGCCACCGTACGCTCGCTGAGGCCCAGGCGGCCGGCGATCACCCGCTGGGTCAGCCCCTGGGAGAGCAGGCGGCCGACCTGATCGTGGACGGCGGGCTCGGCCGGCCCGGCGACCAGGCCGGCCCAGTTCACCCCGTCCGCCTGCTGCCAGTGCTGCTCGAAGACGTCGACCAGGAAGGCCACCGTCGCCGGGTCCTCCACGAAGGCGGCACTGCTGTTGTCCGGCGCGGCCGGGATGACGGCGACGGTGCGGTCGAAGATCAGCATCCGCTTGAACGGCACGGCCAGCACCCGGATCGCGCACCCGAGCCTGGTGGCCTCGACCGCGTACTCCACGGTCGGGCCGTCCAACCGGGCAGCCGGTTCGTAGATCGTCCGCATGGTCCCACCGCGTTCGAGGTAGCGGCGGGACCGGTCGAGCGAGTCGGGCAGCAGCCCGGCCGGCCGGGCCCCGCCGGGCTGTGCGGTCAGCCCCTCCGCCCGGTACGCCTGGGCCAGTTGCTCGATCTCGTGGCGGATCTGTGCCATGTCCGCGAGGTACCTGACGCCTGCCGGGCCGTCATGGCGACGCGGCGCGGCGTCGTAGGCCCGGGTGAGGTCGTCCATCAGATCGGGCAGCTGCTCCGCCTCCCGCAGGAGCCGCGCGCTCATCAGCCGGATGTCCACCCCGATCCGGTCGGTGACCGAGCGCGGGTCCACGGCGCTGTACGAGGCGTCCATCAGCAGCGGGACCAGCAGGCCGACTTCGACCAACCGGTCCAGCGCCGCGGCGTCCGCCGGGCCGACCTCGGCGGCCCGGATGCGCCCGCCCTCGCGGAGGATGGCGCGGTACAGCTCCCGGGCAGCGGCGTCCGGCAGGGCCGCGGTCAGCAGGTCGGACGCGGTGCGGGGCTCAGTCATCGCCGCCGCCCCTCATCTGCCAGCCCAGCTGGAACAGCGTCCGGGCGTCGTGGCGGCGGCGCAGGCGCGCGATGTGGGCGGCGATGCTGCGTTCGCTGAGGTGGAGCCGGGTGGCGATGGTGCGCTGGGTGAGGCCTTGGCGGAGCAGGTGGCCGACCCGGGTGGTGGTGGGGTGGGGCGCGGTGGTGGTGGTGGGGTGGCCGGCGGGGGTGGCCCGGGACCAGTCGCGTTCGAAGACGGCGACCAGGAAGGCGACCACCGCGGAGTTGTGGACGAAGGCCGCTCGGCTTTCGTCGTCGGCGGCGGGGATGACGGCCACCGAGCGGTCGAAGACGAGCATCCGCCGGTAGGGCTCCTTCAGCACCCGGACCCGGGCGCCGTGTCCGACCATCGACCGCACGTGCTCCGCCACCGCGCGGTCGGCGAAGGCCAGCGGCTGGTAGAGGGTCCGCATGGCGCCGCCGCGCCTGAGCAGTGCGAGGTCCTGGGGCATCGCCATCCGCAGGCCGACGACCGGGCGGGGGCCGGGTTGGGCGGCGAGCAGCTCCTCCGTGCAGTCGGAGAGGAGTTCGGCGACGCGCTGCCGGATCTCCGCGGTGCCCTCGACATGGACGGCTTCTGGGGGGACCACCGGGCGGGGCACGGCGTCGTACGCGCGGGTCAGGTCGTCGAGGGCGGCCGGGAGCCGTTCGGCGTGGACGAGCAAGCGGGTGGCCTCGGAGCGGAGTCCGGCGCCGACGCGGTCGCTGACGCAGCGCGGGTCGACGGCCGTGTAGCCGGCGGTGGCGGGGACGAGCAGGCCGTGGCCCAGCAGGCCGGTGAGGGCGGGGGCGTCGGCCGGGGTGAGGGCGGCCGCGCGCAGGTGCCCGCCGGCCGCGAGGGCGGCCAGGTAGAGGGCGTGTTCGGCGGTGGTGGGCTCATCGGTCATCCGGGCCGCCTCGCATCAGCCAGCCGAGCTGGAACAGCGTCTGCGCACCGTACCGTTCGCGGAGGCGGGAGATGTGGGCGGCGACGGTGCGTTCGCTGAGCCCGAGCCGGGTGGCGACGGCGCGCTGGGTGAGGCCGCGGGCGAGCAGGCGGCCGACCCGCTCGGCGGCGTCGCGGGTGGGGCCGTGGGCGCGGGCGGCGGCCCAGTCGGTGGTGTCGGCGCGGGCCCAGTCGCGTTCGAAGGCGTTGACCAGGAAGGCGATCGCGGCCGGGTCGGAGATGAAGGCGGCGGTGCTGTTGTCCTCGTTGGCGGAGAGCACGGCGACGGAGCGGTCGAAGACGAACAGCCGATGGAACGGCTCGTCCAGGATCCGGATCAGCGAGCCGTGCCGGGTGACTTTGTCGGCGTAGGCGCGGGCGGCGGGCTCGGAGACGGCCACCGGCTGGTAGATGGTCCGCAGCGAGCAGCCGCGTTGCAGGAGTTGGACGTCCTGAAGGAGGGCGATCTGCAGGGCGTCGGCCGGGCGGTGGCCGGGCTGGGCGGTGAGGACCTCGCTGCGGCAGTCGGAGACCAGCTGCGAGATGCGGTGGCGGATGTGGACGTGGCCCTCGATGTAGACGGCGCCGCCGGAGCGCTCGGGCGGCCGGGGCATGGCGTCGTAGGCGCGGGTGAGGGAGTCGAGGGCGCCGGGGAGGTTCTCGGCGCGGACCAGCAGCCGGGTGGCCTCGCTGCGCAGTTCGGCGCCCAGCCGGTCGCTGACCGAGCGCGGGCTGACGGCGGTGTAGCAGGCGTCCATGGGGTTGGGCATCAGCAGGCCGGTGTCGACGAGCCGGCGCAGCGCGGCCCGGTCGGCCTCGGGGACGTCGGCGACGGGGATGCGGCCGCCGCCGACGAGGATGGCCAGGTAGAGCCGGCGGGCCTCCTCGTCGGGTTCGCCGGACGGCCCGGTGTTGCCCGGAGCGGCCGTCGGGTCCGCCGTCACCTCGAACACTCCCTGCCGGATGGATCTCGGATACGCCTGTGCTTCGGGTACGCAGGTGCCGCGGCTGCCATGTTCCCGCACGGTTGCGGGCATGATCCCGGCACCGCGCGCCGCACGCGATCACGGTACTGCGAGCCGGCGGACCCCGAGGTCCCGGGTGCCGTCGCACGCCGGGAGGCCCGGGGGCCGCCGGTGTCACGCCAGGGTCTGGACGATTCCGGCGAGGCGGAGCAGCAACGCCTCGCCGGCTCCGGTCCCGGGGGCCATCACCACACATGGCGTCCCGGCCGGCGCTCTTCCCCCCGATATGCAGGCACGGACGTACCGTTCGCATCCAGTTTTGAAGAGCAAATCGCCACCATCGGGCTGCGGTTGCCCGGACGACCTGGCGTGACTCCACCCTCACAGCGTGACGGCCGGTGAACAAGTGCCGCCCGAGTGCATGTTCTCGCAATTGCAGGAACCTGCAGCAGGCGGTCGGCGCGGGCTCCCGCGCGATGCTCCGGCGGTGTGTAAAACCGCTGGTCACGCCGGTCGGCCCGTGGAGTCCGACCGTCCGGTCATTCGGTGGCCGGGTGTCTTCCGGGCAGGCGGACGGACAGCCGGCCCACCGGCGAGCGGGCAGGCGGACAGCCGGCCCATGAGCGAGCAGCCAGGCGCACGGCGCTCAGCGCGCCGGCAGCCGCCCGGCGGCCAGGCCGGCCACGGTGCCGGCGGCGGCGACGGCCCAGGCGGCGACCAGCAGGACGAAGAGCCCGGCGGCCAGCCCGGTGAAGCCCGCGAAGCCGGTGTGCCGGGCGAGGGCGGCAGCGCCGGTGACGCAGGTGCCGATCGGGAAGGTGTACGCCCACCAGGTCATCGCGAAGGTCATTCCCGCCCGGCGGGCGCGCAGGTTGGCGGCGGTGGCGACGGCGAGCCAGAGCATCGCGACGCCGAGCACCGCGACGCCGTACAGCTCGGCGAAGGCGAGGACGGCGGGGGCGAGCCGGGGGGTGACCGGGCGGGCGGCGTCGGCGAGCTGGTGGACGGCGGTGGTGGACTGGCCGAGCGGGCCGAGCACCAGGAAGAGCGCCGGGGTGAGCGCCGGCGCCGGGATCTTGCTGTGCAGCAGGCCGGTGAGCACCACCGGCAGCAGGGCGAGGGTGGCCAGCAGGCCGACCCCGAGCAGCGCCCAGCAGCCGTACAGCATGGCCTGCTGCGGGGTGCCGGCCGGCAGGTGCGGGACCAGCGCGGGGCCGGTGGAGGCGGCGACCAGCGGGGCGACCACCGGAAGCAGCCAGGTCGGGTTGGCCTCCAGCGGGGAGACGGCGTGCCGGGTGATCATCAGGTACGGGATGCCGGCGGCGACCGTCAGCGCGTACAGGGTGCCGGCGCCCCAGAGCACCGCGTCCAGGGCGACGGCGGGGCCGGTGCCGATCACCCGCGAGCCGACCACCAGGGTGCCGAACCCGACCGAGAGCAGGGCCATCGGCGGACAGCCGTAGAAGACGGCGGTGGCCGGGGTGTCCAGCAGGTGGGTGCGGGCGGCGGCCCGGTGCCGGGTGAGGTGGACGACGCGGGCGGCCCCGAGCACCACCAGGGCGGCCAGCCCGAGGCCCCACATCACCTCGCCGAACCCGGTCAGCCCGGGCAGCGCGACCGGGAGGGCGGCGGCGCCGTTGCCGACGATCGCGGTGCCCATGACCGCCGCGTACCAGTTCGGGCCCAGCTGGGCGAGATCGGGGCGGGCGGGGCGGGTACGGAGGAGGGGTCGCGGGGCAGGGGTGTCGATCAGGGTGGCCATGGGATCCACCGTGCCGTCGGCGGGCGGGTACCGGTAGCGCCGGACGCTCTATGAGGACATAGCCTGAACCTATGGCCCTCTCTCCGCGCGTCCCCGAACTCGGTGCGCTGGAGCTGCTGCTCGCAGTGGCCCGGCTGGGCAGTGTCGGCCGGGCGGCGGCCGAGCTGGGGGTGAGCCAGCCGACCGCCAGCGCCCGGATCAAGGGCATGGAGCAGCAGATCGGCGTCCCGCTGCTGGACCGCTCGCCCCGGGGCAGCCGGCCGACCGAGGCGGGCCGGCTGGTGGTCGAGTGGGCCCGCCAGGTGGTGGAGGCGGCGCAGGCGCTGGACGCCGGCATCGACGCGCTGCGCGAGCGGCGGGACGCCCGGCTGGTCGTGGTGGCCAGCCTGACCGTCGCCGAGTACCTGATGCCGGGCTGGCTGCTGGCGCTGCACGAGACCAGCCCGGGGACGGCGGTGACGCTGCGGACGGCCAACTCGGCGGACGTCGCCGGGCACGTGCTGGCCGGGGAGGCGGACCTCGGCTTCGTCGAGGGCCCGTCCACCCCGCCGGGGCTGGCCGGCGCGGTGGTGGCCGCCGACCGGCTGGTGGTCGTGGTCGCTCCCGGCCATGCCTGGGCGCGCCGCCGGACCCCGCTGACCGGCACCGAGCTGGCCACGACCCCGCTGGTGCTGCGCGAGCCGGGTTCCGGCACCCGGGAGGTCCTGGAGATGGCGCTGGCGCCGTACGGGGGTGCGGCGCGGCCGCGCATGGAGCTGGCCTCGTCGACGGCGCTGAAGGCGGCGGCGATGACCGGCGCCGGTCCGGTCTGCCTGAGCGAGCTGGCGGTGGTGGAGGAGCTGGCGACCCGGCGGCTGGTGGAGGTGCCGCTGGCGGAGGGGCTGGACCTGCGGCGCCCGCTGCGCGCGGTCTGGCCGGCCGGGCGGCGGCCGAGCGGGCCGGCCCGGGAGCTGCTGACGCTCACCCGGCGCGCCCCGGAGCGAAAGCCGGGGCCCCACCATCGTTCATCCAGACGTTGAGTCCGGATAAGTTGAGCGGAATAGACTCAACTTAGTGCATGCTGTACTAGGCAGGATTCGGCACCAGCATGCGGGATCCGCTCATCAGCTCGCACGATCCGCCCCCCAGCAAGGAGGACACGCCAGCAGTGGACGCCAGCAAGTTCACCACCAAGACGCAGGACGCCCTGTCCGCCGCGATCCGGCAGGCCGGCTCCGCGGGCAACCCGGACGTCAAGCCGGTGCACATCCTGACCGCCCTGCTGGAGCAGCCCGAGGGCATCGCCAGGCCGCTGCTGGAGGCAGTCGGCGCGGACGTCAGCCGGATCGACACCGAGGCCCGCCGGCAGCTGGCCGCGCTGCCCAGCGCGATGGGCTCCACCGTCGCCGCCCCGCAGCTGGCCCGCGACACCCTGGCCGTGCTCACCGAGGCCGGCAAGCGCGCCGACGACCTCGACGACCAGTACGTCTCCACCGAGCACCTGATGGTCGGCCTGGCTGCCGAGGGCGGGGCCGTCGCCGAGCTGCTGGTGCAGCAGGGCGCCACCCCGAAGGCCCTGCTCGCCGCGTTCAAGGACGTGCGCGGCAGCGGCAGGGTCACCTCGCCCGACCCGGAGGGCACCTACAAGGCGCTGGAGAAGTACGGCACCGACCTCACCCAGGCCGCCCGGGAGGGCAAGCTCGACCCGGTGATCGGACGGGACCAGGAGATCCGCCGGGTCGTCCAGGTGCTCTCCCGGCGCACCAAGAACAACCCCGTGCTGATCGGCGAGCCCGGCGTCGGCAAGACGGCCGTGGTCGAGGGCCTGGCCCAGCGGATCGTCGCCGGCGACGTGCCGGAGTCGCTGCGCGGCAAGCGCCTCGTCGCGCTGGACCTCGGCGCGATGGTCGCCGGCGCGAAGTACCGGGGCGAGTTCGAGGAGCGGCTGAAGGCCGTCCTGAACGACATCAAGCAGAGCGACGGCCAGGTCGTCACCTTCATCGACGAGCTGCACACCATGGTCGGCGCGGGCGCCGGCGGGGACTCCGCGATGGACGCCGGCAACATGCTCAAGCCGATGCTGGCCCGTGGCGAGCTGCGGATGGTCGGCGCCACCACGCTGGACGAGTACCGCGAGCGGATCGAGAAGGACCCGGCCCTGGAGCGCCGCTTCCAGCAGGTGCTGGTCGGCGAGCCCAGCGTGGAGGACTCGATCGCGATCCTGCGCGGCCTCAAGGGCCGCTACGAGGCGCACCACAAGGTGCAGATCTCGGACGCCGCCCTGGTCGCCGCCGCGACGCTCTCGAACCGGTACATCACCTCCCGCTTCCTGCCCGACAAGGCGATCGACCTCGTCGACGAGGCGGCCTCCCGGCTCCGGATGGAGATCGACTCCTCCCCGGTCGAGATCGACGAACTCCAGCGCTCCGTCGACCGGTTGCGGATGGAGGAGCTGGCCCTGGAGAAGGAGTCGGACCCTGCCTCGGTCGACCGGCTCGCCCGGCTGCGGCGCGATCTCGCCGACAAGAACGAGCAGTTGAGCGTGCTCACCGCCCGGTGGGAGCAGGAGAAGAAGAGCCTCAACCGGGTGGGCGAGCTGAAGGAGCGCCTGGACGACCTGCACGGCGCCCTCGAACGCGCCCAGCGGGACGGCGACTTCGAGCGCGCCTCCAAGCTGATGTACGCCGAGATCCCGGCCGCCGAGACCGAGCTGACCGAGGCGCAGGAGCGCGCCGCCGGGGAGGACACCAGCGACTCCATGGTCAAGGAGGAGGTCGGTCCGGACGACGTCGCCGACGTGGTCGCGTCCTGGACGGGCATCCCGGCCGGCCGGCTGCTGGAGGGCGAGAGCGCCAAACTCCTGCGCATGGAGGACGAGTTGGGTCGCCGCCTGATCGGCCAGCGCGAGGCCGTCCAGGCCGTCTCGGACGCGGTGCGCCGCACCCGCTCCGGCATCGCCGACCCGGACCGCCCGACCGGTTCCTTCCTCTTCCTCGGTCCCACCGGCGTCGGCAAGACCGAACTCGCCAAGGCCCTGGCCGACTTCCTCTTTGACGACGAGCGGGCGATGGTCCGCATCGACATGAGCGAGTACGGCGAGAAGCACTCCGTCTCCCGCCTGGTCGGCGCCCCGCCCGGGTACGTCGGCTACGAGGAGGGCGGCCAGCTCACCGAGGCGGTCCGCCGCCGCCCGTACAGCGTGGTGCTGCTGGACGAGGTCGAGAAGGCCCACCCCGAGGTGTTCGACGTGCTGCTCCAGGTGCTGGACGACGGCCGGCTCACCGACGGCCAGGGCCGCACGGTGGACTTCCGCAACGCGATCCTGATCCTCACCTCCAACCTGGGCAGCTACGCGTTCAACGAACCGGGCCCGGTGGACCAGGCCTCCTCGGAGGACCGGAAGAAGGCCCTGGTGCTGGAGGCCGTCCGGGCCGCGTTCAAGCCGGAGTTCCTCAACCGGCTGGACGACATCGTGGTCTTCGACCCGCTGGGCACCGCCGAGCTCAGCCGGATCGTCGACCTCCAGGTGGCCCGGCTGGGCGAGCGGCTGCGCGAGCGCCGGCTCACCCTCCAGGTCAGCGAGGCGGCCCGGGACTGGCTGGCGCTCACCGGCTACGACCCGGCGTACGGCGCCCGCCCGCTGCGCCGCCTGGTGCAGTCGGCGATCGGCGACCAGCTGGCCCGGGCGATCCTCTCCGGCCAGGTGCACGACGGCGACACCGTCGTGGTCGAGCGGGACGAAGAGACCGACCGCCTCACCGTCCGTGGCCGCGGGCCGCTGGAGAAGTAGCGCACCGGGGCTCTCGCCGGAGCCCCGCCCACGGTGGGCCGCCCCTTCCACGGGAGCGGCCCACCGCCCTGTTCACCCTCGGTGTCCGCCACCCCCGGCAGACGCTCCTGCAAGATCCTTCCCGGGCCGCCGCCCCTGTGAGGCAGGGCCCGAATGAGGCAGGATGGGAGGTGGAAAGGGCGGCCTCTCATTGCCGGCCACCACGTGCACTGAGGAAGAGGACCCCCATGAGCATCGACCCGTCGTCCATCCCGTCGTTCGGCGTCCCGCAGGGCGGCCAGCCCGGCGGTGGCCAGGGCGGCCGGCCGGCCGGCCCGCCGCCGATCATCGTTCCGGACCAGGCCCTGGTGACCCAGCTGCTGGACCAGATGCAGCTCAAGCACGTGGTGGACGAGGAGGGCGACCTCACCGCCCCCTGGGAGGGCTTCCGCGTCTACTACATGTTCCGCGGCGAGCAGAAGGAGCTCTTCGCGGTCCGCGCGTTCTACGACCGCGCGTACCCGCTGGAGGACAAGGGCGAGATCCTCGACCTGATCGACGAGTGGAACCGCGAGACCCTCTGGCCCAAGGTCTACACCCACACCCACGAGGACGGCGTGGTCCGCCTGATCGGCGAGGCCCAGATGATCGTCGGCACCGGCGTCAACCTGGACTACTTCGTCACCACCACCGCCAACTGGACCCAGGCCGCCGTCGGCTTCGAGCAGTGGATCGTCGAGCGCCTCGGTCTCCAGAAGGAGATCGAGGGCGAGGAGGGCGACGGCGAGGCCCCCGAGGGCACCGACGAGGCCTGACCCCACCGGCTTCCCACGGCACGGCCCGCCACCGGCAGACCCCGGTGGTGGGCCGTCCTTGTCTCCGGCCGCCGCCGGGCCGAGGATGGGGCCGACGACGAGGCGTGAGGAGCCGCAATGGGTACGAGGCCGCTGCTGAACCGCAGGCTGCACGGGATGGGCACGACGATCTTCGCCGAGATGTCGGCCCTCGCCACCGCCACCGGTTCGATCAACCTCGGCCAGGGCTTCCCCGACACCGACGGGCCCGAGGAGATCCGCGAGGCCGCCGTCCGGGCGCTGCGCGACGGCCGCGGCAACCAGTACCCGCCCGGTCCCGGTATCCCCGAACTCCGGCAGGCCGTCGCCGAGCACCAGCAGCGCTTCCACGGCCTCACGTACGACCCGGACACCGAGGTACTCGTCACCGCCGGCGCCACCGAGGCCATCGCCGCCGCCCTGCTCGCCCTGCTGGAGCCCGGCGACGAGGTCATCGCCTTCGAGCCGTTCTACGACTCGTACGCCGCCTGCATCGCCATGGCCGGCGCCACCCGCGTCCCGCTCACCCTCCGGGCGCCCTCGTTCCGCCCCGACCTCGACCGGCTCCGGTCGCTGATCACCCCGCGCACCCGGCTGCTCCTGCTCAACTCCCCGCACAACCCCACCGGCCTCGTCCTGACCCCGGAGGAGCTGGCCGCGATCGCCGCCCTCGCCGTCGAGCACGACCTGCTGGTCGTCACCGACGAGGTCTACGAGCACCTCGTCTTCACCGGCGCCCACCACCCCATCGCCGCCCTCCCCGGCATGCGCGAGCGCACCGTCTCCATCTCCTCGGCCGGCAAGACCTTCTCCTTCACCGGCTGGAAGGTCGGCTGGGTCACCGCCGCCGCCCCGCTGGTCGCCGCTGTCCGCACCGCCAAGCAGTACCTGACGTACGTCAGCGCCGGGCCCTTCCAGTACGCCGTCGCCGAGGCCCTGCGGCTGCCCGACGACTACTTCGACACCCTCCGCGCCGACCTGCTCCGCAAGCGCGATCTGCTGGCCGAGGGGCTCTCGGCGGCGGGCCTGCGGGTCTTCACTCCCGCGGGCACGTACTTCATCACCACCGACATCACCCCGCTCGGCGAGAAGGACGGCATCGAGTTCTGCCGCACTCTCCCCGAGCGCTGCGGTGTGGTCGCCATCCCCAACGCCGTCTTCTACGACGACCCGGAGGCCGGCCGCCCCCTCGTCCGGTTCACGTTCTGCAAGCGGGTCGACGTCCTCCAGGAGGCGGTGGCCAGGCTCAGCCGGATCTGACGGATCGGCGGAATGGCCCGGACGTCCTGACGATTCGTCAACTTGCCCGACAGACATGGGCGTTTACTGCCTGTCGGGCATTCGCCATGCCTGCCCGGCAGGTCCGGGCGCTTCGCGTGCCACCGCGCGCCGGGCACATGGGAGGGCAGGGGCGTACAGGGCCTGCGGGCGGCGTGCGCACGGAGTGCACGGCGCGTGGACCGGTGCGAAGGGCGCGTGCTGTGCAGAGTCGCACACCGGGTCGATCAGAGCCGGGAAGCAGGTGAGCTCGAAACGGTGAATGCTTGACAAAGTTGGGTAAATCACCGACGGACCCGGCGTATTCATGCTTCTCTGCTGCTGAATCTCCAGCCGGAATCCTTCCTTCCACGGTCGGCCGCGCCCTGGACCGCACAGCCACGAACAGCCTCGCCTCTGCCTGGCCTTACTCGCTGCTGCTCGGCGGGCGCGCACGGAGCTGAAACGCGGAGCCGAGCATGCTCACCACACTGCAGACCTCCTACACGGACACCCGCGCGGGTGACCTGGCCTGGTGCCTGGGCGGCGAACCGCTGCCCGCTCTCGCGGTCCGCGACCTGAGACTTGACGGGGCCGGACGTCCCGGTCCGCCCGGCACCCTGCAGCTGCGGCTGCTCGGCGCCTCCCACCAGGTGGTGATCGCCGCCGGGCCGGGCAAGTGCCTGGAGACCGTCGCCTGCCTGCCCGGCCGCCGGACCCCGCTGCCGGCCCGGGTGGCCAAGCAGGTGGACGGCTGGGAGTACGAGTTCGCGGCCCGGATCGAGGCGCTGCCGCCGCACGACTTCGCCGCCCGCGCCCAGGAGTTGCTGGCCCTGGTCGAGGGGCACCCGCGCGGCCTGGCCGGCGTCTTCCCGGGGGATCCGAGCGCTTTCACCGCGCTGGTCGCCCAGGGCAGCGCGGACCGGCTGCTCTGGCGCACCTGGCACGCCTATCCGCAGGAGGGACAGCTGGTCTGTACCCGCTCCTCGCTGGTGCTGTCCCGGTGAGCACGACAGCCGCGGCCGAGGCGTGCATACGCCCGCAGACCGCCCTCCATTCGCACGCAGGAACGATCCGTCAACCCGACGTATCGCACTGTCCGTCGAATGGACGCAGCCGTCCGCACCGAACGTCGCCTAGCGTTTGTTCGTGATCAATCATCCGGCCGGTCCCCCCGCTCAGTCGGGACTCGCCCTCGACGACGGCAGCCCACCCCGGCTCGGGCGGAGCCTGACCCCCCTGCCCGCCCGCCGTCGGTGCCGGCTGCGTGCCCGCCCCCGGCTCGCCCGGCTCACCGTCCTGCTGGCCGCGTTCGTCTGTGCGGCCTGCGGACTCGTCTACGAGCTCGAACTCGTGGCGCTCGGCAGCTACCTCCTCGGGGACTCCGTCACCCAGACGTCGGTGGTGCTCTCCGTCATGGTCTTCGCGATGGGCCTGGGCTCACTGCTCGCCAAGCGCTTCACCCGCCGCCCCGCCACCGCCTTCGCCCTGGTCGAGTGCGCGCTCGCACTCGCCGGCGGGCTCTCCGTCCTCGCGCTGTACTCCTGCTGGGCCTGGATCGGCCGGTACCAGACCGCGATGGTCGGCCTGACCTGCCTGATCGGCGTCCTCATCGGCGCCGAGATCCCGCTGCTGATGACGCTCATCCAACGGATCCGCCGCGAGGACGCCGGCCGGGCCGCGGCCGACCTCTTCGCCGCCGACTACGTGGGCGCGCTGATCGGCGGGCTGGCCTTCCCGTTCCTGATCCTGCCCACGTTCGGGCCCGGCACCGGCGCCCTGGTCACCGGCGCGGTCAACGCCGTCGCCGGGGCCGCCGTGGTGCTCTGGCTGTTCCGCGAGGAGCCGTTGCCGAGGGTCCGGCTGCTGCTCTGGGGGTGCTGCGGGCTCGTCCTGGCCGCCCTCACCGCGGCCGCCGCCTGGTCCGGCGCGATCGAACGGGTCGCCCGCAGCGCCCTGTACGGCGCGCAGGTCCGCCTGGCCACCCACGGCCGGTACCAGGAGATCGTGCTCACCGGCCCGGCCGAGGGCCCGCTGCGGCTCTACCTGGACGGGCGGCTCGCGGTCTGCGGCCCCGACGAGTACCGGGGCAGCGAGGCGCTGGTCCACCCGGCGATGGCGGCCGGGCCGGACGCCCGGGTGCTGCTGCTCGGCGGCGGCGACGGGCTGGCCCTGCGCGAGGTGCTGCGGCACAGCGGGGTCCGCTCGGTGCTGGTCGTCGACGCCGACCCGGCGCTCACCCGGCTGGCCCGGACCGACCCCGGCCTGGCCGCGCTCTCCGGTCGCTCGATGGACGACCCCCGGGTCCGCACCGCCGACGCGGACCCGCTGGAGTGGCTGCGCAGCGTCCGCCCGAGCGGCCGCACCTTCGACGTCGTCCTCGCCGACCTGCCCGCACCGGCCGACGGAGGCACGGTGAAGTTCCACTCGCAGGAGTTCTACGGCCTCGCCACCCGGCTGCTCTCCCCCGGCGGGCGGCTCGCCGTCCGGGCCGGCGACGAGCGGAACAGCCTCTGGCAGGTCGAGTCCGGCCTGCGGGCGGCCGGCCTGCGGACCGTCCCGTACGCCGTCCAGGGCGGCGCCGCCGCGAGCTGCCGGCCCGGGCCGGACGACAGCGGCGACAGCAGCAGCGGCAGCCAGGCCTTCCTGCTCGCGGCCGCCACCCAGCCCCCGCTGGGCCTCGCCCCGGACGCCCCGCCGCCCCGCGCGCTCACCCCGGACACCCTCCGCGCCGCCGCCGCCCGCCTCACCGCCCTCCGCCCGGCACGACCCCCGGCGGCGCTCAGCCTCCTGGGTCCGCGGTGAGACCCGGGGGATGTGGCCGTGCCGCCGCGTCGGCACGGCCGGCCCGGTCCGGCGGGCCGTGGGGGCCTGGCCGGGGCGGGCCGGAGAAGTCGGCGCGACAGGTAGGGGCCGCAGCAGGGACCACCGGGGGTTCGGTCGGTAGGCTCCGTCACATGGAGCATGAGGTTGTCGTCCCGTTGCCGGCCGAGCAGGTCCGGCAGGCCCTGCAGGATCCGGCTCTGCTGGCCCGTTGCGTGCCGGGTCTCAGCACCGAGCCCGCCGCCGTCGGTAGCGGCCCCGCCGAGGAGATCGGCGGGCGGCTGAAGCTGCGGATCGGCTCCTCCACCATCACCTACCGCGGCGTGCTGTCGCTGATCGAGGGCCGTGAGGGCGTGCTCACCGTGTTCGCCGAGGGCCAGGAGGCCCGCGGCAGCGGCGAGGCGACCGCCACCGTCCGGGTCAGCGCCGCCGACGGCGCCGAGGACGGCACCGCGCTGGTCCGCTTCACCGGCGACCTGTCCGCCACCGGTCGGCTGACCGAGTTCGACGAGGAGACCCTCGCCGCGACCGGCCGCCGTCTGCTGGACCGCTTCGCCGCCGCCCTCGCCTCCCCGGACGCCGCCGACACGGACGCGGACACGGACGCCGAGGAGACCGAGGAGACCGAGGAGGCCGCGACGGACACCACCGCACCGGCCGAGGCCGAGGAGACCGCGAACACTGTGGACGAGGAGCCTGCGGAGACCGCGGAGACCGAGGGGACCGAGGACGAGGACGCCGAGGAGCCCACCGCCACCGTGCTCTTCCTGGAGGACCACCAGAGCGAGCCCGGTGAGGACCTCGACGACGACCTCTCCGACCTGATCGCCTTCTCCGACGCCGACGCCGAGCGCTTCGGCCTCCCCACCGGCGACCCCGGCGGCCACGACGACGACGACGAGGAGCCCGCCGGCACCGACGTCCCCGCCGCCTCGGCCGAGGAGGAGCTGCCCACCGACCTCCCCACCGAGCTCCCCTTCGAGTACGAGCAGGAGCCGGTGCTCAGCGGCCCGGTCCGCCGCAGCATCGTCGGCCGCTCCGCCGAGGAGGTGGACCACGCCCCGCCGCGCGGCCGCTACGCCCCGGCCCTCCCGGCCCGCAGCGCCCGGGCTCGGGCGGCGTCCCGCTGGGGCGGCGAGGCCGGCGGCATCGTGGTGCCGGGCCCGGGTGGCCGCAGCGCCGTGCCGTGGATGATCGGCGGCGGTGTGGCGCTGGTCGGCGGCGCCGTGGTGCTGGTCAGGGCCCTGCGGCGACGCTAGCCGGGCCCTCACCCCCTGAGGGCGTGTCTGACAGAGACGCCCTAGACTGAACGCTCATGAGCAACGACCGCGACGCCCTGCTGGCACAGATCAAGGACAAGGCCGTCGTGCACGGCAAGGTCACCCTTTCCTCCGGCAAGGAGGCCGACTACTACGTCGACCTCCGCCGGATCACGCTGGACGGCCAGGCCGCCCCGCTGGTCGGCCGGGTGATGCTGGACGCGACCGCCCACCTGGAGTACGACGCCGTCGGCGGTCTGACCCTCGGTGCCGACCCGGTGGCGGCCGCGATGCTGCACGCCGCAGCCGCGCGCGGCCAGGAGCTGGACGCCTTCGTGGTCCGCAAGGCGGGCAAGGCGCACGGCCTGCAGCGCCGGATCGAGGGCCCGGAGGTCAAGGGCCGCCGGGTGCTGGCCGTCGAGGACACCTCCACCACCGGTGGCTCGGTGCTGACCGCCGTCGAGGCCCTGCGCGAGGCGGGCGCCGAGGTGGTCGGTGTCGCGGTGATCGTGGAGCGCGGCGGCGCCGCCGCGGTCGAGGCGACGGGCCTTCCGTACGTGACCGCCTACAACCTGGACGACCTGGGCCTCTGACGGCCCCGGGCACCGGGCTCCGGACAGACGGCAGGGGCCGGGTTCCGTTCCACGTGGAACGGAACCCGGCCCCTGCCGTCTCGTCGTGCCGTGGCTCAGCCGCGGCGGTGGCGCCCGCCGGCCTGGACGGTCTCGACGTCCTCGGCGAGGGCCCCGACGCCACCGGCCTTCTTCTTCCGGCGCTCGCGCAGCACCTCGATCAGGATCGGCGAGACCGAGAGCAGCACGATCAGCAGCACCGCCGGGATCAGGTACTTGTCGATCACCGGGGCGAGGGCGTCACCGAAGAAGTAGCCGGTGAGCAGCATCGACTCGGTCCAGAGCACGCCGCCGATCACGTTCCACAGGAAGAACGTCCGGGCGGGCATCTCCAGGGTGCCCGCGACCGGGTTCAGGAAGGTGCGGACGATCGGCATGAATCGGGCCAGCACCACGGCCTTGCCGGGCCCGAACTTGTTGAAGTACTCCTCGGCCTTCACCACGTACTCGCGGCGGAAGATCTTCGACTCGGGCTTGTCGAACATCTTCGGCCCGACCTTCACCCCGATCAGGTGCCCGAGCTGGGCGCCGGCGATCGCCGCGACCGGGGCCCCGATGAGCAGGGCCGCGATCGGCAGCTTCGTCCCTTCGCCGAGCACCGACGAGGCGGCGTTCGAGGCGGCGACGCCCGCGATGATGAGCAGGGAGTCCCCCGGGAAGAAGAACCCGACCAGAAGGCCGGTCTCCGCGAAGATGATCGCGATCAGCCCGATGGCACCGAGGGACGAGATCAGTGATTTGGCGTCGAGCAGGTTGACGGCCAGCTGGTTGTAGTCCACGGCCGCAGGATAGCGGGCCCGTCTTTACCAGAGCTTCGCCCCGGTGGCCGAGAGGACCCTCATCCTTTCGTAGCACCCCCGCGGCGCGTCTCGTAGCCTGGCGCCCGGCAGGCAGGGCCCCGTCCGACTGGCGGGCTGCATGCTGACCCCGGAGCGCAAGTCTGGGAAGATGGCACGGGCGTCCGGACCGCGGTCGCAAACCACCCTCATTGTCGTACCGCGGCGGCCGCCTCGAACCCAGGTACCGGAGAGCCGCACCGCAATGCCGCGCTCGGCTGCCGGCGCCCCGGAGTCGTAACGAAGGCGTACACAGCGTCGGACAGCACCGTCCGTACGCCGCAACCCGACAGGAGCGGATCGCATGCCCATCGCAACTCCCGAGGTCTACAACGAGATGCTGGACCGGGCCAAGGCGGGCAAGTTCGCCTACCCGGCCATCAACGTCACCTCCTCGCAGACCCTGCACGCCGCCCTGCGCGGCTTCGCCGAGGCCGAGAGCGACGGCATCATCCAGATCTCGACCGGTGGTGCGGAGTTCCTGGGCGGCCAGCACAACAAGGACATGGTGACCGGCGCCGTCGCGCTCGCCGAGTTCGCGCACATCGTCGCCGCCAAGTACGACATCACCGTCGCGCTGCACACCGACCACTGCCCGAAGGACAAGCTGGACGGCTACGTCCGCCCGCTGCTGGCGATCTCCGCCGAGCGCGTGGCCAAGGGCCTGAACCCGCTGTTCCAGTCGCACATGTGGGACGGCTCGGCCGAGACCCTGAACGACAACCTGGCCATCGCCGAGGAGCTGCTGGCCCAGGCCGTCGCCGCCAAGATCATCCTTGAGGTCGAGATCACCCCGACCGGCGGCGAGGAGGACGGCGTCACGCACGAGATCAACGACGAGCTGTACACCACCGTCAACGACGCCGTCCGCACCGCCGAGGCCCTGGGCCTGGGCGAGAAGGGCCGCTACCTGCTGGCCGCCTCCTTCGGCAACGTGCACGGCGTCTACAAGCCGGGCAACGTCGTCCTGAAGCCGGAGCTGCTGCGCGAGCTGCAGGACGCGATCGGCAAGCAGTACGGCAAGACCGACCCGTTCGACTTCGTCTTCCACGGCGGCTCGGGCTCCACCGCGGAGGAGATCGCCACCGCGCTGGAGAACGGCGTCGTGAAGATGAACCTGGACACCGACACCCAGTACGCCTTCACCCGCCCGGTCGCGGGGCACATGTTCGCGAACTACGACGGCGTGCTGAAGGTCGACGGCGAGGTCGGCAAGAAGAACACCTACGACCCGCGCACCTGGGGCAAGCTGGCCGAGGCCGGCATGGCCGCCCGCGTGCTGGAGGCCGCCCAGCAGCTCCGCTCGGCCGGCAACCGCCTGAAGTAGCGCACGGCCTGAAGCAGGGCGCGGCCTGAAGCAAGGCGGCCAGAAGTCGGGCCACCGCCGCAGGCAGGGTCTGCACTCGTGCCCCCCAGTGGTTCACTGGGGGGCATGAGTGCACACGAGAACTCCTTCGCGGGCCAGAACCTCCTCGGGGGTCCGCCCCCGACGCACCTGCCCGCCGAGCCCGCTCCGCTGGAGCTGCTGGCCGGCGGCGCCTCCCCGGCCGAGGTCGCGGCGAAGTACCCGACCTCCTCGCTGGCCTGGGCCCAGCTCGCCGACGACGCCTTCGCCGCCGGCCGCACCGTCGAGTCCTACGCGTACGCCCGTACCGGGTACCACCGCGGGCTGGACTCGCTGCGCCGCGCGGGCTGGAAGGGCCACGGCCCGGTGCCGTGGGAGCACGAGCCGAACCGCGGCTTCCTGCGGGCGCTGCACGCGCTCGGCCGGGCCGCCGCCGCGATCGAGGAGAAGGAGGAGGCGGAGCGCTGCGCGCAGTTCCTCCGGGACAGCTCGCCGACCGCCGCCGCCACCCTGGGCTGACCCCCTCGACTCGCCCGGCCAGCGCGTCCGGACCCGCCGCCCCCGCCGCCCGTCGAGGCGACGGGGGCGGTCCTGGATCGGCCGTATACCCGGTATGTGGACATTCACCGGGCCTCCATGCCAGGGTTACCGGGCGAGGGGGACGCACACAAGTTCGAAGGCTCTGCGGCCCCACGGTCCGACAGGAAAGCCCCACTGTGCCCGCAGCCCGACCCGACCAGCGCGGCTCCCGCGCGCGCAGCTCCCGCGGTGCGGCGGCCCGGACCGGAGCCTCCCCCGCCGCCGCCCCCCGGGCCCGCGGCGGCCGTGGCCAGGCCGGCGGCGGGCGCAGACGGCGCCGTCGGCGCCGCGGGCCCGGGCCCGGGATGATCACCGCGCTGGTGGCGGCCGTGGCGATACTCGGCGGCACGCTCTACGTCCTGAACCGCCCCGCCACCCCGCCCGGCGGCGGCCAGACCGCCCAGGGCCGGGTCGCCCCGTCCGACGGCGGCACCCGGGCCGCACCCGCCCCGGCCGCCGCGCCGACGCCGGCGCCGACCCCCTCGCAGCAGCCCACCCCGCCACCCGCCCCGGAGCCGGCCGCTCCCGAGCCGAGCGCCCCGGACCCGGGCCCCAGCAAGGGCGCGGGCACCTTCACCGTCGCCCCCGGCGCGGCCGCGGCGGTGGGCAAGGGCCCCGTCCGCCGCTACCGGGTGGAGGTCGAGGACGGCATCGGGATCGACCCGGCGGCCGCCGCCGCACAGGTCCAGGGCATCCTGGCCGACAAGCGGGGCTGGACCAACGACCGCAAGAACGGCTTCCAGATGGTGGCGAGCGGCGCGTACGACTTCACCGTGAAGATCGCCTCGCCGGCCACCGTGGACAGGATCTGCGGCGCGGCCGGGCTGGACACCCACGGCGAGGTGAACTGCAACGTCGGCAACCAGGTGCTGGTCAACGTCAAGCGCTGGAACACCGGTTCCCCGCAGTTCAGCGGCCCGATCGACGAGTACCGGGCGCTGATCGTCAACCACGAGGTGGGGCACCGGATCGGCCACGGCCACGAGACCTGCCCGGCCAAGGGCAAGCCGGCGCCCGCGATGATGCAGCAGATCTACGGCCTCAAGGGCTGCGAGCCGAACGCCTGGCCGTACTCGGCGGACGGCAGCTACCTCGGCGGTCCCTCCGTCCCGTAGCAACGGGCGCCGTAGGCTGACCGGATGACAACTGACCGTAAGACAGCACTCGCCCTGCTGGCCTCGACCGGGCTGCTGCTCAGCACGGCCGCCTGCTCGTCCAGCGGGTCCGACGCCCCGGCCGACGGCGCGAAGCTCTCCTACGCCAAGCTGAAGTCGACGGCGCAGGGCCTCGGTTCCTCCCCGTTCTGCCCGTTCGGTCTCGACCTGGCCGCGGCACTGAAGGCCAGTGGGATCGAACGCACCGTCACCCCGGCCGGCGGGGACAAGCCTGTCCGGGTCGATGTCGTGCCCGCCGAGGCCGCCCAGCCGCTCCCGCCTGGGGTGACCCCGACCCCGTCGGTCGCCTCGATCCCGGCGCGGCCCGAAAGCGTCCAGGTCTGGTGCTCCTACACCGCCGGAACGACCCCGGTGGAGATCGCCGTCGTCGCCGCGCCGGGGGATAAGGTCGCCGTCAACCTGGCCCTGCCCTACATCCAGGCCGCCGGCCAACTCACCAGCGGCCAGCTGGTCAAGGTGTCCACCGAGCAACCCGCCCCCGGTGGGAGCGGGACCACCCCCGGCGAGGCCTTGGTCGGCATCGCCCGGCTCCCGGTCACGAACCACGGCGACCTCGCCCTGATGGTCAGCCAGGGGACCTCGGCGCCCGCCGTCGACAAGGCGCTCACCGGGGAGGCCCTGCAGCGGCTGACCGAGAAGCTCGCCGCCCAGCTGCACGCCTGACCGTCAGCCCAGCAGCGGCAGGTGTCCGCGCAGGTCGCTCCGCTCGCCGCTGGCCGAGACGGCCGCGTCGTCCACCGCCGTCGCCCAGTCGGCCCGGCCGGTGGCGAGCCGGATCCAGGTCAGCGGGTCGGTCTCGACCACGTTCGGCGGGGTGCCCCGGGTGTGCCGGGGGCCCTCGACGGCCTGCACCACGGCGTACGGCGGCACCCGCAGCTCGACCGCGCCGCCGGGTGCCTGGTCGGCCAGGGCGTCGGCGAGCAGCCGGGTGACGGCGGCCAGCGCCTGCCGGTCGTGTGGGAAGGCGGCCAGGCCGAGCGCGTCGGCCAGGTCGTCGGCGTGCACGACCGCCTCGACCAGCCGGGTCACCAGCAGGTCGGCGAGCAGCATCGAGCCGAGCCGGATCTCGAACCGCCGCTGCGGGTCGGCGGCTTCGGGGCGGTCGAGGACGGCCAGCAGGGCGTCGGCGGCCCGGTCGAAGGCGGCCGCCACCGCGGCTGGGCCCCCGGCGAACTCCGCCCCGGCGTGCTCCCGCGCCCCGGCGTCCAGCAGCGGCGCGACCTCGGCCACCCGGGCCACCCAGCGCAGCAGGTCCAGCGGCGGGCGCCCCTCCAGCGGGTCGTCCAGGTGGGCCGGCACCCAGTCGAGCTGGACCGCCAGGTGCGCCAGCAGCTCGCGTACCCGCCACTGCCCCAACCTGGTCGGCCGGGCCAGCAGCCGCTCGGCGTCCGGGGCGGCACAGAGCTCACGGACGGCGGCGCGCAGCGCCTCGGTCTGCCCCGCGAGCGCGGCGCGGACCTTCGCGGGCTGGTACGTACGGGACTTGGCAGGCATGGGCCCCAACATACGCCGAGGGGCGGACGGTTCAGCCGAACCGTCCGCCCCCGAGCACTCGCCGTTCGCCGGGCGATCAGGCGATCAGAGCCTCGATGACGCCGGTGTGGGCGTCCTTCAGCTCGGCCAGCGACACGGTGAACTGCCCCTGGACGTCCAGCACATCGCCGTCGACCACGCCGATCCGGGTGGCCGGCAGGCCGCGCGCGGTGCACATGTCGTTGAACCGGAGCTCCTCGCTGCGCGGAACCGCGACAACCGCGCGGCCGGCCGACTCGGAGAACAGGAACACGAACGGGTCCTGGCCCTCGGGCACGATGATCCGTGCGCCGTGACCGCCCTTGAGGCAGCTCTCCACCAGGGCCTGGCCCAGGCCGCCGTCGGAGAGGTCGTGCGCGGCGTCGATCATGCCGTCGCGCGAGGCGGCGATCAGGATCTCGCCGAGCAGCTTCTCGCGGCCCAGGTCGACCTTGGGCGGCAGACCGCCGAGGTGGTCGTGGACCACCTGCGACCAGGCCGAGCCGCCCAGCTCGTCCTCGGTCTCACCGAGCAGGTAGAGCAGCTGGCCCTCCTCGGCGAAGCCGATCGGGGTGCGCCGGGTGACGTCGTCGATGACGCCGAGCACCGCGACCACGGGGGTCGGGTGGATGGCGACCTCGCCGGTCTGGTTGTAGAGCGAGACGTTGCCGCCGGTGACCGGGGTGCCGAGCTCCAGGCAGGCGTCGGCCAGGCCGCGGGTCGCCTCGGCGAACTGCCACATGACGTCCGGGTCCTCGGGGGAGCCGAAGTTGAGGCAGTCGGAGATGGCGAGCGGCTTGGCACCGCCGGCCGCGACGTTGCGGTACGCCTCGGCGAGGGCCAGCTGGGCACCGGTGTACGGGTCCAGCTTGGTGTAGCGGCCGTTGCCGTCGGTGGCGACCGAGACGCCGAGGTTGGTCTCGTCGTCGATCCGGATCATGCCGGAGTCCTCGGGCACCGAGAGCACGGTGTTGCCGAGCACGTAGCGGTCGTACTGGTCGGTGATCCAGGACTTGGAGGCCTGGTTGGGGCTGCCGGCGACCTTGAGCAGGTCGGCCTTCAGGCCCTCACCGGTGGTCGGCCGGGCGAGGCGCTCGGCGCTCGGGGCGTCGGCCTGCAGCGCGTCCTGCCAGCTCGGGCGGGCGTACGGGCGCTGGTAGGTCGGG
This sequence comes from Kitasatospora sp. NBC_00039, assembly GCF_045160625.1. Taxonomy (NCBI): domain Bacteria; kingdom Bacillati; phylum Actinomycetota; class Actinomycetes; order Kitasatosporales; family Streptomycetaceae; genus Kitasatospora; species Kitasatospora sp. NBC_00039. The sequence goes on along the minus strand of NZ_CP108289.1, from coordinate 4,671,589 downwards.
CCCTCGTGGGCGACGGTGCGCGGCGGCACGTCCACGACCAGCTCGCCGTGCCAGAAGATCTCCAGCCGCTCGCCGTCGGTCACCTCACCGATGACGGTGGCGATGACGTCCCACTTCTCGCAGATCTCCAGGAAGCGGTCGACCTTGCCGGGCTCGACGATGGCGCACATGCGCTCCTGCGACTCGCTCATGAGGATTTCCTCGGGCGAGAGCGTGTTGTCGCGCAGCGGGACGGTGTCCAGCTCGATCCGCATACCGCCGGAGCCGGCCGAGGCCAGCTCGGAGGTGGCGCAGGAGAGGCCGGCGCCGCCGAGGTCCTGGATGCCCTTGACGAGCTTCTCGGAGAAGATCTCCAGGGTGCACTCGATGAGGAGCTTCTCCTGGAACGGGTCGCCGACCTGGACGGCCGGGCGCTTGGCCGGGCCGGTGGCGTCGAAGGTCTCGGAGGCGAGCACCGAGACACCGCCGATGCCGTCGCCGCCGGTGCGGGCCCCGTACAGGATGACCTTGTTGCCGGCGCCGGAGGCCTGCGCGAGGTGGATGTCCTCGTGCTTCATCACGCCCACGCAGAGCGCGTTGACCAGCGGGTTGCCCTGGTAGCAGGAGTCGAAGACGACCTCGCCGCCGATGTTCGGCAGGCCCAGGCAGTTGCCGTAGCCGCCGATGCCCGCGACGATCCCCGGCAGCACGCGCCGGGTGTCCGGGTGGTCGGCCGCACCGAAGCGCAGCGGGTCCATCACGGCGACCGGGCGGGCGCCCATCGCCAGGATGTCGCGCACGATGCCGCCGATGCCGGTGGCCGCGCCCTGGTAGGGCTCGATGTACGACGGGTGGTTGTGCGACTCGACCTTGAAGGTGACCGCGTAGCCCTGGCCGACGTCGACCACACCGGCGTTCTCGCCGATGCCGACGAGCATCGCGTCGCTCTGCGGCTTCTTCTCGCTGAACTGCTTCAGGTGGACCTTGGAGCTCTTGTACGAGCAGTGCTCCGACCACATGACGGAGTACATCGCGAGCTCGGCGCCGGTCGGGCGACGGTCGAGGATCTCGCGGATGCGCGCGTACTCGTCCTGCTTGAGGCCGAGCTCGGCCCAGGGCTGGGCGGCGTCCGGGGTCTGCTCGGCGTTCTTGACGGTGTCGAGGCTCATCAGGCGTTCACCAGCTGCTTCAGTACGGAAGTGAAGAAGCCCAGGCCCTCGACGGTCGGACCGGTGAGCGGCTCCACGGCGTGCTCCGGGTGCGGCATCAGGCCGACGACATTGCCGGCGGCGTTGGTGATGCCGGCGATGTCGCGGTACGAACCGTTCGGGTTGACGTCCAGGTAACGGGCGACCACCCGGCCCTCCGCCTCCAGTTCGTCCAGGACGTGCGCGTCCGCGACGAAGCGGCCCTCGCCGTTCTTCAGCGGGACGACGATTTCCTGTCCGACCGAGTAATCCCGGGTCCAGGCGGTGCCGTTGTTCTCGATGCGCAGCTTCTGGTCGCGGCAGATGAAGTGCAGCGAGTCGTTGCGGGTGAGCGCGCCGGGCAGCAGGTGCGATTCGCAGAGCACCTGGAAGCCGTTGCAGATACCGAGAACCGGCATTCCCAGCTTCGCCTGCTCGATGATGGTGGCCATCACCGGGGAGAAGCGGGAGATCGCGCCGCAGCGCAGATAGTCGCCGTAACTGAATCCGCCCGGCAGGACGACGGCGTCGACCTGGTGGAGATCCTTGTCACGGTGCCAGAGGGCGACCGGCTCGGCGCCGGCCAGGCGGACCGCGCGCTGGGCGTCGCGGTCGTCGAGGGAACCGGGGAAAGTGACGACGCCGACGCGGGTGGTCACTTCGCCTCCTCCTCGATGCGGACGGTGAAGTCCTCGATCACGGTGTTGGCGAGAAAGGTCTCGGCGGCTTCGCGGATACGGGCGAGCGCGGCGTCGTCGACCGGGCCCTCCAGCTCCAGCTCGAAGCGCTTGCCCTGGCGGACGTCGGCGATCCCGGTGAATCCGAGACGGGGCAGTGCGCGTTGCACCGCCTGTCCCTGGGGGTCGAGGATCTCCGGCTTGAGCATGACGTCGACTACGACGCGTGCCACTGGCACTCCCGGTGGTGTCTTCGTGAGGCGGGGGAACTCCAGACTACCGGGGGTTTCGGGCGCGATTGCTGACCGGGGCGGGCGACGCGCGTAGACCCGAGACCCTTACGCCGCAAGGGTTCCGGGCCCGCGCCCCGCCCCGGCCGGCACCCCATTTCTGCGGATTCGGCTCCCCGAACGAGAACCGCCGAAGAGCACCCGAATACCGGCACTCCGGGACAGATCGGCCAGCCGAGTGCGCCGGTATCCGGTACTCCGGCGAAGACACGTGAATATCCGGAAAAGAAAGCCGGACTCTTCGATTTCGACCCGCTTCGGGTGCAGAATAGGGCCACCTGCCGCGGCAAGTGCTGCGTATCCGGCACGCCATCAGGCCTGCCCGTATGCGCTTGCGCGTGTGGTGCACATCAGGCCACGGGAGCGCACCCCGCGCCCTTCGGCCGAATTGCCCGAGAGGATTGACACCCATGGCTCAGCGTGTAGTCGTCACGCTCTCCGACGACCTGGACGGCGGTGCCGCCGCGGAAACCGTCCACTTCGGCGTCGACGGGAAGTCCTACGAGATCGACCTGTCCCTGGACAACGCGGAAAAGCTGCGGGAGGCCCTCGCTCCGTTCGTCGCGGCCGGCCGCCGCCAGAGCCGCACCGGAAAGTCCTTCCGCCGTACCGCACTCACCCCGGACCCGGCCGCCGTACGCGCCTGGGCCCAGTCGCGCGGCATGGAGCTGCCCGCCCGGGGCCGCATCCCCAAGCACGTGTACGAGGCGTTCGCCGAGGCGAACTGACCCCGCCGGGGCCCGGTCGTCCCACCTGCCCGAAAGGGTGGGGCGACCACCCCGAACGATGCTGTAGAGTATTCCTCGTCGCCGCAACGGAGAGATCCCGAGAGGCGGCGGGTGCCCCACCAGGCACCATGCGGACGTGGCTCAGTTGGTAGAGCATCACCTTGCCAAGGTGAGGGTCGCGAGTTCGAATCTCGTCGTCCGCTCGCAGTGCGCGAGCACAGCACAACTCAATAGTCAGACCTGCGGACGTGGCTCAGTTGGTAGAGCATCACCTTGCCAAGGTGAGGGTCGCGAGTTCGAATCTCGTCGTCCGCTCCAGTACGAAGGGCCCCCTCGATCGAGGGGGCCCTTCGGCGTTCCTTGCCGGTATTCCCCGGCCCGCCCCCGGGCCCGGGCCGATGACATTTGTCATCGCCGACCCGGGTAACCGCACCGCGTTCTCATGACGGCGCGCACTGCCCGCGGCGCCCGGGCGGCGGAAGGCTTGAGGCATGGAAACGAGCCAGCCCCCCGCCCCGAGCGAGCCCGTGATCGAGGTCACCGGCCTCCACCGCCACTACGGCTCCGGCACCGACGGCTACCACGCGGTGCGCGGCGTCGACCTCACCGTCGGCAAGGGCGAACTGTTCGCACTGCTCGGCACCAACGGGGCCGGCAAGACCTCCACCATGGAGCTGATCGAGGGCCTCGCCGCCCCGACCGGCGGTGAGGTCCGGGTGCTCGGCCACGACCCGCACCGCGAGCGGGCCGCCGTCCGCCCCCGGATCGGCATCATGCTCCAGGAGGGCGGGTTCCCCGGCGACCTCACCGTCGCCGAGACCGGCCGCAGCTGGGCCGGAATGACCAGCCGCACCCGCCCGGTGGACGAGGCGCTGGAGCTCGTCGGCCTGACCGCCCGCCGCAACGTCCGGGTCAAGCAGCTCTCCGGCGGCGAGCGGCGCCGGCTCGACCTGGCGATGGCCCTGCTCGGCCGCCCCGAGGTGCTCTTCCTGGACGAGCCCAGCACCGGCCTCGACCCGGAGGCCCGCGCAGCCGTCTGGCGCCTGGTCCGCGAGCTGCGCGCCCAGGGCACCACGGTGCTGCTCACCACGCACTACCTGGAGGAGGCCGAGGCGCTGGCCGACCGGCTGGCCATCATGCACGGCGGCCGGGTCGTCACCACCGGCACCGTGGCCGAGGTGATCGCGGGCCGCCCGTCCCGGATCACCTTCGAACTCCCCGAGTTCTCCGGCGCCTCGCTCCCCCCGCTGCCCGGGGCCGAGGTCCTCGCCGTCGGCCGCCGGATCACCGTGCACACCCCCCGGCTCCAGGCCACCCTCACCGAGCTGCTCGGCTGGGCCGACCACCACGGCATCGCGCTCGGCGACCTCGACGCCCGCAGCGCCTCGCTGGAGGAGGCCTTCCTCGCCATCGCCTCCGAGGCCGCCCACCGGCCCCCGGCCGACGCACCGGCCGCCCCCACCGCCCGCCGCCGCCTGATCGGACTCGCCCGATGACCACCGCCGCCCCCGCCGCCGCCCTGTCCGCCGCCGGCCCGCAGAGCACCGCCGGCCGCCGCCTGCTCGCCCTCGGCCGGGCCGAGGCCACCCTGCTGGTGCGCAACCGCACCGCGCTGTTCACCGCCCTGCTGCTGCCGCTGCTGCTGATCGGCGGGCTGAAGAGCGTGCTCGACCAGCAGGCCAAGGACAACCCCGGTCTCGACGTCGACTCGCTGCTGGTCAACGGCGCGGTCGGGATGGTGCTGGTCTTCGTCGTCTACTACAACCTGACCGCCGCGTACGTGGCCCGCCGCGGCGAGCTGGTGCTCAAGCGGCTGCGCACCGGCGAGGCCCGGGACGCCGAGATCCTGGCCGGCACCGCGGTGCCCTCGGTCGGCCTCGCCCTGCTGATGTGCGCCGTCATCGGGGTGGTCGGCGCCAGCGCCCTGCACCTCACCGTGCCGGTCAACCCCCTGCTGCTGGCCGTCGGGCTGGTGCTGGTCGTCGGCACCCTGATGGCGCTGGCCGCGATCTCCAGCGCCTTCACCCGGACCGTCGAGAGCGCGGGCATCACCACCATGCCGGTCCTGCTGCTCACCCAGTTCGGCTCCGGCCTGTTCTTCCCGCTGGAGGTCATGCCGGACGGCGTCGCCGACTTCTGCCGGCTGCTGCCCACCACGCCGGCCTTCCAGCTGATCCGCGTCGGCTGGTTCGGCACCGACGGCTCCGAGGCCGCGACCGGCTTCGCCGGCACCTGGGCCACCGCCGCCCCGCACCTGGTCACCGGCGCCGTCTGGCTGGGCCTCGCGGTCTGGGGTGCCGTCCGTTACTTCCGCTGGGAGCCGCGCCGCTGAGCCTTCTCTGATAGGAAGAGCGAAGCAATGATCATGATCGAACGGGGGGCGGGCAGATGGGCGTACCGAGGCTGGTGCGTACCTGGAAGGCCTACGGCAAGCCGCAGCGTTCCGAGCTCTACCTGCGCTGGTCGCTCTACCTGATGCCGCTGATCCTGATGATGGTGATCCTGCTGGCCGTCGGATCCGCCGCCCAGCAGGAACAGCCCCGCGACGCCGTCCGGGTCAGCATGGTCGTCGGCCTGGCCACCACGCTGCTGGCCTTCCGGGCGTTCCGCACCTCGCTCGACCACTACCTGAAACGGCCGTCCGACCACCTGCGCTGGCTCCTGCTGACCGGCGGGGTGGCGATCGCCGGCTCCTGGGCCGTCCTGCTGCTGGGCCCCACCGGCGGACCGGAGGACACCGGTCCGCCGTTCACCGCGGTGGTCGTCTCCGCGCTGGCGGCATCGGCCTTCGGCCCGGCGAGCGTGGGCCTGTCCATGCGGCAGGCGTGCCTCACCGGGATCGGCGCCCGGCTGCTGGTCGTCCCGGCCACACTGCTGGCCGGGCTCGGCGCCCCGGCGGCCGCCGGCATGCTGGTCGGCGACCTCGTCGCGATGGCCTTCATCGGCCTCAGCTGCCGCGGGTGCGCCTGGCTCCAGGGCGTCGTCTGGGAGCTGGACGCCGCCCGCGAGGCACAGTCCCGGCTGGCCGTCGCCGAGGAGCGGCTGCGGTTCTCCCGGGACCTGCACGACGTGATGGGCCGCAACCTCACCACGATCGCGCTGAAGAGCGAGCTCGCCGTCCAGCTGGCCCGGCGCGGCCGCCCGGAGGCCGCCGACCAGATGACCGAGGTGCAGCGGATCGCCCAGGAGTCGCAGCGGGAGGTCCGGGACGTGATCCGCGGCTACCGCACGGCGGACCTGCACGCCGAGGCGATCGGCGCCCGCGCGGTGCTCCGCGCCGCCGACGTGCGCTGCGAGATCGACCTCGGCGAGGACGCCGACCAGCTGCCGCAGCCGGTGCAGTCGGTGTTCGGCTGGGTGATCCGCGAGGCGACCACCAACGTGCTGCGGCACAGCGAGGCGGGCCACTGCGCGATCAGGCTGCGCCGGGAGGACGGCCGGGCGGTGCTGGAGCTGGAGAATGACGGGGTGCCGGCGGTGCCGATCCCCTCCCAGGGCAGCGGTACCGGGCTGCGCGGGCTGCGGGAACGGCTGGCCGCGCACGACGGCGAGCTGACCGTCCCGGAGGCCGGACCGGGCCGGTTCCGGATGCTCGCCACCGTCCCGCTCTGAGCCGCCGTCCCGCTCCGGTCCACCCGGCCGCTCCGATCCACCGCACGCCCGCCACCGCAGGAAGGCCCGCCCGATGACCGACACCGCCCCCGTGCGCGTCCTGCTCGCTGACGACGAGCATCTGATCCGCGGGGCGCTGGCCGCGCTGCTCTCCCTGGAGGAGGACATCACCGTGGTCGCCCAGGCCGCCTCCGGCCCGGAGGCGCTGACGATGGCGAAGGCGCACCGCCCCGATGTCGCGGTGCTCGACCTCCAGATGCCCGGCCTGGACGGCATCGAGGTGGCCACCGAGCTGCGGCGGGTGCTTCCGGACTGCCGCACGATGATCGTCACCGGCCACGGCCGCCCGGGCTATCTGAAGCGGGCGCTGGAGGTCGGGGTGCGCGGCTTCCTGCCGAAGACGGTCTCGGCGGCGGATCTGGCCGGGATCATCCGCACGGTGCTGGCGGGCGCCCGGTACGTCGACCCGGAGCTCGCGGCGGACGCGATCAGCGCGGGCGAGACGCCGCTGACCCCGCGCGAGACGGACGTGCTGGAGCTGGCCGCCGACGGCACCTCGATCGCCGAGATCGCCGAGCGCGCGGCACTCTCCCAGGGGACGGTCCGCAACTACCTCTCCTCGGCGGCCGGCAAGCTGGGCGCCGAGAACCGCCATGCGGCGGTGCGGATCGCCCGCGAGCACGGCTGGATCTGAGACCCGGCCGCGCCCGCGGGCGAGGTGGGGCGCGTCCGGCGCTTCCCGCGTGGCAGGGGGCGCCGGACGCGCCCGAGGGGCTCACGCCCAGGAGGTGCCGGTCAGCAGCTCGTAGACCTCGGCGTACTTGGCGCGGGTTTGCTCGACGATCTCGGCGGGCAGCTCCGGCGGCGGCAGCTCACTGTGGCGGTCCCAGCCGGAGGCCGGGGAGACCAGCCAGTCGCGGATGAGCTGCTTGTCGAAGGACGGCTGCGAGCGGCCGGGCTGCCACTGGTCGGCGGGCCAGAAGCGGGAGGAGTCCGGGGTGAGCACCTCGTCACCGATCACCAGCTCGCCGTCGAGCAGGCCGAACTCGAACTTGGTGTCGGCCAGGATGATGCCGCGGTCGCGGGCGATGTCCCGGGCCCGGGCGTAGACGTCCAGGGTGGTGCGGCGCAGCTGGTTGGCGAGCTCGGCGCCGATCCGGCGGGCGGTCTCCTCGTAGGAGACGTTCTCGTCGTGCTCGCCGACCTCGGCCTTGAGCGCCGGGGTGTAGATCGGGGCGGGCAGCTCGGAGCTGTTCTCCAGGCCCTCGGGCAGGGCGATGCCGCAGACCGTCCGGTCGGCGTTGTACTCGGCCAGGCCGGAGCCGGCCAGGTAGCCGCGGGCCACGCACTCGACCGGGATCATCTCCAGGCTGCGGCAGACCAGCGTGCGGCCCTTCCAGTCGGCGGGGGCGCCGGCCGGGACCTCGGTGGAGATCACGTGGTTGGGCACGATGTCGGCGATCCGCTCGAACCACCACAGCGAGAGCTGGGTGAGGATGCGGCCCTTGTCGGGGATCTCGTTCGGCAGGACCCAGTCGTGGGCCGACATGCGGTCGCTGGCGACCATCACGAGGTCACCCGACTCGGCGCGGTAGAGGTCGCGCACCTTGCCGGTGTGCAGGTGGACCAGGCCGGGCACCTGGACCGGCTCGGGCTTGGTGACAAATCCGCTCAAGGTCGTCTCAGTCCTCAGGGGTCGTTCGCGGGCGTGGGGCGCGAAAGGGGAGGTCACTGCCCCTGAGTCTGTCATGACGCCCGCACCGGCCCCGACGGCCCGGGCCCGTGGGGTGGCCCGGCCCGGCGCCGCCCGGCCGAGCCACCGGGGCAGGCCTGCGGCTCAGCCGTTCTTGCAGAGGCGGTCCAGCAGGTTGGCGGTGGCCCGCTGGATCCGCTCGTCGGTGAGGCCGGGCCGGTCCAGCGCGGGCGACCAGGCGAAGGTGCCGGCGGCGAAGACGTACGCGCCGCTGGGCGCCCGGTAGAGCGACGTCTCCTGGTACCGGGTGCGCCCGGCGAGGTCCCGGTACGGGGAGTGCGCGAGCAGCACCCGCTCGGTGTGCTCGGGCAGGGCCACCTTGGGGTAGTAGCGGTCGGCCTCGCCGGCCACCAGCCCGGGCAGTTCGTCGCCCTCATGGACGCCGGTACCGTCCCAGAGCCAGTGCGCGGTGTGCCGGGCCACCAACGGGACGGGGGCGGCGACCCGGCCCGAGTACTGGAGGCCGAGCAGGTGCTGCTCGGGCTCGCCGGCGTCCCGCCAGAGCGCGCTGGCGGAGCCGGAGACCCCGGCGGCCTGGCTCCCCGGCCCGACCTTCTGCCGTTTGCGGCAGTTGAGGAGCCGGTTGGGCTCGCCCGAGGGCGCGGGGCTCAGCTCGACCCGCCAGTACATGGTGTTGGCCGAGAGGAAGACCAGCGAGGTGCCGCCGTCGCGGGCCCGCTCGGCGGCCCGGCGCATCGGCTCGGACCAGTACTCGTCGTGGCCGGGGAAGACCAGCGCCTTGTGCCGGGACGGGTCCACCAGGCCTGCGTGCAGGTCGGTGGCGGTGGCGTAGGAGAGGTCGTAGCCGTACCGCTCGGCCCAGCGGATGAAGTCGTAGGCGTGGCCGACGTGCAGCGGCAGGCCGGCGGTGGCGTGCGGACGGTCGAAGGAGACGGTGACGGCCGCCTCCGGCTCGCCGACCAGCCGGCCCTGGTCGTCCCAGGCGTGGTAGAGGCTGGCGCCGCTGCGGCCGTCCTCGGGGAAGAGGTTGTACGCCTGCCAGGTCACGTCGGGGAGCACCAGCAGCAGCTCGGCGGCGTACGCCTGGTCCTCGAAGTCCCGGACGGTGAACGGGATGTGGCTGCGGTGCAGCATGTCACCGGTGGTCAGCACGGCGACGTAGGCGCCGGGCGGCCAGTGGGCGGGGATCTGCAGCCGCCAGGAGTGCCACCAGTGGTGGCAGGAGACGGTCCGGGCGACGACCAGCGGGGCGGGCTGGGCCAGCCCGGCGATCAGCGGACTGGACGTCATGTGGTGGGCGCCGTCGCCGCCGTAGTGGCCGATCCGGTAGACGTCGACGGTGAACTCGCGGGGCGGGTTGACGGTGACCCGGAAGTCCACCGAGCCACCGGGGCGGACGATGCCGGCCGAGGCGAAGCCCTTGATCTGCTGCACCACGTCGTTGGCGCCCTGCGGGGTGCCGACCGGTGGCTTGGGTCTGGTGCATCCGGCCAGGGGCTGCTGGCCCGGCGCGTCCACCGAGACGTACCAGGGGACGGCGCCCTCGGCGCCCGCCAGGTACTGGTCCGGGCTGCGCAGCCAGGGCAGCGGGCCCTGGCCGAAGGGGTCGGAGACGCTGTACGCGTGCGTTCCGGACTCCCAGCGGCGGTTGAGTTCCGTCCCCACGCGCCCCTCCCACAGGTGCACCCTCGCCGGTTGGCATGTGCCTCCCGGGTGTGCGTGCGATCCAATACACCACAGAGTGCTGGCGCTGTGTCACCCAACGGTAGCAACTAGTGGTGGCGATTCTTCCGACCCGCCCTCGGAGGGCCTCCGGCCTGCGAAGACCCGCCGTACCCGGCCGCCCCGGGGGCGCGAGCGCGGACACCGAGCGCCCCGCCGCCCCTGCGGCCGGGCGGGGCCTACAGCCGGACCGGCTTCTCCAACCGGACGTCGGCGGCGTCCAGCCAGATACGCAGCGGGCCGTCCTGGCCCTGTTCCACGGCCTGGGCGACCGGGCCGGCCAGGTCGGTCCGGCGGACCCCGCCGATCAGCAGCACCGGGCCGTCCAGCCAGTCCAGGCCGGGGGTGGCGCCGGCGGTGTCGGCCGCGGCGCAGCAGACCATCGCGGTGACGTGGTCGACCAGGAGGTCCCGCCCGGTGCGGACGGGCTCCAGCAGCGGTGCGGGGGCCGTGGTGCGGGCCAGCTGGGCGGCGAGCGAGGCGGCCAGCTGCTCGCCGTCGCCCTCGGCCAGCCGGACCAGCAGCCGGGTGAGGGTCGGGGAGCCGGGGCGGGCCTGCGGGGCCAGGCGGTCCAGGGCGGACTGCAGCGCTGCGGCCCGGGCCCGCCAGCCGGCGTCCACCACTTCGGCCGGGTAGTCGGCCCAGTCCAGCTCGCGCCAGCTGCCGGAGGCGGGCCGGCCGAAGAACAGCTCGGCGGCGAGCAGGGAGACGGCCTCGTCCACCGCGCCGGGCTCCTCCAGCAGGTCGCAGGCGGGGCGGTCGCCGAGCCGGCTGCCGTAGCCGTCGGCCAGCCGGTCGCGGCGGGACAGCTCGGTGAGCGCGGCGACCACGCCGGCGTTGAGGTGCGCGGGGTGCCGGCCGAGCCGCCAGGCGGGCAGCGCGACCCGGGTGAGCAGCCGGTCCCAGCCGGCGTAGGCCAGGCCGACCTGCTCCTGGGCGGCGATCCGCAGGCCGTAGTCGACCGACCTGGCCTGCTCGGAGGCCCAGCCGGCGACGGCCCGCTCCAGCTCGGCGGAGTGCCCGCGACAGGCGCCGAGCAGCCGGCGGGTGATCCGGTCGGTCAGTGCGGCGGAGCCCCGGCGGCCGGTGCGCGGGGCGGCGGGCGCGGCGGCTCCGGCCGGCCCGGGGGCAGCCGCGTCCAGGCTGGCGTCCAGGCCGCGCAGGAAGCGGCGGGCGGAGGCGATGTCCGGGTCGGCGGAGGCCGCGGTGCCGGCCACCACCGGGGCGAGCAGCGCGCGCAGCTCGCCGGCCCGCATCCACCAGAGGAACGGCGAGCCGATCACCAGCACCGGCGCGGGCGGCTCGTGCGCGCCGCCCGGTGCCCGGCGGGCCGGCGGGACGTCCTCCAGCCAGCTGTCGCAGTCCGGGGTGAGCGCGATCGCGGAGGGCGCGGGGACCTCCAGCCGGTCGGCCAGCTCGCCGATCAGCCGGTACAGCTCGGGGGCCTGTGCCCGCTCCAGCGGGATGGCCGGGGTCTGCGGCGGCACGGCCCGGCGGTAGGCCCGGGCGGCCAGGCCGGCCACCAGCAGGGTGCCGGCGGCCACGGCGCAGACCACCCAGCGGACGGCGTCCCAGGCGGCGGCGTCGGAGGCGCCGGGCGCCCCGAGCCGGCCGGTGAACCGGCCCGCGAGCAGCACCACCGCGACGGCGGCGGGCAGTGCGGCGGCGGCCAGGGCGAGACCACGGACCCGCAGGACCGCGTGGGCATGAGCGCGCGCGGTGTCGAAAGCGGTCATACGGTGCGGCACCCCCTTCGGAGCCCTCGGGCGCCCGGTGACGGGCCCTGAGCCGACTCGAAACGATCAGTTCCGACTGGGAAACGGCGGCGTCCGATCCCCGGTAATACATGCTGCGTGGCGCTTGTGACATTTTTGACGCCCGTACCCGGGTGGGTGTTCCGGATCTCGCCGGTTTCCACTCGTCCCGGTGACGGTGCCCGAATTCCGGACGACCGCGCCAGGGCTTCGTGCGAAGCGGTCCGGGCGTGCTCGCCCGGCCGGACGCCGTCCAGCATCCCCCCGCGCGACCACGGCTACCCGGCGGCGGCCGCGAGCGGCACGGCCCGGGGTGCTGCGGACCAGCGCACCATAAGGCCGGGCGCCCGGTTACGTCAGCTGGATGCGGCTGCTGTCACTCGATGGGCTGGATTCCGGCCGCCGAACGGTGTGGCGGCCGCCGGAACCACTCCGGCTCCCCCTGACCCGTAAACGCCGCAGGGCGCTGCGTCCATGGGGGTTGTTTCCCCGCGAACACAGCGCCCTGCGGCGCACTGAAACCGCTTGCTACTGCGCGGCCTTGAGCGCGATGTCGGTGCGGTGCCGGCCGCCCTTGAGGCTGATCCGGTCCACCGCGTCGTACGCGCGGCCGCGCGCCTCGGCGAGGTCGGTACCGGTGGCGGTGACCGAGAGGACGCGGCCGCCGGCGCTGAGCACCCGGCCGTCCTCGTCCGCCCGGGTGCCCGCGTGCAGCACGTACGCGGTGCCGTCGGCGGCCTCGGCCCCGGCCAGGCCCTCGATCGGGTCGCCGGTGCGCGGCGCGGCCGGGTAGCCCTCGGAGGCGATCACCACGGTGACGGCGGCCCCGTCGTCCCAGCGCAGCGGCTCCAGCTGGTCCAGCGTGCCGGTGGCGGAGGCGTACAGGACGCCGGCCAGCGGGGTGCGCAGCCGGGCCAGCACGACCTGGGTCTCCGGGTCGCCGAAGCGGGCGTTGAACTCGATCACCCGGGTGCCGCGCGAGGTGAGCGCCAGGCCCGCGTAGAGCAGGCCGGAGAAGTCGGTGCCACGGCGGCGCAGCTCGTCCACGGTCGGCTGCAGGACGGTCTCCAGGACCTCCTCGACCAGGCCCTCGGGCGCCCAGGGCAGCGGCGAGTAGGCACCCATGCCGCCGGTGTTCGGGCCCTCGTCCCCGTCCAGCGCACGCTTGAAGTCCTGCGCGGGCTGGAGCGGGAGGACGGTGGTGCCGTCGGTGATGGCGAAGAGGGAGACCTCGGGGCCGTCGAGGTACTCCTCGATGACCACCCTCCCCCGGCCCTGGCGGCCGGGAGCTGTCCCCATGCAGGAGGCGGCGTGGGCCAGCGCGGCCTCGCGGTCGGAGGTGACCACGACGCCCTTGCCGGCGGCCAGGCCGTCGTCCTTGACCACGTAGGGAGCGCCGAAGGCGTCGAGCGCCTCGGCGGCCTCGGCCGGGGTGGTGCAGAGGTAGGAGCGGGCGGTGGGCACGCCGGCGGCGGCCATCACGTCCTTGGCGAAGGCCTTCGAGCCCTCCAGCTGGGCGGCCGAGCCGGACGGGCCGAAGACCGGGATGCCGGCCGCGCGCACGGCGTCGGAGACGCCCGCGACCAGCGGGGCCTCCGGGCCGACCACGACCAGGTCGGCGTCGAGCTGCCGGGCGAGCGCCGCGACCTGCGCGCCGTCCAGCTGGTCGACGGGGTGGACCGTCGCCACCTGCGCGATCCCGGCGTTGCCCGGGGCGCAGTGCAGCTCGGTGACGGCGGGATCTTGGGACAGAGAGCGGCACAGGGCGTGTTCGCGGGCGCCGCCGCCGATGACGAGGACCTTCACGGTTGGCAAGGGTAGTCGGTGGCCGGTTCCGCCTTCCCCCCGGTCCCGTCGGAACCTACAGCGGAAGCCGTCCGTACGCTTCCGGCCTCGGAGGAACCTCCAACAGCCGGCACCGGTCGTGCGCCCGGGGTGTCCGGGTCAGGACAGCGGGTCACCGGAGCCTCGCTCGGACGGGTGAAATCTCGCCGGCCGCCGCAACCCGCTCACCTCGGCTTCCGGTGGTTGGATCCGGTAACGATCATTGGAGAAGCGCCCCCACGATCAGCCATTTGGCGGTAAGAAGTGCTGTTGGACCAGCACCGGCCGCCGGCCGGTGCGCCGTCCCCGGGCGAGCACACGCGCCCCGGGGCGTCGCGCGTCCGATGCGTCACCCGGGGTTCCACGGCCAGCCAGGCCGATGACACGTCAGGGCGATGCGCCGTCAGACCCAGCAGTCCGCCCGCCACAGGGAGCCCCACAGGTGAGCCAGCCGGAAATGCAGCCCGAGGAGAGTGCCTGGGGCAAGGAGATCGGCGAGGAGGACCAGCCGGCCGCCACAGTCGCGCGCCCGGCGTCCACCCGCCACCGGACCGATCTGAGCACCCGCCAGTTCCCGCTGGGAGACTGGGGCGAGCCCGCCGAGCGGCTGGAGGAGCTCTACCGCTGGTCCGAGGAGCGGGCCGTGGAGGCGGTCGACTGGTACCGCCGGGACCGGATCTGGAAGCGCCGCTGGGCCCGACTGCTGCGGTTCGGCTCGGCCGGTTTCGCGGTCGGGGGGGTCACGGCCCCGCTGGTGGACCTCACCGGAACCGTCGCGAACGCCACCAGCTGGGGCTACGTCGGCCTGGCGCTCTCCGCCGCCTGCTACGGCGCGGACCGGGTGTTCGGCCTGACCTCCGGCTGGATGCGGGACGTCTCCACCGCGCAGGCGCTGCAGCGCCGGCTGGAGGCCTTCCAGTTCGACTGGGCGTCGGAGTGCGTGCGCGAGGTGCTCGGCCCCACCGAGGGCACCGCCGGTGAGGCTGCCGAGCGCTGCCTCGGGGTGCTGCGGCGGTTCTGCGAGGACGTCTCGGACATGGTCCGCACCGAGACCTCGGAGTGGATGCTGGAGTTCCGCGCGGGCATGACCCAGCTGCCCACGCAGGCCGCCGGCAGCTGGGGCGGCCGCAGCGAGACGGGCGGGAGCGCCCAGGTGCGGATCCTGCCGTCGCCGGGCACCCGGCCCACCATGCCGCGCCAGCGGCCCCCGGAGGGCCCGCTGCGCTAGGTCCCGTCCGGCCGGGTAGGAGATCCGGCCCGGGGAGGGATCCGGCCCGGGCTCAGGCGAAGACGATCATCGAGCCCTGGGTGAGGCTCCGGGTGGCCGCCGCGTACAGGCCCGCCCAGGCGTGCCGCTCCCGGGCGAAGGGGTGCAGGTCGTCCAGCGGCGGGCCGAACGGCTGCTCCAGGCCGGTGGGGCCGAGCGGCCGGGTCGGGTGCGGCGGGTTGGCCGGGTCGATGCCCAGTGCCGGTGCGACGGCCTGCAGTTCGCGCAGCAGCCCGTGACTGGAGCCCAGCGGACCGCCCGCGACGAGCAGCGCGTCGTCCACCAGCGGCACCGCGAACTCGATCGGCACGTACGCCCCGGCGTGGTCGAAGTGCCAGACCAGGTGCGACTGTTCCGCGCTGCTCTCGAACATCTCCAGCAGCTGCTCGTAGTCGCCGCCGAGCGCGTCCACCGGCGTGATGTCCAGGCCGGTAAGCCCCAGCAGGTAGGCGCGGCGCAGGAAGTGCAGCGAGTCGTAGTCGAAGGCGGCTATCGGCTCGACCGCCCCGCTGAGCCCGGGCACGAACTGGTAGACCGGCACCTCGGGCAGCCCGTGCGAGGTCAACACGGCGTTGTAGAGCGCGAGATCGTCCCGGAAGGGGTTGTCGGGGCTGTGGCTCAGCACGTCCACGAGCGGGACGAGCCAGAGGTCGCAGGCCATGGGCCGGCTCTTCCTCTCCGGGCGGCGGGTGCCGTTCGCGGGGCGAACGACGGGCGGACGGGTCGGCACCCGGACCGTCGGTGCAGGGACCGCCCGGGACGACGACCGCCCACCCTACCGGCCCGGCGCGCGGTGCGGGTCGGGGCGCCCCTCGGGCAGTTGGCCGGACGGCGGGTCGGCAGGCCGGCGGCCGAACCGTCGGTACGGCACCGTGCGCGGCTGCGGTACCAGGCCCAGGCCCAGCCCCAGCTCACGGCCGAGCTCCCGGCCCAGCTCGCGCTCACGGCCCCGGGCACGGCCGGTCTCCGCCGCGCCGGTCTGGGGGGACTGCGCCGCCTGGACGGCCTCCCCGCGTGCCGCCCCCGTCGACGTCCCGGGCGCTGTCCCGGATGCCGCCCCGGGCGCCGCCGGAGCGGTGCCCGCGTCCGGTACCGGCGCAGGCCCGGCGTCCGCCGCGGGGCCCGCGTCCGCCGGCAGGCCGAGCGTGGCCGTCAGCAGCGGCAGGACGCCGGCCGACTCCACCGGCTGCCCGGCCAGATCGGCCAGCAGCCGCACGGTGAACAGGTTGTACTCGCAGACGATCCGGTGCGCGCCCGCCCGGTCCCCCGCCTCGACCGCGTCGACCAGCTCGGAGTGACGGTCCCAGCAGACGCCCTCCAGTGTCGGCATCGTCCGCAGGTACGGCGCGGCGAACATCCAGGACTGCACCCGCAGCCAGTCCAGGTAGTCGCCGATCCTGCGGTTGCCGAGCAGCCCGGCCGCCTCCTGCCAGAACCGGCGGTCGCAGCCCACCATCACGTCCAGGTTCCCGGCCCGGGCGGCCCGTACCGCCGCGTCCGCCCGCCGCCGCAGCGAGGGCAGCCGGCCGCCGGTGTCCGGCAGGGTGGGCATGGCGGCGAGCCGGCGGAAGTAGCTGTCGGTGAGCAGCACCCGGGACTCGAAGATCTCCAGGAAGTCGTCCCAGCCGAACTCGGGCACCGTGAAGCCCCGATGGTGTTCGGCCCGGAGCAGCCCCTGCGCGCCGAGGTCGACCAGCGCCTCCCGGGCCGGGGTCGCCGAGACCCCGTACAGCTCGGCGATCTCCTTGACCGTGAAGTTGCGCCCGGCCGCGAGCCGGCCCGCCATCATCTCCTCGCGCAGCGCGCCGGCGATCTGCTCGCGCAGGCTGTTGCGCTGGATCACGGGGCGGGTGTCGCCCGAGCCGGTGCCGAACATGCGCGCGACCTCCTCGGGCGGGCTGGGCGGCCTGCCTCGGGACAGGCCGGTGGGACAGCGGCTGGAACACGACGAAGGCTCATCTTCTCAAAGATGTCCGTGCCGTGCGGCCGGGGCGTGCCGGGCGGCGCCACCGGCCCCGGCGGAAGCCGCCGCCCCGCCCGCACCCGGCGCCGGGCGGGACCCGTCCGCCGGGTGCCCGAGAGGTCCCCCACCGAACGGGCCCCGTGTGCCCGGGCGGGCCTCAGCGCTGGACGGGAGCCGGAATGCCCAGCAGCCGGTCCCGGTGAACCGGGAAGTCGGCACGGGCCTTGCCCACCTCGGCCGGGTCGAACTCCACCGTCAGCACCTCCTCGCCCAGGCCCGCCTCGGCCAGCACCCGGCCCCACGGGTCCACCACGATGCTGTGCCCGGCCTGCTCGACCCCACCGTGCGTCCCGGCCGTGTTGCAGGCCAGGACGAAGGCCTGCTCCTCGACCGCGCGGGCCCGGCTGAGCAGCGTCCAGTGCTCGCGCCGCCGCTCCGGCCAGGCCGCCGGGATCACCAGCAGCTGCGCGCCCGCGTCCAGCAGGGCCCGGAACAGCTCCGGGAACCGCAGGTCGTAGCAGGTGGCCAGGCCCAGGGTGCCGAAGTCTGTGGCGGCGGTGACGATCTCCTGCCCTGCGCCCATCACCACGGCCTCGCCGCTGTCGAAGCCGAAGCGGTGCACCTTGCGGTAGGTGTGCACCAGCTCGCCGTCGGGGGCGAAGAGCAGCGAGGTGTTGTAGATCGGCCCGTCCGGATCGCGTTCGACGATCGACCCGGCGTGCAGCCAGACGCCGGCGGCCTTGGCGGCGGCCGCCATCGCGTCGGAGGTCGGCCCGTCCAGCGCCTCGGCGCCGTCCGACCAGAGGTCGTACGCGAAACCGCCCAGCGGCCACAGCTCCGGCAGGACGACCAGGTCGGCGCCCTGCTGGGCCCGGACCAGGGCGGCCGCCCGGGCCCGCCGCTCGGCCGGCGGCTCGGCGTCGGAGACCGCGAGTTGGATCAATGAAGCGCGCACAGTACCACCGTCCACGGCAAGAGTCCTACGATCGTCACCCGAAAGCACTGCCCTGCTCTCACCCGGCAGCGTAACGTGCGGTTAGCGTGTGCGCCCGGAAGCCGGAGGAACCCGGCGGACCACGGAGCCAGGGCGCGCATGGCAAGGCAGCTGACGGAGGGCCGGAGATTCCCGTGACGGACAACCAGACCGTGCAGGCTTACACCGAGGCGTGGACGCAGTCCATCGAATCGATATCGGAACTGGTGACCCCTCTTCCGGAGGACTCCTGGAACCGGGCCACCGAGTGCCCCGGCTGGTCGGTACGGGACGTCGTCTCGCACGTCATCGCCATCGAGTCCGAGCTGCTCGGCGACCCGCGCCCGATCCACTCGCTCCCCCGCGACCTGCGGCACGTCACCAGCGAGTTCGCCCGCTACATCGAGCTGCCGGTCGACAAGCGCCGCTGCCACACCTCCGTCGAGCTGACCGGCGAGCTGGAGTACACGATCATCCGCCGCTCGCGCGCGCTGCGGAACGCCAAGCAGACCCCGACCGAGCCGGTCCGCTGGCCGGCCGGGCCGCACAGCCGCGAGCTGCCGTACCACGAGTTGCTGCGCCGCCGGGCGTTCGACGTCTGGGTGCACGAGCAGGACCTCCGGCGGGCCCTCGGCGAGCCCGGCAACCTCGACGCCCCGGGCGCCCTGGTCTCCCGGGACGTCCTGCTGGAGCTGCTGCCCAAGGCCGTCGCCCACCAGGCCGGCGCCCCGGCCGGGACGGCACTGGTGGTCGACGTCACCGGCCCGGTGGAGTTCCTGCGCACCGTCCGGGTCGACGCCGGCGGCCTCGGCACGCTCGACGAGTCGATCAGCCTGGCCCCCGACGTCCAGCTCACCATGGACTGGGAGACCTACCTCCGGCTCGCCTGCGGCCGCGGCCGCCCCGGCCCGGTCACCGTCGAGGGCGACCAGGAGCTGGCCTCCCGCGTCCTGGCCAACTTCTCCGTCACGCTGTAGCGGCTGCGGTCACCCACCCGGCGTACCCGCACCGCCGCACGCCGGGTGGTTCCCCTCGCGCCTCCGTACGTCAACTTGGTACCAGCACCCCGGTAGTTCGGCCTCGTTGTTCCGGGCAGTCGTCACCCGGAAGAAGGAGGGGCGTCCAGATGGACGACGAACAGACGCAGATGGTCCTGGTGCGGTCGAGCTTCCGGTCACGGGGCAGCCGATCAGGGTCGTGATGATCGACGGCGAGCCGTGGTTCGTCACGGCCGACGTATGCCGCGTCCTGGGCCGGGGAAATCCGACCGATGCAGTGAAGGTCCTGGAGGCACACCACCACCGGACGGTGGACCTGAGGGCCGTAACCCTTGTTCGGAACAAGGGTTACGACGCTCATGAGGTCGGACAAGGCTGCCGCACGCCCCTTCCAGGAGTGGGTCACCATCGACCTCCTCCCCTCCGTCCGCCGCGGGGACACCGACGTCCCCACCCAGCAGCGGCGGATGGCGGAGACCCTGGCGGAGGCGATCGGCCAGCAGGTGCAGATCATCGCCGGGCTCGACCACGACGGCGGGCCTGGCGTGCGCGTGCACTCCGACGGGACGGTGCACTGCCGGCACGGGGAGATGGTCTTCACCGTGCCGAGCCGGGAGGAGGACGGTGGTCCGCCCTTCGGCGGCTACTTCTCCTGCCCGATCGTCGAGCGGGTCGGCATCCGGGGCGGCAAGGCGATCCCGGGCTGCCCAAAGCTCAAGCTCGTCGACCTGGTCCGCCTGATGGCCGCGGCACCGGCACCGTCCCGGCTCGGTGACGGGCAGCTGCTCGTGGAACTGCACGGCGCCCGGATCCACGGGACGGCGCGGCAGATCTCCGACCTGATGCGCGAGTACGGGCGCTGATCGAAAGGTGCCGGCCCTCAGGATCTCTGAGGGTCAGCACCTTTCCGCAGGTCGGAAACCCTACGCAGCCGCCACGACCTTGCGGCGGAGCCGGAAGATCATCACCGTCCCCAGCACCATCGGGACGTACAGCCAGCAGAACGCCCACCGGTACGCCTCCGCCGAGTACCCGCTGCCGTTGCCGGGGGTCAGGGCGTCGAGCAGGACGCCGATGCCGAAGAGGGTGATCATCGTGCCGATGAAGCCGCCCATGTTGGCGATGCCGGAGGCGGTACCCAGGCGTTCGACGGGGTTGTGGGAGCGGGCGTAGTCGAGGCCCACCAGCGAGGCCGGGCCGTTGCTGCCCATCACCAGGATGATCCCGACCAGCAGCCAGAGCGGCGGGTGGCCGCCGGGCCAGGCGAGGGTGAGGGCCCAGCCGGCGGACGTGGCGGCGATGACGGTGAGCACGATCGGCATCCGCGCCCGGGCGGTGCGGCTGAGCAGCCGGCCGAAGAGCAGGCCGAAGGCCATGTTGCTGAAGACCAGCAGGGTGAGCAGCCCGCCGGCCTCGGCCCGGGACATGCCCTGCGCCTCGACCAGATAGGGCAGGCCCCAGAGCAGGCCGAAGGCGTTGCCGGGGAACTGGGTGGTGAAGTGCACCCAGAGCCCGAGCCGGGTGCCGGGTTCACGCCAGGAGTGGCGGATCTGCTGCCCGACGGCCGGCCGGGGCGCCCGCGCTGCGGTGGCGGACGCCGGCGGACCGGCCGGGGCCTCCTGGAGGAACAGCGCAACCAGGGCGAAGACGGCGACGCCGAGCACGGCGATGGCGGCGAAGGTGGCCGTCCAGCCCTCGCGGTGCAGGGCCTGGGCGAGAACGACCGTGGTGACCAGGTTGCCGCCCATGCCGGCGAGCCCGGTCAGCTGGGCGACCAGCGGGTTCTTCGCGGCCGGGAACCAGCGGGCGGCGATCCGCAGCACGCTGATGAAGGTCATCGCGTCGCCGCAGCCCAGCACTGCCCGGGAGGCGAGCGCGGGGGCGAAGGACGCGGAGAAGGCGAAGGCCAGTTGCCCCAGGCTGAGCAGCAGGACACCGAGGAGCAGCACCCTGCGCGGGCCGAACCGGTCGACCAGCAGGCCGACGGGTATCTGCATGGCCGCGTAGACCAGCACCTGGAGGATGGAGAAGGTGGAGAGCGCGGAGGCCCCGATGGTGAAGCGCTCGGCTGCGTCCAGCCCGGCCACGCCGAGGCTGGTGCGGTGGATGACGGCGAGGACGTAGACGCTGACGCCGATGGACCAGGCCAGCCACGCGGCACGGCCGCCCGGCGGGGCGTGCGGGGTCGCGGCCGGGGACGGACCGGCGTCGACTCGGGGACCAGGGACTGTGATCGGACGGGCGGCGGAGGCAGGGTCCACGGGCATAGTGCACCCAGATTAGTCATCCCATCATTGGACGCCCAGGCCGGGGGTCACAGGAGGTCGGGCACGAACCACCTCAGCCGGTCACCGTCCAGGAGACCGACCTGGTCATGTACCGGTCGCGGAAGGCCTCGTCCCGGACCCAGTCGGTGGTGTCCCGCACGGTGGCCGTGACGGTGGCGCTCCGCCCGGGGGCGAGGTCCAGCTTGGCGGTGTCGAGCCAGCTGCGGCCCGCCACCTGCGGCTCCACCGGGACGCCGTCCACCTTCCACTCGACCTGGAGCTGCCGGGCACCGGCCAGCGGCAGCGGGCGGACCTCCAGCCGGGGTCGGCCGGCGACCTCGCCGGGAGCGGGCTCCGGCGCGTCCGTCGGCCGGATCCGGCGGTAGATCTCCTCGACGATCGCCTCCCGCGAGGGCAGGTTGTAGGCGCCGCCGAGGGTGCGCATCACCGAGTCCGGGGTGGGCCGGTAGATCCCGTTGGCGCTCCGGTACGCCCCGACCGTCCCGGCGCCGTCCGGGGACTCCGCACCCAGCCAGCGCCACCACTTGGTCTGCTTGCGGCGCATCTCGTCGGCGTTGTCGGTGGAGAGGTTGGGGTAGTCGGCGTCGTCCGGCGCGCTGTCGTACTCGTCGCCGAGGTCACCCACGGTGTGCCCTATCTCGTGCTGGATGATCCGCCCGGCGTCCGCGCTGCCGCCGGCCAGGGTGGTCACCCCGGTACCGCCGGCGCCGCCGTACTCGCTGGAGTTGGCCAGCGCGATCAGGTACTGCGGGCCGTCGCCGTCCCCGGCGTAGCGGGCGGTGGCGCTCTCGTCGGCGCAGAGCAGCCGGGCGGTGCCCTCGCACCAGAAGTGCATGCCGAGCGGGGTGGCGGGGTTGCGGCCGTGACTCTCGGTCTCGGCGATGCCGGAGACCGGGGAGACCACCTCGACCCGCCTTATGTTGAAGAAGCCCTGGTAGCTGCGGAACGGCTCGATCTCCATCAGCGCCCGCCAGGCCCGGTCGGCCTGCTGCCGGAACGCGTCCTGCTCGTCGGCGGTGTAACCGTCGCCGAGCAGGACGAGGGTGATCCGGTTGGCCGGGTCCCCGGTCCGCCTTATGTCGACGGTGGGGGCGGCGGCGGCCGCACGCAGGTCGGCCCGCTGCACGGCGTGCGGCGGTACCGCCCGGTCGGCGGGGGCACCGGGCCCGATCACGCCGAACGGCGAGGGGCCGGCCAGCTCCAGGGCGGCGGGCAGTACGGCGGTGGACACCAGCACGAGCGCGGCCAGACTCCGGACGAGACGGCCAGGGTTGCCAGGCGGCATACGGGTGCGTCCTCGGGGATCCGGTCACCCGGCGTCGCCCGGGTGGTGGACGCGAAGACGTACCCGGCCCGGCGTGTCTCCCCTCCCGTCCGGCGAAAAAGTCACCGACCTGGCCGAACGACCCGGATCACCCCGGTCATACCCATGAGTCCGACCAGGTGGATGATTCTCACCGACCGTGACCTCGGCGGCCTCAGCCGTCCGCGCTCCGCCGCACGTCCAGCAGCAGGTGGGTGGCCAGGCCGAACAGCAGACCCCAGAACGCCGAGCCGATGCCGAACAGGCTCGTCCCGGAGGCGGTGGCCAGGAAGGTCACCACCGCCGCGTCCCGGCCGCGCTCCTCGGCGACCGCCGCGGCCAGGCTGCCCTGCAACGAGGCCAGCAGCGCGACCCCGGCGATCACCGCGATCAGCTCCTTCGGCAGCCCGGTGAACAGGCTCACCAGGACCCCGCCGAAGCTGCCCACCAGCAGGTAGAGCACGCCCGCGGACATCCCGGCGACATAACGACGGCGCGGGTCGGGGTGGCTCTCCGGACCGGCGCAGATGGCGGCGGTGATCGCCGCCAGGTTGACGCCCGGCGAACCGAACGGCGCCAGCAGGACGGAGAGCCCGCCGGTGGCCCCGATCAGCAGCCGGTCGTCCGGCCGGTAGCCGAAGGCCCGCATCACCCCGAGGCCGGGGGCGTTCTGCGAGGCCAGCGCAACGATGGTGAGCGGCAGCGCCAGGCCCACCATCGCCGGCCCGGAGAAGGCCGGCACGGTCAGCACCGGCCGGGTCGGCCCGCCCTCGCCGAAGTGCAGCGGCAGACCGACGGTGACCGCCGCCAGCACCCCGCCGGCCAGCAGCGCGGCCGGGACGGCGTACCGCGGAGCCAGCCGCTTGGCCAGCAGGAACGCCGCGAAGCTGCCCAGCACCAGAGCGGGCGCACCCTTCACCGCGCCGAAGATCCCGGCGCCGAAGGAGAACAGGATGCCCGCCAGCATCGCGTTGACGATCCCGGCCGGGATCGCC
Source organism: Kitasatospora sp. NBC_00039 (assembly GCF_045160625.1). Lineage (NCBI taxonomy): Bacteria > Bacillati > Actinomycetota > Actinomycetes > Kitasatosporales > Streptomycetaceae > Kitasatospora > Kitasatospora sp. NBC_00039. The sequence goes on along the minus strand of NZ_CP108289.1, from coordinate 4,648,315 downwards.
GCGATCAGGCGGCCGAACAGCCCGGTCACCCCGAACAGCGCCACCACCACCCCGCTCACCAGGAAGGCGCCGACCGCCTCCCGGTAGGGGTACGCGCCGAGGCTGGTCACCAGCAGCGCGGCGCCCGGGGTGGACCAGGCCGTGATCACCGGCGTCCTGGTCCACCAGCTGAGCAGCAGGCAGGTCAGCCCGCTGCCGACGGCCACCGCCCAGATCCAGGACGCGGTCTGCGCCTGGTCCAGCCGCCCGGCGGCCGCCGCCGCGAGCACCACCACCAGCGGCCCGGAGAACGACACGACGATGCACACCAGCCCGGCCAGCAGCGCCGGGAGGGAGGCGTCACGCCGCAGCGAACGGCGCTCCTCCGGGTCGGTACGACGGTCTGCCGAACGGGTTGTCAGCTCCTCTGCCATCCCGGAAGTATCGCGGAGAGACCCCCACGACGGGCCGCTCGAAGATTCCGAAAAAACTTCTGGCCTCACCTGCAACCCCCAGTGGGGATGCACGTCTATACGGATGAAGGGCACGGAGAGCGAGACCGGCGGAGCCGGGGGGCGCTACCGCTCGACAGACGCGGGCAGCCGGTCACCTTCAACACACCATCAGCACCATGACCCTGGGGAGACACGTCATGCGCAAGTCCGTTATCACCGCATCTGCGAAGAACGTCCGCTCGTTCTCCGGCCGCCGCCGCCTCGCCACCATCGCCGCCACCGCCGTCCTCACGGGCGGCGTCCAGCTGCTCGCCACCGACACCGCCTGGGCCTGCGGGGACGGTCCGCAGGCGAAGGCCACCGCCGAGGCCAAGCCGGTCACCCCGGCCACCGCGCACAAGGGCGACCTCGCGGCCGGGTTCCACATGACCCCGGACGGGCAGAGCATCACCGCAGGGGGCCCGAAGCTCGAAGTCGGCGTCGGGGTCACCAACTTCACCGGCGCGCCGTACGAGAACGTCGCGCCCGTCCTCGGCCTGTACAACCCGAAGGGCGCCACGCGGATCGAGGACTTCACGGTCGAGGCGGCCACCCCCAGCGGCTGGAAGAAGCTGTCGCTCCGTCACGGCTGCGACCCGACGGTCTTCGCGGACACCAGCAGCCTGAAGGCCAAGCGCCTCGACGACGGCCGGGCCGCCAACTTCGGGTTCCGCATCTCCGTCGCGGCGAACGCCACCGCCGACCTGAACGAGCTCGAGGTCTACGTCGGCGGGAAGGCCGACGGCTTCCCCTCGGCGTCCGGTGGCTCCCACACCTTCAAGGTGGTGCGTTCCACCACCCCGGCCAAGCCCACCGCCAAGCCCACCGCCAAGCCGACGCCCTCCGCGACCGCCAAGCCGACCGCGAAGCCCGTCCCGCCCAAGCCCGCCGCCGACGCCACCACGGCGCCGGCCGCACCGGCCGCACCCGCCACCAAGGCCCCGGCCGCCACCCCCTCGGCCCCCGCCACCACCGCCCCCGCCGGCACCCCCGAGCTCGCCCAGACCGGCTCCAGCTCCACCAACGGCTTCCTCGCCGCCTCCGCCGCCGCCTTCGTCGCCCTCGGCGCCGGCGTCCTGATCGCCGTGCGCCGCCTGCGTCCCCAGCGCTGACGGCACGCACGGAAACCCGAAGGGGCCCTCCTCCGCACGGCGGTGCGGAGAAGGGCCCCTTTCATCGCTTCCGGGGTCGTCAGCCCCAGGTGATCAGACGCTTGGGCCGCTCCAGCAGCGCGGCCACGTCGGCCAGCACCTTGGAGCCCAGCTCCCCGTCCACCAGCCGGTGGTCGAAGGAGAGCGCCAGCGTGGTCACCTGACGCGGGACCACCTTGCCCTTGTGCACCCACGGCAGCTCCCGGACCGCGCCGAAGGCGAGGATCGCGGCCTCGCCCGGGTTGAGGATCGGGGTGCCGGTGTCGACGCCGAAGACGCCGACGTTGGTGATGGTGACGGTGCCGCCCTGCATGTCGCCCGGCGAGGTCTTGCCCTGGCGGGCGGTGTCGATCAGCTCGCCGAGCGAGGACGCCAGGCCCGAAAGGGTCTTGCCGCCCGCGTCCTTGATGTTGGGGACGATCAGGCCGCGCGGGGTGGCCGCGGCGATGCCGAGGTTCACCTGGCCCCGGATGACGATCTCCTGGGCCGCCTCGTCCCACTGGGCGTTGATCTCGGGGTGCCGCTTGATGGCGGTGAGCAGCGCCTTGGCGACCAGCAGCAGCGGGCTGACCCGGACGTCCCGGCCCAGCTCGCCGCTCTCCTTGAGCCGGCGGACGAACTTCATCGTGCGGGTGACGTCGACCTGGACGAACTCGGTGACGTGCGGGGCGGTGAAGGCCGACGCCACCATCGCCTGAGCGGTCGCCTTGCGGACGCCCTTGATCGGCACCCTGACGTCGCCCGCGGCCTCGGCCGGCACGGCCACCGGCACGGCCACCGGCGCGGCGGCGGGCGCCTCCACCGGCTCCGCCACCACGGGGGCCGCTGCGGCGGCGGCCGCCGCAGCGGCGTGCGCGTGCACGTCCTCGCGGGTGACCACCCCGTCCGGGCCGGTCGGGGTGACGGCGCGCAGGTCGACGCCGAGGTCCTTGGCCAGCTTGCGCACCGGCGGCTTCGCCAACGGCCGCTCCCCGTTCTGCTGCTCCGGCACCACCGGCGACGGAACCACCGGCGCGGGCGCCGGCGCGACGGGCGCGACAGGCACGACCGGGGCCGGGGCGGAGACCACGGTGGTCGTGGTCGTCCGGCGGGCGCGGCGCTGGGAGCCGCCGGTCCGCGGCCCGTAGCCGACCAGCACCTCGCGCCGCTCCGGCTCGGCCGGTTCGGCCTTCGCGGGAGCGGGAGCGGAGGCCGGCGCCGCGGCCGCCGGAGCAGCGGCAGGAGCCTCCCCCGCCACGGCGACCGAGATGATCACGGTGCCGACGTCGACCGTCGCGCCCTCCGGGAAGAACAGCTGCTCGACGACCCCGTTGAAGGGGATCGGCAGCTCCACGGCGGCCTTGGCGGTCTCCACCTCACAGACGACCTGGCCGTCCGTCACGGTGTCGCCGGGCTTGACGTACCAGCTGAGGATCTCGGCCTCGGTGAGGCCCTCGCCCACGTCGGGCATCTTGAACTCGCGGAGCGAGCGAACTTCGGTGGTCATCTTCGCTCCCCGGTTCAGTACGCGAGCGCGCGGTCGACGGCGTCGAGCACGCGGTCCAGGTCCGGCAGGAAGGCTTCCTCGACCCGGGACGGCGGGTACGGCGCGTGGTAGCCGCCGACCCGCAGGATCGGTGCCTCCAGGTGGTAGAAGCACCGCTCGGTGAGCCGGGCGGCCAGCTCGGCGCCCATGCCCAGGAAGACCGGCGCCTCGTGCACCACGATGCCGCGGCCGGTCCGCTTGACCGACTCCTCCAGGGTGGAGAAGTCCACCGGGGAGAGCGAGCGCAGGTCGACGACCTCCAGCCGGCGGCCGTCCTCCTCGGCGGCCGCGGCGGCCTCCAGGCAGACCTTGACCATCGGCCCGTACGCGATCAGCGTGGCGTCCGCGCCGGGGCGGACGATCCGGGCGTCGTACAGGCCCAGGTCGGCGGCGTCGCCGACCTCGCCCTTGTCCCAGTAGCGGCGCTTCGGCTCGAGGAAGATCACCGGGTCGTCGGACTCGATCGCCTGGCGCAGCATCCAGTGCGCGTCGTGCGCGTTGGACGGGGAGACCACCCGCAGGCCGGCGGTGTGCGCGAAGTACGCCTCGTGCGACTCGCTGTGGTGCTCGACCGCGCCGATGCCGCCCGCGTACGGGATGCGGATGGTGACCGGCATCTTGACGTGCCCGAGCGCGCGGGCGTGCATCTTGGCCAGCTGGGAGACGATCTGGTCGAAGGCCGGGTAGACGAAGCCGTCGAACTGGATCTCCACCACCGGGCGGTAGCCGCGCAGTGCCAGGCCGATCGCGGTGCCGACGATGCCGGACTCGGCGAGCGGGGAGTCGATCACCCGGCTCTCCCCGAAGTCCTTCTGCAGGCCGTCGGTGATCCGGAAGACGCCACCGAGCTTGCCGATGTCCTCGCCCATCAGGACGGTCTTCGGGTCGTTCTCCAGCGACTTGCGCAGCGCGTCGTTGAGCGCCTTGGCGATGCTGAGCTGACCGGCCATCAGAGGTTCTCCCCCGCCTCGAAGGAGGCCGCGTACTCGACGTACTCGGCCCGTTCCTCATCGACCAGCGTGTGCGGCTCGGCGTAGACGTGGTCGAAGATCAGGGTCGGGTCCGGGTCCGGCATGCTGCGCACACCCTCGCGCACCCGCAGCCCCAGCTGCTCGCTCTCGGCGTCGATCGAGGCGAAGAACTCCTCGTCGGCCAGGCCCTCCTTCTCCAGGAGCGCCTTGAGCCGGGTGATCGGGTCCTTGGCCTTCCAGGCCTCGGTCTCCTCGGAGGGCCGGTAGCGGGACGGGTCGTCGGAGGTGGTGTGCGCGCCCATCCGGTAGGTGAACGCCTCGATCAGCACCGGGCCGTTGCCGCTGCGGGCGTGGTCGAGCGCCCAGCGGGTGACGGCCAGGCAGGCCAGCACGTCGTTGCCGTCGACCCGGACGCCGGGGAAGCCGAAGCCGGAGGCGCGGCGGTACAGCGGGATCTTGGTCTGGGTGGTGGTGGGCTCGGAGATCGCCCACTGGTTGTTCTGGCAGAAGAAGACCACCGGGGCGTTGTAGACCGAGGCGAAGGTGAAGGCCTCGTTGACGTCGCCCTGGCTGGAGGCCCCGTCGCCGAAGTACGCGATCACCGCGTCGTCGGAGCCGTCCTTGGTGATGCCCATCGCGTAGCCGGTGGCGTGCAGGGTCTGCGCGCCGATCACGATGGTGTAGAGGTGGAAGTTCTTCTCGTTCGGGTCCCAGCCGCCGTGGTTCACGCCGCGGAACATGCCGAGCAGGTTCAGCGGGTCGACGTCGCGGCACCAGGCCACGCCGTGCTCGCGGTAGGTGGGGAACGCGTAGTCGCCCGTGCGCATGGCCCGCCCGGAGCCGACCTGGGCGGCCTCCTGGCCGAGCAGCGAGGCCCACAGGCCCAGCTCGCCCTGGCGCTGCAGCGAGGTCGCCTCGGCGTCGAACCGGCGCACCAGCACCAGGTCGCGGTAGAGGGCGCGCAGCTCGTCCGGGGTGACGGTGAGCGGGTAGTCCGGGTGCTCGACCCGCTCGCCTTCCGGGGTGAGCAGCTGTACGAGCTCCGGCTGGGCGTCCGTACCCGTGGCGCGGAGGGTGTCAGGGACGCCGGGGGCCGCCTTCTTGCGAGCCCTCGCCGTGCTTTTGACGGTCACGTTCACTCCTCGGTCTGTCCGGCCGCCCGGGGTCGCCGGTGACCGGTCCGGTCACCGCCTCGCGGGGCGCGCGTGGGTGTGCGCACCGACTGCGAGGCAGGTGGTGATCCTTTTCCGACGGCGTCCCTCACGAGAACGTTACCCAGCGGCAGCCCTTGGCGCGCTTGCGCTAGGACGTCCTACTTGTTCAGGGTCCACAACTGCGGGTGTGGCGCAGCTCTCAATTCGGTCGCCTTCAGGACACCTGCGCACGTTATCCGGGCGAAGGCCCGTACGTAAGGGGGTTACCGGCATCGGTTTCCGCCGGTCTGGCCGGATCACGATCCCGTGGCGCTGCGGGCGATAGGTCTTTCGTACGGTGATATGGGAGGCTTTGTGGGTGACTGATAACGGACAAATCAGGGTATTCCTGCTCGACGATCACGAGGTGGTCCGGCGGGGCGTCCACGATCTCCTCTCGGTCGAGGACGACATCGACGTGGTCGGGGAGGCCGGCACCGCCGCCGAGGCGATCACCCGGATCCCCGCCGTCCACCCCGACGTCGCGGTACTGGACGTCCGGCTGCCGGACGGCAACGGCGTCGAGGTCTGCCGGGAGATCCGCTCCCGGCTGCCGGAGATCAAGTGCCTGATGCTGACCTCGTTCTCGGACGACGAGGCGCTGTTCGACTCGATCATGGCGGGAGCCTCCGGCTACGTCCTGAAGGCGATCCGCGGCACCGACCTGATCACCGCCGTCCGGGACGTCGCGGCCGGCAAGTCACTGCTCGACCCGGTCGCCACCAGCCGGGTGCTGGCGCGGCTGCGCAACGGCGGCGAGAAGGAGGACGAGCGGCTGGCCCAGCTCACCAAGCAGGAGCGGCGCATCCTCGACCTGATCGGCGAGGGGATGACCAACCGCCAGATCGGCAACGAACTGCACCTCGCCGAGAAGACGGTGAAGAACTACGTCTCCAGCCTGCTCGCCAAGATGGGCATGGAGCGGCGCACCCAGGCCGCGGCCTACGTGGCCCGGCGCCAGGCGGACCAGCACCAGGCCGACCAGCACCACTGACTTGGCATCACCCTCCCGCCGGCCGCGCTATCGCGACGCATGCAGAGAACTGACGTTTTGTCAAGGACCCCCGCCAGGGGGCCCTAACCTCAGGCTGTGACTTTCAGCCAGACCCTTGCCTGCGCCCCGGCCCGCCCCGACCTCTCTGCTCCCCCGATAGGGACCCTCAGCCCGCCCGTCCCGCACGCCGCCCTGGCGGAAGTCCTGCGCCGCTACCGGGTCGGGCAGCTGCTGACCGCCGAGCCGGTCGCCGAGGGCCTGCTGAACCGGGGCTACCGCGTGACCACCGAGGCCGGGACGTACTTCCTGAAGTGCTACGTCGACGCCGCCACCGCCAACCGCCGGTCGATCGCCGGCCACCACCGCGCGATGGCCGCGCTGCACGCCCTCGGACTGCCCGTCGCGCCCCCGCTGGGCTGTGCCGAACGGGCCGACACGGTGGCCGCGTTCGGCGGCCGGCTGTTCGCGCTCTTCCCCTGGGTGGATGGCCGACACCGGCACGGTACCGACCTCTCCCTCCCGCAGTGCGCCGCACTCGGCGCGCTGCTCGGCCGCCTGCACGGCGCACTCGACGACGTCTGCGCCCCGGTCGCACAGCCGGCCGGCTACCGTAGCGCCGACCCGCTGGACAGCGCCGCACTCGCCCGCGACCTACGGCGCCGCGCCCACGAGCACCGCCCGCACGACGAACTGGACGCACTGGTCGAACGACGCCTCACCGAACGGCTGGAGCTGCTCGCCGAGTACGCCCACCGGCGGCCGGCCCCGCAGGCCGCCCCGCCCACCGGCTGGACGCACGGCGACTTCCACGGCCTCAACCTGCTGCACCGGGACGGCCGGATCTCCGCCGTCCTGGACTGGGACAAGCTGGGGGTGCAGCCGCGCGCCGAGGAGGCCGTCCGCGCCGCCACCCTGGTCTTCCACGACCGGACGACGGGGGTGCTCGACCTGGTCCGGGTCCGGCACTACTCGCAGGCCTACCGGGCCACCGGGGCCGCCGGAGCGGAGCACCTGGCGGCCGCCGTGCACCGGGTCTGGTGGGAGCGGCTCAACGACTTCTGGATGCTCCAGTGGCGCTACCAGCGGGCCGACCACCGGGCCGACCCGCTCTACCCCGCCTCGGCGGGCCAGTTGGCGTGGTGGTGCCAGGAGTACGAGCAGGTCCTGGACGCCTTCGCCAACTGACCCGGGAGGTCAGTTCCCGCCGCCGACCGGCGGGGTCACCGGCGGGGTCACGGGCTTCGTGGGCGGCGGCGCCTGGGTGCCCGTCGCCCCGCCACCGGTGCCGGTCGTCGGCGTGCCGGTCGCCCCGCCGCCCGTCGGGGTGCTGCTCGCCCCGCCCGTGGGCGTGCCGGTCGACGTCGGGGTCGGCGTCGGCGTCTTGGTCGCGCTGCCCGTCGGGGTCGGGGTCGGCGTGTGCTTGGGGGACTGGCCGGCCGGCGGGCTCTGGTTGCTGTTGTTGTTGTCGGTCGGCTGTTGCGGCCGCCGGCTGGTGGTCGGCAAGGTCGGCGCCGTGGTCGGGGTCGGGCCCGTGGAGGGCGCGGTCGTCTCCGGCGTGACGACCACCGAAGCCGGCGTGCTGGGCTTCGGGTTCTGGTCGGGGTTGCCGTCGCTGCCGCTGAGCGCGAGTGCGATCCCGACGCCCGCCGCGACCAGCACCGCCGCGGCGCCGGCCACCCAGCCCCAGGGCCCGCGCCGCCGGCCGTCGTCGTGCCCGTCGCCGTCGTCGCCGCCGCCCGGGCCGCTGCCGCCCCCGTACGGTCCGCCGACGCCCTGGTAGGGCGCGGACGGCGTGTGCGGGCCGCCGGGCACCTGGTACGGCAGCATCGCGGTCGGGTCGCCCGGCACACCGGAGCCGGCCCCGAGCACGGCCGTCTCGTCGGTGCCGATCATCGGGGTGGCGCCGCTGTGGCCCTGGCCCGCGGCCGCCAGCCCGGCCGCCGCGGCGCCGGCCGCCCAGGCCCCGCCGGCGCCGTGCATCTCGCGCAGCGCGTGCTGGAGGTGGGCGCGGAACTCGTCGGCGTCCTGGAACCGGTCGTCCGGGTTCTTGGCCAGCGAGCGCAGCACCAGCGGGTCGAGCCCGGCCGGCACCCGATGGTTGGCCTGCGACGGCGGCACCGGCATGTCCTGCACGTGCTGGTAGACCACCGAGAGCGGGGTGTCGCCGGTGAACGGCGGGCGCAGCGTCAGCAGCTCGAAGAGCATGCAGCCGGCCGCGTACAGGTCGGAGCGGTGGTCGACCGGCTTGCCGAGCGCCTGCTCGGGCGAGAGGTACTGCGGGGTGCCCATGACCATGCCGGTCTGGGTCATGGTGCTGGCGGTGCCGGTCAGCGCGCGGGCGATGCCGAAGTCCATCACCTTGACCGCGCCGGTGGTGGTGATGATGACGTTGGCCGGCTTGATGTCGCGGTGGACGATGCCGTGCCGGTGGCTGTAGGCCAGCGCCTCCAGCACCCCGGCGATGATGATCAGCGCCTGGTCGACCGGCGGCGCCTCCTCGTCCACCAGCAGCTCGCGGACGGTCCGGCCCTCGACCAGCTCCATCACGATGTACGGCGTCGACTCGTCGCCGACGTACTCCTCGCCGGTGTCGTAGACCGCGACGATCGAGTGGTGGTTGAGCGCCGCGACGGCGTGCGCCTCGCGGGTGAAGCGCAGCCGGGCGATGTCGTCCTGGGCGAGCTCGCCACGGAGCAGCTTGACGGCGACGGTCCGGCCGAGCCGGATGTCCTGCGCGGCGAACACCTCGGCCATACCGCCACGGCCGAGCCGGTGGGTCAGCCGGTAACGTCCGTCACCGACCGTGCCGAGCGGGGCCGCGGTGCCGCGGCCGGGCGTCTGCGGGCCGCCGCCGAACGGAGGGAGCGCAGTGGTGGCGGCGTTGTCGCCACCGGCGCCGGGCGCCTGCGGGGCACCACCGGCCGCCCGGGCACCCTCGTCGTCGTCCGGATGCTGCGTCTGTGCCATCGCTCCTCGCCCCGGGCCTTCGCTCGGATCGCGGTGCCCTGTCGCTTCGTGTCCCCGAACGCTACCGCCTCGGGCCTTCCCCCGTAGCACGCCCGATTCGGGCGGGCTGCATCAGAGCAGGCCATTCCGGTCGGCCGGGGTGTCCAGGTGGAGAACCGTGGCGGTCCGCTCGGCGCCGCGCGGGCTCGTGGCGCTGCTGCTGCTCTTCTCGGCCCTGGTCACCACGATGGCGATGATGATGATCGCGAGCACGATCACGCCGATGATGATGCCGACGATCACCAGCGCCGTGGAGCAGCCGCCGCTGTTCGACGCGGGGGCGGGCTGGAACGGCGGCATCGGCTGCGGCGGCGGGGTGTGCGCCTGCTGCGGGAAGGGCTGCGGGGTCTGGAAGGCCGGCGGCGGGGTCTGGAACGCGGGCGGCGGCGTCTGGAACGCCGGCGGCGGGGTCTGGAACTGCTGCGGGAATGGCTGCGGCGACGGAGTCTGGAAGGCCGGCGGCGGCGTCTGGAACTGCTGCTGGAAGGGCTGCGGGGTCTGCGGCGCCTGCGGGGCGGCGTGCGCCGAGCGCGGGCCGTCGGTGATCAGCAGCGGGGTGCTGGCCGCCAGCGCGTTGCCGTTGCCGCCCTTCTCCACCGCGATCAGCCGCTCGGCCTCGTCACGCATCGCCGCCGCGCTCGGGAACCGGTGCGCCGGGTCCTTGCGCAGCGCCTGCGCGACGTACGCGTCCACCGCCGGGCTGACCGCCCGGTTGATGCTGGACGGCGCCGACGGCTCCTCCTGCACGTGCTTGTAGGCGATCGAGAACGCCGAGTCGCCGTCGAAGACCAGCCGGCCGGTGAGCATCTCGAAGAGCATCACCCCGACCGAGTAGAGGTCGGAGCGGGCGTCCACCGGCTTGCCGAGCGCCTGCTCGGGCGAGAGGTACTGCGGGGTGCCGACGACCATGCCGGTCTGGGTCATCGACGTGACGCCGCTGTCCAGCGCGCGCGCGATGCCGAAGTCCATGACCTTGACGGTGCCCTTGCGGTCGAACATGACGTTGCCGGGCTTGATGTCGCGGTGCACCAGACCCTGGTCGTGCGAGGCCTCCAGCGCGTTCAGCACGCCGACGGTGATCCGCAGCGCCTCCTCGACCGGCATCGCGCCGTACTGCGCGACCGCGTCGTTGATCGCGTCCCGCAGGCCCTTGCCGTCGACCAGCTGCATCACGATGTACGGGGTGCTGGAGCCGTCCGGGGCGATGTCCTCGCCGCTGTCGTAGACGGTGACGATGTTGGTGTGCTCCAGCCGGGCCACCGACTGCGCCTCGCGGCGGAACCGCTCCTTGAAGGTGTCGTCGCGGCCCAGCTCTGCGTGCATGCTCTTCAGCGCGACCTGGCGGTCCAGCACGTTGTCGTAGGCGAGGTGCACCGAGGCCATGCCGCCCTCGCCGAGCACCCGCTGCAGCACGTACCTGCCGTTGCCCAGGGAGTGGCCCTCGACCGCCGCGTTGCCGTGCTCGCTCATGGTCCTCTGCTCCCCCTCGGCGCGGCCCTGCCGCCGCAACCGTGACGTTCGGTCTCGTCCGTGCGTGCTGCGGGCCCGGCCCGTCGGCCTGCCCGCCCCTGTCGCGGCGGCTCGCCCGGCGACGACAGGGGCTCAGGGTATCGGCTCACGGCGACAGTGATCGGCGCAGGGCCGACACTGTGTCCGAGCTGCGATCCACTGCCCGGTGGTACGGCGTGCGGTCGTCCGTCCGGCCCGGGTCGTGGCGGTACGTCCGACCTGCCGCCCCCGACCGGGCCCGGCGCCGTCCCGGGTACGGGCCGCGGGTGACGGCCTACAGGTACGGGCCGGAGCGGATGCCGCGGCCCTCGCCGGGGTCCTCGCCCTCCACCTCGCCGCCGTGCAGACCGGGCGGCAGCGCCCGGCGCATCTGCTCCAGCTGCGCCCGCGCCGCCATCTGCTGGGCGAACAGCGCGGTCTGGATGCCGTGGAACAGCCCCTCCAGCCAGCCCACCAGCTGGGCCTGCGCGATCCGCAGCTCGGCCTCGGTGGGGATGGAGTCCTCGGTGAACGGCAGCGACAACCGCTCCAGTTCGGCGACCAGTTCGGGGGCCAGGCCGAGCTCCAGCTCCTTGATGGAGCTGGCGTGGATGTCCTTCAGCCGGGCGCGGCTGGCCTCGTCGAGGGGAGCCGCCCGGACCTCCTCCAGCAGCTGCTTGATCATGCTGCCGATCCGCATGACCTTGGCCGGCTGCTCCACCATCTCCGTCACCGGGAGCTCACGCGGCCCGTCACCGTCGTCGTCCCCCGTCGGGCCGGCGAAACCCTGGCCCACCGGCAGCCCGTCCGGTCCGACGATCAGCACCTTCTGGCCGTCCTGCGACTGCCCGCCCATGGCCTGGTACAGCTCCTGCGGCGAGCGCTCGTTCATCGGATTCGTCATGAACAACATTCTCCCTCACTGGGGTTGGTCGGACGGAAGCCCCGGTCGCGCCGTCACCGGCCGTTCCGCCCGCCCGGGCACGACGGTACGCCCCCGCGCGGTGTCCCGGTATCCGTACGGATACTCAGTTCGCGCGCGGGAGCGGAGCGGACCCGCCCGGGCTCAGCCCTTGCGCAGGCGCAGGCCGATCAGCCCCAGGCCGCAGCCGATCAGGCCGAGGCCCGCGCCCAGCGGCAGCTGGAGCGTCGAGGCGTCGCCCCAGCGGGCGGGCACGACGGCCGGGCCGGTGGCGGCGGCCTGCTGGGCGGCCTGGCCGGCCGCCAGCGTCGCGCTGTCGGCGGCGGCGTCATCGGCCGGGGCGTCGGCGTCGGGCACGGCCGCGGCCGCGGCCTGGGACTGATCGGCCTCGGCCTGCCGGCCCGGCGCCCGGTCCGGCAGCCGGTCGGGGGCCTGCGCGGGCGCCCGGTCCGGCGTCCGGTCCGGAGCGGCGTCGGCGCGCTCGGGCACCGACGCCGGCCGGTGCCGGTGCCCGGCCACGTCCGCCCAAGGACCGCCGGCGGCCGGCCAGGGGCGGACCCCCTGGTGCTGCGGCGGCGCGGCGGCCGGGCCGGAGACCTCCGGCGAGGGCTGCGCGACCCGGCCCGGGGCGGCACTCGCCGAGGGCGCGGGCTCGGGTGCGGACGTGCCGGTCGGCGACGGCGCCGCGCCCGCCGTGCCCGTCGGTGTACCTGCCGGCACCGGCGAGGCCTCGGGAGACAGCGAGACGGTCGTGGCCCCCGCGGACGGCGAGCCGGAGCGGCCGGGCCCGGTGGCCGGTTCGCTGCCGGGCCCGGACGACCCGGCCGGCGCCGGCGGTTCGGACGGCTCGGCCTGCCCGGACGGCCCGGACGGCCCGGACGGCACAGACGGTTCGGAGGGTTCGGAGGGTTCGGACGGCACCCCGGGCACCAAGGAGGTCCCCGCCCCGGCCAGCGGGTCCGAGGGAACCCCCGAAGCCGCCACCGCGACCGGCGCGACGCCCAGCGGCACGGCGAGCCCGAGCGCCGCCAGCGTCAGCAGCAGCCGCAGGCGGCGGCCGCCCCGGCGATGGCCGGCGTCCCGGCGGAGGGGCCGGCCCAGGGCCCGGATACAGCGGCAGGACGGCGCGGCGGGCAGCGGCCCGAGGAACGTCTTCGAAGGTGCGGCCACGGTCGAGGTCCTTCCGACGGCCGACCGCGCACAGGCGGGGTCGGCGGCGGGACAGCTCCCGACCAGATTCACACAATCCGGCATTCCGGGCATTTCGAACGACTGTGCACCAACCGTCCCGCCACCCCCGCACCCCGGGCGGCCCCCGTCAGGCCCGCAGCACCACCTTGCCGACCTGCTCGCCGTCGGCCAGCACCCGGTGCCCGGCGGCGGCCTCGGTCAGCGGCAGCACCCGGTCGATCACCGGCTTGACCACCCCGGACTCGACCAGCGGCCAGACGTGCTCACGCACCGCCGCCACGATCGCGGCCTTCTCGGCCAGCGGCCGTCCGCGCAGGTTGGTCGCGATCACCGCGCCGCGCTTGCGCAGCAGGGTGTTGAGGTTGAGCTCGCCCTGCACCCCGCCCTGCAGCCCGATGATCACCAGCCGCCCGTTGACCGCCAGCGCGTCCACGTTCCGCTGCAGGTACTTGGCACCCATGATGTCCAGGATCACGTCCGCCCCGGCGCCGTCGGTGGCCTCCCGGAGCACCTCGACGAAGTCCTGCTCGCGGTAGTTGATCAAGATGTCCGCGCCCAGCTCGGCGCACCGGGCGAGCTTCTCCGCGCTGCCCGCCGTCACCGCCACCCGGGCGCCGACCGCCTTGGCCAACTGGATCGCCATCGTCCCGATGCCGCTGGCGCCGCCGTGCAGCAGTACCGTCTCGCCCGGCCGCAGATGGGCGGTGAGGAAGACGTTGGACCAGACCGTCGAGACCACCTCGGGCAGTGCGGCGGCCTCCTCCGGGGTGAGGCCCTTCGGCACCGGCAGCAGCTGCCCGGACGGCACCGCGACCAGCTGCGCGTACCCGCCGCCGGCCAGCAGCGCGCAGACCTCGTCGCCGACCGCCCAGCCGGCCACCCCGGGCCCGAGGGCGACGATCCTGCCCGCGCACTCCAGCCCGGGGTACGGCGAGCTGCCGGGCGGCGGGTTGTAGAAGCCCTGCCGCTGGAGCAGGTCGGCGCGGTTGACCGCGGTGGCCACCACCTCGACCAGGACCTCGCCCTCGCCGGGCACCGGGTCCGCCACCTCGGCCCAGACCAGTGCCTCGGGCCCGCCGGGTTCAGGAATCGTCATCGCATGCATGCCCCCGAAGCTACTGCGTGGCGCCCGCCGCGCGGGAGCGCCCCGCGCGGCCGGGAGTCTCAACCCGCCGCCCCCGCCGCCCAGTCGGCCACCGGGGCGCACGGAACGGACGCCACCGGGCCGAAGGCTCAGCCGGCCAGCTCCGCCAGCACCTCGGCGCCCGGGAGGCCGGCCAGCACCCGCCCCGGCACGATCAGCTTGCCCCGGCGGCGCCCGCTGCCCACCAGCACGTACGGCGCGGCGGCCACCGCCGCGTCGACCAGCAGCGGCCAGCCGGCCGGCAGTCCGACCGGGGTGATCCCGCCGTACTCCATGCCGCTCTGCGCCACCGCCGTGTCCACCGGCGCGAACGAGGCCTTGCGCGCCTCCAGGTGCCTGCGGACGGCCTTGTTGACGTCCACCCGGGTGTGCGCGAGCGCCAGGCAGGCGGCGAGGGTGGTCTCCCCGCCGCGCTTGGCGGCGACCACCACACAGTTCGCCGAGACCTCCGGCGGCACGTCGTAGGTCTCGCAGAACACCGCGGTGTCGGCCTTCTCCGGATCGGTGTCCACGTACAGCACGGACCGGGCGGCCTCCCGGTCGTCCCAGTTCTCCAGGGCGTCGGCCACCGGCGCGGCCAGCAGGTCGCGGACGTCCAGCGCCGGGGCGACCGACTCGAACCTGCCGAACGGGGGCTGCGGTTGCTCAGTCATGCCCCGGACTCTAACCACCGGCGACAACCGGGCACCGACACGCCCAGGCACCCACCTCGGGCTCACGCCGCGCGGCATCCACGCCATCCTGAGTGGGTGACGAACGGTGAGCAGCCCTCCGGGCCACACACCAGCTCCAGCTCGGCGGGCCGGCTGCTCGGCATGTCGATGCTCAGCCCGACCACCGGCGCGGTGATGGAGGACCTCCTCACCTACGGCACCGGCCTCGACATGCACGAGCGGCCGGTCACCCGGGCCGAGGCCGGGCACAGCCCGCGCGAGTGCACGGACCTCGTCGTCGCGGTGGTGCGCGGCCGGCGGGTGCTCAACTACACCGATCCGGAGGCCGCCACCCTCCAGCTCACCGACCGGGTCATCACCATCAGGCCGGCCGTCACGCCCGCCGGCTGAGACCGGGAGCCGGGCGCACGGCGGTCAGGGGGTGTCCAGCAGCTCCAGTGCTCCACCGGCCGCCACCCCGCCGGGCGGCACCACGGCGAGCGCCTCGGCACGGGCCAGTCCGCGCAGCATCGCCGGGCCGTCGAAGGCCAACGGGACGACGCCCCTCAGCGTCCGGCGGACCGGCAGCAGCCGGGTGTCCGCCGGGTGGCCGGGCAGGTCGACGGCGGCGGGCGCGAGCACCGGCTCGCCCGTCGACCGGCCGCCGCGGGCGTGCAGCAGCGGCAGGGCCAGCGTGACGGTTCCGGCCACCGCGGCGAGCGGGTTGCCGGGCAGGCCCACCAGGTGGCGGCCGCCCGGGAGCTCGGCGAGCAGCATCGGATGGCCGGGGCGGACGGCGACCCCGTCCACCAGCAGCCGGGCGCCGGCCTCGGCGAGGGCCCGGTGCAGGAAGTCGACCGGCCCGGCGGCCGTCCCCCCGGTGGTGACCACCACGTCGGCGGTGGAGTGCCGGACGGCGTCCCGGAGCAGCCCGAAGTCGTCCCGGACGGCGCGCACCGCGCCCACCTCGGCGCCGGCCGCACGCAGCCACGGCGGCAGCAGCGGGCCGAGCGCATCCCGGACCAGGCCGGGCCGCGGGAGCCCGGAGCCGAGCAGTTCGTCGCCCAGGACGAGGAGTTCGACCACCGGGCGGCGCCGGACGGCGAGGCGGTCGTGGCCGCAGGCCGCGGCCAGGCCCAGGACGGACGGGCCGACCGGCGTTCCGGCGGCGAGCAGCGCCTCTCCCCGGCGGCACTCCTGGCCGCGCGGGCGGACGTCCTGACCGGTGGTCAGCGAGCCCGGGGTCCGGTCGTGCAGCAGCGCCCCGTCCCGCTCGCCGTGCTCGCGCCGGAGCACGGCGGTGGCGCCGGGGGGCAGTTGGGCACCGGTGGCGATCTCGACGGCGGCGCCGTCGGCCAGCGGCTCCCCGGCCGGCTCCCCGGCCAGCAGCCGGCCGGCGACCCGCCAGGGGCCCGGCCCGGAGACGGCCCAGCCGTCCATCGCCGAGGTGTCGAAGGCGGGCAGGTCGGTGAGCGCGGCGAGCGGCTCGGCGAGGGTGCGGCCGAGCGCGTCGGCCAGGTCCAGCCGCTCGGGCGGCAGCGGGTGCAGCCCGGCCCGGCGGGCGGTCTCCCGGGCCTGCGCCCAGGTGAGCGTCGGCGGACCGGCGGGGCTGCGGCCGAGCACGAGTGCCTCCTCGATGGTGCTCACGGCTGCTCCGGTCCCGCGGCCGCCACCCAGCGCTCGGCCAGCGCGGCCGTCCGCCGGGACGCCTCGGCTACCGCCTCCGGGCCGCCGCCCTGCTGCGCGGCGGCGTAGCCGACCAGGAAGGCGGTCAGCGGCGCGGCGGGCCGGGCCACCCCGTGCGCGACCACCCGGGCGAGGTCGAGAAGCCCGTGGACGTCGACGTCCAGGTCGATCCCCAGCTCGGTCCCGACCTCGGCGATCCAGTCATCCAGCGTGCGCTCCATGGGCCCCATGCTGCCTGATCACCGGTTTCGCCGAGGTGTTTGCCCGGTGAGCGCCGCGCGTCGATTCCCTCACGCGGGGGCCCGGGGGCCCGTGAGGCAGCGGGTGAGCGCTCACTCACGGGCCCCCGGACCCCTCACGCTCGCGGGCACGCTCCAGGTCCTCCCAGGTGTCGCAGTCGTACGTGACGTCGTCGGTGTCGGCCAGCCGCAGGGTGTGCAGACCGCCGGTCAGACGGCGCAGCGGGAGGCCGGCCGGGTCGCCGAGGGCGGCCAGCGCGGTGCGCAGGGCCGCGGTGCGGTAGGCGGCGGCGAGCGGCTGGTCGCGGCCGGCGGCGTCGACCAGGACGGCGGCCTCGATGCCCTGGTCCGCCTCGGCGAGGGCGGTGACGAGCCGGTGGACGGTCCGCTCGTCGAGGAACGGCAGGTCGGCCGCGAGCAGCAGCACCGTCCCGGCCGTGACCTCGGCGAGGCCGGCCGCGACGGCCGCCACCGGCCCGCCGCCGGGCGGCTGCTCGCGGGTCCGGCGGACGCCGGTGCGGGTGGTGGGCCGGGCCGGGCCGACCACCACGGTGGTCCGGGCGCCGGCGCAGGCGGTGAGCACGCGGTCGAGCAGGGTCGTCTCGCCGACGGTGAGGCCGGGCTTGTCCACTCCGCCGAGCCGGCGGGCGGCGCCCCCGGCCGGCACGATCACGTCGTACGGCGTCATGCCGCCAGTATCCGCCGCGGGTGCCGCGGGTCGGCCTGTCCGGTTCAGTCCTCGGGCTCGTCCTCGACGATCTCGGCGTCGACGATCCCGTCGTCCTCCTCCACGTGCCGGTGGCGAGCGGTGTTGGCGGCGGCGCTCAGCTCCAGAATGGCCGGCAGGGTCAGCTCCCCGTACCGCTCGTTCATCGCGGTGGCCAGCGCCTCCGGGTCGGCCGGGTGCTCGGCCAGCAGCCGGTCGAAGTCCTGGAGGTACTCGCCGGTGAAGGCGAGCACCCGGGCCGCCTCGTCGCCCTGGTCGGGTGCCCGGTGGCCGGCGATCACCCGCTCGGCGCCGAGTTCGGCGATCCGGCCGAGGTTGCGGCCCCAGGCGGTGCGCTCTACCGGGGTGGTGTCGGCGGTCCAGACGTGGGTGCCGTTGTAGACGAAGTCCCCGGCGATCACGGTGCTGACGCTGGGCACGTGCACCACGGTGGAGTCCCCGCAGTCCCCCTGGCCGAACAGCAGCACCGGGATCACCTGGCGGTCGACCATCAGCGGCTGGGGCAGCAGCGGGGCGGGCACCAGCGGGCGGTCGGGGATGTCGTCCCCGTACACGGGCTTCCACTGGGCGACCTTCGCGGCGGCGGTCCGCAGGATGCCGTCCACCACCGGCGGGGCGGCGAGCAGCTGCGCGTCCGGGAAGAGCCTGAGCACTTCCTCGGCGCCGAAGTAGTGGTCGGGGTGCTGGTGGGTGATGACGATGGCCAGCAGCCGGCGGCCCTTGCCCGCCACCCATTCGGCCAGCTCACGGCCGGCGCTGCGGGTGAGCTGGGCGTCGACCAGGATCGCGGTTCGCTCGCCGAGGATCAGGGTGGAGGTGGCGAAGAAGGCCGATTCCGGGCCGGTGAAGACGGCGATCTCCAGCGGACGGGCCGCCGGCGCCTCCCCGGCCGCGTTCGTCCGGGCGTCGGCGCCGGTGCCGTCCACGGCGTCCGCGCGCTCCGCGCCGGCGCTGTCCTCGGGCGGGGACGACGTCACTGGCTGCTCCCTCTGGTTCGGCGGTCGGACTTCCTGCGCCCTACAGCATGGGAGTACGACCCGCCGAATGCCGGGAAGGCGCGCCCGGCGGGGCGCGCCTTCCCGGTCGTGTCCGCCACCGCAGGGCGGGCTCGCGTCCCCGCGGTCGGGCGGCGAGCTCCTCGGCCCTCGCGGCCGCGTCAGCCCTTGCGGCCGGTCAGCTTGGCGATCCGGTCGGAGACTCCCCAGGCGGTGACCCGCCAGAGCGCCTCGATCACGATGTGGCGGCTCATCTTGGAGGCGCCCAGCTCGCGCTCGACGAAGGTGATCGGCACCTCGGCCACCTTGAAGCCGGCCTTCACCGTCCGCCACGCCAGGTCGACCTGGAAGCAGTACCCGGCCGAGGCCACCTCGTCCATGCCCAGGCCGAGCAGCGTCTCCTTGCGGAACGCCCGGTAACCGCCGGTGACGTCCCGGATCGGCACGTTCAGCATCAGTCGCGAGTACGTCGACCCGCCGCGCGAGAGCAGCAGCCGCGACTTCGGCCAGTTCACCACCCGGCCGCCCGGCACCCAGCGTGAGCCGAGCACCAGGTCGGCGCCGCGCAGCGCACCCAGCAGCCGGTCCAGCTCCTCGGGCTGGTGCGAGCCGTCGGCGTCCATCTCGACCAGGACGTCGTAGCCGTGCTCGATGCCCCAGGCGAACCCGGCCAGGTAGGCGGCGCCCAGGCCTTCCTTGCCCAGACGGTGCATGACGTGCACGTTCCGGTCCTCGGCGGCCAGCTTGTCGGCCAGCTCACCGGTGCCGTCGGGGCTGTTGTCGTCGGCGACCAGGACGTGTGCCTCGGGCACCGCAGCGCGGACCCGGCCGACGATCCGCTCGACGTTCTCCGCCTCGTTGAACGTCGGAATGATCACCAGCACCCTGCCGAGATCAGCAAAACTCTGCTGGTTCACGGTCACGTACAAACCTCTCGGCCGGTGGCGGGAAGTGCCAGTCACCGTTGCCCGCACTCTGGAACGCAGCCCCCGTCGGCGCCCCGCCGACCGGTCCCCACTGTGGGAACCACTGCGTCCTGGCATCCTACTACCGCGCCCTCGGACCGCCGGTACGGCTACGGCACTCCCCGCCCGCCCCGGCCGTTTCCCCGGTGGCGGCACCGGTCGGCTAGGGTCGATGCCCAGCCTTTGCCCGGACCGCCCGCACGCCGGGCCCGCCTCCGGCGAACCGGCGATCCGGCACACCAGCCACTGCAGCAGAGGAGCAGGACCGCGCGCATGGACAGGCTCGTCAACACTGTCCGCCCGTACGCCTGGGGGTCGGTCACCGCACTCCCCGAGCTGCTCGGGCAGGAACCCACCGGCGAACCGCAGGCCGAGCTCTGGATGGGCGCCCACCCCGGCGCACCCTCCCGTGCCGACCGCGGTGACGGACCGCGCCCGCTGGACGAGCTGATCGCCGCCGACCCCGAGGGGGAGCTAGGCGCCGCCGCCGTGGCCCGGTTCGGCCCCGCTCTGCCGTTCCTGCTCAAGGTCCTGGCCGCCGGCATTCCGCTCTCGATCCAGGCCCACCCGACCCTCGGCCAGGCCCGGGCCGGGTACGCCGCGGAGAACGCCCTCGGCATCCCGCTGGACGCCCCGCACCGCAGCTACCGCGACGCCAACCACAAGCCCGAACTCATCTGCGCGCTCGGCGAGTTCGACGGCCTCTGCGGCTTCCGCCCGCCCGCCGAGGCGGCCGCCCTGATGGCCGGGCTCCAGGTGCCGGCCCTCTCCCCGCTGATCGCCCTGCTGGCCGGCGAGGACGAGTCCGAGGCCCTGCGCACCACCCTGGCCGCCGTCCTCACCATGGACGAGGCCACGGCCGCCGCCGCCGTCCGGGACACCGCCGAGGCGATCGACAAGGCCGCCGCCGGCGACCCCGACGGCCCGTACGCGCTGTACACCCGGATCACCCACGGCTTCCCCGGCGACCGCGGCCTGATCGCCGGGCTGCTGCTCAACGCCATCCGTCTCCGGGCCGGCCAGGCCCTCTACCTCGGCGCCGGCGTCCCGCACGCCTACGTGCACGGCGTCTGCGTCGAGCTGCAGGCCAACTCCGACAACGTGCTGCGGGCCGGGCTCACCCCCAAGCACATCGACGTGCCCGAGCTGCTCAAGGTGGTCGAATTCACCCCCGGCGCCCCGGACCTGCTCGTCCCGACCGCGGTCGACGGCACCCCCGGCGAGGAGCTCTACCCCGTCCCGATCGACGAGTTCCGGCTCTCCCGCTTCACCCTGGACGGCCGGGAGCGCGAGATCGACGGCCACGCCCCGCAGATCCTGCTCTGCACCGCCGGCACCGCCCGGCTCACCGCCGCCGACGGCACCACACTGGACCTCGCCCGCGGCGAGTCGGTCTTCCTCCCCGCGACCGGGACCGGCACCCGGCTGGACGGCGTGGACGCCACCGTCTTCCGCGCCACCGTCGCGCTCTGACGGCCGCTCCCCCAGCACTCCCCCGGGCACTCCCCCGGGCACTCCCCCGGATGTTCCACGGCTGCTCGGGCTGCTCCACGGGCTGCTCCACGGAACGGAAAGCGGGCGGCCGACAGCGTTGTCACGCTGTCGGCCGCCCGCTTTCGTTCACGCGCCGGGAGTCAGCTCGCGCCGGGCCCGCCCGCTCCGGCACCGGCCTCGGCCGGCACCCGGACTGGCTCGGCGGCCGCCGGTACCGCCGCCGGGCGGGCGGCGCCCTCCGGTGCGGCCGCAGGCCCGCCGGGGAACCGCCGCTCGACCGCCTTCAGCACCTTGCGCCCCAGCTTCTGGAACGGCAGCTCCACCAGCCGGTACATCAGGTAGGCGGCGGCCAGCGCGATGGCCAGGTACTCCACCACCCACAGGGTCTTCGCACCCGTCGTGGTCGGAGCCGGGTGCGCCAGCAGCGGGGCGATGGTGTGCAGCAGCGGCACGTGCATCAGGTACAGCGAGAAGCTGACCGCGCCCAGCCAGGTCAGCACCTTCGGGAACCGCCGCTTGCGCAGCGCCATCGCACCGAGGAAGGTGGCCCAGGCCCCGGTGTACGACGTCGACCAGGCGATCCAGCCCGAGTTCCAGGTGTTCTGCTCCACGCCGTTGCGGTTGTACATCCAGCCGATCGCCACCCCCGCGACCACCACGAACCCGCAGCAGAGCCACGCCTGCATGCGGTCGATCTGGCCGTGCTCGGCCCGGTAGAGCACCGTGCCGGCGAACATCGTGGCGAAGATCAGCAGAGTCTCGAAGACCGGCGCCCGGCTGTTGTTGAGCAGCAGCACCACCCCGAGCCCGGCCACCAGCACCGCGCCGGTGCGGGTCAGCACCGGGTTGCCGCTGAGCATGCAGGCGAAGCCCATCAGCACGATCAGGGCCGCCGCGAGGACCAGGTTGCGGGTCGAACCCAGGTCGTGGGCGATCGTGCCGGTGGCGAGCGAACCGCCGAACACCAGCGCCACGGCGGCGAAGCCGACGGCGAAGCTGCTGCTGCGCCGGTGCCAGCCGAGGGTGAACAGCCCGGTGACGAGGAAGTAGAAGATCATCTCGTAGGTGAGAGTCCAGGTCACGCCCATGCCGTTGACCACGTTCAGCATGTCCTGGAGCATCGTCGCGTTGGCGACCAACGAGATGAGGTTGTGGCCGGTGCGGAACAGCGCCACCGATCCGTCACCCTTGGGCAGCATCATGATCGACACCGTGAAGGTGGCGATCAGCGCCGGGTAGATGCGGAACAGTCGCCCCACCCAGAACGCCCGGACGTCACCCCGGCGTTCCAGTGAGGCCGGGATGATGTAACCGCTGACCAGGAAGAACAGCATCACGCCGTACAGTCCCAGGTCGAAGTGCCACCAGATCGCGCCGCCGAACGGCAGCATCTCGAGGATGCCGAAGTGGTGCAACGCGACCACCAGGGCGGCCAGTCCGCGCAGCGCGTCCAGCCACCCCAGCCGGGCCCCGGCTCCTACGGCCGCCGCCCCTCGCGTAGTTCCCCCGGCTCTACCGGGAAGCCGCAGTCGTATTTGTGTCACGGCGAGGACAGTAGCTCATCCACCGGAACCCATCGTTCCCGGAGCACCGGCCCCGCCGCCCGGCCCGCGCACGGCGAAGCCCCCCGGAGCGACCGTCGGACGGCCGCCCCGGGGGGCTTCGCGGGTCCCGCGTCGCGATCAGTTGTTCTGGTAGACCCCGAACATGTCCACGACCAGGTCGATGTCACCGCCGCTGGCGTTCCAGAAGTCGACGATGCCGTTGGCACCGGGGTTCGCCTGGACCAGGTTGGGCACGGTGTCCCCGGCCTTCCAGTTCAGCGTGGAGGTGTTCGGCTTGACGGGCAGGATCGCCGTGCCGTTGTCGTACTGGGCCACGGTGTTCGGGTCCGGGAAGACCGTCAGGTGGCCCGCGTCCTTGGTGTTGGTCACCGTGCTGTTGAGCACGAAGCCGGTGAACTGCGGGAGCCCGTCCGACAGCGGCATGTAGATGTAGTTCTGCCCGGGCAGCGGGCCAGCGCCCCAGGAGTCCTCGCGGGTGTCCAGCAGACGGGTCGGGAGGACCGGCAGGTAGGCGCTCCTGCTGTCGTCGCCGTAGTAGCCGACCACGTCCACGATCACGTCGGACGAGCCCGGCGCGGCGTTGAGCACCTGGATCCGGCCGTCCGCGCCGATCGGCACGATCACCGAGTTGGCGATGGTCTGGCCGGCGCGGAAGTTCAGGTTGGAGGCGGTCGGTGCCGACTGGGCGCCCGGGTAGACGGTCAGGTGACCGTCGCTCTGCGGGTCGGTCACGGTGACGTTGAGCGCCACGGCCTTGGCCCCGGCCGGGACCCCGGCGGCGCCCCGGACCTGCACCGGGAACGACGTCCAGCCGGCGACCTGGCCGCGGGCGGTGCCGAGGCCCTCCCGGGTGTCGACGAGGCGGGTGGGGGAGACCCCGGTGTAGCCCGCGGCCGCCGTGTGGCTGAAGTAGCCCGCGACGTCGGCGATCAGGTGCACCGGGGCCGCACCGCGGTTGTACAGGTCGACGTAGCCGTCGGCACCGACCGGGACGATGACCAGATTGGGGACGGTCTGGCCCTCGGTGTAGTTGACGTTCGAGGTGGTCGGCCGGGTGGCGCCGTCCGGGTAGGCGATGATGTGGCCGGCGCCGCCCGGCTCGGTGACCGTGACGTTGAGCGCCACCGCGGTGACCCCGGCCGGGATCCCGCCGTTGCCGGCGATCTTCACCCGGACCAGCTGGTCGTTCCCCACCTTGGCGGCGGGCGCGCCGGTACCGTCACGGGTGTCCAGCAGACGGGTCGGGCCGTACGGGGTGTAGGCCGAGCCGGGGGTCGCGATGGTGACGCCGTTGGACGCGGTGGCGTCGACGGTGGACAGGTTCACCTTCACGTCGTACACACCGAGCTTGGCGTAGGTGTGCGTGCGCTCGACCTTGCTGGTGCCGGTGGTGTGGACCTCGTCCGTGGTGCCGTCGCCCCAGGAGATCATGACGGTGACCGCAACGGGGTCGCTGACCACGTCGGCCGTCAGGCTGACGCCGTAGGCGCTGGTGCCCGTCACGGTCACGCCGGTCCCCAGGTTCGGGTTGGCGGCCGGGGCGGCCGTGCCCTCCTGCGCACCGGGCGCGTTCTGGGCGTTCGGCGCGGCCTTGCGCAGCTGCTTGACCGTGGACCCGACCGGGCTGCTGGCGGTGGTGAACGCCGGGCTGGAGACCTTGTTCACCGGCGTGGTGCTCGCGCCGTGGGTACCGGTGGCGGGAGCGGGCGAGTCGGCCGCCTGGGCCAGGCCCGGAACGACGGCGACGCCGGCCGCCACGGCGGCCGCGATGACGATATGACGGTGACGAGGCACCGTACCCCCCAAGGATTATTGAATGATCATCAAATAAGGCTCGCACAGAGTACAGAGGGCCCGGGTACGGAAGAAAGCCGATTTCCCTGCCGCGTGAAGGACCTCGGAGGGGTGCGGGCTCCCCCGCGCCGCCCCCGGGAGGTGCGGCTCAGCGGCACAGGGCGGTCTCCACCACCTTGTCGACACGCGCCCGCGCCTCGTCGGTCAGCTGGGTGGTCACCGCGATGTTGGCGGCGCGGCCGTCGTCGGTGGCGCCACCCCGGGTCTCGTACCCCGGGAAGCTGCCGCCGTGGCCCCAGTAGACGCCGTCGTCGCACGGCAGCGGTTTGCTCACCAGCCCCAGTCCGTAGCGGGCGCCGGGGCCGAAGGTGCTCTCGGCGGGGACGGTGGTGCGCATCTGGGCGAGCTGGGCGTCCGCGAGCAGATCGCCGCCCAGGAGCGCGCCGAAGAACCGGTTGAGGTCGGAGTCGGTGGAGATCAGCTGACCTGCCGCCCAGCCCCAGGAGGGGTCCGTCTCCGTGACGTCGCGCAGGCGCGCGCCCGCTGATTCCCGGTCGTAGCCCTTGGGATGGGGTTCGCGGATCGTCGCGTCACCGGGCGCGGGGAAGTAGGTGTGGCGCAGCCCGAGGTGCCTGATGATGCGCCGGTCGATCTCCTCGGCGAGGGGTCGGCTGGTGACCTCCTGGACGATCAGGCCGGCCAGCACGTAGTTCGTGTTGCTGTACTTCCAGCCCTTCCCGGGATCGAAGTCGGCCTTGTGCCGGAGAGCGGTGCCGAGGAGCTCGCGGGGCTCGAAGTACCGGACCTCGTCGCCGAGGTAGTCGCTGTAGTTGGGGAGTCCGCTGGTGTGCTGGAGGAGCTGACGGACGGTGATGCGGCTCCCGTCGATCCCCTCCCCGCGGACGAGGCCGGGCAGATAGGTGTCGACGGTGGCATCGAGGCCGATCCTCCCCTCGCCGACCAGTTGCAGCACGACCACGGCGGTGAACGTCTTGGTGTTGCTCCCGATCCGCACCTGCCCGTCCGTGGGCACCTTCGAGCCGGTGGCCACGTCGCCCACCCCTGCGGTGTAGTTACGGGTACGGCCCTCACGGGTCCTGACGCTCGCCAGGGCGGCGGGCGGACCATCGGGCCGCACCAGCGCGCTCAGGCCCTGCTGGACGGTGTCCGGCCGGGCGGCGGCGGACGCCGCGGGCGGCATCAGGACACCTGTCGTCATGACGCCCACGGCCACCGCGGCCGCAGCCCGGACCGCTCTACGCCGGCCGCCCGGCTGCCGGCGGGCGGAACGAAGCCGTTGCCATGTCTGCTCACGCACGAGCCAACTCCTACGGAATGGTGGGGAAACCAGCGGTATGTGGCGTCCCCAGCATGTCCGGATGCACCGGCCCCGGACGATCCGGCTACCCCCCGGGCGCAGGTGGTGATCCCACCACCCACCCAGCTGTAGGCAGCGCCGGCTCCCCGGCCGCGGCGGCCTCGGCCGGCCCGTCGCCCCGGGCCCGTCGCCCCGGTCAGTCCCTCGGCCGGCCCGTCGCCCTGTAGGATCTCGCGGCTCGTGGCACACGTCACCGCTGTGACCTGGGGCTCCCGGATCTGTCTCACCACCTGTCGGGGTTGATCAGTCTCACCACGGTGGCGGATCCCCAGAGCTGGGCTCGTCACTCGTCTTCGTCATCGAAGTCGTAGGGCGGGATGGCCCATCGCAACACCATCCCGCCCGCCTCGTCGGCTTCGAGCGTGACCGGCTGGACCTGGCCGGAGTCCCGTTCACCGCGGTGTCTGATCGAGTGATCGCCTTGGTCCCATTCGATGCCGAGCACCTGGCAGCCGCCGACCTCGATCGCACCGACGTGGAGCGGATGGTGCCACCCGGCCCGCCGGAGGCGGTGGAAGTCGGTGTGCTTGTCGATCGAGACCATGAGGCCCTTGCCGTGGAGTCGGTCGCGCCAGGCGGTGAGTTCGGCCGCGCGTGCGGCTGCCTCGGCCGGCGGAAGGTCGAGGCAGCCGTGCGGTCCGTCGACGCCGTACTGCGCGATCCGCTTGCCACCGAACTGCGCATGCGCGTCGTCCTCGTACCGGCCGCCCCAGTATGTGACGTCGGCGAGATCGTCGGCCGGCTCGTCGTTCATCCCCGTCCATGCGTCCCTCGAGCAGCGGTAGGGGAGCGCCCCGAGATGGTGCCGTCGCCGCCGCGGCGGTCTGCCGGACTACCGCTCGGCCGGTGTCCTGGGCTGCTCGGAGATCCGGCCTGTTTCGTGTTTGTGCGGGTGGTTCAGGTGCGGGCGAGGGCGGTGAGGGTGCGGTGGCGGGGGAGGGTGCGGGCGGCGGCGAGGAGGAGGCGGTTGGCCGTGCCGGGCACGACCGTGGGGCGGCTGCGGCGGCGCAGGGCGCGTAGGGCGGTGTCGACGACCTGTTCGGGGGTCTGCACCAGGGCGGCCGGTGCGTCGTCGTGCGACTGCGACTCGGTGGCGGTCATGCCCGGGCAGAGCGCGAGGACGTGGATGCCGGATGCCCGGTGCTCGGACCAGAGTGCCTCGGAGAAGGCGGTGACGAACGCCTTGGTGGCGCTGTAGACGGCGAGGGCCGGCAGCGGGGTGTGGGCAAGGGTGGAGGAGACGTTCAGCAGGGCGTCGCCGGGGCGGGCCTGGGCGAGGAAGGCGTGGGAGAGGGTGACGAGGGCCTCGCAGTTGAGGCGCAGCATCTCGTGGGCGTGGGTGAGTGGGGTCGTGGCGAAGGGGCCGGTGGTGGCGGTTCCCACATTGTTGACCAGGAGGTGGACGCGTCGGTCGGCGAGGAGTTGGGCGGCCTTGTGGAGGCCGTCGGGGTCGCCGAGGTCGGCGGCCAGGTGATCGTGGCCGGGGCCGAGTTCGGCCATCAGGGCTTGGAGTCGCTCCTCGTTCCGGGCGACGGCGATCACCCGGTGGCCGCTCGCTGCCAGGCGGCGGGCGAAGGCGCGGCCGATGCCGGCGCTGGCTCCGGTGACCAGGGCGGTGGGGCGGTGGGCGGTGTCGGACGGCCGGGGTGTCGCGGCGGTCGGCTGGGTGGTGGTCATGATGGCTGCGTCTCAGTTCGCGGCGGGTCGGGTGGCCGGCTGGAAGCGGAAGGAGACGGCCTCCATCAGGGGCTTGCGCTGGGTCTTCTGGACGGCGGCGATCCGCCACCGGCCGTCGGCCTCGCGCACCACCGTGTACGTGGCGAGCTTGCCGACCTTGCCCTGCTTGCCGTCCTGCTCCGGGGTGCCGCCCTTGCGGACGTCGCCGCGGGTGACGACCACGGCCGTGTCGGTGCCGTAGAAGCGCAGGTCGGTGATGTCGAGGATCAGCCGGGTGCCCTTGAGGAAGCTGTCGAACAGGGCCTGGTGAGCGCGGCCGATCTCCTCGCCGCCGTGGTAGACGGTGCCGACGTAGGTGACGTCGGTGGCGTCCTCGGTGAAGCAGGCGCCGTACGCAGTGCCGTCGCCGTCAGCCCAGGCTGCGGCGCCGCGCTCCAGCAGGGCGCGGATCGCGGCGGCGTCGGTCGCGCGGGGGGCGGTGGTGCGGTGGTTGGCGGTCATGGTGTCGTCCTCCGGGTTGGGGTGTGCGGTGGTGGTGGCGTGCAGGCGCGGGGTGCCGGTGTGCGGGCGGAGCCGGTCGGTCACTTCTCGGCCTCGGGCACGGTCGCCGAGTCCCAGAGGAAGGAGAGCCGCTCCATCACGTTCTGGCGCTGGGTGTTGTGGAAGGCGGCGATGCGCCAGCTGTGGTCGCTCTGGCGGACCAGCGTGTAGGACTGCGTCTTGGTCAGCTCGGACGGCTTCTTGGGGGTACCGCCCTTGTAGGTGTCGCCGCGGCTGGTGACGACGGCGGTGTCCGGCCCGTAGAAGCGGATGCCGAGGAAGGAGTCGGCGAGCTTGGTGTCCTTGACGAATCCGTCGAACAGGGCGCGGTGGGCGTCGGCGATGTCGCGGCGGCCCTGGTAGTGGGTGCCGACGTAGGTGGTGTAGGTGGCGTCGACGGTGAACTGCTCGCCGTACGCGGTGGCGTCGCCCCGGCCCCAGGCGTCGGTGAGAGCGCGGATGGTGTCGCAGACGGCACGGTGATCGTCGGTGGTGGGCGTGCCGGCCGGGGTGGCGGTGACGGCGGGGGTGACGGCGGTGCAGTCGGTCTGGCCGAGGTTGCGGACGTCGGATGTGGCGTCCAGCCAGAAGTACCCGCCGGCCGCGGCGACGGCGAGGGTGAGGGTGAGGGTGAGGGCGGTGATGCCGAGGGCGCGCTTGACGGTGCGCCGACGGTTGGTGCGCCGGCCGTTCCCGGTCCTCGTCGGGGCGCTCTTCAGGCCGGTCGGCTCGCCCGTCGGGTCGGTCGCCTCGGTGGTGGTGACGGTGCTCATGGTCTCCCCTTCCATGATAACTTCTTTGAAGAAGTTGCTTCGTCGAAGATTTCTCTTCATTGAGGAAGAGATTAGGGAGTGGAGGAGCCTGTGTCAACGCCCGTGCCATCCGATGCGAGTGAGGTCTACCGCCGGTACCTGAGCGCCGTGATGCTGCACGGCCATGCCAGCGCCAAGGCCTGCGAGCTCGGCGCCACCGACCTCTACGCGCTGAACATCCTTCAACTGACCGGCCCGATGACCCCCGGCGAGCTCGGCACCCGCACCGGCCTCACCACCGGGCCGACCACCCGCCTCATCGACCGCCTCGAACAGGCCGGCTACGTGCGCCGGGCCCCGGACCCCGGAGACCGCCGCAAGGTGATCGTCGAACCGATCGGCAAGCCCGCCGACCTCGACCGGGTCATGGCCCCGGCCCGGCAGCGGATCGGCGAGCTCCTCAGGGGCTACTCGCCCGAGCAGCTCGAAGTCCTCTTCGACTACTTCGCCCGCGCCACCGACGCCTACCAGGAAGCCGCCGAGCAGCTGCGCAGCCACAACGCCGACTGAAGCGCCGACGCGGCGCCGTTGCGCTCTGCCAAGAGCGGCGGGCGAGACCGGGCGGTGTTGGTCAGTGGGCGTGACGGCGTGCGGCGTCTCCTTCGGAGGCGGCTCTCAGCCGACCCAGATGCCTCCGGGGCCGACTCGGCGGGCGAGGTGCTGGCCGGCGTCGGTGACGGGGGGGGGCGAGCAGGACCCGGGCGGGGACGCGGTCACCGACATCCGCGGCAGGGACCATCACCGCGAGCAGCAGCGACCTCACCGCCGCCGACCCGGCGTCCGACATGGGACGCCCACGGGATGCGCGAGCGCCGCTGTCCGAGGGACCAGGCAGTCACACATGTCCTGTCGCGTTGAGCGTGTCTGTGGATCTTGTGCTGAGCTGCGGGGCTGCCAGGTCGGGTGAGAACCCTCGGCGCGGGATTCTCGGTGCATCTGGCTTCCGCGGAATCCGGGGGTGGGCTGCGAACCGAGTCGTCGCAGGACCGTCAGGAGGAACCTGGCCCGCGCCGGGAGCAACGTTGAGGATCTGCGAAAGCGAACGGTCAAGGTTGTTCTCCCCCCAGATCGTTGTGAGTTCAACGGTGTGGCAGGGCGGAGAGCGGAGCCGGCACCTGGGATCGGTGATGCACGCCGTCAGCTTGCGGCCTGCTTCGAGGGGAAGTCGGTGCTGAGAGTGACCTCCCGCCAGCCGTCGAAGGTGGTCTTGAGAGAGTCGAGCTTGGCGGTGGCGATGTCGTATGCGGCCTTGCCCAGCAGCAGGCGCAGCGGCGGCTGTTCGGCCGTGATGGCGTCGATGATGGCCTGGGCGGCGCGTGCTGGGTCCCCGGGCTGGTGGCCGTAGGTGGCCAGGGTGCTGGCGCGCCGTGTGCCCGCGGTGGGGGCGTAGTCGGCGATGGTGGTGGCGGACTGGCGCATGGAGGGCCCGGGCCAGTTGGTGCGGAATGCGGCGGGTTCGACGATCGTCACCTTGATGCCCAGAGGGGCGACTTCGGCGGCGAGTGACTCGGAAAGGCCTTCCACGGCGAACTTGGTGGCGTGGTAGTAGCCGGTGGCGCCGAAGCCGAGCAGGCCGCCGAGTGAGGAGATGTTCACGATGTGGCCGGCTCGACGGGCGCGCATGCCCGGCAGGACGGCTTTGGTGGTGTTGGCCAAGCCGAAGACGTTGGTGTCGAACAGGGCGCGGATCTCGTCGTCCTCGCCCTCCTCGACGGCGGCGAGGTAGCCGTAGCCGGCATTGTTGACCAGGACGTCGATCTTTCCGAAGGCGAGCTGTGCCCCGGTGACCGCTGTCGCGATCTGCTGGGAGTCGGTGACATCCAGGGGTAGTGGGAGGGCGCGTTCGTCGTGCCCGCGGATCACGTCGGCGAGCTTTCGGGGGTCTCGGGCGGTGACCACTGCCCGCCATCCGCGCTCCAGCACGGCGGTGGCCAGTGCCCGGCCCAGGCCGGAGGAGCAGCCGGTGATGAACCAGACGGGCAAGTCAGGGGAGGTCATACGGGGTGTGCCCTTCGGTTGGAGTGTCGTGGGAATCGGTGGGGGTGAAGCTGCCGAGCAGAGCCAGTGACTGCTCGGCAGCGGTGCCGGGTTCGGCCCGGTAGACGACGAGGTGCTGGCCGGGGGCGCTGGTGACGGAGAAGGTCTCGAAGCCCAGGGTGAGGTCGCCGACCAGCCGGTGGTGGAAGCGTTTCGTCGAGGCCGTTTTGGCCCGTACCTCGTGGCGCGCCCACATGCGTGCGAAGTCGGGGCTGCGCACGGACAGTTCGCCGACCAGCTCCTGCAGCCGCTGATCGTCCGGAGTGGGATTGGCGGCTCGCAGCGCGGCCACGCACCCCTGTGCGATGACGGCCCAGTCGCGGTAGAAGTCCCGGGCGGTCGGGTTGAGGAACATCGCTGTGATCAGACTGGAATCGCTGCCGAGCCACGAGAAGAGGGCCTCGCCGAGGGAGTTGACGGCCAGCAGATCGAGGTACCGGCCGTAGACCAGAGCCGGTGTGTCCGCCCACATGTCCAGCAGGGCCACCAGTTGCGGGCCCGCGTACTCCCGGCCGGGCCCGGAGCGCCAGGGTTGGGGCGGATCGACCAGCGCGCGCAGGTAGGCGGCTTCCTCGTCCTTCAGGAGCAGGGCGGCCGCCAGGGCCCGCAGGACCTGGGGCGAGGGATTGTGTTCGCGTCCCTGTTCCAACCGCACGTAGTAGTCGGTGCTCACCCCGGCCAGGACCGCGATCTCCTCGCGTCGCAGACCGGGAGTACGGCGCGCCCCCGCAGGCATCTCGTGGTCCTCGGGACGGACCAGTGCGCGCCGGGCCCGCAGGAACTCACTCAGCCGGTTCGTGTGCATGGCCACCAACGTAGGGGTAAGCGGCACAAAGAAGGTGGCCCTGCCACACCCACCCGGTTGGCCCGATCAACAGCTGCCGGAGGCCAAACCAGGTACGACAGCATCGAGGCCCATCGGTACCTCGGATCCTCACGTACACGCCGAGAGTGACAGTGCCAGGTGCCAGGTGCCATGGCAACGAGGTCGACGAACTCGGATCACCCCCTGAACGAGGCAGTGCTCGCCCCCTCGGAGCGCGAAGCGGTGAGAATCCGACAGCTCGGATGAGATCGAGTGAGAATCCGCCGGCTGCGATGCGACAGGACAGTCGCTGACCTGGTCGTTCTCCCGGCCTGACATCCAGATGACACGGCGACTGAGAAAATGACACGGGATTTGAGAACCTACACGTCGCCCCGGTCAGTCCCTCGTCATGTCGACGAACCGCGAGTAGTGGCCCTGGAAGGCCACGGTGATCGTGGCCGTCGGACCGTTTCGGTGCTTGGCGACGATCAGGTCGGCCTCGCCCGCGCGCGGGGACTCCTTCTCGTAGGCGTCCTCACGGTGGAGCAGGATGACCATGTCGGCGTCCTGCTCGATCGAGCCGGACTCACGCAGGTCGGAGACCATCGGCCGCTTGTCGGTTCGCTGTTCGGGACCACGGTTCAGCTGGGAGAGCGCGATCACCGGCACCTCCAGCTCCTTGGCCAGCAGCTTCAGGTTTCGCGACATGTCGGAGACCTCCTGCTGACGGTTCTCGGCCCGGCGGGAGCCGCCGGACTGCATCAGCTGGAGGTAGTCGATGACGATCAGCTTGATGTCGCTGCGCTGCTTGAGGCGGCGGCACTTGGCGCGGATCTCCATCATCGACAGGTTCGGCGAGTCGTCGATGAACAGCGGCGCCTCGCTGACGTCCGGCATCCGGCGGGCGACCCGCGTCCAGTCGTCGTCCGTCATGTTCCCGGAGCGCATGTGGTGCAGCGCCACCCGGGCCTCGGCGGAGAGCAGACGCATGGCGATCTCGTTGCGCCCCATTTCGAGCGAGAAGATCACGCTCGGCAGCTTGTTGTGGATCGAGCAGGCGCGCGCGAAGTCCAGCGCCAGGGTGGACTTGCCCATGGCCGGTCGGGCGGCGATGACGATCATCTGGCCGGGGTGCAGGCCGTTGGTCAGCTGGTCGAAGTCGGCGAAGCCGGTCGGGACGCCGGACATCTGGCCGTTGCGGGAGCCGATCGCCTCGATCTCGTCGAGGGCCCCCTCCATGATGTCGGCGAGCGGTGCGTAGTCCTCGTTGGTGCGCTGCTCGGTGACGGCGTAGATCTCCGCCTGGGCCGCGTTGACGATCTCGTCGACGTCGCCCTCGGCCGCGTAGCCCATGCCGGCGATCCGGGTGCCGGCCTCGACCAGCCGGCGCAGCACCGCGCGCTCGTGGACGATCTCGGCGTAGTACTCGGCGTTGGCGGCGGTCGGGACGGAGTTGACCAGGGTGTGCAGGTAGCCGGGGCCGCCGACGCGGGTGAGCTCGCCGCGCTTGGTCAGCTCGCCGGCGACGGTGATCGGGTCGGCCGGCTCGCCGCGGGCGTACAGGTCGAGGATCGCGCCGTGGATCAGCTCGTGGGCGGGCCGGTAGTAGTCGGCCGGCTTGAGCACCTCGACGACGTCGGCGATGGCGTCCTTGGAGAGCAGCATGCCGCCGAGGACGGACTGCTCGGCGGCGAGGTCCTGCGGGGGGACCCGCTCGAAGCCGTCGACGCCCTCGGAGCGGTCGTCCTCGCCCTGGCGCCACTTGCCGTCGCGCTGGGAGCCTCCGGAGCCCTTGCCGCCTTTCTGGAAGCCCCCGCCCTGGCCGCCCTTCTGGAACCCGCCGCCCGAGCCCTGACCGTTGCCGCCGCGCCCGCGCGAGACCGGCAGCCGGTCGCCCGGGCCCTCCGGGAACGGCGCGTCGGCGAAGGCTCCGGCGGGAAAGGGGTCGTCGGCGGTGGGCCAGTCGTCCTCCGGCGGCGGGGCGTCGTGGTCGTCGTACTGGGGGCCGGTCACGCGTGTTCCCCGATCAGCGAGTGGTGCGAGTTGGAGCGGGCCTTGCCGGTGGCTGGGTGGAGCGGAGCCGCGCTCCTGGTACTGCGCCACCGCATTTCTACGCCACCGCACCGACAAATCGGACGCCGGTGGCGGGTGGGAGTGTCGGACGGAGAGCCCACGCTAAGGCGCCGGGAGGGCTTCAGCCAAGGCGGTTATCCACAGGGGGTGTGGACGAGCGGCCCGAGGCTGTGGAGAAGTGCCGCAAACCTGTGGACGCCCCTGTGGAAAGCCCTGTGGATAACCCGACCATCGATCCACCGTCAACCAGCTGACCTGCAACTACCTCTTCCCGGGGCTGTGCATGAGAAATACTTCACACACAGCCGCGTGGCCGTGGACACATCCCGCGCCGAAGTCGTCGCTCAGGATTTCGAGTAACACCTCAAACCGGCTGGTGCGCATTACCTGTGGATGAGTAGCCTTGACCGCATGACCGCCCCCACCACCGACCGCCGCCGGCATGACCGGGAGATCCTCGCCCTCGCCGTCCCGGCCTTCGGCGCCCTGGTCGCCGAGCCGCTGTTCCTGATGGCCGACTCGGCCATCGTGGGCCACCTCGGCACCTCGCAGCTGGCCGGTGTCGGCGTCGCCTCGGCCGCGCTCACCACCGCCACCGGGGTCTTCGTCTTCCTCGCCTACGCCACCACCGCCGCGGTCGCCCGCCGGATCGGGGCCGGCGACCGCCGGGCCGCCGTCCAGCAGGGCATCGACGGCATCTGGCTCGCCCTGGCGCTCTCGGCCGGCGTGGTCGTGCTCACCCTGCTACTGGCGCCCTGGGTGGCCGACGTCCTGGGCGCCTCGGCCACCGCCGCGCCGTACGCCGTGACGTATCTGCGGATCAGCGCGCTCGGCATCCCGGCGATCCTGATGGTGATGGCCGCCACCGGCGTGCTGCGCGGGCTCCAGGACACCCGGACGCCGCTCCTGGTAGCCATCGCGGGCTTCGCCGCCAACGTCGCCCTGAACGCCGGCCTGGTCTACGGCGCCGGGCTCGGCGTGGCCGGCTCGGCCTGGGGCACGGTGCTGGCCCAGACCGGGATGGCCGCCGCCTACCTCGTCGTGGTGGTGCGCGGGGCCCGCCTCGAGCGTGCCTCGCTGCGGCCGGACACGGCCGGCATCCGCGCCTGTGCCCGGGCCGGCGGGCCGCTGATGGTCCGCACGCTGAGCCTGCGCGCCATCCTGATGATCGCCACCGCGGTGGCCGCGGGCCTCGGTGACGACGAGATCGCGGCGCACCAGATCGCCATGACGGTGTTCCTCTTCATCGCCTTCGCACTGGACGCCATCGCCATCGCCGGCCAGGCCATCATCGGCCGGTACCTGGGCGCCGAGGACGCCCCCGGGGCCAAGGCGGCCACCCGTCGGATGATCGAGTGGGGCGTCGGCTCCGGCCTGGTGCTCGGCCTGCTGGTGGTGGCTGCCCGGCCGCTGTACGTCCCGCTGTTCACCCCGGACCCGGCGGTGCAGGCGCAGCTGAACACCGTCCTGCTGCTGCTCGCGCTCTGCCAGCCGGTCGCCGGCCTGGTCTTCGTGCTGGACGGGGTGCTGATGGGCGCCGGGGACGGCACCTATCTGGCCTGGGCGATGCTGGCCACGCTGGCCGTCTTCGCCCCGGTGGCCTTCGCCGTCCCGGCCAGCGGCGCGGGGCTGGCCGGGCTCTGGTGGGCGATGAACCTGTTCATGCTGGTCCGCGGCGGCTTCCTGGCCTGGCGGGCCCGCGGCGGCAAGTGGCTGGTCACCGGCGCGGTGCGGGCCTGACACCGGGAGCGGGCCCGAGCCCCGGGAGCTCGGGAGCTGGGGAGCGCCCGGAGCCCCGCCGCGCGGCGGGAACGACCGAGGGCCGGCCTCCCCCGGAAGGGGAGACCGGCCCTCAGACCACTGCTACGGAGCTCAGGCAGCGACGACGGCGACGTCGAGGTTGGCCTGAACGTCGGCGTGCAGCTTGACCGAGACCTTGTGGGTGCCCACGGTCTTGATCGGCGAGGCGATCGCGACGGCGCGCTTGTCCACAGCCGGACCGCCGGCGGCCTTGATGGCCTCGACGACGTCGGCCTGGGTGACCGAGCCGAACAGACGGCCGGCCTCACCCGAACGGACGGCCAGCTTGACCTGGACGCCCTCCAGCTTGCCCTTGACGTCGTTGGCGGCGTCGAGGGTCTGGATCTCGTGGATCTTGCGGGCGCGACGGATGGCGTCGACGTCCTTCTGGCCGCCCTTGGTCCAGCGGATGGCGAAGCCACGCGGGACCAGGAAGTTGCGGGCGTAGCCGTCCTTGACCTCGACGACCTCGCCGGCGGAGCCGAGACCCGGCACCTCGTGCGTGAGGATGATCTTCATTACTTGGTCACCCTCTCTTAGCGCGCGGTGCTGGTGTAGGGCAGCAGCGCCATCTCACGGCTGTTCTTCACGGCCGTGGCGACGTCACGCTGGTGCTGGGTGCAGTTGCCGGTGACCCGGCGGGCACGGATCTTGCCACGGTCGGAGATGAACTTCCGCAGCAGGTTCGTGTCCTTGTAGTCAACGTAGTTGACCTTGTCCTTGCAGAAGACGCAAACCTTCTTCTTCGGCTTGCGAGCAGGCGGCTTCGCCATTGTGTGCTCCATTTGGGGTTCACGGCCCGGCAGGCGTCTCACGACGCCGGCCGCCGGGCCGCACGAAATCTGTCAGCTCTTAGAACGGGGGCTCTTCCGAGAAGCCGCCACCGGACGGGGCACCCCAGCTGCCGCCACCCTGGTTGCCACCAGAGGGAGCGCTGGACGCCCACGGGTCGTCGGACGGGCCGGACTGGCCGCCGCCGGAGTTTCCACCCCAGCCGCCGCCCTGCTGGCCGCCACCGCCGCCCCAGTTACCGCCGCCCTGGCCGCCGCCCTGCTGGCCGCCGCCGAAGCCGCCGCCACCGGGAGCGCCGGACCGGTTGGCCCGGGTGACCTTCGCGGTCGCCGAACGCAGGCTCGGGCCCACCTCGTCGACCTCGACCTCGAAGACCGTCCGCTTCTCGCCTTCCTTGGTCTCGTAAGACCGCTGGCGCAGTCGGCCCTGCACGATGACGCGCATGCCGCGCTGCAGCGACTCGGCCACGTTCTCCGCCGGCTGCCGCCAGACGTTGCACGTGAGGAAGAGGCTCTCGCCGTCCTTCCACTCGTTCGTCTGACGGTCGAAGGTGCGGGGGGTGGACGCGATGCGGAACTTCGCGACCGCCGCACCCGACGGGGTGAAGCGCAGCTCGGGGTCGTCGACGAGATTGCCGACGAGGGTGATGACGGTCTCGCCTGCCATGGTGGTGATGACCTCTCCGGAAGAGTTCCGTTCACCGCTGTTTCACGTGAAACAGCGGACGCGAGCTACCCGAGGCCCGAGGGCCTCAGAGGTGGCTCAGTGGGTGTCCGGGCGCAGGACCTTGGTCCGCAGAACCGACTCGCTCAGGCCCAGCTGGCGGTCGAGCTCCTTGACGACCTCAGGCGTGGCCTTGAGGTCGATGACCGAGTAGATGCCCTCGGACTGCTTGTTGATCTCGTAAGCCAGACGGCGACGGCCCCAGGTGTCGACCTTCTCCACCTTGCCGCCGCCGTTGCGGACGACGGTGAGGAAGTTCTCGATCAGGGGGGCGACAGCGCGCTCCTCAACCGAGGGGTCGAGGATGACCATCAGCTCGTAGTGACGCATGAGTAACCCACCTCCTTTGGACTCAGCGGCCACGGTCTCTCCGTGGCAGGAGGGTTGTGCAGCGTCGGCACCGGAGTAGTGACGACACCGGCCACCGTAGCGGCCGGGTCCGACAGTCGAGCCCCGCCGACCCGGAAGAGGGCGCAAGGGGGCACAACTACACCAGTGCAGACGGCACAGCCTACCTGCACTCGGACGGACGAACAAAACGCATAGGGGTTGTGATCCCCACCCAACCGCCGCAATCTGGACGGAACGGGTTTCCTGCTCGTTCGTCTCCTCGCCAGGAGGTAGGACTCATGGCCCTGACCATCCACGGGCTCCCGCTCACCCTGAACACCGACGGCCACCGGCACCCCCGCGAGAACACCCTGGTCGGCATCACGGCCCTGCTGGGCGTGCTGGCCTTCACGACCTCGTTCTTCCACGGCCTCCACGCAGTGAGCTCGTGGACCGGGCTCTTCGGCGTCGTCACCGGCCTCTGGGGGCAGTTCGTCTCCGTCACCACGGCCGAGCGCTTCGTCCTCATGATCACCATCGTCGCCTCCGCGTGGGGCCTCTACCTGGGTATCGCCCGCGGCGGATTCCTGGGCTGACCCTCCCACCGGCCGGTTCCCCGGCCCGACCCGCCCGACAGAAACGGCCCCGTCCGCCCCACAAGGAACCCTCGGCGCCCCCGTCGCGTACCTACCTGATGGAGACAGGTACCCGACGGGGGCGCCGCCGCGCCCGCAGCCGAGCGGGCCCCGGGCGATAAAGTCACCCCGAGAACCTGGGGCCCCCACCGAGCCCGACCGACGAGGAGCACCGAGCATGAGCCTGCGCCTGAGGACGATCACCCGCGAGGAGCACCTCGCCTTCATCAGGAGCCGCGCCTCGGCGAGCCACATGCAGGTGCCGTCCTGGGGGGATGTGAAGGCCGAATGGCGCTCGGAGTCGATCGGCTGGATCGACGACTCCAACCAGATCGTCGGCGCCGGCCTGGTGCTCTACCGCCAGCTGCCGAAGGTCAAGCGCTACCTGGCGTACCTGCCCGAGGGACCAGTCATCGACTGGTTCGACCGCGACCTCGACCGCTGGCTCTCCCCGATGCTGGCGCACCTGAAGTCGCAGGGCGCGTTCTCCGTGAAGATGGGCCCGCCGGTGGTCATCCGCCGCTGGAACGCGCCGACCATCAAGGAGGCCATCGCTGGCAAGCAGGCCAAGCGCCTGCGCGACATCGAGGCCGACTGGTACGAGCCGCGCGCCTTCGAGGTGGCCGACCGGCTGCGCAAGGCCGGCTGGCTGCAGGGCGAGGACGGCGGCGCCGGCTTCGGCGACGTCCAGCCGCGCTACGTCTTCCAGGTGCCGCTGGCCAACCGCTCGCTGGACGACATCCAGAAGGGCTTCAACCAGCTCTGGCGCCGCAACATCAAGAAGGCCGAGAAGAGCGGCGTCGAGGTGGTCCAGGGCGGCTACGACGAGCTGCCGATCTTCCACCAGCTGTACCTGGTGACCGCCGAGCGCGACCGCTTCACCCCGCGTCCGCTGGCCTACTTCCAGCGGATGTGGAAGGCGCTCACCGCCGAGGACCCGAACCGCATGCGGCTCTACATCGCCTACCACGAGGGCGAGCCGCTGGCCGCGACCACGATGCTGGTGGTCGGCGAGCACGTCTGGTACTCCTACGGCGCCTCGGCCAACCACAAGCGCGAGGTCAAGCCCTCCAACGCGATCCAGTGGCGGATGATGCGCGACTCGTACGCGCTCGGCGGCGGTGTGTACGACCTGCGCGGCATCAGCGACACCCTGGACGAGGACGACCACCTGTTCGGCCTGATCCAGTTCAAGGTCGGCACCGGCGGCCAGGCCGCCGAGTACCTCGGCGAGTGGGACTTCCCGCTCAACAAGCTGCTGCACAAGGCGCTCGACCTCTACATGTCGCGACGCTGAGCAGCCTGCGCCCCGCCGTGCCCAACACCCCCTGGGAGATGACCCGATGACGCTGTCGCTCTACCTCGACACCGAACGCTGGCGCACCCACCAGCGCTCCGTCCTGGCCGAGTTCCCCGGCCTGGTGCCGGTGGCGAAGGGCAACGGCTACGGCCTGGGCAACCACCGGCTGGCCGAGGAGGCGACCCTCCTCGGCACCGGTGTGCTGGCCGTCGGCACCGCGTACGAGGCGGCCGACGCGGCCGACTGGTACGGCGGCGAGCTGCTGGTCCTCACCCCGTACCGGGTCGGCGAGGAGGTGCTGCCGCTGCCGCACGCCCGGGTGATCCGGACGGTGGCGAGCCTGGACGGGCTGCGTGCGCTGCGCGGCTCCCGGGTGGTGCTGGAGTGCATGACCACCATGCGCCGGCACGGCGTGAGCGCGGCCGACCTGCCGGCGGTCGCCGCCGAGCTGGACGGCGTCTCCTTCGAGGGCCTGGCGCTGCACCTGCCGATGGACCGGCCGGACGGCTCCTCCCCCGTGGACGAGGTCGCCTACTGGGTGGACACCGCCCGGGCCGCCGGGGTGCCGGTGCACACCGTCTTCGTCAGCCACCTCGGCGCGGCGGGAATTGAGGAGCTGGGCCGGCGCTACCCGGACACCGTCTTCCGGGCCCGGATCGGCACCCGGCTCTGGCTCGGCGACCACGGCGCGCTGGAGGTCCGGGCGACGGTGCTGGACGTCACCCCGGTGGCGAAGGGCGACCGCTACGGCTACCGCCAGCACCCGGCGCCGACCGACGGCCACCTGCTGGTGGTCGCCGGCGGCACCGCGCACGGCATCGGGCTGGAGGCGCCCAAGTACGTGCAGGGCATGTCCTCGCGGGCCAAGGGGATCGCCCGGGCCGGCCTGGCGACGGTCAACAAGACCAAATCGCCGTTCAACTGGGCCGGCAAGCAGCTCTGGTTCGCCGAGCCGCCGCACATGCAGGTCTCGCTGCTCCTGCTGGACAACGAGACCAAGCCGCCGGCGGTCGGCGACGAGCTGACCCTGCAGGTCCGGCACACCACCACGCACTTCGACCGCGTGGTGGACCGCTAGGACCCGCCCGGCCGCTACGGCCTGGTCTCGGCCGGCTCCGGGGTGTACGGCTCTTCGAGCCACTGCTCCGGGCCGGCCGGCGCGTATCCGGCGTAGCTCGCCTCCTCGTGGAGCTGCCGGGCGGTGCCGAGCACGAAGACGTCCGGGGCCTGGTCGAGCACCCCGCCGGACGGGTCGTCGCTGCCGTCCCAGCGCACCGGGTCGCGGTCCGGCAGCAGCACGTCGCGGATCACCATCCCGACCAGGTAGAGCGTGCCGACCAGGTGCAGCGCGATCGCGAAGTGGTACCAGGACTCGCCGATCCCGTGCTGCTTGGGCCCGGTGACGAAGCCCAGGTGGGACCAGATGCCCAGGGTGTAGAGCACCTCGCAGGCCTGCCAGATCAGGAAGTCCCGCCAGCGCGGCCGGGCCAGCACCGCGAGCGGGATCAGCCAGAGCACGTACTGCGGCGAGTACACCTTGTTGACCAGGACGAACGCGGCCACCACCAGGAAGGCCAGCTGTGCAACGCGCGGGCGGCGGGGCGCCGAGAGGGCGAGCCACCCTATCCCCAGGCAGCAGAGCACCATCAGCACCCCGATGTAGAGGTCGAGGTCCTCCAGCCCCACGCCCCGGCTCTGCATCAGGATCAGCCAGAAGGAGCCGTAGTCCTCCTTGCGGTGCTTGCTGAAGACGTAGAAGGTCGACCAGCCCTGCCAGTTGGCCAGCATGATCGGCAGGTTCACCAGCAGCCAGGCGCCGACCGCCCCGCCCAGCAGGGCCCGGAACTCGCGCCACTTCCCCGCCCGCCAGCAGAGCATCAGCAGCGGCCCGAGCAGCAGCAGCGGATAGAGCTTGGCCGCGGTGGCCAGGCCGATGAAGACCCCGGCCCAGACCGGGCGCGAGCCGGCCCACCAGGCCAGTGCGACGGCGGCCAGCGCGACCGCCAGGAGGTCCCAGTTGACGGTGGAGTTGAGCAGCAGGCCGGGCGCGAGCGCGAACAGCAGGGCGTCCCAGGGGCGGCGCCGGTGGGTCCGGGAGACGGCGACCACGGCGACCACCGCGCAGGCCATCAGCAGGCCCGCGTTGATCGCCCAGAACCACTGCTCCTGGGCCTGCTGGGTGCCGCCGCCGGGCGTCAGCCAGGCCGCGACCTGCATGAACAGACCGGTCAGCACCGGGTATTCGAGGAACTGCAGATCGCCGGAGGTGCCCGGGATCCGGTCCACGTACGGGTGCAGCCCGGCCGCGAAGCCGCGCCCGCCGAACAGGTGCGGGATGTCGCTGTAGCAGGCGTGGATGTACTGCGGCGACCCCGGCTGGAACCAGGCGCCGTTGTAACAGGGCAGCTTCTGCACCATGCCCAGCACCGAGACCACGATCACCACCAGCGCCAGGAAGCGCGCCGGGATCCACCAGGAGACGCCGAGCAGGGCGCGCCGGCCGGGCGGGCCGCCGATCACCTCGCTGCCGGCCGCGGCGACCGGATCCTCGTCCGCCGGGACGACCACGGTGTTGGCCGGGGGCGCGGCCGCGGCGGCGGAGACCGGGCCGGGCGCTGCCGGAGCCGCCCCGGCGGCCTCGATGGGCCCGATCTGGCCGACGGATTCGTCAGGATCGCTCGACGTCATGCCGGACATCCTGCCGCACCTCCCCCGGCTGGACGAGGAGGCCCCCTGAGCGGCTTCGGCCCGATCGGGCCAATCGTGACGAAACGGCGGTGGCGGCCCTCCGGAGAGGACCGCCACCGCCGTTCAGCGCTGCTCGGCGCCGTTCGGAACGTCCCGGCCGAGCACTTCCCGCCGCGTCAGGGCGCCGCCCCCTGCGGGCCACCGCCGGGCGGCGGGGTGGACGACTGGCTCGGCTTGTTCGTCTTGGAACTGGAGGGGCTGGCCGAGGACGAGGACGGTGCCGGCTGGCTCGAGCCGCACAGCCCCGGGATGAGGCAGGTGGGCGAAGAGCCGCCACCGCCGCCACCACCGCCACCACCGGGCGGGTTCGTCTTGGTCGCGGGCGGCGGCGTGGGCACCGTACCCGGGCAGTCGACGCCGGGAACGCAGGACGGGCCCTGGGTCATGGTCGGTACCGGCGGCTGCGGGGCACCCGTCTCCGGAGCGTTGGTCGCCATGGTCTCGGTCGCCGAGGGCGAGGTCGTCGGCGAGGCCGTGCTCGGGGCACCGGAGGAGTCGACCTGGCTGCCGACCGGCTGCGGCGCCGGGAAGTCCATCTTCTTCTCGTTGGCCAGCGCCACCTTCATGTACCGGGTGAAGATGTCGGTCGGGATGTCACCACCGTGGATGGACTCCTTGCCGCCGGTGCCGTTGAGCGAGAGCCGGTTGTGCGCCGACGGGTCCTCGCGCCACATCGCGACGCTGGTGGCCAGCTGCGGGGTGTAGCCGACCCACCAGGCCGACTTGTTCTCGTCGGTGGTACCGGTCTTGCCGGCCACCGGACGGCCCAGCGTGCTGGCCTTCTGACCGGTACCGTTCTTCGCCACGTTCACCAGCACGTCGGTGACGTTGTCCGCGACGACCGGCTCCAGCGCCTGCTTCGCCTCCGGCTTGTTGAAGCCGGGGCGGGCGGCGCCCTGCCACTCGACCTTGGTCACCGAGTAGGGGTCGGTCTGCTTGCCGCTGGCCGCGAGGGTGGCGTAGGCGTCGGCCATCCGGATCGGGCTGATGCCGGAGGTGCCGAGCGGGAAGGTCGCGGTCTTCGTGTCGACGAAGCTCTCCTTGCGCACGCCCATCGCCTCGGCGATGTTGGCCACGTTCGGGCCGCCGACGTCCTGGTTGAGCTGGACGAACGGCACGTTGTACGACCACTGCATGGC
This sequence comes from Kitasatospora sp. NBC_00039, assembly GCF_045160625.1. Taxonomy (NCBI): domain Bacteria; kingdom Bacillati; phylum Actinomycetota; class Actinomycetes; order Kitasatosporales; family Streptomycetaceae; genus Kitasatospora; species Kitasatospora sp. NBC_00039. The sequence continues at coordinate 4,605,347 of NZ_CP108289.1, read as the reverse complement.
CTGTCGCAGCGAGACGTAGCCGGGCTTGCGCTTGTCCTCGTTCTTCTGCCGGTACGGCTTGCCGTCGTCGCCCATCACCAGCGAGCCGTCCGGCTTGCGGATCTCCGACAGGTCGTCGGCCAGGTAGCGGCTGTCGGCGTTGATCCGCTTCGGCTTGCCGTTCTCGGTCGCGGTCTGCACGCCGACCTGCATCGCCGCGGCCAGCACGAAGGGCTTGAAGGTCGAGCCGACCTGGACGCCCTGGGCGTCGGCGTTGTTGTCGAAGTGCTGGTTCTCCACGCCGTCGCCGCCGTAGATCGCGACGAGCGCGCCGTCACCGGGGCGGATGCTGGCCGCACCGAACTGGACGAAGTTGTCGTTGTCCGGGCGCTTCTGCACGTTGAGCGTCTCGCCCTTGACGTCGTCCACGGCCTTCTTGAGGGCGTCGACCTTGTCCTTCTCGAAGGTGGTGTAGATCTTGTAGCCGCCCTTTTCGAGCGCCTGCGCGTTGATGTTCGCGTCCTTCGACATGATGTACCGGTTGGCGACGTCGACCAGGTAGCTGATCTCGCCGTTCATGTTGGTCGGCGGGACCTTCTTGATCGGCTCGGGGAAGGTCGTGCACTTGGCACGCTCCTCGGGGGTGGTGTTCTTCGTCTCCACCATCCGCTTCAGGATCCAGTTCCACCGGTCCACCGCGCGGTCGTGGTTGCCCTTGATGCTCGGGTCGTACAGGTTGGCGCCCTTGAGCAGGCCGGCCAGCATCGCGCTCTGGCAGAGGTCCAGGTCCTTGGCGTTGACGCCGTAGTACGCCTGGGCGGCGGCCTGCGCGCCGGTTCCCCGGCCGAACCAGCTGGTGTTCAGGTACCCCTTCAGGATCTCCGGCTTCTCGTACTCCTGATTGACCTTCAGGGTGATGAAGAACTCCTTCACCTTGCGGTCGAGGGTCTGCTCCTGGCTGAGGTACGCGTTCTTCACGTACTGCTGGGTGATGGTCGAGGCGCCCTGCGTCTGGCCGCCCTTGGCCATGTTGTAGACCGCGCGCGCCATGCCCATCGGGTCGACGCCGCTGTCGGTCCGGAAGGTCGAGTTCTCCGCCGCGATGACAGCGTTCTGCAGGTTGGGGCTGATGTCGGCGAGTTCGACGATCTGACGGTTGGTCTCACCCTTGCGGGTCATCTCCGTGCCGTCGGCCCAGTAGTAGATGTTGTTCTGGTCCTTCACCAGATCCTTCAACGGCGGGATCGTCGTGCTCTGGTAGATGAAGAAGACCGTGCCGACGCAGGCCGCGAAGACGAGCAGGAACGCGGTGAGCCACTGCCGCCAGGACGGCAGCCAGCGACGGAAGCCCTGCTTGCCGAAGCGCGGGTAGTCGATGAACCGCTTCTTGCCGGGCTTGCCGCCCCGGTCACCGCCCGCACCGGCGCCCGCGCTCTCGGCGCCGCCGCGCTTGCCGCCCTTCTGGGCCGCCTTGCGCATCTCGGCGCGGGTCATCCGGGGCTGCTGAGCGGTCTCGCGGACGCCCGGGGGGCGCCGCCGGCCGAGACCTTCCGAGCCCAGCTCGTCCTGTCCGGCACCCATCGGCCGACCGCTGTCGCCCGGAGGCTGCCCGCCGTTGGGCGACCTGCGCCGTCGTTCGCTCATGTTCCAGCTACTCCTCGCCAGGCGGTCGAGCCTGAAGGCAGGGTTCACGTCCGATGCCCGTAACCGCCCTAACCCCGGAGGTGGTCCTCGTGCACACGCGACAGCGTACGCAGCCGAGAAATACAACTAATCGGGCATCAGGTGCCAATGCCCGCAAAACGGCAACAGATCATTACACGCCCGTTGCCAAGCACACCCGCGCGTCGCCTTGTGATCACATTCACGCGTGCCCCCCTTGCCCCGCCGGGGACCCAGGTTTACTGTTCTCGATATATCGAGCCGATACATCGGAGCGGCATACCGCCGGAGACGGCGGGTCACGGACCGGCCGAGGGGAAGGAGGACGACGGCATTGGGCAGGCGCTCAGGAGTGCTGGAGTTCGCCGTTCTCGGCCTGCTCCACGACGCCCCGATGCACGGATACGAGCTGCGCAAGCGGCTCAACGTCCTACTCGGAACGTTGCGCGCGTTCTCCTACGGAACGCTCTACCCCTGTCTGAAGAGCCTGGTGGCCCAGGGTTTCCTGGTCGAGGACAACCCGGACGTCGAGTACGTCCCGGCCACCGCGCTCAACGGCAAGCGGTCCAAGATCGTCTACCGGCTCTCACCCGAGGGCAAGCAGCGATTCGAGGAACTGCTCGCCGACTCCGGCCCCGACGCCTGGGAGGACGAGCACTTCGGCGTCCACTTCGCGTTCTTCGGCCAGACCGACCGGGCCGTGCGGATGCGCGTCCTGGAGGGGCGCCGCAGCCGGCTGGAGGAGCGACTGGAGCGGATGCGCAACTCGCTCGCCAGGGCGCGCGAGCGGTTCGACGACTACACCGTCGAACTGCAGCGGCACGGCCTGGAGTCGGTCGAGCGCGAGGTCCGGTGGCTCAACGAGCTGATCGAGACCGAGCGGGCCAACCGCACCGGCCGGACCGGACCGTCCACCGACGGGACCGGCCCCGCAGTACCCAAGACTTCGGACGGCCGTGGCCAGGAGGACGGATCCCCGGATCCGCCCGGGCCACCGTACGACCGCCCGGGGCGCTCCGCCCAGGAGCGCTGACACCGCGTCAGCCCTGTGCCACGCGGCAGGAGTGGGCGCCTCGCGCGCCCGTCAAAGAGTCATCGAAGAAGCAGGACGAGTGCCGCCGAGCCCCGGCGGCCCTCATGAGATCACAGGGAGCAACCGGAATGGGTTCGGTTCGCGTAGCCATCGTGGGCGTGGGCAACTGCGCCGCGTCGCTGGTGCAGGGTGTCGAGTACTACAAGGACGCCGACCCGGCCGGCAAGGTCCCCGGGCTGATGCACGTCCAGTTCGGTGACTACCACGTCCGTGACGTGGAGTTCGTCGCCGCCTTCGACGTCGATGCCAAGAAGGTCGGCTTCGACCTGGCCGACGCCATCGGCAGCAGCGAGAACAACACCATCAAGATCTGCGACGTGCCGCCGACCGGTGTGACCGTCCAGCGCGGCCACACCCTCGACGGCCTGGGCAAGTACTACCGGGAGACCATCGAGGAGTCCGACGAGGCCCCGGTCGACGTCGTCCAGATCCTCAAGGACAAGCAGGTCGACGTTCTGGTCTGCTACCTGCCCGTGGGTTCCGAGGCCGCGGCCAAGTTCTACGCCCAGTGCGCCATCGACGCCAAGGTCGCCTTCGTGAACGCCCTGCCGGTGTTCATCGCGGGCACCAAGGAGTGGGCGGACAAGTTCACCGAGGCCGGCGTGCCGATCGTCGGTGACGACATCAAGTCCCAGGTCGGCGCCACCATCACGCACCGCGTGATGGCCAAGCTGTTCGAGGACCGCGGTGTCATCCTCGAGCGCACCATGCAGCTGAACGTCGGCGGCAACATGGACTTCAAGAACATGCTCGAGCGCGAGCGCCTGGAGTCCAAGAAGATCTCCAAGACGCAGGCCGTCACCTCGCAGATCCGCGACCGCGAGCTGGGCGCCAACAACGTCCACATCGGTCCGTCGGACTACGTGGCGTGGCTGGACGACCGCAAGTGGGCGTACGTCCGCCTCGAGGGCCGCGCCTTCGGCAACGTCCCGCTGAACCTGGAGTACAAGCTCGAGGTCTGGGACTCCCCGAACTCGGCCGGTGTCATCATCGACGCCGTGCGCGCCGCGAAGATCGCCAAGGACCGCGGCATCGGCGGCCCGATCCTGTCGGCGTCCTCGTACTTCATGAAGTCCCCGCCGGTCCAGTACTTCGACGACGAGGCCAAGGAGAACGTCGAGAAGTTCATCCGCGGCGAGGTCGAGCGCTGAGCGCAGCGAAGTTCGCGATTGTCCGAGTCGAGCGCTGAGCGCAGCGAAGTTCGCGATTGTCCGAGCCGAGCGCTGAGCGCAGCGAAGTTCGCGATTGTCCGAGTCGAGCGCTGAGCGCAGCGAAGTTCGCGATTGTCCGAGCCGAGCGCTGAGCGCAGCGAAGTTCGCGATTGTCCGAGCCGAGCGCTGAGCGCAGCGAAGTTCGCGATTGTCCGAGCCGAGCGCTGAGCGCAGCGAAGTTCGCGATTGTCCGAGCCGAGCGCTGAGCGCAGCGAAGTTCGCGATTGTCCGAGCCGAGCGCTGAGCCTGCGGCTCCTAGGCGCCTGAACGGGCCCACGGTCACCGACCGTGGGCCCGTTCACCTTTTCACGGCGAATGTTTCACGTGAAACACAGGCCGGTTCCATGGCACTCTGGGCGGGTGGCGATCACGGAGAACGGCAACACCCACCAGACCGCGCACCGCGCCACGCTCCTCGACCTGCTCCGCGGACGCGACTTCCGCCGTCTGCTGACCGCCCGAGTGCTCTCCCAGCTCTCCGACGGCGTCTTCCAGGTCTCGCTCGCCGCCTACGTCGTCTTCTCCCCGGAGAAGCAGTCCTCCCCCGCCGACATCGCCTCGGTGCTGGCGGTGATGCTGCTGCCGTTCTCCGTGATCGGCCCGTTCGCCGGGGTGCTGCTGGACCGCTGGCGCCGCCGGCAGGTGCTGTTCTACGGCAACCTGGCCCGGTTCGGGCTCGGCCTGGTCACCGGGGCGCTGCTCCTCATCGAGGCCCCGACCTGGCTCTTCTTCGCCTCGGCGCTGCTGGTCACGGCGCTCAACCGGTTCATCCTGGCCGGTCTCTCCGCCGCCCTGCCACGGGTGGTGCAACAGCGGCAGCTGGTCACCGCCAACGCGCTCTCCCCCACCCTGGGGACGGTCGCGGCAGCCGTCGGCGGCGGCCTGGGCTTCCTGCTGCACCAGGTGATGGCGCCCGGGCCCAGGGCCGACGCGGCGCTGGTCACGGTCGCCGCCGTGCTCTACCTCACGGCGGCGCTGGCCGCCCTCCGGATGCACCGGGACCTCCTCGGCCCCGAGCACCACGCGGACCGCCCCGCGCTCGGCCAGGCACTGGCCCGGGCCGCCCGTGACCTGGGCGCGGCCGTCACCCACCTGGTGCGGGACTGCCGGCCCGCCGTCCACGCGCTGGCCGCCGTGACCGCCGCCCGGTTCTGCTACGGCGTGCTGATCGTCATGGTGGTGATGCTCGCCCGCTACACCTTCAACGACCCCGCCGACAGCGCGGCCGGGCTGGCCACGCTGGGCCAGGCGGTCGCCCTCTCCGCGGCCGGCTTCTTCGTCGCCGCGGTGATCAGCCCCTGGTGCACCCGCCGGCTCGGGCTGGCCGGCTGGATGACGCTCTGCCTGGCGGCGCCGGTCGTCTTCGTGCCCGCGCTCGGCCTGGGCTTCTCGCTGGTGCCGTGCCTGATCGCGGCCCTGCTGCTCGGTGTGGTTACCCAGGGCACCAAGATCTGCGCCGACACGGTGGTCCAGGAGTCGGTCGAGGACGACTACCGCGGGCGCGTCTTCGCCATCTACGACGTGCTGTTCAACGTCGCCTTCGTGGCCGCCGCCCTGGTGACGGCGCTGGTGCTGCCGCTCTCCGGCCGCTCCGTCGCGGTCGTCGCCGGCGTCGCCCTGGTGTACGCGCTGGCCGCCGTCCTCTATCTGCGGGCGGCCCGGCGGACCGGCCCGCTCCCCGGTGACCAGGCGGTCTGAGAGCCTGTACCCCCTCAAACCGGCGGCGTCGGCACGAGTCGCTAAGGTACGTCAGATCTGTCGGAGCGACAGCACACTGTCTCGGGGGACAACCTGATGAGCACACCGCCCGGTCCGTACGGGCCGCCACCCCAGTACGGTTACCCGCAGGCACCCCCGGGACACCCCGGCCCGCCGCCGGCCCCCCAGGCGTACGGTGCTCCACCTCCGCAGTACGGCCAGCCGCAGCCGGGCCCCACCGGCTACGGGCAGCCACCGGCGTACGGCCACCCGGCCGCGCCCCCGCCCGGCCAACCCGCGCCCTCGTACGGGCAGCAGCCCCCGTACGGTCCGCCGCCCGGGGGCCAGGCGCCGTACGGACAGCCGCCGTACGGCCAGCAGCCGCCGTACGGGCAGCAGCCGATGGCGCCGATGCCCGCGGCGAAGAAGACCAGCGCCAAGACCAAGCTGAAGCTCGTCGGCGGTGTGCTCGGCGCGATCGCCCTGGTCGTCGGCTACTTCGTCAGCGGCCCGAGCGTCAGCAGCGCCAAGGCGGGCGACTGCGTCAAGGCGAGCGGCTCGCGCGACGTCGAGATCGTCAAGTGCACCGATGCCAAGGCGAACTACAAGGTGCTGTCCACGTACTCCGGCACCACCGACACCAACCGCTGCAAGCAGACCGTCGGAACCACCAGCACGGTCTCGGGCAAGAGCGGCCGCCGCTGGAACAAGAAGCGCTACGTCCTCTGCCTCGGCCCGCTCTCGCCCGGCGTGCCGCCGGCCAAGAAGTCCTGACCCGTTCGCCCAACCTTCCCCGGGGGACCCTTTGTCCGTTCCACCGCCCCAGATGCCGTACGGCGCGCCACCGCCCGCCGACAACAACAACCCGTACGCCGGCGGTAGCCCGTACGGCGCCCAGCCGCCCGGCTACGGCTACCCCGCCGCCCCGCAGCAGGGCGCGCCCGGGTACGGCGTGCCGCCGCAGGCCCCGCCGCCGCAGGCCGCCCCACCCGGCTACGGCTACCCGGCCGCCCCGCAGCAGGCCGGTTACGCCCAGCAGAATCCGCCGGGCGGGCCGGTCTGCCGGTTCTGCGGCGGCTTCCCGGCCGTGAACACCACCGTTCGCGGGCACCAGGGAATCGTCATCATCATGCGGTTCCTGAAGCAGCCGGGGCCGTTCTGCCGCACCTGCGGGACGGCGGTCGTGCGCGACATGTCCGCCCGCACGATGGTGCAGGGCTGGTGGAGCTACCTGGGCTCGATCTTCACGGTGGCCACCCTGCTGCGGAACCTCGCGGCGCACAACAAGATCAAGGACCTGCCGCCGCCCGCCCCCGGCACCCACGGCCCGCAGCTCGACCCGGGCGTCCCGCTGACCAAGCGCCCGCACATGCTGATGCTGCTGCTGCCGGTCTTCTCGATCATCACGACGATCATCCTGATCGCGACCGGCGCTCTGCTCAACGACAACATCCGCAACGACAGGCCGTACCACCCGCTGGTGATGCCCTCGCCGACCGCGGTGAGCATCCCCCCGATGCCGTCGTTCTCGCTGCCGCCGATCCCGGAGATCACCACCCCGGCCGTGCCGAAGCCCTCGTCGGCCGCGGCGAGCACGGTGCCCGACGACATCGACCGCGCCAAGGCCGGCGACTGCCTGCGCAACGAGAACGGCACCAGCGCCACCCACGACCCCAACCCGCGGATCACCATGCTGCCCTGCAGCGACAAGCGCGCCCAGTACAAGGTGCTCCGCAAGATGCTCGCCACCAGCGACGACAAGGTCTGCGACAGCGTGCCGGACTCGGACAGCAGCTACACCCGGACGTCGTCCTCCGCCGCCCTGAGCTACGTGCTCTGCCTGCAGGGGATCAACGACTGACGGTCCGCCGCCGCGTACGCGAAAGGGGTGGTCCCGGGATTCCGGGGCCACCCCTTTCGGTGCTTTCGGTGCTTTCGGTGCCGTTGGCGCCGTTGGCGCTCAGCCCTGCTGGGCGGCCCACCAGGCACGGAGCGCGGTGACGGCCTCGTCGTGCTCCATCGGGCCGTGCTCCAGACGCAGCTCCAGCATGTGCTTGTACGCCTTGCCGACCTGCGGGCCCGGCTTGAGCTCCAGCAGCTCCATGATCTGGTTGCCGTCCAGCGCCGGACGGACGGCGTCCAGCTCCTCCCGCGCCTTCAGCTCGGTGATCCGCTCCTCCAGCCCGTCGTAGGTGCGGGAGAGCGCCGCGGCCTTCTTCCGGTTGCGGGTGGTGCAGTCGGAGCGGGTGAGCTTGTGCAGGCGCTCCAGCAGCGGCCCGGCGTCGGTGACGTAGCGGCGCACCGCCGAGTCGGTCCACTCGCCGCCGCCGTAACCGTGGAAGCGCAGGTGCAGCTCGACCAGGCGCGAGACGTCCTCGGTCAGCTCCTTCGAGTACTTCAGCTCGCGCATCCGCTTGCGGGTCATCTTGGCGCCGACCACCTCGTGGTGGTGGAAGGAGACCCGGCCGTCCGACTCGAAGCGGCGGGTGCGCGGCTTGCCGATGTCGTGCAGCAGCGCGGCCAGCCGCAGGGTGAGGTCCGGGCCGTCCTGCTCCAGGTCGATGGCCTGCTCCAGGACGGTCAGCGAGTGCTCGTAGACGTCCTTGTGCCGGTGGTGCTCGTCCCGCTCCAGCTGGAGCGCCGGCAGCTCGGGCAGCACGTGGCCGGCCAGCCCGGTGTCGACCAGCAGCCGCAGGCCCTTCACCGGGTGAGCGGCCAGCAGCAGCTTGTTCAGCTCGGCCTGGACCCGCTCGGCCGAGACGATGGTGATCCGCTCGGCCATCGCGGTCATCGCGGCGACGACCTCGGGGGCCGGGTCGAAGTCCAGCTGGGCGGCGAAGCGGGCGGCCCGCATCATCCGCAGCGGGTCGTCGGAGAAGGACTCCTCGGGGGTGGCGGGGGTGCGCAGCACCCGGGCCTCCAGGTCCTCCAGCCCGCGGTGCGGGTCGACGAAGCCACGGCCGGGCAGGTCGACGGCCATCGCGTTGACGGTGAAGTCGCGGCGGACGAGGTCCTGCTCGATGGTGTCGCCGTAGGTGACCTCGGGCTTGCGCGAGCTGCGGTCGTACGCCTCGGAGCGGTACGTGGTGATCTCGATCAGGAAGGACCCCTCGGGGGTGTCCTTGCGCGCGCCGACGGTGCCGAAGGCGATGCCGACGTCCCAGACGGCGTCCGCCCAGCCCTTGACCAGCTTCAGGATCTCCTGCGGGCGGGCGTCGGTGGTGAAGTCCAGGTCGTTGCCGAGGCGCCCCAGCAGCGCGTCCCGGACCGAGCCGCCGACCAGTGCGAGCCGGTGACCGGCCGCCTGGAAGCGGCGGGCGATCTCGTCGGCGACCGGGGACACCCGCAGCAGCTCCTGCAGACCGAGGGTCTGCACCTCGCTCAGGCCTGGGACGACCTGGGTGGCGGTGCTGGGATGATGGACGCCGGACTCGTGGGGCTCATTGGCAGTGGACACGGCTCACAAGGGTACGTGCCCCGGCGGCCCCGCCGCCCGCGCGTTTTCCGGTGCTCACCACAAGGCCCGCAACACTGCACCCCCGGCTGCATCGTTACCATGCCGGTGGAGCGAGTCGCGGCACCGACGAGGGGCCGCGGTGCCGCGTGCCAGTACGGCCGACCGGAGCATGCCCGGTCGCATTTCTTCACCGCTGATCCCACGGCCGGCCTCCCCGGCGGGCGGGGAACCGGCGGCATCACAGCATCAAGCAGCGAGCGATCGAGAACGGCGAGGGCGAAGCGCGTGAGCGAGGTGGGCGCATGAGCGAGCGAAGCGAGCGAGCCGACAACAGGTGCGCGTCTCGCGAAGCGACCGCCGAGGGCAGCGAGGTGGGCGCATGAGCGAGCGAAGCGAGCGAGCCGACAACAGGTGCGCGTCTCGCGAAGCGACCGCCGAGGGCAGCGAGGTGGGCGCATGAGCGAGCGAAGCGAGCGAGCCGACAACAGGTGCGCGTCTCGCGAAGCGACCGCCGAGGGCAGCGAGGTGGGCGCATGAGCGAGCCGGCACGGCACTCGGGCCTGGAGGCGTACGGACCGACCCACGAACGCGGCCCCGCGCGCCGCACGGCGCGGACCGTGCGGCGGTTCGCGGCCGTGCTGGGCGCCGTGCTGGCGCTGCTGCCGGCGCTGCCGGCCGCCGCGCTGCCCGCCGGGGGCCCGCGCCCCGCCGCCGATTCGGGCGTCTCCGCCGAGTACCCGGTGGTGATGACCATCGAGGCGGTGAACAAACCGGTGGCCGTCCAGAACGGCACCGTGACGATCTCCGGGCACATCACCAACGGCGGCAAGTCGGTGCTCAAGTCCGCCCACGCGGCGGTCCGCAAGCCGTGGCTGGGCAAGCCGCTGACCACCCGCAGCGAGCTGGCCTCGGTCACCACCCGGACCAGCCCGGCCGGCGCGGACGGCGTCGACCTGGAGAGCCCCCAGTACGCGCTCAACGAGCTGGGCCCGGGCCAGACCCAGCCCTACACGCTGAGCGTCGCGGTGAGCGACCTCGAGCTCTCCGGCGAGGGCGTCTACGAGCTGGCGGTGGACGTCTGGGGCTCGACCGCGGACAACCAGCACGACCGCCCGCTGGGCATCGCCCGGACCTTCCTGCCGTACGACCCGACGCCGACGGACGCGCAGCCGTCCAAGGTCGCCACCCTCTGGCCGCTGGTGCACGCGCCGGTGCTGGTCGCGCAGACCATGTCCGACAACGACCAGACCATCCCGGTGCTGCGCGACGACAGCCTGGCGGCCGACTTCGCGCCGGGCGGCCGGCTGTACGAGCTGGTCGAGACCGGCTCGTCGATGACCGGCCTGACCTGGGTGATCGACCCTGACCTGCTGGACACCGCGTTCGCGATGTCCAAGACGTACCGGGTGCAGAAGCCCGGCATCGAGAAGAGCGACAAGAAGGCGGCGAAGGAGGAGAACACCTTCGTGGGCACCGGCTCGGCCGCCGCGACGGCCTGGCTGGAGAAGCTGCGGGCCGCGGTGGCCAAGAACGGCAGCCAGGTGGTCGCGCTCCCCTACGCCGACCCGGACCTCGCCTCGATCGCCCACAACGCCGCCGAGCTCCAGGGCGTGGACACCGCGCTCGGCAAGGCGACCACGGCGGGCCGGCTGACCGTGGAGGGCCGGCTCGCGGTGGACACCCGCTCGGACGTGGCCTGGCCCTACCAGGGCTACCTGGACCAGCAGATCTCGGCCATGACGCAGCGCACCGGCAGCGGGCTGGTGCTGGTCAACGGCGCGAGCCTGCCCGAGCCCGACTCGCTGAAGTACACCCCGACCGCGGTCCGGCCGATCGGCAACGGACTGAACGCGGCGGTGGCCGACGAAACGGTCTCGGCCCTGTTCGAGACGGACCTCAACACCCCGCAGGCGCAGACCCTGGCGGTGCAGCGGTTCCTCGCCGAGACGTTCGTGATCTCCCGGCAGGAGCCGCAGAACCCGCGCGGCCTGCTGGTGATGCCGCCGCGCGAGCCGACCGCGGACACCGCCAAGGTGCTGGCCACCGCCGTGCAGGCGGCGCAGGCCGGCAAGTGGGTGGAGCCGGTCAAGCTGGACGTGATCGCGCAGGGCCCGGCCGATCCGAAGGCCAACACCAACGTCCCGCCCGCCACCGACTACCCGGCGCAGGCCCGGGCCTCGGAGCTGCCGTCCTCGGTGATGACGGACACCGTCGAGATCCAGAGCAAGCTGGATCTTCTGATGCGCGTCCTCACCCTGCCGCAGCGGGTCCGCGGTCCGTTCAGCGCAGCGATGGTGCGGTCGATGTCGACCGAGTGGCGCCACGAGGCCCCGGCCGGCTCCGTCTACCGCGACGGGGTGAAGCGCTACCTCAAAGAGCTGACCGACGCGGTGAACGTCCCGGAGAAGACCTCCATCACCTTCGCCGGGGACACCGGGGTGCTGCAGGTCAGCGTCCGCAACAACCTCACCCAGCCGGTCACCAACCTCAAGCTGGTGCTCCGTCCGACCCAGGCCAACCGGCTCAAGATCCACCCGGCCGAGGAGCTGGTGCTGCCCGCCTCGCAGGGCGTCACCCTGCGGTTCCCCGCCGAGGCGCAGAACAACGGCCCGGTGACCGTGACCGCCGAGCTCTGGACCACCGGCCCGAACCCGCAGCAGTACGGCGAGGCACGGCAGTTCACCGTGGAGGTCACCTCGGTGACCAACGGCGTGCTCTACGTCTTCGGCGGCGGCCTGGTGCTGCTCCTGCTGGCGGCACTGCGGTTCTTCCGCCAGCGCAAGCGTCGCGCGGAGAACGGCGACGAGGGTGACGAGCCGATCGGCGACGCGCCGCTCGTGGACGGCCCGGCGGCCGGCGAGGAGGCCGACACCCCGGAGGAGGACGACGAGGGAGCGGCCCCCGCCGGGGGTGCCGGACCCGGCGACGCCGGGCGGACACCGCGCGGCAGCAGCACAGATGGCCGGGATCGGGCCACCAGCAATGAGAAGGTTGGTCCTTGATACCGCCGACACCCGCCCGATGCCGGGTCGGCCTCCCCCACGACAGCGAAGAGGTGACATGACCGGGCGCAGCGAGGAGCGGCCGCCGGGCCGCGGTGAGAGCCGGCCGGGCGCCGAGTCGCCGTCCGGCGACTGGTACGTGGCCGACACCTACGCCCAGGACCCGTACGCGGCCGACGCGTACCAGGGCCCCGGGGACGGTCAGGATCCGTACGGCCTGCGGGCCACCCGGCCCGCGGCGCCGCAGCCGCCGGCCGCCGCGTACGACGTGCCGCCGCAGCTGCCGCCGCAGGGCGGCGGCTACCCGACGCCGGTGCCGCCGGCGTCGTTCGCCCCGCCCGTCCCGCCGGTGCAGCCCGGCTGGGACACCCCGCCGCAGCAGGCCGCGGCCCAGCAGCAGGTGGCAGCGCAGCAGCAGGCCCCGGCCCCGGCGCAGCAGCAGGAGCCGGCGGCGGACTGGCAGGAGCCCCGCACTCCGTGGGCGCGGCCGGCGCCGGTCGGCAGCCAGTGGGCCGGACCGCAGCAGGGACAGCCGGACCAGCAGTGGCAGCCGGGCCCGGCGCACTCCGCCTGGGACTCCGAGTCCACCGAGTACGTGGGCGTGGACGCGCTGTTCGGCGGCACCCAGGCCGCCCCCGGCGGCCCCGCCGCCCCGGCCGCCGAGGGCCGTCCGCCCGCCCAGCAGCCCCCGGTCCAGCCGGTCCAGCCGCTGCTCGCCCAGCAGCCCGTCGCGCCGGCGCCGTTCCCCTCGTCCGCGCCGTTCCCCCCGGCCGGCGCGTACCAGGGCGGACCGGGCCAGCACGGCCACCACGGCGGGCCGAACGGTCCGAACGGCCCGGACGGGCAGCGCCCGTTCGTGCCCCCGATCGAGTTCGACCCGCCGCTCTCCGAGGAGGAGGCCACCATGCAGGTGGCGGCGGTGCAGATTCCGCCCGCGGTGGAGCCCCTGGAGGAGCTGGCCGCCGAGGAGCACGCCCCCGCGGCACCCGCTCCGGCGGCCGGTGGCGGCGGCAAGGTCGCCAGCCTGCTCAACTCCAGCGCGATCATGGCGGCCGGCACCCTGGTCTCCCGCGGTACCGGGTTCCTGCGGACGATGGTGATCGCCGCGGCGATCGGCCTCGGCGTGATGGGCGACTCGTACAACGCCGCGAACACGCTGCCCACCCTGCTCTACATCCTGATCGGCGGCGGCGCCCTGAACGCCGTCTTCGTGCCGCAGCTGGTCCGCAGCATGAAGAACGACGCCGACGGCGGCACCGCCTACGCCAACCGGCTGCTCACCCTGGTGATGGTGGGTCTGGCCGGCGTGACCTTCGCGGCCGTGCTCGGCGCGCCCCTGCTGGTCCAGTTGATCGCGCACCCGCTGATGAGGAACCCCGCCAGCGCCGACACCACCGTGGCGCTGGCCCGGTACTGCCTGCCCACCATCTTCTTCATGGGCATCCACGTGGTGATGGGCCAGATCCTCAACGCCCGCGGCCGGTTCGGCGCGATGATGTGGACCCCGGTCCTCAACAACATCGTGGTGATCTTCACCTTCTCCGCGTACCTCTGGGTCTTCGGCAGCTTCGGCGGCACCAAGGTCACCCCGGAGACGATCTCCCCCGAGGGCGTGCGGCTGCTCGGCATCGGCACGCTGGTCGGCCTCGCCGTCCAGGCGCTGGCGATGGTGCCCTACCTGCGGGCGGCCGGCTTCCACTTCCGCCCGCGGTTCGACTGGCGCGGCCACGGCCTGGGCAAGGCGGCCCGGCTGGCCAAGTGGACGTTCTTCTTCGTCCTCGCCAACCAGGCCGGCTACCTGGTCATCACCCAGCTGGCCACCGCGGCCGGGAACGCCGCCGAGAAGGGCGGCCACGGCGGCGTCGGTCTCTCCGCGTTCTCCAACGCGTTGCTGATCTGGCAGCTGCCGCAGGCGGTGATCGTCGTCTCGATCATGAGTGCGGTCCTCCCCCGGCTCTCCCGGGCCGCCGCCGACGAGGACGCCGGCGCCGTCCGCGACGACCTCTCGTACGGGCTGCGCACCACCGCGGTGGCGGTCGTCCCGGGCGCGTTCCTGTTCCTCTCGCTGGGCCCGGCGATCGGCCGTGCGATCTACGCGGTGGGCGGCAACGACGTCGCCCTGGACAACGCCACCAACGTCGGTCTGATGCTCTCCGCGTTCGCGCTGGGCCTGATCCCGTACTCGGCGCAGTACGTGATGCTCCGCGGCTTCTACGCCTACGAGGACACCCGGACGCCGTTCTCCAACACCGTCTGGGTGGCGGCCTGCCAGGCCGCCTTCTCGCTGGCCTGCTGGTTCGTCCTGCCCGCCGAGTGGGTCGTCACGGGCATGGCGTTCGGGTACGGTCTCGCCTACGCCATCGGGGTGACGGTGGCGGTGCCCAAGCTGAAGAAGAAGATCGGCGGGCTGGACACCAAGCGGATCGGCAAGACCTACACCCGGCTGATCACCGCCTGCGTCCCGGCCGCGCTGGTCGGCGTGGGCGTCAGCCTGGCGGTCCAGCAGGTCATCGACGGCTGGCTGGGCAGCGTGCTCACCATCGTCGTGGCCGGCGGCCTCCAGCTCGCCGTCTTCGTGCTGATCGCGAAGAAGCTCCGGATCGAGGAGCTCAACGCCATGCTGGGGATGGTCCGCGGCCGACTGGGCCGCTGACCTCCGCACCAACCGGTCGTACCGGCCACCGCCCTGACCGGGCGTCAACCGGACGGCCGGGCTTCTCCGCCCCGATGGGGCGGGTACTGGGCCGCCCTCCGCGCCCGGGGTCCTCCCGGGCCCGGAATGGCGGCCCAGTGCCGGATCTGCACCACATCTCTCCACCATCGCGCAACCACGTGGACCTTTCAGCGGTCGTACCCGGTGGAGAAGAGTGGGCACAATTGACCTGGAGCACGGGGCCTCGGCCCGATCGGCTCCAGCGACTCTCTCAGGCCGGGGCGACACAAGGGGAGGCAGGACCACGGTGGCTGATGGCACCAAGGCGGTCGTCGACACGTCAGCAGCTGACGGGGCGGCGGACGAGGCCGCACTGGCCGCGGCGATCGACGAGCTCGCCGGCGAGACGGGCCGGGCCACCGCGGCCGGCAAGGCCACCGAAGCCGACCAGGCCGACGCGCCCGAAGCCGACGGCGAGGCCGGCACCGGGAGCGGTGACGACCGCGGCGGCGACGACGCGCCGTCCCCCACGGCCTCCGCCGGCGAGGAGACCTCCGAGATCACCGCGCCGCTCTCGACCGACGAGATCCGCGCCGAACTGGCCGCGGGCGACCGCGCCCGCCGGGCGGGCACCGCCGACGGCGCCACCGCACGCCCCGCCGGCCGCCCGCCGCAGGACCCGCAGCCCACCCACGACCCGCGCGAGACCGGCACCCTCCCGAAGACCCTGCCGGCCCCGCTGCGGCACAGCGGCGACAAGATCGGCAACCGGTACCGGCTGGAGGAGTGCATCTCCCACACCGAGACCTTCAGCAGCTGGCGTGCGGTCGACGAGAAGCTGCGCCGGGCCGTCGGCGTCCACCTGATGGCCTCGGGCCACCAGCGCGCCCGCAAGGTGCTGGCCGCCGCCAAGTCCGCCGCGCTGCTCGGCGACCCGCGCTTCGTCCAGGTGCTGGACGCCGTCCAGGAGGGCGAGCTGGTCTACGTCGTGCGGGAGTGGCTGCCGCACGCCTCCGACCTCGCCAAGCTGCTCGCCACCGGCCCGATGGAGCCGCACGAGGCGTACCAGATGGTCCGCCAGGTCACCGACGCGGTCGCCGCCGCCCACCGCCGCGGCCAGGCCCATCTGCGGCTCACCCCGCGCTGCGTGCTGCGCACCGACAGCGGCCAGTACCGGATCAACGGCATCGCGGTCGACGCCGCCCTGCGCGGCCTGCCCGACGAGGTCGCCGGCGAGGGCACCGACGACGCCGAGCGCACCGACACCCGTGCCATCGGCGCCCTGCTGTTCGCCGCGCTCACCCACCGCTGGCCGTTCCCCGAGGACCGCTACGACCTCAAGGGCCTCCCGAGGAACCTCCGCGACGTACCGCCGGACCAGGTCCGGGCCGGGGTCCACAAGGGCCTCTCCGAGCTGGCCGCTCGCGCCCTGCTGGACCAGCCGCCGCACCACGCCGAGCCGATCACCACCCCCGAGCAGCTGGCGAAGGCGGTCGCGCTGATGCCGCGCATCCGCCAGCCCGAGCCGGAGCTGCCCGCCTTCACCGCCCCGCCGCGGCACAACACCCACGCGCTGCCCACCGCGCCCAACCCGACCCGGGTGATCGCCGCCCCCAACACCGGTCCCGCCACGGCGTCCCTCGCCGCCCGGCAGGCCCCGGTCCGGCGCACCCGGCGGCGGCTGCGCCGGGTGGTCAAGGTGACGGCCTGGACGGTCGCCCTCGGTGCGATCGGCGTGGCCTCCTGGCAACTGGTCGACACCCTGCGCAACCCCGGGACGACCGTCGCGGCCTCGACGCCCACCCCGACCAGCTCCCCGACCGTGCACGCCGTGGCGCACACCCCGGTGCCGATCCCGGTGAAGGCCGCCCTGTCGTACAACCCGAAGGGCGACTCGCCGGAGTCCGCCCACATTCTCGACAAGGCCTTCGACGGCGATCCCACCTCGGCCTGGACGACCTTCGGCTACAACGAGCAGTTCGCCCCCGGCGGGTACAAGGAGGGCACCGGCCTGCTGATCGACCTCGGCTCCCCCCAGGCCGTCAACGCGGTGAACGTCCAGTTCATCGGCAGCACCATGGCGGAGCTGCGGGTGCCGAAGTCGCAGGCGCAGTCCGACCCGGCCGGCGCCCAGCCCGGTTCCTTCACGGTGGTCGGCAAGGGCAGCGGCACCTCGGTCGACTTCGCTCTGGACTCCCCGACCACCACCCGCTATCTCTTGATCTGGCTGACCAACATTCCGAAGGACAGCAAGGACGGCAAGTTCCGCGGCCAGATCGCCGAGGTCAAGGTCTTCGGCTGACCCATCGGTCGCGGGACGAACACGACAGGCACGACGAGGGGTGGCAGTGGCGGACGGCACCGACCCGGCGGACGACGACGCGGCGCTGCTCGCCCGGCACGTCGCCGGCGACCGGGACGCCTTCGGCCTGCTGGTCGACCGTCACCGCGACCGGCTCTGGGCGGTCGCCCTGCGCACGCTCGGCGACCGCGAGGAGGCCGCCGACGCCCTCCAGGACGCCCTGGTCTCCGCGTTCCGCTCCGCCCACACCTTCCAGGGCCGCTCGGCCGTCACCACCTGGCTGCACCGGATCGTGGTCAACGCCTGCCTGGACCGGGCCCGGCGCGCCGCCACCCGCCGCACCAAGGCGCTGGACGACGACCCGCAGCGGCTGGACGCGCTGGTCGGCTCCGCCGAACCGGCCGACTCCCCGGTGGTCCGGGCCGAGCTGCACCGGGAGCTGACGGCGGCGCTCGCCGAGCTGCCCCCCGAGCAGCGGGCCGCGCTGGTCCTGGTCGACATGCAGGGCTACCCCGTCGCCGAGGCGGCCGGGCTGCTCGGCGTCCCGGTCGGCACCGTGAAGAGCCGCTGCGCCCGCGGCCGCGCCCGGCTGCTGCCGCTGGTCCGCCACCTGCGCGAGGACGGCACCGCGCCGGCCGCGGGCACCGGGCCACGCGACGAGGGTGTTCCACGTGAGGCTGTTCCACGTGAAACGGAGAGACCGGCCCGCTCCCCGCGGGCCGCCGCCTCGCCGCCCGGGAACCCGTCCGGGGCGCGCACCGTCACAAGGACAGGCCCGGACACCGGCCGGCCGATTCTGGAAGGAGATGCGAGCACGCGATGACGGCCCCCCTCTCCTCCCCCGACCCCGGCGACCCCGTGGAACCGCACGCCGCCGGACCGCACCCCTCCGTCGACGAGCTGGCCGACCTCGCCGAGGGGCTCGTCGAGTCCGCCGACGAAGCCGCGGCGCTCCGGAGCCACCTGGCCGGCTGCGCCGACTGCCGCGAGACCGCCGAAGCGCTCACCCAAGTGCAGGCCCTGCTGGGCTCCGCCGAGCCGCCGGCCATGCCCTCCGACGTCGTCGCTCGGCTGGACGCCGCCCTGGCCGCCGCGGCCGCCGAGCACGACGCACCCGCCGAGGGCCCCGGAACCCCCCGGAAGGCCCCCGCGTCGCCCGGGCAGACCGCCGCCCCGGCCGGCGCGTCCCGGCCCTCCGCTACCCCCTCCCAGGCCCCCCTCGGGCCACCGGGAAGGCCCGCAGGCTCCGCGGCCACCGGACCGGGCCGCCCACGCTCCCGGCGCCGCCGGATCGGCCTGCTGCTCGGCGCGGCCGCCGTCCTGCTCGGGGCGGGCCTCGGTGGCTCCCTGCTGTTCTCCCCGGCCGACCGGACGGCCTCGGACACCACGGCCGCTTCCGCCGCCGGGGCCGTGCCCAGCGGCGCCCCCGACACCTCCGGGGCCGTGCCCGGCGGCGCCCCCGACACCCCCAGGACCGAGCACGGAGGCACCGTCTACCGGGACGACCAGCTGGCCGCCCAGGTCCGGCAGCTGCTCGCCCGGACGGGCGTCACCCCCGACGGCGCCGCCCAGTCGTCCCGGCCGTCCACGGGTACGTCCGACGTACCGCCCGCCGACGGGCAGCAGGGGATCGCCGGCGGGCACAGCGCCACGGCCTGCCCGGCGCCGGGCGCCGGGCGGCTGCTCGCCGCCGACTCCGGCAGCTACGACGGCGCCCCGGCCGAGGCCCTGGTGTACGCCGTCCCGGACCAGCCGGAGAAGCTGGACGTCTACCTCCGCGCCCCCGACTGCGGCCCCGTCCTGCTGCACCGCACCGTCCCGGCCCGCTGACCGGTGGTGCCCCCACGATCCACGCTCCGGGCCGTCCGGCGCTCCCACACTGCGGGCACCTGGTACGGATCCGCCTGGGAATGCGAGAGACTGGTCAGTCGTTGTCCCGGGCGGCGGAGCAGGACCGCCCTCCCCGCACCTAACGCGGGTCGCGATGCGAACCAGGAGATGCAGTGAGCGACGTCCGTAACGTGATCATCATCGGTTCCGGCCCGGCCGGCTACACGGCCGCGCTCTACACCGCCCGTGCCTCCCTCAAGCCGCTGGTCTTCGAGGGCGCCGTCACCGCCGGCGGCGCGCTGATGAACACCACCGAGGTGGAGAACTTCCCCGGCTTCCGGGACGGCATCATGGGCCCCGAGCTGATGGACAACATGCGGGCCCAGGCCGAGCGGTTCGGCGCCGAGCTGATCCCGGACGACATCGTCGCGGTCGACCTCACGGGTGACATCAAGACCGTCACCGACTCCGAGGGCAACGTCCACAAGGCCCGCGCCGTGATCGTCACCACCGGCTCGCAGCACCGCAAGCTCGGTCTGCCGAACGAGGACAAGCTCTCCGGGCGCGGCGTCTCCTGGTGCGCCACCTGCGACGGCTTCTTCTTCCGCGACCAGGACATCGCGGTGGTCGGCGGCGGTGACACCGCACTGGAGGAGGCGACCTTCCTCTCCCGCTTCGCCCGCAGCGTCACGATCATCCACCGCCGGGACACCCTGCGCGCCTCCAAGGCGATGCAGGAGCGCGCCTTCGCCGACGAGAAGATCCGCTTCGAGTGGGACAGCGCGGTGGAGGCGATCCACGGCGACCCGAAGCTGACCGGCGTCACCCTGCGCGACACCACCACCGGCGAGACCCGCGAGCTGGCCGTCACCGGCCTGTTCATCGCCATCGGCCACGACCCGCGCACCGAGCTGTTCAAGGGCCAGCTGGACCTCGACGCCGAGGGTTACCTGAAGGTCGAGGCCCCCTCGACCCGGACCAACGTCCCGGGCGTCTTCGGCGCCGGCGACGTCGTGGACCACACCTACCGCCAGGCCATCACCGCCGCCGGCACCGGTTGCTCCTCGGCGCTGGACGCCGAGCGCTACCTGGCCTCGCTGGCCGACCTGGAGGCCCAGGCCGCAACCGTCGCGGTCTGAGCCACCGCACGACCCGATCGACCCCGCGGGGGTGTTCCACGTGGAACACCCCCGTTCCGGCCAGGCAAGAAACAGAACGGGCCCGCCCGTTGTTCTCCTGGCAGCAGCCCTCTCCGTTTGACCCCGAGGAGTCCCCGTGGCCGGCGCCACCACCACCGTCACCGACGCGACGTTCAAGGCCGATGTCCTGGACAGCGAGAAGCCCGTTCTGGTCGACTTCTGGGCCACCTGGTGCGGCCCGTGCCGCCAGGTCGCCCCGATCCTGGACGAGATCGCGGCCGAGCACGCTGACAAGCTGACCATCGCCAAGCTCGACGTCGACGCCAACCAGCAGACCGCTGCGGCGTACAACGTGATCTCCATCCCGACCCTGATCGTCTACAAGGGCGGCGAGCCGGTGAAGTCGATCACCGGCGCCCGTCCGAAGGCCGCGCTGCTGCGCGAGCTGGCCGAGTTCATCTAGGTCCGGCCCACCGCGACGCCACGAGGGCGGGGCTCCCCACCGGGAGCCCCGCCCTCGTCGTCTCCGCCCCGCCCTCTAGAACGGCCGCAGCGCCGGCTCCTTGCGCGCCCCGCCCAGCAGCCGCTCCAGCGCCACCTCCACGTCCCCGCGCCAGGAGAGCGTGGTCCTGGCCTCCAACCGCAGCCGCGGGTAGCGCTGGTGCGGGCGGACGGTCTTGAAGCCGACCGCGAGCAGGTGGTCGGCCGGCAGGACGCAGCTGGGCGGCTGCCGCCCGACCGCGCCGAACGCCTCGATGGCCTTCACCCCGCGCCCCACCAGGTCCTTGGCCACCGTCTGCACCAGCACCCGGCCGAGCCCCTGCCGCTGGTAGCCCGGCAGCACCCGGCTGATCATCAGCTGAACCGCATCCGGCGAGACCGGGCTGGTCGGGAAGGACTGCGACCGCGGGACGTACGCGGGCGGGGCGTAGAGCACGAAGCCGGCGGGGTTGTCGTCCACATAGACGATCCGGCCGCAGGAGCCCCACTCCAGGAGCACCGCGGAGATCCACCCCTCCTTCTCCAGCTCCGGCTTCCCGGACTCCACCGCCGCGCGGCCGCTCACCGGGTCCAGCTCCCAGAAGACGCAGGAGCGGCAGGTGGTCGGCAGATCCGCGAGGTTGTCCAGTGTCAGCGGAGCGATCCGGCGTCCCATACCCCGCACCTCCTCGTCCACTCCACAGTCGAGCATTCCCCCCGAACGGCGATGGGTGCATGTTTCACGTGAAACGCCGCTCACGTGGAACATGCACCCATCGGGTCACGCCCTAAGCCCGCTCAGCCCTGCGACAGCCGGAGCCCGTCCTCGCCCGGGGCCAGGCTGTCCAGGATCCGGTTGAGGTCCTCCACCGAGCCGAACTCCAGCACGACCTTGCCCTTGCCCAGCTTGCCGCCGCGCTGCGAGACCTCGACCTTGACCCGGGTGTCGAAGCGGTCCGAGAGCCGGCTCGCCAGGTCGTTGAAGGCCGGGGAGAGCAGCTTGCCGGCCTGGGGCCCGGCCGGGCGCTTCGGCTTCTGCTCCGGGTCCATCAGCTTGACGATCTCCTCGGTGGTCCGCACCGAGAGGCCCTCCGCGATGATCCGCTTCGCCAGCTCCTCCTGACGCTCCGCGTCCGGCACACCGACCAGTGCCTTGGCGTGCCCCGCGGTCAGCGTGCCGGCGGCCACCCGGCGCTGCACGGAGGGCGAGAGCTTCAGCAGCCGCAGGGTGTTGGACACGTGCGGACGCGAGCGGCCGATCCGGTCCGCCAGCTCGTCGTGGGTGCAGGAGAAGTCCCGCAGCAGCTGGTCGTAGGCGGCGGCCTCCTCCAGCGCGTTCAGCTCCGCCCGGTGCAGGTTCTCCAGCAGGGCGTCCAGCAGCAGCTTGTCGTCCTCGGTGGCCCGGACGATCGCCGGGATCTGCTCCAGCCCGGCCTCCCGGGAGGCCCGCCAGCGGCGCTCGCCCATGATGAGCTCGAAGCGCTCGGGCGCGACCTGGCGCACCACGACCGGCTGGAGGAGGCCCACCTCCTTGATCGAGGCGACCAGCTCGGCCAGCTTGTCCTCGTCGAAGACCTCGCGCGGCTGGCGCGGGTTGGGCGTGATCGAGTCCAGCGGCAGCTCGGCGAAACGCGCGCCGGCCACCTGGGCGAGCTCCGGTCCGGTGGGCTCCGCCGTCGCCCGCTCCCGGTCGGCCTGCTCCCGCAGGCTCTCCGCGGCGGCCTTCGCCGCCACCGTGCCGCGGCCGGTCGGCAGCACCGGCACCGCGACCGGCGACACCGTCCCGGTGGAGACCACCGGAGCCGGTGCGGCCGTGGCCGCCGCGGGCTCCGCCGCTGCCCCGCCGACTGCCGGTGTGGCAGCCGGGATCAGCGCCCCGAGCCCTCGTCCCAGACCCCTGCGACCACTCACCGATTGCCCTCCGTCGTACCGTGCTGTGCCGTCGGGGCGCCCTGCCCCGCACCGCTGCCGTCCCGCTGCTGCCCCACCAACGAGCCGTTGCCGCCTGCGGGCACCGCCCGCATCGCCAGCTCCCGGGCGGCCTCCAGGTAGGAGAGCGCGCCGGTCGAGCCCGGGTCGTAGGTGAGCACCGTCTGACCGTAGCTGGGTGCCTCGGAGATCCGGACCGAGCGCGGGATCGCGGTGCTCAGCACCTCCTGCTGGAAGTGTGTCCGGACCTCCTCGGCGACCTGGGCGGCCAGCCTGGTCCGGGCGTCGTACATGGTGAGCAGGATGGTGGAGACGTGGAGCGTCGGGTTGAGGTGCGCCCGGACCAGCTCGACGTTGCGCAGCAGCTGGCCGAGGCCCTCCAGCGCGTAGTACTCGCACTGGATCGGGATCAGCACCTCCTGGCCGGCGACCAGCGCGTTGACGGTCAGCAGGCCGAGCGAGGGCGGGCAGTCGATCAGGATGTAGTCCAGCGGCTGCTCGTACGCGGCGATGGCGCGCTGGAGCCGGCTCTCCCGGGCGACCAGCGAGACCAGCTCGATCTCCGCTCCGGCCAGGTCGATGGTGGCGGGGACGCAGAACAGGCCCTCGACATCCACCACCGGCTGCACCACGTCGGCCAGCGGCTTGCCCTCCACCAGGACGTCGTAGATCGACGGCACCTCGGCGTGGTGGTCGATGCCGAGCGCGGTGGAGGCGTTGCCCTGCGGGTCGAGGTCGACCACCAGGACGCGCAGTCCGTGCATGGCGAGCGAGGCGGCCATGTTGACGGTGCTGGTGGTCTTGCCCACCCCGCCCTTCTGGTTGGCCACCACGATCACCCGGGTGTCGGCGGGCCGGGGCAGGCCTTCGCCCGCTCGGCCGATCGCCTGGACCGCAGCCTGGGCAGCACGCGCGATGGGCGTGTCATCGATCTGGTCGATGGTCTCCGAGTCCTGCATGGAGGTCAGTGTTTCACGTGGAACCGGAGCGGCAACAGTCGCCGCCCGGAAGAGGCCGAGCCCGCGGCGGAGCCGAAGATCGATACCGTCGGAGAGGAGAGAGCGACGTTTCACGTGAAACACCATGCCCGCTATGTCGGAAATCTGACGGTGCGACACTCCGATGGTTTCGCGTCACCCCTCCGTCCCCCCACCCGACACCGCCGCGCCACGCCTCACCGCGCCACTTCACCGCGACGCGGCCTCACCCCCATGCGAACGGGCGGGCAGTCCGAGGACCACCCGCCCGTGTCGAGCGTCGTGCACCGCCCGGGCCATCGCCCGGACCCGAACGTCAGCGGCTGCGCCGCCGCCCGGTCCGGCCGCGCTCGCCGCCGCGCACCGCACCGGCGGCACGTCCGGCCCGGGCCGCCTTGGCCCGCCGGGTGGCCGCCTTCACCCCGCCGGGGCTCTCCCCCGCCTTCACCTGGATCACCCGGGTCGACGTCTCCAGGGTGCCCTCGCCGACCGAGATCACCGTCCACTCGACGGCGCCCAGCTTGGCCAGCCCGGCCCGCGACTCCGCCAGCTCCTGCTCAGCGCTGTCGCCCTTGAGCGCCAGCATCTGGCCGTGCGGGCGGAGCAGCGGCAGGCCCCAGCCGGCCAGCCGGTCGAGCGGAGCGACCGCCCGAGCCGTCACCACGTCCACCGCGAGCTTGCCGAC
Source organism: Kitasatospora sp. NBC_00039 (assembly GCF_045160625.1). NCBI lineage: Bacteria > Bacillati > Actinomycetota > Actinomycetes > Kitasatosporales > Streptomycetaceae > Kitasatospora > Kitasatospora sp. NBC_00039. The sequence continues at coordinate 4,581,250 of NZ_CP108289.1, read as the reverse complement.
CATCTCCTCCGCCCGGCCGCGGAGCACGGTGACGTTCTCCAGCCCGAGCTCCCGGACCACCTCCTCCAGGAAGGTGGTCCGGCGCAGCAGCGGCTCCAGCAGCGTCACCGAGACGTCCGGGCGGGCCAGCGCGACCGGGATGCCGGGCAGGCCGGCCCCGGAGCCGACGTCGCACAGGGTGGAGCCGGGCGGCAGCAGCTCGGCCAGCACCGCGCAGTTCAGCACATGGCGGTCCCAGAGCCGCGGCACCTCGCGGGGGCCGATCAGCCCGCGCTGGACACCCGCGGTGGCCAGCAGCTCGGTGTACCGGACCGCGGCGTCGAAGCGCTCGCCGAAGACCTCCCGGGCCACGGCCGGGGCCTCGGCCAGCCCCTCGGCGGCCGGGTCGGCCGCGCCCTCGGTGACCGGCTCCGCCGGACCCTCGGCCTCGGAACCACCGGCACCCGCCACCGGCCCACCGGCAGCCGCGCTCTCCGTGTCCATCTCGACCTCTCTGCTCCCCGGATCCACCGACCCGTTCTCGCACCGTTTCACGTGAAACATCTCTCGCCGGGCAGCAACACCCTGCGAAGGGACAACGACCCCGCCCGCACGTGGCGGACGGGGTCGAGTCCTCTGACGGTCACCGGTCGCCGGAGCGGCCGGTCATCGACTTCCCCGGGCTCAGGCCGGCAGCACGACCACGCACCGCTGGGGCTCCTCGCCCTCCGACTCGCTGCGCAGCCCGGCCGCGGCCACCGCGTCGTGGACGACCTTGCGCTCGAACGGCGTCATCGGCCGCAGCTTGACCTGCTCCCCCGTGCTCTTCGCCTGGTCGGCGGCCTTGGCCCCGAGCGCGGCCAGCTCGGACCGCTTGCGGGCCCGGAAGCCGGCAATGTCCAGCATGAGACGGCTGCGCTCGCCGGTCTCCCGGTGGACAGCCAACCGGGTCAGCTCCTGCAGGGCCTCCAGCACCTCGCCGTCCTGGCCGACCAGGCGGTGCAGCGCGCGGTCGTTGCCGTCGCTGACGATGGACACCAGGGCTCGGTCGCCCTCCACGTCCATGTCGATGTCACCGTCGAGGTCGGCAATGTCGAGCAGACCCTCCAGGTAGTCCGCCGCGATGTCGCCCTCCTGCTCCAGACGGGAGATGAGGCTCTCGTCGGCGCTGGCAGCGTCCTCGACCTCGACGGCGGAGGTGGTGCCTTCCGTCACTGATGGACTCCTTCAGGGATGGGCCCGGGTGGTGGGCCGGGAACGAGGTTCGGGGGCCGCTGGGCGGGGCCGGCCGGTCGGGTCAGGACTTCTTCTTCGGCCGCTGGCCGCCCTGCCCGCCGCGCTTCGGCTGCTGCCGGCCGCCCGGCTGCCGGGCCGGGCCCGACTTGGCACCACCGGGCCGGCTCGCGGCCGGCTTGGCGCTGCCGGACTCGGCCGGGACGGCCTGCTCTGCCTTGGCGGGCTCCTCGGCCGGGGCCGTGTCGTCCTTGGTCAGGCTGGCGGTCTGGGCGCCACCGCCGTGCTGGCGCTGTGCCTTGGTCTGCTTGCGCGGCTGCTGGCGGCGCACCTGCACCGCGTCCTCGACCACGGCCTCGGCGGAGGTGGCGGCCGTCTTCTTCGGAGGCAGGAGGCCCCAGAGCGCGCCCTTGATGACCGAGCCGTCCGGGTTGAGCCGGCCCTGCTTCTTCAGGCGGTCCTGGCGCTCGTCCCAGGCCTTGCTGCCCGGAGTCGGGTTGTTGCGGATGACGATCAGCTGCTGGCCCATCGACCAGACGTTGGTGGTCAGCCAGTAGACCAGCACACCGACGGGGAAGTTGATGCCCATCACGGCGAACATGATCGGGAAGACGTACATCAGCATCTTCTGCTGCTGCATGAACGGCGTCTTGACCGTGAGGTCGACGTTCTTGGTCATCAGCTGGCGCTGCGTGATGAACTGCGACGCCGACATCATGATGATCATGATGGCGACGACGATCTTGACGCTGGTCTCGCTGCTGCCGACGAAGGTCGCCGAGAGCGGGGCACCGAAGATGTGCGCCTTGCCGGCGCTGGTCAGCAGGTCACCGTTGATGACGCCGATGGACTTGCCCTTGGCGACCGACGCCAGCACGCCGTAGAGGGCGGTGAAGAACGGCGCCTGCACGATGATGGGAAGGCAGCTGGAGAACGGGTTGGTACCCGCCTCCTTGTACAGCTTCATCATCTCTTCGGACTGGCGCTGCTTGTCGTTCTTGTAGCGCTCCTGGATGGCCTTCATCTTCGGCTGGATCGCCTGCATGGCCCGGGTCGCCTTGATCTGCTTCACGAAGAGCGGGATCAGGCAGATCCGGATCACGACCACCATGGAGGCGATGGCCAGACCCCAGGCCCAGCCACCGTCCGGGTCGAAGATGTGGCTGTACAGCGAGTGGAACTGGACGATGATCCAGGACACCGCTGTGTACAGGGGGTTCAGGAAGGAGAAGGTCACCGGTCAGGCTCCTTGGACATTGGGATCGGCCCCAAGGGACCAATGGTCGCCGGGCCCTCGGGGTCCGGACCGGCGGGGGGCGTGGTCACCGGCTGCTCTGCGGCGGACCGGCTGTTCAGCAGGTCGCGCAGTCGTCGGTGCCACACCGGGTGCTTACGCGGCGGGACATGATCGACCCCGCCCGGCGTCCACGGATTGCAGCGCAGAATGCGCCACACGGTCAGGCCACCGCCCTTGACCGCCCCGTGCACCTTCACGGCCTCGAAGCCGTAGTGCGAGCAGGAGGGGTAGTAACGGCAGACCGGACCGAGCAGTGGGCTGATGGTCCACTGGTAGACCCTGATCAGACCCATCAGCAGGTACTTCATCGCCCTGCTCCCGTCGGCGCCGTCGCGGCGGGCTCCACCTTCAGCAGCCGCTTGAGCGCCGCGTCCAGGTCGCGTTCGAGGTCCTGGTACGAGGCGGACGCGGCCTGGGGCAGCGCACGCACCACTATCAGGCTACCGGCGGGCAGCCTGGACAGACGATCACGGACGAGATGGCGAAGCCGGCGCTTGACCAGGTTGCGGACGACGGCCGGGCCGACGGCCTTGCTCACGACGAAACCCGCACGCGCCGAAGGAGTCCCCTCGGCGACGTGCGGGCGGGAGTCGCTGGTCCGGTCGGCCGGTCCCTTCGGGTCACCGTCTCTGCTGAGATGGACGACCAGTAGGGGCCGGCCGGCCCGGCGACCGCGTTTCACTGCGGTCGCGAAGTCCTGGCGCCGCCGCAGCCGGTTTTCGGAGGGCAGCACAACAGACTCTTGGCGCGGATCAGGCGGAGATGGCGCTGCGGCCCTTGCCACGGCGGGCGGCCAGGATGGCGCGGCCGGCGCGGGTACGCATACGCAGCCGGAAGCCGTGGGTCTTCGCGCGGCGACGGTTGTTCGGCTGGAAGGTGCGCTTGCTCACTCGGGGGCTCCTGAGGTGAATCGTAGGATGACGGGGTGTCGCTTGGCCGTCACCGTGCGTCCGCGTGATCTCCCCTGTACGGAAATCCGGCCCATCGCCCCAGTTCGGCTGGGGTTGAAGGCAATCCACGGCGCCCGTGCTGCGCGCCTTATGGAGCGGGTGGACCCGCGGACATGCGGCAGCGGCCATCGACAACTCGACCTGGTTACGGTACGCGGGACGGGGCACGAGGGTCAAACCAGCCGTTCGAGCCGGCCGGCCCGGAACCACCCGGGGGCCCGCTCGGCGTCCCACCCACCGACCCCGTCGCCCACAGCCTGTGGACAACGACTTGATCCGGCTCTGTTCGCTGACTACCGTTGCAGGACTTGTCTGGTTTGTTCTTCGTCAACGGACCGAAGATCCACAGTCTCTTGATCCACCACCCCTGCTGGAGCCGCGGGGAACCGAGAAAGCGTGCACCAGTGGCTGATGTCAACAGCGACCTCGTCCCGGTCTGGGCGAGAGTCGTCGAGCGGCTGGTCAGCGACCCGGATGTCGGGGAGATGGACAAGCAGTGGGTGCAGCGCACCCAGCCGATGTGGATGATGCACGACACCGCCCTGCTGGCGACCCCCAACGAGCGGGCCAAGCAGGTGCTGGAGGGCCGGCTGCTGCCGCAGCTGACCGAGGCCCTCAGCCGCGAGCTCAGCCGCCCGGTCCGGATCGCCGTGATGGTCGACGCGAACGCGGTGCCCACCGCCCCCGCGCCGGGCCCGGCCGAACCGCAGACCACCGAGCCGCAGGCCGCCGAGCCGTGGGAGCGCTCCGAGGGCGGTGGCGAGTACGGCCACCAGGCCCACGGTCCGCGCCAGCCCCACCCGGGCCACCAGCAGTACGAGCGGCCCTACGAGTCCGAGTACGAGCGCGACCAGTACGGGACGGGCGGCTACGAGGAGCACCAGGCCCCGGCGTACGGCGGCGGCCAGCCCTCGCCGTACGGCGGGCCGGCCCAGCAGCCGCCCTGGGAGAGCCACCAGGGCTACCCCGAGCAGTCCTCCGGCTACCCCGAGCCGGAGCCGCCGACCTCGCGCCCGGCTCCCCGGCCGCTCCCCGGACCGTCCGCGACCACCCAGGGCGACCTGTTCGGCGGCGCCTACGGCCCCGGTCCCGGCGAGCACCCCCGGACCGCCGCCGGCCGCCGCTCCCCCGCGGCCCGACCGGCCCCCGGCCGTCCCTCGGACAAGGGCCACGAGCGCGCCACCGACCGCCCGGCCGTGCCCGGCGTCCCCGCCCCGCCCGGCGCTCCCCCGGCCGGCGGCTCCCGCAAGGACGAGCCCGCCGCCCGGCTGAACCCCAAGTACCTGTTCGACACCTTCGTCATCGGCGCGAGCAACCGCTTCGCGCACGCGGCGGCGGTGGCGGTCGCCGAAGCCCCGGCCAAGGCGTACAACCCGCTCTTCATCTACGGCGAGTCCGGGCTGGGCAAGACCCACCTGCTGCACGCCATCGGGCACTACTCGCGCAGTCTCTTCCCGGGGACCAGGGTGCGCTACGTGTCCTCGGAGGAGTTCACCAACGAGTTCATCAACTCGATCCGGGACGGCAAGGCGGACGCGTTCCGCAAGCGCTACCGGGACATGGACATCCTGCTCGTGGACGACGTGCAGTTCCTGGCGAGCAAGGAGTCCACGCAGGAGGAGTTCTTCCACACCTTCAACACCCTGCACAACGCCAACAAGCAGATCGTCCTCTCCTCGGACCGGCCGCCCAAGCAGCTGATCACGCTGGAGGACCGGCTCCGCAACCGCTTCGAGTGGGGGCTGATCACCGACGTCACCCCGCCCGAGCTGGAGACCCGGATCGCGATCCTGCGCAAGAAGGCGATCCAGGAGCAACTGAACGCCCCGGCGGACGTGTTGGAGTTCATCGCCTCCCGGATCACCCGCAACATCCGGGAGTTGGAGGGCGCCCTGATCCGGGTCACCGCCTTCGCCAACCTCAACCGGGCGCCGGTGGACCTGGAGTTGGCCGGCATCGTCCTCAAGGACCTGATCCCGGGCGGGGACGAGGACGCCGGCCCGGAGATCACCGCGCAGGTCATCATGCAGCAGACCGCCGCGTACTTCGGGCTGGGTGTGGACGACCTCTGCGGCTCCTCGCGCAGCCGGGTGCTGGTGACGGCCCGCCAGATCGCCATGTACCTCTGCCGCGAGCTGACCGACCTCTCGCTGCCGAAGATCGGCGCCCAGTTCGGCGGCCGCGACCACACCACGGTGATGCACGCCGACCGCAAGATCCGGTCCCTGATGGCCGAGCGCCGCTCGATCTACAACCAGGTGACAGAGCTGACCAACCGCATCAAGAGCTAGGCCGTCCACGGCCGTTGAAGGGCGTCAGGAGCCATCCTGACGCCCTTTCGGCATATCCACAGGTGTGTGCCGCCGATCCGCTGGGCAGGGATACCGGTGATGGACGCTCCGCCGGCCCGCGGGCCGCACCCGAACATCTGACCGGGGATTCGAACCCGCCGGGCGCGCAAGGCCGTTGTCCACAGCCGGAGCCCCCTCTCCACCGTCCACAGGCCGGGGAGTCCCGAGTTATCCAGAATTCCTCCACAGGCCGGCCGCCGCTACGCTCTTCGGCGCAGGTCAGATGCCTGTGGACTTGTGCACAACGGTTATCCACAGGGTGTGGACAATTGGCGCGCCGTCAGAGGGCCGTCCGGGTTATCCACCGGTTGTCCCCAGGGCCGTCCGGGTTATCCCCAGGTTGTCCACAGCTGGGTCCACAGTTCGACAACCGTGAGGTAGCGTTCATGCCCTGGTGTGAAAGGCGTCACGTAATGTTGACCGGCGCCCGTGGATAACCGGGCCCGGATCTGGGGACAGCGCTGGGGATAACCTGTGGATACCGACCGTGGCCTGTGGGTAACGCTCCGCTGTCCACAGCGGCCCGTGTCCGTCCACAGCCGCCGTCCACACCTCCTGTGGACAAAAAACGTGGCTTGACCTGCGCAAACGGGGTTATCCACGGTTTCCACAGGCCCTACTACTACTGCTACACCTATAGACCAGTCGACTCGTTCAAAAGCGGGTGGGCCTGAAATCTGTGGACAACCGGACCCCGACATCTGTTCGGCTTGCTTCCGCCCGTCTGCCCCGTCTGTCGGTGGAGTACGTCAGACTGTCCTCGGCGACTGGAAGCGGAGTGGCAGAGCTCGGCGGACAGGCGCACCGAAGACCAAGATCAGAAGAACCAGACGTGCGAGCGGGAGCGCTCGATCCAGGAGGCGGTTACCGGTGAAGTTCCGGGTGGAGCGTGACGTCCTCGCGGAGGCGGTGGCCTGGGCTGCCCGCAGCCTCCCGGCACGGCCGCCGGTGCCGGTGCTGGCCGGCCTGCTGCTGACGGCACAGGACGGCAGCCTGGCGCTGTCCGGCTTCGACTACGAGGTTTCGGCCCGGGTCGAGCTGGAGGCCGACATCGAGGAGGCCGGCACCGTCCTGGTCTCCGGCCGGCTGCTGAACGACATCTCGCGCAACCTTCCCAACAGGCCTGTGGAGATCTCCACCGACGGCCAGCGGGTCAGCGTGGTCTGCGGCAGCTCCCGGTTCACCCTCCCCACCCTCCCCGTGGACGAGTACCCGGCCCTGCCCCAGATGCCGACCGCCACCGGCACCGTCCCCGGCGACGTCTTCGCCTCGGCCGTCAGCCAGGCCGCCGTGGCCGCCGGCCGCGACGACACCCTGCCGGTGCTCACCGGTGTCCGGGTCGAGATCGAGGGCGACCGGATCACCCTGGCCGCCACCGACCGCTACCGCTTCGCCGTCCGCGAGCTGCTCTGGAAGCCCGAGCAGCCGGACATCTCCGCGGTGGCCCTGGTGCCCGCCAAGACCCTTCAGGACATCGCCAAGTCCCTGGGCAGCGGCGACAACGTCTCGATCGCCCTCTCCTCGGGCGGCGCGGGCGAGGGCCTGATCGGCTTCGAGGGCGCCGGCCGCCGGACGACCACGCGGCTGCTGGAGGGCGAGTTCCCCAAGTTCCGCAGCCTCTTCCCGACCGAGTTCAACGCGATCGCGGCGATCCAGACGCAGCCCTTCCTGGAGGCGCTCAAGCGCGTCTCGCTGGTCGCCGAGCGCAACACCCCGGTCCGGCTGAACTTCGAGGAGGGCGTCTTGACGCTGGAGGCCGGCTCGGGCGACGACGCCCAGGCCACCGAGCGGATCGACGCCTCCCTGGAGGGCGACGCCATCTCGATCGCCTTCAACCCGGGCTACCTGGAGGAGGGCCTCAAGGCCATCGACTCCGCCTACGCCCAGCTGAGCTTCACCACGCCGACCAAGCCGGCCCTGCTCAGCGGCAAGGCCTCGGTCGACACCGAGGCGGACGAGGCCTACCAGTACCTGATCATGCCGGTGCGCCTCTCCGGCTGACCTCACCGCTGACATCCACAGGCTGTGCACAGCCGGTGGACGGCCTCCCCCGGTCGGGCCCCGACCGGGGGAGGCCCTGTCACTTCAGCGCGTAGGCTCAGGACAGCGCGGCAACGGCGCCGCCGGCAGGCATGTCACCACAGGTAAGGACTTGGTCATGGAGCTCGGCCTCATCGGTCTCGGCAAGATGGGCGGCAACATGCGCGAGCGGATCCGCCGCGCCGGCCACACCGTCATCGGCTACGACCGCAACCCGGACGTCTCGGACGTCGAGAGCCTCCAGGAGCTCGTCACCAAGCTCCAGGGCCCGCGCGTGGTCTGGGTCATGGTCCCGGCCGGCGCCGCCACCCAGGCGACCGTGGACGAGCTCGCCGAGCTGCTCTCCCCCGGCGACGTGGTGGTCGACGGCGGCAACTCCCGCTGGACGGACGACATCAAGCACGCCGAGGCGCTGGCCGCCAAGGGCATCGGCTTCGTCGACTGCGGCGTCTCCGGCGGTGTCTGGGGCCTGGAGAACGGCTACGCGCTGATGTACGGCGGCAACGCCGAGTACGTCGCCAAGGTCCAGCCGGTCTTCGACGCGCTCAAGCCCGAGGGCGACTTCGGCTCGGTGCACGCGGGCGCGGTCGGCGCCGGCCACTTCGCCAAGATGGTCCACAACGGCATCGAGTACGCGATGATGCAGGCCTTCGCCGAGGGCTGGGAGCTGCTGGAGGCCGCCCCCGAGGTCACCGACGTCCGCGAGGTCTTCCGCAGCTGGCAGGAGGGCACCGTCATCCGCTCCTGGCTGCTCGACCTGGCCGTCCGCGCCCTGGACGACGACGAGCACCTGGCCAAGCTCAAGGGCTGGGCCGCCGACTCCGGCGAGGGCCGCTGGACCGTCGAGGCCGCGATCGACCACGCCGTCCCGCTGCCGGCGATCACCGCCTCGCTCTTCGCCCGCTTCGCGTCCCGCCAGGAGGACTCGCCGCAGATGAAGATGATCGCCGCGCTGCGCAACCAGTTCGGCGGCCACGCGGTCGAGTCGAAGTAGTCCCGCACCCGCAGAGTCATCCCCAGAAGGCGAGCGCAGTCCACAGCCATGCACGTCGCGCATCTGTCGCTCGCCGACTTCCGGTCGTACGCCCGGGCCGAGGTGCCCCTCGACCCGGGCGTGACGGCCTTCGTCGGCCCGAACGGCCAGGGCAAGACCAACCTGGTCGAGGCGATCGGCTACGTCGCCACCCTGGGCAGCCACCGGGTCGCCACCGACGCGCCGCTGATCCGGCTGGGCGCCGAGCGGGCGGTGATCCGCACCTCCGTGGTGGACCGTGGCCGTTCCACCCTGGTGGAGCTGGAGATCGCCCCGGGCAAGGCCAACCGCGCCCGGATCAACCGCTCGGACAACGTCCGCCCGCGCGACGTGCTGGGCCTGCTGCGCACCGTGCTGTTCGCCCCCGAGGACCTCTCCCTGGTCAAGGGCGACCCGGGCGAGCGCCGACGCTTCCTGGACGAGCTGCTGACCGCCCGCGCCCCCCGGCTGGCCGGGGTCCGGCAGGACTACGAACGGGTGCTCAAGCAGCGCAACGCGCTGCTGAAGACCGCCGCGATGGCCCGCCGGGCCGGTGGCGGCAAGGGTGCCGACCTCTCCACCCTGGAGGTCTGGGACGGCCATCTGGCGCGCGCCGGAGCCGAGTTGACCGCGTTCCGGATCCAGCTGGTGGCCGCCCTGCAACCGCTGGTGGCGGCCGCGTACGGGCAGCTCGCGCCCGCCGGGGGCGAGACCGCGCTGGAGTACCGCAGCTCCTTCGAGGGTGAGCTGCCGTCCAGTCGCGAGCAGGCCGAGGAGCAGCTCCTCCAGGCTCTCCAGGCCGTCCGCAAGCAGGAGGTCGAGCGCGGGATCACCCTGGTCGGCCCGCACCGCGACGAGCTGGTGCTCAGACTCGGCCCGCTGCCCGCCAAGGGCTACGCCAGCCACGGCGAGTCCTGGTCGTTCGCGCTGGCCCTGCGGCTGGCCTCGTACGAGCTGCTGCGCGCCGACGGCGGGGAGCCGGTGCTGATCCTCGACGACGTCTTCGCCGAGCTGGACGCCACCCGCCGGGACCGGCTGGCCGAGCTGGTGGCCGGCGGCGAGCAGGTGCTGGTCACCGCGGCGGTCGCGGAGGACGTGCCGAAGGCCCTGGCCGGGGCCCGGTACGCGGTGGCCGACGGCGCTGTGCGCCGGGTCGACGCCTGAAGCCCGCCCCCGAAGCCCGCCCCTGCTGCCGGCCCGGGCATCCGCCCCGGCCGCCGCGGGTCTCCCCCGGCCTCCGCAACCGCGGCCCCGTCACATCGTCACGATTTCCGCCCGTGCACAGCCTGTGCACCCGCCGCCCGCCGGCTCCCGTACGCTGGACGGCTCACCGTTGTCCACAGCCTGGGGATAGGAGATCGCCGTGAGCGAGCCGGCCGAGAACCTCCCGCAGCCGGCCGGCGCCGATCCGGCCGCCGCCGGGCTGACCGGCGCCGACCTGGCCCGCTCGGCGCTGCGCGCGGCCCGGGCGCAGGCGCGCCAGCGCGGCGAGCAGGTCCGGGAGAAGCGCGAGGCCAAGCGGCACGGACTGCGCAGCGGCGCGCGCTCGGACGGGCGCGACCCGGTGCCGCTGGGTGCGGCGCTGAACCGGCTGCTGACCGAGCGGGGCTGGGAGTCCTCCGCCGCGGTCGGCGGGGTGATGGGCCGCTGGCCGCAGATCGTCGGCCCGGACATCGCCGCGCACTGCGCACCCACTTCCTACGACGACGAGGCCGCAGTGCTCACCGTGCAGTGCGACTCCACCGCCTGGGCCACCCAACTCCGCTGGCTGGCGCGGCAGTTGGTGGCCCGTCTGAATCACGAGCTGGGCCACGGCACGGTGAAGACCATCAAGGTGCTGGGCCCGGCCGCGCCGGTCCGCGGCTACGGCCGGCTGCGTGCGCCGGGCAGCAAGGGGCCGGGCGACACCTGGGGCTGACCGCGGCCGGCGCGGCGTCGAGCGGACCGGGATCTTCCGGAACCCCTGACGGCCCTTCCAGGCGCTCTGAGCCCCCGGGGCGAGTATCGGGACATGTGCAGAGGGGATTCAGGGCGGCGTATCTGCCCTCAGAGGCTGCCAAACGCCCATCTATGTCAGTCGTACCGGTAGACTGAGAGCCAAACACTGTTGCTAGTGGCAACCGAGTCGAAACGCCGTGGTCGCACGCCCGCCCACACGGGGCGGGGATGCGGCCCGTGCTGTGCCAGAGAGGGCGCTTCGTGGCCGATTCCGGCAACCCCAGCCAGACCCCAGACCAGACCGACCAGGCCTCCTACACCGGCAGCAACATCCAGGTGCTGGAAGGCCTCGACGCCGTCCGCAAGCGCCCCGGCATGTACATCGGCTCGACCGGTGAGCGTGGCCTGCACCACCTGGTGCAGGAGGTCGTGGACAACTCCGTCGACGAGGCGATGGCGGGGTACGCCGACACCATCGACGTCACGATCATGGCCGACGGCGCGATCCGCGTCGTGGACAACGGCCGCGGCATCCCGGTGGACATCGTCCCCGGCCAGGACAAGCCGGCCGTCGAGGTCGTGCTCACCGTCCTGCACGCCGGCGGCAAGTTCGGCGGCGGCGGCTACGCCGTTTCCGGCGGTCTGCACGGCGTCGGCGTGTCCGTGGTGAACGCGCTGTCCACCAGGCTCTCCGTGGAGATCCACAAGGACGGCAACATCTGGACCCAGGACTACAAGATGGGCGCCCCGGCCGCCCCCCTGGCCAAGGGCGAGGCGACGGACCGGACCGGCACCACGGTCACCTTCTGGGCCGACGGCGACATCTTCGAGACCACGGTCTACTCGTTCGAGACGCTCTCCCGGCGCTTCCAGGAGATGGCGTTCCTCAACAAGGGCCTGAGCATCTCGCTGACCGACGAGCGCCCCGAGCACCTGGACGAGGACGGCAATCCGCTCTCGGTCACGTACAAGTACGACGGCGGCATCGCGGACTTCGTCACCCACCTCAACTCCCGCAAGGGCGAGGTGATCCACCCCTCGGTGATCGACTTCGAGGCGGAGGACAAGGACAAGTCGATCTCGGTCGAGGTCGCGATGCAGTGGAACTCCTCCTACACCGAGGGTGTCTACTCCTTCGCCAACACCATCCACACGCACGGCGGCGGTACCCACGAAGAGGGCTTCCGCGCCGCGCTGACCGGCCTGGTGAACCGCTACGCGCGCGACAAGAAGCTGCTCCGCGAGAAGGACGACAACCTCTCCGGCGAGGACATCCGCGAGGGTCTGACCGCGATCATCTCGGTCAAGCTCGGCGAGCCGCAGTTCGAGGGCCAGACCAAGGACAAGCTGGGCAACACCGAGGCGAAGACCTTCGTCCAGCGGGTCGTCCACGAGCAGCTGAACGACTGGCTCGACCGCAACCCCAACGAAGCCGCGGACATCATCCGCAAGTCCATCCAGGCCGCCACCGCGCGCGTCGCCGCCCGCAAGGCGCGCGACCTGACCCGCCGCAAGGGCCTGCTGGAATCCGCCTCGCTGCCGGGCAAGCTGAGTGACTGCCAGTCCAAGGACCCGTCCGAGTGCGAGATCTTCATCGTCGAGGGTGACTCCGCCGGCGGCTCCGCCAAGCAGGGCCGTGACCCGCGTATCCAGGCCATCCTGCCGATCCGCGGCAAGATCCTGAACGTCGAGAAGGCCCGGATCGACAAGGTGCTGCAGAACACCGAGGTCCAGGCGCTGATCTCGGCCTTCGGCTGCGGCATCCAGGAGGACTACGACGAGTCCAAGCTCCGCTATCACAAGATCGTCCTGATGGCGGACGCCGACGTCGACGGGCAGCACATCCGCACCCTGCTGCTCACCCTGCTGTTCCGCTTCATGCGGCCGCTGGTGGAGTCCGGGTACGTGTACCTGGCGATGCCGCCGCTGTACAAGATCAAGTGGGGCAAGGACGACTTCGACTACGTCTACTCCGACCGCGAGCGCGACGCCACCATCGCCGCGGGCGTGGCGGCCGGGCGCCGGCTGCCCAAGGACGACGCGATCCAGCGGTTCAAGGGTCTCGGCGAGATGAACGCCGAGGAGCTGCGCGTCACCACCATGGACCAGGCCCACCGTCTGCTCATGCAGGTCACCCTGGAGGACGCGGCCCGCGCCGACGACCTCTTCTCCGTCCTGATGGGCGAGGACGTCGAGGCCCGCCGCTCCTTCATCCAGCGCAACGCCAAGGACGTCCGCTTCCTGGACGTGTGACGGGGCCCGCCCCTGCCAGCACAGTCCAGTCACGCGTGAAAGGAAACTGACCACCAGTGGTCGACGACAACCGTCCCGACGGCGAGCAGCCGGACGCCAGCACCGCCATCGACACCTTCGTGTCCCGGGTCGAGCCGATCGAGCTCGAGACCGAGATGCAGCGCTCCTACCTCGACTACGCGATGAGCGTGATCGTGAGCCGCGCGCTGCCCGAGGTCCGCGACGGCCTCAAGCCGGTGCACCGGCGCGTGCTCTACGCGATGTACGACGGCGGGTACCGCCCCGAGAAGGGCTACTACAAGTGCGCCCGCGTCGTCGGCGACGTCATGGGCAACTACCACCCGCACGGCGACACCTCGATCTACGACACCGTGGTCCGCCTGGCCCAGCCGTGGTCGCTGCGGATGCCGCTGGTGGACGGCAACGGCAACTTCGGCTCGCCGGGCAACGACCCGGCCGCGGCCATGCGCTACACCGAGTGCAAGATGATGCCGCTGGCCATGGAGATGATGCGCGACATCGACGAGGAGACCGTCGACTTCGCCGCCAACTACGACGGCCGCTCGCAGGAGCCCACCGTCCTGCCCGCGCGCATCCCCAACCTGCTGATCAACGGTGCCACCGGCATCGCCGTCGGCATGGCCACCAACATCCCGCCGCACAACCTCCGCGAGGTCGCCTCCGGCGCGCTCTGGGCGCTGGAGCACCCGGACGCCTCCAACGAGGAGCTGCTGGAGGCCCTGATCGAGCGGATCAAGGGCCCGGACTTCCCGACCGGCGCCCTGATCGTCGGCCGCCGCGGGATCGAGGAGGCGTACCGGACCGGGCGCGGCTCGATCACCATGCGTGCGGTGGTCGAGGTCGAGGAGATCCAGGGCCGCCAGTGCCTGGTGATCACCGAGCTGCCGTACCAGGTCAACCCGGACAACCTCGCACTGAAGATCGCCGACCTGGTCAAGGACGGCAAGGTCGCCGGCATCGCCGACGTCCGCGACGAGTCCTCCTCGCGCACCGGTCAGCGACTGGTGATCGTGCTCAAGCGCGACGCCGTCGCCAAGGTCGTGCTGAACAACCTCTACAAGCACACCGACCTGCAGACCAACTTCGGCGCCAACATGCTGGCCCTGGTCGACGGCGTGCCGCGCACGCTCTCGTTGGACGCCTTCATCCGGCACTGGGTCAACCACCAGGTCGACGTCATCGTCCGGCGCACCCGGTTCCGGCTGCGCAAGGCCGAGGAGCGCGCGCACATCCTGCGCGCCCTGCTCAAGGCGCTGGACATGATCGACGAGGTCATCGCGCTGATCCGGGCCTCCGAGTCGGCCGACGCGGCCCGCAGCGGCCTGATGAACCTGCTCACCATCGACGAGCTCCAGGCCAACGCGATCCTGGAGATGCAGCTGCGTCGGCTGGCCGCCCTGGAACGCCAGCGGATCATGGACGAGCACGACGAGCTGCAGCGCAAGATCGACGAGTACAACGCGATCCTGGCCTCCCCGGTCCGCCAGCGGGAGATCATCTCCGAGGAGCTCACCGCGATCGTCGAGAAGTACGGCGACGAGCGGCGCTCGACCCTCATCCCCTCGGACGGCGACCTCTCCATCGAGGACCTCATCGCCGAGGAGGACATCGTCGTCACGATCACCCGTGGCGGCTACGTCAAGCGGACCCGCTCCGACCTCTACCGTTCGCAGAAGCGCGGCGGCAAGGGCGTGCGCGGTGCCCAGCTGAAGCAGGACGACATCGTCGACCACTTCTTCGTGACGACGACGCACAACTGGATCCTGTTCTTCACCAACAAGGGCCGGGTCTACCGCGCCAAGGGCTACGAGCTGCCCGACGCCGGGCGCGACGCCCGCGGCCAGCACGTGGCCAACCTGCTGGCCTTCCAGCCGGAGGAGCACATCACCCAGGTGATGGCCGTGCGCACCTACGAGGACAAGCCCTACCTCGTCCTCGCCACCCGGGCCGGTCTGGTGAAGAAGTCCGCGCTGAAGGACTACGACTCCCCGCGCTCCGGCGGCCTGATCGCGATCAACCTGCGCCAGGACGAGCAGGGCCGGGACGACGAGCTGATCGGCGCCGAGCTGGTCTCCGCCGAGGACGACCTGCTGCTGGTCTCCAAGAAGGCCCAGTCGATCCGGTTCACCGCCACCGACGACGCCCTGCGGCCCACCGGCCGCGCCACCTCCGGCGTCAAGGGCATGGCCTTCCGCGAGGACGACGAGCTGCTCTCGATGAACGTCGTCCGCCCGGGCACGTACGTCTTCACCGCCACCGACGGCGGCTACGCCAAGCGCACCGGGGTGGACGAGTACCGTGTCCAGGGACGCGGTGGCTACGGCACCAAGGCGGCGAAGATCGTCGAGGGCCGGGGTTCGCTGGTCGGCGCCCTGGTGGTCGACGACACCGACGAGATCATGGCGATCACCCTGTCGGGTGGGGTGATCCGCACGAGGGTTTCCGAGGTTCGTGAAACCGGACGTGACACCATGGGCGTCCAACTGATCAACCTCGGAAAGCGCGATGCGGTCGTGGGCATGGCCCGCAACGCGGAGGCCGAGGACGAGGAGTCGATGGAGGACGAGGTCGAAGGCGCCGAGTCCCCCGAGGTGGCCGAGGGTACGGTGACGGCGGTCGGCGACGACGCCCAGGCCTGATCCGAACCGCAGGCCGGTGCCGCCGCGTCCAGATGAAGAGGGCGCGGCGGCATCGGCCGCCGACCAGTTCCGGGCAATCCCGCCGGGCGCTGGATGACGAGTGACGACGCAGGGCGGTGCCGCCGTCCTGGTGGGAAGTGCGGGAGGACCAGTGAGTGGAGCCACGGGTGCTGCGGGAGGAGCCACCGGCGGCCGTCCGGGCGCAGCACAGGGCGGCGGGGGCTACGGGGTGCCGCAGCCGCCGGCCGAGCACCCGGCCTCGTCCACCTCGCTGATGCCACCGGTCGGTGCGGCGGGCCAGGGCGGCGGGGCGACGTACGGCGGCCAGTCGGCCACGCCTCCGCCGCCGAGCGCCCCGGCGCCCGGTGGGGGCGGGTTCTCGCAGCCGACCACGTACGCCAAGGGGCAGCCGACGCCGCCCCGGGGCACCCGGGTGAGCGGTAACACCCCGCCCGGCGGCACGCCGGTCGCGGGCGGTGCACCGCGCCGTCCGGCCGCCGCGCCGGCCGCCGCAGGCTCCGGCCTGGGCCGGACCCGCAAGGCCCGGCTGCGGGTGACCAAGGCCGACCCGTGGTCGGTCATGAAGGTCAGCTTCCTGCTGTCGGTGGCGGTCGGGATCATCATCATCGTGGCGGCCGCCGTGCTGTGGATGACGCTGGACTCGCTCGGCGTCTTCGACTCGCTGACGAAGACCCTCAAGGAGGTCACCGCCGGCGAGGCCCCGAACAGCGGCATCAACCTGATGGACTACGTCGGGTTCGGCAAGGTGATGACCTTCACCTCGCTGATCGCGCTGGTCGACGTGGTGCTGCTGACCGCGCTCTCCACGCTGTCGGCGTTCATCTACAACGCCGCGGCCGGTTTCACCGGTGGCATCGAGCTGACCCTGGCCGAAGAGGACTGACTCTCGGTCAGAATTCCCTCCGCGGACGGAATGAGCGGGCCCCGCAGGCTGTTCCAGCCTGCGGGGCCCGTCGGCATTCGGGTGACAGCCGGCCCCCGCGGCGTGCCGCCCGGTTCGGCGCCCGCCGCGGTGGGATTAGCTGGGTGCGCTCGTTCCGAGCTTCCGAGTGCCGCTGGCCGCCCCCGGCCCGACCGGCCGGGGCTGGTACGGCTGTGCAGGTACGGCTGGACGGAGGCGCGCGATGGCTCAGCTCGCAAGGCAACTGGTCGAGGCCCTGGAGGGGCTCCTGGGGCTCCCGGTGCCGCTGCGGGTGCAGATCTGGGACGGCAGCACGGCCGGGCCGCCGGGGGCACCCACCGTCGTGCTGCGCAACCGGCGGGCACTGCGCCGCCTGCTCTGGCAGCCGGGCGAGCTGGGCCTGGCCCGGGCCTATGTCGCGGGGGACCTCGAAGTCGCCCCCGGTACCGACCTCTACGAGGTGCTGACGGCCGTCGCGCACTTCTCCGAGCGCCCCGAGATCCGGCGGCTGCGGCTGCGCCCGGACGACGTCCTCGGCCCCAAGGGCCGCCGGGCGCTGGGGGTCCTGCTGCGGGCCGGTGCGCTGGGCCCGCAGCCCGCACCGCCGCCGGAGGAGGCCAGGACGGTCCAGGGGCGGCTGCACAGCCGCAACCGGGACCGCGCGGCCATCAGCCACCACTACGACGTCGGCAACGACTTCTACGGCCTCGTGCTGGGCTCGTCGATGGTGTACTCCTGCGCCTACTGGGCGCCCGCCGCCAAGAGCCTGGAGGCGGCCCAGGAGGCCAAGCTCGACCTCATCTGCCGCAAGCTCGGCCTGCGGCCCGGGATGCGGCTGCTGGACGTCGGCTGCGGCTGGGGCTCGCTGGTGCTGCACGCGGCCCGGCACTACGGCGTCACGGCGGTCGGCGTCTCCATCTCCGCCGAGCAGGTCGCGCTGGCCCGCCACCGGGTCGAGGAGGCCGGCCTGGCAGGCCGGGTGGAGATCCGCCTGCAGGACTACCGCGAGATCCAGGACGACCCGTTCGACGCGATCTCCAGCGTCGGCATGGCCGAGCACGTCGGCGCCGCGCAGTACCGCGTCTACGCCGAGGGGCTCTACCGGCTCGTGGTGCCCGGCGGCCGGCTGCTCAACCACCAGATCGCCCGACGCCCGGACCACCCCGGCGAGCCGTACCGCCCCAGCCCGTTCATCGACCGCTACGTCTTCCCGGACGGCGAGCTCTCCCCCGTCGGTTCCACCGTGGCCCGGCTGGAGGAGGCCGGCTTCGAGGTGCGCGACGTCGAGTCACTGCGCGAGCACTACGGGCTGACCCTGCGCGAGTGGGTGGCCAACCTGGAGGCGCGCTGGACGGAGGCGGTCCGCCTGGCCGGCCGCGGGCGGGCCAGGGTCTGGCGGCTCTACATGGCGGCCTCGGCGCTCGCCTTCGAGGAGAACCGGATCGGTGTGAACCAGATCCTCGCCGTCCGCACCGGTCCAGAGGGCGCCGCCCACCTCCCGGCCACCCGCGAGGAGTGGCTGCTCCGCCCCGCTACCGCCCCCCACCAGCAGAGCCCTGCCGCAAGCCCTGCCGGACCGGATTTTGGAGATCGGCCGTCGGTCCGCTAATCTTTCAGTGCGGCAAGGGCCTATAGCTCAGACGGTTAGAGCGCTTCCCTGATAAGGAAGAGGCCACAGGTTCAAGTCCTGTTAGGCCCACCACCGCGAAGGGCCCGGAGCGATCTCGCTCCGGGCCCTTCGGCGTTCCCGCGGCCGTCTGCCGGAACCGCGTGCCCGGCCCGGGGGTTGTACGGGTAGGGCGGGTGTGGAGGCGGTGGCGATATGGCGTTGTTCTGGGCGATGAGCATTCCCGGGCTGGTCTGTGCGCTGGTCGCGCTGGCCGTCGTCGACCAGCTGGCGCTCTGGGCACGGAAGTCGCGCTGGATCCCCTGGCGGGGGACGGGCCGGGAGGGGCAGGTCTCGGCGACCGGGTTCGAGCAGCTGCACGCGCAGTTCGCGGCGGGCAAGCAGCACGAGCTCGACGAGCGGCGCAGCACGCTGATGCTGCGCGACGAGGAGGGCGAGGTGGTGCCGCCGCGGACCAGGGTGGACCTCGCGGCCGGTACCGCAGTGGTGGTCCCGCCGGCGCGGGGCTAGGTCCTGGACCGCTACGGGGCAGGTCAAGGGTGGTGTCCGGCGGAGCCCGGGTCGGGGTCCGGCCGGGTTCGGGCCGCGCCCGGGCCGGCTTCCGGGCTCCCCCGGGCCGGGCCGACCGTACGACAGAAGGTGCGGCGTCAATCCTCCGGCCGGACCGGTCGGTTGGAGGCAGCGGTGGCTGGTCACGATTGGGACACCGGTGTGTATCATCGGCCGCAAGGGCAGTCTGGCACCCGGCCGCCCGTTCGTGCTCGTAACAATTCATGGACTCGTCGACCCGGCCATCCGGTCGGGGCACGGCTGTTGAGTCCGCTACGCAAGAAGGACGAGGTCCCGCGGTGAAGAAGCTTCTCCTGGTCGCCCTGGTCGCCCTCGGCGGCTTCTTTGTCTACCGTCAGGTCCAGGCGGACCGCGCCGAGCAGGACCTGTGGACCGAGGCCACCGACCCGGTCCCGGCCGGTCGCTGAGGACCCGGACGATCTGACGATCGACGATCTTCGGAGGCGCCGCACCGGCGTCTCCCGGGCCGGTCGGCCCGGTCTGGTGACCGGGCGGGCCGGCTTCCTGGCACCGTTCGGGCATGAGGTGCCGGGGAGGGCGTGGGATTCGCGCCGGAACCCGGTACGCTAGTGCCCGGCGGTGCGCACAGTGCCGTCGAGGGGCTTTAGCTCAGTTGGTAGAGCGCTGCCTTTGCAAGGCAGATGTCAGGAGTTCGAGTCTCCTAAGCTCCACAGTGGTAAAGCCGATCGGCCGCTGACCTGAATCCGGGTCAGCGGCCGATCGGCGTTTGCGGGGGCGGGCGGTCACGGCCGCCGGTCAGTGCGGCTTGCGCGGGTCGTGCGGCTTCGGGTGGTCGTCGCCGGGGCCGGGCTTGCCGGGCGTCGGGCCGGGCTTGGGGGCGCCGGTGCCGGCCTCGGCCTCGTCAGGGGCCGTGGCGGCGTCGGAGGTGCCGCCGGAGGCCGGCCCGGCCGTGGAGCCGTTCACCAGGGTGTCGGCCCCGCCGGCGGCATTGCTGCCGGCACTGCCGGCGGCGTGGGCGCCGCCGGAGTGCTGGGGCGCGGCGGCGGAGCCGGTGGCCGGTGGCTCGACCAGCCACTCGGGGTTGCTGTGGTGGCGCCACCACTGCCAGGCCACGATGCCGCTGCCGATCGCGACGGCGCCGGCCACCGCCAGGCCGGTGGCCCAGCCGTTGCGGTGCTCCTTCTTGAGGTTCCGGGCGGCCAGGTCGCTGATCTCGGCGGACGTGACGTGGCCGTGCAGGGCGGTCAGCGCGGCGGCGCCGCGGGTGTGGGCCTCCTGCGCGACCGGGACGACGGTGGCGCGGGCCCCGTCGACCACGTGGGCGACCCTCGGGCCGACGGTGGTCCGGGCGTGGGCCGCGGAGAGCCGGGCGGCCAGCGCGGCCTCCTGGGCGCGGTGCAGGGCCTTGAGCGCGTTCTGCTGGGCCTCGGGCGGCAGGCTGGCGAAGGCGTGGCCGAGCTGCGAGGCGATGCGCTTGTCGTACTGGACGCGGGCATGGTGGGCGGCGTGGGCGGCCTTCGGCCCGATCGAGTCCAGGGCGGGCCCCAGGCGCTGCTTGGCGCCGTCCGCGAGGTTCACCGCGGTTTCCTTGGCGGTGGCGGCGTAGGGCGCGAGGGTGTCCCGGGTCTTGCCGGCCGTCTCACGAGCTGAGTCCAAACGGGTCACGAGTCTCTCCTCCTGGGTGGCGTCCTTTATGCACATATCCACCTGAATGCTGATCATGCATGTTGATTTGTCCCTCAGCATTCCGGGATGGGCCGTACGCGGGGCGGGCGGAGCGGAGGAGGCCGGGGAGGCGGGGGAGACGGGGTGGAGGTGGCGGGCACCGGAGCGGACCGTACGAGGGCCGTGGACGGTGCGGGGAGACGGCGAGCGGGGAGGCGGGGAGCGGACGAGGGGGGAGGCGCGGACCGCCCGCGGCCGGGCGCGCCGCAGTACGCTGGCGATCCCGGTGGTACCCCGTTCGGCGGGGCGTCGCCGGGATCGTGTAGCAGGCGTGCGAGAAGGGGAAACCGCTGATGCTCCCGGACGAGCCCAGGCCGCCGACGGACCGGACCCCGGGGCCCGAGGGCTGGACCGGCCCGGCGCGCTGCTACCGGCACCCCGAGCAGGAGACCGGGATCGGCTGTTCCCGGTGCGGCCGGCCGATCTGCCCGCAGTGCATGGTGAACGCCTCGGTGGGCTTCCACTGCCCGGAGTGCGTCCACGGCGCCAACCGGGAGGTGCGGCAGGCGACGACCCGGTTCGGCGGGCAGCTGACCGCGGACGGTGCGCTGGTCACCAAGGCCCTGGTCGGGATCAACCTGGTGGTCTTCGTCCTCGCGGCCTACGTGCTCAAGCCGTGGCTGTCCGAGGACCTCTCGCTGTTCAGCGTGGGCCCGCAGATCACCGGCTTCCCGTACGGCGTCGCGGCCGGGCCGGACCAGTGGTACCGGCTGCTGACCGCGACCTTCCTCCACATCGAGCCCTGGCACATCGCCACCAACATGGTGATGCTGTGGGTGATCGGCCCGACGCTGGAGATGGCGCTCGGCCGGCTCCGCTTCCTGGCCGTCTACCTGCTCTCGGGTCTGGCCGGCAGCGCCTTCGCCTTCCTGCTGGCCGGCGGCTTCATGAACTCGCTGGGGGCCTCCGGCGCCATCTTCGGCCTGCTCGGCGCCACCGTGGTGATGTACAAGCGGGTCAGGGCGCCGCTCGGCCCCGTGGTCGCGCTGCTGGTCTTCAACCTGATCGTCACCTTCTCGGTGACCGGCATCGACTGGCGCGCGCACATCGGCGGGCTGGTCGCCGGGACGCTGACCGCGATCGGGCTGATGTACGCCCCCCGGGACCGCCGGGTGCCGGTCCAGACGCTGACGGTGGTCGCGGTGGCGGGCCTGGTGCTGCTGATGGTCCTGGTCGGGATGGCCCGCTACGGCGGGTGACGCATCCGGACGTTTGTCCACAGCGGGTGGGGAGTAGTGCACAGCCAGTTGGGCTACTGCCCTGTGGACCACTGTTCTACGCGTGTCCTGCTGCGGCTGTTCGGCATTCGGCGGATGGCGTGCGGGGGTGTGGCAAGCGCACCCGGCGTGAGTTATCCACAGGCGGTGGGGACTTTTCCCCAGTGTGGATAACCATGTGGATAAGCGCGATAAGCGGGATAACCGACGGCGAACTCCACGGAGCCGATCCGCACCACCGCGTCCGGGCGCACCACAGCGCCGTCCCGGGCGGACTCGCCCGGGACGGCGGAATGCGCTCAGGGCTGGAGCCCCGGCGTCACTTCCACTGGGTGGAGACGCCGAACCCCGCCGCGATGAAGCCGAAGCCCACCAGGATGTTCCAGTTGTGCCAGCTCTCGACCGGCCAGCTGCCACTGGTCACGTAGTAGGTGACGATCCACACCAGTCCGACCAGGAACAGGGCCAGCATCAGGGGGGCTACCCAGCTGCGGCCCGTGCTGATCTTCACCGCGGCGGCCGTGGTCGGCGGCGTGTAATCGGACTTCTTGCGGAGTCGAGACTTCGGCACGAGGAGCTCTCCTGTCGATGCGCTGTGAGACCGCGCAGGGGTTCACCGGGGGGGTCGGGCGGCCGGCAGTGGCGGTTGTGGAGAACGCTATGGGGACCGCCCCCGCACGTGCCACCGGCGTCCGTTAGCGTAGTGGTTCGGCGGGTCCGAAGGAGATAAGGGTACGGTGACTAATTTGTCGATTCCCCCTCGGCCGGCCCGTACCCGCGCCTCCGGCACCCGAATTGTCGGCCGTGCCCTGACCTGCGCGGTTTTCGCGCTCGCCGGGCTGCTCTTCTACATCAGCGCGCAGACCGCCCGCGGGACCGACCTGCGCACCGACAACTCGCTGCTCAGCCTCAGCGACGTGATACGCCAGCGCAGCGCGCAGAACCAGCAGTCGCAGGCGCAGCTCGCCGACCTCCAGGCCCGCTCGCAGGAGCTCACCGAGCAGCAGGGCGGGAGTCCGGCCGAGGCCTCCCGGCAGG
This sequence comes from Kitasatospora sp. NBC_00039, assembly GCF_045160625.1. NCBI lineage: Bacteria > Bacillati > Actinomycetota > Actinomycetes > Kitasatosporales > Streptomycetaceae > Kitasatospora > Kitasatospora sp. NBC_00039. The sequence continues at coordinate 4,558,477 of NZ_CP108289.1, read as the reverse complement.
ACGCGCTCCGGCAGGGCGCCGCGCTGGAACCGTTGCAGGGGCCCGGCCTGACCGTCACCCTCAACGACGCCCCGCCGAACGCCACCGCGCGCATCCCCGGGGTGCCCGAGCCCGGCGTCAACGACCTGGTCATCCACCAGCAGGACATCCAGGCGGTGGTCAACGCGCTCTGGCACGGCGGCGCGGAGGGCGTGCAGGTGATGGACCAGCGGCTGATCTCCACCAGCGCCGTCCGCTGCGTCGGCAACACCCTGCTGCTGCAAGGACGGGTCTACTCGCCGCCCTACGTGGTCAAGGCGGTCGGGAAGACCGACGGGCTGCGGACGGCGGTGGAGACGGACCCGACCATCCGCAACTACCTGCAGTACGTGCAGGCTTACGGGCTGGGCTGGAAGGTCCAGGAGAGCGGCGACCTCACCGTGCCCGGCTACTCCGGCACCGCCGACCTGCGCTCGGCGACCGGCCAGTAGCGGGGCGGGCCCGCGGCGGGCCACCGGGAGCGGGCGGCCGGCGGTGGGCGCGCCGTCGCGGGCGGGGCCGGCGGCGGGCGGCAACGGCCGGGCGGCGACGGGCCGGTGCCACTGTGGGAAGCCCGCCCCGCGGCCGCGGATCACGGGTCTACTCTTGTCCCCAGTCTGTTACGTCGAGGGAGCACCATGTACGGCTGGATCTGGCGTCACCTCCCGGGGAACTCCCTGGTCCGGGCCTTCATCTCGCTGCTCCTCGTCGTGGGGGTGGTCTACCTCCTCTTCACGTACGTCTTCCCGTGGGCGGAACCGCTGCTCCCCTTCGGTGACGTCACAGTGGACGGCGGCGACGGCGCCGCCGGCTGACCGGCGGCCCTGCTCCTCCTCCCAGCCCCCGCATCCCACGGAGATAGCGCGCGAATGACCACCCAGCCGACCCCGCCCCGCATCCTGGTCGTCGACAACTACGACAGCTTCGTCTTCAACCTGGTCCAGTACCTCTACCAGCTCGGCGCCACCTGCGAGGTGGTGCGCAACGACGAGGTGACGGTCGAGCACGCGGTGCGCCGTGACGGGGCGACGGGCTTCGACGGGGTGCTGCTCTCCCCCGGGCCCGGTGCGCCGGAGGAGGCCGGGGTCTGCATCGAGATGGTCCACCACTGCGCGGCGATCGGGCTGCCGGTCTTCGGCGTCTGCCTCGGTCTGCAGTCGATCGCGGTCGCGTACGGCGCGGTGGTCGGCCGGGCGCCCGAGCTGCTGCACGGCAAGACCTCGCTGGTCGAGCACGAGGACGGCGGGGTCTTCGAGGGCCTGGCCTCGCCGCTCACCGCGACCCGCTACCACTCGCTGGCGGTCGAGCCCGCCACCGTGCCGGACGAGCTGGTGGTCACCGCCCGGACCGAGAGCGGCGTGATCATGGGGCTGCGCCACCGCGGGCTGCCGGTCGAGGGCGTGCAGTTCCACCCGGAGTCGGTGCTCACCGAGGGCGGGCACCGGATGCTCGCCAACTGGCTGGCCGAGTGCGGCGATCCGCTGGCCGTCGGCCGTTCGGCCGGGCTCGCCCCGGTGATCGGCCGGGGCTGAGCCGCGTGACCGCGGTGCGTCCGGAGGGGCGTTACCAGTCGGGGTCCGGCCCGCACGAGGGCGACCGGTACGGCTACGGCCAGGGCCCGCAGAACGGCCAGAATGGCCAGAACGGCCAGAACGGCCAGAATGGCCAGAACGGCCAGACCGAGCAGTACGGCAGGAGTGGCCAGAGCGGCCAGTACGACCCGTACCAGGCGCAGCAGTTCCCGCAGGGCGGGGCCGTCCCCGGCCGGCCGGGCCACCCGGCGCAGGGCGGGGCCGAGGACGCCTGGGGCGTCTACGAGCAGGCCGAACCTCCCCGGCAGCCCCACGGGCCCCGGCAGGGCGGCTCAGGCGCCCCTGACGGCCCTGGCGGCGCCGGGGGCCCCGGTGTCCCGGACCAGCCCGAGTACCCCTGGCTGGCCGACCAGACCCTTCAGCTGCGTCTCCTGCCGGCCGCCGTCGGTGCGGACGCGCCGCCGGTCGGCGGCCGGGCGGAACGGCGCCGGGCCGCGCAGGGCCGGATGTCGGTGCGCTCGGGCGGCGGGCGCCGCCGGGCGAGCGGCCGGGCCGCGGCCGGAGGGCCCGCGCGCCCCAAGGAGTCGGTGGCCGTGGTGGCCGCCCGTTTCGTCGGTGAGCTCTGCATCACGCTCGGCCTGGTGATGCTGCTGTTCGTCTCCTACCAGCTCTGGTGGACCAACGTGCAGGCGGACGCGGCCGCCGACGGCGCCCGCAACCAGCTGGAGCAGCAGTTCGGCGCCGCCCAGCCGGCGCCCGGTGCGGCCGGGCCGCCGGCACCGGATCCGGCCAAGCCCGAGACCTTCGAGCCCGGCAAGGGCTTCGCGATCATCCACCTGCCGAAGCTGGGCCTGAAGTTCCCGATCGCCGAGGGCACCTCCAAGCCGGCGGTGCTCGACAAGGGCCTGGTCGGCCACTACACGGGCACCGGGATGCCGGCCGACAAGACCGGCAACTTCGCGCTGGCCGCGCACCGCAACACCCACGGTGAGCCGTTCCGGCACATCAACCAGCTCACCAAGGGCGACAAGATCGTGGTGGAGACCGCGACTGCGTACTACACGTACGAGGTCACCGGCGGCATCCCGGAGACGCCGCCGTCCAACGTGAGCGTGATCAAGCCGGTGCCCAACGGCTCCGGGTACGGCCAGGCCGGTCGGTACATCACCCTGACCACCTGCACCCCGGAGTTCAGTTCCAAGGCCCGCCTGATCGTCTTTGGCAAGATGATCGAGGAACGGCCGCGGAGCCAGGGCAAGCCGCCAGGACTCACGGTCGGCTAGGGCCCGAGGCAGCAGGGGTGCGGCGGACTGCCGCCGCACCCGTGGACAGGTACGAGGGGGAGCACAGTGACCCAGGACGCGACGGCGCAACCGGCGGCCGAGGAGGCCTTCCCGCCACCCCCGCCCCCGCCGGCAGGCAGGGGGCGCAGCCGTGCGCTGGCCGCCCTCGGCGTCTTCGGCGAGCTGCTGATCACCCTGGGCCTCGTGCTCGGCCTCTTCGTCGCGTACTCGCTCTGGTGGACCAACGTGCAGGCCGACGCCTCGGCGGACCGGGCCTCCGACAAGCTGCGCAGCTCCTGGGCGGCCGGCCCGGCCACCGCTCGCCCGGCCGCCCCCGGCGCGACGGCCACCCCCGGTGCTCCCGCCGCGAGCGGTGCTCCCGCCGCGCCCGGCCCGGCCTACGGCGCGGGTGACGGGGTCGGCTTCCTGCACGTCCCGGCGATGGGCAAGGACTTCCAGGTGCTGATCCGGATGGGCACCGACACCACCACCCTGGCCGAGGGCGTCGCCGGGGTGTACGAGCAGCCGTACCGGGCGGCGATGCCCTGGGACGAGACCGGCAACTTCGCGCTGGCCGCGCACCGGGACGGCCACGGGGCGAAGTTCCACGACCTCGACGCCGTCCACAAGGGCGACGCGATCGTGGTCGAGACCAAGGACAAGTGGTACGTCTACAAGGTCGACAACACCCTGCCGGAGACCTCCAAGTACGACACCGGCATCGTGGCGCCCGTCCCCAAGGGCTCCGGCTACCAGGGCCCGGGCCGCTACATCACGCTGACCACCTGCACCCCGGTCTACACCTCGCGCTACCGGATGGCGGTCTGGGGCAGCCTGGTCCGGGTGGACGACATGGACGCCAAGCGCACTCCGCCGCCGGAGCTGCGCCACTGACCGCGCCGCAGGGCCGGAGACGCCCGAGGGCCCGTCGCAGAGGTTGCGACGGGCCCTCGGGCGGTTCCGGCCTCAGAACCAGGGGAACGGGCGGCTAGGGGGTGCCCCCTTTGGTGTTGGAGGGTGAGGGGTTGGGGGAGTCGCCCCCTTTGGTCGGCTCCGGCGCCTTCACCACCAGGGTGATCGACGTGTTCGGATCCACCTGGGTGCCCGCGGCCGGCATGGAACCCGTGACCATGCCGTTCGGGTCCTGCGAGCCGAGCAGCGTGTAGCCCAGCCCGGCCTGCTGCAGCTGCTTGATGGCGTCCTTGACCAGGACGTTCTGCAGCGGCGGGACGGTGGCCTTGTCCGGTGCCTTGAAGACGGTCAGGACGATCTTCGCGTTGGCCGGGGCCTTGCTGTTGGCCGGGACCGACTGCGAGGCGACGGTGTTGACCTTGGTCGGGTCGTTGGTCGCCGTGGTCTTCGAGGCGTCGACCTGGAAGCCGGCGCTCTCCAGCGCGGCCTGCGCGGCCTCCTTCTGCTGGCCGAGCACGTTGGGCACGGTGACCTTGGTCTTGCCCTGCGAGACGGTGAGCTTGACCGGGGCGGCCGGGTCACCGGGCGCGCTGGCCGCCGGGTCCTGGGCGGTGACCGTCTCCTGGGGAGCGGTGTCGTCGTCCTTGTACTCGGTGGTGACGTTGGTGAAGCCGGCGTCGGCGAGCGCCTTGGTGGCCTGGTCCTTCGTCTTGCCGACCACGCTCGGCACGTTCGCCTTGGCCGGGCCGGAGGAGAGCTGCACCGTGATCGTGGCGGTCTCGGCGACCTGGGTGGGGGCCGCGGGGGTCTGGGTGCAGACCTGGTCCTTCTTGATGGTGGAGTCCGGGCAGGCGATCTTCTCGCCCTCGGTCACCACCAGCTTGGGACCGGCCTGCTGGGCCACGGTCCTGGCCTCGGCCAGGCTCTTGCCCACCAGGTTCGGCGCCGCGATCTTGGGCGCCTCCTTGGCGGTGTCCTTCTTGTTGTTGAACATCGCCTGGGCGACGAAGAAGGTGCCGACCAGCACCAGTACGGCGGCGACCGCCAGCACGATCCAGGAGGTGCTGCTCTTCTTCGGGGGCTCCTCGCCGCGACGGCCGCCGCGGTGGCCGTCGTCGTAGCCGTCGTTGCCGCCGCCCGGGCCGCCCGCGTAGGTCTGGCCGTAGCCGTCGTCCGGGTAACCGGGCTGCTGGCCGTAACCGGGCTGGCCGCCGGCCTGCGGCAGCACCGTGGTGGGCCCGCCGGGCTGCTGCGGCAGCACGTTGGTCTGGCCGTACGGGTCGTGTTGCTGCGGGTAGCCGTTCTGGTCGTAGCCGTACCCGCCGGCGCCCATGCCGTACGCGGCGGCCTGCTGGGCGGCGGCCACCGGCAGGCCGTCGAGGAAGCGCTCGATGTCGTCGCGCATCTCGTCGGCGCTCTGGTACCGGTAGTCGCGGTCCTTGGCGAGCGCCTTCAGCACGATCGCGTCGATCTCGGGGCGCACCTCGGGGTCGAAGACGGACGGCGGCTGCGCCTCCTCCCGGACGTGCTGGTACGCCACCGCGACCGGCGAGTCGCCGACGAACGGCGGGCGCACGGTCAGCAGCTCGTACAGCAGGCAGCCGGTGGAGTAGAGGTCGGAGCGGGCGTCGACCTGCTCGCCCTTGGCCTGCTCGGGGGAGAGGTACTGGGCGGTGCCGATGACGGCGGAGGTCTGCGTCATCGTCATCCCGGCGTCGCCCATCGCCCGCGCGATGCCGAAGTCCATGACCTTGACGTTGCCCTGCCGGGTCAGCATGACGTTGGCGGGCTTGATGTCGCGGTGCACGATGCCGGCCCGGTGCGAGTACTCCAGGGCCTGGAGGATGCCGATGGTCATCTCCAGCGCACGCTCCGGCAGCAGCCGGCGGCCGGAGTGCAGCAGCTCGCGCAGGGTGGACCCCTCGACGTACTCCATCACGATGTACGGGATGGAGATGCCGTCGATGTAGTCCTCGCCGGTGTCGTACACGGCGACGATGGCGGGGTGGTTCAGCGACGCCGCGGACTGTGCCTCACGACGGAAGCGGGCCTGGAAGGACGGATCGCGGGCCATGTCGGCCCGGAGCGTCTTCACTGCGACGGAACGGCCGAGCCGGGAGTCATGGGCGAGGTACACCTCGGCCATGCCGCCGCGTCCGAGGACGCCGCCGAGCTCGTACCTGCCGCCTAGGCGACGAGGCTCTTCCATAGTTCCGACCCTCTCCCTCACCCGCCGGTGAGGTTGTGACGTAGGTGTCCCCGCACGCTCTGAGTGACGCCGGCCCGGCCCCGGGTGGTTCTGCGATCAGGACCCTGTGACGCCTCGCGGGCGGCAACGGGCACACCCGCTGCTTGCGGATACGCTACCGGTCGCACGGCGCCGGACCGGAGCCGCCCGTCGGCCGATACCAGACCGGTATCCGGACGGGGGTGCCGATCGTGACATTCCACTCACCCGTGACGCCGCCCCCTACTTGCCGAGAGCGGCCTGCATGACCGCCTTGGCGATGGGCGCGGCCAGCCGGCCGCCGCTGATGCCGTCACGGTTGTTGGAGCCGTCCTCGACCACGACCGCCACCGCGACGGACTGGCCGTCGGCGGTCTTGGCGTACGAGGTGAACCAGGCGAACGGCAGGCCGGCGTTGTCCTCGCCGTGCTGCGCGGTACCGGTCTTGCCGCCCACGGTCAGGCCCGGGATCCTGGCGTTCTTGCCGGTGCCGTTCTCGACCACCGAGACCATCATGTCCTGCAGCTTCTGCGCGGTGGCGGGGCTCATCGCCTGGGAGAACTGCTTCTCGGTGTGCTTGGAGATGGTGGTCAGCGAGGCCGAGCGCTCCTGGTCGATCAGGTACGGCTGCATCAGCGAGCCGTTGTTGGCGATCGCGGCGGAGACCATGGCCATCTGCAGCGGGGTGGCCCGGGTGTCGTGCTGGCCGATCGAGTCCAGCGCGACCCCGTCCGGGGTGGAGTCGGTCGGGAAGACGCTCTTCTCGGAGCGGACCGGGGTGTCCACCGTGCTGTTGAAGCCGAACTTCTCGGCCTGGGCCCGCATCTTCTCCTTGCCGAGCTCGGCGCCGATCTTCCCGTAGACGGTGTTGCAGGACCAGTCCATGGCGACCTTGAGCGTGGCGTTCTCGCAGGGCTCGTTGTCGCTCTCGTTCTTGAGCTCGGTCTTGGTGCCCGGCAGGACGTACGGCTTCGGGGTCTGGGTCTGGTCGTCGATGCCCTGGAACACGCCGTTCTCGAACGCCGCCGCCGCGGTGACCAGCTTGAACGTCGAACCGGGCGGGTACGTCTCGCGCAGCGCGCGGTTGAGCAGCGGCTTGTTCGGGTCGTTGAGCAGGTCGTTGTAGGCCTTGGAGTCGGACGACTCGAAGCCGGCGAAGGTGCTGGGGTCGTAGGACGGGGTGGAGACCAGCGCCAGGATCGCCCCGGTGCGCGGGTCGATAGCCGCCACCGCGCCCTTCTTGCCGGTGAGGCCGTCGAAAGCGGCCTTCTGGGCCTTGGCGTTGATCGTCGTGAGGACGTCGCCGCCCTTCTTCTGCTCCCCGGTCAGCATGTCCAGGGTGTTGCGGAAGAACAGCCGGTCGTCGGTGCCGGAGAGGAAGTCGTCCTCCAGGCCCTCGAGACCGGTGTTCTGGAACGCCGAGGTGTAACCGGTGACCGGGGCGTAGAGCTGCCCGTCCGTGTAGGAGCGCTTGTACTTGAAGCGCAGGCCGTTCACGAAGTCGGACTGGGTGACCGGCTGCCCGCCGACGACGATGTTGCCGCGCGGGTGGGCGTACCGGTCGTAGACCTGGCGCTTGTTGTTCTTGTTGGTGGCCCAGGCGTCGGCCTGGACCCCCTGCACCCAGTTGGTGCGCACCATCAGGGCCAGGATCAGGACGAGGCAGAAGATCGAGACCCGGCGGATCGGCTTGTTCACGAGGCGGTTCCCCCCTGGGTCTCGGTGGCCGGGGCCGGTTCCGCCCCGGGGCGGCGGGCGCTGTCGCTGATCTTCAGCAGGATCGCGACCAGGGCCCAGTTGGCGACCACCGAGGACCCGCCCTGGGCGAGGAACGGCATGGTCATACCGGTGAGCGGGATCAGGCCGGTGACGCCGCCGGCCACCACGAAGACCTGGAGCGCCATGGCCGAGGAGAGGCCGACGGCAAACAGCTTGCCGAACGGGTCGCGGGCGGCGACCGCGGTGCGCAGGCCGCGCTGGACCAGCAGGGCGTAGAGCATGAAGATCGCCATCAGGCCGGTGAGCCCGAGCTCCTCGCCGAACGAGCCGAGGATGAAGTCGCTCTTGGCGGCGAAGTCGATCAGCCAGGAGCGACCCTGACCGAGGCCGGAGCCGGTGACCCCGCCGGAGCCCAGCGCCATCAGCGACTGGCCGATCTGTTCGGTCGAGCCCGGTGGCGGTTTGGGCCCGAAGGCGGCCATCGGGTCGAGCCAGGCGTCGATGCGGACCTTGACGTGGCTCGCGGTGGAGGCCACCGCGACGGCGCCGCCGACGGACATCAGCAGGCCGAAGACGATCCAGCTGGTGCGCTCCGTGGCGACGTAGAGCATCACCACGAAGAGGCCGAAGTACAGGAAGGACGAGCCGAGGTCGTTCTCGAAGATCAGGATCAGCAGGCTGAGCAGCCAGATCACGATGATCGGTCCGAGGTCGCGGCCGCGCGGCAGGTAGAGGCCCATGAACCGGCGGCTGGCCAGCGCCAGGGCGTCCCGCTTCACCATCAGGTAGCCGGCGAAGAAGACGGTCAGGATGATCTTGGCGAACTCACCGGGCTGGATCGAGAAGGCGCCCATCCGGATCCAGATCTTGGCGCCGAAGTCCTCCTTGCGGGCCGGGAAGAAGGCCGGCGCCGCGAGCAGCACGAGGGCCGCCGCCATCGAGATGTAGGTGTAGCGCTGGAGGACCCGGTGGTCCTTCAGGAAGATCATCACGAAGATGAAGAACGCGACCCCGAGGCCCGACCACATCAGCTGGTTGGCGGCCGCGGGGTAGTTGTTGTGCAGCAGCTTCCCGGCCTTGTCGAGCCGCCAGATCATCACCACGCCGAGCCCGTTGAGCAGGGTGGCGATCGGCAGCATCAGCGGGTCCGCGTACGGCGCGAAGCGGCGCATCAGCAGGTGCGCGATCAGCGCGAGCGCGCCCATGCCGAGGCCGTAGCCGAGCATGCCGGCGGGCAGCGAGTCGTCCATGGCCAGGCCCACGTTGGCGTACGCCAGGACCGGCAGCACCACCGCGAAGGCCAGCATCGCCAGCTCGGTGTTGCGCCGGTTGGGCGTGCCCTGGGGGGAGATGGTGGTGTTGCCCCGGCGCCGGGAGGAGGCGCGGTCGGCCGGCACGTTCCCGGCCCGGCTGTTCGCGCCGTTGCTCACATCAGACGTACTCATGCTCCCACCTCGCTCCGCTCGGCAGGGGCAGTCGCCCGCACAGGCCCTTCGACGGTTCGCTCGCTTCGCTGTCTCACTTCGTGGCCGCTCCCTGACGGCCGGTAGGCCCGCTCCGGGCGGGCCTATGTCGGGTCGCGGCCGTCACGGCTTCGGGCAGGAGTCGGCCTTCTGCCGCTCCTCGTCGCTGAAGCCGGGCAGGTCGTTCTGCGGCCCGGTGGCCGGGGCGGCGGCGCTCTGGCTGGGAGCCGCCGTACTCGGGGTCTGGGTCGGGGTCGGGGTGGTGGGGGCGGCGCTGGGCGCGACCGCCGCCGGGCCCCGGTTGGTCGCCGCCGGGCTGGGCGAGGTGGCCGTCACGAACCCGACGTGCGACACCGCCGCGGCGGGCGCGGTGCCCGGCTGCCCGGCGGCGGGGGTGCCGGCCGTCTGGTTGGCGGCGTTGGCCCGGGTGTCCGCGACCCTGTGGCAGAACGCGGCCTGCTCGCGCAGCTTCCTCACCTTGTCGTCGGCGTCGCCGAGGCTGCTGGCCGTGATGGTGTTGGCGACGAGGGTGCGCTGGTCCTGCGGCAGGTACTTGAGTTCGATGTCCTTGTGCGAGGTGTGCACCGAGGACAGGCTCAGGCCGGCCAGGCTCTGGTTGAGGCCCTGGTAGACGGCGACGTGGTCGCCGTCCGCGCCGACGTAGTACTGGTCCTGGGTCCACTGGTAGCCGAAGAAGCCGGCGCCGCCGAGCAGGCCGAGGGTGACCAGCCCGACCAGCGAGAGCTTGAGCGCCTTGCCCTTGCGCTTCGGCCGCTCCTCGTCGTCGAACTCCTCGGTGCCGTAGACCGGCGGCTCGCCCGCGTCGTAGCCCTCGGCCGGGCCGAAGCCGGCCGGGGCGGCGCCGTAGCCGGCGTCGTAGCCCTCGGCGGGGCCGAAGGCGCCCTGCGGGGAGCGCCCGAGGCCGGCCGCCCGGCCGGCCGGGGTGTCCCGGATCGACTGGTCGGCGGCGGCCGAGGACGGCGGGGTCTCGGCGACCGCGCCCACGACCACCGGGACGTCGTTGAACTGGCCGCTCAGGGTGTCCGTGGCGCCGACGTCGATGACGTCCGCCACGATGCAGGTGATGTTGTCCGGACCGCCGCCGCGCAGCGCGAGCTGGATCAGCTCCTGCACGGTCTGCTCGGGGGAGTAGAAGCTCCCGAGCGTGTCCTGGAGGGTCTGGTGGCTGACCGGGCCCGAGAGGCCGTCGGAGCAGATCAGGTAGCGGTCGCCGGCCCGGACCTCGCGGATCGACAGGTCGGGCTCGACCTGGCCGCGGCCGTCCAGCGCCCGCATCAGCAGCGAGCGCTGCGGGTGGGTCTCGGCCTCCTCGGGCGTGATCCGGCCCTCGTCGACCAGCCGCTGCACCCAGGTGTGGTCCTGGGTGATCTGCACCAGCGAGCCGTCCCGCAGCAGGTAGGCGCGGGAGTCGCCGACGTGCACCAGGCCCATCCGCTGCCCGGTCCAGAGCATCGCGGTGAGGGTGCAGCCCATGCCCTCCAGCTGCGGGTCCTCCTCGACCATCTGCCGGAGGCGGTCGTTGGCACCCTGGACGGCTTCGCCGAGCAGGGTCAGCAGGTCGGCGCCGGGCACGTCCTCGTCCAACCGGACGATGGAGCCGAGCACCTCGGAGGACGCGACCTCGCCGGCCGCGGCGCCGCCCATGCCGTCGGCCACGGCCAGCAGCCGTGGCCCGGCGTAGCCGGAGTCCTCGTTACCCTCCCGGATCAGCCCCTTGTGGGAGCCGGCGGCGAAGCGCAGCACCAGGGTCATGCGACCTGAGCCCCCCTCTGGGTCATGGACGGGATGCTGTCCCTCATGCGCTACTACTTCCGCAGTTCGATGACGGTCCTGCCGATACGGATCGGCATGCCCGGCTGGAGCGGCGTCGGCGCCGTCAGGCGCTGCCGGTCCAGATAGGTGCCGTTGGTGGAGCCTAGATCCTCGACCGTCCACTGCCCAGTCTGATCCGGATAGATCCTGGCATGCCGGGAGGACGCGTAGTCGTCGTCCAGCACGATGGTGGAGTCGTGCGCGCGGCCCAGCGTGATGGTCTGGCCCTGTAGCGCAACGGTCGTGCCGGCCAGCGAGCCCGCCACCACGACCAGCTGGGTCGGGGCACCGCGGCGGCGCCCGCCGCCCTGGGTCTGCTGGACAGCGGGGGCGCCGGACGGGCCCTGTGGGGCGCGCCCGGGCGCGGGGGCCGGCGCAGCGGCCGCCGCGGCGGCGCCGCCACGGCGGGAGGAACGGGGGTTCACCCGCGTCCCGAACAGGTCACTGCGGATCACCTGGACCGCGACGATGACGAACAGCCACAGTACGGCGAGGAAGCCCAGCCGCATGACCGTGAGGGTCAGTTCTGACATGGCCGGCCCGCCCGTGAGTGAGCGAAGCGAGCGAACAAATCGGACACTACCCTTCGACCTGTCGGTAGACGATGGTGGTGGAGCCCACGACGATTCGAGAGCCGTCGCGGAGCGTAGCGCGCTGGGTGTGCTGTCCGTCCACCACGATGCCGTTGGTGGACCCCAGGTCGAGCACCATCGAGGGCGTTCCGGGACGGATCTCGGCGTGCTTGCGGGAGACCCCGGGGTCGTCGATCCGCACGTCGGCCTCGGTGGAGCGGCCGAGCACGCAGGCGTTCCCGGTGATCTGGTGGCGGGCGCCGTTCACCTCGATCCAGCGGCGGACCGAGGTGCCGTGGCCGGCGCCGGGGAACGGGCGGACGTTGCCGCCGGCGGGAGCGGGCTGGCCCGGGGGCATGGCGGGGGGCGCGGCCGGCGGCGGGGGCGCACTGTACTGGGCGGCGCCCTGCTGCTGCCACGGTGCGCCGGGGGCCGGGGCGGCCGGCGGGCGGCCGTAGCCGCCCGGGGCGGGCTGCGCCGGGGCCTGCTGCTGCGGCTCCTCGGAGGCCAGCGTGCGGCTGCGCACCCGGTACAGGCCGGTGTCCAGGTCGTCGGCCTTCTCCAGGTTCACCTGGAGCGGGCCCATGAAGGAGTAACGCTGGGCCTCCGCGTACTCGCGGACCATTCCGGCGAGCTCGGTGCCCAGCTGGCCGGAGTAGGGGCTCAGACGCTCGAAGTCGTGCGGGCTCAGCTCGACGATGAAGTCGTTGGGCACGACCGTGCGGTCGCGGTTCCAGATGCTCGCGTTGTTGTCGCACTCGCGCTGCAGAGCGCCGGCGATCTCCACGGGCTGGACCTCGGACTTGAACACCTTGGCGAAGGTGCCGTTGACGAGACCCTCAAGTCGCTGCTCGAACTTCTTCAGCACTCCCATGGGGCACCCCCTTCCAGGGTTCGTTCGCCTGCCTGCCGACCGGATCCCGGGGGAGAGCCGGTGACGCCTACTTGCGGTACTTCCGTACTGATCGTATCCACGCCGGGGCCATCCGTACGGTTCCCCGACCGAGTGGTGACCGCAGGTGGGCTCGGACACACAGGGTGACGCATCCCGGCGGCAGCATGCCAGGGCTACCCGCCTGAGGGGGCTGCCATCCCTCGCCCGCCTGTTCGCCGGGCATCCGTTCGGATGCGCTCGGCCTCCCCGGGAAACGGATTCGGAGGTGACCCGCAGGTCGTGCTACTGTTTTCCACGTCGGAAGGGGCGCCCGCAAGGGAGCCGGATCGAAGAACCGCGAAGGCCATATGGTACCGAGCGGGTCGGCTGATCGGCTGGCAACCACGACAAACACCCATGCGCGGGTGGCGGAATAGGCAGACGCGCTGGATTCAGGTTCCAGTGCCCGAAAGGGCGTGGGGGTTCAACTCCCCCCTCGCGCACAGCGAAGCCCCGCAGATCTTCGGATCTGCGGGGCTTTCTCGTTCCCCGGAGAGTCCCACCCGGGCGGCTCCGACCGGGCCGCCACCGGGCGGCCCCCCGGTGGCCGGTGGCTTCAGCCGCGGGAGGCGGGGAGGTCGGCGCGGACCTCGAAGCCGCCGTCGGCGGTCGGGCCGGCCGACAGGGTGCCGCCGAGCAGCTGGGCGCGCTCGCGCAGGCCGACCAGGCCGTGGCCGCCGCCGGGCAGGGTCTCGGCGGGCCGGACCGGCGGGGCGTCGTTGCGGACCTCCACCCGCAGCCGGTGGCCGCGGGCCCGGACCTTCACGTGCACGGCGGCGGCCGGGGCGTACTTGGTGATGTTGGTGAGCGCCTCCTGCACGGTGCGGTAGGCGGCCCGTTCGACCGCCTCCGGCCACGGCCGGTCACCGGGGGACAGCTCGGCCTCGGCGGCCAGGCCGCTCTCCTCGATCAGCCGGGTCAGATCGGCCAGCCGGGGCTGCGGGGCCAGCGGGGCGTCCCCGCGCGTGCCGGCGGCGCGCAGCACCCCGACCATCTGCCGCAGCTCGTCGAGGGTGCGCACGGAGAGCTCCCGGATGGTCCGGGCGGTGGCCGCGGCGGCAGGGTCGGCGGTGCTGACCTGGAGTGCGCCGGCCTGGATGCTGATCAGGCTGACCTGGTGGGAGACCACGTCGTGCATCTCCCGGGCGAGCCGGCCGCGCTCGCTGATCAGCACCCGCTCGGCGAGCAGCCGGCTCTCCCGCTCCTGGCCCCGGGTCAGCTCGTCCAGCCGGGCCGCCAGCTCCCGCCTGGTCCGCGCGAGCATGCCGGTGGCGGCCGGGCCGGCGGCCAGCATCACGGACTGGATGGCGTACAGCGCGGTGTCCCGGCTGAGGGCGAAGCTCTGTTCGGAGATCGGCCAGTGGAAGAACTCGACCAGGGCGAAGAGGGTCGCGCACGGCACCACCACGCGCGGGCTGGAGCGCTCGGCGGCCACCGTGTAGACGGCGGTGATCGGGGCGAGCCAGATGTCGTCGATGTAGCTGCCGGGCATGGTCAGCAGCAGCACGGTGACCGGGAAGCGCCGGCGCCAGAGGAGGACGACGGCGGCGAGCGTGGAGAGCGTCACCTGCCACCAAGGCGCGTCCCGGGCCACCAGCGCGGCGTCCACCAGGGAGTAGAGGGTGGGCAGCAGCAGCATCAGCCAGGGTGCGGTGAACCAGGCCGGGGTGCGTCTGGCGGGGGCCGGCTCGGCGGTCATGCCCCGTCGCCGGGCTTGGGCCGGACCAGACCGGCCCGGTGGGCGATGACGGCGGCCTGGACCCGGTTGGCGGCGCCGAGCTTGCCGAGGATCGCGCTTATGTGGTCCTTCACGGTGCCGGTGCCGAGGAAGAGGCGGTCGGCGATCTCGGCGTTGGACAGGCCCTCGCCGAGCAGCGCCAGTACGTCGAGCTCGCGGCCGGTGAGGGTGCGGGCCAGCGTGGCGGCCTCGGCGTCCGGGCCGCCGCCGTCCACGTAGCCGCCGATCACGGTGCGGGTCACGGTCGGGGAGAGGATGTTGCCGCCGGCCGCGAGCACCCGGACGGCGTGGACGAGCTGGTCCGGGGCGGTGTCCTTGAGAAGGAACCCGGCCGCGCCGGCGCGCAGCGCGGTACCGATGTACTCGTCGCTGTCGAAGGTGGTGAGCATCGCCACGGCCGGCGGCTCGGGCAGGGCGCGCAGCCGGCGCAGCACCGAGATGCCGTCCAGGTCGGGCATCCGGATGTCGAGCAGCACCACGTGCGGTCGCAGGCGCTGGACGCACTGCTCGGCCTGGCCGCCGGAGCAGTCGCCGACCACCTCCAGATCGGGCGCGGAACCGACGATGAGGCCGAGGCCGGAGCGGACCAGGATCTCGTCGTCCACGATCAGCACGCGGGTGGTGGTGATGGTCCCTCCTCGGTTCGGGCGGCCGGGCGGGCCGGTCCGTTCGGTGCAGTCTCCCTGAGCAGTCCGAGACTAGGGCGTGACGGCCCGGGGTGCCGAAACGCGCGGCGGGCGGACCCCCGCCGTTCGGCGGGGGTCGGAATCGGCAACCGGGTTCACGCAATTCTCACCTCGGGTGGGGAACCATGGAGTTGGCTGCCCCTTTGCGGTTCCACGGCCGCGGTTCCCGGGCCGCCGGTCAGTCCGTCGGGCCCGTGCGGGCGCCCGGCGCCGGGCCGTGTGCGGATGCGCCCCACCATCTGATCGTTTGGAATTGAGCTGTGTCGTCCACTGTGAAGCCGGAGCCGTCCGCAGAGCCCAGGTCCGCCGCCCTGAGTGAGCGCTGGCGGCCGCGGGCCGCCGCGGCCACCGTCTGGTACCTGCGGCTGCTGGCTCTGCTGAACCTGGTGACGGTGCTGCTGGTGCCGTTCAAGGACCAGGTGACCGAGCACAACGAGGGCGAGTACTTCACTCCCTACCTGCTGACGGCCGGCCTGAGCAGCGCGGTGCTGTCGGCGTTCCTGGCGGTCGCGATGCGGCGGCGCAAGCGGGCCGCGTGGATCTTCAACATGGCGCTGGCCGGGCTCTTCTCGGTGCTCTACCTGGTCGCCATGGTGCTCCCGGGCGAGCGGTTCAACCACCACGCGCTGAACTACATCTCCACCGTGCTGACCTGCCTGTTCGTGGTGGCGCTGCTGGTCGGGCGGAAGGAGTTCACCTCCAAGGGCGACCGTTCCAACCCGAAGACGGCGGCCGCGACCTTCGTCGGCGGCCTGGTCTTCGGCGGCCTGGTCGGGGCGCTGCTGGTCTGGCTGAACAACGGCCTCACGGGCGCCGGCTTCTGGGACCTCTTCCGTTACTCGGTCGGCCGGATGATCACCATCACGCCGACCCAGCACCTGCGTTCGGTGATCGACTCGCCGACCTGGGTGGACGCCGTCATCAACTTCATGGGCGGGGCGCTGTTCCTGCTGGTGCTCTACGTGGCGTTCCGCAGCCCCAGGGACAAGGAGCTCCTGACCGAGGAGGACGAGGCGAAGCTGCGCGCGCTGCTGGACAAGCAGGGCGAGCGGGACTCGCTGGGCTACTTCGCGCTGCGCCGGGACAAGGCCGTGGTCTTCTCCCCCAGCGGCAAGGCGGCCGTGACGTACCGGGTGGTCGGCGGTGTCTCGCTCGCCTCTGGCGACCCGATCGGGGACCCGGAGGCCTGGCCCGGCGCGATCGACGCGTGGCTGGCCGAGGCCCGCGAGCACGCCTGGGCGCCGGCCGTGATGGGCGCCTCCGAGGAGGCCGGGGTGATCTACGCCCGGCACGGGCTGGACGCGCTGGAGCTGGGCGACGAGGCGATCGTCGAGCTGGACGAGTTCTCGCTGGACGGCCGGGCGATGCGGGTGGTGCGCCAGGCCTACAACCGGGTCAAGCGGGCCGGCTACACCGTGCGGATCCGCCGCCACGAGTCCATTCCCGAGTCGGAGATGGCCGACCTGGTGGCCAAGGCCGACCAGTGGCGCGACGGGGCGACCGAGCGCGGCTTCTCGATGGCGCTCGGCCGGCTCGGCGACCCGGGCGACGGGCGCTGCGTGATGCTGGAGTGCCACGACGGGGACGGCGAGCTGAAGGCGCTGCTGAGCTTCGTGCCGTGGGGGGCGGACGGACTGTCGCTGGATCTGATGCGCCGGGCCCGGGACACCGAGAACGGCCTGATGGAGTTCATGGTGATCGAACTTCTCCAGCGGGCGGACGAGGTCGGACTGGCCCGGGTGTCGTTGAACTTCGCGATGTTCCGTTCCGTTTTCGAGCGTGGTTCACGGCTCGGTGCGGGGCCGGTCCTCCGGCTCTGGCGCTCGGTCCTGGGCTTCTTCTCGCGCTGGTGGCAGATCGAATCGCTGTACCGGGCCAACGCCAAGTACCGGCCGATCTGGGAGCCGCGCTACCTGCTGTTCGAGAAGAGCAGCGAGATTCCGCGGATCGGTATCGCCAGCGCGCGGGCCGAGGGCTTCATCACCGCACCGAGCCTGCCCGCCCTGTTCCGTCGTCGACACTCCGGAGCCGTGACCGCGGCTCCCCGGGTGCCGGTGGCGGCGCGGGATGGGAAGGGGTAGTCCCTCCGCCGGGGGGCGGAGGGGACCGTCGTCCGAATGGGGGTGCTTCGGGGTTATGTCTCCCCCCAGAGGATGACGGCGATCAACATTTATGCCGATGTGGATTCATTAATCGGCTTCTAATGTTGGAGTGGTCGGGAAGGCGGTCCGGCTTCGGGGATGGCTTCGGGGATTTGGAGAGACGGCTGTGATTCACAGGACCCACGCGGGGGGCGTGCGGAAGGGGCCGCTGGCTATTGCCGGTGCGGCCGCTGTCGCCGAGTGGGGAACGTTGTTCGGGGTGGTCCGTGAGCGGCTGATGGCGAAGAAACTCGCCGCTGTTCCGCTCGCCACCTCGGCGACCGCCCTGATCCTGCTGTTCAGCGTCGTGCAGCACCTGCCGGGCGGCGAGCGGTTCGTCACCCACATCGGGGTGGTGAAGGCGGCACTGCCGCTGGACGTCTCGCTGCTGCGCACGCCGCTCTCGCTGTACGTGCCGGCTCTGGACCTCCCGGTCTGGGGAGCGCTGGCCCAGGTCTTCGTGGTCTTCGGCATCGCCGAGATCGTGCTCGGGCGGCGGCTGACCCTGGTGGTGGCCTACGCGTGCACCCTGGCCGGGACGCTGTTCGCCCGGGTGGGCGTGGCGATCGGGCCGCACCACATGTTCGGCTTCCCGAAGTGGGTGGCGTACGTCCGCGACACCGGCCCCTCGGCGGCCGTGGTGGCTCTGGCGATCTGCATCGCGTTCCGCTGCCGGGCGTGGTTCACGGCCGGGCTGGTGACGGCGCTGATGGTCGGCGAGGCGGTCATCCTGCCGAACCTGGCGGGCCTGGAGCACGTCGTCGCAGTGATCACCGCGCTGCTGATCGCCGTCTCGGTGGAGGTCTTCGGGGACTTCTGGCCGCGGGTCCTGGCCGGGGTGGGGGCGGCGACCTCCGTGGCGGCGGCGGCCTCGATCGAGGTGGCGGCGGAGGCCCGGCGGCGGACGCCCGCGGGCGCGGCCCTGCCGTAACCCGCCCGCACGCCTCGGGTGCGCCCGGATCCGGTGGTGAGAGCCGGCCCGACCCTCGGGCCCACCCTCCGGCCCGGAGCGGTGGCTCGTGACGGCGCGCGGTACCCCTGGGTGCGGGCCGGAGCCCGCACCCGGTGACGGCGATCAGCCGCCCGGCGGTGCCGGCGGCAGCGGCAGCTCGAACCAGACCACCTTGCCGACCGCCTTGCGGGCCGTACCCCAGCACTCGGCCAGCTTGGTGACCAGGGTCAGACCGCGGCCGGTCTCGCCGAGCTGCTCGGCCGGCTCCAGCGACGGCAGGTTGTGGTTGTCGTCGCTGACCTCGACCAGCAGCTTGTCCACCCGGATCAGCTGGAGCTGGACGCGGTCCCGGGCGACCCGGACGGCGTTCGTCACCAGCTCGCTGACCAGCAGCTCGGTGGTGTCGGCGAGCGCCTCCAGGTGCCAGCCGGCCAACTGCTCGCGCACGAGCGCGCGGGCCCGGCGGACCTCGCGGTGGTCCACGGTGAGGTCCCAGGTGGCCACCTCGGTCGGCGCGACCCCGTCGAAGCGGGCCACCAGCAGGGCGACGTCGTCCTTGCGGTCGTCCGAGTGCAGCCGCTCCAGCACCACGTCGCAGGCCTGCTCGGGGCTCTGCTGAGGGTCGATCAGGTTGCCGCAGAGCGCGGCCAGCCCGGCTCCTATGTCCCCGCCCCGGACCTCGACCAGGCCGTCGGTGCAGAGCACCAGCATCGAGCCGTCGGTGACCTCGATGGTCTTGGCGACGAACGGCACCCCGCCGACGCCGATCGGCGCGCCGGCCGGGATCTCCAGCAGCTCGCCGCGGCCGTCCGGGTGCACCAGCACCGGGGGGACGTGGCCGGCGCTGGCCAGCTCGCACGTCCGGTTGATCGGGTCGTAGACCGCGTACAGGCAGGTCGCGAGATGGTCGTCGCCGAGCTTGTGGGCCAGGTTGTCCAGATGGCGCAGCAGCTGGCCGGGCGGCAGGTCGAGGGCGGCGAGGGTCTGCATGGCGGTGCGGAAGCGGCCCATCGCGGCGGCGGAGTGCAGGCCGTGGCCCATCACGTCGCCGACGACCAGGGCGACCCGG
Organism: Kitasatospora sp. NBC_00039; assembly: GCF_045160625.1. NCBI lineage: Bacteria > Bacillati > Actinomycetota > Actinomycetes > Kitasatosporales > Streptomycetaceae > Kitasatospora > Kitasatospora sp. NBC_00039. The sequence goes on along the minus strand of NZ_CP108289.1, from coordinate 4,539,398 downwards.
CTGCCGGGGAGCTGGATCGCGTCGAACCAGTCCCCGCCGACCTCGGCCTTGGAGTCGCCCGGCAGGTAGCGGTGGGCGATCTGCACGCCGGGGATCTGCGGCGGGCGGGTCGGGATCATCGACCGTTGCAGGGTGGTGGCGACCTTGGACTCGGCGCGGTGCAGCCGGGCGTTGTCCAGCGAGAGCGCGGCGCGGGCGGCCAGCTCCTTGAGGGTGGCGGCGTCGCCCTCGTCGAAGGGGGCGCGGTCGGGCAGCCGGAGCAGCTTGAGGATGCCGAGCACGGTGCCCCGGGCGGAGAGCGGCACCACCAGCATCGAGCGGCCGGAGACCACCGAGGCGAGCCGGGCGCCGCCGAGCGCGACGGCGTAGTCGACCGCGACGTCCTGGCTGACCACCGGGACCAGGACCGGCTGGTTCAGCTGGAGGGCCATGCCGGGCGGGGTGTGGCGGGGCATCGCGACCAGCGAGCCCTCGGTGAGGACGTGGTCCCACTGGCCGGCGGACTCGTTGAAGACCAGGGCGACCCGGCGCAGCATCGTGTCGTCGTCCGGCCGGGCCTCGGGCAGCTCGGAGTCGGAGATCAGGCCGTCCACCAGGTCGACGCAGGCGAAGTCGGCGACCCGGGGGACGAGCACCTGGCAGAGCTCGTGCGCGGTGAAGCCGAGGTCCAGGGTGGTGCCGACCTTGCCGCCGACCTCGTTCAGCAGCGCCAGCTGCTCACCGGCCTGGCCGTTGGTGAGGAACGGGCCGAGCCGTCCGCCGGGCGGAGCGCCGCCGTCCGCACCGGAGGGGGCGGGGACGGTCGCGGGTGGGGCCTGGTCGCCCCGACGGGCCTGGTGGCCGTTGGCGGACGACTCGACGGCGGCCTGCTCGATGGTGGCGCCTCCTCTGGGCGGGGCCGGGACGGACGGGGCCGCGGCGGGCGCGCCGCCGCCGCCGACGACGCCGGCGGGTCGGGCGGGCCGGTCGGGCCGGTCGGCGATCTCGCGCTGGGCGGGCAGCGGGCCGGGCGGGCGCCGACCGGGAGCGCCCTGTTCGGGCGGCGGCGGTGGGCCGAGCCGGGCGGCGCGCTGCTGGGCGGTCGGGTAGCGGCGGCCGATTCCGGCGGCCGCGTGCGCGGTGCCGGCCGGCGGGTCGGCGGGCAGCACGGGCAGCACGGTGACCGGGTCGAGCCGCAGGGCGGGGAGCCCGGCCCGGCCCAGCCCGTCGAGCAGCTGCTCCCGGTGGTCGGCGGGGCCGGCCGGCAGCATCCGGGCGAGCGGTTCGGGCACCGGGCGGCCGGGCGGGGCGAGCGCGGCGGAGAGGCGGTGGAAGCCGCCGCGGGCGGCGGGCGCGGCGGCGAACGGCAGCAGGCGCTCGCCGAGGGCCAGCCGCGGGCCGGCCGAGCGCAGCGGGCGGGCGTCGGCGGCCAGGGTCAGCAGGCCGCTGCCCGGGCCGGCCGGCCGGTAGGCCCACCAGAGCACGTCGCGCAGGTGCTCCTCGCGGTCGACGACCGGCATCTGCCCGGCCCACGGTCGGCCGTCGGCGGTCAGCGCGGCGAGGGTGTCCAGTGCGTCGCAGCGGCGGCGGGCGGTGCCGGCGGGCCTGGGGACGCCGCGCGGTTCGACGGCGGGCAGCAGCCCGGTGGCCGGGCGGTCGCGGACGACCTCGGCGCGGTGCCCGAAGAGCTCCTCGGCGGCTCGGCTCCACTGGGCGATCCGGCCCGACCGGTCGACCAGCACGAGGGCGAGCCGTACCAGGGTGACCACGCCTGACGGCTGGTCACCCGGAGCGGCCGCGGGCTCGGCGGCGGTGACCGCCGGGCGCGGTGTGGAGTTGGGCTCGTCCACCATGGATTCGGTCTGCTCCCGCCTGGCCGCCACGCCTGGAGGCGGCCGTCTCTCTGGAGGAAGGCACGCTGTGCGGGTACCAGCGAAGCACGGACAGGGCCGGGCTCGATAGCGAAACGGGGAGATTCATCAGTTTCAGTTGCGTGCCACTCGGTGTGTGCCGCTCCGCACTCCTTGTCCACCCGGCCGGAGCAGCGCGTGCGAGGGTAGTGTGGGCGGCCGGGCCGCCCGGGGCGCGGGTACGCCGTACCGGGAGGGTCGCCCGCAGGGCCGGGCCGGGCCGGACCGGACCAGGCCGGTCCAGGCCGCGACAGGACGAGACAGAGGCGAGAAGTGACCGCGCAGATCCCCGTCCGCTGGACGGACCCGGAGCAGCAGGAGCTGGAGGAGCGGGTCGCCGCCGCCGAACTCGCCTGGCTCACCATGGACGTCGACATGCAGACGCTGCGGGTCGAGATCGACAACTTCGCCCTGATCCACCACCAGCTGCTCGGCCCGCTCTACGCCCGGCTGGACGAGCTGGACGCGCTGGTGGCCGAGACGGTGGCCGCCCGGACCGGGCGCCCGGAGGACCTCCGGCTGGCCGCCGAGGCGCGCCGGCGGGTGGACGAACTCCCCGACCTGGACGCGCTGTTCGACAGCGTGCAGGAGCAGGACGCGGCCCCGCCGCCGGCCGCTCCGGCCCGGGTGCGGCCCGGCCGGGAGGCCCAGCGGATCTACCGTGACCTCGTCCGCCGCGCCCACCCCGACCTCACCACCGACCCGGCCGAGCAGGAGCGCCGGGCCGCCTTCATCGCCCGGGTCAACGAGGCCTACGCGTACGGCGACAGCGCCGCACTGGAGGGCCTGGCCGCCGAGTGGTCCACCGCCCCCGAGGCGGCGCCCGCGCTCGACTCGCCCGACCGGCTCGGCTGGCTGCGCCGCCGGCTGGAGTGGCTCAACGCCAAGATCGCCGCGACCGCCACCGAGCAGGTCCGGCTGGAGAACACCGCGATGGGCCAGCTGCTCGCCCTCGCCCCGCAGGACCCGGACGGGCTGCTGGAGGAGCTGGCCGAGCAGCTGCTCGCCAAGGCCGCCGCCCAGCAGGCCGAGCTGGAGCGGCTCCTCGGAGCCCGGCCGGTGGGGGACAATGGCGGTGACCGGACCGAGCCCCAGGAGAGTCAGACGATGTTCGCCCAGATCCCCACCGCCGACGCCGCCTCCGTGCCCGCCGACGCCGCTCTGCTGGACGTCCGTGAGCAGGACGAATGGGACGCCGGGCACGTGGACGGCGCGCTGCACATCCCGATGGGACAGCTGGTCGCGCGGATCGGCGAGCTGCCGGACGAGAAGCTGTACGTGCTCTGCCGGGTCGGCGGGCGCTCCGCGCAGGTCGTCCAGTACCTGGTGCAGAACGGCCGGGAGGCGGTCAACGTGGACGGCGGCATGTACGCCTGGGAGGGCGCCGGCCGTCCGATGGTGGGCAGCAACGGCCAGGACGCGTACGTCCTGTAGCGATCAATCGGGGAAGCCTGCGGGGGGAGCCGGAGATGCCACCGGAGCCGGTTGCGCCGGCGGAGGGCGGGTGGTGGCTCCGGCACGTGCCGGTGCTGGTGGTCGTGTTCGGGTTGATCATCGAGATGGTCGCTCAGGTCACCGTCGCGACGGGCCGACCGTTGGTCGCCGTCGGGGTCGCCGCACTCGGTTGGATCGTCGCGATGACCGCCATGCGGGCGGTCCGGAGGCGCCGGTCGGCGATCGCCGACGCGTCCGGGGCGCACCGCGGCGACGCCGGCTCCCCGCCGCCCGCGCCGGACACGCTCCGCTGAGCCCACGGGAGTAGGGCAGGATGGGCGCGCGACCGAGCCGGGACGGACCGGCGGCGCCCGTCCGGGTGGGGTACCTCCCGGCCGAAGGCTGGGGGAAAGTGCATGACCGAGAGCGCGGAGGACCCGCCCGGCGCGAGGGCCTGGTCGACGTCGGCGCTGGCCGTGCTCGCCGTGGCCGCCGTGGTGCTGGTCACGGTCACCGGTCTCTTCCTCGGCGCGGTGTTCCTGCACGTGGCCCCGGCCAACTCGCTCTCCCGGGAGTACCGGGAGCAGGTCGACGGCGTTGTGTACCCGGAGTTCGAGCAGAACTGGAAGCTGTTCGCTCCCAACCCGCTCCAGCAGAACGTCAGCCTGGACGCCCGGGTCCGTACGGTCGTGGCCGGCGGCGCCACCCGGACCCACGACTGGGTCGGGCTGACCGCCCGCGACATCGCCGCGATCCGCGGCAACCCGGCGCCCAGCCACGCCGACCAGAACCTGCTGCGCCGGGCCTGGGACTTCTACGACGGCTCGCACAGTGCCCAGGACGACTCGCTGACCAACCCGCGTGGCAAGCTCGCCGAGCAGTACCTCAAGCGGATCGCGTTGCAGCGGATCGGCCGCGCTGCCGACGGCGAGCGGATCATGGAGATCGAGTTCCGGGTGACGACCGCCACCGTGCCGCCTCCGGGCTGGAGCGGGGAGGCCGCGCCGCCGGCACCGAAGGTCCGGGAACTGCCGTGGTGGCCGGTGAACGACGAGGACTACCGGGGGCTCGGGTGAACGAGACGGCGCCGGACCGGCTGCTGCCGGCGGTCCCCCAGCAGCCCGTGCCCGCCCCGGCACCGGCCCCGCGGCGGCCTGGCCCCGGCGTCGGCGAGCTGTGCGCGCGGGCCTTCGGCGCGTTCACCGGGCAGGTGCTCGGCCGCCACCAGGCGGCGGCGGTGCGGATCGGCTTCGGCCTGGTCTGGCTGGCCCACCTGCTCCGTGAGTGGCCCAACCGGCGGCTGCTGTACGGCGACACCTCACCCTGGTCGCTCGACCTCGCCGAGCGGCTGCTCGCCGACAACGGGGCGCTGACCGTGCTGCCCTGGTTCGGCGGGAGGCTCTGGTTCGAGCTGGTCTACCACCTGGCGGTGCTGGCCGCCGTCGCGGTCACGCTCGGCTGGCGGACCAGGGCGAGCAGCGTGCTGTTCCTCGTCACCGTGCTGTCGCTGCAGAACCGCAACGTCTTTCTCGGGGACGGCGGCGACAACGTCGTCCACCTGATGGCGGTCTACCTGGTCTTCACCCGCTGCGCCGAGGTCTGGTCGCTGGACGCCCGGCGCCGCGCGCCCGGCCCGGGCGGGGTGGTGCTCTGGGCGGTGCTCGGCGCGGTGCTGCTGGTCTGCCAGCTCGGCGGCTTCTCCGGGGAGAGCCTGACCTGGACGACCGCGGCCTTCCCGTACCTGGGCTGGTCCCCGGTGTTCTGGGGCCTCTGGGCGGTGGCCGGGCTCTGGTGGGCGCTCGGACGGCTGCGGCCGGACGGCGAACCGCGGGCGGTACTGGACGCGCTGGCGACCATGGTGCACAACTGCGCGATGCTGGTGATCGCCGCCGAGGTGGTGCTGATCTACGCGACGGCCGGCTGGTACAAGGTGCAGGGCTCGCGCTGGCAGGACGGCACCGCGCTCTACTACCCGCTGCACCTGGACTACTTCACGCCCTGGCCGTGGCTCTCCGGGCTGGTCGCCTCGGCCCTGCTGCCGGTCTTCCTGATCTCCTACGGCACGGTGATCCTCCAGGTGGCGTTCCCGTTCACGCTGGTCAGCCGGCGGGTCAAGAACGCGCTGCTGGTGGTGATGATGGCCGAGCACCTGGGGATCGCGGTGCTGCTCGGGCTGCCGGTGTTCTCGCTGGCGATGGTCGCGGCGGACGCGGTCTTCCTGCCGACGGCCGCGCTGCTCTGGGCGGCCGCGCGGATCGGGGGCGTGGGGGCGCGCGTCCGGGGGAACCGGCTCCCGGAGGAGCCCCTCCCCTAAGCTGACCGGTATGTCCTGGTTCGCCGCACTCCGAGACACCGCGCGGACCGGACTGACGCTCGACCGGGCGCTCACCGACCCCAAACGGGCGGTCCGCGGCGCCGGTGCGGTCGCGCTGGTGCTCTTCCCGACACTGGCACTGGGCGGGCCGCGGCTCGCCACCTCGGCCGCGATGGGCGCCTTCATCGCCGGGACGGCCACCTTCCAGCGCAGCTTCCGGCCCCGGGCCTCGCTCGCCGTCGCGGCCGGGATCGGGCTCGGCACCAGTACCTTCCTCGGCTATCTGGCCGCCGGCGTGCCCGGCGCCTTCCCCGTGCTGCTCGCCGTCTGGGCCTTCGGCGCGGGGCTGGCCTGGGCGATCGGGCCCACCGCCGGGGTGGTCGCGGCCAACACCCTGGCGGTGATGCTGGTCGTGGTCCAGCTGCCGGTCAGCGTGCCGGCCGCGCTCGGCCACGGGCTGGTCTGCGCGCTCGGCGGCCTCGTCCAGGCGGTCGTCATCACGATCTGGCCGATCGGCAGCTGGACCGCCCAGCGCGAGGCGCTCGCCGACACCTACGCCGAACTCGCCGACTACGCCCGCCGGCTGCGCCAGGACCCGACCGCGCACGTCGACCCGGCACCCTTCATGACGGCCCGGCACGCGGCCGCGCTGACCCCCTGGCAGGACCGCCACCGGCCGCCCGAGATGCGCGGCCTGCGCGGCCTCGCCGAACGGATCCGCCCCACCCTCGCCGCGCTCGCCGACCCCAAGGTCGGCGCCCCGGCGGAAGGCCCGGAACGCGACCGGGCGCGGGCCGTCCTGGCCGCCGCCGCCGAGGCCATGGACGCCCTCGCCAAGGCGATCCGCACCGGGGACCCGCTGCAGCTCTCCCCCAGCCTCCGGCCGGACGTGCCCACACCGCTCCGCGCCGCGCTCACCCTGGCCGTCCCGGTCGAGGGACCGGAGTTGCGGGGCGCCGCCCGGCGGGCCGCCCGCCGGCTGGCCGGGCTGCTGCGCAAGGCCGCCGACTCCCTGGAACGCGGCGACGAGGACACCATCAGCACCCCCGTGGTCGGGGCCGGAGGGGCGCTGCGCAAACCGCCGCTCTCCCGGATGCTGCCGGTCGCCGTCCGCGCGGTGCGCCGCCAGCTCCAGCCGCACTCGGCCGTCTTCCAGCACGCCGTCCGGCTCACCGCGGTGGTCACCCTCGCCTACCTGCTCGCCCGGCTGGCCGGTTTCGAGCACGGCTACTGGGCGCCGATGACCGCCGCCATGGTGATGCGGCCCGACTTCGCGCAGACCTACAGCCGGGGCGTGGCCCGGCTGGCCGGGACGATGGTCGGCGTCGCCGTCTCCACCCTGGTGGTGCAGCTGGCCCACCCCGGTGGGAGGGTGCTGGCCGCGCTCGCGGTGCTCTGCATCGGCGTCGCGTACCTGACGCTGCGCACCGGCTATGCGCTGATGACGGTCGGAGTCTCCTCGTACGTGGTCTTCCTGCTCGGGCTGCAGGCCGGGAACCCGCTGGTCACCGCGGTGGAGCGGGTCGGGCTGACGCTGCTCGGCGGTTCGGTCGCGCTGCTCGTCTACGCGCTCTTCCCGACCTGGCAGACCGCCCGGCTCGGCGAACGGCTGGCCGAGTGGCTGGCCGCCGCCGGGCGGTACGCGGCCGCCGTGGTCGCCGTCTACGAGCACCCGGCGGCGCCGCGCGGGCGGGAGGTGCGGTCGGCCCTGCTGGACTCCCGGGAGGCCCGCTCCGAGCTGCTCCAGGCGATGGAGCGGGCCGACGCCGAACCCGGCCGGCACGCCTCCGGGCTGCCCGGGGTGAGCCGCCGTCAGCTCGACCGGGCCCGGGCCGCGGTCGGTCACCTGGGGCGGGTCGCCGTGCTGTTGGAGGCCCACCTGCCGGCCGCCGACGCCGAACCGGTGCCCGGGACGGCCGAGTTCGCGGAGGAGCTGCGGCTGGCCACCGCGCTGGCGGCGGGCGCGCTGCTCACCGGCCGGCCGGTGGAGTTCGGCGCGGTCCGGGAGGCGCACGCCCAGCTGGAGGAGCGCCTGGCCGGGGCGCCGGCCGGCGTGCAGCGGGACGTCGTCCGGTCCAGTACCCGGCTGCTGCTCCAGGCCTTGAAGGACCTGGAACGGGCACTGCGCGGGGGCGGCACGGCCACCCCGGCGCAGCGCGCGCAGGAGTCGACGGCCCGGTAGGGCGTGCCGGACGGTCACGGCGACGGTCACGGCGACGGCCACGGCGACGGTCACGGCCAGGGCGGCGGAGTCGGGCGGCTGCGGCCGCCGGCCGGCGGGGTGGCAGAGTGAGCGGCATGAACGACGAGCTGGTGCGGGCCTGGCGGGCGGGTGCCCGGGCGCCCGGGACGGTGCTGCTGGACGGCTTCCACGCGCTGAAGCACGCGCTGCGCTTCGGCGGGGACGTCCGGCAGGTGCTGACCGCCGACCGGGCGGCGCTGCTGGCGCTCGCCGCCGAGCTGGCCGAGGACGTGGTGCCCGCGCTGGACGGCCTGGCGGCCGAGGTGCCGGAGGCGGAGCTGCGGGAGCTCGCGCCGCGGCTGCACCCGACCGGCGTGATCGCGCTGGCCGCCCGGCCCACCGCCGGGGCCAACCTGGCCGCACTCGCCCGGCGGCCCCGGACGGCTCCGGTCGTGCTGCTGGAGAACCCGCGCAACCTGGGCAACGTCGGCGCGGTGATCCGCCTGGCGGCGGGCTTCGGCGCCACCGGTGTGGTGACCACCGGCGACCTGGACCCGTGGCACCCCACCGTCGTCCGGGGCAGCGCCGGCCTGCACTTCGCCACCGCCGTCGAGCGGCTGGCGCTGCCGGAGCTGCCGGCCGGCCCGCTCTACGTCCTGGACCCGGAGGGGGCCGACGTGCGGACGGTGTCCTTCCCGGACGACGCGCTGCTCGCCTTCGGCACCGAGCGGCACGGCGTCTCGGAGGAGCTGAAGGCGCGCGCCGACCGGCTGGTGGCGGTGCCGATGCAGCCCGGGGTCTCCAGCTTCAACCTGGCGACCAGCGTCGCGATGGGGCTCTTCCACTGGATGTCGGGGCGCCCGCCCGGTGCTCCCCTGCCGGGCGGACGCGTGGGCTAGCGGGCGGGCGGTTGGCCGGGGGCTGGTCGGCGGTCGGCGGCTGACGGGTGTGCGCCGGCGGGCGGGTGCCGGCGGGCGGTTGGCCGGCGGCTAGGAGAAGAGCCGCTTCCAGGTGTCCGGGCCCGGGTAGCCGTCGGCCTCCGTGCCGCGCCAGCCCATGGCCTCCTGGAAGGCCTGGACGTTGCGGCGGTCGCTCTCGCTCCAGCGGGGGCCCGGGCCGTCGGTGTAGAAGCGGCCGAATCCCCTGCGGACCAGTTGCTCGCCGAGCTGCCGGACGAAGTCGTCGGCGGCGCCGGGGGCGAACCGGTCGGCTCCGGGGAAGGCGGGCACCCCGGGGGTCGCCGCCGGGGGCGGGAGCGGGGTGGCGCCGTCGATGTCGCGGCCCTTGCCGTTGACCAGGTGGTCCCAGGTGTCCTTGCCCGGCAGGCCGTCGGCCTCGGCGCCGCGCCAGCCCTGGGCGAGCTGGAACGCCTCGGTGGCCTTGCGGTCGCTCTCGCTCCAGCGCGGGCCGGGGCCCTCGGTGTAGAACCTTCCGCCGCCGCGCTGCACCAGCATCTGGCCGAGCTTGGTGACGTACGCGTTGTTCGCGCCCGGACCGAACGTGTCGGCTCCGGGGAAGGCGGTCGACGAGGAGCCGTCGTTGCTGCTGCCGCCGGAGAGCTCCCTGGAGCGGTACGGGACGTACGAGGCGGAGTTGGACCAGTACGCGTACGGGGTGTCCCGCTGGGTGGTGCCGGGGGAGGTCTGCTCGTAGGCCAGGTAACGGGTACGGGTGGAGTCCGTCCAGCCGCCGAAGACGGCGACGTGCGAGCCGGCCTGCGGGCTGGCCGGGTTGTTGAAGAGCAGGATGTCGCCGGGCTGGAGGTCGGCCTTGGTGATCCGGTCGGCGAAGTCGGGCAGGGTCCAGGTGGTCTGGCTGCTGCCCAGGCCCCAGGCCATCGAGACGAAGCCGGAGCAGTCCTGGCGGTAGCCGTCCGACCAGTAGCTGCTCATGCTGTACGGGACCTTCTGGTCGACCCAGCTCTGTGCCCGCTGGATGATCTGCGCCCGGGTGACCGGCACCGCGGTGGCGCGCGGGGCGGCGAACCCGCGGCCGTCGTCGCCGTAGAGGTCGCCGACCTCGCCCTGCGGGGTCCTGGGCGGCTGGGTGGCGCTGTTGCCGCCCGGGCTCGGGGCGGGGGTGGGGGCTGCAGCGGCACCGGCGGCTCCGGCCGCACCGCCGCCGAGCGCGGTGCCGACGGCGGCCATCAGCACGGCGGCGCGGCGGCGGACGCTGCGGGACGCGGCATGGCCGCCCTCGTGGACCGGGGCGGCGTGCAGCCGGGCCCGGCGACGGGCGCTGCAGCCCCCGCATATGCAGTCGTCGTCCGGTTCGACCTCGTCGAACTGCAGCAACGGGGTCAGCTGGTCGGTACGGGTCATTCTCCGCCTCTTTCCCGGTCCGGCCCTGACAGCTCGACAGGACCGACCTTTCCAGGCCGATGGCATGTGTCATCGGGACCAAACTCCCAAACCGGACGGGTGTGCGGCGCGGTGGGCTGGGCTGGGAGGGTGACGGCCGTTCGGCGGCCCCGGCGTGGCGCGGGCGGAGGAGGGACGGTAGTGCCGGGATGGACCTGGCGGGCGGTCAGACCGGTCGTGCGACGCGCGGTCAGGCGGCGGTCGGCGGGTTGGCGGGTGAGTACTCGGGATCGGTCCAGGTCAGCGGGGTGGCATCGGCCAGTTCGAGGACGCCGGTGACGGTGAGGTCGACCACCCGCTCGGCGCCGGGCAGGCCGGCCGCGGCCTGCTCGGACCAGTCGGTCCGGGCCTCGCCGGTGATCAGCAGTGCCCCGCCGGTCTCGAAGTCCGGCAGCAGTACGCCGGCGCGCGGGTCGAGTTCCAGGTTGCCGAGGGTCATGAACATGCTGTTGCCGGCGTACTCGGGCCAGCGCAGCCGGTCCGGTCCGAGCACCCTGAGGAAGCCGGGGTTGCCGCCCCGGTGCGAGGCGTCCACCCGGCCGTCCGGGCCGGCGGTGGCGACGAAGAAGGTGTCGGCGGTGGCCACGGCCAGCTGCTGGACGGTGGAGAGGACCGGCCCGGCGGCCACCGCGTGCGGGGTCCCGGCGGCCGGCTGCGCCAGCGGGCTGCGTCGCTGGATGTACTTCGGGCAGTTGGCGTAGACCTGGTCGGCGGTGACCACCAGGCCGCCCCGGCCGTCCGGCACGGAGCGGCCGTTGAGCCGCATCCGGCGCCGGCCGGCCGGATCCAGCGCGATGGTGCCGACCTCGGCCGGCCCGGCCAGTGCGGCGGCCAGCGGGTCGTCGGCGGCGGGACGGGCCGCCACCGTGAGGGTCCGGTCGTCGCGGGCCCGCAGGAAGCCGGGCCCGCCGGTGAGCTGGGTGGCCCAGAGCCGGCCGTCGGCGTCGGCGGCGCCGACCACCAGGAGCTGCCGCTCGGCCAGGAAGCGGGCGGCCACGGCCGGGATGGTGCTGCCGATCGCGCGGCCCGAGTGGTCGGCCCGGTCGCTGCGGCCGGCCCGGGCCTGCACCGCGCGCTCGCCCGGGTGGTAGGGCGTACTGCCGGTCATGGCGTGCCTCCTGTCCTGGCGGGGTGGTAGGTCCGTCCGGACCCGGGAGAAGCCGCTGGCCCGGACGGGTCCGGACGGAGCCGCAGGTACGGACGGGTCCGGGAGAAGCCGCCGGTCCGCGCGATCTAGAAGAAGCCGCAGGTCGGGGCGGAGCCGGCGGGGGCGGCGGCCCCGGTCTCGTCCACGCCCTTCGGGGTGTAGATCTCCAGCCGGATGCCGTCCGGGTCGGTGAAGAAGATCCCGCCGGAGGCCGCGCCCTCGCCGTGCGGGACGACGCCCTCGTGGGCGAACTCGGCGCCCAGCTCGCGCAGCACCTGCTCGGCGGCGCGGACCTCGTCCAGCGAGTCGACCTGGAACGAGAGGTGGTGGAGGCCGGGAGCGGCGGTGGCGAAGGTGCCGGTGCTCTGCTGCCAGAGCGTGATCAGCAGCCGGCCGTCGCGGCCCAGGAAGGCGAAGCGGCGGTCCGGGTCGGTGCCCTCGTTGATCAGCTCCAGGCCGAGGGTGCGCCGGTAGAAGGCGATCGAGCGGTCCAGGTCGGTGACGTTCAGGCCCACGTGACCGGTCTGCAGGGTGGTGCTGCTGAGGGTGGTGCTGGACATGGCTGGTCACTCCCGTGGCTGGGACGTCCGCGGACGCCAATGTCTAACTGTTGCCATAGACGTTAGTGGTTAGGCAGTGGGGCGTCAACCAGTACTCGCGCGCGAGGGGGTTAGGTGGGCAAGGGGGTGGCGGTGTCATGACAAATGAGTAAGATGGCGGAGCGGAGGCCGGTCGCGCGGTGCGCGGTGGGCTACTCCCACTCCCAGCGGATGCCGACGTGGCCCGGCTGCTGGTCGGGGGCGAGCACGTGGGCGCTGGCGGAGGCGCCGATCCAGAGCTGCTCGCGGCGGCGGTCGACGTCCTCGCCCGGGGCGCGGTCGTAGCGCTCGCAGTGGACCGGGACGGCCGCCGGGTCGAAGTGCACCTGGAGCACGTACTCGCGGACCGGGATGGCGAAGCGGCGGCTGTACTCCAGTGTCGGGCCGCCGGGCGGGATCTCCACCTCGTACTCGAAGACCGTGCTGTCACCCAGCGCGAGCGGCCGGTCGAGCATCAGCTCGCCGACCACCAGGCCGACCTCCGGGCGGCGGCGGACCCTGCCCAGCCGGCCGTGCCGGACCGAGGTGATCTCGGGGCAGCCGGTGGCCTCCTCGTCGGCCTTGTGCACGACCAGGCAGCGGGCCACCCCGCCGACGGTGGCGCGGACGACCTGGCGCATCCGCAGCAGGTTGCCGCGGCGCTCGGAGTCGACGTAGTACGAGTCGTGGATGGAGAGCCGCTCCAGTTCGCCGACCGGCGGGGCGTTCAGCTCGGTGAAGACGTCGGCGATCTCCTGCTCGCCCGGCCAGACGTCCTCCAGCCGCAGGTGCGCCGTGTTCGCGGCGGCGGCCCAGCGCCCGCGCGGACGGGGCGGGCCGAGCAGCGCGGAGAGGGTGGAGTGCGGCAGGCCGAGCAGCTCCTCCAGCAGGTGGACGGCGCGCAGTGAGCTGGCCCGCTCGGGCTGGCTGCGGCCGCGCCGCCAGTAACTCAGCGTGGTGACGCTGACCCTGACACCGCGTTGGGCGAGGGCGGCGCGGATCCGGTCCAGGCTCAGGCCGCTGGCCTCGATCGCCAGGTTCAGGGCGTCGGCGAAGCCCCCGGCGGGCGCGGGGCGGCCGGGGGCCGGCGCTGCGGTCGGGGGCGCCGGGGTCGCGGGCGCTGCGGTCGTGGGTGCTGCGGCGGAGGGCGGGATCGGCGTGGCGGCGGGTGCGGGCGCGCCGGGGCGCGGGCCGACCAGCCGGAGCCGGGCGTCCTGGGGGTGTTGTGAGCCCATACGGTTACCTTCCCCAGCAGGCGGGTTCGGCGCGGCCGGTCCGGCGCCTAGGCGCGCCGTCAGCGGCTTCACCGAGCTGTGGGGAACCCTATGCACGGTCGAGAGGCTACGTCATCAGTCGTGCGTATGACAGTAGTCACGGGTGTTCGACAGCAAGGTTAGCGATCTCGAAACAGTGCGGAAACACACCGCCGGGGCGGTCCAGGTGCGGACCGCCCCGACGGGGTGGGGGCGAGACTGGTCAGGAGACGCTGAGGGCGGCGTCGTCCAGGACGAAGCTGGTCTTCAGCGAGGTGTCCTCGGTGCCGGTGAACTTGACCGTCACCGTCTGGCCGGCGAAGGCCGAGAGGTCGAAGGACTTCTGGACGAAGCCCGCGGCCGCGTTGGCGTTCGACAGGGTGGTCAGCGTGGTCGAGCCGGCCTGGACGGTCAGCTTGTCGTACGCGGTGGTGCCGGTCTCGGCGGTGTCGATGTGCACCCAGAACGAGAGGGTGGCCTTGCAGCCGGCCGGGATCGAGACGGTCTGCGACAGGGTGTCGGTGTGGGAGCTGCCGTAGCCGTCCAGCCAGGCCTTCCAGGAACCGGAGTGAGCGGCCTCACCGGTGCTGCTGTCGACCACGCCGCTGGACGCCGTCCACGGCGCGGCGGTGCCGGTCTCGAAGCCGCCGTTGCCGATCAGCTGGGTCGCGGTGCAGCCGCCGGACGGGGGCGGGGTGGTGCCGAGCAGCGCGGTGTTCAGGGCGTCCGCGATCGGGCTGCCCCAGCCGGTGACCTGGTCGTACCCGGCCTTGGTGGAGAAGTCCTGGTTCTTGCCGGTGGTCACGTCGTGGAACGTCGTGCCGTAGCTGCTGCTGTTGGCGACCGCGTACAGCTTCGGGCTCGCCTCGCCGAGGACGGGCTGACCGGCGGCCTTGGCCTTCTGGTTGAACTGGGCGGCGTAGCCGGACCAGAGCGGCGCGGCCGCGCTGGTGCCGCCGTACACCTGCCAGCCGCCGGCGGTGTAGATCGCGAACCCGCTGGCCGGGTCGGCGTTGGAGGAGACGTCCGGGACGGTGCGCATGGTGCCGGTCACGCCCGTGCCGGTCTGCCAGCTCGGCTTGGGGAAGACGGTGGAGACGCCGCCGCCGGCCGTGCTCCAGGCGCTCTCGGAGGAGTAGGCGCTGCCGGAGACCTTGAGGTTGGTGCCGCCGACACCGGTCTGGTGCGGGCTGGATGCCGGGAAGTCGACCGCCTTGACGGAGGAGCCGCTGGTGGAGCGGGTGCAGTCGCGGGAGCCGTCGTCGCCGGAGGCCGAGAAGATCGAGATGCCCTGGGCGGCGGCCTGCTTGAACGAGTTGTCGACCGCCGTCATCGAGGAGGCGGTGGTGTCCGGCTCGCAGGAGCCCCACGAGATGGAGATGACCGAGACCCGGTTGTCCGCGACGATCTTGGCGGCCATGTCGATCTCGCCCTGGTCGCTGTTGGGCGCCTCGTAGACGAGCTGGGTCGCCTTGGGGGCGACACCGCGGACGATCTCGCTGTCCAGCTCGACCTCGCCCTGGCCCTCGCCGGGCTTGCTGTCGTAGTTGGCGCCGTCCACCGAGACCGTGGAGACGGCCGGGCCGGTCAGACCGTACTGGGAGTCGTACGTCTTCAGGTTGTTGGCGCTGTAGCCGTCGAACTCCCAGAGGGCGACGGTCACTCCGGTGCCGTCGGCGCCGGTCTTGTCGAGGTTGTAGGCGCCGTCGTACTGGCCCGGGCCGAAGCCGCTCGGGGCGGCGGTGGTCGCGTTGGGGGCGGCCGGCGTGCTGGAGGGCTTGACGTTGCGGGTCGTCCGGACGGTGTGGTTGTTCAGGCCGGATATGCCCTGCACCACGTCGGCCAGGTCCGCCGGGACGGACGCGGCCGCGTCGTTGGCGAAGAAGGTGCGCTGCTGCTGCGGGTCCAGGTAGGCGCTCTCGTGCGTGCCGAACGCCTTGGCGATCTGCTCGGCGGTGCCGTGCGCGTTGACCACCTGGCGGTTGTCGCTGACTCCCGAGACGGTCAGGCCCTGGGCGGCCAGGTACGACTTGACCTGCTCGACGCCGGCCTGGGTCGGGCCGAAGCGCTCGGTGAACTGCTGCGGCGTCAGGAACCGGCCGTACTCGGGCGTGCCCGGGGTGGCCACCGCGGTGAGGAAGCGGTCCAGCTCGGCGGTGTTGCGCAGCTTGAGGCTGATCGCGACGGTGAGCTGCTGGTCGGCGGGGACGTCGCCCTTCTTCTCCGAACGGGCCACCGCGGGGGTCACGGTGTTCGGCAGCGAGACGCGGGGCGCGGAGGCGTTGGGGTTGGGGGCAGCCTGCGCGGCGGTGACGCCGAGCGAGACGGCGGTCAGCGGCAGAACGGCAAGGGCCGCGGCGAGGGCAAGGGAGCGGGGGCGCACGGAATCCTCCTCTGGCCGGCGTGTGGGGGCCGGCAGGGGCCAGGGCGTCGCTGGGGTGAGACGCTGGCTAGAACATGTCAGAAGGGGTCCGGCAATTGGCTTATGGTCAAGCAATCCGTTGCTAAAAAACAGTCAACTGTGGAGAACCGAATGGAGACGGCTCCATACAGTTAATGGCGGGAATTCCGGTTCGACCCCCGATCGGATCCCTGATTCCGACCGGACCGATTCCGGCCGGACGAATTCGGGACAGACCGGGCCGGACGTAGAATCGGGTATCGGGCGCGACCGAGGGAGAACCGATGACGGACCGGAAGGCAGACCCGCGGGACCCGCGCCCGCTGATCGGCGAGCCGCTCTCGCTGGACCTGCTGAACACCCGCTGGACGGGCACGCCGGTCAACGACCTGCTGGCCGGACCGGAGGGCCTCGGGATCTGGCTCGCCTCCGCCGGCCTCGCCGCGCGCTGCCCGGCCGGGGACGCGGGGCTCGCCGCCCTGCGGGAGGCGCGGGAGGCGCTGGCGGCGGTCGTCCGCGACCTCGACGAACACGGTGCGCCGGGGGCGGAGGCGGTGGCCGGGCTGAACGAGGTGCTGCGGCACGGGCGGCTGCGGCGGGAGCTCGGGCCGCAGGGGCCGGCCGAGAGCGCCGAGGCGGACCGCCCGGAGTGGCTGGCGGCCTGGCTGGCGGCGGACGACCTGCTCGGCCTGCTCGGCCAGGGGGCGCACCGGATCAAGAAGTGCGCGCACGAGGCCTGCATCCTGCACTTCTTCGACACGTCGCAGAACGGGCGGCGGCGGTGGTGCTCGATGGCGGTGTGCGGGAACCGGGCGAAGGCGGCGCGGCACTACGAGAAGGTGAAGGCCTGAGAAGGCCGGGAGGACGCGTGGCCCGGGTGCGGGCGTAGGGGCGGGGGCGCCCTTACGCCCGCGGGGCGGGGGTCAGGCGTCGGCGGGGGCGCCGAGCCACTGGGCGAGGGCGGTGCGGAGCTCGCCGCGGCCCGGGTCGACGGCGGCCCAGGCGGCGTAGCCGTCGGGGCGGATCAGCAGGACGGTGTCCCGCAGCTTGCCGTGCGGGTCGGCCGGGGCGGCGGTGACCACGCGGTCCGCCCACGGGGCAGCGGCGGACAGTTCGTCATTGCTGACCAGCACGAACTTCCCCGCGCGGAGCGCCTCGTAGAGCCGTTCGGGCGCGGTCGGCCCGCCCTCCTGGGGCTGCTCCAGGCCGGTGAGCCGAAGGTCCGGGACGCGCCGGCCGACCAACGGGTGGGCGTCCTTGGGAGCGGCGTACTTGATGCCGATGCCGGAGACCATCTTCGCGCCGCGCTCGGCCACCAGGTCGAGGTGCTCGGCGACGGTGGTGAGGGCGCCGCGCAGGGCGCGGGTGGGCGCGGAGTGGGCGAGGGCGAGCCTGACCAGTGCGCCGGAGCTGCGCAGCACCATCTTGCCGACCGGGTGCCGCTCGGTCTGGTAGGTGTCGAGCAGGGCGTCGGTGGCCCAGCCCCGGACGGCGGCGGTGAGCTTCCAGGAGAGGTTGGCGGCGTCCTGGAGGCCGGTGTTCATGCCCTGGCCGCCGGCCGGGGAGTGGCAGTGGGCGGCGTCGCCGGCCAGGAAGACCCGGCCGGAGCGGTAGTTGGGGGCCTGACGCTCGTCGCTGTGGAAGGTGGACGACCACCGGGCGTCGTGCAGGCCGTAGTCCTCGCCGAGGGTGCCGCGGGTGATCTCGGCGATCCGGTCGAGCGAGGGCGGGGTGCCGTCGGGGTGCTGGTCGTGCCGGTCCCAGGCGATCACCCGGTACCAGCCGTCACCGAACGGGGCCAGGAAGGCGAAGCCGTCCTCGGTGGCGCCGACGGTGATCACCTCGTCGGGGGCGCGCTCCAGCCGGACGTCGGCCAGCACCACGGAGTTGACCACGGACTCGCCGGGGAAGGGGATGCCGAGCAGGTCGCGGACGGTGGAGTGGACGCCGTCGGTGCCGACGGCGTAGCGGGCCCGGTGGGTGACGGTGGCGCCGTCCATGGGGGTCTCCCCGCCCGGAGGGTGGGGGAGCGTTTCGATCGTGACGCCCTCGGCGTCCTGGCGCAGCCCGGTGACCTCGGCGCCGCGCAGGATGGTCGCGCCGGCCTTCAGCGCGCGCTCCTGGAGCAGCCGTTCGGTGTTCGACTGCGGGGTGATCAGGACGAACGGGAACCGGGTCGGCAGGCTGCCGAGGTCGACCCGGAGCCGGTCGAAGAGCCGCAGCGAGCCGAGCGGGACGCCGGTGGCGATCAGCTCGTCGGCCAGGCCGCGGGCGTCCAGCATTTCGAGGGTGCGGGCGTGCACGGCGAAGGCCCGGGTGAGGTTCGATTCGCTGCCGCGCTTCTCCAGGACGGTGACCCGGACGCCGGCGGTGGCCAGGTCCCCGGCCAGCAGCAGCCCGGTCGGTCCGGCGCCGACGATCAGGACGTCGGTGACGGTCTGCTTGGCTGTCATGTGTCAGCTCCCCGTGATCGGACGATGGTCGGCCGCGGTCGGCGGCGTTCTCCCGGCTCCATCATCGCTGCCCGGGGTGGGGCTGTGAATCTCCGGGCCCCGGCGTCGTGCCGCCGGGGCCCGGAGGAGGTGACTCAGCTGTGGCGCCGGACCTCCACGGTGCGGAACCGGTTGGCGACGAACGCGCCGTCGCAGTAGGCGGAGTTGGCGGCCGGGTTGGCGCCGGTGCCGTGCAGGTCGGAGAAGGCGGCGGTCTGGTTGGCGTACACGCCGCCGGTGAGGTTGAGCGAGAGCGAGACGCCGGAGTCGAGCGCGGCCTCGACCAGGGCAGACTCCACCTCGGGCGAGGTGGTGTAGCCGGAGGCGGTCATCGCCCCCTGGGTGCGGACCGTGTCGCGCATCAACTCCACCGCGGCGGAGGTGGATTCGACCGCGACGGCGAAGGAGACCGGGCCGAAGCACTCGCTCCGGAAGACCGCCCGGTCGTCCGGCTTGTCGGCGTCCAGCTTGATCAGCGCCGGGGTGCGGACGGTCGCGGCCGGGAACTCGGGCGAGGTCACCACCCGCGGGGCGAGGGCGAGTTCGCCGTACTCGCCGCCGGCCGCGGCGACCGTGCGCTGGAGCACACCGGGGTTGACCACGGCGCCGAGGAGGGCGGCGGCGCGGGCGTCGTCGGAGAGCAGGCCCTCGATGGCGGCGGCGAGGTCGGTCACCACCTCGTCGTAGGACTTGGCGCCCTGGTCGGTGTCGATGCCGGTGCGCGGGATCAGCAGGTTCTGCGGGGTGGTGCACATCTGGCCGCTGTAGAGCGAGAGCGAGAAGGCCAGGTTGTTCAGCATGCCCCGGTAGTCGTCGGTGGAGTCGACGACGACGGTGTTGACGCCGGCCTTCTCGGTGTAGACCTCGGCCTGCCGGGCGTTCTCCTCCAGCCAGTCGCCGAAGGCGGTGGAGCCGGTGTAGTCGATCAGCCTGATCTCGGGGCGGACGGCGAGCGTCTGGGCGACGGTGCCGCCCTCGTGCTCGGCGGCCAGGCAGACCAGGTTGGGGTCGAACCCGGCCTCGGCGAGCACCTCGCGGGCGATCTTCACGGTCAGGGCGAGCGGCAGCATGGCGCGCGGGTGCGGCTTGACCAGCACCGGGTTGCCGGTGGCCAGCGAGGCGAACAGGCCGGGGAAGCCGTTCCAGGTGGGGAAGGTGTTGCAGCCGATCAGCAGCGCGAGACCGCGCGGGACGACGGTGAACTCCTTGGTCATGACCAGCGGGTCGCGCTTGCCCTGCGGCTTGGACCAGCCGGCCTGCCGCGGCAGCCGGGTCTGCTCGGCGTACGCGTAGGCGACCGCCTCCAGGCCGCGGTCCTGGGCGTGCGGGCCGCCGGCCTGGAAGGCCATGCCGTACGCCTGGCCCGTGGTGTGCATCACCGCGTGTGCGAACTCGTGCGAGCGGGCGTTGATCCGGGCCAGGATCTCCAGGCAGACGACGGCGCGGTCGAGCGGGGTGGCGGCGGCCCAGCCGGGCCGGGCGGCGGTCAGCGCGGCGATCAGCGCGTCCGGCTCGGCGTGCGGGTAGCCGATACCCAGCTCGACGCCGTACGGGGAGGCCTCGCCGCCGACCAGGTCGCCGTCGGCGGGGTGCTGATCGAGGGCGAACGGGTTGTTCAGCAGGGCCTCGAAGGCGGCCTTGCCGTCCGCTGCCCCGCTCTCGCCGTAGGCCTTCGGGAACTCGGGGTAGGGCGACCAGTAGTCGCGCTTCGCGGCGGCGGCGAGCGCGGCGTCCAGGGTGGCCTGGTGGCGTTCGGCGAGCTCGGCGACGAGGGGGTGGGTGACCGCTGCGGACATGGTGTGCGCTCCTCAGAGGGGAGGACGGGACACGTCACAGAGTAACCGAACGATCGGTCGGCTCAAGAGGGTCCGTCTGACCGGAGTTCGCAGGCGCGGCCCGATCTCGGCGCGGACCGGCTGCCGGACGCAGACGGGGGCGCGTCCGGAGTGGACGCGCCCCCGCAGGAGTCTTCGGCCCGCGGCCTACGGAATGCCCAGCTCGAAGATCACATACCCGCCGTACCAGCCGGAGGCGAGCGCGCCGGTGCCGAGCACCGCGGCCAGCACCGGCCAGCTGAGCTTGCGCATCGCCACCGCCAGCGCGATGAGCAGCGGGAACGCCGGCAGCAGGTACCGCGAGGTGTTGCCGAAGATGCCCAGGCTGCCGAGCACCGAGACGATCGTGGCCAGGGTGTACGCGGTCAGCACCAGCGGCGGGCGGAGCCGGACCAGCAGCACGATCAGCACCGGCAGCGTCACCACGATCAGGGTGGCCAGCAGGTCGGTCACCGGCCAGGCGAACGGGTAGTCCGACCGGCCCAGCAGCACGCCGCGGATCGCCTCGAAGGTGCCGTGGCCGAAGTCGAAGTAGTGCAGCCAGGCATCGTGCTGGAGCTTGAAGTAGCCGCCCCAGTCGTCCGTCCGCCAGCCGACCCAGCCGACGTAGCCGAGCAGGCCGATCGGGGCCAGCAGCATCGCGGTCAGCGGGCGGGCGACGCCGCTCTCCCGCCGGTACAGCTCGACCAGCGCGGCCAGGCCGACGGCGCCGATCAGCGCCGCGGACGTCGGCCGGTTGAGTCCGGCGACCAGGGTGATCACGCCGGCGGCGATCCACTGCTTGGTCATCACGCAGTAGCAGGCCCACGCGGCCAGCGCGACGAACAGGGAGTCGGAGTAGAGCGCCCACTCGGCGCCGGAGCCCGGGGCGATCGCCCAGAGCCCGGCCGCGATCACGCCGGCCCGCGGACCGGCCAGCTTGTCCACCACCGCGTAGATGCCGGCGGCGGCGAACAGCGAGGCCACCACCGAGACCAGCATCCCGGCGCCGTACAGCCCGAGCCCGGTGCCGTCCGAGACCAGCCGCATCAGCCCCGGGTAGAGCGGGAAGAAGGCCGCCGAGTTCTGCTCGATGGTGAAGCCGGGGAGGCCGCCGGGGACCGGGACCAGGGCCGGGTGGTAGCCGAACTGGGCGATCTGCTGGTACCACCAGCCGTCCCAGCTGGCCAGGACGTCCCAGGGGTTGGCGCCGCCGCCGAACCGGGGGTGCTTCTTGAGGTAGTCGCCGGAGAACGACAACAGCTTCATGAAGACGGTGAAGCCGAGCAGCTTGAGCACGGCGTAACACCAGACGGCCGGGCCGAACCGGAGGGCCAGGGCACGGGCGCGCTCGCGCAGGCCTGACTCCGGTGCGGATCCCGGTTCGTCGCTGCGCTGCTCGGGAACGTCGGAGGCGACTGCCGGTATTGCGCTCATGCCCCTACCTCGCTGCGCTCGCTCATGCGTCCCACGTCGCTGCGCTCGGCGGTCGCTTCGCGAAACGCGCACCTCTCGACGGTTCGCTCGCTGCGCTCGCTCATGCGTCCCACCTCGCGCGCTCGGCGGTCGCTTCGCGAAACGCGCACCCCTCGATGGTTCGCTCGCTGCGCTCGCTCATGCGTCCCACCTCGCGCGCTCGGCGGTCGCTTCGCGAAACGCGCACCCCTCGATGGTTCGCTCGCTGCGCTCGCTCATCAGACTGGACCCCACCCTGCTGGCCTTGGACGATCGTCCGCCGAGTCTAGAACGTGCGGCCGCGGAGTTGGTGCGGACCAACCGGGAGCCGGTGCGGACCACCCGACCCGATCACGTCCGGCGCAGCGGAGGCGGGGATACTCGGAGGATGGCCGATCACACCACGCGCACCGCCTACACCGTGGAGTCGCTGCTCGCGGTGACCGTCGACGTCTTCAACGAGCGTGGATACGACGGCACCTCGATGGAGGACCTGTCCCGGGCGGCGGGCATCTCCAAGTCCTCGATCTACCACCACGTGCGCGGCAAGGAGGAGCTGCTCCGGCTCGCCGTCGGGCGGGCGCTGGACGGGTTGTTCGGCATCCTCGCCGAGCCGGGTGCGGTCGGCGGCCCGGCGGTGGAGCGGCTGGAGCACGTGGTGCGGCGGACCGCGGAGGTGCTGCTGGCGGAGCTGCCGTACGTCACCCTGCTGCTGCGGGTGCGCGGCAACACGGCCGCCGAGCAGTGGGCGCTGGAGCGGCGCCGGGAGTTCGACCACCAAGTCGCCGAGCTGCTACGGGCGGCCGTCGCGGACGGTGCGCTGCGGGCGGACGTCGAGCCGCGGCTGGCCACCCGGCTGCTCTTCGGCATGATCAACTCGATCGTGGAGTGGTACCGGCCGGGCCTCAGGGCGGCCGACGGCGTCGCGGACGCGGTGGTGCACCTGGCCTTCGACGGGCTGCGGGCCCGGTAGGGCGGTTCAGTCCGGGGGGACCTGGTCCGTCTCCTCGAAGACCAGCATCGTGCGGGTGCCGAGCACCTGCGGGATGGACTGGATGCTGCCCAGCACCAGCTCCCGCAGCGCGTGGTTGTCGGCGGTGTGCACCAGCAGGAGCACGTCGAAGTCCCCGCCGACCAGGGCGATGTGCGCGACCCCGGGCAGCGCCAGCAGCTGCTCGCGGACCGTCCGCCAGGAGTTCTGCACGATCTTCAGGGTGACGTACGCGGATGCGCCCTGACCTGCCTTTTCGTGGTCGACGCGGGCGGTGAAGCCGCGGATGACGCCGTCCTCGACCATCCTGGATATCCGGGCGTACGCATTCGCCCGGGACACGTGCACCCGCTCGGCCACCGAGCGGATCGAGGCGCGACCGTCCTGTTGCAGCAGCCTCAGGATCGCCCGGTCGACACGGTCGAGCCTGGACGTCTGTTCAGTCGACATGACCCCCACCCCTGCTGATTGGACACAATGCCACCAGTCGACCGCCACCCGGGCCGATTGTCCAGCACCTTGTCACGCTTCTGGTCAAGATGAACAGACGACCGAACAATCGGTAGGGAGCCCCCGCCACCCCTGGAGGTGCCCGAGATGACCGTTCTCGACCACAGACACCACACGGCGGTGCCCGGCTGGCTGCCCGGGGCGACCGCCCCGCGCACCGACCCGGCGCCCCTGCTCCCGGACGCCTCGCCGGTCCGCGTGCTCGGCACTCCCGAGCTGGAGAAGTACGACCCCGCGCTGCTGCGCGAGCTCTACCGCCGCCTGGTGGTCGGCCGCCGCTACAACCAGCAGGCCACCACCCTGACCAAGCAGGGCCGGCTCGCCGTCTACCCGGCCTCCACCGGCCAGGAGGCCTGCCAGGTCGCCGCCGCGCTGGCGCTCGGCGAGCGCGACTGGCTCTTCCCCAGCTACCGCGACACCCTCGCGGTGGTCTCCCGCGGGGTCGACCCGCTGGAGGCGCTCACCCTGCTGCGCGGCAACGCCCACACCGGCTACGACCCGCGCGCCACCCGCACCGCCCCGCTCTGCACGCCGCTGGCCACCCAGGCCCCGCACGCCGTCGGGCTGGCGCACGCCGCGAGGCTCGCCGGCGAGCCGGTGGTCGCGCTGGCGCTGCTCGGCGACGGCGGCACCAGCGAGGGCGACTTCCACGAGGCGCTGAACTTCGCCGCGGTGCTCCGGGCGCCCGTCGTCTTCCTGGTGCAGAACAACGGGTACGCGATCTCCGTCCCGCTCACCGCGCAGTCGGCCGCGCCGAGCCTGGCCCACAAGGCCGTCGGCTACGGCATGCCGGGCCGGCTGGTGGACGGCAACGACGCGCCCGCGGTGCACAGCGTGCTCGCCGAGGCGGTCGAGCGGGCCCGGACCGGCGGCGGCCCGACCCTGGTCGAGGCGCTCACCTACCGGATCGAGGCGCACACCAACGCCGACGACGCCACCCGCTACCGGGACGACACCGAGGTGACCGCCTGGCGGGAGCACGACCCGATCCTGCTGATGGAACGCCACCTACGCGGACTCGGCGTCCTGGACGACTCCCTGGTGCAGGAGGCGGCTGACGAGGCGGAGGCACTGGCGGCCCGGATGCGGGCCGAGTTCCACACCGACGCCGAGCTGGACCCGATGGCCCTGTTCTCCCACGTCTACGCCGAGCCCACCCCGCAACTGCGGGAGCAGGCCGCCCAGTTGTCCGCCGAGCTGGCCGCCGAGGCCGAGGTGCACGACCGATGAACCAGACCGCCCACCCGACGCCCGCCCCCACCCTCGGCGGGGCCGCCGCACGGCACTCCTCCGACGCCCCGCGCACGGCCACCATGGCGCAGGCGCTCAACGCGGCGCTGCGCGACTCCCTGCGCGAGGACCCGTCCGTGCACGTGCTCGGCGAAGACGTCGGCGCGCTCGGCGGCGTCTTCCGGATCACCGACGGGCTGACCGCCGAGTTCGGACCGGACCGCTGTCTGGACACCCCGCTGGCCGAGGCGGGCATCCTCGGCACCGCGATCGGCATGGCGATGTACGGGCTGCGCCCGGTGGTGGAGATGCAGTTCGACGCCTTCGCCTACCCGGCGCTGGAGCAGCTCTTCTCGCACGTCGCCAAGATGCGCAACCGTACGGCCGGCAAGCTCCCGCTG
Source organism: Kitasatospora sp. NBC_00039 (assembly GCF_045160625.1). Taxonomy (NCBI): domain Bacteria; kingdom Bacillati; phylum Actinomycetota; class Actinomycetes; order Kitasatosporales; family Streptomycetaceae; genus Kitasatospora; species Kitasatospora sp. NBC_00039. The sequence goes on along the minus strand of NZ_CP108289.1, from coordinate 4,514,947 downwards.
CCGATCACCGTCCGGATCCCGTACGGCGGCGGGATCGGCGGCGTCGAGCACCACAGCGACGCCTCCGAGGCGTACTACACCGCCACCCCCGGCCTGCACGTGGTCACCCCGGCCACGGTGGCCGACGCGTACGGCCTGCTGCGGGCGTCGATCGCCTCCGACGACCCGGTGGTCTTCCTGGAGCCCAAGCGGCTCTACTGGGGCAAGACCGGGTTCGACCCGTCGGCGCCGGTCGAGCCGATCGGCCGGGCGGTGCTGCGGCGGACCGGGACGTCCGCGGTGCTGATCACCTACGGGCCCTCGCTGCCGGTCTGCCTGGAGGCGGCCGAGGCGGCGAAGGCCGAGGGCTGGGACCTCGCGGTGCTGGACCTGCGGACCCTGGTGCCGTTCGACGACGAGACGGTCTGCCGGGTGGTCCGCTCGCTCGGCCGCGCCGTCGTGGTGCACGAGGCGAGCGGCTTCGGCGGCACCGGCGCGGAGATCGCCGCCCGGGTCACCGAGCGCTGCTTCCACCACCTGGCCGCACCGGTGCTGCGGGTCACCGGCTTCGACATCCCGTACCCGCCGCCGATGCTGGAGCACCACCACCTGCCCGGGGTGGACCGGATCCTGGACGCGGTCGCCCGGCTGCAGTGGGAGGACTGAGGATGATGCCCGTCGTGCGCGAGTTCACCCTGCCCGACCTCGGTGAGGGACTCACCGGGGCGGAGGTGGTCCGCTGGATGGTCGAGGTCGGCGACGTCATCGCGGTCGACCAGCCGGTCGTGGAGGTGGAGACCGCCAAGGCCGTGGTCGAGGTGCCCTGCCCGTACGGCGGGGTGGTCACCGCCCGGTACGGAGAGCCGGGCGAGGAGGTGGCGGTCGGCGCGCCGCTGGTGACGGTCGCGGTGGCGCCTGCGGAGGGGCCCGCGGAGGGCCTCGGGGCGGCCGGACGGCCGGTCACGGCGGAGGTGGAGCGGCCGCTGGTCGGGTACGGCGTCGCCGAGCCGGACCGGGGCGGCCGCAGGCGGCGGGTGGGGGTGCCGACGGCTCCTGCTCCCGTTGCCGTGGCGGTGGCCGCTCCGGCGGCTCCCGTGGCCCCGGCGGCTCCCCGGGCTCCGGTGGTCGTGCCGGTGATCTCGCCGCTGGTGCGGCGGGCGGCGCGGGAGCACGGGATCGACCTGGCGGCGCTCACCGGCAGCGGCCCGGACGGGCTGATCATGCGTGCGGACGTCGAACGGGCGGCCGCGGCGAAGTCACTGCCCGCTCCGGCCGCCGCGCCGGGCTCCACGGCCCCGGCGGCGGCCGCGGACGGTGTCGTCCCGCTGCGCGGACTGCGCCGGGCGGTGGCCGAGAAGCTCACCCGCAGCCACCGCGAGATCCCCGCGGCCACCTGCTGGGTCGACGCGGACGCCACCGAACTGATAGCGCTGCGGCGGCAGTTGAACGCCACCCCGGGGCCGAAGGTGAGCGTGCTGGCGCTGCTGGCCCGGATCTGCACGGTCGCGCTGGCGCGCTTCCCTGAGCTCAACTCCAGTGTGACGGAGGATGGTTCGGGCATCCTGAGGCACTCGGCGGTGCACCTGGGCTTCGCCGCGCAGGGCGAGCGCGGCCTGGTCGTCCCCGTGGTGCGGGGCGCCCAGCAGCTCTCCACCGAGCAACTCGGCTCCGAGCTCGGCCGGTTGACCGAGGCGGCCCGCGTCGGCTCGCTGACGCCGGCCGAACTCACCGGCGGGACGTTCACGTTGAACAACTACGGGGTGTTCGGTGTGGACGGTTCGACCCCGATCCTCAACCACCCCGAGGCGGCGATGCTCGGCGTCGGCCGGATCGTCGCCAAACCCTGGGTCCACCAGGGCGAGTTGGCGGTGCGCGAGGTGACGCAGCTGTCGTTCACCTTCGACCACCGGGTCTGCGACGGCGGCACGGCGGGCGGCTTCCTGCGGTTCGTGGCGGACTGCGTGGAGCAGCCGGGGATGCTGCTGCGACAGCTGTGACCTGCGGGTGATCGCCTTGCGTGGCCGCGCCGCCACGCAAGGCGACCGCAGATCGAGTGAGAGTAGCGCGTGCGGAGGGCGGGTGTCCGGGCTTCGCGCGATTTGTCGGATGAGCACTTCGGGCGTGCCACGCTGCCTGGGCGTCAGCAGAGACAAGCCAGGTGGTGGCGCAGGCCGGCCGGAGGCGAAACGATTCTCTTGGGTACTCGAAACGCTGCGGTGAAGTCCCGCAGAACATTTCTGGTCCGTAGCGGGCACGGTTCGGCGGGCGTCGCGGCCGTACCCGGGATGCCGGGGCTCGCACCCGGCGCCACGCCGGGCGCCCTGCCCGACGCCACGCCGGACAGCGTGCCGGAGCCCGTGGCGGACCTCGCGTCGCTCGGCGTTCCGGCCGTCGCGGCTCCGGCCGTCACGCCGGTGGCCGCTCCCGGCGTCGGGGCGGACGCCACGATGGTGCTCCCGCCGATGCCGCTGGACCCGCCGGACCTGCCGCCGGTGGCGGCGCCGGCCGCCGTCCTCGCACCAGTGGCCGCCGCCCTGCCGATCCCCGACCCGCCGGCCCGGCCGCCCGCCGTTCCGGCGCCGTCCACGCCCGCCGGGCCGCCCGTCCCCGTGGTCGAGCCGCTGTTCGCCCACGCGCCCGGCCTCAACTGGGCCGGTCCGGGCGACCTCCCCCAGCCTCCGGCCGGGGGGACCCCGATGAGCCGGGCCTGGGCACTGCAGGCCCTCGGTGACGCCCGCCCGGCGCAGGTCGCCGCGCCCGCGCCCGACCTCCGCAACGCCGCCGGACAGCCGCCCACCGCCCGGGACATCGAGCTGATCCGGACCAGCCTGGCGGTGGTCGAGCCGGTCGCCGACCGGGCCACCGCGCACTTCTACGCGCTGATCTTCCTGCACCACCCCGAGATCCGCGCGCTCTTCCCGGCCGCCATGGACGTCCAGCGGGACCGCCTCTTCCGTGCCCTGCTGATGGCCGCCCGCAGCGCCGGTGACCCGGAGGGCCTGCGCACCTATCTGAGCGCGCTCGGCCGCGGCCACCGCCGGTACGGGACGCTGACCGGCCACTACGGCCCGGTGGGCGAGTGCCTGGTGCAGGCGCTGGCCCGGTACGCGGGCAGCCGCTGGGACGCCGAGACCGAGCTGGCCTGGCGCCGGGTGTACCGGCTGGTCTCCTCGATCATGATCGACGCCGCCGAGGAGGCCGCCCGCACCTCGCCGCCGTGGTGGCAGGGCGAGGTGGTCGCCCACGAGCTCCGCACCCGGGACGTCGCGGTGCTCACCGTCCGCCCCGACCAGCCCTATCCGTACCGCGCCGGGCAGTACGCCGGCCTGGAGACGCCCTGGTGGCCGAGGGTCTGGCGACACTTCTCGTTCGCCTCCGCGCCCCGGCCGGACGGCCTGCTGACCTTCCACGTGAAGGCCGTCCAGGCGGGCTGGGTGAGCAACGCGCTCGTCCACCGGGCCGCGCCCGGGGACGTCCTGCGGCTGGGTCCGGCGGCCGGCGCGATGACCGTCGACCACGCGGCCGGCGCGGACCTGCTCTGTCTGGGCGGCGGCACCGGTATCGCGCCGATCCGGGCGCTGGTGGAGGAGGTGGCCGCGCACGGCGCGGCCGGCCGTTCGGTGGAGGTCTTCTACGGCGCCCGGCAGGCCGGGGAGTTGTACGAGCTGGAGGCGCTGCGCGAGCTGGCCGGGCACCACCCGTGGCTCTCGGTGCGCCCGGTGCTGTCCGGACCCGGCGCCTCGGGCAGCGGGGCGCTGGCCGGTGAACTGCCCGAGGTGGTCGGCCGGTTCGGACCGTGGGCCGGCCGCGAGGCGTACCTCAGCGGGCCGGCTGCGATGGTCCGGCGCGGGGTCGGCGTGCTGCTGCGGGCCGGGGTGACGGCGGACCGGATCCGGCACGACCTGGTGGGGGACCTCGCAGCGGGCTGACCGGTGGGCTCGGCCCGGGCCGGGGGCCGGCCGGGCCTGCCCCGGGCCTCGCGCCGGGCTCAGCCCAGGTCGGGCGCGAGCAGCGCGCGGACGCCCTCGATGTTGGCCGCCAGGTAGGCGCGCAGGCTGGGCGGGACGACGTTGACCGAGGTGACGCCCTCCCGGGTGAAGGGCAGCCGGACCACCTCGTACTCCCCGTTGGGCTCCTCCACCTCGGGGCCGTGCCGCCGGGTGAGGTCCATCGAGGCCAGCCGGCAGACGAAGAAGTGCTGCACCTTGACCCCGTGCGGGTGGAGCACGGTGCCGTCGTCGACGGGGGTCCCCCCGCCCGGAGGGTGGGGGTGGGTGTGGCTGACGGTGTCGACGAAGGCGGGGACGACGCCCACCACCTTGCCGCCGAGCTCCTCGTCCACCTCGCGGTGCAGGGCGTCGACCACGGTGCGGTCGCCATCCTCGACGCCGCCGCCCGGGGTGATCCAGTACGGGTGCGGGGAGCCGGGCCGGGTCCGTTTGATCAGCACGATCGAGGCCGGGCCGTGCGGGTCGTCCGGGTCGATTTCCAGCAGGATCGCCCGCGCGGTGCGTTTGACGACGGGGCGGGGCGGGGTGCCCATGGCGACCTCCGGGGCTGGAGCGTTGTGCGGGAGTCTCCCGCAGGCCGCGGGGGCCGAAACACCGGGGCATGCGGGTGCGTCCGTCAGGGGAGTGCTCACGGCGGCGATGGATCTGGGATAGTGAAGATGAGCGTTATGCAGATCATGCAATTATCGGCAAAGTCTGAACTTTTGCCTTTGATTCCAAGGAATTTACCGATGGAACGGTGCGAGAGTGATTGCAGCCGCGCGCTCCCTGTGCTGCAATGAGCCGCTATCGGGCGAATCGGAGCACCTCACTCCGCATGCCCTGCTGTGCAATGACTCGGGCTGGGGGCTGGGTGTGGCCATGGATCAGATCGCAGACCGCACGACACCGTCGCGCACGGGCCGGCAGCCCAGGGCCGTCTCCCCACCCGTCGCCCAGGCCGGCCGGTTGGCCGCCGTCGCCGGGCAACTGCCCCGCAGTGTCGGCGCGATGAACCCGTCCTCCGTCCTCTGACCCTCCTCGTGCCCCATGGGCCGCCCACCCCGATCCCCCTCGTGCACCATCGGAAAAAGCACACCTTGTCCACTGCGTCCCCGGGCATGGACGATGAGGACGGAACGGGGAGAGGTAGCGCAGAACCGTCAAATCGGCCGCACGGCCCGCACAGCCGCACTCCCTCCCATGTCAGCGAACTGCACATGCCGGGCCACCCGCGGACCCACGGCCCGCACTTCCCGGCAGAACGAGAGGTACTGGCGCCATGCAGCACAGCACGATCCAGGGCCACCTGCTGATGAACCTGGTGGTCTCCCCCGAGCTCTCCTTCCGCATCGTGGTCGACCTCGGCTACGACCCCGTCGACCCGTACGCGCTCCGGTGCACCTTCCACCTGCCCGGCGACGAGCCGGTCACCTGGGTCTTCGCCCGCGAGTTGCTGCTCGACGGGATCAGCGGGCCGGCGGGCGAGGGCGACGTGCACATCCACCCGGTCGGCGAGGAGCTCTCCGAGGTCTGCATCGTGCTGCACTCCCCCGGCGGGGACGCCGTGCTGCGCGCCTCCGCGCCCCCGTTGATCGCCTTCCTGGCCCGCACCGACCGGCTGGTGCCGATGGGGCAGGAGCTCACCGGCGGCGAACTCGACGCCCAGCTCGCGGACATCCTCAGAGGGTGTGAGCGGTGACCGGTCGCCCGGCCGGAACGGCGGAAGGGGCCCGTACCCGGTGAGAACCGGGTGCGGGCCCCTTCGCACGGGGCGCTGCTCGTACGGGCCGCCACGGGCGGCGGCTCAGTCGTCGTCGCCGAGCGCGAGGTTGAGGCCCCAGGAGACCAGGCTGATGATCAGCGCGCCGAACAGCGCGGCCCAGAAGCCGTCGACGTGGAAGTCCAGGTTGAGCTTGTCCGAGGCCCAGGAGGTCAGCCAGAGCATCAGGGCGTTGATGACGAAGGTGATCAGCCCCAGGGTGAGGATGAACAGGGGCAGCGAGAACAGCTTCACCACCGGCTTGATGAGCCAGTTCACCACGCCGAAGACCAGTGCCACGGCGATCACCGTCAGGGTCTTGTGCTGCCAGTCGTCGCCGGTCAGCGTGATGCCGGTGACGATCCAGGCGGCCACCCAGATGGCGGCCGCGTTGATAAGTGTCTTGATGACGAAACCCTTCATGGGGCCAGCGTCGCAGGCCGGTCGGGCGGGGGGAAGGTCTGGACCGGCATGTTTGGTGTTGAATGCCCCAGGACCCGGGCCAGGACGAGGAAGGCGCCCCCGATGAAGCTGTTCCGGCTGGACGAACTGGACGCCGAGCGCGCCGCCAACGACGGCGCCTATCTGCGCTTCCTGCGCGAGCCGCGGATGTCCGCCGGCCTCTACGCGCTCTCCCCCGGCGACACCGATCCGCAGACCGCGCACGCCCAGGACGAGATCTACCAGGTGATCAGCGGCCGGGCGGAGTTGACCGTCGGCGACGAGACCACCACGGTGGCCCGCGGGACGGTGGTCTACGTCCCGGCGGGCGTGCCGCACCGGTTCCACCACATCACCGAGGAGCTGCGGGTGCTGGTGGTGTTCTCCCCGCCCGAGGACTGAACGGATCCGCGCCCGAGGACTGAACGGGTCCCCGCCCGAGGACTGAACGGCTCCGCGGCCGGGGGCGGCGGCCCGGTTAGGGTCGGGGTATGAGCCTGAGCCTGACGGAAGAACTCTGGGCGGCGATCGAGCCGGTCTACGCCAAGATCCTCGACCACCCCTTCATCGGCGGTCTCACCGACGGCACCCTGCCGCGCGAGGCGTTCCGCCACTTCGTCGTCCAGGACTCGCACTACCTGCGCGACTACGCCCGCGCGCTCGCCGTCTGCGCAGCCAAGGCGCCCGGCGAGGAGGACGTGCGGGCCTTCGCCGACGACGCGGTCGGCGCACTGGCGGCCGAGCAGGGCATGCACGCCGACTTCATGACCGCCTTCGGCGGCAGCGCCGAGGCGGCCGCCGCCGAGCCGGTGCTGCCCACCACCCGCGCGTACACCAGCTACCTGCTGGCCACCGTCTACGGCGGCTCCTTCGCGGAGGCCGTCGGCGCGGTGCTGCCCTGCTACTGGATCTACGCCAGGGTCGGCGGTGAACTGCTCGCCAAGGGCTCCCCCGACCCGCTGTACGCCAAGTGGATCGCCACCTACGGCGACGAGGCGTTCCAGTCCGTGGTGCGCCGGGTCCTCGCGCTCACCGACCGGCTCGGCGAGGAGATCTCCCCGGCCGAACGCCGCCGGGTGGTGGAGCACTTCACCACCACCTCGAGGTACGAGTGGATGTTCTGGGACGCCGCCTGGCGCGGCGAGACCTGGCCGGTCTGACCTCGTTCCCTCCCCGCGGCCGCGGGGAGGGAACGCACAGGTGCGGTCAGCCCGCGACGAAGACGCCGGTGAGGTCGGCGATCACGTGGGTGTAGCCGTCGTTGTTGTAGACCTTGACGAGTCCGCCGTCGGTTCTGGTGGTGACGGAGTTGGCCACGGTCTGGCCGGCGGTGAAGTTGAGGGTGGACGTGTCCGGCCTGGACACCGCGGCGGCGGGGTACACCGTGAGGTGGCCGTCGGTGGTCGGCTCGGTGGCGGTCACGTTGAGGGCCGCGCCCATGAGGTGGTTCTGGACCACGGGGACGGTGCGGGTGCCGCCGGGTTCCAGGGGCGTCGAGCTTCGCGTGTCGTACGCCCGGACCGGGGTGGTGAGCGCGCTGAACAGCCCGGCGCCGGAAGGGCCGTAGAAGCCGACGAGGTCGACGACGACGTCCACCGAGCCGACGTGGTTGAAGATGTCGATACTCCCGTCGGCGCCGACCGGGACCACGACCTGGTTCGCAACGGTCCGTCCCGAGGCGAAGTTGACGTTCGAGCCCACGTACGGCCGCTCCCTGCCGGTCGGGTAGACCGTCAGGTAGCTGTCGGCCGACCCCTCGGTGGCGGTGACGTTGAGGATCACCGCGTGGGCGTCGGCCGTGCCGAGCTCCGGCTTGGCGACCTGGACCGAACGGACGCCGCCCCAGCCGAGCCGGCCGCCGTCGGTACGGCTGTCGACCAGCCGCGAGGGCGTCAGGGGTGCGTACTTGTCGGCCGCACCGGGCTGGTAGTAGCCGACCACGTCCAGGACGACGTCGGTGGTGCCGACGTGGTTGTAGACGGTGATCGCCGGATTGGTGCCGGGGGTGACCGCGACGGTGACCAGGTTCGACACCGTCGTGCCGGCCGTGAAGTTGAGGCTTGAGGTGGCCGGGACGGTACCGGGGTGGCCGGCCGCGCTGAGCGAGAGGTAGCCGTCGGCGGTCGGGTCGGTGGCGGTCACGTTGACCACCACCGCCGTCGTGTCGGCGGGCACGACCGGGTAGGTGGCCGGCGGCATGTGCGAGCTGAACGCGACGAGCGGGGTCGTGTAGTACTCGTCGGGGTTGAGCGGCCGCTGCTGGCCGTTCGGGACGAACAGGGCGTCCCGGGTGTCCAGTACCCGGGTCGGGCTCATCCCGGTGAAGCCGGCCGGGGTGGTGAGGTCGTCCGCCGGGGCGGCGACGACGGCCGGGGCGGCGAGGGCGGCCGGGGCCGCGAGGACGGCGGGCCCGGTGAGGACCAGTGCGGTGAGGACGGCGAGGGCGGTGGCGTGTCTTGCGCGCATGCGGACTCCCCCTGCGACGGCAGCCTCCGGCTTCGACCCGGAGGTCTCTGCCTAGGTAGACCGACGGGCGGGGAAAAGGTTGTGGGGCTCGGGCGAACATTTACCCGGGCCGCGCTGGGCGGCCCGCCCCCACCGGGTGAACGGGCCGCCGGGCCGGTGCCGCAACCGGTCAGCCGGTGGTGAAGTAGCCGGTGGCGTCGACGAGCAGGTGCGTGAAGCCCGCGTTGTTGCGGAACCACACGGCGCCGTCGGAGCCCTGCACCACGGTGGTCTCGGTGGTGACGCCGTTGGCGACCGTCCGTCCCGCCGTGTAGTCGAGGTAGCACGGCCGCGGAGAGCGAGGGTCGAACACGCATGACGGGAATCCCCTCGGACAGCGACCTCCGAACTCCCCCCGGAGGTCCGTGTACTGAGAGACGTGTGACCCGCCGGTGGGTTGCTGCCGGTTTCGAAGATCTTTCCGGGGTGTTCCCGCGCACATTCCGAGGGTTTCCCCCCGGGGCGGGGTCAGGGGCGATCTCCGGGTTCTCTCCGGGCCGTTGGCTCTCGTTCCGGCACTTGCGTCCCCGTACGATCGAAGTATCGAAAGCAAGCGGGATGCGGCACCGGACGGCAGCCGGCCCGAGGGGAGAGAAGGAACGGACATGGCTGAGTTCTGGAAGTCGCTGCCCTCGTGGGTGCGCAACATCGTGGTCCCGGTGCTGGTGCTGATCCTGGCCTGGAACGTCATCGGATTCGTCTTCGGCGTGGTGGGCGCGCTGCTGAGCCTGGCCTTCAAGCTGCTGGTGGTGGTCGGGATCGCCGCCGCCGTCGTGATCCTCGTGAAGAAGGCCGCCAAGAGCTAGCCACCGGCCCTTCGGACGCCCGTACCCCCTCGGCGGGGGTGCGGGCGTCAGTCGTTCGCGGGCACGCCGGTGCGGGCGGCCCGGTCGAGCAGCAGCACCGTGTCGAGGTCCCAGAACGGCTGCCAGCGCTGGGCGCGGGCGCGGGAGAGGTCGAGGGTGACGCTGTGGGCGAGCTGGTCGACCGCGTACGGGGTCAGACCGGGGAGACGCCCGGTCCGGGCGGCCAGCCGGGCCAGCGGTGCGGGCACGTGGCCGATCCGCGCCCGGACGCCGTACGCGGCGAGCACCCTGCGGACGGCGTCGTCGCGCCGGTAGTGCCGGCCGTCGGCGATGTTGTACGCCCCCGGCGTCCAGGCGGTGCGACCGGTCAGGCCCAGTGCGGCCAGGCAGGCGTCGGCGAGGTTCTGCACGGCGGTGAGGCTGATCCGGACGTCGCCGCCCGGGAGCAGCAGCAGACCGCGGCGGGCGCGGGCCAGCAGCTGCGGGGCGAGGTGCGGGTCTCCCGGCCCGTAGACGGCGCGCGGGCGCAGCACGACGGCGCCCGCCGCCAGTGCGATCCGTTCACCGGCCGCCTTGGTGCGCCCGTACGCGTTGAGGTGGCCGCCGTCGGTGGGGTGGTGCTCCGTGACGGACTCGCGGCCGATCCGGGGGTCGTAGACGCTGGCGCTGCTCACCCAGACGACCGGGCGGCCGGCGGCGGCGCGCATCAGGCGTTCGGTGCCGGTGACGTTGACGGCGTACTGGCCGGCCTCGTCGGGGGAGCCCGGGGGCAGGTCGGCGACGGCTGCCGCGCAGTGCACCACCACGTCGACGCCGGTCAGGTCCGGCTCCTCGACGGTGGCGTCCCAGCGGACGTGCCGGCCGACCGGGCCGGGGGAGCGGCCGTAGCAGTGCACGTCGAGGCCGAGCGCGGCGGCGGCGAGGGCGACGTGCGAGCCGCAGAAGCCGCCGGCGCCGGTGACGGCTACCCGCATCGGCCGGCTCCCGCGCGGACGGTGAGCTCCGCGTAGCCGGGCAGGGCGGAGCGGCGGTCGACGCGGGCGCGGGCGACCACCGGGCGGTGGGGGGCGAGGGCGAGCAGGAGGTCGGTGAGCTGGGCGCGGGCCAGGCCGGCGCCGGGGCAGGCGTGCGGGCCCGCGCCGAAGACGGCCTGGGTGGCGGACGCGGTGGTGGCGGGGGCGGTCCGGTGGGCCTGGGCGGCGTGCCGGGCGACCAGGACCAGCCGGTCGCCGGCCCGGACCGGGCAGCCGGCCACGATGGCGTCGGCGGCGGCCACCCGGGGGAGCAGCGGTGAGGGGGCGGTCAGCCGGAGGAGTTCGGCGGCCAGCCGGGGTGCGGTCGCGGCGTCCACGGCAGGCCAGAGGCCGGCGTCGGCGCACCAGGCGGCGGCCCGGGGGAGGGCAGCCACGGTGGTGTTGACGGCGGCGACGGTGAGCATGGCGTGGAGCGGGTCGGGGAGCAGGGCCGTGAGTTCGGCCGCGGCTGCGGTGGCTGCGGTGGCGGCGGTGCCGGCGGCGGCGCGGCGGCCGGGGAGGCGCGGGCCGGGCAGGTGATCGCCGGCGGCGGCCGCGGCGGCCTCGGCGGCGGCCCGGGCGAGAGTGCGCGGGCCGGCGTCGGAGCCGGTCAGTGCGGCGGCCGTCACGCCGGCCAGCTCCCGTGCGAGGTCGACGAGTTCGAGTGAGCCGGCGGCGAGGTCCGGGACGCGCTCGGCGAGCACGGCCTGCCAGCGGGGGCGGATCCGGTCCAGCGCTCCCCCGGCCAGGTCGGCGGCCAACTCGCGGCGGGCGGAGCGGTGTTCGCCACCCTCCTGGTCGAAAAGCAGCCCGCCGTCGGTGAGTTCGGCGGCGGCTCCGCCGGTGGTGCCGGGCGCGGTGCGGTCGAGCGGGACGCGGGTGAGTGCCTCCCGGTAGGCATCGGTGCCGTGCACCAGGACGGTCCGGCCGAGCCGGACGACCGGGCGGCGGCGGGTGCCGCAGAGCAGCGCGAACAGGACGGGATGGCTGCGCAGGTAGACCCGGCGGTCGCGCCGGCGGGCGGCCCGGGAGGAGGCGGCGGTCAGGAGGGAGGCGACGGTCGCGGCGGAGGCCGTGGCCACGGCGGAGGCGGTGGTGGTCGTGGTGGAGGCGGTCCTCATGCGGTCAACTCCCGTGCGCAGTAGGCCGAGGCGGCCGTCCGGTCGGGCTTGCGGGAGCGGCCGGCCAGCGGCACCTCGCCGAACAGCACCGCGTCCGGGCGGGCGGATCCCATCCGGTCCAGCGGGCCCTGCAGCGCGGTGCGCAGCCCGTGCGGGTCGGTGCCGGGGCGGGGCTGGACCAGGGCGACCAGCCGTTCGTCACCCGGTGCGCCAGCGCGCGGGACGCCGACCAGGACGGCGAGTTCGACGCCGGGCAGGTGCAGTGCCGGCTCGTACAGGCCGGGGTAGATGTTCTCGGCGCCCCGCAGCACCATGTCCTTGAGGCGCCCGGCGAGCACGATCCGGCCGTCCGGGGCGAGGGCGGCGCGGTCGCCGGTGCGGACCCACGGGTCGGGCTCCTCGCCGAGGTAGCGGTGGCGGGCGCCGGGGCCGGCGAGCAGCAGTTCGCCGTCCGGGCCGAGGTCGGTGCGGACACCCGGCAGGGGTGCGCCGACGAGGTCTCCGGGGCCGGTGAAGGCGCTCTTCTCGGCCTCCTCGACGGCGGCGGCCGGGAACAGCTCGGTGAGCGCGTACACGCCCCAGGCCTCGTCGGCGCCGGCCTCCTTGACCCGGCGCAGCAGGGCGGCGTCGGCGGGCGCGGAGCCGGTCCAGACGCGGCCGTGGAAGCGCGCCCCGGAGCGGAGGGCGGCGCGCAGCTGGGGTGGGGTGAGGTAGGTCTGGGCCGGAGCCGACCGGGTGAGCTGGCGGGCCAGTGCGGCGGGCGTCCGGGAGGGGAGGGCGACGGTGGCGCCGGCGGCGAGGGAGGGGACGAGGACGAAGAAGGTGCCGCCGAGCACGGTCGTGCCGGGGCGGGGGCCGACCAGTTCGGTGACCGTCCGCAGGCCGGCCGCCAGCCCCTCCCGGGTGTGGACGACGGCGCGCGGGCGGGCGGTGGTGCCGGAGGTGAAGACGATCACGGCGTCGGTGTCGCGGCCGCCGGTGCGGGGTGCGGGAGTGGTGGTGGCACCGGTCCGCAGCCGGGGCGCGCAGCCGGGCAGCCGGCGGCCGAGGGTGGCGACCGGGCCGAGTGAGGTCAGCCGGGGCAGGGCGAGATCGGCACGGCGTGCGAGCGGACCGGCCCAGCCGGCCACCGCCTGGGCGGCGGCGTCGGCGAGCACCAGGTCGGGCCGGGCGAGGGCGAGGCGGGCGGCGAGGACGTCCGGCCCGGCGGCCGGGTCGAGGACGGCGATCCGCAGGCCGAGCCGGTGCGCGGCCAGCATCACGGCGAGTGCCCTGGGGCCGGGGCGGACGGCGACGCCGAGGGTGGCGCCGTCGGTGAGGCCGCGGGCGTGCAGGGCGGCGGCGTAGACCTCGGCGAGGTCGGCGAGTTCGCCGCGGCGGATCCGGACCCTGGCCGCGCCGGTGCGGGTGTGGTGCAGCACGGCGGGCCGGTCGGGGTGGACGGTGCGCAGGGCGTGGGCGAGCCGGTCGAGCACGGTGTGTCCTCAGCGGAGCGGGATCGGTGGGCGGGCGGTGGCCGGGCGCTCGGTGGGCGTTCGGCGGGCGGCCGGCGGCGCCCGGCGGCGGTTCAGCGGACGTCGGCGGAACGCGGGCCGGCGCCGCGCTCCAGGTACCAGCGGGCGGTGCCGACCACGCCGTACGCGCGGATCCGGCGGGTGGAGTTCTGCACCACCATGTCGCGGCGGCGGACGATCGCGGTGGTGTGCCGGCGCACCCGGTTGATGAACATCCGGTCGGTGGGCGAGGGCCGGCGCGGCATCCCGCCGACCGCCTCGTACAGCTCGGCGGTGATCGCCATGTTGTTGCCCGCGTGCATCCGGTACGGGGTGAGGTAGCCGTGCCGGCGGCGGTGCGCGGGCCGGATCCGGCCGAAGAGCGCGCCGGCCGCGACCAGTGCCAGGAAGACCGCGCGCCCGGCCGGCCCGTGCTCGTCCCGGCGGGCGGTGACCCGGCCGCAGACCAGGCCGCGGGCTTCGAGCATCCCGGCCCGGGCGGCGGCCGTCCAGCCGGGTTCGGGCAGGCAGTCGGCGTCGGTGCGAGCGAGCAGGGTGGCACCGTGCGCGATGGCGTGCCGGAAGCCGGTGTCGATCGCCGAGCCGACCCCCTTCTCCAGCTCGACCAGCACCTCGACCGGGAACGGCGCCCGACCGGCGAAGGCCCGGACCTTCGCCACGGTGGCGTCGGTGGAGCCGTTGTCGGCCACCAGCAGGGTGAACTCCCGGTCCAGCTGGGCGGCGAGGGCGTTCAGCGTGCCCTCGATCCGGGCCTCCTCCTGGTAGGCGGGGACGACCACCCACAGGTCGGTCATGACGCCTCCCAGACCATCGTCATCAGGCTGACGCCACCGCCGAGGCCGATCAGCAGCACCTTGTCTCCCTGCTCCAGCTCCGGTCGTATTCGGTCGAGTTGGACACCGATGGTGGCGCTGGCGATGTTGCCCAGCTCCGGCACGGTGAGGACCAGCTTCTCCGCGGGCACCCCGGTCAGCTCGACGAAGCGCTCCAGGTACGGGACGGTGACCTGGTGCACCAGCACCCGGGCGTAGTCGTCCCAGCCGAGGCCGGTGCGGGCCGCCACCCGGGTCAGGATGGCGCCGCCGATCTTCTCGAAGACGCCGCGCAACTCCTTGCCACCGCCCCGGAAGTAGCTGTACTCGTCGCCGCGCGGGTGGCGCGAGCCGCCGCCGGGGATGCCGCCGGCCTCCCAGTGCTCGGAGGCGGTCTCGGTCTCGACGTCGAGGATGCCGCCGCGCTCGACGGCCTCGACGACGACGGCCGCGCCGGCGTCCCCGAAGGTGTAGCCCGCGAAGCCGTCGCGGAAGTCGGCGAGCCCGCCCGGGTCTCGGCGCATCGCCCGGCTGGGCGTCTCGCCGGTGACCACCAGGGCGCGCCGGGCCCGGCCGGCCAGGATCATCGCGCGGGCCAGGTCGATCCCGTTGAGGAAGCTGTTGCAGGCGTTGCTGACGTCCAGCGCGTGGGCGTGCGAGCCGAGTTCGGCCTGGACGAGGTGGGCGGTGGCCGGCTCGCAGATGTCCCGGGTGGCGGAGGCGTAGAGCAGCAGGTCGATGTCGTACGGGTCCAGGCCGCGGGCGTCGAGGGCGCGCCGGGCGGCGCCGACCGCCAGCGTGGAGGCGTACTCGCCGTCGGCGGCGAAGTGCCGGGTGACGATGCCGGTCGCCTTCTCGAACATCCGCTCCGGCAGGCGGAGCCGGCCGCCGGCCGTGACCTCGTCCTGGAGCTGCTGGGAGGTCAGGCGGAGGGTGGGCAGGTGGGATCCGACGGCGGTGATGCCGATCCGCGCGGTGGCTGCTGGGTGCATGCCTCCATGCTCCGGCGGGCAGCGCAGCGCCCACCTGAGTACGGGTACTCAGGTGGGCGCGGGCGGGCTACTCGATCGGGCGGGCCGTCCGGTCGGACGGCCCGCCCGCGGGGCGCTACATGTTCTTGTAGTACCCGAAGAGGTCGGCGATCACGTGGGTGGAGCCGGCGTTGTTGTAGAGGTCGAAGCGGCCCTGGCCGTCCACCGGGACGGTGGAGTGGTTGGGCACGTCCAGGCCCGGGGAGGCGTTGAGGTTGCTGGTGTCGGGGCGGGCCGAGCCGGTGGCCCAGGCGATGAGGTGGGTGTTCGTGTCGGTCTCGGTGGCGGTCAGGTTGACCGCGGCCGCGACGGCGCCGGCCGGCACGCCGGTCACGGTGCGGGTGCCCCCGGGGCCGAACTTGGCACCGCCGCCGTCACGGGAGTCCAGCAGCCGGCTCGGGACGACCGGGGTGAACCGGCCCCGGGCGTTGGGGCTGTAGTAGCCGAAGACGTCCACGATGGCGTGGGCGCTGCCGGCGTGGTTGTAGATGTCGACGGAGCCGTCACCGCCCACCGGGACGACCACCTGGTTGGGGATGTCCCGGCCCGGAACGGTGTTGAGGTTGGAGCCGTTCACGGGGAGCG
Source organism: Kitasatospora sp. NBC_00039 (assembly GCF_045160625.1). Taxonomy (NCBI): domain Bacteria; kingdom Bacillati; phylum Actinomycetota; class Actinomycetes; order Kitasatosporales; family Streptomycetaceae; genus Kitasatospora; species Kitasatospora sp. NBC_00039. The sequence continues at coordinate 4,499,389 of NZ_CP108289.1, read as the reverse complement.
GGGAGCCCGCCGGGTGGACGGTGAAGTAGCTGTTGGCGGTGGACTCGGTGGAGGTGACGTTGAGGACCACCGAGGTCGCGTCGGCGGGGACGCCGCCGACTCCGGCCACCTTCAGCCGGCGGGAGGAGTCCGGGCCGAGGGGGGCGTTGGTGCTGCGGGTGTCCATCAGCCGGGCGGGCGTGACCGGCTGGTACCACTGGTTGCTGGTCGGGTCGAAGTAGCCGAGGACGTCCCCGACGACGTGCACCGATCCGGCGTTGTTGCGGATGGTGACCCGGCCGTCGGGGCCGACCGGGACGGTCACCAGGTTGGCGACGTCCTGGCTGGGGCCGAAGTTGACGTTCGAGGTGATCGGCCGCGTCCCGCCGGTCGGGTAGGCGCTCAGGAAGCTGTCCGCGGTGCCCTCGGTCGCGGTCAGGTTGAGGACGACCGCCGTGGCGCCGTACGGCACCAGGGTCGCGCCGCCGTTGGCGACGGGGTGGCGGACGTCCAGGTCGAGCGTCTCTCCGGCGCCGAGCTTGTGGTTCTGGGCGCCGGCCCAGCGGGTGTCGAGCACCCGCGTCGGGGAGAGCGCCTTGAAGCCGGCGGGGTCGTAGTCGACGGTGACGGGGAGGTTGCCGCTGCGGCTCTGGCCCGAGTCGTCGGTCACCGTCACCTTGATCGTGTGCCCGCCGGGCTGGGCGAAGGCGTGGTACGCCTTGCCGGTGGTGTTGGTGACGGGCGTGGTGCCGTCGCCGAAGTCGAAGGTGTAGCCGGTGATCGCCCAGGGCGAGGTGGTGCCGGTGGCGTCGGCCTCGAAGCCGAGCGAGTCCTGGATGTTGTTGACGCGACCGGTCAGCAGCAGGTTCATCTGACCGTCCTGGGTCACGCTGACCGGCGAGTCGACGGCGTCGGTCTTCCGTCCGCCGCGGCCGTCGATGACGGTGACCTTGGGGGTGTAGCCGCCGGCCTTGGTGTAGGTGTGCCGGACGGTCTTCTCCGGGGTGGTCACCGGCGCGCTGCCGTCCCCGAAGTCGAACGTGTACGTGAGCGCGCTGTGCCACTTGTCGTCGGCCACGGCGGTGAGGTCGACCGTCAGCGGGCCGGGGCCGGTGGGCTCCGGGTGGACGGTGCCGGCGGCCTTCAGTTCGACGCCGAGCAGGCCCTGCACCTCGTACGCGCCGCGGTCGCGGAAGCCGCCGTTCGGGCCGCTGTTGGCGACGAGCGGGTGGTCGGTGGCGTAGTTGCCCGCCAGGTCGACGTTGCCGCGGGGCGGCACCGGGTCGCCGGAGTCGATCACGGAGCTGCTGTTGTCCAGGGTCGGGACGGCGAGCGGCAGGAAGGCGTTCTCGAAGGTGACCGCGGCGTTGTTGTCGTGGGCGCCCTGACCGGTCGCGGCGAGCAGTTCGGCGGCCGACTGGTAGCCGGTGCCGGCCCAGCTGTAGGCGGGCAGGCCCTGGACGGGGTGGACGACGTTGTAGTCGACCTTGGCGTCGGCGGCGGCGCCCGCCGAGAGCGACACGCTCGACCCGTTCACGATGTTGTTGACGACCGCCGAGCCCGTGGAGGCGCCGTTCAGCGAGAGGCCCATCGTGATGCCGTTGGTCAGCGTGTTGTTGGTGACGGCCGTGCCGGTCGCGTCGGTGACGTCGATCGCGGTGGCGGTCGACTGGCTGAACTGGTTGGCGGAGACGGTGGTGAACCGCGCACCGGCGCCGACCGAGAGCCCGCGGGTGTGGTAGAAGACCGACCGGGTGACCGTCACCGCCTCGCTCTGGCCCTTGACGGCGACCGCGGGCGCCGGCGGCCCGGCGGTCTCGACGGTGTCCTCGAACCAGTTCTCGGACAGCTCCACGCGGGCCGAGCCGGCGATCTCCGTGTGCGCCAGGCCGATACCGGTGATGACCACGTCGTGGACGTTGGTGAGCCGGATCGGGGTGCCCGAGGACGGCGTGATCGACGGCTGCTGGTAGGCGCTCAGCGGAGCCAGCGTGCTGCCTCGGAAGGTGATCGGCTTGCCGATCTCGCCGGAGCGGGTGATGACGAGGTCCCCGAGCTGCTCGCTGTTCGGGGCGAGTTGGACGGTCTGTCCGGGCAGGGCCGCATCGGCGGCCGCCTGGACGCTGCAGTACGGCTTGGCCGAGGTGCCGGTGCCGTGGTCGTCGCAGCCGGCGGACCGGCCGTTGTCGACGTAGAGGACGGTGGCGGGCTCGGCCGCGACCGCCGGGAGCGGCAGTCCGACGACTGCGGAGACCACGGCGGCGCTGACGCCGACGGCATGACGAAGGCGCACTTTGTGCTTCCCCCTGGCTTGTGAATGTCTGTTGCTGCTCGACGCGTTCGTCACCTGCACCCGTGGGGCGGTGGAGAAGTATCTGCGGAGCAGTTGTGAGCATTATGGTGCCAGAGGTGATCGTTTCAGTCATCGGGTTGGCTGATAACGATCGACGGCGCACGCGTGCCCGCCCGCCGGTACGGCGGACGGACACGTGAGGAGCCCCGGTCAGTCCGTGACGGGGATCTGCTGGACGGGCACCACCGCGCTCGCCGGGGTGGCCGGCTCCGGCTGCGCAGGGCGTCCGGTCTGCTCCGGCCGCTCCGGGCCGTTCATGCCGGCGAGCAGCTGGCGGGCCAGGCCGAGGCCGGTGCCGCCCATGGTGAGGGCCTTGGCGAACATCTCCCCCATGCCCTCGGCGCCGTTCAGCAGCACCATGTGCTCGACGTTGCCGAAGGCCTCCGCGCCGGCGCGGACGATCTCGGGCCACTTCTCGGCGAGCTGCTGGGCGACGACGGCTTCCTGGTTCTCGGCCAGGGCGGCGGCCCGAGCCTTGATCGCCTCGGCCTCCGCCAGGCCGAGGGCCCGGGTGGCCTCGGCCGTGGCCAGACCCTTGGCCTCGGCCGCGGCCGCCTCGGCCTGGCCGGTCGCCCGGGTGGCCTCGGCGGAGGCCAGGCCGCGGGCCTTGGTGGCCTCCGCCTCGGCTCCCGCGGCCACCTTCACCCGGTTCGCCTCGGCGGCCGCCTTGAGCTCCGTCTCCTTGGCCTGCGCCTGCGCGGCCGAGATCCGGGCGTCGCGGTCGGCCTCGGCCTTGGTCCGGGTCTCGTACGCGCGGGCGTCGGCCGGCTTGCGGACGTCCGCCTGGAGCTGCTGCTCCTTGCGGTGCGCCTCCAGCTCGGCGACCTTGGTCTCCTGGACCACGACCTCCTGCCGGGCGGCGGCCTGGGCCAGCGGTCCCGCCTGCTGGGCGCGGGCCGTGGCCGTCTCCAGCTCGGCCTGGTAACCGGCCTGCTGGATACCGCTGTTACGGGTCGCCTCGGCCTTGCGGGCGAAGGCCTCCTGCTCGGCCTCGGTGGCCTGCCGGTCCGCCTCCGCCTGGGCGATGCGGGCGTCGCGCATGACGGCGGCGGCGTGCGGGGCCGCGAGGTTCTGGATGTACCCGGTCGGGTCGAGGATCTCCTGGATCTGGAGCGAGTCGATGATCAGGCCGAGCTTCTCCATCTCGGTGCCCGACGCGGCGCGGGTCTCCCCGGTCAGCCGCTCGCGGTCGCGGATCATGTCCTCGACCGTCAACCCGCCGACGATGGAGCGGAGATGACCCGCGAAGACGTTGTGGACCCGGTGGCCCATCATCTGCTGCTGGTCGAGGAAGCGGCGGGCGGCGTTGGCGATCGACACCGTGTCGTCGCCGACCTTGAAGATGACCACGCCCTTGACGTGCACCGGGATCCCCTGCGACGTCACACACTCGACGTCCAGGTCCGCCTCGTTGAGGTCGAGGGAGAGCTTGCGCACCACCTGCACGCCCGGGGTGACGAGCGTGCCGCGGCCGGTGACGATCCTGAAACCCATCCCCTCGCCGACCCCCTCGGCGCGGTGCCTGGAACCGGAGATGATCAGGGCCTCATTGGGCTCGGCGACCCGCCACATGAGTTTGAAGAGAACGACCAGGATGACGATGGAGGCGACGACCGCCCCCGAAATGCCGATCAGCATCGGCGAATTCCCCCTTCAGGGCACACCGGCTCCGTGGCTGCGCTCTGTTGCAGGATGGCGCGGAACGCGGTGGCAGCAGGAGATTCTGCGCCTCCCGTGGATCAGTTGGAAGGACATTTCGTCCCGAGTTCGCACCAGGACCGTCAAGACCGCGTCAAGGGGGCGTCAGAACGGCGCCGGAAAGGACGTCGGAAGCACGTCGGGAGGCCGCCGGAAGCACGTCGGAAGGGCGCCGGCGGGACGCCGTGGACGGCCCCGGAGGGTGGGGCGCGTCAGCCCAGCGCGTGAGCGACGTAGACCGTGCGCGGCGGCTGGTACTCCACCACGACCACCGGTGTGCCGACCGCCAGCACCTCGCCGGGCACGGCCGGGTGGGCGAGGAACGCCTCGGTGCTCCGCCGCTCGCGGACGTGGACCAGCACCTCGCCGACCAGTCCTGGTCCGATCTTCCCGGTCACCCGGCCGGTAGCCCCCACCATGCCGCCAGTGTGCCACCCCTGACCACTGGCTGGAACCCGTCTGGACCAGCGGCGATCCGCTCGCTACGGTGTTGGACGTCATGCGCAGGCAACACCGCCTGCGGACACGGGAGCTCGGAGCACCGGGCTGAGAGGACGCTGACCGGTACGTCGCTGGACGTGCCGACCGCTGCGTCGACCGCAGGAACCTGACCGGGTAATGCCGGCGTAGGGAGTAGAGGGTCTGATGACCACGTTCGACGCACAGCCGCAGTCTGCCCAGAACACCGCCGTCAGCAGCGCGGGCACCGGCTACCCGACCCCGGCCTGGCGCAAGGCCTACCGCGACGGGTCCCGTCCCGACCTGCGCGTTCCGTACCGCGAGGTCGTGCTCACCAACGGCAGGACCGTTCCGCTGTACGACACCTCCGGCCCGTACACCGATCCGTCCTACGAACCCGACGTCCGGCGCGGCCTGCCCGCGCTGCGCGACCCCTGGATCCGCCAGCGCGGCGACGTCGAGGAGTACGACGGCCGCGAGGCCCGCCCCGAGGACGACGGGATCAAGCACACCTCGCCGCGCGGCGGGAACCTGCGCAACCTCGACGCCGTCTTCCCCGGCCGCCCGCGCCGCCCCCTGCGCGGCCGCGGCGGCGCCGCCGTCACCCAACTCGCCTACGCCAAGCGCGGCATCGTGACCCCGGAGATGGAGTTCGTGGCCCTGCGCGAGGGCCTGGCGCCGGAGTACGTCCGCGCCGAGGTGGCCCGCGGCCGCGCCGTCATCCCGGTGAACGTGAACCACCCGGAGGTGGAGCCGGCCATCATCGGCACCAACTTCCTGGTGAAGATCAACGCCAACATCGGCAACTCCGCCGTCACCTCCTCGATCGAGGAGGAGGTGGAGAAGATGACCTGGGCCACCCGCTGGGGCGCCGACACCGTCATGGACCTCTCCACCGGCCGCAACATCCACACCACCCGCGAGTGGATCCTGCGCAACTCTCCCGTGCCGATCGGCACCGTGCCGCTCTACCAGGCCCTGGAGAAGGTCGACGGCAAGGCCGAGGAACTCAGCTGGGACGTCTACCGCGACACCGTCATCGAGCAGTGCGAGCAGGGCGTCGACTACATGACCGTCCACGCCGGCGTGCTGCTCCGGTACGTGCCGCTCACCGCCCGCCGCAAGACCGGCATCGTCTCCCGCGGCGGCTCGATCATGGCCGCCTGGTGCCTGGCGCACCACCAGGAGAACTTCCTCTACAGCAACTTCGAGGAGCTCTGCGACATCCTCGCGGCCTACGACGTCACCTTCTCGCTCGGCGACGGCCTGCGCCCCGGCTCCACCGCCGACGCCAACGACGAGGCGCAGTTCGCCGAGCTGCAGACGCTGGGCGAGCTGGGCCGGATCGCCCGCGAGCGCGACGTCCAGGTGATGATCGAGGGCCCCGGCCACGTCGCGATGAACAAGATCAAGGAGAACATGGATCTCCAGAAGGAGATCTGCGACGAGGCCCCCTTCTACACCCTGGGCCCGCTCACCACCGACGTCGCGCCCGGCTACGACCACATCACCTCCGGCATCGGCGCCGCGATGATCGCCTGGTGGGGCACCGCGATGCTCTGCTACGTCACGCCCAAGGAGCACCTGGGCCTGCCCAACCGCGACGACGTGAAGACCGGCGTCATCACCTACAAGATCGCCGCCCACGCCGCCGACCTCGCCAAGGGCCACCCCGGCGCCAGCGAGTGGGACGACGCCCTCTCCGACGCCCGCTTCGAGTTCCGCTGGGAGGACCAGTTCAACCTGGCCCTCGACCCGGAGACGGCCCGTGCCTTCCACGACGAGACCCTCCCGGCCGAACCCGCCAAGACCGCCCACTTCTGCTCCATGTGCGGTCCGAAGTTCTGTTCGATGAAGATCAGCAAAAGCATCAATGAGCAGTTCGGCCAGGGTCAGGCCTCGCCTGAGTACGACGAGGAGGCTGTCGAGGGCATGAAGGCCATGTCCGACGAGTTCAAGGCCCATGGCAGCAAGGTCTACCTGCCGATGGCGGACTGACCCAGGACACCTGAGCGCCGTCCCGAGAGCTTTCGCCTCTCGGGGCGGCGCTTCGTCGTTCCCGGCCTGCCGGGCATCCGAAATCCCGTGGACGGGGCGGGCGGTCGGGTGCTGGCATGGAGGGAGGATTTCCTCACGGAGCGGTGGTCGCGATGGCTGAGATCAGGATTGTCCTGTCGGTGCGCGACCTGGCCCAGGCGGACCTGCCGTCGTGCGGGTGGGCGGGCGACGCGCTGCACGTGCGGCAACTCGCGGACCAGCTGCGGCGGGCGGAGGCCGGCGAGATCGACTACTTGGCGGTGTGCACGCCGGTGGGGCTTCCCGTGGCGCTCGGCGGCGTCGACTACACAGTGAAGGAGAGCGCCGGAATGCTCTGGCAGCTCGGCGTCCACCCGGCTCTCCAGTCCTGCGGAATCGGCACACTGCTGATCCGCTCTGCGGAGCAGCGGATCACGGCCAGGAGTTTGGCGCGGGCGGAACTGGGCGTGGAGGAGGACAACCCCCGAGCGCGGGCCCTCTACGAGCGCTTGGGCTACCGGGCGTACGGCCGTGAGCCGGACTCCTGGGACGTGGAGGCGGAGAACGGTTCGATCCGGAGGTACGAGACGATGTGCACGTTGATGCGCAAGGACTTGGTGTGAACCCCGGGCATCCGTTGACCTACGAGGCGTTTGTCGCCCTGGCCGCAACCGATCCGGCCGTCGTCGGACTTGTCCTCAAAGGCTCCCACGCTCACGATGGCATGGTCACCGAGCACTCCGACCACGATGTGTACGTCGTCCTCGCCGACGATGAGGAGAGCGACCTCTCCGGTCTCGACGGTTACCGCTCCGCAGAGCTCGACATTGTCGTCACCACGGTCGAGCAGTTCCGACGGCTCGGCGACTGGGAGCGGTACGCCATCGCTCGGGCCCGCGTCCTGCTTGACCGACTCGACGGTGGGATCCTGGAGATCGTCGCCGCCAAGGGGCGGCTCGGCATGGATGAGGCTTCCCGGGACGCTGCCGGCTGGCTGGATGCCTATGCCAATTCGCTCTATCGGTCGGTCAAGAACACCCGTGACGGCCACCTGCTCGCGGGCCGTCTCGACGCGGCCGACAGTGTCGGCTTCTTGCTGGAACTGCTGTTCGCCATGGACCGTCGTCCGCGCCCCTACAACAAGTACCTGGAGTGGGAGCTGGAGAGGTTTCCCCTGCCGGCGTGGGAGACGCGATCGCTGCTGGACACGATCGGAAGCATCGCGGCGACGGGTGAGGTGAGCATGCAGCGACAGCTCTTCGCCAAGGTCGAGGCCGTGGCACGCGAGGCCGGCCACGGGCCCGTTCTGGATGCCTGGGACGAGGACCTGGTGTTGATGCGGCCCAGCCTGGGTGATCCGGCCTGAACTCCGAATGTGCTGCCTTCGGGCTGAAGTTGCCCTCGATGAAGATCAGCCGGAAGATCCGCGACGAGCACGGCGACGGCTCCAGCGCGGTCCCGAGCGACTTCGACGCCGCGGCGCTGGCCGGCGTGCAGGCCAAGTCCGAGGAGTTCGCCGCCCAGGGCAACCGGGTCTACCTCCCGCTCGCGGACTGACCATTCCGGACGACACCGGCCCGTGCTTCGGAGGGGAGGGCGCTGGCCGGTGCCGTGCCGCGGGATCGCGACCGTCGACCCGGGTCGAGGCGCACCATGGACGTATGAGCCAGATGCTCCGACCGGGCCTCGCCGAGCTCACCGTCGTCGGTCAGGGCGGCGATGCGCCGATGCGGGTGATCGCGGCTGTGGTCGACTGCCTCACCCCGATCAGCGGGCTGCACGGCGGGCTGTGGACCAAGGGGGTCTACCGGCGTCTGGTGGTCGATGTCGCTCCCGTGGCTGCGACGGGGAGGAGCCTCCCCGATCCCGGCCCGTCCGGGGACCCCCGGGCGGGGGCGAGTCCGATCCCGCAGGATCTGGTGCATGTGGAGGTCCGCTCCGTCGAGCTGACCGACGCCGAGCGGGTGCGTGCAGTGATCGTCGCGGCGTACCCGCCGGTCCGCCATCCGGAGCCGGTGACCAGCCTGAGCAGTGCTGTTCTCCACACCTATCTGCTGAGCTTCGCCGTCGATACGGCCCAGGTGAGGAGCTGACGGGTCGGTCCGGCCGGTGTCCGGCGAGCGGGATGCCCGGGGTGGGGTCAGAGCCCGAGGATCTCGCGGATGAGGCCGAGTTTGTGCTCGGGGGAGAGGTCCTGTGGGCGGTCGGCGAGCAGCCCGTTGAGAATGCCGGGAACGTCGGACCCGTCGGGCGCCTGGATGGCGTCGATGACCTGGCACCGCAGGCCGCCGTCCCGGACGAACACCCACACGTCGTGTTCCTTGCGCGGCTCGCCGTTCTCCCGGGTGCCGCCGGCGCGGCCGTATCCGAGAGGGTCGATTGAAGCCGAGCCGGCGGCCGTATACGAGCCGTTGAGTGCGTAGGCCAACGACACGCCGGAGCGTGGGGAAAATGCCCCACTGGCGGCAGTGCGTCACCCTTTTGCATCTTTATCATTCTTTCCTTTTCATGTTGCTGTTGCACGGTGTACTGAGTTTGTGACGGTGCATCACCACCCTGACGGGCTGCCGCTCTGCGGAGCTCCCGGGGGCCGCCCGTGGCGCCCGAGGCGCGTGTACGAGGGCTTGTGGTCCGACCAGAACTCACCATCGGCGCTCCGAATTCCTCTTTTCGGGTGACGGAGCTCAACGGCGAAAAGAAAGGGTCCTGTCCTATGGCAGTCGATGCCATTCCGTCCGCCCCACCTGAGAGAGGGCGCAGACGCGCCCGACTCACGGGGGCGCTCGCACTGCTGTCCGGCGTCACGTTGCTTGCGACGGCAGGTCTGGTCGCGAGCCCCGCACACGCCGCCCAGGCGCCGGTGACGCTGGGGACCGACACCAGCTACGCGGTCCTGGGCGCCACAACGGTCACCAACACCGGTCCCAGCGTGATCAACGGGGACCTGGGACTCAGCCCGGGTACCAGTGTGACGGGCTTTCCGCCCGGGATCCTGAACGGAGTCCAGCACGTCAACGACGCCCAGGCCGCCCAGGCCCAGTCCGACCTGGTCATCGCCTACAACGACGCCGCAGGCCGGGCCCCCACGGCCAGCCTGACGTCTCCGGGCGACATCGGCGGACTGACACTGACGCCCGGCGTCTACAAGGCGACGTCGTCGCTGAACCTCACCGGGACCGTCACTCTCGACGCCTTGGGCGATCCCAGTGCCGTCTTCATCTTCCAGATCGCCTCCACCCTGATCACGGCCCCGTCGAGCGTCGTCAGCCTGGTCAACGGGGCGCAGGCCTGCAACGTGTTCTGGCAGGTGGGAAGCTCCGCGACGATCGACGTCAACTCCTTCTTCAAGGGCAACATCATGGCCCTCGCGTCCATCACGGTGAATCACGCCTCGGTGATCGAAGGCCGTGCCCTGGCGCGCACGGGGGCCGTCACGCTGGACGACAACACCATCACGAGGGCGGCCTGCACCGTCGGCCCGCCCGGACCGAGCGGCCCGCCCGGACCGAGTGGGCCGGCGGGTCCGAGCGGTCCTGCCGGCCCTCCTGGCGCGGCCGGTTCTCCCGGTGCGCCCGGCCCCAACGGTGCGCCCGGTGTGCCCGGCGCACCTGGCTCTCCGGGTGCCGCAGGACCTAACGGTGCCCCCGGTGTGCCTGGTGCGCCCGGTGCTCCCGGTGCTCCCGGGCCTGACGGCGCGCCCGGTGCGCCCGGCGTTCCCGGTGCGCCCGGCCCCAACGGTGCGCCCGGCGTGCCCGGCGCGCCCGGCTCTCCGGGTGCCGCCGGCCCCAATGGTGCCCCCGGTGCCCCCGGTGCCCCCGGCGCTCCCGGTGCCCCCGGTGCGAACGGTTCGCCGGGTGCGAACGGTTCGCCGGGTGCGAACGGTTCGCCGGGTGCCAATGGCCTGCCGGGTGCGAATGGCTCGCCCGGTGCGAACGGTTCGCCCGGTGCGAACGGTTCGCCCGGTGCGAACGGTTCGCCCGGTGCTCCCGGCCCGGCGGGTCCGGCGGGTCCGGCAGGGCCGGCGGGTCCGGCAGGGCCGCCCCAGTCTCCTGGTCACGGCGACCAGGGGCACGGTGGTCATGAGCACGGTGATCACGGGAACGGCCCGGGCAACCACAGCAATGCGCCGGTCGGTCACGGCAATGAGCAGGGCAACCCCAACAACGCCCCGGTCGGTCACGAGCAGGGCGCTCCCGTTCAGCACCAGGGGTCGGAGCAGGCACTCGCCGCCACCGGCTCGGACGGATCCGTCGGCATCGCGGTGGGTTCGGCGATCGCCGTCGTCCTGGGAGGCGCTCTGGTCGTCCTCGTGAGGCGAAGCGGACGAGCCACCGCCCGCCGGCGGCATTAGCCCTCGCAGGGGTGAACACCCGGCGTCCCCGGTGCGGTTGTCTCCTGCTCGTCGACTGACGCCGCGTCGCTCGCCGGTGCCGGCCCGGAGTGGGGCCGGCACCGGCGTGCTCCGGTGCCCGGTCGCTTGCGCCGTCACGCGGCGGCGCGGGCGGCCGTCATGGCGGTGACGCGGTCGGCGGTGAGGATGCCGAGGAGGTAGCCGTCGTCGTCGATGACGGGCCAGACCGCGAGTCGCTTGATCCGCATCGCCAGGGCGGCACTGTCCAGGGCCATGGTGGACCAGGCGAACGGGCCGCGCTGGTGCATGGTGTCGCGGACCGGGATGTGCTCGGTGTACCAGGACCGGGCGAGGAACGGGCGGAGCCCGATCCGGGTCACCAGGCCCGCGCAGAGCCCGTCGTGGTCGCGGACGATCAGGTAGGCGACGTGCGCGCTGTGGAAGATGTCGTTGGCCTGGTCGACGGTGCTGTCGTCGGCGATCTGGTACTCGTACGGCTCCATGGCGTCGGCGACCGTGAGGGCGGTGCCGGCCGGCCGTGCGGGAGGGGTGCTTCTGATGGTCACGGTCATGATGTCGCCCGAGCCCGCCTCCGGGCGGCCCGTCTGTCGGCTGCCCGGTGCCGTCGTGCACCCAGAACGAGGCCGGATCGGGGACCGGGATGCGAGATGCCCTGGATACCGTCCAGGCTACTCCCGGCGGGGCCTCCCCGGGGGCCGGCCGGAGTAGCCTGGGAGGCAACCGAGGACATGTGGAATGCCGGTACTCGCACCGGTGTCGCCCTGGGTCATGATGCGGTCCTTCCCGAAGGGCCTGACGGGCGGCTCGTGATGATGCCGATTCCTCTTCCCATCTCCGCCGCGGGGCCGTGGTCGACCCCTGGGGTCCCGCTGCTGCCGCGTCTCGTGCTGGAGCCGACGATGTCGCGCGCGGGCGTGTTCGACGGGGCGTGGTGGCCCCGGTCCAACGACATCCGGGCCGAGCTTCCGGATCTGATCACCGCACTCGGCGTCCACCTGGGCCGGATCGTCCGGGTCGGCCTGGACTCCGCGGCCTGGACCGACATTCCCCGGTCGGTCCTGGTGGACGGGCTCGTGGTCCGGATCGGCTGGTTCGCCGGCAGTGACGAGACCATCAGCCTCACCCGGGGCTTCCAGGACCACTTCCTCCTGCTGGTGGTCCCGCCCGGCACCGACCCGGGGATCGCGGCGTTCGCGATGGCTGGCGCCGCGGCGGCCGGCAACCACACGCCGGCGGCCGAGCTGCTCGCCTGAACGGGGCGCGAAGGAGGCCGTGAAGGAGGCCGTGACCTGGACGGGCCGCGAAGGAGGCCACGAAGGAGGCGCGGGGCCGGCTACTGCGGCGCGTCCTCCGGGTACCAGCGGAGCTCGACGGTGTTGCCGTCCGGGTCCTGGACGTAGACGGAGGTCGCGTTGCCGCGTGCGCCGTAGCGGGAGACGGGGCCTTCGAGGACGGTGAAGACGCCGGAGTCGATGACCTCCTGCCAGTCCAGCGGGTCCACCGTCAGGCAGAGGTGGTCGACGTTGGACTCGCCGCGGTCGCGGTGGCTCAGGTCGATGATGGTCTCCGGGGTGATCCGCACCGAGGGGAACGAGACGCGCCCGGCCCGCCACTCGTCGACCCGGACGGGCTCCAGGCCGAGCAGGCCGACGTAGAACTCCAGCGAGCGCTCGACGTCCTGGACGTTGAGGACGAGGTGGTCGAAGGCCTTGATGCGGACGGCGGCCATGGTGGGCTCCCGGGGGGTGGGCGGTGGTCCTCGTGACGTGTTCCATGATCTGCCGTTCGGGGGGCGTCATCAACGCACGTCTGCACTAGGATCGTTGAGTCGGACTCAACGATCGGATGTCGGGGTATGTGGGAGCGGCACGAGGTCGAGGCTTTCCTGACGCTCGCCGAGGAGCTGCACTTCGGCCGGACCGCCGAGCGGCTGGGCGTGACCACCGGGCGGATCAGCCAGGTCATCGGGAAGCTTGAGCGCCGGACGGGCGCCCGGCTCTTCGAGCGGACCAGCCGTACCGTCCGGCCGACCGCGATCGGGCAGCGGCTGGCGAACGACCTGGCGCCGCTGGTCGTGGGGTTCGAGGAGGCGGTGCGGCGGGCGGTGGACGCCGGGCGCGGGGTGACCGGGGAGCTGCGGGTCGCGTTCCTCGGGGAGTGGACGGCGCCGGTGCTGCTCAGGGCCGTCCGGCTGTTCGGCGAGCGCCACCCCGGCTGCCGGGTCGACGTGCGCGAGGTGCAGCTCTTCAACTCCCGTCCGAGCCTGCTGGACGGCTCCGTCGACCTGCTCATCGCCGCCTATCCCTTCGACGGCGACGGCCTGGTCTGCGGGCCGGTGCTGCTCTCGGAGCGGCGGGTGCTGGCGGTGGCCGCCGGGCATCCGCTGGCGCGGGAGGCCCGGGTGTCGGTCGAAGTCCTCGGCGACCATCCGGTGGTGCAGTACCCGGCGGCCACCTCGGCCGGGTTCAAGCGGGACCGGACGCCCGACCGCACCCCGTCCGGCCGGCCGGTGCCGAAGGGGCCGGTGGGCAACACCTTCTCGGAGATGCTCACCCTCGTCGCACTGGGCCAGGGCGTGCTGCCCGTCGGCGAGCACTCCCGGCAGTACTACCCCCGCCCCGACATCGCCTACGTGCCGGTCCACGACGCGCCGCCGATCGAACGGGGGCTGGTGTGGAGGGAGAGCAACACCACCGAGCGGGTCCGCGCATTCGTCCGCGCCGCGACGGATGCCGCCACTGCGGATGCCACCGCCAGGGAGGCCGCTGCGACGGAGGCCGCCGCTACGGATGCCGCCGCGATCGACGAGTGATCGATCCGGCGGCCCGTCCGCCGGCCGCGGCGCAGTGACCGAACGGCCCGGCCCTGCTGCGGACGCCCGCCCCGGCCCGCCCCGCCCGCCCCGGTGCGGCCGGGGCGGGTCCTCGGCCTCAGACGTCGTCGGGGCTGGTGAAGGCCGGCGGCGTGTAGCCGGGGCCGGTGAAGTCCGGGGTGGTGAAGGTGGCGGTGCGCGGCTCCCGGCCCTCCTGGTCGGTGAGCCCCTCGGCGCCGGGGCTGCTGAAGCCCGGTCCGGTGTAGCCGGGGCTGCTGAAGTCGGGGCTGCTGAAATCGGGCCGGGAGGGGTCGGGCCGAGCCGCCTCCCCCGCCTGCGCCGGTATGACGGCGGCCGTCGGCGGTACCGGGTCGGCGCGCAGGGCGGTGTGCAGGTACGGCAGCAGCGCCCGGTCGCGCAGTGCGCGCTGCCACTCGCGCCGGGCGTCGGCCAGTTCGGCGGCGAGGTCAGGGTCGGCCCCGGCCGGGGCGGGCACGGTGGAGCCGTCCCGCAGGGCGGTGAGGATCAGCCCGACGATGCCGACCGCCATCGCGGCGACCCCGGCGGCCAGGGCGAGCCAGCCGGCGGTCAGTACCGAGCGGGCGAGCGCCATCCCGGGGTCGGCGGCACGCAGCCCGTACCCGAGGAGCAGCAGGACCAGTGCGGCGGTCCAGGCGAGGATCGGGGTGAGGACGGTGAGCACCGGGAAGAGCCCGGCGCCGCCGTCGGCGGAGCGCAGCTGGGTGAGCAGCCCGGGGGCGGTAGGTTCACCGTCCTGGGCGGGCGGAGGTGTGCTGCGCAGGCTCTCCCGCAGCCGGAGGTAGTGCTGGTACTCGGTGGCCGCCGCTGCCGCGACGCCGTCGGCGGCGCGCAGGGTCTGGATGCGCAGCTGGTCGCCGGTGAGGGCGCCGGGCGTGCGCAGGGCGGTCAGGATGGTGCCGTCGCGCAGTGCTTCGTCGAGGAGGCGCTCGAAGTCCGGGCGGTCCTCGGCGAGCAGGTGCGGGGCGTTGTTCATGGGGACCCCGTTCATGCGAACCCATCCCCCGGCCTCCGGCCGGGGGGACTCCCGTGCCCAGGCCCGCGGGCGGGCAGGGACGGGCACGGAGACGGCCGCCACACGGGCGGCCGGGTGTGGTGTGCCTCGATGGTAGGGGCGGGTGCGGTCGCGCTGACAGTAACTTTCCGGAATTTCGCGCCCCGGGCCGCGCGTGCGGTCCGGCCCGGGCGCCGGGAACGGGCGTTCGGTGCGGCGCCCGGGCGGACTTCAGGCCCAGCGGGCCGGTAGGACTGTCTGACCGTCAGATCGGCAGCCGCGCGACCAGCAGGCGTCCCTCCATGGTGACGCCGCCGTCCATCGCCACGGCGAGGTCGTCCGCGTAGATGTACGGGCCGGGGATGTGCAGCGGCGCGCCGTCGTCGGCGTGCACCGCGCCGGTGAGGTACGGGATCGGGCTGTGCCCGTGCACGATGCGCGAGCCGCCGTAGGTGTCGAGCAGCTCGTGGACGGCCTGCGGCCCGGCGTCGCCGCGGAAGGCGAAGCGCTTGGTGAACCGGCGGAAGCAGTCCCACCACTCGTCCACGCCCTCGTCGGCGAGCAGGTCGTGGACGGCGTCGTTGACCTCGGCGATGGACTCGCCGTACTCCAGGTAGGCGGTGGTGTCGGAGTGCAGCAGCAGGTGGCCGTCCTCCAGCGCCATGGCGGGGAGCCGGGAGAGCCAGCTGACGTGGTGCGCCTCCAGCCGGTCCAGGTCGTGCTGCTGGCCGCCGTTGAGCCGCCAGGCGGCGAGGAACGAGGCGGTGCCGGCGGTGGACTGGACGGGCTCGTCGCCGTACCGGGAGGCGCCGAGGAAGAGCAGTTCGTGATTGCCCATCAGGGCCCGGCAGTAGCCGCCGGCGGCGGCGGCCTCGGCGGCGAGCTGCATGACCAGGTCGATGACGCCGATGCCGTCCGGGCCGCGGTCGGTGAAGTCACCGAGGAACCAGATCCGGGAGCGGCCGGCCGACCAGTGGCCGTCGGCGTCGATCAGGCCCTGGTGGCGCAGCTCGGCGATCAGTTCGTCGAGGTAGCCGTGCACGTCGCCGACGACGTAGAGCGGGCCGGGCGGCTCGTTCGGGGCGGGCGCGGGGTAGGGGTGGTACGGCAGGCCGGGCTCGGCGAACGGGGGGCCGAGCTCGATGGTCGGCGGGTCGTCGCTCTGGTGCGCGGGCGAGGGCCGGTCGGGGAGCGTCGGCTCGTACCCGGCGTGCGCGGCCTGCGGGCCGTGGTCCTGGAGGCCGTGGTTCTGCGGGTGGTGGTGCTCCTGCAAGCCGTGGTCCTGCGGGTGGTGGTGCTCCGGCCGGCCGTGGCCGTCCCGCTGTGGATCGTGGCCGTTCTCCGGGTGCCCGGTGCCCGGCCAGTGCTGTTCGAGGTAGCGGGCGCCGCCGTAGCCGCTGTACGTCTCCGACTCGTACGCCGCCTCGGCGTACCCGGCCGGCTCCGGTTCGTAGTAGGTGCCGTAGGGCAGCACGTCGAGGTCCGGCTGGTGGCGGGGGCCTGAGTCCGGGTGTTCAGGCCCGGGGAAGCGGTCCTCGGGTGTCATTCGCCCATCATAGGAAGACCACTCTCCCGGCGTCGTCACCTGGTGGGTATCCAATCCTCCGGAGCGTCAGCCGGGTGGTCCGTCAGGTCCGTTTTGTCCCGGCTAGGTATGGTCTAGACCGCCTCTGGGCTCGTCGCACGAGTGCGGGCGGCGAGCCCAGGGCGCTCCTACACCTCACCCGGCGGGCGCGGCGGGCTGACCGTGGTGCGCGGGCTCCGGCGCTGGGAGGACGCGCGGACGATCAGCTCGGTGGGCATCAGGGTGCCGGGCGGCGGGCCGTTGCCGGCGGTGCGGAACCGGGGCGGGAAGAGCCGGGCGATGTCGACGCCCGTCCCGGAGTCCACTCCTTCGATGGCGTCGATGAGCAGGTTGACGACGGTGGTGCCGATCCGCCGGGGCTTGAGCGAGAGCGTGGTGATCGGCGGCTCGGTGGCCGCGTAGACGTCGCTCTCGCTGCAGCAGACGAGCAGCAGGTCGTCCGGCACCCGCAGGCCGTACCGGCGGGCGGCGGCGAGCAGGTCGGTGCCGTTGGGGTCGAAGAGGCCGTAGACGGCGTCGGGCCGGTCGGGGCGGGCGAGCAGCCGGTCGGCGGCGACGGCGCCGGCGGCCGGGTCGTGCGCGGGGTAGGCCTCGTAGACCGGCTCCTGGCCGACCTTGGCGCACCAGGCGAGGTAGGCCTCGGTGGAGAGCCGGGTGTAGGTGTCGGTGCTGGTGCCGGTGAGCAGGCCGATCCGGCGGGCGCCGGCCTCGGAGAGGTGGTCGAGGATGCCGAGCACGGCGGCCTCGTGGTCGTTGTCGACCCAGGCGGTGACCGGGCAGTTGCCGGGCTTTCCGTCGCTGACCACCGGGACGCCGGACCGGTACAGCTCGCTGACCAGCGGGTCCTGGTCGGGCGGGTCGATCACCACGGTGCCGTCGAGGGCGATGTTGCCCCAGACGTCGTGCCGGGAGGAGGCGGGCAGCACCACCAGCGCGTAGCCCCGGCCGAGCGCGGCGCTGGTCGCGGCGCGGGCCATCTCGGCGAAGTAGGCGAACTCGGTGAAGGTGAAGGGTTCCTCGCCGTACGTGGTGACGGTCAGTCCGATCAGGCCCGAGCGCCCGGTGCGCAGGGTGCGGGCGGCGGCGGAGGGGCGGTAGCCGAGGCGTTCGGCGACCTCGCGCACCCGGCTTCTGGTCTCGTCGGGCAGGCGGCCCTTACCGTTCAACGCGTCGGAGACGGTGGTGATCGACACTCCTGCGGCTGCTGCCACATCCCGGATGCCGGCCCGCTCCAGACGCCGTGAGGTGGTGGGTCGCCGACCGCTCTGGTTGGCTGCTGCTGTCATGGCGGACCGATCGTATGGCTCCTGACAAGGGTCTGTGACCGGCGCATCGGGGGCCCTTGGAGATACGTTTCTCCAAGAGTGAGCCTCTGCGCGCCCCTTCAATACCCGCACGAAACCAGCCGTCTTACCTCTGACATGTGCCAATGGAACCCGCCAGAATGGCTGATCTGCGCCCATAACCCGACCGGGCATCTCACTCCTACGGGTGAGTGCGGTCGGTATCGTTCAGGGCACCCGACCGGGTGGTCCGGGTGCGTTGCGAGTTCCCGGGCCGGGCGGCGATCCCGTCCGAGACGGGCGTGGGCGCACCGGAAGCAGCTCGAAGCGGTGAGAACGCCGCGAGCTCGACCGAGCTCGACCGAGTGGAAGAGAAGGAGCAGGACCGTGAGTGGAACGGCACCGCAGGGGCCCCGGCTGAGGCCGACCCTGGACGGCATCCCCACCTACAAGCCCGGCAAGCCGGCCGGCGCCGACGCCTACAAGCTGTCCTCCAACGAGAACCCGTACGAGCCGCTGCCCGGCGTGCTCGACGCGGCGGTCAAGGCGGCCGGCTCGTTCAACCGGTACCCGGACATGGCGGTCACCGAGCTGACCGCCGAGCTGGCGGCGCACTTCGGCGTCCCGGCCGAGCACATCGCCACCGGCACCGGCTCGGTCGGCGTCGCCCAGTCCCTGATCCTCTCCACCGCCGGCCCGGGCGACGAGGTGATCTTCGCCTGGCGCTCCTTCGAGGCCTACCCGATCATCACCCAGGTCGCCGGCGCGACCCCCGTCCCGGTGCCGCTCACCGCGGGCGGGGACCACGACCTGGACGCGATGCTGGCCGCCGTCACCGAGCGGACCCGGCTGATCTTCGTCTGCAACCCGAACAACCCCACCGGCAACGTGATCCACCGCGCCGAGCTGGAGCGCTTCCTGGACGCCGTGCCCGCCGACATCCTGGTGGTCGTCGACGAGGCGTACATCGAGTTCATCCGTGACCCCGAGGTCCCCAACGGCATCGAGCTCTACCGCGACCGCCCCAACGTCTGCGTGCTGCGCACCTTCTCCAAGGCGTACGGCCTGGCGGGCCTGCGGGTCGGCTTCGCGATCGCGCACGAGCCGGTGGCCACCGCGCTGCGCAAGACCGCGGTGCCGTTCGGCGTCACCCAGCTCGCCCAGGACGCCGCCGTCGCCTCGCTGCGGGCCGAGGAGGCCCTGATGGTCCGGGTCGAGGCGCTGGTCGAGGAGCGCACCCGGGTCGTCGCCGGGCTGCGCGCCCAGGGCTGGGAGATCCCGGACTCGCAGGCCAACTTCGTCTGGCTGCCGCTCGGCGAGCGCTCGCAGGAGTTCGCGGCCGCCTGCGCCGCGGCCGGCGTGATCGTCCGCCCCTTCCCGGAGGGCGTCCGGATCTCGATCGGCGAGGTCGAGGGCAACTCGATCTTCCTCGCGGTGGCCGAGGCCTTCCGCAAGGAGCTGTAGGACGCGCGAGGGGCTCTGCCACGCACCACGACGGAGTGGGAAGTCGGTCGGTCCGACTTCCCACTCCGTCGTTCTGCGGGCGGCCTCACCCGCGCCGTAGGAAGAGCGCCGCGGCGGCGGCGGCCAGCAGCACCAGGGCGGCGTTCACGGCGATCGCCCAGCCGACGCCGGTGAGCACGGTGGTGCCGGCGGCGGCCGCGGTCGCGACCGCGCTCATCACCGGGGTGCCCAGGGTGATGCCGACCTGCTGGGTCATCGTGGCGACGCCGGTGGCCAGCCCCTGCTCCTCGTCCGGCAGGCCCGAGGTGGCCGTCACCATGAAGCCGACGATCGCCAGCATGTTGCCCACCCCGCCGACGAAGGTCGCCGCCAGCAGCAGGCCCAGCCAGGCCCGGTCCGCGCCGAGCAGGACCAGCGAGGCGGTCGCCACCGCCTGGACGAGGAAGCCCGCGATCAGCGCGCCCCGGCTGCCGAGCCGGCCGATCAGCCGCGGTGCCGCCACCCCGCCGACCACGGTGCCCGCGCCCAGTACGCCGAAGGCCAGGCCGGTGGCCAGCGGGGAGAAACCGAGCACCCGCTGCAGGTAGAGGGTCAGCAGGAAGACCAGCGAGGTCTCGGTGGCGAAGGCCAGCAGCCCGGCCGCGTTGCCCCAGACCACCGTGCGCCGCCGCAGCACCCGGACCGGCACCAGCGGGGCGGCGGCGGACCGCTCGACGAACCAGAACGCCGTCAGCAGCACCGCGGCCAGAGCGAGCGCCCCGAGTGCCAGCGGGTCGCCCCAGCCGTGCTCGCCGGCCGTCGTCAGCCCGTAGATCAGGGCGAGCAGGCCGCCGGTGACGGTGACCGCACCGGGCAGGTCCATCCGGGTCCGACGTTCCGGCCTGCTCTCGGCGATCAGCCGCGGCGCCACCAGCAGCACGGCCAGGGCGACCGGCACGTTGACGAAGAACGCCCAGCGCCAGCTGAGCAGGTCGGTGAGCAGCCCGCCGAGCACCGCGCCCGAGGTGAAGCCGGCCGACATCAGCGCACCGTTCAGGCCCAGCGCCCGGGCGCGCAGCGGCCCCTCGGGGAAGGCCGTGGTGAGCAGCGCCAGCCCGGCCGGGGTGACGGCGGCGGTGGCCAGGCCCTGGGCGACCCGGGCGGCCAGCAGCATTCCGGGGCTGGTGGCCAGGCCGCCGACCAGGGACGAGACGCCGAGCACGGCCAGGCCGAGCAGGAAGACCCGGCGCCGTCCGACGAGGTCGGCCACCCGCCCGAAGAGCAGGGTGAAGCCGGCGGCGGCGAGGGCGAACGAGGTGGCGATCCACTGCAGACTGCCGAGCCCGAGGCCGAGGCCCTGGCCGATCACCGGCAGGGCGACGTTCAGGATCGAGAAGTCCACGGCCAGCATGAACTGGGCTGCCAGCAGCACGACCAGGACGAGCCGCTGCCGGCCGGTCATGCCGGCCTTCGTTCCGGGGAGGGTTGGTGCTTCGGGTGCTTCGGGTACTTCGGACAGGGTGGCGGTCATCGGTCCGCTGCCTTTCCACTCGACGAGGTCTCGGGGTACGGCAACAGCCTGTGCGGCGGCGCCCGGGGTACCCAGACCCCCGCGAAGGGTGGCACTGACAGTGACAGGCTCCGTGGCGCCCGGCGGTGTTGACTGGAGCCCATGACCGCAGCCACCGCACCCGAGACACCGACCGAGCTGGGCGAGTTCCTGCGCACCCGCCGCGCCCGGCTGCAACCCGAGGACGTCGGCCTGACCACGTACGGGACGAGGCGGCGGGTGCCGGGCCTGCGGCGCGAGGAGCTGGCCCAGCTGGCGGGCGTCAGCATCACCTACTACACGCGGCTGGAGCAGGGGCAGAGCCGCAACGTCTCCGACGAGGTGCTGGACGCCATCGCGCGGGCGCTTCGGCTGGACGCGGACGAGCGGGCCCACCTGCGCAACCTGGCCCGCCCGGGCCGTTCGGCGAAGGGGCGGGCGGCCGCCGAGCGGTTCGAGCGGGCGAGGCCGGCGGTGCGGCAGCTGATCGCGGCGATGGTCGACGTCCCGGCGGTGGTGGTCGGCCGCCGCAACGAGGTGCTGACCTGGAACCCGCTCGGCCACGCCCTGCTGGCCGGGCACGTCGACCTGGCGGCCCCCGAGCGGCCGGCGGACCGGCCGAACCTGAGCCGGCTGCTCTTCCTCGACCCGCGCACCCGGGAGTTGTACCCGCACTGGGAGACCGAGGCGCGGGCCCAGGTGGCGTTCCTGCGGCTGGCCGCAGGGCGTTACCAGGAGGATCGGCAACTGGCCGAGGTCATCGGAGAGTTGTCGATGAAGAGCGCGGAGTTCGCGGCGCTCTGGTCACGCCACCCGGTGCACGACTGCCTGTTCGGGACGAAGGAGTTCCGGCACCCGGTGGTGGGGGAGCTGGAGTTGGACTTCGAGGCGCTGCCCCTGCCGGAGGCGTCCGGCCACCGGATGCTGCTCTTCAGCACGGCGCCCGGTTCGTCGTCGGAGGCGGGCCTGCGCCTGCTGGCGGCCAGCGCCGCTGCGGCGCCGACCGCCGCCCTGGGCCTCCCGAGCTCCGCGCCTACCGCTTGACGATCCGGTCGAGGACGGCGGCGACGCGTTCCTTGACCGCCGCCGCGTGGTGGAGGGCCTCCGGCGCCGCGTCGGTGCCCGGCGGTCGGACGCCCCGGTCCGCGAGGACGTAGAGCAGGCGCAGCGTGCGCAGGCAGTTGGTGACATGGGCGGGGACCGGGGTGCTGAGGCGGTCGGCTCCGAAGCGGGCGCCGATCGGGTCCAGCCAGGCGGTCGCGTCGTGCTCGCTCATGTCGGTCCGGGTGAGCACCCGGGCGACCGCCCGGGCCAGCCGGTCGTCCTCCAGCTGGTCGAGCACGTGATCGGTGGGCGCCGTCAGCCGGGCGGCGGCGAGGTGCAGCATACGTACCGGATCCACGTCGGGGTGGCGGCCGAACCGGTCCAGCAGGTCCGCGCCGTGGGCGACGGCATGCAGCCAGCCGAGCTTCTCGTCATGGCCGCGCAGGTCCTGCTCCGCCGGGTACCACTGCTCGAACGCGGCCACCCAGGCGGAGTTGAAGTCCCCCTTCTCCACCAGCATGTCGAGCACGAGGGGGGCGAACGTGCGGGCCTGGATCTCCGGATCGAGGAAGCGGGCGGCCATCTCGTCCCCCAGCGCCAGCCGGCGGGGCGTGGGGATCACCCCGCGCTCGATCCAGGTCGAGAGGACGGCGTAGGGTGCTCCGTCCCGGACTGACGGATCGGGATCCGCCAAGGCGGCGGAGAGTTCGCGGACCAGCTCCTCCAGGGAGCGGTCGGCGGGTACGGCACAGTCGTCGGCTTCGATCCTGCTCCAGTCGGTCACGGCAGGCAGGATAGGCCCGCACTGCCGTACGGCACCGGGAATTTTTTCCGTGCGGCGAGGCCCTCGCCCAGGAGCGGACGAGGGCCTTCGAGTGCGTGCTCAGCTGGGTTTGCGGTGGCGGCCGCCGGGGGCGTGGCCGGAGTTCCGCTCCCGTGTCTTCCGCTGCATCTCCTGGAGGATGGCCAGGGTCTCGGGGTGAACCGTGGCCTCTTCCTCGTCGTCGTCCTCGTCATACGCGTTCTGCTGCGGATTCCGCCGTGCCTGCGCGAGCAGCTCGTCGTAGCGGGGATCCCCGGGCACGACCTTGTGCCACCCGTCGTAGAAGTACCCTTCCGGGGCCCTTCCGCCGTACTTCTGCCAGATGGTGACGCCGTCGGCGTCGAGCGTCGGATGCGCGGTGACCTCGTAGCTCTCGGAATGCTCGCTCAAAGTACTCCTCCAGGATCTGCGCCACTTTGCGGTCGCCGGACTTGATGGGTGTCAGGTCTTCTTCCGGAGCGCTTTGCGAATTCTCGGGTCTGCAGATCTCGGCCCCGCGTCGGAGTGTCAGCCGGTCGGAGCCAGTCGTCCAGCTTGCCCTTGCTCATGCTCGCGTCCGCGTCGATGTCGATCATCCCCGTCCCGTCGAGGGCGAAGCCGCCGCCGTTTTCGAAGAGGGAGACGAGCGGTTCGAAGGGGTTCGGGAGCTGGAACGGGACTCGGCCGGCCTCTTCGAGAGCGGCGAAATGCAGCGCCCATTCACAGCTCCGCTGAACGGCCGACTGCTGCTGGACGCAGCTCCGTGAGATGCGCTCGACCACATCGGAATCCGCGCGTACGGACGGATCGATCAGGGCGGCCACGTCGAAGAACGGCCATGCGTCCGAACCGAGCTGTTGCGCCCAGAGCGCCGAGCGCCGCAGGAACTCCCGCATCAGCGACATGCGCAGGCGAGTGTCCCAATCCTCGGGGGACCATTCGACGTCGAGCAGTCGACCGGCCAGGCCTGCGGGTGTCCTGAGGCCGTTCAGCGGGCTGTGTCGACGGCATCGAGGGCGTCGAGGGTGGTGAGGTCGAGCGTGACGGCGGGGGCGGAGGAGAGGTAGTCGGACAGTCGGCGCAGGGGGATGGCGATGCCGTCCAGCTCGATCATTTCCTCGACGTAGAAGCCGCCTCCCCGCTCGAACATGAGCAGCAGCGGTTCGTAGGGGTCGGGCAGATTGGGAACGTCGACGGTCGTCTCGCGGCAGAAGGCGGGCCAGTGCACAGCGCCGCGGCAGGTCTCCTCAAGCGTGCGCCTGCCAATGGTGCTGTCGACGAACTCGTCGAGTTCGGCCATGACGTCGGGAGCGGCGCGGACGGTCGGGTCGATGTGTTGGCCGATGTCGAAGAATGGCCAAAGCTTCTCGGCGCCGAAGGCGTTCGCCCAGCAGGCGGACCGGCGCAGGTACTCGCTCATCAGATGCGCCCGGGACCGGGCGTGGCTGTACGCGAGGTCCCAGTCACCCCAAGGGGCGGCCTGCAGACGGTCCAGCACGACGCGCGACGGATCCTCTGTCACTTGAGCTTCACTCCGTTCTTGCGCAGCTCCTGCTTGATCTCGGAAACCACGCTATCAATGTTCGAAAGGTCGCCAGCAAGGGTGGAAGGTGGCTCCAATCCGAGCTTCGGCCAGTGTCTGAAGTGGCCCTCGTCGGAGTGCGGAGCCAGGTCGTGGGCGCCGGCGTTGTCCAAATCCCTCGGGAACTGCTTCCAACCCGTCTCGTCCCAGACATCCGGATGTTTCGACACGTAGGGCAGACCGGCCTTCATCAACTCGCTTTCGATGTACTCGTGGGCCAGCAGTGCCTTGAACTGCTCGAGCTTTTTGGGCTTAATCGTGCCCGCCTGGGCGTCCAGCCAGTTCTGGGCGATGTCGTCGCGGGGGGTGAAGAGCCCCTTCTTCGTGGTGAGTGGGCCGGTTGCGACCTCGTGCTGCGATCGGAAGAGATGGGCCTTGATCTGGCGGAGCACGGTCTCGTCGACGCCCGTGGTCTTGGCGATCTTCGGCAGGTCGACCTTGTTGTCGGTCGCGCGGATCTGCTCGTACGCCTTGCCGGCGAACTCCGAGGGCTCGGCGACCCATCCCGCGCCGGCCCAGCCCTCGGTGTCGGTGTGCGGCGTCTTCGCGCGACCGGGCGCCGCCGCGCCGCCGACGGCGCCGAGGACGAGGTCGAGGGGCATGACGGGGCCGGTCTGGAACACCTCGCCGGCGCCGGCGGTGAGGGCGGCGCCGGTGACCATGCGGCCGGGGATGGTGTCGGCGGCGGCGGCGAGTTTGCCGGCGGCGGCGAGGGCGACGGAGGCGCTGTCGGCGCTCTCGGCGGCGGTGGCGACTACGCGGCCGCCGGCGCCGAGGCCGCTGCCGGCGCCGCCCATGACGCCGCCGGTCTCGGCGGCGGAGAGGGCTTCGGTGAGGCTGTAGCCGCCGTCGCCGAAGGAGACGCGGATGGGCTGGGCGACGGCGAGGTCGACGGTGACGGCTTCGACGGCGCCGAAGACGACGCCGGTCAGGACGGTTCCGGCGATCGCGGCGATGGTTTCGGAGACGGCGACGCCGAGGGCCTCGGCGGCGGCGATAACGCCTGCGGTGGCGACGCCTGCGGCGGCTTCGGAGAGTCCGGCGGTGAAGAAGGCGAGGGCGGTGCCGGCGACCAGGGAGGCGCCGACGATGGCGGCCTCCTCCTCCAGCTTCTTGACAGCCTTGTCGACCTCGTCGGCGAACTTCCGCAGCGCTTCGGCGAGGTTGCGGCAGGCCTTGGCGCTGTCGGGGAGCCAGCCCTTGCCGCCCTCGTAGTAGCGGTGCCAGAAGGTGGCGAAGGCGTCCATGGCGGGGCCGTGGTTGTTCTCGATGAGGGCGGCCGCGGCCTGGCTGGTGGGGGCGGTGACGTTGTCGATCGCCGTGGCCATCGCATCCCATGCGGCGGCGGCCTTGCGGAGCTTGCCGGGGTCCGCGTCGGGCCACCACATGCCGGTGGTCTTGCGGACGATCTTCGCGGCTGCGGATTCACCCATGGTCCGGCTCCCCCTGCGACGGCCGGCCGCCTGTCGGCGCGGTCATGCGGAGAGGTCCTTGTGGACACGGCGGTCGGCGTCGAGGTGGTTGTCCGCGTGGGCGACCAGGCCGTCGTGGATGCTGGCCAGGCCCTTCACGAGGACGTCGAGCGCGGAGAGCACGTGGTCGTGCGGGCCCTGGTAGGCCTGGGCGAACTCCTTGCCCTGCTTGTCGTCGCCCCAGGGGCTGCCGGCATCGGCGAGGCTGTGCTTCAGCTTGTCGAGCGCGGTCTTGAGGTCCTGACTCTGTTTCGCGAAGGCCGGCGCGGCCGTCTTCAGGTCCTGCGGCCGGACGTTGAACCCGGGACCTCCTGCTGCTGGCCCATCCGCCATCTTCTCCCCCTGATATGGCCCTGACGATCCGATCGGTCAGGGGATCTGATGGGTGGACAGGTCGGCGCGGTTTCCATCCGGAGGCGTGGCGTCTATCACACGGCTTCCCTTGCCCGGTGGTCAGAAAAATGATGATCAATTGATGGCAAAGGGAAGACAAGAGCGCAAAGCGTCCCGAAGTGCCTTCTGGGGCAGACACGGTGGAGCGTCTGGAGAACCCTGCCATCGCGAGCGGCGAGGCCCCCGCCCGCCCGGGCGGGCGGGGGCCTTCGTGGTCGCGCTCAGCCGGGTATGCGGTGGCGGCCGGGTCTGGTGGACGGTTGGCGGATCTCGGGGCCGTAGTGGCCGGCCTGGCGGGCGATCCAGGCGTATTCGTGGGTGCCGTCGGGTAGTTGGCGCAGTTCCCAGCGGCCGTGTCGGGTGATGGGGGGTGGGGATTGCCGGTCGTCCTCGTCGTTGACTCTGAGGGCGGTGACGACGCCGAGGGCGACGGTGGCGAGGGCGAGGGCGAGGAGGGTGAGGAGGGCGGCGGCGACGAGGAAGTTCGCGGTGCCGGTTCTCATCGGTGGATGCCGATGACGCGGTGGCCGAGGTGGGCGGCGAGGGTGTGGAGGAGTTCGTGGGCCTGGTCGTGGGTGAGGGGGAGGGCGAGGTGTTCGCCGGGGGCGGCGTGGATGTCGAGGTCGACGGCGGCGCGGAGCTGGAGGGCCGCGTCGGGGACGCGCTCGACGGTGATGTGGGCGAGGGTGGTGCGTTCGGTGTGGACGGCCTGGCCGGCCATCGGGATCAGGACTCCCACGGCTGGTCCCTTTCGGTGGCGCGGAGGAGGTGGAGGAGGTTGAGGAGGGTTGCGACCGGGGCGTGGCCGAAGTTGACGAGGATGCGGCCGTCGACGGTGCTGTGGTGGGTGGTGGCGGAGCCCCACTGGATGCCGAACCAGGCTCCGCGGTCGTGGAGTTCGCGCAGGAGGGCGGTGACGTGGGCGTCGGTGTAGTCGTGCATGCGGGGGTCGTCGGGGGAGAGCGGGATGCGGGGGCCGGTCACGCGGCGGCCTCCAGCTCGAACCAGACCACCTTGCCGCCGTGCTTGCGCGGGTCGGTGCCGAAGCGGTGGGTGAGCGAGCGGACGAGGTGCAGGCCTCGGCCGGACAGCTCGTAGGGGTCGGCGCAGGTGCGGGGTTCGGGGAGGGTGGGGCTGTCGTCGGCGACGGAGACGCGCAGGGTGCGGTCGGGGTTGAGGACGACGACCACGGTGGGGGCGGGGCTGCCGCCGTGGCGCCAGGCGTTGACGTACAGCTCACAGAGAGCGAGTTCGGCGTCGTGGATGAGGGCGTCGGGCCAGGAGGCGGTGGCGAGGGCGTCGCGCAGCTCCTCGCGGGCGGCGGACCAGTCGGGCGGGTTGAAGGCACGCATGAGGAACCTCCGGATGAGGTCGTGTGGAGTGGGGTGTCGGCGAACCGGCGGATACGTCGCCGTGAGCCAGGCCAGGGCGGAGCTGGTTGATGCCACGCGTGGCTGCTCTGCGGTGCGCGGGCAGGAGGCGCCTACTGCCCTGAGAACAGGCATTACTGACGATCCGTCGGATCGATCGTGGTGACGACGATAGCCCACGCAGCTTGAAGTTTTAGGTGAGTGCTGGAAAATTCACCCTTCGGTGGCAGGTGCGCGTAGCGCCCGGATGGACCCACATGCCGCCAGCGCGGCACACTGGCCCCACTGCCCGCGGAGAGGACAACATGGCTGTTCGCACCAACCCGACCCTTCGTCAACGTCGACTGGGCGTCGAGCTGCGGCGGATGCGAGAGCAGGCTGGTTTTGGTGGCAGTCAGCTCGCCAAGATGCTAGGAATCAGCCCTGGTCAGATGACTCAGATGGAGACCGCGAAGATCGGGGTCAGCCCGGAGCGCCTGCGCACGGTTGCCGCAGCATGCAGTTGTGCCAACCAGCCGCTGGTCGATGCTCTCGCCGAGATGGCCTCAGATCGGCGAAAGGGCTGGTGGGAGGAGTATCGCGGGGTTCTGTTCACGGACTTCCTTGAGGTGGCGGAACTTGAAGGCCGAGCCGCACGGCTGGCTGTCAGTACCACCACGTACATTCCTGGCCTGTTCCAGACCAGCGCCTACGCATCTGCGGTATTTGGCCGGGTGGTTCCGCCGCTGCCGCCACAAGAGATTGAGGTCCGGACGGCCTTTCGCATCAAGAGGCAGCAGCTCGTCCGCTCTGGCAGGACTCCCCTGCAGGCGTTCATCCACGAGGCCGCGCTACGGATGCAATTCGGCGGCCCAAAGGTGCTCGCCGAACAGCATGACGCCCTCCTCGAAGACTCCGAGCGGCCCGGCATCTCTGTCCGGGTTGTGCCGTTCTCCGTCGAGACCTTCCCAGGTGCCGGTGAGAACCTCACCTTCGCCGAAGGCCCTGTCGCTGAGCTGGACACCATCCAGATGGACGTATCCCAGGGTGCACTCTTCTTTGACTCACCGGCTGACTTGGCCAAGCATCGAGTCATCTTCGCGCGTCTGGACTCCACTGCGCTCTCCGAAGACGGATCGCGGGAGTTCATCCGATCCATCATGAAAGAAGTGAAAGCCGCGAATGCCTAACTCGGATTGGCAGAAATCCAGCTTCAGCGCCTCCAACAACGAATGCGTCGAGGTGCGTACTCTCCACGGACTGGTCGAACTCCGCGAATCCGATGACGGCGACGTCGTCCTCCGCGCCTCCGCAGCCAAGTTCGCAACGTTCCTCCGGGGCATCAAGGCGGGCGACTTCGACCGCTACGCCCAGCCCACTCCCTGAAACCCATCGGCCCCTCGCTCACCCGAGCGAGGGGCCGACTCCTTTGGTTCATCCTGCTCAGATCGGTAGGTCCCAGCCCGGGCCGTTCTCCGTGCCGATCCAGACGCGCTGGCCCGCTCCCGACACAGTGATCCCGAACCCTTCCTGATGCGGCGCGCCGGCCTCCTGCCACTCCTCGACCGCCCGCTCGACCTGGTCCCAGAGCCGCAGCGGCCCGCGCTGGCTCACGGTCCAGCCGCCGCCCGGGTCGGGCATCGTCCGGGCATGCGAACCCGTGGCCACGTCCACGAGAACCTGCGCTCCGCCCGCCCCCATCCGTTCCGCCGAGGGTGCGGCCAGCTGGGCGACCCAACTGCCCGTCCACGTGCCGATGATCGCGGGATCGATCCGGCTCGGCCGTTCCTGGCCGGGCAGCAGGGCGAGGGCCGGCCGGGGCGGGCGGTCGTGCGAGCGGGCGATCATGAAGCTGGTGTAGCCGGACAGGAACCGGCCGGTCGCGCTCCCCGGCCCGGTGACCGCCAGCAGCGCGAGCCCGGACGCGTAGCTCCAACCGGACAGCGTGACCAGGATCCGGCCGCCCGGCTTCACCTGGTGCAGCCACGGCATCGGGATGCCCCGGACCGAACAGGTGGCAATCAGCCGGTCGTACCCGCCACCGTGTGGATCCCCGCGCAGGCCGTCCCCGGTGATCAGTCGAGGCGCGTAGCCCGCCTCCTTGAGCGCCACCGCTGCGGCCGCGGCCACCATCGGGTCGTACTCGATGCTCGTCAGATTGGCATCGCCGAGCCGGTGCGCGCCAAGGGCCGTCGAGTACCCCGTCCCGGTGCCGACCTCCAGCACCCGGTGCCCGTCTGCGGCACCGAGCTGCTGCCACATCCCTAGCACCAGCGACGGCAGGGTGGACGAGGAGGACGGGGAGCCGCCGACCGGCTCCCCGTCCACATCCCCCGGACGGATCGCGCCGTCGAGCTGCGTGATCAGCGTCCGGTCGTCGTAGACCCCCTCCAGCCAGCCGGGTTCGCTCCGCCGCACCGGGCGGTAGACGGTCGGCGAACTCTCCGGCACCGGCTCGAAGTACGAATCGACGAACACCTCACGTGGTACGGCTTCCGCCGCTCTGCGCCACGTGGGATCGGTCAGCGTGCCGTCCTCGGCCAGCCCGTCGACCAGGGCGGCACGGAGTTCTGCGGATGGGCTCATGTGTCGGGGCCTCTCTGCAACTGGTCAGCGATGGCCTGGGCGATCGCGTCGGTGGTCTCGGGCAGCTGCCATGCCCATTGCCCGTTGGGGTTGCACTCAAGGAAGTACCACTCACCGGCTCCGGTCACGGCGAAGTCGAACGCGCCGTACACGAGCCGGAGTTCACCGAGGTAGCCCGCGACAGCGCGCGACACCTCCCCGGGCACCACAACCGGTGCACACTCCATGAGGCCCTGCCGGTGACGCCAGTCGAGATCGGGGCTGTCGATTCGGATGGCGAAGAGCCGGTCACCGACTGCCGTCACCCGCACGTCGAAGGCCTTGTCCACCTTGGCCTGGAACAGGTGCGGGCAGACCTCCACCCCGGCGGTCAGCTCGTTCCCGCGCACCTCCCGTACCCACACCTGGCGCGGTAGACCGTCCACCTCGTACGCGGTGTTCCACAACGGCTTGTAGACCACCCCGCCGGCCTGGCCCGCCACGAACTCCTGTGCAGCACTCAGCTCGTTGGTGATCAGCGTGTCCGGCACCGGGAACCCGTGCCGCCGCGCGACCGCGAGCTGTGCCGGTTTGTACTCGGCCCCCCGGTTGGCCCACGGATGGTTGACGTAGTGCGCCCCCGGAAGCGAGGCAAGGATCCCTCCGGCACCCCACAGTGCCTGGGCGGCCGCGAACCGCCGGTCCTGCTCCTCCAGTTGGGCGGGACCCCCGTACGGAGAGGCCCGGCGCACCCAAACGGACCGGACCCGCGTGAGATCCAGCTCCCGACTCCGGGTGCGTAGGCTGCCTCGCTGACCGCCCATGCCGTACATGGCGGTCAGCGAGGCACCGGCGTGGAGGTCTGCACCGGGATCGAGCCGGACCACTGGAACGCCACGCTCGGCCAGGACGCGCAGCACCACATCCGCGGTGACATCACGGGAGTTGGTCATCACCAACACCGACCCGCATCGGTCGGCCATCAGCCGGAACTCTGGTCCTGGTCGTACGACTCCGTGGAATCCGCATCGGTCGCCCCGCCCGGCCCCGACCCGTCGCCGGGGCTCGTCATGGTGGGCGTCAGGCCGCTCGTACTGGTGCCGTGGCTCCCCAACTCGACCACGCGGCCGTCGTCGTCCACGATCACGGCAACCTGGGTCCCGGGATCGATCACCGGCGTGAACGCCGGAATCGCGACGGCCTCCGCGAACGGCTGCATCCTGGTCGTGCCCCACGGGGGTACGAGCGATTGCTTCATCGGCCTGCCTCCTTGTGTCCGTCGGCGCAGAACTTCGACGCCTACCGGCCTCTCTGTGCAGATATCAACTTAAGTAGCCAAGGTCGATCCATCAACGGAATTCCCGACCTCGAATAAAGATCCCACCGGCGGCAGTTCACGCCCGATATGTGGCCGACCATGCGGCCAGCAGGCTTCTCGCTTCCTCGCCGAATATTGCACGCTCCTCGAACATTGCGAAGATGTCGAGGTGCCGAGCAACATCTCTGGGGTCGCGGAAAACCATTCGGCCGGTGAAGGTCTCCACCGTTGCCAGTCGATCGTCATAGACCGTGAACGTGTTCATCGGGCCACGCGTCAGCGATCTGCCCAGCGGCAGCACACCGATCCGGACGGACGGCAGTTGGGCCACCGAGGCGAGCCGATCGATCTGCAGGGCCATGGCGAGGGGCGGCAGCAGAGCCCACCTGGCCGCCTGCTCGGTCAGGATGAAGGTGAAGGACTTGGAGTCGTTGTAGAGCACAGGCTGCCTTCCGAGCTTTCGGTTGACGACCGCTGACCTGTCGCCCGTCGAGTGCCCGAGGCTGGCGTGCATGTACTCCGGCGTGGCAAGCAGACCGGTGATCATCGCGGGGAGGAAGTAACGCATCTCGGTGGCGCCGGCCTCCAGGGCCGACAGCTCGGCCTGTCGCTTCTCGATTCCGCGACGCCACGAGGACCGCTTGTCCTGCCACTCGGTGTTCGCCATTCTTGCAAGTGAGGTTATCTCCTGGACCAGATCCTTCGGAGCATTTAGCGCTCGCAGAATGCGTTCCACATCGACCAGGCTAGGCGTGGTTCTACCGGTCTCGATCTTGCTGATCTTGCTCTGACTTATGCCACAACGCACTGCAAGCCGGTCTCCGGTGAGACCGGCTTGCAGCCGCAGCTTCCTCAGGCTCCCGGCCAGATCCTGCTTCGACCGGCCGAGCTGATCGGGATCGAGCGTCACCCGTGGTCTTTCACGTAGTCGGAGAAGGGCACCGAACGCGCGATTGCCAGCCTCTTCAACTCCTGGCACTCGATCGCCCGTTCGTCAACCAACTCGCGGTTGATCTGCGTGCCGTCCGGGCGGAAGTTGAGATGCACGACCGACTTCTCGTCGAACATCCACCAGTCCTGGTCAGGGATGCCGTAGTCCTCTTCGGTGGCATCCAGAATCCGGATGTCCTCACCGGCCGCAATGTTGCCCGGGATCCCCCAGGCGAACTGATATCGCTGGTAGTCCGTCAGTGGTTGGCGCACCACCCGGACGCGGCCGATCGTCCTGCCGGACGACACGAACCCCTGAACCCGCTGATGCCAGGCCGCATTGTGGCTCTCAGGCTTCGGCTCGCCACGCAGGAACCTCGCGAGATTCTCGGTCTCGCGCGGCATTGTGTACGCGGGCTGGGCCTCAAGCCGGAACGCGTCGCGCCGGTACCCGTCGAAGTGTCGGCGCCACTGGTCACCATCCAAGAGCACGGACAGCCTCCTCCAGAACGTGCCGAGGGATCTCCACCGCGGACTCGCCCTTCGGAACCGTGAGTGCCGCGAAGTGGTCGCCCTGGACCACGAACGTATCGCGGTCGGTGGCGTAGACGTTCGGGCAGTCGTCGTCATCGCAGTTCGGACCGTTGTACGTACCGGTCAGCCGCGTCAGGCTCGGGCTGTCGGTCATTGTGATCGCCCCCTTCGCACCGGCCCGAACGGGCCGTCAGGTCTTGACGCTAGGGAGAGCTCGAAGACGTGTCTACGCCGACCCGGCAACTTTCCCGTGTTGGACTAAAGATCAAGCTCAGTGGGCGCCCGGCGCACGTCGGCTGACGATGTTGACGACGCCGCGGACAGCGGAACATCCAAGCCGGCAGTCAGATAATGGACCACAGGTCGACAAGGACGGGAGCGCCGCAGCGTGTCGTGAGCGCTGCGGCCAGAGCATCCAGGTAGGCCCGCATGTCAGCCTCGGCCTCGTGCCAGGCCCGGCCGTCCTCGTCATCGCAGAAGTCCCGACTGGTCCGCAGGATGCGCACGCGAGATATTCCGGGTCGCCGCACCCGGTGGCGTCATCGACTCCCAGGCGCCGCTCCGGGCCGGGGTTGTGCAGTGTCCGGCCCCGAGGCCGATCGGGTTTGCCACGGGGCGGTTACGTGCCGGTCGGCACACCCGCGTTGACGAGGATCTCGCGCGCCGGCAGGGCGACGCTCTGGGCGGCGGTCAGACCGGAGGCCGCCAGGTGTGCGTCCACGATCCGCAGTCCAGTCGAGTACCCGGCGAAGTCCGGCAACCCCACGGGCTGGTGCCCCATGAGCTGTGCGGTGGCGTCGCCGAAGACGTACGCGGGCAGGTTCTGCATCCCGGCCACGTCGATCCCGGCAGTGACCTTTTCGTAGGCGCTGTCGAGCTCGGTGCCGGTCAGCCCCTTCGTCCACGGGCCCATGGCCTCCTCGCCGGCCAGCTCCCGTACGAACGCCTCCGCCAGCCCCTCGGCGACCACCTGCTCGCCGACCGTGACGGTCGCCGGGTTCCAGACCACGTTCGCGTAGCGCACGTTGTGATGGAGCTCGTGTGCGGCGGCGGGGCCGATCTTCTTCAGGCTGGTGTCGGTGGGCCAGATCGTCAGCTGGATCGCGCCCGGGAATCCGCCCGAGCCGAAGAAGCCGGCACTGCGGACCGTCAGGTGGTGATCGTCGGGGTTGCCGAGCACCACCACGACGTGCACAGTCTCGGCGTGTTTCACGCCGGGCACCGAGTGGCTGATCCGCTCCCACGCGGCGGCGAGGGAGTCCTCGATCCGGTTCCACACCCCGGCGTCCTGCATCTGACGCACGGCCGGCAGGTACCGTGCGTCCTCACGGTCGATCCGGAAACCACTGCCCAGCTGCTGGTGCATCTGAACGAGATCCACATCGCCCATCACCCTGGACATCACGCTCCGGAGCGGGCTGTAGATCTCCCGTAGGGCGTCGGGCCGTTCCTCCACCGGGCGTTGCAGGAGGTCGGTCATGGCGGACGCCGTGTCGTGAACAACGATCTTCATGACTCGGGACCGTAAGGTCTTCCGTTGCGTGAGGGTCAAGAGCCGGGTTGACCGTGCCGGCGATGGCGGAGCGTGGCGAGAGCACCGGTCGTTGGCAGATCCC
The DNA here is from genome assembly GCF_045160625.1 of Kitasatospora sp. NBC_00039. Classification (NCBI taxonomy): domain Bacteria; kingdom Bacillati; phylum Actinomycetota; class Actinomycetes; order Kitasatosporales; family Streptomycetaceae; genus Kitasatospora; species Kitasatospora sp. NBC_00039. The sequence goes on along the minus strand of NZ_CP108289.1, from coordinate 4,465,202 downwards.
TGCGGCCACCTGTGCCGAGTCTGGTGATGGCCGTTGCCGCGCTGGGGGGCGACCTGAGCACCGGCAAGGACGGCGCCTCGCGGCTCAGGCGACCTGGTGGGCGGGGGTGACGGCGAGTTCGCGCACCGCGTCGGCGACGGCTCGGAAGTCGTTGCGCAGGATCTTGGAGTGGTTGCTCGCGACCTTCGCGCTGACCCGGATGTTCGGGTGGCGGGCGAGCACCGGGTCGAGGTTGGCGCGGATCTGTTCCATCAGCTTCGGGTCGCCGCCCAGGTTGCCGCCGGTGGCGAGCACGTACCGGGTGGGTACGGTCAGACGGTCGAAGACCGGGTCGAGGGCGGCGGGCGCGCAGAGCTCGTTGGCCTCGATGTTGATCTCGGCGTGTTGCGCGGCGCTCATCCGCGCGGCCAGGCCGAGCGGGCGGGCGATCGGGAACAGCGGGCTCATCCGGCGGAACAGCTTGCGGATCTGCTCCCGGGCGGCGTCGTCGAGCCACTCGTGCGGCAGGGCGAATGGGAGTGAACGCTCTGCGAGAGGCGTTGAGGAGGTGCTGCCACGCCATGTTCGGATCGCGGATGGGAGTGGTCGTCGACGCTCCTTGACTTGAAGTCAACTTCACGTACAAGACTGGGCGCATGCCGAACGACACCGTTGCCCCCCGTCGCCCCGCCCCTGCGAACCCGGGTGCTACCGACCCTCGGCCCGCCGACGCCCTCCCGCTGTCGGACGCCGCGTTCGACGAGATCGCCAGGCAACTCGCGGGCGCGGCAACGGTGGTCGGGATCGGGGAGGCCACTCGCTTCTCCCGGGAGACGTTCGGTGTGCGGGACCAGTTGTTCCGCCGGCTGGTGCGGGACCACGGGTTCCGTGCGCTGGCCGTTCAGGACAGTGCGGGTGCCGCCGCCGACCTCGATGCGTATGTGCGCGGTGACGAGGGTTCGGTCGCTGCCGCGCTGGGGAGGGCCTGGGGGCCGTGGCGTACCGGCGAGATGGCCGCCGCCCTGGAGTGGATCCGGGCGTTCAACCGGGACCACGCGGACGACCCCGTCCGGATTTTCGGTGTGAAGCCCGTCCAGGCGCAGCCCGCCGACTACGACGCCGTGCTGGACGGCGTCCGCGCGTCGGCATCGGAGCTGCTCGCGCAGATGGCGGCCCACCTGGAGCCCATCCGCACCGCCCACCGGATTGAGGAGCACGTGCAGCGCGCGCGGGGGATCCACCCGGGCCGCCCGTTCGCCGAACACGCCCGTGACGCGCTCGCGTTGGTCGCATCGCTGCCCGGCACCGACGAGGTGGTGGCGAGGATGCGGCTGATCGTGGAGTTCCACGAGCGCAGCGTCGCCGGGCGGGGCGAGTACGCGGGTGAGGCCGAGGTGTGGGCGGAGGTGATCGCCGACTCCGGGCGTCGGACCGGCCTTCGTACCGTCTACTGGGACGGCATCGCGCACACGTCGGCGGCCGAGACCGTCCTGGGCCTGGCTCCCGAGCGTGGTCCGCAGGCCACCGTCGGCAGCGTGCTGCGCAGGCGCTTCGGCGCGCAGTACGTCTCCGTGGCGATCGGCTTCCGTCACGGGGACCTCGGGGTCGCCGTCCTCCCGGAGCCGGCCGCCGATCTGGTCGACGCGAGGCTCGGCGAGGTGGACCGCCCCGCACACTGGCTGGACCTGCGCCACGCGGACGTGCGCCGGGAGTGGGACGGGCCGGCGAAGGTCCGCGTCATCAGCGGCGTCTACACCCCGGCCCGGGACGCCGCCGAGCACCTGGCCGTCGCCTCCCTGGCCGACGCCTTCGACGTCCTCGTCCACATCCGCGAGGTCTCCCCGGTGCGACGGCTGCCGTGACCGCGACGGCGCGGCCGGCCGTTCAGCCGGGCCACCGCGCAGCCGGACAGCCGGCCTGCCGCTGCGGGCGCCTCAGGGCTGGGGGTGGGCCAGGCGGCCGAGCAGGGAGACCGCGTCGGCGAGGGGTACCGGCTGGAAGAAGTCCGCGTCGGCGAGCTCGACGGCGGCGATCGCGCGGGGGGCCAGCTCGGCGCCGGTGTCGGTGACGCGCAGGCGCTTGGCACGGGTGTCGGCCGGGTCGACCTCGCGCTCGATGAGGCCCTTGCCTTCCAGGGTGCGCAGGACCTGGGAGGTCATCTTGACGTCGGTGCCGGCCTGGCGGGCGACGGCCAGCTGGTTGGGGTGCTCGCCCTGGGTGTTGAGCCACCAGGTGCAGGCGAGCAGCACGAACTGCACGTGGGTGAGGCCGAGGGGGGCCAGGGCCGCGGCGATCTCGCGCTGCCAGCGAAGGGTGGCGTGCCAGAGCAGGAATCCGGGGCTCTCGCCGGGGCTGAGGGGCATCAGCGCAGCGCCAGCTCGGCCAGCGAGGCCATGGTGTCGGGCCAGTCGGCGGTGATGGCCGGGCCGATCCGGGGGCCGGTCTCGTCGGCGCCGGCGCCGGTGATCTCCATCCGGTACACCACGCGGATCCGGTCGCCGTCGATCCGGTCGATCCGGTGGGTGGTGCGCAGCAGCAGGTCGCCGAAGACGGCCTCGTCGACGAAGAGCTCGTTCTCGACCGCCTCGGCGATGCGCAGCAGGACGGGGTCGTCACCGGGGGGCGTCATCGTGATCCGGCTGTCCGCCGCGAACGGGCCGCTGATCTCGATCTTCTCGATCTCGGCGTTCCAGGCGCCCCAGTTCTCGACGTCGGCCCAGAGCCGCCAGATCGCCGAAGGGGTGGCGCTGGTCTCGATGGCGTGCTCGTACTCCCACATGGGGGCCTCCTTCGACCGGATGATGTATCCATAGATTATCTGCGCGACGACTATCTGTCGAGTGGTGAGCGGTGCGCGCCCTCCCGGATACCTGGGGACGGCTGGGAGTCTGCTGGGAGTCCGGTCAACGGCCGGCCACGCGGTGGCCAAAGCGACGGCCCGGGCAGGGTGGCCTGCCCCGCAATGCCCGGATTCGGACGGTCAGCGTTCTCCCAGCTCGCGCCCAGGGCTCCGCAAGAGCGCCCCGCGAAGCTGTGCGGCATGAAGGTGTTCCCGCGACGGCGTGGTGCCGTCCTCGTCAACTCCGCGCTCGGCGTGGCCCTGGTGGGCGCCGCGGCCCTGGCGTACACCACACTGGACAGCGGTACCAGCACGCCGGCCGGAAAGGCGCAGGTCCGGACGGCGACCGTGGCCAAGGGCACGGTCCTGGCCACCGTGTCCGGAACCGGCACCCTGACCTCGCCCACCGACGCGGCCCAGGACTTCACCACCGGTGGCAAGCTGACCGCCGTCAAGGTCGCGGTCGGCGACGCCGTCAAGAAGGGCCAGGTGCTGGCCACCGTCGACACGACGGCCGCCCAGCAGCAGGTGGACGCGGCCCAGGCGGCGCTGACCACGGCGAACGCCAACCTCACCAAGGCCCAGGCCGGGGTCACCACCACGACCACCCAGCAGATCCCGGGCACCGCGCAGCCGTCCAGCGGTGGCGGCAGCGGCGGCAGCGGCAACGCCGGCAGCGGCGGCGCCGCGGGTGGTGGGGAGCGCGGAGCGGGCGTGAGCAGTACGCCCGCTCCGCAGACCACCACGATCACCACCACCAAGGTGGACGAGGCGGCGGTCGCCCAGGCGCAGCAGCAGGTCGCGACCGCGCAGACCAACCTCGCCAACGCCCGGGCGGCGCTGGCCGGGACGACGCTCACCGCCTCGGTGGACGGCACGGTCGCGTCGATCACGGGCAAGGTGGGCGACACCCTCGGCGGGGGCACCGCGAGCGGCTCCTCCACGGGCAAGTCCAGCGGGACGGCGGCGACATCCGCCACCCCGAGCGGCTTCATCGTGCTGACCAACCCGACCGGGATGCAGGTCAGCGCCAACTTCTCCGAGCTGGACTCGCTCAAGCTGAAGAAGGGCGAGGCGGCCACCGTCACCCTGAACGCGCAGTCCGACACCAAGCTCAACGCCACCGTCCTGTCGGTCAGTTCGCTGCCCGCGAGCAGCGGCGGCACCGGCGGCGCGACCGCCGTGCAGTACGCGGCGACCCTGCAGATCACCGGGGACACCAGCAAGCTGCGGACGGGCCTCAGCGCGACCGTCGCGGTGGTCACCGGAGAGGCCGACAACGCGCTCTCGCTGCCCACCGCGGCCCTGGCCGGCACCGGCGCGGAGCGGACGGCGACCGTCGTCCACCCGGACGGGGCCACCGAGCGCGTCACCGTCGGTGTGGGCGTCGAGGGCGACACCACCGTGCAGGTGGTCTCGGGGCTGCAGGAGGGCGACAAGGTCGAACTCGCCACCACCAGCGGCAGCAACGGCTTCCCGAACGGCTCCTTCCCGGGCGCGAACGGCGGCCAGGGCGGCCGCAACGGCGCCGGCGCTGGAGTGGCCGGGGTCGGCGGTACCACCGGCGGCAGCGGCGGCGCGGGCCGAGGCGGTAACCGCGGATGATGCGTCACGTCATCGACAAGCGGGAGCCCGCCGAACCGCCACCGGTCATCCAGATCCGCCGGCTCACCAAGGCCTACGGCCACGGCGACGCCACCGTGCACGCGCTGCGCGGCCCCTCCGACCCGGCCACCGGCGAGCCGCAGGGCGTCAGCCTGGACATCGAACAGGGCGACTTCGTCGCGGTGATGGGCAGTTCGGGCTCCGGCAAGTCCACCCTGATGAACATCCTCGGCTGCCTGGACGTGCCCACCGCCGGCCGCTACCTGCTGGACGGCATCGACGTCGGTCACCTGGACGAGCAGCAGCTCTCGCTGGTCCGCAACCGCAAGATCGGCTTCATCTTCCAGTCCTTCAACCTCGTCCCCCGCACCACCGCGCTCGCCCAGGTCGAACTGCCGCTCGCCTACGCGGGTGTGCGGGCCGCCGAGCGGCGCCGCCGGGCGCTGGCCGCGCTGTCGCTGGTCGGCCTCGCCGAACGCTCCGGGCACAAGCCCAACGAGCTCTCCGGCGGCCAGCAGCAGCGCGTCGCGGTGGCCCGGGCGCTGGTCACCGCCCCGGCGATGCTGCTCGCCGACGAGCCCACCGGCAACCTGGACAGCCGCTCCACCGACGAGGTGCTGGCCATCATCGACGGCCTCAACGCGACCGGCCGCACGGTCGTCCTGATCACCCACGAGGACGAGGTCGCGCTGCACGCCAAGCGGGTGATCCGGCTGGTCGACGGCGCGATCATCAGTGACGTCCGGCAGGCGGCGGTGGACGGTCCGCCGCCCGCGCTGCGCCCGGCCGCAGGAGTCCAGGGGGTGCTCACGTGATCCTCTGGCAGATGCTCCGGTTCGCCGTCGGCGGCCTGGCCGCCAACAAGGTGCGCTCCGTCCTCACCATGCTCGGCGTGCTGATCGGCGTCGCCTCGGTGATCCTGCTGCTCGCCGTCGGCAACGGCTCCTCCGTGGCGGTCAAGGAGTCGATCACCTCGCTCGGCACCAACTCACTGACGGTCAGCGCCGGCTCGTCCTTCGGCGGCTCGCGCACCGCGTCCACCGCGAAGAAGCTCACGGTCGCCGACGCCAAGGCGCTGGCGAGCGACACGGAGTCGACCGCGATCAAGTCCGTCGCGCCGGTGGTCACCACCAGCGGCACCGCGCTGTACGGGGACATCTCGTACAGCCCCGGCTCGATCGTCGGCACCTACCCCGCGTACTTCGAGACCGCCAACCAGAAGATCGGCCACGGCGAGTACTTCACCGCCGACGACGTGCTCGGCTCCCGCAAGGTCGCGGTGCTCGGCGCCACCACCGCCAAGCAGCTGTTCGCCGCCGCCGACCCGGTCGGCAAGCAGATCACCGTCGGCGGCACGCCGTTCACCGTGGTCGGCGTGCTCCAGGCCAAGGGCGGCACCGGCTTCACCGACCCGGACGACGTGGTGATCGCGCCGCTGCCGACCGTGCAGAACGCCTTCACCGGCTTCGGCCCGGTCAGCCAGATCATGGTGCAGGCCACCTCGGCCGACACCACCACCGCCGCCCAGGCCGAGATCACCCGGGTGCTGCTCGGCACCCACGCGATCGCCGACCCCAGCAAGGCGGACTTCCGGATCAGCAACCAGGCCTCGCTGCTCACCGCCCGGGAGTCCACCACCAAGACCTTCACCGTGCTGCTCGGCGCGGTGGCCGCGATCTCGCTGCTGGTCGGCGGGATCGGCATCACCAACATCATGCTGGTCACCGTCACCGAGCGGACCAGGGAGATCGGCATCCGCAAGGCGCTCGGCGCGCCGCGCGGGGTGATCCTCGGGCAGTTCCTCACCGAGTCCACCCTGCTCTCGGTGATCGGCGCCGGGCTCGGCGTGCTGGCCGGGATCGCCGGCTCGCACTTCAGCATCGTCGGCATCAAGCCGGTGGTGATCCCCGAGTCGGTGCTCGGCGCGTTCGGCATCGCCGTCGCCATCGGGCTGTTCTTCGGCAGCTACCCCGCCAACCGGGCCGCCTCGCTGCGCCCGATCGACGCCCTCCGCCACGAGTAGTACGAGTAGGACGTGACACCCATGAGCAACGAGATCGCCCCGGTGACCCCGGGCACCCCCGCCGAGCAGGTCGTCCTGCTCGCCACCCCGCCGGACGCCCGGGACGTCACCGCCGAGCTGGCCGCGCCGCCGCGCCGGAAGCTGCCATGGCCGACCCTCATGCTGGCGGGCGCGGTGATCGCCACGGCGGCGTTCGCCGGCGGCGTCTGGTACCAGCAGGGCCACGGGTCCGGCGGCTCCGGCAAGGCCGTGGCCGCGGGCGGGCAGCAGCGTCCGGCGGCATCCGGGGGCACGGCGGGCACCGGGCAGAACGGCGGCCGCCGCAACGGCGGCCAGGGCCAGGGCGGCCAGGGCGGAGGGCAGGGCGCCGGCCAGGGCGGCTTCACCCGCGGCACGGTCAAGGCCGTCGACGGCACCACCGTCTACCTGACCGACGCCAACGGCAAGACCGTCAAGGTGACCACCGGCGACACCACCAAGGTCCAGCTCAACAAGGAGGGCAAGGTCACCGACCTGCAGCCCGGCCAGAGCGTCACCGTGGTCGGCACCCCGGACGCCGACGGCGGCTACAACGCCACCCAGCTCGTCGAGGGCGCGACCGGCTTCGGCGGGGCGGGCGGCTTCGGCGGCGGCGCTGGTGGGGGCTTCGGCGGCGGAGGTGGCACCCGAGGATCGTCCGGCGGCTGACCCCGCAGCCTCCGGACGTCCGCGCGGCCCGGCCGAACACCTCCGGCGGCCGGGCCGCGCGGTTTTCCCTCTCCGGGCGCGCCCTCCGGCCCGCCTCCGGGCCCGCCAAGGCCCGTGCGGTCTCCGGCCCCCGGGCCCGTCGATGCCTGTGCGGGCCCCGCGCCGGGGCCTGTCGAGCCTGTGCGCACACCACCCAGCCCGGCCCTGCGGGCCCGTTGGCCCAAATCCGCCCGATAAGGTGTTAATCCAACATTCATCGATGGCGCATAGCCTCCCCGGGCTAGCCTCAAGCTGAACGCCATCGTCCGACCGGGAGGCGGAACCCCCGTGCAAGGCACTGTGTCCACACCAGGAACCTCCGCGGTGGCCGGCGGCCCGGGCGAGGCGTTCCTCCTCGTCGTCGACGACGAACCCAACATCCGCGAGCTGCTCTCCGCCTCGCTGCGGTTCTCCGGCTTCCGGGTCGCATCCGCCGCCAGCGGCACCGAGGCGCTCGAACTGATCGCCGTCGAGCGCCCGGACCTGGTCGTCCTCGACGTCATGCTCCCCGACCTCGACGGCTTCACCGTGGTCGAGCGGCTGCGCGAGCAGACCAGCCGCGGCCAGATCGCCGGCCCCGCCCACGGCCACCCCGGCGACCACCTGCCGGTGCTCTTCCTCACGGCCAAGGACGGTGTCGGCGACAAGGTCCAGGGCCTGGCGGCCGGCGCCGACGACTACGTCACCAAGCCGTTCAGCCTGGAGGAGCTGATCGCCCGGATCCGGGCCATCCTGCGCCGGGCCGGCGGCCCCGCCGAGGACGGCCGGCTGGTCGTCGCCGACCTCACCCTCGACCCGGTGGCCCACGAGGTCACCCGCGGCGGCACCCCGGTCGCGCTCTCGCCCACCGAGTTCAAGCTGCTGCACTACCTGATGGCCAACGTCGGCCGGGTGGTCTCCAAGGCGCAGATCCTCGACCACGTCTGGGCGTACGACTTCGGCGGCGACCTCTCCATCGTCGAGTCCTACATCTCCTACCTGCGCCGCAAGCTCGACTCCGGCCCCGCGCACGGCCCCAAGCTCATCCACACCGTGCGCGGCATCGGCTACGCGATGCGCCGACCCCCGCAGAACTGACGGCCCCGCCCCGATGCCGATGCTCACCCGGCTGTCCCTGCGCGCCCGGCTGCTCGTCCTGGTGCTCGCCCTGGTCACCACCGGGCTCGCCGTCAGTGACACCGTCGTGCTCGGCACCGTCCGGGTGCAGCTGGTGCAGCGGCTCGACGAACAGCTCCAGCGCTTCGCCGAGCCGCTGTCGAAGCGCGCCCCCGGCCGGGTCACCTGGCCCGAGAACAGGCAGCCGGCGGTCGCCGGCAAGCGGGCCGCCCCCAACTACCTGGCGGCACTGCCCAGCCAGTACTTCGTCCAGTACCTCTCGGCCGACGGCAAGGTGCAGCAGGTCGTCCGCCAACCCGTCTCCGAGAACGACCCCGCGCCCCAGCTGGCCGGCCTCGACCCGGCCGCCACCGCCGCCGACACCCCCTTCGACCTGCCCGACCAGCGCGGCAACCGCACCTGGCGGGCGCTGGTCCTGCCGCTCCAGCGGCCCCCCGCCCCTGCCAGCGCCTTCGCCGCGCCGACCCCCACCGCCTCGTACCTGATGGTCGCCGTCTCCCGCGAGGACATCGACGCCACCGTCGGGCGGCTGCGCGCCGCGTTCCTGGCGATCGGCGGCGCGGTGCTGGTCCTGATCGGGGCGCTCGGCTTCTTCGCCGTCAGGGCCGGGCTGCGGCCGCTGCGCCGGATCGAGGAGGGCGCCGAGCTGATCGCCTCCGGCGAGCTCTCCCACCGCATGCCCGCGCTCCCGCCGCGCACCGAGGTGGGCCGGCTCTCCATCGCGCTCAACGGCATGCTCACCCAGATCGAGGCCGCGTTCGCCGCCCGCGCCGAGTCCGAGGCCCGGATGCGGCGGTTCGTCGCCGACGCCTCGCACGAGCTGCGTACCCCGCTCGCCGGCATCCGCGGCTTCGCCGAGCTGTACCGGATGGGCGCGCTGCCCACCGACGCCGACGTCAAGCGGACGATGTTCCGGATCGAGAACGAGGCCGTCCGGATGGGCACCCTGGTCGAGGACCTGCTGGTGCTCGCCCGGCTCGACGAGGAACGCCCGCTCGACCTCGCCCCGATGGACCTGCGCACCCTCGCCGCGGACGCCCTGCACGACCTCACCGCCCTCGACCCGTCCCGCCCGGTCGCGCTCACCGGCCCGGCCGGCACCGGCGCCCCCGGCCCGGCTCCCGTGCTCGGCGACGAGGCCCGGCTGCGGCAGGTGGTCACCAACCTGGTCGGCAACGCCGTCAAGCACACCCCGCCCGGCACTCCGGTGCGGATCGGCGTCGGCACCGCGGGCGGGCTCTGCCTCCTGGAGGTCGCCGACTCCGGCCCCGGCCTCACCGCCGACCAGGCCGCCCTGGTCTTCCACCGCTTCTACCGCGTCGACGCCTCCCGCAGCCGCCACGACGGCGGCGGCGCCGGCCTCGGCCTCGCCATCGCCACCGCCCTCACCCACGCCCACGGCGGCACCCTCACCCTCCACACCGCCCCCGGCACGGGCGCGACCTTCCGCGTGGAGCTTCCGCACCAGCGCTGAGGGGCCGCGCCGAGGGTCCGGGCTGCGGTCCTGCGCGGAGGGGCCGGGCATGCCCGGCAGGCAGGTCGGCGGTCCCGTCACGGATCGGGAAGTCGGGGGGCCGTTCTCATTGCCGGAAGTCGGCATGGAGCGTACGGAATCCGTCTGCATATGATCAAGCCGCTGAGCGGTAACCACCGTACTCACAACGGCTTTTGCTGTTCCACGATCCGAAAGGGATCCCCGTGAACCTCCGCCGTACCCTGGTCTCGGCTGCCATGGTCGCCGCAGTGATCTCGCCCGCCGCTGTGTTCTCCGCGGCACCCGCCTTCGCGGTGTCGGCCCAGGCCCAGGACGACGTGTCCATCGCCGCCCTGGAGCAGGCCGCCGCCGACGCCGCCAAGGCGTACGACACGGCCGTCGCCGCCGAGGCCGCGCAGCAGGCCAAGGTCGAGGCCTTCCTGAACGACTCGCAGCCCTACCTGGGCAAGCTCGAAGCGGCCCGCGCCACCGCCAAGGAGACCGCCGCCGCGAAGGCCGCCGCCGACAAGGAGCTCGCCGCCGCCACGGCCGCCACCTCCAAGCTCGACGACCCGGCCACCTCGGAGGACGAGGCGGTCGCCATCCTGACCCGCCTGCACAAGGCCACCGAGGCGGCCAAGGCCGCCGACACCGCCAACACCGCCGCGGAGAAGGCCAGGACGGCCGCCGGCAACGCCCTCGACGACGCCAGGGTCGCCGAGGTCCGGAAGCTGCACACGCTGGGCGAGGCCAAGAAGGCCGCCGCAGCCGCCAAGGCCACCGCCGACAAGGCCCTCGCCGACGCCAAGGCCGCCGCCGCGCAGCAGCCCGCCAAGGTCGCCGACCCGGCCCCCGCCGCCCAGCAGCCCGCCGCCGTCACCCAGGTCGCCGACACCACGGCCGTCACCACGGCCGGGACCGCAGGCACCACGTCGCCGACCACGACGACCGCCGCGAAGACCGGCGCCAAGACCACCACCTCGGCCACGTCCTCGACCACCGCGTCGACCGCGACGGGTGCCGAGCTCGCCGAGACCGGCTCCGACCCGGCCACCCCGTACCTCGCCCTGGGTGCCGGGCTCGCCGTCAGCCTGGGTGCCGCGGCCGTCTACGTCTCCCGCCGCAAGGCCGGCCAGCCCGCCTGACCGTCCTTCGCGTCCGATCGGGAGGCGGACGCGAACCCGACTCCGCGGGGGAGGCCGGATCACCGGCCTCCCCCGCGGCGTTTCATGCGGAGCTGTGGCAGCGGTAAACCACCTGATCGGGAGAACTGAGGTTGTTCATCCCCCGGGTTCCCCGGCCGGGTGCGACCGTACGGCTGCGGCTTGTTGGCGCGGGGCCCGCTCCGCCGGACGCCGTACGGCGAGGAGGCCGTGATCCCGGAGGGGCCGGCGAAGGGGTTCGCGATCGGTCCCGGGATCACCGGCGGGCGGAGGGACTGACTCACTCCTCCCGCAGGCCCTGGGCCAGCAGGCCCAGCTGGAAGCGGGAGGTGGCGCCGAGGGCGGTCATGACCTCGGCGACGCGGCGGCGGTAGGTACGCAGCGAGAGGCCGAGCAGCCGGGCGCCGGTCTCGTCGGTGTGGCCGGCGGCGAGGGTGCGGAGGATGTGCCGGGCCTGCTCGGTGAGGTGCGGCGGGCGGGCGCAGTCGGCGAGGTCCGTGGCGGCCTCCCAGGTGGCACGGAACAGCGAGCGCACGCCGTCGACGACCTCCGGCGAGCTCACCACGGTGTACGTCCGGACCCCGCGTACCGGGGCGCCGGCCAGGATCGCGGTGCGCCGGTCGATGATGATCGCCTCGCGGGCCAGCGGCCCGTCGCAGATCCGGATCTCGACGCCTGAGGCGGCGATCCGCAGCAGCCGCCGCTCCGACTCCGGGTCGGCCAGGGCCCGCCGGGTGTACATCTTGCGCATGGTGAGACCTGGGACGACGTGCGGCCGCTTGCCCTCGCGGAAGGCGGCGTTGACGCCGGTGGACCAGGTCATCAGGTCCGCGGCCGCGACCAGGAACTCCTCGCGGGAGCCGACGAAGAGGTGGCCGGCGCGCCGGATGAGCTCCTGCTCGCCGTGCAGCGTGATGATCCGATCGGTACTCATGGCAGCAAGCTGCCAGATCGGATGGCCGGTTGGCGAGCGGGCCGGAGGCTTGATGCCATGACGACCTCACCTCACCTCACCGCGTCCGGCTCCCTGCTCCTCGGTGGCGACCTGCCGGTGGCCCGGATGGGCTTCGGCGCGATGAAGCTGCCGATGCGGGACTGGCAGGGCCCGGCCTGCGACCCCGAGCAGAGCCGCGCGGTGCTGCGCCGGGCGGTCGAGCTCGGTGTCGACCACATCGACACCGCCTGGTTCTACTTCTACAAGGACCTCTTCGCCAACACGCTGATCCGCGAGGCCCTGCACCCGTACCCCGAGAACCTGGTGATCGCCACCAAGGTCGGCCCGGGCCGCTACCCCGACGGCACCTGGATGAACCCGGCCGGCCCGGCCGAGCTGCGCGAGGCCGTCCACCGCAACCTCCGCGAGCTGGGGGTGGACCGGCTCGACCTGGTCTACCTGCGGCGGATGCCCAGCCAGTCGTCGATCTCCGAGCCCTTCGCCGCGCTCGCCGAGATGCGCGAGGAGGGGCTGATCCGGCACCTCGGCGTCAGCAACGTCAACGCGGCCCAGCTCGCCGAGGCGGAGGCGATCGCGCCGGTGGTCGCGGTGCAGAACAAGTTCAGCGTCCTGGACACCGAGCACGGCGACGGGGTGCTGGCGGCGTGCGAGGCCAAGGGCATCGGCTTCGTGCCCTTCTTTCCGCTCGGCGGCACGGGTGTGCCCGAGCACCCGGCGCTCCAGCGCGTCGCCGACCGGCACGGCGCCACTCGCGCCCAGGTGATGCTGGCCTGGCTGCTCTCCGTCTCGCCGACGATCCTGGCCATCCCGGGCACCTCCTCCCCGGCCCATCTGGAGGAGAACGTGGCCGCGGCCTCGCTGCGGCTGGCGCCGGAGGATCTGGTGGAGCTGGCGGGGCTGGCCCAGGGTCAGTAGCCGCAGTCAGTAGGTAAATCCGTCTAATTCTGTCGGAGTTTCGCCGTCGAACCAGCGGGAAGGCCGCCGCCGACGCGGAAACTCACAGAATCACGGGGGCTTTTCCATGCCACTGTCGCCGTCCGGGCCGAGCGCTTCCTTCCGCCGGGATCTCAGCGAATGGCGGATCGCGCTCGTCGCCTGGCGGCTGCTGGTCCTCCAGGCCTCCCACCCGGTGGTCTCGGCCGGGATGACCGAGCACTCCACCTACCGCGGCCACCCGTGGCGGCGGGTCGAACACACCATGGGCAGCGGTCAACGGCTGTTCCAGGCGGACGAGGAGGCGCTCCACCGCGAGGTCGGGCGCCTCGACCGGGCCCATCGGCGCATCCGCGGCACCGCGCCGGGCGGCCGGCCGTACGACGCCGAAGACCCGGCCACCCGGGCCTGGGTGCTGCTCACCCTCTTCGAATCCGTCTTCACCATGCGGGAGTTGAGCGGCGACCCGTATGCGGCGGACGAACTGGAGGCGGTGTACGGGGAGTTCACGGCGACCATCGCCGCGTTCCGGCTGCCGGAGGGCTCGCTGCCGCGCACGGCGGCCGAACTGCCCGGCTACTTCCGCACGATGCTGCGCGAGCAGTTGGAGTTCACCGACCAGGCCCGCCACCTGCTGTACGAGATGCTGAACGAGGCGCCCTGCCCGCGGCGGCTGCACTGGCTCGGGCCGGTCGGCTGGCGGCTGCTGCGGGCGGTCGCGGCCCGGGTCGTCACCACCCTTACCCTCGCCGACCTCCCGGCCGTCTACCGCGAGCGCTTCGGCCTCGTCCGCACCCGCCGAGCGGCCCTGCTCTCCCGGCTGCTGCACCACGGCGGGCGGGCGATTATGACCAGGCTGCCCGAGCGGCGCCGCTACCGCTTCCAGCGGCCGCCGGTTCCGGCGCAGCGGCGACGGCCGCCCCGGCGGGACACCCGGCCGCCCCGGCTGGACCGCTTCTTCGACCAGGTCCTCGACCAGACCGGCGACGGCTATCTCACCGCACCCGACCTCCAGGCCATGGCGCACAACGTCTGCTGGCAGCTGGAGCTCACGGAGGGGGCGGAGGGCCGCGTCCGCGCCGCCTTCGACGGCTGGTGGGAGCAGCTCCGCTCGACCATGGACGCCGACGGCGACGGGCGGATCGGCCGGGGCGAGTTCGTCGCCGCCACCCTGGCCGGCTGCGACCGCGACCCCGACTACCTCGAACGCGGCCTGCTGCCCGCGCTTCGCGCCGTCTTCACCGCCGCCGACACCGACGGCGACGGCACCCTCGACGCCGACGAGTACCGCGCCGTGTTCGGCGGCCCCCGCGTCCACCCCGCGGATCTCTCGCACGGCTTCCGGCAGTTGGACGTGGACGGGGACGGCACCATCACCGAGGCGGAGTTCCTCCGCGGCTTCACCGACTACTTCACCGCCCGCAGCCCCTCCGCCGCCGGCACCCAGCTGCTGGGGCGGCCGTAGGGCGCGTCCGGGCGTCGCCGGGAGGCCGGACGTCGAAGGGCCGCCCGGGGCTACGCCTCCGGGCAGGCCCGGAGCGCGGCGACGGTGTCGGCGACCAGGGTGCGGGCGTCGGCGACGGTGGCCGTCAGCTCCTCCCGGGTGCCGCCCGGGGCGGCGAGCAGGCGGCGGGCGCGCGGCCCGAAGCCGGCCGGGGCGGCGGGCAGGCCCGCGGCGACGTCGAAGGCCCCCTTCTCGTTGAGGCACCAGCGGCGCGCGTCCGCGTGCAGGGCCTGGACCAGGATGCCGACGGCGCGCGAGAGGCAGAGCGCGACGTACAGCGTGTCCGCCCGGGCCGCGCCCTTGGCCGCTCCGGCGAGCAGGAACTCCGCCTCCCAGGTGCTCGCGGTCAGCGCGGCCCGCAGCGGCTCGGGGTACTCGGTCAACTCTGCCTGCAGTGCTGCCAGTTCGCCGCTACGGTCGGCCAGGATGCGGCCGAGCGCGAGCTCGCCCGGGTAGCACGGCGACCAGAAGCCGAGCGGGTGCCCGGCCTGGATGCCGACCTCGTAGCGGCCGGCGCGGCAGTCCGTCCAGACCCGGCCGACCCGGTCGAGGTCGCGCAGGATCCAGTCCACCGCCGTCCCGTCGACCTCCAGCCAGGCCCCGCCGTCGACCCACGGCCCCCACGAGCCGGGGCCGGCCACTTCGACGCCGGGGCCGGCGAGCTCGCGCAGCGCGTCGAGGTCCGGCGCGCCGCGGTAGTAGACGCCGAGGTCCCAGTCCGACTCCGGCCGGTGCTCCCCGCGGGCCCGGCTGCCGCCGAGCGCCACGCCCACCACGCCCGGCACTCCGGCCAGTTGCCCGGCCATCGACTCGATGACCGTCTGCATCGTCCGCATGGGAAGGAGTCTGGCACGGGCCGGAACAGGCCCTTGCGGGGGAGCCCGGGGTCCGTTCTAGGATCGGTGGTACGGCATCGCGTGTCGGTCACCGTCCGGGTGAGGCATGGAGGTAGCCCGTGAGTGCCTTACGGAGGCATTCGAAGCATGGCAGTCCAGTTCGATCACACGATCGTCCACGCCCGGGACAACCGGGAGTCCGCCGAGTTCCTGGCGGGAATCCTCGGCCTTGAGGTCGGGGCGGAGTGGGGGCCGTTCGTCCCCGTGGCCACGGACAACGGCGTCACCCTCGATTTCGCGACGGTGCCGGCGGAGTCGATCGTCCTGCAGCACTACGCGTTCCTCGTCTCGGACGAGGAGTTCGACGCGGCCTTCGCCCGGATCGAGGCGGACGGCATCGCCTACTACGCCGACCCGCAGCTGAAGCTGCCCGGCGAGATCAACCACCACCACGGCGGTCGGGGGCTGTACTTCCTCGACCCGGCCGGTCACGGTCTGGAGATCATCACCCGACCGTACGGCAGCCACTAGTACCAACAGGACGGTCCGGCGCCTGTCAAGCGCCGGATCGTCCAAGCTCGCCGCGACACTCGCCCGGCCGCTCGTTGTGGCGCCCCCGGGCGGCTCCGCAGACTGTGCGCACGGCACCGCCGGTCAATCCCACCCCGCCTGCAAACCACTCGTAAGCATGATGGATACTGACCTTGTGAACGTGTTCACGTTCACAAGCGGACAAGCTTGCGCTGTTGTGCAGCGGTCTACGGATATAGATGAAGTTTGTCCGGAACATGCCCTTATGGGCCGGTTGGAGAGAGGGCGACGTGGAACTGGCAATCGCTCACGAGACCATCGCGCGATGGCAATTCGGCATCACCACCGTCTACCACTTCCTCTTCGTCCCGCTCACCATCAGCCTGGCCGCCATCGTGGCCGGGCTGGAGACCGCCTGGGTGCGGACGAACAAGGAGAAGTACTTCCACGCCACGAAGTTCTGGGGGAAGCTCTTCCTGATCAACATCGCGATGGGCGTGGTCACCGGCATCGTCCAGGAGTTCCAGTTCGGCATGAACTGGTCGGACTACTCCCGGTTCGTCGGTGACGTCTTCGGCGCCCCGCTCGCGATGGAGGCGCTGATCGCCTTCTTCTTCGAGTCGACCTTCATCGGGCTCTGGATCTTCGGCTGGGACAAGCTGCCGAGGAAGCTCCACTGCGCCTGCATGTGGATGGTCTCGCTCGGCACCGTGCTCTCCGCCTACTTCATCCTGGCCGCCAACTCGTGGATGCAGCACCCGACCGGCTACACGATCGACCCGGCCACCGGCAAGGCGCAGCTGACCGACATCACGCGCGTGCTGTTCCAGGACACCACCGTCACCGTCGTGCTGCACACCCTGACCGCGGCCTTCCTCACCGGTGCGGCCTTCATGGTCGGCATCGCCTCCTTCCACCTCTGGAAGGCCAAGCGCCGGCCGGACACCGCCGACCCCAGGAAGACCGCCGTGATGCGGACCTCGCTCCGCCTCGGCCTCGTCCTCGCCGTCGTCTTCGGCCTCGGCACCGCGCTCAGCGGCGACTCGCTCGCCAAGGTGATGTTCCGCCAGCAGCCGATGAAGATGGCCGCCGCCGAGGCCCTCTGGGACACCCGGGCGCCGGCGCCGTTCTCGGTCTTCGCGGTCGGCGACGTCGGCAAGGGCCACAACTCGGTGGAGCTGGAGATCCCCGGGATACTGTCCTTCCTCGCCAACAGCGACTTCAGCTCGTCGGTGCCCGGCATCAACGACACCGCCAACGCGGAGGCCGCCAAGTACGGCGGCGACCCGAAGGACTACATCCCGAGCATCTTCGTCACCTACTGGGGCTTCCGCCTCATGATCGGTTTCGGGATGACCTCCTTCGTGGCCGGCGTGATCGGGCTCTGGACCACCAGGAAGCGGCGCTTCCTCGCGCCGGAGTTCCGCACCGGCGACACCGAGGTGCCCAGGCTGATGCTCACCCCCAAGCGGGAGCTGGGCCCCCTCCTCACCAAGTGGAGCTGGCGGATCGGCATCCTCACCATGGGGTTCCCGCTGATCGCCAACAGCTTCGGCTGGATCTTCACCGAGATGGGCCGCCAGCCGTGGGCCGTCTTCGGCCTGATGACCACCGCGAGCGCCGTCTCGCCGAACGTCGGCATCGGCATGCAGATCGGCGCGCTGACCACCTTCACCGCGCTGTACGCGGTCCTCGCCGTCATCGAGGTCCGGCTGCTCGTCAAGTACGCCAAGGCAGGCCCGGTCACCTCCGAGCAGCCGCCCGCCGAGGACCCGTCGCTGCGCGGCCCCTCCTCGGACGACGACGCCGACAAGCCGCTCGCCTTCGCGTACTGAGAACCGCTGCGGACCACCGAGAACCACTGAGGACCACCGAGGATCGATAGGACCGATTGACCATGCAACTCCACGACGTCTGGTTCGTCCTGATCGCCGTCCTCTGGATCGGCTACTTCTTCCTTGAGGGCTTCGACTTCGGCATCGGCATCCTGACCAAGCCGCTGGCCCGCAACACCGCCGAGCGGCGCGTCCTGATCAACACCATCGGCCCGGTCTGGGACGGCAACGAGGTCTGGCTGCTGACCGCCGGCGGCGCCACCTTCGCCGCCTTCCCGGACTGGTACGCGACGCTGTTCAGCGGCTTCTACATCCCGCTGCTGGTGATCCTGGTCTGCCTCATCGTCCGGGGAGTCGCCTTCGAGTACCGGGCCAAGCGCTCGGAGGCGCGCTGGCAGCGGAACTGGGAGGAGGCCATCTTCTGGACCTCGCTGATCCCGGCCTTCCTCTGGGGCGTGGCCTTCGCCAACATCGTCCGCGGCGTCGACATCGACGCGCAGAAGAACTACGTCGGCACCTTCTGGGACCTGCTCAACCCGTACGCGCTCCTCGGCGGCCTGGTGACGCTGAGCCTGTTCACCTTCCACGGCGCGCTGTTCGCCGCGCTCAAGACGGTCGGCGGGATCCGGGAGCGCGCGCGGGCGACGGCGCTGCGGCTCGGCCTGGTGACGGCGGTGCTGGCACTGGCCTTCCTGCTCTGGACCCAGGCCGACCACGGCAACGGCTGGAGCCTGGCGGCGCTGGTGACCGCGGTCGTCGCGCTGGCCGGCGCGCTGGCCGCCAACCAGCTGGGCCGCGAGGGCTGGGCGTTCCTCCTCTCCGGAACGACCGTCGTGGCCGCGGTGGCGATGCTCTTCCTGTCGCTCTTCCCGGACGTGATGCCCTCCACCCTGAACGCCGAGTGGAGCCTGACCGTCGGCAACGCGGCCTCCTCGGCGTACACGCTGAAGCTGATGACCATCGTGGCCGCGGTCTTCACCCCGCTCGTGCTGCTCTACCAGGGCTGGACGTACTGGGTGTTCCGCAAGCGGATCGGTGTCCAGCACATCCCCGGGCACGACCCGGCCGCCGCGCTCGACCAGGCCTGACACCGTGAAACCGGTCGACCCCCGCCTCCTCGGCCACGCCCGCACCACCCGTGCCTTCCTCGCCGGATCGGTGATCCTCGGCGGGGCGGGCGCGGCCCTGGTGGTCGCCCAGGCGAGCCTGATCGCCGAGATCGTGGTCCGCGCCTTCCAGCAGCGGGCCACGCTCGGCGAGCTGACCACCCCGCTGCTGCTGCTGGCGCTCACCGCGGCCGGGCGGGGGCTGGTCGGCTGGCTCACCGAACTCACCGCGCACCGGTCCGTCGCCCGGGTGAAGTCCACCCTGCGGCGCCGGCTGCTCGACCACGCCACCGCGCTCGGCCCGGCCTACCTGGCGGGCCGGCGCACCGGCGAACTCACCACCCTCGCCACCCGCGGCATCGACGCGCTCGACGACTACTTCGCCCGCTACCTGCCGCAGCTGGCGCTCGCCGTGGTCGTCCCGGTGATCGTGCTGCTGCGGATCGTCGGCGCCGACCTCACCTCGGCCGCGATCATCGCCGGGACCCTGCCGCTGATCCCGCTCTTCATGGTGCTGATCGGCATGGCCACCCAGGCCCGGATGGACCGGCAGTGGGCCACCCTCTCCCGGCTCTCGCACCACTTCCTGGACGTGGTCGCCGGGCTGCCCACCCTCAAGGTGTTCAACCGGGCCCGTGCCCAGGCCGCCGGCATCGCCCGGATCACCGCCGACTACCGCCGGGCCACCCTGCGCACCCTGCGGATCGCCTTCATCTCCTCCTTCGCGCTGGAGCTCCTCTCCACCCTCTCGGTGGCGCTGGTCGCGGTCTCCATCGGCTTCCGGCTGGTGGACGGCACGCTCGACCTGGAGACCGGGCTGCTGATCCTGATCCTGGCGCCCGAGGTGTACTTCCCGATCCGCCAGGTCGGTGCGCTCTACCACTCCAGCGTCGAGGGGCTGACCGCGGCCGACGAGCTCTTCCAGGTGCTGGAGACGCCGCTGCCGGAGGCCGGCACCGTCACCGCGCCCGCCCTCGGCGGCGCCGTCGTCGAGGCCGCCGGCCTCACCGTGCTGCTCCCCGGCCGGACCGCGCCCGCGCTGGACGGCGCCGCGCTGACGCTGCGCCCGGGGGAGACCACCGCGCTCACCGGCCCGAGCGGGGCCGGCAAGTCCACCCTGCTCGCCGTCCTGCTCGGCCTCACCGTGCCGGACGCCGGCAGCGTCACCGTCACCGCCGCCGACGGGCGCGCGTACGACCTGGCCGAGCTGGAGCCGGCGAGCTGGCGGCGGCAGATCGCCTGGGTGCCGCAGCACCCGCACCTGTTCGCCGGCACCGTCGCCGACAACCTGCGGCTCTACCGGCCGGACGCCGCCGAGGACGAGCTGCGGACGGCGCTGCGGGCCGCGCACGCGCTCGACTTCGTGCAACGGCTGCCGCAGGGGCTCGCCACCGTGCTCGGGGAGGACGGCGCCGGGCTGTCGGCCGGCCAACGGCAGCGGCTGGCGCTCGCCCGGGTGCTGCTCGCCGACGACCGTCCGCTGGTGCTGCTCGACGAGCCGACCGCCCACCTGGACGGCGAGTCGGAGGCGGCCGTCGTGGAGGCCGTCCGGGCACTGGCCGCCGACCCGGCGCGCACCGTGCTGCTGGTCGCCCACCGGCCGGCGCTGCTGGCGGCCGTCGACCGGCGGGTCCGGCTGGCCGGGCCTCCGCTGCCGGCGGCCGCCCGCCCGCCCGTGCTCGCGCACAGCGGCCGGCCGGTGCCGGCCGCGGAGGACGGCGCGGAGGCCGGCGATGAGACCGGCGCCGAGGGGACCGGCACCGAGCCGGTGAAGCCCCGGCTGGCGCTCTCCGTGCTGCTCGGCGCGCTCGCCCTCGGCTGCGCCGTCGCGCTGATGGCCACCTCCGGCTACCTCATCTCCCGCGCCTCCCAGATGCCGCCCGTCCTCTACCTGATGATGGCCGTCACCTCCGTCCGCGCCTTCGGCATCGGCCGCAGCGTCTTCCGCTACGCCGAGCGGCTGGTCTCGCACGACGCCGTGCTGCGCACCCTCGGCACGCTCCGGGCCGCCGTCCACCGCCGGCTGACCGTGCTCGCCCCGGCCGGGCTGCCCGCCTTCCGCCGCGGCGACCTGCTCTCCCGGCTGGTCTCCGACGTCGACGCCATCCAGGACCACTACCTGCGCTGGCGGCTGCCGGCCGCCGTCGCCGCCGTGGTGTCGCTGGCCGCCGTCGCCGCGATGGCCGCCTTCCTGCCCGCCGCCGGCCTGGTGCTCGGCCTCGGGCTGCTGCTGGCCGGGGCGGTGGTGCCCGCACTCGCCGCCCGCTGGTCGGCCGGCGCCGAGCAGCGGCAGGCCCCGGCCCGCGGCCGGCTGGCCACCGCCGTGGTCGACGCCTTCACCGGGACGGCCGAGCTGACCGTCGCCGGTGCGCTGCCCGGCCGGCTGGCCGCCGTCCGCTCCGCCGACGCCGCGCTGACCGGGCTGGCCGCCCGCTCGGCCGCCACCACCGCGCTCGGCACCGGGCTGATCGCGCTGCTCACCGGGCTGACCGTGGCCGGCGCGGCGGCCGTCGGCATCCAGGGCGTGCAGGCCGGCGCGCTGGCTCCGGTCTGCCTGGCGGTGGTCGTGCTGACCCCGCTGGCCGCCTTCGAAGCCGTCACCGGGATGCCGCTCGCGGTGCAGGCCCGGCGGCGCAGCAGGGCCGCCGCGGCGCGGCTGGCCGAGGTGCTGGAGGCGCCGGCCGTCGTCGCCGAACCCGCCGCCCCGGCGGCGCTGCCCGGGCGGCCGCTGCCGATCGCGGTGCGCGGCCTGACCGTCCGGCACCCCGGGCAGGCGGTGGACGCGCTGGCCGGCGTCGACCTCGACCTCACCTCCGGCCGCCGGATCGCCGTGGTCGGCGCGTCCGGCTCCGGCAAGACCACGCTGGCCCAGGCACTGCTGCGGTTCCTGGACCAGACGGCGGGCAGCGTCACCCTCGCCGCCGGCCGTCCACAGGCTGTGGACAGCCGGGAGCTGGCCGGGGACGACGTCCGCCGGGTGATCGGGCTCTGCGCCCAGGACGCCCACGTCTTCGACAGCTCGCTCCGGGAGAACCTGCGCCTCGCCCGGCCCGCCGCCACCGAGGACGAGCTGCGCGCGGCGCTCGCCGCCGCCCGGCTGCTCGACTGGACCGACACCCTGCCCGCCGGGCTGGACACCATGGTCGGCGAGCACGGCGCCCGGCTCTCCGGAGGCCAGCGCCAGCGGCTCGCGCTCGCCCGCGCGCTGCTGGCCGACTTCCCCGTGCTCGTCCTGGACGAGCCCGCCGAGCACCTCGACCTGCCCACCGCCGACGCGCTCACCGCCGACCTGCTGGCCGCCACGGCCGGCCGGACCACCGTGCTGATCACCCACCGGCTGGCCGGCCTGGACGACACCACCGTCGACGAGGTGCTGGTGCTGGACGGCGGCCGGGTGGCCGAGCGCGGCACCTGGTCGGCGCTGCTGGCCGAGCCCGGCAGCCGGCTGCGGGCGATGCGGGAGCGCGAGCGGGAGGCGGACGGGCTGCTGGAGGAGAGCCTGGCCGGGCGCTGACGGTCGCGCCGTCCTTCGGCAGAAAACCGTACAAACTACGCTCGTCCCCATGGACCCCATGCCCGACCTGCCCGACGCCGCCGCACCCCACCCGGCACCGGACCCGACGCCCCACCGGGTACCCGAGATCTCCTCGCTCGGGCTGGACACGCTGGTCACCGAGGTGGCGGAGCGCCTCCAGTCGGCGGCCGCCGTCACCGACCGGATGCAGCGGCTGCTGGAGGCCGTGGTCTCGGTCGGCGCCGGGCTCGACCTGCACGCCACGCTGCACCGGATCGCCACCGGCGCCGCCGAACTGGTCGACGCCCGCTACGCGGCGCTCGGAGTGATCGCGCCCGGCGGGCACGGCCTGGCGGACTTCATCCACGTCGGGATCGACGACGCGACCGCCGCCGCCATCGGTGAACTCCCGGCCGGCCGCGGCATCCTCGGCGCACTGATCGACCGGCCCGAGCCGCTGCGCCTCCCCGAACTCGGCGCCGACCCCCGCTCCTCCGGGTTCCCGCCGCACCACCCCGGGATGCGGACCTTCCTCGGCGAGCCGATCCGGATCCGCGACGAGGTGTTCGGCAACCTCTACCTCACCGAGAAGAAGGGCGGCGGCGCCTTCACCCCCGAGGACGAGCAGGTGGTGCACGCGCTCGCCGCGGCGGCCGGCGTCGCGATCGAGAACTCCCGGCTCTACGAGGAGGGCCGGCGCCGCGAGCGCTGGATCGCCGGTGCGTCCGCCGTCACCACCGCCCTGCTCTCCGCCGACGAGGCGGAGGTCGCGCTGACCGTCGCGGCCGAGCAGGTCCGGGAGCTGGCCGATGCCGCCCTCGGCATGATCCTGCTGCCGACCGCGGACGGGGGCGAGGACGGGCAGATGCGGGTCGCCCACGCCTCCGGCGAGGCCGCCGAGTTCGTCCGCGGCGAGCTGCTGCCGCAGGACAGCTTCGCCGCCCGGCTCCTGCGGGGCGAGAGCGTCTACCTGGACGACATGTCCAGCGACCCGACCGTGACGATCCGGCTGGCGCGCAGCTTCGGCCCGTCGATGGCGGTGCCGATGGTCGCCGCCGGCCGGGTGCTGGGCGGCCTCTGCGTCTGGCGCCCGCGCGGCGCGCTGCCGTTCACCGACGCGGAGAAGCAGCTCGCCGAGACCTTCGCCTCGCAGGCCGCGCTCGCCCTGCGGCTCGCCGAGGGCCAGCGGGACCAACAGCGGCTCGCCGTCTTCCAGGACCGCGACCGGATCGCCCGTGACCTCCACGACCTGGTGATCCAGCGGCTGTTCGCCACCGGGATGATGCTGGAGAGCGCCGCCCGGCGGTCCGTCGTGCCCGAGGTGAAGGTCGGCATCGGCAATGCGGTGGACGAGCTGGACGCCACCATCCAGGAGGTCCGCACCACCATCTACGCGCTCCAGCACGACAACCACGGCGACGCGCCGGACACCCTGCGGACCAGGGTGCTGCGGGAGGGCAGCCAGGCCGCGGCGGCGCTCGGCTTCAAGCCCTCGGTGACGTTCACGGGCCCGGTGGAGAGCCTGGTCGGTGAGAAGACCAGCCGTCAACTGCTGGCCGCACTGAGGGAGATGCTCTCCAACACGGCCCGCCACGCCCGGGCCTCGCGGGTCGGCGTGGAGGTCGACGCGACCGTGCACCTGGACGACGAGGGCCACCCGGTGAGCGGCGACCCGGAGTCGCTGGACCGCGCCGGGCGCCCCGGAGTGCTGCTCACCGTCACCGACGACGGCGTCGGCATCCCGCCCGGCGGTCGGCGCAGTGGCCTGCGCAACCTCACCCGGCGGGCCGAGGTGCTCGGCGGGGATGCCTGGCACGAGCCGGGGCCGTACGGGAAGGGGACGATGGTGCGTTGGACGGCCCGCCTCTAGGGCGGGTCATCGACGACTCGTCTTCGAACTGCCTGTAAGGGAGGGCCCAGACGGGCAGTCGGTGTGCAGTCGGTGAAAGTTCAACGAGGGGGAACTGGCGGTCTCGCCGGACGTCCTGCTGATGGACGAGCCGTGCTCGGCCCTCGACCCGACCTCCACCCGGCGGGTCGAGGAGGCCATCGCCGAGCTGCGCGGGCGGCTCACCATCGTGATCGTCACCCGCAACATGCAGCAGGCGCAGCGGGTTTCGAAGTCCTGCGCGTTCTTCCTGGCCACCCACGACACCCCGGGCCGGATCGTCGAGGCCGGCCCGACCGGGCAGCTGTTCGGCAGCCCGCGCGACCAGCGGACCTCCGACCACGTCAACAGCCGTTTCGGGTAACCGGATCACCGGCCGATCAGCTGCTCCAGCACCGCCGCGACGCCGTCCTGCTCGTTGCTCACGGTGTGCAGCGGCACCGCCGCCAGCACCTGCGGGTGCGCGTTGGCGACGGCGTAGGCGGTGCCGGCCCAGGCCAGCATCTCCAGGTCGTTCGGCATGTCGCCGAAGGCCACCACCTCGCTCCGGTCGATCCCGCGCCCGGCGCACCAGCGGGCCAGCGTGCTGGCCTTGGTGACGCCGGGCGCGCTGATCTCCAGCAGCGGTATCGGCGCGGAGCGGGTGATCTCGGCGAGGTGGCCGGCCGCCTCGCGGGCCTCGGAGAGCAGCTTGTCCGGGTCGAGGTCCGGGTGCTTGGCCAGCAGCTTGAACAGGCCGTGCACCGGGCCGCCGGCCCCCAGCAGCTCCTCCGCCGGGCCGATCGGGTGGTCCTCGTTCTGGCCCCACATCGGCACCTCGTACCGGGGCTCGCGGGCGAACCCGGCCGGGTACTCGAAGGCGAACGCGGTGCCGGGCAGCTTGGCCCGCAGCGCCGCCACCACGTCGAGCGCCGTCCCGGCGTCGAGCGGGAACGACTCCAGCAGCTCGCCGCGCCGCACGTCCACCACCGCGCCGCCGTTCGAGCAGATCGCCACCCCGTGGCCGCCGATGTGCGAGCTGACCTGCTGCATCCAGCGCGGCGGCCGGCCGGTGACGAACACCACCTGCACGCCGGCCGCCTCGGCCGCGGCGAGGGCGGCGGCGGTCCGCCCGCTGACGGTGCCGCCGGAGCAGAGCAGGGTGCCGTCCAGGTCGGTGGCGATCAGGCGGGGGGCGGTGCGGGGTGTGGTCACCGGTCCATCTTCGCCTACCGCCGCCGGGAGGTCACCGCTGCTGCGGCGACCTCCCGGCGCGGACGGGTTCAGCCGGCCCTGAGGGTCAGACCGACGGTGTGCAGCTGCCCGCCCGTCTGGAACTGCAGGAACAGCCGCCAGTCCCCGGCCGCCGGCAGCTCGGCGTGGAACGCCAGGGTCGGTCCGCCGGCGCCGCCCGCCTCGGCCTTCGCCTCCGGGTGGAGGTGGGCGAACGCCTGGTCGCCGGCGTGGAAGGCGGTGAGGTGGGCGAAGGTCTCCAGGTAGGGCTGGAGGTCGGTGGCCGGCTTGCCGTCCTTGCTGACGGTGACCTCCAGCTCGCCCGCCTTCCCGGCGACCGGGGTGCCCGCGACCGTCACGGTGTACCCGTCCACGGTCGCGGTGCCGGTCGGGGCGGGCAGCTCGGCGGCGGCCGCCGCTCCCTCGCCGGGGACGGTCACCGTCCGGCTGAGCACCAGGCCGGTGCCCCGGCCGGCGCCGCTGTCCGGGACGAACGAGGCGTAGAGGCGCCAGGTGCCGGCGGTGAGCGCGGCCAGCGGGGCGGTCCAGGTGCCGTCGGCGGCCATCTCGGGGTGCAGGTGCTGGAAGCCGGTCAGGTCGGAGCGGATCGCGTAGAAGTGCATCCGCTTGGTCTGGTCGGTCAGGAACGCGGTGACCGGCTTGCCGTCCGGGCCGGTGACGGCGAACCGGTACTCGGCGGGGGCGCCGGCGGTGAGCGTCCCGGTGGCGCCGGTGAGCCGGTAGCCGTTCCGCTCGGCGGAGAGCCCGGGGGCGGTGCCGGCGGGCGTGCCGGCGGCAGGGGCGTCGGAGGCAGGGGTGCCGGCGGCGTCGGCACCGGGCATCCGGTGGCCCTGGTGGCCGCCGGGGGCGGTGCCGGCGGGCGACGTGGCCGCCGCCGGGCTCGCGCCGTGGTCCATCCCGCTCATCGCGTCGGAACCGCAGGCGGCCAGGGTGAGGGAGAGGGCGGCGAGCGCCAGGGCGCGGTGGCGGGTACGGGTGGGGAGGGACATCTGGTGGGTTCGCTTCCGGTGTGTGCGGGCAGGACGCGGCGCGCCCGGACTCCCTTCGCGGGGAGCTCCGGCGCGGGCCCGGTCACGTCCGTGCGACGCACACCCGGAGCAGCAGGTGCCGCCCGGCGGCGGGCGGTGCCCGCGGGCCGCCGGCCGGCCGGCGGTGCGGTCCGGCGAGGGCGGCGAGCGGGAGGGCGGCCGGCGCGAGGGCCTGCGGGCCGGGCGCGGGCAGCTGGGCACCGTCCCGGTCCCGGGCCGACACGCAGGAGACGGCCGGCCGGTCGCCGCCGTGCGTCCGCGGTCCGGCCAGGCTCGGGCCGGTGTCCGGCCCGCCGTGGTGCTGCACCAGGACGGGCGCCGCGACCGCCGCGGAGGGCTCCGGCTCGTGGCAGCCGCCGGCCGAGGTCGGCGAGCCGTGCATCAGGAACAGTCCGGCCAGCAGCGCGCAGAGCAGCAGCAGCCGGGCGGTCGCCCGCCCGCCGTTCTGCCGCACACCCCGCCGCCCGCCGGCCGTCACCCGGCCGACAATACCCCCAACCCGTATGGGATCGCGTACGTTTCGGCCCCCGGGCCGAGGTTTCCGGCCGATTCGGCCCCGCCCGGGGTGTCCCTGCCGGCGCGGATGGGCATGACCGCTTACGGCCACCCCGTCGGCAGGAAGAGCCATGCCACCTCGCCACCTCGAAGACGAGCGCCCACCGACCACCGCCCCGGACCGGCCGTGGACGCCGGACACCCGGCGCGATCCCGTCCTGATCGGCGACATCATCGTCGACACCCTCGCCGAGATCGCCCGCCGCCGCGCCACCGCGCCCCCGCCCTTCCCCACCCAGCGCACCCGCCCCCACCCGTAACGGCGGCCGTCCGGCGGGCTGCCGCCGGCGGCCGCTGTGGTGCGCGCGTCCACGGGCGGCCGCCCGTTGCCGTAGCCCGTCCGGTGCGTTCCGTCGTGCGCCGGCGCGCCGGCGTGGACGGTCCCGGCCCCGGGCGGCCGGGGATTCACCTCCCGGGCGACTCGATGATCTCGGGTCGTCCTCTTCCGTCCATCCGGTCCTGACCTGCGCGGACATCGCCTGTGTTCGAACCGATGGGGCCAGTCCGAGGGCAATTTGTCGTACTGATTCCGGGGTAGACGGTTTATGCCATGGCATAAACCGTCTACGCCGACCGGCCCGAGTGCCGAATTCCGGCGGTGCGGCGGCCAGTTGCTCCAGGTGCTCGG
This sequence comes from Kitasatospora sp. NBC_00039, assembly GCF_045160625.1. Classification (NCBI taxonomy): domain Bacteria; kingdom Bacillati; phylum Actinomycetota; class Actinomycetes; order Kitasatosporales; family Streptomycetaceae; genus Kitasatospora; species Kitasatospora sp. NBC_00039. Next base: position 4,437,731 of record NZ_CP108289.1, on the reverse strand, counting down.
TCAGCCCCGCGGCCACGATCTGGCCGGGGCCATCGCACCCGCCCCATCTCCGCACAGGTCGGCGGCAGGATCGGCGGCCGCGCCGGCGGCCCTGCGGGCGGACACGCGGAAGGAGCGCCCACCCGGCGGGTGAGCGCTCCTTCCGCGCGGTCGGTCAGGACAGCTGGACCAGGCCCTCGGTGGCGATCCTCTCGAAGACGGCGAGGTCGTTCTCGAAGATCGAGCCCGGCACGGGCCAGTGGATCACCAGCTCGGTGATGCCGAGCTCCTGGTAGGTGCCCGCCCAGTCCACGAAGGCGTCCAGCGACTGCAGCGGCTTCTCCGCCGTCGAACCCTGGAGCAGCACCTTCTCCAGCTCGCCGACGTCCCGGCCGGTGGCCTCACAGGCCGTCGCCAGCTTCGCCAGCTGCGCCGCGATCACCGCGGGCGCCTGCTCGACCGGGACGTCAGCCGGCCCGCGCGGGTCGCCGTAGGTGACCCAGCCCTGCCCGTACTCCGCCGCCAGCCGCAGCCCGCGCGGCCCGGTCGCGGCGACGTAGAACGGCACCCGCGGCTGCTGGACGCAGCCCGGGATGTTCCGCGCCTCGACCGCCGAGTAGTACGTCCCCTCGCGCGTCGTGGCGTCGTTGCGCAGCAGCTCGTCCAGCAGCGGCAGGAACTCCCCGAACCGGTCCGCCCGCTTCTTGGGCGACCACGCCTCCTGCCCCATCGCCGTCGCGTCGAACCCCGTCCCGCCGGCCCCGATCCCCAGCGTCACCCGCCCGCCCGAGACGTCGTCCAGCGTGACCAGCTCCTTCGCCAACGTCACCGGGTGGCGGAAGTTCGGCGAGGTGACGAGGGTGCCGAGGCGGATCCGCTCGGTCGCCGTGGCGGCGGCGGTGAGGGTCGGAACCGCCCCGAACCACGGCTCGTCCCGGAACGACCGCCAGGAGAGGTGGTCGTAGGTGTACGCGGCGTGGAAGCCGAGGTCCTCGGCCCGCCGCCAGATCTTCTGCCCCTCGCTCCACCGGTGGATGGGGAGGATAACGGTACTCAAGCGCATGCAGCGACGATACGCGCGCAAATCGGCGGTGCTTCGAACCGTCCGTGAGACGGCACGGGCAGGTCGGCTAGCGTGGCGCCATGGGCACGTTGAGCAGGCGAGAACTGGCCGCGTTGGTCGATGAGGCGACGGTCGACACCTACGACGAGCACGAGCAGGTGTCGGCTCTGTTCACCGCCGTCCAGGAGAACCTGGCGGTGCCGTTCGGCACTTTGGTGCTGGGCGTCGAGGTGACCGTGCGCGGCGTCGACCTGTCGCGGGACGGAAGGATCGTCGCCCTGTGCACCCGTGACGGATTCCGGCAGACGATCGGGCTGCTGGACCTTCCACTGCCGGACCCGGCTCCGGCCGGAGCGGAGTGGGTCGAGGCATATCGCTACTACTGGGCGCAGTGAGCGTCGGCACCTTCAAGACCGAGAGGGCTCGCATGACTGCTGTTGTACGGAGCCAGGACGAGGCGTCGTTGCGAGGCCTGATCGAGCGATGTTCCGAACTGAAGGGCGAACTCGTCGCCTTCGCGCAGAGCGCGCGCTTCGACCGGTGGTTGACTCCCCTCCTGCTGGAGGGCGCGGGCCCTGAGCGGCTGCTGGATGAGGGTGAGGCAATCCGGATCACCGACCATTTCATCCTGCGGTACCGCTTGCCGGACGGTTCGACCGTGGTGGACCGGTTCGTCGCCGGGCGGCGGGACCTGACCGAAGCCGATCGGGCGATGCTGCTCGGCTGGCGTGCCCCCATCGAAGGCATCTTCGAGATCCAACGCAAGGACGGGGACGCCGTCGTCCTGCTGAACTTGGTCGACGACCTGGAGTACCGAACGTACTCGAACGTCGGGCGGGCGGCCTTTCGCGGAGTGTCCGCCGGGGGATTTCTCCTCGCCTGCCTGGTGCCCGTCCACTCGGCCGAGGGGGCGTGGCTGATCTCAGGTGCGATGTCGTCCTACCCGAAATCCAGCGCCGGCGAGATCGCCCGGGCCGCACTCCAGCTGGCCACCAGCCACCCTGAACTGGTCTTCCGTAACCCCGAGAAGATCGTGCAGGGATGGGAGTCGATGCGGGAGGACCGGGCCGCATTCATCCAGTTTTGCGGCAGCGACGAACTGGTCCTCCACCCTGCCGAAGCCGAGGACCGGCTCAACGCCTACTACCGGCACCGGCAGGAGGCCGCCGCCGCCGAGCGGCCCGATCGGGCCCGGGGCAGGCAGCTGCCCGGCCTGGCTTTCCCGGCCTTCGAACTGCCGCAGGCCCTCGCGGACTCGGACACCATCGGCGTCATCTACGACGAGGTCGACGGACTCAACTTCTACGCTGACTACGGGATGCTGCGGGATCTCTTCGCAGACCCGACCCTCGCTGGCCGCAGGCATTACCAGGACGCGCTGCGCGCATACCTGCGCGAGGAGTCGATCGCGCCGCTGCCGATCCGCCGCCTGGCCGCCGCCTACCCGGAGACGGTCGACGCGGTGTTCCGGAAGCTGCTGCGGAAGCCCGGATTCACCTGGGCCGAGCACGGTGAGGAGCTGCTGCGCCGGCGCAAGCCCTGGTCCTACGCGCAGGAGCCCCGACCGGGCGTATCCGTGATCGGCGAGCGACTGAGCGAGCTCACGGCCGGCAACCAACGGCGAAAGCTCACGAGAGCGCGGCGCGTCTCGGCGGCCTCATCCGGGTGAAATGCTGGCGAGCCTGATGCCCGTACGGGACGATGAAGTAGCGTCGGATCGTCGTCTGGAGCCGAGGAGGTGCCGCATGTCGTACGAGCCCAAACTGGCTGCCGCGTTGTCCGGTGCAACTCTGCGGCAGCTGTCGCACTGGCGGCGGGCCACCGGCGAGCGCGGCGCTGTCCTTGTGCCGGAGATCTCGGCGTCCCGTCCGATCCTCTACTCCTTTCGCGACGTGGTCGCTCTCCGAGCCTGTGTCCGTCTTCGCGAGGAGGCGTCCCTCCAGAAGATCAGGCGGGCACTGAGCACGCTACGCGAGGGCCTCGACGAACGGGAACACCTCTCGGCCTACCGGCTGGTCGCGGGCGGTGACACGATCTACCTGGCAGACCCGGACCACGCAGTGGACCTCGTGCGGAGCAAGGGCAATGTCGTCATCCACGACATGGTGGACGTGCTCGCACCCTTCTATCGTGGGGGTCGACGCATCCCGGACCTTCTTGAACCCCGGCCGCACGTGTCTATCGACCCTGCCGTGCGAGGCGGCGAGCCCGTCGTCGAAGGGACACGCATCCCGGCGACAGAGGTCGCCGCTCTCCTACGGGACGGCGTGCCACCTGAGCAGATCGGCGACTACTACCCGGGCGTCACAGCAGAGGCAGCACGCGACGCTGCGGACTTCGCCGACTATGTCGACAGTTACGAGGATGCGGAAATCCGGCAGGCGGCGTCTTGAAGCTGCTGCTCGACGAGAATGTGCCGCTTCCCATGGCGCGGATCGTGCGGCTCCTCCTGAAGCACCACGTCGTCGAGCACGTAGCCGAACTCAGCGGCTGGGCGGGAACCAGGGACGTCGACCTCTATGCGCGTGCGGCAGCGGACGGCTTTCAGATCGTTGTCACGAACGACACGAAGCAACTGAGCCGCCCGCTCGAAGTAGTCGCCATCGCAGAGTCGGGCCTGCATCGCATCGAGTACCGCCAGAATCACAAGCACGGCGGGTTGGTGGGTCTCGGTGCAGCTATCGCCACTGTGTGCGCCGGCCTGCCCCATGCCTTGGCCGAACTCGACCAGGCGGACAGCCAGCGCCTGATCTCGCTGAATGCGGTCGACCCATCCCAACAGAGCCGCTTGCGGATCGTCGATCCTGCCAGCGCCCCGCCCAAGTTCTGGCCCGCCGACTCACAGGGGTAGTGGCATCAGGGTGAACCGGCGGAACATCGCAGGTCAGGATGCGGTAGGTGAAAAAGGATTGACCGAGGTGACGAGGGTGCCGAGGCGGATCCGCTCGGTCGCCGTGGCGGCGGCGGTGAGGGTCGGCACGGCCCCGAACCACGGCTCGTCCCGGAAGGACCGCCAGGACAGGTGGTCGTAGGTGTAGGCGGCGTGGAAGCCGAGGTCCTCGGCCCGCCGCCAGATCTTCTGCCCCTCGCTCCACCGGTGGATGGGGAGGATCACCGTGCTCAGTCGCATGAACTCGACCCTATGTCCCGAACAGCCTGCCACTATGGTGCATACCGGAGTATGCTCTTTTCATGGCAGCGACCACGCGCATCACCGTCACTCTCCCGACGGAACAGGTGGACGAGCTCAGAAAGCTCACCGACAACGTCTCCGGGTATGTCGCGGAGGCAGTGGCCCGCCAGATTCGGCACCAACTGCTCGCGGACGATCTTCGCCGCCACCAGGATGAGCAGGGTGCGTTCACCGATGAGGAACTGTCTGAGGCGCACGCCAGGATCTTCGGCTCCGCCGGGTCGGCGGGTTCGGCGAGCGCCGCGTGACCGAACGCTTCGAGACGGTCGTGTTGGACTCCGAGGGACTGTCCTCGTGGATCAGACAGGACCGCGGCGTGTTGGCGATGCTTCAGGTCTTCCACGCCATGGGAGCCGACTTCGTGGTCGGCGCGAACACGATCGTGGAAGTCGCGCACGCCCGTGTGAACGAAGCCCGGTTGGACTGGACACTCTCCCGAGTCAAGGTCGAGGCGGTCACCGATCAGGCCGCAAGGGCCTCGGCCGGGCTGCTGAAGCAGGCCGGACTGCACGGGCACAAGTACGCGATCGACGCGACTGTGGCAGAGATGGCGCTGCGGCAGCCGGGGCCGGTGGCCGTGATCACCTCGGACGTCGACGACCTGGCCAAGCTCTGCGGCACCCGCGTACAGCTCATCGCAATCTGAGCCCGGGCGGGACTCGAACTCTCCCGATTGGTGTTCCCGCAGGTCAGCATGCGATGGGTGAAAGAGGATTGACCGAGGTCACCAGCGTCCCGAGCCGGATCCGCTCGGACGCCGTCGCCGCCGCGGTGAGCGTCGGCACCGCCCCGAACCACGGCTCGTCCCGGAACGACCGCCACGACAGGTGGTCGTAGGTGTAGGCGGCGTGGAGCCCGAGGTCCTCGGCCCGCCGCCAGATCTTCTGCCCCTCGGCCCACCGGTGGATGGGGAGGATCACCGTACTCAGTCGCATGCTCTCGACCCCACGGTAGCCGTCGGCGGTCAGCGCCCTCTGACTTGACGACCGCTCTGTCCGAGCACGTTCTGTGAAGGGCGCTTCGGTCCGCCCGTCCGGTGACGAAGAGGGCCGGGATGATCCTTCCCGGGTTGCGGCCGGATTCCTCTCTGGGACACGACCGCCGGTGCGGACCGGCTCCCCGTCGGATTCAACGCTGCAGCCAGCTCAGCAGGGTCGTCGCCGTGAACACCGTGCCCGACGCCAGACAGACCGCGCGCGGGGTCAGCCACCCGGGGCCTTCCAGGGGCTGGGACTGCGGGGCCGGAGCCAGCAGCGCGTCTGCGAAGGCCTGGGCGGTCGGCGGTCGGTCCGCGGGCTCGACGGACATCGCGGCCCGTAGCAGCACGGCGACGTGCGGTGGGAGCTCCGCTCCGGCTGGGAGCGCCGGCAGCGTCGAGGCGGTCGGCTGGTCGGTCATCAGGGCTGCGGCGCGTCCGCCCGGGCCGAACGGCTTCTGCCCGGTCAGCAGCTCGTAGGCCACGACGGCCAGCGCGTACACGTCGGCCCTTCCGTCGAACCCGCCGGTCTGGAAGGCCTGTTCCGGTGCCATGTACGCGGGCGTGCCCGTGGTCACCGTCAGCCCGGATGCGTCGGCCAGTTGCTTCGCGCTGCCCAGATCGGCCACCAGCACCGCGGCGGGCGCAGGTCCGGTGGCGAGCAGCAGGTTGGACGGCTTGACGTCGCGGTGCACCACGCCCGCCTCGTGCAGGACCTGGACCGCGTAGCCCGCCTCCGCGGCCAGCCGCAGCGCCTCCTGCGGGTCGCACTGCCCGACCCGGTCCGCCAGGGTGCCGCCGCGTACGTAGTCCATGACGAAGAAGGGCCGGTCCTCCTGCACCCCGACGTCGTGCACCCGGACCACCCGCGGGCTGGCGATCCGGCGCAGCAGCCTCGCCTCTGCCAGGAACCGCTCGCGCACATCGGCGTTGGCGGCCCAGTTCTCGGCCAGCACCTTCACCGCGACCTCGGTGTCGAGCTCCGGATCGTAGGCCTTCCAGACCGTCGCGAAGGAGCCGGCTCCGAGCCGCTCCAGGAGGAGGTAACGGCCGAGCTTGCGCATGTGGCAGCATTCTGCCGGAGTCGGGGGGAGTGCGGAACTCCCGTTCGGCGGGTGGGATGCCAGGCGGGACGAAACGGGGGGAACCGGGTGTTCGAGGAAGGCGAGCTGGAACGGCTCGTGGCGGCTGCTCAGGCGGGGGAGCCGGGGTCGATGGAGCACCTGCTGGCCAAGCTGCGGCCGGTGGTGCTGCGCCGCTGCTCGCGCTTCCTGCCCCACCACGCCGACGCGGAGGAGGCCGCGCAGGACGCGCTACTGTCCATCAGCACGCACCTGGGCGAGTACGGCGGCCGCGGCTCCTTCCTGGGCTGGGTGACGGTGATCGCCTCGAACGCCGCCCGGTCCGCCTACCGCTCGATGCGCCGGCGCGCCGAGGACAGCCACGCCGACCTCCCCGAGTCCGTCGACCCGCGCACCACCAGCGTCATCGCCGGGACCAGGCTCGACCTGATGGAGGCGCTGGCCGCGCTGGAGCGGCAGCACCCCACCCTGGTGGAGTCCTTCGTGCTGCGCGACCTGGGCGACCTGACCTACGTCCAGGTGGCCGAGGAGCTGGACGCCCCGTTGGGCACGGTCAAGGACCGCATCCACCAGGCCCGCCGCTTCATGCGCGAGCGCCTGGTCACCGGTCTGTGAACGGCGGTCCCGCGGCGGGCGGCGGCCACGCCGTCGTCCGGCGCCGGTCCGCCTTCGCCGCCCTGGTGGCAGCCGCCGCGCTCGGGCTGGCGACCGGCCGGTTCGTCCTGCCACCGCCCCCCGGCGCCACCGCGCACCCGGCAGCGCGGTCGGGTGCCGTGGTCGGCGGGGCGTCCCAGGGCGCGTCCGCTCTCGCGACGCCCGGCGGGTCCGTCCCGACGCCCGCGTCCTCGGCCTCCGGCTCCGGCTCCGCCGCGCCGACCGGTGCGACCGGGCCGGTGACGACCGCGAACCTTCTGGAACCCGCGGCTTTCAGCCCGGAGTTCGGCATCGGGCGGATCCACGTCACCGACCGGTACGGCGACGGGGCTTACGCCAACGCGGCCTGCACCGGCGAGAAGACCCTCAGTCAGACCCTGGGCGGGCGCGGTGCCCACTTCCGCGGGCTGATGACCAGCCCCCGTACCAGCCCGGGCGACCCCACGGTGGCCGCCGACCGCGACGGACAGGTCGCCCGCGAGGTCGCCGCCGAGGCCCCGAGCCCTTCCCTGGCGCAGAACTTCACCGAACGCCTGCTGCTGGAGGAGGTGCCCTGCCAGGAGGAACCGCCAGGGCGCTGGGTCTACGGAAGGACCACGACGCTGCAGCTCGCCCCCGACCTCACCGCGAGCTGGATGGGCTACTACCAGGGATCGCTCAATATCACCGGCAGAGCGCCCGAGGGCAAGGAGCCCTGCGGCGGCATCGCCGTGCTGCGCAGCGGCAACCACTACGGGGTGCTGGAGGTCGATGCCTGCCTGGGGACGGCCGCGATGGACCGTGTCGTCAGGACCGCTCTGTCACAGCTGTGAAACAGCCGGTCAGGGCTCCAACTTTCCCTCCTCCGGCGGCATCTCCCCGGTTGTACGAGGACGCAGCAGGCGTCCCGACCAGCAGGGGGATCAGATGACCGAGAACCAGACCGTCCAGCAGAAGTCCGTTCGCCGCAACCGGGTCGCCGCCGCGGCCTGCTTCGCCGCCGCACTGATCACGGCCAGCGTCGTCGGCACCCAGTCGGCCACCGCCGACGGGGCCGCGCACTACGCCGCCCACCCGGTCACCGCCGCCCACCCGGCTGCGGTCGCCGCGCCCGGACTCGGCTCCGCCGACCTCGTCCAGAGCGAGGACTTCCAGAAGGGCATGAACCCGGTCGGCGCGACCGTTGCGCTGACCGGACGCCAGGCGCTGTCCGCGTGCTCCGGCGAGGAGACGATGCGCGACCTGACCAAGGGCGCGGCCACCGCATACGCGTCCGTGAACTGGACCTTCGACACCCACGGCATGCTGATCGAGTCGGCCGCGAGCGCCCCCACCGGGACCGCGGCGGACACCTGGGAGAAGCAGCTCGTCGCGCTCGTTCAGGACTGCCAGGACGAGCCCGCCGGTCACTGGCACTACGGCGCGGCCCACACCCTGACCGTCACCGGCGGCACCGCCCGCTGGTACCCGGCCTACAACGGCGACGGCACCGTCAGCGGCGGGGTCGCGGTCCTGCGCAGCGGCACCAGGGTCGCCATGGTCGAGCTCACCGGCCAGCCCACCGACGCCCCGAGCTACGTCGAAGGCATTGCCACCGCAGCACTGAACCGCCTCTCCTCCTGAACGGCAGCCCCGCTCCGCCCGCGCCGCCGGGCCGAGCGGGCCCCGAACATCGAAGAGGCTCGCAGGTCAGGATGCGATAGGTGAACGAGGCTCGACCGAGGACGGGGCAGAGCGGTACATCAACGACGTGAACGCGGCTCGGGCCGCCTACGAGCACCGGGCGTCGGACCGCGGGCACTGATCACGGAGCGGTGCAGCCCCCCGGAGGCCCACGCCCGGGCCCTGACCGGGCGGCCTGGTTCCGTCCGGCCAGACGCAGGGAGAGACGAAGCGACACGATCGCCCGTCCGTTGCCCTTGCTCTGAGGCCAGGTCAGGGGCTGGGCGTGCGTTCCCCTGGAACGTGGCCCGTGGGCGGGACCCCAGCCCCGGCTGGGGGCGCGCCCGCCGACCGTTGTGCGAAGGGGGGCGGAGCGGTGGCGGGGGAGGCGCTAGTCTTTCCGCCGCACCACACAATCTGATCATGCGTTAAACGGGGGTTCCTTCAGCATGTCTTCTTTCCAGGGAATGACCACCGCCCAGCGGCTCCTCGGCGCCGGGCTGGTCGCCACGGCCGCGCTCGGGCTCACCGCCTGCGGGCCGGACAACTCCTCCGACCAGGCGGGTGGCAGCGCGCCGGCCGCCACGGCCGCGGCGACGACCGCGCCGGCCGCCACCGGTACCGCGGCGCCCACCGGTGGCGCGACCGGCAAGCCCAGCGGGACGGCCAAGCCCAGCGGGACGGCCAAGCCCTCCGGCGGGGCGAGCGACGGGCCGGAGGGGTTCTGTGACGCCACGCCGCTGCCGGCGGGCCAGAAGTGGGTCTACCCGGCGAAGGGGACGACGGCGACCACGCTGGTCTACAAGGACACCAAGACGGCGTGCGGCGTCAACGACGTCGTCTTCGAGCCGACCGGCGCCGACAAGAGCGCGCCGTTCGCGCCCACCGCCAAGGGGCACCTGAACTCGGTCCTGGCGGCGCCCAAGGACGTCAACGTCGCCGACCTCGTGAAGCACATCAGCGAGTGCCTCGCCGACCCGACCGGCACCAAGGGCTTCTACCCCTGCTCGGGCGGGGACTACAAGATCGCGATCGACTCCTCCGGCAAGGTCGTCGAGGCCACCGAGCGCGCCCACTCCTGAGCGGGGACGGGGGAGTCCACAGCCGGACCGGGAACACGGCCCGGCACGGCACGGCGCGACGCGGTGCGAGCTGTGTGACCCGGTGCGGCGCGGGGCGGGTCGGCGGGGGAGCCGGCCCGCCCATTGCGGTTCGATCACGGCGTGTCCGATTAGTCGATCATGCGGGGGAGTGCGGTGATTAACTTTGTTGGCACTGGTGTGGACCGGCTCTCATAATTCCTGCTGAGACGCGTGACGGTCGGCCTGGGAGCCACGGGGGGTGGCCTGAAAGGGGCCCGTACGCGACATTCCACATGTCCCGGGGGGAGTTCCTTGTCCGCGCCCGAAAACGTGCCGCCTGCCGCTGATCCGGCAAAGGGGCCGTCATTCGAGAAAACTGATGTCGCACCCGATTCCGGTGCGGTTTCCGCAACGGTGGCCGAGGGCGGTCCGTACGCCCCGGCGCCCGCGCCCGTCGGGCCCGAAGCCGTGCCGGCGCCCGCGCCCGACGGGGGCGCCGCGCCCGCGCGGAAGCTGCCGCGCGCGGTCGGCGTCGCTCTGGCCACCGCGGGCCTGCTCGCCGTGACGGCGACCAGTGCCGCCGTCACCGTGGCCGTCGGCAAGCCGGACGCCCGGCCCGCCGTCGTCGCCGGAGCGGCCGGCGCCTCGCCCGGTGTCAGCCCCAGTGCGAGCCCGAGCGCATCGGCCTCCGCCTCCGCCACCGCCGCCGCCGCCGCCGCCTCGGCCACGCCCACCGTCGCGCCGACCACCGCCCCGCCCGCGCCCAAGCCGGCCAGCACCGTCAAGGGCAGCGTCAGCGGCGGAAAGCACGACGGTGACCTGCGCTACTTCCTGCTCCCGATCCCCGACGGCGGCGAGTCCTACGGGCCGGCCGACGGCATGACGATGACCGACGACGAGGTGGCCGCGAACTTCGGCAACCAGGACGGCATCATGCGCATCCTCGGCTCCTACGGGTACAAGGACGCCGCCAGCCGGACGTACCGCACGGCCGACGGCAAGGCCGAGGTCACGGTCACCCTGCTGCACTTCGGATCGACCGGGCAGGCGGGCGACTTCGCCCGCAACTACACGATGAAGCTGGACCCGATCGCCATCGACGGGGACCCCAACGCCCACGGCTACGTGCACAAGCCCAAGCAGCAGGCCTACACCGGCTCGATGACCGGAATCTCCAGCCAGGGCGACGTGCAGTACACGATCGACGTCGATGTGAAGGGCACTCCGGACAAGGCACTGCTGAGCGAGCTGATGAAGCGCCAGCGCGAGTGGCTGTCCTCCGGCGGCTGAGTCCCGCCGCCGCTCACGCCCGACGTCACCTTTCCCTTTCTGGAGCCACTCCGTGACCACCGAATCCGTGGAGCCGTCGCCCGCCGACGCGCCTCCGCCGGCCGCGCCCGCCGCGCCGGCGATCCCGCCGCCCGCGCCCGCCGCCGTACCGTCCCCTGAGCCGTCCGCTGCCGAGACCCCCACTGTCGTCCCGGCCGAGGCCTCTGCCTTCCCGCCCGCCGAGGCCCCCGCCCCCGTGCGCCGCCCCCGCCGTCCGAGGCCGGTGCTGCTGGCGGTGTCCGGGCTGGTGCTCGGCACCGTGGTCGGCGGCGCCGTCGGATACGCGATCCAGGCGAGCCGCCCGCCGACGCCGCTGCCGCCGATCCAGGTCGCGCTGCCGTCCTACCCGGCCGGACCGGTGGACGCGGCGGCCGCCGCCGCGGCCGCGCCGAAGCCGCTCGCCATCGACGGCGACCTGCGGAAGCTGCTGATGACCGCCCCGACCGGCAGCACCGCCTGGGGCGACTACCCGGACTCGCCGAGCTGGATCTCCGTCGGCGAACTCTCCGAGCACAGCGGCCGGTCGGCGGAGGTCTTCAAGAGCCTGAACTCCAAGGAGTTCCGCCGCGCCGCCGAGATCGACTGGCAGAAGGACGGCCTGAAGGTACGGGTCTCGCTCATCCAGTACTCGGTCGACCGTGCCGCCGAGGCCAAGTCCCGGGCGTCCGGCTACCGGCTCAAGCCGTTCGCCGACGACGCCAACGGCGGCTACCAGGTCGACAGCCAGGCCTCGTACTGGGCCGACACCACCGAGCAGTACTACCTCGGCACCGCCCTCGCGCAGCGCGGCACGGTGGTGATGGAGATCAAGGTCTTCGGCACCCAGTCGGTGGACCCCGAGGTCGTGAAGGGCATTGCCAAGCAGCAGTGGGAGCGGCTGGTATGAGCGACAGCACCGTGACCGGGGCCACGCCCCCCGAGCAGACACCCGCCGTCGAGGCGCCCGTACTGACGTCCGCCGCCGAGACCCCCGAGCAGGCGCCCGCCGACGCGGCCCCGGTGGCGACGCCCGCCGTCGAGGCACCCGTGCCGCCGGCGGCCCCCGCCCCGTCCTCCCGCCGCGTCCTCCGCGCCACCGGCGCGACCGTGGCGGCCGCCCTGGTCGGCGTGGTCATCGGCGTCGGCATCATCAAGACCCAGTACGACGACCCGGCGCCCGTCATCGCCACCGGGCCGGCGGCCGCGCCCGCCCCGTCCGCCACCCCCACGCCCTTCGGCGCCAAGTCCAACGGCAACCACTTCGGTTCCCTGCGTGACCTGCTGCTGCCCGTCCCGGCCGACTACGCGCTCGGCCCGGACGAGGGCGGCTACGGCAACGACGTCGAGCTGAGCGCGGACCAGCTCTCCGCCGAGCTGGACAGCGGCCTCCAGCAGATCCCCAAGGACAAGCAGGAGAAGCTCCGTCAGTACTGGGACGGCCTGCACGTCAAGGCCACCGGGGTGCGCACCTACAAGACCAAGGCGGACGACCTGGTCATCGGCATGAAGCTGCGCCAGTTCAACCAGCAGGAGGTGCAGAAGCTGAACGAGTACACCGCCGTCTTCACGGGCGACACCGGGATCTTCCGCATCGGCCCCGCGATCCCGAACCACCCCGAGGCGCACTGCTACCTGATGCCCGCCCCGCCGTCCGCGCCGATCGACTACCTGGAGTGCTCGGCCGCCGAGGGCGACCTCCTGGTGGTCATGGAGGCGGAGGGGGTGGCGCCGCTGCCCAAGGACAGGATCGTCGCCCTCTTCACCCAGCAGCTCGACCGCCTCGCCACCCCGGGAGCGTCCGCATGACCGACCACGCCACCCCGCACGACAACGCGGCCACTCCCGCCGACGAGTCGGCGGGCCCGCCCGTCACACCGCCCGTCACACCGCCCGTCACGCCGCCGGCCGCACCCCCGGCCGCGTTCGCGCCACCCGCGCCACCCGCGCCACCCGCGCCACCCGCGCCACCCGCGCCCGAGGCCGCCACCGCGGCCGGCGGGACCGACCCCGCCGACCCGTGGGGCGCCCCCGACCCGCAGGCGTTCCCCGTGCCGCAGGCGTTCGCGGTGCCGTTGAGCCCCGAGGAGCTCGCGGCCCGCCGCACCCGCCGGCGCCGGGCGGCCGTGCGCTGGGGCGTCGCCGCCCTGGTCTGCGCGCTGGCCGGTACCGGGGCCGCGGTGGCCGTGACGACGCCCGACCGCACGGACATCCCCGGGCTGGCCACCGAGAACGACGGCCGCTACACCTTCCCTGCGCTGGCGCTGCCGCCGCTGCCCTCCGGCAAGGCCGCGCCCAGGGAGAGCAAGAGCCGCCACGCCGCCGACCTGCGGTACCTGCTCCTGCCCGCACCCAAGGAGGCCGGCGGTTCGACCGGGCCGGTGGTCTTCCCGACCCCGACCATGCCCGCGACCGCGACCGCGACGGCGAGTGCGACGGCGTCGCCGGGCGCGTCGGGCTCCACCGCCGCGAGCCCGGGGGCCACCTCGTCCGCGACGCCCGCCGGGTCCGCCTCCGCCGGCTCCGCGTCCGCCGCTCCCACCGCCGACTGGGTGCCCTGCGACGCCCTCGCCGCCGAGCAGAAGGAACCGGCCAAGCTGCGCGCCCTGCTGCTGCAGAACGCCTGCCGCGCCGCCACCGTCCGGGAGTGGACCGCCACCGACGGCACCCGCACACAGGTCCGCCTGCTCGCCTTCGGCGCATCCGCCGAGGCCTGGGACGTCTTCGCCGATCTCCGTGCCAACGGCGACCCGAAGGACATCCCCGGCCTCAGGACCGGTCCCACCCAGGGCTGGGACTCGGTCTCCGGCGTCGACCTCGCCACCCGCGAGACCCCGGCCACCGGTGCCGGTGCCGGCCCCACCGGCCGGGTGGCCTACCTGTCGGCCGGTGACCTCGTCGGCGTCGTCACCATGGCCAACCCCAAGGGCGTCCCCACCGCCGCCTTCCGCCAGGTCGTCACCCTCCAGTCCGACCTCCTGGTCTGACGTCCGGTCCGACCTCCCGGTCCGACCGCTCCCGGGTGGGCGGCGCAGTACGCGCCGCCCACCCGAGGGCGTCACCCGAAAGTGCCGCTCACCCGAGGGCGTCACCCGAAAGTGCCGCTCACCCGAGGGCGTCACCCGAAAGTGCCGCTCACCCGAGGGCGTCACCCGAAAGCGCCGCCCATCCGAGAGCGTCACCCGAAAGCGCCGCCCATCCGAGAGCGTCACCCGAAAGCGCCGCCCACCCGAGAGCGTCACCCGAAAGCGCCGCCCACCCGAGAGCGTCACCCGAAAGTGCCGCTCACCCCAAGGTGTTGCTCATCCGGAAGAGCCGCCCACCCGGAAGCGCCGGTCCGCTACGCGAACTGCACCGGAGTGGCCGGCCAGTCGACCGGGCCGGTGCAGCCCAGGACCTGCTCCGCCGCCTGCCGGCTGAGCACGACGGCCAGTTCGGCCATCGTCTCCGCACCGGGCCCGGTGGCCGGCGGCTTGTTCCGCGGGCCGGCCTTCACCGTGGCCAGGTAGTAGGCGGTGCGCTCCTCCCCGGTCCCCGGCGTCTTGACCACGCAGTCGAACCGGAGCACGCCCGTGCGGTGGTCGGCCCCGCCGTTGTCGAACCTGCGGGCCCCGTTCGGGAGCGCCCGCGCGGCGGCGTCGGCGCGGTCGTCGGCCGACCGCGCCGCCTCGACCTCGAAGGAGAGCGCGTGCTCGCCCCGGCCGGCGGCGAAGCAGCGGAGCCGCGGCGGCCGGCCGTCCTGCGCCGGCCAGTAGTCGCTCTCCACCCGCACCGTGCGGGCCGGGCCGAGCAGCCGGCCGACCTGCTCGTCCGCGAGGGCTCCCCGGCACTCGCCGTGGGTCAGCGACACCGCGGGCGGGTGGTCCGTCGCGGCGTCGAGGTAGGCGTGCCAGCCGGCCAGGCCGCTCCCGAGCAGGACCAGGACGCCGGCGGCGGCCCCGGCCTGCCGTGCGCCGGTACGGGTCGTCCTCACGCGCACACCGCCTTCTGGTAGGCGCCGAGCAGGTCCCGGGCGACGGCCTCGAAGTCCGCCCTGTCGCTGTCCGGCTGCCCGGTCCGCGCCGCCTCGCCCGGGGCGACCTCCACCACCACGTGCCGGATCGGCAGTTGCTTCCCGGGGCAGTAGTCGGCCACGGCCGCGCCGGAGGGCCAGGAGGCGGAGCGGGAGCCGGCGTCGAAGCTCTTCACCTCGTCCGGCCGGGCGCTCCCGACCGGAAGCTGCTCCACGGTGCCGTCGTGCACCGCGGCACGGACGGTCAGCGCCACCCGGCCGTCCACCCGGACCGAGCAGCCCTTCGGCTCGGTGGAGAGCACCCAGCGGAACGCGCGTTCCTCGGTCTCCTGGCCGCCGTCCGGCAGCAGCCGCCCGAGCGGTGTCCCGGCCCCGGTGGGCAGGTCGCACAGCGTCGCGGCCCGCCCGGCCGGTTCGGCCGGCCGGTGCCGGCTCCAGTCCAGGTAGCCGACCGCCCCGGCGCCCACGACGGCCACGCCGAGGGCGCCGAGCAGCAGACGGCGCCGCAGCCGCGGGTCGGCGGCGGCGCCGGGGGGTCTCCCGGTCACCCGGAGGGCCCGGACGGGTCCGGCGCGGTGGTGGCCGGCGAGAGCACCGGCTCCCCGCTCGGCCAGGCGACCGGCGCCGAGCAGCCGAGCAGACCGCCGGCCGCCCGCTGCGCGCTGTCGGTGGCGAGCCTGGCCCAGGCCTCGGCGGTCCACTGTGCCGCGGGCGACTGCGGTGCCGGGCCCGAGGCCTGGTACGGGGCGGCCTGGACGGTGAAGTAGAGCGACTTGCCCGACTTCGCGTACATGCCGTCGCACCGGAACGTCAGCCGGGCGCCCCAGCGGGTGACCGTGCTGTGGTCGCCGAAGCCGAGCGAGTACACCGGCTCGCCGGCCGGCGGGGCGGGCGGCTTGAGGCCGCCCCCGGGCGTCTCGCTGCCGGTCAGCCGGACGCTGAGTCCGATGCCCTGCTTGGCCTCGGCCGTGCAGTCCAGCAGCTGCAGCCCGGGCTGCTGGGCGGCGTCGAGCTGCTTGTCGAGCTTGAACGCCGGGGCGGCGCCCTCGTCGAGCAGCGCGCCGGCGCGGTCGGTGCGGACCACGCCGTCGCACGCCGTGCTCTCGGCGGAGGCCTTTGCGGAGCCGTCGCTGCCGCACCCGGCCAGGCCGAGGACGGCGGACAGCGCGATCGCGGCTCCCGCCGTCCGGCGTGCTGCCCTCATCATCCGGATACCTTCGCGTTGGAGCTCTGGCTGCCGCCGGAGCCGTCGGTGTATCCGTCGAGGGCCCGGTCGCCGGCGCTGTCGGCCAGCCGGCGGACGTCCTCGGGGCTGAGCTTGGTGCCGTTGGCGGCATCGAGGACGGCCTGCTTGGCGCCGAGTGCCGTGCCCTCCCGGCCTTCGGCGACGAAGTCGCGCCCCTCCTGGTTGCCGTCCTCGGTGGTGTCCCGCTGGTTGGCCTCGACCACGCTGTCGGTGATCTGCTCGACCAGGAAGTTGGCGGCCTCGCCCGCGATCGGCACCTTCTCGGTGACGGCGCCGATGGTGGTGGTGAAGGCCGTCTGGGCGTAGCCGGCGTTCTTCTCCAGGGCCTCGTTGTACTCCTTGTCGGAGGTGGCGTGCTCCTGGTGGACCTCGTTGATCCGGGCCTCGTTGAGGATGCCGCTGATGACGCCGCCGGCCCGTGAGGTGGAGTCGATGTCGGATTCGAGCCGGGCGAAGTCGGCCCCGTTCTCGATGTGGCCGCGGACCAGTGCCGTGGAGTAGGCCTGGTTGGCGTTGGCCACCGCGCCGTAGGCGTCCGGGTCGCGGCCGAGCGCGTCCAGCAGGCCGCGGACCGGGGCCTCCTTGAGGTTGGCCGCGGCGCCGTTCACCGGCAGGTCGTCCTTGTGCGGGGAGAGCGCCCGCTGGACGTCGCCGATGTAGTCGGCGGACATGTGCCCGAGGCTGTCCCGCAGCGGGGCGAACTTGCCGTCCTCGCCCTTGACCTCGTCGAGGACGCCGCCGTTGCCGTGGGTGCCGAAGGTCTGGACGACCTTGTTCATGACGTCGGCCTGGTCGGCGGTGTGCTTGACCGGCGTGCCGGAGTGGTCGTCGTAGGGCCGGCCGGTGGTGGCCGCCTCCAGCGCGTGGCCGAGCGCGTCCGGGCCGCTCTTCATGCCGGCCTGGCGCAGGTCGTTCTTCTGCGAGACGGTGTCCGGCGTGTACTCCTTGTCGTGCGTGAAGTAGTTGAGGTAGTCCGCCGGCTTGACCTTGCCGTTCGGGTTGACGGTGCCGTCGGTGTTGTAGGCGGTCGGCGCGTCGTGGAAGAACTTGGTGGCCGCCTCCGGGCTGTGGCCCAGGGCCTCCAGGATCGCCGTGGTCGGCTCGAAGCCCGAACCGCCGTCCTGGCCCAGCAGGTTGTAGCCGCGCCGGTCGCTGCGCGGGCCGTAGACCGGTGCCGGCCAGTACTTCTCGTCGGTGTCGAGCTGGGTGACGTGCTCGGCGATGGGGTTGAGGAAGTGCGGGTCGTAGTCGCCGGTGCGCAGGATGCCGGACAGCACCTGGTAGCCGTAGGGGGCGTAGTCCAGGCCGCTCTGCCGGTAGGGCTTGTCCCAGAGCGGCTCCGCACCGGCCTTGCGCAGGTCGGCGGCCCACTGGTCGGACAGGTGGGGCACGTTGGTGGTGCGGGTGGCGGTGGCCAGGTTGAGCCCGAGGTTCTTCTGCAGCTCCTGGTACTGCTTCCAGCGGGCGTCGCTGGCGCCGTTGAACTGCGACTCGTCGCCGACCATGTTGTTCCAGGCCTGGAGCGTCCCCTTGGGGCCGAGGTCCTGGTAGAACCGGGTGGAGAAGATCGGATCGTTCTGGTTGGCCGCCAACAGCGAGTTGAGCTCGGTGAGTTCGGCGTCCGAGATCTTGCCGCCCTTGGCCGCGAGCTGGGCGGCGCGGATCCCGTCCGCGTCCGGGCCGGCGCCGACGGCCTTGGCGTTGAAGGACTTCAGCTCGTCGGTGGTGCTGTCGGAGCGCAGTGCCCAGGCGGCCCGCTCGTCGGCCTCGGTGGCCTCCTGGACGGCCGAGTCGATGGCCTTGCGCGACACCTCGGCCTTGGTGTGGTACTCGTCGTTGTAGGCCCGGCTGGCCTCCGGGTCGTGCCGGGTGGCGTTGTCGGCCGGCGGCCAGCTGACGGTGCCGTCGGCGGTGACGGTCAGTCCGGCGCCCTTGGCGTCGGCGACGGCCTTGTCCAGCTTGGCCTTGGCGGCCCGGAAGTCGTTGCCGGCGTCCTTGAAGACCGTGGCGATGGCGGTGGCCTGGGTGACGGCGGCGGTGATCTGCTCGTTGACGCGCTGGATCTTGGGCCGGGCCTGGTCGGCCGAGGGGCCGCTCCAGTTGGCGGAGTTGACCTTGCCGACCACCGCGCTGTCCCAGTCACGGTCCATGGCCTGGAGTT
Source organism: Kitasatospora sp. NBC_00039 (assembly GCF_045160625.1). NCBI lineage: Bacteria > Bacillati > Actinomycetota > Actinomycetes > Kitasatosporales > Streptomycetaceae > Kitasatospora > Kitasatospora sp. NBC_00039. The sequence continues at coordinate 4,419,337 of NZ_CP108289.1, read as the reverse complement.
TCTTGACCACGTCCTCCCAGGCGGTGGCGGCCTCGCCGAGGGAGTCCAGCTTTGCGGTGCTCAGTTCGTGGAAGTCGACCATCTGTCCGTACCCCTCAGGCGCCCATGTCGTGCTTGACGGCCGTGTCGTTGTTCCGGTAGTTCGTGGCGCTCTGCCGCAGCGCCTGGGTGATCTCGCCGATGGTGGAGTTGAGCGCGGCGATCTGCTGGTCCCAGGTGGACGCGGTCTGCGCGGCGGCCTTGCCGGTGCTCCAGTTGGCCAGCGAGGTGGACACCTTGGAGGTCTCGTCGTCGGCGGCCCGGCCGTCGCCGTTCACCCGTCCGTGGATCTCGTCGGACGAGCCGGCGGCGGCGTCCAGCGCGGCCGGGTCGACGCCGACCGTGCCGCCGCCGTCCCCCGGGGCGTTGCTCGAGTTGAGCCGCGTGCGGGCGGTCTCCTGGTGCTGGGCCTTTGCCGTCAGATTGCCGTTGGCGTCGTACGCCCAGGGATTCATCATCCGGTCGAACTCGGTCGCGCGATCCGTCATCAGTCCACTTCCGTCCGGTCGGGCAGTTTGGCCCGAACGCCCCCGTAAAGATTCCGACAAGAGTACAAGCGGAGATCGTCACTGCCGACCCCTAGGGGCCAGGTGGGGAAAGGTCATACCGCAGCAGCAGGGAGCGTCGTCATTCCAGCTCATGACCTGCACGCGGTGAGCACACTACGGTGTGGAACGTGTCCACTGTCATCAAGACGGACGGCCTCACCAAGAGGTTCCCCCGGGTCACCGCCCTCGATCGGCTCACCGTTGAGGTGGAGCCCGGGGTGGTCGGCCTGGTCGGGGCGAACGGCGCGGGCAAGTCCACACTCATCAAGATCCTGCTCGGGCTGGCCCCGGCAACGTCGGGTACGGGGCAGGTCCTCGGACTGGACATCGCCACGCAGGGGTCGGAGATCCGCGAGCGCGTCGGCTACATGCCGGAGCACGACTGCCTGCCACCGGACGTCTCGGCCACCGAGTTCGTGGTGCACATGGCGCGGATGGCCGGGCTGCCGGCGGCGTCCGCGCGGGAACGCACGGCCGACACGCTGCGGCACGTCGGGCTCTACGAGGAGCGGTACCGGCCGATGGGCGGGTACTCGACCGGCATGAAGCAGCGGGTGAAGCTGGCGCAGGCCCTGGTGCACGACCCGAAGCTGGTGCTGCTGGACGAGCCCACCAACGGTCTCGACCCGGTCGGCCGGGACGACATGCTGGCGCTGATCCGCCGGGTGCACACCGACTTCGGCATCTCGGTGCTGGTCACCACCCACCTGCTCGGCGAGCTGGAACGGACCTGCGACCACCTGGTGGTGATCGACGGCGGCAAACTGCTGCGGTCCTCGTCCACCGCCTCCTTCACCGGCGCCACGGCGACCCTCGCCGTCGAGGTGACGGACCTCCCGTCCGACCACACCCTCGACGCGAGCGCGGCCGTCCGCGAGCGGCTGGCCGCCGCCGGGCACGCGGCGGAGACGGACGGTCCCCGGATCCTGCTGGTCCGGCTCACGGGTGACGAGACGTACGACGCCATCCGCGACGCCGTCGCCGACCTCGGCCTGGGGCTGGTCCGGCTGGAGCAGCGCCGCCACCGGGTCGCCGAGCTGTTCACCGACACCGACACCGCCGCAGCAGAGGGAGGTACCGCAGATGTCGCTGCCTCCTGAGACCAGGCCCGCCGACACCGGCGTCATCCACGACATCGGCTACCGCGGCTACACCGGCCCCCGGCTGGGCCGGGCGTACGCCACCCGCTCGCTGTTCACCCAGAGCCTGCGCGCCGCGTACGGGCTCGGGCGCTCCGGCAAGTCCAAGGTGCTGCCGATGGTCGTGCTCGGCGCGATCACCGTGCCCGCCGTGTTCATGGTGGCCTTCGCGCTGATGCAGGACCAGAGCGACCTGCCGGTCGACTACCCCGAGTACCTGGGGATGTTCGGCCTGGTCGTCTCGATCTTCCTCGCCTCGCAGGCGCCCGTCCTGCTCTCCCGGGACCTCCGCCACCAGACCGTCCCGCTCTACTTCTCCCGCCCGATCACCCGGGCCGACTACGTCCGGGCCAAGTTCGCCGCGATGGCCACGGCCCAGCTGCTGCTGATGGCCGCCCCGCTGCTGGTCCTCTACGGCGGCGCGCTGCTCGCGGGGATGAGCTTCGGTCACCAGAGCGCGCACTTCCTGTACGGCCTGGTCGCGGCGGTGCTCTACGCGGTGGTGCCGACCTCGGTGGCGCTGGTGATCGCCGCCGCCACGCCGCGCCGCGGTTTCGGGGTGGCCGCGATCATGGGGTACCTGGCGGTCTCCACCGCGGTGGTCGGGATCGTCGTGGGCATCAGCAGCGGCCCCTCCCTCATCGTGCCGGACTCCGCGCAGTGGGTGGCGCTGCTCTCTCCCGGCGGCCTGGTGGAGAGCCTGGTCAACCAGCTCTTCGACCTCGGGAAGGACCCGGGCCGGATGCACGCCCCCGGCGCCCTGGGCGTGGTCGTCTTCGCCGCCGCCGCCGTCGCGATGGTGGCCGGCTCGTACGCGCTGCTGCTGCGCCGCTACCACCGCATCTGACAACCGCAGGATCTGGGAGGGCGTCATGGCCACCATCACCATCGACAAGGTCTCGCGCTGGTTCGGCAACGTGGTCGCCGTCAACGACGTCAGCATGGCGATCGGCCCCGGCATCACCGGTCTGCTCGGGCCGAACGGCGCGGGGAAGTCCACCCTCATCCACATGATGAGCGGCTTCCTCGCCCCCTCCGCCGGGGCGGTCACGCTGGACGGCGCGCCGATCTGGCGCAACCAGGAGGTGTACCGGCAGATCGGGCTGGTCCCCGAACGCGAGTCCATGTACGACTACCTGACCGGCTGGGAGTTCGTCCTCGCCAACGCCGAACTGCACGGCCTCGCCGACCCGGGCGCCGCCGCCGGGCGCGCGCTGGCCCTGGTCGAGATGGAGTACGCCCAGGAGCGGCGGACCGGCACCTACTCCAAGGGCATGAAGCAGCGCGTCAAGATGGCGTCCGCGCTGGTCCACGACCCGTCCGTGCTGCTGCTCGACGAGCCGTTCAACGGCATGGACCCGCGCCAGCGGCTCCAGCTGATGGAGCTGCTGCGCCGCTTCGGCGCCGACGGCCGGACGGTGCTCTTCTCCTCGCACATCCTGGAGGAGGTCGAGCAGCTGGCCCGGCACATCGAGGTCGTGGTGGCCGGCCGGCACGCCGCCTCCGGGGACTTCCGGAAGATCCGCCGGCTGATGACCGACCGCCCGCACCGCTACCTGGTCCGCTCCAGCGACGACCGGCGGCTCGCGGCTGCCCTGATCGCCGACCCGTCGACGGCCGGGATCGAGCTGGACCGGCAGGAGAAGGCACTGCGCGTCCAGGCGGTCAACTTCCAGGGCTTCACCACCCTGCTGCCGAAGGTCGCCCAGCAGGCCGGCATCCGGCTGTACACCGTCGCACCGGCGGACGAGTCGCTGGAGAGCGTCTTCTCGTACCTCGTCTCCGCCTAGGGGCCGTCCGACGGACGATCCCTGGGCGCCCGAGGGCGCGGACGCGTAGCACCCACCCGGAACCGGACCCCAGGAAGGCCGACCACACCATGAACCCGACCGTCGCCAGGCTGACGCTGCGCGGCCTGCTGGGCCGCCGCCGCGGCGTCCTGCTGCTGGTGGTCCCCGCCCTGCTGCTGCTCGTCTCGGCGATCGCCAGCGGATCCAGCGGGGACAAGCACGACCTGACCGTCACGATCCTCGGCCGGCTGGGCCTCGGCACGCTGCTGCCGATCCTCGGCCTGGTCGTCGGCACCGGCGCCATCGCCACCGAGATCGACGACGGCTCGATCGTCTACCTGCTCGCCAAGCCGCTGCCCCGGTGGAAGATCATCACGACCAAGCTGGTGGTCGCGGTCGGTACCACCTGGGCGTTCGCGGCGATCCCGACGCTGCTCGCCGGCCTGCTGATGTACGGCACCGACGACGGGCTGGCGCTCGGCTACACCGTCGCCACGCTGGTGGCCGGGGCCGCGTACAGCGCGCTGTTCCTGCTGCTCGGCGTGGTCACCCGGCACGCGGTGGTGGCCGGGCTGGCCTACGCGCTGATCTGGGAGTCCCTGATCGGCAACTTCGTCGAGGGCGCCCGGACGCTGAGCGTCCAGCAGTGGGGGCTGTCGCTGGCCAAGGCGGTGGCCGCGGACGGCGCCGTCACCGCACCGGTCGGGCTCGGCGTGGCGGTGCCGATGCTGCTGGTGCTCACGGTGGCGGCGACGGTGCTGGCCTCGGTGAAGCTGGCCGGGCTGACCCTGGCCGCCGAGGAGTAGCCCGCGGCGGCAGGGCGCGGCCGGGGCCTCAGAGCGTCCGGTTGCGCCCGGCGCCCCAGCCGGCCACGCCGACGACGGCGGCCAGCACCAGCATCAGTGCCAGCGGGGTGGTCCAGTCGCCGGTCAGCTGGTGCAGTGCCCCGGCGCCGACCGGCCCGGCCGCCGCCACCAGGTAGCCGACCGCCTGCGACATGCCGCCCAGCCGGGCGGCGCCGGCGGCGCTGTCGGTGCGCAGCACGATGAAGGCGAGGCCGAGGCCCAGCGAACCGCCCTGGGCGACGCCCAGGATGGTGGCCGACACCCAGGCGCCGGGCACCGGTGCGATCAGCAGGATGGCGATGCCGAGCGCGTTCAGCGCGGCCATCGCCACCGCCAGCCCCCGCTGCCGGGTCATCCGGCCGGCCAGCAGCGGCACCAGGAAGGCACCGGCCACCTGGACCAGGTTGGAGAAGGCGAAGACCAGGCCGGCCTCGCCGCGGTCCATCCCGTGGTCGGCCAGGATGGTCGGCATCCACGCCACCAGGGTGTAGACGAGCAGCGACGAGATGCCCATGAAGAGGCTGATCTGCCAGGCCATCGGGGTGCGCCAGATGCTGCCTGCGGCTGCCCGGGCCGCCGCCGGGCGCTCCTGCTCCGAGGCCTTCGCCTTCGCCGTCGCGGACGCCGATGCCGAGGCCGGCGCCGGCGCCGGCGCCGTGCCCCTGCGCCCGTTCGCGGTGCGCAGCACCTGCGGCAGCCAGGCCACAGCGGCGACCAGCGCCGGCAGCGACCAGGCGCCCAGCGAGGCCTGCCAGCCGCCGCCGAGGGCGTGCTCCAGCGGCACCGACGTGCCGGCCGCCAGCGTCGCGCCGACCAGCATGGTGGTCGAGTAGACGCCGGTCATGGCCGCCGCCCGGCCCGGGAACTCGCGCTTCACCAGGCCCGGCATCGAGACGTTCAGCACCGCGATCGCCACGCCGATCACCACGCACCCCGCGTACAGCGCCGCCACCGAGGGCAGCACCCGCACCAGCACGCCCGCGCCGAGCACCAGCACCGCGCCGAGTACCACCCGCTCGGTGCCGAACCGCCTGGTCAGCCGGGGGGTGAGCGGGGCGCCGACGCCCTGGAAGAGCACCGGCACAGTGGTGATCAGACCGCTCGCGGTGGCGGAGAGGCCGAAGGTCCGCTGGATCTCGGCGACCATCGGCGAGATCGCCGCGAGGCAGGCGCGCATGTTGAGGGCGACCAGCAGGATGCCGGTCAGCAGCAGCGCGGGGTGGGCCAGCCGGCTGCGGACGGGGAGCGGGGAGGTGGTGACAACCGGCTGCGGGGCACGGGTGACTGCCATGGGGCGTGCTGCTCTTTCGTGAAACGTGAAACGTGGAACCGGGGAGGCGGACGGCGGAAGGGGCGGTTGCCGCTTACTTCCGGGCCGCGATGGCCGCGAGGAGCTGCTCGACGGCCGCGGTCGGCTCGGCGAGCAGCGCGCGACACGCGCTCTCGGCGCGGTCCGGGTCCCCGCTCTCGATCGCGTCCACCAGCGCCTCGTGGGTGGCCACGACCACCTCGGGCATCTCGTGGTCGCCGAAGGCCGTGCGCATCGACTCGCGCACGGAGGCGCCGAAGTAGCGGTACACCTCGGCCAGCGCCGGGTTGTGCGCGGCCTCGACGACGGCGGTGTGGAACTCCAGGTCGTGCTCGACGGTCGCCTCGCGGCCGGCCCGCTCGGGGTGCGACGCGATCACCTCGGCCTCGCGGGCCAGCGCGGCCCGCATCCGGACGATGTCCTCGGGGGTGTGCCGCAGCGCGGCCAGCCGGGCCGCCTCGGCCTCCAGGGCTGCCCGGACCTCCAGCACGTCCCGTACGCCGGAACGCTGCACGCCCCGCAGGACGGAGGCCGGGTCGCTGGTGCTGCGAACGAAGGTGCCCTCGCCCTGCCGGGAGACCAGCATGCCGGCGTGCACCAGCACCCGGATCGCCTCCCGCACCGTGTTCCGCCCGACCCGCAGCCGCTCGGCCAGTTCGTGCTCGGTCGGAATCCGCGAGCCGACCGGCCAGGCCCCCGCCGCGAGCTGCTCGCGCAGCTGGTCGATGGCGGTGTCCACCAGGGAGCGCCGCCCGGCGGCCTGCAACGTGTCCTGGCTGTGGCCGGCTGCGGTCATGGCGGAGCTCCCTTCAGGTCCTGGTCGTCGGTCATCCTACAACCGATTGCCCGGTCATCCTACAACTGCCCCGCGACCTGCCCGGGAACCGTCCGGGCCGTCCCGGCGTTGCTCCCGACGACTTCGGTCCACCCCTATACGAGGAGAGCGCCCGCATGGTGTTCAAGAAGCTGCTCGGTGCCCTGGGCGTCGGCGGTCCCGGCGTCGACACCGTTCTGACCACGCCGGTGGTGCAGCCCGGCGGCACGCTGCACGGGACGGTCGAGCTGACCGGCGGGACGGTCGAGGCGGACATCCGGGGGATCACGCTGACGCTGGTCGCGCGGGTGGAGATCGAGCACGAGGAGGGCGAGAGCACCGGGCTCTACCCGTTCGCGAAGTTCTCGGTGACGGCCCCGCTGGTGCTGGCGCCCGGGGAGAACCGGTCGATCCCGTTCGCCGTCCAGGTGCCGTGGGAGACGCCGGTGACCACCGTCGCCGGGCAGCGCCTGCACGGCATGCAGCTCGGCGTTCGGACCGAGGTGGACATCGCGGGCGCGCTCGACAAGGGCGACTCCGACCCGCTGGAGGTCGAGCCGCTGCCGGTGCAGCGCCGGATCCTGGACACCCTGCTCCAGCTCGGCTTCGGGTTCCGCTCGGCCGACCTGGAGGCCGGCCACATCCGCGGGACCGGGCAGACGCTGCCGTTCTACCAGGAGATCGAGTTCTCCCCGGCGCCGCAGTACGCGCACTCCTGCAACTCGCTGGAGGTCAGCTTCGTCACCACCCCGCACAAGGTCGAGGTGGTGCTGGAGGCGGACAAGCGCGGCGGCCTCTTCGGGCACGGCGGCGGCGACGTGATCCGCACCCACGTGGTCGAGCACGGCCAGGCCGGCGAGGACCTCACCGGCCTGGTCGACGGCTGGATCCGCGCGGCGCTCTGAGCCGCCCGAGTCGGAGCGGGCCGGCGGCGGTGAGGGTGTGCCCCGCGGACCGGGCCGGGTCAGCCGACCTGGTCCGCGGGGTACGTCCTATCCGTAGGAGACGTTGCTGCAGATGTCGTCGTCGGCCGAGCGGGCCTCGTTGACCACCTCGCTGGGCAGCGGGGCCGGGGCGCTGGGGGCGGCGCCGGCGGCGGGGGCCGTGGTGGCGTTGGCCGCCGCGTAGTCCTTGCCGAGGACGAGGCTGATCCCGGCCGCCGAGGTGGGGGTCAGGGCGGCGCCCGGGAACATCGCCGCGACCTTCTCCGCGTTGGCCTTCTGTCCGCTGCCGTACTCGACCGTGGTGGTCGCCTTGTTGGTGTTCTTGGCGGTGGTGACGCCGGTGACGGTGACCTTGGCGGCCTTGAGCGTGTCGGCGGCCTTGGCGGCCAGCCCGTTCGCGGTGGTGCCGTTGTAGACCGCGACCTTGACCGGGGTCTCCACGGCGGGGGGCGCGGGCGGCGCGGCCGGGGTGGTCTCGGGCGCGGCGGCCGGGGTCTGCGGGGCGTCCTCCTGCTTGCCGGTGGCGTCCTGGCCGTCGATGGTCCGGTCGGCCAGCAGGGTCTTCCAGAGGTTGTCGACGGCCGGGTGGACCAGGTCGATCCGGGGGCCGTTGTAGCGCCACGGCGTGGTGAGGAACTTGACGTCGTGCAGGTCGATGTTCTTCATCGACAGCGCGAAGTCCATGAGCTTCTTGGCCGAGTCCAGGCCGGGGTCGACCGTCATCGACTTGGTGGCCGCGTCGGCCAGCGGCAGCAGCGTGGTGGGGCTGAGACCCTCGCCCTTGACCTTGGCCATCATCGAGGCGAGGAAGGCCTGCTGGCGCTTCATCCGGCCGACGTCCGAGTCGTCACCGATGCCGTGCCGGAGCCGGACGTAGTCCAGCGCCTTCTGGCCGGAGACCTTCTGCTTGCCCTTGGGCAGGACGAGCTTGCCCTTCTTGCCCAGATTGGGGTTGATGTTCCCCTCGTAGATGTCGTTGGGCAGGCAGACGTCGACACCGTCCACGGCCTGGGTCATCGCCGCGAAGCCCTCGAAGTTCACTTCGATGGTGTGGTCGACCCGGATGCCGGTGAGCTTCTCGATGGTGTTCTGGGTGCAGGCCGGGTTGCCGGTCTCGGTATTGCCCACCGAGAAGGCGGAGTTGAACATCTGCCCGGGCTGCTCCTTGGTCCACTTCCCGTTCGGCAGCTTGCACGGGGGGATGGTGACCAGGGCGTCGCGGGGGATCGAGATGCCCACCGCGTGCTTGTGGTCCGCGTAGACGTGCAACAGGATCGTGGTGTCCGAGCGGGCGCCGTCCTCGTTGCCGCCGCCGAGGTCGCTGTTGTTCCCGGCGCGCGAGTCGGAGCCGATCAGCAGGACGTTGACCGGCTTGTTGCCGTTGGCGTCGGCGACCGCCTCCGGCGGGCGGTCGGTGGCGATGGCGTCCGCGTCGAAGGACTTGATGTTGCCGTTCAGCTTGTAGTAGATCGCGCCGCCGGTGCCCGCCAGCACCACCAGGGCGCCGGCCACCGACCAGGCCACGATCTTCTTGACGTTCCGCTTCGGCTTTCGGCTGTTGCGGGCGGCCGCGCGGCCGCCCGCCGGGGCGCCGTCCGCCCGCCCGCCGTCACCCCGGCCGCCGTCACCCCGGCCGCCGTTGGAACGCCCGCCGCCCTGGCCGCCGTCGGGCCTGCCGCGGCCGCCGCCCTTGCCCTGGGCCGCCCGTCGGGCCTCGGCCCGGCCGCCGGGCCGGGGTGCGGGGACGCGCCCGCCCGTCTCGGCCGGCCGCTCGGTGCGCACGCCGCCACGCGACGTGCCGGCGCCCTGGGAGCCGCCGCCGCGCGGCCCGGCGCTGCGCGGGGAACCGCCGCCGCGCGAGCCGTTCTCGGCGCGCCGCCGCCCGTCCGCCCCCGACGTGCTCTCGTCCCACTGGCCTGACATGCGCGTACCTCTCAGCGGCGGAAGCAGCAATCCTGTACGTGTCCGGGGGCACGGCCCGGGTCCGCCGGGAGCACCGCACAGGAGCACCGCACCGGGAGACGCGGAGCTTCAGCGGAGCATACAAACTCTTTCTGTGACGGTCAGCATCCGGGTGCCGCCGGAACAATTCGTGACCGGATCCGCCCCCGCCCCGGCCCCCGCCGGACCCCCGTGGTTCACCCCGCCGGGTAGAGCCGCTCCAGGACGGCCGCGACGCCGTCCTCGTCGTTGCTGACGGTGACCTCGTCGGCGACCGCCAGCAGCTCCTCGTGCGCGTTGGCCATGGCGACGCCGTGCGCGGCCCAGCCGAACATCGGCACGTCGTTGGGCATGTCCCCGAAGGCGATGGTGTCGGCGGCCTTCACGCCGAGGCGGCGGGCGGCGACGGCCAGCCCGGTGGCCTTGGAGAGTCCGAGCGGCAGCAGCTCGACGATGCCGGCGCCCGCCATGACGACGCCGACCAGGTCGCCGGCCACCCTGCGGGCGACCTCGGCGAGGCCGTCGTCGGTCAGTCCGCGGTGCTGGACGTACAGCTTGCCGAGCGGGGCGGTGAACAGCTCGTCCTTGTCCACCCGGACCACCGGCAGGTCGGAGCCGATCAGCAGCTCGTAGCCGGGGCCGGCCAGCACCTTGCCGTCCAGGCCGTCCTGGTTGGCGGCGACGGCCAGCGGCCCGGTCTCCGCCTCGATCCTGGCGATCGCCACCGCGGCCAGCCGGCGGTCCAGGGTGAGCGAGGTGAGCAGTTTGTGCGCGCCCGCGTCGTAGACCTGGGCGCCCTGGCCGCAGACCGCTATACCGCGGTAGCCGATCTCGTCGAAGACCGGCCGGGCCCAGGCGGCGGAGCGGCCGGTGACGATGATGTGCAGCGCCCCGGCGCCGGTGGCGGTGGCCAGCGCGGCGCGGGTCCGTGCGGAGACGGTCTCGTCGCTGGTCAGCAGGGTGCCGTCGAGGTCGGTGGCGACCAGCCGGAAGGGCAGGCCGCCACCGTCGGCGAGGGAGACGGGGCTGGGGCTGATGCTGCTCATGGGCCGTGCGTCTCCCGGGAGTTGCTTCGGGCGGTGGTGCAGGTGGTGCGGGTGCTGCGGCGGTGCCGGTCCTGCCGGGGCTACTTGACCGGCGGCAGGACGGAGCGACCGCCGAGGAAGGGACGCAGCGCCTCCGGCACGACGACCGAGCCGTCGGCCTGCTGGTGGTTCTCCAGGATCGCCACGATGGTGCGCGGGACGGCGACCAGGGTGCCGTTCAGCGTGGCCAGCGGGCGGACCTTGCCCTCCTCGCGCATCCGGATGGAGAGCCGGCGGGACTGGTACTCGGTGGTGTTGGAGGTCGAGGTGACCTCGCGGTACTTGCCCTGGGTCGGGATCCACGCCTCGATGTCGAACTTGCGCGCGGCCGAGGAGCCGAGGTCGCCGGAGGCGACGTCGATCACCCGGTAGGGCAGCTCCAGGGCGTTGAGGAAGTCCTTCTCCCACTGGAGCAGGCGGCGGTGCTCGTTCTCGGCGTCCTCGGGCGAGGTGAAGACGAACATCTCCACCTTCTCGAACTGGTGGACGCGGATGATGCCGCGGGTGTCCTTGCCGTAGGTGCCGGCCTCGCGGCGGAAGCAGGACGAGTAGCCGGCGTACCGCAGCGGCAGCTTCTCGGCGTCGATGATCTCGTCCATGTGGTACGCCGCGAGCGGGACCTCGCTGGTGCCGACGAGGTAGCGCTCCTCCTCCGGGAGGAAGTACACGTTCTCGGCGGCCTGGCCGAGGAAGCCGGTGCCGTCCATGGCGGCCGGGCGGACCAGGGCCGGGGTGATCATCGGGGTGAAGCCGGCCGCGGTGGCCTGGGTGATCGCCATGTTGACCAGGGCGAGCTCCAGCAGCGCGCCGACACCGGTCAGGTAGTAGGACCGCGCGCCGGCGACCTTGGCACCGCGCTCGGTGTCGATCGCGCCGAGGATCTGCCCCAGCTCGACGTGGTCACGGGGCTCGAATCCCTCGGCGGCGAAGTCGCGCGGGGTGCCGATCTCCTCCAGCGTGACGAAGTCCTCCTCGCCGCCGACCGGGGCGGCCGGGTCGATGAGGTTCGCCAGCGAGCGGAGCAGGCGCTCGGCCTCCTCCTTGGCCGCGCCCTGCTCGGCGTCGGCGGCCTTGACCTCGGCGGCCAGCTCCTTGGTGCGCTGGAGCAGGGCGGTCTTCTCCTCGCCCTGCGCCTTGGCCACCTGCTTGCCGAGCGTCTTCTGCTCGTTGCGCAGTTCGTCGAAGCGACTGCCCGAGGACCGGCGCCGTTCGTCGGCGGAGAGGAGGGCGTCGACCAGGTCGACGTCCTCGCCACGGACGCGCTGCGAGGCGCGCACTCGGTCAGGGTCCTCACGGAGCAGGCGAAGGTCAATCACGGGCCCAAGCCTACCGGGCGGGGGCCCTTCCACCGGTACGGGTTTTCCCCTGGGGATAACTCACCGGAGCCTGTGGATAACTTCTGTGGGGAACTCCGCCTCCGGGGGTTATCCACAGGCGGGCCCGGCGGGCTGTGGACGGTCGGGCCTCGGGGGTGGCCGGCGCACGCAACCAAGGAATTGAGGTGTCAAACCTCATTTGACCTTCCCGGGTGAGGGAATTGAAGCACTCGGACGGGTGATTTGCTGGCACACGGGTGACTCTGGTCCGATTAGTCATCTCTGCGACGCTAACCGCTGATCCGACCGAAACGGGCAGTGGCTATACCGGTTTGTCGACTCGTCCCCAGGGCTGTGGATAACTTTGGGCTGTGGACAGCGGGCGGCCCTGTGGACAGCCGGTTCCGGCGGTGAGGGCCCCTGTGGACGACGGGCGGACGGCGGGTGCGGTCACCCCTCCCGCCGTCCGGGCGGGGTCGAAAACGGTCGGAAAAGGTCAGGAAGACAAAAGCCGACGGTCAGATGTCGCCGGGGCCTCAAATGTCGCCGCGGCCGTCGAGGCAGCGGGAGAGCCAGTCGGCCGCCTCGGTGAAATCGGTGTCCGAGGTCCCCGGCCGTTGGTGCTCGGAGACCTGCTGGTCGGCCCGCGGATAGGAGCCGAGGAAACGCACCTGCGGGCAGATCCGCTTGAGGCCCATCAGCGCCTCGCTCACCCGCCGGTCGGCGAGGTGCCCCTCACAGTCGATGAGGAAGCAGTAGTTGCCGAGCCCCTCCCCGGTCGGCCGGGACTCGATCCGCATCAGGTTGACCCCTCGCACCGCGAACTCCTGGAGCAGCTCCAGCAGCGCACCCGGGTGGTCGTCCGGCAGCCAGACGACCATCGAGGTCTTGTCGGCGCCGGTCGGCGAGGAGACCCGGCCGGGCCGGCCGACCAGGATGAACCGGGTGGTCGCGTTGGCCGCGTCGGCGATGTCCTTGACCAGCGGGTCCAGGCCGTAGATCGGCGCCGCGAACTCACCCGCGAACGCGCCGTCGAACCGTCCCTCGGCGACCTGCCGGGCGCCGTCGGCGTTGGAGGCGGAGGACTCCCACTGCGCGTCGGGCAGGTTGGCGGCCAGCCAGCGGCGCACCTGCGGCTGGGCCACCGGGTGGCTGGTGACGGTCTTGATCCCGGCCAGCTCCGTCCCGGGCCGGACCAGCAGGGCGAAGGAGATCGGCAGCAGCACCTCGCGGTAGATCATCAGCGGGGTGCCGGAGGCCAGTTCGTCGTTGGTCGCGGTGACGGCGCCCTCGACGGAGTTCTCGATCGGCACGAACCCGCCCGAGGCCTCGCCGCCGCGCACCGCGTCCAGCACCAGCGGCACCGAGGCCAGCGGGACCAGCTCCCGCGTCGCCGCCTCGGGCAGGGTGCGCAGCGCGGCCTCGGTGAAGGTGCCCTCCGGGCCGAGGTAGGTGTAGCGGGTCGCCGACATGCCGCGCCTCCATGCGAAAGGGTTACCGGAGCACGCCACCTTAACCATTTCGCCGGCTCCCCACGGGGGTGTTCCGGTCCGTGGGAAGTTGACGGGCGGGGCGGGGTGCCACGGGGCGTGCACGCCGACTCCCGGCCGCTCGGCGGGGCGTCGGGAGTCGGACGGCGGAGTCGGCGGGCGGGGGTTTCGCGGGCACGCCCCCGGGTGGCTCGTCCCGGCGTGGACGGGCGCTACTCCAGCAGTGTCTGCCCCACGTACCCGTTCTCCGGCGCGCCCGGCGGGACGGCGTACAGGCCGCTCGCCTCGTGTCGCAGGAAGCGGGAGAGGCCGTCGCCCCGGGAGAGCTTGCGCTGCACCGGGGTGAAGCCCTTGCGCGGGTCGGCCTGGAAGGCGAGGAAGAGCAGCCCGGCGTCCGGCGAACCGTCGGCCAGCAGGCCGTCGTGGTACGAGAAGCCGCGCCGCAGCATCGCCGCGCCGCCGTTGGCGGCCGGCGCCGCGACCCGGATGTGCGCGTCGGACGGGATCGCCAGCGAGCCGTCGGAGGCCTGCGCGGCCAGGTCGGCGGGGGTGAACTCGCTGCTGCCGGGGGCCGCCGAGAGCGGGGCGCCGTCCGACTTGCGCCGCCCGATCACCCGCTCCTGGCGGTCCAGCGGCAGCGCCTCCCAGTTGTCCAGCAGCATCCGGATCCGCCGGAACACCAGGTAGGAGCCGCCAGCCAGCCAGGCCGGCTGGTCGCCGCCGGCGGCGCAGAACACCTTGGCGGCGAAGTCGCCCTGGCTCGGCTTGGGGTTGTTGGTGCCGTCGATCTGGCCCATCAGGTTGCGCCCGGTGATCCGGTGCGTGGCGGCGCCGGGGGTGCGGGCGAAACCGGCCGCCTGCCAGCGCAGCGCCGCCGTACCGGTCGCCTGACGCTGGAGCACCCGCAGCGCGTGGACGGCGACCAGCGCGTCGTCGGCGCAGATCTGGACGAGGAGGTCGCCGTCGCCGCGGGCCGGGTCGAGGGCGTCCGCGGGGAAGGCGGGCAGCGGCTCCAGCGCGGCCGGGCGGCGGTCGGCCAGCCCGGCCTTGTCGAACAGGGTGGCGCCGAAGCCGAAGGTGAGGGTGAGCGAACAGGGGCCGGCGTCCAGCGCGACCTGGTTCTCGCACTCGTCGGCAGGCTCGCCGACGGCCAGCCGGGCGGCCGTCCGGGACCAGCGCTGGAGCAGCGCCCGCAGGGCGTCCCGGCCGGCCCCGCCGGCGAGGTCGAAGGCGGCCAGCTGGACTCGGGCCTGCTGCGGCTCGACGATGCCGGCCTGATGTTCCCCGTGGAACGGCAGCCGCCCCGCGCCGAGGGTGGGGCCGGCCGCGGCGGGCGCGGCCGTCGGGGCCCGGTCCAGGGCGGCCGCGCCCGCCGCCCCGGCGCTTGCCCCGGCCACCAGCCCGGCCCCGGCGGTGCCCAGCAGGGCCCGGCGGGTGACGCCGCCGCGCGGCCTCCGGCCGGCCTCTCCCGCGCTCGCGGCGCTCTCCGTGCTCTCCGTACCCGTCGTGCCGTCCATCGCGCTCACCCGATCTTCAGCGGTTTGATCTCGGTGGTCTGGTCGATGTCCGAGGAGCGGACCTGCACCGACACCACCCAGTTGCCGGCCAGCGGCAGCTGCGCGGTGCCGCTCCAGCGGCCGGTGCCCTCGGCGGTCAGGGTGACCGGCAGCGGGCCGAGGTCGCGGTCCGGCAGGGTGAAGGCGAGCTGCACCTCGGGGACGTCGACCGGCTGTCCGTCCGCGCCGTCCAGCCCGAGGTGCACCTCGTTGGCTCCGGTCCGGGCCGGGTTGAGGGTGACGGTGGCGGTGCCCTTGGCGTTCGGCGTGCGGCCCTTGGTGTCGTAGGGGAGCTTCAGCTCCAGGGTCCGGCCGGGCACGGTCTGCGGGGCGGGCGTGCCGCCCGGGGCGGGTGCGGTGGCGGGGGCACCGGCCGCGACCTCGCCCGCCACCCGGCCGGGCGGCGAGTTGGTGAGCATCGTGGTGACCACCAGCACGGCCACCGCGACCAGCGCCTCGACCAGGACGGAGCGGCGCAGCCCGGCCCGGGTCGGGGTGAGCCCGCGGTCGCGCCCGGCGCTCTCCCGGGCGGCCTGCTGGCGGGCCAGCTGGGCCTGCCGGACCGGGTCGTCGGAGTGCGCGGCCACGGCGACCGGCTCCGGCGCCTCGGCCGGCGCGACCGCCACCGCCTCCTCGGGGGCGGCCCGCAGCCGGGCCAGCCACGAACGGGAGGTCCAGGCGACGCCGAGCATCGCGACCACGCAGCCGGTCTTCACCAGCAGCAGCCGCCCGTACTCGGTGCCGGTCAGCGCGCCCCAGCTGCCCAGGCCGCGCCAGGACTGGTAGATCCCGGTGGCGGTGAGCACGGCGACCGCGGCGAAGGCGAGCCTGGAGAAGCGGTCGGCGACGTCCGCGCCGATCCCGTGGCGCAGGCCGACCAGCAGGGCGGCCAGGCCGCCCAGCCAGAGCGCCATCGCGATCAGGTGCAGCACGCCGAGCGGCAGGGCCAGCCAGACCTGGATGCCCACCGCGGCGTGGTCGGCGCCGACCCAGGTCGCCGAGAGGGCGACCGCCAGCACCAGCCCGGCCACTCCGAGGCCCAGCCGGGCCTCGCGCAGCGGCCGCTCGGCGGCGCGCTGCTCCAGTTCGCGCAGCTCCGTCTCCTCGGCGTCCTCCGTGCCGGTGCCGGTGCCGGTACCCGTGCTCGCGGCCGAGGGACCGGTGGTCCGCTGCGGCTGCCCGAGCTGGCCGACCAGCAGCGACAGGAACACCCCGCTCGCCGCGAGCAGCAGCAGCCGGGCGGCCAGCGCGGTGCCGATCCGCTCGTCCAGCGTGGCGCGCACCAGCGACAGGTCGAGGGCCTGCCCGACCCCGGAGCCCCGCTCGTACGGGCCGCGCAGCATCAGCACCGCGACGGTGGAGACCAGCAGCGCCACCCAGCCGGACATCAGCAGCCGCTGGACCGCGCGCTGCGCCGCCCCGGCGGGCCAGCAGACCAGCACGAACGCGGCCGCGCCGGCCAGCAGCGCGAACGCCCCGTACGCGACGGTCCGGCCGGCGCCGTAGAGGGCGGCGACCACGCCGTCGGCCTCGGCGCCGCTCAGCGCGGTGGCGGAGACGGAGGTGTCCGAGGGCGCGCCGACGGAGAAGGTGAACGCGCCGCCGATCGGGTGCGAGTCCTCGGAGACGGCCCGCCAGGCCACCGTGTAGGTGCCGTTGGCCAGCCCGCTGTTCAGCCCGACGCGCGCGGTGTTGCCCTTGCCGTCGGCGTGCGCCGGGCTGCCGGTGTCGACCGCCTTGCCGGCCGGGTCGAGCACCCGTACCGAGTCGCCGGAGAGCGACACCGACTCGCTGAAGGTCAGCGTGACGGTCTGCGGCGCGGTGGCGACGACCGAGTTCTGGTGCGGGTCGGTGGACTCCAGGGTGGCGTGCGCCGAGGCCGGTCCGGCGCCGGCGAGCATCAGCGCGAGGACGGCGCCGAGGGCGCCGAGCAGCCCGGCGAGTCTGCGGCGGGTGGTCTGCGGCAACGCGGCCTTCAGCATCTCGCGGGTCCCTTTACTGCTGGCCGGGGCGGTAGGTGAGCTCCTTGACCGGCACCTTGACCGAGATGGTGCCGGTCCGGGCGAAGGTCAGGTCGAGCTCGAGTTCGTCACCGAGGACGGGGGCCTTCTGCCATCCCATGATCATGAGGTGGCTGCCGCCGCGGGAGAGCTGCAACGCGCCGTGCGCGGGGACGTCCAGACGCTCGACCTGCTCCATGGTGGAGGCGGTGGAGCGGTGCATGGTGACCGAGCTGGCGGCCGGGCTGGAGACCTTCACCAACTGGTCCCCGCCGCCGTCGTTGCGCACGGTCAGATAGCCGGCCGCCATCCCGCCCGCCGGGGGCAGCGGGATGTAGGAGTCGGCGACGCTCAGCCTGGCCGGCCCGTCGGCAGCTGCGGCGGCGCCGTCCTGGCCGCCCGCACCGCAGGCGACCAGGATGGCGCCGCCGCCCAGTGCCGTCGCCAGCACCGCGCCCGCGAGCGCCGTCCGCCGGAAGCCGAGCACGCCGGTGCCCTTCACGCCGGGACCCCCTTGGCGAGCAGCGGGAGGTCGTGCTCGTACGTCTTCTCCTCGGTGCCGCTGAGGTAGAGGACGTGCGCCTTGTCGTCCGAGGGCAGGAAGGCCAGCACCTGCGCGCCGTGGGTGGAGGTGACCGTGCCGTCGGCGTTGACCACCGGGTCCTCGATCATGATGCCGAGCGACTTGGCGGCCGTCTTCACCTTGGCGAGGTCCCCGGTGAGGCCTATGAAGTCGGTGCCCATCGAGTCCAGCCAGGTGCGCAGCACCTGCGGGGTGTCGCGCTGCGGGTCGGTGGAGACGAAGACGACGTTGACCTTCTGCCGCTCCTCGGCGGAGAGCTTCTTCATCGCCACGCCGATGTCGCCCATGGTGGTCGGGCAGACGTCCGGGCAGCTGGTGTAGCCGAAGAAGAGCAGCGTGGTCCTGCCGTTGGTCTTCTGCCGCAGGTCGTACGGCTGGCCGGCGGTGTCGGTCAGCCGGAGGTCGGGCTTCTCGAAGTTCTTGCCGAGCACGGTGCCCTCGTAGGGCGAGTCGGCCTTCTGCTGGGTGACCTTGGCGGGGCTGGTGCCGCTGCCGCCGTCGGAGCCGCAGGCGGTCAGGGTGAGGGCGGCGGCGAGGGCCACGGCGGCGGCGCCGGCCAGGCGGGTGGTGCGGGGGGTGCGGGCCATGGGGGATCCGATCGTGCGCGGTGGATCACCGGCGGGGCCGCCCCCGGGTACGGGTGCGGCGCGGGGACGGCCCCGCCGGTGCGAGGGGTCAGGAGGCCGAGCCGCCGCTCCTGCGGCGCAGGCCGAGGATGCCGAACGCGGTGCCGATGACGCCGACCACGATGCCGACCACGCCGAGGACCCGGGCGGTGGAGTCACTGGACCTGGTGGAGCCGGCGGCCTCGTCCTTGGCGCCGTCGTGGCCGTGGCCGTCGGCGGCCGGGGCGGCGGAGGCGGTGACGCCGTGGCCGTCCTCGGAGGTGGCCTTGGTGAGGGCGAGTACGGGCGCGGGCTTGGCCGGCTCGGGCTGGCCGTCCTTGGCCTCGTCGATCCAGCGGACGACGTCGCCGTTGTCGTAGCTCTGCAGCGCCTTGAAGGTCAGCTTGTCGGTGTCGGTCGGCAGCGGGCCGAGCGAGACGCGGAACTCCTGGAACTGGCCGGGGGCGATCTTGGTGCCCGCGTCGGCGGTCCAGGTGATCTTGGAGACGGCCTCGTTGACGTCGTTGCCGTGCACCTTGATCGGCTTGTCGAGCTTGGCCTTCTCGACGGTCGCCGTCCAGCCCGGCATCGGGAGGGTCCGGACGGAGGCCAGCGGGTGGTCCAGCGGGAGGTTGACCTCCAGCTTCACCGTCGAGGCGGTGTCGTTCTCGTTCGGCACCCGGAAGTCGACGGCGGTGTAGCCGCCCTGCGGGGCGCTGCCCGGGTTCACGGTGACGTGCGCGAAGGCCGGGCCGGCCAGGGCCACGACGGACGCGGCGGCGGTGATGGCGACGGCGGCGATACGACGGGCGGGAAGGGAACGCATGATGGCGGGGTCTCCGTTCGGAGGCTCGGCGGCAGGCCCGTTGCGGGCACGGTGATCCGTGCGCCGGCAGGGCCGCGCGGCGTGGGGACGAGAGGGGGGAGGCCGCTGACCGCGCGAGGGTGCGGGTACGGCTCTGCTGGCGCGTACACCCGGGGCCCGGAGCGAGTGGGCGCTCCGAGGACGGCGGGTCAGTACGCGAGCGCCCCGAACGGAGGGCCGCGCCGCACCACGCTGTGCCGCAGCGCGGCACCGGCCGGCAGCGGGCGCTCCCCGCCGCGCGCGTCGAACCGGCGGGCCGGGCCACCGGGCGTGCCGAGCAGGCCGCGCAGCAGGACGGCGGCCAGTGCGAACGCCGTCCGCAACGGCGTCGCCCAGTGCTCCCGGGCGGCCGCGGCGGTGATCCGGACCAGCCGCCAGAGCGCGGCCTCGCCGCGGCGCAGCCACCAGCCGGCCACCAGGGCGGCGGCCAGGTGGCCCGCGAGCATCGACGGTGTCATGCCGAAGAGGCCGCCCTGCCACCAGGGCGCGACGGCGTACGCCTGCGGGTCCAGGCCCGCGCTGGAGACCAGCTGCTCGGCGGACGGGTTGCCGGGCAGACCGGCCAGCGTGCCGGGGCGGGCCTCGTTGCAGATCAGCCGGCCGGCCACCTGCGGCAGAGTCAGCGGCCCGGAGCCGCCGTGGTGCATGCCGGCCATGGCGCCGGCCGCCGCGGTGGCGTGCCCGCCGAACGCGTGGAAGAGACAGTGCAGGCCGAGCTGGCCCGCGCCGAGCGCACCCGCGATGGCGGCCAGCGCGCGCTCCCGCCCGCCGAAGGCCACCGCGAGGACGAGGACGGCCGCGAAGCCGGTCGCGAGCGCGGCCGGGGCCACGTTCCCGCCGCCGGCCAGGGCGTGCCCGGCGGCCGCGATCAGCGTGCAGACCAGGGCGAACGGCACCGCCCGCGCAAGCCGCAGATCCCAGGCGGCGTCCCCCACCGGCGCGTCCGGTGCGAGGGCGCCCGGGTGCGGGGCGGCGGCGAGGGCAGTCATGGCGGGGCCCATCATCTCATCGCCCACAGGGGGGACACGGGCAGGGTGGGAAATCCCTACGAATGCCCCGTTCGGCCCCGGCGTGCGACCCCCGGTGTGCGCCGCTCGGCACAGTCCGGGGCCCCAGTCCATCCGCCGATCGGGCGGTGGCGGACCTTCGGTACGGTTCGCCGCCGGATCGCCCGGAGATACCTAGTTGTATGTGGAGCCGCAGCCAGGAGGGACCTCCCGTGGACATCTGGTGGACTCTGCACCTCAAGCGCGACCCGGCCAGCGTTCCGCTGGCCCGGCGCATCCTGCTCGGTGCGATGGCGACGGCGGGCGTCGACCCGCAGGTCGCCCACGACCTCGGTGTCGCCCTCAGCGAGGCCTGTGCCAACGCCGTCGAGCACGGCGCCGGCGGCCGTCCGGACGAGGGCTTCCAGGTCACCGCGTCGATCAACGGCGACCTGCTGCGGATCGAGGTGACCGACTCCGGGCCCGGCGTCTCCGCCCCTGCCACCGGCCCCGCCGCGCCTGCCGCGCCTGCCGCCTCCGCCGCGCCTGCCGCTGCCGGACCGTTTCCGCTGCGGCGGCCGGCCGCCCCGCCGGCCCGCCCCGCGGTGGCCGGCCGAGGGCCCCGCCGCAGCCGGCGCGGCCGGGCCAGCGTCCCCGGGCCGGTCCTCACCGCCCACCGCCCCCGCCGCGAGGGCCGTCCCTACGACACCCACGTACTGCCCTGCCGGCCCCCGGCCCCCACGCTGCGCCCGGTGGACCTCGACACCCTCCCCGACCTCACCGCCGAGTCCGGCCGCGGCCTCTTCCTGATCCACGCCCTCACCGACCACGTCCAGCTGCGCAACCACCCGCTGCGCGGCGCGATCGTCAGCTTCGACAAGATCCTCAAGTGGCAGGACGACGCCCTCCTCCGGGCCTGCTGATCCCCGGTACGCCGAAGGGGTACGGGCGGCGCGCCCGTACCCCTTCTCCTGTTGCCGACCGGGGTCAGCTGTGCGCGCCGGCCTTGCGGCGGCGCAGGACGAGCAGGGTGCCGGCACCCGCGGCGAGCACGGCGGCGCCGCCGAGGGCGATCGGGAGGGTGTTGGAGCTGGAACCGGTCTGGGCCAGCTGCGGACCGGCGGCCGGGCTGGTGGCGACCTTGGCGGCACTGGTGGCCGGGGCGGGGGTGGTCGCGGCACCGGCCTCGGCGACCTTGAACTCACCCTCGTAGTAGCCGTAGAACTGGGTGCAGGCGTTCGGCTTGTTGTTGGCCGGGGTGGGCACCTTGTCGTTGTCGAACGCGTCCGAGCCGGAGTCGTAGTTGGCTCCGTACTTCCCGGCCGGGGCCTTGGCGGTGGCGGCTATCCGGACCTGGACGGTGTGCTTCTCGCCCTTGGCCAGCTTGAAGTCGGGCACCAGCATCGCGCGGTCGTCGAGCTTCGCGGGCTTCCAACCGGATCCGCTGTTCAGCTGGACGTCGAAGAACTCGGTGCTCCACTGGACCGGGCGGTCCCCGTCGAATTCGTCGGTGACATAGAGGGAGTTGTGGACGGCGGGCAGGTCGACGCCGCTGTTGTTCTCCCAGGTCACGGTGATCTCGGCGGCCGGGCCGCCCTTGACCAGGGTGGTGCCGTACAGGCCGGTGCCGGTGACCTTGAGGAGCGAGCTCTGGTACACCCCACCGTGGCAGCGGTCGTTGAACGTGGGCGTCGGCGCAGGGCTGGTCGGCCGGACGGTGGGCTTCGCCGTGGCGGTGGCCGACGGGGTGCCCGTCGGGGAGGCGCTCGGGGAGCCGGTCCCCGTCGCGGTGGCCGGCTTCGTGCCCGTCGGGGTCGGGGTCCCGGTCGGGGTGGGCGTGGCCGAGGTGGTCGCGCTCGGGCTCGGCGAGATGGCGGCAGCGCCGGCGGTGGCCGTGCCGACGGTCGCGCCGAGGGAGAGCGCGAGCAGCGTGGACGTGGCCAGTAGGCGGGAAGAGCGCACGATCTTTGCCCCCATTGAGGTGAATGATGTCTCTTTATGCGCGACTTGACGCCTGGTTGTGATCACCGGCGGTGCGCAGGAGCGGCACCCTATCGAGGGGTGGGCGCCGGGCTTCGGCTGGGGTGGCCGGAAGGGATCTACGGTGGCGCGATGGGTGCGGTGGGCGAGTGGGATCTGCGACGGCTGCGGGTGCTGCGGGCGGTCGGTGAGTGCGGCACGGTGACGGCGGCGGCCGAGCGCCTCTGCCTGTCGCCGTCGGCGGTCTCGCAGCAGGTGTCGGCGCTCGCGAAGCAGCTGGGCGCGCCGATGCTGGAGCCGTACGGCCGGCGGGTCCGGCTGACCAGTGCGGCGCGGCTGGTGCTGCACCACGCCGAGCTGGTGTTCGGGCAGTTGGAGCGGGCCGAGGCGGAGCTCGCCGGGTATCTGCACGGCGAGGCGGGCGAGGTGCGGGTCGGCGCGTTCGCCACCGCGATCGGCGGGCTGCTCGTGCCGGCGATCGCCCGGCTGCGCGAGGCGGCACCCCGGCTGGGCGTGCGGGTGGTCGAGGCGGAGGCGGCCGGGGCGTACGGGCTGCTGGCGGCGGGCGACGTCGACCTGGCGCTGTCGCTCGCGGTGCAGCCGGCCGGCGGCGACCCGCGGTTCGTGGAGTCGGTGCTGCTGAGCGACCCGCTGGACGTGGCGCTGCCGCCCGGCCACCCGCTGGCCGGCGCGCCGGGGCTGCGGCTGGCGGATCTCGCGGGCGAGCCCTGGATCTACGGCGCCGCCGGGCCCTGGCGGGAGATCACGCTGGCGGCCTGCGCGGACGCCGGGTTCAGGCCCGAGCGGGCGCACACCGCGGCGGACTGGACGGCGATCCTGGCGATGGTCGCGGCCGGCCTCGGGGTGGCGCTGGTGCCGCGGCTGGCGTCGGCGGGGCGCGGGGGCGGGGCGGTGGTCCGGGCGCTGCCCGCCGACCTGCCGACCCGCCGGGTGGTCGCGGCGGTCCGGGCCGGGACGGAGGCGACGCCGCCGCTGCGCCGGGTGCTGGCCGCGTTGGTCGAGGTCGCGGCGGCCGTTCAGTCGGAGTGAACGGTTTGCTCAGTTCTTTGTGATGGACCTGACGAGTGGGCCGGGGCCAAGGTGGATTCATGGCCACCGACAACGCTCCCAGGACCCTTCCCGACGCCGACGCGCTGCCCTACGCGGGTGGCAACCCCTACGCCGACTACCGCACCGGCGACTTCGCCTTCACCACGCTGACCGACCTGGCCGACCGCCGGCTCGGCGGCGCCGTGATCGCCGCCAACGACGAGCTGTTCGCCGAGCGCGAGAACCTGCTGCTGCCCGAGCCCGCCGAGTTCCGCCCGCACACCTTCGGCAACAAGGGCCAGATCATGGACGGTTGGGAGACCCGCCGCCGCCGCGGCGCCGGCACCGACCGCCCGCACCCGGCCGCCGACGACCACGACTGGGCGCTGATCCGCCTGGGCGTGCCGGGAGTCGTGCAGGGCGTGATCGTGGACACCGCGCACTTCCGCGGCAACCACCCGCTGCAGATCAGCCTCGAAGGCGCCGAACTCCCGGGCACCCCGGGCCCGGAGGAGCTGCTCGCCGGCTCCACCGTCTGGCACCCGCTGGTGCCCCGCTCGCCGGTGCGCGGCCACGCCGCCAACGGTTTCGCGGTCGAGGGCGGCCGCCGCTTCACCCACCTGCGGCTCAGCCAGTACCCCGACGGCGGCATCGCCCGGCTGCGGGTGCACGGCGAGGCCCGGCCGGACGCCGCCTGGCTGGCCGCGCTCGGCACCTTCGACCTGGCCGCGATCGAGCACGGCGGCACCGTCGAGGACGCCTCGGACCGCTTCTTCTCGCCCCCGTCCAACCTCGCGCTGCCCGGCAGGTCCCGTGCGATGGGCGACGGTTGGGAGAACCGCCGGCGCCGGGACGACGGCCACGACTGGGTCCGGCTCCGGCTGGCCGGGCGCGGCGCGATCCGCGCGGTGGAGATCGACACCGGCTGCTACGTCGGCAACGCGGCCGGCTGGGCCGCGCTGTACGGGCGGGACGAGCAGGCCGCGGACCCACAGGAGTGGTTCGGGCTGGTGCCGCGGACCAGGCTCCAGCCGGACTCCGTCCACCGCTTGGTGCTGGACGCGCCCCGGCCCGCCACCCACGTCCGGCTCGACGTCTTCCCCGACGGCGGCATCGCCCGGCTGCGGCTGCACGGCAGCCTGGTCTGACCCCGTCCCGCGCGCGGCCGGCCTCGTCCGCCGCCACCCGGTCCGGTCCCGCTGCCACCCGGTCCGGTCCCGCCGCTGCCGGGGGTCGGCCTCGTCCGCGGACACCCGGTCCGGCCGGCGGACTCCCCGGTTGCCGGTGCCGGACCGCCGCCGGACGATGGGGAGATGATGCACCAGATGCGCGCCGAGTACGGCGACGGCGGCCCGGCCGCCGGGGTGAGGCTGTGGCACATGGTCCGCGGCTCCGACACCGTGGCCATGTGCGGCCGGGAACTGGACCAGGACGCGCCGTTGCGGGAGCCGGTGGAGTGGGGGAGGACGCCCGAACTCTGCTGCCACACCTGCGGCGCGTACTACCTGCGTGAGACGCCGTACCTGGCGCCGGAGCACCAGTAGCGACCCTGGGGCCGTCAGGCTGGTCTACCGTGGTCGGTATGGAGGAATCCCTGGTCCGGCCGCGGTCGTTGGTACGCGAGGCCGCCGAGCTGCGGGCCGGCCGCCCCGGCCTGGCCGTCCATGTCGACCGGCTCTGCGGCCGGATCGAGCAGGTGGACCCGCTGATCCACGCCTTCGTGCCCGAGCCCGGCCGTCCCGAGCGGCTGCACGCCGAGGCCCGCGCGCTGGCCGCGCGGTACCCCGACCCGGCCGCCGCGCCGCCGCTGTACGGGGTGGCGGTCGGGATCAAGGACATCGTGCACGTCGACGGTCTGCCGACGCACGCCGGATCCGCCCTGCCGCCGGGTGTGCTGGCCGGGCCGCAGGCCGTCGTGGTGGACCGGCTGCGGGCCGCGGGCGCGCTGGTCGCGGGCAAGACGGTGACCGCCGAGTTCGCGGGAACCGCCCCCGGCCCGACCCGGAACCCGCACCACTCCGGGCACACCCCGGGCGGCTCCAGCAGCGGCTCGGCGGCCGCCGTCGCGGCCGGGCTGGTACCGCTGGCGATCGGCACCCAGACCGTCGGCTCGGTGATCCGGCCCGCCGCCTACTGCGCCGTGGTGGGGTTCCGGCCGACCTACGGGCGGATCCCGGTGGACGGGGTGATCCCGAACGCGCCGAGCTTCGACACCCTGGGCCTGTTCACCGCCGACCTGGCGGGCGCGGCGCTGGCGGCGCCCCTGCTCTGCGACGACTGGCGCGCCGAGGAGGCCCGCCCGGCCGGACGGCCGACCGTCCTCGGGGTGCCGGCCGGCCCCTATCTGGAGCGGGCCCTGCCGGAGGCGCGGAAGGCCTTCGACGAGCAGCTGGAGCTGCTGGCGGAAGCGGGCCTGACGGTGCGTCGGATCGATCTGCTGCCCGACTTCACCGACCTGGTAAGGCAGTTGCAGACGATCAATCGGTTCGAGCAGGCCCGTACCCACGCCGACTGGTTCGCCCGCTTCGGCGGCCTCTACCGGCCGGAGACGGTGGCCGGCATCCGGCACGGCCAGGCCGTCCAGCCGGAGGACTACGCGGCCGCGCTGCACGCCCGCGCACACCTCCGCGGCCGGCTCGCCGAGGCCTGGGCGGCCTCGGGGGCCGACCTCGTGGTGGCGCCCGCCGCGACCGGTCCGGCCCCGTCCGGGCTGGGCAGCACCGGTGAGGCGGTGATGTCGCTGCCGTGGAGCTACGCCGGGCTCCCCGCGCTCAGCCTGCCGGCCGGTACGACGGCGGACGGACTGCCGCTGGGCCTCCAGGTGGTCGGCCCGGCCGGCGCCGACGAACGGCTGCTGGCACAGGCGGCCGTGCTGGAACGGGTGTTGGGGGCCTGCGGGTAGCGCGGACAGGGGGTTAACCCCCGCCCGGATCCGCCGGACCGCCGCACTGCGCCGGCACCCGGGTGCGCGGGAGGGTGAGTCCATGCCGAAGCCGCCCCGTCACCCCAGCCCGCAGCGCCGTTCCCGCCGGGCCGTCCTCGCCCCGACCCGCCCGGGAGCGTGGGTCTGATGCTGTTCTCCTACGCACTCCAGAGCCTGAATGCCCGCCGGTCCAGCTTCGTGGGCGCCTTCTGCGCGCTGCTCTTCGCCGCCCTGACCGTCACCGCCTGCGGCACCCTGCTGGAGACTGGCCTGCGCGGCGAGATCCGCACCGAGCGGTACGCGGGCGCTCCCCTGGTGGTGGCCGGCGACCAGCAGGTGCACCAGACGACCGTCAAGGACAAGGGCAACGGGAAGACCAAGACCAAGGAGAAGGCCAAGCCGCTCGCCGAACGGGCCTGGCTGCCCGCCGGGCTGGCCGACCGGATCGCCGCCGTGCCGGGTGTCCGCGCCGCCGTACCCGAACTCACCTTCCCCGCCCAGCCGGTGGCCTCCGACCGGCTCCCCGGCTACGGCCACTCCTGGGCCTCCGCCGAGCTGACCCCGTTCACCCTCACCGAGGGCCGGGCGCCGTACGCGGCGGACGAGTTGGTGGTCGACGCGGGCCTCGCCTCGCGGGCCCGGCTGCACGTCGGCGACCGGCTGACCGTCCGCTCCACACAGACGCCCGTCGCCTACCGGATCTCCGGCATCGCCGCCGCCCGGGTCGTCGAACTCACCGAGCAGAGCGCGCTGTTCTTCAGCCCGGCCGAGGCCGAGCGGCTGGCCGGCCGGCCCGGCCAGGTCGCCGCGGTCGCCGTCCTGCCCGCGCCCGGCACCGATCCGGCGAAGCTCGCCCGTGACCTCGCCCCGGCGCTGGCCGGCAGCAACGCCGTCGTCCACCGCGGCGCCGACCGCGGACAGGCCGAGTTCCCGGACGCCGCCGGTGCCCGGGTGAAGCTGGTCAGCATGGGCGCGGCGATCGGCGGCACCGCGCTGCTGGTGGCCGTCCTGGTGGTCAGCGGGACCTTCGCCCTGATGATCCAGCAGCGCGGCCGGGAGATCGCCCTGCTGCGCGCGGTGGCGGCCACGCCCGGCCAGGTGCGGAGGATGATCGGCGGCGAGGCGCTGCTGCTGGGCCTGGCCGCCGGCGCGCTGGGCTCGCTGGCAGGGCTGCCCGCCGGCGGGTGGCTGTACGACGGCTTCGTCGACCTCGGTGCCGTGCCGGACACCCTGCACCACACGCTGAGCGTCTTCCCGATGTTCGCCGCGGTGGTCGCGACCCTGCTGGCCGGCTGGGCCGCCGCCCGGATCTCGGCCCGCCGGACGTCCCGGATCCGCCCCGGCCAGGCCCTGTCCGAGGCCGCGGTCGAGGTGCCGGGCGCCGGCTGGGCGCGGGCGCTGGCGGGGGCTCTGGTGCTGGTCGGCGGCATCGTCCTGGTCGCCGTCCTCGCCGTGCTGGACACCGAGAAGGCGGCCACCCCGGTGACCTTCGCCGCCGTGGTGGTGCTGGCCATCGCGGTCTCGCTGCTCGGCCCGGTGCTGGCCCGGGTCGCGTCCGCCGCCATCGGCGGGGCCCTGCGGGTCTTCCCGGTCAGCGGCCACCTGGCCGCCGCCAACCTGCGGGCCGAGTCCCGCCGGCTCGGCGCCGCCGCCGCGCCGCTGGCCCTGCTGACCGCGATGGTCTGCACGGTGCTGTTCACGCAGTCCACCCTCGGAGGCGCGGCCGCCCGGCAGGCCGAGGACGGCGTCCGCGCCCCGTGGACGCTGGCCGCGAGCGCGCCGGGCGTGCCCGGCCAGGCGGCGCAGGCGGTGCGGGCGCTGCCCGGCGTCACCGCGGTCACCGAGGTGCTCCGCAGCTCGGCCCGGATCGACCTGGAGAAGTACACCGTGCAGGGCGTGACCACCGAGGGCCTGGCGGCGAGCTGGGACCCGGAGGTGACGGCGGGCACGCTGGCCGGATTCGGCGACGGCGACCTCGCGGTCAGCGCGACGGCGGCCGGCAGCCTCGGGGTCGGCCCCGGTTCCACCGTGCGGCTGGTCCTCGGCGACGGCGCCCCCGCCACCCTGACCGTCCGGGCCGTCTACGCCCGCGGTCTCGGCTTCGGCGACCTCACGCTCTCGCACGCCCTGCTGGCCCGGCACGTCGACAATCCGCTCGCCTCCGCCGTCCTGGTGGCCGCCGACGGCCAGGTCACCCGGGAGCGGCTGGGCGCGGCGGTGGCGGGATTCCCCGGGGTCCGGGTCCTCGACCGGGCGCAGAGCGGCGAGATCGCGGCCGAGGCCCGGCAGAGCGGCGCCGAGGCCAACTACCTCGGGATGGCCCTGGTGCTCGGCTTCACCGCGATCTCGGTGGTGAACACCCTGGCCATGGCCACCGCCGACCGCCGCCGGGAGTTCGCCCTGCTCCGGCTGACGGGCACGACCCGGCGCCAGATCCTCGGGATGCTGCGGCTGGAGTCGGTCGCCGTGGTGGTCACCGGTGTCACCGTCGGCTCGGCGATCGCCTTCGCGGTGCTCACCGCCTTCAGCCTCGGCATGACCGGCACGGCCGACGTGGCCTGGGGCTGGACCGGCTACGCCGGGGTGCTGGCGCTGGCCGCGGTGCTGGCCCTGGCCGCCACCACCCTCCCGGCCCGGCCGGCCCTGCGGGCGCCGGCCCTGGGAGTCCCGGCCAAGTGAACGGGGGCGTCCACCGCTATACCCTGGCGGGACGCAGGCGCACCGGGCGGCTCACGACTGTGGGCCGCCCGGCGGCGCTCCCGCTATGACGGGTCTCCCGTCCCGACGGACAGCAGAGGTGGACTGTGAGCGGCTCTGTCACGGACCGGCACACGGACCCGCGAACCGACGGACGCGCGGCCGTCCGTGCCGACGGGCGGGCCGACGGACGGGTCCAGCGCGGTGAGGAGACCCGCCGGGCGGTGCTGCGTCGTGCGGTCGAGATCGCCTCCGTCGAGGGGCTGGACGCGCTGTCGATCGGCCGGCTGGCCACCGACCTCGGGCTGAGCAAGAGCGGGGTGTTCGCGGGCTTCGGCTCCAAGGAGGAGCTGCAACTGGCCACCGTCCGGGCCGCCCGGCGGATCTTCGCGGACGCGGTGGTCACCCCCGTCCAGGACACCGCCCCCGGCCTCGGCCGGGCCCGGCGGCTCTGCGAGAGCTGGCTGGCGTACTCGCGGGCCAGGGTCTTCCCCGGCGGCTGCTTCTTCTACGAGGTGAGCGCCGAGTTCGACGCCCGCCCCGGCCCGCTGCGCGACGCGCTGGCCGGCTGCGCCCGGGAGTGGCGCGACCTGCTGCTCGACACGCTGGCGCAGGCCCGGGCGACGGGCGGGCTGCGAGCCGACGCCGACCTGGAGGACCTGGCGTTCGCGCTGATCGCGGTGCTGGAGACGGCCAATTCGCAGGCCCTGCTCTTCGGCGAGGACACCCCGTACGACCGGGCGGGGCGTGTGGCGCTGCGGCTGCTGCGGGCGGAGGCGGCCGACCCGCGGGCGCCCGAGCTGGCCTGATCCCGCGCGCCTGATTCGGCGCCTGATCCCGCGCCTGATCCCCCTGCCCGGCCCCCTGTCTGATCCCGCGTGCGTGATTCCCGCGCGCCTGATCCCGCGCCTGATTCCCACGTGGTCCCGGTGGCCGGCTCTCGGCCATAAAACTGCACGAACGGTCGTGCTAATATCTTCCGCAGTTCGGCCCCCGCACCCAGGCAGACCCGTCAACACCGACAGGGAGTCCCCGATGGACCCGGCCGTCGCACTGATCCGCACCACCCTCAACGCCACCTCGCTGATCGCCCCCGGCCTGGCCGGCCGGGCCGCGTTCCGGCTCTTCCGCCACCCCCTGCGGCGCGGCCGGGTACGCACCCTCGAACGCGAGGTCCACGCACAGGCCGTCACCGAACGGCTCTCCGTCCGCGGCGAGCCCGTGGTGGTCTACCGCTGGGGCGACGGCAGCCGGCCCGTCCTGCTGCTGCACGGGTGGCAGTCCCGCGCCTCGCGGTTCGCCGCCTTCGTGCCCCGGCTGAGGGCGCTCGGCCTGAGCCCGGTCGCCTTCGACGCCCCCGGTCACGGCGACTCCGGCGGCCGCACCAGCACCGTGCTCGACCTCCGCGAGCTGGCCGGCCGGCTCCAGGAGCGGTACGGCGACTTCGAGGCGGTGGTGGCGCACTCGCTCGGCGTCAACGCCGCCTTCCTGGCCCTGCGGGGCGGCCTGCGGGCCGGGCGGCTGGTCGCGATAGCCGGGGTCAGTGAGGTCTCCTTCATGCCGGCCGCCTTCTGTGCCCAGGCCGGGCTGAACGGCGTGGTCGAGCGGCGGCTGCGGCGGCTGATGGAGCGCGAGATGTTCCCCGGCGTCGGCAACGTCGCCGAGTACTTCGACGCCGCCCGCCGCCCCGAGGAGATCGGCCTGCCGATCCTGGTGCTGCACGACGAGGGCGACGACGTGGTCGCGGTCGGCCACGCCCGCCGGCTCAAGGCCGCGTACGGCGGCCGGCTCGACCTGGTAGTCACCCGGGGCCTCGGCCACCGCCGGATCCTCACCGAACCCGCCGTCATCGACAACGCCGTCGGCTTCCTGGCGGCCGGCCGTCCTGGCGGCCCGGACCTCGTGCGGGACGTCGCGCGGGACGTCGCGCGGGACGTCGCGCGGGAGGTCGCGCGGGACGTCGCGCGGGAGGTCGGCGCCGCATGAGCCTGCTCGAACTGCACACCCGGTCCCTGGCGTTGGCCGCCGAGGTGATCACCACGGTCCAGCCCGAACAGCTGGTGCTGGCGACGCCCTGTGCCGGCTGGACGCTCCGCCGCCTGCTGGAGCACGTGGTCGGCCAGCACCGGGGGTTCGCCGCGGCCGCCCGGGGTGCCGGGTCCGACCGGGCACTCTGGCGGGACGTCCCGGTCGACGGCGATCCGGCGGGCGCGTTCCGGCGCTCGGCCGAGGAGCTGACGGCGGCCTTCACCGAGGCGCACGCCACGGCCGGACGTGAACTCTGGCTGCCCGAGATCCGCGACGGCGGCCCCTTCCCGTTGCGCCAGGCCGTCGGCTTCCACCTGCTGGACACCCTGGTGCACGCCTGGGACGTCGCGGCGGCGCTGGGCGTGCCGAAGGGGATCGCCGAGGTGGTGGACGGCGAGGAGCGGCTCGCGGCCGCCCTGCTGTCGGTGGCCGGGCTGGTGCCGGCCGCGCCCGCGGACCGGGCGCCGGGGCGGGCGTTCCGGGAGCGCCGTCAGCAGGCCGACGGCGCCGGGCCGTTCGACCGCGCGCTGGCGCTGCTCGGCCGCGACCCGGCGTGGACGCCGCCCGCCGGCCCGGGGCCGGGCTCAGCGCCCGTCGCGCTGCTCGTCGGGGAAGCGCGGTCCGCCGATCAGGAAGAGCAGCGCGGCGATCGGAAAGCCGATCGAGGCGGCCAGTAGCACGAAGAACTGCCAGACCATTTCTCGCTCCTCGCCAGTCCTGGGGAGGCCTGTCAGCGCCGGAAGGCCGGGCCCCCCGAAGGAGATCCCAAACCCCGCAGGCCCTGATTGGCCGAATTGTCCACTCGATATCCGACGGTATGGCCGAATTACTCCCGTTGCCACCGGGACGAACCCGTGCGCCGCGTGCACGGGTCTGGGCCTGCGCGCCGTCGGCGGCCACACTGTCGGGATGCAGGTACAGCTCGCAGGGGAAGCACGGCGGCCGGACCGCGAGAGCGAGGATTTCGCGGCGGCCTCGCCGGAGGCGCTCGTACTGCTCGACGGTTCGAGCTCGCCGACCGGCCTGGAGTCCGGGTGCCGCCACGGCACCCCCTGGTACGTAAGGCGGTTGGGGGTGCATCTGCTGGCCCGGCTCACCGACCGCGCGGACCGCTCGATCGGGGAGTGCCTGGCCGACGCCATCGCGGAGACGGCCGCGCTGCACGGCGGCCGCTGCGACCTCGGCCACCCCAACACGCCGGCGGCCATGGTGGTCGCCGCCCGTCGGCACGGCGCCGCGCTGGAGTACCTGGTGCTCGGAGACTCGCTG
Source organism: Kitasatospora sp. NBC_00039 (assembly GCF_045160625.1). Taxonomy (NCBI): domain Bacteria; kingdom Bacillati; phylum Actinomycetota; class Actinomycetes; order Kitasatosporales; family Streptomycetaceae; genus Kitasatospora; species Kitasatospora sp. NBC_00039. The sequence continues at coordinate 4,387,535 of NZ_CP108289.1, read as the reverse complement.
CTGGTGCTCCAGTTCAAGGACGGCCCGCCCAAGGTGATCGGCGACAACCAGCGCTTCCCCGGCGGCGAGGAGCTGCGCCGGCAGGTCTGGTCGACGGTGCCCGGCTCGGCCGAGCGCGCCGCGCTGCACCTGGAGTACGCGCTGGCCGTGCGCGCCGCCCGGAACACCGGCAACGGCCCGTGGATCGCCGCCGCCAGCCCGAAGGCGGCCCAGCACGCCGAGACCGGCTTCGTCGGCGTGGACCGGCTGCACGCGGTGGCCGCGCTGACGGACGGCGCCTCGCGCTACACCGAGCGCTTCGGTCTGGGCAGCTGGGCCGACGCGCTGCGGCTGCTCGCCGAGTCGGGGCCGGGTGAGCTGATCGCCCAGGTGCGGGCTGTCGAGCGGGCGGACGCCGCCTGCGAGCGCTGGCCGCGCGGCAAGGCGCACGACGACGCCTCGGCCCTCTACGCGTTGCTGTGACGGTGGCCGTGGCTCTGCTCACGGCCGGGAGCCCCGGTCGTCCGGGCGGGCCCGTCGCACCCGCCGGAGCGGTGCGGCGGTCCGGGAGTCCGGGGCGGTCCCGGAAGCCGGGGCGGCGGTCCCGTTCGGCGGGCGGCGGTCCGCTCAGGCGGCCGCGGCGGTGACGACGCCCGCCCGTTCGGCGAGGACGCCGGCCTGGAAGCGGCTGTCCGCGCCCAGGCTGTCCATGAGCTCGGCGATGTGCCGGCGGCAGGTGCGGACGGACATGCCCAGGCGCCGGGCGGCCTGCTCGTCGGTGCTGCCCTCGGCGAGCATCCGGGCGATGGAGCTCTTGATCGCCGCGCCGGCCTCGCCGTAGCCCGCGACCACGCTGCGGGTCTCCTCCTGGCCGAACGGCAGGGCCCGGCCCCAGCACTGTTCCAGCGAACGGTAGAGGTAGTCGACGAGGGCGGGCTCGCGCACCATGACGGCGCCGCTGGGTGCGCCGATCCCCGTCCGGGGAATGAAAGCGACCTCGCGGTCCACGATGACGACGCGGTCGACGATCTCGTTGTCGGTGCGCAACTCGCAGCCGGAGGCGGTCAGTTGGCTGGCGTAGTGCTGCATGGCCGGGTTGACGCGGACGGTGTGCTGGTACAGCGCCCGCATCCGTACGCCGCGGTCGAGCAGTTCGAGGTTGCGCTCGAGCGCGTCCGCCATGCCCTCGGCCGAGCCGATGCCCGGGTGTGCGCTGAACACCTCCGTACGGCAGTTCCCGGCCAGCTCCTGGAACATGGCGCGGACGTCGTCGGGGTTCTCCATCACGTCGATCGCCTCGGAGCTGCTGCGCTCGCGCCTCATCTCGTAGTAGAAGGGCACCAGTCCGAGCAGCTCGGTCCGCACCTGGGCGGCCTGCTGCTGGCGCGCCTGCAGCGCGGCGTTGATGGGGCCGATCAGTTCGGCCGCGGCGAGCTCGGGGTTGGTGGCGATCAGCGCCGACGAACCGTCGGGGGCGGGGCGCAGCAGGCGGAGCTCGGAGAGGGCGCCGGTCGCCTGCTCCAGCTGGCCGGAGGTCAGGCCGAGCTCGTCAGCCGCCCGTTCATCCAGCCGGCCGTGTCTGACGGCCCAGGTGAACACCCTCGCGGCCGTCTCGTCGAGGCGGCCTGAAAGTGACGGAAGGATGTCCGGACTGACCATGATTGCCCCCGTTTGATCATAGAGATTTCGCTGCGCTGCAACTTTATGACAGGGGCGTGCGGTGGAGATCCCCCCAACCGGCGGGCCACTGTGGAGCTGCACCGGAAAGCAGGTGCGGCTCCCGGCCGGAAACGGTGGAGGAGTCCGAGGGAACGTACGACGCCGTGATCCGGCGATCGACACAACGGGGGAAAACACCATGGGCAAGCGCCTTGCTTCCTGCTTCGTTCTGACCGCTCTCGCCACCGCGGTCATGGCCGGCCCGGCGTCCGCCGCGACCGCCGGCACCGCCACCGCCGCGACCGCCACCGCCGCCAGCACCGCCGGCACCGCCGGCACCGCCGGCACCGCCGGCACCGCCGGCACCGCCGGCACCGCCGGCACCGCCGGCACCGCCGGCACCGCCGGCACCGCCGGCACCGCCGGCACCGCCGGCACCGCCGGCACCGCCGCCACCGCCAGCACCGCCGCCACCGCCGGCACCGCCACCGCGTCGGCGGCGGGGCCGGACGCCGACCCGCTGCACCTCGTCCCGAAGCCGGTCGGGCACAAGCCGGGCAAGGACGGCGGCCACGGAGACCTCCGCTGGGAGTGACCGCGGGAGCCCCGCCGGAGCCCGACCCGGCCGCGCCCACCCGACCTGATCCGACCTGACCCGAACTGACCCGACCTGATCTGCGCTGATCCGACCCGCGATCGAGGACCCATGTCTGCCGCACCTTCTCCGCTGCCGCTCCGCGGCGTGCGATCCCGCCCCGGCGTGCACTACGCACCGGTCAGCAAGGGCGTGTACGTCTCCGCCGCCAAGGGGGCGTTCCTGCTGGCCGGCCCGGCGAGCCTGTTCCAGCTGGTCGACCGGCTGACCCCGCTGCTGGACCGCGGCGCCACCGAGGACGAACTGGTCGCGGCGGCCGGCGCCGAGAAGACCCGCGGTGTCGTGCGCTGGGTGGCCGGACAGCTCCTCCTGCGCGAGCTGCTGTTCGACCTCGACCGGCTGGACACCCCGGAGCCCGGGCCGGACGAGCGCGCCGCGTACGGCGACACGCTCGCCTACCTGGAGACCCGCAGCGACGACCCGTACACCGCCTTCCGCCGGGTGCGCGAGGGGCGGGCGGCCGTCCTCGGCCGGGGGCCCGCCGCCGAGTCGGCGGCCCGCGGCCTGGCCGCGGCCGGCTTCGGCAGCGTCGTCCTGGCCGGTACGGACGGGAGCGCCCCGGACCCGTCCGGGCTGCTGCTGCTCGACCCGGAGCTCGACCGCGTCGTGCTGCCCGCGTCCGCCGCCGAGGCCGCCGGACTGCTGTCCGGTGCCTGCGTGGCGGTGGTCGTGGACGCCGCGCCGTCGGTCGACGCGACCGCCGAACTCGCGCCCGGTGCCGCGATCGTCCCGGTCACCACCTCCGACGCGACGCGGGCCGGTGGCCCCCAGGTCGTCGGCCCGCTGCGGACGGCGGGCGAGGCGCCCGGTCTGCACGGCAGGCTGGTCGAGCGTGCGGTGATCCGGCAGGGTGACCAGGCGCGGACCGTACCTTCGCCCACCGGCGCCATCATGGCCGGCGCGCTCGCCGCCCACCGGGCCTTCCAGCACATCGGCCTCGGCACGCCGGAGAGCTCCGTCTCGGTGGTGCACGGTCCCGCGCTGGAGTCCGACGAGGCCGTGCTGGCCGGGTCGGGTCAGGCCGAGTGGAGCGGCATCCGCAGCCTCGGCGACGCCGACCCGTCGGGGCTCGCGCCGGTCGTGACCGAGGAGGTGCTCACCGACTCGCTGCCGCTGTTCGCGCCCTGGACCGGCCCGTTCCGGTGGATCGCCCCCGACGACCTGCCGCAGCTCCCGTCCGCCTTGGCCGTCCTCGAAGGCCTCACCCCCGACTTCGGCAGGCCCCTCGTCCGCCGCGGCATCGACCACGGCTCCGCCGCCGTCCAGGCGATCCTCGCCGGGCTGCGCGTCCTGGCCGCCGTGCCGTACCCGCCCGGGATCCGTGTCCTGGAGCGTTCGGTGTCGGCCGCCGGAACCACCGAGGCGCGCTGGCTGCTGGACGGTGTCCTGCGGATCCTGGCACGCTCCGCCGCGACGCCGGCCACCGTCCTGGGCTGGGACGACATCACCGACCACGACACCCTGCGGTTCTGGCGCACCCTGGAGGAGTACGAGGACCAGCCGGTCGCGCTCACGCTCGGCCGCCCCGCCGGACTCGCCGGCCCCTGGTGCACCGTCACCGTGGCCGACGCCCGTACCGGCGCGGTGCTGGGCTCCGCCTGGGGCGACAGCACCGACCGGGCCGCCGGCCTGGCGCTGGCCGCGGCCCACGGCGCCCGTCGGGCCGGACAGGCCGGTCACCCCGGCACCGTCGACCCGGCGCCCGGAACCGAACTGATCGACCTGATGACCGAGCCGGAGCTGAACGCGCTGGCCGGGGACATCGAGGCGTACTGCCACGCCCACGGGGTGCGTCCGCTCGGGGTCCGCGTCGTCGCCGACCCGCTGGCCGGGGAGCAGAAGCTGTGCTGGGGGCCGGTATGGCTGTCCTGACGATCACCGAACCGTCCACCCCCTGGGCGGAGTTCGCCGAGCTGCACGGTGCCCGCCTCAGCATGAGCGAGGGCTGGGACACCGAGGTGGAGCGCGCCGCCTGGACGGCGGCCCGCGAGGCCGGGGTGCCGCTGCTCTCCGTGCGGGTCCTCCCGGACGAGGTGCAGATCGGCCCGCTGTGGGACGCGGCCGCGCCCGCGCCCTCCTGCGCGGGCTGCGCCGAGGCGCGGGAGCGGCTCGCCGCCCCGATCGCCGGCGGCCACCCGATCGCCCGCGAGTGGGGTGCCCGGCGCTCCGGCACCGGCGCGTCGCCGCTGCTCCCGCTGCTGGCCCGGGCCGCGCTGGCCGCCGGAACCCCCCTGGCCCCGGGCGAGCTGCTGTCCGTCCGCCCGGGCGGACTGCGCCGGCACCGGATCGCCCGGTACCACGCCTGCCCGGTCTGCGGGGACGCGGGCATGCCCCACGACCGCACCGCCGCGCCGCCCGTCCGGACGCCGGAGCCCCTGGTGCTCGCCGACCGCCCGTCGCCGCAGCGACTGCCGCTGCGCGAGCGCCCCGGCCTGCCGATGCCCGCCGACGAGCTGCACCGGCGGACGGTCGACGCCCGCTTCGGCCCGTTCGTCGGGGTGCAGCGGGAGACCCAGGCCCCGTTCGCGATGAGCAACGCCGTGATGCCCGGCGGACCGGTCGGCGCGGGGCACGGCCGCGGCGCCACCTACCGGGAGAGCGATCCCGTCGCCATCCTGGAGATGTACGAGCGGATCGGCGGGTTCCCGTACGGCACGGGACGGGTCGTCAGGAACCTCGCCCACCAGGGCATCGACCTGCCCGCGCTGGATCCGGCCACGCTGGGCGGGCACACCGCGCGACAGCTCGCCCACCCCTACTGCCGGGTGCTGCCGTACGCGCCGGACACCCCGACCGACTGGGTCTGGGGCCACCGCATCCCCACCGGGGAGCCGGTGCTGGTGCCGGCCGAAGTCGGCTTCTACCAGTACAAGCTGCAGCGGGAAGGCGACCGGAAGATCCACTTCCTGGAGTCCTCCAGCGGCTGTGCGCTCGGCGCGAGCCTGGAGGAGGCGGCGCTGCACGCCCTCTTCGAGGTCACCGAGCGCGACGCGTTCCTGCTCGCCTGGCACCGGCGGCGCCCGCTGCCGGCCGTCGACCCCGCGTCGGTGCGCCGGGAGCGCAGCCGGGAGCTGATCGGCCTGATCCGCTCGCGCGGCTACGACGTGCACCTGCTGGCGGCGAGCCAGGACATCCCGCTGCCCTCGGTGTGGGTGCTGGCCGTCCACCGGGACGGGCTGTTCCCCGCCAGCTACTCCGCGGCCGGCACCCACCCGGACCCGGAGGCCGCGGTCGAGGCCGGCCTGTGGGAACTGGCACAACTGGTCCACGAGCGGGTGCCGTTCGACCCGGCGGCGGTGGAGCGGATGATCGCCGACCCGTTCGAGGTGCGCGTGCTCGACGACCACTACCAGCTCTACAAGCGGCCCGAGCTGCTGCCCCGCGTCACCGAGGTGCTGGGCGGTCCGGTCGTGCGGCTGGACGAGGCCTTCCCCGGCTGGCCCGACGCCCTGCGCCCGGCGGCCGGCGCGCGTCCCGACGTACGGGCCTCGCTGGAGACCGTGCTCGGCCTGTACGCCGACGCCGGAATGGACACCGCCGTCGTCGTCGACCAGTCCACCCGGGACCACCGTGACCTGGGACTGGCCGCCGCCAAGGTGATCGTCCCCGGCACGCTGCCGATGACCTTCGGCCACGCCAACCAGCGGCTGCTCGGCCTCACCAGGCTGACCGACGGCCTCCTGGTCGACGGCCGCCCGGTCACCGCCGACGACCTTCCGCTCGACCCCCACCCGTTCCCGTGAGAGGAGGACCGATGAGCCAGACACTCGAACGCGGCGCTCTGCCCGGCACCGCCGAACCGCGGCGCACCGCCGAACCGCAGGGCACCGCCGAACGGCGGCGCACCGACGCCCCGAACGGCACCGACGCCCCGAACGACACCGACGACCTGCGGGAACTGCGCCGCTTCGCCTTCGAACAGGGCGCCGGCAAGGCCTTCGTCGCTCCGGGCCCGCAGATCGACCCCTCGATCGGCACCACCAGCGGGCAGCTCCCCGCAGCGGTCCGCCCCGACGCCGGCCGCCCGCTCGCCCTCGGCACCTCCCGGCTGCTGCGCCGCACCCCCTTCCCCGCCGGCCTCCGGCCGGAGGACGGGCCGGCGGCCGGTGAGGAGACACTGGACCACCTGCTGGTCACCGCGTTCGGCCTGCAGCGAAGGGAGCCGTCGAACTCCTTCAACGACCACCGCGTCGTGCCGTCGGTCCGCAGCAAGTTCCCGGTCCGTCCCTACCTGCTGCAGGACGGCGCCACCCGCTACCTGGACGTCCAGCGCCACGCGCTCCTGGACGTCGAGGGCACCCCCGCCGCCCCCGGCGAGCACGGCACCACCGTGGTGCTGGCCGGGCGGCACACCGACCTGCCGCCGCAGTACGCGCTGCTGCGCGGCCCGTTGGTGGACCTCGAAATCGGTCACAACCTGCGCAGCCTGTACCTCGCGGCCCAGCTGTTCGGGGTGCGGGCGGAGCTGGAACTGCCGACCCCCGACCCCGAGGGCCTGGCCGAGCGGATCGGCATCCGGCCCGCCGAGGGCTGGGCCTACCCGGTCGCGGTCCGGCTGGACGGCGCGACCCCGCGCTGGCGTCCCGGCAGCGACCGGCCGGCGCCCACCGGAGACCAGGCACTGGACCGGGTGCTGCGGATCGACCGGATGACCCGGCCGTCCGGCGCGCCCGCCCCGGCGGCCGAGGCCACCGGCACCGGCCCGTACCCGGTCGAGGGCAACGGCCTGAGCTGGGCCGAGGTGCTCTGGAACCGTACGGCCGGGCGCACCCCCGAGGGGATCGGAGGCTTCTCCGGCGTCCGGGCGCCCCAGCCGTACGCGGCCGTCGCCGACAGCCTGGCGCTGGCCTGCGCGCCGCCGCCGTCCCCGCTGCTCGCCGCCGTCGCCGGACACGTCCGGCTCACCCTCTGCGCCCAGGACGTCGAGGGGCTGCCGGACGGCATCCACCGCGTCGAGGACAACCGGCTCACCGGGCACCTCGCCCGGCCCGGCGTGCACGCCGCGCTGGACTCCCAGTTCGGGTACCCGCTGAGCGGCGGCAACGACTGCTCGGTGCGGCACGCCACCTTCGTCTGGACCTTCACCGCCGACCTGCGCGCGCTGTTCGCCGAGTTCGGGCCCAGCGCGTGGAAGCTGCTGCAGTACGCGTGCGGCTGGTCGGCACAGGGCCTGGTGCTCGGCGCCGCGGCGTACGGCATGTACGCCCGGCCGGCCCGCGCCTTCGACGAGGTGCGGATCGCCCGCACGCTGGAGCTGGACCGCGACCAGACCGCCGTCTTCCAGGTGGTCTGCGGCACCGGCCGGTTCCGCGAGCCGATGCTGGACCTGCGGTCATGACCGGCACCCTGGACGGCAGACCCCGCTGGAGCTGCTGGCACCTCCACCTCGACTCCGCCGCACCGGCGCTGGTGGACACCGTCCTGCTGGACGTGGTCGAACCTGTGGTGCGCGAGCTGCGGGCCGACGGCGCGATCACCGGCTGGTTCTTCATCCGGTACTGGCAGCACGGGCCGCACCTGCGGCTGCGGCTCGCCGGTCTGGACGAGTCGGCCGAGCCCGGCGTCACGGCGGCGCTCGCCGAACGGCTTGCCCCGGTCAACGCGGGCGTCCCGGACGGCGAACGGATGAGCACCGAGCAGTACCACCGGAGCACCGGCCCGATCGCCAAGGCCGGCGAGGGCGGCGCGGACGGCTTCGCCGCGTTGCCGCTGGCCGAGCTGCGACCGGGCGGGGTGCACCGCGAGCCGTACGCCCCGGAGACCGACCGCTACGGCGGGCCGGCCCTGCTGGGGCTCAGCGAGTCGCTGTTCGGCGACAGCAGCGAGCTGGTGACGGCCGTTCTGCGGGCCCGTCCGACCTGGAACGGCCGGGTGACCTTCGCCCTGCTCACGATCGCGGCGGCGGTCCGCGCGGCCGACCCGGACCACGTTTCCCAGGAGCGGTTCCTGCGCGGACTGCGCACCTCCTGGCTGACCTGGGCCGGGCGCGCCGAGCACCCGGGCATGAACCCGCTCGCCGCCCGCGAGGCGTCGCTGCGCTCCGCGGAACTGCTCGCCGAGCGCTTCCCGGGCGGGCCGGGCGCCCTGCCCGGTGCCGGCCGGGCCGCCGACCGGTGGGCGGAGCGGCTGGGCGCCGCCATGGACGTCTGGCGGGACGCCGCCCTGGCCGGGGCGCTGAGCTCCGGCCCGCCGGAGATCCTCGCCTCGCACCTGCACATGACGCTCAACCGGCTGGGCTTCGGCCCCGAGCAGGAGGTCTTCCTGCTCAGCGTGCTGATCGAGCTCTGGGCGGGCCACCGTACGGCGGCCGCGGCGTGACCGTCACCGGGACGACGGCCGGGACGACGGCCGTCCCGGCCGGCGGGTACGAGCGCGCCTGCGCCACCCTGCTGCCGGAGCTCGCCGAGCGGGTCGGGCCGCCGCCGGCCGAGGGCCGCTGGTTCGCGCTGGAGCGGGCGGCGGGCCGGTACGGCCGGGTCCTCCTCCCGCTCGGCGACCGGGTGTACCACGGTCACGCCTTCGCCGAGGCCTTCGCGGCCGCCCTCGGCACGCCGGCCGGACAGCCGGACGGATCCTTCTGGTGCGTGCTCGCCGGCGAGCCGCGGACCGACCCGGCGGTGTTGGACGGCCTGCGCTGCGGTCTGGCGCGCGCCGCGGCCGCCCACGGCTTCGCGGTGCGCTGGCCGCGGGTGCACGACCAGGAACTGCTCGACATGGCCGCGCAGTTGGACGGCCTGGACACCGGCGTCCTGCTGGTCGCCGAACTGTCCGACCAGGCGCCCGCGTAGCCGACCGGGTACCCGCGCCGCAGGCCGGGGCGCCCGCGTGGCCGACCAGGCGCCCGCGCCGCAGGCCGAACGACCGGCCGACCGCGCGGCCCTTTCCCCGGGATCGGCTGATCCCCCCACAGACCTCCCCCGTCAGGGGTGAGCGCCGGCCCTCCCGGGCCGGCCCCGCCGCGCCGGCATCCGCCGCGCGGAGCCCGGAATGCGGCCCGAACGGGCCCGCTCCCGGAGCGAACCGATGAGATCCCATGGAGATCCACAGATGAGCGAGTCCGTGAACACCCCGCAGGCCGAGCAGGCGGCCGAGGTCCCGACGGTCGACGTCGAGGAGCTGTCGGTGCTGGAGGTCGGCGATGCCGCCGCCCTGCCGGAGATGGGTGCCTCCAGCGGCGGCACCATGTGCTGCTCCTCCTCCTCGTCCACCTGCTGCTGCTGATCCAGCGTCAACAAGCCAACTGAGAAACGGAGTTCCATCATGAGCGAGTCCGTGAACACCCCGCAGGCCGAGCAGGCGGCCGAGGTCCCGACGGTCGACGTCGAGGAGCTGTCGGTGCTGGAGGTCGGCGATGCCGCCGCCCTGCCGGAGATGGGTGCCTCCAGCGGCGGCACCATGTGCTGCTCCTCCTCCTCGTCCACCTGCTGCTGCTGATCCAGCGTCAACAAGCCAACTGAGAAACGGAGTTCCATCATGAGCGAGTCCGTGAACACCCCGCAGGCCGAGCAGGTGGCCGAGGTCCCGACGGTCGACGTCGAGGAGCTGTCGGTGCTGGAGGTCGGCGATGCCGCCGCCCTGCCGGAGATGGGTGCCTCCAGCGGCGGCACCATGTGCTGCTCCTCCTCCTCGTCCACCTGCTGCTGCTGACCGAGCGGCACGCACACCGGCGCGCGGCCGCGACCGCGGAGCGGCGCGCCAGGCACTGTCCCGCGGGTGTTCCGGACCACCGGGCACCCGCGGGGCCCCGCACCACCCCGCACCACCCCGAGCGGCCCCGAGCCGGCCTCGGACCCCACCCCCACACCCCCCAGTCGCCGAACCTTCGCGAGGAGCCATGACCGAGCACCACCGGGCCGGACGTACCGAATCGCCGGCCGATCCCACCGAGCTGGAGATCGAGGAGCTGTCCGTGCTGGAACTGGGCGACGCGATCGCCCTGCCCGAGATGGGCGCCTCCAACTGGGGCGGCTGGTTCTGCTGCTCCTCGTCCTCCTCCGCCACCTGCTGCTGCTGACACCGGACCATCCGCCGTGCCGAACCCGACGCCCGCCAAGGAGATCCGCATGACCGCCGCCACCGACCCGCTGGTGATCCGGATCCACGGCCGCCCCGAGCAACCCCGTGCCTACGTCGCCGACGTCCTGGGCCCGCTCGCCACCGGACTGCGCCGCGACCACCGGCTGCGCGCCGTCCACCTGCGCCGCGGCTGGCGTGGCGGGCCCCACTACGAGGTCGTCGTGCGGCCCGAGAACGGCCGCCCGCTGGACGTCTCCGGATGGTCCGCCCGGGCCGACTCCGCCCTGGCCGGCACCGCGCTCGACGGCCCCACCGAGGCGGACTACCTCAGCCAGGCCCGCCGGATGGAGCAGTGGGAGCAGACCGGCCGCTCCGCGCCGCCGCTCCGTTCCCCCGGCACCGTGCTGATCGCCTCCGACGAGGCCGGCGCCGACTGGCTGCCCGACCTGCGCGAGGCCCGCACCGCCGTCCAGGCCGCCCTGCTCGACCCGCTGCTCGCCGCCCTGCGCGAGCACCGCGACGAGGACGCGCTGCTCACCCACCTCGCCGACGTGATGGCGACCCTGGCCGGCACCCACCCCGGCCGGCTGCCCTTCGGCACCATGTCCTTCCGCTCGCACGCCGAGGCCTTCCTCGCCTCGCCGCTCGCCGGGCAGGACCACCGCCCCGACTTCCGGCGCCGCTTCGAGCGGGACGCCGACCGCCTCACCGCCCTGGTGCGCCGCCACCTCGCCGACGGGCCGGGCCCGGAGACCGCCGGCTGGCACGCCGCCTTCCGCTACGGCTGGGGCTACCTGGACTCGCTGGTCCGCTCCGGCCGGCTCGGCAACACCTACCTGGACGGCTTCGCGCCCGCCGCCCCCGACGGCAGCACCCGGCCGCCGACCCGCTTCCACGCGCTGACCGAGCAGTACGGGATCACCACCGACCCCGACGACTCCTTCGCCTCCTACCGCAGCCTCCTGAACTTCTTCTACGAGCTGCTGCCGCTGCTGGACGTCACCCCGCTGCACCGCTACTACCTCTGCTTCGCCCTCGCCGAGGCCACCGACCTGGCCCTGGGCGAGACCTGGGAGGAGCGCATCCGCCGCGCCGCACCCGCCCCGACCACCGCCACCACGACCACGGAGTGAAAACCATGGACTTCGGAATCTCGCTGCTCCCCGACGCCGGCCCGGACACCAAGTCGCCGACCGCCTACTTCGACGACGTCCTCGCGCTGGCCCGGATCGCCGACGAGGCCGGGATGAGCCACGTCAAGATGACGGAGCACTACCTGCACCCGTACGGCGGTTACTGTCCCAGCCCGCTCGGCTTCCTGGCCGCCGTCGCCGCGCAGACCACCAACATCCGGCTGATGACCGGCTGCGTCCTGCCGGCCTTCCACCACCCGGTCAAGCTGGCCTCGTACGCCGCGATGGTGGACGCGATCAGCCACGGCCGGCTCGACATCGGCTTCGCCCGCGCCTACCTGCCGTACGAGTTCGAGACCTTCGGCGTCGACATGGACAGCAGCCGGGAGCGCTTCGAGGCGACCATCAAGGCCGTCCTCCGCCTGTGGACCGAGGAGAACGTCACCGAGGACACCCCGTTCTTCTCCTACCGGGACGCCACCATCCTGCCCCGGCCCACCCAGACCCCGCACCCGCCCGTCTGGGCCGCCGCGGTGCGTTCGGCGGAGAGCTTCACCCGGATCGGCGAGCTCGGCCTCGGGCTGCTGATCACCCCGTCGCTGACACCGCTGGAGGCCGTCCGCGAGCAGGTCGCGCTCTACCGCGACGCGTTCGAGCGCACCCACGGCGAGAGCGGGCAGCAGCCCCGGGTGGCCGCCAGCCTGCCGGTGTTCACCGCCGAGACCGACGCGGAGGCGCAGCGCCTCGGCGACCCGCTGCTCGCCGAGTACCTGCGGGTCTGGGGCGGGGCCACCTCGTCCTGGAACAGCGCCACCTCCAAGGCGTACCCCGGCTACGACCAGGTCGGGAAGTACGTCGGGATGATCACGCCGGAGCGGCTGCGCACCGAGGGCGGCGCGGTCGTCGGTTCCGCGGCGACCGTCGCGGAGAAGCTCGCCGCGTTCCAGGACGTCGTGCAGGCGGACCACATCCTGCTCCAGGCCGACTTCGGTGCGATGCCCGGCGACGTCGCGGAGCGCAGCCTGCAGCTGTTCCTGGAGGACGTCCGGCCCAAGTTCCCGGCGGCCTGACCGGCCGCCACCCCGGCGGCGGCCCGAGCGGCCGCCACCCCCGGCCTCATCGGCCGCCCACCGGCGGACAGCACCGCCGCACCACACCGCCCGGTCGCCCGGAGCGGGAACACGAGGAGATGAGATGAGCCACGACGCACCCGCGATCGTGCTGAGGGGCCTTCAGGTCAGCTACGGCTCCCACCGGGCCGTCGACGGCGTCGACCTGGAGATCCCGCGCGGCGAGGTGTTCGCCCTGCTCGGCCCGAACGGCGCCGGAAAGACCACCACCGTCGAGGTCCTGGAGGGCCTGCGCCCCCGCTCCGGCGGCGAGGTGCTGGTGCTGGGGCAGGACCCGGCCCGCGCCGACCGCCGCTGGCGGTCCCGGATCGGCGTCGTCCTGCAGACCGCGCAGGACCAGCCGGACGCCCGGGTGCGGGAGATGCTCGCCCAGTTCGCGTCGTACTACCCGGACCCCCGCGACGTCGACGAGGTGCTGGCGGTCGTCGGCCTCACCGAGAAGAAGGACGCGGCCCTGCGCGACCTCTCCGGCGGCCAGCGCCGCCGGATGGACGTCGCCCTGGGCATCGTCGGCCGTCCCGAACTGCTCTTCCTGGACGAGCCGACCACCGGCTTCGACCCGGAGGCACGCCGCCAGTTCTGGCAGCTGATCCGCGACCTCGCCGCCGACGGCACCACGATCCTGCTGACCACCCACTACCTGGACGAGGCCGAGCAGCTCGCCGACCGCATCGGCGTGCTGGCCGGCGGCCGGCTGGTGGAGGTCGACACCCCGGAACGGTTCGGCGGCCGCGCCGAGGCCGGCACCGTCGTCACCTGGAAGGGCCCGAACGGCCGCGAGCGCCGCGAGACCACCAACCCCGCGCAGCTGATCGAGGAGCTGTCGCGGGAGTTCGCCGGCGCCGTACCCGACCTGCAGGTGCACCGCCCGAGCCTCGAGGAGACCTACCTCGCCATGATCGGAGAAGCCCGATGACCATCGCCGCCCCCGCCGCCCCCGCCGCCCCTGCCCCCGCCGCCCCCGCCGCCCCTGCCCCCGCCGCCCCTCGCGCGGCGGCGGCCGCGGCCGCCGGGCCGGCGCCGCTCCCGTCCCCGATCCGCCTGGGTCTGGCCCGCGGCCTGTTCGAGGTGCGGCTGCTGATCCGCAACCGCGAGGCCATGGTCTTCAGCATCCTGATGCCGATCATGCTGCTGGTCATCTTCGGCAGCCTCTTCGACCAGGTCGTGCCCGGGACCGGCATCAAGATGCGCGAGGTCACCGTGGCGGGCATGATCGGCTCGACCATCATGTCCTCCGCCCTCGGCACCATGGGCATCGGCATCGCGGTGGACCGCCACGAGGGCACCCTGCGCCGGCTCGCCGGTACGCCCTTCCCGCTGGTGTCGTACTTCATCGGCAAGGTCGTGCTGATCCTGGCCCAGGCCCTCGTCCAGGTCGGCGTCATCCTGGCCCTGGGCGTCGCCGTGTTCGGCTTCCAGCTGCCCAAGGACGCCGCGCACTGGTTCACCTTCCTGTGGGTCTTCCTGCTCGGCACCGTCTCCACCGCGCTGATCGGCATCACCATCGGCTCCCTGGCCCGGTCCGCCCGCAACGCGCCCGCGCTCGTCAACTTCCCCTACATCGGCCTGCAGTTCATCTCCGGAGTGTTCTGGGTGATCACCGCTCTGCCCAAGCCGGTCCAGATCGTCGCCTCGCTCTTCCCGCTCAAGTGGATGACCCAGGGAATCCGCTCCGCCTTCCTGCCCGAGTCCTTCGCCGCCGCCGAACCGGCCGGGGCCTGGGAGCACGGGCGGATCGCGCTGGTCCTCACCGCCTGGCTGATCGGCGGCCTGGCCCTGTGCTGGGTCACCTTCCGCCGCAACGCCCGCCGCTTCTAGCGGCGGCGGCCTCCGGGCCGCGCCCGGCGTACCGGCCCCACCACTGGTCCCCAGAGAGGATGGCCATGAACCACCCTGACCACCCCGCCGATCCGCCCCGCGTGGACGGCGGCATCGCCGACACCGTCCAGCTCCGGGTCAACCCGCTGCCCGCCCACCGCCTCTCCACCGAGGACCTGCGCAGGTCGCTCGCCCACCTCGCGCTGATCAAGCAGCAGCGGGACTCCTGGCAGCCGCTGGCCTGCGACGAGCTCTACGCCCTCGCCGGCACCGTCGAGGACCCGGAGCGCCGGCGCGGGGTGGTCGCGCTGCGCCGGGCGATCTTCAACGGCCGCGACCCGGGCGCGGCGGCGGCGGACGGACTCCCGGAGGCGACCAGCGCCTGGCTCGCCCTCCACCGGGAGCACACCGCCGTCGCCGACCGGATCCGCGAACGCTACAGCGAGGCCATCGAGCTGGAACGGCGCAACCTGGCCGGCCTGCTCGACAGCCCCACCTTCGGCAAGGCCGTGTCGCTGCTCGCCCCGACCGTGCACGACACGGCCGTCCGGTACGGCGCCGCCGGCGGCGCCACCGACCGCAAGCTGCGCAAGTCCGAGCGCGGACTGATCCAGTACGTCACGCGGGCGCTGCTGCGGACGAGCCCGCTCTCCCAGTTCACCGCCGTCGGCCTGGCCCACTGGGACGAGGACGGCCCGCAGCTCGACGAGGTCGAGTTCGACGGCGACACGGCACGGGCCTTCGCCGAGATCGACCGCTCCGTGCTCAACCACGTGCTCGGCGGCCTGCCGGTCGTCGGCGGCCCGGCCGGCTGGGTCACCGTCTCGCCGACCCTCCGGGCCGAGGCCGACAGGGTCTACTTCCCGCGCGTGGACGGCGACCGGGTGCGGATGCTCTCCGCCCCGCTCACCCGTCACCTGCGGCTGCTGCTCGCCATGGCCGGGATGGGCCCGTACCACGTCGACCACCTGGCCGAGGACCTCGCTGCCAGGACCGGCGGCAGTCGGCAGGCCGGCGCCGACTACGTCGCCAAGGTCGTCTCCGCCGGCATGCTCACCGCCGTGCCCGGCCCGGACGAGCAGGACCGCACCGGCCTGCGCGCCCTCGGCCGCCGCCTGTTGGACGACCACCCGGCGGCGGGCCTGCTGCTCGAAGAACTGGCCGACGTGGTCGAAGGCATCGAGACCGCACCCGCCGGCCAGCGCCCCGCCCTGGTCGGCCGGCTGCCGCACCTGGAGGAGCGGCTCCTGGAGGTCAGCGGACGTCCGGCCCGGCTGCACGTCAACGAGGACCTCGTCTTCCCGCCCACCGCCCCGAGCCCGGCCGGCCACACCGAGGCCCTCGGTGACCTCGCCCACGTCCTGGAGTTCCAGTCCGCCTACGACCGCTTCCACGAGGTCCGGGCCATGCTCACCGCCGCCTTCGTCGAGCGCTTCGGCGCCGGCGCATCGGCGGGGCTGATCGAGCACGCCGAGGAGCTGGTGAACGAGGTCTACCGGCGTGAGGACCTGCTGCGCACCGCCGGCCCCGACGGTCTCGGCCCCGACGACGGCAGCCTCGGGCAGCTCCACGCCCTGCGCCGCCGCGCCGTCGGGGCCCTGGCCCGGGAGGTGCACGCCGGCCGGCACCGCGACGAGGTGATCTGGGACGCCGGCTACCTCGCCGAGCTCACCTCCGGGCTGCCCGACCGCTTCCGGGCCGTTCCGCTCTCGTACGGGGTGCTCATCCAGCCCGCAGGCGACCTGCTCGTCGTCAACGACGCCTACGCGGGCCACGCCTCGCTGAACTCCCGCTTCCTGCACGCTGCGAGCAGCACCGGCGGCCCCGCCGTCGACCGGCTCGCCGAGCGCCTGCTCGGCCTGTACGGCGCCGACGGCGCCCGGGTGCTCGAGGACCGCGGTCTGTACCGCACCAACATCAACCTCCACCCTCAGGTGCTCCCCGAGACCGTCACCCCGCGCGAGTGGGCCACCCTGACGCTCCGCCACGACCCGTCGGCGGACCGCCTGGAGCTGCTCGACCGCGACGGCCGGCCGGTCCGGGTGCTCCCGCTCGGCTCGCAGTACAGCGAGATGTACCCCTTCCCGCTGCGGCTCGCCTACTGGTTGGTCGGTTCCGGCCGTCTGGTGCTCGACCTGCAGGAGAAGGCCCGCGAACGGCTGGCCGAGCGCGACCGCGGCGGCGTCCTCGGCCTGCCCCGGCTGCGGGCCGGCCGGGTGCTGCTCCACCGCCGCCGCTGGTTCCTGGCCGAGGGGGAACTTCCGCAGCCCGAGGCGGCCGAGGAGGAGGTCTCCTACCTGCTCCGCCTCACCGACTGGCGGGCCGGGCACCGGGTCTCCGACGAGGTCTTCGTCAAGACCTCGCTCTTCCAGCAGGACCCGTCCGACTACGTCGGCAGCGCCTCGGAGTGGCGTTCCTTCATCGACCAGCGCCGGCGCGGAAAGCCGCAGTACGTCGACTTCTCCAGCGCCCTGATGGCCCGTGTCCTGCCCAAGCTCCTGGAACGCCGCGGCGGTGGATACCTGGAGGAGGCCCTGCCGAGGCTGGGGGAGAGCCCCAACACCTTCGAGTGGATCGTGGAGTTCGACCGCCCTTCCGGCGGCCGCTTCAGCGCCCTCCGCAGGGACGTGACCCGCGCCGGCCTGGTCGGCGTCTGACCCGTCCGCCGCTCGGGCCCGGCCAGGGGCCGGCCCGGCCGGCGACAGGAGTCCGTCCGGTGGGCGGCGACCGACGACGGACGGGCGGCCGGTGCGGGCAGGACCCTGCCGCACCGGCCGCCCGTGCCGGTCACCGCCTCAGGAGGTGGGGATGGTCCCCAGGCGGCCGGCCTGGAAGTCCTCCATCGCCTGCTGGAGCTCGCGGTGGCTGTTCATCACGAACGGGCCGTAGTGGGCGACCGGCTCCCGGATCGGCTGACCGCCGAGGAGGACGACCTCGAAGTTGGCGCTGCGGGTGTCCTGGGTGTCGTCCGCCCGGATGGTGAGGGAGTCGCCCTCGCCGAAGACGACCGCCTGTCCCATGTGGAACGGGCGCCGCTCGGTGCCGGCCGAGCCGCTGCCGGCGAGGCCGTACGCCAGGCCGTTGAAGTCGGCCCGCCAGGGCAGGGTGACCTGGGCGCCGGGGTTCACGGACACGTGGATCATGGTGATGGGCGTGTGCGTGGCGCCGGGGCCCTGGTGGCCCGCGATGTCACCGGCGATCAGCCGGACGAGCGCGCCGCCGTCCTGCGAGGCGAGCAGCTTCACGTTGCCGCCCCGGATGTCCTGGTACTTCGGCGCGATCATCTTGTCCGCGGCGGGCAGGTTCACCCACAGCTGCAGGCCGTGGAACAGACCGCCGGACATGACCAGCGACTCCGGCGGAGTCTCGATGTGCAGCAGGCCGGAGCCGGCCGTCATCCACTGGGTGTCGCCGTCGGTGATGACGCCACCGCCACCGTGCGAGTCCTGGTGCACGAAGGTGCCGTCGATGATGTAGGTGACCGTCTCGAAGCCCCGGTGCGGGTGCCACGGGGTCCCCTTGGGCTCCCCGGCCGCGTAGTCCACCTCGCCCATCTGGTCCATCATGATGAACGGGTCCAGGTACTTCTGGTTGATCTTGGCGAAGGCGCGGCGGACCGGGAAGCCCTCGCCCTCGAAGCCTTCCGGGGCGGTCGCGACGGCCAGCACCGGGCGCGGCCGGGCGCCTTCGGCCGGAGCCGCGACACGCGGCAGAACGAGCGGGTTTTCGACGGTCACGGCGGGCATGTCGGCCTCCTTCGGGGGTTCCTCTGGCCTACGTCCACGAGGTTAGTTCAATTCTCAACAAGAAGCAAGTTGAATTTTGAACCATATGGTGACGACTCGGCCGTGCGGCCCCCTCCAGGATGGATCGGACCCGAAGTGCCCGCCAGTCGTCGGCCGTGCGCGAAGCGGGCGGGCGGTCGCGGAGCGGCTGCTAGCCGTACATGCGGCGCATGGTGAAGTCGACCATCTGCTCGACCGCCTTCGCGTCGAACACCATCCGGTGCTCGCCCTCCATGTCCAGGGCGAAGCCGTATCCGGTCGGCAGCAGGTCGAGGACCTCGGCGCCGGTGACGGTGAAGTGCTTGGAGTCCTTGCCGGCGTACCGGCGCAGCTCCTTCAGTGAGCTGAACATCGGGATCACCGGCGTCGGCGTGTTGTGCAGTGCCAGGAATCCGGGGCGGTCGCCGCGCGGGCAGTGCACCTTGGAGGTGATGAAGATGGCCTGGAAGTCCTCCACCGCCATCGACCCGGTGGTGAAGGCCCGGACGGCGTCCGCCAGCGAGGGCGGCGACGGCTCGGGGTAGAGCGACTGCTGCGACGCCTGCGGCTGCTCGCCGTACGGGCCGGGGCCGGGCATGCCGTTCATTCCCGGCTGCGGTCCCGCCTGCTGCTGGTAGGGGTCGCCCGGGTATGCGTTCTGGTCATAGCCGTACACACGGACAGGCTATCGGGAGCGCGGCCGCTCGTGCGGGCGTCGATCCTGACAAGGAGTGGGCGTCCCGGCTTGTGGGACGTGACCACGTTCATAGCGGATTCGCCTCCAGGGGCTTGAAACAAGTTACCGCTGGGTAGCATCATGATGCCTACTGGTGGGTACGGGGCGCCCGAACGCGGCGGTCTCCCGGAAGCGACGAACCGGAGAAAACGGCCATGGGTCACTACAAGTCCAACCTGCGGGACGTGGAGTTCAACCTCTTCGAGGTGTTCGGCCGCGACCAGGTGTACGGCACCGGACCGTTCGCGGACATGGACGTCGAGACCGCGAAGAGCATCCTGAGCGAGATCGCTCGCCTCGCCGAGAACGACCTCGCCGAGTCCTTCGCCGACACCGACCGCAACCCGCCGGTCTTCGACCCGGAGACCAACACCGCCCCGATCCCGGCCTCGTTCAAGAAGAGCTACCAGGCCTTCATGGACGCCGAGTGGTGGCGCCTGGGCATCCCGGAGTCCATCGGCGGCCAGGTCACCCCGTCCTCGCTGATCTGGGGCTTCGCCGAGCAGATCCTCGGCTCGAACCCGGCCATCTGGATGTACTCCTCGGGCCCGGCCTTCGCCGGTGTCATCGCCGACGAGGGCACCCCGGAGCAGCTGGAGGTCGCCAAGCGGATGACCGACCGCCTCTGGGGCTCCACCATGGTGCTGACCGAGCCCGACGCCGGTTCGGACGTCGGCGCCGGCCGCACCAAGGCGATCAAGCAGGAGGACGGCTCCTGGCACATCGAGGGTGTGAAGCGCTTCATCACCTCGGGCGAGCACGACATGTCCGAGAACATCATCCACATGGTGCTGGCCCGCCCCGAGGGCGGTAAGCCGGGCACCAAGGGCCTCGGCCTCTACATCGTGCCGAAGTACGACTTCGACTGGGAGACCGGCGAGCTCGGCGAGCGCAACGGCGTCTACGCCACCAACGTCGAGCACAAGATGGGCCTCAAGGCCTCCAACACCTGCGAGATGACCTTCGGCGCCAAGCACCCGGCCAAGGGCTGGCTGCTGGGCGAGAAGGTCGACGGCATCCGCCAGATGTTCAAGATCATCGAGTTCGCCCGCATGATGGTCGGCACGAAGGCCATCGCCACCCTCTCCACCGGCTACCTCAACGCGCTGGAGTACGCCAAGGAGCGCGTGCAGGGCGCGGACATCTCGCAGTTCCTGGACAAGACCGCCCCGCGCGTCACCATCACGCACCACCCGGACGTGCGCCGCTCGCTGCTCACCCAGAAGGCGTACGCCGAGGGCATGCGCGCCCTCGTCCTGCTCACCGCCTCCACCCAGGACGACGTGCTGGCCGCCCGCCTGCGCGGCGAGACCGACGAGGCCGCCGAGCGCCTGAACGACCTGCTGCTGCCGATCGTCAAGGGCTACGGCTCCGAGAAGTCCTACGAGCAGCTCGCCCAGTCCCTGCAGACCTTCGGTGGCTCCGGCTACCTGCAGGAGTACCCGATCGAGCAGTACATCCGGGACGCCAAGATCGACACCCTCTACGAGGGCACCACCGCGATCCAGGGCCAGGACTTCTTCTTCCGCAAGATCGTCAAGGACGGCGGCCAGGCGCTCACCGCGCTGTCCGAGCAGATCCAGAAGTTCCTCGGCTCGGCCGCGGGCGGCGACGCCCTGGCCGCCGAGCGCGAGCTGCTCGCCAAGGCCGCCGGCGACCTGGAGGCCATCGTCGGCAAGCTGCTGGCCGACCTCTCCTCGGTCGAGCAGGACGTCAAGAACATGTACAAGGTGGGCCTCAACACCACCCGCCTGCTGATGGTCTGCGGCGACGTCGTGGTCGGCTGGCTGCTGCTGCGCCAGGCCGCGGTGGCCCTGGCCAAGCTGGAGGCCGGCGCCTCCGAGAAGGACGTCCCCTTCTACCAGGGCAAGGTCGCGGCGGCCCGCTTCTTCGCCAAGAACATCCTGCCGACCGTCGCCTCGCAGCGCCTGATCGCCGAGGGCATCGACAACGAGATCATGGAGCTGGCGGAGGAGGCGTTCTAGCCTCCGCCCCACCCGTCGCCCGCCGTCACCCCTCGTGGGCCCGGCTGCGCGTGACACCTCTCTGACCGCCTGACCCAACCCTCACACCGAAGGGCCCGGTTCCGACCGGGCCCTTCGGTGTTTGACCGTCAGGGGGCCGCCGCCCGTGGCCCGGTCCCTTCCCGACGGCCTCCCGACGGCCCGCCATGACCGTGCGCGACCGGGTGCAACCGCAAGGTCGCGGCACCCGCCGCGGCGTCAGTTCACGGTTCCGTCTGCGTTGTGCATCCGTTGGGAGGATCCGAGTGTCATGTCCGTGTACGGGCATATGCTCAAGGTGCGAAGCCGACCCCCCATCCGGCTTCGGCCCTCCCTCGACTCAGGAGCAGCATGTCGACCGCCGCCCGCCAGGCCTTCTTCGACCGGACGCACACCGATGATCTGATCGCCTTTCTCGGTACCTCACCGTCGCCGTACCACGCTGTCGCCAGCGCCGCGGAGCGGCTGGAGAAGGCGGGCTTCCGGCAGGTCTCCGAGACGGACTCCTGGGACGCGGTGGCCGGCGGCCGGTACCTGGTCCGGGGCGGCGCGCTGATCGCCTGGTACGTGCCGGAGGGCGCGGGGCCCCAGACGCCGTTCCGGGTGGTCGGCACCCACACCGACTCGCCGAACCTGCGCGTCAAGCCGCTGCCGGACACCGGCTCGGCGGGCTGGCGGCAGGTCGCCGTCGAGATCTACGGCGGCGTGCCGCTGAACACCTGGCTCGACCGGGACCTCGGCCTCTCCGGGCGGCTCGCGCTGCGCGACGGCAGCTCGCGGCTGGTGCAGCTGGACGAGCCGCTGCTGCGCGTGCCGCAGCTGGCGATCCACCTGGACCGCCAGGTCAACGAAGGCATGAAGCTCGACAAGCAGCGCCACCTCACCCCGATCTGGGGGCTCGGCCCGGTCGACGAGGGCTCGCTGATCGCGTACGTCGCGCAGCGGGCCGGTGTCGAGGCCGCCGACGTGGCCGGCTGGGACCTCATGACGCACGACGTCCAGCCCGCCTCCTACCTGGGCCGGGACCGCGAGCTGCTGGCCGGCCCGCGGCTGGACAACCTGCTCTCGGTGCACGCCGCCGCCGCCGCGCTGGCCGCCGTGGCCACCGCGGCCGCCACGGACGGCGCCGAGCTGCCGTACATCCCGGTGCTGGCCGCCTTCGACCACGAGGAGACCGGCAGCGAGTCGGACACCGGCGCGCAGAGCCCGCTGCTCGGCAACGTGCTGGAGCGCACCGTCTACGCGCGCGGCGGCAGCCCCGAGGACCGCGCCCGGGCACTGGCCGGCACCATCTGCCTCTCCTCCGACATGGGCCACGCCGTCCACCCGAACTACAGCGAGCGGCACGAGCCCGGGCACCACCCGATGCCGAACGGCGGGCCGATCCTCAAGGTCAACGTCAACAACCGGTACGCCACCGACGGCGTCGGCCGGGCGGTGTTCGCGGCGGCCTGCGAGAAGGCCGGTGTGCCGTGGCAGACCTTCGTCTCCAACAACGCCATGCCCTGCGGGACGACGATCGGCCCGATCACCGCGGCCCGCCTCGGCATCCAGACGGTGGACTGCGGCATCGCCGCGCTCTCCATGCACTCGGCGCGCGAGCTGTGCGGGGCGGACGACCCGTACCTGCTGGCGAGCGCGATCAAGGCCTTCCTGGAGGGCTGACCAGCGGCATGGCGAAGGGCCCGGCGCACGCGCCGGGCCCTTCGCCGTATACCGGGCGTCGCCTACTCCATGCCCGCCAGCACCAGCGGCAGCCGGCGTGCGCCGTCCGCGGCCAGCTTCACCGGGACGCCCCAGTCCTGCTGGTGGACGTGGCAGGCCGGGAACTCGATCTCCGGGTCGTCGTCGCAGGACGCGGCGATCGCCGAGACGTGCAGCACGCCCTCGGTCACCTCGTCGGAGAGCACCAACTCGCGGGAGAGCGCGGAGTCCGCGCCCGCGCCGGAGACCAGCAGCTCCGGCGGGGTGGAGCTGACCAGCAGCCGGGTGGACGGGCCGTAGCGCTCGTCCAGCTTCTGGCCGGTCGGCGCCGAGAAGACGACGTCCAGCCGGAACGCGCCCGGCGCGACCTCGGTGGCGGCCCGCTGGGTGCGGTGCGCGACCGACTCGACCCGGACGGCCTCCTCGGGCAGCCGCAGCCTGGTCAGCCGGTGACGGGCCGACTCGACCACCACGATGTCGCCGTCGACCAGCACCGCGCCCGAGGGCTCGCGCAGGTCGGTGGCCAGCGTGGTGACCTCGCCGGTCGCCGGGTCGAAGCGGCGCAGCGCGTGGTTGTAGGTGTCGCTGACGGCCACCGAGCCGTCGGGCAGCACGGTGACGCCGAGCGGGTGCTGGAGCAACGCCTGGTCGGCCGCGCCGTCGCGGTGGCCGAAGTCGAACAGGCCCGTGCCGACGGCGGTGTGGACCGTCGTGGTTTCACGTGCCCCCTCTGACCGACTGAGCCAGCGCAGCGCCGAGGTCTCCGAGTCGGCGACCCAGAGCTTCCCGCCGTCCGCCGAGACGGCCAGGCCGGACGGCTGGGCGAACCACGCCTCGGCGGCCGGTCCGTCGACCAGGCCCTCGTTGGTGGTGCCCGCCGCGACGCCGACGGTGCCGGCCGCCGGGTCGTACGCCCACAGCTGGTGGACGCCGGCCATCGCGATCCACACCTTGCCGTCGAACCAGGCGACGTCCCACGGCGAGGAGAGGTCCACCTCGCGGGCCGGGCCCTCGGTGGCGGAGCCCTGCCACCACTGACGGCCGGTGCCGGCCAGCGTGGTGACGCTGCCGTCGGCCAGCCGGACGCCGCGCAGCGCGTGGTTGACGGTGTCGGCGACGATCACGTCGTAGGCGCCCCCCTCCGGCAGCAGTGCCACGCCCTGCGGCTCGCTGAACCGGGGCTCGGTGCCGTCCACCAGGCCGCGCACGCCGTCGCCGATCCTGCGGACCAGCGTCTCGCCGTCCTCGGCCAGCTCGACCAGCGAGTGGTGCCCGGAGTCGGCGACCAGGAAGTGGCCGTTCGGCAGCCGGACGGCCTTCCCCGGGAACCTGAGGTCCCCCGCGGTGGGCTCCGGCGCCACGTACGGGCCGTCGCCGCGGCGCAGCGTGCCCTTGGCGGTGTGCTCCGCCTCCAGCTCCTCGACCAGGCGGGCGATGGCGTGCGCGTGTCCCTCGCCGGCGTGCTGGGCGACCACGTACCCCTCCGGGTCGATCACCACCAGCGTCGGCCACGCGCGCACCGCGTACTGCTTCCACGTCGCGAGCGCCGGGTCGTCCAGCACCGGGTGGTGCACCTCGTACCGCGCCACGGCGTCCACCACGGCCTGGTGGTCGGCCTCGTGCACGAACTTCGGAGAGTGCACGCCGACGATCACCACCGTGTCGCGGTGCTTCTCCTCCAGCTCGCGCAGCTCGTCCAGGACGTGCAGGCAGTTGATGCAGCAGAAAGTCCAGAAGTCTAGTACCAAAATGCGACCTCGGAGGTCGGCAAGGGTGAGGTCCTTGCCGCCGGTGTTGAGCCATCCACCGGCGCCGACCAGTTCAGGGGCGCGGACACGTGCACGAGAAGCCATGCCCCAATCAAACCCCACCTCGGGTGTCCGCATTCCGGGCGTCTGGCCGTTGTGGCAGGGGGCAGTGGGGGATTGCCGCCGGATGTGCGGCACAAGCGGAGCCCCGTCCATGCGCCACGGGCGCGACGCACGGACGGGGGCCGGTCCAGGTCAGCCTCGGACGGGCACCGGGTTCTCCGGACTGTCCAGCCATGGCACGGTGCCGACCGGGCCGACCGTGAGGCCGAACCGGGTCAGCTCGGGTTTGCCCTGGTCGTGCCACCAGTTGAGCGCCCGCTCTACGGCCTGCCAGAGCCTCCGGGGGCCCGCCTGATAGACGGTGGTCTCGGGCTGGTCCTTGCGCCAGACTACGGTGGCCCAGGATCGGTCAGACAGGCTGTAGAACCACGCCACGGTGGTGTCGTCGTCCTGGTGGTGGACCAGGTGCGTCACGTCCGGCACCGCAAGCCCGGTGACGAATCGCTGCACCGCCCAGCGCTCGCCGAGGTCGTCCGCCGTGAGCGTCGTTCGGTACTTCGTATCGGCGCTGCCGGGGAACTCCGGGACGTACGCGGCGTGCTCGGGGAAGGTGAGTCGCTGGTTCCGCGACTTCATGAACTCCACCATTTCGGTGAAGTGGCCGGACGCTGAGTCGTCGGGCCGCACGTGGAGCTTGACCACGGCGTCCAGCGGGCTGAAGTCGGTGCCCCAGGGGGCCAGGATGACGCCGCCGGTCTGGGACTGTCTGATCCACGCTTGGGGGATCTTGCGGACGCCGTACGTCGCAATGATCCGGTCGTACGGGCCGCCCTTGGGCCAGCCGAGTTGGCCATCTCCGGTGATCAGTTCGGGGGTCAGACCGGCGCGCGCCATGTTCTCGGCGGCGACGGCCGACACATCCTGGTCGTACTCGATGCTGACGACCTGCCGTGAGCCGAGACGGTGCGCGAGCAGTCCAGCGTTCCACCCGTGGCCGGTGCCTGCGTCGAGCACGCGCATGCCCGGCTTCACGTCGAGGTCGCGGAGCATCGACATGACCACGCTCGGCATGCTGAGACTGCTGGTCGGCACGATGCCCGGTTCGGGCCCGTCGGACTCGCCGTCGTCCCACTGTGTTACCAGCGGGACGTTGGCTTCCGTGGCGGCCTGCCAGGCGGCCGGGTCCGTGTCCCGGTCCACCAGCACGCTGCGGCCGGTGGCCATGTCGTGCGACCAGACGCGCGGGGGCGTGAACAGCGAGCGGGGCACGGCGTTGAACGTGTCGACCCAGTCCGGGGACATGTGGCCGGTGGAGAGCAGGAACCGCCCCAGCTCGGAGCCGGGGCGGTCCGTACCCTCCTCGCGGAGGGTGTCAGTCACTTGCGGTGGCCCCCGTCCCCGGGCGGGGAGCTGCCATCGGGGGACGGCGGGGGCGGGGGCGGCGGGGGCTGGATCGGCGCGGGGTTGCCCCCGTGCCCGCCATCGGCGTTGAGCATGAGAGTGGCCTCTCTGCATCGGCGGAACCGGCGGCCGGATGGTCACCGGATCGTGCGACCCACCCCTTTGCGGGGGCGGGAATCTGAGGGGCTCAAGGGGGCCGGTTGTGCGCCCACCAGGGCACCGGGGCCGGTAGGCCGTCGCGCGCCCGGCGCTGGCCCGCCCACAGGCCGCCAATGCCGAATACGGGAGCGGCGTATGGGTCAGGCATTGGTGCCGCAGGTGGTTGGCCTTGCGCGCCGGGCCCGCTGGTCGAGCTTCCGGCGGAGCTTCGTTCGCCGGGCCAGATGCCTGCGATATGGGCTGAACATCGTTATGGGCCAAGTGAATTGGACGTAGGCACCCCACATCCATGCGGCCGTGTTGCGGGGCTCCGTCATCAGCGCACGAAGAACACGCCCCATGGTGACGAGACGCGGGGTCCTCACGGCTCGATCCGCTCCGGAGCACGGCGCGGCGCACTCGGCTGCATCACAGGGATCAACTCCCGCTTACCCGGCAGGGCTTCGATCTCGCTCGGGAAGGTCTCCCCACTCCTGGCCGCCACCTCGGGGGCGGAGGTAGACCTTGCCCCCCCAGGGTGCCCATGTAGGTGCCCTCTGCGCCCTGGTGGGCTCGATCCCGGACCACCTCGCCGACCTTGGGTCGGTAGATCTCCTGCCGGTTCGCTCTGCGCACCCATCGACCCCGCTCCTCGCCGCCCGGTCGTCACCAAGATCTGGCAGTCACCCAGGACGGTGGAGCCTCGCGCAAAGGACACTTCAGAACGTCCCTCGTGCGGTAGAACGTCCCTACCAAAGGTCCGTGATGTGCGGGGAGACAAGCGAGATGCCGAACGAGAGACTGAAAGACGTTATGGCGTCCGGTGGTTGGACGTGCGCCGCCCTCGCAAAGATGGCCGGCGTGGACACCAAGTCGGTTGAGCGGTGGGCCAATCAGAACCGGACGCCCAGGTTAGGAACAGCCCGCGTGGCTGCCGAAGCCCTCGGAGAAGACATGTTCGCACTGTGGCCGAGTCTGCGACAGCCACGCGCCGCACGGGCGGTGAGTCCGGAACTTGTGGCCCTGTACGAACAGCGCGCCGACCTGCCGGTTTCCGTGTTCATCGACCTGCTCGGGAAGGCTGGCAAGCACATCGACGTGCTCGTGTACGCCGCCGTCTTCCTCCATGAGGCGTACCCCCGGCTGAACGATCTCCTCCGAGAGCGCGCCGCTGAGGGCTGCACCGTTCGAATCGCACTCGGCGACCCCGATAGCGAGAACGTAAGACAGCGCGGCGCAGAGGAGAGGTTCGGCCACGGCATCGAGTCCCGGTGCAGGCTCGCGCTGATGCACTACCGCCCACTCATCGGAACCCCCGGCATCGAGATTCGCACTCACGGAACCACCCTCTATAACAGCCTGTACCGGGCCGATGATCAGCTACTCGTGAACGCCCACGTCTGGGGTGTGAATGCCTTCGGCGCTCCGGTCTGGCATCTCCGCCGGACAGGTGCGGGCACGATGTTCGACACCTACGCTTCGAGCTTCGATGCGGTGTGGAGCGCAGCACGACCAGCCGAGGAGAGCTGAGACATGGCACGGACCGAGTATTACGACGACCCCAGCGCACCCAAGCCAAACCGGCTGGTGGTCGCGGCTTCCGCCGCCGTCACGGACGAGGCCGGGCGCATCCTTCTCCAGCGACGCACCGACAACGGTCTGTACGCCCTGCCCGGCGGGACGATGGACTTTGGCGAGTCGCTGCCGGGGACGGCCGTGCGGGAGGTCTACGAGGAGACCGGCCTTGAGGTCGAGATCACCGGTTTGGTTGGCACCTACACCGACCCCCGCCACGTCATCGCCTACTCGGATGGCGAGGTGCGGCAACAGTTCAACGTTTGTTTCACGGCGGGAGTCAAAGGCGGGGAGCTTCGCATCTCCGCCGAGTCCACCGACCTTCAGTTCGTCGATCCCGACAAGCTGGGCGACCTCCCGATGCACCACACGCAGCGTCTCCGCCTACAGCACTTCCTAGAGCACAGGGCAACGCCCTATCTCGGGTAGATCGGCCCCGAAGCGCCATAAGGCGCAGTCACGCGGCGGTGTCGGCGGTGCCGGGATCCGTGGGGGCATTCAGCGCCGGGGCCGACGGTGCTTCGCGCCGGGCCACGGATCGGGTCGAACGGCGGGCGGGGGCACGTTCGCACAAAGCCTGGCCCTTCGCGCGTCAGCGGCTCACTGCCGCGGACTTCACCGTGCCGGCGGGGAGCTTTGAGGCGTCAGCCATGATCAGCGTGCACATCACGTAGCGGAACCCTTGATTCCATTCGTTTTCGTCGCTCGTCGTCCAGGCGTTGAGATCGTGGCCGCCGTTCTTGTAGGCGCCGTATTGCTGCGTGCAGAGTTTGGGCGCGTCCGTCTCGCTCACCGACTTGTAGGTCACGCCGGCGGGTGGCAAGACGAAGCCCAGCACCTGTTCCTGGTGCGGCACGTTGCAGTCCGCGAGGGTGATCGGAATTGTGTTGTTCTGCTCCTTCTGCGTGTCGATGCAGTCGCCGACCGACGTGTCGGCCAGGTAGAGCTCCAGGCCGATCGGGCGGAACGCGCCCACCGGCCCCACGATTCCGATGGACTTGCCGAAGACCAGGCAGGGCATGGCGCGCACGCCGCTGTCCCAGCCCTGTTTGCTCGGCGGAACGGCATACGACTGCGCGTCCGCCAGCGACTGGACGGTGGTCCGAAGCCGTGCATCGCAGATGGCATTGCCGTTTTGCGTCGCATCGTCCAGGGAGTTCACGTCGGCCATATCGACCACCTGACCGTCCGGGGTCTCCTTGATGCAGTCCAGGACGCCGAGCTTGGGCAGCCCTTGGAACTTCGCGCCGTTCCACACGGCGGTGACGCAGTCGCCCCGCTTCAGTTCCTGCTGCAGACCCACGGCGTCCCCGTAGGGCGTTACCGGGCCGGTAGAAGCCGGGGGCGAGGATACGCCCGGGCTGATGGCCGGGGCCGAGGACGTGCCCGAGCCGCCGAGCAGGGTCGCCCCTGCCCACACGGCGCCGCCCAGGACCAGTGCCGCGGCCACGACGATGGCCACGGTACGGCCGGCCGGGATCTTACGACGGGGTTTGGGCCCCGGTGTGCCCGGTGTACCCGGCAGGGGAGGCCGCTGCTGGACCGTCGGAGGTGGCGGCGGTGGCGTAGGCGGGCCCGTGGGGGTCACGATCGTCGGGGCGGGCTCGGGCGTCGGGGCGGGTTCGGGCGTCGGGGCGGGTTCGGGCGCAGCAGAGGCCCCGGCGAGCTTCTCGGCCGCCTCCTCACCCGTCATCCGCTCCGCCGGGTCCTTGGCCAACAGGCCCTTGATGACAGGCACCAGGGGCCCCGTGACGTGGGCCGGCAGCGCGGGTTCCCCGAACAGGAGCGCGGTCAGGGAGGCGGCGTCGCTGTCCGCGTCGAAGGGGCCTCTGCCCGCGACCGCGAAATACAGCGTGGCGCCGAGGGAGAACAGGTCGGACTCCGGGCTCGGCTCCCCGCCGCGCGCCCGTTCCGGGGCCAGGTAGCCGGGAGTCCCCACGATCCCGGAAGCCGAGGTGAGCCGGGGCTCACCCGAGGCCGGCTCCAGCGCGATGCCGTAGTCGGCCAGCAGCACCCCTCCGCCTTCCCCGGGGCGCGACGTCCGAGGTGCGGGGCTCGTCAGCAGGATGTTGGCCGGCTTGACGTCCCGGTGCAGGATGCCGAGCCGATGGCCCTCCGTCAGGGCATCGAGGACGGCCAGACCGATGCGCGCGACCTCCGCGGGCGGCAGCGGCCCGTGCTCGTGCACGAGGGCCTCCAGGTCCGTCGCGCCGGGCACGTACTCCATGACGATCCACGGCAGACCGTTCTCCTCGACGATGTCGTGCACCGTGGCGACATGCGGGTGGTTCCGCAGCCTGGCGGCATGCCGCGCCTCACTGCGGGCCCTGGCGATACGGGCGCTCATCTCCTGCTCCGGCAGGCCCGGCGGGACGTCGATCTCCTTCAGCGCGACATCGCAGGCCAACACCTCGTCATGGGCGAGCCAGACCCGGCCCATGCCCCCGGCGCCGAGCCGCCGCACCAGGGTGTAGCGCCCTGCGACCACCCGTCCGGTATCGTCCTCGGCCCCTGTCATGGTCAACAACGTAAGGTGCTCGAAAAATCAGGGCAATTGGCGCATGTCAATCAGGTGATGGCCCTGAGTGCCCGATGAGGGGGCCGATGAGTTCGGAGGCTGTCGGTCAGTGAATCGCAGTCATTGATTCGGGGCCGGCCGGTTCGGCTCCACGATGATGTGCGGCAGGAAGCGGGCGCCCTGGTGGGTGATCGGGCTGTCGTCCGTCTCGCGGATGCCGAGGCCCGCCGCCTCGCCGTCGACCACCCAGGTGCCGAGCACCGGGCGGTTGCCGTCGAAGTCGGGCAGCGGGTGGTACTGCTGGTAGCAGCGGCCCTCGGCGCCGTAGCGGTCCGGGTCGCCGGCCCAGTCGGCGAGCCGGGTCTCGCGGCCGTCCGGCCCGACGATCCGGACGCCGGCGCCCTCGCGGCCGAGCAGCGGCTTGGCCGCGTAGCCGGGGCCGTCCGGGCCGGCGAGCTCGCGCGGGCCGTCCAGGTAGGCGGGCAGCAGGTTGGGGTGGCCGGGGTAGAGCTCCCAGAGCACCGCCAGCAGCGCCTTGTCGGAGAGCAGCATCTTCCAGGCCGGCTCGATCCAGAGGGTGGAGCCGGTGCCGCCGCCGTGGTCGATGACGTCCAGCAGCCGGCCGCCGAACTCGTCCTCGGCCAGCCACTCCCACGGGTAGAGCTTGAACGCGGCCCGGACGAAGCGGTGCTCGAGGTCGACGAAGCGGCCGGAGAGGCCGTCCCAGCCGATGTCCTCCATCGCGATGCCGACCGTCTCCAGGCCGGCCTGCCCGGCGCACTAGTAGTACCAGCGGCCGGCCGTGGCGCCGCCGCTCGTGCAGGAGTGGGTGTCCAGCACCTTGAGCGTGGACGGGTCGACGCAGCGGCTCGGCGGGTTGCTGCCGCCGGAGGAGGAGCAGCCGGACAGGGCCAGCGCCAGGGTGCCGACCATGCCGAGGGTGACGAGGCCCGATCGGCGTCGGGCGTCCCGCCCCGGGGTGCCGGATCCGGTGACTGCGGAGGAGGGCATTGGCGGCGTCATGGCGCCCGATGGTACGCGTGGGGCCGAAGAGTACGGGAGGGCCCCGGATCCCGGGGGGGGGGTGCCGCGGCCCGATGGGATATGTTTTGCCGATCCTTGACCGTTGGAGCCGGCCGGACGGGCCGGCTCAGTGAGTGGACGCGGGGGACAGACCTGTGAACGACATCCTGCACGGCCTCGGTGCGGCTGCCGCCTTCGGCGGCGTCGGCGTGGTGCTGCTGCTCCTCGGCGTCTGCCTGGTGGACGTGCTGACGCCCGGAAGGCTCGGCCACCAGATCTGGGTCGAGCGCAACCGCAACGCCGCCGTGCTGCTCAGCTCGGCGCTGCTCGGCATCGGCGGCATCGTCTTCACCGCGATCCTCTACACGTACGAGGACTTCGGGAAGGGCCTGGTCTCCACGGCCTGCTTCGGCCTGCTCGGCCTGGTGCTGATGGCCGTCGCGTTCTGGGTGGTGGACGTGCTGACGCCGGGCAAGCTCGGCGCGATCCTGGTCGACCCCGAGCCGCACCCGGCGGTGTGGGTCTCGGCCAGCTGCAACCTCGCGGTGGCGGCGATCGTGGCGGCGTCGATCGCCTGAGCCCGTCCCGCCCTCCCGCTCGGGCGGGGCAGACCGGTCAGGCGGGGCAGACCGGTCAGGCAGGGCAGACCGGTCAGGCAGGGCAGACCGGTCAGGCAGGGCTGCTCGGTCGGGCGGGGTGCGCCACCCCGCCGAGGACGTGCTCGCGGCCCCAGGCGCCCAGCGGTGCCAGCGCCGCGTTCAGCCGCGCGCCGACCGGCGTCAGCGCGTACTCCACCCGCGGCGGCACCTCGTCGTACGCCTCGCGGTGCACGATGCCGTCCGCCTCCAGCTCGCGGAGGTGGGCGGCGAGAACCTTCTCGGTGATGCCCGGCACCAGGCGGCGCAGCTCGCCGAACCGGCAGCCCGGGCGCTCGTCCAGCGCCCAGAGGATCAGCACCTTCCACTTGCCGCCGATCACGTCCATCGCGGCGTCGATCCCGCAGACGTACGCGCCCGGCCTCGGCACCGTCGCCATGCCCCACCTCTCACCCCGGCCCGACCTGCTCGCTCACCTCAGGGTAACCACCCACTTCGAAGTGCGTACTTGATCACGCCCGGGGCCTGCGACGAGCCTGATCGGCATGACACAGAACATCGTCGACCCCGCGTCGAAGACCCCCGTCACCCTGCTCGGACTCGGCGCGATGGGCACCGCGCTCGCCCGTGCCTGGCTCGCTGCCGGGCACCCGCTGACCGTCTGGAACCGCACCCCCGCCCGGGCCGAACCGCTCGCCGCCCGGGGCACCGGCGTCGCGGCCACCGCCGCCGAGGCGGTCGCCGCCAACCGGCTGCTGGTCGTCTGCCTGCTGGACGACGCCTCCGTCGACGAGGCACTGGACGGCATCGACCTGGCCGGCAAGGACCTGGTCAACCTGACCACCAGCACCCCCGGCCGGGCCCGCGCCCGGGCCGAGTGGGCCCGCGACCGCGGCGCCCGCTACCTGGACGGCGGGATCATGGCCGTACCGCCGATGATCGGCACCCCGGCGGCGGGCCCGTACGTCTTCTACAGCGGCTCGCGCGAGCTGTTCGAGGAGCACCGGGACACCCTCGCCGTCCCGGCCGGAACCACCTACGTCGGAGCGGACGCCGGCTTCGCCGCACTGCACGACGTGGCGCTGCTGAGCGCGATGTACGGCATGTTCGCCGGGGTCGCGCACGCCTTCGCGCTGGTCCGCAAGGAGTCCGTCGCCCCGGCGGACCTCGCCCCGTTGCTCACCTCCTGGATCGGCGCGATGGCCGGATCGGCGGCCAGGACCGCCGAGCAGCTGGAGAGCGGCGACTACACCCAGGGCGTCGTCTCGAACCTCGCCATGCAGGTCGCCGGGACGTCCACCCTGCTGCGCACCGCCGAGGAGCAGGGCGTGAGCGCCGAACTGCTCACGCCCTACCTGGCCCTGATGGAGCGGCGGCTCGCGGAGGGCGGCGGCGCGGAGGACCTCACCGGGGTGATCGACCTGCTGCGGCGGTAGGCCGGTGCCCGCCCGCTACCCCGCCGGGCGGTCGGTGAGGGGGCGGCGGCGCCGCGCAGCGTCGGTGAGGGCGGAGGGCTGCCAGACGCCGTCGGGGTGGTAGAGGTTGGTGCCGGGCGGGACGATCGCGTCGATGCGGTCGAGGGCGGCGTCGTCCAGGACGAGGTCGGCACCCTTGAGGGCCGCCGCCAGCTGCTCCCCGGTGCGCGGGCCGATGATCACCGAGGTGACGGCCGGGTGCGCCGGCGGGAAGGCGAGGGCCAGCTCGGGCAGGGTGCGGCCGAGGTCGTCGGCGAGCGCGGTCAGCTGCTCGACGGCGTCGAGCTTGGCCGCGGTGACCGGCAGTGCCGGGTCGAAGCGTGCCGGGGTGAGGGCGGCCCGGCCGGTGGTGAGGTCGATCGGGCGGTCTTTGCGGTAGCGGCCGGTGAGGAAGCCGGAGGCGAGCGGGCTCCAGGTCAGCGCGCCCATGCCGAGCCGCTGGACCGTCGGGAGCACGTCCCGCTCGATGCCGCGGGCGAGCAGCGAGTACGGCGGCTGCTCGGTGCGGAAGCGCGGCAGGCCGCGGCGGTCGGCGACGTGGTACGCCTCGACGATCTGTTCGGCGGGGAAGGTCGAGCAGCCGAAGGCACGGATCTTGCCGGCCCGGACGAGGTCGCCGAGCGCGGAGAGGGTCTCCTCGATGTCGGTGGTGTGGTCGGGCCGGTGGACCTGGTAGAGGTCGATCCAGTCGGTCCGCAGCCGCCGCAGGCTCTCCTCCACCTCGCGGACGATCCAGCGGCGGGAGTTGCCGCCCCGGTTGCGGCCCTCGCCCATCGGGAAGTGCACCTTGGTGGCGAGGACGACGTCGTCGCGGTTGCCGCGGCTCTGCAGGGCCTTTCCGACGATCTCCTCCGACTCGCCCGCCGAGTACATGTCGGCGGTGTCGACGAAGTTGACGCCCTGGTCGAGGGCGGTGTGGATGATCCGGGCGCAGTCGTCGTGGTCGGGGTTGCCGACCGCGCCGAACATCATGGTGCCGAGGCAGTAGGCGCTCACCTCGATGCCGGTGCCGCCGAGGACGCGGTAGCGCATGGTTCTGCTCCCCCTGGTGGTGAGTGGGTGGCCGTCCCTGTTCGGGAGCCGTGTTTCCGCTCCCGACGGTAGGGCCTGGAGCGCGCTCCAGGGCAAGGGGCGGAGGGGGCCGCGCTCCGCCGGAATCCGGCCGGGGGTCTCGGACCGCGGCCGGGGGGCTCGGGACTCCGGCCGGGGGTCTCGGGACCGCGGCCCTCCCTCCGGAGGGGGAGGGGGTCCCCTGGGAGGGGGAGGCCGGGGCGGGGCGGCCGGTGGGAGCTTGGGGGCATGACAGCTGCGAGCGGTTGGGCGACGGTGCGGGGGGCGGGCGAGCGGGGCGTGCCCGGGCGGGGTGCGGCTGGGCCGGGTGCGTCCGGGTGGGGCAGGGACGGCCGGGGGGTGGCCGTCTGGGGCGTCGCGTACGCGGGCTTCGGAGCCGGCTGCGCGGCGACCGGGACGGCGCTGTTCGGGGTGACCTGGCTGGGGTGGGCGGTAGCGGCGGTGGGTGGTGCCGCCGCCCTGGCCGGTGCCGCGACGGCGTGGTGCGGACTGCGCCCGGCGCTGCGGGCGGTGCTCGGGACGCTCTGCGTCCTGTCCGGCGTGGCGGCGTTCAGTCTGCTGATGGACGTCATCACGCTGGTCTTCAACCAGAACGTGGACAGTTGGCCGGCTGCGGCCCAGCGTGCGCTGTCGGCGCTCGGCGCCGTCCTGCTGGCGGCCACCGCGCGCACCGGCCGTTCGCCCGCCCGGGCGGGCGGAGCGGACGCACTCCCGGCGCCGTCGGCGGCCTCGGGACAGGTCCAACTGGCGGCCCTGGCCGGGACGGTGGCCTTCGTGCCGTACGTCGTGATGAAGGTGATCTGGGCCCTCGGCGGCACCTTCGCCGGCCTGAGCGGGGCCGCGATGCGGGCCGACGCCGAACGCAACGGCGCCTCCGGGCTCTGGCTCACCCTGGCGTCCTGGGGCGTGGACGCGACGGCGCTGCTGGCGGTGCTCGGTGTGTTCCTGCTCTGGGGTCTGGTCCGCCCGTGGGGCCAGGTGTTCCCGCGCTGGACGCTGCTGCTGCGCGGCCGTCGCGTGCCCCGCTGGCTGCCGCTCACCCCCGCGCTGCTCGGCGCCGCCACCCTCGCGCCGTACGGGATCTTCGGCATCGGGTACGCGGCGCTCGCCACCATGGGTCTGGTGACCGTGCCTCGCGGGGAGTTCCCCACCGAGGCGGACGTGCTGCTGGTCTGCTGGATCGGCCTGGGCGCCTTCGCCGTCTACGGCGTGGCCCTGGCGGCCGCCGCGCGCTCGTACTGGCGCCGCACCGGGTGACGGGCGGGGTGGCGCGCCGGGTGACCGGCGGGGTGACCGGCGTGCGGCGCGCCGGGCGGACCGGGTGACCGGCGGCGCCGTTTGCGGAACCGGCAACAAAGCTTGCCGGAGACGCGGGGCCCGTCGCAGCCTGGCGGTGGAGGTGATCGCCGTGGGCGACAGGCGGAGTGACACGCCGCCGCGCACTGGACCCGCCACCGCCCCCGAATCCGCCGCCGATCCCGAACCGGCCACCGATCCGAACGGAGCAGGTCATGCACCAACCGCACCAGCCCGCCCCCGCCCCCACCCCGGCGCACCACGACCACCACGACCACCACGGTCACCACGCGCCCGCGACCGACACGGACTGGTCGGCGCTGGCCGCCTTCCTGGAGCGCGAGGGCGAACTCAACACCCCGGCGTTCGCCCAGGCCGCCCAGTGGCTGGGCGAGTTGGTGGACGGCGCCTCCGTCGGGCGGGTGCTGGATGTCGGTAGTGGCCCGGGCGTCGTCGCGGGCCTGCTCGCCGACGTGTTCCCGGCCGCCGAGGTGGTCGCCGTCGACCAGTCGGCCGCCCTGCTGGCCCGGGCCGAGGCCCGCTCGTCCGGCCGTGTCGCCACCCAACAGGCAGATCTTCCCGCCGAGTTCGGCCTTCTCGGCGCGGCCGACCTGATCTGGTCGTCCCAGGCGGTCCACCATCTCGGCGACCAGCAGGCGGCGTTGACCGCCCTGGCCGGCTCGCTGCGTCCGGGCGGCCTGCTCGCCGTCGCCGAACGCGGGCTGCCGCTGCGGTTCCTGCCGCGGGACTTCGGCCTCGGCCGCCCCGGGCTCCAGGCCCGGCTGGACGCCGCCCACGAGGACGGCTTCGCTGCGATGCGTGCCCAACTCCCGGGCGTCATCGAGGAGGTGGAGGACTGGCCGGCCATGCTGTCCCGGGCCGGTCTCACCCCCGCCGGCTCGCGCACCTTCCTCGTCGAGTGGCCGGCTCCGCTCGCCGCCCCGGCCCGCGAGCACCTGTACGGCCATCTCGACCGCCGCCGTGCCCAGTTGGAGGAGAGCCTGGACGCCGCGGACCTCGCCACGCTGGACGCCCTGCTCGACCGTGACGCCCCCACCGGCATCCTCGCCCGCCCCGACGCCTTCTACCTCGCCGCCATCACCGTCCACACCGCCCGGGCGGAGGGCTGAGAAAGCCCCGCTGCGGCGGTGATCCGCAGGCCGGGGCCGGAGCGGGCGCCGCCGGTCAGCCGGCCTGGACCGGCTTCCGGTGCCGCCCGGTGCCCTTGCGCAGCAGCGGCGCCGGGGTCTCGGCCTGCGGGAACGCCTCGGCCGGCCCGGTGCGGACGATCTGCGGGTACGCCTCCGCGTAGTTGCCGGCCACGCCGATCGGCTGCCAGGCGAAGCCGTCCCACTCGATGACCAGCCGTGGCACGTCGTGGAGTACGTGGGCGGCGCGGCCCTGCGGCCGGCGTGATCGCGTCCCGCGTGCCGGGGGCGCGGCGCCGGTCGGCCCGTCGCGCGTACCACTCGGCCAGGGGCTCGACCTCGGCGCTCACCGGCACCTCCCTCACGTCGGCCGGAGCCGGTCCTGCCAGTCTGGCCGACGGAGGAGGGCGGGTCGAGTTCACGATCGGGTGAAGGTGACTGATCGTCAGAGGCCGGACGCCAGCTTCAGGGTGACGGCTCCGGCGATGATCGAGGCGAAGGAGAGCAGCTTGGGCAGGGTGATCCGCTCCTTGTAGATCAGAGCGCCGAAGACGACCGTGCCGATCGAGCCGAGCCCGGTCCAGATGGTGTAGCCGACGCTGACGTCCAGCGTCCTGAGTGCGAGGCTGAGGGTGAAGATGCCCCCCGCGGCCGCGACCAGGGTCAGGACGGACGGCCAGAGCTTGGTGAAGCCGTGGGTGGCGTTGGTGCCGAGGGCGAAGACGATCTCGAAGACGACGGCGATCGCGAGGAAGATCCAGGCCATGACGGTGTGCTCCTTGGTCGGTCGGGGTCGGTGGCTGCGCGGGATCAGGCGGTGGCGGACTGCTCGGAGCCGCTGAGCCTGTCGGCGAGCTTGAGGCCGAGCACGCCGCCGATGATCAGGACGAAGGCCGCCGCCTTCCCGGGGTTCATCGACTCGTGGAAGATCACCGAGCCGAGGATGACGGTGCCGATCGAGCCGATCCCGGTCCACACCGTGTAGCCGACGCCGACGTCG
Organism: Kitasatospora sp. NBC_00039; assembly: GCF_045160625.1. Classification (NCBI taxonomy): domain Bacteria; kingdom Bacillati; phylum Actinomycetota; class Actinomycetes; order Kitasatosporales; family Streptomycetaceae; genus Kitasatospora; species Kitasatospora sp. NBC_00039. Next base: position 4,349,886 of record NZ_CP108289.1, on the reverse strand, counting down.
AGGGTCTTCAGGGCGAGGCTGAGGAAGAAGATCCCGCCCGCGGCGGCCGCGGCGGCCAGCAGGGACGGGCCCAGCACGGTGAAGCCGTGGGTGGCGTTGGTCGCGAGGGCGAAGACGACCTCGAAGACCGAGGCGATGAGCAGGTAGATCCAGGCCATGGGAACCCCCCGGGTTCGTCGTGACGTTAGTTGTTGCATGTATGTGCAAGTTGATGTCGACTGGGCAAGAGCATGCATGTACAAGTAACCTGTGTCAACCCGCCCCACCTGCGCCAGGAGCAGCCCATGGACTCGGAACCCAGCCCCACCAGCGGTGATTCGGACGCCGGGACGCCCGAGGGCCGGACGTCGGACTCCCGGATGTGGAGCCGGCTCACCGCCCTGCACGCGCACGTCGAGGGCCGCCTCACCACCGCGCTCCAGCGCCGGCACGGCCTCGGCCTCTCCGAGTACCGCGCCCTCGGGTACCTCGCCGAGGCCCCCAGGGGCGAGCTGCGCATGCAGGACCTCGCCGGCAGCCTCGGCCTCAACCAGAGCTCGGTCACCCGCCTGGTCGCCCGGCTGCACGCCGCGGACTTCGCCTACCGGGACCTCTGCCCGGACGACAAGCGCGGCGTCTACACCGTGATCACCGCCACCGGGCGCGCCCGCCACCAGGAGGCCCGGGCCACTTACGAGGAGACCCTCACCAACACCCTGGACGAGGAGGCCGCCGTCACCCCCGACCTCGCCCCGCTCCTCACCACGGCCCGCCGCTCCCTCGGCTGAGCACAGCGCCCCGCTGCTGCCCCGGGCCCTTTGCCTGCCCGGCCCGTTCCCCTGCCCGCGCCTCGCCTCGCCTCGCCTTGCCGCGCCCTCGTCCTCGCCCTTGCCCGCGCACAGGAAGTCGACCCGGCCGACTTCCTGTGCAGCGCGGTGCCCGGCGGCCGGGCGGTACGGTCGCCGCATGGCAGCTTCGAACCCCGATGTCGTCGTGGTGACCACGACCTTCGACGCCGAGTCCAAGGCCCGCACCCTGGCCGCCGCCGTGGTGCGCGAACGCCTGGCCGCGTGCGCGCAGGTCTACCCGGTCCAGTCGGTCTACCGGTGGGCCGACGAAGTGCAGGAGAGCCCCGAGTGGCGCGTCGACTTCAAGACCCGCGCCGACCTCGCCACCCGCCTCACCGGCTTCATCACCGGGCACCACGACTACGACACCCCCGAGGTCGTCGCCGTCCCGGTGGTCACCGGCAGCAGCGCCTACCTCGCCTGGGTGGCCGCGGAAACGACCCCCTGACGCAGGCGGGTGGCCCCCGTCGCGTCGTCGCGACGGGGGCCACCCGACCTACTGCTGTCCCTGCCCGCCCCTCGCCTGTGCGACGACCGGGCTGCTCGCCCGTTCGCCTACTCGCCGCCGAACCGGGCGGACCAGGCCGCCAGGTCCTCGTCGGTGATCTTCGCGAACAGCACCGGCGGCACGGTGAACGCCGTACCCGCCGGCACGAAGTCCAGCGCGCGCGCCTCCTCCGCGCTCACCCACGCCTGCGTACGCGCCGGCGCCTCGGCGGGCAGCGCGAACGCCTCGCGCATCGCCCCGGCCGCCGCCGGGATGAACGGCTCGGACACAACCGCGTAGAGGTGGATCAGGTTCATCGCCGTCCGCAGGGTCAGCGCGGCCGCCTCCGGGTCCGTCTTCACCTGGAGCCACGGAGCCTTCTCGTCCAGGTACGCGTTGCCCGCGCTCCACAGTGTGCGCAGGCTCTGTGCCGCCTTGCGGAAGTTCAGCGCGTCCAGCTGGGCCTCGTACTCGGCCAGCAGCTCGGCGATCTGCGCGCCCAGCCGCTCCTCCGCCTCGCCCGCCGCGTGCCCGGCCGGGACGTCGTCGCCGAACCGCTTGCGGCTGAAGGAGAGCACCCGGTTGACGAAGTTGCCGAGGGTGTCGGCGAGGTCCTTGTTGACCACCGAGGCGAAGAGGTCCCAGGTGAAGCTGGAGTCGTCCGACTCGGGGGCGTGCGCCATCAGGAAGTAGCGCCAGTAGTCGGCCGGCAGCAGCTCCAGCGCGACATCGGTGAAGATGCCCCGCTTCTGGCTGGTCGAGAACTTGCCGCCGTAGTACGTCAGCCAGTTGAAGGCCTTGACGTAGTCGACCTTCTTCCACGGCTGCCGCGAGCCGAGGATGGTCGCGGGGAACATCACCGTGTGGAACGGGACGTTGTCCTTGGCCATGAACTCGGTGTACCGGACGGTCTCGTCGGCCTCGTACCACCAGGACTTCCAGTCCCGGAGCTCGCCGTCCGCCGCCGCGTCCGCCCACTCCTTGGTGGCGCCGATGTACTCGATCGGGGCGTCGAACCAGACGTAGAAGACCTTGCCCTCCGCCGCCAGCTCCGGCCACACGTCGGCCGGCACCGGCACGCCCCACTCCAGGTCACGCGTGATCGCGCGGTCCTGCAGGCCCTCGGTCAGCCACTTGCGGGCGATCGAGGAGGCCAGCACCGGCCACTGGTCGCCGTGCGCGGCCACCCACTCCTCGACCTGGTCGGTCAGCTTCGACTGGAGCAGGAACAGGTGCTTGGTCTCGCGCACCTCCAGGTCGGAGCTGCCGCTGATCGCCGAACGCGGCTCCAGCAGGTCCGTCGGGTCCAGCACCCGGGTGCAGTTCTCGCACTGGTCACCGCGCGCCTTGTCGTAGCCGCAGTGCGGGCAGGTGCCGACGATGTACCGGTCCGGCAGGAACCGCCCGTCCGTCACCGAGTACACCTGGCGGATCGCCCGCTCCTCGATGAACCCGTTCGCGTGCAGCTCGCGCGCGATCTCCTGGGTGATCTCCCGGTTCTGCGGCGACGAGCTGCGCCCGAAGTGGTCGAACGAGAGGCGGAACCCGTCGTAGACCGCCTTCTGCTGGTCGTGCGCCTGTGCGCAGAAGTCGGCGACCGGCAGCCCCGCCTCCTGTGCGGCCAGCTCGGCCGGCGTCCCGTGCTCGTCCGTCGCGCAGATGTAGAGCACCTCGTGCCCGCGCTGCCGCAGATACCGCGAGTAGACGTCCGCCGGGAGCATCGACCCGACCATGTTGCCCAGGTGCTTGATCCCGTTGATGTACGGAAGGGCGCTGGTGATCAGGTGCCGAGCCATCCTCGGATGCTCCAATTTCTCCCGCACGCACCCCTACCCGGAGTGCCGTGACAGGCGCAGGGTCTGGGGGCCGCAACGGAAGCCCGACGCGTTCGCCGGCTCCCGGGCTGCCACACAGAGCGAAGTTCCACTGTGGGCGCCCCAATCCTAGCGAAGCCTGCGGGTCTCCCCCTCTCCCGTTTCACGAGGCGGACGGCCGGTGGACCTGGACGACCGCGTGCCGTCCGTTCGTCCGCCATGCCGTCCCGGTGCCGTTCAACCGCTCGGCGGTCGCTGCGTCGAGTCCGACGATCACCTCCGACTTGAGCGTGCGCAGCGTCGCGACGGGCGAGGGGAAGTGCCGGACGGCCTCCGCGAACGACGTGGTCGGCGGCCAGTGCCGGTCGCCGACCAGACGGCGGTAGTTGAGGTCGCCCTTGAACACGGTGAGGGCCGCGCCGGCGAACTCCGCCCGGAGCTCGGCGGGCAGGTCGTGGAACGGCAGCGGCGCGCAGAAGAACGGGTGGGTGCGGACGGTGAGCGTGCCGTCGTGCATCGCCCGCCGGAGGCGCTCGCCGACGGCCCCGTCCCGCAGGTGGGAGACGCTCGCCAGGACGTCGGCCATGGTCGCGTCCGACACGAAGTACGGGTGGGGCTTCACGTACAGCGCCACCTCGCCCGCGAGTCCGCCGGTCAGCAGGTGGTCGATCAGGGCGAGGTCCGGCAGCAGCTCCCGCCCGGCGTTGTCCGCGACGACGCAGACGCGGCCGCCCGCCGTCCGTTCCAGCTCCGCCCAGAAGTCGGCGCCGTCGTCGACCACCAGTGCGTCGGCGTCGGCCTCGGCCCCCTCGCCCGCCGTGATCCGGAACCCCAGGTCGGCCCGGTTCCCCCACAGCGAGGCCGCGAGCAGCGCCTCCGGCCGCCCGTCGCCGCCGTCCACCGGCGCGCCCGCCAGCTCGGCCGCCTTGAACGGACCGAACGGGTCGATGCCCTGCCACGCGCCGGGGCGGAAGTACCCGGTGGCCTCCAGCAGCCGGCGGTAGAAGTAGCTCTCCGCCCACAGGAACGGCGCCTCCCCCCAGGGCCGCCCCCACAGGCCCGCGCCCCACGCCAGCCATTCGGCGTGGTCGTGCGCGCTCTCGTCCAGCGGCTCCAGCACGCCGCCGGTGCTCTCCGCCAGCAGCCGTTCCACCGCCGCCCGCTCGTCGGGCCCGTAGGGCAGCGCGGCCAGTACCTGCCGGAGAAGCTCAGGGTGCCGCTCGTGGAACACCCTCCAGGCGAAGGACCCGGGTACGTCACTGCGGATCACGGGTGCGTCCGTCGGCACGGGGGAGCTCGATTCTCTGGTCGTCGGTCGGGCCGTCATTCTCCTCGCCCCGTCCGCCGCCACCGAGGGCGATCCGGTCCCGCTGCTCAGGAAGTCGGACTGGCCGACTTCCTGAGCAGCGGGGCTACGGGCTTTCAGCGGGCCCACGACGCCGACGTGGCGTTCGGCGCCGAGTGGCCGATCCTCTGGCCGTCCGCCGTCACCTCGATGGTGAGCCACTCCCGGCGCGGCCGGTGGTGGCGCTGCCATGCGGTGTGGGCGGCTTCGACGATCTGCCAGAGGTCCTGCGGCCCCGCCGTCGTCACCGTGGCCGGGCCGTCGGGATGGTCCTGCACCTGGGCGGCCGAGCCGTCGACCGGGTCGTGAAGCGTGCCCGCCTGCCGGACGACGTTCGGCGGCAGGTGGAGGGAAGCCCAGAAGGAGAAGCCGTAGTCGTCCAGGACGCGGGCGCCGACGGCCGTGGTGCGCTGCTGCCCCTCGACGCTCCCGGGGACGGCGGGCGTGGTGGCCGCCCCCGACCGCAGGGGCATGAACGCGGCGGGTGCGGCCAGGAAGCGGCCCACCGCGCGCCCGTCCGGCAGCTTGGTCAGGCAGGCTACGGCCCCGCCGTCCAGCGCACCGCCGATCGGGGCGACGATGGTCCCACCGGGTGCGCACTGGTCGAGCCAGGCCTGCGGGATGCGCGGGACGGAGCAGGTGGCGATGATCCGGTCGTACGGGGCGCCGCCGGGGTGCCCGGCGGCGCCGTCGGCCGCGAGGACGTCCGGCTCGAAGCCGACCTCGCGAAGGCGGTCCCGGGCAGCGGTGACCAGCGGAGCGGCGCAGTCGAGGGTGGTGACGTTCTCCGCGCCCGCGAGGTGGCAGAGCAGCGCGGCGTTGTAACCGGTACCGGTGCCGATCTCCAGCACCCGGTCGCCCAGGCGGATGTCCAGGGCGTCGAGCATGTCGGCCATCAGACTCGGCAGCGTGGAGGAGGACGTCGCCGTTCCGCCCACGTCGTCCACTTCGGTGACCAGCACCCGGTTCGCATAGACCTCGCGCAGCCACACCTCACCGTCCGCACTCGTGAGGCGGCCCGTGCGGTCGGAGGAGTGGAACACCGGCACGAACGGGTGCCGGGGCACATTCAGGAACGCCTCCACCACCCGCGAGGAGAGGACGGCACTGCAGCGCTCGATGTCGGAGACGAGCCCCACCCGGGCGCGGAGGATCCGGCTCTCGGTCTCCACGGTTTCGGTCATGTGTCGGTTCCTTGCAGGTAGTCGCAGATGGCGGCGGTGATGGGCAGTCCGGTCGCCTGCTCGATGAACCCGTACTGCCCGTTGGGATTCACCTCCAGGAACGTCCAGTCACCCGACGGCGTGACGACGAAGTCGAACGCGCCGTATGGAAGGCCGAGTTGGTCGAGCACGCGGTGAACTCCAGCCGCCACGTGTGCCGGTGGCTCGCAGACGCGGTAGGTCAGGCTGTCGTAGTCGCTGCGCCAGTCCACGCGGGCGGCTGCCGAGCCCGCGTGGATCTGGGCGGCGAACAACCTGCGGCCGACGACAGTCAGTCGGACCTCGTGCGCCTTGGGCACCCACTCCTGGAACAGATGGGCCGTGGTGGCGATGGAGGGGTGCCCGGCATCGTCGGGCCGGAGCAGGCCCGCGTAGACCGCCACCGACTGCCCGTCGACCGTCCCCCGGATCGGGGTGAAGGGCTTGTAGACCACCGGCGTACCGATCCGCTCGGCGAACGCCGCTGCCTCCACCGGACTATTGGTGATCAGCGTTCGAGGAACGCGTAGCCCGCACTCGGCCGCGACGCGGAGTTGGAGCGGCTTGTACTCGGCATCCGCAGCCCGGCCCGGCGGCGGCAGCCACCGGGCCGGAAGCGCCGACAGCAGCCCGCCGAATCCGCGTCGCGCCTCGGCCATCGCCACCGCCCGTGCCTCCCGGGGCATGGACTCCGGAAACTCGCAGGGCGTGGGCCGGCGATAGTAGACCGCACGGACAGTGGCCAGGTCGAGCGTGCGGCGGTCCGTGGCGAGCGTGCCGCGCCAATCGGTCCCGTCGAGGCCGGCCGCCAGGGCCAGCCTCGACGGGAACCAGGCCGTGTCGGCTCGGAAGACGGGCACCACACGCCGGTTCAGCTCCTCGATCACGAGATCTGCGGTCGGATCGAACGCCCCCGTGAGGACGAGGACAGCGCCGGAAGTCGCCATCTCAGTCGTTGCTGCTTCCCGGGTCGTCCGGCGCGTCCATCTGGCCGCTCGGCTGGGTCGGGCCGAAGGTCTTGGGCGGCGCGCTGGTCAGGTAGACGCCGGGCGGCAGGCCTTCGTAGGTGCAGGTCTGCGAGTCCTCGTCGTACGCGAGGTCGGCCGGCAGGACGCCGCCGGCGCCGGTGACCGGGACGAGGAAGCGGAACGCGAACGGGTTCGCGGGCCCGAGCTGGTCGTCCAGCGCGGGCAGCGGCGTGGCTCCGGCCGTGCTCAGCGGCAGCCGCGACTCGGGCCGGTCGAAGGCGTGGCCGCTCTGGGGGTGGCGGTTCAAGGTTGCGATGGACATGAATCTCCCTCTCTCTGCGCGTTGTTGTTCACAAGCCGCGCGACGACTACCCGCGTGCCGCCTGCCAGTCGAAGAAGCCACCGGGCGCGTCGTCCGGTGGAATGAGGTCGGAGGCGCGGACGACCCGTTCCCGCCCACCCCTCAACGGCCGGACGTAGACACTGAACTGGCAGATCTCCATCACCTCGACGGCGGCCCCGGTCCCGCGCTCGTACACCCGCTGCCCGGCCCTGGGCACCCATGCCTCAGCCACGGACGATCCCATCGCTGAGCCGGCGAACGAGTCGATCGGACGGCACCGTCCGTCGCGGCCCAGCCGGCTGGAAGAGCGGGTGCACGACGGCCACCCCGCTGTCCTCGCTGACCAGTTCGACGAGAGCACCAGTCGCCAGGTCCAGCCGGATCGGGCTGTTCTGGATCCTGTGAAGCGTTGCCGCCCAGTCGCGCCGACTGTGCGGCAACGCCGGCTCGGGCTGTGGCGATCTCGTGGCTTCGGCCATGTCGTGGCTCCCCGTGACGGTGGCTCCTCTGGGTGGGAACCAAGGTAGGCCGGAAAACCCGAGGCCTTACATAGATTTCCAGTTCCGGAAAGAATCTTTGTCGGGGCCCTTGGAGAGGGGGCTGCGTGCAGCCGCTTTCTATCCTTGCAAATACTCGTCTCGAATTTGCTCAACCAGCAGCCGCATCAAGTCGCCGGCAGCGGCCATCTCTGCGAATCTGTCAAACTTGTCCAGATAGGAGGAGACATCCCGGGGGTCGGTTACGACGAGTTCGGCATGGACTGTCTCCACCGTCACTACTCGGTCGTCTCGGATCACGAACGAGTGCCCCGGCACGTCCACCTGCTCTGCCGCGAGTGGAACGATCCGGATGTCGACGTTGGGCAGCCGGGACACCGAGATGATTCTGTCGAGCTGCCCGGCCATGATCGCAGGTGGAAGTATGCGCCAGCGAAGAACCGGCTCGGTGATGACGAAGCTCAGAGTCTTGGCGGAGTCATAGATGACTCCTTGCCGCTCGATCCGAGCGCTGATTGTACGGCTGAGAGATTCATCTCCCAGGTTCTTCCTGGTCAGAATGGATCGGACATATTCCGGAGTCTGCAATAGGCCTGGGACCAATGATGGCTGGAACAGCTTCAGTGCGGTCATGGATTGGTCGAGCGCCATGATCTGCTGCTGCTTCCTGTGGTAGCCGAGACGCCGGTACTCGCGCCACGCCACGGCTTCCGTGGCTGCTGCCCGGGCTGCCGCCAGGTACTCCGTCTTGACCTCGTCCGAAACGCCTATGGCGGTGAGGATGCGATCGACGTCCATGACCGTCGGCGCCACCCGCCCGTTCTCGATCTTGCTCAGCTTGCTCGCAGACATGACGGCGCTGCGGGCGATGGCCTTGGCCTCCTTGCCGGATGCCTGCCGCAGTGCCCGCAGCGCCGTTCCCAGGTTGGTTCTGTTCACTCGCTGTGCTTTGCCCACCATTCGGCGAACGGCTCCGCGTGCGCCAGCGCGACGTCCCGGTAGGCGACGAATTCGCGCACGCGCTCGACAGGCAGGAATTCCGCGCCGAGGTACTTTCCGTGATCGTCGTAGTTCATGGCTCCGATGGTCCGGTTGTCGAACATCCAGAAATCCGGTGCATCCGGGATCGGGTTCTCCCGGTCGGTCGTGTCGAGGATGAAGAACTCCTCGCCGGCTTCAACGTTCCGCCGATAGCCCCACCCGAGTTCAAACCGGAGGTACGGTGTGAGCGGGCGGGAGAGGATGTGGACCCGATACATGCGCTTGCCCCCATCGGTGGCGTTGCGCACGGTGTCCAGCCATGCCGCCGACTTGAACGACTCGGGTTGGGGCTCGCCGGCGAGAAAGGCTTGGTAGGCGTCGATTCCACCGGACTGGCTGTAGTCGTCGAGGGTCTCCAGCCTGAACGCCTCCGCCTCGAACTCATCGAACCACTGGGCAAGCGTCCTGGATGAGGTTGTCACGGATGGCCTTTCGGATGAGTTCAGCCGGGATCTCCACGACCGTCTCGTGCCCGGGAAGTTCCAGACCGTGGTTCGCCGGAGTCTCGCCCTGGACGAGAATGGTCCCTCGGTCGGTGGCGTACAACGTCGGACATTCTCCGTCTTCGCACGAGCTGACGAGCTTTCGGACCAGCACGGTGCCCCCTCTGCAAGGTTCCGGTGTCAGCGCCGATCCTCCCGGTCCTTCAGAGTGGGGTGCAAGGGGGCAGAGTTTCCACTACTGGAAACCGGCGGGGAGAGTTGATCGAACGGATAGTCCACGTTCGTGCGGGAGTTCGCATGTCCGGTGGCCCCTTGCGCGGGGCAAGGGACTATCCGATAGGGCCTCAGGCGACGAAGTGGTCGAACTCGCCGGCCTTCACGCCGAGTAGGTACGCGGCCCACTTGCGAGGAGTGGTGCGGACGATGATGTCGCCGGTGTCGGGATCGCCAGGCCGTGAGCAACTTACGGCAGGCGAGACTCCTCGCCAACCGCACTGGCTTCGTCCGCCACCGGGCCCGAATCAACCACGGGCCGTGGAACAGCGTGCGCCGAAGACCGCCCTACCGCTTGCGGAACGCCAGAACGTGCAGGAGTGCGACCAGGGTGCCCGATCCCATCAACTTCCCCTCAGCCATCAGCGAGGGGATCTCGGCGAGCGGGACCCATGCAATGTGGCCCGTCTCCTCGCCCTCTTCAGGCTCGCCGACCAGAGTCGCCCCTGCGCCGACGAAGATCTCGTGCGGTGAGTCCACCATTCCAATCATGGGCTGGAACGTCACCACGTGTTCGAGATGCTCTGGTCGCCAGCCGGTCTCCTCCTCGACCTCGCGTAGCGCGGCCTGGAGGCCGTCCTCGCCATGGTCGACAATCCCGCCCGGAAGCTCCCATCCCCAGGACTGCGGTACGAAGCGGTAGCGCCACAGCATCAGGACGCGGTCCTCGGGGTCCAGCACCGCAGCTATGGCCACGCGCTTCAACCGCACGACGTGATGCTCGAAGCGGGCTACTCCCGGCGGCTCGACATCGACGAGGGCGAGCTGTACCCAGGGATTGTCGTAGACCACGCGGTCGCCTTGGATCCGCCACGGCTCCAGCCGCCTCGCCTGATGGTCCATCAGCAATCACATCCCCTGCGCGAGAGCAGTAACAGCCCCACTTGACCACAGCCGTCCGGGTAGACAAGCGCGGAGCGGCGCATTCTGACTCGGGGCAGACGCTGGAAGCTTGTTGCTCCCGCCAGCTGACCCCGAGCATCGGAGTCTGCCTTCCTGTCGGTCAACCCGCACGGCGAAGGCTGGCGACTTCCGGTGGCCCCTGTGCCTCGCAAGGGGCCACCGGGTGGGGCCTCAGGCGACGAAGTGGTCGAACTCGCCGGCCTTCACGCCGAGGAGGAAGGCCTCCCACTTGCGGGGGGTGGTGCGGACGATGATGTCGCCGGTGTCGGGGTCGCGGATCTCGACCATGCCGTCGACCGTGCGGACTTCGAGGGACTCCTCGGGTCCGCGGTCGGGTGAGGACTTCTGCCAGTCGTTCATGCTTACGAGCCCTTCGGTTCGGTGTACTTGGCCCGGTGGTCCCTCGCAGGTTGCGAGGGGCCACCGGAACGATTCCGCTAGGCGCCGAAGTGGTCGAACTCGCCGCGCTTGACGCCTTCGAGCCAGAGGGCGAACTTCAGCGGGGTGGTGACGACGATGGCATCAGGGGCGTCGGACTCGCGGATCTCGATGAGGCTGCCGGCCGTGCGGACCTCGATGCACTGGTTGCTGTTCCCACTCATTGATGACTTCTGCCAGTTGCTCATGCCTTGCTAGCCTTTCAGGTCCTTCATTATGAGATGGATGAAGTCACGGGAGTCTTCCGGGCTGAGCGCAGTGGTCTCGGACTCCGCAACGATGGCACGGTACGAGTCCAGCTCGGCTTCTGCATGGATGAATTGCGGGCTCTGCGAAAGGTCGATCTGCACGGTGTCCAGTTCGGGGACATGGCCCTGAGCGAAGAACAGATCCTCGCCGGAGCCAGGGTAGGTGTCGATGCTGAACGGGATCGCCCGGACGGTGATCCAGGGTCGGCTGGCGTCGTCGAGCAGGCTTGCGAGCTGGTCGCGGAGGACGGCAGGTCCTCCGAACTGCATCCGTAAGGCGGCCTCGTGGACGAAGGCGACGAAGGGCTTGTGGCCGTCGCTGAGGATCTGCTGGCGCTGGATGCGAAAGGCCGTCCGCACATCGGCGTCGTGACGGGGAAGGGGCGGGCGGAGCCTGGCGAAAACGGCGGAGGCGTATTGGCTGGTTTGAAGCAGACCGGGAATCGACACGGTGTTCAGCACGAGCACGGATTCCGCGTGATGTTCCAACTCGGCGATGTCGAGCATGCCGCTCGGGATTCGGCCTCGGAAGCTGTGCCACCAATGCTTGCCGCGATCGTGCGTCATGAGGGTGAGCGCCTCGACGAGCGCCGTATTGGTGCACTTGCAGCTCGCTGCCCATGACTTGAGGCGGTCGGTGCTGATGCCGGACTTCCCGTTCTCCATCTGGGAAATCTTGGGCACGTCAGTCCCCAGCGCTGCTGCGATCGCCTTGGGGGTCATGCCCGCATGCTCACGCATCTTGCGTAGCTCGATGCCGAGTCGCTGCTGGCGCACGGTCGGCGACAGGCGGGGTGGCATGCATCTCTCCTCGGTCGGTGCCTCCGGTGCAGTCTGCCGCCCCGCTGGCAATGGGTCTACCCACGGGGATGCCCGGCCGAGGAGGGTAGCTCGATGGGGTGAATCGCCACCGGCTCAGTAGCAAATCTTGCCCTATTGGGCCTAGCGTCGGCGGCGAAGAGCTGACTGGTCACCAGAAAGCCCGAAGCGCACCCCGGATGGGCGAGTGCAGGCTGCCGACGCCTGCCCTCTCCATCGTCGGCGGAGGCAGGCCACGGGTGGATGGCCCTTCATCAACATCCTCACCTCAACTGGACTGGAGACAGTCGATGTTGCTTCCCCTCATGCGCCCGCTCGAATCGGACCCCGTCCGCGAGTTCCGGCTCGACCTCTTCCCGCCGGCCGTCCCGGAGATGGTCGGGGCGCTCCGCCGCCTTCTCCGGGACACCCTCCGCACCATCGGCCTGGACGCCGACGCCCCCTGCCTCATCCTCTCCGAGCTGGTCACCAACGCTCTGCTCCACGGCGACGGCCCCCCGACCGTCGTGCTCGAACTCCATTGCGGCAGGCTCTACATCACCGTTTCGGACGCGTCCGCCGCCCCGATCGTCCGGCGCGCGTCGGACGGCGCTCGAACGAGCGGGCGGGGGCTTGACCTCGTGGACGCACTTGCCGATGAGTGGGGTGTGGAACTCATCGGGTCGTACGGCAAGGCAGTGTGGGCGGTTGCGGCGGTCGGCGGCTGATGGATGTCGTGGCGCTGGCGGGTCTCCTCGTCTCCGTGGTCTATGTCGGAGTCGTCGCACAGATCACCGCGAGCCGTCAGCCGCGCGAAAGACACGCCGTCAAAAGGGACTTGGACTCGGATGGCTCGTCCGTCGGCGCTGACCGGCAGATGCACGGCTATCCGGCGGCCAGCCGCTCGGTCAGCCGCTCGCGTGCGGCGGGCCACTCGTCGGCGAGCATCGAGAAGTAGGCGGTGTCCCGCCAGACCCCGGTGGCCCGCCGCTTCTCACGGCGGTGGATGCCCTCGTACTGGGCGCCGAGGCGCAGGATCGCGTTGCGCGAGCGGTCGTTGAGGGCGTCCGTCTTCCAGAACACCCGGCCCATGCCCAACTCCTCGAAGGCGTGGACGAGAAGCAGCAGCTTGGACTCGGTGTTGATCGCCGTCCGCCATGCCGACCGGGCGTACCAGGTGCCGCCGATCTCGACCAGCTCGTCCTCCGCGTCGAACGCGTAGTACCCGGTCACGCCGATGGCGCGCCCGCTCGCGAGGTCGATCACCGCGAACTTCACGGCGTTCCCCGCCGCGACCTCGGCGAGGCGGAGGTCAAGCATCGCGCCGAGCTCCTCCTCCGTCGTCGGCGCACTGAACGGGACCCAGCGCCAGACGTCGGGGTCGGGGCCGACGGCGTCCCAGAGGTCGGGGAGGTGGTCCCGGCTCAGCGGCTCCAGACGGACGTGGCGGCCGGTCAGGGTCACGGGTGCAGGCAGCTTCGCAGTCATGATCCCGAAAGTAGCGCCACTCTGCACTAGATGCAATGGGTTGTTGCACTAGTGCAGAACCTGGAGAGCAAGGAGAAAGGCCCTGCGGGACGCAGCGTCCCGCAGGGCCTTTCGATCACGCAGGCTCCGGCTCGGCGGAGGCTCGGCCTCAGATGAACGAGTTGATCTCGATCGTCTCGGTCCGGCCCGGGCCGACGCCGATCGCCGAGATCGGCGCGCCGGACATCTCCTCCAGGGCCTTCACGTACGCCTGCGCGTTCTTCGGCAGGTCGGCGAAGGTCTTCGCCTTGCTGATGTCCTCGGTCCAGCCCGGCAGCGTCTCGTAGATCGGCTTGGCGTGGTGGAAGTCGGACTGGTTGTACGGGAGCTCCTCGACGCGCTTGCCGTCGATCTCGTACGCGACGCAGACCGGGATCTGCTCCCAGCCGGTCAGCACGTCCAGCTTGGTGAGGAAGAAGTCGGTGAGGCCGTTGACCCGGGTCGCGTAGCGCGCGATCACCGCGTCGAACCAGCCGCAGCGGCGGTCGCGGCCGGTGGTGACACCGCGCTCGCCACCGATCCGGCGCAGGGCCTCGCCGTCGGCGTCCAGCAGCTCGGTCGGGAACGGGCCCGAGCCGACGCGGGTGGTGTACGCCTTCAGGATGCCGATGACCCGGTCGATCTTGGTCGGGCCGATGCCGGCGCCGGTGCAGGCGCCGCCCGCGGTCGGGTTCGACGAGGTCACGAAGGGGTACGTGCCGTGGTCGACGTCGAGCAGGGTGCCCTGGCCGCCCTCCAGCAGGACGACCTTGCCGGCCTTCAGCGCCTCGTCCAGGACGAGCGTGGTGTCGGCCAGGAACGGCTTGATCTTGTCCGCGTAGCCGAGGTACTCCTCCAGCACCAGCTCGGCCGGGATGGCGCGGCGGTTGTAGAGCTTGACCAGCAGCTGGTTCTTGTCGTGCAGCGCGGCTTCGATCTTCTGCTGCAGGATCGACTCGTCGAAGAGGTCCTGCACGCGGATGCCGACGCGGTTGATCTTGTCCGCGTAGGTCGGGCCGATGCCGCGGCCGGTGGTGCCGATCCGGCGCTTGCCGAGGAAGCGCTCGGTGACCTTGTCCAGGGTGCGGTGGTACGGCGTGATCAGGTGGGCGTTGCCCGAGATCAGCAGCTTGGAGGTGTCGATGCCGCGCTCGTTCAGGCCGCCCAGCTCGGAGAGCAGCACGCCCGGGTCGATGACGACGCCGTTGCCGATCACCGGCGTCACATTCGGGCTGAGGATGCCGGAAGGGAGCAGATGCAGGGCATACTTCTGGTCGCCGATGACCACCGTGTGACCGGCGTTGTTGCCGCCCTGGTAGCGGACGACGTAGTCGACGGAGCCACCGAGGAGGTCGGTCGCCTTCCCCTTGCCCTCGTCCCCCCACTGAGCGCCAACGAGCACGAGTGCCGGCACAGGCGTACACCCCTTCCGGTTGGGGCATCCTGCGTAGGCCGCAGTCTGCCCCGAGATAGACGAAGCCCCTGGCGCAATAGCGCAAGGGGCTCTTGCACCGAGAGATTACCTGAGGAAGGACCGGTCGTGTCGTCCCTGTCCACGCCTGCAACCGGCGGCCCCGAGCCGCTCCTGCTGCTCCTCGACCCGGCGGCCCGGCAGACCGACGGCGAGTCGGTGCGGATCGCGAAGGACGTCCTCTGCGGAGGTGCGGACGTCAAGGTGGCGTATCCGGAGAGCCCGTCCGAGCTCGACCGGGTGCTTTCGCACCGGGGTCGGCGACGACCGGTGGTGATCGGTTCCGATCTTGCACTGCAACGGGTGCTCCAGGCCCTGTACCGCCAGCGTGAGCTGGGAGCGGACCCGGTGGGCATGGTTCCTGTGGGCCGGGCGAACGAGCTGGTGGCGGCCCGTGCGCTGGGCGTTCCGGGGGAGCCGGTGCCGGCGGCGCGGGCGGTGCTCTCGGGCGTGCCGCGCAAGCTCGACCTGCTGGTGGACGACGGCGGCGGGGTGGCGCTCGGCGGGGTGCGGATCTCCGGGAGCGGCGCCCGCCGGGTGGTGGGCCGGACGGGTGGCTGGCGTTCGCTATGGGCGAAACTGGCTGCGGCCGAGCAGGGGACCTCGCTCACCTCCGAAGCCGGAGCGACCGGAGCGACCGGAGTGGCCGGAGGTGCCGGGGGCACCGGCAGGGCCGAGCACAGCTCCCGGCTCCGCATCGAGGCGGACGGAAAGCTCCTCGCCGACGTCCACCGCCCGGTCCGGGTGGTCCAGGTGACCCTGCCGGCCGGAGACGCGGTCGGCGCCGGCGTGATGGAGATCGTCGTCCGCGCGCCGGGCGCACTGGTGCGCGCCCGGGCGGCGAGCGTCTCGGTGGTCGGGCGCGGGTTCGGCTACGAGGCCGACGGCCACCCGGTGGGCCCGGTCCGCGCCCGCACCTGGACGGTCCACCCGGGCGCCTGGGGGCTGCTGCTGCCCGCGGTCTGAGCCTGGACGGAGGCCGGGTGAGCAGGCTCACGTTCCCCGCCGTTCACCCGAGCGCCGTCCGCGCACGGAACGCGCCTCAGACGCACCGGCAGCGCACCAACGGGCGCGAACCGCAAGGCCAAGCGCCCCTCGGCCGAATTCCGCCCTCCCGAAATCCGCCCCGGGTAAGGGGTTTTGTCTACGCGCGTTGCCAAAGGAGCGCCCAACAATCCCGGCCGCCCGGGTTCCGGAAGCCTGTGCCAACTGCCCTAGACTCGAAGGCGTGCCACGTGGTGACGGAAGACTCAACCACGATCTTCTTCCCGGTGAGAAAGGCCCCCAGGACGCTTGCGGCGTCTTCGGTGTCTGGGCTCCCGGCGAGGAGGTCGCCAAGCTCACGTTCTTCGGCCTTTACGCCCTGCAGCACCGCGGTCAGGAATCCGCGGGCATCGCAGTGAGCAACGGCTCCCAGATTCTCGTCTTCAAGGACATGGGACTTGTCTCCCAGGTCTTCGACGAGGCCTCCCTGGGGTCGTTGCACGGGCATATCGCCGTCGGACACGCCCGCTACTCGACCACCGGTTCCTCGGTCTGGGAGAACGCCCAGCCGACCTTCCGGGCGACCGTTCACGGTTCGCTGGCCCTCGGGCACAACGGAAACCTGGTGAACACCGCCGAACTGGCGGCCATGGTCGCCGAACTCCCCGGCGAGGAGCACGTCTCCCGCTCGGGCCGGACGGCCGCGACCAACGACACCGACCTGGTGACCGCCCTGCTCGCAGGCCACCCGGACCTCTCCATCGAGGAGACGGCCAAGCTGGTCCTGCCCAAGGTCAAGGGCGCGTTCTCGCTCGTCTTCATGGACGAGCACACGCTCTACGCCGCCCGTGACCCGCAGGGCATCCGCCCGCTGGTGCTCGGCCGGCTGGAGCGCGGCTGGGTCGTCGCCTCCGAGACGGCGGCGCTCGACATCTGCGGCGCCTCCTTCATCCGCGAGGTCGAGCCCGGCGAGCTCATCGCCATCGACGAGAACGGCATGCGGACCTCCCGCTTCGCCGAGGCCAAGCCCAAGGGCTGCGTCTTCGAGTACGTCTACCTGGCCCGCCCCGACACCTCCATCGCCGGCCGCAACGTGCACCTCTCCCGCGTGGAGATGGGCCGCAGGCTGGCCGCCGAGGCGCCCGTCGAGGCCGACCTGGTGATAGCCACTCCGGAGTCCGGCACGCCGGCCGCCATCGGCTACGCCGAGGCCAGCGGGATCCCGTACGGCTCCGGCCTGGTGAAGAACGCCTACGTGGGCCGCACCTTCATCCAGCCCAGCCAGACCATCCGCCAGCTCGGCATCCGGCTCAAGCTCAACCCGCTGCGCGAGGTCATCCAGGGCAAGCGCCTGGTGGTCGTGGACGACTCGATCGTCCGCGGCAACACCCAGCGCGCGCTGGTGAAGATGTTGCGCGAGGCCGGCGCGGCCGAGGTCCACATCCGGATCTCCTCGCCGCCGGTGAAGTGGCCCTGCTTCTTCGGCATCGACTTCGCCACCCGCGCGGAACTGATCGCCAACGGCATGACCATCGAGGAGATCGGCCGCACCCTCGGCGCGGACTCCCTCTCCTACATCTCGATCGACGGCATGATCGAGGCCACCAAGCAGCCGAAGGACCGGCTCTGCCGGGCCTGCTTCGACGGGGAGTACCCGATGGAGCTGCCCGACCCGGCGCTGCTCGGCAAGCTCCTCCTGGAGGCCGAGATCAAGGGCAGCCAGCAGCCCCCGGCGGTCCGCGGCAAGCCGACCAGTGGCAGCGACCTGGACGGCGTCCAGTCCCTGCTCGGCGGAGCGGGCGCGGCCGACGCCCTGCGCCGCCCGTAACGACCCGACGGTGGGGTCCCGGAACCCGGGGCCCCACCGCTGTTCCATCCCCCTGACCCACGAGGGCACCAAGACCCGCGGGGGCACAGACCCGAAAGGGCCGCACCGCAGTGACCACGAACCAGAACGGCGCCACCTACGCCGCCGCCGGCGTCGACATCGAGGCGGGCGACCGCGCCGTCGAGCTCATGAAGCAGTGGGTGAAGAAGGCGAGCCGCCCCGAGGTGGTCGGCGGCCTCGGCGGCTTCGCCGGGCTCTTCGACGCGTCCGCCTTCAAGCGCTACGAGCGGCCGCTGCTGGCCTCGGCCACCGACGGTGTGGGCACCAAGGTCGCCATCGCCGCCGCCATGGACAAGCACGACACCATCGGCCACGACCTGGTCGGCATGGTCGTGGACGACCTGGTCGTGTGCGGCGCCGAGCCGCTGTTCATGACCGACTACATCTGCGTCGGCAAGGTCGTGCCGGAGCGGGTCGCCGCGATCGTCAAGGGCATCGCCGAGGGCTGTGCGCTGGCCGGCTGCGCCCTCGTCGGCGGCGAGACCGCCGAGCACCCGGGCCTGCTCGGCCCGGACGAGTACGACGTCGCGGGCGCCGGTACCGGTGTGGTCGAGGCCGACGCGCTGCTGGGCGCGGAGCGCGTCCGGGCCGGCGACGTGGTGATCGCGATGGCCGCCTCAGGCCTGCACTCCAACGGCTACTCGCTGGTCCGCCACGTGCTGCTGAACGAGGCCGGCTGGAAGCTGGACCGCAAGGTCGAGGAGTTCGGCCGCACCCTCGGCGAGGAGCTGCTGGAGCCGACCCGGATCTACTCGCTGGACTGCCTGGCGCTCACCCGGGCCACCGAGGTCCACGCCTTCTCGCACGTCACCGGCGGCGGCCTGGCGGCCAACCTGGCCCGGGTCATCCCGGACGGTCTGCACGCCCGCCTGGACCGCGGCACCTGGACCCCGCTGCCGGTCTTCCAGACCGTCGCCGAGGTCGGCAAGGTGGCCACCCTGGAGATCGAGAAGACGCTCAACATGGGCGTCGGCATGGTCGCGGTCGTCCCGCCGCACTCGGTGGACGTCGTGCTGTCGATCCTGGAGGACCGCGGCGTCGAGGCCTGGCTGCTCGGCGACATCGTCGACCGTGCGGACGAGCACGACGGCGGTGCGGCGCTCTACAACGCGTACGAGGGCTTCACGGCGGGCTGAGCGGACCGCTGAGAGCACGGCAAGAGGGCCCCTCCGACGGAGGGGCCCTCTTGCGCTGCCGGCAGGGTCGCCTTCGGGCGGACCACCCGCCGGGAACGCCGAAAACCGGCCCCGGCGCCCATGGCGCCCGGGCCGGTCAGGCCGGACTGGGACTACGCGCGGCGGCGGGCCTGGGAGGGCCCGGTGCTTGAATCGGTGTCGTCGTCCTCGTCGTCGTCGGCGTAGCGAGCCGCGTACTCCGCGTAGGGGTCGTCGTCCTCGTCTTCCTCGATCGGCTCAGGCTCGATCGAGGCGGTGGAGGGCGATACGCCCAGCTCGCTGGACAGACGGTTGGCGTCGAACCCGCCGCTGTTGTACTTCAGCTCGCGGGCGACCTTCGTCTGCTTGGCCTTGGCCCGGCCGCGCCCCATGGGTCGACCCCCTCAACGATGGGGCTCACGGCCCCGAGTCTGACACGTGTTCATGATCAAGAGCGGTCTGCCCGAATGGGGAGAACCGTCCCTTGGAGCATTAACGGTACCTGTTTCTGCCGCTGGACGGTACGTCGTCGGTGTGACGTGGCGCGCACCGGCTGCACCCGCGACCGGGTCGTCCCAGGTCAGGGGAGGTTTTGCGGCGTTTTGCGCGCTGTCCGTAGGTGTCTCAGGTCCGTCGTTCCGGGATCGATTATCCCCCCTAGGGGGGCTTTGGATCACCCGATCGGGCGCAGAAGTGAGAATCCGGTTCCACATTGTGATGCGCGGGGGGCGACGCCCCTCCTGCCCGACGGCGGGCCGGAAGGGCTGACCGCCCCCCGCGCATCACCGGACGGCTCTGCCGGATCAGGTGCGGCGGGCGCCGGGCAGCAGCACCGAGCGGAGCGCACTGATCTCGCGCATCCGCTTCTCGGCCAGGCGGTCGGCGGCGACGGCCGGCGGGACGCCGTCGGCGGCGGCCCGGGTGAAGATCTCCAGGGTGGTGTCGAAGATCTTGGTCGCCTTGTTCTTGGCCCGCTCGAAGTTGAAGCCCTCGATCTCGTCGGCGACCTGGATCACGCCGCCCGAGTTCACCAGGTAGTCCGGGGCGTAGAGGATGCCGCGGTCGGCGAGGTCCTTCTCGACGCCCGGGTGGGCCAGCTGGTTGTTGGCCGCACCGCAGACCACGGAGGTGCCGAGCTCGCCGAGCGCGGCCACCGAGCTGTCGGTGAGGGCGCCGCCGAGGGCGCAGGGGGCGTAGACGTCCAGCTTGGCCTGGAGCAGGGCGGCGGTGTCGGCGACCACCTCCACCTCCGGGTGAGCGGCGCGCACGCGGTTGACGGCGGCCTCGGAGACGTCGGTGACGACGACGGTGGCGCCGTCCGCGACCAGGTGGCCGACCAGGTAGTGGCCGACCTTGCCGACGCCCGCGACGCCGACCCGCTTGCCGCGCAGCGTCGGCTGGCCCCAGCGGGCCTGGGCGGAGGCGCGCATGCCCTGGAACACGCCGAAGGCGGTCAGGATGGAGGAGTCGCCGGCGCCGCCGTTCTCGGGCGAGCGGCCGGTGACGAACTCGGTCTCGCGGGCGATGACGTCCATGTCCTGCACGTAGGTGCCGACATCGCAGGCCGTGATGTAGCGGCCGCGCAGGGACTCGACGAAGCGGCCGTAGGCGCGGAGCATCGCCTCGTTCTTGTCCTTGTTCGGGTCGCCGATGATGACGGCCTTGCCGCCGCCGAGGTCGAGCCCGGCGAGCGCGTTCTTGTAGGACATGCCGCGGGAGAGGTTCAGCGCGTCCTCCAGCGCCGCCTCCTCGGAGGCGTACGGGAAGAAGCGGGTGCCGCCGAGGGCCGGGCCCAGCGCGGTGGAGTGGATGGCGATGATCGCCTTGAGTCCGGAGCTGCGGTCGTGGCAGAGGACGACCTGCTCGTGGCCGTCGCCGGGGGCGCCGTCCTGCTCGGTACGGAAGATCCTGCTGAGCACACCGGGTGCGGGGTGCGTGGCGGATGCGGTCTGTACGTCGGTCACTGTGGTGACTCCAGTATCCGAGGCCCGCTGCTGTGGTGCGGGCGCCTAAGGCGAAGCGTAGTCGCGAGGGGGCCGGGGATCTGCCCCTTCTGTCCGAGCGCGGGGCGGTTGTCCGCGTGGTGAGACGGGGCCGGGCGGCGTGCGTCCGCGAACAGCTCCCGGCCGGAGGCCTCCCGGGGGAGGGCCCGTGCGTGCGACGATGCAGAACGTGACCGTCGTACGCACCTCCGTACTTCCGCCCTACGCCGCCCACCTGCGGGTCTACGAGCCGCTGGCCGCCTACCCGGAGCCGGACCGGGCACGCTGGCAGGCCTACGCGGCGGAGCGCGGCCCGGACGCGGCGGAGGCCGGGCAGCCGGTGGCCGCAGCGGTGCTGGAGGAGCAGCGGGCCGCGCTGGCGGAGCTGGTCGGCCGGACGCCGCGGCCGCTGCCGGAGCGGGAGAGCGACCGGGCCTTCGTGCGCTCGCTGGACGGGGTGCTGTACGTCTGCCCGTGGGCGACGCGGCTGCGCAGCTGGCAGGCGCTGGAGGAGCTGCGGACGGGGGCGCCGGTGGCGCTGGTGGACACCGCGCTGCCGCCGGCCACCCGGGCGGCCGCGGAGGCGGACCGGGAGCGCTGGCGGGCCGAGCACCCGGACGCCCGGCCGTGGATCCTGACCAACCGCTGGGAGGTGCCGGTGCGGTGGTTCCTGCCGTTCGGGGAGGAGGACCGCTGCTTCGTGCCGGCGGGCGCGGCGGAGGAGGGGAGCGGGGAGGAAGGGGAGAAGGCGGCGCTGTTCTACCTGACGCCGATGGCGCAGGCGCGCCGGCGGGTGGCCCGGGCGTACCGGGCGCTGCGTGAGGCGGTGCCGGACGGGGAGCTGGTGCGCGGGGCGGAGCAGGTCGGGCGGTGGCTGGAGGAGTTCCACCCGCGCTCGCTGGTGGAACTGGACTACGGGGGCCTGGTGCATCTGCTGGGGCCGGAGCGGCTGCTGGCGGACCGTTCGGCGGGGGAGCTGGAGGACGGGCTGCGGGCGCTGCGGGCGGGGGACGAGGCGGAGGCGCTGCGGGCGTACGAGGAGCTGACGGGGCGCTGGCGGCGGGTGCTGGCGCTGCGGTACGCGAACTGAACGGGCCCGGGGGCCGTGCCGGAGCCCGGGCCGGTGCCGGCGGTGCCTGCTGTGCTGCGGGTTGCGGTGCCCGTCGCGGGGCCTGCTGCGGTTCCTGCTGAGGGGGCGTCATCGCTGGCCGGGCCGGGTGTCGGTGGTACTTGTAAGACTGGAAGGGTCCTACGACCCACCCCGCATGACCAAGGTCCCGGTTCGGGTCAATACCTGTCGAACGTGACACTACTCACCGTTGACGCGAACTAACCCCTATGTGCAAAAATGGGACAACCAGCCCAAGTTCACGTGAGCGTGCCCACTTTTGGGTGGTTCTGGAACCGATGCGTGCTTTGCGGGGATACGGAGGGTCTGGTCCCCTCGTAACCTGATGTCACTATAAGGTGACTGCCCGTTATGGGGTGGTCCATCGCCATCCGTCGGCCTTGAACCCGTGAGGGGTCAATTTTGGCGGTTTGGTCGATAGGGCTGGACGGATGGTGTAGTTGTAGACACCAGGACAAGCCGTTCGTCCTATAACCGACTCGGCCCGTCTATGCCATTTCGGGCATCGCGGGCCAAGGTGCAGAATTTGAAGGATAGAACCGCCCTGGTTCGGTTCTCCCGAGGAGGCCGCTCATGACCGCTCGTACCCCTGATGCTGAACCCCTGCTGACGCCGGCAGAGGTCGCCACCATGTTCCGCGTGGACCCCAAGACGGTTACCCGTTGGGCCAAGGCGGGCAAGCTCACGTCCATTCGCACCCTCGGCGGTCACCGCCGTTACCGCGAGGCGGAGGTGCGCGCTCTGCTGGCCGGTATTCCCGCTCAGCGCACCGAGGCCTGATAGGCCGAAGGCTCTTTCAAAGGGGCCGCTTACCGGACTCCGCCGGGTCCGGTAAGCGGCCCCTTTGTCGTGCCCGGAGTCCGCGTCCCGTGTGTGTGCCGGGAGTGCGTGCCGGGGCGGCGCCGACCGTTCCCGTCCGGTCGTCCGGAATCTTGAACTCCGGATAACGATTTGATGCTTCTGGGGTGGGGGGATTTACAGTTAATAGCAGTACAATTTTACATATTAAATTAGTGCCCCCTTGGAAGGGGGTCCGATCGGCTGGTCTCAGGGAAAAAACAAGTGACGACGGTCACACGGTCTGTCACTTGTGGTCTAGACCTGGTCCGGGGTAGTGCACGGCCTCCGGCCAAAACGCGAAAGGCCCGGAACCAAACGGTTCCGGGCCTTTCGGCTACGGCGATCCCGACGGGACTTGAACCCGCGACCTCCACCTTGACAGGGTGGCGAGCTAACCAACTGCTCCACGGGACCAGAGTTTTCTGATCCGTTCGCTTTGCTTGCTGCGCTGCGAACAAGACAGATCGTAGCCCATGGTGGGCCCCCAGGTCGAACTGGCTCCTGAGGGCCCCCGCCCAGCTCAGGGACCGGCCCGGGGACCGGCACGGCCGCCGGGCCCCGAGGGTGGCTCAGAGCGTGGCCCTGGCGGCCTCCATCGCCTTGGTGATCCGCTTCTCCGAGACCGGCGTCGGCGTACCGAGCGACTGCGCGAAGAAACTGACCCGCAGCTCCTCGATCATCCAGCGGATCGCCTTCACCTCCGGGGACGGCTCCTGCCCGGCCGGCACGGCCGCCAGGAGCTCCCCGTACTCCTGCTGCACCTGCTGGACCTTCAGCAGCTGCTGGGCGTCCCGCTGCGGGTGGTTGGGCAGCGCCTCCAGCCGGCGGTCCACCGCCAGCAGGTAGCGCTTGAGGTCCGTCAGCCGCTGCCAGCCGGTCTCCGTGACGAAGCCGGAGTGCACCAGCGAGGCCAGGTGCAGCCGGATGTCGTTCACCGCCGTCAGCAGCACCGGGCTGCTCACCGACTTCAGCCGGGTCGACGCCTTGTGGAAGGCGATCAGCGCGGTCGCCGTCTTCAGCGTGGTGTCCGCCGAGAGGTCGTAGAGGTCGGCCCGCACCTTGTCGTGCAGCTTGCCGAAGGCCGCCTCGTCCCAGGCCGGGCCGCCGGCCAGGGTCATCAGCCGGTCGGTGGCGCAGGCCACCACGTCCTCGAACATCGCCGGGATCGAGCCGTGCGGGTTGTACGACAGGGCGAGCTTGGCCTGGTTGCCCAGCCGGCCCTGGATCGACTTGGCGGGCGAGGTGGTGGTCAGCATCAGCAGCCGCCGGGTGCCCTCCCACATCGCCCTGCTCTGGGCCTCGGGGGTGTCGAACAGCTTGATGCCTACCGCGTCCCGCTCGTCCACCAGCGCCGGGTAGGCGCGCAGCGAGTGACCGCGCGAGCGCTGCTCGAAGGTGCGCTGGAGGACGGGGAGCGAGGCGGGCCAGGCCGTCAGCCCGGACTGCTCGATGCCCTGGCCGGAGGCGGCCGAGGAGAGCGTCTCCTTCAGCTTGGGCTTCAGCCGGAGCCGCAGCTCCTCCAGGTCCTTGGACTCGGCGAGGTTCTTGCGGCCGTCCACGACCCGGAAGGTCACCTTGAGGTGGTCCGGCACCCGCTCGTCGTCCCAGGCCTCCGGCGGGACGGTGACCGCCGTCAGCCGCTTGAGGATGTGCTCCAGGGTCGGCAGCAGCGGCTCCTGGCGGTCCTTCACCTGGCGCAGCGCCGCCTTGGCGAAGTCCGGTGCCGGCACGAAGTTGCGCCGCACCGCCTTGGGGAGGGACTTGATCCAGGCGGTGACCAGCTCCTCGCGCAGGCCCGGGATCTGCCAGTCGAAGCCCTCCGCGGTGACCTGGTTGAGCACCGGCAGCGGGATGTGGACGGTCACGCCGTCCGCGTCACTGCCCGGCTCGAACTGGTAGGTCAGCTTGAAGCGGAGCTTGCCCTGCTGCCAGTGGTCCGGGTAGTCCGCCTCGGTGACGCCGTCGGCGGCGTCGTTGATCAGCATCGACTTCTCGAAGTTGAGCAGGTCCGGCTGGTCGTGCCGGGCCTTCTTCCACCAGGAGTCGAAGTGCCGGGTGGAGACGATGTCGTCCGGCAGCCGGCCGTCGTAGAACTCGAACAGGGTCTGGTCGTCCACCAGGATGTCCCGGCGGCGGGCCCGGTTCTCCAGCTCCTCGACCTCGCTGAGCAGCTTGCGGTTCTCGCCGAAGAACTTGTGGTGGGTCTCCCAGTCGCCCTCGACCAGCGCGTTGCGGATGAACAGCTCGCGGCAGAGCTCCGGGTCGATCCGGCCGTAGTTGACCTTGCGCTGGGCGACGACCGGCATCCCGTAGAGGGTCACCTTCTCGTACGCCAGCACCGCGCCGGCCTTCTTCTCCCAGTGCGGCTCGCTGTAGCTGCGCTTGATCAGGTGGCCGGCCAGCGGCTCCACCCACTCGGGCTCGATCTTGGCGTTGATCCGTGCCCAGAGCCGGGACGTCTCGACCAGCTCGGCCGACATCACCCAGCGCGGCGGCTTCTTGAACAGGCCGGACCCCGGGAAGACCGCGAACCGCGCGCCGCGCGCGCCGCCGTACTCGCGCTTCTCCACGTCGAACAGGCCGATGTGGGAGAGCAGGCCGGCCAGCAGCGACTGGTGGATCCGGTCGGCGTCGGGCTCGGCGTCCGGATGGGGCTCCTCGATCGTGACGCCGAGCTGCTTGGCGACCGTCCGCAGCTGGGAGTAGATGTCCTGCCACTCCCGTATCCGCAGGTAGTTGAGGAACTCGGCCTTGCACATCCGGCGGAAGGCCGACGAGGAGAGCTCCTTCTGCTGCTCCCGCACGTAGCGCCACATGGCCAGGTAGGAGAGGAAGTCGGAGGTCTCGGACTGGAAGCGGCGGTGCCGGTCGTCGGCGGCCTGACGCTTCTCGGTGGGGCGCTCGCGCGGGTCCTGGATGGAGAGCGCGGCGGCGATCACCATGACGTCGCGGACGCAGCCGTTCTTGTCGGCCTCCAGCACCATGCGGGCCATCCGCGGGTCCACCGGGAGCTGGGCCAGCTGCCGGCCGAGCGGGGTGAGGCGCTTGCGGACGTCCTTCTCGTCCGGGTCGAGGGCGCCGAGCTCGTGCAGGAGGCTGACGCCGTCCTTGATGTTGCGGGAGTCCGGCGGGTCCAGGAACGGGAAGGCGGCGATGTCGCCGAGGCCGGCGGCCGTCATCTGGAGGATGACCGAGGCCAGGTTGGTGCGCAGGATCTCGGCGTCGGTGAACTCGGGGCGGGAGAGGAAGTCCTCCTCCGAGTACAGCCGGATGCAGATGCCGTCCGAGGTGCGGCCGCAGCGGCCCTTGCGCTGGTTGGCGCTGGCCTGGCTGATCGCCTCGATCGGGAGCCGCTGCACCTTGGTGCGGTGGCTGTAGCGCGAGATGCGGGCGGTGCCCGGGTCGATCACGTACTTGATGCCCGGGACGGTGAGGCTGGTCTC
This sequence comes from Kitasatospora sp. NBC_00039, assembly GCF_045160625.1. Taxonomy (NCBI): domain Bacteria; kingdom Bacillati; phylum Actinomycetota; class Actinomycetes; order Kitasatosporales; family Streptomycetaceae; genus Kitasatospora; species Kitasatospora sp. NBC_00039. The sequence continues at coordinate 4,323,862 of NZ_CP108289.1, read as the reverse complement.
GGCGACGTTGGTCGCCAGCACGATCCGGCGGGAGTGGGAGCGCTGGAAGACCTTGTGCTGCTCGGCCGAGCTCAGCCGGGCGTAGAGCGGGAGGACCTCGGTGAACTTCAGTTTCAGCTTGTTGAGCGCGTCGGCGGTGTCGCGGATCTCCCGCTCGCCGGAGAGGAAGACCAGGATGTCGCCCGGGCCCTCGGCCTGGAGCTCCTCGGCGGCCTCGCAGATCGCCTGGATCTGGTCGCGGTCGCGGTCGGCGTCGGTGGAGTCGTCCTCGATGTCGGCGTCGTCGACGACCGGGCGGTAGCGGACCTCGACCGGATAGGTACGGCCGGAGACCTCGATGATCGGGGCGTCGCCGAAGTGGCGGGCGAACCGCTCGGGGTCGATGGTCGCCGAGGTGATGACGACCTTGAGGTCCGGGCGGCGGGGCAGCAGCTGCTTGACGTACCCGAGGATGAAGTCGATGTTGAGGCTGCGCTCGTGCGCCTCGTCGATGATCAGGGTGTCGTACTGGCGCAGCTCGCGGTCGGTCTGGATCTCCGCGAGCAGGATGCCGTCCGTCATCAGCTTGACCAGGGTGTCCGGGCCGACCTGGTCGGTGAACCGGACCTTCCAGCCGACCGCCTCGCCGAGCGGGGTGTTCATCTCCTCGGCGACGCGCTCGGCCACCGTCCGGGCGGCGATCCGGCGGGGCTGGGTGTGGCCGACCAGACCGCGGACGCCGCGGCCCAGCTCCAGGCAGATCTTCGGGATCTGGGTGGTCTTGCCGGAGCCGGTCTCGCCCGCCACGATCACCACCTGGTGGTCGCGGATCGCGGCGAGGATGTCGTCCTTCTTCTGGCTGACCGGCAGCTCGGCGGGGTACGTGATCTTCGGAACGGCGGCCCGGCGCTGCCCGACCAGCAGCTCGGCGCGGTCGATGTCACCGGCGATCTCGGCGGCGATCTTCTGGCGCGCGTCGGGCTTGCGGACCCGGCGGGCGCCCTCCAGCCGGCGTCCGATCCGCACCTCGTCGCGCAGGGTCAGCTCGGGGAGGCGGGCGGCCAGCTCGCCGATGCTGGGCCCCTGGGCGGGGGCGTCGGCGGACTGGACTGCGGGAGAACTCACGGCGGGCATCCCTCTAGGTTCGCAAGGAGATGCGGCGGCGCGCACCTCGGTTTTCGAGCCCCTCCAGTGTCACAGCCGCCGCGGGGGATGTGCGAACCCCGCCCGGGGGGCGGGGGCCGGCGGGGTGGCCGTCGGGGGCACGGTGGCCGTCGGGGGCTCGCCCGTCAGCCGCCCCTCGGGTTGCCGTCCCCGTCCGGCCACCGGCGCCGGCCGGCTGCGCCGGCTTCCCGTGCCACTCCCGGTGGCCCTCCGCCTACGCGTCCAGGGCTTCCTGGTCGGGGCCGGGCAGCCAGTCGCGGGCCGGGTCGTACTCCAGCCAGCGGCTGCGCCGCGCCTCCTCGCCGAACGCCCTCAGCAGCGGCTCCAGTCGGGGGTGCTGCTGAGGGCCGCCGGTGCCGTCGCCGTCGCGCCAGACCAGTGACCAGGCGTACAGCGGGGTGGGGCCGACGAGCGGGACGGTCCGCACACCGGGGCGGCCGGGCGCGGAGGGCAGGTCCGGGAGCGGGCAGTCGGCGGGGAGGAGGGAGAAGCAGGTCGGGTCGGTGCGGACCCGCTCCACGAAGTTCTCCAGGCCGAGATTGGTGGAACCGGTCCGCCCGGCTATGCCGAACTGGTCGGCGAACCGGGTCAGGAAGTCCAGCCGGTCCACCGCGGCCGGGTAGCGCAGCACGCTGTCCCGCAGGTCGGCCGGGCACAAAACGTCACGGCCGGCCAGCGGGTGATCGGTGCTCAGCAGCGCGTCCACCGGCTCCAGCCGCACCAGACGGTGCGCCAGCCCCGCGTCCCGGCCGTCCGGCAGCGGGTGCACCCGGCCGAACCCCGCGTCCGACTCGCCCCGCAGCAGGGCCGCCGCCACCGACGGCAGGTCCCGCCCCGGCACCGGCTCCACCTCCAGCCCCGACACCTCCTCGACGGCCTGCGCGACCGTTCGCATCGGCGCGTACAGGTGCCCCCAGACGTCGATGCGCAGCGGGCGCCGCGTGCAGGCCACCGCTGCCACCGCGTGATCCCCGTGGACGAGCAGCCGTTGGGCCGGCTCCAGGAACCGCCGCCCCGCCCCGGTCAGGGCGACACCGCGGGCATCCCGGTCCAGCAGCCGGGCGCCGAGAGCCGCCTCCAGCCGGGCCACCCGCTTCGACAACGCCTGCTGGCTGATCGCCAACCGCGCGGCGGCACGCCCGAAATGCAGCTCCTCGGCCGCCACGGCAAAGGCCCGGACCTGGGCGAGATCGAGATCCATGGCTGCCCAGCGTACGGGGCCGGGTTGCGCGCCCCACCGGCCTCCCCGGCCATTGCGGACTCTGCGGCCCGGCGGCCGAGGCCGCCCGCACGTGCCGGGCCCGGGGCGACAACGGTCGGTTGTCGTCGCACCCCGGCGGTTGTTGGACCGGGTCCGGGCGCCCGCAGTCTGCTGGGGGCACCGCCTCGGCCGGACCGGCCGGCGAGGCGGCCGAGGGAGGGCGGGGCCATGAAGGCGCTGACAGCGACCGGGCGGGCGGATGACGCGGTCGGGTTCGCGGAGGTGGAGCAGCCGCGGCCCGGGCCGGGCGAAGCGCTGGTGAAGGTGGAGGCGTTCTCGGTGAACCGCGGCGAGACCTTCCAGCTGGAGGCACCCCGGCCGGGCTGGCGCCCGGGCAAGGACATCGCCGGCCTGGTCGTGCAGGCCGCCGCCGACGGCTCCGGCCCGGCCGCCTGCCGCCGGGTGGTCGGTCACCCGCCCGCCGGCGGCTGGGCCGAGTACGTCTGCGTGCCCACCGGCTCGCTCGCCGAGCTCCCGGACGCGCTGGACAGCGTCCGCGCGGCCGCCCTCCCGCTGGCCGGGCTGACCGCACTGCGCCTGTTGCGCACCGTCGGCGCGCTGGCCGGCCGCCGGGTGCTGCTGACCGGCGCCTCCGGGGGCGTCGGCCACTACGTCACCGAGCTGGCCACCGCCGCCGGGGCCGAGCTGACCGTGGTCACGGCCTCGCCCGAGCGCGGCCGTCGGCTGGCCGAGCTGGGCGCGGCGGAGGTCGTCCACGAGGTCGGCGCGGCGCGCGGCCCGTACGACGTGGTGCTGGAGTCGACGGGCGGCACGAACCTGCCGCTGGCACTCGCCCGGCTGGCCCGGCGCGGCACGCTGATCTGGTTCGGCCAGGCCTCCCGGACGCCCGCGACGCTCGACTTCTTCGGCTTCTTCGCCGGCCCGGAGTCCGCCACCCTGCGGCACTTCCACTACGCCGACTCCGACGTGCCCGACGGGGACGACCTCGCCACCCTGGTCCGCCTGGTCGGGGAGGGGCGGCTGACCCCGGAGATCGGCCGGGTCGCGCCCTGGACGGAGACCGCAGCCGTCCTGACCGACCTGCGGGAGCGCCGGATCCGCGGCAAGGCCGTCCTCACCCTGTCCTGACCCGCCGGCCGCCGGCCCGCGCTGACCCACCGCCGAAGCGAGTTTCCGCCATGACCGATGCCCCCGACCTTTCCTTCCGCGACCCTTCGGTCCTCGACCCCTCGTCCCCCGACCTTTCCTTCCTCGACCACCCGGACCTGTTGCCCGCGTTCGTCGAGGAGAACCGCCCGCGCGCCACCGGCGCCGGGCTCGACCCGCACGAGTACACCCGCGTCACCTCCGCGCTGCCGTCGCTCCCCGCGTGGCCCGAGGCCTGCCGGGTCGCCGGCCGGCGGCACCTCGACGCCGCTGGCCGCGCCGCCGCGCAGGGCCGCCACCGCACGGCCGGCGAGTCCTACCGGACGGCCGCCCGCTGGTTCCACTTCGCCGGGCTGCTCCCGCACCCCGACCGGGCGGCCGCCGCCCTCGCCGCCACCGAGGCGGACGAGGCGATGCGCCGCGCGCTGGCCCACCTCGACCCGGCGGCCGAACGGATCGAGGGCGCGTCGTTCGCCGGCTGGCTCCGCCGCCCAGCCGGGGGCGGGCGGGCACCGGTCGTGGTCGTCGTGCCGGGGATGGACTCCGCGAAGGAGGAGTTCCACGCCGTCGCCGAGGCGCTGCTCGCCCGGGGCACGGCCGTGTTCGCCATGGACGGCCCGGGGCAGGGCGTCCTCGCCGCGACCAGCTCACCCGATCCGGACTACCACCGCGTGGTCGGCCGGGTGATCGACGCCCTCGCGGCCCGGGGCGGTGTGGATGCCGACCGCGTCGGGGTGATCGGCCTCAGCCTCGGCGGCTACTACGCCGCGACCACCGCCGCCCACGAGCCGCGCGTCCGCGCCACCGCCGTGGTCAGCGGCCCGTACCGGCTGGACTGGGACGCGCTGGTCCCGTTCGTCACCGCGACCCTGACCCAGCGCTGCGGAAGCCCGGAAGCCGCCCGTGCCTTCGCCCGCCGCATCGACCTGACCGGTCAGGCCCCGGCCGTCACCGGCCCCCTCCTGGTCGTCGAAGGCGGCGAGGACGGGATCCCCGGGGTCACCAACGCCGAACCCCTGGCCCACCACGCCCCCCGGGCCGAGCTCCTCCTCGTCCCGCACGGCAACCACCTTCTCGGCAACGCCCTCACCGACTGGCTCCCGCCCACCGCGGACTGGCTCACCACCCACCTCACCGGTGGCCGGTAGGGCAGCACGCACGGCCACGTGCGTGCGCAGGCATGCAGAAGGCCCCGGCGAGCGAACTCTCCGGGGCCTTCCTCGGCCGGGAGCCGAGACTCTGCGCCGACTGCGTGGCGAGTCGGCTGCCGCTTCGTGGGCATCGTGCCTTTTCAGGCGGCTGTGGCCAGGGCCGGGGTCGAACCGGCGACCTTCCGCTCCTCAGGCCAGGCCGGGGCGCCGGGATGCCCCGGCTTGAGCGCTCCTGCCGTCCGGAGAAGGCCGTTGTCGAACGCCGTCGTCCGGGTCGGTTGGCGCCGGCATCGGCGTCGACCGGTGGTGGGAAGAACGTCGGCGCGGGTCAGTACGGCAACAGGTCGCTCGTGACCAGGTCGAAGCCGAACGGCGCGGGGATGTGCAGCGTCTCGCCGAACTCGATGTCCTCGCGGCGGTGGTACTTCGTACCGTCGGGTCGGCTGAACAGGGTGACGGTCTTCTGCCTGGCGTCGACCAACAGGTACAGCGGGATGCCCATCAACGGATAGTCGCGGACCTTCCCCACCCAGTCGTTCTCCGGGTTCGAGGGGGAGACCAGCTCGACGGCGACAGCGGCGAGCTCGGACGGGACCTGGTTGTCCGACGTTTCCAACGCCTCGCTCGGAAGGTATGTCAGGTCCGGGTTGCGGATCTTGCCGACATTGGGCGAGACCAGGTCGGTGTTCTCGCTCGGCAGCAGCTCGACCGGGGCGTGCCTGTCGAACTGGCGGCGGACCAGCAGCAGGTTTCGCTGGTGGATGCCCGAGGGGCTGACCATCATGACGATGGTGTCGCCCGAGATCTCCACCTTGAATCCGTCGGGCAGGCTCCGGCGGGCTTCTTCGAGGAGTGCGAAGTGCTCCGGGTTCATGCGCGGGGTCTCCAGGGGTGTGCCGGGCAACATCCTCAGAGTAGTCCGGCGCCGGAACCGACGGCGCTCGTACGCGGTGCTTGCCGTGAACCCCGTTCTTCGGACCGTGGCAGGGCCTCGCTCGTCCCGGCAACTGACCGTCCGCTGCGCCGCCGGCGTCACGACGCACGCGAATGCCCCCGAAGCGAGCCGCTTCGGGGGCATCGTGCCTTTTCAGGCGCCTGTGGCCAGGGCCGGGGTCGAACCGGCGACCTTCCGCTTTTCAGGCCAACCTGGGGGCGCGATATGCGCCGGTTCGGGTGATTCCGTCGCCCGTGGAAGGCCGCCGTCGGCCCTCGTCGTCCATGCCGGTCGGCGTCAGCGTTGGCGTCAACCGGCACGGACGAGCCGGTTGGGCTCACCAGTCGAGAGCGCGAAGCCGCTGGTTCGTCCGGTGCAGGTCGAAGCGGGTCGGGTCGAAGCCGGCCGCTGTTTCGAGGCCGAGCCAGCGCAGCAGATCCTCATGCTCGGGATGGGAGGGGCCGCTGAGGGCCTGCTTGAGGTCGTCGTATCCGGGCGCGCCGCCGCAGTCCTCGGGCGGGCAGGCTCCTGCCCCGTCGACGCACAGCGGGTAGTGGTGGCCCGCCCCGGCAGCCACTTGGCGCTCGACGAGGATGCGGTGCTCCCACGAGTCACCGAAGTCGTAGGTGTAGTCGAGGAACTCTCCCTCCTTGACCAGGGCGTCCAGGGCGGCGGCGGTCTCGTCGACGAAGTCGAGTTCGGAGGAGAGATGGCCGTAGTCGACGCCCTTCACGTCGAACGCGTGCAAGTGGCAGTTCTGCCAGCCCATGGCGGCCTGGATGACCAGGTGCAGTCGGTCGAGGCGGAATCCGGCGGGGACCTGAACGCGGCGCCAGACGGCGGGCTGTTCCACATCGGCGAGTTCGATGCGGAGCTGGTAGACGGGATCGCCGGGGCGTGCTTCCCCGCGCAGCCGGGCCATGGCTAGACGGCCCCGCGAGGTGAGGGCGAGGGCGTCGCCGACACGCTGGACCGAGCCGAGGCCGAGGAGCGTCGCGAGCACGCGGTCCACGTCGCGGTCGTTGCTCCGGCGCAGCAGCCGGAGGCGGTCCTCGGGAAGATCGTCGAGGACGTAGAGCCCGGAGACCTTGTCCCACACCGCGGCCTGGAGCTCCTGCTCGGGAACCAGGTCGTCGGCGGCATACAGGCTCATCAGCAGCACCCGAAGCCCGGCCGGGTACTCCTCGGCGAAGATCGAGCCGAGCCACCCGGAGGGGAGCACCGCTTCGCTGATGCGCGGCAGGGCCTCGAACAGTGCGTCGAGGATGCGCTCGGGGTCCTCCAGTACGCGCGCGTTCTTCTTGACGGGCACCAGGCGGCCGCCGGCGATCCGAAGCAGCCGGGCCGCCTTGGCCCATTCCACCAGCAGGTTCAGGTGGTACAGCTCCTGGCTGGACTTGGTCTTGAAGATCCTGTCACCGATGGCCGGGTCGATGGTGTCGCCAGTGCGCAGCACCGCGACCAGGGCCCGCGCGTCGGCGAGGGTGACCTTGCCCGTCTGGGTGAGCTTGCGTCCCGCGCCGATCCAGCTGACGAGATCTCGGATCTGCTCGACGGTGCGTGGCTGCTCGGGTTCCATCATCGGTTCCTGTCTGCCTTGGGCTTGACGGACTCCATCATCGAGGACCGGCGGACCCGCTAGGGTCACGGCGATGGGCCAGTACCAGTACTACGAGTTCCTGGCGATCGACCGCCCGCTGACCCGCGAGGAGCAGGAAGAACTGCGATCGCTGTCGACCCGGGCCCGGATCACCGCGACCACCTTCACCAACGAATATCACTGGGGCAACTTCCGTGGTGATCCGAGACGGATGGTCGAGCGGTACTACGACGCTCACCTCTACCTGACCAACTGGGGCACCCACCAGGTGACCCTGCGCGTACCCAAGGGGCAGCTCACGCTTCGGGCGTTGGAGCCGTACTGCGTCGACGAGTACGTCGAGGCATGGACGACCAAGACCCACCTCGTCCTCGACCTGCGCAGCGAGGACGAGGGTGGGGACTGGGAGGAGGGCGCCGAGGACTCACTCGGCGCCATCGCCGGGGTTCGGGCCGAGCTGGCCTCCGGCGATCGCCGCGCCCTGCACCTCGCATGGCTGTCCGGCATCGGCGCCTGGGCGCTCCAGGACGACGACGAGGAGGCTTACCAGGCAACGGTCGAGCCCCCGGTCCCGGCTGGGCTCGACCGGCTCACCGCACCGCAGCGAGCACTCGCGGACTTCCTGCGCGTCGACGCCGACCTGCTGGCGGTCGCCGCCCAGGCCAGCCCGCCCGCCCCCGCCCCTCGGAGGCGGCCCGGGAAGAAGGAGCTGGCCCCGCTGATCGCCGCGCTTCCCGAGACGGAGAAGGACGATCTCCTGCTGCGCCTCGCGCTGGGTGATGAGCCTCAGCTGGGAGCCGAACTCGTGCGCCGGCTGCGCGGCGAGCCGCCCGTCGCGACGGTGCCGGGGCAGCGCTCCGCCGCCGAATTGCTGGACGCCGCGCACGCGCTGGCCACCGAGCGCCGGCGGGGTGCCGAGCGGGTTCGGGCCGAGGCGCGGGCAAAGAAGCTGACCACCCTGGCCGCCGACGAGGAAGCGATCTGGCGTGAGGTCGGGAACCACGTCGCCCGCAAGCAGGCGGCCCGCTACGACACCGCCACAGCCCTCCTGGTCGAGCTCCGTGACGCCTGTGACCACGTCGGGCGCGGCCAAGAGTTCCGGCAGCGGCTGGCCGCGCTCCGCGACCAGCACCGGCACCTGCCCGGCCTGCTGCGCCGGCTCGACGATCGGGCTCTGCGCGGTTGACGCCAGTCACTTCGCGAGGGACCACCGTCCGCTGGGGGCACCTCCCGGCCGAAGGCTGGGGGAGAGTGCGTCTTCGGATGCCCTCGTCCACTTCGGTTTGCGTCGGCGTCAAGCGACGGTGGATGGTCCCTGGTTTTCAAACCTCTGGTCCCGTCCCCGCTGGCGATTCACTACGCTTGGTGCGGTGAAAGCCGCACGAAGCCTCGCGATTTGGCTGGCCGACCGTACTCCTTCGCAGCTGACCGAACTGCTGGAGCAGCGCGAACTTCCCTACGCGGCCAGGGTGGCGAGCCTGACCGACCTGGCCGGCCACCTGCTGACGGACGCCTCCACGGCCCTGGGGCTGAGCGAGATCAGCCTCGGGGACCTTCAACTGCTGGTCGCTGTGGCGACCTTGGCCGAACGGTTGCACGGTCCGCTACCGGCCGTTCCGCCTGCTCATCACCTGTTCATGGGCTACGGCGGCCGTTCACCACGGCTCGACGCGCCTGCGGTCGACCCCGCTGACCGGTCCGTGACCCGGGACCAGCTCTTCCGATTCCTGCAACTCGACGGCGCGGGTAGGTCCGCGGCCGAGGCCGCGCTGTCCCGGCTGACCGAGCGGGCCCTGGTACTGCCCTCGTCCGGAAGCAGGGTCGTCGTTCCGATCCTGGTCCACCGCCAGGCGGGTGAAGGCGGCGGTTACGGTCGGCCCGCCGAACAACTGCTCACCGAGGCCTTCAACGCTCCGGAGATTCACCGCATCGCGCAGGGGCTGGGGCTCGCGAAGGCACGGACTCGAGACGAGGCGCAGCGGCAGATCGTGGACGTGCTCAGGGACGCGAAGCGCGTGCGCGCCATGGCCGCCGAGGCGCCGCCCGCGGCCTTGGACCTGCTGGACAAACTGGTCCCGGGCCCGCCACTGCTGCGCACGCACTGCTTCGTCTCCCGGTACGGCGGTTTCTACCCGGGCTCCGGAGGCAAGTTCACCTTCCGGGAAGGCGGCTCGGGAGATCCCGGCACGGACTGGCTGGCCGCCCGCGGCCTGGTCCTTCCGGTAGATGAGGACCTGGCGGAACTGCCGCGCGAGGTGGCCGACGCGTTGCGCGACCACGACCGCGCGCCGAGCTACCAGTCTGCCCCGCCCCCGGTCGAGGGCACGGTGGAGATCCCAGGTGGTGCAGTCGAGAGCCAGGCGCAGGCGGCGTTGGCCGAGGCGGCCTCCCGGGTCGAGCTGATGCTCCGCCAGGTGGCCGTGCAGCCGCTCGCTGTGCGCAAGGCGGGCGGAATCGCAGTCCGGGACACCCGCCGGCTGGCGAAGGCGGTCGGCATGCCGGAGGAACAAGCCCGGCTGTGGCTCGACCTGGCAAACAACGCGGACCTGATCACCCCTTGCGTCGAGGAAGCGGAGGCCCCGACGAGAGGACGGGGCCGCGCGCGTCGGCCGGAATCCCAGCCACCTGCCCGGATGCTGCCCACCGAGCGGTACGACGAGTGGCTGGCGGCTCCACCCGCTCAGCGGCTGCTGCCGCTCGTCGCCACCTGGGCGGTGGTGCCCGAGGTGTTCAGCCATTGGCCGGACGAGAATGACACCCCGGTCGCGCTGGTCACTCCGGGGGACGGCGAGGCCGTCGATCTGCGCCATGCCGTGCTGGAGGCTCTGGCCACCCTCCCGGCCGGGCACGGAGTCCCCACCGGCAAGTCCGCTCGCGCTCGGGCGACCGCTCTCGCCGGTCTCATCGCCACGGCGGCCTGGTTCCGCCCGGCCGCCCTCGCCCAAGGTTCGTGGGAGGCTGAGCGGGTCGAGGCGACCCTGGCGGAGGCGGAGCTGTTCGGGGTCGTCGCCCACGGAGCGCTGACTCCGCTCGGGCACGCCGTGCTCGGGCTCCTGAGGGCAGGTGCACACCGTCACTTCCCCGCGGTTCCAGGCGCCGGGCCGGCACTGCGCGACCGTCCTGCTCTGGACGACGCGGTTCGGCAGTTGTCCACAGCCCTGGACGCGCTGCTGCCCGCGCCGCAGACCACCGCCCGGTTCCAGGCGGACCTTACGGCCGTGGTCGCCGGAGCTGCCGCATCGGAGCTGACCGACCTGCTGGCCGCCTGCGCGGACCGGGAGTCGGAGGGCCATGCCGTGGTGTGGCGGATCACCCCTGCGGCGGTCCGCCGGGCGTTGGACTCCGGATTGGACGCCGCCGACCTGCTGGCTCGGCTGGCCGACGTCTCCGAGGGCGGGCGGCCGCTTCCGCAGCCCCTGCAGTACCTGATCAAGGACACCGCGCGGACCCACGGCCGGATGCGAGTGGTGCGCTCCGCCTGCTGCATCCGCTCCGACGACGAGGCACTGGTGTCGGAGCTCGCCGCGGCCCGTGCGCTGTCCAGGCTCGGGTTGCGACGGATCGCGCCGACCGTGCTGATCAGCACGGTCGAGCCCGAAGCAACCCTTGCCGCGCTTCGGGCTGCCGGCTACGCCCCCGTGCTGGAGGCGGAGACCGGGACGACGGTCATCGAGAAGGCCCGCCAGGAACGCGGTCCCAAGCGCATGCCGTCACTGTCCGGAGCACGACCGCGCCACGGCAAGGGGCCGAGCACCGCCACTGCGCTGGCGAGCGCGTTGCTGGCCGGCCGGTGACCAGGGGGATCGCCCCAAGCGCTCGGACAGGGCGATGTGCGCCGCGCCGTGGCGGTGAAGTCACCTCGGAGCTCCCGGACTCGGGGTAGGAGCTCAGCACGCTGGGCGCGTTGAATCGGTAGCGAGGGCAGCGTGTCAGTGGCCTTCGGTCCAGAACTGTTGGTACTCGCTGTCGGGCGGAAGGATGGTGACCGTCCGCCGTTCCGTTGGCGTCAAACAGCACGAAAATGCCCCCGAAGCGAGCTGCTTCGAGGGCATCGTTCCTGGTCAGGCTATGTGGCCAGGGCCGGGGTCGAACCGGCGACCTTCCGCTTTTCAGGCCTGGTCATCGGCTCGCGCTACCCAGGTGGGACACCTCTGGCCGATGACACCAGGGCCTGCCAGTCCGCTTGTGTTCCTCAACGTCTGTGGCTGTTGGCGTACGGGGTGGCGTACGCCAACAGCCACAGGAAGTCGCGGGCGCTTCGTCCTAAAGCAACTCGGGCACCTACCCGAGGTAGGGGGAGGAGGGCCGCTGACCTGTAGGAGCAGTTCCCGAGACTCCAGGGTTGTCCGCCGAAGTGCCAGCCCTGCAGCGATCCGGGAGGCGGGCGTTCCTGGACGGAGGCCCGTCATCCCTTCGTCGACGGCCGGGATTCGCCGCACGTACTGGGCCATCTGGCTCAGCAATGCCACGTCGCTGACGATCTGCGACAAATGCGGCAGACCTGCTAGGAGGAGCAGGATCGGCACCTGAATGGCCCTGCTGGAAGGACAGGGTGACGGTTTTCTGTAACGGTGGCTAGGGGCCCGCGAGGAGGCTGGAACATGAGCTTACTAGGCCGCCGAAAAGACGTTTCCCCAGTCGCCGCAAATAATGCGACAGTGCCTTCCGCTAGCGGATTGATCGAGACTGCCTATGAAGCGGCCGAACAGGCATTGAAGATGCAAAGTGAAAGAATGAATGGCATGAGAAACAGAGCCTCTGGGCTGCTGGCGTCTGCTGCCATTGTTGCATCTTTTTCGGCTGGCTTGGGAATTATCAATACAGATCCCAAAAAGGGGCATATTGCACCAATCTGGGAGATTGGCCTACTTCTTGGAATTCTGGCATGCGTGGCCGGATGCATCCTGGCGGTTCTGTGGCCGTCGAGGTTCTACTACGGTCCCAGCGCCCAAGAGATTTTGCGCCTGGAGAAGTTTGACCTTAGCGATGATGACATTCGAACGTACATCACCGAGAAGATGATTTGGGCGCATGGCGAGAACCAGGACTTCATTGGCGTCCGAGCAAACTATTTCAGAATGGCGATTATTCTAACATTTCTCGAAGTTGCAGTGATTGTCATCGCGAGTCTCCCGAGGTAGTAGGAGGGCAGGGCGGCATGGTGATCGATGGACTCCGCGCCTACGGCTATGTCAAGAGCAGGCATAGCGGGCCGCGATTTAAGGGCCGCAAGGGGACTTCGGCGGATCGGGTTGCCAAAGTTCTCGGCACTCACCCCGAGTCGGTCCGCCTGGCGATCGATTCAAAATCTGGGAAAGCCCATGTGGTGGCCGTAATTGGCGACGGGTCAAAGGTTGTGAATCTGCGATCATATAGCTCGCGGAAGGATGCGCGAAAGTATGTCGAAAAGGTGGAGCGAAAGTCAAAGAAGATCACCTAGGTAATTCGGGTGCCTATATATCGCTCGCGACTGTGCGGAGATATCAAGGATGTATGGATCGCGGATGCCCCAGAACTGAGACGCCGGGGCGCCCGAAATGTCAGGTCAGCGCGTCCGCAATGAGCTGCATTGAGTCCACGATCACCACGGCGCCGGCGGCGGCCAGCTTGGCATCCTTGCCGGGCTTGTTGGCGTAGCCGATCGTGGGTACCCCGGCTGCGTCTCCGGCTTCAACGTCCCGGGAAGCGTCACCAATGAAGACACATTCCCCAGGCCTGGCGCCCACAGTTCCTATGGCCTCTAGAAGGAGGCGTGGGTTCGGCTTCATGGACGAGGTGTACGAGACGGACCCGGAGTCGGCGGCGGCGGCCGCCGAGCTGCTGCGGTCCGCGCCGGTGCCGCTGCACCGCCCGCAGGCCGCCCGCCGCAGGCCCTGGCCGGAGCTCGCCGCGTGACCCGGGCCGGGAAGTTCTGGTTGATTGTCGGACTGCTGGCCGTCTCGGCGATGGCGTTCCGGGTGTCCTGGAACGCGCTGCGGGACGTGGCGACCGCGATCGGGGCCGACCCGACCGCCGCGACGGTCTACCCGCTGGTAGTCGACGGACTGATGGCACTGGCGCTGGTCGTCGCGCTGGTGCTGACCGACCGGGACCGCAGGTTCGCGCTGCGGGTCCTGGCCGGCTACACCGCCGCCTCGCTGGTGCTCAACTACGTGCACGGCCTCGTGCCGACTCTGCACACCAGCGGTCGGATGCGGCTGGCCGACTGGGCGCCCGCCCACTGGGCGCTGGTCCTGCTCGCGTCGTCGCTTCCGGTCGGCTCGATCTACTTCGGGTCGGACCTCGTGGCGAAGGTCCTGCACCACAAGCCCAACACCGGCGAAACAGAGCAGAGTGGGGCGAATCGGTCGGGGTCTGACCTGCCCGAACCAGGACCGGCGGAGGTCGACTGGCCGCTGTACGAGTCGGCCGACCCCACACCCGACCCGACCTCGACCACCCCGCCCGCCGAGCCGACCGCAGCGCCCGCCGAAGCTGCGCCGGTCGAGCCGATCCGGAAGCCGACCGCGACGGCATCGGCACGGCCCCGTCGGACGACCGGCACCGTCCCGGCGGCGGCCCGCACGACCCGGCCGAAGCGCACGGCGGACGAGCTGCTCGCCGAGGCGCGGTCGGTCACGGCCGACTGGCCGGACGCCGACCTGACCGCCGACCGCATCCGTGCCGCAGTGCACACGTCGGCCGACCGGGCCCGGGCCCTGCGCCACCTGCTCAAGGCCGAACGCAACACCCCGACCGAGCCGGCCGCGACCGAGGTGGAGCGGCCCGCACTGCACGCCGTCCCCGGCCCCGCCCCGGCCGCCGGCGACCAGCCCGAGGCCGAGGGCGAGACGACCGTCGACACCGTCAACTCCAGCGAGGAGAAGGCATCATGACCACCCTCACCACGGTCGGTACCGGCCAGATCGACGCGGCCGGCGCCCTGCTGGCCATCCTCAGCGCCAACAGCACCCTGCCCGCCCCCACGGCGGAACTGCGGGAGCTGCCCGCGCACGGCCGCCCCTGGACGTGGGGCGTGCGGCTCGCGCTGCACGACGGCCTCGACCAGTTCGAGCAGTGGCGGGCCGCCCTGGGCCTGGACCCGGCCGCCGTCGACCACAAGAAGAGCTACGGCGGCACCCTGGCCTGGCTCATCGTCACCGGGGAGCGGTACGGCGTCCCGGTCGAGCTGGTCAGCTTCTACGACCTGCCCGACACCGACCAGGAGGAGCTGTCGTGACCACCCAGCTCACCACCCGGGACGACGCCGCGTACGTGCTGCTGATGCTGCTCGCCGAGCACGGGGACATGCCGCAGCCCGACGAGTTCGAGGTGTGCGAGTACGAGACCGACACCGGGCCCCCGGACTGGGGCGTGTGCCTGGTCGTCCGTGACTCGCTCGCCCGGTTCGAGCACTGGCGCACCACGCCCTCGACCTCGACCCGTCCTGGATCGACTACAACGCCTGCCGCCACGGCGCGTGCTTGCGCGCCGGCGGCGAGTACAACGGCGTGCCGGTGGAACTGCTCGCCGTCGCCGACATCCCCGGGGAACAGCCGTGAGTCGCCCGCGATTCTGGGACCTGACCGGCGACCGGCACGGCGGCACCCCGACCTACCCGTGGCGGATGGCCCCGGCCGGCCTGCTCACCCGCCGCCAGCTCCGCGCCCGCGGCCTGCGTCCCGGCGGACAGCCCGTCGCCGGACAGATCCTCTGGCGCTCCCGCCGCACCAAGTCCGGTGTGCGGGCCGCCTACCTCTACCAGCTCACCCTGGCCAAACCCGTCCGCCCCATGACGGAGGCCAGGGCCGCCGCCCTCGCTAAGGCCAACGCCGCCCGCCGCACCTGCCCCACCTGCGGCACGGATGCCGGCTACGTCCTGCCCGCGCACCTGGGCGTCTGCCTGCCGTGCGCCGACAGTGCGCGCCTCGCCGCCTGAGCTTCCACAACTTCCGCTCACCACAAGATCTTTGGAGTCTTCGTGAACAGCGTCCGCGCTGCCCGGTTCGCCGCCGTCTACGCCCTGCTGCGGGCGTCGGCGGACGTGGCGGACCACTGGGTTAACGCGGCAAGGACCGTGTCCACTATGTCAAGTGTCTCGGTCCCGAGGCTCTCGACCGAGGGCAGCAGCATCCCGTTGCAGGCCACGGTGTCGCGGTCGTGCGGCGTCACGCTCTCGCTTCGCGATTCGCTCTTGTGGGCGGTCGCTGATGGCCTCCGTCGATGAGTCGCCACCTTGGCGACGTTCGGCTCGGTGTGGGCCGTGGTCGCTGTTGCTCACAACCTCGCGGACCACGATATTGGGCAGACCGACCATCCGGCCGCGGGGAAGGCGGCGCCGACGGAGGCAGAGATCGCCGAGTGTGTCAGCCCTCGGCGGGGCTGGGGTTCGTGCCTGCGCCATGTTGCCCAGTACCACCTGGTGATGGGCGTGACGCTGACGTTGGTCTGGGTCGTTCTGTCGCTGCGGATGTCCTTGCCTGGTCTGGCGGTGGGCATAGCCGTGTTGGCTGTGACCCGCGCCTTCTTCGCCGTGGCTGCGAGGCTGGATGACTGCCTGCGGTTGGTTTGTTGGTGCTTCTCGTTCGCTGCGCCGGTCTCGATCCTAAGATCATCCGGGGTCCGGGACAGCAAGCTGTCCAACGAAGTGGCACAACTACTGCGGAGGTTGCAATGGCGCTCGAAACTGCATTCTATATCTGCCCCTACTGCGAGGAAGTGATCGAGATAACGGTCGACCTGTCGGTGGGCGATCAGGAATACATGGAGGACTGCCAGGTCTGCGCGAAGCTCACTCGATTCGGGGTCCAGGTCCACGGCGACGAGTTCATGCTCGACGTGCATGGCTATAACGACTGAGCTCAGCTCTGCTGATCACGCCGGTGTGACATCAGCGGCGGGGCAGGGGGACGACGCCTGTGGCGCCGTCCCCCTGCCTTTGATCGGGGACCGCGACGGGTGTACCGAGCTGGCGGCGAAGCCTCTGGACTTCGTCGTCCTTGGCGGCCAAAACCGACAGGAGGAGCTGGTGGCGCTCCTTGAGCTGCGTGAGTTCGGTGTGGGTGCGGGCAAGTTTGCCGGTGATCCGCTGGTTGAGGTCCCGCAGCCGTGCGATGCGGGCCTCGCGTGGGTCGGGCTGCTGGCCTGCCGCCGAGGCGGCTGCCCTTCGCTTCTCGAACTCGTCCTTGAGGTGGCCCCAGGTCCGGTAGAGGGACGCGCGGGAGATGCCCGCCTCACGGGCGAGCGTCTTGACGTCGCAGGCGCCGCCGGGCGGGAGCTGCCCGGCCAGCAGCCGGTCGATGGCCGCACGGACGCGCCGTTCGACCTGGTCGCGCTGTTGCGGGCTTAATGCCATGTCATCCAGCCTCTCCGGCTGCTGCCGTGTCGATCTCTTCGAGAACCCGCATCGACCGCTCGTGTTCGGCTCGCAGCCGGTCCTTCTCCTGGGCCGGGATCCGGGGACTGGCCAGCAGGACGGCGCGTGTCTGCCGAGGTCTGCCAGATGGAGCGGTGAGAGAGATGGTGGGTGGCCTGCGGGCAGCGGGAGCTGTCACACAGGCCGGTCAGCGGAGCCGCCGCGGAGCGGGTGCCGGCGAGCTTGAGACACAGGGCCTTCGCCGGGTCCTCGAACCAGCAGTAGTTCGCCGCGGACAGGTGCAACACCGACGCCTTCTTCTTCAGCAGCAGTTCGATCTGCCGATCGGTGACGACCTTCGCCAGACCCGGCTCGTGGTCGGCGAGCTCGCCTTCGACGGCGCGGAATGCGGCCATGAGGGAGTCGGCTCCCGGCCCTGCGGGCAGCTGCCCCTGTTCAAACTGCCGGTATGCCTCGACGGTCCGCTTCACCTTCTCTTTCTCCTCTTCCTTCTTCCACTCGTGGTGGAAGACGGCCTGAGCGCCACCCGGCCGGCCCGCGTATCCCTCGCTGGTCGCCACCTTCAGATGCTTGAAGTGGACCTTGGTGGCCAGCAGGCCACCGGGACGGGCGGCCATCTCCACCGAGAGTGTGCGCCGCAGACGGCGAGGGTTCACGGGATCGTCGGGGATCGTCTCCAGGCCCATGCGGGAGCCGGCGGGCGAGGCGACCCACTTCCGCAACCAGGTCATGGCCCCTTTGGACTCGAAACCGTGGAACGGCCCGAACAGCGACTGTCCAGGCCGGGCGTCGGTGAGCTGCTCGGCCAGGGGGATGACGCGTACGACTTCGTCGATGACGACCCACTCGTCCACCTCGCCGCCCCAGAGGCGCCCTTTGACGACCTTGCTGACCAGGTGGTGCCGGACCAGGCCGGTGCCGTCGGCCTCCTCGGTGCGGCGGCAGCCGACCGTCAGCTCCATCAGTTCGCTGGACCGCATCCCGGTCAGCGCGGACGTGGCAACCGTGCAGGCGTGGCTGGCGATGCGGATCAGTGCAATGGCGCTGAGTGTCGGCAAGGGCAACGACCACGGGACCTGCTCGCCGGTGTCCGCGCGTGGGACACCGAGTGCGTCACGGCACCATGCGTACTCGGTGCCCACCTCGGCGACCGCCCCTTCCAGCAGCGGGCGGGCCTGGACCAGGAGTGCCCCGCCGATATCGCGGTGCCCACTGGGCCGCAGCAGACCCTGAAAGTTGACGGGCAGCAGAGGATCGGCTGGATCCCACCCGGACCGGAGCCGCTTGGTCACCTGTCCGTCCCCGAGCCGCGGCAGCGCCTGGCCTGTTCGTAGATGAGCATCGACGAGCGAGGCGAGCAGGCCGGCATCCCGCAGAGTCCTCGACGACTCGACGCTGCCCCGGGCCTCGCGCTCGGCCTGCAACTCCGCGCGCAGACTCACGATGTGCGGTCCGAGCACATCGACCAGGTGCAGGCACGCGGTCAGCAACGGCCGCAGGACATCGTCGTCCAGCGGCTCGGTCTTGATCACCACCTGGGGCCGGGCCGGCGCTCCGGTGACGAGCCGGGGCGATCGTCTGCCCCAGGGCCGAAAGCCCGGCCGGTGCCGGTCGGCGGACAACACCTCGCTGTAGTCGGTGATGTCCTGCATCGCGGAGACCACCGTCCGCAGCGAACCGCCCGCCTTGCTCCGCAAGACAGCACCGGTCGTCTTGTCCCGAACTACGCCGTACTCGCGCAGGAAGGCATCGCAGTGGTCCTGGGTGACCGCGGCGAGCGTGGTGATTTGGTGCTCGGTCAGCCAGTTCAGCCAGAACGTCAGGTGATAGAGGCGGGCATGGAGGGTGCGGGGGTGCCGTGCGATCCGGCGGGCCCTCGGCAGGGCAAGGACACGCTCGTCCCGCGTCGCGATCCAGGCCAGGGTGAGTTCCTTGACGATCACGCGCCATGGCGGGTGGACGATCCGGTTGAACAGCAGGTTCTTCTCCGTCACCTTCATCTGCACTGGTGCATCGGCCCAGCCGACGAACGACCACACATCATCCTCGAAGCGCGGTCGCGGGCAGCCGTCCAGCCAGGTCAGGCGGGCGGTGGCGGCGACATCCGCGCCAGCGAACACCGACCGGGCCGCGGCCCCCGCCGGATCAGGAACAGGAAGCAGGCTCACGACGTGCTCTCCTCGGCCCGCAGCGGCAGCTCGGCGTCTTCATCTCCGACGTCCCCCTGTGCCGCGGCGATGGCGGCCTTCTCGAACCGAGGCAGGATGTCCGCTGACAAAGGGCGGGCGTAGGGGGCGAACACCGCAGCGAACTGCTCGCGCGGCATCTGCCGGAACTGCCGGGCGAAGAAGGCCTTCAGCCGCAGCAGATTCGGC
Source organism: Kitasatospora sp. NBC_00039 (assembly GCF_045160625.1). Lineage (NCBI taxonomy): Bacteria > Bacillati > Actinomycetota > Actinomycetes > Kitasatosporales > Streptomycetaceae > Kitasatospora > Kitasatospora sp. NBC_00039. Next base: position 4,304,936 of record NZ_CP108289.1, on the reverse strand, counting down.
AGGTGGCGCGGGGCGAACAGCGCGAGCGGGCAGAGAAGGCAGACCCAGGGCCGGGCCGGACACGGGGCCCCCAAAGCACCGCCCGTCGCCCGGCTCGACACCGCCGCCGTGCGAGCCCGTATCGGCCGCCTGGAGGCCTACACGCAGGCCGCCGTACGCGGGGAGACGGCGAAGGTCGAGAGCGCCGGAGAGGGCGTCAGGAACCACACGCTGTTCGCGTCCGCCGCCGCGCTCGGCCGCCTGGTGGCCGCCGGCACACTCCCCGAGGCGGACGCCACCGACGCTCTGCTGGGCGCCGGGCAGAGGGCCGGACTGGGCGAGGCGGAGTGCCGCCGCACCATCGCCAAGGGCCTGGCCCGGGGCGGCACGGGCATCGGGCGGGCCGCATGAGCAACCGTCACCCGTCGTCCGCCAAGGAAAAGCGCTTCTCCGGTGGGGATCGGCACCGGCAGGCGGCCGAGTGAACGCCCCCGACCTCCTGACCGCCGAGCCCCGCACCGCCCCGTCCGCCCGCCGCCCGGGGCCCCCGAACCCGTTCTACGACGACCTGCCCGGGGTGGAACGGCCGACCCGCCCCGGCCCCGTCCCGGACTTGTCCGTCTTTCAGGGGCAGGTGGGGCGGACCGTTCGGGAACTGGACCCGACCACGGAAGCCGACCCGGTGGGGGGCTGGTCAACCTGCTCTCCGCTGCCGGGGCGATGCTCGGCGCGGACCCGCACCTGAGGATCGGCAACGACCGCCACCCCGCCCTGATCTGGGCGCTGACGATCGGTGCCACCGCCGCCGGCCGCAAGGGCGCCGGCACCAACACCGCCCGCCTGCCCCTCGCGGCGGCCGAACCCGCGTTCTTCAAGGACAACGTCCTGTCGGGCCTGTCCTCCGGTGAGGGCCTGATCGAGGCCGTCCGTGACGGCGACCCGACCAAGAAGGACGACCCCGGTCACGTCGACAAGCGCCGGTGGATCGTGGAGTCCGAGTACGGCATCACCATGGCCCGCGCCCGCCGGGAGGGGTCCTCGCTCGGCGGGGTCCTGCGGCAGGCGTGGAACGGCGAGGACCTGGGCGTGATGAACCGCGAAGCGCTCAAGGTCACCGCCCCGCACATCGCGATCATCGGGCACATCAGCCCCCGTGAGCTGCGGGCGAAGATGCAGGACTCGGAGATGGCCGGCGGCACCTACAACCGGTATCTGCCGGTCTTCGTCCACCGGAACCTGATCCTCGCCGAATCGCGCGGTGCCGACCCACAGCTTGTGGACAGCCTCGCCGCCACCTGGCGGGCTGTCCTGGCCGATGCCCGGCAGGCCGGAGAGGTCACCCTCGCCGAACCCGCCCGCACCGCGTGGCGCGAGGACATCTACCCGGCCCTGTGCGGCGACGAGGACGGAGACGGCCCCCTCGCCGAGTTCACCGCCCGCGCCGCCCCCTACACGCTCCGCCTCGCCATGGTCTACGCCCTGCTCGACCACCACCGCCAGATCCAGGAGGACCACCTGAGGGCCGCTCACGCCCTCGTGAACTACTCCCGGGCCTCCGCCGCCCACGTGCTCGGCATGACCACCGACACCACCGGCGACCCCAAGCTCGACAAACTCGCCGCCGCCGTCCGCGCCGCCGGCGCCCGGGGGCTGACCGGCGAAGAGGTCTACAAGCTCTTCAAGCGCGACTCCAAGGACGAACGCTCCCGCTTGGTGGCCGCCCTGCTCCAGCTCGACGGCTACGGCAGCCCAGGTACCCGGCACCGGCCGGCACGCCACCGTGCTGCTCTACGCCCCGCCCACCGACTGACCCGGTGGGTGGAAAGGGTGGAAAGGGTGGAAAGCCCTCTCACCTGCGGAAACACCCGGTGCTAAGGGGGTTGGAAAGGGGGTGGAAAGCCCCCTGCCCCAACGGACCGCCCGCAGCCCGGACCCTTTCCACCCCTTTCCACCCACCTTTCCACCAGGCAAAAGCCCAGCTCAGTGGGCTTTCCACCCTTTCCACCCTTTCCACCACGCTCCTCGGGCTGAAGACACCCGCCCGTATCCCGGATCGCCACGTGCCACCACCCCCGCCCCGCCGCCAAGGAGTAGCCGCAGTGACCACGATCCCGCCCGTCGCCCTGGAAGTCCCGGAGGTCATGGAGGCCCTTCGCATGAGCCGCAGCAAGGTCTACGACCTGATCCGCACGAAGAAGCTCGGCAGCTTCAAGGAAGGCGGCTCCCGCCGCATCCCCGTCACCGCCCTGCACGACTACGTCCGAATCAAGATGGAGGAGGCGGCCTGATGGCCAAGCGAGCCAACGGCGAAGGAAGCATCACCCGCCGCAAGGACGGGCTGTACCACGGTCGCGTCTACGTGACGACGACATCCGGCGTCCCCAAGCGGGTCTCGGTCTATGGCAAGACCCGGGAGGAGGTGCACGAGAAGATCACCGCGCTGAAGGCGCAGGACAACCAGGGCATCCCGACCCCCGACACCAACGTGAAGATGGCTGAGTACCTGACGTACTGGCTCGCCACGGTGGTCAAGGTGAACCGGCGCCCGAAGACCTACCAGGGTTACGAGAGCGTCGTCCGCGTGCACCTGGTCCCCGGGCTCGGCACCAAGAAGCTGCGGACGCTTCGAGCCGCCGACGTCCGGACGTGGCTCGCCCGGGTGGCCGGCGCCTGCCAGTGCTGCAAGAACGGCTTGGACGCGGCCCGTCGGGAGCCGGAGTGCTGCGCGGCGGGGGAGTGCTGCGAGATGCGGCTCTCCCGCCGAATGGTGCAGTCGATCCACGCTGTCCTGCGGAATGCCCTGGAGAGCGCCGTCCGAGAGGAGCTGATCTTGCGGAACGTGGCCAAGCTGGTGCAGGTGCCCACACCTGACTACGGCACTGGGAAGGGGCTCACGGTCCCGCAGGCCAGGCTTGCTCCTGAAGTCGGCCGGCGCTGACCGCCTGCACGCCCTCTACGTGCTGGCCCTCGCCATGGGGCTCCGGCGCGGGGAGCTGCTGGGACTGCACTGGGCGGCGGTCGACCTGGAGCGCGGGACGCTGATTGTGTCCAGCAACCTTCAGCGGGTCGACGGGGCTCTCCAGCTCGGCCCGACCAAGACGGCGTCCTCACTCCGGACCCTGCCGCTCCCGCCGCTTGTCCTGGAGGCACTGCGGGCCCACCGGGAGCGCAGGCTCAGGAGCGGGTGGCGGCCGGTGAGCGGTGGACGGAGACGGGGCTGGTGTTCACCAGTCGGGTCGGGACGCCGATTGAGCCGGACAACCTCCGGCGGAGCTGGTACCCGCTCCGGGATCGGCTGGGGCTCACGCTCCGCTTCCATGACCTGCGTCACACCTGCGTGACCCTGCTGCTCGATCTCGGGGTCCCGCCGCACATCGTCCGGCAGATCGCCGGGCACAGCGACATCGGGGTGACCATGAAGGTCTACGCCCACGCGTCGCTGGACGAGCAGCGGAAGGCCCTCGGGTCACTCAGCGACCGCCTGGCCTGAGCCGTTGGCGTACCGGCTGGCGTACGAGACATGAAAACGGCCCCGGAGAGTGATCTCTCCGGGGCCGTTTTGCCTTTTCAGGCGCCTGTGGCCAGGGCCGGGGTCGAACCGGCGGCCTTCCGCTTTTCAGGCCGAGCCGGGGCGCAGGAATGCCCTCTTTTGAGCGGTTCTGTCGTCCGTGGAAGTGCGGCTGTGGACGTCGTTGTGTACGGCGGTTGGCGTCAGTGTTGGCGTCAACCGGAGTCTCGGACCGGACTGTGCTGGTCAGTCGAGGGTGTGCAGTTGCTGGTTGATCGCGCAGGTCGAAGCGGGCCGGGTCGAAGTCGGCTGCTGTCTTGAGACCGAGCCGGCGAAGCAGGTCCTCGTGCTCCGGGTTGGCGGAATCATGGAGGGTCTGCTTGAGGCCCTCGTACCCGCCTGGGCCGCCGCAGTCCTCAGACGGGCAGGCTCCCGCGCCGTCCACGCAGACGGGGTAGTGGTGGCCCGCGTCGGCCGTCATCCGGCGCTCGACGGTGATGCGGATGACCTGGTGCAGCCTGTCGAGGCGGATGCCTGCCGGTACCCGGACGAGACGCCAGAACGGGCTTGGCGGATTCCATCATCGGGAGTCGGGGGTCCCGCTAGGGTCGCAGCGATGAGCGAGTACCAGTACTACGAGTTCCTGGCGATCGACCGGCCGCTGACCAGCGACGAGCAGGAGCAACTGCGGGCGCTGTCCACCCGGGCCCGGATTACCGCGACCAGCTTCACCAATGAGTACCACTGGGGCAACTTCCGCGGCGAACCTCGGCGGATGGTGGAGCAGTACTACGACGCTCACCTCTACCTGGCCGACTGGGGAACCCACCAGGTGATCCTGCGCGTGCCCAAGAGGCAGCTCACGCTGCGGGCGCTGGAGCCGTACTGCTTCGACGAGTGTGTCGAGGCATGGACGACCAAGACCCACCTCGTTCTGGACCTGCGCAGCGAGGACGAGGGCGGGGACTGGGAGGAGGGCGCCGAGGACTCGCTCGGTGCCATCGCCGGGGTGCGGGCCGAGCTGGCTTCCGGGGATCACCGCGCCCTGTACCTCGCGTGGCTGTCCGCCATCGGCACCTGGGCGTTCCAGGACGACAACGAGGAGGCTTACCAGGAAGCGGTCGAGCCCCCGGTCCCGGCCGGGCTCGACCGGCTCACCGCGCCGCAGCGAGCGCTCGCGGACTTCCTGCGTGTCGACGCCGACCTGCTCGCGGTCGCCGCCCAAGCCAGCCCGCCCGCCCCAGAGCCTCGGAAGAGGCCCGGACAGAAGGAGCTGGCACCGCTGATCGCCGCGCTTCCTGAGAAGGAGAAGGACGGCCTCCTACTGCGTCTCGCGCTGGGGGGCGAGCCTCAGCTGGGAGCTGAACTCTTGCGCCGCCTGCGCGGCGAGCCGCCCGTCGCGACCGTGCCGGGGCAGCGCTCCACCGCCGAGTTGCTGGACGCTGCGCACACGCTGGCTACCGAGCGCCGGCGGGGTGCCGAGCGGGTTCGAATCGAGGCACGGGCCAAGAAGCTGACCGCCCTGGCTACCAACGAGGAAGCGATCTGGCGCGAGGTCGAGAACCATGTCGCGCGTAAGCAGACGGCCCGCTACGACACCGCCGTGGCCCTCTTGGTCGAGCTCCGAGACGCCTGTGACCACGTCGGCCGCAGCCTTGAGTTCCGGCAGCGGCTCGCAGCACTCCGCGACCGGCACCAGCGCCTGCCCGGCCTGCTGCGCCGGCTCGACGACCGGGCTCTGCGGGGCTGACGCCCGTCCTTGCCGCGTTCGCGCGCCGAGGGACATGGGTGAGCCACGGCTGCAATTCGGCAGCCGGGGTCAGTGCCCCTCGGTCCAGAACTGCTGGAGTCGCGCGATCGCCTGGGCCTTGTCCAGCTCGGCGACCTGCTCCTCGGTGAGTCCGACGCGGTTGATCAGCATGTAGACCAGGTCTACGGGAAGCGCCTCGCGTGGCGGCTCGGGCGAGCCTCGATCGGGAAGCGTGCCGTCCAGGACGCAGGGCCAGAAGACATCCTCCGTCACGTCCAGCTGATCGCGGAGGATGTGCGCCCACATGCTCGCGCCGTACGCGGTGCGGTCGACCGGATGCGATACCCGAGTACGCAGGATCCGCCCATCGGGGAGCCCGAACTCGTAGGTGATGTGGTGGGTGCCGGTGCGGCCGCGCGCGTCACGTACGCGGTCCCAGCCTTCGACCTTGCAGAACTGCTCGTGTCGTTCGCGGGTCGGCTGAGGCCAGGTCACTTCGCGACTCCGAGAAGCCAATCGCGAAGCTGCGCGTCGTCGCTGATGCCGATCAACTGGACCAGGCCCCAGTTGTCGCGATGGTTGGGCGCGTTCAGGAGCCGGTTCTGCCAGTCCTCTGCGTACTCACGCAGCGCGTCGATCATCTCGTCGATGGCCTCATCGAACGTGTCGCCGTCCGCGGCGACCGGCAGGCCGGGGAAGAATACCGACCAGCCGCCGCCCTCGGCGACCACCTCGGCCTTGGACGGACACAGCAGCGTGAGGGCATGACGGAGCCGTCCCGCGTCCACCACCGCCGCGTACCCGGTGTCCCGGCGAACGGTCGCGACCCGGCCCTGCCCGGCTGCGTCCAGTAGATCCTTCAGGTGCGCGCGGGCTTCGGTGTAGCTCTCGTAGTGGACCGCTGTCATGGGGAGCCTCCTCGTCCATGAACCAGGATGGCGCCCCGCAATGAAGTACGTCAAGTACGTCACGTACTTCGATCCGGTCGGAGGGATGGTGACCGTCCGCTGCGCCGTTGGCGTCAAACCACGCAAAAATGCCCCCGAAGCGAGCTGCTTCGAGGGCATCGTGCCTGGTCAGGCTATGTGGCCAGGGCCGGGGTCGAACCGGCGACCTTCCGCTTTTCAGGCCAAGCCAGGGTGTCGATATGCCCCTGTTTGGGTGATTCTGCCGTCCGTGGAAGGCTGCGGTCGGACGCCATTGTTCGGGCTGGTTGGCGTCAGCGTTGGCGTCAACCGGTGCGTGGACGGATCAGTGGTTCGGGAACGGCCAGGGGTAGGCGTGGGCGTTCTGTGAGCCGAGGTAGGGCGCAAGGTTCTGTTGGCTGGGTGGCGGGTCGGGCGGCAGGGCCACGCCAGCGATCACCGGGTCGATTGAGTCGGCGTGCGCCTCCGCCCAGCGGAGCCACTCGATGGTCGCGTCGACAGGGGTGCCGGTGGCGCTTTCGCGTACCGCGGCGCAGAGGGCGCGGATCTCGTTGGCCGTCCGCCGGGTTTCCAGTTGCTGTTCGAGCGCCTTGATCCTCTGGTCGCGGATCAGCCTCTGGTGAGCTTCGTCAAGGGCTTCGAGCCAGCGTTGTTTGCGTAGGTGCTCTGCCTGCTCGGCCCGGATCCGCGCTTCGTCGGCCCGTTCAGCCCGCTCCTCGATGGCTGCGAGGAGATGGCCCAAGCGGGATTCGAGGGTCCAGCGTGTCCCGTCCGAGCAGTCGTACTGGCGGTATCCGTAGGTCTGGTCATGACCAGGAGCATCGATCATGAGCCGTCCGTCGGGCACGTGGTCGTACTTCGGGATGCGCATGCGCATCCACGCCGGCTCGCGCTCGGCGTCGCGCAGCTCTCTGGCCGTCGGCTCATGCGGTTGCTTGGCGGTGCGTTCGCAGATCTCCAGCGGGAACGCATGTCCCTTCACGATGATCACGACCGCGCTCCTGGGCTCGGCCCGTCTCCGGGATGCCTCTACTGGCCGGGCCTCTACTGTGTAGCCCCGCTGCTCGGCCTCGGTGACGAGGCCCTGCATGATCCGCAAGGCCCGGTCGACGAGCGGCCTGGAGACATGGAGCGGCACGACCCCCTGCTGTCCACGAGTGTCGGCCGTCCCCGTCTGGCGTCGCCCCAGGGCCTTGCGCGTAGCTGTGATCAGGGGGTGGGCATGCGCGAGATCGGCAGGCACCTCGACGACTGGCACCGGCGGGGGCGGTGGAGGCTCCTTCGCGGGGTCGAGGAGCCGCAGCTTGAGGTCCCCCCTTTCACGACCGGTCAGCCTCAACTTGTGCCCTGGCAGCAGGAGGTCGTTGTTTACCGCGTGGTAGAACGCTCTGGTCCACCGACTCCGGGTCACGACGCCTGGATCCGGAACGGTGATGTTCCCGCCGGCGGCCTTGAGTTGGCGAATCAGCTCGGCCCCGTCGGTCGGGGCATCCTTCGCCGTTTCCGGGTCACGGGCGCTGCGCTGGGCCTCGCGTTCGACCTCCTCCGGGTGCCGTCCGTGCTTCAGGTAGTACTTGCCCTGCTCGGTGACGGCTGCGGTCTGGACTTGGTAGCCCTGCTTCGTGATGGAGAACTTCCGCGTGACGAGTTTCCGCTGTTCGAGAGCCCATAAGGTGTTGGACTTGCGTGACTCGATCTCGGCACCGGGGTTGGCGGCGACCCAGCGCAGCAGTTCGGCCTGGATCTCGGTTGGAGCCAGTGAGGACTTCACGTGCCGCACCATACGGGGGAGCTGCTGGTGGCGGACGACTTCCGACAAGCCCGCGAAGCGAGCCAGGGCCGGATGGTACCGGGGCGGTGCCGGAGGGACGCCTGTGACTTCATCGTGGTTGGGGCCGGCGCGGCTCGGGCGGCCGCCGGGTCGGGTCGAGCTCCAGGTTCGAGCGCGAGTCGTTGGCCTCGCCTTCGGCCAGCCAGGCATCGAGCGCCGCGCGCCGGTAGTAGACCCGGCCGGCCAGCCGGAAGCTCGGCGGTCCCGACCGTCGGTCGCGCAGGTTGTACATGGCCTTCGGCGTCCTGCGGAGGTAGACGGCGGCCTCCGCCAGCGTCATGACTGGTGACTCTATGTGGGGCTCGCGGTTCGAGTCAGCGCCGCTCACGTTAGCCCCCGTCGTTGGCTCTCGCGGTGAGCTTCGCTCTGATCTCGTCGATACGGCCCTGTGTCGCAGCGGCGTTCCTCTGCTGGCGCTTGAGCTTCGCTTCCGCAGAGGCCAACTCGGCGGCGAGGCGCTCGCGTTCAACTGGGCCAGGAGTGTCGGGCTCGCGCGTGACCTCCTGGTCGCAGAGCGGCCCGACGCGCTCGCTGGACACCACTCCCCGGTCGGTCTCGCACTCCGAGCAACGGGTGACCCCCATGGAGTAGGAGCTATGGCTGTTGTGCTGCGTCCTCTCGATCACGTGGTCGCAGGTCAGCGTCAGCCTCCAGACGTCCAACTCCTTCTTCCGGTCCTCGGACCGAGAAGAGAAGAGGATCTTCGCGAGCTGTTCGGCCTGCTTCGGGCCCATCGGCGGTGTCGGACAACAGGCGAAGCAGTGCACTACCGGACAGCCTGAGACCAACCAGCGCCCTTCGTGACACTCGCCGTGCCGCTCCTGGAACTGCTTCTCTTCGTTGTCGCGCTCCTCGCGCTCCCGGTCCGTCATCCGCGACTGCGGAGGCCGATCGCTAGCGTGGCCGAGGAGAGGCTGCCCGCAGCCGCGGCACGGCACGCCAGCCTTGTACTCCTCCCAGCTGAGATACGTGCCCTCGCGCCGCCATCGCTGGCGCCGCTCCTCGGCCCGTTGGTGCCGCTCCTCGCGGGCCAAGGCATCACGGCGAGCTCGCGCTGCGGCCCGTTGCTGTCGCTGCTCCTCCGTCAGTTTCGCCATGCCGCCACCCGCATCCACGCCTCCGAGTTCCAGGCCAGTTGCAGCATCGTGGGCAGGCTTTTGGCCCATTTGGGAGGGCTGCACCAACTAGGCGGCAATTGGCAGAATCTGCTTTTACGTTCGACCGAACGTGGCGGGTAAGCGTCGATGGGTGATCCCTTGGAGATCGCTCCCTTCTGCAGAGGGCCACAGCCTCGATCCCCGCCGCAGCAGCCGACTCCTCCGGTCTTGGCCGACCTCCACTCTCCCCGCAGGGCCTTGCCGAAGCATGGATAGCGGGGCTTGAACCGTGCGCGGAGGCCGGTAACCGTTACAGGTTGCCGGTCCCAGCGCATTCGTCAGTCGACGAGGTAGTGGGCTTCGATGTAGGCGACGGTCGAGTCGTACGGCTCCCCTACTGGCTTCAGTGTGTACCGCCGGAAGACCGCAGCCGTGGCACGGCGGGCGCCCCGGTTGCGGGCGTCGGCGTTGTCCCACGAACGGGCAAGCGTCTGGGTGACCACCTGGTCGATCTCCTCGGCCAGGTTTCGCTCCGTGATCGTGACACCGGACGGGGCGTGGTCGTGGATGATCCGCGACAGCACGCCCACGCGGTCGTCGTCCAGCACGATGACGGCTTCGTTGGGGTGCTTCTCGGCGTCCACGACGGCGCGGGCGACCCGGAGCGCTTCGGCCAGGAAGTCCAGGGCGTCCTGGGCGTTCTGGATGATCCGGTCCCGCAGCTGCCTTATCCGCTCGGCGAGGGCGGTGTACTTCGCAGAGTCCGGTTCTACACCCTTGTCGAGGGCGGCCTTGATGCGATCGAGGATCTCCGCCGCGGATGGCGGCTTCTCGTCCTCACCGTCGTCGCTACCGGGCTTGGGGCGGACGAGGGCGAGCAATTCCTTGAGGATGGCGATGCCCTGGGCGTCCAGGACGAGGGCCTCCTCCTGGGAACGGACCACGGAGAAGGAGTGGACGTGGGCGTTGATGATCTCCAGGACCATCGGACCCAGCTCGCCGAGTCGCTCCTTCCGCTCGTCGTCGGAAGACTTCTTGAACAGGGTCGTGTACACGGACCCGAACAGGCCGAAGCCGTCCCGGTACTTGGCGACCCGCTTGTCAGCGATGATGAGCGGATACAGGCGGGCCAGAAGCCGGTAGTCCTTGGCGAACACCTCAGCGACGTCGGGCCTGGCGTCCAGGAAGTCGTTGGCGGCCCGCACGGACGCGTATCCGTGCGCCGTGAGGTCCAGGCCGTCCACGTGCGCGAGGAGGTCTTCGATCCGGGCAAAGACCATACGGAACTCCTTGACCAGGTCGGACAGGTCGGTGACGAACCCGCCGCCCTTGACTGCGCCCTTGGCGGTGGGGTCGGCGACGGCCCGCTGGACCTCCTCGGCCAGGCTGATGTAGTCCACGACCACGCCGGAGGTCTTCACGAACCCGGTCGGGGACACCCAGGTACGGTTCGGGCGAGTGATCGTCTGGAACAGGCTGTGCGCCTTCAGCGGCTTGTCCAGGTAGAGGACACCCTCGTTGGGGGCGTCGAACCCGGTCATCAGCTTCGCGGTCACCACCAGGAAGCACAGCGGGTCGTCAGGGGCGAGGAACTTCCGCTTCTGTTCCTCCTCCTGGGCCTCCGAGAGCTGGAACGGCCGCATGGCGGGATCTTCGTCCTTGGAGTCAGAGACGGAGATGTTCACTTCCGCGGTGATCCGGTTGTGCTTCCCGACCTTGGCGAGCACCTGCGACGCCTCGTAGCCGGCGAGCAGCTCGTTGATCTTGTCCGTGTATGCCACGGCCAGCTCGCGGTTGTAGGCGACGACCTGGGCCTTGAGGCCGTTGCGGTAGGCGCTGGCCAGGTAGTGGTCCACGATGTGCTGACAGACTGTGTGGACTCGCTCGGGGTTGGCGAAGACCGAGGTGAGGCGCCCGAATTTGCGAGACAGGGCTTCGCGGTCGGGGTCGTCGAGGTCGAAGGTGTCCGCAAATTCGTCGAATTCGGCCTGCAGTGCCTGGTCGTTCATCTCGAAGGAGACCGGGTACGGGTCCAGCATGACCGGGACGGTCGCCTCGTCCAGCAGGGAGCGGGACACCGAGTACCGGTGCAGCACCCTGTCCGGGTCGGTCTCTTCGCCGAAGAGGGCGAAGGTGTCAGTGGCGAGGTTCCTGACGGGGGTGCCTGTCATGCCGAAGAACTTGGCGTTCGGCAGAGCTGCACGCATCTGCCAGGCCAGGGACTTCTCCTTGGTGGACTGGGTGCGGTGTGCCTCGTCGACCAGCACGATGATGTTGTCCCGGGTCGACAGGTCCTTGCCGGCGTCGGCGAATTTGTGGACGGTCGTGGAGATGACACCGCGCACGTCGTCGGCCAGCAGGGCGCGCAACGCTTGGCCTGTGGCGGGCCGGTGGAAGTAGGAGTCGCCCATAGCGGAGGTATAGGCCTTGGAGGTCTGTCGAACGAGCTGGGTCCGGTCCGAGAGCAGGATGATCGTGGGCGACTCAGCGCGGGAGTCGGCCAGTAGCAGCGAGGCGGCGAACACCATCAGTAGCGTCTTGCCTGAACCTTGGTGATGCCAGATCAGACCCTTCGAGCCGCCAGCCAGGACTCGCTCGTGGATCAGGTGCGCGGCCTCCATCTGCGGGTAGCGGGGCAGGAACTTCTTGTCCGCCCCACCCCCGGAGGTGGCGAAGAGGACGAAGTTGGCGAGCATGTCCAGGATGGTGGCCGGCTTCATCAACAGTTCGACGGACCGCTGCACGTCGGCTCGCCCAGACAGGTTCTCGTCGTCGGAGGTGGACCGGAACGGCTGCCACAGGTTTGTGGGCGCGCCGGCGGCCCCGAACCGCAGCTTCAGCCCATCGGAAGCCACGGAGAAGACGTTGGGGGTGAAAAACCACGGGTACTCGGTGGCGTACACGTCGTTGATCTCGTGAGCGGCGTCGATCCACCCGGACTTCGCAGTGGGGGATTTCACCTCGACCACGACCAGGGGCAGGCCGTTGACCCAGTACACGAGGTCGAACCGACGGGAGGTCTTGCCGGGCACGGTGATGGTCACTTCGTCCGACACGATCAACGTGTTGGCGGCTGGGCGCTCAAAGTCGATGACCTTCAGGGCATGCCACGCGCCCTCGGTGTCCCGGAACTCCTTGCGCCCACGCAGCAGGTGCAGCACCTGCTCGTTGGCCCGTACCAATCCGCCGTCGACGGCGTTGACCGTGGCGGTGATCTCCTCGACCACCGCGCCCACGTCGAACCCGTCGATTACCCCTGGATTGAGCCGGATAATGGCGTCCCGCAACTGGCCGACGATCACCGTTTGCGTCGTCTCACGCGGCAGCGCCCTGCCTGCCGTGAAGTCCCAGCCCATCGGGAGGGACCACTGGATCATCAGGTTCTGGAACTCGCGCTCTCGCACGCCTTTCGCCACAGCTAAGACCCCCTACTCAGCGGACTCAATATCGATAGTGCGATCCAACAGCCCCGACAAGAGACTCATTTTCATCTGGCGAAGCCAGTTCGCCTCTGCTCGCGCCGCTCCTCCAAGCGAACGCATCGAAAGGACCGTCGAAGCAACCTTGCGCTGCTCGGCTAGGTCAGGCATTGGGATTTCGAGTCCAGCGATCTTCGATTGACTGATGTTCTTCATGGAAGCCGAGCCAGAAGCGGCTACGATGATCTGCCTCCGCACCTCCGGAAGAGCCATAGCGACAACCAGAAAATCCGGGTCAAGGGCACTCGCGGGGACCATGCGAAGTGTCTTATCGCTCAGGTAGAGACCGCCTCTAACATCAGAGGGAACACGGCAGACTGCGCCGACACGGTGGATCGCGCCATTCGCCCGCGTGATAAGTACATCTCCCGCCCGAACTTCTGCCGACTTCGGCATCTCTGTATCTCGGGCAAGAGCCTTGGCTTCGCCAGCGATGAAATTGAATGCCGCAACCGCACTGACCTTTAGAACACCTTGCTCATCCTCTTTGGGCGGCGCATCCACTGCCTGTGGGCTACGACCACCCTCGATGCGATCAATGCAGCTTCCCACCTGAACGTAAGCGTGATCAGCCAGCATCGACTCGGCAACCGCGCCAGCAGCCCTGTCGGCAGCATTTGCTTCACGATCGAGCGCGGTGATTTGATCGTCGACCGCGTCAAGCATCTCGACGATCCGCACTTGCACCTCACGAGGAGGGATCGGGAGTTCGATCTGCAACAGTTGCTCTGGGTTGAGTCGCTTGCGCCGTTGAACTGTCCCGCTCACTCGATTCTTCATTTCAGCCCACAGTCGGGGCGAACGACAGACGTGTCTCATCCAGTCGGGTAGCAGTTCCGAGCCAAGTGTGAACGTCGGGAACTCGTTGCTAACGACGAATCCATCGAACTCGGCTGGCACAACGCTGATCGGGCCTTCCCAGGCGGTCAGCTTTCGCATCACGACCTGGTCGGCTCGCAGCACATTCATTGCCGCGTACTCTGTGTCTCCGCCATCAAATTGGCCTTTAGCGATAAGCCCCTGCCCTGCATTCAAGACCCCAGCCAGACGGTAGATGGTTGCAGGAACCATTGGCGTGCGCTGGATATCCAGGTGCATGAGCGATCCGAGCGGGCGAAGCGGAAAGCCCTCACTCATCGAAGCCCTCGATCCCAGCCTTCGCAAGCACTGCGAGCATGTGCTCCTCGGCTCGCTGACGCTCCGCCCTGGCGAGATTGTACGCCTGGATAAGGGTAGCGAGGTCTTCCCCCTCAACGGCGGACTGCTTAACGTAACGGCCAATATTGAGGTCGTACCCGTTCGCCATGATCTCCGTTGTGGAGACGAATCGCACTGCGAGTCCGTTGCCCCCGCCGAGGTCTGCGGGAGGGTTGTCCGAATCGGATTTCGGCTTGTAGGCGGCCACGATGTCGGCTACGTCGGAGTCGGTAAGGATGTTCCGGTTCTTGGCCTTGGCGAATCGCTTGGAGGCATCGATGAACAGAACACCGTTCTGACGATTCTCATCCTTGGTCCCACGAGCGCGGAACACGAGGATGGCGGTTGGAATGCCAGTCGAATAGAAGAGGTTCGCTGGCAGGCCGATGACAGCTTCCAGGAGGTCATCGTCAAGAACACGCTTGCGAATAGCCGCTTCCTGGCCTCCCCGGAACAACACACCGTGCGGTAGTACGACCCCGGCACGTCCCTTCTTCGGGTCCATGCTGGCGATCATGTGCTGTACGAAAGCCCAGTCTGCCGATGACTGCGGCGCGACGCCGCCGATGGCGCGCGGGTCGTTGCTCCAGGGCTTCCACTTCTGGCTGTACGGCGGGTTGGCGACTACTACGTCGAATTGCCTGACGGACCCGTCCGGATTCTTGAAGCGCGGATCCTTCAGGGTGTCGCCGACCTCGATCTTGAACTGGGTGAGGTTATGCATGAAGAGGTTCATGCGCGCCACGCCCGCGGTGTCCCCCACAGCCTCCTGCCCATACAGGCTCAGGGTGTAACCGCGCTTGCCGCGGGCCTTCAGAAGGCTCGCGGAGGCGATGAGCAAGCCGCCTGATCCACACGTCGGGTCGTACACCGACTCATAGTTCTGGGGGTTAAGGATCTCGATAATCAGCTCTACCACCTCGCGCGGGGTGAAGAACTGGCCGGCGCGGGTACCGGAGCCGTCGGAGAATCGCTTCAGCAGATACTCGTACGCACCGCCGAGCACGTCGTAGGACATGTTGCCCTCGTGCATCTTCGGGACGCGGTTCATTGCCTGCATGACCCCTGCCAGCACGTCGCCCGGCAGAACCTCTTCAGAGGTCCAAGGCATGTTCCCGAAAATACGTGAGAACTTGTCGGGGTTGGCTGTCTCGATGGCCCGCAGGGAGGTGCGGACTCGCTGTCCGAGGCCAGGCTGGGCGATAGTGGCGAGGTGGGTCGACCAGGAGGCACGGCGCTCCTGGTCCGTGCCGCGGAGGACCAACGGGATCTCGAACGACTGGTAGTCGCGGTACTCGATCTGTTGAGCTTCTTCAGCAGTGAGGCTGTCCCAGCCCTCGTTTTCAGCCAGGAACTTCTGGTGCTCGTGGTCCCAGGTGTCCGACAGGTACTTCCAGAACATCAGCGGGAAGATCACCGAGGAGTACTGCGCTTCCGGCATCGCCACGCGCAGCTCGTCGGCGGCAGCCCACAATCGGTTCTCGATCTCCTGCTGGGTCACTGCCATCAGTCGGGGGTGTCCTTGCTCGTCAAAGGCCGGCGGCCCGAAGGTCGTGGTGTTCCTGCTGGTCACCCAGTCTCAGGCACGGACCCGTGCGCACCGAGCGTTCCTGATGGCTTAACCAACACGGAGCGTGGTGTTCCCTGTGCGGGGCGACCAACCAACGATATCCCCCTCCCAGGACAACGCAGCCAGCTCAGGTCGAGCTACTTCGGCGGCTTCCGGCTGGCCTTGAGGTAGAAGGTCGCCTCGCCGGCGAGTTCGGCTTAACTGACGAGGGCGGACAGCGGCTCCTGGGTGGTGCCCTCGTTGAGCTGGGTGGTGTGCTGCTCGCCGTCGACACGCTCGGCGATCAGGCGAAGGCTGTTCTGGGCGGCGACTCGGCGGGCGGCCGAGTTGCTGGCGGCGAAGCCCAGGACCTGGGTCAGCAGAGTGATCAGCGGGGTCTCGGCGTGCTCTTGGAACGAGACGGCCGGGAGGTAGTGCGCCTCGCCGACACCGTGTCCGCACGCTTCACCCGTGGGGCACCTCTGGGGCAGTGTGCTCGACGTGCGCCGCCCACTCGGCAGGTGTGGTCAACTATGCCCACTGCCGCCTTCCCAGGATGTGATTGCTGATGATCACTCAGGCCGATGGGCTCGAACCGTGGAAGATCCACGGCGACCGCATGGTTTACGACAGCCCATGGGTACAGCTGGCGCTCGTGGACGTTGAGCCGCCTGGTGTGGCGCGCTTCGAGCATCACGTTGTGAGGTTGAAGCGCGTGGCCATCGCCGCGGTGCTGGATGCCGATGACCGCGTGTTGATGCTCTGGCGGTACCGCTTCGTGCCGCAGTCCTGGGGCTGGGAGCTTCCCGGTGGCATCGTCGATCCCGGAGAGGATGGTCTGGGGGCTGCTCTGCGCGAGGTCGAGGAGGAGACCGGCTGGCGACCGGATCACCTCGACCACGTGGTTACCTTCCAGCCGATGGTCGGCATGGTCGACTCGCCGCACGAGGTGTTCGTCGGCCAGGGGGCGACCCTCGTGGGCGCGCCCGAGGACGGTGAGGAGGCCGGCCACGTGGCGTGGGTGCCGATGTCCGAGATCCCGATGCTCATGGCGGAGGGGAAGCTCATGGGTTCGGGAACCCTGGTGGCGCTCCTGCATGTCCTGGCGTCCCGTAGGCAGTGACAGCTGGGCGGATCGCCGCGCTCATCGTGGTGCTTCGAACTTTCCAACCAGCTGGTCGATTCCGGCGCGTTGGCGGGCTACCCCCGTGCGGTTGGCCAGGAGCCGCGCCTGACGGAGGTGGTTCACCACGCTGGCGGTTCAGCCGAGGTAGGGGTAGGTGCCGGCTAGGTAGTCGCCGATCTGCTGGCGCATGCTGCGGTGGATGGCGTACTGGGCGAGATCGACGGGCTGGACGAAGCGGACAGCGTCGGCTTCGTCGTTGACCGTCGGCTCGCCGTTGACAGGGCGGCCGATGTAGGTGGTCTCGTACTGCTGGCGGATCTCGCCGTCGGCGTAAGCGACGATGTGGTTCGGATCGGTGTAGACGCCGAGGAAGCCGGTGATCCTGGCGACAATGCCGGTCTCCTCCAAACACTCGCGGACCGCACACTGGGCCGCGGTCTCGCCGATGTCCTGCGCTCCGCCGGGCAGCGCCCACTGGCCGGTGTCACGGCGGCGCTGGAGCAGGATGGCGCCGTGGTCGTCGACGACGAGGAGGTTGCTGGCAGGGATCAGCGTGTTGGCCTTTGGGGCGTCGGGGTCGTTGTAGTACTCGATCCGTCGTCCGGTGACGGTCCCGCTTGACCCGCTGAGAAGGTCTTGGGGCTCCGGAGCGGGCCGCCTACGCGACGGCAGCCTGGTTGGGCTCTGTACCGGTGCGGGCACATCGGAGGAGGCCGCTGGTGAAACCAATGGGACCGAGGAGCGCTTTGGGACGGGGCGTGGCTCCGGGGCGGACGGATCGCCGAGCACACGGATCACCGGCTTCCGATAAGAGACAGCCGTGCCGGATGCGGTCATGCATTTCACCAGCTCAAGCGTGATTTCACAGGTCGCGGGGCCATCGACGTCCTCCAGCGCATGTTGGAGATCGGGGACTGTCTTAAGCAGCTCCCACGAGCCGCTCGCGAAGCGGAACTCCCCGAGTGCGGGCTCGGCGGCCAGCCTGAACGCGACGGACGTGCTTGGCGCGGGACCTCGGCCTGACTTCGCCTCCAGCCGCCGCTCTTCGAAGGTCGAAGGGCACCCGCACGGCTTGCCGGCCTCCACCTCTGGCGCGAGAAGCTGGGCACCGTCGCACTCGTGCAGCTTCTTGCCCTTGTAACCGAAGAGCACCATGCGGACCTGGACGGCGGATGGTCCGTCAAGGACGATCCGTACCGTGTCGTAGTCGGTCAACACCTCCCAAGAGTCCTCGGTGGTCGTCTCCCACTGCGCAGGCTCGCCACCGAGCAGTCTGGCGACGTCCGTGGCGACGTTCGGGGCAGCCATAGTCACGCGCCAGGTGGCGAGTGACTCGGGCCGGTTGTCGACCCTCCGACCGGTCCGGAAGTGGCCGACGTAGTCAGCCTGATTGACCAGCCGCTGCATCGGGCCAGCTGCGTGCGCGCTTCCTGCCATGGGCAATACCTCTCGGTCGGCGGGATGATCAAAGGAGAGCCGACGCAGTGCGGTCATGAAGATGCTCTCCGCGCTGTCGCCCGTTTGTTGAAGTCCGCGCTCGCTCGGCCACGACCTAATGGGGGGAGTCGCTCATAGCGGCGACTGTAGCCGTCCTGCCCAGGTGAGCGACGTCTGGAGCCGCTACGCGACATCAAGTAGCTGAATTTGCACGATTGTTGGCGCTCATCTGATTGGAGACGACACTTCAGAGACAGCTACTCGGGCGGGCAGCAAAGAGGATGTGGGTACCGCCGTCTCGGGCGCCGAGGCTGGCGCAGGCGGCAGTCTCGTAGGCGAGGAACCGCTCCCAGAGCTGCGGGGCGCGTTCAACGCTGGCGAGGACGGCCGGGTCTTCGAGGCTCGCCCAGTTGCTGGCCGAGCCCGCGAGGATTTCGCCGCCGCACCCGGCGACGAGGTCGGTGAGCTGTTCCCAGGTGAACATGCGGCAGACGTGGGCCGCGTCAGGGACGTGGCGTAGGTCGCCGGTGCGGATCACGGCGTCGGCGACGTCGATGCCATGGCGGATCGCGAGCTGGATGGCACCGGTGAGGCGGGCCCGCCAGCTTCCCCACAAGGACATCACCGAGGCGACCACGATGCCGCCAGGTTTCAGGATCCGGAGGAGGCCGGTGAGTGCCTCGTGCTCCTGGTCGAAGGCGTACGAGAGCGGGCCGCCGTAGGCGAGGATGAGGTCGAACGCGGCGTCGGGGAAGCGGCTGGTGTCGCGGATGTCCAGTGTGTGGCGGCATTCGACTGCGTGTTCGGCCACCGCGGCGGACACGTTGGCCTCATTGAGGCGGAGCTGGACGGGCGAGATATCGGTGACCACCACGCGTGCACCGTGTTCGGCGAGCACGATGGTGAATCGCCCGGGGCCGGCCCCGATCTCAAGTACGCGCTGCCCTTCACGCAGATGGGGCTCCAGGAAGCGTCGGTGGATCTCGAAGGAGACCCTGCCAGCGACGTCCTTGGCGAGCCGGTCCTCTTCACCCTCGGCGAGGGCGTCGTAGTAGCGGCGGATGCCCTCGACGGACCGATCGCTGCTGGGCAGGTCGGCTGTGTTGCCAGACATCTGCCTCCGTTCGGGCTGTCGCGTGTCGAGCTGTGACCCTGAGGGCCTCTCACCTGGGCTTCTCAAAATGGGGTGATTCGGGCAGAGCTCAGCCACTAGGATCCGTTCCCCGTCGTGATGTCGGCGCGAGCGCCGCCGCGACACTCCGCAGCTTCACCGAGAGGACGGTCTCCGGTCCTATGCGTTGGTCCCAGCTGTACGTGCCCACTCTCCGGGAGGATCCGGCGGACGCGGATGCGGCGAGTCACCGCCTGCTGGTGAGGGGAGGGTTCGTCCGGCAGCTGATGGCCGGTCACTACTCCCTGCTGCCGCTGGCGGTGCGCGTCCGCGCGAAGATCGTGGACATCATCCGCGAGGAGATGACCGCGATCGGCGCCCAGGAGTTCGTCCTGCCGGCCATGCACCCGGCGGAGATCTGGCAGCGGACCGGTCGCTGGGAGGTCATGGGCGAGGAGATGTTCCGGCTCAAGGACCGCAAGGGCGCGGACATGGCCCTCGGCATGACACACGAGGAGATCTTTACCGTCCTGTCCCAGGAGCTGCGCTCGTACCGGGACCTGCCGCAGATCTGGTACCAGTTCCAGACCAAGTTCCGCGACGAGGCGCGGCCCAAGAGCGGCCTGCTCCGGGTGCGCGAGTTCATCATGAAGGACTCGTACAGCTTCGACGTGGCGGACGAGGGCCTGGACCGCTCGTTCGACCTGCACCGGGGCGCGTACGAGCGGATCTTCGAGCGGCTCGGCCTGCCCGCCATCGCCGTGCAGGCATCCAGCGGGAGCATGGGCGGCAGCGCATCGGTGGAGTTCATGAGCCCCTCCGCCGCCGGCGAGGACCTGGTGGTCCGCTGCCTCGGCTGCGGTTACGCCGCGAACACCGAGAAGGCCACCTCCGCCCTGGCCGCCGTGGCGGACGGCCCCGGCCTGGACGTGCCGGAGCGATTCGACACCCCCGAGGCCCGGACCATCGAGGAGCTGGCGCGCCTGCACGGCGTCCCGGCCGAACGCCAGATCAAGACGCTGGTGTACGTGGTCGACGACCAGCTGACCCTGGTCCTGCTGCGCGGCGACCACAGCCTGGTGGAACAGAAGCTCATCGACACCCTGGCCGCCACCGCCGTGCGGCCGGCTACCGCCGAGGAGATCCAGGCCGCGCTGGGCGCCGCGCCCGGCAGCCTCGGGGCGGTCGGCGTCACCGGACTGCCGATCCTCGCGGACGAGGCCCTGCGCGGGCGCACCGACATGACCACCGGCGCCAACACCGATGGCGTCCACCTGCGGGGCCTGTCGGTGGAGCGGGACATCGCGGTGCAGCGGTGGGCGGACCTGCGCGAGGTCGTCTCCGGCGAGCCCTGCCTCAACTGTGGCGAGCCCCTGGACGTGGTGGTCACCATCGAGGTCGGCCACATCTTCAAGCTCGGCCGCAAGTACACCGAGAAGCTCGGCGTCACGGTGCTCGGCCCCGACGGCGACCGGGTCGTCCCGACCATGGGCAGCTACGGCATCGGCGTGGAGCGCGCGATGGCCTCGATCGTGGAGTCGCACCACGACGAGAAGGGCATCGTCTGGCCGCTCTCGGTCGCACCGTTCGAGGTCGCGCTCGTCGTCCTGGGCGTCACCGACGCGACCGTGGCCGAGGCAGCCGAGGACCTGTACCGGCAGCTGCAGGCCGAGCGGGTGGACGTGCTGCTGGACGACCGCAACGAGCGGCCCGGGGTGAAGTTCAGCGACGTCGAGCTGATCGGCATCCCGTACCGGCTCACGGTCGGGGCCCGCGGCCTCGCCGAGGGGACGGTCGAGGTCACCACCCGGTCCACCGGCGAGACGCAGCTGGTGCCGGTGGCCGAGGTGGCGGAGCACGTGCGCAAGCTCCTGACTTCCGCCGGCTGAAGCTCGGCTCAGCAGCGTGGGGTGGGGTGGCCAGTCCGGCCGCCCCACCCCACGCTGCTGCTCAGGCGTCGATACGGGCGATCTTCCGGCCTGCCTTGAGGTAGAAGGTCGCCTCGCCGGCGAGCTCGGCCTCTCCCACGAGGGCGGACAGCGGCTGCTGGGTGCTGCCCTCGTCGAGCTGGGTGGTGTGCTGCTCGCCGTCGATGCCCTCGGCGATCAGGCGAAGGCCGTTCTGAGCAGCGACTCGGCGGGCGGCCGAGTTGCTGGCGGCGAAGCCCAGGACCTGAGTCAACAGGGCTACCAGCGGGGTCTCGGCGTGCTCCTGGAACGAGACGGCCGGGAGGTTCTGCGCCTCGCCGAAGGTCCGCTTGGAGAAGCGGGCGGTGAACTCGGCTCGGGCTGCCTCAGCAGCCTTCAGGCCGTGCAGGGCCGCGGTGACCTCGCCAGCCAGGATGCGCTTGACGGCCATGGGGTGCGCGGTGCCGTCCGCTACCCGGCCAGTGACGGTCGTGATCTCCTCGTCGGTCCACTCGGTGAGCTGCTTGAGGTAGGGCTCGATGAGGTGGTCCGGGATGGACATCACACGGCCGAAGATCTCGTCCGGGGAGGAGGAGAGTCCGACGTAGTTGCCCTTGGACTTGCTCATCTTGGCGCCGGTGCCGTCGGTGCCCTCGATGAGCGGGGTGGTGATGATGACCTCGGGGGGCTGGTCCCGGATCTCCATGACCTTGCGGCACATCTGGAGGTTCAGCAGCTGGTCCACGCCGCCGAGCTCGACGTCAGCTGTGATGGCCACGGAGTCCAGCGCCATCACGACTGAGTACACGAACTCAGCGACTGACAGGCCGTCACCCGCGGCGAGACGACTGCGGAAGTCGTCACGCTGGAGCGTCATCGAGACCGGGACGTGGGCCAGGATCCCCACCAGTTCGGGCAGGCTGACCTTGTTCAGCCACTCGCCGTTGAAGCGCAGGTCCGCACGCGTGAAGTCGATGAACGGCGTGACCTGCTGCTGGTAGCCGCTGAGGTTGTGGGCGATGTCGGCGTCGGTCAGTGGCGGTCGCTCGGAGGAGCGGCCGGACGGGTCGCCGATCTTGGCCGTGACGTCGCCGATGATGAAGACGACGTGGTGCCCCATCCGCTGGAACCGGGACGCAATGATGATCGGCACCGAGTGACCCAGGTGCACGTCCGGGGAGGTCGGGTCGATCCCGTACTTGATCACGAGCGAGCGCCCCTCCCGCTGGGCAGCGGTGATCTTCTCCGCGAGCCCGGAGGCGGAAGGGATGACGTTGATCGCACGGCCTTCGACCAGTGCGGCCTGCTCGGCCGGCGAGAGGTCGGACAGGTCCAGCGAGCGCCGGCGATAAGTCTCTTCCAAGAGCCGGGCGACCGTATAGTCCGCGGCCAGGTCCGATCCCTTGAGGATCTCCATGGCGCGGACTACGGACTCGCTGAGACGGCTCATGGCGTCGTTACGCTCCTGGCTCTGTTGGCCGGCCTAAGCCAGCACCTACGGCGGAGCAGGCGAGTTTAGCGTCGCGGTATGCGGAACCGCAGTTGGTTAATTACGCGCAGTGCCGAGACAGCGTTGGAGGAGTCGTCCACGCCCGGGTGGTCGGGTCAGTGGGCATGACGCGATTGCAGCCCAGAGGAAGATCGCAACTACCTGGTTGCAGCGGTCCAGGGAGCGTGGCGGGCGGCGATGGACTGATGCCGGTCACCTGTCTCCAGTCAGGCCAGCGTTCCGGCAGGCGTCCGGGGCGCACCATGGAAGACCTGCCGGGCATGCCACTCGCGATGCCGATCGGCGACGGAAGGAACGCCCGACTGCGGCCCTATCACCGGCCGCCCGGCCAGCGCGAGCACGTGCTGCCGGCTCGCCTCGCTACGGCCGACGAACCGCTGCGAGACGAGGATGCGGTGCCCCTCGCCCAGGCCCAGGATGCCCTTGTCGAAGAGTTTGTGGTGCAACGAGCAGAGGCACAGGCCGTTGTCGACCTCGTCCGGCCCGTCGTAGGACCACCACCGCACGTGCGCGGCCTCCAGCCCGACGCTGCTGGCGCCGAGCATCCCGTCGTAGCCGCAGAAGGCGCACTGGAACTCGTATGCCGTCAGGACCAGCTCGCGCATCCGGCGGTCCCGCTGCCGTCGTGCAGCGGTCTCCGCTTCACCCAGCAGGCCGGCCACGGGCGCGGTCTCGGCCAGCTCCAGGTCGAGACCGACGGCCTCACAGAGATCGGTGTGCAGCGACGGCGGGAAGTTGACGTCCAGCAATACTCGGGCCAGCCGCCCAAGCAACGAAGGTTCCCTGGTGAGCGCTGTCCGCAACTCCGGAACGAGCCTGCCGGTGGCACCACTGGACCGGAGGAGCCGGATACCGGTTCCCGGACTTCCCGGCCCGTGGTCGGTCCGAACCTCCCATACACCGTCATTGACCAGATAGTGAAAGGGGTACGCGGGCGTCGTGGGATTCGGCGGCCCGTATTCGACCAGCAGCCGCTTCAGCTCCTCCTCGACCACGCTGTAACGCAGTTCGCTGTCGGTGTCCTGCTGGAAGCTGCCGAGGGCGTACAGCAGCAACAGCGGCTTGTGCGGCGCCCGGACCTCGTTGTTCGTCCACTGTCGCAGCTTCGCCACCCGATCAAGCCAGTCCATGACGGTCAGCGTAGTTCGTGTCACCGACGCCAACTACGCTCTGGCGTCCAGAGGCTGCACTCAACAAGGGTGCTCGATAGCCGAGTCGAACCCTCAGGTTCGAAGCGCCCAGGAACCTAGATCAGCAGCGAGGCACCCCGTTCTCCAAGTAGGAGGTTGCCGCGGGGGATCGTGCGTCAATCGCGGCATGGACCCGCCGGGCCAGGCGAGGGATGAGGAGCCCGTCGATCTGGTCGGCGGTGTGGAAGGCGTACTCGCCGATCTCCACTCCGTCCAGGTCGATCTGAGCTCGCTCTTCTACGGGGAGGATGCCCCCGTCGAAGACGAAGAGCAGCTTGTCGCCCTCGGTCGGGTGGGGCGCCCAGTCCGCGACGAGGAGGCGGCCGATGGGCGGGGTGATACCGAGCTCCTCCTTGACCTCGCGGACCGCGCCCTCGCTCGGGGTCTCGCCGGGGTGGAGGTAGCCACCCGGGATCTCCCAGCCCGGCTTGTACGTGGGCTTCACCAGGAGCACGCGGTCAGCTTCGTCGAAGAACAGCACGCCGGCGGCGGTGCGCGGCTGGGCAACGGCCTCGGGTGCGTCGGAGTCGCTCATGACCATGACTGTAGCCGCCCGCGCTGGGCTACCCCACGATGCGCAGCCGCTGAGCCACGCCCGCAAGCTGGTGGCTCGGCTTGCCGCGCTGCTGCCGGACCCAGGTGGTCACCAGGTGTCGTGGGATGAAGTGGTAGCGGACCTGCTCCGGGGCCAGTTCCTCGGCGTCGAGTACCAGGGCGAGGGCCTCGTCCGTGCGGTTCTGCGCGCTGTAGGCGCGGGCTACTTCGAGGGTGTGGCGGACACGCCGCTCGAGCGGCAGGGTGGAGGAGTCCACGCGCGGCCCCTGGTCCGCCGCGACCTGGACATCGCCCAGTTCCATGGCCGTTGAGATGCGGTGGATGGCGACGTTGGTCGGCCCGAAGGCCGTCCACATGTGGTTGGCGTCGTGACCGAGGCGCTGTGCGGCCTGGTCCGCTTCGGCGAGGAAGGTGCTCACCGTGGCCCGGTCGTCGAGCCGGGCTGCGGTCACCGCGCCGACGAGGAAGAGCGTCCCGTAGATCGACAGGTACGTCGGTGAGGCGTCCGCAAGGCCACTCTCCAGATAGTCCGCTGAGTCCGCCACCAGGTCCCGCGCTGCGGTGAGGCGGCCGCTGGAAAGCAGGCAGTGGGAGACCGATCGGAAGAGCGAACCGGTAACGACGAGGTCGCCCGACTCCTGCGCGGCAGCCAGACCGCGGTCGGCGGCCATCCAGGCGAGATCGGCTTCCCCTATCTTCGTCAGCACCATGGCCGCGCCCTGGTAGGCCATCGCGAGCAGGGCCTTGGCCTTCAGCTGCTCCTCGCCGTCGTAGGCACGGACAGCACGCTGGGCGTCGGCGAGGATCTCCGGGATGAGACGAGTGGCTCTGGCGTACCGGGCGTCCTGGTAGGCCGACCATGCGGATCCGACCTCCGCTCGCAGGATCTCCAAGTCGGGTGGCGGATCCGTGGACTCGGACGCCAGTAACGGCGACATGTGCTTGTAGTCCGTGAGTGCTTCGCGCAGTTTCGGCACCGCGCCACCCCGGCCATCGGTACTCCAGTCGATGAGGGACGGTTCGACCAGCAGGTCGCCCAGTTGTACGTCGAGCGCAGCGGCCAGCGCCTTGATCACCGAGAGCCGGTCGAGTTCGATGCGGCCGTTCTCGACCTTGCTCAGCCAGTCGGCGGTCCGCCCGACGAGGCCGGCCAGTACCTCCTGCGGTATGCCTCGTCGGCGGCGGTACCAGGCGACGCGCTCCCCGATGCTCAGCGTCTCGGTCATTCCTCGCATGCCCCCAGCCTGGCGCTGCTTGGTTTCCTTACCCCGGAAGAATTTTCCGGGTTCCGCTGCATCCATCCTCCTAGCGTTCTGACGTGCCATCAAGCAGTGCTGATGAGCCGCCTGTTACGAGACGAGGAGGGGCACATGGCGATGGAACGTCGCGGCCGACAGGCCACTGCACCCGCCACGGAGGAGGCGGTCACACTCCACCCGGGCTCTGAGCGTCCTCACACCCGTCGGGCACTGGGCAGCCTCGTCCTGGGCGACAGCAGCGTGCCCACGCGAAGCACACGGACCGAAGAAGTCCGGTGCGTCTCGGTGCAGATGAGGTTCGTCCTGTCCGCCCGTTCCGTGCCCTTGATCCGGACGTCGGTGAGGCGGATCGCGGACGCCTGGGGATTCGACGCCTTGCTGATCGACGATGCCGAGCTGATTGCTTCCGAACTCTCGGCCAACGTCGTGTTGCACAGTGACGCGGCGGGCTGCACTTGCTTCGACGTCCGCCTCGTTCCTTGCCCCTGCGGGCTGAGGATCGAGGTCTCGGATGGAAGCCCGCAGTTGCCCAGCGTCGAACACTCCAAGTCGACCTCGGAGCACGGCCGTGGGCTCTTCCTGGTCGAGGCGGTGTGCCTGCGCTGGGGCGTCGAGGAGGGCGGCGGCGGCAAGGTCGTCTGGGCCGAAGTCGGAGCTGATGCGGCGTGAACGCCTACCACGCGCCGCCGGCCCAACACCGGGGCGCGCACCACGACCCGTTGGGTGCCGCGCTCACCTGGCTGTGGGCACTCGGCCACCTGATCGTTCTGACGCTCCTCGGAGTCACGGCACACCACCAGCTCAGCGCTGATCACTCCGGCCCCGCCCTGGCGGCCGACCACGAGCCCGACCGCGAGCCACTGCGTGAGCCCGCGGTCGAAACCGGGGCCTGACAACGATGCCAGGCCCGGCACCATCACGCACCGCTGATCAGAAGGGAGCACAGCTATGACGTTCACCAGCGTTCGCCTGGAGGCGCCGCAGCCTCCGCCGCCACCTCCCCCGCCGCCGCCGGCACCACCGACCCCGCAGCCGCCCTACCCGGGGCGGTAGGCGGAAGAGAGACCGTGCGGGCCTGCCGGACGGAACCGGGCAGGCCCGCACGGGCTGATCCTCCCAGACAGCGGTGGGGAGGACGGCATGTCCAGCACGGCGCACAGGCGGACGACTCATCCCAGGCCGGGTCCAGACACCGACGGAGAACGGATCATGACGGCAGTCCTTGGAGACTCATCAACAGCAGCGCTCACCCTCCCGCACGTCGAACGCCTGGCGGACCTCTTCGGCGTGCCGGTCGAGGACGCACTACTCATGGCGATCAACCTGTTCGGCATTTCGTCCGTCCACGCCCGCCACCGGGCCCGAGTCGCAGTGCGCATGGCCACCCGGCCCGAGGTCTCGTGGATGGTGATCGTCCCGCTCAACGCCGAGGCATCGCCGTTCAGGCTGGAGGGCGACGACCTCATGCTGGCCGGCAGCCCGATCGCCACCGTCGAGCGGGTCGCCGCCGACGAGGCGGTCGGCGGGTACTTCCGGGATGACGGTCGCGCCGCCACGCTCAACCCCAACGCCCGCAGCCGCTGCGTGGGGTGCGCGTTCTGCCCGAACACGCTGGAGGCGGCAGCAGACCCCCGGCTCGCCGAGGAACGGGAGCTGACCGAGTTGCTCGCCGCCATGGTCGAACAGCACCCTCACCGGGACCTGACCGAACTGCGCGAGGTCACCGTGTCGACCGGCTGTTTCGAGCGCGAGCGGGCTGCCGTTGACCACCTGATCGGACTGCGTCAGGTGCTCAGCGCCCACGGAATCGGTGCCCGGATCGGCTTCCTCACCTCGGTGATCCGGAGCGCCGGCGCTTTCGAGGAACTGGCCCAGCGCGTGACGCCGTTCGTGCTCCGGCTGACCGCCGAGTGCTTCAGCCGGCGAGACCTGCTGCTCAAGGCCAGCAAGGCGGTGCTGACGGCCGAGGAGATGCCCGAGGTCCTCCGGCGGGCGATTGCGGCCGGTCATGCCACGTCGTTCACCTACATAGTCGGTCTGGACCGCCTCGCGGAACTCAGCGACGGGGTGTCCAAGTTGATGCCGTTCGTCACCGAGTTCCCGAACTTCCAGGTCTACCAGGCGCACAACTCGATCATGGCTGGCCTGCGGGCCGGTGGGTCGGACTCACTGGAGTTCTACCTCCGAGCGCGTCGCGAGATCGAGCGGATCGTGAGCCCGACCGGGCTCCGTCCGGCAGCCTGGGAGTGCTACCGGCCGCTGTGGTACTTCACCTTCGACGGCGAGAGCCTGGTGCCCCCGTGCTGAGCCGGGCTGATGCGCTCTGGAGGGCCGCCGTGTACGTGTCGGTGGTGCTCCTGCACCTCGACGAGAACGTGCTCCTGGCGGAGCCGTTGCGAGCCCACCACATCAAGCGCCGGCCGGCGGGCCACTGGGGAACGGTGCCAGGGACTGCGTGGGCCCTTGCCCACACGGCGCTCGCAGCGGGGGAGGTGGCTCCTGACCGGACGCTCGTCCCCGTGCTCGGTGCCGGACATGCGGGTGTGGTGCAGCTGGCCTTCGCGTGGTTGTCGGGAGAGCTCGCCTCTGTCCGTCCGCCGTACTCCCGGGATGCCGTGGGCCTGGCGCGCCTGGCCCACGACTTTCCAGAGGTGGACGGCCTAGGGGCAGAGGTTCACCCCCTGCTCGCAGCGGGTACGGCTCCTGGGGGCTGTCTCGGTGGCGCGTTGGCGTTCGGCCACGGGCTCGCACTGGACGCGCCTGACCGCGTCGTTCTCCCGATCGTCGGAGACGGCGAGTGCGAAACGCCCACCACGGCGGCCTCCTGGCTCGCGGCACGGGCGTTGCCCGCGAGTGCGGTGGTCCCGATCGTCCACGTCAACGGCTTCCGCATGGGTGATCGGTCCCTGCTGGGAGCGATGACGGACGGGGAACTCGCCGGATACGCGGCCGGGCTGGGCTGGCAGAGCCGCGTGGTGCACGTGTCCGTTGCCTCCCGCGAAGAGCATGAGTCCTTCCGGCAGGCTCTCCTGGAGTCCGTGGGGCAGGCCGCAGACGGTGTGCGGACCGCCGTCTTCCTGCGGTGCGTGAAAGGCTGGAGCGGGCCGGAGCGGATTGGTGAACGGCCGCTACTCGGCACACCTGGCACCCACAAGACACCGCTCGGCCTGGCACGCGAAGACGGCCGCCAGCGAGAGCTCCTGGGGCAGTGGCTCGCCTCGTACCGGCCGGCAGAGTTGTTCGACACCGACGGGCGCCCGACCGGAGAGCTGGCCAGCGCGCTCGAAACGGTAGGGCGGCACCCGGCAGCCCCGCTCTCTCAGCCGACCGCGTTCCAGCCGGTATCCCGTCGGCCCCGGGACGGCGGCGACTTCGGGCACGCCGTGGGCCAAGTGCTTCGGGACCACGCCGCCGCAGGGGATTTCCGCCTCTTCGGCCCTGACGAGCTCGCCTCGAACCGCCTCGGTGCCCTTCAAGACGAGCCGTGGGTGTCCGAGGTCCTGGCGGAGGAGGTCCTGCTGGGATGGCTGTGCGGCTGGCTCGCCGGTGGCCGACGCGGTGTCCTGGTGTCCTACGAGGCTTTCGCGCCGCTCCTGACCTCCGGAGTCGTCGGCCACCTCAAGCACCGCCGGCTCACCGCCGGAGCCCCCGCACCGAGTCTCAACCTGCTGCTGACCTCGTACGGGTGGCACAACGTCTACACGCACGGCGATCCTTCCCTGGCGACTGCCCTGCTGGCCACATGCGATCCGGCCGTGCGGGTGCTGACCCCGGCGGACCCTGCGCGGGCGGCCCTCGTCCTGGACGAGGCGCTGGTGTCGACCTGCCGCGTCAACGTGGTGATCGCCGGCAAGCACGCGACGGCACGGCAGCCGGACGAGACCATCGAGCAGGAACTGGCACGGGGCTTGGCGGTCTGGCCCCACCTGAGCGACGAGGGCGAGCCCGAGCTCACCGTCCTGGTGGCAGGCGATCTTCCTGCGGAGGTCACCTCGGCGGCGGTTCCCGTGATCCGGGCCCAGTTGGGCTGCCGGATTCGCGTCGTGGGCGTGCTGGACCTGACGGTCCTCGGAGATCCGCAGATCTGGCCAAGGGGCCTGTCGACGGCCGAGACAGCGACGTACCTCGGCGAGAACGCTGCGGTCCTTGTGGCCACGCTGGGCCACCCGGCTGCCGTCTGGGGACTGCTCGCCGGACGACTCGGCCGCCCCGTCGAAGTCATCGGCTGGCGCGAGCCCCCTGGGCCGATGTCCCAGGCAGCACTCGCTGGTGAACTCGGCCTCGACCCGGCTGGTCTGCTCCAGGCCGCCCGCAAGCTGACCGCCTCGCGGGAGGTGGCGTGCTGATGGACGTCACCATCGACAAGGTCGAGACGGTGCTGGTCGGAGCAGGTGCGGCTGCCGGGGACGACACCGTCTTCGTCAACGTGCACGGCGGCGGCCGGACAGGTTGGTACGGCCCGGTCAGCGAGCCCGTCGGCCGCGCTGTCGACGTGCTGTGCCACGCTGCGATCGGTCACCTCGTGACCGACCACGACGGCCACCGAGCACGACTGCAGGTCGCGGCCGGCGGACTGGTCGGCAGCGTGGCCGAGTGGGCCGTCGGAGCAGTGGACTGTGCTCTGTGGGATCTCCACGGACGTCTGGCCGATCAGCCAGTAGCCGACCTGTTGGCCCCGACAGCGAGCCGCTCGTCCGTACCGGCCTACGCCTCGTGGCTCCGCCTCGATCTCAGCGGCCCTCCCGCGCCGGGTGCCCTGACCCAAGTCGCCGACGAAGGCTGGGCCTTCACCAAGTGGGGTCTCCGGCGCCGACCGGATTCCACCACCGCCACCGAAGCGAGTCACCTTCTCCAGTCCGTGGACCGGGCAGCCGAGATCCTCGGCAAGGGCTTCGCCGTCGACGCGGTCGGAACGTGGAGTCCCGAGCTCGCAACTGCGTTCGCGAAGCGATTCGACAACCCGGCACTCACCTGGCTGGAAGACCCCTTGCCGGAGCACTACCTGCGGATCTACCACCGCCTTGCCCACGCCGGCCTGCCCGTGGCCGTAGGGGAGCGACTGCGGCCGGACGAAGACCTGCCCATGCTGTTCGACCAGGTGAGGCCGAAGGCGCTCACCATCGACGTCGTCGGGTGTGGCGGGCTCACCCGAGCCGTCGAGATCACCGCGGCGGCTCGCAAGGTCGGCGTCCCCGTCTACCCCCACGGTCGTTCGATGGTGCCGGGGATCCACCTGGCGGCGGCCTTCCCCGACGCCGTCCCTGCCGTCGAGTACCGCCGTCAGTGGGAGCCCCGCCGCCAGACCCTCTACGCCGAACCCTGGACACCCGAGCACGGCCATCTCCCCTCGCCCCGAACCCCCGGCCTCGGCACCCAACCACGGAGACCCCAATGACCCGGAGCAGCGAGAGCCTTCCCGTCCGCGGCACGACCCGGCACGACGAACAGGGCCCCCTCCTCGTGCTCGACCACCGCCTCGACGGCCACGACACCTTCCTGTCCGGCGAACTCGACCTCGGCGATGGGCGCGCGCCAGTGCGCATCATCAGCCTCGACGACGTCACCGTCCTGCGGCCGATGCATCCGGTGGCGGTACCAGCGCCCGTCTGGTCGGGCACGCTTCACCTGCCGCACGGACTGCGTCCGCGCACCATCCCGACGGACCTCGCGGAGGCGGCCCAGAGGCACGGACGCAACCTGGACGCGCTCGACCAGGCGGAGATGCGGTACGCGCTCACCTTCCTCGGAGAGGCCACGACGGAGTCGATCCGTACAGCGCGCATCGAGGCGATCGTCTCCGCCTTGCCCGTCACCGGAATGGAGGCCGCCTGATGGAGCCCGTCCGATCGCTGATCAGCCTCGACATCGGAGGCACGCTGGGGAACGCGCAGGGACCGGGTCTCGCCGCCCACCTGGCCGCCGCCTCGCCGCTAGGCCCGCAGCAAGCCCGACGCATCATGCGCGACGTCCTGCACACCGCGCCCGAGATCACCGATGCGGTGGTCGATCGGGTGTGCCGTGCCCTGAGCATCGAGCCATCGGCCTTCCCCCGAGACCTTCCGGTGGCCCCGCTCGTGCTGTTCCCGGGGACGGTCGATGCGCTGCAGGAACTCAGCCGGGAGGCGACTGTCGTGACGCTGTCCAACGTCACATGCACGGAGGCTGACCCCGAGCGACTCCTCAAGCTCCTGTCCCCTTGGGTCAGCGGCCACTTCCCCTCGTGTCGTACCGGCTACGCCAAACCGGACCGCCGGGCCTTCTGGGCGGTCGCCGACTCGCACCAGGTGTCACCCTCGCAGATCATCCACGTCGGCGACGACTGGGAGTGCGACATCCGAGGAGCCACGGCCGCAGGACTGCGCGCCGTGTGGGTGTCCCACGAGCGTACGGTTCCTGACGAGACGTCACTCGTTGGACATGGCGTGCTGGTGGCCAACGATCTCGCTGATGCTGTGCAGCACGTACGTCATCTACTCGCACGGAGGCTTCCATGAGTTTGTTCACCGGCACCGTCGGCTACTACCGCCAGTACCGCCCGGGTATCCCGGAGGAGGTCGCCACCGTCCTCGACCAGGCCGCACCGAAGAGCAGCCCTCGCCGGCTCCTGGACGTCGGCACCGGTACCGGCCTGGTCGCCGAGGCCCTGCTGGACCGGTTCGACGACATCATCGCGATCGACAACGACAGCGAGATGCTCGCGGCGGCGGAGTCGGCTCTCCGCCCCGCACTGCCGGACGGGACTGCACTGGCACTCGTCGAGTCCACGGCCGAGGACTTCACGCCTCCGGCGGGCTGGCTCGCTGACCTGGTCACGATCTGCCGGGCCTTCCACTGGCTCGACCAGGCCACCGTCCTCGCGCTCCTCGACGACCAGGTCGCGCCGGACGGCGCGGTCGCGATCTTCGGGGACAACAGCTTCTGGGCTGCGGACAGCCCCTGGAAGCAGTCCGTGCGCGCGGTCGTCCAGGAGTTCCTCGGAGAAGAGCGCCGGGCCGGCAGCAGCACCTTCAAGCACCACAACCGGCCCTACAGCGAAATCATGGAGGAGTCCCCGTTCAACCAGGTCGAAGAGGTCCGGGTGCCGGTCCAGCGCACCTGGACCACCGAGGGCATCCTCGGCTACCTCTACTCGACCAGCTTCGCCGCACCCCATCTCTTCGGCGATCGACTCGCCGACTTCGAGGCCGCTGTCCGAGCCGCCCTCGCCGAGCACAACAGCGACGACACGTTCCTGGAGGACAACGAGTTCCTCATTCGGATCGGCCGCCGGAGTAAGACGTGACGCCAGCCGCAGCAACGGCTCGGCAGTACGGTCGGCTCGCCGCCCCGGACGTCGCCGCCGAGCTCGGTGCCGGATCGGTGCTGTGCCTGCCGATCGGCTCCGTCGAACAGCACGGCCCCCACCTGCCGTTGAACACGGACACGGTCATCGCGGAGCAGTTCACCACCCGGCTGGTCGAGCGCTACGGCGACCACCACGACCTGTGGGCGCTGCCCGCGATCCCGTACGGCCTGTCGCTGGAACACATCTGGTCGCCCGGGACGGTCTCGCTGCGGGTGGCGAGCTTGATGTCGCTGCTCGATGCAGTGGTCGGCGGCTACGTCCGGTCCACCCCGGCCCGGGGCCTTCTGATCGTCAACGGCCACGGTGGCAACCGCGGCATCCTGGAGGCCGCACTCTACGAGTTGCAGGACCGGTACGCGCTCGCGGCCTGTGTGATCCACCCGAGTTCGCTGTCGGCCTTCCGAAGCGAGGGCGAGCTGCCGGAGATCCACGCCGGCCACCGCGAGACCTCGCTCATGCTCGCTCTCGCCCCCGAGGACGTCCATCTCGACCGCCTCCCTGTGGACTTCAGCGCCGACGGAGAGCGGCGCGGGGAGATCGACCGGTTGGTGCTCGACCGTGGAGCGACATGGCCGTGGAACTCCGGCAACAGCGCCATCGCGGCCTGCGGGGTGATCGGTGGCGACCCGCGAGCAGCGTCCCCCGACATCGGCCACGCGATCGTCGAGAGCGCCCTGGACTCGGCTGCCGGAGTCCTCACCCAGCTTCTCCCTCACCGCCCGCAGCGGCCCGCCTTCGTCAGGAGTTCCCATGGCCCTCACCCCTGCTGAGAAGAGCGCCTTCATACGTGATGGCCTGCTCATCAAGCGCGGCGCCGTTGGCTCCGATCTCGTCGCGCGCGCTCGCGCGCTCGTCGACGACTGGCTCCGAGAGTCGATGGACCCTGCCCTCATCCACTCCTACACCCAGCGCACCTTCGCCCCTGAACTCGGCGGCCACCCCGATCTGCTGGGCCTCTTCTCCAGCTCCGGGGCAGCCGCTCTCGCTGGTGCGCTGCTCGGAGACTTCCAGCCCGTCTCAACCACGCAGATCCAGGTCCGCATCCCCGAGTCGCAGCTCTCCGAGTCGCAACCCGAGAAGGCGATGCACGTCGACGGCGTCGCCTGCCCCCACCTCGATCCCGACGAACTGCGGACCTTCTCGCTCCTCGTCGGCGTGGTGCTCTCGGACATCACGGACCCGACCGGCGGAGCGTTGCGCTACCAGTCCGGCGGACACCTGACCATGTCCGAGTGGTTCCGCGACCAGTGGTCCCTCGGCATCACCGACCAGGTCCCCCCGGACGTCGACGCCCGGACCGGCACGCCGTTCCTCGGGGCGCCCGGAGACGTCCTGCTCATGCACCACCTCGTTCCGCACGCCGTAGGCCGCAACCTCAGCCGCGAACCCCGGATCATGGCGTACTTCCGCGTGTCGCACGTCGCCCATGCCGAACACCGACTCCAGTCACTGCGGGACCCATGGCTGGACTACTCGGGTCTCGCCGGGATGCACCAGGCCGAGGCGTCCTCGTAGGAACCTCCCGCAGTCCCCCCGTGTCGGCCGGCCGCTGGAAGCACTACTGCCGAGCCAGACCTGATCCAACTCGCCGATCTTGAAAGCGGAGTGTTCATGCAGCAGATCCCAATCGACCAGCTCGACCGAGCCGCCAGCGCCCTCGAAGCCGGCGAGCTGGTCATCGTCCCCACCTCGCGCTGGTACATGATCTGTGCCGATGCCACCAACGCGCCCGCCTGCCGGAGCATCTTCGAAGGCAAGCGGCGGCCCACCGCCAAGTCCCTCGTCCTCGTCACCCCGTCCCTGGCGGACTGCGAACAACGCTTCGTGATCTCCGACGAGGCCCGCAGGCTGGCGGAGGCATTCTGGCCGGGCGATCTGGCCCTCCTCCTGCCGTGGCGTGACGCCGACGAGGGTGCTCGGCACTCTGCCGTCGGTACTCCGGCCCTCGTCACCAACTCCCCGGGCCCACTCGGGATGCTGGCCTCGCTGACCCGCACGCCCATCGCCGCGACCACTGTCAACATCTCCGGGGACGCGGGCATCGACGCGCGCGGGCCGGCGATCTCGCCCGAGGAAGTTGCCGACTTCCTGAGCCTCACGGGCGTCAAGGCGACCGTGATCCTGGACGGCGGCATCTGCCCGGCCGCCAACCACCTGACGATCATCGACTGCTCGACAGCTGACGCACGCCTCGTCCGGGCCGGGCTCGTTCACGAACGCGCGGTCGAAGCGGTGCTCGGACGCGAGATCCTTTCCTGAACGGAGCCACCGATGCTCCGATCTCGGTGCCACCTCTCGCGGAAGGAGTAGGCGTGCCGCAGCAGACGTCCGACGGTGTGTCCGGTATCGCCGCTGCGATCGTGGTTCACGAGGGCCGCGTGCTGATGGTGCGGCGCCTGGTCAGCGAGGGGGAGCTGTCCTGGCAGTTCCCGGCCGGCAAGATCGAGGCCGGGGAGACGCCGTTGCAGGCCGCCGTCCGTGAGACCCGGGAGGAAGCCGGCCTGAACGTGGCAGCCGTCAGGCTCCTGGGCGAGCGTGTCCACCCGAAGACCGGGCGGCGGCTGTTCTACGTAGCCTGCGCGGCCCAGACCGGAGAGGCGCAGGTTGCGGCTCCCGACGAAGTAGCCGAGCTCGCCTGGGTCTCTCCTGCTGAGATCCCCGCGTACGTGCCCTACGGGATCTTCGAGCCCGTGCAGGCATACCTGGACGGCGCGTCCCTCGGTTAATCGCGCCGCCGGACATGCTTGCCGCGGGGTCGCCACCGATTCGGTAGCGACCCCGCACCCGGCCTACTCGTTCCAGATCGCTCCGGCCATCATCCCGTCGAAGGCGAGGGCTCTCATGGCGGTGTCGAAGTCGTCCCATTCGTGCTCGGGTTCGACGTAGTGCCGGTCGAAGTCGGCGCGGGTGAGGTCGGGCTCGGGCCATTCGTGGGCGCAGCGGCATCGGACGAAGATCTGGTCGTGGACGGCGAGGAGGAGCCAGTCGCGGCGGGCGCCGCAGCCGGTGCAGGTGATGGTGATGCCGCGCGGGTTGAGCTCGGCGGGGTGCGGGACGGCGCGGATGACGGCACGCGCGGGTTCGGGGGCGGGGTTGTAGAAGTCGTGGTCGTAGTCGGTCATGCGGTCCCTTCGGGTCGGCGGCGGGGCAGCAAGGGACCATACGACGTGCGGTGCCGGAATGGATCCCTCCCAGTGAGAAGGACATCGAATCGACACCGTCACCGTGCTGCAGGGTAGTTGTGGAGCTCCGGCCGCTGGGTTTCCGCAGGGAATCCCGGCGGTCTGCTTCGGCTGGTCTTGGCTTTCGGCGGCGGCTGACGGGTGACGTCCGTGGTGGGCGGGTTTGGTTGGTGGGGGCTGGTGGGCGGGGCGGAGGCTCCGCCCCGCCCACCTGGGTTGGTCAGCGTGTTCGGCGCACCTGGTCGGGGGCGACCGGCGTCGGCGGTGTGATGACCGGGGTGGCCGGTGTGCCGGTGGTGCGGCTGGTGGTGCGGGCGCGGGCTGCCCTGGTGCGCAGTTCGTCGGGGGTTGTGGCCGGTGCGGGGGTGGGGAGGTTGGCGTCGCGGCGGATGCGCCAGGTGAGGACGGCGGCGGGTGAGTCGGCGGTGGCGAGTTCGCGGCGCCCGGCGGCGCTGGTGAGCAGGGTGGTCGGGTTGTGGCCGGCGGCTTCGGCCTGGGCGAGGGTGGCGGCGAGGGCTGCCCAGTTCTCCTCGGCGAGGAGCCGGGTGGCCTGGTCGGCGGGCAGGGTGCGGCGGACGGCGTCGGCCTGCCGGTCGTGGTCGGGCTTGGGGAGGAGTCGGCCTTCGAGGGTGAGGTGGGCGATCGGCTTGGCCGCGTGCCGGGTGTAGGCGGCGCGAAGGTGGTCCGCTGCCGTGCGGGCGGCGTCGGCCTGGTGGCGGTGGCCTTGGGCGGCGTGCCACTTGGCGATCACGATGGCGAGCAGGACGAGGCTGGTCAGGGCCGTTGCGGCGGCCGTGCCGTCCTCGCCCTGGCCGGTGGCGGGCCCGGCGTGGAGGAGTTCGCGGGCGGCGGAGCGCATCGCGCGCAGGTCGGCGCCGGCGGCGCGGGTGTGGGCGGTGCGGGTGTACTCCAGGGCCCGTGCGGCCTGGTGGAGTTCCTTCCTGGTGAGGGTGGGGCTGGTGGCGGCGAGCGTATCGAGGACTTCGAGGCCGCCTCGGATCACCGCCTCCGCGCGCGCGGCGTCCTGGTCGTCCTCGAAGGCCGGGTAGGCGCGTTCGATGGTGGTGCTGGCCCGGTGGCGGCCGTCAGCGGGCCAGGTGCGGGGGTCGGGCGTGGGGAAGGCGGGTTCGTCGACGCCGAGGGTGAAGCGGGCCTGGATCTTCGGCTGGGTGAGGTCGGAGGCGAGCTTGCTGCCGGAGAACCAGATCGGCGCGCTCTCGTCGCCGTTAGGGAGGGCGAACTTGTAGCCGGTCACGTCGCCGGACGGCGCGCGGCGCACGGCGAGGAGCACGCCCTTCGCAGCGAGCCGGGCGGTGAACTCCTCCTCGTCCGTGGCCCCGGCCAGGGCCTGGCGTACGGCGGTTCGCAGGCGGTCGCGGTCGGTGCCTTCCCGGCCGAGGCGCTGGGCCTTGTGCAGCTCCTTGCCCTTGGCGCGCTTGGGGATTGCGTCCCGGTACTCGCGGGTGCGGGTGTCGGAGAGGTCCTTGAGCTTGTACTCGCGTTCGATCTTCGTGAGTTCGGTCTCGACGCGGTACTGGTCGCCGCGCAGGCGGGCCTGCGTCAGGTCCGCCCGGACGACGGTCGCGAGGATGTGGATGTGGTCGTCGGCGTGGCGCACGGCGATCCAGCGGCAGCCGTTCGGGTCGTCTTCGGGCGCGATGCCGGAGGCGGCCACGATCCGGCGGGCGATGGTGCCCCACTCCTCGTCGCTGAGGATGCGGTCGGTCGGGTCGGCGCGCACGGGCCGGTGGTAGACGTGCTGGGTGACCGGCTTGCCGTAGCGGACGACGTGCAGGTCGAGCGCGTCGCGGAGCTGGACCAAGGTGGCATCTGGGTCGCCCGGGTCGCGGCCGGGGTCTGGAGCGAAGTTGCCCCAGGACGCGACGATGTGCGGGTCGGTGTGCTCGTTGGCCTTGCCGGGACCGAAGAGGTACTTGAGCGCGCCGTGCGTCTTGGATCCGCGTATGGGCTTGCTGATCATCGGCGCTTCGCCTTCGCCAGGCGCATGGCCGAGGCGTCGACCTCCGCGACGGCCGTCCGGACCTCGGCGACCAGGGCCAGAGCCCCGTCGAGGACGGCTGCCGCAGGGCCCGGTTCGACGCCGATGCTGGCGTTGAGCCGGTAGGCGATCTGGTTGGCGTTGTTGCCGACCGGCGCCAGCTGGCCGCGTGCCGCGTCGAGTGCTGTGATGGCCCGCTCCAACTGCTCGTCGCGGGTGGTGATGCCGGCGAAGTCGTCGGCCAGCGCCTTACGCTCCAGGTAGGCGGCAACGTTCAGTTCGGCTGCGGCGGCCAGCTGCTCGATGCGCGTCTTCTGGGCTTCGGTGCAGCGGAAGCCGACCTTCTTCGGCAAGGGGTTCTCGGGGTCGCGGCGGCGACGCTTCGGGGCGCGCTGTGCGCGGCGTGCGGCGCTCGCGGAAGAGCTGGCAACGGGGAGCGTCAGCACGTCGGCGATGGGCTCGGACGGCGTGTCGGTGGGCTTCTCCTGCTTCGCCGCGCCCTCGCGGTGAAGCTCCGGTGCTGCCGCCCTCGGCAGCACCGGCTCGTCCACGCCCTCCTGGGCGGGGGCATCCGCGTACGTGGGCCCGTAGGGGCCCCGTACGCACTCGCTTGCTCCGCCAGGGGCAGGGAGGTGGTCAACTCCGTTGCGGTCCTGGGAGCTTACAGGCTTCCCGAGCAGGCTGTGCAGGGTTCGTCGGACGGCGTTCACGCGTGTCGTTCCTCGGTGGCGGCTGGCGATTCGCGGGCTGGTGAGTGTGCGGGTGGGCAGTGTCCGGGTGGGTGCCGGTTTGGCCGTGCCGGAAGTCGCAGGTATGGGCGACGTGTCAGGCGCGGTCTTCCCGGGACCGACCGCCGGTGGGACTGGTGTCTGCGGTGCGAGTCGAGTCCGGCCGGGTGCAGTGACCGGGCGGCGGTGGCCTTCTGCCGAGTGCGGCGGTGGGTCGGCAGAAGTCGGTGTCCGGCTGACCGACCGGGCCGGTCAGCCGGACACCGAGGCCGGTCAGTCGCCCTCGGGGTGCGGAGGGTTCTGCTCGTCGGCCTGCTCCTCGCGGAGCTTTCGCATCAGCTCGGTGAGGCGGGTACTGCCGAGCGGAAGGCCGGCGTCGCGCACGGCCTGTTCGACGATCGCGCGGGTGAGACGGCCCTGGGCGGCGACCGCCGCGCGGCCCACCTCCAGCAGCCGCTCCATCCGCGCGCCCGGTGGACGCCCGATCGGCTTGTTCTCCGCCCCAGCTGCACCGTCGGCGGCTTCGGCCCGGGTGTCCGGGTCATCGGCCGGTTGGTCGTCGGCTTCTGCCGGTTCGGGGTCAGGCAGCGCGTCGCGCCACTCGGCGGGCAGAAGTCCGGCGGCGGACAGGAGCGTCAGGAGCGCGTTCTCGTCGCTGCGGTCCTCCACCCGTTCCGGCTGGAGTTCCCGTTCAGGGTCAGCGGTCACCGGGTCGGCAGAAGTCTCGGTGCGCGGAAGGGCCTTCTGCTCACCGGTGGCGGTCGTGGTGTCGTGGCCGTGGTGGGCGATCAGGATGTAGAGGTGGACGGCGCCGCCGAGGGCGAGCGGGGCGAGGGTGGACAGGACACCGACGACGGTGTCGGTGAGCCTCAGCCCGCTGCCGGTGGTGGGCAGTTCGTTGAGGCGGACAGCGTGCAGGGCATTGGCCCAGACGCTGGTCGCGGTCGCCCCGGCGAAGAGCGTCCAGGCGTAGGCGCGGGCGGACCAGCGAGCCTCGCGCAGGACGAGCAGGGCCCGGACGCCGTAGGCGATGAAGCCGTCGACGATGATCGGGAACAGGTAGGTGAGCGGGCCGCGCACGTGGGTCGCGCCGGCCATCTGCCGCAGGGCGTCGTAGGACAGGACGAAGCCGAGGACGCCGAGCAGGGCGACGGCGAGGCGGTCCCAGAGGGTGACCCGGGCGGACGGGGTGTGGGCAGGGGGTATCGCGATGGCGGTCAAGAGTGGTGCTCCAGGGGCGGCCTCGCCGCAGGCGGGCGTGGCGAAGCGGCGAGGCGATGGCGGGGTGAAGTTCGGGAAGGCCGGCGCACCCGGCACCGGCGCCGGTCAGGCGGCGGTTCGCCTGCGGCGGTCGGTGC
The DNA here is from genome assembly GCF_045160625.1 of Kitasatospora sp. NBC_00039. Taxonomy (NCBI): domain Bacteria; kingdom Bacillati; phylum Actinomycetota; class Actinomycetes; order Kitasatosporales; family Streptomycetaceae; genus Kitasatospora; species Kitasatospora sp. NBC_00039. The sequence goes on along the minus strand of NZ_CP108289.1, from coordinate 4,264,913 downwards.
CGGTGAGGATGGCGCGTTCGCACATCTCGGCGAGGCGGGAGGCGGTGCGGTCGCCGAGGGCGTTCTTGATATCGCCGGGCGCCAGGTTGGTGGTGAAGATCGTCGGGAGCAGGTGCTCGTAGCGGTGGTCGACCAGCCGCAGGGTGAGTTCCTCGGTCCACTCGGACGCTTTGGCGGCGCCGAGGTCGTCGAGGACCAGCAGCGGGCTGGTCATCAGATCGCGCATATCCCGCTCGGTGTCCGTGCCCTGACGGGGTCGCTGGGAGGCGTACAGCTCGGTGGCGGTGAGCTTGGTCCAGCGCAGACGGACACCGGCCTTCAGCAGGCTGCGGATCGCCCCGTACGCCTGGTGGGTCTTGCCGGAGCCGGTGGGTCCGGCGATCAGGAGCGAGGGCCCCTGGGCGATGCCCGGGGTGCCGCCGGGGCCGGGTCGGCTGGCCAGGGTGACCTGCTGGACCCAGGTGGTGACCTCGGGGTGGTCGGCTTCGGCGAGGCGGTAGCGCGGCGGGATGCGGCGGTCGGCGAGCTCCAGCGCGGTGGAGGGCTGGTCGGTGTCGGGCAGCGGCCGGTCGGGGGCGATACCCTTGGCGGCCAGCATCTGCTCCAGGCGCAGGACGGCGCCGGAGGCCGACTGCGGGTCGCGACGCTCGTCCGTGCGGCGGGGGTTGGGCAGGCTGGTCACAGGTCCCCCTCGTAGTAGTCGCGGGCGTCGGCCGGGTTGGTGAAGGGCTGGTACGGCGCGCGGGCGGCTCCGTGCCCGGCGCGGGAGGGCGCGGCGGGCTGGGCGTTGATCGCCTCGTGGACCATGCTCGGCAGCACGCTCGGGCTCATCGGCTTCGCCGCGTACAGCCGCAGTCCGGCGCGGATGTCGTCGTCGCTGGTGCCGCCGTCGAGCAGGTCCTTGATGACCTTGCCGAGGTGCCCGCGCACGCCTGCCGGTACCGGCTTCGGGCAGGTGGCGACGTACTCGGCCACCAGGTCACCCGCGTTCACCGACGGCTTGCCGGTGGGCGCGGCGACCAGGACCGGGCCGTCCCGGTCAGGTGCTGGCGACGAGGGTGCCGGGGTGGGCGCGGCGGCGCCGCCCCCTTTAGGGGTAGATCCATGGTCCAAGGTCCATGGTCCAGGCACGACGTTCTCCGGAGTCCTCCGGAGGGACTCCGGAGAAGGCGTCTGACCTGCACTTTCGCTCGGAGCTGCCGCGTTGGGCACCGGGAGGGCGACTGCGGGGGTGGGATCGGGGTCGGCGGAGAGGGGCCGTTGGGCGGGGACGGTCTCCGCGAGGGTCGCGAGCGGTTCCGGAAGGCTCCGGAAGTTCTCCGGAGCCGGGTGCGCGCAGCCCTTGCCCTTGGCCTTGCACTTGCCGCACCAGCCGACGGGCTCGTGGACGGGGCAGGAGGGCAGGCGCGAGGCAGTGGGGTGGGAGATCTTCTGGTGCTCGTGCCACTTGGTGACGTGGAGGTACTGGCGGCCGTCGCAGCCGGTGTACCGGCAGATCAGGCCGGTCTCGGCGAGTTGGCGAAGCTCGTCCTCGGTGTCGAGCGCGGTGTGCTCGGGCCGCAGCGACCACAGGGCGCCGTTGAGGACGGCCGCGTTGTCGCGGTGACGTCCCTCGTCGTCGGCCTGGGTGAGCAGGCAGACGAACGTGCGCTCGGCGGTCAGGGAGACCGAGGCGAGGTCCTCCGAGACGGGGTACTCGGGCTTGATGGTGCGGATGCGCGCCATGGCCTACCACCCCGCCTTCGGGGAGAAGGCGTGCGAGACAAGGCGTGCGCTGGCGGCACGCGGCGTCGTACGCTTGGGCACGGAGATTCCTTCCCCGGTGACATTTCGGACGGCAATCCGGTCACCGCGGTCGATCGTCGTGGATGGGCGGTTTAGGGGATCCGTGGAGGCCCTCGGTGTTGGTAGCACCGAGGGCCTCGGTGTAGGTGGGCGACCTCTTCGGTGAGGCCGCAGCAGATCTGGTCAACTGCCAGCCGTGCAGAGGGCGTTGATGCGACCGTCCGCTTGGCGGCGCGAGCTCGACACTATGTCGAGCCCCCTCGAAGATCCAACGCGAAGTGGCCCCATCCGCTCACGGCAGACAGGGCGGTCCGCCCGGTGTCGCGAGGCTGCTCGACGCGGTCTCCCGGCAGCGCTTGGGCGCGAGCCCGCTCGGCTACGCGCCGGCGCGACGGAAGCGGCTACCACGCGAAGGTCTGGGGAACTCCTCCGCGGCTTCGGCCTGCGACACAGCTGGCCGGTCTTCCTGTGTGCTCATGGGTTCACCTCGTTCTGCGGGTCGGAAGTAGGTGCCCCAATCCCTACCACGGACTTGCGGCGACACACAATCATGGCTACTTTTGCATCCATGACACAGACCGACTGGCCGTCCAAGGTGACAGCCCGCGTGGCCGACGCTCTTCGAGCGCGGCGCAAGGAGCTCGGCCTGAGCGCCCAGGACGTCACCGACGCTTGCGCCGCGCTCGGGTACCCGATCCCGCGCACCGTGATCGCCAACCTCGAGAGCGGCCGGCGGGCGAGTGTCGATCTTGCCGAGTTCCTCGTCCTGGCCGAGGTCCTCGGCGTGCCCCCGATCACCATGCTCTTCCCTCTCGGCACCGCCCCCGCCATCGAGATGCTGCCGGGGCGGGAGGTGTCGATGTGGGACGCGGTGGCCTGGGTGACTGGTGAGCTATGGGAGGCCCCCGAGTCGCCCGCGCAGACGCTGCTCAACATGTTCCGGGAACACGGCATCCTCGTCATGGTCGCGTCGCGCAGCCGCCAGATGGGCGAGGAGAAGCGTCGCGAGGCGGCGCTGGCCAGAGACCCCGAGCACCGAGCGAAGTTCCTTCGCATGGTCGCCGAGTTCGACAGGATCCACGCGCAGGACATCCAGGCGCTCCGCGACTGGCGCGCTCGCATGCGCGAACAGGAGGTCGTGCCCCCCGCGCTGCCTGATGAATTCGCCTATCTGGAGTCCTCCGAGAGCGCCCAGTAGGGAGTCCACACCTCGCCGACCAATCGGCACACCCCTCGGCCGTTGCCCTGCCATTTGGTGCGGCCGGAATCCAGAGCTACTGTCACACCCCGCTGCGGCTACCAACCGCGCAAAACGCCCATCCACGACGATCAACCACGGTGCCGGGTTGCCGCCCACCAACCACCGGGGAAGGAACCGCGTGCTGTCCACGCGTCGCCATGCCGCCGGCCAGACTGCCACTGGCCCGGCCCAGGTCGAGGGTGCCCTCGGCCGTCTCGCTGCTCCCGCCATGCCCGCCGCGAGCGCGGCCCACAGACCGATCTGACGGTCCATCCACGCTGTCGCCGGTGACCACGTCCCGGTGCCGCCTTCGGGCCGACAGCTTCTTCCCAGTCACCCGCCGCCCCGCACCGGGCAGGTCGGGACTTCTCTCCTGTTCCCGGCAGAGGCGTGCGGTCGCCAAACCTTCGCCCCTGCCGGGCCAGATCCCTCCGCACCTGGGCGCTCGCGCGCCCGCCAACTGAAGGGTCCTGTCCCTAGCATGGCACTCTCGATCGTTGCTTCGCCGAAGGTCCCGGCGCTGCCGTCGCTCACCTCCGCCGAAGCCGCCGGCTCGCTCGGCGGTCCGGTCCTCGTCTCCGCACCTGTCGCTGCTTCGGCGGGCGCGGCCGAGCCCATGGCCCCGCACGAGCAGCTCCTGCTGACCATCCCGGACGTCATGGCCCAGCTCCAGCTCGGCCGCTCCACCGTCTACGACCTCATCCGCACCCGCCGCCTGCCCTCGGTGACCATCGGCCGTTCCCGCCGCGTCCCGGCCGCCGCCGTCCGGACGTTCGTCGCCGAGCTCGCGGAGGTGGCAGCCTGATGGCCAAGCGCAACCCCAACGGCGCGGGCAGCATCACCCTGCGCAAGGACGGCCGCTACCACGGCCGCGCCTACGTGATCACCACTTCCGGCCTCCGCAAGCGGGTCTCCATCTACGGCAAGACCTGGGACGAGGTCCACAACGCCCTCGTCGAGCTGCAGGCCGACGCCATCAACGGCATCCCGCTGCCCGACACCGACTCCAACGTCGGCCAGTACCTCAACTACTGGCTCGCGGAGGAGGTCCTGCCCAACCGCCGGCCCAAGACCTACCAGGGCTACGAGAGCGTGGCCCGAGTCCACCTCATACCCGGCCTCGGTACCAAGCGGCTGCGCGACCTGCGGGCCCAGGAGGTCCGCGTCTGGCTGAACCGGGTGCGCGCCGAGTGCCAGTGCTGCAAGGGCGGCTGGGACGCGCAGCGGCCCAAGCCGATCTGCTGTGCCGCAGGCGAGTGCTGCAAGCGGCTGCTGTCCGCGCGGATGATCCAGTCCGTGCACGCCGTGCTCCGCAACGCGCTGGAGCATGCCGTCCGGGAGGAGCTGATCCACAAGAACGTGGCCAAGCTCGTGAAGGTCCCCGCGCCCGACTACCGGATCGGCAAGGGCCTGACCACCGCTCAGGCCAAGCTCGTGCTCAAGGAGCTGAGCGGCCACCGCCTGCACACCCTGTACGTGCTCGCGCTGATGCTCGGCATGCGCCGGGGTGAGCTGCTCGGCCTGCGCTGGAGTTCCGTCGACCTGGAGCGCGGGGCCCTCACGGTGAGCACCAACCTTCAGCGGGTCGACGGTGAGCTGCGACTCGTCCTGCCCAAGACGCTGTCCTCCGAGCGCACCCTGCCGCTGCCCGCGCCGGTCCTCGCCGCCCTGGTGGACCACCGGGAGCGTCAGGCCGTCGAACGCGCCGCCGCCGGCATGGACTGGCAGGAGAACGACCTCGTCTTCCCGTCCCGGATCGGCACCCCGTACGAGCCGGACAACCTGCGCCGCAGCTGGCACGCGGTCCGCGGGCGCCTCGGCCTGGACGACCTCCGCTTCCACGACCTCCGCCACACCTGCATCACCCTGCTGCTCGACCTCGGCGTGCCCCCGCACATCGTCCGGGAGATCGCCGGCCACAGCGACGTCGGCGTGACCATGAAGGTCTACGCCCACGCCTCGCTCGGCGAACGGCTCAAGGCGCTGAGCCGCCTTGGGGAGGCTCTCTCCTAGTCTCTGCTGTTCCCCTTGGCCATCGGTCCGGTGGTCGGCAAAGCCCTTGTTCACTGGGGGTCGCCGGCCATCGGCGTCCCAAGCGGCCGTCGGCCCCTGTCCTGGGTCCCCGCGCCCGGCAGCCTCACCGGCTCAAGAAGTACCTCGCGGAGCCAGAAACGCCCTTTGACAGATGATTCATAAATCATGAATCATCTGTCGAGTGACGATGGCGCAGCAGACCCAGCTTCGAGAGGCGTCAGCCCGCGTTTTTGGGAACCGCTATCGGGCTGAGCTGCTCCTGGCCCTGGCCACCTCCGCGGATGAGCGCGGGGTGTGCCTCGGTGATCTGGCAGCTCTTCTCGGGGCACCCGCCAGCGCCTATCACGCCCCCGTACGTGCGCTTATCGAGCTTGGCCTGGTCACGCGAGCGGCAAGGGCGGTCGGCGACCGGCGCCGTTGGTACCGGCGCGCCGGCGATCCGGCGTGGTGGAACGCGGCGCGCGAACTGTTGGAGCGATTGCCGGACACCGTCGCGGTGGTAGCAGTTGGATAGGCCCGGGTCGCCGGTTGCAGCGATCGGGGCATACGGCAGGCTGGAGGACATGATGACCATGGTGAGCCCAGCAGTCGGCCCAGTACGAGCGGCGTCCGCCGATCTCCTTGCGCCGAACTGCAAAACCTCGCTCACCTCGGTCTTGGGTACGCAGGCCCTGCTGTTCTACCGGCTCGACGAGAGAGAGCACCGGCGTCGCCGCAGGTCCTCGGCATCACAGATCGACAGCTGGGCCACGCTGGAGACCCTGATGGAGCTGCCAGTCGGGGAGGCGGTACCGCTTGCATCGATCCCGAATGAGGAGCGCAAGCGCATCCGGTCCTTGCCGTCATGGGTCGCGCACCGGGACCAGCGCATGGTCCTGCGCCACGCGGTTCGCCCCCTGTCGCTGGACCTCGCCGTCGTGAAGGTCTCGAACTGGCGTCGTGGCTTGGAACTCGCGGGTCGGTTCGCCCCCTACTGCCGTCGGGCAATGCTGTTGGAACGTGCGCCCACCCAGATCGACGAGGTCATGATGGAAGCCTCGTTCTACGGCATCGGCATCCTCGTCGGCACCGGGGACAATGTGGAGATGTTGTTGGAGCCACGCCCCTACAGGCCCGAGCGGCACACGGCTGCGGCGTGGCAGTTCATTGAGCAGCTATACGCGCAGCTCACCTGACCTGCAGTCAGCCGTCCAGCCAGGAAGTCTGGCTCACCCGTCCAAGTCCAGGTCGGCCCAGCGGGTCAGCTGGGCATCCGGCTTGAAGGCGCGGGGCTGGTCGATGGCTGCGTTAACCAGGTCGTAGCGGGCGAGTGCCTCTTGACAGCGCTGCTTCCACCAAAGGGCCTGGGCCGGACCGGGTTCGATAGCGGAGAGCGTGCGCTGCCACTCCATGAGCACGGCGACGTTGTGAGCTGAAGCCATGCCGGTGCGCGGGTTGGTGCGGTCCGGGTAGGCGTCCAGCGGCCTGCCACCACAAGCGGCGCACTGGCACACGGGGGCGGGCTTGGCGGCGAACTTGGAAGCAATGGTGGACCCGAGGAAGAAGCGCATCAGTTCGGGGAACAGGACGTGCGGGGACTTGGCGTTGAAGGGGCTGCGTTCCGCGGGCTCGTCCGGCGGGACCGTGTGCCGCAGAGAGCTGCTGGCCCCGAAGGCGGTGAAGTCGGCTCCCTGGGCCATCGCACCGAATGCCGCCAGGTCGGTTCGCAGAAGTCCGGCGCTGGGGACCTCGCGCATGAGCGTGCACAGGTTCGGAACTGCCTGCTTGAACCGACCCAAGGGGTCCTTCTGACCGCCGAGGATCACCGCCTTGGGATTGGGGACCTTGCTCAGCCACCGGATCAGCTGTGGGAGGGTCTCGTCGGACAGCCACATGACGTCGATCGGGACCGTGAGGACCAGGCGCGGGTCATCGAGGGCTAGCACCGCATTCACCGCGGCCTTGAGGGCACCGGAATCTTCGGCACGGATGTATCCGGTCGGGGTCAGAACGGCGCTCGCGCGGGCCGCCGTCTGGTCGAAGACGGCCTGCCCCAAGGGGTCCCCGAACGCCAGCGTGTCGCTGTCCACCTCGGGGAATGGGGCGTCCTCGCTCGCGTAGGCACCTTCGTAGACCGCAGGGTCGACAAGTATCGTCCCTGCATAGCCTTGGTAGCGAAGCCCAGCCGCCTTCTTGACCGCACCCCTTCCTGACAGGACCAGGCCCGACCTGCCCTGGTCCAGCTGTCCGAGGACCGCGTCGGCGCTGTTGCTGCGGATCTGCAGCATGATCCGGCCTGACAGCGGATGAGCGACAGGTGCGTTCTTGTGCTCTGGCGCTCCAACTGCGCTGGCCAGAGCGTCTGACATGAGAGAAGCGGGCACGGAAACCGGGTCGATCATGGCCTCACCTTCAGGCTGGGAGACAGAGACGACATGCAAGCGGCCTCGACGTACAGGCGTTGGAAATCCTCCGGCAGCAGCCGAGCACAGGCTGCCGCCTCGGCGATGTTCATTCCGCACTCGCCAAGGAGGCGTCGGACCACGTCGGGTACGCGGCCGGGCTGTTCGCGGGCGATCTCGACCGGCTCGGCGGTGCGGTAGCCCAGTGCCGACATCTCTATCGTCAATGTGCGATAGTTCCATTCGGACAGTGCGCCGAGCTGGAAGGCGCGACGCAGCAGCGCGGCCATCGACACCTTCCACACGCTCTTGAGCCCGGCGAGGCGGGCCAGGTCAACCTGGCTCTTGAAGGCGCTGCGGATGTCAGCGGCAGGCATCAGGAACTCAGAGGCAAAGGCATCGGCTTCCTTCTCCTGCTTGGTGCCGGCTCCGGGCGTCCCGTGCATCACCAGATGTCCCAGCTCGTGAGCGACGCTGAAACGGCAGCGGCCCCCCGGTGCACGCGAGTTGAGCAGTAGCAGCGGATCCTGCCCTTTGGGCCACTGGCTGGCCGCATCAAGTAGGTCGCTGTCGAGATCCACAGTGACCACCAGGCAGCCGGCTTCCTCGAGCACGAGAATCAAGTTGTCGACCGGTCCCGGTTGCAGCGACCAGAGCCGACGGACCTCGCGGGCCGCATCCCGGGGACTAAGCTCGTCGTCCACCTCGATGCGGGGCACCGACAGCTGACTCGGGCGTCGGCCTGCGAGTTCCTCAAGACGGGATACCTGGTAACGCGTCAGCCCGAGCTGTGCGTGGATGCGGCGAAGGGCCGGAGCGGACAGCGACGCACGCTTGCGATGATGCACCAGCCCGACGCCGACACCCGCTACCTCTGGGTCTACGGCCAGCAGCTCTGCCGGGTAGCCCAGTGCGGCGGCATAGAGCTCGAGCCGCTCCCCGGTCACGGTCAGCTGCCCCTTCTCGGCGCGGCTGACGTATCCCTGAGAGACAGGCGTGGAGCCATCCACTGACGCCTTCGTCATCGCTCGTGCGAGCTCGGCCTGCGTCAGCCCACGGGATTCGCGCAACAATGCAAGCATCCCTGGCTGCACTTGCAGGTCCTCACTCACAGGTTCCACCTCCGGATCATCCCTCGAAACAGTAGCACGAAATATTCCGTCCTGTATGCGGAGGTCAGCAGCGTGATGGGGTAAATGGCATGGCTGCGTCAGGTGGGAGCTCAGTAAAGATCGGCGGTTGCCGAGTCGTGGACCGATGGGCGCTTGCCGAGCGAGAGTGGCGTCGATCTCGAAGGTAGGGCCGCAGTCTTGCGTTCATCGTGACGGCCTTGCTTCCGCGCGCCTGGCGACGTTCACCGTCTGCTGGCTGGAGGGAAGGGGCGCTCGCGGCGAGACGTGACGGACATCACGTCCCCCTGGTGGGTTGCTCGTTTCCCTGGAGTGCCTGGATTTCCTGGGATTCGGAGCCGTTGGCGTCAGCGTTGGCGTCAATCGGCGCGAAAAAGCCCCCGCAGCGCGATGCGCTCGGAGGCTTTTTGCTGGTCAGGCTATGTGGCCAGGGCCGGGGTCGAACCGGCGACCTTCCGCTTTTCAGGCGGACGCTCGTACCAACTGAGCTACCTGGCCGTACTACACCGTCTCTTGCGAGACGAGCGATCCCGACGGGACTTGAACCCGCGACCTCCACCTTGACAGGGTGGCGAGCTAACCAACTGCTCCACGGGACCTGGTGTGGAATTTCTCCACAGTAGGTCTTGCGGCACTGCACTTTACTACGGGTACTACGGTACTGCGTGCCCCCAACGGGATTCGAACCCGTGCTACCGCCTTGAAAGGGCGGCGTCCTGGGCCACTAGACGATGAGGGCTTGCGGCCTGTCCCGCCGTTTCCGGCGTTCGGGGACGTCGAGAAGCATATGGGATGGCGAGCCGAACGCCAAAACGGGTTTCGGCCGACCGGGCGGGTGCCGGTGGGCGCTGGTCTTCAGGAGGTGTTCAGGACCAGCCGAGCTCGTCGAGTTCGTGGTCGTCGAACCCGAAGTGGTGGGCGACCTCGTGGATGACGGTGGTGCGGACCTCGGCCACCACCTGCTCGCGGGTTTCGCAGTGCCGCAGGGTCGGACCCAGGTAGACGATGATCCGGTCGGGGAGGACGCCGGCGTACCACTCACCGCGTTCGGTGAGGGGGGTGCCCTCGTAGAGGCCGAGCAGTTCGGGGTCGGCGGGGTCGGGTTCGTCCTCGACGAAGACGGCGACGTTGTCCATCATGGCCGCGAGCTGCGGGGGAATCTGGTCGAGGGCGTCGCTGACCAGCGTCTCGAACTCTTCCCGGGTCATCTCCACCGGATCATTGTCGGGTCTGGGGTGACGGTGTGCCAGGCAGTCGGGGCCGGTGTTTCATGGGCTTATGACGACATCGGACGGCGCGGCGAGCGGCGCGGCGGGAAGCGCGGTGGGCGGCACGCTGCGGGTGGAGCCCGCGCCGGCCGTGCGGCGGCGGCCACCGGTGCTGCGGGGGCAGGGCCCGGCCGTGGCGGTGGTGGCGCTGGGCGGGGCGATCGGGGCGTCGGCCCGGTACGGAGCCGGGCTGCTCCGGCCGGACGCGCCGACGGCGTTTCCGTGGACCACGCTGGTGGTGAACGTGGTGGGCTGCGCGGTGATCGGGGTCTTCCTGGTGGCGATCACCGAGGGGCGGCCGGCGCATCCGCTGCTGCGGCCGTTCTTCGGGACGGGCGTGCTGGGCGGGTTCACCACGTTCTCGACGTACGCGGTGGACACCCGGCGGCTGCTGGTGGAGGGCCGGCCCGGGGTCGGGCTGGCCTATCTGGGGCTGACGCCGGTGGCGGCGCTGGCCGCGGTCTGGGCGGCGGCCGGGCTGGCGCGGCGTCTGATCCTGCGTGGGGCGAGGGAGAAGCGATGACCAGGCTGACCGGGCCCGCGCTGCGGCTGACCGTGCTGGTCGGCGAGAACGACCGCTGGCACCACCGCCCGCTGTACAGCGAGATCGTGCACCGCGCGCGGGCCGCGGGGCTGGCGGGGGCGAGCGTTTTCCGGGGGATCGAGGGGTTCGGGGCGTCCTCGCTGGTGCACACGGCGCGGCTGCTGTCGATGAGCGAGGACCTGCCGGTGGCGGTGGTGGTCGTGGACACCGAGGAGCGGGTGCGGGCCTTCCTGCCGGAGCTGGACGAGCTGGTGGCGGAGGGGCTGGTGGTGCTCGATCCGTGCGAGGTGATCCGGTACGTGGGGCGGGGCCGGTCCGACGAGGGCACGGCGTCAGGGGCGGGGGCCGCGGAGTGAACTGGCTGCTGGTGCTGGCCGGGGCGGTGGTCGGCGCGCCGCTGCGCTACCTGACCGACCGGGCGGTGCAGTCCCGGCACGACTCGGTCTTCCCGTGGGGGACCTTCGCCGTGAACGCGGTCGGCTGCCTGGTGCTCGGGCTGGTGACCGGGGCGGTGGCGGCCGGCGCGGCGTCCTCGCAGGTCCAACTGCTGCTCGGGACGGGGTTCTGCGGGGCGCTGACCACGTACTCGACCTTCTCGTACGAGACGTTGCGGCTGGCCGAGAGCGGGGCCGGACGGTACGCGGTGGCCAATGCGGCGGGCAGCGTTGCGGTGGGGCTGGCGGCGGTCTACGCGGGGGCGGGGCTGGCCTCGGCGCTCTGGGGCTGAGTGGCGCCGCCCGGTCCCGGGTCGGGCGGGTGCGGGGGGTCTGCGGGGCGCCCCGCCCGGCGGTGCCGGGGGTCTGCGGGTCCGGGCGGCGTGCGGGGCTTCGTGCCGCCGGAATGGCTCCGGCCGGACGGCCCCCGGGTGCTTCCCGGCGGGGTGCCCGTGTCCCGCTGCCCCGGGCGCGCGTTGGGCACCGGAAGTGCCGGGCGCGGTAGGGCGGCCGGTGGGTGGCCCGGGTGGGGCGGCGGGAGAGGGATCGCGGTGGCGGCAATGCGTGCGGTGCGTGCGGTGGCTTCGGTGCGTTCGGTGCGTGCGGTGCGCAAGGTGGGCGCGGTGCGTTCGGTGCGCGAGGTGGGCGCCCGGGAGGGCCGTCCCGCGGTGGTGCGGGCGGTCGCGGTCCGGGAGGCCGAGCCGCGGGCGGTGGCCGTGCGCAACGGTGTGGTCCGGGCGGCGGCGGTGCTGGCGGTGGCCGGTCTCGGCCTGACCGGCTGCATGTCGGTGGGGCCTGCGGCGGACGAGAAGCACGGCGCGGTGCCGGTCGGCCAGGCCGGGACGCCGGGCAAGTCCGCGGGCGGCGGGTCGGCCGCGCCGAGCGGCGGCGCCCACCAGGGTGGTGCGTCCGGGCGACCGGAGCGCACGGGGGGCGCGCAGACGGAGAGCGCGCCGGGGGCGGGCCTGACCTCCGCGCCGGGTGCGGCGTCCCCCGGCGCGAACGGTGTGAACGGCGCGACCGACGGCGCGGGTGCACTGCCGGACGTAGCACCCGGTGAGGTCGCCCCCGGCGCGAACGGGGCTGCCGGGGGCGTGAGCGCCGGCACCGCACCCCAACCGGGTGGCGGCTCGTCGGGCGGCGGGGCGGCCGGTGGCGCCGGTGCTACGGGCGGCGTCGGCGGGTCCGGCGGGTCCGGTTCGAGCGCCGGCACGGCCGGCGGTGCGGGCGGGGGGCACTCCGGCGGTGGCGCGGCCACCAGCCCGGCGGCGAGCCCGACCGGGTGGCCGTCCGGCACCCCCGATCCCGGTCACACCACGCCCGCCGCGACCGTCCCGCCGACCACGGAACCCTCCACCACAAGCTCCGGATCTTCGGCCCCGAGCCCGGGCGCGGGCGGGCATTAGCAGCCTGGCCAGCGCATTTGCCTCCGATCCCTAGGCTCGCCTATGGTGGTAGATCGTTCGTTTGATTCATTTGACTGGCGCCCTATTCCCATCTGGCGCCCTTGGCGCGTTCCGGCGATCCGTGGCTGACCGCATAGAGGCGGTTGTGAAACAGAACCCCGGACTTTGGCGCGTGCCACTTCCGGAAGGTTTTGCATGTCTCTCGTTGACGACGCCCGCTTCGCCATGCCCGCGAGCGAGTCCGCCGCCGATGTCACCACCCCCGAAACCGACGCCGAGCTGATCGACGTCGCCACCGACGCCGCCGAGGCCGTCGCCGAGATCGCCGACTCCGCCGAGATCGCCGCCGACGACGTCGCGGACGAGGCCGAGGACGCCGAGCCCACCATCACCTTCGGCGACCTGGGCCTGCACGACGACGTCGTGCGCGCCCTCGCCAAGCGTGGCGTCACCACCCCGTTCCCGATCCAGGCCGCGACCATCCCGGACGCCCTGGCCGGCAAGGACGTGCTGGGCCGTGGGCGCACCGGCTCCGGCAAGACCCTCAGCTTCGGCCTGCCGCTGCTGACCCGCCTCGCCGACGGCGAGCGCACCAAGCCCAAGCACCCGCGCGGCCTGATCCTGGTCCCGACCCGCGAGCTGGCCATGCAGGTGGCCGACGCCCTGGAGCCGTTCGGCTCGGTGCTCGGCCTCAAGCTCAAGGTCGTCTGCGGCGGCACCTCGATGTCGAACCAGATCTACGCGCTGGAGCGCGGCGTCGACATCCTGGTCGCCACCCCCGGCCGTCTGCGTGACCTGCTGAACCGCGGCAGCGCCAAGCTGGCCGACGTCCGGACCGTCGTGCTCGACGAGGCCGACCAGATGGCCGACATGGGCTTCCTGCCCGAGGTCACCGAGATCCTCGACCAGGTGCCGGCCGGCGGCCAGCGCCTGCTGTTCTCCGCCACCCTGGAGAACGAGATCGACACCCTGGTCAAGCGCTACCTGAAGAACCCGGTGACCCACGAGGTCGACCCGTCGGCCGGCGCGGTCACCACCATGACCCACCACATCCTCGTGGTGAAGCCCAAGGACAAGGCGCCGATCACCAACGCGATCGCCGCCCGCAAGGGCCGCACGATCATCTTCGTCCGCACCCAGATGGGCGCAGACCGCGTCGCCGAGCAGCTCATCGAGGCCGGCGTGAAGGCCGACGCGCTGCACGGCGGTATGACCCAGGGCGCCCGCACCCGCGTCCTCGGCGACTTCAAGGACGGCTACGTCAACGTCGTCGTCGCCACCGACGTCGCCGCCCGTGGCATCCACGTCGACGGCATCGACCTGGTCCTGAACGTGGACCCGGCCGGTGACCACAAGGACTACCTGCACCGCTCCGGCCGCACCGCCCGTGCCGGCCGCTCCGGCGCCGTCGTCACCCTGGTGCTGCCGCACCAGCGCCGTGGCGTGTTCCGCCTGATGGAGGACGCGGGCGTGGACGCCTCGCGCCACATCCTCGACCACGCCTTCGACGCCGAGGTCGCCAAGATCACCGGCGCCCGCTCGCTGATCGAGGTCCAGGCCGAGAGCGCGGCCGGCATCGCGGGTGCCGCCGAGCGCGAGCTCGCCGACATGACCCGCCAGCTGGAGCGCGCGCAGCGCCGCGCCACCGAGCTGCGCGAGGAGGCCGACCGCTTGGCCGCCCGGGCCGCTCGCGAGCGGGCCGAGCTGGGCATCGAGGACGAGGCGCCGGCTGCCGAGGCCGACTCCGCCGAGGCTTCGGAGAGCGCCGTCGAGACCGCCGCCCCGGTGGCCGAGGAGCGCACCCCGTCGTACCGCGAGGCGCGCACCGAGCGTCCCGAGCGCACCGAGCGCCCTGCGTTCGGCCGTGACCGTGACGACCGCGGTGGCCGTTCGGGTGGCTTCAACCGTGACCGTGACGACCGCGGTGGCCGCTCCGGTGGCTTCAACCGTGACGACCGCGGTGGCCGTTCCGGTGGCTTCGGTGACCGTGACAACCGCGGCGGTGGCTTCAACCGTGACCGTGACGACCGCGGTGGCCGCTCCGGTGGCTTCAACCGTGACGACCGCGGTGGCCGTTCCGGTGGCTTCGGTGACCGTGACAACCGCGGTGGTGGCTTCAACCGTGACGACCGCGGTGGCCGTTCCGGTGGCTTCGGTGACCGTGACAACCGCGGCGGTGGCTTCAACCGTGACCGTGACGACCGCGGTGGCCGTTCCGGTGGCTTCGGTGACCGTGACAACCGCGGCGGTGGCTTCAACCGTGACCGTGACGACCGCGGTGGCCGTTCCGGTGGCTTCGGTGACCGTCCGGCCCGCTCCTTCGGCGACCGTCCGGCCTTCGGCCGTGACCGTGACGAGCGCGGCAGCAGCAGCCGTCCGTTCTCGCGCCGCGACGACCACCGCTCCGGTGGCCGCCCGCAGGCCTCCGGTGGCTTCAACCGTGACCGTGACGACCGCGGCGGCCGCTCCGGTGGCTTCAACTCCGGTGGCTTCAACCGCGACGACCGCAAGCCGCGCTGGAAGAACTGACACCGGCTGATGCCGGTTGACGCCGGCTGACGTCACTTCGGGCCCGCTCCACTTCGGTGGGGCGGGCCCGTTGTCGTTCTCCCGCGGGCTGTTGTTCTGCTGGTGAGAATAACCTGTGGCGCGTGGGCGGCCAGGTCCCGTACGGTCGCGGACATGAGCAGCAGACTGCATCACGTGGCGGCGGTGAACGAGGAGATCGCCGAACGGGGGAGCTACCGGGCAGCCGGGGGCGAGCTCGTACAGGTGTCGGAGCGACTGGCCGTGGCCAGGGAGGGGACGGTGTCGTACACGCCGGAGGCGCTGGACGCGCTGGTGCGGGCCGGTGCGCCCGGGCCGGGTCCGGGTGCCGGGGCGATCGAGGTGACGGCCGAGGGCAGCATCCAGGCGGCCCGGCGGCTGGTCGGGGCCGGGGGCGGCCGGGTGGGGGTGCTCAACTTCGCCTCCGCGCGGAACCCGGGCGGCGGCTACCTGCGTGGCGCCCGCGCCCAGGAGGAGGACCTCTGCCGCAGCGCCCTGCTGTACTCCTGCCTGCTGGAGGCACCGGACTACTACGAGGCGCACCGCGCCTCCAGCGACCTGCGGTACAGCCACCGGGTGATCGTCTCGCCCGACGTGCCGGTGATCCGGGGCGCGCAGGGGGAGCTGCTGGCACAGCCGTACCCGGTGACGTTCCTGACCTCGCCGGCGCCCAACGCGGGCCAGTTGGAGCGGCGTTCGGCCGGCACGGACGTCCGGGGCGTGCTCGCCGAGCGGGCCGTCCGGGTCCTCGCGGCGGCGGCCCGGCACGAGATACGGACGCTGGTGCTGGGGGCGTGGGGCTGCGGAGTGTTCGGCAACGACCCGGCCGAGGTCGCCGAGGCCTTCGAGGGGGCGCTGGCGCAGTACGGCGCGGCGTTCGAGCGGGTGGTGTTCGCGGTCTGGGACCGCACGCCCGTCTCGGCGAACCGGGCCGCTTTCGAGGCCCGGTTCGGCGCGGCCGTCGGCTGACGGCGGCAGCCGGTGCCGTCGGCCCTCGGGTGGTGGGGCGAGGCCGCGTGGGGCCTGGCGTGCGGTCGGCTCGTGCGTGCCGTCGGCCCCTGCGCGCTGCCGGCCCTGGCGCGTTGCCGGCTCTTGTGTGCCGTCAGCTCTTGCGTGCTGCCAAGGCGGTCGCGGCGGTCGAGGCGGCGGCGACCACGCCGGTGACGGCGAAGACGGACGGCCAGGCGCCGATCTTCTTCGCCAGCGGGTGCGAGCCGCCGAAAGCCGCCACGTACAGGCCGGTCAGCGCGGCCGCGGTGGCCGTGCCCGAGCGGCGGTGCCACTGCGTGGCGGCGCTCACCCCGGCGACCGCCAGCACCGCGCCGCCCAGCTCGCGCCGGCCGGTCCAGCGGGCGACGCCAAAGCCGCCGACCAGGCCGCTCGCCGCGGTGAGCGCGGCGGGCGCCGCGGCCGAGAGCACGTTCGGGATCTTCGCCATCGTCGACTCCACTCTGCAGACCTCCGGAGGTTCCGGACCTCGCGGGCCCCGCCGAACTCCACGGACGCCCTGAACTCCTCCGACCTTCCAACCTCCCGACCATAACCCGGCCGTCGAAACGGCCCGCCGGGCGGTCCTGGGGGCGGTCCGGCGGCCGGGTCCGGTGGGAACCGGCGGTTCAGCGGAACGCCTCCTCGAAGGGGCGCGCCGCCGCAGTCCGGGAGAGGTGGTGCGCGGCCTCGGCCGGGGTGAGCACCCGCTCCAGCCGGAGCTCCCCCGGGACCTGCTGGATGAACCGGCCCGCCGCCCAGCTCCGCTCGTACGGCTGCGGGTCCAGCACCAGGGTGCGGACGCCGTCCACCACCGGGATGTCGCTGGGAGTGCCCTCGTTCCAGATCCACGAACCGTCCGGCGCGACCAGGTTGAACGCGCCCAGCGCGGTGACCCGGCGGCGGCCGTCCACCTCCTCGGTCCGGGTGAGCGCGACCACCTCCGGGTCGGGCCGGGTGCCGGGCAGGTGGCCGCCGCCGATCAGCAGGTCGGCGAGGAGCGTGTGCAGCTGGAAGTTGTCGGTCAGGCCGTCCATCCGGACCAGGTAGCCGGTGCCGGTCGGGCGGTCCAGCACCAGCAGCGGCTCGTCGTCGAACGTCTTCATCAGGTACAGCAGGCCCTTGAGGTCGTGCTGCCCCTCGCCGTACCGCTCGATCAGCTCGACCAGCACGTCGGTCACGCCGGAGGCCCGGGCCGAGGTGCGGACGGCGGCGTGCGTGTACACCGCGAACGAGGCCATCTGCCACAGGTGCAGCGTCCACCAGCCGATGACCGCCCGGTGGGCGGGCCAGGCGTCCGGGTCCTCCGGGTCGGCGATCCGGGCATGCGCCTGCCCCGGGTCGTCCCCGTCCGGATCGGGCAGCTCGCCGCCGCCCGTCTCCTTCCAGCGCTCGATCAGCAGCAGCGCCCCGCTCAACGCCCCGCGCAGACCGGCCAGCACCTGGCCGGCACAGGCCACCGGATCGGCGCCGCGCTCCACGCAGGCGCCCACCATCATCGCCAGGTGGGACCGCTCGAACGGCGGGAAGTCCGGCAGCAGGGCGGCCAGCCGTGGGCCCACCGCGGCGGACTCGCGCTCCCCGGCCGGGCCGAGCAGCCCGCGCACCGCGCGGAACGCGGCGTCGATGCGCTCGATGTCGGTTGCCTGGACTGCCGCCTCCAGATCGGCGATCGCGCCGAGGAGGGCCGGCGACTGACGGTCTGACGGATCCGCGGACCCGCCGTGCGAGGGAATTCGGTCGGACACCATTCGCCGCAGCATAGGCGGCCGCCCTGACGGTCCGTCCGGCCGGGGTGCGCCGGTCGGGCCGTCGGTCGGGCCGTCGGGGTGGGGTGTGCGGACGGGATGCGCGTCGGGTGAAGGGGAAGGGGTGGAGGGCCAGGGGGGAAGGGGAGCGCTTTCCGCGTCCGAGTGTCGGAAATCGCCCGCACGGGCCCGCCGGTGTCCCGCATACTCGCGCGGGTGACCGCGACCCGTACCCTGCCGGCCTCCTCCGTGGCCGTGGCGGAACCCGCTCTGCGGGTGTCCCCGCTCGAACTCTTCCTCGATCTCGTCTTCGTCTTCACCGTCACCCAGCTCACCGGGAGCCTGGCCCACCACCTCACCGTCGGGGGGCTCGCCCAGGTGGTGGTGATGCTGGCGGTCATCTGGTGGATGTACGACGCGTTCATCTGGCTGACCAACGCGATGCCGCCCAGCAGCCACGGCCGCCGCGGCCTGCTGCTGCTCGCCATGGCCGGCTTCCTGCTGATCTCGCTCTCCGTCCCGCACGCCTTCGAGGGCAGCGGCGTCGTCTTCGGCTGGGCGTACCTGCTGGTGGTCGCCGTGCACACCGGCATGTTCGCCGTCTCCGGCGTGGCGCTCGGCCCGGTGCTGCGGATGGGCGGGCTCAACCTGGTGAACACCGGCCTGGTGGTGGCCGGTGGCTACCTCACCGGTACGGCCCAACTCGCCTTCTGGGCCGCCGCCTTCGCCCTGCAGTTCGCGATACCGCGGCTGGTCGACCTGCCGCAGTTCCTGCTCCGCTCCGACCACTTCGTCGAACGCCACGGGCTGGTCGTGATCATCGCGTTCGGGGAGTCGGTGATCGCCATCGGCGTCGGCGCCGGCACCGCCGACCTCAGCGCCGCCCTGATCGCCGTGGCCGTGCTCAGCCTCAGCGTCTGCGTGGGCCTCTGGTGGGCGTACTTCGGCCACGACGACGACGCCCGCGCCGAACACCACATGGCCGCGCTCCCCTCGGACCGCCGCAACCGGCTCGCGGTCAGTGTCTACAACCTCGGCCACTACGGCCTGCTGCTCGGCGTCCTGGTCTTCGCCGCAGGCGTGAAGTCCGCCGTCGCCCACCCCGGCGCGCCGATCACCCTGGGCCAGGCCGCCGCGCTGGCCGGCGGCGTCGCGCTCTTCCTCGCCGTCAACACCGCCGTCCGCCGCACCTTCGCGCTCACCCCGAACCTGCCCCGGCTCGCCGCGGCCGCCCTGCTGGTGGCGGTCGTCCCGCTGGGCACCGGCGTCTCCGCCCTGGCCGAGGTGGCGGCCACGGCGGGCGTCCTCGCCGCGGCCTTCGGGTACGAGGCCGTGCGGGCCGGCCGTACCGCTCAGGTCGCGACGACCGGAGGCCTGTCGGCCCCCGGTGAGAGACTCGAACCGTGACTGACCACGTGATCACGGACGGCCTCTACCGGGTGCGCAACGTCGGCAGCGGCCTGCTGCTGGAGGTCGCCGACGGGAGCCGCCGCAGCGGCGCCAAGGTCCGGCTGGGCGCCGACGACGGCTCGGACGCCCAGCTCTGGCGCCTCACCGCCGTCCACCCCGGCGGCGCCCTCCACCACTTCGAGAACGTCGCCAGCGGCAAGCGCCTCGACGTCACCGGCGCCTCCCCCGACGACGGTGTGCCGATCCAGCAGTGGTCCGCCAACGCCTTCGGCGCCCAGGAGTGGCTCCTCGAACACCACCTCGACGCCCCCGGCACCTACACCCTCACCAGCTTCATCAGCGGCAAGCCCCTCACCGCCACCACCCCCGGCAACCCCGTCGAACAGCGCGAGGAGACCGACTCCCCGACCCAGTGGTGGCGCCTGGAGCGGCAGGAGTGACGGCCGGGGCCTCCGCCGGGGCACCGCCGGTCCGGCGTCCGGTGTCCCGGTCCGGCGCCCGGTGTGCCGGTGCCGGTGCCGGCTCCGGCGTCAGGCGGCGAGGTTGGTGCGGAGGGCGGTGAGGTCGGCTTCGGTGGTGCCGTGGGCCTGGAGGTAGGCGGGGACGGAGCCGTGGTGGGTGCGGATCCAGGCGAGGGAGGAGGCGAGGAGCGGCGCGGAGATGGGGCGGGAGATGCGCTCGGTGCCGGTCTCGTCGAGGTAGGGGGTGGGGCCGTCGAGGAGGCCGAGGCCGGCGTTGGAGAGCAGGAAGTCGGCGGTGATCTCGGCGTCGGAGGCGCCCAGGAGGGATTGCACGACGGCGATGGTCAGACCGGTGCGGTCCTTGCCGACGGCGCAGTGGACGACGGCCGGGACGCCTCCGGGGGTACCGAGCCGGCGGATGGCGGCGACCAGGGACGGGCCGGCGGTCTCGGCCATGAAGGGGTAGAGCTCGGCCTGGCCCTCGGGCCACGGGCGGTCGGTGTTCTCGCGGTTGGCCGGGAGGGTGGGGAGGTTGACCGCCTCGTGGTCGAGGCCGTGCCGCAGGTCGGGCCAGACCTCCAGCTCGAAGGGGCTGCGCAGGTCGATCACCAGGCGCAGGCCCAGCGCCTTGAGGCGCTGGGCGCCCTCGGGGGCGAGGGTGTGGAAGGAGCCGGAGCGGTAGAGCACCCCGGTGCGCAGGGTGCCGACGCCGCCGGCGTCGCGGAAGTTGCGCACGCCGGGGACGGCGAGGAAGGCGGACGGCAGGTCGGGTTCACGGTCCGGCAGGTCGTCGGTCATGGGCTCCACCGTACGGACAAACGGTCTGCCGGGGGAAGGAATCGGACCACCGGCGCGAGGAGGGCGGCCGGGTTCAGCGGCCGCCGGCGATGTCGAGGAGCGCGCCCGTCATGTAGGAGGAGGCCGGCGAGAGCAGGAAGAGGATCGACTCGGCGACCTCCTCCGGCTGCCCGCCGCGCCGCATCGGCAGGTCGGGGGCGACCCGGTCGACCCGGCCGGGCTCGCCGCCCAGGGCGTGGATGTCGGTGTGGATCAGGCCCGGGCGGACGGCGTTGACCCGGATGCCCTCGGCGGCGACCTCCAGGGCCAGCCCGCGGGTCATCGAGTCGACGGCGCCCTTGGCGGCCGCATAGTCCACGTACTCGTTCGGCGAGCCGAGCCGGGAGGCGGCGGAGGAGACGTTGACGATCGCGCCGCCCGCCCCGCCGTGCCGGGTGGACATCCGGCGGACGGCCCGGCCGGCGCAGAGGAAGGCGGAGGTGATGTTGGAGGCCCAGATCCGGTTCAGCCGGTCCTCGTCGATCTCGTCCAGCCGGCACTGCTGCTCCAGCGTGCCCGCGTTGTTCACCAGGGCGGTGAGCTGGCCGAGTTCGGCGTCCACGGTGGCGAACAGCCGCTCCACCTCGGCGGTTCGGGTGACGTCCGCCCGGACGGCGACGGCCGTGCCGCCCTCGTCCCGGATCGCCGCGACCACGCCGGCCGCCGCGGCCTCGTCGGTCCGGTAGTTGACGCAGACGCGGTAGCCGCGCCGGCCGGCGAGCAGTGCGGTGGCGGCGCCGATGCCGCGACCGGCACCGGTGATGAGGACGACTTCGTTGCGGGCGGGGCCGGTCGAGTTGGTCATGGTCCGAACGGTATCCCCCGGGCCGGGGCGGGTCACCGGCCGGAGGCCGCCGCGCGCAGGGCCGCGATCTTCGGCGCCCGGCTCGTCGGCGAGTCCAGGCTGAACCCCCGTGCGTCGCCCAGCTGGTCGCGGACGAACGCCTCCGTCCGGGCCACCGCGGTACCGGGGCCGGGGGACTGCTGGTCGTCGGGCTTCGCCATGGCGCCAGTATCGTGCCGCCGCCCCGGCCGGAATTCGCTCGCCCGGCGCGGCCTCCGCACGGCAGACTCCTCTGACCGCACCGAGACCAGGCCGCAGGGAGGCCCGCCCATGACCACCGCCCCCGGCACCGTCCTGCTCGCGGGCGTCGTCGGCTCGACCGCGTACGGTTTCGCCCACGCCGGCTCCGACATCGACCGGCTCGGCCTCTACGCCGCCCCCACCGAGGAGTTCCACGGCCTGCACCGCCCGGCGGAGTCGCACGTCACCACCGGGCCCGACGTGACGCTGCACGAGGCCGCCAAGTGGTGCCGCCTCGCCCTCACCTGCAACCCGACCGCCTCCGAACTGGCCTGGCTGCCGGACGGCCTGTACGAGACACGCAGCCCGCTGGGCGAGGAGCTCATCGCGATCCGGGCGTCCTTCCTGAGCGCGAAGGCCGTCCGCAGCTCCTATCTCGGCTACGCCGACCAGCAGTTCCGCAAACTGCTCACCCGCGACACCACCGACCCGGCCACCCGCCGCCGGGCCGCCAAGCACGCCCGGCACCTGGTCCGCCTGGTCGAACAGGGCGTCCGGCTCCACGAGACCGGCGAGAACGTCGTCCGCCTCCCCGACCCCGAGCGCGTCCGCGAACTCGGCGAACGCATCGCCGACCACCCCGCCACCGCCGAACCCCTGCTCGCGGCCGCCGCCGAGCGCCTCGCCCGCCCCGGCGTCCTCCCCGCCGCCCCCGACCCCCGCCCCGCCGAGGCCTGGCTCCGCCGCGTCCGCGCCGCCCACTACACCCCGCCCGCCCCGCCCGCCCCTTGAGCCCCGGCGCGCCCCTGCAATCCACTGGCGGAGCCCTGGGCCACACCGGGTAGGATCGCGGTGGCCGGCTCCGCACGGGCGGGCCACGGGCCGCTAGCTCAATTGGCAGAGCTGCGGACTTTTAATCCGTAGGTTCAGGGTTCGAGCCCCTGGCGGCCCACCCGGAACAAGGGTTTTCACCCCTTGTGACCAGCAGCGCACCGCAGGGCCGTTCACCCACCGGGTGAACGGTCCTGCGCATGTCTCCCGCCGGCACGGCACACCCCTCGGCCGCTCCTGCCCCTCGCCCCGCCGGCCGGGGCGGCGCAGCGCAAGGCCCAGGCCGGAGGAGTCCGGCCTGGGCCTTGCGCACTTCCCGCTCGGGCATCGGCGGGGGACCCGGTGCGCGACCACGGGGGCGGGTCGCGCACCGGGAGTCTGTCAGCCGGCGGCGCGGATCGGCTCGCCGGTGCGGTGCAGGTGGGTGAGGATCTCGCGGTAGGAGCGGACGATGCCGGTCTCGTAGTACGGGATGTCCTTCTCCTCGCAGAACTCCTTGGTGATCTGCGCGGCGCGGCCGAGCGCGGGGGTCGGCATGTTGGGGAAGAGGTGGTGCTCGATCTGGTAGTTGAGACCGCCCATGAGGACGTCGACGAGCACCCCGCCCCGGACGTTGCGGGAGGTCAGCACCTGGCGGCGGAGGAAGTCGAGCTTCATCTCGGGCGTCACCATCAGCATGCCCTTGTGGTTGGGGGCGAAGACGCAGCCGAGGCAGATCCCGAGCAGCGCCTGGTGGACGCCGAGGAAGGCGAGCGCCTTGCCGGCCGGGAGGGCGGCGAAGACCAGCCCGAAGTAGGCCGCGAAGTGGGCGACCAGCAGGGTGCCCTCCAGGTGCGGGCGCTTCATCGTGGGGCTGCGGAGTGCGCGGAAGCTGTTGTAGCTGAGGTTCAGGCCCTCCAGCAGCAGCAGCGGGAAGAAGAGGTAGGCCTGCCGCGCCCCGATGAACCTGGCGAGCCCGCCGGCCTGGCTCGCCTGCCGCTTGGACCAGACCACGATGTCGGGGGCGACGTCCGGGTCGCGCTCCTCGTGGTTGGGGTTGGCGTGGTGGCGGGTGTGCTTGTTCATCCACCAGCCGTAGCTCATCCCCATCAGGAGGTTGGCGGCGAGGCGGCCGCCGATCTCGCTGTGGAGGCGCTGGTTGAACACCTGGCGGTGGGCCAGGTCGTGCGAGATGAGGCCGATCTGGGCGAAGACGAGGGACATCGCCGCGGCGAGCAGCAGTTGCAGCCAGGTGTCGCCCAGCGCGAACAGGGCCCACCAGCCGCCGAAGAACGCGGCAAGCACGAGACCGAAGCGCACGGTGTAGTAGACCGGGCGCCGGTCGAGCAGTCCCTCGGCGGCTATCCGGCGGCTCAGCTGGGCGAAATCGCTGCCGCCGGTCTCGGACCGGGGCGCGTTGCGCCGGAGGTCGGGGGCATCCGGCATCGTCGCGAAATCAGTGCTCATGACGAAGAGTCTGGTCGTCGGGGCGCACCGGGAGAACCGGTGAAACCCCACTTCTCAGGGGGGAGAAAACTCCCCCCTCCCCCATCCGGAACGCCCCGGCTCAAGTACGCTGCGTAGCAGGAGACGTGGACCGACGAGACGGGAGCGGGGAGCCGATGTGCCCGTGAGCAGTGCCCGATGGCCGTCGTGGCTGCGCTCCGAACTCGTTCCCTGGTTGTGCGCCGCCCTGGTGTCCGCGCGGCGCGGTGTGGCCGTCGCCCTGCTCTCCCAGCTCGCGGCCGTTCCGCTGCTCGCGCTCTCGCTCGCCTCGCTGCTGGTGCTCCCGCTGGGCATCGGCGTCCTCACCCTGCCGATCGCGCTGTTCGCCGTCCGGGGCGTGGCCGACCTGCACCGGCGGCTGCTCAGCACCTGGTGGGGGGTGGACATACCCAGCCCCTACCGGCCGCAGGAGGGGGAGGACTTCGAGCCGCTGGACGTGCCCAGCAGCGTGCGTTACTGCCGGCTGCTGCTGACCGACCTGTCGACCTGGCGGGACCTCCTCTGGCTCCTGATCGACGCCCCGGTCGGCCTGCTCTTCGGGCTGCTGCCCGGGTGGCTGATGATCTACGGGCTGCACGGCGTGGTGGCCACCCCGCTGTTCTGGCCACTGATGGACCCCACCTACGGGTACGGGCTGATCTGGCCCGTGCACAGCACCACGACGGCGGTGCTCTCGTTCTTCCAGGGCCTGGGCATCATGTACCTCGGGTTCTGGTGCGCGGGACGCCTGCTGCGGGTGCACACCCGGATCAGCCAGAAGCTGCTCTCCCCGACGGCCAAGGCCTACCTCGCCCGGCGGGTGGCCGAGCTGACCGAGACCCGGTCGGCCGCGGTGGACGCGCAGGCCGCCGAGCTGCGGCGGATCGAACGTGACCTGCACGACGGCGCCCAGGCCCGGCTGGTGGCGATCGGGCTCAAACTCGGGCTGGCGGAGCAGCTGTTCCGCAAGAGCCCCGACACCGCGTACCGGATGCTGACCGACGCCCGTGAGGCCAGTGCCCAGGCCCTGGCCGACCTGCGCAACCTCGTCCGGGGGATCCACCCGCCGGTCCTGGCCGAACGCGGCCTCGACGGGGCCGTCCGGGCCCTCGCCCTCGACCTGCCCATCCCCGTCCAGGTCGACATCGACCTGCCCGGACGGCCCGAGCCGCCGGTCGAGTCGGCCGGCTACTTCGCGCTCGCCGAGGCGCTCGCCAACGTGGCGAAGCACAGCGCCGCCTCCTCGGCCTGGGTGCGGCTCGGCTATGCCG
Source organism: Kitasatospora sp. NBC_00039 (assembly GCF_045160625.1). Taxonomy (NCBI): domain Bacteria; kingdom Bacillati; phylum Actinomycetota; class Actinomycetes; order Kitasatosporales; family Streptomycetaceae; genus Kitasatospora; species Kitasatospora sp. NBC_00039. Next base: position 4,240,111 of record NZ_CP108289.1, on the reverse strand, counting down.
ACGGGCGGCTGCAGCTGGTCGTCGGCGACGACGGGGGCGGTGGCGCGACCGTCCGCGAGGGCGGCGGGCTGCACGGCCTGCGCCGGCGTCTCGCCCCCTTCGACGGGACGCTCGACCTGGAGAGTCCGGTGGGTGGCCCCACCACAGTGACGATGGAGTTGCCATGCGTGTTGTGATCGCCGAGGACCTGGCGCTGCTGCGGGAGGGGATCACCCAGCTGCTCACCCTCAACGACTTCGAGGTGGTCGCGGCCGTGGACAACGGCCCGAGCCTGCTGGAGGCCCTGCTGGAGCACCGCCCCGACGTGGCGGTGGTCGACGTCCGGCTGCCGCCGACCTTCACCGACGAGGGGCTGCACGCGGTGGCCGAGGCTCGCCGGGAGCTGCCCGGGCTGCCCGTGCTGGTGCTGTCGCAGCACGTGGAGCACCTCTACGCCAAGGAACTGCTCACCGACCAGCGGGGCGGCATCGGCTACCTGCTCAAGGACCGGGTCTTCGAGGTGAGCGAGTTCGTCGACGCGGTGCGGCGGGTGGCCGCGGGCGGGACGGCGATGGACACGTCGGTGATCTCGCAGCTGCTGGAGCGGAGCTCGGCGAAGGGGTCGATGCAGGCCCTCACCACGAGGGAGCAGGAGGTGCTGGCGCTGATGGCCGAGGGGCGCAGCAATGCGGCGGTGGCGCGGCAGCTCTGCATCACGGAGAAGTCCGTGAGCAAGCACACCAACAACATCTTCGGGAAGCTGGGGCTGGCGCAGTCGGGTGACGACAACCGGCGGGTGCTGGCGGTGCTCGCCCACCTCAACCTCTGAGACCGGGGGCCCGGGGCCTCGGACGGGGCCGGGAGTCCCGGGCTCCAGGGCGGGCGCCGGGGGCCGGGCCGCGGAAGGCCCACGGCCCCCGCGGTCCGGGCCTCACGGGGGGAAGGCCGGGGCCGCGGAGGCCATGGGGGTTCGGGGCCGGCGGTTCGGTGGTGCCGGTGGTTCCGTGCAGACGGCGCCTCAGTGGTGCCGGCGGGCGGATGCGGGCCGGGGCTTGCGGAGCCCGGGCGGGTCGGCGGGTGCCGGGAGGCGGGCGCGGAGCCGGTGGCCGGCGTCGCCACCGGTGCCGGGCGGCCCGGCGTGGTCCTGGAGGCGGTGCGCGGCGCGGGCGAGGCCCTGCTGGAGGGCGTCGGCGAACCCCGAGCCGATGAGGGCGTCCCAGACGAACGCGTCCTCGGGCAGGGCCGGGGGATGGGGTGACGTCATGACGGCCTCCTGACCGATGGCCCATCGCTGGGAACGTCGTTGTCGTGGTCTCCGGGTTCGTTGCCGTGCTGCGGCCGCGGGCGGAGTGCCGGCGGCTTCGTGCCTCGGGGAAGTCGTGCGGGGGCGTACTGCGGGGCCGTACGGGCGGGGAAGGCGGCGCGGGGAAGGCGGGGCGGGGAGGGCGGTGCGGGGAGGGCGGTGCGGGGAGAGCGGTGCGACGGGCGGGATGACCGGCCCGGTGCGGCCGCCACACGGGGGATGATGGCGGAGGGCACCGGGCCGGAGTCTGTGGTGTCGCCCCCCGGTCAGAACTCCAGCCGGATGGGCTCGCCGATGGCACGCATGTGGCGCAGCGCCTCCCGGTGGGACGCGAGGAGCCCGGTCTGGTGGTAGGAGACTCCGAGCTCGGCGCAGTACCGCTCGGTGATGAGCTGGGCCTTGCGGAGGGCGGGGGTCGGCATGCTGGGGAAGAGGTGGTGCTCGATCTGGTAGTTGAGACCGCCCATGAGGACGTCGACGAACGGGCCGCCCTTGACGTTGCGGGAGGTCAGCACCTGCCGGCGGAGGAAGTCGAGCCGGTCCTCGCCGGTGACCATCGCCATGCCCTTGTGGTTGGGGGCGAAGACGGAGCCGAGGTAGATGCCGAACAGCGCCTGGTGGACGGCGACGAAGGCGACGGCCAGGCCCGGGGGCAGGAGCAGGAAGAGCCCGCCCAGGTAGAGCACGAAGTGGGCGACGAGCAGGGTGCCTTCGACGACGGGCCGCTTCATGGTCGGCTTGTTGAGGGCACGGAAGCTGTTGAAGCTGAGGTTCGGGCCCTCCAGCATGAGCAGCGGGAAGAACAGCCGGGACTGGTGCTTGCCGACGAACCTGGGGAGCCCCTTGGCCGCGCGGGCCTGGCGCTCGGACCAGATCAGGATGTCGGGGGAGACGTCCGGGTCCTTCTCCTCGTGGTTGGGGTTGGCGTGGTGGCGGTTGTGCTTGTTCATCCACCAGCCGTAGCTCATGCCCATGAGGAAGTCGGCGACGAAGATGCCCCAGCCCTCACTCGCCCGGCGCGAGGTGAATACCTGCTTGTGCGCCAGGTCGTGGGCCAGCAGGGCTATCTGGCCGAAGACCACGGACATGGCCGCGGCGACCAGCAGCTGCGCCCAGGAGTCGCCCACGGCGACCACCGCCGCGACACCGGCGACGAGGGAGAGTCCCACCAGCGTGAACCGCACCGAGTAGTAGAGCGGTCGCCGGTCCAGCAGTCCCGCTTCCGTGATCTGGCGGGACAGGCCGGCGAAGTCGCTGCCCGCCTCTCGGACTTCCGGCACGGGCGCTGGTGAGACCAGGGCTTCGAACGTCATGAACGCCAGTCTGCTCATGGGGAAGAGCTGCCGTAATCCCGTTAACGCCCCTATTCGGGCTGGGGAGGACCCCACTGTCGCCGCCGTCGGCGAATAGGGGTTGGGGGGTGGGGTGGCCCTGCCTAGGCTCCCGGAACGGGGGGATCGCGAAGCGGAGGAGTTGGCGTGAGTCGCTTGCAGGAGAAGGTAGTTGCCATCACGGGGGCCGCCCGGGGGCAGGGTCGCAGCCATGCGGTGCGCTGCGCCGAGGAGGGGGCCGACGTCATCGCCGTCGACCTGTGCGAGGACGTGGCGGCCACCGGCTACCCCGGTGCGACGCCGGAGGACCTGGCGGAGACGGTCCGGTTGGTGGAGAAGACGGGCCGCCGGGTGTTCGCCCGCCGGGCCGACGTGCGCGACGGCGCCGCCGTCCGGGCGGCGTTCGCCGACGGGGTGGCGGAGCTCGGCCGGCTCGATGCCGTGGTCGCGAACGCGGGCATCATCGCGATCGGCGCCGACCTCGGGGTGGACGCCTTCACGGAGAGCGTGGACATCGACCTCTCCGGTGCGGTGAACACGGTGCACGCCGCCCTGCCGCACCTCGGTGCCGGCGGTTCGGTGGTCGTGATCGGCTCGGTGGCGGGGCTGCTGCCCGGGCAGGGCGAGAACCCGGGGGGCCCGGGGATGGCGGGTTACATGTTCGCCAAGCGCTGTCTGGTGGACTACGTGAACACGCTGGCCGTGCAGCTCGGCCCGTCCGGCCGCCGGATCAACGCGGTGCACTCGTCCCTGGTCTCCACGCCGATGATCATGAACGGGCGGATGCACCGGGTGTTCCGCCCGGACCTCGACGCCCCGGGCCCGGAGGACGCCGTCCCGGTGTACGAGAGCCTGACCGCGCTGCCGGTCGGGTGCGTGGAGCCTTCCGACGTGACGCACGCGGTCGTCTATCTGCTCTCCGACGAGTCCCGCTATGTCACCGGGCTCCAGCTCAAGGTGGACGGCGGGCAGATCGTGAAGGCGGGCGCGGGAGCCTGACGGCGGCCGGTGCGGGTGGGGCAGTTCCATCACTCCCCCCCCCCCCCCGCGGCCGCGCCGGACCGGGCCGTGGCGCGGACGGGAAGCGGTGGGAATCGGGGTGCCCGAAAGGGCAGCCGCCCGGGGCCTTTCGGCGAGCGAAGGACATCCGTCCGCGAGGGTGGCCGGCCGACGGGAGGACGGGCCGGCGGAAGGCGTTGTTCCCGCTTCGCCCGGTGCAGGGCGGGCGGATTCCGCAATGGCCGGATTGCCGACGGCGCGTCGTCGGGAATCCGTCGTACCGGCCCGCCCGGCCCGGCGCGACGGCAGGTCGGAACGGGTGGCGGCAGGCGGACCGTACGGCGGCGGTGGGCCGCGACGGTACCCCCGGGGCCCCCGGGTCGGGCCCGGCCGTTCCGGTCGTACGGGTGCGGGGACCGCGCCGCCCGTCGCGCCGGGCGCCTGACGGCCAACCCGGACATATCGTCGGGCGAGGGGCCCCGGCCCCGGGCGCTCGGGTTCCGGAGCGACTTGCCAGGGCGTCGCGGCGGGAGGCAATCTGATGACGACGCACCGCAGTTGCCGGAGTCCCGGCTGCTGTCCGGCCCTGGACGCCTCTCCCCGGCGCCGGTGAACGGGCGTCGGCCTCACCGCTCTCCCGCCGGCCCGGTTCCGGGCAGGCGGTGGCGGCGGGCGGGGTGGGAGGGACCGCCGGCGTACTCGCGCTGGTGGCGTCGGAAGAGCAGAGCGACGCCCGGTGTACGCCGGTGCGAATGTGATCCGGACCTCGGCGTCGGCGGAGCGTCGCGGTGCCGGTCGGCCCAGTGCCGGGCCTGCGTGGGGAAGACGGCCGACGGGTCGGCGGCCCCGGTGGCGGGCCGCGTCGACCTTGTCGCATACCCGCTATGGTCTAGGCCTCCTTGTGAGGCGGGTCACAGCATCTCCTCGCTGATCGGTGTAGAAACAATCACTGAGCGTGGCGGGGTGCGGGGTTCAGGTGGTGCCTGTCCGGGAGTGGCCGGGCGGGTGCGACCGAGTGGGTTTGGCGGGCGTGTTGCGCTGTGCCGGTGATCCTGGCCGCGAACCTGCGGGGAATGCGTGATTCGCTTAGGGGGAAAGCAATGTTTCTGGCCGATCGCTTAAAAGCGTTGGACACCCTGGATACCCTTCTCGCCGAATGTGCCGAGGGAAACGGGACCGTGGCGTGGGTCAGCGGGGCGCTCGGCAGCGGGAAGACCGAGCTGCTGAACGTCTTCGCGGACCGGGCCGCCGATCGCGGCGCCCTGGTCCTGCGGGCGACCGGTGCCAAGGCGGAACAGGCTCTCCCGATGGGGGCGATGAGCCAGATCTTCCAGGACCCCGCGCTGCCCGACGAGGTGGCCGACCGGGCTGCCGACCTGCTCCAGGCGGCGTCCAGGCCCACCGGGGCCGACGAGCAGGCGTACGACCTGAGCCGCCGGCCGGTGCCGGGGACGCGTGAGCTGTGCGCGCTGATCCTGGAGCTGGCCGCGGACCGTCCGGTGGTCATCGGCATCGACGACGTGCACTTCGTCGACGCCGCCTCGCTCCAGGTCGTGCTCTACCTCCGGCGCCGGATCCACTCCGCCCGCGTCCTGCTGGTGCTGAACGAGTGGTCGCGGCCCAGGCCGGCCCGCCCGTTCTTCCAGGCCGAGATCACCAGGCTGCCGCACCACCGCATCCGCCTGGACCCGCTCTCCCGCGACGGTGTCCGGGAGCTGATCGCCCACTGGCTGGGCCCGGAGACCGCCGACCGGGTCGCCGGCTGGCTCTACCGGCTCAGCGGCGGCAACCCGATGCTGGCCGGCGCGCTGATCGAGGAATGCCGAGACCGCCAGGACGAGCTGGGCGAGGACGGTTTCCGGGACGGGCCGCCGGGCTTCGGCTTCGACCAGGCCGTCCGCGCCATCCTGCACCGCTGGGAGCCCGCACTCCTCGAAGTGGCCCAGGGTCAGGCCGTGTTGGGTGCCCACGCGTCGCCGGCGCTGATCGCCCGGCTGCTCGGGGTGATGCCGGAACGCGCCGCCGAGATGCTGGACATCCTCGGCCGCGCCGGGCTGCTCGGCCCTTCGGGCTTCCCGGCCCCGGTCGCCTCCGCCGTGCTCGGCAGCCTGGAGGCGGAGGACCGCTCCCAACTGCACTCGCTCTGCGCCGAACTGCTCCACAAGCTGGGCTCCACCACCGCGGAGATCGCCCGCCACCTGCTCGCCGCCGACCGCGCGGCCGGCCGCTGGGCGATGGAGGTCCTGCGCGACGCCGCCGCCCAGGCACTCGCGGGCAACGACGCCGAGCACGCCACGGCCTGCCTCGAACTCGCCCTGGAGGCCTGCACCAACGACGACGAGCGGCTCGCCATCACGGCGATGCTGGCCCGGGCCGCCTGGCGGATCAACCCCGCGACGATCCTGCCCCACCTCGACACGCTCCGCAGCGCGGTGCGGGCCGGGTTCCTCACCGGGCGCGACGCCGTCAACGTGATCCGCTACCTGCTCTGGCAGGGCGACATCGAGGGCGCGGGCGAGGTCTTCCAGACCCTCAGCGCCGTCGGCGACCTGGACGACGCCCAGCTCGCGGCCGAACTCAGCCTCATCTTCATGGCGATGTGCGGTCCCTCGCAGGGCAGTCCGGTGCAGGAGCGGGGCGAGACCACCGGCGGCCCCGAACTCGGCGGATCCTTCGGCAACCCCTGGGCGCGCGCCACCTCGACCCTCACCGACGTGCTCCAGCGGGAGTCCTCCGACGCGGCCGTCGTCAGCGCCGAGTACATCCTGCAGAGCTGCCTGCTCAGCGACAGCACCCTGGAGATCATCGCCTTCGCCCTGCTCGCGCTGCAGTTCGCGGGGCGCCCCGACCTCGCCACCACCTGGTGCGACGGGCTGATCGACGAGGCGGTGCGCCGCCGGGCCAACACCTGGCAGGCGGTGCTCTGCAGCGTCCGGGCCGAGATCGCCTTCCGGCAGGGGGACCTGGCGATCGCCGAGGTCAAGGCGGAGGCGGCGTTCAGCCGGCTTCAGCCCAAGGGGTGGGGCGTCCTCATCGGGCTGCCCATCTCCACGATGGTGATGGTCAACACGGCGCTCAACCGCCACGAGAAGGCGGCGGAGCTGCTGAACCAGCTCGTGCCCGACGCCATGTTCGACACCGCCTTCGGAATGCTCTACCTCAGGGCCCGCGGGCACCACCACCTCGCGGTCGACCGGGCGCTCGCCGCGCTCAGCGACTTCCAGACCTGCGGGGAGAAGATGCAGCAGTGGAAGGCCGACGTGCCGTCGCTGCTGCCCTGGCGCAGCGACCTCGCCGAGGCCTACCTGCGTCTGGCCCGGCCCGAGGTGGCGCGCGAGTTGATCGAGCGCCAGCTCGAACTGCCGGACGCCCAGGGGGCGGCCATCCGCGGCAGCTCGCTGCGGGTCAGGGCCGCCGCCGAGGACGTCGGCCAGCGGCCCAGGACCCTGAAGAAGGCGGTCGACCTGCTCCAGAGCTCCGGCAACCGGCTCGAACTCGTCCGGGCGCTGGCCGACCTGAGCTCCGCCTACCACCGTCTCGGCGACTTCGGGCGGGCCAGGGCCACCGGGCGGCGCGCCGTCCAGGAGGCCAAGCTCTGCCACGTCGACGCCGTGCCGCCGCAGCTCCTCGGGGACCTGCCGGGCGACACCTTCGTGGCGGAGAAGGAGGAGCCGGAGAGCGTCAAGGACGCGGGGTCCACCGCGCTGAGCGACGCCGAGCGCCGGGTCGCGACGCTGGCCGCCGTCGGCCACAGCAACCGGGAGATCGCCCGCAAGCTCTACATCACCGTGAGCACGGTGGAGCAGCACCTCACCAGGATCTACCGAAAGCTCCAGGTGAGCCGGCGCGACGAACTCCTGGAAGGCCTCCAGCTGCGGCGGGAGCCGGACGAGCTGCTCGACGGCCGGGACGGCGCGCTGGGGCCGAACGGCCTGGCGGAGCGCGAGGCGTGAGGGGGAGAGGGGCCGTTCCGGGCGCCGCCTGACGGTGGCGGCACCGGCACGGAGCACGGGGCCCGTCCCGGCACGGGGGAGACGGCCGGGAGGGCGGGCCGTCGTCAGGCGCCGGCCGTGCTGCGCGCGTGGGCGCGGGCACGGTCGGCGAGGATGCGGTTGACCTCGGCGGCGTGCGGGGCGAGGAAGAAGTGGCCGCCGTCGAAGACCGTCAGCTCGAACGGGCCGCTGGTGTGGTCGGCCCAGGAACGGGCCTCGTCCACGGTGACCTTCGGGTCCCTGTCCCCGACCAGGGCGTGGACCGGGCAGCTGAGGTCGGAGCCCGGGCGGTACTTGTACGTCTCCGCGGCGCGGTAGTCGCTGCGGATCGCGGGGAGGATCATCCGGAGCAGCTCCTCGTCCCCGAGCACTCCCGGCTCCGTGCCGCTGAGCTCCTTCAACTCCCGGACCAGGCCCTCGTCATCACGCTGGTGCACGTACTCGTCGCGGTGCCGGGACGGCGCGCGGCGGCCGGACGCGACCAGCGCGGCCGGCGCGGTCCCCTCCCGCTCCAGCCGGCGGCCGACCTCGAAGGCCAGCGAGGCGCCCATGCTGTGCCCGAAGAGCACCAGCGGCAGATCGGTCCACGGGCGCAGCTCCTCCACCAGGACGTCCGCCAGCTCGTGCAGATCGCCGATGCCCGGCTCGTGGCGCCGGTCCTGGCGGCCCGGGTACTGCAGGGTGATCACGTCGACGGCCGGAGCCAGCGCCTGCGACAGCGGGAAATAGAACGAGGCCGAACCGCCCGCGTGCGGAAAACAGGCCAGCCGAACGGGGGCGTCGGCGGACGGGTGGAACCTGCGAATCCACGGACTGGTCACTCCCGCTGCCTCTGCCATGATTCCTGATGTCCTTTCGCTGAGGTCGGGGTGTTCCCGGGAAGCCGCGCGGTGAATTACGCTGCGGCGGACGGCGCCGGTGACCGTCTCCCGTTGCAGGCTATTGGCGTCTCCCCTGCGCGGCAAGGGACTTGGGAATCCACAGTGGTCGGCCTGCGTCGCACGGCCCTGGATGCCCCTCGCCATAGGGGCGGGTAGGGGCGGGGTTAGGGGTGGGCGGGCCGGGGTCGCCCTGCGTAGCGTACGAATATATGCGCCGCTGGGTGTTATTCGTCATGTCCCGATTCCGGCGCCGCAGGTGAATCGACATTCCAGCACCGTGAATTCCTGGCCGGACCAGTGAGGGAGACGTTGGGTGGACAACGAGGAGAAGCTTCTCGACTACCTCAAGCGAGCGACAGCCGATCTTCGTGAAGCTCGACGGCGCCTGCGGGAAAACGAGCGCCGGGAGAATGAGCCGATTGCGATCGTCGGGATGAGCTGCCGCTTCCCGGGGGACGTCCGTTCGCCGGACGACCTCTGGCGGCTGGTCGACGCGGGCGGGGACGGTGTCTCCGGGTTCCCGTCGGACCGCGGCTGGGACACCCAGGGCATCTACGACCCCGAACCCGGCAAGCCCGGCCACACCTATGCGAAGACCGGCGGCTTCCTGCACGACGCGGCCGACTTCGACGCCGAGTTCTTCAGCATGGGCCCGCGCGAGGCGCTGGCCACCGACCCGCAGCAGCGCCTGCTGCTGGAGGTCTCCTGGGAGGCGATCGAGCGGGCCGGCATCGACCCGTCCTCGCTCAAGGGCAGTCAGACCGGCGTCTTCGCCGGTGTGATGTACCACGACTACGCCTCACGCCTGAGCACCATCCCCGACGAGCTCCAGGGCTACATCGGCAACGGCAACACCGGCAGTGTCGTGTCGGGCCGGGTCGCCTACAGCCTCGGTCTGGAGGGTCCGGCGGTGTCGGTGGACACGGCGTGCTCGTCCTCGCTGGTGGCGCTGCACTGGGCGATCCAGGCGCTGCGCCGCGGCGAGTGCACGCTGGCCCTTGCGGGCGGCGTCACGGTGATGCCCACGCCGGAGACCTTCGTGGAGTTCAGCCAGCAGCGCGGGCTGGCCCCGGACGGCCGGATCAAGGCGTTCGCGGAGGCCGCGGACGGCACCGGCTGGGGCGAGGGCGTGGGCGTGCTGCTCGTCGAGCGGTTGTCGGACGCGCGTCGGCTCGGGCACGAGGTGCTGGCCGTGGTGCGGGGTTCGGCGGTGAACCAGGATGGTGCGAGCAACGGGCTGACGGCGCCGAACGGTCCGTCGCAGCAGCGGGTGATCCGGGCGGCGCTGGCCGACGCGGGGCTGTCGACGTCCGATGTGGACGTGGTGGAGGCGCACGGCACGGGTACGACGCTGGGTGACCCGATCGAGGCGCAGGCGCTGCTGGCGACGTACGGCCAGGACCGCCCGGAGGGCAGCCCGTTGTGGTTGGGTTCGGTGAAGTCGAACCTGGGTCACACCCAGGCCGCGGCGGGTGTCGCGGGCATCATCAAGATGGTGCAGGCGATGCGCCACGGCGTGCTGCCGAAGACGCTGCACGTGGACGCGCCGTCCTCGCATGTGGACTGGGAGGCCGGCGCCGTCGAGTTGCTGGCCGAGGCTCGCGCCTGGGAGAAGGCGGACGGTGCGCCGCGTCGTGCGGGTGTGTCGTCGTTCGGGATTTCCGGCACCAATGCGCACGTGATCCTGGAGGAGGCCCCGGCGGCTGAGCCGGATGAGTCGGCCGTCGAGGAGCCCGGCGCGGGTTGGCCGGTGGGTGTGCCGGTGCCGTGGGTGGTGTCGGGCCGGACGGAGGCCGCGCTGCGGGCGCAGGCCGGGCGGCTGCGGGAGTTCGCGGCGGGCACCGACCGGTCGCCGCTCGACGTCGGCTTCTCGCTGGCGTCCTCGCGTGCCGTCCTGGACCGTCGGGTCGTGGTACTCGGGGCCAACCGGACCGAGCTGATGGTGGGTCTGGAGAAGCTCGCCGCGAGCGACGGCGCCGAGAGCGGCGCAGGCCGCTCCGAGGGCCGGACGGCGTTCCTGTTCACGGGTCAGGGTTCGCAGCGGGTCGGGATGGGCGCCGGGCTGGCGTCGGTGTTCCCGGTGTTCGCGGCCGCGCTGGACGAGGTGTGTGGGCTCCTGGACGGTGAGTTGGGTGTGTCGCTGCGCGAGGTCATCGCCGGCACGTCGGGTTCGCTGGACGACACGGTCCACACCCAGTCGGCGCTGTTCGCCGTCGAGGTGGCGCTGTACCGGCTGGTCGAATCGCTGGGTGTGCGGGCGGACTTCCTGGCCGGGCATTCGGTGGGCGAGATCGCCGCCGCTCACGTGGCCGGGGTCCTGTCGCTGGCGGATGCGTGCACGCTGGTCGCCGCCCGCGGTCGGCTGATGCAGGCGCTGCCCGCCGGTGGCGTGATGGTGGCGGTCCGGGCGGCCGAGGCGGACGTGCTGCCGCTGCTGAAGGGCCACGAGAAGCAGGTCGGGGTGGCGGCCGTCAACGGGCCCGCCTCCGTGGTGATTTCGGGTGCCGAGGCCGCGGTGGGCGAGGTGGTCGCGCAGCTGAAGGAGCGCGGCATCGCCACGGTCCGGCTGACGGTCTCGCACGCGTTCCACTCGCCGCTGATGGAGCCGATGCTGGAGGAGTTCCGGACCGTCGTCCGGGGTCTCACCTTCGGCGAGTCCAAGGTCGCCGTCGTCGCCAACGTCACCGGAAGGGTCGCCGACGGCGAGGACCTGCGCGACCCCGAGTACTGGGTCCGCCACGTCCGCCAGGCCGTCCGCTTCGCCGACGGCATCCGGGCGCTCGAAGCCGCCGGCGTGACCCGCTTCCTCGAACTCGGCCCCGACGGGGTGCTGACCGGCATGGCCCAGGCCTGTCTGGCCGACCCCGACGACGCCCTCCTCGTGCCCGCGCTGCGCAAGGGCCGCGACGAGGCCCCCGCCCTGCTGGCCGCTCTGGCCGCCGTGTTCGAGGCGGGCGCGGACATCGACTGGACGGCCGTGTTCCGGGGCACCGGCGCCCGCCGCGTCGACCTGCCGACCTACGCCTTCCAGCACGAGCGCTTCTGGCTCGACGCCGGCCCCGCGAGCGCCGGGGACGCGGCGGCCCACGGCCTGGCGGCGACCACGCACCCGCTGCTCAGCGCCGTGGTCGAACTCCCGGACTCCGACGGCGTGGTGCTCACCGGCCGGCTCGGTCTGGACAGCCACCCCTGGCTCGCCGACCACGCGGTGTTCGGCACCGTCCTGCTGCCGGGCTCGGCCTTCGTCGAGATGGCCCTGCGGGGCGCCGACGAGGTCGGCTGCACGGTCGTCGAGGAGCTGACGATCGGCGCGCCGCTGGTGATCCCGGAGCGTGGCGGGATGCGGGTCCGGGTCGTCGTCGGCGGGTCGGACGAGGCCGGCAAGCACAGCCTGTCGGTGTACTCGCAGGCCGAGGGCGTCGGCCCGGACGCCCCGTGGACCCGGCACGCCGAGGGCATCGTCGGGGACGAGGTCGAGGAGGGCGAGCTCTACGACCTGACGGTCTGGCCGCCGGAGGGCGCCGAGGAGGTGCCCGTGGCGGGCGCCTACGAGGGCCTGGTCGGCCGGGGCTACGGCTACGGCCCGGTCTTCCAGGGGCTGAAGCGCGCCTGGACCCGCAACGGCCGCGAGGTGTTCGCCGAGATCACGCTGCCCCGGGAGTCCCGCGCGGACGGCGAGGCGTTCGGGCTCCACCCGGCGCTGCTGGACGCGTCGTTCCACGCCTCCCTGTTCATCGAGCCGGGCGGTCCGAGCGTGCCCCGGCTGCCGTTCTCCTGGCACGGCATCCGGGTCTTCTCCCCTGGTGTCACCACGATCCGCGTGCGCTGCGACTCGAACGGGCCGGACACGGCCCAGGTCGACATCGCCGACGCGACCGGCGCGCCGATCGCCGCGGTGCACCACCTGCTGGCGCCGCCGATCTCGGACGAGCAACTGCGGGTCGCCCAGGCCGAGAACGTGGAGAACCTCTTCCGGCTCCGCTGGCAGTCCGCCGTGTTCGGCGGCGCCGTGGACACGGGGCAGCGCTGGGCGGTCGCCGGCCGGGTCGGCGACGCCTGGGCGGCGGTGGCCGCGCGGGCCGCCGCCGGGTACGAGTCGGTGGCCGCGCTGGCCGCCGCGGTCGAGGCGGGCGCGCCCGTCCCGGACGTGGTGCTGCTGCCCTGCCTGCCCGACCCGGCCGCCGAGGCCGGGGACGTGCCGGCCGAGCTGCGGGCGGTGGCCGGGCGGGTCCTGGCCGAGGTGCAGACCTGGCTTGCCGACGAGCGGTTCGCCGCCTCCCGCCTGGTCGTGCTGACCTCGGGCGCGGTGAGCGCGGGCGACACCGCCGTGGACGTGGTGACCGGGCCGGTCTGGGGACTGGTGCGGTCGGTGCAGGCGGAGAGCCCGGACCGGCTGACCCTGGTCGACTGGGACGGCCGCCGCGGCACGCTGGCCGCCCTGCGGTCCGCCGTCGACTCGGGCGAGCCGGAGTCGGCCGTGCGGGCCGGCGCCGTCCTGCTGCCGCGGCTCGGGCGCAGCCCGGTGCCGGACGAGGAGGCCGGGGCCGGCACGTTCGGGCCCGACGGCACGGTGCTCGTCACCGGTGGCACCGGCGGGCTCGGCGCCCTGGTGGCCCGTCACCTCGTGGTGCGGCACGGGGTGCGGCACCTGCTGCTGCTCAGCCGGCGCGCCGCCGCGGCCCCCGGTGCGGAGGAGCTGCGGGCGGCGCTGGTCGAGGCGGGCGCCGAGACCGTCGCCATCGAGGCCTGTGACGTCTCGGACCGGGACGCCCTGGCGGCGGTGCTCGCCACGGCCCCGGCCGGACGGCCGCCGCTGACCGGGGTCGTCCACACCGCGGGCATCGCGGACAACGGGACGATCGGCACCCAGACCCCGGAGCGGTTCGACGCTGTGCTGCGGCCGAAGGCCGACGCCGCGTGGCACCTGCACGAGCTGACCCGGGACCTCGGGCTGACCGCCTTCGTCCTGTTCTCCTCCTCGGCCGGGCTGCTGGTCGGCGGCGGGCAGGCCAACTACGCCACGGCCAACGTCTTCCTGGACGCGCTCGCCGAGCACCGGCGTGCGGCCGGGCTGCCCGCCGTGTCGCTGGCCTGGGGGCTGTGGGCGTCCACGGACGGCATGGCCGGCCAGATGGGCGACGCCGACCTCCAGCGGATGAACCGGCTGGGCATGCCGCCCCTGGAGACCGAGGACGCGCTCGGCCTGTTCGACGCGGCGATCGCCTCCGGGGATCCGGCCCTGGTGCCGATCCGGCTGGACTTCGCGACCCTGGCGAGCCGGACCGACGACCTGCCGACCGCCCTGCGCGGCATGGGCCGGGCCCCGGCCCGGCGCCGCAACCGGCGGGCCGTCACGGCGGCCGCCGCCCCCGACCGGGGCTTCGCCGCCCGGCTGGCCGAGCTCTCCGAGGCCGACCGGACCCGCCAGATCTCGGCGCTCGTCCGCGAGCACGTCGCCGGGGTGCTGGGGCACGCGTCCGCCGACTCGGTGGACCCGGACCGGGCGTTCAAGGACATGGGCTTCGACTCGCTGGCCGCGGTCGAGCTGCGGAACCTGCTGAACAAGGCCACCGGCCTGCGGCTGCCGACCACCCTGGTGTTCGACTTCCCCACGCCCACCACCCTGGTCCAGCACCTGGGTACCGCGCTGGCCCCGGCCGACGCCGCCCCGAAGTCGCTGGAGGCGCAGCTAGAACTCCTGGAAGTCGCCCTGGCGCAGGCCGGTCCGGAGGAGGACCACGCCGCCGTCACCGCCCGGCTCAAGGGCCTGCTCCGCCGGTGGACGGAGCAGCAGCCCGACGGGGACGGCTCGGCCCAGCGGTTCGACGAGGCCACCGACGACGAGCTGTTCGACTTCCTGGACAACGAGCTCGGCATCGGCTGAGCGGCTCCCACCCCCTCCGGGCGTCCCCGGCCGCCGCCCCCGGCGGCCGGGGACCCGGTCCGCCTCCCGCGTGCCGGGGCCCGGCCCGGGCCCCGGCCCCTCCCGTTCGCCCCTCCCGACCCCTCCGAGAAGGCTGAGACAGCGATGGCGCACGACGAAAAGCTCCGCGAGTACCTCAGGCGGGCGACGGCGGACCTCCAGGAGACCCGCCGCCGGCTGCGGGAGGCGGAGGACGCCCGGCACGAACCGATCGCGATCATCGGCATGAGCGGCCGCTACCCCGGCGGGGTGACCTCCCCCGAGGACCTCTGGCAGCTGGTGTCCGACGGCGCCGACGTGGTGTCCGACTTCCCCACCGACCGCGGCTGGAACACCGACGCGGTGTACGACCCCGAGCCGGGCAAGCCCGGCCGCACGTACGTCCGCCGCGGCGGCTTCCTGCACGACGCGGCCGAGTTCGACGCCGGCTTCTTCGGGCTCAGCCCGCGCGAGGCGCCGGAGGCCGACCCGCAGCAACGGCTGCTGCTGGAGGTGTCCTGGGAGGCGCTCGAACGGGCCGGGATCGACCCGCTGTCGCTGCGCGGCAGCCGGACGGGCGTCTTCGCCGGCCTGATGCACCACGACTACCCGCGCAGCACCACGGCGGGCAGCATCGTCTCCGGCATCGTCTCCTACACCTTCGGGCTGGAGGGGCCCGCCGTCACCACGGACACCGCCTGCTCGTCCTCGCTGGTGGCGCTGCACCTGGCCTGCCAGTCGCTGCGGGCGGGGGACTCCGCGCTCGCCCTCGCCGGCGGCGTCTGCGTGATGGCGACCCCCCAGCTGTTCGTCGAGTTCAGCCGGCAGCGGGCGCTCTCCCCGGACGGCCGCTGCCGGTCCTTCGCCGCCGAGGCCGACGGCGCCGGCTGGTCGGAGGGCGCCGGGATGCTCGTCCTGGAGCGGCTGTCGGACGCGCGCCGCCTCGGCCACCCCGTCCTCGCGGTGGTGCGCGGCTCGGCGGTGAACCAGGACGGCGCCAGCAACGGCCTGATGGCGCCGAACGGGCCCGCGCAGCAGCGGGTGATCCGGGCCGCGCTGAAGAACGCCGGGCTGGTCGCCGCCGACGTGGACGCGGTGGAGGCGCACGGCACGGGCACCAGGCTCGGCGACCCGATCGAGGCGCAGGCACTGCTGGCGACGTACGGGCAGGACCGGCCGGAGGACCGGCCGCTCTGGCTCGGCTCGATCAAGTCCAACATGGGGCACCCGCAGGCCGCGGCAGGAGTGGCGGGCGTGATGAAGATGGTCCTCGCGCTCCAGCACGAGACGCTGCCGCGGACCATCCACGCCGGCGAGCCGACCCCGCACGTCGACTGGTCGGCCGGCCGGGTGCAGCTGCTGAACGACGAGGTGCCGTGGCCCAGGGGCGAGCGGCCCAGGAGGTTCGGCATCTCCTCCTTCGGGATCAGCGGCACCAACGCGCACGCCATCATCGAGGAGGCGCTCCCCGACCCCGAGGAGGCCGCCGACGAGCAGCCGCCCGCGCCCGCGCCCGCGCCCGCCCCCGTCCCGTACCTGGCCTGGCCGCTCTCCGCCCGCGGCGAGGACGCGCTGCGGGCCCAGGCCGCACGCCTCCACGCCGACCTGCTCGACCGGTCCGGCCTGGACGCCGGCGACGTCGCGTACTCCCTCGCCACCACCCGCTCGCTGTTCGAGAACCGGGCCGTGGCCGCGGGTGCGGACCGGGGCGAACTCCTGGCCGCGCTCGACCGGATCGCCACCGGCGAGGACGCGGGCGGCGCGGTGCGCGGCGGCGGCCGGACGGCCTTCCTCTTCACCGGCCAGGGCGCCCAGCGCCCCGGCATGGGCCAGGAGGCGTACGCGGCCTACCCCGTCTACGCCCGGGCCTTCGACGCGGTCTGCGCCGAGCTGGACGCCCGGCTGCCCAGACCGCTGCGCGAGGTGGTGTTCGCCCGCGAGGGCTCGGCCGAGGCCGCCCTGCTCGACCGCACGGTCTTCACGCAGGCGGCGCTGTTCGCGACCGAGGTCGCCCTCTACCGGCTGGCCGAGTCCTTCGGCGTCCGCCCCGACGTCCTCATCGGCCACTCCGTGGGCGAGATCGCCGCGGCCCACGTCGCCGGAGTGCTCTCGCAGGCCGACGCGGCGGCCCTGGTCGCCGCCCGCGGCCGGCTGATGGAGGCCCTGCCCGAGGGCGGCGCGATGACCGCCGTCCAGGCCACCGAGCAGGACGTGCTGCCGCTGCTGGAGGGCCGGGCGGCGCAGCTCGGCATCGCCGCGGTCAACGGGCCGTCCGCCGTCGTCCTCTCCGGCGACGAGGACGCCGTCGCCGAGGTCGCCGGGCTGCTGGCCGGCCGCGGCGCCCGCACCCGGGAGCTGCGGGTCAGCCACGCCTTCCACTCGCCGCGGATGGACGCCATGCTGGCCGACTTCGCCGAGGTGCTCGCCGGGCTGACCTTCCGGGAGCCCGCCGTCCCGGTCGTCTCGAACGTGACCGGCGCGCTCGCCGGGGGCGACGACCTGCGCACCCCCGAGTACTGGGTGCGCCACGTCCGCGGCACCGTCCGCTTCCACGACGGGCTGCGCGCGCTGGCCGCCCTGGGCGTCTCCACCTGCCTGGAGATCGGCCCGGGCGCCACCCTCACCGCGATGGCGGGCGAGACCCTCGACGAGGACGTCCTCGCCGTCCCGCTGCTGCGCGCCGGCACCCCCGAGCCGCGGGCCCTGACGGCCGCGCTCACCGCCCTGCACCTGCGCGGCGTCGACGTGGACTGGGCCGCGCCGCTCGCCGGCACCGGGCGGCGCCGGGTCGGGCTGCCCACCTACCCGTTCCAGCGCCGGCGCTACTGGGCCGAGCCCGAGGACGGCGCCGAGGGCGCCCGCCCGGGCCGGGGAGCCGGGGACGGCGCCTTCTGGTCCGCCGTCGAGCAGCGCGACCTCGACCACCTCGCCGCCGTCCTCGACGCGGACGGCGACAGCCGCTCCTCCCTGGAGACGGTGCTCCCGCTGCTCGCCGACTGGCGCGCCCGCAGCGTCGAGCACGCCACCGTCGAGGGCTGGCGCTACCGGATCGGCTGGCTGCCCCGCACCGGCGGCACCGGCGGCGGGCTCACCGGCAGCTGGCTGCTGGCCCTGCCCGCCGCGGGCGTGGACGAGGCGTGGGCCGAGGCCGTCGAACGGACCCTCGCCGACCGCGGCGCGAAGGTCCTGACGCTGCGCGTTCCCGGCGCCGACCGGCCGGCGCTGACCGCGCGGATCACCGCGGCCCTCGCCGGGGCCGCGCCGCTGAACGGCGTGGTGTCGCTGCTCGGCCAGGACGGGGAACCCGACGCCGGGGCCCCCGCCGCCCCACGCGGCCTCACCGCCACCGTGGCGCTCGTCCAGGCCCTCGCCGACCTGGACGCGACGGCACCGGTGTGGAGCGTGACGCGCGGCGCCGTCGCCGCGGGCCGCTCCGAGACCCTGCCCAACCCCGGCCAGGCCCTGGTCTGGGGCCTCGGCCGGGTGGTCGCCCTGGAGAACCCCGGGCTCTGGGGCGGTCTGGTCGACCTCCCCGCCACCGGCACCCCCGACGCCGCGCTGCTGGCCCGCCTCGCCGACGTCCTCGCCGACCCGGCGGGCGAGGACCAGCTCGCCGTCCGGGCGTCCGGCACCTTCGTCCGCCGCCTGGAGCGGGCGACCGCCGACACCAGCCCGCCGCGGGTCGCCTGGCGGCCCACCGGCACGGTGCTCGTGACCGGCGGCACCGGCGCCGTCGGTGCCCACGTCGCCCGCTGGCTGGCCCGGGCCGGCGCCGAGCACCTGCTGCTCACCAGCCGGCGCGGCATCGAGGCCCCCGGCGCCGCGGAGCTCGCGCAGGAGCTCACCGGCCTCGGCGCCCGCGTCACCGTCGCGGCCTGCGACGCCGCCGACCGCGACTCCCTCGCCGTGCTGCTGAAGGAGCTGCCCGCCGACGCCCCGCTGACCGCGGTGATGCACGCGGCCGGGGTGCTCGACGACGGGACGGTCGGCTCGCTCACCCCGGAGCGGATCGCCGGGGTGCTCCGCCCCAAGACCGAGGCCGCCCGCAACCTGCACGAGCTCACGCGGGACCTCGAACTGACCGCCTTCGTGACGTTCTCCTCGATCGCGGGCCTGCTCGGCGGCGCCGGCCAGGCCTCGTACGCGGCGGCCAACGCCTACCTCGACGCACTGGCCGAGCACCGCAGGGCGCAGGGCCTGCCGGCGGCCTCGGTCGCCTGGGGCCCGTGGGGCGGCGGAGGCATGGCCGCCCAGCAGGAGATCCAGGAGCGCGCCTGGTGGCGCGGCCTGTCCGAGCTGGACCCGGAGCTCGCCGTGAACGCCCTGAACGAGGTGCTGGAGCGCGGCGAGGCCGTCATCGGCGTGGTCGACGCCGACTGGGCCGAGCTGGCACCCGCCTTCACGGCCGGCCGGCCCAGCCCGCTGATCGGCGCCCTGCCCGAGGTGAAGGCCGCGACCGGCGGTCCGGCGGGCGGCCCGGCGGCGGGCGGCCCGGCCGACGCCTCCGCGCTGGCCCGGGAGCTGGCCGCGCTCACCGGCGGCGAGCAGCGCAGCACCATCCTCGGGCTCGTCCGCGGCCAGGTGGCCACGGTGCTCGGCCACGACGGCCCCGACGCCGTCCAGCCGGGCCGTGCCTTCAAGGACATGGGATTCGACTCGCTGACCGCCGTCGAGTTCCGCAACCGCATGAACGCGGCCACCGGGCTGAAGCTCCCGGCGACCCTGCTCTTCGACTACGCCAACCCCACCACCCTGGCCGAGCACCTGCACGGCGAGCTGGCGCCGACGGGCGCCGGCGGTGCCGGCGTGGCGGCCGAACTCGACCGGCTGGAGGCCGTGGTGGCCTCCCTCGCCCCGGAGGAGATCGAACGGACGCAGGTCGTCCCCCGCCTCCAGGCCCTGGTGGCCCGCGTGAACGAGGCCCAAGGCAGCCGGGGGGCCGGCACGGTCGCCGACCAGCTGGAGGACGCCTCGGCCGACGAACTCTTCGACTTCATCGACAAAGAACTCGGGATCGCGTGACCAGGTTCCTGGACTCTTTCTCAACAGAATTGGTGAGGCCCTGATGGGGAACGAAAAGAAGCTGCTCGACTACCTCAAGCGGACGACCGCCGACCTCGCACAGACGAAGGAGCGGCTGCGCGACATCGAGGCGGAGCCGATCGCGATCGTGGGGATGGCCTGCCGCTTCCCGGGTGACACGCGTTCCCCGGAAGACCTCTGGGACCTGGTCCTCGACGAGACGGACGCCATCGGCGGATTCCCCCAGGACCGCGGCTGGGACGTCGGCGGCATGTACGACGCGGACGCCGAACGGGCGGCCAGCGGCTACACCCGCAGCGGCGGGTTCCTGCACGGCGCCGCCCGGTTCGACGCCGAGTTCTTCGGCATCAGCCCGCGGGAGGCCATCGCGATGGACCCGCAGCAGCGGCTGCTGCTGGAGGCGTCCTGGGAGGCGTTCGAGCGGGCCGGGATCTCCCCCGACTCCCTCAAGGGCGGCCCCGTCGGCGTCTACGTCGGGACCAACGGCCAGTCCTACTTCGGCATGAAGCTGCCCGAGGAGTCGGCGGCCTACATGACCACCGGCACCAACGGCGCCGTGCTCTCCGGCCGGGTCTCCTACGCGTTCGGTTTCGAGGGCCCGGCGGTGTCGGTGGACACGGCCTGCTCGTCCTCGCTGGTGGCCCTGCACCTGGCGGTGCAGGCGCTGCGCCGGGGCGAGTGCACGATCGCCCTGGCCGGCGGTGTCACGGTGATGGCGACGCCCGACCCGTTCATCGCCTTCGGCAAGGCGCGCGGGCTGGCGGCCGACGGCCGCTGCAAGGCGTTCGCCGACGCCGCCGACGGCACCGGCTGGAGCGAGGGCGCCGGAGTCCTCCTGGTCGAGCGGCTCTCGGTCGCCCGCCGCAACGGCCACCCCGTCCTCGCCGTGGTGCGGGGCTCCGCGGTCAACCAGGACGGTGCGAGCAACGGCATCACCGCGCCGAACGGTCCGTCGCAGCAGCGGGTGATCCGGGCGGCGCTGGCCAACGCGGGGCTGTCGACCGCCGACGTGGACGTGGTGGAGGCGCACGGCACGGGCACCACGCTGGGTGACCCGATCGAGGCGCAGGCGCTGCTGGCCACCTACGGCCAGGGCCGGACCGCCGAACACCCGCTCCGGCTGGGCTCGATCAAGTCGAACCTCGGCCACACCCAGGCCGCCGCCGGTGTCGCGGGCATCATCAAGATGGTGCAGGCGATGCGGCACGAGGTGCTGCCGAAGACGCTGCACGTCGACACCCCATCCACGCACGTGGACTGGGAGGCCGGCCATGTGGAGCTGCTGCTGGCCCGCACCCCCTGGGAGCGCGGTGAGCGGCCGCGCCGGGCGGGTATCTCCTCGTTCGGCCTGAGCGGCACCAACGCGCACGTGATCATCGAGGAGGCCCCGGCGGTCGAGGAGGCCGTCGAGGAGCCGGGTGCGGGGTGGCCGTCGGGTGTGCCGGTGCCGTGGGTGGTGTCGGGCCGGACGGAGGCCGCGCTGCGGGCGCAGGCCGGGCGGCTGCGGGAGTTCGCGGCCGGTGGTTCGGCGGGTGGTTCGGTGTCGGCGCTCGATGTCGGGTTCTCGTTGGCGTCGTCGCGGGCGGTGTTCGACCGGCGTGCGGTGGTGCTGGGTTCGGACCTGGCGGAGCTGACGGCTGCGCTGGAGGGTGTGCAGGCGGGGCGCCGGCTGGAGGGCAAGACGGCGTTCCTGTTCACGGGTCAGGGTTCGCAGCGGGTCGGGATGGGCCGTGAACTGTACGAGGCCTTCCCGGTGTTCGCGGCTGCCCTGGACGAGGTGTGTGGGCTGCTGGACGGTGAGTTGGGTGTGTCGCTGCGCGAGGTGATCGCGGGTGCGTCGGGTTCGCTGGATGACACGGTGTTCACGCAGTCGGCGTTGTTCGCGGTCGAGGTGGCGCTGTACCGGCTGGTGGAGTCGCTGGGTGTGCGGGCGGACTTCCTGGCCGGGCACTCGGTGGGTGAGATCGCGGCTGCGCATGTGGCCGGTGTGCTGTCGCTGGCGGATGCGTGCACGCTGGTCGCCGCGCGTGGCCGGCTGATGCAGGCGCTGCCCGCCGGTGGCGTCATGGTGGCTGTCCGGGCGGCCGAGGCGGACGTGTTGCCGCTGCTGAAGGGCCACGAGGCCGAGGTCGGGGTGGCGGCGGTCAACGGGCCTGCGTCGGTGGTGATTTCGGGTGCCGAGGCCGCGGTGGGCGAGGTGGTCGCGCAGTTGAAGGAGCGTGGCATCGCCTCCGTCCGGCTGACGGTCTCGCACGCGTTCCACTCGCCGCTGATGGAGCCGATGCTGGAGGAGTTCCGGACCGTCGTCCGGGGTCTCACCTTCGGCGAGCCCAGGCTCGCCGTCGTCTCCAACGTCACCGGAAGGCTCGCCACCGGCGAGGACCTGCGTGATCCGGAGTACTGGGTGCGCCACGTCCGCCAGGCCGTCCGTTTCGCCGACGGGATCCGGGCGTTGGAGGACGCCGGCGTGACCCGCTTCCTGGAGCTGGGCCCCGACGGGGTGCTGACCGGCATGGCCCAGGCCTGTCTGGCCGACCCCGACGACGCCCTCCTCGTGCCCGCGCTGCGCAAGGGCCGCGACGAGGCCCCCGCCCTGCTGGCCGCTCTGGCCGCCGTGTTCGAGGCGGGCGCGGACGTCGACTGGGCGGCCGTGTTCCGGGGCACCGGCGCCCGCCGCGTCGACCTGCCGACCTACGCCTTCCAGCACGAGCACTACTGGCTCAGCCCCTCGAACGACACGGGCGACGTGTCGGCGTTCGGCCTCGTCGCGACCGAGCACCCGCTGCTCGGCGCGGCCGTCGACCTGCCCGACTCCGGCGGCACCGTGCTGAGCGGCCGGCTCTCCCTCGGCACCCACGCCTGGCTGGCCGACCACGTGGTGTCCGGCTCCGTCGTGGTGCCGGGGACGGCGCTGATCGAGATGGTGCTCCGCGCCGGCCGGCAGGTCGGCTGCGACCGGGTGGAGGAGCTGGTCCTCGAAGCGCCGCTGGTGCTCGCGGAGCGCGGCGCCGTTCAGGTGCTCGTCCTGCTCGCGGCGGCGGGCGACGGCGGCACCCGGAGCGTGCGGATCCACTCGCGCGACGCCGACGCCGACACCGAGACGGCCTGGACCGGACACGCCACCGGCGTCCTCGCCCCGGGCAGGGGCGCCGCCTCCTTCGACTTCGCGGCTTGGCCGCCCAAGGGCGCCGAGCCGGTCGCCGTCGACTCCGTCTACGACGACTTCGTCGCCGGCGGCCTGGCGTACGGGCCGCTGTTCCGGGGGCTGACGGCCGCCTGGAGCCGGGACGGCGAGGTGTTCGCCGAGGTCGTCCTCCCGGACGGCGCGCACGCCGACGCCGAGCTGTTCGCCCTCCACCCGGCCGCCTTCGACGCGGCCCTGCACGCGGTGAGCGTCTCCGACGCGGTGTCGGAGGGCGGCCTGCCGTTCGCCTGGTCCGACGTCGAGGTCCACGCGACCGGCGCGACACACCTGCGAGTCCGGGTCCGGCGGGTGCCGGGCCGGGACGCGGCGGCCCTGGACCTCGCGGACGCCACCGGCAGCCCCGTCGCCTCCGTGGGGGCGCTGGCCGTCCGGCCGGTCTCCGCCGCGCAGATCAAGGCCGCGGCCGCCGCGCACCACGACTCGCTGTTCCGGGTCTCCTGGACGCCCGTCCCGCGCGGCACCGCGCAGGGCACCTGGGCGGTGCTCGGGGCCGACGCCGGGGACTGGGCCGGCCGGCTGGGCGTCGCCCCGGTGCCGGCCGGTGAAGCGGCCGACCACGTGCTCCTCCCGGCCGGCTGGGCCGTCACGTCCGACGACGACCCCGTGAGCGCCGTGCACGCCGAGACGGAGCGGGTGCTCACCGCCGTCCGGAGCCGGATCGCGCAGAGTGCCCCCGAGGGCTCGCGGCTGGTCGTGGTGGTCCCCGGGGCCGCCGCGTCGAGCGGAGTCTCCCCGCTGGTCGGCGCCGCCGTCAGCGGGATGATCCGCTCGGCCCAGGCGGAGAACCCGGGCCGGATCGTCCTGGTCGAGCTCGACGACGACCCGGCGTCCGCCCGGGCCCTGCCGGCCGCGGTGGCCACCGGGGAGGACCACCTGGCGATCCGCGGCGGCGAGGTCCGCACCGCCCGGCTCGCCCGCGTCGCCGTCCCCGCGGCCGGCACCGAAGGGTCCGCCGAGGCCGCGGAGCAGGGCTGGGACGCCGCGGGCACCGTGCTGCTCACGGGCGCGACCGGCGGGCTCGGTGCCCTCCTCGCCCGTCACCTGGTCAGCGAGCACGGCGTCCGGCACCTGCTGCTGGTCAGCCGCCGCGGCGCCGCGGCGCCCGGGGCGGAGGAGCTGAGCGCGGCCCTCACCGAGGCCGGTGCCGAGAGCGTCACCATCGAATCCTGCGACGTCTCCGACCGGGCCGCCCTGGCGGCGCTGATCGGCGGCGTCCCGGCCGACCGGCCGCTGCGCGCGGTCGTGCACGCGGCGGGCTTCCTGGACGACGGCACCATCGCGTCACTGACCCCCGAACGGGTGCACGCCGTGCTCCGCCCGAAGGTCGATGCCGCCTGGCACCTGCACGAACTGACCGCCGGGCTCGACCTGACGGCGTTCGTCCTCTTCTCCTCGGCGGCCGGCGTCCTCGGCGTCCCCGGCCAGGGCAACTACGCGGCGGCCAACGCCTTCCTGGACGCCCTCGCCGAGCGGCGCCACGCGGCCGGGCTGCCCGCCACCTCCCTCGCCTGGGGCCCCTGGGCCGAGGGCGGCGGCATGGTCGGCACCCTCAGCGAGGCCGACCGCGCCCGCATGGCGCGCGGCGGCATCGTGCCGCTCGGCGCGGAGGAGGGCCTCGCGCTCTTCGACGCCGCCCGCGCGGCCGGCGGGCCCGCGCTCGCCCCGATCCGGATCGACACGGCGGCCCTGCGCGCCCAGGGCGACGAGCTCGACGCGCTGTTCCGGGGCATCGTCCCGGTGGCCCGGCGCACGGCCGCGCGCGGAGTGCCGGCGGGCGGCGCCGACTCGCTGGCCGGCCGGCTCGCCGGGCTCGACCGGGAGGAGCGCGAGCGGCTGCTGCTCCAGGTCGTCCGCGCGCAGGTCGCCGCCGTGCTCGGCCACAGTTCGCCGGACGCGATCGAACCCGACCGCGCGTTCAGCGAGCTGGGCTTCGACTCGCTCTCCGCGGTCGAGCTGCGCAACGGCCTCAACACCGCCACCGGTCTGCGGCTGCCGGCGACCCTGGTCTTCGACTACCCGTCGTCCTCGGCGCTCGCGGGCCACCTCCACGAGTCGCTGGTCGGTGCCGCCGACGAGGCCTCGGACCAGGGCCGGTCGGCCGTCGCGACGGGCGCGTCGTCCGACGACCCGATCGTCATCGTCGGCATGTCCGCCCGCTACCCCGGCGGTGTCACGACGCCCGACGAGCTCTGGGAGCTGGTCGTGGAGGGCCGGGAGGCGGTGTCCGAGTTTCCCGAGGACCGGGGCTGGGACACCGGCCTCCTGTACGACCCGACGCGGGAGCGCGCCGACACCACCTATGTCAACCAGGGCGGGTTCCTGCACGACGCGGCGGAGTTCGACGCGGCGTTCTTCCGGGTCAGCCCGAACGAGGCGCTGGCGCTCGACCCGCAGCAGCGGCTGCTGCTGGAGGCGTCCTGGGAGGCGATGGAGCGGGCCGGCATCGACCCGGCCTCGCTCAAGGGCAGCCGGACCGGCGTCTTCACGGGCGTGATGTACCACGACTACCCGACCAGCCACGCGATGGGCAGCGCGATCTCCGGCCGGGTCTCCTACACATTCGGCCTGGAGGGCCCGGCGGTGTCGGTGGACACCGCCTGCTCGTCCTCGCTGGTCGCCCTGCACTGGGCGATCCAGGCCCTCCAGCGGAACGAGTGCGAACTCGCCCTGGTCGGCGGCGTGGCGGTGATGGCGACCCCCGAGGTGTTCGTGGAGTTCAGCCGCCAGCGGGGCCTGGCCCCGGACGGCCGGATCAAGGCCTTCTCGGAGGAGGCCGACGGCACGGCCTGGGGCGAGGGCGCCGGCGTGCTGCTCGTCGAGCGGCTGTCGGACGCACGTCGGCTCGGGCACGAGGTGCTGGCCGTGGTCCGCGGTTCGGCGGTCAACCAGGACGGTGCGAGCAACGGCATCACCGCGCCGAACGGTCCGTCGCAGCAGCGGGTGATCCGGGCGGCGCTGGCCAACGCGGGTCTGTCGACCGCCGACGTGGACGTGGTGGAGGCGCACGGCACGGGCACCACGCTGGGTGACCCGATCGAGGCGCAGGCGCTGCTGGCGACGTACGGCCAGGGCCGCCCGGAGGGCAGCCCGTTGTGGCTGGGCTCGATCAAGTCGAACCTCGGCCACACCCAGGCCGCCGCCGGCGTGGCGGCGATCATCAAGATGGTGCAGGCGATGCGCCACGGCGTGCTGCCGAAGACCCTGCACGTCGACACCCCGTCCACGCACGTGGACTGGGAGGCCGGAGACGTCGAGCTGCTGGCGGAGTCCCGGCCGTGGGAGAAGGCGGACGGCACACCGCGCCGGGCGGGTATCTCCTCGTTCGGCATCAGCGGCACCAACGCGCACGTGATCCTGGAGGAGCCTCCGGCGGCCGAGCCCGTCGAGGAGGCCGTCGAGGATCCGGGTGCGGGGTGGCCGGTGGGTGTGCCGGTGCCGTGGGTGGTGTCGGGCCGGACGGAGGCCGCGCTGCGGGCGCAGGCCGGGCGGCTGCGGGAGTTCGCGGCCGGTGGTTCGGTGGCTGGTTCGGTGTCGGCGCTCGATGTCGGGTTCTCGTTGGCGTCGTCGCGGGCGGTGTTCGACCGGCGTGCGGTGGTGCTGGGTGCGACGCGTGAGGAGGTGCTGGCCGGGCTAGCCGCGGTGGCCGGCGGCGGTTCCTCGGAGCCGCGGATCGGCGGCCGGACGGCGTTCCTGTTCACGGGTCAGGGTTCGCAGCGGGTCGGGATGGGCGCCGGGCTGGCGTCGGTGTTCCCGGTGTTCGCGGCCGCGCTGGACGAGGTGTGTGGGCTCCTGGACGGTGAGTTGGGTGTGTCGCTGCGCGAGGTCATCGCCGGCACGTCGGGTTCGCTGGACGACACGGTCCACACCCAGTCGGCGCTGTTCGCCGTCGAGGTGGCGCTGTACCGGCTGGTCGAATCGCTGGGTGTGCGGGCGGACTTCCTGGCCGGGCACTCGGTGGGCGAGATCGCCGCCGCTCACGTGGCCGGGGTCCTGTCGCTGGCGGATGCGTGCACGCTGGTCGCCGCGCGTGGCCGGCTGATGCAGGCGCTGCCCGCCGGTGGCGTCATGGTGGCCGTCCGGGCCGCCGAGGCGGACGTGCTGCCGCTGCTGAAGGGCCACGAGGCCGAGGTCGGGGTGGCGGCGGTCAACGGGCCCGCGTCGGTGGTGATCTCCGGTGCCGAGGCCGCGCTGGGCAAGGTCGTGAAGAAGCTGGAGGAGCGTGGCATCGCCTCCGTCCGGCTGACGGTCTCGCACGCGTTCCACTCGCCGTTGATGGAGCCGATGCTGGAGGACTTCCGGGCCGTCGTCCGGGGCCTCTCCTTCGGCGAGCCCCAGCTCGCCGTGGTGTCGAACGTGACGGGTCGCATCGCGGCCGCTGATGAGCTGCGTGATCCGGAGTACTGGGTGCGCCACGTCCGCCAGGCCGTCCGTTTCGCCGACGGGATCAGGGCGTTGGAGGACGCCGGCGTGACCCGCTTCCTCGAACTCGGTCCCGACGGGGTGCTGACCGGCATGGCCCAGGCCTGTCTGGCCGCCCCCGACGACGCCCTCCTCGTGCCCGCGCTGCGCAAGGGCCGCGACGAGGCCCCCGCCCTGCTGGCCGCTCTGGCCGCCGTGTTCGAGGCGGGCGCGGACGTCGACTGGACGGCCGTGTTCCGGGGCACCGGCGCCCGCCGCGTCGACCTGCCGACCTACGCCTTCCAGCACGAGCACTACTGGCTCGACGCCGGCCCCGCGACCGCCGGATTCGTCTCCCCGGAGCACCCGTTCCTGGTCTCCTCGGTCGAACTGGCCGGCGACGAAGGCGGGTTGTTCACCGGCCGGCTGTCCGCGCAGACCACGCCGTGGCTGGCCGACCACGCCTTCGGCGGGGCGACGCTCTTCCCCGGCACGGGCTTCGTCGACCTCGCCCTGCACGCCGGCGACCGCGTCGGCTGCGGACGCGTCGCCGACCTGGTGCTGGAGGCGCCGCTGGTCCTGCCGGAGAAGGGTGCGGCGGACGTTCAGCTGTCGGTCGCCGGCCCGGACGCGGACGGCTCGCGCCGCTTCACCGTGCACGCACGCCAGGTGGGCGCGCCGCCGGAGGTGCCGTGGACGCGGCACGCGACGGGTGTCCTCGCGGCGGCGGGCTCCCGGCCGTCCTCCGACCTGGCGGTGTGGCCCCCGGCCGGTGCCGAGCCGATCGAACTGGCCGGCATGTACGAGACGTTCGCCGACGGCGGGCTGGTCTACGGCCCGGCCTTCCAGGGCCTCACCAGGGCCTGGCGGCACGGGGACGACGTCCTCTCCGAGGTGGCGCTGCCGCAGGGGCTGGTGGCGGGCGCGGACGGGTTCGGCCTTCACCCGGCGGCGCTCGACGCGGCCCTGCACGCCCTCGGGCTGGCACGGGAGTCCGACCGTGCGGAGCTGCCGTTCGCCTGGTCCGACGTGGAGCTGTTCGCCACCGGGGCGTCCATGTTGCGGGTGCGGCTGCGCCCGACGGCGGGTCAGGGCGCGGTGGCCCTCGACGTCGCCGACGCCCAGGGTCTGCCGGTGGCGTCGGTCGGCTCGCTGGCTCTGCGGCCGGCGTCCGCCGGCGAGGTCGGCGCTGGGGCGGGGGCGTTCCACGACTCCCTCTACCGCGTCGCCTGGAACGAGGCCCCGGCCGGACCGGTGCAGCGGACGGGCTCGTGGGCCCTGCTGGCCGCACGGCCGGACGACCTGGCGGGCCGGCTGGACGCCGTCCCCGCGAAGGAGCTGGACGGGGTGGGCGGCGCCGACATGGTGCTGCTGCCGGCCGGCGTTTTGGCCGCGGGCCCGGGCGACCCGGCGGCGGCCTCGCCGGAGGCCGTGCGCGCCGAGACGCACCGCGTCCTGGAGGTGCTCCAGGGCTGGCTGGCGGACGAGCGCTTCGCCGCGGCGAAGCTCGTCGTGCTGACCGGCGGGGCGGTCGCGACGGACACCGGCGACCCGCAGGGTGTCGACCCGTCGGGTGCGGCCGTCGGCGGCCTGGTGCGTTCCGCGCAGGCGGAGAACCCGGGCCGGATCGTCCTGGTCGACCTGGACGGCGACGAGGCGTCGCTGCGGGCGCTGCCCGCCGTGCTGGCGTCCGGCGAGGAGCAGGCGGCCGTCCGGGCGGGCGGCGTCCTGGTGCCGCGCCTGGTCCGGGTGGCGAAGGAGGCGGCCGGCGCGGAGCCGGCGTCCCCGTGGGACGGTGAGGGCACCGTGCTGATCACCGGGGCGACCGGCGGGCTCGGGCCCGTCTTCGCCCGGCACCTGGTCGCCGAGCACGGCGTCCGGCACCTGCTCCTGCTCAGCCGCAGGGGCGCGGACGCGCCGTCCGCGCCGGAGCTCCGGCGCGAGCTGGAGGAGCTGGGCGCCGAGTCGGTCCGCTTCGCGGCCGCCGACGTCGCCGACCGGGCCGCCCTGGCGGGCGTGCTCGACGGCCTGCCCGCCGAGCACCCGCTCACCGGGGTCGTGCACGCGGCCGGTGTGCTCGACGACGCGACCGTGGGGTCCCTGACCCCGGAGCGCCTGGACGCCGTCCTGCGCCCCAAGGCGGACGCGGCCTGGCACCTGCACGAGCTGACCCGGGACGGCGGCCTGAAGGCCTTCGTCCTCTTCTCGTCGGTCGGCGGGGTCCTCGGCGGCCCCGGCCAGGGCAACTACGCGGCGGCCAACGCCTTCCTGGACGCCCTCGCCCAGCACCGCGCGGCGGCCGGACTGCCCGCCACCTCGCTCGCCTGGGGCCTGTGGGGCACCGGCGGCATGGGCGGCGGGCTCTCCGACGCCGACGTGCAGCGGGCCGCCCGCTCCGGCGTCGCGGCGTTGACCGGGGAGCAGGGAACGCGCCTGTTCGACGCGGCGCTCGGGACCGGCCTGCCGGCCCTCGTCCCGGTGGCCCTGGACCTCAGGACGCTCGGCCGCCGGGGCGCCGACCAGCTGCCGTCCCTGTTCCAGGGGCTGGTGCGCCCGGCCGTCGCCCGGCGCACGGCGGGAACGACCGCCTCCGGCGCCGACGCCCTGCGGGGCCGGCTCGCCGCGGCCTCCTCCGACGACGAGCGCGAGGCGGTCCTCGTCGCGCTGGTGCGCGGCCAGGCCGCGCTGGTGCTCGGCCACAAGGACACGGACGCCATCGAGGTCGAGCGGGCCTTCGGCGAGCTCGGCTTCGACTCGCTGACCTCGGTGGAGTTCCGCAACCGCATGGGGGAGGAGACCGGTCTGCGGCTGCCCGCCGGCCTGATCTTCGACTATCCGAGCATCCGGATCCTCGCCCGGCACCTGCGGGAGCAGCTTGCCCCGCAGATCCCGGTGTCCGCCGCCGACGGGCTGCCCGCCGACCCGGAGGCCCGGGTGCGGCTCGCCCTGCAGACGATCCCGCTGGCGCGGCTGCGGGAGACCGGGCTCATGGACAGCCTCCTCGAACTGGCCGGGCTCGGCGAGCCCGCCGGGGACGCGGCGGACGACCGGGGCAGCGACGTCGAGGACATCGACGACATGGACGCCGAGAGCCTCATCTCGATGGCGCTCAACGACACGACGCGGGAGGCGTGAGGCCGTCATGGTCCAGAACGATTCGAAGCTGGTCGAGGCACTGCGGTCCTCGCTGAAGGAGACCGAGCGCCTGCGGGAGCAGAACCGCAAGCTCGTGGCGGCCACCCGTGAGCCGATCGCCATCGTCGGCATGGCCTGCCGCTTCCCCGGCGGCGCCGTCGGCCCGGACGAGCTCTGGGAGTTCGTCCGGGACGGCCGGGACGGCATCAGCCGGTTCCCCGCCGACCGCGGCTGGGACCTCGAACGGCTCTACGACCCGCAGAGCGAGCGGGCCAACACCAGCTACAGCGACCGGGGCGGTTTCCTGCGCGACGCGGGGGAGTTCGACGCCAAGTTCTTCGGCATCGGCCTGCGCGAGGTGGCGGGCCTGGACCCGCAGCAGCGGCTGATGCTGGAGACCTCCTGGGAGGCGATGGAGCACGCGCGGATCCGGCCGGCCACCCTGCAGGGCACCCGGACGGGCGTCTTCACGGGCGTGATGTACCACGACTACCCGAACAGCTTCGGCAGCGGGAACATCGTCTCCGGCCGGGTCGCCTACACCTTCGGCCTGGAGGGTCCGGCGGTGTCGGTGGACACGGCGTGCTCGTCCTCGCTGGTGGCCCTGCACCTGGCGGTGCAGGCGCTGCGCCGGGGCGAGTGCGACCTCGCGCTGGCGGGCGGGGTCACCGTCATGGCGACCCCGGGCACCTTCGTGGAGTTCAGCCGCCAGCGCGGGCTGGCGCCCGACGGCCGCTGCAAGGCGTTCGCCGAGGCGGCGGACGGTACCGGCTTCGCCGAGGGTGTCGGCGTCGTCCTGGTGGAGCGGCTGTCGGACGCCCGGCGCAACGGGCACCGGATCCTGGCGGTGGTGCGGGGGTCGGCGGTGAACCAGGACGGTGCGAGCAACGGGCTGACGGCGCCGAACGGTCCGTCGCAGCAGCGGGTGATCCGGGCGGCGCTGGCCGACGCCGGTGTGGCGCCGGCCGACGTCGACGTGGTGGAGGCGCACGGGACGGGCACCACGCTGGGTGACCCGATCGAGGCCGATGCCCTGCTGGCGACGTACGGTCAGGGCCGGCCGGAGGGCCGGCCGCTCTGGCTGGGTTCGGTGAAGTCGAACCTGGGCCACACCCAGGCCGCCGCCGGTGTCGCCGGCGTCATCAAGATGGTCCAGGCGATGCGGCACGAGGTGCTGCCGAAGACGCTGCACGTGGACGCCCCGTCCTCGCACGTGGACTGGGAGGCCGGCGCCGTCGAGGTGCTGGCGGAGTCCCGCGCCTGGGAGAAGGCGGACGGTGCGCCGCGCCGGGCGGGTGTGTCGTCGTTCGGGATTTCCGGCACCAACGCGCACGTCATCCTGGAGGAGGCCCCGGCGGCCGAGCCCGTCGAGGAGACCGTCGAGGATCCGGGTGCGGGCCGGCCGTCGGGTGTGCCGGTGCCGCTCGCGGTCTCCGGCCGGACGGACGAGGCGCTGCGGGCGCAGGCCGAGCGGCTGCACGCGTTCGTCGCCGCCGACGACTCCCCCCGGCTGTCCGACGTCGGCTTCTCGCTGGCGTCCTCGCGGACGGTGTTCGACCGGCGTGCGGTGGTGCTGGGTGCGACGCGTGAGGAGGTGCTGGCCGGGCTGGCCGCGGTGGCCGGCGGCGGTTCCTCGGAGCCGCGGATCGGCGGCCGGACGGCGTTCCTGTTCACGGGTCAGGGTTCGCAGCGGGTCGGGATGGGCGCCGGGCTGGCGTCGGTGTTCCCGGTGTTCGCGGCCGCGCTGGACGAGGTGTGTGGGCTCCTGGACGGTGAGTTGGGTGTGTCGCTGCGCGAGGTCATCGCCGGCACGTCGGGTTCGCTGGACGACACGGTCCACACCCAGTCGGCGCTGTTCGCCGTCGAGGTGGCGCTGTACCGGCTGGTCGAATCGCTGGGTGTGCGGGCGGACTTCCTGGCCGGGCACTCGGTGGGCGAGATCGCCGCCGCTCACGTGGCCGGGGTCCTGTCGCTGGCGGATGCGTGCACGCTGGTCGCCGCGCGTGGCCGGCTGATGCAGGCGCTGCCCGCCGGTGGCGTCATGGTGGCCGTCCGGGCCGCCGAGGCGGACGTGCTGCCGCTACTCAAGGGCCACGAGGCCGAGGTCGGTGTCGCGGCCGTCAACGGGCCTTCGTCCGTGGTGATTTCCGGTGCGGAGAAGCCGGTCCGCGAGATCGCGGACCGGCTGGCGGCGGCGGGCACCGCCGTCAAGCAGCTGACCGTCTCGCACGCGTTCCACTCGCCGCTGATGGAGCCGATGCTGGAGGAGTTCCGGACCGTCGTCCGGGGTCTCACCTTCGGCGAGCCCAGGCTCGCCGTCGTCTCCAACGTCACCGGAAGGCTCGCCGACGGCGAGGAGCTGCGTGATCCGGAGTACTGGGTGCGCCACGTCCGCCAGGCCGTCCGCTTCGCCGACGGCATCCGCGCCCTCGAAGACGCCGGCGTCACCCGCTACCTCGAACTCGGTCCCGACGGCGTGCTGACCGGCATGGCCCAGGCCTGTCTGGCCGACCCCGACGACGCCCTACTCGTGCCCGCGCTGCGCAAGGGCCGCGACGAGGCCCCCGCCCTGCTGGCCGCTCTGGCCGCCGTGTTCGAGGCGGGCGCGGACGTCGACTGGACGGCCGTGTTCCGGGGCACCGGCGCCCACCGCGTCGACCTGCCGACCTACGCCTTCCAGCACGAGCGCCACTGGCTCGACGCCGCGGCCGACCTGAGCGACGCGGCCGCCTTCGGGCAGGTCGATGCCGAGCACCCGTTCCTGCGGGCCGGTGTCGAACTCCCGGACTCCGGCGGGTTCGTGCTGACCGGGCGGATCGGGCTGGACACCCACCGCTGGCTCGCCGACCACACGGTGGCCGGCACCGTCCTGCTGCCGGGGGCGGCCCTGGCCGACCTGGTGCTCCGGGCGGGCCGGCAGGTCGGCTGCGAGCGGATCCGCGAACTGACCCTGACCGCCCCGCTGGTGCTGCCCGAGAGCGGCGCCGTCGTGCTGCAGGTGGTGCTCACCGGCGCGGACGAGGACGGCGAGCGCGAGGCCCGGGTGTACGCGCGGGCCGGTGACGCCGAGGAGGGCGCCGCGTGGACGCGGCACGCCACCGGCGTGGTGGGGGCGGGCCACGGCGCGCCGGCCGCCGACGCCGCCGCGTGGCCGCCGCCGGGCGCGCAGCCGGCCGACGTGGCGGAGCTGTACGCGAACCTGGAGGAGGGCGGCCTGGTCTACGGGCCGGTGTTCCGCGGGCTGACGGCCGCCTGGACGCTGGACGGCGAGGTGTTCGCCGAGGTCGTCCTCCCGGACGGCGCGCACGCCGACGCCGAGCTGTTCGCCCTCCACCCGGCCGCGTTCGACGCGGCCCTGCACGCGGTGGGCCTCTCCGCGGCCGTGGGCGACGGCGGCCTGCCGTTCGCCTGGTCCGACGTCGAGGTCTTCGCCACCGGCGCGACGGCGCTGCGCGTCCGCGTTCGGGCGGCAGGCCAGGAGTCGGGCGGAGAGCCGGGCGCCGTGACGATCGACCTGGCCGACGGCGAGGGCCGCCCGGTGGCCTCGGTCGGCTCCCTGGTCGTCCGTCAGGTGCCGGCCGCCGGGCTCGGGCCGGCCGGCGGGGCCGGCGACGCGCTGTTCCAGCTCGACTGGGTGGCCGTACCCGCGCCCAAGTCCGTCCCCGTTCCCGCCGGTTGGGCCGTGCTGGGCGGCGGCGGGGCGGCCTTCGGGCCGGGCACGCCGGTCCACCCCGGGTTCGACGGGCTGGCCGCGGCGCTGGACGCGGGCGAGGCCGTGCCCGAGGTGGTCGTCCTGCGGCAGCCGCCGGCCGCCGGGCAGGGCCTGGTCGAGCGGGCCCACGAAACGGCCCGGTACACCCTGGACGTGCTCCGGCGCTGGGTCGCCGAACCGCGCCTCGACGGCTCCCGCCTGCTGGTCCTCACCGAGGGCGCGGTGGCGGTCTCCGCCGGGGAGGCGGTGCCCGGGCTCGCCGAGACCCCGGTCTGGGGCCTGCTGCGCTCCGCGCACGAGGAGTACCCGGGCCGGTTCGCCACGCTGGACACCGACGGCGGCGACGTCGCGGCGCGGCTGCTGGCCGCGGCGGTGGCCCTGGACGAGCCCGAGCTCGCGGTCCGCGGGGGCCGGCTGCTGGCCCCCCGCCTGCGCCGCGCGGGGCGGTCCGGGGCGGACGCCGGGACGCCCGTGTTCGACCCCGACGGCACCGTGCTGGTCACCGGCGGCACCGGCGGGCTCGGCCGGGTCGTCGCCCGGCACCTGGTGGCGGCGCACGGCGTGCGGCACCTGCTGCTGGTCAGCCGCAGCGGCGAACAGGCGCCCGGGGTGGCGCAGCTGCGCGAGGAGCTGGCCGGTGCGGGCGCCGACGGCGTCACCGTCGCCGCCTGCGACGTCGCCGACCGTACGGCCCTGGCCGGGCTGCTCGCCGCCGTGCTGGCCGAGCACCCGCTGACCGGCGTCGTGCACACGGCCGGCGTGCTGGACGACGGCACCGTCGCCGCGCTGACGCCCGAGCGCCTGGAGCGGGTGCTGCGTCCGAAGGTGGACGCCGCCGTGCACCTGGACGAGCTGACCCGCGGCGCCGGCCTGGCCGCGTTCGTCCTGTTCTCCTCGCTCGCCGGCACCATGGGCAGCGCCGGGCAGGCCAACTACGCCGCGGCCAACGCCTTCCTGGACGCCCTGGCGCAGCGGCGCCGCGCCGCCGGCCTGGCCGCCGTCTCGCTCGGCTGGGGCCTGTGGACGGCGACCGACGGCATGGCCGAGTCCCTCGGCGAGGCCGACCGGCAGCGCCTCGCGGCCTCCGGCATCCTGGCGCTCTCCGGTGACGAGGGTCTGGAGCTCTTCGACACCGCGCTGCGCGCCGACCGGGCCGCTCTCGTCCCGGTGCGGCTCGACACGGCGCCGATCAGGGCCCGGGCGGCCGTGGTCGAGGTACCCGCCCTGCTGCGCGAGCTGGTGCGGGTGCCGGTGCGCCGGGCCCGGGAGGCCGGCGCGGCGGGCGGTCTGCCCGCCGGATTCGCCGGGCTGGCCGCCGCCGAGCAGGAGCGGATCCTGCTGGGTATCGTCCTGAGCCGGACGGCCGTGGTCCTCGGCTACGCCTCGGCGGACGAGGCGGAGCCCGAGCGGGACTTCCTGGAGGCCGGCGTGGACTCGCTGTCGGCGACGGAGATCCGCAACCTGGTGAACAAGGCGACCGGAGCGGACCTCACCACCAGCGCCCTGTTCGACCACCGCAGCCCGGTGGCGCTCGCCGCCCACCTGCGCGAGCGGCTGGCCGACGCCGCCGTTCGGGGCGGCCGGCCCGGCCCGGCCGCCGAGGCGGCGGACCGCCCGGGGGAGAACCCGGAGTCCTTCCGCGGCCTGTTCCGGCAGGCGATCCTCGGCGAGAACCTGCCGGGCGGCATCCGGCTGCTGAAGGCGGCCGGGCACGTCCGGCCCTGGTTCCACTCGCTGGCGGACCTGCGGGAGAAGACGGCCGCCGAGGGCGGTCCGGAGGCGGCGGTGTTCCCCGAGCCGGTCCGGCTGGCGCGCGGGCCGCAGGGCCCGGCACTGGTCTGCCTGCCGTCGCCGATGGCGATGGGCGGCGCCCAGCAGTACGCGCGGTTCGCGGCCGGCTTCCGCGACGTGCGGGACGTGATCGCCCTGCCCGTCATCGGGTTCCACCCCGCGGACCGGCTGCCGGCGACCGTCCCGGCGGCCGTGGAGGCCTTCGCCGCGCACATCCTCCAGGCGGCCGCCGGGCAGCCGTTCGTGATCGTCGGCTACTCGTCCGGCGGGCAGTTCGCGCACGCGGCCGCCGAACACCTGGAGCGCGCGGGGACTCCCGCGGCCGGCGTGGTGCTGCTCGACTCCTACCTGCCGAACACCGGCGACGACGACAACCAGTCGCACGGGTTCTGGGGCCAGATGATGGTCGGCATGTTCGACCGGGAGGACGACTTCGGCGGGTTCAACGTGACCCGCCTCGGCGCCATGGGCCGCTACGTCGAACTGATCGGCAGTGTGCGGCCGGCCGAGATGGAGACCCCGGTGCTGTTCGTGCGGCCCACGGAGTCCTTCGTGGCCGTCCCCAAGGCCGGCGAGGAGGAGTGGCGGGCGGTCTGGCCGACCGCGCACACCCTCACGGAGGTTCCGGGCACGCATTTCACCATCATCGAGACCTACGCGGCGGACGCCGCCGCGGCCGTCGAGGAGTGGGTCGAGGTGGCGTGCCGTCAGTTTGTGTCCGGCCGTTGAGGAACAGCCTGGCTCTGGGGTTCGTAGGGGCCGCTTAGGGGTCTGTCCGGGGAAGGCGGCTCGTATAGCGTGCGTCCACAGGATCAGCTCCCGCGGCGCCGTCAGTACGGGCACGTCCTCCCCGGTGGACCCAGGCAGTTCAACCCGGAGGTGGGTAAATTCGCCGGACAATTCGGAGAGGAACAGAACGATGTCAAGACCAGCGAGTGCCAAGGGTGTTGTCTCTTTCGGGAAATACAAGACCTGGTACCGCGTGACCGGGGATCTGGCTTCGGGCAAGCCGCCGGTCGTGGTGCTGCACGGAGGCCCCGGCAGCACCCACGACTACCTGCTGGCGCTCACCGAACTGGCCGACTCCGGCTGGCCGGTGATCCACTACGACCAGCTCGGCAACGGCGGCTCCAGCCATCTCCCGGACCGGGGCAAGGACTTCTGGACCGTCCAGCTCTTCAAGGACGAACTGAACAACCTGCTCGACGCGTTGAACGTGGCCGACGACTACATCCTGTTCGGCCAGTCCTGGGGCGGCATCCTCGGAGCCTCGCACGCGGCCGAGCGTCCGGCCGGCCTTCGCGGCCTGGTGATCGCCAACTCCCCGGCCTCCTACGTCCTGTGGCTCCAGGAGATGGAGGTGCTGCGCGCCGGGCTGCCGGCCGACGTCCAGGAGACGCTGCGCCACCACGAGGCGGCCGGCACGACGGACAACGAGGAGTACTTCACGGCGATGCGGGTCTTCTACGACCGGCACGTCTGCCGGGTGGTGCCCTGGCCGCGGGACTTCGTCGCCTCCTTCATGGAGATCTACGACGACCCGACCGTGTACTACACCATGAACGGCCCGAACGAGTTCCACGTGATCGGGACGCTCAAGGACTGGTCGGTCATCGACGAGGTGGACCGCATCAAGGTGCCCACCCTGCTGCTCACCGGCCGGTACGACGAGGCCACGCCGGCCACCGTGCAGCCGTACTTCGACCGGATCCCCGCGGTGCGGTGGGAGATCCTGGAGAACTCCAGCCACGTGCCGCACCTGGAGGAGCCCGAGCGGTTCAAGGAGATCCTGCTCGGCTACCTCGAAGGACTTCTCCCCGGTGCCGGGCTGCCCCCCGACGCCGTAGCGGCACCCGGAGGACGCGGATGACGGCGAGCACACCACGGGTACGCGCGTACCCGTTCGGTCCGGCGCGGGCCCTGGAGCTCGACCCCACCTACGCGCGGCTGCGCGCGGAGGAGCCGCTGAGCCGGGTGCGGATGCCGTTCGGCGAGAACGGCTGGCTCGTCACCCGGGCCGCGGACGTGCGCCTGGTGATGAGCGACCCCCGGTTCAGCCGGGAGCGCGCGGTCGCCGGCGACCCGCCCCGGCTGCGGGAGGTCGACGCCTCGGGCACGGGCCTGCTCGCCATGGACCCGCCCGACCACGCCCGCATCCGCAAGATCATGGCGAGGGTGTTCACCGCCCGCCGGGTCGAGACGATGCGCGAGGACACCCAGCGGACCGTCGACGGGCTGCTCGACGAGCTGGTCGCGCGGCCCGGGGACCGGGTGATCGACGTGGTCGAGTCGCTGGCCTTCCAGATCCCCTCGGCGGTCATCGGCAAGCTGATGGGCCTGGAGGACAAGGACCAGGAGAACATCAAGGAGTGGTCCCAGGCCCTGATGTCGACGGCCGAGGGCAGCGAGGAGTCGGTCCGGCAGGCCTTCGAGGCGCTGTTCGGGTACGTCGCCGAGCTGGTGGCGACCCGCCGGACCCACCCCACCGACGACCTGGTCGGCATCATGGTCGGGGCCCGGGACGAGGGACAGCGCCTCAGCGAGGAGGAACTCGCCACCCATATCGTCGGGTTGATCACCACCGGCGCCGAGACCACCTCCTCGCAGATCCCGAACTTCCTGTACGCGATCCTCACCCACCCCGACCAGCTCGCCCTGCTGCGCCGGGACCCTGCGCTGGTGCCGCGGGCGGTCGAGGAGCTGCTGCGGTGGATCCCGTTCAACTCGGCCGCGCTGTTCCCCCGGTACGCCACGGAGGACGTGCAGTTCCGGGACGCGACGGTCCGCGCGGGCGAGTTCGTGCTGCCGTCGCTCTCGGCGGCCAACCGCGACCCGGAGGTCTTCGCCGACCCGGACCGGCTGGACATCACCCGTGAGCACAACCCGCACATCGCCTTCGGGCACGGCGCGCACCACTGCGTCGGCGCCCAGCTCGCCCGGATGGAACTCCAGGTGATGCTCGGAACGATGGTGCGGCGCTTCCCGGAGCTGGCCCTGGCCGGCGACCCGGCCGCCATCTCCTGGAAGCAGGGCCTGGTGCGCGGCCCGCTCGCTCTGCGGGTGACGTGGTGAGCGAACGCCCTGGAGAACGCTGGAACATCACCGTCGACACGGCCGCCTGCATCGGCTCGTCGATGTGCGCGGCCGCGGCGCCGCGCCACTTCGTCATGAAGGCCGGCAAGGCCGAACCGCCGGCCGGGACGGTCGGGCCCGACCAGACGGTGCTCGACGCGGCCGAGACCTGCCCGGCACTCGCCATCACGGTCACCGACGCAGACACGGGCCGCCAACTGGCCCCCGAGGCCTGAGAGGTACCTCCATGAACACCGCGATCAGGGCGCAGACCGCGATCGTCTTCCCCGGCATGAGCGCCTCCCCCTTCACCGAGGTCGGCAAGTTCATGCTGATCAACCCGGCCGCCCGCGAGTTCGTCGCGCGGGCGGACGAGGCGCTCGGCTACAACCTGCTCGACCGGTTCCGGGACGACCAGGACGGCGGCGACTACTCGGAGGCCTCGCAGGTGGCCTTCCTGGTGAACTGCCTGGCCTCCGCGGAGTGGGCGGCCGGACAGCTCGGCTTCGTGCCCGAGGTGTGCACCGGCCCCAGCTTCGGCGAGAAGGTGCTCGCCGCGTACTCGGGCGCGCTCTCCTTCGAGGAGGCCGTTCTGATGACGGCGGAGGTCGCCCGCTGCATGGAGGACTGGTTCCGCACCGAGCACCAGGACGTCGTGACGCACTCCTTCCTGCGCACCCCGCAGGAGCAACTGGTGGATCTCTTCGCCGAGTTCGACGAGCGCGGCGAGTTCCGCGAGGTGTCGTGCCACGTCGACCACGACTTCCACATGGTGTCGATGCGCGAGCCGAGCCTGGAGTGGTTCCTGCCGAGGCTGCGCTCGCTGGGCGGCATGTCGCTCTACACCATGCGGCCCCCGGTGCACTGCACGGCCTTCGGCGGGCTCCGGGACCGGGTCGAGCGGGAGGTCTTCGGCTCGCTCACCTTCCACGACCCGAAGCTGCCCGTGGTCGCGGACCAGGACGGCCGCGTCCTGACGACCGCGGCCGAGGTGCGCACCATGCTCCTCGACAGCTTCGTCACGCCGATGCGGTGGCCCTCGGTCGTCGCCTCGCTGAAGGAGCTGGGCGTGCGCCGGGTGTGCGTGTCGGGGCCGGACTCGCTGTTCGGCCGCGTCCCGGTGACCCGCGACAACTTCGAGGTCGTCGCGGCCTCGCCGGCCCTCGCCATGCGGCCCCGTGCCCGCGCCCGCCGGGCGGCGGCGACCGCGGCCTGAGCCCGTACCGCGGTACCGCCCGGCACCGCACCCGCACCGCCCGGCACCGCACCCGCATCCGCCTCACCCCGCCTCCGCGTCCACCTTCACCGAACAGGGAGACCACCCATGTGGGACGACACCTTCGAAGAGATCCTGCTCACCTACCTGCCCTTCCTCGACGAGGACGAGAAGCTGGAGGCCGACACGCCGCTGCGTGACCTCGGCCTCGACTCGCTCGGCACCGTCGAGCTGCTGGCCGCCCTCGAGAACGCCTACGACGTGCGCTTCCAGGACGACGCGCTGAGCCTGGAGACCTTCCGGTCGCCCGGCGTCCTGTGGGCCGCCCTCTCCTCGTTGCTCCAGCCGGCCGCGTGATGGGCGGGCCGTCTGCGCACACACTCGCCGGGCGGTTCCTGCGCGGTCTGGCGCTCTCGCCGCAGCGCGCGGCGTTCCGGGCCGGGGCCGAGACGCGTACGTACGAGCAGACCCACGAGCTCGCCCTGCGCTGGGCGGGCTCCCTGCTCGCCGCGGCGGACGGGCGGCCGGCGGCCGTCGGCGTCCTCGCGGGCAAGGGCGTCACCGCCTACACCGGCATCCTGGCGGCGCTCTACGCGGGCGCCGCCGTGGTGCCGCTGCGGCCCGACTTCCCGCAGGCCCGGACGAGGGCGATGCTGGACGCGGCGCCGCTGTCGGCGGTCATCGCGGACGGTCCGGGCAGCGCCGCGCTGCCCGGGCTGCTCGGCCCCGGCGGCGACGTCCCGGTGCTCGTCCCCGACGACGCGGTGCTGGGCACCGGGCTGCGCCGGGTCGCCGTCCGGGACCGGCACACGCTCGACGCGCCCGTCGCCGTCCGGCCGGAGGACCGCGCCTACCTGCTGTTCACCTCGGGCTCGACCGGGCGGCCCAAGGGCGTGCCGCTCACCCACGGCAACACGAGCCACTACTTCGACCTGCTCGACCGGCGCTACGACTTCAGCCCGGACGACGTGTTCTCCCAGACCTTCGACCTGAACTTCGACTGCTCGCTGTTCGACCTGTTCTGCGCGTGGGGCGCCGGGGCGACCGCCCAGTGGATTCCGCCCCAGGGCTACCGCGACCTGCCCGGCTACCTGGCCGAGCACCGGATGACGGTGTGGTTCTCCACCCCCAGCGGCATCTCGCTGGCCCGCCGCACCGGCGCCCTCGCCCCGGGCGCCCTGCCCGGGCTGCGCTGGAGCTTCTTCGCCGGCGAGGCGCTCAAGTGCCAGGACACGGCCGACTGGCAGCAGGCGGCCCCGGGCTCGGTCGTCGAGAACCTGTACGGCCCCACCGAGTTCACCGTCACCATCGCCGCCCACCGCTGGGACCCTGAGCTCTCGCCGGGCCTGGCCGTCAACGGTGTCGTGCCGATCGGGGCCGTCCACGAGGGCCACGCGTACGAGTTGCTGGACGCGGACGGCCGGGTGGTGGCCGACGAGGGCGAACTCTGCGTCTCAGGGCCGCAGATGGCGCCCGGCTACCTCGACCCGGCCGACGCCGCCGGCCGCTTCGTCGAACGCGACGGCCGGACGTGGTACCTCACCGGCGACCGGGTGCGGCGGGTCGGCGATCCGGCCGGTGGCCAGCTCGCCTACCTCGGGCGGATGGACGCCCAGGTCCAGCTCCAGGGCTGGCGGGTCGAACTCGCCGAGATCGACCACGCGCTGAGCA
This sequence comes from Kitasatospora sp. NBC_00039, assembly GCF_045160625.1. Classification (NCBI taxonomy): domain Bacteria; kingdom Bacillati; phylum Actinomycetota; class Actinomycetes; order Kitasatosporales; family Streptomycetaceae; genus Kitasatospora; species Kitasatospora sp. NBC_00039. The sequence goes on along the minus strand of NZ_CP108289.1, from coordinate 4,198,481 downwards.
CCGTCGAGGGCGTCACCGAGGCCGTCACCGTGGACGCGGTGACGGACGACGGCATCCGGCTCGTCGTCTTCTACACCGGCCCCGAGGCGGTCCGCCCCGCCGCGTTCGCGAAACAACTGGGAGAGGTGCTTCCGCAAGGACTCCTGCCCAAGCGCTATGTACTGCTCGGTGAAATGCCCCTGAACGCCAACCGGAAAGTCGACTGCAAGGAACTGCGGAATCGCGCCGGCGCCCTGATTGCCGCAGGTAAAGAAGGCGGCGGCAGTAGGGGGAACTAGGGGTGGTGTGTCCGGCCCTCCGCTAAGTAGCGTCGTTGGGGATTGAATCCCCCATTCGAGGTCCGTGCCGGTCGTTTCCCGGCCGGCGCGGACCCCGGATTCGGCGACAGGAGAATGGCGTTGGACACCCTTTCCTACGGGGATCGAATAACTGCGGAAATAACCGCAGCAGGGAATTCCGGCCGGGCGGCACTCGTCCATGAACTGCTGGCCGAAGCGGTGGCCGACTCCGCCGGGTCCAAGGCGGTCAGCGACACCGCCGGCACCTGGACGTACGAGCAGCTCGACGGCTACGCCCAGGCATTCTCCGCCTGGCTGGCCGACCAGGGCCTGCGCCGCGGCGACCGGCTCGTCGTGCACATCCCCACCACCCGGGAACTGGTCGCCATGTTCTTCGGCGCCGCCATGCGCGGCGTCGTCTTCGTCCCGCTCAACCCGGGGATGAAGAACTTCCACCTCGGGCCCGTCCTGGCGAATGCGGAACCGGCCCTGGTGCTGGTGACCGAGGCTGCCGCGGAGAACGTCTCCACCCTCACCGGGGCGGCCGTCCGCGACCGGGACTCCGTCTGGGGCGAGGTCGAGAAGTACGCCGAGACCGGCGCCCGGACGCAGAACGCCGCGGTCGAACCGGACGACGTGGCCGTCCTCGTCTACACCTCGGGTTCGACCGCCGCCCCCAAGGCGGTGATCTGCCCGCACGCCCAGATCACCTTCGCGTCCGCGGCCATCGAGAACGTCATCGGCTACCGCCCGGACGACGTCGTCTTCTGCCGCTTCCCGATCTCCTGGGACTACGGCCTCTACAAGGTCCTGCTCTCCGTCCTCGGCCGCTCCGAGATCGTCCTCGCCGACGGCGCCTCCGACCTGGTGCTGCTGCGCCGCATCCGCGAGTCCGGGGCCACCATCGTGCCGATCGTGCCCTCGCTGGCCGCGATGATCGTGCGCCTCGCCGAGCGCGAGGAGGACCCGGCGCCGAACGTCCGGCTCTTCACCAACACCGGTGCCGCGCTGCCGCAGGCGACCATCGACGCGCTGCGGGCCAAGTTCCCGGGCTGCCGGGTGGTCCGCCAGTACGGGCAGACGGAGTGCAAGCGCATCACCGTCATGCCGCCCGCGCAGGAGCGCGAGCGCCCCGACGCGGTCGGCCTGCCGCTGCCCGGTACCGAGGTGCTCATCCTGGACGAGGACGGCCGCGCGCTGCCCCCCGGCGAGACCGGCGAGATCGTCGCCGTCGGCCCCCACGTCATGCCCGGCTACTGGCGCAACCCCGAGCAGACCGCCCGGGCGTTCCGCACCGACCCCGTCACCGGCGCGCGCCGCCTGCACACCGGCGACTACGGCCGGCTCGACGAGGACGGCTACCTGTACTTCGACGGCCGGCGCGACGACATGTTCAAGCGCAAGGGCGTGCGGATGAGCACCGTCGAGATCGAGTCCGCCGCCACCGACATCGACGGCGTGCGCGCCGCCGCCGTGCTGCCCCCCGAGGGGGAGCGCGACCTGGTCCTGTTCGTCGAGACGCAGCGCGGCCGGGCCGAGGTCCTGCGCGAGCTCAACGCCCGCCTGGAGGCCCAGAAGGTGCCCTCCGCCTGCTACGTCGTCGACGCGATACCGCTCACCCAGAACGGCAAGAACGACAAGAAGAAGCTCGTCGAGCTTCTCGAGGGGACCTCCAAGTGACCCGTTACGCCGACCTCGCGGAGCGCTACGGCACCCCGCTGTACGTCTACGACCTCGACCGGGTCCAGGCGGCCCGGGACGACCTCTTCGCGGCGCTCCCGGAGGGCTTCGAGCTCTTCGCCGCCGTCAAGGCCAACCCGCACCCGGAGGTCCTCCGGGCGCTGCGGGAGGGCTCCGACCACGCCTGCCGCGCCGAGATCAGCTCCACCGGCGAGCTCGCCGCCGCCCTGACCGCCGGCTTCGACCCGGCGGAGATCCTCTACACCGGCCCCGGCAAGACCGACGGCGAGCTGGACGAGGCGATCGCCAAGGGCGTGCGGATGTTCTCCGTGGAGTCGGCCACCGACCTGGAGCACATCGGCGCCGTCGCCCTGCGCCACGGCGTCGTCGCCGACGCCCTGCTGCGCATCAACAGCGTCTCGGCGAGCGCCACCACCAGCATCCGGATGACCGGCGCCCCCTCGCAGTTCGGCATCGACAGCGAGAAGCTCGTCGAGCTGATGCCGCGGCTGCGCGCGGTGCAGGGCGTCCGCCTCGCCGGCGCGCACTTCTTCCCGCTGAGCAACGCCCGCGACGAGGACGCCCTGATCGGGGAGTTCCGCAACACCGTCGCGGTGGCCGCCCAGACCTTCGCCGACACCGGCATCGAACCGCGGTTCCTGGACATCGGCGGCGGCTTCTCGGCCCCGTACGCGGTGCCCGGCCGGCGCCCCGTCTACACGCGGCTGCGCGCCGCCCTCACCGAGATCCTCGACGAGCACTTCCCTCGCTGGCGCGAAGGGTTCCCCACGGTGGCCTGCGAGTCCGGGCGCTACCTCGTCGGTGACGGCGGCACGCTGCTCGCCGGGGTGGTCAACATCAAGGAGAGCCGCGGCCGCACCTTCGTCATCCTCGACGCGGGCATCAACACCTTCGGCGGCATGTCCGGCCTCGGCCGGCTGCTCCCGGTCGCGGTCAGCCCCGACCCGGAGGGCGCGGACACCGCCGAGTGGACCAAGGCCAGCCTGGTCGGCCCGCTCTGCACCCCCGGCGACGTCCTGGGCCGCGACGTGAAGCTGCCGCCGCTGGACGGCGGCGACGTCATCGAGGTCCCCAACGCCGGCGCGTACGGGCCCACGTCGAGCCTGCTGATGTTCCTCGGCCGCCCGGCCCCGACCGAGGTCGTGGTGCGCGGCACCGAGGTCGTCTCCATCTCCCGCATCGAACACGTCAGGACGTACGCATGAGCGAGCTCACCCTGGCCGGTACCACCGCGGTCGCCGCCGGCCCCGCCGCGACCGCCCTGCCCGACGCCCCCGGGCCCGGCGGCGGGACGGTCATCGTCAGCGGGCTCTCCTCGGACGCCCACACCTGGAACCTCGTCTTCCTCCAGCTCCTGATCGAGGAGCTCGGCTACGACGTCGTCAACCTCGGTCCGACCGTCCCGGACGAGCTGCTGGAGTCGGAGATCCGGGCGCACGACCCGGCCCTCGTGGTGATCAGCAGCGTCAACGGCCACGGCTACCAGGACGGGGTGCGGGTCATCCGAAAACTCCGCGCCGTCCCCGCCCTCGCCCGCACCCCGATGGTGATCGGCGGGAAGCTGGGCATCGCCGGCGGCAGCGACGAGGCCCGCCTCCGGGAGCTGGTCGAGGCCGGCTTCAACGCCGTCTTCGAGGACGGCCGCACGGAACAGGGCTCCTTCGAGCGCTTCCTCGTCTCGCTGCCGCAGAAAGCGCTCAGGTGACCGAGGAGAACGCCCTGTCCCCCGCCGTCCCGGCGGGATCCCCCGAGGCCCGGACGGGCACCGTGCCCGCCGACTTCGGCCGCTTCGTGCGCGCCGCGCACGAGGCCGGCCGGCTGGTGGTGCAGCCGCGCATGGGGTTCAGCGACCCCGCGCGGATGCGCCGCGGCCTCACCGCCACCCGGAACGCCCGCGCGACCACCGTCGGTACCCTCACCCTCGACAGCTACACCCGGGTCGGGGACATGGCGGCCGTCGAGGAGGCGCTGCGCCTGGGCACCGGCATCAACGGCTACCCGATCGTCAACTACAGCCCGGAGCAGACCCGGGAGGTCCTCGCCGGGCTGCACGGGCCCGCCTTCCCGGTGCAGGTCCGGCACGGCTCCGCCAAGCCCTTCCACATCTTCGAGGCGCTGGTGCGGGCCGGCCTGAGCGCCACCGAGGGCGGCCCCGTCTCCTACTGCCTGCCGTACGGGCGGACCCCGCTCGACCAGTCGGTGCGGGAGTGGGACCGTTCCACCAAGCTCTTCTCCCGGCTGCGCGAGAGCGGCGTCGAACCGCACCTGGAGTCCTTCGGCGGCTGCATGCTCGGACAGCTCTGCCCGCCCAGCCTGCTGGTGGCGATCAGCGCCCTGGAGGCGCTCTTCTTCCACCGCAACGGCATCCGCAGCATCTCCGTCAGCTACGCCCAGCAGACCCACCCGGAGCAGGACGCCGAGGCGGTCGCCGCCCTGCGCGCCCTGTGCGCGCGGCTGCTGCCGGACACCGTCTGGCACGTGGTGATCTACACCTACATGGGGGTGTACCCGACCACCGACGCCGGGTCCTACCGGCTGCTCGGCGAGGCGGCCCGGCTGGCGGCGCGGTCCGGATCGGAACGCATCATCGTGAAGACGGTCGCGGAGTCCCGGCGCATCCCCACCATCGAGGAGAACGTCGCGGCGCTGGAGTACGCCTCGGACGTCGCGGCCGACGAGGCCGGCGTCCCGGCCCTCGCCGCCGGGGCCGGCGACCGGCCGCCGGCCACCGAGGCCCTCGCCCGCTCCGACTCCCAGACCTACACCGAGGCCGCCGCCCTCGTCGACGCGGTGCTGAACCTCCACGACGACGTGGGCCAGGCACTGCTGCTCGCCTTCAAGCGCGGGTACCTCGACGTCCCCTACTGCGTGCACCCCGACAACATGGGGCGCGCCCGCAGCTTCATCGACGGCACCGGGCGGCTGCGCTGGGCGACCACCGGGGCCCTGCCGATCGGGCGCGTCGCGGACGCCTCGGGGAACCGGCGGGTGACGTCCCGTGAACTTCTCGAAGCGCTCACCTACATACAGCGCACCTTCGATGACGAGGCCTTCCGCAGCCCGCTGCCCGGATAGCGGAGCCGCAGGTCCGGCCCCGGCATAGGGGCCGTTAGGGGTGTGGCCCGCCCGATTCCTGTCGTTAGTTTTGGGGCGTATTGCCGTCCGGAGCGTCGAGGGCGTACCGCCCGACGCCCCGGGGCGCCTGCCGCCCGACCTTTCGCCTGCCAGCAACTGGATGAGTAGTGGAGTGCGCGGAATGAGCGAGTCCGAAAACTTGGTTCACCAGACGGGTGGCGCGCCGGTGCAGGACAGCAGCGCGCTGGCCCGCCGTCTGTCGGGGCTGAAGCCGGCCGAGCAGCTGCGCGCCGCGGTGGCACTGGTCGGCGAGCAGGTCGTCGCGACCCTGCGGCACGCCGGCGCCGAGGTGCCGCGCACCGTCGACGAGAACCGCCCCTTCCTGGAACTGGGCTTCGACTCGCTCGCCGCGGTCGACCTCCACGCGCGGCTGGCCGCGGCGACCGGGCTCGACCTCCCGGTCACCCTCGCCTACGACCACCCGTCGACCGCCGCGCTCGCCGCCTTCCTGCGCGGCACCGCGCTCGGCCTGGCCGAGGAGACCGTGGTCGCCGAGCGGGTCGGCGCCGACGACGACCCGATCGCGATCGTCGGCATCGGCTGCCGCTACCCCGGCGACCTCTCCTCGCCCGACGACCTCTGGCGCCTGCTGACGAACGAGGCCGAGGTGCTCGGCCCGTTCCCCACCGACCGCGGCTGGGACGTCGAGGGCATGTACGACCCCGAGCCCGGCGTGCCCGGCAAGAGCTACGTGCGCGAAGGCGGCTTCCTCTCCGAGGCCACCCTCTTCGACGCCGAGTTCTTCGGGATCAGCCCGCGCGAGGCGGTCGGCATGGAGCCGCAGCAGCGGCTCGTCCTGGAGACCGCCTGGGAGGCGCTGGAGCGCGCCGGCATCGCCCCGGACACCCTGCGGGGCGCCCGCACCGGCGTCTTCGTCGGCGCCGAGGTGCACGACTACGGCACCCGCATCCAGGACGCTCCCGACGGCCTCGCCGGCTACCTGATGACCGGCAACACCCCGAGCGTCATCTCCGGCCGGCTCTCCTACCTGCTCGGCCTCGAAGGCCCGGCCATCACCCTGGACACCGCCTGCTCCGGCTCCCTGGTGGCCCTGCACCTGGCCGCCAACTCGCTGCGCCAGGGCGAGAGTTCGCTCGCCCTGGCCGGTGGCGTCACGGTCATGGGCAGCCCCGGGATGTTCAGCGCCTTCAGCCAGCAGCGCGGCCTCGCCCCCGACGGCCGCTGCAAGGCCTTCGCGGCCTCCGCGGACGGCACCGGCTTCGCCGAGGGCGTCGGCATCTTCGTCCTGGAACGGCTTTCCGACGCCCGCCGCAACGGCCGCCGGGTGCTCGCGGTGATCCGCTCCTCCGCGATCAACCAGGACGGTGCCAGCAACGGCCTCACCGCCCCCAGCGGCCCCTCGCAGCAGCGCCTCATCCAGCAGGCCCTGGCCAACGCGGGCCTCACCGCCGCCGACATCGACGCGATGGAGGCGCACGGCACCGGCACCACCCTGGGCGACCCGATCGAGGCCCAGGCCGTCCTCGCCACCTACGGCCAGGGGCGTCCGGTCGGCCGGCCGCTGCTCCTCGGCTCCATCAAGTCCAACCTGGGCCACACCCAGGCTGCCGGCGGCGTCGCCAGCGTCATCAAGCTGGTGATGGGCATGCGGCACGGCGTGCTGCCCAAGACCCTCCACATCGACGAGCCGACCCCGCACGTCGACTGGTCGACGGGCCAGGTCGAGCTGCTCACCGAGGCCAGGCCGTGGGAGGCCGCCGAGGGACAGCCCCGCCGGGCCGCCGTCTCCGCGTTCGGCATCAGCGGCACCAACGCCCACCTGATCATCGAGGAGGCACCGGCGACCGAGGACGCCGGGCCCGCGGGGGACGCCGGCACCGAGCGGCCCGGCACGCTCACCCCGTGGCTCGTCTCCGGCCGCGGCGCCGAGGCGCTGCGCGGCCAGGCCGCCCGCCTCGCCGCGTTCGCCGCCGGCTCCGACGCCTCGCCCGCCGAGCTCGGCCACGCGCTGGCCACCACCCGCAACCAGCACGCCGACCGTGCCGTCGTCCTCGCCGCCGACCGCGAGTCCTTCGTGGCGGGCCTGACCGCGCTCGCCGAGGGCGTGTCCGTGCCCGCCGCGGTGTCTGGCCACGCAGGCCCCGGCCTGCTCGCCTTCCTCTTCACCGGCCAGGGTTCGCAGCGGGTCGGGATGGGCCGCGAACTGTACGACACCTTCCCGGTGTTCGCCGACGCGCTGGACGACGCCGCCGACCTCCTGGACCTCCAGCTGGAGACCCCCCTCCTCGACGTGCTGTTCGCCGAGCCGGGCAGCCCGGAGGCCGCGCTCCTGGACCGGACCGCCTACACCCAGACCGCGCTCTTCGCCGTCGAGGTGGCGCTGTTCCGCCTGCTCGAGTCCTTCGGCGTGCGCCCCGACCACCTGGCCGGCCACTCCGTCGGCGAGATCGCCGCCGCCCACGTCGCCGGCGTGTTCTCGCTGGAGGACGCCTGCGTGCTGGTGGCCGCCCGCGGCCGGCTGATGCAGCAGCTGCCGGCCGGCGGCGTGATGGCGGCGGTCCGCGCCGCCGAGGCGGACGTGCTCCCGCTGCTGGCGGGCCGTGAGCACGAGGCGGGCATCGCCGCGGTCAACGGCCCGGCCTCCGTGGTGATCTCGGGTGCCGGGGCCGCCGTGGACGAGATCCTCGCCGCGCTGGCGGACCGCGGCATCAGCGGAAAGCGGCTGACCGTCTCGCACGCCTTCCACTCGCCGCTGATGGAGCCGATGCTCGACGAGTTCCGGCGCGTGGTCCGGGCCGTCCGCTTCGACGAGCCGCTCATCTCCGTCGTCTCCAACGTCACCGGCCGCCTCGCCACCGGCGACGAGCTGCGCGACCCCGAGTACTGGGTGCGTCACGTCCGCGAGGCCGTCCGCTTCGCCGACGGCGTCCGCGCCCTCGAGGAGGCCGGTGTCTCCACCTACCTCGAACTCGGCCCCGACGGCGTGCTCACCGCCATGGCGCAGCCCTGCCTCCAGGATTCGGACGAGGCCCTCCTCGCCCCGGTCCTGCGCCGGGAGCGCCCCGAGGAGCGCGAGCTGCTCACCGCGCTCGCCCACGCCCACACCCGCGGCCACGCCGTGGACTGGACGCCGTTCTTCCCCGGCGTCGCCTCCCCGGGCGTCGAACTGCCGACCTACGCCTTCCAGCGCCGCCGCTACTGGCTCGACGCGGGCACCTCGCAGAACGACCCGGCCGCCGTCGGCCAGTTCGCGGTCGACCACCCGCTGCTCGGCGCGGGCGTCCAGCTGCCCGGCTCCGACGGTGTCGTGCTCACCGGCCGCCTCGACCTGCGCACCACCGCCTGGCTCGCCGACCACGCCATCCGCGGGCAGGTCCTGCTCCCGGGCACGGCCTTCGTGGAGCTGGCCGTCCGGGCGGGCGACCAGGTCGGCTGCGAGGCCCTGGAGGAGCTGACGCTGCAGGCCCCGCTCGTCCTCCCCGAGGGCGGCGGGGTGGCGGTCAGCATCCTGGTCGGGCCGGCCGACGAGACGGGCCGCCGCAGCCTGGCGGTCTACTCCCGCGCCGACGACGTCTCGTTCGACGACCCGTGGACCCAGCACGCCGCGGGCGTCCTCGCCCCCGAGGCCGGCCCGGTCGCGCCGGCGGAGCTCACCGCCTGGCCGCCGCAGGACGCCACCGCGCTCGACCTCTCCGGCGCCTACGCCCGGATGGCCGAGCAGGGCTACGACTACGGCCCGGTCTTCCAGGGGCTGCGCGCCGCCTGGCAGCGCGGTGACGAGATCTTCGCCGAGATCGCGCTGCCCGAGGGCGAGCAGGGCGTCGCGGCCGCGTTCGGCCTGCACCCGGCCCTGCTCGACGCCGCCCTCCAGGCCGCCGACCTGGCGTTCCCCGATGCCGGGACCGGCGACGACGCCACCCTGCTGCCGTTCGCCTGGAACGACGTCACCCTGCACGCGGTGGGCGCGGACGCGCTCCGGGTGCGCATCGCGGTCGACGGCCGGGAGAAGTCCTCGCTGCTGATCGCCGACGGCACGGGCCGGCCGGTCATGTCGGTCGGCTCGGTACTGGCCCGCCCGGTCTCCTCCGTCCGGCTCTCCTCGACCGGCGCCGGCCCGCTCTACCGCTTCACCCTCAGGGAACTCCCGGTGGATGCGGGTGTGGTGCGGGAGGGTCGTTGGGTGGCGTTGGGTGCCGGGGTGTCCGGTGTGGAGGCGGTCGCGGATCTGGGGTCGGCTGCGGGTGCGGCCGTGGTGGTGCTGCCGGTGGGTGGTGGTGAGCCGCGGGACGCCGTTTCCGACGTGCTGACGGTGCTTCAGAAATGCTTGGGAGATGGGCGGTTCGCGTCTTCGCGGTTGGTGGTGGTGACGGAGGCCGGGTCCTTGGCCGGTGGTGCGGTGGCCGGTCTGGTGCGGTCGGCGCAGGCGGAGGAGCCGGGGCGGTTCGTGCTGGTGGATCTGGCCGGTGGTGATGCGTCGCTGCTGGGGGCTGCGGTGGCTTCGGGTGAGCCCGAACTCGTGCTGCGGGACGGTGCGGTGTTCGTGCCGCGGCTGGCCCGCGACGAGTCCGTGCGCGCCGACGCTGCCGAAGCGCCGTTCGACGGCACGGGGACGGTGCTGGTGACCGGTGGCACGGGTGGTCTGGGCGCGGTGGTGGCCCGGCACCTGGTGACCGGGCACGGGGTGCGGAGTCTGGTGCTGGTGAGCCGCCGTGGTGAGGCGGCGCCGGGCGCCGCGGAGCTGCGGGACGAACTCCTCGGCCTGGGTGTGGAGTCGGTGCTGGTGGAGGCGGCGGACGTCGCCGACCGTGAGGCGCTGGCGGCCGTCCTCGGCCGGGTGCCGCAGGACCGTCCGCTGACGGGTGTGGTGCACACGGCCGGTGTGGTGGACGACGGGACGATCGGCTCGCTCACCCCGGAGCGGGTGGACACGGTGCTGCGCCCGAAGGCGGACGCCGCGTGGCACCTGCACGAGTTGACCCGGGACCTCCCGCTGCGCGCCTTCGTCCTCTTCTCCTCGGCCTCGGGCACGCTGGACGGCGCCGGCCAGGGCAACTACGCCGCGGCCAACGCCTACCTGGACGCGCTGGCCCGCCGGCGCCGGGAGGAGGGCCTGCCCGCACTCTCGCTGGCCTGGGGCCTCTGGGACACCGGCACCGGCATGGGCGGCAACCTCAGCCGCGCTGACGTCGACCGTCTCAACTCCTCGGGCATGGTGGGCCTTTCGGCCGAGGAGAGCCTCGCCCTCCTCGACGCCGCGCTCACGAGCGACGAGCCCGTCCTCCTCCCCGTCCGCCTCGACCAGGCCGATCTGCGGGCCCGCGCCGACGGCGTCCCCGCCGTCCTGCGCGACCTCGTCCGTACGACGACCCGGCGCGCCGCCGAGAAGGGCGGCGCCGGCCAGGCCGCGTCCCCGATCGCCCAGCGCCTCGCCGGGCTCTCCGCGGACGAGCGCACCCGGACCCTGCTCGACCTGGTGCGCACCCACGTCGCCGCCGTCCTGCACCACGAGAGCAGCGCGGCCATCGACAGCAAGCGCGCCTTCACCGAGATCGGCTTCGACTCCCTCTCGGCCGTCGAGCTGCGCAACCGGCTCAACCAGGAGACCGGCCTGCGGCTGCCCGCCACGCTCGTCTTCGACTACCCGACCCCCCAGGCGCTCGCCGACCACATCAAGGAGACCGTGGTCGGGGCCGACACCCCGGCCGTCGAGGCCGCCCCCGCCGTGGTGCTCACCGACGACGAGCCGATCGCCATCGTCGGGATGAGCTGCCGCTTCCCCGGCGAGGTCCGCTCGCCCGAGGAGCTGTGGGAGCTGCTGGCCGCCGGCCGCGACGGCATCACCCGGTTCCCCGAGAACCGGGGCTGGGACACGAAGGGCATCTACGACCCCGAGCCGGGCAAGCCGGGCAAGACCTACTCCAACGAGGGCGGCTTCCTGCACGACGCGGCCGACTTCGACGCCGAGTTCTTCGGCATCAGCCCGCGCGAGGCGATGGCCACCGACCCGCAGCAGCGCCTGCTGCTCGAGGCCTCCTGGGAGGCCATCGAGCGCGCCGGCATCGACCCGTCCACGCTCAAGGGCAGCCAGACCGGCGTCTTCGCGGGCGTGATGTACCACGACTACGCGTCCCGCCTCGGTGTGGTCCCGGAGGACCTGGAGACGTACCTGGGTAACGGCAGCCTGGGCAGCGTGGTCTCCGGCCGCGTCGCCTACAGCCTGGGCCTGGAGGGTCCGGCGGTGTCGGTGGACACGGCGTGCTCGTCCTCGCTGGTGGCGCTGCACTGGGCGATCCAGGCGCTGCGCCGCGGCGAGTGCGACCTCGCGCTGGCGGGCGGGGTCACCGTCATGGCGACCCCCGAGACCTTCACCGACTTCAGCCGGCAGCGGGGCCTCGCCAAGGACGGCCGCTGCAAGGCGTTCGCGGAGGCGGCGGACGGCACCGGCTGGGGCGAGGGCGTGGGCGTGCTCCTGGTGGAGCGGTTGTCGGACGCGCGTCGGCTCGGGCACGAGGTGCTGGCCGTGGTCCGCGGTTCGGCGGTCAACCAGGACGGTGCGAGCAACGGCATCACCGCGCCGAACGGTCCGTCGCAGCAGCGGGTGATCCGGGCGGCGCTGGCCAACGCGGGTCTGTCGACCGCCGACGTGGACGTGGTGGAGGCGCACGGCACGGGCACCACGCTGGGTGACCCGATCGAGGCGCAGGCGCTGCTGGCGACGTACGGCCAGGGCCGCCCGGAGGGCAGCCCGTTGTGGCTGGGTTCGGTGAAGTCGAACCTCGGCCACACCCAGGCCGCCGCCGGCGTGGCGGCGATCATCAAGATGGTGCAGGCGATGCGCCACGGCGTGCTGCCGAAGACGCTGCACGTGGATGCGCCGTCCTCGCATGTGGACTGGGAGGCCGGCGCCGTCGAGTTGCTGGCCGAGGCTCGCGCCTGGGAGAAGGCGGACGGTGCGCCGCGTCGTGCGGGTGTGTCGTCGTTCGGGATTTCCGGCACCAACGCGCACGTGATTCTGGAGGAGACCCCGGCGGCTGAGCCCGTCGAGGAGACCGCAGAGGAGCCGGGTGCGGGCTGGCCGTCGGGTGTGCCGGTGCCGCTCGCGGTCTCCGGCCGGACGGACGAGGCGCTGCGGGCGCAGGCCGAGCGGCTGCACGCGTTCGTCGCTGCCGACTCCTCGCGCCTGCTGGACCTCGGCTACTCGTCGCTGACCACGCGTACCGCGCACGCCCGGCGTGCCGTGGTGTTCGGTTCGACGCGCGAGGACTTCCTGGGCAGCCTGGCGGCGATCGCTGCCGGCGAAGACGCCGGGACGGGGGCGGCGCGCTCCGAGGGCAAGACGGCGTTCCTGTTCACGGGTCAGGGTTCGCAGCGGGTCGGGATGGGTCGTGAACTGTACGAGGCCTTCCCGGTGTTCGCAGCTGCCCTGGACGAGGTGTGTGGGCTGCTGGACGGTGAGTTGGGTGTGTCGCTGCGCGAGGTGATCGCGGGTGCGTCGGGTTCGCTGGATGACACGGTCTTCACGCAGTCGGCGTTGTTCGCGGTCGAGGTGGCGCTGTACCGGCTGGTGGAGTCGCTGGGTGTGCGGGCGGACTTCCTGGCCGGGCACTCGGTGGGTGAGATCGCGGCTGCGCATGTGGCCGGTGTGCTGTCGCTGGCGGATGCGTGCACGCTGGTCGCCGCGCGTGGCCGGCTGATGCAGGCGCTGCCCGCCGGTGGCGTCATGGTGGCTGTCCGGGCGGCCGAGGCGGACGTGTTGCCGCTGCTGAAGGGCCACGAGGCCGAGGTCGGGGTGGCGGCGGTCAACGGGCCCGCGTCGGTGGTGATTTCGGGTGCCGAGGCCGCGGTGGGCAAGGTCGTGAGGAAGCTGGAGGAGCGTGGCATCGCCTCCGTCCGGCTGACGGTCTCGCACGCGTTCCACTCGCCGCTGATGGAGCCGATGCTGGAGGACTTCCGGGCCGTCGTCCGGGGCCTCTCCTTCGGCGAGCCCCAGCTCGCCGTGGTGTCGAACGTGACGGGTCGCATCGCGGCCGCTGACGAGCTGCGTGATCCGGAGTACTGGGTGCGCCACGTCCGCCAGGCCGTCCGTTTCGCCGACGGGATCCGGGCGTTGGAGGACGCCGGCGTCACCCGCTACCTCGAACTCGGTCCCGACGGGGTGCTGACCGGCATGGCCCAGGCCTGTCTGGCCGACCCCGACGACGCCCTCCTCGTGCCCGCGCTGCGCAAGGGCCGCGACGAGGCCCCCGCCCTGCTGGCCGCTCTGGCCGCCGTGTTCGAGGCGGGCGCGGACGTCGACTGGGCGGCCGTGTTCCGGGGCACCGGCGCCCGCCGCGTCGACCTGCCGACCTACGCCTTCCAGCACGAGCACTACTGGCTCGACGCCGTGGCGGCGGCCGGTGATGCGGCTTCCCTGGGCCAGGCCGCGACGGAGCACCCCTTCCTGGGGGCGGCCGTCGAACTGCCCGACTCCGACGGCTACCTGTTCACGGGCCGGGTCGGTCTCGACTCGCACCCCTGGCTGGCCGACCACACCGTCGCCGGGTCCGTCCTGCTGCCGGGCACGGCCTTCGTCGACCTGGCGATCCACGCGGGCCTGCACACCGGTCACGGCTTCCTGGAGGAGCTGACCCTCCAGGCGCCGCTGGTCTTCCCGGAGCGCGCCGGCTGCCAGCTGCGGGTCGTCGTCGGCGACCCGGACGAGGCGGGCCGACTCCCGTTCTCGGTCTACTCCCGGCTGGAGGACGCGCCGGGTGAGCGCCTGTGGCTGAAGCACGCCACGGGCACGCTGACCGACGCCGCACCGGAGGCGGCCGCGGGCCTGAGCGTCTGGCCGCCGAAGGGCGCCGAGGCGATCGCCCTGGACGGCCTCTACGCCGAACTGGCCGCCGACGGGCTGGGCTACGGCCCGGTCTTCCAGGGGCTGCGGGCCGCCTGGAAGCGCAACGGCGAGATCTTCGCGGAGATCGCCCTCCCGGAGGAGGCGCACGTGGACGCGGCCGCCTTCGGCCTGCACCCCGCGCTGCTCGACTCCGCGCTGCACGCCACGGAGCTGCTCGACAACTCCCCGCGCGGCACCGAGGGGGCCTCGCTGCCCTTCGCCTGGTCCGACGTCTCCCTGCTCACGCCGGGCGTCACCGGGCTGCGGGTGAAGGTCTCCTCCTCTTCGCCGGACGAGTCGTCGCTGGTCATCGCCGACAGCGCGGGCCTGCCCGTGATGACGGTGGGGTCGATGGTGGCGCGGCCGGTGTCGGTCGACCAGATCGAGGCGGCGCGCAGCGGCGGCGCCACCCGCACGGTCTACCGGATGGAGTGGGTGGCCGAGCCGCTGGACCCCGCGGTGCCGATGGAGGGCCGCTGGGCCGTGGTCGGCCCGCAGTCGGATGCCTGGGCGGCCCAGTGGGGCGTCGAGGCGGCCCCGGAGCTCGACGCGGTGGCCGGTTCGACGGTCGTGCTGCTGCCGGCCGGCGGGCCGGACGACAGCCCCGCCGGGGTGCGGGCGGAGACGGCCCGCGTGCTGGAGGTGCTCCGGTCCTGGCAGGCGGACGACCGGTTCGAGTCCTCGCGCCTGGTCGTCCTGACGGAGGCCCCGTCACTGGCCGGCGGTGCGGTGGCCGGCCTGGTGCGGTCGGCTCAGGCGGAGAACCCGGAGCGGTTCGTGCTGGTGGAGCTGGCCGGCGGCGACGCGTCGCTGCGGCTGCTGCCCGCGGCCGTCGCCTCGGGAGAGCCCGAACTGGCCCTGCGCGACGGCACGGTGTTCGTCCCGCGGGTGGTGCGGGCCGAGACCGGGACCGGTTCGCCGTTCGACGGCACCGGGACGGTTCTGGTGACCGGTGGCACGGGTGGTCTGGGCGCGGTCGTCGCCCGCCACCTGGTGACCGGCCACGGGGTGCGGAGCCTGGCGCTGGTGAGCCGCCGCGGTGAGGCGGCGCCGGGCGCCGCGGAGCTGCGGGACGAACTCCTCGCCCTGGGCGCCGAGTCGGTGCTGCTGGAGGCGGCGGACGTCGCCGACCGCGAGGCGCTGGCGGCCGTCCTGGACCGGGTGGAGAAGGAGCGCCCGCTGGCCGGCGTGGTGCACACGGCCGGTGTGGTGGACGACGGGACGATCGGCTCCCTGACCCCGGAGCGGGTGGACGCGGTGCTGCGCCCCAAGGCGGATGCGGCCTGGCACCTGCACGAGCTGACCCGGGACCTCCCGCTGCGCGCCTTCGTCATGTTCTCCTCGGTGGCGGGCACGCTGGACGGCGCCGGCCAGGGCAACTACGCCGCGGCCAACGCCTACCTGGACGCGCTGGCCCGCCAGCGCTGGCTGGACGGCCTGCCCGCACTCTCGCTGGCCTGGGGCCTCTGGGACACCGGCACCGGCATGGGCGGCAACCTCGGCCGCGCCGACGTCCAGCGCATCAACTCCTCCGGCGTGGTGGGCCTTTCGGCCGAGGAGAGCCTCGCGCTGTTCGACGCCTCGCTGAGTGCCGACGAGGCGGTGCTGCTGCCCGTCAAGCTCGACCCGGCGGGCCTGCGCGCCCGTACCGGCGGCGTCCCCGCCATGCTGCGGACCCTGGTCCCGGCGGCCGAACCCCGCGCGCCCCGGGCGGCGAAGGCCGCTCCGGCCGCCGCGCCCGCGGCGGACGAGAGCCTGGAGTCGCAGCTCGCGGGCCTGTCGCAGGACGAGCAGCTCCACCTGCTCCAGAACCTGATCTGCGCGCACGTGGCCGCCGTCCTGGGCCACACCTCCGCCGCCACGGTGGACCCGGCGCGCTCCTTCCAGGAGGTCGGCTTCGACTCGCTCACCGCCGTCGAACTGCGCAACCGGCTCAACAAGGCCACCGGACAGCGCCTGCCCGCGACGCTGATCTTCGACTACCCGAGCCCGGTGGCGCTCTCCAAGCACCTGCTCACCGAACTGCTCCCGGACATCCCCGAGGTGGCCGCCGGCTCCGGCGGGGAGCTGGACGAGGACGCGTTCCGCCAGACGCTCGGCACCCTCTCGCTCGCCCGCGTCCGCGAGGCCGGGCTGCTCGACCAGCTGCTCGCGCTCGCTGCACCCGGCGGGCCCGCACAGCAGGACGACACCGCGCAGGCGGACCAGAGCGAATCGATCATGGCGATGGACCTCGAGGCCCTGTTGGCCGAGGCGGCCCGGCGCAGCGACTCCGAGTGACCGAGGAAGGCGTAGGAACTGTGAGTACTTCTGTCGAGCAGATAGCGGACGCGCTGCGCAAGTCGCTGCTGGAGAACGAGCGGCTGCGCCGGCGGCACGACCAGGTCACCGCCGCGGCCCAGGAACCGATCGCGATCGTCGGGATGAGCTGCCGCTTCCCCGGCGGGGTCGGGAACGCGGACGACCTGTGGCGGCTGGTCGCCGAGGGCCGGGACGCCGTCACCGGGTTCCCCGAGGACCGGGGCTGGGACCTCGAAGGCGTCTTCGACACCGACGCCTCGCGGTCCGGCAAGACCTACGCCAGGGAGGGCGGGTTCCTGCACGACGCCCCGCTGTTCGACGCGCCGTTCTTCAGCATGAGCCCGCACGAGGCCTCCGCCACGGACCCGCAGCAGCGGATGGTCCTGGAGGCGTCCTGGGAGGCGTTCGAGCACGCCGGCATCGACGTGCACACGCTGCGCGGCAGCCAGACCTCGGTGTTCGTCGGCGTCATGGCCGCCGACTACCACGCACGGCCCGGCACGGTCGCCGAGGGCGCGGAGGGGTTCCTGGTCGTCGGCACGGACAGCAGTGTCGTGTCGGGGCGCGTGTCGTACAGCCTGGGCCTGGAGGGTCAGGCCATCTCGATCGACACCGCCTGCTCGTCCTCGCTGGTGGCGGTGCACCTGGCGGCCCAGTCGCTGCGCCAGGGCACCTCCACGCTGGCGCTGGCCGGCGGTGTGACGGTGATGTCGACGCCGCGCACCTTCGTCGAGTTCAGCCGTCAGCGCGGCCTCGCCCCCGACGGCCGCTGCAAGTCCTTCGCCGAGGCCGCCGACGGCACCGGCTGGTCGGAGGGCGTGGGCATGCTCGTCCTGGAGCGCCTCTGCGACGCGCGCCGGAACGGGCACCGGGTGCTGGCCGTCGTCCGGGGCTCCGCCCTCAACCAGGACGGCGCCAGCAACGGGCTCACCGCACCCAACGGACCGTCCCAGCAGCGCGTCATCCGCGCCGCGCTCGCCAACGCCCGGCTCTCCGCCGCCGAGGTCGACGCGGTGGAGGCGCACGGCACCGGCACCCGCCTCGGCGACCCCATCGAGGCGCAGGCGCTGCTCGCCACCTACGGCCGGGAACGGCCGGAGGGCCGGCCGCTCTGGCTCGGCTCGATCAAGTCCAACATGGGCCACACCCAGGCCGCGGCGGGCGCCGCGGGCATCATCAAGATGGTCCAGGCGATGCGCCACGGGGTGCTGCCCCGGACCCTGCACGTGGACGCGCCGACCTCCCAGGTGGAGTGGGAGGCGGGCGCCGTCGAACTGCTCGCCGAGGCCCGGCCGTGGGAGCAGGCGGACGGCGCGCCGCGCCGGGCCGGCATCTCCTCGTTCGGCATCAGCGGAACCAACGCGCACGTGATCATCGAGGAGGCCCCGGCCGAGGAGGACGGCGCCGCCCAGGAGGCCCCGGCCCGCGGCGACGCGGCGCCGGCCGGCACCGACGGGCCCCGGGCCTGGACGGCCGGGGGCACCGCCACGCTGCCGTTCGTGCTCTCCGCCCGGGACGAACCCGCCCTCCGCGCCCAGGCCGAGCGCCTCCTGCACCGCCTGGAGGAGGCAGGCGCCCCCGGCCTTCCGGACGTCGCGTACTCCCTGGCGCTGTCCCGTGCGGCCCTGGAGCACCGGGCCGCGCTGACCGTCGCCGACGCCGAGGCGCTGAGCGCCGGCCTGCGCGCCCTCGCCCGGGGCGAGGAGTCCGCCGGGCTGGCCCGGGGTGTGGCCGGGCGAGAGCCCCGCACCGTCCTCGTCCTGCCCGACCACGGCGGCGCCGCCGGCGCCGGGCCCGCCGACTGGGCACCGCTCGCCCGCGGCCTGGCCGCCGCCTCCCCGCTCTTCGCCGAGCAGCTGCGGACGGTGGCCGCCGAGCTGCGCAGCCACACCGGCTGGGACCTCACCGCGGTGGTCGAGGGAGCGCCGACGGCGCCGGCCCCGGACCGCCCGGACGTCGCCCGGGCCGGCGCCTACGCCGTCCAGGTCGCGCTCGCCGCCCTGTGGCGTGCGCACGGCCTGCGCCCCACCGCCGTGCTCGGCCACGGCAGCGGCGCGATCGCCGCCGCCCGGCTGGCCGGGGCCGTCGCCCCGGCCGAGGCGGCCCGGCTCGCCGCCGACGCCACCGCCGAGCTGCCGGCCGGCAGCCGCGCCGGCTCGGCCGCCGTCCAGCTCCACCTCAGCAGGACGGACGAGGAGTACGCCCGGGCGGTGCGCGCCCTGGTCGGGAACGGCCACACGCTCTTCGTCGACGCCGGCCCGGCCGCCCTGCCCGCCGCCACCGTCCTGGAGGCGGCCACCGCCGACGTCCCCACCGCCGTGATCGCCCCGCCGGGTCCGGACGCCCCCGCCGAGGGCTTCACCGAGGCGCTCGGCCGGGCGCACACCCTGGGCGTCGCGGTGGACTGGCAGGCCTTCCACGCGGGCCGCGGCGCCCACCGGGTGGACCTGCCGACCTACGCCTTCCAGCACGAGCGCTACTGGCCCGAGTCCGTCGCCGACACCGGCGACCCGGCCGCGCTCGGCCTGGCCGCGGCCGACCACCCGCTGCTCGGCGCCGCCATCGCCATCGCCGACGCGGACGAGGCACTGCTCACCGGGCTGCTCAGCCTGGAGACCCAGCCGTGGCTCGCCGACCACGCCGCGGGCGGCACGGTGCTGCTGCCCGGCACCGCCTTCGTCGAGATGGCGATCCGGGCCGGTGACCAGGTCGGCTACGGCCTGCTGGACGAACTGACCCTGACTGCGCCGCTGGTCCTGCCCGCGCAGGGCGGCGTGCAGATCCAGGTCTCCGTCGGCGCCCCCGGCGACGGCGGCGGCCGCCCCGTCCGCATCCACGCCCGCCCCGACGACCGGTCGGTCTCCGCCGGCGCGGGGGAGCGGCCGTGGACCGTCCACGCCACCGGCACGCTGCTGCCGGGGCAGAGCGGGCCGTCCTTCGACCTGACCGCCTGGCCGCCGAAGGGCGCGGCCAAGGTCGACGTGTCGGACGCCTACGCGCGGATGACCGAACAGGGCTACGGCTACGGGCCCGCCTTCCAGGGGCTGCGCGCCGTCTGGCGCCGCGGTGACGACGTCTTCGCCGAGGTCGTCCTGCCCGAGGAGGTCCGGGACCAGGCCACCCGCTTCGGCCTGCACCCGGCGCTGCTCGACGCCGCCCTGCACGCCGCCGGCCAGGGCGCCCAGGTGGCGGACACCGCACTGCGGCTGCCCTTCGCATGGAGCGGCGTGCGCCTGCACGCCACCGGGGCGTCCGCGCTGCGGGTCCGGCTCACGGCCCGGGGCGCCGAGGCGGTCTCCCTGGAGCTCGCCGACCCGAGCGGCGCGCCCGTCGCCTCCGTCGACTCGCTCGCCCTGCGCACCGTCACCCCCGAGCAGCTCTCCGCCGCTCCGGCCGCCACGCACGACGCGCTGTTCCGGCTGGACTGGACTCAGCTCCCGGTGGATGCGGGTGTGGTGCGGGAGGGTCGTTGGGTGGCGTTGGGTGCCGGGGTGTCCGGTGTGGAGGCGGTCGCCGACCTGGAGTCGGCGGTGGGTGCGGACGTGGTGCTGCTTCCGGTCGGCGACGGTGACCTTCGGGAGACCGTCAACCGGGTCCTGGCGATGCTTCAGTCCTGGCTGGCCGACGACCGCTTCGAATCCTCGAAGCTGGTCGTGCTGACGGAGCCCGGGTCGCTGACCGGAGGCGCCGTGGCGGGTCTGGTGCGCTCCGCGCAGGCCGAGGAGCCAGGCCGGTTCGTCCTGGTCGAACCGGCCGACGGTGACACGTCCCTGCTGACGGCGGCCGTCGGGTCCGGCGAGCCCGAACTCGCGCTGCGCGACGGCGCGGCGTTCGCTCCGCGCGTGGTCCGCGCCGAGAGCGGCACCGGCTCGCCGTTCGACGGCACCGGAACCGTCCTCGTCACCGGCGGCACGGGCGGCCTCGGTGCCGTCATCGCCCGCCACTTGGTCACCGCGCACGGCGTCCGCCACCTCGCGCTGGTCAGCCGCCGCGGCGACACCGCCCCCGGCGCGACCGGCCTGCGCGACGAACTGCTCGCCCTCGGCGCAGAATCCGTCCGGCTGGAAGCCGCCGACGTCGCCGACCGGGAGGCCCTGGCCGCCGTCCTCGACCGCGTCGGGGAGGCCCACCCGCTGACCGCCGTCATCCACACCGCCGGCATCGTCGACGACGGGACCATCACCTCCCTCGATCCGGAGCGGTTCGACACCGTCCTCCGCCCCAAGGCCGACGCCGCCCGGCACCTGCACGAGCTGACCCGCGACCTCGGCCTCAAGGCCTTCATCCTGTTCTCCTCCATGGCCGGCACCCTCGACGGCGCCGGCCAGGGCAACTACGCCGCGGCCAACGCCTACCTGGACGCGCTGGCCCGCCGGCGCCGGGAGGAGGGCCTGCCCGCACTCTCGCTGGCCTGGGGCCTCTGGGGCACCGGCGCCGGCATGGGCGGCAACCTCTCCCAGGCCGACATCGACCGCATCGCCGCCGGCGGCGTCCTCGCGCTCACGGCGGAGAAGGGCGTGGCGCTCTTCGACGCGGCGCTCGCCTCCGAGGAGCCGGTGCTGCTGCCGGTCCACTGGGACTTCGCCGCCGTCCGTCGCTCGGCCGAGCCCGTGCCGGCGATGCTCCGCGGTCTGGTCCCCGTGGCCGCCCGCCGGGCCGCAGCCGGAGCCGGCGCGTCCGACAGCCTGCGCGACCGTCTCGTCCGCATGGCGGCGGACGAACGCGACACCTTCCTGCTCGACCTGGTCCGCGCCGAGGTCGCGGGCGTCCTGGGCCACGGCGGCAAGGACGCCGTGGAGCCGCAGCGCGCCTTCAAGGAGCTCGGCTTCGACTCCCTCGCGGCAGTGAGCCTGCGCAACCGGCTCAACCAGGAGACCGGCCTGCGGCTGCCCGCCACGCTCGTCTTCGACTACCCGGCCTCCGACGTGCTGGCCCGCTTCCTGCGGGGCGAACTCGTCGGCGCCGAGGAGGAGCCCGGCGCCGAGTCCGGTCCCGCCGTCGTGTTCTCGGACGACGAGCCGATCGCGATCGTCGGGATGAGCTGCCGCTTCCCCGGCGACGTCCGCTCGCCCGAGGAGCTGTGGGAGCTGCTGGCCGCCGGCCGTGACGGCATCGGCGGATTCCCCGAGAACCGCGGCTGGGACACCGACGCCATCTACGACCCGGAGCCGGGCAAGCCGGGCCGGACCATCAGCCGCGAGGGCGGGTTCCTGTACGACGCGGCCGACTTCGACGCCGAGTTCTTCGGCATCTCCCCGCGCGAGGCGCTGGCCCTCGACCCGCAGCAGCGCCTGCTGCTGGAGGCCTCCTGGGAGGCGATCGAGCGGGCCGGCATCGACCCGTCCACGCTCAAGGGCAGCCAGACCGGCGTCTTCGCCGGCGTGATGTACCACGACTACGCCACCCGGCTCGGCGCCGTCCCCGAGGACGTCAGCGGCTACCTCGGCAACGGCAGCCTGGGCAGCGTGGTCTCCGGCCGGGTCTCCTACAGCCTCGGTCTGGAGGGCCCCGCGGTGTCCGTCGACACCGCGTGCTCCTCCTCGCTGGTCGCCCTGCACTGGGCGATCCAGGCGCTGCGCCGCGGCGAGTGCGACCTCGCACTGGCGGGCGGTGTCACCGTCATGGCCACCCCGGACACGTTCATCGACTTCACCCGCCAGCGCGGTCTGGCCGCGGACGGCCGCTGCAAGCCGTTCGCCGAGGCGGCGGACGGCACCGGCTGGGGCGAGGGCGTCGGTGTGCTCCTGGTGGAGCGGCTCTCGGAGGCCCGCCGCAAGGGCCACCCCGTCCTCGCAGTCGTGCGGGGCTCCGCGGTGAACCAGGACGGTGCGAGCAACGGGCTGACGGCGCCGAACGGTCCGTCGCAGCAGCGGGTGATCCGGGCGGCGCTGGCCGACGCGGGTCTGTCGACGTCCGACGTGGACGCCGTCGAGGCGCACGGCACGGGTACGACGCTGGGTGACCCGATCGAGGCGCAGGCACTGCTGGCGACGTACGGCCAGGACCGTCCGGAGGGCCGGCCGCTCTGGCTGGGCTCGGTGAAGTCGAACCTGGGCCACACCCAGGCCGCCGCGGGCGTCGCGGGCATCATCAAGATGGTCCAGGCGATGCGCCACGAGGTGCTGCCGAAGACGCTGCACGTGGACGCCCCGTCCTCGCACGTGGACTGGTCGGCCGGCGCCGTCGAGCTGTTGACGCAGGCACAGCCGTGGGAGAAGACGGACGGCACACCGCGCCGGGCCGGTATCTCCTCGTTCGGCATCAGCGGCACCAACGCGCACGTCATCCTGGAGGAGGCCCCGGCGGCCCAGCCCGTCGAGGAGGCCGAGCGGACCGCCGAGGGGCAGTGGCCCGACGGCGCCCTGGTCCCGCTCGCGGTCTCCGGCCGGACGGAGGAGGCGCTGCGGGCGCAGGCCGAGCGGCTGCGGGAGTTCGTCGCCGCCGACTCCTCCCGTCTGCTGGACCTCGGCTACTCGTCGGTGACCACGCGCACCACGCACCCCCACCGCGCGGTGGTGCTGGGTGCGACGCGTGAGGAGGTGCTGGCCGAGCTGGCCGCGGTGGCCGAGGGCCGCCCTTCGGACCTGGCGGTCACCGGTCGGGCGGGCGCAGGCCGGACGGCGTTCCTGTTCACGGGTCAGGGTTCGCAGCGGGTCGGGATGGGCGCCGGGCTGGCGTCGGTGTTCCCGGTGTTCGCGGCCGCGCTGGACGAGGTGTGTGGGCTGCTGGACGGTGAGTTGGGTGTGTCGCTGCGCGAGGTGATCGCGGGTGCGTCGGGTTCGCTGGATGACACGGTCTTCACGCAGTCGGCGTTGTTCGCGGTCGAGGTGGCGCTGTACCGGCTGGTGGAGTCGCTGGGTGTGCGGGCGGACTTCCTGGCCGGGCACTCGGTGGGTGAGATCGCGGCTGCGCATGTGGCCGGTGTGCTGTCGCTGGCGGATGCGTGCACGCTGGTCGCCGCGCGTGGCCGGCTGATGCAGGCGCTGCCGGCCGGTGGCGTGATGGTGGCCGTCCGGGCCGCCGAGGCGGACGTGCTGCCGCTGCTGAAGGTCCACGAGGCCGAGGTCGGGGTGGCGGCGGTCAACGGGCCCGCGTCGGTGGTGATTTCGGGTGCCGAGGCCGCGGTGGGCGAGGTGGTCGCGCAGTTGGAGGAGCGTGGCATCGCCTCCGTCCGGCTGACGGTCTCGCACGCGTTCCACTCGCCGCTGATGGAGCCGATGCTGGAGGAGTTCCGGGCCGTCGTCCGGGGCCTCTCCTTCGGCGAGCCCCAGCTCGCCGTGGTGTCGAACGTGACGGGTCGCATCGCGGCCGGCGAGGAGCTGCGTGATCCGGAGTACTGGGTGCGCCACGTCCGCCAGGCCGTCCGCTTCGCCGACGGGATCAGGGCGCTGGAGGACGCCGGCGTCACCCGCTACCTCGAACTCGGTCCCGACGGGGTGCTGACCGGCATGGCCCAGGCCTGTCTGGCCGACCCCGACGACGCCCTCCTCGTGCCCGCGCTGCGCAAGGGCCGCGACGAGGCCCGGACCTTCCTCGCCGCCGTCGCGGACGCCTACATCAGCGGCTGGGCGCTCGACGGCGAAGGCCTCTTCCGTGGGTCCGGCGCCCGCCGGGTGGACCTGCCGACCTACGCCTTCCAGCACGAGCGCTACTGGCTCGACGCGGCGCCCGCCGCCGTGGACGCCTCCGCCCTGGGCCTGCGGCCGACCGCGCACCCGCTGCTCGGCGCGGCCGTCGAACTCCCCGACTCCGACGGCGTGGTGCTCACCGGTCGGCTCTCCGTGGCCGCCCAGCCCTGGCTGGCCGACCACGCGGTGGCCGGCACCGTCCTGCTGCCCGGTTCCGCGTTCGTGGAGCTGGCCGTCCGGGCCGGTGACCAGGTCGGATCCGGCCGGCTCGACGAGCTGACGCTGACCGCCCCGCTGGCCCTGCCCGAACACGGCGCCGTCCAGCTCCAGGTGGCGGTCGGCGCACCGGACGAGGAGGGGCAGCGGCCGGTCCGCGTCCACGCACGCCCCGAGGGCGCGGAGTCCGACCACGAGTGGACGGTCCACGCGAGCGGCATCCTGCTGCCCGCCGACCAGCCCGC
Organism: Kitasatospora sp. NBC_00039; assembly: GCF_045160625.1. NCBI lineage: Bacteria > Bacillati > Actinomycetota > Actinomycetes > Kitasatosporales > Streptomycetaceae > Kitasatospora > Kitasatospora sp. NBC_00039. The sequence continues at coordinate 4,174,138 of NZ_CP108289.1, read as the reverse complement.
CGAGGAGGGCGCCGACCAGCCCGCCGAGCAGGGCGCCGACCTGACGGTCTGGCCGCCCGAGGGGGCCGAGGAGCTGCCCGTCCTGGACGCCTACGACGAACTGGCCGGTCAGGGCTACGGCTACGGCCCGGCCTTCCAGGGCCTGCGCAAGGCCTGGCGGAGCGGCGACGACGTGTTCGCGGAGGTGGCGCTGCCCGAGGAGGCCCACGCGGACGGCGTGGCCTTCGGGCTCCACCCGGCCCTGCTCGACGCGGCGCTGCACGCGACGCTGCTGCCGGGCGCCGGCGTGGACGACGACCCGGCCGCCGGGCCGCGGCTCCCGTTCTCGTGGAACGGCGTGACGCTGTTCTCGGCGGGGGCCACCGCCCTGCGCATCCGGCTCCGGGTCTCCGGGCCCGAGGTGGTCGCCGTCGACGCCGCCGACCCGTCGGGCGCACCGGTTCTCTCGGTGCGCTCCCTGGTGGCACGCGCCGTGCCGGCCGAGCAGCTCGCTCCGGCCCGGGGCGCCGCCGCCGGTGCGATGTACCGGATCTCCTGGCGGACGGCGGCCGCGCCCGCCACCGTCCCGGACGCCCGCTGGGCCGTCCTCGGAGCCGGCCCGGCCGCCGACGAGCTCGGCGCGGGCGTCGACACCTGGGGCGAACTCGCCGAGCTCACCCGGGCGTTGGACCAGGGCGACACCGCGCCCGAGGTGATCGTCCTGCACGACCCGGCCGGTGGCGAGGCACGGGCGCTCGTCCGCCGCACCGCCGAGACGCTCGCCCGGCTGCTCGCCGACGACCGGCTGGAGGGCGCCCGCCTGGTCGTCCTCACCGCGGGCGCGGTGGCGGCCGCCGCCGGGGACGCCGTGCCGGATCTCGCCCACGCACCGCTGTGGGGTCTCCTGCGCTCCGTCCAGGCGGAGTACCCGCAGCGGCTGACCCTGGTCGACGCGGACCCGGCGGACGGCTTCGGCCTGCTGCCCGCGGCCGTGGCCCTCGGCGCGCCGGAGGTGGCGGTCCGCGACGGCGCGCTGCTGGTCCCGCGCCTGGTCCGGGCCGAACCGCCGGTGACCGGCCGTGCGACCGACGACTCCGAGCCCGCCTTCGACCCGGACGGAACGGTGCTGGTCACCGGCGGCACCGGCGGCCTGGGCACCGCCGTGGCCCGCCACCTGGTCTCCGGGCACGGCGTGCGACACCTGCTGCTGCTCAGCCGGCGCGGGGAGCGGGCGGCAGGAGCACCGGAGCTCCGTGACGAACTGCTGGAGCTGGGTGCCAAGAGCGTCACCGTCCGGGCCTGCGACGTCACCGACCGGGCGGCCCTGGCCGGGGCGCTGGACGCGATCCCGGGTGCGCACCCGCTCACCGGGGTGCTGCACACGGCGGGCGTCCTGGACGACGGGACCTTCGCGTCCCTGACGCCGGAACGCTACGACGCGGTGCTACGGCCCAAGCTCGACGCCGCCGCCCATCTGGATGAGCTGACGGCCGGTCACCCGGTCCGTACGTTCGTCCTCTTCTCCTCTCTGGCCGGCACCATGGGCAGCGCCGGCCAGGCCAACTACGCCGCCGCCAACGCCTATCTGGACGCCCTGGCGCAGCACCGCAGGGCGGCCGGCCGGCCCGCCGTCTCGCTGGCCTGGGGTCTGTGGGAGTCGGGCGAGGGCATGGGCGAGGGGCTCGGCGAGACCGACCGGGCGCGGATGTCGCGTTCGGGGGTCACCGCGCTCCCCGTGGCGGAGGGCCTCGCGCTCTTCGACGCGGCCCTGCGCTCCGACGACGCCGTGCTCCTCCCGGTCCGCCTCGACATCGCGCCGATCCGGGCGCGGGCCGCGGCGGAGGGTGTTCCGCACCTGCTGCGCGAACTGGTCCGGGTGCCGGTGCGGCGCGACCGCCGGGCGGCCGGGAGCGGGCAGCAGGCCGGGGCCGACGGCCTCGCCCAGCGGCTGTCGGCGCTCGCCGAGGAGGAGCAGCTCGCCCTGCTGCTGACCCTGGTCCGGACGCACGTCGCCGCGGTCCTCGGCCACGCGGGCCCGGAGGCGGTCGACGCCGGACGGGGCTTCTCCGAGCTGGGATTCGACTCGCTGGCCGCGGTCGAACTGCGCAACCGTCTCGGGGCGGCCTGCGGGGTGCGGCTCCCGTCCACGCTGATCTACGACCAGCCGACCTCGGCCGCCGTCGCCGCGTACCTGCGGGGCGAACTGGTCGGGACGGCCGGCGCGCCCAGCCTGGAGGACGAACTGGCCCGCCTGGAGGCCGTCCTGGGCGCCGCCACCCCCGACGGGGCCGAGCACGCCCGGATCGCGGCCCGGCTGCGGGCGCTCAGCGCCCGTTGGGCCGACGGCCCGGGCGCCGAGGAGAACGGAACGGAGCCCGCCGCCGAGGCCGCGCTCGAAGCAGCCTCCGCCGAGGACCTGTTCGACATCCTCGACAACGAACTGGGCGTCTGACCGGACGCCTCGCAGGACCTGCCTCCCCGAGGCCGGGCCGGACCGCCGCCCCCACCGACGGTCCGACCCGGCCGAGCCCGTGCCACCGGAGCCTTCCCCGTGTCTCCGGTGGCACGGGCCTTTTCGTGTGTCCGGGGCCGGCCGCCCGGGCCGGGGGAGCGGGGCGTCCGTCCCCTCCCCTCCCCTCTCCTCCCCTCTCCTCCGTTCTCCTCCGTTCTCCTCTCCGCCCCCGGCCGGCCCTCCGCCGCACCGCCCCGGCGGGCCCGGACCGCTGTCCGCCCCGGCCGTCCCGAGCCCCTCGCCGTCCCGAGCCCCCCTCGCCGTCCCGCCCCCCGGGGTCGTCCCGGCCCCCCGTCCGCGCCGAGCCCTTCGGTGACCCCGGACCGCCCCGCCACGCATAGAAGCGTGTGCCGGACCGGTTGCCCGGTCCGGCACACGCTTCGGTTGCCGCTGTCCTGCCGTTCACTCACCGCCGTTCGAACGGGTTCTCCTCACCTCCCCGGCGGTGCCGCGCCCGGCCCTGGCCCGCGGTGCCGTAGGTGCCCGGGTCGCCGTACTGCTCGGAACCACCCTGCGGGCCGTAGAAGTTGGCCTCCGTCGATCCACCGTACCCGGCGGACCGGTCCTGGGAGGTGCCGTAGCCGTCGTGGCCGTACTGGCCCGGCGCCCCCTGGAAGGCGTGGACCGGCCGCGGCTCGGGCTGGTGCAGCACCGGGGCCACGGGGGACTCGGGGGCGGCCGGCTCCGCCGACCTGGTCGGGATGCTGACCTTGCGCAGCAGCGTGACGGCCAGCAGCGCCATCAGGACCAGCAGGCCGGCGGCGGTGAACATCGCCATCTGGAGGCCGTGGGTGAAGGAGGTCCGGGCCGCGTCGGCGAGCGCCTGGCCGAGGTCCTTCGGCATCCGGCTGGTGACGTCGAGGGCGGTGCCGAGCGTGTCGCGAGCCGATTCGAGCGTCGCCGGGGCGACCCCCTGCGGTGCCTTGTCGGCGAGGTCCGAGCGGTACACCGCGGTGCCGACGCTGCCCAGGATGGAGATGCCGAGCGCTCCGCCGAACTCGGTGGCGATCTGGGAGAGGCCGGAGACCGTGCCCGCCTTCTCCGGCGGCGCGGTGGAGATGATCATGTCGGAGGAGATGGTCAGGACGAGCGTGATGCCGCCGGCCATGGTCGCGGTGCCGGCGACCAGCGCGGCGATCCCGGTGCCGCCGTCGACCTGGCCGAGGATGACGAAGCCGACCGCACCGATCAGCAGGCCGGTGCCGACGACGAAGGCGGGGCGCACCCGGCGGACGACGATCGGCGCCAGCGAGGCGGCGGTCATCGCGGCGCCGGCCGCGGGGAGTGCGTACAGACCGGCGACGAACGGCCGGACGCCCGCCACCATCTGGAGGTACTGGGTGGTGAAGAGGCTGGAACCGACCATCGAGAAGACACCGAGCGTGTTGGCGGTGATCGACGCGGTGAAGGCCCGGCTGCGGAAGAGCTTGATGTCCAGCATGGGCTGGGCGAGCATCCGCTGGCGGCGCAGGAAGAAGTAGCCGACGGTCAGACCGATCACGATGGTGGCGATCGGCAGGGCGCTGACGCCCTCCCCGGCCATGTGCTGGACGCCGTAGATGGTGGGCAGCAGCGCGGCCAGCGAGAGGAACGAGCTGAGGAAGTCGAACCGGCCGGGATTCGAGTCCTTGGACTCGGGGAGCAGCAGCGGCGCGAGCACCACGAGCACCGCCATGACCGGGAGGTTCACCAGGAAGACGGCGCCCCACCAGAACTTCTCCAGGATCGCGCCGCCCATGAGCGGTCCGAGCATGGCGCCACCGGCGAACGCGCCGGTCCAGACGGCGATGGCGGCCCGGCGCTGCTCCGCGTTGTGGAACATGTTGCGGATGAGCGAGAGCGTCGACGGCATCAGGGTCGCGCCACCGACGCCGAGCAGTGCGCGGGTCAGGATGAGCATTTCCGCGCTGCTGGAGTAGGCGCCGAGCGCGGACGCGGTGCCGAAGGCGACCGCACCGAACATCAGCAGCTTCCGCCGGCCGATCCGGTCACCGAGCGTGCCCATCGTGAGCAGCAGCCCGGCCAGCATGAACGGATAGATGTCGATGATCCACAGCAGCTCCGAGCTGCTCGGTTCCAACGAGCTGCTGATCATGGGCAGCGCGTAGGACAGGACGTGCATGTCGAGGGAGACCAGCAGGACGGGAAGGACCAGGACGGCAAGACCGATCCACGCCTTCCGGTCGGCACGTTGCGTGTCTGCGTTCATGGTTGAAGCATACGTACGTCCTAGATGCTTGTCTAGTACGTCCGTCTAAGATGTACGAGCGTCTCTGACGAACGTATGTCGCAAACGGCCTTCCGTGGCTACGATGGGCAACGTGGGAAATCGTGAAGATCTGCTGGTTGGTGCCAAGAAATGCCTGTATGAGCGGGGCTATGCCCGGACCACCGCGCGCGACATCGTCGCCGCGTCCGGGGCCAACCTCGCCTCGATCGGGTACCACTTCGGCTCGAAGGAGGCGTTGCTCAGCGAGGCAGTGATCGAATCGTTCGAGGACTGGGGTACCGAACTCCGCAGAATCCTCGACGAGGCCACCGATCCTTCGATCGACACGGCCTGGCGGAGCGTCACGGAGTTCTTCGACTCCCAGCGACCCCTGCTGCTCGCCAGTATCGAGGCGTTCGCCCAGGCCGACCGGGTGCCGGGCCTGCGCGAACAGCTCGCCCGCGCCTACGAGCGGGCCCGGCTCGCCCTGGCGGCCCCGCTCGGCCTGGACGAGATCGGCGAGGGGGACGAGAAGACGGTGCGGCTGGTGGGCTCGTTCCACCTGGCCCTGGTCTCGGGTCTCGGCCTGCAGTGGCTGCTCGACCCGGAGGGGGCGCCGAACGGGGACGAAATCGCCCAGGCCATGCGGGTGTTCGTCGACGCGGTCAACCGCGCCGGCGCCGCTGCGGAGGGCGGCGCCGCTCCGGAAGGTGGCGCTCCGGAAGGTGGCGCTCCGGAAGGTGGCGTGCCGCTGGCCGCGACCGCCGACTGAGGCGTCGCGGCCGACACCCCCTATGGGGGGCGTGGGGCCTAACTCCACCTCTCATAGGGGGCTTTGGCAGGTTCTCGTAGCGGCGGGCCCGGCCTAGCCTGGCATTGTTACCGTCAGCGGTCGGCCGTGCGTGAGGAGCTACCGGCTCCGGAGGCCGACTGCCGGGCATCCGGCCAGCCAAGAGGAGCTTGCGTTGAGGGAGGACGAGGAGATGTGGACACGGGTACGGCCCGTGTCCGGCGTGACCGGCTCCGTCGGAGCCGGGGGCATGCTCGAACTGCGCCGGGGTGCTACCGGCGAGCGGTGGAGCTGCGGGGCCTCCGCGGCGGCGATGTGGATCGCCCTGCAGCAGCACGGCTGGCGCCTCGACGCCACCGCGATCGGCCTGAGCCGCGCCTGGGGGATGGACCCGCTGCTGGTGCGGGTGGCGCTCGGCCGGTGGGTGGAGGAACTCCTGGAGCAGGGCGTGGTCGAGGACGCCAGTGAGCCCTGTCTGCGCGGCCGCCCGCCCGGGAGCGTCACGGGCGACCACATCGACCCCGGAGGCCTCCCCGCCGATTCCTGACGCCGCGCCACCCTGTCGCGTCCGTACCGGTCGCCCCGTCAACTGCCGTGTTCGCCCGGTGGCCCGGCCATGCCCGGGGGGACCCGGAGCGGGCCGAGAAAGAATATGACCGGCTTGTATGCTCCGAATGGGCTACCTGTGGCTACAGGGGCTCCGGAGGGGAGCGGGGATGGTCCCCGGGAGGCGTTCGTCGGTCATTACGACCGTCGTATGTGCAACCTGGGGCCGGTTTCGGCCGTCTCTCTGTGTGCAGTGCGCCCGGGAGGACGGGCGCCGCGTCCGCCGGTGAAAGGTACACGGATGTCAGGTCAGTGGGGCGAGGGTCCGGCTCGTGGTGACGACGCGCCCGGTGCGCTCACGACCGACGGTGGCGACGGCGCGGTGCCGCAGCCGCGGGCCGGCGGGCGGGCCGAGGCCCGGCGCGCGGCCCAGGGCAAGGGTGCCCAGGGCGGGAACGCACAGGCCAGAGGTGCACAGGGCAAGGGCGCGCAGGGCAAGGACGGCCAGGCGGCCGCCGATGCGTCGGCGGCCGGTGGCCGGGCGGCGGCGCGCAACAGCCGCAAGCCGAAGAAGAACGTGAAGAAGATCGTGGCCTGGTCGGCGGCCGGCGTGCTGGTGCTGATAGCCGGCGCGGGCGGCGCGATCTACCTCAAGCTCAACGGCAACATCAAGTCCTTCGACGCGGACGCCATCGCCGCCGACCGCCCGCCCGAGGCCCAGGCCGACGCGGACGGCAACAAGCCGGTCAACGTGCTGCTGATCGGCTCCGACAGCCGCGGCAAGAACAATTCCGACCTCGGCGGCGGAGCCGAGGACGGCGGTGCCCGCTCGGACACCACGATCCTGTTGCACGTCTACGCGGACCACAAGCACGCCGTCGGCATCTCGATCCCGCGCAACGCCAAGGTCGCGATCCCGCCCTGCAAGCTGCCGAACGGCAAGTGGACGAAGGGGACTTCCAGCGACCTGTTCAACGCCGCCTTCTCCATCGGCGGGACGGACGAAGGCAACCCGGCCTGCACCCAGAACACGGTCGAGAAGCTCACCGGCATCCGGGTGGACCACACCATCGTGATCGACTTCCAGGGATTCTCCGCGATGACCAAGGCGGTCAACGGGGTGGACATCTGCCTGCCGAAGCCGATCTACGAGGGCGACATCAATCCCAAGCTGCCAAAGAAGGGCAGTGTCGTCCTGCCGCAGGGCAAACAGAAGGTGGAGGGGCAGCAGGCGCTCGACTACGTGCGGCTGCGCCACGGCATCGGCGACGGCTCCGACATCGGCCGGATGAAGCGCCAGCAGGCCTTCCTCGGTTCGCTCGCCTCCAACATCAAGGGCCAGGGCCTCAACCCCACAACCCTGCTGCCACTTGCCGACGCCGCCACCAAGTCGATGACCGTCGACCCCGGTCTCTCCTCCGCCGACAAGCTGCTCTCCTTCGGCCTCTCGCTGAAGAACATCGACATGCACGACCTCAAGTTCGTGACGGTGCCGTGGCGTTTCCGGACCCAGGACATGGACCTCGACATCGTCGAGGCGGACGCCAAGAAGCTCTGGGACACCATCAGGGCCGACCGGACCATCGACGGCCAGAACGCCACCGGCGAGCAGCCGGCCGAGGCCACCACGCCCGCCGCCCCGAACACCCCGGCCCCCGCCGCGACCAGCTCGGCTCCCGGGCCCGCCTCCGACGCGGGCAACGCCGCCATCAAGGTGGCGGTCTACAACGGGACCACCACCACGGGGATGGACGGCAAGGCGGCCGAGCTGCTCAAGGGAGCCAAGTTCAACGCCACCAAGGCGGGCCCCGCGGCCAGCACCAAGCGGGCGACGACGGTGGTCGAGTACGGCTCAGGCCAGAAGGCCAACGCCCAGAAGGTCGCCGAGCTCTTCCCCGGGGCGACCGTCGAGGCCGGCTCCTCGGCGGGCATCCTCGTGGTCGTGGGCAAGGACTTCGTGGCCGCCAACGGCGGCGGCGCGGCCTCCACGGCCGCCTCCGGCGCCCCGGCCGCGCCCGCAGCGCCCGCCCCGCTGCCCAGCAGCGTCACCGAGAACACCCGCTCGGCGGACGACGACATCTGCGCCGGCACCACCTACGGCAGTGGTGGATAACGCACGGTAGTGGCAGCAGAGAGCCGTCGCACAGGGCCCGGGGTGTGCCGACCCCGGGCCCTGTGCCATGGTGGCCGGAGGGGGACCGATCAGGGGGGCGCAGGCCCGAAAGGCGGATCCCATGGCCGAGATCGCCCTGCAGCTCGACATCGCCGCACCCCGTGCCGTCGTCCTCGCCGCGCTCAACACCCACGACGGGCTCACCAGCTGGTGGACCACCGAGGTGGACCGTGACGGGGACGTGCTGCTCTTCGACTTCCCCGGCGTCCCCGAGCCGTTCCGCCTGCGCCGCGAGCGCGCCGACCAGGACCGGGTGGTCTGGACGAACGTCGGCACCTTCCCGCCGCACTGGGCCGGCACCTGGATCAGCTGGGACCTCGCCGGCCAGCCCGACGCACCCGACCGCACCCGGCTGCTGTTCCGCCACGGCGGGTGGCAGCCCGGCACCGAGGACGGCGTGCCGATGGTGGCCGGCACCTGGGCCGAGCTGCTGGTCCGGCTCAAGGACTACGCGCAGAGCGGCAAGGTGCAGCCGTACTTCGTGAAGCCGGTGCCGCACGACTCGTAGCCCGCCGGGCCGTACCCGTCCCTCGCCAGGCGTCGTCCCCCGCCGTCCCCTGCCAGGCGTCGTCCCCCGGCCGGGCGCCGTCCGGTGGCGGGAACGCGGGGCCGCGGCGAAGGTGGGCGGTGTGCCGCCCGTCCGGCCGCGCATCCGCCGTACCCGCGCTCCGAGCACGACCTGCAGCCGGGACCGGCCGTGGCCCCCGGCCGGCCGTGCCGGAGGACCATCGCCCTTGGAGGCCCAGCAATGCCCGAAGTCACCGCTCCCTACAAGCCCGGCACCCCGTGCTGGATCGACCTGATGACGAGCGACCAGCAGGCCGCGCTCGACTTCTACCGCGACCTGTTCGGCTGGCAGGGCGAGATCGGCCCGCCCGAGTTCGGCGGCTACGCGATGTGCCTGCTGAACGGCAAGCCGGTCGCCGGGATCATGGCGCAGATGGCCCCCGAGGGCCAGCCCGTCCCGCCGGTCTCCTGGACCACTTACCTGGCCTCGGACGACGCCGACGCCACCGGCCGGGCGATCGCCGAGAGCGGCGGCACGATCCTCTACCCGGCGATGGACGTCGGCACGGTCGGCCGGATGCTGGTCGCCGCCGACCCGACGGGCGGGGTGTTCGGCGTCTGGCAGAAGGTCGACTTCATCGGCGCCGGCATCGTCAACGAGCCCGGCTCGCTGGTCTGGAACGAGCTCAACACGACCGACACCGACGCGGCCGGGGCGTTCTACCAGCAGGCGGTGGGCCTGCGCCCGGCGACCCTCCAGGGCATGGAGGGCTACTTCACGCTCAACGCCGGCGAGCGCGCGGTGGGCGGCATGCAGAAGCTGCCCGACTACCTGGCGCCCGGTACGCCGCCGCACTGGATGACCTACTTCTCGGTGGACGACACCGACTCCACCGTGGACGCCCTGGTCAAGGCCGGTGGCTCGGTGATCCGGCCGTCGTTCGACATGCAGTCCGGCCGGATGGCGGTCGTCACGGACCCGCAGGGTGCCGTCTTCGCGGTGATCGCCTCGCCCGACTCGCCGTAACGAGCCGCACCGTGCCGCGACGAGCCGAAACGTGCCGCGACTGGCTTGCGACGAGCCGCAACCAGCCGCGACGCGCCGCAACGCGCCCCGACTCTCCGTGACGTACCCGGACCCGCCCGGAGCCGCTGCGGCCCGGAAGCCGCCCGTTCCCGCGACGCGCCGCCGGGAATGGGCGGCTTCCCGCGGTCCGCGGGTAAGACTGCACCCATGCTGGGGCTTCCGGACGACATCCGTGCTTTCCTCTTCGACCTCGACGGGGTGCTCACCCAGACCGCCAAGGTGCACGCCGCGGCCTGGAAGGACACCTTCGACGCCTTTCTGAGCGCCGAAGCGGCCCGCAGCGGCGGGCAGTTCGTCCCCTTCGACGCCGTCGACGACTACGACACCTACGTCGACGGCCGCCCGAGACTCGACGGCACCCGGGCCTTCCTGCACAGCCGTGGCGTCGACCTGCCGGAGGGCACCGACGCCGACCCGCCGGGCGCCCGCACCGTGCACGGGATCGGCCTGGCCAAGAACGACACCGTGCTGCGGATGATCCGCGAACAGGGCGTCCAGCCGTACGAGGGCTCGGTTGCGTACGTGCACCGGCTGCGGGCGCTCGGGCTGCCCAGCGCGGTGGTCTCGTCCAGCGCCAACTGCCGTGACGTGCTGCGCGCCGCCGGGATCGAGGAGCTGTTCGACGTGGTCGTGGACGGCGTCGTCGCCCGGCGCGAGGGACTGCCGGGCAAGCCCGCGCCCGACACCTACCTGGCCGCCGCCCGGGCACTCGGCGTCGGGCCCGCGCACGCCGCCGTCTTCGAGGACGCGCTCGCCGGGGTCGCCTCCGGGCGGGCCGGCGGCTTCGGCGCGGTGGTCGGCGTGGACCGCACCGGCCAGGCCGCCGAACTGCGCCGCCACGGCGCCACCGTGGTCGTCAACGACCTCGCGGAGCTGCTCGAAGGGGGCTCGGCATGACCGGACTGGACAACTTCACCGTCGACCCGTGGCAGATCGCCGAACAGGGCCTCGACCTGGCCTCGATGGCCCGCGCCGAGTCCGTCTTCGCGCTCTCCAACGGTCACATCGGCCTGCGCGCCAACCTCGACGAGGGCGAGCCGCACGGCCTGCCCGGCACCTACCTCAACGGCGTGTTCGAGCTGCGCCCGCTGCCGTACGGCGAGGGCGGCTACGGCTATCCGGAGTCCAGCCAGAGCGTCATCAACATCACCAACGGGAAGATCATCCGACTCCTGGTCGACGACGAGCCGTTCGACCTGCGCTACGGCGAACTGGTCAGCCACCGGCGGTGGTTGGACTTCCGGGACGGCCTGCTGCGGCGCGAGGCGGAGTGGACCTCCCCGGCCGGGCGGACCATCAGGGTGCACTCCACCCGGCTGGTCTCGCTCACCCAGCGGGCCATCGCCGCCGTCGAGTACACCGTGGAGGCGGTGGACGCGCCGGTGCGGATCGTCCTCCAGTCGGAGCTGGTCGCCAACGAGCAGCTGCCCGGCGGGCCCGAGGGCGACCCCCGGGTGGCCGCCGTGCTGGAGGCCCCGCTGATCGCCGAGGTGCACCACGCCGGCGGCAGCAAGGCCGTCCTGGTGCACCGCACCCGCTACAGCGGCATCCGGGTCGCCGCCGGGATGGACCACGTCATCGAGGGGCCGGACCGGCTGGACACCGTCGCCGAGGCCGAGGCCGACCACTGCCGGATCAGCGTCACCACCCTGCTCGAACCCGGCGAGAAGCTGCGGCTGGTCAAGTTCATGTCCTACGGCTGGTCCGCGACCCGCTCGCTGCCCGCCGTCCGGGACCAGGTGGAGGCCGCGCTGACCGCCGCCCGGTACACCGGCTGGGGCGGTCTGGTCGCCGAACAGGCCCGTTTCCTCAAGGAGTTCTGGGAGACCAGCGACGTCGAGATCGAGGGCGACGTCGAACTCCAGCAGGCCGTCCGGTTCGCCGTCTTCCACGTGCTCCAGGCCGGCGCCAGGAGCGAGGAACGGGCCATCCCCGCCAAGGGGTTGACCGGCCCGGGTTACGACGGGCACAGCTTCTGGGACACCGAGACGTTCGTCCTCCCGGTGCTCACCTACTGCCTGCCGTCCGCCGTCAACCAGGCGCTCCGCTGGCGCCACACCACCCTCCCATTGGCCCGTGACCGGGCCACCCAACTCGGGCTCTCCGGCGCGGTGTTCCCGTGGCGGACGATCCGCGGCGAGGAGTGCTCCGGCTACTGGCCGGCCGGTACCGCGGCGTTCCACATCGGCGCCGACATCGCCGCCGCCGTCGCCCGCTACGTCCGGGCCACCGGGGACGTCGGGTTCGAGCGCGAGTACGGCCTGGAACTGCTGGTCGAGACCGCCCGGATGTGGCGTTCGCTCGGCCACCACGACGCCGTCGGCAAGTTCCGCATCGAGGGCGTCACCGGACCGGACGAGTACAGCGCCGTCGCCGACAACAACGTCTTCACCAACCTGATGGCGCAGACCAACCTGCGCGCCGCCGCCGAGGCCGCGGGCCGGCACCCGCGCGAGGCCGCCGCGCTCGGCGTCGACACCGAGGAGACCGCCGCGTGGCGGGACGCCGCCGCCGCGATGTTCGTCCCGTACGACGAGAACCTCGGCGTCCACCCGCAGGCCGACGGCTTCACCGACCACCAGTACTGGGACTTCGAGCACACCCCGCCCGAGAACTACCCGCTGCTGCTGCACTACCCGTACTTCGACCTGTACCGCAAGCAGGTGGTCAAGCAGGCCGACCTGGTGCTCGCCATGCAGGTCCGCGGCGACGCCTTCACCGACGAGCAGAAGGCCCGCAACTTCGCCTACTACGAGCGGCTGACCGTCCGCGACTCCTCGCTCTCCGCCTGCACCCAGGCGGTGATCGCCGCCGAGGTCGGCCAGCTGGACCTCGCCTACGACTACACCGCCGAAGCCGCCCTGATGGACCTCCACGACCTCGGCGGCAACACCCGCGACGGCCTGCACATGGCCTCGCTCGCCGGTACCTGCGTCGCCCTGGTGGCCGGCTTCGGCGGGCTCCGGGACCACAGCGAGACGCTCTCCTTCCGGCCCCGGCTCCCGGCCGGGCTGATGAAGCTCGGCTTCTCGCTGATGGTGCGCGGCCAGCTGCTCGGTGTCCGGATCACCCACGACGGCACGACGTACACGCTGCGCCGCGGCGAGGTGATCCACCTGCGGCACGACGGCGAGGCGGTGCAGGTGAAGGCGGGCGCACCGGTCACCGTCCCGACCGTCGTCCCGCCCGTCCAGGAACGGTGCAGCCAGCCCCCCGGCCGTGAACCGGCCCGCCGCCAGCCCCAGGCCGGCGTCGTCGCCGGCACCCTGGGCCCGGGCCCGGACCACCTCGCGGCGGAGTAGGGGTCCCCGGCTGCTTCACCCCTTCGGCCCCTCCCCGCATGCGTCGTGCGCCCTCCCGCCCGAGGGTGCAGGTGTCCTGTGGCAACCGGCGGCCGGTGAAGGAGTGCCCCCGTGGTGAGTGTGGCCGAGCAGATGGTGGAGGTGCTCCGGCAGGCCGGGGTGGAGCGGGTGTACGGGGTGGTCGGCGACAGCCTCAACCCGGTGGTGGACGCGATCCGCCGGGCCGAGGGGATCAGCTGGGTGCACGTCCGCAACGAGGAGGCCGGCGCCTTCGCGGCCGCCGCCGAGGCCGAGCTGAGCGGGCGCCTCGCGGTCTGCGCGGGCTCCTGCGGCCCCGGAAACACCCACCTGATCCAGGGGCTCTACGACGCCCAGCGCAGCGGCCTGCCGGTGCTCGCGCTGGCCTCGCACATCCCGTCCGCGCAGATCGGCACCGGCTTCTTCCAGGAGACCCACCCCGAGCGGGTGTTCACCGACTGCAGCACCTGGTGCGAGATGGTCTCCACCGCCGAGCAGATGCCCCGCCTGATCCGCGTGGCGATCCAGCACGCGCTGGGCGCCCACGGCGTCTCCGTGCTCGTCTTCCCCGGTGACGTGGCCGCGCTGCCCGCCGCCGGGCCGACCGGGACGAGCCACTTCCTCACCGAGCAGGCGGTGGCCGCCCCGCCCTGGTCGCAAGTGCAGGCGCTCGCCCGTGCCCTCAACGAGGCCGCCCGGGTGGCCCTGTTCTGCGGCGCGGGGGTGCGCGGGGCGCACGCCGAGGTGCTGGAGGCCGCGGAGGCCCTGCACGCGCCGGTCGGGCACTCCCTGCGGGGCAAGGAGTGGATCCAGTACGACAACCCGTACGACGTCGGGATGAGCGGCCTGCTCGGCTACGGCGCCTGCCACGAGGCGCTGCACTCCGCCGACCTGGTGCTGCTGCTCGGTACCGACTTCCCCTACGACTCCTTCCTGCCGCAGGCCCGCACCATCCAGGTGGACCACGACGCCACCCGGCTGGGCCGGCGCACCCCGCTCGAACTCGCCGTCCACGGCGACGTCTCGGCGACCCTGCGCGCCGTCCTGCCGCTGCTGGAGACGAAGAGCGACCGCACCTTCCTGGACGAAATGCTGCGCAAGCACTGGCGGGCGCTGGAGGACGTGGTCGGCGCCTACACCCGGGACATCGAGAAGCACCTGCCGATCCACCCCGAGTACGTGGCCTCGGTGCTGGACGAGGTGGCCGCCGACGACGCGGTGTTCACCGTGGACACCGGGATGAACAACGTCTGGGCCGCCCGCTACCTGCGGCCCAACGGGCGCCGCCGGGTGATCGGCTCGTTCCTGCACGGCTCGATGGCCAACGCGCTGCCGCACGCGATCGGCGCCCAACTGGCCTGCCCCGGGCGGCAGGTGGTGGCGATGGCGGGTGACGGCGGGCTGTCGATGCTGCTGGGTGAGCTGCTCACGGTGGCGAGGCACCGGCTGCCGGTGAAGACGGTGGTGTTCAACAACGGCGCGCTCGGCATGATCAAGCTGGAGATGCTGGTCTCCGGCTACCCGGAGTCGGAGATCGACAACGGGGACGTCGACTACGCGGGGATCGCCCGGGCGATGGGCATCCCGGCGAAGCGGGTCACCGATCCGGCGCGGGTGCGGGAGGTGCTGGTGGAGGTGCTGGAGCGGCCCGGCCCGGCACTGGTGGACGTGGTCACCGACCCGAACGCGCTCTCCATCCCGCCGCACATCACCGCCGCCCAGCTGAAGGGCTTCGCCCTGGCGGCCGGGCGGACGGTGCTCTCGGGCGGGGTCGGTCGCATGATCGACCTGGCCCGGAGCAACCTGAGGAACATCCCCCGGCCGTAGCGGTACCGGGCCTCGCGGGGCGGGTCCGCCGGGGTCTCGTACGGCCGGGCTGTCGGGCTCTCCTGGGGCCGGCCCGACGGGGCCTTCCGTCGGCGTCGGGCCTTCCGGGGTGGTTTGCCTCTGAGGCAAAGTCCTTGCCCCTGCGGCACGCGGGGTGTCCACTGGTCCCATGACCACCAGCCCACCCGGTCCCTCCACCCCCGGCGACCAGCCCGACGACCAGGAGGTCGTCGGCCTCGCCGCGAGGCTGCGCGAGCACCGGCTCGGCAGCCGCCTCACGCTGGAGGTCGCCGCCGCCCGGGTCGGTCTCTCCCCAGCCTATCTGTCCCGGCTGGAGACCGGCCGCCGGCAGCCCTCGCTGCCCGTCCTGCTGGGCCTCGCCCGCGCCTACGGCACCTCCGTCTCGGGCCTCCTCGGCGAGGCCCTGGTGGAGCCGGACCCGGTGGTGCGCGGCGGCGCGATCGAACCAGGGCGCGCGGGCGGCTGGGGCTACCGCCGGGCCGGCGCCCCCGGCCGCGCCATGCAGGCGCTGCGCGTGCACGTCCCCCCGGGCGTGCAGGACGCCGTGGTCCGGGTCCACCCCGGCGAGGAGTGGCTGTACGTCCTCCAGGGCCGGCTGAGGCTGACCCTCGGCGACCACGTCCACCTCCTTGCGGAGGGCGACTCCGCGCACTTCGACTCGCTCACCCCGCACTGCATCGCCGCCGAGTCGGCGGACGGGGTCGAGCTGCTCTTCGTCCACACCCTGCTGCAGAGCCCCGGCGGCGAACTCTGCCTCGGCGGCGGCCCTGCCGCACCCCACTGACCGTACGTCAGAACTCCTGGAGGAGAACTCCCATGGCTGATCCCGCCACCACCGTCACCGGGCCCGCCGCCACCGTCGGGGCCCCCGCCGCCGAGGCTCCTGCGGCCGACGCCCCCAAGACCATCGACGCCGGCAAGTGGGCCAACCGCCGGGTCGGCATCCGGGTGCTGATCTACATGGTGGCCACCCACGCCTTCGCGGGCTTCATCATGCTGCTCTTCGAGCTGGGCAACCGCAACAATTAGGCCGCCCCGCCGACCGGTTCGGCCGGTCGGCGCGTCACGCCCGGACTCACCGCTCCCGCAGCAGCTCGCAGAGCGCGTCCAGGGCGGCCGGGAAGTCGCGGTCGGGCGGGGTGCCGTAGCCGACCACCAGGGCGGGCGGGGCGTCCGGGGCGGAAGCGGGCTCGGCGAGGTGCCGGGTGAGGCCGCTGAGGACCAGTCCGGCCGCCTCGGCGCGGGCCAGCAGCTCGGCCTCCGGCGTTGCGCCGGGCGGCAGTTGCAGCACGGCGTGCAGCCCGGCGGCGATGCCCGTCACCCGGACGTGCGGAGCCCGCTCGGCGAGCGCCGCGACGAGTAGGTCGCGGCGGCGCCGGTAGTGCAGCCGGGAGCGGCGGACGTGCCGGTCGTAGGTGCCGGACGTGATCAGCTCGGCGAGGGTGAGCTGGTCGAGCACCGGCGACATGGTGTCCGCCAGTTGCTTCAGCCGGGCCACCGGCTCGACCAGCGCGTCCGGCAGCGCCAGCCAGGCCAGCCGGAGGCCGGGGGCGAGGCTCTTCGCGGCCGTCCCCGCGTACACGACCCGCTCGGGGTCGAGCGCCTGCATCGCGCCCAGCGGCTGCCGGTCGTAACGGAACTCGCCGTCGTAGTCGTCCTCGATCACGTAGCCGTCGTGTTCGCGCGCCCAGGTGACGGCGGCGGCCCGGCGTTCGGCGGCCAGCGCCGCGCCGGTCGGGAACTGGTGGGCGGGGGTGAGCAGGACGGCCGCGTCCCGCCGCCCGTCCAGCAGGTCGGTGCGGGCGCCCGCCCCGTCCAGCGGCAGCGGGACGGCGGCCAGCCCGGCGGCGCGGACGATGGCGCGCTGCGGCGCCAGCCCGTAGGCCTCGACGGCCAGCGACGTGGCGGCGCGCTGGTGCCGGGGCCGGCGTTCGCGCAGGGCGGTGCAGAGCAGGCCGAGCCCCTGCGTGAACCCGGCGCAGATCAGCAGGTGTTCCGGGTCGGTCCGCACGCCGCGCACCCGGGCCAGGTAGTCGGTGAGCGCCTGCCGCAGCTCGATCCGCCCCAGCGGGCTGCCGTAGTCGAACGCCTCGTGCGGCGCGGTGGCGAGCGCCCGCCGGGCGGCCGCGAGCCAGGCGCTGCGCGGGAAGAGCGAGACGTCCGGCCGCCCCGGCATCAGGTCGTACCGGCCGGTGCGGCGGCCGCGCGGCACGCCCGCCGCCCGCCGGCCCGGGCGCGGTGTCGTCCGCTCGGCCACCGTGGTGCCCGAGCCCTGCCGCGAGGTGAGCCACCCCTCGGCGGTGAGCTGCCCGTACGCCTCGACCACGGTGTTCCGGGCGATCCCGAGGTCCTCGCCGAGCGCCCGGGAGGACGGCAGCCGGGTGCCGGGCGCAAGCCGCCCGTCCTGCACCGCCTCCCGTAGTGCGTCCTCCAGCGCCGCCCGCACCCCGGCCCCGGCGGCCCGCCGCCCGGTGAGGTCGAGGTGCAGGTCGCCGCCGAAGGTGGTCCACGCGGAGGTGCGGGAGGTGGCGCGGGAGGTGGTCATGGGCTGAGGGGCCGTTCCGTGCGTTCCGTTGCCGAGGCTGTCCGTACGGGGATTATCGCCCTTCTCCCGGCCGGGCTCTCCCCGCTGGTCGCGCTCCTGGTCCCGTGGTTCCACGACAGCCACGTCGCGGCCTCGAACGGCGTGGGAGGGCACGCCGCGTCGGGCCGGGTGCCTCGCCCGCCCGGCCGGTTATCGTCCTTCACAGCACCGACGGATCAGAGTTGGGGGATGTGACAGGTGATCGGGGAAGATTTCCAGGCACAGCAGTTCGAGGAGCACCGGCACCAACTGCGGGCGGTCGCCTACCGGATGCTCGGCTCGCTCAGCGAGGCCGAGGACGCCGTGCAGGAGACGTGGCTCCGGCTCAGCCGCACCGACACCACCGAGGTGGCCAACCTCGGCGCGTGGCTGACCACCGTGGTCGGCCGGATCTGCCTGGACCTGCTGCGCTCGCGCACCGCCCGGCGCGAGGACCCGCTGCAGGACCAGGACGGACAGTTCCGGCTGCCGGACCCGGTGGTCGGCCCCGCCTACGGCGCCGTCGACCCGGAGCACGAGATCCTCATGGCCGACTCGGTCGGCATCGCGCTGATGGTCGTCCTGGAGACGCTCGCCCCGGCCGAGCGGCTCGCCTTCGTGCTGCACGACCTGTTCTCCGTGCCCTTCGACGAGATCGCGCCGATCCTCGGCCGCACCTCGGCCTCCACCCGGCAGCTCGCCAGCCGTGCCCGCCGTCGCGTCCAGGGCGCCGCCCCGGCCCCCGACAGCGACCTGGCCAAGCGCCGCGAGGTGGTGGAGGCCTTCCTCATTGCCTCGCGCGCCGGGGACTTCGACGCCCTGCTCGCCGTCCTCGACCCCGAGGTGGTGGCCCGCTCCGACGGCGGCACGCTCCGCCCGAGTCTGCTCCGCCGCGGCGCGGCCGACGTCGCCTCCCAGGCGATCACCTTCGCCCGCTTCGCCCAGGACGGCCGCCCGGTGCTCATCAACGGCGCGCCCGGTGTGCTCTCGCTCGCCGACGGCAAGCCGCTCTCGCTCATGGCGTTCACCATCCACGGTGGCCGGATCATCGCGATGGACTTCCTCACCGACCCGGAGCGCCTGGCCCGGCTCGACCTGTCGGACCTGCTGGACGGCTGAGGCCGGGAGCCTCTCCGCGCGGCGGGCCGCACCAGGCCCGCCGCGCGGCCGCTGATCGGCCTGCCCGCGTTCCAGCAGGTCAGCAGGGGGCCGGAAAAACTTCGAAGTAAGTCTGTCGACGGATGTAGAGGGCTGCCTCGGCCGCTCCGACTGAAGGGTGACAGCGCGCCGACGGGGCGCGCGGGACGGGGAGGACACCCGAGATGAAGTACGTCGCGATGATCTACGGCAACCAGGCCAAGTGGGCGTCGTTCCCGGCCGAGGACTGGCCCGAGGCGATCGCCAAGCAGGACGCGTTCAACAAGAAGTACCGCGGGAGCGGCGAGCTGATCGGCGCCTACGGCCTCGCCGACGCGGCCAATGCGCAGCTGGTCCGCCGGGAGGCCGGCCTGCCGGCGGTCACCGACGGCCCGTACCTGGAGACCAAGGAGTACGTCGCCAGCTTCTACCTGCTGGACTGCGACAGCCTGGAGCGGGCCCAGCAGATCGCCGCCGACCTGCCGTTCGCGGACGTCGACCCGGTCGAGCTCTGGCCGGTCCTGCACGACGCCGCGGCCGACGTGTGACCGCGCTGCTCCCGGACGGCATCGAGGGCCTGCTGCGCGAACTCGCGCCGCAGGCCCTCGGGGCGCTCGTCCGCCGCTACGGCGTCTTCGACGCCTGTGAGGACGCCGTGCAGGAGGCCCTGCTCGCCGCCGCCCTCCAGTGGCCCGAGGCCGGCGTGCCGGAGAACCCGCGCGGCTGGCTGGTCACCGTCGCCTCCCGCCGCCTGGTCGACCAGGTGCGCAGCGAGACGGCCCGCCGCCGCCGCGAGGACGCGCTCGCCCTGGCCACCCCGCAGTCCGCGCTGCTCAGCCACGCCGCCGACGCCCGGCCGGACGCCGACCGGGACGACTCGCTGGCGCTGCTCCTCCTCTGCTGTCACCCCGCGCTCTCCGCGCCCAGCCGGATCGCGCTGACCCTGCGCGCCGTCGGCGGCCTGAGCACCGCGCAGATCGCCGCGGCCTTCCTGGTCCCCGAGGCGACCATGGCCCAGCGGATCAGCCGGGCCAAGGCGACGATCAAGGGCCTGCCCCTCGCCGCGCCGCAGGGACCGGAGCGCGCCGAGCGCCTGGAGGAGGTCCGGCAGGTGCTCTACCTCGTCTTCAACGAGGGCTACACCACGACCGACGGCGCCGACCTCACCACGCCCGAGCTCTCCACCGAGGCGATCCGTCTCACCCGGTTGCTCCTGCGTCTGGCCCCCGAGGACGCCGAGACGGCCGGCCTGCTCGCCCTGATGCTGCTCACCGACGCCCGCCGCCCGGCCCGCACCGGCCCCGGTGGGAAGCTGGTGCCGCTGGCCGAGCAGGACCGGGGGCAGTGGGACGCGGGGCTCGTCACGGAGGGCGTGGAGCTGATCAGCCGTACCCTGCCACGCGGACAGGTCGGCCCGTACCAGCTGCAGGCGGCCATCGCGGCGGTGCACGACGAGGCCGCGGACGACGCGTCCACGGACTGGCCGCAGATCCTCGTCCTGTACGGCCTGCTGGAGCAGTTCGGGCCGAACCCGATGGTGACGCTCAACCGCGCGGTCGCCGTCGCGATGGTGCACGGGCCTGCCGCGGGGCTGGAGCTGCTCGCCACGCTGGAGGCCGACAAGCGGATGGCCTGCCACCACCGCCTGCTCGCCACCCGGGCCCACCTTCTGGAGCTGCTGGGCGACAAGGCGGGTGCGGTGGCCGCCTACCGCGAGGCCGCCCGCCGCACCACCAGCGCGCCGGAGCGGCGCCACCTGACGGAACGTGCCCAGTGCTCGGAGGCCACGGTATGAGGTTCGTCGTTCGTGACGGGGTGCGGCTCGCCTGCCGCGACTCGGGCGGCCCCGGGACGCCCGTGGTTCTGCTGCACGGGCTGGCCGGCCACGCGGGGGAGTGGGACGCCGTTGCGCGGAGCCTCAGCGCCCGGCACCGCGTCGTCGCCGTCGACCAGCGCGGCCACGGCGCCAGCGAGCGCCGGCCGCAGAACGTCTCGCGAGCCGCGTACGTGGCCGACGTGGTCGCGGTGATCGGGCAACTCGGCCTGGAACGCCCGGTCCTGGTAGGCCAGTCCTACGGCGGGCACGCGGCGATGCTCACCGCTGCCGCGCACCCGTCGCTGGTGAGCGGCCTGGTCCTGGTCGAGGCCGGGCCGGCCGGGTCCGACCCGGAGACGCAGGCCGGAATCGCCGGCTGGTTCGACTCCTGGCCGACGCCGTTCCCCTCCCACGAGGCCGCCGTCGCGTTCCTCGGCGGCGGCCCGGTCGGCGAGGGCTGGGCGGCGGGCCTGGAGGAGCGCGACGGCGGCTGGTGGCCGCGCTTCGACCGCGACGTGATGGTCGCGTCGCTGGACGAGAACGCGCAGCGCTCCTGGTGGGACGAGTGGGCGGCGGTGGCCTGCCCGACCCTCGCCGTCCTGGGCCAGTCCGGCATCATCGGCGCCGAGGAGATCGACCGCATGCTCCACACCCGGCCGGCGACGGTCGCCGTCGGCGTCCCCGGCACGGGCCACGACCTCCATCTCGAACGCCCTGCCGAGCTGGCGCGGTTGATCGGCGAGTTCGTCCGGTAGGCCCCGCGCCCGCCCGCTCGGCCTGTGAACGCCTGCTCGGCCTCTGCCGGGCCGCTCACGTCGCGTCGGCGTACAGCTCCTCCACCAGCCGCGCGACGGCTTCCGGCTCGCGCAGCGTCGGATAGTGGTCGGAGCCCGCCAGCCGGATCAGCCGGCAGCCGGGGATCCGGGCCGCCATCTCCTCGTTGCAGCGCACGACCGCCGGCCGGTCCTGCTCCCCCAGCGCCAGCACGGTGGGTGCGGTGATCTCGCCGAGCCGGTCGAAGGCCGGCGCATCGGTCTCCTGGTACCCGACGTTGCTGAACCAGGCGGGCAGGACCGCCCGGAGGTGCGCGGCGCCGACCGGATCGGCCTCGGGCGTGCCCCCGCCGGCCAGCCCCCAGAGGCCCAGCCCGAGCCGGACGACGCCCTCCAGGTCGCCGGCCGTGGCCAGCCGCTGCACGTTCTCGTACAGCTCGGTCTCGTCGAGCCCGTCATATCCGGTGACCCCGGGGACGAACAGCGCGAGGCCCGCCACCCGCTCCGGGGCGTCCAGCGTCAGGTTGACCGAGGCGGCCCCGCCCATGCTGGAGCCGACCAGGACCGCCCGTGCCAGCCCGAAGTGGTCGAGCACCGCGGCGAGGTCCTCGGCCGGGGAGTACGCGGCCGTGGGCGCGGGCGACCGCCCGTAGCCGCGGGCGTCGAAGCGGACCACCCGGTGCTGCGCGGTGAGCGCAGGGAGCACCGGGTCCCAGACGGTCGAGTCGCCGACGCCCGGGTGGACCAGGACCAGCGGCAGCCCGTCCCCTCCCGAGTCCTCGGCCCAGAGTTCACCGCTGGCGACAGGCACCGTGGTTTCCATGGCGCCCAGTCTGTTCGACCGGACGACCCTCCGCCACGAGATGTCGGCCCTTTGGCGGGAAATTCCCCCGACCGGGACGGCCCGCAGACGGCCTCACCCGCCGGCCGGACAGGACCTAAGGGGTGCGGGCGAAGGAACGGCGGTAGGAGCGCGGCGGTACGCCCCGGCGGCGGACGAACTGGGCCCGCAGGACGGCCGCGCTCCCGTAGCCGACGCGGCGGGCGATCTCCTCGACCGGCAGGTCCGTGGTCTCCAGCAGTTCCTCGGCGCGGTTCAGCCGCAGGTTGAGCAGCCAGGCGTGGGGGGTGGTGCCGGTCGCGGCGGTGAAGCGGCGGGCGAAGGAACGCCTGCTCATCAGGGCCCGGCGGGCGAGTTCGGCGACGGTGAGCGGCTGGTCGAGGTGTTCGTGGGCCCAGGTCAGGGCGTCGGTCAGGCGTTCGTCCCGGCAGTCCTCGGGGGCGGGGCTGGTCAGGTACTGGGCCTGTCCGCCCTCGCGGTGGGAGGGCAGCACGAGGTCCCGCGCGATGGCGTTGGCCGTCGCGGCGCCGTACTCGCGGCGCAGGAGGTGCAGGCACAGGTCGAAGCCTGCGGCGGCTCCGGCGCCGGTGGTGATCCGGCCCTCGTCGACGTAGAGGGCGTCGGGTTCCACGGTGACGCGGGGGTAGCGGTCGGCCAGCAGGCCGGCGAAGCGCCAGTGCGTGGTGGCGCGCCGGCCGTCGAGCAGCCCGGCCGCGGCGAGCGCGAACGCGCCGACGCAGTGCGCGGCGACGATCGCGCCGCGCCGGTGCGCCGTGGTCAGCGCATCGAGGACGTCGGGCCCCGGGGGCGTCCGGAAGCCGGTCCAAGGCAGCGTGATCACCAGGTCGGCCGTGGCGATCCGGTCCAGGCCGTGCTCGACGGTGACCGGCAGTCCGACGTCGCTGCGGACCTGCCCGGGCTGGTCGGTGCAGAGCGCGAAGTCGAAGCTCGGCAGCCCCTGGCCGCGCGCGTCGAAGACCTCGGAGGCGATGCCGGCCCCGAGCAGGCCCACACCGGGCGGGGCGTACGCGGCGACGGTCACGAAAGGCGGCATGCGGGGAGTGTGGCACCCTTCCCCGGCTCCTGGCACGTTTTCTGCGATCAGTGGCAGCACGGCCACTCGTGGCGGACCGGGCGGCACCGAAGAATTGAGGGCATGACAGACGCTCCCCTGGGCCGCACCGCCGCCTACACGATCCTGACCACCGGCTACACCCTGTCCACCGGCCCCGGGGTCGCCGCCACGGTCTCCTACGTACGTGACGGCGACCGTCACGTGATCGTCGACCCCGGCATGGTGGCCGGCCGGGACCGGATCCTCGGCCCGCTCGCCGAACTGGGGCTCCGCCCGGACGACATCACCGACGTGGTGCTCAGCCACCACCACCCGGACAACACCATGAACGTGGGCCTGTTCGGCAGTGCCCGCGTCCACGACCACAAGGCGATCTACCGGAACGACCAGTGGACCGACCGCGACGCGGAGGGCTACGAGCTCACCCCGTCCCTGCGGCTGATCCGCACCCCGGGGCACAGCCCCGAGGACATCACGCTGCTGGCGGGTACGGAGACGGGCGTCGTGGCCTTCGTCGGTGATCTCTGGTGGCGGCCCAACGGCCCGGTGGTCGACCCGGTGGCCCCGGACCTCGACGGCCTGCGGGCCTCCCGCCTCCGTGTGCTCGCGGCCGCGGACCGGCTCGTCCCCGGCCACGGCGGCCCCTTCCCGGCCGACGAGAGCGCCCCCCTGTAACCGCGGGCTCGCGGACCTGACCGAACCCGCGCGGCCGGCCGCCGTCCGCGTCGTACGGCGCCGGCGCCGTACGACGACGGCCCGCCGGCCCGGACCTAAAGGACCCGGCGCCAGCCGCCGTCCGCCGGACCGCCCACCGGCGCGGGGCCGAAGTCGTAGCGCACGCCGCCGGGGCCGAAGGCGAGCAGGGAGATCGAGGACGAGCCCCAGATCCGCCCGTCCCCGAACTCGCGCCGCTGGACCAGTGCCGCCGGGTCGTCCAGGGCGAGGCCGTCGCCGGAGACGATCGGCAGCCACGCGCCCCACGCCTGCTCCGTCCCGACGGCGTCCGCCGCCGGCTCCGGCCGCGCGGCGGTCTCGAAGCGGGCGCGGAAGTGGGCGGCGCGGGCGGCCATCAGTGAGCGGACCAGCTCCGACGCGGTGCGGTCCGCCGCCATGCCCTCCAGCCCGTCGTTGAGCACGACGCTCAGGCCGGGCGGCAGTTCGCGCTGCTCCGGCCGGCTGCCGCCCCAGCTCAGCACCCGTGCACCGGCCGGCCCCGCCAGGACGAGGTGGAACGGGTCGTACCGCTCCAGGTCGAGGTGCCCGATCCCGCCGTCCCGGACGGCGGTCAGCGGCAGCTCGCCGCGGGAGAGCCGGGCCTGCGCCGGGGCCATGGCGCCGAAGCCGTTCAGCAGGCAGGCCGCCACCGGGTCGGCGCCGGGGCGGACCGCCAGCCACGTCCCGCCCGCCGCGAGGTCCAGCCCGCCGATGGTCGTCGGGTGTCCGGGCCAGTGGTGGTCCGGCGGCGACCAGCGTCGCCCGGCGTACTCGTCCCGGACGGACAGCAGCAGCACGGGAACCGCCGACGACGGCTCGATGCTGACGAACGCGGTGCACACGCGCAGGGCCCCCTGACCTCGCCGACTCCGGGCGGCCCACGGGTACCGCCCTCCCCGTGATCCTCGCACGAACGTTCGCGTCCGGGCAGGGTCGGGCCGTCCCCCTTCCGCCGTCCCCGGGCCGGACCGGGACGGACCGGCGGGCATGGTGGCCCGACCGTCGAGTGGCCCACGATTTCGAGGCTCGAATGGGCCGGGCCGTCAGTCCACTCCCCGCCTAGGGTGGCAGGTATGACGACGACGACCGAGACCACCACCGTGCCCGCCCCCGAGCAGCGGATCTCCCTCCCCGACCTCGCCCCCGACTTCTACCAGGCCATGTTCGCGCTGGAGCGCGGCGCCCGGAAGGGCGTGGACCCGACGCTGGCCGAGCTGGTCAAGGTGCACGCCTCGATGATCAACGGCTGCGCCTTCTGCATCGACATGCACTCCACCGACGCGGTCAAGAACGGCGAGCAGAACCACCGGCTGCTCTCCCTCCCGGCCTGGCGCGAGACCTCCTGGTTCACCGCCAGGGAGCGGGCCGCCCTCGCGCTGACGGAGTCGGTCACCCTGCTGACCGAGGGGCACGTGCCGGACGCCGTCTACAACGAGGCCGCCGAGCACTTCGAGGAGGCCGAACTGGCCCAGCTGATCGCGTTGATCATCACCATCAACGCCTGGAACCGGATCGGCGTCACCTCCCGCCTCAGCCCGGCCGCGAAGTAGGGACCACCGGACATGACCGACACGATCGACAGCCGGCAGCAGAAGGCCCGCAGGCTCCGCGAACTGCACCGCCCCGGTGAGCCCTTGGTGCTCGCCAACGTCTGGGACGCCGCGGGTGCGCGCCTGGTCGCGGCCGCCGGTGCGCAGGCCGTCGCGACGGCCAGCGCCAGTGTCTCCTGGACGCTCGGCAGCGCGGACGGGGACGCGGCGGACCGGGACGAGGTGCTCGCCCAGACCGCGCTGGTCGTGCGCTCGGTCGGGCTGCCGGTGACGGCGGACCTGGAGACCGGGTTCGGCGCCACCGCCGCCGACGTCGGCGGGACGGTGGCAGCCCTGCTCGCCACGGGCGCGGTCGGCGTGAACCTGGAGGACGCCGACCGGCCGGCCGACGAGGCCGCCGAGCGGATCGCGGCGGCCCGGGCGGCGGCGACGGCGGCCGGGGTCGACCTCTTCATCAACGGCCGCACCGACGTGTTCCTCCATCAGATCGGCGACCCGGCCGGCCGCCTGGCCGAGGCGGTCGCCCGCCTGCGCGCCTACGTCGAGGCGGGCGCGGACGGGGTGTTCGTGCCCGGAGTGGCCGACCCGGAGACGATCGCGGCGCTGGTCGCGGCCGTCCCGGCGCCGCTGAACGTGCTGGCGGGCCCGGGCTCGCCGTCCGTGCCGGAGCTGGCGAAGCTGGGCGTGGCCCGGGTCAGCCTCGGGCCGGGCCTGGCCAAGGTGGCGTACGCGGCGGTGCGCCGGGCCGCCGGGGAGGTCTACGGCGCGGGCACCTACACCGCCCTCGACGGCGGCCTCACCTACCAGGAGCTGAACGCCCTGGCCGAAGGCTGAGCGAGCCGCCGCCCCCCGGGCATCTGGTTGTTGCCGACGGCCTCCACCTGCTGTGCGAGGTGGCCGGCCATCGGCAGCTTGCCGGCCTCTTGCAGGGCGAGGCCGGTGGGGGAGAGGTTGAGGCCGCTGGAGAGGCCGTCCAGCGCGTCCGGCTGCGAGGCGGTCGAGGTCGTGGCGGACGCGGCGGGGGCGGCCAGCGCGAGGCCCGCCATGGTCAGGGCGGCCAGGGTGGCGAGTTTCTTCATGGAACCCCCAACCACCCGGCCGCCCCGAGGTCACACCCGATCCGTCAGACGGTCACCCGCAGCGTCTTCACGCTGTTGCTGATGAACGACCCGATCGGCTCGGCCGGGCCCTCCTCGGCCAGGGCCAGCCCGGGGAACCGCTCGAACAGGTACCGCAGCGCCGTCTCCGCCTCCAGCCGGGCGAGCCCGGAGCCGAGGCAGAAGTGCGGGCCGTGGCCGAGCGAGAGGTGCCGGTTCGGCTGCCGGGTGAGGTCGAAGCGGTCGGCGTCCTCGTAGTGCCCGGAGTCCCGCCCGGCGGCGGCGTACGAGGCGAGCAGCGCCTCGCCGCGCCGGATGACGACCTCCCCGACCGGGATGTCCTCGGTCGCGTACCGCAGCGGGAACTGCCCGACCGGCGAGTCGTAGCGGAGCGTCTCCTCGACCACCGCGGACCACGACGCCGTGCCGTCCAGCACCAGCCGCAGCTGGTCGGGGTGGGCGAGCAGGGCGCGGACGGCGTTGGTGATCAGGTTGAGCGTGGTCTCGTGGCCGGCCACCAGCATCAGCAGCAGGGTGCCCACCAGCTCCTGCTCGCTGAGCCGGTCCCCGGCCTCGCGGGCCGCGATCAGGTCGGTGGTGAGGTCGTCGCCGGGCTCGGCGCGCTTGACCGCGACGACCGAGGCGAGCAGGGCGAACAGGCCCTGCTGGGCGGCGATGGCGGCCTCGGGGGTGGCGGAGCTGGAGACCAGGGTGTCGGAGAGCTCGTGCAGTTCGTCCTGCTGCTTGGGCGGCAGGCCCAGCAGCTCGCCGATGACCTGCATCGGCAGCGGGTAGGCGAAGTGCTCGCGCAGGTCGAACCCGCCCTCCAGCGTGGCGACCCGGTCGAGCAGCGTCACCGTCCGGGCCTCGACCGCGGGCTGCAGCTCGGCGATCCGGCGCGGGGTGAAGGCCTGGCTGACCAGGCCGCGCAGCCGTCGGTGGTCCTCGCCGTCGGCGGTGACCATGCCCGGCACGGTGACGAAGTTCAGCAGCGGCCAGCCCTTGGGCAGCCGGCCCTCGGTGAAGGTCGTCCACAGCTGCGGGTTCTTGCCGACGCGCGGGTCGGCGAGCAGCTCCTGAAGGGTGTCGTGGTGGGTTATCGCCC
Organism: Kitasatospora sp. NBC_00039; assembly: GCF_045160625.1. Taxonomy (NCBI): domain Bacteria; kingdom Bacillati; phylum Actinomycetota; class Actinomycetes; order Kitasatosporales; family Streptomycetaceae; genus Kitasatospora; species Kitasatospora sp. NBC_00039. The sequence goes on along the minus strand of NZ_CP108289.1, from coordinate 4,146,496 downwards.
AGACCACCACCCCGCCAGGGAGTTCCACCAGGACCGCCGGCCCGGCTGCCCGGAGCCGGGCGTTCTCGCCGTGCTGGTCGCGTCCGAAGGGGTCGAGCCGGACGGGCTCGGGGCGGTGGCCGGCTCGGTCGTGCTCGGGTGCGGCGGTGTCCATGCGGGCCTCTCGGGTGCGGGAAGGCGGGGCGGGGTGAAGGCGCTGTACAGCACCGGCAGGCTGACCAGGGCGCGCGACCACGGTGACGGTCGCCAGGCCAGGTCCTGCGGAGGCACTGCCAGTTGGAGGTCGGGCAGGCGGTGCAGCAGGGTCTCGACGGCGGTCTCGACGATGATCCGGGCCGGGTGCTGGGCCGGGCAGACGTGCCTGCCTGCGCCCCAGGCCAGGTGGGCCCGGTTCCCGCCGAGGGTGCCGTGCGCGGCGGACGCGGCGGCCGGGTCGGCGTTGGCCGCGGCGAGGCCGAGGACGAGCATGTCGCCGGCGCTGATGTACTGGCCGCCGAGCACGGTGTCGCCGGTGGCCCAGCGGCCGGGGAAGTTCTGCGTCGGCGGGTCGCGCCAGAGCACCTCCTCCAGCGCGTCGGCGACGGTGAGCCGCCCGCCGGTGAGGGTGGCCCGGAACCGCCGGTCGGTGAGCAGCAGCCGCAGGGTGTTGCCGGTCCAGTTGATGCTGGTCTCGTTGCCCGCGACCATCATCACCACCAGGTGGTGGACCGCCTCCTCGTCGGTCAGCGCGGCCGGGTGGGCCAGCAGCCAGGAGGTGAGGTCGGCGCCGGGCGTGGTGCGCCGCCGCCGGACGAGGTCGACCAGGATGGCCTGGAACTCCGCGTTGGCCCGGACGGACTTCTCGCTGCTGTCGACGAAGTGGCTGATCAGCTCGATGAGACGGGGCCCGGCCTCGGCGGGCAGGCCGATCAGCTGGGTGAAGACCAGCAGCGGCAGCCGGCGCGCGTACTGGGCGACCAGGTCGGCGGTGCCGTCCGGGCCCCAGCTGTCGATCAGGGCGTGGGCGGCGGCCTCGGTGGTCTCGCGCAGCTGGCGGTGGTCGATCTGGGCGAGCGTGTCGGAGACGGCGGCGCGCAGCCGCTGGTGCTCGGCGCCGTCCAGGTTGAGCAGGGTGGGCCGCCAGGCGGTCATCGGCAGCAGCCGGGAGTCGGCGGCGAGCCGGCCCTCGGCCGGGACCCGCCAGCCACGCGAGTCCTTGGAGAACAGGGCCTCGTTGCGGGTGAGTTCGAGCAGCTCGGGGTAGCCGAGCACCAGCCAGGCCTCGACGCCGGGCTCCAGCTCGATCGGCGCGACCGGGCCGTACTGCGCGCGCAGCCGGGCGTACAGGCCGTGCGGGTCGTCGGCGACGGCGGGCCCGTACAGCTGCGCCGGCGGCAGCCCGGCGGGGAAGCCGCCGCCGGTGGGGACGCCCCCGCCCGGCGTGCCCCCGCCGGCGTGTGCCGGGCAGCCGGGCGGGGGGCCGGCCTGGGGGCCGGGGGGCGGAGCCAGGGGCGGAACGGCCGTACCGGGCTCGGGGGTCGTCATCGTGGGAGCTCCAGGACGGCGGTGGCGTGCAGGTGGCCGACGAAGTCGATCAGCAGGTCGTACGCGGCCCGCCGGTCCCGCGCGTCGCAGTACAGGATCGGCACGTCGGGCAGCAGGTCGAGGGCGGAGCGCAGCTCCTCCTCGGGGTAACTCGGCGTGCCCGGGAAGGTGTTGACGGCCACGGCGAACGGGATCCGCTGCTCCTCCAGCCGCCCGAGCACGTCGAAGCTCTCGTCCGGCCGTCGCAGGTCCACCATGGCGATGGCGCCGAGCGCACCGCGCGAGAGATCGTCCCAGAGCGGCCAGAACCGCTGCTGGCCGGGAGTGCCGAAGAGGTACAGGGCGAGCCGCGGGTTGAGCGTGATCCGGCCGAAGTCCAGCGCGACGGTGGTGGTGGTCTTGTCGCCGCGCCCGGTGAGGTCGTCGATGCCGCTGCTGGCGGCCGTCATGGTCTCCTCGGTGCGCAGCGGGGTGATCTCGCTGAGCGAGCCGACCAGCGTGGTCTTGCCGACCCCGAACGGGCCGGTGACCAGGATCTTGACCGCACCCTGCACGGAGGGGGGCAGGTACTGCGGCTCGGCGGGCGGGCCGGAGGCGGCGGACCGGTCGGCGGGGGCTTCAGCGGAGTTGGCGGAGGCCAACGAGCACCTCTTCCAGGAGGGTTGCGGGCAGGCGTTCGGCCTGCGGGACGGGCGGGAGCACCTGCACGGCGCCGAGGTCCCAGAGGTCGCCGACCAGCACCCTGACGATGCCGAGCGGCAGCCCCAGGTGGGCCGCCACCTCGGCGATCGACAGCAGGCTGCGGCAGAGGTCCAGGATCCGGTGGTGCTCGCGGTTGAGCAGCACGTCCTCGGGCAGTTCGGGGCGGTCGGGTAAGGCGCTGACGAGGCTTTCGACGGCGAGCGCGGCCCGGGTGGGCCGGCTGCGGCCTCCGGTGATCACATAGGGCCGTACCGGCCCGCTCACCGCTGGCCCCCCGCCGCGTGGTCGACCCGCGGCGGGCTGGTGAGGTGGCTGCCGATCCGCTCGACCAGGACCTGCATCTGGTAGGCGACCAGGCCGGCGTCGACGGCCTCGCCGGTCACCACGGCCAGGTGGGCGCCGGCCCCGGCGGCGACGATGAAGAGGTAGCCGCCGCCGTACTCGATGATGATCTGGCGGGTGGCGCTGCCGTGGCCGCCGAAGCCCTGGGCGACGCCGCGGGCCAGCGACTGCAGGCCCGAGCAGGCGGCGGCGAGCCGTTCGGCGTCCTCGCGCAGGATGCCCTCGCTGCGGCCGATCTCCAGCCCGTCGTTGGACACCACGACGGCGTGCCGGACCTCGGGGACGGAGACGATGTCGGCGAGCAGCCAGCCGAGATCAGGGGTGGTGGTCATGGAACTCTCCGAAGCTGGGGGGGAGCTGGGGGGAAGCGGGAAGGGAAGGATCGGGCCGGGCATCGGCCCGGGCGGCCGAGCGGCCGCTGGCCGTCCCGGCCTGGAACATCGCCATGAACGCCTGGGCGTCCTGCGCCGAGCGGTACGGCGGGGCGGGCGCCGGCGGGGGAGCGGCCGGCGCGCCGTGGCGGTTGGCGCGGTCGCGCCGGTGGCTCCGGCGGGGCAGCGGCGGTGGGGCGTCGTGGCCGGGCGAGGGGGATCGGTCGGTCGGCGGGGTTTCCACCAGGGGGTGTCCGGGGCCCGGGGGGTGTCCCGGCTCCGGGGGCCGGCCGGCTCCCTGGGGGGTGGCCGTGGGTGCGGCCGGGTGCAGGGGGGGTGCGGGGTGGCGCGGGCCGAGGGTGAACGCCGGGTCGCCGGGGCCGAGGCCCGGGACGGTCGGTGGGAGGGGCTCGGTGAGCAGGGCGTTCGGCAGCAGCACCACGACCCGCACGCCGCCGTAGGGTGAGGGCGCGGAGCTGAGGGTGACCCGGAATCCGTACTGATCGGCGAGCCTGCCGACCGCCGCGAGGCCCAGCTGCGGCACCTCGCCGAGGCGGGAGACCTCCAGCGCGGAGCCGCCGGCCAGGGCGGAGGCCGCCTTGGCGACGGCCTGCTCGGGCATGCCGACGCCGCCGTCGTCGATCTCGATGACGGCGCCGTTGTGGACCGGCATCAGGGTGACGAACACCTGCGTGCTGGGCGGCGAGTAGCGGGTGGCGTTGTCCAGCAGTTCGGCCACGGCGTGGATCAGTGCCTCGGCGGCGGCGCCGACCACGGCGGTGTCGATCCTGCTGCGGACGACCACTCGCTGGAAGGGCAGGATGCGCGACTGGGCGCCGCGGACCACGTCCTCCAGCGAGACCGGTTCGGGCCAGTGCCGCCCGGCCCGGGCGCCGCAGAGGACGGCCAGGGTCTGGGCGAGGCGGGCCTGCTGGGCGGCGGCGTGGTCCGCCTTGAGCAGGCCCTCCAGCAGGGCCGGGTCGTCGTGGGTGCGTTCCATCTCGTCCAGCAGGGCCTGCTGGTCGTGCGCCATGACGAGGATCCGGCGGGCCACGCTGAGGAAGGCGCGCTGGGTGGAGGCGTTGAGTTCCTGTTCCTGCTGGACGGCGGCCAGTTCGCCGCCTCGCCGGGCCAGTTCGGCGTTGAGCTCCTCCCGCAGGCGGGCGAGCTCGTGCTGCTGGCGGTTGTGGCGGCGGCGCAGGGTGGCGGAGACCGCGCGGTAGCGGGCGGCGACCACGAGGGCGAGGACGGCGAGAACGCCGGTTGCCGTTGCGCACCACTGAGTCATCGTCACGCGGCGAATTCTAGGGTGATGATCCTACGAAGGTGTGAACGGATCTCGCCAAGTGACCGGATCTCGTCAATATCCCGTCATTACGGCGTCAATCCGATGTCCTTCGTCCCCGATCGGCCCTTGGGGCGACGGGCTTTGTCGTCCGCTCACCTCCGGGGCGGGGCGTCTACTGCCCTGCTGACATCCGGTGCAACAGGAGCAGTGCCACGTCGTCCGGCCGGGAGCGCCGCTCGGTGACGTTGAGGGTGAGCAGGTCGGCCAGCCGCTCCAGGGCCGGCGCCGGACCGATCCGCGCCGGGCCGGTCTGCCGGGCCCAGAGCTCCAGCCCACCGAGCATCCGCTGCACCGACTCGTCGTAGTCCTCCTCGCGGTCCTCGACCAGCCCGTCCGTGTAGACGAGCAGCGTCTCGCCGGCTGCCAGGTGGCCGACCGACAGGTGGTAGACGGCCTCCGGGTCGACGCCCAGCGGGGGGCCGCCTGGCAGGTCCAGCTCCACGGCCTTGGCGTCGTCGGTGATCCGGACCGGGGACGGGTGCCCGGCGCGGGCCGCGCGCAGGGTGCCGTCGGCCGGGTCGACGGTGAGGTAGAGGCAGGTGGCGAAGAGGTCGGTGTCCAGGCCGGAGAGCAGCCGGCTCGTCCGGGCCAGCGTCGCGGCCGGATCGTGCCCGTCGGTCGCGTACGCCCGCAGGGCGCTGCGCAACTGCCCCATCACGGCGGTGGCCTCGGCGTTGTGGCCCTGGACGTCGCCGATCACCAGGCCGATCCTGCCGTCCGGCAGCCGGAGCAGGTCGTACCAGTCACCGCCGATCTGCATGCCCTCGGTGCCCGGCAGGTAGCGGGCGGCGCTGGCGATCCCGGGCAGCCGGGGCAGGGTGCGCGGCAGCATGGCGCGCTGGAGCTCGGTGGCCCGGTGGTGGTGGGTGTCGTAGAGGCGGGCGCGTTCCAGGGACTGCGCCAGGATGCCGGCGAACGCGGAGTAGAAGGTGCGGTCCTCGCGCCCGAAGACCCGCTCGGTCGCGAAGGTGATCAGGCAGGAGCCGACCTGCCGCCCCGAGGCGACCAGCGGCAGCACCGCCCAGGCGGGCGGGGTCAGCCGCCCGCCGCCGCCCGCCGGGGCGCGCCCCGTCCGGCCCGGTTCGCTGAACAGCGGGGTGGAGCGGGCCAGCGCGTGCTGCATGACGCCCTCGGAGAGGTCGGCCAGCCGGGTCAGCTCGGTCCGGCGCGGCCCGCCGTAGACGGTGTGGGAGACGGGCAGCAGCCGGCCCTCGTCCACCAGGTCGAGCACGATGCTGGCGGCGCCGAAGGCCGGGCGGGCGATGTCGGTGACCGCGGTGGTGACGTCCCGGACGGTGATCGCGCGGGACAGCGCCCGGGTGAGCGCCAGCAGCAGCGACGAGCGGGCCCCGGCCGCGGGGGCGCCGCCCGGCTCGCCGGCGGGCGGGCGTTCCTCGGGGGCGCGGGCGCGGTCCCGGTCGGCAACCAGGCCGGCGATCCGGACCGGCCGCCGGTGCACGTCCAGCATCACCTCGCCGGTCTCCTCGATCCGGACCACCCCGCCGCCCCGGCCCAGCACCCGGTAGGTGATCCGGTACGGGCCGCCGGTGGCGAGGGCCTCGGCGAGGGCGGCCTGGAAGTCCGGCAGGTCCTCCGGGTGGACGATCCGCTCCGGGTCGGGGGCGGGCGCCGGGCCGCCCCCGTCCGGCGGCGGCTGGCCCGCGACCCGGTAGGCCTGGGCGTCCCAGTAGGTCTCGCCGGTGACCAGGTCGCGTTCGAAGGCGCCGTGCCCGGCGGAGCGGACGGCCAGCGAGAGCAGCGGGTGGGCCAGCCCGTCGGCCCGCCCGGCGCTCTCCCCGCCGGGCGCCTGCAGCGTTCCGGCCCCGGGTACGGCTCCGGCTCCGGGCACGGGCCCCGGGCGGGCCCCCCGCTTCACGCCGGTCTCGGCGTTCACGTGGTCGAGCAGGTGGGAGAGCCGGTGGGCGCAGGCGTCGCCGAGCGTCTCCAGGACGTCCAGGTCGCGGCGGGGGACGGTGCCCCGGTGGGCCAGCGCCAGGGCCAGCACGCCGATCGGCTCCCCGTCGACGATCATCGGCAGGGTGATGACGGCGACCATGCCGGTGCCCATGCCCGCGTTGCGGTTGGGGTAGTCGACGCTGGTGCGCTCGGGGCTGAGCAGATAGGGCCGGCGCAGCCTGAGCGCCATCGCGGCGGGCAGGTCGCTCGCCGGGTCGACCACGTTGTACCGCTCGTGTGCCCACTCGGGCAGGCCGTGGGAGGCGGCGAGCCGGAGCATGCCGGCGGAGTCCAGCAGGTAGAGCGCGGAACCCTCGCCGGTGATCCAGCCCGGGCCCTCGGCGAGCACCGTGCCGAGGAGGTCGGCGGCGCTGGTGCAGCCGAGCAGTAAGCGGACGCAGCGCATGGCGCTGCGCGCGGTGGGGCTGCTGCGCGGCGTCCGGCTCTCGTCCTCGGACGGGGGAAGCCACGGCGAGGTCAGGTCCATGGGATCCCCGGCCTTTCCGTTGCCTTCTCGGGTGGTCCTTATCGGCCACTCAATTCTTAATACCTTATTTCTTATGCCGGTGAATGGTGACTCGGGCGGTGAGCCCCGCCGGGGCCGGGGCGCGGGACCGGCCGGGACGGATGTGCGGCACCGGGCCCGGGTCGAGTAGGATATGCGATCGGCGAGGGCCTATAGCTCAGACGGTTAGAGCGCTTCCCTGATAAGGAAGAGGCCACAGGTTCAAGTCCTGTTAGGCCCACCACCACGAAGGGCCCGGAGCGATCCCGCTCCGGGCCCTTCGGCGTCCCCGCCGCCCCCTCGCGGGTGCGCGGCGGCTCAGGCCCCGGGCCAGTCGCGGAGGCCGTGGGTCAGCACGGCGATCAGGCGGTCCTGGGTCCCGCCGAGGTCCTCGGCGAGCTGGAACGCGCCGCCGATGGAGAGCGAGGCGAAGCCGTGGGCCACCGAGCGGACGGCGCGGGCGGCGTGGATGGCCTCCGACCCGGAGAGCCCGTACTCGCGCAGCACCGCGATGATCACGCCGACCAGTCGCGTGGCCGCCCGGGTGAGGTCGTCGTCCGGCTGCGGGGCCTGCGGGAGCGCGTTGTAGCGGTGCGGGTGCTCGGTGGCGTACGCGTGGTAGGCGCGCAGGACGGCGGCGACGGCGTCGTCCCCGCCGCGGCCGAGGGCGGCCTCGGCGAGCCGGTCGGCCAACTCCTCGGTGACCCGGACGGCGATCAGCCGCCGCAGTTCGGCCAGGCCGCCGCTGACGTGCTTGTACAGCGAGGGCGTGGCCACGCCGGCCCGCACGGCGACGGCGGCGAGGGTGAGGGCCTCCGGGCCCTGCTCGTCGATGAGGGCGAGGGCGTGGCCGACGACCTGCTCGGGGGTGAGTCCTACTCGGGGCATGGGGGCGGTTCTCCGTGGTTCGGGTTCCGGGCGTCGGGAGGTCCGGCCCGGGCTGCGGCTGCTGGACGTCGGCTGCGGCTCAGGCAGGTGCGGCTCAGGCAGGTGCGGCTCGGGCCGGTACAGCTCAGGCAGGTGCGGCTCGGGCCGGTACAGCTCAGGCAGGTGCGGCTCAGGCGGCCAGCTCGGCGAGGAACGGCAGCAGCGCGTCGGCGGTGGCCTGCGGGTGGTCGGCCATCGGGTAGTGGCCGGCGTCCTCGATCATCACCTTGCGGGCGCGCAGGGCGGCGGCCTGCCGGTCGGCGACCAGCTCCGGCTCGGGGAAGTCGGGGTCCTTGCCGCCCATGACGACCAGCGCCGGGCACTTCACGGCGGCGGTCCAGCCGACGGGCGCGGAGTCCCCGTGGAGCTGCCCGCGGGTGGCGGTCTTGCGGCCGGGCGTCCGCATCGCGGCGACCAGCCCGTCGACGTACGCGTCGAAGTCGGCCGGCTTGGCGGTGGGGTAGGCCATCTTCCGGTGGTAGAGGCCCCACACCGCGGGGGAGTGCACCAGCAGCGTGCCCATCACGGCGAATGTCGCGCGCTGCAGGGCGTTCGGCGGCAGGTTCTCGACGAAGGCGTCCAGCAGGACGATCCCGGCGACCCGCTCGGGTGCGTCCCCGGCGGCCTTGACCACGGTGGCGCCGGTGTACGAGTTGCCGGCGAGGACGGCGCGCTCGATGCCGAGGTGGTCGAGCAGGGCGAGGACGTCGGTGGCGATCGCGGCCGGCGAGTAGTCGTCCCAGGCGATCGAGGACTCGCCGAAGCCGCGCAGGTCCATCGTGATCACCCGGTGGCCGGCGGCGACCAGCAGCGGGCGCAGGTGGCGGTAGGCGGCCCGGCTGTCGAGCATCCCGGGGAGCAGGACGACGGGGGCGCCGTCGCCCTGCTCGGTGTCGTCGTAGGCGAGCCGGCCGCCGGGGACGTCGAGGTACTGGGTGGTGGGGGCGGTGGTGCCGGACATGGGGCCTCCTCGGTCCGCCGGGACGGTCATCGGCGGGTGTGCCGATAGCCATAAAGCTAAGGCTAATAGCCTTAGCCGTCAAGTGGTCGCCGGCGGCCTTGTCCGAAGGGCGGATGGCCGCAGGGCGTCAGACCCCCTCCACCTTGAACGGGTCGTGCTCGGCCAGCAGCTTCTCCAGCCGGGCCTGGTCCACCCGGGTGACGATCTCGTTGGTCTCCTGCTTGTCGCGGATCACCTTGGCCAGGGTGAACGAGGAGGTGACGGTGTAGAGCAGGCCGATCCCGAGGAAGGCCCGGGTCCAGCCGCCCACCGGGAGGTAGGCGATCCCGACCGCGAGGGTGGTGCCGGAGAGCGCGAAGGAGAGCACGGCCTGGATGTAGTACGCGGCCGTGGTGCGGGACTGCATCGGTGCGTTCATGGCGCCAGGATGGCCGCGTCCGACCGGGCCGCACATGAGTAGAAGTACTCAGGTGGGGGGTCGTTCGTTGACGTCCAATCACGTTCGGTAGTGTCAGTTGTCGTCAAACCCCCCAAAACGCCCATCAGATCACGTAGTGTTCCGGACCATGTCCTGCTGCCCCGGACGGATGGCTTGGAATCAGGGGCTCCTAGGATTAACGTTTGATAACGCAGCGCGGTCCGCAACGCCGTACCCAGACGGCACCGTGCGCCGTCGCCTAATCCCACCGACCGGCCTCCGGGCAGGTCAGGGAGCCGGGGAACCACGTTCCTTGGGGTGAATCGGCCGGGCCCAGGCCCAGCCGTAGGAGACCTTCCTGCTCCGAACCCGTCAGCTAACCCGGTAGGCGCGAAGGAAGGAAAGGAGCGCGCCTCCGTGGCGTCGACGCACTCTCCGGCACACCTGCCCGGCTCCCCCGCCGGCACCCAGCTGCTCGACCACCCGTGGCCGCCCGCCCACCCCGGCGAGTACGGCGGGCCCTCCGACGAGGCCGCCCCGCAGGCCGCCGAGGCCAACCGGCACCGGATGCCGCGTCAGACCCGTGGGACCGCGCCACTGCTCGGCGTCACCGCCGTCGCCGCCACCCTGGGCGCCACCGGCTTCGCCTCCGCGACCCCGGCCGCCGCGCCCGCCGTCGAGGCCCCCGACGAGACCCCGGTCGCCCTCGCCGCCGACCCCGGCCTCGCGCTCGCCGCCCGGATCCAGCAGCAGGCCGACAGCCAGCGCACCGCCGCCGATGAGACCGCCCGGCTCGAGGCCGCCAAGGAGGCCGAGGCCAAGCGTGCCGCGCAGCAGCAGGAGGCCAAGCGGGCCGCCGAGGAGGCCGAGAAGGCCAAGCTCGCCGCCATCAACCTGCCGGTGCGCGACTACAACCTCTCCGCCCACTACGGCCAGAGCGCCTCGTACTGGGCCCACCTGCACACCGGCCTGGACTTCGCCGCGGACACCGGCACCCCCGTCTACGCGGTCGGCCAGGGCACCGTCACCTCGGCCGGCTGGGCCGGCTCCTACGGATACCGGATCGTCGAGACGCTGCCCGACGGCACCGAGATCTGGTACTGCCACCTCTCCTCGATCATCAAGGGCTCCGGCAAGGTCGTCCCCGGCCAGCAGCTCGGCAAGGTCGGCGCCACCGGAAACGTCACCGGCCCGCACCTGCACCTGGAGGTGCGCCCCGGCGGCGGCGCCCCGGTCGACCCGGAGACCTGGTTCGAGCAGCGCGGCATCACCCCCTGAGGCACCGCGTCCCCTGAGGCGCCACACCGCCTGAGGCATCGCACCGCCTGGGACACCGCACCGCCTGGGACACCGCACCACCTGACGCACCGCGAGGAAAGGGCGCCCCCGGTCCGGGGCGCCCTTTCGCGTCTCACTCCGCCGGCAGCTGCGCCAGGTAGGCGTCGATCTCCTCCTGGCCCGGCTCCGGCGCGAGGTCCGGGAACTCCGCCACCAGCAGCCGCGGAAGCCCCGGCACCGTCCACTCGCCGATCAGGTCCAGCGCCGCCTCGGCCGCCGCCTCCTCGAACGCCCCGAAGTCCCCGGCCAGCTCGTCCGGCATCGGGCGCCCCAGCGCCGTCAGCTCCGCCAGATTGCGGTAGCTGCGCCGCATCAGGCCCTGCTCCAGCAGCAGCCGGGCACCGTCCGTGGCCATCCCGACCGAGAGCACCCGGGCCGCGCCCCAGCCGTCCTCGTCCAGCTCGTCCAGCCACCCGGCCGCCGCCAGCGCCTCGAACGCGGCCCGCCGGTCCTCCTCCGCCAGCTCCCGGAACGCCGCCAGCCACTCCCGCACCGCCGCCTCGTCGGCGACGTCCACGTCGTGCGCGCACAGCAGCACCGTGTACAGCCGGGGCCAGGTCACCAGGTCGGCCCGGCGCAGCAGCCCGGCCGCCACCTCGCCCTGCCACTCGGCCTCCGCGTGCAGCCGCTCCTGCCGCTTGGCGTTGAGCCGCTTCGTCGCCCGCTGGTGATCGATCAGCAGCCTCACCGCCTCGCCGTACGCCAGAGGGTCCTGCTCCGGCGCGGGCTGGACGTACAGGTGGAGCCGCTCGTACAGCAGCTGTTCCACGGCGCCCGAGGTCAGCTCCGGCCAGCCGTCGTGCATCCTGCTCTCGCCCAGCTCCAGCAGCGCCAGCACCGCCCGCAGCGGGGGTTCGGCCACCGGCGCGCGGCCCTCGGCCTCCGCCCAGGCGAGCAGGTCGGCGGCCTTGGTGCGCGGGGCGAGCCGCAGGTCTTCTTCTTCCACCTCCTGATTTTCGCAGGGAATTCTGACCTTTGACGCCGGGGGGCTGACCATCCGCCGCCCACGCGTGCGCAGCGTGGCAGTGGCACTACGGAATGTCAGTGCCGTGTGGCGCGGTGGCTGTATTGACCGAGGGGGGTGGGCTGGGATGGTGCTGCTGACCGCCGAACAGGACCGGCCAGAGCCGCTGCCCCCCGACGGACAGCGTGGTCGGTATCGACCTGGGTGCAGCCCATTTCCTCGCCGACTCGAATTCCGGCTTCGTGCCCAATCCGCGTCACGGTCGTGCCGCCGCCGGGAAGCTGGAAGCCGCCCAGCAGGCTCTGTCCCGGTGCAAGCGCCGTAGCAGTCGGCGTCGGAAGGTCGTCCAACGGGTGGTCGCCCTGCACCGCAAGGTGCGCCGTCAGCGGCTCGACCACGCGCACAAGGCCGCGCGCACGCTGGTTCGCGCGCACGACGTCATCGCGCACGAGGACCTCAGGATCAGCCACCGCTCCGCCCACCTCGGCTACGCGCTGCGCCCGGACGCCTGGGGCAACGGCTACGCGGGCGAGATCACCCGGCTGCTCTGCGAGTTCGCGTTCGGGCCGACCCGGCCTGCACCGGCTGGTCGCCCGGGTGGACGTGGCCAATGCCGCCTCCATCCGGGTGCTCACCCGGGCCGGCTTCCGGCCGGAGGGCCGGCTGCGCCACCACGTGTACCTGCGCGGCGCCTGGCACGACTCCTTCCAGTACTCCCTGCTCGCCGACGAGTGGCCACCGCGCCCGCAGCGCTGAGCACGAGAGCGAAGGGGGGTTAACCCCACCCCGCTTCGGCGGGGAGCCGGATGTCCGCCCGGCCCGCACTTTGACAGGGTTGAGCCATCAGCCCGACCGGCACCGCCGCAGACCCGAGGACCGAGGCCCAGGCCATGAGCACCAGCGAGAGCATGCAGCGCAGCGAGTACGACTGGCACGAGGGCGTCCGCCGTACCCAGGAGCCGCCGTACGCCTGGCGGGCGCCGTTCTCCTCCTACTTCTACCGGGAGCTGGGCTTCGCCCTCAGCGGCCTGCCCGTCGCCCTCGTCGGGTTCACCTTCGGCGTCAGCCTGTTCTGCTTCGGCCTCGGCACCTTCCTCACCGTCCTCGGCATCCCGGTCCTGGCCGGGCTGACCGGCGGCGCGCGCGGCTTCGGCCGGCTGGAGCGGGCCCGGACCCGCTCGATGCTGGCGCTCGACGTGCCCGGACCGGCGCCGGTCCGGGCCGTTCGCCCCGGGGCGTGGGGCTCGATCACCGCGCGGCTGGCGGACGCGGCCGGCTGGAAGGCCGTGCTGTACCAGGTGGTGATGCTCCCGTGGGCCGTGCTGAGCTTCGCGGTGTCGCTGATCTTCCTGCTGATCGGCTGGACGCTCGCGCTCTACCCGGTCTACCACTGGGTCTTCCCGACCTACACCGAGTGGCCCGGCTACCGGCTCTTCGACTTCTGGGACAGCCACGGGGTCGAGCACGTCTACTACGTCCAGTCGCCGCTGCAGATCGCCGGGGTCTCGCTGATCGGGCTGTTCTTCGTCTTCCTCACCCCGCAGCTGGTGCGCGGCCTGACCAACGTCAACCGCCTCGCCGTCCGCGGTCTGCTCGGCCGCTGAGCCCCGGCTCCTCGGCCCGCTGCCCCGTACCGGCCCCGCCCGCGCCCGGACGCTCCGGATGCGGGCGGGGCCGGCCCGTGTTCGCATGGCCGGGTGACCGCCCGCACCACCTCTGGCAACCCCGGCCCGGCGGCCGGAGTCCTCGTCACCTCACGCCCGCTGGACGAGTACTGCGGCCTCTTCGGACTGACCCGTGCCCAGCTCGCCGCCCTCCCCGGGCCGCTGCTCGACTGCCCCGGCGGCGCGGCGGGCATGGCCGCCGAGGCGCGCGAACTCGGCTGCCACGTGATCGCCACCGACCCGGCGTACGCCCGGCCCGTCCCCGAGATCGAGGCCCGCGCGATGGCCGCCCGGGCGTCGATGGCCGCCGCGCTGGACGCCCGCCCCGACCTCTACCCCGCGCCGTACTTCCACCCGTACGACCGCTACCTGCGCAGCTGGGACCGGGCCCGCCGGCTGTTCACCGCCGACACCGCCGCCCACCCGCAGCAGTACGTGGCCGCCGCGCTGCCCCGGCTGCCGTTCGCCGACGGTACCTTCGCGCTCACCCTCAGCGGGTACCTGATCTTCGCCTACCCCGAGCTGTTCGGCCCCGAGCGGCAGGTGGCCGCGCTGACCGAGCTGGTCCGGGTGACCGCCCCCGACGGCGAGGTCCGGGTCCACCCCCTGTGCGACGGCGCCGGCCGCCGCTGCCCCCACCTCGACGGGCTGCGGCACGCCCTGGGCGAGCGCCGGATCGCCAGCGAGGTCCGCCGTCTCCCGGCCGGCGGCGCGGGCCGCCCGGGGCGCGTGCTCGTCCTCCGGGCCGCCGACCACCGCCGCCGGGCCGGCGTCATGGGGCGTGGCTGACCATTCCGTGCGCCGGCCGGGAACCGCCCGGCCACGCCCGTGCGGTCACTGCGGCGGTTCGGCGGGTTGCGGAGCGCCGGCCGGTTCGGCCGGCTGTGCCCCGTCGGCCGGGCCGGCCTGCTGCGGGATGACCGTCGTCGCCTCCAGCCGGGACAGTATCTTCTCCGCCAGCCAGCTCCGGTCCGAGCCGTACGGGATGCCGTCCGGTGCCACGAGCTGCCCGGACACCGCCTCGCGCAGCCGCCCCACGTCGGTGGCCGGCAGCCGGGCGAGCAGGCCGCGGGCGGCCAGCAGCGCGTTGTACTGCTCGAAGCCCGAGCGCGGGTGCTCGATCGCCTCCAGCACGCTGGGCAGGTCGGCCAGTGACGGATCGCCCTGCATCAGCGCCAGCGCCTGGATCCGCCGCCCCTCGGAGCCGTCCGCGAACAGCTCGCGCACCTGGTCCGAAGTGAGCGCCGAGCGGCGCGCCGTCGACCGGACCTCGGCCACCACGGTCGCCGGACCGGCCGCGGTGCCCGGCGGCAGCCGGCGGGCCGGCTCCTCGGCACGGTCGGCGCTGCCGCCGAGCAGACCCAGGTGCCGCATCGCCCGCACCCGCAGGTCGTCCGCGCCCACCTTGTCGCCCCGGCGGTCGCGGTCCTGTCCGGCCAGGAAGAGGTCCAGCGCCTGGTCCGCGTCGGAGAGCACCTGCGGCAGCGTCAGCCGGGTCACCAGCCACCCGGCCAGGAACCCGGACACCAGGAAGTAGAGGACCAGCGCGGCCGAGAACGGCACCGCGCCCTCGCCGCCGCCCAGCGCGGGAGCCAGCGCCGTACCGAGCTGGTGCAGCCGCTCGCCGAGCGAACCGAGCTGGGTCAGCCCGACGCCCAGCAGGACCTTGGTCAGCCAGTCCGAGACCTGCTCCAGATTGGTGTTCGGTACGTACGAGCCGTGCGGCTCACCGCCGGGGCCGCCGGGGCCGCCGGCACCGCCGCGCACCCGCGGCACCCCGAACAGGAACCCCAGCGCACCGCCCAGCACTACCGCCGCCCCGGCCACCACCAGGCCGCCGCCCAATGCCTGCCATACGTGCTCGCGGCCGAGCGAGAACAGCAGCAGCCCGAGCAACCCCACCCCGGGCAGCACCCCGGCCGCCCCCCGCTGTGCCGCGCGTCCGGCCGCCCCGCCCCCGGCCCGCCGGGTCGTCCTCGCCATCGCGTACCCCCTGTACCCGTCCCGCTACGGAATCCGGGCCGACTCTAGCGCCGGAGCCGGGCGGCCGAAACGCCTCGGACCGGCCCCGGAAACGCAGACAGCCCGTGGGCTGCTCCTCCGCGCCGGCCCTGCGAGGGGCCTGGCGCCGAGGCACCGGGGATGTACCGGTGAGCCCACGGGCCGGGTGACTGCTTGGGATTTCGCCTGCCGGAGGCCTAGGACCTCGCCCTGCGCAGGCAGGGGCGGCTCTAGCGAGCAGCCACCTCACGCATCCTGACGGTACTCAACCAGGATCACCTCCTTTCAGTGTGCCGCCACTGTAGGCAGCTCCCCCGAGGGAGGGCAACGGATTATTCGCGGAGAGCCTTTGGGCAGGGAGGGGCCTCGGGCAGTGGACACCCCCCCCGGGACAGTGGAGGGCCCCGGCCGGTGGACGCCCCCCGGGCCTCAGAGGGCGGACATGCGAAAGGCCCGGAGGACGAGTCCTCCGGGCCTTCCTGCTACTGAGTAGCGGGGACAGGATTTGAACCTGCGACCTCTGGGTTATGAGCCCAGCGAGCTACCGAGCTGCTCCACCCCGCGTCGGTGAACACAACAATACGGGGAAGTCGCGCGGATGGGAAATCGCTTCCTCAGCGGCCCCGCTCCGGGCCCTTGGCCCGGCGTGCGGAACGGCGTGCGGTGCGGGCCCGGGCCCAGGCGGCGAAGCAGATCAGTGCGGCGAAGCAGGGCACCATCAGCATCGCGTAGACCAGCAGGAAGCCGTGGGTGCCGAGGTCGGCGGCGGCGTTCCAGGTGCCGTGCAGGGCCATCGCGAGCAGCAGCCCGGCGGGCGCGGCCAGGCGGGCCAGCCAACGGCGGCCGGTGGTGAGGGTGACGGCCAGGCCCAGTCCGGTGAGCGCGGTGAACAGCGGGTGGGCGAACGGGGAGAGCAGGCCGCGCAGCACGAAGGTCTGCACGGTGCTGTCGAAGTCCCGCAGGCTGGGCGAGGCGCCGAGGCCGATGCTGTCCAGCCGCTGCTGCTGGTCGTCGGTGAAGGCGCGCCCCAGGTAGAGCGCGTTCTCGGTGAAGGCGAAGCCGCAGGCGGTGATCCCGCCGAGGACCACCCCGGCGGCCAGCGTCCGTGGCCGTGCGCGGGCGCGCGGGCGGTCGTGGGTCAGCGGGTAGGGGCGCAGGTACGGCAGCGGGCGCAGGTAGGGGCGCAGCCGTCCGCGGGCGTGCGGGAGGGCGGGCCGACGGTCGTACGGCCGGGGCGCCCGGGGGCCGGGGAGCGGGCGCAGGACGGTCGCGCAGGGGCGGTCGGTGCGGTGGCCGCGACATCGGAGCCGCTGTCCTAGCGGGAGCAGCAGGACCAGCAGCGCGGCGCCCTTGGCGCTCTCCTCGATCACCGGGGTGACCAGGTCGGCGCCCAGCATCTCGCCGAGGCTGCCCTGGTGGGCGGTCAGGTAGGTGCTGGTCCAGCCGTTGGCGAGGATGGCGGCGGTGGTCGCCGCGAAGGCGCCCCAGCCGAGGCAGAACACGGTGTGCCGCAGCGGCACCCGGGCGGTCTGGTTGAGCCAGGCGAGGCCGCCGAGCACGAAGGGCAGCGGGACCGTCGCGAGGCCGAGGCCGACCAGCAGCCCGGTGGTCCCGGTCTGGCGGCGGACCAGGTGCAGGATGAGGACGCCGCAGCCGGCCAGGGTGAGGACGGCGGTCGCGGTGACCGAGGAGAGCGCGACCGAGCGGGTGGGGCGCGGCAGCCGGGACGGCGGGGCCGGCGCCGCCACGGGGACGGGGACGGGCAGCCGGGGCACGGTGCGGTGGGCCCGGCGCATCCGGGGCCCCGGGATGGTGCGGGTGCCGGCGGTGCGCGTGGGCATCTCTCGGTCGTCGGCGGCCTGGACGGTGGTCCGGAACCCGCCGCCGGACGGGCTGCTCACCCGGCACAGGGTAGGCCAAGGCACCGGCTCCACGGGAGGACTCGGGACGAATCCCCCCGTCCGGGCCGGGCCGGACCGCGTTCCACGGGCACCGCGGGGCCGCCGGGTCGAACGCCCGGCGGCGGGTCAGCGGCGGCGGAACAGCAGGTCGTGCACCACGTGGCCCTTGGCGATGCCGGCCCGTTCGAACTTGGTGACCGGCCGCCAGTCCGGCCGCGGCGCATAGCCGGGGATGCTGCCGTCCGGGTGGTCCGCGGGCTCCAGCCAGCCGGTGCCGTCACCCTCGGGGTGCAGGTTCTCCAGCTCGGGGGAGGCGGAGAGCACCTCCAGCATCTGCTCGGCGTACGGCTCCCAGTCGGTGGCGCAGTGCACCAGGGCGCCGGGGGCCAGCCGGGGCAGGACCAGCTCCAGGAAGGACGGCTGGACCAGCCGGCGCTTGTGGTGCTTCGGCTTGGGCCACGGGTCGGCGAAGTACACCCGCAGGCCGGCCAGCGAGGCGTCCGGGAGCATGTCGCGGAGCAGGATCACGGCGTCACCGGCGGCGAGCCGCACGTTCTGCGAGCCGTCGCGCTCCAGCATGCCGAGCAGGTTGCCGTGGCCGGGGGTGTGGACGTCGGCGGCGAGGATGCCCCTGGCCGGGTCGGCGGCGGCCATCGCGGCGGTGGTCTCGCCCATGCCGAAGCCGATCTCCAGGGTGACCGGGAGGTCGCCGAAGAGCTCGCGCAGGTCGAGCGGGCTGCCGTCGATCGCGATGCCGTACTTCTCCCAGCCCCGGTCCAGCGCGCCCGCCTGGGCGTTGGTCATCCGGCCCCGGCGCGGCTGGAAGCTGCGGATGCGCCGCTCGCTGTGCTGGGCCTCGGTGGCCCGGTGCGGGTACATCGGCGCGGGGTAGCCGGCCGGCGCGGCGGAGAGCCGGGCGGACGGCGATTGCTGGGGGATCGGGGCGGTGGCAGTCACAATCAACCGAGTCTACGGGGCCGCCGGGTACGGGCCGCAGGGCCTGTGACGCACGTGACGCGGGGGCCGTCGTACCGGCTCACCCGCCCGCCTCCAGCGCGGCCAGCGCCCGGCGGGCCACCTCGCGGCCGATCGGGAGGGAGGCGGTGGCGGCCGGGGAGGGCGCGTTGAGCACGTGCACCAGGCGGCGGGTGGAGCGCGGGTCGTCCGGGTCGAAGCCGGCGAAGGCGAAGTCGTCCAGCAGCGCGCCGTCCCGGGTCACCGCCTGGGCCCGCACCCCGGCGCCGGCCGGTACGAGGTCCTCGGAGGTGACGGCCGGCAGCAGCCGTCGGACGGCGGCGGTGAACGCCCGCTTGGAGAGCGAGCGGTGCAGCTCGCCGAGCTCGTACCGCCAGTGCCGGCGGGCGATCTGCCAGGTGCCGGGGAAGGCCAGCGTGCCGGCCAGGTCGCGCGGGCGGACGGTGCGCCAGTCGTAGCCCTCGCGGGCCAGCGCGGGTACCGCGTTCGGGCCGACGTGCACGTCGCCGTGGATGCCCCGGGTCAGGTGCACGCCGAGGAAGGGGAACGCCGGGTCGGGCACCGGGTAGACCAGGCCGCGCACCAGCTCCCGGCGGTCCTTGGCGAGCTCGTAGTACTCGCCGCGGAACGGCACGATCCGCACGCCGGGGTCGTCGCCGGCCAGCCGGGCGATCCGGTCGCTGTGCAGGCCCGCGCAGTTCACCAGCACCTGGCAGCGCAGCTCCCCGGCGGAGGTCTGCACCGTCACCCCGTCGGCCCGGCGGGCGACCGCCCGCAGCTCGGTGCCGGTCCGCAGCTCCGCGCCGGCCTCGCGGGCCAGCCGGGCGTAGGTGCCGGCCACGGCGGGGAAGTCGCAGATGCCGGTGGTGCCGACGTGCAGTCCGGCGATGCCGGTGACCTCCGGCTCGTACCCGGCGATGCCGGTGCGGTCCAGCTCGGTGACCGGGATTCCGTTCTCCCGGCCGCGCTCGGCCAGCGCCCGCAGCCTCGGCAGCTCGGCCGGGTCGGTGGCGACGATCAGCTTGCCGGTGACCTCGTGCGGGATGTCGTGGGTACGGCAGAACCCGACCATCTCGGCGGCACCCGCGACGGCGTAGCGGGCCTTGAGCGAGCCCGGCCGGTAGTAGACGCCGCTGTGGATGACCCCGCTGTTGCGGCCGGTCTGGTGCGCCGCGAAACCGGTCTCCTTCTCCAGCACCGCCAGCCGCAGCCCGGGCCGCTCCAGGGTCAGCGCGTACGCCGTGGAGAGCCCGACGATCCCCCCGCCCACCACCAGCACGTCGACGTCGTACGCCACCGCTCGCTCCTCGCTCGACCCGGCCCCCGCCCGCCGATGCTGCCACGGCGGGCGGGGCCGGTCGAGGGGGCCTCAGTGGCCCGCCGGCTCCAGCCACGGCCAGGCCGCGTCCCGGCGCGATTCCAGCAGGGGGATCAGCCGGAACGCGGCGTCGCCCAGCCCGCCGAAGGTGTGCCGGTTCGCCGCGCCGCTCGGGCCGTGGCCGGGGGCGTAGCCGGCCAGGTTCCACGTGTAGACGGGCACCTCGGCCGGGATGGCGGCCAGCGGGTCACCGTTCCAGTGGCCGGGCCCGGTCTGCTCGTCGGTGACGATGACGACCCGGTCGTGGCCGCGGTAGTGGGTGCGGACGGCCTCCGCGGTGGCGGTGCCGCCGAGGTTGCCGAAGCGCTCCAGGACGCGCAGCACCGCCTCGCCCCTGCCCACCTCGACGACCCGGCTGGTGGAGCCGAACTCGACCAGGTCCGCGTCGGCGGCCCGGACCTTCAGGGCCGTTGCGAAGATCGCCGCCGAGTCGGCCCGGTTGAGCTGGGTCTGCGCGCTCGGCCGGTCGAACATCGAGCCCGAGCGGTCGACCAGGACCAGCGTCCGGCCGGGCAGCGCGGGCACGTTGGCGAGCGAGTGGGAGAGCGCCGTCTCCAGCGCGTGCCCCCAGCGCAGCGACGGCGCGTGCCGGTGGGCGGCGAGGTAGCGGAACGGGAACTGGCGGGAGCGGCGCACCTCGCCCCGGTCGCTGATCCGCCGCGCGACCTCGGCCGCGGTCTCGTCCGAGACCCCGGCCTGGTCGAAGTTGCGCAGGTTGCGCACCAGGGCCATCGGGCCCATGGACGGGATGACCGCCTCCCAGACGTCCGCGTCCAGCGGTCCCTGCAGCCAGCCGGCCAGCGCCTCCCAGGTCAGCCCGGCGGCGGCCAGCCGTTCGGCGCCGCCCTCGGCGGTCACCGCTGCCCGCCGCTGCTCGACGGGCAGCGCGAGCAGCTCGCGGTTGGCGGTGAGCAGCGCGTCCGAGGCCGGCGGTACGGCCTCGTCCGGCCGGTGCCGGCGGTCCAGCGCGTAGCGGAACAGCTCGCCCTGCCACGGCTTGGCCGGGTCGGGCGAGGGGTGGGTCAGTTCCAGCACGTCGCCGAAGCGGTAACCCTTGGACGCGGTGTCGTACTTGAGCAGGGAGCGGCCGTGGTAGAGCCGCCGGACGGCGTCCGCGACGCCGCGCTTGAGCGGCTTCGGCAGCGCGCGGCCGTAGCGGGACGTCCAGTAGGCGAGCAGCTCGCCGGGCTCGTCGGCGCGCTGGAGAGCGGCGTCGACGGCCTGCCGGGAGAAGCCGGGCGCCTTGGCGTCCAGCCGGGCGCGGGTGAACTCGGCGGCGCCGACCAGTGCGGCCGTGCGCAGGTGGGCGCCGGACCGCAGCCAGCGCAGCAGGCCGAGGGTCCACTCCGGGTCGGCGACGGCGAGTTCGCGCACCAGTGCGGTGTAGCGGTCGTCCCGCGCCCCGCCCTTCTCGTAGAAGGTGTCCTGGCCCACGAGGTTGGCCACCGACAGCAGGAAGAGTTCGGACTTGGCGTCGCGCAGGAATCCCGTTCCGCCGTTGTGGTTGACGGTCCGCCGCCCGGTGGTGGTCACGGGCGAGATCGGAATCGGCCTGCCGGTACGGACGTTGAAACGCGACATGGTGGAATCCCCCTGCTGGCTGGTGGAACGTGCAGGAGGCATGGCGGAGCAAGGGGTGCCCGAGATCGTGCCGGCCCTGCGGCCGGCGTCGGCGGAGGTGTATGCCTTGTGCTCTACCCGGATTGAGCTAGCGGCCGCGCTCGCGCACGGCACGCCCGGGATTCGAACCCGGAACCGCAAGATCCGAAGTAACCCCCGCCTGCGCACCGGGCACCCCCCGGCGCTCTGCCTCCCGAGATCAAAGGTGGCGGCGGTGTTGTGCGGGCTCGAACCGCAGCGTCGTGCCGACGCCTCACCAAGAAGTAACCGCTGCCCACGCACCGGGAGGTGCGGAAAAACCTATTCAGGAATGTGGTGTCCGGAGATCGAGGACGGCTGAGGTGACGAAGCTGCTCTACCGACTGAGCTACACCGACCCGAAGTCGGTGACGGGACTCGAACCCGCGACCCGCCCATTTACAGTGGAAGTAACCTCTGCCTGCGCACCCGGACGAGAGAGACCATAGCCAGGCCTCTCCCGCCCGTGCATCCGAATTACCGCGGGGCGCCGCTACGCCGGGGCGACGATCACCGCGCGCGCCCGCTCCGTCAGTTCCCTTACCCGGCGCTCGCCCTGGAACGGTTCGAGGCGGCGGAGCATCTCCACCACGTACTCGCGGCTGCGCTGGGAGGAGATCCGGCCGGCCACCTCGACGGCGCGTTCGCCGGCCGCGACCGCCGCGTCCAGGTTGCCGGCCTCGGCCTCGGCCATCGCGGAGACGACCAGCCGCAGCCCGTGCGAGCGGACGTAGCCCTCGGTGGGCCGGGCCAGCGCCTCCCGGGTGAACTGGCGGACCTTGGAGGGCACTCCGAGGTCGCGGAAGCACTCGGCGGCGTCGGCCGCGAGCCGGTCGTAGGCGTAGAAGTCGATCCACGCCGGATCGGGGTCCCCGGCGCGAGCCCGTTCGAGTGCGCTCTCCGCCGCGCCGAGCGCCGTCGCGCACGCCGCCGCATTGCGGGCCTTGGCCTGGGCCCGTGCCTCGACCAGGTGGAAGAAGCTCATGGTGCGGGCGGTGGCCAGGCCCCGGTTGCGCTCCAGCGCGGCCTGGGCGAGGTCGACCGCCTCCTCGGCGAAGCCCCGGTAGCCGGCCTGCAGGCTCATCGAGGCCAGCACGTAGCCGCCGAGCGGCACGTCGGCGGCGGCCCTGGCCAGCCGCAGTGCCTGGATGTAGTAGCGCTGGGCCGCCTCGTGCTGGCCGGTGTCGAACGCCATCCACCCGGCCAGGCGGGTGAGTTCGGCGGTCGCGCCGAACAGCGCCCGGCCGACCGCGTCGCTGTACGAGGCGAGCAGCAGCGGCGCCGCCTCCACCCGCAGGCACTCCGGGACCATCGAGGAACGCCAGTCCCCGCCGCCGTACTTGGAGTCCCAGCGGCGGGCCTCCTGGGCGGCCTCGCGGAGCTTGGCGGCGTCCGAGTGGCCGACCCGGTACGAGCTCGCGTCGGCGGGCGTGCGCGGCGCCTCGCGGGCCACCGAGCCGTCCGCCGGGGTGATCAGCCAGCGGGAGACGGGAGTCGCGTACGCGGCCACCGAGAAGGTGCCGGCCAGGCTGTCGCTCCAGCGGCCGCCGCCGGGGCCACGCCGCAGGTCGAGGTCGACCCGCCAGAGGTCGGTGGCCGAGCGGACCGCCTCGGAGACCTCGCGCGGGAAGGCCAGGCCGAGTTCGGGCGCCGGGTCGGTGTCGCCGAGGCCGATCTCCTCCAGTGGCACCGGCCGGCCGAGCTTGCCGCCGATCGCCGTGGCGATCAGGTGCGGGACGGGGCCCTGCGGGACCATGCCCTTGCTGACCCAGCGGGCCACCGAGGTCTTGTCGTAGCGCAGCGTCAGTCCGCGTTGGGCGCCGAGGTCGTTGACCCGACGGGCCAGGCCGGCGTTGCTGATCTGCGCGAGGGTCAGGAGCGTGCCGAGCCGTTCGTTCGGTCCTCGTGGGCTGACGGTCATGGTGGCGGCGGCACCTCCTGCGGCCTTGTGCGCGGGGCCCGGGCGGCACCGGGCCGTGGCTGCTGTACCTAGAGTAGTCGGACGCGTTCCGAGGGTTAAGAGGCCGCATTCCGGATGGCGGGATCGCGCACCCGGCCGCCGTCGGCGGGCGGTCCGGCGGGCGGTCCGGCGGGGTCGGTCCGGACCGTCCGGAACCGGCCGCGGGCGGTGGGTCCGGCCGCGAGCCGGAGCGTTGTGCTCCGGTCCCGTGTCGATGTGCGCCCGGCCGTGCCCCCTGGCCCGACCGGCTGGTCGGCGATTCGCTGGTGGTCGTGGGTCGGCCCGCCGTCGAGGACCCGGCGGGCCGGGGGATGCCGCCGTCTCAATCCCCGCGGACGGTGGCGGAGCCCGGGAGGGCATGCGGATGCCCTCCCGGGCCGAACGACGCCTTTCGGCCATCCCGCGATGGCCATGACAAGGCGGCCGTGAGGGCGGTCCGGGCCGTGGAGGGGGAGGCCCGGCCCGCCCGGCAGAGCAGCCGGAGCCGCCCGGCCCCGCGGCGCGGCCCGGTGACGGAGCCCGGTGCCGCCCGGCGACGCGAAATCGGAAACGCCAACTCCGGTCACGCGACCGCGAAGCGGTGGCACGATGTCTCCTGACGGCGCGCCGGATCCGCGGTGGGCGGCCGCCGCGGCGCGCCACGGGCTGGCAAGGGCGGCCCGGCGGCGGACGCGCCGCACGGCGGCAGGTCCTCGTCCGGTGGAGGCGCGATGCGGTGGCTGACGGGCTGGAGCACGGGCTCACCCCGGGCGGGCGCCCCGGCGCACGAGGCGCCCGGCGCGGTGGAACCGATTGCCGCGCGCCCCCTCTGGACCGGCCCCAACCCGCTCTGGGCGGTCGGCGACTGGCGGCCGGGGGAGATCCGCCTCGCCACCCTCCGCCCCGGCGCCCGCGCCACGGTCACCACCGGCCCGGCCGGCCCCGACCCCGTCGAGGACACCCCCGCCACCACCCGGCTCGCCGTTCTCGGCCACTGCGGCGCCTCCGACGCCGAACTGGCCGCCGGCCTCGCCGCCGCCCGCGGCGGCGCCGTCCGCCACCTCACGGCCTGGCCCGGCAGCTACACCGCCGTGCTGCGTACCGGCACCCGCTCCACCGTGCTGCTCACCGACCTCGCCGGCGCCCAGCCCGTCTTCCACACCCCCTGGGCCGGGGGCACCGCGTACGCCACCGCCGCCCTCCCGCTGGCCGACCTGGTCGGCGCGCCCCTCGACACCGGCCACCTCGCCGCCCGGCTCGCCTGCCCCGAGTCCCCGGAGGCGCTCGGCACGGGCACCCCGTACCTCGGCGTGCGGCAGGTGCCGCCGGGCCACGCGCTGGCCATCCGGGGCGGCCGTCCCTACCTCTCGGCGTACGACGAACCCGCCGGCGCGGCGCAGCAGCGCGGCGAGGCGCCGGCCGTCCGCGAACTCACCCGCGCCCTGCTGGAGTCGGTCCGCTCCCGGGTCCGCACCCCCGCGCCCGGCCCCGGGGCCGGTGGCCGGGCCCGGTTGGGCGTCGACCTCTCGTACGGGACGGCCTCCGCCACCGTCGCCCTGCTCGCGGCCGCCGTGCCGCTCGCCCCGGTGCCGGGCGCGGGCATCCCGGCCCACGGGGCGCCGCCGGTCCGGGGGGCGCAGAGGGGCGAGGGCGTCCGGAGCGGGGCCGTGAAGGGTTCCTGGGCCCGCGCGGCCGTCCGGCCGCCGTCCGCCCCGGAGCAGCTGGCCGCCGTGACCCTCGGCGAGACCGGGACGCCGGCTCCCCTCGCGCTCGCCCCGGACCTGCCCCGGCTGCGGCACACCGTGCTCGCCCCCGGCCCCGGCACCCTCCCCTACGCGGACCTGCGGGCCGAGCCGCAGGCCGGCCGGCTCACCGACGAGCCGGGTGCCGAACTGGTCGCCGCCGCCCGGGCCGAGGCCCGTTTCGACGCCGGCGGCACCGACCACCTCACCGGGTACGGCGCCCGCCAGGTGCTCGACGGGCACCCGGCCCGGCTCGCCGATCTGGTCCGGGCCGGCCGCCCGCGCGAACTGCTGCCCCCGGTGGCCGCGCTGGCCGGCGCCGACCGCGCCGCCGTCGGCGTCCTGGCCGGTGCGCTGCGGACCCCGCTCACCGTGGTCCGGGCCGCCCACCGGCTCTCCCGGATCCGCTACGCCGAGGCGCTCGACGACGCCGCGGTGAAGCTGACGCTCCGGCACGTCCCGGACGGGGGCGGGACGGCCGGCTCGCGTTCGGCCGACGACCTGGCCTGGTGCGTCCCCGGTCCGGCGGCCCGCTGGCTCTCCGACGAGGCGCTCTCCGCGGTCGCCCTGCGGCTGCGGCTGGCGGCGCGCGAACCGGCGCCCGCCGAACTGCCCGGCGCACGCCGAGCCCGGCACGCCCTGCACCGGCACGCGCGCGGGTTCCGCACGCTGGTGCACGTCGCCGAGCAGCCCGGCCAGCGGCTGCACGCGCCGTTCCTGGACAACCAGGTGGTCCGCGCGGCCCGTCTGCTGCCCGACGACGTCCGGCTCCAGCCCGGTGCCCGGCCCGCCCTGCTGCATGCCGTCCTCGCCGGCGCCGGCCGCACCGACCTGCCGCCCGACTGGGGCCGCGGCCCCCGCCCCGACCGCACCGCCGCCGCCCGGGCCGGCCTGCGGCTGGCCGCCGACGGCCTCGCCGAACTGTTCGACGCCCCGCTGCTCGCCGAGGCGGGCCTGATCGACCTCCCCGCCGTCCGCGCCGGCCTGGCCCGCTCCGCCGACCCGGCCACCCCGCTGCCGCCCGGCACCCTGGCGGGCCTCGCCGAACTGGTCGCCACCGAGCTCTGGCTCCGCCGCGTCCGCGCCCGCCGCCACGGTGCCTGCTGGACCGGCCTCCCCCTCGCCCAGCGCCCCGCGCTCGCACCGGCCCGCCTCGCCTGACCCGCCTAGCCCGGCCCGCAGGAGTACTGCGGGGCGCGGGGCCCGTTGTGAAGGCCCGGCGCGGCTCGCCCGTCCGGATGGGCGGGGCGGGCAATCATGGCGCCATCCCGTCCCGTCCGTCCCCCAACCGTGGAGGCCGTGGTGACCAGCGCCAGCCCGGATCCGTCCGTTCCCGTCGTCCTGTCGGTCCTCGGCCGGCCGCCGACGGGCCGCCCGCCCGGGGTGCTGGCGGCGTGCGACGGTTCGGACGGCTCGCTCTGGGCGCTGGACCGGGCGATGACCGAGGCGGAGCGGTTCGACCTGCCGCTCTACGTGCTCGCGGTGGTCAACCCGGCGCCGGCCGGGTACCCGCCGGGGATGGCCGAGCTGGTGCAGGAGAGCGTCGAGACGCTGGTCGAGAGCATGGCGGACGGCCTGCGCCGCGCGGTGGCCGCGGTGCAGCGGGCCCGGATCCGCCGGTACGAGGGGGAGCTGTCGCTGCACGTGGTGCTCGGCAACGTGATCGAGGTGCTGCTCGCCGCCTCGGGCCGGCAGCACACGCTGGTGCTCGGCACCCGCGGCAACGGCGGCTACGCCCGGCTGCTGCTGGGCTCGGTCAGTTCGGCGGCGGTCCACCACGCCGTCTGCCCGGTCCTGGTCGTCCCCGCACCGCCGAACCCGTGATCCGCCGCGGTGGGCCGGCCTGCCGGGAATGTCCCGAGATGGTTCATCGTTCACCTATCTCGGAACCCGTCCTCCCCACCCCTGGAGAACCCCCGTCATGAAGGTCGAGATCTACTCCGACATCGCCTGCCCCTGGTGCTACATCGGCAAGCGCCGCTTCGAGGAGGCGCTCGAGGGCTTCGCGGGCAAGGAGAACGTCGAGGTGGTCTACCGGCCGTACCAGCTGGTGCCGGACGCGCCGGCCACGGCGAGCCCGCACCGCGCCTGGCTGGCCGAGCGCTACGGCCCGCAGTCCGTCGCGATGGACGCGCGGGTGGCCGAGCTGGGCCGCGCCGAGGGCATCACCTACGACTTCGACACGGCGCTGCACGCCAACACCTTCCTCGGCCACCGGCTGCTCCACCTCGCCGAGACCGAGTACGGCGCGGCCGCCCAGGGCCGGCTGAAGGAGGCGCTGCTCAAGGCGCACTTCACCGACGGCGTGGACGTCGGCGACCGCGCGGCGCTGACCGAGGTCGCCGTCGCGGCCGGCCTGGACCGCGACCGGGTGGCGGCCTACCTCGCGGGCGACGAGGGCACCGCTGCGGTCCGCGCCCAGCTGGCGGAGGCCCGTGAGCTGGGCATCACCGCCGTGCCGACCTTCGTCTTCGAGGGCAAGTGGGCGGTCCAGGGCGGCCAGGAGGCCGAGACCTTCCGCAAGGTGCTGGAGCAGGTCGCCACCGAGATCGGCGAGCGGCGCCCGGTGCCGGTGCAGGTCGCCCCGGCCGGGGAGGCCTGCGCGGACGGCGCCTGCGCGATCTGACCCGCCCGCTGCCCGCGGAGAGCGCCGGCTGTCCGGCCAAGGAGAGCGCCGGCTGTCCGGAAGAACACCACGAGCACGCCCCCCGAGGCCCGCTTCACCGCGTCAGACGCACCGGAAGCGGGCCTCGGCCCAGTCCGCCGCGTTCAGCGCCGACCAGAAGCCGTGCGCCGGGGTGACCACCAGCCGGATCGACTTCTGCCCGTCCAGCGGCACGTGCACCGGCACCGCGTCGTCCCCCGTGGCCAGGACCGGTGACCGCCAGAGCGTGCGGCCGTCACCGCCCTGCACGGAGAAGACCACGCCGCCGGGCGAGGCGGTGATGTCGTCCACCCCGGCCAGCGCGTCGAAGGACGTGCAGCCGCGGTTGAGGTCGATCTGCGTGCTGGCGGGCGCGTGCACGGTGATGCCGTGCGCGTGCCGGGTGCCGCCGATCGAGACGCTGTCGCGCTGCCAGAACCAGTCGCTGCCCTTCTGCCGGATGCTCGGGCCCGGCGGCGGCACCCGGTTGTTGCCGGGCTTGCGCACCGGCAGGTCGTCGGCCCAGAAGTCGGTCGGGGCCGGCGGCGTCGGTGTCGGTTTCGGTGTCGGCGGTTTCGGTGTCGGCACCGGCGGGAGCGTCGGGGTGGGCACCACGGGCACGTCCGGCGTGGGCACCGGCGGCACGACCGGCGTCGGCACCTCCGGCACGGGGGGCTTCGGCGGCAGGGGCTTCGGCGTCGAAGTGGCGATCGGTGCGGGCGTCAGCGTCGGGGACGCCGGGCGCGGGCTCGGCGCGGGTGGCGGCGGCGCGGCCTTGGGTGCCGGGCGCGGCGGGGCCTTCGGCGCCGGCGTGGCGGACGGGCTCGGCGCGGGCTCCTCCGCCGGCGGCGGAGGAGCCGGGCTGCTCGGGGCCGGGCGCGGTGGCGCCGGCGGGGCCGGCGGGGCCGGTGGCGGCGCGGGCACGGCGGGGGAGGAGGCCGGGGGAGCGGCCAGCGGGGGCTTCGGTTCGGGCGCGCCGGTCAGCGCGTACGCGGCGACCGCGGCCGCGGTCACCGCGACGGCGGCGGCGATCCCGGCCTTCGCCGCGGTGCCCAGACCCTGGCCGACCGCCGCACCGGTGGCCCCGCTCCCGGACCCCGCCGCACCACCGGCGGCACTGCCCGCGGTCGCGCCGGCCGCCGCCGTTCCGGCCGCCGCCCCGCCGACCGCCCCGCCCACGGCGGCCGCGGCGGCGCTGAAGCCACCCAGGCCGACCCAGACCAGCACGCCGCCGGGCAGCAGCGCCCGCAGACCGTGGTTGATCTCGGAGAGCTCCAGGCAGGCGGCCGTGCACCGGTCACACTCCTTCAGATGCCGGCCGACCTCGGCCGACGCCCGCTTGCGCAGCGCACCGCGCGCGTGCGCGCCGAGCCGGTTGGCGTACGCCTCGCAGGCCCGGTCCTGGCTGCCCGAGACGTGGGCCTGGAGGAACCCCGCGGCCAGCCGGTCGCGCGCCCGGTGCGCCTGGACGGCGGTGGCGTTGGCGGTCTTGCCGAGCATCACCGCGACGGTCTTCGGGGACTCCCGCTCGACCTCGGTGTGCCAGAGCACCATCCGGTCGTCCTCGGGCAGTTCGGCGTAGGCCTGCATCACCATGCGCTGGTCGGCCATCGCCATCGCCCAGGCGTCGGCCCCCGGGTCGGCCAGGTCGAGGCCGAGGGTGGCGACCGAGGTCTGCGCGAACGCGCTGAAGTCGTCGACGAGTTGCTCGCGGCGCTCGCTGCGGGTCCAGGCGGCGGCGACGTTGCGCACCGCGGTCAGCAGGTAGGCACGGACGGCGAACTCAGGTCCCTTGCCCGCCTTCAGCGCCTGCAGGGTGCGGGCGAACACCTCGCCGGCGAGGTCCTCGGCGGTGAAGCTGTCACGGCAGCAGGTCCGCGCGTAGCGGCGCACCGAGTCGGCGTGCCGGCGGTAGATCTCCTCGTACGCGGCTTCGTCGCCGGCCCGGACGAGGGCGGTCAACTCGGCGTCGGAGGGCGGGCGCTCGCCGTCCACCGGGTCGGCGGGCGCGGGCACGGTCGGGCGGGCGGGGACGCCGTCGCCGACGAAGGCCTCGGGGGCGACGCCGCCCCGGCCGGCCGTGGCCTGGCCGGGGACGCGGGTGGGCGGGAGCGCGGCGGCGGAGAGCGATTCGCGGCTGGGCATGCCGGCCTGGTCCGGCACCTGTCCCGGGTTCCCGGGATTGCCCGGGGCCCCCTGGTGTCCGGACCGCTGGTGTCCGGACGGTGACGGCCCTGACCGTCCGGGCAGGGCGCCGGGCGTGTGCCCCGGCGCGTGACCGGGCGAACCAGCGCTCGGACCGTCAGCCGCGCCCTGCGGCCCGCCCGTGCCGGACCGGCCGAAGTCGAGGCCGTAGCCGTAGTCGTTCTGTTCCTCGGCGCTCACAACGGACCCCAGATTCCACGACAGCCCCCGTAGTGTGGCAGGGCGCGCGGGAATACGTGGGCGCACGATTTCCCGTCGTACGGCGCCGAGTGCGCGCGAACGGCGCGCATCGGGACATTGGCTCCAACCACGGGCAAAGGATGGCATAGCGCAGAGTTGGGCGGTAGCCGGACCGCCGTGACCCACCCTTCCGAGGGGGCCGTCGCGGATGTGTTCGGCCCGCGCCCTGGGCCCGGGAGCACGGCGGCCGAACGGGGCGAGCCCCGTCCGCGCGCCGCTCCGACGTCCAACCCGCCTGCCCGAAACGGACGGAGGCCCCCCGGGGGAGCTCAGCGCGCCCGCAGGCCGTCCAGCAGGATCTGCAGCAGCCGGTCGGCCGGGCCCGCCGCGGGCTGACCGTCCGTCTGCCGACCACCCGTCACCGGTGAACCGTCCGCCGGGGCCGCCGCCGACGCGTGCGCGGGCTCCCCCGCCACCGCGCGCGTGGCGTGCACCGGCACCGAGGCGGTCAGCACCAGCACCACGTCCGCCACCGTCACCCCGGGGCGCAGCTCGCCCGCCGCACCCGCCCGGGCCACCAGCGCGGCCAGCAGCTGCAGCAGCAGCCGCGGGTCCGCATCGGCCGGCGCCGGCTCCCCGGCGCCCTGCTGCGCCACGGCGCCGGCCGGTCCGGTGCCG
Organism: Kitasatospora sp. NBC_00039; assembly: GCF_045160625.1. Lineage (NCBI taxonomy): Bacteria > Bacillati > Actinomycetota > Actinomycetes > Kitasatosporales > Streptomycetaceae > Kitasatospora > Kitasatospora sp. NBC_00039. Next base: position 4,116,195 of record NZ_CP108289.1, on the reverse strand, counting down.
TGCGCCCGGGCGCCGTGTGGCTCGAACCGGCCCCCGAGGAGCCCGCCCGCCCCCGCCGGCCCCGGCACCCGGCCCAGCTCCTCCGCGTACCTGAAGGCCTCCGGCGGCAGCAGCCGCCCGGCACCCGTGGACACCGCCCGCGCCAGGTACCCGGCCAGCGACTCCCAGGCGCCCCCGCCGCCGTACAGCGACTCGCGCGCCTGCGTCGTCAGCCAGGCCACCTCCTCGGCGGCGATCCGCTGGACCAGCACCTCCTTGCTCGGGAAGCGCCGGTACACCGTGCCGACCCCGACCCCGGCCCGGCGCGCGACCTCCTCCATCGGCGCGTCGTAGCCGAACTCGCCGAACACCTCGCGGGCCGCACGCAGCACGCTCTCCAGGTTCCGCCGGGCGTCCACCCGCAGCCGGGCCCCGGGCGCCGGACCGCCACCGCCCTGCGGCGGCTCGGCCCGGTACGGCACCCCGGCGTACGCCGTCCCGGCCTGCGCCGGAAGGTCCGCGGGGCCGCGTTGCTCCGGCACCACACCCTGGACGGTACGCGGTGCATCCCGCCCCAACAGTCGATCCTGCTCCATCATCCCAACTCTCCCCCGCAGGCGCCCGATCCCGGGCCCTGTCGTCGCCCGCCCCTGCACCCCCCGGTGCAGCTCCGTCCGTTGTCAGAAATGACCCGATGACCCATCGCTCGTGCCGGTTGTGCCGCTCGCCCTGCCCAGGTGGTGCCCGACCACGATCGCCGGACCGCACATGTCCGACCGCATACGCATGAACGCCACACGTTTGAGGCCTCGTGCGGGACTACCCTTCCCCGCATCACGCTCCCGCAGTCGGGTTGCTCCCGCCAACGCTGGAACTGGCCGTAATGGCAGCTCCACGGTGCGTCGCCGCCGGTTGACATGGCGATGGCCGCTCCGACACGCAATCCGACCATAGTTCACCGCCGTTGAAAGCCGAAAGTGCGTCAGAAACTCGCCCCGGCAGCACATCCGGCCCCACCTGTCCACTCCCGCCCCAACTGCCTCGGCACGGACTGTGGACAAGAGGGCCCCCGACGGTCCTTCATGGAGGGCGTGGTGGGGGGTGCCCCGGCCGACGGGGCCGGGGGAAGGGTCACTTCGGCCGGAGGTGCGCTATCAGGATCCTGATCGTCGGGGGCGGCTGCGCCGGTATGTCCGCCGCGCTGCACCTCCAGCGCGGCCTGCGCGAGCGGCTCCGCCGCGGCGACGTGGAGATCACCGTGGTCGAACCGCAGTCCTACCTGACCTACCACCCGCTGCTCGCCGAGGTCGCGGCCGGCTCGATCGACCCCCGCCACGTGGTCGTCCCGCTCCGCCGCGCGCTGCCGGACTGCCGCGTCCTCACCGCCCGGATCACCCGGATCGAGCACGCAACCCGCCGGGCCTGGGCCGACGCCGCCGGCCAGGGTGAACCGCCCGCCCCCGTCGAGCTGGACTACGACGTCCTGGTGGTGGCCCCAGGCTCGGTCTCCCGGACGGCGCCCGTCCCCGGCCTGGCCGAACACGGCCTCGGCTTCTCCACCGTCGGCGAGGCGGTGAGCCTGCGCAACCACGTCCTGGAACAGCTCGACCTCGCCTCCGCCACCCGCGACCCGGCCCTGCGCCAGGCCGCGCTCACCTTCGTCTTCGTCGGCGCGGGCTACGCCGGCGTCGGCGCGCTCGCCGAGCTGGAGGACATGGCCCGGTACGCGGTCCGCGGCTACCACAACATCAGCCCCGAGGACCTGCGCTGGGTGCTGGTCGAGGCCTCCGGCCGGATCCTCGCCGAGGAGCCCCCCGAACTGGCCGCGCACACCCTGGCCCAACTGCGCGAGCGAAGCGTCGATGTCCGGCTGCACACCACCCTGGAGTCGGCCGCCGGGCGGGTCATGGCACTCTCCGACGGCAGCCACTTCGCCGCCCGCACGCTGGTCTGGACGGCCGGGGTGCGCCCGTCCCCGCTGCTGCGCGACACCGACCTTCCGCTGGACGCCTCCGGCCGGATCCGCTGCCTGGCCACCCTGCAGGCCGTCGGCCCGGACGGCCGGGCGCTGCCCGGGGTCTGGGCCGCCGGGGACGGCGCCGCCGTACCCGACCCGCACGCCGACGGGGCGCCCTGCGCGCCCAACGCCCAGCACGCCTTCGCGCAGGCCGAGCTGCTCGCCGCCAACGTGCTCGTCGCGCTGGAGGGCGGCCCCCGGGCGGCGGGCATCACCGAGTACCGGCCGGACCGCGCGGCCTGCTCGACCTCGCTCGGCCTGCGCAGCGCCGTCGCGCACACCCGGCGCGGCGGCCGGCTGACCGGCCGGCGGGCCTGGTGGCTGCACCGGGCCCGGCACCTGCGCCGGATGCCGAGCACCGACCGGCGGGTGCGGGTCCTGATGGACTGGCTGCTGGGCGGGGTGTTCTCCCGCGAGGTGGTCTCGCTGGGGGCGGTCGAGCACCCGCGCTCGGAGTTCGAGGCGGGTTTCGGTCCGGGCTCCGGCCCCGGCTCCGGGCCGAGGTCCGGGCCGAGGTCCGGGCCCGGCTGTGACTGACATGACGGCCGCGCCGTGCGCGCGCGACTTCCGGAATCGGGCCTCCGCCTGACAGGATCTGCCCAACCGAGTCATTACCCCGTGTGCCAGTGCGCATACAAAAAGTGATGATATGCCTGGAAACCGAGGAAGCGGCCGTCGTTTGAATCTCATGCGCTGGAGCGCCCGGCTCACCGGAGTCCCTTGGCGTGCCGCCCCGTCCACCGGGACCGGCACCGACCAGGGCGCGCCGTCCGGCGACGTCGTGGTCCCCAGCCCACGCGACCCCACCAGCCTCGTCAGCCCGACCGAGGTGCTCGACCCGCAGCGGCCCCAGGACCTGCGCGAGGTGCTGAACCGCATTCCCGCCCCGGTCGCCGTCACCTACGGCCCGCTGCACCAGCTCGGCTACGCCAACCGCGCCTACCGCGAACTCTTCGGCGACCGCCCCACCGGCCTGCCCGCCTGCGACGCCCTGCCCGAACTCGGCACCATGGGCGTCCTGCCACTGATGGACCAGGTCATCCGCGGCGGCCGGCCGCGCAGCGTCAAGGCCCGCTGCATCCTCGGCCTCACCGGCAACCGCTACTACAACGTCTCCTGCGTCCCGCTCAGCCGCCAGGAACACCGCACGGACCCGGGCGACACCGACGAGCCCAAGGAGACGCCGCCCGCCGGCGTCCTCATCTTCGCCGCCGAGGTCACGGACCAGGTCCTCACCGCCGCCCGCCTCCGGGAGGCAGAACGCCGACAGCGCGAGGCCGCCGTCACCCTCCAGCGCAGTCTGCTCCCGCAGAAGCTCGACCAGCCGGCGGACCTCCGGGTCGCCGCCACCTACCAGCCGGGTGGCGCCGAGGCCGCGGTCGGCGGCGACTGGTACGACGTCATCGCCATCGACGGCGGCCGGACGGCACTGGTCATCGGCGACGTGATGGGCCGCGGCCTGCGCGCCGCCGCCGTCATGGGGCAGCTCAGGACGGCGGTCCGCGCCTACGCCCGCCTCGACCTCCCCCCGCACGAGGTGATGAGCCTGCTCGACGGCCTCGCCATGGAGATCGACGCCAACCAGATCGCCACCTGCGCCTACGCCGTCTGGGATCCCCAGCGCCGCACCCTCACCTACGCCTCCGCGGGCCACCTCCCCATACTGCTGCGCTGCCCCGATGGCACCGTCCTGCGCGGAGAGGAACAGAACGGCCCGCCGCTCGGCACCGGCGGCGGCGTCCACGTCTCGCACACCCTGCGCCTGCTTCCCGGCACCACCGGCGTCCTCTATACGGACGGCCTCGTGGAGCGCCGGGACGAGGACATCGACCAGGGCCTCGACCTCCTGGCCCGCACCCTCACCGGCGCGGTCGGCGCTCCCGAGGTCATCTGCGCCCGCCTGCTCCGGGCGATGGGCGTGACCGCGGAGCACGACGACGACATCGCCGTGCTCGCCTTCCAACTGCCGGCCGAGGAGAACCCTCCGGAGCCGAAGCCCCGGCTGGAGCTGCAGGAAGGGCTACGGACCGGGGTTGACCCGGGCCCGCAAGAGGTCTAGTGTTCTTCGAGCTGCCTGGCAGGGAGCACCGGACACGCATCGGCGCGGACGGTCCCGGGGCGGCCAATCCCTAGAAACACCACTTCCCGGTTCGGGCTGGGTCGCGTATTGCCTTTTTCGGCGACGTGGCTCGGGTCTTGTTCGGTGTGCCCGTTTATATGGATTGCGGCCGGATTCGCCTTTCGGGGCGGGGATGGGCTAGAGTTTGAAACGTCGGACGGGGCGTCAAGCCGCAGAAGACACCAGCGAGTTGGATGAATGAAGCGCCGGAAACGGAGCGGAAAACGTCTGGTAAGCTGGAAACACGAAAGAACGAAGCGCCCGGAGGGCCCGCTGGAAGGCGGTCCGAAGGAAGTGTCCGTTCCTTGAGAACTCAACAGCGTGCCAAAAGTCAACGCCAGATATGTTGACATCCCCGGCCTCGGTCTTCTGACCGGGGTTGGAGATTCCTTTATGAAGTAAACACTAGCGAGGACGCAGTGCGCGGGGCCGCCCTATTCCGGTGGTTGCCGTGCCGCTCGACGCGAGTGCGGCCCGATTGCGGGCAGACATTCACGGAGAGTTTGATCCTGGCTCAGGACGAACGCTGGCGGCGTGCTTAACACATGCAAGTCGAACGGTGAAGCCCTTCGGGGTGGATCAGTGGCGAACGGGTGAGTAACACGTGGGCAATCTGCCCTGCACTCTGGGACAAGCCCTGGAAACGGGGTCTAATACCGGATATGACCTGGGACCGCATGGTCCTGGGTGTAAAGCTCCGGCGGTGCAGGATGAGCCCGCGGCCTATCAGCTTGTTGGTGGGGTAATGGCCTACCAAGGCGACGACGGGTAGCCGGCCTGAGAGGGCGACCGGCCACACTGGGACTGAGACACGGCCCAGACTCCTACGGGAGGCAGCAGTGGGGAATATTGCACAATGGGCGAAAGCCTGATGCAGCGACGCCGCGTGAGGGATGACGGCCTTCGGGTTGTAAACCTCTTTCAGCAGGGAAGAAGCGCAAGTGACGGTACCTGCAGAAGAAGCACCGGCTAACTACGTGCCAGCAGCCGCGGTAATACGTAGGGTGCGAGCGTTGTCCGGAATTATTGGGCGTAAAGAGCTCGTAGGCGGCCTGTCGCGTCGGATGTGAAAGCCCGGGGCTTAACCCCGGGTCTGCATTCGATACGGGCAGGCTAGAGTGTGGTAGGGGAGATCGGAATTCCTGGTGTAGCGGTGAAATGCGCAGATATCAGGAGGAACACCGGTGGCGAAGGCGGATCTCTGGGCCATTACTGACGCTGAGGAGCGAAAGCGTGGGGAGCGAACAGGATTAGATACCCTGGTAGTCCACGCCGTAAACGTTGGGAACTAGGTGTTGGCGACATTCCACGTCGTCGGTGCCGCAGCTAACGCATTAAGTTCCCCGCCTGGGGAGTACGGCCGCAAGGCTAAAACTCAAAGGAATTGACGGGGGCCCGCACAAGCAGCGGAGCATGTGGCTTAATTCGACGCAACGCGAAGAACCTTACCAAGGCTTGACATATACCGGAAACGGCTAGAGATAGTCGCCCCCTTGTGGTCGGTATACAGGTGGTGCATGGTTGTCGTCAGCTCGTGTCGTGAGATGTTGGGTTAAGTCCCGCAACGAGCGCAACCCTTGTTCTGTGTTGCCAGCATGCCTTTCGGGGTGATGGGGACTCACAGGAGACTGCCGGGGTCAACTCGGAGGAAGGTGGGGACGACGTCAAATCATCATGCCCCTTATGTCTTGGGCTGCACACGTGCTACAATGGTCGGTACAAAGGGCTGCGATGCCGCGAGGCGGAGCGAATCCCAAAAAGCCGGCCTCAGTTCGGATTGGGGTCTGCAACTCGACCCCATGAAGTTGGAGTTGCTAGTAATCGCAGATCAGCATGCTGCGGTGAATACGTTCCCGGGCCTTGTACACACCGCCCGTCACGTCACGAAAGTCGGTAACACCCGAAGCCGGTGGCCTAACCCGTAAGGGGAGGAGCCGTCGAAGGTGGGACCAGCGATTGGGACGAAGTCGTAACAAGGTAGCCGTACCGGAAGGTGCGGCTGGATCACCTCCTTTCTAAGGAGCAATATGCCGCTTGCAGGCGAATGTTCTGCACGGTTGCTCATGGGTGGAACGTTGACTATTCGGCACATCAGGTAGGGCCTGTTAGTACTGCTTCGGCGTGGAACACAGAGCACTGCATGATGTGTCGGGCACGTTGTTGGGTCCTGAGGGAACGGCCGTATGGCTGTTGCTTCAGAGATGCCGGTCCCACTGAAGAGATCCGTTCGGGTCTTGGGGGTGGGTGACTGGTCGTTGTTTGAGAACTGCACAGTGGACGCGAGCATCTGTGGCCAAGTTTTTAAGGGCGCACGGTGGATGCCTTGGCACCAGGAACCGATGAAGGACGTGGGAGGCCACGATAGTCCCCGGGGAGCCGTCAACCAGGCTTTGATCCGGGGGTTTCCGAATGGGGAAACCCGGCAGTCGTCATGGGCTGTCACCCATACCTGAACACATAGGGTATGTGGAGGGAACGCGGGGAAGTGAAACATCTCAGTACCCGCAGGAAGAGAAAACAACCGTGATTCCGGGAGTAGTGGCGAGCGAAACCGGATGAGGCTAAACCCAGGTGGTGTGAGACCCGGCAGGGGTTGCCACTTGGGGGTCGTGGGATTTTTCTTGACCGGTCTGCCGGCCGGTCGGCGAGTCAGAAACCGTATGGATAGTCGAAGGACATGCGAAAGGTCCGGCGTAGAGGGTAAGACCCCCGTAGACGAAATCTGTGCGGCTCGTTTGAGAAACTCCCAAGTAGCACGGGGCCCGAGAAATCCCGTGTGAATCTGGCGGGACCACCCGCTAAGCCTAAATATTCCCTGGTGACCGATAGCGGATAGTACCGTGAGGGAATGGTGAAAAGTACCGCGGGAGCGGAGTGAAATAGTACCTGAAACCGTGTGCCTACAAGCCGTGGGAGCGTCGGACATGCAGCTTGCTGTGTGTCTCGTGACTGCGTGCCTTTTGAAGAATGAGCCTGCGAGTTTGCGGTGTGTAGCGAGGTTAACCCGTGTGGGGTAGCCGTAGCGAAAGCGAGTCCGAATAGGGCGTTTGAGTTGCACGCCCAAGACCCGAAGCGGAGTGATCTAGCCATGGGCAGGTTGAAGCGGAGGTAAGACTTCGTGGAGGACCGAACCCACCAGGGTTGAAAACCTGGGGGATGACCTGTGGTTAGGGGTGAAAGGCCAATCAAACTCCGTGATAGCTGGTTCTCCCCGAAATGCATTTAGGTGCAGCGTCACGTGTTTCTTGCCGGAGGTAGAGCACTGGATAGGCGATGGGCCTCACCGGGTTACTGACCTTAGCCAAACTCCGAATGCCGGTAAGTGAGAGCGTGGCAGTGAGACTGTGGGGGATAAGCTCCATGGTCGAGAGGGAAACAGCCCAGAACACCGACTAAGGTCCCTAAGCGTGTGCTAAGTGGGAAAGGATGTGGAGTCGCAGAGACAACCAGGAGGTTGGCTTAGAAGCAGCCACCCTTGAAAGAGTGCGTAATAGCTCACTGGTCAAGTGATTCCGCGCCGACAATGTAGCGGGGCTCAAGCACATCACCGAAGTCGTGTCATTGCAGCATGAAGGGCCAACGCCTGCTGTGATGGGTAGGGGAGCGTCGTGTGCCGGGTGAAGCGGCGGTGGAAACCAGTCGTGGACGGTACACGAGTGAGAATGCAGGCATGAGTAGCGATACAAGAGTGAGAAACTCTTGCGCCGATTGACCAAGGGTTCCTGGGTCAAGCTGATCTGCCCAGGGTAAGTCGGGACCTAAGGCGAGGCCGACAGGCGTAGTCGATGGACAACGGGTTGATATTCCCGTACCCGCTTTGAAGCGCCAACGCTGAACCAGGTGATGCTAAGGCCGCGAAGCCGGCCCGGAGTCTTCGGACAAAGGGACGTGGTGGAGCCGCCGGACCAAGTCTGCAGTAGGTGAGCGATGGGGTGACGCAGGAAGGTAGTCCAGCCCGGGCGGTGGTTGTCCCGGGGTAAGGGTGTAGGCCGAGTGATAGGCAAATCCGTCACTCATTAAGGCTGAGACCTGATGCCGAGCCGATTGTGGTGAAGTGGATGATCCTATGCTGTCGAGAAAAGCCTCTAGCGAGTTTCATGGCGGCCCGTACCCCAAACCGACTCAGGTGGTCAGGTAGAGAATACCGAGGCGTTCGGGTGAACTATGGTTAAGGAACTCGGCAAAATGCCCCCGTAACTTCGGGAGAAGGGGGGCCATTCCTGGTGACGGCACTTGCTGCCAGAGCTGGGGGTGGCCGCAGAGACCAGCGAGAAGCGACTGTTTACTAAAAACACAGGTCCGTGCGAAGCCGTAAGGCGATGTATACGGACTGACGCCTGCCCGGTGCTGGAACGTTAAGGGGACCGGTTAGCTTGGATTCGTCCAGGCGAAGCTGAGAACTTAAGCGCCAGTAAACGGCGGTGGTAACTATAACCATCCTAAGGTAGCGAAATTCCTTGTCGGGTAAGTTCCGACCTGCACGAATGGCGTAACGACTTCTCGACTGTCTCAACCATAGGCCCGGTGAAATTGCATTACGAGTAAAGATGCTCGTTTCGCGCAGCAGGACGGAAAGACCCCGGGACCTTTACTATAGCTTGATATTGGTGTTCGGTTCGGCTTGTGTAGGATAGGTGGGAGACTTTGAAGCAGCAACGCCAGTTGTTGTGGAGTCGTCGTTGAAATACCACTCTGGTCGTGCTGGATGTCTAACCTGGGTCCGTGATCCGGATCAGGGACAGTGTCTGGTGGGTAGTTTAACTGGGGCGGTTGCCTCCTAAAGGGTAACGGAGGCGCCCAAAGGTTCCCTCAGCCTGGTTGGCAATCAGGTGTTGAGTGTAAGTGCACAAGGGAGCTTGACTGTGAGACTGACGGGTCGAGCAGGTACGAAAGTAGGGACTAGTGATCCGGCGGTGGCTTGTGGAAGCGCCGTCGCTCAACGGATAAAAGGTACCCCGGGGATAACAGGCTGATCTTCCCCAAGAGTCCATATCGACGGGATGGTTTGGCACCTCGATGTCGGCTCGTCGCATCCTGGGGCTGGAGTAGGTCCCAAGGGTTGGGCTGTTCGCCCATTAAAGCGGTACGCGAGCTGGGTTTAGAACGTCGTGAGACAGTTCGGTCCCTATCCGCTGTGCGCGTAGGAGTGTTGAGAAGGGCTGTCCCTAGTACGAGAGGACCGGGACGGACGAACCTCTGGTGTGCCAGTTGTCCTGCCAAGGGCATGGCTGGTTGGCTACGTTCGGGAGGGATAACCGCTGAAAGCATCTAAGCGGGAAGCCTGCTTCGAGATGAGCACTCCCACCTCCTTGAGAGGGTAAGGCTCCCAGTAGACGACTGGGTTGATAGGCCGGATATGGAAGCCCTGTGAGGGGTGGAGTTGACCGGTACTAATAGGCCGAGGGCTTGTCCTCAGTTGCTCGCGTCCACTGTGTTGTTCTGAAACAACGACCCCCATGCCTGGTCACGGTATGGGTGCGGCCGACAGTTTCATAGTGTTTCGGTGGTCATAGCGTGAGGGAAACGCCCGGTTACATTCCGAACCCGGAAGCTAAGCCTCACAGCGCCGATGGTACTGCAGGGGGGACCCTGTGGGAGAGTAGGACGCCGCCGAACAATCATTCACAAAGAACCCCCACCCGGGATCCGGGTGGGGGTTCTTTGCGTTTCAGGTTGACGTATCGTCAGGGCATGGACGATCAGGACGCTCAGCAGGAACGGGTCTACGACGGAACACCGGCGACCGGCGAGGGCGCGGTGGTCGTCGCCCGTGAGGTGCTTTCGCCGGATGTGCGGGACGGCGCACTGCGCGTCCTGGCGGACGCTCAGGCGGTGGACGGCCGGGAGGCGGTCTCCGAGCAGGGGCGGCTCCGGTTGCGTTCCTCCGACTCCGCCCGCGCCGGGGTGGTCCACCTCGTCCAGCACGAAGGCCGTGAAGCCAAGGACATCGCCGGCTACGGCCAGCTCGAGGTCCCCCAAGCCGGTGATGCCAACCCCTCCGCCGAGCTGGTGGTCGTTCCGGCCGTGCGCGGCCGGGGCTACGGTCGCCCGCTGGTGGACGCGGTTCTCGCCGAGGCGCACCGCGCCGGCCGGGACCACGTCGACTTCTGGGTGCACGGCGGCCACCCGGCTGCCCGCCATCTGGCCGAGCGGTACGGCGCCGAGCTGGTCCGCGAGCTGCGGCAGATGCGCCGGACCGGGCCGCAGACAGAGGAGGTCGCGCTCCCCGACGGGGTCGAGCTACGGACGTTCCGTCCGGGCGTCGACGACGCGGAGTGGCTGCGGCTGAACGCGCTCGCCTTCGCCCACCACCCGGAGCAGGGCGCCTGGACGCAGCGGGACCTCGCCGACCGGCTGGCCGAGCCCTGGTTCGACCCGGCGGGCTTCTTCCTCGCCACCCGTGAGGGCAAGGTCGTGGGCTTCCACTGGACCAAGGTGCACCCGGCGACGGCCACCGAGCCGGCGCTGGGCGAGGTGTACGTGGTCGGGGTGGACCCGGCGGAGCAGGGCAGCGGCCTCGGCCGGGCACTGACCGCGGCCGGCCTGCGGCACCTGACCGGCGGCGGCCCGGGTGAGCGGGGGCTGGCGACCGTACTTCTCTACGTCGATGCCGACAATCCGGCCGCTGTGCGGGTATATGAACGACTGGGGTTCATCATTCACGAGGTGGACCTGATGTACCGCGCCGAGTACCGCACGCACCACGAGCCGAGCGGGGCATAGCGGAGAGCCGGGGCCGGAGGCAACCGGCCGGTCGTACGACACCGGTCCGGCCCCGGCTCCGACCGACTCAGCTTTCCTCCTGGCCATGCGGTGTTTACCGTGGATTCAATTGCTGCCGCGAAGATCACAGGATGAAGTCCGCAGTGTCTCGTTCGTGCAGCGTCGGCGACGCCTGCCGGCCGGTCCCGTGTTGACCGCGCCGGGCGGGTGGGCGTTGGCGCTGGGCGAGAACGAGGGCCCGCAGAGCCTGTCGCGTCCGGACGCCGTCCTGCTGGAGGAGCTGGAGCCCATGAGCATCCCCCGCCCCGTCTCTGCCCCGCTGTCGCCTCCGGCCAGAATGTCCAGTGCCCTGGGGATAGCGCCGGAGCTGCCGGCCGCCGACGAGCAGGACCAGGAGGAACTGCCCCAGGGCCGCTTCCTGGACCGCGAGCGCAGCTGGCTCGCGTTCAACGAGCGGGTCCTGGAGCTGGCCGAGGACCCTGCGATCCCGTTGCTGGAACGGGCCAAGTTCCTGGCGATCTTCGCGAGCAACCTGGACGAGTTCTTCATGGTCCGGGTGGCCGGCCTGAAGCGCCGGATCGCCACCGGAGTGGCCCAGCGCAGTGCCTCGGGCCTTCAGCCGCGCGAGGTCCTGGATCTGATCTGGACCCGTTCGCGCGAGCTCATGGCCCGCCACGCCGCCGCCTTCCAGCAGGAGGTCCTGCCGGACCTCGCCGCCGAGGGCATCGAGCTGGTCCGCTGGCCGGAGCTGGCCGAGAAGGAGCAGGCCCGCCTGCACACCCTGTTCCGGCAGAAGATCTTCCCGGTGCTCACCCCCCTGGCGGTGGACCCGGCGCACCCCTTCCCGTACATATCGGGGCTCTCCCTCAACCTCGCCGTGGTCGTGCGCAACCCGGTCTCGGGCCACAAGCACTTCGCCCGGGTGAAGGTCCCGCAGTCCCTGGCCCGGTTCCTGGAGGCGTCGCCGCAGCGGTACGTGCCGCTGGAGGACGTGATGGGGGCGCACCTGGAGGAGCTCTTCCCGGGCATGGAGGTGCTGGCGCACCACGCGTTCCGGGTGACCCGCAACGAGGATCTCGAGGTGGAGGAGGACGACACCGAGAACATCCTCAAGGCCCTGGAGAAGGAGCTGATGCGGCGGCGCTTCGGCCCGCCGGTGCGGCTGGAGGTCGAGGAGTCGATCGACCCCTACATCCTGGACCTGCTGGTGCGGGAGCTGAACATCACCGAGGCGGAGGTCTTCCCGCTGCCCGGTCCGCTCGACCTGACCGGCCTGTTCGGCATCGCCGACCTGGACCGTCCGGAGCTGAAGTACCCGAAGTTCGTGGCCGGTACGGCGCGTGGGCTGACCGACGTCGAGTCGGCCTCCCAGCCGGACATCTTCGCCGCGATGCGCGAGCGGGACGTGCTGCTGCACCACCCGTACGACAGCTTCTCCACCTCGGTGCAGGCCTTCCTCGAGCAGGCCGCGGGCGACCCGGACGTGCTGGCGATCAAGCAGACGCTGTACCGGACGTCCGGTGACTCGCCGATCGTGGATGCGCTGATCGACGCGGCGGAGTCCGGCAAGCAGGTGCTCGTCCTGGTCGAGATCAAGGCTCGCTTCGACGAGCAGGCCAACATCAAGTGGGCCCGCAAGCTGGAGGAGTCCGGCTGCCACGTCGTCTACGGTCTGGTGGGGCTCAAGACGCACTGCAAGCTGTCGCTGGTGGTCCGCCAGGAGGGGGACACCCTTCGGCGCTACTCGCACGTGGGCACCGGCAACTACCACCCGAAGACGGCCCGGCTGTACGAGGACATCGGGCTGCTGACCTCGGACCCGCAGGTCGGCGCGGACCTCTCGGACCTCTTCAACCGGCTCTCCGGCTACTCGCGCCGCGAGTCGTACCGCCGGCTGCTGACCGCGCCGCGCGGGCTGCGGGACGGGCTGATCTCGCGGATCCACAACGAGATCGCCCACCACCGGGCCGGTCGTCCGGCGTACGTGAAGCTCAAGGTCAACTCGATCGTCGACGAGGCCGTGATCGACGCGCTGTACCGGGCCTCCCGGGCCGGCGTGCCGGTGGACGTCTGGGTGCGCGGGATCTGCGCGATCCGCCCGGGGGTGCCCGGGCTGAGCGAGAACATCCGGGTGCGCAGCATCCTCGGGCGCTTCCTGGAGCACTCGCGGATCTTCGTGTTCGGCAACAACGGCGATCCGGAGGTGTGGATCGGCAGCGCCGACATGATGCACCGCAACCTGGACCGCCGGATCGAGGCGCTGCTGCGGATCACCGACCCGGCGCACCGGGCCGAGCTGTCCGGACTGATCGACCTCGGGGTGTCGGACGAGACGGAGTCCTGGCACCTGGGGGCGGACGGGGCGTGGACGCGCCACGCCCAGGACGCGGAGGGGAAGTCGCTGCGGCACGTCCAGGACCTGCTCATCGACTCGCGCCAGCGCCGCCGGGCCGCCGCGGCCCGGTGACGGTGCGCCGCTGCCGCGGCGCCCGGCCACGACCACCGACGCGTGCCACCGAGGCCGAGGCCGGCGAGGGCGGCGGCCACTGATGCGTGCCACTGACGCGAGCCACTGATGCGAGCCGCTGAGCGGTCGGGACCCGCCGCAGCGGTCGGCCACCAGCCCCGGGGGACGGCCCCGGGGGAACGGGGATCTAGCTAGTCATGACCGATGCGCCGATGACGGCCCTGGCGGCCTCCACCGCGACCGCCGGGGACATCCTCTCCAGCCATCTCACCGCCCAGGCCGGCGTGTTCCTGCGCGCGCTGCCGCAGGCGGTGGGCGAGGTCGGCGCCAGACCGGGGATGGCCGTCGTCCCGTCCGTCGGGACGGCCGACCTGCTGCGGGCGGTGCGGCGGATCGGCGGGCTGCTGCACACCTTCGGCGGCACGTTCGAACAGACCTGGGCGCAGGAGTCGCGCACCGAGCTTCGCTGGCTGCTCAACCTGCTGGCTCTGGAGCCGGGGTACGTCCGCCGCTCGGCCCGGTTGCTGGGCGCGCTGGACGCGCTGAGCGGCAGCGAGGCGGACGGCGCGGGGATGCTCGCCGGCCACGCCGGGGTGCCGAAGGCGCGGGCGCTGCTCGACCGCCAGCTGACCCTGGCCCGGACCAGGGCGCACACGTCGGTGCTCCAGGAGCTGCGTTCGGCGCGGCTGCACGCGCTGGCGGACCGGATGACTCTGCTGGTCGCCGAGGCGCCGATGCTGGACGCGGCGGACGGCCGGGCCGCGGCGGTGCTGCTGCCGCAGGCCGGGGCGGCGTTCACCGCGCTGGCCGCGAGCGCCCGGCAGCTGCCGTTGCAGCGGGCCGCCACCCCGTACGGCGGGGACGGGCTGCGCCGGCTCGGCTCGGTGCCGCCGGCCCGGGGCGCGGTGGACGCGGACGCGGCGCTCGCGGCGGACGACGCCCCGTGGCACCGGGTGCGGATCCTGGTGAAGCGGGCCCGGTACGCGTTGGAGGTGTGCGGCCGGCCGGCCGTCGAGCTGGACGAGCTGGACGAGGTGCTGGGCCGGCACCAGGAGGCGGCGGACGCCGCGGTCACCGCGGCCACCGCGGCACGGACGCCGAGGATCACGCCCGCGACGGCGTACGTGCTCGGTGTGGTGCATGCTGATCAACGACTGGAGGTGGAGGCGGCACGGTACGCCTTCGGCCACCGGTGGCCCGAGCTCCCGTCCGGCCTGGACGGTGGGCTGGAGATTCCCCCGGCCGAGGGCTGGGGGTCCGACCCCGCACCCCGGATGGCATGAGTTGCGCAACCGCCTGAGCACCGAGCAGGCCGATGGCCCCTTCACGAGCAGCAGCCCCGGCGGCGGGCGGTCGCCGGTCGTCCTGGCCGCGGGCGCGGTGCTCTGGCTGCCCGGGCGGCCCAAGAAGAGCGGCCGGCTGGGGCGGCCGCGGATCGCGGTGATCCACCGGCCCAAGTACGACGACTGGAGCCTGCCCAAGGGCAAGCTCGACCCGGGCGAGGGCGTGGTCGAGGCGGCGCTGCGCGAGGTGCGCGAGGAGACCGGGTTCAGCTGCGTGCTGGGGGATGAACTGCCGGCCCAGCACTACCTGGCGCAGGGGCGGCCGAAGGAGGTCAGGTACTGGGCGGCGGTGCCGTCCGCCGGGGCGTTCCGGCCGAGCCGGGAGGTGGACCGGCTGGACTGGCTGCCGGCCGGGAAGGCGCGGGCGCGGCTCACGCACGAGCGGGACCGGGTGCTGGTGGACGCCTTGCTGGAGCTGCTGGGCGCCCGGCCGGTGGCCGGTGGGCGGGGCCGGCCGTCGGTGAAGGAACAGTGGAAGTGATCTCCCCGCGCCCTTGCCGTGACGCAACCGTTACTACCTGACGTAGTTTCCTGCCATCCGTTCGAGGTTCACTCGCCGTTCACTTCCGACCGGCTGACGTGTCACTTACCCGGCCTAACTTCGGGGATACCGGAGGGCCGCACGGGCCCCGGACCACAGCAAAACCCGCGCTCCGCCGTCTTCGTACGGCCCGCGCGCCGGGCAATGCCACAGAAAGGGACATCCCTGTGAAGCTCCAGCGGAACGGCCGCTCCAAGGCCCTCGCCATCGGTGCCATGGCGCTCGTCAGCTCGCTGTCGCTCGCCGCCTGCGGTTCGGACGAGAACAACAACACCAACGCCGGCAGCGGTTCCAGCGGGTCCGCTCCGGCCGCGATCAACTGTGGCAGCAAGCCCACCGCCCTGCTCTCCGCGGGCTCCACCGCCCAGGGCACCGCGATCGACGTCCTGAAGACCAACTTCGGTGCGGCCTGCAAGGAAGCCTCCATCAACTACGGTGGCGGCGGCTCGGGTGCCGGTGTCCAGCAGTTCAACCAGGGCAAGATCCAGTTCGCGGGCTCCGACTCGGCGCTGAAGCCGGCCGAGGTCGAGGACAGCAAGAAGGTCTGCACCGGCGGCCAGGGCGTCAACCTGCCGCTCGTCGCGGGTCTCGTCTCGATCGTCTACAACGTGGACAACGTCGACAACCTGGTCCTGGACGGCCCGACCATCGCCAAGATCTTCGACTCGCAGATCACCAAGTGGAACGACCCGGCGATCGCCGCCCTCAACCCGGGCGCCAAGCTGCCGGACGCCGACATCCAGGCCGTCCACCGCACGGACGACTCCGGCACCACCGAGAACCTGACCAAGTACTTCGCCAAGGTCTCGGGCGGCGCCTGGTCCTACCCGGCCGGCAAGGCCTGGGCGGGCAAGGGCGGCCAGGGCGCCAACGGCTCCGCCGGTGTCGCGGCCCAGGTGAAGCAGGTCAAGAACTCGATCAGCTACGCCGAGCTGGCGTACGCCCAGACCAACAACCTGAAGAGCGCCGCGATCAACACCGGCGCCTCCAAGCCGGTCGAGGCCACCGCCGCCAACGCCGCCACCACCTTCGCCAAGGCGAAGATCGCCGGCACCGGCAGCGACCTCGCGCTGACCCTCGACTACGCGACCAAGGACGAGGGCGCCTACCCGTTGGTCCTGGTCACCTACGAGATCGTCTGCGACAAGGGCAACAAGGCCGACACCCTCGACACCCTGAAGGCCTTCCTCGCCTACGGCATCAGCGACGCCGGCCAGAAGGCCATTGGTGAGAAGGGCTACGTGCCGCTCCCCAAGGAGCTGACCGACAAGGTCAACGCCGTCATCCCGACGCTGGCCTGATCCAGTAGGACCTCCGGTGGAGCGGCCCCGTGAACGAGGGGGGTCGGGGCCGCTCCACCGGGAGCAGAGACCGAGAAGCACGTCCGGGGCACCGCCGCCAGGGTGCCGCCCCCTCGGGGCAGCACCACCAGACCGGAGTAGACCAATGACTTCATCCACCCCTGCCGCCCCGCGAGGCAGGGAACGCCGCAAGCGCGACAGCCGGCTCGGCGACAAGATCTTCATGAATGCCGCGCGAGGCTCGGGCATCCTGCTGCTGGTCGTCATGGCCGCCATCGCAGGGTTCCTGGCCTGGCGCTCCGGCATCGCCCTCGGCAAGAACCAGGGCAACTTCCTCACCACCTTCGAGTGGACGCCGGACGCCCCGAAGCCGGTCTTCGGCATCGCCGTCCTCGCGTTCGGCACCATCGTCAGCGCGGTCATCGCGATGGCGATCGCCGTGCCGGTGGCCATCGGCATCGCGCTGTTCATCTCGCACTACGCGCCGCGCCGGATCGCCCAGCCGTTCGCCTACCTGGTGGACCTGCTGGCGGCCGTGCCCAGCATCATCTACGGCCTCTGGGGCGCGCTCTTCCTGGTGCCGCACCTGTACGGGCTGACCAGTTGGCTGGACGAGTACCTCGGCTGGACGTACGTCTTCGACCAGTCCCGGACCGGCACCGTGCCGCGCACCCTGTTCACCGTCGGCATCCTGCTGGCCATCATGATCCTGCCGATCATCACCGCGGTGAGCCGCGAGGTCTTCCGGCAGGCGCCGCGGATGCACGAGGAGGCCGCGCTCGCGCTCGGCGCGACCCGCTGGGAGATGATCCGCACCGCGGTGCTGCCGTTCGGCCGCCCGGGCATCATCTCCGCCTCGATGCTCGGCCTCGGCCGCGCGCTCGGCGAGACCATCGCGGTCGCGGTGGTGCTCTCCTCCAACAACGTTCTCTCGCTGCACCTGCTCGACCCGGGCGGCGGCACCTTCGCACAGAACATCGCGCTGAAGTTCAGCGAGGCCCAGCCCTTCGGCCGGGACGCGCTGATGGCCTCCGGCCTCGTCCTGTTCGTGATCACCCTGCTGGTGAACGGTGCCGCGCGGCTGATCGTCGCCCGCCGCAAGGAGTACTCGGGGGCCAACGCATGAGTGAGCGATGGGGGTGCTCCCTGCCGAAGGCCGGGGGAGAGCGAATCATCGAAGGGTGCGGGTTGCGCGCATGCGCCCCGACGAGCGCAGCGAGGAGGGCCGCATGAGCGCCGCGACCACTACCGTTCCGGCGGACGCCCGCCCGGTCGGCCGCCCGCTGACCGCGAACCGGCTGCCCAAGCGGGCCCCGGCCGCCGTCGCCGCCGGCTCGATCGCCCTGGGCTGCGCGATCGGCGCGCTCGGCGGCCTGGAGAGCCACCTGCAGTGGGGTCTGATCTCCGCGCTGCTGTTCCTGGCGATCAGCTACGGGCTCGCCGCCCGGGTCGAGGGCCGCCGCCAGGCCAAGGACCGCTTCGCCACCTCGGTGGTCTGGGTCGCCTTCATCCTGGCCGTGGTCCCGCTGATCGCGCTGACCGTCTACACCGTCCAGCAGGGTGCCGCGGTGGTGGACGGCAACTTCCTGACCCACTCCATGAAGGGCGTCCTGCAGGCGGGCCCGGGCGGTGGTATCTACCACGCGCTGATCGGCACCCTGCAGCAGGTCCTGCTGGCCACCGCGATGGCCGCCCCGATCGGCCTGCTGACCGCCGTCTACCTCGTCGAGTACGGCCGCGGCCGGCTCGCCAAGGCGGTCACCTTCTTCGTCGACGTCATGACGGGTGTCCCGTCGATCGTCGCCGGTCTGTTCGTCCTCTCCCTGTGGAACGTCGCCCTCGGCTTCAACTACTCCGGCTTCTCGGGCGCCATCGCACTCGCGATCCTGATGATGCCGGTGGTGGTCCGCTCCACCGAGGAGATGCTGAAGCTCGTCCCGAACGAGCTGCGCGAGGCCTCGTACGCGCTCGGTGTGCCGAAGTGGAAGACCATCCTGCGGATCGTCCTCCCCACCGCGATCGGCGGCATCACCACGGGTCTGATGCTCGCGGTCGCCCGCATCACCGGCGAGACCGCCCCGGTGCTGATGCTGGTGTTCGGTGCCGACTACATCAACAGCAACCCGTTCGACGGTCCGCAGCAGTCGCTGCCGATGTACATCTGGCAGCAGTACGCCATGGTCAACAACGACTACGGCTACGCCCGCGCCTGGGGTGCCGCGCTCGTGCTGATCGCCTTCGTGATGGGGCTCAACCTCATCGCCCGGGGCATCGCACGCTGGCGCTCGCCCAAGGGCGGACACTGAGCCTCCGACTGACGTACGACACAGAATTCATCAGCGGCCCCCGGCCGCGGGCGAGAGAAGACGAAAGATCATGGCCAAGCGCATCGACGTCAGCGGACTGTCCGCCTTCTACGGCACCACCAAGGCCATCGAGGACATCTCGATGAGCATCGAACCCCGTTCGGTGACGGCCTTCATCGGCCCCTCCGGCTGCGGGAAGTCCACCTTCCTGCGCACCCTCAACCGGATGCACGAGGTGATCCCCGGCGCCCGGGTCGAGGGCAAGGTGCTCCTGGACGACGAGAACCTCTACGGCTCCTCGGTCGACCCGGTCGCCGTCCGCCGCTCGGTGGGCATGGTCTTCCAGCGTCCGAACCCGTTCCCGACCATGTCGATCTACGACAACGTGGTCGCCGGACTGAAGCTCGCGGGCGTGCGCAAGAAGTCCGTCCTGGACGGCGTGGTGGAGAAGTCCCTCAAGGGCGCCAACCTCTGGAAGGAGGTCAAGGACCGGCTGAACAAGCCGGGCGCCGGCCTCTCCGGCGGTCAGCAGCAGCGCCTCTGCATCGCCCGCGCCATCGCGGTCGAGCCGCAGGTCCTGCTGATGGACGAGCCCTGCTCCGCGCTCGACCCGATCTCCACCCTCGCCATCGAGGACCTCATCGGCGAGCTGAAGTCCCAGTTCACCATCGTCATCGTCACGCACAACATGCAGCAGGCGGCCCGCGTCAGCGACCGCACCGCCTTCTTCAACCTGGCCGGGGTCGGCCAGCCGGGCAAGCTGATCGAACTGGACGACACCCAGCGGATCTTCTCCAACCCGTCCGTGCAGGCGACCGAGGACTACATCTCGGGCCGTTTCGGTTAGTCGGGCCGCTCCTCCCGAGGAGCCCCGACCCACAGACTGCTTCGCGGTGCTGCATGGCGGTGCCGCCGCGAAGTATGAAGAAGGGCCCGCCCCCGAGATGTGGGGGCGGGCCCTTGTCAGTTCCAGGGGCGTCCGGAGGCTCAGCCCCAGAACAGGTGGATGAACCAGTACACCAGCGCTGCGACGATGGCGGCCGCCGGCATCGTGATGAACCAGCCGAGCACGATGTTCTTCGCCACGCCCCAGCGGACCGCGCGGATCCGCTTGGTGGCCCCCACGCCCATGATCGCCGAGGTGATCACGTGGGTGGTGGAGATCGGCGCCTTGAAGACGAACGACGTGATGTACATGACGGTCGAGGCGGTGGCCTCGGCCGCGAAGCCCTGCGGCGGGTCCAGCTCGATGATCTTGCGACCGAGGGTCCGCATGATCCGCCAGCCACCCGCGTAGGTGCCCAGCGAGAGCATCGTGGCGCAGGAGATCTTCACCCAGACCGGGATGGCGTCGGTGCTCTGGTGGCCCGAGATGGTGAGGGCCATCACCACGATGCCCATGGTCTTCTGGGCGTCCTGCAGGCCGTGTGCGAGGGCCATGGCGGCGGCCGAGGCGGTCTGGGCGACCCGGAAGTTGCGCTTGGCGCGGTGCGGGTTGGCCCGCCGGAAGACCCAGAGGATCGCCAGCATCACGATGAAGCCGCCGATCAGGCCGACGATCGGCGAGACGATCATCGGAATGACGATCTTGTCCAGGACGCCGCTCCAGATCACCTCGGTGCCGCCGGCCAGTGCCGCGCCCACCATGCCGCCGAACAGCGCGTGCGAGGAGGAGGACGGGAGGCCGAAGTACCAGGTGACCAGGTTCCAGGTGATCGCACCGACCAGGGCGGCGAAGAGGATCGCCATGCCCTGACTGCCGGTGGGTGTCTCGATGATGCCCTTGGAGACGGTGTGCGCCACGCCGCTGCCGAGGAAGGCGCCGGCCAGGTTCATCACGGCGGCCATCGCGAGCGCGGCCCGCGGGGTCAGCGCCCGGGTGGAGACCGAGGTGGCGATGGCGTTCGCCGAGTCGTGGAAGCCGTTGGTGTAGGTGAAGAAGAACGCAACGCCGAGGACGGCGATGAGTGCTGCCATGTCCACGAGGGTCAGGACTCCTTGACGGCGATGGTCTCCACCGTGTTGGCGACGTGCTCGAAAGCGTCCGCCGCCTCCTCAAGAACGTCCACGACCTGCTTGAGCTTGAGCACCTCGATGGCGTCGTACTGGCCGGAGAACAGGTGGGCGAGCAGCTTGCGGTGGATCTGGTCGGCCTGGTTCTCCAGGCGGTTGACCTCGATCCAGTACTCGGTGAGGTTGGACATGGTGCGCAGGTTCGGCATCGCCTCGGCGGTGAGCTCGGCGGCGCGCGCCAGCACCTCGATCTGCTGCTCGATCCCCTTGGGCAGGGTCTGGATGTCGTAGAGGACGACCAGGTCGACGGCCTCCTCCATGAAGTCCATGATGTCGTCCAGCGACGAGGCGAGGCTGTAGATGTCCTCGCGGTCGAAGGGCGTGATGAAGGACGAGTTCAGCTGGTGGAAGACGGCATGGGTGGTGTCGTCCCCGGCGTGCTCGGCGGCGCGCATGCGCTCGACGATCTCCGCGCGGGCCGACACGTCTGATCCCAGCAGTTCCAGCAGGAGCTTCGACCCGACGACGAGGTTCTCCGCTGCCGCGGCGAACATGTCGTAGAAGCTCGTCTCCTTCGGGGTCAGGCTAAAACGCACGGAAATCTCCGATGTGCGGGGTAGGGACTGAACGATGCTAGGTGCAACCAAGCGCAATCGTGCAAACGGGGTGGTGAGGGAGGAGCCGGAACCTCCTCTTCCGGTTGCCTGCCGCAGCAGTGGACCCGGGCCGCACGCCCATGTGCGGACACGAGCCCCCAGTCTGACGGAACCTCGCCCGGATTGCCCCCGGCGTGCGGGCGGAAGACTGCGGTGTCGGCCCGGAAGGGGGAGCCCCTCCGCACACCCCTTTCGGAGCCGCCCGGACACCTCTCCGGTGCGCTCCGGGCCTGCGGACTTGCGCCGGAGGAACACCGGGACCGGCCCCGGTGTTGGACACTGGAGGCCGACGCAGCCACCGAGGCA
This sequence comes from Kitasatospora sp. NBC_00039, assembly GCF_045160625.1. NCBI lineage: Bacteria > Bacillati > Actinomycetota > Actinomycetes > Kitasatosporales > Streptomycetaceae > Kitasatospora > Kitasatospora sp. NBC_00039. Next base: position 4,094,424 of record NZ_CP108289.1, on the reverse strand, counting down.
CTCAGACGAAGGCGGGCCGATGACCACGACGGAAGCGCGCACCCAGCCGGACCACGCGCCCGGGGCGGAGCCGGGCGGCGACCAGCCGGTGCCGGCCGCCGCGGAGGCGGCCGACCAGCACGCCGACCAGCACGCCGGCCACGGGCCCCACGGGTACAGCGGGCAGAAGGACGCCCACCTCAAGCGGCTGCGCCGGATCGAGGGCCAGATCCGCGGTCTCCAGCGGATGGTCGACGAGGACGTCTACTGCATCGACGTGCTCACCCAGGTCTCGGCCAGCACCAAGGCCCTGCAGTCCTTCGCGCTCTCGCTGCTGGAGGAACACCTGCGGCACTGCGTCGCCGCGGCCGCCGAGGAGGGCGGCACCGAGCTGGACGCCAAGGTCGCGGAGGCCACCGCCGCGATCGCCCGGCTGCTGCGCAGCTGAGACGCTGGGCAGCCGCACCCCGCGCAGCCGCACCCCGGGCGCTCCCGCACGGCGGAGGTACCGGCGCCCACTCTCAGTTCTGGCCCCCCGCTTCCGGCGGCCCGTCGGCGGACACCCCGCCGTCGGGCCGGTCCAGCAGCACCTCGTCGATCCGCTCGGTCGGCAGCCGGTCGTCGGTGCTGGCCGTGGCGGCGATCATCAGCTCACCGGCCAGGTCGATCTCGTCGAGGGCCGCGTCGTCGTGGCCGCCGCTGCGGCCGCCCGTGGACGACACCACCTGCACCACCCCTTCAGTGCCTCGCCAGCCCGGGCGGCAGCCACCCGACGTCCAGCCTAGGCACTTCGGAGCCCGCCCACATGGCACGGACGGGCCATCTCGGCGCCGCCGAAACGGGTGGGCCCGACCGCTCCGGGCGGTCCACCGACGCCGACGGCGCCCCTGCGCCCCGCTACTTCGGGCTCTCCGTGGGCTTCATCGCGTAGATGTCGGAGGCCGGCGGCTCGGCCGCCTCCACCGCCTTGCCGAAGTCGGCCAGCGCGGTGGTCGACGTCACCTTCACCTGGTCCTTCGCCTCCTTGGAGCCGGCCACCCCGGCGAAGGTGAACACCTCGACCACCTTGTGGAGCCGGCCCTGCTCGTCCAGCCAGGCGTCGTACGGGACCTCCTTGACCGTGAAGGTCTGCGCCGCCATCCGCAGGCCGTCCCCGCCCCGGCCGCCGGTGGCCTCGGCCGCCTTGGTCAGGTCCAGGGTGCCGCGGTAGTGCTTCAGGGCCACCCCGCCGACCGTCTCGGTGCCGACCAGGTCCGCCTTCTGTGCCCCGCGCAGCGCGCCGGTGGCGGAGGCGGGGTCGGTCGCGCCGCTGGAGACGAGGTTGCCGTCCGGAAGCTGGCGCACGTCCAGCTTGACCCACTTGCCCTCGGGCACCTTGGCGCCGCTGTTCTGCAGATAGACGGTGCCCGGCAGGACCACCTCGACGATCTTCCCGGTGGTCGCCGCGCCGGGCGGCACCGTCACCTCCAGCCGCCCGATCCGCTTCACGTAGTCGTAGCCGCCGGTGCCGGTGAAGACGGCCTTCCTGTCGGCGGACTCGGTGACCAGCTCGGTGGTGGTGTGCGCGGAGCCCGTCCGACCGGTGATGTCGGCGGCGTTGCGGACGGCCGTCACCGGGTCGGCGGAGAGCTGGTCGGGGGCGGCCGCCTTCCGGTCGGCGGAGCCGTCGGACGCGCCGGAGCAGCCGACCAGCCCGGTGAGGGCGGCGGCGAGGGCGACGGCTCCGGCCGCCGACCGCAGGTGTGGCAGCGGGCGGCCGTGCCGCCGGCCGCTGCGCTGCACGCCGGTGATCTTCATCTCGCGACAACCCCCTCGGGCCCGACTGCCCCGCCGGCCACCACCACCGGGTGGGCAGAGCTCTTGCCGGGCAAACGAGTTGAGGTCCGGGGGGTTACGCGGAACCCGGCGCGCAGCGGGCGTCGCGCGCCGGGGGCCCGGCGGGTTACCGTGAGGCACGTGCACAGTGAGCTGCCGGCTGACCCCGGCACCACCCCGATGCCCGAGCACCGTGTCGCGATCAGCGAGCGCGGTTCCTTCTGTTTCGCGACCTGCAGCTGCGGCTGGTTCTCACCGGCCCGCCGCTCCCGCGACCTGAGCAGACGCGAGGCCGCCGACCACCTGGTGGAGAACGGCGCCGGCGGCTCCTAGCCGTCGGGGACGGCGTTCCGGGAAGGAAGACGGCACCGGCCTTCGGGGCCGGGCCTCAGGCCGCCAGGTCGGACTCCGGCGGCTGCTCGTCGGCCCGGACGGGGCCGCGCCCGCCACCGCGCCGCCGTCCGCCGCGCGGGCCGCTCTGCGGGGCCCGGATCAGCGGGGCGGCCGCGGTCCGAGCCAGTGCGTGGCACAGCGGGACCAGCACGGCCATCGCGATCGGTGCCAGCAGCAGGACGACCGCGGTGGCGAGCGCGAAGCCGCCGATCACGTCGGTCGGATAGTGGACGCCCATGTACATCCGGCAGAAGCCCTGCAGGAGGGCGAGCCCCCCGGCGATCCAGCCGAGCCGGCGGTTCACCAGGAACAACGCGACCGCGATGCCCATCGACATCGTCGAGTGGTCGCTGACGAAGGAGTGCGTGCCGGCCTTGCCGTCCACCAGCACGTCCAGCCCGGTGTGGTCGACGAACGGGCGCGGGCGGTCCACGATGGCGGCGATCGGCAGGTTGGCCAGCTCGGCGATGGCGACCGAGAGCGGTGCCCAGAGCAGGCCGGCGACGGCCACCGGGGCGTCCGGGCGGCGTCTGGCCTGCAGCCAGCCGACCAGGCCGAGCAGGGCCAGGCCGATCAGGATGCCGTACTCACCGATCCAGGAGACCAGGTGGTCCAGCCACTCCGGGGAGCGCTTGGCCAGGCCGTTGACGGCGTAGAGCAGGCCGAGGTCGGGGTTGGTCGTGTCGGCAAGCGGCGTCGACACGCCGCACCTCCTTCTGGTCCGCAGCACCTGGTCGTTCCGGCCGTGGCCCGCCCGCCCCTTCCTGTCCGGGAAGGTGACGTGGGGCCATCGGACAGAACGTCATAACCGGGCTACAGCGTTCCACGGAAACACGCGGTTATCGAAACTTGACTCAGCGTCCACAGTGCACGCACACCCGGCGGTCCGGGGAGGGTCAGCTCTTTGCAGGCGTTTGACCTGGACCTGTCGGGGTGGGGTCGGCCGCGGCGGCCGCCCGGGACGCCGGGCCGGCGGCGGGCGCCCCCAGGGCGGCGGCGGCCGAGGGGGCGGCCGGGATCGGCGTGGGGGTCGGGGCCGGGGTCTCCGGAGCGGTGGTGCCCGGGCGGCTCGGGGCGGTGATGCTGCCGTCCGCGTTGCGCCCCGGCAGCGCCTGCGCGCTGTCCGAGGTGACTCGGGTGGCACCGATGTACTCCCGGGTGTCGATCTTGTCGTAGCGGATCACCGCACCCGTGTGCGGCGCGTTGATCATGTACCCGCCGCCGACGTAGATACCGACGTGGTGGATGCTCCGCGGATCCGTCAGGTCCGTTGCCCAGAAGACCAGATCCCCCGGGCGGAGCTGGTCGCGCGAGGGGTGCTGCCCGGCGTACCACTGGTCGTTGGCCACCCGGGGGAGCGTGATCCCCACACTGGCGTACGCGGCCTGGGTGAGCCCGGAACAGTCGAACCGCCCGTTCTGCGACGGCAGCCCCTCGCCGCCCCACAGGTACGGGGTGCCGAGCTTGGTCTGCGCGAAGTAGATCGCGCCGGAGGACTGCTGGGAGACCTCCACCGGCGCCGTCGGCGCCGTGAAGCTGCGGGCCATCGCCTGGATGTTCTTCACGTAGCCCTGGGTCTCCTTGTACGGCGGCACCCCGTTGTACCTGGTCACCGCGTACGGGCCGGCGTTGTAGGCGGCCAGCAGGTTGGCCTGGCGGTCGCCCGGCACCTTGGAGACGTCCTTGGCGAGGGCGCAGTCGAACGTGGCCGCCGAGGCGATCGCGTCCATCGGGTCCCAGACGTCCTTCTTGCCGTCATTGTTGCCGTCCGTGCCGTATGTTCCCCACGTCTCCGGCATGAACTGCGCCATTCCCTGTGCGCCCACGCCCGACCGGGCACGCGGGTCGAAACCGCTTTCCTGGTACAGCTGCGCCGCGAGCATCGGCGGCGAGATCTCCGGACAGAGCGCGCCCCACTGCTGGATCGATGCCTGGTAGGCCGCCGGAACGGTGCCCGGCGAGAGCGCGGAGCGATTGGCCGACTGCTGCGGCGCACCACTCGCCGCATACGTCGCGACCGTGACCATGCAGATGAAGCCGACCGCGACAACTCCCGCAGCGGCGGCGGCCGTACCGGCCTTCCGGAGTACCATCAGCACCATCCCGACGAATCGTCAGTCGAAGTGTCCCGGAAGGCGTTGCTCACCGCAATCATCAGAGATACAAAGAGTGAGCGCTATCCTTCGTACGGTGGACATCCTCGCGTACGTGTCCCATACCTCACGACCAATCCGCGAGAAGCAGCCAAGTCGACATCAGATCCGGCCAAGAATAGGTACCGACCCTTCGCGCGGGCGGGGTCTGGGCCCTTGAATTTGCCTGATCGGGCGGTGAGACGGAAATGAACCTGAGCAGCGTGAACAGCATCGCGATCGGCCACCTGGCCGAGGACCCACCAAAGAAGCCGAATATCGACACCATCATCGGCGGGATCGCCCCGGACTGGGGCCCGTTCGCGAGCCTCGGGTCGGAGGCCCGGGTGATGGTCGAGGTCGTCATGGCCGTGGCGATCCTGGCCTGCCTCGGCATCGCCGTCTGGGGCGCGGCCAAGCAGCGCATCGGCGCCACCGCCATGCGCGACAGCTTCGGTGCCGAACAGGGCAAGGGGCTGATCATCGCCGGGCTGACCGGCGTGTTCATCATTGGATCACTCGGCACTCTGTTCACCATTGTGTACGGCATGGCCATCTGACGATCGGACAGGGCCGACGAGACAGGCGGTGAGCCCGCCCGGCCGTCCGGCCGCCACGATCCGCCGGAGTCCCCGCCGGGAGTCCACCCATCACCCCGCCCTCCGCGCCCGCCCACGGGCGGAGGGGCCCCGGAGCCGCCCCGGCTCCCCGCACCAGGAGGGCCGCCGTGCCGTTGTCCGACGACCAGCCGCACACCCGTACGCGGCTGCCGGTCGGTGAACAGCCCTCCTCCCAGCCGACCACCCGTCAGTCCAGGCCGCTGCGAACCCTGCTGACCGTCCTGGCGGTCGTCACCCTGCTCGTGGTCGCCATCTCCATCGCCAACCGCGGCAAGGCCGACCCCGGCAGCACCGCCGGGCGTTCCGCCGACGCCGCCCCCACCGCCGCCTCCGGCGCCGGACCCGCCCCCAGTGGCGACCAGCCCGTCAGCACCACCACCAACGGCATCGGCAGCGGCTTCCCGCACACCGACCAGGGCGCACAGTCGGCCGCCGCCAACTACGCGGTCGCCATCGGCTCCGCCGACATGTTCCGCACCGACAGCCGCCACGCCATCGTCGCCACCATCACCGACCCGTCCGCCACGGCAGCCCTCCAGAGCCGCCTGGACCAGGGGTTCGGCGGTGACACCGCCACCCGCTACGGCCTCGACGCCCAGGGCCACGCGCCCAAGGGCCTCACCTTCGTCAGCCGCACGGTCCCGGCCGGCACCAAGTCGGTCGACTACAGCGACAGCGACACCAAGGTCGAGGTCTGGTGCACCGGCCTCACCGGCCTCGCCGGCGAACGCTCCGTCCGGCCCGTCACGGAGAACTGGTTCACCCTCACCCTGACCCTCCACTGGACGGGCAGCGACTGGAAGCTCACCGACTACGCAAGCCGGCAGGGCCCAGCCCCGATGCCGGGCGACCAACAGGCCGCCACCGCCGAGGAGATCACCGGCGCCGTCCAGCAGTTCGGGGGTTTCCGCTATGCCCGTTGACGCCGTCACAAGGAAGATGGCCCGGTTCGGTGGGGTGCTGGGGGTGCTGGTCACTCTTCAAGTCACCTCCCTGGCCCTGGCCTCGCGGGCACTGGCGGAGCCCAGTCCGAGCCCGACAGCTTCGCCCAGCGGGAACGACTGCGATGTGCTGCCACTTCCAGGTAGCGGTGTCTACTGCGCGTCCAAGCCCGGCGGCAGCGGATCCATCCCCGGAAGCTCGACTGTTGGCGGTGTCACCGACCCGCTCGGGTCGTTGGCGAAGGGGTGTGCGCAGGCGGCGGCCTGGGTGGTGCGGAGTCTGTCGGGGGCGATCGACGGGACGACGCAGGTGGACTTCACCAACGCGTCGTTCCTGCAGCAGTACGCGGTGGTGTTCGCCGCGTCCACGATCATCACGCTCGTGCTCTGGCTGCTGGCGGTGACGAAGCGGGCGGTGCGCGGGGCGCCGTTGACGACGGCGGTGTCGGAGGCGATCGGCTTCCTGTGGCTGACCGTCGTGGCGTCGGCGTTCACGCCGCTGATCCTCTACACCGTGGTGAGCGCGACGGACGGGGTCACCAAGGCGATCGCGGTGGGGACGAAGTCGGACACCGGGACGTACCTGGGCGGGTTCGCGGACACTCTGGAGAAGGGGTCGATGGGTGGCGGCCCGCTGATCCTGATCATCGTGTCGCTGGTGGCCGTGCTGGCGGCGGCGGTGCTCTGGGTGGAGCTGCTGATCCGGGCGGCGATGCTGTACGTGGGCGCGCTGCTGGGAACGGCGGTGTACGCGGGGCTGGTGGACAAACAGCTGTGGAAGCACGTGCGCCGCTGGGCGGGGGTGATGCTGGCGGTGGACCTGGCGAAGCCGATCATCGTGATCATCCTTGGGCTGGCGGGCGCGGTGGCGACCGGTGCCGGGGCCAGTGACGACTTCGCGCGGGTGCTGTCGGGGCTGGCGATCCTCTTCCTGTCGATCTTCGCGAGCGCCTCGGTCTACCGTTTCGTGCCGGGCTTCGGCGACGAGATCATGAGCATGCGCAACGCCCGGGCCAACGCGGTGTCGGCCGGTTCGGCGATGATCAACGGGACCGCCAACCTGGTGAAGCAGGGCATCAGCACGCACGGCGACCGCGGCCCGCAGGGCGCCGGCGGAGGCGGTGCGGGTTCGGGCGGCGGCTCGGTCGCGCCGGGGATCGCCGCCCACGCCGCGCGCACCCCGGCGCCGCCGCCGCAGGCCGCACCGCCGGCGTCGGTTCCGATCCGCGACAGCAATCCAGCGAAGGGAGGGTGACGGGTAAGTGAGCAGCGAACCACTCGGTCAGTACGGTGCCCAGTACGCCCAGCCGTACGTGCACCAGCGCCGCACCTACCTGATCGGCAAGGCCCGCCCGAACGCGCCGATCGGCCGCAACCGGGAGTCCGGCGAGATCGTTCTGATCATCTTCGGGGCGTTCCTCGGCATGCTCTGGGGCCTGATGATGCCGGTCCTGCCGCTGCGCATCGCGGGCCTGGTCGGCCTGCCGATGCTGGCGATCGCGGCGGTCTACGTGCCGTACCGGCGCCGGACGTTCTACAAGTGGGTGGAGATCAACCGCACCTACCGCCGGACGGTCCGCAGCGGCCGGGCGGTGTGGAAGTCGGACGCGATGGACGCCGGCACCCGGCTGGACGGCCGCGAGGTCGAGGTCGGGCCGCCGCCCGGGGTCGGGCGGCTGCGCTGGCTGGCGGCGCCGTTCGGGCCGGACGAGGTCGGGGTGCTGATGCACCTGGAGCGGCGCACGGTGACGGCGGCGATCGAGATCGAGGGCCCGGGCGTCGGTCTGCGCGACTCGGAGGACCAGGAGGCGCTGGTCGACCGGTTCGGCACGCTGCTGAAGCACGTCGCCAACGGGGACGGTTTCGTGACCCGGCTGCAGATCCTCGCCCGGACGCTGCCGGCCGACCCGGACGCGCACGCCAAGGACGTGGAGCGACGCGGCGACCACGACGCGCCGCGCTGGCTGCAGGACTCGTACGACCAGCTGCAGTCGATGGTGTCGACCTCCTCGGAGCAGCACCGGGCGTACCTGGTGGCCTGCATGCACTACACCCGTGACCTGGCGGCCGAGGCGCACGCGATGGGCCGGACGGCGACCGGGCGCCGGGCTCGGGACGACGAGGGCCTGGCCGCGGTGATGGCCCGGGAGCTGACCGACATCTGTGCGCGGCTGGCGGAGGCGGACATCCGGGTGCGCCAGCCGCTGGGCCAGGCGCGGCTCTCCTCGCTGCTGCACTCGATGTACGACCCGGACCACCCGATCGACCACATCCAGGCGATGTCCCGCCGCAACGCCTGGCCGGCGGAGCTGGACGCGACGCACCCGCAGTTCCTGCAGGCGAAGACCCGGGAGTCGGTGACCCGGGCGCCGTGGTGCCACGCCACCGCCTGGATCAAGGAGTGGCCGCTGACCCCGGTGGGCGTCAACTTCCTGGCCCCGTTGCTGGTGCACACCCCGGACGTGATCCGGACGGTCGCGGTGACGATGGACCTGGAGCCCACCGACGTCGCGATCGAGCGGATGCTCACCGAGAAGACCAACGACGAGGCGGAGGCGAGCCGCGCCGCCAAGATGAACCGTACGGTCGACCCGCGCGACCTGGCGCACACCGGCCGGGTCGACCAGCGTGGTGACGACCTGGCGTCCGGCGCGGCCGGGGTCAACCTGGTCGGCTACATCACGGTGTCCTCGCGCAGCCCCGAGGCGCTGGCCCGCGACAAGCGGACCATCCGTGCCTCGGCCGGCAAGAGCTACCTCAAGCTGGAGTGGTGCGACCGCGAGCACCACCGCGCGTTCGTCAACACCCTGCCGTTCGCCACCGGCATCCGCCGCTGATCCACCTGGAGGCCCCGTATGGCGATCGGCAACCTCACCGACGCGTTCACCAGCCTGATGTTCGGCAAGGTGGAGACCACCCGCCTGCCGGTGCGCACCTCCACCGGCCAGGCGCAGGCGGTCTACCTGCCCACCGCCGCGCCGGGGCTGGGTGATTCGGGCGTGATCATCGGCCGCGAGGTCTACAGCGGCAAGGGGTACGTCTACGACCCCTTCCAGCTGTACGGGCAGCAGCTGCCGGCCCCGCACTGGCTGGTGCTGGGCGAGTCCGGCAACGGCAAGTCGGCGCTGGAGAAGACGTACGTGCTGCGCCAGCTGCGGTTCCGGGACCGCCAGGTGGTGGTGCTCGACGCGCAGGGCGAGGACGGGGTCGGCGAGTGGAACCTGATCGCCAACGCCCTGGGCATAAAGTCGATCCGGCTCGACCCGATGGCGGCCCGGGACGGCGGGGTGAAGCTCAACCCGCTGGACCCGGCGATCACCCAGACCGGCCAGCTGTCGTTGCTGCGCACCATCATCGAGGTCGCGATGGGGCGCGGCCTGGAGGAGCGGGCCGGCTTCGCGCTGAAGGCGGCGCACGCCCATGTGATCGCGACCGTGAGGGATCGCCAGCCGGTCCTGGACGACATCATCAACACCCTGCGCAGCCCCGAGCTGTCCTCGGTGGACTCGCTGGGCGTGGCGGTGGACGAGGTGCAGTCCTGGGGCCTGGACGTGGCGCTGGTGCTGGACCGTCTGGTCGACGGTGACCTGCGCGGCATGTTCGACGGTTCGACCACGGACGGAATCGACCTGGACGCGCCGCTGATCGTCTTCGACCTGTCGCACATCGACCGGAACTCGATCGCGATGCCGATCCTGATGGCGATCGTCGGGGTCTGGCTGGAACACACCTGGATCAGGCCGGACCGGAAGAAGCGGATCTTCCTGGTCGAGGAGGCCTGGCACATCATCAACAGCCCCTTCGTGGCCCAGCTGTTCCAGCGACTGCTGAAGTTCGGGCGCCGGCTCGGCCTCTCGTTCGTGGCCGTGGTCCACCACCTGTCCGACGTGGTGGACGGCGCGGCGGCCAAGGAGGCCTCGGCGATCCTCAAGATGGCCTCCACCCGGACCATCTACATGCAGAAGGCCGAGGAGGCGAGAGCCACCGGCCGGGTGCTGGGTCTGCCCCGCTGGGCGGTGGAGATCATCCCCACACTTTCGCCGGGCATCGCGGTCTGGGATGTGAACGGCAACGTCCAGGTGGTGAAGCACATCATCACCGAGACCGAGCGGCCACTGGTCTATACCGACCGCGCGATGACCGAGGATGCGGTGGCCGAACGGGTGCGTGCCGAGCGGCAGTTGGCGGCCGAGCCGGGCGTCTGACGAGCGCCTCGAAGGATGCGTGGCGGTCCGGACCACTCCCGGGGCCGCCGTCGGAGGGGGCGGGCCGGCCCGCCCGGCAGGCCCCGCGCGGCCGGAAGTCCGGCGACGATTCGTCAGCAGGTGACCCTGTCGTTATGTTCAGGGTCCTGACAGCTACGCGCGTTGACTCTAGGCTGCACTCGCGCAAGGACACCGTCGCCCGCCCGGACCTTCGTCCGCAGCCGGGCGCTCTCTCAAGGTGCAGGGGACCCCTCAGAATGTTCACCGTCAGATCCCGACGTGCGGTGCTGGCCGCGGTCGCCGCAGCCGGTCTCGTCGGCACGGTGGCCGTGCCGACCGCAGCCCAGGCCGCGGACGCCAAGCGGCACAAGACCGTCAACCTCCAGCTGCTGGCGATCAACGACCTCCACGGCAACCTGGAGCCCCCGGCCGGCTCGTCCGGCACCATCAAGGAGATCGACCCGGCCACCGGGCAGGTCGTCTCCACCCCGGCCGGCGGTGTCGAGTACCTGGCCACCGCGCTGCGCCAGGCCCGGATCCCGGCCGACGACTCGATCACCGTCGCCGCCGGTGACATCGTCGGCGCCTCCCCGCTGACGTCGGCGCTCTTCCACGACGAGCCGACCATCGAGGCGATGGACAAGCTCGGCCTGGACGTCACGGCGGTCGGCAACCACGAGTTCGACGAGGGCGCCAAGGAGCTCATCCGCCTCCAGGAGGGCGGCTGCCACCCGGTGGACGGCTGCTACGAGGAGGGGCGCAAGTTCAAGGGCGCAAACTTCAACTACCTCGCCGCCAACGTCACCAACGAGAAGACCGGCAAGCCGATCCTGGCCCCCTACTGGGTGACCAAGTCGCAGGGCGTGAAGGTCGGCTTCATCGGCGCCACCCTGGAGGGCACGCCGAACATCGTGACCGCCGAGGGCGTCAAGGGCCTGAAGTTCGGCAACGAGGTCGCCACGATCAACAAGTACGCGGCCGAGCTGAAGAAGCAGGGCGTCAACTCGATCGTCGCGCTGATCCACGAGGGCGGCTACCCGGCCAGCAGCACGTACAACTACGACTGCGGCACCGCCGGCCAGGGCATCTCCGGCCCGATCGTCGACATCGCCAAGAACCTGGACCCGGCGATCGGCGCCATCGTCACCGGTCACACCCACAACGCCTACGCCTGCACCATCCCCGACCCGCAGGGCGTGCCGCGCTCGGTGACCAGCGCCGCCTCCTTCGGCCGGCTCTACACCGAGATCGACCTGAAGCTCGACAAGACCACGGGCACCATCGTCCGCCCGTCGGTCAAGGCCGAGAACCACGTCGTGCGCCAGAACGTCGCGAAGGCCCCGGACATGACGGAGCTGATCGCGCACTACTCCAAGCTGGCCGCGCCGATCGCCAACCGCCCGGTCGGCTTCATCGCCTCGGACCTCAACGGCCGCGGCAGCAGCGACCTGGAGAAGCCGCTCGGTGACGTGATCGCCGACGCGCAGCTGGAGGGCCTTGCCCCCGCCGACAAGGGCGGTGCGCAGGTCGCGTTCATGAACCCCGGAGGCATCCGCTCCGACCTGGTCTACAAGGCGAGCGCCGCCGAGGGCGACGGCGTGGTGACCTACGGCGAGGCGTTCACCGTCCAGCCGTTCACCAACATGATGCAGGTCAAGACGCTGACCGGCGCCCAGCTGATCCAGCTGCTCCAGCAGCAGGTGAGCGGCCCGAACGACGCCGCGCCGAAGATCCTCCAGTCGTCCAAGGGCCTGACCTACACCCTGGACATGCGCAAGACCGGCGCCGACCGGGTGCTGGTGGACTCCATCCGCCTCAACGGCGCGCCGATCGACCCGGCCGGCAAGTACCGGGCCGCGGCCAACGAGTTCCTGGCCGGCGGCGGCGACGGCTTCCCGGCCTTCGCGGCCGGCACCGACAAGCTGGTCGGCGCCTCGGACCTGGACGTCTTCACCGCCTACCTCGCCGCGCACAGCTCGGCGGCCTCGCTGTTGAAGGCGCCGGCGCAGGACCGGATCAAGGTCCTCGGCCCGGGCAGCGACATCGACTGACCGAGGCCGGCAGGGACGGGCGGGGCGCTGTCGGGGCGCCCCGCCCGTTCTGCGTTCTACGGCCCCGGCTACGTGGGCGCGGGCCCTCCCGGCAGCCGGACGGTGGCGAGGGCGCCCGGCCCGCCGTCCTGGGCCGGACCGAGCGAGACCTCGCCGCCGGACTCCCGCACACTCTGCGCGACGATCGACAAGCCGAGGCCGGAGCCCGGGAGTTGCCGCGAGGACGGCGAACGCCAGAACCGGTCGAAGACGTACTGCAGCTCGTCCGGCGGAATGCCGGGGCCGTGGTCGCGGACGGTCAGCACTCCCTGCTGGAGGCCGACTTCGATGGTGCCTCCGGGCGGGCTGTACTTGACCGCGTTGTCCAGCAGGTTGATCACCGCCCGTTCGAGGGCGGCGGCATCGCCACGCACGAACCACGGCGCGACCGCGGTCTCGAAGACCAGCCCGGGGCCGCGCAACTTCGCCCGTGCGACAGCCCGTTCGGCGATCTCGTGCAGGGCGACGACCGCCAGGCTGCGGACCGGCTTCGGCGAGTCCGGGCGGGAGAGCTGGAGCAGATCGCCGATCAGGAGGGTGAGTTCCTGCATCTGCGCCTTCATGTTGCCGAGCAGCTTGGTCTTGGTCGCGGGCGGCAGCGGGCGGCCGGTGTCGTCGCTGCGGATGAGGAGATCGACGTTGGTGCGGAGGGAGGTCAGCGGCGTGCGGAGCTCGTGCCCGGCATCGGCGATCAGCCGGGTCTGGCGGTCACGGGAGTTGGCGAGCGCGGTGCTCATGGAGTTGAAGGAGGCGGAGAGCCGCGCGATCTCGTCGCTGCCCTGCACGGGGATGGTGGTGCCGACCTCCTCGGTCCGGGCGATGTGCTCGACCACGTCGGTGAGCCGGTCGACGGGCTTGAGCGCGGACCGGGCGACGAGCCGGCCCGCGAGGCCGGCGAGGATGATGCCGCCGACGGCCACGCCGCCGAGGATGATGGCGAGTTGGTTGAGGGACTCCTCGACGATGGCCACCGGGTCGGCTACCAGGTAGCCGTACACCTTCCCCTCGTAAGCGAAGGTGGACACGCGGACCCGGACGTCCTCGCCCGTGGTGAACGTCCCGTCGCGGTAGGTGTAGTGGCCGAGCCGGGCGCTCCCTTGCGGTGCCTGCAGATCGGATGACGTGAGGGTGATGGCGTGGGTGGCGCCGGTGGGCAGGCACGGCTGGCCGTCCGGCGAGATCACCTGGACGGACCACCGGGGAGCGCCGACCATGATCCGGCCACCGTTCCCCGGGGCGGTGGCGGCAGCTGCCGCGGTCGCGGCGGCGAGCGCTCCGCTCGGCGTCGGGGCGCACCAGTAGTAGTCCTGGAGCAGCCGCTGCGGCGGCTTCACGCCGGGCGGCCCGTCCTGGATCGGCGAGGGAGCGGCGGTCGCCAGATTGCGGTCCACCTGGTCGTACAGCCGCTGTTCCACGATGAACCAACACGCCAGCGCCGACAACGCGATGGCCACCGCGACCGCCGCGGCCGTCAGGAACGTGAGCCGGCTGCGCAGGGACTGCGCGCGGTACCAGCGGACGAGGCGTTGGCGGCGGGGGACGCGGGGCGGGGCGAGGGGCGGTGGCGGTGGGGTGGCGGTGTCGCTCACGCGCCCTCCTCGCTCCGCCCGGAGGCCCTTTCGCGTGACGCGCCCCTGCTCACGGCCGGCTCATCGCGCCCGCTCACGCCGGGGTGCCGGCGGCCGGGCGGAGGGCGTAGCCGACGCCGCGTACGGTCTGGATGAGCCGGGGCATGCCGCCCTGCTCGGTCTTGCGGCGCAGGTACATCACGTACACGTCTAGGGAGTTGGAGGAGGGCTCGAAGTCGAAGCCCCAGACCGCCTTGAGGATCTGTTCGCGGGTGAGCACCTGGCGGGGGTGGGAGAGGAACATCTCCAGCAGCATGAACTCGGTGCGGGTGAGCTCGACCGGCTTGCCGGCGCGGGTGACCTCGCGGGTGGCGGTGTTCATCCGCAGGTCGGCGAAGGCGAGGACCTCGGTGTCGTCCTCGACGGCCGCGGCGCGGGCGGCGGCTTCGGTGGCGAGGGCGTTGCGCCGAAGCAGGGCGCGGACGCGGGCGAGCAGTTCGTCCAGCTCGAAGGGCTTGGCGAGGTAGTCGTCGGCGCCGACGTCGAGGCCGGTGACCCGGTCGCCGACGGCGTCGCGGGCGGTGAGCATCAGGACCGGGACGGTGTCGCCGCGCGAGCGCATCCGGCGGACGGCGGTGAGGCCGTCCATCCGGGGCATCATGATGTCCAGCAGGACGAGGTCGGGCTTGTCGCGTTCGACGGACTCCAGGGCCTCGTACCCGTCCGTCGCGGTGGCCACCTCGTAGCCCTCGAAGGCGAGGCTGCTCTCCAGGGCGTCCCGGAGGGCGGGTTCGTCGTCGACCACGAGGAGCCGGGCGGTGGCCTGTCCTGGCTCGGCGGGGGTGCGGTCGTCGGCGGACGGGGTCATGGGCGGTTGCCCTTTCTCATCGTCGGAGAGCCTGCTGGCGGGGCGTGCGGGGGCGTGCGGTGGGCGGGTGCGGAGACCTGCCCGGAGTAATTGTCCGTCTAGACGTTCTGGCCGGCCTGCAGCTTCGGCAGCACCTGCTTGATGTCGTTGATCGGGATGGCGAAGCCGAGGCCGACGCTGCCGGCGCTGCTGGTGCCTGCGGTGGAGCTGGAGCCGCTCGCCGAGTACATCGCCGAGTTGATGCCGATGACCTGGCCGCCGGCGTTGATCAGCGGGCCGCCGGAGTTGCCGGGGTTGAGGGCGGCGTCGGTCTGGAAGGCCTTGTAGGTGGAGGTCTCGCCGCCGCCCTGCGGGGTGCTGCCGCGCAGGCCGGGCAGGTTGGGGAAGCCGAACCCGCCGTTGCCGCTGGTGGTGCCCTCGTCGACCTGGACGGTGACCTCGCGGTTCTGGGCGCTGATGATGCCCGAGGTGACGGTGCCGGTGAGGCCCTCCGGGTTGCCGATGGCGACGACCGGGTCGCCGACGGAGACGGCGGAGGAGTCGCCGAGGGTGGCGGGGGTGAGGTTCCCGGCGCCGCTCGCGGTGATCACGGCGGCGTCCAGGGCCTTGTCGGTGCCGGTGACGGTGGCCCTGGCGGTGGAGCCGTCCTTGAAGGTGACGGTGACCTGTCCGCCGTCGGCCGCGCCGGAGACCACGTGGTAGTTGGTGAGGATCTGGCCATCCTTGGTGAGGACCACGCCGGTGCCGGTGGAGGTGCCGTTCGCGGTCCTCACGGTGATCTGGACGACGCTCGGCGAGACGGCGGACGCGATGGCGGCGACGTCGGCGCTGCCGTCCGAGCGGGCGGAGACGGGGCTGGCGACGGTGGCGGTGCGGCCGGCCGAGCCGTGCTCGCCGGCGGCGATCGCGCCGCCGGTCACCCCGCCGAGGACGGCGGCGACCGCGGCGACGGCGGTGACCAGGGCGAGCCGGCCGCGGAGGAGGCCTCGCCGGGCCCGGCCGTCGGGCGCGGAGGGCCCGCCGCCCTCGGGCGGGGCGGGGGGCATGGGAGGCCCGGCGGGCGGGGGAGGGGGCGGGGTCCCGACCGAGGGGGTCTCGGCGGCGGGGTGCCCGAAGGCCTGGTGGCCGCCGGCCGGCTGGTACCCGGGGGCCGCTTGGTACCCGCTGGTCGCGCTGTCGAGGACGGTGCCCGGGATGACCTGTCCCTGGGCGGGGCCCGGGTACGCCTGAGGGTGCCCGGTGCCGTACTCGTACAGGCCGTCGTACTGCTCGCCGTGGTGCTGCTGCCGATCGCTCATGTCGACCAACGTCCGCCCGCTGGATGAGGATCCGATGAGAGCGGGCTCAGAAGGCCCCGAGAAGCCCGTTGACTTCTCATAAAGCCTGGTCAGGCCGGGGTCGGCGCCCCGGTCGGGTCGCAGCCGCAGGAACGGCGGATGACCAGGCGCGACGGGAACTTGCGGACCCGTTCGGTGTCCGAGCCCGGCACCATCAGCGAGTCGTCCAGTACCAGGTCCACGGCGGCCCGGGCCATCGCGTCGCGGTCGGAGGCGACGGTGGTGAGCGGCGGGTCGGCGAGGGCGGCCTCGGGCACGTCGTCGAAGCCGGTCACCGCGAGGTCCTCCGGTACGCGCAGGCCCACCTCGCGGGCGGCCCGCAGCACGCCGATCGCCTGGTCGTCGGTGGAGCAGAAGATGGCCGGCGGGCGCTTCTCCGAGCGCAGCAGGCCGAGCGCGACCTCGTAGGCGCCGTAGCGGTGGAAGGGCGCGTCGATCAGGTACGGCTCGGTGGGCAGGCCGTGGGCGTCCATGGCGCGCTGCCAGCCCTCGACGTGGTCGATGACCGGGTCGCCGGGGGCGGGGGACTCGACCGGGCCGCCGAAGCAGGCCACGTACGGGTGTCCGTGCTCCTCCAGCAGGTGGCGGACGACGGCCTCGGCGCCGCCCACGTCGTCGGTGACCACGGCGACGTCGTCGATGGCCTCGGGGCGGCGGTGCAGCAGCACCACCTTGGCGCCCTCCATCGCGGCGAACTCCTCGGCGGCCCGCTGCGAGGGGCCCTGGCTGACGAGGATCAGGCCGGAGACCCGCATGCCGAGGAAGGCGCGGACGTAGTGCACCTCTCGGTCGTCCACGTAGTCGGAGTTGCCGATCAGCACGAGCTTGCCGCGTTCGGAGGCGGCGCGTTCGACGGCGTGCGCCATCTCGGCGAAGAACGGCTGGCGGGCGTCGGGGACGACCATGCCGATCAGGTTGGTGCGGCGGGAGGCCATGGCCTGGGCGACGCTGTTCGGCCGGTAGCCGAGCTGCTCGATCGCGGCGAGGACCTTCTCCTTGGTCGCGGGCGCGACCGGGCGCGGCCCGTTGTTGATGACGTAGCTGACGACCGCGGTCGAGGTCCCAGCCAGTCGGGCTACGTCGTCGCGCGTCACTTTGGCCACGGGGGGAGTCTACGCGTGTGGCGTCCGCCCGGGCAGTGTGAGCTCGGCTACCGGGCGATGTCCGCAGGACAGTCCGGGGCGAATGCGGACAGGCCGGGCGGGGTCGCCCGCCCGGCCTGCGGTCAGGCCTCCAGCGGGGCCGAGGCGCGCTGGGCCAGGTCGGGCCGCTCGCCCTTGTCCGGCTTCTCGGGCACGACGAAGCGGTAGCCGACGTTGCGCACGGTGCCGATCAGCTGTTCGTGCTCGACGCCGAGCTTGGCGCGCAGCCGGCGGACGTGGACGTCGACCGTCCGGGTGCCGCCGAAGTAGTCGTAGCCCCACACCTCCTGGAGCAGCTGTGCCCGGGTGAAGACCCGGCCGGGGTGCTGCGCGAGGTACTTGAGCAGCTCGAACTCCTTGAAGGTGAGGTCGAGCACCCGGCCCTTGAGCTTGGCGGAGTAGGTGGCCTCGTCGACCGAGAGGTCGCCGTTGCGGATCTCCATCGGGCTGTCGTCCGTGACCACCTGGAGCCGGCCGAGGGCGAGCCGCAGCCGGGCCTCGACCTCGGCGGGGCCGGCGGTGTCCAGCAGGACGTCGTCGATGCCCCATTCGGCGGTGACGGCGGCCAGGCCGCCCTCGGTGACCACCAGGATCAGCGGACAGCCGATGCCGGTGGAGCGCAGCAGCTGGCAGAGGCTGCGGATCTGCGGCAGGTCGCGCCTGCCGTCGACCAGGATGACGTCGGCGCTGGGGGTGTCGACCAGGGCCGATCCCTCGGCCGGTGCCACCCGGACGTTGTGCAGCAGCAGGCCGAGGGCGGGCAGCACCTCCGCTGAGGGCTGCAGTGCGTTGGTGAGGAGGAGTAGAGAACTCATACCCGGTTAGTCCCCTTTCCGGGTCGTCGCGGTCGCGTTGCGGCTGCCGCCACAGCCGGATGGCGCTCGTGCAGGGAGGTGTCGCGCGCGGCACGTCCGAAGAAGAAGGCGGCGGCGGGCGACGGGTGGGGGGTGAAGGACGCCGGGTGCCCACCGGAGGACTCGCCGGAGCGCACGACGGAGCGGCTTTCGCACCAGAGGTCCCGCAACCCCTGAGGCACCGTCTCTGCCCTGCTCATCCCGCGAACCTTCCGGTCTGTCCCGTTCCGGGCGGCGGCCCGGCGCCGGGTGTCCGTACGCCCCTGCCGGGCCGGGCACGTCGTTGTGCCGCGAATGGCGGGGCCGTTCCTGCGGTGCGCCGGGGGTGGGCCGACGAATCGCAAGAACGTCCGTACTGGCGTCCTGAAAGCACAAAAGGATCCGGGGGCGACTCTGCCCGGATCCCTCAGGGCACGAGAATAGCCGACCGGCCCCCGCGCCGGGAGGCCCCGAAAGCGGCGGTTCGCCCATTCCGGGCGTGTTCGGGGTGAGCCTGGCCACAGCTCCGGCGGCCCGCCGGCACCCGCCGGGCCAGGGCGGTTGCCGGTCGTGGCGGCGGACACGCCATCATGGGACGCACATCGGCGGCACCGTGCGCGTACACCTTTCGGGTGGTGTCCGGACGCTCCGGTGGCGACCCGGCCGGGGTGTCCGGGCCGGGGCGAGGACGACGAGAGGGGTTGCCATGGGTGCGACCACGGAGCCGGCGGGCGCCGCCACGGTGAGCGGAACGATCCGCTACTGGGCGGCGGCGAAGTCGGAGGCCGGGCTGGCCGAGGAGCCGTACGAGGCGGCGACCCTGGCGGAGGCGCTGGCCGCGGCCAGGCAGCGGCACGCCGACCGGCCGAAGCTCGTCCGGCTGCTCGGGCACTGCTCCTACCTGGTGGACGGCTCGCCGGTCGGCGGGCGCGACCACGCGACCGTGGCCCTCACCGAGGGCGGCACGGTCGAGGTGCTCCCGCCGTTCGCGGGAGGGTGAGCGGCGTGACGGATCCGAACCTGAACGGCGGCCCGGACGGCCGGCAGCAGCAGCCGCACCGGCAGGCACAGCAGGAGCACCCGCAGGCACAGCAGCAGCCGTACCCGCAGGGGCAGCAGTACCCGCAGCAGCAGCATCTGCAGCAGCAGCACCTGCAGCACCCGCAGCCCCCGTACGGGCAGCAGCAGGCGTACGCGCCGGAGCCGTATGCGCAGCAGGGGCACGCGGCCCAGCCGCACGCCCCCGGCCAGGGGTACGCGCCGGGGCAGGAACAGTACGGTCAGCCCGGGCAGGAACAGCACGGCCGGCCGCAGCACGGGCAGCACCGGCGCCACGGGCAGCCGCCGTACGGGCAGCCGCCCGCGGACGACGCCGCGACGGCCCTGCTGCCGCCCGTCCCGCCGATGGACGATGCGGCGGCCACAACGCTGCTGCCGCCCGTGGTGGTGTCGGGCGCGATGCCGACGGCGGCCCAGGCCCAGGTGCAGGCCCAGGCCCAGGCCCCGGTCTTCGACCCGCCGACCATGACGCTCAAGCGCCCGGCCGCCCCCGCCGCCCACGGCGCGCCGTACGCCGCCGTCCCGGCGCAGCCGGTCCCGGCTGCCGCGGCGCCCACCGGCCCCACCGGCCCCACCGCTGTGCCCGCGCGGGCACCCCGGACGGGCTCGCCGATCATCGACCCGGGCCTGCAGCCCGCCCTGATCACCGCCGCCGTCGCGGCCCTGCTGGCCGGTGGAGCGGCGCTCGGGCAGGTCGCGCTGGCCCTGGTGGTCGCGGCGCTCCAGGCGCTGACGGCGGCCGGCTGGTTCCGCCTCAACGGCATGTGGCCGGCCCGCCAGGGCATCGCGCTGGCCGCGCTGGCCGGCCTCACGGCCGACGTGGCGGTGCTGCTGGCCGACTCGGACGGCGGCGCGGCGGCCGTGGCGGGCACGCTGGGCGGGTTCTTCCTGCTGGTCCTGGTGTTGCAGACGTTCCGGCCCTCGGACCCGAAGGAGCGGTTCTACGCGCTGACCGTGCTCGGCTCGGCCACCGTGGTGACGGTGCTCTGCACCACGCTGCTGCTGGCCGACTGGGTGCCGGCGGCGGTCGGCGCGGTCGCGCTGGCCACCGTGCTGGCGGCCGCGCCCCTGCCGGGCCCCAAGCAGCTGGGCCCGGTGCCGGTGGGGTGGGTGCTCGGCCTGGTCGCGGCCGTGGTGTTCGGCCTGGTCGTGGGCGCGCCGCCGGTGCTGGGCGTCCTCGCGGGCCTCGGCGCGCTGGTCGGCCGCCGGGTGGCCGGGTACGACTTCCCGTCCCGCTTCGTGCACATGACGGCGGGCGTGGCGCTGCCGTTGGCGGTGGCCTCGCCGCTGGTCTGGATCGCCACCCGTCTGCTGGCCGGCTGACCCCCGGCCGCTCGCCGCTGCGACGCCCCGCCCCGGAACCATGCTCCGGGGCGGGGCGTCGTACCGTCGTGCGGGGAGCTGCCCCGTGGGGCGTGCGGGACGAGAACGACGATCAGTGCGGGACGAGAACGACGAACAGCAGGACGACAGCGGCAGGCGACGACGGGGGAGAGCGATGCGCGGTTGGCTGAAGGCGACGATCGGCCTGGCGGTGCTCTGCGGGCTGCTGGTGGGCGCCGACCGGATCGCCGTCGGGGTGGCCGAGGACGAGGCCGCCGACCAGATGGTGAAGAGCGGCCGGATGAGCCAGCGCCCGGACGTGTCGATCGAGGGCTTCCCGTTCCTCACCCAGGTGCTGTCGATGAAGCTGGACGACGTCCGGATCTCGGCCGACGGCCTGACCGTCGGCGACGGGACCCACCAGGTGGCGCTGCACTCCTTCAAGGCCAAGCTGGCCGGGGTCGAGGTGAGCGACAGCATGACCAGTGCCACCGTCGACAGCGGCACCGGCACCGGCCTGATCTCGTACGCGGACCTGGCCCAGCTGCTGCCGCCGGCGTCCCAGATGGTGCCGAACGCGGGCAAGCTCCCGCTGGGCTCCGGCACCCGGCTGAGCCTCTCCTACGGCGGCCCGGGCAGGATCAAGGCCTCCCTGGGCCCCCTCCCGATCGGGGAGGGCTCGGTGCACAGCCAGGGCAACACCGTCACGGCGGACGGCTTCAAGCTGAGCGGCATGGCCGGGATGCTGGCGGGCCTGGCCAACCAGCAGGTCGAGCCGGTGAGCTTCACCCTGGCCGCTCTGCCGGCCGGGCTCAAGCTGGCCTCGGTGTCGCCGCAGGAGGAGGGCCTCCAGCTGACCTTCGACGGCAACCACGTCAAGGTCATCGGCTGACCGAAGCCGCACATCCGGTCCGCTTCGTTCCGCTCCGCGAGACGCGCTGTCCAGCGCCGGCCGCGGAGCGGTGTCGTTCCTGCCCCTGTGCGGACCTCCTGACGGCCCCTGGCCGGTTCCCGCCACCCAGTGAATGGCTAAATCTCAATATTCGGATCATTTGATCTCAGGATTCGATACGCTAATGACAGCGGGCATCCGGTGTCCCTAGCATCGTCGGCATGAAGCGACAGACGGACCTCACGAAGCGGCGGGCGGTAGACCTGTGCCGCGTGGCCGCCTGTCTGTGTCGAATGCGCTAACTCGGCTTCCTGGCAGGGCTGTTGAAGCCCGCCGCCGATTCCCCTGGTGACCTGGCCCGGCTTTTGGGTCGACCGTCGCCGCTGCCCACCGCAGACCATTGTCCGGCCGCACCGTGCACCCCCTCTCGTCCCAGTATTCGGACAAGAATTCGGACCGGCCGCCGCCGGGCGACCCGCAGCACCCCCAGCAGCAGCACCTTCCGCAAACCGCCCCCGGATGGAGAACATCACCATGAGCCGCAGCGACGTCCTGGTCGACGCCGACTGGGTCCAGGCCCGCCTGGACGACCCGAAGGTGGCCATCGTCGAGGTCGACGAGGACACCTCCGCCTACGACAAGAACCACATCCGCAACGCCGTCCGGATCGACTGGAAGACCGACCTCCAGGACCCGGTCCGCCGCGACTTCATCGACCAGGCCGGCTTCGAGGCGCTGCTCAGCGCCAAGGGCATCGCCAACGACGACACCGTGGTGCTCTACGGCGGCAACAACAACTGGTTCGCCTCGTACGCCTACTGGTACTTCAAGCTGTACGGCCACGGCGACGTCCGCCTGCTGGACGGCGGCCGCAAGAAGTGGGAGCTGGACTCCCGCGACCTGGTCTCCGAGGTGCCGGCCCGCGCCGCGACCGAGTACAAGGCGCAGGCCGTCGACTCCTCGATCCGCGCCTTCCGTGACGACGTGGTCGCCGCCATCGGCAACCTGAACCTGGTCGACGTGCGCTCGCCCGACGAGTTCTCCGGCAAGCTGCTAGCCCCGGCCCACCTCCCCCAGGAGCAGTCGCAGCGCCCCGGCCACGTGCCGAGCGCCCGCAACATCCCGTGGGCCAAGAACGCCAACGACGACGGCACCTTCAAGAGCGACGACGAGCTCAAGGCCCTGTACGAGGCCGAGGGCATCGACCTCGCGAAGGACACCATCGCCTACTGCCGCATCGGCGAGCGCTCCGCGCTCACCTGGTTCGTGCTCCACGAGCTGCTCGGCCAGGAGAACGTGAAGAACTACGACGGTTCGTGGACCGAGTACGGCAGCCTCGTCGGCGTGCCGATCGAGCTCGGCAACTGAGCCTCCGGCTCGAACCGTAAGTCAGAAGGGAAGACAAGACATGTGCGGTGCGAAGGCCGGCGGCCCGGACCTGGCAGGAGTTGACGTGGCGAACGAGACGATCATCCAGGGGTCCGTGACCCGAGACGGCGAGCCGGTCAACGGCTACGTCCGGCTGCTCGACGAGGGCGGCGAGTTCACGGCCGAGGTGCCCACCTCGGCGACCGGACAGTTCCGGTTCTTCGCCCGCCCGGGCAAGTGGACCCTGCGCGCGCTGGTCCCGGGCCAGACCGTGGACCGCCAGGTGGTCGCCTCCCAGGGCAACCTGACCGAGGTCGCGATCGCGGTCTGATCCACCCCCGCGAAACAGCACCGAGGGCCCCTGCCGAGCAGGGGCCCTCGGGCATACCGTGGAACCGTGCAGGGACGCCGGCGCCACCGCTACTACTTCGCCATGATGGCCGTCTGCCTCGGGCTGTTCGTGCTGGCCTGGGGCGTGGTGCGGTTCTGGTCCGTGCCGGCCGCGATCGCCATGTGCGTCGTCGCGATGGTCATCCCCCCTGCCGCCGCGGTCTTCGCCAACAAGCGGGACCCGGAGGACGACTGGTGGAACGACCCGCGCTGGGACGATCCGAAGTGGGACGACCCCGGCCACGACCGGGACCGCCCGGACCGGGAGGACCGCTCCTGGTGAACGGGGAGAGCGCTCCTAGTACACGAGCGCCTGCACACCGTCGGCCATGATCTCGCTGACGAAGACCTGGGCGCCCGCGATCCGGACTCCCTCGACGGTGTCCTTCTGCTCGATCCCGCGCCGCACCGCGCACTGGGTGCAGAGGGTGACGGTGCCGGCCGCCAGGATCGACTCCAGCAGGTCCGGCAGGGGCGCCGCGTGCGGCAGCTCGAACTCCGCGGCGCGCCCGGGCAGCGCGAACCAGGACGACTCCCCGGTCAGCCAGAGCGAGACCTCGATCCCGCTGGCGACGGCGACCGCCGCCACCGTGAAGGCCTGCGAACAGCGCTCCGGCGCGTCCGCCCCGGCGGTGACCTTGATGACGAGCTTCTTCGCGCTCTGCGATGCGTTCGACGACATGCCGACACCCTAGATCGCCGACGTGGTGGGGCTCACCGAGACCCGTCGACACCCGGCGGATAGAGTGAGCGCGAGCAAAATCCACCACACTGTCGCCGCCCTGGGAGCCCCCCGTGTCCGGTCTGGAAATCTTCTTCGACGGTCTGCTGGCCCTCATGGCCGTGCTGATCACCTGGTTCGCCATCTTCTCGGTGATGAAGCTGTACCAGGGCCAGCGCTGAGCCGGCTGCCGTACGGTTGAAGCAGCCCCATACCGACGACAGCGACCAGGAACATGATCGAGATCCCCTCTGACCTCCACAGGGACGTCGTCCCGCTCGCCTTCCTCCTCGGCACCTGGGAGGGCGCGGGTGTCTACGCCCCTCTGCCGGGTGAAGGAGGCCCGGGCACGGAGAAGTGCAACTTCGGCCAGGAGATCGTCATCCGGCACGACGGCCGGCCCTTCCTGGAGTTCCGCTCCCGCACCTGGGTGCTGAACGAGGAGGGCGAGAAGGTCCGTCCGCTGGAGAACGAGCACGCGTTCTGGCGCATCACCAGCAACCACCACGGCACCAGCGGCGCCCGCGGGATCGAGATCTCCTCCGTCCGCGACGACGGCACCGTCGAGATCTGGTACGGCGAGCTGGCCGACGGCAAGCCGCAGATCGACGTCTCCACCGACGCGGTGGCCCGGATCGAGGGCTCGGCGCCGTACTCCGGCGGCAAGCGCCTGTACGGCTTCGTCAACGAGGAGCTGCTCTGGGTCGGCGAGAAGGCCGCTCCCGAGGTGTCGCTGCGCCCGTACATGTCGGCGCAGCTGAAGAAGGTGCTGAGCCCGGCGCAGCTGATCAAGGACATCAACGACCTGCCGGACGACGGCATCGCGTTCTTCCGCTGATCGCAACGGCTCATCGAGCTCATGGGTAGGGACCGGCCCCCGGCCGGTCCCTACACTTGCCTCAGGACCCCCGACCTTGACAGGGACAGCACCGTGGCGGACACCGGCACCACCGACTGGCAGCTCTCCGGCGACTGGAAGGCCGACCTGCGCGAACGCGGCTACCGGCTGACCCCCCAGCGCCAGCTCGTGCTGGAGGCGGTCGACGTCCTCGACCACGCGACCCCGGACGACATCCTCGGCCATGTCCGGCAGACCGCCAGCGGCATCAACATCTCCACCGTCTACCGGACCCTGGAGCTGCTGGAGGAGCTGGGACTGGTCTCCCACGCGCACCTCGGCCACGGCGCCCCGACGTACCACCTGGCCGGCCGTCACCACCACCTGCACCTGGTCTGCCGGGACTGCGAGAAGGTCACCGAGACCGGCACCGAGATCGCCCGGCCGCTGATCGAGAGCCTGCGCGAGCAGCACGGCTTCGACACCGACCTCAAGCACTTCGCCATCTTCGGCCGCTGCGCCGACTGCACCGCCAAGCGCGCCGGGGACCAGTCGTAAGCTGGCCGGTATGAAGAGCCCGCTGCTTGCGCTGCCCGGTGCCGTCCCCGCCGAGGGAACCGACGAGGGCGTGGCCGCCCACTACGGTGACATCTTCCGCGAGCAACGCAACCTGGCGCAGGGCACCGGCTTCGTGGACCTCTCGCACCGCGGCGTGCTCACCGTCACCGGCGACGACCGGCTGGCCTGGCTGCACCTGCTCCTCACCCAGCACGTCAGCGCGCTGCCGCCGCAGCAGGCCACCGAGGCGCTGGTGCTCTCCCCGAACGGGCACGTCGAGCACGCGCTCTACCTGGTCGACGACGGCACCACCACCTGGGCGCACGTCGAGCCGGGCACCCAGCAGGCGCTGATCGGCTACCTGGAGAGCATGAAGTTCTTCTACCGGGTGGAGGTCGCCGACGCGACCGCCGACTACGCGGTGGTGTACCTGCCGGCCGGCTCCACCGCCCCGGCGGAGGGCGCGGCGGCGGTCCGCGAGCTGTCGTACGGGCGGGACCTCTTCCTGCCGCGTGCCGAGCTGGCGAAGCTGACCGAGGGCTACGGCCCGGCGGCCGGGATCTGGGCGTACGAGGCGCTGCGGATCGAGGGCCACCGGCCCCGGCTCGGCTTCGAGACCGACCACCGGACCATCCCGCACGAGGTGGACTGGCTGACCACCGCGGTGCACCTGCAGAAGGGCTGCTACCGCGGGCAGGAGACGGTCGCCCGGGTGCACAACCTGGGCCGGCCGCCGCGCCGCCTGGTCTTCCTGCACCTGGACGGCACCGAGGAGGTGCTGCCCCCGCACGGGGCGGAGGTGCGGCTCGCCTCGGATCCGGACGGCCGGGCGCTGGGCGTCGTGACGTCCTCGGCGCGCCACCACGAGCTGGGCCCGGTCGCGCTGGCCGTGGTCAAGCGGAACGTCCCGGTGGACGCGGTGCTGCTGGCCGGGACGGTGCCGGGGACGCAGGACGTGATCGTCCCGCAGTAGGTCTCAGACCTCGACGAGCACGGTGAACGGTCCGTCGTTCACCAGCGCCACCCGCATGTCCGCGCCGAACCTGCCCGTCTCCACCTTGGCGCCGAGCGCGCGCAGCCCGGCGACCACCTCGTCCACCAGCGGCTCGGCGACCGGCCCGGGGGCGGCGGCGTTCCAGGTGGGGCGGCGGCCCTTGCGGGCGTCGCCGTAGAGCGTGAACTGGCTGATCACCAGCAGCGGGGCGGCCAGGTCGGAGCAGGACTGCTCGACGCCGTTCCCGTCCGCCTCCAGCAGCCGCAGGGTCCAGAGCTTGCGGGCCAGCTGGGCGGCCTTGGCGGGGGTGTCGTCGTGCGTGACACCGACCAGGACACAGAGCCCGGGCCCCTCGATCGCGCCGACGGTCTCTCCGGCCACGGTCACCCGGGCCTCGGTCACTCGCTGCACCACTGCTCGCATGCGGCCATTGTGCCGGAGCGGGCCGGGCCGCCCGCAGGGCCCCCGGGTGGTCCGCGAGGGTTCGGGAGGGGCCGCGGGGCAGGCCCGGGAGGAGGGCCTCGGGGCGGCCATGCCCGGGAGGAGGGCCTCGGGGCGGCCGCGGGGCAGGGGTAAGACCCGGCGCGTATGGACATGGTGCGCGCCGGGTGGGGCGCGCCTGCGCCTCTTCGGGCGCCGCTCCTCCTGGGGAAAGCCTTGGTCGTATCAGCCACCCCCGTTCGCCAGGGGGCCGTTCGGGTGCACGGGCGGTGCACCGGCGGTGGGCGGGGTGGCACGCTGGGGAACCGTACGAGGGGTCCGGGGCGCCAGAGGTCCGCCGCACCGGGCCCGGTTCGGCCGGGCGGTCGAGTCGATAGGTCAGGCGTTCTGGTGGTGTCGCCCCGGCGGGTGGCACCACTCGGGGGCGGGAACCTTCGGGGGCGCCCGGGCGTGCCAACGGACGGGTACGCGCGACGGCCCGCCGGGGGAACGGGCCGGACCTGCGGCAGGCGACGGGGTGCCGCGAGCGGGCGGGATCGGACGACGGCAGGTGGTTGGTTGATGGACGCGAGCAGCGCGGCGCAGGACCGGTCCGGGCGGGTGCCCGGGGGCACGGAGCCGGCGGGGGACACCTCCCGCCCGGCGGCGGGCAAGGAGGGCGAGCCCGAGCTGGAGCGGCTGGGCCTGGCGCAGCTGCGGACCCTGCGCCGGGAGACCCTGGAACAGGAGGCCGACCTCTCCTATCTGCGGCGGCTGCTGCACGGGCGGATGGACATCCTCCGGGCCGAGCTGGACCGCCGGCCGGGCACCGCCGTCCGCACGGCGGCGGGGGGCGAGATCCCGGTGGGCGGCGCCCTGCTGGACCGGCTGCCGGCCATCCTCACCGACGCGCCGTCCACGGTGCGGCGCTCCGCCCGGCACGTCACGCTGGGGCCGCCGCGCGGCCAGCAGTCCCAGCTGGAGGCGGACGAGCTGATGGGCGACGTCCAGCTGGCCGACCTGGCGGCCCACCCGGAGGCGGAGCTGCTGGCCGCGCTGGACCGGCTGCGGGCACACGAGCGCGAGGTGTCCGGCCGGCGGCAGCGGCTGCTGCGGACGGCGGACGGCTGCAGTGCCGAGATCACCCGCAGGTACCGTGATGGGGAAGCGCGGGTCGAGGACCTGCTCGCGGGCGGCCCGCTCTGACCGGGTGAGGGCGTCCGGGGGTGGGGAGGCCCGGCTCGCCCCCGGCTCACCCTCGCCCCCGGAAGGCTTCCGCCATGTCCCACTCCGCCGCCCTGCCCGCCCTCGCCGAGGTCATACGCTCGGGCTTCACCGAGGGCCGGCACCACGGCTCGCTGGTGCTGCTCGCCGCCGACGGCTCGGTCGAGTTCGCCCTGGGCGCTCCCGAAGCTCCGGTCTTCCCGCGGTCGTGCGCCAAGCCGTTCCAGGCGGTGGCCACGCTGCGGGCGGGGCTGGCGATCGGCGGT
The DNA here is from genome assembly GCF_045160625.1 of Kitasatospora sp. NBC_00039. Taxonomy (NCBI): domain Bacteria; kingdom Bacillati; phylum Actinomycetota; class Actinomycetes; order Kitasatosporales; family Streptomycetaceae; genus Kitasatospora; species Kitasatospora sp. NBC_00039. Next base: position 4,066,448 of record NZ_CP108289.1, on the reverse strand, counting down.
GAGCTGCTGGCGCTGGCGGCTTCCAGCCACTCGGCAGAATCGTTTCACCGCGACGGCGTGAGGCAGATCCTGGCCGGTGCCGGGCTGGACGAGTCCGCCCTGCAGACCCCGGCGGACCTGCCGCTGGACGAGACCGAGGCCGAACTGCTCCTGAAGTCCGGCGGCGAGCGCGCGCCGATCCTGATGGACTGCTCCGGCAAGCACGCCGGCTGGCTGGCCGCCTGCGTCGCCAACGGCTGGCCGACCGCGAGCTACCTCGACCCGGCGCACCCGGTCCAGCAGCTCGCCCGTGAAGCTCTCCAGGAGGCCACCGGCGAGACGCCGGCACACGCCGGGGTGGACGGCTGCGGCGCGCCGCTGCTGGCCCTCAGCCTGACCGGCCTGGCCCGCGGCTACCGCGCGCTGGTGCTCGCCGAGGAGGGCACCCCGCAGCGCCGGGTGGCCGACGCGATGCGTGCCCACCCCGAGTACGTGGCCGGCACCCGCCGGGCCGACACCTGGCTGATGCGGGCGGTGCCGGGTGCGCTCTCCAAGATGGGCGCCGAGGCGGTCCAGGTGGTGGCGCTGCCGGACGGCCGGGCGCTCGCCTTCAAGATCGACGACGGTGCCGAGCGGGCCCGCGGGCCGGTCCTGGCGGCCGCACTGGGCCGGCTCGGCGTGGTGGCGGCGGACGACACCATCGACCGGATCGGCGCGGCCCCGCTGTTCGGCGGCGGCGTGCCGGTGGGCGAGGTCCGGGCGGCGTTCTAGGACCCGGGCGCGCCCGGCGGACTCCCCGTGGCGGCCGCCGGGGTGCGGAGCGACCGGAGGCGGTGCACGGTGGACCGGGGGCCGTCGCAGAGAGGGAGTCCGCCATGAGTGAGCACGTGTACCGGGTGACCGAGATCGTCGGGTCCTCGACCGAGTCCATCGACGCCGCCATCAGCAACGGGGTCGAGCGGGCGTCCCGGACGCTGCGCAACCTCGACTGGTTCGAGGTGACGCAGGTCCGGGGCCACTTGGAGGACGGCCGGATCAAGCACTACCAGGTCGGCCTGAAGATCGGCTTCCGGCTGGACGACGAAGGCTGAGCCGGCGGGGGCCGTGCCAGTGGGGGCCGTGCCGGTGAGGGCCGGGCCGGCGAGGGCGGGGCCCCAGCCCCGCTCCGGCAGCGCCAGCGGGACGCCCGTGCGCGGGTGCGGCAGTACCTCGACCGGGTGGCCGTACACCTCGCTGAGCAGCGGTGCGCGCAGCACCTCGCCCACCGGGCCGGCCGCGACCGTGGCGCCGCCGCTCAGCAGCACCATCCGGTCCGCGTAGGCCGCCGCCAGCGAGAGGTCGTGCAGCACCACGACCACGGCGTCCCCGGCGGCCGCGCGGGCCCGGGCCACCCGCAGCACCAGCTCCTGGTGGCGCAGGTCGAGTGCGGCGGTGGGCTCGTCCATGAGCAAGGGCCCGGTGCGGACGGGCTGCTCGGGCGTGGGCCTGCGGCCTCCAGGGATCGAAATCGGCCGACTAATGATGGTTAGCCTAACCTAAGTCTCCATCATGCCGACAGGGTGTCGGCAACCCCGGGCACCTCGCCCCCGGCCCGGACGCACGCTCCGGACCCAGCCTCGGACACGGACCCACTTCCCGGCCCCGCACACGGCCCCGCACACGGCGAAGGCCGGGGCCCGCGGACCATTCCGCGTACCCCGGCCTCCGACTGCCTCGACCTACCTCGAACTGCCCTGGGCGAACGAGATCGGTACGTCGGCTCAGTGACCGCCCTGCTCCGCCAGACGCTTGATCGACGCGGTGACCTCGGCCTCGGCCTCGGCGCGGCCGACCCAGTTGGCACCCTCGACCGACTTGCCCGGCTCCAGGTCCTTGTAGACCTCGAAGAAGTGCTGGATCTCCAGGCGGTCGAACTCCGACACGTGGTGGATGTCCTGCAGGTGCTCCCAGCGCGGGTCCGTCGCCGGGACGCAGAGCAGCTTGTCGTCGCCGCCGGCCTCGTCCGTCATCTTGAACATGCCGATGACGCGGCACTTGATCAGGCAGCCGGGGAAGGTCGGCTCCTCGAGGATGACCAGGGCGTCCAGCGGGTCGCCGTCGTCCGCGAGGGTGCCCTCGACGTAGCCGTAGTCGGCGGGGTACCGGGTCGAGGTGAACAGCATCCGGTCAAGACGAAGGCGACCGGTCTCGTGGTCGACCTCGTACTTGTTGCGAGAGCCCTTAGGGATTTCGATAAGGACGTCGAATTCCAACGGTTCCTCCAAGGTAGGGACTGACAGAATCCAAGTGTCTCCTACGGGAGTGAGTGCTCAGGAAAGGGGCCGGTCGGTGGGCGCAGGGGTCGGGGCGGGGTACCGCCGCAGGGGGACGGCCGCGGGGCTGTTCGGGGCGGCACTACTGGTCGCCGGGGCGGTCCTCACCTCGGGCGGTGGAGCGTACGCGCAGCCGTCCCCGCCGCCCGGCGGGCAGAGCGCCACCGGCCGGGGCGAGGGCGACGACCGGGACGGCGGACACGGCGACAAGGGCGGCGGAAGTAGCGGCGACAAGGGCAACAACGGGGGCAACGGCAAGGGCAAGGGGCGCACCGGTGCCACCGAGACGCCCCGCCCGGCCGGAACCGGCGCCGGCAACGGGCCGGTGGCCCCCGCCGCCGACCCCACCACCGCCACCGGTGCCCCCGCCTCGCCGGCCACCGGCCACCCGGCCCCCGCCGCCGGGGCCGTGCTGGCCTCCGCGGAGGCCGGGCCGACCGCCGGGCTGCCCACCGGCCAGGGCCTCCAGCAGGCGCTCGCCACCGTGCTCGGCGACCGCAACCTCGGCACCGTCAGCCTCGCCGTCGCGGACGCCGCCGGCGGCCGGCTCCTCTACGGCTCCGGGGAGAACACCCCCGCCACGCCCGCCTCCACCACCAAGCTGGCGACCTCGGTCGCGGCGCTCTCGCTGATCCCGGGCGACACCCGGCTGACCACCCGGGTCGTCAAGGGCGCGGATCCCGGCGAGATCACCCTCGTGGGTGGCGGCGACCCCACCCTCACCGCGCTGCCCGCCGACCAGGTGCAGATCGCCGGTCTGCCTGCCGACGCCGACACCGCCCCCGCCTCGCTGGACGCGCTGGCCCGGCAGACCGCCGCCGCCCTCAAGGCCACCGGCACCACCACGGTCAAGCTCGACTACGACCTCTCGCTGTACTCCGGCAACCCGCAGCACAAGAACCACGACGCGGCCAACATCGCGCTCGTCACCTCGCTGATGGTGGACGAGGGCAAGGTCGACCCGAAGAGCAGGGAGGACGCGCCCGCCCGCGTCGCGGATCCGGCCTTGTCGGCCGCCGACGCCTTCGCGACCCTGCTGAAGGCCCAGGGCGTCACCGTCGACGGCAGGGCCAAGCCCGCCACGGCACCCGCGGCCGCCACCGCGCCCGTTCTCGGCCGGGTGGACTCGCCGACCGTCGCCCGCCTGGTCGAACGGCTGCTGACCACCTCCGACAACACCCTCGCCGAGGCGATCGCCCGTCAGGCCGCGCTCGCCGCCCACCAGCCGGCCAGCTTCGAGGGCGCCGCCACCGCGGTCACCCAGGAGCTCGCCCGGCTCGGCGTGCCGACGGCCGGCGTGGTGCTCAACGACGGCAGCGGGCTGCACCAGGGCAACGCGATCCCGCCGGCCGTCCTGGTCCAACTGCTCTCGCTGGCCGCCTCGGAGCAGCACCCGACGCTGCGTCCGGTGCTCACCGGCCTGCCCATCGCCGGCTTCACCGGCACCCTCGGCAAGCGCTTCGGCTCCGGCTCCGGCGCCGCCGAGGCGGCCGGCCTGGTCCGCGCCAAGACCGGCAGCCTCAGCGGCGTCAACACCCTGGCCGGCACGGTGGTGGACGCCGAGGGCCGGCTGCTCTCCTTCGCCGTGATGACCAGGACCAACGCCCCCGCCGACACCGCCCGCGCGGCCATGGACCGCATCGTCGCCCGCCTCGCCGCCTGCGGCTGCCACTGACGGCCCGACAGGTCGCCGCCGGGCGCGATCCCGGCGGCCGGGCGCCGTTCGCACGGGCCCCGTCCGGTTCCGCCCCGCAGACCGTCGGTACCTGTGGCTCCCCCGGATGGGCGGGAGCACGTACGGTGAGGGCATGACGAGCGCGAGCGGCGGTGCTGACATGGTCGACTGGAATCTCGCGGTCGCAACCGCGACCAGGCTGGTGCGGCCCGGGCCGGAGGTGAGCCGCGCCGAGGCGTCGGCCGTCGTGGCCGAGCTGCGCCGGCACGCCCTGGAGGCCGAGGAGCACGTCCGGGCGTTCACCGGCATGCGCTCCAGCAGCCTCGTGGAGGCCGCCGCGACCCCGGTGCTGATCGTGGACCGCCCCGGCTGGGTGCGGGCCAACGTGGCGGGCTTCCGCACGATCGTCCAGCCGCTGGTGGAGAAGCTCCAGGCCCGCAGGGCGGGCAGCGCGGCCGCGGGTGTCCTCGGCACGGTGGGGGAGAAGGCCACCGGGATCGAGGTCGGCGCCCTGCTGGCCTTCCTGTCCACCAAGGTGCTCGGCCAGTACGAGACGTTCGCCCCGGCAGAGCCCTCGCTGGAGGCGCCGGACAGCCCGGCCGCGCTGTTCGACAAGCCCAGGCTGGGCCCCGACGGCCCCGGCCCTGGCCGGCTGCTGCTGGTGGCGCCGAACATCGTGCACGTCGAGCGGGAGCTGGACGTCGACCCGGCCGACTTCCGGCTCTGGGTCTGCCTGCACGAGGAGACCCACCGCACCCAGTTCACCGCGGTGCCGTGGCTGCGCGACCACATCCAGTCCGAGGTGCAGTCCTTCCTGTCCGAGACGGACGTCGACCCGGGTGCGCTGCTGGACCGGCTGCGGGACGCGGCCGGCTCGCTCGGCGGCGGCCTGCCGGGCCTCGGCGGCCGCGGAGACGCCGGACGGGCCTCCGCCGGCCTGCTGGAGATCGTCCAGTCGCCCGCACAGCGCGAGATCCTGGGCCGGCTGACGGCCGTGATGTCGCTGCTGGAGGGTCACGCGGACGTGGTGATGGACGGCGTCGGCCCGGCGGTGGTGCCGAGCGTCGCGGAGATCCGGGAGAAGTTCCAGCAGCGCCGGGACCGGGGCGCCAACCGGCTGGACCTGGTGCTGCGCCGGCTGCTCGGCATGGACGCCAAGCTCCGCCAGTACCAGGACGGCGCGGTCTTCGTGCGCGGCGTGGTGGACGAGGTCGGCATGGACGGCTTCAACCGGGTCTGGACGTCGCCGAACACGCTGCCGACCAAGGACGAGATCCACGACCCGGCGGCCTGGGTGGCCCGCGTCGCCCGCTGACGCGCGCGGCGGGGCGAGCCACATCGCGCGGGACACGCCGAGGGTGGTCGAGGGCGGTCAAACCCGTTCGTACGAGTGGTCCAGTCGTGCAGATGGCGGGTGAAGATACGTTTCTCCATTCACCCGAACGTGGGACGGTGGTCGTACCGGTGGCGCGGGTGGCGTAGCGGGTGCCTCCTTTCTGCCACCATCTGTGAGCGCCCGGTAACAGGGTGCTCACGGATGCGCGGTCCCTGCCGCGCCCACCGCCGTCCTGTCCCCCCTCCGCCAAGGAGCCGTCCGCCGTGGGCCCACACCCCGCTGTCGCCGCGATACGCCTGGCCGTACGCCGCACGCTCACCGACCTCGCCGCCGAGGCTGGCACCACCTTCACCGCGCCCGTGCGCGAGCCCCGCGAGCGCCCGAGCGGGGCACCGCTGGTCGGCGCCGCCGTCGGGACCACCCTGATCGGCAACGCCCACCGCCACCCCTCCGGGCTTCCGCGCACCCCGGCGGCGCCCGGTTCGCCGCTGGTCCTGGTCGCCGTCAGCGGCGGCGCGGACTCCATGGCGCTGGCCATCGCGGCCGCCTTCGAAGCCCCCAAGATCGGCCTGCGGGTCGGCGCCGTCACCGTCGACCACGGCCTCCAGACCGGCTCCGCCGACCGCGCCGCCCAGGTCGCCGAGCGGCTCCGCTCGCTCGGCCTCGACCCGGTCGAGGCCGTCCCGGTCCGGGTCGGCCGCGCCGGCGGCCCCGAGGCCGCCGCCCGGGACGCCCGCTACGCGGCCCTGGACGAGGCCGCCGAGCGCCACGGAGCGGTCGCCGTCCTGCTCGGCCACACCCGCGACGACCAGGCCGAGACGGTGCTGCTGGGCCTGGCCCGCGGCTCCGGCTCCCGCTCGCTGGCCGGGATGCCGGCCCAGAAGGGCCGCTACCGCCGCCCGCTGCTGGAGCTGGACCGGGCCGCCACCCGCCAGGCCTGCTCCGCCCAGGCGATCCCGGTCTGGGACGACCCGCACAACTGCGACCCCGCCTACACCCGCTCCCGGGTGCGCCACGAGGTGCTGCCGGTGCTGGAGAAGCACCTCGGCGGCGGCGTGGTCGAGGCGCTGGCCCGCACCGCCCGGCTGTTCCGGGACGACGCCGACGCGCTGGACCAGTGGGCCGCGCTCGCCGAGCGCGACCTCCGGACGGGCGAAGGCACGCTGGACGCCGCCAAGCTGGCCGAACTGCCGCCCGCGGTACGCCGCCGGGTGCTGCGCCGGGCCGCGCTGCGGGCGGGCTGCCCGGCGGGGGACCTCTTCGCGCGCCACCTCGAAACGATCGACCTGCTGGTCACCGGTTGGCGCGGCCAGGGGCCGCTGCACCTACCCGGGGGCGTCGAAGCCACCCGCAGGTGTGGCACGCTGGTCTTTCGGCGGCAGGGCGACTGACGGGCAGGCATGCTCCCGGGGCGCCGGGCCGCCGGCCATCCAGACCCCGAACGTTTGAGGACGTATCCCCGGTGGACCAGAACGACATGGGCGCTGACCTCGCGAAGGTGCTCATCAGCAAGGACGAGATCGACGCCAAGCTCCTGGAGCTGGCCGAGCGCATCGACCGGGACTACGCAGGCAAGGACCTGCTGATCGTCGGCGTCCTCAAGGGGGCCGTGATGGTCATGGCGGACCTCGCCCGTGCGCTGCACTCGCAGGTCACCATGGACTGGATGGCGGTCTCCTCGTACGGGATGGGCACCAAGTCCTCCGGCGTGGTGCGGATCCTCAAGGACCTCGACACCGACATCGCCGGCCGGGACGTCCTGATCGTCGAGGACATCATCGACTCGGGCCTGACCCTGTCCTGGCTGCTCGGCAACCTGGGCTCGCGCGGCCCGGCCTCGCTGGAGGTCTGCACCCTGCTGCGCAAGCCCGACGCGGCCAAGGTCGAGATCGACGTCAAGTACGTCGGCTTCGACATCCCCAACGAGTTCGTGGTCGGCTACGGCCTCGACTACGCGGAGAAGCTGCGTAACCTCCCCTTCATCGGGACCCTCGCCCCGCACGTCTACGGCGGCTGAGAAAAAACGGTCCCGGGGCCCCGTTCGGGCTACGGGCGGGAACAGTACGCCGTTCCCGCCCGTTGGATCGGGGGGAAATAGAAATACGTCGTGTCGCTGTGCTCCCGCCACGGGTGGGTCGGACTGCGGTACGGTCCAATAAAACCGCTCTTCACATGAGCACAGACCGGATGCGCCGGCGGCCCTCGAGCCCCGCGGCGCCGTTGAGTGGCAGGAGGGACGGGGCGGCAACGCCCCGCATGGATGGACGTCAAGCGATACTTCCGTGCGCCGATCATGTGGATCGTGCTGGCCGTCCTCGCCGTCATCGTGCTGATGCAGGTCGTTTCTGACTCGAACGGCTACAAGACGGTGGACACCGGGCAGGTCGTCGCAGCGATCGATGCCAAGCAGGTCAAGTCGGCGCAGATCACCACCGGTGACTCGAACACGATCAAGATCCAGCTGAAGGACGGCGCCAAGCTGTCCGACGCCGGCACGGGCAAGCCCCCGTCCGGCAGCAAGTTCCAGGCCTCGTACATCGGCGACCAGGGTGTCAATCTCGCCGAGAAGCTCCAGGCCCAGATCAACGACAACGACCAGAGCACGCTCTCCGACGGCTACACCGTCAGCCCGGAGAAGCAGAGCACCTTCGTCAGCCTCCTGCTGTCGATGCTGCCCATCGTGATCATCGTGCTCGTCTTCCTGTTCCTGATGAACCAGATGCAGGGCGGCGGCTCGCGCGTCATGCAGTTCGGCAAGTCGAAGGCCAAGCTGCTCACCAAGGACACCCCGAAGACCACGTTCTCGGATGTCGCAGGTGCGGACGAGGCGGTCGAGGAGCTCCACGAGATCAAGGAGTTCCTGCAGGAGCCGGCCAAGTTCCAGGCCGTCGGTGCCAAGATCCCCAAGGGCGTGCTGCTGTACGGCCCGCCCGGTACCGGTAAGACCCTGCTGGCGCGCGCCGTCGCGGGCGAGGCCGGGGTGCCGTTCTACTCGATCTCCGGCTCCGACTTCGTCGAGATGTTCGTGGGTGTCGGCGCCAGCCGCGTCCGCGACCTCTTCGAGCAGGCCAAGGCGAACGCCCCGGCGATCGTCTTCGTCGACGAGATCGACGCCGTCGGCCGGCACCGCGGTGCGGGCCTCGGCGGCGGCCACGACGAGCGCGAGCAGACCCTCAACCAGCTGCTGGTCGAGATGGACGGCTTCGACGTCAAGGGCGGCGTGATCCTGATCGCCGCGACCAACCGCCCCGACATCCTGGACCCGGCGCTGCTGCGCCCGGGCCGCTTCGACCGTCAGATCGCGGTCGAGCGCCCCGACCTCCAGGGCCGGCTGGACATCCTCAAGGTGCACCAGAAGGGCAAGCCGATCGCGCCCGACGTCGACCTCTCGGCCGTCGCCAAGCGCACCCCCGGCTTCACCGGCGCGGACCTGTCGAACGTCCTCAACGAGGCCGCTCTGCTGACCGCCCGCTCGGACAAGAAGCTGATCGACAACAACATCCTGGACGAGGCGATCGACCGCGTCGTGGCCGGTCCGCAGAAGCGCACGCGGATCATGTCCGACAAGGAGAAGAAGATCACCGCGTACCACGAGGGCGGCCACGCCCTGGTGGCGGCGGCGTGCCCCAACAGCGACCCGGTGCACAAGATCACGATCCTGTCCCGCGGCCGGGCCCTCGGCTACACCATGGTGCTGCCGGACGAGGACAAGTACTCCACCACCCGCAACGAGATGCTCGACCAGCTGGCCTACATGCTGGGCGGGCGTGCGGCGGAGGAGCTGGTCTTCCACGACCCGACCACCGGCGCCTCGAACGACATCGAGAAGGCCACCGCCACCGCGCGGGCCATGGTCACCCAGTACGGCATGACCGAGCGCCTCGGCGCGATCAAGTTCGGCTCGGACAACTCGGAGCCGTTCCTCGGTCGTGAGATGGGACACCAGCGCGACTACTCGGAAGAGGTCGCCGGGCTGGTCGACGAAGAGGTCAAGAAGCTCATCGAGAACGCGCACAACGAGGCCTGGGAGATCCTGGTCGAGAACCGCGACGTGCTCGACAACCTGGTCCTGGAGCTCCTGGAGAAGGAGACCCTCAACAAGGAGCAGATCGCCGAGATCTTCTCGACCATCGTCAAGCGCCCGGCCCGGCCGGCCTGGACGGGCTCGTCCCGTCGGACGCCGTCCACCCGGCCGCCGGTGCAGTCGCCGAAGGAGCTGGCGCTCACCAACGGCGCCGCCGCCATCGACACCGCTCCGGTGGACGTGGTGAAGCTCCCGCCGCTGCCGGCGGAGCCGCCCACGGAGGGCTGATCCAGCGCCTGGACAGTACGGAATGGATGCCGCGTCACCGGGGTTTGTACCCTGGAGGCGCGGCATCCGTGCTGTTCAGCCAGTCGTTCCCACTAGTTAGCGAGGCCCGCATGATCGACCCGGTGACGCTCGACGGTCCGCCCGCCGTCGGGACCTTCGACCAGAAGCGGGCCGAGAACGCCATTCGCGAGCTCCTGCTCGCCGTGGGGGAGGACCCGGACCGCGAGGGCCTGCTGGAGACGCCGGCCCGGGTCGCCCGGGCCTACAAGGAGATATTCGCGGGCCTCTGGCAGGAGCCCGAGGACGTCCTCACCACCACCTTCGACCTCGGCCACGACGAGATGGTGCTGGTCAAGGACATCGAGCTGACGTCCGTCTGCGAGCACCACCTGGTGCCGTTCCGGGGCGTGGCGCACGTCGGGTACATCCCCTCGGCCAGCGGGAAGATCACCGGGCTGTCCAAGCTGGCCCGGCTGGTGGACGTCTACGCCCGCCGCCCTCAGGTGCAGGAGCGGCTCACCAGCCAGGTCGCCGACGCGCTGATGCGGATCCTCGAACCGCGCGGGGCGATCGTCGTGGTCGAGTGCGAGCACATGTGCATGTCGATGCGCGGTATCCGCAAGCCCGGCGCCAAGACCATCACGTCCTGCGTGCGCGGCCAGCTCCGTGACCCGGCCAGCCGGGCCGAGGCGATGAGTCTCATCATCGGGCGGTAGCAGCAGGGTACGGGCAGGGCAGGCTCAGAGCGCCCCCTGCCCGGCGTGCGGCGGGGCCGGGGCGCCCAGGGCGTTGCGGCGCTCGGGCATCCGCAGCCTCACCATCCGCCGCCAGCCGAACGCCAGGTCGTAGAGGTAGAGCGCGTGGACGCCGGCCGTGACCACGGCCAGCTGCCAGCGCGGCCAGCGGAGGATCTTCGCCATCCGGGCGGTCACCGCGAGGCCGACGTCCCGGTGGGTGCGGATCTCGCCGCGCGCACTGGTCTCCAGGGTGTGCCGGATGTACGGGCCGTGGCCCTCGGCAGCCAGCCGGATCAGCTCCTCGTGGCAGTAGGCGAGGTGGTTGTCCTCGTCGGCGGAGATCATCCGCATCGCCCGGCCGAGGTCGGGGTTGTCCCCGTACACCTTGACCAGCTGGCGCATCTGCTCGGCCGCACGCTGCTCGGTCACCCGGCTGTGCACCAGGTAGGTGATGATCTCGCGCTCGGCGAGCGGGATGTCGCTGTTCAGCCGCTCGTGCGAGAGGCCGACGCCCTGGCGCTCCAGCAGCATGCAGTAGTCGGCCTCGGCGGGGACGTCCACCTTGGGCAGGCCGCGCTTGTTCAGCAGCTGGGTGAAGATCCTGCCGTGCTTGCGTTCGTCGGCGCCGTGCCGGGCGATCTTGGGGGCGAGGACCGGGTCCCGGGTGAGTGCGGTGATCCGTTCGTTCTCCCAGCCGCCCTGGTCCTCGCCACCGGCCGCGATGCTGCAGAACAACTGGTAGGCCTCGTCGTTCCGGTAGATCTCGTCGAAGAGCGATCGGGTGCTGAGCAATGGAGCCTCCTGCTCGGATCCGGGCCGGCGCCGGCCGGTCGGCCGGGCGGCCGCGATACGTTCCCGCGGGGCGCCGGACGCCTCACCCGACCGGCCGGTAATCACTCACCCGGCGGCGAGGTACCAAGCGGCGGTCAGGTCCATGTGAGCCGGGCGCCCATCCACTCCAGGGCGGCGGGCAGCTCGCGGCGCCAGCTGTCGAAGTTGTGGCCCCCGTCGTCCAGGTAGAGCGATTCGACCTTGAACTGCGGGTTGGCCGCCGACACCTGCTGGGCCAGTTCGACGAACTTCACCGTCTCCGGGTAGTCGGCCTCCTTGCGGCTGCTGATCACCATCAGCGAGAGGTTCGGCGCGGGGAGGTTCTGCAGCCGCCAGTTGAGGTCGCTGTGGTCGGCCAGCCCCTTGTCCCCGCCGAAGAGGTTGCCACCGGTGAACTGGTCCTCGGCCACCTTGAAGTCGCCGTGCATGCCCACCCCGTTGCCGAAGACCTCCGGGTAGCGCATCGCCAGCCGCATCGCGCAGCTGCCGCCGGTGGAGAAGCCGAGCACGCCCCAGGACGAGGCGGAACGGCTGACCCGGTAGGTGGCGCGCAGTGCCTCGGGCACGTCGTTGGCGAACCAGGACTCGGTGCGCGCCCCGCCGGGGACGTCCACGCACTCGGTGTTGCGCGGCGGGGCGACGGTCGGTCGGGCCATCACGATGATCGCGGGCGCCATCTTGCCGGCCTTGCGCAGCTCCCAGGCGGTCTGCGGGACGGGGAGCTCCTTCATCAGGTTCAGGCTGGTGCCGGGGAAGCCGGAGATGCCCAGCAGGACAGGGAAGCGCACCATGGCGAGCTTCGGGTCGAAGTACTCCGGCGGGAGGTAGACGAACATCTGGTCGGAGAGGCCGGTCTCCTTGCCGGTGACCCGGACGGACTCGACCTTGCCGACCTCCTCCGGCGGACCCTTGGGCAGGTCGGTGATCTCCTCCATGCCGCCCTCGTTGCTGGGCTGGACCAGCGCGTCGGAGACCGGGGTGCCGCCGTGGTGGTTCTCGTTGCTGGTGAGCGCCAGCTTGGCGCCGCCGGGGCTGAGCAGGTCGTCCCAGGAGGTGTAGAAGCCGAAGGAGTTGTTGACCGAGAGCGCAAGCACCGCCAGCACCGAGACCTGAGTGACGGTCATCAGACCGACCCGGCCGATCACCGGCAAGGGGCGCTGGCGGGCCAGCCGGGGCCAGAGCCAGAGCGTGGCGAGCAGGGCCGCCGCGCCGAGTGCGAGCAGCGAGTTCACCAACGCGTCGCTGGTCAGTTCCATGCCGTCGGCCTTCCGCTGGGACACTGTCGGGCAGGCTTCATCGTCTGGCGGTCCGTCAGTTCCGGCCATCGCGGCTAGGCTGTCCGGACGTCGGGGCAGGCCGGGAGGCCGGGGGTGATCCCACGCAACCGGCGCCCTAGAATGCGGCGTCCACCGTACGTACCGCGCATGCGGGGGCCCGTCGCGCCACGCGGTGCGGGGTCCCGGCTCCCACCCTCGGCTCAATCGCAGCGCACGCCGAACACCGGTTTACCTTCTGTTTCCGGATGTTTGGTGTGCGCATTGCCCGATGAAGGAAAAGGCATGAAGGTCCATCACAACTCCTCCCCCGGAGTGACAGGACTGCGCTCCGCAGCCTCTACGCTGAGCTTCCATGAGCGTTCCCGTGTCCGTTGAGCCGAGCCCCGAGCAGCCGCCCCGCCGCCGCGGCCTGCAGACGCTTCGTACCCAAGCGGCCGCCGTCCCGAGGGCTTGGCTCCCCGGTGCGGTCGGCTACGCGTGCCTCCTGATCGGGCTGGTGGACATCGCCAGCGCGGTGTTCCCCAGGCTTCGGCACACCAGGGTGCACGACTTCACCGGGCAGCTGCCCGGCGGCACCACCACCCTGGCCACGGCCGGCACGCTCATGGTCGGCCTGCTGCTGGTGCTGCTCGCCCACGCCCTGCGCCGCCGCAAGAAGCGGGCCTGGCGCGCGGTCTGCGTGCTGCTGCCGGTCGGCGCGGCGCTGCACATCCTGCGCTGGCACCAGATCGGCCCGGCGGTCGTCTCGCTGGTGCTGTTCGCGGTGATGCTGGTCCACCGGCGCGAGTTCTACGCCAAGGCCGACCCGCGCACCCGCTGGCGGGCCGTGGTCAACCTGGCCGTGATGGGCACCATCAGCGTGCTGATCGGCCTGCTGATCGTCTCCACCCGGACCAAGTACGAGATCGGCCACCCGGGTCTGTTCCACCGCCTGGAGCACGTCGGGTACGGGCTGTTCGGCTTCGAAGGACCGGTCGGCTACACCTCGGACAGGGTCTCCGACCTCGTCGCCTACCTGCTCGGCGGGATGGGCCTGATCACCGCCTTCACCACCGCGTACCTGGCGCTGCGGCCGGAGAAGCCCAAGCCGGAGCTGACCGCCGAGGACGAGGAGAAGGTCCGCGGGCTGCTCGACCGGCACGGCGAGCGGGACTCGCTCGGCTACTTCGCGCTGCGCCGCGACAAGAGCGTGCTGTTCTCGCCCACCGGCAAGGCGGCGATCTCGTACCGGGTGGTCTCCGGCGTGATGCTCGCCTCCGGTGACCCGGTCGGCGACGTCGAGGCCTGGCCGGGCGCGATCAAGGTCTTCATGGCCGAGGCCCGCGAGCACGCCTGGGTGCCGGCCGTGATGGGCTGCAGCGAGGTCGGCGGCGAGGTCTGGACCCGCGAGGCGGGGCTGGACGCGCTGGAGCTCGGCGACGAGGCGATCGTCGACACGAGCACCTTCTCGCTCTCCGGCCGGGCCATGCGCAACGTCCGGCAGATGGTCAAGCGGATCGAGCGCAACGGCTACTCCTGCCAGGTGCGCAAGGTCGCCGACCTCACGGCGGACGAGAGGTACCGGATCGCCGACGCCGCCGCCCGCTGGCGCGGTACCGACACCGAGCGCGGCTTCTCGATGGCGCTGGGCCGCTTCGGCGACCCGGGCGACGACGCCTGCGTGGTGGTCACCGCCCACAAGGCGCCGGAGGAGGGCGAGAGCGGCGACGACCTGAAGGCCGTGCTGCACTTCGTGCCGTGGGGGCCGGACGGCATCTCGCTGGAGCTGATGCGCCGTGACCGCGCCGCCGACCCGGGCCTGAACGAGCTGCTGATCGTGGCCGCGCTGCAGGCCGTGCCGGCGATGGGCATCCGCCGGGTCTCGCTCAACTTCGCGATGTTCCGCTCGGCGCTGGCCCGCGGTGAGCGGATCGGTGCCGGGCCGGTGCTGCGGGCCTGGCGAGGGCTGCTGGTCTTCCTCTCGCGCTGGTTCCAGATCGAGTCGCTGTACAAGTTCAACGCGAAGTTCCAGCCCGAGTGGGAGCCGCGCTTCCTGGTCTTCCCCAACACCCGCGACCTGCCCCGGATCGGGTTCGCCGCGATGCAGGCCGAGGCCTTCATCACGCTCGGGATGCCGCGCTTCGGACGCAAGCCGCAGCGGCACGGCCTGATGCCGGCGCCGTGCCCGGAGGTCACCGAGGCCGCCTGAGCCGCGCCGCACCACTGATCGGGCCCCCACCGGGAAACATCCGGTGGGGGCCCGGTTCGATAATGGCCGGTTCGATAATGGGGGGTATGAGCGATTCGCTGTCCTTCTCCCTGCCGGCCGGACTGCCGCGGCTCGACCGCTGCGCCGTGATGGGCGTGGTCAACGTGACCCCCGACTCCTTCTCCGACGGCGGGATGTGGCACGACCCCGCCCGCGCCATCGCGCACGGCCTCGCGCTGCGGGCCCGCGGCGCGGACCTGGTGGACGTCGGCGGCGAGTCCACCCGCCCGGGCTCGCAGCGGGTGCCCGAGGAGGAGGAGCTCGGCCGGGTGCTGCCGGTGGTCCGCGAACTGGCCGACGCCGGGGTGGTGGTCTCCGTCGACACCATGCGCGCCTCCGTCGCCGAGCAGGCCGTGGCGGCCGGCGCCCGGATCATCAACGACGTCTCCGGCGGCCTGGCCGACCCGGCGATGGCCCGGGTGGTGGCCGAGACCGGCGCCCCGTTCGTCGTGATGCACTGGCGCGGGCAGTCCGCCGCCATGGACGAGCTGGCGGTCTACGGCGACGTGGTGGCCGACGTGGTCGGCGAGCTGACCGCCCGGGTGGACGGGCTGCTGGCGGCCGGCGTCAAGGAGGAGCAGCTGATCCTGGACCCGGGCCTGGGTTTCGCCAAGACCGCGGAGCACAACTGGGCGCTGCTCGGCCGGCTCGACGCGCTCACCGGGCTCGGCCGTCCCGTCCTCGTCGCCGCATCGCGCAAGCGGTTCCTGGGTACGCTGCTCGCCGACCCGGAAACCGGGGAGCTGCGCCCGGCCCGGGAGCGCGACGACGCGACCGCTGCGGTGTCGGTGCTGTCGGCCCGGGCCGGCGCCTGGGCGGTGCGGGTGCACGACGTTGCCGGCACGGCGGATGCCGTCCGGGTGGTCGCGGCCTGGCAGCGCGCGGCCCGGTTGGGCCCCTCCTGCCCGACGACGGGCACGGAGGGCGGGTGAAACGGGAGGGTCTGTGGCAGGTGACGGCAGGGTGAGTGGCGAGACCGCGGGTCAACGAGCCGGAGAGGCGGACCGGGAGGCCGTACTGGAGGCCAACCGGGCGCTGTACGAGGCGCTGGAGAACGGCGATCTGGAGGCGCTCGAGGACGCCTGGCTGGGGGCCGCCGAGGCCGACGACAAGGGCGGCGTGGTGTGCGTGCACCCCGGCTGGCCGGTGCTGCGCGGGCGGGCCCAGGTGACCCGCTCGTACATGCTGATCATGGCGAACACGGAGTACATCCAGTTCATCCTGACCGATGTCGAGGCCGAGGTTCACGGCGATGTGGCTCTTGTCACGTGCACGGAGAACATCCTTTCCGGCGGGGAGGCCGAGGAGGAGGGCGAACTCGGGCCGCTGGTCGGGGGAAAGGTCGTGTCGACCAATCTCTTCCGCCGTACGCCGGGCGGCTGGAAGCTCTGGTCGCACCATGGGTCACCTGTGCTGACCAGCGGTGACGACGAGGACGAGGACTGATCCGGGGACCGTCGGGAAAACGGAGCCCGACGGTCGTCCGGGAATTTCCGATCGGTCACCGAACGTTCACGTCAATCGCCATTCCGGCGCGCGTGGCGACGGTTCGTGCCGGGTAGGACGGTCAGGCGTTGTCTGCGCTCGCAGGTAGATTCGAAACGGAGTGGCGGGCGCGATGCCCGCCTTCACCCTGCCTGCCCACGTTCCGCCGGGGCAGGGCCCGTCCGACTGGGAGCAGTGATTCGTTTGCTGGACCGCGTCACCCTGCGGGGCCTGCGTGCCCGGGGCCACCACGGCGTCTTCGAGCGCGAGCGCGTCGAGGGCCAGACCTTCGTCGTGGACCTGGTGCTCTACCTGGACACCCGCCCCGCCGCGTCCGGCGACGACCTCACCCGCACGGCGCACTACGGGATCGTGGCCGAGGAGGTCACCGCGATCATCGCCGGCGAGCCCGTCGACCTGATCGAGACCCTCGCCCAGCGCATCGCCGACCAATGCCTGAAGCACGAAGCGGTGGAGGAGGTCGAGGTCACCGTGCACAAGCCGGACGCCCCGATCACCGTGCCGTTCGACGACGTGACCGTGACCATTCACCGGGGCCGCGCATGAGCCCGACCGCGCACCTCGTTCCAGTTGCAGAGGGATTCCGATGACCACGAGCGACCCGACCGCCTCGCCGACCACATTCGACCTGGAGCGCCGGGTGGACTCGGCCGACACCACGCTGCACAGCCAGCGCTGCGCCGTGATCGCCCTCGGCTCCAACCTGGGCAACCGCCTGGACACCCTCCAGGGCGCCGTCGACGCCCTCGCCGACACTCCCGGGCTCCGGATCAAGGCGGTCTCCGCCGTCTACGAGACGGAGGCCGTCGGCGGCCCCGAGGAGCAGCCCAACTACTACAACGCGGTGGTCGTGCTGCGCACCTCGCTGCCCCCGCGCGACCTGCTGGAGCGCGGCAACGCGATCGAGGACGCCTTCGGCCGGGTCCGCACCGTCCACTGGGGCCCGCGCACTCTGGACGTCGACATCCTCGCCTACGAGGGCGTCACCAGCGACGACCCGCAGCTGCTGCTGCCGCACCCGCGCTCGCACGAGCGGGCGTTCGTGCTCGCCCCCTGGCTGGACGCCCAGCCGGAGGCCGAGGTGCCCGGGCACGGGCAGGTCGCCGCGCTGCTGCAGGCGCTCGGCGGCGCGGACGCGCAGGGCGTCCGGCGGCGCGAGGACATCCGGCTGACGCTGCCGGAGTAGGGCCTTCGGCCGCCCGCCCGGGCCCGGCCGGCCGCGCGGGGGCTCCCGCCCGGGCCGGCCGGGGAACTCGGGCGGGGCCCCGGCCGTACGACCAGGTGTCCGCCACACGCGCGGGTGCCCGCCTGGCCGGGCCGGTACGGTGGCCTGGCGCCGTTGTACCCCCAGCCCGGGGGCGGCCGCCCGACTCCGGAACCCCGGGAAGGACCATGTCCGAGTGAAGCTGCTTCGCCTCCGCCTGCTGGTCGGCATCATCGCCACGACGACGGCGCTGTCCTGGGCCGGTGCCAAGCTCTGGGCCTCCCTGGACACCCTGCCGGCCGTGCCCGGCGCGGCGCCGGTGGTCCTGGCCGCGGTGGCGGTGATCCTCTTCGCCACGGCGATCTCGCTGCGGTCCCGGCTGAAGGCGGCACGCGAGCGGCAGCCCGGGGCGAAGGGGGTGGACCCGCTGGGCGCGGCACGGGCGGTCGTCCTGGCGCAGGCGAGCGCACTGGTCTCCGCGGTGGTCACCGGCATCTACGCGGGTGCGGGGATCTACCTGCTCGGCGAGCTGGACGTGGCGGCCCGCAAGGACCAGGCCGTGACGGCCGGCCTCTCGGTGCTGGCCGGCATCGCGGTGATCGCGGCGGCGCTCTGGCTCCAGCACGTCTGCAAGCTGCCCGAGAATCACGACGACCCGAGCGGGCCGGCTGCCACACACCGCTGAGCAGGCCCCTTTCCGTGATCAGGGGCGATGCGCTCGGTGATCTTGAGTGAGAAGCCGGGCACGTGCGGTAAAGCTTGTGCAGTGTCAAGGGCCAAAGCGGACCCTGGGCTGACACGGCCCCAATTCGCACGCTAGTTTCTTGGCATGTCTCGCGGACGCCACCGTCATTCCTCCGTCCTCGGCCGGGTCTTTCCCCCCACCGCCGCCGGCGTGCTCATCGTCGCCGCGGTGGCCGCGCTGCTTTTCAGTCAGGACACCATCCTGGTCCGCTCGGTGGGCGTGGCCGCGGTGCTCGCGGCGCTCGGGATCGCGGTGCTGCTGCGCCAGCGCGACCGGGCCGCCCGGGCCGCGGCCGAGGTCTCCGTCGCCCAGCGGCTGCGGGCCGAGGAGCGCTTCGAGGAGCAGCTCGCCGAGGCCGAGTACGCGGCGGAGGTCGCCGAGGAGCGGGCCACCCGGTTCGGGCGGCGGCTGACGGCGGAGAAGTCGCGGCTGGCCAAGGCCGAGACGGAGATCGCGCGGCTGCTGCGCGAGCGGGCCGTCATGGTCGCGGAGCAGGCGCTCAAGGAGGCCGAGGCGGCGCAGCGCGCGCTCGCCGCGAGCCGCCCCAAGTACCCGGCCAGCCCGGCCGCCTTCATCCGGGCCGCCGCCGTGCTGCGGCATCTGGAGCGGCGCGCGGCGGCGCAGCAGGAGCAGCGGGAGCGTGCAGCCGGCGCGGAGGTCGCGCTGCGCGCCCGTACGGTGCCAGCGGCTGTCTCCGCGCCCGCCCCTGCGCCCGTTTCCGAGCCCGTTTCCGAGCCCGTTTCCGTGCCCGCGCCGGTGGTCTCCGCGGTGCCGGCCCCGGTGGTGCCCGCGGTGCCCGCCCCGGCGGCGTCCAGGCCCGCGGTGGCCGTACCCGCGGCTCCGGTGAGGCCGGTGCTGACGGCGACGGTCGGGCAGCTCGGTGGCGCCCAGACCGCGCCCGCGGTGCCGGCCGAGCGGCCGCGGCCGCGGCCGGCGCAGTCCGGGGCGGCGCGCGGGCACGGCTTCAGCTTCTTCGGCCGCAACTCCGCCGGTGCCGTCCGGGCGGCGGCTGCGGCCCCCGTTGTCGGCAGCGTCGCGGAGCTGGGCGAGCGTACGGACCTCGCCGACGTGGTCGGTGACGAGGCGGTGGCCGCCCAGGCCGAGGCCGCGGCACAGGCACAGGCTCAGCCGGCGGCGGCCGGTACCGGGACGGAGCCGGCCGAGGCGGCCCAGGCGGTCCAGGGGCAGCCGAAGGTGGTCGACCTGACTCCGGACGACGAGACCGAGCTGCTCCAGCTCCCGGAGCTGCGCGCCTCGCGCTGACCCCACCCACCACTGCTGCCCTCGGCGCAGGGAGCCGGCCCGGCCGGCTCCCTGCGCCGAGGTGTTGCGGGCGGGAGGCGGGGAGGGCGGTCCGGGAGGGTCTCCGGGGCGCACGGGAAGCCGGCGGTGCCGGCCTTCCGTGCACGGGCCGGGAACGGCGGAGCGCCCGGCCCCTGACGGAGGGGGGCCGGGCGCTCCGGGGGTGGCGTCAGAGCTGGACGCCGAAGTCCTGGGCGATGCCCGCGAGGCCGGAGGCGTAGCCCTGGCCGACGGCACGGAACTTCCACTCGGCGCCGTTGCGGTAGAGCTCGCCGAAGATCATGGCGGTCTCGGTGGCGGCGTCCTCGGAGAGGTCGTAGCGGGCGATCTCGGCACCGCCGGCCGCGTTGACCACGCGGATGTAGGCGTTGCGGACCTGGCCGAAGTTCTGCGACCGGGAGACGGCGTCGTAGATCGAGACCGGGAAGGTGATCTTGACGGCCTCGGCCGGCAGGCCGGCCAGGTTGACGTTGATCGCCTCGTCGTCGCCGGCGCCCTCGCCGGTGCGGTTGTCACCGGTGTGGACGACGGTGCTGTCCGGGGTGCTGGTGTTGTTGAAGAAGACGAAGTGGCTGTTGGACAGCACCTTGCCGTCGGCGTTCAGCACGATCGCGCTGGCGTCGAGGTCGAACTCGGCGCCGGTCGTGGTGCGGACGTCCCAGCCGAGACCGACGGTGACCGCGGACAGGCCGGGGGCCTCCTTGGTCAGCGAGACGTTGCCACCCTTGGAGAGGCTCACTGGCATGGTGTTTGCTGTCCCTTCGTTGCTTTGCCCGGGATAACGCGGGAGACCGTGGGCTTGGTTCCAGGCTCCCCGGCAAATTCTTTTGGGTGAATCACGTCAGGGCAATGGCCGGAACGAATTCCGATCAGATTCGCCGGAAGCGGCCCTGGAGCGACCAGATGGCCGGATTGTCGGCCAGATCGGGGTGCATGTCGAAGAGGTCGGCCAGGGTGTCCTGGAGGAAGTCGCGGGCTTCGCGCCGCAGATCGCTGTGGCGGACCACGGCGGGCTCCTCGTCCGGCAGCCACGTGGCGCTGACCTCCACCCAGTTGAAGCGGCGGGCGAACCTCAGCAGCTCCGTGTTCTGGGTGAAGTCGAGGTCGGCGGTCTGCACCCGTGCGGCGCGGCTGCCGTCGGGGTCGCGGTCCAGCTCTTCGGCGATGTCGCAGAGCGCCCAGGCGAAGTCGAGCACCGGCACCCATCCCCAGGCTGTGGACAGTTCGGTGCCGTCGCTGTCCAGGAAGACGTCGCCGCAGAACAGGTCGTACCGCAGTGCGTGCACGGAGGCGGTGCGGTAGTCGGTCTGCGGGGGGTCGGGGAAGCGGTTGGAGAGGGAGTAGCCGAGCTCGATCACGTACGCCATTGTCCTGGTAAAACCGCGTGACCGGTGCGTCCCGGGCGCGGGATGATGGGCGCATGCCTGAGCCCATCCGCGTACGGGGGTCGGTGGTCGTCCCCGACGCCGAGCTCGTCTGGCGCTTCTCGCGTTCGTCCGGCCCCGGTGGCCAGCACGTCAACACCTCCGACACCCAGGTCGAGCTGCGCTACGACCTGGCCGCCTCCGCGGCGCTGCCCGAGGTGTGGAGGCAGCGCGCCCTGGAGCGGCTGGCCGGCCGGCTGGTGGACGGGCGGGTGCTGGTGGTGCGCGCCTCCGAGCACCGCTCGCAGTGGCGCAACCGCGAGGTCGCCGCGGCCCGGCTGGCGTCGCTGCTGGGCGAGGCCACCGCGCCGCCGCCGAAGACCCGCCGGGCGACGAAGCCGAGCCGGGGCATGGTCGAGCGGCGGCTCTCCAACAAGCGGCACCGGGCCGAGCTGAAGCAGGGCCGGCGCTCCCCGAAGGGCGAGTAGGAGGGCCCGGCGGTTCAGCCGAGCTGCCGGTAGCCGCCGCGGAAGTAGAGCAGCGGGCGGCCGCCCGGGTCGGGCACGACCGCCTGCAGGACGCGCCCGAGCAGCAGGGTGTGGTCGCCGGCGGGTATCCGCTGTTCGGTGCGGCACTCCACGGTGGCGAGCGCGCCGTCGATCAGCGGTGCGTCGCTGTACGGGCCGCGGTGGTGCGGCGCGTCGGCGAACAGCAGCCGGTCGCTGAGCCGCCCCTTCATGGCGAACCTCGAGCCGAGCGCCTTCTGCTCCTCGGAGAGCAGTGACACCGCCCAGGTCTCCGTGCGGGAGAGCACCTCGTCCATCCGCGAGTCCTCGCGGACGGAGATCAGCACCAGTGGCGGCTCCAGTGACACGGAGAGGAAGGACGTGGCGGTCATGCCGACGTCCTCGCCGTCCTCCGGGTCGTGGACGGTCACCAGGCTCACGCCCGAGGCGAGCTGGGAGAGCGCCGCCCGAAACTCGTCGGGCGTCGCTTGGGAGGCAGCTTCGGGCTGCGGAGACGAGTACACGTACCGCACGGTAGTCGGCGGCGGCGCCGAAGGGCATCGGACCGTGGTCGTAGGACCAGGGCCGCAGAGGTCACGGTTCGGGGCCGGCCTAACCCCCAGGAGTGAAGGCAGGGGGCCTGCCGGCCGCCTGATGACTTCAGTGCGCGGCCAATGCGGCCGACCACCAGAAATGTTCCGATAAAGCCTTGTGTCCCGTTATGGGGCGGATGAGCTGATTAAGGGCGCATAAGTGTCGTGTGATTTAAGTCACAAGTGATGGCCTATTGCTGACCGAGCGTGCCGAACGCTGTGCTCCCTGTGATTCAGTTCTTCTGGCAATCGGACGATAACCATTCAAGAACTATCCGAAGCAGCCGGGGAGCCCCCGCATGGAAGCCGAGTCGGAGCCCTACGTCCGTCTCGCGACCCTCCGCACCTTGCACCGGGTCGTGGCGGACCTCAACGCTGCCCGCAGCCTGGCGGGCACGCTGCAGGCCGTGGTCGAGGGCGCGGTGCACGGGCTCGGGTTCGACGCCGCGGCGGTCAGCCTCGTCCGGCCGGACGGGGACCTCGTGGTGGCGGCCGTCTGGGAGCTGGAGGAGAGCGCCATGGGCGGCCCCTCCGTCCTGCTCGGCCAGGTCGGCTCGCGGGAGTCCTGGGACCGGCTGCTCGGCGTCAGCGACCACTGGGGCACGCTCCGCTTCCTCCCCTACGACCGCGGCTGGGCCGTGGCCAGCGACATCCCGCGGTGGATCGGCGACGGCCCGATGCCCGTCTACGCCAACGACTGGCACCCCGCCGACGGTCTGCTCGCCCCGATGTACAGCGCCGGCGGGGACCTGCTCGGCGTCCTCTCGGTGGACCGCCCGCGCAGCGGCAAGCGGCCCGGAGCCTGGACCAGGGAGGCGCTGGAGATGTTCTCGCTCCAGGCCTCCATCGCGATCGGCAACGCCCGGCTGCGGGCCGAGATGCAACGCGCGCTGGCCCGCCTGGAGAAGGAACAGCAGGCGCTGCGGGCCAGTGAGGAGAGCTTCCGCCAGGCCTTCGAGTACGCGCCCAGCGGGATGGCCATCACCGAGCTGCACGGTGCCGGCCGCGGTCAGCTGACCAGGGTCAACGACGCGCTCTGCCGCCTGCTCGGCCGCCCCCGCGCGGTACTGCGCCAGCAGAGCTTCGCCGACCTCGTCCACCCGGACGACCGCGCGCTGCTGGAGCGCACCAGCGCCGAGAGCGGCCGGGCGGAACTGCGGCTCTCCCGGCGCGACGGCGGCTACCAGTGGGTCTGCCTGCGCAACTCGATCGTCGCCGACGCGGCCGAGGGCCCGAGCTTCCTGCTCACCCACGTCGAGGACATCGAGGACCGGAAGCGGCACGAGCTCCAGCTCGCCCACCGGGCCAGCCAC
Source organism: Kitasatospora sp. NBC_00039 (assembly GCF_045160625.1). Lineage (NCBI taxonomy): Bacteria > Bacillati > Actinomycetota > Actinomycetes > Kitasatosporales > Streptomycetaceae > Kitasatospora > Kitasatospora sp. NBC_00039. The sequence continues at coordinate 4,043,208 of NZ_CP108289.1, read as the reverse complement.
GACGCGCTCACCGGGCTCCCGAACAGCGCCGAGCTGAAGGCCCGGCTGGGGCGGCGGCTCTGCAACGAACCGCAGAACGTCGGCGCCGTCGCGGCCACGGCGGCCGGGCTCGGCGAGGGCGCGTACCCGCAGCCGTACGCCGGCTACCCCGCCGACTCCTACAGCGCGCACGCCGCGTACGACGGCTTGGAGGGGGGCGACCCGTTCTCCGCGCCCGTCCACCACTACGGCGCGGTCGACGGCTACGCGCTGCCGCCCGCCGCGCCGGGCGGGTACGGGGATCACGTGCACGCGGTGGTCCCGGCCGACCACGGGGCGGGCGACGTCTGGTCGGGCCCGTTCCGCTCGGGTGCGGCGGCCGTGGTGGACAAGGGGCTCGCGGTGATCTTCTGCGACCTCGACGGGTTCAAGTCGATCAACGACCGGTTCGGTCACAACGCGGGCGACGCCGTCCTCGTCGAGGTGGCCCGCCGGCTCAGCCAGGCGGTGCGGGACGGCGACACGGTGGCCCGGCTCGGCGGCGACGAGTTCGTGGTGCTGGCCGACGGCATCGGCCGCGAGGAGGCCAAGGACCTCGCCCACCGGCTGCGCAACGCGATCATCCCGCCGATGCGGATCGACGGCCGGGCGATGCGGGTCGGCGTCAGCCTCGGCATCGGCTGGGCGGGCTGCGGGATGAGCATCGAGGAGGTCCTGCACACCGCCGACGAGCGGATGTACGACGAGAAGCGGGCCCGGGGCGGTTCGGTGCGCGGGGCACGGGGCGAGCGCTCGCACCGCCGGGCCGGTTAGGTCCTGTCCGGCCGTCGGCCGGGGCAAAGCTACCGGCGGGTTGTCAAGGGGTCTTTCCGGGGCGTCCCCGGCGGCAGGTAGGGTTCCCGGGTACGAGCGACCACTGGCGCCGGCGGCACGGAAGTCCGGCGACGCGAACGCGATGGGGGAGTTGACCACCGTGACGACCGCCGGCAGCAACGGAGTGCCCGAGAGCCCGGAGGGCGGTGCCCCGCAGGACGACGACCCCTTCGGTTACCTCTACCGTCCGGCCGACGGCAGTGCCGCGCAGTCGGCCGAGCCGCAGCAGGGCGTGCCCCGCACGTCGTACAACCGCCCGATGGAGGTCGGCCGCGCCCAGTACGGGCAGCAGCCGTACCCGCCGCAGCAGCGCCAGCAGCCGTACCCCCCGCAGCAGCAGGGGTACCCGCAGTCCGGCCAGGGCGGTCAGCCGTACGGGCAGCAGCCCGAGTACGGCGGCGGCGCGACCACCCAGCAGGCCCGGTACGCCGAGCGCTCCCGGCCGCAGCCGGGGGAGGAGCGGCCGAGCGGCGGGCGGAGCAAGGGCGCGGTGATCGGCGCCGTGGCGGTGGTCGCGGCCATCGCGATCGGTGCGGGCATAGCGCTCTCCACCGGGGACCCGGACGGCGACAAGAACGCCAAGAACGGCGGCCAGACCACCGCGCCGGCCGCCCCGAGCAGCGGCACCGGCTCGGGTTCGGGCAGCCCGTCGGCCGGCGGTTCGCCGTCGGCCGGCGCGTCCGCCACCGCCGGGCCGTTCACCGTCGACGCCGCGCAGCTGCAGGGGCAGAACGCGCCGTCCGGCAACACCGTCAAGGGCGCCAAGTCGGCGGACGGGAGCTATCTGACGCTGCAGCCGGGCTCCACCGTGAGCTGGACCGGGGACATCGCCACGGCCGGTACGTACAAGCTGACCGTGCACTTCAACAACGCGGCGGCCGACGTGAAGGCCTCGGCCTCGGTCAACGGCAAGGACTGGCCGAGCGGGCTGAAGTTCCAGAACTACTCGCCCGGCCAGGACCCGGCGTCCTCGTGGTTCAAGACGTTCATCCTCCCGCCGATGCAGGCCGGTTCGAACACCGTCACCATCTCGAACCCGAGCGGGCCGGTGCTGATCGACCAGATCACGGTGGAGCCGTACAGCACCTGACGACGGCGCCCGGACGCGTGACGGCCGCCCGTTCCCCTCGGGGAGCGGGCGGCCGTCGTCCTGTGACCGGAGGTCCGTCAGGCGGGCTTGACCGTGGCGAACCGGTCTCCGCCGGTGATCCACTCGCCGCGGCGCATCACGGCGGCGAGGTCGTAGGTGACGGAGTCGACCACGACGAGGTCGGCGTTCTTGCCGGTCTCCAGTGAGCCGACGGTGTCGGCGAGGCCGAGCAGGCGGGCGGGGACGGCGCAGAGCGACTCGACGGCCTGGTTCGGGGTCAGGCCGTTGACGGTGACGGAGCGTTTGAACGCGACGTCCAGGGTGAGCGTGGAGCCGGCGATCGCGCCGCCCTCGACCAGGCGGGCCACGCCGTTCCTGACCTCGACCTGGAGGGGGCCGAGGGGGTAGAGGCCGTCGCCCATGCCGGCGGCGCCCATGGCGTCGGTGATCAGGGCGACGCGGGAGGCGCCGGCGGTGCGGTAGGCGAGGTCGAGGACGGAGGGGTGCAGGTGTACGCCGTCGTTGATCAGTTCGACGGTGATGCGTTCGTCCTCGAGGAGGGCGACGATGGGGCCGGGGGCGCGGTGGGCGATGCCGGGCATGGCGTTGAAGAGGTGGGTGGCGACGGTGGCGCCGGCCTCGATGGCTTCGAGGGTCTTGGTGTAGTCGGAGTCGGTGTGGCCGACGGCGGCGATGACGCCGAGGTCGGTGAGCATCCGGACGGAGTCGAGGCCGCCGGGGAGTTCGGGGGCGAGGGTGACCATGGTGGCGTGGCCGCGGGCGGCGTCGACGAGCTTGCGCACGAGGGCGGGGTCGGGGTCGCGGAGCAGGTCGGGGCGGTGGGCGCCGCAGCGGCCCGGGGAGATGAACGGGCCCTCGAAGTGGATGCCGGCCAGGGTGCCGTCCTCGGCGAGTTCGGACAGGACGTGGGCCTGGCGGGCGATGTCGTCGATCTCGCCGGTGACGGTGGAGGCGACGGTGGTGGTGGTGCCGTGTTCGAGGTGGGTGCGGGCGGCGTGCAGGGCCTCCTCGGCGATGCCGGAGGCGTAGGAGGCGCCGCCGCCGCCGTGGACGTGCAGGTCGACGAAGCCGGGGAGGACGGTGTACCCGGTGAGGTCGAGGTCGCCGGGTTCGGTGGCGCCGCCGAGGCCGGCGATGCGGGTGCCCTCGATCGCGAGGCGGTCCCCGTCCACGACACCGCCGGGCAGGACGAGGCGGGCGCCGGACAGGGCGGTGCCCCGCGACAGGGCCGCTGATTGAATCCGCGCGGTCACGCGGTCACCTCCAAGGAGAGCAGATCCCAGGCGAGCAGGCCCGCGCCGAGGGATGCGGCGGTGTCTTTGAGCATGGCGGGTACGACTTCGGGGGGCATCTGGAAGGTCAGTCGCTCGCCGACGGCCGCGCGCAGGGGCGTGAAGAGGGTGTCGCCGGCCTCGGCGAGGCCGCCGCCGACGATCACCGTGGACGGGTCGAGCAGGCTCTGGGCGAGCACGATGCCGTCGGCGAGGGCGTCCACCGCGTGCTGCCAGACCGCGGCCGCGCGCTCGTCCCCGGCGTCCACCGCGACGGCGCAGGATGCCGCGTCGGCGTCGGGGTCCCCGCTGGCCTCGGCCCAGGCACGGGAGACGGCGGAGGCGGAGGCGAGGGTCTCCAGGCAGCCCCGGGCGCCGCAGCCGCACTGCGGGCCGCCCGGCCGGACGACGACGTGGCCGATCTCGCCGCCGTAGCCGTGGGCACCGGCCTCGATCCGGCCGTCGATGCCGATGGCGCCGGCGATGCCGGTGCCCAGCGCGATGAACAGGAAGCGTCCGACGCCCCGGCCGGCGCCGAGGCGGCCCTCGGCGAGACCGCCGGACCGCACGTCGTGGCCGAGGGCGACCGGCATCGCGACACCGCCCGGACCGGCCAGCCGCTCGCCCAGCAGCTTGCGCAGCGGCAGGTCCCGCCAGCCGAGGTTGGCGGAGAAGACCGCGATGCCGTTCTTCTCGTCGATCGTCCCCGGGACGGCGACGCCCGCCGCCAGCGGGGCGACGCCGAAGCGGCCGCGGCCTTCGTCCGCCAGGTCGGCGGCGAAGTCGAGGATGGCGGCGACGACGGCATCCGTGCCGTTCTCCCGCCCGGTCGGTCGGCGTGCTTCGAACAGCACGGAGCCGTCCTGGGCGAGCAGCGCGGCCTTCATGCCGGTGCCGCCTACATCGAGTGCGATGACGTGCTTCACGGAGGACAGTTTCCCTTGGCTGGGCCGGAGAGGTCTAGTCCAGTTCTCGGATTGGTCTGGTCCAAAGTAGGTGAGCTTTGTCGCAGAACCATGTGGTGTGCGGCGCTTTGCGCGCGCCGTCGCGGGCTCCCGGCCGGCCGGCCCCGGGGCCGGATCCGGGTCGGTTCGCGCCTGGTCGGCCTCGATTCGTTGCGCATCGTGCAACGACCTCCGCACTTCGATAACTACCCCGCGGGTACGGCCCGGAGGTCTGGACCACTGTGCAGGGCTTTTGGCAGTGTGGCGCTCCCCCCCCGTCGGATTCCACCCGTCCGGCTGCTTTCTTCTCCCTCGAAGGCGGTACCCGCGTTGAACAGGCGCGCCCAGGTCCCCACCCGGCTGCTCGGCACCGCGCTGGCCGGAGCGCTGCTGCTCACCGGCTGCAGCGGCCAGGACCACCGGACGGTCACCCTCAGGCTGGTGGCGGCCGACTACGGCGAGGACGCGGCGACCAGCTCCAAGCAGTACTGGGACGACGTCGCGCGCCGCTTCGAGAACGGGAACCCGGGCATCAAGGTGGACGTCGAGGTGGTCGGCTGGACCGACATCGGCAAGCGGGTGGGCGACCTGGTGGACAGCGGAAAGTCCCCCGACCTGGTGCAGACCGGCGGCTTCGCCGACCAGGTCGCCGCGAACCGGCTCTACCCCGCCGCGGACGTGCTCTCGCTGGACACCCAGGCCAACATGATGGAGTCGTTCAACCACGCCGGGCAGGTGCTCGGCACCCAGTACGGCATCCCCTTCGTCTCCTCCTCGCGGGTGCTCTTCTACAACAAGGCGATCTTCAGGCAGGCCGGGATCACCCAGCCGCCGGCCACCTGGAACGAGCTGAAGCAGGCCGCGGAGAAGATCAAGGCCAAGGTGCCCGGGGTCACGCCGTACGGGCTGCCGCTCGGGCCCGAGGAGGCGCCGGCCGAGTCGATGCTCTGGACGCTGAGCGGTGGCGGCAGCCTCTCCGACGACGTCGGCAACTACACCATCGACAGCGCCCAGAACCAGGTGACCTTCAGCTGGCTGAAGACCAACCTGGTGGATGCCAGGCTGACGTACCCCGAGCCGGGAAGGATGAACCGGACGCCGGTGTTCACCGACTTCACGGCGGGCAAGGTCGCGATGCTGAACGGGCACCCGACGCTGCTGCGGATGGCCGCCAACGCGAAGGTCGACTTCGGGACGGCGCCGATCCCCAAGAAGGACGGCCTGGCCAGGACGGGCAGCCTCGGGGTGGCCGACTGGATGATGGCGTTCAAGGCCAACGGCCACAAGAACGAGATCCGCAAGTTCCTGAGCTTCGTCTACGCGAAGGACAACCAGCTCAAGTTCGACGGGACGTACAACCTGCTGCCGGTCACCCAGGACGCCTTCACGGAGATGACCGCGGACGGCAAGCACGAGGACCTGAAGCAGTTCGCGTCCGGGCTGACCAACGCCAGCTTCTACCCGTTCGGTGACCCGGCCTGGGTCGACGTCAGCAACCGGATCAAGGCGGGGATCGGCGGGGCCGTGACCGGGGACGCCAAGCAGGTGCTGGAGGGGCTGCAGGAGGCCGCGGTCAAGGAGGCCGCCCGGGTCCGGAAGTGAACCCGGGGGCCGCCGGGTGCTGCGTCAGAGGGTGATCGCGTAGGCCTTGCGCAGGGTCTCGTGGACCGTCCAGGTGGTGCGGTCACCGGCGCGCAGGACGGCGCAGTCGCCCGGGCCGACGTGCAGGGTCGGGCCGCCCTCGATCTCGATGGTGGCCCGGCCGCTCAGCACCACGAACAGCTCGTCCGCCTCGACGTCGGTGACCACGCCCGGGGTGATCTGCCAGATGCCGCGGAGCTGGCGGCCGTCGGGGGACTCGGAGAGCACGCGGCCGGAGACCTCGGGGGTGCCGGAGACGATCTGGGCCGGGTCCAGCGGGTCGGGTTCGAGGTCGGCGGTGGGGATGTGCAGCGCGAAACTTTCGGTCATGGGCCGACGCTAGTGGGGGAGCGGGCGTCGTGCGGGGCGCAGAGTGTGTCGGGTGCGCGGGGGACAATGACACTCCGTAGTGGTGGGCGGAGGTGGAGCGTGGACGAGCTGAGCGAGCGGGACCGGGCGGTGCTGGAGCTCGAAGGACGCCAGTGGCGTACAGCGGGGGCCAAGGAGCGGGCCGTCCGGGAGGAGCTGGGGCTCTCCGGTACGCGGTACTACCAGCTTCTGAACGCCCTGCTGGACCGGCCGGAGGCGCTGGCGTACGCGCCGGTCCTGGTGAACCGGCTGCGGCGGGTGCGGGAGGCCCGGCGGGGAGCCCGGTAGCCCGGCGGGTGCTTCGGCGGGCACGGCTGGGTATGGGTCCCGGCATGGGGCTTGAGGAGACTTTGCAGCTGAGGACGGACGCCGGACGCCAGGGCCTGGAGGCGGTCCTCGCCTCGCCGCGCGACGCGGTGGTGGCGCTGGACTTCGACGGGACGCTCGCGCCGATCGTGGCCGATCCCGACCGGGCGCGGGCGCACCCCGGGGTGGTGGGCGCGCTGCGGGCGCTGGCACCGCGGGTGGGCGCGACGGCGGTGGTCACCGGCCGGCCGGCCGGGCTGGCCGTCGAGTACGGCGGGTTCGACGGCATCGACGGTGTGGTGGTGCTGGGGCACTACGGGGCCGAGCGCTGGGAGGGCGGCGCGGTGACGGCGCCGCCGGTCCACCCGGGGGTGGACGCGGTGCGGACGGTGCTGGACGCCGCGCTGGCGGCGGCCGGTGCGCCGGCGGGGACGTGGGTGGAGGACAAGGGGCGCTCGCTGGCGGTGCACACGCGGCGGACGGAGGCGCCGCAGGAGGCGCTGGAGCTGCTGCGCGCGCCGGTGGAGGCCCTGGCCGCGGAGCACGGGCTGGTGGTGGAGCCGGGCCGGCTGGTGCTGGAGCTGCGGCCGCCCGGGATCGACAAGGGGGCCGCGCTGAGCGGGTTCCTGCGGGAGCGGGGCGCGCGGTCGGTGCTGTACGCCGGGGACGACCTGGGGGACGTGGCGGCCTTCGCGGCGGTGGAGAAGCTGCGCGCGGAGGGCGTGGCCGGGCTGCTGGTGTGCAGCGCCGCGGTCGGGGACGCGCCGGTGAGGGAGCTCGCCGACCGGGCCGACCTGGTGGTCGAGGGCCCGGCCGGCGTGGTCGGACTGCTGGAGCGGTTGGGGGCGGAGCTCGGCCGCCGGGAGTGATCAGCCGAGAGCGGCGAGCTGGTCGAGAAACCACTGCTGGGGCGGCAGCGCAGTCGCGGCGGCGGCGAGGCGCTTGGTGCGGTCGGCGCGTTCGCCGGCGGGCATGCCGAGCGCGGTGTGCAGGGCCTCGGCGGTGGCGACGACGTCGTACGGGTTGACCGTGAGGGCGTCGTCGGCCAGCTCGGCGTACGCGCCGGCCTCGCGGGACAGGACGAGTGCGCAGCCCTGGTCGGAGACCACCGGCACCTCCTTGGCGACCAGGTTCATGCCGTCGCGGATCGGGTTGACCAGGGCGACGTCCGCCAGCCGGTAGGCGGCCAGCGACCGCGGGAAGTCGTCGTTGACGTGCAGGATCAGCGGCTGCCAGGTGGGCGTGGCGAACTCGGCGTTGATCTCGGCGGCGAGCTGCTGGACCCGGGCGGTGTACTCGCGGTACTCGGCGAGGTCGGTGCGCGACGGGTACGCGAAGGCGAGGTGGACGACGCGGTCCCGCCACTCGGGGTGGGTGTGCAGGAGGTGCCGGAACGCCTGGAAGCCGCGGACGATGTTCTTGCTCAGCTCGGTGCGGTCGACCCGGACGACGGTGCGGCGGTCGCCGACGGCCTCGCGCAGGGTGGCGAGGCGCTCGTCGACGTCCGGGCGGTGGGAGCGCTCGCGCAGGAAGTCGGCGTCGGCCCCGAGGGCGTGGACGCCGAGCCGGGTGGTGCGGCCCCGGAGGGTGACGGTGAGCTCGGCGCGGTCGACGGTGGCGCCGAGGAGCTGCTCGCAGCAGTCGGCGAACGCCAGGGCCCAGCGGCGGGTGAGGAAGCCGGCCCGGTCGGCGCCGAGGATGCCGGTGAGGACGGCCTCGGCGACGTCGTCGGGCAGCAGCCGGAAGTACTCGGGCGGGGCCCAGGGGGTGTGCGAGAAGTGGCCGATCCGCAGGTCGGGCCGGGCGGCGCGGAGCAGGGCCGGGGTCAGCGAGAGGTGGTAGTCCTGCACCAGGACGGCCGCTCCCGGGGCGGCCTCGGCGGCGAGGGCGTCGGCGAAGGCGGTGTTGTAGGCCGTGTAGGCCTGCCATTCGGTGCGGAACCCGGCGTCGAAGGAGGGGGCGGTGGGGGTGGCGTAGAGCAGGTGGTGGACGAACCAGAGGGTCGAGTTGGCCACGCCGTTGTAGGCGCGGGCGAAGGTCTCCGGGTCTATGCCCAGCATGCGGACGGCCTGCCCGCCGGTGTCGTGGCCGGCCCGGTCGAGGCGGCCGTCCGGCGCCTCCCGGGCGGCCCGGCGGTCGGCGTCGCCCAGGGCCGCGCAGACCCAGACGGCGTCGGGGTCGTCGATGGCGGAGAGCCCGGAGACCAGGCCTCCTCCTCCTCTCCGGAGGGTCAGCGTGCCGTCGTCCGCGGTGCTGAACGACACCGGTCCCCGGTTGGAGGCCACCAGGACGGGGGCGGTGCCGGTCGGATTCGAACGTTCGGTCGTGAGATCGCCCATGACTGGTTGGTTGCCGGGGGTCTGCGGACCCAAACCCTTCAGTGCCGGGTGGCGTACTCGGGGACGGTGTGCATCGGGGGGCGTTCCAGGGCGGTGACCGGGTGGGTGTGGGCGGTGAACGCGCGGGTTTCCGGGTCACGGGTGAACTGGGTGAGCAGCGGGTGCACCAGGTCGGCGGAGGCCTTGAGCCGGTGGGTGCGGTCGAGCCGTTCCAGCGCCGTGCGGTAGATGGTGGCGGCCATCCGGCCGAGCGCCTGGCCGTCCTGGTGGCGGTGGTGGCGGACGCCGACGTCGACCTGGGCGAGGGCGTCCAGGCCGGCGGTCTCCAGGGCGTCGACCAGCAGGCCGAGTTCGACGCCGTAGCCGGTGGGGAACGGGAGGCGTTCGAGCAGGGAACGGCGGGCCGCGTACTCGCCGCCGAGGGGCTGGACGAAACCGGCGAGTTCCGGCCAGTGCAGGTTGAGCAGCGGGCGGGCGACCAGCTCGGTGACCCGGCCGCCGCCGGCCGGCACCACGGCTCCTTCGGTCTCCAGCGGCCGGTCGTACATGGCCTTGACCAGCTGGATCTCCGGTTCGGTGAGCAGTGGGCCGATGATGCCGGAGACGAAGGCCGGGTCGAACTCGCGCAGGTCGGCGTCGACGAAGCAGACGATCTCCCCACGGGTGACCAGCAGCGAGCGCCAGAGCACCTCGCCCTTGCCGGGGGCGGCCGGCAGCCGGGGGAGGATGTCGTCGCGGTGGACCACCCGGGCGCCGGCCTCGGCGGCCTCGGCGGCGGTGCGGTCGGCGGAGCCGGAGTCGACCACGACCAGTTCGTCGACCAGCGGCAGGCGTTCCATCAGCTCGCGGCGGATGGTGCGGACGATGTCGCCGACGGTGGCCTCCTCGTCCAGGGCGGGCAGGACGACGCTGACGGTGCCCGCGCGGCCGGCGGCCCGCTTGGCGTCCAGCAGGGTGCGCACCGGACGGTCGGCCGCGCTCCACGACCGGCGGCGCAGCCAGGACGCCGCCTGTGGGAGGAGCTCGGGTGTCGGGTCGGCGGGCACGGATCTCTCCTCGGCGGGGGTCGGCTGGGACGGGCTGGGAAGGGCCGGGACGGGTCATCTCGCGTGGCGGACGGTCCCGTTCGGGGTTGACGCCTTCGGATACAGTCTTCGTACAGCGGTCGGACCTTCGCACGCCGGGGTCACCGTTGCGCAAGACCAACAACTTCACAGAGCTCATCCAGAGGGACTGAGGGAACGGCCCGTTGACGTCCCGGCAACCTTCTCGCGCGGCTGTCGTTACAGGCCCCGGCGGGACAGGTGCCAATTCCGGCCTGTGGCGCGACCGCGTCACGGGGAAGATGAGGAGAGAGGCCTCCGCCATCATGGCTATCACTGCGACGACTCCTTCTGGCGCCGCACCCGCAACCGTTGACCTCGGCCCCGCCGCAGCCCTGTCCTGCCGCGAGTGCGGTAGCCGGTTCCCGCTCGGTCCGAGCTTCGCCTGTCCGGAGTGCTTCGGGCCGCTGGAGATCGCGTACGACTTCGGCGGCGAGGCCGCGGAGGAGCTGCGCAAGCGGATCGAGGCCGGTCCGGCGTCGATCTGGCGGTACGCGCCGCTGCTGCCCGTGCCGGCCGACGTGGCCGGGAAGCCCAACCTGAACCCCGGCTGGACCCCGCTGGTGAAGGCGGACAACCTGGGCCGCGAGCTCGGGTTCACCGCCCGGCTGCACATCAAGGACGACTCCGGGAACCCGACCCACTCGTTCAAGGACCGCGTGGTCGCCTGTGCGATCGAGGCGGCGCGCGCGTTCGGTTTCACCACGCTCTCCTGCTCCTCGACCGGCAACCTGGCCGGTGCGGTGGGCGCCGCGGCCGCCCGGGCCGGTTTCAAGTCCTGCGTGTTCATCCCGCACGACCTGGAGCAGGGCAAGGTCGTGATGGCCGGTGTCTACGGCGGTGAGCTGGTGGGCATCGAGGGCAACTACGACGACGTGAACCGCTTCTGCTCGGAGCTGATCGGCGACCCGGCCGGCGAGGGCTGGGGCTTCGTCAACGTCAACCTGCGCCCGTACTACGGCGAGGGCTCGAAGACGCTGGCGTACGAGATCTGCGAGCAGCTGGGCTGGCGCCTGCCGGAGCAGATCGTGATCCCGATCGCGTCGGGTTCGCAGCTGACCAAGATCGACAAGGGGCTGCAGGAGCTGATCAGGCTCGGACTGGTCGAGGACCGGCCGTACAGGATCTTCGGTGCCCAGGCAGCGGGCTGCTCGCCGGTGTCGGCGGCCTTCAAGACCGGCAGCGACGTGATCCGCCCCGTCAAGCCCGACACCATCGCCAAGTCGCTGGCGATCGGCAACCCGGCCGACGGCCCGTACGTGCTGGACATCGCCCGCCGCACCGGCGGCGCCGTCGAGGACGTGACGGACGCCGAGGTGGTGGCCGCGATCAAGCTGCTGGCCCGGACCGAGGGCATCTTCGCCGAGACCGCGGGCGGGGTGACCGTCGGAGTACTGAAGAAGCTGGTCGAGACCGGGCAGCTGGACCCGGCCAAGGAGACCGTCGCGATCAACACCGGCGACGGCCTGAAGACGCTGGACGCCGTCTCCGACGCCGGGATGACCGCCGTCATCCGCCCGACGCTGGCGTCGTTCCGCGACGCCGGCCTCGCGTCCGCCTGACCCCTCCACCCCGCCGCAAGGAGAAGCCCCCATGAGCGCCAACGTCCGCATCCCGACCATCCTGCGCACCTACACCGGCGGCGCCGCCGAGGTGGCCGCCGAGGGTGCCACCCTCGGTGAGGTCATCGCCGACCTGGAGAAGAACCACGCGGGGATCGCCGCCCGGATCCTGGACGACACCGGCAAGCTGCGCCGTTTCGTCAACGTCTACGTCAATGACGACGACGTGCGGTTCGCGGAGGGCCTGGCGACCGAGATCGCGGACGGCGCGAGCGTGTCGATCATTCCCGCGGTGGCCGGCGGCTGCTGAGCCGCACCGCCGACGGGAGGCCGTCCGGGTGTACGGAATTCCGTACACCCGGACGGCCTTCGCATTTCCCCCCGAGCTTCCGGGTGTTCCCGGGGTGTTTCCAGGTGCTTCCGGGATTCTTTCGGCGTCGCCGTGAAGGCCGCCCGCCCGGGCGCTTTCCCGGGCCGTCCCCGCGCGCCGCATTCCGGCGGGAATATTTCCCCCGCCAGTCGGAGTAGAGTGTCGCTCGGCCGGGAAGAGGGCCTCCCCTCCCCCCTCGCACCGGTCGTCGCCCCCCTGTTGCGCCCCGTACCGCCGGTGTATGTCCGGCCGCTGAGACCGGCGCCGGGCCCGCGGCCGTGAAACATGTCAGGCCGGTGTCAGAATTCTTGAGGGCATTTGGGTAATTCGTCCGCTATGTCCGGCGTGAAATGTGAAGTTTTTGGGCTTTTGGCCCGTCCTGTCCCCTGACGGGCCGGGGGAATTCCCGGCGGCTGGCTCTGTTGCAGAGGGCGTCGAGCCGGATACATTCAGCCGCGGTCGACGCAATCGCCCCTTCATCGGACACCGTCCGGTGGCTCGGCGGGGGGATTGTGGCGTGCACGGCTGCGCCCAGGGGGGGTTCCCCGGGCCGGCCTCAAACCAGACCCGGGCCCGCGACCTGCGGGCGCGTGAAGGGCCAGCACAGCACTAGGGGAGTTCGGAATGGCTCAGGGCACCGTCAAGTGGTTCAACGCGGAGAAGGGCTACGGCTTCATCGCGGTCGACGGTGGTGCGGACGTCTTCGTCCACTACAGCGCGATCCAGATGGACGGCTACCGCACCCTTGAGGAGGGCCAGCGGGTCGAGTTCGAGATCTCTCAGGGGCAGAAGGGCCCGCAGGCGGACATGGTCCGCGCGGCGGTCTGACCTTTCCGGCACCCAGGAGTTCGGCTCGGCCCATCGGCTGGTGCACCTCTTGCTTCGCGACGGGCCCGTGCGACACATGTCGCACGGGCCCGTTGCCGTGTCCGGGGAGTGGCCGGTGCGGCTCGCGGGTTGCCCATTGGGCTTGCACTCGCCCACCCAGAGTGCTAATCATTGGCGTTAGCACTCACAGCGTGAGAGTGACAGCGGACCGGGTCGGTGAGGCCCCCGGGAGCGGTAGGGGAAAGGACCCCCGCACACCAGGGCCGTCCGTCGCGGGCACCCCTTGGTCCGAGCAGTCGACCGTGTCCCGGAGGACCACTTCTGATGGCCAAGATCATCGCCTTTGATGAGGAAGCTCGCCGCGGCCTTGAGCGTGGCATGAACCAGCTCGCCGACGCAGTGAAGGTCACGCTCGGCCCCAAGGGTCGCAACGTCGTGCTGGAGAAGAAGTGGGGCGCCCCCACGATCACCAACGACGGTGTCTCCATCGCCAAGGAGATCGAGCTCGAGGACCCCTACGAGAAGATCGGCGCGGAGCTCGTCAAGGAGGTCGCCAAGAAGACCGACGACGTCGCGGGTGACGGCACCACCACCGCCACCGTGCTCGCCCAGGCGCTCGTCCGCGAGGGTCTGCGCAACGTCGCCGCCGGCGCCAACCCGATGGCCCTGAAGCGCGGTATCGAGAAGGCCGTCGCCGCCGTCTCGGACCAGCTGCTGGCCCAGGCCAAGGACGTGGAGACCAAGGAGCAGATCGCCTCCACCGCCTCCATCTCGGCCGCCGACACCCAGATCGGCGAGCTCATCGCCGAGGCCATGGACAAGGTCGGCAAGGAAGGCGTCATCACCGTCGAGGAGAGCAACACCTTCGGTCTGGAGCTCGAGCTCACCGAGGGCATGCGCTTCGACAAGGGCTACATCTCCGCCTACTTCGCCACCGACCTGGAGCGCATGGAGGCGACGTTCGAGGACCCGTACATCCTCATCGCCAACTCCAAGATCGGCTCGGTCAAGGACCTGCTCCCGCTGCTGGAGAAGGTCATGCAGAGCGGCAAGCCGCTCGTCATCATCGCCGAGGACGTCGAGGGCGAGGCCCTGTCGACCCTGGTCGTGAACAAGATCCGCGGCACCTTCAAGTCCGTCGCCGTCAAGGCCCCGGGCTTCGGCGACCGCCGCAAGGCCATGCTCGGCGACATCGCCATCCTCACCGGTGGCACCGTGATCTCCGAGGAGGTCGGCCTCAAGCTGGAGAACGCCGGCATCGACCTGCTGGGCACCGCCCGCAAGGTGGTCATCACCAAGGACGAGACCACCATCGTCGACGGTGGCGGCGACAGCGACCAGGTCGCCGGCCGCGTGAACCAGATCCGCGCCGAGATCGAGAACAGCGACTCGGACTACGACCGCGAGAAGCTCCAGGAGCGCCTCGCCAAGCTGGCCGGCGGCGTGGCCGTCATCAAGGCCGGTGCGGCCACCGAGGTGGAGCTCAAGGAGCGCAAGCACCGCATCGAGGACGCCGTCCGCAACGCCAAGGCCGCCGTCGAGGAGGGCATCGTCGCCGGTGGTGGCGTCGCGCTGCTGCAGGCCGGTGTCGCGTTCGACAAGCTGGAGCTCGAGGGCGACGAGGCCACCGGTGCCAACATCGTCCGCGTGGCCCTGGAGGCCCCGATCAAGCAGATCGCGACCAACGCCGGCCTCGAGGGCGGCGTCGTGGTGGAGAAGGTGCGCAACCTCCCCGCCGGTCACGGCCTGAACGCGGCCACCAACACCTACGTCGACCTGATCGCCGAGGGCATCATCGACCCGGCCAAGGTCACCCGTTCCGCGCTGCAGAACGCCGCCTCCATCGCGGCGCTCTTCCTCACCACCGAGGCCGTCATCGCCGACAAGCCGGAGAAGGCCGCTGCGGCCGCCGGCGGCGGCATGCCGGGCGGTGACATGGACTTCTGATCCTCCGGGGTCGGTCGTTTCCTGATCGCACGGGCGGTTCCCCTCGGGGAGCCGCCCGTGCGGCGTTCGTGCCGGGTGCTCTTTGGGACAATGTACGGATGGCTTCCTCCGACGACATCGAGACCGCCCTGCACAACGCGCGGGCGCTGATCCTGGCCGACCTGACCGCGAAGGACGTGGCGGACGCCGCCGTGGTGTCGCTGGTCGAGACGGCCGTGACCCACCGCCGCTGGTGGCTGGAGCAGTGGCCGGACGGCACCGAGTACGTGCTCGGGCTGGTCGCCCAGGACGTCCAGGACGCGCTGCTGGAGGCCTACGGCCGCTGGCCGCTCTGCGCCTCCTGCGCGGCCGACGGGGACCCGCACGCGCTCAGCGTCGAGCCCGAGCTGGGCCCGGAGCCCCACTGGGTCTGCGGCAAGGAGGGCACGGTCGTGGCACCCGTCGGGCAGCTGGCCTAGGGGCGTCCCCCGGCGCCTGCCGTCGGGCGGACGGGACTCCGGCGACGGGCCTCAGCCCTCCAGTGCGGCGAGTTCGGCGGCCAGGTTGGCGCGGGCGGGGGCGTCGAAGCGCGCGTGGGCGGTGGGGGTGCGGTAGAGCGCGGGCAGCGCGAGCAGTTGGCGCAGGACCGCCGCCCGGCCGGCCCGGAAGTCCGGCTCGGGGACGAAGGCGTACTCCTCCCGGACGGCGGCCGCGTACGCCGCGTACGCCTCGGGGGTGGTGCCGAGGACGGCGAGGTCGGCGTCGCAGAGCACCTCGCCGTCGCGGTCGCCGGGCTCGGGGTGGTGGGTGACGGTGAGCCGGACCAGCCGGGCCACCTCGGCGGTCCGCTGATCCGGGAGGCCGGCCTCGGTGAGCGCCCGGACGGCGAGGGCGGCGCTGCGCTCCTCGTTCTCGGAGCGGTCGGGGCGGTAGACGGCGTCGTGGAACCAGACGGCGAGGCGGACGGTGTCCGGGGCCCCGGCGTGCCCGGCCAGCGCGTCCACCTGGTGCAGCATCGCCCGCAGGTGGTCGGTGGTGTGGTAGCGGCGCTGCGGCTCGGCCCAGCGGTGCAGCAGGTCGCGCCCGTAGGGCTCGGGGTCGGCGCTCGCGCCGCAGCGGTGCAGCAGGGCGGTCCAGGCGGTGAGCAGGTCGTCCGTCGGCATGGGAGTCATTGTGGTGGCCCGGCGCGCCGGGGGTTCGGCCGGGGCTTCCACTGGACCTATAGGTAGTTTGACGATATATGTAGTTCCATGACCGAACGCTCCATGCAGGAGCCCACGCTGCTTCTGCTCACCGCACTGGCCGACGCCCCCAGACACGGCTATGCGCTGATCCAGGAGGTCGCCGCGATCTCCGGCGGCCGGGTCGCGATGCGCACCGGCACGCTCTACGGCGCCCTCGACCGGCTGCTCCAGCAGGGCCTGATCGAGGTCGCGGCCGAGGATGTCGTGGACGGCCGGGCTCGGCGCACCTACGCGCTGACCGTCGCCGGCCGGGCCGCGCTCGCCACCGAGGCGGAGCGGCTGCGCGCCGTCGCCAGCGAGGCGGAACGCCGCCTCTCCGTGTTTCACCCAAGGGCCAGGGGGACCTTCGCATGACCATGAACACGCCGACCGTCGCGATGAAGGCGGCGCTCCAGTTCTACCCGGCACGCTACCGCCGTGAGCGCGGGGACGAACTCGCCGCCGTCTTCTCCGACACCACGGCCGAGGCCGGGAAGCCGGCCGTCGTCCGGGAGGCGCTCGACCTCGCCGCGTACGGCCTGCGGGTGCGCACCCGGCTGACCGCCTTCTCGCCCGGCGGGCGGCTGCTCGCACTGGCCGCGCCGCTGATCGCCGGGGCGGCCGCGGGGGCCGGGTTGTACCCGTGGGTCGGCGACTCGGACCAGCTCGCCTGGCGGCTCGAGCACACCTCGTCGGTGGTCACGCTGGTGGCCGCCTTCGCGCAGCCGGTGGCGTCGCTGCTGCTGGCCCTCGCCGCCCTGCTGGGGCGGTGGGCGGAGGCGCGGGTGATCTCGGTGGCGGTGATGGCTGCCGGGCTGCTCGGGATGAAGGAGGTCTTCGTGGCGGACGGGATCAACGCGTGGTGGGTCCTGGCCGTCGGCTCTTCGGCGATGCCGTTCCTGCTCTCCGGCCTGCTGGTGATCGCGGCGCCGCGGGAGATGCTGGGCGAGCCGACCTGGCGCAGCCGCGGCCTGGTGCTGGCGTCGGTGGTCGGCGGCTGGCTGGTGATCGCCTCCCAGGGTGGCTTCGACTCCCACTACATGCTGAACGGCCCGCGCTCCGCCGTGCTGGTGGTCGTCCCGCTGTTCCTGGTGCTGACGGCGCTGCGCGGCCGGCTGGTGCCGGCGGCGATCGGGCTCGCGATGCTGCCGCTGACCGCCACCTTCGGCATGTTCACCCTCTGGCAGACGACAGGCGGCCTCTGGAACCTGCTGCCGATCTCCGCCGCGGCGGTGGCGCTGATCGTGGCGCCGCTGATGATCGGGCGCGGGGCCGGGGCGGGTGGCGCCCACAGCATCGCCTGATCGGACGCCCGGCCGGACGCCTGGCCGGACGCCTGGCCGGGCGCGTGACCGGACGCCTGGCCGGGCGTTCGACGGAAGGCGCGACGGAGTGCCCGGCGTACAGCCGCGCAGGGCTCGCCGCCGCCGGGCGGATGTGGCAGGCTTCGCATATGTCTAGACCAATTTTCGAAGTCATCGCGCTGACGCCCCAGGACGCCCAGGCCGCCGAGTCGGGCGGCGCCGACCGGCTCGAACTGGTCACGGACATGGCCGCCGACGGACTCACGCCGTCGGCCGAGGACTTCGCCGGGATCCGCGCCGCCGTGCACCTCCCGCTGCGCGTCATGCTGCGCACCCGGGACGGCTTCACGCCCGGCGACCTGGACGGGCTGCGGGCCCGCGCCGCCGCACTCCGGGCCGAAGGGGCGGACGAGTTCGTCTTCGGCTTCCTGGACGCCGACGGCGCCGTCGACCTCGCCGCCACCGCGGCCGTCGCCGAGGCGGTGGCCGGCTGCCGCTGGACCTTCCACCGGGCGATCGACCACAGCGCCGACCGGGCCGCCCTCCGCGCGGCCGTCGGCGCACTGCCCGGGCTGGACACCTTCCTCACCTCCGGCGCGGCCGCCGGTGTGGACGCCGGCCGGGAGGTGCTCGCGGCCGAGCTGGCCAGGGACGGCGAGCCCGGGTACGGCCAGCGGATCCTGATCGGCGGCGGGCTGCGGGCCGAACACCTGCCGGGCCTGCGGGCGGCCGGCTTCGACGCCTTCCACGTCGGCGGTGCGGTCCGCGCCGACGGGTGGCGGTCGCCGGTGGACGCGGGCAAGGTCGCCGAGTGGCGTGCCCTGATCGACGGCTGAGCGTGGAAGCGCCGACGGCTGAGCGATCGGTGGCCGTCGGCTCGGCGGGAAGGGGACCGGCATCGGCCGGTCCCCTTCCTCGTGGGTGCCGCCTTCCCCCTGGGTGCCGCCCGGCTCAGCCCAGCTGCTCGGGCAGCGGCTCGGCGTGCAGCACCGCCAGCCCGGAGACGGCACGGGTGAGCGCCACGTACAGGCGGCGCAGGCCGGTCCGCCCGTCCGGCTCGCCGGCGACCACCGCGGCCGGCTCGTCCAGCACCACGTAGTCGTACTCCAGGCCCTTGGCCAGCGAGGCCGGGACGAGGGTCAGCCGGGCTTCGGCGCTGGTCTCGGCGCCGGGGGAGAGGTGCGGCAGGCCGGCCGCGTCGAGCGCCTCGGCGAGCAGCGGGATGCGCGCGTCGGCAGCGATCAGGCCGGTCGAGCCCTCGTGCTCCAGCGCCCGGTGGCAGGCCTCGACGACCGCCTTCTCCAGCCCGTCCTCCGGGACGCGGGTGATCGTCAGCGAGCCGGGCGCCTCGCGGACCGACGTCGCCGGGGCGAGGCCGGGGGCGATCGCCGGCAGCAGCCGGGAGGCGTAGGCGATGACCTCCTCGGGGACGCGGAACCCCTTGGTCAACTCCTCGATGTGGGCGGCCGGTTTGCCCAGGTGGTGCAGGGCGTCCGGCCAACTCGCCGTCGCCCACGGGGTGGTGCCCTGGGCGAGGTCGCCGAGGACGGTCGCCGAGCCGGTGGTGCAGCGGCGGCCGACCGCGCGGTACTGCATCGGCGAGAGGTCCTGCGCCTCGTCCAGCACCACGTGCCCGAGCGAGGCCGTGCGGTGGACGAGGTCCGCGGTCTCGTCCACGAGGACGGCGTCGGCCTGTGTCCAGCGGGCGGTCTTCACCGATCGGCCGGGCTTGGGCCAGAGCACCGTCCGCTGCTCCTCGGGGGTGAGGACGCCCTCCGCACACGCGGCCAGGAACTCCGGGTCGGAGAGCAGCCGCAGCACCAGCTTGGCCGGTTCGACCAGCGGCCAGCACTCCTTGACCAGCGCCTTGACCGCGGAGTTACGGGCCACCGCGTCCTGCACCCGGTCGTCCGGGGCCTCGCCGCCCTGCTCCATCTTCAGCAGCACGGCGTGCGCGATCCGCTGCGGCAGGGCCTCCCTGGCGGCGCCGTAGCGGATGTCGCGGCCCTTCAACTCCTCGATGATCTCGACCAGTTCGTACGCCGGGACGCGCCAGCGCCGGGAGCCGCGGACCACCACGCAGGGCTCGGTGGGCAGGGTGATGCCGGCCCGCACCGCCCGGCGCAGCACCTCGGCCATCCGGGCGTCGCCCTTCAGCCGGGCCGCCTCGGCGGTGTCCTCGGCCTTCACCTCGACGTGCGCGACCAGCTGCTGGACGGTGGCCTGGGCGACGTCCAGCTCGCCGAGGGCGGGCAGCACCTGCTCGATGTAGGAGAGAAAGGCGTTGTTCGGCCCGATCACCAGGGTGCCGGTCCGGGCGAGCCGCTCGCGGTGCGCGTACAGCAGGTAGGCCACGCGGTGCAGGCCGACGGCGGTCTTCCCGGTGCCGGGGGCGCCCTGGACGCAGACGGTGCCGGTGATGTCGGCGCGGACGATCTCGTCCTGCTCGGGCTGGATGGTGGCGACGATGTCGCGCATCGGTCCGACGCGGGGCTTCTCGATCTCGGCGGCGAGCAGGGCCGAGGCGGAGTCCGACTCGGCCGGGTCGGAGAGGTGCTCGTCCTCGTACGCGGTGAGCTCGCCGCCGGTGTAGCCGAAGCGCCGGCGGCGGTCGACGTCCATCGGCTCGGTCCGGCTGGCCCGGTAGAACGGCTGGGAGACCGGCGCGCGCCAGTCGATCACCATCGGGTCGCCGTCGGCGTCGTGGACGTGCCGGCGCCCGATGTAGAAGTTCTCCCCGCCGGAGCCCTCGGAGAGTTCCTCACTGATCGCGTGCAGGTAGTCGAGGCGGCCGAAGAAGAGCGGGGTGTGCGAGAGGTCGGCCAGGGCGGCGATCCGGGCCTCGATCTGGTTCTGCAGCACGACGGCGGTGACCCAGGTGCCGGTCACGTCGCGGATGTCCAGCGACTCGACGTCCTCCCGCATGGCGCGCAGGGCGGCCCGGGAGGCGGCCAGGTGGTCGCGTTCGCGCTGGAGGGGGTCGGTGGTGGGGGTGGCGGGCACAGCGAACCTTCCCGGCTGCCCCGGAGACGGGCGCAGCGGATCGTTGGAGCTCACGGTGGACACAGCCGACCGTCCCTCCTTGCCCGGCAACGGGCAGGAGGGGCCCATCGTGCGGTCGGCGCCTCCCCCGGCTGCCTGCGGGACTCAGCAGGTACCACGGTTCGGGAGGGGGCAGACAGACGATCCTAGACGGCCCGCGGCCCCGGTGCCATCCAGTTTGCCGCGCTGCCTCGGACCGGCGTACCCGACCACCTGGAGGCCGGCACGCCCAGCCCCGCGACCGCCCCGGCGTCCTCTCCCACTTCTCCCGTCCCGTAGGGGGAGGCGTAGGGGGTGGCGGGGGCCTCAGTACACCCGGAGGACGACTTCCGGCCCGTCCGGTACGGCCTTTGGGGTGATGTGCCCGGCCCGCCACGGACCTACCGTTGAAGACATGAGCACCGTACACGTCACGGCGCCGCGAGTGCCGAACCAGAAGTCCGCCCCCGCCCGCCCCGCGGGCGCCACCGCCATCGCGGCCACCGGCCCCGGCCGGCACCGCAGCCCGCTGAAGACCGCCGTCCGCAACGTCGGCATCGCCCTCGACACCGCCGCGCGCGTGGTCTTCCTCGGGCGCGACGGCGTCAGGTACTAGGCGTCAGGCCCAGGCGTCAGGCACCGGCCGTCAGAGCACGTCGTCCGCGTCGATGATGCGGTAGGCGTAGCCCTGCTCCGCCAGGAAGCGCTGGCGGTGGGCGGCGAAGTCCTGGTCGACGGTGTCGCGGGCCACCACCGAGTAGAAGTGCGCCGCGTGGCCGTCCGCCTTCGGGCGCAGGACACGGCCCAGGCGCTGGGCCTCCTCCTGGCGGGAGCCGAAGGTGCCGGAGACCTGGATGGCGACGGTCGCCTCCGGCAGGTCGATGGAGAAGTTGGCCACCTTGGAGACCACCAGGACGCTGATCTCCTTGGTGCGGAAGGCCTCGAACAGCTTCTCGCGCTGGGCGTTGCTGGTCTCGCCCTTGATCACCGGGGCGTTCAGGACCTCCCCGAGCTCGTCCAGCTGGTCGATGTACTGGCCGATGATCAGCGTCTGGTCCTTCTCGTGCTTCTTGACCAGTGCCTCCACCACCCGCCGCTTGGTGGCGGTGGTGGCGCAGAAGCGGTAGCGCTCCTCGGGCTCCGCGGTCGCGTAGGCGAGCCGCTCGGAGTCGGTGAGGGTGACCCGGACCTCGCAGCAGTCCGCGGGCGCGATATAGCCCTGCGCCTCGATCTCCTTCCACGGGGCGTCGAAGCGCTTGGGGCCGATGAGCGAGAAGACGTCGCCCTCGCGGCCGTCCTCGCGGACCAGGGTGGCGGTCAGGCCGAGCCGGCGGCGGGCCTGCAGGTCGGCGGTGAACTTGAACACCGGCGCGGGCAGCAGGTGGACCTCGTCGTAGACCACCAGGCCCCAGTTGCGGGCGTCGAACAGCTCCAGGTGGGCGTAGACGCCCTTTCGCTTGGTCGTCATCACCTGGTAGGTCGCGATGGTGACCGGGCGGATCTCCTTCCTGGTGCCGCTGTACTCGCCGATCTCGTCCTCGGTCAGCGTGGTCCGCTTGACCAGCTCGTGCTTCCACTGCCGGGCCGAGACGGTGTTGGTGACCAGGATCAGCGTGGTCGACTTGGCCTCGGCCATCGCGGCCGCGCCGACCAGCGTCTTGCCGGCGCCACAGGGCAGCACCACGACGCCCGAGCCGCCGTGCCAGAAGCCCTCGACCGCCTGCGCCTGGTAGGGGCGCAGCTGCCAGCCGTTCTGGTCCAGCTCGATGGGGTGCGCCTCGCCGTCCACGTAGCCGGCGAAGTCCTCGGCGGGCCAGCCGAGTTTGAGCAGCACCTGCTTGATCTGCCCGCGTTCGGACGGGTGGACGACGACGGTGTCGGGGTCCACCCGGGCGCCGACCAGCGGGATGATCTTCTTGGAGCGCAGCACCTCCTCCAGCACCGGGCGGTCGGTGGTGGTGAGCACCAGGCCGTGGGTGGGGTGCTTGCTGAGCCTGAGCCGCCCGTAGCGCGCCATGGTGTCGGCCACGTCGACCAGCAGCGCGTGCGGCACGGGGTAGCGGGAGTACGTCACCAGGGCGTCGACGACCTGCTCGGCGTCGTGCCCGGCGGCGCGTGCGTTCCACAGCCCGAGCGGGGTCACCCGGTAGGTGTGCACGTGCTCGGGCGCGCGCTCCAGTTCGGCGAACGGCGCGATGGCCCGGCGGCAGTCGGCGGCCTTGGGGTGGTCGATCTCCAGGAGAAGAGTTTTGTCGCTCTGGACGATGAGCGGTCCGTCGTTCACGCGGGGAAGCCCTCCACTGGCTGACAGGTCTGTCGGGACGCAGACCCTCCAGTGTCGCCCATCCGGCGGGAAAGGCGGGAGGCCGCCCTGAGGGGGGCTACTTCCACTCGAACACCTTGGCGGTGTTCTTGCCGTCGGCGCCGGACTCGAACTCGAAGACGCCGGCGGTGCCGTTCAACCGGGAGAACTGCGGGGACGCGGTGGTGAAGTAGACCGAGCCGCGGTACGAGACACCGCCGCCCTCGGTGAAGTGGCCGACGCCGCTGCCGTGCCAGGTGATGGTCTGGCCGTCGGCGGTCATGTCGACGCCCTGGCCCTCACCGAACAGGGTGCCGTCGGCGTGCAGTTCCGACTCGTAGGTGGCGAACTCCGTGACCGGGGTGCCGAGGACCTCCCCGGCGCCCTGGAACGAGACCTCGACCACCGGGCCCTCGCCGCCGGCGAGCACCCGCCGGACGGTGTCCTGGCTCTGTATCTCCGCTATCTGATCGCCGAGCATGGTGACTCCTTCCGCGACCCCCCTCCCCTCCGGACTACGCCGCATCGCCGGAGGCGTCAATCGGAGCGCGGTGACCGGTCCGGGCGTCGCTCGTCAGAGCAGGTCATGAACAAGCCGAAGCGTGCCCTCACCGCTCTCGCCCTCCTCGGTTCGGCCTTCGCCGTGACCGCCTCCTCCGCCGGTTCCGCCCACGCCCTCGCGGGCGTCGGCGAGGGCCCCGGCGGGCTGCTCGCGTCCCCCGCCTTCCTGATCGCCGACCTGGCCGGCGCCCCCGAGCTGCCGGTCGGCAAGGACCAGATCGGCACGCTCGCGGACAAGGCCGTCAAGGAGAAGGTCAAGGAGGCCCGGCAGGGCCACTGATCCGGCGGCTACTCCTCCAGTTCGGCCACGCCGGTGATCCGGTGCAGGGCGAAGGTGCGGAGCTCGTCGGCGTGGTGGTCGAAGGCGGTGACGTAGCCGCCCTCGACCTTGACCGGGTCGATGATCCGCTGGCTGGAGAGCCCTTCGGCGTTGAGGTAGCCGATCCACATCCGTTCGCCCAGCAGGACGGCCGTCTGCAGCGCGGCGAGGGTCTCGGCGGCCGGGGTGCGCGGGAGTTGGCGCGGGTCGGGGGCGGCCTCGCGGCGGACGGCCGTGGCGGCGCGGTCGCCCGCCCGGATGGCCTTGATGGCGGCGGCGAGCAGGGTGTCGTCGGGCGTGGGCGGGCCGTCGGGGACGGGTACGGGGGCCGCGCGCGGCGGGGTGCGGTGGCTGTCCGGCCGGGTGATCAGCACGTCGCCCTCGGCGGACTCGGCCGCGGGCGCGTAGCCCATGCCGCGCAGGGCGGCGAGCAGCACGTCCGGCGTGGCCTGGGCGGCGAGCACGGTCGGGGCGAGCAGGCGCAGCCGCAGGTCGACGGAGCGGCGGTCGGCCAGGACCTCGTTCAGCAGCGCCGGGTCGTCGCAGCGCAGGTACGAGGAGGCGGCGCCGACCCGCAGGATGCCGTGCCTGCGGGCGACGTCGTCGATCAGGTAGCCGAGCGGCTGCGGGACGGGCGTGCGCGAGTGCTGCTCCAGGAAGGTCTGGAGGTCGGCGGCGGTGCGGCCGGCGTCGAGGGCGCGGCGGACCGACGCGGGCGTGAACCGGTAGACGGTGGCGCCGCCCTTGGACTCGATGTCGGCGCAGAGCGCGAGCGCCTGGGCGAGCGGGGTGAGCAGCGGGCCGGGGGCGATCGCGGTGAGGTCCGGCTGGAGGATGACGTGGTCCAGCGGCTGCGGCAGCAGCGGGGCCAGCACCTCGGCCGGGTCGGCCTCGGCGGTGAGCAGTGCGCGGGCGGGGGAGGCGAGGGCGCCGCGGCCGGTGATGCCGAGCAGTTCGGCCTCGGCGAGGGTCCAGGCCGTGAGGTCGTCGCGCAGGTCGCGGCCCTGTCCGGTGGCGGGGGCCTGTCCGGCGGGGGTCTGTCCGGCGGGGCCCTGGCCGGTCGTGGGGGCCTGTCCGGTGGCCGGGCCGCCGCGCAGCGGGCGCTGCCAGTGCAGGGTGGGCAGCAGTTCGTCGGCGGTGGCGGCGGTGCCGGGCGGCAGTTCGGCGAGCAGCGCGAGGGCGCCGCGGCGGACGGAGGGGGCGAGCGTGCGGTCCAGCTCGGGGCCGAGAGCGGCGCGTGCCTTGCCCTTGCCGTCCGGGGTGCCGGTGAGGGCGGGGACGCGGGTGGCGGCGAGCCAGCTGCCGGCCAGCAGCAGCCAGCGGTCGGCGGTGTCCTGCTGGAGCCACCCGTCGTACGCCGGGGTGGGTGCCCAGCGTTCGTCGGCCTCGCCGTCGGGAGCCAGCAGGCCCGAGGTGTAGGCGAGTTCGAGCCAGAAGGCGGTCTGCTGCTCAGTGGTCTCCAGGGCCTGCGCGGTCCGCTTGAGGTCGCGGACGCCGAGGCCGCCGGCGCGCAGGGTGGGCGGCGGGTTGAGGCCCCAGAGGTCGAGCAGCTCCTCGACGATCCGGACGGCGGTGTGGGCCTGCCCGGCGGCCGCCCTGTCCACAACCTGTGGATCACGCGGGGCGGCGGCCGGGGCCGGCTCCGGCTGGACCGGCTCGACCACGCGGTGGGTGCGGCCGCCGCGCAGGTGCAGGGCGAGCTCGCGGGGCAGGACGACGCTGCCGGGGCTGCTGGGCAGCAACAGGCCGCGGGCCAGCAGCCATTCGACCGGGCTCTGCGCGTCCTCGGCGGTGACCGGGCGGGTGGCGTCCGGGACGGTGCCGGTGGGCGGGCCCCAGACCAGGCGGTCCAGCAGCCGCAGCGCCGGTTCGGGGGCGGTGGCGAGCAGGGCGTCGCAGCGGGCGCGGTCGCCGAGCAGCGCGGTGAGCGCGGCGACGGCGGTCACCGGGTCCGGGGTGGCGGGCTGCCCGGCGGAGGCGAGCAGCTGCTGGAGCCGGGCCGGGGACATGCCGGCGGTGGCGTCGGCCAGCGTCGGGCCGAGCCCGGTCCGGCCGGGGTTGGCGGCGGTGGGCGCGAGTGCCTCGCGGGCCGCGATGACCAGGCGCGGCCCGTTCTCCGGCCCCCAGAGCAGGGCGCGGTCACGCAGGGTGGCGAACGCCCGGGGGAGGGCGGCGCCGACGGCGGACCGGTCGGCGGCGGTCAGCGGGGTGGCGCCCGGGTGCGGCTTGACCCGGGCCGGGCCGGTCAGCAGGGCCTTCACGGTGGCCGGGGAGGCGCCGTCCGGGGCGGCGGCCATCGCCTCGGCGACCTGGAGGGTGAAGCGGTCCAGTCGCTCCAGGGCGCGCAGCGCGGAGGCGCGGGAGGAGAGCCGGGCGGCGAGCTGGGTGAGGTCGCCGGGGACGGGGTTGAGCAGGTCGGGGCGGGACCGGAGCAGGGTGGCGAGGTCGTCGTCCGCGCGGCTGCGGAGCTCCTCGGCGAGGGTGCGGGGGCCGGTGGGCGCCTTGCCGGGGCGTTGGGGGCCCTGCTGTGTGGTCATTCGACCTAGGTTAGTCGCGAGGACGGACGGTGGGGACCGGTCGGCGTGGCCCCGGTTCGGGTGGGTACCGTCTGACCGGCGGCCCCACGACGGCCGTTGCGGCACGGGTGAGGCGGGGTTGGGGCGATGGCGGACGGCGAGTGGTGGCGCAAGCGGGGGCCGTGGAGCGGGCCACCGGGGGGTGGTGACGGCGCGGGGGGCGGACCGGGCTCCGGCGACGAGGACAGTGTGTACGCCGAGGGGGCGCCCGCGGTGCCGCCGCGGCCCTCCGCGCCGCCTGCCGGGCCCCCGGCGGACCACCCCGTCGACCGGCCGCCCGCCGTGCGGAGGCCGGCGGCCGCCGACGACCCGGGCTCGCCCTGGGTGTCGCAGCCGATCGCGGATGCGGACGCCGATCCGGATGCCGTGCCGGCGCCGTTCACGGCCGTGAACGCGGGCGACTGGTCGCTCGTGTCGCTCGACTTCTCGGACGGCCCCGGCCCGGCGGTCAAGCCGATCCCCGAGCAGCGGACCGCCGCCGAGGGCGCCCCGGGGGAGGTCCCCGCGCAGACCCCGCCGGCCGAACCGGCCCCCGCGAAGGGCAGGGGAAGAAGGCGCGGGAAGGGCAGGGTGGTGCCCGCGCCGCAGCCTGCCGCGTCCGAAGGCGCCGCCGGGGCCGCCCCGAAGCCGTCCGCGATGGCCGGCCGCCGCCCCTCCCCGCTCCTGCTGCTCGCGGCGGTGACCCTGATCGGCGGCGCGGTCTCCAGCCAGATCGTGGTGATGCTGGTCGGCTGGGGGCTCGGCTACCTGTCCGGCCGACTGACCGACTTCACCCGCAAGGTCGGCATCCTCGGCATCCCGCTGCTGACGATGAGCGGCACCACGCTCTGGTTCTGGGGCCGCGCCCAGGGCCGCTGGGGCGAGGCGCTCCAGCCGGGCCAGCAGGTCGGTCAGGTCACGTGGTCGGCCGCTCCCGGTGTGCTGCGCCTGGCGGCCGTGCTGTCGGCGCTGTTCCTGCTGGCCGTGGCGCTGAAGCGGCGTGCCCAGCCAGGGGGCTGACCCGCGGGGCCGGAAGGCGGCGGGCGACCGGCTCAGCGGTCGGCGATGGTGATCCGGCGGCAGAAGGTCGCGGGCGCGCCGAGGTGCCGGACGATCCAGGCGGCGATGGTGGCCCGGGTGGCGGTGCCCGAGTCCGGGAGCGGAAGCCCGTACGAGACACGGGGGTCGGCGGCGGCCGGTCCGTCCTTGAGCATCGGGGCGCGGACGACGGTCCAGTTCGTTTCGGAGCCGGCCAGCACCGCCTCCATCCGGGTCAGGTCGCGGTGGATCTCCCGGTAGAGCCGGTCGACCACCAGCCGCGTCACCACCCGCTGGGCGAAGGGGAGATGGTCGGTCTCCAGGCCTGCCGAGCCCAGCGCCACCAGGTGCTGCACCCCGCCGGCCCGCGCTGCGGTCACCAGCTCCCGTGCGCCGTCCGAGAAGACGGTGGTGGCTGCCCGGCCGGTGGCGCCGAGCGCCGAGACCACCGCGTCCTGGCCGGCCAACGGCCCCTGGAGGGAGCCGGGTCGGTGGACGTCGGCCTGCGCGATGCGCGGGGTCCCGTGGGCGAACTCCGGTAGTCGGGCGGGTGTGCGGGCCACCGCCGTGACGGTGTGCCCGGCGGCCAGGGCCAGGTCGACGACCAGGCGGCCGGTGCGTCCGGTGGCGCCGACGACGGCGAGCTTCATCGGGTTCCTCCTTGCGGGCGGCCCTCGCGGTCTCCCGGGGTGCGCCCTTGCCGATTCATTCAGACAGGCTGTATGACTGAATCCAGTGAACCACAACAGTGCGGCTCAAGGGAGTGATGGGACATGGGAGTTCAGTACCCCGACCTGACCGGCAAGGTCGTCGTGATCACCGGAGGCAGCCGCGGGATCGGCGCGGAGACCGCCCGGGCGTTCGCCCGGCAGGGCGCGGCCGTCGCCGTCCTCGGCCGGGACGAGGCGGCCCTCGCCGCCGTCGAGGGGGAGCTGCGCGCGTCCGGTGCCGAGGCGCGCGGCCTGGTCGCCGACTGCACCGACGCCGCCGCGCTCGCCCGGGCCGGCGCCCGGATCGAGGAGGAGCTCGGCCCGGTCGGCGTCCTCGCTGCGTTCGCCGGCGGGGACGGCTACCCCGTGCCGACCGTCCGGGAGACCGAAGAGCACTGGCGCGCCGTGCTGGACGCCAACCTCACGGCCACCTTCCTCACCGTCCAGGCCTTCCTGCCACGCCTGTTGCAGCGCGGCAGCGGCTCGGTGATCACCATGGCTTCCACGGCCGGCCGGCTGCCCAGCGGTGCCTCCGCCGCGTACGCCGCCGCCAAGGCGGGGGTGCTGATGTACTCCCGCCACCTCGCCCTGGAGCTGGCGGGTGAGGGCGTCCGGGTCAACGCGATCGCGCCCGGCGCCGTCCGGACCGAGCGGACGGCCGCCGTCATGCCGCCCGAGCTGCAGGCGGCGGTTGCCGCCGCCCACCCGCTCGGCAGGCTCGGCGAACCGGCCGACATCGCGGCGGCCACGCTCTTCCTCGCCTCCACCGCGTCCTCGTGGATCACCGGCCAGACGCTGGACGTCAGCGGCGGCCGGGTCATCGTCTGACGCCCCCGGCCGGGGAGCGGAGGGCTCGCCCGGCCGGGGTTCGGAGCCATCGGGGATACTGCCTGTTCACGAGAGGTCCGACGGCCGTTGCACCGGCGGCGGGACGAGCGAGTGGAGGCGAGCGCGATGAGCCCCCGGTCCTACCGGATGGGACAGCGGCAGGCGGACGTGGACGAGACGCGCGCGCGGATCGTCGCGGCCGCGCGGGGGCAGCTGACCGGGGCGGGCACGCTCTCGCTGGATGCGGTCGCCAAGCGGGCGGACGTCGCGCGCGCCACCGTGTACTACCAGTTCGGCTCCAAGACGGGCCTGCTGGAGGCGGTCTGCGACGCGCTCGCGGCCGAGGGCGGGATGGCGCGGCTCGCCGAGGCGTTCGCCTTGCCCGAGCCCTGGCCGGCGGTGGACCGCTTCGTCGAGGTGATGGGCGGCTTCTGGGCGGTGGACCGGGTCTGTACCCGTCGGCTGCGTGCGCTGGCCGCCCTGGACGAGGAGGTGGGCCGGGTCGTCGGTGCGCGCGACGCCCGCCGCCGTGAGGGTGCCGGGGTGCTGGCCGCCCGGCTCGACGGTGCGCCGCAGGACGCGGCGGCGCTGCTGTTCGTCCTCACCGGTTTCGAGACCTTCGACGCGCTGGCGGGCGAGGTGGCCGGCCCCGAGGGGGACCTGCGGACGGCTGTCCCGGCCGTCATGCGGCTGGTCCGTGGCGCGCTGGGCGGGCCTGCGGCCTGAGGGGTCGCGGGCCCGCCCGGTACGTCTCAGGCCGACGCGGTCGCCGGCGCCCACTGCGGGTCGCGACCGGACGCCGCCAGCGCGCGGTCGAGCGGCGAGGCGTCGGCGGGCACGGCCGCCGGGGCGGCGAAGCCGTCGTACTGGCGGTACATCTCGGCGAGCTCCTCGACCAGCCCGACGGTCGCCACGGCCAGGTCGTCCTCGACCTCGCTCGGCTGGCCGGTGGCGCGGGCGACGTCCCAGGTGTGCACCACCAGCTCCAGGATCAGCATCCGGGCGATGGCCGTCGCGGGCATGGACGACCCGCCCAGGTCCAGGTCGCCCTCCCAGACCGCCGGGTCGGCCCAGGCCGCGACCGCCCGCTCCAGCTGGGCGGCGTAGGCGTCGGCCCACTCCGGGTCGGTGGTGAAGTCGTGTTCGGTCAGGTCCTTCGGGAGCTCCTTGCGCAGGGCCCGGTGCTCCAGGCCGTGGGAGGTGTAGAGCACCCAGTGGTTGACCAGCGTCCGGGTGTCGAACCCGGCGCAGGGGGTGGGCCCGTCCAGCTGTTCGGGACGGACGCCGCGGGCGATGCGCGCGGCTTCCGTGGCGGCGCGAGCCATGAGGGGGTGGAGTGCATGACCGTTCATGGGCCGATCCTGGGCCGGGCGGTGCCGCCGGGTCTTGAAGAAACGCGACGGCTAGCCTGGCGGTGTGAACGCTCCTGATCTCGGCCGCGGGGTCCTCCACCCCGGACGGGCGGCGGGCGTGGTCCACCTGGCCCGGCTGGAGCCCGCCCCCGGGCTGGCGCGCCTGGTCGAGTACTACTGGCTGGTGCGCTGGGACCGCCGCGGCCTGCCCGTCCACGAGCAGAAGGTGCTCTCCCACCCCAACGTCCACCTGGTCTTCGAGGCGCCGCGGGCCGCCGTGTACGGGGTCGACCGGTCGCTGTTCGTCCGCCGGCTGGAGGGGGCCGGGCACGTGCTGGGGGTCAGGTTCCGGCCGGGCGGGTTCCGCCTGCTCACCGGCCGCCCGGCGGCCGGGCTCGCGGACCGGTCGGTGCCGGCGGCCGGGATCTTCGGCCCGGGCACCGACCGGCTCAACGAGGAGGTGTTGTCCGGCGCCCCGGAGCCGGCCGCACTGGTGGACGCCTTCCTGCTCGCGCGGCTGCCCGAGCCCGACCCGGTGGCGGGCCGGCAGGCCGAGCTGGCCGCCGCGATGGTCGAGCGCATCACCGCCTCGCCGGACCTGCACCGCGTGGACGAGCTGGCCGGTGAGTTCGGCGTCACCGTCCGCCGGTTGCAGCGCCTCTTCGCCGAGTACGTCGGCGCCGCCCCCAAGTGGGTGCTGCGGCGGGCCCGTCTGCACGAGGCCGCCCAGCGTGCGGACGGGGGCGCGGACGTGGACTGGGCGGCGCTCGCCGCCGACCTCGGCTATGCCGACCAGGCGCACCTCACCCGCGACTTCACGGCTGCGGTGGGCCTGTCGCCGGCCCGTTACGCGGGCGGCTGACCGGTCGTGGTCCGGTCAGCGCTCGGGCTCGGCCATCAGCGTGGTCAGGAGCCCCGGGAAGGCCTCCTCGAACTCCTCCCGGCGCAGCGCGTTCATCCGCGAGGTACCGACGTGTACTGCCGGATGAGCCCGGCCTCGCGCAGCACGTGGAAGTGGTGGGTGGCGGTGGACTTGCGGACCGGCAACTCGATCGTGCCGCAGGCGAGGTCCTCGGCGGCGGCGTAGACGTCGGCCCGGAGGTGACCGGCTTCGAGCCCGGCCAGGCGGTCAGCGTGGTGCCCGCGTTCTCGATGAACGACTACGGCGTCTACGCCGAGCGAGGGAGCCGTGGGACCGCCGCTCACGCCCCCAGGAACCGTTGCAACTCCGCGAGGACGTAGTTGGCGCCCGTGTAGCCGATGCCCTGGAACCAGAGCTGGTCGTCCACCTCGAAGGCGCGGTGCGCCCTCACGGCCCCGAGGGACTGCCAGGCCGGCATGGCCAGGACGGCGGCGGTGCCGGCCGGGTTGCCGTAGGTGGCGTACACCAGCAGATCGCCGTCGGCCTTGGCGAGTTGGTCGATGGGGATCTCGACGTCGAACTGGTCGGTGTTCTGCGCGTCCGGCCGGCCGAGCTGGACGTCGGCCAGGACGGTGCCGAGGAAGTTCTGCCGGCCGTACAGCCGGATCCCGCCGCCCTCGACGAACCTCACCAGGCTGACCTTCCGGCCCGAGGCCTTGGCGCCGGCGAGGGCCTGGATCACCTGGGAGACGTGCCGTTGGTACGAGCCGACGAACGCCGCCGCCGCCTCCTGGCGGCTGAGGGCCTGGGCGTGCACCTGGAAGTCGCCCTTCCAGGGGGCGCCGGTGGTCTGCGTCAGCACCGTGGGGGCGATCTCGCGGAGCTGGTCGTACCGGGCGCCGTCGCGGGTCTGGTTGGAGAGGATGAGGTCCGGCCGGAGGGCGCGGATCGCCGAGAGGTCCGGGTTGCCGATGTCGCCGACCCGCGTGATCCCGCTGAGCCGGGAGGTGGGCCAGTAGTCGGGGAACCCGGAGTCCAGGGGGGCCAGCGCCGCGCCGACCGGGGTGATGCCGAGGGTGAGCGCGGAGTCGAACTCGGCGGTGTCCAGGGCGACGACGCGCATCGGCGCGCCCGGCACGAGCACCGGCCCCGTCGCGGTGTTCACCGTGACGGGCGGCAGCGGCGTCGGGCTGGGCGTGACGGTGGCCGCCACGGTGTCGGCGGGCGGGGTGGTGTGCCGCGTGCTGCAGCCGGTGAGGGCGGCGGCGCCGAGCCCCGCGAGCAGGGTGCGGCGGGTGGTCGGGGGCATCGGCGGTCCTGGGCGGTGGTGAGCACAAAGGGTGCGTCGATTATGTCCGAATTGCCCGCTAGGCGTCCGCCTTCACCGCCCAGGGCGCGCCCGGCACCACCAACGGAGTGCCGGTCACCGGGTCCGGTACGACCACCGAGTCCAGCCCGAAGACCTCCCGCACCAGCTCCGCCGTCACCACCTCGCCCGGCTCGCCCTGGGCCACGATCCGCCCGTCGCGCATGGCCACCAGGTGGTCCGCGTACCGGGCCGCCTGGTTGAGGTCGTGCAGGACGGCGACCACCGTCCGCCCGCGTTCGACGTTGAGCCGCCGGACCAGGTCCAGCACCTCCACCTGGTGGGCGATGTCCAGGAAGGTGGTCGGCTCGTCCAACAGCAGGATGTCCGTCCCCTGGGCGAGCGCCATCGCGATCCAGGCCCGCTGCCGCTGGCCGCCCGACAGCTCGTCGACGGCCCGCTCGGCCAGTTCGGCCGTGGACGTGCGCTCCAGGGCCTCGGCCACCGCCTGCTCGTCCTCCGCCGACCACTGCTGCCACCAGCTCTGGTGCGGCTGCCGACCGCCAGGCTCAGCAGGACGGCCGCGGCGAGCAGGGCGAGGGCGGCGGCGAGCCACAGTATTCGGCGGCGCAACAGCCGCCGCTTGCCCGGTGCGGTGGCCGGTCGCGCGGTGGTGTCGGTCATGGCTCTCTCTCGCAGATAGCTCAGGTAAACCTAAGTTCCACGGAGAAGGCGCGGCAAATCACCGTGCCGGCCGGTCGGCCGGGTTGGATAGCCTGACGGCATGCCCCCCACCCCGGATGCCCCGCTCACCGTCGGCTTCGACCTGGACATGACCCTGTTGGACACCCGGCCCGGCATCCGGGCCACCTACGCGGTGCTCTCCGCCGAGACCGGCGTGTACATCGACGCCGACCTGGTGGTCACCCGGCTCGGCCCGCCGCTCGTGGACGAGCTGCGCAACTGGTTCCCGGCCGAGCGGCTCCAGGCGGCCGTCGACCGTTACCGCGAGCTGTACCGGGACCACGCCTTCGCCCCCACCGTCGCCCTGCCCGGCGCGCACGCCGCCGTGGAGGCGGTCCGCGCGCACGGCGGCCGGGTCGCGGTGATCACCGGCAAGTACGAGCCGAACGCCCGGCTGCACCTGGAGCACGCCGGGCTGCACGCGGACGCGCTGGTCGGCGACCTCTGGGCGGAGACCAAGGGGGACGCGCTGCGCGAGCACGGCGCGAGCGTCTACGTCGGCGACCACCTCGGCGACATCCGGGGCGCCAGGCACGCGGGAGCCGTCGCGGTGGGCGTGGCCACCGGTCCGTACGGCGCGGACGAACTCCTGGCGGCGGGCGCGGACGTGGTGCTGGCCGGCCTCACCGAGTTCCCCGCCTGGCTGGCCGGGCACCTCGCCGGTCGCGTGAGCCGTGTGAACTAGGAGCCGGGCGCTAGGAGCCGCGGACCCGGCGGCGCTGGGCGCGGGCGGAGACCAGCAGCCCGGTCAGGGCGAGCAGGAAGCCCAGCGGCATCATCATGCTCAGCCAGTACGCGGCCGTCGGCAGCGGCGTGAGGTGCAGGAACAGCGGAACGAAGGTGACGAGCGTGGCGAGCGCACCGAGCCCGAAGACGATCGCTCCGGCCTTGACGTAGGTGTCGCCTCGGTCGGCGCTCTGGCTGCTCACTGTGCTTGCTCCTCTGCGGGCCCGGGGGAGTCGGTCTGCCGCCCCAGTCTCGCAGAGCGCCCGGGCGGTGCCCGCGCCGGACCGCTTCGGGGGCGAGCGGTTCGGTCACGTTGCGCAGTTTCCCGGGAGCTGGGAGTTTTGATCCCTGCTGAGCGGGGGTATGCAGGCTGTGCCGAGGGGTGCGACAGGTGCGCCCCGTCTCCTCAGACCGGGGGTGTGAGCCAGTGGAAAGCGCCGAGTCGCGCCCCGGCCATGCCAGTACCGGGTCGCCCGTGGCCGCGAGAGCCCCGTACGGATCCTTCGCGGAACGCGGATGAGGCAGTGACGGACCGTTAGTCTGCTCCCTACAGCGTGCCGACCGTGAGCGCCCCGCGGGCGCCGAGCCGAGGTCGGCCCGCCCTCCCACCCAGTGATCCCCGGCCAGGGCCGGGATCCCTCACACCCACATCGAGGACTGTTCGAGATGCCCACCGGCCAGGTCAAGTGGTTCAACGAGACGAAGGGCTTCGGCTTCCTGTCGCGCGACGACGGCGGCGACGTCTTCGTCCACACCAAGGCGCTGCCCGCCGGTGTCACCGTGCTGAAGCCGGGCCAGCGGGTCGAGTTCGGCGTGGTCGCGGGCCACCGCGGCGACCAGGCGATGGCCGTGCAACTGCTGGACGCGCTGCCGTCGGTGGCAGCCGCCCAGCGGAAGAGCCCGGACGACATGGCGGCGCTCGTCCAGGACCTGATCACGATGATGGACTCGGTGCTGCCGGGCCTCCAGCACGGCCGTTACCCGGCCAAGCCGGCCGGTCAGAAGCTGGCCGTACTGCTGCGCGCGGTGGCGGACCAGTTCGACGTCTAGGTCCTCGTCCGGCCGATCTGCCCGCCCGGCAGGATCGGCCGGCCAGGGCGTCGGTCCGCCGCCGGAGTCCGCCCCGCGTTCAGCGGGGCTCAGAACGCGAGCGCACCCGGGTCGACCGGGGGTACCAGCCCCTCGGCGGCGGCTCGGGTGAGCAGCGCCCGGACGGCGCCGTAGCCCTCCTCGCCGAGGTCCGCGGTGAACTCGTTGACGTACAGCCCGATGTGCTGGTCGGCGACGGCCGGGTCCATCTCCTGGGCGTGCGCCAGCACGTACTCCCGGCTGGCCGAAGGGTCCGCCCAGGCCTGCCGGACGGAGGAGCGGATCGCGTCGGCGATCTCGCGCAGCCGCTCGGTGCCGAGCGAGCGCTTGGCGATGATCGCGCCGAGCGGGATCGGCAGGCCGGTCTCCTGCTCCCAGGCCTCACCCATGTCGGCGAGGCAGTGCAGCCCGTACTGCCGGTAGGTGAAGCGGGCCTCGTGGATCACCAGCCCGGCGTCCACCCGGCCGTCCCGGACGGCGGGCATGATCTCGTGGAACGGCAGGACGACGATCTCGCCGAAGCCGCCCGGCACCGCCTTGGCGGCCCAGAGCCGGAACAGCAGGTAGGCGGTGGACCGCTCGGACGGGACGGCGACGGTCCGGCCGGTGAGGTCGCCGTCGGTGTCCGGGCGGGTCAGCACCAGCGGGCCGCAGCCGCGCCCGAGCGCGCCGCCGCAGGGCAGCAGGGCGTACTCGTCCAGGACCCAGGGCAGGGCGGCGTAGCTGATCTTGAGGAGGTCCAGCTCGCCGCGCTCGGCCAGGCTGTTGGTGATGTCGATGTCCGCGAAGGTGACCTCGGGGGCGTCCGCGCCGGGCACCAGGCCGTGCGTCCAGGCGTGGAAGACGAAGGTGTCGTTCGGGCAGGGCGAGTGGGCGATGCCCAGCTGTTCAGCCACGGCGGGCCTCCTTCAGGAACTCCGGGTGGGGCAGCGCGGCGAAGGCCCGCTCCAGCGCGGCCAGTGCCTCGCCGATCCGCCAGGCGGCCCGGTCGCGCGGGCCCACCGGGTTGGAGACGGTGCGCAGTTCGAAGGCCGGTACGCCGTGCCGGGCGGCGGCCTCGGCGACACCGAAGCCCTCCATCGCCTCGGCCACCGCACCGGGGTGGCGGGCGGTCAGCGCGGCGGCGCGTCCGGCGCTGCCGGTCACCGTGGAGACGGTCAGCACGGTGCCGGTGACGGCGCCCAGCGCCTCGGCGGCGAGCGCCACGGCGGCGGGGGCCGGGGTGTGCCGGACCGTCCCGAAGCCCAGCTCGGTGACGTCGGTGAACCCGTCCTGGGTCTCGGCGCCGAGGTCGGCGGCGACGATCGCGTCGGCGAGCACCGTGGCGCCGACCGGCGCCTGCGGGGCGAAGCCGCCGCCGATGCCGGCCGAGACCGCCGCGTCGTAGCGGTGGGCGGCGAGCGCGGCGGACGCGGCGGCAGCGGCGGCGGCCGGGCCGACCCCGCCCGCCAGCACGTCCACCGTCACGCCCGAGGGGTGCACGGCGCGGTGCAGTTCACCGCCGGGCAGCGGCAGGCTCCGCGCGGCCCCGCCGAGGCCGCGCAGGACCGCCTCCGCCTCGGCGGCCACCGCGACGACGACGAGCAGCCGGCCCCGCTCGGGGGCCGACTGCTCGTCGTCGGGAAGTCGCGCGGTCACCGGGCGACCATCAGGCGTCCTGGGTGTTCAGCTCGAAGTACCAGACGCCGTAGATCGCGTCGGGCTGCTTCGGGTCGGACTCGACCACGGTGATCAGGGTCTTGCCGGAGGCGTTGATCGCCTTCGAGGCCGGAACGGAGCCGGAGTACGTGGAGCCCTTGGTCGCCGGGGCCAGGATGAAGCGGCCGCCGGAGGCCTGGCCGCCGCCGTTGGTGTTGGCCCACCAGCCGCGGTCCGCCACGTCCGGGGTCACGCCGAGGCCGATCATGTCGCTGGCGACCACGTCGGACTTGGGGAGCTTGCCCTCGTCCAGGGCCTTGCTGGCCTTGTCCTGGCACTCACCCTGCTGGTCCTCGGTGAGCGGCTTGCCGTCGTTGAAGCAGAACGGGCCGGTCTCCATCGAGGAGCGGCCGACGGTGAGGGTCGCGCGGTGGCTGACGGGCTCGTCCTGGCCCATGGCGTAGGCGATGGACCCGCCGACCGTGCCGGCGCCGATCACGACGACGGCGCCGAGGGCGGCGATGACACGGGTGCTGAGGCTCATGGGTCAGAGGCTACCGGGCTTTGCCGATCACGCTACGCGGGGGTGGGCAACCGCGTGTTGTGGCCGGAAACCACCGCCTCGTCCCGGCCGCCGGCGGGGCGCGGCCCTCAGGCCGCCCGCGGCGCGGCCGCACGGTGGCGCAGCCTCACCCGGAACAGCGAGCGGACCGTCCAGAGCAGCACCAGGCCGACCACCGCGGACGCCACCCAGAGGCCGAGCGCGCCGTTCAGCGGCATCAGGATGCCGACCGCACCGCCGGCCACCCAGGACAGCTGGAGCAGCGTCTCCGAACGGGCGAAGGCGGACGTCCGCACCGACTCCGGGACGTCCCGCTGGATCAGCGCGTCCAGCGCCAGCTTGCCCAGCGAGGCCGCCACCCCGGACGCCGCGGCAACCACGATCACCGTCACCACGCCGTACCAGAGCGCGGCGGCGGCCGTCGCGCAGGTGGCCAGCAGCAGCATCGCGGTGATCGTCGCCTCCGAGCCACGGGTGCGGAGCCAGGAGCCGAGTACCGAGCCCAGCGCGTTGCCCGTTCCGGCCGCCAGCGCGACGAGGCCCAGGGCCAGGGTGGGCTGGAGGCCGCCGATCGGGTCGTCACGGAGCAGGAACGCCAGGAACATCACCAGGAAGCCGACCAGCCAGCGCAGCGCCGACATCGCCCGCAGCGCCAGGATCACCGAGGGGCCGACGGTGCGCAGCGACGCCTTCGGGGCCTTGGCCGCCTGTGCGGGCCCGGCTCCGGCTTCGGCGGGGGCGGTCCCGGCCTCGCCGTGCACCTCCGCGTGCAGGACGGCGCGCTGCTCGCCCTTGGCCGAGTCCACCACGTGCGGCAGGTGGAAGGCCATCAGGGTGCCGACCACGAAGACCAGGAAGGCGCCTCGCAGCGGCCACCCGGGCCCGATCAGGTGCAGCAGCCCGCCCACCCCGGCCGCCACCATGGTGGCCAGCAGTCCGGCCAGGGTGACGCGTGAGTTCGCCTTCACGAGTGACAGCCGGCTCGGCAGCAGCCGGGGCACCACGACGCTGCGCACCACCCCGTACGCCTTGGACGCCACCAGCACGCCCAGCGCCTCCGGATAGAGCGCCAGCCCGCCGCCGGCCACCGTGCCGGCCATCGTCCACGCCAGCACCGCGCGGGCCAGCATCGACATCGCCATCGCCGCCCGGCGGCCGTGCGGCAGGCGGTCCAGCAGCGGGCCGATCACCGGGGCCAGCACGGCGAACGGCGCCATGGTGATCAGCAGGTAGAGCGCCACCCGGCCGCGGGCCTCGCCGGTGGGGACGGAGAAGAAGATGGTGGACGCCAGGGCGACGGTGATCAGCATGTCGCCGAAGGAGTTCAGCGCGTGCAGCTCGATCAGCTTGGCGAGGCCGGACTCGCCGGCGCCCTCCGCGGAGGTGGCCTTGCGGATCCGCCGGCCGGTGCCGTGTACGACCTTTCCGGTGCGCGAGCCGGCGGCGGAGGCGGTGCGGACGAGGAAGTGCCGGCGGGGCTCCGCGGCCTCCTCGTCGAGAGGGTACTCCCCGAGCGCGTCCTCCTCGACGAGCGCGTTTGGGTGCTTGGCGAGGTCCACGGGCCCGGTGGGATCCGGAGGCGTCGTGGAGGTGCCCACCGGCTGCGGTTCACCCGCAGCGAGGACCGGAGGCTGCTGTCGCGGCACGGCGTTCGCCTCGTCGGGGCTGCCGTCGGCCTGCGAGGCGCGCAGTGCGTGCTGCGACGGGTTTTCGTCCGCCACAAGCCCATCCTGCCCCAGAATCGTGACTGCGACGCGGGATTCCGGTCCGCTCGGCGCGGCCGTTCCGGCGCCGGCCACCGCCCCGGACTGTGCCGGGCGGCCGACCGGCGGGTAGCCTGCCCAGGGTCCGCCCGACGGCCGGCCGGGCGCCGGCGGGAGCGGGCGAGCGGCGCGGCCGGTATCCGAGGCGGCCCGCGGTCGCGCAGAATGGACGAGGGACACCGAGCCGCGACGGAACAGGCAACACGCCGTGGGCAACAGAAGAACTGGGAGAGAATCGACGCCGTGAGTGCTGCGATGCGAAGCCGTACCCCCGACCGGCTCTGTGCCGAGGCCGTCGAACTCGCCCGGCAGGCAGCGGACGAGGCCGTCGGAGCAGAGACCGTCGGTGCGCACCTCGGAGTCCAGGCGGACGCCGACCGCGTCGTGACCCACACCTTCGAGTGCCTGGACGCGGCCTACCGGGGCTGGCACTGGGCCGTCACCGTGGCCCGCGCCCCGCGCGCCAAGAACGTCACCCTGGACGAGGTCGTGCTGCTGCCCGGCCCCGACGCCGTCCTCGCCCCGCAGTGGGTGCCGTGGAGCGAGCGGCTGCGCCCCGGCGACATGGGCCCCGGCGACCTGCTGCCCACCGACGCCGACGACCTGCGCCTGGAGCCGGGCTGGACCGGCGAGGACGAGCCGGCGCCGAACTCCGCGGTGGCGCTGGCCGCCGATGAGGACGTGGTCGTCAGCGACCCGCACATCCAGCCGGCCCCGGTCCGCGCGCAGATCGGCGCCGTCGCCGAGGAGCTCGGCATGGGCCGCAGCCGGGTGCTCTCGCGCCTCGGCCTGCACCTGGCGGCGGACCGCTGGGAGAAGGCGCACGGCCCGCAGACCCCGATGGCGCAGTCGGCACCGGCCTCGTGCAACAGCTGTGGCTTCCTGATCCCGATCGGCGGCTCGCTGGGCCAGGCGTTCGGCGTCTGCGGCAACGAGTTCGGTCCGGCCGACGGTCAGATCGTCTCCTTCGCGTACGGCTGCG
Organism: Kitasatospora sp. NBC_00039; assembly: GCF_045160625.1. Taxonomy (NCBI): domain Bacteria; kingdom Bacillati; phylum Actinomycetota; class Actinomycetes; order Kitasatosporales; family Streptomycetaceae; genus Kitasatospora; species Kitasatospora sp. NBC_00039. Next base: position 4,003,701 of record NZ_CP108289.1, on the reverse strand, counting down.
GCGGCCACTCCGAGGCGGCGGTCATCCCGGCCCCGCCGGCGCCGTCCGAGCTGATCCTGGACGAGCTGGTGGTCGAGCCGCTCCAGCTGCACCCCGACCGCACCTCCGGCTCGGTCGAGCCGGACGCCCCGGCCGAGGAGCTCGGCCACTCCTGAGCCGGCGCCGCAGGCCTGGGCCCGGTGTCGCGGGCCCGGGCCCGGCGCTGCGGGCCCGGGACGGTCGGACACCATCGGGTTCCCCCCTCGCCGGGCCGTCGGAGCGGCTTCAGCACAGGCGCGGCCCCACCCCGGTCCGCCGGGGGTGCCCGGGCGGGGGAGAATGCCCCCCGTACGAAGTACAGGGCGGCGGAAGGCGGCAGGTCCAGTGGAACCTCGGATCATCGGCAGCGGCACGGACGAGCACCTCGCGGACCACTTCGGCAGCGCCGGGCTGCGCCGCCGGGTGCTGGACGCCTGGGCCGCCTCCCCGGCCCGGTTCCGGGAGGACGCCAACGCCGAGGAGGAGCTCGCCCTCGGCGGGTACCGTGACCGCCTGGTGGTCGAGTTGGCGCAGAACGCCGCCGACGCGGCGGCCCGCGCGGGCGGCGGGCCCGGCCGGCTGCGGCTCACCCTGGCGGACGGCGTGCTGGCCGCCGCCAACACCGGCGCGCCGCTGGACGAGGCCGCCGTCGAGTCGCTCTCCACCCTGCGGGCGTCCTCGAAGCGGGCGGACGACCGGCCCACCGTCGGCCGCTTCGGTGTCGGCTTCGCCGCCGTCCTCGCCGTCACCGACGAGCCCGCCGTGCTCGGCGCCGCCGGCGGCGTGCGCTGGTCGCTCGGCGAGGCCCGCTCGCTGGCCGAGGCGCAGCCGGCCCTCGCCGACGAACTGCGCCGCCGGGACGGCCATGTGCCGTTGCTGCGGCTTCCGTTCGCGGCCGAGGGCCCGGCGCCCGACGGCTACGACACGGTGGTCGTGCTGCCGCTGCGCGACGCCGCCGCCGAGGATCTCACCCGCCGCCTGCTGGCCGGCATCGACGACGCCCTGCTGCTCACCCTCCCCGGCCTCGCCGAGGTCGTGGTGGAGACCCCGGAGGGCACCCGCACGCTGACCCGCAGCGCCGCCGAGCCGCGCCCGGACGGCGTCACCGAGGTCACCGTCACCGACGACGCGGCCGGGCGGCTGCGGCACACCGTCTGGCAGACCGCCGGCGCCTCCGGCTCCCTGGACGCCGGGCTGCTCGCCGACCGCCCCACCGAGGAGCGCGCCCGCCCGTACTGGACGGTGACCTGGGCCGTTCCGGTCGCCGCCGACGGCTCCCCGCAGACGCCCGGGATCGCCCCGGTGCTGCACGCGCCCACGCCCAGCGACGAGCCGCTCGGCCTGCCGGCGCTGCTGATCGCCTCCTACCCGCTGGACTCCACCCGCCGGCACGTCGCCCCCGGCCCGCTCGCCGACTTCCTCACCGAGCGCGCCGCCGACAGCTACGCCGACCTGCTGCGCGCCCGCGGCGGCGACCTCGGCTCGCTCGGCCTGGTGCCCGGCCCGCTCGGCCAGGGCGCGCTGGACAACGCGCTGCGCGCCGCGATCCTCTCCCGGCTGCCCGGTACGCCGTTCCTGCCGCACCCGGCGCCGGTCGAGCAGGGCACGCCCGCGCTGCGGCCGCGCGACGCCACGCTGCTGGAGGGTGCGGACGGTTCCGTGGTCGAGGCGCTCGCGCCGATCTTCCCCGGTCTGCTCCCGGCCGGTCTGGAGCGCCGGACGGAGCTGCGGGTGCTGAACGTGCGCCGGGTGCCGCTGGCCGACGTGGTCGACCAGCTCGGCGGCCTGGACCGTGAGCCGGCCTGGTGGCGGAACCTCTACGCGGCGCTGGGCGCGGCCGACCCGGAGGCGCTCGGCGCGCTGCCGGTGCCGCTGGCCGACGGACGGACGGTCACCGGCCCGCGCCGCGTCCTGCTGCCCTCCGACGACGCCGACTGGGCGGCCTTCCCCGGCTATCCGGAGTCGCTCGCCGGCGCGCTGGCCCTGCTCGACCTGCGCCTCGCCCACCCGGAGGCCGCGCACCCGCTGCTGGCCAAGCTCGGCGCCGGCACCGCGACCCCGGCCGGGGTGCTGGACACGCCCGAGGTGCGGGCTGCCGTCGCCCGCTCCTACGAGCTGGCCGAGGACGACCTGGACGCCGCCGTCGACCTCGCCGAGTCCGTCCTCGCCCTGGTGAAGGCGGCCGCCCCGGCGGTCGGAGAGCACCCGTGGCTGGCCCGGCTGGCGCTGCTGGACGACGAGGGCGAGCCCGCCCGCGCGGGCGAGCTGATCCTGCCCGACAGCCCGCTCGCGGCGCTGGCCCGGGAGGACGACGCCGGCTGGGTGGACGACGAGCTGCTGGACCGCTGGGGCCCCGAAGTCCTCACCGCCGCAGGTGTACTGGCGGACTTCGTGCTCGTCCGCGCCGAGGACGTGGTGCTCGACCCGGACGACCTGGAGCGGCTCGACCCGACCGTTCCGGCCGACCGCGCCGCCGGTGGCCGGCCCACCGGACTGCTGGACGAGGCGCCGGACGGCCTCGCCGAGTGGGCCGAGGACGCCCTGGAGGCGCTGCACGCCGACGACGCCGACGCGGTCGGCGTGCCTCCGGTCGCCGCCGAGCTGCTGGTCGTCCGCGACCTCGACCTGGTGGACGACGACGCCTGGCCCGAGGCGCTGGCCGCGCTGGCCCGCCCGCCGTACCGGGACGCCGTGGTCCTCCCCGTCCGCACCCTGCTGCCGAACGGCTCGTACACCGACCTGCCGCCGTACACCGCGTGGTGGCTGCGCGACCACCCGGTGCTGGACGGCCGGGAGCCGGCGGGCCTTCGTGCGGCCGGTGCCGACCCGCTGCTGCGCGGCCTCTACGACGAGGCGCGGACGGCGCTGGACGAGCAGTTCCTGCACGCGCTGGGCGTCCGCACCACGCTGGCCGCGCTGCTCGCCGAGCCGCACGGGCCGGACGAGGTGCTGGACCGGCTCACCGACCCGGCATCCGAGATCGGCCACCGCCAACTGCACGGCATCCACAGTGCGCTGGCCCGCGTCGAGGCGGACCGGATCGACCCGCTGGACGTCGTCCGGGCGCTGCCGCCGCTGGACGTGGAGACCGGCCGCCGCCCCGCGCACACGGTGATCGTGGACGCCACCGAGGCGGTCGTCGCCGACGCCCCGGACCTGGTCCAGCTCCTGCACCGGTACCCGCTGTTGCCGGTCGCCCCGGCGCTGGCGGCCGACCTCGCCGAGCGGCTGCACGTCTCGCTGGCCAGCGAGGTGGCCGGCGGACGGGTGCTCTCCGAGGGGCAGCTGCACCGGGTCCCCGCCGTGGTGCGGGAGTTGCTGCCCGGCTGCCCGGTGGCCTACGAGGAGCACGAGGAGCTGCTGGTGGTCGGTCCGGACGGCAACGAGGCTGCCGTGGACTGGCGTTGGGACACCTCGGCGGACACCCCGGAGGCGCCGTACGACCCGGAGGCAGCCGAAGCGGCGGACGAGGACGACGAGTTCGACCTGGCGCCGGTGCCGGGGCTGCTGCACGCGGCCACCCCGGAGGGCCTGGCGGCCGGGCTGGCCTGGTCGGTCGGGCAGTGGCACCGGCGGTTCGAGGTGCTGGCCGCGCTCACCGAGCCGGACCGCGCCTACGAGCTGTCCGCCGCCCGGGACTTCGAGGGTTAGATCCGTTGTCGGGCGGGCTGGTCCCCGGGTGCTTCCCCGGTCTGCAGCCCGCCCACCAGATAGCCCAGCTGGAACCGGCTCCTGGCGCCGATCCGGGCCATCAGCTGGGCGATGTGCCGCTGGCAGGTCCGCTCGGACATGCCCAGTCGGCGGGCGATCGACCGGTCGTCGAGGCCCTCCGCCAGCAGGGCGACCACGGCCTGCTGCAGCTCGTCCGAGATCACCAGTGCGCCGGCCCGGTCCGCCGGTGAGCTGAACGGCCTGGCCTGGAGCCAGTTCTGCTCGAACACCGAGCGCATCAGGTCGATGATGTTGTGCTCGCGGACCACCAGGGCGGCGTCCTCGTCTCCCTGCACCTGGAGCAGTGCAACGGACCGGTCGAAGACCAGCATCCGGCGCAGACCGTCTCCCACCGTCCTCGCCTGGCCGCCGAGTTCGGCCACCCGTTCGGCATGCGCGACCGTCGCCGGGCGGCGCCGGGCGGTGTGCTGATAGAGCGTGCGAACGGCGACTCCTCGGCCGAGCAGCTCCGCGTCCCGCTCGGCGGAGCCGGTCAGCGGCCCGGCCGGCCGCCCGTCGCCCGGGTGCGCGGCCAGCACCTCGACGCCCGCCCGGTGGGCCGCGTCCTGGATGATCCCGCGCACTGCCGCAGCGTCCGCCACCAGCTCGACCCGGCCCGAACGGCGCTGGTGCGCGGCGCCCGCCTCGTACCGGGGCGCCAGCTCCAGCAGCCCCGTGCGGGCCCGGTCGATCGCCAACTGGGCCTCCCTGGCCCGCTGCTCCATCGGCGCGAGGAGCCGGGCGGCGGCCGACTCCGGCGGCACCGGGGAGAGCAGCCACGGCTCGCCGTGCACCCGGGCGAGCAGGTGCAGCCCCTCCAGCTCGGCGACCAGACTCTCCGCCGCCCGCCTGTCCAGGTCGAGCGCATCGGCCAGCTCGGCGACCCCGAAGCAGAGCCGGTCCACCGCGAAGGCGTACGCGCGGGCGGCGGCCTCGCTCAACACCGGTCCCTCGGCCGACATGTGCCGCCCCCTTCGGTTTTCCGCCTGTCGTGATCCCGCCGCCCAAGCTATCTCGACCACCGGCCCGGCGCCTGTGATCGTGATCGCGGAACGGAGGAACTCCCTGATGCCATCCACGACCCTGCCGGCGACTCTCCCGGTGCGGGGCGCCGCGCCCCTGCTCGGCTATGCCGCCCTCACCGCCGCCCTCGATGTCTACGCCGGTAACCGGCTCCAGTCGGTGGACCCGCTGGCGCTGGCCGCCGTCTCGTTCACCCTGGCCGCCGCGTTCTTCCTCGGCCTCGAAAGCGTCCGGAACGGCCCGGCGCAGGCCCTGCGGCCGCTGCGGGCGCACCGCGGGGACGTGCTGGCGGTCAACCTCTCCACCGCGGTGACCTGGCTCTCCATGCTGTACGCGCTGAAGTACCTGGAACCGGCGGTGGTCAACGTGGTGGGGCTGGCGATCGGCCCGGTGCTGACGGTGCTCTTCGGGCCGCTGCTGCGGCGGGGCGCGGTGGTGTTGCGGGCCGAGGCCGTGGCCTCCGCCGGGATCGTGCTCAGCCTGGCGGTGCTGGTCTGGGGCTCGCTCACCGGCCGAAGCGGGGTCGGCGGGGTGGGCGCGGGTGCGGCCCTGCTCGGGCTGGCGCTCACCGTGGTCTGCGGCTGCGCGGTGACCGCCAACGTGCTCTACTCCAAGCGGCTCAGCGAGGCCGGGCTCGGGCCGCGGGCGGTGCTCTCGGTGCGGTTCTTCCTGACCGTCGGGGTGACGTGGGCGGCGGCGCTGCTCGGCGGGCCGGAGCGGATCGGCCCGGCGGCGCTGCCCGGCGCGGTGATCGCGGTGATCGGGGTCGGTCTGCCGCTCTACCTGATCCAGGTGGGCATCAAGCACACCGAGCCGATCACCGCCTCATTGCTCAGCGCCCTCTCGCCGCTCTTCGCCTACCTGCTGCAACTGCCGGACCGGCGGCTTTCGCCGTCCCCTCTGACGCTGCTCTGCGTGGTGGGCATCACCGCCATGGTCGGCCTGGGCGCCGCTGCCCGGGCCCGCTACGGCAGGGTGCCGCGGGAACCCGGCGTTCGCCCCGCAGCGCGTGAGAGCAGCCGGCGGTAGATCCCGACCGTGCTGCTCAGCCACGCCGCCGCCAGCAGCACGGCCGCGGCATTCCGGTGCCAGGGCGCCGGTTCGACCAGCGCGCCGATCCCCGCCAGCGCCAGGGCCAGCAGCCCGGTCGCCAGCACCCCGCCCAGGAAGGCGCTGAACGCCTCCAAATCCCGCTCCCGGTAAGCCAATGCGGCCACCCCCCTCCGGGTCAATCATCCACCTTCCGGCGCATGACCCGCCAGGTCACCTCCAGCGTCACGTCGGCGATCACCGCGATGCCGACGCCGATCCACGGGTCCCGGGTGCCGGAAAGGGAGAGTTCGAAGAAGTCGGAGAGGAACGGCACGAACAGCACCAGCGCGAACGCCCCGCACATCGTGCCGATCAGCAGCAGCCGCCACCAGTTGTACGGCCGGGCCACGATCGCCAGCACCCAGATCGCCACCAGGAACAGCGTCAGCGTGGCCACGCTGGTGTCGGACTCCAGATCGGTGGAGTGGTCGGCCCGGGCCAGCGCGTAGGCGACGAAGGTGGCCGTCCCGGCGATGATGCCGCCGGGGACGGCCAGCCGCAGCACCCGGCGGACGAAGCCGGTGCGGGCGCGTTCGTTGTTGGGCGCCAGCGCCAGGAAGAAGGCCGGCACGCCGATGGTGAGCGTGGAGAGCACCGTCGAGTGCCGGGGGAGAAACGGGTACGGCGAGTGGGTGAAGATCACCAGTAGGGCGAGCAGCACCGAGTAGACCGTCTTCACCAGGAAGAGCCCGGCCACCCGCTCGATGTTGCCGATCACCCGGCGGCCCTCGGCGACCACCGACGGGAGGGTGGCGAAGGAGTCGTTCAGCAGCACGATCTGGGCGACCGCCTTGGTCGCGTCGCTGCCGGTGCCCATCGCCACACCGATGTCGGCGTCCTTGAGCGCCAGCACGTCGTTGACGCCGTCGCCGGTCATCGCCACGGTGTGCCCGCGTGACTGCAGCGCGCCGACCAGCTCACGCTTCTGCTGCGGGGTGACCCGGCCGAACACGGTGGTCCGCTCCGCGGTGTCGGCGAACTCCGCCGGCTCGCCGGGCAGCGTCCGGGCGTCCAACGGGTGGTCGGCGCCGGGCAGGCCGAGGTGGGCGGCGACCGCGCCGACCGAGACGGCCGCGTCGCCGGAGATCACCTTCGCCTGGACCTGCTGGCCCTCGAAGTAGCGCAGGGTGTCGGCGGCGTCCTCACGCAGGCGCTGCTGCAGCACCACCAGGGCGAGCGGCTGGAGGTCGGCGGCCGGGTCGGGGGCGTCCAGCGGGACGGACGTACGGCCGAGCAGCAGCACCCGCAGGCCCTTGGCGCCCAGTTCGTCGACCTCGTCGAGGGCCCGGTGCCCGGTGGGCAGCAGCACGTCCGGCGCGCCGAGCAGCCAGCTGGCCTCGCCGCCCTGGGGCTCCAGCAGCTGCACGCCGCTCCACTTGCGGGCCGAGGAGAACGGCATCGCCTCGATCACCCGCCAGCCGCCGCCGGTGCCGTCGTTCCTGCCGTAGGCGTCGATCACGGCCTGCATGGACGGGTTGGGGCGGGCGTCCGCGCCGGCCATCACGCCGAGCGCCTGCCTGATGACCGCCGGGTCGGCCGGGATCCTGCGGGCCGACGGGGCGTCCGGCCGCGGGTGGTCGTCGGCCTCGGCGGCCTCCGGCAGGGGCCGCAGCTCGACCACGTCCATGCCGCCCTCGGTGAGGGTGCCGGTCTTGTCGAGGCAGACGGTGTCCACCCGGGCCAGCCCCTCGATCGCGGGCAGCTCCTGCACGAGGCACTGCTTGCGGCCGAGCCGGACCACGCCGATCGCGAAGGCGACCGAGGTCAGCAGCACCAGCCCCTCGGGGACCATCGGCACGATGCCGGCCACCATCCGGCGGACCGCCTCCCGCCAGTCCCGCCCCTCCACCGCCAGCTGGCTGATGATCAGGCCGACGGCGGTGGGGATCAGCAGCCAGGTGATGAACCGCAGGATGGAGTCGATACCGCTGCGCAGCTCGGACCTGACCAGGGTGAACCGGCTCGCCTCCTCGGCCAGCTGCGCCGCGTACGCCTCGCGGCCCACCTTGGTGGCGGTGAACGCGCCCGCGCCGGCCACCACGAAGCTGCCGGACATCACCTGGTCGCCGGGCTGCTTGAGGACGGGGTCGGGCTCGCCGGTGAGCAGCGACTCGTCGATCTCCAGGCCGTCCGCCTCGGTGACCTCACCGTCGACGATCACCTTGTCGCCGATGCCGAGCAGCACGGTGTCGTCCAGCACGATCCCGCCGGTGGCGATCTGCTGGACGGTGCCGTCCCTTCGCACCTGCGGTCTGGCCTCGCCGATCAGTGCGAGGCTGTCCAGGGTTTTCTTGGCGCGCAGCTCCTGGACGATGCCGATCGCCGTGTTGGCGACGATGACCAGGCCGAACAGGCCGTCCTGGATCGGGCCGACGATCAGGATGATGCCGAACATCACGCCGATGATCGCGTTGAACCGGGTGAAGACGTTGGCCCGGACGATCTCCCGGGTGGAGCGGCTGGACCGCACCGGAACGTCGTTGACGTCCCCGCGGGCGACCCGCTCGGCGACCTCGGCGCTGGTGAGGCCGCCGCGCCGCCCGGGCAGCAGCCCGAGCGGGTGGGCGCCGTCGTGCTTCCGGTCGCGGCCGCTGTCCTGGTTGCCGGGCGTCTCTTCCGCGGGCTGCGCAGGCTGCGTCATGGCACCGACTCTACGGTCGCCTTATGTCCGATGCGTGCTACTAAAGGACTATTCAGTCCGACCGGGTGGCCGGGTCCGCGCCGTTGTCCGTCGCGTCGTTCCCGGGCGTGCCGTCCCCGGGCGTGCCGGCTCCCGCGGCCTCGGTCTCGGCGGCGCGGCTGCGGGCGATCGCGTCCCGGCGGGCGCGGCAGTACCAGAGGCCGATCAGGCCCAGGCCGGCGCCGGACAGGCAGATCCACGGCCAGCTGCCGTGTCCGTGGTCGGAGAGGGTGCCCTGGAAGGGGAGCAGCGCCAGGAAGGCGACGAACCACAGCACCGTGCCGCCGCCGACGATGGCGACGTCGTTGGCCTCCAGCGGCGGGGGCGAGGGGTGCAGCGGGGTCTTCGGCATGGGCCCTAGCGTACGGCGCCGGGGCCGCGAGTCCGACTCCCGGCGGCCCACGCCCGGTCGTCCTTCGCCCTTGATCGCCCCTGCTCGTTCTACGCGCGAAGATAGCGCGTGTGCGATCGGGGAATTCATACTGGGCCTTCCGGTTGGCCGCGCCATGCCCAGGACGCCTGAGTTCGTGCCCGTCCCACCGGGTCCGCCCGGCCACCGTCGCTCCGGGCGTTCACCCTCTCCTCAGCCCCCACCAGAGGACGCACGCATGCCTGTGGCCCAGCCGACCACCGAGTCGCCCGAGCCCGCCTCCACCGCGCCGAAGCCCCCCACCGGCGCCCTGGACCGTTACTTCCGGATCACCGAGCGCGGCTCCACCCTGCCGCGCGAGGTCCGCGGTGGCATCGCCACCTTCTTCACCATGGCCTACATCCTGGTGCTCAACCCGATCATCCTGGCCAGCGCCACGGACATGAACGGCACCCACCTGGACAGCGCCCAGCTGGTCACCGCCACCGCCCTCACCGCCGGGCTGACCACCCTGCTGATGGGCGTGATCGGCAACGTCCCGATCGGTCTCGCGGCCGGCCTCGGCGTCAACACCATCGTCGCCCTCCAGCTCGCCCCCAAGATGACCTGGCCGGACGCCATGGGCATGGTGGTTCTGGCCGGCTTCGCGATCATGGTCCTGGTCGCCACCGGCCTGCGCGAGCGGGTCATGAACGCCGTCCCGCTCGGCCTGCGCAAGGCCATCGCGATCGGCATCGGCCTCTTCATCAGCCTCGTCGGCCTGGTCGACTCCGGCTTCGTCAGCCGCATCCCGGACGCCGCCCACACCACCGTCCCGCTCCAGCTCGGCGGCAACGGCCACCTGCTCGGCTGGCCGGTTCTGGTGTTCGTGCTCGGCCTGGTGCTGACGCTGGTCCTGATCGTCCGCAAGGTGCCCGGCGCGATCCTGGTCTCCATCGTCGTGATGACCGGCCTCGCCGTGGTGATCGACAAGCTCGCCGACATCCCCGCACTCAGCTGGGGCCTCACCGTCCCGGCCTGGCCCGGCAACCCGGTGGCCGCCCCCGACTTCGGCCTGGTCGGCAAGGTCAGCCTGTTCGGCGGCTTCGAGAAGGTCGGCGTGCTGACCGGCGTGCTCTTCGTCTTCACGGTGCTCATGTCGTGCTTCTTCGACGCGATGGGCACCATCCTCGGCGTCGCTGACGAGGCCCACCTGCTGGACGAGAAGGGCGACCTGCCCGGGATCAACAAGATCCTCATGGTCGACGGCATCGCCACCGCCGCCGGTGGCGCCACCTCCTCCTCCGCCAACACCTGCTTCGTCGAGTCCACGGCCGGCGTCGGCGAGGGCGCCCGCACGGGCTTCGCCTCGATCGTCACCGGCCTGCTGTTCGTGGTGGCCCTCTTCCTCACGCCCCTCGCCACCATGGTCCCCGCCCAGGCCGCCACCCCGGCCCTGGTCGCCGTCGGCTTCCTGATCCTGGCCAACTCGATCAAGGAGATCGACTGGGCCGACTACACCATCGCGATCCCGGCGTTCCTGACCATCGTGATGATGCCGTTCACGTACTCGATCACTAACGGCTTGGGTATGGGGTTCATCACCTTCTGCATCCTCCGCCTTGCCGCTGGCCGGGGACGTGAGGTGCAGCCGGCCATGTACGCCGTGGCTGGTGTCTTCACCTTCTACTACCTGATGCCCGCCCTCGGTCTGCTCTGACCAGCACGGACCGCGGCGCTCACGGCGCCTGACCGAACCGCGAACGGGCCCTCTCCTCCAACCAGGAGAGGGCCCGCTCTGCTGCTCGAACGCTCCGGCCTTTCGGTCAGGCGCTCCGGAGAATGCTGAGGTGGGCGGCCGCCGACTTCGACAGGCTGTCCAGCAGTGCCTGGCCCTTGCTTGCCGTCCCCAAGGAAGGGCTGCCAATGATCCCGTTCTCGGTGTAGCCGGCCATGCCGAGGGTCAGGAGGTGGGGGCGGTCCGGGGCGGAGTGGTCGTCGCCCTCGATCCCGTCACGGATCAGGTGCGGGGCGCCGTGGCGGAGGAGGGAGACCTCCAGTTCGCCGCCGTGCATGTCCTCGGCGCTGCTGCTCTCCAGACCTGCGGCGTCGCGGGCCTGGTGCCAGTCCTCGCGGGCAGGGAAGAGGGCGATGCACGGGCCGGAGGTGTTGGCCTCCTGGACGACGTTGGAGAGGACGTAGTTGCCGCCGTGGCCGTTCACGATGAGCAGGCCGGGGACGCCGGACGCCTGGAGGGACTTCCGGATGTCGTTGATCACGGCGTACAGGGTCGCGGCGCTGATGCTGACGGTGCCCGGCATGTGGGCGTGCTCGTGGGAGCAGGACACGGTGACGGGTGGCAGGAGGAGCAGGTCGTAGTCGGTGGCGATCCGCTGGGCGATCAGGCCGGCCACGACGGTGTCGGTGGTCAGCGGGAGGTGGGCGCCGTGCTGTTCGAAGCTTCCGACGGGCAGTACGGCGATCTTGGCGTCGCGCTGGCGTTCGTCGGCGGAGGTGGCGGCCGTGATCAGTGCGTCCATGGACTCACCCTCTCCCATCAGACGGTCGGCGGTCGAGAGGCGGCTGCGGTGGTCATCAACCTCAATCGGCTGGTGAACGTGACCACTTCGGGCACGGCGCTCCACCGCTGGAGTGCCTTCCCAGCTGCGGACAGTTCGGACATGGCCCGGGCGGACTCGGTGTCGACGGCGATCGACAGTGCCCGGTCCGCGGCGGCGGCAGCCTGCTCCGGCTCGTTGGAGACGGCGTAGGCGCGCGCCAGACGGGAGAGGTAGACACCCTGGTCATTGCGGTAGATCGGCGGCAGGACGCGAAGCTCGGCCTCGAACATGTCGACCGCCTTGCGCGGGTCACCGAGTTCGATCAGACAGTTGGCGCGCTGCATCTCGATGTAGGTCGGCGTGCAGTAGGCAAGATCGAGTGCATCGTCGCTGTGCGAGTCGTCCGGCGTGGCGGCACGCTCGTGTGCCTCGTCGAACTTGGTCTGGGCGAAGCGCGGATTGCTCATGATTGCGTGCCCCTGAGCCTCCTGCTGCGCGGCCAGGGCCCGGATACGCAGGGTCGCGCCGGGCGACCGCTGTGCGGCGCGGGCGAGTCCGACGGCCTGTTGCGCGTTGCGGCGCGCCGTGGCCTGGTTGCTCTTCCTGAAGAGCAGGTAGGCCGCCATCACGTCGTCACCAGCTTCGGAGGCGAGCGGCGGGCCAGCGCCGCGAGCGAAGCTCGCCTTGAGCAGGGCTGGCAGCGACCCGACTGGTTGTGTGCCGGGAGTCGTGTCACCAGGAGTCGACCGAAACGCTGGGGCCGTTCTGGAGGTACCGGCTGAGGGCCGTTCCCGTGGTGGAGACGAACTCCTGCGGAAGTGCTTCGGTGCTCACCCAAGCGACATCCGAGTGCTTCTCGGGCTCTCCGTTGCGGAGGCTGCCGGACCACTCGTGTGCGGCGAACACCACGGTCAGGAAGCCGTTGGGGGCCTCGACGCCCCGTGCTCCGTGGATGACGTGCACCAGGTTCAGGGCGTCGGGCGACACGATGAGTCCGGTCTCCTCGGCGAGTTCGCGCACTGCGGTCCGGGTGATCGGCTCGCCCGGCTCGTTCTTGCCGACAGGGAGGTCCCACATGCCTTGCGCGAACTTGGCCTTGGGGCCGCGCCGGAGGAGGGCCACTCGTTGGGCCTCGCGGTCGTGGACGATCACAGCGGCAACCGGCAGTGTCATCGACTCCGTGGCGGGCTTGAGCGCGACGGGCTGATCGGTGCTTGTCTGGGCCACGGGTTCGGTTCCTTCCGGCGGTGGGGCTGTCAGGTCAGTGCCTCGCGTGCTCGGCGTTCCAGGTCGCTGGCTCCTGGGACTCCGCGACAGCGGTAGATCGCCATCCCCCGACCGGGAGGGGGCCCGGTCTGTTTCTCCGCGCGGGCGTCCGCAGAAACAGACCGCGCCCGGGTTCAGTGGAGGCCCCGGATTTCGCGGTACACCGAGCCCAGGTAGTCCGGGAAGTCCCCGACCAGTCGCTGGTAGTCCTGCCGCCACTGGTCGATGTCGGACTGGTCGACGGGCTGTCCGAGCACGGTCGCCAGGTGGCGGGCCAGGAACTCGTCGTCCTGGTCCGGGGTGAAGGTCACCCTGCTGCTCGAAATCTCGAACCTGCGGGTCAGTTCGAGGCGGAGCGTCTTGTAGAGGAAGGAGTTCGCGGTGAAGCGCAGTGACTCCGGCATCTCCTTGGCCTGGGACTGGGGGCCGTGGTACCAGGAGATGTAGACGGAGTCGTCGAACATCTCGTAGCGGTAGACGGCCGTGTCCTCGACGTGCAGCAGCTCGACCGGGCAGAAGCGGCGGTAGTCGAAGAGCGACACGATGCTGACGATCAGCTCGTGGCGCAGCTCGGTTTCGAGCTGCTGGAGCTCCCGGTCCGAGAACCGGTCCCAGTGGACCCTGTCGGCGGCACGCCGCTGGATGGCCCGGGAGTCGCTCGGGTTCAGCATGGCGACCTTCACCTGCTGGGGGTACTGGTTCGAGGCGCGGAGCCGCGCTGCCACGTAGCGGGCGCTCGGGCCGCGGAAGGCGTAGAAGCCGGTGGCCTCCAGGCTCCTGGTCATGTCGATGTTGAACCGGTTCCCGTACCGGCCGTCCGAGGGATTCAGGGCGGGGTAGAGGGCGATCGGCAGGTAGTCCTTGTTGCCCTGGGCGACGGTGGCCGTCAGCTCGCCCGACAGCTCCGCGAAGCTCTCCTTGAGCGACTCCTGGAGGCTCTTCTCCTGGATGCGGGTGCTGAACGCGGTGAAGATGAGGGCGAACAGCACGCTGCCGATCAGGCTGAGACCCAGGTTCGAGAGGATCTGTCGGGTGGTCAGGCCGGGATCGGCCTTCATGAGCAGGAAGCCCGCGAACAGGGCCACCAGGCAGGCCAGGAAGAACGCGTAGTTGACCAGCGTCCTGCGGGTGTCCTGATGCCTCGCGGCCATCGGCCCTCCTGTCTGGGCGCCGGCACCTCGGGCGGTCAACTTATCCGAGACAGGGCAGGGTTGGAGGCCGGAAGGGCCACATTGCCGGTCGGGGGCCCGGCAGGCAGGGGGTGCGGCGACCGCCGGCGCCCCGGAGCGGGAGGCCGGACCGGACCGGCTCCCCGCTCCGGGGGCGAGGTGCCCGCTACTGAACGCAGAACTCGTTGCCCTCGGGGTCGGCCATCACGACGTGATCGGTGCCGGGCTCCTTGACGTGGCGCAGGGCGGTGGCGCCGAGGGCGGTCAGCCGCTCCACGGTGGCGTCGCGGTCGGCGGGGCCGGGGTGGAGGTCGAGGTGGAGGCGGTTCTTGACGGTCTTCGGTTCGGGTACCTGCTGGAAGAGGAGGCGGTGGCCGAGGCCCGTGTCGCTGACGGGGTCGAACGGCTCGTCGGGGTGGCGGACGGCGGCCAGGGCGCGGAAGGCGGGGTGGCCGTCGACCTCGGTGAGGAGGTCGGGGGTGACCGCGCCGGCCGACACCAGGCGCTCGATCAGGGTGCTGTGGTCCTCGACCGTGTAATCCAGGGCCGCGGCCCAGAAGGCGGCCTGGCGGTGCGGGTCGGCGCAGTCGATGACGATCTTCCAGTGCATGGGCATGTAACCGTGTATATCGGTCACCCCGGACACGGGCAATCACCGGCGGGCGGAAGGTGTCAAAAAGGGGACTGTGTAGGCCAGTTGGTGGTGGGCATACTGCCTGGACGGGAGACGCGGAGGGGGCTCGACCGATGGTGCAGGAAGATCCGCCCGTGGGCGATGAGGCGCGGCTGCTGCCGGAGCTGTTCTGGACGGCCGACCGGGCCTCGGTGGACGGGCAGCGGCAGACGCTGCGCTGGTACCGCGGGCTGATCGCGATGCTGGTGATCGCCGCGGTGGTGGGATCGCTGCCGGGCCCGGAGCACCGCGGGGACGGCGACATCACGCCGCTCTTCTCCGTCGTGGCGTTCCTGGTCGCCGGCTACTTCTGGTCCCGGCTGCGCCGCAGCAACCCGCAGGGCCGCTGGTACGAGGCCCGGGCGGCGGCCGAGTCGGTGAAGACCCTCGCCTGGAAGTACTCGATGCGGGCCCGGCCGTTCGACGGCGCGGCGGACTCGGCGGAGGTGGACCGCGGCTACCTGCTCCAGCTGGAGGACGTGCTCCGCGCCTTCGAGGACCCGGAGATCGTGCCGCCCGGCACCATCCCGGAGATCACCCCGGAGATGCGCCGCGTCCGCTCCGCCAGCCTTGTCGCCCGTCGCACGCTCTACCTGCGCACCCGGGTCGAGGGCCAGCGCACCTGGTACCGCTCGCGGGCCGAGGCGTGCGAGTCGCAGGCGGTCTCCTGGGGGCTGGGAGTGGCGGCGCTGATCATCATCGGTGCGGCGGCGGCGATCGCGCAGGCGGTCGGGGCGCTGCCCGTCCACGTCTTCGGCGCCAGTTCGGCGGCGGCCGCCGCGGTGATCGCCTGGACCCAGCTGAAGCAGCTGCGTCCGCTGGCGGCGGCCTACCAGCTGGCCGCGCGCGAGTTGGAGAACGTCGGCAACCAGCTCTCCGACCTCGACCTGAAGGCCCCGGACGCCGAGCTGCGCTGGGCCCGGCTGGCCGCCGAGGCGGAGGACGCGGTCTCCCGCGAGCACACCACCTGGCGCGCCCGTCGGGCCTTCCCCCGCTGAGGGGGCCGTTGGTGCCCTGCGGCGAGAAGGTCGGGATGTCGAGGCCGGGGGTGGGCTCGACTCTTTCGCGGAAACGGAATGTGATGTGACGTCGGATCCAAGGTTGTCGATCTCGGTGCGGTCGGGCGCGGGGGAGGACGCCTCGGGCGGGCTGCTGAGGTGGCTCGACCGGCAGCCCGAACTGCGCGGCGTTGTAAGGCGGGACGACACTGCCGTACCACCGCCCGGAACGATGGGCGGCGCAGGTGAGCTGTTCCTCGCGGTCCTCGCCCCCGGCGGTGTCGCCGCCGTCCTCGCGACCGCGGTGGTGGCCTGGGTGCAGAACCGCCGCGGCGGCCAGAGCGTCTCGGTGACGGTCACCAGGCCGGACGGCGGTCAGGTGACCGTGGCCTCGGATCGGGTGCGCCCGATGAACCCGGAGCAGCTCGCCGAGCTGACCCGGCGGATCGCGGACGTCATCGAACCGGGGCCGCCCTCGGCCGAACCGCCCTCGGCCGAACCGCCGCTGTCCGCTGGGCCGCCGACCGCTGTGCCGCCGTCCGGGCCGCCGCCGGCCCCCCGCGGCCTGCCGCCCGTGCGGGGCTGACGGCCGTGGCACCCCCTGCGCCCCGCCGCTCCGAGGGCTTCGCCGTGCCCGGAGCTCGGGCCGTTGTCGTCGGCACCGCCCGGCACGCAGCGGCCGTCGTGCCGGACGGCGCCGCCGCCCTGCCGAGGCTGCCCGACCTCCCGAGCGCCGCCACCACCGCACGCGACATCGCCGCCGTCCTGCACGAGGTGTGCGGCATGGCGCCGGACCAGATCACCCTGCTGGTCGACCCGCCGAACGACGGCGTCGTGGTCGCAGCGGTCGAGGAGGCCGTCGCCGAGGCGCGCGGCCCGGTGCTGTTCTACTTCGTCGGGCACGGACTGCTCAGCGCCGGCGACGAGCTCTACGTGGCGACCAGCGCGAGCACCGGGGCGGGCCGGGTTGCCTACGCGGTGCCCTTCCAGTCCGTCCGGGACCCGCTGAGCGGCTGCCTCCAGCCCACGGCCGTCATCCTGGACTGCTGCTTCTCCGGCCTCGCGGACGTGGGTGGGGGTTTGCGCCGGGACCCGTTCGTCTCGGCACGCCCGCGCGGTAGTTTCCTCCTGACCTCGGCCTCGGGGTTCGACCGCTCGTACGCACCCGAGGGCGAGCGGCACACCCGGTTCAGCGGCGAGCTGTTGCGGCTGCTGGGCGAGGGGCACCCCGGCGCGCCCGCCTGGCTGACGCTGGAGGACGTCTACGCCCGGCTCGACCAGCAGTTCGCGAATACCGACGTCCGCCCGCACCGGCAGAGTTCGGACCGCGCGGGCGAACTCGTGCTGGCACGGAACCTCGGCTACCCCCTTCCCCCGCAGCCTGACCGCGACCAGGAGCCGGTCCGGAACGACGGGGCGATCTGCCCGTACCCGGGTATGGAGGCGTTCCGGCCGGAGGAGTACGACTACTTCTTCGGCAGGGAGGAGCTGGTCGGGCAGCTTCTGGCCGAGGTGCTCCGTCCGGCCGGGCAGGCCCCGCCGGTCGACGGTGCCGCGGAGGGGCGGGCCGTCGTGGACGGCGCCGCCGAGGAATCGCCGGGTCTGCCGGTCATGCTGGTCGGCGCGTCCGGTGCGGGCAAGTCCTCGATTCTGCGTGCCGGCCTGCTCCCGGCGCTGGAGCGCCGCTACGGTGCGGATCCCGCAGTGCCCTGGCCCGCCCTGTTGCTGGAGGCGCCGGGCCCGCGCCCGCTGCGTGCGCTGGCTGCCCGCTGGGCGCAGGCCCTGGACCGGCCGGTGGCCGACGTCGAGGAGGAGCTGGCTGCCGGCGCGGTGCCCGCGGGCTGCCCCGTCCTCCTGGTCGACCAGTTCGAGGAGGTCTTCAGCCGTTGTCCGGATGAGCAGGAGCGGGGCCGCTTCGTCGCCGCCCTGTGCGAGGCGGCCGCCGCCGGGGTGCGGGTGGTGATCGCGCTGCGCGCCGACCGGTACGACAGCTGCCTGGACCATCCGCAGCTGGTCCGGGCGCTGCACCGACGCCAGGTGATCGTTCCGCAGATGGGTGAGGACGGTCTTCGGGCCGCGATCGAGGGCCCGGCCGCGCAGACCGGCCTGGCGCTGGAGCCAGGCCTCACGGACCTGCTGCTGCGCGACGCGGGAAGGGGCGGCGGACCGGCCCTCGGCTCGGCCCTTCCGTTCCTCGCGCACGCACTGCGTCAGACCTGGGTACGGCGGTCCGATCGCACCCTCACCCTCGCCGGGTACGCCGCGACCGGCGGCATCTGGGACTCGCTCACCCACACGGCCGAGGCGATCCACGACGAGCTGGACGAGGAAGGCCGGGCACTTCTGCGCGACCTGATGCTGAGCATGATCCAGCTGCCGGACGGCAGGGAGGGGGCGGTACGCCGGCAGGTCCGGCTTCGCGTGCTGCGGGAGGGCAGGTCGCGCGAGCAGCGGGAGCTGCTGGCCCTGCTCCTGGACCGGCTGGCGGCGGCCCGGCTGGTCACCGTCGGCCGCGGAAGCGCCCAGCTCGCGCACGAGGCCCTGCTGCGCGCGTGGCCGCGGTTGAAGGGCTGGATCGAGGCGGACAGAGCCGACCTGGTGAAGCGTCAGCAGTTGGCGTCCGCCGTCGATGCCTGGGACCGCTCCGGCCGTGACCCGGCCTACCTCTACGTCGGTACCCGTCTGGCGGCGGCGGCCGAGTGGGCGACCGACGAACGGGCGGCGCGGCTGCTGCGGACGGTGGACGAGCGGTTCCTGCGGGTCAGCCAGGCCGCCGAGCAGGCGGTGCAGGCACGTGAGCTCCGTCGGCTCCGGGTGCTGCGGCGCCTGCTCGCCGTGACCGCGGCGGCGTTGTGCCTGGCGCTGGCGGCCGCCTACCTGGCCCGGCAGCAGCAGCTGACGGCGCAGGAGCAGCGTCAGGCCGCCACGGCCCGGGTGCTGGTCTCCGACGCCCGTGACTTGCGGGACGTCCAGCCGGAGAACGCGATCGCGATGGGGCTTGCCGCCGTACGGCTGGACTCCGCCCCGCACACCCGGGCCGGCCTGGCCACGACGCTCGCGCAGTCGCGCTTCCTGGGTGCCCGTGTGGAGTCGCCCGCCGACCCGGTCGACTTCGTCGACGAATCGGCGTTCAGCCACGACAGCCGGCTGCTGGTGGGCGTGACCCGCACCGCCGTCGTCCTGTGGGACGTCGCCGATCCCCTGCACCGGCGCCGTCTGGCGGAGCTGCCGGTGGACCGGGAGCGGGTCACCGGGTTCGGCTTCAGCCCCGACGACCGGACCCTGGTGGTGCTGGAGACCGGCCGCGACCCCGCCCGGGTGAGGACGGTGACGCTCTGGGGCCTCGCCGATCCGGCCCGTCCGGTCAGGAGCGCGGTGCTGGACCCCGGGCTGACCGAGGGGGCGGACAGTGTTTCGTTCAGCGGGGACGGCACGATGATGGCCGTCGTCGGGAGTGTGAAGGACACGGAGTGCGGCACGCTGACGCTCTGGGACCTGCACGACCGTACGAAGCCGGTCAGGGTGACCCGGATGTCGGACCTCTACGACTGCGACACCGTCTCGCTGAGCCCGGACGGCCGCACGCTGGTGATCGGCGACGGCATGATCAAGTTCAGCAGCGACGTGCCCGATCCGGACTCGGTCGTCAAGCACTCCGGCATGACCGTCTGGGACATCTCCGACCCCACCCGGCCGAGGCGGCTGAAGCGGATCGACGGCTGGTCCGCCGGGCTGGTGTTCAGCGCGGACGGCCGCCTGCTGGTGACCCGTTCCGGGATTCGTGTGCGGCTGTGGGACATGGCCGACCCGGCCGACCCGCGGGCGCTCTCCACCGTGGCCGATCACACGGACGACGTCTCGGCGCTGCGGTTCAGCCCCGACGGCCGGCGGCTGGCGAGCGGGGACGGCGTGGGGACCGTCGTCGAGTCCGATGTGACGGACCCGGCGCATCCCCGGGTGGTGGCCACCGTCACCAACCGGGAGAGGGACATCGAAGCCCTGGCCTACAGCCCCGACGGCCGGACCCTCACGACACTGGACGGCCAGAACCGCCTGACCGCCTGGGACGTCGGCAAGCACACCGAGCCCACCCTCCTCGGCCGGGCGGACCTCGGGGCGTCCGGGCACGGGATCGCGTTCACCCCGGACGGGCGGTTCGCCGCCGTCGGCACCGCCGCTGAGACCGTCGAGCTGTGGGACCTCTCCGACCCGCAGCACCCGCGGGCGGCAGCCGCGCTCACCGGCCACACCCGGATGGTCGACACCGTGGCGTTCAGCCCCGATGGCACCGTGCTGGCGAGCGGCGCGGTGGACGAGACCATCCTCTGGGACGTCACCGACCGCGCCAGCCCGCGCCTCGCCGTCACCCTGCCCGGTACGCGGGGCAACGCCTCGGTCGGCTTCACCCCGGACGGGACGACGCTGATCACGTCCGGGGCCGCGAACTCGTTCGCGTCCGGCACCTCGGTGGTGTGGGACGTCAGGGACCGCGGCCGGCCGGTGGCCGCGTACCGCCTGGAGGGAGCCAGCGCGACCGCCCCGGTCCGGATCAGCCCGGACGGCCGGCTGCTGCTCGTCCCGCTCGACACCGGTGGGAACTTCACCAAGCCCATGTCGGCCGTGTTCCGCCGGACGCCGGACGGCGGATGGAAGGCGGTGCAGGACGACGGACATCCCTACGGGGTCGGCCAGGGTGCTTTCAGCCCGGACAGCCGAACGCTGGCCGTGACCAAGGGCGGCGCGGGCGTCGTCCTGTGGAACCTCGCCGACCCCGACAGGCCCAGGGAGGCCGCGCAGCTGGCCGACATCAGGGACAGCCACGCGGTGGCGTACCACCCCGGGGGCAAGGTGGTGGCGGGGGCGAGCTCCGCCGGCGCGATCGCCGTCTGGGACGTCGAGGCTCCCGACCAGGCCTTCCTGCTGGCGCGGCTGAGCATGTCGACGGGCGGGGAGGTCGGTTTCAGCCCGGACGGCCGGTTGCTGGTGGGTGTGTCGGACCGGACGCTGCAGGTCTGGGAGCTCGGTGACCTCCCCGCGGTGGCGGCCGACCTCATCGGGCTGGCCTGTCACCGGCTGAGCGGGCAGCTCCCCGACGAGCTGTGGAAGAAGCACGCCCCGGGTGTCTCGCAGCCGAAGCTCTGCTGACCAGGTGCGTCGCCCCGGACCGGGAGCGCGCCCGGCGGGCCTTCCCCCGCTGAGGAGCGGCGCAGCGCCGGCACCCCTTGCCGCGTCACGGGGGAAATCGGGAGGTCGTGGGGAGATCGGGCGAAGCCTGCGCACTGCTTGGGGCACAGGTGTGCGAGGTGGGTGAGGGTCGGGCGCGGAAGCCCGAACCGTAATCGTTACGTGTCCATGCCCTGGTTTCATCGCCTCCGCGCACGACGTCAGTCACTGCTCGGAGGCCCCCTTGCGCATTCTCCTGATCGCCAGCGCGTTCAACAGCCTGACCCAGCGCGTCCACGCCGGACTCCGCGACCGCGGGCACGAGGTGGCCGTGCAACTGGCGCTCGGCGACGAGCAGATGCGGGCGGCGGTGAAGCGGACCGACCCCGAGCTGATCCTCTGCCCGATGCTCACCAAGGCCGTCCCCGAGGACATCTGGTCGCAGCGCACCGTCCTGATCGTGCACCCCGGCCCCAAGGGCGACCGAGGCCCCTCCTCGCTCGACTGGGCGATCACCGAGGGCGCCGAGCGCTGGGGCGTGACCGTCCTCCAGGCCGTCGAGGAGATGGACGCCGGGGACATCTGGGCCTCCGTCGACTTCGCCGTCCCGGCCGGCGGCAAGAGCGAGCTGTACCGGAACGAGGTCGCGGACGCCGCCGTCGAGGCGGTGCTGCTGGCCGTCAGCCGGTTCCAGGGCGGGCTGTTCACCCCCGAGCCGCTGGACTACGACCGCCCGGACGTCCGTGGTGAGCTGCGGCCCTTCCTCAAGCAGGACGCCCGCCGGATCGACTGGTCGGAGGACCCCACCGCCACCGTGCTGCGCAAGCTGCGCGCCGCCGACTCGCAGCCGGGCGTGCTGGACGAGCTGTACGGGCGCGAGTACTTCCTGCACGGCGGCCACCCCGAGGACGAGCTGCGCGGCCGTGAGCCCGGCGCGGTGATCGCCACCCGGGACGGCGCCATCTGCCGGGCCACCGTGGACGGCGCGGTCTGGATCCCGCAGCTGCGCCCGCGCCGCACGCCCGGCGGGCCGGCCACCTTCAAGCAGCCGGCCGCGACGGTGCTCGCCGGCCACCTCCACCGGGTCCGCGAGGTGCCCGTCAGCCCCGCCTCGGCGGCCGGGCGGGACACCTGGTCGGAGATCCGGTACCACGAGCAGGACGAGGTCGGCTTCCTCGAATTCGCCTTCGCCGGCGGGGCGATGAGCACCGAGCAGTGCCGCCGTCTGCTGGCCGCCTACCGGGAGGCCGCGGACCGGCCGACCTCCGTGCTGGTGCTCGGCGCGGCCCGGGACTTCTTCTCCAACGGCATCCACCTCAACGTGATCGAGGGCGCGTCGTTCCCGGCGCTGGAGTCCTGGGAGAACATCAACGCGATGGACGACCTCGTGGAGGCGGTCCTCACCACCACCGACAAGGTCACCGTCTCCGCCCTGGCCGGGAACGCGGCCGCCGGCGGCCTGATGCTGGCGATCGCCGCCGACGAGGTCTGGTGCCGCGAGTCGGCGGTGCTGAACCCGCACTACCGGCTGATGGGCCTCTACGGCTCCGAGTACTGGACGTACACGCTGCCCCGCCGGGTCGGCGCCGAGCAGGCCGAGCGGCTGACCACGGAGGCGCTGCCGGTCGGCGCGGCGCACGCGGAGCGGCTGGGCCTGGTGGACCGGACGGCGGGCGGCAGCGCGGCGGACTTCCGCCGCTGGGTGGCCCGGGAGGCGGCCCGGCTCGCCGGCTCGCCGGAGCTGACCGGCCGGCTGGTGGACAAGAAGCGCCGCCGGGCCGAGGACGAGGAGACCAAGCCGCTGGCCGAGTACCGGGCGGAGGAGCTGCGCCGGATGCACCGCAACTTCTACCGGGACGGCGAGCCGTACCACGAGCTGCGGCGGAACTTCGTGCACAAGGTCTGCCCGGTCGCGACGCCGGAGCACCTGACCGGGCTGCTCGGCAAGCCGGAGTAGACGGCCCGGGTGCGGCGAAGCCCTGGGGCCCGGTCGGAAGACCGGGCCCCAGGGCTTTTGCGCGTGCTCAGCGCCCGCGCGGGGCGAGCGGCGCCGCCCGGCCGACCAGGATCGGCTGCGTGTTGACGGCGCTGCGGCTCGGCGAGACCGCGAAGGCCAGCGAGCCGAAGAAGATGTAGCAGCCCAGCCCGACCACCAGCGGGAAGATGAACTGGAGCGCCATCACCCCGCCCAGGGTGCTCTGCGAGGCGTCGAGCTGGACGGAGACGGCGGCCATCCCGGTGTAGTGCATCGCGCACACCGCGACGCCCATCACCGGGGCGGCGGCCAGCACGGCGACGGTGCCCCGGATGTTCAGCGCGGCCCAGAGCGCGGCGGTCGCGGCGAACACCGCGATGCCGACCGAGAGCCACACCGTGGTGCGGTCGTAGCCGACGTGGCCGGGCAGGACCATGGCGGCCATGCCGAGGTAGTGCATGGCCGCGACGCCGAGCCCGGTGGTCACTCCGCTCGCCAGCAGGGCGACGACGCGGTGGCGGCTGTAGCCGACGGCGAACATGCCGAGGCCGACGAAGAAGATCGCGACGAGCAGGCTGAGCACGGTGAGCCCCGGTCGGTAGCTGATCTCGATCCCGGTGACGGAGAAGCCGAGCATCGCGATGAAGTGCATCGACCAGATGCCCGCGCCGAGCGAGGTCGAGGCGAAGAGCAGCCAGTAGACGCGGGTCCGGCCGGTGGAGACGAGCGCCCAGCGGGTGCTGCGCAGGGCGACGAAGGCGCCCAGGCAGGCGACGAAGTACGAGACCGCCGGCGTCACCCAGCCGTGGTCGGCATGATGGATCTCTCCCACGAGGAAGCTCCCTGACGGGTTTGGGGGGAGGACTGACGCCAGGAACGGGCGGACGCGTCGGCCGTGGGACGGCCCGGTCATGGGTGGCGAAGCCGGATGCGCGGTACGCGCGGGTGTCGCGGTCCTGCCCGGGGGAAGCCTGGCGTGTGGTGCCCCTGACAACGGGGGACAGTAACCACTACCGGCGAGTCGCACAATGTTCGGGTTTTTGGTGAAAGCGCAGGTCAGGGCTGTCCTTCACGTGATCGGCAAGATCTCGCCACCAAGCCCTGACGTCGCCTGCGCATAGAGCACCCGGCCTGTCCGGGGAGCCGCTCGGGCCTCCCGGCCGTCACTCCAGAGGAGCTAGGCCGAACGGGTGGCCGGCCGGGTCGATCAGCACCTTGAGGGTGCGGCCGTGCTGGTAGCGGGGTTCGGTGGCGCCGAGCGCGAGCGCCCGGGCGGTGGCGTCTTCCAGGTCGTCGACGTAGAAGTCCAGGTGGAAGTGTTTGCTGCCGTCCGGTTCGGTCCACGGCTCCGGCCGGTACCCGGTCACCCGTCCGAAGCCGAGCGGGCTGCCGCCCTCCGGGTTGTCCAGGATGGCGAAGTGCTCGTCCACGTGCCGGGTCTCCCACCCCAGGAGCTCGCCGTAGAAGGCGGCCAGCGCGACCGGGTCGGCGCAGTCGATGGTGACCATGGCGAGGCGGGCGAAGCCGGTGTCGTTCTGCTCGGCCTGCTCGGCGGCGACGTCGGTCATTTCTGGTCGGCCCTTTCACTGAGGGGTGGTGCTGGTCGGCCCTTCCGTCGAGGGGTGGCGTGGCGCCGGGAGCCGTGTAGGTCAGGCCCCAGAACCAGCATCGCACCGGGAGCCACGGAGGGCACGGCCAGCGGGCCGGATGCGGGTGGGGCCCGTCCCCGGGGGGCCGGGGCCGGCCGCCGGAGCGGATCGAGAGCGTCCGGGTCGGTACAGATCGGTACAGAATCGGCACGTTCCGGGGGGAGGCGTCTGATGGTTCATTGGATAAAATTTCGATGCAATCGACGGATTGGTGTGAGTGGGGGGATCCTGATGGCGATCGAGCTGCCCGGCGAGGTGGCGACGCTCCTCGAGTTCATCGGCATTCACTGGCCCTCGGTCAACGAGGACAAGGTCCGCGAATTCGGAGAGCACGTCAAGGAGTTCGCCAAGGGACTCGAAGACCTGCACACGGACTCGACCGCGACGGTCCATCAGCTCGGCGGGGCGTACGAGGGCGAGTCGTACGAGGCGTTGGTGGCCAAGTGGGCGCTGATGTCCGACAAGCACTTCAACGAGGTCGTCCAGGCGGCCCACGTGGTGGCGAAGGCGCTGGACACCGCCGCGGACGTGATCATCGCCATGAAGATGGAGGCGCTCGCCGAGCTCATCGTGCTGGCCGCCTCCTTCGTCGCGGCCCAGGCCGCCGCCGTGGCGACCCTCGGGCTTGCGGAGGCGGGGGTGATCGCGATCCAGCAGGCCGCGCGCAAGCTGATGTCCTATCTGGCGCACCAACTGGAGGACCACATCATCTCCGAGGTGATCGAGGCGGCGGTCACCCCGCTGGTGGAGATCGTCGCGGGGGCGGTGTCCGGGTTGGTGTTCGAGGCGGCGGAAGCGGCCGTGAACGGCGGAGGCGGTTCGGCCGGCACCGGATTCAAGATCGACCCCGCGGTCGTGGAGACGCACGCCCGGGCCCTGCACGCCCAGGCGGAGAAGGTCGCCCAGCACGCGCAGGTCTTCAGCGCCCGAGTGGCAGGGGTGAGCTTCGAATGACCGACCCGGTCGTCAAGGCGCTGCAGAAGAGCGCCCAGAAGCTCGGCAAGGCCCTGGCCGAGGACACGGGCAAAGCCGTCAAGAAGATGTACAAGCAGGCGGGCGACAATCTGGCCAAGACCGCCAAGCACCACAAGACCAACGACGAGCACCACGCGCAGGGCTTCGCCGACAAGGGCAAGGACAAGGCCGCACCGCCGCCGCACGCGGGCACCAGCGCCGGGGGAGAGCCGAAGCCGCCGCCCCGGAAGTACTTCATCCACGACGACGGCCGGGTCCAGGAGATCAAGGACGGCAAGCTCGTCGACCCGGACGGGAGCGACAAGTCCCTCAAGACCCTGCTGGACGGGGATTCGGGCAAGGTCAAGGACGCGGAGCCGAAGGATCTCAGCTCCACGTACCACGCGAAGAAGTACAAGAAGTCGGACAAGGACGACGACGGCAACCCCAAGCAGGACGAGAAGGTCGTCAGCCAGAAGATCACCGAGCCGACGGAGCTGTCCCGGGCCGTGGAGGAGGCCCGGCGCGCCGAGGGCAACTACGGCGGCAAGAACTACGCCTCGCTCAGGTACAAGGACGAGCATGGCGAGTTCATCCTGGTCGGCCGGAGCGACTACGTCCGCAGCCACTCGGAACGGTCGATCGGCAAACCGCTGCTGGGCGGCAAGGAAGGCAACGTCAGCGAGCTCTACACCGAGCGGGCGCCCTGCCAGGCCGGCCCGAACTGCGAGCGCTGGCTGGCCCGCCACTTCGAGTCGGAGAATCCCGACCTGAAGGTCACCCACGGCGTCGACTACGACAACAAGGTCCCCACGAAGGACCGTGACTGGGGCCACAAGGCCTATCTGGACCAGCTCGAGGAGGACCACTCCACGGGCAAGCATGATGGCACGATGGGCACGAAGGACTTCGACGCGCAGGGGCAGCAGGACAAGGCGGCCTCCGACGCGAAGCACGTGGCGAAGAAGCAGAAGCTCAAACACACTGGCCTGTGACGGGCGGGACGACAGGATGGATGACTGGTGCTGGTAGGGATTGACTGGCCCGTGGTCGTTGAACGGGCCACCCCGGGTGATCTGCTGAGGTTCCGGCCCGAGGCCGCGGCACGGATCTGGCCGGACGGCGACGGCGCGCGCTTCGTGACGGAGATCGGGATCCCGAACTCCAAGGGGCTCTTCCGGATCCTGGAGGAGCTGGCGGACCGGGACCCGGCGAGCCGGGACACCGCCTTCGAGAACTGGCCCGGGCCCGAGCCGGTCGACACCCCGCACGGGAAGCTGCAGCCGCTGGGCAGGCTCTACCAGGCGGTCGTCTTCGTGCACCTCGGCGACGGGACGATCTGGGCCTCCGACCCGGACTCCGAGATCGAGTACGAGCTGATTCACGGGGACGTCTCCTCGCTGGCCTACCTCGTCTACAAGTTCGAGGTGGAGCGGCCGGGTCCGGACGAGCGCCCGGACCCCAACGACTGGGCCGAGGTGGAGGAGATCGTCCGCGAGGGAATGGAGCGCTGGGACTCGCTGCCGTTCAAGAGCGAGTTCTGGACGGCGTTCCTCGACTCCTACCCCATGCTGTGAGAGGGCCGGTTCGGACGTGAGCGCGGAGATGGACGACGAGCTGACGGCGGCGCTGCTGGCGCACTTCGGGCCGCGGGGGCTGCGCAGCCTGCCGATCGCGCCCGAGGGGCCGCTGCGCCACCCGGGGCTGCCGCTCCAGGTGGGGCCGTACTTCCGGGTGGCCGAGGAGTCCGACCCGCTGTCGGTGGGCGAGTACGCGGCCACGGCCGGGCTGGACGCGGGGCCGGTGGCGGCGCAACTGCGGATCGGCACGGACGGCGGGGCCGAGCTGTACTTCGCGCCGGACCGGTCGGTGCGGGCGGTGCTGGTGGGTGCCGAGCCGGTCGACCTGCCGGTCAGCTCCGGCGTGGCGGCGTTCGCGGCCGGGCTGCTGCTGCTGGACCGGCACCTGCCGGCGGTGGCCGCGTCCGACCGGCCGGAGGAGGCCCTCGCGGCCTACCGGGAGCTGCGCCAGGGGCTGCTGGCGGCCGACCCCGCCGCGTTCGAGGACCGCGAGGGCTGGTGGCCGCGGGTGCTGGACGACCTGCGGCGCCCGCTGAACGTCAACTCGTCGGCGGCCTTCGAGGTGGTCGACGAGCAGGGCGGGAAGCGGATCGTCACGCAGGTGGGCGGCCCGGGGCCGCTGCACCCCGAGGAGGTGCTGTGGCACCGCCTCCGGGCGGACGGCGTCGAGGCCGAGCAGGTGGTCCGGGTCCACTGCGAGCTGGAGCCGTGCATGATGCCCGGGCACTACTGCGCCCGCTGGATGGCGCGGGAGTTCCCGCAGGCGGAGTTCACGCACAGCTTCGACTACGGGGACACGGCCGAGTCCCGCGAGAGCGGGATCAAGGCGTTGATGATCAGCCTGGCCGAGCGGCAGGGCTGAGCGGGGGAGAGACCCGAGCGGTCGGACCGTGGTGGAACCAGGAGAGGGAATCAGGGGAATGGCGCGGGACGGACGGCGGATGCCGCCGCTGGAGGCGGGGCGCAGGCCGGCCGGACTGGCACTGCTCGGCTGGCTGGACGACCTGCGGGCGCCGCGGCTCTGCCGGGTGGCGGGGCCGCCCGGGGCCGGCAAGTCGCACCTGCTGGCCTGGCTGGTCCGCGGCTGCACCACGGAGACGGTGCCGGGCGCGCGGCGGATCCACGCCGTGCTGCCCGCCGCCGGGGCCACCGTCCGGACGGCCGTCTGGTCGCTGGGCCGGCAGCTCGACCTGGTCGCGCACGCCCCGGGCCCGCTGATCGAGGCGATCGCGGCGGACGCCCGGCCGACCCTGCTCTGCGTCCCCGAGCTGGACGCGGCCGAGGACCCGGCCGGCCTGGTGACCGGACTGCTCGACCCGCTACTCCGGCTGCCCGGCGTGCGACTGGTGGTCGAGGCGACGACCGGGGGCGCGGCGGCCGGGGCGTTCACCGCGGTGCCCGCGCCGGCGGTGCTGGACCTCGGCGATCCGCAGTGGACGGACCGCGCGCGGTTCGCGCAGTGGGCGGCGGCCCGGGGCGGCGACGCGGCCGCCTACCCGCTGCCCGGCCCGGTCCTCGGGACACCGGCCGCCCCGTCGGCTCCGGTGCCGCCGGCGGTCCCGGCCGGTGCCGACCTGCGGGCGGCCGGCGAGGAGACGCTGTCCGCGCTCTGGACGGCGGCCGCGGCCGGCGGCGACCCCGGCCCGCTGGCCGCGGACCCGCTGCTCTACGCGCTGGCCCGCCCCGTCCCGGTGACGGCGGCCGTCGAGCGGCGGGACGACGCGCTCGCCCGGGCCTGGCGCGCCGCCGGTCCGGCCCTGATCGAGGAGCCCGACCCGGCCGTCCGGGCCGCCGTGCTGCGGACCCGGCTGCTCGGCGGGGACGCCTCCGCCGCAGCCGCCGCGTCCGTCCTCGCGCAGCTGCCCGTGCCCTGGTCCGGGCGCTGGGCACGCTGGGAGGGTGCCGACCGGGACTGGCCGGGGCCGGCCGTCGCGATCACCGCCGGGGCGGGACCGTACCTGTCGCAGGTGCTGGTGAGCGATCCGACCGGCGCGGTGCGGACCTTCGACGCCGCCACCGGCCGCCGGGTCGGCGCCGTGGTGGTGCCGTCCCCGCGTCCGCTGCGGGGGCTGGCGGCGACGGCCGGCGGTTCCGTGGTGCTGCTCGACGCCTGGGGCCGGGCGGAGCTGGTGGCCCCGGCCGAACCGCGGCCGGGCCTGGAGCCGTACGGGCTGATGACGGCGTTGGACGCGGTCGGCTCGGTGGCCGGCGGCACGACGCCGGCCGGCGACCCGGGTGGCCTGAGCGCGGTGGCGGCGATCGGCGGGCTGGCCGGTTCCGCGCCGGCGTTCGGCGACGAGGCCGGCGCCGTGCACTGGTACGAGGACGGCAAGGTGGTCAGCGAGCGGCTGCACCACGGGCCGGTCACCGCGCTGGCCGGTACCGCCCTGGGGGGCGGGCCGTTGTCCGATCCGGAGATCCCGCTGCTGGTGAGCGGCGGTTTCGACGGCGCCGTCCGGATCTGGGGTCCGCGCTCGGCGCCGATGCCCGAGCCGTCCGACCGGCGCGGCTGCCCGGTGACGGCGGTGGCCGCCGGGGCGACGGCGGCCGGCCCGGTGGTGGCGGCGGCCTGGTCCGACGGGCTGGTCCGGGTGCGCTACCTGGGCGGCGGCGGGGTGCTGGACCTGCGGACGGGCTCGGAGGTCTGGTCGCTCGCCCTGGCCGGGACGCTGTTGGTGGCGGGTATGCCGGACGGCCTCGCCGCGGTGGACACCCGGCGCTGACGGCGCCGGCGCCGGGGCGCCGGCGGTCGGCCGAGGGTGATCGGAAAGCAATTTTCCTTAGCGAGAGTAATGACGTAGGCTAAGGACATGCCCGAGATGTCCGAGCAGGACCTCGCAGCCGTCAGTCAGCTGCGGTCGTCCACCATGCGCCTCTCCCGTCGCCTGCGTCACCAGCGGGTCGAGGAGTCGCTCAGCCCTACCGAGATGGGGGTGCTGGGCACCCTCGCACGCTGCGGGAAGGCCACGCCGGGTGAGCTCGCCCGGAAGGAGCACGTCCAGCCGCCCTCCATGACCAGGATCGTCGCGATGCTGGAGGAGAAGGGCCTGGTGCGGCGGGAGCCGCACCCGGAGGACCGCCGGCAGGTGGTCGTCAGCAGTACCGAGCAGGCGGAGGTGATCCTCGCGGAGAGCCGTCGCCGGCGCAACGCCTGGCTCGCCGAGCTCGCCGAAGGGCTCGACGAGGAGGAGTGGGCCGTCCTCCGGGAGGCCGCGCCCGTGCTGTACAAGCTCGCACATCTCTGAGGCACGCCTGTTTCCGGTCAGCCGCCGGAGGACGAAGGAGAACCGCATCACCGCAGGACCGAGCACAGACACCAGGAGCGCGACGGCCCCCCGACGGGTCGTCGCGCCGCGAGGGGAGACCACCGTGACACCGCCGGCCGCAGCCAGCGCCGCCGCCATCCGTACCGACGAGCCGACCACCGACCCCGCCGCCGCCTCCGCTGCGGCCGCCGACGCCCAGGCACCCGCCCCCACGGGGCTGCCGGGCAACGGCGACGACGACCCCGACGAACGCACCGCGGCGGTAGACCCCGCCGCTCAAGGCAGCGCCCGCCCGTCGCCCGCCACCACCGCGCGGCCCCTCTCGGCGGCCGCATCCCCCACAGGCGCCCGCTTCACCCGGCCCGGGGGGATGTTCTCCTCGCTGCGCGTCCGCAACTACCGCTACTACTTCGCCGGCCAGGTGGTGTCCAACACCGGCACCTGGATGCAGCGGATCGCGCAGGACTGGCTGGTCCTCAGCCTCACCGGCAGCCCGTTGGCCGTCGGCATCACCACCGCCATGCAGTTCCTGCCGATGCTGCTGCTCGGCCTGTTCGGCGGCGTGCTCGCCGACCGGATGCCCAAGCGCCGGCTGCTGATCTACACCCAGGGCGCGATGGGCCTGCTCGCCGCCGGCCTGGCCGTGCTGACCATCGGCGGGGTGGTCACGCCGTACTACGTGTACGCGTTCGCACTGCTGCTCGGCCTGGTCACCGTGGTCGACAACCCGACCCGGCAGGCCTTCGTCTCCGAGATGGTCGGCCCGAAGGACCTCGCCAACGCGGTCAGCCTGAACGCCGCCAACTTCCAGACCGCCCGGCTGGTCGGCCCCGCCGTCGCGGGCCTGCTGATCGCCGCGGTCGGCAGCGGCTGGGCGTTCGCGGTGAACGCGCTCTCCTTCGCCGCCGTGATCGGCGGACTGCTCGCCATGCGGCAGAGCGAACTGCGCCCGACCGCGCCGATCGCCCGCGAGAAGGGGCAGTTGAGGGAGGGGCTGCGGTACGTGAAGGAGCGGCCCGAGCTGCTCTGGCCGATGGTACTGGCCGGCTTCATCGGCACCTTCGGGTTCAACTTCCCGACGCTGCTCTCCGGTTTCGCCCGTGACACCTTCAAGGTGGGCGCCGGGCAGTACGGCCTGCTGAACACCGCGATGGCGGTCGGCTCGCTGGCCGGCGCCCTGCTCGCGGCCCGCCGCGGCGCGCCCAGACTGCGCGGGCTGGTGGGGGCGGCGCTGGCCTTCGGCACGCTGGAGGTGGTGGCCGCGTTCGCGCCCGGCTACTGGACCTTCGCGGCGCTGCTGACCCTGATCGGGGTGTTCGGGCTGAGCTTCAACACCTCGGTCAACTCCACGCTGCAGCTGGCCACCGACCCGGAGATGCGGGGCCGCGTGATGGGCCTGCTGGTGCTGGTCTTCACCGGCGGCACGCCGATCGGTGCGCCGGTCGTGGGCTGGGTGACGGCCTCGTACGGGCCCCGGCTCGGGCTGCTGGCCTGCGGGTTGGTCTCGGCGCTGGCCGCCGGCACGGTCGGCCTGGTGCTGGCTCGCAGTGCCGACCTCAAGGTCCGGGTCGACCTGCACCCGGGCCGCGGCGGACGAGTGGTGGCCTTCGTGCCGCGCACCAGGGCCACCGTCAAGTCGGAGCTGGCCGCCGCCTGCTGACGGCCGGTCACACCCGGGCGGGCGCGGTGGCCCGCCCGGGGCCGGTGGTCAGAGCCGGATCTCCAGGATCTGGCCGGGCCAGAGGCCGTTCGGCTGCTCGACCTCGAAGGGTTCGGTCTCGGTGAATCCGAGTGCCCGGTACTGGCCGACCAGCCGGCGGTCGTCGCCCGCGTAGCAGTCCACCCGGACCAGGCCGATGCCACGGCGGCGGGCCTCGTCCCGGGCGTCGGCGATCAGCGCGGCGCCGATGCCCGAGCCCTTGCGGGACCGGTCGGTGACCAGGTTGCGGATGTACAGCTCCCGCTCCTCGACGGCCGGGATGTACTGGCCGCGCTCCTCGGACACGACGCAGCAGCCGACGGTGCGGCCCTCGTCGTCCACCGCGAGCCGGATCAGGAACGGCTCGTCGGCGTACTTCCGGATGTGGTCGACCCTGGCCGGGTTGCCGCTGAAGGGCTGGTCGCCCCACTGGCCGGTGCGCCCCCGGGCGGCCAGCCAGGCGACCGCGCCGTCGAGCAGGGAAAGGATGTCGGCGACGTCGTCGGGGCCGCCGGTACGGATCTTCATGAAAATGTTCTAGCTCAAAGAGCCGTGCGCGGGAAGATGACCTCATGAGGCTCTTTGTGGCGGTGCTGCCGCCGGTCGAGGCGTTGCAGGGGCTCTCCGACGCGGTGGCGCCGGTGCGTGGCCTGCCGGGGGCGGACCGGCTGCGCTGGACGACGGTGGAGGGCTGGCACCTGACCCTGGCCTTCCTCGGCGAGGTGCCGGTCGAGCGGTTGCCGGAGCTGGAGGCCGGGCTGGCCGGGGTGGCGGAGGTGCACGCCGTGCACCGGCTGCGGTTCGCCGGGGCCGGGCGGTTCGGCGACCGGGTGCTCTGGGCCGGGGTGGAGGGCCAGACCTGGGCACTGCGGCGGCTCGCCGAGGCGGTGAACGAGGCCACCGCGGACGTGATCGGCGAGGTGGACGCCTTCACCTTCCACCCGCACCTGACCCTGGCCCGGGCAGGCTCCTTGCGCGGCCGGCGGCGGGCGGTGCAGCGGGTGGCCGCGGCGGAGCTCGACTCCCTGGCGCTGGCGCTCGGCGAGTACCGCGGGCCGGAGTGGGAGGCCGCCGAACTGCACCTGATGAAGAGCGAGCCGGACGGCGGCTTCGCGCACTACGAGACGGTCCGCTCCTGGCCGCTGGCCGACTGGAGCTAGGGCCAAGGGCGTCCGGTCGTCAGGGCCAGATCCGCATCGCGGCGGTGGCGACCAGTTCCAGCTCGGCCCGGCTCGCGCCGTCACGGGCGCGCTGGGACATGCCCTGCAGCACGGTGGCGGTGAACGCGGCCAGCGCCGCCGGGTCGGCGTCGGCGGGCTCGTGGCCGGCCGCGATGTCGGCGCGGATCAGGGACTCCAACGCCCGGACGTTGGCGTTGCGCAGCTCCCGTACGGCGCCGGTGACCTCGGGCGAGGTGCAGTTCACCGTCGAGCTGATCACCAGGCACCCCCAGGGGTGGTCCGGGTCGGTGCCCTGGGCCGCGGCCTCGTGCAGCATCCGGGCGACGCCGGCCCGGGCGGTGGGCTCCTCGGCCAGCGCGCGGGGCGCGTACGCGCCGTGGGTCTTGCGGTAG
Organism: Kitasatospora sp. NBC_00039; assembly: GCF_045160625.1. Taxonomy (NCBI): domain Bacteria; kingdom Bacillati; phylum Actinomycetota; class Actinomycetes; order Kitasatosporales; family Streptomycetaceae; genus Kitasatospora; species Kitasatospora sp. NBC_00039. The sequence goes on along the minus strand of NZ_CP108289.1, from coordinate 3,970,302 downwards.
CGGGTGACGACCTCCTCGAAGAGCGCCCGCTTGTCGCCGAAGGCCGCGTAGAGGCTCGGCGGGCGGATGCCCATGGCGGCGGTGAGGTCGGCGACCGAGGTCGCCTCGTAGCCGCGCTCCCAGAAGAGCCGCAGTGCCTGCTCCAGGGCGGCCTCGCGGTCGAAGGAGCGCGGGCGCCCGCGCCGGGGGGTGCTCGTCGTGGGCGTGGTCGCCGGAGTCGTCGCCATGCGGAGATTCTATATCGAGCACTACAGAACACCTGCTACGGTTCCTTTCATTAGCGACCGCTACATAAATGAGGGGGCGTGGCCATGAGCACGCTTGCGGGGAAGACGGCACTGGTGACGGGCGGCAGCCGGGGGATCGGGCGGGGCATCGCCGAGCGGCTGGGGCGGGACGGCGCGCTGGTCGGCGTCCACTACGCCACCAACGCGGCGGCGGCCGAGGAGGTCGTCAAGGTGATCGAGCAGGCCGGCGGGCGGGCCTTCGCGGTCGGCGCCGAGCTGGGCGTCCCCGGCGACGCGCAGGCGCTCTGGGCGGCATTCGACGCGGGCCTCGCGGCGGCCGGCGGTGGCGAGGGCCTGGACATCCTGGTGAACAACGCCGGGATCGGCGTGGCCAAGGGGATCCACGAGGTGACCGAGGCCGACTTCGACCGGGTCTTCGCGGTGAACGCCAGGGCGCCGTTCTTCGTCGTCCAGCAGGGCCTGGGCCGGCTGCGGGACGGCGGCCGGATCGTCAACGTGTCCTCCGGCGTCACCCGGGTGGCGTTTCCGACGGCGGTTTCGTACGCGATGACGAAGGGTGCGCTGAACACCCTGACGCTGACCCTGGCCGAGGAGCTCGGCCCGCGCGGGATCACCGTCAACGCGGTGCTGCCGGGCGTCGTCGCCACCGACATCAACCCCTGGCTGGAGGATCCGGTGGCGCGCGCCCGGGTGGCCGCCTATTCGGCCTTCGACCGGGTCGGCGAGGCGGCCGACGTGGCGGACATCGTGGCCTTCCTGGCCTCCGACGACTCCCGCTGGGTCACCGGGCAGAACCTCGATGCCAGCGGCGGGTCCAACCTCGGCGTCCTGACCCGGCCGGGGTCCGGGTACGCTCGTTGACCGTGGATCCCAAGACTCGTATGCGTATCGTGACCGGCGCCCTGGTGCTGCTGCTGGCCGTCGTGGTGATCAGCTCGCTGGTCAGCAGGTAGCTCCGGACAGCGGAAAGGACCACCGTGGGCGGTGGCCCTTTCCGCGTGCGTCAGCCGGTCAGAGCTGCTCGACCACGTAGTCGATGCAGGCGGTGAGCGCCTCGATGTCCGCCGGGTCGATCGCCGGGAACATCGCGACGCGCAGCTGGTTGCGGCCGAGCTTGCGGTACGGCTCGGTGTCGACGATGCCGTTGGCACGCAGTGCCTTGGCGACGGCGGCGGCGTCCACGGAGTCGTCGAAGTCGATCGTGCCGACCACCTGCGAGCGCTCGGCCGGGTTCGCCACGAACGGGTTGGCGAACGCGGACTTCTCGGCCCAGCCGTACAGGCGGGACGAGGAATCAGCCGTACGGGCGACGGCCCAGTCGAGCCCGCCGTTGCCGTTCAGCCACTCCAGCTGGTCGGCGAGGAGGAACAGCGTGGCGATCGACGGGGTGTTGTACGTCTGGTCCTTCGACGAGTTGTCGATGGCCGTCGGCAGGTCGAAGAACGGCGGGATGTAGCGGCCGGAGCCGGCGATCTCGGCGGCGCGCTCCAGGGCGGCCGGGGAGAAGGACGCCAGCCAGAGCCCGCCCTCGGAGGCGAAGGACTTCTGCGGGGCGAAGTAGTAGACGTCCGTCTCGGTGATGTCGACCGGCAGGCCGCCGGCGCCCGAGGTGGCGTCCACCAGGACGAGCGAGCCCTGGTCGGCGCCGGCCGGGCGCCTGATCGGCATCGCGACGCCCGTGGAGGTCTCGTTGTGGGTGAGTCCGTAGACGTCCACGCCGGCCTCGGCGACCGGCAGCGGGTGGGTGCCCGGGGCGGTCTTGATCACGGTCGGCTCGGCCAGCCACGGGGCGGCCTTCACCGAGGAGGCGAACTTGGACGAGAACTCGCCGAAGTCGAGGTGCTGGGACTTCTCCCGCACCAGGCCGAAGGCCGCGATGTCCCAGAAGGCGGTGGAGCCGCCGTTGCCGAGCACCACCTCGTACCCCTCGGGGAGGGAGAAGAGGCTGCTCACGCCCTCGCGCACGCGCTTGACCAGGTTCTTCACCGGGGCCTGGCGGTGGGAGGTGCCGAGCAGGGCGGTCTCGGTCGCGGCGAGGGCACTCAGGGCCTCGGGGCGCACCTTGGACGGGCCGCAGCCGAAACGGCCGTCTGCGGGCTTGATGTCAGCGGGGATCTGGATCTGAGCCACGCGCGCAGCCTACCGGCCGGGCCCGCCGCGGTGTGCGGTCGGTCCGCCCGCTGAGATGTGATCTTCGCGGCCCGGAGCTGCGGAAACAGCGGGCCGGGCACGAGGCCTGACCCGCTGTTCAGCAGGGGTTTCGTCAGCGCGCGATGGCTGCGTAGCCCTCGATGTCGCGCGGGCTGCGCGGGCCGGGGCCGATGTAGCGCGCGGCGGGGCGCACGAGCCGGCCCGTGCGCTTCTGCTCCAGGATGTGCGCCGACCAGCCGGCGGTCCGGGCACAGGTGAACATCGAGGTGAACATGTGCGCGGGGACCTCGGCGAAGTCCAGCATGATGGCGGCCCAGAACTCGACGTTGGTGGCCAGCACGCGGTCGGGGCGGCGGTTGTGCAGCTCCTCCAGCGCGGCCTTCTCCAGCGCCTCGGCGACCTCGAAGCGCGGCGCTCCGAGCTCCTTGGCGGTGCGGCGCAGCACGCGGGCGCGCGGGTCCTCGGCGCGGTAGACGCGGTGGCCGAAGCCCATCAGGCGCTCGCCCTTGTCGAGGGCGTTCTTCACCCAGGCGGTGGCGTCGCCGGTGCGCTCGATCTCCTCGATCATGCCGAGCACGCGGGACGGTGCGCCGCCGTGCAGCGGGCCGGACATCGCGCCGACGGCGCCGGAGAGCGCGGCCGCGACGTCGGCGCCGGTGGAGGCGATGACGCGGGCGGTGAAGGTGGAGGCGTTCATGCCGTGCTCGGCGGCGGACGTCCAGTAGGCGTCGATGGCCTTGACGTGCTTCGGGTCCGGCTCGCCCCGCCAGCGGATCATGAAGCGCTCGACGACGGTCTCGGCCTTGTCGATCTCGCTCTGCGGGACCATCGGCAGGCCCTGGCCGCGGGCCGACTGGGCCACGTAGGAGAGCGCCATCACGGCGGCGCGGGCGAGGTCGTCGCGGGCCTGCTCGGCGGAGATGTCCAGCAGCGGCTTGAGGCCCCAGACCGGGGCGAGCATGGCGAGGGCGGACTGCACGTCGACGCGGATGTCACCGGAGTGGACCGGGATCGGGAACGGCTCGGCGGCCGGGAGGCCCGGGTTGAACTTGCCGTCCACCAGCAGGCCCCAGACGTGGCCGAAGGAGACGTGGCCGACCAGGTCGTCGATGTCGACGCCTCGGTACCGCAGGGCGCCGCCTTCACGGTCGGGTTCGGCGATCTCGCTCTCGAACGCGACGACTCCCTCAAGCCCGGGTACGAAGTCGGACATGCGACGGCTCCTTCAGTTCTGCGATCGGCGGGCCGCCGTGGTGGGGCGGTACGCCAGTGACCGAATGGTGGTTGGCACTCGGTGCCATCCTCACAGGCACAGAGTGCATTGCGCCATACACCACCGTGGTGATGTTGCCCGCGGGCCCGCTTGACTTTTTGCCCGGAGGCCGGTCGCGCCAGGGAAATCTCCGGAACCAAACCCCAGGTTCCGGACAATTCACCGTAGGCCGGGCGGTCAAGCGGTGGCGAGTCACCTTATCTCCCACCGGGGTTTGTCCGGAGGTAGCGGTGCCGGTTGCTTGTCGTACGGGATGATGTTGACGTGCAGACCCCGGAACGCGCCCAGCCGACGCCCCTGAGCCCCGCCACCCGGATCCTGGCCGACGAGGCCCGGCCCGGGCCGGACCTCACCGTGATGCGCAAGCACTACACGCAGGAGGGCCTGGTCGAGGAGCAGCTCGCGGCCGAACCGGTCGCCCAGTTCACCCGCTGGTTCCACGAGGCGGACGACGCCGGGCTGGCGGAGCCCAACGCGATGGTGCTCTCCACCGCCGACGCCCAGGGGCGGCCGAGCTCGCGGACCGTCCTGCTGAAGGGCTTCGACGCGCGCGGCTTCGTCTTCTTCACCAACTACGGCTCGCGCAAGGGCACCGAGCTGGCGGCCAACCCCCATGCGGCGCTGCTCTTCCCGTGGATCGCGCTGGCCCGCCAGGTGATCGTCCAGGGCCGGGTGGAGAAGGTCGGCCGGGACGAGACCGCCGCCTACTTCCGCACCCGCCCGCACGGCTCGCAGCTCGGCGCCTGGGCCAGCGAGCAGTCCAGCCCGGTCGGCGGCCGGGACGTGCTGGAGCAGCGGTATGCGGAGCTGGAGCGGCGCTACCCGGAGGGCGAGGGGGTGCCGGTGCCGCCGTTCTGGGGCGGGTACCGGGTGATCCCGGAGAGCGTGGAGTTCTGGCAGGGCCGGGAGAACCGGCTGCACGACCGGCTGCGTTACCTGGCCGACCCGTCCGCCCCGGCCGGCTGGCGGGTGGAGCGCCTCTGCCCGTGAGCGGCGGCGTCCGCGAGTGACGGCGTCCGTGGGTTCGGCCTCCGGGGGGTCCGGAGCCCGTGGGTTCGGCCTCCAGGGGTGCGGAGCCCGTGGGTTCGGCCTCCAGGGGTGCGGAGCCCGTGGGTTCGGCCTCCAGGGGTGCGGTGCCCGTGGGTGCGGCCGGGTCGGGCGGGGCCGTGCGCCCCGCCGTGCGCTCCCGCGTGAACCGGCCGCCCTCCGGCGCGATCTGACTCCACGTCATCCGCGACGGTAGCGTGGGGCAAAGGCCCCGGCCGCGGGCCGGAGCCACCACTCCTCCCGAGAGGGTGAGGCAATCGATGAGTGACACCGCCACCCCCACCGCGGCACTCGATCCGGGTGACGACGCCGAGCGCCCGACGCTCGGCCGACTCGCCGAACAGGCAACCGCCTACGTCGGTGAACTGGTGCGCCGGGCAGGCGTGGACGAGGACCGGCCCGGCGCGCTGCCGGTGGCCCGTTTCCAGTCCGCGGTCTGACCGGCCGGTCCGCGCACCGCCCCCCGGGGCGCCACCCTGCGGCGTGACCGCCCCGTGGCGGAACCGGGTGAAAGCCGAGCCGGGATCTTCCCCAGTCCCGGCTCCCCATCGACCCAACTCCCCGGTAGCGTAGGCCGAGTTCGCCGACCGGCCCGGGGGGTGCTGCAAGTGCGGCCGTACTTCTTCTTCAGCTACGCGCGGCGGGACCACCAGGCCGGCGGTGCCTTCGTCGACCAGTTCTTCAGCGACCTCCGGGACGAGCTGGCCCGGATCGAGCCCGCGGTGGGCCCGGGCGAACTCGCCTACCGGGACACCGAACGGCTGCGCGTCGGCGACGACTGGGAGCGGCAGCTCTCCCGGATGCTCGCGGTCAGCCGCACCCTGGTGGCGCTCTACTCCCCGGCCTACTTCGCGAGCCCGTACTGCGGCAAGGAGTGGACGGCCTTCGACGGCCGGATGCGCCGGCACCAGGAGCTGACCGGCGAGGCGGTGCCGGCCCTGATCCCGGTGGTCTGGGAGCCGCCTCCGGCCGACCTGCCGGCCGAGGTGCTGCGGATCCAGTACAGCCAGCACGATCTGGGCGCGGCGTACGTCACCGGTGGGCTGCGCGACCTGCTGCGGGCCGACCCGCACGGGCCCGACTACCGCCGCGTGGTCCGGGCCATCGCCGAGCGGGTGCGGGAGGCGGCCTGCCTGCCGTTGACCGAGCTGCCCCACCTCGACCTGGGCCGGGTGGACGGCTGCTTCCCGGTGCCGGACGCCGCACCGCCGCCGGGGCGCAGCGGCATGGTCCGGATCTTCGTCGCCGCCGGCAGCGTGGCGGCCCGCCCCGCCGCCAGCGCCGAGGACCGGCCGGTGGCCGCCACGGTGCCGGCAGGGGACGAGGGGGCTCCGGCGCCGGCGCAGGACGAAGGCCGGTGCCGCGGTGGGTGGTACGGGGACCGGCCCAGGGACTGGGCGCCCTACCACCCGCCGCGACTTCCCTCGCTGGTCGTGCAGGCCCAGCAGGCGATCACCCGGGCCGGGCACAGCACCACGCTGGACGAGGTCGGCCCCGGTCTGTCCGCCGACCTGGACCGCGCCCGCGAGAACAACGAGGTCAGCGTCCTGCTGGTGGACCCGTGGGCGGCCGGCGCCGAGCACTACCGGCGGGCGCTGCGCGATTTCGACGACCGGAACCACCCCGTCACCGGCGTCCTGGTGCCGGCCGGCACCGACGACCCGCCCGAGGGGCCGGCGCGCACCCGGCTCTGGGGGGGAGTGCGGGACGTGTTCCCGCGCAACTGGCTGCACAGGTCGGGGCCGGAGCCGCTCTTTAGGGTCCGCGTCCAGCGGGAACGCTTCGAAAGTGAACTGCTACGCACCGTTACGGTCGCCCAGAACAAACTGTTAGACGAGGCGGACGAGGCCGATCCGGTTCTGGCCAGGGCCACGTTCGGCCTCGGCCCCGGAGCCGCGGCCATGCCCGGACTGACCATCCCGGCCTGGCCGCCGGCCGTGTCCCCTGATGCAGTCCTGCCCCCGGCTCCCCGGGGGCCCCGCGAAGGAGACTCCGTACGATGACCGCCGACCAGGTGGCCCTGGCGGACGCCGAGTCCGCCGTCCTGTCGACGCCCGGGACCGGATCGGTCGTCACGTTCTACTCCTACAAGGGCGGTACCGGCCGCACCATGGCGCTGGCCAACGTCGGCTGGATCCTCGCCAGCCAGGGCCTGCGCGTCCTGGTGGTCGACTGGGACCTGGAGGCGCCCGGCCTGCACCGGTACTACCACCCGCTGCTGATCGACCCCGAACTCCACGCCACCGACGGCCTGATCGACCTGCTGCGGGCCTACGTCGAACAGGCCCTGCCCGGCCCCGGCGACGCCGCCGCGGCGGCCCCCCGGCAGTGGCTCGCCGAGCCCGGCCGGCTCAACCGCTACCTCTGCGGCCTCGCACTCGACCTGCCCGCCGGCGGGCGGCTCGACCTGATGCCGGCCGGCCGGCAGAACGCCGCCTACTCCGCCGCCGTGACCAGCTTCAACTGGCGCAGCTTCTACACCCGCGGCGACATCCGGGGCGCCGAGTTCCTGTACGCGCTGCGCGAGCAGTGGACCGCCGCGTACGACTACGTGCTGATCGACAGCCGCACCGGGGTCAGCGACACCTCCGGCATCTGCACCGTGCTCATGCCCGACACCGTGGTGGACTGCTTCACCCTCGGCGCCCAGAGCATCCGCGGCGGCGTGGACGCGGCGCACGCCATCGTGGACGCCGACGAGCGCGACATCCGGGTGCTGCCCGTCCCGATGCGGGTCGAGGACGCCGAGCGGGCCGGCCTGGCCGCCGGGCGCGACCTCGCCCACGACGCCTTCGCCCCGTACCTGGACCGCTGGCTGAGCGCCGAACGCCGGGCCGACTACTGGCGGGACGTCGAAGTCCCGTACAAGCCGTTCTACGCGTACGAGGAGGTGCCGGCCACCGTCGTCGACCGGCCGCAGCAGGGCCGCAGCCTGCTCGGCGCGTTCGAACGGCTGGCGGCCTGGCTCACCGACGGCCGGGTCCGCACGCTGCGGCCCGTCCCCGACCGGGCCCGCCGCCGGCTGTACGCGGCGTACCTGCGCACCGGCCGCAGCCGTTCCCGCCAGGTGTACGTCAGCTACGCGCCCGGGGACCGGATGTGGGCCGAGTGGGCCGCCGCCGCCCTGGCCGGCTTCGGCTACCTCGCCTCACTGCACGGCGCCGCGGCGGCGCTGGACGCCGGACCACCGGGTGACAGCGCCCTGCCCGAGGCCGCCGGCCCGCTGGACGGCGACGGCCGGGTGCTGGTGCTGCTCTCGCCCGAGTACGCGGCGTTGCCCCGCGGCCGCGAGATCTGGCGCCGCCTCACCTCCGCCGAGCAGGACGGCGGATCGGCCGGCCTGCTGGCGCTGGCCCTGGCGGCGCCGGGCGAGTGGCTGTCCGGGCCGTTCGCCGGCCACCGGGTGCCCGAGCTGGCCCGCGGCTCCGCCGAGCCGGCCGAGACCCAGCTCTTCGAACTGCTCGGCCCGCCGCCCGGCGCCGGCCGCTGGCTGGAGGCCGACGAGGAGGCCCCGCCCGCCCCCGCCCGCTTCCCGTCGGGCCGGCCCGACGTGGCGAACCCGCCGCCGCGGCTGCCCGCCTTCACCGGCCGCGGCCGGCTGCTGGAGACCCTGCGCGACGGATTCACCCTCAGCCCGGCGGCCGAGCCGATGCAGGTCCTGTACGGCATCGGCGGGGTCGGCAAGTCGCAGACCGCGGTCGAGTACGCCCACCGCTTCGCGCCCGCGTACGAGGTGGTCTGGTGGGTGCCGGCCGAGGAGCCGGCCGGCATCCCGCAGCGGCTCGCCGAACTCGCCCCCGAACTCGGCCTGGACAGCGGCGACGACGTGGCCCTGACGGCCCGGGCCGTGCTGGACGCGCTCGGCCGGGGCCGCCCGTACCGGCGCTGGCTCCTGGTCTTCGACAACGCGGAGGACCCTGAGCAGCTCGCCCCGTGGCTGCCGGCCGGCTCCGCCGACGGCCACGTCCTGGTCACCTCGCGCGACCGGCGCTGGGCCCGGCACCGCGGATGCACCGAGGTCGAGGTGTTCGACCGGGCGGAGAGCATCGAGCTGGTCCGCCGCTTCAACACCGGTGCCGGGGCCGCCGACGCCGACCGGATCGCCGAACTCCTCGGCGACCTGCCGCTCGCCGTCGGCCAGGCGGCGGCCTGGCTGCACGAGACCCCGATGCCGGCCGCCACCTACGCCGAACTGCTGGACGAGACGCTCACCGACATCCTCGACCGGTCGGTCCAGGCGGACGCGGAGTACTCGACCGTCACCGCGGCCACCTGGCGGATCGCCGGCGCCGACCTGCGCCGGATCAACGCCCCCGCCGCCCGGCTGCTGGAGGTCTGCGGCTTCCTCGGACCGGACGCCATCCCGATCCGGCTGCTCTACAGCGCGCCCGTGATCGAGGCCGTCGGGCTGCCCCCGGACACCCCGGACGCCCGGCTCGCGACGGGCGAGATCCTGCGCACCGTCAACCAGTTCAACCTGGCCCGCTACGACCAGGCCGGCGGGACGCTGAGCGTGCACCGGATCACCCAGGCGCTGCTGCGCGACCAGGTCGCCGAGCCCGACCGGGCCCGGGTACGGGCCGTCGTGCACCGCGCGCTCACCCTCGCCGACCCGGGCGACCCGGACGTCCCGGCGAACTGGCCGCGCTACGCCGAACTGCTGCCCCACCTCTGGCCGTCCGGCGCCGCCGGATCCGCCGACCCGGCCGTCCGGCGGTGGATCGTCGGCTCGGTCCGCTACCTGTGGCAGCGCAGCCTGCACGGCGCCGCGCGCGACCTCGCCGAGCGGGTCCTCGCCCGCTGGCACGAGGCGGGCCCGGCCGGGCCCGGGCACGACGGCGGGAACGACGTCCCGACCCTGCTGCTGCGTGTCGAACTCGGCAACGTCCAGCGGCTCCAGGGCCTCGCGGGGGAGGCGTACGAGACCGACCGGGACGTGCTGGCCCGGCTCACCGCCGCCCTCGGGCCCGACCACCCGAACACCATCGCCGTCGCCAACAGCCTCGGCGGCGACCTGCGCCACCTCGGCCGCTACGAGGAGGCCCGGGCGCTCGACAGGGAGACCCTCGCCACCGCGGTGCGGGTGCTCGGGCCGGACCACCCGCGCACCCTGATGAGCGGCAACAACCTGGCCGTGTCCCAGTTCCTCTGCGGGGACTTCGCGGAGGCGGTCCACGGGCACCGGGAGGTCCTGCGGCGCCAGCGCGCGACGCTCGGCGCCGACAGCCCCTACACGCTCTTCTCGGCCGCCAACCTCGCCCGCGACCTGGGCGATGCCGGCCGGCCCCAGGAGGCACTGGACCTCCTGGAGGCCACCGTGCGCGGCTACGCGGGGCTGTACGGCGAGGACCACCACGGCCTGCTGCGGGCCCGCGGCTACCTCGGCGCCGCTCTGCGCCGGCTCGGCCGGTACGAGGAGGCGCTCGCCAACGACGAGGACGTCCACCGGCGGCTTCTCGACCGGCACGGCGCCGACCACCCGGGCACCGCGGCCGCCGCCGCCAACCTGGCCGGCTCGCTGGCCGCGCTGGGTGACACCGGGCGGGCCGTCCCGCCGGGCGAGGACGCCTACCGGTACTGCCGGACCCACCTCGGCGCGCAGCACCCCACCACGCTGACCACGGCCGGGAACCTCGCCGTGCTGCTGCGCCGCGGCGGCCGCACCGCCGAGGCCCGGCAGCTCTCCGGCGAGGCCCTGTCCGGCCTGCGCACGGCCCTCGGCGACCACCATCCGTACGTCGGTATCGCCCTGCTCAACCGGGCCAACGGGCTTGCGCTCGACGGCGGTCCGGCGGCGGCGCTCCCGCTGGAGGAGGAGGCCCTCGCACTGCTGGCCGGGCGGCTCGGCGCGGACCACCCGGACGCCCTGGCGGCCGCGTCCAACCTCGCGCTCACCCTCGCCGCGACCGGTGACCACGACCGGGCGGCCCGGACGGCGGCCGACGCCCTCGCCCGGGCCCGGGAGACGCTGGGCGAGGAGCACCCGGTCACGGTGGCGATCCGGGAGGGGGTGCGGCTGGACCGCGACATCGAGCAGCCCCCGGTGTGATCCCGGCACGGCCACCCGTGTGGCGTGCGACGCCCCGATGCGACCGCCGAGTGGGTGAACTTTCCGCGTGACGTCGCAGCCCGGCGGGGGTAGTGGGCACAGACGTGCACGGAACGGTACGGCGCTGCTGTCCCGCTGCCACTACATTGATGATTGGAGCCGGGCCTTATACCCGGTATCTGCTCTCTCTAACCCCCATCGCGGAAGAGAATCGAACATGACACCCGCACTGGACACCAGGCCCACCAGCGAACTGACGGAGCCTCAGGGCGATGTGGACCGGCTCACTCTGGCCGGTCTCGCCGCACTCGGGTCGGACGAGCTGGCCGCGCGACTCCGACGTGCCCTGCCCGGCTCCGATACCGGTCTGGTGCCGGTCGCGGCCTTCAACTCCTCCATCTGACCAGCCGATCGACCATCGGCTCCGGCTGAAACAGACTGACCATGACGCGATCCCTGCTTCCGTTCACGCAGTTCGTTGTGAAGGTCCACAGCCGGTGCGATCTCGCCTGTGACCACTGCTACGTCTACGAGCACGCCGACACCAGTTGGCGCGCCCGGCCCAAGGTCATCGGCGACGAGGTCCTGGCCAAGGCCGCCGAACGGATCGGCGAGCACGCGGCCGCCCACGGCCTCACCGTCGTCCGGGTCGTCCTGCACGGGGGAGAGCCCCTGCTGGCCGGCCCGGACCGACTGCGCCGCGCCGCCGAGGAGTTCAGGTCCGCACTCCCGCCCGGCTGCGCGCTCGACCTGCGGATCCACACCAACGGCGTGCTGCTGAGCCCCGCCTTCTGCGAGCTCTTCGACCAGCAGGACATCAAGGTCGGCATCTCGCTGGACGGCGACCGCGCGGCCAACGACCGGCACCGGCGGTTCGCCGACGGCCGCAGCAGCCACCCGCAGGTGCTGCGGGCGGTGGCCCTGCTCCGGCGGCCCGAGTACCGCCACCTCTACGCCGGCCTGCTCTGCACCGTCGACGTCGACAACGACCCGGTCGCCGTCTACGACGCATTGGCCGAACTCGACCCCCCGGCCGTCGACCTCCTGCTCCCGCACGCCACCTGGGACCAGCCGCCGAAGCGCCCCGCCGACCGGGGGGAGAACCCCTACGCCGCGTGGCTGCTGGCCGTCTACGACCGCTGGGAGGCGGCCGGCCGGCCGTTCGCCGTCCGCACCTTCGACTCGGTCCACCGCACCCTGCACGGGCTCTCCAGCCTCACCGAGTCACTCGGCCTGGAACCCGCCGCGCTGGTCGTGCTGGAGACCGACGGCACCTTCGAACAAGCCGACAGCCTGAAGACCGCGTACGACGGCGCGCCCGCCACCGGTCTCGACGTCTTCACGCACAGCCTGGACGAGGTCGCCCGGCACCCCGGCATGGTCGCCCGGCAGTCCGGGCTGGCCGGCCTCAGCGCCACCTGCCGGGCCTGCCCCGTCGTCCGCTCCTGCGGTGGCGGTCTGTACGCCCACCGCTACCGGGCCGATGGTGGTTTCGACCACCCCTCCGTCTACTGCGGGGATCTCATGACACTCATCAACGGAATCGCCGACCGCGGCGAGCCGGCCCCCGGGCCCGGCGAGGCCGCGCGGCCGGCGGCCGTCCAGGCAGTTCCCGCGCAGGCCGGTGAGCCGGCCGTGCCCGCGGGCCTCACCGACCGCCGGCTCGACGAGCTGGCCCACGGCCACGGCGGCGCGGACACCGTCCGGGCCCTCGTCCGATCCCAACTCGCGCTCACCCGCGCCATGCTGGCAGCCGTCTGGGGCACCTCCGGGCTGCGCTCCTCGGCCGCCTGGGAGCTGCTCGCCGACCTCGACTCCGCCGCACCGGCCGCGCTGGACACGGTGCTCGGGCACCCGTACGCCCGGGCCTGGGCGGCCCGGCGGCTCGGCGGGGACCCCGGCGCCGGGCTCGGCCGGCTGGCCGAGCTGGCCGGCGCCGCGGCCGTCCGGGCGGGGCGCGGCGACGCCGTGGCCGTCCCGGTCCGGGCCGGCGCCCTGCACCTGCCGACGCTGGGCCGGCTCGCCCTCCCGGGCGGCGAGGCGGTGGTCACCGGCACCGGCGGCGGCTTCACCGTCCGCACCGCCGACGGCGAGGTGCTCACCATCGGCGCGGGCCACGGCGACCCGCGCTGGGAGCCGGTCCGGCACGTCCGGCTGGCCGGCGGCTGGACGCTCGCCCTGGAGGACACCGACCCGCAGCGCGACAGCCACCAGTGGCCGGTCGGCGACCGCCTCGACGAGGCCGAACTGCACGCCTGGACCGGGGCGTTGCGCGAGGCCGTGGAACTGCTCGACCGCGACATGCCGGCCTACGCCCAGGGCCTGCGCACCGGCCTGACCACCGTCACCCCGCTGTGCCCCGGCCCGGCCGGGCGGGACGTCAGCGCCGCCGCCAGACAGGCCTTCGGCGCGGTCGGGATCGCCCGCCCGGCCACCGCGCCGATCCTCGCGCTGCTGCTCGCGCACGAGTTCCAGCACGTCAAACTGGGCGCCGTGCTGGACCTGGTGGACCTCTACGACCCCGCCGACGGCACGCTGTACGACGCGCCCTGGCGGCCCGACCCGCGCCCGATCGAGGGTCTGCTCCAGGGCACCTACGCCCACCTCGCGGTGACCGCCTTCTGGGGCACCCGGACCGCCATCTACGACGGCCTGCCCGGCACCGCCGCCGAGCACGCCCGGGCGCAGTTCGCGCTCTGGCGCCGGTACACCGCCGAGGCGGTCGAACGGCTGGCCGGCTCCGGCTCGCTGACCCCGGTCGGCCTGCGCTTCGCGGACGGCATGCGGGAGACGGTCGGGCCCTGGCTGGACGTGCGGCTGCCGAAGGCGGCCGAGGACGCCGCCCGGCAGGCCCGGCAGGACCGCCGGCCGACGGTGCCCACCGGCTGACCGCACCGGCGGGAGTCGGTCGGCGGGAGGCGGCGGGGCCGGCCACCACAGGCAGACCACGACCGGCCGGGACGGCCACCGACCACCACCGGACGACCACCACCACCGGCCGACCACGACCACCGGCCGGCCACTCCAGGCCGGTCTCAACTGGCCGAACACGAGCGGCGGTTGCCGGGTGCCCTGCCACCCGGCGCGCCGTCTCGGAGGTACGCTCGCCCCTACCCCAGCCGGCTCCGGAGACCCCTCTCCGGGCCCTTCACCCTCGGGAACCGCCATCCCTCACGAACCGAGTCCCGCGCCTCCCCAGCGGGACATATCCGAAAATAAGCTGACCCGGGCCGTGCTCACCCGTCAGCTCACCGATCTCGGTGTGCGGCCGGGGGACGTGCTCCTCGTGCAGGCCTCACTGCGGGCGATCGGCCCGGTGGAGGGCGGCAGCGCCACGGTCCGCGAAGCGCTGCTGGACGCGCTCGGAGGGCCCGAGCGGGGCACCCTGGTCGCCTACACCGCCACCCCGGAGAACTCGGACACCTCCCGGCTCGTCACCACCATGATGGCGGGCTGGACGCCCGGGCAGGTGGCGCGGTGGCGTGCGGCCATGCCCCCGTTCGACCCGGCCGAGACGCCCTCCTCACGGACCATGGGCATGCTCTCCGAACTGGTCCGCACCCACCCCGAGGCGGTCCGCAGCACCCATCCGCAATCCTCCTTCGCGGCCGTCGGGGCCCGCGCCAAGGAGATCACCGAACTGCACCCGCTGGAGTGCCACCTCGGCCCGGAGTCCCCGCTCGGCCGGATGTACGAGATCGGCACCCGGGTGCTGAGCATCGGCGTCGAGCTGGCCAAGTTCACCGCCTTCCACCTGGCCGACCTGCGGATGCCGAACCTGCCCGTCCGGCACTACGGCTGTGTGGTCAGGGACGGCGGCCGCAGCCACTGGATCCGCTTCGACGGCCCGCTCCTGGACGACCTGCACTTCCAGACCCTGGGCGAGGAGGTGCTGCGGCGCGCCGCCGGCGTGGTGACCGGGCGGGTCGGGGCCGCCGACTGCCGGCTGATCCCGATGCGCGAGGCGGTCGACCTGGCCGTCGGTATCCTGCACGAGCGCCCCGAACTCCGGCCCGGCGCACCGCAGCTCGGCTAGGGCTTGTCTGACCGTTCGCGTCGCACCAGTGCGCGGCGGGATTTGTCGGACAAGCCCTGGGCCCGGCCCCGTGGCAACGCCACCCAGGCGGTCCGCAGCGTCGCGGACGGCCGCGGCACACTGCTCTCCGGGGCGGGCCCGTCCCACCCCGCCCGCCCCGGCGTACGGTTCACCGCCTCTGCGGTGCCCGCCCAGTTGTACCGTTCACCACCTCTGTTGTGCCCGCCCGTGGCGGGCTCCGCCGCGGCCTGCGCCGCGCCCTCATGTCGTTCCGTCCCCCGGACACCCTCGCCGGGGGTTGCCCCCAGGGAATTGTCATGGCCGCTGCCCACCGTCCCGTCGCCTCCCGTGGCGAAGAACCCGAACTCACCGCATCGGACCTGGCCCGCGAACTCGCCTCACTCGGCGTCCGGCCGGGCGGGGTCCTGTTCGTCCAGGCCTCGCTGCGCAACCTCGGCCCGGTGTGCGGCGGAGCCGCCACCGTGGTCGACGCACTGATGGAGGCCGTGGACGCGCCGGACCGGGGCACCCTGGTCGCGTACACCGCCACCCCCGAGAACTCCGCGACCTCGCGCCTGTACATCGCGGCCACGGCCGGGCTCTCGGCCGAGGGGATCGCCGACTACCGGGACCGGATGCCGCCCTTCGACCCGGCCACGACCCCCTGCTCGGCGACGATGGGGGTGGTGTCCGAGAAGATCCGCACCCGCGCCGGGGCACTGCGCAGCTCCCACCCCCAGACCTCCTTCGCCGCCCTCGGCCCGCGGGCCCGGGAGATCACCGCGGACCACCCCCTCGACTGTCACCTGGGGGAACGTTCCGCCCTGGGCCGGCTCTACGACCTCGACGCGAAGGTCCTGCTGCTCGGCGTCCCGATGTCCCGGTTCACCTCCTTCCACCTGGCGGATCTGCGGATGCCCGACATACGGCACCGCGAGTACTACTGCCGGGTCCAGGAGGGGTGGGTGGCCTTCAAGGCACCCGACCTGGACGACGTGCACTTCGCCGGGCTGGGGGAGGAGGTCCTGAGGAGCGCCACCGGGATAACCGAGGGCCGGGTGGGCGGCGCCCGCTGCCACCTGGTCCCGATGCGCGAGGCGGTCGATCTCGCGGTGGGCATCATGCGGGCGGGCCGCGCCTCCGGCCGTGGCGCATAGGGGCCGTGCGGGGGCAGTCGTTTCGGTCATGTCAACTCGTGTGGCCCACTGTGCTATTCCATTGGACCCTCAGTCGTTCCTACACTGAAGCCCCGCGTACGGGGACTCGCGGGAAAGAGGTTGCCGGCGGGCCAGGGGGAGGCGCGTGTGAACGATCATGGCTGGGACGAGGACTCCGCCCGGCCGTACTTCTTCCTCAGTTACGCCCACACCCCGAAGGCCGGCGCGCGCGGCGCCGGTGATCCCAACCACTGGGTGCGGCAGCTGTACCGCGACCTCTGCGAAGCGGTGCTGCAACTGACCACCGTGCCTGCGGGCGTGCCGGTCGGGTTCATGGACGAGTCCATGCACCAGGGGGAGTTGTGGGCCGAGCGGCTCTCCGAGGAGCTGGCCACCTGCCGGGTCTTCGTGCCGCTGTACTCGCCGCGGTACTTCAACAGCCTGCCGTGCGGGCAGGAGTGGCACTCATTCACCCAGCGGCCGGTCTACCCGGCCAATCTCGACTCGGAGCGGACCAGCGGCATCGTGCCGGTGCTCTGGGCGCCGATGAGCCGCTACAAGCTGCCCGGGGTGGCGAGCGAACTCCAGTTCAACCACGCCAGTTTCGGCCCGGACTACGCCACCGAGGGCCTCTACGCGCTGATGAAGCTCAGCTACTTCCGCTCCGCCTACGAGCTGGCCGTGCACCGGCTGGCCCGGCGGATCGTCGAAGTGGCCGAGGAGACGGTGATCCCGGTCGGGCGCCGGCTCGACTTCAACGCCCAGCCCAGCGCCTTCAACGTCACCGCGCCGACCAAGCAGCTGCGGATCTCCGTCCTCGCCTACCGCCGGGGCGAGGTGCCGCAGAACCGCAACTGCGACTACTACGGCGCCCGGCGCACCGACTGGCACCCGTACCGGCCGGCCGCCGCCCGCCCACTGGCCGAGCACGCGGTGCGGCTCGCCCGGCAGTTGGGGTTCCAGGCCACCGTGCACGAGTTCGACGGCGAGGCCGAGGCGATCATCTCCGGCGGCGAACCGGTCGCGCCCGGTCTGCTGCTGCTGGACCGCTGGGTGCTCCAGGACGAGCGGTGGAGCGAGCTGGTCCGCCGCTTCGACAGCTCCGACTGCTCCTGGGTGAGCGTCCTGGAACCGTGGAACCTGGACGACCCGGACTGCGTGGAGAAGCACCGTGAGATAGGCGAACTCAGCGACCGTGTCCTGCGGTTCACCCACCGGTCGGTCCGGCCGAGCTTCCTCGGCGCCACCGGCGGGCCGCCCGGGCTGGGCAGCCTGGAGGAGTTCGACGACGCACTTCCCCGGGCCGCCATGAAGGCCAAGTACGCCTTCGAGAGCCGTACCAGGACCGAACCGGAGGAACCACCGGCGCCGCGCCCCAATCTGCGGGACGCTTTCCGGAACGGACGCGGCCGGGACGGGCCCGAACCCTTCGCCTACGACGACGACCAGCCAGCACGCGACTTAGGCGAACGCCCGGACGACGGGACGCCGCCCGGGGGAGGAACCACATGAGCGAGCGGAGCGAGCGATTCATTGAGGGCTGCGCGTTTCGCGAAGCGGCCTCCGAGTGCAGCGAGGTGGGCGCATGAGCGAGGACCGCACCAGGAACCTCCGCATCGGCGGCCTGACCGCAGCCGAACTCGCCGCCCAGCGCGAGGCGGAGCAGGACCGCCAGGGCCGGATCATCACCTTCTACTCGTACAAGGGCGGCACCGGGCGCACCATGGCGCTCGCCAACACCGCCTGGATCCTGGCGGCCAACGGCTTCCGGGTGCTCACCGTCGACTGGGACCTCGAGGCGCCCGGCCTGGCCAAGTTCTTCCACCCGTTCCTCGACCCGGCGGTGCTGGCCGGCACCACCGGCATGATGGACCTCATCGCCGAGTACCGGGAGGAGGCACTGCGGCCGGTCGAGCACGCCGAGGGCTGGCACCTCGACTTCGCCCGCGTCCACCCGCACGCGCTCTCGCTCTCCTGGCCGCTGTTCCCCGACGGCGGCAGCCTGGACTTCCTCTCCGCCGGCCAGTTCAACCGGGACTACTCCGAGGCCGTCACCCACCTCGACTGGGACATCTTCTACGACCGCTTCGACGGCGGGCAGTTCTTCGACGCGCTCCGCGCCGACATGAGCAAGCGCTACGACTACGTGCTGATCGACTCCCGGACCGGCCTCTCCGACATCGCCGAGATCTGCACCGTCCAGATGCCCGACGACCTGGTGGTCTGCTTCACCCTCAGCGACCAGTCGATCGACGGCGCCTCCCGGATCGCCCAGCACATCCACGACCGCTACCGCGAGCGCGGCATCCGCATCCTCCCGGTGCCGATGCGCATCGACGAGGGCGAGAAGGAGAAGGCCGACGCCGGGCGGGCGCTGGCCCGGATCCGCTTCGACGGACTCCCGGCCGGCGTGCACGGCGAGGACCTCGCCCACTACTGGGGCTCGGTGGAGATCCCGTACCGGCCGTTCTACGCCTACGAGGAGATCCTCTCCACCTTCGGCGACCAGGGCGGCACCCAGACGTCGATGCTCGCCGCCTGCGAGCGGCTGACCGGCGTGATCACCGAGGGCCGGGTCACCTCGCTGCCCGCGGTCGACGAGGAGGTCCGGCTGCGCTACGTGGACGCCTTCACCCGGCGCCGCCCCTCCGTGCCGGCCGACCTCTACCTCTCGTACGTGCCCGAGGACCGGATGTGGGCGGACTGGATCGAGTCCATCCTGACCAGGGCCGGCTTCCGCGTGCTGCCGAGGGACCTGAGCGCCGGCTCGGACCCGCGCCACGAGACCGAGCGCGGCATCGACGCCGCCTACCGGACGGTCGCCGTGCTCTCGCCCGCCTACCAGCGCTCGCCGCAGGCCCGCGCGCTCTGGGAGTCCGTCGTCAGCTCCGACCCGTCCGGCACCCGCCGCCAGCTCGTCCCCGTCCGGGTCGGCGACGTCCGGCTCACCGCGCCGTTCAGCAACCGCAACCCGGTCGACCTGGTCGGCCGGGACGAGACGCAGTCCGTCCAGACCCTGCTGCGCGCGCTGGGCCGCGGCGACGTGCCGCTCGCCGAGACCACCGGTACCGGCCCGCGGTTCCCCGGCAGCAAGCCGCAGGTCTGGGACGTGCCGCCGCGCAACCCGTCCTTCACCGGCCGCGCCGCCGTTCTGGAGCAACTGCGCAACCAGCTGCGCGGCGGCATGGCCGCCGTCCTGCCCACCCCGCAGACCCTGTACGGGCTCGGCGGCGTCGGCAAGACCCAGGTCGCGCTGGAGTACGCGCACCGTTTCATGTCCGACTACGACCTGGTCTGGTGGATCGACGCCGAGCAGACCGAGCTGGTCGCCCCGGCCCTGGCCGACCTCGCCCGCCGGCTCGGCCTGCGGGTCGGCGACTCCGTCACCGAGGCCGCCGAGGCCGCCCGCGAGGCGCTGCGCCGCGGCGTGCCCACCTCGCGCTGGCTGCTGATCTTCGACAACGCCGACGAGCCCTCCGAGATCCGCCGGTTCTTCCCCGGCGGCTCCGGCCACATCCTGGTCACCTCCCGCAACCAGGCCTGGTCCGGGCACGCGGAGGCGCTGGAGGTGGACGTCTTCACCCGTGGCGAGAGCGTCGAGCACCTCTGCCGGCGCGCCCGCGGCCTCTCCCGCCCCGACGCCGACCGGGTCGCCGAGGCGGTCGGCGACCTGCCGCTCGCCGTCGAGGTCGCCGCCGCCTGGCTGGACACCACCGGCACCCCGGTCGACACCTACGTCGCCCAGCTCCAGGCCGAGGCCGCCCGCGCCCTGGCCGGCGCCCGGCCGGCCGACTACCCGACGCCCGTCGGCGCGACCTGGAACGTCTCGATCGGCCGGCTGCGCACCCAGTCCCCGGCGGCGGTGCGGCTGCTCCAGCTCTGCGCGTTCTTCGCGCCCGAGCCGATCTCGATGAACCTCTTCTACAGCGACCAGATGATCCGCGCGCTCGTCCAGTACGACGCCGACCTCAGCGACAAGTTCATGCTGGGCAAGGTCATCCAGGCGATCGGCCGGTACGCGCTGGCCAAGGTCGACGCCGGCACCAACAGCTTCCAGGTGCACCGGCTGGTCCAGGCGGTCATCCGGGCCGAGATGACCGAGGACGAGCAGGAGGTCGCCGTCCACGAGGTGCACCGCATCCTCACCGGCGCCCGCCCCGTCCTCGGCGACACCGACGACCCGGCCAACTGGCCCGCCTTCGACGAGATCTGGCCGCACCTGTCGCCGTCCAAGGCGCACAACTGCGACGAGGCCGACACCCGGCAGCTGCTCATCGACCGCGTCCGCTACCTGTGGAAGCGCGGCGAACTGGACCGCGCCCGGGACCTCGGCCACGCCCTGGACTCCGAGTGGACCGGCAAGCTCGGCGAGGACGACCGGCAGACCCTGCTGCTCCGCTTCCAGCTCGCCAACGTCCTGCGCTCGCAGGGCAACTACGCCGAGGCGCTGTCCCTCGACGAGGCCACCCTGGAGCGCCAGCGGGCCCTGCTCGGCGAGCACCACCCGTACACCCTGATGACCGCCGGATCGCTCGGCGCCGACCGGCGGGCGCTCGGCCGGTTCCAGGCCGCGCTCGACCTCGACCGCGAAATCCTCGACCAGTTCCGCGAGTTGTTCGGCGACGACAACCCGCGCACGCTCTCCATGGCCAACAACCTGGCGATCGACTACCGGCTCGTCGGCGACAGCGAGGCCGCCCGCGAGCTCGACCAGGAGACGCTGGACCGGCGCACCGCCGTGCTCGGCCCGCGCCACCCGTACACCCTCTCCACCAAGTCCAACCTCGCCCGCGACCTGCGCGAACTCGGCGACTACCGGGGCTCGGTGGACCTGCTCCAGGAGGTCACCAACGACCTCGGCGACGTGCTCGACCCCGACCTGCCGGAGAACCTGCGCAACGCCAAGTCGCTGGCGGTCTCGCTGCGCCGCACCGGCCAGCTCGCCGAGGCCCGCCGGATCACCAAGGAGACGTACGAGCGCTACCTGGAGCGGTACGGCGCCGACGCGCCCGACGCGCTGGCCTGTGCGCTCAACCTGGCCGCCGACCACAGCGCCTCCGGCGACAAGGAGGCCGCCCGCGACCTCTGCACCACCGTGTACGACGGCCACCGGCGGCTGTTCGGCGACGAGCACCCGTTCACCCTGGCCTGCGCCAACAACCTCGGCATCTACCTGCGGGGCAGCGGCGACATCCGGGGCGCCATCGCCCGCGGGGTGGCCACCGTCGAAGGGCTGACCGAATCGGTCGGCGCGGAGCACCCGTACACCCTCAACGCGATGATCAACCTGGCCAACGCGTACGGCGAGGACGGCCAGATCAGCAGGGCCGAGGAGCTCGGCCGCCTCGCGTACGCGGGCCTGTGCGAGCGCTACACGCCCCGGCACCCGGACGCGGTGGCCTGCGAGGCCAACCTGGCCGTCACCCTGCGCGCGGCCGGCCGGCACACCCAGGCGGCCGAGCTGCGGGCCAAGGCGATCGCCGAGCTGATCCGGCAGTTCGGCGAGGAGCACCCCAACACCGTCTCGGCACGCGGCTGGAAGCGGATCAACCGCGACCTGGAGCCGCAGCCGGTCTGACGCGAACACACCGGCCGGGGCCCGGGGGTACGCTGCGGGACTTATGAGCGAGCAGCCACTGCCCCCGGTCCTGGTCACCCGCCGCCTCGCGCCCGGGGTGATCGAGCGGCTCACCGCGCACCACGCGGTGACCCACCACGACTCGGACGTACCGATGCCGCGCGCCGAGCTCCTGGCCGCCGTCCGCGGCCGGTCGGCGGTGGTCACCACGCTGGACGACGTGGTGGACGTCGCGTTCCTGGACGCGGCCGGCCCGGGCCTGCTCATCGTCGCCAACCACGCGGTCGGCCATCACAACGTCGACCTCGCCGCCTGCGCCGAGCGCGGCGTGCTGGTCTCCAACACCCCCGGCGTGCTCACCGCCGCCACCGCCGACATGGCCTGGGCGCTGCTGCTGGCCGCGACCCGGCGCCTCGGCGAGGGCGAACGGTGGCTGCGCTCCGGGCGTCCGTGGGCCTGGGCGCCGGACTTCCTGCTCGGCCTGGAGCTGGCCGGCACCCCGCTGGGCGTCCTCGGCATGGGCCGGATCGGGCAGGCGGTGGCCCGCCGGGCCCGCGCCTTCGACATGCCGGTCGGCTACCACAACCGCTCCGAACTCCCGCCCGAGCAGGCCGAGGGCGCGCGGTGGCTCCCGCTGGAGGAGCTGCTCGCCACCTCCACCGTGCTGGTGGTGACCTGCCCGCTGAGCGCCGCCACCCGGCACCTGCTGGACGCCCGCCGGCTGGCCCTGCTCCCGCCCGGGGCGGTCGTGGTCTCGATGACCGCCGGGGTGGTGGACGAGGAGGCGCTCGCCGCCGCGCTGGAGTCGGGCGCGCTGTTCGCCGCCGCCGTGGACAACTTCGAGCACGAGCCGGCCGTGCCGTCCGCCCTGCTCGCCCAGGAACGCGCGGTGCTGGCCCCGCACCTGGGCAGCGCCACCGTCCGGACCCGGCAGGCGATGGGCGGGCTCGCGGTGGAGAACGTCCTGGCGGTGTTGGCCGGCGGCGAGCCGGTCACCCCGGTCAAGGCCTGAGGGCCCGACCGCCCGCCGAGGTGTGGCCGGCCGCCCAGGCCAGCGCGGTGGTCATCACCCGGAACGCCCCGAAGTGCGCGGCGCCGGGCTCCAGGAAGAGTTCGGCGCCGGGGATGTGGTCGGCCAGCCAGCGCGAGTGGTCGACCGGCGAGAACTGGTCGTCGGCGCCGTGCCAGAGCCAGGTGGGCACCGTGATGTCCTGCACCTTGAAGCCCCAGTCGGCGGTGAACGCGAGCACGTCGTCGATCCAGCCGTCGGCGCCGTGCCGGAACGCCTCGCGGTAGTTGCTCTGCAGCATCCGCCGCAGCCCGGTGTCGGCGACCACCTCGCGGTCGGTGGCCGGCAGCTCCGGCCGCAGGCCCTTGAGCAGCCGGACCGGGTCGGCCTTGATCTGCTCGGAGCGGAACCGCATCGCGTCGGCGATCCGGTCGTGCCCGCGCTCGGCCTCCCGGTACGCGCGGACGTTGGACGGGGTCATCCCGCCGTACCAGTCCAGCCCGGCCGCGTTCCGGGGCGCCAGGCCCACCAGCACGGCGACCCGGCCGACCCGGTCGGGCAGCAGCGCCGCACAGGCCAGCGCGTGCGGGCCGCCGCCGGAGCGGCCGAGCACCGCGAAGCCGCTCAGCCCCAGCTCGTCCGCGATGGTCCGCACGTCGGCCGCGGCCGCACTGACCCGGCGGCCTGGCAGCCGGGTGGAGTCGCCGTAGCCGGGCCGGTCGAAGGAGATCAGCCGGATGCCCAGGCGGTACAGCACGGTGTTGCGCGGGTGCGGGCCGATCCGGCTGCCGGGCATGCCGTGCAGCAGGAACACCGGCCGGCCGCGTGGGTCGCCCAGGGTCTCGACGGCGATGGCACGGCCGTCCGGCGCCTTGACCATCCGTAATGACACGCGCGGCCTCCTCGGTACGGGGTACTGCTGTTCGGTGGTCCCGGTCTGTTCGGTGATCCTCGTCCGCGCTGGTCCCGGCTCAGTGGTCCCGGTCGGTGGTGCCGCGGACCTCACGGCGGGCCTGCCAGGTGGTGTGCTCCCGGGAGACCGCGTCCTCGGCGTCCCGGGCCAGCCGGGCCCAGATCTCCTCGGCGTCGGACGACGTCACGTCCAGCTGGGCCAGCTGGCTGCGGATCAGCTCCAGCTCGTCGGCGGCCAGCCCGTACGCGGCGGCCAGCGGCCGGTACTGGCGCAGCTGCGCCCAGGCGGCGACCGAGGCGGCCACCGCCGAGACGGTGCCGAGCGCGTCGTAGCCGAACTCGCCCATCGCCCGCAGCACCGCCAGCACCAGGCCGAGCAGCGGCAGCACCACGCCCAGGACGCCGGTCCAGAAGCCGGCCCGGGCGCAGTACCGCGCCTTCGAGCGGTACCAGTCGTGCTGCACCTGGATCCGCTCCCGCAGGTACACCTCGCGGCGCACCGCCAGCGGCTGGTCGCGCAGGTCGCGCATCGCGTCGGTGATCCGCGCCCCGCCGTCCTCCGTCCCGGCGGCGCCCATCGCCCGGCTGCCCCGGAAGGCGTTCAGCACCCGGCCGAGCTGGAAGCTGTACAGCCCCTCGGCGTCCGGCAGGCTCCGCGGCGGCGGCTGGTACGCATCGGCCCGGACGCTGAACTTCCAGGCCAGCGTCTTCACCGACTCGGCGGCCGCCCGGCCCTCGTACCAGAGGCCCTGCGGGTTCTGGCGGCTGATCACCACGGCGAGGGCGATCGCACCGAGGTAGGCCGCGGCGGCCGGCCAGGCCCAGGGCGTGCCGTCGGCCGAGCCGAACGCGGCGGCGGCGACCAGCAGCACCAGCTCCCACGCGGAGAGCAGCACGGACCGCCGCTGGCCCTGCAGGGAGGCAGAGTCGGCGGACCAGAACAGCGCGGGCATCAGCTCCTGCTCGCGCACTCTTCCCATCGGACCCCCACCCGACGCCATCCTCGGCCCCCACCCGTCGCTCCGGTCGCACCGCTGTCCTGCCCCGCCCGCCGTGCCGGTACGCCTGGCCCGGGCCGGCTCCGGCCGCATTGGCCGGGATGCCGCCGCAGGTTGTCCGGTACCCGGGCACCCGCCCTCAGTACGTGTAGAAGATCCGGTCCGCGTTGTCGGCCATCTGCTTGGCGTTCCACTCGGTGCCGCCGGGCACGTTGCCGGAGCGGAACAGCGGCGGGGCGGCCCCGGCGCCGGCCGCCGCCGCGTCGGCCAGCCGGCCGACCGCCGTGGCGACCACGGCCTGCATCAGCGCGCTGGTCACGATGGTGGAGACCGGGCCGAAGGAGGTCTCGGCGGCCGGGTGGGTCAGCTCGCCGTCGCCGACCGCGATCTTGCTGTCCAGGACGACGTCGCAGTGGTCCTTCAGGTACGTGCCGGAGGGGTGCGCCGAGGGCACCTCCTCCGGGTACGCCAGCGAGGTCACCCCGATCACCTTCAGCCCGCGGGTCCGGGCGTACTGGGCCAGCTCGACCGGCATGACCTGGCGGCCGGAGAGCGAGATGACGAAGAGGAGGTCCCCCGCGGTGGCCGGGGTGAGGTCCAGGGTGGTGGTGGCCAGGCCGGAGACGCGCTCCAGCGCGCTGGCGAGCGGGGCCGGCATCACCGTCACCCCGGCCATCCCGGGGACGTCCAGCAGGTTGACCGGGACGAGCCCCCCGGCCCGGTAGACCACGTCCTGGGCGGCCAGCGAGGAGTGGCCGGAGCCGAAGGTGAAGATTCGGCGTCCTTCGGTCACCGCCTCGGCCAGCAGCGCGCCGGCCGCGTCGATGGTGTCGGCCTCCTCGGCGCGGACCCGCTGGAGGTGGGCGATCGCGGCGTTGAAGTACCGGCCGACCAGGTCACTCATCGGTTGCCTTCGCTCTCTGCCGGCGGGGGAGCCGGCCGGGTGGGGAGGCCTGGGTGGTCCAGACCGCCGATGGAGAAAGCTACGGCGAGCACCGTGCTGCCTCACCGGTGCCGCTGTCAACAGGAACGAAATGCGGCCCCCGGGGCCCCTGCGCGGGCCCGGTTGTCGTTGCCGTACGTCAGAATTGGCGGTGAGGACACCGAAGAACGGAGCCAGCGGCGATGTCTGGGCTGATCGACACCACTGAGATGTACCTTCGCACCATCCTGGAGCTGGAGGAGGAGGGCATCACCCCGATGCGCGCCCGGATCGCCGAGCGTCTGGAGCAGAGCGGCCCCACGGTCAGCCAGACGGTCGGCCGGATGGAGCGCGACGGGCTGCTCCGGGTAGCGGGCGACCGTCACCTCGAACTCACCGAGGAGGGCCGCCGGCTCGCGGTGCGCGTGATGCGCAAGCACCGCATCGCCGAGTGCCTGCTGGTCGACGTGATCGGCCTGGAGTGGGAGCAGGTCCACGAGGAGGCCTGCCGCTGGGAGCACGTGATGAGCGAGACGGTCGAGCGCAAGGTGCTCGCCATGCTCGGCCACCCGACCCAGTCCCCGTACGGGAACCCGATCCCTGGCCTGGACGAGCTGGGCGACGCCAAGGCGGAGGGCGAGGGCTTCGACGCCGCGCTCGTCCCGCTGGACACGGTCCGCCCGGGCGACGCCGGGGCGGACGTCGTGGTCCGCCGGATCGGCGAGCCGATCCAGACGGACGGCGAGCTGATGCGCACGCTGCGCCGGGCCGGGATCCGGCCGGGCTCGACGGTGCGGGTCACCGCCGGGGTCGGCGGGGTGCTGGTCGGCACCGGCGACACCGCGGCCGAGCTGGGCAAGGAGATCGCCGCGCACGTCTTCGTCGCGCAGGCCTGACCCTCCCCGACAGCGCAGTGACGACAGAGCAGTGAGCAGGGCCCGGTGCATCCCCGTGCACCGGGCCCTGCTCGTCCTCCCCGTCCCTCCCTGTCCCACGGTGCTTCCGTGACACCGGCCTCCCCGAACCCGGCCGGTGTCACGGCCCCTCCGTTCCCTCCCGTCCCTCCCGTCCCCTCCGTTCCCTCCCGTCCCCTCCGTTCCCTCCCGACCGCCCCGCCCGGCTTCCCCGTCCGAGCGTCCCTTCCGGCGTCCCCTCACGGTGGAATTTCTCCCCTCGGCAGATCATGGCAATCCTTGAGCGTTGTCACTCGTACGAGGGGCTTTCGCCGTTGACCAGCGGGTACACCGAAGCCTTATCCGCACATGCATGTGACGGGCCCCGCCTCCGGTGGGAGGCAAGGCCCGTCAGTCGCGCGCGGGGTGTCGCGCGTTGCGCACCCTCACCCGATAGGCGTAGGGCGGCCGTTCACGGGACGGTGAATCTCCGGGCCGGGCCCGGAGACCGTCCGGCCCAGCACGGGCCCGGGTGGCTCAGCGCACCGCCGCCGGCTGGGCCGGCTGGGGGTGCGCCGACGGGGTCTCGCGACCGCAGGCGTAGGCGAGCGGGCTGATCAGCTCGGCGGCGTCCGGCAGCCAGCGGTTCAGCACGGAGGGCGAGCGGGCCCACTGGGCGAAGCCGGACGGGCCGACCCGGGACGGCGGGGCCACCGTCCAGTCGCCCTCGCCGCGGGCCACCAGGTCCAGCCGGCCGGGAGGCCAGCCGAGCTTGCGCAGCATCTCCGGCAGCTTGGCGGCCACTCCGGGCAGCACCAGGAAGTGCAGCCGCCGGCCGGAGCGTCCGGGGGCCGCCGGAACGGCCACCACCGGGCCGAGCTGGAGGTCCATCCGCTCCATCCGGGCCAGCGCCAGGCAGCCGGCCACCTCAGGCACGTCCAGGACGTCGAAGGAGCGGCCGGTGGGCAGCAGGATCGAGGCGTCCGGGCGTTCGGCCCACCAGCGCCGCACCGCGCCCGGGCCGGCGCTCGCCTTGCGCGCCCAGTCCGAGTCGATCGGGTGCGCGCCGGGCAGCGGGCAGCGGGCGTCGCCGCAGGAGCAGCGGGCCGGCCCGTCGCCGTCGATCAGCCAGGCGCCCGGCGCGACCTCCCAGTGCCGGCTCTCGGCGTAGCTGACGGCTTCGATGAGCAGCGGGGGCAGTCCGGCGGTGCCGCCCTGGTCGGGGGAGTCTGGGATGTCTTCCACGCGGTGCACAACTACCGTGCGTGAGGCTGGTTACGGCCGGGCGTGGGCGGGTCTTGCGCGTGGTGGCAATGTCACCCGAACCGGTGAGGCAACCGAGTTGGCGCGACCGGGGTGGACCGGGGTGGGCGCAGTGGGGGCGCACGGGGGCATTTCCCAGGGCGCGCGGGGGGTGGGGATCGTCACCGTGGGTATCCCGGTGGCGTTGCTGATCGCTAACCTGGTGTCAGATTCCTTGGACGGTCGGACAGTCGGCAACAGATCAGCAGAATCGTCGCCCGCCGGCCGGGACCGGAGGGTGTGGGGAGGCGAAGCCCAATGGCCGCGAGACCACTTGTCGCACGACAGCCCAACGAGCGTCTGCAGCAGCTCATTCAGGAGGCCAGCTGCTCCAATGCCGGCCTGGCGCGGAGAGTCAACCTGTGCGGCGCGGAGCACGGCCTGGACCTTCGGTACGACAAGACGTCCGTCGCGCGCTGGCTCCGCGGCCAGCAGCCGCGCGGGCAGGCCCCGGCGGTCATCGCCGAGGCGCTCGGCCGCAAGCTGGGGCGGAGCGTGTCGGTCGAGGAGATCGGCATGGCCGACGGCAAGAACCTCAGCTCCGGGATCGGGCTGCAGTTCGCGCCGACGCTGAACGCCGCGCTGGAGCAGGTCTGCGAGCTGTGGCGCAGCGACGTCGGCCGACGGGACTTCCTGACCGGGGCGACGGTGGCGGCCTCCGCGCTCGTCGAGCCCAGCCGCGACTGGCTGATCACCCCGCCCGACCCGGTGGTGGCCCGTACCGGCGGCCCGCGGGTCGGTCCGACGGACGTCGCGGCGATCCGGGCGACCACGGCGATGCTGGTCGACCTCGACCACCGCTTCGGCAGCGGGCACGTCCGCCCGGTGGTCGTCCACTACCTCAACAGCGTGGTCTCCGGCCTGCTGGGCGGCGCCTACCGGGAGGAGACCGGGCGGCAACTCTTCGCGGCGGTCGCCCGGTTGACCGAGCTGGCCGGCTACATGGCGGTGGACACCGGGCAGCCTGGCCTGGCCCAGCGCTACTACATCCAGGCGCTGCGGCTCGCCCAGGCAGCCGATGACCGCGGCTACGGCGGATACGTGCTGGCGGCCTCGATGAGCCACCTGGCGGCGACGCTGGGCAACCCGCGGGAGATCGCCCAACTCGCCCGCGCCGCGCAGGAGGGTGCCCGCTCGGTGGCCACCCCGACGGCGATGGCGATGTTCTACGCGGCCGAGGCGCGCGGCCACGCCCTGCTCGGCGACGCCCGCTCCTGCGAGGCGGTGGCCGCCAAGGCGCTGGAGGCGATGGAGAAGCGCCGCCCGGAGGACGACCCGGACTGGATCGTCCACTTCGACGACGCCTACCTCGCGGACGAGCTGGCCCACTGCCACCGCGACTTGGAGCAGGCCGGCCAGGCCGAGCACTACGCCCGCCGGGCGCTCGACCTGCACCCCCCGACCAGGGTGCGGCGCCGGGCGGTCGACCTCGTCCTGCTGGCCACGGCCCAGCTCCAGCAGCGCGACCTGGAGCGGGCCTGTGAGACCGGCGCCCAGGCGGTGCGGCTGCTGAGCGGGCTGCGGTCCAACCGGGGCGTGGAGTACCTGGACGAGTTCCGGCGGCGACTGGAGCCGTTCCGGGAGCAGCGGGTGGTCCGCGAGTTCCAGGCCCGGGCCGAGGCGGAGGCCGCCTGACCTGGACGGAGGGCGCGTCGTCGGCGCGCACGTGAGGGGCCGGTGAGGGATGGACCGCCCACGTGGTCACCCGGTTCGGCGAACCGGTAGCGTGGGCGCGACGTCCAAGGAACTGTGATGCTCCCAAGAACCGACGAGATGTGGTCCGCCGTCAGCGCGCGGTCGTGCACAGGTGAGGAATCGCGTTGAGCCAGCGCCGCTCGTACCCCAACTCGGGTGACTTCAACCTGGACGATCTGTTTCGCCCGGAGCCCGGCCAGCCGCAGGGCCAGGGCGGTGTGCCGGGCCAGGGTGCGCCGGGCCAGCAGCCGCCTGCCGGGCAGCAGGCCGGTCCCGCGATCGGACAGCCGCACCTGCCGCCGGCCGGTCACCCCGCCGGTCAGCCGGAGTACCTCGGCGAGGGCGCGCACGCGCTGCCGACCCAGGCCATCCCGGCCCAGGGCGCCCCGTGGGGCGGCGCGCCGCAGCCCGGGTACGGCGCCGCGCCGCAGGCCGACCCGGCCCCGGCCACCCAGTACCTGCCGCCCTACCCCACCGCGGACCCGCAGGCGGCCGGCTACCCGCCCCAGCCCGGCTACCAGCAGCCCGCGCCGGGGCAGGCCTACCCGCAGCAGGCGCAGCCGGCCTACCAGCCCGCCCCGCAGGAGTACCCGGCCCAGCCCGAGTACAGCGGGCAGGACTACCCGACCGGCCCGGTCCCGGCCCGGGGCGGCGGCAACGGCGGGCGTTCGTCCGGCAAGCTGATCATCGGCGGCGTGGTGGCCGGCTGCGCGGCGGCCGGCATCCTGGTGGCCGTCCTGATGAGCGGGGGCGACGACAAGTCCCCCGGCAAGGAGAAGCAGGCCGCCCCGGTGGCCACCGGCAGCAGCACCTCCACCGGTGCGCCGACCGCGAGCGGCTCGGCGGCGACCGTCAACCCGGAGGTCAAGGCACAGGCGCAGCCGCTCTCCGACCTGCTCGGCACCGCCAGCGACAGCCGCACGGCGGTGGTCAACGCGGTGGGCGCGGTTCAGAAGTGCGACAAGCTGCCCGAGTCGCAGCAGGCCCTGGCCGACGCCGCGGGCAAGCGCCGGGAGCTGCAGACCAAGCTGGCGGCGCTGAAGACGGACAAGCTGCCGGGCGGCCCGCAGCTGGTCGAACAGCTCAACGCGGCCTGGACGGCCTCGGCGACCGCCGACGACGAGTACGCGGCCTGGGCCACGGACATGCAGGCCGCCTGCGACGCCAAGAAGGCCGACAACCAGCACTACAAGAACGCGGTCCAGGCCAGCAGCACGGCCACCAACGCGAAGAAGCAGGCCTCCGCCCTCTGGAACGCCATCGCGGGCCAGACCGGCCTGCCGACCCGCGGCGACGGGGATCTGTAGGCGAGAGCCTCCCCGCGGCCGCCGGCCGGCCCCGGGAGCTCCGGAGGGGCCGCCCGGGTCGCCCGGGTACGGCCCCTCTCGGTACGGTGCCTCCCGGGCAGGCCTCTGCCGTTCAGGCCCCTCCCGTTCGGGCCCCTCCCGGGCGGGCCCCGGTCACGCAGGCGGCCTGCCGCCGGTGAGCACCCAGCGCACGTCCACGAAGCCCGGCTGCTGCAGGGTCATCCGCCCGCCCTTGACCACCTGGTACGTCACCCAGGTGTTCACCAGCCGCGGCGACTCGGTGCTCGGCAGCATGTTGGTGGTGCCCCAGTTCAGCGGCGGGGTCAGGCCGACGTCGATCTGCTCGCCGCCGTCCAGCAGCCCGGTCACCGTCTTGGAGGTGACCGTCCGGCCGGCCGCGTTCAGCCGGTCGACCGCCTGCCGGAACACCTCGTAGGCGACCCAGGTGGTCTGCACCCCGGGGTCGGAGACGTCGATGGCCCGGCCGCCGGCGGCGTCGCTGCGGACCACCGCGCGCAGCGCGTCCCAGGTCTTGGCCGACTCGGGCGGGTACCAGCCGGTCACGTAGGCCCCGGCCAGCGGGCCGCTGTCGCCGCCGGTGGAGTCGACCACCGACTGCTGGACGCTGCCGATCACCGAGGCGATCTTGGTGTTCCTCGGGCCCAGCCGGCGGTAGGAGTCGAGCAGGTTGCCGGTCGGCTCGGCGCCCAGCGCGGAGGTGAGGCAGTTGCCCGGCTCGTCCTTGCCGATCGCCTTGCGGGCCACCGGCGTGTAGTCGGGGGACTGCTCCGGCGCCTTGACGTCCAGCAGCTTGATCCCGGCCGGCTTGAGCGCGTTGGCGAGGTAGCCGAGCAGGTTGTCGCCGGCCGGGGTGTCCGGGCGGACCAGCGAGACGGTCTTGCAGCCGGCCTCCACCAGTTGCCGGCCGCTGCCGCCGATCAGCGCCGGCATGCCGCCGGCCACGGGGTACGACAGCGGGCTGCTGAACTCGGGCTGGGAGAGCCCGTACCCGCCGATCAGGGGGACGCCGGCCCGCTCCAGGATCGGCATGAAGCGGTCGCCGTACTGGCTGTACGAGCCGATCACGGCGACCGCCTTGGCGTCCACCGCCTGCTGGGCACAGGCCGTGGCGCCGTCGGCGGTGTTGTGCTCGTTGCAGGTGAGCACGCGGAGCTTGCGGCCGTTCAGGCCGCCCTTGGTGTTGAGGTCCCGGCCGATGGCGTCGGCCAGCGTGGTCATGCCGGGCCGGTCGGCGGCGCCGGTACCGGACGGCGCCCAGGTCATCACGGTCAGGTCGCCGGCGTCGTTGGTGGCGGCGGCATCGGCCGGTCCGCCGCACGCGGAGGCCGAGAAGAGGGCGGGGAGCAGCGCCACGGCGGTGGCGGCTGCGGCGATCGGGCGGCGGCGACGCCGTACCGCGATCGGGTACTGAGCCTGGGACGAGCTCCTTCGGCTGGTCATCGGTCTTCCCTCCCGGGGCGCTGTGCTGCGCACCGGCACAAGCCAAGCCCCGGCGTCACACGCCGAGAGGGCCGAAAAGGGAACGGACGGCAAACGGCGGCCGAACTCCGGGCAGGGACGCGTGTAGAACCGGAGTAGAGCACGAACGGTCGGGGAACGTACGATCGTCCACCATGTCCGCCAGCACAGATTCTTCGCATCGGTCTGCCCGAAACCCTTCTCGTCCGGGCCACCGCTCCAGCACGATGGGCGGCATGCCGCTCAACGATCTGCCCTGGTGGCGCTGGCGTGCCCGACTGCGCTCGGCGCTGCACATGCTTTCCGACCCCGGGTTCCAGCAGGAGACCTGGCTGGCCGGCCGTGAGGGCTTCGGTGACGTGACCGACGCCGTCTACCGGCTGGTGGAGGACACCTGGCTGGACCGGTGGTCGGCCGAGAAGTACGTCGGCACGATCTTCCGCGACTCGGCCGAGGCCACCGTGGTGGATGTCGCGGTTCTCCGGGTGGTCCGGATCCTGCACGAGGTCGGCGCGGACGCCCCGGCCTCCGCGTACCTCGGCCACCACGGCTGGCCGGAGGCGGTCCGGGCGGCCCGCGAGGCGCACGTCAAGCTGGCGGTCAACGACGGCGAGGACCCGGACGCCCGCCCGCGCTCGCTGGACGTGCTGCGCATCCTGACCTCGTCCTGACCCGGGCCGGCGCTGACGCTGCCCGGCCCTGCGCCGGCGCTGCCCTGCTCCGGCGCTGTCCCGGCCTTGTCCCGCTCCGCCCCGAGGCCGGTGCCGCAGGGCTCCGCTCCGCCCCGAGGCCGCGGGGTGGGCCGGGCCGTCCCGGAGTGCGGGCAGCGGGACGGTGGCTGTCCAGGATGTGACACGCTGGACCACTCACCAACAGCACGACCTCAGGACGGGAACCCCCCACCGTGGAACAGCAGCCGGCCAGCGCCCAGTACGTCCTCACGCTGTCCTGCCCCGACAAGCAGGGCATCGTCCACGCGGTCTCGAGCTACCTCTTCATGACCGGGTGCAACATCATCGACAGCCAGCAGTTCGGTGACGGCGACAGCGGGCTGTTCTTCATGCGGGTGCACTTCTCCGCCGCCGAGCCCGTCACCGTGGACAAGCTGCGGGCCAGCTTCGCCGCGATCGGGGCCTCCTTCGGGATGGACTGGCAGATCCACCCGACCGACGAGCGGATGCGGATCGTCCTGATGGTCAGCAAGTTCGGGCACTGCCTGAACGACCTGCTGTTCCGCAACCGGATCGGCGCGCTGCCGGTGGAGATCGCCGCGGTGGTCTCCAACCACACCGACTTCCGCGACCTGACCGAGGGCTACGGCATCCCGTTCCACCACATCCCGGTGACCCGGGACACCAAGGCCGAGGCGGAGCAGCAGCTGCTGGACCTGGTCGCCAAGGAGAACGTCGAACTGGTCGTGCTGGCCCGCTACATGCAGGTGCTCTCGGACGAGCTCTGCACCGCGCTCTCCGGCAAGGTGATCAACATCCACCACTCCTTCCTGCCGAGCTTCAAGGGCGCCAAGCCGTACCACCAGGCGCACGCCCGTGGCGTGAAGCTGATCGGCGCCACCGCGCACTACGTCACCGCCGCCCTCGACGAGGGGCCGATCATCGAGCAGGAGGTGGCCCGGGTGACCCACGACATCACCCCGGACCAGCTGGTCGCGCTCGGCCGGGACGTCGAGTGCCAGGCACTGGCCCGCGCGGTGAAGTGGCACAGCGAGCACCGGGTGCTGCTCAACGGCACCCGTACGGTGGTCTTCGCCTGACCGTCCGGGCCGGAGGCACGCAGCTGCGGGCCGCGGGCCAGGGCCCGCATGCCCGCAGCCCTGTGTGCCTCCAGGCCTACGGCTGAACGGCTCGACGCTCCACGGCCCTACGGCCGCGAGAGCAGCGGGGCCGCGTGGAGCACCTCGCGGATCGCGGCCCGGTCGCCGTGCGCGCCCACCGGCAGCCGGTCCGGGTCGCGGTGTGCGGCGGCCAGCTGGCAGAACTCCAGCCCGTCCAGCACCATCGCGGCCACCGGCTCCCCTCCGGACGGGCCGCTCTCCGGGCCGTCCAGCGGTATCAGCCACTCACCGGCCGCGGGGCCGTCGATCACCAGCCGGACCTGCCGGCCCGTCCGGCCGTCCCTGCCCGGCGCAGCCGCGGGCGCCCCGGCGTGCTCGGGCCGTGCGGCACGCAGCCCGGCCAGCGCCGCCGGGAGCATCCGGACGGCCAGGTCGACCATCTGCCGCAGGTGCTGGGGCGCCGGCGGGTCGTACGGGTACGCCACCGCGCGGGCCACGTCCTCGCCGTGGACGTAGCACTCGAAGGCCCGGTCGACGAAGGCGTCGCGCAGCGGGACGGTCGCGAAGCCGTAGTCGACGGGCGTGTTGCCCTGCGGGGCCAACGCGGCGGTGCGGACCAGCTCCTGGCAGTGCCGGCGCCACCGGGCGCGCACCGTCTGCGGCGGCAGGCCGGCCTGTTCGGCGGTGAGCCGGGCGGTGCGCTCGGTGATCCCGGCGAACGGCGGGCCGCCCTGCGGCGGCACCCGGGGCGCGGGCGGGGCCGCCTCCTGCAGCGGTACCCGGCGGCCGGCCGGTGGTGTGGGGGTGCCCGGGACGGGGTCGGGCAGGCCGAGGGCGACGGCCAGATAGCCGTCCACGGCGGCGAGATGGCAGAGCACCTCGGCCGGGCGCAGGTACTCGGTGCCGCCGTGCCAGGGGAGTTCGGCCACCTCCTGCCACTCCTCCGGGCCGAGGTCGCGCAGCAGTGCGTCGAGCTTGGCGGTCTCGGCGGTGTAGGGCGCGCCCCAGGCGGGGACGGGCAGTTCGGCGGGGCGCCGGGACAGGCACCAGTCGAGCACCTGCTGGCGCAGCGATCCGGGCTGGTCGAGCGGTTCGTCGACGGCGAGCCAGCCGGCGGCCTCGCGCAGCCGGGCGGCGTCCTCGGCGCAGTCCGGGCAGGCCCGCAGGTGGCGTTCCAGCTCGGCGGCCTCGCGGCGCGGGCAGGCGCCCAGGGCCCAGGCGCCGAGCAGCGAGCGCAGGGCCTCGTGCTGCTCCTCGGTGGTCGTCACGTGCCCCCGTCCTCGTTCCGGTGCCGGTCGTCGGGCTGTTCGTCCTGCTGTTCCCCGTGGTGCTGGTGCCCGTGCTGCCCGTCGCCGCGCTGCCGGGCGTCGCCGCGCCGGTCGTCGCCGTGCCGGGCGCGCCGCTGGCGGTCGCGCTCCTCGGCGAGTTCGGTGGCCAGCAGCTCCAGGCCGAGCCGCATCCGCTGCTTGGCGATCTGCTCGCTGACGCCGAGTCGCCGGGCCGTCTCCTGGTAGGTGCGGCCGCCGTAGTACGACACCGTGATCGTCTCACGCAGGCTCTGCGGCAGGGAGTCGACGGCGATCTGGATCCGGGCGGCGGTGGCCACGGTCCGGATCTCCTCCTCGACGGGTGAGACCTCGCCGTAACTGCCGCTGCCGGAGGCGTCGTTGGCGATCGGTCTGTCCTCGCTTCCGTCGCTGTCCCCGCCGGCGAGCGGGGCCTCGGCGGCGCGCCGGAGACGGAGCCGGTCCACCGCGCGGCGGTGGGCGAGCGAGCCGATCCAGGACCGGAGTGAGCCCTGTGCCGGGTCGAAGGCCTCGGGGTGCTCCCAGACATGGGCGAATATCTCGCGGGTGAGCTGGGCGGCGGCGGCCTGGTCGGCCAGTATCCGCCCGGCCAGCCCGTGCACCATCGGCGCCAGCTGGTCGTAGAGTTCGCCGAGGGCGGTCTCCTCGCCCCGGGCGAGCCGGCGTTGGAGCTGTTCGTCCCAGCGCGGGGCGCTGCCGGGGGTGGCCATCGTCAACCACCCTCCTGCCATGGGGTTCGCTGCCGTACCCAACGGTATCTTGCGCTCTTCCGGGGCCGGGTGGATTCCGGGCAGAACGGGAGCCCGCAGTTTCGGATCGTCACATCGGGGGATCTGCCGCCGATCCTGCTGTTCGAAGGCCGTTGGACATATGTCGCACGGGTGGTTCGCGAGTGGCGGGCCGGGTACCGGGGGCGTCCGGCGGTAGGTTCGCCACTGCGTGTCCGGCCGGTCGGCCCCCGGTCGGACGAGCGCCGGTGCGAGGCTCGCGAGAGTGAACGGAACAGTATGCACTGCCCTGTCCCCCGATCGCTGGAATATGCCCGAAGCGCTTGCTGCGGTCCGCCCGCCGACTCATCCTGAGGCGTATTCGTGTCGCAGCCAGTGCGCGACGGACGAGGTGGCGCGGGTGCGACGTACCGGGTTGACGTGCGGCGCGGCCCGGCATGCGGTGGCCCGGCGCGCGCCAGGGCCGGCCGGCTGGACGACCCGGCCCGATCGAGACGACGGCCGAACTGCGAGTGCGGGTGGTGGAGCGGTGCAGGTTCTTCAGGTACAGCTGGCGGTGCAGGCGGACCCCGCCGAGGTCGGCCGGGCCCGCCGCTGGGTGCGCTCACGGCTGCTCAACCACGGCGTTGATCCGGATGCCCCGATCGCCGAGACGGTGGTGCTGGTCGTCTCCGAGCTGGTGACCAACGCCGTGGTGCACACCGGCTGTCCGGCCGTGCTCCGGCTCTGCTTCCCGATGGACGACGTCACCACGGGCTCCGGCCCGGCGCACGGCTCCGCGGTGGGGGGCGTGGGCGGTGGCGGTGCGGTCGGCGGCGGTGCGGTCGGCGGTG
The DNA here is from genome assembly GCF_045160625.1 of Kitasatospora sp. NBC_00039. Classification (NCBI taxonomy): domain Bacteria; kingdom Bacillati; phylum Actinomycetota; class Actinomycetes; order Kitasatosporales; family Streptomycetaceae; genus Kitasatospora; species Kitasatospora sp. NBC_00039. The sequence goes on along the minus strand of NZ_CP108289.1, from coordinate 3,933,586 downwards.
GCGTGCGCGAGACGGTAACCGTCGGCCCGCTCCGGGTCGAGGTCGCGGACGCCAGCCAGGCCGCCCCCGCCCCCCGGCACGCCGGCGCGGACACCGACGCCACCAACGGACGCGGCCTGGAGCTGGTCGAACTGCTCTGCGACCGCTGGGGTTGGTATCCGGACGGTTCGGGCAAGCGGGTCTGGTGCGAGATCGGCGCGGACGCCCGGCCGGTGGACCCGCTGACCACCGTGGACTGGGCCGCGCCGGCGCAGTGACGACTCCCGCGGGACGCCGGGCGATCACCCGGCGATCATCGGGCCGAAACCTGACGCAACCATTCCGAATTTCGGACAAGCCATTGACGTGACGTATCCGACTGATCACTCTTGGGAGCAGCTCTCCGTCGCGAGGGGACGCCGAGGGAACACCCGAACGCCGCTGCGGTGCTGCTGTCCAGGGGGATCATGTCAGCAGGGGGGCCGTGGTCTGCCGATCGCGCGGTGGCTCCTTGGCGAGTGCGGAGCGCGGTTGCGCGGGTTCAGGGCCCGTGCGTCGCGGTTGGATGGCGGCCTGCCGTGCCGTGCTCGGGGTGCGTGCGGCCTGCCGCCATCCAATCCGTCCACTCCCGGGGGCGTGTTTCGGCCACCGGCGGGACCACTTTTCCGGCTCCTCGGACCACGGCGCCCGCTGGCCGTCAGCCAGTGGGCTCGACCGTGCGGAAGGTGCGCCGGTACGCGCTCGGCGCGACGTCCAGTCGGCCGCGCAGTCGGAGCCGCAGTGAGGCGGCCGTCCCGAATCCGGACTCCCGGGCCACCTGGTCGATCGTCATGTCGGTGCGTTCCAGCAACTGCCGGGCCCGTTCGGTGCGCTGGACCGTCAGCCACTGGCCCGGGCTGGCGCCGGTCTCCTCGCGGAACCGCCGGGTGAAGGTCCGTACGCTCATGCCCGCCCGGTCGGCGAGCAGACGCAGCGGCAGCGGCTCGTCCAGGTGCTCCAGCACCCAGGCCCGGACGGCGGCGGTGCCGGGTCCGGTCTCGGCGGCCGTGCGGGGGAGCGTGACGTACTGCTTCTGTCCGCCCTCGCGCCACGGCGGGACCAGGCAGGTGCGGGCCACCGTGTTGGCCACCGCGCTGCCGTGGTCGCGCCGCACGATGTGCAGGCAGAGGTCGACGCCGGCCGCCACCCCGCCCGAGGTGAGCACGTCGCCGTCGTCCGTGAAGAGCACGTCCGGGTCGAGCCGGACCTTCGGGAAGAGCGCGGCGAACCGGCCGGTGTAGCTCCAGTGGGTGGTGGCCGGGCGGCCGTCGAGCAGGCCGGCGGCGGCCAGGACGAAGGACGCGGTGCAGATCGAGACCAGCCGGGTGCCGGGCCGGATCCGGGCCAGTGCGGCGATCAGGGCGGGGCTGAGCTCGGCGTCCACCTCCTTGGGGCCCGGATCGGTGGAGGCCGGGATCACCACGGTGTCGGCCCGTTCCAGCAGTTCGGGCCCGTGGTCGACGGCGACCCGGAAGTCGGTGCTGGTGGCGACGGGCCGGCCGTCCACGGTGCAGGTGGCCACCTGGTAGAACGGGACGCCGTCGGCGTCCTTGGCCGACTCGAAGATCCTTGCGGGGATGCCCAGTTCGAAGGCGATCACCCCGTCGAGGGCCAGTACCGCGACCTTGTGCGCCACCCCGGTCTCCCTTCCCGTGCCCCGATGCAGTGCCTCAGCGTACGCCGGTCGCTGGCCCGATCCTTGCGAAAGCTGGCAGTCAGGCCAGTCGTGGGCGTTCGGGCTGTTCGGGAGACTCGGCCGGGTGAACGAACCGGACGCCCCCGCACCCGCACCCGCACCCGCCCCCGCACCCGCCCCCACCTCCGTCGCCTCTCCCGGCGCCCCCGCACCCGCACCCGCCCCCACCTCCGTCGCCTCTCCCGGCGCCCCCGTCTCCGTCGCGTCCCCTGCCCCCCGCGGCGCCCGCAAGCCGCGGCCGCACTACGCCTGGGTGGTGGCCGCCGTCTCGCTGCTGGTCCTGCTCGGCTCGGCCGGGTTCCGCTCCACGCCCAGCCTGATGATGGACGCGCTGCACAACGAGTTCGGCTGGTCGACGGGGACGATCTCCAGCGCCACCTCGGTCAACCTCACCCTCTACGGCCTGACCGCCCCCTTCGCCGCCGCCCTGATGGACCGGTTCGGCGTCCGGCTGGTGGTGGTCTGCGCGCTGCTCACCATCTCGGTCGGCGCCGGCCTCACCATGCTGATGCGCGAGCCCTGGCAACTGGTCCTCTGCTGGGGCGTGTTGGTCGGCCTGGGCAGCGGTTCGATGGCCGGTGCCTTCGCCACCACGATCACCGGCCGCTGGTTCCGGGCCCGGCAGGGACTGGTCACCGGCGTGCTGACCGCCGCCGGCGCGGCCGGCAACCTGGTCTTCCTGCCGCTCGGCGCCTGGCTGGTCGAGGAGCACGGCTGGCGTTCGGCGGTGGTGGTCGTGTCGCTGGCTGCCAGCGCGGTCGCCGTCCCGGTGCTGCTGCTGATGCGCGAGCGCCCGGCCGACCTCGGCCTGCTCCCGTACGGGGCCACCGAGGCACCGCCCGCGCCGGCGGCGGACGGGCGGGCAGTGGCCCGCTCGCTGCGGGTGCTCCGCCAGGCCTGCCGCAGCCGGGCGTTCTGGCTGCTGGCCGGTTCCTTCGCGATCTGCGGCGCGACCACCGCCGGCCTGGTCGGCACCCACTTCATCCCCGCCGCCCACGACCACGGCCTGCCCGTGACCACGGCGGCCGGCCTGCTGGCGCTGGTCGGCGTCTTCGACGTGGTCGGCACGATCGCCAGCGGCTGGGCCACCGACCGCTTCGACTCCCGGAGCCTGCTGGTCGCCTACTACGCGCTGCGCGGGCTCTCGCTGGTCCTGCTGCCGCAACTGTTCGCCGGCACGCTGGAGCCGCCGATCCTGGCCTTCGTGATCTTCTACGGCCTGGACTGGGTGGCCACCGTGCCGCCGACCGTCGCGCTCTGCCGCCGGCACTTCGGCGAGGACGCGTCGATCGTCTTCGGCTGGGCGCTTGCCGGCCACCAGATCGGCGCGGCCGTGGTGGCCGGCCTGGCGGGCCTGGCCAGGGACGCGCTCGGCACCTACGACCTGGCCTGGTACGCGGCCGGTGGGCTCTGCGCGGTCGCCGTCGTGCTCTGCCTGGCGCTGCGGGGGAACGGCGCGGCCCGGCCGGTCCCGGCACTGTCGTAAGGGTCGGGTAGGCTCCGCGGCCATGACGCTCGCCTTCACCCTCGACCCGGTTCTCGACCCTGACCTGCGCGCCGCCGCCGTCCGGCTCTGGACGGACGTCACCAATGCCGGTGGCGCGGTCGGCTTCGTCGCACCGGTGACGGAGGACGAGGTCTGGAAGACCGCCGACGTGCAGTTCGCCGGTGTCGGGCCGGGCGAGCCTGACCGGCTGCTTGTCGCCCACGAGGTGGAGACCGGCCGGCTCGCCGGCTTGCTCTTCTTCGAGTCCATGCGGTTCGCGCCGATGGACCATTGGCGGCTGCTCAAGCGGGTCATGGTCCACCCGGACTTCCAGGGGCGCGGTTACGGCGCCGGGCTGATGGCCGAGGCCGAACGGGTCGCCCGGGCCTGGGGCCTGGAGAGCCTGCGGCTGACCCTGCGCGGCGGGCTCGGCCTGGAGGCCTTCTACGGGCGCTGCGGCTGGACCGAGGCCGGCCGGGTCCCGGCCGCGATCCGGGTCGCCCCCGGGGACGATCGCGACGACGTCACCATGTGGCTCGACCTGCGCTGACGGCGGCCCGGCGGCCGCCCGGACGCGGGGGACGGGCGACCCGTGCCCCGCGCAGTCCGTCAGGCATGCTTCACTGGGAGACCGGCCGAGCCCCGCGCAGAGAAGGATGTGTTCCCGGTGAGCAGCAATGTGAGCAGCAAGTCGCACGCCACGCTCCGTTACACCTCCCTGCGGGTCAGCATCTTCCTCGGCTGCCTGCTGCTCTCCCTGCTGCTCGGCCACTTCGGGGTGATCCCGGTCAAGGGCGAGCTCGGCGTCATCTTCCTCTTCCTGCTGGCCGCACTGGTCTCGGCGCCGCTCAGCTACGTCCTGCTGAGCAAGCAGCGCGACGAGATGTCGGCCCAGATCTCCGACAAGGTCTCCGGTCTCCGCAACCGGACGGCCGAGCGGATCGCGGCGCAGAACGCCGAGGAGGATGCCGCCGACGACGCCGCCCGCGCGGCGGCCCTGCAGAGCTGACCCGCACCAGCGCCGTGCCCGCCCCCGCCCCAGGTCCCGCGCCACAGCACGACGAGCCCGCGCACGAGGTGCCCGCGCACGAGGTGCCCGCGCACGAGAAGTCGGCCGGTCCGACTTCGCGTGCTTCCGGCGCGTCCGGAGGGACGGCCGCGTCCGGCGGTGCGCCCGGTGAGGGCGTTCTCGGCACCTGGCCGGCGCCGGTCCGCAAGCCCACCGGCAGGGACGTCGCCCGCCTCGCCGGGGTCTCCCAGGCCACCGTCTCGCTGGTCTTCTCCGGCTCCGAGGCCGGCCGCCGGGTGTCCGACGCCACCCGCGAGCGCGTCCGGGAGGCCGCCCGCAGCCTCGGCTACCGCCCGCAGGCAGCCGGCCGGCAGCTGCGCCTCGGCCGCAGCGGCATGATCCTTCTGGCCGTCCCGAACATCCTCGGCCCGTTCTTCGGCCGGGTGCTGGAGGGCGTCCACGAGGAGGCCGGCAAGCACGGCCTGGCCGTCGTGGTCAGCTCCGGCTGGGGGAGCGCCACCCTGGCCGACGCCGCCACCACCAGCCGCTTCGACGGCCTGCTGATCTGCTCTCCGGACGACAGCCAGCTCGGCGAGCTGCCCGCCGACACCCCTGCCGTCTTCCTGGACGCCGACCCCGGCACCGACCGGGCCCGCCCGACCATCGAGCTGGACGTGGCCGGCGGCATGCGGGCCGCCGTCGAGCACCTGGCCGGGCTCGGCCACCGCCGCCTCGGCCGGCTGCGCTCCACCCACTCCGCGTACACCTTCCGGGTCCGCCAGGCCGCGTTCGAGGAGGCGGCCCGGGCGCTCGGCCTGGACGTGATCGAGCTGGGCGTCAGCCTCAACGAGGGCCAGCCCGCCGCCCTCGGCGTCGCCCGCCGGCTGCTGGAGCGCCCGGACCGCCCGCACGCGGTGATCTGCGACGACGACGTGGTGGCCTCCGGGGTCTACCAGGCCGCCGCCGAACTCGGGCTGCGCGTCCCCGCCGACCTCTCGGTGGTCGGCATCGACAACATCCCGGTGGCCGGCCTGCTCACTCCGCCGCTCACCACCGTCGACCTGCCCGGCGAGGAGCTGGGCCGGGCCGGAGTCGCTGCCCTCGCGGACCTGCTCCGCGGCGAGCCGGTCGCCCCGGTCCCGCCGCTGGCCACCTCGCTGGTGCTGCGCTCCTCGACCGCGGCCGTCTCCGCCGCCCGCTGAGCCGGCTGACCCCCCGCTGACCCCGCCGACTCGGGGGGACCGCCGCCGCCCCCGCCCGCTCCCGTCCGCCGACCCCGGTCCATCGGCGCCCGGTCCATCGGCGCCCGGGCCCGCCGCCATCGAAAGGGCCGTTCGGGCAACCCCTGGTTCGAACAGGTGAAATATCGTCAGGGCGTCTCGCGCCGCGTGGCCGGGCAGATAAACGGACGATGAGATTCCGCCATGCGGACGCTCCGATCCAGACCTCCACGCCTGCCACGCCTGGTACGGCTGGCCGCCGTCCTAGGACTCCTCGGCGGCACCCTGCTCACCGGCGCCCTGGGTGCCCCGCCCGCCGAGGCCCACGGCGGCGGGCTCGGCACCCTCGCGGGCCTGCTCGGCGCGGCCGTTCTCGGCGCCGGCCTGCTGCTCGCCCTGATCGCCTGGGGAGGCCGCGGCCGCCACAGCTGATCGAGCCGGGCCGGGGGCGGTGAACACAGGTGAACGCAGGTGCATGTGTAACTAAGTGACTGCGCCCGTCGGCCAGACCACCCGGTCCGACGGGCGCAGTCACGTCTCTGGGGCGGGCCCGGCCCACCTCTGCGGCGGGTCTCAGTCCACCTCTGCGGGTGGGTCTCAGCCCACCGGTACCGGCGCCGCCACCGGGGTGGCGGCGGCCGGCGCGGGCCGGAACCAGCGGCGGGCGCCGAACAGCAGCAGCCCGCCCAGCGCGATCCCGCCCACCGCGCAGAGCGCCACCGAGCGCAACGAGCCCTCCGCGAGGCTGCCGGAGACGGCGTAGCCGAGCGAGTTGCCGGTCGCGAACAGCGTCACCAGCCAGGCGAACGCCTCGGTCACGGTGCCGGCCGGCGCCAGCTCGGCGACCAGCACGAACGCGGCCGCCAGCAGCGGCGCCAGCCCGATCCCGGAGAGGAAGGCCAGCCCGGCCATCGCGTACGGCCCGGGGAGCAGCATGAGCGGCAGGTAGCTGGCGGCCATCCCGAGCGCCATCACCCACGTCCGGGTGGCGGTGGAGCTGCGCCACCGCACCGCGCCGTAGGCGAGCGCGCCGAGCAGGCCGCCGAGTGCCGCCAGGGCCAGCAGCGTCCCCGCGCCGCCGGGCAGTCCGCCGTCGTGGGCCTCGGCGTAGGCGATGAAGAGCACGTTCTGCGCGCCGACCGTCCAGCCGGCGCCGGCCAGGCCGACCAGCAGCAGGACCAGGCCGGGGGAGCGGAGCGGCCCGAGCAGGCCGGCCGAGTGCGCGCGGGGCGGCGCCTGCCAGGCCCGGGCCGGTCCGGCGGTGGCCACGATCAGTGCCCCGGCCAGGCCCAGGCCCGCGGCCACCCAGAGCGCCGCGACCGGGCTGAACACGCCCGCTATGCCGGCCACCGCGAGCGGTCCGGCGACGTAGAGGATCTGCTGCGAGGCGGAGTCGAAGGCGTACGCGGTGTCGAGCTGCTTCTCCTCGACGACGTCCGGCCAGAGCGAGCGCAGGCAGGGTTCGAGCGGCGGCATGGCCAGGCCGGCGATCGCGGCGCCGACCGGTGCGGCCACGGTGGAGCCGGGCGCGAGCGCGAGCAGCGCGTAGCCGCCGCCGGCGACCACGGCCGAGGCGAGCAGCACCCGCGGTTGTCCGGTGCGGTCCACGATCCGCCCCAGCACCGGCCCGCCGACGGCGGCCGAGATCGCGTAGGCGGCGGTGGCCAGCCCGATCCGGCTGTACGGCGCGCCGGCCTCGCGCAGGGCCAGCGCGATCACCAGGGCGGTCATGCCGGCGGGGAGGCGGCCGAGCAGGGTGCCGAGGAGGAGGCGGCTGACGTGCGGGGCTCGGAGCAGGGCGAGATAGCCCATGGACGGTTCTCCGGTTCCGGGCAGGGAGGGGCGGGGGGGTTGCCTCTAAGTTATACGTATAACCAGCGATGGTCAATCGGGGTGATCGGAAGAACTGATGGCGTGTCAGTCTCGTTCGTGTCCGGATTTGATCGGAAGGTTGCCCTCATCTCAAACAAGTACTTTGAACATCTCAAACCTTTACTGCTAACGTGTCGGCCATGACCACCTCAGGAGCACCCCGGATGAACGGCCTGGGCTCGATGCCCGGCGCCGCCCGCCGGTGCTGCCTGCCGGGTGCTGTGGGCAGCCCCCGCCGCTGTCGCGCCATGAGCTGTCGCGCCATGAGCTGTATCCAGGCGGCACGCCCCTGACCGGGGGCCGGCCCTTTCCCGTCCGGCCCGCGCGCCGTGCCGCCTTCCCCGCGTCACCTCACCGTCAGCAACGCCCTCCCCCGGAGCCGCACCGTCATGTCCACAGCGCCCGAGGCGACCTCGTCGCCGTCCGTGCTCGCCAGTCTGCGCAGTTCAAAGCTCGGCAGGACCCCGTTCTGGGCCCAGATCGTCGCCGGCCTCGTGTTCGGCGTCGGCCTCGGCTACCTGGCCCGCGCGGCCGACATCTCCTGGCTGGCCACCACCCTGGAGACGATCGGCAGGATCTTCGTCCAGCTGCTGAAGCTGGCCGTCCCGCCGCTGGTCTTCACCGCGATCGTGGTCTCCGTCGCCAACCTGCGGAACGTCACCAACGCGGCCCGCCTGGCCGGCCGCACACTGCTCTGGTTCCTGATCACCTCGCTGATCGCCGTCGCGATCGGCCTGGGCCTGGGCCTGCTGACCAACCCGGGCGAGGGCACCAACCTCACGACCGAGGGCCTCAAGCCGCCGAAGTCCACCGGCACCTGGATCGACTTCCTCACCGGCATCTTCCCGACCAACATCGTCGACGCCTTCACCCAGGTGAACGTGCTCCAGATCGTCTTCCTGGCGGTCGTGGTCGGCGCGGCGATCATCAAGCTCGGGGCGAAGGCCGAGCCGGTCCTCAAACTCAGCGAGTCCGTCCTGGAGCTGGTCCAGACCGCCCTCTGGTGGGTCATCCGGCTCTCCCCGCTCGGCACCCTCGGCCTGATCGGCAAGTCCGTCGCCAAGTACGGCTGGGACCTGCTGAAGCCCTTCGCCACCCTGACCGCCGACATCTACATCGGCTGCGCGCTGGTGCTGTTCGTCGTCTACTCCCTGCTGCTGAAGTTCGCCGGCGGCCTCAACCCGGTCAACTTCTTCAAGGGCGCCTGGCCCGCCATCCAGCTGGCCTTCGTCTCCCGCTCCTCGGTCGGTACCCTGCCGGTCACCCGGCGCGTCACCGAGCGCCTCGGCGTCCCGAGCGAGTACGCCTCCTTCGCCGTCCCGTTCGGCGCCACCACCAAGATGGACGGCTGCGCCGCGATCTACCCCTCGCTGGCCGCGATCTTCGTCGCCCAGGTCTACGGCATCGACCTCGGCATCAAGGACTACCTGCTGATCGCCTTCGTCTCGGTCATCGGCTCGGCCGCCACCGCGGGCCTCACCGGCGCGATCGTCATGCTGACCCTGACCCTCTCCACCCTGGGCCTGCCCCTGGAGGGCGTCGGCCTGCTGCTCGCCATCGACCCGATCCTCGACATGATGCGCACCGCGACCAACGTCGCCGGTCAGGTGGTCGTGCCGATCCTGGTCGCGGCCCGCGAGAAGACCCTCGACCTGGCCGCCTACAACAACCCGCACGGCGACCTCTACGAGGACGCCCCCGCGGCCGTCGTCCCGGCCCAGGCCACCAAGGAGGCCGTGGCCACCGCCTGATTCCGGCCCCTTTCGGCCTCGCCCCCGCGTCGGTCCGCCCGACGTGGGGGCGAGGCCTTTCCACGGCCGGACGGGAACGGGCCTGATGCGCCGCAGGAGGCGGCCCGCGGCGGGCGGCGGGCGGCCGGCGCGCCCGGCGTGGGCCGTCGCCGGCGCCCGTCTCAACCGGTCCGCCGGTCCTCCTCGGGGGCGAGGTACGCCCGCAGCCGTGCGAGGCGGCCGTCCGCCGTCCTCCAGTCCGCCGTGGAGGTGCCGGCGTAGCGCCACCGGGCGCGCTCGTAGAGCCGGACGGCCGCCGTCGCGCCCTCCTCGACCTCCAGGACGAGCCCGAGCCCGTGGGCTTCGGCGGCTTCGGCTGCCGTGCCCAGCAGCTTCGCGGCCACCCCGCGCCGCCGGGCCGCGGTGCCGACGAAGAGCCGGGCGACAGCCAGCAGGCGCTCTTCGGGGAGCCCCACGACGGCGGCCAGCTCCGGTCCGGCGCCGGTGAGGGCCATGTGTCCGAGGACCTCCGATCCGTCCACGGCCACCCAGGCATCGACCAGGTCCGCCGGGGTCAGCCAGCCCTCGGGATCGGCGGGCCAGTCCACCGGGTAGCGGTCCGCCTCCTGGACCGTGGCGAGGGCCTTGAGGCAGCCCTCCATGTCGTCATCGACCCGTCGGCGAATCATCAGTCCGTCCATCCCGGGATCCTGGCACATCGGCAGGCCGGGTCGCGGGCATGCTGGGCGAGGAGAAGGGAGAACACCATGCGATGCCCGGAGTGCGGAGGCGAACTCGGCTCCCTGTGCGGGCCCTTGCGCCGCCGGCCCGACGTGATCTGGCTACGCTGCCTCGCCTGCGACTGGATCGGCCGCCGCCGGAACAGCGCCGACCCCGAGCTGAGGACCCTGCACAGCTACGAGGGGCGCGACGCGCTCTGCTCGTGGTGCGGCGACGACAACTACGTGTACGAGGAGGCCGACGCGCCCGCCGAGAGATTCGGCCGACCGGGGCGCTGGGTCACCGACTTCTGCCTCGACTGCGGCCGGGCGGGCAGCTGGTTCCGGGAGGAGAAGGGCCCCGCCTGAGAGGTGGGGTCAGGGCTGTCCGGGCTCATTCTGCGAACGTAGGTGACGTGCCGGTGCCGCTGCCGGTGGCCGGACGGGAGTGTCAGTCGGACGGGCGGCCGGTGGCCCGGAGGATCTGCTTGGAGCGGGTCAGGTACCCGGCCTGGAAGCGGCTTTCGGCTCCGAGGGGGGCGAGGGCCTCGGCGGTGTACTTGCGGCAGGTGCGCAGGGAGACACCGAGCCTGCGCGCGATGGTCGCGTCCCGCAGGCCCCCGCTGAGCATGGCCAGGATCGCGTTCTGCACCTCGCCGCGGACTTCGGCATGCGGGTCGCACAGGTTGTAGGGGGAGGCGAGGCTCCAGTCAGTCGGCGGCGACGATCGGCGGCCCGGCGCTCGCCGTGGGCGCGCTGATGGCGATCAACCCCGCCCTGCTCTTCGCGGCCTTCGTTACAGCCGACAACGTGACGATGCTGACCATTCGCCAGTCGGTCACCCCGGCCGGGCTCCAGGGGCGGGTGGCGGTGACCAACCGCTTCGTCGCGATGGGGGTGGTACCGCTGGGCGCGCTGCTCGGCGGCCGGCTGGGGGCTGGGCTCGGGCTGCGCGGCACGGTGCTGGTGACGGCGTTGGGCCTCTGCCTGGCGCTGGTACCGCTCGGTCTCTCCTCGCCGGCCCGGATCGGGGGCGAGTTGCCGGCCGCCCGGTGGGAAGGCCCGGGGAGCAGGGGGCCGGGGGCCCGGAGCAGTGGTGGGGACGCGGAGCAGAGGCCGGGGGATCCGGGGCAGGGGCCCGAGGGCAGAGGTCGGTGTATGCGGGGCAAAAAGGCAGGGGGCCCGACGACGATGGGCGGGCCCCCTTGGGTACTTCTCTTGTGCTCATGGTGACGGCCGCAGGGCCGCCGGCGGACCCGAGGGGTCCCGAGCGATCAGGTCATCAGAGGATGATCAGATAGCGGTGACGTTCTCCGCCTGCGGGCCCTTCGGACCCTGGGTGACGTCGAAGCTGACCGCCTGGTTCTCCTCCAGCGAGCGGAAACCGTTCGCGTTGATGGCGGAGTAGTGGACGAAGACGTCGGGGCCGCCGCCCTCCTGGGCGATGAAGCCGAAGCCCTTCTCAGCGTTGAACCACTTGACGGTTCCCTGAGCCATGCCGTTCTCCTTGCGAGGGACGTGTTGGGGGCCACACCGTGTGGCACCCGGTCCGCTGCGCTGATCGCCCTGCCTCCGGACGGGTCCGGAGTTTTTCGATATTGCTGAAAAACTACAAAAAGCCTGCGGTTACATGCTCCGCAGGCTTCAAGTACTGCAAGGGGAATCAAACTGCAACTGACAGCAACGCTAGCATGCGTGCGCTGTCACGACCAGGGGTGACTTACGAGCCGGATCGGGCGTGTCGTAAGGCCGGTGCGAGCCTTCCGGAGCGGCAGGCGTACGGTGCGGGGGAGGCGCACGAACAGCAAGGGAGCGGCGCAGTGGCGGTACCGGATGCGGAAACACAGGAGCCCCGGGAGAACACCCCGGTCAGGCCGCGGGTCGGGCATATTCAGTTCCTGAACTGCGTCCCTCTCTACTGGGGCCTGGCCAGAACGGGCAATCTGCTTGATCTGGATCTCACCAAGGACACCCCGGAGAAGCTGAGCGACCAACTGGTCGACGGCTCGCTGGACATCGGTCCGATCACCTGCGTGGAGTACCTGCGGCACACGGACGAACTGCTCGTCCTGCCCGACATCGCGGTCGGCAGCGACGGCCCGGTGATGTCCTGCGTGATCGTCAGCAAGCTGCCGCTGGCCGAGCTGGACGGCCGCAAGGTCGCCCTCGGCTCCACCAGCCGGACCTCGGTGCGGCTGGCCCGGCTGCTGCTGGAGGAGCGCGAGGGGGTGCAGCCGGAGTACTTCAGCTGCCCGCCCGACCTGGACGCGATGCTCGCCGAGGCCGACGCCGCCGTCCTGATCGGCGACCCGGCGCTCCGCGCCTACCTGGGCCAGGCGGCCGCGCAGGGTCTCGCGGTGCACGACCTCGGCGAGATGTGGAAGGAGTGGACCGGGCTGCCCTTCGTCTTCGCCGTCTGGGCCGCCCGCCGCGAATTCGCCGAGCGCAGCCCCGAGCTGACGGCGGCGGTCCACCGGGCCTTCCTGGAGTCCCGCGACCTCTCGTTGGTGGAGGCCCGCGAGGTGGCCGAGCACGCGGCCCGCTGGGAGGCGTTCGACGCCGGGGTGCTGGAGCGCTACTTCAGCAAGGCACTCGACTTCTCGCTCGGCGAGCGGCAGTTGGCCGGAATGGCCGAGTTCGGCCGCCGGGTCGCCCGCGACAGCGGCTTCGCGCCGGACGTCGCGGTCCGCCTGCTGGAGTCGGTGCCCGCGGTCGTCTGACCGCAGAGCCGGTGGTGGGCCGACCGCCGACCGCCGACCGCCGACCGCCGACCGAAGTAGAGGAAGTAGAGGAAGGGGTACGAGCTGTGCCCCTTCCTGCTCTCGTGGCCCGGTAGCGTCTGCACGCGAGATCCGTGACAGCGGCGGCCGGCGGTGGCTGGTGGCCGGTGACCGGTGGCGAGGCCGGGCGGGCGGGCGAGGGGAGCGTGCGGGATGCAGGCACTGGGGGCGGACGATCCGCGCCAGGTGGGCGGGTACCGGCTGCTGCGCCGGCTCGGCGCGGGCGGGATGGGCCGGGTCTACCTCGGGCGGACGGCCGGCGGGCGCACGGTTGCCGTCAAGCTGGTCCGCGGAGAGCTGGCCGAGGACGCCGAGTTCCGCGCGCGCTTCCGTCAGGAGGTCGCCGCGGCCCGGCGGGTCGGCGGATCCTGGACGGCGCCCGTGCTGGACGCCGACACCGAGGGCGAACACCCCTGGGTGGCCACCGGCTACGTCGCCGGCCCCGCGCTCGGCACCGCCGTACGGGACTTCGGGCCGCTGCCCGAGCAGGCAGTGCGGACCATGGGCGTCGGCCTGGCAGAGGCGCTCACCCATGTGCACGGGCTCGGCCTGGTCCACCGGGACGTCAAGCCGTCCAATGTGCTGCTGACGCTGGACGGGCCGCGGCTGATCGACTTCGGCATCGCCCGCGCGCTGGACGCGACCAGCGGGCTCACCCAGTCCGGGTACGTGGTCGGCTCGCCCGGTTTCATGTCCCCGGAGCAGGCCAACGGGCAGCCCGCCGGGCCGGCCAGCGACGTCTTCTCGCTCGGCGCGGTGCTCGCCTTCGCGGCCACCGGAACCCAGCCGTTCGGGGAGGGCGTGAGCGTCGCGGTCCTGCTCTACCGGGTGCTGCACGAGGAGCCGGAGCTCGCCGGGCTGGACGGGCCGCTGCGGGCGGTCGTGCTCGACTGCCTGGCCAAGGACCCGGCCGCCCGTCCTACCCCCGATCAGCTGCGGACCCGGCTGGACGCCGATGGCACCGCCACCGTCCGGCTCGGCAGGGGCGGCTGGCTGCCGCCCGCGCTGGCGGCGGAGGTGGGGCGCAGCGCCGTCCGGCTGCTGGACCTGGAGGGGGAGTCGGATCCCGCGGCCGGGCCGGGGCCGGTGGGTGCTCCGGGGCCGGTGGACGCGCCGGGGCCCGCGGACGTGCCCGGGCCGGCGGGTGCTCCGGTGGACGGTTTGCCGCTGCGGACCCCCACGATCGGCGGGGGCACGCCGGTCGAGGCGCCGCCGGAGTGGACGCCGATGGCCGGCGCCGGTGTACCGACCGGAGCCGGGGCGAGACCGACCTGGGTGCCGGGGTCCTCGCCCGGGCGGCAGCTGGCCCGGGAACACGAGCGGCGGATGCGTTGGCCGGTCGCGATCGCCGGAGTGACCGCGGTCGTACTGGCGCTGGTGGCCGTCAAGCTCGGGCTCTTCAGCTGGCAGGGGAGCGCGGACCCGGAGATCACGGACACCACCGCCACCACCTCTGCGCCGACCGGCGCGACCGGCGTCACCCAGCCGCCGCCCACGGCCTCGACGGGTACGCCCTCGACGGGTACGCCCGCCACCTCCTCATCCGCCTCCTCCGGGCCCGCGACCACCCCGTCCGCCGGTCCCGGTGTCGTGCCGGCACGCTTCCTCGGTACCTGGAGCGGGGAGATGACCACCGAGAAGGGCCTCCCCGCCGGCACCACCACGCTGGTGATCGGTCAGGCCGCGGTCGGGCAGGAGAACACCACCAGCCGCAACGCCACCAGCGGCCCGCTCTCCATCACCTGCGAAGGCGCCTGGAGGCTCGACTCCGCGTCGCCGGAGAAGCTGGTGTTCACCTCCCGGCTGGTCCGCTCCTCGTTCCCCGGCGCGTGCACCGGCGGTTCCAACGCGGAGACGCTCACCCTGCAGCAGGACGGCACCGTCCGCTTCACCTCCGCCGACCCGCCGGCCGGGAACCCGTCCGGGACCATGCGGAGAGCGGGCTGACACGGCGGCCGCAATGCCCTGGCGTAGGCTGGTTCGGCCGTATCCGGAAGCCTCCGGAAGCACCGGAGCATGCAGCAGTACCCGAGAGAGAGAAGGCCGCCAGGTGTCCGAGCTCGCAGCGACCACCCTCGATGCGCCCAGCACCGACCTGCAGGCCGTGCTCGACCGGGCCGCCGGTGGTGGCCGGATCACGCCGGAGGAGGCGTTGGAGCTGTACCGTTCGGCGCCGTTGCACGCGCTGGGTTCGGCTGCGGACGCGGTGCGCCGGCGTCGGTACGCGGGGACGGAGCACATCGCGACGTACATCATCGAGCGGAACATCAACTACACGAACGTCTGTGTGACGGCGTGCAAGTTCTGCGCGTTCTATGTGGCGCCGAAGAGTGACAAGGGCTGGTCCCGTGATCTCGACGAGATCCTGCGTCGTTGTGCGGAGACGGTCGAGCTGGGTGGTACGCAGGTCATGTTCCAGGGTGGGCACCACCCGGACTACGGCGTGGAGTACTACGAGCGGGCGTTCTCGGCGATCAAGGCGGAGTTCCCGCAGTTGGTGATCCACTCGCTCGGTGCGTCCGAGGTCGAGCACATGTCGCGGATCTCGGGGGTGTCGGTCGAGGAGGCCGTCACCCGGATCCACCGGGCGGGTCTGGACTCGTTCGCGGGTGCGGGTGCGGAGTTGCTGCCGGAGCGGCCGCGCAAGGCGATCGCGCCGTTGAAGGAGTCCGGTGAGCGGTGGCTGGAGATCATGGAGGTCGCGCACGGTCTGGGTGTGGAGTCGACGTCCACGATGCTGATGGGTACCGGTGAGACCAACGCCGAGCGGATCGAGCACCTGCGGATGATCCGTGACGTGCAGGACCGTACGGGTGGTTTCCGGGCGTTCATCCCGTACACCTACCAGCCGCAGAACAACCATCTGAAGGGTTCGACCCAGGCGACGGTGTTCGAGTACCTGCGGATGATCGCGATCGCGCGGCTGTTCCTCGACAACGTGGCCCACATCCAGGGTTCGTGGCTGACCACCGGCAAGGAGGCCGGCCAGCTGTCGTTGCACTACGGGGCGGACGACCTGGGTTCGGTCATGCTGGAGGAGAACGTGGTGTCGATGGCCGGTGCGAGGCACCGGTCGAACCTGACCGAGCTGATCCACCTGATCCGGGCCGCGGACCGTGTCCCGGCGCAGCGCTCGACGACGTACGAGCACCTGCGGGTGCTGGACGATCCGGCCGACGACCCGGTCGACCCGCGGGTCGCCTCGCACATCGCCTCCACCGCGATCGAGGGCGGCACCGCCCACCCCGAGCTGAAGATCCTCAACAACGGCTGAGGCCGTACAGCTGTGCCGACCCAGGCTGCCGTACCGACCCCGCGCCGTGCCGGACCCGCCGTCACGGCGGCCTCTCCGCCGTGCTGACCCTGCACCGGGCGGCCCTCGTGCTGCCCGATCCGGCCGACCCCACCGCCCCGACGTTCTCCGACGGGGCGGTGCTGGTGCACGACGGGCGGATCGCCGCCCTCGGCCCGTACACCGGGCTGGCCGCCGCCCACCCCGGGGCGCGGCTGCGGGACTGGGGCGACGCCTCGCTCACGCCAGGCCTGCGCAATCCGTACGGGCACTGGCTCCTGGAGCGCGCGTACCACCCGGACCCGCGTGAGGGAGTCGGGGACGCGCCCGTCTCCGGGGGGCTGTCCGAGGCGACGGACGAGGCGCGGTGCGGTGCGAGCGCCCGGCGCGGGCTGCAGCGGATGCTCGGGTGCGGAGTGACCGCGGTAGCCGGGCCGTTCGAGCGCGCCTCGGTCCGCACGGCGGTGGCCCGCTCGGGGCTGACCGCGCTGCCCGGTCCTGCGAGCCCTGTGGGTTCTGTGGGTGGGGAGGAATCGCTGGACCCACTCGCCGTGCTGCCGCTCGCGGCGGCGGTGCACGGTCGGCTGGCGGTGGACGGGCCGGCCGACTTCGCGGTCTTCGCGCGGCTCGCGAGCACGGCGGCCGTCGGTACGGGCGAGCCGCGTCCGGGCGGCTGTCTGGCCACCGTGCTGGCCGGGCGGCTGGTCTATCGGCGTCGCTGAGCGTGTCGGTGGGCGTCGGTGGGCGCCGGTGGGCGTGTCGCTGAGCGTGTTGGTGGGCGTCGGTGGGCGCCGGTGGGTGCGGAGGCGGTGCTGGGGTGCGGAGTGTCGTGGGTGCTGGGTGCTGGGTGCTGGCGGGTGCTGCGTGCTGGGGATGCTGAGCGCCGGGGGGCTGTGATTGCCGGGGACCTGATTTCCGGGGCACTGACTGCCGGCTACTCGCGGGTAGCCGGAATCCCGTGCAGCACACGGGACTTCCTTCGTGTGCTGCCGAACTCGGTGTTCGGCCATATGGTCTGATTCACCCTTCGCCGTGACCTGAGGGCCCGCCAGCGGATACGATCCCGGACAGCTCACTCCGCACCCTCACCACATACCGCCCGCCCCCGCGGGTGGCGGGGCCCAGTCCCAGGCCCTGAAGGCAAGCCAGGACAGGAACCATGCGATCCGCGACCGTCCCCCCGCCGCGTTCCCCGCGGTTGGGCCGTGGTTGGTACCTCACCGCCGTGCTCAGTGCCGTGCTGGCCGTCGGCATGTGCCTGCTCGGTTGGCGTCAGGCCGAGCAGGCCGACCGGATCGGCGCGCACCCGGTGAGAGTGGACGGCGTCGTCACCCAGCTGCCCACCGGCGGCGGTTCGTACTCCACCGTCAACTACCGGGCTGCCGGCCAGTCGCACACCGCCGCTGCGCTGCCGCTGGCCGACGGCACCAAGGTCGGCGACGCGATCTGCCTGGAGCACGCCGCCGACGACCCGGGCGCGGTCCGGATCTGCGGCGACACCTACCCGCAGCCGGTCGGCGTCGGGCTGGCCCGGATCAGCGTGCCGGTGGCCGGTCTGCTCTTCCTCGTCTGTGTGCTGCGCATCCGCCGGCACCGCCGGGCGGTCGCCATCCGGACCGGCGAGGGCCGGTTCGCCACCACCGTGGCGCTCGCCGCGGGTGCGCTGCCGGACGGGATGCCCGCGATAACGCAGGGCAAGCGCTCGCGTCGCAAGCGTCGTTCGGGCGGACGGCGCGGCCTGCACTGAGGCCGGTGCCGGGCTCTTCGTGGCGGGCGGCGTGCCCCCTTGCCCGGGTCGCCGGTGCCAGGGTGAACAATGGGGGCGTGACCCGAGCCTCTCTGGACAAGCAGCCGCACGAAGTCGCCGCCATGTTCGACGACGTCGCGGCCAAGTACGACCGCACCAACGACGTGATCTCCCTCGGCCAGGCCCGCGCCTGGCGCCGGGCGGTGGCCGAGGCGGTGGCCGCCGGACCGGGGGACCTCGTGCTCGACCTCGGAGCCGGCACCGGCACCTCCTCGCTGCCCTTCGTCGAGGCCGGGGCCAAGGTCGTCCCGTGCGACTTCTCGGTCGGCATGCTCACCGAGGGCAAGCGCCGCCACCCCGAGCTGCCGCTCACCGCCGGGGACGCCACCAGCCTGCCGTTCGCGGACGACACCTTCGACTCGGTGACGATCTCCTTCGCGCTGCGCAACGTCCATGACACCGACGCCGCGCTGAACGAGATGTTCCGGGTCACCAAGCCCGGCGGCAAGCTGGTGATCTGCGAGTTCTCGACGCCGACCTGGACGCCGTTCCGCACGGTCTACACCGAGTACCTGATGCGGGCACTGCCGCCGGTCGCCACCGCGGTCAGCAGCAACCCGGACGCGTACGTCTACCTCGCCGAGTCGATCCGTGCCTGGCCGGACCAGCCTGCCCTGGCCGCAAAGCTCCAGGAGGCCGGCTGGTCCAAGGTGGCCTGGCGCAACCTGACCGGCGGGATCGTGGCACTGCACCGGGCGTACAAGGTCTCGTAGGGCCCTCTGCCCGCTGGTTCGACTGCCCCCGGTCTGGGCAGTTGGTCCTGGTCGGCTGCCTCCTCGGCACCGACATCGCCTTCGCCCATGCGGCCATCCCGGCGTTCATCATGGGGGCCGTCCCGCCGGGCGAGACCGCTGCCGCCAACGGGTTCGCGCTCGAGGCGCTGCCTCGACGACCGGAGGCGCGGTCTCGCTGCCGGGAGGGCCCGTCCCGACGCCCGGCCGGCCGTCCGTGGCGGGCGCCGCCGTCGGATCCGGTTCCGAGGACGGCAACTAGACTGCCGGGGACAGCCGCCGTCCCCCAGCCGCAGCTCCAGGAGAGTGCCCACCGTGTCCGAGACCGCAGCCGATCTGACGAAGCCGGACAGCCCCGTGGAGAGCACCGCGGACGTCATCGTGGTCGGCGCGGGCCCGGCCGGCTCCACCACCGCGTACTACCTGGCCCAGGCCGGCCTCGACGTGCTGCTGCTGGAGAAGACGTCCTTCCCGCGCGAGAAGGTCTGCGGTGACGGCCTGACCCCGCGCGCCACCAAGCAGCTGGTCGACATGGGCATCGACGTGTCGACCGACAACGGCTGGCTGCACAACAAGGGCCTGCGGATCATCGGTGGCGGCGTCCGGCTGGAGCTCGACTGGCCGGAGCTGTCCGCCTTCCCCGACTACGGCCTGGTGCGCAAGCGCGCCGACTTCGACGAGCTGCTCGCCCGTCAGGCCGAGAAGGCGGGCGCCCGGCTGTACGAGCGGTGCAACGTCAGCGGCCCGGTGCTGGACGACCGCACCGGCCGGATCGTCGGCGTCACCGCCCGACTCGGCGAGGAGAAGCGGGCGGTGACCTTCCGCGCCCCGCTGGTCGTCGCCGCCGACGGCAACTCCACCCGGCTCTCGCTCGCCATGGGCCTGCACCGCCGCGAGGACCGCCCGATGGGCGTCGCCTACCGGACGTACTTCAACTCCCCGCGCCACGACGACGACTACCTCGAGTCCTGGCTGGAGCTGTGGGACACCCGTGGCGGCGAGCGCAAGCTGCTGCCCGGCTACGGCTGGGTCTTCGGCATGGGCGACGGCACCTCCAACGTCGGCCTCGGCATCCTCAACTCCTCGCCCGCCTTCGGCGAGCTGGACTGGCGCGAGGTGCTCAAGGCCTGGTGCGCGAGCATGCCGGAGGAGTGGGGCTACACCCCCGAGAACATGACCGACCCGATCCGCGGCGCCGCCCTGCCGATGGCCTTCAACCGGCAGCCGCACTACACCCGCGGCCTGCTGCTCGTCGGCGACGCCGGCGGGATGGTCAACCCGTTCAACGGCGAGGGCATCGCCTACGCGATGGAATCCGGGCAGATCGCCGCCGGCGTCATCGTCCAGGCCAACGCCCGCGTCACCGACACCGGCCGCGAGCGCGCCCTCCAGGCCTACCCGCGCATCCTCAAGGACGTCTACGGCGGGTACTACACGATGGGCCGCGCCTTCGTGAAGCTCATCGGCAACCCCAAGGTCATGCAGCTCGCCACCCAGCGCGGCCTGACCCACCCGATCCTGATGAAGTTCGTCCTCAAGATGCTCGCCAACCTGACCGACCCGCAGGGCGGCGACGCCATGGACCGCATCATCAACGGCCTCGCCAAGGTCGCCCCGAACGCCTGACGTTCGGGGCCGGGGGCTCGGGGACTCGGGGGCTCGGGGGCCGGGGGCCGGGGCTTGAGGCTTGGCGCTTGAGGCGGGGTGGCTGATTTCTGGTCGCTGTTGCGTGGCGGCTGAGTGAGTGATGGCGGACGCCCTGCCCCCTGTGCTTGTGGGGGCAGGGGGCAGCGGCGCGCCTTGCCGGGGGCGGGCCGGCGCCGGGTCGGTTCAGCCGGTGGCGCGTACGTAGATGTCGGCGCCGTCGGGGGAGCCGGGCTCCGCGGTGACGACGAAGATCTGCCGCTTGTCCGTGCCCGTCTGCGATACCAGGGGGGCTTCGGCCGGCTCATTGCCGGGGAACGCCGCCCGCAGGTCGTCCGGCAGCGGGGCCGGGGCGCCGAGCTGTGGCAGGTCGTAGACGCGGAGGAAGTCGTCCACGCTGGAGTCCGTGTCTGCCCGCACCTGGTAGTGGAGGTAGGCCGCCCGTGTGCCGTCCGGCAGCCGGCCGAACACGGCCTCCATCGGGATGTAGTACCGCCCCTTGGCCGGATGCTGCTTGTAATGCAGGGTTGCCAGCTTCTCGGCCCGGTCGGTGTCCGTCTCGGGCGGGTGGAAGGTCGTCACCATCGCGTACGCGATCCATCCGACGGCCGCGAGGGTGAACACCACACAGAGCCCGAGCGCCCCGGCCACCGCCCGGCGGACCCTTGGCCGCTGCCGCACCGCGGGCACCGCTTCACTGATCCACCCGCCGGCCTTGGCCATCCGATGCTCCCCCCGGGATCGTCCGTTGCCGCTGACGACTCTAGGGGGACGGAGCGAGGCGAACCATCCGTAGAAGTACTCACATCGCCAGGTACGCGGGCGCGGGTGTGGGCGCGGTCGTGGCGGGGACGGGGGCGGGTGTGCGGCGCGGCGCGGCGCGGCGGGGACGGGGGCGGGTGTGCGGCGCGGCCGGTGTGGGTCTGCGGGGCGTGGCGGGCGTGCAGGGTGGCCGCGGCTACCGCGGCTACCGTGAACGGCGGGGTCACTGTGGGCGGCTGGCGGCGGAGCGCTGCTCGACGTAGGCGAGGCGGTCGGCGAAGACCTGGGCGGCATCCGGGGTGAGGGTGCGGAGGGCGACGAGGGCTGAGAAGACGACGTCGCAGAGCTCGTGCTGGACGTCCTCCCAGGTGTGGGTGACGCCTTTGCGGGGGTTCTGCCCGGTGGCCCCGATCACCGCCGCGCCGACCTCGCCGACCTCCTCGGAGACCTTGAGGATGCGGAGCAGGCGCTCCTCCTGGGCGGAGAGTCCGCTCTCGTCGTCCAGCCAGGCGACCAGGTGGTCGACGCTCTCCCAGATCCTGCTGTCCATGTGCGCGGCTCCCGTACGGCTTCGGTGACGCTGCCCACCGTACGGGAGCCTGGCAGGGGCGGAGAGGTCGCCCGGCAGCTCGGTTTCAGCGGGAGCTGATCTTCACGTTGCGGATGTTCACCGGGAGAGTGGGGTAGCCGTCGCCGGGGTTGTTCTGGTCGTCCTCGCCACCGGCCGCGATCTTCTGCAGCACGTCGAGGCCTGCGGTGATCCGACCGAACGGGGTGTAGGCGGGGGAGAGCTTGGTGTCCTTCCAGACGAAGAAGAACTGGCTGCCGTTGGTGTTCGGACCCGCATTGGCCATGGCCACGGTGCCGGCCGGGTAGGTGGCCCCCGTCAGGTTCTCGTCCGGGAAGGAGTAGCCCGGGCCGCCGCTGCCGGTGCCGGTCGGGTCTCCGCACTGCAGGACGAAGATCCGCTGGGTGGTGAGTCGGTGGCAGTGGCTGCGGTCGAAGTAGTCGTGCTCGGCGAGGAAGCGGAACGAGAAGGTGGTGCAGGGCGCCTCGGCGGTCAGGGCCTGGAAGGTGATCGCGCCCTGGCTGGTCTTCAGCGTCGCGCTGTAGGGCTTGGCCGCCTTCTTCGCATCGAAGACCGGGATGCCCTTGAAGTTGTCGGCGGGCACCGCCGGGGTGTAGGTGCAGGTGGCGGCGGTGGGCGTGGTCGGAGCCGGGACCGGCGGGGTGTCCGCGACGGCGGTTCCGGTGGTCGCGACCAGCGGGAGGATGGTGGCAGCGGCGAACAACGCCCAGTGTTTGCGCTTCACTTGACGAGCCTTCCCGGGGGTGGTGGACGGCGGTGTTGTCATGGCGACATCATCCACGGCCGGGGGTGGATGCGGTAGACGTCGGGGGTACGTGTCGCGCGCGTGCAGCGTGGGGTGGCTGGCGCGGGGCGGGCGGCGTGGAGCGGGTGGAGTCGGTCGGCGCGTGCGGGTGCCCGTGGGGTGGGCGCGTCTGAGGTCGGCGCGTGCGGGTGCCCGTGGGGTGGGCGCGTCTGAGGTCGGCGCGTGCGGGTGCCCGTGGGGTGGGCGCGTCTGAGGTCGGCGCGTGCGGGTGCCCGTGGGGTGGGCGCGTCTGAGGTCGGCGCGTGCGGGTGCCCGTGGGGTGGGCGCGTCTGAGGTCGGCGTTTCGGGGTGGGCGTTCCGGGGGCGCCGTTCTGGGGCGGGCGTTGTTGGGCTTCGCGGGCCGGCATCTGGGGGTCAGGCGGCCTCTGCGGTGAAGAGGCCGGCGCGGGCGGCGAGGGCTGCGGCATCGGCGGCCCGCTCGGCAGTGCTAGCGTCCAGCGGCTCGCCGGTGACGAACAGGCGGTAGTAGAGCGGGGCGGTGGCTGCGCGGACGACCTCAGTGCCATCGGTGCCGACGGGAAGATCGCCACGCTCGACGGCGCGTTCAGCCACCTCGGCGGCCTGTCGGTGGCGCGCGGAGAAGAAGGCGCGCAGGGCGGCGGCGCCGACGTCGGAGCGCTGGGCGGCGGTGATCAGCGCGGTCGGGGTCGAGCCCAGTTCGGGGTCGGTGAAGACGGCGAAGACCTCATGGGTGATCCGACGTAGGTCGCCGGCGAGGTCGCCGGTGTCGGGGAGTGGCCACGGCTGGTCGGCGGAGGCGGTGAGTGCGTCCGCGACCAGGCCGTCCACCCCGTTCCAGCGGCGGTACAGGGTGGCCTTGTGGACGCCGGAGCGCGCCGCGACCGCGTCGACGGTCAGCCCGTCGTACCCCTTCTCGGTGATCTCGGCGAGCGTCGCGGCGATGACGTTCGCGCGGACCCGGGCGCTGCGCCCGCCCGGCCGAGGGGTGGGGGTGCGGGTTTCCTCGCTCAAAGTCGACTCCAGTCGCGTTAAGGCTTGCCGTGGCGGTGTCGCCATGCCATCCTCATCTTAATGCGACTTCAGTCGCATTTCGAGAGGTCCGTTTGAGCCGTTGAGGAGTTCCATGACTGTCGCGATCCCCGACCACACCGTGCTCCACCCGCTCGCTGGGCACGACCGTGTCGTCATGCTGCGCCCGCTGGTCACCGACCCGCGCATTCAGGTCGGCGAGTACACCTACTTCGACGACCCGGACGGTGCCACCCGTTTCGAGGAGCGCAACGTCCTGTACGCGTACGGGCCCGAGCAGTTGGTGATCGGCAAGTACTGCGCGATCGCCACCGGTACCCGCTTCCTGATGGCCGGCGCCGCCCACCCCACTGTCGGAGTCTCCACCTTTCCGTTCACCATGTTCGGCGGCAGTTGGACCGAGCGGACCCTCGACATCGTCACCGGACTCCCGAGCCGGGGCGACACCGTGGTCGGCAACGACGTCTGGTTCGGACATGGGGCCACCGTGCTTCCCGGTGTCAGGATCGGCGACGGCGCGATCATCGCCGCCGGCGCCGTCGTCACCGCCGACGTCGAGCCGTACACCGTCGTCGGCGGCAACCCGGCCCGCCCGATCCGTCGCCGCTTCGACGACGCGGACGTCGACCGCCTGCTGCGCGCCGCCTGGTGGGACTGGCCGGTCGAACTCGTCACCGAGCACGTCCGAGCCATCATGTCCGGCAGGCCTGCCGACATCGAGGCCATCGCCGCGGTCCACGGTTTGCTGGCCACCTGAGGGCGCGGGACGCAGGAAGGCGGGTATGGGGCGGGGCCGGGACGGAGGCCGGGGCACCAAGGGGCCGGGGGTACAAGGGGCCGGGGCACAAGGGGCCGGGGGTACAAGGGGCCGGGGCACAAGGGCGTCGGGCCGTGCGGGGACCGAAAACCGTTGATCGCCGGCCGTCGGGTGCGCGAAGATGGCGGGCCCCTGGTGGGGGGCCTGTTGTGGCCCGAGATCCGTCCGATGTCGTACGGGAATCTCCTCGTCGGTTCCGTTCGCCCCGGAGGGTTCCTGTTCATGCGTGATTCGTCGTCCTTCCTTCGTGATGTGCCCGTACTGCTGGTTGCGGTGGTGTGGGGGTCGAGCTTTCTGGCCGTGCAGCGGGTGGCCGAGCCGGGGACGGTGGTGGCGATGCTGGTGCTGAGGTTCACCTTGGTGCTGCCGCTGCTGGGACTGGTCGCGTGGCGGGGGCTGCGGAGGATGGGCCGGTCCGAGTGGCTGGGTGGCGCGGTGCTGGGACTGGTGCTGGGGGGCGTCTTTCTGCTGGAGACCTATGGCGCGGTGCACACCTCGGCCACCAACGCCGGTCTGATCATCAGCCTCACCATGGTTTTCACTCCTCTCGCGGAGAGCGCGCTGGCTCGGACGCCGCTGCCGCGGGCCTTTCTGGCCGCGGCCGGGCTGGCGGTGGTGGGGGTCGCCATGCTGACCGGGGGCGGTGGGCTCAAGGCGCCGTCGCTGGGCGATCTGCTGGTGCTCGGAGCTGCGGTGGTGCGGACCGTCCACGTGCTGACGATGGCTCGGCTCCGGCCTATCCGGGACACCGACTCGCTGGCCCTCACCTGGGTCCAACTTGCGACCGCGACGCTGGTGTTCGCCGTCGTCGCGCCGTTCGCCGGACCGCTGCCGTGGACGGCCGCCGCCTCGTACGGGCCCGCGCAGTGGGCTTGGCTGTTGCATCTGGCCCTGCTCTGCACGCTGTTCGCCTTCTTTGTGCAGATGTGGGCCGTCCGCGCCACCTCGCCGTCCAGGGTCAGCCTGCTGCTCGGTACCGAGCCGCTCTGGGCCGCCGCCTTCGGCATCACCCTCGCCGGCAACCACCTCGGCCCGCTCGCCCTCCTGGGAGGTGCCCTCGTCCTGGTCGCCACCGAATGGGGGCGCCGTACCGCCGTCGCCCCGGCCCGGGACGCGGCGCAGGTGGTGGAGGCCGACGCGGCGGCGGAGCCGGCCCCGGCTTCGGTGTGACGGGGCGCCCTCGTCATCGACGCCCCAGAGTGCGGCGGGCGTAGGCGAACGTGACGAGCGCGAGAAGCGGACCCCAGGCGACCAGCGGCAGGTAGCAGAGGGTCATGACGAGGCCGGCCGAGCCGTGCGGGGCGTCGGGCGAGCTCATGTTGCTGCTCCAGCCGCCGAACAGGGCCGTCATGCCGAGCCAGGTCAGGACCGCGGAGCCGAGGGCGGCCGGGACGATCGCGGCGAGCGGTCGGACCGTACGGCCGCCTATCAGCGGGATCCAGCCGGGCACCACCTCGCCCCAGGGGCGGACCAGGCCGACGGTGAGGAAGGCAAGCAGCTCGGCCAGGGCGCTCAGCACCAGGACGTACGCCGTGCCCCAGCCGGGGTTGTGCCGGTCGGCCAGCGCGGCGAACTCCCCGCTGAAGCCGACCGGGACGCCGAGGCCGAACGCGATCCGCCAGAGCCCGGAGGGCACGGTGGTCCAGACGGTGGCCTTGGCCGCCAGCTCGGCCCAGCGCGGGACGGGCGCGGCGGTGCCGGCCGGCCGGGAACCACCGGTGTCGAGGGACGTCGGGGCCGCCCCGGTCGTGGTGCCGGAGCCGGCGCCTGTGCCTGTGCCTGTGCCGGCCGTGTTCCCGTTCCTCGCCCTGGATGTGACCGTGGTCGTGGTGTTGGTGACGCTGCTCATGGATGTGGACTCCCCTCTCGCCCGGCCCCACCGGCCGATCCGATGGGTCAAGCCTGGCGGTCGGCTGCGGTCTGCGGCAGATGCCGATCGGGCTGTTCTCGCCGCTCAGAAGGTGTGCGCGAATATGCCGATCGGCACAGGCGGCGGGGTGCTGAGGTCCGTAGGCTTACCGCCGGAAGGAGGCGACTATGAGTCAGATCCTGTCGTTGGCAGCACCAGTGGCCGTGCTGCTCGGATGGGCGGTGCGGGCCCGGTGCGGGGTGGTGGTCGTGGCTGGTGCGGCCGGCGCGGTCTCGGTGGCGGCCACGGTCGGCGTCTGGGCGGCCGGTCGATGGGGCGAGTCACAACGCTGGCCCGGCGTGATCGGCCTGTTCGAGCTCGCCTCCCTCCTGCTCCTGTTGGTGCTGGCGCTGCGCGCCGAGGACGGGCGGCGGTCGGCAGTCGTGGCCTGGACGATCGGCGGTGCGGCGGCGCTCTGGCCGTCCCGGTTCGAGGCGATCGTCGGGCCGGGGGATGCGCTGACCCTCTTCGGGTTCGGTTCGGTCTTCGCGCTGCCGGCGGTGCTGGCCGGTCTGTATCTGCGCGGGCTGGACGAGAAGAGGCGCCGCTCGGTGACGGCGGCCCGTCGCGCCCAGCGGCTCGAACTCGCCCACGACCTGCACGACTTCGTCGCGCACGATGTCAGCGGCATGGTTGCCCAGGCGCAGGCGGGCATGGTGCTGGCCGCCTCCGATCCGGCCCGGGCGGCGGAGCTGTTCGAGCGGATAGAGAAGGCCGGGCAGCTGGCGCTGGCCTCGCTGGACCGGACCGTTCACCTGCTGCGCAGCGGGGAGACGGACGGTCCGGAGCGGGGGCCGCAGCCGGGCCTGGCCGAACTCACCGCCCTCACCGATCGGTTCGCGGAGTCAGGCGGTGTCACCGTCCGGTTGGACGCCCCGGAGGTGCAGGCCGGCGTACCGCGGGAGATGGCGGCGACGGCGTACCGGATCGTGGTCGAGGCGCTGACCAACGTCCGCCGTCACGCACCCGCGGCACGTGTGGTGGATGTCCGGGTGCGGCGCGAGGGCCGGAGGCTGGAGGTCATGGTGCGGGACGACGGCGGGGGCCCACATGCGTCCGGGGCGCGCCTGGGAGAGGCCCGCCGTGGAGAGGACGGTCGTGGAGGGGCCGTTCGGGGCGGCAGCGGACTGGCCGGGCTGGCGGCCAGGGTGGAGGCGCTGGGCGGGACGCTCGCCTCCGGGCGGGAGAAGGCTGGCGGTTGGCGAGTCACCGCGACGATGCCCTTGGAGGGCCGATGAGCATCCGAGTCCTCCTCGCCGACGACGACGAGGCGATCCGCAGCGCGTACCGGATCATTCTGGACGCTCAGCCGGACATCGAGGTGGTGGGTGAGGCCGAGGACGGCGCACTGGCGGTGGAGGCCGCCCACCGGCTGCGGCCGGACGTGATCCTCGCGGACATCCGGATGCCCCGACTGGACGGTCTGGAGCTGACCCGGCAGCTGGGCCGGGAGTTTCGGGTGGTTGTGGTGACCACCTTCGACCTGGACGAGTACGTGCACACGGCGATCCGGGCCGGCGCGGCCGGATTCCTGCTGAAGCGTTCGGGCCCGGCGCTGCTGGCCGAGGCGGTCCGGGCCGCGGTCGCCGGGGATGCGTTGATCAGTCCGCAGGTCACCGTCCGCCTGCTGCAGCAGCTGTCGGACCGGGGGCAGGAGCAGGAGCGGGACCACCAGGAGCAGGGGCGACAGGAACAGGGGAGGAAAGGGAGGAAGGAGAGGCAGGGGAGGAACGAGCTGCAGGGCGGGCCGGAGCGCCAGCGTCCGGAATTCATCGAAGAGCTCACCGCGAGGGAGACGGAGATCGCCCAGCTCGTCGCCGGCGGGGCGACCAATGCGGAGATCGGCTCGCAACTGTTCATCGCCGCCGGGACGGTGAAGAACCACCTCGCCACGATCCAGCGCAAGATCGGCGCCCGGAACCGCGTCGGTATCGCCGCCTGGGTCTGGGAGACCGGTTCCTGAGCACCTAGCCCTGCCCGCCCTGCCCTGCCCCGCCGCGCCCTGCCCTGCGCCCCGCCCCTAACCGGCGGCGGTTCCCAGCCCCACCCCTGTGCGGGATCCGCCCCCCCCACCCCTGCCCGGCCCCACCCCTGCCCGACCCCCACCCCTGCCCGACCCCCACCCCTGCCCGGCCCCTGCCCCCGGCCCCGTGGGCGGACCGCGTGGTCACCGCCGCCCCTGCCCAGCCCCGCCCCCACGTCACCCCTGCCCGGCCCGGTCGTTCGACCCATCCGCTCGCCCCGCCCCCGCCCCCGCCCCCGCCCCCGCCCCCGCCCCACCCGTCCCGCCCCGCCGCCCCGCCGTCCCGCCCCGCCCCGCCGCCCCGCTCGCGCGCTTGTGAACGAAGGGTCAAGCGGGCGTTCGGAGACCTGCCACCCCTGCGAGTGAGCCTCTATAACACGTCAACCTGGCGCCCAGAAATTTGCTCTGGGCGGAGCATAGTTGATATAGAAGCGCAGCCCTGACCAGCCGCTTCGCAGGTAAATGCGACTGGTTGTGACCATTTGACTTCTTTGCGTTGACAACTCTGGGCATGTTCGCTTTCGCCACCATTCCAGGGGTGGCGTAGATCACAAAGATCGTCGTGAACTGCGTGTCGCAGATCACAAGCCGACGGGCATAGGATGCGCTCGTTCCAGGCTTTGTGAACTGCCTCACATGAGGTGGATCTCGGGAACTGGAACGCGGGTCCACCACAGCGTGACCCGTCGGTTCCGATCTGCAGTCAAGGACGACTGGACGGAGGGAGCGGGGGCTATGAATGCCTACGCGCCGATCCTCGTACTCGGTGCCATCGCGGCGGCGTTCGCGGTCGGCTCCGTCGTGATGGCCTCACTGACCGGCCCGAAGCGCTACAACCGGGCCAAGTTGGAGGCGTACGAGTGCGGCATCGAGCCGACCCCGCAGCCCGTGGGCGGCGGTCGGTTCCCGATCAAGTACTACCTGACGGCGATGCTCTTCATCGTCTTCGACATCGAGATCGTCTTCCTCTATCCGTGGGCGGTCAGCTTCGACGCCCTGGGGATCTTCGGGCTGGTCGAGATGCTCCTGTTCATCGCCACCGTCTTCGTCGCCTACGCCTATGTCTGGCGCCGCGGCGGCCTGGAGTGGGACTGAGTGCGGGGCGGCCGCTGACTTTGTGAACGGGCGGACAAGCCCGGCCGGGTGCAGCGACCCGAACGAGCGGACCAACCACAGGACTTGAGGGCACCGAGGGCATTGAGAGGGATCTGATGGGAATCGAGGAGAAGCTGCCGAGCGGCTTTCTGCTCACGAGTGTGGAGACGGCCGCGGGCTGGGTGCGCAAGGCGTCGCTCTTCCCGGCCACCTTCGGACTGGCCTGCTGCGCGATCGAGATGATGACCACCGGAGCCGGCCGCTACGACCTGGCCCGGTTCGGCATGGAGGTCTTCCGGGGCTCCCCCCGACAGGCCGATCTGATGATCGTGGCGGGGCGGGTGAGCCAGAAGATGGCCCCGGTGCTGCGCCAGGTGTACGACCAGATGGCCAACCCCAAGTGGGTCATCTCGATGGGTGTCTGCGCCTCCTCGGGCGGGATGTTCAACAACTACGCGATCGTGCAGGGCGTCGACCACATCGTCCCGGTGGACATCTACCTGCCCGGTTGCCCGCCCCGCCCGGAAATGCTGATGGACGCGATCCTGAAGCTGCACGACAAGATCCAGCACGAGCGGCTGGGCGTGAACCGCCGCCGGGCCGAGGAGTTGGGCGAGGCGCTGGCCCTGAAGGCCACCCCGGTGAGCGAGATGCGGGGGCAACTGCGATGAACGACCAGGTACCCGAGACCCGCCGGGAGCAGCCGCACCGCGAGATCCCGGTCGAGGTGGTCGGCCGGCGCCAGGGCATGTTCGGTGCCAAGGGCAGTGGTGACACCTCCGGCTTCGGCGGCCTCGCCGCCCCGATCGCCCTGCCGCCCGCGAGCCGACGCCCTTACGGGGGCTGGTTCGACGAGGTCGCCGACGAGTTGGAGGGCGCACTGGAGGAGCAGGGCCTCGACCCGGCGGACGTGATCGAGAAGACCGTCGTCGACCGCGCCGAGCTGACGTTCCACGTCGCCCGCGAGCACCTGCTGAAGACCGTCCGAACCCTGCGCGACGACCCCGCGCTCCGTTTCGAGCTCTGCCTCGGGGTGAGCGGCGTCCACTACCCGGGCGACCAGGGCCGCGAGCTGCACGCGGTCTACCACCTGCGCTCGATCACCCACGGCCGGCTGATCCGGCTGGAGGTGACTGCGCCGGACGCCGACCCGCGCATCCCGTCCGTGGTCAGCGTCTACCCGACCAACGACTGGCACGAGCGCGAGGTCTACGACTTCTTCGGCCTGGTCTTCGACGGCCACCCCGCGCTCACCCGGATCATGATGCCGGACGACTGGCTGGGCCACCCGCAGCGCAAGGACTACCCGCTCGGCGGCATCCCCGTCGAGTACAAGGGCGCCCAGATCCCGGCACCCGACCAGCGGAGGTCGTACAGCTGATGAGTACTCAGCACTACGAGAAGGCCGACGGAGCGGCCGGGGCCGGCGCGTCGGCCGGAGCGTCGGCCGGGGCATCGCCCGAGGGAGCGGCTGCCGGAGCATCGGCCGAGGAGGCCGCGGCGGCAGCGGAGACCGCGGCAGCCCGCGAGACCACCGAGGGCCGTGTCTTCACCGTCACCGGTGGCGACTGGGGCGAGGTGGTCGAGGCGGTCGGCCGGGCCGACGACGAGCGCATCATCGTCAACATGGGCCCCCAGCACCCGTCCACCCACGGCGTGTTGCGGCTGATCCTGGAGATCGACGGCGAGACGGTGAAGGAGGCCCGCTGCGGCATCGGCTACCTCCACACCGGCATCGAGAAGAACATGGAGTTCCGCAGCTGGGTCCAGGGCACCACCTTCGTGACGCGGATGGACTACCTGACCCCGCTGTTCAACGAGACCGCCTACTGCCTGGCGGTCGAGAAGCTGCTGGGCATCACCGATGACGTCCCGGACCGGGCCAGCGTCATCCGCGTCCTGATGATGGAGCTCAACCGGATCTCCTCGCACCTGGTCTGCCTGGCCACCGGCGGTATGGAGATCGGCTCCACCACTCTGATGATCTACGGTTTCCGCGACCGCGAGCTCATCCTGGACATCTTCGAGCTGGTCACCGGCCTGCGGATGAACCACGCCTACGTCCGCCCCGGCGGCCTCGCCCAGGACCTCCCGCCCGGGGCCGTCGACCAGATCCGCGAGGCGGTCAAGACGCTCCGCTCCCGGATGCACGAGTACGACAAACTGGCCACCGGAAACCCGGTGTTCAAGGCCCGCCTGGTCGACGTCGGCTTCCTCGACCTGCCCGGCTGCCTGGCCCTCGGCGCCACCGGCCCGATCCTGCGCGCCACCGGCCTGCCGCACGACCTGCGCAAGACCGACCCGTACTGCGGCTACGAGGACTACGACTTCGAGGTCGCGATCGCGGAGAGCGCCGACTCCTACGGGCGCTTCCTGATCCGGCTGGAGGAGATGCGCCAGTCGCTGCGGATCGTCGAGCAGTGCCTGGACCGGCTCCGCCCCGGCCCGGTCATGGTGGCCGACAAGAAGATCGCCTGGCCGGCCCAACTGGCCGTCGGCCCGGACGGGATGGGCAACTCGCTCGACCACATCCGCAAGATCATGGGCACCTCGATGGAGGCCCTGATCCACCACTTCAAGCTGGTCACCGAGGGCTTCAGGGTCCCGGTCGGCCAGGCGTACGCGGCGGTCGAGTCACCCAAGGGCGAGCTGGGCGTGCACGTGGTCAGCGACGGCGGGACGCGCCCCTACCGGGTCCACTTCCGGGATCCGTCGTTCACCAATCTGCAGACGATGGCGGCGATGTGCGAGGGCGGCCAGGTCGCCGACGTGATCGTCGCGGTGGCCGGGATCGACCCGGTGATGGGAGGCGTGGACCGGTGAGCAATGTGGAACTCGGACTGCCGGCACTGCCGGCCAAGCCGTACCCCGAGGAGGTGCACGCCCGCCTCGCCGCCGACGCCGCGGAGCTGATCGGCCGCTACCCGGTGGCCCGGTCCGCCCTGCTGCCGCTGCTGCACCTGGTACAGGCGGAGGACGGTTTCGTCAGCGCGACCGGCATCCGCTTCTGCGCCGAGCAACTGGACCTCACCACGGCGGAGGTCACCGCCGTCGCCACCTTCTACACCATGTACCGGCGCCGGCCGGCCGGGAAGTACCACGTCGGGGTCTGCACCAACACCCTGTGCGCGGTGCTCGGCGGGGACCAGATCTTCGACGAGCTCCAGCAGCACCTCGGGATCCGCAACAACGAGACCACCGAGGACGGCGAGATCTCGATCGAGCACATCGAGTGCAACGCCGCCTGCGACTACGCCCCCGTGGTGATGGTCAACTGGGAGTTCTTCGACGACCAGACCCCGGAGAGCGCCCGGCAGTTGGTCGACGACCTGAGGGCGGGCGAGGACGTCCGGCCCACCCGTGGCGCCAGGCTCTGCAGCTTCAAGGAGTCGGCCCGGATCCTGGCCGGCTTCCCGGACGAGCGCCCCGGTGCCGTCGACGAGTCCGGGGCGGGCGGTGCGCCCTCGCTCGCAGGCCTGCGCCTGGCCAGGGGCGAGGCCCTGCCCGGAACGGCCGGCGCCAAGGTGGTCTCGCCCCGCCACGAGGGAGCCCGCCCCGACGGCACCCGCCCCGACGGCACCGACCGCGAGGGCACCGGCCGCGACAGCACCAACCGCGAGGGCACCAACCGCGAGGGCACCGGCCACGAAGGGACCGAAGCGTGATGACCTCCGCCGAGCCGGCCGAGAAGCTGCTCACCCCCGTGCTCTCCGCCTCCTGGGACGATAGCCGCCCCTGGACGCTCGCCACCTACCGCCGCCACTCCGGATACGAGGGCCTGAAGGCGGCCCTCGCGATGCCCCCGGACGACGTGATCGCCCTGGTCAAGGACGCCGGCCTGCGCGGCCGCGGCGGCGCCGGCTTCCCCACCGGCATGAAGTGGCAGTTCATCCCGCAGAACGACGGCAAGCCGCACTACCTGGTGGTGAACGCGGACGAGTCCGAGCCGGGCACCTGCAAGGACATCCCGCTGCTGTTCGCCAACCCGCACTCGCTGATCGAGGGCATGATCATCGCGTCCTACGCGATCCGCTGCGACCACGCGTTCATCTACCTGCGCGGCGAGGTCGTCCCGGTGCTGCGCCGGCTCCATGCCGCGGTGGCCGAGGCGTATGAGGCGGGGCTGCTCGGCAAGGACATCCAGGGCTCCGGCATCAACCTCGACATCACCGTGCACGCCGGCGCCGGCGCGTACATCTGCGGCGAGGAGACGGCTCTCCTGGACTCACTGGAGGGGCGCCGCGGCCAGCCGCGGCTGCGCCCGCCGTTCCCGGCCATCGCCGGCCTCTACGCCTGCCCGACGGTCGTCAACAACGTCGAGTCGATCGCCTCGGTGCCGCCGATCCTGGCCAAGGGCAAGGAGTGGTTCAAGGGCCTGGGCACCGAGAAGTCCCCCGGCTTCACGCTCTACTCGCTCTCCGGCCACGTCACCAACCCCGGCCAGTACGAGGCCCCGCTCGGCATCACCCTGCGCCAGCTGCTGGACATCAGCGGCGGTGTCCGGGCCGGGCACCGGCTCAAGTTCTGGACCCCGGGCGGCTCGTCCACCCCGATGTTCACCGATGAGCACCTCGACGTCCCGCTCGACTACGAGGGCGTCGGCGCGGCCGGCTCGATGCTCGGCACCAAGGCGTTGCAGATCTTCGACGAGACCACCTGCGTGGTCCGGGCCGTGACCCGCTGGACGGAGTTCTACGCCCACGAGTCCTGCGGCAAGTGCACCCCGTGCCGCGAGGGCACCTACTGGCTGGTCCAACTGCTCAAGCGGATCGAGGCCGGCGAGGGCGTCGACGGCGATCTGGAGAAGCTGCTCGACATCGCCGACAACATCAACGGCAAGTCCTTCTGCGCCCTGGGCGACGGCGCGGCCAGCCCGATCGTCTCCTCGCTCCAGCACTTCCGGGCCGAGTACGAGCAGCACCTCGCCGAGCGCCGCTGCCCGTTCGACCCGGCCGCCTCCACCGTCTGGGCCGACGGCCCCCGCCCCGGCCACCAGTCCGCCACCGAAAGGGAGGTGCACGCGTGACGATCACAGAGCCATCCACCTCCAAGGCCGCGGTCGAACTGGTCACGCTCACCATCGACGGCGTCGAAGTGCAGGTCCCCAAGGGGACGTTGGTGATCCGGGCCGCCGAGCAGATCGGCACCCAGATCCCGCGCTTCTGCGACCACCCGCTGCTCGATCCGGCCGGCGCCTGCCGGCAGTGCATCGTCGAGATCGAGGGCCAGCGCAAGCCGGTCGCCTCGTGCACCATTCCGGTGGCCGAGGGCATGGTGGTCCGGACGCAGGTCAGCTCACCGGTGGCCGAGAAGGCGCAGCGCGGCGTGATGGAGCTGCTGCTGATCAACCACCCGCTGGACTGCCCGGTCTGCGACAAGGGCGGCGAGTGCCCGCTGCAGAACCAGGCGATGTCCACCGGCGACACCGACTCCCGCTTCGAGGGGATGAAGCGCACCTACGAGAAGCCGATCCCGCTCAGCACCCAGGTGCTGCTGGACCGCGAACGCTGTGTGCTCTGCGCCCGCTGCACCCGTTTCTCGCAGCAGATCGCCGGGGACCCGTTCATCGACCTGGTCGAGCGCGGTGCCCTCCAGCAGGTCGGTATCGGCGACGCCGAGCCGCTCGACTCGTATTTCTCCGGCAACACCATCCAGATCTGCCCGGTCGGTGCGCTCACCTCGGCGGCTTACCGTTTCCGCTCCCGCCCGTTCGACCTCGTCTCCTCGCCGAGCGTCTGCGAGCACTGCTCGTCCGGCTGCGCCCAGCGCACCGACCACCGACGCGGCAAGGTGCTGCGCCGACTGGCGGGGGAGGACCCGGAGGTCAACGAGGAGTGGAACTGCGACAAGGGCCGGTTCGCCTTCCGCTACGCCCAGCAGCGCGACCGGCTCACCACACCGCTCGTCCGCGACGCCGGCACCGGTGAACTGACCCCCGCCTCCTGGCCGGAGGCACTGGCCCGGGCCGCCGAGGGTCTGCGCGGTGCCCGCACCGGCGTCCTCACCGGCGGCCGGGTCACCGTCGAGGACGCCTACGCCTACGCCAAGTTCGCCCGGGTGGTGCTCGGCACCAACGATGTGGACTTCCGCTCCCGCCCGCACAGCGGCGAGGAGGCGGACTTCCTCGCCGCCGCCGTCGCCGGCCGCGGCACGGACCTCGACGGCACCGGCGTCACCTACCAGGAGCTGGAGAGCGCTCCGGCCGTCCTGCTCGCGGGCTTCGAGCCCGAGGAGGAGTCGCCGATCGTCTTCCTGCGGCTGCGCAAGGCCACCCGCGCCGCCGGCCTCAAGGTGTACTCGATCGCCGCCTACGGCTCCCGGGGGCTGACCAAGCTGCGCGGGGCGCTGCTGCCCGCCGCCCCGGGCACCGAGGCCGAGTGGCTGGCGGCCCTCGCCGCCGAGGAGCCGCTGAACGACGACGCCGGCCGCGCCGCCGAAATGCTGCGGAGCCCCGGCGCCGTCATCCTCGCCGGTGAGCGGTTGGCCGCGGCCCCCGGCGCACTCACCGCCGCGCTGCGGCTGGCCCACGCCACCGGTGCCCGGCTCGCCTGGGTCCCGCGCCGGGCCGGTGAGCGCGGCGCGGTCGAGGCCGGCGCGCTGCCCGGGCTGCTGCCCGGCGGCCGTCCGGTCTCCGCGCCGGCCGCCCGGGCCGAGGCCGCCGCCGCCTGGGGCGTGGCCGAACTCCCGGCCCGTCTCGGCCGGGACACCGACCAGATCCTCGCGGCCGCCGCCGCGGGTGATCTGGACGCGCTGCTGATCGGCGGCGTCGACCCGGACGACCTGCCGGACCCGGCGCTCGCCGAGGAGGCGTTGGCCGCGGTGCCGTTCGTGGTCTCGCTGGAGCTGCGCCCGTCCGCCGTCACCGCCCGGGCCGACGTGGTGCTGCCGGTCGCCGCGGTGGCCGAGAAGGCCGGCACCTTCCTGGACTGGGAGGGGCGGGTGCGGATGTTCGAGGCCGCGCTCAAGCCCGACCAGCAGATGGGCCGTCACCTCCACGCGGACTCCCGGGTGCTGAACATGCTGGCCGACGCGCTGGGGCACCGGCTCGGGCTGGCCGACGTCCGGGCCGTCCGGCTGGAGCTGGACCGGTTCGCGCCGTGGGCCGGGGACCGGTCCACCGGCCCGGCCACCCACCCCGGGCTGCTGCCACGGCCGGCCACCGGCCAGGCGGTGCTGGCGGGTTGGCGCCAGCTGCTGGACAACGGCACGCTCCAGCAGGGCGACCCGCACCTCGCCGGCACCCGGCACCGGGCGGTCGCCCGGATCTCCCCGGCCACCGCCGAGGAGATCGGCGCCGGCCTGGTCAGCGCCGCCGAGGTCGGCACCGCCGCGACGGGCACGGCCCACACCGGCACGGCCCACACCGGCACCACCCGGACCGGCACCGCCGCACTGCGGCTGACCGGCCCGGCCGGTTCGCTGACGCTTCCGCTGGAGATCACCAAGGACATCCCGGACCGCACGGTCTGGATCCCGCTCAACTCCTCCCCGGGCGGGGCCTACCGGGCCCTCGGCACCACCGTCGGCCACCTGGTCACCATCGCGGCCGACACCATCACCGAGGCCGTCACCGCGACCGCCGCGACCGTCGCGACCACCGAGCCCCTCACCGCGACCACCGAGTCCGCCGAGGCCACCCCCGGCGCCAAGTCCGCCACGACCACGGAGGAGGAGCAGTGAACCTCGCCGCGTACGAGACCCTGGGCTTCTTCGGCCGCGACCCCTGGTGGCTGGTGCTGCTCAAGGCGGTCTTCTGCTTCGCCTTCCTGGTCGGCACGGTCCTGATCGCGATCGTCTGGGAGCGCAAGGTCGTGGCCTGGATGCAGCTGCGCATCGGCCCCAACCGGCACGGCCCCTGGGGCATGCTGCAGTCGCTCGCCGACGGCGTGAAGCTGGCGCTCAAGGAAGACCTGGTGGTCACGAGCGCCGACAAGGCGGTCTACATCCTGGCCCCGATCGTCTGCGCCATCCCCGCGTTCATGGCCTTCGCGGTGATCCCCTTCGGCCCGGCCGGCGACGAGGTGTCGATCTTCGGTACCCGGACGCCGCTCCAGCTGACCGACTTCCCGGTGGCGCTGCTCTACATCCTGGCGACCGCCTCGGTCGGCATCTACGGCATCGTGCTGGCCGGCTGGTCGTCCGGCTCGACGTACCCGCTGCTCGGAGGGATCCGCTCGTCGGCCCAGATGATCAGCTACGAGATCGCGATGGGCCTCTCCTTCGCGGCCGTGTTCATCTACTCGGGCTCGATGTCCACCTCGGAGATCGTCGCCTCGCAGCAGCCGACCTGGTTCGCGGTGCTGCTGCCGGTCTCCTTCATCGTCTACATCATCGCGATGGTGGGCGAGACCAACCGGGCACCGTTCGACCTCCCGGAGGCCGAGGGCGAGCTGGTCGGCGGCTTCAACACCGAGTACTCCTCGCTGAAGTTCGCGATGTTCATGCTGGCCGAGTACGTCAACATGGTCACCGTCTCGGCGGTCGCGTCCACCCTCTTCCTGGGCGGCTGGCGCGCGCCCTGGCCGGTCTCCACCTTCTGGGAGGGGGCCAACCACGGCTGGTGGCCGATGCTCTGGATCACGCTCAAGATCCAGCTGCTGCTGTTCTTCTTCATCTGGCTGCGCGGCACCCTTCCCCGGCTCCGCTACGACCAGTTCATGAAGCTGGGCTGGAAGGTCCTGATCCCGGTCTCGCTGGTCTGGCTGGTCATGGTGGCCAGCGTCCGGGCGCTGAGGAACGAGGGCTACGACTTCGGCGAGGTGGTGCTGTACGTCGGCGCCCCGGCGGGCGCGATCCTGCTGCTCGCCCTGGCCCGGGACGTCATGAGGCGCAAGCCCGAGCCGGAGGAGGCGGCGCCGTCCGGCGGTGCGGGCACCCCCCGGCCGAAGCCCGGGGGAGCGTTCGACCCGATGGCGGGCGGGTACCCGGTGCCCCCGCTGCCCGGTCAGGAGCTCCCGCCGGTCCCGCGCCGGCGCAGCCGCGCCCCGAAGCAACTCCAGGACGCCCTCAACGGGGCCGACCATTCCGAAGGGAGCTGAACCGAGATGTCGTCCGACCAGAACGGCAGCGGCGACCGGCCAGACCGGCCCGACAAGCCTTCCGTCCTCGGGCCGGCCGCCGGCTTCGGCGTGACCTTCAAGGCCATGTTCAAGAAGCGGCTCACCGAGCAGTACCCGGAGCAGAAGAAGCCCACCGCTCCGCGCTTCCACGGCCGCCACCAGCTGAACCGGCACCCGGACGGCCTGGAGAAGTGCGTCGGCTGCGAGCTCTGCGCCTGGGCCTGCCCGGCCGACGCGATCTACGTCGAGGGCGCCGACAACCGCGAGGAGGAGCGCTACTCGCCCGGCGAGCGGTACGGCGTGGAGTACCAGATCAACTACGCCCGCTGCATCCTCTGCGGCCTCTGCATCGAGGCCTGCCCGACCCGCGCGCTCACCATGACCAACGAGTACGAGCTCGCGGACTCCTCCCGCAAGGACCTCATCTTCACCAAGGAGCAGCTGCTGGTCGGCCTCTCCGAGGGCATGGTCGACACCCCGCACGCGATCTTCCCGGGCGCCGACGAGGGCGCCTACTACCGGGGCGAGATCACCGCGGCGGCGCCGGGGACGGTCCAGCAGGAGCGCACCGCCCGGGAGAAGGAGGCCCAGCAGTGACCGCCGCCTCCACCTCCCTCGACCTCGCCGCCGTGACGGGCGCGACCTCCACCGGCGAGGCCGTCCAGTTCTGGGTGCTCGCGGTGATCGCCGTCGGCGGCGCGCTCGGCATGCTGCTGATGAAGAAGGCCG
This sequence comes from Kitasatospora sp. NBC_00039, assembly GCF_045160625.1. Taxonomy (NCBI): domain Bacteria; kingdom Bacillati; phylum Actinomycetota; class Actinomycetes; order Kitasatosporales; family Streptomycetaceae; genus Kitasatospora; species Kitasatospora sp. NBC_00039. The sequence goes on along the minus strand of NZ_CP108289.1, from coordinate 3,894,804 downwards.
TGCACAGCGCGCTCTGCCTGGCGGCCACCATGCTCGCCCTGGCGGTCTGTTACATGGCCCAGGGTGCGGTCTTCCTGGGTGTGGTGCAGATCGTCGTCTACACCGGCGCGATCATGATGCTCTTCCTCTTCGTGGTCATGCTGGTCGGCGTCACCAGCGCCGACTCGCTGAAGGAGCAGCTCAAGGGCCAGCGGTTCGCCGCGGTGCTCTGCGGGATCGGCTTCGGCGTGCTGCTGATGGCGGGCATCGCCAACGCCAAGCTGGACACCTTCACCGGCCTCGCCGAGGCCAACGCCGAGGGCAATGTCCAGGGCCTGGCCCGGCTGATCTTCACCAAGTACGTCTGGGCCTTCGAGGTCACCGGCGCACTGTTGATCACGGCCGCGATCGGCGCCATGGTGCTGACGCACCGCGAGCACGTGAAGGCTCCGAAGACCCAGCGCGAGCTGGCCGCCCAGCGGATCCAGGACAACATCCAGGTCCCGCCGCTGCCCGCGCCCGGCGTCTACGCCCGGCACAACGCGGTGGACATCCCCGGCCTGCTGCCGGACGGCACGATCGCCGAGGACTCGGTGATGGAGACCCTGCGCGAGCGTGGCCAGATCCGCGACGTCAGCCAGGAGATGCTCCGGCGGATGGCCGAGCTGGAGTCCACCACCGCCGACTGGCTGGGCCGCGCACCGTCCGAGCGCCCGCCGGTGACCGGTCCCCTCAAGGGTCCGCGCAACGGCTCGCACAAGGAGCTGGAGCCGGCGGCGACCAACAACCACGCCGCTCCGAACGGCCACGACGAGGAGGGCGCGGAGTGAATCCGGTCAACTACCTGTATCTCTCCGCCCTGTTGTTCACCATCGGCGCCTCCGGCGTGCTGATCCGGCGCAACGCGATCGTCCTGTTCATGTGTGTCGAGCTGATGCTCAACGCCTCGAACCTGGCCCTGGTCACCTTCTCCCGGCTGCACGGCAATCTGGACGGCCAGATCATCGCGTTCTTCACCATGGTGGTCGCGGCGGCCGAGGTCGTGGTCGGCCTCGCCATCATCGTCTCCATCTTCCGGACCAGGCACTCCGCTTCGGTCGACGACAGCAATCTGATGAAGCTGTAGGCGGAGGGCCTTCGGTGAACTCTCTCATTCCGCTGCTGGTGGCGGCCCCGCTGGCCGGTGCTGCCCTGCTGCTGCTCGGCGGCCGGCTCTTCGACCGCTTCGGTCACTGGCTCGCCACCGCGCTCGCCGCGCTCTCCTTCGGTTTCGGGCTTGCCCTGTTCTCGGCCATGCTGGGCCGTGACGCCGAGGACCGCGCCGTCACCAAATACCTGTACACCTGGATCCCGGTGAACGGCTTCCAGGCCGACATGGCGTTCCGGCTCGACCAGCTCTCGATGACCTTCGTCCTGCTGATCACCGGCGTGGGCACGCTGATCCACCTCTACTCGGTGGGGTACATGGCGCACGACGAGCGCCGGCGCCGCTTCTTCGCGTACCTGAACCTCTTCCTGGCGGCCATGGTGCTGCTGGTGATCGCCGACAACTACCTGCTGCTGTACTTCGGCTGGGAGGGCGTGGGCCTCGCCTCGTACCTGCTGATCGGCTTCTGGCAGCACAAGCCGAGCGCCGCGACGGCCGCCAAGAAGGCGTTCATCGTCAACCGCGTCGGCGACATGGGCCTCTCCATCGCGATCATGCTGATGTTCGCGGAGTTCGGTTCCTTCACGTTCGAGCCGGTCTTCGACGGCGCGAGCCAGGCGAGCGAGGGCAAGCTGACCGCGATCGGTCTGATGCTGCTGCTGGCGGCCTGCGGCAAGTCCGCCCAGGTGCCGCTGCAGTCCTGGCTCGGGGACGCCATGGAGGGTCCGACCCCGGTCTCGGCCCTGATCCACGCGGCCACGATGGTGACCGCCGGCGTCTACCTGATCGTCCGCTCCGGCCCGATCTTCAACCTGGCGCCGGACGCCCAGACCGCCGTGGTGGTGGTCGGCGCGGTCACGCTGCTCTTCGGTGCGATCATCGGTTGTGCCAAGGACGACATCAAGAAGGCGCTGGCCGGCTCGACCATGTCGCAGATCGGCTACATGATCCTGGCGGCCGGCCTCGGCCCGATCGGGTACGCCTTCGCGATCATGCACCTGGTCACGCACGGCTTCTTCAAGGCCGGGCTGTTCCTCGGCGCCGGGTCGGTCATGCACGGCATGAACGACGAGGTGAACATGCGTCACTACGGCGGCCTGCGCAAGTACATGCCGATCACCTTCGTCACCTTCGGCCTCGGCTACCTGGCCATCATCGGCTTCCCGGGCCTGTCCGGCTTCTTCTCCAAGGACAAGATCATCGAGGCGGCCTTCGCCAAGGGCGGCACCGAGGGCTGGATCCTCGGGCTCTGCACCCTGGTCGGCGCGGCCGTCACCGCGTTCTACATGACCCGGGTGATGATCATGACCTTCTTCGGTGAGAAGCGCTGGCATCCCGATGCGGAGGGCCACGACCCGCACCCGCACGAGTCGCCGAAGACGATGACCACCCCGATGATCCTGCTGGCCTTCGGTTCGGTCTTCGCGGGCGGCCTGTTCGTCCTGAACAACTCCTTCCTGGACTGGCTGGAGCCGGTCACCGGGTACGAGGAGGGCCACTCGCCGCTCAGCCCGTCGGTGGTCACGCTGCTCGCGACGGTCTGCATGGTGGTCGGCGTCGCGCTCTCGTACGTGATGTACGGGCGCTCCGCCGTCCCCGTGGTGCCGCCGGTCGGCTCCCCGCTCACCCGGGCCGCCCGTCGCGACCTGCTCCAGGACGACTTCAACCACGCCGTCCTGGTCCGGCCCGGCTCGGCGCTCACCGCGGCCCTGGTCTTCTTCGACAGTCGCGGGCTGGACGGCTTCGTCAACGGCCTGGCCGCCACCATCGGCGGCATCTCCAGCCGGTTGCGGCGGATCCAGAACGGCTACGTCCGCTCGTACGCGCTCTCCATGTTCGGCGGCACGCTGGTGCTGGTCGCCACGACTCTCCTGATGAGGTCCGTCTGATGAATAGGCCCAGTTCATCTCCGGGGGTGTGGCGATGAGTGCCCTGCTGTCCGCCACCTGCGCCGTCCCGGCGGCCGGCGCGGTGCTCACCGCCGCACTGCCCGCCGGGTCCACCGAGGCCCGGCGGCGGACCACCAAGGCCGTCGCGCTCGGCGTCTCGGCCGTCACCCTGGCCCTGGCCGCCGCCGTGGCCGGGCAGTTCGAGCCGGGCGGCGCGCGGTACCAGCTGACCGAGTCCTACAGCTGGATCCGCTCCTTCGGCATCACCTTCTCGCTCGGCGTGGACGGCATCGGCACCGTGCTGGGGCTGCTCACCGCCGTGCTCGTGCCGATCGTGATGCTGGCCTCCTGGCACGACGCCGACCCGGCGCCGGCCGCGCCGGACGGCACCTTCGAGAACCGCAGGCGCACCCAGGGCTTCTTCGCCCTGATCCTTGCGGTCGAGGCGATGGTGATCGTCTCCTTCTACGCCACCGACGTCTTCGTCTTCTACGTCTTCTTCGAAGCCATGCTGATCCCGATGTACTTCCTGATCGGCGGCTTCGGCGACAAGGCGGGCGGCCCCGAGTCGGCGCGTCAGCGCTCGTACGCGGCGGTGAAGTTCCTGCTCTACAACCTGCTCGGCGGCCTGATCATGCTGGCCGCCGTGATCGGCCTGTACGTGATCGCGCAGGACCAGGGCTTCGCCACCTTCGACCTCCCGACGCTGACCGGCGCGATCGCCGACGGCAGGCTGGTGCTCAGCGGCACCGCCGAGAAGGCGCTGTTCCTCGGCTTCTTCTTCGCCTTCGCCGTGAAGGCCCCGCTCTGGCCGCTGCACACCTGGCTGCCGAACGCGATGGGCGAGTCCACCGCCGGAACGGCCGTGCTGATCACCGCGGTGGTCGACAAGGTCGGCACCTTCGCGATGCTCCGCTTCTGCCTCGGCCTCTTCCCGGACGCCTCGAAGACCTTCGCCCCGGCGATCCTCGTCCTCTCGGTGATCGGGATCATCTACGGCGCGCTGCTCGCCATCGGCCAGAAGGACATCAAGCGGCTGGTCGCCTACGCCTCCATCTCGCACTTCGGCTTCATCATCATGGGCATCTTCGCGCTGACCAGCCAGGGCCAGAGCGGAGCCACCCTCTACATGGTCAACCACGGCATCTCCACCGCCGCGTGGATGCTGGTGGCCGGCTTCCTGATCTCCCGCCGCGGCTCCCGGCTGATCGCCGACTACGGCGGTGTCCAGAAGGTCGCCCCGGTGCTCGCGGGGACGTTTCTGATCGGCGGCCTGGCCACCCTCTCGCTGCCCGGCCTGGCGCCGTTCGTCAGCGAGTTCCTCGTCCTGGTCGGCACGTTCACCCGGTACCCGGCGATCGGCATCGTCGCCACCTTCGGCATCGTGCTCGCCGCGCTCTACGCCCTGCTGCTCTACCAGCGCACCATGAGCGGCCCGGTCAAGGAGAGCGTGCGCACGATGCCCGACCTCAAGGTGCGCGAACTCGTGGTGGTCGCCCCACTGCTGGCCCTGACCGTCCTGCTCGGCGTCTACCCGAAGCCGCTCACCGACATCGTCAACCCGGCGGTGGACGCGACCCTCTCGCAGATCCACCAGTCCGACCCGGCGCCGGCCCACCCGGTCGCCGCCAACGGAGACGCCACCTCAGGAGGTGAGCACAAGTGAGCACCACCGGATGGCTCGCCGCCGCCGGCGGCAACACCCAGAGCATCCCGGCGCCGCATGTCGAGTACGGACAGCTCTCCCCGATGCTGGTGGTCTTCGGCACCGCCGTGGCCGGCATCCTGCTGGAGGCCTTCCTGCCCCGCCGGCACCGGCACTGGGCGCAGGTCTGGCTGGCCCTGCTCGGCCTGGTCGGAGCGTTCACCGCCGTGGTGGTGCTCGCCTCCCAGGGCTACGGCTCCACCAAGGTCGACCTGCTGGCGATGGGCTCGGTCGCGCTCGACGGCCCGGCGCTCTTCCTGCAAGGCGTGATCCTGCTGGCCGCCGTGGTCGCGGTGCTCACCTACGCCGAGCGGAAGCTGGAGCCCAAGGCGGGCGGTGAGCCGGCCGACGCCTTCGCCGCGCAGGCCGCCGCCACCCCGGGCGGCGAGCAGGAGCGCGCCGCCGTCCGGGCGGGCTTCACCACCAGCGAGGTCTTCCCGCTCACCATGTTCGCGGTCGGCGGGATGCTGCTCTTCCCCGCCGCCAACGACCTGCTGACCATGTTCGTGGCGCTGGAGGTCCTCTCCCTCCCCCTCTACCTGCTCTGCGCGCTGGCCCGGCGCCGCCGGCTGCTCTCCCAGGAGGCGGCGGTCAAGTACTTCCTGCTCGGGGCCTTCGCCTCGGCGTTCTTCCTGTTCGGCACCGCCCTGCTGTACGGGTACGCGGGCAGCGTCCGGCTGGGCGACATCGCCGACGTCATCTCCGGCAAGGCGCTGGCCACCCCGGCGCTCCTCTCCACCACCCAGAACGACGCGCTGCTGCTGGTGGGCCTGGCGATGCTCGCGGTCGGCCTGCTCTTCAAGGTCGGCGCGGTGCCGTTCCACTCCTGGACCCCGGACGTCTACCAGGGCGCGCCGACCCCGGTCACCGGTTTCATGGCCGCCGCGACCAAGGTGGCCGCGTTCGGCGCCCTCCTCCGGCTGTTCTACGTGGCCTTCCCCGGTCTGCGGCTGGACTGGCGGCCGGTGCTCTGGGGCGTGGCGGTCCTGACGATGGTGGTCGGCGCCGTCCTGGCCGTCACCCAGCAGGACGTGAAGCGGCTGCTCGCCTACTCCTCCATCGCGCACGCCGGTTTCATCCTGACCGGCGTGATCGCCACCAACAAGCAGGGCCTCAGCTCGGTGCTGTTCTACCTGCTGGCGTACTCCTTCGTGACGCTCGGCGCCTTCGCCGTGGTCACCCTGGTGCGCGACTCCAAGGGCGAGGCGACCCACCTGTCCAGCTGGGCCGGGCTGGGCCGGCGCTCGCCGCTGGTCGCGGCGGTGTTCGCGCTCTTCCTGCTGGCCTTCGCGGGCATCCCGCTCACCTCGGGCTTCACCGGGAAGTTCGCGGTCTTCCAGGCAGCCGCGGCCGGCGGGGCGACCCCACTGGTGATCGTCGGTGTGCTCAGCTCGGCGGTGGCCGCGTTCTTCTACATCCGGGTGATCGTGCTGATGTTCTTCTCCGACCCGCAGCCGGGCGGCCCGACCGTGGCCATCCCGAGCGCCTTCACGGCCACCGCGATCGGCGTCGGCGTCCTCGTCACCCTCGGCCTCGGCCTGCTTCCGCAGTACTTCCTGGACTTGGCGTCGAAGGCCTCGCTCTTCGTCCGCTGACCCCCGGGCCGACTACCCGTCGGCGCTTCACCGTCCGGGCCGCGCAACACTCCGCGCGGTCCGGACGCGCCGCTTCCGGACCGGCTCCGACCTGCGGGTCCAGCCCGACCATGACAGGACCAGCACGCCCGTGCAGTGATCCACTCGCGACCGGATACCCTGCCTGTATGGCCAAGCGGCGGCACTCAGGGACCAGGCCGCTAGATCGACCAGGGACAGAGGAGTGGTCTTCGTGACCGTCGTGGGACCCTTTGGGCTCAGCGTGCAGGACCGCGATCTGACCCGTGACGTCCAGGCCGGGATGGACGCGGTGGAGGCGGCGCTCATGGAGGCCGTCAAGAGCGACGTCCCCTTCATCACCGTCACCGCCAGCCACCTGATGGAAGCGGGCGGCAAGCGCTTCCGCCCCCTGCTGGTGATGCTCGCCGCCCAGTTCGGCGACGCCAACGCGCCCGGCGTGGTGCCGGCCGCCGTCGTCGTCGAGCTGACCCACCTCGCGACGCTCTACCACGACGACGTGATGGACGAGGCCCCCGTTCGCCGCGGCGCCCCCAGTGCCAACTCGCGCTGGGACAACTCGGTCGCGATCCTCACCGGTGACTTCCTCTTCTCCCGCGCCTCCCAGGTGCTCTCGGACCTCGGCCCCGAGGCCGTCCGCGTACAGGCCGACGCCTTCGAACGGCTGGTCACCGGTCAGATCCTGGAGACCGCCGGCCCCGGCCCGGACGACGACCCGCTGTGCCACTACCTGGACGTGCTGGCCGGCAAGACCGGCTCGCTGATCGCCGTCTCCTGCCGGATAGGAGCACTGCTGGCCGGTGCCGAGCCCTGGGTGACGGACATCCTCAGCGCCTACGGCGAGCGCATCGGCATCGCGTTCCAGCTGGCCGACGACGTGCTCGACATCGCCAGTGACGGCCACGAGTCCGGCAAGACCCCCGGGACCGACCTGCGCGAGGGCGTGCCGACCCTGCCCACCCTGCTGCTCCGGCAGATGCCGGTGGACGAGTCCGACCCGGCCGACCTGCGGCTGCGCGAGCTGATCGACGGCGACCTCGGCGACGACGAGCGGCACGCCGAGGCGCTGCGGCTGCTGCGCCGCCACCCGGCGCTGGAGCACGCCCGCCGGGAGACGCTGCGACATGCGGAGGAGGCCCGCGCGCTGCTCGACCCGCTGCCGGACGGCGCGGCCAAGGCGGCGCTGCAGGGCCTGTGCGACGCGGTGGCCATCCGCACCATGTGAGGCGGGCGGCCGGGGTGCCGTCGCGCGCGGCGATCCGGCCGCGGCGCCCGGCGGTCCACGGCCGTGCCTGGCGGTGCTCGGCCGTGCCTGGCGGTGCTCCGGTGCGGCCCGGTGGGGTCCTCCGTCCCTGCCCGGTGGTGCCCGGTGGTGCAGCCCGGTGCGATTTATTGCCCGACGGCCTTACGAGTAGGGAAGACTGACAGGCGTCAGCCCAGCCGCAGCCGTACCAACCCGGAAGGCCACCATGCTTCGCGTCGTCATCGCCGAGGACTCCGTACTGCTGCGGGAGGGCCTGACCAGGCTGCTCACCGACCGGGGTCTGGAGGTCGTGGCGGGCGTCGGGGACGGCGAGGCGCTGCTGAAGGCCGTCCACGACCTGGCCGCCGACGGTGCGCTGCCCGACGTGGTGGTCGCCGACGTCCGGATGCCCCCCACCCACACCGACGAGGGCGTCCGCGCCTGCGTCACGCTCCGTGGTCTCTACCCGGAGCTGGGCGTGCTGGTGCTCTCGCAGTACGTGGAGGAGCGGTACGCCTCCGAGCTGCTGGCCGGCTCCACCCGGGGTGTGGGCTACCTGCTGAAGGACCGGGTCGCCGAGGTGCGCGAGTTCGTGGACGCGGTGGTCCGGGTCGCCGGGGGCGGCACCGCGCTGGACCCGGAGGTCGTGCAGCAGCTGCTCAGCCGCAGCCGCAAGAGTGACGTGCTGGCCGGGCTGACCCCGCGCGAGCGCGAGGTGCTCGGGCTGATGGCCGAGGGCCGGACCAACACCGCGGTGGCCAAGCAGCTGGTGGTCTCGGACGGCGCGGTGGAGAAGCACGTGAGCAACATCTTCCTCAAGCTGGGTCTGGCCCAGAGCCCGGAGGACCACCGCCGGGTGCTGGCGGTGCTCACCTACCTGAACTCCTAGCCCGCACTCCCCGGCCGGTACGCCGGGGCCGGTATTCCCCGGCCCGCACTCCGGGCCGGTATTCCCCGGCCCGCACTCCCTGGCCCGCACTCCCTGGCCCGCACTCCCGCGCCGGTACTCCGGCCCGGTATGGGAGCGCGGATTCAAGGCGTTGTACCCAATGTGGCAGCGATTTGCCGCCGCATCCGGTAGTTCCGTCCAAGGCAATCCTTACCCGCATAGGATGCGAGAGGTGCACCAGGCGGACGGGGCACACGGCTCACGCCCGCGGCTGGTGCCCACGAGGAGGTCCGCGGCAGTGACCAGTCAGGTCGATCAGTCAGAAGCAGTGGACGGCTCGGACGGCGGCCAGGGCCGCTCCGGGACGGGTGAGGACCGTTCCGGTGTCGCCGCGCCGACGAGTCCGCAGCCCAGGCGTGCCAAGCCGATCCGCAGACTGGACCGGGTGATCATCCGGTTCGCCGGAGACTCCGGCGACGGGATGCAGCTCACCGGTGACCGATTCACCTCGGAGACGGCGTCCTTCGGAAACGACCTCTCCACCCTGCCCAACTTCCCGGCCGAGATCCGGGCCCCTGCCGGGACGCTGCCGGGTGTCTCGTCCTTCCAGCTGCACTTCGCCGACCACGACATCCTGACCCCGGGGGACGCCCCCAACGTCCTGGTGGCGATGAACCCGGCCGCCCTCAAGGCGAACCTGCCGGACCTGCCGCGCGGCGCGGAGATCATCGTCAACACCGACGAGTTCACCAAGCGCGCCCTGGCCAAGGTCGGCTACCCGGCAGACCCGCTGGCCGACGGCTCGCTGGAGGCGTTCCACCTGCACAAGGTGCCGCTGACCACGCTGACCCTGGAGGCGCTCAAGGAAAGCGGTCTGGCGCGCAAGGACGCCGAGCGGGCGAAGAACATGTTCGCCCTGGGCCTGCTCTCCTGGATGTACCACCGGCCCACCCGAGGCACCGAGTCCTTCCTGCGCACCAAGTTCGCCAAGAAGCCGCAGATCGCCGAGGCCAACATCAGCGCCTTCCGGGCGGGCTGGAACTTCGGCGAGACGACGGAGTCCTTCGCGGTCTCCTACGAGGTGTCGCCGGCGAAGCTGCCCCCGGGCCGCTACCGCAACATCTCCGGCAACCTGGCCCTGTCCTACGGCCTGATCGCCGCCGCCGAGCGCTCCGGGCTGCCGCTCTACCTCGGCTCGTACCCGATCACCCCGGCCTCGGACATCCTGCACGAGCTGAGCAGGCACAAGAACTTCGGCGTACGCACCTTCCAGGCCGAGGACGAGATCGCCGGCATCGGCGCGGCGCTGGGTGCGGCCTTCGGCGGCGCGCTCGGCGTGACGACCACCTCGGGCCCGGGCGTGGCGCTCAAGAGCGAGACGATCGGCCTGGCCGTCTCGCTCGAACTGCCGCTGCTGGTGGTCGACATCCAGCGCGGCGGCCCGTCCACCGGTCTGCCGACCAAGACCGAGCAGGCGGACCTCCTGCAGGCGATGTTCGGGCGCAACGGCGAGGCCCCGGTGCCGATCGTGGCCCCGGCCACCCCGGCCGAGTGCTTCGACGCGGCGCTGGAGGCGGCACGCATCGCGGTCACCTACCGGACGCCGGTGTTCCTGTTGTCGGACGGCTACCTGGCCAACGGCTCCGAGCCCTGGCGGATCCCGGAGGTCGACGAACTGCCCGCGATCGAACCGGACTTCGCGACCGGTCCGAACCGGGAGGACGGCGCGTTCTGGCCGTACCTGCGGGACCCGCAGACGCTGGCCCGCCCGTGGGCGGTCCCCGGTACGCCGGGCCTGGAGCACCGGATCGGCGGCATCGAGAAGCAGGACGGCACCGGCAACATCTCGTACGACCCGGCCAACCACGACTTCATGGTCCGCACCCGGCAGGCCAAGGTGGACGGGATCACCGTTCCTGTCATCGATGTTGACGATCCTCCCTCCTTGCCCGCCGACGGGCAGGAGGGGCCCATGGCGAGGGCACGCGTGCTGGTGCTCGGCTGGGGTTCGACCTATGGGCCGATCACCGCGGCCGTTCGCCGGGTCCGCGCCGACGGCGGCCATGTCGCCCAGGCCCACCTGCGGAATTTGAATCCCTTCCCGGCCAATCTCGGCGCGGTGCTGAAGAGTTACGACAAGGTCATCGTCCCCGAGATGAACCTCGGGCAGCTGGCACTGCTGCTGCGCGCCAAGTACCTGGTGGATGCGCAGTCCTACAACCAGGTGCGCGGACTACCGTTCAAGGCGGCGCAGTTGGCCGACGTGCTGTGGGCGGCTATCGGCAATCTGGACGAGTCGGCGAGCAACTCGGCGGCCGCACCGGCGAGCGAGGAGGACAACCGATGAGCGAGAAGTTCCCCTCGTTGAAGCTGGTCCCGAAGGACGACACGCCGCAGAGCGCCAAGGACTTCAAGACCGACCAGGAGGTGCGCTGGTGCCCGGGCTGCGGTGACTACGCGATCCTGGCGGCCGTGCAGGCCTTCATGCCGGAGCTGGGGATCAAGCGGGAGAACACCGTCTTCGTCTCCGGGATCGGCTGTTCGTCGCGGTTCCCGTACTACATGAACACCTATGGCGTGCACTCGATCCACGGCCGGGCGCCGGCCATCGCCACGGGGCTCGCGTCGTCCCGGCAGGACTTGAGCGTCTGGGTGGTGACGGGTGACGGTGATGCGCTCTCGATCGGCGGAAACCACCTGATCCACGCGCTGCGGCGGAACGTCAACCTGAAGATCCTGCTCTTCAACAACCGGATCTACGGCCTCACCAAGGGCCAGTACTCGCCGACCAGCGAGGTCGGCAAGATCACCAAGTCGACGCCGATGGGCTCGCTGGACGCCCCGTTCAACCCACTCTCCCTGGCGATCGGCGCGGAGGCCTCGTTCGTCGCGCGGACCATCGACTCCGACCGCCAGCACCTCCAGTCGGTGTTGCGGGCGGCGGCGGAGCACGAAGGCACGGCGCTGGTGGAGATCTACCAGAACTGCAACATCTTCAACGACGGCGCCTTCGAGGTCCTGAAGGAGCCGAACACCCGGGACGAGGCGCTGATCCGCCTGGAGCACGGGCAGCCGATCCGGTTCGGCACGGACCGCTCCCAGGGCGTCTTCCGCAGCCCGGACGGCGAGTTGTTCGTCGACGCCGTCACCACTGGCAACGAGGCCTCGGTGGTCGTCCACGACGCCCATGCCGCCGGCCCGGCCGGGGCGTTCGCCCTCTCCCGGATCGCCGACACGGACACGCTGCATCACACCCCGATCGGCGTGCTGCGGAGCGTGCAGCGCCCGGTGTACGACGAGCTGATGGCCTCCCAGCTCGCCACGGCGGTCACCCAGCGCGGCCAGGGCGAGCTGGCCGCGCTGCTGGCCGGGAACGACACCTGGACCGTCGCCTGAGGTCTGCGCGGTGACGGCGCCCCCATGGCCTGGGCCATGGGGGCGCCGTCGGTTCCGCTACCGCGCCGGTGCTACTGCCGAACCCACTCGACCAGCTGGATCACGACCCCGTTCGGGTCGGTGACCTGGAAGAGCTTCTCGCCCCACGGCTCCTCCAGCAGCGGCATGGTGATCTCCACGCCCTCCCCGCGGAGCCGCGCCTCCTCGCCCTCCAGGCCGGTGACGTTGAAGGCGAGGATCAGCCCGGCCGCGTGCTGGTCCCGGAACCCCTCCGGCAGCACCTCGATCCCGCGCCGCAGGAAGATCACGTTCATCCCGGAGTCCTCCCGCCCGAGCGAGACGAACCCGTCGGCCGCCATCTGCTCGGCGAATCCGAAGTGCTTCCGGAGGAAGGCCGAGGAGGCGGCCTCGTCCTCGACGGTGAGCGAAACGGCGGCAGCGGTGATCTGCATGGATGAAGGCCCTCTCGTCGGCGAATACCTCGTACGCAGTACACTATACATAGTACGGAGAATTGCGCCAGAGGGATGCGCGGAGCCAGAGGGATGCGCGGGGCTGTCTGCGGGGCGACGTGCGGGCGATGCGGCGGTGCTTGCCTTAGAGCGGACTCCAACTCCTACTGTCCTTGGTGTGGCCGGCGGAGACGCGAATCCCGCTTGGCCGGAGTGCAGGCTCACCCGCAACGAACAGCTGCCGTCCCGGCGGCGGAAACGGACCATCCATGAAGAACGCCGCCGCTGCTGCCCCCGCCGCGACCCGCCAGGAGCGCTTCGACCACGGCATGGAGGTCCTGACCCGCATCGACGGGGAGGGCGGGCAGAAGGTCATCGACGCACTGGCGGACATCTCGCCGGAGCTGGGCCACCAGGTCGTCTCCTGGGCCTTCGGTGACATCTACGACCGGCCCGGCCTGGCCCCCCGTGACCGGCAGCTGGTCACGCTCGGCATGCTCACCGCGCTCGGCGGCTGCGAACCGCAGCTGGACGTGCACATCAACGCGGCCCTCAACGTCGGCCTCGGCCCCGAGGAGATCGTCGAGGCGCTGCTGCACTCGGCCGTCTACTGCGGCATGCCGCGTGCGCTCAACGCGACCTTCGTCGCCAAGAAGGTGTTCGGTGAGCGCGGACTGCTGCCCGTCGGCGGGCCGGCGCCGGCGCAGGGTTGAGCAGGACGGGACAGGACGGGACAGGACGGGGCAGAAGGGGGCAGGGGGCCCCGCCGCGACGCGGCGTCAGCAGTCGCTGTCGCCCGGGTCGGAGCGGCGGGACGCCTTCGCCACGGCCTTGAAGGCGCCGAGGAGTCCGTCGCGGACGACCCCGGCGAACAGCGCGGCGACCCGCAGCCGGTAGCTGCGGGCGTAGCGGGCCCGGAGGGAGCGGACTGCGCCTGCGTCCTCGCGGGGCGACGGGTGGCGGGACTCGTTCATGAGGGGGACGGTACCCCGGGGGTCCGGCCCGATGCCCGGCGGGCCGCCGTCGCGGCCGGTACGGGTGCCGGGCCGGCGGAAGCCCGGCACCGGCACCCCTACCCTGCACCGCTACTTCCAGGAGATGGCGCCCTTGCCGAGGGTGTAGGGGGAGCCCCAGTACTCGGCGCCCGTGACCTTGGTGGCCGTCGGGGCGAGCGCGACGGCGCAGGCCTGGGCGGTCTGGCCGTTGGTGAAGCCCTTCGGGAGCGAGGAGCTCGGGCACTTGGCGAAGCCCCCGATGATCATCAGCTCCTGGGCCTCGCTGCCGTCCGGCAGGAGGCCCTTGATGTGGTCCACGCTGGTGAAGGACAGGTCGGTGGTCCCCGCGTTGGTGATCGAGTAGTGGACGTAGTACGGGACGAGGCCCTTCACCTTGTCGCCGAGCTTGAGCGAGTCCAGGTCGGCCGGGTCGCCCGTCTCGATCGAGCTGACGGCGAGTGCGATGACGCCCTTGGTGCTGCCGGAGGTGAACTGCACCTGCGCGGGCTGGCCGATCTTGAAGGTCTGCCCCGGGGCGGCGTCCGTGCCGCCGCCGGCCGCGGGCGCAGGCGCGCCGGCGGGGGCGCCGGCCGGAGCGCTGCTGGACGCGCTCGCGGCGGCCGGGGTGGTCGGCGCGGCGGAGGGCGTGGTCGGGGCGGCCGCCGGGGTCGTCGGGGCGGCGGCCGGGGGCGGAGTGTTCGTGGCCGTGTCCGACGAGTTGTCGTCGTTGCAAGCGGTGAGGGTCAGCGCGCCTACTGCCGCGAGGCTGACGAGTGCCAGCGTGCTTCTACCGGCGCGGATGCTGCTCATGTGAAGTTCCCCCGTGTCCCGGACCGCCAGGCGGCGGTCCTGCTCTCATGTTGATAGCGCGGCGGAGGGGGCGGGCGCCACGGCTTTGGCGAGCTTTTGACCCGGACGTGACGTGATCGCGTCGGGGTTGTCGAAGAGCCGGGGCGGCCGCCGGAGTTTGCCGGGGCCGCGCAGGCGTGGACCTGCGGCGAGTCTCGGGCCCGTTGCGGGGGTGTCTCGGAGGCATCTCGCGCGAAGGTCGGAGGGGAGGGCGTGGCTACGGTGGTGGCCATGAGAGCGGGGGATCACTCGGTCCGGTCCGGGATACGGCGGGTGTTGTTGACGTTGCTCGGCCTGGTCGTGGCGGCGGCGGTGATCGTCGTCGCGGTGTTCGCCTGGGCTTTTTACGATCTGACTACCCTTCCCAAGGCGCCGGACGCGGCAGGACTGGCCCGCGCCGCCGACACGCGTGAGGCCCGCGACCGGGCGGTGGCGTTCGCCGACGACCACACGGCGCGGCTGAAGGCGGCGGCGCCCTGGGCGGAGGTCCTGGACAGCTCGGTCGCCGACCGCTGTCATGCGGAGGCCCGCAGCGAGAGCTTCGGCAGCAAGCCGGCCTGGTCGCCAGTGGTGTGCCGGAGGACGACGGTGCTGTACGCGGCGTTCGACGGCAAGATCGAGCAGCGGCTCGCCGACCTGGACCGGGCGGCCGAAGGGCTCGGCTGGAAGCTGCGACCCGACGGCAAGAACCTGGTGCAGCAGTTGCGGCACATGCACAGCCCGGGCGGCGATGCGACGGCCGAGCAGACGGCGGAGGCGCTGGCCCGGCCGAACACGGTCAGCGTCGACCACGTGCCCGGCGACGGGCGGAAGGGGGTCACGCTGACGGTCGGAGTCGCGGACGGCAAGGGCATTCCGCTGGTGATGGGCAGTTGGGACGACCGGACGTCCCTGAGCGGCCCGGACGCGAAGCCCTACCTGGACCGGGAGCACGAGCGGGTCGTGTACTTCGACTGGCGGCGCGTCGACGCCGAGGGGCTCAAGGCCAAGGCCTATGCGGGCCACCGGTACCTGATGGCGATCGGCGTGACCCAGACCTACGCCACCGGCTGCCCGGGCGCCGAGTGCAACGGCGTCGGTCCTGCCTGGTAGGGGCGATGGCTGCTGAACCGGCAGTCATAGCCCCGGCTCGTCGGTCAGATGAGGTGGTCGAACTCGCCGGCTTTGACGCCGAGGATGAAGGCACGGAGCTTGGTGGTGGTGGTGGTGAGGACGACGTCCGGGTCGTCGGACTCGCGGAGGTGGCGGAGAACGCCGGTCCCGGGGGCCAGTTCGAGGCAATTGTCGGCGCCGTCAGCATCGCTGTATGACGACTTCTGCCAAGAAAGGTGGGACATCGGATGCCTTTCAGCCCTGGAGCATGTAGACGAGATGCTGAATGAGACCCCACGAGTCTCGGGAGGAAAGCTCGCGGAGGGTTCCACTCGTATCCACGCCGGCGAGCGCGAGGTCGCTCAGTTGCTCGAACTTCTCATGGTAGGCGGCGATGTCGACCGGATCGCCGAAGTGTTCGGCGCGCTTCGGACCAGAGATAACGATCGTGGCCAGATCGGTGCAGCCTGGGTCGCAGAACAGGAACGAGGACGACAGCGGCGCATGCCTCGGCGCTGTGAACGGCAACACCTGGATGGTGACGTTCGGGAGCTCTGCCACGTCGAGCAGGTGAAGCAGCTGCGCCCGCATGACAGCGTCGCCCGCGAACCGCATGCGCAGTGCTGCCTCGTGGATTACGAATCGGAACTTCCGCTGCTTACCGTCAGCAAGAATCTGCTGTCGTTCCATCCGGAACCGCACTGCCGTCGCCACGTCCCACTTGGCCTGGCGGTAGGAATCCTGGTAGATGGCTTCGGTGTATGCAGGTAGCTGGAGGAGGCCTGGGACGTACAGCGTGTCGTAACTGTCCAGCCGGACGGTCCTGTTCTCCAACTCGGCCAAGTCCAGGGCAAGTGCTGGCACCTGGTCTTCGAACGCCGACCACCAGCCCTTGCCCGTGGCCCGGCCCATCTCCGCGAGCGCCACTCGGTATGGGATATCCGTGCAGCCATAGGCGTCGAGCCAGATCTCAAGCCGCTCCAGGTTGAGGCTGATTCGACCCGACTCGGTGTGGCTTACTGCTGGCCCCTTCATGCCCACGAGCGCACCCGCTTCTGAAGCGGACAGTCCCGCCGCCACGCGAAGTCGTTGCAGCTCTTCGCCGAATCGACGCTGACGCTGGCTGATCGGCCCCTTGTATCCCACGGCAGTCCTTCCCTGTCTGCGCAGTCTCGCGCACAAGTCACCTACGGCGCCACCAACGGGTGACGCCAGCTAGGAAAACTTGGCGATCGGCTTGCAACTCTTACACGCCGCCCCCTACTCTCAGTGTTGCACCGATCACACGACGGAGCGTCAGTAATGCCTGTCTGGGCGCCGCAGAGCAGCCATGTGCGGCCTGGCTCACGGTCACGTCTCCGCCTCGAACTCCCTCTCCTCTTCCGGAGGTTCTTCGTGCGTGCCTTCAACCCTCCCGACTGGTCCGCCGCCCGCGACGAGCTGCGGGACGTCCTCGGCTCCTCCGGCTGGCCGGACGACGTCATCCGCGATGCCGAACTCGCCCTCCACGAGCTCTTCGTCAATGCCTGGAAGCACGCCGGCAGTCAGGCGCCCCTCGTGGTGGTCGTCGTCCTGAACCGGACCGTCCGCGTCTCGGTCAGCGACGACAGCCCGGACCTCCCCGAGCAGCGAACCTCCGCCGACCCCTACGAGCTCTCCGGCCGAGGGCTCCACCTGGTCCGCTCGCTCACCCACCGCTTCGGGGCCGATCCCCGCAAGCGTGGCAAGAGCGTCTGGTTCGAGCTGGACGCCGCCGCGTGAGCCGAAACCTCGTCCTCGACGCCCGGCGAGGTGAACCGTGGGAGTCGTGATCCCGCTCGTCACCAGCTCCACCCATGTCGAGCGAACGACCGTCCCCTACCTCGCCGTTGAGGCCGTCCCCGACGCCACCGTGCAGCTCCGGCTCGCCGTCGACCTGGACGTTCACGCCGGCCCCGGCGAACAGCTCGCCTTCCCCCTCACCCGCGACCAGGCCCACGAACTTCTCCACGGCCTCGCCGCCCACCTCGGCCACTGCGTCATCGGGATCCGCCGATGAGAGCCGGCACCATCGACTTCCTCGTCGGCGCCGCGTTCGCCGTCCTGATCGCGCTCGCGATCGCCACCCTCGTCCTCGGCGTCATCACCGCTGGCAAGGTTGCAAAGCCCGAGTATGACGCGCCCGCCCGGCGCACACCGAACTGATCGCCCCCTGTCACCCCTCCCCTGAAGGGCACCTCCATGCCCGAAGTGCCGCCGCAGCCTCCGCTCGCCAACGCGCTCGCCGCCGCCCACTACGCCGTCGCCGCCGCCTTCAACGCGCACACCGCCACCGGATGCACCCCGACCGTTCCCGACGACTTCGACTGGCCCCAGCTCGAAGCGTTCATCCACCAACTCGGCTATGACGCCGACGAGTCTGACGCTGCCCTCAACCTCTACCGTCTGCTCACCGCCGTCCAGCGGATCGCCTACCGCGAGGGCGCCGGCCGCAACACCACCTGGCACCCTGCCCGTCTCAACCCCCGACCCGGGGCCGGCCCCAGGGCCAGGCCAGCCGCCTCGGACCCGTAGTGGGAAGTCGG
Organism: Kitasatospora sp. NBC_00039; assembly: GCF_045160625.1. Classification (NCBI taxonomy): domain Bacteria; kingdom Bacillati; phylum Actinomycetota; class Actinomycetes; order Kitasatosporales; family Streptomycetaceae; genus Kitasatospora; species Kitasatospora sp. NBC_00039. The sequence continues at coordinate 3,876,991 of NZ_CP108289.1, read as the reverse complement.
CCCATCCGACTTCCCACTCCGCGACCGCCACCGCCACCGGCGCCCTCCCACATGACCTCAGGGCACGAGGGAAACGAAGGACGCGGGGCGGATGCAGACCGGCAGGCCGCGCCCGACCGGCCACAACGGTGGCGAGGTCTCGACCCAGGGGCTGAAGCCTCGTCACAACACGTGGCGTCGCCCTGCGGGCATTGTCGGACAGGCCCTACGAACGGCGGGCCAGCAGGTGGGCGTCGAGGAAGCCCCGCTCGGAGGCCGGGTCGTGGAGCAGCCGGGCGAAGGGAACGAGCCCGGCGTCGGCCAGCAGGTCGGCGAGGCGGTCCACCGGCCAGCTGAAGGCAGGCGTCACCTTGTGGTCGAATCGGACCGGTTCCGGTCCGTCGGTCCCGAAGAAGGAGACCAGGAGCAGGCCGCCCGGTGCCAGGACGCGCACCTGCTCGGCGAGCAGCTCCGGCAGTTCCCCCGGCGGGGTGTGGATCATCGAGTAGTGGGCCAGTACGCCGCCGAGCGCGCCGTCCTCGACCGGCAGGGACTCCATCCGCGCCTCCTGGAAGCGCAGCGCCGGATGGGCCCGCCGGGCGTGGTCGACCATGCCCGGGGAGAGGTCGAGTCCGAAGGCGTCCAGGCCCAGTTCGTGCAGCAGGGCCGTCAGATGTCCGGGCCCGCACCCGACGTCCGCTGCCCGCGGGTTGCCCGTCTCGCGCACCAGTTCGGCGAAGGTGCTGATCATGGCCCGGGCGAACGGCCGCCCCTCCAGCCGGTCCGCGAACAGCGATGCGTACAGCTCCACGACACCGTCGTAGGCCACCCTGGTCTCGTCCTGATGATCCGCCACGGGAAGCACTCTAAAGCCGGTCTGATGATTGGTCTTGTGGCAGGCCGCGGTGGGGTGACGGACGCGGTGTGGGAGCGGAGCCAGGCCCTCGGCCGCTCCCGGGGAGGACTGACCACTCGACCGCCTTGGGCAGTTCCGGGCGATTGCCACGCACTTCGGCAAGCTCGCCGACCGCTCTCGCGCCGGCGTTGGTCCGGCCTCCCTGATCATCTGGCTTCGCGAACCAGTCAGATGATCATCTGTCGGGCAGTCCTAGTGCATCAGGACGAAGACGGCTCCGGCGACGACCGCGATGAGGACCGCGAGGAGGAGGCCGAGCACCGTTGGCGAGATCCGGTCCCGGGACCGCTTCTGCGGCCGGATCCGAGCAGGCTCGTCCGTGCTCAGTTCCCACCAGTTGACGACGCGCTGGAAGTCGACGTCGAATTCGGAGTCGGGGTACATGTCGCTGTTCTGGAGCCCGGGGAGCGAGCGGCGCCGCCCGCTCGTGAGGAACATCCGGGCCGCCTGCGAGTCGCCGGTCTGGCTCTCGATCTTCCGCACGTCGATCCACTGGACCTCGTGCCACGGGTAGGTGCGGCCGCGCCCGAGGCCCCAGCAGATGGTTATTCCGGCGGGGCCGACCGAGGACCAGCTCCGGAACGTGACGCAGCCGAGGGGTATCAGGAGCAGAATCGTCCCGCCGATCAGCCAAGCGCCGGCCGTGGGACCCATCTTGACGACGGCCAAGGAGCCTTCGAGGCCGAAGATGACGAGCGTCATCAGGAGGTGCGACCAGGACGGACGGTACCGGTCCTTGGCCCGAAAGATCAGTTCGTTCACTCCGCGCACACTACGCCGTGGGCTGTCGCGCCGGGACGGCGGGGATGCTCACCGTCCGATCCCCAACAGGCCTGCGGGGCAACGTTCCAGTGCTCGCAGCGAGGCCGACCCGCCGGCTACTGCATGACCTCGAGGTGCGGGTGGTCGAAGGATGTCGGGCAGAAGTAGAGCTGCAGGTTGTAGCCCCGGCCGATCTGCACCATGACCGGGTCGTCGATGTCGCGCCGGGCCTCCGCGTCCGCCGGCACACCCTGCTCCTCCAGCGGCGCCCATGTCCCGTCCGAGTCGCCGGAGCTGATCGTCAGCAACGGTGTCATGGCGGCCCCGCATGCGCCGCAGGTCATCGCCCACGGATCGCGGAAGCTCCACGGGCCCCACCCGCCGACCTTCCAGCCGGGGGCGACGGAGAGGTCCGACTGGTAGCAGGCAGGGTCGCCGCCCCCGGGGCGGCCGGACGTCTCGCCCCACTGCCGGAGCCGGGACCGCAGCTCCCGGTCCAGCTCCAACGGCGCCGGGTACTCGGTGACCACCTCGGGGTGGAGCACGCACGGCTCCGGGACCGTCCCGCCGTGGCTCTCCACGTCGGCCGGCTCGGGAGGGTCGGTCAGCACGACCCGGACATCGGCGGAGGACCGCCACACCAGGTGCACGACCGGCATGTCCTCCCCGTGGCCGTCGAGCGGGCACCACAGCACCTGGAGCAGGTCGGCACCGTCCGGGCAGGGCACGCCCGGTACGTCCCGTGCGTACAACTGGGCCACGGGCAGCATCGCGTTCGGTGCCGTGCTCCAGGGGTGGCTCTCTCCGGCGCGGTCGAGCGCCGCCCGCTCCTCCGGCGTGAGGAAGTCGACTCCCGGTCGCCGCGGCCGCTTCCGGGCCTCGCCCAGGATGCGCCGCTCCAGCCGGACGTCGCTCGGCGACACCGGCAGCCCGTGGTCGTCCTCGTGCTCCCGCTCGCACACCGGCCAGGGCTCGTCCGCCGGCCAGAGCAGCGGCCCGCCGACGGAGCTGTCGCGCACCGTCGGCTCGCCGCGGCGCGGGTGCAGCCGGACGGCCTCGCGGGCCAGCGGCGCCAGTTCGGGGAACGCGGCGACGATGTCCGCGGGGCGGGGCGGTGAGGTGCGTGCCAACGGAGGTCCTTCGGCGGTGGACGGAGACCGGGTCGGCGAGGACGTTACCCGTCGGCGCGGACACCGCTCCGGCGCCGGACCCTGGGGTCCACAGGGGAGCGGGACGTCGGATCCGCCGACTTCCCGCTCCGCTTGGATCCGTTCGACTCAGTCCTTGCAGACCGCGTTCACGCGCACGTCCGGATGGTCCGCCGACTCGTTCACGGCCTGGGCCAGCCAGCCGTTGGAGCGGACTCGTAGATCGAGGCTCCGACGGCGATCGCGCCTCCGCCGGTCACCGCCCGGGACGGGCAGTACTTCAGGTCCTGGGCGGTCCCGTGGAAGAGCGGGAGCTTCGTGCCGGTGCCCCAGCAGTGGTGATGGGGCGACAACGAGCAGACCACGAAGGCCTCCAGGTAGTGGGTCATCCCGCTCACGTTGTCGATGGAGTAGGCCCAGCGGTCGTTCAGGTCGTTCCCGGTGGCGTAGGACCCCCCGACGTTGAGCACGCCGAGGTCGACGCGCCCGCCGCCTCCGGTGGCGTACTGGCCGGGCGGACACAGGGCCTGCAAGGCCTGCTGCTCCGCGCCGGAACCGCGACCGGCCTGTTGAACACCTGGGTGTGCGGCGCCGTGGAACAGATCGCCGACGCCCACAGCGTCGCGTCGACGTCCGATGCGCCGTCCACGGTGAGGACCCAGGTCGGGCCGCCGGCGTAAGAGCTGATCAGCGGCAGCGGGTGGTGGCGGTGGCGGCGGGGAGGGCCCGGCCGCGCCCTCCGCGTTCGGTCCCGCTGCCGGCGCTCACTGCGCTGTCGGTGCCGCCGCTTCGGCGCGGCGACGCCGGGCGTAGGCGACGGTGAGCGCCCCCACGAGCGGGCCCCAGAGCAGCAGCGGCGCGTAGCAGGCGTCCATCACCAGGCCGGCGGTGCCCCGGGGAAAGTCGGGGTTGTCCAGAGGGCCGCCGGGGATCAGCGTGACCGCGGCGCAGAGCGCGGTCACGGCCGCAGCGCCCAGCCCGGCGGGGACGGTCACCGCCGCCCGCGGGATGCGCCGGCCGCCCAGTCCCGGAACCCAGTGCGGGACCCGCTCGCCCCACAGCCGGACCAGGCCCAGCGTCAGGCAGGCCGCCGCCTGCGACGCGACCGACAGCACCAGCACGTAGACCGTGATCGCCGGACCGGTGTACAGCTCGCCGAGCCTGCCGGTGAAGCCGACGTCGGCCCCGAAGCCCAACGCCAGCCGCCACACGCACGAGGGGACCGTGCACAGCACGGTCGCCCACGCCGTCCACACGGCCCAGCGGGGCGCGGCGGCTGCGGTCGTGTTCGACAGGTGGCGGCGGGACATCGTGAACTCCTTCGGTGGGAACGGGGTTTACCGACCCCTCGACGATCGCGCAGCGGACGACCGGATCCATCGTCTGCACCGGCGGACCGTCTCCCCCCGCCGAGGGAGCGCCGGGCCGGGGTGCGCCCCCGGAGGAGGAGACGGGACCCTGACCCGAGGCCCGAGGCCCGAGGCCTGAGGCCCGAGGCCCGAGAGGTGATCCCCGGGTGGTGGCTGTCAGCGGGGTGTGCCAGAGTCTGCGTGTGCTTGAGATCGTGGTCGAGACGGAGAACTGGGAGCGGCATGTCCGCTTGTCCGCCGAGGAGTTGGCCGGGCTGGTCCGCCGGATCGGCGGCGACGGTGACCGGTTCCTGGTGATCCAGCGGGTTCCCGACCTGCCCGACGTCTTCGCCCAGGTCTGGCACGAGTCCGGCGGGGAGTACACGCTGGAGTACCGCGACGGCTCCTCCGACCGGCACTTCCGGACGCCGGCCGACGGTCCCGAGGTCGTGGTCGCGGTGCTGACCGGCTGGGCCCGGCAGGAGGCCGGTTGGGATTCCGGTCCGGTCTGGTCGCTGCTCGACCTGGGCCCCGCGCGCGAGGTGCCGGCGCTCGACCTGGACGAGGACGACCGCAGGCAGTTGGAGAAGCGCGTCCGCGAGGTGCTGGTCGGCGGCTACGCCTCCCGCGCCGAACTGGCCGAGCTCGCCGAGGACTACCTGGTCACCAAGGACCGTCGGCCCGTCTCGCGCGAGCAGGCGCAGGTGCTGGCCGACCGGCTGTGGCTGGAGCGCGTCGCGGAGCAGGCGCAGTGGCAGGGCGAGACCGACCCGGAGCGGCTCACCCGTGTGTTCGCCGCCCTGCAGGAGACCGGTATCACCGCCCGCGAGAACTTCGCGTGCTGCCGCAGCTGCGGGCAGTCCGAGATCGGCGGCGAAGGCGGGCCGGACGCCCGCGGCTTCGTCTACTTCCACACCCAGTGCACGGACGCCGCTGCGGCCGGCCACGGCCTGACGCTGCTCTACGGCGGCTTCGACGGCTCGTCCGAGACCACCGCGGCCATCGGCCACGAGGTGGTGGCGGCCCTCGAAGCGGGCGGCTTCCACACCGAGTGGGACGGCGACCCGGGCCAGGCCGTCACCGTCACCCCTCTGGACTGGCGCCGCCGCCTGGTCGGCTAGAGCTCACGCACAGCCCTCCTTCTGCAGCAGGCTTCAGGAGCCGTCCAGCCCCGGCAGCGTGTCCTGCTCGACCTCGTGGCGGGCGACGCGCTCCGCCGGGTCCCGGCACTCCGGGCCGAGGCGCAGCATCCGGGACTCGGGGTCGTGCAGCGGCCGGTGGCAGCGGCGGCAGGTGACCCGGGGGCGGAGGACCTCCGGGGCGTCCGTGCCGGGGAGGGGGTCGGGGGCGGTCATGGGCTAGACGGTAGCCGGGCCCGGCCGTGAAAGGATCTCCCCATGGCGAGTGAGCGCAGCAGTGCAGGAGATCCGGCGCGCACGCTGGCACTGCTCTGGGGTGTGTCGGCGGAGGAGAAGCCGGGCCGGCGCGGGCCCCGGCAGGCGAAGTCGCCGGCGGAGATCGCCGCGACGGCGATCGCGCTGGCCGACGCGGAGGGCGTGGACGCTGTCACGATGCGGCGGGTCGCCCAGGAGCTGGGCGTCTCCCCGATGGCGCTCTACACCTACGTGCCGGGCAAGGCCGAACTGCTGGACCTGATGCTGGACACCGTCTACGCGACCATGCCGCGCACGGCCCCCGCCGGCGAGGGCTGGCGGGCCCGGGTCACCGCCGTGGCCGACGACAACCGGGCGCTCTACCGGGCGCACCCCTGGGTGGCGGGGGTATCCACCAGCCGCCCGCCGCTGGGGCCGGGGGTGATGGCCAAGTACGAGTACGAGCTGCGTGCCCTGGAGGGGACGGGTCTGGCGGACGTGGAGCTGGACGCGGCCCTCACCCACCTGCTGGGCTTCGTGCAGACCTGCGCGCGGATGGCCGTCGACGAGCGTGCCGCCGAGCAGGACAGTGCGATGAGCGACGCCCAGTGGTGGGCCGCCAACGCCGAGCTGCTGGCCCGCGTGCTCGACCCCGAACGGTTCCCGGTCGCCGCGCGCGTCGGCTCCGCGGCCGGCGAGGCCCACGGCGGCGCGTACAGCCCGGACCACGCGTACGCGTTCGGGCTCGCCCGGGTGCTGGACGGATTCGCGGCGCTGATCGCGGCGCAGGGGGAGTAAGTAGACCGGCCTACCTATTTTGGCTGCGCGCCGGGTGCCGCGCGGTGAATCTGTAGACCGATCGGTTTATGCAGACCGGTCTACATAGGTAGACCGGTCTGCATAAAAGCCCGGTGCGTGGCCGCTCGGGCCTCGTCACGGCCGGGCCGCGCCCCGCCCTCCGCGCCCCTGCCCGTCGTGGCCGCCGGTGCAGCCGACCCGCCCGGTGCAGCCGACCCGCCCGGTCCAGCCGACCCGCCCGGTGCCGCCGTGCTCGCCCGGCTCAGCGGGGCGGCCGGGCGTCGTACTCCTCGCGGGCGGCCCGGACGCCGCACATCCGCTCCTCCACCCAGTGCGCGAGCGCTGAGACGTGCTCGGCCGCCTCCAGTCCGAGCGGGGTCAGGCTGTAGTCGACCCGGGGAGGGATCACCGGGTGGGCCTCGCGCAGGACGAAGCCGTCGCGCTCCAGCGTCTGGAGGGTCTGCGCGAGCATCTTCTCGCTCACGCCCGACACCCGGCGGCGCAGCTCGCTGAAGCGGTAGCCGCGCTCGCGCAGCGCGACCAGCACCAGCACGCCCCAGCGGCTGGTGACGTGCTCCAGGACGCCGCGCGACGGGCACATGCGGTCGTAGATGTCGGGCGCTCTGTCGAGGAACGACGAGGCCGACGAGGCCGATGAGGCCGATGAGGCCGATGACGTCTCTGCCATTACCTTCATGTCAGTACCCTACTTCCAAGTGCGTACTATCCAGAAGTTAGTGCCCTCCCTAGGGTGAGTTCCCGAAGCCGACGCGCGGCGAGGACCCGGACGCGCGGTGAGAAACCCCAGGGAGCAGCACATGTACGTCGTCACCGGTGCCACCGGACAGCTCGGCAAGCTGGTCGTGGAGGGGCTGCTGGCTGCGGTCCCGGCGGACGAGATCGCGGTGGTCGTCCGCTCGGCGGACAAGGCCGCCGCCTGGGCCGCCCGGGGCGTGCGGGTGCACGAGGCCGACTACGGCCGGCCCGAGACGCTCGCCGGGGTGTTCGCGGCCGGCGACCGGGTGCTGCTGATCTCCGGGAACCAGTTCGGCAGCCGGGTGGCGCAGCACCGCGCGGTGATCGACGCGGCGAAGGCGGCCGGGGCCGGGCTGCTGGCGTACACGAGCGTGCTGGGCGGCCCGGCGGCGACGTTCCGGATCGCCGAGGAGCACATCGCCACCGAGGCGGTGCTGCGGGAGTCCGGCCTGCCCTTCGCGCTGCTGCGCAACGGCTGGTACACCGAGAACTACACCGCTACCGCGGCCGGGAGCCTGGAGCGCGGGGAGGTCTTCGGCAGTGGCGGGGACGGTCGGGTGGCCACCGCCCCGCGCCAGGACTACGCCGACGCCGCGGTCGCGGTGCTCACCGGCGAGGGGCACGAGGGCGGTGTGTACGAGCTGAGCGGCGACGCCGACTGGAGCATGGGCGAGTACGCGTCGGAGCTCTCCGCGGCCTCGGGCCGACCGGTGGTGTACCGCGAGGTCGAGCCGGCCGAGCAGGTCGAGCGGCTGGTGGCGGCGGGTCTGCCGGAGGCGCTCGCGGAGGTCTTCGTGGACACGGACGCGGCCATCGCGCGCGGCGAACTCGGCCTGCGCACCGGTGACCTGGCCCGGCTGATCGGCCGTCCGACCGTCCCGCTGGCGGAGACCGTGCGCGCCGCGCTCACCGCCTGAGGGTTCCCGGTCCCTTCGTTGTCATGACCAAAATGCGCGTACGGAGATGACAGCCTGCCCCCGTGCCCGCTACCGTCGGCTCGACACACGTGCGCGCGGAGGGCAGGCCGGCAATGCCAGAGACAACCCAGCAGGAGGCCGGCCGAGGGCTCTGGTTCGGTGTGGCCGCGTACGGGATCTGGGGGCTCTTCCCGCTGTTCTGGCCACTGCTGGAGCCGGGCGCGGCCGACGACATCCTGGCCAACCGGATGGTCTGGTCGCTGGTCGCCGTGGCGCTGCTGCTGCTCGTCCAGCGGCACTGGGGCTGGATACGCCCGCTGCTGCGCCAGCCGCGCCGGCTCGCCATGCTGGGCGCGGCCGCCGCCGTGATCTCGGTCAACTGGGGCGTCTACATCTGGGGCGTCAACGCCGGGCACGTCGTCGAGACCAGCCTCGGCTACTTCATCAACCCGCTGGTCACCATCGGGTTCGGCGTGCTGGTGCTGAAGGAGCGACTGCGGCCGGCGCAGTGGGCGGCCGTCGGGATCGGCGCCCTCGCGGTGGTGGTGCTGACCGTCGGATACGGCCGGCTGCCGTGGATCGCGCTGACCCTGGCGCTCTCCTTCGCCACCTACGGGCTGCTGAAGAAGAAGGTCGGGCTGAGCGGGCTGGAGAGCCTGGCGGCCGAGAGCGCCTTCATGTTCCCCTTCGCCCTCGGCTACCTGGTCTACCTGGAGTTCAGCGGCCGCGGCACCCTCGGGCACACGGTGGCCGGCTCGTACGGCTGGGGGCACTCGGGGCTGCTGATGCTCAGCGGAGTGATCACCGCGATCCCGCTGCTCTGCTTCGGCGCGGCGGCCGTGCGGGTCCCGCTCACCGTGCTCGGGCTGCTGCAGTACCTGGCGCCGGTGTTCCAGTTCCTGATCGGCATCGCGGTGTTCCACGAGTCCATGCCGCCCGCGCGCTGGGCCGGTTTCGCCCTGGTCTGGGTGGCGCTGGTGCTGCTGACCTGGGACGCGCTGCGCCGGGTGCGGGCCGACCGGGTGGAGCGCGCCGCGGCCCTGGCCCGGGCAGTCGCCTCCACGACGGCCGGACCGGGCATGACCGGACCGGGCACGGCCGGACCCGCCACCGCCCCGGCCGTCACCCGCTGAACCCGCCGCCCGGCCCGCCGACGCCGCCCGGGCCCGGCTGAACGGGCGGCCTGACCACGACTCCCCGGCCACCCCGGAAGGGGCCGCCGGCCGGGGAACGGACGTCAGGCCGTGATGTCCCGGCTCGTGAAGCGGGCCCACGCGGCCGAGCCGAAGACCGCGACGTACGCGCCCTGCAACCCGAGGTTCTTCAGCACGCCGTCCCAGTACATCGGTTCGCGCAGCAGATCCCCGAAGCTCAGCCAGTGGTGGGTGAAGAGGAACGGCTGGATCGCGTGCAGCTGCGGGAAGCTGTCCAGGATCTGGATGGTGATCACCAGGCCGACGGTGGCGGCCATCGCCGCGATGCCGCTGCCGGTGAGCGTCGAGATGAAGAGCCCGATCGCGACGAGTCCGGCCAGTGAGGCGGCCACCACGATCGCGACCAGCACCGCCCGCAGCAGCGCCGAGCCGAGGCCGATGGTCTCCCCGGAGATCAGCGTGACGTCGTCGAGCGGGAACAGCGCCGCGCCGGTGGCCAGTGCCGCCAGGGCGACGGCTGCCGTCGCGGCGAAACAGAACACCAGCCCGGCGGTGAACTTGGCGGCCAGCAGCCTGGTCCGCCCGGCCGGGGCGACCAGCAGGTAGCGCAGTGTGCCGCCGGCAGCCTCGCCGGCCACCGAGTCCCCGGCGACCACGCCGACCGTCATCGGCAGGAAGATCGGCAGTGCCACCGCGAGCGCGGTGAAGACCAGGAACAGGCCGTTGTGGGTCACCTGCGCGATGAACGCCGGGCCCTCACCGCCGCGCGGGCCGTCCGTCTCGATCTTGACGACCACGCCGATCAGGACCGGCAGCACCGCGAGGATGCCCAGCAGCACCATGGTCCGCACCCGACGGAAGGTCAGCAGCAGCTCGCTGCGGAACAGCGCCAGGAACCCGGCCGCCGTCTGCGCCCGGCGCCCGGCCACCGGCACACCCGGGACCCCGGCGTTGCCCGCCACGGCACCGCCCGCCACGGCGCTGTTCGCCACCTCAGCCCGCGACATCGAAGCCCTCCCCGGTCAGCGCCACGAAGGCGTCCTCCAACGTGCCCCGCTCCACACCGAAGCCGTGCACCCGCACCCCGGCCGCGACCAGCGCCGCGCAGATCCGGGGGAGGACGTCGTCGGCCGGTGCGTCCAGCCCGCCGTCCACCCGGTCCTCGCCCTTCTGCAGGTCGGCGACCTGGTGCGCGGTCAGCACCTCGGCGGCCATGGCCACGTCCGGCGTGCGGACGACGAGTCGGCCCTGGGCCCGGGCGGCCAGTTCGGCGACGGTGCCCTGCACCACCAGCCGGCCGCGCGACATCACCGCGGCGTGGGTGCAGACCTGCTCGATCTCGTCCAGCAGGTGCGAGGAGAGGAAGACCGTCGTGCCCTCGGCCGCGACCTCGCGGACCAGTGCCCGGATCTCCCGCATGCCCTGCGGGTCGAGGCCGTTGGTCGGCTCGTCCAGCACCAGCAGCTCGCGCGGCTGGAGCAGGGCGGAGGCGAGGCCGAGCCGCTGCTTCATGCCCAGCGAGTAGGCCCGGGCCTTCTTGCCCGCGGCGGCCGTCAGGCCGACCCGCTCCAGCGCCTCGGCGACCCGCTGCTTGCGGGTGCGCGGATCGGCGGTCGGATCGGCAGCGTCGAACCGGGCCAGGTTGTCCCGTCCGGAGAGGAAGCCGTACAGCGCCGGGCCCTCGATCAGCGCACCGACCCGGGGCAGCACCGTGCCGACGGACTGCGGCATCGGCTCGCCGAGCACGGTGGCGACGCCCGCGGTGGGCGCGATCAGGCCCATCAGCATCCGGATGGTGGTGGTCTTGCCGGAGCCGTTGGGGCCGAGGAAGCCGAAGACCGAGCCCCGGGGGACGGTCAGGTCCAGCCCGTCCACGGCGAGCTGGCCGCCGCGGAACCGCTTGGTGAGCCCTCGGGTCCTGATCACATCGTCGGTCGGGGAGCCAGGAGAGCCGGGGGACCAGGAAGCGCCGGGAGACCCGGAAGGGCCGAAAGCGCCGGAAGCGCCAGGAGTACCGGAAGACCCGGAAGACCCGGAAGCACCGGAAGCGCCGGAAGCGCCGGAAGCGCCGGGAGACCCGGGAGAAGGAGAGCCGGGGGAGGCGGGAACGGCCACGGGGGCCGGGCGCGCAGCAGCGCCCCGGCCCCCGGCCGGCTCCGTAACGTCCCCCGTTACGGGAGCCTGGGTCACTTACTTCACCCCGGCCGCACTCTGCAGCACCGGCAGCGTCACCGCGCCCGCGAAGACCCGGCCGTCGTCGGTGACCAGCACGTTCAGCACCTTGGTGCTGATCAGCGAGCCGCCCTTGACCGGCTTGCCGAGCGACTTCGCCAGCGCCAGCGGGTTCTGCAGCTGGGCCGGGCCGCCCTTGCCGTGCTTGCCGTGCCCGCCCTCGGCCGGGACGCTGACGTCGCCGGTGGGCAGCGTGGCGCTCAGCACCGCCGTCCAGCCCTCGCCGACCACGTTCAGGCCGTCGGCGGCCTTCTGTGCCTCCGCCCCGGACGGCGCCTTGGCCGCGTCTCCCGCCTTCTGCTCCGTCACCTTGGCGCCCTTGGGCACCGTGAAGTCGAAGGTCTTGGCGGCCGGCTTGGCGAACGACACCTCGGTGAAGTGGATGTCGAACACCTTGCCGCCGTCGGCGCCATTGACCAGCACGGCGAGCGGCACGCCGTTCTCGGCGGCCACCGCGATCCGGACCTCGCCGATGGTCGAGCCGGACTGGGTGGGCTTCACGCTGAGCTGGTACGCCTTCTGCCCGGCGACGGTCGCCGTGCCGTCCACGGTGACGGCGGTGGTGCCCGCGCTCGCGGTGAGGAACTGGCGGGCGGCCTCCTGCGGGGTGGCCGGCACCTCGGTCAGCGGCGCCTTGCCGGGGTGGCCGCCACCGGGGTGGCCGTCGGGGCGGGAGCCCTGCGGGGCCGTCAGGTGGACGGCCTCGTTGCTGGAGCTGTCCCAGGCCCAGACCTGGTCGCCGTTGTGGACCACCTCGTACCCGGCCAGCTGCTCGATCAGGCCGATCCGCTGGCGGTCCGGGCCGTCCACCGCGACCCGCAGGGTGTGCTCGCCGCCGAGCAGCTGCGTCAGCTTGGCCTCCGGCGAGGCCGCGGACGGCTTGGTGCCGCCGGTGCCGCCCGAGCCCACTCCGCCACCGGCCGAGAGCCCGGCACCGGCCCCGAGCAGCTGGCTCGGCACCCCGAGGTCGGCGGAGACCGAGACCGTTCCCGAGAGCGTCTGCGCCTGCGAGCCGAGGGCCTTCGCCACCACCTGCTCCGCCGACAGTGTCGGCAGGTCCGGCGGGGAGTCGGCCGCGAGCGCCGGCACCAGGCCGACGCCCGCGGCGATCACCGCCGCCACCGCCACCGGAACCGCGACCCGCACCGCCGTGCGCCGCCCTGCCCGGTATGGCACCGCGGCGCCGTCCTGGCCCCGCTCAGTCGCCGTGTCGTCCGTCATGTCGTCCTACCCCTCCATCACCGTGACCGACTGCCTCTGCCCCTCCATTACACGGCCCCGGGCGGCCCGAGTCATCGCCCTCCAGGGCCAGATAGGGGTCGCACTATGGGCGCAGCCGACCCTGATACCTCCTCAGGGTTGGCTCCTCCGGATGTACGAGAACTGGCGTAGGGTCGCGCCATGGATGCAACCAACACCCCGACTGCGAACGCGATGCGGCGCGCCCTGCGCCGTGCCTGGGACGGTGTCGCGCTGGACGCGGCCGAGGCTGCGGTGCTGCTCCAAGCCAGGGGTGCGGACCTGCTGGATCTCTGTGCGAGCGCGGCCCGCGTGCGGGACGCGGGCCTCGAAGCGGCCGGCCGGCCCGGCGTCATCACCTACTCCAAGAGCGTCTTCATCCCGCTCACCCGGCTCTGCCGCGACAAGTGCCACTACTGCACCTTCGTCACCGTCCCCGGCAAGCTGCGCCGGGCCGGGCACGGGATGTTCATGTCGCCGGACGAGGTGCTGGAGGTGGCCCGCCGGGGCGCCGAACTCTGCTGCAAGGAAGCCCTGATCACGCTCGGCGACAAGCCCGAGGACCGCTGGCCGGAGGCCCGCGAGTGGCTGGACGCCCACGGCTACGACGACACCATCGCCTACGTCCGGGCGATGTCCATCCGCATCCTGGAGGAGACCGGCCTGCTGCCGCACCTCAACCCCGGGGTGCTGAGCTGGACGGACTTCCAGCGGCTCAAGCCGGTCTCGGCCTCGATGGGCATGATGCTGGAGACCACCGCCACCCGGCTGTGGAGCGAGCCCGGCGGCCCGCACCACGGCTCGCCGGACAAGGAGCCGGCCGTCCGGCTGCGGGTGCTGGAGGACGCCGGGCGCAGCTCGGTGCCGTTCACCAGCGGGCTCCTGATCGGCATCGGTGAGACGTACGAGGAGCGCGCCGAGTCACTGTTCGCGCTGCGCCGGGTCTCCCGGGCCTACCACGGCATCCAGGAGCTGATCCTGCAGAACTTCCGCGCCAAGCCGGACACGGCGATGCGCGGCATGCCCGACGCCGAGCTGGACGAGCTGGTCGCGACCGTGGCCGTCGCCCGGCACATCATGGGCCCGTCCGCCTGTCTGCAGGCGCCGCCGAACCTGGTGGACGGCGAGTACCGGCGGCTGATCGGCGCCGGGATCGACGACTGGGGCGGGGTCTCGCCGCTGACGCCGGACCACGTGAACCCCGAGCGCCCCTGGCCGCAGATCGACCGGTTGGCGGAGGAGTCGGCGGCGGCCGGCTTCGAGCTGCGCGAGCGGCTCGCCGTCTACCCCGAGTACGTCCGGCACGGCGAGCCGTGGCTGGACCCGCGGGTGCTGCCGCACGTCCGGGCGCTGTCCGACCCGGAGACCGGCCTGGCCCGCCCGGACGCGGTGGTCCAGGGCCACCCCTGGCAGGAGCCGGAGGACCTCCCGGCCTCGTACGGGCGTACGGACCTGCACGCCACCATCGACACCGAGGGCCGCACCGGCGACCGCCGCGCCGACTTCGAGGACGTCTACGGGGACTGGGAGGTGCTGCGCGAGCAGGCCTCGCTCCCGGTGCCGGAGCGGCTGACGGGTGACGTCCGCGAGGCCCTGGCGGTGGCCGCCGACGACCCGGCGAGGCTGACGGACGACCAGGCGCTGACGCTGTTCCACGCGGACGGCCCGGCGCTGGACGCGCTCTGCCGGATCGCCGACGACGTGCGGCGTTCGGCGGTCGGGGACGACGTCACCTACTGCGTCACCCGGAACATCAACTTCACCAACGTCTGCTACACCGGCTGCCGGTTCTGCGCCTTCGCCCAGCGCCGCACCGACGCGGACGCCTACACGCTCTCGCTGGCGCAGGTCGCCGACCGGGCCGAGCAGGCCTGGGAGGTCGGGGCCACCGAGGTCTGCATGCAGGGCGGCATCCACCCGGACCTCCCCGGCACCGCCTACTTCGACATCGCGCGGGCGGTGAAGAAGCGGGTGCCCGGCATCCACGTGCACGCCTTCTCGCCGATGGAGGTGGTCAACGGGGCGACCCGGACGGGGCTCTCCATCCGTGACTGGCTCCAGCAGGCCAAGGAGTCCGGCCTGGACACCATCCCGGGCACGGCCGCCGAGATCCTGGACGACGAGGTGCGCTGGGTGCTCACCAAGGGCAAGCTGCCGGCCGCGACCTGGGTGGAGGTCGTCACCACCGCCCACGAGCTGGGCATCCGCTCCTCGTCCACCATGATGTACGGGCACGTCGACACCCCGAGGCACTGGCTGGGGCACCTGCGGCTGCTCGCGGAGATCCAGCAGCGCACCGGCGGTTTCACCGAGTTCGTGACGCTGCCGTTCATCCACACCAACGCGCCCGTCTACCTGGCCGGCATCGCCCGGCCCGGGCCGACCGCCCGGGACAACCGCGCGGTGGTGGCGATGGCCCGGCTGCTGCTGCACCCGCACATCCCCAACATCCAGACCAGCTGGGTGAAGCTGGGCGCCGAGGGCGCGGCCGAGATGCTCCGCTCGGGCGCCAACGACCTGGGCGGCACGCTGATGGAGGAGACCATCTCGCGGATGGCCGGCTCGGCGTACGGGAGTTACAAGTCGGTCCGGGACCTCCGGGCGATCGCCGAGGCGGCGGGCCGCCCGCACCGGCAGCGCACCACCACCTACGGTGAGGTGCCCGCCGAACGGCAGGCCGCCGCGCTGGCCTCGGACGGGCACCTGCCGGAGCTGCTGCCGGTGCTCGACTGACCGCCGCCTGGGCGGGGGACGGAACCGGGGCGCCGGTGCCCGCGTCCTCGCCGTGGCGGCCGCCGGACGGGGCCGCCACGACGAGGGGGGACGCGGTGCGGAGGACGGCGGTCGGGGACGGCGCCGGCTGGTGGGGCGTGGTCGGGGCGGCGTTGCTGCTGGCCGTGCTGGGGTTCGCGCTCACGACGTACGCGCACGACACCCACCGGGACCTGGCGGGGGACGTCTGCCACGCGGTCGCCTCCCTGCCCGTGGCGGTGTGGGCCGCGGCGGTCGGGGCGCCGGCGGCGAGCCTGGTGGGCGCGGCGGGGACGACGTGGCTGGCGGTGGCGGCCCGGCGGCGGCCTGGTCTGATGGGGACGGCGATCGTGGTCGCCTCCCTCGCGGGGCTGCTCTGTCTGCTGGAGACGTACACCGCCGTCGACATGCTGGCCGTCGACCACACCAACGGGAACACCTGCGGGTTCTGAGCGGCCGTGGGGCGAGCCGCCCCACGGCCGGCGGCCTCAGCCGACGAGCAGCCGGCTGCGGGAGCGGGCCGGGGCGGCGACGGCGAGCGCCGGGGTGCCGAGGGTCAGTGCGCCGGTCAGGGCGGGCGCGGTGGCCAGGCGGGTGCGGGAGAGGTCATGGGCCGGGACGGTAGGCGGCCCGGGGCGGTGGTCCGTGGGCGGCGCATGACCCGGCAGCAACATTTTGTTGAAGACTGCTGTTCCACTGAACCCCTCGACTTGTTCGGCCATTCGAATACAGTGCGAGGGCGCGCGACCGGCCCGGGCCGCGCCGCTCCCCTTCCCGGACGAAAGGCGCCCCGTCGTGATGCCACTGTGGTCACGCGCACAGCAGCAGGACTTCCGCAGCCGGGTGCGGGGCTGTCTGCTCGGCGGCGCGATCGGTGACGCACTCGGTGCGGGCATCGAGTTCGAGTCGTTGGAGAAGATCAGAGCGGTGCACGGCCCGCAGGGCGTCACCGGCTACGTCCCCGCGTACGGGCGGCTCGGAGCGGTCACCGACGACACCCAGATGGTGCTCTTCACCGTGGACGGGCTGATCCGCGCCCACATCCGCCGGGACACCGGCAGCTGGCACCCGCCCACCGACCTCCACCTCGCCTACCTGCGCTGGTCCGCCACCCAGCGGGACTGGGGCCCGGACGAGCGGCGGGTCGATCTCGGCTGGCTCGGCCGCGAGGAGTGGCTGTACGCCCAGCGTGCGCCCGGCCAGGCCTGCCTCTCCGGCCTCTCCGGGCCGGACGCCGAGCGCCTCGGCACCCTGGAGGCACCCAAGAACCCGCACTCCAAGGGGTGCGGCACGGTGATGCGGGCGGCGCCGTTCGGGCTGCTCACCACCTGGGAGCCCGGCCTGGTGTTCCAGCTGGCGGTGGAGTGCTCGGTACTGACGCACGGCCACCCCACCGGCTACCTCTCGGCCGGCGCGCTGGCGGTGATCGTCCAGACCGCGGCCCGCGGCGGGACGCTGGAGGAGGGCGTCCACCTGGCCCTGGCCCTGCTCTCCGAGCGGCCGGCGCACGAGGAGACCACGGCGGCGCTGCGGGCGGCGCTGGACGCGGTCCGGGCCGGGGAGCCGTCGGCCGAGCGGGTCGAGGCCCTGGGGGAGGGCTGGGTGGCGGAGGAGGCGCTGGCGATCGGGCTGTACTGCGCGCTGGTCGCTCACGACATCCGCTCGGGCCTGCTGCTGGCCGTGAACCACTCGGGGGACAGCGACTCCACCGGCGCGATCTGCGGCAACCTGCTCGGCGTGCTGCACGGCGACACCGCGCTGCCGTCCGGCCTGGTGGCCGGTCTGGAGGGGCGCGGGGCGCTGCTGGAGCTGGCCGACGACTTCGTCCTGGAGCTCATGCACGGGTCGGAGCTGCACGGCCCGGACACCGCGGAGGGCGCGGCCTGGTCCGCGCGCTACCCCGTGCTGCGCTGATCCTCGTTGGGTGCCGGTCCCGTTCGGTGCCGGTCCCGTTCGGCGCCGGCCCGTCGTTCTGTCCCCGGCCCGCGGTCTGCCGCGTGGAGTGCCCTGCCGCCTCGAATGTCCCGGACACGCAGGTGCCCGTAACGGTGTCCGCCACCGGGGGAAGGCGACGGGCACCGCTACGGGCAACCGGGCCGAGAACGGTGGAGTCGGTTCAGAAGCCGCCGAACACCCCTGCTCCGGCGGCGCTGGCGAACGCGTTCCAGGCCTCGGCCGAGAAGTGCAGCTGCGGGCCCTGTGGGTCCTTGGAGTCCCGGACCGCCACCGCGTCCGCGGCCGGCGTGGCGATCTCCACACAGGCGCCGTTGCCGCCACTGTGACTGCTCTTCCGCCAGGCCGTCCCGTTCTCGAAGGTGGTGCTCATGCGTGGTATCCCTCTTCAATGTTGGCTATCAGTGACCGGCTCTCGGCCACCCCGAGCGCGGCCGCCCGCAGGTGGTCGTAGAGACTGGTATAGCGGCGCACGTCCGCGTCCTTCTCCAGGTAGAGATCGCTCGTCACCCCTTCGAAGTAGACAACCGTGGAATCGGCTGACTCGGGGAACTCGAGCAGGGAGAATGTCCCGGTCATGCCGGGATGGGCGCCGTGGGCGAAGGGGATCACCTGGATGGTGATGTTCGAGCGCTGGCTCAGCTCCAGCATGTGCTTCAGCTGATCGGCCATCACGGCCTTGCTGCCGACCTCGCGGCGCAGGACCGCCTCGTCTATGACGGTCCAGAGACTGCCGAGCGGGTTCTCGCCGTTGACGCGGTCCTGGCGCTTCATCCGGACCTGCACCCGGCGCTGGACGGCGAGCGCGTCGGTGTCCGGCTGGGTGCCCTCGACCACGGCCTGGGCGTACTGCTCGGTCTGCAGCAGGCCGGGGACGAACGAGGACTCGTAGGCGCGGATCGAGGAGGCCTCGGCCTCCAGGCCGATGTAGACGCTGTAGGGGGTCGGCATGTCGTTGAAGTCGTGCCACCAGCCGCGCTGCCGGGACTCCCGGGCCATCTCCATCAGGCTGGCGCGCATCGCCTCGTCGGTCACGTTGTAGACGTCACAGAGGTCGCGCACGTCGCGCTGGCTGATGCTGCGGCGGCCGTTCTCCAGGCGGCTGATCTTCGACTGGGAGACCATCAGCCGGCCGGCCACCTCCTCCGCCGTCATGGCCAGACCCTCGCGCAGCTTGCGCAGTTCGGAGCCCAGGCGCCTGCGGCGCACGGTGGGATTGATGTTCGCGGACACGTCGACCTCCGGCCGGACCTCTGGTGATCGTTGGAACGGCAGTCCTCGGAACACTGTGGAAATTGGGACCAACCCCCCTGACTTGGAGCAGCATGTCACCTTGGATCAGGTCGGCGCCGGGGAATCACAGGAGCGCAGTAGAACAGATCATCGGAAAAGCGCTTCTGAGAGACAGTGGGCACCCCGGAGTGGTAAGGCGGCTCTGCGGCTCGATCCGGTAGTTCTGCGATGGCGGTGCGGGCGCCGCCGACGCCCGCGGATGTGCTGGAGGCACGTGCCGAGGTGGCCCGGGCCCGGCTCCGCGGAGCGGTCCGGCCACCCTCGGGGACGGCGGAGGGGCGGCCGCCCGGCGACTTCCGTCGCGGGCGACCGCCCCTCCGTGCTGCTGGTTGCTCTCCGCCGGGTGGCGGCGTGAGCGGCGCGGCTGGCGCCGTGCCGCACGCGGTGCCGTCCTGCGGTTCCCGCGATGCTGCGGTTCCTGTTCTGCGGCGCGGTGCGGTCTGCGGTGCTCTGGTGCTGCGGCGCGGTGCGGTCTGCGGTGCTGCGGAGCGGTGGTGCTGCGGAGCGGTGGTTCCTGGGTTGCGCTGCCCGGACCGGCCGCGTCAGCGGACGCCCACGCGCGGCGCCACGACCCGGCCGCCGGACCCGCTGCGGCTGGCCGTGCGCTGGCCGGGGTGGCCCGCACCGGCCGGGGCGCCGCCGCCCTGGGGTGAACGGTTCTGCTGGGACGGCAGGCCGTTCTGCACGTCCATGACGGCGTGCGCGACCATCCCGTTCAGCGGGTCGTACCGGATCAGGTCGCGCAGCCGGGACCGCGAGGACCGGCCCTCGTTGCCCGGGTACAGATGCTTGCCCAGGCCCACCGAATGGGCCAGGGCGGCGAGCGCGGCGGTCCGCGGGTCCGGCGGCACGCCGGTGCGGATCGCGGTGTCCAGCCGCTGTTTGATCGCGGCGTTGGTGCAGTCGTCGGACGCCTGGTAACGCGTCGTCGGCAGCACCCCGCACACCTGGCCCGGCACGGCCGTGACCATGCCGCACCTCTCCAGGTGCGCCAGATAGGTCTGCCGCAGCCCCAGCCGGGGCCCGCCGATCCAGTGCGCGGCACGGACCGGACTGCCGCGTCGGCGCAGCAACTCCAGTGCGTGGTCCAGTGTCGGGTCGCCGGTCGGCCTTGGCAGCACGACGGCGATCCGGTCGCCCTCCGGGACGATCCGTCCGGCCAGGGACAGCTCGACGAGCTGTGCCCCGGCGAGTCCGAGGTCGAGGGTCTGCGGCTGCGCCGTGGTACCCGTGGTCGGGTCCAATGCGAGCAGCAAGAGTTCCTCGGGAACAGTTCTGCGGCTCTTGCCCATCCAAGCCTCCCCGCGTGGATGGGAAACAGCGTGACGCCTCTCACACGGGCTTGTCGAGTACGCCTCCGAATCGTGACCTTGCGTACGAAGCGGGGAACCGGCGGCGCCAGGCCCGGCGTCTGAGCGGTGAACGGGCCGCAGTGCGGCCGTGCGGCGGCAATAACCGCCGGTCGAGCGGGGTGTGGGCGGCCGGAACCTCCGTCGGTGGCGGAGACTGTACAGGTACACGGGGCGGGGCGTCGGCTTCCCGAAATCGGGTCTGCCGGTGCCCCGCCGGTCGTTGAGGAGGCTGGGTTACGTGGGCGAGTCCCCCGACAGGGTGCTGCGGGACGGCGATCGGGCGCGCGAGCAGGACGGGGAACGGGGCGGGGAGCGGGAACGCCCGGCCGGGGGTGACGGTGTGCAGGAGACGGCTGCGTCGGCCGTTCCGGCCGACGCAGCCGCTGCCGATGCGGCTGATACCGCGGACGCAGCCGACGCCGCCGATGTCTCGGACGCCGCGGACGCCGCGGATGCCGCCGACCTTGCCGACGCCGCCGCGGATGCCGCCGACCTTGCCGACGCCGCCGCGGACGCTGCCGACGGCGCGCCGGTCGAGGTGCCGTCCGGAACGGCCACGGCCGGCTCGACCGTGCAGCTCCGGGTCCGGGATGTGGACACGAAGACCACGATGATCCGGCTGCCCGTCGACAATGCGACCACGGCCCTGAGGCTGCCGCCGGAGCTCACCGCACCCGCCCCGAAGCGTGACGAAGCCGCAGCTGACGGAGGGTCCGGCGATGCCGCCGACCGGTCGCCGACGAAGGGGGAGGAGCCCGCCGGAGCCACCGGCCGTTCGTCCCGTCCCGACCCCCGTCTCGCCCTTCGGACTGCCGCGCCGACAGAGCAGCCCGTGGACGACGAGGAGCCGGCGAAGGCGGAGAAGCCCATCGAGAAGCCTGGCGAGAAGCCGGCCGAGACGCAGCCGGGGAAGCCCGTCGAGACGCAGCCGGGGAAGCCCGTCGAGAGGCAGTCGGGGAAGCCGGAGCCGGAGCAGGCGAAGGCGGAGAAGCTGGAGAAGCCCCTCTCCGCGAAGGCCGCTGCCGCGCTCCCCGCCGCACCCGGCTCCGGCGCCGGCACCGTGCCCAAGCCGGTGCCCGAGCCGCACCCGGAGCCGGCGCCCCTCCCCGAGCCGGAGCCGACGCCCGAGCCGCTGCCGAAGCCCGCTCCGGCCCCGAAGCCCGGGCCGGCCCCCGCGCCCGAGCCGCTCCCCACCCCCGACCCGAAGCCGCTGCCGCCGGCCCCGCCGCTGCCGAAGCCGGAGCCGCTGCCCGCCCCGGACGCGCCGCGCCCGGACGCGCCGCGAAACCCGGAGGCGGCCACCACCGAACCCCTGGCGGGCCCCGACCTGCTGAGCCTCACCCAGCCGATGCTCGGGCCGGCGACGACCGCCGAGGCGATGGACGTGCTGGCGGCGCTCAACGCCCGCCCGGTCTCGCCGCTGCGCCGCGCGCTCAAGCGGATCACCATCTGGACCGTCTTCCTCACCGTCGTGCTCGGCGCGGTCGTGGTCGCCCAGCTGCTCCGCCCGCTGCCGGACACCAAGGTGAAGATGACCGCCTCGGGGAGCTTCAGCTTCGGCGGCGACCCGCTGGACCTGGCCTGGCCGGCCAAGGGCCAGTCGGCGGCCGAGGTGGTCGGCGTCGGCAGCCTCGGCAGCTCCGGCCCGGAGACGCCGGCCTCGATCGCCAGCGTCACCAAGGTGATGAACGCCTACCTGATCCTGCAGTCGCACCCGCTGAAGAAGGGGGAGAGCGGCCCGAAGATCACCATCGACAAGCAGGCCGCCCAGGAGTCCGGCAACACCGACGAGTCCAGGGTCACCCTGACCGAGGGCCAGCAGCTCACCCAGTACCAGGCACTGGAGCTGCTGATGCTGCCGTCGGCCAACAACGTGGCCCGGCTGCTGGCACGGTGGGACGTCGGCTCGGAGGACGCGTTCGTCAAGAAGATGAACGACGCCGCCGCCAAGTTCGGCATGGCCAACACCGTCTACATCGACCCGGCCGGCTTCAGCCCGGACACCAAGAGCACCGCCAAGGACCAGCTGAAGCTGGCCGAGCAGGCGATGCAGGACGAGATCTTCCGGCAGATCGTCTCGACCCCGGACACCACCTTCAACGGGCAGAAGATCTACAACACCAACACCCTGATCAACGCGAAGACCGGGGTCATCGGCGTCAAGACGGGGTCCAGCACCCCGGCCGGCGGTTGCCTGATGTGGGCCGCGTACAAGGAGATCGGCGGCGTGAAGCGGCTGATCCTCGGCGTCACCCTGGGCCAGCCGGCCACCTCCCCCGCGGTCACCGACGGGATCCTCCCGACGGTGCTGAAGGTCAGCGGCAAGCAGATCCAGGCGGCCCAGAACGGGGTGACCGGGCAGACCCTGGCCAAGCAGGGCGACGTGGTCGGCCGGGTCGACAACGGCCTCGGCGGTACCGTCCCGGTCGTCGCGGGCAAGGACCTCACCGCGGCCGGCTTCCCCGGCATCACCGGCACCCTCACCCTGGACCCGGCGAAGCTCGGCCACCAGGCCAAGGCCGGTACCCAGGTCGGCACGCTGAGCGTGGGCGCGGGCGACAACCGGACGGAGGTCCCGGTGCTCCTCAAGTCCGACCTGGCGCCGCCGTCCATCCTCTCCCGCATCACCCGCCTGCTCTGAGCGACCCGCCTCGGGACGACGGGGTGGGAGGCCGGCCGGCCTCCCACCCCGTCGGCGTTTCCGGCGTTTCCGGTGCTTCCGGGTGCTTTCCGGTGCTTCCGGTGGCGGCGGCCTCGAGGGGTCAGAGCCGGGCGCCGCCCCAACGGCCCGGCTCGGTGCGGGTGCCCAGCCGGCGGGCCACCATCTCCTCCTCGGACACCACCCGGCCCAGCGCGATCGCCAGCGTCAATCCGGTGAAGGCCACGATCAGCCACGAGAGGCTGGTGAAGACCACCCCGTACGGTCCGAACTGGGCCACGCTGCGCGACATCGCCCGGGGCAGGTAGACCCGGGCCACGATCCCCAGGCCGCCCACCACGACCCCGCAGAGCAGCGCACCCGGCAGCAACGGCAGCCAGCGCACCCGGCCGACCAGCAGCAGGTGCTGTGTCCACCACCAGATGGCCGTCGTGAGGAGATAGGCCAGCGGGATCCCCAGCCACGCACCCAGCCCGAAGCCCTCCCGCACGGGGGTCTGGCACACCAGGTAGGCCAGCCATACCACCAGCCAGACCAGCCAGCGCCAGGCCGCCAGCCGGGTCCCCGACTTGGGCAGCTCCCAACAGCGCTCGCAGACCCGCTGCATCGCCCGGCTCAGCGCCGTCGCCGACAGCAGTGTCACCAGCGCGCCGAGCACCCCGACGCCGGTCTCCTGTTCGTGGCTGGTCTGCAGCAACTGCTGGACCGACTGCTGGGCCGCGCCCTGCAGGCCCAGCTCCTTGCGGAGCGAGGTCGCCATGCCGTTGCGGAGCGCGGCCGGGGCGAACACCGAGACCACGAACAGCGCGGGCAGCGCGCTCAGGAAGGCCTGCGCGGCCAGCCGGGTCGCGCTGTCCAGCAGGTTCACCCGGAGCAGCTGGCCGAGGGCCCGGCCGACCAGCGGCACGTGCTCGGGCAGCCCACGGCCGTAGCGGGCCAGCTCCCCCGACCGCTTCCTCAGCCGGGCCATCCGCCCGGCCGGCTGCTCGCTCACGGGCTCGTCCTCCTGGGGCTGTCGCGGCCGTGGGCCGCAGGGCGGAGGCGCCCTGATCGCCGTGCTCCATGGTCGCCCGGCCCCCGTGCACCCGCATCCGGGAGGCGGCGGGCGCCGCGGCCGGCCCGTCAGCGGGCGGTGCGGTCCAGCACGGCGAGCGTCAGGCCGCCGAGCGGGGTCACCCGGCCCGGTGCGCCGTACCGCGCCCGGAGCGCCTGCGCCTGGTCGTCGGGCATGGCGGCCAGCGGCTCGGTGGTGTCCCCGAGCACCAGCAGCCATATCCGCTGCCCCTGCCCGACGCACTCGTCCGGCCGCGGACAGACGGAGGGGAAGAGGTCCTCCGCCTGCTCCGCACTCTGCTCGACGAAGACCGGGTACGGGCGGACGTCCGCCGGCAGGTAGTAGGAGACGCCCGGCCCGACCATCGACCAGCTCTGGTTGCCGAGCGGCGCCGCCAGGCCGTCCCCGGGCCGGTAGCCGGCCGCGATCAGCTCGGCGGCCGCCCGGTACGGCTCGCGGGAGAAGGAGTGCGAGCCGGCGTCCCGCACCGAGGACTGCTTCGGCAGCGCCACCAGCGCGGGCACCGCCAGCAGCCCGACCGCCACCAGCACCCCGGCGGCCCGGACCTGCCCCGGGGTCCGGCTGCGCCGGGCCGCCGCCGCCAGCGTCGTGTACACCGCCCGGACCCCGCCGCCGGCCAGCGCCGCCCAGGCCGGGACGGTGAACAGCAGATACCGGTCGACGAAGTACGAGGTGCTGCCCCGCGAAACCAGCCAGACGGACACCACCGGCAGGACGGCGAGCAGCAGGAGCTGCAGTGCGGGCAGCCGTCGCCCGGGTAGCGCCAGCGCCAGCAGGGCGAGCAGGAGGAAGGTGTGGAACACCCCGGCCGAGCCGAACAGCGGCTCGCCGAAGTGCCGCAGCTGGTAGAGGGACGGCGTGCCGATCCAGCCCAGCTGCCGCCCGGACTGCCGGCTTCCCAGCAGCAGCACCGGCACCGCCGGCAGCGCCGCCACGGCCACCGCCGCCGGGAACTGCCAGAGCAGCCGCCGCTGCACCGCGCCGCGGGTCTGCCAGAGGTGCAGCAGCACGACCGCCACCTGCCCGGCGACGGTGCTGAACGAGATCAGGTGGCCCGCCCCGGCCATCGCCATCGCCACGCAGTACGGCGCCCAGCGCCGCAGTCCCGGCCGCTCCAGCGCGCGCAGCAGGAACCAGGTCGCCGCGGCGACCGCACAGGTCACCAGCGCGTACGAGCGGGCCTCCTGGGCGTACCGGGAGATCAGCGGCACCACGGCGAACAGCAGCCCGCCACCGACCGCCGCCACCCGGCCCCCGAACAGCCGCTGCGCGGTGAGCGCCACGAACGCCGCCGCGCCGGCCATCGCCAGCACCGAGGGCAGCCGCAGTGCGATCACGGAGTCGCCGGCCACCGTGGTCCAGCCGTGCATCAGCAGGTAGTAGGCACCGTTGCTGGCGTCGATGTGCTGGAGCAGCCTGAGCAGGTCGCCGAGCGGCCGGGTCGCCGCGGTCCAGGTCGACACCTCGTCCCGCCACAGCTCGGGCGTCCCGAGCCGGTACCCGCCGACGCAGAGCATGGCCAGCGCGGGCCACAGCCAGACCTGCCCGAGCAGGCGGAGAGCCGGGTGCGGGGCGGCAGCTGGTCTCATCGGGCGGCCTTCGTGGTCGTACGGGTGCTGGGCAGTCCCTCGCAGGCTACTGGACGTCCTCTGACGCCCAGTCGGCAGTCGCCCCTCCGGGCACCGCCCCCGCCCCCGCCGCACGCGCCTCCCCGGTCACCCGCGCATCGCGGAAACCTCAACGCCCGCCCCATCCCCGATCCGGTACGCTGTCCACCGAGCGCGCCTCAGTAGCTCAGGGGATAGAGCACGGCTCTCCTAAAGCCGGTGTCGCAGGTTCGAATCCTGCCTGGGGCACAGTGGGAACGACCCGAGGGAAGCCCCGGACCGCCATGGTCCGGGGCTTCCCGCTTTTTCCGTCAGGGGCGGCGTACCTCCCGAGGAGGACGGGCGGGCGGAGGAGCTCAGACCTCGGAGTGATCAAGGATGCGACGTCGTGCTGACGGGGGCGGGGGCCGGCCGACCTAGGCTCGATCATGATCCTGACGGCGCATCACGGCTGGTCAGGCGGTTGAGCCGAGGGACGATGACGACGTACCGATACACCCTGGCCGAGCTGCGTGGGCAGCTCCGGCAGTTGGTCCTCACCGGGGCGGCGATCGCGCTGGGGGTGGCCTTCCTGATCACCTCGGTCAGCGGCAGCGGGGCCCTGGTCGACTCGTTCAGCCAGACCGCCGCCGCCGAGGTCGGGCCGGCCGACGTCCAGGTGACCGGGGCGCAGGCACAGGGCCCGCTGGAGCCCGGGACGGCCGACCGGGCGCGACAGGTGCCCGGGGTGGCCGCGGCGTCGGCGCGGCTGGTCGGCCGGGGCGGGGTGCTGACCTCCGCCGGGCGGCCGCTGGACGAGCCGGCTGTGGTCAGCTCGATCGCGGCCGACCCGGCGCTGCGCTGGCAGCTGCTCAAGGACGGCCGGTGGCCGGCCGGCCCCGGCGAGGTCCTGCTCGACGCCGACACCGCCCGGCGGGTCGACGCCCGGCCCGGCTCGGACGTCCGGCTGACCCGCGCCGACGGCACCACCGGAACCGTCCGCCTGGCCGGTACCCTGGACGGCCGCGGCGCGCCCAGCCTCGCCGGGAGCCCGGTCGTCGCGGTGCCGGACGACGCCGTGGCGCAGTACGCGACCGGGGTCGGCACCGCCCGGCTCGACCTGCGCCTCGCCCCCGGCGCCTCGCGCTCGCAGACCGCGGAGGCACTGCGGCAGGCCCTCGGCGGCGGGGCCGAGGTCCGCACCCACGACGCCTCCGTCGCCGAGGCGACCCGGCAGAGCAGGACGCTCTACGGGGTGGTGCTGATAGCGGCGCTGTCGTTCGTGCTGATCGCCCTCGCCGTGGCCCGCATGGTCGTCGGCAACACCTTCTCCGTCGTCCTCGCCCAGCGGACCCGCCAGCTCGCCCTGCTGCGGTGTGTGGGCGCCGACCGGGCCCAGGTCCGGCGGCTGATCCGCCGCCAGGGGCTGCTGCTCGGCGCGGGCGCGTCGGCCGCCGGGGTGCTGCTCGGGACGGGGCTCTGCGCCGCCGGCACCGTGCTGGCCGGCACCGCCGACCTCGGGCCGGTCCGCCTCTCCCTCACGCCGTCCCCGCTCACCTGCGTGGCGGCCGGGATGTTCGGCATCCTGCTCACGGTGCTCGCCGTGCGCGGACCGGCGAAGGCCGCCTCGGCGGTGCCGCCCGTCGCGGCGCTCGGGGGCGCCGCCGGCGGCACCACCGGCGGCGCCAGGCTGCGCGCGGCGGCGCTGTCCGTGCTGCTCCTGGCGGCGGGCACCGCACTGCTGGTGGCCGGGGTGGTGGCAGGGCCACCGCTGTCGCTGCTGGCCGTCACGCTGGGCGCGATCAGCAGCTTCTTCGGGGTTCTGCGGCTCTGCCACCGCCTGCTGCCGGCGGTCGTCGCGGGGCTGGGCGTACCGGTGCGGCGGCTCTGCGGGACGGCGGGCAGGCTCGCCACCCAGCAGCTGCGGCTGAACCCGGCCCGCACCGGCGCCACCGGATCGGCCCTGCTGCTCGGCGTGACGGTGATGGTGAGCGCCGTCACCGCGCTGGAGATCACCTCCAACTCCCTCGTCCCGGCCGTCTCCGCCCGCCAGCCCGGCGTCTTCTCGGTGACCGCCCCAGGTGGCGCCCCGCTGCCGGCCGGGGTGCTGACCGCGCTCGGACGGGAGCGGACGCTCGGCGTCACGCCCGTCCGCTCGGCCACGCTGGAGATCGACGGCCGCAGCACGCTGGTGGCGGCGGCCGACCCGGCGCTGCTCGGCCCGGCCGCCGACGGGGCCGATCGGGCCCGGGCGCTGGCCGGCGGCACCGCCCTCAGCGGCTTCGGCGACGACGGACCGGCCGGCCCCGGCGGGAACGGTGAGCACGTGGTCGCCGGCCGGGCGGGAGCGCCCGCCGCCACCCTGCGGATCGAGCCCGGCCGCAGCGCGCTGCCGTTCATCCTCCAGAGCGGGGCCGTCCTCTTCGTCACCCCGGCCACCCTGGAGCGGCTCGCCCCGGGGGCGGCCGTCACCACGGCCTGGATCAGCCCCGCCGCCGGGGCCGACCGGCTCGCCGCCCGCCAGGCGATGGACCGGGCACTGGACGGGCAGCCGCAGCTCACCGTCACCGACACGGCCGCGCAGGCCGAGGGCCTGCGGTCGCTGCTGGACCGGATGATGCTGATCAGCATGGCCCTGCTCGGCTTCTCGGTGGTGATCGCGGGCCTCGGCGTCGCCGCCACCCTGATGCTCAGCGTCAGCGAGCGCTCCCGGGAGATCGGCATGCTGCGGGCGATCGGGATGTCCCGGCAGCAGCTGCGCCGGATGCTCACCCTGGAGGCGGTCCTGCTGGCGCTGGCCGGCGCCCTGGTCGGCACCGGCCTGGGCCTGGCCTACGGCTGGGCGGCCGCCCGGTCCGTCACCTCGGCCCTGGGCACGGTCGGCGGCCCGCCCGTCCTCCTGGTGCTCGCGGCCCTGGTGCTCACCGTGCTGACCGGCCTCGCCGCGGCCGTCCTCCCGGCCCGCCGGGTGGGGCGGATGACGGTGGTGGACGCGTTGCACACGGCGTGACTTCGCGGGGCCCGGGGCACGGGGCCCGGGGTTCCACGGGCCCCGGCGGTGGCGGTGGCGCACAGCGGTGGCGAACCCCCGCGGCCGGGCGCCCCAGCCTCCCTAGCCTGCCGCGCCGTCCGGGTGGTCGGTGGCGTCATCGAAGCCCGGATCGTAGGGGGCGGGCCTGACCGGGGAGACCAGGACGCGCTGGACCCTCGGCCTGGTCCGCCAGTTGACCCGCCGGACGTCCCGGGCCAGGGCGCCGGGCCGCCAGAGCTCGACGGCGACGGTGACCGCCCCCAGCACGAACCCGGCGGCCAGCCACCCGCCCAGGACGTCGCTCGGCCAGTGCACCCCGAGGGCGATCCTGGTCCAGCCGATCGCCAGTACCGTCACCGCGGCGACGGCGCAGGTGGCGATCCGCCCGCCGCGCCGGGTCTGCGACCAGAGCAGCCCGGCCAGCACGGCGCAGGCGATGGTGGAGGCCATCGCGTGCCCGGAGGGGAGTGCCGGGCCGCCGGCGTGTGAGACCGGGTCGGTGAAGGACGGCCGCTGGCGGTCGAAGGCGAGCTTCAGCGCCCACTGCGCGCCCCAGCCGACCAGGGTCTGTGCCACCACCCAGCCGGCCAGCACCCGTGCGCCGATCAGCCAGAGCCAGAGCGCGGCGAGGCCGAGCAGGGTCCGCATGGTGATCGTGCCGCCGATGTCGGAGAGCGTCTGCACCGAGGCGGTCCAGGCCGTGTGCTCCCGGGCGTAGCGGTGCGTGCTGTCGATCCACGCGTGGTCGAACCGGGCGAGCGGGTGCCACCCGGTCTGCACGAGCGCCGCCAGGATGCCGAACAGCACGGCACAACCGGTCGCGAGCGCCACGTGCCGGCGAAGGTGCCGACTACGTGGGGTGATGGGCGACGAGCTGTTGGTCAGGTGCATGGCTGACACCTTCCCAGTGCGGTGTGCCCAGCGGGCGCTCGACCGATAGCGATTTGGCATCTTTTGTGCGTAGGACCTGCGTGCGCCGGGGCGTGGGCGCGGGAGGAATGCCGATGGCGTGGGAACGCGGGCGGCGGCCCGGGGGTTCACGAAGGAAAGGGGTGGGGCGGTGAAGGGGGTGCGAAGGGCCGAGCGCCGCGTCGCTCCGAACCGGTCACCCGATAGACACCCGATGCACCGGAGTGGTCACCCTCCGTCCATGACCGGGATGAAAACCGGCAGGATACTGCATCGCTGGAAGAATCTGAGCGACTTGGGAATGTTGTCCGGAATCTGTTCGTTGGATCGTTACGTGTGAGCCCCGTGGGGCCCGCACTTCTTGCCCTCTCAGGGCAGGCAGGCAGACCTCGGCAACACCAGCAAAGGGAGCAAGCATGGCCACCCGTGCCGTCGTTCGCGACAGGGCCGACCGGACTCGCGCGGCCCGCCCGACCAACCTTGAGGCCGACCGTGACCTGGTCGGTATGTACCTCGACGAGATCGCCAGGACGCCCCTGCTCGATGCCGCCGAGGAGGTCGAGCTCTCGCTGCGGATCGAGGCCGGCGTGTACGCCCAGCACCTGCTGGACGGAGGAGAGCTGCCCAAGGGCGTCGAGCGCGAGGAGCTCGAAGCGATAGCCGAGGATGCCGAACGCGCCAAGGACGTCTTCATCCGCTCCAACCTCCGTCTCGTGGTCGCCGTCGCCCGTCGCTACCCGCGCAGCGGGCTGCCGCTCCTGGACCTCATCCAGGAGGGCAACGCCGGCCTGGTGAGGGCGGTCGAGAAGTTCGACTACGCGAAGGGCTTCAAGTTCTCGACCTATGCGACCTGGTGGATCCGGCAGGCGATCACCCGGTCGATCGCCGACCAGTCGCGGACGATCCGCCTGCCCGTCCACCTGGTCGAGGAGCTGGGCCGGATCCGGAGGGTGCAGCGCGAGAAGTCCAAGGAGCTGGGCCGCGAGGCCGAGCCGGCCGAGATCGCGGCCGAGCTGGACACGACCGAGGCGCGCATCAAGGACGTGCTGGACTGGGCGCGCGACCCGGTGAGCCTCAACATGTCCGTCGACGACGAGGGCGAGACCCAGTTCGGCGACCTCGTCGAGGACACCGGGGCGACGTCCCCGGAGGACGCCGTGATGGTCATGCTCCGCCGCGAGGAGCTGGATGACCTGATCGGGCGGCTGGACGACCGTACGGCGTCGATCATCCGGTCCCGGTACGGGATGGAGGACGGTCGCGAGCGGACTCTGACCGAGGTCGGCAAGCAGCACGGGCTGACGCGCGAGCGGATCCGCCAGATCGAGAAGCACGCGCTGGCCGAGCTGAAGAAGATCGCCGACCATGCGGGCTTCGAGGCCGCCTGAGGGCCTCCGGGCCGCCACAGCCTCCCTCCGCCTCGACTGCTGTTCCCGGGCCCTGGTGCGGAACGCCCCGCACCGGGGCCCGCGTGCGTGCCCCGGACGGTGGGCCGGCGTCGGGGCCGGTGCCGGCGCCGGGAGCTTCTAGGCTGGAGGAGTGGACAACGTGCAAGACGGAGGCCGACCGGTGACCGAGCAGAAGCCCGCGCAGGACGCCGCGGCGGCCGAGGACCAGACAGCGGCCACGGACCCCGCGCCGACCACGGACCCCGCGACGGCCGAGGCCCCTGCCACCCCCGCCGCCGAGGCGGCGCCCAAGGCCCGGCTGGTCTTCCGCGACCCGCTGGACCAGCAGTCCCGGGACGACAGCGATACCGGCTGGGGCGACCGCCCGGCCGCGGGGGAGAGCGGTGGGCGGGGTCTGGACTGGTACCTGAGCCAGCGCCCGCCGCACCACGGCGACTGACCGAGGCCCGGGGCCCGGGGCACGCCGAGCCGTGCCGAACCGCCCTGAACCGAGCCGAGCGGCCCGGCAGCGCGGCACAGCTCAGCTCAACTCGGTGCAGCGCGGCGCTGTGCGGCGCCGACCGGCTCAGCGCTGCTGCGTGACCAGCGCATCGCGGATCTGGGTGAGCGGGACGACCTCCTTGGCCTCCGCCTCCGCCTGGGCCGCGGCAAGGGTTTTGCGCTTGGCGGTGTACTTGATCATGGACAGGACCGACGATGTTGGTGAAAGCGGCGCCGATGACCACGGCGACGGCGAGATCGACGACGTTTCCACGCAGCAGGAACTCTTTGAAGCCTTTCATGCCGCGTGAACGACAAGTCGTTGTCCGGTTACGGGTGATCTTCGCCGCCCTCCGATTGACAACCCGCTTGGTGGGCGGGCGCGGCTCCGGGCGGCGACAGGCCCGCCCATGCGGGCCCGGATGCCAGTGCCGCGGCCACGGCGAGCAGGAGCAGCGCGGGCAGCCCCGGCCGGTGCCGCAGGGCCTGCCGGAGCCGGTGGAGCCGGCCGGACCCGCGCCGGATCGGCGGGAACGACGGCACCTCCCGCCGCGGCGGGACTGCGGGCGCGGGGAGCGGGAACGGAAGGGGGAGGCTCGTGGTCGTCATGGGTACCGCCGGTGGTCGCAGGGCGTCGGCCCCGGGTGGGCCGGCTTCTGATGACGCACACTCTGGGCGGCTCGTAGGTCCGGCGGAAGGCCTTTCCGGGAACCTGTGGACAACCCGGGGCTGTGGATGAACTCCGCCACCCGCGCGGGCTAATTCAATGGCCGCGGGAATTCCATATGACCGCAGGAATGCCCCATGACCGCAGGAGTGCCACATGACCGCAGGAATGCCCCATGACCGCGGGGGCGAGAGGGATCGGGGAGCGCAATAGGGGCCCGGGAATACAAGGGGAAGGCCGGGAACGCGAAAGGCCCGCCGGCCCCGCCGGAGCGGGGTCAACGGGCCTTTCGAAAGCCTGGGATCAGCCGGCCGGCTTCGCCGCGGCCGCCGGAGCGGGGCTCGCCGCGGGGGCGGAGCCGCCCGAGGACGAGGCCGGGGCGGTCGACGAGGACGAGGTCGACGAGGTCGAACCCGCACCCACCGAGCTGGTGGAGGACGAGCGGCTGTCGGTCCGGTAGAAGCCGGAACCCTTGAAGACCACACCCACGGCCGAGAAGACCTTGCGGAGCCGTCCCTGGCAGTCGGGGCACGTGGTCAGCGCCTCGTCGGTGAACTTCTGCACCGCCTCCAGGCCGTTGCCGCACTCGGTGCACTGGTACTGGTACGTGGGCACTTGTCTTCCTCCTGGCACTCTCGCCTGATGAGTGCTAACGATGGTCAATGATGCGGCATTCCGCTGCATCAGTCCAGCGACTCGAATGTGAGATGAGCCGGGGGCCGCCGTGTGGCGACCCCCGCGTGAGTGCTGTAGGCGCTCCGCTCAGCCCTTGGCCGCACCCGCCAGCTGCCGCGTCACGGGTCGCTCGCCGCCGCCCGCGACCACCGTGCCGGTGGCGCTCGGCGCGACCAGCAGGTGCCGCAGCACGACCAGTGCGACGAGACCCAGCCCGGCGCCGGCCACCGGCACCAGGAACCCGGCCGACGGCCCGTGGCTGTCGATCAGCCGCCCGGCCACCGTGGAGCCGGTCGCCAGGCCGAGGCCGATGGCGCCGGTCAGCCAGGTGAAGGCCTCCGTCTTGGCGCCGTCTGCGACCAGCGTCTCGACCAGGGTGTACCCGGTGATCAGCGTGGGCGCGATGGCCAGGCCACAGACGAGGCCGGCGACGGACAGCGCGACCAGGTTGGGCATCGCCCAGAGCGTCGAGCACCCCAGCACCAGCAGCGCGTAGCTGGCCAGCAGCCGCTGCTGGGCGGCCCGGCGCCAGGCGATCATGCCGTAGAGCACACCGGCCAGCATCGAGCCGCCGGCGAAGATCCCGTACACCGTGCCGTTGGCGCCGGGCTGGCCGACGGACTCGGTGAAGGCGGTCACCGAGACCTGCATCCCGCCGAAGACGGTGCCGACGCCCAGGAACGCGCCGGCCAGAAGCCGGACACCGGGCGAGGAGAGCGCCGAGACGCGGCGGGCCCCCGGCTGGTGCGGGTGCCGGGCGGGGGCGGTGCGGCGCTGCGCGGCAAAGGCGAGCCCGCCGGCGACGGTCAGCGCGGCCTCGGCGATCAGCCCGGCCGAGGGGTTGACCGAGGTGGCGATGGCGCTGGCCAGCACGGGGCCGATCACGAAGGTGAACTCGTCCGTCACCGACTCGAAGGCGAACGCGGTGTTCAGCTTGGCCGCGGGCGCACCGTCGGCGGAGAGCTTGGCGACCCAGCGGGAGCGCACCATCGCGCCGATCTGCGGCACGCTGGCGCCGGCCGGCGCGGCGGCCACCAGCAGGGCCCAGACGGGGGCGTGGCCGAGCGCCAGTGCGATCAGCGCGCCGACCGAGACGGCGTGCACGATCACGCTCGGCACCAGGACGGCGGCCTGGCCGTACCGGTCGGCCAGCCGGCCGGTCTGCGGGCCGACGAGGGCCTGGGCGACGGCCGAGACGGCCGCGACGGTGCCGGCCGTGCCGTACGAGCCGTGGGTGTCGAAGACGAGCAGCAGGATGCCCAGGCTGAGCATGGCGTACGGGAGCCGCGCGGCGAAGGCGGGCGCCAGGAACGTCCAGGCGCCCGGGGTGCGCAGCAGTGCGCCGTACCCGACGCGGGCGGGAGCCTCGGTGGCGGACGCGGTGTCCGGCGAGGTGCCCGAGGGGGCGTCCATCGGGACGCCGCTGTTGTCGACCGTTCGGCGGGCCGTCACGGTCGGTCCTTCCTGCTGCCTGGTAGCGCGGAAGGGGCATGCGGTGGCCCCGACGGCGCCGAGAGTCGTCCTCTCGCGCGTCGACCGGGGTAGTTACCGGGCCGGCCCGGCGTGGTTTCCGGGGGTCTGGCCGCGGCCGCCGAGCGGTCGCGCCAACTCTGCGTCAGGCAGATGCTGGGTGTGTATCAACCATCATACATATACGCGCGTAGATGTCGCGCTTGCCTCCACAGTACAGGGCACATCCAAAATTATCCTGCCAATTGAAGGTAAATGCTGGACAAACCCTTCAGGGCCCCTGCTCGCGGTGCCCCAAGGCCCTCGCTCGCGGTGCCCCAAGCCCTCGGCCGTGACACCCCACGGCCCTCGGCCCCGTGACGCCCGGGCCCCTCGCCGGTGACGCCCGGGGCCCTTGCCCGCGGCACCCCGGGCCCTCGCCCCCGTGGCGCTTCCGGCCCTGCCCGTGACGCTCAGGCCCCCCGCCCGTACAGCCACCCGGCGAGCTTGCCGCCCTTGTCCACGGCCCGCAGCCGCCGCTCCGCCGCCTCGCTCACGTCGTCCGTGGTGACCACCAGCAGTTCGTCGCCGCCGCGCAGCACGGTGGCCTTGTCCGGCACGAAGCTGCTCCCCTCGCGGACGACCAGGGTGACCGCCGCGCCGGCCGGCAGCCGCAGCTCGCCGATCTCCACGCCCGACATCTTCGAGTTCGGCGACAGTGCCACCGACAGCAGGTGCCCGTGCAGCTTCTCCAGCGGGGCGGACTCGATGCCGAGGTCCTGGCCCATCGAGCCCTCGCCGATCCGCAGCCACCTGGCGACCAGGGGCAGGGTCGGCCCCTGGAGCAGGGTGAAGACCACGACCAGGATGAAGACGATGTTGAAGACGTCCTGTGCCATCGGCGCGTCCGCCACCATCGGGATGGTGGCCAGCACGATGGGCACCGCCCCGCGCAGCCCGGCCCAGCTCAGCAGTGCCTGTTCGCGCGCGGGCAGCTTGAACGGCGTCAGGGTCAGCACGACCGAGAGCGGCCGCGCCACGAAGACCAGGACGGCGCCGATCACCAGCGCGGGCACCACGGCCGAGCCCATCGTCTCGGGGGTGCAGAGCAGGCCGAGCAGCACGAACATGCCGATCTGACCGATCCAGGCCAGGCCGTCGGCGAAGCCGCGGACGGCCGGGCCGTGCGGAAGCTTGGCGTTGCCGAGGATGACGGCGCTGATGTAGACGGCGAGGAAGCCGGAGCCGTGCAGCAGCGCACCGCCCGCGTAGGCGAGCACGGTGAGCGCCATGACGGCGATCGGGTAGAGGCCGGAGGACGGCAGCGCGACGTGCTTGATCCCGAACGCGCCGATCTTGCCGACCGCGAAGCCGACGGCCGCGCCGATGGCCAGCTCGGCGACGATCGTGCCGGCCAGCACGTACCAGGAGTCCAGTTCGCCGGTGGTGGCGAAGGCCACGACCAGGATGACCACGGGCGCGTCGTTGAAGCCGGACTCGGCCTCCAGCAGGCCGGTCAGCCGGTGCGGCAGCGGCACCATCCGCAGGACGGAGAAGACGGCCGCGGCGTCGGTCGAGGAGACGATCGCGCCGAGCAGCATGGAGGTGCGCCAGTCGAGGCCGACCAGCCAGTGCGCGCCGGCGGCGGTGACGAAGACGCTGACCCCGACGCCGACGGTGGCGAGCACCGTGGCGGCCGGCATCACCGGTCTGACCTCACGCCAGCTGGTCTTGAGACCGCCCTCGGCGAGGATCACCACCAGGGCGGCGTAGCCGAGCACCTGGGTCAGCGCGGCGTTGTTGAAGGAGACGCCGAGGCCGTTCTGGCCGAGCGCGACGCCGATGCCGAGATAGATCAGCAGGCTGGGCAGTCCCGACCGGGTCGAGATGCGCACGGCGACCACCGCGACCAGCAGGATCACGGAGAACTCGAGGAGCAGCTGGTTCAGGTGGTCGACATTCACGCAGGGGCACCTCGGGCAGGCTGGGGGCGGGCGGGGTGTCTGACGGCGGTGAGGCCGAAGGAGTCGACCGGAAGGTGAGGCGGGGCCGGGAGGGCCGATTGCTCCCCTTGTGGATCGTTACTCAGTCTAACATTTTGCCATATCTTTAGCTTCGCCTGTGACATCGGCCTCCGCCTCCGCTCCCCGGAAGCTTCTCCGGCGCTTCTCTGACCTCCGCAGATCCCACCGTGAGCGTCCCCCGTGCACGTCCGCCAGCCGAGTCGGCCTAATGTGGTGCCCTGTCATGGCCGAGTGCCCTGGACACGCCCACCTGCTCCCCAGTCGAGGACCGCAAGGACCCAGATGCCCCGCTCGAAGAAGTTCCGGCGCGCCCGTCTGATCGTGATCGTGCTGGTCGTGCTGCTGGTGGCCGGCGCCGGCTACGGCGGCTACCAGGGGGTGGCCGCGGTCCGCGCGTCATTCCCGGAGGTCGACGGCAGCGTCAAGGTGGCGGGCCTGAGCGCGCCGGTCGACGTCAAGCGGGACGCCAACGGCATCCCCCAGCTCTACGCCGACACCAGTGAGGACCTCTTCCGCGCCCAGGGCTACGTCCAGGCCCAGGACCGCTTCTGGGAGATGGACGTCCGACGGCACATCACCGCGGGCCGCCTCTCCGAGATGTTCGGTGACAGCCAGGTCGAGACCGACTCCTTCATCCGCACCATGGGCTGGCGCCAGGTGGCGCAGAAGGAGTTCGACGAGAAGCTCACGCCCGAGACCAAGAAGTACCTCCAGGCCTACGCGGACGGCGTCAACGCCTGGCTCGGCGAACACCCGGGCGGCCGGAGCGCCTCGCTGGAGTACACGCTGCTCGGCGTCGTCAACGGCGGCTACAAGCCCGAGCAGTGGACGCCCGTCGACTCGGTGTCCTGGCTGAAGGCGATGGCCTGGAACCTCTCCGGCAACCTCCAGGAGGAGATCGACCGCTCGCTGCTCGCCCAGGACTTCAGCCCGGAGAAGATCGCCGAGCTCTACCCGGAGTACCCGTACGCGAGCAACGGCACGATCGTGAAGACCGGCACCGTCAGCGGCGACACCTACCGCCCCGCCGACAGCTCCGGCCAGGCCAACGCCGGTGCCGCCGCCCAGGGCGCGGCCGCCACCAAGGCGACGCTCAAGGACATCACCGGCCGGATCGACGCGATGCCGCAGCTGCTCGGCCGCCAGGGCCAGGGCATCGGCTCCAACTCCTGGGTGGTCGCCGGCTCGCACACCACCACCGGCAAGCCGCTGCTGGCCAACGACCCGCACCTGGGCCCCGGCCTGCCCTCGGTCTGGTACCAGATGGGCCTGCACTGCCGCACCACCTCGGCCGCCTGCCAGTACGACGTCTCGGGCTTCACCTTCGCGGGCATGCCGGGCGTGGTGATCGGCCACAACAAGGACATCGCCTGGGGCTTCACCAACCTGGGCGCCGACGTCACCGACCTCTACCTGGAGAAGGTCACCGGCCCGGAGACGTACCTCGTGGACAACAAGGAGGTGAAGTTCGCGCTGCGCAAGGAGACCATCAAGGTCGCCGGCGGCGAGGACCGCACCATCACCGTCCGCACCACCCAGACCGGCGCGCCGCTGATCTCGGACCAGAGCACCGAGCAGCAGAACGTCGGCAAGTACGCCCCGAACGGCACCGCCGCCCCCGACCGCGGCACCGGCGGCTACGGCGTCGCCCTGCAGTGGTCGGCGCTCAACCCCGGCAAGACCATGGACGCCGTCTTCGCGCTGGACCGCGCCAAGAACTGGGAGGAGTTCCGGGGCGCCGCCAAGGACTTCGCCGTCCCCGCGCAGAACCTGATCTACGCCGACGCCTCGAACATCGGCTACCAGGCCCCCGGCGACATCCCCATGCGCGGCAAGGGCGACGGCAGCTACCCCGCCCCCGGCTGGGACTCCGCCTACCAGTGGAAGGGCTCCATCCCCTTCACCGCCCTGCCCTACAGCTACAACCCCTCCGTCGGCTACATCGTCACCGCCAACCAGGCCGTGGTCGACCCGTCGTACAAGTACCTGCTGACCAAGGACTGGGAGTACGGCACCCGGGCCAAGGAGATCACCGACCAGATCGAGCTCAAGCTCAGGAACAACGGCCGGATCTCGCCCGACGACATGCAGGAGATGCAGCTCGACAACACCAGCATCCTCGCGAAGAAGCTGGTCCCGCTGCTGCTCAAGGTGCCGATCGACGACCCGTACGTGCGTGAGGCGCAGGACCTGCTGAAGGACTGGAACTACCACCAGGACGCCGACTCGGCCGCCGCCGCCTACTACAACGGCGTCTGGCGCCAGCTGCTCAGCCTCTCCTTCGGCCAGAAGTTCCCGGCCGATCTGCGGGCCGAGGACAACTGCCTGCTGGTCCGCCGGCAGACCGACCCGACCAAGCCGGACAGCAGCTCCCAGATCGTCACCGAGTGCGGCACCCGCGACCCGGGCAAGGCCCAGCCGGACGGCGGCGACCGCTGGACCGAGGTGGTGCGCCAGCAGCTCGACAGGCCCGACAGCAGCTGGTGGACGTACATCGACTCGCAGCACAAGGAGCAGAAGGGCCTCGACAACCTGCTCGCCGAGGCCATGAAGAACGCCCGCCAGGACCTCACCTCGCTGCTCAGCAAGGACATCTCGACCTGGAGCTGGGGCCGACTGCACAAGCTGACCCTGCGCGAGCAGACCATGGGCACCGACGACTCCTCGATCGCCTCCGGCGTCGTCCACAAGCTGCTCAACCGCGGCCCGTACCGCCTCTCCGGCGGCTCGGCGGCGGTCGACGCGGCGGGCTGGAACGCGGCGGCCGGCTACCAGGTCGACTGGATCCCGTCGATGCGGATGGTGGTCGACCTGAGTGACCTCGACGCCTCGCGCTGGATCAACGTGGGCGGCGCCTCCGGGCACGCCTTCCACCCCAACTACAACGACCAGACCGACCTCTGGCTCGGCGGCAAGCTGCTGACCTGGGCCTACTCGCCGGACGCGGTCGAGAAGGCGGCCAAGCACAAGCTGGTGCTGACCACCGGCTGACCCACCGCTCGACCGCGGCCCCGCCCTCCCCGCACCGGGAAGGGCGGGGCCGCGGTCGTGTTCAGGCCCGACGGCCAGGACCTAGCCCAGCCGGTGCAGCCCCGACGGCGTGAGCGCGGCGTCCACCGGCAGGTCGTGCGGCTCGGCCGGCACGCTCGCCAGCAGCTCGTGCTCGTACAGCAGCACGGCCAGCAGGGGGCGCACCCCGGCCCGCCCCAGCCGGGCCAGCACCCGGTCGTACGAGCCGCCGCCCCGGCCCAGCCGCAGCCCCTGCCGGTCCGCCGCCAGGCCCGGCAGCAGCACCAGCTCCGCCCCCGTCACCGCCTCCGGTCCGAGCCGGCCGCCGACCGGCTCCAGGAGCCCGCGCCCGGCCGGGGCCAGCGCCCCCGGGCCCTCGTAGGCGGCCCAGTCCAGGTCGTTGTCGGCCAGCAGCACCGGCAGCAGCACCCGCACCCCGCGTGCCAGCAGCGCGTCCAGCAGCGGCCGGGTGCCCGGCTCGGCGCCGACCGACACGTACGCGGCCACCGTGGCACCCGGCGCGGCCAGCTCCCCGGAGTGCCCGGCCAGCGCCTGCGCGGCCGCCTCCCGGGCCTCCGGCGACAGCGCACGCCGCTGCGACAGCAGCCGTGTCCTCAGCGCGTTCTTCTCGTTGTGCATGGGATGCTCCACGGCTCGATCCTTCACGGCCCGATCCTCCCCGGTTCGGTGCTCCCCGGCTCTGTGCGGGCGACGCCCAGAGCCTGACACGCGGAAGGCGCCCCGATGTCCACCCCGCTGCTGGTCCAGACTCTGGCCTCGCTGAGCGTCCCCGCGCTGGCCGGCGCCACCGTGCTCGGCCTGCGACTGCGCCGCGGTGCGCGGGGCGGGGCCGCCCGCGAGGCCGCGCTGCGCGAGCGGGTCGCCGAGCTGGAGGCCCGCTGCGCCGAGCTGGAGCGCACCGCCTCCTGCGACCCGCTCACCGGCGTCTGGAACTACCGGCACCTGCAGCTCACCCTGGACCGGGAGATCGAGCGCGCCCGCCGCGCCGAGCAGACCGAGCAGCAGGAGGGCCCGCGCCCGCTGGCCGTGCTGCTGCTGGAGATCGCGGGCTTCGAGGCGGTCATCGCCGAGCACGGCCGGGCCCGGGCCAACGCGGTGCTGCGCGACCTCGCCCAGCGGCTCGGCATGGAGATCCGCCGCTCGGACACCTTCGGCCGGTACAGCGGCGAGGAGTTCCTGGCCGTGCTCCCGGACACCGGCGCCGAGGGCGCCGCGCAGGTCGCCGAGCGGCTGGTCTGGTCGGTCCGGCGCCACCTGCTGCTGGACTGGTCCTCCGGCCCGCGCGAGGACCGCCGCCCGCACGGCAACGGGCTGACCGCCGCCGTCGGTCTCGCGGTGCTGCCGGAGGACGGCACCCACGCCGCCGTCCTGCTCCGGGTCGCCGACCGGGCCCTCGCCGAGGCCCGGGCGGCAGGCGGGGACTGCTGGCGCGGAACAGTCCCCCCGCGGTCGGAGGGCAGCTCCGATGCCGAGCGTGACCGTTCGGGAAAGGCGGGTAGTCTGTCGGCCTGTGCCGGAGGGGACACCCTCGCCTCTCCCGTCACTTCCCCCCTGCCTGCCATCGTGGCCGGGCCCAGCGACGCGCTGTCATCACCGGTCAACCGCGCTCGGCCAGGCGTAAACATGCCTTAGTAAGGTAAAACGCATGACGACGACCAGCTCTCGAGTGCCGGTAACCAAGGCCGTGGTCCCCGCGGCCGGACTGGGTACCCGCTTCCTCCCGGCGACCAAGGCGACTCCGAAGGAGATGCTGCCGGTCGTCGACAAGCCTGCGATCCAGTACGTCGTCGAGGAGGCGGCCGCCGCCGGGCTGTCCGACATACTGATGGTCACCGGCCGTAACAAGCGCGCCCTCGAGGACCACTTCGACCGCGCCTACGAGCTGGAGGAGCTGCTCGCCCGCAAGGGTGACCAGGATCGCCTGCGCCGGGTCCGCGAGTCCGTCGACCTGGCCAACATGCACTACGTCCGCCAGGGCGACCCCAAGGGCCTCGGCCACGCCGTCTCGGTCGCCGAGCAGCACGTCGCCGGCCAGCCCTTCGCCGTCCTGCTGGGCGACGACCTGATCGACCCGCGCGACCCGCTGCTCGCCCGCATGATCGAGGTCCAGCAGGAGCTCGGCGGCTCGGTCGTCGCGCTGATGGAGGTCGACCCCTCCCAGATCCACCTGTACGGCTGCGCGGCCGTCAAGGCCAACGGCTTCGGCGAGGACGTCTTCCAGGTGACCGACCTGGTCGAGAAGCCCGAGACCGCCGACGCCCCGTCGAACTACGCCGTCATCGGCCGTTACGTCCTCGACCCGTCGGTCTTCGACGTGCTGCGCGAGACCCCGCCCGGCCGCGGCGGCGAGATCCAGCTCACCGACGCCCTGCGCGAGCTGGCCACCCGCGAGCCGGAGGTCGGCGGCCAGGTGCACGGCGTCCTCTTCAAGGGCCGCCGCTACGACACCGGCGACCGCGCGGACTACCTGCGCGCTATCGTCCGACTGGCCTCCGAGCGCGAGGACCTCGGCCCGGAGTTCCGCTCCTGGCTCCGCGAGTTCGTCGCCTCCGAGCTGCAGGACTGACCTACCGACAGAGAGCGAGTGAGCCGATGACCGGGTCCACGGAAAGCAGCACCACCCCTGCCGCAGCCTGCTGCGAGGGGACCGCGGACCCGGCACCGGCCGCTCGACCGGCCAGGCTCTGGACGGTCGACGAACACCTCGCCGACGTCCTGGCCACCGTCGGCCCACTGCCCGCGATCGAGCTCCAGCTGCTCGACGCCCAGGGCTGCCGGCTCGACGAGGACGTGCTCGCCGACGGCGACCTGCCGCCCTTCGACAACAGCTCGATGGACGGCTACGCGCTCCGCACCGCCGACACCACCGGCGCCACGGCCGCGTACCCCTCGGTGCTCGCGGTGGTCGGCGACATCGCCGCCGGCGCCGGCGAACTGCCGAAGGTCGGCCCCGGCCAGGCCGCCCGGATCATGACCGGCGCCCCCGTCCCGCCCGGCGCCCAGGCCGTCGCCCCGGTCGAGTGGACCGACGGCTCCACCGGCAGCGGGCAGGCCGCCGACGCGATGACCGCCGCCGTCGAGGACGAGGAGGTCCGGGTGCTGCGCCCGGTCTCCGACGGTGCCCACATCCGCCGCCGCGGCAGCGATGTCGCGGCCGGCTCGCGGGTGCTGGAGGCCGGCACCCGGCTCGGCCCCGCCCAGCTCGGCCTGCTCGCCGCGATCGGCCGGGCCACCGTGAAGGTCCGCCCGCGCCCGCGGGTGGTCGTCCTCTCCACCGGCAGCGAGCTGGTCCAGCCCGGCGAGCCGGTCGGCCCGGGCCGGATCTCCGACTCCAACAGCTTCACCCTCACCGCCGCGGCCCGCGACGCCGGCGCCATCGCCTACCGCGTCGGCGGCGTCCCGGACGACGCGGCGCGGCTGCGCGCCGTCCTGGAGGACCAGCTCGGCCGGGCCGACCTGATCGTCACCAGCGGCGGCGTCAGCGTCGGCGCGTACGACGTGGTCAAGGAGGTCTTCGAGTCCTACGGCGGAGTCGACTTCCGGCGGCTGCGGATGCAGCCCGGCAAGCCGCAGGGCTTCGGCCGGATCGGCGCCGGGAGCGGTGCCGGGGCCGGCGGCGCCGGGGTTCCCCTGATGGCCCTGCCCGGCAACCCGGTCAGCGCCTACATCTCCTTCGAGCTCTTCGTCCGCCCGGTGATCCGCACCATGCTCGGCGCCGCCGACGTCCACCGCCCGGTGGTCCGCGCGCTCTGCCCCGCGACGCTGCGGTCGCCGGCCGGCCGGCGGCAGTTCCTGCGCGGCCGGTACGACGCGGCGGCCGGCGTGGTCGAGCCGGTCGGTGGGGCCGACTCCCACCTGGTCGGCGCGCTGGCCCGGGCGGACTGCCTGATCACCGTCCCCGAGGACGTCACCGAGCTGCCCGCCGGCAGCGAGGTGGACGTCGTCCTGCTCGGCGGCTGACCAGCCGGCGCGGCGGGCCGTCTCGCGGACGCGGCCCGTCCCACGCCCCGGCCGGGACGGGGGGGTACGGTAGCGCGGTATTCGACCTGCGCGCCCCCTGGAGCACCCGTGAGCACCTCACCCCCCGGCGACCGCCTCACCCATGTCGACGACCAGGGCGCGGCCCGGATGGTCGACGTCACCGAGAAGGCCACCACCGCGCGCACCGCCGTCGCGGCCGGCCGGGTCCGGGTCTCCCCGCGCGTGGTCGAGCTGCTGCGCGGCGAGGGCGTGCCCAAGGGTGACGCCCTCGCCGTCGCCCGGATCGCCGGGATCATGGGCGCCAAGAGGACTCCGGACCTGATCCCGCTCTGCCACCCGATCGCGGTCTCCGGCGTCCAGGTCGACCTCTCCGTCGCCGACGACGCGGTCGAGATCACCGCCACCGTGAAGACCGCCGACCGCACCGGCGTCGAGATGGAGGCGCTCACCGCCGTCGCGGTGGCCGGCCTCACCGTGATCGACATGGTCAAGGCCGTCGACAAGAGCGCCACCATCGAGTCCGTCCGGGTGCTCAGCAAGACCGGTGGCAAGAGCGGTGACTGGTTCACCCCGGAGGCGGGCGCATGAGCGAGGCGGGCATGCGCGCGCTGGCCGTCACCGTCTCCAACCGGGCCTCGGCCGGCGTCTACCAGGACAAGGGCGGCCCGCTGCTGGTGGCAGGCCTGCGCGCGATGGGCTTCACCGCCGACGGCCCCGAGGTGGTTCCCGACGGCGAACCGGTCGAGGCGGCCCTGCGGGCGGCCGTCGCGGCCGGCTACGACGTGGTGCTGACCACGGGCGGCACCGGCATCTCCCCGATGGACCTGACCCCCGAGATGACCGCCAGGGTCATCGACCGGCAGGTCCCCGGCATCGCCGAGGCCATCCGGGCCCACGGCCGCGCGAAGGTCCCGACCTCCGCGCTCTCCCGCGGGCTGGCCGGCCTCGCCGGACGTACCCTGATCGTCAACCTGCCGGGCTCGACCGGCGGCGTCAAGGACGGCCTGGCCGTCCTGGAGCCGCTGCTCGCCCACGCCGTCGACCAGCTCGGCGGCGGGGACCACCCCCGGCCCGACGCACCTGCTTCCGGGAGAGCGCACTGAACGCCGGCTGGCCGGTCGAGCTCCACGAGGGGGACGTCGCGCTGCGCCCGATCAGGGTGCGCGACCAGCGTGAGTGGCAGGAGGTCAGCCGGCGCAACCGGGACTGGCTGCGCCGCTGGGAGGCCACCGTGCCACCCGGTCCGGCCGGCCAGGGCGCCGGTCCGCGGCCCACCTACCGGCAGATGGTCCGGTTCCTGCGCGGCGAGGCCTCGGCCGGGCGGATGCTGCCCTTCGTGGTGCTCCACAAGGGCCGGCTGGTCGGCCAGCTGACCGTGGGCGGGATCACCTGGGGTTCGATGTGCTCGGCCAATGTCGGCTACTGGGTCGACGAGGCGGTGGCCGGCCGGGGCATCATGCCGACCGCGGTGGCGCTTTCGGTGGACCACTGTTTCCGCACGCTCGGACTGCACCGGATCGAGGTCTGCATCCGCCCGGAGAACGGGCCGAGCCGG
Source organism: Kitasatospora sp. NBC_00039 (assembly GCF_045160625.1). Classification (NCBI taxonomy): domain Bacteria; kingdom Bacillati; phylum Actinomycetota; class Actinomycetes; order Kitasatosporales; family Streptomycetaceae; genus Kitasatospora; species Kitasatospora sp. NBC_00039. The sequence goes on along the minus strand of NZ_CP108289.1, from coordinate 3,832,489 downwards.
CGGGTGGTGGAAAAGCTCGGCTTCCGCTCGGAGGGAATGCGGCCGCGCTATCTGCACATCGACGGCGACTGGCGGGACCACCTGGTGTACGCGCTCACCGCGGAGGAGGTCGCCGAGGGGATGCTGGAGCGCTGGCGGGCGCTCAGTTCCGGGCGCGGCCGCAGGAATTGAATACATGTTCGAAAGAAATATCGATATGGCATCGGCGTGGCGACGGACGGGCACAAATACCGGCAAAATAGTCGGAGAATCAGCTTGATCACACGACACGCCGTGCCAAATTGCTGCCAGGCCTTCCCCGGCGCCCGTACGGTGTGAAACGTGAGCAGTAGCGGCCTTATCTACGCCGTCATCGTAGGGGCCTGGGCCGCCTATCTCGTGCCGATGTGGCTCCGCAGGCAGGACGAGCTCAACGAGGCGCGCCCGACGGAACGCTTCAGCACCGCCATCCGCCTGTTGGCCGGGCGTTCGGCGCTGGAGCGGCGGGCATCCCGGGCCCTGGGCGACGAACCGCGTGACGACGAGCAGAGCAAGGACGGCCCTCCCGGACGGGACGAGGCCGACTCCGGCGACCCCGGGAACGGTCCCGCCGAGGATCGGGCGGAGGGCCCGTCGGACGATCCGGCCGAGCGGCCCGTGGAGCACCCGGCCGAGCGGACGGGCGAGCGGACGGGCGAGCGCGCCGCCGAGCGCGCCGCCGAGCGCGCGGCCGAGGAGACCGCCGAGCGGCGGGCCGGGGTCGAGCGCCGGGCGCGGCTGCTCGCCCGGCGTCGCAGGATGGTCAGTGTCCTCTTCCTGGCGTTCGCGCTCGGCGCGGTCGTCGCGGCGGTGGCCGGTCTGGCCTTCCTCTGGGTCCCGGCCGTGCCGGCCGTCCTCCTCACCCTCTACATCGGCCACCTGCGCAAGCTGGAGCGCCAGCGGTACGAGGTGAAGCTCGATCGCGCCCGGGCCGCCCAGGCCGCCGAGCGGCTGCGCAAGCGCGAGCAGCAGCGCGCCGAGGCCCGCCCGGCGGAGGAGCCGGTGCCGGACGCCCCCGCGGAGCCCGTCCGCGGCCGCCCGCACCTGCGGCTCGCCACCGAGCCGGCCCCGGCCGACCCCGCCCCGGCCACCGGCTCCGCCTCGGCGTCCGCCGTGGCGGAGGCGACCGAGCACGAGGAGTGGGTCGACGGCATGCGCGAGCGCGGCGCGGCCGGCCCGGACTCCTGGGAGCCCGTGCCCGTCCCGCTGCCGACCTACGTCACCGCTCCGGTGGCCCCCCGGGTCACCCGCGCCCTCGACCTGTCGGCCCCCGGTACCTGGACCGCCGGCCGCCCCACCGAGGCCCGCACCACTCCGCTCTTCGACCAGTACGCCGAAGCCCCGGCCGCCGAGACCCGCCCCCGCGCCGCCAACGAATGACCGCGCCGGGCGCCGACCGGGACGGCGTCCCGGGGGGTGGTCACAAGCCCCCTCCGAAAGGTGCTAAAGTTTCTTCTCGTTGGGGCTGTGGCGCAGTCCGGTAGCGCACCTCGTTCGCATCGAGGGGGTCAGGGGTTCGAATCCCCTCAGCTCCACCCAACAGGAAGTCCCGCCCGATCATCAGATCGGGCGGGACTTCTGCGTTGTGGGGGCGTAGGCACCGGATGGCGGGTCAGGCGCTCGGGGCGGAGCGCCGGTTCGGCGGCGTGACGATGATCACTCCTGTGGGGCGGAAACGGCCGAGGGCCGGGCGGAGCGGGTGCTCCGGCCGGCCCTCGGGGGGGCGGGGTCCGTCAGGACTGACCCGAGCCCGCGTAGGGGCCCGGCTGCGGGGCGCCGGCCTGCGGCGGGACGGTGCCGTAGCGGGCCGGACGGTGGCCGCGCGGGTGGCGGGTCAGGGTGTAGCCCGCGACGCCGGCCAGGGCGGCCAGGGCGCCGCCTGCGAGGGTCCAGAACCAGCGGCTGTTCCAGCCGGAGAACCAGCCGGTGTACCAGTGGTCCTCGGGCTCCGCCGGCGCGGCCGCCTTGGCGGTCGCGGCGCCGCCGCCGGCCGGCGGGACGAGCGGGGCCTTGAGCTCGCCGCCCTCCGGCTGGGCGTTGTCCGCGTCGCCCTTGGCGGCGACGTGCAGCTGGACGGAGGCGGCGAGGCCGAGGTCGGGCTGCGGGACGTCGGAGACCGAGAGACGGACGTAGTAGGTGCCGGGCAGCGGGTCGCCGGACCACGGCTCGGCCCAGGAGCGGACCTCGCGCAGGGTGCAGCTCAGGGCGAGCGACGCCGCGGTGGGCTCGGCGGTCGCGTTCTGCGTGCCGGCGGTGCAGGACTGGCGGCGGCGCAGCCCGTCGAAGACCTCGACGCTCCAGGTCTGCGGGCCGTGCCGGTCGGTGGAGGGGGCCAGGTTGACGGTCAGGCCGACCGTCGGGGTCTGGCCCTCGGAGGCACCGAACGCCCAGTACAGGTAGTCGCCGGTGGAGGCGGCGACATTGGCGTCCTGGCGGGCGGCGAGGTTGATCGCGGTCAGGAAGGACGTCCCGGCCTTGGTGACGGGGGCGGGGGTGCCGCTCGCGCTGGGCGAGGCGGACGGGGAGGCGGCGGAGGCGGCCGGGGCCGCGACCACGAGGGCCGGGAGCAGGGTGAGCCCGGCCAGAGCCTTGCGGAAGGAGCCGCGGGTCGTCGAGTTGGGCATGGTCAGTTCTCCCGCCAGACAGCGATCCGCCAGCGTGCGATCCAGCCGAAGAGCAGGCCGGTCAGCAGGCCGGCCAGGGTGAGCACCAGCAGCAGGATCCAGCCGCGGCCGAGACCCATCGCCGGGCCGTCCGGGGCGGGCGAGGCGGCGGTCAGGTCGACCGTCAGTTCCAGCGGCAGGCCGGGCTCGGCCTGGACGCCGGGCTGGGCGGCCAGCGAGTTGCTGACGACCAGGCAGACGGTGGTCTCCGGCTTGCCGCTCGGCGAGGCGGAGGGCGTCGCGGAGGCGTAGCCCTTGGAGTCGTCGGTGGACCAGCGCAGGCCGGTGGAGACCACATCGGTCCGGCCGCTGCCGGCGTCGGTGCCGCGGACCAGTTCCTGGCCGGCGGTGCTGGTGGCCTGGAGCAGGACCCCGTAGTCGCGGGCCACGGCCCGGTCCACGGAGACGCTGACCGAGGCGCGCAGCTCCTGACCGGCCTTGACCGGGACGCGGTAGACGCGGTGCTCCGAGAACTTCTCCCGGTCGCTGTAGACGCCGGGGGTCAGCACGGGCGCGCTCTCGCACTTGTCGGTGCCCGCGGTCTTGACCGGCGTCACGGTGTAGGTGTCGTTGGAGCGGTCGACCAGCTGCTTCACCTTGTCGGTGAGCTGCTCCTGGGTGCGGACGTCGGTGTAGGTGCCGCCGGTGGCGTTGGCGATGCAGAGCAGCTGCTGACGGGTCTTGTCGTCGTGCGCCAGGCCCAGGGTGTCGACCACCAGGTGGATGCCCTGGGCGGCCAGCTCGCGGGCCACGTCGCACGGGTCCGGCGGGGCGCAGGAGTCCTCGCCGTCGGTGATCAGCACCACCCGGCGGGTGGTCTCGCCCTTGCCGAGGTCCTGGGCGGCGCCGCGCAGGGCCAGGCCGATCGGGGTCCAGCCGGTCGGGCGCAGCGTGGCGACGGCCGTCTTGGCCTCGACCTTGTTGGTCTTGCCGACCGGGAAGAGCTGCTTGGTGTCCTGGCAGCCCTGAGCCTTGTCGTCGCCGGGGTAGTTGGCGCCGAGGGTGCGGATGCCGAACTCGGTCTCCGCGGGCAGGGCGTCGATCACCTCGTTGAGGGACTGCTGGGCCACCGAGATGCGGCTCTTGCCCTGGATGTCGGCGGCGCGCATGGAGCCGCTGACGTCCAGGACGAGGTCGACCCGGGGGGCTTCCTTGCCGGCGGAGCCGGCTGATGGTTCGTCGGCATGGGCGGGCAGGCCGCTGAGCAGCGCACCGCCTGTTATCGCCAGGGCGGCCAGCAGGCTGCCGAGCCTGGCCTTGGGTCGTCGTCCGGTAGTCACCCGCCAGATCCTAGGGATCATCAGTTCGCCGTGGCCAACGCGGTCCGGTGTGCGGGTGGCCGGGATCCGGCGTGAACTCCCGGGCGCCGGTGGGCGATCGGGCGCCGGGCGCCGAAGGACGCGCCGAAGGGCGCGGAGAGGAGTGTGGAGGGGGTGCGGAGGGGATGCGGAGGGGGCCGGGCAATCCGGGACACACCGGGGAGAAGAACCGATAAATATGGATAGTGCTCGTTAGGGTGACGAAAGGGGTACCGGCGTCGCCGCACCGGCGCGCTGCCCCGGCCGGTACGTCCGACGGAGTGGAAGGACCCGCACGTGAGCAACCTCTTCGCGATCGCCTACCCGGATCTGGCCACCGCCCAGGCGGTGCGCAACGAGGCGGTCGGCCTGCAGACGCAGAAGCTGATCGACCTGGAGGACGCGGTCGTCGTGGAGCGCGCCACCGCGGACAAGGTCGTCCCGGCGCTGGCCCGCTACGGGGGCCGGATCATCCAGACCTCGCTCTCCGTCGAGGCCGAGGCCGAGCTGAGGGCGACCGTCGAGGCGTCCCGGCCGCAGAGCGCCCAGGCCTCCGTCTGAGCCACCGGCCCAACCGACCAGCCGCTCACGTCGGGGCGGACGGGCCCGGCCGCCCGTCCGCCCCGATCGCCGTCGTACGACGGCCCACCCACCACCACCGCAGCAGGGACACCCAGGACGGTCCGTGGCGACACCCTCCGCCGTGACGAGAAGCGCCGGCCGGCCGCGCCGGACGGTGCCCACCCGGCGCAACACCGAACTCGCGCTGGTCCTGGCCGCCGTGCTGATCGCCGTCTTCGGCTACGCCGAGGCCGGCGTCAACGTCGACGGCACGGTGCCCGCCGACGCGGCCGAGTACGGCGCCGCGCTCGGCGTGCTCGCACTGCTGGCGCACGCCGTGGTCCGCTGGAAGGCGCCGTACGCGGACCCGCTGCTGCTGCCGATCGGCGTGCTGCTCAACGGGACCGGCCTGGTCGTCATCTACCGCCTGGACCGCGCCACGGCGGGCAGCGGCGCGGCGCCCACCCAGCTGCTCTGGTCCACCCTCGGGGTGGGCCTGTTCATCGCCGTCGTCCTGCTGCTGCGCGACCACAAGCGGCTGCAGCGCTACGCGTACATCGGCGCGCTGGTGGCGCTGGTCCTGCTGGTGCTGCCGATCTTCTTCCCGCCGGTGTACGGCTCGCGCATCTGGATCACGGTCGGGCCGCTCTCCTTCCAGCCCGGGGAGTTCGCCAAGATCCTGCTGGCGGTCTTCTTCGCCGCCTACCTGGCGGTGCACCGGGACGCGCTGGCGCTGACCGGCCGCCGGGTGCTCTGGTTCCAGCTGCCGCGCGGGCGGGTGCTCGGGCCGGTGCTGCTGATCTGGGCGGCGTTCGTCGGCGTCCTCGTCCTGGAGACCGACCTCGGCACCTCGCTGCTCTTCTTCGGCCTCTTCGTGGTGATGCTCTACGTGGCCACCGCGCGCAGCGGCTGGATCGCGATCGGGCTGTTCCTGGCCGCGGTGGCGGCGGTCGGGGTCGGCCGGCTCTCGCCGCACGTGCACAGCCGGGTCAACGACTGGCTGGACCCGCTCGGCTCGATCGCGGCCGGCCGGGGCGCCAACCAGATCGCCCAGTCGCTGTTCGCCTTCGCCTGGGGAGGGGAGCTGGGCGCCGGGCTCGGCAACGGGCACTCCGTGCTGATCGGGTTCGCCGCCAAGTCCGACTTCATCCTCGCCACCATCGGCGAGGAGCTGGGCCTGACCGGGCTGATCGCGCTCTTCCTGCTGTACGCGCTGCTGGTCTCCCGCGGGTTCCGGACCGGCATCGCGCTGCGCGACCCGTTCGGGCGGCTGCTGGCGATCGGGCTGGCCGCGATCGTCGGCCTCCAGGTGTTCGTGGTCGCCGGCGGGGTGCTGGACCTCATCCCGCTGACCGGGATGACGCTGCCGTTCGTCGCCCAGGGCGGCTCCTCGGTGGTGACCAACTGGATCATCGTCGCGCTGCTGGTGCGGATGAGCGACCTCGCCCGCCGGCCGGCCCCCGGGGAGGCCTGATGGCGCTGGGCCGCGGCAGGGGCAACGGGCCGCAGGGCCGGCCCGGGATCTCCGTCACCGGACGCCGGGCGGGCACCTTCTGCCTGCTGCTGATCGGGGCGCTCTGCGTCCAGGCCACCCGGGTGCAGGTGTTCCAGGCCAAGGAACTGGACCACAACCCGGCCAACCAGCGGCTCACCATCGAGCGGTACTCCCAGCCGCGGGGCAACATCCGGGTGGGCGCCGACAGCGTCACCGGCTCGGAGCCGACCGGCGGCCGGTACGACTACAAGCGCACCTACACCGACGGGCCGCTGTACGCGGCCGTCACCGGGTACTCCTCGCAGGCGTACGGCAACACCCAGCTGGAGGGGACGGAGGACGACCTGCTCTCCGGCACCGACAGCCGGCTGGCGAGCTGGGCCGTCTGGGACGCCATCGCGCGGAAGCAGAACCCGGGCGGTGACGTCCACACGACGATCGACCGGGCCGCCCAGCAGGCCGCGATGCGCGGGCTGGGCGGCCAGAAGGGCGCGGTCGCCGCGATCGAGCCCGCCACCGGCCGGATCCTGGCGCTGGCCAGCACGCCGTCGTTCGACCCGGGGAGCTTCGCCGGCTCCTCCGCCGCGGACCAGGCGGCCTGGAACAGGCTGCAGGCCGACCCGGACCAGCCGATGCTCAACCGGGCGCTGCGCCAGACCTACCCGCCGGGCTCGACCTTCAAGGTGGTCACCGCGGCGGCCGCGCTGCAGAACGGCGTGGTCTCCGACATCGACGCGCCGACCACCGCGCCGTACCCGTACGTGCTGCCGGGTACCACGACGCCGCTGGTCAACGACACCTCGGCCTGCGACGAGCCGGGGCAGTCGCTGGACACCGCGATGGTCCTCAGCTGCAACAGCGTCATGGGCTACCTCGGAGTGCAGGTGGGGCTGGACAGGATGGTGGCGACGGCCGAGGACTTCGGCTTCAACGACGCCAGGCTGGACGTCCCCGTCCGGCCGGCGCGCTCCAACTTCGACACGGCGATGAACCAGTCCCAGGTGGCGCTCTCCTCCATCGGCCAGTTCGACACCGCGGCCACCCCACTGGTGATGGCGATGGTCGCGGCCGGGGTCGCCAACAACGGGACGGTGATGCATCCACAGCTTGTGGACAAGCTGACCAGGAGCGACGGCGCCACCGTGCAGCTGATGCGTCCGGAGGTGTACCGGCGGGCGATGAGCCCGGCGGTGGCCGGGCAGGTGCAGAAGCTGATGACCGACGTGGTGGAGAACGGCACCGGGCGCAACGCCCGGATCGCCGGCGCGGTCGTCGGCGGCAAGACCGGCACCGCCCAGCACGGGGTGGACAACACCGGGACGCCGTACGCCTGGTTCATCTCCTGGGCCGGGCCGGCCGGCTCGAACGACGTGCCGCCGGTGGCCGTCGCCGTGGTGATCGCGGACAGTGACGCCTCGGACGTCACCGGTGGCGGCCTCGCGGCGCCGATCGCGCGCTCGGTGATGCAGGCCGTACTGGGCCGCTGACGGTGCCCAAGGCGGCGCTGACCTGGGGCTTAGCTGCTCGATGAGAGATCCGCCGTTTGCGAAGTGTCCGGTTTGTGCAGTCTGATGCGACGATTCGTACAATGCGCGCGGCGCGACTGTTCGTTTGCGACACTGGTGCTTTCGCGGGGTACTGTCCCATGTTTGTTCGGTTGGTCCTTGATGTCACCCCATGGCGCATCGCGTGACCGGCCGCTAGGACACCCTCCCCCGCCTAGAAGGATCGTCGTTTTGGCCAGCAACACCCTCGGCGCGCGCCTGCTGCGGCGCAAGCCCGTCTCCACCCTGATCGCCGAGAGTGAGGGCCACGGCGCCCTCCCCGCCGGTGCGCCCGAAGAGGGCGGACGCTCCGGCATCCACCTGCGGCGTTCGATCGGACTCTGGCAGCTGTCCTCGATCGGCATCGGCGCCACCATCGGCACCGGCATCTTCTTCGTGCTCAGCACCGCGGTGCCGTCGGCGGGCCCGGCCGTGATCCTGTCCTTCGTGATCGCCGCGGTCACCGCCGGCCTCACCGCGCTCTGCTACGCCGAGATGGCGTCCGCGATCCCGGTCTCCGGCTCCTCGTACTCGTACGCCTACGCCACCCTCGGTGAGGGTGTCGCGTTCGCCGTCGGCATCTGCCTGCTGATGGAGTACGGCGTCTCGGCCTCCGCGATCGCGGTCAGCTGGGCCGAGTACCTGAACAAGTTCCTCGACCTGGCCAGCGGTGGTCGCCTGCACATCCCCGAGCACCTCTCCGGCGCGCCCGACAGCACCCACTGGTTCAACCTGCCGGCGCTGCTGCTGGTCGCGATGGTCTGCTTCCTGCTGATCCGCGGCGTCAGCGAGTCCGTCAAGGTCAACGCGGCCATGGTGGCCGTCAAGATCCTCATCCTGGTGCTCTTCGTCGGCGTCGCGCTGACCGGCTTCCACTCCGGCAACCTGACCCCGTTCATGCCGCTCGGCATCGGTGGCGTGCAGGTCGCGGCCTCCAGCATCTTCTTCTCGTTCATCGGCCTGGACGCCGTCTCCACCGCCGGCGAGGAGGTCAAGAACCCGCGCCGCACCCTGCCGATGGCGATCATCATCTCGCTGGTCGTGGTCACCCTGCTCTACATCCTGGTCGCCCTGGCGGGCATCGGCGCCCAGCCCTGGGAGAAGTTCGACGGCCAGGAGGCCGGCCTCGCCCAGATCCTGCAGGACATCACCGGCCAGAGCTGGCCCGCGATGGTCTTCGCGATCGGCGCGATCCTCTCGATCTTCTCCATCACCCTCGTGGTGATCTACGGCCAGACCCGCATCCTGTACTCGATGGGCCGCGACGGCATGCTGCCCAAGCGCTTCGCCCAGCTCTCGCCGCGCACCGGCACCCCGGTCTGGAACACCATCGTGGTGGGCCTCGGCGTCGGCGCGCTGGCCGCCTTCATCCCGCTGGAGAAGCTGGCCGACATCACCAGCCTCGGCACCCTGATCGCCTTCTCGGTGGTCTCCATCGGCGTGATCATCCTGCGCCGCACCCAGCCCGACCTGCCGCGCGGCTTCAAGGTGCCCGGCTACCCGGTCGTCCCGCTGGTCAGCGTCGGCTTCTGCATCTACCTGATCACCGGCCTGCACACCGACACCTTCGAGGCCGGCGGGGTCGCCCTCGTGATCGCCCTGGCCGTCTACTTCGGCTACAGCATCAAGCACTCCAAGCTGGAGCGCGCGGAGCAGCCCGACGCGGCCGACGTGCTCGCCGACAGCAAGGCCGGCTGACCATCACGGCCACCCGCGGACGGGGCCGTCGGACGGTGACGACACCCCGGCGGCCCCATTCGTCCCCGTGGACACTCACATACCGGACACGGCGACAGGGCGCGGTCCCCGCCAATAACCTTCCACCATGGTGAGCACCCGCACGCCCGGCCACTCCCGCCCGCGCGGCCGCTTCACCGGCCGTGGCGCGGCCGTCCCGCCCGCGGCGGCCGGGCCACCGACCGGGCGCGAACGGCTGCGCCGCAGCCTGACCGCCAGGCCGTTCCCCCGTCAGCGTGGTGACGGCACGCCATCGCCACCCCCCGATCGGCTGAATCCGGCCCGGCTCGCCTCGATGCGCCGCGTCCAACTGCTCGGCTGCCTGATCGCCGCCGGCTGGGCGGCGGCCTTCCCGCTCGTCTCCGACCTGCCCAACCAACGGCTCTGGGGCACCGTCGCGGCCCCCGCGTACGCCCTCGCCGGGCTGCTCTGCCTGACCCTGCCCCGGCGGTTCGCCGCCCGTGCGGCGGCCGGGGTCGCCCTCCTGGGCGCCGTCCTGGTGCCGCTGGCGCTGCTGGCGCTGGAGGGCCGCCACCAGTCCGAGGTGATGGTGGTCGAACGCTCGGCGCATCTGCTGCTCACCACCGGCAGCCCGTACCTGCCCCACCCGGTGGTCGTCACCGACTACAACCCGTACCTGCCGGCCATGACCCTGTTCGGGATGCCGCGCGCCCTGGTGGGCAGCGGCAACCCGGTGGCGCAGGTGGCCGGGGACGCCCGGATCTGGTTCGCGCTGACCTTCCTGGCGTGCCTGCTGGCCAGCTGGCGGCTGCTGCGGCCGTCCCGGGACCGCGCCCCGCTGCTGCCGCTGGGCGTGCTCACCGCCTCGCCGCTGATCGCGCTGGCGTTGGTGGTCGGCGGGGTGGACCTGCCGCTGATCGGGGTCTGCTGTCTGGCCATGGCGCTGGCCGAACGGGACCGCACCATCGGTGCCGGGCTGGTCCTGGCGCTGGCCTGCACGCTGAAATGGACGGCCTGGCCGGCGCTGCCGGTGGCCGTGCTGCTGCTCTGGCGGCTGTACGGGCGGCGCCCGGCCGCCCGGGCCGGGCTGACCGCGCTCGGCGCGGGCCTGGCGGTGATCGGGCCCTCCGCGCTGGCCCGGGCGGACGCGCTGCGCGAGCAGGTGGTGCGGTTCCCGCTGGGGCTGACCGCGATCCAGACGCCGGCAGGCAGCCCGCTGCCCGGCAAGGTGCTGGCCGGGTTCGGGCCGACCGGGCACACCGTGTCGCTGGCGCTGATGACGGTCGGCGGGCTGGGGGTGGCGATCTGGCTGCTGGCCCGGCCGCCGGTCTCCGCGATCGCCGCCGCCGACCTGCTCGCGGCGGGGCTGGCGATCGCGTTCATGCTGGCGCCGGCCGGGCGGTTCGGATATCTGGCGCTGCCGGTGGTGCTGGTGATCTGGCCCCGGCTGGCGGCCCGGCGCTGGAGCGGGCGGCGGCCCGTCCCGTCCACCTGCCTGCTGGCCCGGCCGGAGCCGGCCCTGCCCCGGAGCTGACCGGGGCAGGGCGTTCCTCGGCAGGGCTCAGCGGGTGCCGGCCGCCTTGATGACGGAGGCGACGGCCGGGCCGGCCGCGTCGGCGCCGTGGCCGCCGCCCTGGACCTCGGCGGCGATGGCGATGTTGCCGCGGTAGGCGGTGAACCAGCTGTTGGTGGTCTCGACGCCGGTGGCCTCCGCCGAGCCGGTCTTGGCGCCCGCATTGTCCGAGATCCCGTTCATGACGGCCTTGGCGGTGCCGTCCTTGGCCGTGGCCGCCATCATCGCGCGCAGCTTGCCGGCGACGTCGGGGGAGAGCGACCGGGCGGCCTTCTGCTGCGGCAGGTCGGCGACCAGGATCGGCTGCTTGAACTCGCCGCTCTGCACGGTGGCGGTGATCGAGGCGATGGCCAGCGGGTTCATCTGGACCTTGCCCTGGCCGATGGACTGCATGGCCTGCTCGTCCTTGTTGGTCCCCGGGTCCGGCACCTTGCCGTCGGAGTTGGTCAGGCCGGTCTTCCAGTCCATCCCGATGCCGAAGACGTCCTTGGCGGTGCTGCCCAGGGTGTTCGGCTTGAGGCTGGCCAGGCCCTGGTTGATGAAGGCGGTGTTGCAGGAGATCATGAAGTCCTGCTGGAGCGTGTTGTTCGGGTAGGCGTCCGGGAAGGAGTTCGGGATCGCCTGCGCGTTGCTGCTCTTCAGCGGGCAGGGCACCACGGTGTCCGGATTGACGCCGGCCTCCAGCAGGGCCGTCGAGGTGACGATCTTCATCGTCGAGCCGGGGGCGAGCTGGCCCTCGAAGGCGCGGTTCTGGCCGTTGGCGGGCGCGTTGGCGAAGGCCAGGACCTGGCCGGTGCTCGGCTCGATGGCCACGATCGAGCCCGACTTGCCGCCGAGGTCGGTCATCGCCTTCTCGGCGGCGGCCTGGATCGCGTTGTCGATGGTCAGCTTGAACGGCTTGGCGGGCTTGGGCTCGACGATGGTGAACAGCTTGTCCTGGGCGCCCTTGCCGGCCGCGTCGGTGATCACCACGCCGCTGCCCGCGTCGCTCTGGTCCTTGGTCGGGTCCGACTGGAGGATCTTGCGGTAGTTCGTCTGCAGGGTGGAGAGCAGCGCCGGCGTGATCGAGCTGCCCTGCAGCGGCTTGCCGTTGCGGTCGACCACGTTGCCCGGCGGGGCGAAGACCGGCTGGGTGGAGATGACCTCGCCCGGGCCCAGGTGAGGGTGGAGCACCGAGGGCGCCCAGTGCACGGCCGGGGTGTTGTCGCTCATCTTCACGACGCCGAGGAAGCCGTTGTAGTCCCAGACCCGGTTGGTGCCCTCGAACTCGGCGCGGGCCTTGAAGCCCATCAGCACACCGGTCGGGGCCGCCGAGGCGGAGGCCGACGGCGCATCGGTGCCCGCCGCGGACGGCGTCGCCGAGGCGGAGGCCGCGCCGGTGGCCTTGGCGGCGGGGGAGGGGGTGCCGGTCGCCGAGGCGAAGGCGGCGGGGGTCGCCGGGCCGGACGGCGCGAGGGTCAGCCCGCTGGGCTTCACCTGGTCCTTGAAGGCCGTCAGCGCCGTGGTCGCGGCCGCCGGGTCGTCGGTCAGTCCGGCGGCCTTGGCGAGGTCACCGGCGGCCCAGGCCTCCAGGAAGTCCTTGGCGCCGGCCGTCGCCTGGTCCGCGCTGGGAGGTTCGGCCACCACCGTGCGGGCCTTCTTGCCCTGGGCTCCGTCCGTGCCGCCGGAGCCGCCGACGAGGCTGTACGCCCCGTACCCGCCGCCCGCGAGCACGGCCAGGGACACGCCGGTGATGATGCCGATCTTCGCGCCTCTGCGCATGGTGCTGCTCCCCCAAGGGTCTGGCGACTGGCCGCTTTCGGAGGTGGCCGGATACGCGTTCGGTGCTCAGCCTAGGCAGACCGGCTCCGCGCACTGACGAAATGCCGGGGTCTTGTGACGGATCTGGTACGTGTCGCGCACCACGTCGGCACCGTTCCCCCGCTCAGATCCAGCTGTTGAACCACATCCGCCTGCGCCAGTCGTCCATCGGAATCGTCTCCCCCGTGAACAGGGGGTAGAAGAAGAGAAAGTTCCACACGATCAGCAGCACCAGCAGCCCGGCCGCCGCCGAACCGATGATCCGGCGGTCCCGGGACGCCCCGGGCGGGCCGATCAGGGCGCCGACCATCATGGTGACCGCGAGCACCAGGAACGGCACGAAGGCCACCGCGTAGAAGAGGAAGATCGTCCGCTGCTGGTAGGCGAACCAGGGCAGGTAGCCCGCGGCCAGGCCGCAGAGCACCGCGCCGGCCCGCCAGTCGCGCCGGGCGGCCCAGCGCCAGAGGCAGTACACCAGCGCCACCGCGCCGGTCCACCAGAGCAGCGGGGTGCCGATGCCCAGCACCTCGCGGGCGCACTCGCTCACCGTGCAGCCGGCCTGGCCCTGCTTGGGGGACTCGTAGAAGAAGGAGACCGGGCGGCCCAGGACCAGCCAGCTCCACGGGTTCGACTGGTAGGTGTGCGGGTCGCTCAGGTGGGTGTGGAAGTCGTACACCGTCGAGTGGTAGTGCCAGAGCGCCCGCAGGCCCTCCGGGATCCACGGGTAGTCGGTGGACCGGCCGACCGCCCAGTCGCGGCCGTAGCCGCCCCTGCCGGGCACGGTGCTGCTGGCGAACCAGCCCCACCAGGAGGTCACGTAGACCACCGCGGAGACCACGACGACCGACACGAAGGCCGGCACGACGTCCCGCACCAGCGTCCACAGGTACGGGCGGCCCGCCCCCGCCAGGCGGCGGGCGCCGGCGTCCCAGAGCACCGTCAGCACGCCGAAGGCGGCCGCCACGTACAGGCCGCTCCACTTGGTCGCGCAGGTCAGGCCGACGCAGACACCGGCCGCGATCCGGTACGGACGCCAGCCCAGGTTCAACCGCTGGGCGGCCGCCGCGTCGGCGACGCCGCCGACACGCCGGGCGATCCGGGCCCGGGTGTGGTCACGGTCCAGCAGCAGGAAGCCGAAGGCGGCGAGGATCCAGAACATCACCACCAGGTCCAGCAGCGCCGAGCGGCTGAGTACGAAGTGCAGGCCGTCCACGGCGAGCAGCAGCCCGGCCACGCAGCCCAGCAGCGTCGAGCGGAACAGCCGGCGGGCGATCCGGGCCACCATCAGGACGGAGAGCGTGCCGAGCAGCGCCACCGCGAACCGCCAGCCGAACGGGTTCATCCCGAACAGCTGCTCGCCGGCGCCGATGATCCACTTGCCGACCGGCGGATGGACCACGTAGCTCGGGTCCGGCCGGTAGGGCACCGGCCCGCCCGCGATGATCTGCTCGTTGGCGCCGTCCGGCCAGTTGATCTCGTAGCCGCCATGCCAGAGCGCGTAGGCGTCCTTGGCGTAGTACGTCTCGTCGAAGATGATCGCGTGCGGCTGCCCGAGGTTGGTGAACCGCAGGATCCCGGCGAACAGCGCCACTGCGAGCGGGCCGAGCCACCCCGCCCAGCGGAGGAGCCAGGACCACAGGGCCTCCGGCAGGGCTATGCCGAGCCGCAGCAGCAGCGGCCAGGGCGCGACGCGGTCCGGCGTCACGCCCGGGCCGTCCGGCATCGGCGGCACCAGCCGCTCGGCGAGCGTGGCCTGCGGCGCCGGCGTGTAGCCGTACCGGGACAGGCCGCGCAGCCAGGCCGCACCCGCGGACCGCGGCCGCTCGGGCTCCGGCTCGGGCGCGCGGGGGGCCGGGACGGCGGGGGACGCCTGGTCCGTCAGGACCGGCACGCCGACGCCACCCTGCGCGGTGGGGTCTGTACCAGTGGGCGTCTCTGCCGCCGTGTCGCCGTTCATCCGCCACATCGTAGGGGCGCTTCCCACACGGAGAACGGCTCCCTCCGAAGCTGCCCGAATCGTCACCAAAAACACCTGGGGCCTCGATGCTGGAAGGATGGGGCGCGTGACAGGAGTACTCGTTCTCGCAGGCACACCCATCGGCGACGTCTCGGACGCCCCGCCCCGGCTGCTCACCGAGCTGGCCACCGCGGACGTGATCGCGGCGGAGGACACCCGGCGGCTGCGCCGGCTCACCCAGGCGCTCGGGGTGACCCCGGCCGGGCGGGTCGTCTCCTACTTCGAGGGCAACGAGGTCGGCCGCACCCCCGAACTCGTCGAGGCGCTGGTCGGCGGCGCCCGGGTGCTGCTGGTCACCGACGCCGGGATGCCCTCGGTCTCCGACCCCGGCTACCGGCTGGTGGCCGCCGCCGTCGCCGCCGACGTCAAGGTGACCGCGGTACCCGGGCCGTCCGCCGTGCTCACCGCGCTGGCGCTCTCCGGCCTGCCGGTGGACCGCTTCACCTTCGAGGGCTTCCTCCCGCGCAAGACCGGAGACCGGGCCCGCCAGCTCGCCACGGTCGCCGCCGAGCCGCGCACCATGGTCTTCTTCGAGGCCCCGCACCGGATCGCCGAGGCGCTGGCCGCGATGGCCGAGGCGTTCGGCGCTGACCGGCCCGCCGCCGTCTGCCGCGAGCTGACCAAGACGTACGAGGAGGTCAAGCGCGGCCCGATCGGCGAGCTGGCGGCCTGGGCGGCCGAGGGCGTCAAGGGCGAGATCACCGTGGTGGTCGCGGGCGCCCCGCCGGCCGCCCCGCAGGAGCTGACCCCGGCCGAGCTGGCCCGCCTGGTGGCCGTCCGGGAGGAGGCCGGCGAGCGGCGCAAGGAGGCCATCGCGGCCGTCGCGGCGGAGCTCGCGCTGCCCAAGCGGGACGTGTTCGACGCGGTGGTCGCGGCCAAGAACGCGGCGGTGGTGAAGCCCTGAGACCGGGGGTGCCGCAGTCGGCGGGGGCGCGTACCTTGGAGAGAAGGCCCCGGGTAAACACCCGTTGAGCTGAAGCTTTGGCCGTGGTTTCCGGAGACGACCCACCCTTTCGTATAGGGATTCCCAATCCGCGTCCAAGACTTCACAAGACGGGCATCGACCGGGGCGTTCCGGGCATTTCCTGGGTTGGAAAGACCCAGCCGGGCGAGCGTCCGGCGGGCGCTGGGAGACGGCTATGAGCGAGACGATCGGTAGCCCTCGTGGTGGTAACGCGCTGAGCGACCCCGGCCTGACCGGCCGGCCGCACTCTCCCGTGGAGACCGTCCGGGAGGCCTACTCCTTCGCGTGCCTGAGCTGCGGGTACGGCTGGGAGCAGGCGTACGACATCGAGCACCACGTGGCCCGCGACGGGCGGGTCGTGTTCGAGTACCACGCCAACGGTGTCAGGGTGCCGTCCCCGCTGCTCAAGCCGACCTGCCCGGGGTGCGGCGGCCACACCGTCCGGATCATGCGCGAGGGCCGGGTGGCCGTCGCGGACCAGCTCTGGCAGCACGCCCCCGGCTACTCGGCGCACGCCGAGCCGGCCGGGGTGCCGGTGGCCGCCCCGGTGGCCGCACCGGAGGCCGGTCCCGCCCGGCAGCGCGGCTTCCTGGGCCGGCTCTGGTCGCGGCTGACGGGCTGACCGCCCGGCGGGCAGCGCGGCCCGCCGGGGAGGTGACGGGGTCACCGGTGGCGGGGCCGCCCGGGAGTCGACGGGGCCGCCGGGTGGCGCGGCCGCCCGCCGGGGTAACTCGGTCGAGGGCGGCCCCCGTACCCGATTAAGCTTTCCGACCATGGCGGCCACTGCAGAGCACAGCACCACCGGGAGCACGACCCCGGCGTACTACGTTTCCACCCCGATCTACTACGTCAACGATCGCCCGCACCTGGGCCACGCCTACACCACCGTGGCGGGCGACGTGCTGACCCGCTGGCACCGCCAGCGCGGCGAGAAGGTCTGGTACCTGACCGGCACCGACGAGCACGGCCAGAAGATCCTGCGGACCGCCGAGGCCAACGGGGTCAGCCCGCAGGAGTGGTGCGACAAGCTGGTCGAGGAGGCGTGGAAGCCGCTCTGGCAGCACCTGGAGATCGCCAACGACGACTTCATCCGCACCACCCAGCAGCGGCACACCGACCGGGTGCAGGAGTTCGTCCAGGACCTGTACGACAAGGGCGAGATCTACAAGGGCGGTTACTCCGGCCCGTACTGCGTCGGCTGCGAGGAGTACAAGCTCCCCGCCGAGCTGCTCGACGGCGCCACCGAGGGCGAGAAGCTCTGCCCGATCCACAAGAAGCCGGTCGAGTGGCTGGAGGAGGAGAACTACTTCTTCCGCCTCTCCGCCTACGGCCCGAAGCTGCTGGAGTTCTACGCCGAGAACCCCGGCTTCATCGCTCCCGAGTCCGCCCGCAACGAGGTGCTCCGCTTCGTCGAGCAGGGCCTGCAGGACCTCTCCATCTCCCGCTCCACCTTCAACTGGGGCGTGCCGCTGCCCTGGGACGAGAAGCACGTGCTCTACGTGTGGGTGGACGCGCTGCAGAACTACATCACCGCCGCCGGCTACGGCAGCGACCCGGAGCGCTTCGCCGAGCTGTGGCCGGCCTCGGTGCACCTCGTCGGCAAGGACATCCTGCGGTTCCACGCGGTGATCTGGCCGGCCATGCTGATGGCCGCCGGACTGCCGCTGCCCAAGCGGGTCGTCGCCAACGGCTGGCTGATGGTCGGCGGCGAGAAGATGTCCAAGTCCAACCTGACCGGCATCGCCCCGCAGGACCTCACCTCGCACTTCGGCGTGGACGCCTACCGCTACTACTTCCTGCGGGCCATCCCGTTCGGCACCGACGGCTCGTTCTCCTGGGAGGACTTCACCGCCCGGTACACCTCCGAGCTGGCCAACGACTTCGGCAACCTGGCCTCCCGGGTGGCGGCCATGGTCGGCAAGTACTTCGACGGGGTGCTGCCGGCCGCCGTCGCCGCCGGCCCGGCCGAGCAGGCCGTCGCGGACGGGCTGACGGCGGCGGTCGCGACCGCCGACCGGAAGATCGGCGAGGAGCTGGACTTCGCCGGCGGCCTCGCGGCGGTCTTCGAGTTCGTCAAGCAGGTCAACGGCTACCTCACCGAGCAGGAGCCCTGGAAGGTCGCCAAGGACGACTCCGAGGAGGGCCGCGCCCGCCTCGCGACCATCCTCTACACCGCCGCCGAGGCGCTGCGGGCCACCGCCGTCCTGCTCAACCCGGTCATGCCGGCCACCGCCGAGAAGCTCTGGGTCTCGCTCGGCGCCGCCGAGGGCCTCGGCGAGCTGCCCGCGCAGACCATCGCCACCGTGGCGGACTGGGGCCGGCTGCCCGCCGGTGCCACCGTCACCAAGGGCGAGATCCTGTTCCCGCGTCTCGAAGAGAAGCCCTCCGCCTGATGGCCAAGAAGGACGACGACCGGTCGACGCCGCCGCCACTGCCCGCCCCGCTGGCGGTGGCGGTCGCCGACTCGCACACCCACCTGGACATGCAGTCCGGCACCCCCGCCGAGGGCCTGGCACGCGCCGCCTCGGTCGGCGTGACCACCGTCGTCCAGGTGGGCTGCGACGTGCCCGGCTCACGCTGGGCCGCCGACCTGGCGGCCCAGTTCGAGCAGGTGCACGCGGCCGTCGCCCTGCACCCCAACGAGGCCCCGCGGATCTACCTCGGCGACCCGGACGGCTGGTCCGGGCAGCAGCGCCCGGCCGGCGGGCAGGCGGCGCTCGACGCCGCTCTCGCCGAGATCGACGCGCTCGCCGCGCTGCCGC
This sequence comes from Kitasatospora sp. NBC_00039, assembly GCF_045160625.1. NCBI lineage: Bacteria > Bacillati > Actinomycetota > Actinomycetes > Kitasatosporales > Streptomycetaceae > Kitasatospora > Kitasatospora sp. NBC_00039. The sequence goes on along the minus strand of NZ_CP108289.1, from coordinate 3,814,096 downwards.
ACGTCCGCGCCGTCGGCGAGACCGGCCTCGACTACTTCCGTACCGGCCCCGAGGGCGTCGAGATCCAGAAGGAGTCGTTCCGCCGCCACATCGAGATGGCCAAGCGGCACGACAAGGCCCTGGTCATCCACGACCGGGACGCCCACGAGGACGTCATCGCCGTCCTGCTGGAGGAGGGCGCCCCCGAGCGGACCGTCTTCCACTGCTACTCCGGCGACGCCGCGATGGCCAAGACCTGCGCCGAGCACGGCTGGTACCTCTCGTTCGCCGGCCCGGTCACCTTCAAGGCCAACCAGCCCCTGCGCGACGCCCTCGCGGCCACCCCGCTCGACCGCGTCCTGGTCGAGACCGACGCCCCCTTCCTCACCCCGCACCCCTACCGGGGCCGCCCCAACGCCCCGTACCTGATCCCGGTCACCGTCCGCTCGATGGCCGGCACCCTGGGGCTGCACGAGGACGAGCTCGCCACGGCCATCGCGGCGAACACGGCGCGGGCGTTCGGGTACTGAGCCGGCCGAACGGACATCGGTCGAACACATATCGGGTCACGCCGAAACGATTCGGCACTCTCGTCGGACTGCGATGCCGACTGGCATGAGTGCGTGAGGGAGGTGGCGACGACCGCCGAGCCGATCGACTGGAAGCTTCCGCCGTCCCAGGCTGGACGTACGAGCAGGTCCGAGCTGCCGTACCCCGTGGAGATCGACCTCCAGCAGGTCGTCGAACTGTGAGCACCCGCCCCGCCCGTATCCTTGCGGGGTGAGCACCACCGACCCCACCTCCGACACGCACCTGCTCGGCGCCTCCGACATCAGGGAGCTGGCGGCCACCCTCGGGGTGAAGCCGACCAAGCAGCGCGGGCAGAACTTCGTCATCGACGGCAACACCGTGCGCCGCATCGTCCGGGCCGCCGAGGTGACGAGCGAGGATGCGGTGGTCGAGGTCGGCCCCGGGCTCGGCTCGCTCACCCTTGCGCTGCTCGACGTCGCCGCGCACGTCACCGCCGTCGAGATCGACCCGCTGCTCGCCCAGCACCTGCCCACCACCGTCGCCTCCCGGCTGCCCGCCCGCGCCGAGGACTTCGACCTGGTGCTCAGCGACGCCATGGAGGTCACCGAGCTCCCCGGCCCGCCGCCCACCGCGCTGGTCGCCAACCTCCCCTACAACGTGGCCGTGCCCGTGCTGCTGCACATGCTGGCGACGTTCCCCAGCATCGAGCGCACCCTGGTGATGGTGCAGAGCGAGGTCGCCGACCGGCTCGCTGCCAAGCCCGGCAACAAGGTGTACGGCGTCCCGTCGGTCAAGGCCAACTGGTACGCGGACGTCAAGCGGGCCGGCGCCATCGGGCGCAACGTGTTCTGGCCCGCGCCGAACGTCGACTCCGGCCTGGTCTCGCTGATCCGCCGCGAGCCGCCGCAGACCACCGCCACCCGCGCGGAGGTGTTCGCGGTCGTCGACGCCGCGTTCGCCCAGCGCCGCAAGACCCTGCGCGCAGCTCTGGCCGGCTGGGCCGGCTCACCGGCCGGGGCCGAGCAGGCGCTCGCCGCCGCCGGGATCGACCACAAGCTGCGCGGCGAGATGCTGACGGTCGAGCAGTTCGCCGCGATCGCCGAGCACAAGCCCGCGAAGTCGGAGTCCGAGTGATCACGGTACGGGTCCCCGCCAAGGTCAACGTCCAGCTGGGGGTCGGCGGCCTGCGCGCCGACGGCTTCCACGACCTGGCCAACGTCTTCTTCGCCGTCGCCCTCGGCGACGAGGTGACGGCGACGCCCGGCTCACCCGGCGAGGGCGTCACCCTCAGCTGCTCCGGGCCGGACGCCGCCGTCGTCCCGCTCGACGACAGCAACCTGGCCGCCCGCGCCGCCCGGCTGCTCGCCGCCCACCACGGCCTCGCCGGCCCCGCCGTCCACCTGCACATCGCCAAGGCCATCCCGGTGGCCGGCGGCATGGCCGGAGGCAGCGCGGACGGTGCGGCGGCGCTGGTCGCCTGCGACGCGCTCTGGGGCCTCGACACGCCGGCCGACACCCTGCTGGAGCTGGCCGCCGAGCTCGGCTCCGACGTGCCGTTCGCCCTGGTCGGCGGCGTCGCCCTGGGCCGCGGCCGCGGCGAGATCCTCGACCCGCTGCCCGTCGCCGGGATCTTCCACTGGGTCTTCGCCGTCGCCGACGGCGGCCTCTCCACCCCCGCCGTCTTCCATGAGTGCGACCGCCTCCGCGAGGAGGCCGGCACCGGCTCCAGCGACACCGACGTGCCCACCCCCGACGCCGACCCGGCCCTGCTCGCCGCCCTCGCCGACGGTGACGCCGTCGCCCTGGCCGGCGCGCTCGCCAACGACCTCCAGCCGGCCGCCCTCTCGCTGCGCCCCGCGCTCGCCGCCACCCTGCGCGCGGGCACCGAGGCCGGCGCGATCGGCGCCCTGGTCTCCGGCTCCGGCCCGACCTGTGCCTTCCTCGTCAAGGACGCCGACGCGGCGGCCGCCGTCGCCGAGGCGCTGCGGGCGTCGGGCACCTGCCGCACCGCACACGCGACGTACGGGCCGGTGCCCGGGGCGGCGGTGCTCGGCGGCTGAGGCGCCGCGGGGGTGGCGCCGGGGGTGGCGCCGGGGAGTGCCTGGGGTGGAGGCGCTCCGGGGTGGTGGTGCTCGCGGGTGAGGCGCCCGGGGTGCCGGGGACGGGTGTGCCCCGGGGCGGTGGTGCTCGCGGGTGAGGCGCCCGGGAACGGCCGACTAGGCTGGGGAGATCGGGGCCTTCCCCGAAGGGGTGTGCGCCGCGAGACCGGGGCGGCCCCGAGACCGCCGAACCCAGGAGCGCAGCACACGTGGCCGTCAACCTCGCCACCATCGAGTCCGTCACGAAGGTCTACGGCACCCGGGCCCTTCTGGACGGGGTCAGCCTCGGCGTCAGTGAGGGGGACCGGATCGGCGTCGTCGGACGCAACGGCGACGGCAAGACCACCCTGATCCGGATGCTCGCCAAGCTGGAGGAGCCGGACGGCGGCCGGATCACCCACTCCGGCGGACTGCAGCTGGCCGTCCTCACCCAGCACGACTCGCTCGACCCCGAAGCCACCATCCGGCACGAGGTGATCGCCGACCGCGCCGACCACGAGTGGCTCGGCGACGCGCGCATCCGCGACATCATCGAAGGCCTCTTCGGCGGCCTCGACCTGCCCGGCTTCGCCGACGGCCTGGACACCGTCATCGGCCCCCTCTCCGGCGGCGAGCGCCGCCGGATCGCCCTCGCCAAGTTGCTGCTCGGCTCGCCCGACCTGATCGTCCTGGACGAGCCCACCAACCACCTCGACGTCGAGGGCATCGCCTGGCTCGCCAAGCACCTCCAGAACCGCCGCTCCGCCCTCGTCTGCGTCACCCACGACCGGTGGTTCCTCGACCAGGTCTGCACCCGGATGTGGGACGTCCAGCACGGCGCCGTGCACGAGTACGAGGGCGGCTACTCCGACTACGTCTTCGCCCGCGCCGAGCGCACCCGGATCGAGGCCACCGAGGAGCAGAAGCGCCAGAACCTGGCCCGCAAGGAGCTCGCCTGGCTGCGCCGCGGCGCCCCGGCCCGTACCTCGAAGCCGCGCTACCGCATCGAGGCCGCCAACGCCCTGATCGCCGACGTGCCGGAGGTGCGGGACAAGAGCGAGCTGATGAAGTTCGCCAACGCCCGCCTCGGCCGGACCGTCTTCGAGCTGGAGAACGTCACCGTCACCGCCGGCCCCAAGCTGCTGCTGGAGAACCTCACCTGGCAGCTCGGCCCCGGTGACCGGATCGGCCTGCTCGGCGTCAACGGCGCCGGCAAGACCTCGCTGCTGCGCGCCATGCGCGACGCGTACGCCTCGGAGGGCGACGTGCAGCCCGCGTCCGGCGTGATCAAGGTCGGCAAGACCGTCCGCCTCGCCTACCTCTCCCAGGAGGTCGCCGAACTGGAGCCGGAGACCCGGGTGCTCCAGGCCGTCGAGCAGGTGCGCTCCCGGGTCGACCTCGGCAAGGGCCGGGAGATGAGCGCCGGCCAGCTCTGCGAGCAGTTCGGCTTCGGCAAGGACAAGCAGTGGACCCCGGTCGGCGACCTCTCCGGCGGTGAGCGGCGCCGGCTCCAGCTGCTCCGGCTGCTGATGGACGAGCCGAACGTCCTCTTCCTCGACGAGCCGACCAACGACCTCGACATCGAGACGCTCAACCAGCTGGAGGACCTCCTCGACGGCTGGCCCGGCTCGATGGTCGTCATCAGCCACGACCGCTTCTTCATCGAGCGGACCACGGACGTGGTGCACGCGCTGCTCGGCGACAAGAAGCTGCGGATGCTGCCCAACGGCGTCGACGAGTACCTGGAGCGGCGTGCCCGCATGGCTGCCGCGGCTGCCGCTGCCGCCGCTGCCGCCACCGGGGCCTCGGCCGCCGAGGCCGCGGCGGCCCCCGGGCTGTCGGCCGGGGACGCGCGGGCGGCGAAGAAGGAGATGCAGAAGCTGGAGCGGCAGATCGCCAAGCTGGACGACAAGGAATCCAAGCTCCACACCCAACTCGCGGAGCACGCCGCCGACTTCTCCAAGGTCGCGGAGCTGGACACGCAGCTGCGCGCCGTCCGGGAGGAGAAGGAGGAGCTGGAGATGAGCTGGCTGGAGCTGGCCGAGCAGGTCTGAGCCCGGCCGGCCCCCGACCGTCCTGTCCGCATGGCCCGGCGCCCGGTGCGCCGGGCCATGCGGGCGGGTCGGGCGGACCGTCGGCCTGGTCGGCGGGCGGTGCTCGCGGGCGGCGGCGGGCCCGGGGCGGTGGGGTGGGGATGGCACGGCAGGGCCCTGTGCGTGTCAAGTTCGTACCGATCGCGCTCAGTCGTGCCATGGGCCCTGCCGGGGCGACGGCGGTGGTGGCTACGATGGCCGAGGCAACCGCTGTCCCTCCGTGCGGACCGACGGGTGCATGAGTAAGACTGTATGACCGAGAAGTTGACGGTGTGTTGCGGTGCGGCGGCCTCCGGGCCGCCCCGCACACGGGGGAGAGGTGGATTACGGTGGCAGACGCGCCTGCAGGCGACGGTACGGGGACGGCCAACGGTACGACGGGCGCGGTCAAGCCCGACGAGATGCCGTTCTCGCTCGGTACGGGCCACAGCAACAGCTTGTTCGGCTTCGGCGCCGTGTTCGGCGCGGCCGACACCGTTGTGCGCGCCGTCCAGACGAACGCCAGCGCCTCGGAGCTGGTCTCCGCGTTCGGCAGCAAGAACGTCCAGGTCGAGCTGGACACCCTGACGGCGTTCACGAAGAAGATCGAGGCACTGCTCCAGGCGATGGAGGGTTCGGCGGCAGCGCCGTACAACCTCCAGGAGCAGCGGCTCCAGGCGGACAACTTCGGCAAGAACTTCTCGCAGTCCACCGATCTGACGACGGCCTACCAGCGGGCTCACAACGAGCTCGTGAACATGCACAAGGTCTTCGTGAAGCAGATCGAGGAAATGCAGAAGTCCGTCACGAAGGCGGCGGCCAACTACGCGGGCAACGAGGAGAACACGGCCGCCGCCCAGCAGGCCGTGGCGAAGAACGCGGGCGTCGCGACGCCGGCGGCCGGGCCGAACGGGCCTGGCCCGAAGGTGGGCTTCTGATGTTTGGTCCAGGGGGCAGGACGCTCGGTATGACGGGGAGTGAGTGATGGCAGGCGGAACGAACTTCGAGCCCATGAAGCACGAAGAGCTCAAGGTCATGGTCGACAGCAGCGACCCGTCGAAGGTCCTCGGCCGCGGAAGTCAGCTGCAGGCTGCCGGCCGTGTTCTGAAGGACCTCAGCGGGGCGCTCAAGTCGCACATCGACCAGATCGCCTGGGAGGGCCCGGCCGGCGAGGGCTTCAAGGCGTGGGCCAGCAACTTCCACAAGTCGGCGGCGAAGCTCGCCGACTACTCCACGGGTGTCGGCGACGCCATGCACCAGGCGGGCGAGGCGCTCAGCACGGCCAAGGTCGCCATGCCGAAGCTGCCTCAGGCCGAGATCGACAAGGTCGCCAAGCACAAGAACCAGAACATCCCGTACCTCCCCTCCGACTTCGAGGCCCGGTACGGCGTCGGCTCCACCGTGGACTCCGTCATGAAGCAGGCCAACCCGAACTGGGTGACCGGGGCCGAGGCGGCCGAGGCGGAGAAGAAGGTCAAGCAGGAGCACCAGGAAGCCGTCAACCAGATGGTGAAGCTGGCGCAGGCCTACGAGGCGGTGACCACCAAGCTGAACTCGCTCGAGACGCCGGAGGAGCTGAAGCCGCCAGGTGAGGGTGGCGATCGAGACTCCTCGTCGGACCACTCGATTGGTGGTGGCGGCGGCACCGGCTCCGGTGGCACCGGCCGCAACCCGCACGGCGGAGTCGGTGGCGGTGGCGGCGGCAGCTACAGTCCGCCCGGTGGTGGCGGTGGTGGTGGCGGTTCGGTGACGCCGCGTCCGCCCGTGCCGGTCCCGCCGGGTCCGAGCGGACCGGGACACGTCGACCCGATTCCTCCGCGCAACGGTCCGGTGCCGTTGCCGTCGGACCCGGGCGTGCCCGTGCCCACTCCGGCACCGTCGTACCCGCCGGACCGTCCCGGGACCGACCTCAACAGCCTGCCGCCCGCTCCGACCCTGCCCGACCAGACCGGTCCGTTCACACCGGGCGGCCCCGGCCAGCTGCCCCCGAACGGTCCGGGCGGCGGACCGGGCTACCCGAACGGTCCCGGAGGCAACAACAACTTCCCGGGCCCCGGTCCCGTCCCGTTCGGCGGTGGCGGCACCATCCCGCCCAAGGTCACCGGTCCGAGCCCGAGCCGGACGAGCACCTTCGGCGGTGGCAACCTGCCGGCCAAGAACGGCAACCCGGGTGTCCCGAGCGGTGGAACGGTCTTCGGCCGCGACGGCCAGGCGGGCCGGGCCGGTGGCGGCCCGGGCGGCCCGGGTGGGGGCGGCATGCACCCCGGGGCTGGCGGGGGCCACGGTGGCGGCGCCTCGGGCGGCAGCGTGCGCGGCCGCGGGCTGACCTCGACCGGCGGCGGTACGGTCGGCGGCCGCAAGGGGCCGACTGCGGGTGGCGAGTTCACCCCGGGTGGGACGGGTCTGCGCAACCGGGCCGGCGCGGTCGGGCCCGAGGGCGGGTCGCGTTCGGGCCAGAACGGCATGGCGGGCGGTCCCGGCATGACGGGCGGCGGCGCGGGCAAGAGCGAGCGCGAGCGTCGTCAGCGGGCCGACTACCTGCACGAGGACGAGGAGACCTGGACCAGCGGTACGCCGCAGAGCAATCCGGGCGTGATTGAGTAGGACTGCAGTAGCTGCCCGGTCACTGGGCCCAACCAGTGGCCGGGCAGACCTGTCCGGGGCGCAGTCCTCGGCCGACGGGAGACAACAAGGAGTTGTGATGGGGCGGACGAACGTGCGAGTGCGTGGGCGGATGTTCGCTGCGGCGCTCCTGGCGGCAGGTATGGCTGTGGGCCCCGCAGCGGTTCCGGCAGCTGCGGACGGCTCCATCCGTAAGGACCAGTGGCACCTGGATGCCATGCATGCCCCGGAGATGTGGCAGATCTCGAAGGGCCAGGGGATCACGGTCGCGGTGATCGAGGGCGGGTTCAAGCTGGATCACCCGGATCTCGTGGGACAGTTGCTGCCGGGCAAGGACTTCAGCGGGCTTCCCGGTGGAGTGGGGTCCTACAGCAACGGCCACGGAACGCAGATGGCCAGCCTCATCGCGGGGTCCGGCAAGGGAATGGGGGGCAACGGCGCCTATGGCCTGGCCCCCGGCGCCAAGATTCTGCCGCTGAAGATTCAGAACGGGTCCGATGGCAGCGGTTTGTCCTCGGCCGACTTCCTCGACCAAATCGGCCAGGCCGTCAGCTACGCGGCGGACCAGGGGGCGAAGGTCATCAACATCTCGCAGGGTATTGAGGCCATCAAAACCTCTCCTGACGATGTGGCCAAACTGAACCGCGTCATCGCGAGCGCAACCGCAAAGGGTTCGTTGGTGGTCTCCAGCGTCGGGAACTCGGCCCAACAGGGCAATCCGGTCGAGTACCCCGGCGGCCTGCCCAATGTCGTCGGGGTCGGGGCGGTCGACCGCAATGGGGAAGTGACCTCGGAGTCCGAGCGGGGGCCGCAGGTTGATCTTGTTGCGCCCGGTGCGGAGATGGTCGAGGCCTGCACGGGACAGACCGGCTACTGCGACAGTCATGGCACGTCGGACGCGACCGCGCTGGTCTCCGCCTCGGCGGCGTTGGTGTGGTCCGTCCACCCGGACTGGACCGCCAATCAGGTTCTGCGTGTGCTTATCAGCTCGGCCGGCAAGCCGAGCGATGGGTCAGTCCGAGCCGACAATGTCGGTTTCGGGGCTGTTCGGCCGCGGATCGCGCTGACCGCTCCCGGCGACCCCGGCCCGGCGAATGTGAACCCGATTCCGGAGAAGCCGGCCGAGGCCCCTGCCGCGTCGTCTTCCGCAACGCCTTCCACGTCGCCGTCTGCGGCGGTGTCCTCCCCGGCGTCGGCTGTGGCGAGTCCGGCCCCGGCCGGCGCGCCGGCGGCGTCGCCGGTCGCGCAGCCTGTGGCCGCGAGGGATTCCGGCAGTTCCCTGCCTGTCGTGGCGGCGGCGGCGGTGGTCGGTGGGCTGGTGCTGGTGGCGGGTGTGGTGTTCTTCGTGCTGCGGAGGCGGTCGGCACCCTCCCGGGAGGGTGCGGTCGTGCCGCAGATGCCGCAGCAGACCGGGCCCGGTGTTCCGCCCGCGCCGCCCGCGTACGAGCCGCCGGCTCCGCCGAGTGACAATCCGTACGCGCGGTAGTCAGAAGAGTGAGGCAACTGCCCGGCCGCATGGTGTGAACCCGGTGGCCGGGCAGCGTTGTTCGGGAGATGAATGACAAGCCGGATCGATGGGGCAGGGCTGGGGGGCTCGCGAGCGGGCTGCTGGCCGGGCCGGTAGTGGCGCCGGCAGTTGCGGCGGACTCGATCCGTGACAATCAGCGGCACCTTGACGCCATACACGCGCCGGAGATGTGGAACGTCAGCAAGGGCCGAGGCATCACGGGTCGCCGTGATCGATAGCGGCTTCAAGCTGGACCACCCCGACCTGGTCGGGCAGTTGCTGCCGAGGAATGGTTCAGCGGGCTGCCCGGCGAGCCCAGTACACGCCCGCCCGGATTGTCGACCGCCGGCCCTCGTGGCTACTTCAGCAGCGCTCGTAACCGCCTCTGAGCACGTAGAATTTTCGTGGCCATACCGGCCTGGAGATGGGGGGTTCGTGAGCGAAACGGAGCGTCAGTTGCCGCCACTTCGGGCGGGGCGGCAGCCGGCTGGTGTTGCGTTGCTGAAGTTCTTGGATGATCCCAGGGCTCCCCGCATTTGTGTTGTTTCCGGGCCGTCGGGCATCGGGAAGTCTCACTTGCTGACCTGGTTGGTGGCTGCCTGCAGTGGTTCCGGTAGTCCGGCTGGTCGGCGGCCGGACGCTGCGTTCTCGTTGGCGGGGATGACGGCGGATGCGGCGGTCTGGCGGTTGGCCGCTCGGTTGGGGGTGTACGCGCGTACGGCCTCGGATCTTGTCCGGGCGCTGCAGGACGGCGGCCGTCCGAAGCTGCTGCTCCTGTGGGACCTCGGTCGCTCGGCCGAACCGGAGGCCATTGCGGTGCGGGTGCTGGGCCGTCTGCTGGATGTGCCAGGGCTGCGGGTGGTGGCCGAGGGCGGAGGTGGTGAGGGGGACACCATCCAGGGGGCCGCCGTTCTGGCCTTGGACGAACCCCGGTGGACCGACCCTGTACGGTTCTCGGCCTGGTACGAGAAGCGGCGGGGTGCTTCACCATTCAACGCTTCCGATGTCTACCCCAGCCCGGGCCTGGCCCTGCTTGCTGCGGCGGTTCCGGCTGAGGTGTCCGGGCAGGCGGCAAAGGGGGTGCATGCCGCGTGGTGGGCCGCTGCGGGAGACGACGCGCGAGTAGCACTTGCCGCTCTCGCCGGTGCGGAACAGCCGCTGAACTTGGCGCAGTGGTCGGCCATCGCGGGTGTCGAGGCTGTCGAGACCGCGGCTCGGCTACTTCCTCCCGATTCCATGGCGGGCGGGACGTGGTGGCTACCGGCGGGGCCGCTGCGGGACACGGTCACGGCCGATGCCGACCCTGTCGACCCGGCTGAACTAACGCGTGCCCTGGCCGGAGCCGTTCCCCGTCTTTCCAACCGCTCTCCCGACTTCACGCGTGCCGACCCAGCAGAGCTGGCACTTGTTCTGCGCCAGGCACTTCGCGCAGGTCTGGCAGACGAGGTGCTCGAGGACGTTGAGTTGCTCGCTCACGCCGACCCGATCGCGGTCACCACCGCGCTCGCTGTTCATCCGAACGTCCAGATCGCCAAAGCCTGGAGCCTTGCCGGCCCCGCGCTGATCGACGAGCCCGACCCCGCAGTTCGGGCCATCGTCCTCCTGGCGCGGCGTCCACGGGACGTGAGCGGGGGCGAGCTGCCGCTCAAGGGAGCCGTCGACTGGACGGTTGAGCAGACCCTCTGGTTCCAGGCAGGCGATTCGCCTGTACGTGCTGGCATGCTGGCCCAGAGACCACATGGCGGCGATATCGTGCTGGTCACCGATGACGGCACCCTGAAGGCCGTTGAGTTGGCGTCCGGGAAGCAGTTTTCGGTGCCAGGTTGTCCGCTTGCGACTCCAGTACTGACAGTGGGGCTTCAAGGCCTGCCCGATGGCACGCCTGCGGCTCTCGGCTCGAACGGCCAGCCCTACCTCCTCGCCGGCAGCTCCCTGCCCGCCTTCCCCGTGCCGAGGGTGGGCCACCTGACCGCGATCGGCCCGCTGGGCGCCGCCGGTGACAGCACCGGCCGGGTGTACTGGCCGGCGGGTGCGGTGGACGAGGTGCTGCACATCGGGCCGGTCACGGCGCTGGCCATAACGCCCCCCGACGCCGCTGGTGAAGGGCTCCTGGTCAGCGGGGGTGCCGACGGCCGGGTCCGCTCCTGGGAGCCCGGTTCGGGAACGCCGCCCGGGGTCGTTGACCAGAGGCAGTGCCCGGTCGCGGGCGTCGCAGTCGGCGGCAGCACGTACGGCTTGGTCATCGCCATGGCCTGGAACGACGGACTCGTCCGCGTCCGCAGGCCTCAGACCGGGCAGGTTGTCGACGTCAGATTCGGCTCACCGGTTCGATCCGTCTTGGTCGATGCCTCTGGGAGGGTCATTCTGGTGCTTCCGGAGGGGGTGCTCAGCATTCTGCTCAGCACCCCGCCGGCCTGGCAGGATGGGGACGACGCCCGGATCCCTGCCGAGGCCGCCCTGTGCAGGTTGGCGTCCGGCGAGGGGAACCCGTCCGAGCTGCTGGCGGCGCTGCTGGACGCTGAACTGCTGGTGTGCCCCGACGCCGAGACCGGTGTGCTGCTGGTAACGACCGGGGGAAATGGCAAGGACGGCGTGGACGCATGTACCTCACAGGGGCATGTTCCGAGACACTGGGCCGGCGTCGTTCGGATGTCAGGCCGTGACCTTGCCGCTACGTTCGAAGGGCTGGACCTGCGGCTCAACCCCGCAAGTCCGACCTCCCTCGCCTTCCCTCTCCGTGATCTCCGGCGGGCCGCTGGGAGTCCACGTACCCCGACCTGAGGAACACTGGCCTCCCGTGGTGGCCCCTGCTGATCTCTGGGGCCACCACCACGTGCGCGTAGAACTCAGCGACCTCGGCCGCGAGGCATCTCGGGCTGCGCGGGCGGCTCCCACCCTTCGCGCGCCTTCACGCGCAGTTCGACGACACTCGCCGCCTTCGCCCGCGAACCGGACACGACCTGTCCGGACCATCCACCTTCGGTGTCTGCAGACAACTCGGCCAGAGCCTGCGACGGCAGCAGCCCACGGGCTTTGGCCTCACGCAGCTTTCCGTACCAGTACCTGCTGCCGTTCATCGCGATAGCACCGGCAGCGAGCCGACCCTCCCAGCCTGCGGCGTCGTCAGCGTCACAGGCCCACAGGTAGCCAAGGATCCCGTCGCCCTGGTTGGCGACCGCCACGTACTCGACGGGCTTGTCCGTCTGGAAGACGAAATCGACTGGCCCGCCCTCCACCAGTCGCATTTGCATGTCCTCCCCGAGGAGGCGACTTCCTTCGTTCTCACTCATCGACCATTTCCCTTCATCAGGGGAGAACCTCCCCATAGATGTGCCATTTGCCGTCATTGCCGAAGATGACACTATCGGCCCGCCACTGCATCCCCCGTCCGAGCAGCACCTCGCGCTCGTCCATCCCCTTGCAGACCGAGATGTCTTCCACCCACAGCGCCGGAGTCCCCTGGGGGACTTTCAGGTGGAGGACTGCCTCCTTGCTCTGAAAGCCGGAGGCGGGACCGCCGAGCGATGTGGATGTATACGAGTCCTCGGTGAACACTTTTCCGACCATGCTCGGGGCATCTCCGGGAATATGAAAGAGATCTTGCCTCCGACTGAGCATAATATCCTCCGGTAGAGGATGACCAGCCAGAGCACTGTCAATGTCTTTGACATACTGGAGAAGCCCTGGGGTCTCCTTCACGCTTCCACGCAAGTAGCCATTGATCTCATTATATGTCGACCCTGTATAGTCAACGACGGATTTCAGCTCATTCGGGGGCAGCTCGGAAACATATTTGTTCCAATAATCGTCGCCGTACTTCATGGCTTCGCCATTGTCGGCGAATGTTTTTGCGCCCTGCGAAACCTCGGCCTCAGCGGCCTTCATCTCTTCCGCGGGTGTCAATGGCTGGGGGCTGTGCGGCTTCGGCGGCTCCCCATCACCACTGGAGGTGCCACCCTCGGCTTCCTTGGCAGGTGTGTGATCACCGGAATGGCCGGGTGCAGGTTCCGAAGCGCCGTCACTGGATGATGTCTCGGGCACGTGACCAGAAGTGTCCCCACCAGGATTGTGCGGCGTGGGTTGCGCAGTGGTATCGCCACCGTGGGCGGTGCCAGGGCCTTCGGCCGACTTCACCGACGGGTGTGCGCCGTTGGGCTCCACTGACGCCGGTGCGGGTTCAGGGTGCGGGGCCGACGAGGGGTGCGGTGCGGGCTGAACAGGGTGCGGGACCTGCTGCGACGGGACGGACTTGGGGGTGCCGGCCGCCACATCAGCCGTTTCCTGGACAGGACTCTTGAGGGTCCAGCCTTCAGGCAGGCCGGCCGGGTTGGTCGGTGACGGAACCACCGGCTTCGCCGCGGCCTTCTCCGCCGCTTCCTGTAGGGCTTTCTCGGCAGCTTCCTTGGAGGCTTTGTCCGCTGCCTCCTTCGCCGCCTTCTCGGCGGCCTGCTTCACCGACTTCTCTGCTGCCTCTTTCGCGGCCTTCTCCGCTGCTTCCTGGGCCGCCTTCTTGGCGGCGTTCTCGGCGACGGCGGCGGCTTCGCGTTCGGCGAGGGTGGCGGCGGTGCCGCCGCCTCCGGTGCCCGCGCCGATGAGGAAGTTGCCGACGAGTTTGCCGCTCGCCTCGGAGGGGTCGTTGCCCCAGCCGCTGCCGACCAGGCCCTTGAGGAGGTCGACGGGGTGGTCGCCGGCCTGGATCAGCCCGGCGGTGGTGGTGGAGAGGCCGTCGAGGTACTGGGCGGGGTGGGACAGGTTGTACGGGTCCATGGGGTTCAGGGAGCGACCGAGCTTGATCAGGTCGGTACCGCTCTTGACCAGACCGCCGTAGAAATGCTCGTACGCCACCGGTACGGCCATCAGGCCGTCCTTGACCTCGGCCTTGAGGATCTGCATCTTGCTCGGCATCGCCGGCGCCGACGCAACCAGGGCCGCGATCGCGTCGGCCGCGGTGCGCGCGGCGGAGTCCCGCTGGGTGCGGGCCGTGTCCAGCTTCTCCTCGGCGTGCCGGAAGTCGGCCTCGGCCGGGTTCTTGAACTCGCCCGGCTTGGCCGGCGGGGTCGCCGGACGCTGGTCGGCGGGCGTGGAGTTGTAGGCCTTGACCCGAAGGTCGTAGGTGAGCGCGTCGTCGATCGCGGACTTCATCGCCGCGTCCGACTTCTTCTTCGCCTCCTTCCACAACCGCGCCGCTTCCGCGGCCTCGCCCTGCGCCCAGGTGACGGTGTGCGCGAACGTCTCCAGCGCGGCGGCGGCCTTGCCGCAGGCGTCCGCGGCGCTCAGCCACTGCTTGGGCTGCGGATCGAACGCCTTCTGGAAGGCCTCCGCGGCCTCGCCGGTCCAGTGCTCGTGGTCGAGTTTGGCCAGGCCTGTGCCGGTCTTCTCGAACGCGTCGTGGAACTTCTTCAGGTGCCCGGCGACCGCGTTGAGTTTCTTCGCATCACCGTGGACCAGCTCCTTCGGATCATCAGTCTGGTCGAGCCCCCGCTCGCCGACCTTCAGCCCGGCCCCGTCCGCGACATCGTCGCCCCACCCGTTGACCTTCTGCGCCGCGCCGTGCAGTCCGGCCTCGTCCAGGGCGCCGCCCACCAGGTGGGAGCCCTTCTGGATGGCCTTCCCGCCGGCTTTGACGCCCGAGTCGACGACGGCCTCGGTCACATCGACCAGGTCGGTGATGCTGAAGTGCAGGCCCATCAGTGGTCACCCGCCGCGGCCTCGGCGATCTTCTTGTTGATCCCGAACGGGCCCTCCAGCTTCTCCTTCCCGACGTCCTTCCACGTCTTCCCGATGTTGTCGAAGGCCTTGTCCGCGGACTCCTGCGAGAAGTCGGGGTTGGTGAGCTGGGTGTAGGGGTTGTCGCCCAGGATCGCGTCCCAGGACTTGCCCTCGATCTGCTCCTCGGTCTGGTGCGGGTTGCCGATGTTCGCCGCGACGACGTCCTTCAGCAGGCCGCTGCCGTACTTCTCCTGCTCGTGGTAGTAACCCGCCGACAGGCCGAGCTTCCCGGCGATGTCCGTGCCCTCCTGCACCAGCACCCGCACCCCCCACGACCAGCGCTCGCAGAAGTCGGTGAACACCGCCTGCAGGTCCGGGTGCCCGGCCTCCATGCCCGTCAGCTCCAGCTCCGAGAACCCGCGCCCGGACTCCGCGAGACCGGCGATCCCCAGCCCCTGCAACTCGGCGATCGCCCCGTTGATGCCCTCCTCCGCCAGCTTCAGCGCCTCAGGATCAACCCCGAACCCCGACCCCGCCATGTCACCCCTCCCCCGTCGTCACCATCGGCCCGTCCAGGGCGACTTCGTCCGGCACGATCCCGCGCATCGGCGGGAACAGCATCGGCTCCGCCCCCGCCACGTCCAACGCCACCCCGCCCGCGACCCCCAGCCCCGGCACCGCCACCTCCAGCAGCCGCGAACCCAGCACCGTCAGATACGGCAACCCCTCCACCGGCACGTCCTTCAGCCGCGCGAACGCCGCCAGCTCCTCCTCCGACGTGAACGCGAAGATCCACCGCAGACCACCCTCATCCGCCGTCCACAGCCCCTCATCCCCCCACCGTGGCACCAACAGCACACTCAACCGGAACTGCGCCACCATCAGAGCAGGATCACCCACCCCCGCCCGCAGCATCCGCACCTGATGCACCAGACCCGCGTTACGCACCGTCACCCCCAAACTCAAAGCAGTCAGCGTATCGCAGGCATGTACACCAACTACGAGCCATCGGCCGGGATGTGCCATGGGCAACCGGGCCTCAAGCGCCCAAGAGCATCCCACCTTGCGACCCGGGGTCCGTGCCATGGCCGTGCGTCGGGAGGCGTGCAGTGCGGGGGTGTGCGCCGGTGTCACCCGGGTGGGTGCTGTCGCGGGGGCGAGCGGGTCGCCAGGGTGGCGGTATGGATACGCAGGACGCCCGGCGGGCGGCGCAGTTGCGGAGGGCCGCAGCGGCGGCGCTGATCGGCACGGCGATCGAGTTCTACGACTTCTTCATCTACGGGACGGCGGCCGCGCTGGTCTTCGGGCCGGTGTTCTTTCCCGGACTGGGCACCGTGGGGGCGCTGTTGGCGTCGTTCTCGGTGTACGCGGTGGCGTTTCTGGCGCGGCCGCTGGGGGCGGTGGTGTTCGGTCACTTCGGGGACAGGTTGGGCCGGAAGGCGACGCTGGTGGTGTCGCTGCTGCTGATGGGGTTGTCGACGGCGGCGGTGGGGGCGCTGCCGGGGTACGGGGTGTGGGGGTGGTGGTCGCCTGTGGCGCTGGTGGTGCTGCGGGTGTGCCAGGGGCTCGGGCTGGGCGGGGAGTGGGGCGGGGCGGCGCTGCTGATCGCGGAGAACGCGCCGGCCGGGCGGCGCGGGCGGTACGGGGCGTTTCTGCAGCTCGGCCCGACGATCGGGTTCGTGCTGGCGAACGGGGTGTTCCTGGCGCTGCAACTGGCCCTGGACGAGCGGGCGTTCCACGGGTGGGGCTGGCGGGTGCCGTTCCTGGCGTCGCTGGCGATGGTGGCGGTGGGGCTGTTCGTGCGGCTGCGGATCGAGGAGACGCCGCTGTTCGCGGCGGAGGCCGGGCGGGTGCGGGAGCGACCGCCGGTGGTGGAGGTGCTGCGCGGGCATTGGCGGACGGTGCTGGTCGGCTGCGGCGTGATCACCGTGGGGTACGCGATGTTCTACCTGACCACCACGTACGCGCTGGCGTACGCGACGACCGGGCTGGGGGTGTCGAGCACGCTGGTGCTGTCGATGCTGCTGGCGGGCGGGGTGGCGATGGGCGGAACGGTCTGGGTGAGTGCCCGGCGCAGTGACGGGTGGGGGCGGCGGCGGACGTTGCAGGGGGCGACGGGACTGGCGTTGCTCTGGTCGCCGTTGTTGTTCCCGCTGTTGGAGACGGTGCGCCGGCCGCTGATGTTCCTGGCCCTGGCGGGGGCGATGGTGGTGCTGGGGTGTCTGCTCGGGCCGGTGGCGGCGTATCTGCCGGAGCTCTTCCCGACCCGGGTGCGGTACACGGGGGCCGCGCTGACGTACAACCTGGGCGGGGTGGTGGGCGGGGCGACCACGCCGTTGATCGCGGCCAGGCTGACCGACGTGTACGGCACGGCGGAGCCGGTCGGCTGGTACCTGGCGGTGCTGGGGCTGGTGGCGCTGGGCTGCCTGCGGTTGCTGCCGGAGACCAGCGGTACGGATCTGGCGGTGGCCGGGGCGGACGGCGGACGCCGCCGGGCGCCCGTGTTGGGGGCGGATCCGGCGGCGTAGCCCGCGGGGAGCGGGTGCGGGTCAGACGGCCTGGGCGGCGCGGCCGGCCAGCAGGGTCGCGGTGTGCTTGGCGACCCGCCCGCCGAGGTGCTCGGCGGTGGCGATGTCGGCCTTGTGCACGGTGTCGGGGCCGCCGTCGGAGGGGGTGGAGGCGGCGGCGCCGGAGAAGAAGCCGAGGCGGTTGAGGTCGTTCTCGGTGGCGGTGGTGGAGTTCCAGCCGGGCTTGAGGCCCAGGTTGACCCAGTTCATGCCGTGCTGGGCGGCCAGGGTCTGGAAGAAGCCGAGGGTGCCGGCCTTGTCGCCGCTCTTGGAGGCGGAGTTGGTGAAGCCTGCGGCGACCTTGTCCAGCCAGGCGTCGCCGAACCAGCGCTTGCTGCTGGCCTCGGCGAAGGTGTGGAAGGCGCCGGAGGCGGTGCCCATGTAGGTGGGCGAGCCGAAGATGATCGCGTCCGCGGCGTCGAGCCGGGCCCACTGCTCGTCGGTGATGGTGTCGACGGCGACGGAGACGACCTCGGCTCCGGTGGCGGCGGCTCCGCGGGCGACGGCCTCGGCTATCACGGCGGTGTGGCCGTAGCCGGAGTGATAGGCGATGGCGACGGTCGGGCGGATTGCGGTCATGGCGGGTGCTCCTCGCGGAAGGTGGAAGGAAGGGCCCAGGGGGCGGGGTGAAACGGCGGGACCAAGGGGCAGGCAGAACCGGGAGGCCCTGCGGCCGCCTTGGTCTCCAATATAGACCAGGTCTCTATTGGTTACCAAGGGCGGATTGGAGACCGCCCGCTACCCTGGAGCTATGACGACGAAGGAAGAGGCCGCGGCCGGGCCCGACCAGGCCCAGAGCCGGGATGTCTTCGCCCGGCTCTGTCCGAGCAGGGACGTGTTCGCCGAGCTGGCGGACAAGTGGTCGCTGCTGATCCTCATGGGCCTCGACCAGTGCGGTCCGCAGCGGTTCTCCGAGCTGCAGCGCGCGGTGGGCGGGGTCAGCCGGAAGATGCTCACCCAGTCGTTGCGCTCGCTGGAGCGGAACGGGCTGGTGCGGCGCACCGTTCACCCGGAGACGCCGCCGCGGGTGGTCTACGACCTGCTGCCGCTCGGCCGGGAGCTCGCCGAGCTGGTGGCGCCGGTCGGTCGCTGGGCGGAGGCGCGCACCCCCCTGATGATGGCCGCGCGGGAGGGGTTCGACCGCGCGCACACCGAGGGTTGAGGGGCGGAGGCCGGCTCCGGGTTCCGGGGCCGGGGCCGATTTCCCTTCTGGGCCGTCGGCCGTGTAATCTCTTCCTTGTTCGAGCGAGCGAGTGAGCAAGTGAGAACACAAGGTTCAGGCCCCTATAGCTCAGTCGGTAGAGCGTCTCCATGGTAAGGAGAAGGTCTGCGGTTCGATTCCGCATGGGGGCTCAAGTGAAAGACCCTCGCCCAACGGCGAGGGTCTTTTTCGTGTCCGGGTTCGTGCGCCCGGCCGGCCCCGGCGCCGAGGCGGCCTGGCGGCCCGGGCCCGAATGCGCTGTGATGGTGCGTCATCGGCCGCCCGCCCCACCGGGTGCGGGCGCGGGCCGGACCCCGACCGGGAGGGCGTCATGGGCGTTCGACTCGTGGTGGTCGACGACCATCGGCTGCTGGCCGAGGCGCTGGCCACCGCGCTCCAGCTGCGCGGCCACCGGGTGCTCGCTGTCGGCTCGCCGGCCGGCTCCGCCGCCGACCTGGTGGCCGGCCGCCGGCCGGAGATCTGCCTGCTGGGGGTGGCCGGGCCGGGCGAGCCGGGGGCCTTCGACGGGCTGCGCCGGATCCGCCGCGAGCGGCCCGAGGTGGCCGTCATCGTGCTCGGACCGGTCGGCGAACTGCGGGGCGTGGCAGCCGCGTTCGCTGCGGGCGCGGCCGGGTACGTGCCCAGCGACGAGCGGATCGAGGTGGTCGAGCGGGCCATCGCGCGCGCCCGGGCGGGGGAGGCGGCGGTCGCGGTGGACGTCCTGCGCGGCGCCTTCGACCAACTGTTGTGCCCGGCGGCCGAGTCGGACGACGAGGCGGTCCGGCTGATGCGGTTGCTGACCCGCCGTGAGGTCCAGGTGCTGACCCGGATCGCGGACGGCGAGGACACCGCGGCGATCGCGGCCGGGATGCGGATCGCCTCCAGCACGGCCCGGACGCACGTCCAGCGGGTGCTGATGAAGCTCGGCGCGCGGACCCGGCTGGAGGCGGCGGCGGTGGCGGCCCGGACCGGGTTGCTCGAACGGGTGGCGCGCGACTGAGCGGGCTCGCCCCCCGGAACGGGGGAACGGCGCCCGGGGTGAGGGCTTGCTCTCTGGACCGGGGAACGGCTCCCGGAACGACGGCTTGCTCTCCGGGGCGAGGGGACGGCCCCCGGAGCGAGGGCCTGCTCGCCGGGACCGGGGAACGGCGCCCGGAACGAGGGAACGGCGCCCCGGGGCCGGGCGGCGACGACCGGAACAGCCGGTGAACGGCGCCCCGGGCCGGACGGACGCGGTCCGGAGCACTCCCGGTGGCCAGGGAGAATGGCCCCAGTCGTACGTACGTCACCGATGGCCCGCCGAGGCCGCGGACCATCGCCCGCTGGAGGTCGCATCATGAGTAAGTACCTGGTCACGGGTGGTGCCGGATATGTCGGCAGCGTGGTTGCCGCCCACCTGCTGGAGGCGGGGCACCGGGTGACCGTCCTGGACGACCTGTCGACGGGCTTCCGCGAGGGTGTGCCGGCGGGTGCGGAGTTCGTGCAGGGCCGGATCCAGGACGCGGGCACGGTGCTGGACGGCTCCTTCGACGGGGTGCTGCACTTCGCCGCGTCCTCGCAGGT
Source organism: Kitasatospora sp. NBC_00039 (assembly GCF_045160625.1). Lineage (NCBI taxonomy): Bacteria > Bacillati > Actinomycetota > Actinomycetes > Kitasatosporales > Streptomycetaceae > Kitasatospora > Kitasatospora sp. NBC_00039. The sequence goes on along the minus strand of NZ_CP108289.1, from coordinate 3,794,267 downwards.
CGGCGAGTCCGTGGTGGACCCGGAGAAGTACTGGCGCAACAACGTGGCCGGCTCGCTGGAGCTGGTGAGCGCGATGCGCGCGGCGGGCGTGCGCAAGCTGGTCTTCTCCTCCACCGCCGCCACCTACGGCGAGCCGGAGGTCGTGCCGATCGCCGAGACCGCCCGTACCGCTCCGACCAACACGTACGGCGCCACCAAGCTCGCCGTCGACCACCTGATCACCAGCGAGGCCGTCGCCCACGGGCTGGCCGCCGTCTCGCTGCGCTACTTCAACGTGGCGGGTGCGTACGGTGTCTACGGCGAGCGGCACGAGCCCGAGTCGCACCTGATCCCGCTGGTCTTCCAGGCCGCTCTGGGGCAGCGCGAGCACATCGCGGTGTACGGCGACGACTACCCGACCCCGGACGGCACCTGCATCCGTGACTACATCCACGTGGCGGACCTGGCCGACGCGCACCTGCTGGCGCTGGACGCGGCCAAGCCGGGCGAGCACCTGATCTGCAACCTGGGCAACGGCAGCGGCTTCTCGGTGCGGGAGGTGATCGAGTCGGTCAAGCGGGTCACCGGCCGGGAGATCCCGGTGCGGACCGTCGGGCGCCGTGCGGGCGACCCGGCCGTGCTGGTGGCCTCCGCCGAGCGCGCCCACCGGACGCTCGGCTGGACGCCGCGCCGCCCGAACCTGGACGACATCGTGGCCGACGCCTGGAAGTTCACCCTGGAGAAGAACGGCCTGTAGGCCGGGCGACCTCGTGAGGCGCCGCCCCCGGCCAGTCCGGGGCCGGCGCCTCACCTGTGCGGCGCCCGGTCCTGGGGTGCCCCGACGCGCTCAGTGGCGCGACCTCATCGGCGGGGCGCCGCGTAGGCGCGCAGAAAGGCCCGGACGCCGGCGACGACGATCTCCTCGGTCTCCGGCCGGGCGAGCGGGTACGCGCCCCAGTACGAACGCTGGGTGACCTCCGTCGCGGTCAGCAGCACGAAGTGCGAGGCGGCCCGCCCAGGGTCGGGCGCCTCCAGCCATCCTTCCTCGGCCAGCTCGGCGAACCGGCGCCCGAGCGCGGCGAACACCCGGCGCGGTCCGGTCTCCTGCCAGGCGTCGAGGGAGGCCTTCGGCAGGTGCCGGGCCTCGGCGTTGATCTGGCGGACCAGTCCGAAGTGGTCCGCGAACTCGGTCAGCGGGGTCATCCAGGCCAGCGCGAACGCGACGAGGTCCGCCTCCAGGTCGGTGACCTTTCCGAGCCGGCGCTCGATGATGTCCAGCTGGACGTCGCCGACCTGCGCCGAGCTCTCCTGGACGACGGTCTGGAAGAGCACTTCCTTGCCGGCGAAGTGGTTGTAGATGGTGCGGGTGGACACCCCGGCCTCCGTCGCGATGGCGTCGATGCTGGCGCGGGTGTAGCCGTCCCGGCCGAAGACCGTGCGGGCGGCCCGGGTGATGGCCTGGCGCTTCTCGGCCAGCCCCCGGCGGGGCCGGTCCGGCGTTTCCTGCCGGCTGGTCACTGGGGGCTCCTTCATGGAGGGTCCTTCGGGACAGTGCAATGACCATTGTACTAGTTGCCATACACGTTGTACTTTACCTGACGGGCCGTCCGATCGGGCGGTGGCCGACACAGCACGTATCCCTGGAGACAGCCATGTCCGAGACCTCGTTCCGCCTCGCCGTCATCATCGCCAGCACCCGCCAGGGCCGCTTCGCGCCCACCGTCGCCGACTGGTTCGTCCGCACCGCCGGGCAGCGCGCCGACCTCGAGCTCGACGTCATAGACCTGGCCGAGCACCCGCTGGCCCACGTGGGTGAGGAGCCCACCGCCGAGCAGGCCGAGCGGCACGCCGCGCTCTCGCCCCGGCTGGCCGCCGCCGACGCCTTCGTGGTGATCACCCCGGAGTACAACCACAGCTTCCCGGCCGCCCTCAAGAACGCGATCGACCTGCACGGCGCCGAATGGCGGGCCAAGCCGGTCGGCTTCGTCTCCTACGGCGGCCTCGGCGGCGGGCTGCGCGCGGTCGAGCAGCTCCGGCTGGTCTTCGCCGAACTGCACGCCGTGAGCGTCCGGGACAGCGTCAGCTTCCACAGCGTCTGGGGCCTCTTCGGCGAGGACGGCGACCCGGTCGACCCGACCATCCCGAACGGTGCCGCCAAGGGCATGCTCGACCAGCTCACCTGGTGGGCGCACGCGCTCCGGGACGCCCGCACCGCCCGCCCCTACGGCGCCTGAACCGCCCCCCCGGGGGGAGCGATGACGAGCACCACCGCCGCGGCGGCCGCCGTACCCGGCGTGCGCACCGCGGCCGTCGCCGCCGTGATGGTCCTCGGCTCGCTGATGACCGTCCTCGACGCCACAATCGTCGACGTCGCCCTCAACCGCCTCTCGGCGGACTTCCACGCGCCGCTGGCCACCACCCAGTGGGTCGCCACCGGCTCCTGACGCTCGCCACCGTCACACCGGTCACCGCCTGGGCGATCGGGCGCTTCGGCGCGCCCGCCCCCGGCATTGCGGACGCCTTCCGGGACACCCGCGGCTGGGCCGTCGCCCTGCTCGCACTCGCCTGCTGCCCGCCCTGCTGCTCTCCCGCCGGGCCGCGGGCGGCAGCGCCGGGAGCGCCAAGTCGCGCCAAGTGCGCACCTCCTGACGAAACTTCACCAAACCCCCACCGAGCCGCCCCCCACCCCGTACGCTGATTTCGGTACCGGTGGGGGTCGGCGCCTCAGGTCCTCCCGGCAACTGGGGGGTGGGCGGCGGACTAGTGCCCAGGTCAAGGCGGTGGAACCGGGCTGTCGCCCCGGGCCCGGCTCGGCCTGAGCAGGGGGGAGTGACGATGGGGCGGATCCGCGTCCTGGTGGTCGACGACCACCGGATCTTCGCCGAGGCCCTGGCCGCGGCGCTCGCCGCCGAGCCCGATGTGGAGGTCGGCGCGGCCGGCAGCGCGGCCGCCGCCGAGCGAGCGCTGGAACGCGCCGGCGTCGAGGGCCGCGCCTTCGACGTGATCCTCATCGACGCCGACCTCGGCGCCGACTCCGTTGCCGCGGGGGCCCGCAGCCCTGTCCGGCCGTCCGCCGACCGCCGCCGCCCGTCGGCCGTCGTGCCCGCACCCCGCCGCCCGGCCGCGGCTCCCGGCCAGGGCGCCGTTCCTCAGCAGGCCCCGCCCGCAGCGCCGCCGTACCCGGCGGCCACGGCGTCCGTGTACCCGGCCGGGCCGCAGTACGGCGCCGCGCCGGTGCCGGACGGCATCACCCTGCTCGCCCGGGTCCGCCGCAACCACCCCACGCTGCGGGCCGTCGTCCTGGCCACCGCCGACGACGCCCACCGCGCCGCCCGCGCGCTGCACGCAGGCGCCACCGGCTGGGTGGCCAAGGAGAGTTCGCTGGCCCGCCTGCTGGCCGTGGTCCGCGGCGTCCTGCGCGACGAGACGCACCTGCCGCCCGCGCTGCTCACCGGCGTGATCCGGGAGCTCACCACCGCCCGGCGGGACCGCACCGAGAGCGAACGCCTGGTCGACACGCTCACCCCGCGCGAGAAGCAGATCCTGCGCTGCATGGTCGCCGGGCTCGGCCGACAGGCCGTCGCCGAGCGCCTCTACCTCTCCCCGCACACCGTGCGGACCCACATGCAGAACGTCCTCGGCAAGCTCGGGGTGCACTCCACCCTGGCCGCCGTCGCGGTCGCGCGCCGGGCGGGCATCAGCCCGTCCGAACCGGCCGCGCCCGCAGCCACGCCGTCCGTCGCCACGACCACAGCTCCCGGCGCCGGCTGATCCGCCCGTAACACCCAGGTACCGGCTCAGTTCCGTCAGGTCAGGGAAATCCGGAGGACAGATGTCGTCGCACAGCACTTCCGCACGCCCGCACACAGCCCAGGACGGCCCGGGAGCGGGCCGGAGCGCACCGCCGACGGGCCTGCGCACCCTGGTGGTCGGCGCCGGCGCGGCCGGCACCGCCCTCGTCCGCGACCTCGGCCGGACACCCGACTTCGGCCTCGCCCCGATCGGCCTGCTCGACGACGACCCGGCCAAGGCCGGCCGGGCCGTGGACGGCGTCCCCGTCCTCGGCACCCTCGCGGAGCTCACCGGACTCGCCGTCCGGCACCACGCCCACGTGGTCGCGCTGGCCATCCCCGGCCTCGCCCCGCAGCGCGTCCGCGCCCTGGCCACCGCCGCCGCCGCGGCCGGTGCAGCCGTCCGCTACCTGCCGTCCTTCCTGGCCGCACTGCGCCGCGAGGTGGTCGGCTCGGACATGCGCAGCCTCGACGTCAACCGGCTGATCGGCCGGCACGAGGTGCACGTGGTCTCCGCCGACGTCCGGGACGTGATCGAGGGCCGGCGGGTGCTGGTGACCGGCGCCGGCGGCTCGATCGGCAGTGAACTCTGCCGCCAGGTCCACGCGTTCAAACCGAGCGCGCTCTACATGCTGGACCACGACGAGTCCAACCTGCACCGGCTCCAGCTGGAGATCTGGGGCGAGGCGCTGCTCACCGACGACTCGCTGGTGATCGCCGACATCCGGGACCGCCCGCGGATCCAGCAGATCTTCCGCGACCTCAAGCCCGAGGTGGTCTTCCACGCCGCCGCCCACAAGCACCTGCCGCTGCTGGAGCGTCACCCCAGCGAGGCGGTCAAGTCCAACGTGCTGGGCACCGACCACCTGGTGGAGGCCGCGCTGGCCACCGGTGTCGAGCGGTTCGTCCTGATCTCCACCGACAAGGCGGCCGACCCGACGTCCGTGCTCGGTGCCAGCAAGCGGCTGGCCGAGCTGATCGTGCAGGCCAACGCCCGGGACGCGCGCAACCTCGGCACCGGGGTGTTCTCGGCGGTCCGCTTCGGCAACGTGCTGGGCTCGCGCGGCTCGCTGCTCTCGGTGCTGGCCGAGCAGCTGCGCAGCGGCGGCCCGGTGACCATCACCCACCCGGACGTGACGCGGTTCTTCATGACCATCGAGGAGGCCGTCGGCCTGGTGCTGGAAGCCGGCCGGATGGCCCACGGCGGCGAGGTGTTCGTGCTGGACATGGGCGAGCCGGTGCGGATCGTCGACCTGGTGCACAACTTCGCCGAGCAGGTGCAGCTCGGCCGGGACGAGGTGGAGATCCGCTACACCGGCCTGCGGGCCGGGGAGAAGCTGAACGAGGCGCTCTTCTCGGAGGGCGAGGAACGGCTGCCCACCGCGCACTCCCGGATCTACGCCACGGTGGCCGAGTCCGCCGCCGGCCCGGAGGACCTCGCGGGCGGGCTGACCGGCCTGTACGAGGCCGCGGTGGGCAACAGCGACGAGGAGGTGCGGCGGCGCCTGGCGGAGCTGCTGCCGGGCTACCGGACGGCGGAGGCGGAGCCGGCGCCGGTGCCCGCGCTCAGCGCCCCCTACCCGGACGGCTTCTAGCGGTGCCGTGGGGCGCTGCGGCTCAGCCCGGGATGTTGTCGAAGGGGGCGACGAGCTGCCGCAGCAGCCCGGCGAGCTCGCCCTGCTGGGCGCCGGTGAGCTGGGCGAGCAGCTCACGCTCGTGCGCGAGCAGCCCGGCGAGCGCCTGGTCGGCGCGGTCGCGGCCGTCCTCGGTGAGCCGGACCAGGACGCCGCGCCGGTCGTCCGGGTCGGGCAGGCGCTTGACCAGGCCCTTGCCGGTGAGCCGGTCGATCCGGTTGGTCATCGTGCCGGAGGTGACGAGGGTCTGGGTGAGCAACTGCCCGGGGGAGAGCTGGTACGGGGAGCCCGCCCGCCGAAGCGCGGTCAGGACGTCGAACTCCCAGGGCTCCAGGCCGTGCTCGGCGAAGGCCGTCCGGCGGGCGCGGTCGAGGTGCCGGGCGAGACGGCTGACCCGGCTGAGCACCTCAAGTGGTTCCACGTCGAGGTCGGGGCGCTCTCGGCGCCATGCTGCGACCAGGCGGTCGACCTCGTCCTCCATGACGATCAGTGTATCGGGGGATGTGTCGATGTGAAGTCTCTTGACGTCGAGAAATGTAATGTGGAAGCTGCCACTGGATATCTTGACGTCGAGATACTTGTGAGGCCCGTCATGACCACCCCCGTCTGGGACCCTGAGCAGTACCTGCGTTTCGCCGACGAACGGACCCGTCCGCTGCGCGACCTGCTCGCCCGCGTGCCCGAAGTCCCGCACCAGCCCGCCGCCACCGTCCTCGACATCGGCTGCGGCCCCGGCAACTCCACCGCCGTCCTGCGCGAACGCTGGCCCGAGGCCCGGATCACCGGCATCGACAACTCCGCCCAGATGCTCGCCACCGCTCGCACCACCGGCGAGCCCACCGCCGACTACCTGCTCGCCGACGCGGTCACCTACGACCCGGCCGGGGCGGCGCCGGACCTGATCGTCTCGAACGCGACCCTGCAGTGGCTCCCGGGCCACCTCGGACTGCTGCCGCGCTGGGCCGCGGCGCTCGCGCCGGGCGGGGTGATCGCCTTCCAGGTGCCCGGCAACTTCGACTCGCCCAGCCACACCGTGCTCGCCGAGCTGCGCCGCAGCCCCCGCTGGCGCGACGCCCTGGGCGAGGACGCGACCCGGGCCGGCGTCCACCGGCCGGGCGACTACCTCCGGGCCCTCGCCGACGCCGGCTGCACCCCCGACGTGTGGGAGACCACCTACAGCACCCTGCTCACCGGCCCCGACCCGGTACTGGAGTGGGTCAAGGGCACAGCGCTGCGGCCCGTCCTCACCCGGCTCACCAACCCCGCCGCCCGCGAGGCCTTCCTCGCCGAGTACGGCGCCCTGCTCCGCGAGGCCTACCCGGCCGGACCGCAGGGCACCGTCTTCCCGTTCCGGCGGATCTTCGCCGTCGGGACCAAGCGTTAGGCCTTCCGCTCGCCGACCAGCTTCGGGTGCCGCTCCATCCCCTCCAGGCCGTGCCAGGCCAGGTTGACCAGGTGGGCGGCCACCTCGGCCTTCTGCGGCTTGCGCACCTCCAGCCACCACTGGCCCGTCAGCGCGACCATCCCCACCAGCATCTGCGAGTACATCGGGGCAAGGCGCGCGTCGAAGCCCCGCGCCTTGAACTCCAGGCCCAGGATGTCCTCCACCTGCGTCGCGATGTCGCTGATCAGCGAGGCGAAGGTGCCGGTCGACTGGGCCACCGGGGAGTCCCGGACGAGGATCTTGAAACCGTCCGTCGACGTGTCGATGTAGTCCATCAGCGCGAACGCCGCCTGCTCCAGCAGCTCCCGCGAGTGCCCGCCGGTCAGCGCCCCCGTCACCATGTCCAGCAGCAGCTGCATCTCGCGGTCCACCACCACCGCGTACAGCCCCTCCTTGCCCCCGAAGTGCTCGTACACCACCGGCTTGGAGACCCCGGCCCGTTCGGCGATCTCCTCCACCGACGTGCCGTCGTAGCCGCGCTCGGCGAACACCGACCGGCCGATCTCCAGTAGCTGCTCCCGCCGTTGCTTCCCGGTCATCCGCACCCGGCCGGCCCGGCGGCGGCCCGCCGGCGCAGCCGCACCCGCCGGGGCGGCCGCACGCGGACGGGCCTGCGCCGCATCCGGCGCGGCCTCCGTCCGCGTGCTCTCGTGGCCGCCTGTGCTGTCTGCGCTGCTCCCGTTCACCCCTACATCATGCTGCAGGCGCGCCCTCATGCGGCGCGGCGGGCGGCGATCCGCTGTGCGTCCGGCCAGCGGACGTCCCGGGCCCAGCCGGCCAGCTCGAACCAGCGGATCAGCCGGGCCGAGGAGTCGACCTGCCCCCGCAGCACACCGTGGCGGGCCGAGGTCGGGTCCGCGTGGTGCAGGTTGTGCCAGGACTCGCCGCAGGAGAGCACGGCCAGCCACCAGACGTTGCCGGAGCGGTCGCGGGAGCGGAACGGGTGTGCGCCCACCGCGTGGCAGATCGAGTTGATCGACCAGGTGACGTGGTGCAGCAGTGCCACCCGGACCAGCGAGCCCCAGAAGAACGCGGAGAGCGCGCCCTGCCAGGAGAGCGTGACCAGCCCGCCGACCAGTGGCGGCAGCAGCATCGAGAGCGTCGTCCAGAGCCAGAACAGCCGGGAGACCACTCTTATGGCCGGGTCGCGCACCAGGTCGGGCGCGTACTTCAGCTGCGGGGTCTGCTCCTCGTCGAAGAGCCAGCCCATGTGCGCCCACCAGAGGCCCTTGAGCAGGGCCGGGACGGTCTCGCCGTAGCGCCAGGGCGAGTGCGGGTCGCCGTCCTTGTCGCTGTACCGGTGGTGCTTGCGGTGGTCGGCCACCCAGCGCACCAGCGGCCCCTCGATCGCCAGCGACCCGGCGATGGCGAGGGCGACCCGCAGGGCCCGGTTGGCCTTGAAGGCGCCGTGGGTGAAGTAGCGGTGGTAGCCGACCGTGATGCCGTGGCAGGTGAGGAAGTACATGGCGGTGGCGATCGCGAGGTCCGTCCACCCCAGCCCCCAGCCCCAGGCCACCGGCACGGCGGCCAGCAGGGCGGCGAAGGGTACGGCGATGAAGAGCCCGAGCGCGACCCGCTCGGCGAGCCCCTGCTTCTCCCCGCCACGGGTGGCGGACAACTGCGTCGGGGCGGGATCGATGGAGTGCGCGGTATCGGCGCGCGCCTCGCCGGCCTGGATGGTCATGGGCGTCCCTTGGGGGAGGGGGCGGAGGCTACGTTGGCGTAACCTACGGCATCGTAGGTTGTGCCCGGTTGTCCGGGGAATACGCCGCTGGGGTCACTTGAGTGAATTCACCCGACTGGATGGATGAAGCTCTGATTCGCCCCACATGGGACGTATCGCACACAGAATCGCCGCATGCGAGCCAGGACCGAGCTGCGGGAAGCCGCCCGCCGCCTCCGCGGCGAGGGCCGGGCGTACGACGAGATCCAGGCCGAGCCGGGGGTGTCGAAGAGCTCGATATCCCTGTGGGTGCGGGACCTGCCGGCGCCGCGGCCGAGCCGAGAGCGGATGCGCAGAGCGGCCGAGACCCGCTGGGGGCCTGTCCGCAGACAGCGGGAGGAGGAACGCAGGGCCACGAAGACGGCTGCCGCTGCAGAGATCGGCCCGATGAGCGACCGGGATCTCTTCCTCGTCGGACCCGAGGACGGTGAGTAAGAACACCGGCGAGGGTTATCACGGTTGCCTGGTTGTCAGCGTGCTGGGCGGCGCCGACCTGTATCGCCGGATCGAGGGCTGGTGGAAGGGGATTGCCGATACACAGCGCGCGGCGGACTCGGGTAAGGTCTGAGCAACTATCCGCCGTGGGGTAATTGGCAGCCCGCAGGCCTTTGGAGCCTTGCAGTGATGGTTCGAGTCCATCCGGCGGAGCATTGCCATGGCCGATGCCCCTGGATCCAGGCCAAACTGTCCGTTTCCCGGCCCCGGCTATCCTCTAGGCGCCGGGGCGTAGACGTGCGGATCCTCTCTCTGGCTGCACTGCCCTCTCTGTGAACCGACTGAGGAGCCTCCACCCGTGAGTGCCAATTCGCCTGCCGCCGTTGTCGTACTTGCCGCCGGTGGCGGGACCCGGATGAAGTCGAACAGCCTGCCCAAGGTGCTGCACGAGGTGTGCGGGCGGTCACTGGTGGGTCATGCGGTGGCGGCGGCAGAGGAGCTGACTCCGCAGCAGTTGGTCGTGGTGGTCGGGCACATGCGCGAGAAGGTGCAGGAGCACCTGGCGGCGCACCACCCGGCGGCGCGCGCCGTGGTGCAGGAGGAGCAGAAGGGCACCGGGCACGCCGTGCGGACGGCGCTGGAGGCCCTGGCCGCGGACGGGGTGGAGCTGGACGGCACGGTGATCGTCACCACCGGGGACGCGCCGCTGCTGACCGGGGCGACGCTGGCCGCGCTCGCCGGTGCCCACACCGAGCAGGGCAACGGCGTCACCGTGCTGACCGCCGTGGTGCCGGACCCGTTCGGCTACGGCCGGATCCTGCGGGACGGGGCGGACGGCGCGGTCGCGGCGATCGTCGAGGAGAAGGACGCCTCGGACGCCCAGCGGGCGATCGCCGAGATCAACTCCGGGGTCTTCGCCTTCGACGCCAAGCTGCTGGCCGAGGCGCTCTCCCGGGTGACCACCGACAACGTGCAGGGCGAGGAGTACCTCACCGACACCCTGGAGATCCTGCGGACCGCCGGCCACCGGGTCGGCGCCGTGGTGGCCGCGGACTACCGGGACATCCTGGGCATCAACGACCGGGTGCAGCTGGCGCAGGCCCGGCGGCTGCTGAACGACCGCCTGCTGGAGCGGGCGATGCGCGCGGGCGTCACCGTGGTGGACCCGGCGACCACCTGGATCGACGTGCAGGTGTCGTACGAGCCGGACGCGGTGGTGCTGCCGGGCACCCAGCTGCAGGGCCTCACCCACCTGGGCGAGGGCTGCGAGGTGGGCCCGAACTCGACGCTGAAGGACACCCGGATCGGCGCCGGCGCCCGTGTGAGCAACACCACGGCGGACGGTGCCGAGGTGGGCGACCTCGCCACCGCCGGCCCGTACGCCTACCTGCGGCCGGGGGCGAAGCTGGCCCGCAAGGCGAAGGTCGGCACCTACGTCGAGGTGAAGAACTCGGAGCTGGGCGAGGGCGCCAAGGTGCCGCACCTCTCCTACATCGGGGACGCCACCATCGGTGAGGGCACCAACGTCGGTGCGGCCTCCGTCACGGTGAACTACGACGGGGTGAACAAGCACCGCACGGTGATCGGGGCGCACTGCCGTACCGGATCCGACAACATGTTCATCGCTCCGGTCACCGTCGGCGACGGTGCCTACACCGCGGCCGGCTCGGTGATCTCCTCGGACGTGCCGCCCGGCGCACTGGGCGTGGCCCGGGCGCAGCAGCGCAACATCGCGGGCTGGGTGGAGCGCAAGCGCCCCGGGACCACGTCGGCCCAGGCTGCGGCCGCCGCGTCGGAAGAGGCTGCGGAGGCCTGACGGGGCGGGGCGGGAGTCCGAGGGGCGATCCCGGGGCGGACGGTTTCTGCGCGGGCGCGTAACCTTGGGGTCATACGTGCGCCATTGGGCTTACCGCCCGTGTCCAGGCGTACCGACATTCCCCCGACCCCTATCGCCAGCGGGCTCGCGCCTGCCTGCGGTGCGGACGGGTTCAGCGTCAGCAACGCGAGGAGACGGTGCAGTGAGCGGGATCACGACGTCGGGTGAGAAGAAACTCAAGCTCTTCTCCGGCCGTGCCCACCCGGAGCTGGCGAGGGAGGTGGCCGCGTCGCTGGGGACCGAGCTGGTCCCGACCAAGGCCCTGGACTTCGCCAACGGCGAGATCTACGTCCGCTTCCTGGATTCGGCGCGCGGTGCGGACTGCTTCGTGATGCAGAGCCACACGGCTCCCATCAACCAGTGGATCATGGAGCAGCTGATCATGATCGATGCTCTGAAGCGGGCCTCCGCCCGGAGCATCACGGCGATCCTGCCGTTCTACGGCTACGCCCGCCAGGACAAGAAGCACCTGGGCCGGGAGCCGATCTCGGCCCGCCTGATCGCGGACCTGCTGCGGCAGGCGGGCGCCGACCGCCTGATGGCGGTGGACCTGCACACCGCGCAGATCCAGGGCTTCTTCGACGGCCCGGTCGACCACCTGTTCGCGCTGCCGCTGCTGGCGGACTACCTGGGTGAGAAGGTCGACCGCGACCGGCTGACCATCGTCTCGCCGGACGCCGGCCGGGTGAAGGTCGCGGACCAGTGGTCGGACCGCCTGGGTGCGCCGCTGGCGATCATCCACAAGCGCCGCGACATGACGCAGGCCAACACCATCCTCTCCGCCGAGGTGGTCGGTGACGTCAAGGACCGGGTCTGCGTCCTGGTCGACGACATGATCGACACCGCGGGCACCATCTGCGCCGCGGCCGACGCGCTGTTCGAGAACGGCGCGGCGGACGTCATCGTGGCCGCCACCCACGGTGTGCTCTCCGGCCCGGCGGCGGACCGCCTGAAGAACTCTCGGGTCAGCGAGTTCGTGTTCACCAACACGCTGCCGACCCCGGCCGAGCTCCAGCTCGACAAGATCACCACGCTGTCGATCGCCCCGTCGATCGCGGCCGCGATCCGCGAGGTGTTCGAGGACGGTTCGGTCACCAGCCTGTTCGAGGGCGTGCACTGACGAAGCCCGCGCAGGCGGCCCCGGTCCCGAAAGGGCCGGGGCCGCCGCCGATTTCGCGAGAGGCCACCGGTGCGGTTAGACTCGTGAAACTGCTCGGCGAGGGATGCCGTGTGCCTGCTTGCCGGGTGCCCGCTCCGTGATCGACGCGCTGCCGGTGCCGGATTTTCGGCTGTCGGCAGAGGTCGTAGGCCGCCGAGTGACCCCCGAACGTACTGAGGGTGTGGTCCCGGCGGTTTTTCGCGTTGCCTGCACCCCCGCGCCATTTTCACGAGGAGTGCAGTCGTGTCCGAGATCCGCCTTGCCGCTGAGACCCGTACCGAGTTCGGCAAGGGTGCCGCCCGTCGCGCCCGCCGTGCCGGCTTCGTCCCCGGTGTCGTCTACGGCCACGGCCACGCCCCGGTTCACCTGAACCTGCCGAGCCACGACCTGATGATGGCCCTCAAGACCCCGAACGCCCTCCTGGTCGTCCCGATCGAGGGCAAGGACGAGTACGTCCTGCCGAAGGCCGTCCAGCGTGAGGCCATCAAGCGCACCATCGAGCACGTCGACCTGCTGCTCGTGAAGCGCGGCGAGAAGGTCACCGTCGAGATCCCGGTGCACACCGAGGGCGAGCTGGCCCCCGGCGGCAACCTGCTGGAGCACGTGCTCAACGCCCTGCCGATCGAGGCCGAGGCCACCCACCTGCCCGAGTCCGTGACCGTCTCGGTCGAGGGCCTGGAGGCCGGTGCCTCGATCACCGCCGGTGACATCGAGCTCCCCAAGGGCACCACGCTGGCCGTCGAGGCCGACACCGTCGTGCTGCAGGTCATCGGCGCCCAGGCCTCGCAGGCCGACGCGGACGCCGAGGCTGCCGAGGCCGCCGAGGCCGGCGCCGAGGCCTGAGCCTCTCGCACAGCCTGACCGCTGCCCCGGTCGCTCCCGTGCTGGAGCGGCCGGGGCAGCGGCATGTCCGGGATGATGACGGTGAACATGACCACGAGGAGCGGTGGGATGAACGACGACGTGTACGAGGGGCCCTGGCTGGTGGTGGGGCTGGGCAACCCGGGTGAGCAGTACGCCCGCAACCGGCACAACATCGGGTTCATGGTGGTGGACCTGCTGGCGCAGCGGATGGGCACGAAGTTCAAGGCGCACAAGAGTCGGGCCCAGGTCGCCGAGGGCAGGCTGGCGGGCCGGCGGGTGGTGCTGGCCAAGCCGATGTCGTTCATGAACCTCTCCGGCGGCCCGGTGACGGCGCTGCGGGACTTCTACAAGGCGCCGGCCTCGGCCGTGGTGGCGGTCCACGACGAGCTGGACATCGACTACGCGACGCTGCGGCTGAAGCTGGGCGGCGGGGACAACGGCCACAACGGGCTGAAGTCGATCACCAAGTCGCTGGGCCCGGACTACCACCGGGTGCGCTGCGGGATCGGCCGCCCGCCGGGCCGGATGGAGGTCGCGGACTTCGTCCTGAAGGACTTCTCCGGTGCCGAGCGCAAGGAGCTGGACTGGTTCGTGGACCGGTCGGCGGACGCGGTGGAGGCGCTGCTGACGGAGGGGCTGGAGCGGGCCCAGGGGACGTACAACTCCTGAACCGGTGACCGACCGTCAGAAGTCCGGTGGCGGTACGCAACAGTCGTACAACGCTTGGCCCTCCAAACCTGAACGGGCGTGAGAATCACGTGCGGGATCCGATAGCGTCGGGCCCGTACGCGAACGGGTCCTGGGGAGTTCTCGATGCGGAGTTTTCGGCCGGTCCGGCGCCTTCGTCGGGTCCGGGTGGTGCGGCTGAAGCAGCTCGGACGGCGAGTGGGTACGGCCGGTGCGCTGGGAGCGGCCGGGGTGCTGCTCTCGGGCGGCGGCGTGGCGCACGCGGAGACGGTGGCGGATCCCGATCCGGGTGTGGTGTCCTCGGATCCCGCGGCGGCGCAGTTCGGCCCGGTGCTGGGCGGCTCGGTCGGCGGTGACGCGGGCCTGCTGGCCGTCGGCGGCGGCCTGGTCGTGGCGGCCGGCGGCGCGGCCCTGTGGGTGAAGCGCCGGCGCGCGGGCGATCTGGGGGAGTGACGCGAGAGGTGCCCGGCGGGGCCGGTGTCCGGAGGTCCGGGCACCGGCCCCGCCCTTTCTCTCCGAAGGGTCGTCATCCGTTGCCGTCGGCCGGTGGTGGCCGAGGTCCGTTCCCGGGAGATGCCGAAGGGGCCGGCGGCGGGCGAGGTGCCCGCCGCCGGCCCCTTCTCCGTGGGGCGGCCGGGGTCAGCCGGTGTTGCGCAGGCCGGCGGCGATGCCGTTGACGGTCAGCAGCAGCGCGCGGGCGCGCAGCGGGTCCTCGTGCCGGCCGGTGGCGGCCTCCTCGCGCTGGCGGCGCAGCAGCGCCACCTGGAGGTAGGAGATCGGGTCGAGGTAGGCGTCGCGGACGGTGAAGGTCTGCTTGAGCACCGGGTTGTGCTCCAGCAGCTCGCTCTCGCCGGTGAGCCGGAGCACCTCGCGCAGGGTGCGGTCGTGCTCGGCGGTGATCTGGTCGAAGATGTGGTGCAGCTCGGCCGGCACCAGCTGCTCGACGTAGTGGCGGGCGATCCGCAGGTCGGTCTTGGCCAGCGTCATGGCGACGTTGGACAGGAAGTTCTGGAAGAAGTGCCACTGGCCGTACATCTCGTCCAGTACGTCGCCGAGACCGGCGTCGCGGGCGGCGGCCAGGCCGGAGCCGACGCCGAACCAGCCGGGGACGATCTGGCGGGACTGGGTCCAGCCGAACACCCACGGGATGGCCCGCAGGCCGTCCAGGCCGGCGCCGGAGTCGGGGCGGCGGGACGGGCGGGAGCCCAGGTGCAGCGAGGCGAGCTGGTCGACCGGGGTGGCGGCGAAGAAGTACTTCGGCAGGTCCTCCTGCTCGACCAGGGCCCGGTACGCGGTGTGGGCGGCCTCGGAGACCTGGTCCATCGCGGCGTCCCAGCGGGCCAGCTCCTCGGGGGCCTGGCGCGGGGCGGTGTGCAGCGCGGAGGCGGAGAGGGTGGCCGAGATGGTCAGTTCGAGGTTCTCCCGCGCCAGCGAGGGCAGCAGGTACTTGTCGGAGATGACCTCGCCCTGCTCGGTGACCTTGATCTCGCCCTCCAGGGTGCCCCAGGGCTGGGCCAGGATGGCCTCGTGCGAAGGGCCGCCGCCGCGGCCGACGGTGCCGCCGCGGCCGTGGAAGAGACGCAGCCGGATGCCGTAGCGGTGGGCGACGTCGCGCAGCCGGCGCTGGGCGCGGTGGATCTCCCACTGGGAGGTGGTGATGCCGCCGAACTTGGACGAGTCGGAGTAGCCGAGCATGACCTCCTGGACGTCGCCGCGGAGCGAGACGAGCAGCCGGTAGGAGGGGTCGGAGAGCATCTCGTCCAGGATGCGGTCGGCCTCCTGGAGTTCGTCGGTGGTCTCCAGCAGCGGCACGATGCCGATCTTGGCGATGCCGGAGTGCAGGTCGATCAGGCCGGCCTCGCGGGCGAGGACGGTGGCGGCGAAGACGTCGTCGGCGCCCTGGCACATCGAGATGATGTAGCTCTCGACGATCTCGTCGCCGAACCGCTCGAAGCCCTCGCGGATGGTGTTGAAGACGCCGAGGGTCTTGGTGCCGGCGGCGTCCAGCGGGGCCGGGGTGGGGGCGAGGGGCCGGCGCGAGCGGAGCTCCTTGGCGAGCAGCTTCTGCCGGTACTCGCGGGGCATGTCGGCGTAGCGCCAGGCCTCCTCGCCGAGGCGGTCGAAGAGCTGGCCGAGCGCGTGGTGGTGGGCCTCGGCGTGCTCGCGGACGTCCATGGTGGCGAGCTGCAGGCCGAACGCCTCGATGGTGCGGATGGCGCGGGCGAGGCGGCCGTCGGCGATCAGCTCGCCGCGGTGGGCGCGCAGGGAGTCCTGGATGAGCCGGAGGTCGGTGATGAGCTCGCGGGTGCCCAGGTAGTCGCGGCCCGCGACGTGCGGGGTGCCGTGGGCGAGCCGCTCGCGGGTGTTCTCCAGCTTGAGTCGGACGCAGGTGGCCTTGAGGCGGTAGGGCTCCTCGGCGTTCATCCGCTTGTAGCGCGGGCTGAGTTCGGGGAGCACGTGCAGGTCGGTGTTGAGCGAGGCGAGCAGCTCGACCGAGGCTCCGGCCAGGCGCTCGGAGGTGGAGAGGGAGCCGCGCAGGTCGTCGACGGCGGCGAGGGCGTCCTTGATGCCGTACTCGTGCTGGAGGTTGAGGACGTCCCAGGTGACCTGCGGGGTCACGTTGGGGTTGCCGTCGCGGTCGCCGCCGATCCAGGTGCCGAAGGTGAGCGGGCGGACGCCGTCGGGCAGGGTGAGGCCGACCCGGGCGAGCTCCTCGTGCAGCTCCTCCAGGACCTCCGGGACGGCCTCGCGGTAGAGCTCGTCCAGGTAGTAGACGGCGTTGCGGGCCTCGTCGGTGGGCTCCGGGCGGGCGATCCGCAGCTCGTCGGTCTGCCAGAGCAGGTCGATGACCTCGGCGAGCCGGCGGTCGGCCTGGCGCTGGAGGGAGGTGCGCCGTGCAGCGGCCCGGTCGGGGCTGGTGGCCGGGTGACGGGTGGCCGAGGTGTGGGCCGGGTTCGCCTCGGCGAGGCCGGAGGCGAGCTGCTCGCGGTGGATCCGGTCGAGGAGTTCACCGATCCGGCGGAGCTTGTTGAGGACGCTGCGCCGGGCGGCCTCGGTGGGGTGGGCCGTGAAGACCGGGCGGACGGCCAGGTGGGCCAGGGTGTCCGCGAGGTGCTTGGGGTCGGCCTCGGCGAGCTGGTCGGCGGTCTGGGCGAGCAGCGAGCCCTCGCGGGCCCGCCGGGTGGCGAACTCGCGGCCGCGGTGCACCTGTTCGGTGACGTTGGCGAGGTGGAAGTAGGTGGAGAAGGCGCGGACCAGCTTGGCGGCGGTCTCCAGGTCGATGTCGGAGAGCAGCTCGGCGGTGGCCTCGCCGTCGGTGCGGCTGAGCAGCCGGACCTGTTCGACCAGGCCCAGCAGCTGGGGGCCCTCCTGGCGGACCAGCGTCTCGCCGAGCAGGTCGCCGAGGCGGCGGATGTCCGCGCGCAGGGCGGTGTTGTCGGCGTCGGCGCCGGCTGCGCCGACTCGGCTTGGGCTGTCCGCCGGGGTGGGGACCGGAGCGGTCACGGCTGGCTCCCTGTGGTGGTGGGGTTCGGCAACGGCTCATCGCCACAGTTCCGCGCGCGTGTGGCGCGTGTGACGCGTGCGGACCGCGCTGTCCGACGCGACCAGCATAGGTGTCGGGAGGGGTGGTGTCCGCGAGGTGGCCGGATGGCGGACAAGATCACGGTCCCGCCGTGTGGTCTGGACCACTTGGCCACTTGAAGGGGTGTCGGAACGGAACCGGGTGGGGAGGGGACGGGGTTCACGCTTAGGCTGTGGGGCTATGAGCAAGTCGCCTGGGGAGCGCGCGCAGGACCGGTCGTTCTGGTGGTGGGAGCGGCGTCGCAGCGCTCTCCTGGACATCGGGCTGGCCGCGCTGGCGGCCCTGGAGTGCGCGGCCAGCGGGGTCGCCTTCCTCGCGCCCCGGGTCCACATGGGGACGCTCGCGATCGTCGGGGTCGCGCTGTTCGGCGCGCTGGCCGGGGCCAGCCTGGTGCTGCGGCGGCGCTGGCCGGCGGTGCCGCTGCTGGTGGCGCTGCTCGCGATGCCCGGGATGCTCGGTGTGCTGCTGCTGGTGGTGTCGCTGTACACGCTGGCGGAGACCTGGGAGTGG
This sequence comes from Kitasatospora sp. NBC_00039, assembly GCF_045160625.1. Lineage (NCBI taxonomy): Bacteria > Bacillati > Actinomycetota > Actinomycetes > Kitasatosporales > Streptomycetaceae > Kitasatospora > Kitasatospora sp. NBC_00039. The sequence continues at coordinate 3,776,582 of NZ_CP108289.1, read as the reverse complement.
CCGACCCGGCGCCGGCGCGTGGTGGCACTGTCGGCGCTGGCCTTCGCCGAGGCGGTCGGCGTGATGCTGGTGCAGATGCTGACGCCCTCCGACACGACGGTGGAACAGCCGCCGCTCTGGGGCCAGGTGCTGCTGTCGGTGCTGGTGGCCGTCGGCCTCACCGTGCCGCCGGTCGTGACCGGCCTCTACATGGGTGCGCGGCGGCGGCTGATCGAGTCGCTCAAGGACCGCGCGCACGGCCTGGAGACCGAGCTGGACCTGCTGGCCGAGCAGGCCCGCGAGCGCGCCCGCCGGGCCCGGCTGGAGGAGCGGACCAGGATCGCCCGGGAGATGCACGACGTGGTGGCGCACCGGGTGTCGCTGATGGTGGTGCACGCCGGGGCGCTGGAGCGGATCGTGGCGAAGGACCCGCAGAAGGCGGCGCAGAGCGCCAAGCTGATGGGCGAGGTCGGCCGGCAGGCGCTGAACGAGCTGCGCGAGATCCTCGGGGTGCTGCGGATGTCGGACGAGACCGCGCCGGAGCCGGACTCGCTGACCGGGCTGCCCCGGCTGGTCGACCAGTCCCGGGCGGCCGGGATGGCCGTCACCCTGACCGTCAGCGGCAGCCGCCAGGAGTTCACCACCGAGGCCGAGCAGACCGCGTACCGGGTGGTGCAGGAGGGTCTGACCAATGCGCACAAGCATGCCGGCGGCGCGGAGGTCTCCGTCCTGCTCGCGTACGCGCCCAACGGCGTGCGGGTGAGCGTGGTGAACGCCTGCCCGGACGGCGAGCGCGGCGCGGCGGCGCTGCCCAGCGGGGGCAACGGGCTGGTCGGGATGCGCGAGCGGGTGGTCGCGCTGGGCGGCACCTTCTCGGCCGGTCCCGAGCGGGACGGCGGGTTCCGGGTGGAGGCGGTGCTGCCGTCCCGGCTGGCGGTCCGCGCCGACCGGCTGGCCTGAGGCGCGGCCGCCCGGCACCCGGAGATCGTCGGCGGTGCGCACCCGCCAGGCCCCTGGGCCTCGTCGGCGGTGCGCACCCGTCCGATCCCTAGACCTCGTCGGCGGTGCGCAGCCGCTCGGGTGCGGTGCCGAGGACCAGCGCGGTGATCGCCTGGTCGATGCCGTGGCCGAGGAACCACTCGCCGGTGTGGTCGAGGCTGTAGACCCGGCCCTCCTCGTCGATTGCGAGCAGCGCCTGCCCGTACGCCTCCTCGCCGAGCGGGGCGAGCCGGGTGTCCAGCGCGCGGCCGAGGTCGGCCAGGGTGCGCGGCTGGTGCAGCCCGCGGAGCGGGTCCACCAGGAACGGCGTGCGGGCCAGCTGCCGCCCGGGGCCGGCCAGGTCGAAGGCGAGGCCGCCGAACTCGGCCCAGGCCTCCACCGCCGCCGGGAACACCGTGTGCGGGACGCCGGCCGGGGTGCCGTACCCCATCAGGGTGTCGGCCCACTCCTCGGCCTGCCGGATCTCCCAGCGGCCGGGGTGCCAGCCGGCCGCCTTCAGCTCGGCGGCGACGTCGGCCGGGAAGCGCGGGCGGGTCCGGAGGGCGGGACCGCCGAGCGTGCTCGGCGGAGGCGGGGGCGGGCTGGTCGGGTTCAGGACGGGCTCCGGTGGCTCGGGGGCGGGGGACGTACGGGGGCGCGGGGCCGGCCGGCCGGTGTGGTCAGCGCGGTCCGACGGCGACGCTCTGCACGGTGAAGTGCTCCAGCAGCGGGATGCAGGAGCGGCAGGGCGGGGCGTGGGTGCCGTGCGCCGGGTCGTGCTCCTCGCGGATCCGGACGGTGGTCAGCCGGGAGCCCTTGAGCGCCTTGCGGGCGTCCTGCACGCTCATCGGCTTGCGGGAGGCGCGCTTGGAGCGTCTGGCGTCCACCGTGGTCAGGTACTGGGAGAGCAGGACGGCCTCCGGGCAGCGGCCGGTGAACCGCTCGCGGTGCTCCAGCGGCAGCGCGTCCAGGAAGTCCCCGACCAGCGGGTGCAGCACCGGACGCCGGGCGGGCTTGTCGCCGGCCAGCGTGTGCACCTCGCCGCCCTTCAGCGACAGGGCGGCGGCGACGGCGGGCAGCAGGCTGTCGCGGTGGTGGCGCAGCAGGGGCGGTCCGGCCGGTTCCCCGGTGGTCATGCGTCGTCCTCCTCCTCTTCCCGCTGACGGCACGGCCGGCAGGGGCCGGTCCGGGGCAAGCCTGTCAAATGTCACCGACATTCGTACAACCGGGGTGCGGGGACGGACGGCCGGTCCCGGCGGCAGGCCGGGCGGGCACGTGGTCCTGGCCGGATCCGCACGCCGTCGTCACGACTCGTCCCCGGGTTTCCCGAATCCGCCCCCGGCCGGTGGTGGCGGCCGGTAGCGTTCCAGCAGGGGGCCAAGGGGACGGCCGGCCGGAGGGGGGTTTCCGGCAGGTCATGACAACTCCTTTGCCCGCACTGTCCGTTGAGGCCCCCGGGGCAAGGGTGCCCCGGGGCCCGGCAAGGGGGGTCTTGCGATGACGGAGACGGAAACCGCCAACGAGGCACCCGGTGAGCACGTGCCCACGCCGGGTGCGCTGCCGCAGCCCACGCCCGCGCACCCGGTCGGGATCGCCGTGGTCGGAGCCGGCTACTGGGGCCCGAACCTGGTCCGCAACGCGCAGCAGACGCCGGCGCTGCGCCTGCACTGGCTCTGCGACCTGGACGAGACCCGGTCCCGCCGGGTGCTGGGGGAGTACAGCACCGTCCGGTCCACCACCTCCTTCGAGCAGGTGCTCGCCGACGAGCGGGTCGGCGCGGTCGCCGTGGCCACGCCCGCCGCGGCGCACTACCGGCTGGTGCGGGCCGCGCTGGAGGCGGGCAAGCACGTCCTGGTGGAGAAGCCGATCACCACCTCCGCCGCGGAGGCCGCCGACCTGGTGGCGCTCGCCGAGGAGCGCGGGCTGGTGCTGATGTGCGACCACACCTTCTGCTACACCCCGGTGGTGCGCCGGATCCGCGAGCTGGTGCACGGCGGGGAGATCGGCGACGTCCAGTTCTTCGACTCGGTGCGGATCAACCTCGGGCTGGTCCAGCCGGACGTCGACGTGCTCTGGGACCTCGCCCCGCACGACCTGTCCATCCTCGACTTCGTGCTGCCGCCGGGCGTCGAGCCGGTCGGGGTCTCCGCCCAGGGCGCCGACCCGCTCGGCGCCGGCCGGGCCTGCGTCGCCTACCTGACCGTCCGGCTGAGCAACGGCGCACTGGCGCACTGCCACGTCAACTGGCTCTCCCCGACCAAGGTCCGCACCACGCTGATCGGCGGCTCGCGGCGCACCCTGGTCTGGGACGACCTCAACCCGCAGGCCCGGCTCGCGGTGCACGACCGGGGCGTGGACCTCACCCCGCCCGACGAACTGACCGACGCGATCCGCCACCAGGCGCTGATCTCCTACCGGGTCGGCGAGATGGTCGCGCCCGCCCTGGTCGAGCAGGAGGCGCTGCGCAACGTGATGGCCGAGTTCGCCGCCGCCATCACCGAGGGCCGGGCGCCGCTCACCGACGGGCGGGCCGGTCTGCGCGTGCTGCAGCTGCTGGAGGCGGCCTCGCTCAGCCTCGAACTCGGCGGCGCCACCGTCCCGGTGGGCGCCGGACTGGATGACGCAGTGACGATCGACCGACTGTCCGATGCCCGGGAAGACGCTCAGGAAAGGTCCGCCGCGCGGTGAACGCTGTACAGATCGAGGGCTCCCGCTGCCTGGTCACGGGCGGGGCCGGCACCATCGGCTCCACCGTGGTCGACCAGCTGATCGAGGCGGGCGCCCGCGAGGTGGTCGTGCTCGACAACTTCGTCCGCGGCCGGACGGCCAACCTGGCGTACGCCCGGGGGATCGCCGCCCCCGGGCAGCTGCGGGTGGTGGACGGTGACATCCGCGACCGTGCGCTGCTGCGCGAACTGCTGGACCCGGGCACCGACCTGCTCTTCCACCTGGCCGCGATCCGGATCACCCAGTGCGCCACCGAGCCCCGGCTGGCCCTGGAGATCATGGTGGACGGCACCTTCGACGTGGTCGAGGCCGCCGCCGAGGTGGGCGTCGGCAAGGTGGTCGCCTCCTCCACCGCCTCCGTCTACGGCCTCGCCGACACCTTCCCCACGCCCGAGACCCAGCACCCCTACAACAACGACACCCTGTACGGGGCCGCCAAGGTCTTCAACGAGGGCCTGCTGCGCTCCTTCCACGCCATGTCCGGGCTGGACTACGTCGCCCTGCGCTACTTCAACGTGTACGGGCCCCGGATGGACGTGCACGGCAAGTACACCGAGGTGTTCATCCGCTGGATGGAGCGGATCGCCGCCGGGCAGTCGCCGCTGATCTTCGGCGACGGCGCGCAGACCATGGACTTCGTCTACACCGAGGACATCGCCCGGGCCAACCTGCTGGCCGCCGCCGCGCCCGTCACCGACCGGGTCTACAACATCGCCAGCTCCACCGAGGTCTCGCTGCGCGGGCTGGCCGACGCACTGCTCCGCGCGATGGACCGCCCCGACCTGGACGTCGAGCACGGGCCCGCCCGGGGTACCGCCGGGGGCGTGGTCCGGCGGCTCGCGGACATCACCGCCGCCGAGCGCGACCTCGGCTGGAAGCCCGGTCTGGGCCTCGACGACGGCCTGCGCAGGCTGGTCGCCTGGTGGCGCGAGCAGTAGTTCCCCTCGTCCGTACGACATACGGCAGTCATGGCAGTTCGGAGTGCAGCTGTGTCCGAGAACAACCCCGTCATGCCCAACATCCCGGTGATGGTGCCGTGGCTCGGCGAGGAGGAGGCCGAGGCCGCCGCCGAGGCCGTCCGCTCCGGCTGGGTGGCCCAGGGCCCCCGGGTCGCCGCGTTCGAGCGCGCCTTCGCCGAGCACCTCGGCGCCCCGCACGCCGTCGCCGTCTCCTCCTGCACCACCGCCCTGCACCTGGCGCTGATCGGCGCCGGCATCGGGCCCGGGGACGAGGTCGTCGTCCCCTCGCTCTCGTTCGTGGCCACCGCCAACGCCGTCACCTACGTCGGAGCCGTTCCGGTCTTCGCCGACGTCGACCCGGTCACCGGCAACCTCACCGCGGCCACCGTCGAACCGCTGCTCACCGACCGGACCAGGGCCGTCATCGCCGTCGACCAGGGCGGCGTCCCGGTCGACCTGGACGCGATCCGGGCCGCCGTCGAGCCCCGCGGGGTCACCGTGGTCGAGGACGCCGCCTGTGGGGCCGGCTCGGTCCTCCGCGGCCGCCCGGCCGGCAGCACCGCCACGATCGCCGCCTACTCCTTCCACCCGCGCAAGCTCCTCACCACGGGCGAGGGCGGCATGGTCACCTGCCAGGACGGCGAACTCGCCGCCCGGCTGCGGCGGCTGCGCGAGCACGGGATGAGCGTCTCGGCCGCCGACCGGCACGCCGCGGCCGGCGGCGCGAGCCTGCTGGAGACCTACGACGAGATCGGCTTCAACTACCGGATGACCGACATCCAGGCCGCCATCGGCCTGGTGCAGCTGCGCAAGCTGCCGGCCATGGTCGCCCGGCGGCGCGAACTCGCCGCGCGGTACCGGGAGCTGCTCGCCGGCACCGGCGCCCGGCTGGTCGCCGACCCGGCGCACGGTACCACCAACTACCAGTCCTGCTGGGTGCTGCCGCCCGACGGCGCCCCCGACCGGGCCGAGCTGCTCGCCCGGCTCGCCGGAGCCGGCGTCTCCGCCCGGCGCGGCATCATGGCCGCCCACCTGGAGGCCCCGTACAAGGGGACCGCCCGGGTGCCGCTGCCCGCCACCGAGCTGCTCACCCGCCGCTCGCTGATCCTGCCGCTCCACCACGCGCTCACCGAGGAGCAGCAGGACCGGGTGGCCGCCGCGCTGCGCGCCGCGCTCGGCTGACCTGCCCGCGTGCCCGTCCCGCCCAGACCCGCCGAGACGCCCCAGGAGGAGACCAGGATGACCACCGACCAGCCGCCCGTCCCGCTCGTCGACCTGAAGGCCGCGCACGCCGAGGTCGAGGCCGAGGTCCGGGCCGGGTTCGACCGGGTGCTCGCCACCGGCGGCTACATCAGGGGCCCCGAGGCGGACGGCTTCGAGGCGGAGTACGCCGCCTTCTCCGGCACCCGGCACTGCGTCGGCGCCGCCAACGGCACCGACGCAGTCGAACTGGCCCTGCGCGCCCTCGACCTGCCCCCCGGCGGCGGCGTGGTGCTGCCCGCCAACACCTTCGTCGCCACCGCCGAGGCCGTGGTCCGGGCCGGGCTGCGCCCGGTCCTGGTCGACGCCGACCCCGAGCACCTGCTGATCGACCCGGTGCGGGTCGCCGACGCCCTGCCGGGCGCGGTGGCGCTGCTGCCCGTCCACCTCAACGGGCAGCTCGCCCCGATGGCGCCGCTGCTGGAGCTGGCCGGCGACCGGCCCGTGGTGGAGGACGCCGCACAGTCCCAGGGCGCCCGGCAGGACGGCCGCGCCCTCCACGGCCGGATCTCGGCCACCAGCTTCTACCCCGGCAAGAACCTCGGCGCGTACGGCGACGCGGGCGCCGTCGTCACCGACGACGACCGCCTGGCCGCCACCGTCCGGCTGATCGGCGACCACGGCTCCGGCCGCAAGTACGAGCACGAGCGGTTCGGCTTCAACTCCCGGCTGGACGCCCTCCAGGCCGTCGTCCTGCGGGCCAAGCTGCGCCGGCTGCCCGCCTGGAACGAGGCCCGCCGGGCCGCCGCCGCCTGCTACCACCGGCTGCTGGCCGGGCTCGACGGCGTCACCCTGCCGCGGACGGCTCCCGGCAACGAGCACGTCTGGCACCTGTACACGGTACGGATCGGCCCCGGCCGGGACCGGGACGCCGTGCTGAACGCCCTGCAGGCGGCCGGCATCGGCGTGGGCATCCACTACCCCGTGCCGGTCCACCTCCAGCCCGCGTTCCGTCACCTCGGCCACGGGGAGGGCGCGTTCCCGGTGGCCGAGCGGGCCGCCCGGGAGCTGCTCACGCTGCCGCTCTACCCCCAGATCACCGAGGGCCAGCAGGAGCGCGTGGCCGAGGCGCTGGCGAAGGCACTCTCGGACTAGTCCTGTCCGGCTGGTCCTGTCCCGGGGACGCGTCGGCGATTCGCGCCCGGCGGGAGTTGCCGGACAGGCCCCGAGGGCCGATCCCGCTCCGTCCCCCGGGCGGGGGTCCGGGGCCAGGGCCGACCCCCTACGCTGGTAGCCAGCAAGCGCACCGAAGTATTTGCAGCAGCCAGTGGGGGCTCCCAGATGACGACAGGTCGGCCCGGCGTCACCGCCGCACCGAACGCGGCGTACGCAGGTCAGGTGGTGCAGTTCCCGGACCCGGTCCGTGCGGAGCGGCACCCGGCCGGGATCCGGGTGGACGAGTACGGTTTCCCGGACTTCGGCCCCTACGCCGCTGCCGCGGCCGAGGTCGCCGACCCGCCGGAGGGCTTCGGCGTCGACGAGCTGCGCCTGACCGACTACGTCTCGGCCAACGCCGCGCAGTTCACCCAGGGCCACCCGCTCTGGGCCGACCTGGAGACCGCCGTCGCCACCCCGCCCGGCTGGACCTGGCACCACGCGGTCGGCCGGGCCGCGCCCGGCTGGCGCCGGATGGAGCTGGTCCCGGTCGAGGTCAAGGCGCTGCTGCGGCACCACGGCGGCCTGGCCACCTCCAGCGCCGACCACAGCCGCCGCGGCACCCGCCCACTGCAGGAGCGCCGGCCGGTGCACTTCTCGCTCGCCAAGGACGGCACCGACCCGATCGGCGTCCCCGAGGACCTCGTGCAGCGCGCCGAGGAGCGCCTCGGCTACCGGCTGCCCGGCGCCTACCGGACCTTCCTCAAGCTCGGCGGCGGCCGCGCCCCCGTCGGCGTGGCGCTCGACCCCGAGCTCGGGCTGCTGCTCGACCAGCCGTTCCTGACCCTGAGTGAGGAGTACGGCACCGAGGACGTCGTCTACGCCAACAAGTGCCTGCGCGACCACCTCACCAAGGACTACCTGGGCATCGCCTACGCCCAGGGCGGCATCGTGGCGCTCAAGGTGCGCGGTGACCGGATCGGCTCGGTCTGGTTCTGCCTCTACGACGACGCCCGCGACACCGGTGCGCCCGAGGCGCCCGAGGACCGCGTCGCCCGGCTCCTGCTGCCCTGCGGCGAGGACTTCGACGCGTTCCTGCTCCGGCTGGCCGGCAGCCCGCCGGAGCTGGAGACGGTGGCGGAGCTGATGGTGGACGGCGGGTTCGCCCGCGCCGTGCCGGTGGGCTGACGTGGCCCCGGTGGCGGTGGTCAAGGGTGTCCGGCCTGCTGCGACGACGTGGCAGGCCGGGGCGAAGCAGCAAGCGGCGAAGCAGCAAGCGGGGATGAAGGGGACAGGGGTGAACCGGGCGTGGTGACGTACGCGCAGGCGCAGGAGCTCGCCGACGAGTGGATCAACGGCGGGGTGCCGCGTTCGCAGCAGCGCGAGGTACGGGTCCGGGAGTTCGACCTGGGCTTCGTCTGCTGGGCGGTCCAGCCCGCCGACGGCCCGGGCGAGACGGGCGGTGCCGGCGAGGGTTCCGGGCCGGACGCGGCCGGTGGCGCGGGCGGCCCGGCAGATTCGGGCGGCTCGGCAGGCGAGGCGCGGCTGGTGATCGCCCGGGACTCCGGTGCCAGCACGCTCTGGCCCGCGCTGCCCGTCAACGAGGTGGTCCGGCAGTACGAGGAGGTCTACGGGCGGCCGGTGGCGGCCAACCCGGCCGGGGCGGCGCGGCCCGCGCCCGGCCCGGTCGAGGCGACGTCCTTCCTGCTCAGCCCGCCGCAGTGGCTCCAGGAGGCGGGCGCCGCGGCGATCGCGGCCGAGGCCGAGCGGCTGGGGGCGCAGGCGCCTGCTCAGGCTGCCCCGGCTCCCGCTCAGGCTGCTTCCGCTCCCGCCCCTGCACCCGTGGCTGCCGCTGCTCCGGTGCCGGCTGCAGCGCCGGAGTCCGCGCCCGCACCCGCGCCCGTTGCGGTGCCGGCGCCGGCGCCGGCACCCGCCGTGCTGACCACGCCGCCGATCTCCGAGCGGCCCGCCGGGGACGCGCCGACCATGCTCGCGCCGCCGCCCGGCCACGACGAGCCGGCGTTCCCCGCCCCGCAGCCCGCGCCCGTCGAACCCGTCGCGCCGGCCCTGCCCGCGCCGTCGGCCGGCTCCGCGGGTGTCGAGGCGGCGACCGTGCTGCTGCCCGACGGGCTGCGGACCAATGGCGCCGGCCTGCCCGGCGAGCCCCGGCCCGGCGCCGAGGCGGCCACCGAACTGCTGCCCGTGAGCGACTACGGCATGCCCCCGGCCCCGCCCGCGGGCCCGTCCGCGGCGCCTGCGCCCACCCTGCTGGCGCCGCCGGACGGTCTGCCGGGGCTGGCCGGTCTGCCGGGTGCGCCCGGCCCCGGTGCGCCGACGCCCGGCCCCGGTGCCCCCGTCGAGTACGCGGCGACCATGCTGGCCTCGCCGGACGGTCTGCCGGGGCTGGCCGGCCTTCCGGGTGCGCCCGGCCCCGGTGTCCCCGCCGCCGACGCGCCGCAGGGCGGGCTCGGCCGCAACCCGGGCGGCGCCCCGCCGCCGCCCCCGCCGGCAGCGCTGCGCGGCGGCGCGTCCGGCCAGCCCGGCGCCCCCGTCTCGCTCGGCCGCAACTCCGGCTCGGCCCCGCCGCCGCCCCCGCCGGGTGAGCTGCGCCAGACGCCCGGCTCCGGCACCCCCGTGGCGAGCCCGGGCGGCCGCAACGCGGCCGGCGCCCCGCCGCCCCCGCCCCCGGGGGGCCTGCGCGGAGCTGACGCCCCGGCCGGGCCGCCCGCGGCGCCGGCCCCGCCCGTCGGCGCCACGCCCGGCGCCGGGGTGGCGTACGAGCGCACCCAGCTGGCCGGCGCGATCGACCCGGCGCTGCTCGGTGCCGGCCCGGCAGTGCCCGTCGACCCGGGGACCCCGCCGTCCGGCGGCCCGGCCGTCCCGCCGCCGCCCGGTGGCCCGGGCCCCGGCGCGCCCGCGGCCGGCTACGGCTACCCCGGCGCGGCCTCGCCCGCCGCCCCGGCACCGGCGCCCGCCCCGGCGGCCGTCCCGCCTGCGCCCGTCCCCGGCCCGCCGCAGGGCTCCCCGGTGCCGCCCGGCGTGCCCGCCGTCGGCCCGGGCTACTTCGCCGCGCTCAGCTACCGGGGCCCGGACGGCTCCGAGCAGAAGCTGCTGCACCGCAGCGAGCCCGGCACCCCGCACCCGGAGTGGAAGATCCTTCAGGACCTGCGGCGGCTGAACGTCCCGCCGGAGCAGGTGCTGGAGCTCTACACCGAGCTGGAGTCCTGTGACCTCCCGGGTGGCTACTGCAACCGCATGATCGCCGCCTCCTGGCCGAACGTCCGGCTCACCCACACCGCCGACTACGGTCGCGACCACCACTCCCGGCAGGCCGGCATGGCCCAGCTGCTCGACCACCTGGACGAGCTGCACCAGCTGGCCTCCGGCGCCCAGCGGGTCCGCCCGTTCCGGGTGCCGCTGCCCGCCCCGGGGACGGTGCCGCCGCTGCCGCCGATCGCACCGCAGGAGCTCGCCCAGGAGCTCGGCCAGGCCTTCGGCCCGAACGTGTTCTGCTTCGAGCAGCGCGCCGTCTCCCGCCAGGGCGTCCCCGAGCCGGTGGCGCAGACCCTGATGTGGGCGGGCCTGCCGCGCGAGTTCGGCCCGTTCTTCTGGGCCCAGGCCCAGGAGGGCCGCCCGATCCCGACGCTCGCCGAGCTGGCCGCCGAGCGCGGCCTGGGCGGCGGCCCGGACTTCGGCGGCTACCTGGTGCTCGGCAACGACTACGGCCGTCAGCTCTGTGTGCAGTACGGCACAGCGCACGTGGTCGCGGTGGACATCGACGGAACCGGAGAGCCGCCTCGGTTCGTCAACAGCGGTGTACCGGAGTTCGTCCGCGCCCTGGCCCTGCTGGGCCGGATGTGGCGGCTGCGGTACGGGCTGACGCCGGACCAGGCCGGTCGCTGGACGACCGACTTCCAGGCTCAGCTCGCCGCGATCGACCCGGCGGCCCTGCAGTCGGCGGACACCTGGTGGGCCGTCCTGCTGGAGCAGTTCTGGGACGGCCTGTTGTAGCAGGTCGCTCCGGATCCGCGCAGGTGGAGGGGGTCGTTCCGGTGTCCGGAACGACCCCTTCGGCATGCCGCTGCGGCTCTGCCTCGTTGGGGTTTCGCCCTGATCTGCGCAAAATAGGTCAAGAGGATGGGTCTACCCGTCCGGTCCTCGACACGTTCCGATCAGTACCGCGTCGATAGTGAGACCCGGTCCTCGATCGGGTACCCGATCCGTCCGATCCGTCCGATCATGGGCTCCGCAGCCCGCGACCCGAGGGGAAGAGCCCATGAGCGACGCCGTCCCCCAGTACGGCTTCACCGCTGCCCGGCGCGGTTACGCGCCTGAGCAGGTCGACCGAGCGCTGGCCGCTCTCACCGTCCAGCGCGACGAGGCGTGGGAACGGCTGAGTGTGCTCGGCGCCGGAATCCGGGAGATGGAGCGCCGCCTGGCCGACATCCAACAGGCCGCCGCCGACGCCCCGGAACCCGACTACCAGGTCCTCAGCGAGCAGGCCGCCGGCCTGGCCCGGATGGCCGAGAACGAGTCCCGCGCCGTCCGGGAGGCCGCCGAGCGGTTCGCCGAGGACCTGCGCGACGAGGTGTACGAGGCCGGCCAGGCCCTCGGCCAGGCCGCCAAGGAGTACGCCGCCACCACCCGCTCCGAGTCCGACCAGGCCGCCCGCCGCACCGACGAGCGGACCAGGGCCGAGGCCGAGACGATCCGGGCCGAGACCGACCGCGAGATCCGGACGCTGCGGGACTCCGCCACCGCCCACGCCGCCAAGGTGCGGGTCGCGGCCGCCGAGGCCTCCGAGCAGGCCGAGGCCAAGCTGGCCGAGCTGCGCCGCAAGGCCGACGAGACCTTCGCCGCGGCCGAGGCCAGGGCCGACGCCGAGGACGCGGAGGTCTCGGCGACCGCCGAGCGCCGGCTCAAGGAGGCAGAGCAGCACCGGGAGACCGTGCTCGGGCAGATCAAGCAGTCGGACGCCGAGGCGCAGGCCCGGGCGGACCAGCTGGTCGAGCAGGCCCGCCGCGAGGCCGAGCAGATCAACGCGGCGAGCGAGCGCGAGCAGCGCGAGTTCGCGGTCCGGCACGAGACGGTGCAGCAGCACCTGGACCACATCAAGGCCACCCTCGCCTCGCTCACCGGCGCGGCGGTGGGCGCGATCGAGCCCGCCGAGGAGGCTGCGGCAGCGCAGGCCCCGGCAGTACAGCGCGCGGCCGTTCAGGGCGCGGCCGTGACGGACGCTGCGGATTCGTCCGAGGTGTCCGGGGTGTCCGAGGTGTCCGGGGTGTCCGAGGTGTCCGGGGCGTCCGGGGCGTCCGGGGTGTCCGGGGTGTCCGAGGCGGACGCGCCGGCGGTGGACTCGGAGGCGGACACCGGGGAGATCGCGGTGGCCGACCTGCGCAAGGACGTCGCCGTGGGCGCCGACCGGCCGGCAGAGGCGGCCACCAACGTGCCGTCGGTCACCCCGGGCCGGGTCATGCCGGGGCCGGTGGCGCCGGCGCCCCTGGCAGCGTCCCAGCCCGCCGTTCCGGCCGCCTCTGCGGCCGGGGCGCCGCCGCGGCCGTCCTCGCCGCCGAACGGGGCGTCCGCCTCCGGCCTTGCCACCTCCGGTGCCCCGGAGGTGGCGGGGAGGCCGGAGGAGGAGACCCGGATCATCCCGAAGATCGTGATCGTCGACGACGGCGGCGAGTACGCCACGCCGAACACGGTCGGCTACAACCGGCGCTGACGGCGGCGTCCGCAGCCTGGCGGCTGAGGCCCGAGGCCCGAGGCCCGAGGCCTGACGCCCGACCGGCGGCCGGCGCCGGTCACGAGCCGTCGCCTGCCAGCAGCTGCGCGAGCTTCGCGTCCTGGGCCCTGACCGCATCCCTCTGGGCGGTCAGGGCCTCTGCGTTGCGGTCGATCTGCTGCTGCTGGTAGCCGGCCAGGACGGCGAACCAGATCCCGGCCAGGTTGGTCCGGCCCGTGCAGTCCGCGTCGGCGCGGGCCGTCGCGAGTTCGGTGGGGGTGGCCTCCGGGGTGGCCCGGAACCGGTCCGGCAGCACCGCCGGGTCGTCGGTCCGGAAGCCGGCGGTGGCCATGCAGGCTGACCACTCCTTGGTCGCCGCGACCACCCGGGTCTCGCGGCCGGTCGCCGCGATCGATTCGTCGAAGAGACGGCCGACCAGCTCCGTCCCCGGCCCGGACGGCGAGCCGATCCGCTCCGCCGCCTGCCGGTCGCAGTCCACCCGGGCGCTGTCGTACGCCTCGCCGGAGCCGGCCGCCGTCCCGGCCTGCCGGGGGAGGGGCCGCTTCGGCGGGTGGAAGCCCTGGACGCCCGCGACCGCCGTCCCGAGGTACCCCCAGGCACCGGCCGGCAGGGCGGTCGCATTGTCGGGGGCCTGCGCGGCCTGGAGCCCGTCGCCGTCGAACGCCGTGTACCCCGCCTTGCGCATACAGGAGACGACCAGGGCATTCCTCGCCTGAATCTCTTTCACGGCCACCTGGTCATTGGCCTGATAAGCGGAGAGCGGAAGTCCGGTCATTCCGGCGCGCCCGGATTCCGGAGGTTTCGGTGCGCTGATCTCCGGCGGGGTCGGCGGGGATTCCGCCGGACCGCTGCCGGATGAACTGGCACAGCCCGCGGAAAAGGCCGATAAAGCGGCCGCCAGGGTGATGGCGGCGAATCGTCCGAAATGTGGTGGACGTGCCAACCTTCTGCTCCGATCCTCAAGCGCTGCAAGCTTGTTCGGACCCTAGCGCATTCCCTTTCGGCCCGTTCCGGGGACTGCTCGCGGGGCTCGGCTTGGCCGGAAATCAACTGTTCGGCGGCGGGGTCCCATGTAAATCTCTGGAGTCGCAACCGCCGTCGATGGAGGGGTTTCATGATTCACCGCACAAATCCCGCAAATCCTCGCAAGGAACGTCGCACCTCAAATGGCCGGGCCCGCCGGGCCGGCGCGCTCGCCGTCCTCACCGCCGCCGCGGCCGCACTGCTGCCGGTCGCCGGTGCGCACGCGGTGAACCGGGTCGATTGCGGTGACCGCAACGATTACGCGAAGGTCTACAACTACGGCTACAGCGGGCAGCTCTGCTTTGCGAACGACGGCTGGATGGCGGTCCGCATCTACAACGTCGACCGGATCGACGCGGGCAACAACCGGGTCGTCACCTATCTCGGGGGCGGCATGGGCTCCTGGACCGTCTTCAACTGGGAGCAGTACGACTTCAACGGCCACCAGGGTCACCAGGTGATGATGTACGACATCAACCTGTCCCGCTGGTAGCCGGATCACGTCCCTTGCGCGGTGCCGGGCGGGTGCGGACGCCCGGCACCGCGTTCTGCCGTCCGGGGCGGGGTGCGGTCAGAGCACCTCGACCGACGCCCCGGAGAGCCGGCGGCGGCAGTCCAGCACGTACCGGGCGTGCGCGGTCACCGCGTCGTAGTCGAACTCGTCGTGGTCGGCGAGCAGCACCACCGCGTCCGCCGCCGCCAGCTCCTCCGGGGTCGCCTCGACCCGGCGGACGGCGGCGAACGGGTCGCCGTGGCGGTCCTGCTCGGCCGCCCGCTGCCCGGGGATGACCGGCTCCGGGACGTGCACCCCGACCACCACGTGCGGGTCGGCCGCGCGGACCTCGGCGCCCATCCGGCCCAGCAGCTCGGCGATCCGGGCCGCCGGGGTCTCCCGGGCGTCGCCGGTGTTCTTCTTGTACGCCAACCCGAGCAGCAGCACCCGGGAGCCCTTCACCGAGCGCTGCCGCTCATTCAGCGCCTCGCCGAGCCGGCGCACCACGTAGTCGGGCATGTGGCTGTTGACGTCGTTGGCCAGTTCGACGAAGCGGAACGACTGGCCGAGCGCCCGCTCCACCCGCCAGGACAGGTAGGACGGGTCGATCGGCAGGCAATGCCCGCCGACACCGGGCCCCGGGGTGAAGCGGAGGTAGCCGAACGGCTTGGTGGAGGCGGCGTCGATCGCCTCCCAGACGTCGATGCCGAGGTCGTGGGCGAACATCGCCAGCTCGTTGACCAGCGCGATGTTCACGTGCCGGAAGGTGTTCTCCAGCAGCTTGGTCAGCTCGGCCTCCTTGCAGGAGGAGACCGGCACCGTCCGCTCCACCAGCTGTCCGTAGAAGCCGTCGACCGCCGCCAGCGCCGCCGGGTCGATGCCGGAGACCACCTTCGGGGTGTTCTCCAGCCGCCAGGTCGGATTGCCCGGGTCGATCCGCTCGGGGCTGTAGCCGAGGTGGAAGTCCCGGCCCGCGGTCAGCCCGGACCCCTCCTCCAGCAGCGGCGCGAGCAGCTCCTCGGTGGTGCCCGGGTAGGTGGTGGACTCCAGGACGACGGTCGCCCCCGGCCGCAGGTGCTGGGAGAGCAGCGCGGCCGAGGCCTCGATGTACGACAGGTCGGGCACGCCGTCGCGCAGCGGGGTCGGCACGGTGATCACCGCGATGTCGAAGCCCGCCACGTCGGCCGGCTCGGCCGACGGCAGGTACGTTCCGTTCTCCAGCAGCGGCCGCAGCCGCTCGGCCGGGATGTCCTCGACGTAGGACTCGCCGACCGCCAGCCGTTTGATCCGGCGCTCGTCCACGTCGTAGCCGACCACCTGGTGCCCCACCTCGGCTGCCCGGACCGCGAGCGGCAGCCCCACGTACCCCTGGCCTGCGATGACAACGCGCATGACGAAGAACCCCCTCCATCGCGACGCCCCCTGGCCCCTCCGGGCGTCTCCACACGGTCTTCACCACAGGGTAGGGAGGGCGGACCGGCCCGGGTGAGCGTTCACGCAAATGCGGGGTGCGGATGTGCGTGGCGCCGTGAACGGACGCGAGGGAGGCTGCGAACGGGGCCGTGAGGGGAAGCTGTGAGGGGAGGCCGTGAGGGGAGGCCGTGAGGGGAAGCTGCGAACGGGGGCGGGTGGGGAAGCCGCTGAACGGGCGCCACTGACGAAAGGGGCCGAGACCCGTGGCGCCCTCCAGGAAAGGGCGCCACGGTTCCCGGCGCTTGGGCGGGCGCCCCCACCCAGGGTCGCCCGGCCTCGCACCCCCGACCCCCATCGGGTGTGCGACTGTGCCCTTCCGCAGCCATCCCCCACGGTTGGGTGCGGCGGGCACATTCACCATGGTGCGCGATCTCCATGGACGGGCAGTGACAGGAGTATGTCCAGTTCGTGGCAGATCGCGGAGGCGCAGTCGCAGCCCGCGCCCGGTGCTTCGTCCTCGTCCCGGTGCGGCCGCGGCCGTCCGCGCGGCCGTGCCCCGGCCGTGCGCCACGTGCGTGTCGGTGCTGCGGCGTAGTCTGGAGACCCCCGGCCGCTCGGCGTGCCGGGCCGTTCGCGTTGCCCCGGCGGGCCTCTGCCGCCCCGGGCAGCACCAGCCACGGGACGAAGAAGAGACTCCAGATGAGCCTGACCGGACTGCTCGATGTCGTCGCGCGGGACGCGGCGCTCGCCGAGGCGATCGAGGCCGCGACCGCCACCGGCGCCGCGGCGGGCGGCCGCCACCACCTGGACCTGGTCGGTCCGCCCGCCGCCAGGCCGTTCGCCATCGCCGCGCTGGCCCGCGCGATGGCCGGGCAGGCGGCGGGGGAGCGCGGCCGCCCGGTGCTGGCCGTCACGGCGACCGGCCGGGAGGCCGAGGACCTCGCCGCCTCGCTCCGTTCGCTGCTTCCGCCGGACGCGGTCGCCGAGTATCCGGCCTGGGAGACGCTGCCGCACGAGCGGCTCTCGCCGCGCTCGGACACGGTCGGCCGCCGGCTGGCCGTGCTCCGCCGGATCGTGCACCCGCGGGCGGACGACCCGGCGGCCGGCCCGGTGCAGGTGATCGTGGCTCCTGTCCGCTCGGTGCTGCAGCCGCAGGTGAAGGGGCTGGCCGAGCTGGAGCCGGTGGCCGTCCAGCGGGGCGAGTCGCACGATCTGCAGGAGATCGCCCGGCGGCTCTCCGCGGCCGCCTACGCCCGGGTCGAACTGGTCGAGAAGCGGGGCGAGTTCGCCGTTCGCGGCGGCATCCTGGACGTCTTCCCGCCGACCGAGGAGCACCCGCTCCGGGTGGAGTTCTGGGGCGACGACGTCGAGGAGATCCGGTACTTCAAGGTCGCCGACCAGCGCTCGCTGGAGATCGCCGAGCACGGCCTCTGGGCGCCGCCCTGTCGTGAGCTGCTGCTGACCGACGAGGTGCGGGCGCGGGCCGCCGAACTCGCCGTCGAGCACCCGGGGCTGGCGGAGATCCTCGACAAGATCGCCGAGGGCATCGCCGTCGAGGGCATGGAGTCGCTGGCGCCCGTCCTGGTGGACGACATGGAGCTGCTGCTCGACGTGCTGCCGCTCGGCTCGGTCACCGTGGTCTGCGACCCCGAGCGGGTCCGCACCCGGGCCGCCGACCTGGTGGCGACCAGCCAGGAGTTCCTGCACGCCTCCTGGGTGGCGGCCGCGGCCGGCGGCGACCGGCCGATCGACCTGGAGGCGATCGACGTCTCCGCCGCCTCGCTGCGATCGCTCGCCGAGGTGCGCGAGCACGCGGCCGAGATCGGCCTTCCCTGGTGGTCGGTCAGCCCGTTCGCGACCAGCGACGCGTCGGTCAGCACGGCCCTGGAGTTCGACGTCAACACCCTGACGCTGGGCATGCACGCGGTCGAGGCGTACCGGGGTGACACCGCCCGCGCGATCGCCGACGCCAAGGAGCGGCTGGCCGCCGACTGGCGGGTCGTCATGGTCACGGAGGGCCACGGCCCGGCCTCCCGGCTGGCCGAGGTGCTCGGCAACGAGGGCATCCCGGCCCGGCTGGTCGCCGACCTCGGCGAGGCGCCGACCCGGGACGTCGTCTACGTCTCCTGCGGTTCGATCGAGCACGGCTTCGTCGACGAGGCGCTCAAGCTGACCGTCATCACCGAGACCGACCTCTCCGGCCAGAAGTCCTCCACCAAGGACATGCGGCGGATGCCGTCCCGGCGCCGCAACGCGATCGACCCGCTGGCGCTGGCGGCGGGCGACTACGTCGTCCACGAGGCGCACGGCGTCGGCCGCTACGTCGAGATGGTGCAGCGCACGGTCCAGGGCGCCACCCGCGAGTACCTGGTGCTGGAGTACGCGCCGGCCAAGCGGGGCCACCCCGGCGACCGGCTCTTCGTGCCGACCGACCAGCTGGACCAGGTCACCAAGTACGTCGGCGGCGAGGCCCCCACGCTGCACCGCCTCGGTGGCGCGGACTGGGCGAAGACCAAGCAGCGGGCGAAGAAGGCGGTCAAGGAGATCGCCGCCGACCTGATCAAGCTGTACTCCGCCCGGATGGCCGCCCCGGGCCACACCTTCGGCCCGGACACCCCGTGGCAGCGCGAGCTGGAGGACGCCTTCCCCTACGCGGAGACGCCCGACCAGCTGACGACCATCGCCGAGGTCAAGTCCGACATGGAGAAGTCCGTCCCGATGGACCGGCTGATCTGCGGCGACGTCGGCTACGGCAAGACCGAGATCGCCGTCCGGGCGGCCTTCAAGGCGGTCCAGGACGGTAAGCAGGTGGCGGTGCTGGTGCCGACCACGCTGCTGGTGCAGCAGCACTTCTCGACGTTCGCCGAGCGGTACGCCAACTTCCCGGTGACGGTGAAGGCGCTGTCGCGCTTCCAGACCGACAGCGAGGCGAAGGCCGTCCTGGAGGGGCTGTTCGAGGGCTCGGTGGACGTCGTCATCGGCACCCACCGGCTCTTCTCCTCCGAGACCAGGTTCAAGGACCTCGGGCTGGTCATCGTGGACGAGGAGCAGCGGTTCGGCGTCGAGCACAAGGAGCAGCTGAAGAAGCTGCGGGCCAACGTGGACGTGCTGACCATGTCCGCCACCCCGATCCCGCGCACCCTGGAGATGGCGGTCACCGGCATCCGCGAGATGTCCACCATCACCACCCCGCCGGAGGAGCGGCACCCGGTGCTGACCTTCGTCGGCCCGTACGACGAGAAGCAGATCTCGGCCGCCGTCCGGCGTGAACTCCTGCGCGAGGGCCAGGTGTTCTACATCCACAACCGGGTCGAGTCGATCGACAAGGCGGCGGCCCGGCTGAAGGAGCTCGTCCCCGAGGCGCGGGTCGCCACCGCCCACGGGCAGATGGGGGAGACGGCGCTGGAGAAGGTCGTCGTCGACTTCTGGGAGAAGGAGTTCGACGTCCTGGTCTCGACCACGATCGTGGAGTCGGGCATCGACATCTCCAACGCCAACACCCTGATCGTCGAGCGCGGCGACACCTTCGGCCTCTCCCAGCTGCACCAGCTGCGCGGCCGGGTCGGCCGTGGCCGCGAGCGCGGGTACGCGTACATGCTGTACCCGCCGGAGAAGCCGCTGACCGAGACGGCGCACGAGCGGCTGGCCACCATCGCCCAGCACACCGAGATGGGCGCCGGTATGTACGTGGCGATGAAGGACCTGGAGATCCGCGGCGCCGGCAACCTGCTCGGTGGTGAGCAGTCCGGGCACATCGCGGGCGTCGGCTTCGACCTCTACATGCGGATGGTCGGCGAGGCGGTGGCCGAGTTCCGGGAGTCGCTGGCGGGCGGTGGCGGCGAACCGGAGGAGGAGCCGCTGGAGGTCAAGATCGAGCTGCCGGTCGACGCCCACGTGCCGCACGACTACGCCCCGGGCGAGCGGCTGCGGCTCCAGGCGTACCGCTCGATCGCGGCGGTCAACTCCGAGGACGACATCAAGCAGGTCCGCGACGAACTGGTGGACCGGTACGGCAAGCTGCCCGAGCCGGTGGAGAACCTGCTGCTGGTGGCGGCGCTGCGGCTGTACGCGCGGCGCTGCGGGATCGCGGACATCACGTTGCAGGGCGCCAACGTCCGGTTCGGGCCGGTCGAGTTGCGGGAGTCGCAGCAGCTGCGGCTGAACCGGCTCTACCCGCGCAGCCAGGTGAAGGCGGCCGCCCAGCAGCTGCTGGTGCCCCGGCCGTCCACCGGCCGGATCGGCGGCAAGCCGCTGGTCGGGCGCGAACTACTGGGGTGGTGCCGGGAGTTCCTGTCGGCGATGTTCGACGACCTGGCGGGGGCGAAGAAGTAGCGGTGGGGAGGCTCGCCGGCCACTTCGGCGGGTGAGCCCGCCCGCTTCGGCGGGCCTTGCGGCGGTCTCGGGCCATGGCGCCTGAGGCCGCCGTCGCGCGTTCGGGGAGGGCGGCTCCTGGTCAGCCGAGCTTCCACTGGCCGGTCTGCGGGGCGAAGCCGCTGTCGAGGCCGAACTGGGCCTTGTCGAGCTTGACGTCCTTCGGCACCTCGAAGGTGACGAAGCCGAGGGCGCTCTCCCCGGGGGCGATGTTGGCGGGGATCTGGAAGCTCGGGCCCGCCTTGGTGTCGGCGACCGTCGAGCCGAAGGCCTGGCCCTGGGCGTCCAGCAGCTTGGCGCCGTTGCCGGGGACGTCGCTGTAGGCCTTCTTGCCGCTCGCCTTGATCCGGAACTGGACCGAGACGAAGCGCTTGCCGTCGGCCGGGTGGGTGAACTCGTCCTCGCCCTCGGCGTTGTCCACCACCTTCACCAGGGTGACGTCGGCGGTGTCGGCCGGGTCGTTGCCCTTGAGCGCGATGGTGTCGCCCGGCTTGGCCGCGGCCTTGGGGGCGTCGGCCGGCTTGGACTCGGCGGGCTTGGCGGTGTCGCCGGCGCCGGTGGTGGCGGCCGCGGCGGAGGTCTGCTTCGGCTCGGTGGAGACGGTGGACCCGCCGGTGGAGTTGCAGGCCGTCGTGGTGAGGGCGACGAGCGCGGCGCCGAGCAGCAGGGCGGCGTTGCGGCGGGTGGTGCGGGTGGTGCGGGTGGTGCGGGTGGTGACCGACATGGGGTGTCTCCCGGTTCTCGGTGGTGTGGTGTCGGCGCCCTCTGCGGTGCCGGCAGAGAGATCACATCATTCGCTGTGAACGATGTCAACACTGATTCATGAAACCTCTCTGTTCACGTGTGAACTCCGAGATGGAGGACGCTGGCTATGCTGTGTGATCACACCCCGGGCCTCGTGTGCGGGTGTGGTCACACCCCAGCCCGCGTGCGCCGAAGGAGCCCCCATGCCGGACCGTCCTGAGGTGACCGCCGTCGAGATCGCCCGGCTGGCCGGGGTCGGACGAGCCGCCGT
The DNA here is from genome assembly GCF_045160625.1 of Kitasatospora sp. NBC_00039. Lineage (NCBI taxonomy): Bacteria > Bacillati > Actinomycetota > Actinomycetes > Kitasatosporales > Streptomycetaceae > Kitasatospora > Kitasatospora sp. NBC_00039. Next base: position 3,755,523 of record NZ_CP108289.1, on the reverse strand, counting down.
CAGCAACTGGCGCCGCCGCCACGCCGACTTCCCCCGCCCGGTCGGCGGCACCGACAGCAGCCCGACCTTCTCGCTCGACGAGGTGGCCGGCTGGCTTCGCGACCAGGGCAAGATCGCCGAACTGCCGCTGCTGGAACGCGTCTGGCAGCTGCTGGAAACCCTCCGCGACCCCGCCGGCCACCCCGCGGCGCCGCTCCTCCAGGCCGGCAGCATCCTCCTGCTGCTGCACCGCGAGCCCGGCCGCTGGCCCGCCCTCGCCGCCGAGCCCGACACCCGGCTCGCCACCGCCCTGCCCCGCGCGCTCGCCGACGCCGCCGTCCGGACCTTCGGCGACGACGCCGCAGGCCTGCGCCTCCCGGGCCTGCTCGGCTCCACCCAGCTGGACCTCGCCCGCCTGCTCGGCGAACTCGCCTCCGCCGCCGGCGCCCCGGGGGCCTACGAGCAACTGCTCACCCGGTACGCCGAGGCCAACACCCGCCAGCTCAGCCCCACCCCGCCCGAGGCCGCCGAGCTGCTCGCGGCCGTCGCCGGCGTCCCCGCCACCGTGCTCGACCCGGCCGCCGGCCTCGCCGCCCTCCTGCTCGCCCTCCCGTCCACCACCGGCCGCTACGGCCAGGACGCCGACGAGGTCACCGCCGCGCTCGCCCGCCTGCGGCTCGCCCTGCACACGCCCGCCGCCGACCCCGGTCCGCTCCCGGTCGAGGTCCGCCCCGGCGACGCCCTGCGCGCCGACGGCTACCCCGGCGACACCTTCGAGGCCGTGCTCTGCCAGCCGCCCTACAACGAACGGGACTGGGGCCACGACGAGTTGCAGTTCGACACGCGCTGGCCGGGCGGGCTCGTCCCACCGCGCGGCGAGTCCGAACTCGCCTGGGTGCTGCACTGCCTCGCCCACACCCGTCCCGGCGGCCTCACCGCGCTGCTGCTGCCGCCGACCGTCGCCACCCGCCGGGCCGGGCGCCGCGTCCGCGCCGAACTGCTGCGCTCCGGCGCCCTGCGGGCCGTGGTCGCCCTGCCGGCCGGCGCCGCCCCCCCGTACGGGGTGCCGCTCCACCTGTGGGTGCTGCGCGCGCCCCGCCCGGGCGACGACTTCCGGCAGGTGCTGATGCTCGACGCGTCGTCGGTGCCGTCCGCCGCCGCGTCGTCGGTCGCCTCGCTGTCCGCCGCTTCGTCGTCCGCCGTTTCGTCGTCCGGCGCGGAGCCGGGGGAGGGCGGGCGCGACAAGGTCCGGTGGGCCGAGCTGCGCCGGACAGTCGTGGACGCCTGGCGGGCCTTCGACCTCGCCGCCCGCGAAGGCCTGCCGCTGCCGCAGGACCGGCCGGGCGTCCACCGGACGATGGCCGCGATCGACCTGCTCGACGACGAGACCGATCTCTCGCCCACCCGGCACGTCCCGCCCGCCTCACCGGTCGGCGGCGCCGCCGAACTCTCCCACCTGAGCGGACGGTTGAGCGAGCTGCTGAGCGGTCTCGCGGACCCGGGCTCGCTGCTGCCGGCGGCGGCCGGCGCCGGGGCGGGCGCGTCCGACGCGGGTGCGTACGGTGCGGGCGCCGCGGTGTTTCGGGCGCCCCAGGCGCCCCGGGTCCCCCCGGTGGTGACGGTGGGGGAGCTGGTCCGCGGCGGGGTGCTGGAGGTGTACTCCTCCGGGGCCGGCGCGCCGGCCCGCCCGGCGGGCGCCGGCCCGGCCGGTACCCCGGTGCTGACGGATCAGGACCTCCTCGCGGGCAGCCCGCCCAGCGCCGTCCTCGATCCGGCGGGCCCGGTCGGTTCGGTCGCTTCGGCCGGTGCTGCCGGCGACGTCCGGATCCGCCCCGGGGACGTCCTCGTCCCCGCCCTCGGCGGCGGCGTGGCCCGGGTCGTGGAGCCGGGCAGCCCGCTCGCGGGCGCCGCGCTCGGCCGCCAACTCCACCTGCTGCGCCCCGACCCGGCCGCGCTCGACCCCGACTTCCTGGCCGGCCAGCTGCGCTCCACGGCGTCCACCCGCCGGGCCGCCAGCCACGCCTCCACCACCGCCCGCCTCGACATCCGCCGGGTCGAGCTCCCCCGCCTTCCGCTCACCGAACAGCGCGTGCTCGGCGCGGCCTTCGCCGGCCTCGCCACCTTCGACACCAGCCTCCAGCAGGCCGCCGCCCTCGCCCGCACCCTCACCCAGGCCCTCACCGACGCCCTCGCGACCGGCACCGCCCGGCCACCGGAGCACCCCTGACCTCCCGTCGGCACGGTCAGGGCGGGCCGTCGGCCTCGCCGGCCCGAGGGCCGGGAAGCCCTCCGGTGCGCAGGCCGCGGGCGGTACGGTGTGCGGGGTTCGTCCGTACCGCGGCCGACCGCCGTCCTCACCCGCTCAGGAGCGCACATGTCAGGGCAGTACCCCGGGCAGTACGGACCACCGCCCGGCGGCGCGTTCCCCGGTGGCGCGCCCCACAACGGCATACCCGGCGGGGCTTCGTACGGCGCCCCGCCCCACCCCGCCCGGCAGTACCCGGCCCGGCAGTACCCGGCCCAGCAGTACCCGGCTCAGGAGTACCCGACCCAGCCGTACTCCGCCCAGCCCTACCCCGTCCCGCCGACCCAGGCCGTTCCGGCGCTGCGCCCGGGGATGGCCGCCGGTCCGTTCGGCGTGCCCGGTCGCGTGCTGTGGTCCCTCGTCCCGCTGGTGACCATCGGTCTGCTCGGCGTGATCCCCTCACTGCTGCTGGCGATCCGCCGGCGACGGGCGTACGACATCATCGGCGCGGTGGCCTTCGTCGGGGTGTTCCTCACCTACCTGGTCTGCGCGGGCGTCGCCGGCGGCACCAAGGCACCCACCGCGGACACCATCGGCATGGTGGCGATGGTGCTGATGTGGCTGGGCACGCCGCTGCACTTCCTGGTGATGGACCTGCAGGTGATCTGGAACGCCGGCCGCCCCAAGCCGCCCGCCCCGGCGGCCTACTACGCGCCGCCCGCCACCTCGGCCGCGCCGCCCTCCGCCGCGTCGGGCATGCCGCCCTCCGCCGCGTCGGGCATGCCCGCGGCGCCGTACGCGCCGTACGGCCAGGTCCCTGCGCCCGGGTACGCGACCCCTGCCTCTGCGCCCGCCCCCGGATCCGGGCCCCTTCCCGGGCCGCCCCCTCCCGGAGCGGCCCCCGCGACCGGCGACGAGCTGCGCGAGCTGGGTGAACTGCTGCGCCGTCAGGCCCGTGAGGGCGGTCGGCCGTGACCGCCACCCGGGTGATCGGCGGCCGCTACCGGCTGGCCGAGAAGATCGGCCACGGCGGGATGGGCCAGGTCTGGGGCGGCTACGACGAGCGGCTGGACCGCCCGGTCGCCGTCAAGCTGCTCCGCACCGACCAGCTCCTTGCCGCCGACCCGTCCGGCGGCAGCAGTGGCGGCGGCCGTGGTGACACCGAACGCCGCCGCCACGGCGACGAACTCCGACGCCGCTTCCTGCGCGAATGCCGGATCACCGCCGCCCTCGACCACCCCGGCCTGGTCACCGTCTTCGACGCGGGCGAGGACGACGGCGAGCTGTACCTCGTGATGCAGCGAGTCCCGGGCGTCAGTCTGGCCGACCTGATCGCCGAGGACTCGCCGTTCCCCGTCGAGCGCGCCGCCGCCGTCGCCGCCCAGCTCTGCGCGGCGCTGGCCGCCGTCCACGCCGTGCCGGTCGTCCATCGCGACCTCAAGCCCAGCAACGTGATGGTCCGGGACGACGGCCGGACCATCCTGCTCGACCTCGGCATCGCCACCGCGCTCGACACCGAGGCCACCCGCCTCACCCTCACCGGCGTCCCGATCGGCAGCCCCTCCTACATGGCCCCCGAGCAGGCGCTCGCCGCCACCATCGACCCGCGCAGCGACCTGTACGCGCTCGGCTGCCTGCTGCACGCGATGCTCACCGGCGAGGAGCCGTTCCGCGCACCCAGCGCGCTCGGCGTGCTGCGGCAGCACGTCGACGAGCCGCCCGTACCGCTGCGGGACCTCCGGCCCGACGTCCCGGAACCGCTCGAACGACTGGTCCTAGACCTCCTCGCCAAGCAGCCCGCCGACCGTCCCGCCCACGCCCAGCAGGTCTACGCGCGGCTGCTCCCGCTGCTCCCCGCGGCCGTACCAGCCCCGCAGCCCCGGTACGGGCCGCTGCCCGACCCCACCCGCCCGTACCGCCACCCCCACCAGCCGCAGCCCCGGACGGAGGAGACGGCAGTGGCGCCGGCGTCGGCCGCCGTGCCGCCGACTGCGCGCATGGAGCCGCACCCGTTCCTGATGGCAGCGGTGCCCACGCCCGCCGCACCACCGGCAGCTCCTCCCTCCTCGGCGAGCGAACCGGACCTGGCCGCCGCCTGCGCCCGCCTCTCCGACCTGGTCGACGCCGGCCGGCGCGCCGAAGTACTCGACCTCGCCGCGACCCTGCTGCCCCGCGCCCAGGCCGAACTGGGCGACGGCGCACCGCTCGTCCGCACCATCCGGACCATCTACGCCCGCACCCTCCACCAGGAGCACCGTTACCGGCAGGCGCTCCCCGAGTACCGGGTGCTCGCCGACACCGCGGACGGCGGCCCGCACGGCCCGCAGGCCCTGGAACACCGCTTCCGGGCCGCCGAGTGCCTGGACCGGCTCGGCCAGGGCCCGGAGGCGCTCGCCGAGTACCGGGCGCTGCTCACCACCGGACCGGGCCCCGACCCGGACCGGGCCTTCGACATCCGCGAGCGGATCGGCGCCCTGCTCACGGCGGCCGGCGACGTCGAGGCGGCCTGGCAGTGGCTGCTCCGACTCCTCTTCGATCGCGAACGCCGCGACGGCCCGCACCACCCGGCCGTCCGCCGCCTCCGCCAGACCCTCGACACCCTCCAGCCCCACCGCACCACCGGCAACCCCGATCCCCGCACCACCCCCTGGCACTGACACCACACGCGCGGCCGGGCACCCCGCCCTCCCGCCGGTCCTCACCCCGGCCGTATGACTTTCGGCAGATTCGGTGCCGCACCCGGGCTCCGTAGGGTCGTGCCCGTGCGGAGTGGACAGCGGTGGTGCGGGTGGTTCGACGGTGGGCTGCTGGTGGGGGCGGTGGTGGCGATCGGGCTGAGCACGGTGAGCATCTGGTGGGCCGTGCCGGCGATCGGTGCGGCGTTCCTGGCCGGGCGGCGGATGGAGCGGGTGCGGCCGGCGGTGGTGGTGCTGGCCGTCGTGGTCGCCGTCGCGGTGCCGGCGGCGTTGCTGGTGCCGGCGTGGATGGTGCCGGGGACGTCGTTCCTGTCCCTGGTGGTCTGCGCCGGTATGGGGCCCTGGATGGTGGGCCGGTTCTGGCGGCAGTCGCAGGAGCTGGTGCGGGCCGGCTGGGACCGGGCAGAGCGGCTGGAGCGCGAGCAGCAGTTGGTGGCCGAGCAGGCCCGGCTGCGTGAGCGGGCCCGGATCGCGCAGGACATGCACGACGCGCTCGGCCACGACCTGAGCCTGATCGCCCTACGGGCCGGCGCCCTGAAGCTGGCACCCGACCTGGCCCCTCCGCACCGGGAGGCGGCCCGGGAGATCCGGGCGGGCGCCGGCGCGGCCGTGGAACGCCTGGCCGAGGTGATCGGGATCCTGCGGGACGATGCGGACGGGGCGTCCACCCGGGGGCCGGCCGACGCCGGCGTCGCCCAGCTGGTCGAGGAGGCGGCCGCGGCCGGCCTGGACATCGGGCTGGCCGTCACCGGTGAGGCGGACGGTCTGCCGCGCGCGGCCGAGCACGCCGCGTACCGGGTGGTCCAGGAGGCGCTGACCAACGCGGCCAAGCATGCCCCGCAGGCGCCGGTCACGGTACGGGTGGCCTACGCGCCGGACGGCGCCCGCGTCCAGGTGGTGAACGGTCCGTCACCGGTGGGCCCGGAGGGCGTTCCGGCCTCCGGCGGCCGGGGCCTGATCGGCCTGGCCGAGCGGGTCAGACTGGCGGGCGGCACCTTCGCTCACGGGCCCAGGGCCGACGGCGGTGGGTTCGAGGTCTCCGCCCACCTCCCGCGCTCCGGTGGCCCCGCTGCTGCGGCCACCGGGCCTGCGCCCGTGTCACCGGCCCGCGAGCTGCGGCACGCCCGCCGCCGGGTGGGCCGGATGATGGCGGCGGTCGTCCTGGTGCCGCTGGCCACCGTGCTGGTGCTGACCACCGTCCTGCGAGGATGGACGATCTACACCGCCGACCGGCGCCGCCACCGGGATCGTCATCCTGACGACCTTCGGGGAGGACGACTACATCCTGCGGGCCCTCGGCGGTGGCGCCAACGGGTTCCTGGTCAAGTCCGGCGCGCCCGAGGAGCTGATCGCGGGCGTCCGGGCGGTCGCGGACGGCGCCGCCTACCTCTCACCCAAGGTGGCCGCGCGGGTGGTCGCCCACCTGGCCTCCGCCCGGGCCGGCGGGCCGGCCGACCGGCGCGCCACCGTCCGGGAACAGGTGGCCGCGCTGACCGGCCGGGAGCGGGACGTGCTGACGCTGATCGCCGCCGGGCTCTCGAACGGCCAGATCGCCCGCCGGATCGGGGTGGTGGAGGGGACCGTGAAAGCCCATGTGAGCTCCATCCTGTTGCGGCTCGGGGTGCCCAACCGGGCGGCCGCCGCCGTCCTCGCGCACGCGGCCGGCCTGACCCTCGGCGCGGAGTGCGCGGGCGGTCCGCGCGCCTGACGCGGAGGGTACGGGCGGCTGGGGCCCCACCAGCAGGGGCCCCAGGACGCGCACGCCGGCCAGCGCCGCCACCGCGGTCGTCGCGAGCGGCAGCAGGGCGACGACCACGGCGCCTGTGACGGCTGCGCCCAGGACGGCGCCGGCGACCACGTCGTGCGGGTAGTGCACGCCCGCGGCCACCCGCAGCGCGGCCGTCAAGCCGCCGACCGGGACGACCATCAGGCCCCACCGCGGGCGCAACAGCACCAGGCCGGTCGCGAGGGCGACGGCCAGCGTCGCGTGGTTGCTCGGGAACGACCAGTCGCCCGGCGGCGGGCATTCGGCGACCGCCGACCGCGCCGACGCCGTCGCTGTGCCGAGCAGTGCCCGGCAGGGGCGCTCCTCGTCGATCACCACCTTCAGCACCTCACTCGCCCCGTACGCGAGCACCGTCCCGAGACCGGTGAGCACAGCCCCCGCGACCAGGTCGGTGGCCCGCCGGCCGCGCGCCGTCCACCAGCAGAGCGCCAGCAGCAGGCCCAGGACCAGCAGACCGGCCTCGGTGGCGGGCTCCAGCAGCGAGGCCAGCCAGTGCGGGGCGTCGGCGACGGCGGCCGCCACCCGCCGGTAGCCGGTGGCGGAGGGGCCGTCGACCACCCGGACCGGCGCGCCCTCGCTGCCGCGCGCCGGGGCCAGCCACCCGACCACGCCGGTGCCCGCCGCCAGCAGTACCACGGCGACGGCCACCCGGGTGCCCGTCGTTCCGACCGCATTTGTCCTGACCATGTGCCTCATGGCCAGGACAGTAGGAGCGGCGGGCGGGTGGCTGCCCGACCCGAAAGTAAGGGGGCGACCTGGACGATCGTCAGGGTTGACGGCCGGTGTGCTGGGTGCGGGTGACCCGTTCGGGCCACGGTCCGCGCGACCGGGCCGTGCCCGCCCTACCCTCGGGACAACGCGCGGCCTCCGACCGGAACACCCCGCCGCGCGCCGCCGTCACCCCGGAGACCAGCCATGCACCGTCGGACCGCCGTCGCGGGCGCCCTGCTCGCCGCCTCGGCGCTGGCCGCGTGCGGGCGCGACGGGCTCACGCCGGGCACGGCGGCGCTCATGGACGGCCGGCGGATCCCGGTCGGCGCGGTCGAGGCCCGGGTCGCGGAGCTGCGGCACGCGGCCGGCGGCGCCTCGGCGGACGCCCGTCAGCAGCCGGACGGGCCGGCCCGGCGGGCCGTCTCCGACCTGGTGCTCGACGTGGTGGTCGCCCGCGCGGTGGCCGACCGCGGGCCGGGGGTGGGCAGCGCCGAGGTGGCGGCGGCCCGCGCGGCGGACGAGGACAGATACGGCGGGGCCGGCCCGCTCGCCCGGGTCCTGGCCGCCCGGGGCGTACCGGGCAGCGGGATCGACGACTACTACCGCCGCCGGCTGGGCATCAACCGCCTCGCCGCCGCAGCCGGCCGGAACGCCGGCACCCCGGCGGGCGACACCATCGTCCGCCGCGCCCTGGCCGCCGCCGCCAACGCCCTCCACCTGCACGTCAACCCCCGCTACGGCACCTGGGACCCGGCCCAGGTCGCCCTCCTCCCCGACACCCCACCCTGGCTGGCCCCCTGAGCCGGCCCCGCCGGGGAGGGACGCGGTGCACAGGAAGTCGGCTGGGCCGACTCTTGGTGCGCGGGTGGGGTCCTGCGCCGGGGAACGTGGGCCGCGGTGCCCGGCCTGACCGCCGGGACGCCTCCGGGGAAGCGCGGAAGCGGGCCGTGGTCGGGGGCGGGTAGGTTCGGGGTGTGACGAATTCTCCGGGCGCGAAGCTGATCCTGCTCACCACCACCCACCGGGTGGCCCCCGGTCTGCTGGCGTGGCCGGCCTGGGAGGCGCTGCGGTCGGCGGGGCGGGTGCTGGCGGGGGACGCCGGGAATCCGCAGCTGGCGGCGGTGCGGCAGGCCGGGGTCGAGGTGGAGGTCGTGCCGCCCGGTTCGGCGCCGGCGCTGGCGCGCCTGCTGACCGGGCTGCCGGCGGAGCAGCCGGCCGGGACGGGCCCGACGGTCTGGCTGGGCAGCCCGGACGGCGACCCCGGGCTGACCGACGCGCTGGCGCGCCTCGCGGTGGAGCACGCGGGTGAGGTGCCCGAGATCGAGGTGCTGCCGGGCTCGTACGACCTGCCGGGTGCGCGCCTGCTGGACCTGGTCTCGGTGATGGACCGCCTTCGCTCGCCCGGCGGCTGCCCCTGGGACGCCGAGCAGACCCACGCAAGCCTGGTGAAGTACCTGGTCGAGGAGGCCTTCGAGCTGGTCGAGGCGATCGAGGAGGGGGACCGCGGGACGCTCCGCGAGGAGCTGGGCGACGTCCTGCTCCAAGTCTTCTTCCACTCGCGGATCGCCGAGGAGCACCCCACCGACGCGTTCTCGATCGACGACGTGGCGGGGGACATCGTCGAGAAGCTGATGTACCGCCACCCGCACGTGTTCGGGGACACCGAGGCCGGGGGCGCCGCCGAGGTGGAGGCGAACTGGGAGACGCTGAAGGCGGCCGAGAAGTCGGATCGCGAGTCGGTGCTGGACGGTGTGCCGGCCGGGCTGCCGTCGCTGGCGTACGCGGCGAAGCTGGTGTCGCGGGTGCGACGGTCCGGGGTGGCGGGCGTGCCGGACGCGCCGTTCGAGCTGCCGGCGGAGCTCACCGCGGAGTCGGCGGGCAGGCTGGTGCTCGCCGTGGCGCAGCGGGCGCACGACGCGGGGGTGGACGTGGACGCCGCGTTGCGGGCGGCCGCTCGCGAGTACCGGGACGCCGTCCGCGCCGCCGAGGGGCTCAAGCCGAAGGACTGAGGCCCGCACCGGGCGAGGCGGCCCCCGCACCGGCTCGGGACCGCCCCCGCACCGACCACGGGCCGAGCCCCGTGACGGTCGGGTCAGACCGTCGCGACGTCCTCCACCGGACGGCGCTGCTGCGGGACCACGACCTCGCCGATGGCCTCGCCGACCAGGGCGAGCAGCTCGGCGAGGCGCTCCAGGTCGAGGTGGTCGGGCAGCTCGTCGAGGGAGACGATCCGCTCGCCGTCCGGACCGGCGACGCAGAACAGGTCGATCGGTCCGAGGTGCTTCTCGGCGGTGTCGACCAGGGCGGCGACGTCGCTGGGCCGGCGGATGTCGCCGCAGACGCCGACGACCGGGCAGCCCGGCCGGTCGAGCTCGGCGGCGAGGTCCTCGGCGAGGCCCTCCCGCTGGTCGGCGACGAGCACGCCGACGGCGCCGGCGGCGGTGAAGCGGCGTGCGAGGTCGGCACCCGACCCGCCGTCGAGTACGGCGATGACCACGACTGCCCCGGTGACCCGCATGGTGCGCTCCTCCCTGGTGGGCGGCTCCGCACCGGCGCCCACGTGTTGCTTTGCGGAGGATCGTAGGCTTGTCCTGACCCTCCGCAACAGGGATTACCCCTCAGGTGACCAGGCTCACGCCTGCCACGCCCGAGAACCCGCCCGGCGCGGGCCGGGAACCGACCCGCCGCGCCCGACGGCCGACGCCCGACACGTTCCCTGCGGCCCCGCCGGCCGACCGGCCCGGCAGGGAACCGCGCCGATCCCCACCGGATACCGTCGACGCATGCCAGTTCAGCCCGATTCCGCCCGCCCGCCGCTCTTCACCTGGGACTTCGCCGCCGACCCGTACCCGGCGTACGCGTGGCTGCGGGAGCACGAGCCGGTGCACCGCACCACCCTGCCGAGCGGGGTGGAGGCCTGGCTGGTGACCAGGTACGCGGACGCCCGGCAGGCGCTCGCCGACAGCCGGCTCTCCAAGAACCCGGTCCACCACAGCGAGCAGGCCCACCGCACCGGCAGGGTCGGCATCCCGGGCGAACGCCAGGCCGACCTGATGACCCACCTGCTGAACATCGACCCGCCGGACCACACCCGGCTGCGGCGCCTGGTGTCGAAGGCGTTCACGCCCCGCCGGGTGGCCGAGTTCGAGCCCCGGGTGCAGCAGCTCACCGACCGGCTGATCGACGGTTTCGCGGAGCGCGGCAGCGCCGACCTGATCCACGAGTTCGCCTTCCCCCTCCCCATCTACGCGATCTGCGACCTGCTCGGGGTGCCGGCCGAGGACCAGGACGACTTCCGGGACTGGGCGGGCATGATGGTGCGCCACACCAGGCCGGGCCAGGGAGGGGGCCAGCGCGGCGGTGTGGGGCGGGCGGTCAAGCGGATTCGCGCGTACCTGGCGGAGCTGATCCACCGCAAGCGGGCGGACCTCGGCGACGACCTGATCTCCGGTCTGATCAGGGCCAGCGACCACGGCGAGCACCTCACCGAGAACGAGGCCGCGGCGATGGCCTTCATCCTCCTCTTCGCCGGCTTCGAGACGACCGTCAACCTGATCGGCAACGGCACCTACGCGCTGCTGCGCAACCCGGAGCAGCGGGCGCTGTTGCAGGACTCCGTCGCCCGCGGCGAGAGCGCCCTGCTGGAGACCGGGATCGAGGAACTCCTGCGCTACGACGGGCCGGTGGAGCTGGCCACCTGGCGGTTCGCGACCAGCCCGCTGACCATCGGCGGGGTGGAGATCCCGGTCGGCGACCCGGTGCTGGTGGTGCTCGCGGCGGCGGACCGGGACCCCGCGCGGTTCGCCGACGAGAACACCCTCGACCTGGCCCGGACGGACAACCCGCACCTGGGCTTCGGGCACGGCATCCACTACTGCATCGGGGCCCCGCTGGCCCGGCTGGAGGGCCGGGCGGCGCTGGCCACCCTGCTCACCCGGTTGCCCGATCTGCGGCTGGCCGAAAGCCCGGAGAATCTGCGCTGGCGGGGCGGTCTGATCATGCGTGGCCTCCGTGAACTTCCGGTCGAATTCAGTCCGGAGAAGAAGCCCGCCGCAAGCTGACAAACCCTCCACGGACCTGCCGTCAGGGCCGCGAGTGTCACGGTCTGAGGATCCGACACTCTGACGGGACGTCTCCGACACGCCGCGACAGGGAGGTTGAACCATCATCAACCCGGACATATCGCCCCCGTTTGTGGACGATCGATCACGCACCGTAATTTCTGTGTGATATCGGCGATATGAGCTTGTGATTGGTAAGAGGATCTGTCTACCCTCCGTGGAGTTCGCAGCTGCGGACCTCGTGCGCGGAACGCCGAATCCTGCCCGCCGTGTCACGGGAAACCGACCAGACCCTGGGCAGGGGCGGGGGAACCAGGTTTGTTGCCGTCCTCCACGGCTTGGGGTGAAGCCGCTCGCGCGGGCTGAAAGTCCGTGCGACGCGGCCGGGCCACCTCCCGGTCCGAACCCGACAGCTCACCTCGCAGGCGTGCGGAGAGGGACCTCTTCATGCTGTTCGTTGGAACTGGCCGTCACCGTCGTCGTACCCAGGCCGAGAAGGCCATCGCCGTCGCAGGTGTGGCCGGCGTCGGACTCGCGATGCCGATCCTCACCGCCACCGGCGCCTCGGCTGCCCCCGCCTCGACCTGGGACTCCGTGGCCCAGTGCGAGAGTGGCGGCAACTGGAGCATCAACACGGGCAACGGCTTCTACGGCGGTCTGCAGTTCACCTCCAGCACGTGGAAGGCGTACGGCGGCACCTCGTACGCGCCGCAGGCCCACCAGGCCAGCAGGGCCCAGCAGATCTCGGTCGCCGAGAAGGTGCTCGCCTCGCAGGGCCCGGGTGCCTGGCCGGTCTGTTCGCAGAAGGCCGGCCTGAGCAAGGGCGGTGCACCGGCCTCGGTCGACACCTCCACGGATGCCGCACCCGCCGCTCCGAAGCCGGCCCAGTCGAAGCCCGCGCAGAAGCCGGCCCAGAAGCCCGCCATCCAGCCGCATGCCCAGCAGACCCAGCCGTACGCGCAGCAGGAGACCCAGGCCCCGGGCTTCTCCGGCCAGGCCGGCTGGGACGCCGACGCGCAGGTGTACTGGTATCAGAACAACGGCGGCTGGTACTGGACCAGCCACCCGAGCGTCTACCAGCAGTACGCCGGCCAGGCCGCGAGCCAGGACACCCGTGCCGCCCAGAGCACGCCGGTCGCCCAGAGCGCCCCGGTCGCGCCGAGTGCCCCGGCCGCCCAGCAGTACGCCGGCCACGGCTACACCGTCCAGTCCGGCGACACGCTGGCCGGCATCGCCGCCACCCAGGGCGTCTCCGGCGGCTGGGAGTCGCTGTACGACGGCAATCGCGGCACCGTCGGCTCCGACCCGAACCTGATCCTGCCCGGCCAGGTGCTCAACATCGGCTGAGCGGCCCCGTCTTCACGGTGATTCGACGAAGGGGGCCGGATTCGACCCCCTTCGTCCGCATCTGGTCGCCTTCCGTGGGGCAACCAGGTGAACTACCGGGGGGTAGCAGGGCCACACGCTGAGACGGGACCGAGGTCAGCGTGGCCCCGAGAGCCCGTGCGGTTAGGCTCTGGTCGTAACGACTCCGCAATCGTTCGCCCGACAGCACCCATCGTCGGGCGAACCTGCTTCCGCTAGGAGATGCCTCGTGCCGTCCATCGATGTCGTCGTAGCCCGTGAGATTCTCGACTCGCGTGGCAACCCCACGGTCGAGGTCGAGGTCGGCCTCGACGACGGCAGCACCGGTCGTGCCGCTGTCCCGTCCGGTGCCTCCACCGGTGCCTTCGAGGCCCTGGAGCTGCGCGACGGTGACAAGAACCGCTACTTCGGCAAGGGCGTCGAGAAGGCCGTCCTGGCCGTCATCGAGCAGATCGGCCCGGAGCTGGTCGGCTACGACGCCACCGAGCAGCGCCTGATCGACCAGGCCATGCTCGACCTGGACGCCACCCCGGACAAGTCCTCGCTCGGCGCCAACGCCATCCTGGGCGTCTCGCTGGCCGTCGCGCACGCCGCCTCCGAGGCCAGCGACCTGCCGCTGTTCCGCTACCTGGGCGGCCCGAACGCGCACGTCCTGCCCGTCCCGATGATGAACATCCTCAACGGCGGCTCGCACGCGGACTCCAACGTCGACATCCAGGAGTTCATGATCGCCCCGATCGGCGCGGAGTCCTTCTCCGAGGCCGTCCGCTGGGGCGTCGAGGTCTACCACACCCTCAAGGGCGTGCTGAAGGAGCGCGGCCTCTCCACCGGCCTCGGTGACGAGGGCGGCTTCGCGCCGAACCTGGACAGCAACCGCGAGGCCCTGGACCTCATCACCGAGGCCATCCAGAAGGCGGGCTACGTGCCCGGCCGCGACATCGCGCTGGCGCTGGACGTCGCCGCCTCCGAGTTCTACGAGGACGGTGCCTACCAGTTCGAGGGCAAGGCGCTCACCTCCGCCGAGCTCATCGAGTACTACGCCGAGCTGGTCGCCTCGTACCCGCTGGTCTCCATCGAGGACCCGCTGGACGAGTCTGACTGGGACGGCTGGAAGGCCATGACCGTCAAGCTGGGCGACAAGGTCCAGCTGGTCGGCGACGACCTGTTCGTCACCAACCCGGCCCGCCTGGCCAAGGGCATCGAGACCGGCACCGCCAACGCGCTGCTGGTCAAGGTGAACCAGATCGGCTCGCTGACCGAGACCCTGGACGCCGTCGAGCTGGCCCAGCGCAACGGCTACCGCTGCATGATGTCGCACCGTTCCGGCGAGACCGAGGACGTCACCATCGCCGACCTGGCCGTCGCCACCAACTGCGGCCAGATCAAGACCGGTGCCCCGGCCCGCTCCGAGCGCGTCGCCAAGTACAACCAGCTGCTGCGCATCGAGGAGATCCTCGACGACGCCGCCGAGTACGCCGGCCGCGGCGCCTTCCCGCGCTTCCGCTCCGCGGAGTAATCGACGCGGTAGGCACGAGGGCCGACCGCGCCCGCCCGTGCAAGCCTGACCGGTGCCCCGCCGTTCACCCCGTAGGGTGGACGGCGGGGCACCGGCGCGACCAGGAGGGGATACGGGAGATGGCAGGCTGGAGGATCCCGGGCTTGGCGGCCCGGCCTCGCTTCACGAGCCGGGCGACCGTCCTCGTCCTGGTGCTCTGCTCGCTGGTGGCGATCCTGGCCTACCCGACCCGGCAGTTCATCTCCCAGCGCTCCGAGATCTCCGCTCAACGGGCGAAGGCCGAGCACGCCCGGCAGCAGGTCGAGCAGCTGCGCCGGGAGAAGGCCCGCTGGCAGGACCCGGAGTACGTCAAGGCGCAGGCCCGTTCGCGGCTGCACTACGCGATGCCGGGGGAGACCCCGTACATCGCGGTGGACCCGGCCGGCCAGGGCGCCGCCAAGTCCTCCGTGTCCTCACCCGCCCCGTCCGACGGTGCGGCCGCCGCTCCCGCGAAGGCCGCCAAGCCCTGGTACGCCAGCGTCTGGGACTCGGTGGACGCCGCCGACACCGCCGCCCTCGCCCCGCCCTCTCCCCTCCCTCCGCAGACACCCCTGCCCCCCGCTGGAGTCAGCTCCCCTCATGACCACTGAGAACCACCCCTCCGTCTCCGACGCCGACGTCGCGGCCATCGCCGCCCAGCTCGGCCGGGTCCCGCGCGGTCTGCGCGGCGTGGCGCACCGCTGCCCCTGCGGCAACCCGGACGTCGTGGAGACGGCCCCCCGGCTCGCGGACGGCACGCCGTTCCCGACCCTCTACTACCTGACCTGCCCCAAGGCCGCCTCGCTGATCGGCACCCTGGAGGCGGACGGCGTGATGAAGGACCAGACCGCCCGGCTCGCCGAGGATCCGGAGCTGGCCGCCGCCTACCAGAAGGCCCACGAGGACTACATCGCCCGCCGTGACGCCATCGAGGTGCTGGAGGGCTTCCCGAGTGCCGGCGGGATGCCGGACCGGGTGAAGTGCCTGCACGTGCTGGTCGGCCACTCGCTGGCGGCCGGTGAGGGCGTCAACCCGCTCGGCGACGAGGCGATCGGCATGCTGGAGGACTGGTGGGCCAAGGGCCCGTGCGTCTCCGCCGCCGAGGTCGAGGCTGCGGGCGAGCGGGTCGCGCGCAACCGGGCCAAGGAGCAGGACCACGCGGCGGTGATCGCCGCCAAGCAGCAGAAGGCCGCCGAGCGCGCCGCCAAGAAGCAGGCCGCGGCCGAGGGCACCGAGGAGGCCGGCGCATGACCACCACCCGGGTCGCGGCGATCGACTGCGGCACCAACTCGATCCGCCTGCTGGTCGCCGACCTCGACCCGCAGACCGGGGTGATCACCGACCTCGACCGCCGGATGGTCATCAACCGGCTGGGCCAGGGCGTGGACCGGACCGGCCGGCTGCACCCGGACGCGCTGGCCCGCACCTTCACGGCCTGCCGCGAGTACGCGGAGATCATCTCCGGCTTCGGCGTCGGCCCCGACCGGATCCGCTTCGTCGCCACCAGCGCCTCCCGGGACGCGGAGAACAGCGACGAGTACACCAAGGGCGTACGCGACATCCTGGGTGTCTCGCCCGAGGTCGTCAGTGGCGAGGAGGAGGCGCACCTCTCCTTCGTCGGCGCCACCAAGGAGCTCACCGGCGGTCAGTTCCCGGCGCCGTACCTCGTCTTCGACCTCGGCGGCGGCTCCACCGAGTTCGTGCTGGGCGGGGCGGACGTCCAGGCGGCCCGCTCGGTGGACATCGGCTGCGTCCGGCTGACCGAGCGCCACTTCGGCGGCGCCGAGCTGCCCTCGGCGGATCAGATCGCCGAGGCCCGGGCGCACGTCCGGGCCGAGCTGGACAAGGCCGAGGAGGCCGTCCCGCTGACCGGCGCGGCCACCCTGGTGGGCCTGGCCGGGACGGTCACCACCGTCTCGGCGATCGCCCAGGACCTGCCGGCGTACGACTCCGAGGCGATCCACCATTCGCGGATCAGCCGCGAGCAGGTGGCCCGGATCGCCGACGAGCTGCTCGCCGCCACCCACGACCAGCGGGCGGCCATCCCGTCGATGCACCCGGGCCGGGTGGACGTGATCGCGGCCGGTGCGCTGGAGCTGCTGGAGATCATGGCGCGGACCGGCGCCGCCGAGGTGGTCGTCAGCGAGCACGACATCCTGGACGGCATCGCCTGGAGTATGGCCTCCTGAGCCCGTGCAGGCCTTACCCGACCGGCCCCGGAGCCCCCTGACGGGGCCCGGGGCCGGGGCGCGCCCGGGGCCGGGCGGAAAAGTTCGTGAATTTCTTCACATGGCGATCCGTCCATTCGTCGTGCCTGCGTGCCCGCAACGTCCGAAATGTGGGACTGAAGGCGCGGCCGGCGTGGCGCCCGCTGGATCGCAGGCGGGGCGCCCGCGCGGGTTTGAAAATCGAAATCACACGCGGGAACCCAGGCGTAGTGCGGATCGTTGCAGCTCAGCCGGGCCGTCCGAACGCCCGTGCTCACCGGGGGGTCCTGGGGGTCGTGAGGTGACGCCCCGGGGTGGCGAAAAGGGCCGCGAAGTGTAGCACAGGGTGTCCAGAAGCTTGTGAGCGGGCTCACGAACGCTGCTCCGGACGGTGCTGGATACTTTCGGATATGAGCACCACGGAGCGTCCTCGCATCCTCATTGTCGGCGGTGGTTACGTCGGCCTGTATGCCGCGATGCGCATCCTCAAGAAGATGCGCTACGGCGAAGCGACCGTCACGGTCGTCGACCCGCGGTCGTACATGACGTACCTGCCCTTCCTTCCCGAGGCGGCCGGCGGCAACGTCGCGCCCCGCAACCTCGTCGCGCCGCTGCGCAGCGCCCTGAAGAAGGCGGAGGTGCTCACCGGTGCTGTCACCGGTGTGGACCACGCCCGCAAGGTCGCGACCATCCAGCCCGCGGCCGGCGACTCGTACGAGCTGCCCTTCGAGTACCTGGTCGTCGCGACCGGCTCGGTCTCCCGCACCTTCCCGATCCCGGGTCTGGCGGAGCACGGCATCGGCATGAAGACGGTCGAGGAGGCCATCAGCCTCCGCAACCACGTCATGGCGCAGCTGGACAAGGCCGAGTCCACCACGGACGAGGCGATCCGCCGCAAGGCCCTGACCTTCGTCGTCATCGGCGGTGGATTCGCCGGTGTCGAGACGATCGCCGAGATCGAGGACATGGCGCGCGACGCCGCCAAGATCTACCGGACCGTCAGCCGCGACGACATGCGCTTCATCATGGTGGAGGCGGCCAACCGCATCCTCCCCGAGGTGGGCCCGGACCTCGGTCTGTGGACCAAGGAGAAGCTCGAAGAGCGCAACATCGAGGTCTTCATCGAGACCTCGATGGACTCCTGCGTCGACCAGCACGTCGTGCTGAAGAACGGCGTCGAGGTCGACGCCTCCACCATCGTGTGGACGGCCGGCGTGAAGCCGAACCCGGTGCTGGCCAACTTCGGCCTTCCGCTCGGCCCGCGCGGCCACGTCGACACCGCCGCGACCCTCCAGGTCCAGGGCTTCGACTACGTCTGGTCGGCCGGCGACAACGCCCAGGTGCCGGACCTCGCCTCCGGCGAGGGCGCCTGGTGCCCGCCGAACGCGCAGCACGCCTGCCGTCAGGCCGTCGTCCTCGGCGACAACGTGATCTCCGGTATGCGCGGCTTCCCGCAGAAGGAGTACAAGCACAAGAACCTCGGTGCGGTGGCCGGTCTCGGCCTGCACAAGGGTGTGGCGATCCTCTTCGGCAAGGTCAAGCTGAAGGGCCGCCTGGCCTGGTGGTTCCACCGCGCCTACCACGGCGCCATGGTCCCGACCGTGAACCGCAAGGTCCGCGTGTTCACCGACTGGACGCTGGCGATGTTCCTGAAGCGCGAGACCGTGGGTCTGGCCCAGATGGAGAAGCCGTTCGAGGCGTTCCAGGAGGCCGCGGCGCCCGCGCCCAAGCCCGTCGAGGCCGCCAAGCCGGCCGCCGACAAGGAGCTCGCCAGCAAGTAAGCGACTGCGACCCCGGTGTGGGAGCACCGGGGTATGAGTCGGAGGCCCTCCGCCCGGCAGCGTCGCCGGACCACGACCTCCGTGGTGCTCAGCCGGCCAGTGCGACCGGGCGGAGTACAGAAGTACGAGAAGGCCCCTGCCGAACCCTCCGGCGGGGGCCTTCTCGTGGTCGGTGTGCGTGGTCGTCCCAGGACGGTGGCCCCGGGCGTGGTGCCCGGGGCCGGTGGGCCGACGGTCGGTCCGTCGGTCCGTCAGTCGGTCCGTCAGTCGGTCTTGATGCTCGCCAGGATGTCCAGCTTGGACGCCCGGCGGGCCGGCCAGATCGCCGCCACCAGGCCGACCACGCCGGCCAGGGCGAGGAAGAGCAGCAGCTGACCGAAGGGCAGGACGGTGGTCAGGCCTGCCATGCTGGACTTCAGGGTGCCGTTGATCGCCCAGGCCATGAAGCAGCCGAGCAGCAGGCCGATGCCGGCGCCGAAGACCGAGATCACGACGGACTCCAGCCGGACCATCCGCTTGATGCCGCCGCGGTCCAGGCCGATCGCCCGGAGCATCCCGATCTCGCGCTTGCGCTCGAAGACCGACATGGCCAGCGTGTTGATCACACCGAGGATCGCGACGATCACGGACATCGCGAGCAGCCCGTACATCATGTTCAGCGCGAAGGTGATGATCTGGCTGAAGTCGTCGCGGACGTCCTGCTTGGACTTGACCTCGATCACCGGGTTGGCGCCGGTGGCGTCCTTGAGCGCCTGCTTCAGCTTGTCGGTGGCGCCGTCGGCGCCCTTGACCAGGACGTCGCTGAGGTAGGGCTCGGGCTCGTGCTTGACGATCTCGCTGTTGGCCAGCAGGACCCGGCCGAGCATGCCGCCCGCCTTGTAGACGCCGCCGACGGTGACCTGGCCGGTGGACTCGTCGGGGTAGGTGACCGTCATGGTCGAACCGGCGGTGACGCCGTTCTTCTTGGCGACGTCCTCGTCGACCATGATCTTGCCCTGGCCCAGTGCGGTGGCGGAGCCGCTGGTCACGTCCACCGAGACGAGCTTGTCGAAGGTGTTCTGGTCCAGGCCGGTGATGGCCCGGGTGCTGCCGTTCAGCTCCCAGTACACGGTGGTCATCGCCGAGGCGGCCGTCACCCCGGGGGTCTTGGCGATCTCGGCCGGGATCTTCTCGGAGAGGCTCATGCCGTTCGCGGCCGAGACCACGTAGTCGGCCTTCATCGTGCTGGTGACGGCCTTGTCGATCGCACCGCCGATCGAGGCGCCGAGCACCGTCAGGCCGCTGACCAGGGTCAGACCGATGGTCAGCGCGGCCGCGGTGGCGGCGGTGCGGCGCGGGTTGCGCACGGCGTTCTGCCGGGCGAGCTTGCCGGGCGTGCCGAACAGCTTGCCGAGCACCGGGCCGACCAGGGCGATCACCGGACGGGAGAGCAGCGGCAGCAGGATGAAGATGCCGATCAGGGCCAGCAGGGCGCCGAACGCGACCGGCACCCGGCCGCCGCTGTCGCCGGTGGAGGCGCCGTAGGCGATCAGCGCGCCGCCGCCGGCGGCCAGCACCGAGCCGATGGTGTTGCGCACCACCAGGCTCTTCTGGCTGCTCGGCTGGTCGCCGCTGCTCATCGCGGCCACCGGGGCGATCCGGGAGGCGCGCATGGCGGGCAGCAGGGCGGAGAGGACCGTCACCAGGATGCCGACCACCAGGGTGACCGCCACGGTCATCGGCTTGATCACCAGCGAGCCGGTGGGCATGCCGTCGTCCAGCGAGTGGATCAGGGACTGCAGTCCGGCGCCGATCCCGATGCCGGCCACCAGACCGGCGACGGCCGAGATGGTGCCGATGGCCAGTGCCTCGATCAGCACCGACCGGGTGACCTGCTTGCGGCTGGCACCGATCGCCCGCAGCAGGGCGAGCTCCTTGGTGCGCTGGGCGACCAGCATGGTGAAGGTGTTGGCGATGATGAAGATGCCGACGAAGAGCGAGATCCCGGCGAAGGCGAGCAGCATGGTGCGCATGCTCGACGTACCGCTCTCGATCATCTTCTGCTCGTCGTCCTTGAGCTCCGTGCCGGTCTCGGAGTGGATCTGCTGGCCGGCCGGGAGCTTCGCCCCGGCTTCGGCGAGCAGGGCGCTCTCGGTGGTGCCGGGCTTGGCGGTGAGCACGATGCTGCTGTAGCGGCCCGGCTCCAGCAGCAGTTGCTGGGCGGTGGCGCGGTCGAACAGGGTGAGCGTGCCGCCGGAGTTCACCACCGGGTCGTCGGTGGTGAAGATGCCGGTGAGCTTCGCCTCCAGCACCGGGCCGTTGGAGGCCAGCCGGACGGTGTCGCCGACCTTGTAGCCGGCCTTGTCGGCGGTCTTGCGGTCGAGCGCGATCTCCTGGGCGCTCTTCGGGCCCTGGCCCTCGGCCATCGGGTAGCGGCTGTCCTTGCCGTCCGGCCCGGGCGCGAAGTTGGCGCCCTTGGCGGACCAGGCTTGGCCGACCAGGTTGCCGCTCTTGTCGGCGACGCCGGTGAAGCCGCTGACCACGCCGCGGGCGTGGGCGGCGCCGGGGAGCGCGCCGAGCTGCTGGACGGTGGCGTCGGTCAGGGTGGCCGCGCTCTTCTCGCTCTTCTCGCGGGCGGAGGCGCCGGAGCCGGCCGCCCGGTCGACGATCTGGACCGACACGTCGGAGTAGCTCTTGGAGTTGCTGTCCCGCATGGCCTTGCCGAACGTGTCGGAGAAGACCATGGTGCCGGCGACGAAGGCGGTGCCCAGCATGACGGCCAGTGCCGTCATCAGCAGTCGGCCCTTGTGGGCCAGCACGTTGCGCAGTGCGGTGCGATACATGGGGTGTCCTGGGGTCTGCGGAGGGGCGGGGTGCTGGCGGTGGGGCGTCAGCTGGTGCGGCCCTTGGCGTCGAAGCGGCGCATGCGGTCCAGGACGGTGTCGGCGGTGGGGCCGGCGAGTTCGTCGACGATGCGGCCGTCGGCGAGGAAGACGACGCGGTCGGCGTAGGCGGCGGCGACGGGGTCGTGGGTGACCATGACGACGGTCTGGCCGAGTTCGCGTACGGAGTTGCGCAGGAAGGAGAGGATTTCGGCGCCGGACCGGGAGTCGAGGTTTCCGGTCGGTTCGTCGGCGAAGATGATGTCGGGCTTTCCGGCGAGGGCGCGGGCGCAGGCGACGCGTTGCTGCTGGCCGCCGGAGAGCTGGCTGGGGCGGTGGGTGAGGCGGCCGGAGAGGCCGACGGTCTCGACGACGCGGTCCAGCCAGGCCTTGTCGGCCTTGCGGCCGGCGATGTCCATCGGGAGGGTGATGTTCTCCAGGGCGGTGAGGGTGGGGAGCAGGTTGAAGGCCTGGAAGATGAAGCCGATGTGGTCGCGGCGCAGCTGGGTGAGCTGCTTGTCCTTGAGGCCGACGAGTTCGGTGTCGCCGATGGTGGAGGAGCCGGAGGAGACGGTGTCCAGGCCGGCCATGCAGTGCATGAGGGTGGACTTGCCGGAGCCGGAGGGGCCCATGATGGCGGTGAACTCGCCCTGGGGGAACGTGACGCTGACGTTGTCGAGGGCGACGACGCGGGTCTCCCCCTCCCCGTAGACCTTGTTCAGGCCGGTGGCGCGGGCGGCCGCCCGGCCGGTACGGACGGCGGTTGCGGTCGGCGTGGTCACGGGGGTGCTCCTTGGGGTCGCGGGGAGGGGGCTGCGGACGGCGCCGGCGGGCGGCGGGAGGTCGTCGGACGGCCGGGCCCCGGGGGGCTTCCGGCCGTACCTCCATGCTCGGCCACGTGATCACTGATATTCGTCGCTCCGCCGGACGGTTGGCCTGACCACCGCTGGGCGTACGTCCAGGTAAAGCCCTCATCCTCCGGTATGACACCGACCCTGATCGGATCTCCGTGGCCGGATAGCGCGCTTCGCATGGCCAAATCACGAACTGTTCGTCAGATGGCAAGGAAACATGACAACTTCCCTGGCTGGGAACATGCGAAAGGGCGATGTGGGCGACTAGGCTCAGGGTCGGCCCGGACGGAGTCGGAACAGCACCATCCGTCACCGCCGGAGCCGGTCCACGGGACGCCCGGATGGTGGAACGCAGACACGGGCAGCTTAAAACTGCTTGGCCGCGAGGCCGTGCCGGTTCGAGTCCGGCTCCGGGCACCAATCGACCCGTCGGGGGCGCCGATCCGGCGTCCCCGACGGGTGTCGTTCACCGCATCCTCCTCGCGGCGTATCCCTATTTCTTTGCCAAGCCATTACCCTTGTGGTTCGGGCGGTGCAGCACCGCCACGGAGGGAATGAGCAATGAGAAGCAGCAACCCGGTCTTCTCGCGGGAGGGGTCGTTCACCCGCGAGCCCGGCTACGCGGGTTCCGGCACCACGCAGGCCCCGCCGGCCGGGAGTCCGTACGCGGCCAACCCCTACGGCAGCAGCCCGTACGGCGACAACCCGTACGGCAACAATCCGTACGCCCAGCAGGCGCCGGGGCAGCAGCAGCTGACGGACGACCAGCTGGCCGAGATGTACAGCGCGCCGTCGGCCGCTCCGGCGGCGATGGGCCGCATGACGCTCGACGACGTGGTCGCGCGGACGGCCATGACGCTGCTCACCCTGGTCGCCTTCGGCGCGCTGGCCTGGTTCGCGCTGCCGGCCGAGAAGTACGGTTTCGCGCTGGGCGCCAGCCTGGTGGCCTTCTTCGTCGCCATGGCGGTCTCCCTCAAGCGGAGCGTCAGCCCGCCGCTGATCCTGCTCTACGCGGCGCTGGAGGGCTTCGCGCTCGGCGCCGTGACGCACGTCTTCGACATCCTCCTGCCGGGCATCGCGATCCAGGCGGTGCTGGGCACGGCGGCGGTCTTCGCGGCGATGCTGATCGCCTACAAGACCGGCCGGATCAGGGTCACCCCGCGGTACACCCGGATCGGCATCGCGATCGCCATGGGCTTCGTGATGCTGATGATGATCAACCTGGTCGCGTCCATGTTCGGCGCGGACATGGGGCTGCGCTCCGGCCCGCTGGGCATCGTGGTCGGCCTGGTCGGCATCGGCCTGGGCGCGTTCTTCCTCTCGCTGGACTTCGCAGCCATCGAGGAGGCCATCGCGCAGGGCGCTCCGCAGAAGGAGTCCTGGCGGGCCGCCTTCGGGCTCACCCTCTCGCTGGTCTGGATCTACATCGAGATGCTGCGGCTGATCGCGATCCTGCGCGGCGACGACTGATCACCGCACCGCCGAAGCGTTGCCGCCGGGCCCCGGAGCCGTTCGCTCCGGGGTCCGGCGGCTTTTGGCTAGGCTCGTCGCATGCCCGATGCACAGCCCCTGGTCGAAGCCGTCGACTCCCTGGCGGACCGTTTCCGCTCCATGCCGCAGAGCCGCCTGCTGGGCGCCGTGCCCGGCCACCCCTCGCGGGCGGCGGCCGCGCTGGCCCTGGCCGCTCGGCTGGCCGCGACGGCGCAGGGCGCCGAGGGCGGGCCGGTGCGGGAGTTCCCGGACGCCGGGGCCTTCGCGGCCGGCGACCAGCTGGCGGTGGCCGGGCACGACCTGGCGGCCGCGCTGGCGGCGCTGCCGGACACCGCGGTGGTGGCGCTCCCGGAGGCGCTGGGCGGGCCCTCGCCGGCCGCGGCGGTGCTCGCCGGGGCGCTGGCCGGGGTGGCCGCCACGGCCGCGCTCTGCGCCTGAACTCCTCGGCGGGGAACGCCGAAGGCCGACCGGATCGGTAACCCCGTGATCCGGTCGGCCTTCTGGCGTGCGGTCAGCCGCCGGTGGTGCCGGCGGGCGGCGTCAGATGCTGGCGACGACCCGGTCGGCGAGCACGTAGACGGTGTCCTCGTCGGTGGAGAAGGTCAGCGAGTACGAGCCGGAGAACCGCGAACCGCCGAGCAGTCGGACGTCCTCGCAGGCCCGGACGGCGTCGATCAGCCGGTAGGCGGCCTCACGGTCGCCGGGGGCGACGCAGAGCGTGGTGCCGTCGGCGAAGGCGTACACGTCCAGGGTGCCGAGCGGGCCGGGGCGCACGTCCACCAGGGCCACGCACTCCTCGGCGAGGGCGGTCAGCCGGGTATCGGTCCAGTCCCGGGACGGCGCCTGGCTCGGCACGAAGTCGGGGTGCGAGGGGTGGCGGCGCGGGTCGGGCGCGGCCGCCGGCGCCTCCTCGACGGCCGGCTCGGCGTCCAGCAGCCCGGCCTCCAGGCCGGTGGCCAGCAGGTCGGCCTCGCGACGGGCCCGGGCGTCGCCGCCGGCCTCGGCGGAGGGGGCGCCGGCCGGGTGGCCGGGGCGCAGCGGGACGCCGCCCTCGGGGCCGGGCTCGGCCGGGCCGGTGCCGCCGTCGTTGATCAGGTCCTCCAGCGCGGAGCGCAGCGCCTCGCCGAACTCAGGGTCCATGGTGCCCGCGTTGTCGGCGGCGTCCTGCGGCCCGGTCGGCCGGGGGAAGAAGAGCGGCCACTCGTCGGTGGTGCCGAGCACGCTGGCGAACGGGGAGTCGAACAGTGGCGCGTCCTCGGCCGCGCGGGCCTCCTGCTCGGCCCAGAAGGCCCGGGCCTCGGTGATCTCCCGCTCGCGGTCGGCGGCGAGCGCGTCGGTGACGGCCCGGCGTATCGCGGCTTCGTCGACCGGTGCGGGCGCGGCGGAGGCCGCGGCCTGCGCGTCCAGCCGGCGGGAGAGTCCCCGGAGGCGGAGCAGGACGGCGGTCGACACGGTGATCAGGATCAGCAGCAGGATGGTGTAGACGGCGCTCACGGAACGTACTCCTAGGGAGGAGCGGAACGGGGTTACCTCTCCACACTGCCGCATGCGGGGCTGTTACCGCAGTGGCGAATGTCTAATTTGTCCGAGACTTTCGCCCTTGTCCCCAAATTGTTAGGTAACACCGTTCTACGCTGCGGAGTTGATCCGCTCCGCACTGTCGATTTCCGGTCCGGATTCGGAAGAAAAGAGGGCCGGATCGACCTCTCGGTGTGATCCGGCCCTCAATTACGCAGTGTCACTCCAAATGGGTGCTCCGGACCCTTCGGGATCGACGCTCCGGTGCCGACCGCAGGACGGCCGGCATCCGCGGTTCAGCTGAGCCGCTCGATGACCATCGCCATGCCCTGGCCGCCGCCGACGCACATCGTCTCCAGGCCGAACTGCTTGTCGTGCCACTGCAGGGAGTTGATCAGGGTGGTGGTGATCCGGGCGCCCGTCATGCCGAAGGGGTGGCCGACCGCGATCGCACCGCCGTTGACGTTCAGCCGGTCCAGGTCGATGCCCAGGTCACGGTAGGAGGGGATGACCTGCGCGGCGAAGGCCTCGTTGATCTCGACCAGGTCGATGTCGCCGATCGACAGCCCGGCGCGCTTGAGCGCCTGCTTCGAGGCCTCGACCGGGCCGTAGCCCATGATCTCGGGGGAGAGGGCGCTGACCCCGGTGGAGACCACCCGGGCGAGCGGGGTGATGCCCAGCTCGCGGGCCTTGGTGTCGGACATGATGACCAGCGCGGCGGCGCCGTCGTTCAGCGGGCAGCAGTTACCGGCGGTCACCGTGCCGTCCGGGCGGAACACCGGCTTCAGGCCGGAGACGCCCTCCAGGGTGACGCCGGCCCGCGGGCCGTCGTCGGTGCTGACCACGGTGCCGTCCGGCAGCGTGACCGGGGTGATCTCGCGCTCCCAGAAGCCGGCCTTGATGGCCGCCTCGGCGAGGTTCTGCGAGCGGACGCCGAACTCGTCCTGGTCGGCGCGGGTGATGCCCTTGAGCGCGGCGAGGTTCTCCGCGGTCTGGCCCATCGCGATGTAGGCGTCCGGCACCAGGCCGTCCTCGCGCGGGTCGTGCCACTCGCCGCCGCCCTCCTCGGCGCGCTTGGCGGTACGGGCCTGGGCCTCGTCGAAGAGCGGGTTCATGGTGCCCGGCATGCCGTCCGAGGTGCCGTTGACGCTGCGCGAGACGGTCTCCACACCGGCCGAGACGAAGACGTCGCCCTCGCCCGC
The DNA here is from genome assembly GCF_045160625.1 of Kitasatospora sp. NBC_00039. Classification (NCBI taxonomy): domain Bacteria; kingdom Bacillati; phylum Actinomycetota; class Actinomycetes; order Kitasatosporales; family Streptomycetaceae; genus Kitasatospora; species Kitasatospora sp. NBC_00039. Next base: position 3,729,232 of record NZ_CP108289.1, on the reverse strand, counting down.
CTTGATCGCGTGCAGCGCCATCCGCGTGGTCTGCAGCGAGGAGGAGCAGTAGCGGGTGATGGTGGTGCCGGGCAGGTAGTCCATGCCCATCTGGACGGCCACGATGCGGGCCAGGTTGTGGCCCTGCTCGCCGCCGGGCAGGCCGCAGCCCAGCATCAGGTCGTCGATCTCGCGCGGGTCGAGCTGGGGCACCTTGGCCAGCGCGGCGCCGATGATGTGCGCGGTCAGGTCGTCCGGGCGGACGTCCTTGAGCGAGCCCTTGAACGCCCGGCCGATCGGCGAACGGGTGGCGCTGACGATGACGGCTTCGGGCATGGCGGGCTCCTCGCTGAGTGACCTTCGTACTGTCCTTCGGACTGGGGCGCCCGGGCGGCCGGCCGGCCGTGGGGCCCGGTCGGACGCGGACGTCCGGGAGGAAAGTTACCGCCTGGTAGTTCAGGCGTCACCCGCCCCAGCGTGTGAGCTGGCCGACGTATTCCCGTCCTCTGCCACGGGTTCTGCCGTCGCCGGCGGTTGTACCGGCGGCTCCGCCGGTGGCGTCGCCACCGGGGCTCCGGTCGGTTCCTCCATCGCCCACGCGCCCGGCAGGCCGACCCGCAGCCGGTGCCGCAACAGCGCCCAGCGCCCGGCGGCGGCCCCGGTGCCGACCGCCGTCACCTCGCTGCCGGCCCGGCCGGCCGCGGCCGCCGCGGCCACCGCCACCGGCAGCACCGTCTCGCCCGGCACCGGGCCGGCCGGGCGCTCCTCCTCCGGCCAGAGGCCCAGCATGGCGCAGAGCGAGGGCAGCACCGCCATCGCCGCCGTCGCGTAGCCCTGGGCCGAGGGGTGGTAGCGGTCGGCGGCGAACATCTCCGGGCGCGCCGCGAACTCCGGCCCGAGCAGCGAGCCCAGCGACACCGTCCGGCCGCCCGCCTCCACCACGGCGATGGTCTGCGCGGCCGCCAGCTGCCGGCTCAGCCGGCGGGCCACCCAGCGCAGCGGCGGGCGCACCGGCTTGATCGTGCCGAGATCCGGGCAGGTGCCGACCACCACCTCGCAGCCGTTGGCGCGCAGCGCCGCGACCGCCTCGCCGAGCTGGCGCACCGCGAGCTGGGCCGGGCTGTGCCGGGTGACGTCATTGGCGCCGACCATGATCACTGCGATGTCCGGGCGGTGCGGCAGGGCCAGCTCCAGCTGGCCGGAGAGATCGCCGGAGCGCCCGCCGGAGCGGGCCACGTTGACCAGCCGCACCGGCCGCTCGGCCACCGAGGCCAGGCCCGCCGCCAGCAGTGCGCCCGGGGTCTCGCGGGCCCGCAGCACGCCGAGGCCGGCGGCGGTCGAGTCGCCGAGGAAGGCCAGCACGAGGGGCGGCTGCGGGTCGGCACCGTCGGCGAAGGCCTCCCCGTAGACGCCGTCGGCCTTGGGCGGGTCGCCGTCCAGAATGCCGATGGCCTGGACGGCGAGCCTGCTCTCGGTCACCAGCAGGCCCACCAGGCCGACCCCCAGCAGGCCGAGCCCTCCGCCGCCGTACGCCGCCGCCGTGGCGATCCGGCGGGCCACCCGGGCCCGCGACTCCTGTGCCCCTGGCATCCGGTGCCCCCTTCGCGTCCTCGTGCCGCCCCCGGCGGGGCCTCTCCAGCGCACCTGTACACCCCTCCTACCCGCGTTGGCGACGCGCTACGACGGGGGTGGGCCATCCGTGGCGGAGGGGCGGGCGGGAGGTGAGTGGCGCGAGGGCGGGCTGGGGCCGGTGGCACGCCCTAGGCTTTGCAGTACCGAAAGCACTCGCATGCCCACATCCCGGGAGGACCCCCGTGCGGTACAGCAACTCGATCATCGACCTCGTCGGCAACACGCCGCTGGTCAAGCTGAACAAGGTCACCGAGGGCATCAGCGCGACAGTGCTGGCGAAGGTCGAGTACTTCAACCCCGGCGGCTCGGTCAAGGACCGGATCGCGATGCGCATGATCGAGGCCGCCGAGGCCTCGGGCGCGCTGAAGCCCGGCGGCACCATCGTCGAGCCGACCTCCGGCAACACCGGCGTCGGCCTGGCGATCGTGGCCCAGCAGAAGGGCTACAAGTGCATCTTCGTCTGTCCGGACAAGGTGTCGACCGACAAGATCAACACGCTGCGCGCCTACGGCGCCGAGGTGGTCGTCTGCCCGACCGCCGTCGCCCCGGAGCACCCGGACTCGTACTACAACGTCTCCGACCGCCTGGTCCGTGAGACCCCCAACGCCTGGAAGCCGGACCAGTACTCCAACCCGGACAACCCGGCCTCGCACTACCACTCCACCGGCCCGGAGCTGTGGGAGCAGACGGAGGGGAAGATCACCCACTTCGTGGCGGGCGTCGGCACCGGCGGCACCATCTCCGGCACCGGCAACTACCTGAAGGAGATCTCCGGCGGCAAGGTCCAGGTGGTCGGCGCCGACCCGGAGGGCTCGGTCTACTCGGGCGGCACCGGCCGGCCGTACCTGGTCGAGGGTGTCGGTGAGGACTTCTGGCCGACGGCCTACGACCGCAACGTCGCGGACGAGATCGTCGCCGTCTCCGACAAGGACTCGTTCCAGATGACCCGCCGCCTCGCCAAGGAGGAGGGCCTGCTGGTCGGCGGCTCCTGCGGGATGGCCGTGGTGGCCGCGCTGGAGGTCGCCAAGCGGCTCGGCCCGGACGACGTCGTGGTCGTGCTGCTGCCGGACGGCGGCCGCGGCTACCTGTCCAAGATCTTCAACGACGACTGGATGGCCGACTACGGCTTCCTGCCCTCGGCCACCGACGAGGCGCACATCGGCGAGGTGCTGGCCCGCAAGGACGCCATCGAGCACGAGGGCATCCCGCAGTTCGTCCACATGCACCCGAACGAGACGGTCGCCGAGGCGGTCCGGGTGCTGCGCGAGTACGGCGTCTCGCAGATGCCGGTGGTCTCCCCGGGCGCCGGGCACCCCGACATCATGGCCGGCGAGGTGATCGGCTCGGTGGCGGAGAAGCTGCTGCTGGAGGGCGTCTTCGCCGACGAGATCCAGCTGACCGACACGCTGGACAAGGTGATGTCCAAGCCGCTGCCGGTGGTCGGCTCGGGCGAGACGGTCACCAACCTGATGAGCGTGCTGGAGAAGGCCGACGCCGCGGTGGTGCTGGTGGAGGGCAAGCCGCAGGGCATCGTCACCCGTCAGGACCTGCTGGGCTTCCTGGCCGGCCGCAGCGCGCACTGACACCCGCTCAGCCCTCGTGGCTGCCGCGGCGGCTGAGACTTCGTCCACGGGCGAAGTGGTACACCGACGTCACCTGCGCGCAGCACGCGCTTAACAACGCCGGGGCATCGTGGTGGTCAACGGCAAGACGCCGAGCGAGGCGACGACAACCGTCCGGGAGCGGCTCCCCGGCGACCGTGGTCGTCTCCGGACACGTCGGTCGGCCCTGACCCGGCCGGCCGTGTCCTCTCCGTAGGGGGCGCCGTCGTCCCGCCCCTGTCCGGCTCCGGCCGGTCGACAGGGTGCGGCGGCTCCTGCGGTCACCACCGCGCCGCTTGGCGCGTCTCCGCGGCTCCCGGGTGGGGGAGCCCCGGCGGAGAAGGCGGGCCGGTCCCTCCCCGGAGGGGCCGGCCCTTCCCGTGTCCGCTTCCCGTGTCCGTTCCCGGGGCCCGTTTCCCGTACGCTCGCACGCATGACCAGCACTGAAACGACCGGCCAGGACGCCCCGCGCTACGTCCGGCTCAGCATCGAGCTCATCGCCGAGATCACCGACGAGGGGGCGCTCAAGGCGGCCGCCCTGAAGCAGGTGGCCGACGACGAGTACCTCGACGACGAGGAGCGCGCCCAGTCCGTCGAGGCCATCGAGGTGGACCCGTCGGGTTCGCTCGCCCACTTCATCGACCCGGTCGCCCTGCTCGGCGACGTCCCGGGCGTGGAGCTCGCCTCGGCGACCTGGGAGTCCGCGCAGACCGAGTTCGACCCCGAGGGCGAGGGCTGGGACGAGTACACGGTGGAAGAGTCCGCCGAGTAGTCACCGCTCTGCCGCCCACCTCCGTCACGGTTGGTGACCGCCCGGTCTGCTGTCTGCAGGCCGGGCGTTTTGTCCATATTTGGTGGGAAGTTGGGTCATCTCATACGATCGATTTCCGTCGGTAATGGAACCGTGAAGGGGTGGTTTGCGTTTCTGTATCCGTAATGCCCGGGATGATCAGCAGGGAGAACGCGACGTGACGGCACGGGACGCGCAGGGGCGGACGGGCGGAAACAGCTGGAGCCGGCGTGGCGTGCTGGCCGGCCTGATCGGTGCGCCGGTCCTGCTGCTGGCGGCCTGCAACGACACCAAGAGCGGCGAGAGCGGCAACGCCGGCGGCGGGGCCTCGCCGGGCGCGGGCGCGGGCGCTGGGAGCGACTCCGGCGGCGGGAACGCCGTGAGCGCGAGCAGCTCGCCGAAGACCTCCGTGGCCGTCATCACCGTGACCCCCGCCGACGGCGCCACCGCCGCCAGCTTCAGCGACCCGGTCAAGGTCGCCGTCGCCGGCGGCACGCTCGGCTCGGTCAAGGTCACCGACTCCACCGGCCGGGCACTGGCCGGCGAGCTCTCCGCGGACGGCACCAGCTGGGTCTCCGCCGCCGCACCGGCCAGCGGCACCAAGTACACCGTCACCGCCTCGGCCACCGACAAGGACAAGCTGGAGGCGGCCGCCAACGCCACCTTCACCACGGCGACCCCCGCCAACACCTTCGTCGGCTACTTCACCCCCGAGGACGGCTCCACTGTCGGCGTCGGCATGCCGGTCTCGATCAACTTCAGCAAGCCGGTCACCGACCGCAAGGCCGTCCAGCGGGCGATCACCGTCATAGCCGAGCCGGGCGTCGAGATCGTCGGGCACTGGTTCTCCAGCACCCGTCTCGACTTCCGGCCGCAGGAGTACTGGGCCAAGGGCACCAGGGTCACCGTCAAGCTCCGGCTCAAGGACGTCCAGGGGGCGAAGGGCGTGTACGGCACCCAGTCCAAGGACGTCCGCTTCACCATCGGCCGCGCGCAGACCAGCGTCGCCGACCTCGCCACCAAGAAGCTCACCGTCACCACCGACGGCCAGGTCAGCGCCGTCTACGCGATCTCCGGCGGCGCACCGGACTACCGCACCTGGGGCGGCAGGATGGTCATCTCCGAGCAGTACCAGCAGACCCGGATGAACTCGCAGACCGTCGGCCTCGGCAGCGAGTACGACATCGCCGACGTGCCCCACGCCCAGCGGCTCACCACCTCCGGCACGTTCATCCACGGCAACTACTGGTCCCCGGCGTCGATCTTCGGCGGCCAGAACACCAGCCACGGCTGCGTCGGCCTGAAGGACGCCAAGGGCGGACAGGACCAGAGCGTGGACGGCTACAGGTTCTACAAGAGCTCGATGATCGGCGACGTGGTCGAGGTCGTGAACTCCGGCGACAAGACCGTCCAGCCGTCCAACGGCCTGAACGGCTGGAACCTGGGCTGGGCCGCGTGGAAGGCCGGCAGCGCGCTCTGAGCCCGCTGCGTGTCCGGGGCCCGTCGAATGCCCTGGGCCTCTGCGTGCGCGGCGCCCGCCGGGCGCCGTGAGCCGCTGTGTGTACGGCGCCCGCCGGGCGCCCTGAGCCGCTTCACCGAAAATTCTCCCCGGGCGGACCGAACCTCATCGGGCGCCCGAGGAGTCGGGTGGGTGTGAAACGCGAGCAGAGACAGCGCCAGGACGCCGAATTCAGCGCGTTCGTCGCCGGCAACAGCCGTCAACTCATCAGGCTGGCCGAGCTGTTGACCGGCGACCCGCACCGGGCCCGGGACATCGTGCAGTCCGCGCTGGAACGCGCCTACCTGCACTGGCACCGGATCACCGCCGACGACCCGACCGCGTACGTCCGGCGGATCGTGGTCAACCAGCACCGTGACTGGTGGCGGCGGCTGCGCAACCGCGAGCTGCCGACCGACCGCACACCCGAGCGGCCCGGCCGCGAGGACCTCGCCGAACGGCAGGCCCAACAGGCCCTGCTGCAGCAGGCGCTGGCCACCCTCACCCGGCGGGAGCGGTCGGTCGTGGTGCTGCGCTACTACGGCGACCTGAGCGAGGCCGAGACCGCCGCCGAACTGGGCATCGCCCCCGGCACGGTCAAGAGCACGCTCCACCGGGCGCTGTCGAAGCTGCGCGCACGACCCGAACTCGCCGACCGCGACGGTGGTGCGGCGGGTCTGAACCCGAGGAACATCGAGGTGAAGGTGTGAGCTTCGACAAGCGGCTCGGCGAGCTGCTCAAGGACGAGAACCGGGAGTACCGGGAGGCGGCCGGGCTGGCGCCCGGGCCGATCATCGCGCGGGCGCGCCGCCGTCGGGCCCGGCGGACGGCGGGGGCGGGTGCGGCGGCCATGGCCGTGGCGCTGGTCTGCGGCGTCACGGCGGTCACGGCCGGCGGCGCCCGGCAGACCGGGCAGGTGGCGGGGGCCGCGGGCGTGGCGCTGACGCCGTCCGCCGGGGCGGCCGCCGCCTCGGCACCCACACCCACACCCACGCCGACCTCGACGGCGTTGCCGCGGTCCCCGGTCCGGCAGCTGGCCCCGGGCGAGAAGTTCGAGTACACCGACGGCGAGCGGATCTGGGTCACGGCGACCGAGAAGTGCGAGGAGTCCCGGGGCGTGGACGGCGTCTGGAGCTCGGGCACGGGGTGCCGGGACTCCACCAGCGACAACCTGGACCACGAGAAGCCCACCATCGGCTATCAGGGCTCGCTCGGTCAGGACCGTGCCGTCCTGACCGGCCTCTACCTCGGCCCGGTGCCCGCCCGGGTCGTGGCCTTCATGGGCGGGAAGCCGACGGTCGCCACCGTGGTCACCACCACCGGCATGGAGGGGTGGAGGGCCTACTACGTGGTGCTGCCGGGTGCTCCCGCGCTCGCCGACGGCCGCCCCAGCAGCCCGGCCGTCGCCGCCTACGACGCCGAGGGCAGGCTGCTGGCCGAGCTGCCGGGCCGGGGCACGGACGGCGCCCAGGAGAAGGCCCCGGCCCGGCTGTAGCACCCGGGCCTGCCGGAGCGGGGGCGTCGGCGGGCTCCCGGCGGGCGGCGGTGACGGTCCGACGCACGTCCGGAACGCGAAGGCCGAAAGCGACCGCCCGGAAGACGGCCGAAAGCGACCGCCCGGAAGACGGCCGAAAGCGACCGCCCGGAAGACGCCCGAACGCGACGGCCCGGAAGACGGCCGAAAGCGACGGCCCGGAAGACGCCCGAACGCGACGGCCCGGAAGACGCCCGAACGCGACGGCCGAAACCCGCCGGACTCGGCGTGGCCACGGCGGCAGGGTGGGCCGTATGACGACAACCACCACGCCCGCCCCGGCCGTCCGCCCGGTCGACCCGGCCGTCCACCGCTCCCTGCTGGTGCGCGACGACGCGGGGCGCCCGCCCGTCCGCTCGACCGACGACACCGGCGGCGCCCCGCTGCGCTGCTGCCTCACCCGGGCGCTGCCGGGCGACCGGATCGCCCTCGTCGCCTACGCCCCGCTCCGGCGCTGGGCCGCCGAGACCGGGGCCGAACCGGGCCCGTACGACGAGGTCGGCCCGGTCTTCGTGCACGACGGCCCGTGTGCCGGCGCGGGCCCGGCCTGGCCGGCCGCGTTCCACACCGGTGACCGGGTGCTGCGCGCGTACGACCGGCGGGGCCACATCGTGGGCGGCGTGCCCGTCTCCCCCGAGACCGCCGAGGCGGGCGCCGCCGCCCTGCTCGCCGACCCGGAGGTGGCGGTGGTGCACGTCCGCGCACTGCAGTTCGGCTGCTTCATGCACGAGGTCCGGCGGGCACGGTGAGCCCGGTCCGGCCCGGGGCTCAGCGCTTGGCGTAGTCGACGAAGCCCTGCCAGTCGAGGGCGACGCAGGGCTCGTCGCCCACCACCCAGGCGTCGTGACCGGGCGGGCAGATCATGAAGTCGCCGGGGCCGTACTCGGCCTCCTCGCCGTCGTCCATCACGATCTTCATCCGGCCGGAGATCACATACCCCAGGTGGGAGGCCTGGCAGCTGTCGGTGCCGGCGATCGGCTTGATGTGCTGGGACCACCGCCAGCCGGGCTGGAAGACCGCCCGCCCGACGGCGCCGCCCTCCAGGTTGACCAGGCGCAGTTCGCCCGTGCCCGCCTCGAAGGGGCGGACCTCCTCGGCCTGGTCGTCGAAGTTCCTGCGGATGAGGCCGGCCATCGGTACTCCTCGGGACACGGCCGGCCCCTGTCACCGGGGCTCGGTGACGGGGGCCCGGCCCGCTGGTCCTTCCAGTCTGCGCCCGGCCGGGAGCAGCCGCGCAGCGATCAGTCCTGCGGGGTGCGGGCGACGCCGATCGGGCAGCTGGCGCCGGTGCCGCCGAGACCGCAGTAGCCGTTCGGGTTCTTGGCGTCGGACAGGTACTGCTGGTGGTACGGCTCGGCCGGGTAGAAGGGGCCGGCCGGGGCGATCTCGGTGGTGACCGCGCCCAGCCCGAGCGCGGTCAGGGCCGGCTGGAAGGCGTCCCGGGTGGCGATCGAGGCCGCCGCCTGGGCGGGCGAGTGGGTGTAGACGGCGGAGCGGTACTGGGTGCCGACGTCGTTTCCCTGCCGGTTGCCCTGGGTCGGGTCGTGCGCCTCCCAGAAGGTCTTCAGCAGCCGCTCGTACGGGATCACCGCCGGGTCGAAGACCACCCGGACCGCCTCGGTGTGCCCGGTCAGCCCGCTGCACACCTCGTCGTACGTCGGGTTGGGGGTGTACCCGCCCTGGTAGCCGACCAGTGTCGTCCAGACGCCGGGCAGGCGCCAGAACGTCCGCTCCGCGCCCCAGAAACAGCCCAGCCCGAAGTCGGCCACCTCCAGCCCCTCCGGGTACGGCCCGGTGAGCGGGTGGCCGAGCACGGTGTGCGGCTCGCCCAGGGCGAAGGCCGGCGTCTCCCGGCCGGGCAGCGCCTGGCCGGCCGGGACGAGTGAAGTCTTGTGGCGGTTGAACAGCACGGCCTGCTCCAACTGGTCGGAAAAGGTGGCAAGGGTGACGCAGGGTGCAACGCGGACGGCGGCCCCCGGATTCCGCGGGCGTCGGGGATTCCGGAAGGCACCCCGCCGTTCGCCCACTACGCTCGGAGGCATGACCGAGCACCAGCTTCCCCAGGGCTTCGAGACTCTCGCCATCCACGCGGGTCAGGAAGCAGACCCCCAGACCGGGGCCGTCGTCACGCCGATCTACCAGGTGTCCACCTACAAGCAGGACGGGGTGGGCGGCCTGCGGGGCGGCTACGAGTACAGCCGCAGCGCCAACCCGACCCGCACCGCGCTGGAGGAGTGCCTCGCGGCGCTCGAAGGCGGCGCGCGCGGCCTCGCCTTCGCCTCCGGCCTGGCCGCCGAGGACACCCTGCTGCGCACCATCCTCAAGCCGGGCGACCACATCGTGATCCCCAACGACGCCTACGGCGGCACCTTCCGGCTCTTCGCCAAGGTGCTGACCCGCTGGGGCGTCGAGTTCTCCGTCGCCAACACCCAGGACCTCTCGACCGTCCGCGAGGCGCTGCGCCCGAACACCCGCGCGGTCTGGGTGGAGACGCCGTCCAACCCGCTGCTGGGCATCACCGACCTCGCCGCGCTCGCCGAGATCGCGCACGGCGCCGGCGCGCTGCTGGTGGTGGACAACACCTTCGCCAGCCCCTACCTGCAGCAGCCGATCTCGCTGGGCGCGGACGCGGTCGTGCACTCGACCACCAAGTACATGGGCGGCCACTCGGACGTCGTCGGCGGCGCCCTGGTGCTGGCCGACGCCGCCCTCGGCGAGGAGGTCGCGTACCACCAGAACGCGATGGGGGCGGTGTCCGGCCCGTTCGACGCCTGGCTGGTGCTGCGCGGTATCAAGACCCTGGGTGTCCGGATGGACCGGCACAGCTCGAACGCGGAGAAGGTCGCCGAGCTGCTGGCGGGCCACCCCAAGGTGAGCCAGGTCCTCTACCCGGGCCTGCCCGAGCACCCCGGCCACGACATCGCCGCCAAGCAGATGAAGGCGTTCGGCGGCATGGTCTCGTTCCGGGTCAACGGTGGCGAGGAGGCGGCGGTCGAGGTCTGCAACCGGGCGCAGCTGTTCACCCTCGGTGAGTCGCTGGGCGGCGTCGAGTCGCTGATCGAGCACCCGGGCCGGATGACCCACGCCTCGGTGGCCGGCTCCGCCCTGGAGGTGCCCGCCGACCTGGTGCGCGTCTCGGTCGGCATCGAGTCGATCGACGACCTGCTGGCCGACCTCACGCAGGCGCTCGGCAAGTAGCGGCCGGGTCCTGTCCGGCCGGTCGCGCCGATCCGCCGAGATCGGCCGGACAGGACCTAACCGCCCTGCCGGCCCGCCGTGTACGACTCCATGGAGTGGTTGAAGCGGGCGAGCAGGGCGCAGAACGCGCGCTGCTCCTCGGGTGGCCAGTCGGCCATCAGCCGGCGGGCCAACTCGGCTCGCCCGGCGCTGACTTCGGCCAGCCGGCGGGTGCCGACCGGGGTCAGTGCGAGCCGGACGGCGCGGCGGTCGGCCGGGTCCTGGACCCGGCCCACCAGCCCGGCCGTGACCAGCGGGGCGACCTGCCGGGTGACGGTGGAGGAGTCGACGCCGAGCGCGTCGGCCAGAGCCTTGACGTTGACGGGCCCGTGCCGTTCCAGCCGGTCGAGCAGCAGATAGGCGGCCCGGTCCAGCGCGCCCACCGCGTCGGAGCTGCGGACCTGTTCCATTCGCCGGGCGAACACCGCCAGCTGGTACTGGAGTTGGGTGTGCACGGGGTCGGTGCGGTCGGTGGCCTGGGGCGAGGTCGTCGTCATCGCGGCTCACGATCGTCGTGCGGTGAGGGAGGCTCAGGACCAGCAGCGTACGCGGGCCGGGCGGGCCCGGGAACAGGCCCGACATCCCGGGTTGGCGGCGTCACCCACCGTAGGCTGGCGGTATGCACAGCTGGCCGATCACCATCGACGATGTCCGCGGCGCCCAGAAGATGCTCGCCGGGGTCGCCCGGGTGACGCCGATGGAGGGGAGCCGGCACCTGTCCGCGATGATCGGTGCGCCGGTCCACCTGAAGTGCGAGAACCTGCAGCGCACCGGTTCGTTCAAGCTGCGCGGGGCGTACGTGCGGATCGCGGGACTCTCGCCGGTGCAGCGGGCCGGCGGGGTGGTCGCGGCGAGCGCAGGCAACCACGCCCAGGGGGTGGCGCTGGCGGCGTCGCTGCTCGGGGTTCGTTCGACGGTCTTCATGCCGGTGGCCGCGCCGTTGCCCAAGGTCGCGGCGACCCGCGAGTACGGCGCCGAGGTCCGGCTGCACGGCGCCAACGTGGACGAGGCCCTGCAGGCCGCGCAGCTGTACTCGGAGGCGACCGGGGCGGTGTTCATCCACCCCTTCGACCACTGGGACGTGGTCACCGGCCAGGCCACCGTCGGCCTGGAGATCCTGGAGCAGTGCCCGGAGGTGCGCACCATCCTGGTCGGCGTGGGCGGCGGCGGGCTGCTGGCCGGGATCGCGGCGGCGGTGAAGCCGCTCCGCCCGGACGTGCGGGTGATCGGGGTGCAGGCGGCGGGCGCGGCCGCGTACCCGCCCTCGCTGGCGGCCGGGCGGCCGGTGACGCTGGAGCACTTCGCCACCATGGCGGACGGGATCATGGTCGGCCGGCCCGGGGACATCCCGTTCGAGGTGGTCAACACCCTGGCGGACGGCGTCCGTACGGTCTCCGAGGACTCGCTCTCGCGCGCCCTGCTGCTGGGCCTGGAGCGGCTGAAGCTGGTGGTGGAGCCGGCCGGGGCGAGCCCGGTGGCGGCGTTGCTGGAGCAGCCGGAATCCTTCGAGGGCCCGGTGGTGGCGGTGCTCTCCGGCGGCAACATCGACCCGCAGCTGATGCAGCGGGTGCTGCGGCACGGCCTGGCGGCGGCCGGCCGCTACCTGTCGCTGCGGGTGCGGCTGGCGGACAAGCCGGGATCGCTGGCGGACCTCCTCGGGGTGCTGACCCGGGTGGACGCCAACGTGCTGGACGTGGCGCACGTGCGGATCGACCCGCAGCTGGGGCTGACCGAGGTCGAGGTGGACCTCCACCTGGAGACCAAGGGGCCGGAGCACTGCGCGGCGGTGCTCGGTGAGCTGCGGGACGCGGGGTACGTCGTCTCCCGGTAGGTCCCGCGGCTCGCGCGGGCCGGGGAACCGTCAGTGACCTCCGTCCGTCACCACGGCGGAGCCATGCCTCTCGATGCGATATATCGCGTGCTGCCAGACTTGCGATACATCGCGTCCTGTCGCCACGTGGCCGGAAATCGAGTCGCCTGCGCGCCTTAACCCGGGGCAGAGTGGGACAGATCGCTCATATCGTCCGAGGAGATGAGGCAGGCCATGGCGCCAGCCATCCAAGCCGAGAACCTGGTGAAGACCTTCGGCGACGTACGAGCCCTGGACGGCGTCAGCCTCGACGTCCCCGAGGGCACGGTGCTCGGGCTGCTCGGCCCGAACGGCGCCGGCAAGACCACCACCGTGCGCGTCCTCACCACCCTGCTCCGACCCGACTCCGGCCGCGCGGCGGTCGCCGGCGTCGACGTTCTCCAGCACCCCAACCAGGTCCGCAGCATGATCGGGCTCTCCGGCCAGTACGCCGCCGTCGACGAGTACCTCACCGGCTTCGAGAACCTGCAGATGGTCGGCGAGCTCTACCAGATGAGCGCCCGCGAGGCGAAGGCACGGGCACTGGAACTGCTGGAGTGGTTCAACCTCACCGAGGCCAAGGACCGCACCGCCAAAACCTACTCCGGCGGCATGCGCCGCCGCCTCGACCTCGCCGCCGCCCTGGTCGTCCGCCCGCCGGTGATGTTCCTGGACGAGCCGACCACCGGCCTCGACCCGCGCAACCGGCTCGCACTCTGGGAGGTCATCGAGACCCTGGTCGAGCAGGGCACCACGCTGCTGCTCACCACCCAGTACCTGGAGGAGGCCGACCGCCTCGCCCACGACATCGCCGTGGTCGACCACGGCCGGGTGATCGCCCGCGGCACCGCCGACCACCTCAAGGCGCAGATCGGCGGCGAGCGGATCGAGGTCGTGGTGCACCGCGCCGACCTGGTCGGCGACGCGGTGGCCGCGCTCTCGGAGTTCGCCCTGGGCGAGCCGGCCGTCGAGAAGAACACCCGGAAGATCACCGTCCCGGTCAGCGGTGGCGCCCGGGTGCTGGCGGACGCCATCCGCGAGCTGGACGCCCGCTCGATCGAGATCGACGACATCGGCCTGCGCCGGCCGACCCTGGACGACGTCTTCCTCTCGCTCACCGGCCACGTCACCGAGGCCGAGGAGGAGGAGAAGGGTGCCGCCGGCAAGGGCGGCAAGGGCGGCCGGGGCCACGGCGGACGCGGCAGGGGCCAGGCCGGGAAGAACGACGAGGGCAGCGCCGCCGGCGAGGGCGGCCGGGGCCCCGACCAGCAGGCCGTCCCGGCCGGCAAGGAGCTGTGAGATGACGACCGCCACCGAGCACGCCATCGGCGGGGCGATCCCCAAGCAGCGCCGGGGCGCGGCCGCCACCCTGCACGACTCCTGGGTGGTCGCCAAGCGCAACCTGCGCCGGATGACCCGGATACCCGAGATCGTGGTGTTCGGGCTCATGCAGCCGGTGATGTTCGTGCTGCTGTTCTCGTACGTCATGGGCGGGGCCATCCAGATCCCCGGGACGCAGGCCAGCTCGTCCACGTACATCCAGTTCCTGATGGCCGGCATCTTCGCCCAGACCGTCACCTTCGCCACCGCCGGCGCCTCCGCCGGCATCGCGGAGGACATGACCAAGGGCCTGGTGGACCGGTTCCGCTCGCTGCCGATGGCCCGCTCGGCCGTCCTGGTCGGCCGCACCCTGGCGGACCTCGTCCAGACCGCGTTCACGCTGGTCGTGCTGGCGCTGGTGGCGCTGGCGGTCGGCTGGCGCATCCACAACGGGGTGCTCAGCGCGCTGGGCGCGTTCGGGCTGCTGCTCCTGCTCGGCTACGCCTTCTCCTGGATCGGCGCGCTGATCGGCCTCTCGGTGCGCAGTCCCGAGGCGGCCACCTCGGCCGGGCTGATCTGGCTCTTCCCGCTGACCTTCATCTCCAACGCGTTCGTGCCGATCAGCTCGATGCCGGGCTGGCTCCAGGGGATCGCCTACTGGAACCCGTTCAGCGCCACCGTGCAGGCCTGCCGCGACCTCTTCGGCAACCAGGTCGGCCCGGTGGACAGCGCCTGGCCGATGCAGCACGCCGCGCTGGTGTCGGTGCTCTGGTCGCTGCTGATCACCGCCGTCTTCTCCTGGCTGTCGGTGCGCAAGTACCGCTCCGCCGTGGGCTGACGCCCGGCGTGCACGCGCGAGGGCGGCCGTGGAGTCCCCTCCACGGCCGCCCTCGGTGCGTCGGCGGGTCAGCCGTTGTGCGGCTTCACCTCGGTGATCGTCACCGAGGCCTGCTTGCCGTTCGGCAGCTCGTACGTCGCCTCTTCGCCGACCTTCTTGGCGTCGATGGCGCGGCCCAGCGGCGACTGCGGGGAGTAGACGTCCAGGTCGTCGCTGCCGGCCATCTCGCGCGAGCCGAGCAGGAAGGTCATGGTGTCGTCCTCGTCGCCGTCGAAGGCGACCGTGACGACCATGCCCGGGGCCACCACGCCCGAGTCCGCCGGGGCCTCGCCGACCTTGGCGCGCTCCAGGAGCTGGGTGAGCTGGCGGATCCGCAGCTCGTACTTGCCCTGCTCCTCCTTGGCCGCGTGGTAGCCGGCGTTCTCCTTGAGGTCACCCTCTTCGCGCGCCGCCTCGATCTTCTGGGCGATCTCGATGCGCCAGGGGCCGGTCAGGTGGTCCAGCTCGGCCTTGAGCTGGTCGTAGCCGGACTGAGTGAGCCAGGTCACGTGGTCGCTGGTCTGGGTCACAGGTGCTCCTCGTAGGTGCTGGGGCTGTGCTGAGGGTGTGAGTCGTCAGCAGGGGTGGTGGTGGAGATATCGGTCGTAACTACAAAGCAACGCCCGCTCCCGTACCTCTTGGTGCGGAAGGGGCGAAACCACGAGCCTAACAACTCCCGCCGACAAGCGGGAGAGTCGTTGGCGCGTCATTGACGACAGCATTGCGCCGAGGTGTACAGGACCGGTGTGGCAGGACTCCTCTACGGATTCCCGCTCTCCAGATCGAATATGCGCCCGGGCGTGCCGCGATCGCCAGCCATTACTTCGCCGGCGTGCATCCCAGCAGCTCGGCGGTGGTGCCGCGGGCGGTGGTCCGCAGGCTCACGGTGGCGTCGTAGCTGCCGCCGTCCTTCGGGACGGGGAAGTCGGCCATGCCGACCACCGCGCCGTCCTCGCCCTGCGAGCGGACGGTACAGCTGCCCGCCGTGCCGTCGCTCTTGCGCACCGCCAGGTGCAGCTTCATCTCGCCGTCCGAGACCGCCTCGAAGGAGGGGACGGTGCCGTTGATGGTGGTCTCGCGGATCAGGTAGGAGCCGCCCAGCCAGGCGAGCAGGCCCAGTGCCAGGACGCCGCAGACCGCGCCCACCACCTTGAGACGGCGGTCGGCCTCGCGGTCGCCGCGCCGTCCGTAGCGCCCCTCGGGCAGCTGCGCAGCGGTGGTGGTGCCAGAGCTCATCGAACTCAGTCCTCTCGTGGGAGGCCCGCCTGGGTGGTGCGGGGAATGCGACGCTCCTCCAGTCCGTCACTATAGGAGGGGCACGCCCGCGGCCGGTCCGGCGGGGGCGGGGCTCGGCCGTGTCGGCGGCGTGGCGATGTGGCGCCGCGGCGCTCCGGGCGGCCGGTCCCGCGGTGACGTGGTCCCGAACCGAACCTCGGACGGTGGGCAGACCGGACTTCGCGGGAGCCCAGACATTGTGGAAGGAACGCAGGCGTTGACTGAGCAGTTGCGACTCATGGCGGTGCACGCCCACCCGGACGACGAGTCCAGCAAGGGCGCGGCCACCATGGCCATGTACGTCGACCAGGGGGTGGACGTGCTCGTGGCCACCTGCACCGGGGGGGAACGCGGGTCGGTCCTCAACCCGAAGCTTCAGGGGAAGCCGGAGATCGAGGGGAACATCCACGAGGTCCGGCGCAAGGAGATGGACGAGGCCCGCGCGATCCTCGGGATCAAGCAGGCCTGGCTGGGCTTCGTCGACTCGGGCCTGCCGGAGGGCGATCCGCTGCCCCCGCTGCCCGACGGCTGCTTCGCCCTGCAGGACGTCAAGGAGGCGGCCGAGCCGCTGGTCCGGCTGATCCGCGAGTTCAAGCCACAGGTCATCACGACCTACGACGAGAACGGCGGGTACCCGCACCCGGACCACATCATGACCCACAAGATCACCATGCTGGCCTTCGACGCCGCCGGTGACCCGGACGCCTACCCGGACGCCGGCGAGCCCTGGCAGCCGCTGAAGCTCTACTACAACCACGGCTTCCCGATGGGCCGGATCCGCGCGCTGCACGCGTACCTCACCGAGCACGGCCACGAGTCGCCGTACGGCGAGTGGATCGAGGGATGGGAGAAGAGCGGCCGCAAGGAGCGCGAGATCACCACCCGGGTCCGCTGCGGCGACTGGTTCGAGACCCGGGACCGGGCGCTGATCGCGCACGCCACCCAGATCGACCCCGACGGCCCCTGGTTCCGCGTGCCGCTCGAGGTCCAGCGAGAGGTCTGGCCGACCGAGGACTACGAGCTCGCCCGCACCCTGATCGACGCCGACCTGCCGGAGGACGACCTGTTCGCCGGCCTGCGCACCCCCACCCTGGCGGTCGAGGCCGCCGACACGCGCGACTGACCCACCCCCGATGGCCCGGCTCCCCGTGAGCCGGGCCACCATAGAGATATGAGCGCCCCCGTGAACCTCACCCACATCGCCGCCGAGCTCGCCCTCGACGAGACCAAGGTGACCCCCGGCCTGCTGGGCTTCGTGGTCTTCGCCGCCCTCGGCGTGGCCACCTGGTTCCTGGTGAAGTCGATGAACAAGCAGTTCAAGCGCGTCGACTTCGTCGAGGAGCCGGAGACGCCGAAGGAGTGAGACGGGGCCCCCGTCCGAGCGCCGATGCGCAAGGATGGGGGCATGCCGAACCGTCTCGCGGACGCGACCTCGCCCTACCTGCTCCAGCATGCCGAGAATCCGGTGGACTGGTGGCCGTGGGGCCCCGAGGCGTTCGAGGAGGCGCGCCGGCGGGAGGTGCCGGTGCTGCTGTCCGTCGGCTACGCCGCCTGCCACTGGTGCCACGTGATGGCGCACGAGTCCTTCGAGGACGAGGCGCTGGCCGGGTACGCCAACGAGCGGTTCGTCGCGGTGAAGGTCGACCGCGAGGAGCGCCCGGACATCGACGCCGTCTACATGGAGGCGGTGCAGGCGGCGACCGGGCAGGGCGGCTGGCCGATGACGGTCTTCCTCACGCCCGACAAGGACCCGTTCTACTTCGGGACGCACTTCCCGCCGGAGCCACGGCACGGGATGCCGTCCTTCCGCCAGGTGCTCGAAGGAGTCGACGCCGCCTGGCGCGACCGCCGGGACGAGGTCGGCGAGGTCGCCACCCGCATCCGGGCCGACCTGGCCGAGCGGGCCTCGGTCTACTCGGCCGGCGCCCACCACCCGCCGGCCGAGGCGGACCTGCACCAGGCGCTGGTCACGCTCAGCCGGGACTTCGACGCCCGGCACGGCGGCTTCGGCGGCGCGCCCAAGTTCCCGCCGTCCATGGTGATCGAGTTCCTGCTCCGCCACCACGCCCGCACCGGCTCCGAGGCGGCCCTGGAGATGGCCGTCCGCACCGGCGAGGCGATGGCCCGCGGCGGCATCCACGACCAGCTCGGCGGCGGCTTCGCCCGGTACTCGGTGGACGCCGGCTGGGTGGTCCCGCACTTCGAGAAGATGCTCTACGACAACGCGCTGCTGCTCCGCGCCTACCTGCACCTCTGGCGGGCCACCGGCGCACCGCTCGCCCGGCGGGTGGCGCTCTCCACTGCCGACTTCCTGCTGCGCGAACTGCGGACCCCGGAAGGCGCGTTCGCCTCGGCGCTGGACGCCGACAGCCTCGACCCGGCGACCGGGAAGCCGGCCGAGGGGGCGTACTACGCCTGGACGCCCGGGCAGTTGGCCGAGGTGCTGGGGGAGGCCGACGCCGCGCTCGCGGCAGAGCTGTACGAGGTGACGGCGGAGGGGACGTTCGAGCACGGCGCCTCGGTGCTGCAACTGCTCGCCGACCCGCAGGACGAGGAGGCCGCCGAGCGGATCCGGGCGAAGCTGTTCGAGGCCCGCGCAGGGCGGCCCGCCCCCGCCCGGGACGACAAGGTGGTCGCCGCCTGGAACGGCCTCGCCATCGCCGCACTCGCCGAAACCGGCGCCCTGCTGGACCGCCCCGACCTGGTCGAGGCCGCCGAGCGCGCCGCCGACCTGCTGCTCGCCGTCCACCTCACCCCCGAGGGCCGGCTGCTGCGCACCTCCCGGGACGGCCGGGCCGGCGCCAACGCCGGCGTCCTGGAGGACTACGCCGACACCGCCGAGGGCTTCCTCGCGCTGTACGCCGTCACCGGCGAGGCGGAGTGGCTGGAACTGGCCGGAGGCCTGCTGGACACCGTGCTCAAGCACTTCGCCGACGAGGCGTCCGGCGCGCTGTACGACACCGCCGACGACGCCGAGGAGCTGATCCGGCGGCCCCAGGACCCGACCGACAACGCCACCCCGTCCGGCTGGACGGCCGCCGCGGGTGCGCTGCTCACCTACGCCGCGTACACCGGTTCGGCGCGCCACCGCACCGCCGCCGAGCGGGCGCTCGGCATCGTCGGGGCGCTGGCCACCCGGGCACCGCGGTTCATCGGCTGGGGCCTGGCCGTCGCCGAGGCGCTGACGGACGGCCCGCGCGAAGTCGCCGTGGTCGGCCCGGCAGGGGCGACGGCGACGGCCGCACTGCACCGGGCGGCACTGCTGGGGACGGCGCCGGGCGCGGTGGTCGCACTCGGCGAGCCGTCCGGGGAGGACGGGGTGCCGCTGCTGGCCGGCCGGCCGCTGGTGGGCGGGGAGCCCGCCGCGTACGTCTGCCGGCACTTCGCCTGCGACGCGCCGACCACCGATTCGGCGGCGCTGGCCGAGCGGCTCGGGGCGCTGCCGGAGCTGAGCGGCCCGGTCGGGTAATTCGGTTGGTCCCGGTCCGGCGAGCGGGCCAGAATCGGGCATGACCTGGACCTTGACGACCTCCCTCGACGAGTTCCGCGCCCGGGCCGGCGACTTCCTCGACGCCCGCCCGGCCGAGAACACCGTGCTGCTCACCGTGGTCGACCGGCTGGTCAGGCGTGGGCTGCACGTCTTCGGGGAGAGTGTGCCGGTCTTCGGCTGGTGGAGCCGCGAGCCGGGCGGCCCGGTCGAGGGAGCCTTTCTGCGGACGCCACCGTTCGAGCCGCGCCTCGGCGTGATGCCGGACGCGGCGGCCGCCGCGCTCGCCGGTGAACTGGCCGCGGCCGGGCCCGGGTTCACCGAGGTCCCCGGGGTTTCCGGCGGCGAGTCGGCGGTCCGGGCGTTCTCCGCCGCCTGGCAGGCCGCCGCCGGCGCCACCGCGTCCCTCCGGTTCAAGCAACGGCTGTACCGGCTGGGCGAGTTGACCGACCCGCCGCGCCCGCCCGCCGGCCGCCACCGGGTCGCCGGGCCGGCCGACCGCGAGGTGCTGATCGAGTGGTACGAGGCGTTCGCGGTCGAGGCCACCGTCGAACTCCCCAACATCCCGGGCACGGTGGACGAGCGCATCGCCGACGGCCTGCTCCACCTCTGGGAGGACGACGGCCGCCCCGTCGCGATGGCCGGGAACAGCCCCGTGGTCGCCGGCATGACCCGGGTCGGCCCGGTCTACACGCCCATCGAGGCACGCGGGCACGGATACGCCAGCGGCGTCACGGCGGCTGCCTCGGCAGCCGCCCTCGCCCGGGGCGCGGCCGAGGTGCTGCTCTACACCGACCTCGCCAACCCGACCAGCAACTCGATCTACCAGAAGATCGGGTACCGGCCGGTGGAAGACTGCCTGACGCTGGACTTCGCGGACGTCCCGGATGCCGCGGATGTGCCGGACGTCGCGGACTTCGTGGGCTGATCGGGTCTGCGGGCCGGTGGGCCCGGGTAAGCCGGGTGAGGGGGTGACCGCGATGGGGGACGGGCTGCTCGTCCGGGCAGGCAGGCTGGGCCCGGGGGAGGTGGTGGCCGGTGCGCTCACCGCCAACCTGGGACTGCTGGTGGTCTCACTGGTCGCGGGCGGGCTGCTCGTCCGGCGGTACGGCGAGCGGCGGGTGACACCGCCGCCCCCGCCGCCCGACCGGCGCGAGGTGCTGCTCGCGGCCACCGCCGTCCTGCTCAACTCCGCTGTCGGCGTGGCCGGCTGGGCGCTCTGGCGGGCCGGCTGGATCCGGCTCTCCGCGGACACCGGACTCCGCGCGGCGGCCGACCTGGCGGTGTTCACCCTGGTGATGGACGGCCTGATGTACGGCGGTCACTGGCTGACCCACCGCCGCCGGCTCTACCGGCTGGCCCACCAACTCCACCACGGCTACCCCGACCCGCGCCCCGCCACCCTCTTCGTACTGCACCCGCTGGAGGTGCTCGGCTTCGGCGGCACCTGGCTCGCGGTGCTCTGCGTTCGGGAGATGTCCGCCGTCGCCCTGCTCGGGTACATCGGCGTCAACCTGGTCTTCGGCCTGTTGGGGCACCTCGGCGTCGAACCGTTCCCCGCCCGGATCCGGCGGTGCGCGGTCTTCCGCTGGGTCGCCCTGCCGATGTTCCACGCCGGCCACCACGCCGACCCGGCCGTCAACCTGGGCTTCTACACCACCCTGTGGGACCGGCTGTTCGGCACCATCGACCCGGCCTACGACACCCGTCGCACCACCGAATGGCAGGCGCCCGCCGGCCGTCAGTCGATCGCGTGGACCCCGGGCGACTGACGGACCCTGGTGTTGAACGGGTCGCTGCCGCCCGCAGCCACCGGGGTCCCGCCCATCGACCGGTCGCTGTTGCGGTAGTTGTGGGCGGTGGCGAGCAGATTGCCGCCGGCCGTCTTCATGTCCTCGGCCAGCCCGTCGAGCAGCGTCTTCCAGGCGGCCGAGCAGTCGTGCAGCGCCGCCCCGCTCTGCCACCCCGGCAGGGCGGCCGCCGCCCGGTCGCTCGGCGCGGCCAGCCTCGCCGTCTCCTCGGGGACCTTCCCGGCCACCGTCTGTGCATTGGTACCGGCGGCGGACAACTCGTCCGGCCGCACCGTGAATCCCGCTCCTCCGGCCACCGTCTCCCCCTCGGCTGTGCTGTCGGCTGTGCGCGCTATGGTAGCGGCGAGTGCAGGGGTGAGCACCCGTGAGTGACAGCTGGGGGGCTGAGAAGTGGATCTGGCAGGCCTGAGGAACGCCAAACCGGAGGAGCTGTACGCCGCGGCCGAGGCGTACGGGCAGTTGTACAAGGCGTACGTCCAGCACGCCACGGACTGGAAGAGCGGCACCGCCGACCGGGTGCACGGCTCCGGCTGGACGGGTGACGCGGCCGACGCGGCCACCAAGTCCCTGGACGCGACCACGGCCGAGCTGCAGGCCGCAGACATCGAACTGTCCTGCATCGAGGGCACCTTGCGCGGCCACGCCGACACCTTCACCCTCGCGCAGTCCAAGCTGCGGCAGGCGCTCACCGACGCCGCCGCCAAGAACCTCAAGGTCGCCGACGACGGCACCGTCAGCTGGAGCGCCTCGACCAACCCCTACCAGGCGGCCGACTGGGCGGACAAGCAGAAGGCGGCCGCCGAGGAGATCGGCAAGCGGATC
This sequence comes from Kitasatospora sp. NBC_00039, assembly GCF_045160625.1. NCBI lineage: Bacteria > Bacillati > Actinomycetota > Actinomycetes > Kitasatosporales > Streptomycetaceae > Kitasatospora > Kitasatospora sp. NBC_00039. Next base: position 3,707,520 of record NZ_CP108289.1, on the reverse strand, counting down.
ACCGCCGCCCTCGCCGAGGCCACCCAGGCCGACCAGGGCCTCGCCGCCGACCTCAAGCGCTTCACCGGCCGCGCCACCGACAAGTCCGGCCTGGACCTCAAGACGGCCAACGCGGACGGGTACCTCCAGCAGTTCGGCGACCTCAACAACCCGGGGTACAAGAAGGACCTGCCCGGGAAGGACGCCACCCCGACGGAGGTCAACTCCTGGTGGAAGGGCCTCGACCCGGCGGGCCAGCAGTGGTTCATCGACCACCACCCGGAGGCGATCGGCAACCTGGACGGCATCCCGGCGCCGGTACGGGACCAGGTGAACCGGGCGTACCTCGCGAAGATGCTTGACTCGATCGACGCCAAGAACCGAGCGAAGCCGCCGGTGCCACTGACCGACGTCGAGAAGGGGCAGTTCGCAAAGCTGAATCCGATCCGGCAGCGGCTCGACGAGGACCAGAGGCATGCGGGCGACGGTCGTCCGGTGGACTACCTGCTGCTTCTCGGCCAGGAGGGCAACGGGCGTGCGGCGATCTCATTCGGAAACCCGGACACGGCCACCGACATCTCCGCCTATGTTCCCGGCATCACGACTGTTCCCGCGTCCTTGGGGCCGAAGGACAACTGGCAACCTGGGACCAACGAGGCCGAGAACGCGCTGAACCTCTGGCGGGCGGCCAACGCCAAGGTCCCGCCCGGCGGTTCGGTCGCCTCGATCGTCTGGCTCGGGTACGACCCTCCGGGGCAGGACGCCGGGGCCGCGATGACCGGGGCGGGAGACAAGGGAGCTCCGGCCTACGCGAAGTTCCTCAGCGGCGTGCGGGCGAGCCATCAGGGCGGCGAGCCGCCCCACATCACGTCGATCGGCCACAGCTACGGCTCGTACGTGGTCGGCCAGGCCACCAAGCTCACCGCCCAGCCGGGTTCGCCGTACCAGCGACCGGACGACGTGGTCTTCATCGGCAGCCCGGGCATCGGCGTGGACAAGGCCGCCGACCTGGGGATGCCCGGCCACGTCTGGGCGGGCGCGGCCGCCAACGACGTCGTCACCCACACGCCGACGAAGGGTGACGCTTTGGTGGCCGTGGGCGGTCCGCTCGGCCCGGCCCTGGCAGTCGTGAAGCACGACCTGCTCAACCCGGACGAGGGCTGGTACGGGAGGGACCCGGCCAGCGCGTCGTTCGGCGCCCAGCGCTTCGCCGTGGACGACTTCGGCCAGACGACGGACATCATCGGGGCGCACACCAAGTACCTGACCCCGGAGGGCGGCGGCCCCTCGCTGGGGAACATCGCCTCCATCGTGACCCGCGGCTGCGACGTCGTGCGGGTGGAGGGTCGATGAGGTTCCGCTGGAAGGTGGTCGTCCCGCTCGTGGTGGTGGTCTCCGTGCTGATCACCGGAGTGGGATTGTTCTACAACGGATACGGGCCCATGGCGTTGCGGGACAAGCGTGTCCTGCACCTGAAGGACCCGGCGGTGGCGAAGGACCGGATCGACGAGCTTCTGCGCGCCACCATGGCCGGGATCTCGCCGCAGGTGGCATTCCTCGGCGGCGACTACCAGGTGACGCGGGAGGAGGACCACTGGGACGGCGAGCCGAGCCTGAAGTCGCGGCTCTTCGGAGCAGTCGCCATCCGTACCCGGATTTCGCAGGTGAAGCTCCCGCGCTTGCTCGACCAGATCAGCCGGAACTGGGAGGGCCTGGGATGTGGCCCGGTGGACCGGACGGAGACCGGGCAGTACAGCCCGGGACTGGCCTCCCTCAGCTGCGCGACCTTCGACGACCTGTTCGTGGGGCTCAGCGCGTCCTCTGACGGGTCGTACAACAGTGTCTCCTTCAGTGCGGAACTCGACTTCGTGCGGTACCGGCCCGCTCATGAGTACGGGCCGATGCCGTCACTGCTCCGGGGATCGACAGGCGAGCGCGGCGGTGACCTGGACGACCCCTACTGGTCCCACTGACCCCTCCGCTACTCCCAGTCCCACCGGATGCCCAGCAGGCACGGCTGCAGGGCGGAGGCCACCAGGTGCACGCACCGGTGGCCGTCGAGTGTCAGCTCCTCCGTCTCGTACGGCTTCTCGCCGGGTGAGTGCAGCGAGAAGCGGTGGCAGCGGACGGGGAGGGCGGCGGGGTGGAAGGTGACCTGGAGGACGTACTGGCCGGCGCCGGAGTTGAAGCCGCGGACGTACTCGCTGCTGGGGGTGGGGGCCGGGGCGTCGTCGAAGCCGTAGCCGAGGAGGTGGGTGTCGCCGGCGCGGAGGCGGCGGTCGAGGAGGAGTTCGGCGACGAGCAGGTCGTGGGCGGGGTCGCGGCGGATGCGGCCGGGGCGGCAGTTCTCCTCGGCGCGGACGCCGACGCGGTCGATGTCGCAGCCGGGGTCGCCCTGGTAGATGGCGAGGTAGCGGTCGATGCCGTCGCGGTGGGCGCGCAGGGCGTGCTGGGAGTCGCGGCGGACGAGGTGGCGGTCGGGGCCGATGCGGATGCGTTCGATGTGGGTGATGGTGTGCAGGCCGGTGTCGCGCGGGCTCGCGATGGTGGCGAGCAGGTCGTCGACGGCGGTGGCCGGGGTGATGAGGTCGCGGTAGGGGCGGACGGGTGGGCCGGCCGGGTCGGCGGGGGTGGCGCGGCGGGGGCCGAGGAGCCGGGTGAGGGAGTGTGCGGGGAGGTCGAGGACGTCTTCCAACGCTCTCACCGCGCGGAGGGATTCGGCGCGTTCGGGGCGGCGGCGGCCCTGCTGCCAGTAGCTGAGGCTGGTGATGCCGACCTGGACGCCGCGTTGGGCGAGGTGTTCGCGGACGCGGTGCAGGGCGAGGCCGCGGGCGGCGATGGCGGTGCGCAGGGCGAGGTGGAACGGGCCGGTGCGCAGGGCGGTGGCGAGGTCCGCCTGTTCGCTGCGTTGCATGGCGGCCTCCTCGGGGGCGGGCCGGGCAGGTTCCGGTTGGTCGTGAATATTCACATGCGGAGGGCGGTTTGTCACCGGTGGTGGCGTGCCGCGCGGTGGTTCCGGGGGTGGCGTTCACACCTGGGCGGGGTCGTTCACACCTGTGGGCGGGGGGCGCGGGGGCCGTTGACCAGGCTCTGTCAACGGCGGGATGCTCGGTGACGCGATCCGGACCGCGCCCCCACACTTCTCCACTCCTCTGCCTGTGCAAGGAGGAACGCCCCCATGTCAGTTCCACGGATACGCCTGCGCCGTGCGGTCTCGGTGCTCGCGCTCGGCGTGCTCGGCCCGGCGCTCACCGTCGTGGCCACCGCTCCGGCCTCCGCCGCCCCCAACGGCGCGCCGGCCCCCACCGCACACGTCCGCCCGGCAGGTGCCTCGGGCAGTACGGCCGACCTGGCCGGCACGTACAAGAAGCTCAACATCACCATGCAGCAGCAACAGCAGACCAACTGGTGCTGGGCGGCGAGCGGCAACACCATCGCCACCTGGTTCGGCTACAGCTACAGCCAGAACCAGTTCTGCAACGCCGCGTTCGGCCGGTCGACCAGCTCCAGCTGCCCCAACAGCCAGGCCACGCTGGGAGATGTGCAGAACGGCCTGAGCTGGGTCGGCATCAACCCCGGTTCGTACGTCACCGGGTACCTGCGGTACAGCACCGTGCAGACCGAGGTGAACGCCGACCGCCCGGTCGAGACCCGGATCCAGTGGAGCTCCGGCGGCGGTCACATGCACGTGGTCTACGGGTACGACACCTCGAACAACTGGGTCTACTGGGGTGACCCGTGGCCGTCCAACTACCGCTACAACTGGGCGGACTACAACTACTACGTGTCCAACGGCACGTTCTCCTGGACCCACTCCCTGTACCGGATCGGCGCGTGAGGGGCGACCATGACCAGCATCCGTAACGCGGCCGTGGCCGTCCTGATCGCCGCCGGCCTCGGTCTGGCCGTCACCCCGGCGGCGTACGCCGACGGCGGGGCCGGTTCTCCCGCGCCGGTCACCGGTGCCGAGTTGGCGCAGGCCCGGGGCGCGGCCCAGAACCCCGCCGTCCTGGACCAGTTGGGCCACTTCTTCGCCCGCAAGGGCGTGCCGCCGACCAAGCAGCTGACCGTCGGCGCGGCCGAGGAGGCGCAGGCGGCGAGCGCCGCCGCGCCGAGGCTGTCCGGCGACACCGTGCCGGTCTACACCCTGGACGCGGCCTTCGTGGCCGGGACCCCGGGTGCGCCGGTGGCCAGGGCCGAGTTCACCGCCAGCAAGGCCGTCTCGGCAGACGGACAGGTGGCCTCGGTCTGGACGGCGAAGCAGGGCGACACCTGGCGGGTCGTCAACATCGCCTCCGGCGGCGACGAGAGCGACTACGCGGCGCAGGCGGCCGGCAGCGGCGGCGGGACGGCGTTCCGCGAGCCGCAGCTCAACGCCTGGTACGTACTGCGGGACGGCCGGGTCCTGCCGTTGGACGACGAGGCGCGGCGCTCGGTGGGCGCGGCCGGGGTGAGCCTGGCGGCGTACCAGAAGCTGGTCCGGCAGCGGTACGGGGACAAACTGCCCGGTTCGGCGTACGACCGGGCCGGGAAGGGCGGCGGCTACCAGCCGGACGCCACCGTGCAGGAGGCGGCTGCGGAGGGCGGCGGTGCCGCGCTGCCCACCGTCACGGCGGCCGCGGCCCTGGGCGTCACCGCGCTCGTGGGTGTCGCGCTGCGGCGGCGGGCGAGTGCCCGGCGCGGGTAGCGCCACCGGGTGAGGGGCGGCGGGGTCCGGCACGGCAGCCGGGCCCCGCCGTCGCACGCCCAGCCGCACGGCCCGCCCGGACCCCCGCCGGCTACAGCCCGGCGAACCCGCGTTCCAGGAAGGCGAAGGTGTCGTCGACGAGGTCCGCGAGGTCCAGCGTCCCCTCGCTCTCGGCCCATCGCAGCGCCGCCTCGGTGGTGGCCGCGCCGATGGCGGCCGCGGTGATCCGCATCTCGAATGTCGGCTCCTCGACGCCGGTCCGGCGGGTCAGCACGTCCAGGTAGAGCAGCTGCGGGTTGTTGGCGTCCTCGTGCATCCGGGCGCGCAGCGCGGGCACGTCCTTGACCAGCCGCATCCGGATGAGCAGTTCGTCCCGCTCGTGCTGCGACAGTTCGCGGATAAGCCCGATGAGGGACTCCCGGCAGGAGTGCAGGAACGGTTCGTCGGAGGGGCGGGCCAGCAGCGCGGTGACCATCGCCGGGTCGTACTCGTCGGTGAGGACGAGGTCCTCCTTGGTGCCGAAGTACCGGAAGAAGGTGGACTGCGAGACCTCGGCCGCCGCTGCGATCTGCTCCACGGTGGTGTTCTCGTAGCCCTGTTCGGCGATCAGCCGGTACGCCTCGCGACGGATCGCCTGGCGGGTCTTCAGCTTCTTCCGCTCGCGCAGCGACAGCGGCGCCTCCAGCATCGCCTGGACCGGGTTGGCCGGTCCTGCCGCCGGGGGTGCCGTTGTCGGCCGCGTTGCGTTCATACCTTCGATTATCCGTGATCGGAGGCCGGCACGGAGGCCGTCCCGGACGGTGACCCCGGCTGCGACCCCGCATCGGCGGCGGCCGCCTCCCGCACCTCGGCCGCCTGGGCCGCGGCCTCGGCCGCCTCCTGCGCCTCCGCCGCCGCGCGCGGCTCGGCGCTCGGCATCCTCAGCGCGACCAGCACCGCCGACAGCACCGCGATGGCCCCGGAGGCCAGCAGCACCACCGTCATGCCGTGGACGTACGCGGCGTGCGCGGAGGCGGCCAGCGCCCGGTCCCCGGTGGCGGCGGCCACGGCGTCGGCGGCGACCACCGACTGTTCGGCCTTGTGCGCGACCTCGGCGGGGAGCGCCGCGGTGTCCAGCGAGCCGCGGTACGAGCCGGCCAGCAGGCTGCCGAAGACGGCCACCCCGATCGCCCCGCCGACCTGGCGCAGGGTCTGGATCAGCCCGGAGCCGACGCCGGCCCGGGCGGGCGGCAGGGTGAGCAGGGCGGAGGCCTGGGCGGTGATCAGCGACAGGCCCATGCCCAGGCCGAGCAGGGTGAGCCAGAGCGCGGCCAGACCGTAGCCGTCGGAGATCGCGGTGCGGCTGCCGAGCAGCAGGGCGGCGGCCAGTACGGACAGCCCGACGGAGATCACCGCGCGGGCGCCGATCCGGGTGACCAGCCGGTCGCTGAGCTTGGCGGCCACCATCAGCCCCAGCATCATCGGCATCAGCCGCAGGCCGGTGCCGAAGGCGTCGGCGCCGAGCACGCTCTGGAAGTAGAGCGGCAGGACGAAGAAGGCGCCGAACAGGACCAGCGAGACCAGCGTCGCGGCCACCGCCGACCAGCGGAAGGTCGGGTCGGCGAGCAGGGTGAGGTCGAGCATCGGGTCCCGCTGGCGGCGGCTGCGCCGTACCAGGGCGGTGAGCGCGACCAGCGAGCCGCCGAGCATGCCGAGCACCAGCGGGTCGGCCCAGCCGCGGTCGGGGCCCTCGATGATGCCGAAGGTGAGTGCGGCCAGGCCGCCCGCGCCGAGCACGGTGCCGAGCAGATCGATCCGGGGCGCGGCGGGGTTGCGGGTCTCCGGGAGCAGCAGGACGCAGGCGACGATGCCGATGGCGGTCAGCGGGATGTTGATCAGGAAGACCGAGCCCCACCAGAAGTGCTGGAGGAGGAAGCCGCCGATCAGGGGGCCGAGCGGGGCCCCGGCCGCAAGTGAGGCGGCCAGGATCGCCGTGGCGCGGCGCTGCTCGCCGGACGGGAAGAGCCCGGGGATCACCGCCATGGACATCGGCATGACCAGCGCGCCGGCCACGCCCATCGCCGCGCGGGCGGCGATCAGGGTGCCGGGGCTGTCGGCGAGCATGCCGACCGCGGAGGAGAGGCCGAACAGGGCGAGGCCCACGGTGAGGGTCCGGCGGCGGCCGAACCGGTCGCCGATCAGTCCGGCCGGGAGCATCGCGGCGGCGAAGACCACGGTGTACGAGTCGACGATCCACTGCTGCTGCCCGGTGCCGGCCTGCAGTTGGGAGGCCAGGGTGGGCAGGGCCACGTTGAGGATCGTCATGTCGAAGCTGATCACCAGGACGCTCAGTGCGACGGCGACCAGCGCGAGCCAGCGCCGCGGGTGCGGCCCGGGCGGGGCGGGGGCGGGAGCGGCGGACACGGGCAACCTCCGGAAGCCGGTCGGAAGGGCGTGAAAGGTTCTCTCAAATGACAGTAACTCCCAAAAGATGGCGACCGTCAAGACGCCGGAGTGTGGCCACGACGTCACATTCCGTCATGTGTCCTGGAAGTGCTGGTTCCGCACATGGAATTGACGCAACGTTGATCTGTCGTTCGCCGCTTCGGGGCGTCTGCGGGTGACTGTCGGTAGATACGATGTGGCAATCGGTCAGTGCAGGCCGAGCGTGCCGAGAGCGGAGAAGGGGTGGGGCGGCAGGAGCCGACCACTGGCCCGGCGCAGGAACCGGCGCGGGAAAGGGGAGTCCGAATGGCCGACAGGGAGTCGACCGCCCAGGTCTGGGGCGCGGCGGTGGTGGTGGGATCGGCGCTGGTCGTGGTCGCCGCCTATCTGATCAACGGCGCCCCGCTGGTACTGGCGGTCGCCGGGGTCGAGGTGCTGCTGCTGATGGCGTACGTCGGCCGCCGCTGGCGGTTGCTGCGCCAGCCCGTCGCGCCGCGTGGCCACCAGTGGGCCGGCGGGGCCCCGGACGCGGCCCACTGCGAGCGCTGCCGCCGGGCCCGCGAGGCGCTGGACGCCCGGCAGGCCCGACGGGCCCGTTCCCGCCCGTACGTCGACGGCCCGTACGTCGACCGCTCCGGCGCCGACCGCCCCTACGCCGACCGCCCCCATGCCGACCGCTCCGGCGCGTCGCGCGACCACGCGCCGTGCGAGGGTGCGCCGCACGAGCGGGTCACGCGCGAGCGCTCGGCGGACGCCCGCCCCGCGCGCGGCGACCGCCCCGACCACGGCCACCCGCCGCGCCCCGCCTCGGAGTGGACAGCGGAACGGGCGGCCACCCGGTCATCGGACCGGCCGGCCGCCCGTCATGGCGTTCCCGGCTCAGCCGGCCGCGCTGTACGCCACCAGTGAGACCCCGACGTACTGCACGATGAAGGCGCCGAGGGTGAAGGCGTGGAACACCTCGTGGAAGCCGAACCGGCGCGGTGACGGGTTGGGCCGCTTGAGCCCGTACACGACCCCGCCGACGCTGTAGAGCACCCCGCCGACGACCATCAGCACCACCACCGCGACCCCGCCGGCGTGCAGGAACTCCGGCAGGAAGAACACGGCGGCCCAGCCCAGCGCGATGTACACCGGTGTGTACAGCCAGCGGGGTGCGCCGACCCAGAAGACCCGGAACGCGATCCCGGCCAGCGCCCCGCCCCAGGCCACCCAGAGCAGCACCTGCTTCGCGGCACCGTCCAGCAGCAGGATGGTGAACGGGGTGTAGGTGCCCGCGATGATCAGGAAGATGTTCGCGTGGTCGAGCCGGCGCAGGACGGCGTCGCCGCGCGGGCCCCAGGTGAAGCGGTGGTAGACCGCGCTGACCCCGAACAGCATCCAGGCGCTGACCGAGTAGATCGCGCAGGCGGCCTTGGCGGACGTGGAGCCGGCCTGGCAGATCAGCACGATCCCGGCGGCCACCGTGGCGGGGAACATCGCGGCGTGCAGCCAGCCGCGCCATGTCGGCTTGCTCTCCGTACGCTCCGTGATCTCCACGAGCTCAGCAGTCATGGGCAGCATGCTACCTGCTACCTACGGAGCCGTAGGTTACTGCCGCGTAGGAAGTGGTGTCCATCACTACTTGGACGTTTTGGAGTGTTCGACTCCAGGATGCGGGTGCCCCGACTGGGCCGAAGGCGATGCCTTACCCGTCAGTAACCAGACTGAATGTAGTAAAAGATGCGTCAATTTCACCGCTGTGCCGTATTCGAGCCTTGAGGCCGGAGCTACGCTGCAAGCACCCTCAAACCCCCGCTACGCCGCCTCCCTGCCGAGATGGCGTGAAACGGAGCGATCGTGTCGTACGAGAACCTCGCTCTCAGCGCATCCGCGCCCACCCGCCACAAGCGTCTGCTGGCTTGGGTGAGCGAGATCGCGGAGCTCACCCAGCCGGACCGCATCGAGTGGTGCGACGGTTCCGAGGACGAGTACCACCGCCTCGCGGACCTGCTGGTGGCCCAGGGCACCTTCAAGAAGCTCAACGAGGAAAAGCGCCCCAACTCCTACTACGCCGCCTCGGACCCCACGGACGTGGCGCGCGTCGAGGACCGCACCTACATCTGCTCCGAGCAGGAGAAGGACGCCGGTCCGACCAACAACTGGAAGGCCCCCGCCGAGATGCGGGCCGTCTTCCAGGGGGAGAACGGTCTGTTCCGCGGCTCGATGAAGGGTCGCACCATGTACGTGGTGCCCTTCTCGATGGGCCCGGTGGGCTCCCCGCTGGCCGCGTACGGCGTCGAGATCACCGACTCCGCCTACGTCGCCGTGTCGATGCGCGTGATGACCCGCATGGGCCAGGCCGTGCTGGACCAGCTCGGCGAGGACGGCGACTTCGTCAAGGCCGTGCACACCGTCGGTGCCCCGCTCGCCGAGGGTCAGGCGGACGTGCCGTGGCCGTGCAACAGCACCAAGTACATCTCGCACTTCCCGGAGACCAGGGAGATCTGGTCCTTCGGCTCCGGCTACGGCGGCAACGCCCTGCTCGGCAAGAAGTGCTACGCGCTGCGCATCGCCTCGACCATGGCCCGCGACGAGGGCTGGCTGGCCGAGCACATGCTCATCCTCAAGCTCACCCCGCCCGCCGACGACAAGGGCCAGGCAGAGCCCAAGTACGTCGCGGCCGCCTTCCCGTCGGCCTGTGGCAAGACCAACCTCGCGATGCTCCAGCCGACCATCCCGGGCTGGAAGGTCGAGACGATCGGCGACGACATCGCCTGGATGCGCTTCGGTGCCGACGGCCGCCTGTACGCCATCAACCCCGAGGCCGGTTTCTTCGGCGTCGCCCCCGGCACCGGCGTGGACACCAACGCCAACGCCATCGAGACGCTCTGGGGCAACACCGTCTTCACCAACGTCGCCCTGACCGACGACGGCGACGTGTGGTGGGAGGGCCTCACCGACGAGCCGCCGGCCCACCTGACCGACTGGCGCGGCAACGACTGGACGCCGGAGTCCGGCACCCCGGCGGCCCACCCGAACGCCCGCTTCGCCGTCCCGGCCGCGCAGTGCCCGACGATCGCCCCCGAGTGGGAGGACCAGGCGGGTGTGCCGATCTCGGCCATCCTCTTCGGTGGCCGCCGCGCCACCGCCGTCCCGCTGGTGACCGAGTCCTTCGACTGGCAGCACGGCGTCTTCCTGGGCGCCAACATCGCCTCCGAGAAGACCGCCGCCGCCGAGGGCACCGTCGGCGAGCTGCGCCGCGACCCGTTCGCGATGCTGCCCTTCTGCGGCTACAACATGGGTGACTACTTCGCCCACTGGCTGAAGGTCGGCGCCCAGGCGGACGCCGCCAAGCTGCCGAAGATCTACTACGTGAACTGGTTCCGCAAGAACAGCGAGGGCAAGTTCGTCTGGCCCGGCTACGGCGAGAACAGCCGCGTGCTCAAGTGGATCGTCGAGCGCCTGCAGGGCGCCGGCGAGGGTGTCGAGACCCCGATCGGCGTGCTGCCGACCGTCGAGGGCTTCGACCTGGACGGCCTGGAGCTGTCGAAGGAGGACCTCGACCTGCTCTTCACCGTCGACGCCGGCATCTGGCGCCAGGAGGCCGCGCTCGTCCCGGCCCACCTGGAGCTGTTCGGCGACCACACGCCCACCGAGCTGTGGGACGAGTACCGAGACCTGGTCGCGCGCCTCGGCTGAGCCTGAGCCTCAGCCGAGAGCAATCGGCGGTGCGTGGCACGAATCGCGCACCGACCGAGCGACAGGACGGCCGGAGCCCCGCCGGACGATCTTTCCCCGACCAAGGAGATCGTCCGGACCGGGACTCCGGCCGTAGCGTTTTCACCGGGGAGTGCCGCAGCGGCGCCGTCAGGGCTGGGTGTAGCCGCCGAGGAAGTCGCCGATGCGGGTGACGGCGTCGGTGATCTCCTCGGCGCGGGGGAGGGTGACCACCCGGAAGTGGTCCGGCTCGGGCCAGTTGAAGCCGGTGCCCTGGACCAGCAGGATCCGCTCGGCGCGCAGCAGGTCCAGCACCATCTGGGCGTCGTCCTTGATCTTGTAGACCTTCGGGTCCAGCCGGGGGAAGGCGTAGAGCGCGCCCTTCGGCTTCACGCAGCTGACCCCGGGGATCTCGTTGAGCAGCCGCCACGCGGCGTCCCGGGACTCCAGCAGCCGGCCGCCGGGGAGGACGAGGTCCTTGATCGACTGCCGCCCGCCGAGCGCCGCCGCGACGGCGTGCTGGGCCGGCATGTTGGCGCAGAGCCGCATCGAGGCGAGCACCGTCAGGCCCTCGATGTAGCTGCGGGCGCGGTGCCGGTCGCCGGAGAGCACCATCCAGCCGGAGCGGAACCCCGCGACCCGGTACGCCTTGGAGAGGCCGTTGAAGGTGACGCAGAAGAGGTCCGGGGCCAGGGTGGCCAGCGGGATGTGCTCGGCGTCGTCGTAGAGGATCTTGTCGTAGATCTCGTCCGCGTAGACCACCAGTCTGTGCCGGCGGGCGATCTCGACCAGGCCCTCCAGGACCTCGCGCGGGTAGACCGCGCCGGTCGGGTTGTTCGGGTTGATCACCACGATCGCCCTGGTCCGGTCGGTGACCTTGGCCTCGACGTCGGCGAGGTCCGGGTACCACTCGGACTGCTCGTCGCAGCGGTAGTGCACGGCGGTGCCGCCGGCCAGCGAGACCGAGGCGGTCCAGAGCGGGTAGTCCGGCGCCGGGACGAGCACCTCGTCGCCGTCGTCCAGCAGCGCCGTCATGGCCAGCTGGATCAGCTCGGAGACGCCGTTGCCGAGGAAGACGTCCTCGACGGTGAGGCCGTGCAGGCCGCGGTCCTCGTAGTGCATCACCACGGCGCGGCGGGCCGAGAGCAGGCCCTTCGAGTCGCCGTACCCGTGCGCGGACGCGAGGTTGCGCAGGATGTCCTGGAGGATCTCCGGGGGCGCGTCGAAGCCGAACACGGCGGGGTTGCCGGTGTTGAGCTTCAGGATGCGGTGGCCCTGCTCCTCCAGCCGCATCGCCTCGTCGAGCACCGGGCCGCGGATGTCGTAGCAGACGTTGGCGAGCTTGCTGGACTGGATGACCTGCATGTCTGCCTACTTTAGGGGCACCGCGGGGCGGTCCGGCGCGCGTGCGGGGAGACGCGCCGGACCGCCCGGGAGGGGCCCCTTCGATCGAGAGGCGGAGCTGTCAGCCGACCTTCCAGATCAGGGGCTCGGTGTCCAGAACGCTGCCGAAGACGAGGAACTTCGGCGGGGTGTTGGTCGGGACGAGATAGACGGCACACTGCTGCTGGGTCTGGCCGTCCGCCAGGGTGCCGGGCTTCTTGCCGGAGTCGCACTGCGGGATCGACTTCAGGATGGTCGGGGCCGGCAGGGCGCCGCCGGTGCCCGACGCGTCGGACTTCACCTTGAACCGCATCATGAAGTACTCGTCGGTGAGCGGGGCGCCGGTGCGGTTGGTGAAGGAGACGGTCACGTAGTACGGCGTCTTGCCCTCCACGTCGGCCGGCTTGAAGTTGAACGACGCGATCTCGGCGGCGGTGCCCTTGACCACGGAGACCGGGGTGACGTCGGCCTTGGTCTTGCCGAGGTAGCTGCCGGTGGCGGTGGGTGCCAGCGGGTTGTCGTAGCTGATCTTGCTGCCGCTGCCGCCGCCGGCCCCGCCGATCGGGTTGCCGCTGGTGGCGGCCGAGGGGACGGGGTTCGGGGTCGAACCGCCGCCGCCGGTGCCCGCGCCGCCGCCCGCGGTGCCGGCCGGATCCCCGCCGGTGGCCGACGGCGCCCCGGTGGCGGCCGGGGTGCCGGTGACGGCCGCGGTCGCGCCGCCGGTGCCCGCCGCGCCCGGGCCGGCCGGGTCCGCGTTGTCCGGCCCGCAGGCCGTCAGCAGCAGGGCCAGGGCCGCGAGCGGGACGGCCGCGCGCAGCGTGTTCTGAGTGTTGGTCACAGTGTTTCCCCGTGGATGATGTGGTCGGTGCGGTGCCCGGACTCCGATGGCACCGCAGGGGTCCGACGCCGATGAGCGCGGACCGGTTCCCGGAGGGCCGGTCCCGGCGGTGAGCGAGAGGGGGCACCGTGGCCGTCACGGTACTCGGTGCGGTGCTGGCCGGTCTGCTGGTGGCACCGGCGTTGCGCGGGCTGGTGGTGCGGTACGCCGTGCCCGAGGACCAACCGTGGTGCACCGCCTGCCCGTTCTGCGCCCGGGAGCTGCGCGGCCTGCCGCCGACCGGGCGCTGCCCGGGCTGCCGGGAGCGGCTGGGCCCGCGGTCCTGGCTGGTCGAGGCGGTGTCCGCGGCCTCGGCCGCGGCCGCGCTGAGTGCCGCCCACCCGGGCGACGCCCTGCTGCTGCTCTGGGCGGCCGGGCCCGGTGTGGTGCTCGGCTTCACCGACGCCCGGGTGCGCCGGCTGCCGTACCCGCTGAGCTGGACCCTGGCGGCCGGACTGACGCTGCTGCTGGTGGTGCTGGAGCTCGTGGACGGCCGCCCCGGCGTGCTGCTGCGCTGCCTGCTGGTGGGGCTGGCCGCCGCCGCGCTCTTCGAACTGCCCGGCTGGTTCGGCCTGATGGGCGCCGGGGACACCGTCCTGGCGCTCGGTCTCGGCGCGCTGCTCGGCCGGTACGGCTGGTCGGCGGCCTTCACCGGGCTGTTCTCGGCCGCGTTCCTGGCCGGGCTCTGGGCGATCGCCCGGGCCGCGGCCGCCCTGGTCCGGCGGCGGCCGGTGCGCGGCCTGGACCTGCCGATGGGGCCCTTCCTGCTGCTCGGCACGCTGGCCGCAGTACTTCTCCGGTAGGAAGCGTGCGGGCGGACGGGCCCGCCGTACCGGTCAGGTACGACGGGCCCGTCGGCGGCGCGCGGGCCCCACCCTCGAGGAGCGGCGCGCCGTGGGTCCGTCAGCGACGGACCCCGCCGGTCACGGCATCTGGTGGACGAACGGGCCGACCGCGTTGGAGAACGCGTTCCCGTTGTTGGCGTCCCAGTTGGTGGACCAGGTCATCGCGCCGCGGATGGTGGGCCACTTGGCCGGCGGGACGAAGCTGCCGCAGTTCTTGCCGGTGGCCAGGCAGTCCAGCGCGTTGTTCACCACGGTCGGCGAGACGTAGCCGCCGCCGGCCGCCTTGCTGGAGGCCGGGACGCCGATGCCGACCTGGTCGGGCCGCAGGCCGCCCTGGATGTGGGTGCAGACCTGCGAGGTGATGAAGTCGATCGTGCCCTGGTTGTAGACCTTGCCGTCGCAGCCGTTCATGCCGCCCGAGTTGTAGAACTGGGTGTTGACGACGGTCAGGATGTCCTTGGTGTTGAGCGCCAGCTGGAAGTAGGCGCCGGCGGTGCTGTACATCCCGATGGTCTCCGGGGCCATCGTCAGGATGAAGCTCGGGCCGACCTTGGCCTGCAGGCTGTGCAGCGCGTTGGCGAGGTAGGTCGCGTTGAGGCCGTTCTCCAGGTCGACGTCGATGCCGTCGAAGCCGTAGTCCTTGATGATCGCGTAGGCGCTGTCCACGAACGCGGCCGCGGCGGTGGCGTCGTTGACGGTGATCGCGCCGTTCTGGCCGCCGATGGAGAGGATGACCTTCTTGCCGGCCGCCCGCTTGGCGTTCACGTCGGCGCGGAACTGCGCGTCGGTGTAGCCGCCGAGGGCCTTGGAGAGCGCCGGGTCGAGGGTGAAGCTGATCGCGCCGGCCCTGGTGGGCACGGCGTCGGCGAAGGAGACCGCGATGATGTCGTACGCGTTCTGGACGTCGCCGAGCTTCTGGACGGTCGCGCCGTTGTCGAAGTTGTGCCAGTAGCCGGTGACCACGTGCTTGGGCAGACCGGTGGCCGGCGGCGGGGTGCTGGTCGCGGTGGCCGTGGGGGTGGGCGTCGCGGTCTGCGTCGGGGTGGCGGTCGCCGTGGGGGTGGCGGTCGCGGTCGGCGAGGCGGTGGCGGTCGCGGTGGGGGTGGGCGTCGCGGTCGGGCTCGGGGTGGAGGTGCCGCCCGGACCGTTCAGCACGACGTCGTCCGCGAGGTAGGCGCTCTGGCCGTACCAGCCGTGCACGTACAGCGTGATGCTGGTGACGTTGGCACCGGTGGTGAAGGTGGAGGAGAGCTGGTTCCAGCTGTTCTGGTTGGACCAGCTGCTCGGGTCGGTGCCGCCGGTGCCGCGCGCACCGAGGTAGACGTACGGGCCCTGGACCCAGGCGCTCAGGCTGTAGCCGGTGTTGGGCAGCACGCTGACGGTCTGGGTGCACTCGGCGGTGTCCGCGGCGCCCGGAGTGGCCTGGAGCGCGCCGGTGCCGGAGTGGACCGGGGTGGAGACGGTGGTCGCGGCGCCGGTGCACGACCAGCCGCTCGGCGAGCCGGAGTCGAAGCCGCCGTTGACGACCAGGTTCCCGGCGGCCGCGCTGGCGCCGCCGGCGAAGAGGGCCAGGCCGCTGCCGGCCAGGGCGAGGGCGGTGGCGCCGGCGGCGAGGGCCGGAAGGGTGCTGCGCCGGCGCTTGTGCGCGGGCTGGTTCGGCGTACGGGCCATGGAGGTGGGCTCCTGGGGAAGGAGCGGCCGCCGCGGTGGGGGGCGCGGCGGCCGCGTGTGGGGGAGGGGAGGTCCGCAGTACTGCCTCGGGTGGGGCGGGGATTCGGTGCCTGTTCCGCCCTGGGTCAAAAGCTGGACTAGACCATTGCTGGCCGTCAAGCATCGATCGTCGGCTTACGGATTCCTTAAGGAATCGGATACCGTTCCGTAGCCGTCGCCCCGGCGGCTGTGCGGTGTGCCGGTGGGCGCCTTCCGGCCGCCCCCGCCACACCGGTCGCAACGGACTCCGCACAGGACCGTGACCGGACCGCTACCTGCGGCTTTACCCACTGCGTCCGCGCGGGAGTAGGCTGCGCCGGGGGTTGTGACGTACCCCGGTGAAGAGTTACGGAGGGGCCGAAAGCCATGGGTCTGCGCGATGTCGTCGAACGCACGCCGGGTCTGCGCACCCTGCTGGACGGTATGTACGGCCTCTACGGGCGCCGGGTCGAGGTCCACCTCGCCCGCACCCCGCACCACATCGGCGTGATCCTCGACGGCAACCGCCGCTGGGCCAAGGCGACCGGCGGCTCCACCGCCTACGGTCACCAGCGCGGCGCCGACAAGATCAGCGAGTTCCTCGGCTGGTGCGACGAGACGCACGTCAAGGTCGTCACGCTCTGGATGCTCTCCACCGACAACCTCTCCCGGCCCGCCGACGAGCTGGTCCCGCTGCTCGGCATCATCGAGGACGCCGTCACCGGCCTGGCCGCCGCCCGCCGCTGGAAGGTCAACCCGGTCGGCGCGCTGGACCTGCTGCCCCAGCACACCGCGGACGTGCTCAAGAGGGCCGCCGAGGAGACCGCCGGGATCGAGGGGATCACCGTCAACGTGGCGGTCGGCTACGGCGGCCGGCACGAGATCGCCGACGCCGTCCGCTCGCTGCTCCAGGAGCACGCCGGGCGCGGCACCTCGATCGAGGAGCTGGCCGAGATCCTCGACGTCGAGCACATCGCCGAGCACCTCTACACCAAGGGCCAGCCCGACCCGGACCTCGTCATCCGCACCTCGGGCGAGCAGCGGCTGTCGGGCTTCCTGCTCTGGCAGAGCGCCCACAGCGAGTTCTACTTCTGCGAGGCGTACTGGCCGGCCTTCCGCAAGGTCGACTTCCTGCGGGCGCTGCGCGCGTACGAGGAGCGGCACCGGCGGATGGGGCTCTGATCCTGCGGGATTCCCGGGGGGAGTCACCGGGCCGAGCCGCGGGGCGCCGCCGGGCCGAGCGTGGGGAGCATCCGGGCCGGGCCGGGCCGCGGGGCGCCGAGGGGAGTCATCGGGCCGAGCCGCGGGCGACCGCCCCGTAGGAGCTGGCCTACCCGGGCCCGGGGCGAGGCCAAACGTTCACCGGCAGTGATCCGTCAGTTCGCCGGGGGCGCGAATGCACCGCCCCTCGCCTGGGAATACTCCCGTCAGACCGGCCCCGAGGCCACCGGGGCAGCGGGGGCCGGCTTGCCGCGGATGACGCAGGGTCATCCGCCCTGGAGGCCTAGTGGTCAGTTCCAAGAGCCGCCGGACACCAGACCGGCGCACGTACGTTCTCGACACCAGCGTGCTCCTGGCGGACCCGCTCGCCATGACCCGCTTCGAGGAGCACGAGGTCGTCCTGCCGGTGGTCGTGGTCACCGAGCTGGAGGCCAAGCGGCACCACCCGGAGCTGGGCTACTTCGCCCGCCAGGCGCTGCGACTGCTCGACGACTACCGGATCCGCTTCGGCCGGCTCGACGAGCCGATCCCGGTCGGCGAGCTCGGCGGCACCATCCGGGTCGAGCTCAACCACTCCGACCTGTCGATACTGCCGGTCGGCTACCGGGCCGGCGGCGGCGAGGCGGACGCCCGGATCCTGGCGGTCGCCCGCAACCTGCAGGCCGAGGGGTACGACGTCACCGTCGTCTCCAAGGACCTCCCGCTGCGGATCAAGGCCAGTTCGGTCGGCCTGCTCGCCGAGGAGTACCGGGCCGAGCTGGCGGTCACCTCGGGCTGGACGGGCATGTCCGAACTGCACGTCCCGGCCGACGACGTGGACGCGCTGTTCGCGGCCGGCCATGACGCCGCGGTGGACATCGAGGGGGCCGCCGAGCTGCCCGTCCACACCGGACTGGTGCTCAGCTCCGAGCGCGGCCGGGCGCTGGGCCGGGTGACCGGCGACGGCAGGGTCCGGCTGGTGCGCGGGGAGCGCGAGGCGTTCGGCCTGCGCGGGCGCAGCGCCGAGCAGCGGGTCGCGCTGGACCTCCTGCTCGATCCGGAGGTGGGCATCGTCTCGATGGGCGGCCGGGCCGGCACCGGCAAGTCCGCGCTCGCCCTCTGTGCCGGGCTGGAGGCGGTGCTGGAGCGGAGGCAGCATCGCAAGGTGATGGTCTTCCGGCCGCTGTACGCGGTCGGCGGCCAGGAGCTCGGCTATCTGCCGGGCTCCGAGTCGGAGAAGATGAGCCCCTGGGCGCAGGCGGTCTTCGACACCCTCTCCGCCGTCACCACCCCGGACGTGATCGAGGAGGTCATCTCCCGGGGCATGCTGGAGGTCCTTCCGCTGACCCACATCCGCGGGCGTTCGCTGCACGACGCCTTCGTGATCGTGGACGAGGCGCAGTCGCTGGAGCGCAACGTCCTGCTGACGGTGCTGTCCCGGATCGGCCAGGGCTCGCGGGTGGTGCTCACCCACGACGTGGCGCAGCGGGACAACCTCCGGGTCGGCCGGTACGACGGTGTGGTGGCGGTGGTGGAGAAGCTGAAGGGGCATCCGCTGTTCGCGCACATCACGCTCACGCGTTCCGAGCGTTCGCCGATCGCGGCGCTGGTCACGGAGATGCTGGAGGACATCCACCCGTGATCCGCCCCGCAGGGTCATAGTCGGACAATACGGTCAATTCCGGGCGTGGGGCCCGCTCCTGACGGGGCGGGCCCCCGCCCCTTTCATCACATCGAGTGCTTTCTGTCCGGAGAACTCCGGTGCGGTGAATGTGAGATGCGCCACGCAACAGGGAATTGCGTCGACAGTGCCCGGTGCGGCATGGTGAGGGTTCTGTCAGGCCCCGCGTACGGCATGACAGGGCTTCCGGGCAACCGGTGGCCCCGTCCGGACGGTCCGCCAACTCCGGTGGGTGGACGCACAATTGAACACCGATGAGTCGTACGCCGCCCGATCTCAACGCCTGGTCGCCTCACGTCGGCCGGCGCCGGGTCAGTACCTCCCGTGACCAGCACCGTACGGAGGGCAGCGCCAAGGGGCATGTTGCGTCCGCACGGTCACGCGTGGGCGATGCTGGAAGGAAACCATGTGACTCGGATCTCGGTCCGGGGAGTTGCTGTGGCCTCCGCCACCGCCGTCACCGCCGTCGGTGCCGTCGTGGGTATGGCCTCGGGCAGCGAGGGCAAGACGACGCAGACGGTCGATGTCGCCGGCGCGACCCTGCTTGCCGAAGTCCCCTCTGGCGCCCAGGCGCAGACCATCAGCGACAACATCGGCACCCAGGCCTCCGCCCAGCAGGCCGCTGCCGACGCCGCTGCCAAGGCCGCCGCGGAGCAGAAGGCCGCCGAGGAAGCCGCGCGCCAGAAGGCCGCCGCCGACGCCCAGGCCAAGGCCGACGCGCAGGCCAAGGCCGACGCGGACAAGGCCGCCAAGGCGGCCGAGGAGAAGCGGAAGGCCGACGAGGCAGCCGCCAACCGCTCCAAGGCCCGCTCGGCGATGGCTGCCACCGACACGTCGGCCCCGCCGGTCTCGGTCAGCCCCGGGTCGGTCCAGGCGCTCGCCCAGCAGATCGTCGGCAGTGACGCGCAGTTCCAGTGCTTCAGCCAGATCGTGAAGCGCGAGAGCGGCTGGGACTACACCGCCACCAACAAGAGCTCCGGTGCCTACGGTCTGGTCCAGGCGCTGCCCGGCTCCAAGATGTCCTCGGCGGGCGCCGACTGGCGCACCAACCCGGCGACGCAGATCCAGTGGGGCCTGGACTACATGAACAGCCGCTACGGCAGCCCCTGTGGCGCCTGGTCGTTCTGGCAGTCGCACCACTGGTACTAGAAGAGCCGGTACCGAAACCTCTGTCCGACGCAGCCCCCGACCGCTCGACTCGCGGCCGGGGGCTGCGTCGCGTTCCCATGCCGGGCGGCGCTGACCGGGGGCGGGCCGCGCCGCCCGGGCTGCGCTGACCAGTGCGCTCGCGGGCGGTGCGGTCCTGGGTGCGGACGCGGGGCGCGGGAAGGGGTCCTGGTTGCTTCCTGCACCTGCCGGTCCGCCGACGGATGGCTCCGGTTCTCGTCCGGAGTCCTCCCCGCTGCCCGGCGCCTGAAACACCCCGGATCAGGAGGTTTTGTCCTGGTGCGGCGCCGAGGTGCGCGGCCCGTCCGGCCGTTCGCCCCGGTACCGATCGCGGCCAACCCACCCGCCCGCCGGACTCGCCGGGCACCGGGCGGGTAGTTTCATTCCTGACGGCCGTGGCGGTACACGGCGTACCGCCGGGCACGGCGGCCCAGCGGGGGAGCGGTGGTAGCGAGAATGGCGCGGGGCGGGAAGGCCTTCAAGGCCATGGCCAAGGGCGCGGCCGTGGTGGCGAGCGCGGTCGCCGTGATCGAACGGCGCCGGCGTGCCGCGATCGCGGCCGACTTCCACGAGCCGCCGGTCGAGGTGGTGCCGCTGCCGGCACCGGCCGCGGTTCCGGCCGATCTGCCGGCACCTCGCGAGGCCGCGCCGTCGGCCCAGGCCGCGCCCTCGGCCCAGGCCGCACCCACCCCCGCACCGGTGCCCACCCACGGCGCGTTCGGGCGCGAACTCCACCCCGGACGTCCCGCCACCCCGGCCGAGGCCGTGCCGTGGGGCCTGCGGGTGGCCGCCGAGTCGACCTGGCGGCTGCTGCTGCTCGGCGCCGCGCTCTACGTCGTCTTCATGGTCGTCGACATGCTGCGGCTGGTCGCGTTCGCTGCTCTGGCCTCGCTGCTGATCTCCGCGCTGCTGGAGCCCAGCGTCTCCTGGCTGCGCCGGCACGGCGTACCGCGCTCGCTGGCCGCCGGCGGGGTGTTCATGAGCGGCCTGGCCGGGATCGGGCTGGTCGGCTGGTTCGTGGTCTGGCAGGTGACCACCAACCTGTCCGACGTGACCAGCAAGGTCCAGGACGGTGTCGCCACCCTCCGGGACTGGCTGATCACCGGTCCGCTGCACCTGACCGAGCAGCAGATCAAGGACTTCGCCGACCAGATCACCAAGGCGATCAGCACCAACACCGATCAGATCACCTCGGTCGGCCTCACCGGCGCGCAGATCGCGGTCGAGGTGCTCACCACCGTCCTGCTCGCCTTCTTCACCACCTTCTTCCTGCTCTACGACGGCGAGCGGATCTGGAGCTGGGCGCTGCGCGGTCTGCCCCGGCACTCCCGCTACGCGATGGCCGGCGCCGGACCGAAGGCCTGGGCGACCCTCACCGCGTATGTCCGGGGCACCGTCTGCGTGGCCTTCATCGACGCGGTCTGCATCGGCATCGGCATCCAGTTGCTCGGCGTGCCGATGGCGCTGCCGCTCGCGGTGATCATCTTCCTGGGGGCCTTCGTCCCGCTGGTCGGCGCGCTGGTCACCGGGACGGTCGCGGTGCTGATCGCACTGGTCACCACCTCGCCGTGGACCGCGCTGATGGTGCTGGTGGTGCTGGTCGCCGTCCAGCAGCTCGAGGGCCACATCCTCCAGCCGCTCATCCTCGGCCGGGCCGTCCGCGTCCACCCGCTGGGCGTGGTCCTCGGCGTGGCCGCCGGCTCCATCATCGGCGGCATCGGCGGCGCCATCGTGGCCGTCCCGCTGATCGCGGTCACCAACACCGTGGTCACCCACCTGCGCCGCCGCAACGAGGCCGGCCAGGCCGTCTTCACCGCTCTCGAAGCCGCCCGCGAAGCCGCCGTCGCCCGGGCGGGCCACCCGGAGGCGCCGGCCCAGGCCGCCGCCGGCAAGCCCTAGCGGAAGGTGCCGGCACTGAAGGGGCCGGCGAAGGGCGGCGCGACGACGGCGCCCGCCAGCGCCGCCTGACCGGCCGGGGGAGGCCTTCGCCGCCCGGGCCCGGTGGGGGCGGGGTCACGCCCGTCAGCCGGTCGGCGCCGGTGCGGTTCCGGCACGAAACGCCGACGGGCCCCCGCCGGACGGTCGGTCCGGCAGGGGCCCGCTGGGTGCGGCGTGGGCCGTCAGACGGTGACGGCGGCCAGGGCGGCCTCGGAGTCGAGGACGCCGGCGACGGCCTGGAGGACGGCGGCGATCTTGATCGAGGTCTGGATGACCTCACGCTCGACGCCGGCCTTGCGGAGCACGGCCTCGTGCGAGTCGAGGCACTGGCCGCAGCCGTTGATGGCGGAGACCGCGAAGCACCAGAGCTCGAAGTCGATCTTCTCGACGCCCGGAGTGCCGATGATGTTCATCCGCAGGCCGGCCCGCATGCTGCTGTACTCCTTGTCGGAGAGCAGGTGCGTGGTCCGGTAGTAGACGTTGTTCATCCCCATGATCGCGGCCGCGCCCTTGGCGGCGTTGTACGCCTCCGGGGAGAGGTTGGCCTTGGCCTCGGGCTCCAGCTCGCGCAGCACGGCGGCGCTGCGGGTGGCCATCGCGCAGGAGAGCACGGTGCCCCAGAGCTGCTGGGCGGGGAGGTCGGAGTTGCCGATGACCGCGCTCAGGTTGAGCTTGAGGTCCTTGGCGTAGTCCGGGAGGGCGGACTTCAGGTCGTCGAGAGCCATGATGGTCAGCCCGCCAGCAGGGCCTGGGCGTCGAGGGTGTCCTCGCCCTTGGTCCAGTTGCACGGGCACAGCTCGTCGGTCTGCAGGGCGTCGAGCACCCGCAGGACCTCCTTGGGGTTACGGCCGACGGAGCCGGCGGTCACCATGACGAACTGGATCTCGTTGTTCGGGTCGACGATGAACACCGCGCGCTGGGCGGTGCCGTCGGCGGCCTCGACGCCGCAGGCGCGCATCAGGTCGTGCTTGACGTCGGCCAGCATCGGGAACGGCAGGTCGCGCAGGTCCTTGTGGTCCTTGCGCCAGGCGTGGTGCACGAACTCGGAGTCGCCGGAGACGCCGAGGATCTGGGCGTCGCGGTCGGCGAACTCCTCGTTCAGCTTGCCGAACGCGGCGATCTCGGTCGGGCAGACGAAGGTGAAGTCCATCGGCCAGAAGAAGACGATCTTCCACTTGCCCTCGTAGGACTTGTGGTTGATCTCGGCGAAGGCGTTCGCGGCGTCCAGGTCGACGCAGGCGTTGAGTTCGAACTCGGGGAACTTGTCACCGATCGTGAGCACGTTCGCTTCTCCTGAAGTGAGACTGAGGGGAGTTTGTCCGGATTGCGGACACGTCCCACGATTCCACATCGTGGACTGATCAGGGAAATAGCTAGACTCGATGTGTCTGATCGGAGAGACCTATCAATACCCCCACGCCTCCCTCCCGCCCCACGCCCCGCAGGCCCGCCGCCCGCAAACCCGAGGCGACTGTGGCAAGCGCCACAGTCCGCAGCCCCCGGCCGCCGACGGTCGCCCAGCTCCGGGCTTTCGTCGCGGTGGCCGAGCACCGGCACTTCCGGGAGGCGGCTGCGGCCAGCGGGACCAGTCAGCCCGCCCTGTCGGGTGCGGTCGCGGCGCTGGAGGAGTCGTTGGGTGCGCAGCTGGTCGAGCGTACGACGCGGAAGGTGATTATCACCCCGCTGGGGGAGCGCGTGCTCGACCATGCGCGCCGGGTGCTCGCCTCCGTGCAGGCGCTCACCGAGGAGGTCGAGGCCGCCCGCCGGCCGTTCACCGGGCCGCTGCACCTGGGCGTCATCCCGACCGTCGCCCCGTACCTGCTGCCCGACGTGCTGCGGCTGGTCCGCGACCGGTATCCGGATCTGGAGCTGCACGTCCACGAGGAGCGCACGCCCTCGCTGCTGGAGGGTCTGGCCGGCGGGCGGCTCGACGTCCTGCTGCTCGCGCTGCCGGCCGGCGGGGGCTCGCCGACCCGGGACATCCCGCTGTTCGACGAGGACTTCGTCCTGGTCACCGCGCCCGACCACCCGCTCGCCGGGCGGACCGGCGTCCCGCGAGACGTGCTGCTCGACCTGGACGTGCTGCTGCTGGAGGAGGGCCACTGCCTGCGCGACCAGGCCCTCGACATCTGCCGCGAGGTCGGGGCCGACGCGGCCGGCTCCACCACCCGGGCAGCCGGCCTCTCCACCCTGGTCCAGCTGGTCGCCGGGGGTCTCGGCGTCACCCTGCTGCCCGCCACCGCGCTGGACGTCGAGGCGGGCCGCACCGACCGGCTGGCCGCCGTCCGCTTCGCCGCGCCCGCGCCCGGCCGCCGGATCGGGCTCGCCACCCGGCCGGGCTCGGCCCGCAGCGACGAGTACGACCGGTTCGCCGCCTCGCTGCGCGAGGTGCTGGCGGAGCTGCCGGTCCGGATCGTCGAGTAGCCGGCGGCGTCAGCCGGACCGGGCCGGCGCGCCCAGGCAGAGGCCGACCGTACCGGCGACCAGCAGGTCCAGGGCCCGCAGCGCCTCCTCGTCGGGCTCCACGTGGTCGGGCCGGAAGACCAGATGGCGGCCGCACAGGCCGTCGAAGCCCGCCAGGAACTGGATGGCGATGTCGTGCGCGGGCAGGGCCAGCGTCAGGCCGTGCGCATCGGCGAGGGCGGTGAGCATGTCCGCCGCGATCCGCTCGGTCTCGGCCTGGAGTCCGCGGATGATCTCCCTCAGCTCCGGGTCGCGCATCGCCAGCGTCTCGACCTCGGCCAGCAGGATGCACCGGCCCGGTTCGGCGACGGTGCTGGTCCAGAGTGCGTGCACCAGCGTCCGCACCTGTTCCCCGAACGGTCCGTCGCCCGGGGAGGCGGCGTGCACCTGGTCGATGAAGTCGGCCATCAGCTGCTCGACCACGGCCCGGTAGAGGTCCTTCTTGGTGCCGAAGGTGTAGTGCACCGTCGCCTGCGCGACGCCCAGCTCGGCCGCGATGGCCCGGGTGCTGCCGGCGGCGACGCCCTCGCGGGTCATGAGGTCGATCGCGGCCCGGATCAGCTGCGGGCGTCGTTCGGAGGCGGGGACATGGGCCATTGGGCCAGGGTATCGCCATGGTCAAGCAACCTGGTCGGTCGAATTGGTCGTTCGCTCCTGTCGGGCGACTTTGTCAGGTGAACAACTTGCGCGTACCGTGGGCCGGGACCTGTTCAGGCGCCTGCCTGCCCGACCGATCAGACCGAGGGGTCACCCATGGCCACGTACCTCTACCGACTGGGCCGCTACTGCTTCCGGCGAAGGCGGGCCGTGCTGGCCGTCTGGATCGCGGTGCTGATCGCGGTAGGCGGAGCCGCCGGGGCGTTCGCCGGCAAGACCAGCGACGAGTTCAAGGTGCCGGGCACCGAGGCGCAGAGCACCCTGGACCGGATCAAGGACACCTTCCCCGCGCAGGGCCACGGCTCCGCTCAGGTGGTGTTCGCCGCCCCCGGCCCCGGCGGCATCGCCGCGCCGGAGGCGGCCAAGGCCGTCACCGAGGCGGTCGGCCGGATCGCCACCGCCCCCGGCGTCTCCGCCGCGCCCGACCCCTACGCCACCGGCGCGGTCTCACCGGACGGCAAGGTCGCGATCGCGCTGGTCTCCTTCGACCGCAAGCTCGGCGACATCACCGAGCAGCAGCGCGACGCGGTGAAGGCGGCCGCCGAACCGGCCCGCGCGGCCGGGCTGACGGTGGCCTTCGGCGGCGACGCGTACAACAAGATGGCGCAGGTCGACGGCGGCGAGGCGGTCGGGCTCGCGGTGGCCGGGGTGGTGCTGGTGATCACCCTGGGCTCGCTGGTCGCCGCCGGGCTGCCGCTGCTGACCGCCCTGGTCGGCATCGGCGTGGCGATGGCCGGGCTGCTGGCGCTCTCCGGCTCGTTCGAGATCATCAGCACCGCGCCGGTGCTGGCGCTGATGGTCGGCCTGGCCGTCGGAATCGACTACGCGCTGTTCATCCTCTCCCGGCACCGCCGCCACCTCGCCGAGGGGCTGGAGCCGGACGAGGCCGCCGCCCGCGCCAATGCGACGGCCGGCAGCGCGGTGGTCTTCGCCGGCCTGACCGTGGTGGTCGCCCTGGCCGGGCTCGCCGTCGCCGACGTGCCGTTCCTGACCGTGATGGGCCTGGCCGCCTCGGGAGCCGTCGTGGTGGCGGTGCTCGTCGCGGTCACCCTGCTGCCCGCACTGCTCGGCTTCGCCGGCCGCGCCATCGACCGGCTGCCGGTCCGGCGACGGGCGCCCAAGCCCTCCGACCGGCCGACCCTGGGCGAGCGCTGGGCGACCTTCGTGGTGCGCCGCCCGCTGGCCGTGCTGCTCGCCGGCCTGACCGCACTGATCGCCCTCGCGGTGCCCGCGGCGAGCCTCAGCCTGGGACTGCCCGGCGGCGGCTCGCAGGCCGCCGGCACCGACGCCCGCAAGGCGTACGACCTGATCAGCGACGGCTTCGGCCCCGGCTTCAATGCGCCGCTGGTGGTGGTCGTCGACGCGAAGGGCGCCGAGCGGCCGGAGCCGGCGGTGCAGGGTGTGGCGGAGAAGCTGTCCTCGCTGAAGGGCGTGCAGACGCTGCTGCCCCCGGCCGTCGACCAGCCCAGCCGGACGACGCTGCTGACCGTCATCCCGCAGACCGGCCCGGACCACGCCGACACCGAGCGGCTGGTCAACGAGATCCGCGACCAGCGCGACGGGCTGCGGGCCGCGACCGGCGCGCGGATCGACGTCACCGGCACCACGGCCGCCAACATCGACGTCTCCGCCAAGCTCGGCGACGCGCTGCCGCCGTTCGTCGCGGTGATCGTCGGCATCGCGGTGGTGCTGCTGGCGCTGGCCTTCCGCTCGATCCTGGTGCCACTGAAGGCCGTGGCCGGCTTCCTGCTCAGCATCACCGCCTCGCTCGGCGCCGTGGTCGCCGTCTACCAGTGGGGCTGGCTGGACGGGGTGATCGACGTGCCCAAGGTCGGCCCGGTGGTGAGCTTCGTGCCGATCCTGCTGATCGGGGTGCTGTTCGGGCTGGCGATGGACTACGAGCTCTTCCTGGTCTCCGGGATGAAGGAGCACCACGCGCACGGCATGGCGCCGCGGGACGCGGTGGTCGCCGGGGTGAAGAACGGCGCGCGGGTGGTCACGGCAGCGGCGCTGATCATGGTGTCGGTGTTCGGCAGCTTCGTCTTCGGCCACGACCCGATCGTGCAGCCCATCGGCTTCGCGCTGGCGGTGGGCGTACTGGTCGACGCCTTCGTGGTGCGGATGGCGCTGGTGCCTGCCGCGATGGCGCTGTTCGGCCGGGCGGCCTGGTGGTTCCCGAAGAGCCTGGAGAAGGTGGTGCCGCGGGTGGACATGGAGGGCGAGCAGCTGATGGCCCGGCTGTCGGAGCCCGCCGAGCCCACGAAGGTGCCCGAGCGGGTCTGACCCCGGCGCGCCACCGCCTCACCTCACGGCCACGGCTCCCGGCGGCCTCGCCGGGAGCCGTGGTCGCGTCGCGCCTCGGCGGTCGTTCCACGTGACGCCACGCCACGCCAAGCCACGGCGGCCGCGCCCGTCACGACGGCCGCTGCGCTCACGGCACCCGCGCCCGCCACGGCGCCCTCAGGGCAGCCGTTGCTCGAACCAGACCACCTTGCCCGTGCCCAGCCGGGTGGCGCCCCAGCGCTCGGCGCAGCGGGCCACTATCTGCAGCCCGCGCCCGCGTTCGTCCTCCGGCCCGGTCCGGCGCGGCCGCGGCAGCAGCGGGCTGTCGTCCCCGACCTCGCAGCGCAGCCGGGTGGTGCGGACCAGGCTCAGGGTGACCGGCCGGGTGGCGTGCTGGACGGCGTTGGTGACCAGCTCGCTGACCATCAACTCGGTTGCCTCGCTGAGCTCTTCGAGCCCCCAGCGGCGCAGCGTGTGGGCGGCCAGCCGGCGCGCCCGCCCCGGGGTCTCGTTGCGCGGCTGGAGGTACCAGTGCGCGACGTCCCCGGCCGGGATGCCGTCGAAGCAGGCGGCGAGCAGCGCGATGTCGTCGCCGCGGTCGCCCGGCGGCAGGATCCGCAGCGCCTCCTGGCAGAGCTGCTCGGGGGCCTGCGGGTGCGCGCTGGCGAGCCGGGCCCGGAGCAGTTCCAGCCCGTCGCTGAGCGGGCGGCTGCGGGTCTCCACCAGGCCGTCGGTGAAGAGCAGCAGCGCGGAGCCGGGCGGCGCGGGCAGCTCGACGGAGGAGAAGTCGACCCCGCCGACGCCGATCGGCGCGCCCGAGTCCAGTTCCAGCAGCTCGGCGGTGCCGTCCGGCCGGACCAGCACCGGCGGCACGTGCCCGGCGTTGGCGAGCACCACCCGGTTGGCGATCGGGTCGTAGACCGCGTACACGCAGGTGGCCAGGTGCTGTTCGCGGCCGAGCCGCTGGGCCTGCTCGTCCAGGTGGTACAGCACCTCGTGCGGCGGCAGGTCGAGGGCGGCCAGGGTCTGGGCGCTGGTGCGGAGTTGGCCCATGATGGCGGCCGAGGTGAGCGAGTGCCCCATCACGTCGCCGACGATCAGCGCCACCCGGTTGCCGGGCAGCGGTACCGCGTCGTACCAGTCGCCGCCGACCTGGGCGCCGCGCTCGCCGGGCAGGTAGCGCTGGGAGAGCCGGACGCCGTGCGACTGGGGGAGGCGCAACGGCAGCATGCTGCGCTGGAGTTCGTTGGCTATCTCCCACTCGCGGGCGTACCGCAGGGCGGTGTCGACGGCCAGACCGGCCTGGGTGGCGAGGTGGGCGGCGGTCGCGGTGTCGGCGGGGTCGAAGCCGGGGCGGCCGGTCTTCTCGGGCGGCCGCCGGATCAGCACCAGCAGGCCCAGGACGGCCTTGCGCCCGCGCAGCGGCAGGGCGAGCACGGAGCTTCCCGCGCCGAGGCGGGCCAGCCCGCGGGCGCCGTACAGCTCGCGCAGCAGCTCGGTGGTCCGCTCGGTGGCGCGGTCGGCGGGCCCGTCGGGCCCGCGCTCCGTGCCGAGGACGGCGGCCTCGGCGGGGCGCCGGCTGAGCAGGATGTGTGCGAGCGCGCCGCCGCGGGTGACCGGGGTGGCCGGCCCGGTGTCGGCCGTGGAGCGCGAACCGTACCGGGTGCCGTGCCGCGAGCCGCGGTGGTCGTCGCCGGTGGTGGGCCGGCCGCGGCGGCCCAGCCGCGTGCCCAGGCTGTGGTGGATTCGCAGCTCGTCGGGGAACCCGGGCTCGCGCTCGACGTTGGGCAGCGGGTCGCGCAGGTGGACGACGGCGGCGTCGGCGAGGGTCGGCACCAGCACCCGGCAGATGTTGCGCAGCGTCGCGGCCAGGTCGAGGGCGCTGTTGATCCGTCGGGTGGCGGAGTCGATGTAGGTGAGGCGCTCGGCGACCTCGCCGGCCGGAAGAGGCGGCGGACGGCGCTGGCCCGGAAGGGCAGGCGGCTGTCCGGCCTCGGGTTTGAGCTGGTCGCGCACGGCTGCCTGTCCTGGGGAGTGGTGTGGGGAGCTGGTCTTTCCGGGGTGAACTGGTCTCAGCCGACGCGTCGACAGCACAGGAACAGTTGCTCCTCCGGCGGCAGCGAGGTGCTGGCCGGAGCGTACGAGTACCCCGACCGATCCTCGACGGCGAACCCGGCCTCCACCAGAACCCGTTCCAGATCCTCCCTCAGATACCCGCTGATCCGCAGCTCCCGTCCGAGGAACGGGAGTGGAACGTGATCCAGGTCGGCCTCGACCATGCCGAGCGCCAGCAGCCCGCCGGGCCGCAGGAGCTCGCGCAGCCGGCCGAGCACGACGGGGATCTCGTCCTGGGGAAGCAGGATGAGGGAGAAGAAGGCGGTGACGGCGGCGAAACCGCCCCGCCCGCCGGGGCCGAGCGCGGGGAGGTTCCAGGCCTGGCCCGCCCGGTCGGTGGCCAGGTCGTACATGTCGATGCGGTGGAAGACGGGGGCGTACGGCGCGCGCGGCCCGCGGCGGGCCCCCTCGCGGGCCAGCGTCAGCATCACGTCCGAGAGGTCCACGCCGGTGACGCGCATCCCGGCGGTGGTCAGCTGCCGGACGGTCGGGTCACCGGTGCCGCAGCCGACGTCCAGCACGGCGGCACCCGGTTCGAGCTGCGCCAGCAGCCTGCGCCCGCAGGCGAGCTGCCCGCCCTTGGCCGGGAACGCCTCGCCGTACCCGGCGCCGATGGTGTCGAAGGCGACGGCCTGCAGGGCACGCTCGGCACGGCGGCGCAGGACGTCGGGCTCGTCCCCGCCGTCCGCGTCCTCGTCGAGGGGGAACGGGTCGGATATCTGTCCGGTCGTCACGATTGAGAGGCACCTTTCCACCCGGGCCTCCGGTCGGCTGTACTCGGCGTACGAGGCCGGGCCGCCGTTCGTCCCGGCGCCCGTGCTGCCTCGCCGGCCCGCTGCCGGTGGCGGTACGTCACGCTCCCCGCGTCACACTGACTGCACTCAGACACGCTGCACAGAGACACTCTGCACCGTGGGAGCGCCGCCGCGCTGCCGTTTCCGGATGCTCGACCGGACAAGTGCACTCGTGTACTGGCATCTGAGAATATGCGTGATCACTCCGCCATGGGGTCCGTTTCCGGCCAACTCGTGACAGTCGGGCGCTGTGACCCGGGTTGCGGAAGCACGGGGTCGTGGCCCGGGGTGGTGCGGCCGGCGCCCACGCGCCGCACGGGGCGTCGGCTCCGTGCGTCCGACCTGGGGTTTTCCGCCTCCCGGCGCCGACAAGCCGACGTTTATCGAACGTCAATCGGTCCGGTGCACAGTGGAATCCAGCGCCGGGGAAGCGTTGAGGGTGCTCCCGCAGCCGGGGGGCTGCGGGGGCACCAACGCTGACGGGGGAGACTCCGCGGGGGACACGGGGGAGTGGCGGAGGTCTACGGCGCGGGGGGAGAGAGGGGCTCGGTGTGCTGCTGGGAGATGAGGTCCGCCACGGGGGAGGCCTCCGGCACACCGAGCCGCGTGAAGATCGCGTGGGCCTCCTGCAGACACGCGAGGCCACGGGCCGGCTGGGCGAGGCCGAGCAACGCCTCGCCCAGCGCGGCATTGGCGAGGCCCTGGCAGTAGGCGGAGTCCATCTCCTGTCCGATGGCGAGCGACTCCTCGGCCGCCTCGGCCGCCTCGGCGTGCCGGCCGGCCGCGAGCAGGGCTGAGGAGAGCCGCGCGAGGGTGTAGCCCTCGCGGAGGCGGTTCTGCTGCGACTGGTAGAGCCGGTGGGACTCGCGCAGGTGCCCGACCGAGGCGCCCGGATCATCGGTCATGGAGAGGACGACACCGAGCTGGTACAGGGTGTCGGCGAGGCACGGGCCGTTCTTGGAGGCGTGTGCGGTCGCGACGGCGGCGGTCACCGATCGGACGGCCGTCTCAATCATTCCCAGGCCGAGTTGGGCCCGTGCCATGTTGCCGAGCAGCCTGGCCTCGCCGATGGGCGCGCCGACGACGCGGCTGATGGCGAGTGCCTGCTCGAAGAACGGCAGGGCCTCGGCAGGCCGGTTGGCGAGGCTGAGGATGATCCCCAGATCGTTGGCCGCGGCCGAGCGCAGCACGGTCATGTCATCGAAGGCCTGGAGGCTCAGGCTCTTGCGCAGCGACCGCTCGGCGCTCTGGAAGTCGTTGGTGATCGATTGCAGAGTGCCGAACGCGAAGTGCACCCGGGCGAGCGCGGCGGCGTCCCCGTACGACTCGGTGTTCCGGTCGGCGGTTTCCAGCATGCGGCGGACCCGGGGCCCGTGTGTGGGGTCCTCGACGAGACTGTTCAGGACGATCAGGAGGTCCACGGCGGGCCGCAGCAGGCTGCCCGGCCCACGCGTGGCCGTCTCGACCGCGCTGAGCAGGAACGTGACCTCTGTCCGGAGCCACTCCCGCGCGTCCTGACTCGTCGACAGCTCCAAACCGGGCGAGCCCAGCGGATTGAGTGGTTCCGGGAGCTGGTCGTCGGGTTCGATGGACCGCGCCGCGTTGCGAACGGTGGGCAGGAGCAGGTCGAGCAGGCGTCGCACGGCGGCCTGCTGTTCCTCGATGTCGCCGAGCCGCTCGTTCTGCCGCTGGGCGTAGAGCCGGAGCAGATCGTGGTAGCGGTAGCGGCCCGGTGAGAAGCACTCCAGCATGTTCGCCTCGACGAGCGCTTCCGCGAGTGCCTCGGCGGTGTCCTCGTCGACACCGAGCAGCGCCGCGGCCGCGGCCAGGGGGATGTCGGTCGAGTCGATCAGGGAGAGCAGCCGAAACGCACGGGCCTCGGAAGGCGAGAGCTGTCCGTAGCCGAGCCCGATGGTGGTCTCCACCGCCAGGTTCCCGAGCTGGAGTTCGTCCAGACGTCGCCGCTGATCGGCTAAGCGCCGGGCGAGGTCCGAAACCGTCCACCGCGGCCGGCTCGCCAGGCGGGCGGCGGCGATGCGGACGGCGAGCGGCAGAAAGCCGCAGGCGGTGACGACGGCCATGGCCGCTTCCGGTTCGGCGGCGACGCGGTGGTCCCCGACGATCGCCGAGAAGAGTGCGAGCGCCTCCTCGGGCGTCAGCTCCTCGACGTCGACCAGATGCGCCCCCGGGATGCCGGCGAGCCGCGACCGGCTGGTGGCGAGCACGGCGCAGCCGGAGACGCCGGGGATCAGGGGCTGGATCTGCCGGGCGTCCTGGGCGTTGTCCAGAAGGATCAGCATCCGCCGGCTGGCGAGCAATGAGCGGTAGAGCGCGGCCCGTTGCTCGAGTGAGTCAGGGGTCTCGGTGACCCCGAGGGCGTGCAGGAAGTCGCCGAGGACGACGGCCGGGTCGGCGGGTGAGGCACCCGCGCCACGGAGATCCACGTAGAGCTGCCCGTCCGGGAACTCGGGACGGACACGATGCGCCACATGGACGGCAAGCGTGGTCTTTCCGACGCCGCCGATCCCGGCGAGCGAGGTGACCACCACGGCTTGGCCGGTCGCGTTCATCAGTACGGTCGACAGTTCGCCCACCAGCTCGGTGCGACCGCTGAAGTCCGAGACGTCGGCGGGCAGCTGGGCCGGGGGAGTCACCGTGACCGCAGCGTCCTCGCGGGCCGGGTCACCGGTCGGCGCGACTTCGGGCAGCGCCAGGGCCGGATCGGCGGCGAGGATGCGGGAGTGCATGGAGGAGAGCCCGGTGCCGGGCTCGACACCGAGCTCGTCGATCAGCAGCTTCCGGGTGTCGGTGTAGACGCCGAGCGCCTCCGCCTGGCGGCCGCAGCGGTAGAGCGCGAGCATCAGCAATTCACGCAGCCGCTCCCTGAGCGGGTGCTCGGCGGTGAGCGAGCTCAGTTCGCCGACCATCTCGGCGTGCAGGCCGATGTCGAGGGCCACCGCGCACCGTTCCTCGGAAGCGGTGACGTGTCGCTCGGCCAGGCGGAGACGTTGTGACTCCGCGTACGGTCCAGGAACGCCGGTCAGTGCCCGGCCGCTCCACAGGCCGAGCGCACTGACGAGGAGACGGTGTGCCTCGTGCAGGTCTCCGGCGGCCCGGGCCGCGTTGGCCTCGGCGGCCCGGCTCTCGAAGACGGTGACGTCAAGGGCGTCGGCCGGAATGCGCAGCGCATAGCCGTCGCTGACTGATATGAGCACTTCCGCCGGTCGGCGAATTTCGCGCCTGGGCTCAAGAACGGTACGCAGTCGGGAGATATATGTCCGCAATGCGGCAATGGCCTGCGTCGGTGGTCGGTCCCCCCACAGACCGTCGACAAGATCCTGAGTGGTGACGGGCCGGCCGGCGTGCAGAAGCAGTGCGGTGAGAATGGACTGCTGCTGTGGTGAGCCCAGGGACAAGGGCCTGCCGTCGAGCCAGGCCTGGACCGGACCGAGTACCTGGAAGCGCAGCGCTGGCGAAGGCGGCGTCTCCCGAAACTCCATGAAGTCCCCCGATGGCCTGTGGTGTCGATTCCGCGCAGGGCGCTCGGCGGTCCGCCGTGTGATGGCTTCAGCTTAGGCGGAGGGCCGACTCTGCCGGACGGCACCGCAAGTCGCACGATGTTTATCGGACATTTAATCAACCCTACGATACTGTCCGGGCGCCCGCGCCAAGCCGGTGGGGCTGAAGACATTTGTGACCGAAAGGCGGCCGCCCATGGCCAACAACCAGAGCGAGACCCCCGCGCCGACCACGCCGGCCCAGGAGGCCGCTGTGGAGGCCGGCAAGGCTGTCGAGGGCGCGGTGGCCGCCCCCTCGAACCCGACCGAGTACACCGAGCCGACTGCCGAGCAGAAGGCCGACCTGGAAGACGACCTCTTCGGCGACGAGTCCGAGCGCGTGGTGGATCCCGCCACCCCGGCCACCGGCAAGCCGGGCGAGGTCCGCGAGCCACAGGGCATCATCTCCAGCCACCCGTAAGCGCTCTCGAACTTGATGCCCCGTGCCGGCGCCCGTGGTCCATGGGCGCCGGATCTGCCGAGATGCCCCGTACCCGAGTCCCGCGGGTCCGGGGCACTCGTCGTTCCGTGGCCGCCGGATCGGTTGTGGCGAACGGATGCACGGTGGCCGGTCCGGATGACGAGGATCAGACGGCGGCCGTTGCGACGGGCTGCTCGCTCACGGGGCCAGGTCCAGGACGTGCCCGGGTGTCCGCGACGTCCGACCGGGCCGCCCCGCGTCACGCCACCTGGCTCTCGTTGAGGCGGGAGTCCCGGTTGCGGGCGGCGAGCCGGGCGTGGAGGCGGGCGTGGTCGTCCGCCGCCGGGGCCCGGGCCGGGGCCGGGGTGGAGGCCGGGTCGGGGTCGGCGGGGGCCGGGGAGACCTGGCCGGGCCGGGTGGTCCACTCGCGGCCGCCGTCCGGGGGGCGCAGGTAGAGCTCGCCGCCGAGGGTGTCCATGTAGATGCCGGTGCGGCCGGTCCTGGCGTCGAGGACGAGTTCACCTGCACGCGGCCGGTAGGCCGCGGCGTTGCGCTTACGGGTGCTCACCGCAGTGCTCCTCGCTCTGGTACGGGCGCGGCGGTGGATGCGCCGGCCCTGGTCGCTGTCGGTGCTTGTGTTCTGCTCGGCGACTACCCAGCATCTCTAGAGAAGCTAATATCTCTAGAGATGTCAACGCCCTGACCGGTCTGACCGTCTGACCGGTCGGACCGGCGTACTGGCGCGTACCGGCTTATCGGCGCCCCCGGGCGCGCCTACGATTTCCGGCGAGGATGAGGGAGAGAGCGATGGCCGGCAGCAGTGGCGGGAAACAGCCCAAGTACCAGCGGATCGCCGACACGCTCAAGGCGGCCATCGACGCCGGCGAGTACCGCGCCGGCGACCGCCTGCCCGGTGAGAACGACCTCATGGACGAGTACGGCGTCGCCCGCATGACCGCCCGTCAGGCGCTCGGCGTCCTGCAGAGCGAGGGCATCGCGGAGGCGCGCCGGGGCGCCGGGGTGTTCGTCCGGGACTTCCGGCCGCTGCGGCGGCGCGGGATCCAGCGGCTCGCCCAGGGGCAGTGGGGATCCGGCCGGTCGATATGGTCGGCGGACATCGACAACCGGTCGCTGCTCGTGGACCAGGTCTCGGTCACCGAGCAGGGCGCGCCGGACCACGTGGCACGGGTGCTGGGGGTCGACCCGGGCGCGCCGATGTGCGTGCGCCACAGACGGTTCGTGCTGGACGGCAAGCCGGTGCTGCTGTCGACGTCCTACCTGCCGGCCGGCCTGGTCGCGGGGACGGCCATCACCCGCGAGGACACCGGCCCGGGCGGTACCTACGCGCGTCTGGCGGAGATCGGCGCCAAGCCGGTGCACTTCCGTGAGGAGGTCCGCTCCCGGATGCCCAGTGCCGAGGAGAGCACCCGGCTGGAGCTCTCGACGGGCACGCCGGTCATCCTCATCTGCCGGACGGCCTTCGCCGACGAGGGCCAGGTCGTCGAGCTGAACGAGATGACCCTCGACGCCGCCTCCTACGTCCTGGAGTACGACTTCGACGCGTGAGACCGACGGCCGGCGTCTGGTCGGGAACGCACGCCGCAGGCCGTTGTCACTGATAGTGGTGGCCGGCCGAATCGGCCGCCCGACGGAACCGCCCCGGTCGCGGGCGGGGCGACCGGGGCGGCGGGTGTCGGACAGGAGCGGGGACTACTCCTTGGACCGCACGCGCAGGTTGGTGATGAGCGGGCCCTCGGTGGTCTCGCGGAAGAAGTCGTTGCCCTTGTCGTCGACCACGATGAAGGCCGGGAAGTCCTCGACCTCGATGCGCCAGACGGCCTCCATGCCGAGCTCGGCGTACTCCAGGACCTCGACCTTCTTGATGCAGTCCTGGGCGAGGCGGGCCGCGGGGCCGCCGATGGAGCCGAGGTAGAAGCCGCCGTGCGCGGCGCAGGCGTCGGTGACCTGCTTGCTGCGGTTGCCCTTGGCGAGCATGACCATGGAGCCGCCGGCGGCCTGGAACTGGTCGACGTAGGAGTCCATCCGGCCGGCGGTGGTGGGGCCGAAGGAGCCGGAGGCGTAGCCCTCGGGGGTCTTGGCGGGGCCGGCGTAGTAGACCGGGTGGTCCTGGAGGTACTTGGGCATGCCCTCGCCGGCGTCGAGGCGCTCCTTGATCTTGGCGTGCGCGATGTCGCGGGCGACGACCAGGGTGCCGGTGAGCGAAAGGCGGGTCTTCACCGGGTACTTGGACAGCTCGGCGCGGATCGAGGACATCGGCTGGTCGAGGTCGATGCGGACCACGTCGTCGGCGCCCCCGGCGGAGCCGCTGACCAGCAGGGCCTCGTCCGTGGTGTCCGGCAGGTACTTCGCCGGGTCGGTCTCCAGCTGCTCCAGGAAGACGCCCTCGGCGGTGATCTTGCCCAGGGCCTGGCGGTCGGCGGAGCAGGAGACGGCCATCGCGACCGGCAGCGAGGCCCCGTGGCGCGGCAGGCGGACGACGCGCACGTCGTGGCAGAAGTACTTGCCGCCGAACTGCGCGCCGATGCCGATCTTCTGGGTGAGCTCGGTGACCTTGGCCTCCAGCTCGAGGTCCCGGAAGCCGTGCCCGGTCTTCGCGTTGCCCTCGGTCGGCAGGTTGTCCAGGTAGTGCGCGGAGGCGTACTTGGCGGTCTTCAGCGCGAACTCGGCGCTGGTGCCGCCGATCACGATCGCCAGGTGGTACGGCGGGCAGGCGGCGGTGCCGAGGGAGCGGATCTTCTGCTCCAGGAACGAGAGCATGTTCGCCTCGTTCAGGATGGCCTTGGTCTCCTGGTACAGGTACGACTTGTTGGCCGAGCCGCCGCCCTTGGCCATGAAGAGGAACTTGTAGGCGTCGCCGTCGGTCGCGTACAGCTCGATCTGCGCCGGAAGGTTGTTGCCGGTGTTCTTCTCGTCCCACATGGTGACCGGGGCCATCTGGGAGTAGCGCAGGTTCAGCTTGGTGTACGCGTCGTACACGCCCCGCGCGACGGCGGCCTCGTCGCCGCCCTGCGTCAGCACGTTCTGGCCGCGCTTGCCCATGACGATGGCGGTGCCGGTGTCCTGGCACATCGGCAGGATGCCGCCGGCCGAGATGTTGACGTTCTTCAGCAGGTCCAGCGCGACGAACCGGTCGTTGGGGCTGGCCTCCGGGTCGTCCAGGATGCGGCGCAGCTGGGCGAGGTGGGCCGGGCGGAGGTAGTGCGAGATGTCGTGCATCGCCTCGGCGGTGAGCAGTCGCAGGGCCTCGGGCTCGACCTGGAGGAAGGTGCGACCGCCGGCCTCGAAGGTGGAGACACCCTCGGAGGTCAGCTTGCGGTACGGGGTCGGGTCAGCGCCCAGGGGGAGGAGGTCGCTGTACTCGAAATCCGGCGTGGGAGCCATGGGGGCGGTCCTTAGTGTTCCAGTGTGTCCGGCTGCGTCGGCGAAGCACCCTCAAGGGTAGGACCCGGCGAAACGTCGCACGCGGACAGGTCCGCCTGCGTGACCAGGGTCACTGGGACATGCGTACGGGGCTTGCCCCGATGGCTAGTCTTGGCCCGTGGACAACTCGCCGTCGAGGGACGACCAGGACGACCAGGGGCAGGCGCCCGTACCGATGACCAAGCCGGAGCCGGCGCAGCCCGCCCGGGCCGACCACGCCCCGGTGGCGGAGGCCGAGATGCGGGCCTCGGACGCCGACCGTGAGCGGGTGGCGGAGCTGCTGCGCGACGCCTACGCCGAGGGCCGGCTGGACGCGGAGGAGCACTCCGAGCGGATCGAGGCCGCGTACGGGGCCAAGACCCTGGGTGACCTCGTGCCGCTGACCAGGGATCTGCCGGTGCACCGGTCGATCTCCTTCGACAAGACCCCGCTGGGCGAGCCGGGCCGGCGCCCGGACGGCCCGGTGCGGCTGCCCGCGCGGCAGGAGGCGCCGACCATGGTGGCGATCTTCGGCGCCGCCTCCCGCAAGGGCCGCTGGCGGGTGGGTTCGCAGCTCCGCGCGGTGGCCGCGTTCGGTGGGGTCGAGATCGACCTGACGGATGCCGTCTTCGAGTCGCCGGAGGTGGTCATCGACGTGGTGTCGATCTTCGGCGGGGTGGAGATCAAGGTGCCCGAGAACGTCAGCCTGGTCGGCCACGGCGTCGGCATCTTCGGCGGTTTCGACGTCAAGGAGCAGACCGCCGCCGACCCGTACGCGCCGGTCGTCCGGGTCAAGGGCATGGCGGTGTTCGGCGGTTGCGAGGCGCGGCCGCGCAAGGGCAAGAAGCTCAAGGAGTGGGTGCGCAAGCAGCTCGGCACGGAGTAGGCCAAGCCGGCCCAGCGGCCGGAAGGGTGCCCGGGTGGGAGCAACTCCCGCCCGGGCACTCGTCGTTGCGTCGGGTGCACTCTGTAGTCGATTGCGTGCAGTGTGCATGAATCAGGGTGCGGCGGGGTAGTTCCTCACGCACATCGCTTCTTGTACGGCTGCGCACCGGAGGCGGCCTGAGGCCGGCCCGGGGGGTGTATCGCGGGGGCTCGCAGCCGGGCAGGGGTGCGAGCTTCCCCGTGTCCGAGAGCCTCGTCAGGAGTACGGCCGTGCTGCATCCGATCGAGTCCCGCCCCACATCGTCCGTTGCCGCCGCCCAGGTGCTGGAGCGCCGGCCCGGTGCCCAGCCGCAGGGTGACGACAACCCCTGGCACACCGGCGCGGCGTGCCGCAGGGACGAGGTGGGGCTGTTCTTCGCACCCTCCAAGGAGCCCACGGCGGCCCGGCTTTCGCGGGAGGAGCAGGCGAAGCAGGTCTGTGCGCGCTGCCCGGTGCTGCTGGAGTGCCGGGAGCACGCGCTGGCGCAGCCGGAGCCGTACGGCGTCTGGGGCGGGTTGACGGCCGCCGAGCGTCGGGTGGTGCTGGCCCGCCGCCGGCGCCGGGAGACGGAGCTGCGCGAGGCGGCCCGCCCCAGCCGGATAGCGGGCTGAGCGGGGCGCGACGGCCGGGCCGCCGGCGACGCACGCACACGCGAACGCCCGCGGCCTCGGCGAAGGGGGATTTCGCCGAGGCCGCGGGCGTGGCCGACGCGGGTGCGTCCGGGATCAGTTGGCGCGGTCGAAGTCGATCGCGCTGTAAGCCCGCAGCTTGGACAGCTTGTGGGTGGAGTGGATCTCCCGGATGGTGCCGCTCTTGGAGCGCATGACCAGCGAGCTGGTGGTGGCGGTCTCCTGGCGGTAGTGGACGCCGCGCAGCAGCTCGCCGTCGGTGATGCCGGTGGCGACGAAGAACACGTTCTCGCCGCTGACCAGGTCGTCGGTGGTGAGCACGCGGTCCAGGTCGTGGCCGGCGTCGAGGGCCTTCTGGCGCTCGGCCTCGTCCTTGGGCCAGAGCCGGCCCTGGATGACGCCGCCCATGCACTTCATCGCGCAGGCGGCGATGATGCCCTCGGGGGTGCCGCCGACGCCCATGAGCAGGTCGACGCCGGTGCCCTCGCGGGCGGCCATGATGGCGCCGGCGACGTCGCCGTCGGAGATGAACTTGATCCGGGCGCCGGCCTCGCGGATCTCCTTGACCAGGCCCTCGTGGCGCGGGCGGTCCAGGATGACGACGGTGACGTCCTCCACGGCGCTGCCCTTGGCCTTGGCGACCCGGCGGATGTTGACGGCCGCCGGGGCGGTGATGTCGACGAACTCGGCGGCCTCGGGCCCGGCGACGAGCTTGTCCATGTAGAACACCGCGCTGGGGTCGAACATCGTGCCGCGGTCGGCCACGGCCAGCACCGCGACGGCGTTGTTCATGCCCTTGGCGGTCAGCGTGGTCCCGTCGACCGGGTCCACCGCGACG
Source organism: Kitasatospora sp. NBC_00039 (assembly GCF_045160625.1). Taxonomy (NCBI): domain Bacteria; kingdom Bacillati; phylum Actinomycetota; class Actinomycetes; order Kitasatosporales; family Streptomycetaceae; genus Kitasatospora; species Kitasatospora sp. NBC_00039. The sequence goes on along the minus strand of NZ_CP108289.1, from coordinate 3,667,849 downwards.
TCGCACTCGGCGCCCGTGCCGTCGCCGACCCGCTCGCCGTTGTAGAGCATCGGGGCTTCGTCCTTCTCGCCCTCGCCGATGACGACGACACCGTTCATGGAGACGGTGGAGACGAGCGTACGCATGGCCTTGACGGCGGCGCCGTCGGCGCCGTTCTTGTCGCCGCGGCCGACCCAACGGCCGGCGGCCATGGCGGCCGCCTCGGTGACCCGGACGAGTTCGAGCGCGAGGTTCCGGTCGGGAGCCTCGGGCGCGACCTCCAGGGCACTGGGGAGGTTGTGCGGGTACTGCGTGGTCATCGTCGTTACCTCTCTGTACGCGACGGCCAGTGAGCGCCCGACTACTGCCAGGTCGAACGCCGTGGTGAGGGTTCTGCGATCGTATCTGCCCACGAGATGACTGTCTGTGGCGCGGGTCGCCACCCCTGGTCGGAAACGGCGGGTTTGCCCCTGTTCACCCGTCCGGGGCCACCCCGGGTGCGGGTGGTCCGGACCGGATGAGTCACCATGTGGGGGTGGCTGGAGAGAGCAGAGGCATGAAGGGCCGGCAGACGGTACGGGACATGGTCCTGTCGATGCTGGCGGTCGGCGCCGTGGTCTGGATCGGGTACCTGTTCCTGCCGCACGACGCGAGCGGCGACGGTGTCCACACCAAGGAGTACCGGGTGGCCGCCGCCTCGGCGAAGCGCGCCGCGCCGTACCCGCTGCTCACCCCGGAGGGTCTCTCCGACCGGTGGCGGGCCACCTCGGTGAGCTACGACCCGGCGTCACTGGGCAAGGGCAAGGGCAACGCCTGGCACCTGGGCTTCGTCACCCCGTCCGGCCAGTACGCGGCGATCGAGCAGAGCGACGTCGACCGCGCCGTCCTGCTCGACTCGGCGGTGGCCGGCGGCAAGCCGGACGGCACGTCGGAGGTGGCCGGGCAGTCCTGGGAGCGCGTCGCCGGTCCCAAGGCGCGCGCCCTCGCCGTCCAGAGCGGCGGCGCCACCACGCTGGTCACCGGCACCGCCTCCTACGAGGAGCTCGCCGAGCTGGCGCAGGCCCTCAAGTAGGCCTCCGGGCCCCGGGGGAGTGGACGGCACCCGGGCATCGCAACGAGCGCGAGCGGACGGGAAGGGCCCGCACCGGTGGAACCGGTGCGGGCCCTTCCCCTAGCTCCCGCGTCATCGCATCGCGATCAGACGGTGGTGACGACCTCGTCGTAGGCCAGGCGCGGCGAACGCGGGAACCAGGCGTCCTCGCCCGGCTTGCCGATGTTGACCACGGCCAGCACCGAGTGCTCGCCGTCGCCGAAGAACTCCTTGTCGATGCCCTCGGCGTTGTAGCCGGTCATCGGGCCGGCGGCCAGGCCGGCGGCGCGGACGCCGATGATGAAGTAGCCGGCCTGGAGGGCGCCGTTCATCGCGGCCGAGGCCTCGCGGGCCGGGCGCTCGCTGAAGAACATGTCCTTGGCCTGGGGGAAGTGCGGCAGCTGGGTCGGCAGCTCCTCGTGGAACTCGTTGTCCACGGCCAGGATGGCGACCAGCGGGGCGGCGGCGGTCTTGGCCTTGTTGCCGTCCGCCATGTGCTGGACGAGGCGCTCGCGACCCTCGGCCGAGCGGACCAGGACGACGCGCAGCGGCTGCTGGTTGAAGGCGGTCGGGCCGAACTTGACCAGCTCGTAGATGGCCTGGATCTGCTCCTCGGAGACCGGCTCGTCGGTGAAGGTGTTGGCGGTGCGGGCGTCGCGGAACAGCAGGTCCTGAGCGGCGGCGTCGAGTACCAGGGCGTCGGTGGTCATGCTTGTCTGCACCTCATGCGTCATACGGGACAGGGTTCGTGTGGACGACCGACCGTGGCCGATCACCTGTTCCCAACATGTGTGAACATTCAACTGTTCCCCGCGCCGACGTGATCTCCGTCACCCTTCCGTCCGCCTACTCGCCGGCCGGCTCGCCCTCCTCGGCGGCCAGCGCGGCGTCCAGCCGGGCCCGGGCGCCGTCCAGCCAGCGCTGGCAGACCTTCGCCAGCTGCTCCCCGCGCTCCCAGAGCGCCAGCGACTCCTCCAGCGACGTGCCGCCGTTCTCCAGCTGCCGGACCACCTCCAGCAGCGCGTCCCGGGCGTGCTCGTACCCCAGCGCGTCGTCCGGCGTCCCCGGTGCGGCCTGTGCCTCCTGCTGATCTGCCATTTCTCTCCCTACGGTAGACCTCGCCTTCAGGGCGCGAGGAAATGCATCGTTTGCCCTCGGGGCCGTGAAACGGCGCAGCAGGCTGTGGCCCTGCTCTCGGGCAGCGGTCAGGGCTCGGCCGTCATGTGGTTCTCCGGAGTCGAGTGAGAAGCCGCCCCGTCCACGGGGTGGAGGAGTCACGGGAGCCAGCGTAGGGGCTGGCGCCGACAGCCGACCGCCCGCCAGGCGCTCGGATCGCCCCGGGCGTCGGCAACGGCGGCGAGGAGTCGACCGCCGGCGCTCGCGCTGAGCGCCGACGCTCCTATTGGGCCAGGTCCTGAACCTCTGTGGCCGTCACGCCGAAGCCCCCGCCCGCCACCCGGGCGTGCAGCGCGTCGCCGGCCGCGACCTGCGCCGGGTCGGTCACCACGGTGCCGTCCTCCCGCTGGAGCACCGCGTAGCCGCGCTCCAGGGTGGCCGACGGGGAGAGCGCGACCACACGGGCCAGGGTGTGCCCGAGGTCGCTCTGCGCGTGGTCCAGCCGGTGCCCGAGGGTGCGCCGGGCGCGCTCCAACAGGGCCGCCACGTCCTGGCCGCGCCCGTCCAGCATCCGGTGCGGCGCGGCCAGCGCCGGGCGGCTTCGGACGCCGTCCAGCCCGTGCTGCTCCCGGTCGACCCGGCCGAGCACGTGCCGCCTGGCCCGGTCGCGCAGGTTGCGGACCTTGGCCAGCTCCTCGCCGACGTCCGGGACCACCCGTTTGGCGGCATCGGTCGGGGTGGAGGCGCGCAGGTCGGCGACGAAGTCCAGCAGAGGCTGGTCCGGCTCGTGGCCGATCGCACTGACCACCGGCGTCCGGGCCGCCGCGACCAGCCGCACCAGCCCCTCGTCCGAGAACGGCAGCAGGTCCTCGACGCTGCCGCCGCCGCGGGCCACGATGATCACGTCCACCTCGGGGTGCTCGTCCAGCTCCCGCACCGCCGCGCTCACCCGCTCCACCGCGCTGACGCCCTGCACGGGGACGTTGCGCACCTCGAAGCGGACGGCCGGCCAGCGCCGCCGGGCGTTCTCCAGGACGTCCCGCTCGGCCGCCGAGCCGCGCCCGGTGACCAGCCCGACGCACTGCGGCAGGAACGGCAGCGGCCGCTTCCGGTCGGCCGCGAACAGGCCCTCCCCGGCTAGCCGCCGCTTCAGCTGCTCCAGTCGGGCCAGCAGCTCGCCCAGGCCGACCAGCCGGATCTCCGCCGCCCGCAGCGAGAGCTGGCCGCGCGCCGCGTACCACTCCGGCTTGGCGTGCACGACGACCCGCGAGCCCTCCTGCACCACGTCCGCGACCTGCTCGAAGACCGAGCGGAAGCAGGTCACGGTGAGCGAGACGTCCGCCTGCGGGTCGCGCAGCGTCAGGAAGACCACGCCCGCGCCCGGCCGCCGGCTCAGCTGGGTGATCTGCCCCTCCACCCAGACCGCGCCGAGCCGGTCGATCCAGCCGCCGATCAGCGCGGAGACCTTGCCGACCGGGAGCGGGGCTTCGGGAGAGCTGGTGTTGGCCATGCGTACGAGGCTAGCGGCGCAGGCCGACAGCGCGGTCGGTTCAGCGGCGGATGCCGACCGCGGAGGCTCCCTGGACGACGAGCACCAGGAGCCCCACTCCCAGCCAGACCGCCCCCGCGATCTGCGCCGTGGGCGAGGCCTCGTAGACCACCGCCCCGATCACCGCGATGCCCAGCACCGGTACCACCAGGTGCCGCAGCCAGTCCCGCGAGCCGTGTTTCACCACGTACCAGCCGATCACCGAGGCGTGCAGCAGCGCGAAGGCGGTCAGCGCGCCGATGTTCACCACCGAGGTGAGCCGGTCCAGGCCGTCGTCCCGGCCGGCCGCCCAGACCGCCGCGCCCATCGTGATCACCGCCGCCACCAGCAGCGCCCGGCGCGGCACCGCGCTGGCCGGGTCCACGGTGCCCAGGGCCCGGGGCAGCCGGCCGTCCCGGGCCATCGCGTAGACCAGCCGCCCGGCCGCCGCCTGCCCGGCCAGCGCCGCGAACGCCGCGCCGATCGCCTTGGCGGCCGCGACGAGCACGTGCAGCCAGTGCCCGATGCCGCTCTCCACGGTGTCGTAGAAGGCCGAACCCTGGGCGGCCGGTTCGGCGGCCAGCTGCTGCGGGGTCGTCGGCTCCAGCAGCGCCGCCAGGTAGGTCTGCGCCATGAACAGGACCCCGGCCAGCAGCAGGCACCAGAGCACGGCCCTGGCCACCGCCGCCGACGCGCCGACCGCCTCCTCCACGAAGGTCGCGATCGCGTCGAAGCCCAGGTAGGAGAGCACCGCCACCGAGACCGCCGAGATCACCGCGGTCAGCGAGAAGCCGCCGACCGCGGTGAAGGGGGTGTCCCAGCCGCGCTGCGCGCCGTCCCGCACCAGCACCACCACGGCCGCCACCAGGAACACCGCCAGCACCGCGATCTCCATCGCCAGCACCGCGAGGCCGACTGCCGCCGCCGTCCGCACGCCGGCCAGGTTGAGCGCGGTGGTCACCACCACGGCCAGTGCCGTCCACACCCAGCGCGACACGTCCGGCACCAGCGAGTGCAGCGCGATGCCGGAGAACAGGTACGCCACCGCGGGGATCAGCAGGTAGTCGAGCATCGCCATCCAGCCGGCGATGAACCCCGGCCCCTCGCCCAGACCGGCCCTCGCGTAGGCGAAGACCGAGCCGGTCTGCGGCACCGCGCGCACCATCTGGGCGTACGAGAAGGCGGTGAAACCCATCGCGACGGTCGCCGCCAGATAGACCGAGGCCACCGCGCCGTGGCTCTTGGCGTCCAGCACGCCGAACACGCCGACCGGCGCCATCGGGGCGATGAACAGCAGCCCGTACACCATCAGATCGCGGACACTCAGGCTGCGCCGCAGACCGCCGGCGTCGACTCGCTCGCTCATAGATTCCACATTTGAGCATCGGCGGCCGGTTCCGGTCCGAAAGCGCCTCCCGTCGGCGCGGCTCGCCTCCGCCCGTACGATGGAGCCATGTCCAACACCGCGCAGCGCCGTGTCCTGCTCGCCGCCCCCCGGGGCTACTGCGCGGGCGTCGACCGCGCAGTGATCGCCGTGGAGAAGGCCCTGGAGCAGTACGGGGCGCCGATCTACGTCCGCAAGCAGATCGTCCACAACAAGTACGTGGTGCAGACCCTGGAGAAGCAGGGCGCGATCTTCGTCGACGAGACGGAGGAGGTGCCCGAGGGTTCGATCGTGGTGTTCTCCGCGCACGGCGTCGCGCCGTCCGTCCACGATGAGGCCAAGGCCGGCAAGCTCGCCACCGTCGACGCCACCTGCCCGCTGGTCACCAAGGTGCACAAGGAGGCCGTCCGCTTCGCCGACGAGGGCTTCGACATCCTGCTGGTGGGCCACGAGGGCCACGAGGAGGTCGTCGGCACCATGGGCGAGGCACCGGACCGGATCCACCTGGTGGACGGCGCCGAGGACGTCGCCAACGTCGAGGTCCGCGACGAGTCCAAGGTCGTCTGGCTCTCCCAGACCACGCTCTCGGTGGACGAGACCATGGCCACCGTGGGCGAGCTGAAGAAGAGGTTCCCGCTCCTGGTCAGCCCGCCCAGCGACGACATCTGCTACGCCACCCAGAACCGGCAGGTCGCCGTCAAGCAGATGGCGCCCGAGACGGACCTGCTGATCGTGGTCGGCTCCAAGAACTCCTCCAACTCCGTCCGCCTGGTCGAGGTCGGCCTGGAGTACGGCGCCAAGGCCGCCCACCTGGTGGACTTCGCCGACGAGATCCAGGAGGCCTGGCTGGAGGGCGTCACCACGGTCGGCCTGACCAGCGGCGCCTCGGTGCCGGAGATCCTGGTCGAGGGCGTCCTGGACTGGCTGGCCGCGCGCGGCTACGGCGACGTGTCGACCGTCAAGACGGCCGAGGAGCACCTGACCTTCTCGCTGCCCAAGGAGCTCCGCCGCGACCTGCGGTCCGAGGCCGCGGGCAAGCTGTAATCGCCGCCTCCGGAAAGCCCGGCCCCCTGTGGGGCCGGGCTTTCTGCTGTGCGCGGCCGGGTGTGCTCTCGTAGTTTTGTGCCCAGGTGTGCACAGGCCTGTGGACAACGCCGACCGTGGCGCCCGGCCGGCCGTGCGCGACGGTTTCGGGTTACGGCGGAGGGCGGTCGTCATGACGGCGGTATTCGGTGTGGACATCGGCGGTTCGGGCATCAAGGGCGCCCCCGTCGACCTCGGCCGGGGCGTGCTCGCCCAGGAGCGTTACAAGGTCCTCACCCCGCAGCCCTCCGCCCCGGAGGCCGTGGTCGCCGCCGTCCGCGAGGTGGTCCGACACTTCGGCCACCGGGGCCCGGTCGGGCTGACCTTCCCCGGAGTGGTGGTGAACGGCCAGACCAGAACCGCGGCCAACGTCGACAAGGGCTGGATCGGCCTCGACGCCGAGGGCCTCTTCCGCGAGGCGCTCGACCTGCCGGCCACCGTCCTCAACGACGCCGACGCCGCCGGCTTCGCCGAGCTCAGTCACGGCGCCGGGCGCGGTCAGGCGGGCGTGGTGCTGGTCCTCACCTTCGGCACCGGTATCGGCAGCGCCCTCTTCGTGGACGGCACCCTGGTGCCCAACACCGAGCTGGGCCACCTGGAACTGCGCGGCAAGGACGCCGAGCGGCGCGCCTCCTCGGCGGCCAAGGAGCGGCACGGGCTGACCTGGGAGCAGTGGGCGGGCCGGGTCGAGGAGTACCTCGACCTGGTGGAGATGCTGTTCTCGCCGCAGCTGATCGTGATCGGCGGCGGGGTGAGCCGCAAACACGAGAAGTTCCTGCCGTTGCTGCGCGAGCGCGAGGCCCGGATCGTCCCGGCGGGGCTGCGCAACGACGCCGGGATCGTCGGGGCGGCCATGGCGGCGGCCCGCGCGTCCGCCTGACCCGGTTGCCGGGGTCCTCGCGAGGAGCCGGTCCCGCGTGAGGGCCGGTGCCGTGCGGCGAGGGTGGCTGCGGTGCGGCGAGTACTGGTGCCGTGCGCCGCGTGTCGGTGCCGTGCGCTGAGGGGGTGGCCGGGTGGCCGCCCCCTCAGCGCGCCCGGTGGAGCCGCCGCTGCGCCACGAACCGGGCGAGGACGATCACCGCCGCCAGACCGGTGCCGGAGAAGAGCCAGCCGGCCCGCAGCGCCAGGCCCGTCGCCAGCGCCACCACCTGTGCGGTCACCCCCGAGGAGGCGACCGGGCCGAGCAGCAGCAGCGAGACGGCGAAGGCGATCGGCCCGCTGATCGGCGCGGCCAGCAGGTCGGCGAAGCGCACCCGGACGGCCAGTTGGAAGCAGACCACCAGGTAGCCGATGCCGAACAGCACACCGAGCCCGCCGAAGACCAGCCGGTCCAGGCCGGCCACCGATACGGTCGCGACCAGCGCGGCCACGCCGGTGCCGACCGCGGTCAGCCGGGTCGGCCGCCCGGTGCGCCGGCGCCCGTAGAGGCGGCCGTTCGGGCGGCCGCCACCGCGTTCGCCGGTGCGTTCGGAGGTCTGCCCGTCCACGCGCTCGCCGGTCCGTTCCCCGGGGCGCGCACCGAACGGCAGACGCAGCCGGGGCCGGGCGCCACCGGGGCGGACCCGGTCGGGCGCGCCGGCCACGGGGCGTAGCCGGGAGGCGGGGGAGGCGGCGGCCCCGGCCGGCTCGGCGGTCTCGGGGGCCCGCCCGGGCCCGGGGACGGCGGCCCCGGCCGCGCCGTTCGGCGGACGGCGTCTGGGCCCTGGCGGCTGGGTTCGGATGCTCTGCTCCACCCACCCAACGTACGGTCCGATCATCGCCACACTGTGTAATGGTCGTCGGGACCTTGCTCCGTGTCTTCGAACGGAGTACTGATGTGATCGTCGCTCAACTCCCCCGGGGCCCGTATGACCAGCGAGTTCGCCTTCGAACGGCTGCACCACGTGCAGCTGGACATCCCGGCCGGCGCGGAGGGCGAGTGCCGGGCCTTCTGGCACGGCGTGCTCGGCATGACCGAGCCGGCCAAGCCCCCGGTGCTGGCCGCGCGCGGCTGCTGCTGCCAGCCCTGATCGTCACTGCGGGGCGGCGGGGTCGAGGTGCACCTGGGTGTGGTGCCGGAGTTCCGGCCGGCCCGCAAGGGGCACCCGGGCATCCAGGTGCGGACGATGGACGCGCTCGCCGAGCGGCTGGCCGCACGTGGTCATGAGGTCGTCTGGGACGACGATCTGCCCGGGCGCCGCCGCTTCCACGCCAGCGACCGCCTCGGCGACCGCCTGGAGTTCCTGGAGCCGCTGCCGGCGGCGGCCGACGCCTGATTCGCTGCCCGTAGACTGGGGGATCGGCCCGCACGGTGCCGACCCAACTCCTCCAAGCCCACGGGACTGCGCTTCATGTCGCTCACGATCGGAATCGTCGGCCTGCCGAACGTCGGCAAGTCGACCCTGTTCAACGCCCTGACCAAGAACGACGTGCTGGCGGCCAACTACCCGTTCGCCACCATCGAGCCGAACGTCGGCGTCGTCGGCGTCCCCGACGCCCGACTGGCCAAGCTCGCCGAGATCTTCGGCTCGCAGCGGATCCTCCCGGCGACCGTGGACTTCGTGGACATCGCCGGCATCGTGCGCGGCGCCTCGGTCGGTGAGGGCCTGGGCAACAAGTTCCTGGCGAACATCCGTGAGTCGGACGCGATCTGCCAGGTCATCCGGGCCTTCGTCGACCCGGACGTGGTGCACGTCGACGGCAAGGTCTCGCCGAAGGACGACATCGAGACCATCAACACCGAGCTGATCCTCGCCGACCTCCAGTCGATCGAGAAGGTGCTGCCCCGGCTCCAGAAGGAGGCCCGCCTGAAGAAGGAGTCGGCCGCCACGCTGGCCGCCGCCGAGGCCGCCCAGAAGATCCTGGAGACCGGCAAGACCCTCTTCGAGGCGGGCTTCGACGCCTCCTCGGTGCGCGAGCTGCACCTGCTCACCACCAAGCCCTTCCTCTACGTCTTCAACGTCGACGAGGACGAGCTGGTCGACGAGGAGTTCAAGGAGGCCCAGCGCGCCCTGGTCGCCCCCGCCGAGGCGATCTTCCTGAACGCCAAGATCGAGTCCGAGCTGATCGGCATGGACGAGGACGAGGCACTGGAGCTCCTCCAGTCCATGGGCCAGGAGGAGACCGGCATGGCCACCCTCGGCCGGGTCGGCTACGAGACCCTCGGCCTGCAGAGCTACCTCACCGCCGGCCCCAAGGAAACCCGCGCCTGGACCATCAAGAAGGGCGCCACCGCCCCCGAGGCCGCCGGTGTGATCCACACCGACTTCCAGAAGGGCTTCATCAAGGCCGAGGTCATCTCCTTCGACGACCTGGTCGAGACCGGCTCCATCGCCGAGGCCCGCTCCAAGGGCAAGGCCCGCATCGAGGGCAAGGACTACGTCATGCAGGACGGCGACGTGGTGGAGTTCCGCTTCAACGTCTGAGCGGATGAAATGACACCACGTCGCTGACGTGGCAAACATGCAGGTCAGAAGAGGTCGGGCTCAGTCGAGTCCGACCTCTTCGTCGTCACTGTGCTGGATGGGTGCTGGATATTCTGACGTGCGGCCAGCGGCAATCAGGCCCGGGTGCTCCGGCGGGCGGGGCGGGGCAGATGAGTATGCGTACTCATGTGCCGGGCGGGGCCGGTCGGCAGACTCCGGGGTATGGAGAGTCAGCCTTCGGACCGGCCCGAACAGCCCGGTGACGGGTCGTCGTCCGCCGGGGTGCCCGGCCAGGAGCCGGGGTGCCCCGACTGCGGTGCGGGGCTCGGCGTGCGGCCGCCCGCGCGCTGCCCCGCGTGCCGGCTGCCGCTGCGCGGTGCGGTGGCGGGGCGGCTCTGGCAGGTGGAGAAGGGGCTGGAGGCGGTCGAGCGGCGGCGGCTGGTGCTGCTGGAGGAGCGGGCCGGGCTGCTCGACCAGCTCCGCGCGCGCCGCTACGGGCCCGAGCCGCAGCCCGGCCCCGGGGCGGCATGGGCGGTGCCGCCGTCCGGGCGGCAGGCCGAGGTCTCCGGGCGGTCGGCGCAGGCGGCCCTGCTGGTGCTCGGTGGCGCGCTGGTGGTGGTCGCCGCCCTGGTGTTCACCGTGGTCAGCTGGGGTCACCTCGGGATCGCCGGCCGCGCCGCCGTCCTGCTGGCGCTGACCGCGTGCGCCCTCGCCGCGCCGGTCCCGCTGCGCCGCAAGGGGCTGACGGCGAGCGCGGAGACCTTCGCCGCCGTCGGGCTGGTGCTGGTGCTGCTGGACTGCTACGCCACGCGCGCCGCGGGCCTGGCCGGCCTGGACTCCGTGCGCGCGCCGGGCTACTGGGCGGCGTGCACCGCCCTGGTCGTCGCGGGGGCGGCGGCGTACGGGGGTGCGATGCGCATGCGCGCGCCGCTGGTGGCGGGTTTCCTGCTGGGACGGCTGCCCGCGCTGCTGGCCGTCCATGCGATGGGGCTGGGCGGCTACCTCGGCAGTGCCACCGCGCTGGTCGCCACGGCGGCCGCGGACTACGGCGTGATCCGCCGGGTCTCCGTGCGGGACGGGCTGCGCAGCAGGCTCCGGCTCGGCGGGCTGCTGCCGCAGGCCGGTGTGGTCGCCGCCGTGTGCGGCCTGGCGGGTGGCGGGCTCGCCCTCGCCCTGGGCATCTCGCTGGTCGCCGGTTCGCGCCGCACGGCGGCCGCGGTGGACGGCGGGGCCGTGGCTCCGGTCTGGGCCTGGCTGCCGCTCGGCGGGCTGGCGCTGCTGGCGCTGGCCGTGGCGCGGCCGTACCCGGGGCCGGGGGTTCCGGGGCTGACGCTCGACGTCCGGCGGTTGGCGGCCGGTACGGCGGGGGTGGCGGTGCTGGCGGCCGCGGGGGGATCGCTCGCCGCGCTCCTGCCGGTGGGCTGGAGCACGGTCGGCTACGCGGCGCCGGCCGCGCTGCTCACGGTCGCGGCCGGCGCGGCGGTGCGCCCGCGTGGCCGGCAGGTGCCCGGCGAGCCTGCGGCCGACGCGGCGGATGTCGTCCCCACCGGGCTGTGCGGGGCGGCGGGGCTGTCCCTGCTGGCGGGCTCGGCCTGGTCCGTGGCCCAGCTGGTGCCGGCCTTCTTCGAGCCGGTCGCGCACCTCGGGGCCGCCTGGGCGGAGCCGGCCGCGCCCGGCTGGGCCTGGGAGGTCCCGGGGGTCGGGCTGACCGGCTACTGGCTGTTGGTCGGGGCTCTTGCCGCCCTCCGGGCGCTCGGCGCCGAGGTCCTCGAGGCGACCGCGCGGCCGGGAAGTGCCGACGGGACGGCCTGGACGGAGCCGGTTCTCGCGGTGGCGGCCGTTCCCGGGCTGGCGCTGCTGCCCGTGGCGTTCGGGCTGCCGTACGGCATGGCGGTCGCCGCCGCGGCCGTGCTCGCGGTCGCCGCCGCCGTCCTCGCGGTGCTGCGCGAGACCGGCCCGGCCCGTCCGGCAGGCCCGGCCGCTCTGGTGACGGCCGCCGCGTTCGCCCAGCTCTGGGCGCTCGCCGACCGGCAGGCCACGATCCTCGTCCTCGCCCTCGGTGCCGTCCTCGCGGTGGCCCTGACGGCGGCTCTGACGCGGGCCGGGACGGCGCGCGCCGCGGGCGCGGGTGCGCTCCGCCCCGACATCACGGCGGCCTGCGCGGTGCTGGCGCTCGGCGGCGAGGCGGCGGCCGTCGGCCGGACGGCCGGGCTCGCGCTCCCGGAGATCATGCTCGCCGTCCTCGCGGTGGCCGTCGTCTCGGCCCCGGTCGCGGCTCGGGTGGGACCGCGCCCGGTCTCCCGGGCGGTCGAGGGGGCCGGGTACGTCCTCGCCGCCGTCGCCTGTGCGCTGACGGCCGGCGATCCGGGGCGGCTCGCCCTCGCCCTGACGGTGGCCGGGGTGGCGGGGCTCGGGATCGCGCTGCGGCCCGACCGCCGCCGGGCGGCGACCGTCGCGGCGGTCGTCCTGCTGATCGCCGCCTCCTGGCTGCGGCTGGCGCTCTGGGACGTGCGGGCGCCGGAGGCCTACAGCCTGTCGGTGTCGGCGGCCGCGCTGGTGGTCGGTGTCCTCCTGCGGCGGCGTGACGCGGAGGCCGGTTCCTGGGCGGCGTACGGTCCGGGGCTGGTGCTCGGGCTGGCGCCCAGCGTGGTCGCGGTGTGGGCCGACGGGCACTGGCTGCGTCCGCTGCTGCTGGGTTCCGCCGCGGCGGTGGTGACCGTGCTGGGGGTCAGGTACCGGTTGCAGGGCCCGCTGCTGCTGGGTGGTGCGGCGCTGCTGCTGGTCGGCGTGCACGAGCTGGCGCCGACCGTCGTCCAGGTGCTGGGCCTGCTGCCGCGCTGGGTGCCGCTGGCCGTCGTGGGGCTGCTGCTGCTCGCCCTGGGGGCGACGTACGAGCAGCGGCTGCGGGATGCCCGCCGCCTGAGGGCGAGGCTCGGCCGGCTGGGCTGACGGGCCGGGTGCCGGCGGAGGGTCAAAACGGAACGATATCTCTCACTTTGCCTCCACCACAGGCGAGTTGACTATTTCATGTGATCATTTGAGTGGCTGCTGACCGGCATCTCGGGGGCGGGCGTCCGGCCGTGACCGCACCGGCGTCGTCACCCCGGGCGGTTGCCGTCCGTGCCCTCACCGCTCGTCGTCACGACATGCGGGCAGCCACTCCGCACGATCACAGGGGGAAGTCATGACTCGTTCGAACAAACCTGCCCTGAGCCGCCGCACGTTGCTGGGCGGCACCGCGGCCGCCGGGGTCGGCGCCGTCCTGGCGTCCGGCACCGACGCCGTGGCGGACTCGGACCGCCGGCGCAACCCGGTCGACCAGGCCGCGGTCGACGCCGTCGCCGCCCGGCTCGATGCCGACCTGATCGCACTGCGGCGCGAGTTGCACCGCAACCCCCAGACGTCGGGGGAGGAGAAGTTCGCCGCAGGGGCGGTGGCCGACCGGCTCCGGGCGGCGGGCCTGAGCGTCGAGTCGGTGGCCGGGACCGGGGTGGTCGCGGTGCTGAAGGGCGCGCGCCCCGGGCGGACGGTGGCCTACCGGGCCGACATGGACGCGGTGCCCGGGGACGGCATCACGCCCCCGCTCCGGGACCGCCCGGCGGCGCACGTCTGCGGCCACGACATCCACACCACGGTGGGGGTCGGCGTCGCCCAGGCGCTGGCGAGGCTCCAGTCGCGGCTGAGCGGCACGGTGGTGTTCCTCTTCCAGCCCGGCGAGGAGTCCCTGAAGGGCGCCCAGGCGATGATCGACGCCGGGGTGCTGGAGCGGAAGGGCGTCGAGGAGATCCACGCCCTGCACTGCGGGCCGTACCCGGTGGGGCAGTTCGCCGTGACGCCGGGCAGCGGGCTGCCGGGCCAGGACTGGGCCACGGTCACCCTGGCGGGGCCGGACGCGGTCGCGGCGGCGGGCCGGCTGAAGGCCGAGATCGGCGGGCTCTCCACGGTGGCCCCACCGCCGCTGCCGCCGGCTTCGTCGGACGCCTATCTGGAGCAGATGGTCGCGGACGTGCAGACGCCGGACGGGCCGCTGGCCCGGTTCGTGGTGATCCGCGGCAGGGCGGCGGACAAGCCGGACGCCGAGGGCCGGGTCGCGGTCGACGTGACGTTCCGCTGCTGGCCCGAGCAGCGCAACACCGAGATCCGGGAGGAGATCCGCCGGCTGGCGCAGCCGTACGGCGGGGCGGTGACCTTCCCCAAGCCGCCGTTCCCGGCCCTGGTCTGCCCCGCGGACGACGCCAACGCACTGGCCCGGCACCTGCGCTGTGAGCTCGGCCCCGGCTCGGTGACGGTGAACCGCGCCGCGTTCCCGTTCAACGGGGAGGACTACGCACTGTTCCTGGACCGCGTCCCGGGCACCTACACGTTCCTCGGGGTCCGCACTCCCGGCGCCGCGATCACGACCAGTTACCCGCACTACGAGACCTTCACGCCGGACGAGCGGGCCATCGGCGTCGGCGTCCGGGCGATGGCCGGCTGGCTCGCCACCCGCACCCGCCGGTAGGCGGTCGCGGGGCCGGCGCACCGGTGCCGGCCCCGCGGTGGGGCCGTCAGGCGATGCGGACGGTCAGGCTGCCGTCGCCGGACGCCGTGACGGTCACGTCCTCCAGCGTGGCGGCGTGCGCGGTCGGGCGGTGGGCGGCGGCGCGCGGGCCGATGCCGACCACGGGGATGCCGGCGGCCCGGGCTGTGGCGATGCCGGCCTCGGAGTCCTCGAACGCGAGGCAGTCGGCGGGGGCGAAGCCGAGCGCGGCGGCGCCCTTGAGGAAGCCCTCCGGGTCGGGCTTGCTCGCGCCGACCGACTCGGCGGTGACCAGGACGGACGGGAGCGGCAGGCCGGCGGCGGCCATCCGGACCCGGGCGAGCGGCTGGTCGGCCGAGGTGACCAGGGCGTGCGGGAGGCCGGCCAGGCGGGCGAGGAAGGCGGGCGCGCCGGGGACCGGGACGACGCCCTCGGTGTCGGCCGTCTCCTCGGCGAGCATGCGCCGGTGGTCGGCGAGGTTGACGGCGGCCGGACGCTCGGGCAGCAGGACGGCCATGGTCGCGTGGCCCTGGCGGCCGTGGGCGATCCGGAGCACCTCGTCCGGGTCGAGGTCGTGCTCCTGGGCCCAGCGGCGCCAGCAGCGTTCGACGACGGCGTCGGAGTTGACCAGGGTGCCGTCCATGTCCAGCAGGAGGGCGCGGGTGGTCAGCACGGTGGCGGCGGCGGGCATGGGGCGGCTCCTCGCGGGCGGGCCCAGAGAGCGCGAGTCAATTGTTCAATACAGATACAAAATATCAGCCCAGCAGGTGGGCGTTGACCGCGCGGGCCTCCTCGGCCAGCTCCGGCAGCTCCACCACCTCGACCCCGGCCGCCTCCAGCAGCGCCGTCCCCTGGGTCTCGGCGACGAAGGTGTCCGGCTCGCTCCAGGCGACCACCACCCGCGGGACGCCCGCCGCCAGCAGCAGCCGCGCGCAGGGGTGCGGCCGGGAGGCGCGCTGCCCGCAGGGCTCCAGGGAGCTGTAGACGGTCGCGCCGCGCAGTCGCGGGTCGCCGGCCGGGAGCTTGGCCAGGGCCGCCTCCTCGGCGTGGTCGTGCGGGTCGGACTCCCGGCTCCAGCCCTCGGCCAGCACCTCGCCGTCCGCGCCGACGATCACCGCGCCGACCGAGAACGCGGTCTCGGAGGGCGGGCAGCGGCGGGAGAGCTCGACGGCCCGCCGCAGGAACATGAGGTCGGTCGGGTCGGTGGTCACGGGGCGGGCTCCTTCGGGGCGTACCTGAGCAGGACGACGTCGCCCACCGTACGTGCCTCCAGCAGCCGCATCCGGCGGGCCGGGCCACCGGGGAACGCGGCGGGGTGGACGAAGCGGGGCGCGTCCGCCTGTCCGACCAGCAGCGGGGCGACGGCCAGCTGGAGCTCGTCGGCCAGGCCCTGGGCCAGGAACTGGGTGTGCACGCTGCCACCGCCCTCGACCATCAGCCGGCGCACCCCGCGGGCGCCGAGGTCGTCCAGCACCGCACCCAGCCCGACCGCGCCGCCCAGCGCCACCACCTCGGCCAGGCCGTCCAGTTCCGGGCGCAGCACCGCGGCGCCCGCGTCGGTGGTGTAGGCGAGGCGGTCGCCGCCGGAGTGCCAGAAGCGCAGTGAACGGTCGAGCCCGCCGCTCGCGCTGAGGGTGACCTTCAGCGGGTACTCGGGCCTGCCGGCGGCGAGCCGGGCGGCCCGCCGGGCGGGGTCGTTGACCAGCAGCCGGGGGTTGTCCGCGCGCAGCGTGTTGCCGCCCACCAGGATCGCGTCACTGGCGGCGCGCTCCTCGTCCACCCGGTCGAAGTCGGCCGGGTTGGAGAGCAGCAGCCGCTCGGGGGAGGCGTCGTCGAGATGCCCGTCGAGCGACATCGCGGCGCTCAGCAGGACGAAGGGGCGGCCGGGCATGGGGGAGACCGTTCTCTCGGGGGCCCGTCCACCGTACGGCCCGGGCACGGCCGGTGGTCCGTCGAGGGCTGCTGTTCGTCCGGCGGCCCGCTGCCGGAGGGGCGGCGTTCGCCGAGGGGCTCCACCCTGGTCCGGACCTCGCACCGCCCCCACGTCGAAGGGCTGTCCCCGTGTCCCGTCTCTCCCGCGGCCTGCTGCCGCTGGCCGTCGCCGTCGCCGCACTGCCGGTGCTCGCGCTGCCCGCCGGTTCCGCCGCCGCCGTGACGTACGGAACCCCCACGATCACCCTCTCGGCCGGGTACCTCTCCGGCGCGGTCGGCGCCACCGGCGACCCGACGGTCACCATCACCGTCGCACAGAGCGGAGCTTCCGCCTCCGCGCTGTCGGTGGCCGCCTCGGCGAGCAGCCGCGGCTCGGTCGCCCGCACCGGCGACGTCACCGTCACGGGCACCACCGGCACCCGCATCCTCGCGGTCGCCGCGCAGGGCGTCGGCTACACCGACCTGACCGTCAAGGTCACCGGCCTCGGCGGCAAGACCGCGACGAAGACGCTGCACTACGCGGCCTCGCCCGCGGTCCAGCTCTCCGCCGCGAGCCGGTACCTGACCGGCTCCAGCGACGCCTCGGCGGCGGTGGACGTGGGCGGCGGCTACGTCGTGGTGGCCGACGACGAGTCCAACGTGCTGCGACTGTACGACCGCAACGCCTCGGGCGCGCCCGTCCGCACCTGGGACTTCAGCTCGGCGCTCGGCGTCTCCAAGGAGATCGACATCGAGGCCGCCACCCGGGTCGGCAACACCATCTACTGGACCGGCTCGCTGGGCAACAACAAGGACGGTGAGATCAAGGCCGACCGGCGCACCGTCTTCGCCACCACCGTCACCGGCTCGGGCGCGGGCACGCAGCTCACCCTGGCGGGCAAGTACACCGGCCTGCGCGACGACCTGATCGCCTGGGACCGCGCCAACGGCAACCGCTACGGCTTCGCGGCCGGCGCGGCGGCCGGCCAGGTGCCCAAGCAGATCGACGGATTCAACGTCGAGGGCCTGGAGTTCGCCCCGGGCAGCTCCACCACCGCGTACGTGGGCTTCCGTGCGCCGCTCACCCCGGCGGTCACCGGGGGCCGGGCGCTGATCGTGCCGGTCACCAACTTCTCCTCCCTGCCCGGCGGTTCGGCGCACGCCACGTTCGGCGCCCCGATCGAGCTGGACCTCGGCGGGCTCTCCGTCCGCGACCTGCGGCGCAACGCGCTCGGCCAGTACCTGATCGTGGCGGGCTCCTGGGCGGCGGACGACAACTCCGACCCGTACGCGCTCTACCGCTGGGACGGGCAGCCCGGTTCGCAGCCGGTCAAGGTGCTGGACCTGCCCACCGCCGACGCGGGCGGCTGGGAGGCCGTGCCGGACCTCCCGGACCTCACCGCCCCCGGCGCCCGGGTGCAGCTGATCACCGACGACGGCTCCGCCGACCTGTACGGCGACGGTACCGAGGCCAAGGACCTCACCCACCCGGAATGGAAGAAGTCCCGCACCACCTGGTTCACCCTCAACTAGGCGTACCAGCAGGGCGAGTGCCCCCGACCGCAGGCCGGCCGGGGGCACTCGCGCATCCTTGGGCGACCGTCATATGAGACGAATCTTCTCGTCATGCGGGACAGATAGTAGCGTCGGAGGCGTCGGAGAACCGAGATCTTCTCAGGGGGACGTCATGACCGGACCGCAGCCCGCCGCCTACACGCACGGCCACCAGGAGTCCGTGCTGCGCTCGCACCGCTCCCGTTCCGCCGCCGACTCGGCCGCCTACCTGGTGCCCCACCTGCGGCCCGGCCAGGCCGTGCTGGACGTCGGCTGCGGTCCGGGCACGATCACCGCCGACCTGGCCGAACTGGTCGGCCCCGCCGGGCGGGTGGTGGCCGTGGACACCTCGGCCGAGGTGGTGGAGGCGGCGGCCCGGCACGTCGCCGGACGGGGTCTGTCCAACGTGCGGTTCGAGGTCGCCGACGTGCACGGACTGCCGTACGAGGACGGGGAATTCGACGTGGCGCACGCCCACCAGGTGCTGCAGCACGTGACCGACCCGGTGGCCGCGCTGCGGGAGATGCGCCGGGTGACCGCGGAGGGCGGCCTGGTCGCGGCCCGGGACGTCGACTACGAGAGCATGACCTGGTACCCGCAGGTGCCCGAACTGGACCGCTGGCTGGAGCTGTACCGGCGGATCGCCCGGAGCAACGGCGGCGAGCCGGACGCCGGGCGGCGGCTGCTGTCCTGGGCCCGGGCGGCGGGCTTCGCCGAGGTCACCGCCTCGTCCAGCACCTGGACCTTCGCGTCGCCGGAGCGACGGGAGTGGTGGGGCGGCATGTGGGCCGACCGGACGGTGGCCTCCAGCACGGCCGGGACGGCGGTGGCCGAGGGGTTCGCGGAGCAGGCGGAGCTGGAGCGGATCGCGGCCGGCTGGCGGGGGTGGGCGACGGCCGAGGACGGCTGGTTCGCGATGCTGCACGGGGAGGTGCTGGCACGCGGGTAGCCGGGCCCGGCGGCCAGGGAAAAGGGCGGGAAGGCGTTCGGCAAGATCGGGTAAAGTCGCGCTTCCGTTCCCATCGCAGGGGTGTGCTCCGCCGGCGGAACGTTCGAGTCGAACTGCCGAGCTGATGCCCGTGACCGCCGGGCGGGGGAGTCCACGTGTCCAAGCCCGATCCCGACGCTCCCGTCCCTGTGCCGGACGTTCCCGTGGAGGCCGTTCCCGACGCTCCCGTCCCTGCGCCTTCCGTTCCCGCGCCGGACGCTCCCGCGGCCGAAGGCCCGGGGCCGGACGTTGCAGCGGCTCCTGCCGAGACTGTTCCTGCCCAGCCCGTTCCGGCGACGGACGCCCCCGCCATGGACGCCCCCGCCGCGGATGCTCCGGCACCGGCCGACCGGGTGGAGCTGACCAAGCCGGCCACGGCGGACGCGGAACCCCCGGCCCCGGACGCACCCGCAGCGCCCACCGCACCCGGGGCCCCCACCGCACCCGGGGCCCCCACCGCACCCGGGGCCCCCACCGCACCCACCGGATTCGCCGCGCCCGCGGACCCCTGGGCCGCCCCCGCCTCCGCCATGGCAGGCGCCCCCGCCGGCGCCCCGGCACCGCCGCCGCCGTCCCCGGGCCCGCCGCCGGCCGCCTCCGGCTGGGCCGCCGTCCCGCCCGGCTCGATGTCCGGCTTCCAGCCCGGCTACGCCTACCCGCAGGCCCCCGGGGCCACCAACGGCTTCGCCGTCGCCGCGCTGGTCACCGGCCTGTTCTGCATGTGGCCGATCGCGCTCGTCCTCGGCATCGTCGCGCTGGTCCAGATCCCCAAGCGCAACGAGCGCGGCCGCGGCATGGCCGTGGCCGGTGTGATCTTCGGCGTCCTCGGGGTGCTGGCCACCCTGCTGGCCTTCCTCGGGGTGCTGGCCGCCGGCGTCGACGCGTCCGACCGCGCCGACCGCCCGGCCCGCGCCCCGAAGGCCCCGCCGGGGTCCGTGCTCTGGTCCTCGCTCAAGGCCGGCGACTGCTACAACCCGCCCGGGAACGCCGCCGGCTCCGCCCCCGAGGACGGGGACAAGACGGTCTTCTGGGTGCTGAAGGTGCCCTGTGCGGTTCCGCACCACGGCGAGGTGGCCGGCACC
The DNA here is from genome assembly GCF_045160625.1 of Kitasatospora sp. NBC_00039. Lineage (NCBI taxonomy): Bacteria > Bacillati > Actinomycetota > Actinomycetes > Kitasatosporales > Streptomycetaceae > Kitasatospora > Kitasatospora sp. NBC_00039. Next base: position 3,648,211 of record NZ_CP108289.1, on the reverse strand, counting down.
GCCCGGATCCCGGACGGCGACGGCCCGGCCTATCCGGGCGAGACCCGCGTCCGCGACCTCGCCGCCGACCTCTGCGGCCCGGTGCTCGACGACTACGCCCTCGACTACTGGGCCGTGCCGGACGGCATGGAAGAGGTCTACCTGTACCCCAGCCGCGGCAACTGGAAGTCCGGCGAGCACGACGTCACCTGCACCTACGAGGACCGTTACGCCCAGCACCGCGGCAGCGTCCGGACCGACCGCGCCGGCCTGAGCCCGGCCCAGCTCGCCTACCTGGAGGCCGCCCGCGCCTTCAACACCGCGTACTGGAACGAGCCGGACGGCGAGGTCGCCGGGTCGCGCTCCGAGTACCTGGCGTGGGCCCGGCAGATGGCGGACGCCTCCCGTAAGGAGGCCGACGAGCTCTCCAGGCGTTCGACGGCCTGGCCGGACGGCGCCAAGGCGAAGGTGGCCGAGTTGGCCGCCGCCCAGCGGGAGGCCGCCACCGCCTGGGACACCGCGGCCAAGACGGCCGACGACGCCGCGCTCGAACGCGAGGTGCGGCGGGCGAAGGCGATGGTGACCAAGTCGGCCAAGCTGACCTTGGACATCCGCCGCGAGCTGGGCCTGTCGACGGGCGAGCAGGTCGGCGACATCCAGGTCTGACCCCGCGCCGCCCGCGCCCCGCCGGCCGGTGGCCCCGACCTGCCGGAGCGGCCCTCACGGGCCGTGCTTCCTTACCCGTCGTTAACAGGGCCCGTACCTGCCGGTAGCGAGCCGGGCGTAGCGTCCGGTGGACGCGGCCCCCGACCCGACCCCCACGCGGGCCGGGGCCGCTTCCGCGACGCGGGCCGGGGCCACTCCCTCGACCCGCGCCTGCGAGCGCCCGGGGAGTACCCCTACGCTCACCGGCATGGACACCTTTCGGGTGATGCGGCAGGACGACAACGGCAACCGCTTCCTGGTCGCAACGGGCCTGGACCGGGCCGAGGCCGAGCGGCTGGCGGCGGAGTTCGAGGCACGCGGTCACAAGCAGCTGTACTGGGTGGAGAGCGCAGGCCCGACGAGCGCAGGTCCTAGGGTCGGGGCCATGGAGAACCGGATCGTCGTCGGCGGCGCGCTCATCCACCGCGGCCGGGTGCTGGCCGCCCGCCGCAGCGCACCTGCCGAGGTGGCCGGGCGCTGGGAGTTCCCGGGCGGCAAGGCCGAGCCCGGCGAGACCGAGGTGCAGGCGCTGGAGCGGGAGCTGCTGGAGGAGCTGGGCGTCCGGGCGAGGGCCGTGGAGCGGCTGCCCGGTGCGTGGCTGGTCCGGCCGGGCCTGGAGCTGCACCTCTGGGTGGCCGAGCTGCTGGCGGGCGACCCGCGGCCGCTGGAGGACCACGACGAGCTGCGCTGGCTCGGCCCGGAGCAGCTGGACGGCGTCGACTGGCTGGACCACGACCGGGCCGTCCTCCCGGACATCGCCCGGCTGCTCGAAGCGGCGCGCACGGCCCCCTGACCGCGTACGGCCGCCCCCTGGCCGCCCACGGCCCCCGGCCGGGCCGCCGTACGCCTGCCGCCCGCCCGGCGGCCACGCGCCCGCCACCCGCCCGCGCGAACGCCCCGACGGGAGCCCGCGCATCCGGCGGCGCGACGCGCAATACGCCAGGTAGGTCAATCGGAAAAGCCGACCCGGAAGCCGGGATAGCCTGGGTTCTGCTGGGTATGTCACTTTTCGGCACTATTCGTCACCATCGGTGAGCCGCCCCAGCCGGCGCCGCCGATCCCGACCAGAGCCGGAGGCCCCGTCGGTGTCGAATACCGGTAACGGCGGCGGGGGAGCGCGGCGCACGGGCACCGGGGGGAGCGCAGCCGCGCGCGCCCGGCTGCGTCGTGGCGCGCGCCCAGCGCCGCCGCCGCAGCCGCCGGTCGGCCGCCGCCGCGGCGGGGGGAACGCGGCCCCCGACGCCCCGCCGCCGGACCAGCCCGCGCCGTCCCTGGTGGTCGCCGACGCGTCCCCTCCGGCGGGAATCCGGAGCCGCCCCGGGCGGCCCTTCCCCGGCGGCCCCGGCGGGGAGCCGGGCGGCCCCGACGACCGTACCGAGGGCACCCTGCTCGACGTGGTCAAGGTCGCCATCGCGATCCTCGACACCGCCGGCCGGGTGGTCCTCTGGAGCCCGGCCGCCGAGGAACTGCTCGGCTGGCCGAACGAGCTGCTGGTGGGGCGCCGGATCGACGAGCTGATCCCGGACGAGGAGCAGGTCGCCCGGATCCGCGCGGCGATCCAGGACACCCTGCGGCACGGACGCTGGGCCGGCCCCGCCGAGCTGCGCGACCGTGACGGCGCCCCCGTCGCCCTGGACGCCCGGATCTCCCTGCTGGTGGACGGCGACGGCACCCCGTTCCTCCAGGTCAACCTGGCCGAGGCGGCCGCCGTCCGGGCCGTGGAGCGCGACCTCGCCGTCCGCGACGCGCTGTTCGAACAGTCCCCGCTGGGCATCGCCGTCCTCGACACCGAGCTGCGCTACACCGCCGTGAACCAGACCCTGGCCGCGATGAACGGCATGGCCACCGATGACCACGTCGGCCGCACGACCGGCGAGACCCTGCCGGAGCGGGCCGCCGACGAGATCACCGCGATCCAGCGGCAGGTGCTGGCCACCGGCGAGCCGGTCATCGACGTCACCCTCGCCTCGCCCGTCACCGCCCGCTCCGGCTACCGCTCGATCTCCTACAGCCGGATGACCGACCGGGCCGGCCGGGTGCTCGGCATCTCCGGCACCGTGATGGACGTGACCGAGCGGTACCGGGCGGTGGCCAAGGTCGAGCACGCCCGGCGCCGGCTCTCGCTGCTCAACGAGTTCGGCTCGCGCGTCGGTGACCTGCTGGACGCCTCCCGGATCGCCCAGGAGCTGGCCGGCGCCGTCGTCCCCCGGCTCACCGACCACTCCGCGGTGATCCTGCTCCAGGCCGTCGCCCACGGCGACGACCTGCCCCGGCACGGCCACGACCGGCGCACCTCGCTGCTGCAGCTGGGCACCGCCTCCGTCCAGGACGGCCCCGAGGTGGAGGTGATGCTGCGCCGCGGCGCCCGGATCACCTTCGCGGAGGACTCCGCCTGCGGCCGGGTGCTGCGCACCGGCGTCCCGGAGCTGCTCTCCGGCGCCGACCAGCTGGACGACGTCACCTACCCCGGCGACCCGAAGATGCAGGCCGCCCACGACCTGGGCGTGCACTCGATGCTGGTGGTGCCGCTGCGTGCCCGCGGCATCGTGATCGGCCTGCTGCTGGTCAGCCGGGCCGGCTACCGCGAGGGCTTCGACCGCGACGACCTCGCCTTCACCGTCGAGCTGGCCGACCGGGCCGGCAGTTCGCTCGACAACGCCCGGCTCTACGCCCGCGAGCGCACCGCCGCGCTGACCCTGCAGCGCACCCTGCTGCCGCAGCAGGTCCCGCAGCCCACCGGCGTCGAGGTCGCCTACCGGTACGTTCCCGGCAGCAGCGGTACCGAGGTCGGCGGCGACTGGTTCGACGTCATCCCGCTGCCCGGGGACCGCACGGCGCTGGTGGTCGGCGACGTGATGGGCCACGGCCTGCGGGCCGCCGCCACGATGGGCCGGCTACGCACCGCCGTCCGCGTCCTGGCCGCCCTCGACCTGCCGCCGGACGTGCTGCTGCGCCACGTCCACGAGCTGGCCGACGACCTCGCGCAGGGACCGGACGAGGCGCTGCTGGCGACCTGCATCTACGCCGTGTTCGACCCGGCCACCGCCCGGCTGACGGTCGCCAAGGCCGGCCACATCCCGCCGGTGCTGATCGTGCCGGGGGAGGGGGCCGAGGAGCCGACCCGGACCGGGGGTCCGCTGCCCGGTGGCGCCGGCCGGATCCTCGACCTGCCCTCGGGCGCCCCGCTCGGGGTCGGCGGCGTCCCGTTCGAGGCGGTCGAACTGAAGATTCCCGAGGGCAGCCTGCTCGCCCTCTGCACGGACGGCCTGGTGGAGTCCCGGGACAAGGACCTCGATGTCGGCCTCGGCCGGCTGATCACCGTCCTCCAGCAGCCCCAGGCCTCGATCCAGGCGGCCTGCGAAGCGGTGCTGGACACCATGGAGCAGGGCCGCGAGCCGGACGACGTGGCGCTGCTGCTGGCCCGTCTCGGCCACGGCCAGGCCGGCACCCCGACGGCCGGCTGGACGCTGCCCGCCGAACCGACCGCCGTCTCCCGGGCCCGCCGGCTGGTCCGCGCGACGCTCGCCGAGTGGAGCGTCGAGGAGCTGACCGACACCGCGGAGCTGCTGGTCAGCGAGCTGGTCACCAACTCCGTCCGCTATGCGAGCGCACCCATCGGCGTACGGTTGACGCTGGGCGAGACGCTGCTGGTCGAGATCTCCGACCCGCTGCCCGACCCGCCCCGCGAGCGCCACGCGGCCGAGGCCGACGAGGGCGGCCGGGGCCTGGAACTCGTCCGCCGGCTCGCGCTCCGCTGGGGCGCGCGGGCGGAGGGCATGGGCAAGGTCGTCTGGTTCGAGCAGCCGCTGCCGGGTAATGAGCCCGAGGAGCCGGGAGACGAGTAGGACGCGAGTAGAGCGGGGCTGCATATGCCATCGGGAGGCCGGGGGGAGCGCGCACTCCGGCAGGGGGCGCGAGCGTGGCATTGTGGTTGCGCGGGCGGTAGGACAAAAACCTTCGCCCGATCTGATGTTGTGATGTTGAGGGCGTGTGAACGTACCCCTCGATGATGAATACTCGGTCTTCTCGGCATCCGGACGGTCGCGGGTTTGGAGGGGTCGGTCCGTTGAACAGCACCCCGGCGCGTAATGCGCCGAGCAGCAGCGGTCATGCCGCTGTGCCCGGGCAGGCCGGTTCCCCACACCTGCCCGCCCCCGCGGCCTCCCGGGCCGCACCCGCCGGGCAGGGCCGTGCCGCCCGCCCCGGGGTCGGCGCCGACCAGTGGGGCGCCGGGGACCCAGGCTCGATCTACGACTACATCCGGGTCGCCACCTTCGCGATCGGCCCCGACGGCCGGATCAGCCAGTGGAGCGACCGGGCCGCCGAGTTCTTCGGCCTGCCCGCCGCCGAGGCGGTCGGCTCCGACCCGATCACCACCTTCGTGCCACGCGAGCTCTGGCAGCGCGGCCGCGCCCGGCTCGAGCGCACCCTGGCCGGCGAGGAGTGGGTGGGCACCGCGCCCTACCGCGACGCCACCGGCGGGGAGGGGCTCGCCGAGCTCTACCTGATGCCCGACAGCGCGCTGCCCACCGCCGGCGCCACCTGTCTCGCCGTCGACCTCGGCCGGCTGCGCCGGATCGAGACCGACCTCGCCGCCTCCGAGGCCGTCTTCGGGCAGACCCCCACCGGCTTCATCCTCTTCGACGACCGGCTCCGGCTCCAGCGCGTCAACGACGCCTTCGCCTCCGGGATGGGCCTCGCCCCCACCGACCTCGAAGGCCTCACCGCGCACGACCTCTTCCCGCAGTCCGAGGCCGACCGGCTCACCGCCGCGCTGCGCAAGGTCGTCGCCACCGGCCAGCCCGTCTTCGACCTGCGCTTCCACTCGGCCGTCCCCACCCGCGAGGGCAACCGGCTCTGGGCCGTCTCGCTGTACCGGCTGAACGGCTCGGCCGGCCAGCCGATGGGCGTCGCCGGCCAGGTCTCCGACGTCACCAGCCGGCACGTCGCCGAGCGCGAGGCCGACGGCGTCCGCCGCAACCTCGCCCTGCTCAACGAGGCCAGCGCCCACATCGGCTCCACGCTCGACCTGGAGACCACCGCCAAGGAGCTGCTGGACGTCGTCGTCCCGCCGTTCTGCGACCTCGCCACCGTCGACCTCTACACCGCGCTGCTCTCCGGCGAGACCGTCCCCAGCGCCGGCCGGTACGGCGACGGCGTGCTCACCGACGGCAGCGGCGAACTGCGCCGGGTCGCCGTCTCCAGCGTGGTCGGCGGCGCCTCCTCGGTGCTCGGCTCGGTCACCGGCCTGCCCATCGCCGAGGCCGGCGGCACCCTCTGCTACCCGCGCCGCTCCCCGCACGCCCGGGCGCTGCGCACCGGCCGCAGCGTCGTCCCCGAGCCCGGGCCGGACCCGCTGCTGCGCTCCACCCTGATCGTCCCGCTGGTCGCCCGCGACCAGGTGCTCGGGCTCGTCCAGCTCTCCCGGGCGATCGGCAGCGAGCCCTTCGACGCCCGCGACGTCGCCATCGCCGAGGAGCTGGTCGCCCGGGCCGCCGTCTGCATCGACAACGCCCGGCTCTACCGCCGCGAGCACGAGCGCGCCCTGATCCTCCAGCGCAGCCTGCTGCCCCCGGGCAACCCGGCCGCCAGCGGCCTGGAGATCGCCTGCCGCTACCTGCCCAGCAACAACAACACCGAGGTCGGCGGCGACTGGTTCGACGTCATCCAGCTGCCCGGCAACCGCACCGCCCTGGTCATCGGCGACGTGATGGGCCGCGGCCTGCGCGCCGCCGTCGCGATGGGCCAGCTGCGGACCGCCGTCCGCACCCTGGCCATGCTCGACCTCGACCCCGCCGAGGTGCTCACCGCCCTCGACGAGATCGCCCGCGGCCTCGGCGACGACTCCGCGCCCGCGAGCTCACCCACCCCGTACGGGCGGCTCACCTCGACCGCCGACGAGGAGGCCCGCGAGGTCTACCTCGCGACCTGCGTCTACGCGGTCTACGACGCCGTCACCCGCCGCTGCGTCTTCGCCAACGCCGGCCACCTGCCGCCCGTCCTGCTCAGCCCCGGCGAGCCCGCCCGGATGCTCGACGTGCCGCCCGGCCTGCCGCTCGGCGTCGGCGGCGAGCCGTTCGAGGAGGTCGAGCTGACCCTGCCGGACGGCGCCGTGCTCGGCCTCTACACCGACGGTCTGGTGGAGAGCCGCAAGCACCAGCTGGACGAGGGCCTGCGCGCCTTCCGCACCGCGCTGTCCGCCGAGGGCAAGGGTCTGGAGGACCTCTGCGACCACGTCCTCGGCGAGCTCAACCCGCACCACGGCGAGGACGACATTGCCCTGCTGATGGCCAAGGTGCACGCCTTCCCCGACGACGCCGTCGGCAACTGGTTCCTGCCGCCCGAGCCCACCTCGGTGGCCAAGGCCCGCGAGCTGGCCTGCAGCTGGCTGCTGGCCCGCGGCTTGGACGAGCTGGTGGACACCACCGAGCTGCTGGTCAGCGAGCTGGTCACCAACGCGCTCCGGCACGGCCGCGGCGAGATCCGGCTCCGGCTGCTGCGCGACCGCTCCATGGTCTGCGAGGTCTGGGACGACGGCTACGCCCAGCCGCGGCAGCGGCGCGCCCAGGAGACCGACGAGGGCGGGCGCGGGCTCCAGCTGGTCAGCCTGCTGGCCGAGCGCTGGGGCAGCAGGCGCACGCCCAAGGGCAAGATCGTCTGGTTCGAGCTGGCCCTGTAGGCGGCAGCCCCACGCCCCGGAGGCGCGCGGGCGGTCACAGTTCGGCTGTCCGGGTGCAGTCGCCCGGCGGCCGCCGTGTCGGCGGGCCGGGCCGCGCCCCGGCGGCGTTCCATGGCCGCCATGCGCGTCCGCCAGCTCACCGCCCCAGCCGCCGTCGCCGCGCTGGTGCTCGCCGCCGGGGCCCTGGCCGGCTGCTCTGGCACCCCTGCCCCGGCCCGCACCCCGGCGCCCGTCCCGGTGTCCGCCGCCCCCACGGCCGTCACCGGCGACGTCAGCCCGCCCGACCGCGGCGCCGTCAGGGACGGTGGCACGCTGCGCTGGGCGCTGGACGGCGTCCCCGCCACGCTGAACCTCTACCAGCCGGCGGCGACCTCCGACTCGGCGCTGCTCGCGCACGCCCTCTACCCCGCGCTGTTCCGGCCGGACGAGCACGGCCGGCTCGTCCCCGACCCGGACTACCTGGCCGCCGCCGAGTCCACCCCGCCCGGGCAGCTGCCACAGGTCGTCACCTACCGGCTCAACCCGCACGCCGTCTGGAGCGACGGCACCCCGCTCTCGGCCGCCGACTTCACCGCCCAGCGGGCCGCCCTCTCCGGCCTCGACCCCGCCTACACCGGCACCCGCCCCGCCGGGTACGACGCGATCGACTCGATCACCCCGGGCGCGGACCCGTCCGAGATCAGGATCGCCTTCCGGCGGCCGTACGCCGAGTGGCGGTCCCTCTTCGGCCCGCTCTACCCCGCCGCCGTGACCTCCTCCCCGGCCGCCTTCAGCCGGCCGCTGGCGGACGGTCCGCAGGCGACGGCGGGTCCTTTCGTGATCTCCGGGCCGGGCGGGTACGACGCGGCGGGCGGGCGGGTCACCCTGGTGCGCAACCCGCTCTGGTGGGGCGACCCGCCCAAGGCCGACCGGATCGACTTCCTCGCCACCCCGGCCGAACGGCGGCTGGACGCGCTCGGCCAGGACCTGCTCGACATCGCCCCGCTCACGGCGGCGGTCGACCGGGCCCCGGCGTCCGGCACCTCGGCCGACCGCGCCGAGGCCGCTGACCAGGCGCTGCGCCGGGCCGAGGCACTGCCCGGGATCACCCTCCACCGGGCCGCCGCCGCCTCGCTCACCCAGCTCACCCTCAACGCCGGCCGGGAGCCTCTCACCGACCCGGCCGTCCGGCAGGCCCTCGCCCGGGCCGTCGACCGGCGGCGGATCGCCGACGCCGCGCTCACCCCGCTCGGGCTCGCCGCCGCCCCACTCGGCAGCCACCTGCTCGCCGGCGACCAGGACGGCTACCGGGACAACAGCAGCGCCCTCGGCACCGCGGACCCGGGCCGGCTGCTGGACGCGGCCGGCTGGAAGCGCCCGAAGGGCGGCGGCACCCGGACCAGGAACGGGCACGAGCTCTCGCTCTCCCTGCTGATCCCCTCGGGCTCCGCCACCGCCCGGCGCGCCGCCGACGCGCTGGCCGCCGACCTCGCCGGGACGGGCATCGCCGTCCGCCCGGTGGCGCTGCCCGCCGAGGCCCTCGTCCGCACCGGCCTGGCCGCCGGCGACTACGACCTCGCCCTCTTCTCCTGGCCGGCCGGCCCCGACCCGGCGGTCGACCAGCGCCCCGTCTACGCCAAGCCCCGGCCCGGAGCGGACGGCGCCCTGGAGACCGGCACCAACTACGGCCGCACCGGGACGGAGGAGATCGACCGCCTCTTCGACCGTGCCGCCGCCGAACTCGACCCCGCCGCCCACCTCGCCCTGCTCCAGGAGGCCGACACCCGGATCTGGCAGCTGGGCCACTCGGTGCCGTTGTTCCAGCGCCCGGAGCTGGTCGCCGTCCGGGAGGGTGTGGCGGGCGCCGGGGTCTGGGGTTTCGGCTGGCCCCGCTTCCAGGACGTGGGCCTCCTCACCGGCTGACCGCGGCGCCCGATCCGGGCGCGCGCACGGCGTCCGCCGGGTGAGCGGCGTGTGATCCACCTGTGATCTTGATCCCGCCCGACCTGCTCGTTTCTGCCCACCTGGGCGGTTCCCCGTACGATAGGAGGAAGCCGTGGCATGTCCTGCCCGGCGGGTGGACCGGTAGTAGCAGGCGGAACGGGCGGCGGCGATCGACAGGGATCGCCGGTCGGCGTCTCGCGGCCGGGCGCCGTAACCCACGATTCCGGGAGAATCCGCTCCGCATGCCCACGCGCAATGACATCCGCAACGTTGCCATCGTCGCCCACGTCGACCACGGCAAGACCACGCTGGTCGACGCCATGCTGAAGCAGGCCGGCGCCTTCGCCGCCCACCAGCACCTCGACGACCGGATGATGGACTCCAACGACCTGGAGCGCGAGAAGGGCATCACCATTCTCGCGAAGAACACCGCCGTCAAGTACCACCCCAAGGAGGGTGGCGCGCCGATCACGATCAACATCATCGACACCCCGGGCCACGCCGACTTCGGTGGTGAGGTCGAGCGTGGTCTGTCGATGGTCGACGCGGTCGTGCTGCTGGTCGACGCCTCCGAGGGCCCGCTGCCGCAGACCCGCTTCGTGCTCCGCAAGGCCCTGACGGCCAAGCTGCCGGTCATCCTCTGCATCAACAAGACCGACCGCCCGGACTCCCGGATCGACGAGGTCATCAACGAGACCTACGACCTCTTCCTGGACCTCGACGCCACCGAGGACCAGATCGAGTTCCCGATCGTCTACGCCTGTGCGCGTGACGGCGTCGCCTCGATGACCAAGCCGGAGAACGGCACCGTGCCGGCCGACAGCGACTCGCTGGAGCCGTTCTTCTCCACCATCCTGGAGCACGTCCCGGCCCCGACCTACGACGAGGACGCGCCGCTCCAGGCCCACGTCACCAACCTGGACGCCGACAACTTCCTCGGCCGCATCGCGCTCTGCCGGGTCGAGCAGGGCGAGCTGCGCAAGGGCCAGCAGGTCGCGTGGATGAAGCGGGACGGCTCGGTCCAGCAGGTCAAGATCACCGAGCTGCTGATGACCGAGGCGCTCACCCGCAAGCCGGCCGAGGTGGCCGGCCCCGGCGACATCTGCGCCGTCGCGGGCATCCCGGAGATCATGATCGGCGAGACCCTGGCCGACCTGGAGAACCCCGTCGCGCTGCCGCTCATCACGGTGGACGAGCCGGCCATCTCGATGGTCATCGGCACCAACACCTCGCCGCTGGTCGGCAAGGGCGGCAAGGGCCACAAGGTCACCGCCCGCATGGTGAAGGACCGCCTGGACCGCGAGCTGATCGGTAACGTCTCGCTCCGCGTGCTGCCGACCGAGCGTCCGGACGCCTGGGAGGTTCAGGGCCGTGGCGAGCTGGCGCTGGCCATCCTGGTCGAGACCATGCGCCGGGAGCTGTTCGAGCTGACCGTCGGCAAGCCGCAGGTCGTCACCAAGGTCATCAACGGCAAGACCCACGAGCCGGTCGAGCGGATGACCATCGACAGCCCCGAGGAGTACCTCGGCGCGATCACCCAGCTGATGGCGACCCGCAAGGGCCGCATGGAGACCATGACGAACCACGGCTCCGGCTGGGTCCGCATGGAGTTCATCGTCCCGTCGCGCGGCCTGATCGGCTTCCGGACCCAGTTCCTGACCGACACCCGCGGCACCGGCATCGCGCACAGCATCTTCGAGGGCCACGAGCCGTGGTTCGGCGAGCTGCGGATGCGCAACAACGGTTCGCTGGTGGCGGACCGCGCGGGCGTCGTGACGCCGTTCGCGATGATGGGCATCCAGGAGCGCGGCACGCTCTTCGTCGAGCCCACCACCGAGGTGTACGAGGGCATGATCGTCGGCGAGAACTCGCGCCAGGACGACATGGACATCAACATCACAAAGGAGAAGAAGCTCACCAACATGCGTGCCGCTTCCTCCGACACCACCGAGAACCTGGTGCCGCCGCGGAAGCTCTCGCTGGAGCAGTCGCTGGAGTTCTGCCGCGAGGACGAGTGCATCGAGGTGACCCCGGAGACCGTGCGCATCCGTAAGGTCGTCCTCGACCAGAAGGAGCGTGGCCGTTCGGCTTCGCGCGCCAAGAAGGCCTGATCCCGGGTTTAAACAACCTTTGGCCTGAATCGATCGCCCCCCTTTCCAGTGGAGAGGGGGGCGATCGTTTTCAACTACTCCAAGTTGTCGACGCGCGTATAAACGGAATAGCGCTTACCACGGCAAGGTGTCCGCTGAGCGAACGTGACAGTCCGTCATTCATGACGACTGTCCGTTTAATGCCTGTCTGAGTATGTCTTATATGTCCGATTTTCGAAACTTACCGACCGTTCATGTGACCTAATTGAGATCGGCATTGGTCACTTTCGTGTCCGTGCGTGACACATAGTGGGTGCAGTCAGGCTCGGGTCAAGGGTTAACGCGCAGGGGTGCGCGCCGAAACCACGAGCGCGGACGGCACAACGGAAGCGGCGTCAGCCGCCCGCGGTGCTCTCCTCGTTGGAAAGTCGATTTCAGGAGGCATCCCCCATGCGCGGTGCAACCCAGACCAAGTGGCTCGTTGCGGCGACCGCGATCGCCCTCGCGGCGACCGCTTGCAGCACCAGCTCGAAGAGCAATGACAAGGCTGCTTCCGGCGGCGGCTCCATCGCCGTCCAGCTCGGTGAGCCGCAGCACGGTCTGGTGCCGCAGAACACCGCGGAGTCCGAGGGCACCGAGGTCGAGAACGCCCTCTTCGCCGGCCTGGTCGACTACGACTTCAAGACCAACGCCCCGACCCTGCGCGTGGCCGAGTCGATCGAGTCCCCCGACAGCAAGGTCTGGACGATCAAGCTGAAGGACGGCTACACCTTCCACAACGGCGAGAAGGTCACCGCCAAGTCCTTCGTCGACGCCTGGAACTGGGGCGCCAACCAGGACAACGCCGCCGAGGGCCTCCCGTTCTACGCGAAGATCGAGGGCTCCGAGGAGCTGGCTCCGGGCAAGGACAAGAAGCCCACCGCCAAGGAGCTCAAGGGCCTGAAGGTCGTCGACGACAAGACCTTCACCGTCACCCTGTCGGCGCCGTTCTCGCAGTTCAAGACGATGCTCGGGTACAACCCGTTCTACCCGCTGCCCTCGGCGTTCTTCGCCGACCCGAAGGCCTTCGGCGACAAGCCGATCGGCAACGGCCCGTTCGAGATGGACGGCAGCTGGGAGCACAACAAGCAGATCAAGGTCAAGCGCTACGAGAACTTCCCGGCCTCGGACGGCAAGGCGAAGCTCCAGGGCGTCACCTTCAAGATCTACGACAACCTGGACACCGCGTACAACGACCTGCGCGCCGACAACATCCAGGCCACCGACAAGCTGCCGATCTCGGCCATGTCGACCGTCAAGAGCGAGTTCGGCGACCGCTACATCTACAAGCCGGAGTCCGGCGTCGGTTACATCGGCTTCCCGATCTCGACCAACCCGGCCGCGTACGGCAAGCCGGAGATCCGCAAGGCGATCTCGATGGCGATCGACCGCGAGGCGATCACCAAGACCATCTTCTCGGGCACCCGCGTCCCGGCCGACGACTTCGTCAACCCGCTCATCCCGGGCTACCGCAAGGGCGCCATGGGCGACGCGGCCAAGTACGACCCGGTCAAGGCCAAGGAGCTCTTCACCCAGGCCAACGGTGTTCCGAACAACACCATCGAGCTGGGCTACAACGCCGACGGTGGCCACAAGGAGTGGATCGAGGCCGTCGGCAACCAGCTGAAGAAGAACCTGGGCGTCGAGGTCACCTTCAAGCCGTTCGAGAAGTTCGGCAAGATCCTGGACGACCTGCAGGCCAAGCAGTACTCGGGCGCCTTCCGCATGGCGTGGTCGATGGACTACCCGTCGATCGAGGACTACCTGCGCCCGATCTTCTCCAAGGTCGCGATCGAGAACGGCTCGAACTACGGCGGTTACGTCAACGACAAGTTCGAGACCCTGCTGGACCAGGCCGACCAGGCGAAGACGGACGACGAGGCCATCAAGCTGTACCAGCAGGCCGACGACATCCTCGTCCAGGACCTGCCGTACATCCCGGTGTACACCTACATGTCCTCCGCGGCCTACACCAAGAAGATCAAGAACTTCGACACCGACGCCCAGGGTCGCATGAACCTGGCCAAGGTCGAGCTCGCCGGCTGATCCGGTAGTCAGACGATCGGGGGCGGGTGGACCGGACTACAGTCCGAGTCCTCCCGCCTCCCTTCCTTGTCCGAAAGTATGGAGGTCTGATGGGCCGCTATGTCATCCGCCGACTGATACAGGCAATCCCTGTCCTGCTCGGCGCGACGCTGCTGATCTACGCGCTGGTTCACTACCTGCCCGGTGACCCGGTGCAGGCACTGGCCGGCGAGAAGCGAGCCGACCCGATCGTGGCGGAGATGATCCGCCAGAAGTACCACCTGAACGACCCCTTCCTGCTCCAGTACTGGAACTACATCTCGGGGGTCTTCCAGGGGAATCTCGGTGAAAGCCTGACCGGTCGCTCCGTGACCGACATGATCAGTGAGGCGTTCCCGTACACCCTCAACCTCGCCTTCGTCGCCTTCATCATCGAAGCGGTCATGGGCGTGCTGGCGGGTGTCATGGCGGCCCTTCGCAAGGGCAAGTTCATCGACCAGCTGGTCCTCATCAGCACGCTGTTCGTGATCTCGATCCCGGTCTTCGTCACCGGCTTCGTCCTCCAGCTGCTGCTGGGCGTGAAGCTGAAGAACGACTACGGCTTCGACTTCTTCCCGGTCTCCTTCAACGAGGAGGACGGACTGCGGGCGTACCTGCTGCCGGCCTTCGTGCTGGCGTCCACCTCGCTCGCGTACGTCGCCCGACTGACCCGCACCAGCCTGATGGAGACCATGCGCGCGGACTACGTCCGTACCGCGGTCGCCAAGGGCCTGAAGCGCCGTCGGGTGATCGGCCGTCACGCCCTGCGCAACGCGCTGATCCCGATCGTCACCTTCCTCGGTGCCGACCTGGGCGGCCTGATGGGTGGCGCGGTCATCACCGAGAAGATCTTCAACATGCACGGCATCGGCGGCCTGCTCGCCCAGTCCGTGTACCAGAAGCAGGGCACGGTGATCGTCGGCATGGTCACCCTGCTGGTGATGATCTACCTCATCACCACCCTGCTCGTGGACCTGCTGTACGCCGTGCTCGACCCGAGGATCCGCTATGAGTGACACCATCACCGTGGGCAGCGAGGCCCCGTCCGAGGACAACAGCCCGAAGACCTCCCCGGAGAAGAAGCAGAAGCCGGAGCGGGTGGCCAGCCTCTGGACGGACGCGCTGCGCGACCTGCGCCGCAACCCGGTCTTCATCATCGGTGCCGCTCTGGTGCTGTTCCTGCTGGTCATGGCGGCCGTTCCGCAGCTGTTCACGGACGGCAGCCCGACCGCGAACGGTGCCTGCGACCTGGCCGACTCCCTGAAGCGCCCGAGCGCCGAGCACTGGTTCGGCTTCGACGTGCAGGGCTGCGACGTCTACACCCGCACGGTGTGGGGCGCCCGTAACTCGATCATCGTCGGTGTCCTGACCACGCTGCTGGTCACCGTGGTCGGCTCGCTCCTCGGCCTGCTGGCCGGCTGGAAGGGCGGGATCACGGACTCGATCCTGTCGCGCTTCACCGAGATCTTCTTCTCGATCCCGCTGCTGCTCGGCGGCATGCTGATCATGTCGATGCTCGGCAAGGGCAACGCCTACACCGTGTCGCTGGTCATGGCCGTCCTCGGCTGGCCGCAGATCTTCCGCATCATGCGCGCCTCGGTGATCTCCAACAAGCACAACGACTACGTGATGGCGGCCCGCGCGCTGGGCGCCAGCAGCGGCCGGATCACCTTCCGGCACATCCTGCCGAACGCCATCGCGCCGGTCATCGTGGTCTCGGCGATCAGCCTGGGCGTCTACATCGGTGCCGAGGCGGCGCTGTCCTACCTCGGCATCGGCGTGCAGTCCCCGGAGATCTCCTGGGGCCTGATGATCAGCGATGCCTCGGTCCGCTTCCTGGCGGCCCCGCACGTCCTGCTGTTCCCGTCGGCCGCGCTGAGCATCACCGTGCTGGCCTTCATCATGCTCGGCGACGCGGTCCGCGACGCCCTCGACCCGAAGCTCCGCTGAGAGAAGAGGTGACGACCCGATGACCACCGTGATCGAGAAGAACCAGAAGAGCGGCCGGCTCGAAGTTGGCACCCCGCTGCTGGAGGTCCGCGACCTCCACGTGGAGTTCCACACTCGGGACGGCGTCGCCAAGGCCGTGAACGGCGTCAACTACTCCGTCGCCGCCGGTGAGACCCTGGCGGTGCTCGGCGAGTCCGGCTCCGGCAAGTCGGTGACCGCCCAGACCATCATGGGCATCCTCGACATGCCGCCCGGCAAGATCAGCCAGGGCCAGATCCTCTTCCGCGGGCAGGACATGCTCGCCATGAAGGAGGAGGAGCGCCGGCTGATCCGCGGACAGAAGATCGCGATGATCTTCCAGGACGCGCTCTCCTCGCTGAACCCGGTGATGACCGTCGGCGCCCAGCTCGGCGAGATGTTCCGGGTGCACCGCGGCGCCTCCAAGAAGGAGGCCCGGGAGAAGGCCATCGAGCTGATGGAGCGGGTGCGCATCCCCGCCGCCAGGCAGCGCGTGGGCGACTACCCGCACCAGTTCTCCGGCGGCATGCGCCAGCGCATCATGATCGCGATGGCGCTCTCCATGGAGCCCGACCTGATCATCGCCGACGAGCCCACCACCGCCCTGGACGTCACCGTCCAGGCCCAGGTGATGGACCTGCTCGCCGAGCTGCAGGACGAGTACAACATGGGCCTGATCCTGATCACCCACGACCTCGGCGTGGTCGCCGACGTCGCGGACAAGATCGCCGTCATGTACGCCGGCCGGATCGTCGAGACCGCCCCGGTGCGTGACCTGTACGCCAACCCGGCGCACCCCTACACCAAGGGCCTGCTCCGTTCCATCCCGCGCCTGGACCAGAAGGGCCAGGAGCTGTACGCGATCAAGGGTCTGCCCCCGAACCTGCTGAAGGTCCCGGCCGGCTGCGCGTTCAACCCCCGCTGTGACGTCGCCACCGACCTGTGCCGCACGGAGATCCCGAAGCTGCACCAGGTGACCGACAAGGACGGCAAGGAGCTCACCGGCCGCCGCAGCGCGTGCCACCTCTGGAAGGAGACCCTCCATGGCTGAGCCCATCCTGGAGGTCAAGGACCTGGTCAAGCACTACCCGCTGACCCAGGGCATCCTCTTCAAGAAGCAGGTCGGCGCGGTCAAGGCGGTCGACGGCATCTCCTTCGAGCTGGCGAAGGGCGAGACCCTCGGCATCGTCGGCGAGTCCGGCTGTGGCAAGTCCACGCTGGCCAAGGTGCTGATGAACCTGGAGCGGGCCACCTCCGGCGAGGTCCTGTTCAAGGGCGAGGACATCTCCAAGCTGTCCGGCGCGGCCCTCAAGGCCGTCCGCCGCAACATCCAGATGGTGTTCCAGGACCCGTACACCTCGCTCAACCCGCGCATGACGGTCGGCGACATCATCGGCGAGCCGTTCGAGATCCACCCCGAGGTGGCTCCGAAGGGCGACCGCCGCAAGGCCGTCCAGGACCTGCTGGACGTCGTCGGCCTGAACCCGGAGTACATCAACCGGTACCCGCACCAGTTCTCCGGCGGCCAGCGCCAGCGCATCGGCATCGCCCGCGGCCTCGCGCTCAAGCCCGAGATCATCATCTGCGACGAGCCGGTCTCCGCCCTGGACGTCTCCGTCCAGGCGCAGGTGATCAACCTGCTGGAGCAGCTGCAGAGCGACTTCGAGCTGTCGTACATGTTCATCGCGCACGACCTCTCCATCGTCCGGCACATCTCCGACCGCGTCGGCGTGATGTACCTGGGCAAGATGGTCGAGATCGGTACCGACGAGGAGATCTACGACAACGCCACGCACCCGTACACCCAGGCGCTGCTCTCCGCGGTGCCGGTGCCGGACCCGACGGCGCGCGAGAGCCGTGACCGGATCATCCTGACCGGCGACATCCCCTCGCCGGCCAACCCGCCGTCCGGCTGCCGGTTCCGCACCCGCTGCTGGAAGGCGGAGGAGCGGTGCTCCACCGAGGTCCCGCTGCTGGCGGTGCCGGAGGTGCTGAGCGGCCCGGCCAAGCACCAGTCGGCGTGTCACTTCGCCGAGGTCCGCGAGACGGCCGCCGCCGTCTGATCCCGAGGCGTTTCCCGGAAGGGCCCGCAGCCGTCGTGCTGCGGGCCCTTCCGGCGTTCCGTCAACTCCACGCAGGGCCTGCTGCACCCATCCGGGGGTACCCGGCTCGCGCCGCCGCGCGGGCGCGCTTCTCATGGGGTGTGATGCGACACACACCTTGAGGAGGGACCTCCATGCCCGCAGCCCCCCGTGCTCGATGGGTCCTCGCCGGTGCGACATCCGTGGCCCTGGTGGCCAGCGGGTGCAGCAGCAGCGGCGGAGGCGGAAGCAGTTCGTCGGACAGCAGCAAGACCTTCAGCTACCAGAGCAGTGAGCCGCAGAACCCGCTGCAGCCGGCGAACGCCAACGAGACCGGCGGCGGGCGCATCCTGCAGAACCTCTTCAAGGGCCTGGTCGACTACGACCCCAGCAACGCCAAGATCCGGATGCAGGTCGCGGACTCGATCGACACCAGCGACTCGCAGACCTTCAACGTCACGCTGAAGAGCGGCTGGACGTTCCACGACGGCACGCCGGTCACGTCGACCAACTTCGTCGATGCCTGGAACTGGGGCGCGACCACCACCAACAACCAGATCAACAGCTCCTGGTTCTCCGACATCGAGGGCTATCAGGACGTCCACCCCGCCAGCGGCCAGCCGACCGCGACCAAGATGTCCGGGCTGACCGTCGTGGACGACACGCACTTCACCATCAAGCTGCGGGGCAAGGTCTCGTACTTCGAGTACAAACTCGGGTACATCGCCTTCTCGCCGCTGCCGTCCGCCTTCTTCAACGACCCGACCGGGTACGGGCAGAAGCCGGTGGGCAACGGCCCGTACCAGTTCGTCAGCTGGGACCACAACCAGCAGGTGGTCACCAAGGCGTACCCGAACTACCAGGGCGTGGACAAGCCGAAGAACGGCGGCGTCGTCTTCAAGATGTACAGCACCGCCGAGGCCGCCTACGCCGACCTGCAGTCCAACAACCTGGACGTGATGGACCAGGTGCCGCCGTCCGCGCTGGCCACCTACAAGAGTGACCTGGGCGACCGGGCGATCGACTCCCCGCAGGGTGCCATCCAGAACGTCGGCTTCACGCTGTACCAGGCGGACTGGGCGGCGCCGGAGAAGGCCCAGGTCCGCCAGGGCATCTCGATGGCGATCGACCGCGACACCATCACCAAGACGGTGCTCCAGGGGTCGCGCGCGCCCGCCAGCGCCTGGGTCGCCGAGGGCGTCGAGGGGTACAAGGCGGGCCAGTGCGGTGAGTTCTGCACGTTCAACCCGGACAAGGCCAAGCAACTGATCGCCCAGGGCGGCGGCATCCCGGGCAACAAGCTGACCATCACCTACAACGCGGACGGCGGCCACAAGGAGTGGGTCGACGCCGTCTGCAACTCGGTCCGGCAGAGCACCGGTGCGGACTGCACAGGTGACCCGAAGCCCGACTTCAAGACCGCCCGGGCGGCGATCACCGGCCACCAGATCGACGGCATGTTCCGGACCGGCTGGGTGCAGGACTACCCGCTGAACGCCAACTTCCTCGCCGACGTCTACCGCACCGGCGCGGCGTCCAACGACTTCGGCTACAGCAGCCCGCAGTTCGACAAGCTGTCCACCCAGGCGGACCAGGCGGACAGCGTCCAGGCCTCGGTGACGGGCTACCAGCAGGCAGAGGCGGTGCTGGCGACCGACATGCCGGCCATCCCGCTCTGGTACTACCGCACCAACTCGGGCTACTCCAACAACGTCCAGAACGTGACGTTCGACTCCTTCGGCAACCCGGCCTGGACCCAGGTCGAGGTCAAGGGCTGATCCCCCCTCCCCGCCCGTCACCGGGCTGCGGCACCTCCCGGCCGCCAGGCCGGGGGCGAGGGGCCCGGCCCCGCGCGGCCCCGCCCTCCCCGCACGGGGGGCGGGGCCCGGGCACTCGGTCCAACGGCCCGCCGCACCCGGTCACGGGCCGACCCGTCACCTAGGAAGGAGGCTCGGATGGGAAGTTACGTGCTGCGGCGGGTGCTGCAGATGATCCCGGTGTTCTTCGGCTCCACATTCCTGATCTTCCTGATGGTCTACACGCTGCCGGGCGACCCGGTCGCGGCGCTGTTCGGGGACAAGGCCGCCGACCCGGCGGTGGTGGCCAACCTGAAGCACCGGTACTACCTCGACCAGCCGCTGTGGAAGCAGTACCTGCACTACATGGGGAACCTGTTCCAGGGTGACTTCGGGACGAGCTTCACCGGCCGCTCGGTCACCGACATCATGGCGGACGCCTTCCCGGTCACCATCCGGCTGGCCCTGATGGCCTTCGCCTTCGAGCTGGTCGTCGGGCTGGCACTCGGTCTGATCTCCGGCCTCAGGCGGGGCAGCATCGAGGACACCCTGGTGCTGGCCCTGACCCTGGTGGTGATCTCGATCCCGGTGTTCGTGCTCGCCTACATCGCCCAGACGATCTTCGCCACCAACCTGGGCTGGGTCACCCCGACGGTGCAGGACTCCACGGACCTCTCCCAGCTGATCCTGCCCGCGATCGTGCTGGGTTCGCTCTCCCTCGCGTTCGTCGCCCGGCTCACCCGGACGTCGATCGGGGAGAACCTGCGGGCCGACTACATGCGCACCGCGGTCGCCAAGGGCCTGCCGCGGCGGACCATCATCTCCCGGCACCTGCTGCGCAACTCGCTGATCCCGGTGGTCACCTTCCTCGGCACCGACCTCGGCGCGCTGATGGGCGGCGCGATCGTGACCGAGGGGATCTTCAACGTGCAGGGCATCGGCAACGTCCTGTACCGGGCGATCAACCAGAAGGAGGGCCCCACCGTGGTCGGCATCGTGACCGTCCTGGTGATCGTCTACCTGGTCGCCTCCCTGATCGTCGACCTGCTCTACGCGGTCCTGGACCCGAGGATCCGCTATGCCTGACCTGCATGACGAGGGCGAGTTCAAGCCGCATTCGGCGCCCGGTGTCGACCACCTCGACTACGCCGGCGAGCAGGGCATGGCGGTCGAGCAGGAGACCCTGGCCGAGGGCGACCCGGCCAAACGGGAGGAGGCCCGCAGCCTCTGGGGCGACGCCTGGCGGGACCTCCGCCGGCGGCCGGTCTTCCTGATCTCGGCGCTGCTGATCCTGCTGCTGATCGTGATGTCGATCTTCCCCTGGGCGTTCACGGACGCCAACCCGCGCAAGGCCGACCTGATCCACGACTTCCTCAAGCGCCCGGACTGGACGGACTTCTTCGGCGCCGGCTGGTTCGGCTACGACGGCCAGGGCCGGTCGATCTACGCCCGGGTGATCTACGGGGCCCGGGCCTCGATCACCGTCGGCATCTTCGTGACACTCGGGGTCACCCTGCTCGGCGGGCTGACCGGCATGGTCGCCGGGTACTTCGGCGGCGCGGTGGATGCCGTGATCTCCCGCGTCGTCGACATCTTCTTCGGCATCCCGCTGCTGCTCGGCGCGCTGGTCCTGCTGGGCGCCTTCTCCGCCCGCACGGTGTGGAGCGTGGTGATCGCGCTGGCGGTTCTCGGCTGGACGCAGATCGCGCGCGTCATGCGCGGCGCCGTCCTGACCGTCAAACAGGCCGACTACGTGATGGCCGGCCGAGCGCTGGGCGCGGGCACCGGGCGGCTGATGCTCCGGCACATCCTGCCGAACGCGCTCGCGCCGGTGATCGTCGTCGCCACCATCGCGCTGGGCGGCTACATCGCGACCGAGGCCACCCTGAGCTTCCTGGGCATCGGCCTGCAGGACCCGACCATCTCCTGGGGCATCGACATCGCCTCCGCCCAGAAGGTGATCCGGACGGCCCCGTACGTGCTCTTCTTCCCGGCCGCGGCGCTCTCCATCACGGTGCTGGCCTTCATCATGCTGGGCGACGCGGTCCGCGACGCCCTCGACCCGAAGCTTCGCTGAGCGAGGGGACTCATCGTGACCACAGCTGTCGACACCGGCAAGCCGAAGCGGGAGGCGCCCTACGAGGGGCCGCTGCTGGACGTCCGCGACCTGCACGTCGAGTTCGTCACCCGGGACGGGGTGGCCAAGGCGGTCAACGGGGTCAACTACAGCGTCCGGGCGGGGGAGACGCTCGCGGTGCTCGGCGAGTCCGGCTCGGGCAAGTCGGTGACCGCGCAGGCGATCATGGGCATCCTGGACATGCCGCCGGCCCGGATCCCCCGGGGCGAGATCAGGTTCCGGGGCCAGGACATGCTCAAGATGGGCAAGGAGGAGCGGCGGCAGATCCGCGGGCAGAAGATCGCGATGATCTTCCAGGACGCGCTCTCCTCGCTGAACCCCGTACTCACCGTGGGGTTCCAGCTCGGTGAGATGTTCCGGGCCCACCAGGGGACCTCGCGCAAGGAGGCCAAGGAGAAGGCCGTCGAGCTGATGGAGCGGGTGCGCATCCCCGCGGCCAGGCAGCGGGTGAACGACTACCCGCACCAGTTCTCCGGCGGTATGCGCCAGCGCATCATGATCGCGATGGCGCTGGCCCTGGAACCGGACCTCATCATCGCCGACGAGCCCACCACCGCCCTGGACGTCACCGTCCAGGCCCAGGTGATGGACCTCCTCGCCGAGCTGCAGGCCGAGTTCAACATGGGGCTGATCCTGATCACCCACGACCTCGGCGTGGTGGCCGACGTCGCCGACAAGATCGCGGTGATGTACGCGGGCCGGATCGTCGAGACGGCCCCCGTGCACGAGCTGTACGCGCGGCCGGCCCACCCGTACACCCGCGGCCTGCTGGACTCCATCCCGCGCCTGGACCAGAAGGGCCAGGAGCTGTACGCGATCAAGGGCCTGCCGCCCAACCTGCTGCGGATTCCGCCGGGTTGCGCGTTCAACCCGCGCTGCCCGCGGGCCCAGGACATCTGCCGGGGCCAAGTGCCGGAGCTGTTCCCGGTCACCGAGGACGACGGCCGGGAGATGGCCGGGCGGGGCAGCGCCTGCTTCTTCTGGAAGGAGACCCTCCATGACCGCTAACGGGGCCAGCGCACTGGGGCCGGCGGTGCCGGAGGACGTCGCGTTCGCACGGGAGGTGCCGCCCGGCGAGCCGATCCTCCAAGTCCGGGACCTGATCAAGCACTTCCCGCTCACCAGGGGCGTCGTCTTCAAGAAGCAGGTCGGCGCGGTGAAGGCGGTGGACGGGGTCTCCTTCGACCTGGTCCAGGGGGAGACGCTCGGCATCGTGGGGGAGTCCGGCTGCGGCAAGTCCACGCTGGCCAAGGTGCTGATGAACCTGGAGCCGGCCACCGGCGGGTCGGTGCGCTACAAGGGGGAGGAGATCTCCCGGCTCTCCGGTGCCGGGCTGAAGGCGGTGCGGCGCAACATCCAGATGGTGTTCCAGGACCCGTACACCTCGCTCAACCCGCGCATGACGGTCGGCGACATCATCGGCGAGCCCTACGAGATCCACTCCGAGGTGGCTCCGAAGGGCGACCGGCGCAAGGCCGTCCAGGACCTGCTGGACGTGGTGGGCCTGAACCCGGAGTACATCAACCGGTATCCGCACCAGTTCTCCGGCGGCCAGCGCCAGCGCATCGGCATCGCCCGCGGCCTCGCGCTCAAGCCGGAGGTGATCATCTGTGACGAGCCGGTCTCCGCGCTGGACGTCTCCGTCCAGGCGCAGGTGATCAACCTGCTGGAGCAGCTCCAGGGGGAGTTCAACCTCTCGTACATGTTCATCGCGCACGACCTCTCGATCGTCCGGCACATCTCCGACCGCGTCGGTGTGATGTACCTGGGCAGGCTGGTCGAGATCGGCTCCGACCTGGAGATCTACGACCACGCGACCCATCCGTACACCCAGGCGCTGCTCTCGGCGGTGCCGGTGCCGGACCCGACGGCGCGTGAGTCGCGGGACCGGATCGTGCTCACCGGGGACGTGCCCTCGCCGGCCAACCCGCCGTCCGGCTGCCGGTTCCGCACCCGCTGCTGGAAGGCGCAGGAGCGGTGCACGGTGGAGGTGCCGCTGCTGGCCGCGCCGGTGTGGCTGGAGGGGCTGGCCCGGCACGACTCGGCGTGTCACTTCGCGGCGGAGCGCGACATCGAGCAGAGCGCGGCGGAGCGCGACATCGAGCACGGCGCGGCGGAGCGCGAGACCGGGCCCAGTGCGGCCGGGCCCGGGACCGGCCGGAGCGAGGACGGCGGGGGCCCGACCCCGCCGGCGCCGGAAACCGGTTGACACCACCGTCCGGATCCCGAACCCAGGGCGCGCCCTCCCAGCGGAGGGCGCGCCCTCGCGTTGTCCTGCGGAAACACCGGAATTCCCCGGCCGAATTTGATCATTACGCTCCGTAAAGCATCGAATACCGGAGAATATTGTTCGTTATCCGGAAAGTGGAGCACGGGACTCCGTGCGCGATATGCAGGAATTTGGCGAGCAATGTCACGACTTGGTCTGAGCATGTAATTGAAAAGAGATGTGACGTGGATTCCGCCGGAGGGGTCCGGTGATCGATAGTTGCTCTGCGCGTATCAGCGGTCACCTCGCCAACTGTGCGGATCGGCCCTGAGATGTCGACCTTCGCCATGCCCGGCACACCGACTGGCGGGGCGCCGTTCGTTCGTAAGCCCCTAAATCGAGGAGCAGTTGAATGAGGCTCACCAAGACGATGCGTTGGACCGCGCTGGCGGCCTGCACCGCGCTCGCGGTCTCCGCGTGCAGCACCGGCAGCGACAAGAAGTCCTCGGACCAGGCGAACGGGTCCGGCAAGAAGGGCGGCTCGATCAGCATCGAGTCGGGTGAGCCGCAGCACGGCCTGGTGCCGCAGAACACGGCCGAGTCCGAGGGGGCCCAGGTTCTCGCGGCGCTCTTCGCCGGCCTGGTCGACTACGACAACAAGGACAACTCGCCGAAGCTGCGGGCCGCCGAGTCGATCGAGAGCAGCGACGCCACCACCTGGACGATCAAGCTCAAGGACGGCTACACCTTCCACAACGGTGAGAAGGTCATCGCGCAGAACTTCGTCGATGCCTGGAACTACGGGGCGAACCAGGACAACGCGCAGGAGGGGCTGCCGTTCTTCGACAAGATCCTCGGTTCGGACGAGCTGGCCCCGGGCAAGGACAAGAAGCCCGCCGCGGACAAGCTCAAGGGCCTCAAGGTCGTCGACGACAAGACCTTCACGGTCACTCTCAAGGCCCCGTTCTCCCAGTTCAAGACCATGCTCGGCTACACCGCGTTCTACCCGCTGCCGAAGGCGTTCTTCGCCGACCCGAAGGCCTTCGAGGACGCGCCGATCGGTAACGGCCCGTTCCAGATGGACGGCAAGTGGGAGCACAACAAGCAGATCAAGGTGAAGCGGTACGAGAACTTCCCGGCGGCCGACGGAAAGGCAAAGCTGGATTCCGTCACCTTCAAGATTTACGACAAGCTGGAGACCTCGTACAACGACCTGCGCGCGGACAACATCCAGATCACCAACAAGCTCCCGATCTCGGCGATGTCGACCGTCGCGCAGGAGTTCGGTGACCGCTACATCTACAAGCCGGAATCCGGGGTCGGCTACCTCGGATTCCCGATCTCGACCAATCCGGCGTTCGGGAAGCCGGAGATCCGCAAGGCGATCTCGATGGCGATCGACCGCGAGGCGATCACGAAGACCATCTTCTCGGGCACCCGCAAGCCCGCCGACGACTTCATCAGCCCGATCATTCCGGGTTACCGGCAGGGCGCACTCGGCGACGCCGCCAAGTACAACCCGGCGAAGGCGAAGGAGCTCTTCACCCAGGCCGGCGGCCTGCCCGGGAACACGCTGGAGATCGGCTACAACGCGGACGGCGGCCACAAGGAGTGGATCGAGGCCGTCGGCAACCAGTTGAAGAACAACCTCGGCGTCGACGTCACCTTCAAGCCGTTCGAGAAGTTCGGCGCGATCCTCACCGCACTGGGCGACCACAAGTACTCCGGGGCCTTCCGGATGGCCTGGCAGATGGACTACCCGTCGATCGAGAACTACCTGCGGCCGATCTTCTCCAAGATCGCGATCGACAACGGGTCCAACTACGGCGGCTACGTCAACGAGGACTTCGAGGCCCTGCTGGCCCGGGCCGACAGCGCCAAGACCGACACCGAGGGCATCAAGCTCTACCAGCAGGCCGACGACATCCTGATCAAGGAACTGCCGTACATCCCGGTCTACACGTACATGACCTCCGGTGCCTACACCAAGGCCGTCAAGAACGTCGTCATCGACGCCCAGAACCGCATCGACCTCGCCAACGTCGAACTGGCCTGACCGCGACCCAGCTGACCGGCACGAGCTGACGGGCGGCGCGGGTGATCCCCGCGCCGCCCGCCACCGGCGTGCCCCGAGCCACGAGGAGGCCGCATGGGCCGCTATGTGGTCCGCCGGATCATCCAGGCCATACCGGTGATTCTCGGCGCGACGTTCCTGATCTACGCACTGGTCTTCCTGCTGCCCGGCGATCCCATCACGGCACTGGCCGGTGAGAAGCGGCAGGACCCTGCCGTCGTGGCGGTGCTGCGCGACCGCTACCACCTGGACGACCCGTTCTTCGTCCAGTACTGGGACTACCTGGTCGGCCTGTTCAAGGGCGACTTCGGCGAGGACTACCGCGGCAACCAGGTCGTGGACGTCATGAAGACCGCCTTCCCCTACACCATCAACCTGGCGGTGACCGCGCTGGTCATCGAGATGGTGGTGGGCATCACCGCGGGCGTGGTCGCCGCTCTGCGGCGCGGCAGGTTCATCGACAACGTAGTGCTGATCTCGACCCTGATGGTCATCTCGATCCCGGTCTTCGTGATCGGCTTCGTGCTCCAGCTGATCCTCGGGGTGAAGCTCAACACCGACTACGGCATCGACTTCTTCCCGGTCTCGTTCAACGAGGAGGCGGGCTTCCGGTCCTATCTGCTGCCGGCCTACGTCCTCGCCTCCACCTCGCTGGCATACGTCGCCCGGCTCACCCGGACCAGCCTGATCGAGGTGATGCGGGCGGACTACGTCCGGACGGCGGTCGCCAAGGGGCTCAGCCCGATGCGGGTGGTGGTCAGGCACGGACTGCGCAACGCGCTGATCCCGATCGTCACCTTCCTGGGAATGGACCTCGGCGGGCTGATGGGCGGTGCGGTGATCACCGAGGGCATCTTCAACATCCCCGGGGTCGGGCACCAGCTCTTCCAGTCCGTCTACCTGCGCGAACGCACCATCGTGGTGGGCATCGTGAGCGCCCTGGTGCTCGTCTACCTGTTCGCCAACCTGGTGGTCGACCTGATGTACGCCGTCCTGGACCCGAGGATCCGCTATGAGTGAGCCGACGAAGAGCGAGGACACGAGGGTGTCGGTCCCGGGGCAGCCCGGTTCCGGGTCCGCCGCGAGCGGGCCCGCGGCGGAGGCCGCCACGCTCACCAAGGACGGGAAGGGCGGCAAGGGCGGCGAACGGGTCGCCAGCCTCTGGACCGACGCCTGGTACGACCTGCGACGCAACCCGCTGTTCCTGATCGGCGGGTTCCTGGTGCTGTTCATGGTGGCGCTGGCCGTCGCCCCGCAGCTGTTCACCGACGGGGACCCGAGGGCCGGCGGCTTCTGCAACCTGGCCGACTCGCTGAAGCGGCCCAGCGCGGACCACTGGTTCGGCTTCGACGTCCAGGGGTGCGACATCTACACCCGGACGATCTGGGGCGCTCGCAACTCGATCATCGTCGGCATCCTGACCACCACCCTGGTGGTCGCGGTCGGCGGTCTGCTCGGCCTCTGGGCCGGCTGGATCGGCGGGCTCTGGGACAGCGCGCTCTCCCGGGTCACCGAGATCTTCTTCGCCATCCCGCTGCTGCTCGGCGGCATGCTGATCATGTCCACCTGGGGCAAGGGCAACGCCTGGACGGTCTCGGCGGTGATGGCCGTGCTCGGCTGGCCGCAGATCTACCGGCTGATGCGCTCGGCGGTGCTCTCCAACAAGCACAACGACTACGTGGTCGCGGCCAAGGCGCTCGGCGCCGGCACCGGACGGATCGTCACCCGGCACATCCTGCCGAACGCGGTCGCCCCGGTGATCGTGGTCTCGACCATCAACCTGGGCGTCTACATCGGTGCCGAGGCCGCGCTCTCGTACCTCGGCATCGGCATCCAGTCCCCGGCGATCTCCTGGGGTCTGATGATCAGCGACGCGCAGTCCCGCTTCCTGACCGCGCCCCATGTGCTGCTCTTCCCGGCCGTCGTGCTGAGCATCACCGTGCTGGCGTTCATCATGCTCGGCGACGCGGTCCGCGACGCCCTCGACCCGAAGCTGCGCTGAGGAGGGCCGCGGAGATGAGTGACGCGACGAAGCTGTCGAAGGGTGCGGTACCCCGCCAGAACGCGGTGGAGGTGGTCGGTGGCGGCCGGGAGAGCCTGGTGCCCGGCACTCCGCTGCTGGAGGTCGAGGACCTGCACATCGAGTTCCACACCCGGGACGGCGTGGCCAAGGCCGTCAACGGGGTGAGCTACGCGGTGTCGGCGGGGGAGACCCTGGCGGTGCTCGGCGAGTCCGGTTCGGGCAAGTCGGTGACCGCGCAGGCCATCATGGGCATCCTGGACATGCCGCCGGGGAAGATCACCTCCGGGTCGATCCGGTTCCGGGGCGAGGAACTGCTCACCATGAGCCCCAAGGCGCGCCGGGCGGTGCGTGGCCGGAAGATCGCGATGATCTTCCAGGACGCGCTCTCCTCGCTGAACCCGGTGCTCAGCGTGGGCTACCAGCTCGGTGAGATGTTCCGGGTGCACCAGGGGGCCTCGCGCAAGGAGGCCAAGGAGAAGGCCGTCGAGCTGATGGAGCGGGTGCGCATCCCCGCGGCCAGGCAGCGGGTGAACGACTACCCGCACCAGTTCTCCGGGGGCATGCGCCAGCGCATCATGATCGCGATGGCGCTGGCCCTGGAACCGGACCTGATCATCGCCGACGAGCCCACCACCGCGCTGGACGTGACCGTCCAGGCCCAGGTGATGGACCTGCTGGCGGAGCTGCAGGCCGAGTTCAACATGGGGCTGATCCTGATCACCCACGACCTCGGCGTGGTGGCCGACGTCGCCGACAAGATCGCGGTGATGTACGCGGGCCGGATCGTCGAGACGGCCCCCGTGCACGAGCTGTACGCGCGGCCGGCCCACCCGTACACCCGCGGCCTGCTCAACTCGATCCCCCGGCTGGACCAGAAGGGCCAGAACCTCTACGCCATCCAGGGCCTGCCGCCGAGCCTGCTGCGGATCCCCGAGGGCTGCGCCTTCAACCCCCGCTGCGACCGGGCGGTGGACCGCTGCCGCACCGAACTCCCGCGGCTGGTACCGGTGCTGGACGCCGACGGGGCCGACCTGCCGGGCCGCCGCAGCGCCTGCCACCTCTGGAAGGAGACCCTCCATGGCTGAGCCCATCCTGGAGGTCCGGGATCTGGTCAAGTACTACCCGCTGACCCAGGGGATCGTCTTCAAGAAGCAGGTCGGCGCGGTGAAGGCGGTGGACGGGGTCTCCTTCGAGCTGAAGAGGGGGGAGACACTGGGGATCGTCGGCGAGTCCGGCTGTGGCAAGTCCACGCTGGCCAAGGTGCTGATGAACCTGGAGCGGGCCACCTCCGGCGAGGTCCTGTTCAAGGGCGAGGACATCACCCGGCTCTCCGGTGCCGCGCTGAAGGCGGTGCGCCGCAACATCCAGATGGTGTTCCAGGACCCGTACACCTCGCTCAACCCGCGCATGACGGTCGGCGACATCATCGGGGAGCCGTTCGAGATCCACCCGGAGGTGGCGCCGAAGGGGGACCGCCGCAAGGCCGTCCAGGACCTGCTGGACGTGGTGGGGCTCAACCCCGAGTACATCAACCGGTATCCGCACCAGTTCTCCGGCGGCCAGCGCCAGCGCATCGGCATCGCCCGGGGGTTGGCGCTCAAGCCGGAGGTGATCATCTGTGACGAGCCGGTCTCCGCGCTGGACGTCTCCGTCCAGGCGCAGGTGATCAACCTGCTGGAGCAGTTGCAGAGCGAGTTCGAGCTGTCGTACATGTTCATCGCGCACGACCTCTCGATCGTCCGGCACATCTCGGACCGGGTCGGCGTGATGTACCTCGGCAAGCTGGTCGAGATCGGGACGGAGGACCAGATCTACGCCCACCCGACCCATCCGTACACCCAGGCGCTGCTCTCCGCGGTGCCGGTGCCGGACCCGACCGGGCGCGAACAGCGTGAGCGCATCCTGCTCAGCGGGGACCTGCCGTCGCCGGCCAACCCGCCGTCCGGCTGCCGGTTCCGCACCCGCTGCTGGAAGGCGCAGGAGCGCTGCTCCACCGAGGTCCCGCTGCTGGCGGTGCCGTCCGTGCTGACCGGGCCGGCCGCGCACGAGTCGGCGTGCCACTTCGCCGAGGTGCGGGACGTGATCGGCGCGGGCTGAGCGCCGTCCGGTGGCCGGGCCGGGCACCGGGGTCGTAGCGACTCCGGTGCCCGGCCCGTCACTTGGTGAAGCCGACGTTCTCCCAGACGATGTCGGACAGCCCCTGCGCGCCGATGTTGGCGAGGTCGGCGCGGGCGCCGTACAGCTGCGGGCGCTGGTAGAGCGGCAGGACGCCGGCCACCTTCCACAGCTCGCCGTCGGCCTGGTTGATGGCCTCGAAGGCGGTGGCGGCGTCGGTCGCGCCGGAGGCCCGGTCGAGGGCGGCGTCGACGGCCGGGCTGCCGGCCTGGGACTGGTTGGTGCCGCCGTTCTGGGCGAAGCTGGCCCGGTTGCCGCTGGCCGGGAACGGCGTGCCGAGCAGCGAGTAGGCGGCGAGGTCGAAGTCGTGCCGGTTGACGTACTTGTCGAAGAACTCGTTGGGGTTGGCGGTCACCGTGGTGACCTTGGCCCCGACGTCCTTGAGCATCCTGGTGGTGACCTCGGCCTCGGTCTGGGCCTGGGTGACGCCGGCCGGGATGACCATCCGCAGGTTGAGTTCCTTGCCGTCCTTCTTCCGGACGTCGCCGTCGAGCTTCCACCCGGCCGCGTCCAGCTTCCGGACGGCCTCGGCCGGGTCGTAGCGGCTGAGGCCGAGGGAGTTGTCCCGGTAGGCGTTCTGGTTGGCGACCAGCAGGTGGTTGTTGAGGGTGACGGTGGGCCAGTCCAGCCCGTTGAGGTCGGAGCGGGTGATCACGTCCCGGTTGATCGCCTGGAAGACGGCCTGGCGGACGGCAGGGTCGGTCAGCAGGGGGCTCCTGCTGTTCAGCGTGAACTGGCGGAAGTCCGGCCCGCCGGCGCGGCGGACGGCGGCGCCCTTGGTGCTCTTGATCAGCTGGTAGCCGGCCACGTCCGGGCCGTTGTTGAAGAGGTCGATCTGCCCCTTGGCGAAGGCCGCGGCCATCGCGTTGGGGAGCACGGCGTGGAAGACGATCCGGTCCAGCAGTGGCTTCTCGCCCCACCAGGCCGGGTCGGCGACCAGGGTGACGGTCTGCGCGGCCTTGTCCAGCTTCTCGACCTTGAACGGGCCTGCGGTGACCGGGATCGCGTCCAGGTAGGCGGTGTTGAACAGCTCCGGGGTGGCGAGCCGGCTCGCCGGCATCAGCGGGGCGTTGGCGGCGCCGTTGAACATCGACTGCCACTCGGAGAACGGCCGCGCGAAGGTCATCACGGCCTGGAAGTCGTCCTTGCCCCTGTCGACCGCCGCGACCAGCTCGAAGCCGGTGCTGCTGGACGCCTTGTAGGCCGGGTCGGTGCCGTTCAGCGCCCGCCAGTTGGCCTCGATGTCGCGCCAGGTGATCGGGGTGCCGTCGGACCACCGGGCCTTCGGGTTGAGCGTCCAGGTGACGACCTGGCGGCCGTCCCGGACCTCGGAGCGGGCGTCCTGCAGATAGGCCGGGTTGACGGTCTGGGTGCCGGCCGCGTCGGAGCGGAAGAAGGTCGGCATCAGCGGCTTGGTGACGGTGATGGTGGAGGACTCGCTGCCGTCGGCCTGGACCGGCGACCACTGGCTGGAGAGCTGGGCGATCGCGACGTTCAGGGTGCCGCCCTGGCGCAGCTCCCCGCGGTCGTGCGGGTTGACGTCGACGGTGGTGAGTTTGGGCGTCTCCAGCGTGGTCGGCAGTGCCCGGGAGCCGTCACCGCTGTCGGCTCCGGAGCCGCAGCCGCAGAGCGTCAGCGAGACCGCGGTGAGGCAGGCGAGCAGTGCCGTGCGGCGTGACAGGGGGCGGCGGCCCATGGCGGTTCTCCCGGTGCAGGTATGACAGGCGGTGCGGGTGGTGTGGCGTCACATCTTGCTGACCTGGGAGCAGAGTTGTCGAGGGGCGGGACCGGCCCTTGACAACTCCATGGGCCGGCCCGCCCCTCGGCGGTGCCTGTTCAAGCGGTGGCGGACCGCTCAGGCGACGGTGAACTTGAAGGTGCGGTCCTTGTCGCCGGTCTTGTCCAGCACCGAGGTGATGGCGTCGGCGACGTCCTGCGGGGTGATCGCGGCGTTCTGGCCGTTCTTCTTGATCTTCACCTTGTCGAACACGGTGCCCAGCTGGGCGCCCAGCGCGTCGAGGTCCCACTTGGGCACGATCTTGCCGGAGGCGTCGGGCACCAGGGTGAGCGTCTTGGGGGCGGTCTTCGGGCCGAAGTCCCAGGTCTTGACGCCGGCCACGATGTGGATCCTGCCGTTCACCGCGGACTTGCCGAGGCTGTCCGCGGCGGCCTGGAGGGCCTGCGGGGAGATCTTCGGCTGGGCGGCCGTGACGGTGAGCGTGACGGGCTGCTCGGGCTTGCCGGCGGCTCGGTCGCGGTAGGCCTGCTCGACCTGGTCGACGGCGGAGGCGGAGTCCACCGCCTGGCCGGCCTTGCCGGGCACCACGATCGGCTCGCCGTTGTCGCCGAACTTGACGTAGCCCTCGGTCAGGCCCTGCCCCGAGCCGGCGGCCAGCGCCTCCAGGGCGGCCTTGAGCTTGGCCCGGTCCACCTTGACCTCCGGCGGTACGGCCTTCTCGTCGCCCTTCAGCGAGGTGATCACGTCGACCGGGCTGTACGAGTGCTGGGTGAGCTTGTCCACGGTGGCCGTGGTGTCGAAGCCCAACCCGGCGACGGCCGGGTCGAGGTCCAGGGTCTGGTCGCCGACCTTCAGCTTGACCGGCTGCTGGCCGGCCTTGCCGACGCTGTCGTCGAGCTGGTGGATCGCCTGGTCGCGGTTGCTGCCGCCGATGTCCGTGCCGAGCACCACGGTGCCCTTGGGGATGTCGGACTGGTTCAGCATCAGGCCGGTGCCGTACGCGGCGGCGCCCAGGAAGAGCACACCGCCGACGCCGTAGACGCCGAGCTTGACGAGCTTCTTGCCGGTGCCGCCCCGCTTGGCCTTGGCCGCCCCGGTCTTGGGGGCCGCCGGCTTGGCGGGCGCGTCCGGCCGGGGGCCGGGCGCGGGGACCGGCACCGCGGCGGGGCCGGTGGGGGCCTCGCCGTCCGGGCCGCCGTGCGCGCCCGGGCGCGGCTGGGCGGGGGAGGTGTCGAAGGGGTCGGCCGGCGCTGCGGGCTCGCCCTGGCGGCCGGGGGCGCCGGGGAAGAGGCCGCCGGGGGCAGCACTGCCGTACGGCTCGGCGCCGGCCGGGGGCCGCTGGACCGCGAACGGGTCGGTGCCGGCCGGGGCCGAGGCGAACAGGCCCTGCTGCGGGCGGCCGTTCTGCGGGGCGCCGTGCGGGGGCAGGCCGTTCTGGGGCAGGCCGGATATGGCGCCGGGCGGGGTGTCCTCGCGGATCGGCTCGAAGCCGTCGACCGAGGTGTCCTCCGGGTTCGCCGCGTCCGGTGCACCGCCGGCCGGCCGGCCCTGGCCCTGGGGCTGAGGACGGCCGCCACCCTGGGGGTTGCGGCGCGGCAGGTCGCGGCTGGGGGCGAAGGGGTCGGCGGGCGCACCGGGGGCGAACGGGGCGTCCTCGTACACACCGGCGTCGTCGGCCGGCGCGTCGCTGCCGGCGCCGAACGGCGAGGCGGGCGCGCCGGTGGGGCGCGGGGCGGGGGCGGCGGCCTGCGCGGGCAGCGGGCGGCCGCCCTGGCGGGCCGCGCCGGGGCCCGGCTGCTGGCCACGGCCGGCGTTCTTGGGGCGCGCGCCGTTCGGGCGGGCCTCGGTGCCGGCGGCGGGCGTGGCCGGTCCGGCGGCGGGGGCGCCCGGGGCACCGGCCGGGACCGCGGCGGGGGCGGTCTCGGCGGCCGAGCCCTTCTTCTGGCGCGGCCGGAACCAGGCGCCGGTGGACTCGGACTCCGAGGTGGCCGGCGGGATCTCCCACTCGGGCGGCAGGTTCGGCGGGGTCGCCGTCCGGGCGCTGCCGTCCATCACCCCGAGCACGGGGGAGGCCGGTGCGGCCGAGCGGTGCCGGGGACCGGCCGGCTCTGGGGCGGCCGGCGGGTTCTCCTCGCCGGGGCCGTCCTCGTTCTTGACGGTGGAGCGGACCACCACCGGCGGGATCGGACGCGAGCCGGGGATGTTGATCCGGACCCGCGTGGTCAGCGTGGTCTCGGTCTTCGGGGCCTCGTCCTCGTCACCCGGCGCCGAACCCTCGACGGCACCGGCACCAGCACGGTCGCCGCCGGGGAATCCCGGTGTGCCGTAGGGCGGGGTGCCCGACGGGTAGGCGTCCGGGCCCGTGCGCCGAGGCGTCGGGTGGGCGTTCTCAGATTCGCGGCTGCTCAATGCTGCTCTGCTCCGGGTTCGCGGGCGGGCCGTGCGGCGCGACCGCGGTTCGTGGGCGCCGGGCCTGGCGGGATCGGCGGTCGGGTACGGCGTTCTGCCGCACCACCATACTGGGAAGAACTGAGCGGTGAACCGGTTCGGATAGAACCTGATACGTCCGGTTCCTCCGGTATGAGAGTACGGCCGTGTGGTCCTGACTGCTCGTCGTACGCGGTACCGTACGCGGCCCAGCGGGGCGGTCAGCGCGGGGGGCCGGGCACCCCGGGGAACCAGCTGCTCCGGGTCGGAAGGGTGGCACAGATCACGCCCAGGATCGATCCGACGAACAGCCAGGCGAGCGACGTGGCATTGGTCCAGAGCACATTGTCCCCTTCCGGGCGAGGGACCATCAGGAGCAGCAGTGCGAGGAACCAGCCGGCCGCCGGCGCTGCCGCGCCGAGCCGGGTGCCGGTCACCCGCAGGCCCGCGTAGAAGGTCGCGGCGGTCGCGGCGAGCGCCAGCAGGACTCCCACGGGCGGCCACAAGGCCTGCACAAATGCTCCGCAGACCGACACCGCGATGCCCAGCAGAAAGAACAGGACATAAGCCGCGATCCGCCCGGCCCGAGGGGGCTGGGGCTCCTTCAGGCGCTCCGCCCGGGTGCCGAGGACGGTCACCGTGATCGAGCGGCGGGGCGCCTTCGTCTCGGTCGGCTCGGTCATCGGGCGCTCTCCTCGACGGTGTGGGCTGCGGTGCTGTGGGCCGAGGTGCTGTCGGCTGCGGTGCTGTCGGCCGCGGTGCTGTGGGCCGCGGTGGCGTGGTCCGTGGCGGTCCCGTCCGCGCTGCTGCCGCCGGCGGTGTCCAGGCCGGCGAAGAGGTCGTCCTCGGGCCGCTCCGGCCCGGCCTGGCCGCGTACCAGCTGGTAGTACTCGGTGGCGATCAGCGGCTGGCCGAGGTTGTTGGAGAGCGCGAACGACGCGCCGTCCACGGTGATCTGGGTGGCGTGCGCGGCCATCGCCGCCGCCTTGGGGGCGGCGTACGCGGAGCCGTCCAGCACGGTGGTGACCACGGCGTCGTCCACCACGCCGGGGACGTCGGCCTGCTGCGCGACGCCGGGGTGGCGCGCCTCGGCGGCGGTCCTGGCGAGGCCCTGCTCGATCACCGAGCGGGGCATCCGGTTCCAGTACACCTTGGCGATCCGCCAGGCCGGTCCCAGCCCGGGCCGGTACGCCGGGTCGGCGGCGAGCTCGTACGCGCGCATCGCGACGCGGTGCGCCTGGATGTGGTCCGGGTGCCCGTAGCCGCCGTTCTCGTCGTAGGTGACCAGCACCTGCGGCCGCACCTCGCGGACCACCGCGACCAGGTGGCCGGCGGCCTCGTCCACATCGGCCTGCCAGAAGCAGCCGGGCGCCTCGTTGTCGGGGACGCCCATCATGCCGGAGTCGCGGTAGCGGCCCGGGCCGCCGAGGAAGCGGAAATCGGCGACGCCGACCGCGCGCATGGCGTCGGTCAGCTCGCCGATCCGGTGCGGGCCGAGGGTGTCGTCCCGGTCCGCCGTGAGGTGGCCCAGCTCCGGCGGGATCACCTCGCCGCCCTCGCCGAGGGTGCAGGTCACCAGGGTGACGTGCGCGCCCTCGGCGGCGTACCTGGCCATCGTGGCGCCGTTGCCGATCGACTCGTCGTCGGGGTGGGCGTGGACCAGGAGGAGGCGGCGGCCGGTAGTCACGGTCATGGGAGGAAGCCTAACGACCGGCGGCAGGGAGCTAGAGCTTCAGGCCGTTGATCATCCCGGCGAGGTTGCTGGTGACCTGGCTGATCGAGGGGGCGAGGGAGCTGGACGCCAGGTAGAAGCCCAGTAGTGCGCAGACGATCGCGTGCGCGAGCTTCAGGCCGGAGCGGCGGATCAGCACCACCACGATGACCAGCATCAGCATGGCTGCGGAGATGGACAAAGCCATGTCGGTTCACACCCCTTCTCGGGTGCGCCACCCCCTCGGGGAGGGCGGCGGTCGGGACCGTGGGGACCTGCGGTCGGGTGACCGCGGCCCGGGACGGGGCTTGACGATCACTCGTTGGACCAGTCATACCCGATGAGTGAGGGGCGCATTACGTTCAGTGAGTCTGCATGCGCCGGGGCATTGTTGTACGGCGGGGGCGTACGGGCCGGTCGGACGGGGTGCGGGCCCGTTCGGTGCACACTTCCGGGCGATGCTCCGAACGAGTGATCACAATCCGCCGGGTGGTGGCACCGGAACGTCATAAGGTCTGGTGCCATGACCTCCCACACCCCTGCGGACACCTTCCCGAGGCAGTACGCGCGCACGCTGCGCTACACCGTCGGCGCGCCCCGGTCGTTCTCCGTCGCATCCGACGGTTCCCGGGTCGTCTTCCTCCGTTCGCGCTCCGGCAGCGACCGCGCCAACCTGCTCTGGACCCTCGACACCGCCACCGGCGAGGAGCGCATCGCCGCCGACCCGGCCGTCCTGCTCGGCGGCGGCGAGGAGGACCTCTCGCCGGCCGAGAAGGCCCGCCGCGAGCGCAGCCGCGAGGGCTCGGCCGGCATCGTCGGCTACGCCCTGGACGGTGCCGGCGCGCTGGCCGCCTTCGCCCTGTCCGGCCGGCTGTTCACCGCCGACCTGGTCGCCGGCACCAGCACCGAGCTGCCCGCCGAGGGCCCGCTGCTGGACCCGCGGCTCTCCCCGGACGGCACCTTCGTCGCGTACGCCAACACCGCCGGCGAGCTGCGGCTCACCCGCACCGACGGCACCGCCGACTGGGCCTTCGCCGAGCCCGACGGCGCGAACGTGAGCTGGGGCCAGGCGGAGTTCATCGCCCAGGAGGAGATGGGCCGTGACCGCGGCTTCTGGTGGTCCCCCGACAGCGACCGGCTGTTGGTCGAGCGGGCCGACGACAGCCCGGTGCGCCGCTGGTGGATCGCGGACCCGGCCAACCCCGGCAGCGAGCCCGCCGAGATCGCCTACCCGGCCGCCGGCACCGCCGACGCCGAGGTCGGGCTCTGGTCCCTCGGCCTGGACGGCACCCGGGTCGAGGTCGACTGGGACCGCGCGGCCTTCCCCTACCTGGCCCGGGTGCACTGGTCGACGGGCGGCGTGCCGCTGCTGCTCGTCCAGGCCCGCGACCAGCGCAGCCAGCAGATCCTCGGCGTGGACGTGGAGACCGGCGCCACCGAGGTGCTGCACGAGGAGCGCGACGACGCCTGGCTGGAGCTGTTCCAGGGCGTCCCGGCCTGGACGCCGGACGGCAAGCTGGTGCGGATCGGCGACGAGGGCGGGGTGCGCGCGCTGGTGATCGGCGACCACGCCGTCACCGGGGCCGACCTGCACCTGCGCTCGGTGCTCGCCGTGACGGCCGAGGAGGTCTTCTTCACCGCCTCCGGCGGCGCCGAGGAGACCGACCCCGAGCCGGGCTGGATCGCCGCCGGCCGGATCGGCCACGACGGCAAGCGGCTCGGCTGGGAGGCTTCCAACGGCCGGCCGTTCACGTCCGTCACCACCGCCGTGCACGCGGGCGGGATCACCGTCCGGGCCACCGCCGAGCCCGACCTGCCCGGCACGCTGGTCCAGGTCGCCCGCGACCTGCCCGAGGGCGTGGTGGTCGACGATGTCGCGACCATCGAGTCCTACGCCGAGACCCCGGTGATCACCGCCCGCCCGGTCTTCCGCTACGCCGGCGAGCGCCGCATCCCCGCCGCCGTCTTCCTGCCCACGGGCTACGACCGGGAGCGGGACGGCCTGCTGCCCGTCCTGATGGACCCGTACGGCGGCCCGCACGGCCAGCGCGTCGTCCAGGCGCACAACCCGCACCTCAACTCGCAGTGGTTCGCCGACCAGGGGTTCGCGGTGATCGTCGCCGACGGGCGCGGCACCCCCGGCCGCGGGCCGGCCTGGGAGAAGTCGATCGCCTTCGACTTCGCCGGTGCCACCCTCGACGACCAGGTGGACGCGCTGCACGCGCTCGCCGAGGAGTTCCCGCTGGACCTCGAGCGGGTCGCCATCCGCGGCTGGTCGTACGGCGGTTACCTCTCCGCACTGGCCGTGCTGCGCCGCCCGGACGTCTTCCACGCGGCCGTCGCCGGCGCCCCGGTGACCGACTGGGAGCTGTACGACACCCACTACACCGAGCGCTACCTCGGCCACCCCGCCGAGCGGCCCGAAGTGTACGCCGCCAACTCGCTCAGCGGGTACGCGGCCGGGCTGGAGCGCCCGCTGATGATCATTCACGGCCTGGCGGACGACAACGTGGTGGCCGCGCACACCCTGCGGCTCTCCTCGGCCCTGCTGGCGGCCGGCCGGCCGCACACCGTGCTGCCGCTCTCCGGCGTGACGCACATGACCCCGCAGGAGGAGGTCGCGGAGAACCTGCTGCTGCTCCAGGTCGACTTCGTGAAGAAGTCGCTGGGGATCTGACCCCCCCGGCCCTGCTGACCCCCAAGCCCTGCTGACCACCACTCCCTGCTGACCTGCTGACCTGCGGCTTCGGCGGCCGGTGCCCGTGACCCGGGTACCGGCCGCCGGCATGACATCCGTCATGCGGAAGCCACGACGGCGGGCACTGCCGCCGTACCTGGCCGGCGCGGGACGCTGAGGTGGTGCGAACGACACCAGCAGGGGAGAGGACCGGGGCGATGGGCACAGAGGTGGCCGCCTTCCGGGGCGTCAGCAAGAACTACGGGCGGGTGCGGGCCGTCGACGGCCTGGACCTGGTGCTGAGGCCGGGAGAGACCGTCGCCCTGCTCGGCCCGAACGGCGCCGGCAAGTCCAGCAGCCTCGACCTGCTGCTCGGCCTGCGCGAGCCGGACCACGGCACCGTCTCGCTGTTCGGCGGCGCCCCGCGCGACGCGATCACGGCCGGCCGGGTCGGCGCGATGCTGCAGAGCGGCGGGCTGATGGCCGACGTCAAGGTCCGCGAGCTGGTGAAGCTGGCCTGTGACGTCCACCCCCGCGGCCGGGCCGTCAAGGAGGTGCTGGCCGATGCCGGGATCACCGAGCTGGCCGAGCGCCGGGCCGACAGGCTCTCCGGCGGCCAGGAGCAGCGGGTGCGCTTCGCCCTGGCGATCGCCGGCGCCAACGACCTGATCGTCCTGGACGAGCCCACCACCGGCATGGACGTCTCCGTCCGGCAGGCGTTCTGGGCGAGCATGCGGGCGCAGGCCGACGCCGGGCGCACCGTGCTGTTCGCCACCCACTACCTGGAGGAGGCGGACTCGATCGCCGACCGCGTCCTCGTCCTCCACCGGGGACGGCTGATCGCCGACGGCACCTCCGCCGAGATCAAGGCGAAGGCCGGCGCCCGCCGGATCACCTTCGAACTGCACGACGTGGACGGCCCGTTCGAGGAGTCGCTGCTGCGCACCCTGCCGGGCACGCTGGCGCTGGACGTCAGCGCCCGGGTGCCGGGGGTGCGGACGGTCCGGATCCGGACCGCGGACGCCGACGCGGGCGTCGCCGGGCTCTACCGCGCGGGCCTGTACCCGCGCGGCCTGGAGGTCACCGGCCTGGGCCTGGAGCAGGCCTTCCTGACCATCACCGGCGAGCAGGACGCCGCCGGCACCAACCGGTTCGCGACGGAGGCCGTGCGATGACCACCCTGATCCAGCTGGAGATCATGCGCACCCTGCGCAACAAGAAGTACCTGCTCTTCACGATCCTCTACCCGGCGCTGATGTACTTCTTCTTCATCAACGCCTACGGCACCGACAAGGCCGCCGGCGGCCTGCCGGTGAAGACCTACTTCATGGTGTCGATGGCCACCTTCGGCGCGGTCGGCTCGGTGCTGACCGGCAGCGCGCAGCGGATCTCGCTGGAGCGCAAGAGCGGGTGGACCAGGCAGCTGCGGCTGACCGCGCTCCCCGGCCGGGCGTACACCGTGGCGAAGATCGCCTCCAGCGCGGTGACCACCCTGCCCGCGATCCTGGTGGTGTTCGCGGTCGGCGCGACCCAGGGCGTGCGGCTGAGCGCGGGACAGTGGGCCGGCCTGGCGGCCGCGCTCTGGCTGGGCAGCTTCGTCTTCGCGGCGCTCGGGGTGGCGTTCGGCTACGCGGCGGCGCCGGACTCGGTGCAGACCATCGTGATGATCGCCTACATGGCGATGGCGCTGTTCGGCGGGACGTGGTTCCCGGTGACCGGCACGCTGGAGAGGTTCGCGCGGTTCGACCCGGTGTACCTGTACAACAGGCTCGCCACCTTCACCCAGCCGGGGCATTCGCTCGACCTGGTCGCGGTCGCCGGGCTGGCGGCCTTCCTGGTGGTCTTCGTCGCCGCCGCGGCCGGGCTGTACCGCCGTGACACCCGGCAGGCATGATGACCCTCATGCCCGACACGCCCCGTACCCACCGAACCGACGAGCAGCCGGAGGCGGGGGCGGGGCGCGTGTCGTTCATGAACGTCCCCGGCGCTCCGGTGGAGACCAGGCGGCAGCTGCTGGTCAAGGTCAGCTGGATGCTGCTCTGGATGGTCTACCTGGCCTACCCGGTGGGCGACCTGCTCCAGCACAAGCACGGGACGGCCGCCACCCTGGCCGGCTGGATCGCCCTGGCCGCCTTCGTCGCCGCCTACGTCAGCCTGGTGGTCTTCCGCTCCCGCCCCGGCTCGCCGCCGCGCGCCGCCCAGGCGGTGGTGGCGATGATGGCCGTCATCGCGGTGGTCACCGCCTTCGGCCTCGGCACCTCCTGGCTGACCCTGTTCACCTACGCCTCGGTGGCGGTCGCGATCATCGCGCCGCCGCGGTACGGGATCGCCGGGGTGGGCGGGATGGCCGGGCTCACCGTGGCGGTCGGGCTGCTCAGCCACGCCGACCCCGGAGCGATCCCCACCATCGCACTCACCGCCTTCCTCTCCGGCGCCGCCATGACCGGGCTGCAGCGGCTGGTCACCACCATGCGGGAGCTGCGCGAGGCGCGGGCCGCCGTCGCCCACCTCGCCGCGTCCGAGGAGCGGCTGCGGCTCGCCCGGGACCTGCACGACCTGCTCGGGCACTCGCTCTCGCTGATCACGCTGAAGAGCGAGCTGGCCGGGAGGTTCATGGACGGCGGCAAGGACGAGGCGGCGCGGGCGCAGGTCGCCGACATCGAGAAGGTCGCCCGGCAGTCGCTGATCGACGTCCGGGAGGCCGTTACCGGGTTCCGCCGGCCCACCCTGCCGGTCGAACTCGCCGCTGCCCGCACGGCGTTGGCGGCCGCGCAGGTCCGGCTGGAGGCGGCGCCCGAGCTGGTGGACGCCTGGCCGGGGCTGGCCACCGAGGAGGCGGGCGCGCTGGCCTGGGCGCTGCGCGAGGCGGTCACCAACATCGTCCGGCACGGCGAGGGCGCGACGCTCTGCACCGTGCGGGGGGACGAGGCGTGGGAGGGCAACGGAGAGCGGTACGCCGTCCTGGAGATCACCGACAACGGGGCCGGGCCGGGCAAGTCGGCGCCGGGGAACGGGCTTTCCGGCCTGGACGAGCGGTTGGCGCTGGTCGGCGGCCGGCTGGAGACCGGGCCGGGCGAGCGCGGGAGGGGCTTCCGGCTGCGGGCGCTGGTGCCGCTGCGGACGGTGTCGGCCCCCACCGTGGGTCAGGCGACCAACATCTCCTAGAGGTCGGGGAGTTCGAGGAGGAAGCGGGCGCCGCGCGGGGAGGGCGCGACCCGCAGGGTGCCGCCGTGCCGGGTGGCGATGTCGGCCGCGATGGCCAGCCCGAGGCCGCTGCCGCCGGCGTCCCGGCTGCGCGCCTCGTCGAGCCGGGTGAACGGTTCGAAGATCCGCTCGCGGTCCTGCGGCGGCACGCCCGGCCCGTCGTCGCGGACCTCCAGGACGCAGCCGTGTGCCGTCCGGCGGGTGGCCAGCACGATCTCGGACGTGGCGTGCCGGCGGGCGTTGTCGAGCAGGTTGCGGACCAGCCGGTGCAGCCGGAGGCGGCTGCCGCGCACCGGCAGCGGGTCGGGCGCGTCCACCACCAGCGCCGGCCGGCCGCCGATCACCGGGCGGTACTGGTCGGCGAGTTCGCGCAGCACGGCGGAGAGGTCGACAGTGGTGTCCGGGCCGGCCGCGGCCGGGTGGGCGCCGCGGGCCAGGAAGAGCAGGTCCTCGGTGAGCTGCTGGAGCCGCTCGACCGAGGTCAGCGCCTCCTGGGTGGCGGCCGGCCAGTCGGTGCGCTCGGGGTGGGCCAGCGAGACCTCCAGGTTGGTGCGCAGCGCCGCGATCGGGCTGCGCAGCTCGTGCGAGGCGTCCGCGACGAACCGCTGCTGCTGGACGGACGAGCGCTCCAGCCGGTCCAGAGTGGCGTTGGTGGTGGTCGCCATCCGGGCGATCTCGTCCCCGGACCTCGGCACCGGCACCCGGCGGTCCAGCCGGTGCTCGCCGATCTCGGCCAGCTCGGCGCGGATCGCCTCCACCGGCCGCAGCGCGCGGCTGGTCGCCACCCAGGCGATCAGGGCCACCAGCAGCGCGGCGGCCGGCACGCCCGCCCGGAGCACCGGGTCGATGGTGTGCAGGGCCGCCTCGGCGGCGAACGGGGTGGCCAGCACGTACACGGTGACCGGGCCGAGCGGGGGCGTGGTGGGGCCGGTGGTGTCGGTCACCCGGTAGTACATGCTCCAACTGCCCATCGCGGCGAAGGTGCGCCCCGAGTACCGGTTGGCGGCGGCCGGGCTGGCCGGGCCGACGGTGATCCGCTCGCCCTCCGGCTGCCAGCCGGCGGGGGCGAGCGCCGGGGCCACCGGTGGCAGCGGGGCGGCCAGGCGCTGGGTGGTGAGCGGCCCGCCCAGGGTGAGCAGCCGGCCGTCCTTGTCGAGCACGAGGTAGGGCATCAGGTCGCT
The DNA here is from genome assembly GCF_045160625.1 of Kitasatospora sp. NBC_00039. Classification (NCBI taxonomy): domain Bacteria; kingdom Bacillati; phylum Actinomycetota; class Actinomycetes; order Kitasatosporales; family Streptomycetaceae; genus Kitasatospora; species Kitasatospora sp. NBC_00039. The sequence goes on along the minus strand of NZ_CP108289.1, from coordinate 3,605,331 downwards.
GTCCGGCAGCTGCTGGCCGAGCGTGAAGGCGCGGCCGATCTCCCGCGCCTGGTACTGCGCCTCCGACTCGGCGGCGGCCAGCTGGGCGTCGTACATATGGCCGCGCAGCCACCAGGCGCCGACGCCGAGCAGCAGCAGCGCGGCCAGGCCGGCCGCGAGCGAGGTGCGGATCCGGGTGGAGAGCCGGCCCAGCACCGTCAGGCCTCCAGCCGGTAGCCGGCGCCGCGGACGGTGCCGATCGAGTGCCGGCCGAAGGGCGCGTCCACCTTGCGGCGCAGCATGCTGATGTACACCTCGACGATGGACTCCTCGCCGTCGAAGGCGATGTCCCAGACCTCGTCGACGATCCGGCGCTTGGACAGCACCTCGCCGGGGTGCTGGGCCAGGAACCGCAGGACGGCGAACTCGCGTTCGGTGAGCGTGACTTCGGCGCTTCCGCGGCCGCAGCGGCGGGCCGCCGGGTCCAGCCAGAGGTCGCCGACCCGCAGCAGCGCTCCGGGCGTCTGGCTGCGGCGGAGCAGGGCGCGCAGGCGGGCCAGGAAGACCAGGTAGGAGAACGGCTTGACGAGGTAGTCGTCCGCGCCGGTGTCCAGGCCCTCGGCCTCGTCGTACTCGCCGTCCTTGGCGGTGAGCATCAGGATCGGGGTGGTGTCGCCGCCCTCGCGCAGCGCCTCGCAGACCTTGTAGCCGTTCAGGCCGGGCAGCATGATGTCGAGGACGATCGCCCGGTAGGCGTGCCGCTGTGCCAGCCGGAGGCCGGTCAGGCCGTCCGGGGCGAGGTCGACGGTGTATCCCTCCGCCTCCAGGCCGCGGCGGACCGCGGCGGCGACCTGGGCGTCGTCCTCCACCACCAGAATCTCCATGCGGATCAGGATGCCACCCGGCCGCGAAACGTTCCTTAAGCGGTCTTCAGCTTTCTCAGCCTCGCTTCAGGCACCCCGGCGCATGCTCTCGCCGTCCGCCGGCGCTCCCCGCCGGCGCCCTGAGCGAGAGGGGATCGCCGATGACCGTCGTCGTCCCGGAGGCCGCTGCCGCCTGTCCGGCGGACAGCGGTCCGCTGCGGGTGGTGCCGATACCGGCGGCGGAGCACGCCGCCTGGATCGCCGCCCACGGCGGCACGACCTTTCTGCAGTGCCCGTCCTGGGCCCGGGTGAAAGCGGGCTGGCGGGCCGAGAGCCTGGCCTGGACCGGCGCCGAGGGGCGGACGGTCGCCGTGGCGCTGGTGCTGTACCGGGACGTCCGCGGGCTGGGGCGCAGTTTCGCCTACCTGCCGGAGGGCCCGGCCATCGACTGGTCCGGGCCGGACCTCGGCCGCCGGCTGGAGCCGCTCGTCGACCTGCTGCGCTCGCGCGGCGTCTTCACGGTGCGGATCGGCCCGCCGCCGGCCCACCGGATCTGGGAGGCGGCGACGGTCCGGGCGGCGGTGCGGGGCGGCTCGGTCTCCCGGCTCTCCGAGGTGCTGCCGGACGCCGTCGACCCGGTCGGTTCGACGACCGGCGAGCGGCTGCGGGCGCTCAGCTGGCAGCCGGCCGGACGGGACACCCAGCCCCGGTTCACCTTCCGGCTGCCCCTCGCCGGGCGTGAACTCGGCTCCGTCTGGGATGGGTTGAGACCGGAGTGGCGGCGCAACGTCCGCCGGGCGCGGGCGGCGGGCGTGTCGGTCGCCGAGGGTGCGTTCGAGGATCTGGAGTGCTTCTACGCACTGGTGCGGGAGACCGAGCGGCGCGGCTGCTTCGACCTCGGCCGCGGACTCGCTTACTACCAGCGGCAGTACACCGAGCTCAATGCCGAACTTCCCGGCCGGATGCGACTGTTGCTGGCCCGCCATGGTGGTGAGGTGCTGGCCGCGCACACCCTCGTCACGGTCGGCCGGCGGGCCTGGTACCTGACCGGCGGATCGGCCACGCAGGGGCGGCAGGTGCGGCCCGGCAACGCCCTGCAGTGGTCGATGATCCAGGCCGCCCACGGGCTCGGTGCCGACGTGTACGACCTGCGCGGCGTCCAGCCCTCGCTGGACCCCTCCGGGCCCGACTACGGCCTGCTGCGCTGGAAGCTCGGCACCGGCGGACAGGTCGTGGAGGGCCTCGGGGAGTGGGAGCTGCCGCTGAACCGGCCGCTGCACGCGGCGTTCCGGCGCTACCTGGCACGGCGGCAGGGGTGAGTCGTTTGAGTACAACTCTTGCCGAGCACACCGTAGTTGGGGCCGACGGGGGGAGGCCGCCCGTGCAGCGTCTGCGCCACCGCAAGCCGCGCCGTCGGATACCGCCCAGTCTGGTGATGGCCGCCGGCACCATCGTCTCCCGGGCCACCGGCTTCGTCCGTGCGGCGCTCGTCGTCGCGGTCCTCGGCTCCGGCCTGCCGGCGGACGGCTACAACGTCGCCAACACCGTGCCCAACATCCTCTTCGTGCTGCTCATCGGCGGCGCGCTGAACACCGCCCTGGTGCCGCACCTGGTCAAGGCGGCACGGGAGTCCGAGGACGGCGGGGCGGCCCACATCAACCGGCTGGTCAGCCTGCTGGTGACGGTGCTGGTCGTCATCACGGCGGTGGTCGTGCCGGCCGCGCCGCTGATCGTCCGCGCCTACACCTCGTACGGCGGCGAACAGTTGGACCGCACCGTGCTGCTGGCCTACCTCTGCCTGCCGCAGGTGTTCTGCTACGGCCTGTTCACCGTGCTCGGCCAGGTGCTCAACGCCCGGCAGCGGTTCGCGCCGATGGCGTGGGCGCCGGTGCTCAACAACCTCGTGGTGATCGCCGTCTTCGGCTCGCTGCTGGGGGCCGGCTCGCCGACGCAGGCGCAGCTGGCGTTCCTGGGCGCGGGGACGACGCTCGGCGTGGTCGTCCAGAGCGCGGCGCTGCTGCCCTGCCTGCGCGCCGCCGGGGTGCGGCTGCGCCCGCGCTGGGACTGGCGCGAGGCCGGCCTCGCCGACCCGCTGCGCGCCGCCGGGTGGACGCTGCTGCTCGTCCTGACCGACCAGGTGGGCTACTGGGTGGTGACGCGGCTCTCCACGGCGGTCGGCGCGCACGCCGAGGCGGCGGGCGTGGCCGGGGGCGTCGGCTACACCGCCTACAGCAGCGCGTACCTGCTCTGGATCGTGCCGCACGGCGTGATGACGGTGTCGCTGGTGACGGCCGTCCTGCCGGGCATGAGCGCGGCGGCGGCCCGGGGCTCGCTGTCGGAAGTGCGTGACCTGGCCTCGCGGGCACTGCGGACGGTGGCCGTGGTGACGGTGCCCGCCGCGTGCGGACTCGCCGTACTGGCACCGCAGTTGGCGGAGGTCGCATTCGGGCACGGGAAGGCCGGGGAAGCGGACGTGCGGGCCATCGGATGGATGCTGACGGCCTTCGCGCCCGGGCTGGTGCTGTACTCGGCGGCCTACGCGCTCACTCGCGTCCTCTACGCGATGCGGGACAGCCGGACGCCGTTCCTGCTCAACCTGCTGCCCGTCGCGGCGGCGGCCGCCGGCTCGCTGCTCTGCTACGCGTGCCTGCCGCTGCGCTGGGCGGTGACGGGCATGGCGGCCTGCTACGGGGCATCGTTCCTGCTGGCGGTGGGCGGGGCGGCGCTCCTCCTCCGCCGGCGACTGGGTGCCCTGGGCTCCGCGAGGATCCTCGGCACGCACGCCCGGCTGCTCGTGGCCGCCCTGCCCGCGGGCGCGGCCGCGTGGGCGGCGTCGCGGGCGGTCGGGCCGGCGTGGGCGGGCCTGGCGGTGGGAGGTCTGGCGCTGGCCGTGGTGTTCCTTCTCCTCGGCCGGCTGCTGCGCGTGGAGGAGGTGGCCGTGCTGACCGCGCGCCTGCGCCGTCGGTAAGGACGGGCCGCTCGACCCGGCCGGGGCCCCAGGCGGCCCCGGCGCCGCTGTGCGCCAACGCCTGCCGGCCCTTCGGTGTCCTCGACGCGCCGTCATCTGCCGGCCGCGACTCCGCAACGCGCGATGGCAGGAGTCGTAAGCCGTCGCCGCGCGGGCCGCCTGCAAGGCGGCCCGCGCTCCCCCGGAACCATGCGGCTGGACGAGGCGTGTACCGATCATGTCCACTGCTCTCGTTCTCGGAATCGACCCGCACGCCGTCCCCGGCATGGACGGCGACGCCCTTCGCGCAGCCCTCGACGCCGAGCTCGCCCGCTTCGGCGACCACGGCATCGACGCCGCCATGACACTGATCGCCCTGGATGAATCCGCCGAAGCCACGGTGATCGCGGCGCTGACCTCGCGCGAATGGGACGTCGTGATCATCGGCGGCGGCATCCGCAAGACCGAACAACTCCTCCCGCTCTTCGAGCAGGTCGTCAACCTGACCCGCCGCCATGCTCCGAGTGCCGCGATCGCCTTCAACACCAACGGGGGCACCAGCGTCGAGGCCGCCAAGCGCTGGCTGTAGCGGTGCCGGCGGAGTGGGATGCCGGCCGAACCGACCTCCTACTCCGCTCCCCCTCCCGCGAGCAGCTCCGGCAGCTTGCGCATGTCGTGGAACACCACCGTCCCCGGGCCCTCCAGCAGCTCGGCCGCCGTCAGGCCGCCCGCGTAGCCGAAGGCGCGCATGCCGGCGGCGCGGGCGGCCCGGACGCCGGGGCGGCTGTCCTCGACCACCGCGCAGGCGGCCGGGTCGACGCCCATCTGCCGGGCGGCGTGCAGGAAGAGGTCCGGGGCTGGCTTGCCGTGGGTCACTTCGGTGGCGCTGTAGATGCGGCCGGCGAACCGCTCGTAGAGGCCGGTGCGGCCCAGGGTGTGGCGCATCTTCTCGTGCGAGCCGCTCGACGCGACGCAGGTCGGCAGGTCGATCGCGTCCAGGGCCTCGGGCAGTCCCTCGACCGCCTCCAGCCGGGTGTCCACCTCTTCCTGGTGGCGTTGCTCGAACCGCTCGCACCAGAGCGCCGCCGTCTCCGCGCCGAGCCGCTCCGCGACCTGCGCGCCGATCGACGCCTGGGACCGCCCGATGAACCGTGCGACGACCTCCGCCTCGGTGAGCGGCCACCCCAACTCGGCGCCCAGCGCGACCTGGACGCGGGCGGCGATGCGCTCGCTGTCGACGAGCACACCGTCGCAGTCGAATATCACGAGTTCTATCGGCTTGATCATCCCCGCAGCCTAGAACTCCCGGACTCCGTGGGCTCGCAGCGCCCGGGTGAACCACTCGAACACCGAGGCCAGGCTCTCCGGCACCGGCCAGCCGTTGATCACCGACAGTAGCTGCCGGTACCGTCCGCGCGGGGGTCGGCCCTCGTCGGCGTAGAACCGGATGGTCTTGACCGTCAGGCCGGTCCGCCGGGCCAGGTCGCCGATCGAGTACTGCAACGTGCGGTCGTCCATGGCTCCACCTTCGCGTCTCCCCCCACGGGAGACTCAAGCGGATCCGCCGGGCGAACGAGTCCGGTTCGGGCGGGCGGCGACCACGGCGGAGGGTGCCCGCCGGCCGGTCGGTGAAGACGGGCCCGGACACCCTGGTGACGGCACCGGCCCCGCAACCGATCTTGTCTCCGGCGGCCGGACGTCCCTAGGCTGACCCGATGGGCCTCTTCGACGCATTGACCGGCACCAAGCACCCCGGCGGCGGTGTCGCACCGCGTTCCGCCGAGGACGTCCGGGCGGCGCTGCTCGGTCTGAACGGTCCCGACGTGCCGTACGTCGTGCGGAGCGGCACTGCTGCCGAGGGTGCCGACCTGGTGGCGGAATGGCGGATCAGGGATCCTGCCTGGCGTACGTTCTTCGCCCGGACCCAGCCGGACCGGGTCGTCCGGACCCGGATGCGTCTGGTTCCGGCGCGCCACGAAGTCCGCGCGCTCGACGAGCAGCTGGAGGTCACGTGGGTCGGCGACACACCGAGGCCGGCGCCGTCGCGCGAGTACTCCCGTGGGCAGGTCACCGCGGTTTCCCGGGAGTGGAAGGTCGAGCGCGGGGCCGACGGCCGTCCGCGGACGACCGAGGTGTTCCGTTTCGACTCCGCGGAGATGAAGGACCCCTTGCGGGCCGCGGTTCTCGGTGCGGGGTGGACGTGGCGCGGAGCGATCTTCAAGCTGTGACCGGCCTGCGGGAGGGGCACGCGGCCGCGGGCCGCCGCCGGAGCGCAGGCCCGGCTCCGGTCCGACCGGGCACTACTAGGGTCAGATCCCATGACTGAGATTCAGAACGATGCCGCTCCCTCCGTCCGCGTGCTGCTGGCGGAGGACCAGGGCATGGTCCGGGAGGCGCTGGCCGCGCTGCTCGGGCTGGAGGGGGACATCGACGTCGTCGCACAGGTGGGCCGGGGCGACGAGGTGGTGGCGGCGGCGGTCGCCAACGACGTGCAGGTCGCGGTGCTGGACATCGAGATGCCCGGGATGACCGGCCTCGAGGCGGCGGCGCTGCTGAAGAAGGAGCGGCCGCAGACCAAGGTGGTGATCGCGACCACCTTCGGACGGCCCGGCTACCTGCGGCGGGCGATGGAGTCCGGCGCGGACGCCTTCCTGGTGAAGGACGCCCCGGCGTCCGAGCTGGCCCAGGCGATCCGCCGGGTGCTGCGCGGCGAGCGGGTGATCGATCCGGCGCTGGCCGCCGCGGCGCTCGCCGAGGGGGCCAACCCGCTGACCGCCCGCGAGCGGGACGTGCTGGCGGCCGCCTCGGACGGTGCGGTGAACGCGGACATCGCCCGGCGGCTGCACCTGTCCGAGGGGACGGTGCGCAACTACCTGTCGATGGCGATCCAGAAGACCGAGGCCCGCAACCGCACCGAGGCGGTCCGGATCGCCCGCGAGAAGGGCTGGCTGTAGGAGCCCGGGGCGGACGGGCCAAGCCCTAGTTCAGCCGGTGCCGGGCCGCCCTGGCGTCGAGGCGGACCCGGGCCGCGGTGTCCGGGTCGAAGGCGTCCAGGATCTCCGCGTACGCGTCCATCTCGGCCGAGCCGGCGAGGAAGTCGCCGGTGCGGACCAGCAGCTCGGCCCGCTCCAGCCGGAGCTGGGCCGGGTGGCGGGGGAGGAGCAGGGCGAGTTCGGTGGCCCAGAGCTGGGTGCGGGCGTGTTCGGGGCGCTCGGCGGCCCAGGCCCGGATGTTGCCCAGCACCCGGTGGACGATGTCCAGGGGCTTTGCGGGGGTGAGCATTTCGGGCGTGAACGGGTGTCCGGTCCGGCCGGCCAGGGCGGCCGCGTCCTCCGGGTCGAGCAGCCGCCCGCCGTGGAACGGGTCGGCGAGGACGTAGTCGTCGCCGCCCGGGCCGCCGACCGCGACGATGAAGTGGCCGGGCAGGGCGACGCCGTGGACGGTCAGCCCGGCCCGCCGGGCGACGGCCGTCCACACCAGCGAGAGCATGATCGGCAGCCCGCGCCGCCGCCGCAGCACCTCCGGCAGCAGCGAGGACTCCAGCCGCCGGTAGTCGGACTGCCGCCCGTGGAACCGCTCGCGCCCGCCCAGGACGGCGGCCAGCAGCGCGGCGGTCTCCTCCGGCCCGGCCGGCGCGCGTTCGGCGACGGCCAGCCGGACGGCGGCGGCGTGCCGCTCCAGCGCGGCCTCGCAGGCGGCCAGCAGGGCCTCCAGGGTGGGAGGGTCCTGCGGGTCGTCGGGGTCTGGGGCGGGGGTGTGTTCGGCGGCGGCGAGCAGGCAGAGCAGCACCGGATCGGGGTGCTCGGCCCGGGCCTCGGTCCGGAAGCGTGCTCTGCTCTGCTCGGTCACGGTGGCTGCGACGGCTTTCGTACGACGGGCGGACAACAGACGGGCGGACAACGGGCGGACGGAAAGGCAATCGGACGGGCGGACGGAACCCCCCGGGGGAGTCCTACCCCTGGGGAAGGCGGGCGTAGTGGTAAGTGTGACTGGTCGTGAAGCCAAGTCCGTCATAGAGCGCGTTCGCACCGTCGTTCTCGGCCTCGACCTGGAGGTACGCGCCGGTGGCGCCCTCCTCCGCGGCCCGGGCGGCGAGCACGGCCATCAGCGCGGTGGCCAGGCCCGCGCGGCGGGCGTACGGGGCGACCTCGATCGCGCCGAAACAGGCCCAGGGCCCGTCGATGACGCAGCGTCCGATCGCCAGCGGCGGCTGCCCGGGGGCGCCCGGCACGGTGGCGAACCAGACCGACGGGCCGCCGTGGATCACCCGGCGCGCCGCCTCCTCCACGGCGGGGTCGTCCGTCACCCGCCGGTACAGCGACATCCACTCGGCACCGGCCGTGCGCGCGAGCCGGACCCGCTCCACCGCGGAGGAGGCCCCCAGCCGGGCCAGCGGTGCCAGCCCGGCGACCCGCACCAGGGTCGGTGAGTACGCCGCGCCCCGCCGGTCCAGCTCGGCCCGCAGCGCCTCGGGCGAGCCGGGCGTGGAGACCTCGACCCAGGCCGGCAGCCCGCGCGCCGCGTACCACTCCTGCACCGCGGTGAGCGCCACGCCGAGCGGCATCCCGGGGTCGCCGAGCGCCTGGACGGAGTTGGCCCGCCGGGTGAACCCGGACGAGGCGCGCAGCGTCCACGCGCCGAGCGGCTCCTGCTCGACGGCCGGCCAGCCGCGGGCGGCGATCCGCTGGAGCTCGACCGGCGTGGTGGGCGGCAGCGGGGCGCGCCGGGCCGGGAAGAGCGGCACCACCTTGCCCGCGACCAGCAGTTTCTCGTCGAAGGAGACCGGACCGCCGCTGCGCGGGGCGATCGTCAACCCATGATCGTCCCACGATGTGAGCACACCGATCGCATCCCGGAACATCGGCCGGCCGTCCACGAACTCCGCGACACGCCGGACGGACACGCGTCGTCCCACGTCAGAGCGATCTATCCGGACCTCCGGGCGATCCTGGACCGGTCCTCCAGCCGCCATCTGGGCACCTCCTGTGCATTTGCCGTCTCCGACCCGCGATACTAGGGGCGGGCATCGACGACGCCGCGCTCACCCGCGCACGCGAGCAGAACAGAATGGGCCGCCAGGGCCCTTCCGAGGAGGAACGACAGCGTGACCTACGTCATCGCGCAGCCTTGTGTCGACGTCAAGGACAAGGCGTGCATCGAAGAGTGCCCGGTTGACTGCATCTACGAGGGCGAGCGATCGCTCTACATCCACCCGGATGAGTGTGTCGACTGTGGCGCTTGCGAGCCGGTCTGCCCGGTCGAGGCGATCTTCTACGAGGATGACACTCCGGAGGAGTGGAAGGACTACTACAAGGCGAACGTCGAGTTCTTCGACGACCTCGGTTCGCCCGGTGGTGCCTCGAAGCTCGGCCTGATCGAGCGCGACCACCCGTTCATCGCCGCTCTGCCGCCGCAGAACGCCGACCACTGACGATCGGTGGCAACTGAGCTGTGAGCACCAACGACAGCACGCACGCGCCGTTCCCGGGTCACCCGGGGGCGGCGCGCCGCGTTTCCGACCTCCTGCCGGTCTTCCCCTGGGACAAGCTGGAGCCGTACAAGCGGACCGCGCTCGCCCACCCCGGCGGGCTCTGCGACCTCTCCGTGGGCACCCCGGTGGACCCGGTCCCCGAGGTGGTCCAGAAGGCGCTGGCCGCCGCCACCGACACCCCCGGGTACCCGACGGTCTGGGGCCCGGTGGAGCTGCGCGAGGCGATCGCCGGCTGGCTGCGCCGCCGGGTCGGCGCCGAGGTCGGTCCGCAGGCCGTCCTGCCGACCGTCGGCTCCAAGGAGCTGGTGGCCTGGCTGCCGACCCAGCTCGGCCTCGGCCCCGGCGACCAGGTCGCCTACCCGCGCCTCGCCTACCCGACCTACGAGGTGGGCGCGCGGCTCTGCGGCGCCGAGCCGGTCGAGTACGACTCGGTGGACGAGCTGGACGGCTCGAGGGTGCGCCTGCTCTGGGTCAACTCGCCCTCCAACCCGACCGGCCGGGTGCTCGGCAAGGACGAGCTGCGCCGCGCGGTGGAGTGGGCCCGGGAGCACCGGGCGCTGCTGGTCAGCGACGAGTGCTACCTGGAGCTGGGCTGGGAGGCCGACCCGGTCTCCGTCCTGCACCCGGACGTCTGCGGCGGCCCCGACGACGGAAAGCAGCACGAGGGCCTGCTGGCCGTCCACTCCCTCTCCAAGCGCTCCAACCTGGCCGGCTACCGCGCCTCCTTCGTGGCGGGCGATCCGGTGGTGGTCAGGGAGCTGCTGGAGGTCCGCAAGCACGGCGGCATGATCGTCCCGGCGCCGGTCCAGGCGGCGACGATCGCGGCGCTGGCGGACGACGCGCACGTGGCCGAGCAGCGCGAGCGGTACGCGGCGCGGCGCTCGGCGCTGCGGGCGGCGCTGGAGACGTACGGATTCCGGGTGGAGCACTCGGAGGCGAGCCTGTACCTGTGGGCGACCCAGGACCGGCCCTGCTGGGAGACGGTGGCCGAACTGGCCGGGCTGGGCATCCTGGTGGCGCCCGGTGACTTCTACGGGCCGGCCGGCGAGCGGTTCGTCCGGGTCGCGTTCACCGCGACCGACGAGCGGGTCGCGGCGGCCGTGGAGCGGCTGCGCGGCTGAGCACCGCACAGTGAAGGGGGCCGGCGTCCGGAACGGGACGCCGGCCCCCTTCACGTCAGGGCGGGAGGATCAGCCGATCGGCAGGCCGCCGAGGCTGCCGCCGCCGATGGCGCCGAGCAGGCCGGTGGTCGGCGAGAGGCCGGACAGCGGGGAGTTCGGGCCGAGGTCGGCGCCGCCGAGGCGGTTGGCCGAGCCGTGCTCGGCCAGGCCCAGCACGTCGGCGCCGGGCAGGGCGGAGGTGGCCTCGGTCGGCAGCGCACGGTCGAGCGCGCCCAGCGGCAGCGCGTCGGCGCCGGGGACGGTACCGGTGAGCGCCCCGGTGTCGGGCAGCCCCTGGGTCAGGCCGGCGGTCTGGGAGAGCCCGCCGACGGGGTTGGCGCCGGCCCCGGCGCTGCGGCCGGCCGCGCCGTGGCCGCCGGTGACGGCCTCACCGAGCTCGCCGGCCAGCGTGGACGCGGCCTTCGGGGTGATGGCGGAGAGCTGGCCGGTGGTGGCGGCGGTCTTGTCGACCGGAGCGTTCAGCGAGCCGGCCTTCTCGTTCGCCTCGGGGAGCTGGTGGGCGACGATGTTGCCGGTGGCGTCGGCGGTGGCCGGGACGCCCGCGGCGACGCCGGTGTCACCGGCGGCCTGGCCGAGCTCGTGGGTGGTGTGCTGCAGGGTGGACCCCGCGTCGGTGTCGGTCAGCTGGCCCAGCGGGGCGGCCAGGTCCGACTTGGGCAGCAGGGCGTCGGCGGCGGACGCGGAGCCGGCCGCGACCAGCGGGGTCGCGCCGGCCGCCACGAGCAGCGCGGCCTGGGCGATCCGACGCGTGAGGGGGTGAGACATGGGGCTCCTCGAAGGGTCTGGGTCCGTCCCGTCCGCCGGGCGGACGAGGTTATTACCGCTTGAGAAGCCAGAAGGTTTCGGCCGGAGCAAGGAAAAGGACCGGCCGACGATCGGATCGTATGTGCGACGCCGGGGTGCGACGGCCGGCCCGCCGGCGAGGTGAAGACGGTGCGGGCCAAGGGCAGAGACGGTTCTGCACCCCGGCCTGCCGCAACGGACCGGTCGTCCACCGAGGTTGACCGCAATCACCCGTTCAGCGGCAACCCGGACACCAGTGCGTCAACGCCCGGGGAGCGCCGGCCGCCGCGCCACCACCCACCGCACCACCGTCCACCGCACCACCGTCCGCCGGGCCACCGCCGCCCCGGCTCCCGAGCCTGCGCGGGCCGCTACGCCTGGACAGGCCGTTACGCCTGCGCGCGCCGCCGCTGAGCCTGCGCGCACCGCCGCTGAGCCTCCGCGGGCCGCTACGCCTTCGCCGGCGCAGCCAGCGAGACCAGCACCAGCTTGGTCGAGGTGCCGGTCGGCTGCGGCTTCCAGCCGTCCTCGGACTTGGCCTTGCGCCAGATCTTCCCGTCGTACGCGACCGTCTCGATGCCCAGCTGCTGGGCCTGCGTCACCGCCCAGTGCGCCACAGCCCAGCCGTTCTGCCGCTCGGCCTCCGGGCCGGCGTCGGTGCTGGCGGCCGGGTCCGGGGTGAGCGAGACGGCGCTCTCGGCGCCCTTGATGGAGGAGCTGTAGCCGGTGGCCGGCGTCACCGTCCGGCCGAACTCGCGGCGCACCCGGTCGCTCAGCACCTGCGCCCGGTCCGGCCGCAGGGCCGGGGTGGCGGAGGCCGCGGCGGCGGGGACGGCCGAGGCGGCCGGCGAGGCGGTGTCGTCCGTCGCCTCAGGCGCGGCGAAGTCGTGCACCACGCAGTTGAGCGCGGCCGGCTCGCGGCCGGTCAGTGCGGAGGCGAGCAGGGTCGCCTTGGTCTCGTGCTTGGCGTAGGCCTGCGGGTAGCCGCTCTTCTGCACCTGCTGGGCCGCGTCGGTCAGCGGCAGCCGGGTGTAGCCGGGGACCTTGACCAGGCCGTCGAGGAACTTGTTGGTCGCGTAGACCGGGTCCATGATCTGCTGCGCCGTGCCCCAGCCCTGCGAGGGCCGCTGCTGGAACAGGCCGACCGAGTCCCGGTCGCCGCCGGACAGGTTACGGATCTTGGACTCCTGCATCGCCGTCGCCAGCGAGATGGTCACCGCGCGGTCCGGGAGGCCGCGCGCGTGCGCGACGGCGGCGATCGTGGCCGCGTTGGCTGCCTGCGGCACCTCCAGCGTGCCCTCGCCGGCCGGCGTCTTCACCGCGCAGCCCTCGGGGGTCAGCAGCTTCTGGTCGCGCAGCCAGAACAGGCCCACCGCGACGACCGCGAGCACCAGCAGTCCGATCAGCACCGCGCGCAACGGCCTGCGGCGCCGCGCGGGCGTCGCGTCGCCGCCCTGCTCGCCGCTCTTCTTCCTGGCCACCGCCGCCCCTCTCCACCGTGCTTCTGATCCGTTACCGTACCCACTCGGACGGATGTACGGCGCCCGCGGTTCTCCGATTCGCGCCCGCACCCGCCCGCGGTCCACGGCCGGACCAACCCGCAGGACTACGCTGGACGACCATGAGCAGCCCGAAGACGCCCCTGGACCTCACCCTCGACGGCGGTGCGCTGACCGCCCGGCTCGTCGACTTCCCGTCGGTCAGCGGCGACGAGCAGGCGCTCGCCGACGCCGTGGAGGCCGCCCTGCGCGCCTACCCGCACCTCACCGTCGACCGCTACGGCAACAACGTCGTCGCCCGGACCACCCTGGGCCGCGCCGAGCGCGTCCTGCTCGCCGGCCACCTGGACACCGTGCCGATCGCCGACAACCTGCCGTCCTACGTCGAGGGCGACCTGCTCTACGGCTGCGGCACCTCCGACATGAAGTCCGGTGTGGCCGTCCAGCTCCGGCTGGCCGCCACCCTGACCGAGCCCAACCGCGACCTCACCTACGTCTTCTACGACTGCGAGGAGGTGGAGGCCCACCGCAACGGCCTCGGCCACCTCGCCGCGCAGCACCCGGACTGGCTGGCCGCCGACTTCGCCGTGCTGATGGAGCCCAGCGGCGCCACCGTCGAGGGCGGCTGCCAGGGCACCCTGCGGGTGCAGATCCGGCTGACCGGTGTGCGGGCCCACGCGGCCCGCAGCTGGCTCGGCGACAACGCCATCCACCACGCCGCCGAGGTGCTCGGCCGGCTCACCGCGTACCGGCCGCGCCGGGTGGAGATCGACGGCCTGGAGTACCGCGAGGGCCTGAACGCCGTGCGCATCGACGGCGGCGTGGCCGGCAACGTCATCCCCGACGAGTGCGTGGTGACGGTCAACTTCCGCTACGCGCCGGACCGCAGCGAGGCGGACGCCGAGAAGCACGTCCGGGAGGTCTTCGACGGCTTCGAGGTGACCGTGACCGACTCCTCCCCGGGGGCGCTGCCCGGGCTCTCCCAGCCTGCCGCGCAGGCCTTCCTGGCCGCGACCGGCGGTGTCGCCCGGGCCAAGTTCGGCTGGACCGACGTCGCCCGCTTCAGCGCGCTCGGCGTCCCCGCGGTCAACTACGGCCCCGGCGACCCGAACCTCGCGCACAAGCGGGACGAGCACTGCTCGCTCGCCGCCATCGCCGAGACCGAGAACCGGCTCCGCGCCTGGCTGACCACCTGACCGGTCCGATGGGCGGACCGGAGGACCAGCAGCTGAACGCCATCTTCCGGTCGCCCAACCGACCTTCCACCGTTGCCTGAAAACGGGGATCAACGGGCGTAGGGTTTCGTCATGACAGGCACTGGAGACGAAAAGCACTACGGTCACGGTCCCGAGCAGGTGGGCGGTCCGCGCCCGAAGAAGGCATGGCCCGAGAAGCAGAAGGGCCCGGTGCTGGTGCGCCGGGACCAGGTCGGCGAAAGCACGACGGACCAGCGCCTGCTGGACACCACCGGTCCGACCGACTGGCTCCACACCGACCCGTGGCGGGTGCTGCGGATCACCTCCGAGTTCGTCGAGGGATTCGGCGCGCTCGCCGAACTCCCGCCCGCGATCAGCGTCTTCGGCTCGGCCCGGACGTCGGTCGACTCGCCCGAGTACGCGGCCGGCGTGGCCATCGGCCGGGCGCTGGCCGAGGCCGGCTACGCGGTGATCACCGGTGGTGGTCCGGGCGCGATGGAGGCGGCCAACCGCGGCGCCTCGGACGCCGGCGGCCTGAGCGTCGGCCTCGGCATCGAGCTGCCCTTCGAGCAGGGGCTCAACGAGTTCGTCGACCTCGGGCTGAACTTCCGTTACTTCTTCGTCCGCAAGACGATGTTCGTGAAGTACGCGCAGGGCTTCGTGGTGCTGCCCGGCGGGCTCGGCACGCTGGACGAGCTGTTCGAGGCGCTGACCCTGGTCCAGACGAAGAAGGTCACCCGGTTCCCGGTGATCCTGTTCGGCAGCGAGTACTGGGGCGGCCTCGCCGACTGGCTGAAGAACACCCTGGTCGCACAGGGCAAGGCGGCCCCGCACGACCTGGAGCTGTTCCACATCACCGACGACATCGACGAGGTCATGAAGATCCTCGCTGACGCCCGCCGGCCGGTGAACGAGATCTAGGTGAACGAGGTCCAGCGGTTCACGCCAGCCCCCGGCGGGCCACCGCCGGGGGGCGGGTGCCCCGGATCGAGGCGACCATGTCCAGCACCTGCCGGGTCTGCGCCACCTGGTGCGCCCGGTAGACCTGCGCGCCAAGCCAGGCCGAGACGGCGGTGGTGGCCAGCGTGCCGAGCAGCCGCTCGTCCACCGGCTTGTCCAGCGTCTCGCCGACGAAGTCCTTGTTGGAGAGCGAGACCAGCACCGGGAACCCGGTCGCGGTCATCTCCGGCAGCCGCCGGGTCGCCTCCAGCGAGTGCCGGGTGTTCTTGCCGAAGTCGTGCCCCGGGTCGATGATCACCGCGTCCCGCCGCACGCCAAGCCCCACCGCCCGCTCGGCCAGCCCGACGGTCACCCGCAGGATGTCCGCCATCACGTCCTCGTAGCCGACCCGGTGCGGCCGGGTGCGCGGCTCGGCGCCGCCCGCGTGGGTGCAGACCAGGCCGACGTCGTACCGGGCGGCCACCTCGGCGAGCTTCGGGTCCACCCCGCCCCAGGCGTCGTTCAGCAGGTCCGCGCCGGCCTCGCAGACCGCCTCGCCGACCTCGTGCCGCCAGGTGTCCACGCTGATCACGGCCTCCGGGTGGCGCTTGCGCAGCTCCGCCACGAACGGCACGGTGCGGCGCAGCTCCTCCTCGACCGTGACCTCGTCGCCCGGCCCGGCCTTCACCCCGCCGATGTCCAGGATCGCGGCGCCCTCGGCCATCGCGCGGTCGGCCGCGGCGAACGCGGCCTCGTCGGCGAAGGTGGCGCCCTTGTCGAAGAACGAATCCGGGGTGCGGTTGACGATCGCCATGATCACCAGCTCGTCGTCACCGAATTCCCGTGGTCCCAGGCGCAGTGCCACCGATGTCTCCTCCACAGCTGCTGCGGGTGCGATGATGGCCCCCGGCCTCTCGGGAACCATGATCCCACCAGTACGGGGGCCGGCCGGGAAGTCGGGAGGACAGCACGTGTTCTGGGTGATCGTGGTGGCCATGGCCGTGGTGGTCGGCGGCGCCGCGCTGGTGGCGCTCGGAGGGGGCGGCTCGCTGCCGGAGGCGGTGCAGGACCGGATCGCCGCCCGGTTGCCGCAGGACCGTCCGCTGAGCCGGGACGACGTGGACGGCATCCGGCTGCCGATGGCCGTCCGCGGCTACCGGATGGACGAGGTGGACGACGTCCTGGACCGCCTGGGCGCCGAACTCGCCTACCGGGATGCCCGGATCGCCGAGCTGGAGGCCGTCGCCACGGTGCGCGGCGCCGTCGAGGCGACCGCCGGCCCGGACGCCGGCGCCGAACCGCTGCCGGGCCTGGAGGAGTTCGCCAAGGTGGTCGAGCCGGCGAGCCTCGCCAAGCACCCGGAGGGCACCGGTCCGGCGGCCGACCAGTGAGCGCGGACGGCGCCGTGATCGGCCCGGACGGCCTGCGCCGCTGCGCCTGGGGCGACTCGACGGACGACTACCGGGTCTACCACGACACCGAGTGGGGCCGCCCGGTGCACGGCGACGACGCGCTGTTCGAGCGGGTCTGCCTGGAGGCCTTCCAGTCCGGCCTGTCCTGGATCACCATCCTCCGCCGCCGCGAGGGCTTCCGGTCCGCGTTCGCCGGCTTCGAGATCGGCAAGGTCGCCGAGTTCGGCCCGGCGGACGTCGAGCGGCTGCTCGGCGACACCGGGATCATCCGCAACCGCGCCAAGATCGAGGC
Organism: Kitasatospora sp. NBC_00039; assembly: GCF_045160625.1. Lineage (NCBI taxonomy): Bacteria > Bacillati > Actinomycetota > Actinomycetes > Kitasatosporales > Streptomycetaceae > Kitasatospora > Kitasatospora sp. NBC_00039. The sequence goes on along the minus strand of NZ_CP108289.1, from coordinate 3,588,749 downwards.
GTCCATCGCCAACGCCAGGGTCGCCCGAGAACTCGACGGCGGCCTGGACGCGTTGATCTGGCAGTACGCCGGCGACCCGGACCGGCCGGCCCCCCGCAGCCCGGCCGAGGTGCCGGCCGTCACACCCGAGTCGACGGCGCTGGCGAAGGCGCTCAAGAAGGCGGGCTTCCGCTTCGTCGGCCCGACCACCGTGTACGCCCTGATGCAGGCCTGCGGCCTGGTCGACGACCACCTGGCGGACTGCCACGTCCGCCACGCGCTCCGCAGCCCTTAGGGCACGCCCGACGCCCAGCGCCGGGCGCGAAACGTCGGACGTGCCCGGGCCCTAGCGGCCCAGGTACTTCGGCTTCTCCTTGGCGATGAAGGCGCGGACCGCGATCCGGTGGTCCTCGCTCTCGCCCGCCAGGGTCTGCAGTTCGTCCTCCTTGTCGAGCAGCTCGTCCAGGGAGTGCGAGGCGCCGTACGCCAGCGACTCCTTGAGCGCGCCGAGCGCCACGGTCGGGCCCTCGGCCAGCTCCTTGGCGAAGACCCGCGCGGTGGCGGCCAGCTCGGCGGCCGGCACGACCTTGGTGGCCAGGCCCAGCTCCATCGCCTCGGTGGCCTTCACCGTGCGCGGCAGCATCAGCAGCTCGGTCGCCTTGGCGTGCCCGACCAGCCGGGGCAGTGTCCAGGAGGCACCCGAGTCGGCGGTCAGCGCGATCCCGGCGAAGGCGGTGTTGAAGCCGGCCGTGTCCGCGATGATCCGGAAGTCGCAGGCGAAGGCCAGCGAGGCGCCCGCGCCCGCCGCCACGCCGCCGACGGCCGCCACGGTCGGCTTGCGCATCCCGGCCAGCGCCCGCACCAGCGGGTTGTAGTGCTCGGCGACGGTCTTGAGCGCGCCCTCGCCGGTCTCCTCGGCCCGCTTCAGCAGGCCCAGGTGCTCCTTGAGGTCCTGCCCGACGCAGAAGGCCCGCTCGCCGGCGCCGGTCAGCAGCACCGCCCGCACCGCCCGGTCCTCGGCGGCGGCGGCCACGGTGTCCCGCAGCGCCACCTTGGTCGCGACGTCCAGGGCGTTCATCGCCTCCGGACGGTTGATGGTGATGACGGCCAGGCCGCCGTCCAGCTCGTACAGCACGGAATCGGACATGGGCGAGGGGCTCCCTTGTGATCGTCACGGGTCGGTCGTGTGTCAGGATGCCGGAGCACACGGCCGGGTGGGGAGTGTGAGGTATCGCACCTTCCGGTGGCTTCCGGACCGGCGCCGCGCCGGGGCTTATGGCTGGAAATGTGCCGCTTGAGGCCGGTCCGGCCCTGGTTGCACCGAGAGTGATGTTGGTCATCAGGCCGTGGCATGCGGGATAATGGCTTCCGATCAATGCGTTCGATACCGGCGGTGGACGGACTGCCGGTGCGTAGCTGAGCGGTTGCAGGAAGGGGAACGAGCATGGCGGCCATGAAGCCGCGGACGGGTGACGGCCCGCTCGAAGTCACCAAAGAGGGGCGGGGCATCATCATGCGCGTTCCGCTCGAAGGCGGCGGACGCCTTGTGGTGGAGCTCACGCCTGACGAGGCCGACGCCCTCGGCGAGGCCCTGAAGAAGGCCTGCGGCTGACCGCAGCGGGTGCTCGCCATCTCCTTGAGATGTGCTGCCGGGCCCGGGTACGACGAATTCGTCTGCCCGGGCTCTGTGGTTCCCGGGGCCGACCGGGGCGCGAACCGCCCCGGGCCGGACCGGGGGCTCTCAGCCGCCCCGCGGCCGGCCGGAGCGCTCGCCCGCTTCTGGCCCGACCGGGGGAGCTCAGCGCTTCACGGCGCAGAGCAGCCCGTCCGAGACCGGCAGCAGTGCCGGCAGCAGCGACTCGCTCTCCCGGACGTCCCGGACCAGGTCGCGCACCGCGTGGGTCTGCGGGTCCTGGAGCTCAGGCTCGGCCAGCCGGCCCTCCTGGAAGACGCCCTCGAAGCAGACCATCCCGCCCGGCCGCAGCAGCCGCATCGACTCCGACAGGTACTCCCGGGACTCCGCCGGGTCCCCGTCGCAGAACACCAGGTCGTACTGGCCGTCCGCGAGCCGGGGCAGCACCTCCAGTGCCCGGCCCGGTATGAACCGCGACCGGTTGGCCGCGAATCCGGCCGCCTGGTAGGCCTCCCGGGCCAGCTGCTGGCGCACCGGCTCGGAGTCCACCGTGGTGAGCACGCCGTCCGGCCGCATCCCGCGCAGCAGGTAGACCCCGGAGACGCCCGTCCCGGTGCCGATCTCGGCCACCGCCTTGGCGTCGAGCGCCGCCGCCAGCAGGCGCAGACAGGCCCCGCCGCTCGGTCCGATCGCCTTGATGCCGGTCCGCGCGGACTGTGCCCGGGCGTACGTCAGCACCGCATCCTCGCCGACATAGGTGTCGGCGAGGGCCACGCGGGCGGGCCCGAACTCGCTGATGGCTGCCTCTTTCGGAGCCCCGGGCGGTGGCCCGGCGCGGAGCGGATGTCGAAGCGGATGTCGATATTTCCTGCCACAGATTACTGGCCGGGCGGGAACCGCGTACGGCGGCGGGCCGTTGGGTGGAGCAGGGACCGGGTGAGCCGACATCCCCGGGCCCGTAATCCGGGCTTGACGGCCCCGGGCACTTTTATCCGGGCTTGACGGGTGAGGTGGATATGGTGGTGGCCCTGCTGGGCAGAAGAGCCGACCGAGGAGGTGTGGCCGAGGGCGACGTCCCTGTGCGGCGGCACATCCGCAGCACCACGTCGGCCCGTACGCCGAAGCCCGTGATGAACCAGCCTGCGCACTCCCCCCTGGACCAGCCGGCCGCCGCGACGCCGGCCGCCGGTACCACCGAGGCCCCCGCCGCCCTCGCGAGCTTCGCCGAGGGTCCTGACGCGCAGACCTGGACTCCGCCCACGTGGGAGGAGATCGTCGAGGCCCACAGCGCCCGCGTCTACCGCCTCGCCTACCGTCTGACGGGCAACCAGCACGACGCCGAGGACCTCACCCAGGAGGTCTTCGTCCGGGTGTTCCGTTCGTTGTCGACCTACACCCCCGGCACGTTCGAGGGCTGGCTGCACCGGATCACCACCAACCTCTTCCTGGACATGGTCCGCCGCCGCCAGCGCATCCGCTTCGACGCGCTCGGCGAGGACGCGGCCGAGCGGCTGGCCTCCCGCGAGCCCAGCCCGGCCCAGCACTTCAGCGACACCCACTTCGACGCCGACATCCAGCAGGCGCTGGACACGCTGGCCCCCGAGTTCCGTGCTGCCGTGGTGCTCTGCGACATCGAGGGCCTCTCCTACGAGGAGATCGCGGCCACGCTCGGCGTCAAGCTCGGTACCGTCCGCAGCCGGATCCACCGCGGCCGCTCGCACCTGCGCGCCGCGCTCAAGCACCGCGCTCCCGGCGCGGCCCCCGGCCGCGAGCGCCGGGGCGGCTCCGAGGAGCCGGTGCCGGTCGGCGTCGCCGCCGGCGAGGCCCCCGGAGCGCCGGGCGGGCGCGGACGGAGGCGATCGTGAGCGGAACCGGCCGGTCTGGGCCGGGCCGGTCGGACGCGACCGGCAAGGCCGCCAACCGCCGGGGCGGCTGGCCCCAGCTGGGCCGCCGCGGCCAGGACGGCACCGACGTGCCCGTGCCGCCGGCCGCCGCCCTGCCGGGTGATCCCGCGCTGCGCGCGGTCGCCGTCCGGCCCACCGAGCACGCCGAGGAGCACCACCTCGGGGAGCGGCTCTCCGCCTTCGTCGACGGCGAACTCGGCCACGACTCGCGCGACCGCGTCCAGGCCCACCTGGCGACCTGCCCGCAGTGCCTCGCCGAGGCCGACGAGGGCCGCGCCGTCAAGCACCTGCTGACCCGTACCGACACACCCGGCCCGTCCTCGGGGCTGATGGCCCGGCTGATGGCCGTTGGCGCCCTCCCGGACGACGTCCCGGACGAGCGGCCGCCCGCCGCCGACCGGTCGCGCCGGGACGACGACGACCTGCCCGGCGGCGGCCTCCCCGCGGCCGGCGGCACGCTCGGCGGCAGCCGGCTGAACGGCGGCTCCTTCGGCCGCGGCGCCGGCGCCTCCTTCGGCGCGGGCGCGCTCGGTGCCGACGCGCCGGTGCCGGGCATCGACCCCCGGGCGTTCGGCCGCGGCGGTTCGGTGCTGCGCCCGCTGATGGGCCGGCGCAGCGGTCGCCCCGAGGCCTCCGCCCGTCCCGAGCCGGCCGCGGCCGCCGCGAGCCCCGCCGTCGTCCGGCACGCCCCGCCGCGCGGGCGCCGGTTCGTCTTCGCCGCCGCCGGGGCCTTCTCGGTCGCCGCGGTGACGCTCGGCGGCGTCGGCGGTTTCACCGCGCAGAGCGAGGACCAGCACGGCACCTCGGTCAGCCCGGCGGTCGGCGGCACCGGCCGCAGCGGCGGGCTGGTCCCGATGACCGCGCAGGTCCCGGTGGACTTCCCGGTCCGCCCGGTGGCTGCCACCCGCGGTGCGACCCCGCCGTTCGACGCTCCGGACCGCACCCCCAGCTCCGGCCTGGCCGGTCTCCACCACGAGACCCGTTAGGCACACCGGGTCACCTCGGCCACGGTCATCGGCGGGTCTTCACCACGGCTTCATCACATCGTGGGCCGTGGAACCGCCGGTGGCCATTACGCTGTTAGGAACCGTTGTCCGACGAGCTGAGGGAGCTTAGGTGTTCAGCGACGTAGGCGGACTGGAGATCCTGACCCTGGTCATCATGGCCATCGTGATCTTCGGCCCGGACAAGCTGCCGAAGCTGATCCAGGACACCATGGGCTTCATCCGCAAGGTCCGGTCCTTCGCCGACAGTGCGAAGGAGGACATCCGCAGCGAGCTCGGCCCCGAGTTCAAGGACTTCGAGTTCGAGGACCTCCACCCCAAGACCTTCGTCCGCAAGCAGCTCATGGGCGACAACCCGGACCCGCTGGGACTCAAGGAGATGCGGGACTCCCTCGACATCCGCTCGGTGCTGGACGACAAGCCCGCCGCCGCAGTGAACGGCCACGGCCGCACCGGCACGGTCAGCATGGACAAGTCCTCCGCCGCCGCCCCGGCGGCCGCCTCGGCGGGCGCTCCGCTCGAGCCCGGCGAGCGCCCCCCGTTCGACCCCGACGCCACCTGATCGCGCGTCCGCACGACGACACCACCGCCCCGCCCGGCCGCACGGCTGAGCGGGGCGGCGGCGTCCGCGCCGCTATTGTGCTGATTGTTCCCGCTGTGCCGTCGGTCACTTCCGGTCCCCTTCGGACCGAAGACGCACGGCGGAGACGCCGCGGTGCGCCACCATGGGAGCGCGCTGCGGCAGGAATACGTGCGTTTGAGGAGGCCCGGGGATGGACGCGACGAGTCATGCGGTGGGGACGGCCACGGCCGGTGGCCGGGTGGTCGGCGGCCAGGCCGGCCCGGCGGACCCGCTGGTGCCCTACCTGTCGGCGGACTTCCCCTGGTACGGCCTGGACGACGGCTGGACCGGCCGCCGCTACCTGATGCAGGCCGGCGCGGGCGGCCCGCGCACCGGATCGGCCGGCAGCGTCGACTACGGCTCCCTCGGCCACGGCGAGGAGCCGGCCCGGCAGTACGAGCCGCGCGACATGCGCAAGTTCGCGGTCGTGGTCACCGTCGCCCGCCGGGACAGCCGCCGCAGCGCCGACAACACCGGCACTCTGGAGGCGACCTCCGCCTCCTCCGCCGCCTGGCTGGCCGGCTCCGGCCTGCTCGCCTCGACCTGGCCGGGCCAGCTGGACCGCACCCTGCGCCAGGACTGGCTGGACCAGCAGTCCGCCCTCGCCTGGGACCTCGCCGACGACCTGGCCGGCCCCGGCTGGTCCACCCTCAGCCTCCCGGTGAACGGCCTGCCGCAGCCCTTCCGCTACCGCGAGTCCGAGTACGGCTGGGTGCTCGCGGGCGAGGCCCCCGGCGTTCTGCTCGGCGCCTACGGCCGCGGCGTCAGCGCCTACGGCGCCGGCTTCTCCACCGTCCCCGACCTGATCGCCTACACCCGCCCGTAGCCCGGACGGCACGAAGTGCCGGACAGCACGAAGGGCCGGGCGCAGGCCCGGCCCTTCGAGGTGTGTCCGATCAGAACTTGTTCTTCGGGGTGAGCCCCAGGGAGAGGCCGGAGAGCCCGCGCTGGCGGCCGCCGAGCTTGCCGGCGACGGCGCGCAGGGCGGCACCGGCCGGGGAGTCGGGGGCGGCGAGCACGACCGGGCGGCCGTCGTCGCCGCCCTCGCGCAGGCGGACGTCGATCGGGATCGAGCCGAGCACCGGGACGGTGGCGCCGACGGTCCGGGTGAGCGCGTCGGCGACGGTCTGGCCGCCGCCGGTGCCGAACACGTCGATCATCTCGTCGCAGTGCGGGCACGGCATGCCGGACATGTTCTCGATCACGCCGACGATCTTCTGGTGGGTCTGCACCGCGATGGTGCCGGCCCGCTCGGCCACCTCGGCGGCGGCCATCTGCGGGGTGGTGACGATCAGGATCTCCGCGTTGGGGACCAGCTGCGCCACCGAGATCGCGATGTCGCCGGTGCCGGGCGGCAGGTCGAGCAGCAGGACGTCGAGGTCGCCCCAGTAGACGTCGGCCAGGAACTGCTGCAGCGCGCGGTGCAGCATCGGGCCGCGCCAGACCACGGGGGCGTTGCCCGGGGTGAACATGCCGATCGAGATGACCTTCACGCCGTTCGCCTGCGGCGGCATGATCATGTCCTGGACCTGGGTGGGCCGGCCCTCGACGCCCAGCATCCGGGGCACGCTGTGGCCGTAGATGTCGGCGTCCACCACGGCGACCTTGAGGCCGTCCGCGGCCATCGCGGCCGCCAGGTTCACCGTCACCGAGGACTTGCCGACGCCACCCTTGCCGGAGGCGACCGCGTAGACGCGGGTCAGCGTGCCGGGCTTGGCGAACGGGATCTCCCGCTCGGGGGCCCCGCCGCGCAGCAGCTGGGAGAGCTCCTTGCGCTGCTCGTCGCTCATCACGTCGAGCTCCACCTCGACCCCGGTCACACCGGGGACCCGGCCGACCGCCTCGCGGACGCGGGTGACGATGGTGTCGCGCATCGGGCAGCCGGAGACCGTCAGGTAGACCGCGACGCTCACCGCGCCGCCCTCGGCGATCTCGACCGATTTCACCATGCCGATCTCGGTGATCGGGCGGTTGATCTCCGGGTCGTTGACGGTCGCCAGCGCCTGGCGTACGGACTCCTCCGTGACGCCGGCCGCGACCTCTGTCTCGTTGGCCATGCCTTGATGGTACGGCTCCGGGCGTACCGGTTAACCCGGCGGTAGCGTGCCGCCGGTCACAGCACCTCGGACGTCTCCCGGCGCTCGTCGATCTCCTTGAGCAGGGACTGCAGTTCGGAGCGGATGCTCCCCAGCTCCGAGGCGATGAAGGCCCGGGTGGCGACCTCGCCGAGGCCCTGGCGCAACGCGGCCACCTCGCGGGTCAGGTACTCGGTGTCGGCGATGTTGCGGTCGCTGCGGGCGCGGTCCTGCTCCATGTTGACGCGGTCCCGGTCGTCCTGGCGGTTCTGCGCGAGCAGGATCAGCGGCGCGGCGTACGAGGCCTGGAGCGAAAGCATCAGGGTCAGGAAGATGAAGGGGTAGTCGTCGAAGTGGACCTGGTCCGGCAGCAGGGTGTTCCAGCCCACCCAGATGACCACCACGATCGTCATCCAGACGATGAACCGCCCGGTACCGAGGAAGCGGGCGATCCGCTCCGAGAGCTTGCCGAAGGCCTCCGGGTCGTACGTTGGCAGGGTGATCAGGCCGGGGCGGGTCGTCCGCGGCTGGTCGAGCCGGGAGCGGGCGGGGCCGCCGGCCGAGGGCTCGCGCCGTTCGCGGGCACCCTCCCGGGCGCGCAGTTCGCGCAGCTGGCGCAGTTGCCGCAGCTCGCCCTGCAGACGCTGGCGGGGACTGTCGTCCCGCCGGCCCTTGCGGTCAGCGTCCACCGGTGACCTCCCTCTCGTCGGCCGGCCCGTGCAGAGCGGCCTCGCGCCAGTCCTCGGGCAGCAGGTGGTCGAGCACGTCGTCGACGGTCACCGCGCCGACGAGGTGGTCGGCCTCGTCGACCACGGGGGCGGCGACCATGTTGTACGTCGCGAGGTAGCTGGTGACCAGTGTCAGCGGGGTGTCCGGCGGCAGCGGGTCGAGGTCGTCGTCCACCAGCAAGCCGACCAGGGTGTACGGGGGCTCGCGGAGCAGCCGCTGGAAGTGCACGGTGCCCAGGTACTTGCCGGTCGGAGTCTCGTTCGGCGGGCGGCAGACGAAGACCTGCGCGGCCAGGGCCGGCTTGTTGTCGGAGACCCTCACCCGGGCGAGCGCCTCGGCCACGGTGGCGTCCGGCTCCAGCACGATGGGTTCGGTGGTCATCAGACCGCCGGCGGTGTTCTCCTCGTACTTCAGCAGGCGCCGGACCGGCTCGGCCTCCTCCGGCTCCATCAGCTGGAGCAGCCGCTCGGCCTCGTCGCCGGGCAGTTCGGAGAGCAGGTCGGCGGCGTCGTCCGGGTCCATCGCCTCCAGGACGTCGGCGGCGCGCTCGTCCTTCAGCTTGCCGATGATCTCGACCTGGTCGTCCTCGGGCAGCTCTTCCAGGACATCGGCGAGCCGCTCGTCGTCCAGCGCGGCGGCCACCTCGGCGCGGCGCTTGGAGGAGAGGTGGTGCATGACGTTGGCGAGGTCGGCGGCGCGCAGCTGGTCGAAGGTGGCGAGCAGGTTGGCGGCGCCCTGGTTCTCCTCGGGGAGGGCGAAACCGGTGACGTCCTTCCAGTCCACGGTGATCGTCTCGCCCTTGGCCTTGCGCAGCCGGCCGACCCGGCCGACCTGGACGAAGACCTTGCTGATCTCCCACTCGCGCAGCCGGGACTGCACCATCGCGACGTCCAGGACGGTGACCTCCTGGCCGGTCTTGTTCCAGGTGACGGTGCGGTCCAGCAGCTCGCCGAGGACGAGGGTCTCGGACGGGCGCTGCTCGAAGCGGCGCATGTTGATGACGCCGGTGGTGAGCACCTGGCCGGACTCCAGGCTGGTCACCCTGGTCATCGGCAGGAAGATCCGGCGCCGGCCGATCACCTCGACCACCAGCCCGAGCACCCGGGGCGGGCGGCCGCCGAGGCGGAGCGAGACCACCACGTCACGGACCCGGCCGACCTGGTCGCCGTTCGGGTCGAAGACGGCGACGCCGGAGAGGTGCGAGATGAAGACCCGGCTGCCTGCCCCTGCCATGGACTCCCTCGCCTCGTTCGACCTGCTCGACGCCCGCACGGGCGCGGGGGAGCGCCCCGCGGCCAAGGCTACCCGGGCACTCCGGGCCCGGCCCGGCGAGGCACGGCCCGCGGCCGGGGTGCGTGACCTGCGGGGGAGCCGGCTCCGCGGCCGCACAGGAAGCCGGCCCGGCCGGCTTCCTGCTACGGGGAGGCCCGGGGGCTCCAGGGGAATCCGGGGGGATCCAGGGGGTGGGGCTCAGCCCTTGCGGCGCTTGAGGAGCAGCTTGGGCAGCCCGGCCGGGATGGGCATCCGGGTGGTCGCGGGGGTGGGCATCGGGGCGGCGGCGTGCGAGGTGTCCGGCATGGCCCCGGGGTGCTCGGCCAGCGCGCCGGCCGGCTCCAGCCGCAGCACCCGGCACTCGCGGGCCCAGCGGTCGGCGATGGTGTCGGTGTCGGGCGCGTTCAGCCGCTTGCCCTTGAGCTCCTCCACGGCGCCGAGCCAGGCCTCGCCGCCCGGCGTCAGCTCGGTGACCCGGGCCGTCCAGCCGGTCAGCCGCCCGCCCTTGTCCTTGCTGCGCACGGTGACCACCGCGCCGACTCCGGCGGCGAGCCCGTGCAGCGGCTGCTCGCCGCCGTCGCCGACCACCACCACCGCGCCGTCGTACCAGGCGTGCCAGAGCGCCCGGCTCTGCTCCTGGCCGTCCGCGCGCACCCAGAGCAGGCCGGACTTCTTGGCGGCCTCCTCCAGCAGAGCCCGGTCGAGGAAGTCGTCGGCGGTCGCGGCTGCGGCAGGCGTACGGTCCATGGCGGACAGCGTAAGGCCTGGGGGCGTGTCGTCGGAGTACTGCCTGCCTGGCGGCGCTGCCCCGGCGACGCGCCCGCAGGACGCCTGCGAGACGTCTCACTCGTCGGGCGACAGTGCCATGACGGCCCCATGGGCCTTACCTTAGGATCCGCCCACACCCTCACGACGAGCCAGAGGAGCGCCGTGCCCGCCGCCCGGCCCGAGACCGCCGCCCCCGCCGATTCCGGCCGCACCGCCACCGCGGCCGGCCAGGCGCCCTCGCACCCGCTCCCCAAGCTCGACCTGCTGCTGCTCGCCGTCTCCGTCTCCGGCATCTCGCTCTCCGGGCCGCTGATCAGCGCCACCGCTGCCCCCGCCCTGGCGATCGCGTTCTGGCGCAACGTCATGTCGGTCGGCGTGCTGGGCCCGTACGCGCTGCTGCGGCACCGCGCCGAGCTGCGCGGGATCGGCGGACGGGCGCTGCTGCTGGCGGTGGCGGCCGGTGCGCTGCTCGCGGTGCACTTCGCGCTCTGGATGCCCAGCCTGCGGATGACCTCGGTGGCCTCGGCGACCGCGCTGGTGACCACCACCCCGCTCTGGACCATCCTGCTGATGCGGCTGTTCGGGGTGCGGGCGCCCAGGCTGGTCTGGACCGGCATGTCGGTGGCCTTCGCCGGCGTGCTGGTGCTCACCGGCGTCGATATGTCGCTGTCCCCGCGCGCCATGCTCGGCGACGCGCTGGCGCTCGGCGCCGGCCTCGCGGCGGCCGGGTACATGCTGCTGGGCGCCGAGGTCCGCAGGACCGTCAGCACCACCGCGTACACCCTGGTCTGCTACGCCACCACGGCGGTGGTGCTGCTGGTGATCTGCCTGGCCGCCGGGACGACGATGAGCGGCTGGCCGGCCGGGGCCTGGTGGCAGATCGTGCTGCTGATGGTCACCGCCCAGCTGCTCGGCCACTCGCTGAGCAACCGGGTGGTGCGCACCCTGGGCCCGTCCGTCACCTCCACCGCGATCCTGCTGGAGACCCCGGGGGCCGCGCTGATCGCCGCGCTCTGGCTCGGCCAGTGGCCCCCGGTGGCCGCCTACCCGGCGGTGGTGCTGATCCTGCTCGGCCTGGTCCTGGTCGCCCGCGGGGGCCGCAAGTAGCGCTCCGGCGGCCCGGGCGGGGCTCTACAGCCAGCCGTTGCGGCGGAAGCCGCGGTACATGCCGATGCAGATCAGCACGACGCTGCCGAGCACCATCGGGTACCCGTACTTGTGGTGCAGCTCCGGCATGTAGTCGAAGTTCATGCCGTAGACGCCGGTGATCATGGTGGGCACGGCGAAGATCGCCGCCCAGGCGGTGATCTTGCGCATGTCCTCGTTCTGCGCCACCGAGACCTGCGCCAGGTTGGCCTGGAGCAGCGAGTTGAGCAGTTCGTCGAAGCCGTGCACCTGCTCGGTGACCCGGGCGAGGTGGTCGGCGACGTCCCGGAAGTACTTCTGGATGTCCGGGTCGACCAGCCGCTGCAACGGCTCGGAGAGCTGCTGCATGGGCCGCAGCAACGGCGCCACCGCCCGCTTGAACTCCAGCACTTCGCGCTTGAGCTGGTAGACCCGGCCGACGTCGGTACCCCGGCCGCCCTTGTTGGAGAAGACGTCGAACTCGATCTCGTCCACGTCGGTCTGCAGCCGGTCGGCGACCAGCAGGTAGTTGTCCACCACCTGGTCGGCGATCGCGTGCAGGACGGCGGAAGGGCCCTTGGCGAGCAGCCCGGAGCCGTCCGCGTCGGCCTCCAGCCGGTGCCGCAGCTCCTGCAGCGAGCTGTGCCCGCCGTGCCGGACGGTGATCACGAAGTCCCGCCCGGCGAAGACCATCAGCTCGCCGGTCTCGACCACCTCGCTGGTCGGGGTGAGCTGGTCGTGCTCGACGTAGCGGATCGTCTTGAAGACGGCGAACAGGACGTCGTCGTACCGCTCGACCTTGGGCCGCTGGTGCGCGTGGACGGCGTCCTCGACCGCCAGCGGGTGCAGGCCGAAGCGCTGGGCGATGCCCTCGAACTCGGCCTCGGTCGGCTCGTGCAGCCCGATCCAGCTGAACGATCCTGCACCGTCCGGCACTTGCTGCGAGGCCTTGACGAGGCGGGCCGCCTCGCGCGGGCTGCAGCTCTCGCCCTGTCGCCGGCCGTGCTGGTAGACGGCGCAGTCCACCACCGCCGAGGTGGACGCGCCCGGGTGGATCGAGTCGAACAGGCCGGCCGCCGAGCGGCGGCGGTTGGTGCGGACGGCGGCGCGCAGGCTGTTGATCATCGACATGGCAGGCTCCCTGGGGCAGGAGCCGCCGCACGGCGGCGCGGTGACAGAAGTGGCCGTGGTGCGACGGCGAAGGAACACCGGTGGAAGGGCGCCTGCGGTCGGTCCTCGGCCTTGCTGGGGCACGCGCTGGAACGACCGGACGCCGGTGAGGGTGCTCTCCCGGGCCGGCCCGACACTGCCTCGGTCGTCTCGACGGACGCGGCGGGCCCAGCTACTGCTGGGGCTGTTTCAGCCTGCGTGACGAGGGGTACGGGGAAGGCGTCCGGGCCGGGTAGAGCTGCCGGTACTGCATGGTCGGCTGGTATCCACCGCAACCACCTCCTTCACGCCGCTGCCCCGGAGGAGGTAAGCATCCCCGGTGGCCAGTCGCTCACACTAACATCTGACCGGGCATTGCCGCTGCGGCGTTCCCGTGACGCTCGTGACAACCGGGCGGGTGCCCCGGGTTACGCTCACGGCATGGCGCACGACTTCCCGCTCTTCGGCGACCCTTCCTCGGCCTCCGGCGGCGGTTCCCACGACCCCTCCGGACTCTCCCGGGAGGCGGTGCTGGCCGCCGTCGAGGCCCGGCTGCTGACCGCCTTCGGCGAACCGAGCGGCCGCGCGGCGGTCACCTTCCTCGGCGCGGACCGGATCGAGGTGCTGCGCTTCGGCCCGGACGCCGACGGCCTGGTCCGCTACGCCACGCTCGGGATGGCCGCCGCACCGATGGCCGACCCCGCCGCGACCGTCGCCGACCAGGTCCGGGGCCCGCGCGCCGAACTGGTCCTGACGGTCCGTGGGGCGCGCGACAGCGTGCTCAGGACCTTGGCCACCTTCGCCGCGACCCCGCAGGTGGAGGGCCTGGTGGTGGCCCCCGGCGGCTCGCTGGACCTCGGCACCCCGCTCTGGGACGGCGCGCCGTTCACCTCGGTGCTGGCCGCCGAGCCGGGCGGGCTGGTGCCCGATCTGGAGCTGGACGAGCCGGCCGACCCGGTCCGGTTCCTGCCGCTGCTGCCGATGACGCCCAACGAGGCCGGCTGGAAGCGCGTGCACGGCGCGGCCGCCCTGGAGGAGCGCTGGCTCCGGCACGGCGCCGACCTGCGCGACCCCGACCGCCGTGCGGTACCGCTGGACTGACACCGGCTCAGGCCGGGTTCGGCGAGCGTCCGGGCGCTTCCGCACCCCGGCTCGCGCGCCGGGGAGGCCCTACCCCCCGATCGGCTTCGCGCCGGTGGCCTGCGCCACCAGTGCCTCGTAGACGGCGGGATCGGTGGTGTGCTCGCCGAGCCGGACGGTCTTGCGGCTGCCGTGGTAGTCGCTGGACCCGGTGGTCAGCAGGCCGAGCTCGGCGGCCAGCCCGCGCAGGTGCTCGCGGGCCGGCTCGTCGTGGTCGACGTGGTCGACCTCCAGCGCGGCCAGCCCGGCCGCCGCGAGGTCCGCGATCACCCGGTCGGAGACGGTCCGCCCGCGCTTGACCGCGCCCGGGTGCGCGAAGACCGGTACCCCGCCGGCCGCCCGGACCAGCCGGACCGCCTCGACCGGGTCGGTCTCGTGCTTGCGGACGTCCGCCCGACCGCCGTTGGCCAGCCACTGCGGCGTGAACGCGTCCGAGACGGTGGCCACCACGCCGGCCTCGACCAGCGCGCTGGCGATGTGCGGCCGGCCCACCGAACCGGCGCCCGCGATCCGCTCGACCTGCTCCCAGCTGATGTCCGCACCCAGGGCGCGGCACCGCTCGACGATCGCCCGTCCGCGCCGGAACCGGTCGGTGCGCACCAGCTCGCGCTCCTGCGCGAACTCCGGCTCGGCCGGGTCGAACAGGTAGGCCAGCAGGTGCATGCTGATGCCGTCCACGACGCAGGACAGCTCGGCGCCCGGGACGAGGGTCAGCCGCGTGCCGGCCGGCAGCGCGTGCACCGCCTCGGCGGCCTCGGCATGGCCTCCCACCGTGTCGTGGTCGGTCAGCGCCACCACGTCCAGACCCGCGGCGACCGCCGCCGCGACCAGCTCGGCCGGGCTGTCGGTGCCGTCGGAGGCGTTGCTGTGGGCGTGCAGGTCGATGCGCACGGAGTCGGCTCCTGGGGTGGGCGGCGGGGTGCCGCCCAGGATAGTGCGGCCCCCGCGGGGCTCAGCCGAGCAGGCGGGGGGAGAGGGCCCCGCAGGGGAGCAGGTCCAGCTCGGCGCCGGCCTCGCGCAGGTCGGTGATGACCAGCTCGTCGTACATCACCAGCGCCGACTGCTCTGGCCAGGCCACCGCCCAGAGCCAGAGCCCGCGGGCCTCGCCGACGAAGACCGCGCGGTCGGCCGGTGCGTCCGGGACGTGGAACATCGGGGTGGGCCGCCCGGCCGCCATCAGCTTGGCGTCGGCGGGCTTGTAGAGGGCGACGGACTCGCCCGGGTCCGGGCCGGCCAGCCCCGCGTAGCGGGCGCCGAGCCCGACGCCCAGCTCCTCGGCGACCAGCACCAGCTCCCCGAAGCCGCCGAGCGGCGCCGGGCCGGAGCAGGCGACGGCGGTGGCCCGGGCGCCCGAGACGTCGTCACCGACGTGCGCGATGCCGGTGTAGAGCCAGCCGACCGGGAGCGGCCAGGGCAGCCAGACGGGGACCTGTGAACGGGCGACGGCGACGCCGAGCGCTTCCACGCTCGGGGGCAGCACCGGCTGCATCGGGTGCACGTCCCCGTGCCGGTCACACTGCCAGGTGTCTGAGAACAGACCGGGGGCGCGGACCCGACCGGCGCACCTCGGGCAGCTTGGCTCGCCCCTCATAGCCGACAACGCTCCTCCCTCCGGACCGCCGCGTCAAGGACGATCACCCGTACGGAGGGCGCGGTGGCACCTGTCGGTGGCGGGCGTCCGTCCGGCGCCGGGTGGGCGCGGTGCGGGCGGCTCCCGGTAGGGAATGTCCAGCGGCGGGCGGCGGCAAACGTCCGTCCCGCGGGCCGGGGAGGCCCGGACGCACTGACGCCCCGTCATCGGCGATCGCGGCGACGGGGCGTCAGTCGGGTATCGGGACGTCGGTATCGGACGTTCCCGGGTCTTCGGCGGCGGGTGAGGGCTCCCGGTCGGAGGCGCCGCGCTGGGTCAGACGGTCGGGCACGGACGGATGAGCAGGCGCTCGCCGGTGCGGGCGGCGGCCTGGACGAACTCGCGGACGGTCTCGGCGTCGGCGATCAGTCGGTCGGTGGCGGTGCCGTTGGCGTCGTCCAGTCGGAGGATCTCGAAGCGCATGGGCGTCTCCTTTCCTGGCCCCGCGGTGCGGGGCGGTTGTGGCTGAGTCGGTATCAGCCCTTTCGGGGTCTGTCGCGTCGAACGGTCGACGGTCTGCTGTGGCAAAAGGGCTCCCCCCTGCTTGCCCAGGACCTCTGGTCCCGCGTGAACCACGGTGTCGTGGTGCTGCTACCGGGTCGTTGCTCGCCCGTAAAGTCCTGGTTTCGGCTGATTCGCGCCGACGTCGGGGTCGACGATGATTCCCGGACAGAATCAAATATTACCGTAACTAACGAATTTTGTCCCGCGCTGACGCGGGCCGGGCCGGCGGGAAGCGGCGGAACCTGCTAGGCCCGGCTCCAGAAGCCGGCCAGCGCCTCGGCGGTGGCGGCCGGCTGCTCGGCGTTGGGGGAGTGGCCGGCGTCCTCGACCACCACCCGGCGGGCGCCCAGCCGTTCGGCCATCTTCGTCTGCTCCGGGACCGGCCAGGCGTAGTCCCGGACGCCGGAGAGCACCAGGGCGGGCAGCGCCCCGGCCGCCGCGGCCAGCTCGTCCACCAGGTCCGGAGCGTCGACCAGGTGGCTGCCGGTGGTCATGAGCGCCTGCGGCACGTTGGCCAGCCAGCGGCGGTGCAGGAACCCGGTGACCTCGGGGGTCCGGTGGCGGGCCGGGTCGCCCGAGCCCTCCTCCATCTGCTGGAGCACCTGCCAGATCTCCTCCAGGCTCATCGTCGGCAGTACCGAGATCAGCAGCTTGGTGCGCTCCGCCTCGCCCGGCTCGATCGCCCCCGGCCCGGTGGACATCAGGGTCAGCGACCGCCAGGGCAGCGGCCCCTCGGCGGCGGCCGCCAGCACGGCCTCCCGGACCACCTGGCCGCCGAAGGAGTGGCCCAGCAGGTGCAGCGGGCCTCCGTCGGCGGCCAGCACGGCGGAGAGCGCCCGGACGTCCGCGCCCAGGGCGTCGACGGCGTAGGCGGCGGGGTCGTCGGGGCCGCCGGTCTCGAACTGGCCGCGCTGGTCGACCGCGGTCACCCGGTAGCCGGCCGCCGCGAGCGGCTCCAGCAGCGCGATGAAGTCCTCCTTGCTGCCGGTGAACCCGGGCACCAGCAGCGCCGACCCGCGTACCGCGCCGGCCGGTTCGGCCCGCAGGGCGGCGAACTCCCCGCGGGCGGTGGCCACTCGCAGCGCACGCGCACAACGGGGGAGGGTGAGGAACGGCGGCGTGCTCATGGGCGGATCTCCTGGATCTCCTGCGGCTCTCCTGTGACCCGGACGGACTGACCGGCCGGTCACCCCGAGCCTAGGGGGTGGGCGTGACGCACCCCGGGGCGTGAAACGCCGGAGGGGGTGGCCCGCCCCGACGTGCGGGACCGGGCCGCCCCCTCCGGGCGGTGCCTCAGGTGCGTCAGCTCTCCGGCGTCGCCTCGGTGGCCTCGGCGGCCGGGCGGCGGGCCCTGGTCCGGCGGCGCGGGGCCGGGGCCTCGGCCGGGGCGTCCGCGGTGGCCTCGGGCGCCGCAGCGCCCTCGGCGGCCGGCTCGGCCTTCGCCTTGGCCCGGCTGCGGGTGCGGCGGGCCGGCTTCTCCTCGGTGGCGGTCGCGGCCGTGGCCGTCTCGGCGACCGCGGCCGGAGCCTCGGCCACCGCGGCGACGGCGCTCTCACCGGCGGCGGCGCTGCGCGGACGGCGCCGGCGACGGCGCGGAGCCGCAGCCTCGCCCTCGGCACCCTCGACGGCCGGAGCCGCAGGGGCCGCAGGGGCATCGACCACAGCGGCGCCCTCGACGGGCGCGCCCGTCACCGCGTCGGCCGCGAGTGCGCTGCCGGCACGGGTGCGGCGGCGCTCACGGGTCCGGCGGGCCGGCTTCTCCTCGGGGGTCTCGACGGCGGCGGCGGGCTTGCCGGAGCCGCCCTTCGCTGCGGCCCGGCCACGGCCGCCGGCCGAACGCGAACCGCGCCCGCCGGTCTCGCCGAGGTCCTCGACCTCCTCCGCGCCGAGCCCGGCCCGGGTCCGCTCCGACCGCGGCAGGACACCGGTGGTGCCCTTGGCGATCTTCAGCAGCTCGTACAGGTGCGGCGAGGTGGAGTAGGTCTCCTCCGGCTCGTTGAACTTGAGGTCCAGCGCCTTGTTGATCAGCTGCCAGCGCGGGATGTCGTCCCAGTCGACCAGCGTGACGGCGGTGCCGGAGGCGCCGGCCCGGCCGGTGCGGCCGATCCGGTGCAGGTAGGTCTTCTCGTCCTCGGGGCACTGGTAGTTGATGACGTGCGTGACGCCCTCGACATCGATGCCGCGGGCCGCGACGTCGGTGCAGACCAGCACGTCGACCTTGCCGCTGCGGAAGGCCCGCAGCGCCTGCTCGCGGGCGCCCTGGCCGAGGTCCCCGTGGACCGCGCCGGCCGCGAAGCCGCGCTGGGTCAGCTGGTCGGAGACGTCGGCGGCGGTGCGCTTGGTCCGGCAAAAGATCATCGCCAGGCCGCGGCCGTCGGACTGCAGGATGCGCGAGACCATCTCCACCTTGTCGAGCGAGTGCGCCCGGAAGATGTGCTGGGTGGTGTTGGCCACGGTGTGGCCGGTGTCGTCCGGCGCGGCGGCCCGGATGTGGGTCGGCTGGCTCATGTACCGGCGGGCGAGGCTGATGACCTGGCCCGGCATGGTCGCCGAGAACAGCAGGGTCTGCCGCTTGGCGGGCAGCATGGTGATGATCTTCTCGACGTCGGGCAGGAAGCCCAGGTCGAGCATCTCGTCGGCCTCGTCGAGGACCAGCGCGCGGACCTTCGACAGGTCCAGCTTGCGCTGCCCCGCGAGGTCGAGCAGGCGGCCCGGGGTGCCGACGATGATGTCGACGCCCTTCTTGAGCGCCTCGACCTGCGGCTCGTAGGCGCGGCCGCCGTAGATCGCGAGCACGCGGACGTCGCGGACCTTGCCTGCCGTCTGCAGGTCGTTGGTGACCTGGGTGCACAGCTCACGGGTCGGGACGACGATCAGCGCCTGCGGGCCGTCGGAGAGCTGGTCCTCGGTGGCGCGGCCGGCGTCGATGTCGGCGCGGACGACGACGCGCTCGATCAGCGGGAGGCCGAAACCGAGGGTCTTACCGGTGCCGGTCTTGGCCTGGCCGATGACGTCGTGGCCGGTCAGCGCGACCGGGAGGGTCATCTCCTGGATGGGGAAGGGGTGGATGATGCCGACGGCCTCCAGGGCCTCGGCGGTCTCCGGGAGGATCCCCAGGTCCCGGAAAGTGGTCTTGGTGGGTTCAGCGGTGGTGGACAGGGTGCTGCCTCTTCCGTGTGGTGGGGCCGAGAGCGAGAGAGCGGCGGGCAGCCGCGCGGCTGCGTACGGGCCAGGGGCCCTGAATACAGCTGCGCGGACGCACAACCGCGCCGGTCCCTGCGGCCGGCCGGTGCGCGCGGCCCGGTCAAGGGGCGCGTCTCCGGCGGCGTCGGGGAGGATTTCCCGTGAGGGACCTGCGCGGGACCTTGCGCCGGGCGGCGCGGTCCGCGGCGGCCCTCGCTCGGCCACTGATGCGGTGCCAAGGCTTGAAGTCCAAGCCATGGTCGGAGCCGATCGGCTCTCCGACCGGGCATCCGCGTACGTGAGTACCCGGCTTCCGGTACGGACACGTCCTGAGGGACGGTCCCGCTACGGAGCGGGCTTGCCCGGCGCACCGAGACGTCGGTGACACCGTGCGAGCACTACGGGCCTCCCTACCACCATACCGTGACGGGCCGACTCGAACACGTGACGCGCATGACATCGCTGCTCGGAGGGCCTGCGGGGCGGCGGGAGGCCTGCTCGCGGGGAGCGCGGCGGCCGGGTCCGGGGCCGGGGCGGCGGGTGGCGCACCATGCGTGTGCGGGAGGCCGGTCGGCACTAAGGTGGCAGGTCATGGAGACCCATGGTGAGACGCAGGACGACGGGGCCGGTTCGATCGGGGACTGGGCGAGCTGCTCGGCCGACCCCGGCTACCGGGCGGCCGTGCTGGATCTGCTCGGCGCCCTCGCCTACGGCGAGCTGAGCGCTTTCGAGCGGCTCGCCGAGGACGCCAAGCTCGCACCGGACCTCGCCGACAAGGCCGCGCTGGCCCGGATGGCCTCCGCCGAGTTCCAGCACTACCAGCGGCTGCACGACCGGCTCGACGAGGTGGGCGCCGACCCGCAGGAGGCGATGCGGCCGTTCGTCGAGCCGCTGGAGCTGTTCCACCGGATGACCGCGCCGTCGGACTGGCTGGAGGGCCTGGTCAAGGCCTACGTGGGCGACGCGATCGCCACCGACTTCTACCGCGAGGTGGCCGTCCGCCTGGACGACGACACCCGCGACCTGGTCCTCGGCGTGATGTCGGACACCGGGCACGCGCAGTTCGCCGTCGACAAGGTGCGGCAGGCCATCGAGGCCGACCCGCGGGCCGGCGGCCGGCTGGCGCTCTGGGGCCGGCGGCTGATGGGCGAGGCGCTGAGCCAGGCGCAGCGGGTGGTCGCCGAGCGGGACGCGCTCTCCAACCTGCTGGTCGGCGGCATGCACGTACAGGGCTTCGACCTGGTCGAGGTCGGCAAGATGTTCAACCGGATCACCGAGGCGCACACCAAGCGGATGGCCGCGCTGGGCCTCGCGTCCTAGGCCTGGTGGATCGCGCGCCCGGCGGGAGCGGGCCTGCGGCCGTCAGGCGGGCCGGTGCCGGCGGTGGGCCCCGGCCCGGTGCGGGTGGTGCCGGTGGGCGGGCTGGCGCCCGGCGGCGAGGTCGGGCCGGGCCAGCACCGAGGTGAGCAGGGCCGAGGCGACCGCCGAGACCGCGATGCTGACCGCCGGGAAGCCGCCGTCCATCGTGAAGTGCGCGATCACCCCGGCGAGCAGCGCCGAGACCACTGCCGTCCCCATCGTCAGCCCACGTCCGGCCGGGAAGTACGCGGGCAGTGAAAGCAGCGCGGCGGCGCCGACGATCAGGCCGACGAGGGCGAAGGCGAGCGTCTCGACCAGCAAGGGTGCCTCCCCGGGGCGGGTGTGCGGCACTCGGGCGGCCGCACTGTCGCCGTACCCCGGTCCTCCCGGCCGTACACGCCGTGCCGCGGAACGCAGCGGTGCCCCGTTCCCTGGGGAGGGAACGGGGCACCGCGGTACAGCTCAGAGCGTGCCGAACCCGACCTTGCGGGCGGCCGGCTCGCCGATCTCCACGTACGCCAGGCGCTCGGCCGGGACGATGACGCGGCGGCCGTGCTCGTCGGTCAGCGCGAAGAGCTTAGAGGGGCCCTCCAGCGCCTTGGCGATCGCGCTCTCGACCTCATCGGCAGTCTGCGAGCTCTCGATCACGATCTCGCGCGGCGCGTTCTGCACGCCGATCTTGACCTCCACGGCTTCCGTCCCTCCGGGGTTGCAGCCATCCACGCGCGGTTCCGGACCGCCTGGGACAGGCGATCGCGGCGACCGCGCCGTACGGCTTCACCATAGAGCACCGGATCAAGGCCGAGGCGAAGGTCGGTGGATCACTGCTCGGCGGCGGAGCCCTCGGCCTGCTCGGAGCCGGGGTGCATCGGGAAGCCCTTCAGGCCGCGCCAGGCCAGGCTGGCGACCAGCCGGACGGCCTCGTCGCGCGGGATCTCCAGGCCCTGGGAGAGCCAGTAGCGGGCGGTGATCTGGGCCAGGCCGCAGACGCCGGCGGCGAGCAGCTTGGACTCGGCCTCGGGGAGGTCGGTGTCCTCCTGGATGACCTTGCTGACCAGCGTCGCGCTCGCCTCCGAGGCCCGCTCGACGCGCTCGCGCACGGCCGGCTCGTTGGTCAGGTCCGACTCGAAGACCAGCCGGAAGGCGCCGGACTCGCTGGAGACGTAGTTGAAGTACGCCTCCATCGTCGCGGCGACCCGCAGCTTGTTGTCGGTGGTCGTCGACAGGGCGTCGCGGGTGGACTCGACCAGGGCGTCGCAGTGCTTGTCCAGCAGCGCCAGGTAGAGCTCCAGCTTTCCGGGGAAGTGCTGGTACAGCACCGGCTTGCTGACCCCGGCGCGATCGGCGATGTCGTCCATGGCGGCCGCGTGGTAACCCTGCGCGACGAACACCTCCTGGGCGGCACCGAGCAGTTGTTCACGGCGGGCGCTTCGCGGCAGGCGGGCACCGCGCGGGCGCTCCTGCGCCTCCTGGATGGCCGTCACGGCGCTCCTCACTTCACGGGTTGTTCGGGGCTGGCAAGATGACCGATTCTACTTTTCGGTAACCGCGTTCGCGCTTGGCGAGCGGAAGAAAAGCACGGAGCCCCCTTGTCAGGAGCCCACAATACGGCGCTGACCATGGGCAACGGCAGTGGTGTGACAAGAGCTGAGACGGTCGGTCCCGCCCGGGGCCCCGCGGCCGGGGGCTCACTACCATCGTCCACCATGAGCAGCGCTGAGCAGCAGATACGCACACAGGCGGGGGAGCCCGCACCGTTCCGTACGGTCGAGGTGCCCGGTGCGGCGCTTGCGGTCCACCGGCCCGCCGCGGACGCGGGCACGGCCGAGGGGCGGGAACCGGCCCTCTTCGTCCACGGGCTCGGCGGCTCGGCCGGCAACTGGACGGCGCTGATGGCCGCACTCTCCGGCCTGGTCGACGGCGAGGCCGTGGACCTGCCCGGCTTCGGCCACTCCGCGCCGCCGGCCGACGGCAACCTCACCGTCTCCGGGCACGTCCGGGCGGTGATCGGCTACCTGGAGGCGGCCGGGCGCGGCCCGGTGCACCTCTTCGGAAACTCGCTCGGCGGCGCCGTCTCCGTGCGGCTCGCCGCGCTCCGGCCGGACCTCGTGCGCAGCCTCACCCTGATCTCACCGGCGCTGCCCGAGCTGCCGCCGCAGCGCACCGCCTGGCCGACCGGCCTGCTCGCGGTCCCCGGCGTCCCCGCGCTGCTGCGCCGGCTGCCGGCGAACGGGCGGAGCGTCGAGGACGCCACCGAGGGGCTGCTGCGGCTGATCTACGGCGACCCGCAGGGCCTGTCGCCGGCCACCCGGGCCGAGGCGGTGGCGGAGTACCGCCGGCGCAGCGAGGTGCCGCACGCGATGGAGGCGCTCATCGGCTCGGCACGCGGGATCGTCTCCGCCTACACCGAGCGCGGGGACCAGGCGCTCTGGCGGCAGGCCGGGCGGGTGACGGCGCCCACGCTGCTGGTGTACGGCCTGCGGGACAAGCTGGTCTCCTACCGCTCGGCGCGGCGGGCCTGCAACGCCTTCGCGGACGCCCGGCTGCTGGTGCTGCCGGAGTCGGGGCACGTGGCGATGATGGAGCACCCGGAGCAGGTGGCCCGGGCGGTGCGGGAGCTGCTCGCGCGGGTCTGAGGGCGGGCGGGGGCGCCTCGGGGCGGACCCGGGAAGGCGGGCGACCAGGGCGTGGGTGAGGGCGCGGACCGGGCACAGGGGTCCGCGCCCCGGTTTTTTGGTGCGCCATAACGCCCCGGCCCGGGGCAAGGTCACGCCGGTTCACTCGTTCAGGTGGCAGCCAGGCCATGTGACCGATGGATCGCCGGAGGCCGGTCCTACCTTTCTGCTGTCGGACCGAACACATGTGGGGGAGTCGCGGCCGCCGAGCATTCGGAAGGCGGCCGCGAGCAGGGGTACCGGCGTGCGGCTCCGCGGTCCTCATGCCCATTCGAGTAGCAAGCCCTTGCCTGCACCGCCCCTGCCGAGGGGGCAAGCCCCGGCAAGGGGCAGCAAAGGAGGTCTCCCGTGCGCGTTGCCCTGCTCATCGAAGGTGTCCGCATGAGTCCGGAGCGTGGTACCGGCACCTGGTTCGACCGGCTGGCCGAAGGCCTGCGGGAGCACGACTTCGAGTCGTACGTGCTGGCGGGCTCGGGGGTCGGGGCCGGTGCCCGGGGCCGCTGGCTCGGGGTGCACGAACTGGCCCTCCGGGGACGCCGGCCGGGTGGCCGGCTGCCGGGGGCCCTGCGCAGACGGCAGTACGGGCGGGCGTACGAGGAGCTCGTCCGGGCGCTGGTCATGCCGGGGGAGCGGACCGCGTTCGGCGCCGGGCTGTACCGGCTGGCGGCGCTCTCCAGGGAGGACGGCGCGCTGCCGGCGTTCCTCGCCTCGGCGCACGCGCGGCGCACGCTGGAGCGGGCGTGGCGCTCCCCGGGCGCCGACACCTCGGCCGGGCAGCCGCTGGTCTGCGACGTGCTGGTCGCGGCGGACCTGCTGGAGCAGTGCCTGCGGCCGCTCTCCGCGCCCTGGTACGGCGCCGGACCGGGCGGCCTCGGCGGTGCCGATCTCTGCCACGTGGTCGGCGGCGGCCCGGCCGCACTGCCCGCGCTGGTGGCCAAGCAGATGCACGGGGTGCCGTTCGTTGTCACCGAGCACGGTCTGCACCTGCGCGAGCAGTACCTCGGCTACCGCGCGGCGCCGTACCGGTGGCCGGTCCGGGCGCTGATGCTCTCGTTCTTCCGGGCGCTCACCGAGGAGACGTACCGGCAGGCCGCGATACTGACCCCCGGCAGCGCCCACGACCAGCAGTGGCAGCGGCGCTGCGGGGCCGACCCGGCGCGGACCAGGGTGGTCCACGAGGGCACCCCGGCGGTGGCCCGGGCGGCGGCCGGCCCGGAGCCCGCCGAGCCGACCCTGGTCTGGGCGGGCGCACTGGAGCCGGGCCGGGACACCGAGCTGATGCTGCACGCCTTCGCGCGGGTCCGGGCCGAGCTGCCCGCGGCGCGGCTGGTGGTCCACGGCGAGGAGGCCGTCCGGGGCTACCGGGCACACTGCGAGGCGGTCGCCGAGCGGCTGGGGGTGGCCGGTGCGGTGGAGTTCGCCGGGCGGCCGGAGTCGACCGCACGGGCCTGGGAGGGCGCCACCGTGGTGGTCTTCTCGGCGCTCTCCCAGCACAGCCCCCGGCTGCTGGCCGACGCGATGCTGAGCGGCCGGGCAGTGGTATCGACCGATGTCGGGGTGGTCCGGGAGGTGGTCGGGCCGACCGGGCTGCTCGTCCCGCCGCGTGACCCGCAGGCGCTGGCCGGTGCCTGCCTGGCGCTGCTGCAGGACGAGGAGCGGCGGGCGCGGCTCGGCCTGGCGGGGCGGCTGCGGGCGCAGGAACGCTTCGCCGTCGAGCCGGTGATCGCGGCGTTCCGGGAGATCTACCTGGAACTGGTCTCGCAGTGGCCGGCCTTCCCGGCCGCGGCCGGCGGTGGGGCGGGCGCGCGGCCGCGCCCGTTCGCCCGGCCCGCCGAGTACTGGCTGGCGGACCGCCGGGGCGAGGGCCTTGAGGGTACGGAGGGTACGGAGGCGGGCGGGGACGCACCGGAGGCGGCGGCCGACCGGCCGGGCGCCCTCGCGGAGGCGGTCTGATGGCGGGCGGCGGTCCGGCGGCCGGGGCCACCGGGGCTTCAGCGGTGCCCGGGGCACCCGCGGCGCCGGGGCTCTCCGGCGATCCGGTCCGGGAGGTGATGGCGGAGCACCGGGAGCTCTGCGAGCCGGCCGTCGACCCGCTGGACCTCGCCGTCCGGCTGGAGGAGGCCGGTCTGGGCCAGGAGGCGGCGGCGCGCTGCCGGCACGCGGACCTGTTCGGGCTCGCCGAGGAGCTGTACGCCCGGGTGCCGCGCCGACCGGCCGCGACCCCGGCGGCCGACGAGGCGGAGGAGGGCCGGCCGAGGCGCTACGGCGCGGCGCTGCGGGCGTCGGTGTGCGCGGGGCTGCCGGTCGCGGCGGCGGCCGCACTCGGTGGCCGGTGGCCGGTGCTGCTCCCGGCGGCTGTCGCGCTCACGCTGCTGCGGGCGGGATCGGCGGTTTCGGCGGCGGGACCGGCGGCGTCGGAAGCGTCCGGGGCATCCTCCGCTGCGCCCGGCCCCGCCACCGCCGTCGACCTCGGACCCGGCCCGTCCGCCGCCTCCTGGCAGGGCGCGCCGCACCCGGCCGGGCCGCGGCGGTGGCGGCCGGACGCCCTGGGCCACGGGGCCGGGGTGGCCGGGCTGCTGCTGCTCCCGCTCGCCGGGGCGACCGCCGGGGCCGGGGACGGCCGGGTGACGGCCGCGCTGGTGCTGGCGGCGGCGCTGTCGGCCGGGTCGGCCGAGTGGGCCGGGCGCTGGTTCCGGCACATCGGCCGCGGCCATCTGCGGACGGCGGGCACGCTCGCCGAGTTCCGCGCCCGGATGCGGCCGGTGCTGCCGGTGGCCGTGGTCCTGCACCTGGCCGTGCTGGCGGTGCTCAGCTTCGCCGCGCTCGCCGTGCTGACCGTCGTCGCCCCGCGTCCCGGGCCGGGCCACGACGGCGGGCTGCTGCACCTGGTGGCCGAGCGCGCCGGTCCCGTCCAGTGGGCGGCGCAGGGCGTGCTGGGCCTGCTGCTGGTGCTGCCCGCGGCGCTGGCGCACTGCGGCCGTGGCGGCCTGGCCGCACTGGGCGCGCTCGCCGGGGCGGTGGCCGCCGGCGTCCCGCTCGCGCTGGGCCGGTCCGCGGCGGCAGCCGGGCTGCTCGGCGGCGGGGCCGTCGCGCTGGTGCTGCTGGCGTACGCGTGGCCGGTGCTCGGCCGGGCCGGGGCGCACCGCTGACTCTTCCTGCTCGTCAACGCTCTGTCCGTCAACTCTGTCCGCCAGGTCGTCCCCGACCTCGCTTCGTGGAAGGACACCCCCGATGAGGGTGCTGCTGCTGGGTGCCGACGGCTTCATCGGCCGCCGGGTCACCGATCGTCTGCTCGTGGACCAGGAGTTGCAGGTGACGGTGCTCGGTCGGCGTGACTCGGCCGACATCCGCTTCGACCTGACCGCCGGCAGTCCGGGCGCGCTGGCCCGGTTCCTGGACGCGGTCGCGCCCCAGGTGGTGATCAACTGTGCGGGCGCCACCTACGGCAGCTCCCGCACCCTGATCCGGGCCAACACGCTGGCCGTCGCCACCGTCTGCGAGGCGATCCGGCGCAGCCGGGAGCCGGCCCGGCTGGTGCACGTCGGGTCGGCGGCGGAGTACGGGCCGGTGCCGGGCGGGGTGCCGGTGTCGGAGAGCGCCGAGCCGCGGCCGGTCGGCCCGTACGGGGTGTCCAAGCTCGCCGGGACGGAGCTGGTGCTGGCCTCGGGGCTGGACGCGACGGTGCTGCGGGTGTTCGACGTGGTGGGGCCGGGGGCGCCGACGGCCTCGCTGTTCGGGCGTCTCGCCGAGGGGCTGCGGCGGGCGCTGGAGCGGGACGAGCCGCAGGTGCGGATGCCGGACCTGTCCGGATACCGGGATTTCGTGGACGTCCGGGACGTCGCGCGGGCGATCCGGGCGGCGGCGGTCTCGGCGGCCACCGGAGTGATCAACATCGGCAGCGGGCACGCCGTCCGGGCCCGGGAGGCGGCCCAGCTGCTGGTCCGGGCGTCCGGCTTCGAGGGGGCGATCGTGGAGGAGAACCGGCAGGTCCTGCTGCCCGCGCAGGCGGGCGGGCCGGCCGAGCACGGCGTCCCGCACCTGGGGCAGCACCACCTGCCGGGGCACCGCTCGCCGGAGCCCCGGCAGGCCGAGGGGCGCGGCCCGTCGGGCGAGCCGGTGCCGTGGCGGCAGGCGGACGTGCGGACCGCCCGGGACCGTCTCGGCTGGCGGACACAGGTGCCGCTGGAGGAGTCGTTGGGGGACGTCTGGCTGGAGACGGCCTGCCGGGTCTGACCCCCGGCGGCCGGCGCGGCAGGGCGCGGCAGGGGGCGCCAACGGCCCAGTGGTGGCGGGCCGCAGCGCCTCTGACCGGCCCGGGAACGGTGCGACCGGCCGGTCCCAGCATCCGACGCAGCCCGTCTCGCCAGTCGGACGGGCTGTCTCGGAATACCGGGGCGGCATGACACTGTTGGCGTAGCAGAGCCACCTCGGTGGCGTCGCAACAAGCCACAAGAGGTTGGCCCTGGCCACCTGAACTGACGACCATCGGAGTCCCCGTGTCGCTGCCACCCCTGGTCGAGCCGGCCGCCGAGCTCACCGTTGACGAGGTCCGCAGGTACTCCCGCCACCTGATCATCCCCGACGTGGGCATGGCCGGGCAGAAGCGGCTGAAGAACGCCAAGGTGCTGTGCGTCGGCGCCGGCGGCCTCGGTTCGCCCGCGCTGATGTACCTGGCTGCGGCGGGCGTCGGCACGCTCGGCATCGTCGAGTTCGACGTGGTGGACGAGTCCAACCTGCAGCGTCAGATCATCCACGGCCAGTCCGACATCGGCCGCTCCAAGGGCGAGTCGGCGCGGGACTCCGTCAAGGAGATCAACCCCTACGTCAACGTGATCCTCCACGAGGAGCGCCTCGACAACTCCAACGTCATGGAGATCTTCTCCGGCTACGACCTGATCGTGGACGGCACCGACAACTTCGCCACCCGTTACCTGGTGAACGACGCCGCGGTGCTGCTCGGCAAGCCGTACGTGTGGGGCTCGATCTACCGCTTCGACGGCCAGGCCAGCGTCTTCTGGGCCGAGCACGGCCCCTGCTACCGCTGCCTCTACCCGGAGGCCCCGCCGGCGGGCATGGTCCCGTCCTGCGCCGAGGGCGGCGTGCTGGGCGTGCTCTGCGCGTCCATCGGTTCGATCCAGGTCACCGAGGCGATCAAGCTGCTGGCCGGTGTCGGCGAGCCGCTGGTCGGCCGGCTGATGATCTACGACGCCCTGGAGATGAACTACCGCCAGGTGAAGGTCCGCAAGGACCCGAACTGCGCGCTCTGCGGCGAGAACCCGACGGTCACCGAGCTGATCGACTACGAGGCCTTCTGCGGCGTCGTGTCGGACGAGGCGCAGACCGCCGCCGCCGGTTCGACGATCACCTCGAAGCAGCTCAAGCAGTGGCAGGACGACAAGGAGGACATCTTCCTGGTCGACGTCCGCGAGCCCGGCGAGTACGAGATCGTCAACATCCCCGGCGCGGTGCTGATCCCGAAGAACGAGTTCCTGATGGGCGACGCCCTGGAGTCGCTGCCGCAGGACAAGAAGATCGTGCTGCACTGCAAGTCGGGCGTGCGCTCGGCCGAGGTGCTGGCCGTGGTGAAGTCGGCCGGCTTCGCCAACGCCGTCCACCTGGGCGGCGGCGTGCTCGGCTGGGTCAACCAGATCGAGCCGCACAAGCCGGTCTACTAGAGGACCCGGCCGGTCTGCCAAGACCGCGGTACCACCCGGGAAGGGCCCGCTCCGGCGGGCCCTTCCTCGTGTTCGCGGCCGGCCGGCTAGAGCGCGCCCCTGCGCTGGAGCACGTTGTAGGAGATCCAGCCGGGCAGGACCGGCAGCCAGAAGGTGAGCGCCCGGTAGAGGAAGACCGCCGGGGTGGCGACCGCCGGGGGCACGTCGGCGACGGTGAGCGCACCGATCAGGGCGACCTCGACCGGGCCGATGCCGCCGGGGGTGGGGATGGCGGAGCCGGCCGCGTTGGCGGTCAGGAAGACCACCGCGACCGCCGAGAAGCTGATCGAGCCGCCGAAGGCCTGCACCGAGGCGTCCAGGCAGGCGGTGAAGGAGAGGGTCAGCAGCAGGATGCCGCCGAAGCCGGTGACCAGCTTGCTGGGCGTCTGCATCAGGTCGAGCATCCGCGGCACCACGCCGAAGAACAGCGAGCGCAGCCGGTTCAGCACGAACCGTCGCAGCGGGGCGACGGCCGCGACCACCAGGGCGAGCACGGCGGCGGTCAGCACACCGATGATCACCGCGCGGGACGCGGAGAGGTCCCCGTTGGTCTGGCTGCCGGTGATCAGGCCGAAGCTGAACAGCAGCAGCAGGTGCCCGGTCAGGCCGGCCAGCTGGGAGGCGCCGACCGAGGCGACCGCCTGCCCGGAGCGGATACCGGCCTTCTGCAGGTAGCGCGTGTTCAGCGCGATGCCGCCGATCGCGGCCGGTGCGACCAGCTTGACGAAGGACCCGGCCAGCTGGGCGGCGACGGTGCGCCGGAACGGCAGCTTCTCCGGGACGAAGCCGGTCAGGCTCATCGACGCGGCCACGTAGCTGAAGGCGGCCGCGGCGAGGGCCACCGCGGCCCAGGCCCAGTTCATCTGGGACAGCTTGAGCTGGGCCGGCTTGATGGTGGTCAGCGCCAGGTAGGCGGCGAAGGTGAGCGCGATGACCATGATCAGGGTCTTCGGCTTCAGCCGCTCCAGCTTGGCCGTCTCGGTCGGTGCCTCCGGGGCGATCTGGAGGATCTGGCCGCGGATCCGGCTGAGCAGGTCCTCGCCCGCGGTCGCGATGTCCTCCTCGGCCTGCTGCTGGGTGCGCTCGCCGGCGGCGACCTGCTCCAGCGCCCGGGCCCGGGCGGCGGTCTTGCGCTCCTTGGTGAGCTTCCTCAGGTCGACGCGGGTGGAGCGGCTCATCCCGACCGGCTGGAGCAGCGGCAGCGCCTGGGCGACCCGGTCGGCGCCGAGCACGGCGTTGGCGGTGGCGACCGCCCGCTCCGGGCCGATCCGCAGCGCGAAGGTGGTGAGCAGCTGGGCGACGTCGATGCGCAGGGTCAGGTCGGTGGCGGCGATGTCGCCGCCGGAGAGGTTGACCAGGCAGGCCGTCTTCTCGTCGACGACCAGCAGCGACTCGCCGGTGAGCCGGCGGTGGGCGATCCGGCGCTCGTGCAGGGCGCCGACGGACTCCCAGAGCGAGGCCATCACCTGGTCGGTGACCTCCTCGTCCGCGAGGTCGTCCAGGGGGCGGCCCTCGACGTTCTCGTACACCAGGATCGCGGCGTCCGGGCCCAGCTCGGAGGTGGCGACCAGTTGCGGGGCGCGGGCGCCCGAGGCGGCGGCCGCGTAGGCGATCAGCGCCTCCTGCTCCAGCGCCTGGCGCAGCGACTGGGGGCTGCGGCGGACGGCCACCGAGCGCAGTCGCAGGCGTCTCCAGGCCCGGTAGAAGAAGCCGGAGGCCTGCTGTTCGCGGTCGATGATGTGGACGTCCAGCGGCGGGCCGCTCTGCTGGGCGACGAAGTAGCGGCGGGTGCCGCCGGGCGCGTCCGCGGCGCGGTGGGCGCTGGCCGGGGTGAAGCCGACCTTGCGCAGCCCGATCATCAGGTGCTGGCCGGTGGGCCGGATGTTCGGCGAGCCGATCGCGTACAGCGTGCCGTAGGCGACGGACCAGCCGATGAGGACGGTGAGCAGCAGCGAGAGCGGCGTGGTGTAGCCGCCGAGCAGCTCGGTGATCCCGCTGAAGACCACCACCACCCAGAGGGCGACCCGCCAGCGCGGCCGGCTCGACATGCCGACCGCCGTCATGTAGGCGATCACCGGGGCCAGGTAGCCGTGCACCGGGTCGGTGAGGGTGCCGTTGCTGTCCAGCGGGAGCCGGGTGAGGGCGTCCCGGATGTGCTCGGAGGCGCCCTCGGCGACCCACCAGTCGATGCCCAGCGAGACGCCGTAGGCGAGGACCGAGGCGAGCACGCCGTCGGCGACCCGCAGGCCGTCGCGTTTGATCAGCCGCTCGACCGCGAAGGCGAGCGGGACGGCGAGCACCGCGACGCTGGAGACCAGGCCGGTGATGGTGGAGAGCACCGGGGAGAAGCGGGGCGCGTTGGAGGCGATGTCCAGCTCGATGCCGGTGGTGGTCGAGGTCGCCACACCGGCCAGGACGAACACGGCGACTATGCCGAAGACGCCGGCCAGGAAGCGGATCAGGTCGGACGGGCGGTGCGCGCGGGCGGCGAGCAGCGGCTCGTCGACGTCCAGGTGCGGGGTGTCGTCGTGGGCGTCAGCGGCCTCGGCGGCTTCTTGCCCGTCGAGCGGCGTGGGCTGCTGGGCCGGGACGCCGGTCGGCGTAGGCTCGGCCGCGGGGGCCGGAGCGTGTTCGGGCGCCTCGGCCTCGGCGTCGGTCGGCTGCGGGGTCTTGATCGTCCGGTCCTTGATCAGGGAGACTTCCGGGGGCGGCTCGGCGGCGGGCGTACCGCCGGCACCTGCGGGCATGGCGTCGGAGGACTCGTCGGAGTCCTCGTCCACGCCCACGTCGGCCATCCCGGTCATCTGGTCTTGTCCTCGTATCACCACTCACCGCCCCGAAGATGGTGGCATGCCGCGGCGCCCCGTGCTGGACAGGGGGCGGATCGGGCGCGGCGGATCGTTCGCACGGGTCCGCGCGTCCGCTCCTATAAGGAAGGATGCCGCAGGTGACGGACGTTGACGACGACGGCGACCGGGGCGCACTCCCGCCCTTCGCCGAACTGGTGCTCGACCTGACCGAGCGGATTCCACCCGGCCGGGTGATGACCTACGGGGACGTTGCCGAGTACCTCGGCCAGGGCGGCCCCCGGCAGGTCGGGAGGGTGATGGCCCTCTACGGCGGCGCCGTGCCGTGGTGGCGGGTGATCCGCGCGGACGGCCGGTTCCTGCCCGGGCACGAGCACCGCGCACTCGCCCGCTACGGCGAGGAGGGCACCCCGCTGCGCGAGCTCGCCGACCCGCCCCGGGTCGACCTCCGACGGGCCCGCTGGGACGGCGGGCCCGCGGGGGATTGAGCCGAACCCGGTGCGCGGGCGGGAATGACGGGGCAGGATCGTAGGCTCGATACCGACGGGTCCCGAGCGGGCCCGCCTTTCCGTGGCCCGCAGCACAACCCCCCAGGACATTCGTGAGCTCCCCCTACCGTCTGGTGCGCAGCCCTCTCGCACAGCCCGCCCCGCCCGTGCTGGACGAGTACCAGCGCGCCGTGGTGGAGCACGCGGGCGGCCCGCTGCTGGTGCTCGCCGGGCCGGGGACGGGTAAGACCACGACGCTGGTGGAGGCCGTCGCCCGGCGGATCGAGCACGGCACCGACCCCGAGCGGATCCTGGTGCTCACCTTCAGCCGCAAGGCCGCGATGGAGCTGCGGGACCGGATGTCCGCCCGGCTCGGCGCCGCCTCCGGGCACCGGGCGAGCGCCCCGCAGGCCACCACCTTCCACTCGTTCAGCTACGCCCTGCTCCGCGCCCACCAGGACCCGCGGGACTACGCCGAGCCGCTGCGGCTGCTCTCCGGCCCCGAGCAGGACGTCATGGTCCGCGAGCTGCTGGCCGGCGGCGCCGAGGACGCGCGCCTCGCGGCAGCCTCCGGAGGCGCGGCCGCGGGCGGCAGGATCGCCTGGCCGCTCGACCTGCGCGCCTGCCTGACCACCCGAGGCTTCGCCGACGAGGTCCGCGCCGTGCTCGCCCGCACCCGCGAGCTGGGCCTGGGCGAGGCCGAGCTGGAGCGCTTCGCCGAGGGCGTCCAGCGCCCCGACTGGGCCGCCGCCGCCCACTTCCTCGCCGACTACCTGGACGTGCTCGACCTGCGCGGCGTCCTCGACTACGCGGAGCTGGTGCACCGCGCCGTCCTCCTCGCGGAGCGCCCCGAGGTCGGCCAGGAGCTGCGGCAGCGGTACGACGTGGTCTTCGTCGACGAGTACCAGGACACCGACCCGTCCCAGGTCCGGCTGCTGCGCCGGCTGGCCGGCGAAGGACGCGAGCTGATCGCGGTCGGCGACCCGGACCAGTCGATCTACGCGTTCCGCGGCGCCGACATCAACGGCATCCTGGAGTTCCCGCACACCTTCCGGCAGGCCGACGGCAGCCCCGCCGACGTCAAGGTGCTCCGGGTCTCCCGCCGCTCCGGCGCCGTCCTGCTCGCCGCGTCCCGGGAGCTGGCCCGGCGGATGCCGATGGGCCGGCTGCCCGCCGAGAAACTCGCCCAGCACCGCGCCCTGCTGCCCTCCCGCGAGGGCGGCCGGGTCGAGGTCTACACCTACCCCACCCCCGGCACCGAGCTGGACTCGATCGCCGACCTGTTGCGCCGCGCCCACCTGGAGGACGGCGTGCCGTGGGGCGAGATG
This sequence comes from Kitasatospora sp. NBC_00039, assembly GCF_045160625.1. Classification (NCBI taxonomy): domain Bacteria; kingdom Bacillati; phylum Actinomycetota; class Actinomycetes; order Kitasatosporales; family Streptomycetaceae; genus Kitasatospora; species Kitasatospora sp. NBC_00039. Next base: position 3,555,661 of record NZ_CP108289.1, on the reverse strand, counting down.
GCCGTCCTGGTCCGGGCCGGCGCCCGCTCCATCCCGGGCGTGCGGCGGGCGCTCGGCGCGGCCGGCGTCCCGCTGGAGATCGACGGCGACGACCTGCCGCTGCGCGAGGAGCCGGCCGTCGCCCAGCTGCTGCTCGCGCTGCGGGTCTGCGCCGAGCAGGCCCACCGCGACAGGCACGCCCCCGACGTGCCGGACCCGCTCACCACCGACCTGGCCCACACCCTGCTCACCGGCCCGCTCGGCGGCATGGACGGCTCCGACCTGCGCCGCCTCGGCCGCGCCTTGCGCGAGGAGGAGCGGGCCGCGCTGCGCGCCGACGGCCGGCCCGCCGCCGTACCGCGCCCGGCCGGCGAGCTGATCCGCGAGGCCCTCGCCGAACCCGAGCGGCTGATCGCCCTCGACCCCGCCCACGCCCGGCGCGCCCGCGACCTCGGCACCCTGCTGCGCAAGGTCCGCGAGCGCCTCGCCGGCGGCTGCACCGCCGAGGACGCGCTCTGGGAGCTGTGGGACGGCAGCCGCCGCTGGCGCGAGCGCCTGGAGCGGGCCGCACTGCGCGGCGGCGCCGCCGGCCGCAACGCCGACCGGGACCTCGACGCGCTCTGCGCCCTGTTCGAGACCGCCGCCCGCGCCGAGGAGCAGGTCACCGGCCACCGCAGCGCCCTCGACCTGCTGGCCGAGCTGGAGGCCCAGGACATCGCGGCCGACACCCTCACCGTGCGGGCCGTCCGCCCGGAGGCCGTCCGGCTGATGACCGCGCACCGCTCCAAGGGCCTGGAGTGGCGCCTGGTCGTCGTCGCCGGCGTCCAGGAGGGCCTCTGGCCGGACCTCCGCCGCCGCGGCTCGCTGCTGGAGGCCGACCGGATCGGCCGCGACGGGCTCGCCGAACCGCTCTCCCCGGCGGCGCTGCTCGGCGAGGAGCGCCGGCTCTTCTACGTCGCCGCCACCCGGGCCAAGGAACGGCTGATCGTCACCGCTGTCAGGGCGCCCGCCGACGACGGCGACGAGCCCTCCCGCTTCCTGCGCGAGCTCTACCGCGAGGACGTCGACCCGCGCACCGGCCGGGTGCTGCGCCGCACCCCGCCGGCCACCGTCGAGGACGTCACCCACCGGCCGCGCCGGCCGCTCTCCGTCCCCGCGCTGGTCGCCGAGCTGCGCGCGGTCACCGTCGACCCGGCCCGCGCGCCCGAGCTGCGCCGCGCCGCCGCCGAACGCCTCGCCACGCTGGCGCTGGCCGCCGACGAGGACGGCCTGCCGCTGGTGCCGGCCGCCCACCCGGACCGCTGGTGGGGCCTGGACGACGCCACCGCCGCCCCCGACCCGTTGCGCAGCGCCGACCTGCCGGTCCGGCTCTCCGGCAGCGGCCTGGAGCAACTGGAGAACTGCTCGCTGCAGTGGTTCCTGGACAAGGAGGTCAAGGCGCGCGGTTCCTCGTCGGCCGCCCAGGGCTTCGGCAACGTGGTGCACGCCCTCGCCGACGAGGTCGGCTCCGGCCGCACTCCCGCCGACCTCGCCGTCCTGATGGAACGGCTGGACACCGTCTGGGACGCGCTGGCCTTCGACGCACCGTGGAAGTCCCACCAGGAGAAGACCGAGGCACGGGCCGCCCTGGAGCGGTTCCTGCACTGGCACGTGCTCCAGCGCGGCCGCGACGTGGTCGCCACCGAGCACGGCTTCGACGTCACCCTGGACGCCGGCGGCGTCGCCGTGCGGATCCGCGGCTCGATGGACCGGGTCGAGAAGGACGAGGCCGGGCGCGCCTACGTGGTCGACTTCAAGACCGGCAAGGAGGCGCCGACCGACAAGTCGCTGCCCGAGCACAAGCAGCTGGCCGTCTACCAGCTCGCCGTCCGCGCGGGCGCGCTCAACGAGCTGCCCGGGTTCGACGGCCGCGCCCCCGAGTCCGGCGGCGCCGAGCTGGTCCAGCTGCGCAAGCCCGACAAGGGCGCCCCGGACGCGCCCAAGGTGCAGAGGCAGGACCCTCCGGAGGGCGAGCCGTGGATCGAGAACCTGCTGGCCGACGCGGCCGGGCGGGTGCTCGCCGAGCGGTTCGTGCCGCAGACCGGCGGCGGCTGCGACCGCTGCTCGTTCCGCCGCAGCTGCTCGGCCCAGCGGGACGGCGCCCAGCTCGTGGAGTAGCCGGCCGGGCAGGGTGGTCTGCCGGGGCGGGCGGCCTGCCGGGCCGGTCGGCTACTCCAGGCCGAGGAGTGCGGGCCGAGTAGCGAGGGTCACCCCGGCCGGGAGCCCGACCTGTCGGTACCCCCCGTTAACGTTGCGGGGTGACCGCCGTGCTCGACCACCCCGACCAGCTCAAGGAGCTGCTCGGCATCCCCTTCAACCGGGAGCAGATGGCGGCCATCGGCGCCCCGCTGGAGCCGGCCGTGATCGTGGCCGGCGCCGGCTCCGGCAAGACCACCGTGATGGCTGCCCGCGTCGTCTGGCTGGTCGGCTCCGGCGCGGTCCGGCCCGAGGAGGTGCTCGGCCTCACCTTCACCAACAAGGCCGCCGGCGAGCTCGCCGAGCGGGTCCGCTCCGCCCTGCGTCTCGGCAGACCGGGGGTACCCCCGGCCGAAGGCTGGGGGAGAGCCGCCGAACCGGACGACGAGCCGCTCGGCGAGCCGGAGATCTCCACCTACCACGCCTTCGCCGGCCGGCTGCTCAAGGAGCACGGCCTGCGGATCGGCATCGAGCCGGACGTCCGGCTGCTCGCCGACGCCACCCGGTTCCAGCTCGCCGCCAAGGTGCTGCGCACCGCCCGCGGGCCCTTCCCGGCCCTCACCGGCACCTTCGCCAACCTGGTCGCCGACCTGATCGCGCTCGACGGCGAACTCGCCGAGCACCTGGTCGAGCCGGACACCCTGCGCGCCTTCGACGAGGAGCTGCTCGACACCCTCGCCACGGCCAAGCTCACCAACGACGACCTGCGGGCCGTCCCCGGCGCCGCCCGGGCCCGGCTGGAGCTGCTCCGCCTGGTCGAGGACTACCGGCGCCGCAAGGCAGCCGCCGGGCTGATGGACTTCGGCGACCAGATAGCGGCCGCCGCCCGGCTCGCGCAGCAGCGTCCCGAGGTCGGCGAGCTGCTGCGCGGCCAGTTCCGGGTCGTCCTGCTGGACGAGTACCAGGACACCTCCGTCGCCCAGCGGCTGATGCTGGCCGGTCTCTTCGGCGCCGGCCCGGACGGGCGGGCCACCGGCCACGCGGTCACCGCCGTCGGCGACCCCAGCCAGGCGATCTACGGCTGGCGCGGCGCCTCGGTGGCCAACCTGGACGAGTTCCCCCGGCACTTCCCGAGGGCCGCGGGCACCCCGGCCGCCCGGTACGCGCTGAGCGAGAACCGCCGCAGCGGCGGGCGGCTGCTCGCTTTTGCCAACGAGCTGGCCGCCCCGCTGCGCGCCATGCACGAGGGCGTCGAGGCGCTGCGCCCGGCCCCCGGCGCCGAGCTGGACGGCTTCGTCCGCGCCGCACTGCTGCCCACCCACGCCGAGGAGATCGACTGGCTGGCCGACTCGGTCGCCCACCTCGTCCGCACCGGTACCGCGCCCGGCCGCATCGCCGTGCTCTGCCGAGGCGGCGCGGCCTTCCCCGACATCCACGCGGCGCTGGTCGCCCGCGAGGTGCCGGTCGAGGTGGTCGGCCTCGGCGGGCTGCTCCAACTGCCCGAGGTGGCCGACCTGGTGGCGGTCTGCGAGGTGCTCCAGGATCCGACCGCCAACGCCGCGTTGGTCCGGCTGCTGATCGGCCCGCGCTGGCGGATCGGCCCGCGTGACCTGGCCCTGCTCGGCCGGCGCGCCGCCGATCTGGTCCGCACCGCCCCGCCCGAGGGCGTCGAGGCGCTGGCCGCCGCCGTCGCCGAGACCGACCCGACCGAGGTCGTCTCGCTGGCCGACGCACTGGAGACCTTCCTCGACCCTGACCAGCCCGACGAGCTGGCGTTCTCCGCCGAGGCCAGGCGGCGCTTCGCCCGGCTCGCCCGGGAGCTGCGCGAGCTGCGCCGCTCGCTCGCCGACCCGTTGATGGACGTGCTGCACCGGGTGCTCGCCGTCACCGGCCTGGAGGTCGAACTCGCCGCCTCTCCACAGGCGTTGGCCGCCCGGCGCCGGGAGACCCTGCACGCCTTCCTGGACGTCGCGGCCGGCTTCTCCGACCTGGACGGCGACCCGGGCCTGCCGGCCTTCCTCGGGTTCCTGCGCGCGGCCCAGGAGTACGAGCGCGGCCTCGACAGCAGCCTGCCCGGCGGCGAGGACACCGTGAAGGTGCTCACCGCGCACAAGTCCAAGGGCCTGGAGTGGGACGTCGTCGCCGTTCCCGGCCTGGTGAAGGGCGCATTCCCGTCGTCCACCGCGCGCGAGCGCTGGACCAGCACCAAGCGTGTGCTCCCGCACGCCCTGCGCGGCGACACGGCCACCCTGCCCGACGTGCGGGGAGGCTGGACAGCCAAGTCGATGACCGCCTTCAAGCAGGCGCTGGCCGAGCACTCCGGCACAGAGGAGCTGCGCCTGGGCTACGTCGCCTTCACCCGGCCGCGCTCGCTGCTGCTGGCCTCCGGGCACTGGTGGGGGCCCAGCCAGAAGACGCCGCGCGGCCCGTCCGCCTTCCTGGAGCAGCTGCGCGAGCACTGCGAGCAGCCCGGCGCCGGCGAGATCGAGCACTGGGCCGAGCAGCCGCCCAAGGGGGCCGAGAACCCGGCGCTGGCCGCACCGGTCGAGCGCCCCTGGCCGCTGCCGCTGGACCCGGCCGCGCAGCACGCCCGCCGCCGGGTCGCCGAGGTGGTGTACCGGCGGCTGGCCGGGCAGCCCGCCCCCGAGCCGGAGCCGATGGCCGCCGAGGACCGCCGCCAGGTGGAGTCCTGGGACCGTGATCTCACCGCGCTGGTGGGCGAGTTGGAGCGGTCCCGGCGAAGTGTGCGGGAGGTGCCGCTGCCCGCCGCGCTCTCCGCGACCCAGCTGCTGCGGCTCGCCGCCGACCCGGACGGCTTCGCGCACGACCTGGCCCGCCCGATGCCGCGCCCGCCGCAGCCCGCCGCCCGCCGGGGCACCCGGTTCCACGCCTGGGTGCAGTCCCGCATCGAACCTCTGCTGCTGATCGAGCCGGGCGCCCTACCCGGCGCGGACGACGACGGCATCGAGGACGAGCAGGACCTGGAGCGGCTCAAGGAGGCGTTCCTGCGCACTCCGTACGCGAACCGGGAACCGTACCGGGTCGAGGCGCCGTTCCAGCTGGTGCTGGCGGGCCGGGTGGTGCGCGGCCGGATCGACGCGGTCTACCGCGAGGGTGACGGCCGGTCAGAACCGGGCGGCGCGTCACGCTATGAAGTGGTGGACTGGAAGACGCACCGCGAGGAGACCGCCGACCCGCTTCAGCTCGCGGTCTACCGGGTCGCCTGGGCCGAACAGTTGGGCGTCCCGGTGGAGCAGGTCACGGCGTCGTTCCTGTACATCCGCAGTGGTCGGATCGAACAACCCGCAGGACTTCCCGGCCGAAAAGAGTTGGAACGGCTCCTGATCGGGAACAGTGAAGAATGAGTCACGGAGAGCATTCAAGTCATCACGGCAACGGGCGAAACCTGTGCGTAGTGCACGTTTCGTGCCTATTGTGGGGTCGGTAACCGGTCAACCCCCGTACTCCGGCCGCCAGCGAGGCCCGCATTCCCTAACCCTCAGTCATCACCGCAGGTGCCCACGGGCATCGGCGTCTTCTGCTGGAGAGACCGAAGTTGAGCGCGACCGGATGGATCAGAGAGCGGTTCGCCGGGCCGACCCCGGGGGCCGCTCCGGGCGCGACCGGCACCTGGCCGAGGACGGCGCTGTCGCTGCCGTTCATCGGCATGGCGCTGGTCGTCGTCCTCGACTACTTCACTGACGCCGCGGTGACGGTCGAACCGGCCCTCACCGCCGTCCCCGCGCTGGCCGCCGTGGTCAGCCGCCAAACCTGGTACCCCCTCGCGATCGGCCTCTGCACCGAGGCCGCCGCCTTCCTGATGGCCTTCCACAACGACGTGCTCGGCGAGTCCGTGCACAGCGCCACCGTCTTCGCGATCGTGCTGGTCGCCGCGATCGGCTGGGTCAGCGCCACCCTGCGGCTGCGCCAGGAGAAGGCGCTCGCCGACGCCCAGCTGGTCGCCTCGATCGCCCGCCGGGTGCTGCTGCGGCCGGTCCCCGACCGGGTCGGCACCGTGCGTGCCGCCGTCCACTACGAGGCCGCCGCCGCGCACGCCCGGATCGGCGGCGACCTCTACGAGGTGGTGAACACCCGGCACGGGGTCCGGGCCGTGGTCGGCGACGTCCGCGGCAAGGGGCTGGGTGCGGTGGAGACGGCGGCCGCCGTGCTCGGCGCCTTCCGCGAGGCCGCCCACCAGGAGCCGGCGCTGGAGCGGGTGGCCGGCTGGCTCGCCGTCAGCCTCGACCGGGCCCTGCACGAGAACGACCACCCCGGGGTGGAGGAGGAGTTCGTCACCCTGGTGCTGATCGGGGTCCGGCCCGACGGCACCGCCGAGATCGTCAACTGCGGGCACCCCTCGCCGCTGCTGCTGCGCGGCGACGAGCCGGTCCGGCCGCTGGAGCTCGCCGAGACGGTGCCGCCGCTCGGCGTCCTCGACCCGGCCGACGTCCGGCCGCCGGTGTACCGGATCCCGCTGCGGCACGGGGACCGCGTGCTGCTCTTCACCGACGGCGTCATCGAGGCCCGCAACCGGGCCGGCGCCTTCTACCCGCTCGCCGAACGGCTGCCGCACTGCGCGGACGGCCGCCCGGCGGACGTCCTCCAGCGCCTGCACGAGGACGTGGTCCGCCACGTCGGCCGCCAGCTCGGCGACGACGCGGCCATGCTGCTGCTCCAGTACGACCCTCCCCCCGCCTTCGGCCGGGCAGACCCGCAGGCGGCCGGGGCCCAGCTGCCGCACCAGAACGGCCTGCTGACCAGGCACTGACGGCTCGCTCCCGAGGCCGCCCTACAGCGACACCCGCACCACCAGCGGGCGGTGGTCCGAGACCGCCGTCCGCGGGGCGGCCGCCGGGCCGACGGCGGTCCGCGGCACGCCCACCGCCAACACGTGGTCGAACTGCACGGCCGGCCGGTGCGAGGGGTAGGTGGGGGTGCGCGCCAGGTCGTACCAGCCCTGGAGCCGGGCGCGCGGCTCCCGCACCCGCCGCCGGCGCGGCTCCACCAGGACCGGCCGGGCCCGCCGCGCGGCCCGCAGCTCGCGGACCCGCGCCCGCGGCGCCGTCCGGTCCAGCGCGGTCGCCCCGCCGAGCACCGTCCGGGGCACCGCGCCGATCAGGTTGAAGTCCCCCAGGACCAGGTACGGCTGCGGCAGGTCGGCGATCCACCGCCGGATCCCGGCCAGCTGCGCCATGTTCCAGCCCGGCACGAACGACAGGTGTGCCGCCACCACCGTGAACGGTCCGCGCTCGCCCTCCAGTACCGCTGCCAGGGCGGCCCGAGGCTCGTCCGGGACCGGCGTCAGCCCGCGCCGCCCGGCCACCCGCAGTGGCAGCCCGAACGGCGCCGGGGCGAACCGGCGGGCCCGCCAGTGCCGCACCGGCAGCCGGGTCAGCAGCGCGGTCCCGTACGCGGGCGGGGCGTCGTCGCCGAGCTCGCCCGGCCCGTACACCTGGATCCCGGCGGGCTCCGACGGCTCCCGCACCCAGCCGGCCACCGGCGCCGGCCGGCCGTGCAGGGCGGCCGCGAACCGCCAGTCCGCGGCGCCCATCGCCTTGGCGGCGACGGCCGTCTGGTCGGTGGTGCCGGAGCGCGGCTGGTACCGGTCCACCTCCTGGAGCGCCAGGACGTCGGCGTCCAGCGCGGCCACCGCCTCGGCCAGCGGCCCGCCGGCGTCGGCCGGGTAGGGCCGTGGGGCGCCGTCCGGGGCGAGCGGCTGACCGTGCAACAGATTGAAGGTGGCGATGCGCAACTGGCTCACACCGCACGACGGTACCCGCTCGCCGGGGGGCGGGGCGCCGCTTGAGCCTGACGGGCATACCGGGTATACATACTCGGTATGTCGATCCGCCACGGTCTGCTCGCCCTGCTCGACCAGGGCCCCCGCTACGGCTACCAGCTGAGAACCGAGTTCGAGGCGCGCACGGGCGCCACCTGGCCGCTCAACGTCGGCCAGGTCTACACGACGCTGTCCCGGCTGGAGCGCGACGGCCTGGTCGAGCCCGCCGGGGAGGACGACGAGGGCCACCAGTTCTACGCCGTCACCGACGCCGGCCGCGCCGAGCTGCGGGCCTGGTTCGACACCCCGGTGCCCCGGACCAGCCCGCCGCGTGACGAGCTGGCGATCAAGCTGGCCATGGCGGTGACCGTCCCCGGAGTGGACGTCCCTGCCGTCGTCCAGGGCCAGCGCCGCCACAGCGTCAAGGCGCTCCAGGACTACACCCGGCTCAAGGGCCGGGCGCTGGCCGGCGAGACCCGCCCCGGCGGCCCCGGCCAGCCGGCCGGCCCCGGCGCCGACCTCGCCTGGCTGCTCGTCCTCGAACAGCTCATCTTCCAGACCGAGGCCGAGATCCGCTGGCTCGACCACTGCGAGACCAGGCTCGCCCAGCAGGCCGAGATCGAGCAGGCCAGGGCCGCCGAGGCCCGCAAGGCGGAGCCCGAGACCCGGTCCGGGCCCACCGCCCGGATCGGGCGCCGCCGCTCCAAGGCCTGAACCCCGTCCCGACCTCACGAACCACCGGCCCCGGCGGTCAACCCGCCCCGGGCCCAGAACAGCAGGGGGAAGCGTGTCCCACACCGATCCGACCAGGAGCGCCACCCAACCGGTGCTGCACCTGGACCACGTCACCCGGGTCCACGGGCAGGGAGCGGCCGAGGTGCAGGCGCTGCGCGGGGTCGACCTCAAGGTCCACCCCGGCGAGTTCGTCGCCGTGATGGGCCCCTCCGGCTCCGGCAAGTCCACCCTGCTGACCCTCGCGGGCGGCCTGGACAGCCCGACCGAGGGACAGGTCCTGGTCGAGGGCGTCGCCCTCGGCGGCCTCAACCGCAAGAAGCTCGCCGAGGTCCGCCGTCGCTCGGTCGGCTACGTCTTCCAGGACTACAACCTCATCCCGGCGCTCACCGCCGCCGAGAACATCTCGCTGCCCCGTGAGCTCGACGGCCTCTCCGGCCGCGCCGCCCGCCGCGAGGCCCTCACCGCCCTGGAGGAGCTCGGGATCCCCGAGCTCGCGGACCGCTTCCCCGACGACATGTCCGGCGGCCAGCAGCAGCGCGTCGCCATCGCCCGCGCCCTGATCGGCGACCGCCGCCTCGTCCTCGCCGACGAGCCCACCGGCGCCCTCGACTCCACCACCGGCGAGGCCGTCCTCGCCGTCCTGCGCGCCCGCTGCGACGCCGGCGCCGCCGCCATGATGGTCACCCACGAACCCCGCCACGCCGCCTGGGCCGACCGCGTCGTCTTCCTGCGCGACGGCCGGATGGTCGACGAGAGCGTCAGCCAGGACGCGGGCAGCCTGCTCGTCTCCGCGGCCACCAACGCGATGGGCCCGGTGGCGGAGTGAGGCTCAGCGCCTGGCGGGTCGCCCTGCGTATCGCCCGCCGTGACGCCCTGCGTGCCAAGGGCCGCAGCGCCCTCGTCGTCGCCATGGTCGCGCTGCCCGTCCTCGGTGTCACCGGCGCCGACGTGGTCTTCCGCAGCGCCGAACTCGACCCCGGCGAGCGGATCGTCCGCACCATGGGCCAGTCCGACGCCGAGATCCGGATGGTCGGACGCGGCTCGGTCATCCTGCAGGCACCGGACCCGGACGACTCCTTCAAGCACACCAGCCCCGACGACGCCCAGAAGGGGAACGCCCGGCCCACGTACACGCCCGAGCAGCGCCGCAGCCTCGACACCGAGCCCGTCGAGCTCGTCAAGCAGCTGCTCCCGGCCGGCTCCACGCTCGTCCCGGTGCGCCAGGGCCCGTACACCGCCACCAGCACCGCCGAGGGCCTGCTCAGCGTGCAGACCGTCGAGGCCGACCTCAACGACCCGGTCTGGAAGGGCCGGATCAACGTCGTCGAGGGCCGCGCCCCGAGCGCCGGCCACGAGGCCGCCGTCACCCGGGACTTCCTCGACCGCTCCGGCCTCAAGCTCGGCGACCGCACGTCCCCGCGCGGCCTGGAGGCCACCCCCTTCACCATCACCGCCGTCGCCGAGTACCCCGGCGAGCTGAAGGCCACCGGGCTGATAGCCCGCCCCGGCACGCTGGTCGACCAGCTGATGAAGCTGCCCGGCGCAGGCAAGGGCATGGGCCGGTCCAACCTGGGGGAGGACAGCCGCTGGTTGGTCAAGCTCCCGTCCGGGGCCGCGATCGACTGGCCCAAGGTGACCGAGCTCAACAAGTACGGCTTCACCGTCGCCTCCCGCAGTGTCCTGCTCGACCCGCCGGCCCGCTCCGAGGTGCCGCTCTACGCCCACGAGGACCAGGAGACCGGCGGAACCCGGTACCTCGACAAGACCTCCGTCGTCATCCTCGCCACCGTCGTCGGCATGGCGCTGCTGGAGATCGTGCTCCTCGCGGGCCCCGCCTTCGCCGTCGGGGCCCGGCGCTCCCGGCGGCAGCTCGGTCTGCTGGCCGCCGGCGGCGGTGACCGCGCCAACGTCCGCGCCGTCGTGCTCGGCGGCGGCATCGTCCTCGGGGTGACCGGCGCCGCCCTCGGCCTGGCCGTCGGCGTCGGCCTGGTCGCGCTGCTGCGCACCCGGGCCGAGAGCTACTCCGGACAGCGGTTCGGCCACTTCGACCTGCAGCCGCTCGACCTGCTCGGTGTCCTGGCGATCGGCCTGGTCACCGGCCTGCTCGCGGCCGTCGTCCCCGCCGTCCAGGCCTCCCGCCAGGACGTCGTCGCCGCGCTCACCGGCCGTGACTCGCTCAAGCCGCCGAGCCGCAAGCTCGCCCTGCTCGGCCTGGTGATGCTGGCCGGCGGCGCCGCGCTCGCGCTGCTCGGCGCGACCAGCGGCTTCGGCAACCGCAGCATGGCCGTGCTCGGCGGCTCGGTGATCGCCGAACTCGGCATGGTCGCCCTGACGCCCTACCTGGTCGGCCTGTTCGGCCGGATCGGCCGCTGGCTGCCGCTCGGCCCGCGCCTCGCCCTGCGCGACTCGGTCCGTCACCGCGGGCGCACCGCCCCCGCCGTGGCCGCCGTCATGGCCGCCGTCGCCGGCTCCGTCGCCGTCGGCATCTACACCGCGAGCGACGACGAGCAGAACCGGCGGGAGTACGTCGCCGCCGCCCCGGCCGGCGCGGTCACGCTGAGCAGCGGCTGGGGCTCGGCCTCCGACGGCAAGCTGTTGCCCCAGCTGCGCGGCGCCGTCGAGACCAGCATCCCCGACCTCGGCCCCCGCGCCGACGTGCAGCGGGTCGACCTCCCGGGCGACTGCGACAGCACGAGCGCCAGCTGCGGCTACGTCAGCACCGCGATGCCGAAGGAGCTGCGCTGCCCGCTGTACGAGAAGGGCAGCGACTCCATCCCCTTCGAGGAGGCCGTCCGGCTCCGCAAGGAGGACGCGCGCTGCAAGGAGGACCTCTCCTACTGGGTCAACCCGTTCAGCGCCGCGATCGCCGGGGACGCCACCCTGCTGCGCAACCTGTACGGGGTGACCGACCCGGCCGTCGGCCAGGCGCTGGCCGCGGGCAAGGCGGTCGTGTTCGACCCCCGGTACATCAAGGACGGCAAGCTCATCGTGCGCGTGACCGAGCCGACGGATCCGGCCGCCATGAAGCCGGGGGAGAACCACGAGGCGCCCAGCCACGAGATCGGCGTCGACGCCGTGCTGGCCACCGCGGCGGCCCCGGCCGGCGGCCAGGCCGTGATGAGTCCGGACACCGCCCGCCGGCTCGGGCTGGGCACCAGGGACGCCGGCTCGGTCTGGCTGCCCGCCGGGGCGCCGTCCGACAGCGCCGAGCAGAAGGCGGCGGGTGCGATCGACAAGCTCGCCGACGGCACCCGGTTCAACGTCGAGCGCGGCTACCACTCCAACAACGACCTGGTCAGCCTCGGCCTGACCGGCTTCGCCGCCCTGGTCGCGCTCGGCGCGGCCGGCATCGCCACCGGCCTCGCCGCCGCAGACTCGCAGCGCGACCTGACCACCCTCGCGGCGGTCGGGGCGGCGCCGCGGATCCGCCGTACCCTCTCCGGCTTCCAGTGCGGGGTGATCGCGGCGATGGGTGCCGTGCTCGGCGTCGTCGCCGGGGTCGTGCCGGCGGTGGCCCTGCGCAAGGTGGAGGGTGTGGCGGTCTCCCACCCCGGGATGCCCCCCGAGCAGTTGGCCGACCGGAGCGTCATCGTCTTCCCGTGGCTGAACGTCGGGGTCACCGTCGTCGTCCTGCCGCTGCTCGCGGTGGCGCTGGCGGCCGTGCTCACCCGCTCGCGGATCTCGCTGCTGCGCCGCTCCGGCTGACGCACCGCTCCGCCCCGTCACCCCCGGCCGCCCCCTGGTGCGGCCGGGGGTGACGCCTGTCAGCACCGGGGACGGGCCCACTCCTGATCGGTTGACCGAATGGTGACGGACGTTACAGGCCCGTCGGTGGCCGGTGGACGGACCACCGGGGCGGGCACCCGCATGGGCGAACTAAAGTCGTCCGTATGACGAGAACCCCGGACAGCGTCGTCCGCTCCTTCATCGACCAGCACCAGGCCGCGTTCCTGGCCGACCTCTCCGACTGGCTCGGCATTCCCTCGGTCTCCGCCGACCCCGGCCGGGCCGGCGACGTCCGCCGCTCCGCCGAGTGGCTGGCCGCGAAGCTGCGCGAGACCGGCTTCCCGGTGGCGGAGGTCTGGGAGACGGACGGCCTGCCGGCGGTGTTCGCCGAGTGGCCGTCCGGGGACTCGTCCGCGCCGACCGTGCTGGTGTACGGGCACCACGACGTGCAGCCCGCCGCGAAGGAGGACGGCTGGGCGACCGAGCCGTTCGAGCCGACGGTGGTCGGCAAGCAACTGTTCGCTCGCGGCGCCGCCGACGACAAGGGCCAGGTGTTCTTCCACACCCTCGGGGTCCGCGCCCACCTGGCCGCCACCGGGCGGACGGCGCCGGCCGTCAACCTCAAGCTGCTGATCGAGGGCGAGGAGGAGTCCGGCTCACCGCACTTCGCCGACCTGGTCCGCCGGGAGGCCGGGAGGCTGGCCGCCGACGTGGTGATCATCTCGGACACCGGCATGTGGTCCGAGACCACGCCGACGGTCTGCACCGGCATGCGCGGCCTGGCCGACGCCCAGATCGACCTCTACGGTCCGGACACCGACATCCACTCCGGCTCCTTCGGGGGCGCCGTCCCCAACCCGGCGGCGGTCGCGGCCGACCTGGCGGCCGGGCTGCACGACGCCGACCGCCGGGTGGCGGTCCCGGGCTTCTACGACGGTGTGATCGAGCTGACCGAGCGCGAGCGTGAACTCTTCGCCGAGCTGCCCTTCGACGAGGCGCAGTGGCTGAAGGTCGCCAAGTCGTACGGCACCCTGGGCGAGGCCGGCTACTCCACCCTGGAGCGGATCTGGGCCCGGCCGACCGCCGAGGTCAACGGCATCTGGGGCGGTTACACCGGCCCCGGCGGCAAGACCATCGTGCCGTCCTCCGCGCACCTCAAGCTGTCCTTCCGGCTGGTCGCCGGCCAGGAGGTGGAGAAGGTCCGGGAGGCCGTCCGGGAGTGGGTGGCCGCGCGGGTGCCCGAGGGCATCCGGTACGAGCTGGTGTTCCCGGGCGCGACCCGGCCCTGCCTGACCCCGCTGGACCACCCGGCGCTGCAGTCCACCGTCCGGGCGATGGGGCGGGCGTTCGAGCAGAAGATCCTGTTCACCCGTGAGGGCGGTTCCGGCCCGGCCGCCGACCTGCAGGACGTGCTCGGCGCTCCGGTGCTCTTCCTCGGCATCTCGGTGCCCTCGGACGGCTGGCACTCGGTCAACGAGAAGGTGGAGCTGGACCTCCTGGCCAAGGGCGTGGAGACGGCCGCCTACCTCTGGGCCGACCTGGCCGAGAACTGGCGGCCGGGCGGCGAGGATGCCGGCGAAGGTGCCTGAGGGCGCCCCGCCCGTCCCGGCGGGCAGACCACCGATCCAGACGACTCATCACGTGGGGATGGAACGAAGTGAGCACCGTGCCTGAGACCGAACGCCCGAGCAACCTGGCACTGGCCCGGGCCGGGGTCGACCGGGCGGCCCAGCACCGGTTCGACGAGCCGTGGCTGGCGGCCGCCTGGAGCCACCCGAGCACCCAGGTGCTGCCGATCGCCGGCGGCGAGGCGTTCGTGGTGGACACCGGGAGCGGCACCGAGCTGGTCCTGCTGCCCTCCTTCGAGGCGCCGCAGACCGGGGACCGCTACTTCCTGGGCACCGACGAGGACGGCGTCTCGTACTTCGCGCTGGCCGGCGAGAGCCTGCCCGGGCGGCTGGACGGCGACGCCCGTCCGGCCGGGCTGCGCGAGGTCGGAGCACTGCTCTCCGACCGGGACGCCGGGCTGCTGGTGCACGCCGTCGCGCTGGAGCACTGGCACCGGCTGCACAGCTTCTGCTCGCGCTGCGGGCACCCGACCGAGAAGGCCGGGGCCGGCCACGTGCGGCGCTGCACCTCCTGCGCGGCCGAGCACTACCCGCGCACCGACCCGGCGGTGATCATGATGATCACCGACGAGCAGGACCGCTGTCTGCTCGGGCGCCAGGCGCTCTGGCCCGAGGGGCGCTGGTCGACCCTGGCCGGCTTCGTCGAGCCGGGTGAGTCGATCGAGCAGGCGGTGGTCCGCGAGGTGTTCGAGGAGGCCGGCGTGCGGGTCGACGAGGTGTCCTACGTGGCCAGCCAGCCGTGGCCGTTCCCGTCCAGCCTGATGCTCGGCTTCATGGGCAAGGCCCACCCGGACGGCACGGCGATCACGGTGGACGGCGAGGAGCTGGCGGAGGCCCGCTGGTTCTCCCGGGAGGAGCTGAAGGCCGGGATGGCGGCGGGCGAGATCCTGCCGCCGTCCGGGATTTCGATCGCCCGTCACCTGGTCGAACTCTGGTACGGCGGTCCGCTGCCGTCGGCGGCGCGCTGGTAATTCCGTCCAATGGGGGCGTGCGGCATATTGCCGTGCGCCCCCATTTCTCTTTCATGCCCTCTTTCACTTCGACTTCAGAGGGCTCCTCCCCGGCTGAACGGGTGGTCACTACCGATTTCCCGCAGGCCGGGCGCTCTGATGTTCGTAGCCGGAGGGGCCCTGTCCCGGCGCTTCTCCCCCGCCCGGGCCCGGTCCGCCGTCGGCGCCCCGGGGACGGCCGCGGCCTATGCGCGCCGACATTGACCGAATCGGCTGAAACGGCGTCACCGTGCTCGCTACATTCACTCGGGTGACAATCCCACGGGGCACCGCCCAATCCCCCAAATACCAGCGCCTCGCCGCCGACCTGCGCCGCCGGATCGCCGAGGGCGAGTTCACCGCGCAGGCCGCGCTGCCCGTCGAGAGCGAACTGGAGCGCCAGTACGGAGTAGCCCGCAACACCGTCCGGCTGGCCGTCGACGTCCTGGTCAACGAGGGCCGGCTGGTCCGGCTCCAGGGCAAGGGCACCTACCTGCGGGAGCACCCCGTCCTGGACCACCGCGCCTACGGCCCCACCCTGCGGCCGGTGCCGCGCGACCCCCACGCCGGGCCGCGGGACTGCCTGGCCGCACCCACCACCGTCTACCTCGGCGAGGCCGCCGAGGCCGGCCGGGAGCTCACCGTCGACTTCGAGATGATGATCGTCCGGGCCCGGGTCGACATCGCCGAGCGGCTCGGACTGCGGCCCGGTGAGGCCATCGTGGTCCGCCGCCAGCTGCGGCTGCTCGACCGCGAGCCGTACTCGATCGAGGAGAGCCACTACCGGGCCGGCCTCGCCGCCGGCACCCCGCTGATGGAGCCCGACCAGATCGACGGCGGCGACGAGGCGGTGCTCGCCGCGCTCGGCCGCACCGAGGTCGGCGCCGTCGACCACCTGGTGGCCCGGATGCCCGGCCCCGAGGAGGCGCAGTGGTTCCAGGGCGGCCCCGGGGTGCCGCTGATGGTCCAGACCCGGGTGACGTACGACCGGCGCGGGCCGGTCCGGGTGATCGAGACCCGCTACTCCGCCGACCGCAGCCGGCTGGTCTACGGGGTCGGCGACCTCGCCGCCCGTGCGCTGCTGCCCGCCCCCGCGGCACCCGTCGACCCGGCCCGGGCCGACGCGCCGTGACGCGCCGGCCCGGGCCCGCGTGCGGGCCCGGGCGTGCGCCGGGGCCCGGCGTCAGCCGTGGGTCAGGCCGCCAGGGCCTTCTTGACCTGCATCAGGCTCGGGTTGGTCATGACGACCTGCTCGCCGCCGCCCTCCGGCTTCACCAGCACCGTCGGCACCGTCTGGTTGCCGTTGTTGACCGACTCGACGAAGGACGCCGACGACGGGTCCTCCTCGATGTTGATCTCGGTGTAGCCGATGCCCTCACGGTCCAGCTGGCTCTTGAGTCGGTTGCAGTAGCCGCACCAGGTCGTGCTGTACATCGTGACGCTGCCGGACATCGAGGGGGCTCCTTAGGGAAGGGGGCGTGCGGTCTCCGGGGAGAACGCCCGCCGTGCATCGGTCATTCCGCGGCCGCCCGGCGCGAGAGCGACCTCGTACGCCCGGCCGCGCAGCGATCATCCTGCGATCACACCGCACCTGTGGACAACTTTGCCCGGGTTGTCGCACCGGGCTGAGAAGATGGAACGCATGCAGGAAGACCTCTTGAGCGGCAGCCCGTTCGACAGCTACCAGGCGGGCCACCCGGCCGCGTCGGGCCCCGACGCGGTGCTCGCCGGGCTCGACCCCGAGCAGCGGGCCGTCGCCACCGCCCTGCAGGGGCCCGTCTGCGTCCTCGCCGGCGCCGGCACGGGCAAGACGCGCGCCATCACCCACCGGATCGCCTACGGCGTGCGCAGCGGCGTCTACCAGCCCGCCCAGGTCCTCGCCGTCACCTTCACCGCCCGCGCCGCCGGCGAGATGCGCGGCCGGCTGCGCGAGCTCGGTGCCGAGGGCGTCCAGGCCCGCACCTTCCACTCCGCGGCCCTGCGCCAGCTCCAGTACTTCTGGCCGCGCGCCGTCGGCGGGCCGGTGCCGCAGCTGGTGGAGCGCAAGGTCCAGCTGGTCGCCGAGTCCGCCGGCCGCTGCGGCCTGCGGGTCCAGCGCACCGAGTTGCGCGACCTCACCGCCGAGATCGAGTGGGCCAAGGTCACCCAGATCGGCCCCGACGACTACCCCGCCGCGGTTCAGAAGTCCGGCCGCGAGGCCCCGCGGGACCCTGCCGAGACCGCCCAGGTCTACCGCGTCTACGAGGAGACCAAGAGCCGCCGCGGCGTCATCGACTTCGAGGACGTCCTGCTGCTGACCGCCGCCATCCTGGAGGACCGGCCGGACATCGCCGACCAGGTCCGCGCCCAGTACCGGCACTTCACCGTGGACG
This sequence comes from Kitasatospora sp. NBC_00039, assembly GCF_045160625.1. NCBI lineage: Bacteria > Bacillati > Actinomycetota > Actinomycetes > Kitasatosporales > Streptomycetaceae > Kitasatospora > Kitasatospora sp. NBC_00039. The sequence continues at coordinate 3,538,278 of NZ_CP108289.1, read as the reverse complement.
AGTACCAGGACGTCTCGCCGCTCCAGCAGCGGCTGCTCGACCGGTGGACCGGCCCCGGCGGCGGCGCCAGCCTCTGTGTGGTCGGCGACGCCAGCCAGACGATCTACTCGTTCACCGGCGCCACCCCCGACTACCTGCTGAACTTCCGCAGCCGCCACCCCGAGGCGACGGTCGTCAAGCTGGTCCGTGACTACCGCTCCACCCCGCAGGTCGTCCACCTCGCCAACGGGCTGCTCGCCCAGGCCCGCGGCGAGGCCGCCCGGCACCGGCTCGAACTGATCTCCCAGCGCGAGGCCGGCCCCGAGCCGGTCTACGCCGAGTACGAGGACGAGCCGACCGAGGCCGAGACCACCGCCCGCCGGATCCAGGAGCTGCTCGCGGCCGGCGTGCGGGCCAGCGCGGTCGCCGTGCTGTTCCGCACCAACGGCCAGTCCGAGGTCTACGAGCAGGCGCTCGCCGACGTCGGCGTCTCCTACCAGCTCAAGGGCGCCGAGCGGTTCTTCGAGCGGCCCGAGGTGCGCGACGCCGGTGTGCTCCTTCGGGGCGCCGCCCGGGCCGGCTCCGACCCGCTCACCGACGGCGCCCCCGGCCTGGCCGCGCAGGTCCGCGCGGTGCTCGCCACCCGGGGCTTCACCCCCGAGCCGCCGGCCGGCTCCGGCGCGGTGCGCGAGCGCTGGGAGTCGCTGGCCGCGCTGGTCCGGCTCGCCGAGGAGTTCGAGCGCACCCGGACCGCGGCCGGGGAGAGCGCCGACCTCGCCGCGTACGTCGCCGAGCTGGACGCCCGCGCCGCCGCCCAGCACGCCCCCGCCGTCGAGGGCGTCACGCTGGCCTCGCTGCACGCGGCCAAGGGCCTGGAGTGGGACGCCGTCTTCCTGGTCGGCCTCACCGAGGGCACCATGCCGATCATCTACGCCAAGACCGACGAGCAGGTCGAGGAGGAGCGCAGGCTGCTGTACGTCGGCGTCACCCGCGCCCGCAAGCACCTCTCGCTTTCCTGGGCGCTCTCCCGCTCCCCGGGCGGTCGGGCCAGCCGCAAGCCCACCCGCTTCCTGGACGGCCTGCGGCCGGGCTCCGGCGCGCCGGGGGCACGCGCCGGGAGCCGGGGCGGGCGCGGCGGCGTCGAGCCGGGCGAGCGCTCCGCCGGGCGGCGGGTCCGCGGGCCGGTCAAGTGCCGGGTCTGCGAGCGGGTGCTCACCGAGGCGGTCGAGCGCAAGCTGCGGCGCTGCGAGAGCTGCCCGTCCTCGATGGACGAGGCGCTGTACGAGCGGTTGCGCGAGTGGCGGGCCGGGCAGGCGAAGAAACAGGGCGCGCCGGCCTACGTCGTCTTCACCGACGCGACGCTGATGGCGATCGCCGAGGACGTCCCCTCGACCCGGCAGGAGCTGGCGGTGATCTCGGGGGTCGGCGCCATGAAGCTGGACAAGTACGGGGCCGCCGTGCTGTCGTTGTGTGCGGGGGAGGAGCCCGAGGAGGATCCGGTCGACGTCGAGGACGGCGATCCGGGCGAACCGGCCTGAGCCGGTCCGGGGCGTTGGGAGCAGGCGCTTCGAGGCGCTTCGGAACTCGTCGGGGAACTCGCCGGAAAAATAGTTTGCGCGCTGTACCGGGAGCGCAATAGCCTGCCGGAGCGGTCAAGGGGACGCGATCGCACGGGGTGACGCCTGTGCCGTGTTCTCCTGCGCCCAACAGCGTGCACCGCACCAATCAGCTTCATCTGCACCACGCTTCACCTGCACCACCGAGACAGACATCCGAACAGTTCGGAGCCCGGGAGACCAGGCTCCGCGAGACGCCGAGAGGAGGCGAAGACAGTGGAAACCACCATGATCACCAAACTGACTGGCCAGACCGTTGTCGCTGCCTCCCTGCGTGCCGCCCGCCTGCGGGCCCTCGCCGAACTGGGCGGAACCGGTCTGGGTCTCGACGCCACCGGTGTCTCCGTCGTCCCCGCTTCCCTCGGCTCCGCTGTCAGTGGTCCTGGACACACTGATCTCTGCAGCACGGGCCTCAGGGGCGGTATCGACGGCACCTCTGTCGAGACCGGTCTGTCCCGTGACTGGGCGTCGGTCGGCACGTCGCGCTCCCTGCGTGATGAGCGACCGACCCAGGCACCGAAGACGGCAGTAGCCGCCGCCATTCATGGCGGCTATGCGCAGGTCATCGGTGCCGGAAACGCCCAGGAGCAGAACGAGCAGCAGATCAACAAGCAGGTCATGGCCGCCTTTACCGGCGCCACGGCCATCCGGATGCGGGCCTTCCGCGGGCCTGAACCCTGGAGAGAACGAACCTGAGTCAGCCTCAGGTCGGCACCTCCAGGGCCGCGGAACCCGTCACACCGGGATCCGCGGCCCTTCTGTTTTGTCCGGTACGCAAGACCACCCAGGCCCCCCCCGGGGGCCTCCGGCCCAGCCCCACCAGTCAGCTGAGCCGGACCCACTGAGAAGACGAGGAAGACGCCCACAGTGTCCACGGTCATCACGCCGCCCATCCCGTCCGTACCGCCGACAGACCAGACCACCAAGGCCGACCAGGCCGACCCCCCGGAGGTATCCCTGATGCAGCTCACCTCGATCGACCAGGCCGAGGCGCTCGGTCTTCCCATCCCGTGCCGCGCCTTCGACCCGGAGGTCTTCTTCGCCGAGACGCCCGCCGACGTCGAGTACGCGAAGTCCCTCTGCGGCACCTGCCCGGTCAAGGAGGCCTGCCTGACCGGCGCGCTGGAGCGGCGCGAGCCGTGGGGCGTCTGGGGTGGCGAGCTCTTCGTCCAGGGCGTCGTCGTGGCCCGCAAGCGGCCGCGTGGCCGTCCGCGCAAGACCGAGGTCGCGGCGTGAACCCCGCGCTCGGAGCCAAGGCCGTCCGCCGGGGAGAGCAGCCCCCGCTGGACAGCGTCCTTCGCCGCTCCGTGCGAACCGCCGCCGCCAAGGCTGACGCAGCCCGCACCGTCCACTTCCCCACGTCGCACCACGAGCAGGACCACCACATGACCGCCGCCGCCATCGACCCGACCGTCCGCGCTGAGCAGACCAACGAACTTCAGATCCAGAACAGGACCCTCGAAATGCAACTTCTCCACGAATCCCTGGCCCGGGCGCATATGCAAGAGCGCCTCCAGGAGGCCGAGCACGAACGGCTCGTCTCCCGGGTCGCCAAGGCCCAGCGGCTCAGGCAGAAGGCCGAGCGGGCCTCGCTGCGGGCCCGCAAGGCCATCGCCGTCGCGCTGATGTAGGCGCCGGCGCAGTACCGCTTCACCCCCGTCGTGCCGCAGGCCGCCCCCCATCCGGGGAGCGGCCTGCGGCCGTTGGGCCCCGGCTCAGCCCTTCTTCGCCGGCTCGCTCTTCCTGGTCGTGCCGCGCTTCTTCGGCGACGCGGGCTGCGCCTGCCCGGCGGGCTGCTCCGCGAACTCCGGGAGCCACCGCAGCATCTCCGCCCGGAAGGGTGCGTTGGCGCCCAGCTGGCAGAGCACCCCGATGGTGCTCAGGGTGACCCGATGGATCAGCAGGTACGCCGGGGGCAGGTTGAGCTGCTTGCCCAGGTTGTAGGCGGGCGAGCGCGGATCGGCGATCCGGGCCGCCTGGGCCCGCATCCACGTCCGGGTGAAGTGGAAGGTGTCCACCGCGGCCGGCTCGATGATCGGCACCAGGTAGTCCAGCACCGCGTCCGGGTCCAGCTCGATAGAGGGCTTGACGAAGCCCTCCTCGCGCAGCATCTCCAGCACTCCCGCCGCGTCACCGGCCAGCGCCATCCGCAGTGAGGCCCCGATCGGCGCGGGCAGCCCGCCCGGCAGCCGGTCGACGGTGCCGAAGTCCAGCACGCCGAGCCGCCAGCCGGATGCCGGTCCGTCGTCCTTCAGCAGGCGGAAGTTGCCCGGGTGCGGGTCGGCGTGGAGCAGGCCGGTCCGCGACGGGCCCGCGAAGAGGAAGCGGGCCAGCAGCTGCCCGGCCCGGTCGCGCTCCTCCTGGGTGCCGTCCGCGATCACCTCGGCCAGCGGGGTGCCGTCCATCCACTCGGTGACCAGCACCTGGTCGGCCTGCGCCACCACGCCGGGCACCGCGATGTCCGGATCGCCCGCGAACTCCTCGGCGTGCCGGCGCTGGGCCTGCGCCTCCAGCTCGTAGTCCAGCTCCTCCGAGACGCGCTCGCGCAGCTCGATGATCAGCGGCTTGATGTCCAGACCGGGGATGAGCGGGCCGAGCAGCCAGGCCACCCGGCTCAGCTGGGAGAGGTCCGCCAGCAGCGCGTCGCCCGCGCCCGGGTACTGGACCTTGACCGCCACCTCGCGGCCGTCGTGCCAGATCGCCCGGTGCACCTGGCCGATCGACGCGGCGGCGGCCGGCCGGTCGTCGAACTCCCGGAACAGCTCGCGCCAGTTCTCGCCCAGCCGCTGGGCGAGCGCCGTGTGCACCTTGGCCGCGGGCATCGGGGGAGCGGCGTCCTGCAGCTTGGTCAGCGCGGCCCGGTACGGCCCGGCGACCTCCTCCGGGAGTGCGGCCTCGAAGACGGACAGCACCTGCCCGAACTTCATCGCCCCGCCCTTGAGCTCGCCCAGGACCTTGAACAGCTGGTCCGCGGTGGCCTGCTGGAGCTCGGCCGTCACCACGTCCGCCGAGCGCCCCCCGATCCGCCTGCCCAGCCCGAGCGTGGCCCGGCCGGCGATCCCCAGCGGCAGGGCGGCGAGTCGTGCCGTGCGGGTCACTGCCTTGCGCGGAAGATCGCTCACCCGGGTCTCCAATTCACACGCCGTCGGCACCCCGCCGTCGGGGGCCGACCGTCACTACGCCATTGTGCCCGTTCGTCACGCCGGTCCCGGCCGCGTTTCCTGACCCGTTCGGCGCGGCCCGCCGGCCCGGGCGGCCCGGCGTCGGTGCCCGTCATCGGCCGGGGCCGGCCTCCTCCCGGCCGAGCCCGGTCGGGGCCGCGCCCCACGCCGCCGTGAGCGCCCCGCCGTCGAAGGCGTCGCCTACGGCCCCGGTGGCAGTCCGGTGCACCCCGTCCCGGGTGGCCGGCGCAGCCCCGACCAGGCCGTCGCGCGGGCGGTCCGCCCAACGGCCCGCCATGTGATCCAGGTCACCGGAAAGAAGTCCTGCGGGAGCGATGATTTCCGGGCGGCGCGACGGTCTTCATTGTCGTAAGTCCGAAACGAGAGAGAAGCGAGCCCCCCATGCGCATCGTGATCAGCGAGTTCATCAGCCTCGACGGCGTCGTGCAGGCGCCCGGCGGCCCGCAGGAGGACACCGACGGCGGTTTCGCCCACGGCGGTTGGACCCACCAGTTCTTCGACCCGGAGGTGATGGGCGGTGCCATCGGCGAGGCGATGGCCAGCACCGAGGCCCTGCTGTTCGGCCGCCGCACCTGGCAGACCATGGCCGGCGCCTGGCCCGAGCGGGCCGGCGACCCGTTCGCCGACCAGATGAACGCCATCCGCAAGTACGTGGTGACCGGAACGCTCGCCGACTCCGAGCTGAGCTGGAGCAACACCACCCGCATCGCCGGCGACGAGGCCGTCGAGCGGATCCGCGAGCTGCGTGCGACCGCCGGCGGTGACCTGTCGGTCATGGGCAGCCCCACCCTCGTGCGCACCCTGCTGAGCGAGGGCCTGTTCGACGAGCTGCGCCTCATGATCATGCCGGTCGTCCTCGGCGGCGGAAAGACGATCTTCCCGGCCGACGGCACGCTCCGCACCCTCGAACTGGTCTCCACCATCACCAGCAAGACCGGCGTCAACATCTGCACCTACCGGCCGGTGGCGAACTCCTAGGTTCTGGCCGGGGGCCGGGGGGCGTGGCCCCCGGCGTGCCGGAGTCGCCCGCACGGTTGACCGGGCAACACCAAGGGGCGCCCGCCCGCCGGTTGAGGGGTCGGGCCGCTCCTCCCCGTCGGGGCCCTCACCCCTGACGCGCGAGCGGGGCCGGGCGGCCGGTGGTCGTGCTCTCCGACGCCGTGTCGATCACTTCGTCCAGGACGTCGCGGGAGCGCCCAGATCGGTGATCATGCGGTTGATGCGGTCGCGCTCCGCGGTGAGCTCGTCGACCAGCTCCGGAGTGGCGATCTCGTTCGGCCGGCCGTCCGCATCCCTCATGCAGGGCAGCAGTTGGGCGATCCTCCTGCTGTTCAGGCCTGCGGCATAGAGCGTCTGGATGCGTACGACGCGGTCGACCGCCCAGTCGCCGTAGTCCCGGTGGCCGCCGGTGAACAACGCGGGCTTCCTCACCTACGGCCCGCTCGCCGAGGTGTCCGCCGCGGAACTGGACCGGGTGCTCGCCGTGGACGTCCGGTCCGTGTTCCTGGCGGCCCAGTCCGCCGCCCGGCACATGGGCGACGGCGGGCGGATCATCAGCATCGGCTCGTGCTTCAACGGGCGTGTCCCCGGCTCGAACTTCGTCCTGCAGGCGATGGCCAAATCCGCGCTCGCCGGGCTGACCAGGGGACTTGCCCGGGAGCGGGGGCCGCTCGGGATCACCGCCACCATCGTGGACCCGGGCCCGATCGACACCGACATGAACCCGGCCGACGGCGCGAGCGCCGGCTTCCAGCGCTCCCTCACCGCCCTGGGGCGGTACGGCGAGGCCGAGGACGTCGCCGCCGCGGTGGCCTACCCGGCGGGGCACGGCGGCCGCTACGTCACCGGCACCGCCCTCGCGGTGGAGGGCGGGTACACCATCTGACGGCAAGGCTCCCAGCCGATCCACGCGGTCGGCCGGTTGGCTCCGCCTCACCCCGGTGGCAGCGGCTGCCAGAGGCAGCCGCAGTCGGGGTGCCCCTTAAGCCGCAGACGGCGGCTCATCCCGTCCGCGGCCGAGACCTCGCACCAGCCGTCCACGCTCGGGGGCCGGATGCCGTCGAGGTGGAGCTGGACGTGGAGGGCGGCGAGGCCGGCGACGGTGGTGGCGAGGGCGGTGTCGCCGGCCGGGGTGCGGGCCCGGCCGGGGCCGTCGTCCGCGAGCTGGGCGAGCACCCGGGGCCAGGCGGCGTCCTCGTCCTCCCGCGCCAGCACCAGGCAGTGGCCGCAGGCCGAGGCGCCGGGGAGCACCAGCGGGCCGACCACACCGATCTCCTCCACCACCCCGACGTACAGGTGCGGGATCCCGGAGCGCAGCAGCTCCTTGGCCGCGTACGTGCCGCCGGCGAAGGCGCCGCTGCCGTCCCGGGGTGCCAGCACCACGAGGTCGGGCGGCCGCCGCTCCCGGCAGCGGCGCGCGTTCGGCACGAGCCGACGGCCGGAGGCCCGGTGGACGGCCTCACCGGCGGCGGTGGTGCGCAGCCGCCCGACGTCGGAGGGCGGGAGCCCGGCGGGGGAGCAGTCGCCGGGGCTGACCCGGCCGCTGTCCGTGACCCTGACCGTGCCCGTGCCGCCCGCCGCGAGGACGGCGGCGATCGCGGCACCGACCCGGCCGGCGCCGCGGACCTCGATCCGCCGGTCGGCCCGCCGGGCGAGGACGGCGGGCCCGGCACCGGGCCCGGAGTGGACCAGGGAGAGCGAGGCGAGGTCGGGCCCGAGCAGCTCGCGCAGTGGCTGGGGGAAGCGGGCCAGTGCGGCGCCGGTGGCGTCGGCGTCGTCGAGCAGCCCGGTCTGTTCCAGCGTGTCGAGCAGCGTCTCGGCGGGCTCGCGCCCGAGGCCGACCCGTTCGCCGGCCTCCAGCAGCGAGGGCCGGTCGTGCGTCCCGTCGAGCAGCCCGAGGAAGTCGCAGAGGGTCTTGTCGGCGTGTTCGAGCACCCCGGCGAAGCGCTGGACGGTACCGAACTGCAAGGTCTCGGAGTCCCGCCAGCTGCGGGAGAGGGCGGGCTTCAGCAGAAGGCGCACGGCAGTTTCCCTTCCGATCGTTTCCGGACGGCCGACGGCAGCATGCCCGATCGGCCGGACATCGTGCGGTGCGTTGTCCACAGGCGCAGCCCCATGATCGGATGATCTGTTCGCACCCCCTGTGGATAACTTTCCGTCCGGGCCTGAGTCGGATTCCGGACACCTTCTGTCGGCCTTTCGTTCCCGATCACTCCACGAAAGATTTCGGCCATGGCAGCGGACTTCTGTCAGTGCTACCGGGTAACGTCGTGTGCCATGGCAGCCGAACGGGACTCCCATCCCCCGGCGTCGCGTCGGCGTGCCCGTGCAGCGTCCGGGTCGCAGGTGGCGGCGCCGAGCACGCGCGGGCGCCCGGACCAGCGGCCGACGTCCTCGGAACCACCGCAGGCCCCTTCGCGGGTGGAGGGGGCTGCGGAGAGCCGTGGCGAGAAGCCGCACCTCGACCGCTCGCGGGTCGAGGTCCGCCGCAGCGCCCGCCGCAGCCGGACGGTCTCCGCGTACCGCGAGGGCGACCGCACGATCGTGCTGATCCCGGCCCGGATGTCGCATGCGGAGGAGCAGCGCTGGGTCGCCCAGATGCTGGAGAAGCTGGCCGCCCAGGAGAGCCGGCGGGTGCTGGGCGACGACGCGCTGGCGGCGCGGGCGCGCGAGCTGTCCGCCGCCTATCTCGGCAACCGGGCCAGGCCCGTCCAGGTCCGCTGGGTCACCAACCAGAACTCGCGCTGGGGCTCCTGCACCCCCAGTGAGCGGACGATCCGGCTCTCGCACCGCCTCCAGGGCATGCCCGAGTACGTCGTCGACTACGTGCTGCTGCACGAGCTGGCCCATCTGCTGGTGCCGGACCACGGCCCGTCGTTCTGGGCGCTGCTGGAGGCCTATCCGCGGACGGAGCGGGCCCGCGGCTATCTGGAGGGCGTGGTCTCGGCGGCCCGGCTGCCGCACATCCCCGGGGCCCGGCACGCGGGCGGCCCGCAGGAGCCCGACCCGGCCGGCTCCTGCGGCTGAACGCCCACAGCAACGAGAAGGGGGCGCGGACCTGACGGTCCGCGCCCCCTCGTCATGCCTTCACACCAATCTCAGGCGGTCAGCTTCCGCGCTCGCGCGACCAGGTCGCGCACCGAGTGATCGGTCAGCTCGGGCAGGCGGTCGTAGTCGAACCAGCGCAGGTCCAGCGACTCCTCGCTGATCAGCTCCTGTGCTCCCGGGGGGGCCACCGCGATGTACTGGACGTCCAGGTGGGTGTTCTCCGGGCGGTCCTTGCCGGTGCAGCGGACCTGGTGCCGGTCGAGCTTGGCCGGCACCGGCAGACCGTCGACGGTCAGCAGGACGAGGTCCGGGATGCCGGACTCCTCGGTGGCCTCGCGCAGCGCGGCCGCGGCGAGGTCCCGGTCGCCGGGCTCGCAGTGGCCGCCCATCTGCAGCCACATGCCGACCTTGGGGTGCAGGGTCAGCAGTACCCGCCCGGCGGCCGGGTCGACCACGGCCGCGCTGGCGGTGATGTGGGCGGGCAGGCAGGACCGGAACAGACCTTCGGGCTGTTCGGCCAGGTGGTTCAGGTAGTCGCGGCGCAGCTGCTCCTGGTCCGGGTCGGCGGGCTGCCAGTGGCTCAGGGTGCGGACGGCGTCCGCGTGCAGGGCGGACGCGCCCGTCTCGGTGAGCGTCATGCGGTGGGCTCGCCCTTCCCGTTCTCGTCGTCGTTCTTCTGCTCCGGGCCGGGCTTCGCGAGGTCCGGCTTCGAGCCGCCGGCGCCACCGGCGGCGCCGCCCGCGGCCGCCTCGCCGAGCAGCTTGTCGATCGCGTCGAAGTCGATGCCGCCCTCCAGGTCGCCGGCCGTGTCCCGGTGCACGAAGGCGTCCGGGTCGTCCAGGTCGGCGGCGGTGGGGAGCATGTCGGGGTGCTGCCAGAGGTCGTCGCGGCCCTCGACGCCGCGGGCGTCGGCGAGCAGCGCCCAGAGCCGGGCGGCGTCGCGCAGCCGGCGCGGGCGCAGCTCCAGGCCGACCAGGGTGGCGAAGGTCTGCTCGGCGGGCCCGCCGGCCGCGCGGCGGCGGCGGACGGTCTCGCGCAGCGCGCCGGCCTGCGGCAGGTGCGGCTCGGCGGCGGCGTGCACGACGGCGTCGACCCAGCCCTCGACCAGCGCGAGCGCCGTCTCCAGGCGGGCGAGCGCGGCCTTCTGCTCGGGAGTGTCCTCGGGCTGGAGCAGGCCGCTGGCCAGCGCCTCCTGGAGAGCCTCGGGGTTGCTCGGGTCGAGCTGGCCGGCCAGCTCCTCCATCCGGGAGGTGTCGACCTTGATGCCGCGCGCATAGGCCTCGACGGCGCCGAACAGGTGGGCGCGTAGCCACGGCACGTGGGCGAAGAGGCGCTGGTGGGCGGCCTCGCGCAGGGCCAGGTAGAGCCGGACCTCGTCGGCGGGCACGTTCAGGCCCTCGCCGAACTCGGCGATGTTCTGGGGCAGCAGCGCGGCCTTGCCGGCCGGGGCGAGCGGCAGGCCGATGTCGGTGGAGCCGACCACCTCGGCGGCGAGCGCGCCGAGCGCCTGGCCGATCTGGGTGCCGAACATGGCGCCGCCCATCGAGCGCATCATGCCCATCAGCGGGCCGGCCATGGACTGCATCTCCTCGGGCAGCACGCCGCCCATGGCGTTGCCGACCCTCTCGGCGACCGGGTCGACCAGGTCCTTCCAGACCGGGAGGGTGGCCTCGATCCACTCGGCCCGGCTCCAGGCGACGGCGGTGCCGGCGCCGGAGGGGAACTCGGTGGCGCCGTCCAGCCAGAGGTCGGCGAGCCGGACGGCCTCGGCGACGGCCGAGCGCTCGGCGGCGCCGACCGACCGGTCCTTGGACTTGCCCTCGGCGGGTTCGGCGACGACGGTCTGGCGGGCGATGTCCTTGGCGAGGTCCCAGTTCACCGGGCCGCCCTCGAAGGAGAGCATCTGCCCGAGCTGCTGGAAGGCGGCGCCGAGGTCGTTGGGGTTGAGCCCGCCGAACATCGCGGCGAACGGGTTGTCGGCGCCACCGGGCGCGCCGGGGAGACCGGGGCCGCCGGGCATTCCCATGCCGAACAGCGCGCCGAACGGGTTTCCGGCGAAGCCGAAGGACTGCGGGCCACCCTGCTCCCCGCCCTGGTCCTTCTTCGCCGGCTCCTCGCCGGGCTTGCCCTTGGCGTCCTCGGGCTTGGCCTTGCCGTCCTCGGGCTCCTCTGGCGGAACGCCGAATCCGAAGGGAAGGTCGCTCACGGGGTCCTCGATCCGGTCGGCCGTCGTGCGGGTGGTGGCGGGAAAGTCTGCACGCCCGGGGCGGTCCGCGGAGTGGGGGACTCCCGGCCGGTGGGCGGCTCCCGCGAGGCTGGTCCGCGCCGGGTGCACCGCCGGGCCTTCGCCTCGGGCAGGATGGACGTACGTGACACACGTACGTACGCACATAAGCTAACCGTGGAGGATGGCCGGTGAGTTCCCCGCCTTCGGACGTTCGCTCTGGGCTGACCGGAGGAGAGGACGCCCCGGACATCACGGCGTCGCCGCCTCCAGCCTACGGCGGCAAGCCGCTGACCGTGGCAGTGACGGGCGCCGCCGGCGTCCTGGGTGAGCGGGTCGCGGCCCGCCTGGTGGCCTCGCCGGGGGTGAAGAAGGTCCTCGCGGTCGACGACCGCCGGGGCGAGGTGCCGGGCGTGCAGTGGCGCGTCCTGGACGTCCGCGACCCGGCGGTGGCCGAGCGGCTCGCCGGGGTGGACGTGGTCGTCCACCTGGCGATGGACCTCGGCATGGAGTCCGACCCGCGCGCCCGCAGCGCCTACAACGTGCGCGGCGCGCAGACCGTGCTGACCGCGGCCGCGGCGGCCGGCGTGCACCGGGTGGTGCTCTGCACCTCGGCGATGGTCTACGGCGCGCTGGCCGACAACGAGGTGCCGCTGGCCGAGGACTCGGAGCTGCGGGCCACCGAGGAGGCCTCGCTGGTCGGGGACCTGCTGGAGATCGAGCGCCTGGCCCGGCGGGCCCCGCGCGCACACCCGGGGCTCCAGGTGACGGTGCTGCGCCCTGCCGTGGTGGTCGGGCCGGGCGTCGACACCGTGCTGACCCGGCACTTCGAGGCGCCGCGGCTGCTGGTGGTGGCCGGCTCCCGGCCGTGCTGGCAGTTCTGCCACGTGGACGACCTGGCGGCGGCGCTGGAGTACGCGGCGCTGGGCCTGGTCGAGGGCGAGGTGACGGTCGGCTGCGACGGCTGGCTGGAGCAGGAGGACGTGGAGCGGTTGTCGGGAATCCGGCGGATGGAGCTGCCGGCCTCGCTGGCGCTGGGCACCGCGGCCCGGCTGCACCGCCTCGGCCTGACCCCGGCCCCGGCGGGGGACCTCGCGTACACCATGTACCCGTGGGTGGTCTCCGGCAGCCGGTTGCACGAGGCGGGCTGGCGGCCGGCCTACACCAACGAGCAGGTGCTGGCCGAGCTGCTGGCGCAGGTCTCCGGCAAGCACGCGGTGGCCGGGCGGCGGCTGGGCGGCAAGGAGGCCGCCACCAGCCTGGGCGCGGCCGGGGCGACGGTGGCGCTGGTCGGTACGGCCGCGCTGGTCCGCCGGGCGCGCAAGCGGCGCCGCTTCTGAGAGCGCCGGGGCGGCGGGAATCCCGGGAGCGTGGCGTCCGGGCCTGCCCGCACACCTCTGGCCCCCGGAGCCAGGGGCTGACCAACGCCGCTTTCTCACGATGCGAAATTTCGCAATCGTGATACGGAAGCCCCTTGCCCGAAACCACTCGGGATGGGGAATCATGGGGTCATGTCCGAGAACCACGACCCCATCCGCCTGCTCGCCATCCGCGACACCCCGCTCTCGCTCGACGAGGTGTACGAGGCGGTCGGCGACGACGCGGCCGGCGGTACGACCGTCTTCGTCGGGACGGTCCGTGACCACGACGGCGGCAAGTCGGTCGCCGCGCTGGAGTACAGCTGCCACCCCACGGCCGAGGCGGAGATGCGCCGGATCGCCGAGAAGATCGTCGCGGACTTCCCGGTCCGGGCGCTCGCCGCGGTCCACCGGATCGGCCGGCTGGAGATCACCGACAAGGCCGTGATCGTGGCCGTCTCCTGTGCCCACCGCGGTGAGGCGTTCACCGCCGCCCGCCGGCTGATCGACGACCTCAAGCACGAGGTGCCGATCTGGAAGCACCAGGTCTTCGCCGACGGCGAGGAGGAGTGGGTCGGCGCGGGCAACTGCTGACCTGCTACAACACTGCTGACACGCAGGCGCGCCGTGCCCTCACTCGAACGGGTGTGGTCCGGTACGCCGAATACTCCCTGGCAGTGAGCCGATCGGCTGTCCCGTAACCCGGATGGCGCCGCCCGCGTTGTCCGCCGGGGTGGCTAATCTGCTCATAGGCACGACGAGCTGGGAGTACTGACATGGCTGCGCTCGCCTGGTTGATCATTCCGGTTGTCGCCGCCCTGCTCGCCACGGTGTGGGCGGGCTGGGCCCAGCGGGCCCCGAGGGCCACCGGGGACCCCGCCTCACTCGCCGAGCACCGGCGCTTCATGGCCGCGATGGAACGCAGCACCGCCGGTGCCGGCCAGGGCGAGGGCTCCGGCCGGTAGCCCGGCGGGCGCCGCGTCAGCGGCGTCCCGTACTGTCGATGCATGCCACGCCGCTCTGCGACGATGCTCGCCGCCACCCTGCTGCTCATAGCGCTGCTCTGCGCCTCGGTGCTGATGAAGGTGCCGTACACGGAGATGAGCCCGGGCCCGACGTACAACACGCTCGGCGCGCAGGAGAAGACGGGCACGCCGGTGATCACCATCACCGGCCACGAGTCGTACCCGGTCAGCGGGCACCTCAACATGACGACCGTCCAGGTCACCGGGGCCCGGTACGAGCCGAGCCTGGTCAACGCGGTGGTCGGCTGGCTCCGGGACGACGTCCTGGTGGTGCCGCACGACAACGTCTACCCCCAGGGGCAGAGCGACGCGGAGGCCAAGAAGCAGAACGCCGAGGAGTTCGCCCTCTCCGAGGACCACGCGCGGACGGCGGCGCTCACCCAGCTCGGCATCCCGATCGGCAGCGAGCTGATCGTCCAGTCGGTCTCCGCCGGCGCCCCGGCGGAGGGCAGGCTGCACGCCGGCGACCGGATCATCGCGGTCGACGGCACCCCGGTCAGCGACGCGGACGGCGTCGCCAAGGCGGTCACCAAGCACCAGCCGGGCGAGTCGGTGGTCTTCACCGTGGTGCCGATGGTCAAGGACGGCGGCAAGGCCGACCCGGCGGCGGCCCGGACCGACATCACCGTGCCGACCGTGAAGTCCCCGGACACCGGCGGCGCGATGGTCGGCATCCGCCCCGGGATCCGGCACACCTACCCGTTCCAGATCGACATCGGCCTGCAGGACGTCGGCGGGCCGAGCGCCGGGCTGATGTTCTCGCTCGGCATCATCGACAAGCTGACGCCCGAGGACCTCACCGGCGGCAAGTTCGTCGCGGGCACCGGCACCATCGACGACAGCGGCAAGGTCGGCCCGATCGGGGGGATCTCGATGAAGCTGATCGCCGCCCGCGACGCCGGCGCCGAGTACTTCTTCACCCCGGCCGCCAACTGTGCGGAGGCGGGCAAGAACACCCCGTCCGGGCTGACCCTGGTCAAGGCCGACACGCTGGACGGCGCGATGAAGTCGCTGGAGCAGATCCGCTCCGGGCAGACCTCCGCGCTGCCGTCCTGCGCCAAGTAGCGGCCGCCCCGCACCGAGCGGGGCGGCGCGCTAGGAGAAGGTCGCCAGCAGGGCCTCGGTCAGGCCCGGGACCAGGTCGGGGCCGGTCAGCACCTCGCGGGCGACGTCCTTGGACCGCAGTCGCAGCGCGATCTCCCTCTTGCCGTTGCGCAGCACGGCGGCGGTGATCCGCACCTCCTCGCGCTTCGGGTGGTTGGCCACCCACTCGGCGAGCTGGGCGTCGGAGGCGTTGCGCGGGCGGGACTGCTCGGAGCCCGGCGGCAGCATCAGCCGCTCGACCACCAGGGCGCAGCCGGCCACGGCGTCGGGCCAGGCGATGGTGCCGAGGAACTTGTCCAGCTCCATGCCGGCCGGCAGTTCGTCCTGCTCGACCGGGGTGAGACCGGGCTCCTCGCTGTCGCCGAGGCCGAGCTGTTCGGCGATCCGCGGGTCGGCCTTGCGCAGCGCGGCGCTGTCCACCAGGGCGAACAGCCGGGCCGGGAGGTCCCAGCCGAGGGTGGCGGCGTACTCGTCGATCTCCAGGGCGGCCCGGGTCAGCGGGGTCGCGGCCGGGAGCTTGGAGACGTCGTCGGGGGAATTGGTGGCATCGGACATGTCCCAATCCTCACATGCCGGGCGCCCCGGGCGGTGCCACCGGCGGCTCGGGGTGGTGGTGACGCCGTCGCGGTGGCCGCGCCGGGGACGCCCGCCTAACGCTGTCGTAACCGTCTGCTAACGGCGGGAACTCGGCTAAAGCCTGGTTAAGTTGCACTGACGACCGACCGATTCCAGACGACACAGCTGAGGTGCCCCGTGGTATTCCAGATGCCGGAACGCTCAGGGCCGGGATTCCGGCGCAGGGTAGGCCCGCCCTCCCGGCGCGCGCGGGTGCTCCTGCTGACCCTGGGCGTACTCGCGGTGCTCTTCCTGCTGTTCGTCATGTTCGCCGGATTCTGGACGGACTGGCTCTGGTTCAGGTCGGTCCACTACTCCTCGGTGTTCACCACCCAGCTGTGGACGAAGATCGGCCTGTTCGCCGTCTTCGGCCTGCTGATGGCGGTGATCGTCGGCTTCAACGTCTGGCTGGCGCACCGGCTGCGGCCGCCGCTGTCGGCGATGTCGGTGGAGCAGCAGAGCCTGGACCGTTACCGATCCGGGCTGGCGCCGTTCAAGCGCTGGGCGCTCATCGGGGTTTCGCTGGTGATCGGCCTGGTGGCGGGCGCCGCGGCGTCCGGCCAGTGGCGGACGTGGCTGCTCTGGACCAACGAGACGTCCTTCGGCGTCAAGGACGCCCAGTTCGGCATGGACGTCTCGTTCTACGCCTTCGAGCTGCCGTTCTACGAGTTCCTGCTGGGCTTCGCGTTCAGTGCGGTGATCGTCTCGCTGCTGGCCTCGGTGCTGGTGCACTACCTGTACGGGGGCCTGCGGCTGCAGGGACCGGGCCGCCGGGCCAGTGCCGGCGCGCAGGGCCACCTGGCGGTGCTGCTCGGCGTGTTCGTGCTGCTGAAGGCGGTCGCGTACTGGCTGGACCGGTACGCGCTGGCGGTGAAGACCGGCTCGTACAAGGGCGTCACCGGCTGGACCGGCCTGCGCTACGTGGACGCCAACGCGTTCCTGCCGGCCAAGACCATCCTGTTCTTCGTCGCGATCATCTGCGCGGTGCTGTTCTTCCTGACCCCGGTCCGCCGCACCTGGGCCCCGGCCCTGATCGGCCTCGGGCTGATGGTGCTCTCGGCGGTGCTGATCGGCGGCGTGTACCCGGCGATCGTGCAGCAGTTCCAGGTCAAGCCGAACGAGCAGGCCAAGGAGACGCCGTACATCCAGAAGAACATCGACGCGACGCGGAAGGCGTACGGGATCGCGGACAGCGAGGTCACCACGTACGAGCCGGGGAACGCGACCAACGCGGACGCGTTGAAGCCGGACGCCCAGACCATCGCGGACATCCGGCTGCTGGACCCGAACGTGGTCGGCCCGACCTTCCAGCAGAACCAGGCGCTGCGGAAGTACTACGCCTTCCCCAAGTCGCTGGACGTCGACCGGTACGGCGCCCAGGACACCGTGCTCGGCGTGCGTGAGCTGGACCTCAACGGAATCCAGCGGAACTGGATCAACGACCACTTCAACTACACCCACGGCTACGGCCTCATCGCCGCCAAGGGCAACCAGGTCGACGCCAACGGCAACCCGGTCTACACCGAGTCCGCGCTGCCGACCAAGGGCGCGTTCGGCCCGTACGAGCAGCGCGTCTACTACGGCGAGAAGACGTCGACGTACTCGATCGTCGGCGGCGGGTACCAGGACATCGACTACACCGCGGAGGACGGCACCCCGGTGCACTTCTCCTACGACGGTGGCAGCGGTGTCTCGCTGGCCAACCCGCTCACCCGGGCCGCGTACGCGGTGAAGTTCGCCGAGCCGCAGATCCTCTACTCGGACGCGATCAAGGGCGGCGCCAAGGTCATCTACGACCGCACCCCCAAGGAGCGGGTGGAGAAGGTCGCCCCCTGGCTGTCGATCGACGCCGACCCCTACCCGGTGGTGCAGGACAACAGGCTGGTCTGGGTGCTGGACGGCTACACCACCTCGGACGGCTACCCCTTCTCGTCCAAGACGACCCTGGGCGACGCCACCAAGGACTCGCTGACCAACCAGCGCGGTGAGCTGCTGACCGCCTCCAACAAGGTCAACTACATCCGCAACTCGGTCAAGGCCACCGTGGACGCGTACACCGGCGAGGTGACGCTCTACCAGTGGGACGAGAGCGACCCGGTGCTGAAGACCTGGATGAAGGCGTTCCCGGACACCGTCAAGGCGAAGGCCGACATCCCGGCCACGCTGATGCCGCACCTGCGGTACCCGCAGGACATGTTCAAGGTGCAGCGCGACCTGCTCGCCGAGTACCACATGACCGACGCCGGCGGCTTCTTCAACGGCACCGACATCTGGCAGGTGCCGGCGGACCCGACCACCAACACCAACGAGGTCCAGCCGCCGTACTACCTGACGGTCCGGATGCCCGCGGCGCAGGCGGCGACCTTCTCGCTCACCACCAGCTTCGCGCCGAGCGGGCGGGACAACCTGGCCGCCTTCATGTCGGTCAGCGCCGACCCCGGCCCGGACTACGGGAAGATCCGGATCGCCAAGATGCCGACCGGCTCCGGGGCGCTCGGGCCGAAGCAGGTCCAGGCGAAGTTCAACTCGGATCCGACCGTCGCCAACCAGCTCACGCTGCTGAAGACCGGCACCGACTCCGACGTCGAGTACGGCAACCTGCTGACCCTGCCGGTCGGCGGCGGCCTGCTCAACGTCGAGCCGGTGTACCTGATCGGCCGCAGCGCCAAGGTGCCGGTGCTGAAGAAGGTGCTGGCGACGTACGGGAACGAGAACGCCGTCGTGGCCGTGGAGGACAACCTGGAGAAGGCGCTGGCCAAGGTCCTCGGCGGCGCGGTGACCGGTGCGCCGGTCACGCCCACCGCCCCCGGCACCACGCCGGCCAACCCGACGACGCCCACCACGCCGACCAACCCGACGACGCCGACCACCCCGGCGCCGGGGGCCACCGTCACGCCCGAGTTGCAGAAGGCGATCGCGGACGTGGTGAAGGCGCAGAACGACGTCGACAACGCCCTCAAGGCCGGTGACCTGGTGGCCCTCGGTCAGGCGCAGAAGGCGGCGAGCGACGCGGCCAAGGCGCTGGCCGTGGCCCAGCAGAAGGCCGGACTCTCCCCGGCGGCCACGCCGTCGGCGACAGCGACCGGCTCGCCGAGTGCCACGCCGACCACCGGCCCCTGAGCCGCCCGAGCCTGTGAGCTGCGAGGGCTGATTTCTGTCCCATCCCGCGACCGTGCTACAGTTCAACTACCGACGCGGGGTGGAGCAGCTCGGTAGCTCGCTGGGCTCATAACCCAGAGGTCGCAGGTTCAAATCCTGTCCCCGCTACTCAGTAGCAGCAGAGGCCCGGAGGATCATCCTCCGGGCCTCTGGCGTTTTCCCCGGGGGTGTGTGGGTCCGCTCCGGTAGTATCGACCGTCGCCAACGACGCCGGCATCGGGGTTTGTGGGGCCGAAGTGTCGGGAAATCGACAAAGCGTCGAAGCAATTTCGTCGGCTTTGGTTCCGCCTCGCCGAAATCGGCCGGGGCAGGTGTACGCGGGTTGCGGGTGATGCGACGATGGGACACGTGGGGGACGGTGCACGGCTGCTGATCGGCCGTCGGATCCGGCGCGTCCCCTGGGGGTCCCCCCGGCCGAAGGCCGGGGGCAAATGCCGCGGCACTCTGGGGGAGCGGGAGTCGGCATGAGGCTGATCGGCAGGAACGGACCAGGAGCCAAGCCCGCTGCGGCCACCGAGGCGGACACCGACGCCTGGGCGGAGAGCCCCGAGAACCACCCTGGCGCACTGCCCGCCCAGCGCACCAGTGGCCTGACCGAGCGCCGGCCCTCCGGCGGCTACGGCCCCGACAGCCTGGTGCACGTCTCCGCCCGTCAGTTCGCCGCCGCCATCGGCCCGTACGGCGCCATGACCGAAGCCGCCGACGGGGAGGACGGCCGCGACCCGGCCGCCCCCGACGCGGCGGGATTCGACTCCGCCAGCTTCGAGACCGCGCTGGCCGCCCGCGAGCAGGCCGCCCTGGAGTCCCGGCACCGTCAGGCCGCCGACGACGGCGACCCGGACGCCGCCGGCCGCCTCGGCACCCTGCTGCTGCGCCGCGGCGACCTGGAGGACGCCGAACCGTACCTGCGCAGCGCCGCCGCCGCCGGGCTGCGCGCCGCCGCCAACAACCTCGGCGTGCTGCTGCACCAGCAGGGCCACCGGGCCGAGGCCGCCCAGTGGTGGCGGCAGGCCGCGGTCGCCGGCAGCGCGCCCGCCGCGCACGCCCTCGGCCTCCAGCTGCGCGACCAGGGCGAGGAGGAGGCCGCCGAATACTGGCTGCACTTCGCCGCCGACCACGGCCACCCGCTCGGGGCCTACGCGCTGGGCGACCTGATGGAGCACCGGCGCGACGTGCGCGCCGAGCGCTGGTTCAAGGTCTCCGCCGACGCCGGGCACCGGGAGGCCGCCTACCGGCTGGCCCGGATGCGCGAGGCCGCCGGGGACAAGGAGACCGCCGAGACCTGGTACCGCACCGCCGCCGCCCGCAGCCACGCCCGTGCCGCGCTGCGGCTCGGTGTGCTGCTGGAGGAGCGTGCCCGCACCGACCAGTCGCTGCTCGACGAGGCCGCCCGCTGGTACCGGCAGTCGGCGCAGAACGGCGAGCCGCGTGCCGCCTGCGCGCTGGGCTTCCTGCTGCGTGACTCCGGGGACGTCACCGCCGCCGCCGAGTGGTGGCAGGAGGCCGCCGAGGCCGGTGACGGCAACGCCGCCAACGCCCTCGGTGCGCTGCACGCCTCCCGCGGCGAGGCCGCCGAGGCCGAGCGCTGGTACCGCAGCGCGCTGGACGCCGGCGACCAGAACGGCGCCTTCAACCTCGGCCTGCTCTGCGCCGGTGCCGGCCGCGACCAGCAGGCCGAGCAGTGGTACCGCCGCGCCGCGTACGCCGGTCACCGGGAGGCCTGCAACGCGCTGGCCGTGGTGCTGCTCCAGCGTGGCGACGAGTCCGGCGCCGAGCCGTGGTTCTCCAAGGCCGCCGAGGCCGGCAGTGTGGACGGCGCCTTCAACCTGGGCGTCCTGCACGCCGGGCGCGGCGAGCACCGGCAGGCGCAGGAGTGGTACGCGCGCGCCGCCGCCGAGGGGCACGGCGAGGCGGCGCTCCAGCTGGCCGTGGTCCAGGAGCAGCGCGGCAACCTGGCGGGGGCGCTGGAGCGCTACCGGCAGGCGGCGGCGGGCGGTTCGGCGGAGGGCGCGTTCCGGCTGGCCTCGGTGCTGGACCGGCGCGGCGACGCCGACGAGGAGGCCGAGCACTGGTACGCGGTCGCGGCCGACGCCGGCCACCGGCGGGCGCAGGTGCGGATGGGCGTGCGGGCGGCGGAGCGCGGGGCGCTGGAGATCGCGGAGAGCTGGTACCGGCGGGCGGCCGAGGCGGGCAGCCGCAGTGCGGCGTTCAACCTGGGCCTGCTGCTGGCCCGGCAGGACAGCGAGGCCGAGGCGATGCTCTGGTACACGCGGGCCGCGGACGCGGGTCACGGCCGGGCGGCGCTGCGGCTGGCCCTGCTGGCGCTGCGCCGGGGCGAGCCGGTGCAGGCGGAGAACTGGTGCCGGCGGGCCGCGGACTACGGCCCGGCCGAGGTCGCGGAGCGCGCCGGGCGGCTGCTGGGCGCGCTCCACGCGGAGTTGAGCGCGTAACGGGCGCGCGTGACGTGCGGGGCCGGGTGTCGCGACGGACGGTGCGTGACGTGCGGGGCCGGGCGGTGCGTCAGGCCCTGTTCGCACAGTCCGGGCAGAGGCCCCGGTAGGTGATCTCGGCGCCGGAGAGCGTGAAGCCGAACCGCTCGGAGGTGGGCAGGGCGGCCAGCGGGTCGCCCAGCGGGTGGACGTCACGGATCGCGCCGCAGCCGGAGCAGACCAGGTGCTGGTGGGCGTGGTGCGCGTTGGGGTCGTAGCGCTTGGCCCGGCCGTCGGTGGCGACCTCCAGGATCTCGCCGAGGCCGACCAGCTCGCCGAGCGTGTTGTAGACCGTCGCGCGGCTGATCTCGGGCAGGCGCGTCACGGCGCGGGCGTGCACCTCGTCCGCCGTGAGGTGGACGTGCTCCCCGTCGAGGACCTCGGCCACGACCCGGCGCTGCGAGGTCAGCCGCCATCCGCGGCCGCGAAGTCGTTCCAGCAGGTCACTCATGGGGACAGGGTAAGTGACACTCCGAGTCTGGTTCCAGTGTTGACTTAGACAAAGTCCAAGTTAGGATCGAGTCCGTCACGGACCGGACCACGCGGAGGCACCCTCTTATGACGACCCAGGACGAGCTGCGCCCCACCCTCACCACGGAGGCGGGTGCCCCCGTCGCCGACAACCAGAACACCGAGACCGCCGGCATCGGCGGTCCGGCGCTGATCCAGGACCAGCAGCTGTTCGAGAAGCTCGCGCACTTCAACCGCGAGCGCATCCCGGAGCGCGTGGTGCACGCCCGTGGCGCGGCGGCGTACGGCACCTTCACGGTGACCGCCGACGTCACCGCCTACACCCGGGCGGGCTTCCTCTCCGAGGTCGGCAAGCAGACCGAGACCTTCCTGCGGTTCTCCACCGTGGCCGGCAACCTCGGCTCCGCCGACGCCGTCCGCGACCCGCGCGGTTTCGCGCTGAAGTTCTACACCGAGGAGGGCAACTACGACCTCGTCGGCAACAACACCCCGGTGTTCTTCATCAAGGACGCCGTCAAGTTCCCCGACTTCATCCACACCCAGAAGCGGGACCCGTACACCGGCTCGCAGGAGGCGGACAACGTCTGGGACTTCTGGGGCCTCTCGCCCGAGTCGACTCACCAGGTGACCTGGCTCTTTGGTGACCGCGGCATCCCCGCCACCTACCGCCACCTCAACGGCTACGGCTCGCACACCTACCAGTGGCAGAACGAGGCCGGCGAGCACTTCTGGGTCAAGTACCACTTCAAGACCGACCAGGGCATCAGGAACCTGACGGCCGAGGAGGCGGCGAAGCTCGCGGGCGAGGACCCGGACAGCCACCAGCGCGACCTGCGCGAGGCCATCGAGCGCGGCGAGTTCCCGAGCTGGACGGTGCAGGTCCAGATCATGCCGGCGGCGGACGCGGCCCAGTACCGCTTCAACCCGTTCGACCTGACCAAGGTCTGGCCGCACGCGGACTACCCGCCGATCGAGATCGGCAAGCTGGAGCTGAACCGCAACCCCGACAACATCTTCGCCGAGGTCGAGCAGTCGATCTTCTCCCCGGCACACTTCGTGCCCGGCATCGGCCCGTCCCCGGACAAGATGCTCCAGGGCCGCCTGTTCGCCTACGCCGACGCCCACCGCTACCGCGTCGGCATCAACGCCGACCACCTGCCGGTGAACCGCTCGCACGCCACCGAGGCGCGCACCAACAGCCGCGACGGCTACCTGTACGACGGCCGTCACGGCCGTCAGAAGAACTACGAGCCCAACACCTTCGGCGGCCCGGTCCAGACCGGCCGTCCGCTCTGGGCCCCGACCGCCGTCACCGGCGCCACCGGCACCCACGAGGCACCCTCGCACAGTGAGGACAACGACTTCGTGCAGGCCGGCAACCTGTACCGGCTGTTCTCCGAGGACGAGAAGCAGCGCCTGATCACCAACCTGGCCGGCTTCATCGCCAAGGTCTCGGCCGACCGCGACGACATCGTCGAGCGGGCGGTCGAGAACTTCCGCAAGGCCGACGCCGACTACGGCCTGCGGCTGGAGGCCGCGGTGCGGGAGCTGCGCAAGCAGCAGTAGCGGCACCCCGATGAGCAGCGGGCCCGTCCCGGCCGGATGACCGGTCGGAACGGGCCCGCAACCATGTCCGGGGGGCGCCGGGCCGCCCGTTCCGTCCGGGGCCGGGCGGGCGAGGCGCAGTGTCAGACGCTGAGGCGGCGCAGCGCCTCGTCGTGCAGCAGGCCGTTGGAGGCCACCGCGTCGGCGCCGCCCGGGCCCGGGACGCCGTCCAGGCCGGTGAAGCGGCCGCCGGCCTCCTCGACGATGACGCAGTTGGCGGCCATGTCCCACAGGGAGAGCTCGGGCTCGGCGGCGATGTCCACCGCGCCCTCGGCGACCATCATGTACGACCAGAAGTCGCCGTAGGCGCGGGTGCGCCAGCAGGCCCGGGTGAGGTCCAGGAACGGGTCGAGCCGGCCGCGGTCCTCCCAGCCGGAGAGCGAGGAGTAGGAGAACGAGGCGTCCTCGATCCGGGAGACCCCGGAGACGTGGATCCGGCTCGCCTTGGCCAGGCTGCGGCCGGCGAAGGCGCCGAGGTCCTTGGCCGCCCACCAGCGGCGGTTCAGCGCGGGGGCGGAGACGATGCCGACCACCGGGCGCTCGACGCCGTCCGGGCCGTCCTCCAGCAGCGCGATCAGGGTGGCCCAGACCGGCACGCCGCGGATGTAGTTCTTGGTGCCGTCGATCGGGTCGATCACCCAGCGGCGCGGGCCGGAACCCTGCAGGCCGAACTCCTCGCCGAGCACCGCGTCGCGCGGCCGGGCGCGCTGGAGCACCCCGCGCACCAGCTCCTCCGCGGCCTTGTCGGCGTCGCTGACGGGAGTGAGGTCGGGCTTGGTCTCGACCTTCAGGTCGAGGGCGCGGAAGCGCTCCAGGGTGACCGAGTCGGCCGAGTCGGCGAGGACATGGGCGAGTCGGAGATCGTCGTGGTAGTCGGCCATGTCCAAGACCCTAGCGAGCCCGCCCGGATCGGCCCAGTCGGGCTCGCGGAGCGGACGGAAACGTTCCGCCGCGAGTCGAAGGGCCGCCCCGAAGCCGCGCCCCCGAGCGCCGGAAGCCGCCCCGCCCGCTCCCCGAGCCGAAGCCGGCCCGGAGCCGGCCGAGCCCGGTCCGTCGGCGGGCGGGCGGGACTCAGTGCGCCGAGCCGCTGAGCTGCAGTCCGATCACGCCGGCGATCACCAGCGAGATCGACACGAGCTTGAGCACCGACGTGGTCTCGTCCAGGAAGACCATGCCGTAGATCGCGGTGCCGGCCGCACCGATGCCGGTCCAGACCGCGTACGCGGGGCCGACCGGCAGGCTCTTGAGGGAGAGGGTGAGCAGACCGAAGCTGCTGAGGGCGAAGACGCAGAAGCTGATGGTGGGCCAGAGCTTGGTGAAACCGTCACTGAGCTTGAGGTTGATCGCGAAGCCGGTCTCCAGGAGGCCGGCCAGGATCACCAGGGCCCATGCCATCGCTTGCTCTCCCTGTCGATCGACGGGTCGGGCGGTGATCCGGCCCGACTTTCCTATGATCACCAGGCTGGCCCGCTCCGACACCTCGAACGCGCGAAATCGGCCGGGGCCGCCCGCGGTCAGTCGCCCTCGCCCTCCTTGCTCGCGAGCAGGCGGCGCAGCGAGTAGAGCCGGGCGGGATCGGCGTGGCCGTCCGCCACCCAGGCGTCCAGCGCGCAGTCCTGCTCGTCGTGGCTGCACGCGCGGGGGCACTCGGTGGTGCCCGGCTCCAGGTCGGGGAAGGCGTGGATGACCCGGGCCGGGTCGATGTGCGAGAGGCCGAAGGAGCGGAACCCCGGGGTGTCGATCACCCAGCCCGGGTCGAGTGCCTTCTTCGAGCCCGGCTTGGCGCCAGGGGGCGGCGGCAGCCGCAGCGCCAGCGCCGAGACGGTGGTGTGCCGGCCGCGGCCGGTCACCGCGTTGACGCGCCCGGTGCTCCGCTGGTGCAGCGGCACCAGGGCGTTGACCAGCGTGGTCTTGCCCACCCCGGAGTGCCCGATGAAGACCGTCGAGCGTCCGCGCAGGTGCGCGCGGACCGCCTCGGCGCCTTCGGTGGCCAGCTCGTCCCGCCGGGTCACGACGTAGTTGATGCCGAGCGGGGCGTAGGACTCCAGCAGCGGCCCGGCCGGAGCCAGGTCGGACTTGGTGAGTACCAGCAGCGGCTCCATGCCGGCGTCGTACGCGGCCACCAGACAGCGGTCGATCAGCCGGGGCCGGGGCTCCGGGTCGGCCAGCGCGGTGACGATGGCAAGCTGCTCGGCATTGGCGACGACGATCCGCTCGTACGGGTCGTCGTCGTCCGCGGTGCGCCGCAGGACGGAGCTGCGCTCCTCGACCCGGACGATCCGGGCCAGGGTGTCGGCGTCCCCGGATAGGTCGCCGACGATGTTGACGATGTCACCCACGACGACGCCCTTGCGGCCCAGCTCACGGGCCTTCATGGCGACGATCTCGCGCTCCTGCTTCGTCCCGGCGTCCAGCAGGCAGGTCAGCCGGCCGCGGTCGACGGTGAGCACCATCGCCTCGGCCGCGTCCTCGTGCTTGGGGCGGATCCGGGTCCGCGGCCGGGATCCCCGGCGTGCGGGGCGGTTGCGGATGTCGTCCTCGTCGGCGTCCTTGCCGTAGCGGCGCATGTGCCCAGTCTCCCGCTCAGCCGCCCGCCACTGTCCCGGTGAGCAGCTCGTCCCACATCTTCGGGAAGTCCGGCAGGGTCTTGGCCGTGGTGGCCACGTTCTCCACCTGGACGCCCTCGACGGCGAGGCCGATCACCGCGGCTGCGGTGGCCAGGCGGTGGTCCTCGTAGGTGTGGAAGATGCCGCCGTGCAGCTTGCGGGGGCGGATCCGCAGGCCGTCCTCGGTCTCGGTGACGTCGCCGCCGAGGTCGTTGATCTCCTTGGCGAGCGCGGCCAGCCGGTCGGTCTCGTGCAGCCGCAGGTGGGCGATGCCGTAGAGGTGGGACTCGGTGTCGGCGAGGGCCGCGACGGCCGCGATCACCGGGGTCAGCTCGCCGACGTCGTGCAGGTCGGCCTCGATGCCGTGGATCCGGCCGGTGCCGGTGAACTGCAGGCCCTCGTCGGTGAACTCGCAGACGCCGCCCATCTGCGTGTAGATGTCGCGCAGCTGGTCGCCGGGCTGGGTGGTGTGCTTCGGCCAGTCGCGGACGGCGACCCGGCCGCCGGTGACCAGCGCGGCGGCGAAGAACGGCGCAGCGTTGGAGAGGTCCGGCTCGACCACCATGTCGCGGCCGATCAGGGCGCCGGGGGTGACCCGCCAGACGTCCTTCTCGCCGCCGTCCTCGGGGGCGTCGACCTGGGCGCCGGCCAGCCGCAGCATCTCGACCGTCATTCGGATGTGCGGCAGCGAGGGCACCGGGCCGCCGACGTGGCGGACCTCCACACCCTGGTTGTAGCGGGCGCCGGACAGCAGCAGGGCGGAGACGAACTGGGAGGAGGACGAGGCGTCCAGCTCCACCGGGCCGCCGTCCAGCGCGCCGGTGCCGTGCACGGTGAGCGGGAAGGCGCCGCGGCCGCCGTCGTCGATCCGGGCGCCGAGCGCGCGCAGGGCGTTGATCACGCCGTGCTGCGGGCGCTCGTAGCTGCGCGGGTCGCCGTCGAAGTGGACCGGGCCGTCGGCGAGGACGGCCAGCGGGGGCAGGAAGCGCATGACCGTTCCGGCGTTGCCGACGTCCACCGAGGCCGGGCCGCGCAGCGCGGGCGCGGGGATGACCCGCCAGGCCTCGCCGCCGCCGGTGCCGCCGGCGTCGTTGTTGACCTGCTCCTCGATGCCGACACCGAGGGCGCGCAGGCCGTCGGCCATCAGCTGGGAGTCGCGGCTGCGCAGCGGGCGCCGCACCCAGCCGGGCTCGTCGGCGAGCGCCGCCAGCACCAGGGCCCGGTTGGTGACCGACTTGGAGCCGGGGATGGTGACGGTGGCGTCAACAGGGGTGGTCGCGACGGGGGCGGGCCACAGGGTCTCGGTCATGGGGCAAGTTTAGGGGCCGTGCGGGAACTGTCCGCGCGGCGGCCGGATGGCGGGACGGTGACTCGCCCGCTCGCCTCCGGGCGGTCAGCCCGTGGGCAGCAGCCAGCTCGCGCCGAGGGCCAGGCAGGCCAGGGCGGTGACCAGGAAGAGGGTGATCCAGGCGAGGCCGGGGACGCCGGTGAGCCGGGCCAGCTGGTCGGCGTCGGAGTCGCGGGCCTGGCCGCGCCGGCGCTGGTGCTGCAGCTCCAGGACCGGCCGGACCGCGCCGAGCAGCAGGAACCAGGTGCCGAGGTAGGCGAAGCCGGCCTGTACCCCGGCGGTGCCGAACCAGGAGACCAGGAAGAACGCGGCGCCGGCCAGCAGGACGCTGAGGAAGCCGAAGGCGTTGCGGATCCGGACCAGCAGGGCCAGCAGCAGTGCGATGGCCAGCCAGAGCAGCAGGGTGATCCGGTCGGTGGCGAGCAGTGCGGCGCAGCCGAGGCCGAGCAGGGCCGGGGTGGTGTAGCCGGCGGCGGCGGTGAGCACCATGCCCGGGCCGGTGGGGCGGCCGTAGGAGAGGGTGAGGCCGGAGGTGTCGGAGTGCAGCCGGATGCCGGCCAGCTTGCGATTTGTGGCGAGCGCGGCCAGGCCGTGTCCGCCCTCGTGGGCGATGGTCACGGCGTTGCGGGCGATCCGCCAGAGCGGGCGGACGGTGACCAGGAGCAGGGCGGCGGCGCCGGCGGCCAGGGCGAGCCAGCCGGGCGGGCCCGGCTGGGTGCCGGTGACGCGGTCCCACACCTCGCCGATGTTCTGTACGTCCATGTCCCTCTCCGCCTCCGTCCGGCCGTGCCCGGGCCGGCCGCGTCGCGGTCGCCGGGGGTGGCAGCCTCCCATGCGGGGACGGCCGGGCGGGAGGCCGCGGTTCGCTCCGTTGGATGAGGAAGTGGTGAGAACGGGGGCATGGCAAGCTGACGGCATGTGCGGTCGCTTCGCCTCCAGCAGCAAGCCCGAGGACCTTCTGGAGCTCTTCGGCGTCCGGCAGTGGGACCCGGCCGAGACGCTGGCCCCCAGCTGGAACGTCGCTCCCACCGGGAGCGCCTTCGTGGTGCTGGACCGGGTGCCCAAGGGGGAGGCGGCGCCGGTGCGGCAGCTTCGGGTGCTGCGCTGGGGCCTGGTGCCGGCCTGGGCGAAGTCGCCGGAGACGGCGGTGAAGATGATCAACGCCCGCTCGGACACGGTGCACGAGAAGCCCTCGTACCGGCAGGCCTTCGCGTCCCGGCGGTGCATCCTGCCGGTCGACGGCTACTACGAGTGGCAGACGCTGCCCGGCGAGCGCGGCAAGCCGAAGAAGAAGCCCTTCTTCGTCTCCCGGGCGGACGGTGCTCCGCTGGCGCTGGCCGGGCTGTACGAGTTCTGGCGCAACCGGACGGTGCCCGCCGGCCACCCGGAGGCCTGGCTGGTGACCTTCACGATCGTCACCACCGAGGCCGAGGAGCTGCTCGCCCCGATCCACGAGCGGATGCCGCTCTTCCTGGAGCGGGCGTCCTTCGACGACTGGCTGGACCCGGGGCTCAGTGACCCGGACGAGCTGCGCCGGCTGCTGATACCCCCGCGGCCCGGCGCCCTGCTGGCCACCCCGGTCTCACCGGCGGTCGGCAGCATCCGCAACAACGGCCCCGAGCTGACCCGGCCGTGGGACGAGCCCGAGTACGAGACCACGCTGTTCTGAACTCCCCTGGAGCACCTGCACGATGACCACCGAACTCGTCCCGACGCCCGCCGGGGACGCCCGGATCACCTGGCACCGCGCGGCCGCCCCGAGGGCGGTGGTGGCGCTCGGGCACGGCGCCGGCGGGGGGATCGGGGCGCGCGACCTGGTGGCGCTGGCCGCCGCGCTGCCGGCCCGGGGGATCACCGTGGCGCTGGTCGAGCAGCCCTGGCGGGTGGCCGGGAAGCGCCTCGGGCCCGCGCCGAAGACGCTGGACGCGGCCTGGACCCCGGTCGCCGGACTGCTGGCCGGCCACGGGGTGCCGCTGGTGGTCGGCGGGCGCAGCGCCGGGGCCCGGGTGGCCTGCCGGACGGGCGCGGCGACCGGCGCGGCCGGGGTGGTGGCGCTGGCCTTCCCGCTGCATCCGCCGGGCAGGCCGGAGAAGAGCCGGGCGGAGGAGCTGCTGGAGTCCGGGCTGCCGACGCTGGTGGTGCAGGGAGCGGCGGATCCGTTCGGCGGCCCGGACGAGTTCCCGGAGCTGCCGGCGGGGCACACGCTGGTGCCGCTGCCGTACGGGAACCACGGCTTCGACGTGCCGAAGCGGGCGCCGGTGGGGCAGGACGAGGTGCTGGATCTGATCACCGGGGCGGTCGGCGACTGGGTGCTCGGGCTGGTCTAGCCGCACCGCCGGGCAGCGCGGACGGGCCGGTGCCGCGCCCTCACCCGTGCGGGTGAAAAGCCGCCGGAGGGCGGGAATGCGGGCGCTGTCGCCGTGGTTGACACCCCTGTCAGCTTGAGTCCGGGTGGAAGGCAGCACAGATGGGTTCGATCGCGTGCCCCGAGCGGCCGGAGGAGCGCGAGGCCGCCGCGGCCTTCGCCCCTGCGTGGTCCGACTGGATTGTCGCGGGCGAGAAGCCCGTCAGCCCGATATCCTCCATTTCGGGGCGGCCCGCGGTGGGTCGCGCCCGCCATGGCGAGGAGGTGGGTCCGGTCGTCGGGACCGAGCACGAGGCCGAGCCGGGCCGGGGCCCGGAGGAGAGCCTGCCCGCGGGGGAGGCGCTCACCGGTGAGGAGCTGGCCGAGGCGATCGGTGAGGACACCTTCCGGGTGTCGGCGGAGGAGAGCGAGGAGGCCCGGCGGGAGCGCTTCGAGCGCGACGCCCTGGGCTACCTGGATCCGATGTACTCGGCGGCGCTGCGGATGACCCGCAACCCGGCCGATGCGGAGGACCTCCTCCAGGAGGCGTTCGCGAAGGCGTACGCGTCCTTCCACCAGTTCCGTGAGGGCACCAACCTCAAGGCCTGGCTGTACCGCATCCTCACCAACACGTTCATCAACTCGTACCGCAAGAAGCAGCGGGAGCCCCAGCGCACCGCCGCCGAGGAGATCGAGGACTGGCAGCTGGCCCGGGCCGAGTCGCACATGTCGACCGGTCTGCGCTCGGCGGAGACCCAGGCGCTCGACCACCTCCCGGACAGCGACGTGAAGGACGCCCTCCAGGCCATCCCGGAGGAATTCCGCATCGCCGTCTATCTCGCGGACGTAGAGGGCTTTGCGTACAAGGAGATCGCGGACATCATGGGTACTCCCATCGGTACGGTGATGTCCCGACTGCACCGCGGCCGCCGGCAGCTGCGCGGCATGTTGGAGGACTACGCCCGTGAGCGCGGGCTGGTCCCGGCCGGCAGCGGGGCAGGGCAGGAAGCGAAGGGCTCGGGTTCATGAGTTGCGGCGATCCGCACGACACCGAGTGTGGCGAGGTCCTCGACCACCTCTATGAATTCCTCGACAACGAGATGGCCGAGGGTGACTACGCCAAGTTGCGCGTGCACTTCGAGGAGTGCTCGCCGTGCCTGGAGAAGTACGGGCTCGAGCAGGCCATCAAGGCGCTGATCAAGCGCTGCTGCGGGTGCGACGACACCCCGGCCGACCTCCGCGGCAAGGTGCTGGCCAGGATCGACTCGATCCGGGCCGGGCAGCGGTCCGGAGAGGCGGTCGTCGCCGTCGACCCCACGGTCGAGGCGCACGGCGAGGCCGGGCAGGGCCGGAAGGCCCCGGCCGAGGAGACCGCCGAGCCGGCGGCCAGGCCGGGCACCCCGGTCGAGGCGGGCGCTCCGGCGGAGTGAGCGGGCCCGCCCGTCGTACGGCGGACGGTTCACCTGGGGACCAGACGGCCCCCGGAGCACGTGCTCCGGGGGCCGCCCCCTTTCTGCTTGCGTGCGCCGTCACTCGTTCGAGTGAGTTGGCGGTGCGCCAACTGCGGCATTCCGCGATCATGCGTCGCTGCGCCGGAACGGCGGCCTATCCTCCTGACGGACACTCACCGCCGGTTGCCCCGGCGCGCTGAGCGCAGAGCGGGCCAGGACGCGGGGAGGTCGAGATCGCTACCGACAGTGGAGACGCGGACCTGCCCCCGGGCGCGGCGCGCTACCTGGCGGCCGTCCCCCTGGCGGCGGTCTGCTGCCTGTTGCCGCTGCTGGCCGCACCGCTCCCGCCGGGTGTGCCGCGCTGGCTCGGCGCACCCGTCGACTGGCCCAAGGTCGGGCTGCTGGCCTTCCTGCACGGGTGCTGGGAGTCGCTCGCCCAGGGGCTGCCCACGCCCTGCCTGAGGCTGGTCCGCACCCTGCTGCGCCGGCCGCTGCCCGACCGGGCCCCGGCCCGGTCGTGCGCCAACGCCTTCTTCCCGGTGCTGTTCGCCGGGGTGCTGATGCTGCCGCCGGCCGCCGCCGCGCTGGTCGCGGTGATGCCCTCGCTGCTCGGCCCCGTCGAACCGGACGGCCGGCGGCGGCAGTGCTGGAACGGTTCCCAGCTCGCACTCTCCGCCTTCGCCTCCTCGGTGGTCTTCCACCTGCTAGCCGGGCCGCAACTGCTGCTCGGCTCCCGGTTCCCGGCCGCGCTGCTGCCCGGATTCGCCGCGCTCGCCGTGTTCTGCCTGGTCAACGGCGTGCTGGTGGGCGGCATGCTGGTCCTGGCCGAGGGCCGGCAGCCGGCCGTGCTGCTGCGCGGCCCGGCCGCCGCGATCGGACTGCCGGTGCTGGTGCACGCGGCCGGCGGGCTGATGGTCGCGGTGCTCTGGCAGGGCCCCTACGGGGCCTTCGCGGCGCTGCTGGCACTGCTGCCGCTCTCCATCTCGGCCTGGGTGTTCGCCCAGGGCCACCGCGAGCGGGACGCCCACCAGGCCACCGTCCAGGCGCTGGTCCAGGCCGTCGAGATCAAGGACGCCTACACCCGCGGGCACAGCGAACGGGTCGGCAGGGCCGCGGTGCTGATCGCCGATCAGCTCGGCATGGAGCCCGAGCGGCTGCGCACCCTGCGGTTCGCGGGCATCCTGCACGACGTCGGCAAGCTCGGGGTCGCCACCGAACTGTTGCGCAGAAACGGTCCCCTCACCGAGGTCGAGCGGCGGGCCGTCGAGGTGCACCCGGTGCACGGGTACGAGCTGGTCCGCGGGATCGCCTTCCTCGGGGAGGCGCACGCGGGGATCCTGCACCACCACGAGCGGATGGACGGCCGGGGCTACCCGAGCGGGCTGGTGGGCGAGCAGATCCCCGAGTTCGCCCGGATCATCTCCGTCGCCGACGCCTTCGACTCGATGACCTCCACCCGCTCCTACCGCCGCGGCCGGCCGGTCGCCGAGGCGATGGCCGAGCTGGAGCGCTGTTCGGGCAGCCAGTTCGACCCGGTGATGGTCCGGGCGCTGGTCGACGCGCTCTCGGTGCACGACTGGCAGCCGGTGCTGCCGCCGCCCGGCGACTGCATCCGGGCGGTGCCGGACATCCCGCTCGGCGTCCCCGAGCCGGCCCGGGCGGCCCCGCGGCGGGTGCCCGTCCAGGGCGGCACCGTGCCGACGGCCGGTCCGTCGTGATCGCGGCGACCGGCGGCGCGCGGCCGCACCGGCGGGCTCACCGGAGAGAGCCGGGCGGGCCCCGGCTGCTGCGGCCCGGCGGGCCCCGCCCGGGGGCGGGGGCGGTGCACGGGGGCACGCTGGCGGTGTACGGCGGGGCGCTCGCGCTGCTGGCCCTGGCGTTCGCGGCGGTGGCGATGCGCGGGATCGCCGAGCCCGGGGTGGCCGTGGCCTTCACGGTGCTGATCGCGCTCGGCGAGTGCGTCCGGATCACCCTTCCGGGCGACCGCGAGCAGGCGCCGATCGGGGCGGCCGGCGCGCTCGCGTACGCGCTGCTCGGGCCGCTGCGCGGGCTGCCGACCGCGCACGGGGTGCTCCAGGTGGTCGCGGTGACCGGGGTCGGACTGCTGCTCGCGCTGCTGCCGGCCGTCGTCCTGCCGCACGGTGCCCGGCGGCACCGGCACCGGCACGCGCCGTGGCGGGACCGGGCGCGGCGCGACGGCGCCGCCCGGCGGCTGCTCGGCGCGGGCTTCGCGGCCGCGATCTTCCAGCCCCTCTACAACAGCGGACTGGTGGACCGGATCTCGGCGGACGGCCCCGCGTACGGGGTGTTCCTGACCCTGGTGGCCGCGCTGGCCGCGCTCTGGGACGCCACCCTGGCGGCGGTGCTGCGGCGGGACCGGAGTGCGCTGCGGTTCCCGGCGGCGCTGGAGGACGAGCTGCGGTCGCTGTTCGGGATCGGCACCGCGATCACCGCCACCGGGCTGCTGGTCAGCCTGGCCGCGGGCGAGGTCGGGCTCTGGGCACTGCCGCTGTTCTGCACGCCGCTGCTGCTGGCCCAGGTCTCGTTCCGGCGGGCCGCCGCCGTCCGGGCCACCACCGGGCAGACCATCGCCAGCCTGGCCCGGGCCACCGAGGTGGCCGGCTACACCCCGCCCGGCCACGCCCGGCGGGTCGCCGACACGGCGTGCGCCGTCGGGCGCGAGCTGGGGTTGGGCACCCGTGAGCTCGCCCTGCTGGAGTACGCGGCGCTGATGCACGACGTCGGCCAGCTGTCGCTGGTCGAGCCGGTGCCGGACGGGGCGACGGCGCTGTTGCCGGAGGAGGAGCAGCAGCGGATCGCCCGGCTGGGGAGCGAGGTGATCCGGCGGACGGGGGTGCCGCGGCAGGTGGCCGAGCAGGTCGCCCGGCTGGCGGATCCGTGGTGCGGGCGGCCGGAGGGCGGGTCGGACGGAGGTGCGCAGGAGGTGCCGTTGGCGGCGCGGATCATCCGGGTGGCCAACGCGCACGACGACCTGCTGACGGCGGCGCGGGGGCGCGGGCTGGGGGAGGCGGTGGGGCGGCTGGAGGTGCTGGAGGTGCTGCGGCTGGGGCGGGGGCGGGTCTACGACGCCCGGGTGGTCGACGCGTTGGTCCGGGTCCGGGGATAGGGCCCCGGGGCGCCCGCGCACGCGTTGGTCCGGCGCCTCGGGGCGGGGCCCCGGGGCGCCCGCGCGGAGCAGTGTGCGGGGAATGCGCGGGAGAGTGCGGCCCGCTGGGGTTGAGGCGGGGCGGTGGGGCGGGCAGGCTGGGTAGGGGCGGGCCGGTGGCGGGGGCAACCGCGGGCGGTGGGGAGCGCGGGCGGTGGCGGGCGTGGTTGGATGCGGTCGTAGCGTGGAACACCGACCCGGGGCACCGGGCCCGTGACGCGGGAGCGGATGCGGGACTTGAGCGGACGACGACGGCAGGGACGAACGTGAGGATCTTCCACCGGGCACGGCACCGGCCGTCCGCCACCTGGCGGCAGACGACCGACCGGGCTTTCACGCTGATCGGCGACGGCCGGTACGAGGACGCGGGTGCCCTGCTGGTGATGGCGGCCGATCTGGAGCCCTGGCTGTCCGACTCGTGGTTCAACCTGGCGCTGCTGCACAAGTTCCGGCGGGACTGGGAGCAGGCGCGGGCTGCCGGGCTGCGCGCGGTGGCGCTGCTGGACCGTGAGCACGGCGCCCCCGACTGGTGGAACCTGGGGATCACCGCGACGGCGTTGCAGGACTGGGCGCTGGCCCGGCGGGCCTGGCAGGCGTACGGGCTGCGGCTGCCGGGCGGGCCCGGGGCGCAGCCGGACGGTCCGGTGAGCCTTGACCTGGGGACGACCCCGGTGCGGCTGTCGCCGGACGGCGAGTCCGAGGTGGTCTGGGGCCGCCGGCTGGACCCGGCCCGGATCGAGGTGCTGTCGATCCCGCTGCCGTCGTCCGGACGCCGCTGGGGCGAGGTGGTGCTGCACGACGGCGCCCCGCACGGTGAGCGGGTGACCGACGGCGTGGCGTACCCGGTGTTCGACGAGATCGAGCTGTGGGCGCCGTCCCCGGTGCCGACGTACGTGGTGCTGCTGCAGGCCGCCACGGCGGCGGACCGGGACGCGCTGGAGCGGCTGGTCGCGGAGGCGGGGTACGCGGCGGAGGACTGGACGGCCTCGGTGCGGCTGCTCTGCCGGGCCTGTTCGGAGAGCCGGATGGCCTCGGACGACGGGCACACCGCCCACCACGATCCGCACGACGACGGGGACGCGGCCCACCCGGGGCACCTGAGCCATCTGAGTCAGGGCGCGGGCGGCATGTCCTGGCTGGTGGAACGGGAGTGCGGGATCGCGGCCCCGGCCGGTCTGGTGCGGACGCTGCTGGACCGCTGGGTGGCGGCCGCGCCGGGAACGCGGGCGTACCGGGATCTCGAAGAGGTCTGCTGAGCGGGCCCCGTACCCTTGATCGGTACGGCCAGACAGTCCACGGAAGCGGAAGATAAGCAGCGATGGCGGAGCAGCACGACCACGAGCACGAGCACGACCACGAGGCGGAGGCGGCCCAGCCGGTGAAGGTGGTCGGTGAGCAGCCGGACCTCTCGAAGGGCACGGCGCGCCCGATCACCGTGTACGGCAACCCGGTGCTGCACCGGGAGGTCAAGGACGTCACCGCGTTCGACGGTGAGCTCTCGGCGCTGATCGACGACATGTTCCAGTCGATGTACGCGGCCGAGGGCGTGGGCCTGGCCGCGAACCAGATCGGCGTGGACCTCAAGGTGTTCGTCTACGACTGCCCGGACGACGAGGGCGTGCGCCACATCGGCCACGTCATCAACCCGGTACTGGAGGAGCTGCCGGCCGGCAGCAAGCGCGTGCTGGACGACGGCAACGAGGGCTGCCTCTCGGTGCCGACGGCGTACGCCGAGCTGCCCCGGCCGGACTACGCCGCGGTGACCGGCCAGGACAAGGACGGCAACCCGATCCGGGTCGAGGGCACCGGCTTCTTCGCCCGCTGCCTCCAGCACGAGACGGACCACCTGTACGGGTTCCTCTACATCGACAAGCTGTCGAAGCGGGACCGCAAGGACGCGCTGCGGCAGATGGCCGAGGGCACCCCGCGCTACGCGACGGTGCCGAACGCCTGACGGCGTGACGAAAGGGCCGGTGCGCGCGCACCGGCCCTTTCGCGTGGGTGCCTACTGCTGGACGAACAGCCACTCCGGGCCGTAGGTGAAGCGGGGGTCGAGGGGCAGCTTGACGGCGTTGATCTGCTGGGCGGTGTGGCGCATGGAGCCCATCAGCCCGATGGCCGGGAAGATGTCCGCCCCGCCGGGGCCCCAGGCGTCTTCGAGGGCGTGCAGCATGGCGCTGTACTGCTGGTTGAAGGTCCGGAGGAGCTCGGCGGTGGTCGCGTCGGGCTCGTTGCCGGGGGAGTTGGCCCACCCGCCCGCGGGGACCCGGGCGACCGGGGAGGTGTCCGGCAGCGGGACGTCGGCGCCGGTGAAGTCGAACTTCTGCGTCTGCTCGTCGAGGACGAGCTTCTTGCCGACGGCGATCTCCTTGAAGGCGTAGTAGTGGGCGAGTTCGCCCGAGGCGCCGGGGAAGGGGTTGTCCGGGGAGACGTCGGTCCCCTCGCCCTGGGTCTGGATGATGTGGATGGCGTTCAGCACGTCGTCGATGGTGTTCATCGCGACGATGTCGTTGCCGGCGCCGTGGCCCGACCCGAGCGGGAAGGTCACCTGCCGCTGACCGGTCAGCAGGTGGGCGAACGTGGGGAAGACGTTGGCGATCCGCTGGTAGAAGGCGCCGATCGTGTTGCCGTCGACGGCGAAGGCGAGCGGGTGCTCGGGCTTCTCGATCTCGGAGAAGAGGCCGGCCGACTCTCGGGTCAGCCCGCTGAGGAAGACCTCCAGCCCGGGGTTGACGCCGCCGGGCAGCTGACCCGGGTACTTCGGCACGGTGGCGGGGTCGGTGAGGACGACGGTGCCGCCGATGCTGGTGAGCATGTTGCAGACGAGGCCGAAGTGCGACATCTCGTCGAAGACGATCTCGCGGATGGTGTGGCGGACCGGCTTGCTGTTGTCCGGGTCGGTGATCGACCAGAGCGCGGTGGCGTACGGCGGGATCGTGGAGAGCTCCAGCATGATGGCCCGCTGGAGGGCGTCCTTGAGCTCCTGCTCGGTCCAGTCGTCCTCCGCCATGTTCATGAGCTGGACGATGGCGTCGCTCTGGTAGTCGAGGATTCCGGTCGTCACGGTGGGCCCCTTTCGTTCGGCTGTGGCGGACCGTACTCGGGGTCGGATCGTGCACCGACGCATGTCGTCGGTGTGGCCCGGGAGTTCATTCGGACGGGCGCCGTGCGGAGTCGTGGCCGCCCCGCCCGGCGTGAGCGCCGGGCGGGGCACTTCTATGGGCGCGTGGATCGTCAGTTGGGGCCGGAGTTGTCGACCCAGAAGAGGAGGATCCCCAGCAGCGCGCCCGGGGCGCCGGCGCCGAAGCCGAACACCATGGCCTGGCCGATCGCGACATCGGTGGGATCGACGCCCTGGGACCACGTGACCCGGGCGTCCAGGCCGGGGATCGAACGGCCGGGGGAGTACGAGCGCAGGGTGCCGCGTGCGTGGGCGATGAGCACCCCGTTGCGCCGCAACTCGGCCCGACGCAGCGCGGTCGGCCTCAACTCGTAGCTGCGGTCCCCCAGCAGAGCGGTGCGGGTGCGTGACCTGCGCCGGGGATCCCAGCCGCCGCGGCTGTTCCGGTTCGTCGGCACGTGGTGCCCGTTGACGTTCATGCTGCCGTGGTCGCGGTCGGGCACCACGGTGACGGCGGGAATCCCCACCCCGTGCACGCGTGCGACGACGGACGGCCAGCGGTCGTAGTTGATCTGTATCGGCCCGAAGGGGCCGTCGGCCACACGCTGTTGCGACAGGGAAACCTTGCGGGACATGCCTGGGCTACTCCTGGACACCGGGGATCCGACAGCGGAGCTGCCGTGGGGAGGACGCCTCCCTACGGCAGCTCCGCTGCTCACTGAACGATGTTGCTCTAGAAGTCGTCGTCGAAGGCGACCGAGCCCTCGACGGCGACCTGGTACGCCGAGACCCGGCGCTCGAAGAAGTTGGTCAGCTCCTGGACGTTCTGGAGCTCCATGAAGCCGAACGGGTTGGTCGACCCGTAGCGGATCGGCAGGCCGAGGCGGGCGAGGCGCTGGTCGGCCACGGCCTGGAGGTACTCGCGCATCGAGGCCGTGTTCATGCCGGGCAGGCCCTCACCGCACAGGTCCTGGGCGAACTGGAGCTCGGCCTCGACGGCCTCCTCCAGCATCTCGGTGACCTGCTTGGCCATCTCGTCGTCGAAGAGGTCGGGCTCCTCCTCGCGGACGGTGTCCACCACGGAGAACGCGAAGTCCATGTGCATGGACTCGTCGCGGAACACCCAGTTCGTCCCCGTCGCCAGGCCGTGGAGCAGGCCGCGCGAGCGGAACCAGTACACGTACGCGAAGGCGCCGTAGAAGAACAGGCCCTCGACGCAGGCCGCGAAGCAGATCAGGTTCAGGAGGAACGCGCGGCGGTCGTCCTTGGTCTGCAGCGAGTCGATGTGGTCGACCGCGTTCATGTACTTGAAGCAGAACTGGGCCTTCTGGTGGATGGAGGGGATGTTCTCCACCGCGGCGAAGGCCGCGTTGCGGTCCTCCGGGTCCGGAAGGTAGGTGTCCAGCAGCGTCAGGTAGAACTGGACGTGCACGGCCTCCTCGAACAGCTGGCGCGACAGGTACAGCCGCGCCTCCGGGGAGTTGATGTGCTTGTAGAGGCTCAGCACCACGTTGTTCGCGACGATCGAGTCACCGGTGGCGAAGAAGGCGACCAGCCGGCCGATCATGTGCCGCTCGCCCTCGCTCAGCTTGGCGAGGTCGGCGACGTCGGAGTGCAGGTCCACCTCCTCGACGGTCCAGGTGTTCTTGATCGCGTCCCGGTACCGGTCGTAGAACGACGGGTAGCGCATCGGACGCAGGGTCAGCTCGAAGCCGGGGTCGAGCAGCATCTTCTCGCGGTCGGGGGTGCTCACTGGCAGGCCTCGCAGGACTCGGGGTTCTCCAGGGAGCAGGCCAGCGCGGCCTCCTCCTCCGGGGTGAGGGTCGGGGCGCCCACGGTGACCGGGCCGGCCGGCACCGGGGCGGCGGCGCGGGCGGCGCCGGAGGCGGCCTGGGCGATCCGGGTCGCCGGGCGCGAGCGCAGGTAGTAGGTGGTCTTCAGGCCGACCTTCCAGGCGTACGCGTACATCGAGCTGAGCTTGCCGATGGTGGGCGCGGCCATGAAGAGGTTCAGCGACTGGCTCTGGTCGAGGTACGGCATGCGGGCCGCGGCCAGGTCGATCAGCGCGCGCTGGGGCAGCTCCCAGGCCGTCCGGTAGAGCGAACGGACCTCGGCGGGCAGCCAGTTGAGCTCCTGGACGGAGCCGTTGGCGTCGCGCAGCGCGTCCCGGGTCTGCTGGTCCCAGACGCCGAGCTCCTTGAGCTCGCGCACCAGGTACGGGTTGACCTGGAGGAACTCGCCGGAGAGGGTCTCGCGCTTGAAGAGGTTGGAGACCTGCGGCTCGATGCACTCGTAGACGCCGGCGATCGAGGCGATCGTGGCGGTCGGCGCGATGGCGAGCAGCAGCGAGTTGCGCAGGCCGGTCTCGGCGATCCGCACGCGCAGCTCGGCCCAGCGGCCGGCCCACTCGGGCGCGGCGCTCGGGAAGTGGTCGATGTGCAGCTCGCCGCGGGCGGCACGGGTCTCGCCGTACGCCTCGTGGCGGCCCAGCTGCTCGGCCAGGTCGGCGGAGCGCTCGTACGCGGTGAGCATGATGCGCTCGGCGATCAGCGTGGAGAGCTGCTTGGCCTCGGCCGAGTCGAAGTCCAGACGGAGCTGGAAGAAGACGTCCTGCAGGCCCATCACGCCGAGGCCGACCGGGCGCCAGCGGGAGTTGGAGGCACCGGCCTCGGGGGTCGGGTAGAAGTTGATGTCCACCACGCGGTCGAGGAAGGTGACGGCGGTGCGGACGGTCGCGTCCAGCCGGTCCCAGTCCATCGCGTTCAGCAGGTCGGCGGCGGTGGCGCCGGCGGCGACGTGGGCGCCGAGGTTGACCGAGCCGAGGTTGCAGACGGCGGTCTCGGAGTCGTCCGTGACCTCCAGGATCTCGGTGCAGAGGTTGGAGCTGTGCACCGTGCGGCCGGGCAGCGCGGTCTGGTTGGCGGCGCGGTTGGAGGCGTCCTTGAAGGTCATCCAGCCGTTGCCGGTCTGCGCCAGGGTGCGCATCATCCGGGCGTAGAGGGTCTGCGCGGGGATGGTGCGGACGGCCTTGCCGGCCAGCTCGGCCTTGCGGTACGCCTCGTCGAAGTCGGCGCCCCAGAGGTCGACCAGCTCGGGCACGTCGGCCGGGGAGAACAGCGACCAGTCCTCGTTGGCGTTGACCCGGCGCATGAACTCGTCCGGGATCCAGTGCGCCAGGTTGAGGTTGTGGGTGCGCCGCGCCTCCTCGCCGGTGTTGTCGCGAAGCTCCAGGAACTCCTCGATGTCCGCGTGCCAGGTCTCCAGGTAGACGCAGGCCGCGCCCTTGCGGCGGCCGCCCTGGTTGACGGCGGCGACCGAGGAGTCGAGGGTGCGCAGGAACGGGACGATGCCGTTGGACTTGCCGTTGGTGCCCCGGATCAGGCTGCCGCGCGAACGGATCCGCGAGTAGGAGAGGCCGATGCCGCCGGCGTGCTTGGAGAGACGGGCGATCTGCGCGTACCGGGAGTAGATCGAGTCCAGGTTGTCCAGCGGCGAGTCGAGCAGGTAGCAGCTCGACATCTGCGGGTGCCGGGTGCCGGAGTTGAAGAGGGTCGGCGAGGAGGTCAGGTACTCCAGCCGGCTCATCAGGCCGTACAGCTCCGCGACCTCGCGCACCGACTGCTCGTTGTCGCCGACCGCCAGGCCGCAGGCGACGCGGAGCAGGAAGTGCTGCGGGGTCTCGACGACCTTGCGGGTGATCGGGTGGCGCAGCAGGTAGCGGGACTGCACGGTGCGCAGGCCGAAGTACTCGAAGCGGTCGTCGCCCCGGGCGTCGATCAGCGCGTCGAGCGCGGCGGCGTGCTTGGCGACGAAGCCGGCGGTGACGTCGCCGATCAGGCCCTCGGCGTGGCCGACGGCGATCGAGGCGGAGAAGGAGACCGAGCCCTGCGAGACCGCCTCGTCGACGATCTCCAGCGCGAGCAGGCGGGCCGCCAGCTTCGAGTACTGGGGGTCCTCGGCGATCATCGACGCTGCGGCGTCCACGGCCAGCCCGCGCAGCTCGGCGAAGTCCGAG
The DNA here is from genome assembly GCF_045160625.1 of Kitasatospora sp. NBC_00039. Taxonomy (NCBI): domain Bacteria; kingdom Bacillati; phylum Actinomycetota; class Actinomycetes; order Kitasatosporales; family Streptomycetaceae; genus Kitasatospora; species Kitasatospora sp. NBC_00039. The sequence continues at coordinate 3,497,353 of NZ_CP108289.1, read as the reverse complement.
CCGGCGTGGCGGCCGCGCAGCGCCGCGGCGGCGACATGGCCGGGGTCCACCTGGGGAAGGTCGACGCTGCGGTCGGTCAGCAGCCGGAGCAGCGCACCGCCGGGGTCGGAGACCGTCGGGTCGACGGGGGCTGAGCTGGACCCCTGGGCGGGCAGGGTGACTGAGGCAGCGGTGGTCAAGGCGCTCTCTCCTGGCGGCGATCGGCGGCTGTTGATCGGGGGCACCGGGCCGTTGGGGCAGGGGAGCACGGCGCGACGGCCGGACGGCGTCGCGCGACGGTGTCATCCCCGGCCCGCCCGCGAGGCCCGGAAGTACTTCGTGTGCTGGAGGCCTCTGCGGGGAGGCCGGGCGGCACGCCGTCGGCAGGTACTCGGACTCGCGGGCTCTGGTCGGAGCCGCCCGCACACCGCTGCGGGGCAGTCCCGGATTCGCACCGGGTTCCCCTGCGTCGACAGCAGGGATGAGCATACATCTAGTGGCGGTCGAGTATCGCGGCACCATATGTAGTAGCCGGTGTGTCGCGGGGCGTGGCCCGGTGCCCCGGGCTCTCAGTGCAGGAGGAACACTCTGTACGTGCCGGAATCACCGGTCGGGGAGCTGAACTGTGCGATCAGTCGGTAGCGTCCGGCGGCCCTGACAGCCTCGGTGATGGCCCGGTCCGTGGCATTGGGCGCGGTGCTGTCGAGGACGACCACGGTGAACCAGCCGTTGCGGACGGCGGTGACCGTGCCGTCGTCCCCGTGGTGCATCACGCCGGCCGGGTCCCGGTAGTCCGTCCCCTTGCGGGCCGAGACCCACTGCTCGGGTCTGCTGACGCTGCCCAGGTAGTACTCCGGCAGCCCGTCGACCTCGGTGAGGTAGCGGCCCTGCGGGGTGGCGTGCACGCGCAGCACGCCGAGCAGCCGGCCGGAGTCGGGCCCGTCCTGGTACCGCAGCGCCGACTGCTCCAGCCCGAGGGCGAGCAGCACCACCCAGACCAGGATGCCGAGCTGCGGGTTGCGGAAGTGCGCGCCGACCAGCCTGGTGATGCCCACGCCGGCCACTGGCGCGGCGAACAGCATGCCGAAGCCGAGGTGGCGGAACATCACGCCGGAGGTGCCCAGGTACGCGTACCCGGCCGGGATCAGCAGCGCCGACGCACACAGGGTCAGGCTCAGCGCCGTGCGGCGCAGCCGGGAGGCCGTGATGGCGCTGTCCTCGGGCGACTCGTTCAGCCGCTCGCGGAGCGAGTAGGCGATCCCGCCCGCGCAGGCGAGCAGGGTGAACAGGCCGCTCCACTGGAGCGCGGAGGAGAGGACGGAGCCGGCCCCGCGGGCCTGGTGGCCGTGCCCGGGCGACCAGGCCCAGACGTCGTCCAGCAGGCCGAAGGCCAGGAGCGCCCCGAGGGCGCCCGCCGCCAGGAGGAGTGCGCGCCCGGCGGCGGGGCCGCGGCCCCGGTAGGGCCAGGCGGTGATCAGTGCGAGGGCGGCCAGCACGGGCAGCGCGACCACCGCGGCGTACTCCACGGCGGCCGCCAGCGCCGCCACCGGTACGGCCAGCAGCACGGTGGCCACCGGGGCGCGGGCGGTCCGCACGACGATCCAGGTGGCGGCCGCCACCAGGGCCACCGCGAGGGCGTCCGGGGCGGCGTAGAAGCCGACGACCACGGTGGACTGCAGGACGGCGTACGCGGCGGCACTGCAGATGGCCACGCGCTCGTTGAAGAGCCGGCGGGTCAGCGAGTAGAGCAGCGCGGTGGTGGCCAGCGCGAGGACCAGGCTGACCACCCGGGCCCCGAACACCCCGCTCGCGTTGGCGGCGGCGCCGGCCAGCGGGGGGTAGAGCCAGGGAGAGCCGGGGATCTGGCCGATCAGGTCGGTCGTCACCGCCGTGCCGTGGAGCAGGTTGTCCAGCTGCTGGCGGCCGACGATCATGGCGACGGCCTCGTCGGGGTGGGCGGCGCCCAGCAGGCGCAGTGAGAGCGCCGCCTGGACGGCCAGCACGCCGAGGAGCAGGCCGCGGCCGATCCAGCGGCGCCGGGGGCTGGGTGCGGGGTCCCAGCCGGTCGCGGGGACGGCCGGGATCCGGTACGGCGCGAGCTGGACGGCCTGGCCGTCCTCCTCCTCGTCGGCGGGGCGGGGGCGGTCGCGACCGTCGGCCTCGGGGGCGTCGTGGGCGTCGGGGGCGTCGGGGGCGTCGTCCGGGTCATGCACGTCGTCGGGCGCGTACGCCTCGTCCGGCGCGTACGCCTCGTCGGGGGCGTACTCGTCGTTCGGGGGAAGGCCGCCGTCCGGGCCGTTCCCGCCGTGCCGCGGGGCCTCGCCGTCGCCGTCGGTGCCCCGGGGGTGTCCGGTCCGCTCGGGCCCGTCGGCCTTCCCGGCCCGGGCGTTCCCGCCGTGCCCGGTCCAACCGTGCCCGTCCTCCCGGGGGTGGGGGAGGCGGGCCCGGGACCCTTTGCCGTCCGGGGTCCGGGCCGGGGTCTGCGGGGTGAACCAGGAGTCGGTCTCTGAAGGCATCATGGGTTCCGGATGTCGAAGCCGTAGCGAGGGTCGGACGCGCGCTGCTTGTAGTCCGCGAGCGACGGCGGGCTGGCCTCGATGCGCCAGTCCGCCCGCTTGACGATGTTGAACCAGACGAAGCCGACGACGTCGTCGTGCGTCTCGAGCCCGGTGAAGAGCTGGTCGATGTCCGCGCGCTGGCGCTTGCCCTGCTGGGAGGCCGTCTCGCTGATGAAGAACGGCTTCTGGCTGAAGGTGCGGATCTCGGCCATCGTCGGCCCGTAGAGCGCGTCGAAGGTCTTCGGGCCGGTGAGGGTGAAGTAGCCGGTCATGCCGGCCCAGTCCACGTAGGTGTCGCCGGGGTAGTACGGCGCGAGCCGGGTGTTGGGCGCGGGGTCGGTGATGTTGGGGCTCCAGACCCAGATCACGTTGGTCGCGCCGGCCCGGTCGAAGATGTCGTGGACGCGGCGCCAGGCCGCGACGAAGTCGGCAGGGCTGCTGGCCTGCCGGCCCCACGGGTACCAGTCGCCGTTCATCTCGTGCGCGATGCTGATGGCGATGGGCAGGTTGAGCTTGGCGGCGGCCTTGGCCACGCCCTTCACGTAGTCGTCGGTCTCGCCGGCCGCGATCGCCGCCATCGAGGGGGAGTGCGGCTCCCACGCCATGTAGGGCAGCGCCCCGGCGTCGTGGATCCGGCGGACCCCGGCGGTGTCGAAGCCGTCGCCCCAGCCGGCGTAGTACTCCAGGACGTTCGGCTGCTTGCCGATCGCGGTGGTGTAGCCGCTCAGCGCGTCCATCTTCGTGGGGACGTCGGGCAGCGCCGCCCCCAGGTACTTGTGCCCCGGCTTGAGCAGCGGCGTGACGTCGTAGGGGAGGTCGGCGGCCGGGGCCGCGGGCTTGCGGGCCGGGGCCGCGGTGCCGGCAGCGGCGGCCCCGGTGGCGGTGCCGGCCGGCTGCGCGACGGCGGCCTCGGGCACCGCGAAGCCCGGGTCCGCCGGGCCGCAGGCGGTGGCGAGCAGCAGACCGGTGGTCACGAGCGCGAGCACGGCGAGCGGACGGCGCAGACCTGCCCGGCTGCGGTGGGCGGGCACGGCGGACACGGCGGGCACGGGGATCACACAGCTTCCGTGGGACGCGGCTGGACGAGGACTCGGCCCACGATCACGGCGTAGAAGAGGCCGGACGCGAGGACCAGCGCGAAGTTCAGCGGGCCCATCGTGAGCATGCGCCAGATGCCGGCGCCCACCCAGAGGGCGGCGGTCCCGCCACCCCAGACGATCATGCCCGTCCAGAACCGGCGGGTCTTGTTCTTCTTGGCGCCGCTGGATCCGGTCGGCTGCCAGGCCATCCGGTTCTTCCGCAGGATGTCCCAGATGGCGAAGACGTGGGCCCAGCCGTACATCATGCGGGCGGCCCAGGCCTCCAGCCGGTACGGGTTGCGGTGCCACAGCGGGAAGATGAGGGTGGCGTACACCAGGCCCGGTATCACCAGCATCGTGTTCTCCCACCGGATGAGGTCCGGCCGCACGAGCAGCAGCACGATGGGCACGAGCGGGGAGACGATGGTGAACAGTGCGGTGTGGATGTAGTAGAAGAAGCCGGACATGTAGCACATCCGGGTTATCAGCCGGAGCTTGGTGCCCCAGAACTTCCGGCTGCCCAGCAGGCTCATCGAGCCGGTGCACCACCGGTACTGCTGGTTGAAGAACCCGCCCACGTTGTCGGGGCAGACCCCGGCCGCCAGGGCTATCGGCACGTAGTGGAGGTCCCAGCCGAGCCTGCGCAGGTCGAAGCCGGTGTGCACGTCCTCGGAGTGCTCGATCAGCGTGGTGCCGCCGTTCTGCTCCAGCGCGGCCCGCCGGTAGACGGCGCAGCTGCCGACGCAGATCGCGCCGTCGTTGCGCTGCCGGGAGACCTGGACCGTCCGGTAGAAGAGCTCCTGGACGGCGCCGGCGCCGCGCTCGATCCAGTTCTGGGAGTCGAGGATGCGGAAGAACTGCGGGGATTGAACGATCCCGAGCTTCGGGTCGTTCTCCATGTAGGGAAGGAGCTCGTCGAGCAGATCGGAACGCGGGGCGAAGTCGGCGTCGAGGATGAGGATGTAGTCGCTGTCGGAGTTGCGGAACCCGAACTGGAGATTGCCGGCCTTCTTGAACCAGCCGCGGTTGTTGCGGGTGCCGTAGACGAACTCGAAGTCCACGGCCATCTGCGCGAGTTCGGGGCTGTCGCTGTCGTCCAGCACGTAGGGGGTCACTTCACCCGGGTACTGGTCGCGCAGCCTGGCGACGTGCGTCCAGGTGTTGTGCAGCACCTCGATCGGCTCGCCCGCGACGGGCAGGAAGACGTCGACGGTCGGGTACCGCTCGGGGCGCCAGGCGCGCACCAGCGCGCGGTGCCCCTTGAGGTCGAAGGTCTCGTTGAACCCGTGCACCCAACGCGAGATCAGGTAGTAGACCACGGTGAAGGCCAGGAACGGGATGAAGAGCCAGAACCACGGCGTCGCGCTGAGCAGGCCCACCTCGCTGGCCACCATGCAGCCGAAGCTGGCGAGCGAGAAGCAGGTCAGCACCCAGAGGTGACTGCGCGTGTAGGAGTACTTCTCGACGTTGTCGGGCGGCTGCGGGAGCAGGCCGCGCTGTACGCGGGAGCTGGCGTCCTGTCGGGTTTTCCGGCGTGAGGTGGCTGCTCTCCTGCCGCCCGCGAGCTGCGTACTCTCGGTGACAGTCACGTGGCTCTCTCCCCCAGAAACCGTATCGAAGTGGACCAAAGACGACTGCGGCCGCGCTGAGCCCGGCCGCAGGGACGTCAGGATCGTACGGGAAGGGCTCCGGGGAAATCCTGCCCCCCCGTCTGCCGGGCTGCCCGGAACCGGGATTGAGTTCCGATCGTGATGTGGAGGCAGGCGTATACGGTGGGCGCTCGCCGCATCCGCAGGCCGGGCCGGCAGGGCTGCCGGCGGCCGTCGGGCCGGTTCATGGGAGAGGGAGGGTCGTCGTGAAGGGCACTGCCGCACGGTTGGCGCGGGGGGTGCGGGCGCTGGTCGCCCACGGCACCGTGGCCGTGCTGCTCATCGGCTGCACGAGCGAGCCCGGCGCGGCCCCCGCGCGGCCGGACGGGACGTCGTCCGCCGGTCCGGCGGCCGGCGCCTCCGGCAGGCTCTGCTCGACGGCGGAGGTTCCCTTCCCCAAGAAGCCGGTCGACGGTGGCACCAAGATCATCGAGCCGAACCCGTGGAACACCGCCGGCACGGTCTGCCTGGACGCCCCGGGGGACACCGGCTTCACGGTGACGGAGCTGCGCGACTTCGTCGCCAAGACCCCGCTCGCCCCGGGTGCCTACCCCAACATCTCCACGGCCCCCGGCGCGAGCGGACTGCCCGTCCCGGTCAGCGCCCTGGGTGACGCGACCAGCGACTGGGACGCCTCGGCCCGGGCGACCGGCTCCTACAACCTCTCCTACGACCTCTGGTACGGGCCCAGCCCCGACAACTGCGCCCCGGGGGAGAGTGCGGAGGTGATGATCTGGCTGGACGCCACCGACAGCGTCCGGCCGGCCGGGAAGAAGGTGACGGACGCCCAGACCATGGGCGACACCACGTACGACGTCTTCCAGGCGCCCATCACCGGCCCGCACAGCGTGATCAGCTACGTGCGGAAGGCGTCGACCCACAGCGCCCACGGCCTGAACCTGCGGCTGTTCACCGCCGACGCCCTGATGCGCGGTTACGTCCCGCCGGGGTCGTACCTGTGCCGGGTGCAGGCGGGCTTCGAGATCTGGAGCGGCGGGACGGGACTGCAGAGCTGGTCGTTCGCCTTCCACAACCGGGTCGGCCTGCCGGCCGGCGAGGTGCCGGCCGGCGCCCCCGGGATCTGCCTGCGGCACGGCGGCGGCGGCCTCGCCGGGACACCGGTGACGGTCGGCTCCTGCGGCGACCAGGCTGTGTCGACGAGCTGGACGGTGGGCAATGACGGCTCGCTGCGGGGCGGCGCTGCGTGCCTGGCGCTCTCCGCGGACGGCACCACCGTGGCGCTGGCCCGCTGCACCGGAGGGGCCCCGCAGCGCTGGGCCGCCGGAGCCGGCCAGAGCCTGGTGCACCTGGAGTCCGGCCTCTGCCTCGGCACCGCCGGGGGCTCCCTCGCGGACGGCACGGCGGTGAACCTCAAGCCCTGCTCGGGCGGGGCCTCACAGCGGTGGAAGCTCCCGTACAACGGACTGCCGTAGGAGCGGCCCCGGGGGTGGATCCGTCAGCCGAAGCACCCTCCATGGGCGTTGGGCGGACCATGCCTTACCATTCCGACACATGAGCGATCGACCGGTACCGACTGGCGAGCCGGACCAGAACCCGGGGTGGTCCCCGCAGCAGCCGCCGATCGGCGCGTTCGGCCCGCCGCCCGCGGCGCCGGGCCCCGCGCAGCCGCCGGTCTCCGCGCAGCCCCCCGCCGGCCCCGTACCTCCGGGGCAGGTGCCTCCGCCCGGCCCGGTGCCCCCGGTGGCCGGTGTGCCGCAGCAGCAGCCGCCGGTCGGCGCGTTCGGCCCGCCGCCCGCCGCACCGGTTCCACCCACCATGCCCGCCATGCCGACTGCGCCGACCTCGTCCACCGCGTCCACCGTCCCCATGACGCCCGCCGCGCCCCTGGCGTCCACCGTCCCCATGACGCCCGCCCAGCAGTGGCAGCAGGGCGGCGGCTTCCCGGCGCAGGGCTCCGGCACGCCCGACTGGGAGGCGCTGGCGGCCAGGAACGAGGAGCAGGCCAAGAAGAAGCGCCGCCTGCGGCTGATCGGTGCCGCCGTGGCCGTCGTGCTCGTCGGCGCCGCCGTCGCGGGCGTCGTGGTGATGCGTCAGTCCGACAAGACGCCGGTCGCCGACGGCAGCCCGACGGCCGAGGCGCCCAAGACCCCGGGCGCGTCGTCGAGCGGGTCGCCGGCCGGGACGGCCAGTGGGACGCCGAGCGGTCCGCCGAAGGCCATCGCGGGCCCGCCGACCGTCGGCTCGCTGCCGGCGAGCAAGGGAACGGCCGCGCTGGGCCTGGGCTCCGACGCGAAGACGGGCTCGGTGGCCGGCTTCGCCGGACAGGTCCTCAAGCTGCCCAGCGGGCAGAACTCCTTCGCCCAGAGCGCCGAGCCGATCGTCGACACGAACAAGAGCTTCACCGTGTCCGTCCGGGTGTTCGTCGACGTGCCGGCGGGTGTCCGGGCCGCGGTCAGCCAGGGTGACGGCGCCTACTACTCCTACGCGCTCGGGCGGGCGACCAACAACGGCCACAACCTCTGGTACTTCAAGGTCCAGCTCCCCGGCGGCGGTTCCGTGGTGGTCTACTCCAAGGGCGACGCGACGGTCAACCAGTGGGCCCTGCTGACCGGTGTCTACGACTCGGCGAGCAAGCAGATCACGCTCTACGTCAACGGCGCGGCGCAGGCGTCGGCCCAGGCGGCCGGCGTGCAGAGCAGCGGGACCAACGCGTTCCAGCTGGGCCGGCTGAGCTCGAACTCGCAGTGGAGCGACCCCTGGCACGGGGCCGTCGCCGACATCCAGGCCTGGGACCAGGTGCTGCCGGAGGCCGACATCGTGAAGATCGTCGCCGGCCCCAGCTCGCCGCCGGCGATCCCGCCCACGACCGCCTGGCTCACCGGCTGAGCCGGTCCGTACGGGCAGGCCGCCCGTCGTAAGACACCCACGGCGCCGGGGCGCAGCACCGCCCCGGCGCCCTCTGGCGCACCGAGCCCCGGTACCTGCCGTACCGGGCGCGATGTCCCGAAGCTGAGGAGCAGTACCTGATGAGCGCGGACGGCCGTTGGATCCGGCCCGAATCCACCCGGCGGCCCGTACTCAAGCCCGCGGGTGCCGTCCCGCCCGGTGGCGTCGGCACGGCCGGTCCCGGTGAACCCCCGGCGGGCTCCCAGGACGGGCCGCCGGCGCGCGGGCGCCGGAGACGGACGGCGGAGCCGGTGGCCCGGATGCCCCGGCCCGGGCTCCGGACGGACCTGCTGCCGCTGTTCGCCGTCCTGCTGGTCCAGGGTGCGCTCTCGTTCCACCTCCTCCTGAGCAACACGGCCTTCGTGGACGAGGGCACCTACATCTACGCGGGCTACCAGGAGATCGCCAACCTGGCGCACGGCACCCCGGTCGCGACGTACGAGACCTTCTTCTCCGGCTCCCCGCTGATCTACCCGGTGGTCGTGGCGGTGGCCGACATGCTCGGCGGCCTGACCACCGCGCGGCTGCTGAGCATGGCCTTCATGCTCTCCGCCACGGTGGCCGTCCACCTGGCCACCCGGCGGCTGCACGGCTCGCTCGCGGCGTTCTGTGCGGCGGCGGCCTTCGCCGCGCTCGGGCCGACCCAGTTCCTGGGCGGGCTGGCCACCTACGACTCGATGGCGTTGGCGCTGCTCGCCTGGGCCGGCTACCTCGCGGTGCGGCTGACCACCGGCGGCGGCTACCCGAGCATGCTCCTGGCCGCCCTGCTCCTGGCGCTGGCCGGCTGCACCAAGTACGCCGCGCTGCTCTGGGTCCCGGTCGTCTGCGGCGTCGCGGTCTTCGCCGGCTCCGGCGGCGCCCCCGGCGCGTGGGTGCGGTGGAAGCGCGGGCTGCAGCTCCTCCTCGCCTTCGTGGCGGCGGTGGCCGTGGCGGCCCTGGTGGCGGGGAAGCGCTACATCGACGGCTTCAACCACACCACCCTCAAGCGCGCCCCCGGGCACGACGCCTACTCCTACGTGGCCGAGGAGGCCGCCAAGTGGGTGGGCGCCCTGCTGCTGCTGGCCCTGGTGGGCGTGGTGGTGCAGCTGGTGGCGGCGCGCAGGCGCGGCGGGAGCGCGTGGTCCGAGGCCTGCCTCGCCGCCGTGCTGCTGGTCGCCGGGATGCTCGCGCCGGCGAACCAGATTCGCATCCACACCTGGCTCTCCCTGCAGAAGCACGTCGACTTCGGTGCCTGGTTCGCCTGCATCGTGGTGGGCGCCCTGCTGGCCCGGGTCGTCGTCGCGCTGAAGGACCGGGTGCACGTCACGGCCGGGGTGGTGGTCGCCGCCCTGGTGGTCGGCCCGCTCGGCTGGGTGGGGGCGGCCCAGGGCCGGGAGATGTTCGGCGAGTGGTCCGACACCGAGGACTTCGTGGCCGCGCTGAGGCCGTACGTCGTCAAGGGCGACGACCGGTACCTGGTCGAGAACTACAACGTGCCCGCGTACTACCTGCGCGAGTCGAGCAACTGGCAGCAGTGGCACGACCTGGTGGCGGTCTACCGCCGGGACCCGGACACCGGCAAGCAGCAGGTCGGGGTGCCCGCCATCCAGGCCGGCATCGAGGCGCACGAGTGGAAGGTGGTGGTGCTGGACTTCACCCAGACCGGCGCCACCGACAAGGCGATCCAGCCGACGCTCAAGAGCGCCGGGTACCGCGTGGCCACCGTGGTCAAGAGCGGCGAGCACGGCCGGTACACCATCTACGTGGCGCCGGGCTACGACAAGAAGTGACCGGCCCCGGCGGTGATCCGCCGCCGGGGGCCCGCCGTCAGAACGTCATCGCGTAGACCAGCAGCGGGACACCGGGGCGCACCTCCCAGTCGCGCTCCGGCGTCCGCCGGAAGCCCAGCCGTTCGTAGAGCCGGTGGGCGGAGGTCATCGACGGCCGGGTGGAGAACGCCATCCCGTCCAGGCCCAGCTCCCGGCTGCGCGCGATCGAGGCCCGGACCAGCGCCTCGCCCACGCCCCGGCCCCGGGCCGCGCCGCCGACCGCGAGCATCCGGATCTCGCCCTCGTGCGGCCGCGCTATGTCGGCGAAGGCCGTGCCGCCGACCGCGAAGGTCACGCAGCCGAGCAGCTCTCCACCGGCCGGGTCGACCGCGACGAGGAGTTCGGCCTGCTCGAAACGGGGGCGGGCGTCGAGGAGTTGGGCCGCGTAGGGGCCGTCGGCGGGGCTGTGGCCGTCGCCGACGAAGGCCTCGTGGGTGACGGTTCCGACTGCGGTGAGGTCGGCCTCGACGGCCCGGCGGATGACGATGTCCATGCGGTCAGTGTGCCGCAGGCGATGTCGGCGGCCGGGGCGGGGGCCGGGGCCGGTGCGGCCGTGGCCGGGTCGGCGGACGGCCGGAGCGAGGCGGCCGGCATGGTGCCGTTTAGCCGGTCGGGCAGGGCGGGGTCGACGGGGTAGCCGCCGGGCCGGTGCCAGTTGTCGCGGCCGTTGGCGGCACCCCGGGCCACGTCGCGCCCGATCAGGGTGCCGAGCAGTCCGAAGCCGCCGACGGCCCCGGCCAGGGCGAGTGCGCTTGCGAGCGTGTCGGAGTCCATGGCTCCACTCTCGCCGCGCCGCCGGGCGGCCACGAGTGGCAGCAATGCCCGATTGCATCGAAATGCTGCCACCTCGGGCCTTCCCTCCGGGCCGCTCGCGGGGGCATCCTGGTCGGCATGCTCAAGAACGTGGTCGCGGTGGTGCTGGAGGAGGTCCATCCCTTCGAACTCGGGGTGGCATGCGAGGTGTTCGGCCTGGACCGGACCGCCGACGGCCTGCCCGGCTACGACTTCGCCCTCGCCGGTGCCCGCCCCGGCCCGCACCGCACGCACGCCGGCTTCACCGTCGACGTCCCGTACGGCCCGGAGCGCCTCGCCGAGGCCGACCTGGTGCTGGTCACGGCCGTCGGGGTGCACCAGGACTACCCGGCGCCGCTGCTGGACGCGGTGCGGGCGGCCGTGGACGGCGGCGCCCGGGCGCTCTCCATCTGCAGCGGCGCCTTCGTGCTCGGCGCCGCAGGACTGCTGGACGGCCGCCGCTCCACCACGCACTGGCGCTACACCGACGAGCTGGCCGCGCGCTTCCCGCGGACCACCGTCGAGCCGGACGTGCTCTACGTGGACGACGACCCGGTGATCACCTCGGCCGGCACGGCGGCCGGCATCGACGCCTGCCTGCACCTGGTGCGCAAGGTGCAGGGCGTGGAAGCGGCCCGGGGGATCGCCCGCCGGATGGTGGTGGCCCCGCACCGGGAGGGCGGTCAGGCGCAGTTCGTCGCCCGCCCGCTGCCGGAGGGGGACGGCGAGTCGCTCGCCCCGTTGCTGGACTGGATGCGCCACCACTTGGACCAGGAGTCCACCGTCGAGCAGTTGGCGGCCCGGGCCCACATGTCGCCGCGCACCTTCGCCCGCCGGTTCCAGCAGGAGACCGGCACAACGCCGCACCGCTGGCTGGTGGGGCAGCGGCTGCTGCTCGCCCAGCGGCTGCTGGAGTCCACCACCGAGCCGGTGGACGCGATCGCCGCCCGCTGCGGCTTCGGCAACGCGGCGACGCTGCGGCACCACTTCGGCCGCCGGCTGGGGACGACCCCGATGGCCTACCGCCGCTGCTTCGCCGAGCCGCTCGCGAGCTGACGGGCGGCGGGCGCCCGGTCGTCAGCCGGTGGTCAGGTGCCCGGTCTCGTTCCAGTGCGCCGGGCGCAGCCGCCCGCCCTCGGCGCGCCAGAGGCTGGTGGAGCAGTTGCGCACCGGCTCAAGTGCGGTCAGCTGCGCCTCGGTGAGCCGGTCCAGCGCGTACCGGAGCATCAGCACCGTGCAGTCGTGCGCGACCACCAGGACGGGCCGGCCGGCCTCGTCGGCGCAGAGGTCGCGGAGCAGGCTGCGCACCCGCAGCGCCACGTCCGCCCAGGACTCGCCGCCGGGCGGGCGGTAGTACAGCTCGCCCATCTTGCGCCGTCTGGCGGCCTCCTCCGGATGTTTGGCCTCGATTGCGGCCCGGGGCAGCATCTCCAGGACGCCCAGTTCGCGGTCGCGCAGCCGTTCGTCGTACCGGACGGCCAGCGAGACCGGTACGGCGCCGAGTCCGGCGGCCTGGGCGAGCGCGATCCGGGCGGTCTCGGCGGTGCGCACGTACGGCGAGCACCAGACACTGCGCGGCCGGTCGGCGCTGGGCAGGCCGGCCCACCAGCGGCCGAGGGCCTGGGCCTGCTGCTGGCCGTGCATCGAGAGCGGGATGTCGGCGTCCCGGCAGCTGATCGGAACGCTCAGCGCACCGGCCGCCTCGGCCAGCTGGAACTCCACGTTGGCGGTGGACTCGCCGTGCCGGGTGGCGATCAGTACGGACGGCAGCCGGGTGGCCGGCGCGGCGGCGGTGGGCGCCGCGGTCGTGGGCGGTGCGCCGAGCGCCGCGCCGGGCGCGTGGACGGACTGATGCTGGCCGTTGAGTGTGGTGCCGAGTTCTGCCATCGCGACTGCTCCCCGTGGGTCGATCCGTGGGTCGGTCGGTGCCGGCCGGCTGCCGGTCCGGTCCGGTGGTTCCCTGCACGTGCGGCCGTTCATACATATGATCGCGCCGTCTCCTCCAGTGTTCACGGAGGAGACGGCGCGATCACAGGGCGCGCGACGGGGCAATCAGTGCGCTGCCACGGGCTCCGGCGCGTTCTTCAGCTCTTCGTCGCCGGTTTCGGCGCTGTAGTCGCCGGGCCGGGTCTCGTCCGGGCTCTCCGGCGCCTTGATCGCCTTCAGTGCGAGCGTGAGCACCACCGAGACCACCAGGTTGAGCACGAAGGCGGTCAGGCCGATGTAGCCCAGCTCGCCGATGCCCGGGATCTCGGCCGAGTTGCCGCCGAAGTGCTTGGTGGCGGGGCTGGCGATGTCGTACGCCTCCCAGGTGCCGTAGATCATGCCGACCGCCCAGCCGGCGAACAGCGCCCAGTGGTGGAACCAGCGGGTGAACAGGCCGCCGACGATGGAGACGAAGGTCTGCAGGATCCAGAGGCCGCCGAGCAGCTGGAGGTTGATCGCCGCCTGCTTGTCCATGGTGAGCACGAACACCAGTGCCCCGACCTTCACCAGCAGCGAGGCGATCTTGGCGACCCTGGTCTCGTCCGCCGGGGTGGCGGACGGCTTCAGGAACTCCTTGTAGACGTTGCGGGTGAACAGGTTGGCCGCCGCGATCGACATGATGGCGGCGGGCACCAGCGCGCCGATCCCGATCGCCGCGAAGGCCACGCCGGTGAACCAGTCCGGGAACATGTTCTCGAACAGCTGCGGCACCGAGAGCTGGGCGTTGAACTTCTTGTCGCCCTTGCCGATGCCGGCCGCGATCGCCATGAAGCCGAGCAGCGCCAGCAGGCCCAGCATCAGCGAGTACGCGGGCATGATCGCCATGTTGCGGCGTACCGTGTTGCGGGACTTCGAGGCCAGCACGCCGGTCACCGAGTGCGGGTACATGAACAGCGCCATCGCCGAGCCGAGCGCCAGCGTGGCGTACGTCCACTGCTTGTTCTCCGGCACGGTCAGCGAGCCGGCCGCCTTGGGCGCACTGAACTTCTCGCCGACCGCGTCGAAGATGTGCCCGTAGCCGCCGAGCCGCATCGGGATGTAGATCACCGCGACGATGATCACGATGTAGATCAGGGTGTCCTTGACGAACGCGATCAGCGCCGGGGCCCGCAGGCCGGACGAGTACGTGTACGCGGCCAGGACCCCGAAGGCGATGAACAGCGGCAGGTCCTTGACGAACCAGTTGGCGTTCTCGCCGCCGCCGACGCCCAGGACGTCCAGCACCGCCTGGATGCCGACCAGCTGCAGAGCGATGTACGGCATGGTGGCCAGGATGCCGGTCAGAGCGACCACCAGCGCGAGCGGCTTGGAGCCGTACCGCCCGCGCACGAAGTCGGCCGGGGTGACGTACCCGTGCACCCGGGAGACCGACCAGAGCCGGGGCAGGAAGAGGAAGACCAGCGGGTACGCGATGATCGTGTACGGCACCGCGAAGAACCCGGCCGCGCCGGTCGCGTACACGGCGGCCGGGACGGCCACGAAGGTGTACGCCGTGTAGAGGTCGCCGCCGAGCAGGAACCAGGTGATCCAGGTCCCGAAGCTGCGGCCGCCGAGGCCCCACTCGTCCAGGTGCTGGGCGTCGTCGGCCCGGCGCCACCGCGAGGCGAGGAAGCCCATCACGGTGACCAGGACGAAGAAGAGCACGAACACCGCCAGGGCCGGCACGTTGACGCCGTTCATCGCGCACCACCCGCCTTCCGGACGGCCTTGCGAGCCTTCTCGTCCCGGTTGATCAGCAGGTACGCGGCCACCGTGAAGACGGCCGAGACCGGCACCCAGAGCAGCTGGTACCAGTAGAAGAACGGCACCCCGCCGGCCTCGGGGCCGGTCTTGTCGTAGGAGGACACCCAGAGCATCGCGACGATCGGCACGAGCAGGGCGAGCCCGGCCAGCACCCGCTCCGGCGTCACGGCCGGAACGGCCCCGGGATCCGGTGGCTCGGGCATGACAGGTTCGGTGGCGTCGAGGTCTGACGACATGGTTCGGCTCCGCTCCGGAGGAGGGTCACCCGGTCGGCGCCGCAGCCCCACGAGGCCGCACGATCCCCCCGAGGCCCGCCGAGCAGCACCACTGGTGATCGGCAGTCAATACGGCTGCGAAATCTAGAGCATGGCGTGATCTGTGTCACCAGGAACGACCGAACTTCCCGCTATCCGGACGCTTTGCGCGCGCCCGCGTGTACGCCGGAGCGCCGTACACGGCCTGCGCGCCGCCTTGATAGTCCGCGCGCCGGTGCACGCTGCGCCGCCCGCGGCCGCCCAACGCAACGGGCACCGGCGTACGCACGCGCGTACGCCGGTGCCCGGGTGCCGGCAGGGGAGTGGCCGCCCTACTCGGGGCGCTTGAGCCGGGTGATGAACTTGTAGCGGTCGCCGCGGTAGATGGACCGGACCCACTCGACCGGGTTGCCGTCGGCGTCGAAGGAGTGCCGGGCGAGCTGGAGCATCGGCAGCCCGAGGTCGGAGCCCAGCAGGCCGGCCTCGCGCGGGGTCGCGAGGGTGGTCTCGATGGTCTCCTCGGCCTCGGCCACCGTGACGCCGTAGACCTCGCGCAGGGCCGTGTACAGGGAGTTGTGCTTGGCCAGGTTGCGGCGCAGCGCGGGGAAGCGCTTGGCGGAGAGGTGGGCGACCTCGATGGCCATCGGGTCGCCGTTGGCCAGCCGGAGGCGCTCGATCCGCAGCACCCGGCCGCCGGGCTTGATGTCCAGCAGCGGGGCGAGCCGGTCGTCGGCGGTGATGTAGCCGATCTCGATCAGCCGGGAGGTGGGCTCCAGGCCCTGGGCGCGCATGTCCTCGGTGTAGGAGGTCAGCTGGAGCGCCTGGGCGACCTTGGGCTTGGCGACGAAGGTGCCCTTGCCCTGGATGCGCTCCAGCCGCCCCTCGACCACCAGCTCCTGGAGGGCCTGGCGGACGGTGGTGCGCGAGGTGTCGAACTGGGCGGCGAGTGCCCTCTCGGGCGGGACGGGCGTCCCGGCGGGCTGGGTCTCGGTGAGCTGCAGCAGGTGGCGCTTGAGGCCGTAGTACTTGGGCACCCGCGCGGTCGGGTCTGCGCCGGCCTGCGTCGGGAGGTTCTTCACCTGGGGGTCGTTGACCTGGGCCGTGCTGCCCCCGTCGCTGCTCATCGGACCTGTCTCCCGCTTCTCGCGCGGCCCTTGAGGGTCGCGCCACATCGTTAACAGCTCACATCGTTGCATGTATGGCTACGGAACGAATACCTCATCACGCGATGAACGATGTGCGGTGTCGGCTTGATAACGGGTGGTCCCGTTCGCCTGAACAGCCGTTGACAGGCCCATTGGTCTAGGCCAAGCTCCAGGCATCTGGTCTACACCACTAGGCCGGTCACTACGAATCCCCCCACCCGTCCGATGGGGTCCGCGGCACCATTCCTCCCGCTTTACGTGGGTCTGCCGCTGCCACCCGACGGGGGTAACCCAGGCATCCCTCAGGAGGATGGCGTGAAGCGTCAGCTCATCGCGGCGGTCGGCGTCGCAGCAATGGTCGTCGGTGTGGCGGCTTGTGGTTCGGACGCCAAGTCGAGCGACGAGGGCAAGGGCGGTTCGTCCTCGTCCGCCGCCAAGAACTACGGCGGCAAGACCCTGACCGTGTGGCTGATGGACGGCTCCGCCCCGAAGGGCTGGACGGACTCGGTCAAGGCCGACTTCGAGACCGCCTACCCGGGCTCCAAGGTCGACTTCCAGATCCAGAAGTGGAACGGCATCGGCGCGAAGGTCACCACCGCGCTGTCCGAGGGCTCGGTCGACGTCCTCGAGGTCGGCAACACCCAGACCGCGGGCTACGCGGCCACCGGTGGTCTGCTCGACATCACCAAGGACAAGGCCGCCCTGGGCGGTGCCGACTGGGCCGCCAACCAGAACGAGGCCGCGATCCTGGACGGCAAGCAGTACGCCGCCCCGTGGTGGGTCAGCAACCGCGTCGTCGCCTACAACAAGGACCTCTGGGCGAAGGCCGGCCTGAGCGCCGCGCCGAAGACCCTGGACGAGTTCTACGCCGACCTGGACAAGCTGAAGGCGACCGCGGGCGTCACCGACCCGATCTACATGCCCGGCCAGGAGTGGTACGTCTACTTCGGTCTGCTGACCAGCGAGGGCGGCAAGATCGCCAAGAAGGACGGCGACAAGTGGGCCGGCGGCCTGTCCTCCCCCGAGGCGCAGAAGGCCTTCGACACCTACAAGAAGCTGCAGGGCTACTCCGCCACCGGTCCGAAGGACAAGGACGAGGCCACCCCGCAGCAGAAGGACGTCTTCGGCAAGGGTGACGTCGGCACCATGATCGGCCTCGGCTGGGAGCTGCCGGACGAGAAGACCATGGCCAAGGACAAGATCGGCTTCTTCCCGATCCCGGGCAAGACCGCCGACAAGCCGTCCGGCGTCTTCCTCGGCGGTTCCAACCTGGCCATCGCCCAGGCCAGCAAGAACTCCGACATGGCCAAGGACTTCCTGAAGATCGCCCTCAACGACAAGAACGAGGGCCTGGTCGCCGCCGCGGGCAACATCCCGAACAAGGCCTCGCTGAACGGCCAGGTCGCCGGCGACTTCGCCAAGGCCGCCCAGCCGGCCGCCGCCGTCGGCGCGATCACCCCGAACACGCCGACCTGGGCCAACGTGGAGAACGAGCCGAACCCGATCAAGGAGTTCCTGACCGGAGCCCTGACGGGTGACTACGCGGCCGCTGCCAAGAAGGCCGACGACGAGATCGCGAAGCGTCTCAACCAGAAGCAGTAGGCAGTCGAGCGGCGTCGCTCACCGACTCCCGGCGGGGAGCCGGTGGGCGACGCCTGTCCGTCGTCGGTCAGGTTGTCAGGAAGAGAGAACGATGGCTGTGCATTCGGAGCGGGTGCAGACACAGTCCCCGGAGTCAGGGAAGGCCGCCGTGGCCATTACCGAGGAGATCACCGGCCGCGGTGCCGGGAGCGCCCCGAAGAAGAGCGGCAGACCGGCGAAGGCGCTGGACAAGGCCGCCCTCACGCCGTACCTGCTGCTGCTGCCGGCCATCGCGGCGACTCTGGTCCTGCTGGGCTGGCCGTTGCTCAAGACGGTGGTGGTGTCGTTCCAGAACCTCAACAGGCGTCAGCTGATCCAGCACCTGACCGAGTGGAACGGCTTCGAGAACTACACCGACCAGCTCACCAACTCGGAGTTCTGGTCGATCACCGGCCGCACGGTGATCTTCACCGTCGTCAACGTGGTCCTGATCATGGTGTGCGGCACCCTGGTCGGCCTGCTGCTCGACCGTCTCGGCAAGAAGATGCGGCTGGCGCTGTCGATCGCGCTCATCCTGGCCTGGGCGATGCCGGTGGTCGCCGCGACCACGGTCTACCAGTGGCTGTTCGACCAGGACTTCGGTGTCGTCAACTGGTTCCTGGACAAGCTGGGCTGGCACTCGATGGCCCACTTCAACTGGACCAGCGGCCAGTACTCGACCTTCTTCGTGATCATCCTGCTGATCGTCTGGCAGTCGGTCCCGTTCGTGGCCTTCAACATGTACGCGGGCCTGACCACGATTCCCAAGGAGCTCTACGAGGCCGCCCGGATGGACGGCGCCGCGGCCTTCAAGATCTTCGGCTCCGTGACCTTCCCGATCATGAAGCCGTTCTTCCTGGCCACGACCTTCCTCGAGGTCATCTGGGTCTTCAAGGCCTTCACCCAGGTCTACCTGATCAACAAGGGCGGCCCGGACGGACTCACCCGGACCCTCCCGGTCCACGCCTTCCTCGAAGGCTTCGGATCCCAGCGATTCGGCGTCGGCTCCGCCATCGCGGTACTCACCATCCTGATGCTGGGTGCGCTGATGGCGTACTACTTCCGCATCATTCTGAAGCAGGAGGACGAGCTGTGAGGCGCTCGCTCATCGGACGCACCTGGCCGAACGTGATCGCGGTCGTCCTCTTCGTCTTCTTCATCTTCCCCGTCTACTGGATGATCGTCACCGCCTTCAAGCAGAACAACGACATCATCAGCCGGACGCCGGTCTTCCTGCCGCTGAACGCGACCCTCGAACACTTCGACAAGGCCGTCCACGCCCCCAACTTCTGGACGTACGTCGCCAACAGCCTGATCGTGACGGTCGGCGCGGTGCTCGCCTCGCTGGTGATCGCCACCCTGGCCTCCTTCGCGATCGCGCGCATGCGCTTCCGCGGCCGCAAGAGCTTCGTGCTGGTCGTCATGGCCGCGCAGATGGCGCCGTGGGAGGTCATGATCATCTCGGCCTACCTCCTCGTCCGCGACAACGACATGCTGAACAGCCTCGTGCCGCTGACCGCGCTCTACATGATGATGGTGCTGCCCTTCACGATCTGGACGCTGCGCGGTTTCATCGCCGCCGTGCCGAAGGAGCTGGAGGAGTCCGCGATGGTGGACGGCTGCACCCGCACCCAGGCCTTCCTGAAGGTGATCTTCCCGCTGCTCGCGCCCGGCCTGATGTCGACCTCGCTGTTCGGCTTCATCACCGCGTGGAACGAGTTCCCGCTGGTGAACATCCTGAACAAGAAGGAGGAGTTCCAGACCCTCCCGCTCTGGCTCTCCTCCTTCCAGACCAACTTCGGCACCGACTGGGGCGCCACCATGGCCGCGTCCACCCTCTTCGCGGTCCCGATCCTGGTCCTGTTCGTCTTCCTCCAGCGCAAGGCCGTCGGCGGCTTGACCGACGGTGCAGTGAAGGGCTGATCCCACGTGAGCATCCTCATCCCCACTCTGCCCGCCAGTGACCAGCTGCACCGCGACGCGCTGACCGTCCTCCAGCCCGGCTTCGTCGGCACCGAGCCGCCGGAGTGGGTCCGCCGCCACCTGGCGGCCGGGCTCGGCTCGGTCGCGCTGTTCGACCGCAACGTCACCGACCTGGACCAGCTCTCCGCGCTCACCAAGGCGCTGCGCGAGGAGAACCCGGACCTCCTGATCGCGATCGACGAGGAGAGCGGCGACGTCACCCGCCTGGAGGCCGGCTCCGGCTCGTCCTGGCCGGGCAACTTCGCGCTCGGCGCGATCGACGACCCGGAGCTGACCCGCGACGTCGCCCGTGAGCTGGGCCGGGCGCTGGCCGCGGCCGGCGTCAACTACAACTGGGCGCCCACCGCGGACGTCAACTCCAACCCGCGCAACCCGGTGATCGGCGTCCGCTCGTTCGGCGCCGACCCGGAACTCTGCGCCCGGCACACCGCCGCCTGGGTGGAGGGCCTGCAGTCGGCCGGCGTGGCCGCCTGCTCCAAGCACTTCCCCGGGCACGGCGACACGGCCGTCGACTCGCACCACGGCCTGCCGGTGATCGACGTCGACCTGGACGTGCTGCGCGCCCGTGACCTCATCCCGTTCGAGGCCGCGATCGCCGCCGGGACCAAGGCCGTGATGACGGCCCACATCATGATCCCGGCACTCGACCCCAAGCTGCCGGCCACGCTCAGCCCCCGGGTGCTGCGGGACCTGCTGCGCGCCGCTCCGGCCGACGGCGGCCTCGGCTACCAGGGCCTGATCGTCAGCGACGCGATCGAGATGGGCGCCATCGCCGACACCTTCGGCATGGGCGAGGGCACCGTGCTGGCCCTGGCGGCCGGCGCGGACGCGATCTGCGTCGGCGGCGGCCTGGCCGACGAGGAGACCGTGCTGATGCTGCGCGACGCCATCGTGGCGGGCGTGCGGTCCGGCAAGCTGCCCGAGGAGCGGCTGGCCGACGCCGCCGGCCGGGTCCGCGCGCTGGGCAGCTGGGGCAGGATCGCGGCCCAGGGCGAGCGGCTGGAGCCGGACCTCGCGGTCGGCCTGCGGGCCGCCCGCCGCGCGCTGCGGGTGGTCCGCGCGCCGGGCCGCGAGGTGCTGCCGGTGACGGAGCGCCCGTACGTGGCCTCGTTCTCCGACGAGCCCAACATCGCCGTCGGCGACGTCACCCCGTGGGGCGTGGCCGGCATGCTGGCCGACCGCTTCCCCGGCACCCGCACCCGCGAGGTGGGCCCGCAGGACGCCGGCCCGGAGCAGCTGGACGCGATGGTCGCCGGGGTGCTGGCCGACGCCGAGGGCCGCCGGCTGGTGCTGGTGGTCCGGGACGCGCACCGGCACGCGTGGATGGCCGCCGCGCTGTCCCGCCTGGTGGCGGCCCGGCCGGACGCCGCGGTGGTCGAGATGGGCCTGCCGCAGTCCGAGCCGGTCGGCGCGCTGCACATCGCCACCCACGGTGCCGCCCGCGTCTGCGGTCTGGCGGCCGTGGAGGTGCTCACCGGGCAGTCGGGAGCGATCGGCTGACGTTCTGTCGGACCGTGACCCAGGGTGCCGGGAAGGCATCCCCGAGCGGGCCCGTCATGCGCATGTCGCATGACGGGCCCGCTCCGTTTTTCCCGCGTTGACCTGCGGATTCGTCAGGTGTCGGTGTTCCCTCAAATCGGCCTTAAGCCAGCCTTAAGTTCCACTGAGGGTGATGGGGCTGCGACTGATCGCCACGCGGTACAACGGGTCTGCAACGTCCTTTGCGGCCGGGCCATTTGGCGTTGACACCGCCAGTGGTCTAGGCCAGGCTCCACCCATCCGGTTCGAACTTCAACCTCACCGGATGTGGTATCGGCCCTTCCCGAAGCACATCGCCGCCCCTCTCCGGAGACCGCTCTCCGTCGGGTGCCAGCGCTGCCGGCGGGCACTCAGGCTCTAACACCCTCGGAGGATGGCGTGAAGCAGCGTCAGTTCATGGCGACGTTCGGGATCATGGCGTTGGCCGTCGGATTGACGGCCTGTTCTTCGGGCGGCTCGCCGTCGGGGGACGCCAAGAGCGGCACGGCGGACCCGAAGTCGGCGACCGGGACGGTCACGGTCTGGCTGATGGAGGACGCCCAGAAGAACTGGCCGGACCTCGTCCAGCGGGTCAACGACGAGTTCGCCGCCAAGTACCCGAACGTCACCCTGAGGCTCGCCTACCAGGGCTGGGCCGACAAGGTCACCAAGCTGGACAAGGCGATCGCCGAGGGCACCGCCCCGGACGTGGTGGAGCTCGGCAACACCGAGACCATGAAGTACGTGCTGTCCGGCGCGCTCGCCCCGGTGGAGCGGAGCAGCTTCGAGAACTCCGACGCCTGGATCAAGGCGCTCGCCAACACCTGCACCTACCAGGACAAGCTCTGGTGCGTGCCGTACTACGCGGGCGCCCGGGTCGCCATCTACAACTCGGCGGCGTTCCAGACGGCCACCGGCAGCGCGGACTTCCCCAGGACCGAGGACGAGCTGCGGGCGGCGCTGGACAAGCTGGCCGACAGGAACAAGTCCGACCGGACGTACTCGGCGCTCTACCTGCCCGGCCCGTTCTGGTACGCCGCGATGAGCTACGTCTCCGCGTACGGCGGCGCCATCGCCCGCTTCGACAGCAGCGGCAACTGGCACGGCACGCTCAGCGACCCCAAGTCCGTGCAGGGGCTCAACCACTTCGTCGACCTGGTGCGCAAGTACAACAAGGGCGACCTCGCGGTGAACGAGCTGAACCAGTACGAGGCGATGGCCCGCGGGCACGCGGGCGCCTTCTACGGCAACGGCTACGAGGCGGCCAGCGTGACCGCACCGGTCACCGGCGACCCGAACCTCAAGGACACCGTCAAGGTCGCCACCATGCCCGGCCCGGGCGGCAAGCCGCTGCCGACCTTCATCGGCGGCTCGGACCTCGCCGTCACCGCCAAGTCGCAGGTGGCTCCGCCGGCCGCCGACTGGATCCGGATGTTCACCAGCAGCAAGTCCGAGCAGGCGCTGGCCGACAAGGACATCCTGCCGAACAACCTGACCCAGCTGAACCCGCTGAAGGGCAAGCCGGCCACGGCCGCCGCGGCCAACGCGGTGCCGGACGCCTGGTTCACCCCGCTGGCGCCGGGCTGGGGCGCGATCGAGAAGCAGAAGATCCTGCCGGACATGCTCACCGCGATCCTCAAGAACAACAAGCCCGTGGACCAGGCGGCCAAGGAGGCGGACGCCGCGATCGACCAGCTGATCAACAAGCAGGGCTGATCCGGGGCCGGCCGGTCCGCCGGCCGGCGAGGGCCCCTGCCCGCAGCGGCGGGAGGGGCTCTCGAATGTGCTCCACGGGGATGGCCCCGTAGGATTGCCGCAGGAATCACCGCAGCGAGTGTGCGGACTCGCCGCCGTAGAGGTCCCCGCCGGGCATCCCCGCCCGCGTGGGGTCGAACCATCTCATCGGAGGCACATCCAGATGTCCGACACGCAGACTGTCCCCGTCCCCGGCCGGATCATGGCGGCGGAGATGGCCGAGCAGCCGGCCGTCCTCCAGCGCATCCTCGACGAGGGCGCCCCGAAGATCTTCGAGATCGCGGCCGGGATCGCCGCCCGCAACCCGCGTTTCGTCCTGCTCACCGCGCGCGGTACGTCCGACAACGCGGCGCTCTACGCCAAGTACCTGATCGAGATCCTGCTCGGCAAGCCGGCGGGCCTGACCTCGATGTCGACCACCACCGCGTACGGCGCCAGGCCGGACCTCACCGACGTGCTGGTGATCACCGTCAGCCAGTCCGGCGGCTCGCCGGACCTCGTGGCCTCCACCAAGGCCGCCCGCGAAGCCGGTGCCATCACCCTGGCGGTCACCAACAACGCCGCGTCGCCGCTGGCCGAGGTCTCCGAGTTCCACATCGACGTGCTGGCCGGCCCGGAGAAGGCGCTGCCCGCCACCAAGACCTACACCGCCGAGCTGCTGGCGCTCTACCTGCTGGTGGAGGGCCTGCGCGGGGGCGACGGCGCGGCCGCCAAGGAGCTGCCGTCGCTGGCCGCCGGCATCCTGGCCCGCCAGGCCGAGGTGAAGGCCCTGGCCGAGCGTTACCGCTTCGCCCAGCGCCTGGTCATCACCTCGCGCGGCTACGGCTACCCGACCGCCCGCGAGGCGGCGCTGAAGCTCATGGAGACCACCTACATCCCGGCCTCCCCGTTCTCCGGCGCCGACCTCCTGCACGGCCCGCTGGCCATGGTGGACAACGTCTCCCCGGTCATCGCGATCGTCCCGGAGGGCAAGGGCGGCGAGGCCCTGCAGCCGGTGCTGGACCGCCTGCGCGGCCGCGGTGCGGACCTGGTGGTCATCGGCCAGCAGGCGCAGGTGGACGCCGCCTCGGCGGGCTTCGCGCTGCCGGCCGGCGTGCCCGAGGAGGTCCAGACCATTCTGGAGATCCTGCCGCTGCAGCAGCTGGCCTACGAGGTCACCATCGCCCGCGGCCAGGACCCCGACGCCCCGCGCGCCCTGGCGAAGGTCACCGAGACCCACTGACGGCCGCGGTCGGCCCGCCGACGCCGCCCGTACGACGCCGAACCCCCCGTCCACAGGCTGTGGGCGGGGGGTTCGGCGTTGCGAGCGGCGGAGAAGGGTTCCGGTGCACCGGCTTCCGGCGGCGTCCTCTGTCCGGGGCCGGAAAGCACTACGGGCCACGACGCCGACACGGGACCCTCAACCCGCCCTCCTTGCCCGCCGGCGGGCAAGGAGGGGCCCAGGGCACCGCAGCCCGGAGCTGTCGTCGGAACGCTCGTATGGGTCGGCAGTGGAAAGCACTACGGGCCACGGCGCCGACACGGGACCCTCAACCCGCCCTCCTTGCCCGCCGGCGGGCAGGAGGGGCCCAGGGCACCGCAGCCCGGAGCTGTCGTCGGAACGCTCGTATGGGTCGGCAGTGGAAAGCACTACGGGCCACGACGCCGACACGGGACCCTCAACCCGCCCTCCTTGCCCGCCGGCGGGCAAGGAGGGGCCCAGGGCACCGCAGCCCGGAGCTGTCGTCGGAACGCTCGTATGGGTCGGCAGTGGAAAGCACTACGGGCCACGGCGCCGACACGGGACCCTCAACCCATGCGGCACCGCAGCCCGGAGCTGTCGTCGGGCGCCGTGGACGAGCGAGAACTGTGCGGGGTCCTCGCTCGGCGGCGTCCGACCGAGGAGCGGCCTCGCGCGGGTCAGGGCAGTTGCGCGGGGGGCCTCTCCTTGGTGCCCTTTCATTGTGGACTAGACCAATCTGGGTTGTCCAGGGGGCTCCGAAAATTGGTCTGGACAACTTGGGTGGGGAGGTGCGGCCGGCACGCCGGGGCGGCCCGGCCGGCCGGTGCCGGCGGGCGGCCCGGCGGGTGCGGCAGGCCCGGACACCGGGCCTGGAGCTACCCTCGCCATGTGCCCTCGCTGAACGAACTCGTCCGCCGCCACACCACCCTGACCGGTGCCGATGTGGAGTGGCTCCACATGCTGGTCTCGGAGTGGCAGCTGCTCTCCGACCTCTCCTTCGCCGACCTGGTCCTCTGGATTCCCACCTGGGACGGCATCCGGTACGTCTCGGTGGCCCAGATGCGGCCCAACACCGGCCCCACCTCCTACCAGGACGACATGGTCGGCCACCTCGTCCCGCGCGGGCGCCGCCCCCTGCTGGACGCCGCCTTCGACGAGGGCCGGATCGTGCGCGAGGGCGACCCGGAGTGGCGCGAGGAGGTGCCGGTCAGGGTCGAGTCGATCCCGGTGCGCCGCGAGGGCAAGGTGCTCGGCGTGATCGCCCGCAACACCAACCTGCTGACCGTCCGCACCCCCAGCCGGCTCGAACTCACCTACCTGCAGAGCGCCTCCGACCTGGCTCAGATGATCGCCGCCGGCACCTTCCCGTACCCCGGGGTCGAGCAGACCGACATGGACGCCGCCCCCCGGGTCGGCGACGGCCTGATCCGGGTGGACGCCGACGGCATCGTCACCTACGCCAGCCCCAACGCGCTCTCCGCCTACCACCGCCTCGGCCTCACCACCGACCTGGTCGGCAGCCACCTCGGCCGCGCCACCGCCGAGCTCGTCCCGCCCTCGCGCGCGGCCGTGCACGAGGCGCTGGTGAAGCTGGCGAGCGGCTGGGCACCCCGGCAGACCGAGGTCGAGGTGCAGGGCGGGGTGGTGACCCTGCGGGCCATCCCGCTCAAGCCCAAGGGCACGCTGACCGGCTCCCTGGTGCTCTGCCGGGACGTCACCGAGCTGCGCCGGCGCGACCGCGAGCTGATGACCAAGGACGCCACCATCCGGGAGATCCACCACCGGGTGAAGAACAACCTGCAGACGGTGGCCGCGCTGCTGCGGCTGCAGTCCCGCAGGATGGACTCGGACGCCGGCCGTGCCGCGCTGGACGAGGCGGTCCGCAGGGTCGGTTCGATCGCGATCGTGCACGAGACGCTCTCGCAGGCGCTCGACGAGAAGGTCACCTTCGACGAGATCGCCGACCGGGTGCTGGCGATGGTGATGGAGCTGTCCCAGGACGGCCGGGTGGCGACCCGCCGCAGCGGAAGCTTCGGCATCCTCTCCGCGGAGGTGGCCACCCCGCTGGCGATGGTGCTGACCGAGCTGCTGCAGAACGCCCTGGAGCACGCCTTCGGCCCGTCCGCCTCCGGCAACCTGGAGGTCTCCGCGCTGCGCGGCCGGGCGCCGGCCACCGGCATGGGCTGGTCGGACAGCTGGAACGGCGGGGCCAAGCCCGAGGAGTACCTGCTGATCACCGTGCAGGACGACGGGAAGGGCATGCCGGAGGGCTTCGACCCGCAGCAGGCGGGCAACCTCGGGCTGCAGATCGTCCGGACGCTCGCCACCGGCGAGCTGGGCGGCACCTTCGACATGGTGGCGGGACCGGACGGCGGCACCAAGGTGGTCCTGGAGATCCCGGTCCGCTGAGGTGCGTCGAGGTCCGCGGGGGGCGTGCGTCCGGTGGAAGCGCCGGTCCCGCACCCTCGCACGACCGTCATGAACGGGCCGGGAAACAGAAACGAGGCCCTGTCGACCGGGGGGGGTGGGTCGACAGGGCCTCTCAACCCGTTCCGGCCGTCGGGGGGAGTCGGCCGGAACGGGGGCTCTGGGTGGTGCGACACCTCATCGGTGCGTTGCACACGGTGAGCGCCTCAACTCCACAATATTGCTCTCAGTGAACAGTATCAAGTGCCTGGGCGGCTCGGTGTCGCGGGACCGTGTCGAGCAAGGTCCTTTGTACGGAAGGCTTCACCAGGAAGTGCAGGGAAGCCCTTGATCATGTGTTGATCGGTACTGCAGTCACTGCTGGTGTGACGGTCACTGCTGGTACTACGGCGTGTGATCAGGCGGTGCGGGCGCGGTTGCGGGCAGCACGGCGCTTCATCGCGCGACGCTCGTCCTCGCTCATACCGCCCCAGACGCCGGCGTCCTGGCCGGTCTCGAGCGCCCACTGCAGGCACTGCTCCATGACCGGACAGCGGCGGCACACGGCCTTGGCTTCCTCGATCTGCAGCAGAGCAGGACCGGTGTTCCCGATCGGGAAGAACAGCTCCGGGTCCTCTTCGCGGCAGACAGCGCGGTGGCGCCAGTCCATGGTCGTCCAACTCCTCCTGCCGCGGGGGTTGCCCGGTCGGCACAATCGATGGCTTGTGAATGTGAACGCTTTCACGAATCCCGCAACAGCAAAAGAGACCAAAGGCCCGTCGGGCCCGGGTGGTCTGTGCTGGGGAGGGATTCGGCGATTCGAGGGACACTCCGCGGTCGGCGCCCGTCAGGGTCTGAGGTTGCCGTCGCTGCGATGTGTCCCGATCGCCATGTAGAGGTTCGCAAACCTCGGGCCCGGATACAACCCCCTTCAGGGAGGAATTTTTGATTCTTCGGTGTCGCCTAGCTCACAGCCAGTACTTCTATGGAGTGAAGGGGGCTTGTGCGTTCGAGAAGAAGGGCGAACCCCACTTCCGGTCACACAATCACACGCAGTGCCCGCCGTACGCCTGTGAAACTGACGCGACTCCTGTCTCCAAGGTGGTCCCCGTCCACCTGGAATGGGGTCGGTTCCTGTGAAACCAAGGTGAAGTGCCGGGCGTCGTGGTAGGAGACGACGTGCTTTCCGGACGGGCCGACAGGCGTCGCGCCATCGTTCGAAGGGCTGTGCGACCGCAGGATCTGACGGACCGTTCGAGCCGTACCGAACGCCGTCATCCGGGTGATGCCGAAGACATCGAGGTCCGTGTCGAAGGAGGCGAGCGGCGAGGGGTAGACCGGGCGGCTGCCCAGGAACGTCCACGGGGACGTGTTGCTGACTATGGCCATCACCAGGCCCGGCACGGGCTCGTGGCCCGGCAGTTGCAGGGTGACCGGGCCCGATCGGCGCTGCTCACGCTGGGTGATGTAGTGCCGGAGCGCCTGCCCGACGTAGAGCGCGTGCGT
The DNA here is from genome assembly GCF_045160625.1 of Kitasatospora sp. NBC_00039. Lineage (NCBI taxonomy): Bacteria > Bacillati > Actinomycetota > Actinomycetes > Kitasatosporales > Streptomycetaceae > Kitasatospora > Kitasatospora sp. NBC_00039. Next base: position 3,469,443 of record NZ_CP108289.1, on the reverse strand, counting down.
GGACCTGCGCCCCGCTCTGCGCTGCTCCTCCACCCGGCCGACGACGCCGGCGTCGAAGCCAAGGCCGGCCGTGAAGGTGAACCAGCGGTCCGGCAGCCCCTCGGTCATCGCCTTGCCCAGGCCGATCGGCCGATCCCGGCGATGCTCCATGGCATCCAGCAGGGCCCCGGTGGCCTCCACGGGGTCGTTCGGCAGGCCCAGTGCGCGGGCGAACACATTGGTCGAGCCGCCGGGCACCACGGCGAGCCGGGGGAGCTTCTCGGCCGGGCCGTGCGCCAGCAGTCCGTTCACGACCTCGTTGACCGTGCCGTCGCCGCCCAGGGCCACCACCAGGTCGACCGTGCCGTCCTCCGCCGCCTCGCGGGCCAGGTCACGCGCATGGCCCCGGTACTCCGTCTGCGCCACCTCCAGCTTGAGGTCGCTGCGCAGGGCGTGGATCAGCACATCCCTGGTGCGGCCACTGGTGGTGGTCGCTTTCGGGTTGACGACCAGGAGAGCGCGCATGTGCTCAGCCTACGGGTCGGTACGGACCAACCGGCGGCTACCCTGCTGGAGTGACCGCAGAATCCTCCGCACCCGTACCCGCGCCCGGCTCCGACCGGCCGGCGGCCCTGACCGTGGGCGCCGTCATCACTGCCCTGGCGGGCGCCGCGCTGGCCGTCGTCGGCGTGTGGGACATGGTGGCCGCGCTGTCCGGCCAGTCCAAGCAGCTCGCCCTGAACGAGTTCGGCGGGCTGGTGATCGTGCTGCTCGGCGTGCTGCCGCTGCTGGCCGCCCGGGCGCTGCTCCGGGGCCGGCGCTGGGGCCGCAGCCCGGCGGTGCTGACCAACTCGATCTGCCTGCCGGTGGCGTACTACATGTGGCAGAGCGGCGGCGCGATGGCCCCTGTGGGGGTCGCCGTCGGCCTGTTCGGCGTGGCCGGCATCGGCGCGCTGCTGAGCCCGAAGTCGACCGCGGCCCTCTACGCTCCGCACGAGGGCTGAGCACAGAGGGCCGCGGGCCGCACCGGCCGCGCCGGGCGGCCGTCGGTTCTACTCCTCCACCAGGAGCTTCTCCCGCAGCTGGGCCAGCGTGCGGGCGAGCAGCCGGGAGACGTGCATCTGCGAGATGCCCACCTCGGCGGCGATCTGCGACTGCGTCATGTTCCGGAAGAACCGCAGCACCAGGATCTTCTGCTCCCGGGGCGGCAGTTGGGCCAGCAGCGGCTTGAGGGACTCGCGGTACTCGACGCCCTCCAGCGCCTCGTCGGTGGCGCCCAGGGTGTCCGCGACGGCCGGCGACTCGTCGTCGCTGTCCGGCACGTCCAGCGACAGCGTGGAGTACGCGTTGGCGGACTCCAGGCCCTCCAGCACGTCCTCCTCGGAGATCCCCAGGTGCTCCGCCAGCTCGTGCACCGTGGGGGAGCGGCCATGCCGCTGGGAGAGCTCGCTGGTCGCCGTGGTCAGCGACAGCCGCAGCTCCTGGAGCCGGCGCGGCACCCGGACCGCCCAGCCCTTGTCGCGGAAGTGCCGCTTGATCTCGCCGACGATGGTCGGCGTCGCGTACGTGGAGAACTCGACCCCGCGCTCGTGGTCGAACCGGTCCACCGACTTGATCAGCCCGATGGTGGCGACCTGGGTCAGGTCGTCGAGCGGCTCGCCGCGGTTGCGGAACCGCCGGGCGAGGTGCTCGACCAGCGGGATGTGCATGCGCACCAGCTGGTTGCGCAGCTCGACGCGCTCCGGGGAGCCCTCGGGCAGCGCGGACAGCCGGACGAACAGTGCCCGGGCCGCCTCCCGGTCCGGCGCACCCGAGCGGTGCGGGGCCTGCTGGGCCGGCACCGCACCGCGCAGCGCCTCGGCCGCCGCCGGGCCCTCGGCGGACGGCGGGGGCGAGGGCGTCTGCGACGGGTCGGACGTCGGCTCGGTCGGCTGGCTCATCCGGTGGGCGTCCTTCGGGTGCGCTTCGTCGTTGGAGGCGAGGCCGGGAACGCTCGCCTGGGTCGGTACGGCAGGGCCCGCCGTTGCGAGGCCGGTACGGTCCAGATCACTCACGGCCATTCCCCCGTTCCGTTCCGGGAGCACCGGGACCGTGGGGCGGTCCCGGATCCGTCATGTCGGTCGTACCGCGTGTAGGGCGGTACCGGGAGCCGCCCGCCGGCCCGGGTGGGGTGCCGGGCGGACGGCCCTTGTTCGGTTGCTGCTGTGGCGGCTCTAATGGGCGGCGGACCCGCCGCGCTTCTTGTGCAGGCTGATCGACACGGTGTTGTCCTCGCTGACGGAGGACTCCACCTCGCCGGCCAGTGCGGAGAGCACCGTCCAGGCGAAGGTGTCCCGCTCCGGGGCCCGGCCGTCCGTGGTCGGGGCGGAGACGATGACCTTCAGCGAGTCGCCCACCAGCCGGAACTCGCAGGAGAGGACCGAGCCGGGCACCGCCTGCTGGAGCAGGATGGCGCAGGCCTCGTCCACCGCGATCCGGAGGTCCTCGATCTCGTCCAGCGTGAAGTCCAGCCGGGCCGCCAGCCCCGCCGTCGCTGTTCGCAGGACCGAGAGGTAGGCCCCCGCCGCGGGCAGCCGGACCTCCACGAAGTCCTGCACTCCGGGCTCGCCGTCGATCTGGGACACCCTCACCTCCTGGGTGACGCGCTGTGCTTCCGGGCCGGTGGCCGCGGCACTGTCTGTTGCTTGGCTCAACTGCTTCGCCCCAACTGTCCAGAGGGGTGGTGCGGTACGTACCGGTCATACCCCTCCGAGGGTGGCCGGACGCCGCGCATCCGCACGAGACGTTACCGCTTTTGTCCCCGGTACGGGAGTCACTCATGGTAAGCCCTCGCGACACAGGGTGTCAGGGGTCGGACGACGCTGCTCGGAATTCGCCGAGGAACTCCCGGGCGGACCCCCGGACGTGCTCCCGGACGGTCAGCGGGCGCCGACGGCGGTGAGCGCCTCGCCGGTGAGGCGGTAGACGCTCCAGCCGTTCATCGGCACCGCGCCGAGCGACTTGTAGAAGTTGATCGAGGGCTCGTTCCAGTCCAGCACCGACCACTCCATCCGCGAGTAGCCGCGCTCGACGGCGATCCGCGCCAGCTCCAGCAGCAGCGCCTTGCCGTGGCCGCCGCCGCGGGCCTGCGGGCGGACGTAGAGGTCCTCCAGGTAGACGCCGTGAGTCCCGCGCCAGGTCGAGAAGTTGAGGAACCAGACCGCGAAGCCGACCGGCTCGCCGGTGGTGTCGTCCTCGGCGATCAGGCCGAACAGCGCTGGGTTGGCGCCGAACAGCGCGTCGCGCAGCTGCTCCTCGGTGGCCACCGCCTCGTGCGGAGCCTTCTCGTACTCCGCGAGTTCGCGGATCATGGAGTGAATGACCGGGACATCGGTGACTACGGCTGTGCGGATCATGCGACGAGCCTACTTGGACCGCTCGTTCTCGTCCCAGGCCTGGATCGAGGTCTGGTCGACGATCCGGCCGTCCCGCAGGCCGGCCACCGAGCTGACCAGCACCCGGACACCGTCGGGGTACTGGCAGGACTCCAGGAAGGCCACGCGGTCGTCCTGGAGCACCACCTGCTCCAGCCGGTGGGTCATCTCCCGGCCGTAGACGTCGTCCAGCATCGCGCCGATCTCGTCCCGGCCGTGCATCACCAGGGGGTGGCTGGGCTGCGTCTTGCGGTCGACCATGCGCAGTTCGGCGTCGTCCGCGTACAGCGCCAGCAGGGCGTCGGCGTCGGCGCGCTCGATGCCCTCGCGCAGCGCCGCGGTGTCGAAGGCGGACGACGCGGCCAAGGTGGTCATGTTCTCGCTCCTCCGGTCGGTTCCGTCGGCTCGTACCTCCGAGCGTACGCCCGCCGCGTCGCCGCCCGGCCGCCTCCTCCGGCTGCCCTCGTGGTCCGGCTCAGCCGGTCGTCACGCTGCGCAGGTACGCCGCCAGGGCGGTGACCGCGGCCGGGTTGCGCGGGCTCTCCACCAGGTCGACGTAGTCCAGGACGAAGATCCGGTCGTTGCGGACGGCGGAGACGCCCGCGAGCGGCGGGAAGGTCTTCAGGAACTTCCGCTTGGCCTCGGCGTCGGGGGAGCCGTAGTTGTTGATGACGATCACCTCGGGGTCGCACCGGACCACGCTCTCCCAGCCGACGGTGGTCCAGGAGTCGGCGACGTCGCCCATCACGTTCCGGCCGCCGGCCTTGGTGATGATCTCCTCCGGCGCCGCGAACTTCCCCGAGGTGTAGGGCTTGTCCTCGCCGCTGTCGTAGAGGAAGACCCGCGGCCGGCGCTCGGGCTGCGGCACGGCGGCGACCTGCGTCCTGAACTCGGCGATCAGCTCGTCGGCCCGGTCGCGGACGTCGAAGATCTCCCCCAGGTTGGCCGGGTCGGTGTAGAGCGCCTCCAGCGGGGACATCACGCCGCGTTCCTGGCCCTTGCCGCTGCGGCAGGACTCGGTGAGCACGTAGGAGCCGATGCCGAGGCCGGCCAGCGCCTGCGGCGTGAAGCCGTCGGCCTCGCTGAAGCCGTAGGGCCAGCCGGCGAAGACCAGGTCGGCCCTGGCCTCCAGCACGATCTCCTTGGTGATCTGCTGCTTGGAGAGCCACGTGGTCCGCTGGTAGCCGTCCTTCCAGGCCACCTTGTCGACCTGGCCCTTGTCGTCGGGCATCACGTAGCCGGCCATCCGGTCGGCGAGGCCGAGGGCCAGCAGCAGCTCGGTGATGCCGACGTCGTTGCTCACCGTCCGGGCGGGCTTCGTCCGGTAGGTGACCTCGGTGCCGCAGTTGTCGACGGTCACCGGGTAGTGGGCGGAGCCGGTGGCGGCGTCACCGGCGGGGGCGATCTCGGCGCCGCAGGCGGTCAGCCCGAGGGTGAGCAGGGCGGCGGAGGCAACGGCCTTGGTGCGCACGGGGATTCCTAGGATCGGGAGAGTCGGTCGAAGAGCAGCTGGACGGCGCCGGTGTCCGGGTGTTCCACCGGGGTCGCGCGGACGCCGAACACCTCGGCCAGCAGGGCCGGCCGCAGCACCTCGGCCGGCGGTCCGGAGGTGACGATCCGGCCGGCCGCGATGACGTAGAGCAGGTCGCAGTGGCCGGCCGCCAGGTTGAGGTCGTGCAGGGCCGTGAGCACCGTCGGCCCGGCCTCCCGGACCAGCGCCAGCACCTCCAGCTGGTGCGCGATGTCGAGGTGGTTGGTGGGCTCGTCCAGCACCAGCACGCGGGGCTCCTGGACCAGCGCGCGGGCGATCAGCACCCGCTGCTTCTCGCCACCGGACAGGCTCAGGAAGCCGCGCCCGGCCAGGTGCCCGGCGCCCACCCGGTGCAGCGCGTCACGGCACCGCTCCTCGTCGCCGTCGGCCGGGCGGGCGAAGCCGCCGCGGTGCGGCAGCCGGCCCATCCCGACCACCTCGGCCACCGTGAAGTCGAACTCGGCGGAGTGCTCCTGCGGCAGCGCCGCCACCCGCCGGGCGGCCTCCCGCGGGGCCAGCGCGTGCAGGTCCGCGCCGTCCAGCCGGACGGCGCCGGCGGCCGGCCGCAGCGCCCGGTAGACGCAGCGCAGCAGGGTGGACTTGCCGCTGCCGTTCGGCCCGACCAGGCCCACCACCTGCCCCGCGGCGGCGCGCAGCGTGATGTCGTGGACCAGCCGGGTGCCGGCCAGCTCGACCGAGACGCCGTCGAGGGCGAGGTCCATCAGCGGCCTCCGAAGGTGTAGCCGCGACGGCGCATCAGCAGCAGGAAGCAGGGCACCCCGAGCACCGCGGTGACCACCCCGACCGGCAGTTCGGCCGGGGCCAGCAGGGTGCGCGAGAGGATGTCCACCCAGACCAGCAGCAGCGCGCCGGCGAGCGGGGCGACCAGCAGCACCCGGCGGTGCCCGGCGCCGACCAGCATCCGGGTCAGGTGCGGCACCATCAGCCCGACGAAGCCGATCGCGCCGCTGACCGCGACCACGGTGCCGGTGACGGCCGCCGTCACCACGAACAGCTCACGGCGCAGCCGGTCGCCGTCCACCCCGAGCGAGGCCGCCGTCTCGTCGCCCATGGCGAGCGCGTCCAGCCGCCCGGCGGCGCAGGCCAGGTACGCCAGGCCGGCCAGCACGGTGGCGGCGGCGATCGGCACCGAGCCCCAGGTGGCCCCGCCGAGGCTGCCGAGCAGCCACATCATCGCGCTGCGGGCCGCCTCGCCGCGGGCGGCGCCGAACACCATCAGCGCCGTCACCGCCGAGAAGCCGTAGGACATCGCGGTGCCGGTGAGCACCAGCCGCAGCGGGGTGAGCCCGAAGGCCGTGCGGGCGGTGGCGTACACCAGCACCATGGCCAGCAGTGCCGAGCCGAACGCGGAGACCGAGATCGCCCAGACCCCGAGCGAGGCGAAGGCGCCGAGCAGCAGCACCGCGTTGGCGCCGACGGCCGCGCCGGAGGAGATGCCGAGGACGAACGGGTCGGCCAGCGCGTTGCGGACCATCGCCTGCACCGCGACCCCGGTGGCCGCGAGCCCGGCGCCGACCACGGCGGCCAGCACGGTGCGCGGCAGCCGGATCTCCCAGACGATCGCGTAGGCGGCGGCCTCGCCGGCCTCCAGCCGACCGCCCGTCAGCCCGGCGCCGAGCAGCCGCAGTACCTGCGACCAGCCGAGGCCGGAGGAGCCCAGGGCAACCCCGCAGACCAGCGAGAGCAGCAGTGCCGCGGCCAGGCCTGCGGCCAGCGGGGCGGCGGGTATTCGACGGGCCGGCGCGGCAGCCGGTGCGGTGCTCACGCGCCCGCCTCACGTCGCACGGCGGGGGCCTTCGCCCACGAGCACCGCTCGATGGTTCGCTGGCTCACGGAGGCACCTTCGCCTCGGGCCGCGGGCGGGCACGGGGGCGGCGCGCCCGGGCCGCAGAGAGTGCCGGGGCGCCATCCCCTCGCAGTCCGCGGCGAGTTGTCGGAAGGTCAGCGCCCCGGGGCGACCGGGCTCGCGGGCACAGGGCTCCGCCCACCGTTGCGGGTCAGCGCCGGATTCGCACCGGCTTCCCCCGCGGGACGCCCTGGCAGCATAACAGGCAGTAAGGCCAGGCAACCCTTACAGGGTGATGGCGGGCCGGCAAACGCGACCGCCCCCGTCCGGTGATCCGGACGGGGGCGGTTCGGCGGCGGCTGACCCCGGGTCAGGCCTGCTTGGTCTCCCAGAAGATCTTGTCGACCTCGGCGATCAGGTCGAGCAGGGCCTGGCCGGTGGCCGGGTCCGTCGACGCCTTGGCGGCCGAGGCGGCCTTCAGGGTGTCGTTGATCAGCTGGTGCAGCTGCGGGTACTTCTCGAAGTGCGGGGCCTTGAAGTAGTCGCTCCACAGCACCGAGATGTGGTGCTTGACGGCCTCGGCACGCTGCTCCTTGATGATCAGGGCGCGGGTGCGGAATGCCGGGTCCTCGTTGGCCTGGTACTTCTCCTGGGTGCCCTTCACCGACTCGGCCTCGATCCGGGCCTGCGCGGGGTCGTACACGCCGCAGGGCAGGTCGCAGTGGGCGTGGGCGGTGGCGCGCGGTGCAAACAGACGAGAGAACATGGGAGTCCTTCCTTAGATCGTCTTCCCGCGGCTGAGATTACCCTTCCGGCCACCGGGTTTCGCGATCGGGCGGTGGGCCTAGGGCAAAAGGTGGAGCCGGAACCGGGCCAATCCGGACATCGGCGGGTGACGGGCCGTACGGCAGACTGGGACCCGGCGGGCCGGGAGGAGGAGTCGTGGCGCGGATGGCGGAACCGGAGGGCGGCACCCCGGGGGGTGGCGCCCCGTTCGGGCTGATCGACGTGGCCGGGCCCTCGATGGTGCCGACCCTGCGCGAGGGCGACCAGCTGCTGGTCCGCTACGGCGCGCGGATCCGGCCGGGGGCGGTGGTGGTCTTCCGCCACCCCTTCCAGCAGGACCTGCTGGTGGTGAAGCGGGCCGCCGAGCGGCGCCCGAAGGGCTGGTGGCTGCTCTCCGACAACCGGCCGGTCGACAGCGACAGCCGCAGCTACGGCGCCGTCCCGGACGAGCTGGTGCTCGGCCGGGTGCTGCTGCGGCTGCGCCCCCGCCCGGCCTGGCTGGCCCCGGGCCGCCGGCTGGAGCGTCTGCTGCTCACCAGCCCGCTGGCGCGGGTGCCGGGGCTGGCACGCCGGCTCGGCGTCTGGGCCGACCCGACCCTCTAGTCCGCTAGCCCTGGCCGGCGAGGGTCGCCGCCTCCTGGGCCTCCTGCCGCTTGCGGGCCCGGTACGCGGCGACGTTGGCGCGGGTGGCGCACCGGTCGGAGCAGTACCGCCGGGAGCGGTTGGTGGAGGTGTCCAGGTAGGCGTTGCGGCAGGGCACGGCCTGGCAGATGCCGAGCCGGTCGGCGCCCAGCTCGGTCAGGTGGACCGCCAGCCCCATGCAGGCGACGGCGCTGAAGTGCGCGGTGGCGGTCGGCGAGTTGTCGGCGAGGTGCAGGTGCCAGCGCGGCCGCCCGGCGTCGTCGAGGTAGTCGTGCCCGGAGACCAGCGGGCTGACGGGGTACTCCATCAGCAGGCTGTTCAGCAGGTCGACGCCGCGGATCTCGTCCCCCTCGGCGGCGGCCTCGAACACCCCGCGCAGCCGGGTCCGGACGGCCCGCAGTCGCGGCAGGTCCGACTCGTCGGCGAGCGCGGCGGCCCGCGACGACTCCGAGAACAGCGCGCGTACCGCGTCCACCGAGGTCAGCGAGTCGGTGCCGCGCTCGGGCTCCTCGGTGTTCACCAGCCGGACGGCCAGATCGGCGTACGAGGCGAGCTCCACGGTGGTCCTTCCAAAGTCGGTAACGGGCTGACAGCTTCCAGCCTATTACCCGGGCGGGGAAAACGTCGGCGCCCGGCAGGACCGGCCTGCCGGGCGCCGCGTGAAGGTGCGCTCAGAGCACCTTGGAGAGGAAAGCGCGGGTGCGCTCGTGCTGCGGGTTGCTGAGGACGTCGCGCGGGTTGCCGGACTCGACCACCACACCGCCGTCCATGAACACCAGCGCGTCGCCGACCTCGCGGGCGAAGCCCATCTCGTGGGTGACCACGATCATCGTCATACCGTCCTCGGCGAGGCCGCGCATGACGTCCAGCACCTCGCCGACCAGCTCCGGGTCGAGCGCCGAGGTGGGCTCGTCGAAGAGCATCAGCTTGGGCTTCATGGCCAGCGCGCGGGCGATCGCCACGCGCTGCTGCTGGCCGCCGGAGAGCTGGGACGGGTAGTTCTTCGCCTTCTCGGCGAGCCCCACCCGCTCCAGCAGGGCCATGCCCCGCTCCCGGGCGGCCGACCGGCTCTCGCCCTTGACCTGCACCGGCGCCTCGATGATGTTCTCTATGGCGGTCATGTGCGGGAACAGGTTGAAGCGCTGGAAGACCATGCCGATGTCGCGGCGCTTGAGGGCGACCTCGCTGTCCTTGAGCTCGTAGAGCTTGTCGCCCTTGCGCCGGTAGCCGACCAGCTCGCCGTCGACGGACAGCAGCCCGCCGTTGATCTTCTCCAGGTGGTTGATGCACCGCAGGAAGGTCGACTTGCCGGAGCCGGAGGGCCCGACGAGGACGAACACCTCGTTCTGCTTGACCTCCAGGTCGATGCCCTTGAGCACCTCGACGAGGCCGTACGACTTGCGAACGCCCTCGGCGCGCACCATCGGGTGCCCGGAGACCGGGGGCTTGCTCAGGTCGGTCATTGGTGGCTGCCTCCCTCGATCCCCGGGACCACGTCGTTCTTGGCCTTGGGGACGGGCTTGCCCGCGAACAGCCGGCGCAGTCGCTCGATCGGAGTCGGCGGCAGCGTCCGGGTGGTACCACGAGCGTAGTGCCGCTCGACGTAGTACTGGCCGATGGTCAGTACGGAGGTCAGGAAGAGGTACCAGAGGCTGACGGTGATCAGCAGCGGGATGGTCTGGAAGGTCCGGGAGTAGATGTTCTGCCCGGCCCGGAAGAGCTCCTCCAGGGCGATGACGCTGACCAGGGAGGTGGTCTTCAGCATCGAGATGGTCTCGTTGCCGGTGGGCGGGATGATCACCCGCATGGCCTGCGGCAGGACGATCCGGCGCATGGTCGCGAAACGGCTCATGCCGAGCGCGTGGGCCGCCTCGGACTGCCCCTCGTCCACCGACTGGATGCCGCCGCGGACGATCTCCGCCATGTAGGCGGCCTCGTTGAGGCCGAGGCCGAGCAGGGCCGCGGTGAAGACGGGGATCAGCTTGTTGGTCGACTCGGACCAGAACTCGGGCCCGAACGGGATGCCGATCGACAACGTCGGCCAGAGCGCGCCCAGGAAGTTCCAGAACACCAGCTGGACCAGCACGGGAGTGCCGCGGAAGACCCAGATGTAGAACCACGCGGTGCCGGACAGCAGCGGGTTCGGCGACAGCCGCATCACCGCGAGGATGATGCCGCCGACCACACCCATCACCATCGAGAGCGCGGTGAGCTCCAGGGTGACGCCGAGGCCGTGCAGGATGCTGGAATCGAAGAGGTAGGTGTTGACGACATCCCACTGGAAGGCGGGATTGAAGATCAGAGCGTGGAGCAGCATCGCCGCGACGACCGCGACGACGACGGCTCCCGCCCACCGGCCGGGGTGGCGGACCGGGACGGCCTTGAAGGACTCGGGCCGTCCCGGTCCCGCCTTCCCCTGATCGGAATGGTTCACAGTGGCCTCAGGGGGGTGGGGAACTGGCGAGGGGTCAGCTGGTGGCGCCGTTGACGACGGACTTGTCGATCGCGCCGGCCTGGACGCCCCACTTCTCCAGGATCTTCTTGTAGGTGCCGTCGTTCATCAGCGACTGGACGGCGCCCTGGACGGCCGGGGTGAGCGTGGCGCCCTTGGCCAGCACGATGCCGTAGGGGGCCTTGCCCTCGACCGAGCCGAGCTGCTCCAGCTGGCCGTTGGTCTGCTTGATCGCGTAGTCGATGACCGGGGAGTCGGCCAGCATGACCTGGTCGCGGCCGGAGACCACGGCCTGGGTCACGTCGGTCTGCAGGTCGAACTTGTCGCCGTCGTTCGGCACCGGGGGCTTGCCGGCCGCGACGCAGGCCGGGTTGATGGTGTCCTTGATGGAGTCGGCCTGGGTGGTGCCGGTCTGGACGGCGATCTTCTTGCCGCACAGGTTATTGATGTCGATCTTGTCCGGGTTGCCCTTCTTGACCGCCGCGCTGGTGCCCGCGAGGAAGTAGGTCACCATGTCGACGGTGGCCTCGCGCTCCTTGGTGTCGGTGAAGGAGCTCATGCCCAGCTGGAACTTGTTGGCCGCGATGCCGGGGATGATCGCGGTGAACGGCGAGTTCTGGACGTCGACGGCCAGACCCAGCTTCTGGCCGATGGCGTTGGCCAGGTCCACGTCCATGCCGATGATCTTGCCCGAGGCGTCCTGGAACTCGTTGGGCGCGTACGAGGCGTCGGCGGCGACGACCAGCTTGCCTGCGGACTTGGCGTCGGCCGGCACCAGGGCGGCGAGCGACGGGTCGGCGGTGGCCGGGGGCACGGAGACGGACGCGGCGCCGCTGCCGGAGGAGCCGGACGAGGACTTGCTGCTGCCGCAGCCGGTCAGGACGAGGGAGACGGACGCGACTACCGCGCCGGCCGCGAGGAGGCGGGTGCGCTGGGTACGGGCGGTCATGAGGGGATCTCCTCCTGAGGGAGAGGTCGGGCGGAGCGCGCCGCGGGGGAGCGGCACACCGGGACAGCGGGCCGTACGGCGCTGTACGGGTGGAGTTTCGCTGTGCGTCGTACGGGCAGAGCCGGTCGTGCATGGCCTGGGCAGGGGGCGCGCAGGGTGGTGCGTGTACTGCTTCCGCCACCCTCCGCCGAGGTGGACGCCGATCGAACCGCCTCGACCAGTGGCCGGCTCGATCCGAGATGGGGGGAATCCTGCCATCTGATGACGGTCGGGTGGCCCTCATTCAGATCAAAATCGGATAACGAGGGGTCACGCTGTCCGCTATTCGGACGAATACCGTGCCCCTGTCACCCTGCGTATAAGTATGCAGATCTCCCTGCACTCTGCCCGGAGGCCCGCCCGAGGACCGGGGCGATTTGGGCCGCCCGCGCGGGCCGCCCGGATCCGACCGGCCCGCGCGGTTGGGCGGGGCTCAGATCCCGCCGTTCACCACGGCGTTCTGGGCCGCGCCCGCGCTCACGTTCCACTTGGCGAGGATCTTGTCGTAGTCGCCGCTGCGGATCAGCTGGTCCACCGCCTTGGACATCGCGTCGCGCAGCTCGGTGTCGGTCTTGCGCAGCGCGATCCCGTACGGGTTGGACTTGGACTGCGCGCCGGTGACCTCGAAGCGGTTGCCGCCGTCGGTGGTCTTCGCCGCGTAGGCCGCCACCGGGAAGTCGTTCAGGCCGGCCGCGGCCGCGCCGGAGGCCACCTCGGCCAGCGCCTTGGCGTCGCTTTCGAACTTGTGCACGGTGAGTGGCTTGCCGGCCCGGGTGCAGGCCGTCACCTGGCGGGCGACGATCTCGTCCTGGGTGGTGCCCTGCTGCACCGAGACGGTACGGCCGCAGAGGTCGTCCAGGGTGTGGATGCCCTTGGGGTTGCCCTTCGGGACGGTGATCGAGGAGCCGGCGATGAAGTAGTCCACGAAGTCGACGCCCGGGTTGGTCTGCTTGCCCCCGTCGTCGACGCCCTCGCGGCGCTGGCGGATGTCGCTGAGCGCGGACATCGCCACGTCGAACTGCTTGGCGTGCAGGTTCGGTATCAGCTTGTCGAACGGGGTGTCGACGATCTCGATCCGCAGGTCGAGGATCTTGCCGAGGGCGTTGGCGATGTCCGGGTCGATGCCGTCCGGCTTGCCGTCGGCGCCCCGGAAGTCCACCGGCGCGTAGTTGAGGTCCGAGCCGACCCGGAGCACACCGGCGGATCGCTGGGCCTTCGGGACCATGCCGCGGACCACCTGCACCGGGTCCTTCGTGGCCTGCTCGTTGTCGCCGCCGCAGCCGGTCAGCAGCAGGGCTCCGGCTGTGGCCAGGGTGAGGGCGGCGATCGCCGGTCGTCGGGGGTGGAGACGGTGGTGCATGAGCGTGCTCCTGTGGGAGGGACGAGGTGGCGCCGCAGTGTCGCGGAGGTGTACGCGAGACGGCGGGCCAGGGGATCCTCCCATCCCTCCCTGCCGGGCCCGGCGGCGGGTGTGTCAGAATCTGCTACCGGGTGACCCCCGACGATCGAACCCAGACCGCCGAGTCGAGACAGGCTCGGGGTGTGCAGGAACGGAAGTCCACGACGCGGACTCCGTATCCGAAGCACCGGCTCCCCTCTGTGTCTGCGTTCACTCCTGCGGGTGTGTGTGCGTACGCGACTGCCGCCACCGGGACCGGGTGCTTCCGACGCCGGGTGCCGTCAAGGGGCGGCACAGCGAATGAAAAAAAGCACATGACGTTGGACGAAACGGCATAGGTGCGATGCCGTCGTCCGACCTACGCTCAGCCTGGAAGCACGACGCAGACAACTGGAAAGAAAAATCCCTCATCCCGAGGGCGCGGCCCCGACGGCAGCGCCCCGACCCCGCTCTCCCCGGGTCCGCTTCGGCGTACCCGGTTTCGAGTTTCCGCCGGGTCGTCCGCCCGTCGGCCTCGTCCTCGCTGATCAATGACGAAGAGGTCATCGTGGCAGCGGAGATCATCCACAGCAGCACTCAGGACACCGACGATCCGGTCGACGCCGTTTTCGCGCTCCACCGCGGCGGCAAGATGGAGATCCGGGCGACCGTTCCGGTGCGCGACGCGGACGACCTGTCCCTCGCCTACACCCCCGGCGTCGCCCGGGTCTGCACGGCCATCGCCGAGCAGCCCGAGCTGGTGAACGACTACACCTGGAAGTCCAACACGGTGGCCGTCGTCACCGACGGCACCGCCGTGCTGGGCCTCGGGGACATCGGCCCGGAGGCCTCGCTGCCCGTGATGGAGGGCAAGGCCATCCTGTTCAAGCAGTTCGGCGGGGTCGACGCCGTCCCGATCGCGCTCGCCTGCACCGAGGTGGACGAGATCGTCGAGACCGTCGTCCGGCTGGCACCCTCCTTCGGCGGCGTCAACCTGGAGGACATCTCCGCCCCGCGCTGCTTCGAGATCGAGCGCCGGCTCCAGGACGCCCTGGACATCCCGATCTTCCACGACGACCAGCACGGCACCGCGATCGTCACCACCGCGGCGCTCTGGAACGCCGCCCGGGTGACCGGGCGCGAGATCGGCACGCTGCGTGCCGTCATCTCCGGCGCCGGCGCGGCCGGCATCGCCATCGCCAAGATGCTGGTGGCCGCCGGCATCGGCGACGTCTCGGTCTGTGACCGTCGCGGCGTGGTCCACGAGGGCCGCGGCGACCTCACCGACGTCAAGGCCGAGATCGCCGCGCAGACCAACCGGACCGGCATCAAGGGCTCGCTGGCCGACGCGCTGGCCGGCGCCGACGTCTTCATCGGCGTCTCCGGCGGCACCGTGGCGGAGGAGGTCGTGGCGACCATGGCCGAGGGCGCGTTCATCTTCGCGATGGCGAACCCGAACCCGGAGATCCACCCGGAGGTCGCGCACAAGTACGCGGCGGTCGTCGCCACCGGGCGCAGCGACTTCCCGAACCAGATCAACAACGTGCTCGCCTTCCCCGGCATCTTCGCCGGCGCCCTGCAGGTCCGGGCCACCCGGATCACCGAGGGCATGAAGCTGGCCGCCGCCAAGGCGCTGGCCGGCGTGGTCGCCGACGAGCTGACGCCGCAGAAGGTGATCCCCTCGCCGTTCGACGAGCGGGTCGCCCCGGCGGTCACCAAGGCCGTCGCCGAGGCCGCCCGCGCCGAGGGCGTGGCGCGCCGCTAGGACCCAGCGGCAGCAGTTCGGACCGCAGATCGCACAGCCGAGCCGGAGCCCGGGACGCGCGTCACACCGACGTGTGGTTCCGGGCTCCGGCTGTCGCGGCTATCGTCCGGACCATGTTTGCTGCCTACGCCGCACGAATCGACGCCGACGACCCGCTGAGCGGGCTGGAGTTGGGCGAACTCCCCGAACCGCAGGCGCGCCCCGGGTGGAGCGTGGTCACGGTCAAGGCCGCCAGCCTCAACCACCACGACCTCTGGTCGCTGCGCGGGGTCGGCCTGCCCGCCGAGAGGCTGCCGATGATCCTCGGCTGCGACGCCGCGGGCATCGACGAGGACGGCAACGAGGTGGTCGTCCACTCGGTGATCGGCCAGACCGGACACGGCGTCGGGCCGGCCGAGCCGCGTTCGATCCTGACCGAGCGTTACCAGGGCACGTTCGCCCAGCGGGTGGCCGTCCCCACCTGGAACCTGCTGCCCAAGCCGGCCGGACTCTCCTTCGAGCAGGCCGCCTGCCTGCCCACCGCCTGGCTGACGGCGTACCGGATGCTGTTCACCAACGCCGGGGTGAAGCCGGGTGACACCGTCCTGGTACAGGGCGCCGGCGGTGGTGTGGCGACGGCGCTGATCGTCCTCGGCAAGGCCGCCGGCCTGCGGGTCTGGGTCACCGGCCGGGACGAGGCCAAGCGCGCCCGGGCCCTCGGACTCGGCGCCGACGCCGCCTTCGAGAGCGGTGCCCGGCTGCCCGAGCGGGTGGACTCGGTCATGGAGACGGTCGGCGCCGCCACCTGGTCGCACTCGGTGAAGTCGCTGCGCCCCGGCGGCACCATCGTCATCTCCGGGGCCACCTCGGGCCCCAGCCCGAAGGCCGCCGAGCTGAACCGGATCTTCTTCCTGGAGCTCAAGGTGGTCGGCTCGACCATGGGCAGCAAGGAGGAGCTGGCGGGGCTGCTCTCGCTCTGCGCCACCACCGGGGTCCGTCCGGTGATCGACTCGGTGCTGCCGCTGGCCGAGGCACGGGAGGGCTTCGCCCGGCTTGCCAAGGGCGACGTCTTCGGGAAGATCGTCCTCACGCCCTGAGGCCGCGGTCCGCGGGTTCCGCGCCGTGCACGCGTAGGGCCCGGCACTCCCTCCCCCCCCGGGAGGAGTGCCGGGCCCGTGGCCACGCGGCGGGCTCAGCCCAGCAGGCGCTTCAGCCGCTCGCCGGCCGTGCCCAGCACCGAGCGGGCCTCGGCCAGCCGGCCGGCCGTCACCCCGCCGTCCCGGGCCGCGTCGCGGACCTGGTCGCGGAAGCGGTCGAGCAGCCGCTCCAGCTCCCGCGCAGGGTCGCCGGCCGCGTCGGTGGCCGTCCACGGCGGCAGGTCGGCCGGGGCTGCGCCGGCCGGCTCGTCCTTGTCCAGGTCGATCCGGGTGACGGTGACCTTCTCGGCGGGCGGCGGGGCGTCCTCCGCCGAGTGGCCCCAGCGGGCCGAGTCGGCCAGCCCGGACAGGCCCCTGGTCAGCTCGGAGAGCCCCTCGGCCAGCCCGGTGGGCCAGTCCCCGCGGGCGGCGTGCTCGCGCACCTGCTGCTCGACCCGGCGCTTGATCCGCAGCGCCTCCTGCTGGGCCGCCGTCCGCGCCGCCCGGGACTGCTCGCGCAGCCGGCGGGCCTCCTCCTCGGCGGCCTTCGCCTTGGCCTTGGCCGCCTTCTCCTGCTCCTTGGCGCGCTTGGCCTGCTCCTTGGCGTGCTTCTTGAACTGGGTGAACTCCTCCTTGGCGCGCTGCCAGGCCTCCTTGTCCCCCCACGGGCCGGCCCAGGGGTCCCCGCTCTCGGCCGTCCCGGGCCGGGGTGCCTGCTTCGCCGCGCCCCAGAGCTCCTCGCGGAGGTCCTTGGCGCTGTCCCGGACGTCCTCGCGGATCGCCCCGGCGAGCTGGGCCACCGAGTCGTGGATCTCCAGTTCCAGCTCGTCCAGCTCGCCCCGGCGGGCCTCCAGCTCGGCGCGGCCGGCGTCGGTGAGCCGGTAGACCTTGCGGCCGCCCTCGGTGCTGTGCGTGACGAGGCCCTCCTGCTCCAGCTTGGCGAGGCGCGGGTAGACGGTGCCGGCCGAGGGCGCGTACAGGCCCTGGAACCGTTCCTCCAGGAGGCGGATGACCTCGTAGCCGTGCCGCGGGGCCTCGTCGAGCAGCTTCAGCAGGTAGAGACGGAGCCGGCCGTGGCCGAAGACGGGGGTCATGTCAGGCCTCCTTGGTGAGGTCGGGGCCGTCGCCCTGGTCCGGCCGCTGTTCCGGGCCCTTGCCGAGGTCCAGGCCGGCCGGGAGCTCCTTGACGACGACCGGGCCGTCGTCCTCGGCGTCGGGGCGGCGCAGCACGGTGACGGCGCCGGAGACGGTGGTCACCGCGAGGCTGCCCTTGCCCTCGCCGAGCTGGCCGGAGAGCCGCTTGGCGCCCCAGGTGCCGCCGACCTTGAGCTGCTCGAAGGTGCTGGAGATGTCGCCGCTGTTGGTGCCGGCCTGGACCTTGGTGTCGGCCAGCGAGGGGATCCGGACGCCGACCGCGCCGCTGACCGTGGTGACCTTGATGTCGGTCGGGGTGGCCACGTCGAGGTCCAGGGTGACCGCGCCGGTGACGGCGTTGGCCTGCACCCTGTCGGCGGTGCCGGCGACCACGGTGAGCCGGCCGGAGACGGTGTTCAGCTTGAGCTGCCCGGCCACCGACTGGGCGTCCACGTCGCCGGTGACGGTGTTGGCGGACGTCCGGCCGGCGAGGCCGACCAGGGTGACGTCGCCGTTGGCCGTCTGCGCCGAGACGTGCTCGGCGAAGCCGGAGATGGTGGTGTCGGCCGAGACGGTGCCGACCTTGACCTCGGTGGCGGCCGGCACGGTCAGGGTGACCGCGGCGACCCGCTTGCGCTTGAACGAGGAGAAGAAGCCCTTCACCGAGTCGACCGACTTGAGCACGTCGCCGAAGTCGCTCCAGCTGCTGAGGTCCTGGTAGGTGACCGTCAGCACGCCGTCGACCAGGGTGACGTGGAGCGGCTCGCCCTTCAGCTCGGTGACCTCCAGGCGGGCCGGGCCCTCGGCGGCGACGACGTTCACCGTGCCGTCGATGATCCGTACCTGGAGCGTCCGGACCTCCTCGTCGATGGTGATCCTGTCGGGCCCCTCGACCGTCCACTGGCTCATCTCTGCCGCCTCCCGTAGTGACTCGCGATGTATCGCGTTCTCTCCTGAAGACGATATATCGCGTGACGGCGAAGTCAAGGGCGTCCTACCCGGAGGCGGACCCGGAGCCGCCCCTGACCCGCCCCCTACGGGGAGCACGCGAAGGGCCCGGGAGGCGGCTGCCTCCCGGGCCCTTCGGTGGTGCGCTACCGCGTCACTCGTCGTCCTCGTCGTCGAGCCGGGCCAGCCAGGTGGCCAGCCGCTCGACGGGGACCTCGAAGTCGGGGTTGAGGTCGACGAACTCGCGCAGGCGCTCGGCCAGCCACTCGAAGGTGACCTCCTCTTCGCCGCGCCGGTTCTGCAGCTCCTCGATGCCGCGGTCGGTGAAGTACACGGTTCGCTCCGGTCCGGTGGGGATTCGACCTGGTCAGGATAGTCCGGGGCGGGGCCCGGTCAGCTGGCGCGCCAGGTGCTCACGGTCAGCTTGACGGCGCCGGTGGTGCCGTCGGCGACCTCGACCACCGCGATGGCGATGTTGCGGGTGATCCGGTCGCGGATGCAGAGCAGGCGCCCGGGCGAGACCCGGTTGAAGGACAGGTCGGTGTCGGGCCGCGAGTCGATGGCGACGGCGCACTGGTCCGGAGTCACGCTCGACTCGGTGATCACCGCGAAGTCAGACTTGTCGTCCCCCGCGGTGACGAAGGAGTTGGCCTTGCTGCTGCTGCCGGTGGCGTTCAGCCCCAGGCCCCACTTGAGGTCGTTGCCGCGCGGCACGACCGTCCCGCCGTCCAGGTCGATCCGGTAGGAGTCGTAGTAGGCCTCGGTGCCGGGGATGGCCAGCGGCTTCTTGTCGAGCAGCGGGGAGTACCCGACGGGGCGGGCCGGCGCGGTCACGCCGTTGCTGGCCGAGGCGGACGGTGCGGCCGTCACCTTCCCGGTGGACTTGCTCGGCGACGGGCTGGGCGTGTCACCGGGCCCGGGGTCCGCGCTCTGGGAGGGCGCGGGCTGGGGCTGGTTGCCCGGGGTCTGCTGGGCGGCGTTGCCGGAGCCGTCCTTCTTGTCGCTCTTGTCCATCTGCTTCACCAGCACCACGCCGCCGGCGGTGCCGCCGACCGCCATCACCAGGGCGACGGTCAGCAGCACCTTCCAGGAGACGCCCTTGCGCTTCGGCTCCGGCGCGGGCGCCGGGGTGTCCGTCACCACCGGGCCGGGCGGCGGGGTGTCGTAGGACGGCGGCTCCTGGCGCAGCTGCACGGTCGGCGGCGAGGGCAGCAGCGGCCCGGTCGGGGCCTCGGTGGCGGGCTGCGGGGCGCCGTACGCGCCGAGCGGCGGCGGGGTGAACCCGGCCGGCGGGCCGGCCGGCGGCGGGGTGTTGTACGAGAGGGCGGTCGCCGGGTGGGTCGGCTGCGGGGGAGCGGTGGCCGCGGTGGGCGGGCCGGCCGGGACCGGGGGAGCGGTGGGCACGGTGGGCGGGGCCGCCGGCAGCGGGGTGGGCGGGGTCTTCGGCAGGTCCGAGCGGCGGGTGATCTCGGTGTTGACCTGCTTGGGCAGCCAGTCCTCGGTGAACCGCAGCTGTCCGCCGACCGACGGGTGGTTGCGGGCGATCTCGATGATCTCGGCGGGCTTGGGCCGGTCCTCGGGGGACTTGGCCAGGCAGCGCAGCACCAGCTCGCGCAGGTCGGCGGGGACGGCGTCCAGCTCGGGCTGCTCGTGCACCACCCGGTACAGGACCGCGGTGTCCGGGCCGTCGCCGAACGGAGCCGTGCCGCCGGCCACGTACGCCGCCAGCGCGCCGAGCGCGAAGACGTCGGTGGCCGGGGTGACCGGGCGGCCCTGCGCCTGCTCGGGGGACATGAAGGCGGGCGAGCCGATCCGGTAGCCGGTGCCGGTCAGCGCGGTGGCGTCGGCGGCCCGGGCGATGCCGAAGTCGATCACGCGCGGGCCGTCGCCGGCCACCAGCACGTTGGCCGGCTTGAGGTCGCGGTGCACCACCTCGACGCTGTGGATCGCCTGGAGCGCCTCGGCGATGCCGCCCATCAGCAGCAGCACGGTGCGGACCGGCAGCGCGCCGTTCTCCCGCACCACCTGCTGGAGGGACGGGCCCGGCACGTACGCGGTGACCAGCCAGGGGGCGTCCGAGTCCAGGCCGCCGGAGTCGATCACCTGCGCGGTGTAGAGCCCGTGGATCCGCTGGGCGTTGCTGACCTCCTGGGCGAACCGGCGGCGGAACTCGCCGTCCTCGGCGAACTCCGGGCGGACGACCTTGAGCGCCACCGGGCGGCCGCCCGGCGTGTACGAGAGGTAGACCCGGCCCATGCCGCCGGCGCCGAGCCGGGCGAACAGCCGGTAGCCGCCGACCTCCCGCGGGTCGTCCGGGTGGAGCGGCTGGAAGACCGGCGGGAGCGGTGCAGCGGTGGCGTCCCGTGGTGCGTCGGCGGTCATGTGGTGATCCCCCTGGGAGAGCGGTGAGGTCATCGGCCGGCCGCGAGTGCGATGACGGGCGCCCGGGCGGCGGTCTGGCGAGGCATAACCTATCGAGCCGTCAGCCGGACGCGCATTTCCGTGCCGGTTTGGTTGCAGAGCTGCGACCTTGGCATGGCGGCATCGTGGAGCTCGTGACGGCAGCGGAACGGCCCCGGCCCCCGCGCGGTGTGCGCGGGGGCCGGGGCCGTGATCAGGACGCGGGGCGTCAGATCGTGAAGATCTCCTCCAGCAGCGCCTGCTGCTCGGCGGCGTGCCGCTTGGCCGAGCCGACCGCCGGGGCCGAGGAGGCCGTGCGGGCGACGCGGCGCAGCCGCGAGCCGTTGGCACTGCGACCGATGACGACCTGCAGGTGGTCGACCAGGTTCATCGCGATGAACGGCCAGGCACCCTGGTTGGCCGGCTCCTCCTGCGCCCAGACGAACTGGACGTTGTCGCCGTACTTGGCCAGCTCCTCCTGGAGCTCGGCCACCGGCAGCGGGTAGAGCCGCTCGACCCGGACGATCGCGGTGTCGGTGACGCCGCGATCGGTGCGGGCCGCCTCCACGTCGTAGTAGAACTTGCCGGCGGTGATGACGACCTTGCGGACGTTCGCCGGGTCGACGGTGGTGTCACCGATGACCGGGCGGAACGAGCCGGACAGGAACTCCTCGGTCGCACTCGCCGCGGCCTTCAGACGCAGCATCGACTTCGGGGTGAAGACGATCAGCGGCTTGTGGTGCGGGTTGTGCGCCTGCCAGCGCAGCAGGTGGAAGTAGTTCGACGGCAGGGTCGGCATCGCGACCGTCATGTTGTCCTGCGCGCACATCTGCAGGAAGCGCTCCGGGCGGGCGGACGAGTGGTCCGGTCCCTGGCCCTCGTAGCCGTGCGGCAGCAGCAGGGTGACGCCGGAGTGCTGGCCCCACTTCTGCTCGGCGGAGGCGATGTACTCGTCCACCATGGTCTGCGCGCCGTTGACGAAGTCGCCGAACTGCGCCTCCCACATGACCAGCGCGTTCGGGCGGGTCAGCGAGTAGCCGTACTCGAAGCCCATCGCCGCGTACTCGGACAGCAGGCTGTCGTACACGGTGTAGCGGGCCTGGTCCTCGGTCAGGTACAGCAGCGGGGTGTAGTCCTCGCCGCTGTTGCGGTCGATCAGCACCGCGTGCCGCTGGCCGAAGGTGCCGCGGCGGCTGTCCTGGCCGGCCAGGCGGACGGGGTGGCCCTCCATCAGCAGCGAGCCGATGGCGAGGGTCTCGCCCATGGCCCAGTCGATGGTGTTGTCCTCGACCGAGGCCGCGCGGCGCTGCAGCTGCGGCAGCAGTCGCGGGTGGACGGTCAGCCAGTCCGGCAGGTTGACCTGCGAGGCGGCGATCCGCTTGACCATCTCCTGGGAGATGCCGGTCTGGATGTTGACCGGGAAGTCGGCCTGCGGCTTGCCGTTGGCGGCCGGGGCCGGGGTCTGGGCGGCGTCGCGGACCTCGGCGAAGACCTTCTCCAGCTGGCCCTGGAAGTCCTGGAGCGCCTGCTCCGCCTCTTCCATGGTGATGTCGCCGCGACCGATCAGGCCCTCGGTGTACAGCTTGCGCACCGAGCGCTTCTTATCGATCAGGTCGTACATCAGCGGCTGGGTGAACGACGGGTTGTCGGCCTCGTTGTGACCGCGGCGGCGGTAGCAGATGAGGTCGATCACGACGTCCTTGTGGAACGCCTGGCGGAACTCGAAGGCGAGCCGCGCGACGCGGACCACGGCCTCCGGGTCGTCGCCATTCACGTGGAAGATCGGGGCCTCGATCATCCGGGCGACGTCGGTGCAGTACATCGAGGAGCGCGAGGACGCCGGGGCGGCGGTGAAGCCGACCTGGTTGTTCACCACGACGTGCACGGTGCCGCCGGTGCGGTAGCCGCGCAGCTGCGACATGTTCAGGGTCTCCGCGACGACGCCCTGGCCGGCGAAGGCCGCGTCACCGTGGATCTGGATCGGCAGCACCGGGAAGGTCGTGCCGCCCTGGTCCAGGATGTCCTGCTTGGCCCGGGCGATGCCCTCGACGACCGGGTCCACGGCCTCCAGGTGGGAGGGGTTCGCGGCGAGCGAGACCTTGATGGTCTCGCCGTCCAGGCCGGTGAAGGTGCCCTCGGAGCCGAGGTGGTACTTCACGTCGCCGGAGCCGTGCATCGACTTCGGGTCGAGGTTGCCCTCGAACTCGCCGAAGATCTTGCCGTACGGCTTGCCGACGATGTTGGCCAGCACGTTGAGGCGGCCGCGGTGGGCCATGCCGATGACGGCCTCGTCCAGGCGGTGCTCGGCCGCCGAGTCGATGGTGGCGTCCAGCAGCGGGATGAGGGACTCGCCGCCCTCCAGCGAGAAGCGCTTCTGCCCGACGTACTTGGTCTGCAGGAAGGTCTCGAAGGCCTCGGCCGAGTTCAGCCGGCGCAGGATGCGCAGCTGCTCCTCGCGCTCCGGCTTGGTGTACGGCTTCTCCAGGCGCTCCTGCAGCCACTTGCGCTGCGTCGGGTCCTGGATGTGCATGTACTCGATGCCGACGGTGCGGCAGTACGTGTTGCGCAGCAGGCCGAGGATGTCGCGGAGCTTCATCATCTTCTGGCCGCCGAAGCCGCCGACCGCGAACTCGCGCTCCAGGTCCCACAGGGTGAGGCCGTGCGTGGTGACGTCCAGGTCGGGGTGCTTGCGCTGCCTGTACTCCAGCGGGTCGGTGTCGGCCATGAGGTGGCCGCGGACCCGGTAGGAGTGGATCAGCTCCATGACGCGCGCGGTCTTGTTGACCTCGTCGTCGTGGGTGGTGGCGACGTCGGTGGCCCAGCGGACCGGCTCGTACGGAATCCGCAGGGACTCGAAGATCTCGTCGTAGAAGCCGTTCTCGCCGAGCAGCAGACGGTGGATCTCGCGCAGGAACTCGCCGGAGGCCGCGCCCTGGATGACGCGGTGGTCGTAGGTCGAGGTCAGCGTCATGATCTTGGAGACGCCCAGGCGGGAGAGGGTCTCCGGGGCGGAGCCCTGGAACTCGGCCGGGTACTCCATGGCGCCGACGCCGACGATGGTGCCCTGGTTCTGCATCAGGCGCGGCACGGAGTGCACGGTGCCGATGCCGCCGGGGTTGGTCAGCGAGACCGTGACGCCGGTGAAGTCGTCCATGGTCAGCTTGTTGGCGCGGGCCCGGCGGACGATGTCCTCGTAGGCCTGCCAGAAGCCGAAGAAGTCGAGCGTCTCGGCCTTCTTGATGGCCGCGACGACGAGCTGGCGGTCGCCGTTGGGCTTCACCAGGTCGATGGCCAGGCCCAGGTTCACGTGCTCGGGCTTGACCAGGTAGGACTTGCCGTCCTTCACCTGGTAGCTGTGGTTCATGCCCGGCGCGGCCTTGATGGCCTGGACCAGGGCGTACCCGATCAGGTGCGTGAAGGAGACCTTGCCACCGCGGGCGCGCTGCAGGTGGTTGTTGATGACAATGCGGTTGTCGATCAGCAGCTTGGCGGGCACCGCGCGGACGGACGTCGCGGTCGGCACCTCCAGCGAGGCGTCCATGTTGGTGGCGACGGCCTTGGCCGGGCCGCGGAGCTGGATCAGCTCGGGGCCGGTCCCGTCGGCGGGCGCGGCAGGCGCCGCGGCGGCCTTGGGCGCCGGGGGCGCGGCGGGGGCTGCGGCGAGCGGCGCGGCTGCCGGGGCCGCGGGGGCCGCTGGCGCGGCCGGTGCGGCGGGGGCGGGCGCGGCCGGAGCGGCAGCGGCGGGCGCGGGGGCGGCAACGGTGGTCGGCGTGGGGCCGACCTGGGTCGCGGCCTGGGTCACTGGGGTCACCTCGGTACCGGGCTTGTAGTCGGCGAAAAAGTCCCACCAGGCTCGGTCGACCGAGTTCGGGTCCTGGAGGTACTGCTGGTAGATCTCGTCGACGAGCCACTCATTGGGGCCGAAGCCAGTGGAGCTTGCCGAGCTGTTGGGGGTTTCTTGGGACTGTGGCGACACGGCGGCAACCGCCCTCTTCCGCTTCCTTTTGGGATGTTTGGACAGCGGGGATTAAGGCTACGCCCCTGACCAGTGATCGCGCAGTCCCCAGGGCTCAGGCGTCGCCCAGATCACAGTCCTGACCTGCAGTTTGGCTGAAAATGTGCGTTAGAAAGCCGGTTCGGATGGGAAGCGATCACGCCCGATCGGCCCCCATTTCGGGGCAAAAGCGGACATAATCGCTTCCCAAGATCCGTATACGTCTGTGTCGCTTCTGTGACATGACGGTCCGGAGCACGCTCAGCGCGGGCCGGGCAGCCGTACCTCGATCCGGCAGCCCCGGGCGGCCTCGGCCACCTCGATCCGCCCGCCGTGCAGATCCACCGCCCAGCGGGCGATGGCCAGCCCCAGGCCGGTGCCGCCGTCGGAGCCGGGCCCCTGGGCGGTGGCGGTGCCGCTGCGGCTGAACCGCTCGAAGACCCGGTTGCGGTCGGCCGGCGGGATGCCGGGACCTTCGTCCTCGACCTCCAGCAGGAGCCCGCCGGGCCCCTCCCCGGGCCGGGCGCGGACCGTGACGGTGCCGCCGGGCGGGGAGTGCTTGCAGGCGTTGTCGACCAGGTTGGCGACCACCTGGTGGAGCCGTTCGGGGTCCGCCACGCCGGTCAGGCCGGCCGGGCTGACCTCCAGCGCCAGGCGGACGTCCCCGCGCCGGGAGAACGCCCCGCCGGCCGTCGCGCCGTCCACGGTGACCCCGCGCAGCACGCCGTCCAGGAACTCGCGCACCTCGAAGGGCCGGGCGTCCAGGTCGACCACGCCGTCGTCGATCTTGGAGAGGTCGAGCAGGTGGGTGACCAGCCGGCCGAGCCGTTCGGTCTGCTCCAGTGCGGCACCCAGGGTCGCCGGGTTCGGCTGGACCACGCCGTCGACCACGTTCTCCAGGACGGCGCGCAGCGCGGCGATGGGCGTGCGCAGCTCGTGGGAGACGTTGGCGACCAGCTCGCGGCGGTGTCGGTCGGCGGCCTCCAGATCGGCCGCCATGTGGTTGAAGGTGGCCGCCAGCTCGCCGATCTCGTCGCGCGAGTTCACCTCGACCCGGCGGCTGTAGTCGCCGGAGGCCATCGCGCGGGCGGCGGCGGTCATGTCGCGCAGCGGGGCGGTCAACCCGTGCGCGAGGAACTGCATGAAGAGCAGTGACGCGATCATCGAGAAGATCATGATGATCCGGATCTGCGTCTCGGAGCGGATCGCCACGACCACCATGCCGGTGGCCAGGAAGACCGAGACGATCACCAGGAGGGCGAGTTTGCCCTTGATCGAGCGGACCGGGTCGAGCGGCCGGATGTCGGCCCAGACCCGGTGGGCGGCGCGGGCGGCCAGTGTGGGCCGCCGGGTGCCGTCGGTGTCCCCGTTGCGTTGCTGTGGAAAGGTCATTGGTCCCCTGTGATCCCCCGCGTGCTGTGATCCCTCAGGTGGCCGCAGGGCGGTTCGGGACACGGGCCCCCCGGAGGCCCGTCGCCCGAGGCGCCGCTACGAGAGCGGAGCTTCCAGCGCGTATCCGACGCCGTGGACGGTACGGATCCAGCTGGCGCCGATCTTCCGGCGCAGCGCCTTGACGTGGCTGTCGACGGTGCGGGTGCCGGACGCGTCCGTCCAGTCCCACACCTCGGCCAGCAGCTGCTCGCGGGTGAGGACCGCGCGCGGCTGGGCGGCCAGGCAGGCGAGCAGGTCGAACTCGGTCGGCGTCAGGTGGACGTCGCCCGAGGCCAGCCGGACCCGGCGCTGCACGTGGTCGATCTCCAGCTCGCCGAAGCGCAGCGAGCCGAGCGCCGGTGTGCGGGCCGCCTGCTGGGCGCGCTCGACGCGGCGCAGCAGCACGTTGACCCGGGCCGCCAGCTCGCGCATGGAGAAGGGCTTGGTCATGTAGTCGTCGGCACCGACGCCGAGGCCGACCAGGAGGTCCGTCTCGTCGTCGCGCGCGGTCAGCATCAGGACCGGTACCGGGCGTTGGGCCTGGATCCGGCGGCACACCTCGAGGCCGTCGAATCCGGGCAGCATGATGTCGAGCACCACCAAGTCGGGCTGCCAGGTGTGGAACCCGTCGACGGCACCGGGGCCGTCGTGGGCCACGGCGACCTTGAAGCCCTCCGCGCCCAGCCGGGCCGCGATCGACTCGGCGATCGTGGGCTCGTCCTCCACCACCAGCACTCTGCGCTGGCTGCTCACCGTGCCGCCGCTGTTCTGGTTGTCCTGCTGAATTTCTGTCACGGTCACGCCACCGCCCCCAGGGCTGCGGGCCGGCCACCTGTGGGGATGGCGGGGCTCCGCTCGTAGTCTTGTTCCGTCGTGGACTGTGCCGGGTCCGCCGTCCCGTTCGTGCGTGCGGGGACCGGAGGGCAGGTGTGGACTGCCCACCGTTTCCGCACACTTCGCAGCGTACGGACCGCGGGTGGTTTCCGGCAGGTGGACCGGACATTTCCGGCCCGTGGGGCGGCTGTCGGGCCGCCCTCGGGCCCACTCGGGAGTGGGCACGGGCCGATACCTTACCCGGCGATTTTTCACTCTGTGACGGTACGTATGCACACTTGTTGACGCCAAGCCGCCGGTCAGAGCGGCTACTCGTGCGTAAACAGAGGGAAGGTCTGGACCAAAGTCCCGGGTTCCGGCCATCCGGCCGTTCACCGGTCTTCACGGGGTTTTCCCAGCGGACTCCCAGAACCGCGACGTACCGTGGTCACGACAAGATTCACGGGGGTGGGATTTCCGGCGCGCGCCGGTACGTTGGGCATCGACGGGGCCGGTTGCTGCGGGTCGGAGCGGAGGCGGCATGGCGGGGCTGCGGGAGGGTGCCGGACGGGCCGGACCGCCCTACGGGATGCTGCGGTACGGGCTGCGGGCCGGAGTTGCCGGCTGGCTGCTGGCCCGGGTGCCGACGCCCCGGCGCAACCCCTTCGCGCTCGGCTACCTCGCGGTGGTCGGAGCCACCACCACCTTCGCCAAGCTCGCCGACCCGGACCTCGTGCTGCGCCTGCAGGAAGCGTCCAGCTCGGACGGGCACAACCTGATGCACCACCCGCTGCGCGCCCTGCTGTTCAGCGGTTTCTGGGTGGCCGGGACGATCTGGATGCCGTACCTCTGGGCCTTCGCCTTCACCGTCGCGCCGCTGGAGCGGCGGGTCGGGCCGGGCCGGGCGGCGGCCGTCTTCGCCGTCGGGCACGTCGCCGCCACACTGCTCTCCCAGTCGGTGGTGATCGCCGCCGTGGCCGCGGGGCGGCTGGAGGCCGGGGCGCTGGACAACCTGGACATCGGCGTCAGCTACGGCGTGCTGGCCAGCCTCGGCGCGCTGGCCGGGCTGCTGTCGCCGCGCGGGCGGCTGCTCGCGCTCGGGGTGGCGGGTGCGCTGATCGCCGAGCAGATCGCCGGTGACCGGGACCTGGTGACCGGGGTCGGCCACCCGGCGGCGCTGCTGGCCGGGGTGGCGCTCTGGCGTCTCCTGCGACGCACTCCTGACCGCCGCTCGCGCCGCCCCGAGCCGGCCGGGCCGGCCCCGGCGTCCGCCCCGCCCTCCCGCGGGGCCGCCCTGCTCGACCGGATGTGACGTCTCCCGGGCGTTTTTGACAGGCCCGCCCGATGCCTTCCCGCTGCTCCGGGCCGGCGCCTTTGTTCGCTCATGGCGAACGACGGGCCGGGAACATCCGGCGCTCGCCAAACCTTAGTCAGGTCAACTCAACTTCGCTGACTGGGGAGAGATCATGGCATCGACGTCCACACCGCTCACCCTGCCCGTGCTGCCGCTCGACGACGAGGTCGTGCTCCCGGGCATGGTCGTCCCGTTGGACCTCAAGGACACCGAGGTGCGGGCCGCGGTCGAGGCCGCGCGGGCCGCGGCCACCGGCACCGGCAAGCCCCAGGTCCTCCTGGTCCCGCGGGTGGACGGCTCGTACGCGGCGGTCGGCACCCTCGCCACCGTCGAACAGGTCGGCCGGCTGGCCGACGGCCCCGACTCCGTCGGGGGGCCCGCGGCGCTGGTGCGCGCCGTGCGCCGGGTCCGGATCGGCGTCGGCACCACCGGGCCCGGCGCCGCCCTCTGGGTGGAGACCACGCCGTTCCGGGAGTCCTCGGTCGGCACCCCGGTGGCCGGGCGCGCCGCCGAGCTGGTCAAGGAGTACAAGTCGCTCTCCACCCAATGGCTGCGCAGGCGCGGCGCCTGGCAGATCGTCGACCGGGTGGCCCAGACCGAGGGCGTCGGCGAGCTGGCCGACAACATCGGCTACGCGTCCTTCGTCACCGCCGAGCAGAAGCTCAAGGTGCTGCTGGAGGCCGACCAGGTGGCCCGCCTGGAGTACGCGCTGACGCTGCTGCGCGACCACCTCGCCGAGGAGGAGGTCAACGACACCATCCGCAAGGACGTCGAGGAGGGCGTGGCCAAGCAGCAGAAGGAGTTCCTGCTCAGGCGGCAGCTGGAGGCCGTCCGCAAGGAGCTGGCCGAGCTGAACGGCGACCCGGCCGACGAGGAGGGCGACTACCGCGCCCGGGTCGAGGCGGCCGACCTCCCCGAGAAGGTCCGCGAGACGGCCCTCAAGGAGGTCGACAAGCTGGAGCGGGCGTCCGACCAGTCGCCCGAGGGCTCCTGGATCCGGACGTGGCTGGACACCGTCCTGGAGCTGCCCTGGAACGAGCGGACCGAGGACGCCTACGACATCGCCGGCGCCCGTGCCGTCCTGGACGCCGACCACTCCGGCCTGGCAGACGTCAAGGACCGCATCGTCGAGTACCTCGCCGTGCGCAAGCGCCGGGCCGAGCAGGGGCTCGGCCTGGTGGGAGGCCGGCGCGGAGGTGCGGTGCTGGCGCTGGTCGGCCCGCCCGGCGTCGGCAAGACCTCGCTCGGCGAGTCGGTGGCCCGCGCCATGGGCCGCAAGTTCGTCCGGGTGGCGCTCGGCGGCGTCCGGGACGAAGCGGAGATCCGCGGCCACCGGCGCACCTACGTCGGCGCGCTCCCCGGCCGGCTGGTCCGGGCCGTCAAGGAGGCCGGCTCGATGAACCCGGTCGTCCTGCTGGACGAGATCGACAAGGTCGGCTCCGACTACCGGGGCGACCCGGCGGCCGCCCTGCTGGAGGTGCTGGACCCGGCCCAGAACCACACCTTCCGCGACCACTACCTGGAGGTCGAGCTGGACCTCTCCGACGTGGTCTTCCTCGCCACCGCCAACGTGCTGGAGGCCATCCCCGAGCCGCTGCTCGACCGGATGGAGCTGGTCCGCCTGGACGGCTACACCGAGGACGAGAAGGTCGTCATCGCCCGCGACCACCTGCTCCCGCGCCAGCTGGAGAAGGCCGGCCTGAAGGGCGAGGAGGCCGCGGTCGACGAGGGGGCGCTGCGCCGGCTGGCCGGCGAGTACACCCGTGAGGCGGGCGTCCGGAACCTGGAGCGCTCGATCGCGCGGGTGCTGCGCAAGGTCGCCGCGCAGAGCGAGCTGGGCGAGCGCGAGCTGCCCGCCGCGATCGGCGCCGACGACCTGCGCGCCCTGATCGGCCGGCCGCACCACGTCCCCGAGGCGGCCCAGGAGCCGGCCGAGCGGCGCACCGCCGTCCCCGGTGTGGCGACGGGCCTCGCGGTGACGGGCGCCGGCGGCGACGTCCTCTACATCGAGGCCTCGCTCGCCGACACCGAGACCGGCGGCACCGGGCTCACCCTCACGGGGCAGCTGGGCGACGTGATGAAGGAGTCCGCGCACATCGCGCTCTCCTTCCTCCGCTCGCGCGGCGCCGAGCTGGAGCTGCCGGTCACCTCGCTGCGGGACCGCGGCGTGCACCTGCACGTCCCCGCCGGGGCCGTCCCCAAGGACGGGCCGAGCGCCGGCATCACCATGACGACCGCGCTGGCCTCGCTGCTCTCCGGCCGCAAGGTGCGCACCGACGTGGCGATGACGGGCGAGGTGTCGCTGACCGGGCGGGTGCTGCCGATCGGCGGGGTGAAGCAGAAGCTGCTCGCCGCCGACCGGGCCGGCGTCACCACGGTGATCATCCCCAAGCGGAACGAGGCCGACCTGGACGACGTCCCGGCCGAGGTGCTGGAGCGGCTCACCGTCCACCCGGTCGCGGACGTCCGGGAGGTGCTGAAGCTGGCCCTGGAGCCGGCTCAGGTGCTGGTCGCCGCCTGACGGGCGGCCGGCTGACGGGGTGTGGGAGCCTGCGGGCCCCACACCCCGTCAGGGTCTGTGCGGCCACGTCGGTGCTGGACCCCTACCCCTCCTGCCAAGCGGAGATCTCCTGCGCGGAGATCGGTCCGCGCACCGGTGCCGTGGTGCGCACCCGGTACGCCGGCGCCGGCCTTCCTCGTCGGCTCGCTCCGGACGGCCGGCTCGACCCGGGCGGCGTGGTCCACCAGGACACCACCACCGGGGTGCTGGGGATCACCGCGGACGAGTAGCGGCCCACGGCTGCCGTGGTCAGACTGCGAAGATGCCGTCCCCCACGCAGCGTGCCCTGGCCAGAGTGCCGGCCGGGCTGCGCCCGTTCCTGATCAGGCACCGCCGGCTGGTGAAGTTCCTGCTGGTCGGCAGTGCCTGCTTCGGCCTGACCACGGTGCTCAACCTTGTGCTGAAGTTCACCGTGCTGGAGCACAAGCCGGTGGTGGCGCTCACCCTCGCGACCGTGGTCGGCACCGCGGTCTCGTACGTGCTCAACCGCCAGTGGTCCTTCCGGGCCGTCGGCCGCCGCCGCGAGGTGCTGTTGTTCCTGCTGGTCAGCGCGGTGGCGATCGGCGTCAACGTCCTCCCGCTGATCGTCTCGCGCTACCTGCTGGACCTGCGCGAGCCCCGGGTGACGGCCTTCGCCGAGGGGGTGGCCGACTTCGTCAGCGGGATGGTCGTGGGCACCTTCGTCGCGATGCTGTTCCGCTACTGGGCCATGCAGCGCTGGGTCTTCACCCGCCTCGCCGAACCGCCCGCCACCCCGGTGGAGCAGCCGCAGCGCATCTCGTAGCCGGTCGCGCCCACGTGTCCGGCCGCCCGCCTCCGGCCCGCCGGGAGCGGGCGGCCGAACGCGGTTACGCTGCAAACGTCCGGCCCCGAAGCGGGTGTCCGGCAGCCGAGCGGGGTGAGGGCGATGCGCGAGACGGACGGCCTGCGGGCCGGACCCGCCAGCCAGCAGGGCATGCGCCGGGCCAACCTGGCGCTGGTGCTCGGCGTGATCGCGCGCGCCCCGCGCTCCCGGGCCGAGGTGGCCGCCGACACCGGGCTGACCAGGGCGGCCGTCTCCTCGCTCGCCGAGGAGCTGATCACCGCGGGGCTGGTGGTCGTGGAGGGCCCGGCCGCACCCAGCGGCAAGGTCGGCCGGCCCGGCACCGCGCTGGGCCTCAACCCCCGGGGGCCGGGCGGCCTCGGCGCCGAGATCGGGGTGGAACACCTCGGCGCCTGCGTGGTCGACCTGCGCGGCGAGGTCCGCGCCTGGCGCCGCCAGGAGATCCGCAACCGGGGCCGGCGGCCCGCCGCCGTCCTGGCCGACCTGGCCGAGCTGCTGCGCGCGGCCACCGTGGAGGCGGGGCTGCACCCGGCCGGGCTGGCGCTGGCCGTGCCGGGGCTGGTCGGCGACGGCGGCGGGGTGCTCCAGCGGGCCGCCAACCTGGGCTGGCAGGACGTGCCGGTCGCCGCCGAACTGCGGCACGCACTGCGCGCGGCCGGCGCCGAGCAGCTGGCCGAGCTGCCGATCGACGCCGACAACGAGGCCAACCTGGGCGGGCTCGCCGAACTCTGGCTGGGCGGCGCGCCCGACCACTTCCTGCACGTCTCCGCCGAGGCCGGGGTGGGCGGGGCGATCGTGGTCGGCGGCCGGCTGCTGCGCGGGGCCCGCGGTTACGCCGGCGAGCTGGGCCACGTGCCGGTCCGCCCGGACGGGCCGCTCTGCGCGTGCGGGTCGCACGGCTGCCTGGAGCAGTACGCGGGGGAGACGGCGGTGCTGCGGGCGGCCGGCCTGGAGGGGATCCGCGGCGACTGGGTGGCGCTGCTCGCCGAGCGGGCCCAGGCCGGCGACGAGGAGGTCCGTGCCGCGCTGGCCGGGGCCGGCTCGGCGCTGGGCATCGCCTCGGCCGGGGCGGTCAACCTGCTCGACCCGGCCGAGGTGGTGCTGGGCGGCGGCTACGCCCAGCTGGCGCCCTGGCTGATGCCGGCGATGCGGGCCGAGCTGGCGGCCCGGGTCACCGTCCGCCCCTGGTCGGACGAGCGGCTGACGGTCTCCCGGCTGGGCCGCCGCGGCCCGCTGCTCGGAGCCGCGGTCGGCGTGGTCCGGGCGATCATCGCCGACCCGGGCCGACTGGAGGGCTGACCTAGGGGCGGACCAGTTCGCGGCCGCCGCGCGGCCCGCGCATGACGGCGGCGAAGGTGACCGCGACCCCGACCAGCGCCCAGACCATCAGCACCAGCAGCGGCATGCCGAGGTTGGTGGCGCCGAAGTAGGCGATCGAGCGGGTCGCGTCCGTCCCGGCGCCGTTGGGGATCCAGGCGCCGATCGCCCGCCAGAACGGCGGCATCAGCGGTGGCGGGAAGACCCCGCCCGCACTCGGGTTGCCGAGCACCACGAAGATCAGCACCGCGAGGCCGATGCCGACGATGTCGAACAGGCACTGCAGGGCCATGGTGAAGGCGCCGACCGCGAAGACCACCAGGGCGCCGACGCCCGAAAGACCCCAGAACGAGCCGGGCAGCGCGTCCAGGGCCGGGCCGGCGACCACCGCGCCGCCGATGCCGGCCGCGACCGAGTACAGCGCCAGCGTGCCGAGCCGGATCACCGCCCGGTTGGTGTTGGCGGGCCTGGCGCCGGCGCTGACGCCGAGGATCGAGGCGACCAGGTAGCCGCCGACGCACCAGCCGATCACCAGGTAGAACGAGGTGAGGCCGTTGGGGTCGCCCTTGGCCAGCGGCACGACGTCCTCGGTCCTCACCGTCCGGCCCTGGGACTTCTCCAGCCCGGTGACGATGGTCTCGGCGGCCCTGGCGGCGGACGGGCCGCGGGCACCGCCGACCAGCAGGGTGTCCTCGGTGCCGGCCGGGTCGTAGACCAGCGCGGCGTAGATCTTCTGGTCCTTGATCCGGGCGGCGGCGGTCGCCGCGTCCGGTGCGGTGACGGCCTTCACGGCGTCGTCCGGCACCGACTCCAGCGCCCCGACCAGCTTGGGGGAGACCTGCGGCGGGGCAACCACCGCGATCGACAGCTCGTGCGGGGTCGGGTGGTGGAGGGCGCCGACGTAGGAGGTGATGAAGCCGAGCTGGAGGAGGAGGACGGCGATCACCATCAGCGCCGTGCGCGGGGTGACCGCTTCCTTCAGTTCGGCGACGAGTCCTTGGCTCGGGACCTTCCCTGGGGCGGTCATGCACATCTCCTTGGGTATCGGCCGATAGAGGACAAACGGATACTTCATACCATCAACTAGTCGGCCCGGTGTCCCTCCCGCGCCGCGTTCCGGCCCGGCGGGCTGCGGGATACTGGCGCCGTGAGTGCGGCGAGTGACGACGAGTCCGTGATGGCGGTGGAGCGCGAGGTCTCGCTGCTCTTCCGGCGCGGCCGGGCCCGGGTGGCGGAGATGTCCCGCCGGGTGCATCCCCAGCTGGAGGGCATGGCGTACAGCATGCTCGCCTACATCGAGCAGGCCGGGCGGGTGCGGGTGACCGACGTCGGCGTGCACTTCGCGGTGGGCAAGGCCACGGTGAGCCGGCAGATCCGGGCCCTGGAGGAGTTGGGCCTGGTGGACCGGGAGGCGGACCCGCTGGACCGCCGGGCGGCCCTGGTCTCGCTGACCGAGGACGGCCGCCGGCGCTTCCTGGGGGCGCGGGACGCCCGGATGGAGCGGGTGCGCGCGCTGATGGCCGACTGGCCCGAGGAGGACGTGGTCCGCTTCGCCGAGCTGCTGCACCGCTTCAACGACGTGGTCGGGGAGGGCATGGGGGTCTGAAGCGCAAGGCCCGGAGTGGGCCGGGAGCGGATTTTACTTCGGCTTGAAGAAAGTTGCCCTAGTCAACCAATCGTCCTATGGTTGCTTAAGGCAACGATCTCCTGCCCTTCGTCTGCCGTCTCCCGCTTCCGCCTCCGCACCCCGCCGAAGGACCCAGATGACCGTCACCACCCCAGCCGCGACCGGAGCCGCCACCGCCGACGACCAACCCATGACGCACCGGCAGGTGATGGAGGCGCTGTCCGGACTGCTGCTCGGCCTCTTCGTGGCCGTGCTGTCGTCGACGGTCGTCTCCAATGCGCTGCCCCGCATCCTCACCGACCTGCACGGCGGCCAGTCCGCCTACACCTGGGTGATCACCGCGACCCTGCTGACCCTCACCGCCTCCACCCCGATCTGGGGGAAGCTCTCCGACCTCGCCAGCAAGAAGCTGCTGCTGCAGATAGCCCTGGTCATCTACATCGCCTCCTCGGCGCTGGCCGGCCTCTCCCAGAACACCGGCCAGCTGATCGCCTGCCGCGCCCTCCAGGGCATCGGCGCGGGCGGTGTCACCGCGCTCGCCCAGATCTGCCTGGCCGCGATGGTCCCGCCGCGTGAGCGCGGCCGGTACAGCGGGTACTTCGGCGCCGTCTTCGCCCTGGCCACCATCGGCGGTCCGCTGATCGGCGGCGTCATCGTCGACACCTCCTGGCTCGGCTGGCGCTGGTGCTTCTACGTCGGCATCCCGTTCGCGCTGGCCGCGATCGCGGTGCTGCAGCGCACGCTCAAGCTGCCGGTGGTCAAGCGCAAGGTGAAGATCGACTACCTGGGCGCGCTGGTCATCACCGGCGCCGTCAGCCTGCTGATGATCTGGATCACCCTGGCCGGCAAGAACTACGCCTGGCTCTCCTGGCAGACCGTGGCCATGGTCGGCGGCGGGCTGCTGCTCGGCGCCCTCGCCGTCGTGGTCGAGAAGCGCGCCGCCGAGCCGATCATCCCGCCGGCGCTCTTCCGCCACCGCACCGTCACACTCGCCGCGCTCGCCAGCGTCCTGGTCGGCATCGGGATGTACGGCGCGACCACCTTCCTCAGCCAGTACTTCCAGCTGGCCCGGGAGAAGTCCCCGACCATCGCCGGCCTGATGACCCTGCCGATGATCCTCGGCCTGGCGGTCTCCTCCACCGTGGCCGGCAAGCTGATCACCAAGTACGGCAAGTGGAAGGTGTACCTGGTCTCCGGCACCCTGATGCTGGCGATCGGCTTCGGCCTGCTCGGCACCGCCCGGGCCGACACCGACTACCGGCTGCTCTGCGTCTACATGGCGATCACCGGCATCGGCCTCGGCCTGACCATGCAGAACCTCGTCCTCGCGGTGCAGAACACGGTGCCGCGGAGCGAGCTCGGCGCGGCCAGCTCGGTCGTCACCTTCTTCCGCACCATGGGCGGCGCGATGGGCGTCTCCGCGCTCGGCGCCCTCATGAGCAACAAGGTCGGCCACTACCTGGCGGAGAACCTGGCCGCCGCGCACATCCCGGCCACCGGCGCCGCGGCCGGCGGCGGCATCCCGGACCTGCACAAGCTGCCCGCCCCGGTCGTCCCGCTGGTGACGGACGCCTTCGGGCACGGCGTGGGCGTGGTCTTCCTGATGGCGGCGCCGTTTGCGCTGCTGGCCTTCATCACGGTGCTGTTCATCCGCGAGACCGCGCTGCGCACCACCCAGCAGGGCTGACGGAGCACCTCGCGGGAACGCCTCGCAGGAACACCTCGCGGGAACGCCGAAGGCCGGGGAGCATCGATGCTCCCCGGCCTTCGAGGTGTGCACAGTGCCCGGTGACCGTTCCAGCGGGGCTCGGGGCGGCACACCAGGAGGTCCCGGCCCGGCTCGCCCGGGGCATCCGCCTGCTCCGGCACTGCCTCGCGCATGGTTGGGAGAAACGGAACCGCAGCGGTGGGGCGCCCCGGAGGCTGCTCGCCCGCGGGGGCATGGCGGCCGGTCAGTTCTTCTCGGGCGACACCCACCACGTCCTCGTCCACGTCGGCTTCACCGGCTGAGGAGCCCCCGCAGCCGGACGGGCCTCCACGGTGTCACAGCCCGGGGGCGTGGCGGCCGTCCAGGTACCAGAGCGCGGCCGTGTACCAGGTCAGCGTGATCGCGCAAACGAGCAATGCGCCCGCGACCGGCAGGGCCCAGCCCGGCAGCCGGCGGTGGCGGACCACGATGACCTTCGCCGCGAAGGCGCCGTACAGGACGCAGCCCGTGACCGAGTGCACCGCGACCCGGCTGTCGGACAACTCGACGCCGTAGGCGGTGATGCAGTGGTAGGCGATGGGCAGCGAGAGCAGGAAGGCGGCCAGCCCGACGGCCCGGTGGACGGTGCGCACCGGGCGGGGGGCGGCACCCGCACCCGGCAGACGGCGGTACATCCACAGGGCGAGCGCCACCTGCACCAGCGCCAGGCCCTCCAGGGCGCTGCCCAGCTGGGCCTTCAACCGGTTGGCGCTGTCGCCGTACTGCCCGAACAGGCCACTGGTGTAGTCGGGGGAGTGGGCACGGCCGAACCAGTACAGGCCGGCCGTGACCGCGATCGGGAACAGGGCCCAGAGGGCGCGGGGCGCCCGCCGGCTGGGCCGCTCGGCGGGGTGCATCGAGGTGTCCTTCGTGTTCGGCGGGTCGGGGTCAGCTGGGCTCGACCTTTTCGCCGGCCGCGTTGAGCACGTACCAGCCCGCGCCGAACTGGTTGAGGTCCTGGCCCGTGGTGTCACCGGGCTTGGCGTCGCCTGCGTAGTAGTAGAGCGGGTGGCCGTTGTAGGTGACCTGGGTGGCGCCGTCCGCGCGCTTGGTGGTGCCCAGCAGGCCGGCCGTGGCACCGTCGACGGCGGTCGCTGCCCCGGTCGTGGTGAACGGCGGCCAGGCGGCCGCGCAGGCGCCGGAGCAGGTGGACTGCGACGAGGTGTCGGCCTCGAAGAGGTAGAGCGTCCTGCCCTGCCCGTCGACCAGGATGGAGCCCAGGTTGCCGCCGGTCGCGACGACCTTCACGGTGGCGGCGCCCGCGGTGGCGCTGGTTGAGGCGGAAGCGCTGGCGGACGCGCTGGTTGAGGCGGAAGCGCTGGCGGATGCACTCGGCGAGGCGGACGCGGTCGCCGGGGCGGAGCTGGTGCTCGTCGAGCTCGTGCTGCTCGAGCAGCCGCTGCAGACGGCGGCGAGCAGCGCGACGGTGGCCGCGGTGGCCGCCAGGGAGGGGTGCCGCATGGGTGCTCCTTCGGGTGGGGTCCCTCCACTAGTGACCGGCCGGGACGTGTTGTCCACTGTCCGCGCTCGCGGTGTCGGCGCAGCGGGGGATGCCGTTGGCCCGGACGGCCGATCGCGGCGCCCCGGGAGGACCCGCCCGGGTGTGGCGGAGTGGGCGGCGATCGGGGTGCCGGCCAGCACGGTTCGCACAGGCTCGACCTACCCCCGGTTCGGCGCGGTGGCCACGGCGGGCTGCGGCGATACGAGGACCGCATCGGGATCCTCGTCGACCCCGGCCACGAGGAACACGAACGCTTCGAGTGGCTCGGGCCTGGACACCGCCGGCCGGTTCGACCCTGCGGCCTTCGACCTGGCAGAGGTCAACACCGCACTCCGGCTTCGCTGTCGTCCTGATCAAGAACTGACGTTCCACCGTGTGGCAATGATCGCCCCGGCCATGACGGCCGGGGCGATCAGGATCCTCGCAGGATCAGCGCGGCCCGCTGAACTAGTGCCCGGCGATCAGCGACAGGCCGTAGAGGACGGCAGCGCCGCAGACCGCGAAGCAGGCGTACGCGCCGGCCAGGGCCAGCCGGCCGGCGGTCGCGGCACCGGTGCCGGCCGCCGAGCGCTGCGCGGTCAGTGCGGCCTCGCGGCGGGAGAGGGCCAGGATGCCGAGCGCGAAGACGGCGACCACGGCGACGGTGATGCCGAAGCTGAAGCCGGCGGTCTGGGCCAGGGCGGTCCACTTGATGTGCATGGTGTGTGCTCCTCAGCCGGCGGCGCTCAGGCCGCGACCGTGGTCGAGGCGGGGGTGGGGGTCACCGGGGTACCGGCCGGCCCCACCTCCACCGGGGTGACGGTCTCGGCCGGGGCGACGTCGTTGACGTTGTCCGCCCCGACCGGCTGGCGGCGGGAGATGATCCACATCGCGCCGGAGCCGGCCACCAGGGCGGCGCCGACCAGGGCCACGCCCCAGCCGCCCTGCTCGGCCAGGAAGGCCGCGGCGCCGGAGACCACGGCGGCGGCGGGCAGGGTCAGGCCCCAGGTGTAGACCATGCGGCGGACCAGGCTCCAGCGCAGCTCGCCCTTCGGGCCGCCGAGGCCGGCGCCCATGATGCCGCCGGAGCAGACCTGGGTGGTGGAGAGGCCGAAGCCCATGTGCGAGGAGGTCAGGATGACGGTGGCGGCGGCCGACTCGGAGGCGAAGCCCTGCGGCGCCTGGATGTCAGCCAGGCCCTTGCCCATCGAGCGGATGATCCGCCAGCCGCCCATGTAGGTGCCGAGCGCGATCGCCGCGCCGGCCGAGATGATCACCCAGGTGGGGGGCAGCGCGCCCTTCGGCAGGGCGCCGACCGAGACCAGGGTCAGGGTGATGATGCCCATCGTCTTCTGGGCGTCGTTGGTGCCGTGGGCCAGCGAGATCAGCGAGGAGGAGAACACCTGGCCGGTCTTGAAGCCCTTGGTGACGGTCTCGCCGTTGCCCTTGCGGGTGATCGCGTACGCCAGCTTGGTGGCGCCCCACGAGGCGAGGCCGGCGACCAGCGGGGAGGCGATCGCGGGGATCAGGATCTTGGTGACGACGGTGTCGAAGTTGACACCGTTGACGCCGACGCCGACCACGGTGGCGCCGATCAGGCCGCCGTAGAGCGCGTGCGAGGAGCTCGACGGCAGGCCTCTCAGCCAGGTGAGCAGGTTCCACAGGATCGCGCCGACCAGTGCGGCGAAGATGATCTCCGGGTGGATGCCGGTCTTCTCGTTGACGATGCCGCCGGAGATGGTGGTGGCGACCTTCACGGACAGGAACGCGCCCGCGAAGTTGAGGACGGCCGCGATGGTGACCGCGACCTTGGGCCGAAGGGCTCCCGTGGCGATGGAGGTGGCCATCGCGTTGGCGGTGTCGTGGAACCCGTTGGTGAAATCGAAGGCGAGCGCCGTGATGATCACAACGGCCACCAGGAACGAGATGTGTTCCATACCCAAACAATCGTCGTAGTTGTCGCACTGACGTTGGTGTCGCTCGCGACGGTAGGGATGTTCGGTGAACGGAAGGTGAACTGAGCCGGGATTCGTGGTTCCGCTGGTGGCGGACGGGTGTCCGGCACCTTTCCCCAAGGTGTCCACGGCCGTGCTGAGCTGGGCATTGGCGCAGATCATCCCGGTTCGTTCCGGTTTGCTGAGACCCGCCTCACAGCCGGAGCGGAGAATTCACCGACCCGTGCGGGTGCGGTCTGTTTCTGGCGAGTAACCCATGGCAGGATCGGCGTGGCTCCCGGAGACCCCGGAGCCGTCGGGTCGGGGAGGACACACCCATGGGCGGGGCTGCACAGCGGACGGAAACGGCCGGACTGCGACCGTGGGTGCGGGCCGCCCTGCGCTGCGGAGCCGTGCTCGCGGCCGCCGCGCTCGCACTGCCGCTGGCCACCCAAGCCGCGTACGCCGCGCCCGACCCCGGCCCCGGCGTCACCGCCCCGACCGCCGCCCCCGGTGCCGACCCGCTGGCCGACGCCAAGGCCACCCTCGGCCCGCTGCTCGACCAGCTGCACGAGCTGTACAAGGGTGCCGAGGCCGCCACCGAGCAGTACAACGCCGCCGTCGCCAAGGTGACGGAGCAGCAGGCCACGCTCGCCGACCTCAAGGACCGGCTGGAGCGCCAGCAGAAGCTGGTCGACGCCGGCACCGACATCGCCGCCCAGCTCGCCGCCGCCCAGTACCGCAACGGCGCCGCCTCCGCCTACGCCGAACTGCTGCTCTCCAAGGACCCGTACGAGGCGGTCACCGTCGCCGAGCTGCTCGCCGCCGCCAGCCGCTCGCAGTCCGAGTTCCTGGACCGGCTGAAGACCGACCGCGAGGCGCTCGGCGGGCTGCAGAAGCAGAACGAGGAGGCGCTGAAGGGCTCGCAGGCGCTGGTCGCCCAGCAGGACGCCGCCAAGGCCAAGGTCGCCACCGACCTGGCCTCCGTCGAGCAGACGGTCTCCTCGCTCACCGGCGCGCAGCGCACCGAGCTGGAGAAGCTGGAGAAGGTCAAGGCCGACGAGGCCCAGCTCGCCTTCCTCGCCTCCGGCGCGCTCGGCAAGGGCGAGCGCACCCCCTCGCCGGCCGGCCGCGCCGCCGTCGCGTACGCGCTGGCGCAGCTCGGCAAGCCGTACCTGTGGGGCGGCGCCGGTCCGGGCTCCTTCGACTGCTCCGGCCTCACCTCGCAGGCCTGGCTGCACGCCGGCAAGCCGATCCCGCGCACCAGCCAGGAGCAGTGGGCCCAGCTCCAGCACGTCGCGCTGAACCAGCTGCGCCCCGGCGACCTCGTCATCTACTTCGAGGGCGCCACGCACGTCGCGCTCTACATCGGCGGCGGGCTGGTCGTCCAGGCGCCCCGGCCGGGCGCCGTGATCAAGGTGTCGCCGATCGGCTCGATGCCCATCCTCGGCGCCGTCCGGCCCGACCCGGAGACCGCCTCGGACGAGGCGGGCGGCGCCTGGAAGGTGCCGGACCTCCCGGCCGGCTGGGACACCGTCACCCCGATCGCGCCGAGCCCGGCCAACCAGGTGCCGGAGACGCCGGCGCCGGGGACACCTGCGCCGGGGACGCCTGCGCCGGGGACACCGTCCACCACGCCGACGGGGACTCCCACGGGGACGCCGACCGGGACGCCCACGGGTACGCCGACGGGCACGCCGACGGGGACTCCCACGGGGACGCCGACCGGGACGCCCACGGGTACGCCGACCGGCACGCCGACGGGGACTCCCACGGGTACGCCGACGGGGACTCCGACCGGCACGCCGACCGGCACCCCCACGGGCACGCCCACCGGCACCCCCACCGGGACGCCGACGGGCACGCCGACCTCGTCCGCCTCGGCCACCGGGACCGGCTCGGCCAGTGCCTCCGCCCCGGGTACGACGTCCGCGACGCCGCTGCCGGCCGGAAAGAACTGACGCGAACGGCCGAGGGGGCCTGCGGACCGCAGCGGTCCGCAGGCCCCCTCAGCCGTTCCGGGGCTCAGCTCGCGCCGCTGTCCGGCTCGAAACGGACCACCACGGCCTTGGAGGTCGGGGTGTTGCTGATGTCGGCGGTGGAGTCCAGCGGAACCAGCACGTTGGTCTCCGGGTAGTACGCGGCCGCGCCGCCGCGCGCCACCGGGTAGTGCACCACCCGGAAGTGCGGGGCGCGGCGCTTCACGCCGTCCTTCCACTCGCTCACCAGGTCGACGTACGCCCCCTCGGCCAGGCCCAGTTCGGCGGCGTCGGCCGGGTTGACCAGGACGACCCGGCGGCCGCCGGTGATGCCGCGGTAGCGGTCGTCCAGGCCGTAGATCGTGGTGTTGTACTGGTCGTGCGAGCGGAGCGTCTGCAGCAGCAGGCGGCCGGCCGGCACCTCGGGCGCGGTGAGCGGGTTGACCGTGAAGTTGGCCTTGCCGGTCGCCGTGGGGAAGGTCCGGGAGTCGCGCGGGCCGTGCGGCAGGGTGAAGCCGCCGGGCCGGCGGACCTTCTCGTTGAAGTCCTCGAAGCCCGGCACCACCCGGGCGATCCGCTCCCGCAGGGTGTCGTAGTCGGCGGCGAACTCCTCCCACGGCACGTTGTCCTGCGGGCCGAGCGCGGCGCGGGCCAGCCGGCAGACGATCGCCACCTCGGAGAGCAGCCCCGGTGCGGGCGGGCGCAGGCCGCCGCGTGAGGAGTGCACCTGCCCCATCGAGTCCTCGACGGAGACGAACTGGGCACCCTTGGCGGTGACGTCCCGGTCGGTGCGGCCCAGGGTGGGCAGGATCAGCGCGCGGGCGCCGGTCACCACGTGCGAGCGGTTGAGCTTGGTGGAGACGTGCACGGTCAGCCGGCAGCGGCGCACGGCCGCCTCGGTGACGTCGGTGTCCGGGGTGGCCGCGACGAAGTTGCCGCCCATCGCGAAGAACACTCTGACCTTGCCGTCGCGCATCGCGCGGATGGTGTCCACCGAGTCGTAGCCGTGCGCACGCGGCGGCTCGAAGCCGAACTCGCCGCCCAGCGCGTCCAGGAAGGCGTCGGACGGGCGCTCGAAGATGCCCATCGTCCGGTCGCCCTGCACGTTGCTGTGCCCGCGCACCGGGCAGACGCCGGCGCCCGCGCGCCCCACGTTGCCGCGCAGCAGCAGGAAGTTGACCACCTCGCGGATGGTCGGCACGGCGTGCTTGTGCTGGGTGAGGCCCATCGCCCAGCAGACGATCACCTTGCGCGAGCCGAGCACCAGCCGGGCCAGCTCCTCGATCTGCTCCCAGGGCAGACCGGTGGCGGCCAGCACCTCCTCGCGGCGGGTCTGCCGGGCCTCGGCGGCGAACTCCTCGAAGCCGTGGCAGTGCTCCGCGACGAAGGCCTCGTCGACGCCGCCGTCGGCGTCCAGGACGATCTGGTTGAGCGCGCGGAACAGGGCGAGGTCGCCGCCGAGCCGGATCTGCAGGAAGAGGTCGGTCAGCTTCGTGCCGTGGCCGACCAGGCCACGCGCGTTCTGCGGGTTCTTGAACCGCTCCAGGCCGGCCTCCGGCAGCGGGTTCACGCTGACGATGGTGGCGCCGGCGCGCTTGGCCCGCTCCAGGGCGGAGAGCATCCGCGGGTGGTTGGTGCCCGGGTTCTGGCCGGCCACGATGATCAGGTCCGCCTGGTAGAGGTCCTTCAGGCTGACGCTGCCCTTGCCGACGCCCAGCGTCTCGGTGAGCGCCGAACCGGACGACTCGTGGCACATGTTGGAGCAGTCCGGCAGGTTGTTGGTGCCCAGCCGGCGGGCGAACAGCTGGTAGGCGAAGGCGGCCTCGTTGCTGGTCCGGCCGGAGGTGTAGAACGCGGCGCCGTCCGGGGTGTCCAGCGCCCGGAGCTCCTCGGCGATCAGCGCGAAGGCCTCGTCCCAGCCGATCGGCGTGTAGTGGGTGGCGCCCTCGTCCAGCAGCATCGGCTGAGTGAGGCGGCCCTGCTGGCCGAGCCAGTAGCCGGACCGTTCGGCGAGCTCGGCCACCGGGTGGGCGGCGAAGAACTCGGCGAGGATCCGGCGCTCGGTGGCCTCCTCGGCGACGGCCTTGGCGCCGTTCTCGCAGAACTCGGCGGTGTGCGTCCTGCCCGGCTCGGGCCAGGCGCAGCCGGGGCAGTCGAAGCCGTCGGGCTGGTTCACCTTGCGCAGGGTGGCCAGGGTGCGGCGGGCGCCCATTTGCTCGGTGGCCATCCGGAGGCTGTGGCCGACCGCGGGCAGCCCGGCGGCCGCGTGCTGGGGCGCCGACACCCGGGGGGCGTCCTGCGCCGGGTCGCTCTGCGGGGCCTGCTTGGCCATGACTGCGCTCCTCGGCTCTTGCTCGTCCGGCCGCCGCGTCGTTGCGGGGCCCGGGGGCGTCTCCGTCCCTGGGGCCATCCTTCCACCTGGAGCGGGGCGGGGGCAGGGCCCCCGGGCGGGCCCGGCGGCGTCGGTAGAGTGTGACGGCTTCGAGAGGTGGGGGTGGGGCGGGTGACGGTCGGGGATGTCCTCGACGGCCGGTACGAGCTGCTGGAACGGCTCGGCCAGGGCGGCTTCGGCGTGGTGTGGCGGGCCTTCGACACCCGGATGCGGCGGCAGGTGGCGGTCAAGGTCATCGGCCACCACGGAGGGGACCAGCAGAAGGCCGCGCTGCGGTTCGTCCGGGAGGCCTGCGCGGCCGGGAACCTCTCGCACCCGCACATCGTCACCGTCCACGACCTCGGGGAGGGCGAGCTCGGCGGCCGGCAGGTGACCTACCTCGTGATGGAGCTGCTCACCGGCCGCACCCTGACCGCCGTGCTCCGGGCCGGCCTGCCCGACCCGGTGCAGAGCCTGCGCTGGGGGCGGCAGATCTGCTCCGCGCTGGCCGCCGCCCACGACGCCGGCATGGTGCACCGGGACATCAAGCCCGACAACATCATGGTCACCGAGGCCGGCACGCTGAAGGTGCTGGACTTCG
Organism: Kitasatospora sp. NBC_00039; assembly: GCF_045160625.1. Taxonomy (NCBI): domain Bacteria; kingdom Bacillati; phylum Actinomycetota; class Actinomycetes; order Kitasatosporales; family Streptomycetaceae; genus Kitasatospora; species Kitasatospora sp. NBC_00039. The sequence continues at coordinate 3,425,074 of NZ_CP108289.1, read as the reverse complement.
GGATCGCCCAACTGGACGTCGGTGCGGGCGGGCTGACCACCACCGGGACGGTCATAGGCAGCCCGGCGTACATGGCGCCGGAGCGCTGGACCGGCGGCCGGGTGGACGGCCGGGCGGACCTCTACGCGTTCGGCTGCGTGCTGGTCGAACTCTGCACCGGGGTGAGGCCGTTCAGTGGCGACTCGACGCCGGTGCTGATGTACCAGCACCTCAACGAGCCGCCGCCGGCGCTGGATCCGGCGCAGTTCGGGCTGCCGGGCGAGGTGGCCGCGCTGGTGACCGAGCTGCTGGCGAAGGACCCGGCGGACCGCCCGGCCGATGCCCGGTCGGTGGAGCGGCGGCTCGCGGCCCTGGCGCAGCGGCGCACGGCGGAGGGGGCGGCCGCGGCCCCGGCCCCGGCCCCGGCCGCGACGGTGCTGGACCGTCCGGCGCCGCCCCCGCCGTCGATGCCGCCCCCGCCGTCGACGCCGTCGACGGCTCCCGCTCCGCCGCTCGCGCCGCCTCCCACCCCGCCCGTCGCGCAGCCGCGCGCCGAGGTGCCGCCCGTGCTCCCGCCGCTCACCACGCCGCCGGTCACCGCCCCGCCCGCCGCGGCGAACGACACCGTCCGGGCCGCGCTGCGCGAGCGCCGGAGCGCGGCCTTCCGGGCGGCCACCGCCGGGGAGTCCGCCATCCAGCTCCAGGCGGTGGCCCGGGAGTCCGTCGTCGCGCTCGGCGCCACCGACCGGGACACCCTCTGCGCCTGGCGGGACTTCACCTGGTACCTCAGCCGGGCCGGCGACCTCGACGGGGCGATCCGGCTGCTCTCCACCGTGGTCGAGGACATGCGGCTCGCGCTGGGCCAGACCGATCCGGACACCCTGGCCGCCCGCTACCACCTGAGCTGGTGCATCGGCGAGAGCGGTGAGACGGTCACCGCGATCCGCCGGCTCTCCGAGCTGCTGCCGGACATGCACGCCATCTGGGGCGGCCACGACGCCCGCGTCCTGAAGGCCCGGCACGACCTGGCGGTGTACGCGGCCAACCGGGGCGATCTGGAAGGCGCCGTGCTCCAGCTGCGCACGCTGCTGCCGGACCTCGCCCGGGCGCTCGGCGAGCAGCACCCGACCACCGTCCAGGCCTGGCACGACCTCGCCGGCTACCAGCAGCGGCTGGCGCAGCCGGCCCGCCGCCCCCGCGCCTCGCGGCGGATGAAGATCAGCCCGCTCGAGGCCGTGGTGCTGATCCGGCGCCTCCTGGCCTGGGACTTCGCCTCGGACCAGGAGGCCAACGCCTGCCTGAACGCGCTGGAGCGCGGGACGGGTATCAAGGGGGTGGGGGACTGGATCCTGTCCGCTCCGGATCACGTCACGGCCGAGGACCTGGTGGAGGAGCTCTTCGGTCCGTAGCGCCCCGCGCGGTCAGCGGCAGCCGCTCACCGCCGGTTCCGCCGGCACGCCGGCCAGCGCGCGCAGCAGTGCGCGGGCGGCGGCGTCGTTCTGCCGGAACCCGGGGGAGTCGGTACGCGGCCGGGCGAAGGCCGCCGCCGCGCGGAGGCTGGTGTGCGGGCCGAGAGCGGTGCGGCGCGGGTGCGCCCCGCCGCCCAGGGCCGGATCCCCTCCAGCAGGGTGACCGCCACCACCACCGTCGCCGCAGCACCCATGGTGCAGGTCAGGGGCCTGTACAAGACCTTCGGGCAGCTCGCCGTGCTGCGCGGGGTCGACCTCGACGTGGCGGCCGGCTCGGTGACGGTGGTGCTCGGCCCGTCCGGCTCCGGCAAGTCCACCCTGCTGCGCTCGATCATCCACCTGGAGAAGCCGGACCGGGGCTTCGTCGCGATCGACGGCGAGCTGGTCGGCTACCGGCGCTCCGGCGGCCGGCTGCACGAGCTCAAGGAGCGCGAAGTCCTGCGCCGGCGCACCGACATCGGCTTCGTGTTCCAGAACTTCAACCTGTTCCCGCACCTCACCGTGGTGGAGAACGTCATCGAGGCGCCGGCCGGTGCGCTGCGCCGGCCCAGGGCCGAGGCCCGGGCGGCGGCGCTGGAGCTGCTGGAGCGGGTCGGCCTGGCCGACAAGGCGGACGCCTACCCCCGCCGGTTGTCCGGCGGCCAGCAGCAGCGGGTGGCGATCGCCCGGGCGCTGGCGCTGGAGCCGAAGGTGCTGCTCTTCGACGAGCCCACCTCGGCGCCCGATCCCTAGCTGGTCGGAGAGGTGCTGGACGTCATCAAGGACCTCGCCCGGGCCGGCACCACCATGATCGTGGTCACCCACGAGATCGGCGCCCGCGAGGTCGCCGGCACCGTCGTCTTCATGGACGGCGGCGTGGTGGTCGAGCAGGGCCCGCCGACGGCCGTCCTGGACGACCCGCGGCACGAGCGCACCCGGGCCTTCCTGGCCAAGGTCCTCTGACTGTTCCCGGGGGCCGTCCGGGCCGAGCCGCAGTCCGTTCACCCTCCTGTTCTCCCCCACCGCTATCGTGGCCCCGGTCACGGTGAACACCGTTCGAATCCGGTGGACTTGGGGGGTTGGGGGAGACATGAGGGCTGGGGAGGTGCTGGACGGCCGCTACCGGTTGGACCGCAAGCTCGGCGCGGGCGGCTTCGGGGTGGTCTGGACGGCGTACGACAGCAACATCGGACGGCCGGTCGCGGTCAAGGTCCTCTCCGAGGAGAAGGCGAGCGACGAGGAGGCCGTCGAGCGCTTCATCCGGGAGGCCAGGACCGCGGGCAGCCTCTCCAATCCGCACATCGTCACCCTGTACGACTACGGCCGGGTGCAGCGGGGCGCCCTCTCCACCCACTACCTGGTGATGGAGCTGGTGAACGGCCGGCCGCTCTCCGCGGTCCTCAGGGAGGGCACCCCCGACCTCGCGCTGTCGCTGAAGTGGGTCCGGCAGGTCTGCAAGGGGCTGGACGCCGCCCACCGCTCGGGCGTGGTGCACCGGGACATCAAGCCCGAGAACATCATGATCGCCGACAGCGGCGAGGCCAAGGTGCTGGACTTCGGGATCGCCCGGCTGCTGACCCAGTCCGGCGGCGGGCTCACCTCCACCGGCGTGGTCATCGGCACCCCGCCCTACCTGGCGCCCGAGTGCTGGTCCGGCGCGCCCATCGACGGCCGGGCCGACCTCTACGCGCTCGGCGTGGTGCTCTTCCAACTCTGCACCGGGCAACGGCCGTTCAACGCCGGTTCGCCGGTCACCATGATGTACCAGCACCTGAACGACCCGCCGCCGCCCGTCCACACCCCCGATCCGGCGCTCGCCGTGCTGGTCCGCCAACTGCTCGCCAAGGACCCGGCCGACCGGCCCGCCGACGCCGCCGAGGTCCGCCGCCGGCTGCGCGAGGTCCGGCTCGGCCCGGAGGAGCCCAGCGCCGAGGTGCTGCGCAGGCGGGCCGACCAGGCCTGGCAGCACGGGGCGGACGGCCGGCCGGGGGAGGCCGTCCGGATCCTCACCCCGCTGATCCCGCAGCTCGCCCGGGTCTGCGGCCCCGACGACGTCCGCACCCTGCGCACCTGCCACGACCTGGCCCTCTGGCTGGCCCGCGACGGCAGCCCGGGCGCCGCCGTCGCGCTGCTGACCGAGCTGTCCGGGGCCCTCGGTGAGCCGGACGCCCGCGCCGACGTGCTGCGCGACCTGGACCGCTGGCGGCGCGCGTGCGAGCGCGGCGGTCCGGGCCCGGACCGGCCGCTATCCCTGCGGCAGCTGCTCGACGGCTGACCGCAGCGCCGCCGAGGCTCCGTCGGTGACCGGGTCGCCGTGCCCGAAGACCGCCGTCCCCACCGGCAGCGCGGCCAGCCGGCGCAGGGCGTCGGCGGCCCGCACCGGGTCGGTGTTGAAGACGCCGAGCATGGTCCGCCCGCCGACGTTGGCCACCGCGTCCCCCGTGAACAGCACGCCGGGCCCGGGAAGGTGCAGGGCGATGCTGCCGTCGGTGTGCCCCGGCACGTGCACCACCACCGCGCCCCCGCCGAAGCCGAGCACCTCGCCGTCCTCGACCTCGCGGTCGACTGGGCACGGCGGGGCCGGGGGCAGCGGCGGCAGGCCGGCCCTGAGCTCCTGCTCGAACGGGCTCAGCACCGGCGGCACCGGCTCCCGCTCGCCGCGGATCACCGGGGCCTCCAGCCGGTGCGCCACCACCTCGGCGCCCCAGCGTCGCGCCAGCTCGGCGGCCGAGCCGGTGTGGTCCTCGTGGTGGTGGGTCAGCACGATCCTGCGCAGCGCCGCCGGGTCCGACCCGGCCCGGAGGATCGCCGCCTCGACGGCGTCGGCCGACCCGGCGATGCCGGTGTCGACCAGGGTGAGGGCCTCCCCGCCCCCGTTCTCGTCGCCGCCCCCGTCCCCGCCCGCGTTCTCGTCCCGCCAGAGGTAGGCGGTGCCGAAGTCCAGTGTGATCATGTACAACTCGGGGCGTACCCGTATCAGCTCCATGCCCGCGATCCTGTGCTCCCGCCCGGCCGCCCATGCGCCTGTTCGCCCTGGGCAGGACGCCGTTCGCCCATGGCGGAGCTCTCCCGCAGCGCTCTCGCAGGCCCCGCTGCCCTCCCGCAGCCCTCCCGGGCACTCCCGGGCACCTCGCCCGGCCCGCGACGGCCGGCCGGCCCGGAAGGCTGTCAACCGTACGGGCACCTGATTCGGCACCGTCACGGCTTGTGCGAATTGATAGGAACTCGCCCATCGAGACGGTCTGGTTCGCAGGTGGGAGGCATTGATATACCTCGCATGCAAGAGTCCGGGAGCGGTGTGCGGCCGCCCCGGCCAGCTGCGAAGAAACTGGTGGTGACGCTCATATGAAGCTCCTCCGTGTCGGACCTCCGGGCGCCGAGCGTCCGGTCGTGCTGGGCCAGGACGGCACCGCGTACGACCTCTCCGGGCGCGCCCCGGACATCGACGGCGCGTTCCTCGCCGGGCTCGACCCGGACGCGCTGGCCCGCGACGTGGCCGCCGGCCTGCTGCCGGAGACCGACCTCGCCGCCCAGCGGGTGGGCGCGCCGGTCGCCCGGCCGGGCAAGGTGGTCGGGATCGGGCTCAACTACCGCGACCACGCGGCCGAGGCCGGGGCGCCGATCCCGGACGAGCCGGTGATCTTCCTCAAGCCCAGCTCCACCGTGGTCGGCCCGTACGACGAGGTGCTGGTGCCGCGCGGCGGCGAGAAGACCGACTACGAGGCCGAGCTGGCCATCGTGATCGGCCGGACCGGCCGGTACCTGGCGGACCACGCGGAGGCCGCGCAGGTCATCGCCGGGTACACCATCGCCAACGACGTCACCGAGCGCGCCTTCCAGTTCGAGCGCGGCGGCCAGTGGGACAAGGGCAAGTCGGCGGAGACCTTCACCCCGCTCGGGCCCTGGCTGGTCACCGCCGACGAGGTGGCGGACCCGCAGCGGCTGCCGCTGCGCCTCTGGGTCAACGGCGGGCTGCGGCAGGACGGTTCCACCTCGCAGATGGTCTTCCCGGTCCTGGAGATCGTCCGGTACGCCAGCCAGTTCATGGTGCTGGAGCCGGGCGACGTGATCGTCACCGGCACCCCGGCCGGCGTCACCCTGGGCCACCCCGGCACCCCGTTCCTGATCCCCGGGGACATCGTCGAGATCGAGATCGACGGGCTCGGCCGGCAGCGGCAGGTGTTCGGCAAGGCGTAACGCCCGCCACTGGCGACCCTTGCCCCGGGCACGGGGGCCGGGGTTTGCCGCGACCCGGTGCGGTGCGCCGCTACGGCCGCCGCGCGAGCAGTTCGCGCAGCCGCTCCACCCGGGTGTCGTCCGGGCCCTCCAGTGCCAGCAGCCCCGCCAGCACGTCCGCCGTCTGGCGGTCACCCAGCGCCGTCGCCGCCGCCATCGCCACGAACTGGTCCACCAGCCAGTCCCGCACCTCGGCCACCGGCACCGCCCGGCCCTCGTCCAGCCAGGTCAGCGAGGCGCCCTCGACCACCGCGATCCACGAGCGGACCAGCAGCGTCAGCCGCGGCCCCGCCTCCCGGACGCCCAGATGGCGCAGCGTCCGCTTGAGCGCCGCCCGCCGGACCTCGTCGACGATCGCCGACGTGCCCGCCGTCTCCACCACCGAACCGCCGCGCAGCAGCGCCGCGTACCCCGCGTCGTGCTCGGCCACGAAGGCGAAGTAGCTGTCCAGCACGGCCGCCAGCTGCGCGGTCGGGGTGCCGGTCAGCGGCACCGTGAACCGGCTGGTCAGCTCCTCGGCCGCGGTGCGCAGCGCGGCCTCGTAAAGCTGCTGCTTGCCGCCCGCGAAGTACCGGTACACCAGCGGCCGTGACGCCCCCGCGGCCTCCGCCACGTCGTCCAGGCCCACGTCCTCGGGCGCTCTGGCGGCGAACAGCTCCAGCGCCACCGCGATCAGCTGCTCCCGCCGCTGCTGCACCGGCAGCCGCCGGTACCCGGTGCGTCGCGGGCGTGCCTCGGGGGTGACGGGGGCGGGGGCTGAGCTGGCGTCCATGGCGGTCAGCGTAATGGGCGTCAGGGCGTTCGGCTCCTGGCATGCGTGGTACTTCTCGAACGGGTGTCCGCGCCGCTGCCTGCGCGCTCCCGTGGGCGGGCGGAACGAGGGCGCCTCGCCCAGGATGGAGGCGTTGCCGCCGCCGCCGAGGAAGGGGCCGCCGGATGTCGCGGACGCCGGACCGGCCGGGCCTGCTGCGCCGCCTGCCGCGGGCCGTGCGGGCGTGGATCCGCTCGGCCCCGGGCACGTACGTGTGGCTGCTGGTGCTGGCGGCCACCAGCTTCGTGGTGGCGCGGATGGACCAGGCCAACCTGGACTGGTTCCTGGCCGCCCGGTCGACCAACGTCGACAACCTGCGCTCCGACCCGGTGCACGTCCTGGTGGCCAGCGCGATCTGGACGGAGTCGTCGGCCTTTCTCCTCTACTTCGTGCTGTTCAGCCTCTTCCACGCCAACGCCGAACGCTGGCTGGGCACCCTGCGCTGGTTCACCGTCGCCGCCACCGCCCATGTGCTGGCCACCTTCGTCAGCGAGGGCGTGGTCGCCCGGGGCATCGCGAAGGGCCGGCTGCACGAGGACCTCGCGGGCACCGTGGACGTCGGCGTCTCGTACGCGCTGGCGGGCGTCGTCGCCGTGCTCGCCTACCGCCTCGCCGGGCGCTGGCGGTGGTTGTACGGCGGCGGGGTGCTGGTCTTCTACCTGGTGCCGCTGGTCACCTCGCACACCTTCACGGACCTCGGACACTTCTGCGCCGTCCTGATCGGCCTCTGCTTCTTCCGCTTCGCGCGCGGACGGCCCACCTGGGACCCGGGCGTGGTGCTCCGGGGGTGGCGGGAGCGGCGGGCCGGAGCCTGAACTGGCAGGCCCATGCCATGGGATAGGGGCTTGCAAACGGCCCCTGCCACGAAATGATGTCCGAATGGTTGAAGAACTGATCAGCTCCGACGGCACCACCCCGCGCCGTGTCGCCGACGCCTACGTCCAGGCGCTCGCTCTGCTGGACCCGTTGACCGCGGTGTATCTGGGGCTCAACCCCGAGGACGACCGCCTCCCCGACCTCTCCCCGGCCGGCGTCGAGGCGGTCGCCGAGCTGGCCCGGCAGACCCTCGCGCGGCTCACCGAGGCGGAGGAGGCCGGGGCCGCCGAGGGCGAGGCCGAGCGCCGGTGCGCCCGGCTGCTGCGCGAGCGGCTCACCGCCGAACTCGCCGTCCACGACGCGGGCGAGAGCTTCCGCGCGGTCCGCAACCTGGGCTCGCCGGTGCACAACGTCCGTGACGTCTTCACCCTGATGCCCACCGGGACCGAGCAGCAGTGGGAGGTCGTCGGCCGCCGGATGGCCCGGGTGCCCGCCGCCCTGCTGCAGTACCGCGAGACCCTCGCCGAGGGCATCCGGCGCGGCCTGCTCTCCGGCCCCCGCCAGGTCACCACCGTGGTCGAGCAGTTGGGGGAGTGGCTGGACGCGGGTGCACCGCGCAGCGGCCCGGACAACGGTGACGGCGGGCGACGCGCGGGGTGGTTCGGCGAGTTCGTCAAGGACGCCCCCGAGGGACTGCGTGCGGGCCTCGCCGAGCACGCCGTCGCCGCCGCCGAAGCGCTGGCCGAGCTGCGCGACTGGATGCGCGACGTCTACGGCCCGGCCGCGGCCGACGCCCCCGACACCACCGGGCGCGAGCGCTACGGCCGCTGGGTCCGCTACTGGACCGGCGCCGACCTCGACCTCGACGAGGCGTACGCCTGGGCCTGGGAGGAGTTCCACGACCTCCACGCCCAGATGAAGGCGGAGGCCGAGAAGGTGCTCCCCGGCGCCGGCCCGATGGCGGCGATGAAGTGGCTGGAGAGCGACGGCCCCGCCATCCAGGGCGCGGAGTCCGCCCGCGAGTACCTCCAGGGCCTGATGGACCAGGCGATCAACGACCTCCAGGGCACCCACTTCGACCTCGCGGAGCCGGTCACCCGGGTCGAGTCGATGATCGCTCCGGCCGGCGGCGCCGCCGCGCCGTACTACACGGCGCCCTCGCTGGACTTCACCCGCCCCGGGCGGACCTGGCTGCCGACCATCGGCCGGGACAGCTTCCCGGTCTGGGACCTCGTCTCCACCTGGTACCACGAGGGCGTCCCGGGCCACCACCTCCAGCTCGCGCAGTGGAACTACGTCGCCGACCGGCTCTCCACCTACCAGGTCAGCCTCGGCGGGGTCAGCGCCAACCTGGAGGGCTGGGCGCTGTACGCCGAGCGCCTGATGGACGAGCTGGGCTACTTCACCGACCCCGGCCACCGGCTCGGCTACCTCAACGCCCAGATGATGCGGGCGCTGCGGGTGATCGTCGACATCGGCATGCACGTCGGCCTGGACTTCCCCGCGGACTCCCCGTACAAGCCCGGCGAGCCGGTGCTGCCGGACGCCGCCCGGGAGTTCTTCGGCCTGTACTGCGGGCTGTCGGCGGACTTCCTGGACAGCGAGCTGGTCCGCTACCTGGGCATGCCCGGGCAGGCGATCGGCTACAAGCTGGGCGAGCGCGCCTGGTTGCGCGGCCGGGCGGCGGCGCGGGCGGCGCACGAGGCGCGGGGCGAGGAGTTCGACCTCAAGGCCTGGCACATGGCGGCGCTGTCGCAGGGTTCGCTCGGCCTGGACGACCTGGTCGCGGAGCTGGCCGCGCTCTGAGCCCCGTCGCGGTACTTCGCCGGGCCCCGGGTGTCATGGACGCCCGGGGCCCGCGTGCGTCCTCGTCCGCCGCGCTGCCCCGGGCCCGCCCGGTGCTCCTGGGCCTCGTCCCCTGGTCCCGGGACCCTGGTTCTTTGGTCCTGAATCGCCGTATTTGGTGAGGTTTTTCCTTGCCATTCGGCGCCCCGCGAGTTTGGCTTGAAGGCGACTGCGTGACCTCTCCGATCCCCTCCGGAAGGCTCAACCAGTGTCTGCTCAAACTGCCACCGGTCATGAAGCTCATGGGGCGGCGGACAGCCGCCGCTGGTGGGCCCTGGCGGTCATCGCCATCGCCCAGCTGATGATCGTCCTCGACATCACGATCGTGAACATCGCGTTGCCGTCGGCCCAGAAGGACCTCGGCATCTCCGACGCCAACCGGCAGTGGGTGATCACCGCCTACACGCTGGCCTTCGGCGGCCTGCTGCTCCTCGGCGGCCGGCTGGGCGACCTCTTCGGCCGCAAGCGCGTCTTCACCATCGGCCTGCTCGGCTTCGCCCTGGCCTCGGCGATCGGCGGCGCGGCGGTCGGACCAGCCATGCTCTTCGGGGCCCGCGCCCTGCAGGGCGCCTTCGGCGCGATCCTCGCGCCCTCGGCGCTGGGGCTGCTGTCCACGACCTTCACCAACCCCAAGGAACGCAGTACGGCCTTCGGCATCTTCGGCGCGATCGCCGGCGGCGGTGCCGCGATCGGGTTCATCGCGGGCGGTCTGCTGACCGAGTACCTGAACTGGCGCTGGTGCCTGTTCGTCAACACCCCGATCGCCATCGCCACGGCCGTCGCCGCCTACTACGTGCTCACCCGTGACCACATCGCCAAGGGGCGCCGGGTCAGACTCGACCTGCCCGGTGCGCTGCTCGGCTGCGGCGGCCTGCTCGCCATCGTCTTCGGCACCTCCGAGGCCGTGACCCGGGGCTGGGGCGACTGGCTGGTGCTGGGCTCGCTGGGGCTCGGCGTCCTGCTGCTCGCGCTCTTCGTGCTGGTCGAGAAGAACACCCGGCACCCGCTGCTCCCGCTTCACATCGTCGGCGAACGCAACCGCGGCGGCGGCGCGCTCTCGGTCGGCCTGGCCATGGTCGGCATGTTCGGCCTGTTCCTGTTCCTCACCTACTACCTCCAGGTGATCAAGCACTTCTCGCCGGTGGTCTCCGGTGTCTCCTTCCTGCCGATGACCGCCGCCATCGTCATCAGCTCGACCGGCATCGCGGCCCGGCTGATGACCAGGGTGCCGTCCCGCAACCTGATCGCCCCCGGGCTGCTGCTCGCCGCGGCGGGCATGGCCTGGCTGACCCAGATGAAGGTGGACAGCCCGTGGGCCGCCATGGTGCTGCCCGCGGAGCTGCTGCTCGGCTTCGGCATGGGCCTGGTCTTCATGCCGTCGATGAGCCTGGCCACCCTCGGCGTCGCCCCGAACGAGGCCGGCGCGGCCTCGGCCACCATCAACTCGGCCCAGCAGGTGGGCGGCTCCTTCGGCACGGCGCTGCTGAACACCATCGCGGCCAGCGCCACCGCGTCGTACCTGGCCACCCGGGTCGCCTCCGACCCGGCGGTACAGGCGCAAGGTGCGGTGCACGGCTACGTGACCGCGACCTGGGTGGCGATGGGGATCCTGATCGTCGCCGCGCTGGTCGCCTTCCTGATGATCACCCACCGTCCGGCGCCCGGTGAGGCGGCCGGACTCGAACCCGGAGAGGCCGTGGCCGTCGCCGAGGCCGGCGCCGGGGGCACCGCGGACGTGAGTGCCAAGGCGGGGGCGGTGACGCCGAGCGACAGACAACGGGCATCCTGAAACTTGCCGCAAGGTCTTGCAGTCAACCTCCGGCGCCTGCTTGACTCCTGGTCAGTCCCAGGGATCAAGGAGGCGCCGTCGTGTCGGAGTCCGAGTCCTCGTTCGCCCATGACCTGCTGGTGGTCGGCGGTGCCGGAGTCGACACCATCGTCCGGGTCGACCGGCTCGAAGTGCCCGACGGCGATTCGCAGTACGTGCCGCCGGTCCGCGACTACGTCGCCCACACCGGCAACGGCGTCGCCCTCGGCGCCCACCACCTCGGCCTGCGCACCGCCTTCCTCGACCACCTCGGCGACGACCCGCAGGCCGGGTTGATCCTCGCCGAGTACGCCCGCCAGGGCCTCCCGTTCGCCCACCTGGTCTCGCCGCACGGCACCCCGCGCGCGGTCAACCTGGTCGACGCGGCCGGCCGCCGCTTCTCCTTCTACGACGGCCGCCACCCCGCCGACCTGCGCCTCCCGCGCGAGTTCTACCTGCCGTACGTCGAGCGCAGCCGGCACGTGCACCTCTCCATCACCGGCCCCAACCGCGACATGTACCCGGACCTCCACCGGCTCGGCCGCACCACCTCCACCGACCTGCACGACTGGGACGGCGTCAACCCGCACCACCGCGACTACGCCCTCAACTCCGACCTGGTCTTCCTCTCGGTGGCCGGCTGCCGGGGCCGCCACGAGGAGCTGATGCGGACGATCCTCGCCGAGGGCCGGGCCAGCGCGGTGATCGCCACCGCCGGCGCCGAGGGCTGCCACCTGCTCACCCGCGACACCCCGCCGCTGCACCTGCCCGCCGTCGACCCGGGCCGCCCGGTCGTCGACACCAACGGCGCAGGTGACGCGTTCGTGACCGGCTTCCTGCACGGCTGGCTCCGCGGCCGCCCGCTGCCGGAGTGCGCCCGCGCCGGCTCGGTGGCCGGCGCGTTCGCCTGCACCACCGCCGGGACGCACACCGCGTTCATCACCGCGGACGGTCTCGCCGACGGCCTGGCGCGCGCCCTGGCCGGCTGACCGGGCCCGGTCGCCCCGGCGCGGTTTTCTCATCGGTCTCCCAGCCGGGCATAACGACCCTCCCAGCTCCTTCCGCCATAGTCGGACCGTCTTCGCACCGACACCCAGGGCAGGAGCAGACCAGGTATGGGCCAGCACCGCCGCCGCGCGCCCCGACGCCGCCGCCTCCTGACCCCCACCCTCCTGAGCGCGCTCGCCGCGCTCACCCTCGCCGCGGTGGTCGCGGGCACGCACGACCTGGCCTCGGAGGCGACGGCGGCGGGCGGCCCGTCGGCGATGGTGGTCTCCCCGGCGGGCCCGGCCCCGTCGGCCACTTCGGACATCACCGCGCCGGCCGCACCGTCGGCCACGCCGGCGGACACCGCGTCGCCGGACCCGTGGGAGGTCCAGGCCGCCCCCGCCCCGACGGCGACCGACACCCCGACGGCGACCGACGCCCCCACGCCGGCCGACACCCCCACGGTCTCCCTCGGCACCACCGCCGAGGCCCCGGCCGCCCGCGCATCGGCCACCTCCGAATCGGCCACCGTGGGAGCCCTGTTCAGCGGCGAGGTCGCGGCCGGAGACCACTTCTGCACCGCCAGCGTCCTGCACAGCCCCACCGGCAACCTGCTGCTCACCGCCGCCCACTGCCTGAACAGCACCGCCGGTGTCACCTTCGCCCCCGGCTACCGCAACGGCACCGCCCCGTACGGCACCTGGCGGGTCACCGCCATCCACACCACCACCGGCTGGTCCCGCAACGGCGACCAGGACGAGGACTTCGCCATCCTGGAGACCGCCGCCGCCGGCGGCCGCCGGATCGAGGACGTGGTCGGCGCCAACTCACTCGGCGCCGACGAACCCTTCGACGCCACCGTCCGCCTCTACGGCTACGCCAGCGGCTCCGAGACGCCCCTCCTCTGCACCAACACCACCGGCCGCCGGAGCAGCTACCAGCGCGTCATCGACTGCGCCGACTACCCCGGCGGCACCAGTGGCGGCCCCTGGATCAGCACCTCCACCGGCCACGTCATCGGCGTGATCGGCGGCTACCAGCAGGGCGGCGACACCTCCGACACCTCCTACAGCGCCTACTTCGACCACACCATCGCGGCCCTCTACGGCGAGGCGGCCGCCGAGGCCGGCTGAGCCGCCCCGCCCGGTGGGGCGGACGCTCCCTCAACTCGCCCGCAGGAATGACAAAGGCCCAGATCCGTGGATGAACTCCACTGATCTGGGCCTTTGTTGCACTTCTTGCGAAGTGCCCCCGGCAGGATTCGAACCTGCGCACCCGCCTCCGGAGGGCGGTGCTCTATCCCCTGAGCTACGGGGGCCTGCTTGGTGTTGTCATCGCGTTCGCTCCGACGTGGAGAACATTACCAGGCCCGGGGCGTGGTCCGTGCACGGGTTTCCGGGGCGGGTTTCCGGGGAGGGCGAGCGAGGGGAGCGGAAGTCCGGAAAGGCCGGACGGGGCGGCGGGGCCGCCGATACCCTCGGTGAGGTGTCGGGAGTGTCCGGGCGGGTCCTCGTGGTGGACGACAGCGAGGTGATCCGCCAGCTGATCAGGGTCAACCTCGAGCTGGAGGGCTTCGAGGTGGTGACCGCCGCCGACGGCGCCGAGTGCCTGGAGGTGGTCCGCCGGGTGAAGCCGGACGTCGTGACGCTGGACGTCGTGATGCCGCGGCTGGACGGGCTGCGGACGGCGGCCCGGTTGCGGGCGGCGCCGGGGACGAGCGGGCTGCCGATCGCGATCGTGAGCGCCTGCACGCCGGCCGATCTGGATCTCGGCGAGGCGGTCGGCGTGGACGGGTACCTCGGGAAGCCCTTCGATCCGGCGGATCTGGTCGCGCTGGTGTGGCGTCTGATGACGCTGGGCGGCGGCGCGGACGGATTTCGCCCTCAGCGAACGGATGGGATCGATCGGGGCTGAGCACGGCGGCCGGGCGTCTCAACCGGTAAACCGAGTGGCGGGCGGGTGCCCCGTCTCGCCTACGCTTGGCGTCGTGACCCCCGCAGAGCTTTCCCAGGCAGTCCAGGCCGCAGTGAGCGCCGCCGTCGAGGCGGGCGAGCTGGCCGTCGCCGTGCCCGAGCACGTGACGATCGAGCGGCCCAAGAACAGGGACCACGGCGACTACGCGACCAACGTGGCCCTCCAGCTCGCGAAGCCGGCCGGTAAGCCGCCGCGAGCCGTGGCCGACCTGGTGGCCGCCCGTCTGCGCGAGCTGCCCGGGGTCGCCAAGGTCGACATCGCCGGTCCGGGCTTCCTGAACATCACCCTCGACACGGCCACCCAGGGCGCACTGGCGCGCACCATCGTCGAGGCGGGCGCCGAGTACGGCCGCAACGAGGCGCTCGAGGGCCTGAAGATCAACCTCGAGTTCGTCTCCGCCAACCCGACCGGCCCGATCCACATCGGCGGCGTCCGCTGGGCCGCCGTCGGCGACTCCCTGGCGCGCGTGCTGCGGGCGTCCGGCGCCGACGTCACCACGGAGTACTACCTCAACGACGCCGGCGTGCAGATCTCCAAGTTCGCCGGCTCGCTGAAGGCCGCCGCCAACGGGCAGCCCGTCCCCGCCGACGGCTACGTCGGCGAGTACATCGCCGACATCGCCAAGGCGATCACCGACGGCGTCCCCGGCGTGCTCGACCTGCCCGAGGACGAGCAGCTGCAGGTCTTCCGCGCCGAGGGCCTCAAGCTCATGGTGGCCGAGATCCAGCGCTCGATGGAGGAGTTCGGCACCCACTTCGACGTCTGGTTCTCGGAGAAGTCGCTGCACGACTCCGGCGCCGTCGAGAAGGCCATCGACCGGCTGCGCGAGCAGGGCCACGTCTTCGACCAGGACGGCGCCATCTGGCTGCGCACCACCGACTTCGGTGACGACAAGGACCGCGTCCTGATCAAGGCCGACGGCGAGACGACGTACTTCGCCGCCGACGCCGCGTACTACCTGTCCAAGCGGGACCGCGGCTCCGAGGTCTCCGTCTACATGCTGGGCGCGGACCACCACGGCTACGTCAACCGGCTCAAGGCCATCGCGGCCTGCGCGGGCGACGACATGGACCGCAACATCGAGGTCAAGATCGGCCAGTTCGTGAAGATGCTTCGCGACGGCGAAGAGGTCCGCATGTCCAAGCGGGCCGGCAACATCATCACGATCGACGACGTGGTCGAGTGGATCGGAGTGGACGCCGCCCGCTACACGCTGGCGCGGTCCTCGACGGACTCCACCATCACGCTCGACATCAACGTGCTGACCAGCCAGACCAACGAGAACCCGGTCTTCTACGTCCAGTACGCGCACGCCCGGATGAGCTCCGTCCAGCGCAAGGCGGCCGGGCTCGGCATCACCAAGGCCCAGGACTTCAAACCGGAGCTGCTCGCCACCGAGTGGGAGTCCGACCTGCTCGGCCAGCTCGGCGAGTTCCCGCGGGTGCTGGCCAAGGCCGGCGAGCTGCGGGAGCCGCACCACGTCGCGCGGTACCTGGAGGAGGTCGCGCGCGACTACCACCGGTTCTACGACAACTGCCAGATCCTGCCCAAGGGCGACGAGGAGGTCACCGACCTCACGCACGCCCGGCTCTGGCTCGCCGACGCGACGCGCACGGTGATCGCCAACGGCCTCACGCTCCTGGGCGTGACGGCGCCCGAGCGGATGTAGCACCACCCCCCACAGCGCAGAGCGGGGGCGGCGGACGGTCAACGGGGACCGTCGCCGCCCCTCGCCATAGGTCTAGGAAGAGCTCATGAGTCGCTCCGCACACCCCGCAGGCCCCCGTCACGGCGACGTGCTGCCCGAGGGCCACTACCAGGCCCCGCCGGCCGACCTGAACGTGCTCGACCCCAAGGTCTGGTCCCGGACGGTCACCCGCGGCGCCGACGGCGTCGTCACCGTCGGCGGTCTCGACGTCAACCGGCTCGCCGCCGAGTTCGGCACCCCGGCCTACGTCATGGACGAGGCTGACTTCCGCTCCCGGGCCCGCGCCTGGCGGGACGCCTTCGGCACCGACGCGGACGTGTACTACGCGGGCAAGGCGTTCCTCTCCAAGGCGGTCGTGCGCTGGCTGCACGAGGAGGGCCTGAACGTCGACGTGTGCAGCGGCGGGGAGCTGCAGGTCGCGCTGGCCGCGGGGATGCCCGCCGAGCGGATCGCGCTGCACGGCAACAACAAGTCCGTCCACGAGCTGGAGCAGGCCGTGAAGGCGGGCGTCGGCCACATCGTGGTCGACTCCTACGAGGAGATCGAGCGCCTGGCCGCGATCGCCGGCCGGCAGGGCGTCCGGCAGCCGGTGCTGATCCGGATCACCGTCGGCGTCGAGGCGCACACCCACGAGTTCATCGCCACCGCGCACGAGGACCAGAAGTTCGGCCTCTCGCTCAATCTGGCCGCGCCGCGAAGCGGCAGGGCCGAGGGTGAGGGTAGGCGACGGGAGGGCGGCGGCGCGGCGGCCGAGGCCGTGCGCCGGGTGCTCGCGCACGGCGAGAACCTGGAGCTGCGCGGCATCCACTCGCACATCGGCTCGCAGATCTTCGACACGGCGGGCTTCGAGGTGGCCGCCCGCCGGGTGGTCGGCCTGCTGGCCGAGATCCGCGACGAGCACGGCGTCGAGCTGCCCGAGATCGACCTCGGCGGCGGCCTCGGCATCGCCTACACCAGCGAGGACGACCCGCGCGAGCCCGCCGAGATCGCCTCCGCGCTGGCCGAAATCGTGCGCCGCGAGTGCGCCGCCGCCGACCTGAGCGCCCCCCGGCTGAGCGTCGAGCCCGGCCGCGCGATCGTCGGCCCGACCACCTTCACGCTGTACGAGGTGGGCACGGTGAAGCCGCTGGAGGGGCTGCGCACCTACGTCAGCGTGGACGGCGGCATGTCCGACAACATCCGTACCGCGCTCTACGACGCCGAGTACTCGGTGGCCCTGGTGTCGCGCAGCAGCGACGCCGAGCCGATGCTGGTCCGTGTGGTGGGCAAGCACTGCGAGTCCGGCGACATCGTCGTCCGGGACGCCTTCCTGCCGGCCGACCTGGCCCCGGGCGACCTGCTCGCGGTGCCCGCCACCGGCGCCTACTGCCGCTCGATGGCGAGCAACTACAACCACGCCCTCAAGCCCCCGGTGCTGGCCGTCCGGGACGGTTCGGCCCGGGTGATCGTCCGGCGCGAGACGGAGGAGGATCTCCTGCGTCTCGATATCGGATGACGAAATTCTCGTCTCAGATCATGGAACGACCGTAGATCCGTACGGAAAGTCCCGGAGACTGGTACAGACCGAAGTTCCGGCGGACCCGAAATCCCGCCGGAATACCGAAGCACGATGAATGCAGAGCGGAGTCGGATGATGCGTACGCGGCCGCTGAAGGTGGCGTTGCTGGGCTGTGGTGTGGTGGGCTCCGAGGTGGCGCGCATCATGACGACGGACGCCGCCGACCTCGCCGCGCGCATCGGCGCGCCGGTCGAGCTCGCCGGCATCGCGGTCCGCCGGGCCGGCCGGACCCGCCCGGGCGTGCCCGAGCACCTGGTCACCACCGACGCCGAGGCCCTGGTCAACCGGGGCGACATCGACGTGGTGATCGAGGTGGTGGGCGGCATCGAGCCGTCCAAACACCTCCTCCTGTCGGCGTTCAAGCAGGGCGCCTCGGTGGTCAGCGCCAACAAGGCGCTGCTCGCCCAGGACGGTACCGAGCTGCACGCCGCGGCCGCCGAGGCCGGGGTCGACCTCTACTACGAGGCCGCGGTGGCCGGCGCGATCCCGCTGCTGCGCCCGCTGCGCGAGTCCCTCGCCGGGGACAAGGTGAACCGGGTGCTGGGCATCGTCAACGGCACCACCAACTTCATCCTCGACAAGATGGACAGCACCGGCGCCGGCTACTCGGAGGCGCTGGAGGAGGCCACCGCGCTCGGTTACGCCGAGGCCGACCCGACGGCCGACGTCGAGGGCTTCGACGCCGCCGCCAAGGCCGCGATCCTGGCCGGGATCGCCTTCCACACCAAGGTGACCGCGGCGGACGTCTACCGCGAGGGCATCACCGAGGTGACCGCCGCCGACATCGCCTCCGCCAAGGAGATGGGCTGCGTGGTCAAGCTGCTCGCGATCTGCGAGCGCGCGGCGGACGGCGAGTCGGTCACCGCGCGGGTCCACCCGGCGATGATCCCGCTGTCGCACCCGCTGGCGTCCGTCCGCGAGGCGTACAACGCGGTGTTCGTCGAGGCCGAGGCGGCCGGCCGGCTGATGTTCTACGGCCCGGGCGCGGGCGGTTCGCCGACCGCCTCCGCGGTCCTCGGCGACCTGGTCGCGGTCTGCCGCAACAAGCTCGCCGGCGCCACCGGCCCCGGTGACTCGCTGTACACCCGGCTGCCGGCCAAGCCGATGGACCAGGTCGTCACCCGGTACCACGTCAGCCTGGACGTGGACGACCGCGCGGGCGTGCTCGCCCAGGTGGCGTCCGTCTTCGCCGAGCACGGCGTCTCCATCGACACCGTGCGCCAGCAGGGCCGCGACGGCGACGCCTCGCTCGTCGTGGTCACCCACCGTGCCACCGACGCCGCCCTGTCGGCGACGGTGGACAAGCTCCGTGCGCTGGACAGCGTGCGGGACGTGGCCAGCATCATGCGGGTTGAAGGGGAGTAGGAACAGCCATGAACGCCGTGATCGCCAGAGGCGCGCACACCCACCAGTGGCGCGGCCTGATCGAGGAGTACCGCGACCGCCTGCCGGTCAGCGACTCCACTCCCGTGGTCACCCTGCTGGAGGGCGGCACGCCGCTCGTCCCCGCCCAGGTGCTCTCCGAGCGCACCGGCTGCGAGGTCTACCTCAAGGTCGAGGGTGCCAACCCGACCGGGTCCTTCAAGGACCGCGGCATGACGATGGCCATCTCCAAGGCGAAGGAGGACGGCGCCCAGGCCGTCATCTGCGCCTCCACCGGCAACACCTCGGCCTCCGCCGCCGCCTACGCGGTACGCGCCGGGATGGTGTCGGCGGTGCTGGTGCCGCAGGGCAAGATCGCGCTCGGCAAGATGGGCCAGGCGCTGGTCCACGGCGCCAAGATCCTGCAGGTGGACGGGAACTTCGACGACTGCCTCACTCTTGCGCGTGAACTGTCCGAGAAGTACCCGGTGGCGCTGGTCAACTCGGTGAACCCGGCTCGCATCGAGGGCCAGAAGACCGCCGCCTTCGAGATCGTGGACATGCTCGGCGACGCGCCGGACATCCACGTCCTCCCGGTCGGCAACGCGGGCAACATCACCGCGTACTGGAAGGGTTACCGCGAATACGCCACCGACGGGCTGGCCGCCCGCACCCCGCGGATGTGGGGCTTCCAGGCGTCCGGTTCGGCCCCGATCGTGGACGGCGCCCCGGTGCTCAAGCCGCAGACCATCGCCACCGCGATCCGGATCGGCAACCCCGCCTCCTGGGACTTCGCGCTCGCCGCGCGGGACGAGTCGGGCGGCCTCATCGACAAGGTGACCGATCGTCAGATCCTGTCCGCCTACCGGCTGTTGGCCGCGCAGGAGGGCGTCTTCGTGGAGCCCGCCTCGGCCGCCTCGGTGGCCGGTCTGCTGGCCAAGGCGGAGGCCGGCCTGGTCGACCCGGGCCAGCGGATCGTCTGCACCGTGACCGGCAACGGCCTCAAGGACCCGGACTGGGCGGTGGCCGGCGCGCCGCAGCCCCAGGTGGTCCCGATCGACGCGGAGGCCGCCGCCCAGCGCCTCGGCCTGCTGGACTGAGCCCCGTCACCCCGTGACCGGTGTCCGGGCCGACCCTTTCGGGGGTCGGCCCGACGCCGTTCTCGGCTGACACTTTTGTGTCAATTCAGCCGCGCATTCCGATGCCATTCCGGCATGCATTCCGGCCAGAAACGGCAACACACCAGATCGAAGGCCCACGGGGTGTACCACTGTGGAACCTCTCTTCGATACTCTGGGTTCGGCCGTGTGGCACATGCCCCGGGTCCGGCCCGTCTGCGGGCCGCGCCGACGACTGTGACCGCCCGCCCCGGCCGGGGCCCGCGGCCCCTCCCCACCCTCGCACCGACGCGCTTCGCGCCGCCCGATTTCCCCAGGAGAGTCCACCGCATGGCCGGTCCTGCGTTCCGTGCTGCCGCCGTCCGGGTCCGGGTTCCCGCGACCAGCGCCAACCTCGGCCCCGGCTTCGACGCCTTCGGACTCGCCCTGGGTCTGTACGACGACGTGGTCGTCCGGGTCTCCGACTCCGGGCTCTCCGTCGACATCGCCGGTGAGGGTGCCGACACGCTGGCCCGCGACGAGCGCCACCTGGTGGTCCGCTCGATGCGGGCCGCCTTCGACCGTCTCGGCGGCCAGCCGCGCGGCCTCGAGGTCGTCTGTGCCAACCGGATACCGCACGGCCGGGGCCTGGGCTCCTCGTCCGCCGCGATCTGCGCCGGCATCGTGGCCGCCCGCGCCGTCACCATCGGCGGCCCGTCCGCACTGGACGACGACGCGCTGCTGGCCCTCGCCTCCGAGCTGGAGGGCCACCCGGACAACGTCGCGGCCTGCCTGCGCGGCAACTTCACGGTGGCCTGGACCGACGAGGAGTCGGCCAAGGCCGTCACCCTGGAGCCGTCCGCGCAGGTCGTCCCGGTGGTTTTCATCCCGGCCACCGAGGTGCTCACCGAGACCGCCCGTGGCCTGCTGCCCAGGACCGTCCCGCTGGCCGACGCCGCCGTCAACGCGGGCCGCGCCGCGCTGCTGGTGGAGGCCCTGACCCGGCGGCCCGAGCTGCTGCTCGCCGCCACCGAGGACCGGCTGCACCAGGACTACCGTGCCTCGGCGATGCCGGACAGTGCCGCGCTGGTGGGGGCGTTGCGCGCGGAGGGCATCCCCGCGGTGATCTCCGGGGCCGGCCCGACCGTGCTGGCGCTCACCGACGAGGCGGGTGCCGAGAAGGTGCTGGCCTTCGCCGACGACCACGGTCACGGCGGCCCGGTGTTCGCCGCGCACCGGCTGGAGCTCGACCGGGCCGGGGCCTCGGTGCTCCCGCTCGACGCCTGAGCACCAGGTCGGAGCGGTCCTTGGAGCAGTACGACGGGCCCGTCGAGCAGGACATCGAGCACGTCGGCAGGACATCGGGCGGGACGTCCGGCAGCCCGGACCGGCGCAGGCCGGAGCCGGGTTGTCCGGACACGATTGGCAAGCGCAAGGCTGGGGAATGTCTGAGGGGGTCGGTAGTGTTAACCTCATTGCTGCACCAGGTGCCCTCCGGGGCTCGGTGCGCCGCGTCCCGATCCCAGCGCTCCGCTCGCGCGGAGCCCCGGCGATGCACGGGGCGACGATTCTCCGGGAGCCCACCGCAGCGCGTACGCAGCCTGCCTGCGCGACTTGCGGCCGCATCCCGAAGCCGTGACGGCACCTGACTCCCACCCGCAGCCTCCACCTGAGGCCAGAACGGGCGGAGCACGGGCCACCGTCACGCGACGGGGCCCGGGATTCGCAGGCAGCGTGGGGGTACACCCCCTACCGAAGCTGGGGTGGGGGTACCTCCCGGCCGAAGGCTGGGGGGAAGGGTCGGCACGCGACCGTCCCATCGCGCCACTCAGCACCACCGTGCTTCACGCACCGCACCTCGCAGCCCTCTCCCGACTGGCGACCGCCATTCGGGGGATCACCGCCTCGGACCGACGCAGTCGAGCGTTGGTCAGGACAGCACAACCGGTCGCCGAGCCAGACAGGCCGACGTCCGCTCCAGGGAAGGACCCTTAGTGAGCGACACCACCGATCTGATGGGCGCGCGCCCGGACGCCGAGGCGTCGGACGCAGCCGCCGCCCCCGCGGCCCCGGCCCGGCGCCGTCGTACCGCTGCCGCGGGCCTGGACGGCCTCGTCCTGGCCGAGCTGCAGAAGCTCGCCTCGACGCTGGGGATCAGCGGCACGGGACGCCTGCGCAAGAGCCAGCTGATCGAGGCCATCAAGGAGAAGAGCGGCGGGGACCCGCTGCTCGCCGCCGGCGGCGCCACCACGGCCGCCCCGGCCACCAAGCGTGCCGCCGCCAAGGCGGACGCCGCGGAGCCGGCCGAGAAGCCCGCCCGCCGCACCAAGGCCGCGCAGGCCGAGGCCCCGGCCGCCGCAGAGGCGCAGGCCCAGATCGATATCCCGGTCCAGGCCGCCGCCGAGACCGCCGCGCCCGCCCGTACCGAGCGCACCCGCCGCCGGGCCACCTCGGCCGCCGGCGCCCCGACCGCCGAGGCCGCCGCCGAGGCGCCCGCCTCGGTCGCCACCGAGGCCAAGCAGGCCGAGGCCCGCCCGGCCGAGACCCGCGCCTTCGAGGGCCGCGAGGAGGGTCGTACCGAGACCCGCCGCGACCGCCGGGACCGTCGCGACCGCCGCGAGGGCGGCGAGCGCGAGGGCCGCCAGGAGGCCGGCGAGGCCCAGGCCGGCCAGGACGGCGAGAGCCGCGAGTCGCGCCGCGACCGCCGCAACCGCCGGGACCGTACCGACCGCCCCGAGCGTGCCGACCGCCAGGGTGGCCAGCAGCAGGGCGGCCAGGGCGAGGGCCAGCAGAACCGCCAGGGCGGCCAGCAGGCCCAGCCGCAGGCGCAGCAGCAGGGCGGTTACGACGACGACGAGTTCGGCGACGGCCGCCGCGGCCGCCGCGGCCGTTACCGCGACCGCCGGGGCCGTGGGCGCCGCGAGGGCTTCGAGGCGGGCGTAGCCGAGCCGCAGGTCGGCGAGGACGACGTCCTGATCCCGGTCGCGGGCATCCTCGACATCCTCGACAACTACGCGTTCGTGCGCACCTCCGGCTACCTGCCGGGCCAGAACGACGTCTACGTCTCGCTCGCCCAGGTCCGCAAGAACGGCCTGCGCAAGGGTGACGCCATCACCGGTGCGGTCCGCCAGCCGCGTGACGGCGAGCGCCGCGAGAAGTTCAACGCCATGGTGCGGCTGGACTCGGTCAACGGCATGGACCCGGAGAGCGGCCGCGGCCGCCCCGAGTTCAACAAGCTGACCCCGCTCTACCCGCAGGAGCGGCTCCGCCTGGAGACCGACCCGGGCGTGCTGACCACCCGGATCATCGACCTGGTGTCGCCGATCGGCAAGGGCCAGCGCGGTCTGATCGTCGCGCCGCCGAAGACCGGTAAGACGATGGTGCTGCAGGCGGTCGCCAACGCGATCACCCACAACAACCCCGAGTGCCACCTGATGGTCGTCCTGGTCGACGAGCGTCCGGAGGAGGTCACCGACATGCAGCGGTCGGTGAAGGGCGAGGTCATCTCCTCGACCTTCGACCGCCCGGCGGAGGACCACACCACCGTCGCGGAGCTGGCCATCGAGCGCGCCAAGCGCCTGGTGGAGCTGGGCCACGACGTGGTGATCCTGCTGGACTCGATCACCCGCCTCGGCCGCGCCTACAACCTGGCGGCGCCGGCCTCCGGCCGCATCCTGTCCGGTGGTGTCGACTCGACCGCGCTGTACCCGCCGAAGAAGTTCTTCGGTGCCGCGCGCAACATCGAGAACGGCGGCTCGCTGACCATCCTGGCCACCGCGCTGGTCGAGACCGGCTCGCGGATGGACGAGGTGATCTTCGAGGAGTTCAAGGGCACCGGCAACATGGAGCTCAAGCTCGACCGGAAGCTCTCGGACAAGCGCATCTTCCCGGCCGTCGACGTCGACGCCTCCAGCACCCGCAAGGAGGAGATCCTGCTGGGCAGCGAGGAGTTGGCCATCGTCTGGAAGCTCCGCCGGGTGCTGCACGCGCTCGACTCGCAGCAGGCGATCGAGCTGCTGCTGGACAAGATGAAGCAGACCAAGTCCAACGCCGAGTTCCTGATGCAGATCGCCAAGACGACCCCCGGGTCCGGCGACTGACCGTAGACGGGTAACTCACCAGCACAGAACCCCGGTTCGCGCGAGCGGACCGGGGTTCTGCGCGTTGTTCCAGAGTTGGGACAGATTGATCCCTTTCGATCATGTCGTCCGATTTACTCTGGAACGTATGGCCGAGCAAAAGAGGATTCCGAGCCGCCGCCGCAAGGTCCTGCGCGTGGCCGCCTGCGCGTTCGCCGCGCTCGTCGTCCTCGGGACCGGGGCGGCCGGCTACGCGTACTTCAAGCTCAACGGCAACATCAAGAGCGTCGACATCAACGCGCGGCTGGGCACCGCCCGCCCGCCGTCCGCCACCGACGGCTCGTTCAACATCCTGGTGCTGGGCTCGGATTCGCGGGCCGGCGGCAACGGC
The DNA here is from genome assembly GCF_045160625.1 of Kitasatospora sp. NBC_00039. Taxonomy (NCBI): domain Bacteria; kingdom Bacillati; phylum Actinomycetota; class Actinomycetes; order Kitasatosporales; family Streptomycetaceae; genus Kitasatospora; species Kitasatospora sp. NBC_00039. The sequence goes on along the minus strand of NZ_CP108289.1, from coordinate 3,400,976 downwards.
GCGCTGGCCGGCGGCGACACCGGCGACACCGCCCGTTCGGACACCGCGATGGTGGTGCACGTCGACCAGGACCACTCGCGGGCCGAGGTGGTCTCGATACCCCGCGACACCCTGGTCACCCGGCCCGACTGCACCGACAGGAGCGGCAGGAGCGTCCCCGGGGCCAAGCGCGCGATGTACAACAGCGCGTACGAGACCGGTGGTGCCGCGTGTGCGGTCAAGACCACCGAAGCGCTCACCGGGCTGCGGATGGACCACTACGTGGAGATCGACTTCGCCGGCTTCGCCCGGCTCGTGGACGCGATGGGCGGGGTCACGGTGACCACCACGGTGCCCATCCACGACCAGGACAGCGGGCTGGACCTGGCGGCCGGCGAGCACCACCTCGACGGCAAGCAGGCCCTGGCCTTCGTCCGTACCCGGCACGGCGTCGGCGACGGCAGCGACCTCGGCCGGATCGAGCTGCAGAAGCAGATGGTGAGGTCGCTGCTCCAGCAGGCCGGCGGGATGGGGCTCTTCTCCAACCCGGTCAAGCTCTGGTCGGTCGGCGACACCCTGACCAGCTCCGTCACCACCGACTCGGCGCTGGCCTCGGTGAACTCCCTGGTGGGCCTGGCCGAGGAGCTCAAGGGGATCGGCCCGGACCAGCTGTCGATGGTGACCCTGCCGGTCGTGACGGCCCCCGGCGACCCCAACCGGGTGGTCGCGCAGCAGCCGCAGGCGGACCAGCTCTGGGCGGCCCTGAAGGCCGACCAGGCGCTCCCGCAGGGCGTCGTGGCGGCCCAGCCCTCGAACCCCGCCCAGGCCACCCCCACGGTCCCCGCGAAGGCCCCCTCGAAGGCCCCGGCGACCGGCCCGGCGAACGCCGCGAAGCCCTCGCCGAGGGCGACCGCGGCCCGCTGAGCCCGGCCCGGAATATCCCGGATCGCCACCCGGTTTGGGAAGAAGCGGCCGGTCCTGGCAGACTGGTCCGTCGGTCCCGGTTCACGTGCGGCGTCCCAGCCGCCGACCCGGTGCCCTCCCGAACACTAGGAGAACCCCTTGAAGTCCAACGTTCACCCCGAGTACGTGGTCACCCATGTGACCTGCACCTGCGGCAACGAGTTCACCACCCGCTCGACCGAGACCAGCGGCGAGATCCGCGCCGAGGTCTGCTCGCAGTGCCACCCGTTCTACACCGGCAAGCAGAAGATCCTCGACACCGGTGGCCGCGTCGCCCGCTTCGAGGCCCGCTTCGGCAAGCAGCACAGCGCGAAGGCCTAGCGCTCCCTCGGCGCCGGTTTCCGGTGCCCCCGTACTCGTTCCGGGGGCGCTGGGGACCGGCGCCGTTCGCGTCCCCCGGCGCCCGAGCGCCCCGCGACCCCCATCACCGCAACCCACGGGAAGAAGGCCACCCATGTTCGAGGCAGTCGAAGAGCTCCTCGTCGAGCACGCCGACCTCGAAACGAGGCTGGCCGACCCGTCCGTCCACGCCGACCAGGCCAACGCCCGGAAGCTGGCCAAGCGGTACGCCGAGCTGACCCCGATCACCCGGGTCTACCGGGCGTGGAAGCAGGCCGGCGAGGACATCGAGGCCGCGCGCGAACTCGCCGCCGAGGAGCCGGAGTTCCTCGCCGAGGTGAAGGACTCCGAGGCCCGCCGCGAGGAGCTGACGGAGGAGCTGCGGCTGCTGCTCGTCCCGCGCGACCCGAGCGACGAGAAGGACGTCATCCTGGAGATCAAGGCGGGCGAGGGCGGCGAGGAGTCCGCGCTGTTCGCCGGTGACCTGCTCCGGATGTACCTGCGCTTCGCCGAGCGGATCGGCTGGAAGACCGAGATCATCGACTCCAACGAGTCCGACCTCGGCGGCTACAAGGACGTCTCGGTGGCCGTCAAGACCAAGGGCGCCCGGACGAACCCCGATGGCTCGCCCGCCCAGGGCGTCTGGGCCCGGCTGAAGTACGAGGGCGGCGTGCACCGCGTGCAGCGCGTCCCCGCCACCGAGTCGCAGGGCCGCATCCACACCTCCGCGGCCGGCGTGCTGGTCACCCCCGAGGCGGAGGAGGTCGAGGTCGAGATCGTCGCCAACGACCTGCGGATCGACGTCTACCGCTCGTCCGGCCCCGGCGGCCAGTCGGTCAACACCACCGACTCGGCGGTCCGGATCACCCACCTTCCGACCGGTATCGTGGCGTCCTGCCAGAACGAGAAGAGCCAGCTGCAGAACAAGGAGCAGGCGATGCGCATCCTGCGTTCGCGGCTGCTGGCCGCCGCGCAGGAGGAGGCCGAGCGGGAGGCCTCGGACGCGCGCCGCAGCCAGGTCCGCACCGTGGACCGCTCCGAGCGGATCCGCACGTACAACTACCCCGAGAACCGCATCTCGGACCACCGCACGGGCTTCAAGTCGTACAACCTGGACCAGGTCCTGGACGGCGACCTGAACGCGGTGATCCAGTCCTGCGTGGACGCGGACGCGGCCGCAAAGCTCGCGGCGGCACAGCAGAACTGAGACCGGCGTCCGGGCCCCGGACGCACCAGAGAAGCCGCAGCGCAGAAACAAGAGGTCGTACGTGAACCTGCTGCTCGCCGAGGTGGCCCAGGCCACCCAGCGGTTGGCCGCGGCCGGTGTGCCGTCGCCGCGCTTCGACGCGGAGGAGCTCGCCGCACACGTCCACAACGTCAAGCGCAGCCAGCTGCACACGGTCAAGGACGCCGACTTCGACGCCCGCTACTGGGAGGCCGTCTCCCGCCGCGAGGCGCGCGAGCCGCTCCAGCACATCACCGGCCGGGCGTTCTTCCGCTACCTGGAGCTGGAGGTCGGCCCCGGGGTCTTCGTGCCCCGCCCGGAGACCGAGACGGTCGTCGAATGGGCCATAGACGCCGTCCGCGACATGGACGTCGCCGAGCCGCTGGTGGTCGACCTCTGCTCCGGCTCCGGCGCCATCGCGCTGGCCCTCGCCCAGGAGCTGCCGCGCTCCACCGTGCACGCCTTCGAGCTGGACGAGGGCGCGCTGCGGTACACCCGGCGCAACATCGAGGCCAGCTCCGACCGGGCCCGGGTCACCCTGCACGCCGGCGACGCCACCAAGGCCTTCGCCGACGACCGCTCCTGGGACGGCCGCTTCGACCTGGTCATCTCCAACCCGCCGTACATCCCGCTCACCGAGTGGGAGTACGTCGCTCCGGAGGCCCGCGACCACGACCCGCAGATGTCGCTGTTCTCCGGCGAGGACGGGCTGGAGACCATCCGCGGCATCGAGCGCGTCGCCGCCCGCCTGCTGCGCCCGGGCGGCGCCGTGGTGATCGAGCACGCCGACACCCAGGGCGGCCAGGTGCCGTGGATCTTCAACGAGGAAGGCGGCTGGACCGACACCGCCGACCACCGCGACCTGAACAACCGGCCGCGTTTCACAACAGCCCGAAAGGTCTCGTTGTGACCACTGAACACAGCACGACGGCCCGGAAGGGTCTCGTTGTGACCATTCAACGCAGCACCACCGCCCGCGGGGCGTCGCTGTGAACGCGCCCGCCCACGTGATGAGCCATCTCGGAAGGGGACCGCACCGATGAGCCGCCGCTACGACTGTGCCGACGCCGGGGACCGCGCCACCGGTCTGCGCGAGGCCGCCTCGGCCATCCGCCGGGGCGAACTCGTCGTGCTCCCCACCGACACCCTGTACGGGGTCGGTGCGGACGCCTTCTCGCCGGAGGCCGTCGCCGCCCTGCTGGCCGCCAAGGGCCGCGGCCGCAACATGCCCTCGCCGGTCCTGGTCGGCTCGCCGACCACCCTGCACGGCCTGGTCACCGACTTCTCCGAGCAGGCCTGGGAGCTCGTCGACGCCTTCTGGCCCGGCGGCCTCACCCTGGTCGCCCGGCACCAGCCCTCGCTGCGCTGGGACCTCGGCGAGACCCGGGGCACCGTCGCCGTCCGGATGCCGCTGCACCCGGTCGCGATCGAGCTGCTGAACGCCACCGGCCCGCTCGCCGTCTCCAGCGCCAACAAGACCGGCGGCCCGTCGCCGTCCACCTGCGACGAAGCCGAGCAGCAGCTCGGCGACGCCATCTCGGTCTACCTGGACGGCGGCACGGCCGACCACGCCACCGCGTCCTCCATCGTCGACGTCACGGGCAAGGTCCCGGTCCTGCTGCGGGCCGGCGCGATCAGCGCCGAGCAGCTGAGGGAGGTCGTCCCCGACCTGGAGGCCGGCAGTTGACGGCCGCCTCCCTCCATGCCGGGCCCGGCATATCGCCGTACCTGAGCGTGGGCCCCAGGCCGTTGGACCACTTCCGGATCCTCTTCGTCTGCACCGGGAACATCTGCCGCTCGCCGATCGCCGAGCGGCTCACCCGGCGTGAGCTGGACACCCGGCTCAGCCCCCGGGTCGCCGGGCGCATCCTCGTGGAGAGCGCCGGCACCTGGGGACATGTGGGTGCGCCGATGGAGGAGCACGCCGCCACGGTGCTGGACGAGTACGGCGCCGACAGCGGCGGCTTCGCCGGGCGCGAGCTGCTGGACGAGCACGTGGTCGAGGCCGACCTGGTGCTCACCGCCACCCTGGACCACCGCGCCCAGGTGATCTCGATGGGCCACGAGGCCGGGCTGCGGACGTTCACCCTGAAGGAGTTCACCCGCCTCGTCCGGACGATCGACCCGGGCACCCTGCCCGACCCGCGCCGCGGCGCCGACGTCACCGAGCGTGCCCGCGCCCTGGTCCGGGCCGCCGCGGCGCTGCGCGGCTGGCTGCTCGCCGCCAGCCCGGAGTCGGACGAGGTGCACGACCCGTACGGCGCGCCGATCGGCATGTTCCGCAACTGCGGCGAGGAGATATTCCACGCGGTGGACCCGGTGGTCACCGCGCTCACCGGCGTCCCCGCCCGCCGCCCGGTCTGATCGACGGCACCGGCGCGCCCTCCTGCCGCTGTGCCCGATGGGCGGCTCCGGGCGCTGGTCCCGGTGCCGACGGTCGTCGCTCGGATGCCCCTCGTGCCTCGGGTCTCCTCGTTCCTCGCTTTCGGCACCGGCGCGCCCTCCTGCCGCTGTGCCCGATGGGCGGCTCCGGGCGCTGGTCCCGGTGCCGACGGTCGTCGCTCGGATGCCCCTCGTGCCTCGGGTCTCCTCGTTCCTCGCTTTCGGCACCGGCGCGCCCTCCTGCCGCCCGGCCGGGTGCACCGGCCCCGCGTCGGCAGGACGGCCGCGATCCCCGGACCTACGCTGGAGAAATCCACCCGATGCGCCCCGGGAGCTCCGCCATGACCGTCACCGATGCCGCGACCGGAACCTCCGAGACGACAGGGCGGCGGTGGGCGTCCGAGACGCTGCGCCGTGCCGACCCGCAGCTGGCAGACCTGCTGGCCGCCGAGGCCGAGCGGCGGGCCGAGAGCGTCCAGCTGCTGGCGGGGGAGAACCTCACCAGCCCCGCAGTGCTGGCCGCCCTCACCGGCCCGCTGATCGACAAGTACGCCGAGGGCTACCCCGGCCGGCGCCACCACACCGGCTGCACGCTGGCGGACGCCGCCGAGCTGCTGGCGATCGACCGGGCCTGCGGACTCTTCGCCGCCCCGCACGCCAACGTCCAGCCCCGGTCGGTCACTTCGGCGATGCTGGCGACGTACGCGGCACTGCTGCGGCCGGGTGACGTGGTGCTGGCGATGTCGCTGGAGCACGGCGGCCACCTCAGCTGCGGCTCGCGCGCCAACTTCTCCGGCCGCTGGTTCGACTTCGTCGGCTACGGGGTGCGCCGGGAGGACGGTCTGATCGACCTCGACGAGGTCCGTGAGCTCGCGCGCAAGCACCGCCCGAAGGCCATCGTGGCCGGCTCCATCTCGTACCCGCGGCACCCGGACTGGGCCGCCTTCCGGGAGATCGCCGACGAGGTGGACGCCTATCTGATCGCCTCCGCCGCGCAGACCAGCGGCCTGGTCGCGGCGGGTGTGGCGCCCTCCCCGGTGCCGTACGCGGACGTCACCGTGGCCGCCACCCACAAGCTGCTCCGCGGTCCGCGCGGCGGCCTGCTGCTCTCCACCGCAGCTCTGGCCGAGCGGATCGACCGGGCGGTCTTCCCGTTCAGCCAGGGCGGCGCGGCGATGAACGAGGTGGCCGGCAAGGCCGTCGCGTTCGCCGAGGCGGCCACCCCCGGGTACCGCGCGTACGCCCACCGCACCGTCGCGGGGGCGCGCGTCCTGGCCGCGGGGCTCGCGGAGGCCGGCATGCGCCCACTGACCGGCGGTACCGACACCCACCTGGTCACCGCCGACGTCGGCCCGCTCGAGGTCAGCGGCGCCGAGGCCGAGCGCCGCTGCGCCGTCGCCGGACTGATGCTCGGCAAGTGCGCCCTGCCGTACGACCCGGCGCCGCCCGCCGAGACGTCCGGGATCCGGCTCGGTAGCGGGACCGTCACCTCGCAGGGCATGGGCGAGGCGGAGCTGGCCGAGATCGCCGGCCTGATCGGACGGCTGCTCTCCGAGGGAACGGACGTACGGATCGGTGCCCGGGTCCGGGAGCTCGCGGGGGCCTTCGCCGACCGCCGGTGAGCGGGTATCGCGGTCAGCTACCCGGTAGGGCGAACCGCGATGCACGTCCCGGGCGTCCGACTCAATAAGGTGTGTGCCGTGGCGACGCACCTCGATACCCGGACAGGCACGGGAGTACCTTCGGTACCCACCCGTCGGACAGTGACGCAGGAGGCCAGTGGTGCGTGAGTATCTGCTGGTGCTGTTCTGCACCGCGGCCGTCACCTACCTGCTGACCGGCCCGGTCCGGAAGTTCGCGATCGCGGCGGGCGCGATGCCGCCGGTCCGCGCCCGTGACGTGCACCGCGAGCCCACGCCGAGGCTGGGCGGCATCGCCATGTTCGGCGGACTCTGCGCGGGCATCCTGGTCGCCTCGCAGCTGGACAACCTCTCCAAGGTCTTCTCCCAGGGCACCGACATCCGCGCGCTGCTCTCCGGCGCCGGGATCATGTGGCTGCTCGGCGTGCTCGACGACAAGTGGGGCGTGGACGCCCTGGTCAAGCTGGGCGGCCAGATGATCGCCGCCGGCGTGATGGTCTGGCAGGGGGTCACCGTGATCACCCTGCCGGTGCCCGGCGTCGGCGCGGTCGCGGTCAGCCCCACCCAGGGCATGGTCATCTCGGTCACCCTGGTCGTCGTCATGGTCAACGCGGTGAACTTCATCGACGGCCTGGACGGCCTGGCCGGCGGCATGGTCTGCATCGCCGCGATGGCCTTCTTCCTGTACTCGTACCGGCTCTGGTACGGCTACACGATCTCGGACGCCGCCCCCGCCGTGCTGTTCAGCGTGCTGCTGATCGGCATGTGCCTGGGCTTCCTGGTGCACAACCTGCACCCGGCCCGGATCTTCATGGGCGACTCCGGCTCGATGATGCTCGGCCTGATGCTGGCCGTCGCCGCGATCTCCATCACCGGCCGCGTCGACCCCGACCTCATCACCAGCGAGACCGGTTCGCAGACCGCCACCGTGCACGCCTTGGTGCCGATCTACATCCCGCTGCTGCTGCCGCTGACCGTCATCGCGCTGCCGCTCGCCGACCTGCTGCTCGCCGTGGTCCGCCGCACCTGGGCCGGGCAGTCGCCCTTCGCCGCCGACAAGCGGCACCTGCACCACCGGCTGCTCCAGGTCGGCCACTCGCACAGCCGGGCCGTGCTGATCATGTACTTCTGGGCCGCGCTGATCGCCTTCGGGACCGTCGCCTTCTCGGTCACCAACACCGGCCGCACGGTCGTGCTGACGCTGGCCGGGCTCTGCCTGGTCGGCCTGGTCGTGCTGCTCACCCCGCGGTTCCGCCCGCGGGCCCCGCGCGCGGTGCAGGGCTTCGTCCCGCCGCGCTACCGGCGCCGCGGCCCGGCCCGGAGTGCCGCGGCGGCCGTCGGGAGCGACGCCGTGCCGCCCGCCCCGACCTCGGCGCCGATGGCCGAGCTGTCCGCCAAGGACAAGGAACTGCTCGGCGAACTGCCCAAGGGCTCGTCCGCCGTCGGCGGCAACGGGAACGGCAACGGCAACGGTACGAACCGTGGCCGTCAGGTGAACTGACGTATCGTCAAGATGGTTCACCCGTACGGCGACACTGTTGGGCCATCGGTGTGACAGGTACCACACATTCATGGTAAAGCTCTCATCAAATAGTTTGTGATACCGTTCACGAGTACCGAGAACACGCCGAAAGACCTGACAGGTGGAGGACTTCCGTCCCTGGTCGGTCTCCCTCGACGGGCCCGCCGCGGAGCGGCAAGGCCTGCGGCGCTTCCTCGGTCGGTGCCACCCACCACGTTCTGTGCCCGTCCCCCCGCCACATCGACATGCCGCCGGAGCTGCCGACATGCCGTCCAACGACGCGCGGATCCTCCGCGGCGCCGCGATCCCCACTGCGGTCGCCGGAATCATCGCCATGGTGATCTCCTATGCCGTCGCGGGCGGCAAGGGAGCGCTCGGCGCCCTGTTCGGAACGCTGCTGGTGATGGCCTTCTTCAGCTTCGGCCAGGTCGCACTCGACCGGCTGACCAGGTCGAACCCGCACATCATGATGGCCGCCGGACTCCTGGTCTACACCACTCAGATCCTGCTGGTCGGTATCGTCCTCGCGGTCTTCAAGAACACCGAGCTCTTCAACCGGCAGGCGTTCGCCTTCACGCTGCTGGGCTGCGCCCTGATCTGGACGGGCTTCCAGGTGCGCGGCGCACTCAAGGCCAAGACCTTCTACGTCGACACCGACGCCTCCGAAAACAAGGCCGACAAGCCTTCCGACTCGGGGCGTCAACAGTGACGAGGCCCGACTGTCCCCCCAACGAGGGGGGCGGTGTTTATGCGGTCCTGACGGACTGCTATCGTCCGTCGCAACAACGGAGTACGGGAAGCGGCCAGGTCTGTCCGATCGATGGACGGATCGCCCCCCGGACCCGTGCAGTCTTCGATGGTCCCGCTGTGGCGCTGCTACCTGCCGAGCGGGCTCCGCGAGAAACCCATCAAGTTCCAGTGCCGCACCGTGGCCGCAGGCCACGCCGACACACCGAGGTTGCCGTAACCATGCGTCACGACGAAGGAGTCCGTGGTGAGTGCTGATCAGCTCACGTTCCTCGCCTCAGGCAGTTGCCACTTCGGGGACGCTGGCTGCGGCTTCCCGGCCCCGGGCCTGAACGAGTTCCAGTTCGAGCCGATCTTCTCGATCGGCAGCGTCGACTTCAACAAGCCGATGCTGCTGTCGATGATCGTCGCCTTCCTGGTGGTCGTCTTCTTCTGGGCCTCGTTCGCCAAGCCGCGCCTCGTCCCGGGCAAGCTGCAGCTGGTCGGTGAGATCGGCTACGACTTCGTCAAGCGCTCCATCGTGCTGGAGACGATCGGCAAGAAGGGCGAGAAGTACGTCCCGATGCTCGTCTCGATGTTCTTCTTCGTCTGGTTGATGAACATCATGTCGGTCATCCCGTTCGCCCAGTTCCCGGTGACGGCAGCGATCGCGTTCCCGGCCGGCCTCGCGGCCGTCGTCTGGGTCACCTACATGACGCTGACCTTCAAGAAGCACGGCTTCGTCGGCGGCCTGAAGAACCTCTGCTGGCCTTCGGGCATTCCCGGCTGGGTCATGTTCATCCTGGTGCCGATCGAGTTCTTCTCGAACATCTTCGTGCGCCCGTTCACGCTCGCGGTCCGAGCCTTCGCGAACATGTTCGCCGGCCACCTGCTGATCGTGATGTTCTCCATCGCCTCCTGGTACCTGCTCAGCCCGACCCTGGGCGCGCTCTACGGCTCGGCCTCGTTCATCGTCGCCGTCGGCCTGACCGCCTTCGAGCTGCTGGTCCAGTTCCTGCAGGCCTACATCTTCGTGATGCTGGCCAGCAGCTACATCGCCGGTGCCCTCGAAGAGGCGCACTGAGCCAGGGGCCACGGCCCTCCTGAACCACTCCCGGAACGCCCGGTGGCCAATCACCACCGGTACACCATCCCCGCAAAGGACACACTGCAATGAGCATGCTCGCTGAGGTCGGCGTCTACGGTTCCGTCGCTTCGATCGGTTACGGCCTCGCCGCGATCGGCCCCGGCATCGGTGTCGGTCTCATCTTCGGTAACGGCGTGCAGGCCATGGCCCGCCAGCCCGAGGCCGCCGGCCTCATCCGCTCCAACATGTTCATCGGCTTCGCGCTGACCGAGGCGCTCGCCCTCATCGGCATCGTCATGCCGTTCGTCTTCGGCCAGGGCCCCAAGTAATCCCCGCCGTAGACCCTTCGAGGAAGGTCCAGATATGAGCGTCGTGGCTCAGCTTGCGGAGACGGAGGAGATCATGAATCCTCTCCTGCCCGCGTGGCCCGAGATCATCATCGGCCTGCTCTGCTTCTTCATCGTCTTCGGCCTGCTCGGCAAGAAGCTCCTCCCCAGCATCGAGAAGGTGCTGTCGGAGCGCCGGGACGCCATCGAGGGCGGAATGGAGCGGGCCGAGGCCGCTCAGGCCGAGGCTCAGGCCCTGCTTGAGCAGTACCGCGCCGAGCTCGCCGAGGCGCGTCACGAGGCTGCCCGCATCGTCGAGCAGGCTCGCGAGCAGGGCGCTGCCCAGCTCACCGAGATGCGCGAGGAGGGCCAGCGTCAGCGCGAGGCCATCGTCGCCGCCGGCCACGCGCAGATCGAGGCCGACAAGAAGCAGGCGACCGCCGCCCTGCGCCAGGACGTGGGTTCGCTCGCTTCGCAGCTGGCCTCCCGCATCGTGGGTGAGTCCCTCGAGGACCACGCGCGGCAGAGCGGCGTCATCGACCGCTTCCTGGACGAGCTGGAGGCCAAGGCCGCCGTTGCTCAGGGTGCGGCCAAGTGATCGGCGCAAGCCGCGAGGCCCTCGCCGCCGGGCGGCAGAACCTCGAAGGCCTGACCGACTCCACCTCGGTGGATGCGGCCAAGCTCGCCGAGGAGCTCACCGCCGTCACGGTCCTCCTGGACCGTGAGGTGTCGCTGCGCCGCGTCCTGACCGACCCGTCCCGGTCCGGCCAGGACAAGGCCCAGCTGGTCTCCTCGCTGCTGACCGGTCAGGTCTCCGGCGAGACCATCGACCTGGTCTCCGGCCTGGTCCGCTCCCGCTGGTCGGGTGCGCGTGACCTGGTCGACGCCGTCGAGGAGCTGGCCGCGTACGCCGAGGTCATCGCGGCCGAGAAGGCCGGTGTCCTGGACGACGTCGAGGACGAGCTGTTCCGGTTCGGCCGGGTGGTGAGCGGCTCGAACGAGCTGCGCTCCGCGCTGACCGAGCCGAAGGCCGGTGCCGCCCCCAAGGCGGCGCTGATCAAGAAGCTGCTCGGCGGCCGCGCCAACGCCGGCACCGTCCGGCTGGTCACCGCCCTGGTGAACGCTCCGCGTGGCCGTAGCCTTGAGCAGGGCCTCGAGTCCTACTCGAAGCTCGCCGCCGCCCGGCGCGGGCGCGTGGTGGCCCTGGTCACCACCGCGGTGCCGCTGTCGGACGGCCAGAAGGAGCGCCTGTCGGGCGCCCTGGGCCGGCTCTACGGCCGCCAGGTGCACCTGAACATCGACGTCGACCCCGAGGTCGTCGGCGGTGTCCGGGTCCAGATCGGCGACGAGATCATCGACGGCACCGTGTCGAGCCGCCTCGAAGGCGCTCGCCAGTCGCTCGAAGGCTGAGTACCGAAGCACATCCGACCCTCGGTCGGGAACCGGCTCCACCGGAGCCGGCAAATCGTACGGCCGGTTCGAGAGACCCGGCCGAGAGTCGAATACTTGCGGCCCTCAATGGCGGGCCGAGGATCGCAAACTAGGAGAGCAGGGAAGCCTGATGGCGGAGCTTACGATCCGTCCGGAGGAAATCCGGGACGCGCTGGCCGACTTTGTCCAGTCGTACCAGCCGGACGCCGCCTCGCGTGAAGAGGTCGGCACGGTCACTGACGCGGCGGACGGTATCGCGCATGTCGAGGGCCTGCCCTCGGTCATGGCGAACGAGCTGCTGAAGTTCGAGGACGGCACGCTCGGCCTCGCGCTGAACCTCGACACCCGCGAGATCGGTGTCGTCATCCTCGGTGAGTTCAGCGGCATCGAGGAGGGCCAGACGGTGCGCCGCACCGGCGAGATCCTCTCCGTGCCGGTCGGCGACGGCTACCTCGGCCGCGTCGTGGACCCGCTGGGCAACCCGATCGACGGTCTGGGCGACATCGCCTCCACCGGCCGCCGCGCCCTGGAGCTGCAGGCCCCCGGCGTCATGGCCCGCAAGTCGGTCAAGCAGCCGCTGCAGACCGGCATCAAGGCCATCGACGCGATGACCCCGATCGGCCGCGGCCAGCGCCAGCTGATCATCGGTGACCGCCAGACCGGCAAGACCGCGGTGGCCGTCGACACGATCATCAACCAGCGTGACAACTGGCGCTCGGGCGACCCGGAGAAGCAGGTCCGCTGCATCTACGTCGCCGTGGGCCAGAAGGGCTCCACCATCGCGTCCGTCCGTGGCGCCCTGGAGGAGGCCGGCGCGCTGGAGTACACCACCATCGTGGCTGCTCCCGCCTCCGACCCGGCCGGCTTCAAGTACCTCGCCCCGTACACCGGTTCGGCCATCGGCCAGGAGTGGATGTACGAAGGCAAGCACGTCCTGATCATCTTCGACGACCTGTCGAAGCAGGCCGAGGCCTACCGCTCCGTCTCCCTGCTGCTGCGCCGCCCGCCGGGCCGCGAGGCCTACCCGGGTGACGTGTTCTACCTGCACTCCCGTCTGCTGGAGCGCTGCGCCAAGCTGAACGACGCCCTGGGCGGCGGCTCGATGACCGGTCTGCCGATCATCGAGACCAAGGCCAACGACGTCTCGGCGTACATCCCGACCAACGTCATCTCCATCACCGACGGCCAGTGCTTCCTGGAGTCCGACCTGTTCAACGCCGGCATCCGCCCGGCCGTGAACGTCGGTATCTCGGTCTCCCGCGTCGGTGGCTCCGCCCAGATCAAGGCCATGCGCTCGGTCGCCGGCCGTCTGCGCCTGGACCTCGCCCAGTACCGTGAGCTGGAGGCGTTCGCCGCCTTCGGTTCCGACCTGGACGCGGCCTCCAAGGCCCAGCTGGAGCGCGGTGCGCGCATGGTCGAGCTGCTGAAGCAGGGCCAGTACCAGCCGTTCCCGGTCGAGGAGCAGGTCGTCTCCATCTGGGCCGGCACCACCGGCAAGCTGGACGACGTCCCGGTGGCGGACATCCGCCGCTTCGAGCGTGAGTTCCTGGACCACGTGCGCCTGCAGCACAAGGACCTGCTGGCCGGCATCGTCGAGACCGGTCTGCTCGCCGACGGCACCGTCGACGCGCTGACCACCGCGATCGACGCCTTCAAGCAGGGCTTCACCACCGCCGACGGCAAGCTGCTCGGCGAGCAGGCCTGAGTCCGGTAGCGAGGGAAAGGACGTAACGACCCATGGGAGCACAGCTTCGGGTCTACAAGCGCCGGATCCGCTCTGTCACCGCGACGAAGAAGATCACCAAGGCGATGGAGATGATCTCCGCGTCGCGCATCGTCAAGGCGCAGCGCGCGGTGGCCGCCTCCACTCCGTACGCCGATGAGCTCACCCGGGCGGTGACGGCGGTGGCCACCCGGTCCAACGCCAAGCACCCGCTCACCACCGAGAACCCGGACGCCACCCGGGCCGCCGTCCTGCTGATCACGGCGGACCGTGGTCTGGCGGGCGGTTACTCGACCAACGCCATCAAGGCGGCGCTCACGCTCTCCGAGCGGCTCCGCGGCGAGGGCAAGGACGTGGTGACGTACATCGTCGGCCGCAAGGGCGTCTCGTACTACGGCTTCCGCGACTTCTCGGTCGCGGGCTCGTGGACGGGATTCTCGGACAAGCCGACCTACGGCGACGCCAAGGCCGTGGCGGCCGACCTGATCGAGGCCTTCACGGCCGAGACGGGCGGCGTGGACGAGCTCCACCTCGTCTCGACCGAGTTCGTGTCGATGCTGACGCAGAACGCGGTGGACGCCCGGCTGCTGCCGCTGAAGCTGGACGAGGTCCAGCTCAGCGACCAGACGCCGGCCAAGGCGGAGATCTTCCCGCTGTACGACTTCGAGCCGTCGGCGGAGGGCGTCCTCGACGCGCTGCTGCCGCGGTACGTCGAGAGCCGGATCTACAACGCGATGCTGCAGTCGGCCGCCTCCGAGCACGCCGCTCGCCGGCGTGCGATGAAGAGCGCGACGGACAATGCCGGCGAGCTCATCAAGTCGCTCACGCGGCTTGCCAACTCGGCCCGTCAGGCCGAGATCACCCAGGAAATCAGCGAGATCGTCGGCGGTGCCAACGCCCTCGCCGACGCTAGCCGCGGGAGCGAATGAGAATGACCACCACTGTTGAGCCGACCACGGCGACGGGCCGCGTCGCGCGGGTCATCGGCCCGGTCGTCGACGTGGAGTTCCCCGTCGACGCTATTCCGGACATGTACAACGCCCTGCACGTCGAGGTGGACAACCCCGACGGCTCGGGCAAGAAGACCCTGACCCTCGAGGTCGCGCAGCACCTCGGCGACGGCATGGTCCGCGGCATCTCGATGCAGCCGACCGACGGCCTGGTCCGTGGCACGCAGGTCAGCGACACCGGCGCGGCCATCTCCGTCCCGGTCGGCCAGATCACCAAGGGCAAGGTCTTCAACGCCCTCGGCGACGTGCTGAACGTCGACAAGGACGAGTTCGAGTCGCAGGTCAAGGTCCGGTGGCCGATCCACCGCAAGGCCCCGGAGTTCAAGGACCTCGAGTCCAAGACCGAGATGTTCGAGACCGGCATCAAGGTCATCGACCTCCTCACCCCGTACGTCACGGGTGGCAAGATCGGTCTGTTCGGTGGTGCCGGTGTCGGCAAGACCGTTCTGATCCAGGAGATGATCTACCGCGTCGCCGAGAACTTCGGTGGTGTGTCGGTGTTCGCCGGCGTCGGCGAGCGCACCCGTGAGGGCAACGACCTCATCGACGAGATGGTCGACTCGGGCGTTCTGGACAAGACCGCGCTGGTCTTCGGCCAGATGGACGAGCCGCCGGGCACCCGTCTGCGCGTCGCGCTCTCCGCGCTGACCATGGCGGAGTACTTCCGTGACGTCGAGAAGCAGGACGTGCTCCTCTTCATCGACAACATCTTCCGGTTCACCCAGGCCGGTTCCGAGGTGTCGACCCTGCTCGGCCGTATGCCCTCCGCGGTGGGTTACCAGCCGAACCTGGCCGACGAGATGGGCCTCCTGCAGGAGCGCATCACCTCGACCCGCGGTCACTCGATCACCTCGATGCAGGCGATCTACGTCCCCGCGGACGACCTGACCGACCCGGCCCCGGCCACCACCTTCGCCCACCTGGACGCGACGACCGTTCTGTCGCGCCCGATCTCGGAGAAGGGCATCTACCCGGCCGTCGACCCGCTGGACTCCACGTCCCGCATCCTCGACCCGCGGTACATCGCGCAGACCCACTACGACACGGCCATCCGTATCAAGGGGATCCTGCAGAAGTACAAGGACCTCCAGGACATCATCGCGATCCTCGGTATCGACGAGCTGTCCGAGGAGGACAAGGTCACGGTCCACCGTGCCCGTCGCATCGAGCGCTTCCTCTCGCAGAACACCTACGTGGCGAAGCAGTTCACCGGTGTCGAGGGTTCGACCGTGCCGCTGTCCGAGACGATCGAGGCCTTCAACTCGATCGCGGACGGCAAGTACGACGCCGTTCCGGAGCAGGCCTTCTTCATGTGCGGTGGCATCGAGGACCTCGAGAAGAACGCCGCCGAGCTGGCGAAGAAGTAATCGCGGCCGGTAGCAGCTGAGTGACCGTGAGGGGTGGGCCCCAGCCCTGGGACCCACCCCTCGCGTCGCATCGGCTGTGATTCCGGTCAAATCCGTGCCGCCGGTTTCATGCCGGGGGCGCGGGCCCGTTATTCTTACCGAAACTCCCGAGTAATCGGGGGTTGCATGAGCCTAGGAGCCCACGTTGGCTGAGCTGCACGTCGAGCTGGTCGCAGCCGACCGCAAGGTGTGGTCCGGTGCGGCCACCATCGTCGTCGCCCGTACGGCCTCCGGTGACACCGGCATCATGCCGGGCCACACCCCGGTGCTGAGCGTGCTGGAGACCGGTCCGGTCACCATCCGCACGGTGGACGGCGGCACCGTGATCGCCGCTGTGCACGGAGGCTTCATCTCCTTCGCCGACAACAAGCTGTCTCTGCTCGCGGAGATCGCCGAGCTGGCGGACGAGATCGACGTCGCACGTGCCGAGCGTGCACTGGAGAAGGCGCAGTCGGACCTGGACGAGCACGCCGAGCGACGCGCAGAGGTGCGTCTGTTCGCGGCGCGCGGTCTCAAGGCCCACGCCTGAGTGCGCCAGACCCTCTAGCGGGGTCGACCGACGGTCCCGGGGACGCGTGAGCGTGACCCCGGGACTGTCGTCTCAGTTGGTAGGTCAACGCGGTCGCCTGATACGACCGACACGGGGAACGCGGGTAGCGAGGAGGTAGGTGAGCATGGTCCTCGCCCTTGTGGTGTGCGCGGCGGTCGTGGCCTCGGGTGTGATCGGCCTGGTCGCGTTCGCGGTACGACGCCGTGTGATCCAGCGGGTCGGCGGCACGTTCGACTGCAGCTACCGGCTCAAAATGCCCGCCGACGCCTCGACGCAGCCCGACCTCGACGAGAACGGCAAACCCACCTCGGCCCCGGTCCCCCAGACCGACGGCAAGGGGTGGGTTTTTGGTATCGGCCGCTACAGCGGTGACTCGATCGAGTGGTTCCGGGTCTTCTCGTACGCCCCGCGCCCGCGCAAGGTGCTGCCCCGCCGGGAGATCGAGGTGCTCGGCCGGCGCTACCCCGAGGGCCAGGAGGAGCTGGCGCTGCTCTCCGGCTCGGTCGTGCTGCGGTGCCTGCACAACGGCGCCCCGCTGGAGCTGGCGATGAGCGAGGACGCGCTCACCGGCTTCCTCGCCTGGCTCGAGGCCGCACCCCCCGGGCAGAGGGTCAACGTCGCGTAGCGGCGAGGCCCTCGGGGTGGGGGCACCTCCCGGCCGGAGGCTGGGGGAGGGTTAACGCCGCCTAACCGCTTGGCTACTCTTGGCCCCATGGTCAATCTGACGCGCATCTACACCCGTACCGGCGACGACGGCACCACCGCGCTCGGTGACATGAGCCGTACCACCAAGACCGATCCGCGCCTGGTCGCGTACGCCGACACCAACGAGGCGAACGCCGCGATCGGTGTGGCGATCGCCGCCGGCGGGCTGACGGAGGATGTCGCCGCCGTCCTCACCCGGGTGCAGAACGACCTCTTCGACGTCGGCGCCGACCTGGCCACCCCGGTGGTGGAGGACCCGCCCTCGTCCCATTCCAGGGTGGCCCCGCCGCTGCGGGTGCTGCAGTCCTACATCGACAAGCTGGAGGAGGACTGCGACCACTACCTGGAGTCGCTGGAGAAGCTGCGCAGCTTCATCCTCCCCGGGGGCACCGCGGGCGCCGCCTACCTGCACCTGGCCTGCACGGTGGTGCGCCGGGCCGAGCGGGCCACCTGGGCCGCCATCGAGGAGCACGGGGAGAGCGTCAACCCGCTGACCGCCAAGTACCTGAACCGGCTCTCCGACCTGCTGTTCATCCTGGCCCGGACGGCCAACAAGGAGCAGGGCGACGTGCTCTGGGTACCGGGCGAGAACCGCTGATCACCCCTGCGGGGCCTACGGCTGCCGGGGCCTACTGCTGCTGCGGGATCTTCCAGCCGACCACGTGGCCGTCCTCGACGATCGCGCCGGCCGGCGCCTCCTTGGGCCACCGCGAGTAGCAGGCGGCCACGATCACGTTGATCACGGCGGCCAGGCCCAGCCGGATGTACCAGCCGATGAAGGCGGAGAAGTGCGCGGCACCGGCGGAGAGCGGCACCAGGGCGGTGATCAGGCCCAGCGTGATGGCGGCCGAGACCACGGTGCGGCCGCAGATCTGCCACTCGTGGCGGGTCCGCTCGGGGCCGTACTTGGGGGAGGGCTTCGGCTTGGGGCCGCCGGCGAAGCGGTGCTGGAAGTGCCGGTCGGCCCAGCGGACCAGCGAGGGCCCGTACCCGATGGAGAAGCCCGCGTAGCCCGCGGCCAGCGCGTGCGTCCAGCTCGCGGCGGCGCCGCCGCGCAGGTCGAGGACGGTGAGGACGAACAGCGTGAGGTCCACCACCGGCAGGCCGACCAGCAGCACGGTGCTCGTCCTGCGCCACCGCAGGAGGTAGCGGGTGGCCAGGCCGAGCCCGAGGAGGATCCAGAAGGCGACCTCGGCGGCGAGGATGAGGGTGACGATCATGGTGGGCTCCGCGGCTCTCGGTGACGCTGCCAGCCTTTCCGACGCGGGTGCGCGTGTCGTCGTCGCCGGAGCCGAGCCCGGTCTGCACCTTTCGATGTACGGCGGCTCCTCCCCGCACCGGAGCCGCCCACCCGGCCGGAGATGATCTGATGGGGCCGTGCGCAGACCCAACCTCACCCCGCGGCAGCAAGACCGGGCGATCGCGCTCTTCGGGCTGCTCGGGGGCCTGTTCCTGATCGCCATCGGGGTCTACGACGGCTCCGAGCACATCCCCCGCTGGATGGTCGTCCCGCCGCTGCTGCTGATGGCCTCGCTGGAGCCGGTCCGGCGCACCCGGCCGGTCCTCATCGCGACGGCCGGCGGGATCGTCTTCGCGGTCAGCATCTTCAACGGGGCGCTTCTGGCGACCACCCTGATGTACACCGACCTGCTGTACGCCGCGGTGCTCTACGGCAACCCGAAGATGTCGCGGGTGCTGCACCTGACCGGTGCGGCCTCGGTGCTGGGGCTCTCGACGCTGGTGCTGATCTACAGCGACGCCCCGACCGCGGTGGCCGTCGTGGTGCTGACCACGCTGGTCTACCTGGCGCCGGTCTGGACGGGCGACATCGTGCGCAAGCACCGGCAGGAGGCGGAGACCCAGCGGCTGCGGGCCGAACAGACCGCGCTGCTCTCCGAGCTGGACCGGCGCGAGGCCGTCGTCGCCGAACGGGCGCGGATGGCAAGGGAGTTGCACGATGTGGTGGCCAACCACCTGTCGGCCATCGCGATCCACGCCACCGGGGCCCAGTCGGTGGCCCGCCGCCAGCTGCGGCCCGAGGACGACCCGTTGGTGGAGGTGCTGGCGGTGATCCGGGAGAACAGCGTGCAGGGACTGGCCGAAATGCGCCGCATGATCGGCCTGCTGCGGGACAGTGGCGGGGGAGAGGCCGACGCGTCGTACGCCGCGCCCGACCTGGAGGCGGTCGACGCGCTGCTGGCCAAGGCCCGGGCGGCCGGGCAGGACGTCGGTCTGGACTTCGAGTTCACCGAGCACGGCGACCGCGGGGAGCTGCCGGTGCCGGTCAACCTGGCGGCGTACCGGATCGTCCAGGAGTCGCTGACCAACGCGCTCAAGCACGCCGGGCCGGGGCACGTCCGGGTGCTGCTGGAGTACCGGCCGGAGGAGCTGCGGATCGCGGTGGACAGCCCGTTCCGCAGCGGCGCCGGCCGGGAGCTGCCCGGTGCCCGGGCGGGCATGGTGGGCATGCGGGAGCGGGCCGGACTGCTCGGCGGCAGGTTCACGGCCGGGCCCGAGGGGGATTTCTGGAGCGTACGCGCGGTGCTGCCGCGGGCGCTGGTGACCGAGGACGGAGAGGGGCGGGCATGACGATCCGGGTGCTGGTGGCGGAGGACCAGGCGGCGGTCCGCGCCGCGCTGGTGATGATCCTGCGGGCCGAGCCGGACATCGAGGTGGTCGGGCAGGCCGCGGACGGCGAGGAGGCCGTCCGGCTCGCGCTGGAGCTGCGGCCCGACGTCGTCCTGATGGACGTGCAGATGCCCCGGCTGGACGGCGTCTCGGCGACCCGCCAGGTGGTGGCCGCCGGGGCCGCCCAGGTACTGGTGCTCACCACGTTCGACCTGGACGAGTACGTCTACGGCGCGCTGCGGGCCGGCGCGGCCGGGTTCCTGCTGAAGGACCTGGAGGCGGACACCCTGGTGGAGGGCATCCGCACGGTGGCGCGCGGGGACGGCATGCTGGCGCCCTCGGTGACCAGGCGGCTGATCGGCTCCTTCGCCCGCCCGGACCGGGCCGTCGGGCCGGACGTCCGCGAGGCGGTGGCCGGGCTCACGCCGCGTGAGCGGGAGGTGCTGGCCTGCCTCGGTGCCGGGCTCTCCAACGGGGAGATCGCCGGGCGGCTGGCGATGGCGGAGGCGACCACCAAGACGCACGTCAGCCGGATCCTGGCCAAGCTGCGGCTGCGCAGCCGGGTGCAGGCGGCGATCCTGGCCCAGGACCTCGGCCTGGGCATCTGAGCACCCGGCAGATCGGTCCGGCAGATCGGTCCGGCCGGCCCGTCCGGCCGGGTCTGTCGCAGATCACACTCTCGGATGCCACCACGGGCGCGTGAAGGGTATTAGAGTCCCGCGCGTAGTGAGCGAAGCGAGTGAGCCGAAAGAGGTGCGCGCTTCGCTCGGGCGACCGCCGCGCGACAGCGGGGCGGGACAACAGAGCGATGCGGCTCTTGCGGGTGATCCCTGCCCTGAGCCGCCTTCAGGGCCCGCCCGCAGGGCGGCGACGGCATCCGGGAGACCAAGCCATGAGCAATGCGTCCAGCCAGCAGATCGCCGTGATCGGCGCCGGCCTCATGGGGGCCGGCATCGCCCAGGTCTCCGCCCAGGCCGGCCACCCGGTGGTGCTGCGGGACGTCACCGAGGAGGCGCTGCAGCGCGGGCTCGCGGGCATCCGCGCCTCGTACGACAAGTTCGTCTCCAAGGGCCGGCTGACCGCCGAGGACGCCGAGGCGGCGCTCGGCCGGATCACCACCACCACCGACCTGGGTGCGGTCGCCGAGGCTGACATCGTGGTCGAGGCGGTCTTCGAGCAGCTGGACGTCAAGGAAGGCGTCTTCCGGGAGCTCGACAAGATCGCCAAGGACGGCGCGGTGCTGGCCTCCAACACCTCCGCGATCCCGATCACCCGGATCGCGGCCGCCACCGGGCGCCCCGAGTCGGTCGTCGGCGTGCATTTCTTCTCGCCGGTGCCGCTGATGAAGCTGGTCGAACTGGTCCGCGGCTACAAGACGAGCGACGAGACGCTGGCCACCGCCCGCGCCTTCGCCGAGGGCGTCGGCAAGGACGTCGTCGTCGTCAACCGCGACGTGGCCGGCTTCGTCACGACCCGACTGATCACCGCGCTGGTCGTCGAGGCCGCCAAGCTCTACGAGTCGGGCGTCGCCACCGCCGAGGACATCGACACCGCCTGCCGGCTCGGTTTCGGCCACCCGATGGGCCCGCTGGAGACCGCCGACCTGACCGGCGTCGACATCCTGCTGCACGCCGCCCGGAACATCTACGCCGAGACCCAGGACGAGAAGTTCGCCGCGCCGGAGATCATGGCGCGCATGGTCACCGCCGGCGACCTGGGCCGCAAGAGCGGCCGAGGCTTCTACCCGTACCCGGGCAAGTGACCCACCAAGGCGCGTGACCAGGCGGGCCGTACGGTCGGAGCATCGTACGGCCCGTCTGCCGGGGGCGGGTGAGTTTCCTCACGCCGGGTGCCGCAGACGGGTGATTTGGGCGGTAATCGAGCGTAGGTGTGGAGAGTTCCTGCGTATATTCCCTCGGACGAGTGAAGTTGCTTCAGATCTGGCCGGAACCAGCAACCTGCGGACCTGGTTCACCGTCAGATGAGGGGGAGCCCGGCCCGCGCCGACGGCCGCGGCCGGGCCCGGGCGCGGGGCGTCAGGCCCGCCCGGATGGACACCTGTTCCCGGGCCCGGCGCGGCCGGGGTGGGACGACCCGTACCAGTGACCCGCCAGGCGGAGGAGGAGACCATGCGCATCCAGGGCGACCACGCCGCGCTGGCCATCGAAGGCCGCCTCGACGTGCGCACCGCCGCCGACGCGCGGGTCCGGCTGCACCAGGCCGTCGACGGCGGGCTGGGCGACCTCGTCCTCGACCTCGCCCGGCTGGAGTTCTGGGACGCCACCGGCCTCGGCGTGATCATGGGCACGCACCGGCGGGCCGGCCGGATCGGCCGCCGGCTGGTGCTGCGCTCCGTCCCGGCCCAGCTCCAGCGGCTGCTGGTGGCCACCCGGCTGCACCGCATCCTCGCCGTCGAGGGCGTGGTCGCCGAGCCCCGTGGCGCCACCCTGCCCGTGCTCGGCCCGGTGCTGTAGGCCGCCGCTCCCCGGTTCAGGGTGGGTCCGCGCTTCGCGCGCGGCGGCGGATGTGCAAGAGTCTGCCGTCAGAACACGGCCGCCGGGCCGAGGTCCGGCTCCTCCCAGCCTCCGGCCGGGTGGTACCCCTCAGCCCGGAAACGGCCGTGCGAAGTCGTCGGTCGACAGGGGCGGAGCAGATCGTGGGACAGCCATCCGGTGAGTTCCGGCAGGAGGCCGTACGCACCCGGGGCGGTGAACTGGTCTCCGGTGGCCTGCTGGTGACCGTCGGCACCCCGGACGGCTCCGAGGTGCGCCCCTGTCCCGAGGAGTGGCGCCCCCGCCCCCGCCGGATCGAGCGCACCGAACCCGCCCGCGGCCCGGTCGGCGGCCCCGGCCGTGCGGTCGGACCACTCGCCCTCGGCGCCGGGCCCGCCGACCTCCCGCTGCTCGACCGCGAGGCCGACATCGCCCAGCTGCTGGGCCTGCTTGCCGAGGGCCGTTCGATACGCCTGGTCGGCCAGGCCGGCTCCGGCCGCAGCGCCCTGCTGTCGGCCGTCGCCGAAGCGGCCGGCGACCTCGCACCCGGCGGTGTCGTCCAGCTCTGCGGCCACCGCCGCACCGCCGCCGACCTCCTCCAGGACCTCTTCGCCGCCACCCACCAGGCCCCCGGCTTCCGCCCCGACCCCGGACAGCTCGCCGAACACCTCGGCCGGGTCGGCGCGATCGTCGTGATCGACGAGGTCGAGCAGGCCGGCCCGGAGCTGGAGCAGCTGCTCGCCGCCGCCCCCGACTGCGCCTTCCTGGTCTCCGTCGCCCCCGACAGCCCGCCGCTGCCCGCCGACTCCCGGCTCCGGGACCACCTCGTCGCCGGTCTCTCCCGCCCCGCCTGCCTCGCGCTCGCCGCCCGGCTGGCCGGCCGCCCGCTCGACGTGGCCGAGAAGGCGTGGGCCGTCGACCTCTGGTTCGAGTCCGAGGGGCTGCCGCTGCGCTTCGTCCAGGCCGCCGCGCTGCTGCGGCAGCGGGACGTCGCGGTGGACGCGCTGGTGGCCGCCGAGGAGGACCGCCTCGACGTCTTCGGCGTGGTCCAGGAGCCCGTCCACGACCCCGATCCGGCGGTCCGTGAGGGCGCGCTGCGCAGGACCGTCCCGCTGCCGTCCGTTGCCGAGAGCGCCTCGCCCGCCGTCCGGCTCGCCGAGGGCCTCTCCGAGCCCGCCCAGGCCGTGCTGCGGCTCTCCGTGGCGCTCGCCGGCGAATGCCCGACCGCCCCGCACCTGCCGGCGCTGATCGACGTCGGCCAGGGAGAGAGCGCCCTGCACGAACTCGCCGACGCCGGGCTCGCGGTGTCCATCGGCGGCCACCACCGTCTCACCGCGGGCGCGCTCGAACTCCTCGCGCCGCACTGGCCGGCCCGCGGCAGCATCGACGGGGCCGCCCAGCACTTCGCCTGGTGGGTCGGGCACAGCTCCGTCTCCACCGAGCAGATCGCGGCCGAGGCCGAGGTGGTGATCGGGGTCATGCTGGCCGACCGCACCGCCGGCCGGCACGCCGCCGTCGTCCGGCTGGCCCGGGCGGCCGCCCCGGCGCTGGCGCTGGCACTGCGCTGGGGGGCCTGGGAGCGTGCCCTGATGCTCGGCCTGGAGGCCGCCCGGCAGACCGGCTCCCGGGCCGACGAGGCCTGGTTCCACCACGAGTTGGGCGTCTACGCGATCTGCGTCCGGGAGCCCGGCCGGGCGGCCGCCGAACTGGAGTCCGCGCTCACGCTGCGGGCCGCGCTCGGCGAGCCGCGCGGGGCCGCCGGCGCCCGCCGGATGCTGGACCTGCTGCGCGCCGACGGCCGGGAGCTGCCCGCCGCCCAGGCCGGCCCGGTGCCCGCGCGACGGCCCGTCATCCGGGCGATCGCGCAGGTGCCGTGGCGGTTCAAGACGACCCCCGGTACGGCCGGCCGTACCCGCCGCACGGCGATCGCGGCCTCGGCGGCGGTGCTCGCGCTCGGCGTGCTCGGCACGGCGGTCGCGATGAGCGTCACCGGCCCGGAGGAGCACCGGGGCACCGACCCGCACAGCAGCACCGACGACGGCACCGGCCTGCCCGCGGGCGGGACGACGCCCCGGCCGAGCCTCAGCCCCGGCACGGCGGCCTCCGGCGGCTCGGAGAGCCCGGGCGGCTCCCCGGCGGTGGAGGAGAGCGGCCCGGAGCCGTCGGCGAGCAGCAGCGGGGCGTCGCACTCGCCGTCCGCGTCGAAGAAGCCGAGCAGGTCGCCGAGCGCCGGCGAGTCCGCCTCGCAGTCCCCGGCCCCGGGCCAGTCGCAGCCCCCGGCGGGCGGCGCGGGCGGCGCGGGTGGAGCAGGCGGTGGCGCGGGCGCCGGCGGTGCGGGCGGGAACCCGCCGCCGCCCGGCGGTTCGGCCGGCGGCGCGGGCTCCGGCTCGGGCGGCGCGAACGGGGGCGCGGCGGGCGGCCAGTCCGGTGGGGGCACCAGCTCGCCGCCGACCACCACCACGCCCAGCTCGACTCCGCCGACCACCAGCGCCTCACCGAGCACGACGCCGTCGGGCTCGGTGAGCCCGACGGCGTCTCCGTCCTCGTCCTGACGGGTCAGGGAGTCCGGGTCAGAACAGCTTCAGCTTGTCGTCGTCGATGCCGCGCAGCGCGTCGTAGTCCAGCACCACGCAGCCGATGCCGCGGTCGGTGGCCAGGACGCGGGCCTGGGGCTTGATCTCCTGCGCGGCGAAGATGCCCTTGACCGGGGAGAGCAGCGGGTCCCGGTTGAGCAGCTCCAGGTAGCGGGTGAGCTGTTCGACGCCGTCGATCTCGCCGCGGCGCTTGATCTCGACGGCGACCGTCGCGCCGTCGGAGTCGCGGCAGAGGATGTCGACCGGGCCGATGGCGGTCGGGTACTCGCGGCGGATCAGGGACCAGCCGGTGCCGAGCACCTCCATCCGGTCCGCCAGCAGCTCCTGGAGGTGTGCCTCGACGCCGTCCTTGATCAGGCCCGGGTCGACCCCGAGCTCGTGGGACGAGTCGTGCAGAACCTCCTCCAGTGTGATGATGAGCTTCTCGCCGGCCTTGTTCTCCACCGTCCAGACCCCGTCGGCCTCCCTGAGGACGCACGGCGGGGACATCCAGTTGAGCGGCTTGTAGGCGCGGTCGTCGGCGTGGATGCTGACGCTGCCGTCGGCCTTGACCAGGATGAGCCTGGTGGCGGAGGGCAGATGGGCGGAGAGCCGACCGGCATAGTCGACTGAGCAGCGGGCAATTACGAGACGCACGGTCGACCACGCTAGCCCACTGAGGCCAGTTGATGCGATTCCGCGACGACCGGGTGAAGAATCCGCGAACCCCGCGAACATGGAGGTTCGGCGATCCGGCGAACGCCTGTCGGCACCCTGGCGCCCATTCCCTCGGGCCGCTACGGTGTGTGACGGGGTGCTCGCAGGAGCGCTGTCAACGGGGATGGAGACTTCAGATGAACGATCCGACGTGATCCGGCCAATCTGGTGCACCAAGGCGTATTTCCGGAGCAATCCGAAGGAATCACCGGCCTGGCCCTCCGTTGACTGCCACGCTGTTCTGGGCGGCCGGCGCCCCCGACAAGTCGCTCGACCCGTCCTCGGCGCCGACGCCTCCGCACGGTGCCGGAAACAGCCGTCCGACGGCGTTCCGGACATCACGCGCGATTCGCCCACCCTCACCCTCAGCTTGGACTACGCATCACCACCCGGGCGCCGCGCGGGTGGACCGCGAGAGGAGAATCCATGTCGCTCGACGTCTCACCGGCCCTGCTCGAGAAGGCCGAGCGGGGCGAGGTCGACGAGCGGGAATTCGTCGACTGCGTCCGCGTCTCCCTGCCGTACGCCTGGGAGCTGATCAGTTCGCTGGTCGCCCAGGCGAAGGTCGACGGCACCGACTTCGCCGACAACCACGTACCGCCGCCCAGCGAGCAGGCCCGTGGCCAGCTCCTCCGGGCCCTCGCCAGCGACGCCATCCGGGGTGCGCTGCAGCGCCACTTCGGTGTCCGGCTGGCCTTCCAGAACTGTCACCGGGTGGCGGTGTTCCTGCCGTCGGACTCCAACGAGGCGCGGTTCGATCGTTTCACGTCCGTCCGGGAGCAGCTGCTCAACCAGTCCGAGGAACTCCGGGACTGCTGACCGGTCGTCGGACGCACGGCCCCGGCGCGGCATGCCACCGGGCCGCCCCGCCCCCGCCGAGGGGGAGGGGCGGCCCGGGCTGCTACTCGCCCGCTCGCCTCCGGTGCGCTCGCGTCCGGTGCCGACGGTCGGCGCTCCAACGCCCCTCGCGCCTCGGGGTGTCCTCACTTCTCCCTTTCGGTACCGGCGCGCCCCTTCGGCTCGGGGCGGGGCCGCTACTCGCCGGCCCGTCGGGCTCCTCAGCCCAGCTGCGGCAGCACCTCGGAGCCGAGCCGGGCGATGTTGTGCAGGGTGGCCTCGCGGTCGCCGCTGCCCTCGGCGAGCAGCGCGAAGCGGCGGATGCCGGTGCGCTCGGCGGTGGCCAGCAGCCGGTCGGCGCACTGCTTCGGCGTGCCCACCGCGTGCAGGTCGCAGAGGAGTTCGGTGTACTGGTGCGGGTCGCGCATCTTGCGCTCCCGGCCGTCCACCGTGCGGTGCGCGCCGAGCCCGTACTCGAACCAGCCGGGCATCGCCCGCAGCAGGGTGGCCCGGGCGGCCGAGGTGCGGTCGTCGACCTGGGCCACGCCGGCCGCGACGTGTTGGCGGGTCACCCGGCGCAGCTGCTCCTCGCCGCGCCCGGCGGCCAGCCAGGCCGTCCGGTACAGCTCCAGCATCTGCAGCTTGTCCTCGTCACCGGAGTGCATGCCGAGCAGCATCGGCAGCCCGCGTTCGGCGGCCAGCCGTACCCCGCCGGGCGAGGTGCAGGCGACCACCACCGGCGGTCCGGCCGCCGGGCGCCCCGCGGTGGTGAGTTCCTCGCCGGCGCCGTCGGCGTCCTTGCGCTGACGGGGGAAGCGCAGCAGCCCGGACTGGTCGCCGAGGCCGAGCCAGGTGCCGAGGTCGGGTGTGCGCGGCGGCTCGCTCGCGCACGGCACCACGGCCACCTCGGGGAAGGTGAACTGCGGCCCGTCCGCGCCGACCCGGGAGCCGCGCAGCCAGCGCAGCAGCAGGTCGAGGCGCTCGGGGAAGCCCTGTTCGAAGGCGTCCACGCCGCTGCCGAACACGTCCAGGTCGATCCAGGGACCGCCGCGGCCGACCCCGAGCGTGAACCGCCCGCCCGAGATGAGGTGCAGCATCGCGGCCTGCTCGCCGAGGGCCACCGGGTGGGCGGTGGAGAGCACGCTGACCGCCGTGCCGACGCCGATCCGGCGGGTGCGGCCGAGCAGCATCGCGGCGAGGGTGGCGGCGTTCGGGCAGACCCCGTACGGGACGAAGTGGTGCTCGGCCAGCCATACGCCGTCCAGACCCGCCCGTTCGGCCTCGACGGCGGCCCGGACGGTTCGGTCCAGGGCCTCGCCGTGGGTCTGCCCGGGGAACTGCGCCGAGAGCAGGAAGGCGCCGACCCGGACCGGTGCGGTCTCCGGGGGGAGTGCGCCGGAGCGCTGCGGCGCGGGCAGCGGGGTGCCGGGGGCGGCGGTCACCGGGGCGGCGGCCGCCAGCACCTGGCCGGGTGCCGGGGACCGGACTCCGACGGGCCGGCGGGTCTCGGCTCGGGCGCTGGTCTTGGTCATCCTTGGGCCTCCTCGGGTGCGCGCAGGGTCTGCGGGCCCCGCCTGTCCCCTTGTGAGTAACCGATGTCATGTGCCAATGGCACGCCGAACCACGAATTTCGCGGAAGATCGGGTGGATATCGCGGGAAACGCCGAAGTGCCGGACGGTGGCGTGATAGGGGCCCTGGGGACGAGTCGCACGCCCTAGGCTGGAATGGTTCCGAGCCCCCGCAGAGAGGTAGCCCCGACGTGTCGCCCCGCCGCAACCGGATCAAGAGCGCCGCCGATCGCGAGACTGCGGAGCCGGCCGCCCCGCTCGGCGGCTCGCTGCGCCGCACCGACAGCTACCAGGGCGACGACTGGGTCGTCCAGACGGTGGCGGGCACGCCCGGCCGGTTCTACCGCTGCCCGGGCTGCGACCAGGAGATCCCCCCGGGTGTCGGCCATGTGGTGGCCTGGCCGATGCACGGCGCCGGGGTGGACGACCGGCGGCACTGGCACCGCGCGTGCTGGGGCGCCCGCGAGCGCCGGGCCTCCAACATCCAGCGCGGCCGCGGCGCCCCCCGGTACTGAGGGACGCCGCGTGCCATCCGGCCCGGGTCAGGCGTCGCGCTTCTTCAGGACGAGCGCGCCGCCGACCAGCGCGGCCAGCGTCCAGGCCAGGCAGATCGCGAACCCGGCCCAGGGGCCGTACGGCTGGCCGTGCTGCTCGTACACCAGGAGCATCCGCGAGCCCGCGTAGTCCGGGAAGTAGTGGGCCAGCGTCTTGACCTTCGGCACCGCCGAGAGGATCGGCGAGAGCAGGAAGAAGAACGGCACCAGCACGCCGAGCGCCAGCGTCTGGTTGTGGAGCATCGCGGTGACGCCGGCCGAGAACAGGCAGAGCATCGTCAGGTAGAGCGCCGCGCCGAACACCGCCCGCAGCACGTGCGGTTCGGAGATGCTGGTGGAGTGGTCGCCGAGCAGTGCCTGGCCGACGAAGAATGTGATGAACGCGGTGACCAGGGAGACTGCGAAGGCGAGGGCGCCGAGCACCACCGCTTTGCCGGTCAGCAGGGTGCCCCGCTGCGGGACGGCGGCCAGGGTGACCCTGATCATCCCGCTGCTGTACTCGTTGCCGACCGCGAGCACTCCGAAGACGATGATGGCCAGTTCGCCCAGCATGATGCCGGAGAAAGCCGTCCCCGTGGCGTCGAACGGGGTGTCGTCGTTGCCGCGGAACTCGGCGAAGTTGTTGTTGGTGAGCAGGGAGAGCAGAGCGCCGACACCGAGCGTGACGACGAAGGCCAGCGCGAGTGTCCAGACCGTCGACCGGACGCTGCGGATCTTCGTCCACTCGGAGCGCAGGACCGCCGGGAAGGACGCCATCTCAGTTCTCCTCCGTGCCGCTGGCCGCCGGCTGCTTCGCCGCGCCGCCCTGCCAGGTGGCGCCCCAGGTGCCCGGTGCGCCGGCCGCGTCGCGGCCCTCGCCGTCCCCGGCGTGGTACTCCACCGAGTCGGCCGTCATCTGCATGAACGCTTCTTCCAGCGAGGCCTGTTGGGGGCTCAGCTCGTGCAGCACCACA
Source organism: Kitasatospora sp. NBC_00039 (assembly GCF_045160625.1). Lineage (NCBI taxonomy): Bacteria > Bacillati > Actinomycetota > Actinomycetes > Kitasatosporales > Streptomycetaceae > Kitasatospora > Kitasatospora sp. NBC_00039. Next base: position 3,371,639 of record NZ_CP108289.1, on the reverse strand, counting down.
CCGTGGCCGGCGGCCAGGTCGCCGAGCTGGGCGAGGTCGCCGTCGACCACCTCGTACGAGCCGTCCGGGCCGGGTTCGTGCCGGAGCCCGGCGCCGGCCAGCGCGTCCAGCAGGCGCTCGGGGTGCGGGGTGCGCAGCCGGACGGCGGAGCGCGAGTTGCGCCGGATGAACTCGGCCATCGGCAGGTCGGCGAGCAGCCGGCCCTTGCCGATGACGACCAGGTGGTCGGCGGTGACGGCCATCTCGCTCATCAGGTGGGAGGAGACGAAGACGGTCCGGCCCTCGCCGGCGAGGCGCTTCATCAGATTGCGGATCCAGAGGATGCCCTCCGGGTCGAGCCCGTTGACCGGCTCGTCGAACATCACGATCTCGGGGTCGCCGAGCAGGGCGGAGGCGATGCCGAGCCGCTGGCCCATGCCGAGCGAGAAGCCGCGGGCGCGCTTGCGGGCGACCGGGGTGAGGCCGACCAGGCCGAGCACCTCGTCCACCCGGGAGGTGGGGATGCGGTTGCTCTGGGCGAGCCAGAGCAGGTGGTCGCGGGCGCTGCGGCCGGGGTGGACGGCCTTGGCCTCCAGCAGCGCGCCGATGTACTTGAGCGGCTCGCTGAGCTGTCCGTATCTCCTGCCGTCGATGGTGACGCGGCCGGTGGTGGGCCGGTCCAGATCGAGGATCATGCGCATCGTGGTGGACTTGCCGGCACCGTTGGGGCCGAGGAAGCCGGTGACCACGCCCGGCGGCACCTGGAAGCTCAGCCGGTCCACGGCGAGTGTCTTGCCGTAGCGTTTCGTCAGGTCGTGCAACTCGATCATTCGCGCTCCCTTACTCTCCGTCAGGCTATGACAAAGCGGACGGGGCGGCCCGCTGAAGTGGGCCCGCCGGGCGCACCGGAATACGGTGGGCGCATGACCCAGCTCCCCTCCGCAGTGTCCGTCCGCGAGAGCGGTACCGGAACACCCCTCGTGCTGTTGCACGCCTTCCCGCTCAACGCCTCGATGTGGTCCGCCCAACTGGATGCCCTGCCCGGAACCACCGGCCACGAGGCCCGGGTGCTCGCCCCCGACCAGCGCGGCTTCGGGGGCACCGAGCTGGGCACGGACGAGCCCTCGCTGGACGCGGTCGCGGACGACGTCGCCCTGCTGCTGGACGCGGCCGGGATCGAGCGGGTGGTGCTCGGCGGCCTCTCGATGGGCGGGTACGTCGCGCTGGCCTTCGCCCGCCGCCACCCGCACCGGCTGGCCGGGCTGCTGCTGGCCAACACCAAGGCCACCGCCGACACCGACGCCGCCCGGGCCAACCGGGAGCGGATCGCCGCCGCGGTGCTGGCCCGCGACAGCGTCCAGCTGCTGCTGGACGAGAACGTGGCGGCCGGCCAGCTCGGGCCGGACTCCGGGCACCTGGTCGACCGGGTGCAGGGGATGATCGCCGCGGCGCCGCCGGCGGCGGTCGCCTGGGCGCAGCGGGCGATGGCGGCCCGGCCGGAGACCCTGGACGTGCTCGCCGGGGTGCGGGTACCGGTCGCCGTGGTGGCGGGGGCGGAGGACGGCCTGATGCCGCTCTCCGAGGCCGAGCTGATGGCGCGGGCACGTCCGGACGCGGAGCTGACCGTGCTCCCGCGGGTGGGCCATCTGAGCGCCCTGGAGGCGCCGGAGCAGTTCGACGCCGTCGTCCGCCGGCTGCTGGAGCGGGTGGCCGGATGAGCGAGCGGAGTGCGGAGCCGGGCAGCTGGGACTTCTCGGCGCTGGAGGTCACCGGCCGGATGCCCGTCACCAACCGGGGCGAGGGCCTGGTCGAGCTGACGCTGGAGCCGCTCGGCGAGGACTACTGGCTGCGGCCGGGGGAGACCTTCATCGTCACCTCGTACGGGGACTACGGCCCCGGCCACCCCTTCGAGGTGCAGTACTGGCCGGACTCGGTGTCGGTCTGGTGCACCTCGTGGTTCGGCACCGTCTCGGACGACGACGGCAACCAGCTGAGCTGCGGCCACCAGCGGCCGGACGGGGCCTACCCGCGGTGAGGGTGCGCGGATCGGGAGGCCGGCGCTCCGGCCTCCCGGTCCGCCGCCGCGGCGGCCCCGCGGCCCGGCCGGACAGCACGACGGGCCGCCACCCCGGAGGGTGAGGGCCCGTCGTGCTGCGGCGTCAGCGCGACTGCTGGGCGGGCACGCCCATGGTGTCGTCGTTCGGCAGCGACGCGGCGGCCACGGCCGCGCCGGTCAGCGTCGCCAGCATCTCGCGGACGTTGGTCAGCTGGGCGTTGATGCTGTCGCGGCGGTTGGTGAGCGCCGCCAGCTCGCGCTCGGATTCGCTGCGGATCCGGTCGGCCTTGGCGTTGGCGTCCGCCACGATGTCCTCGGACTGGCGCTGGGCCGTCTCGACGGTCTGGCGGGCCCGGCGCTCGGCGTCGGTCCGCAGCTTCTCGGCCTCCAGGCGCAGCTGCTCGGCCCGGTGCTCGATCTCGGCCAGGCGCTTCTCGGCCTTGGCCTGACGGGCGGCCAGGTCGCGCTCGGACTGCTCACGGCGCTTGGCGAGGTTGGTCTCGAACTCCAGCGCGGCCTGGGCGGCCTTGGTGCGGGTCTCCTCGAAGAGGGCGTCCGCCTCCTCGCGCTTGTTCTGGGCGTCCTTGTTGGCTTCGGCGCGCAGCTGGGCGCTGTCGCTCTTGGCCTTGTCGACGATCCGCAGACCCTCGTCCTCGGCCTTGGCCTTGCGGTCCTTGGCGTAGTTCTCGGCCTCGGTGCGGACCTGCTGGGCGGCGGCCTCGGCGAGCTCGCGGTGCTGCTCGGCGGCGCGGTGCGCCTCGTCGCGCAGGTCCTTGGCCTCCTCCTCGGCCAGCCGCAGGATCTTCTCGACGCGGGCGCCGAGACCGGCGTAGGAGGGCTCCGCCTCGGTGACCGCCGCCTGGGCGGTCTGGGTCTCGAGGTGGAGCTCCTCGATGCGCTTCTCCAGCGCGCCGATCCGGGTCAAGGCACTGTCACGGTCGGCCACCAGCTTGGTGATCCGCTCGTCGACCTGGGCGCGCTCGTACCCACGGCGCACCAGGTCGAAGCCGTGAGGGGAGTGACTGTCGCTCATGGGGTTCTGGGCTTCCTGTCGTCAAACCGCTGAGGTGGTTGAGGGAATCCTGACACGGTACCGGAGTGTCTACGGCGAAACGCCGTTGTCTCGCGGACAATGTCCGCTCAATCGGGTGGTGCACTCTTGGAGCGATTGCCACCCGACCGGGGGGCGCCGACTCCGGCACCGGCCTTGGCACCCCCGTCCTTCTTGGTGCTGCTTCCCCCGTTGGTCTGGGCGACCGGTGACGGTGCCTCGAACGCCTCCAGCGCGGACAGCACGTCCTGGACCCTGGAGATCTCGGTGTTGATGTCCTTGCGGCGGCGCACCAGTTCGTCCAGCTCGCGCCGGCCCTCGTCGGTGATCCGCTTCGCCTCGGCCCGCGCCTCGGTGAGCAGCCGCTCGGACTCCGCCTTGGCCAGCTCGATCTGCTCGTCCGCGGACTCGTCGGCGGTCCGCACCCGCTTCTCCGCCTCGGCCGACGCCGATTCGAGCCGCTGCTCCGCCTCGTCCTGGGCGGACTTCAGCTTGGCCTCGGCCTTGACGATCAGGGCCTCGGCGCGGTCGGTCGAGTCGGCGAGCTTGGTCTCGGCTTCCTTGAGCAGGCCCTCCGCCTTGCGGACGGCCGAGATCCGGACCTTGCTGGCCTCGGCGGACGCCTCCGAGGTCAGCTCGTTGGCGCGGTCCTCGGCGGCTGCGACCAGCGCCGCCGCCCGCTCCTCGGCCTCGGTGACGGCGGCCACCGCCTGCTCCTCGGCCTCGGTCAGCTGCTCCTGGGCGGCCGTCACCAGCGCGTCCACCCGCTCCCCGGCCGACTTCATGGCCTGCGCGTTCTCCTTGCGGGCGCGCTCGTGCAGGGCCTCCACCTCGGCGTCGGTGCGCTCGCGCAGCTCCTCGGCGCGCTCGCGGATCGCGGTGGCGTCCCGGCGGGCCTCGGAGAGCAGCGCGTCGGCGTCGGCCCGGCCCTTCTCGACCTCGGCCTGACCGGCGGCCTCGCCGGCGGCGACCAGCCGGTCGGCCTCCTTGCGGGCGGCCGCGACCATCGCGTCCGCCTGCTCCTCGGCGGCGGCGGTGGTGGCCAGCGCGGTGGTCTGGGCGTCCTCGCCGAGCGCCTCGGCGTCCGCGAAGGCCTTCTCCAGCACCGACTTGGCGTGCTCGCGGGTGGCCTTGTCGAACTGCTCGGCGGCCTCGCGGGTGTCGGCGTCGAAGGCGTCGGCGCGGGCGTGGGTCGCCGCGTCGTACTCGTCCGCGAGGCTGCGGGTGGCCAGCGCGTACTCCTCGGCCTCGGCCCGCAGCGAGGCGGCGAACTCCTCGGCCTCGGCGACCGTGGCGGCGGCCTGCGCGTCGGCGGCGGCCACCGTCCGGGCGGCCTGGGCCTCGGCGTCGGCGCGCTGCTGCTCGGCGACCTCCTGGGCGGTCCGCAGCTCGGCCTCGGCGTCAGCCCGCAGCTGCTCGTCGTAGGCCTGCGCCTCGGCGCGCCGGCGGCCCAGCTCGGCCTCGGCGGCCTCGCGTTCGGCGGCCAGCTCCAGCTCGGTCTGCTCGCGCAGGGCTGCGGTCTCGGCGGCGGTCCGGGCCCGCAGGTCGGCGGTCTCCCGGTCCGCGAGGGCCCGCTGCTCGGCGGTCTCGCGGTCGGCGCTCTCGTGCAGCTCGGCGACGGCGCGGTCGGTCCGCTCGCGCAGCTCGGTCGTCTCCCGCTCGGCCAGCGCCCGCAGTTCGGCGCTCTCGCGGGCGGCGGTGTCGCGCAGCTCGGCGGCGGCCTGCCCGGCTTCCCGGCGGAGCTCGGCGGCCTCGGCCTCGGCGGTGGCCCGCAGCTCGGCGATCTGCTGGGAGGCGGCCTCGTGCATCCCGGCCACCGACTGGCGGACCTCGGCGGCCTCGTCCTCGGCGACGGAGACCAGCGTGGCGCCCTCGGCCTTGGCGGCGGCGACCAGCACCTCGCCGTCGACGCGGGCCTGCTCCAGCACCTCCTGCGCCTCGGCGCGGACGGAGTCGGCGGTGGCGCGGGCCTCGGACAGCTCCCGGCCGGCCTCGGCCCGGACGGTCTCGGCCTGCTCGGAGGCCAGGGTGAGGTCGGCCTCGGCCCGCTCGCGCAGCTCCTCGGCGGCCGCCTCGGCCTCGGCCAGCCGCTGCTCGGCGGCGGTCCGGGCGCTCTCCAGTGCCTCCTCGGCCTCGGCGCGCAGGCGGGAGGTCTCGGCGGTGGTGTGCTCGGTGAGCTCGGCGGCGGTCTGCTCGGCCTCGGCCCGGACGCGGTCGGCGTGCGCCTCGGCGGCCTGCCGGAGGGCGGCCGTGTCGGCGGCGGTCCGTTCGGTGAGCTCGGCGGCGGCCCGGTCGGCCTGTTCGCGGGCGGCCCGGGCGGCGGACAGCTGCTCGGCGGTCTCCTCGCGCTCGCGGTGCAGCTCGGCGGCGGCCTCCTCGCGCTCGCGCCGGCTCTCCTCCCGCAGCGCGTCGGCGGCGGCCTCGGCCTCGGCCCGGGAGCGGGCCACCTCGGTGTCGGTCTCGGTCCGCAGCCGCTCGGCGTCGGCGACCGCGGCGTCCCGGACGGCGTCGGCCTCGGCCTGCGCGTCGGCCCGCAGCGCCTCCGCGGCGGAGGTCGCCCCGGTGCGCACCTGCTGGTCGAACTCGCTTGCCTCGCGGCGCAGTTCGGCCGTCTCCCGCTCGGCGGCGGCACGGTTCTCGGCGGCCGCGGCCTTGGCGGCGGCGAGCGCGTCCTGACCCTGCTGCTCGGCGGCGGCGATGGTCTTCTCGGCCTCGGCGCGGGCCCGGCCCAGAGTCTGCTCGGCGCGGCCCTGGGTCTCGGTGGCCTGCTCCTTGGCGTGCTCGCGCAGCCGCTCGATCTCGGCGGCCGCGCCCCGGCGCAGCTCGTCGGCGTCGGCCTTGGCCTTGGTGAGCAGCTCCTCGGCGTTCTTCGCCGACTCCTCGATCTGGACGACGGCCTGACGGCGGGCCTCGCCGCGGACCCGGTCGGCCTCGGCGGCGGCCTGGGCCCGCAGCTCCTCCGCCTCGGCCCGCAGCCGGGCGGCCTCGTCCTGCATCTCCCGGATCCGCTCGCGGACGGCGGCGGCGTCGTCCATGGCGGCGTTCTGGGCCTGCTCGACGGCGGCCTGGGCCTGCTCGCGCAGCCGCTGCGCCTCGGCGGCGGCCTCGGTGCGGATCCGCTCGGCCTCCGTGGACGCGCCGGTCCGGGCGGCCTCGGCGTCCTGGTTGGCCCGGGCGAGCATCTCCTCGGCCGTCTTGGCGGCCTTGGCGAGGTGGACGGTGGCGTCCTTGGCACCGGCCGCGCGGCCGGCCTCCTCGGCCTCACTGCGCAGCTGTGCGGCGGTGGCCTCGGCCTGCGCCCGCAGTTCGGCGACGTCGCGCTCGGCCTGCGCCCGCATCTCGGCGATGGCGGCCTCGGCCTCGGCGCGCAGCTGGCCGGCCACCGACTCGGCGGTGGCGCGCAGTCGCTCGCTCTCCTCGGCGGCGGCGGCCTTGGCGGCATCCGCCTCGGCCTGCTTGGTGGCGGCCTCGGCCTTGACGGCCTCGGCCTCCTTGGTGGCCTGGGCGACCATCCGGGCCACCTCGGCCCGGGCGGTCTGCGAGCGCTGCTCGCTGGCGGCCTCGCCGTCGGCGACCTTGCGCTCGGCGGCGGCCTCGGCGTCGGCCTGGAGCTGCTCGGCGGCGGCCTCGGCCTGGGCACGCAGCTCGGCGGACTCCCGACGGGTGCGCTCGGCCTCGGCGATCGCCTCGGCACGCAGCCGCTCTATCTCGGCCTGGGCGTGGGCGAGCGCCTCCTGGGCGCGCTGCTGCTCGGCGGCGGCGTGCTCCTTGAGCCGGCCGATCTCGGCCTGCGCGGCGGCGAGCTGCTGTTCGGCGGCGACGTGCGCGGCGGCCAGCTGCTGCTGGGCCTCGCCGCGGGCGGCGTCGACGTCGGCAGCGGCCTGGGCGCCGGCCTGCTGGGCCTGCTCGGAGGCGGCGCGCAGCAGGCGCTCGGCGTCGCTCTGCGCGCGCTGGAGGGCGGCCTCGGCGGCGGCCTGGGCCTCCCCGCGGGCGGCGTCGACGTCGGCGGCGGTCTGCGCGCGGGCCTGGTCGGACAGCGCAGCGGCCTCGGCGCGGGCGCCGGCCATCAGCCGGTCGGCCTCGGCGCGGGCCTCCTGGAGGAGGCGCTGGGCCTCCTGCTCGGTGCCGGCCCGGGTCTGTTCGGCCCAGTTGACGTTCTCGTTGACATGCTGCTCGGCGCTGCGCCGCAGCTCGGCGAGCTCGTCCTCCAGCTGGCGGCGGCGCGCGGCGAGCTCGGCCTCCAGGCGGGCGGTGCGCTCGGCGGCCTCGGCCATCAGGCGCTGGGTGGCCGCCTGGGAGTCGCGCAGGTGCCGCTCGGCGTCGGCGCGCAGCTGCTGGGCCTGCATCTCCGCGGTGCGGAGCATCTGCTCGGCCTGGCCCGAGACGGCGTCGAAGGCGCGCGGCTGGGCGAGCATGCGACGGGACTCGTGCAGCTTTGCCCGAAGCACCTCCACCTGATAGGCGAGGTCTTCGGCATGCTCGGCCGTCTTGTCCCGCTCCTTCCGAGTCCGATCCATCTCGGCCTCGAACTGGGAGAGGTGATCGTCAGCCTCGTAGCGGTCGTAGCCCCGCACTCCGCGGTCCCATCCATCTCCTGGTCGCGTCCTCGACCCGGCCGTTCCGGGGCACCCGCTGTCCGGGGCCCTGGTCCGACTGGTCCTTGCATCCGCAGCCGGTGGACGACCCCTTGTTCAGCTGGGGGCGTCCGCCACGGTCGTCGAAGCCCTGGCCGATGGGAGCGCGGTGGTTCCGCGTTCCCCCGTCCGGGTGGACTTCTGGGCGAACTCTTGCCTGTGGAGAATGGTGACAGATCCGAACTGCGACTGTTCAGCCGTGCCCGCGTAATGGACTCCCCTGCGACGGGCCGACCACCGGGGGGCGGACGGGCCTGTCATCGGCCGTGCCCGTCGTCCCCGTCCCCCGGAGTCTTCGCGCACCTGGGCATTGTAGTGGGAGCGCCCTGCGGGGGAATGGCCGCGTGGGGGTTTTCCGGGCAGAGGGCGACATTACTGACGGGTCACCAGTGGGTGCCGCCCGTCGGCGGCACCCGCCGGCGGCTCAGTGGGCCTCGTGATCGGCCGGCTCGGCGGAGGTCACGAGCTCGGTCAGCACGCCGCCGCAGTCCTTCGGGTGGAGGAAGGTGATCCGCGATCCCATGGAGCCGATCCGCGGCTGCTCGTAGAGGACGCGGACGCCCTTGGCGCGGATCTCCTCGGCGTCGCCGTCCACGTCGGCGGTGCCGAAGGCGATGTGGTGGACGCCCTCGCCGTTCTTCTCCAGCCACTTGGCGACGGTGGAGTCGGGCCGGGTGGGCTCCAGCAACTGGAGGTAGGAGGCGCCGCCGTCGCCGGTGTCGTTGATCTTGAGCATGGCCTCGCGCACCCCCTGCTCCTCGTTGACCTCGCTGTGGAACACCTCGAAGCCGTAGGTGGCGCGGTAGAACTCGACCGTCTTGTCGAGGTCGCGGCAGGCGATGCCGATGTGGTCGATGCGGGTCAGCACAGTGGCCTCCGGGTCTGGACGGGCAACGGGACGGCAACAGTGCAGCGCATGCGGCCGGAGCGCGCCAGCGATGGCGGTGCGAGCCTGCTCACACGGCCGCCGCGCCCGGACGGTCACGGCGCGGTTCACCCGGACCGGGTTGACACGGTGTTGACTGGACAGTGCCAGTGCGCTCGATCACACCGTCGCTCCGGTGACGGGCGGGTTACAGGTCAGTACATTGAGCGGCATCCTCACCTGGCCACGACGTGCGAAGGGGCTCGTCCCATGACCAACACCACCTCTGTGATCGTTGCCGGTGCGCGGACCCCGATGGGTCGCTTGCTCGGTTCGCTCAAGGGATTCTCCGGCGCCGACCTCGGCGGCTTCGCGATCAAGGCCGCCGTGGAGCGGGCCGGCATCACGGGTGACCAGGTCCAGTACGTGATCATGGGCCAGGTGCTGCAGGCCGGCGCGGGCCAGATCCCTGCCCGCCAGGCCGCCGTGAAGGCCGGCATCCCGATGAACGTCCCGGCACTCACCATCAACAAGGTGTGCCTCTCCGGCCTGGACGCCATCGCGCTGGCCGACCAGCTGATCCGCGCCGGCGAGTTCGACATCGTGGTGGCCGGCGGCCAGGAGTCCATGACCAACGCCCCGCACCTGCTGCCGAAGTCCCGCGAGGGCTACAAGTACGGCGCGGTCGAGCTGCTGGACGCGATGGCGTACGACGGTCTGACCGACGCCTACGAGAACATCCCGATGGGCGAGTCCACCGAGAAGCACAACGCCCGCCTGGGCATCCCGCGCGAGGCCCAGGACGAGATCGCCGCCGCCTCCCACCAGCGCGCCGCCAAGGCGCAGCAGAACGGCGTCTTCGAGGCCGAGATCGTCCCGGTCGAGATCCCGCAGCGCAGGGGCGAGCCGGTCGTCTTCAGCCAGGACGAGGGCATCCGCGCGGACACCACCGTCGAGGGCCTGGCCAAGCTGCGCCCGGCCTTCACCAAGGACGGCACGATCACCGCCGGTACCTCCTCGCAGATCTCCGACGGCGCCGCCGCGGTGGTCGTGATGAGCAAGGCCAAGGCCGAGGAGCTGGGCCTGACCTGGATCGCCGAGATCGGCGCGCACGGCAACGTCGCGGGCCCGGACAACTCGCTGCAGTCGCAGCCGTCCAACGCGATCAAGCACGCGCTGGCCAAGGAGGGTCTGGAGGTCGCCGACCTCGACCTGATCGAGATCAACGAGGCGTTCGCGGCCGTCGCCTACCAGTCCGGCAAGGACCTGGGCGTCTCCTCCGACATCGTCAACGTGAACGGCGGCGCGATCGCGCTCGGCCACCCGATCGGGATGTCCGGCGCCCGCGTGGTGCTGCACCTGGCGCTGGAGCTCCAGCGGCGCGGCGGCGGCGTCGGTGCGGCCGCGCTCTGCGGCGGCGGCGGCCAGGGCGACGCGCTGATCGTCAGGGTTCCGAAGGCCTGATCGTCCGACATATCTTCGGGGCTGCGGACCGCCACAAGCGGTCCGCGGCCCCGATCCACAAGGAGATCCCGATGATCGATGTCGCGACGCTGGTCGAGCAGGCCCGGCAGGGCCGTCCGCGTGCCGTCGCCCGGCTGATCTCGCTGGTCGAGAACGCCGCCCCGCAGCTGCGCGAGGCGATGGCGGCGCTCGCGCCGTACACCGGCCGGGCCTACACCGTCGGGCTGACCGGGTCCCCGGGTGTGGGCAAGTCGACCTCCACCTCCGCGCTGGTCTCGGCCTACCGCCGGCTCGGCAAGCGGGTCGGTGTGCTGGCCGTCGACCCGTCCTCGCCGTTCTCCGGCGGTGCGCTGCTCGGCGACCGGGTCCGGATGCAGGACCACGCCACCGACCCGGAGGTCTTCATCCGCTCGATGGCCACCCGCGGACACCTGGGCGGCCTCTCCTGGGCGGCCCCGCAGGCGCTGCGGGTGCTCGACGCGGCCGGCTGTGACGTGATCCTGGTCGAGACCGTCGGCGTCGGCCAGTCCGAGGTGGAGGTCGCCGCCCAGGCGGACACCACGGTGGTGCTGCTCGCCCCCGGGATGGGCGACGGCATCCAGGCCGCCAAGGCCGGGATCCTGGAGATCGGCGACGTCTTCGTGGTCAACAAGGCCGACCGGGACGGCGCCGACGCCACCGCCCGGGAGCTGAACCACATGCTCGGCCTCGGGGAGGCCCGTGAGGCGGGGGACTGGCGCCCGCCGATCGTGAAGACCGTCGCGGCCCGCGGCGAGGGCGTGGACGAGGTGGTCGAGGCGCTGGAGAAGCACCGAGCCTGGCTGGAGGAGCACGGCGAGCTGGCCGCGCGCCGCCGCCGCCGTGCCGCGGACGAGGTCGAGGCGATCGCGCTGGCCGCGCTGCGGTCCCGGATCGGCGACCTGCACGGTGACCGTCACCTGGCGACGCTGGCCGAGCGGGTGGTGGCCGGCGAGCTGGACCCGTACGGGGCCGCCGACGAGCTGGTCGCCGGGCTCACCCGGGGCTGAACGCGACGAGAGGGCCGGTCCCCGTACCCGACGGGGGCCGGCCCTCTCCGCGCGTTCGGGGCAGGTCTGCGGTCACGGCCCGCTCAGGAGCGGCCGCGCAGCCCGCGCAGGTGTTCGGCGACGGGGGCCAGCGCCTCGTACATCGCGTCGAGCTGCTCGGGCGTGAAGCGGTCGATGAAGTGTGCCCGGACGCTGCGCACGTGGTCCGGGGCGACCTTCTGCATGGTCGCCCAGCCCTGCTCGGTGAGGTGGGCGTAGAGCCCGCGCCGGTCGCCCGGACACTCCTGCCGCAGGACCAGCCCGGCCGTCTCCATCCGCGTGATCTGGTGCGAGAGCCGGCTCTTGGACTGGAGGGTGGCGGTGGCCAGGTCGGTCATCCGCATCCGCCGCTCGGGAGCCTCCGAGAGGACGACCAGGATCTCGTAGTCGTTGATCGCGAGGTTGTGCGGCTGGAGCTCACGGCCGAGCTGGTAGTCCAGTAGCTTGGCGACCTCCAGGTGGGCACGCCACAGCCGCTGCTCCCGGGCGGTCAGCCAGGGAGTCTCCTCCTCCGGGCCCGAGGGGGAGACGTCCGCGGCGTCGACTGTGTGCGTATCCATGCGGACAGCATACCGTATTTAGTTAAATCTTGTACAAGTTCAGAGCCCGAAGCGCCGTCCGAGGTCGCCCAGGTTACCGAGCCCCGGCACGTTGACGTTGGGCAGCTGGCTGCCGTGGCCGGACGCGTGCTGCGACGGCACCCCGCCCATCGGCACGCCCGCCTCGGCGTGCACCTGGCCCACCGCGCGCTCGGCCATCAGCACCTCGGTCGACTGCAGCAGCACCTGGCCGGCGCCGATGAACTCGAACTGGTGCTCCTCGCCGGACGCCCCGCCCAGCCCGGTCAGCCGGCGGATGCCGCCGATCACCCCGTGCATGTAGTCGTGGTCGTAGTGGTGGCACGGCGCGGGGCAGTCCGCCCAGCCGACCAGAGCCTGCGGGTCTACCCGGATCGGCGGCTCGACGAAGTGCACCGGGCCGTTGGAGGCCGCCACGAACTTGCCGCTGCCGATCAGGGTGAGGAACCCGGGGATGATCGACTGCTTGAGCCGCAGCGTCGGCTCGTACGCCAGCAGGTTGCCCGAGCGGACCGTCAGGTTCCCCTCCTCCAGGTCGTAGGAGTTGAGGTCGAAGGCCCGGTCGGCCAGCAGCAGCTTGCCCCGGCCCTCGGCGACCACCCAGTCCGCCGCGTGCATCGGCGAGTTGAAGTGCTGGCCGAGCATCCGGTCGATCGCGCCGGCGCCGACGCCCTTGAAGGAGATGTCGCCGTAGTAGGCGATCATCTTGCCCTTCTGCAGGAAGTACGACCCGTTCAGGTCCACCGAGAAGGCGTACGGGTTGACGTTGTCGTTGACCGGCAGGCTGTGCGCGTCGTGCACGACCGGGCCGGAGCCGTCCTGCGCCTTGGGCAGCGGGGCCTGGGCGCCGCCGAACTGCTCCTGGGCGTACTGCTGCGGCGGCTGCTGCGCGGGGTAGCCCTGCTGGGGGTAGCCCTGCGGAGGCGGGGGCGGGTAGCCCTGGCCGGGCTGCTGGCCGTAGCCGGGCGGCGGCGGGGCGGCCGGGAAGCCGGGCTGGGTGGGCTGGTTGTACGGCGACGGCTGGCCGTACGGCTGCTGCTGGCCGTACGGGTCGTTCGGCTGCCCGTAGGGGGGCTGCGGCGGGTAGGACATCAGAGCTTCTCCTCGCTCGCCTGCACGAACACGGTGCCGTTGCCGGACAGCTCCAGCTGGAAGGCCTCGCCGGAGCCGCGTCCGATCATGTCGCGCCAACCCAGCGCGGTGGACAGCTTGTTCTGGACCTGGCCGCGGTGCGCGACATAGGCCTGGGGGTCGACGTGCACCGGCTGGTGCGGGGTGATCGGCAGCTCGAAGACGCCGCCGTGCGCCATCACCGCCACCGCGCCGTGGCCGTCCAGCTTGGTGGTGAACAGGCCCTGGCCGGTCACCTGGCCGCGGACCATGCCCATCACGCCGCCCTGCGAGCCCATGAACATGGTGGACTGCTGCAGCGAGCCCTCGAAGGCCAGCAGCCGGTCCGCCTCGACGTACAGGGTGTCGCCGGCCAGCTCGATCACATGCACGTGGTGGCCGCCGTGGCCGAACATCACGGTGCCCTGGCCCTCGACGGTCATCAGCGGGGTGTCCTCGTTGGCCACCCGCCGGCCGATCATCGACATGACGCCGCCCTGCCCGCCGGTGATGTTCGGCGTGAACCGGACCTCGCCGGTGTACGCGAGCATTGCACCGCGCTGGCTGAACAGCCGCTGGCCGGGGACGACCCGGGCCTCGATCATCTTGTTGTTGATCCTGGTGAACGGCATCAGACGTCGCCCCCGACGGTCAGCTTCTCGGACGGCTGCACGTACACCAGGCCCTCGCCGGTGAACTCCACCTGGACGGCCTCGCCACCGCCCTCGCCGATGAACGTGCTCCAGCCGGCGCCGGACTTCAGGCTGCGGTTCAGGTTGCCGGTGTGCGCCACGTACGCCCCCGGGTCCACCCGCAGCGGCATGCCCTGGGTGACCCGCAGGATGATCGCCGGCCCCTTGGAGGTGACGGCGGCCCAGCCGCTGCCCTCGACCTTGGTGGTGAACAGGCCGTTGCCGGAGGAGATGCCGTTCAGGCCGGTGAAGGTGGTGCCGGTCCGCAGCGTGCCCTCGGTGCAGAGCAGGTTGTCGGACTCGACGTAGAGCGTCTCGCCGTTCAACCGGACGAGGTTGATCTCGGTGGCCTTGTCGGCGAAGTAGCAGGTGCCCTGCCCCTTCACCTCCATGACCGTCATCTGCTCGCCGGTCAGCCGGCGGGTGACCATGCCACGCAGGCCGTCACCGCCACCGCTGAGTTTCTTGAAGCTCATCTGGCCGCTGTACGCGACCATCGAGCCGTTTCTGGCTTTCACGCCGTCGCCCGTCAAGTCGACGGCGAGCGTCTTGGACCCCTGGAGTCGAAACTGTGCCACGGGCGCAATGTAGCCGTATCGGGCGCGCGACGGGGAGGGGGCGTCGGCGTTCTGGTACCGGTCTGCGACAAATGCCCGGATCAGACCCGGGTCTGCGCGCCCTGCGGGACGGCGCCCGCGGCCTGCTCCACCTCCAGCAGCGAGGCCGAGTGGCGCTCGGCCTCGAAGGCCACCACGCCGCCGCGCAGCCCGAAGAGGCGCTTGGAGAGCAGGATCCAGAGCACCGCGACGATGTTCAGCACCAGCGTGCAGATCTTCAGGGCGCTGACGTGCTCGGTCAGCTCGTACACCTCCAGCGGGAGGAAGGCCGCGGTGGCCACCACCGTGAGGTACTCGGCCCAGCGCCGGCCCAGCCAGAGCCCGTACGCCTCGACGATCTCGATCAGCGCGTAGACCAGGAGTGCGCCCGCGACGATCAGCAGGGTGCTGTGCTTGTAGTCGAAGGTCTTGCGGATGGTGTCGGCGATCGGGGAGTGCTCGAGGTCCCAGTGGAAGTGCTCGGTCACGGGCCGGAACACCGTCAGGTTCTCGTCGAAGACCCGGCGCACGGCGTCCTGGCTGTTGGAGAACTTCCAGACGCCCCAGGCCACCACGACGATCAGCAGCCCGCGCAGCAGCCGCTCGACGGCCAGGAAGCGGAGGATGAAGACGTCCCGCAGGGCCTTGCCGCGCGGCACCAGCGGTGCCTCGTCGGCCGGTCCGGATCCGTGCGGGGCGCCGAGCGAGAAGTCGCCGCAGCGCAGGCAGCGCCAGGCGTCACCGAGCGAGGTCGCGGCGTGCAGCCGGCGGTTCAGCTCGGGCTCGGTCGGCGCGTAGGTGACGTGCCCGCGCCGGGCGCAGGTCCTTCGGTCCCAGTCCAGCTTGAACATCGGTGGTACCCCCGTGGTGCTGCGATGCGGACGGCGTCCGGATCGCCGGGCGCGGCAGCAGGATAGAGGTGGTGGCCGGCCCGGCGCCGCGACCGGGGGCGATCTGCTGCACGGCTGTGACATCCGGCACGGGGGCGCACCCCGGCCGCGGGCCCGGGCATGTGCTCGGTGATAATGGCGGGGATGCTTGTGAGCCGGTTCACAAGCGATCTCCGACTCCGCTATGAGGTACCCCATCGTGAACAGCAGCGCCGTCCACCGCCTGCGCCTGGTCTCCGGCCCCGAGGGCCTCTCCTTCCTCCTGCTCCTGGTCTGCTCGGTGCTCAAGCGCACCACCAGCTTCGACGCCGTCCCGGTGATGGGCATGGTCCACGGGATCCTGTTCATTCTCTACGTGGTCTTCTGGATCATGGCCTGGCAGGCGCAGAAGTGGGACGTGAAGCGCGGCGTCCTGCTCTTCGTCCTCTCGGTGCTGCCCACCGGCGGGTTCTTCGCCGAGCGCATCCTGAAGAAGGAGGAGCTCGGCGGAGCGGCGCCGGCCCGCGAGCCCGCCGCGGCCTGAGCCGCACGCCGTCAACGGCCGACAGGCTGCCGGGGCCTCCTCTCCCAGAGGGCCCCGGCAGCCTGTCGCCGTTTCCGGAGGTGGTTCAGGGGTGGCCCGGCCTCCCCGGGGCGGTTCTCGGGCGGTGAGGTCCCGGCCGGCCGGACGGGGGCCCGGCCCTAGTTGACGTTGACCGCGCTCCAGGCCGCGGCCACCGCCTTGTACTCGGTGCTGGTCGCGCCGTAGAGGTCGGAGGCAGCCTTCAGGGTCGCCGTGCGCGCGGCCTTGTAGTTGGTGGTGGAGGTGAAGTAGACGGTCAGCGCGCGGTACCAGATGGCCGCGGCCTTGTTCCGGCCGATGCCGGTGACGGTGGAGCCGTTGGAGGTCGGGCTGTTGTAGCTGACGCCGTTGATGGTCTTGGCGCCGCTGCCCTCGGCCAGCAGGTAGAAGAAGTGGTTGGCCACGCCCGAGGAGTAGTGGACGTCCACGTTGCCGACCCCGGAGTACCAGGAGTCCTTGGACGCGCCGTCCTTGGAGGGCTTGTCCATGTAGCGCAGCGGGGTGCCGTTGCCGTTGATGTTGAGCTTCTCGCCGATCAGGTAGTCCGGCACGTCCACCGGCAGGTTGGCGTACCACTCGACCATGGTGCCGAAGATGTCCGAGGTGGCCTCGTTGAGGCCGCCGGACTCGCCGGAGTAGACCAGACCGGCGGTGGCGGAGGTGACGCCGTGGGTCATCTCGTGGCCGGCGACGTCGATCGCGGTCAGCGGGTGGGTGTTGCCGGAGCCGTCGCCGTACGTCATGCAGAAGCAGGAGTCGTTCCAGAACGCGTTGACGTAGTTGGAGCCGTAGTGGACCCGGCTGCTGGCGCCGACGCCGTTGTTCTTGATGCCGCTGCGGCCGAAGGTGTTCTTGTAGAAGTCCCAGGTCGCGCCGGCGCCGAACTGGGCGTCGACCGCGGCCGACTGGGTGTTGGAGGCGAGGCCGTTGCCCCAGACGTTGTCCGCGTCGGTGTACAGCGCGTTCCCGGACGCGGCGTTGCCGGTCCACTGGTTGCCCCGCGAGCCGTCCTTGAGCTGGTAGGTCGAGCCGCTCTGGGTGGTGGTCAGGGTGACCGAGCCGACGTTGACGCCCTTGCCGCTGCCGGTCGCGGTCTGGAACTCCTCGTGGGTGGAGAGCACCTCGCCGGTGGCCGCGTCGGTGACCAGCCGCTGGCTGCTCGGGGTGCCGTCGGCGCGCTGGCCCTGCACCACCGTCTGGTACGCGAGCCGCGGGCTGCCGTCGGCCGCCCAGACCACCAGGGTGGCCGAGCCGGCGCCGTCGACCCGGCTGATCGCCGACTCGTCCTTGTCGGCCGCGATGCCGACGGTGGCCCGGACGGCACCGAGCGCCTGGGCGGACGCCTTGTCGGCGGAGAGCGACGGGGTGAGGCTCGGCAGCGACAGCTGCCCGGTGAAGGCCCGGTCCACCGAGGTGACGGAGCCGTTGGCCTTCTGGTGCACCACCAGGTCGCCACCGATCACCGGCAGGCCGCCGAGCGTCCGCTCGTAGCGCAGGTGGCGGTCGCCGTTGGCGTCCACCACGGCGTCCTTGACGACCAGCCGCTCCTGGCCGCCGAGCGCGAGCGACTGCGCGAGCGGGGCGGCCTCGCCGCCGGCCAGGGCGATCAGCGCGTCGCGCTGCTGGGTGACGGAGGGGGCGGAGGCCTGGGCGGGTGCGGCGGCGACCTGGATGGCGCCGGCCAGCAGGGCGGTGGCGGAGAGTACGGCGCCGGCTGTCAGCTTTCGCTTCACGTACGGGGTTCCTTCCGGGAAACCGCGTGTGCGCGGTCACGCCGCATACCGGGGCGCCGGGGTTGGCGCCGTGGGGCGGTAGGGCGCTGACGTGCTGCTCCCGTGCGGTCCTGGACGGCCGGTCGGTGGGTGGGGGTGACGGCCGTCGAACGGGGCTTGGACAGAAGCATGACAATCCGACAGGCGGAAAGGACAGGGCGCCGCCGGGGATTGGCCAGGTCTCGCCACTCGCCGGTACGGGTGGTCCGGGTGCGGCGGATGTCCGCTTCGGGCGTTTCGCCCCGCTGGCGGGATCCCGCCAGCGGCGGGCCTTGCCGGGCCCGCCGCCCCTTGCTACGCGGGCCCGGACGCGCGGGTGCGCACGCGCCGCCGGACGAGCGCGTGCGCACATGCTCGTCCGGACGTGCCGGTGCACGCGCCTCCGGACGCGCGAACGCCCGGGGCCTCCCCTCCCAGTGAGGGCCCCGGGCGTTCGCAGGGCCCGCCAGGCCCCGGGCGCGTTACGTCAGTTGACGTTGACGCCACTCCAGGCGGCCGCCACCGCCTGGTACTCGGCGCTGGTCGCGCCGTAGAGGTCCGCCGCCGCGCTCAGCGTGCCGGTGCGGGCCGCCTTGTAGTTGGTGGTGGAGGTGAAGTAGACGGTCAGCGCGCGGTACCAGATGGCCGCGGCCTTGTCCCGGCCGATGCCGGTGACCGTCGAACCGTTGGAGGTCGGGCTGTTGTAGCTGACGCCGTTGATGGTCTTGGCGCCGCTGCCCTCGGCCAGCAGGTAGAAGAAGTGGTTGGCCACGCCCGAGGAGTAGTGGACGTCGAGGTTGCCCACGCCGGACGACCAGGAGTCGGCCGAGCCGCCGTCCTTGGAGGGCTTGTCCATGTAGCGCAGCGGGGTGCCGTCGCCGTTGAGGTCGATCTCCTCGCCGATCAGGTAGTCCGGCTTGTCGCTGGCGAGGTTCGCGTAGAACTCGACCATGGTGCCGAAGATGTCCGAGGTGGCCTCGTTGAGGCCGCCGGACTCGCCCGAGTAGTTCAGGTTGGCGGTGGCGGAGGTGACGCCGTGGGTCATCTCGTGGCCGGCCACGTCGATCTCGGTCAGCGGGTGGCTGTTGCTCGCGCCGTCACCGTACGACATGCAGAAGCAGGCGTCGCTCCAGAAGGCGTTGACGTAGTTCTTGCCGTAGTGGACCCGGCTGGTGGCGCCGACGCCGTTGTTCTTGATGCCGTTGCGGCCGAAGGTGTTCTTGTAGAAGTCCCAGGTGGCCGCCGCGCCGAACTGGGCGTCGACCGCGGCCGACTGGGTGTCGGAGGCGAGGCCGGTGCCCCAGGCGTTGTCCGCGTCGGTGTACAGGGTGCCGGAGCCGGAGGTCCGGTTCTTGAAGTCGACGGTGGACTGGCCGCCACGGGAGGCGTCCTTCAGCGAGAAGCCGCCGGAGACGCTGGTGGTGGTCAGCGGGACGGAGCCGACGAAGACGCCCTTGCCGCTGCCGGCCGCGGTCTGGACCTGCTCGTGGGTGGAGAGCACCTCGCCGCTGGCGGCGTCGGTGACCAGCAACTGGCTGCTCGGGGTGCCGTCGGCGCGGACGCCCTCGACGGTCGTCCGGTACGCCAGGCGCGGGTTGCCGTCCGCGGCCCAGACCACCAGCTCGGCGGCGCCGGTCTGGTGGACCTCCTTCAGCGGGGACTCGTCCTTGTCGGCGGTGATGCCGACGGTGGCCTGCACGGCGCCGGAGGCCTGCGCGGCCGCCTTGTCGGCGGGGATCTGCGGGGTGAGGCTGGGCAGCGCGATCGTGGCGCCGACGGCCTTGTCCACGGCCTTCACGGCGCCGTCGGCGGCCTGGTGGACCACCAGGTCACCGCCGAGGACGGGCAGGCCGGCGAAGGTGCGCTCGAAGCGGAGGTGACGGGTGCCGTTGGCGTCCACCACGGCGTCCTTTGCGACCAGCTTCTCCTGGCCGCCCAGCGCCAGCGCCTTCGCCAGCGGGTCGGCCTGACCCTTCGCCACGGCGAGGACGGCCTCGCGCTGCTGCGACGCCTGCGCCTGGGCCGAGGGGGCGGGGGCGGCCTGGGCGGCGGTGCTCACCTGGATGACGCCGGTGAGGAGCGCGGTGGCGGAGAGTACGGCGCCGGCTGCGAGCTTTCGCTTCACGTACAGGTCCTTCCGGGAAACCGCGTGTGCGCGGTCGCACCTCGTCCCGGGGTGCCGGGGTTGGCACCTGAGGGGCGGAACGGGCGCTGACGGGCTGCTCCGTGCGGTCGAGCGGCGAGCCACCGGTGAGTGGGGCGGTGGCTGCCGGACGGGGCTGGCCGAAAGCATGACAATCCAACAAGTTAAATGACAGGTCTTGTTCATCAATTGGCCAGGTCTCGCCAGTCCGGCGGATTGTGAACAGAGCGACAAATCAGTCAAATCACCCCGTCTTGCAGCGGGTTACCGCCCGAACCGAGGCCTGATAGCGGGCCGGGCGCCGGGTCGGGAGCCAATGCCGAATCGCCGTCGGCGGGTTGGCGGGCGTTCACACCCCTGCAATGTCCTGGTACGGACCTGGCCGCCCCACTGGCGGGATCCCGCCACGTGTCTCACTTGTCCACCATCAGGACGCCTGATAGCGGCGGCCCCACCCGCCGGTACGGTAAGGAGGTGGCCAAGCCCCTCGCACTCGACTTCGACCCGATCGCCCGCGCCGACGAGCTCTGGGCCCGCCGCTGGGGCGGGGTCCCCTCGATGGCGGCGATCACCTCGATCATGCGCGCCCACCAGATCCTGCTCTCGCGGGTGGACACGGTGCTCAAGCCGTACGGGCTGACCTTCGCGCGCTACGAGGCGCTGGTGCTGCTCACCTTCAGCCGGACCGGCGAGCTCTCGCTCTCCAAGATCGGCGAGCGGCTGATGGTCCACCCGACCAGCGTCACCAACACCGTCGACCGCCTGGAGCGGGCCGGCCTGGTCGCCCGCCGGCCCAACCCGCTGGACGGCCGCGGCGTGCTCGCCTCGATCACCGACCGCGGCCGCGAGGTGGTCGAGGAGGCCACCCGGGAGCTGATGGCGATGGAGTTCGGCCTGGAGGAGTACGACGCCGGGCAGTGCCGCCAGGTGTTCGAGCTGCTCCGGCCGCTGCGGGTGGCGGCCGGCGACTTCACCGAGCCGGACGCGACCACGACCGAGCCGGACGGAACCACGACCGAGCCGGACGGAACCACGGCCGAGCCGGACGGAACCACGGCCGAGTAGCGCGCGGCCGCGGCCGGGCAGGCCGCTGCACGGCGCACCCGTAAGCGGCGGCTACCCTCGTGGGAGCGGTGCGCAGATCCGGGCGTACCGGCCGATCCCTGCCGAGCGAGGCGATGAAGAGTATGAAGGCGAACCCCCTGCTGGGCTGGTACCGGGCCCTGGCCATTGCGACCGGTGTGGCACTGCTGGTGTTCTGCGGCTTCATGGTCGCGAAGTACGGCTTCGACACCGCCGAGGACGTCACCACCTACGTCGCGATGCTGCACGGCTACCTCTACATCGGGTACTTCGTGGTCACCTTCCTGCTCGGCCAGAAGCTCAAGTGGCCGCTCGGTCGGATGATCCTCACCCTGGCCGCCGGCTGCATCCCGTTCGCCTCCTTCGTCGCCGAGCGCCGGGTGGTCCGCGAGGCCGCCGAGCAGCTCCCGGCCGGCGGTGCCGCCCGGCAGACCGCCGGCGTCTGAGCCCGGCCCCCGGCCCCCGGCGTCCGACCGCAGAGCCTCCGCGAGCGCCCCTTCCCCGACCCGGAGGAGGGGCGCTCCGGCGTTTCGGCCCGGCTTCCGTCGACAAGTACTAGGACGTCCGAGTAAATTAGTAGGACGTCCTAATAGCTGTGCCGTCCCGATGACGTGGCGGCCGTACGGAGCGGAGTTCGGGGTCATGGACGCCGAGGAGATCGAGCGCGGACGGCAGCGCTGGCAGCAGCGGTACGACAGTGCCCGCAAGCGGGACGCGGACTTCACCACCCTCTCCGGGGACGAGGTCGAGCCGGTCTACGGCCCGCCCGCCGGGCAGCCCGTCGAGGGCTTCGAGCGGATCGGCTGGCCGGGCGAGTACCCGTACACCCGTGGTCTGCACGCCACCGGCTACCGCGGGCGGACGTGGACCATCCGCCAGTTCGCCGGCTTCGGCAACGCGGAGCAGACCAACGAGCGCTACAGGATGATCCTGGAGGCGGGCGGCGGCGGCCTCTCGGTCGCCTTCGACATGCCCACCCTGATGGGGTACGACTCCGACGACGCCAAGTCGCTCGGCGAGGTCGGCCACTGCGGCGTGGCCATCGACTCGGCCGCCGACATGGAGGTCCTGTTCAAGGGCATCCCGCTCGGCGAGGTCACCACCTCGATGACGATCAGCGGCCCCGCCGTCCCGATCTTCTGCATGTACCTGGTCGCCGCCGAGCGCCAGGGCGTCGACCCGGCGGTGCTCAACGGCACCCTGCAGACGGACATCTTCAAGGAGTACATCGCCCAGAAGGAGTGGCTCTTCGCCCCGGAGCCGCACCTGCGCCTGATCGGCGACCTGATGGCGTACTGCGCCGAGGGCATCCCGGCGTACAAGCCGCTCTCCGTCTCCGGCTACCACATCCGCGAGGCCGGGGCCACGGCCGCGCAGGAGCTGGCGTACACCCTGGCCGACGGCTTCGCCTACGTCGAGCTGGGCCTCTCCCGCGGCCTGGACGTGGACGTCTTCGCTCCCGGGCTCTCCTTCTTCTTCGACGCGCACCTGGACTTCTTCGAGGAGATCGCCAAGTTCCGCGCCGCCCGCCGGATCTGGGCCCGCTGGATGCGCGACCGCTTCGGCGCCAGGACCGACAAGGCGCAGTGGCTGCGGTTCCACACCCAGACCGCCGGCGTCTCGCTGACCGCCCAGCAGCCGTACAACAACGTGGTCCGTACCGCCGTCGAGGCGCTCTCGGCGGTGCTCGGCGGCACCAACTCGCTGCACACCAACGCCCTGGACGAGACCCTGGCGCTGCCCTCCGAGCAGGCCGCCGAGATCGCCCTGCGCACCCAGCAGGTGCTGATGGAGGAGACCGGCGTCACCAACGTGGCCGACCCGCTGGGCGGCTCCTGGTACGTCGAGGCGCTCACCGACCGGATCGAGGAGCAGGCCGAGGCGATCTTCCAGCGGATCCTGGACAAGGGCCGCGAGGACCACGAGATCGGCCCCATCACCTCCGGCATCCTGCGCGGGATCGAGGAGGGCTGGTTCACCGGGGAGATCGCCGAGGCGGCCTTCCAGTACCAGCAGTCGGTGGAGAAGGGCGACAAGCGGGTCGTCGGCGTCAACTGCCACCCGCGCAGCGTCACCCCCGAGCTGGAGATCCTGCGGGTCAGCCACGAGGTCGAGCGCGAGCAGGTGCGCGTGCTGGCCGAGCGGAAGGCCGGCCGGGACGAGGCGGCGGTGCGGGCCGGGCTGGACGCGATGCTGGCGGCGGCGCGCTCGGGCGCGTCGATGATCCCGCCGATGCTGGACGCGGTGCGGGCCGAGGCCACCCTGGGCGAGATCTGCAACGCGCTGCGCGAGGAGTGGGGGATCTACCGCGAGACCGCCCGGTTCTAGGGCGCCTGCACGGCGCGGTCCCGGTTCCGGGGGCGTGCACGCAGAGAGCCGCCCCGCACGTCCTCATGTGCGGGGCGGCTCCGTGCTGCGCCTGCGGGGGCCTGCGCGCTCAGCCCCCGGTCAGGCTGGGGAAGGGCCCGAGCAGCAGGCTGGTGAAGCGCCGGGTCCAGTCGGCGGTGATCGGCTCGCCGCTGACCAGCACCCGGTGCTCGACCGTCCCCGCGATCGTGTCGAAGATGATGTCGATCTCCTCCCCGGCGCTCACCTCGTCGTCGTCCGGGGCGAGCTCGCCGCGGGCCTGGGCTGCGGCCCGGCCCTGCCGGACGAGGCGCTTCTGCGGGTCGACGATCGCCTCCCGGATCCGCCGCCGCAGCTGACGGTCGCGGGTGCCCTCGGCGAACAGCGCGAGCAGCGCGGCCTGGGTCTCCGGACGGGCCAGCAGGTCGGCGAACTGGGAGACCACCGCCTCGATGTCGGCCCGCAGGCTGCCGAGGTCGGGCATCACCAGCTCGTCGAAGAGGCTGGCGACGGCGTCCACCACCAGCTCGTTCTTGGACGGCCAGCGGCGGTACAGGGTGGTCTTGGCGACCTTGGCGCGGGTGGCCACGTGGCCCATGGTCAGCCCGCCCCAACCGAGTTCGGCGAGAGCCTCGCGGGTGGCGTCCAGGATGGCGAGGTCGGCGGCGGCGCTGCGCGGTCTGCCCTTGGCCCGGGTGGTGGTGCCGTCGGGGCCCTCCGGGGCCTGTGGGGGGTCTTCCCGGGGGGCCGGGCGCGCCGGGGTCAGGGGGGGCTGGGCGGCCGACACCGGGCCTCCTTGCGATTTACTGGTAAGTAACATGGGTGGGACCGGTAACGGTAGCGACTCCCCTCCGTCCAGGTCAGCCTGGCCACCCGGGAAAGTGGGACAGCTCACGTCCCGGGAGCGCCGGATGGGGTTGCGGCGGGGGCCCTCGGTCCAGTTACGCTACGACTCGTAGCGAAAGCAGTGACAACCAGGCGCCGCGACCCCGTGGGACGGGGGCGGCGCGGGTGCGGGTGGGGATCCGCGCCGAACGGTTCAGGCTACCGGGGGACGGGCCGTCCACCTCGGGATTCGGTACCGCGCAGCCCGCGCGGGGCGAGTTTCCGGAGGTTGGTGCCCGCCAGCAGCTCGGACGGGGGAGGATAGTGCCATGCAGCCACGGAATTCGCGTCTCAACAGCTCCGCTCTGCGCGGTGCGGTCGACCTCGCCGCAGTGAAGGCAGCCGGCGAGGCTGCCCAGAAGGCCGAGCAGGCCCGGGCCGAGCGGGCCCGTCAGGCGGCCGCCGCCGAAGCATCCGGCGTGGCGGCCCCCCAGGCCCCGTACGAGCTCGTCATCGACGTCACCGAGGACACCTTCGAGGCCGAGGTCGTCCAGCGCTCCACCGAAGTGCCGGTGGTCATCGACTTCTGGGCCGAGTGGTGCGGGCCCTGCAAGCAGCTCAGCCCGATCCTGGAGCGCCTGGCCGAGGAGTACGCCGGCCGGATCGTGCTCGCCAAGATCGACGTCGAGGCCAACCAGCTGATCGCGCAGCAGTTCGGCATCCAGGGCATCCCGGCCGTGATGGCCGTGGTGGCCGGCCAGCTGGTGCCGCTGCTCCAGGGCGCCGAGAGCGAGGCCAACGTCCGCAAGGTGCTGGACCAGCTGATCCTGGTCGCCGAGCAGCGCTTCGGCGTGGTCGGCGGCGCGGGTGCGCCGGCCGGCGAGCCGGGCGAGGCCGCGCCGTTCGTGCCGGAGGACCCGGCGCTGGAGGCCGCGCACGAGGCCCTGGACCGCGGGGACCTCGGCGGCGCGATCCAGGCGTACCAGAACGTGCTGGCCGGTCAGCCGGGCAACGCCGAGGCCAGGCTCGGCCTGGCCCAGGCGCAGCTGCTGCGCCGCGTGGAGGGGCTGGACCTGCAGGCCGTCCGGGCGGCGGCCGCGGCCGCTCCGAAGGACGTCGGGATCCAGCTCCAGGCGGCCGACCTGGACCTGGTCGGCGGTCATGTCGAGGACGCCTTCGGGCGCCTGGTGGACACCGTCGGGCGCACCTTCGGCGAGGACCGGGACACCGTCCGGCTCCGGCTGCTGGAGCTGTTCGAGGTGATCGGTGCGGACGATCCGAGGGTGACGGCGGCGCGCACGGCGCTGGCCCGCGTCCTCTTCTGAGCCCGGTCGGAGTGGTCCTGCCGGTACGTACTGGCACGGCGGGTGACCTGCGGTGTCGCTGGAGATTTGGCGACAATCCGGTCATCGCGTAAGAGGTTTACCAAATCTTGACAACACCCGTGGGCGGTCACTTCGCGTGATCGCCCACGGGTGTTTCGCTGGTGTTTCCGGCGGATTTCGCCGTCACGATTCCTCCATTTCGTCACTCAGGGTGCCCGGCGGTCCATTTTCATGATCGTTGTCATTGGATGTTGGATTACCCGTCAGTAATGAACCCCTTGTGCTTCGCCCGGGATTCAAGCAGCATCGGCGACGCCCGGTCCCAGACTTCACCCCGCCGACAGCCGGTCGGCGGACGCAGCGAGGGATCCCCACCGGGCAAGCCGCCGGCCCCGGCCGTCGGCAGGGAGGGCAGGGGGGTATCCGCGGTCCCACGGCGGTTCCTGTCCTTCGATCCGGCCGCGCGGCCCGCGCGGTCGCTGGTTGTCGCTCGGGGGTGATCGCCGATGTCGTCGGTCCTGCCCGCCGCCCCGCAGGGGTGGTCGGTGAAGGGACGGGAGTGCCGCTGTGTGCCGGCCGCTCCCGCGTCCGACGACGCCCAAGGCGCTCTCCGCTACCGAGGACGTAGCTCTCTCCCATCCCAGGCCCCCACCGGTGCGGGACGCACCGCCGGGCGCCGGAGATGTACGTCCTAGAAGGAGGACTCGCATGTCCCAGACCTACGGCAAGACCCGCTGGAAGCGCTTCGCCCTGGTGATGGTGCCCGGCCTCGCCGCCACCGCCGCGGTCGGCGTCGCGATGGCGAACAACGCGCTGGCGGCTTCGTTCAGCGTCTCCGGCCAGAACTTCAAGGTCTCCACGCAGGAGCTGCACGGTACGAACTTCGCGCAGTTCGGTTCGATCGACGCCGAGTCCAACGGCACGCCGCACCCGGTCGCCGTCTCGGCGTTCGACGAGGCCACGATCAAGGGCCTGTGCCAGTCGGTGGTGACCGACCCGAACATCATCCCCGGCCTGCCGTGGAAGCTGCCGAAGATCACCCTGCGCCTCGAGGCCGGCCAGAGCGACGACGTCGCGAAGCAGGTCTCCGCGAAGAACCTGCTGATCGACCTCGACCAGCTGAGCGCGGACGCCACCTTCACCAACATCAACATCGGCCAGGACGCCTCCACCCTGAAGGGCAGCGCCACCCAGGGCTGGAAGTCCAAGCTCGGCACCGGCCTGCCCTCGGGCGGCACCGGCTTCGCCCAGGCCGCCGACAAGGCCGACCTGTCGAACGTGCAGCAGACCGCCTGGGCCACCTCGGCCGGCACCTTCAAGCTCCAGGGCCTGAAGCTCGCGCTGCACACCGACGGCGGGCACGAGTGCTTCTGAGTCGCTGACCGGCGGCGGGTCGTCCTGATCCGCCGCCGACCACGGCACCCGGGGGGTCGGGGGCGGCGCATGCGCCGCCCCGGGCCCTCCCCCTCCCGTTTTTCGCCTCGTTCACACCATCGAGGAGCTGCACCGTGTCCAGCGCCCTTGCCGAGCTGCGGCCCGCCGAGCACGAGAACACCGTCCACTGGGTGCTTCGGGTGTTCCGTCACTTCCGCCGGTCCCGCCCGTTCTGGGGCGGCCTCATGGCCATGATCGCCGGCGTCCCGATCATGTACTTCCCTTACGCCAAGCTGTCGTTGAACGGCATGACGGTCACCATGGCGACCACGGCCGGTGCCGGGTCATTGATCATCGGGGTCCTGCTGATCGTGCTGGGCCTGACCGCCTGGTTCCAGCCGGCCGTCCGCTTCTTCGCGGGCGTCGCCACCATGCTGCTGACGCTGGTCTCGATCCCGGTCTCCAACCTGTCCGGCTTCGGCATGGCGCTGCTGCCGGGCCTGATCGGCGGCGGGCTGATGCTCGCCTGGGCACCCAACCCGCCCGAGGAGGCCGTCGAGGCCGTCGCCACCGCCGAGCCGACCGCCACCGAGCCGGCCACCGCCACCGGGGCCCCGGGCGTAGCGGCCACGGTCGTTGCTCCCGTCGCCCCCGCCGTGGAGGCCGCCACCGCTCCGCTGCCGGCCGTGCCGGGCCAGGGCGGCCCGTCGGCCCCGGCCCAGCGCAGCGCCCCGAAGCACGCCGGCGACCCCGAGGAGGCCCGGTGACCGCGCCACAGGACCAGCCGGACCAGCAGGGCCACCAGGACCGCCCGGCCCTGCCGGAGCAGCGCTCCGGACGGCACGCGGCGCGCCGCGTGCCGGTGCGGGTCCGGCTGAGAGGCCGCGCGCTGGCGATGGCCGCGGTGCCGACCGCACTGCTGATGGCCGCCACCTACACGCCGAACGCGGCGATCGCCGAGACCGCCGCCGGCAAGCCGTGTGCGACGGCGCCGGACGCCGCCCCGCAGCCGCCGGTCGTGGCGGAGACGCCGGTGCCCAAGAGCGAGCTGCCCCCGCCGCTGCCCGGTCCGTCGGTGCCGCTCCCGGACAGCCCGACGGCCGCGCCGACGAGCACACCCACGACCGTCCCGACGACCCCGGCCGTCCCCACGACCGCGGCGACCACACCGGCCCAGGCGCCCGCGTCGGCGCCGGCCGGTGCCCCCGTGCGGTCTGCGGCCACCGGCACCTCCGGCGGCGTGGTCCAGGCCGGCCTGATCGGCGACATCGTCGGCGGGATCACCAACCTGATCCACCCGAGCGGTTCGCCGAGCCCGTCGGCCCCGGCCGGCACCGCGAGCCAGGCCCCGGCCGCGACGACCGCGCCCGCCGCGGGCAACCGCGCGGTGGCCCCGGCCGCTCCGGTCGCGGGTACCCAGGCGCCGGCCGCGGGCGCCCAGGCACCCGCCGCGCCCGCGCCGTCCACCGCAGCCCCGGCGCCCAAGACCGCCCCGTCGGGTGCGTCGAGCCCGTCGGCCGCCGCCCCGGCGAGCGGGCGGGCCGGCACGGCCGCCAAGCCGTCCGCCGGCGCCAAGGCCTCCGGCGCGGCGACGCCGTCCGGCTCGGCGACGCCGTCCGGCTCCTCCTCGCCGAGTGCCGACCCGAACTGCCTGGTGCCGATGAAGGGCCTCGCGGCCGGGAGCGGGGCGGACAACCCGATCCTGGTGCCGGACCAGAACTGGACCCTGCAGACCAGCCGGCTGACCCTGAACCACGCCGTCCTGATGGGCGTGGTCAAGGTCCAGACGCCGACCACCACCAAGCGCGTGTTGAAGTTCGTGGTCGACAGCGTGGACATCGAGAACCTCGACATGTCGACGCTGGAGGGCAACGGCAAGACCTTCCACGTGAAGGGCGCGCCCGGCTCGGTCTCCACCATGCGCCAGGGGCCGGTCACGATGTATGTCGAGCGGATGTCCGGCCACCTGTCCCAGGTGCTCGGCATCCCGATCCCGATCGACCTGGGCGAGCTCACCCTCACCCCGGACGGGCCGCTGCCGCAGTGGCTTTACGACCTGATCGGCAAGCTGGAGATCCCGCTCTGGATGCAGATGACCGGTGTCACCGCGGTCCAGTCCGGCCAGTTCGGCGGCACGCTGAAGATCCCCGGCATGCAGCTCTACAACGACGACAAGCCGTACGTCGGCAACAAGTAGGCCGGCCGACATGCCCGTGGGGCGGCCCCTCCTCGACGGAGGGACCGCCCCACGGGCGTTTTCCGGGGCCTTACTCGCTCCGGGTGCCCAGGTGGTGCACCTGGACCATGTTGGTGTTGCCGGGGATGCCGGGCGGGGAGCCGGCGGTGACGATGACGGTGTCGCCCTCGTTCAGCTCGCCGATGCGGAGCAGCTCGCCGTCGACCTGGGCCACCATCGCGTCGGTCGAGCCGACCTGCTCGGTGACGTGCGCCTCGACGCCCCAGCTCAGCGAGAGCTGGTTGCGGGTGGCGTTGTCCGGGGTGAACGCGATCACCGGGATCGGCGAGCGGTACCGGGAGAGCCGGCGCGCGGTGTCACCGGACTTGGTGAACGCGACCAGGGCCTTGCCGTTGAGGAAGTCGCCCAGCTCGCACGCGGCGCGGGCGATGGAACCGCCCTGGGTGCGCGGCTTGCGGCCCGGGTTGAGCGGCTGGAGGCCCTGCGAGAGCAGCTCCTCCTCGGCCTTCTCGGCGATCCGGCTCATGGTGCGCACGGTCTCGACCGGGTACTTGCCGACGCTGGACTCGGCGGAGAGCATCACCGCGTCGGTGCCGTCCAGGATGGCGTTGGCGACGTCGGAGACCTCGGCGCGGGTCGGGCGCGAGGCGTGGATCATCGACTCCATCATCTGGGTGGCGACGATGACCGGCTTCGCGTTGCGGCGGGCCAGGGTGATCAGCTGCTTCTGGACCAGCGGCACCCGCTCCAGCGGGTACTCGACGGCCAGGTCGCCGCGGGCCACCATGATGGCGTCGAAGGCGAGGACGATCTCCTCCATGGCCTCGACGGCCTGCGGCTTCTCGATCTTGGCGATGACCGGCACGCGGATGCCGACCTCGTCCATGACCGCGTGGACGTCCTTGATGTCGGCCGCGTTGCGGACGAAGGAGAGGGCGACCATGTCGACGCCCAGCGCCAGCGCGAAGCGCAGGTCGTCCTTGTCCTTCTCGGACAGGGCGGGCACGTTCACGGCCGCGCCGGGCAGGTTGATGCCCTTGTTGTTCGAGAGCACGCCGCCCTCGACGACGACGGTCTTCACGCGGGGGCCGTCGACGCTGACGACCTCCAGGGCGATGACGCCGTCGTTGATCAGGATCGGGTCGCCGGGCTTGACGTCGCCGGGCAGGCCCTTGTAGGTGGTTCCGCAGATGTGCTGGTCACCGGGGACGTCCTCGGTGGTGATGGTGAACTCGTCGCCGTTGTCGACGGTCACCGGGCCGTTGGCGAAGGTCGCCAGACGGATCTTGGGACCCTGGAGGTCGGCCAGGACGCCGATGGCCTTGCCGGTGTCCTCCGAGACCTGGCGGACCTTGCGGTACCGCTCCTCGTGGTCCGCGTGGGTGCCGTGGCTCATGTTCAGTCGGGCGACGTTCATGCCCGCCTCGACGATGGCCTTCAGCTGTTCGTAGGAGTCCGTCGCGGGACCCAGGGTGCAGACAATTTTCGCTCGGCGCATATCGATCAGTCTATCCGTTCGTGTTATAGGTGCATTCGGCACGAAACGTGAGGAATCGCCGACGAAGGATTCCGAGGACCGAGACGACGGGGTGTCAGTACCCGGACTTCACCGGCCGGGCTGCCGGTGCACCAGGGCGAAGGCCTGTCGCGCGATCTCCAGCTCCTCGTCGGTGGGCACCACGGCGACCGCCACCCGGGAGTACGCGGGCGAGATGATCCGCGCCTCGCCGGAGCGCACCGGGTTCAGCTCGGGGTCCACCGCGATGCCCAGCTCCTCCAGTCCGGCGGTGGCCGCCGCCCGCACCGGCGCCGCGTTCTCGCCGACACCCGCCGTGAAGGCGATCGCGTCCACCCGGCCCAGGATCGCGTAGTAGCCGCCGATGTACTTGCGCAGCCGGTGGATGTACACGTCGAACGCCAGCCGCGCGTCGGCGTCGCCCTCCTCCGCGCGGCGCATGATCTCGCGCATGTCGTTGTCGCCGCACAGGCCCAGCAGGCCGCTGCGGCGGTTGAGCAGGTTGTCGATCTCGTCGATCGAGAGGCCGCCGACCCGGTGCAGGTGGAACACCACGCCCGCGTCGATGTCACCCGAACGAGTGCCCATGACGAGGCCTTCCAGCGGAGTGAGGCCCATCGAGGTCTCCACGCACCGGCCGCCGGCGACCGCCGAGGCGGAGGCGCCGTTGCCCAGGTGCAGCACGATCACGTTGACCTCGGCCGGGTCCTTGCCGAGCAGCCGGGCGGTGGCCCGCGAGACGTACTGGTGCGAGGTGCCGTGGAAGCCGTAGCGGCGCACCCGGTGCTCGTCCGCGACGGCCCTGTCCATGGCGTACCGGGCCGCGTACTCCGGCATGGAGGCGTGGAAGGCGGTGTCGAAGACGGCCACCTGCGGCAGGTCCGGGCGCAGCGCGCGGGCCACCTCGATACCGGTGATGTTGGCCGGGTTGTGCAGCGGGGCGACCGGGATCAGCCGGCGGATCTCCCGGAGCACCTCGTCGGTGATCACGGTCGGCTCGGTGAACCGCAGGCCGCCGTGGACCACCCGGTGGCCGATCGCCGCCAGCTCGGGGGAGTCCAGCCCGACGCTGTCGGCGGCCAGCTCCTCGGCGACGGCCTTCAGGGCGGCGGAGTGGTCGGGGAAGACCTGGGCGGACTCCCGCCTCTCGCCTGCGCGCGGGGTGTGCACCAGCCGGCCGCCCGCCTCGCCGATCCGCTCGACCAGGCCGGAGGCGAGCCGGGCGCCGTCCAACATGTCGATCAGCTGGTACTTCACCGACGACGAGCCGGCGTTCAGGACGAGAACACGCGTGCCTTCACTCACCGATGGACTCCTTGCGCTCCTGCGACTGGATGGCGGTGATCGCGACCGTGTTGACGATGTCCTCGACCAGCGCGCCGCGCGACAGGTCGTTGACGGGCTTGCGCAGGCCCTGGAGGACCGGGCCGACCGCCACCGCGCCGGCCGAGCGCTGGACCGCCTTGTACGTGTTGTTGCCGGTGTTGAGGTCCGGGAAGATCAGCACGGTGGCCCGGCCGGCCACCGGCGAGCCGGGCAACTTGGTGGCCGCCACGTGCGCGTCCACCGCCGCGTCGTACTGGATCGGTCCCTCGACCAGGATGTCCGGCCGCAGCCGGCGGACGATCTCGGTGGCCTTGCGGACCTTGTCGACGTCCGCGCCGGAGCCCGAGGTGCCGGTCGAGTAGGAGAGCATCGCGACCCGCGGCTCGACGCCGAACTGGGCGGCGGTGGCGGCGGACTGGATGGCGATGTCGGCCAGCTGCTGGGCGTCCGGGTCGGGGTTGACCGCGCAGTCGCCGTAGACCAGCACCCGGTCGGCCAGGCACATGAAGAAGACGCTCGACACGATGGCCGCGCCCGGCGAGGTCTTGATCACCTCGAAGGCGGGCCGGATGGTCGCGGCGGTGGAGTGCACCGCGCCGGAGACCATGCCGTCGGCGATGCCCTCCTGGACCATCAGGGTGCCGAAGTAGCTGACGTCGGTCACCACGTCCAGCGCCAGCTCGACGGTCATGCCCTTGTGCGCGCGCAGCCGGGCGTACAGCTCGGCGAACTGGCGGCGCAGCGGGCTGGTGGCCGGGTCGACGATCCGGACCTGGGCGCGGTCGGCGGCCGGGTCTTCGGCGGGGAGGCCGATGCCGAGCGCGGCGGCCTTGCGGCGGACGGCGTCCACCTCGCCGAGCAGGGTGAGGTCGCAGATGTTGCGGCGGAGCAGGATCTCGGCGGCCCGCAGCACCCGCTCCTCGGTGCCCTCGGGCAGGACGACGTGCCGACGTGCCGATCGGGCCCGCTCCAGCAGCTCGTGCTCGAACATCATCGGGGTCACCCGCTCGGACCGGCCGACCTCGATCCGGGTGGTCAACTCGGCGGTGTCCACGTGCAGTTCGAAGAGGCCGAGGGCGATCTCGGCCTTCCTCGGGCTGGCCGCGGAGAGCTTTCCCTCCAGGTGGGTGAGGGCGGCGGCGGTGATCCAGCTGCCCTCGGGGACGACCGCGACGGGGGTGCCGGGGGCGAGCCGGGCGGCCAGCGCCATCACGTTCGGGCCGGGGTGCTGGCCGAGCGTCAGCAGCACGCCGGCGATCGGCGGGGCGCCGGCGGCGTGCGCGGCCAGCGAGCCGATCACCAGGTCGGCGCGGTCCCCGGGGGTGACGACCAGGGCGCCTTCGGTCAGCGCGTCCAGGAAGGTCGGCAGCATGGCGCCGCCGAAGACGAAGCCGCGGACATCCCGGGCCAGGCCGGCCGCGTCGCCGATGAGCACCTCCGCGCCGGTGGCCTCGACCAGCTGCGCGACGGTCGGCGCGGCCAGCGCCGGCTCCTCGGGGATCACGTACGCGGGGATCGGCAGCTTCTCGGTGAGCGTGCGCTGGATCGGCTGCTTGGCGCCGGGGGCGACCCGGTTGGCGATCATCGCCAGGGTCTCGCAGCCGAGGTCGGTGTACGCGCGATGGGCGTTGCGGACCTCGGCGATCACGGCCTTGGCGTCCTCGGCGTGCCCGCCGACCACCGGGATGACGGCGGCGCCGAACTCGTTGGCGAGCCGGGCGTTGAAGGCCAGCTCGTCCGGGATGTTGGTGTCCGCGAAGTCCGTGCCCAGCACCAGCACGGCCTGGCAGCGCCGCTCCAGTGCGCGGAACCGGTCGACCAGGGTGGAGACCAGCTCGTCCTGCCCGTGCGCGGCCTGGAGCGCGGCCGCCTCCTCGTAGGTGAGCCCGTACAGCCCGGCCGGCGGCAGGTCCAGCCGGTAGCGGGTGCGGAGCAGCTCGACCACGTGGTCCGAGCCCGCTTCGCCGGGCGCGTGCGCGTGCACCAGCGGGCGGAACACCCCGACCCGGTCCACCTGGCGGGTGAGCAGTTCCATGACCCCGAGTTCGACCGCCTGCCGGCCGTCCCCCCGGTTGATCCCGGTCACGTACACGCTGCGCGCCACGGCGGCTGTCTCCGTCCCGTTGTCTCAGACAGTGGTCATGTCGACCATACCTTCGCACCGCGAACGCCCGTTCGCGAGCAGAGTCGACCGCCGGGGGCAAGGGACGAAGGTCACTGTGGGGCCTGGCCGGAGGCCGGGGACCAGGTGTTGTCCGGGCCGTCGAACTCCACCGTGACTGCCTCCGGGTGCTCGGTGATGCAGAGCTCGGTCATGCGTTTGTCCAGAAGCCAGCCGTGCGGGCGGCGCAGGCTGTTCCTCGGGCCCGCCGTCCAGCCGTCGGCGGCGAGCCCCGCGCGCAGCCGGCGGGCGATCTCGGCGGCCGGTAGACCCTCGGTGCTGCCGATGGAGAGGTCCCGGATGCAGGCGTGCAGGCTGCAGTTGCGGTCGGGGCCGGAGTCGCTCTCGATGGTCAGACCGGGAGGCAGCCGGAGTTCGGCCAGGCTCGGGGAGAACGGCTCGAACTGTGCCGTCGAGTAGAGGAAGGCGATGGCGGCCCCGATCAGCGCCTGGGCGGTGAGCGCGATGGACGCGGCAGCCTCGCGGCGGTGGGCCTGGTCCTTCGGCCGCGGCCCGCGCAGCAGCCGTTCGGCCGGCGCGCCCACCGCGATCACCAGGGCCGCCGCGTACGGGTACCCGGCCTCCGCCTCGGCTGTGGCGCGGCTGAAGAACCACTCGTACTCCAGGCCGACGGGCACGGTCGCAAGCCCTGCCAGGGCGGTGAGGACCGCCACCCCGACCACCCGGGTACGCACCAGCACCGCCCAGCAGACGAGCGGCAGCAGGACGTAGACCCACCCCAGAACCGTGAACACGCGCAAGGCCCCCGCCTGCTGATGATCAGTCTCGGGCGGGGAGCCTAGGGGCGGCCGTGGCCGGACGCAATGGTCCGGCCACGACCGGTGTGCCGATGTGCCGCGGCGCCGGTCGGGCCGGTCAGACCGGGCGGAGCCAGAGGGTGGCGAGCGGGGGGAGGATCAGTTCGGCGCTGCGGGGCTGGCCGTTCCACTCGACGGGCTCGGCCTTCACCGGGCGGGAGTTGCCGATGCCGGCGCCGCCGTAGGTCTCGGCGTCGGTGTTGAGCACCTCCTCCCAGAGCTGCTCGCGGCCGTCGAGGGCGGGCAGGCCGACCCGGTGGCCGTGGCGGACGACGGGGGAGAAGTTGCAGACCGCGACCAGCGGGGTGCCGTCGGCGGCGTAGCGGACGAACGAGAGCAGGTTGTCCTCGGCGGCGCCGCCGTCGAGCCAGCGGAAGCCGTCGGGGGTGGTGTCCAGCTCCCAGAGCGCGGGCGCGTCGAGGTACTGCCGGTTGAGGTCGCGGACGAGGCGGCGGACGCCGAGGTGGTCGCCGGCGGCCGGCCACTCCTTGTCGAGGACCCACCACTGCGGGCCGTGCTCGTGGTCCCACTCGGCGCCCTGGGCGAACTCCTGCCCCATGAAGAGGAGTTGCTTGCCGGGGTGGGCCCACATGAAGCCGAGGTAGGCGCGGTGGTTGGCGCGCTGCTGCCACCAGTCGCCGGGCATCTTGGCGACCAGCGCCTGCTTGCCGTGCACCACCTCGTCGTGCGAGATCGGCAGGACGTAGTTCTCCGAGTAGGCGTACACCATCGAGAAGGTGATCTCGTTGTGGTGGTACTTGCGGTGCACCGGCTCCTTGGACATGTAGACCAGCGAGTCGTGCATCCAGCCCATGTTCCACTTCAGCCCGAAGCCGAGGCCGCCGCTGTCGGTCGGCCGGGTGACGCCGTCCCACGCGGTCGATTCCTCGGCGATGGTGACGACGCCGGGGCAGCGGCGGTAGACGGTGGCGTTCATCTCCTGGAGGAACGCGGCGGCGTCCAGGTTCTCCCGGCCGCCGTACTGGTTGGGCGTCCACTCGCCGCCCTCGCGGGAGTAGTCGAGGTAGAGCATCGAGGCGACGGCGTCCACCCGCAGGCCGTCGATGTGGAACTCCTCGCACCAGTACACCGCGTTGGCGACCAGGAAGTTGCGCACCTCCGTGCGGCCGTAGTCGAACTCCAGGGTGCCCCAGTCGGGGTGTTCGGCGCGCAGCGGGTCGGCGGGCTCGTACAGCGGCTCGCCGTCGAAGCGGGCGAGGGCGAAGTCGTCCTTGGGGAAGTGCGCGGGCACCCAGTCGACGATGACGCCGATGCCGTGCCGGTGCAGGGTGTCCACCAGGTACCGGAAGTCGTCGGGGCCGCCGAGCCGGGCGGTGGGGGCGTAGTAGCCGGAGACCTGGTAGCCCCAGGAACCACCGAACGGGTGCTCCATGACCGGCATGAGCTCGACGTGGGTGAAGTTCAACTCCTTGAGGTAGCCGGGGAGTTCCTCGGCGATCGCACGGTAGGAGGTGAGGTCGGGCCGCCAGGACGGCAGGTGCAGCTCGTACACCGACATCGGCGCCCGGTGGTGTGCGGCGCGGGCCCGGCGGGCCATCCAGTCGCCGTCCTCCCAGCGGTACGAGGAGGAGGTGACCACCGAGGCGGTGCCGGGCGGGCACTGGGCGGCCCGGGCGAGCGGGTCGGCCTTGTCGAGCACCCAGCCCTGCCGGGTGTGGATCTCGTACTTGTACTGGGTGCCCTCGGCCAGGCCCGGCACGAACAGCTCCCAGATGCCGGAGGAGCCGAGCGAGCGCATCGGGTGCCCGGTGCCGTCCCAGTGGTTGAAGTCCCCGATCAGCCGGACGCCGGCCGCGTTCGGCGCCCAGACCGCGAAGGCGGTGCCGTGCACGCCTTCGACGGTGCGCACGTGCGAGCCGAGCGCCCGCCAGAGCTGCTCGTGCCGGCCCTCGGAGATCAGGTGGAGGTCCAGCTCGCCGAGGGTGGGCGGGATGCGGTAGCCGTCGTACTGGGCGATCGGCTCGCCTCCGGCGTACGTCACCAGGAGCCGGTAGTCGGCCGGGCCGCACTGGTAGAGCTCGGCGCCGGCCAGCAGACCGGTGAAGAGGCCGCCCTGCTGGTGGGTGAGTTCGGCCGGGCCGTGCGCGGTCTCCACGACGACGCGCTCGGCGAACGGGCGCAGCACCCGGATCGCGGTGCCGCCGTGCACCGGGTGGGCCCCGAGGAGGGCGTGCGGGTCGTGGTGCTGCCCGCCGACCAGCCGGTCCACCTCGGAGGGCGGCAGCGGCGCCTCGGGCAGCCGCAGGACGCCGCCGGGCACGCTGCTCGGCGCACCGCCGGGCGCACCGCCGGGCGCACCGTCCGGCGAGGGGGCAGGGGCGGGGCGCGCCGCCGCACGCGGCTCGGCCCGTCGGGGCGCGGCGGGCTCGCGCTGGGGGGAGTCCGCGTCCGCCAGGAAGGTGGCGGGCACGTTGCGGGTGGTGCGGCCGGGCGGGTCGAGCGGCGTCACGGCTGGTCCTCCTGCGGAATCGGGGTGGCCGCGGGAACGTCGGCGGCGGGGTGGGTCCGCTCCGGGGGCGGGAGCGGGGCAGGGCGGGAGCGGGGCGGGAACGGGGCAGGGCGGAGCGGGTCAACGGCGGATCGGCGGGGAGGACGTGGGCAACGGAGCAGGTCGGCACGGAGCGGGTCGGCGGCGGGGCGGGAGGTCAGACGGTGAGGGCGAGCCGGTTGATCGCGGCCAGCGGGATCGGCAGCCAGCCGGGCCGGTGCCGGGCCTCGTACACCACCTCGTAGACCGCCTTGTCGATCTCCAGCGCGCGCATCAGCTCCGGCGAGGCGGCCGGGTCGGTGCCGCCGCCGGCGGTGTAGCCGGCGCAGAACGCGGTGCGGTTGCGCTGCGCCCAGGCGGCGGCCAGGTGGGCCAGCTCCGGGTCGTGCGGGCCGCCGGCCAGCAGGTGGGCGGCGGCGTAGTCGAAGGACCGGAGCATCGCGGCGACGTCCCGCAGCGCGGTCTGCGGCTCGCGCCGCTCGGCGACGGACTTGGCGGGCTCGCCCTCGAAGTCCAGCAGCACCCAGCCGTGCGGGGTGCGCATGGCCTGGCCGAGGTGCAGGTCGCCGTGGATCCGCTGGACCGGCATGCCGTC
Source organism: Kitasatospora sp. NBC_00039 (assembly GCF_045160625.1). NCBI lineage: Bacteria > Bacillati > Actinomycetota > Actinomycetes > Kitasatosporales > Streptomycetaceae > Kitasatospora > Kitasatospora sp. NBC_00039. The sequence continues at coordinate 3,334,126 of NZ_CP108289.1, read as the reverse complement.
CGGGTGGGCGTCGGCGAGCTGCTGGAAGGCGGTGCGCAGCGCGGCGCGGTAGCGCATCAGCCCGGGGACGACGGCCACCGCGCTGTCGAGCCGGTCGGCCATCGCGGTGGCCAGCTGCCGGGTCTGGGTGCGGTCCAGCCGGGCGACCGGCATCGAGCGGGCCAGCACCCGGTGCACCTCGGCGGTGGCCCGGCCGAGCCGGTGCGCCTCGATGGCGAAGTTGCCGGGCGACGGGTCGCCCTTGAGCCGGCCGACCTGGTCGAGTGCCAGCTCCCAGCCGTCCTCGGCCTCCGGCAGGTAGCGCTGGAGCAGTCCGAGGGTGGCCGGTTCGGCGCGTTCCAGCCGGCTCTCGAACCAGGCGGCGACCCGGGGGATCCGGGTGGAGCCGGCCCGGGAGAGGGCCAGCGAGAGCTCCAGGTCGGGGTTGGTGCCGGGGTGGATGCGGCGGAACAGCTTGAGAATGTACGAGGTGCCGTAGATGACCGAGCTGTTGGACTGCTCTGCGGTGGAGGCGCGCCCGGGCAGGCTGGCGGGCAGTCCGGAGCCGGGGGTGCGGCGGAACGACAGCGAGCCGAACCGGTCGCCGGTGGCCAGGTGTTCGAGCAGCCGCCCGGTCAGCTCGGGGTCGTGCACCGCGTCGTAGAGCGCCGCGCCGTCGTAGGGGCCCTGGGTGAGCCGGCCGAGCACCGCGGTGGGCTCGATGCCGGCGGGGCCCTGGGAGCGGATGCCGAGCAGCAGCTGGTAGATGTCCCCCTGCGGCGCGCCGGCGGTGGTGGCGTGCTCGACCCGCAGCAGCAGGTGGAGCAGGGCCGGGTCGCCGACCTGGAGCGGGGTGCCGACCACCGGGGTGAGGCCGGTGATGGGCCGTCCCTTTCCGGCGTACCAGCGCTGGGTGGGGAGCCACTCGGCGATCAGCGGCAGGGCCGCCTGGACGAGCTCGCTGACCCCCAGAGCGGTTCTCCGGGCCCCGGTACCGCGGGTGCCCACCGGCGTGGGGCCGGCGGGGGTGTCGCGGTGCACATGGGCTTGAGAACGGGAGGTTTCGGACATGACTCCCTTTCCCCGGAAACGGGCGGACTGCCCGACGGGTCTGGCCGGGTCCGTCAGTCTTCCGGATTTCGGCGGCGCGGCGGCGACGGCACGCGAGCGGTGCTCAGGTGTCACGCCTTCGTGTGGGTGGCCGTTGGGCTGTTCTCCGTACGCGGTGGTGCAGAGACCTCCGGGGGCGCGGGGGGTTCAACTCGCGCCCCCGGAGGGTTTGGTGGTGCGGGTGGCGCCGGTGCGCCGGGGTGCCGGAGTGCGAGGTCCGGCGGATCGTTACTTCGATCGCCTGGTCCCGCTCAGCCGCGGGGGCTGGCGGAGCTGGAACCAGTAGAAGCCGTGGCCGGCGAGGGTGAGCAGGTACGGCCACTCGCCGATCGAGGGGAAGCGCACCCCGCCGATCAGCTCGACCGGGTACCGTCCGCCGTACTGCCGCAGGTCCAGCTCGGTCGGCTGCGCGAACCGCGAGAAGTTGTTCACGCACATGACCAGGTCCCCCTCGTGCTCGCGCACGAAGGCCAGCACCGCGGGGTTACTGGAGGGCAGTTCGGTGTACGTGCCCAGGCCGAAGGCCGGGTTGAGCTTGCGGATCTCGATCATGCGACGCGTCCAGTGCAGCAGTGAACTCGAACTGCTCTGCTGCGCTTCGACGTTGGTCACCTGATAGCCGTACACCGGATCCATGATGGGCGGCAGACTGAGCCTGCCCGGGTCGGCCGAGGAGAAACCCGCGTTGCGGTCCGGGGTCCACTGCATCGGCGTGCGCACGCCGTCCCGGTCGCCCAGCCAGATGTTGTCGCCCATGCCGATCTCGTCCCCGTAGTAGAGCACCGGCGAGCCGGGGAGGGAGAGCAGCAGCGCGGTGAACAGCTCGATCTGGTTGCGGTCGTTCTCCAGTAGCGGGGCCAGCCGGCGGCGGATGCCCACGTTGGCGCGCATCCGGGGGTCCTTGGCGTACTCCGCGTACATGTAGTCGCGCTCCTCGTCGGTGACCATCTCCAGGGTCAGCTCGTCGTGGTTGCGCAGGAAGATGCCCCACTGGCAGCCGTGCGGGATGCGCGGCGTCTTGGCGAGGATCTCCGACACCGGGTAGCGGGACTCCCGGCGCACGGCCATGAAGATCCGCGGCATCACCGGGAAGTGGAACGCCATGTGGCACTCGTCGCCGCCGGAGGAGAAGTCGCCGAAGTAGTCGACGACGTCCTCCGGCCACTGGTTGGCCTCGGCGAGCAGCACGGTGTCGGGGTAGTCGGCGTCGATCTCCTTGCGGACCCGCTGGAGGAACTCGTGCGTCTCCGGCAGGTTCTCGCAGTTGGTGCCCTCGCGGGCGAACAGGTACGGCACGGCGTCCAGCCGGAAGCCGTCGATGCCGAGGTCGAGCCAGAACCGGAGCCCGGCGATCATCTCGTCCTGGACCCGGGGGTTGTCGTAGTTGAGGTCCGGCTGGTGGGAGAAGAACCGGTGCCAGTAGTACTGCTTGCGCACCGGGTCGTACGTCCAGTTGGAGGTCTCGGTGTCGACGAAGATGATCCGGGCGTCGGGGTACTGCTTGTCGTCGTCGGCCCACATGTAGAAGTCGCCGTACGGGCCGTCCGGGTCCTCCCGGGAGGCCTGGAACCACGGGTGCTGGTCGCTGGTGTGGTTCATGACGAAGTCGATGATCACGCGCATGCCGCGGGCGTGCGCGGCGTCCACGAACTCCATGAAGTCGGCGAGGTCGCCGAACTCCGGCAGCACCGACTTGTAGTCGGCCACGTCGTACCCGCCGTCGCGCAGGGGGGAGGCGAAGAACGGCGGAAGCCAGAGGCAGTCGACCCCGAGCCACTGGAGGTAGTCGAGCTTGGACGTGAGCCCCCTGAGGTCCCCGATCCCGTCGCCGTTGCTGTCCTGGAAGGACCGCACCAGCACCTCGTAGAAGACCGCACGCTTGAACCACTCGGGGTCAAGGTTCTTCTTCGAGGTCTCGGGGAAGGTGTCGGGGACGGGCTCGTTCACTGTCACGCTGGGTTCCTCCGAACCGTGAGGAGGTGAGCCGGCTCGGCTGAGGGATCGAGCCGGACGTAGTTGTGCCGGCCCCAGGTGTAGGCGGCGCCGGTGAGTTCGTCGTGCACCGCGAAGGGCCCGTCGCCGTCGAGGGTGACGGTGGCCTCCTGGACGTGGTGCGGGTCCAGATTGACCACCGTGACGACGTGGTCGGTGAGGCCGTCGGCCGTGGTGGCGGTCTTGGAGAAGGCGAGCACCTGGTCGTTGTCGGTGGGGTGGAAGCGCAGGCCGCGCAGCTGCTGGAGGGCGGGGTGCCGGCGGCGGAGCCGGTTCAGCACGGTGAGCAGCGGGGCCAGGGAGTCGGTGCGGCTCCAGTCGCGCGGGCGCAGCTCGTACTTCTCCGAGTGCAGGTACTCCTCGGAGCCCGGGTGGGCCGGCTCGTTCTCGAACAGCTCGTAGCCGGCGTAGACGCCGTAGCTGGGGGAGAGGGTGGCGGCCAGGACGGCGCGGATCGCGAACGCGGCCCGGCCGCCGGTCTGCAGGTAGGCGTGCAGGATGTCCGGCGTGTTGGCGAAGAAGTTGGGCCGCATGTAGGCGGCGGTGTCACCACTGAGTTCGGTGAGGTAGTCGGTGAGTTCCTGCTTGGTGGTGCGCCAGGTGAAGTACGTGTACGACTGGTGGAAACCGATCTTCCCCAGGGTCTGCATCATCGCGGGGCGGGTGAACGCCTCTGCCAGGAACACGACATCGGGGTCGGTGCGGGCGATGTCGGCGAGCACCTTCTCCCAGAACAGCACCGGCTTGGTGTGCGGGTTGTCGACCCGGAAGATCCGCACCCCGTGGGACATCCAGAACCGGAGGACGCGGATGGTTTCCTTGACGATTCCGTCCATGTCCTGGTCGAAGTTGACCGGATAGATGTCCTGGTACTTCTTCGGCGGGTTCTCGGCGTAGGCGATGGAGCCGTCGGCCCGGTGGCTGAACCATTCCGGGTGCTTGTTCACCCACGGGTGGTCCGGCGAACACTGCAGCGCGAAGTCCAGCGCCACCTCCAGGTGCAGCGCCTCGGCCTCGGCGACGAAGTGGTCGAAGTCCTCGATGGTGCCGAGGTCCGGGTGGACGGCGTCGTGCCCGCCCTCCGGCGAGCCGATCGCCCACGGCGAGCCGACGTCGTGCTGGCCGGCCGTCAGGGTGTTGTCCGGGCCCTTGCGGTAGGCCCGGCCGATCGGGTGGACGGGCGGCAGGTAGACCACGTCGAATCCCATCGCGGCGACGGCCGGCAGCCGCTCGGCGGCGGTGCGCAGGGTGCCCGAGCGCGGCGGCTCCACGCCGGACGGGTCCACCACCGCGCCCTCCGAGCGGGGGAAGAACTCGTACCAGGAGCCGTACAGGGCCCGTTCGCGGTCCACCTGGAGCGGCAGCGGACGGGAGGCGCTCACCAGTTCGCGCAGCGGGTAACGGCGCAGCAGGTCCAGCACCTCGGGGGCGAGTGCGGCGGCCAGCCGGGAGAGCGGCGGCAGGCCGGTGTCGCGCAACGCGTCCACCGCGGTCAGGATGTGCGCCCGGCCCTCCTTCTTCGGCACGCCGCCGGCGGCCCGCTCCAGCAGCAGCGCGCCCTCCTCCAGCACCAGCGCGGTGTCGATCCCGGCGGGCAGCTTCACCGAGGCGGTCTTCCGCCAGGTGGCCAGCGGGTCGCTCCACGCCTCCACCAGGTAGGACCAGCGGCCGGGCGCGGTCGGGGTGACGTACGCGCCCCAGCGGTCGGTGCCCTCGGCGAGTTCGCGCATCGGTGTCCACGGGCCGCTGCGGCCGCGCGGGTCGCGCAGGACCACGTTGGCGTTCACCGCGTCGTGGCCCTCGCGGAACACCGTGGCGGTGACCAGGAAGGTCTCGCCGGTCACGGCCTTGGCCGGGCGGCGGCCGGCGTCTACGAGGGGGCTGACGTCCAGGACGGGGATGCGGCCGATCACGGTGTCGCTCTCTGTCGTCTTGCGGGCGGAGGGCTTGCGGGCAGTCGCGGTCCGAGCGGTCGCGTTCCGGGCGGCGGCCGGTCGGGCGGGCGCCTTGCGGGGTGCGGTGGCGGCCTCGCCGGGGCCGGCCCCGGCGCCGGCCTTCGCGGTGGCGGTGGCCTCGCCGGTCTTCGCGGTGGCGGCCGTGGTCGCGGTGGCGCTGCGCCGGGTGGTGGTGCGCTTGCGCGGTGCCGCGGGCCGGCTCTCCTCGGCCCCGGGTTGTCGGGCCGGTTCGGTCGGCTGCTCCGTACGGATAGCCCGGGCACCCCGGGGCGCCGGCATCGGCGCGTCTGTCCGGGTGTCAGAATCCATCCGTCCGGCGGATTCCGCGACCGCTGCGTCGAGGGTGTCGGCCACCGGTGTGGACTGGTCCCGCGTGTCGCCGTGCATGCCAAGCTCCTGCCCGAGATCGGCGGCAGCTCCCGCGGGCCGCACGGGCCGGGGGGAGTACCGGGAGGACTGCTGGGTGGGGAGGCCGTGCGACCGGAAGCCTGCCCGCGCCGCCGCCCCCGGCAACCTGCCTCGCGCCCGCCAAGCCCGTGACGGGGAGCCCGAGAGCCCGCGCGCGTCCCGGCGCACGCCTCTCGGGGCACACCCCTGGGCGACCCAACCCACCCGTGAACGAGCAGGCCGAGTTCGAGGACACGCATCGGCGCGTCGTGAGCGCCGAATGGGCTAAGGAGGTTGAGGAACGATCAACGCGAAAAGGATTCGGACATGCTGCTTCAAGGGGGGCGCCACCCGTCGCCGCACTCCCACAGCATCAACGACCTTGGTTCATAGTCGCACCGGGGACAAGACTTTCGCACCGGTACGACAGCAGTTTCGAGTCTTTGTGGGGGCGGAGCCACGGCTGGAAATGGAGCTGTTCCGCGATGTTCACGTATTGGTAGCGCGTTCCCCCGGAAAGTGCGCCTCGCGCGCCCCCCGTGCAGCCCAATGCGCCGAATGCGATCTCACCAATAGGCCGAACGGAGGCCCAATAGCCCACTTGACGCACCATCGTGACAGCGGCCGGGGCTACGCTTCACGCCGTGAAGGCAATCCGCAGATTCACCGTCCGCACCGTCCTGCCCGAACAACTCCAGCCGTTGCACGAGCTGGCCCTCAACCTGCGCTGGTCCTGGCACCCCGAGACCAGGGACCTCTTCCGGTCCGTGGACCCGGAGGTCTGGGCCGCGACCGGTGAGGACCCGGTGCGCCTGCTGGGGGAGGTCCCGGCCGCCCGGCTCGCCGCGCTCGCCACCGACCGGCGGTTCCTGCGCAGGCTCGGCGACCTCGCCGACGACCTGCGCGAGTACCTGTCCGGTCCGCGCTGGTACCAGGCGGACCGGCACGGCCTCGACCAGGAGGCCGCCGGCGCCCCGCAGCCGACCGCCATCGCCTACTTCTCGCCCGAGTACGGCATCGCCGCGGCGCTGCCCCAGTACTCCGGAGGGCTCGGCATCCTGGCCGGCGACCACCTGAAGGCCGCCAGCGACCTCGGGGTGCCGCTCATCGGCGTCGGGCTGTTCTACCGGCACGGCTACTTCCGGCAGTCCCTCAACAGGGACGGCTGGCAGCAGGAGCGCTACCCGCTCCTCGACCCGGACGAACTGGCCGTCAGCCTGCTCCGGGAGGGTGACGGCACGCCCTGCCGGGTCGACCTCGCGCTGCCCGGCGGCCGCACCCTGGCCGCACACGTCTGGAAGGCCCAGGTCGGGCGCGTCCCACTGCTGCTGCTCGACTCCGACATCGAGGCCAACTCACCCGCCGAGCGCGACGTCACCGACCGGCTCTACGGCGGCGGCAGCGAGCACCGGCTGCTCCAGGAGATGCTGCTCGGCATCGGCGGCGTCCGCGCGGTGCGCGCGTACTGCCGGCTCACCGGGCACCCCGCCCCCGAGGTCTTCCACACCAACGAGGGCCACGCCGGCTTCCTCGGCGTCGAGCGGATCCGCGAGCTGATCGCCGACGGCGCGGCCGGCCCCGGCCTCGACTTCGCCGCCGCCCTGGAGGCCGTCCGGGCCGGCACCCTGTTCACCACCCACACCCCCGTCCCGGCCGGCATCGACCGCTTCGAGCGGGACTTGGTCGCCCGGCACTTCGGCGGGGACGCCGCGCTGCCCGGCGTCCCCGCCGAGCAGGTGCTCGCGCTCGGCGCCGAGACCTGGCGCGGCGGGGACCCGAAGCTGTTCAACATGGCCGCCATGGGCCTGCGGCTCGCCCAGCGCGCCAACGGCGTCTCCACCCTCCACGGCGAGGTCAGCCGGTCGATGTTCAACGGCCTCTGGCCGGGCTTCGACTCCGCCGACGTGCCGATCACCTCCGTCACCAACGGCGTCCACGCCGCCACCTGGATCGACCCGGCGGTCGTCCGGCTCGGCGCCGCGGAGATCGGCGCCGACCGCGCCGAGTCCGCCATGACCACCGGCGACGCCAAGCGGTGGACGGGGCTGGAGCGGATCGGCAACACCGAGATCTGGGAGCTGCGCCGCACCCTGCGGGCCCAGCTGGTGGACGAGGCCCGTCGCCGGCTGCGCGCCTCCTGGCACCAGCGCGGCGCCGGCGAGGCCGAGCTCGGCTGGGTCTCCTCGGTGCTCGACCAGGACGTGCTGACCATCGGCTTCGCCCGCCGGGTGCCCTCCTACAAGCGGCTCACCCTGATGCTGCGCGACCAGGAGCGGCTCCGCTCCCTGCTGCTGCACCCCACCCGGCCGGTTCAGATCGTGGTCGCCGGCAAGGCCCACCCGGCCGACGACGGCGGCAAGCGGCTGATCCAGCAGATGGTCGCCTTCGCCGACGACCCGGCCGTCCGGCACCGGATCGTCTTCCTGCCGGACTACGACATGGCGATGGCCCGGCACCTCTACCCGGGCTGCGACGTCTGGCTGAACAACCCGCTGCGCCCGCTGGAGGCCTGCGGCACCTCGGGGATGAAGGCCGCGCTCAACGGCTGCCTCAACCTGTCCGTCCTGGACGGCTGGTGGGACGAGTGGTACGACGGCCAGAACGGCTGGGCGATCCCCACTGCCGACGAGACCGGCGGCGTCCTCGACCCGGAGAGCAGTGAGGCCGAGCGGCGGGACGACATCGAGTCCGCCGCGCTGTACGACCTGATCGAGCACCAGGTGGCCGCCCGGTTCTACGACCGGGGAGCGGACGGGCTGCCGCACCGCTGGATCGCCATGGTCCGGCACACCCTGGTCACCCTCGGGCCCAAGGTGCTGGCCGGGCGGATGGTCCGCGAGTACGTCGAGCGGCTGTACACGCCGGCCGCGCAGGCCCAGCGGGAGCTGGCGGCGGTGGTGCCGGGTCCGTCCCCGGCCGAGGGGGGAGTCGGCGTCGCGTCCGAGCGCCCGGAGGCGAGTGGGCCGGTGACGGGCCCCTACGCCGGGGCGCGGGAGCTCGCCGCCTGGAAGGCCCGGGTGCGGGAGGCCTGGCCGGCCGTGCGGGTCGGGCACGTCGAGGCGGACTGCCCGGACGAGGCGCAGGAGCTGGGCAGCTCGCTGGCGCTGCGGGTGCAGGTCGCGCTCGGCACGCTGGAGCCCGGCGATGTCGAGGTGCAGGCGCTCTCCGGGCGGGTGGACGAGTCGGACGGCATCTCGGAGGCCTGCCTGCTCGCCCTGAAGCCGGTCGGCGGGCCGGACCTCGACGGGCACACCCGCTACGAGGGCTCGCTGGAGCTCTGCCGGACGGGCCCGTTCGGGTACACCGTCCGGGTGCTGCCGGCCCATCCGCGGCTGGCCTCACCGGCCGAGCTGGGCCTGGTCGCCCTGCCGGCGGAGTCGGCGGGGATGGACGCGGGGCTGCTGCGCTGAGCGCCCGCTGAGGTGGGGAGGGCCGTCGGTCGGCCCTCCCCATCCGCGTGTTCAGCGGACGGCGGCGACCAGGGCGTCGGTGATGGAGCGCCAGGCCACTCCGGCCTCGCGGAACCCGGCCTCGACCAGCCGGGCGGTGTGCCAGCCGGCCGGGTGCGACGCGCCGTCGGCGTGCGAGCCGTAGATCGCCTTGCGGGCGGCGACGTGCTCGGCGAGCAGCGGGTCGGCCTCGGCCGCGGCCCACCACTCGGCCCAGTCGAGGACGCCCTCGGCCTTCTCGCGGGCCTGGCGGCGCTGCTGGAAGGCCTCGTCCGCGGCGGTGAGAAGCGGGATCGACTCCTCCTCGGGGGCGTGGTCGGCGTTGAGGAAGACGCCGCCGGGGCGGACCAGCCCTGCGAGGTCCCGGTAGAGCCGGGTGAGGTCGGTCGGGGGCAGCCAGTGCAGGGCGGTGGCGGTCACCACGGCGTCGAACCGGCCGTCGGGGAGCCGGTCGGCCCAGTGCGGGTCCTTGAGGTCGGCGGTGACCAGGGTGAACCGGGGCTCGCCGGCGAAGAGGCCGCGGGCGATGGCCATCAGGGCCGGGTCCTGGTCGACGCCTACGCTGGTGGCGCCGGGCAGCCGGGCGAGCAGCCGCTCGGTGATGCTGCCGGTGCCGCAGGCCAGGTCGAGGACGCGCGGTGCGGGGCCGGTGACGGCCTCGACCACGTCGAGCATCGCGCGGAACCGCTCCTCGCGGTCGGGCAGGTACCACTCCTGCTGGCGGTCCCAGCTGCGCTGCCAGTTCTGCCAGTGGTTCCGGTCGGTCATGTCCGCTCCCTCGCTCCTGGGCCCGGGCTGGGCATGCGCTGTGAGGCACGGCAACGACTCTAGGCCCTTTCGGTAATGGATGAAAGGGCCTAGAGGCTATTACGGGCGAGCGAGTTGGTCAGACCAGGCTGTCGCGCCAGGCCTGGTGCAGTTCGGCGAACCGGCCGGCGCCCGCGATCAGCTCCTCCGGGGTGCCGTCCTCGACGATCCGGCCCTGGTCCATCACCAGCACCCGGTCGGCGATCTCCACGGTGGAGAGCCGGTGGGCGATGATCACCGCCGTCCGCCCGGCCAGCACCGTCCGCATCGCCCGCTGGACGGCCTGCTCGCCCGGCACGTCGAGCGAGCTGGTCGCCTCGTCCAGGATCAGTACCGCCGGGTCCGCCAGGAGGGCGCGGGCGAAGGCGACCAGCTGGCGCTGGCCGGCCGAGATCCGGCCGCCGCGCTTGCGCACGTCGGTGTCGAACCCCTCCGGCAGCGCGGCGATGAACTCGTACGCGCCGATCTCCCGGGCGGCCTGCTCGACCTCCTCGCGGCCCGCGCCGGGCCGGCCGATCGCGATGTTCTCGGCGACGGTGCCGGAGAACAGGAAGGACTCCTGGGTCACCATCACCACCCCGCGGCGCAGCTCGGGCGTGGCGAGGTCGCGCAGGTCCACGCCGTCCAGGGAGATCCGCCCGCCGGTCGGGTCGTAGAAGCGGGCCAGCAGCTTGGCGACGGTCGACTTGCCCGCGCCGGTCGCGCCGACCACCGCCACCGTCTGCCCGGCCGGCAGCACCAGGTCGAAGGCGGGCAGCACCTCCTTGCCCGTGCGGTAGCCGAACCGCGCCTTCTCGAAGTGCACCTCGCGCCCCTTGGTGCGGGACTTCGGCAGCTCCTTCGGCTCGGCCGGCTCGGCGACGGTCGGCTCGTGGGCGAGCAGGCCGGCGATCTTCTCCAGGGCGGCGGCCGCCGACTGGTAGCTGTTCAGGAACATCGCCAGCTGGTCGATCGGGTCGTACAGCCGGCGCAGGTAGAGCACGAAGCCGGTGAGTACGCCCAGCTCCACCGTGCCGTCGGTGACCAGGAAGGCGCCGAGCAGGACGACGCCGGTGGTCCAGACGTTGGCGGTGGTGCGGGAGAGGCCGACGTACCGGGCGATCTCCAGCAGGCCGTCGGCGGTGGCGGTGGCCGCCTGCCGGTTCACCACGCCGAACGCGGCGTCGTTGGCCCGCTCGCGGCGGAACGCCTGTACCGGGCGGATGCCGTTCATCGTCTCGGTGAACCGCACGATCAGCGAGGCGGCCGCGGTGCGCGAGCGGCGGTAGACCCGGCGCGAGCGGCGCCGGAACGAGCGGGCGATCAGGAGGAGCGGCACGAAGGAGCCCAGGGAGACCAGGCCGAGCCGCCAGTCCATCACCAGTAGCAGCACCGAGATGTAACAGAGCGAGAGGAAGACCGTCAGCAGCTCCTGGAGGCCCTCGGAGAGCAGCTCGCGCAGCGCGTCCACGTCGCTGGTGGCGCGGGAGATGATCCGGCCCGAGGTGTAGCGCTCGTGGAAGTCCAGGCTGAGGCGCTGGGCGTGGCGGAAGATCCGGCCGCGCAGCTCCAGCAGGATGTCCTGGTTGATCCGGGCGCTGATCTTGATGAACGCCCACTGCAGCAGGGTGCTCAGCAGTGCGAAGGAGAGATAGGCGGCGATCACCGCGATCAACGGGCCTGCGTCGTGGTCGCGCAGCGCCGGGATGCCCCGGTCCATCGCGATCGCCACCAGCAGCGGGCCGGACTGCAGGGCCGCCTGCTGGACCAGGATCACCACCATGGCGATGACGATCCGGGTCCGGTGCGGGCCGAGCAGCGCGCGCAGCAGCGCGCGGGGTGCGCCCGGCGGGACGGGGATGTCCTCCTCGTCGGCCGGCGGGGGCGGGAGCTCCGCCACGGCCTCGGCCGACGCCTTGGCGGCGGCCTTCGCGGCGGCCTTCTCGGTGGGCTCGATCGTGGTGGTCATCGGGCGGGGCTCCCCTCCGGTACGAGGGCGGCCTCGCCCGACATCAGTTCGCGGTAGCGCGCCGAGCCGCGCAGCAGTTCCTGGTGGGTGCCGACGGCCTCGATCCGGCCGTGCGCCAGGACGGCGACCCGGTCGGCGAGCAGCACGGTGCTCGGCCGGTGGGCCACCACCAGCGCGGTGGTCGAGCCGAGCACCTGCCGCAGCGCCTGTTCGACCAGCGCCTCGGTGTGCACGTCCAGCGCGGAGAGCGGGTCGTCCAGCACGAGGAAGGCCGGGTCGCCGACCACTGCGCGGGCCAGGGCGAGGCGCTGGCGCTGGCCGCCGGAGAGGCTCAGCCCCTGCTCGCCGACCTCCGTCTCCACGCCGTCGGGCAGCTTCTCGACGAAGCCGGCCTGGGCGGTGGCGAGTGCGGCGGTCAGCTGCCCGGCGTCGGCGTCGGGCGCGCCCATCAGGACGTTCTCCCGGACGGTGGCGGAGAACAGGGTGGGCTCCTCGAAGGCGACGGCGACCAGCTCGCGCAGCCGCTCCCGGGACAGCTCGCGGATGTCCTGCCCGTCCAGGGTGATGGTGCCGCCGGTGGCCTCGTACAGGCGGGGGAGCAGGGCGGTGAGCGTGGTCTTGCCGCTGCCGGTGGCGCCGACCAGGGCCATCGTCTCGCCGCTGCGGATGTGCAGGTCGATGCCGCGGAGCAGCTCGGGGGTGTCGGGCGGGGCGTCCGGATAGCGGAAACGGACGCCGGTGAGGCGGATGCCGTCGGCGGTGCCGCCGGGCGCGGCCGGTGCCTTCCCGGCCGGTGTCCCGTCGGCCGGTGTCCCGACGGCAGGAGTCGCGCCGACCGGCGCCCCGTCGGCCGGTGCCGCGTCGTCCGGCACCTTCTCGTCCAGCACCTCGAAGAAGCGGTCGGTGGCGGTGGCGGCCTCGTTGGCGTACGCGAGCAGCCAGCCGAGCGACTCCACCGGCCAGCGCAGCGAGAGCGCGGTGGAGAGGAAGGCGACCAGGGTGCCGGCGCTCAGCTCGTCGTGCGCGACCAGGTAGCAGCCGGCCGCGAGCGCGCAGCCGAGCGCCAGCTCGGGCAGCCCGACGATGACCGCCCAGAGGTTGGCCAGCAGGCCGGCCTTGCGCAGCTCGGTGCGGCGCAGCTGGTGTGCCTGGCCGTGGAAGCGCTCGGCCATCGAGCGGTGGCGGCCGAATGCCTTGACGATGCGGATGCCGAGGACGGACTCCTCGATCACGGTGGCGAGGTCGCCGTTCTGGTCCTGCGCGCGGCGGGCGGCGCCCGAGTAGCCGGTCTCGAACCGCCGGGTGAGCACCATCAGCGGCCCGGCGGGCAGCAGCACGATCAGGGCGAGCCGCCAGTCCTGGGTGAACATCAGCGCGGTGCCGGCCAGGAAGGTCACCGAGTTCACGATCAGGAAGACCAGCGGGAACGTCAGGAACAGCCGCATGGTGAACATGTCGGCGGTGGCGCGGGAGAGCAGCTGGCCGGAGCCCCAGCGGTCGTGGAAGGAGACCGGCAGCCGCTGGAGACGGGCGAAGAGGTCCCCGCGCATCGCGGTCTCCACCCCGGCGAGCGGTCTGGCCAGAATCACCCGTCGGGCGTAGAACAGGCCCGCCTCGAAGAGGCCGAGCGCCAGCAGCAGGGCGATCAGCGGCCACAGCGCGTCGAGGTCGTGGTCGGCGATCGGCCCGTCGACGATCCGGCCGAGCACGGTCGGGACGGCCAGCAGGCTGATCGAGGCGAGCAGGGCGGAGCCGACCGAGGCGGCCAGCCGCCAGCGGATCACACGGGCGTACGGCCACAGGCGCAGCAGCGAGCGGACGGTCGACCGGCGGGCGGGCGCGGGGGCGGGGGTCTGGTTCTCGGCCATCGCCGTGAGGGTAGGCCGGGCGCCCGTCATTTCTCATCCGGTTTTTCGCACCTGTCGACGAGAACCGGCCACCCGCGCGGGGATGATCCGCCCGGTGTCAGGCGGCGGGCGTGCGCAGCAGCCGCAGCGAGCGCCCGGGCAGGGTGACGGCCTCCTGCGGGTGGTGGCTGTGGGTGCCGTTGCCGGTCTCGTCGGCGGCGGTGTCGAGGACGGTCGTGTACCGGGCGTCGGGCGCGGCCCAGGGCTCGCCGGGGAGGGTGAAGGGGACGGCGTCGGGCCCGGCGTTGAGCAGCAGCAGGAAGCTGTCGTCGCGCAACGGGTTGCCGTACTGGTCGCGTTCGGACATCGCGGCGCCGGAGAGCAGCATGCCGAGGCAGGCCGTCGGGCCGAACCAGTCGGCCTCGGTCATCTCCTTGCCGCGCGAGGTGAACCAGGCCAGGTCGGGCTGGCCGCCGGGGGCGGCGGCCCGGCCGGAGAAGAACGCCCGCTGGCGCAGGACGGGGTGGGCGCGGCGGAGCCGGACCAGACGGGCGGTGAGGTCGCGCAGCCCGGCCCAGCGCGGGTCGTCCAGCAGCGACCAGTCGAGCCAACTGACCTCGCTGTCCTGGCAGTAGGCGTTGTTGTTGCCACCCTGGGTGCGGCCGAACTCGTCCCCGGCGGTGATCATCGGCACACCGGTGGAGAGCAGCAGTGTGGCCATCAGGTTGCGGAGTTGGCGCAGGCGCAGGGCGTTGACGGCCGGGTCGGCGCTCTCGCCCTCGGCGCCGTGGTTCCACGAGCGGTTGTCGTCGGTGCCGTCCCGGTTGGCCTCGCCGTTGGCCTCGTTGTGCTTGCGGTTGTAGGAGACGAGGTCGCGCAGCGTGAAACCGTCGTGCGCGGTGACGAAGTTGACCGAGGCGTACGGGCGCCGGCCGCCGCGCTGGTAGAGGTCCGAGGAGCCGGAGAGCCGGTAGCCCAGCTCGCGCACGTCCGGGCGGGCCCCGCGCCAGAAGTCCCGGACGGTGTCGCGGTACTTGTCGTTCCACTCGGCCCACAGCGGCGGGAAGCCGCCCACCTGGTAGCCGCCCGCGCCGACGTCCCACGGCTCGGCGATCAGCTTCACCCGGCTGAGGACCGGGTCCTGCGAGACGGCGGCGAGGAACGGGTGGTCCATGTCGACGCCGTCGTTGCCTCGGGCGAGGGCGGCCGCGAGGTCGAAGCGGAAGCCGTCCACGCCCATCTCCGTCACCCAGTACCGCAGCGAGTCGGTGACCAGCCGCACGACGTGCGGCCGGCGGGTGTCCAGGGTGTTGCCGCAGCCGGTGTAGTCGGCGTAGCCGCGCGGGCGGTTCAGCGGGAGGCGGTAGTAGCCGGCGTTGTCGATGCCGCGGAAGGAGAGGGAAGGGCCGAGCTCGGCGGCCTCCGCGGTGTGGTTGTAGACCACGTCGAGGATCACCTCGATCCCGGCGGCGTGCAGCGCGCGCACCATCCGCTTGAATTCGCCGACCTGGCCGCCGCGGCCGCCCGAGGAGGAGTAGCCGGCGTGCGGGGCGAAGAAGCCGATCGTGTTGTAGCCCCAGTAGTTGACCAGCCCGCGCGCCTGGAGGTGGTCCTCGCTGGCGTGCTGGTGGACGGGCAGCAGCTCGACGGCGGTGACGCCGAGGGCGGTGAGGTGGGCGATCGCGGCGGGGTGGGCGAGACCGGCGTAGGTGCCGCGCAGGTGCGGCGGGATCTCCGGGTGGCGCATGGTGAAGCCGCGCACGTGCAGCTCGTAGAGGACGGTCTCGGCCCAGGGGGTCTTGGGGCGGTGGTCGTCGTACCAGTCGTCGTCGTCGTGGACGACCACCGATCTGGGCACGTACCGGGACGAGTCGCGGTTGTCCCGGACGGTGTCGGCGACATCCGCCTCGGGCCAGTTGCGGACGGCGGCGCAGACCGCGTCGTGCGAGGTGTAACAGCCGTCGACGGCGCGGGCGTACGGGTCGAGCAGGAGCTTCGCCGGGTTCCAGCGGGCGCCCGTCCACGGGTCCCAGCGGCCGTGCACGCGGAAGCCGTACCGGGTGCCGGGGCGGACCCCGGGCAGGAAGCCGTGCCAGGTCTGGAAGTCCTGCTCGGTGAGGCGGTGTCTGCTCTCCAGGCCGTCCTCGTCGAAGAGGCAGAGGTCGACGGCCTCGGCGCCGGCCGCCCAGAGCGCGAAGTTGGTGCCCTGCCGCCCCTGGGCGTCCGTCCGGAAGCGGGCGCCGAGCGGCTGCCAGCTGCCGGGCCACGGCGGCTCGGCGGTCGGCCCGCCGCGCGGCCGCACTCCGGCTTCCAGCTCCTGCCCTGACGCCATGGCCGTACCCTCCCTGAACCGGGGTGTCCCGGACCCCGTTCACCTTCTCTTTCCCTGATCCCACGACCGGGAAGCCCGCTGAACGGAGGCTTACGGCTCGGGGGTGGTACGGGGCCGCCCCGGGCGCGGTGCGGCGGGCGGGGGAGCGGGGCGCCGGAGCCCGCTGAACGGGGGCTTGCCCCGGGGTGTCGCCGCGGGGGCGGTGGGTCGGTGGGGTGAGGATTCCGGGGGTGAGGGCGTGTCCTGCCGGGATCACCCTCGTTGTGGGGGGTGTCGGACGGGAAATGGCGGGAGGCCCCGGAATGCGGCCCCGAGGACGGGTTTGGGCACGGCGCGCGGGGGCGTTGGCCTGGTGCCTGGCGGTGTTGACGGGTTGCTCCGGCGGCGCCCCGGAGAGCGGCGACGCCGCCTCTCCGGGCCCGGGCCACGCCGCCTCGGCGGGACCGGGCCACGTGGCGCCGCCTCCCGCCTCGCGGGCGGCCGTCACCGCGCTGCCCACGGACGACGCGCAGGACGTGCCGCCGGAGGGCCCGGTCCGGGTCACGGTGGCGCAGGGCAGGCTGGTCTCGGTCCGGCTGGCCGACACCAAGGGCACCGAGGTGGCCGGGACGATCTCCGCGGACGGCTCGACGTGGAGGCCGGACGGCCTGCTGGCGCAGGGCACCGCGTACACCCTGGATGCGGTGGCCGAGGACGGGCAGGGCCAGAAGGCGGCCCACCACACGGACTTCTCGACCGTCGCCCGCGCCCACACCTTCGTCGCCTTCTTCACCCCGGAGGACGGCTCCACGGTCGGCGTCGGCATGCCGGTCTCGCTGCGCTTCAGCAGGCCGATCACCGACCGGGCGGCCGTCGAGAAGGCGGTCGCGGTGACGGCCGACCCGCCCGTGGAGGTTGCCGCGCACTGGTTCGGCAACCAGCGGCTCGACCTGCGTCCGCAGAAGTACTGGGCGGCGGGCACCAGGGTGTCGGTGGCGCTGCGGCTGAAGGACGTGCAGGGGGCGCCGGGCGAGGTGGGCACTCAGACGAAGGACGTCCGCTTCACGATCGGCCGGGCACAGGTCTCCACGGTGGACCTCGACGCCCACACCCTGACCGTGCGGGCCGGCCAGGGCGGCAGGGTGGTGAAGGCGCTGCAGGTGTCCGGCGGCGATCCGAAGCACTCGACGTACCGGGGGGTGCTGGTGGTCTCCGAGAAGTACAAGGTGACCAGGATGAACTCGAAGACCGTCGGGATGGGCGACGAGTACGACATCAAGGACGTCCCGCACGCGATGCGGCTGACCAACTCCGGCACGTTCATCCACGGCAACTACTGGGCCGACCCGGAGGTGTTCGGCACCGCGAACACCAGCCACGGCTGCATCGGCCTGGCTGACGCCAAGGGCGGGGCGAGCAAGGACACCCCGGCGGGCTGGCTGTTCGAGCACACCATCCCGGGGGACGTGCTGGAGGTGAAGGCATCGGCGGGGGAGCTCGTCCCGCCGAACAACGGCCTGAACGGCTGGAACCTGCCCTGGGACCAGTGGCTGGCCGGCAGCGCCGTCCCGCACGGGACGCCCTGAGCCCGGCAGGCCCGCCCGGCCGCCTCGCCCGGGGGCCCGCCCCCGTCCGGGCCCCTCCCTTCACCCCAAGTCCACCTCCGGTCCACGGACCTCCCCCCGGGATTCACTCATTCGGCTTAGCTATCCTGCTGTCCGCGCCGAAGCCCGGCGCGAAAGATCGCCGGTCAGGTGCAACCCGTCCGGGTAGATGCGCGTCCATCAGGATGGACACCGGGAGGGGAGAAACCGTGAAGCCGGTTTTGGCGGCCGACGCCGCAATACGCACCACCACCACCAACCGTCGCAACCGTGGCCTGCGCCGCAGTGCGGTGGCACTGGCGATGGGAGGGGTGCTGCTGCTCACCGCGGCATGCAACGACGACAAGGGCGGTGGCAGCGGGACCGGCGGTGGTGACGCGGCCGCGACGGCGGGGGCCAGCGGCGCCCCGGCGCCGGGCCAGGCCTCGGCGGCGCCGAAGCCCTCGGCCGCGGTGCTGACCGTCGACCCGAAGGACGGCGCCCAGGACGTCTCGCCGACCAACGGGCTGAACGTGTCGGTGGCCAACGGCCAGCTCACCACGGTCGAGGTGACCGACAAGGAGGGCAAGCCGGTCGCGGGGGCGATCACGCCGGACGGCACCGGCTGGAAGCCGAGCGCCGCGCTGGCCGTCGGCATGGTCTACAAGGTGAACGCGCAGGCCAAGGACGCCGAGGGTCTGGTGACCGCGTCGACGACCTCGTTCACCACGCTGACGCCCGAGAAGAAGATCTCCACCAACGACAACATCGCCGACAACGCCACCTACGGCGTCGGCATGATCGTCTCGGTGGAGTTCAACAAGGACGTCAAGAACAAGGAAGCGGTCGTCAAGGGGATCACCTTCGAGACCGGTGACGGCGCCGCCACCGAGGTGAAGGGCCACTGGTTCGGCAACCGCCGGCTGGACTTCCGCCCGGCCGAGTACTGGAAGCCCGGCACCAAGGTCACCATCAAGTACCGGCTGAAGAACGTCGAGGTCGCGCCGGGCATCTACGGTGACGTGGACAAGGACGAGCCGTTCACCATCGGCCGCTCGCAGGTCGCCACCGCGGACGCCAAGACCCACCAGATGACGGTGGTCCGGGACGGCCAGAGCTCGACCGTGCCGGTCACCCTCGGGGCGGACGCGACGCCGTCCTGGGGCGGCACCATGGTGATCATGTCCAAGGAGAAGGTCACCCGGATGAACTCGCAGACCGTCGGTCTCGGCGGCGAGTACGACATCCAGGACGTTCCGCACGCCATGCGGCTGACCACCTCCGGCACCTTCGTGCACGGCAACTACTGGGCCAGCCCCTTCGGCAAGACCAACGCGAGCCACGGCTGCATCTCGATGGCGGACGTGAAGGGCGGCAGCGACACCTCGGTGGCGGGCAAGTTCTTCAACGACTCGATCGTGGGCGACGTCGTCAACATCGTGAACACCAAGGAGAAGACCGTCTCGCCCGACAACGGGCTGGGCGGCTGGAACATCGCCTGGGCGAACTGGTAGCCGAACCGGCGGCCCTCGGGGCGCCCCGACCGGCACTCCCGGCGACATGCTCTACCCAGGTAGCGGCCCTGTCAGCCCCGGTTCGATAACGACCGGCCCGATCCTCACTCGTTGGGGTCGGGCCGGTCGTCGTTCATGGGGTAATTGCCCCTCGAATGGCGCAACCTTTCCGTTGGCTGCGGCGTGTATCAGTCGAATCCCGCCGGGATCAGGGACGGGATCGAGGGAGGGAGTCGACGTGAGGTCGATACGCAAGGTGGTGGCCGCCGGCGTTCTCGGCGGCGTGATGGTACTGACCAGCGCCTGCGGCGGTGGCGGCAGCGGGAGAGCGGCCAAGGCCGATCTGGGGGGCGGGGCGGCCGCGGGGGCCGCGTCGACCGCCTCGGCGTCCGCGACCGGGTCGGCGTCCGCGCCGGGGTCGGCTCCGGCGGCCGCGACACCGAAGACGTCCGCGGCGGTGGTGGACATCCAGCCGAAGAGCGGCGCGGTGGACGTGGCGCCGAGCGGTGCGCTGAAGGTCGCGGTGGCGGGGGGCAAGCTCACCACGGTCAAGGTGAGCGACAAGACCGGCAAGGAGGTGGCCGGCACGATCGCCGCCGACGGGAGCAACTGGACGCCGTCCGCCGGCCTCGCGGTCGGCACCGCCTACCAGGTGAGCGCGATGGCCGCGGACGCCAACGGCGTGGTCGCCTCGGCGGACAGCAGCTTCACCACGCTGACGCCCGAGCGCGAGGCGAAGGCGAGCGACAACATCGAGGACAACGCCACCTACGGCGTCGGCATGATCGTCTCGGTCGACTTCGACAAGGACGTGAAGAACAAGGACGACGTCGCCAGGGGCATCTCCATCGAGACCGACAACGGCACGGTGGTGAAGGGCCACTGGTTCGGCAACCGCCGGCTGGACTTCCGCCCCGAGGCGTACTGGAAGCCCGGCACCAAGGCCACCGTCCACTACCGCCTGAAGAGCGTGGAGATCGCCCCCGGGGTGTACGGCGGCGTGGACCGGGACGAGCCCTTCACGATCGGGCGATCGCAGGTCTCGACGGTTGACGCCAAGACCCACGAGATGACGGTGGTGAACGACGGCAAGACCTCCACCATCGACATCACCTCCGGCTCGCCGGAGCACCCGACCTGGAACGGCACCATGGTCGTGATGTCCAAGGAGGGCGTGGTGCGGATGCAGTCCAGCAGCATGCCCGGCATGACCGGCGCGCCGTACGACCTGCAGGTGCCGCACTCGATGAGGCTGACCACGTCCGGCACGTACGTGCACGGAAACTACTGGAGCAACGCCTTCGGCGAGGACAACGTCAGCCACGGCTGCGTCGGTCTCAAGGACGTCAAGGGCGGCGGCGACTCCACCTCGGCGGGCAGGTTCTACGACGACTCGCTGATCGGCGACATCGTGACCGTGAAGAATTCTTCACGCGGCCAGGTGGAGCCGGACAACGGCCTCAGCGGCTGGAACCTGGCCTGGAGCGCCTGGTAGGAGCCGGTTCGTGGCAACCCGGGCTTGACGGCGGGCCGGTTCGGGTTGCACGGGGCATATGCCGATCAGGTCGTGATCGTTTGCTCATTGTCCGTACGCGGCTGCTTGCGTTCCGCAATGATGGGTCGCATGGCGGGTTGGGGCGAAACAGATCAGTCATCACTTCCTGGGTCCAGCCTGGTTGCTGACGCGTCGTGGATGTTCTTCCAGGACACGCTCGCGGCCCTGGAGCGGCTCAGCTCGGAGGAGCTGGAGCGGATGTATTCCGGCAGGCTCGGCGATCAGTCGGAGCCGGGCGAGGTGCGGTTGCCGTCCCGGCCGGAGTCCGGCCCGGTGGCCCGCCGGCTGGTGCTCTCCGTCCTCGAATCCTGGGACCTGCACCAGCAGTTGGAGGTCGGCGAACTGCTGACCAGCGAGCTGGTCGCCAACGCGGTGCGGCACGCGGCCGGGCGCACCATCGGCCTCCAGGTGATGCGCAAGCCGGGCTGGCTGCGGGTCGAGGTGCGGGACTCCTCGCGGTCCCTGCCCTGTCTGATCCTGGCCGAGCCGCTGCCGGTCAACGAGCGCGGGCGCGGCCTCAAGATCGTCGACGACCTCTCCGACCGCTGGGGCGCGGACCTGCTGCCGCGCGGCAAGGGCGTCTGGTTCGAGCTGAAGGTCCGCGAGCGGCATTGAGGCTCCCGGCGGGGCGCGTGGGGCCCGGAAACACGCAGGGCCCCCGATGCGCCGTGGTCCGGCGGCTGGGGGCCCCTGCAAGTCATCGCGCCGGCCAAGGGGGTGCGTGCCGCGCGATGGGCGACGGCCGTGCCAGGTCGGGCCAGCCGTAGTCGGTGTGTCCGCGGCGGAGGCGAGGAAACCTCGCTGTCGTCCGCCCTCGGACTCCTCGACTATCGCACGGATCTCAGCATGTGGGCAAACCGAGAATCTTGGATTACAAGGTTTGTAACCTGGTTCACCTTTGGATTTTGCATAGGTTAACGCCATCGCCTGAGATTATTCATGATCGATGCAAACTGGTCCGTGTGCGGGCGGCCTGGCTGCACACCACTGCGGGGGCCGGTCACGGGGGTGCCGGCGGTGCGGCGGGGGAGCCGGCGCGGCAGGCCCCGCGGAGGCCGCCGAGCACGGCCCGGGGCCGCGCCGGGACGAAATCTCGTTGACTTCGAGTGGGCTTCCGGTTTTACGGTGCCCCTGGTAAGTGATCGTCCACGGGGGAAGTTCATGACGAACCAGCAGGCCCACGAGGCCCTCATCGCGTTCGACCGGGCACGGCAGGCCGACTTCGGCTTCAGCCGGCCGCAGCTCCGGCTGCTGCGCCACCTGTCGCAGCACGACCTCTCGCCCGACGGCCGCGGCCTGACCGTGGCCGAGCTCCGGGAGACCATGTGCTCCCATCTCGGACCCGGGAGCGACCTCGGGGCCGATGCCGCGGTGCTGCTGGAGCTCGGGTGGCTCACGGGGGACGGCGAGGGGCGGCTGTGGATCACCGAGTCGGGCGAGGCGGCCCGTGCGGACCTCGCGCGCCACGCCCCGGTCGGCCGCGAGCAGATCCACCACGGCGTCGACGACGCCGGCCGCGTCACCGCCCCGAAGGTGCCGCGGCAGATGATCCGGGACGCCGGCGGCCGGCCGGCCAGGACCTAGTCGTTCCCGGCGCCCGCCGCACGGGAGGTCGGCCGGTCCGACTTCCTGTGCGGGCGGCCGGGCCGAGGCCGGCCGCCGATGCCGTGAAGCTCGGTGATCAGGCGGCGCCGGAGGTCCGGCCCCCGGCGCGACGGTCCTCCGGGCGGGATCCGTCCCGCCGGGTCATGCGCCCTGGAGGCGCAGGGCCAGGCCGTCCAGGACGACGTCCAGGCCGTAGGTGAACTTGGCGTTGCGCAGGGCCACCGGGTCGACGTCCATGACCGCGTCGTACGCGTGGGCGAGGTGCTTGGTGTCGGCCACCGCCTCCCGGGCCGCGGGCATCAGGCGGGCGATGAAGTCGGCTTCGGTCTCGCCGGAGCGGGCGACGGTCATCAGCCAGGCCGCCTCCGTCGTACTCATGCCGATCGCGTACGAGAGCACCGTCTCGATCGCGCGCGCCGGCTCGGGAAAGCCGGCGACGGTGAACAGGGAGGCCAGCCGCTCGGAGTAGGCCATCAGGTTGGGGCCCAGGTAGGCGAGCCCGGCCTGGCCCAGGACCGAGGCCAGCCAGCGGTGGCGCAGTGTCGTCGCGCGGAAGGACTCGGCTGCCTCGGTGACGGCCGCCCGCCAGTCGGGGCTGTCGGCAGGCGGGATGGTGATCTCGCCGAAGACCTCGTCCACCGCGAGCTCCATCAGCTCGTCCTTGGTGGCCACGTGCCGGTAGAGCGAGGTCGCACCCGCGTTCAGGCGGGCGCCGAGCTTGCGCATGGAGAGCGCCTCGACGCCGTCGGCGTCCAGCATGGCGACGGCCTCGCGGACGATCGCGGTGCGGCTGAGTGCGGGCTGGTCGGGCTCGCGCTGCTGGCGGGCCCAGACGGACGGGATCGGGTTCTGGCTGGTCCTGGTGGCCATGGGGTTTCCTCGCTCTCCTGCGTACGCCGTGCGCATCCAGCGTACATGTGCAGGGGGTTGCGCACGCTGTTCCACTCTGCGTACAGTGTGCGCATCGAAGGAACAGCGTGCGCAAGCCGAAAGGGAAGACCCATGGAAACCCGCAACCCACGTCGCTGGTGGATCCTCGTCGTGCTCTGCCTCAGCACGCTGGTCCTGGTGATCGACAGCATGGCGCTCACCGTCGCCGTCCCGTCCATGACGGAGGACATCGGCGCCAGCACCCAGGACATCCAGTGGATCCTGGACTCCTACGTCCTGGTGTTCGCCGGACTCCTGCTCACCTCGGGCAGCCTCGGAGACCGGTTCGGACGCCGCAAGGTGATGATCATCGGCCTGCTGCTCTTCGGAGCCGCCTCACTGGCCGCGACCTTCTGCACCAACCCCGGTGAGGTCATCGCCTCCCGGATCGCGATGGGCGTCGGCGGTGCGCTGATCATGCCCTCCACCCTGTCGATCCTGATCACCGTCTTCGAGGAGGACGAGCGCAGCAAGGCCATGGCCGCCTGGGGTTCGGTGTCGATGCTCGGCCTGGTCGGCAGCCCGGTGCTCGGCGGCTTCCTGATCGACCACTTCTCCTGGCACTCGATCTTCTTCATCAACGTCCCGGTCGTCGTCCTCGCCGTCCTGGCCGGCCTCACCCTCATGCCCGAGTCCAAGGGCCCGTGGCAGAAGCCGGACCCGCTGGGCGCGATCCTCTCCGCCGCCGGTATGACCGCCCTGATCTGGTGGATCATCGAGATCCCGCAGCACGGCGCCTTCGAGGGCAAGTCGCTGATCACCCTGACGGTCGCCGTCGTCGCCCTCGGCGGGTTCGTGCTCTGGGAGAACGTCACCGAGTCGCCGATGGTCCCGCTGGTCCTCTTCAAGCACCGCAACTTCAGCGGCGGCTCGCTCTCGCTGACCCTCGTCCAGATCGGCAACGGCGGCCTGCTCCTCGTCCTCACCCAGTACCTGCAGTTCGTCCTCGGCTACTCGCCCGTCAAGGCCGGCCTCGCCTTCGTCCCGCTGGCCGTCGCCGCCCTCATCGGCAACGGCGCCGGCGCCGGCCTCGCCGCCAAGATCGGCAACCGGATCCTCATCCTGGGCGGCATGCTGATCATGGCCTCCTCGTTCGCCATCCTCACCACCGTCACCGCCGACAGCGGCTTCACCCTCCCGGCCGTCGCCCTCGGCCTGCTCGGCCTCGGCGCCGGCCTGGCCATGCCGGCCGCCGTCGGCGCGCTGATGGGCACCATCCCGGCCGACAAGGCCGGTGTCGGCTCCGCGCTCAACGACACCATCCAGCAGGCCGGTACCGCGCTGGGCATCGCCATCCTCGGCTCGCTGCTCTCCAGCCGCTTCGCCCAGGAGATGCCGGCCGGTGCGCCGGAGCAGGCCAAGCGCTCCATCGGGGACGCGCTGGCCATCGCCAACGGCGACGCGGGCCTCGTCCACGCCGCCCGGGAGGCCTTCACCTCCTCGATGTCCACCACCTTCACCATCAGCGCGATCAGCATGCTGTCCGCGGCCGTCCTGGCCACCCTGGTCATGCGGAACGGCAAGCCCGAGGCCGCGCAGGCCGCCGCCGACGAGGCGGAGCTCGTCGCCTGACCTCCGCCCGACCCGAAGGCCGGCACCCCCTCCCCGGGGGTGCCGGCCTTCGTCGTGCCCCGGAGGGCCGGGCCCGCGGCAGCACAGCCGCTGATCAGCCGGTCACTCGACGACGGGGGTGGGGGCCCAGCCGGTGCGCTCGTCCTTGTAGAAGTACCCCGGCGCGCCCTTCAGGCCGACGGTGCGGAAGGGCTTGCCGTGGTCGTTGACGGGGAGGGTGCCGTGGCGGTCGCCGCTGCTCCAGGCCAGGACGAGGTTCCAGCTGACGTCCTGGGATGTGGTGCGGGCGTCGATGTTCAGCACCTGCGGATCGGTGGCCGACACCGAGTAGGGGAAGTTCGAGGTCCTGCCCTTGACGGCGCCCTCCAGCGCCGGGACGGGCACCGGGCGCGGGGCCGCGGAGTCCAGGTCGACGGCGAAGGCCGACGGGGTGATCTCGCCGCCGCAGCCGGAACCCAGGGTGTAGGCGTTCCCCTTCGGGGCCGGCCGGGTGCTGACCACCTCCACGTAGAGGGCGCTCAGGACGACGGGCTTGGCGTTCTCGCCCTGCGCCGTCAGCTGCAGCCGCAGATGCCCGCCGGGGAGGGCCTGCTGGTCGGCGGCCCAGCTCTCCGTCCGCTGGTTCGAAGGGGGTGCGGCCACGGCGCGCGGGGCGCGGGGCGTCAGGAACCACTGGCCGCAGGGGTTGCCCCAGTTGTCCGCCAGGACGTTGACGTGGAAGGGCGGTGCATCGTCCTCGGGCGTCGACGAGGCCGGCCCGGTGGCGGTGGCGGTGGCGGTGGCCGTGGTTGGGGCGGTCGGGGCGGGTGCGGCCGGGGTGGCGGGCGCCGGCTCGGTGGCCGGGGGAGTGGCTGCGGGGGAGGAGGCGGTGGCGGCCGGAGGCCGGCGGCTCGCGAGCGGGGTCTCGGTACGGCCCGCCAGATCGAGGACCGGGATCGCGGCCACGGCGACGACGGCCACGGCGGCGGCGCTCAGCAGGATCCGGGTGTCCGGCAGCCGACGGCGTCGCCGGTCGTCGGCCGGCTGAGGCCGAGGCTGAGACTGCGGTTCCGGTTCCGGTTCCGGCGCGGGCGCGGGCGCGGCTTCCGGGGCCGGGTGCGGTGCCGGCTCCGGCGCGGGGGACGCCGCGCGGGCCGGTTCGGGAGCGGGCCAGGCCGCGGGGGCGGGCGGGCCGGACGGCTCCCGGCGGCGGGCCGCGTCCGCCAGGATCCAGCGGCGGTGCAGCTCGACCAGTTCGTCGGCGCGCGCCCCGCAGACCCGCGCGAGCCGCTCCACCGGCGCGTACTCGTTGGGGACGGCGGCGCCGTTGCAGTACCGGTGCAGCGTCGAGGTGCTGACGTGCAGCCGGGCCGCGAGCGTGCCGTAACTGCGGCCCGAGCGGTCCTTCAGCTCGCGCAGCATCGCCGCGAATTCCTCGGTCTCCACGCTCATGTTCGCATCCCCCTCGTCCCGGTACGGCGTTCCAGGCTCCCCCGAATCCGCAGCTCACGGTACCTGTCGGCGTTCCGGCGTCCCGAACCGCCCGGCAGGGCTGGCGGCCGGGACGGACCGGGAGCCAGTCTGCGGTTCGGTGGTGGCCCGTCCCTCGACGGCGCGGTGCCGCAAGCGCCCCTCAGCAGTGGTCCCGCAGTGATTCCCGCCCGTCATCCCCCAGCGAAAGCGAGTCCCTCCACATGCGTACGCCCAAGCGACGTCACATGAGCATCCCGTTCGCCGCCGCCGTTCTGCCGGCGGTCGCCGCCGGGCAGGCCGCCGTGTGAACGGCGTGGTGACCGGCAAACGGCAGAGCCCCCGGAACGGTCGTCGCGTTCCGGGGGCTCGGGCCTACCGTGGCGGGATCAGCACTCGATGACGTTGACGGCGAGACCGCCGCGGGACGTCTCCTTGTACTTGATCTTCATGTCCGCGCCGGTCTCCTTCATGGTCTTGATCGCCTTGTCGAGGGAGACGTGGTGGCGGCCGTCGCCGCGCAGGGCCATCCGGGCCGCGGTGACGGCCTTCACTGAGGCCATGCCGTTGCGCTCGATGCACGGGATCTGGACCAGGCCGCCGACCGGGTCGCAGGTGAGGCCCAGGTTGTGCTCGATGCCGATCTCGGCGGCGTTCTCGACCTGCTCGGGGGTGCCGCCGAGGACCTCGGCGAGGCCGCCGGCCGCCATCGAGCAGGCGGAGCCGACCTCGCCCTGGCAGCCGACCTCGGCGCCGGAGATGGAGGCGTTCTCCTTGAAGAGCATGCCGATCGCACCGGCGGCGAGGAGGAAGCGGACGATGCCCTCCTCGTCGGCGCCGGGGATGAAGTTCAGGTAGTAGTGCAGGACGGCGGGGATGATGCCGGCCGCGCCGTTGGTCGGCGCGGTGACGACGCGGCGGCCGGAGGCGTTCTCCTCGTTGACGGCCATCGCGTAGAGGGTCACCCACTCCATCGCGTTGGCCGGGCCGATGCCCTCGGCGCGCAGGGCACGGGCGCCGGAGGCGGCGCGGCGGCGCACCTTGAGGCCGCCGGGGAGGATGCCCTCGCGGGACATGCCGGCCCGGACGCACTCCTGCATGACCCGCCAGATCTCCAGCAGGCCGGCCCGGATCTCCTCCTCCGTCCGCCAGGCCTTCTCGTTCTCCAGCATCAGGCCGGAGATGGAGAGGCCGGTCTCCCTGCTGAGCCGGAGCAGTTCGTCGCCGGTACGGAAGGGGTACTTCAGCGCGGTGTCGTCGGGCTTGACCCGGTCGGCGCCGATCGCGTCCTCGTCGACGACGAAGCCGCCGCCGACCGAGTAGTACGTCTTCTCCAGCAGCGGGGAGCCGTCGGCGGCGAAGGCCCAGAGGGTCATGCCGTTGGCGTGGTACGGCAGCGAGCGGCGGCGGTGCAGGATCAGCTGGCTGTCGGGGTCGAAGGCGATGGCGTGGCTGCCGAGCAGGTTGAGCCGCTTCTCGGTGGTGATCCGCTCGACGTCCGCGTCGGCCTGGTCGACGTCGACGGTGCGCGGGGAGTTGTTCTCCAGGCCCAGCAGGACGGCCTTGGGGGTGCCGTGGCCGTGGCCGGTGGCGCCCAGCGAGCCGAACAGCTCGGCGCGCACGCTCGCCACGTCCGTCAGCAGGCCCTCGGACTTCAGGCGGCGGGCGAACATCCGGGCGGCGCGCATCGGGCCGACGGTGTGGGAGCTCGACGGGCCGATGCCGATGGAGAAGAGGTCGAAGACGCTGATGGCCACGGAGGACGTCCTTGTCTGGTCTCGTGGAAGGACAAGCAGGCGGGGTGCCGGCACGGAACGGGGCACCGCGCGCACTGTCCAGTGTGCGCGGTGCCCCGGAATCCCAGGTGGCCCGGCGGGGTGAGGCCGGTCACCTACGACTGAACTACAGGTTCGGGTACAGCGGGTACTTGTCGGCGAGGGCGGTGACCCGGGCCTTCAGCGCGGCGGCGACGGTCTCGTCGAAGGCGGGCTTCAGCGCCTCGGCGATGATGTCGGCGACCTCGCGGAAGTCCTCGGCCTGGAAGCCGCGGGTGGCGAGGGCCGGGGTGCCGATCCGCAGGCCGGAGGTGACCATCGGCGGGCGCGGGTCGTTCGGGATGGCGTTGCGGTTGACCGTGATGCCGACCTCGTGGAGGCGGTCCTCGGCCTGCTGGCCGTCGAGCTGGCTGTTGCGCAGGTCGACCAGGACGAGGTGGACGTCGGTGCCGCCGGAGAGTACGGAGGCACCGGCCTCGGCGACGTCGGCCTGGAGCAGGCGCTCGGCGAGGATCCGGGCGCCGTCCAGGGTGCGCTGCTGGCGCTCCTTGAACTCCTCCGAGGCGGCGACCTTGAAGGCGACGGCCTTGCCGGCGATGACGTGCTCCAGCGGGCCGCCCTGCTGGCCGGGGAAGACCGCGGAGTTGATCTTCTTGGCCCACTCGGCCTTGGAGAGGATGACGCCGCCGCGCGGGCCGCCCAGGGTCTTGTGGGTGGTGGTGGTGACCACGTCCGCGTACGGCACCGGGTTGGGGTGCAGGCCCGCGGCGACCAGACCGGCGAAGTGCGCCATGTCGACCATCAGCAGGGCGCCGACCTCGTCGGCGATGCGGCGGAACTCGGCGAAGTCGAGCTGGCGCGGGTAGGCGGACCAGCCGGCGATGATCAGCTTCGGCTGGTGCTCCTTGGCAAGGCGCTCGACCTCGGCCATGTCGACCTGGCCGGTCTTGTCGTCGACGTGGTACGCGGCCACGTTGTAGAGCTTGCCGGAGAAGTTGATCTTCATGCCGTGGGTCAGGTGACCGCCGTGGGCCAGGCTCAGGCCCAGGATGGTGTCACCCGGCTGGATCAGCGCGAACATCGCGGCGGCGTTGGCCTGCGCGCCGGAGTGCGGCTGGACGTTGGCGTGCTCGGCGCCGAACAGGGCCTTGATCCGGTCGATCGCGATCTGCTCGACCACGTCGACGTGCTCGCAGCCGCCGTAGTAGCGGCGGCCGGGGTAGCCCTCGGCGTACTTGTTGGTCAGCACCGAGCCCTGGGCCTCCATGACCGCCACCGGGGCGAAGTTCTCGGAGGCGATCATTTCCAGGGTGGTCTGCTGGCGGTGCAGCTCGGCGTCGACCGCGGCGGCGATCTCGGGGTCGAGCGAGTGCAGGGACTGGTTGAGAACCGTCATGGTGTGGTCTTCCCGGAGAGGAGAGAAGGAGGTGCCGCGCGTGGCGTGCCCTCGGAAGGGTGGCGGCGGGCGACGGGAGGGCGGGGCGGCCGCCGCGCTGCGGCCGCCCCGGCGGGTGGCTCAGGCCGGGTTGGTGAGGGCGTCGTACTCGGCGGCGCTCAGCAGCTCGTCGGTCGACTCGACGCGCACCTTGAACAGCCAGCCACCCTCGAAGGGGGCGCTGTTGACCAGCGAGTTGTCGTCCAGGACGTCCTGGTTGACCTCGGTGATCTCACCGGTCACCGGCGAGTACAGGTCGCTGACCGACTTGGTGGACTCGAGCTCGCCACAGGTCTCACCGGCGGTCACGGTCTCGCCGACCTCGGGCAGCTGCACGTAGACGATGTCACCGAGGGCGTCGGCCGCGTGGGCGGTGATGCCGACCGTGGAGACACCGTCCTCGGCGGCGGTCAGCCACTCGTGCTCCTTGGTGTACTGCAGGTGCTGGGGGTTGCTCATGGCGTCATTCTCCAGGATGGGAAGCGGGTACGACGAAGCGGCCCGGCGGCCGGGCATGCCTCGGGAGGGCGAACGGTCAGCGGGCGCGCTTGTAGAAGGGCAGCGCCACGACCTGGACCGGCTCGTGCTTGCCGCGCACGTCCACGGCGACGGTGGTGCCGGGGGTGGCGTGCGCCGCGTCCACGTAGGCGATCGCGATCGGCTTGCCCAGGGTGGGGGAGGGCGCGCCGGAGGTGATCCGGCCGATCGGGGCGCCGTCGGCGGAGACCACGGTGTACTCGGCGCGCGGCACCCGCTTGCCCTCGGAGACCAGGCCGACGAGCACCCGCGGCGGGTTGGCCTCGGCCTCGGCGGCGGCCTTCTCCAGCGCCTTGCGGCCGACGAACGCGCCCTCGTTGGTGGTCTTGTCGAAGCGGACCACCCGGCCGAGGCCGGCGTCGAACGGGGTCAGGTCGGTGGAGAGCTCGTGCCCGTACAGCGGCATGCCGGCCTCCAGGCGCAGCGTGTCGCGGCAGGACAGGCCGCAGGGGACGAGCCCGCGGTCGGAGCCGGCCTCGGTCAGCGCCTGCCAGATCTGCTCGGCGTCGCCCGGGTTGCAGAAGATCTCGAAGCCGTCCTCGCCGGTGTAGCCGGTGCGGGCGAGCAGCACGTCGCGGCCGGCCACCTGGGCCGGGAGGATCGCGTAGTACTTCAGGCCGGGCAGGTCGGCGTCGGTGGTGGCGGTGAGGATCGCGGTGGCCTCCGGGCCCTGGACGGCGATCAGCGCGTAGGTGTCGCGGTCGTCGGTGACGACGGCGTCGTAGCCCTTGGCGCGGGCGATCAGCTCGTCGAGGACCAGCTGGGCGTTGGAGGCGTTGGCGACGACCAGGAAGGCGTCCTCGCGCAGGCGGTAGACGATCAGGTCGTCCAGGATGCCGCCGTCCTCGGCGCAGATCATGGTGTAGCGGGCGCGCAGGACGCCCAGCGCGGAGACGAAGCCGACCAGCGCGTGGTCCAGCATCTCGCCGGCCTGCGGGCCGGTGATGGTGATCTCGCCCATGTGGGAGAGGTCGAAGAGACCGGCCTTGGTGCGGACGGCGAGGTGCTCCTCGCGCTCGCTGCCGTATCGCAGCGGCATGTCCCAGCCGGCGAAGTCGGTCATGGTCGCGCCGAGGGCGCGGTGCAGCGCGTCGAGCGCGGTGAGGCGGAGGGACGACATGGCCTGGAACTCCTCGGTCTGGGCACTCAGGGGTGCGCACGCCGGACCGGTCCCGCTCGGTGAGGGACCTGGCCTGCGCGCGGGCATGCGGCGGCTGGGTCTCCCCATCTGTCGTCGTACCTGAGAGCTTCACCGCACGCGGGCCCGCAGCTCTTACAGCTAACAGGACAGCATGGCGGCTTGCACCGTGGGTGGGCGCGCGACCGGGCCGTGCGCCGCTTTCCAGATGTGCCTAATCCGTGCGGTAGGGGTGCCTGAGAGATTCCGGGGAGGACTTGCTCCTTCGGCGCCGGCTCGGCCGCCTGTCGGCGGCACTCCGGACTCTCCCGCGCGGGTTCGAGCGGCCGGTATGGAGTTAGGGGGCGGCCCGTGCGAGAACGCGGAGCCGCGCACATCATGGCACGTCCGGCGCCCGTGCGGGAGAGGGGCCCCGGACGGCCCGCTAGGCTGCACGCGTCGACGAGCCAGTGAGGCGGTACAAGGGGCGCATGGGGTACCCGGTGGAGCAGCAGCAGGGGTGGGGCGGCGCGGAGTCGGCGCCGCCCGGCGGTGGATGGCCGGCCAACGAGCTGGAGCAGGTGCTCACCGCCGCGCTCGGCGATCCGGGCGCGACCCCGCGGGTGTTCGAGGTGCTGGCCCGCAGCCGCGTGTGGATCCCGCTGCCGGTCGGCGCCGATCCGCAGGGGCAGGCGCTGGACCTGCCCACCGTCGAGCTGGCCGGCGACCCGTACGTGCCGGTCTTCTCCTCGCAGGAGGTGTTCCTCCAGCAGGCGCCGGGGATGGCGTTCGCCGTCGCGCCGGTCTGGGAGTTCGCCCGCGGGCTGCCGCTGGGCGTGGGCATCGCGGTGAACCCGGAGGCCCCGGTCGGCATCCCGGTGCCGCCGCAGGGCGTGGCCGAGCTGCGGCGCGGGCCGCGCGAGGACCGCTGGGAGGCCGCGGGGGGCCCGGACGCGCCGTCCGGCGGCCGGGTGGCGCTGCGCGAGCCGGTGCCGGGCGAGGACCCGGAGGCCTTCCTGGCCGCCTGCCGGAACGAACTGTCGGCGCTGCCCGGGGTGGTGACCGCGCGGCGGGCGCTGGCCAGTGTCGAGGGCGAGCCCACCGTGATGTTCGTCGGCGTCCAGCTGGACCAGCTGGCCCCGGCCGAGCCGGCCGCCGTGAACGAGGCGCTCGGCCGGGCGCTGGGAACCGCGCCGTTGCCCGGTGGCGTCCACCTCGTGCTGCTCGACCTCGCGGAGGACCCCGTGGTCGAGTGGTTGCTCAACCGGGTCCAGCCGTTCTACACACGGATGTGACCCGCCGCGAAAGCGACGTGCCCCTCCCCGCCCGCCGTCGGGCAGCCCGCCATCGGGCCGGAGGGGCCCACGGCAGGCACGTCGGCGTGGCGGTGGTCGGTGGCGCCCCATAGGGTGCGTGCAGACACCCGTCGGGCCGGCGGCAGGTGAGAGAAGAAGAGGCGCAGCGAGGTGGGCGCATGAGTGCGGGAGCGGTAGCGGGCGGTGCACCGGGGCCCTGGGGCCAGGCACCCGCCGGGCGCCCCGGCGCGGATCCGAGAGCGCTGGAGCACGCGCTGCGCGAGGTCGCGCCGGAACGCTGGGAGGCGTACGAGGCGCTGCTGCACGCCCTGGCCGAGGGCCAGGTGCTGATGCTGCTCTGGCACGGGACGCCGGGCAGCCCGGATGCCCAGTACGGGAACATGGAGATCAGCGGCCACGGCTACGCGCCGGCGGTCACCTCGCCCGAGCAGCTTGCGGCGTCCGGCTGGGCGCGGGCGCACGAGGTGATCTCGGGGCGCGAGATCGCCGCCTCGCTGTACCGGACGCGCTGGGGCCTCTGGCTGAATCCGCACGCCCCCGGCGGCGGGGTCGGCGTGCCCTGGGCGGACCTCCGGCGGATCGCGGCCGGCCTGGACCGGCTGCCGGCCGGGCCGCTGAAGCTGAGTGAACCGCAGGTGCCGGCCCAGCAGTTCTTCGCGCTGCTGGAGCGCCAGGCGGGCGAGGTGCGGGCGGTCAAGGCGTTGCGCCGGGCCTGGGTGCAGCCCTCCGTGGGCGAACCGTACCTGGCCATCGGTCTTGAGCTGTACGAGAGTTCGCCGCCCACCGTGGAGGCCGTCCGGGCGCTGATGCAGCGGGCGATCGCGGTCGCACCGGAGGGGCTGGCCGTCTCCACGGTGGCGATGGGGGACGAGTACGACCCCGTGGCGCTCTGGATGCGGGCCAACGCCCGGCCGTTCTACGACCGCGAGGCGGGCGGCCAGGGCCGGCCGCCGACCGGGCCCTACCCGCCGGTGCCTCCGCCGCCGTACGCCTCGCAGGCGGGGCCGGGGTACGGCTACGGCACCCAGCCGCCCGGCCCGGGCTGGCAGGGCCAGCCGCCACCGCAGCAGCCGTGGCCCGGCTACCCCACCCGCTGACGCGGTAAACGCCGATCAACGAAACCGGTCTGACGATCCGTCGGACCGGTTTCGGTGTTTTCCGGACGAACTTCCCGTTCGCGCTGGCAGGCATCTTGACATGACTGTTACAGCTGTGTGAAGACCGATATGCCGAAGATCGGGAGACGCATGTCCGCAGATCACAGTTGGGCATCTGTCGGTTGTCAGGGCTGGCGCAAGCCAGTTCGGATGGCAGAGAGTTCTGCAAACGCACCGCGCGTGGTTGGCGCCTCACAAAGGCGAACGCGCAGGCGGACAGCTTGATCCACGCGATGCCCATCCCGCGCGGCAGCAGTACCCGAGCACGCAGTACCGCACGTCGTACCGCTGCGAACACCGCCCTGTACCTCCGCACGTCCGCACCAGCCGTACCGCCGATCCCGGCGACCGGCACCCGTGGGCCGGCCACCGTCGGCGAGGGGACCGAACTGACCATGACCGCACCCATCAAGACCGCCGGGAACACTCCGGAGGCAGACGCCGCCGCGAGCCCGGCCAAGAAGATCGAGGGCCGCTCGCTCGGCCAGATCGCCTGGACCCGCTTCAAGCGGGACAAGGCCGCCGTCGCCGGCGGCGTCGTGGTGATCCTGCTCATCCTGCTCGCTGTGCTGGCCAAGCCGATCGAGTCGGTCTTCGGCCTGGACCCCGACGCGCTCAACCAGGACCTCCTGGACGCCAACCTCGGCGGCCTGCCGTTCGGGGACTGGGGCGGCATGAGCGCGGACCACCCGCTCGGCGTGGACCCGCTCCAGGGCCGTGACCTGCTCGCCCGCGTCATCGAGGGCTCCTGGGTCTCGCTGCTCGTCGCCTTCGGGGCGACCCTGCTCTCCAACACCATCGGCACCGTGCTCGGCGTGATGGCCGGTTACTACGGCGGCTGGGTCGACAACCTGATCAGCCGGGTGATGGACGTCTTCCTCGCCTTCCCGCTGCTGCTCTTCGCCATCGCGATCTCCGCCTCGCTCCAGGGCGGCGCGTTCGGCCTGCACGGCCTCCCGCTGCACATCATCGTGCTGATCTTCGTGATCGGCTTCTTCAACTGGCCCTACATGGGCCGGATCGTGCGCGGCCAGACCCTCTCGCTGCGTGAGCGCGAGTTCGTCTACGCCGCCCGCAGCCTGGGCGCCCGCGGGCCGTTCATCCTGTTCAAGGAGCTGCTGCCCAACCTGGTCGGTCCGATCCTGGTCTACTCGACCCTGCTGATCCCGACCAACATCCTCTTCGAGGCGGGCCTCAGCTTCCTCGGTGTCGGCATCCAGGCCCCGCAGGCCTCCTGGGGCGGGATGCTCAACGACGCGATCAAGTACTACCAGGTGGACCCCCAGTACATGGTGGTCCCCGGTATGGCGATCTTCCTCACGGTGCTCGCCTTCAACCTGCTCGGCGACGGGCTGCGTGACGCCCTCGATCCCAAGAGCAACTGACCTCCGGTCAGGACCCTCCGATCCGCCACCACTCCTCAAGGGGTTGATCCCACCATGCGTAGGTCCCGTACCGTCGCGCTGACCGCAGTGGCCGCCGCCGCTGTCCTGGTCGTCACCGGATGTTCCTCCGGTTCCTCCAAGAGCGGGGACAGCAACTCGTCCTCCGCCGCCTCCGGCGGCGGCGCCGACGCGGCCACCAAGGGGGTCGTCAACGCCTCGGACAAGAAGGGCGGGACGGTCACCTACGAGATGAAGGGCACCCCGGACTCCCTGGACCCGGGCAACACGTACTACGCCTACATCTACAACTTCTCGCGCCTGTACGGGCGTCCGCTGACCACCTTCGCGCCTGGCCCCGGTGACGAGGGCAACAAGCTCGTCCCGGACCTCGCCGAGTCCATGGGCCAGCCCAGCGCGGACGGCCTGACCTGGACGTACAAGCTGCGCGCCGGCCTGAAGTACGAGGACGGCAGCGCGATCACGTCCAAGGACGTCAAGTACGCGGTGGAGCGCTCCAACTTCGCGCCGGACGTGTTCTCCAACGGCCCGACGTACTTCAAGGAGCTGCTGGTCGACAACCCGACCCCGTACGAGGGCCCCTACAAGGACCCGTCGGGTGACCTGAAGTCGATCGAGACGCCGGACGACCAGACCGTCGTCTTCCACCTGAAGCACGCCTTCGCGGACTTCGACTACCTGGTCTCCGCCCCGCAGACCGTCCCCGTCCCGAAGGACAAGGACAAGGGCGCCGACTACGTCAAGCACCCGCTCGCCTCGGGCTCCTACAAGTTCGAGTCCTACGAGGACGGCAAGCAGCTCACGCTGGTGCCGAACACCAGCTGGGACCAGGGCAGCGACACGATCCGCAAGCAGCTCGCGGACAAGATCGTGCTCAAGATGAACATCGAGCAGTCCACCATCGACAAGGACCTGCTGGCCGGCAACGCCCAGGTGGACCTCGTCGGCGGCGGCGTCGACCCGCAGACCCAGGCGCAGATCCTGCAGAACCCGAAGCTCAAGGCCAAGACCGACAACGCGTACGGCGGCCGCCTGGTCTACACCGCGATCGACAGCCACGTCGCGCCGTTCGACAACGTCGACTGCCGCAAGGCCGTCCAGTACGCGATCGACAAGGTCTCGGTGCAGACCGCGATCGGCGGCCCGATCCGCGGCCAGATCGCCAACTCGGTGCTCCCGGCGGACATCCCGGGCCACCAGGACATCAACCTGTACGAGACCAAGGACAACAAGGGCGACGAGGCCAAGGCCAAGGAGGCCCTCAAGGCCTGCGGCAAGCCGGACGGCTTCTCCACCGTGCTCAGCGCCCGCACCGAGCGCGCCACCGAGATCGCCGCCGCGACCTCGATCCAGGCCGCGCTGAAGAAGGTCGGCATCAACGCCGAGATCCAGCAGTTCCCGCAGGGCAAGTACCTCTCCGACAACGTCGGCGTGCCGGCGAAGAACAAGGAGAAGAACATCGGCCTGATGATGATGCAGTGGGGTGCCGACTGGCCGACCGGCTACGGCTTCCTGCAGCAGATCGTCGACGGCCGCGCCATCAAGGAGGCCGGCAACAACAACCTGGCCTCGCTGAACGACCCCGCGATCAACAAGCTGATCGACGACGCCGCGGTCAACACCGACAAGGCGGCCCGCGAGAAGATCTACGCGGAGATCGACAAGAAGGTCATGGAGAGCGCGGTCTACGTCCCGCTGACCTACTTCAAGGTGTTCCTGTACCGCTCGGACACCGCCACCAACGTCGTCTCCACCTCGGCCTTCTCGGGTGAGTACGACTACCTGAACATCGGTACGACCAAGTAAGAGCCTGGCTCCGCATCCCTGAAGGCAGGTGAAGGCAGCGGCGCCCGCCGCCGTCCGGAAGATCCCGGACGGCGGCGGGCCGCCGGAGCCGCCCAACTGTGTTTGCCTACATCCTCCGCAGGACGCTCGCGGCCGTGGTGCTGCTGCTGGTGGTCAGCGCGGTCACCTTCGCGATCTTCTTCCTGCTGCCGCGCCTGGCCGGCGAGACGACCGACCAGCTGGCCACGCAGTACATCGGGAAGAACCCGTCCCCCGAAGCGGTCGCGGCGGTCAAGAAGAACCTCGGCTTCGACCAGCCGATCTACGTCCAGTACGGGCGCTTCCTCAAGGCGCTGGTCACCGGGGCCGAGTACAAGTTCGGCCCGGACGCGGCCACCTGCCACGTGCCCTGCTTCGGCTACTCCTTCAAGAACCACCTGGAGGTCTGGCCCGAGCTGACCAAGCGCATCCCGATCACGCTGTCGCTGGCCGTCGGTGCGGCCGTGCTCTGGCTGGTCTCCGGCGTCACCACCGGCGTCATCTCCGCGCTCAAGCCGCGCTCGATCTTCGACCGGCTCTCCATGGGCATCGCCCTGGCCGGCGTCTCGCTGCCCGTCTTCTTCACCGGCGCGCTGCTGCTCACGCTCTTCAGCTACGAGTGGCCGATCCTGGACAACCTGCAGTACGTCAACTTCACCGACGACCCGCTGATGTGGGCCCGCAACCTGATCCTCCCCTGG
Organism: Kitasatospora sp. NBC_00039; assembly: GCF_045160625.1. NCBI lineage: Bacteria > Bacillati > Actinomycetota > Actinomycetes > Kitasatosporales > Streptomycetaceae > Kitasatospora > Kitasatospora sp. NBC_00039. The sequence continues at coordinate 3,296,868 of NZ_CP108289.1, read as the reverse complement.
ATCTCGCTGGCCTTCCTCTACTCCGCGCTCTACGCCCGGCTCACCCGCGCCGGAATGCTGGAGACGATGAGCGAGGACTACATCCGCACCGCCCGGGCCAAGGGCCTGGTCGAGCGCAAGGTCGTCGTCAAGCACGGACTGCGCTCCGCGCTCACCCCGGTCGTCACCATCTTCGGCATGGACCTCGGCCTGCTGCTCGGCGGTGCGCTCATCACCGAGCAGGTCTTCTCGCTCCAGGGCGTCGGCGCCTTCGCGGTCTCCGCGATCGCCGACAACGACCTGCCGAAGATCCTCGGCGTCACCCTGCTCGCAGCCTTCTTCATCGTTCTCTGCAACCTCGTGGTTGACCTCCTGTACGCCGCTGTCGACCCCCGGGTGAGGCTGTCGTGACCGAGCTCCAGAAGACCCCGGCGCCCGTGGCCGCCCCGACAGGGGACCCGTTCCTCTCCGTCCGGGACCTGCGGATCCACTTCGACACCGACGACGGCCTGGTCCGCTCGGTCGACGGGGTCAGCTTCGACCTGCACAAGGGCCGGACCCTCGGCATCGTCGGCGAGTCCGGCTCCGGCAAGTCCGTCACCTCGCTCGGCATCATGGGCCTGCACCGCTCCAAGCGGGCCCGGATCAGCGGTGAGATCCGCCTCGACGGCGAGGACCTGATCGCGGCCGGCCCCGAGCGGGTCCGGCAGCTGCGCGGCCGCGAGATGGCGATGATCTTCCAGGATCCGCTGACCGCGATGCACCCGTACTACACGGTCGGGGCGCAGATCGTGGAGGCCTACCGGGTGCACCACCCGCAGGCCACCAAGAAGCAGGCCCGGGCCCGCGCGGTCGAGATGCTCGACCGGGTCGGCATCCCGCAGCCCGACCGCCGCGTCGACGACTACCCGCACCAGTTCTCCGGCGGCATGCGCCAGCGCGCCATGATCGCCATGGCACTGGTCAACGACCCCTCGCTGCTGATCGCCGACGAGCCCACCACCGCCCTGGACGTCACCGTCCAGGCGCAGATCCTGGACCTCATCCGCGACCTCCAGCAGGAGTTCGGCTCGGCCGTCATCATCATCACCCACGACCTCGGGGTGGTCGCCGAACTCGCCGACGACATCCTGGTCATGTACGGCGGCAAGTGCGTCGAGCGCGGTCCCGCCGACACCCTCTTCGACGCGCCCGAACACCCCTACACCTGGGGCCTGCTGGGCTCGATGCCGCGCCTCGACCGCGAGCTCCAGGAGCGGCTCGTCCCGGTCAAGGGCACCCCGCCCAGCCTGATCAACGTGCCCACCGGCTGTGCCTTCCACCCGCGCTGCCCGTACGCCGCGCTGACCGACGGCCGATCCGCCAGTGAGACCCCCGTGCTGACCGAGGCAGCGCCCGGGCACCACGCGGCCTGCCACCTCGCCACCGCCGACCGGCACCGCATCTTCACCGAAGAGATCGCGCCCCGGCTGTGAGCCCGGCCTCGTACCACCATTCTGGAGAGAACCGATGACGGAGACTCAGGCGGCAGCCCCCTCGCCTTCGAACAAGGTGCCGGCGCCCTCGCCCGCTCCCGACCGCGAGCCGCTGCTCCGGGTGACCGGACTGACGCGGCACTTCCCGATCCACGGCGGGCTGTTGCGCCGCCAGACCGGTGCGGTGCGGGCCGTCGACGGCATCGACTTCACCGTCAATGCGGGGGAGACCCTCGGCGTGGTCGGCGAGTCCGGCTGCGGCAAGTCGACCATGGGGCGGCTCGTCACCCGGCTCGACGAACCCACCGGCGGGAAGATCGAGTTCGAGGGCACCGACATCACCCACCTGGGCACGGGTGCGATGCGGCCGCTGCGCCGCGACATCCAGATGATCTTCCAGGACCCGTACTCCTCGCTGAACCCCCGGCACACCGTCGGCACCATCGTCGGCGCACCGTTCAGGCTGCAGAAGGCCGAACCGGCCGGCGGGGTCAAGAAGGCCGTCCAGGAGCTGCTGGAGCTGTGCGGGCTCAGCCCCGAGCACTACAACCGGTACCCGCACGAGTTCTCCGGCGGCCAGCGCCAGCGCATCGGCATCGCCCGGGCGCTCGCCCTGCGGCCCAAGATGGTCGTCGCCGACGAGCCGGTCTCCGCGCTCGACGTCTCCATCCAGGCGCAGGTGGTCAACCTGCTGGACGACCTCCAGCGCGAGCTCGGCCTGACCTACCTGATCATCGCGCACGACCTCTCGGTGGTCCGGCACGTCTCCGACCGGGTCGCCGTGATGTACCTCGGCAAGATCGTCGAGATCGCCGACCGGGACTCGCTCTACGCGAGCCCGATGCACCCGTACACCAACGCGCTGATGTCCGCCGTCCCGGTGCCCGACCCGCGCCGCCGGCAGCAGGGCGGGCGCGAGCGGATCCTGCTCAAGGGCGACGTGCCGTCCCCGATCAACCCGCCGTCCGGCTGCCGGTTCCGCACCCGCTGCTGGAAGGCCCAGGAGATCTGCGCCACCCAGGAGCCGCCGCTGGCCGCGCTCAAGACCGGGCACCAGGTGGCGTGTCACTTCCCCGAGCGGAGTGAGGGGAACGACTAGCGGGGTCCGAGCGGAGTGGGGGAACGGCCGGCGGGCTCCCGAGCGGGCGAGGGGAGCGGCCGGCGGCGTCCGGAGAGCGCGCCGTCCGGGGCCGCCGGCAGAGCGCCCGCCTCGGCGTGACGTCCGCCCCCTCCGCCTGACGCGATGCGGAGGGGAGGGTTCCGCTGGTCCATAGTTGTCCGGTGACCTCGCAGATCTTCCCCTCCGACGTCCAGCAGTCGCTGGACCTGATCGGCATCTTCGCCTTCGCCCTCTCCGGAGGGCTGCTCGCCGTCCGCAAGAACATGGACATCTTCGGGATCTGTGTGCTGGCGGAGGTCACCGCCCTCGGCGGCGGGGTGATGCGCGACCTTGTCATCGGGGCCACGCCGGTAGCCGCCTTCACCAACCTCGGGTACTTCGTCACCCCGCTGATCGCCGGTCTGGTCGTGTTCTTCCTGCACCCCGAGGTCGAGCGGATCAACCGCGCCGTCCAGACCCTCGACGCGCTCGGCCTCGGCCTGTTCTGCGTCACCGGCACGGCCAAGGCCCACGACTACGGCCTCGGCGCGGTGGCCGCCGTCGCGCTCGGCATGGTGACGGCCGCCGGCGGCGGCGTGATGCGCGACGTGCTGGCCGGGGAGATCCCCTCGCTGCTCCGCTGGGACCGGGAGATCTACGCCGTCCCGGCGCTGGTCGGTTCCGCGCTGGTGGTGGTGCTGATCGGCCTCGACCGGCTCACCGCGTTCACCGGCACGGCCGCCGCGCTGACCGCCTTCGTGCTCAGGATGCTCGCCCTCAAGTACGGCTGGCGTGCGCCGCGGGCCTGGCACCGCAACGGTTCTCGCACCAGCGAGGAGTAGGCGAACCCCCGTACGCCAGCGAGATCGCCTCGGCCGTGCAGAGCAGCTCCGGCAGCAGCCGGACCAGCTCGAACGGGGCCATCTCGTACGTCGGGGCGCTCACCGCGCAGGCGGCCACCGGCCGCCCGGCACTGCCCGCCACCGGCGCGGCCAGACAGGCCACCGGCTCCCGGTGCTCGGCCGACTCCGCCGCCCAGCCCTGGCGGCGGACCTTGGCCAGATCGGCCGGCAGCTCGTCCTCGCGGACACCGTCCTCGGGCAGTCCGGCCAGCAGCACCCGGCCGATCGCGGTGCCGGCCGCCGGGGCCCGCCGCCCGATCCGGGACGCCCGGCCGGCCCCCGGGTGCCAGCGGCCGGCCACCTCGTCCAGGTAGAGCACCTCGCCGTCCTGAAGGACGGCGAGCTGGACGGTCACGCCGAAGCGCCGGTTGAGAGCGGCCAGGTAGGGCGCCGCGACCTGCCGGACGTCGATCTCCTCCAGCGCCCGGTGGGCGAGCGACAGGAGCCGGCCGCCGAGCCGGTAGCGCCGGTCGGACTGGCGGTGGACGAAGCCGTGTTCTTCCAGCGTGCGCAGCAGCCGCAGCGCGGTGGACTTGTGCACGCCGATGCTGTTCGCGGCCTGTTCGAGGGTCACCGGGCCGTCGCCGAGGGATCCGAGAAGGGTCAGCGCGCGATCGACCGACTGCGACATCCCGCCCCCAGTCCTGTCCCGTGCGGCCCCGTCTCTCGTGCGGCCTCGTGTGCGGTGGGCCTCTTCTGCACGTGGGCCTCTCCTGCGTGGGCCGTCAGGCTAACCGCTCGCCCCGGCGGGCGGCCAAACCGGCCCCGGACGCTGGCGTCCGGCGGGCGGGGCTCCGTGGTCGGGTCGGGTCGGGGTGGCCGGATTGCACCGGTGGCCCGAGCAGGGCGTAAGGGCCCACTACAATCGTGTGGTTATGCCATACCTGGACCATGCGGCGACCACGCCGATGCTGCCCGAGGCGATCGCCGCGATGACGGCACACCTCGGCGTCGTCGGCAACGCCTCCTCCCTGCACGCCTCCGGCCGCCGGGCCCGCCGCGTCGTCGAGGAGGCCCGCGAGTCGCTCGCCGAGTCGCTGGGCGCCCGCCCCAGCGAGATCGTCCTCACCGGCGGCGGCACCGAGTCCGACAACCTCGCCGTCAAGGGCCTCTACTGGGCCCGCCGCGACGCCGACCCGGTCCGGACCAGGGTGCTCAGCAGCCCCGTCGAGCACCACGCCGTGCTGGACGCCGTGCACTGGCTCTCCGAACACGAGGGCGCCACCGTCGAGTACCTGCCGGTGGACGGCCTCGGCCGGGTGCACCCGGCCGCACTGCGCGAGGCGATCGAACGCGACCCGGCCTCCGTGGCGCTGGTCACCGTGATGTGGGCCAACAACGAGGTCGGCACCGTCCAGCCCGTCGTCGAACTCGCCGCCGTGGCCGCCGAGTACGGCATCCCGATGCACGCCGACGCCGTCCAGGCGCTCGGCCAGGTCCCGGTTTCCTTCGCCGAGTCCGGGCTCACCGCGCTCACCGTCACCGGCCACAAGATCGGCGGCCCCTACGGCATCGGCGCCCTGCTGCTCTCGCGCGGCGCCACCCCCGTCCCGCTGCTGCACGGCGGCGGCCAGGAGCGTGACGTCCGCTCCGGCACGCTGGACGCGCCCGCCGCCGCCGGCTTCGCGGCCGCGGCGGCCCTGGCGGTCGAGCGGCGGGCCGAGCACGCCGTCGTGCTGGGTGCGCTCCGCGACGAACTGGTCGCCTCGGTGCTGGCCGCCGTCCCCGACGCGATCCTCAACGGCGACCCGGTCACCGAGGGCAGGCTGCCCGCCAACGCGCACTTCTCCTTCCCCGGCTGCGAGGGCGACGCGCTGCTGATGCTGCTCGACGCCCAGGGCATCGAGTGCTCCACCGGCTCGGCCTGCTCCGCCGGCGTCCCGCAGCCCAGCCACGTCCTGCTGGCGATGGGCGTCGACCCGCTGCTGGCCCGCGCGTCGCTCCGCTTCTCGCTGGGCCACACGTCGAGCCGGGAGGACGTCTCCGCCCTGGCCGGGGCCATCGCCCCGGCCGTCCAGCGGGCCCGCAACGCGGGGCTCGCGGCGGCGGCCCGGGCCCGGTAGATCCCGGTCGGGCGCCGGTGCGGCTCACGTACTCTTGTTGGCATCATGACTGACTTCCCCGGTGCCCCGACCGCCCCGTCCACTGGCCGCCTGCGTGTGCTCGCGGCGATGTCCGGAGGGGTGGACTCCGCCGTCGCCGCCGCCCGCGCCGCCGAAGCGGGCCACGAGGTGACCGGCGTGCACCTGGCCCTGTCGGCCAACCCGCAGTCCTTCCGCACCGGCGCCCGCGGCTGCTGCACCATCGAGGACTCCCGCGACGCCCGCCGCGCCGCCGACGTCATCGGCATCCCCTTCTACGTGTGGGACCTCGCCGAGCGGTTCCGCGAGGACGTCATCGACGACTTCGTCGCCGAGTACGCCGCCGGCCGCACCCCCAACCCGTGCCTGCGCTGCAACGAGAAGATCAAGTTCGCGGCGCTGCTCGACAAGGCGATCGCCCTCGGCTTCGACGCCGTCTGCACCGGCCACTACGCCCGGATCGTCGACCTGCCGTCCGGTGAGCGCCAGCTCCACCGCGCCGTGGACGCCGCCAAGGACCAGTCGTACGTCCTCGGTGTGCTCGACGCCGACCAGCTCGCCCACTCGCTCTTCCCGCTCGGTGACACCACCAAGGACGTCATCCGGGAGGAGGCGGAGCGCCGCGGCCTCGCCGTCGCGAAGAAGCCGGACAGCCACGACATCTGCTTCATCGCCGACGGCGACACCCAGGGCTTCCTGGCCAAGCACCTCGGCACCGCCACCGGCGACATCCTCGACGCCGACGGCACCAAGCTCGGCGAGCACGACGGCGCCTACGGCTTCACCATCGGCCAGCGCAAGGGCCTGCGGATCGGCCGCCCGGCGGCGGACGGCAAGCCGCGCTACGTCCTCGACATCTCCCCGGTGAACAACACCGTGACGGTCGGCCCGGTCGAGGGTCTGGACGTCACCGCGCTCACCGCCATCCGCCCCCGCTGGTGCGGCGACTCCCCGGCAACGGACGGCCGCTACACCGCCCAACTCCGTGCCCACGGCGAGGAGGTCCCGGTCTCGGCTTCGGTGATCGACGGCGAGCTGCGGGTCCAGCTCGATTCCGCGGTTCGCGGCATCGCCCCCGGCCAGGCGGTCGTCCTGTACGACGGCACCCGCGTCGTCGGCTCCGCCACCATCGCGACGACGGAGCGCCCGGCGGTCAACGCGTAGTCGGGCGACACGGGCGGGCTGGGCGGATGCCGCCCAGCCGTCCGTCGGGCCTCTACGCCTCGTAGTCCCACGGGTTGAGCGTGAGTGCTCCTGTACGGGCCAGGTGCTTGATGTTGCGGCTCACCACCGTCCAACCGTTGGCGATGGCGGTCGCAGCGATCAGTGCGTCCGGCGGGTCGATACTCGTTCCGGTGCTCTTGAGCCGTCGGTGGACGGCAAGGTACGCAAGTGCCTCCCGCTCGCCGACGGCAGCAATCCGGTCTCGGTACTCACTCCGAAGGCCCTCAAGCGCCCGCTCGAACCCAGCCCGCCGCAGCGGGTCGGGTGCCGCAGCGATTCCTGCCTCGATCTCCGCGACGGTGATCACACTCAGGTAGAGCGCAGGTGCCGGGACCGATCGGGCCCAAGCGACGACGGCCGGAGCCGGCTTCGGTCGGGTGGTGATCTCGGCGACCACGTTGGTGTCGAGCAGGTAGATCATTCGCCGTCTGCCGCGTCGTCGTAGGAGCGCTCCCCGAAGTCCAGTCCTTCGAACGGGATCGACAGCAATCGTTCGACAAACCCATCACCTCCGAGCGTCGCCCAGCGGTGGAGCATGGCAGGCAGAGCGTCGATGTCGGTGTCGGCGAGCTCGGCGTCGAAATGCTCGACCTGGTCTGCGGGCAGGGACTCCCGGATCTCCCGGATCGTCCGCAGAGGATGCGGTTCGTCGGGGCGGCGCGGCGGAATCGGCAGATTCGGGGCAGTGCTCATGGTCGGCTCCTCCTCGGTGCAGGCCGCTGGGCCGTGAGACCAGTCCAGCCTAAAGTTCATCGGCCTCCCCTGTCAGCCAGCCCTTGAGGAAGCCGACCTGGACGCCCTGGCTGCGGGAGCGCCCGGATCAGCCCGGTCGGCTCATCCGGCCAGACCCACTGCGGCCTGCCGACGTCCGTCAGCCCCGACCGAGCGCCCGGCGGTCAACGCGTAGTCCGGTTCCATGGGCCCGGCCGTCCGCACCGGACGGCCGGGCCCCAGTGCGTGTCACGCGTGCTGCGGAATGGGGTTGTCCGGGGAGTCCAGCCAGACGTACTGCCCGTCCGGGGTGACTGTCAGGCCGAATCGCTCGTACCCGGGGCGGCCCTGGTCGGCCCACCACCGGTACGTGGTGGCCACCTCGTCCCACAGCTTGCGGGGGCCGGACTGGTACACCTCGTACTCCGTGCGGCCCCGCGCGTAGTCGACGGAGGCCCACGACAGGGTGTCGCGGCTGTAGAGCCACAGCGTGTACGCGCCGTTCTCGTAGCGCTCCGCCCTCCAGAACGCGCCGGGCACGCCGGACCCGATGACGAACTGCTCGAACCACCCTCCCGTGTCCGGAGGGGCGAGGGTGGTCATGCTCCTCACCCCGTCGGCCGGCCACTCCTGCCCGTGCAGGTAGTCCTCGAAGGGCGGCCGGTGCGTGCGCTGCTCGCGCAGCCGCATGAACGCCGAACTCCGGGTGAACCTGCCGCTCGCGCTGGTTCGCCTGGGCCGAGGAGGCCACCTCACCACTCGCCATAGTCTTTCAGGGCTCCTATTCTCCTGCACATGAGTAACAGCGCCGGGAAGTCCCAGTCAACGCCGCTCCACTCGGTGTCCGTCGCGGGGGCGGTGGTGCGGGAGGACGGCCGGGTGCTGGCAATTTGCCGCGCGGACAACGGCACGTGGGAGCCGCCGGGCGGTGTGCTGGAGCTGACGGAGACGGTCGAGGACGGTGTACGGCGCGAGATCTATGAGGAGACCGGGATCAAGGTCAGCGTTGAGCGGCTGACCGGCATCTACAAGAACATCAACCGCGGAATTGTCGCCTTGGTCTTCCGCTGTCACCCCGAGGGAGGGGCCGAGCGACTCTCGGACGAGTCGACCGCGATCGACTGGCTCACGCCAGCCGAGGTGTCCGACCGCATGGCCGAGGTCTACGCAGTGCGCCTCCTGGATGCGCTCCGGCACGACTCGGCGCCGAGTGTCCGCTCTCACGACGGCCGGTGCCTGCTGGGCGAGTAGGTCGTTGGCTGGGTGCGAATCCGGAGCGGGTACCTAGCTTCAACCCTGCTCGCCGACATCATCCCGTCGTCTCGGGGAGGTTCAACGTGAGGCCCGCACCCACCGACACCGACGCCTGGAACACCTACCTCGCCGAGGGCAATGCGCGACAGGCACGGAAGCGCGTCTCGGCGGACGTCATCCTACGTGACCAGGCTGGTCGCATCCTGACCGTCAACCCGACCTACAAGGAGGGTTGGGACCTACCCGGGGGATGGCAGAAGCCAATGAGCCGCCGGACGACGCAGCGGTGCGGGAACTGCGTGAGGAACTGGCCCTGGAGATCACCATCCGCCGCCTGCTGGTCGTGGACTGGGTCGCGCCGCACGGCCCGTGGGACGACCAGATGGCGTTCATCTTCGACGCGGGCACCCTTGCACCTGAGCTGGCAGCGCGGGTGCGCCCGCACGACGATGAACTGTCCGAGGCCCTGTTCCTCCCCGCATCGGAGGTCGCAGACCGGCTGCGCATTCGCCAGCGGATCCGGCTGCGCGCTGCCGTCAAGGCGCTCGCTGACGGCAGCACCCTGTACCTGCGTGACGGGGCGGAGGTGTGGGGGCAGTGACGGTTCACCTCCTGGATGGCGAGCAAACACCAGATCTTGAGGGGCAGTTGAAGGAGGTCCTTGCGGAGGCGTTCGCGGAGCAGCCGTACGCGGAGGGGCCGGCCGACGTGGAACGGGCATTCCGCCGGTTTCGCTCGCAGGTCTGCCGGCGTGGCTTCCGGGCTGCTGTCGCCTTCGACGGCGACCTCGTTGTGGGCATGGCGTACGGCTACCCGCTGTCGGCAGACACCGGGTGGTGGGACACCTTGACTGATCCCGTCCCCGACGATCTCAGGCGCGAGGACGGGAAACGTACGTTCGGTCTCTTCGAGTTGGCGGTCCGGCCGACGTGGCGCCGTCGAGGCGTTGCAACCCGGATACATCGTGTCCTCGTAGAGGGCCTCGACAACGCCCGGGTGATGCTGAACAGCCGGCCGGAGGCCATCGCGGCCCAGGCGTCGTATCGCGCCTGGGGCTACCGGCGGGTCGGCGCGGCGATCCCGTGGGAGGGCGCGGCCCGGCACGATGTGATGGTCCTCGACCTCGTCTGATCTGGTGCCCGCGTCGAGTTGGGAGTTTGGGATTGACCGAGCATCGCGAGCAGTTTCTGTACATCGTCGTGTGCGCTTCGGGTATCGCGGACGGAGTGGGCGAACTGATCGCCGCTGCCCAGGCCGAGGGCTGGAGGGTCGGTGTGATTGCGACCCCGAGCTCCCTGGGCTTCATAGACCAGGAAGCCATCGAAGCCCAGACCGGCTATCCGATCCGCTCGACCTGGCGCACCCCGAGCATCCCGCAGCCGCTGCCCCCGGCCGACGCCATCGCGGTCGCCCCTGCCACCTTCAACACCATCAACAAGTGGGCCGCCGGCATCTCCGACACTCTCGCGCTCGGCATCCTCTGTGAGGCGTACGGGCTCGGCATCCCAGTGGCTGTCCAGCCGTACGTCAACTCCGCCCAGGCCGCCCACCCGGCCTACGAGGAGAGCCTGACCCGACTCCGCTCGATGGGCATCCTGATCGGCGACTACGTCCCCCACAAGCCCAAGTCCGGCGGCGGCCGCGACAAGTACAGCTGGACCCACGTCCTCGACCTGCTCCGCCCAGTGGCGCGCCGCATTACCGAGCAACAGCACCCATGACATCCGGCGGCCTGCTCGCGGAGCAGGCCGCCGGGAGCAGAAGGCTTCCTCCGGTCCGGTACGAGAGCTCGCGGGGCGCGTGAGACAGTCGGAGCACCGGCTCGCACGTGCTTTGAGGAGGACAAGGGGTGGAGTGGACGTCGTACGGTCGACGGCGGGTCTACGACTCCCCGTGGGTCCAAGTGTGGCTCGACGACGTCGACATCCCGGGTGTCGGCCGGGTCGACCACCACGTTATTCGTATGCCCAAGCCGTCGGTGACCTCGGTCGTCACCAACGAAGCCGGCGAGTTCCTGCTGCTCTACCGGCATCGGTTCATCACGGGTCGATGGGGCTGGGAGGTCCCGGCCGGGTGGGTGGACGCCGGCGAGGAGCTCGCCGAGGCGATCGCGCGCGAGGTCGAGGAGGAGACCGGCTGGCGGCCGGGGTGCGTGGAGCCGCTCACCGAGTACGACGCTCTCGCCGGCATCTCGACCATGCACTTCACCGCCTTCCATGTCACCGGCTGCACGAGGATCGGCGAGCCGGCCGACGCGTCCGAAGCGACGCGGGTGGAGTGGCTGCCGGAGGCCGAGGTTGTGAGGCTTCTGACCAGCGGGGGCGTCCCGGACGGCCCGTCGCACGCCGCTCTCTCCTTCTACCTCGGGCCGTACCGGATCGCTTGCGGCAAAGCCTGATGGCGCGGAGAGCCCACCTCGCCCGGCGAGTAGCCCGCGCGCGAGCACCCACCGCAGTGAATCTATGACTGTCCGTCAAATGTGCTGCTCTCGTGGCATAAACTGCAATGGCCACCGCCCAGTCGGGCGGTGGCCATTTCCACGCGTACGCCTACAACTTGGCGGTTCCGGCGCACGCGTCCATCGAACTTGGCCAGTATGCCAGCCGTGCTGTCTTCCGGCTCGCACATCGGCCACGAAAGGCTGAACGTGCACGTCGTCACGACTGAGGCTCTCGCCCTCGCCCGTCCCACCGGCACCCCGCCCGCGAACGAGTTCCGGGTCGGGTCGGGCAGTGGATGCAGAGCGTCCCGACCGGCGGGCCCTGGAAGTCCCTCGGGCCGTCCTTCGTCCTCTTCCTCATGCACGCCGCGCAGAAGGCCGACGCGGACGGGACCAACCTCCACTGCCCGCCGTCCAACCTCTGGTTCTCCCGCGCCTGCCGGGTCTCCAAGGACTCCGTCCCCGGCTTCTACCGTGCCGCCGAGGCCGCCGGGGTCATGGCCCTCGTCCACGGTCCCTCCGGCACCCGGGTGCGCGGCTACGCAGTCACCATGCCCCTGGGCGGCGTCCCCGGCTGGGACGCCGCCCTCGCCGTCCTGCGCGCCGACGCCCGGCGCGTCAAGCAGGAGCTGCTCCGCCGCGACGCCGGTAAGCCCGCACGTGCGGAGTCGGTGAAGTCCGCACGTGCGGTGTTGCCGCAACCGCGTTGCGGGGAGCGGAAATCCGCACGTGCGGAGTCAGACCGGTCCGCACGTGAAGGCTCGAAGCTCCGCACGTGCGGACGGAACCAGGAAGTCCCTTACCAGGTAGAGCAGATGGTTGCTGTTGTGGTGACAGCTACCACTCCGCGCGGGGGCGAAGAGCCCACGCCGGTACCGCTGCCGCCGTCCGACCGCACGGGCTGGGAGCGGATGACCGAGCACCTGCCGCACGACCTCCAGGAGCCCGCCCGGGCCGTCCCGGAGGACGACCTGCTGCGCCGGGTCACCACCATGGCCGTCCAGGCCGGATGGGCGTCCCCGGGGTGGCTCGCCGCCCGCCTGGCGTCCCACCGACCGGAGGACGCCTCCGACGCCACCCCTGCGGACCGTCTCGCCGCCGGTCTGGTCGCCGTCCTGTGTGTCCTCTCGGACCGACATGCCCACGAGGGGCGAGGGCTCCTGTCCTCCTGCGCATGAGCAACGACTCCGGGAAGCCCCAGTCAACGCCGCTCCACTCGGTGTCCGTTGCGGGGGTCGTCGTCCGTGCGGACGGCCGGGCGCTGGCGATCCGCCGGGCCGACAACGGCACCTGGGAGCCGCCGGGTGGGGTGCTGGAGTTGTTCGAGTCCATCGAGGACGGGGTGCGGCGTGAGGTCTACGAGGAGACGGGGATCAAGGTCGCAGTCGACCGGCTGACCGGGGTGTACAAGAACACCAGTCGTGGCATCGTCGCCCTGGTCTTCCGCTGCTGCCCCGAGGGCGGGGCCGAGCAGCTCTCGGCCGAGTCGACCGCGGTCGACTGGCTCACGCCCGCCGAGGTGTCCGAGCGGATGGCCGAGGTGTACGCCGTGCGGCTGCTGGACGCTCTCCGGGAGGACGACGCCGCGCCGAGCATCCGTACCCACGACGGTCGGCACGTGCTTGGCTTGCAGTTGCGAATGAGCAAGTGTGGACGATGGCCGAGCACCCTCCGGAGAGGACGACATGACCTTCTATGAGCAGCACCGCGACTTCGTCGAGGAGCTGGAGCGGATCGCCCCGGAAGGCGTCCGGATCGAATGGTCGGGAGACACGCTGATCATGCAGGCGTCGCCGTCGAACATCCATCAGCTCAACGTCGCGCAGGTGCGCCGGCAGTTCGAGCAGCACGCCCCCGACGGCTACCTCCCCAGCGAGCGGAGCGAAATCGTCAGCCCGGATGTCTCCATGGGACGCGAACCGGACCTGACCTACCTTCCGGTGGACGTCCTCTCCCGGCCGGGCAACCAGGCCCCTGCCGAGGAGGCCCTGATCGCCGTGGAGATCGTCTCGCCGTCCAATCCGGGGAACGACTGGATGGACAAGCTGCACGACTACGCCGTGATGCGCATCCCGCTGTATCTGATCGTGGACCCGCGGCAGCAGACGGTGACGCTGTTCTCCGAGCCGAACCACGACCGGTACCACACCCGCAGCGACCGGAAGTTCGGCGATGCGATCGGCATCCCGGAGCCCTTCGGCTTCTCGCTGAGCCTGTCGAAGCTCGTCCCGTACAAGGACTGACCCCGGGCACCTGTTCGGCGGCGGTGCGTAATGCCAGTGAGGAGGATCCCCGGGTCGTGATAGACCGGACAGCACTATGAACATCACTGTCTTCTGCTCCGCGTACTCCCTCGACGACCGCTACACCGGCCCCGCTGCCGAGTTCGCCAGGCTCCTCGGGGAGGGCGGCCACACCCTCGTCTGGGGAGGCTCCAACGCCGGGCTGATGGGCCTGGTCGCCGACGGGGTGAAGGCGGCCGGGGGCAAGCTGGTCGGCGTCCTGGTCGAGCTGCTCAGGCACAAGGGATACGAGGGCGCGGACGAGCTCGTCATGACCAAGGACCTCGCCGAGCGCAAGGCGCAGCTGCTGATGCGCGCGGACGCGGTGGTCGTGCTGGTCGGTGGCCTCGGCACGCTGGACGAGGTGACCGAGGTGCTGGAGCTGAAGAAGCACGCGCTGCACGACAAGCCGGTGGTCGTCCTGGACACCGAGGGGTTCTACGCGGGCCTGCGCACGCAGCTGGAGCGGATGGACGCCGAGGGGTTCCTGCCGCGCCCGCTCGGGGAGCTGATCACCTTCGCCGACACCCCCGCGCAGGTCTTCGAGCAGCTCAAGGCCTGAGAGGATCGGGCCCATGGCTGCACATCTGATCACCGGCGCGGGCTCCGGCATCGGCGCCGTCCTCGCCGAACGTCTCGCCGAGCGCGGGGACGAACTCTGGCTGCTGGCCCGCGACGCCCGCCGGGGCGCCGAGCTGCGGGAGCGCTTCCCCGGCGCCCGGACGCTGGTCGGGGACCTCAAGGATCCGGCCAAGCTCTCCTGGGCCTTCGGCCACCAGTCGCTCCCGGTCGAACTGGACTCGCTGCTGCACGTGGCGGGTGTGGTCGAGCTCGGCCAGGTCGGTGAACTGCCGGTCAAGGCCTGGCAGGAGACCCTGAACGTCAACCTGGTCGCGCCCGCCGAGCTGACCCGGCTGCTGCTGCCCTCGCTGCGGCTGGTCAAGGGCCACGTGGTGTTCGTCAACTCCGGTGCCGGCCTCAACGCCCATGCCGACTGGTCGGCGTACGCGGCGAGCAAGCACGGGCTGAGGGCGCTCGCCGACTCGCTGCGCCAGGAGGAGCACGCCAACGGAGTCCGGGTCACCTCGGTCTACCCGGGCCGTACCGCCACCGCGATGCAGGTGAAGGTGCATCAGCAGGAGGGCAAGGCGTACGACGCGGACCGCTGGATCGAGCCGGAGTCGGTGGCGAAGGCGATCCTCGCCGCGCTCGACGCCTCCCGCGACGCGGAGATCACCGACATCACCGTCCGCCCGGGGAAGTAGGGCAGAGGAGCAGGAAGGCGGCCCGGCCGGCTTCCTGCTCCACGGTGCCACGACGGGCCCCTGAAACCGCCTTGGCGAAGACTTCCCCCCTGTGTCATGATCCCTCCGCCCTCCGCCGGGAGAACCCCAGGTTGACGAGGGCATGAACGCGGCATTCGACCGCATTTCCCGCCCAGGGGGGCATCCCAATTTCCAGAACCCGCATAGCGCTGGCCGTCGGCGCGACGCTGCTCGGCACGGTCGGCCTGCCGGCCGTCGGAGCGAACAGCGCGGTCGCCGCGGCCACCACGCTCTACGTCGACAACGCCGCGGGCGCCAACTGCACCGACAGCGGCACCGGCACCCAGGCGGCGCCGTTCTGCACCGTCGGCGCGGCGGCAGCCGTGGTCCAGGCGGGCCAGACCGTCGAGATCGCCGACGGCACCTACAACGAGGACCTGACCATCACCCGGTCGGGCACCGCCGAGGCGCCGATCACCTTCCGCGCGAAGAAGAACGAGAACACCTCGGGTGGCGGTGCCCGGTTCGGCAGCTGGGACAAGCCGGTCAACGGTTTCTTCGTCAAGGGTGCCGAGCACGTCCGCTTCGAGAACCTGGTCATCACCCCGGTCTACCGGGGGCCGTCGGTGGTGGTGGACGGCGCCCGTGACGTGGCGTTCGACAACATCGGAATCTCCGGAGGCAACAGCGTCCGGATCACCAACGGTTCCGACAGGGTGCTGTTCGGGCGAGGCGACATCAACACGGCGGGCCCGGGGCTCATCGTGGACGGCGGTTCCACCGGAACGGTGGTCACCACCAACGTCCTGCAGCCCGGCTCCGTGGACGACGAGACGGGCATCCTGGTCAAGGACGCCCCGAACACCGTCGTGGTGAGCAACTCCATGAACACGCGCTGCTTCCCCGGCGTCGTGCTGGACGGCGCGTCGACCGGCGCGGTGGTCGAGAACAACGTGGTGAACGCCGCCGCGGACCTCGACAAGTCCTGCGGTGACAAGGCCGCCAGGGCCACCGGGATCACCGTCGGGGCGAACTCCACCCGGGATACCAAGGTGGACTACAACGTCGTCGACTCGCGCAGCGGTGGCGCCGGCTACAACTGGGCCGGCACCGCCTACGCCACCCAGGCCGCCTTCACCTCGGCCACCGGTCAGGGCGCGCACGACTTCGTGGTGCCGTCGTGGTCCCAGAAGGGCCCGAACGCGCCGCTGGACCACACGGTCGACTCGGCCGACGAGAGCGCCCCGGGCATGCTGCCGTCCGACCGCGGCGCCTGGGCGCCGGCGGACGACGTGACGGTGCCCAACACGGGCACCGGTAGCGGCATCCGCGACCGCGGCGCCTACGAGAACCTCGACGTGGGCAGCGCGTTCACCCCGGCCGGCCCGACCCGTCTGCTGGACACCCGTGAGCCGATCGGTGTCCCGGCGGCGCAGGCCGTGCCGGCGTGGGGCACCGTCGACCTGCCCGTCGCGGGCGTGGCGGGCATCCCGGCGACGGGCGTGACGGCGGTGACGATGAACGTCACGGTGACCGAGCCGCAGGCGGACGGCCACCTGACGGTCTACCCGCACGGCGACGAGGCGCCGGCCTCGTCCAACCTCAACTGGGCGGCGGGTCGCACGATCCCGAACCTGGTGACGGTTCCGGTGAAGGACGGCAAGGTGTCCTTCTTCAACGCCTCGGGTGGCACCGTGCACCTGATCGCGGACCTCGCCGGCTACTACAGCACCAAGGGCTACCTCTTCCACGCCCAGGGTCCGACCCGTCTGCTGGACACCCGTGAGCCGATCGGTGTCCCGGCGGCGCAGGCCGTGCCGGCGTGGGGCACCGTCGACCTGCCCGTCGCCGGAGTGGCGGGGATCCCCGCGACGGGCGTGACGGCGGTGACCATGAACGTGACGGTGACCGAGCCGCAGGAGGCCGGCCACCTCACCGTCTACCCGCACGGAGACAAGGCGCCGAACGCCTCGAACCTCAACTGGACGGCCGGGCGGACGATCCCGAACCTGGTGACGCTCCCGGTGAAGGACGGCAAGGTGTCCTTCTACAACGCCTCCGGTGGCACCGTGCACCTGATCGCGGACCTCGCCGGTTACTACACCGCCGCGGGCAAGGTGAGCTACCGCCCGGTGGGGCCGTGGAGGCTGATCGACACGCGTGAGTACATCCGCTGGGAGGACAGCGAGCGTCCGGCGGGCACCGTCCCGGCCTGGGGCACGCTGGACATCCCGGTCGGTGACATCCCGAACGTCACCGCGCTGACCCTGAACGTCACGGTGACCGAGCCGGGGGCCGAGGGCCACCTCACCGTGTACCCGCACGGCGACGCGGCGCCGAACGCCTCGAACCTCAACTTCCTGCCCGGGGAGACCATCCCCAACCAGGTCGTGGTCCCGGTGAAGGACGGCATGATCTCGTTCTACAACGCGAGCGGTGCGCCCCTGCACCTCGTCGTCGACCTGTTCGGCTACCAGGCGTACTGACCGGCCCCATGGCACCGAAGCGGCCCCGGTCCGAGCCCCGCGCCCGGACCGGGGCCGCTTCGGATTTCCGCGTGGTGCGGTTCCCACCCCCTGTGGCATGATCCCGATCGACCCTCCGCCGGGAGACCCAGGCCCTCCGCCGGGAGACCCAGGCCGACGAGGGCTCGCACGCGGCATTCGGTCCGCATTTCCGCCCAGGGGGGCATCCCATTTCCAGACTTCGCACAGCCCTGGCCGTCGGCGCGACGCTGCTCGGTACGGTCGGCCTGCCGGCCGTCGGTACGAGCGTCGCGGCAGCAGCGGTCACCACGCTCTACGTCAACAACGCGGCCGAGGCCCGCTGCTCGGACAGCAGCGCCGGCGCCGGCACCCGTAACGCCCCGTTCTGCCACGTGTCCGCGGCCGCCGCCGTCGTCCAGCCGGGGCAGACAGTGGAGATCGCCGCCGGCAGCTACGTCGACACCGCGGTGACCGTGACGCGCTCGGGAACGGCGGCGGCGCCGATCACCTTCCGCGGCCCGGACAAGCAGCACGGCAACGCCAACATCACCGGCGGCGCACCGAACTACCCGGACAGCGCCGTCGTGGTCCGGGGCGCCGACCACATCAGGTTCGAGAACCTGGCCCTCGGCTCGTACCAGAAGCCGGTCGTGGTGGTCGACGGCGGCCACGACGTGTCCTTCACGGGCGTCTGGG
Organism: Kitasatospora sp. NBC_00039; assembly: GCF_045160625.1. Lineage (NCBI taxonomy): Bacteria > Bacillati > Actinomycetota > Actinomycetes > Kitasatosporales > Streptomycetaceae > Kitasatospora > Kitasatospora sp. NBC_00039. The sequence goes on along the minus strand of NZ_CP108289.1, from coordinate 3,278,974 downwards.
GCTCCGGCGGCAGCGGTGCACACATCACCAACGGCTCCGGCCAGGTCACCTTCGCCGGCGGCTTCCTCCACAATCTGCGCGGCCCGGCCTTCCGGGTCGACGGCGGTTCCACCGGGACCGTGCTGAGCACGAACATCATCGACACCGGCGGCAGCCCGGACGGACCCGGGATCCTGGTCGACGGCGCCCCCGACACCGTCGTCGTGAGCAACAACGTCCGCACGGAGTGCTTCGCGGGCATCACGCTCGACGGCGCCTCGGGCGGTGCCGTCGTGGAGAACAACGCGGTGAACACCGCGCAGGCCGGCACGACGCCGTGCGGGGAGAACATCGCACGGGCGGCCGGCATCAGCGTCGCCGCGGGCGCCACCGCCGGCACCAAGGTGGACTACAACGTCGTCGACCCGATCAGCGGCGCCGCCGCCTACAGCTGGGCCGGCGCCACGTACGCCGCCCAGCCGGAGTTCACGGCGGCGAGCGGTCAGGGCGCGCACGACTTCGTCGCGTCGACCTGGGTCCGCAAGGGCCCGGACGCGCCGCTCGACCATCTGGTCGACTCGGCCGACGAGAACGCGCCGGGCATGCTGAAGACCGACTACTGGGGCAAGGCGCCCGCCGACGACCCGACCGTGCCCAACACGGGCACCGGCAGCGGCTTCCGCGACCGGGGCGCGTACGAGTCCCTGACCTTCGGCAGCCTGTTCACACCGGCCGGTCCGGCGCGGCTGCTGGACACCCGGGAGCCGGTCGGCGTACCGAGTGCGCAGGCGGTTCCGGCCTGGGGGACGGTCGATCTTCAGGTCGCGGGTGTGGCCGGAGTGCCGGCCACGGGCGTGACGGCCGTGACGATGAACGTCACGGTCACCGAGCCGACGCAGGCCGGCCACCTCACGGTCTATCCGCACGGTGACGTCGCGCCGAACGCCTCGAACCTCAACTGGGCTGCCGGCCGGACGATTCCGAACCTGGTGACGGTCCCGGTGAACGACGGCAAGGTGTCCTTCTACAACGCCTCCGGCGGCACGGTGCACGTGATCGCCGACCTGGCGGGCTACTACAGCGCCAAGGGCGATCTCTTCCACCCGCAGGGTCCGGCGCGGCTGCTGGACACCCGGGAGCCGGTCGGCGTACCGAGTGCGCAGGCGGTTCCGGCCTGGGGGACGGTCGATCTTCAGGTCGCGGGTGTGGCCGGAGTGCCGGCCACGGGCATGACGGCCGTGACGATGAACGTGACGATCGCCGAGCCCAAGGCGGACGGCCACCTCACCGTCTACCCGCACGGCGGCAAGGCGCCCAACGCGTCGAACCTCAACTGGCCCGCCGGCCGGACGATCGCGAACCTGGTGACGGTTCCGGTGAAGGACGGCAAGGTGTCCTTCTTCAACGCCTCGGGCGGCACGGTGCACGTGATCGCCGACCTGGCCGGCTACTACGCAGCCGAGGGCCGGCTGACCTACTACTCCGCGGGGCCGGTGCGGTTCATGGACACCCGCGAGGACACCCACCGCGAGAACGGCGACCGTCCGGCGGGCACCGTTCCGGCCTGGGGCACCCTCGACGTCTACGTCGGCGACGTGCCGTACCTGGCCGCGGCGACCCTGAACGTCACGGTGACCGAGCCGGGGGCCGAGGGCCACCTCACCGTGTACCCGCACGGCGACGCGGCGCCGAACGCCTCGAACCTCAACTTCCTGGCCGGGGAGACCATCCCCAACCAGGTCGTGGTGCCGGTGAAGGACGGCATGATCTCCCTGTACAACGCGAGCGGTGCGCCGCTGCACCTCGTGGTCGACTTCTTCGGTTTCCAGTCGTACTGATCGCACCGCCCGTGGAGCAGGAAGTCGGCCGTTCCGACTTCCTGCTCCACGGGCGTACGGGCAGCCCCGGAAAGCACCTTGGCGCGGGCCTCACCCCTGTGGCGTGATCCCGTTCGCCCTCCGCCGGGAGACCCAGGCCGACGAGGGCTCGCACGCGGCATTCGGTCCGCATTTCCGCCCAGGGGGGCATCCCATTTCCAGACTTCGCACGGCCCTGGCCGTCGGCGCGACGCTGCTCGGTACGGTCGGCCTGCCGGCCGTCGGTACGAGCGTCGCGGTGGCCGGCGCCACCACGATCTACGTCAACGGCAAGTCCGGCGCCGGCTGCACCGACAGCGGCGCCGGTACACCGGCCGCCCGCCGACCCCCCGATCTCGTACGCTTCCAGGGTGAGCACCCCACACCCCTTCCCCGACCTGGTCGGCGCCGCCACCGGCGTCGGATCGCTGCCCGGCACCGACGCCCGGGAGGCCGCGAAGACGGCCACCGGGGCGTTGGAGTACCTGCCCTTCCTCCCGGAGCTGCCCGCCCGCGGGCCGGGCGCCGACATGATCGGGCGCGGGGCCGGCCTGCTGGTCGAGCTGTTCGCGCAGACCGAGCCGAGCGGCTGGCGCTTCACCGACCACCCCGGCCGGGACACCAAGCGGGCCCACTCCTGGCTGGGCGAGGACCTGGACGCACTGGAGGAGTTCACCCAGGGCTACCGGGGCGCGCTCAAGGTGCAGGCGGTCGGGCCGTGGACGCTGGCCGCCTCGATCGAGCTGAAGCACGGCGAGAAGGCGCTCGCCGACCCGGGGGCCTGCCGTGACATCGCCGGCTCGCTCGCCGAGGGCCTGCGCCGCCACCTCGACGACGTCCGCAAGCGGATCCCGGGTGCGGAGGTGGTGCTCCAGCTCGACGAGCCCTCATTGCCCGCGGTGCTGGCCGGCCAGGTCAGGACCGCCAGCGGCTTCCAGCGGCTGCGCGCGGTGGACCGGCAGGTCGCCGAGGAGGCCCTGCGCGAGCTGATCCGTGGTCTGGACGCGCCCGTCGTGGTGCACTCCTGCGCGCCGGACGTTCCGGTTCCCCTGCTGCGGCGGGCCGGGGTGGCCGGGATCTCGCTGGACTTCTCCCTCCTGACGGACCGGATGGACGACGACCTCGGCGAGGCGGTCGAGGCGGGCACGATGATCCTCGCGGGTGTCGTCCCGTCCACTGACCAGGGAGTGTCGGACCCGGCCGGTAGTGTCCAGGGTGTCAGGACGTTGTGGCGCAGGCTCGGGTTCGCCCCGGAGCTGCTGGGCCGCCGTGTGCTGGTGACACCCACCTGCGGGCTGGCCGGGGCCTCCCCGGCGTACGCGCGCCAGGCGTTGTCGCTCAGCGCGCGGGCGGCCCAGAGCCTGGTGGACAACCCGGAGTAGGACGTAACGGAGGGCTTGCGGTGGTGGCTGTCGAGGGCTGGGAGGAGATCCCGGCGGAGGTGCGCAGACGGCACGCCGAGCTGGCGGCCGAGATCGAGGACCACCGCGCCCGCTACTACGAGCAGGACGCGCCGGTCGTCAGCGACGCCGAGTTCGACGCGCTGATGCGCGAGCTGGAGGGTCTGGAGGCCGAGCACCCGGCCCTGGTCACGCCGGACTCGCCGTCGCAGAAGGTGGGCGGCGGCGCCGTCGCCGAACTGTTCGCCGCGGTCGAGCACCGCGAGCGGCTGCTCAGCCTGGACAACGCCATGGACGACGACGAGCTCGCGGCCTGGGCCGAGCGCGTCGCCGGCGAGCTTCACGGCATCGAGTACCACTACCTCTGCGAGCTCAAGGTGGACGGCCTGGCCGTCAACCTGACGTACGAGAACGGGCAGTTGGTGCAGGCGGCGACGCGCGGCGACGGCCGGGTCGGCGAGGACATCACCGCCAACGTCCGCACCATCAAGGAGATCCCGCACCAGCTCAAGGGCGACGACATCCCCGAGCTGGTCGAGATCCGCGGCGAGGTCTACTTCCCGACCGACGCCTTCGAGGCGCTCAACGCCTCGTTCGCGGAGGAGAACGAGCGCCGCCGACAGGAGAACGAGGAGCGCGCCAAGGAGGGCAGGCGCCCCCGGGCGATGATCCGGCTGTTCATGAACCCGCGCAACGCCGCCGCCGGTTCGCTGCGCCAGAAGGACGCCCACGTCACCGCCTCCCGCCCGCTGCACATGGTGGTGCACGGCATCGGCGCCCGGGTCGGCTTCGACATCGACTGCCAGTCGCACGCCTACCGGCTGCTGCACGACTGGGGCCTGCCCACCGCCCGGCACAACCGGGTGGTCGCCACCCTCGACGAGGTCCGCGCCTTCATCAAGCAGTATGGCGAGCAGCGGCACTCGGTCGAGCACGAGATCGACGGCGTCGTGGTCAAGGTGGACGAGATCGCGCTCCAGGGCCGGCTCGGCGCCACCTCCAAGTCCCCGCGCTGGGCGATCGCTTGGAAGTACCCGCCGGAGGAGGTCACCGGAAAGCTGGCCGCGATCAAGGTCGGCATCGGCCGCACCGGCCGGGCCACCCCGTACGCGGTGCTGGCGGAGCCGGTCAAGGTGGCCGGCTCGATGGTCCAGTACGCGACGCTGCACAACCAGCAGGTCGTCAAGGCCAAGGACGTCCTGCTCGGCGACACCGTGGTGCTGCGCAAGGCGGGCGACGTCATCCCGGAGATCCTCGGCCCGGTCTACGACCTGCGGGACGGCACCGAGCAGGAGTTCGTGATGCCCTCGCACTGCCACGAGTGCGGCGCCGAGCTGCGCCCGATGGCCGAGGGGGACATCGACCTGCGCTGCCCGAACGCGCAGTACTGCCCCGCCCAGGTCCGCGAGCGGATCGCCTTCCTCGGCGGCCGTTCGTCCCTGGACATCGAGGGCCTCGGCTATGTCGCGGCCACCGCGCTGACCCAGCCGCTGGAGCCGGCCGAGGCTCCGGTGAAGGACGAGGGCGACATCTTCGGCCTCACCGAGGAGCAGCTGCTGCCGATCAAGGTGTTGGTGCGCGACCCGAAGACGGGCATGCCCAAGCTGGACGACAAGACCGGCAAGGAGAAGGAGGTCTTCTTCTTCGCCACCACGACGGGTGTGCCGAAGAAGTCGCTCCGGACGCTTCTCGACAACCTGGAGAAGGCGAAGGACCGCCCACTGGCTCGATTCATCAACGGGCTGTCGATCCGTCACGTCGGCCCGGTGGCCGCCCAGGAGCTGGCCCGGGAGTTCCGCGATCTGGACAGGATCTTCGAGGCGAGCGAGGAGGAACTGGCGGCGGTCGAGGGCGTCGGCCCGATCATCGCCCGCTCGATCAAGGAGTGGCACCAGGAGGAGTGGCACCGGGAGATCCTGGAGAAGTGGCGCCGGGCGGGCGTCCGCTTCACCGAGGAGTTCGCCGAGGCGCAGGGCGAGCGTCCGCTGGAGGGCCTGACCGTCGTCGTCACCGGCACGCTGACCGGGCACACCCGGGACGGCGCCAAGGAGGCGCTGACCTCGCGCGGAGCCAAGGTGACCGGCTCGGTGTCGAAGAAGACGCACTTCGTGGTGGCCGGCGAGAACCCCGGTTCCAAGTACGACAAGGCCGTTCAGCTCGGCCTGCCGGTGCTGGACGACGCGGGCTTCGCCGTCCTGCTGGAGCAGGGTCCGGACGCCGCCCGCCGCCACCTCGGCCTGCCCGGACCGGAGGCCGCCGAGGGGTCCGTCGCGGGCTCCGAGGAGGAGGCGGCCCCGGCCGGGGAGTGACCCGCGCGCGGAAGCGCCGAGTCCGTCTTGTTATCGTCCTGATGCAACGTCACCGGGTGCTGCACAGTGAAAGCGGGCATTGTGTCACTGTGCGACACCCGAACGCGGTGGCGCGTTCCCGGTTGTCCGAAAGTCTGCCCGCGCGGTGGACCCCGGAATACCCTGGAGCGCAACAGAGTGTCAGCAGGGGTGGGGGCACCGGCTGAGCCGGTCTCCGCGGGGTCGCTCCATGCCCGGCAGCTGCCGGCACCAGCACGGTGCCTCACCGTAAGGCGGCCTGACGGGGCGGGCCCGACGGAGGACAGGGCTTATGGATCGTACGACCGGCGGTGCGCCCACACGCCCGCCGCAGGGGGTGGCAGGTGCGGTCCTGCTGCTCGGCGTGCTGCTGGCCGGCGCCGCGCCGCTCATTCCGCTGGCCGTTCTGGTCTACCGGTACGAGCCCGAGCTGCTGCCGTTGTTCGCCGTGCCGCTGGCCGTGCTGGTCGCGGCGTGGCGGATCGCCCGCGACCGTGCCCGGGACCAGCTCACCGACCCGCTGACGGACCTGCCCAACCGCCAGGCGTTATTGCTGGCCGCCCAGGAGGCGATCGCCGAGCACGACCAGGGGTACAGCGTCGGGCTGATACTGCTCGACCTCGACCGGTTCCGGTCGCTCAACGACACGCTCGGGCACACCGCCGGTGACCGGCTGCTGGTGCACATCGCCCGCAGGCTGCACCGGGCGCTGCGCTCCGGCGGCCCGGCCGGCAGCGCCACCCGGGAGTCCATCGACGACGTGTTCGCCGGGCTGCCCCGGCACTACCGGGGCGGGCGCCCGATGGTGGCCCGGATGGGCGGCGACGAGTTCGCCGTCCTGCTGCCCGGCATCGGCTGCCCGGACACCCTGGAGCGGGTCGCCAAGGCGCTGATCACGGAGCTGGCCGCGCCGATCCGCCTCGACGGGCTGCTGCTCGTCCTGGAGGCCAGCGCCGGCGTCTGCGTCTACCCGCAGCACGCCCAGGACGCCGAGTCGTTGCTGCGCCGCGCCGACGTCGCGATGGGCCACGCCCAGCGCGGCCGCACCTCGGTCGAGCAGTACGACGAGACCCAGGACGCCGACACGCCGTACCGGATCGGGCTGCTGGGGGATCTCCGGCGGGCGCTGGAGACCGGCGAGGTGCAGCTGCACTACCAGCCGAAGGTGGCCTTCGACGGCCGGGTGGTCGGGCTGGAGGCGCTGCTGCGCTGGGAGCGGCCCGGCCAGGGCAAGGTCTCGCCGGACGAGTTCGTCGGCCTCGCCGAGTCCAGCGGCCTGATGCCCCGGCTGACCGACTACGTGCTGGAGGCGGCCGTCGGCCAGCTCGCCTACTGGCGCGACCAGGGGCTCCAGGTGCAGGTCGCGGTGAACGTCTCGCCGCGCGACGTGCTCAACCCGGGCTTCGCCCAGCGGGTCGCCGGCCACCTCGTCCGCCACCAGGTGCCGGCCCACGCGCTGCAGCTGGAGATAACCGAGCGGCTGCTGCTGGACGACTCCCGGCGCGCCGCCGACACCCTGGCCGAGCTGCGCGGCTACGGCGTCGGGATGTCCCTGGACGACTTCGGTACCGGCCACTCCTCGCTGGTGCGGCTGCGCAGCCTGCCGGTCGGCGAGTTGAAGATCGACCGCTCCTTCGTCTCCCGGATGGTCGCCGACGACCACGACGCGGCGGTGGTCCGCTGCTCGGTGGAGCTGGCGCACTCGCTCGGCCTGACCGTGGTCGCCGAGGGCGTCGAGGACGACGAGACCTGGGAGCGGCTGCACTGCATGGGCGTGGACGCCGTCCAGGGCTGGCTGGTCTCCGCGGCGCTGCCGGCGGAGCAGGCCACCGCCTGGCTGCGGGTGCACCGCACCGGCGCGCCGCCGGTGGAGCGGCTCACCACGGCCGCGCAGCTGCCGCCGGTGCTCCAGCCCGGCGTCCAGCCGGTGATGCCACCCGCGATCCAGCCCGTGCTCCAGGCCGGGATCCAGCCGGTGCTCCAGGCCGGGATCCAGCCCGTGATGAACCCGGTGATCAACCCGGTCGTCCCGCCCGTCCTGCCGCCCGTGGTCCAGGCCGCACAGGCCGCGCAGATGGAGATCCGGGCGCCGGGAAGCCCGAACTAGCCTCCGGTCGGCCCGCAGTGGCGCTCCCCGACGCCGCGGGGAGCCGTCGCGCCGCGCCGCGGTGACCGGGCCCCGGCGTTACTCGTTGGCCGGTGGCCGGGCCGGGCCCCATAGGATGGGGCCACAGACCAAGAGGACGGGAGCGCCGAGCCGGCTGCTCCTGCCCGGGCCCGGCACGCTTCACCGCGCCGCCGGGCCTCACCAGAACTCACCCTGAGGATCGCTGCATGCCTGGCATCACGCGCGAGGAGGTCGCCCACCTCGCTCGGCTGTCGCGTCTGGAGTTGCAGGCCGAAGAGCTGGACCACTTCGCCGAGCAGCTCGACGTGATCATCGGCGCGGTCGCCCGCGTTTCCGAGGTCGCCGGACAGGACGTCCCGCCGACCTCCCACCCGCTCCCGCTGACCAACGTCATGCGCGCGGACGAGGTGCGGCCGTCGCTCACTCCGGAGCAGGCGCTGGCCGGCGCCCCCGCCGCCGAGGAGCAGCGTTTCCGTGTGCCGCAGATCCTCGGGGAGGACTGACCGAGATGACCGAGCTGATTCGCTACACCGCCGCTCAGACCGCGAGCGCCATCGCCAACGGCGAGGTTTCCGCCGTCGAGGTCGCCCAGGCGCACCTCGACCGCATCGAGGCCGTCGACAAGAAGGTCAATGCCTTCCTGCACGTCGACACGGAGGGCGCGCTGAGCGCCGCCAAGGCCGTGGACGAGAAGCGCGCCAAGGGCGAGGAGCTGGGCCCGCTGGCCGGCGTCCCGCTCGCGCTGAAGGACGTCTTCACCACCAAGGGTGTGCCGACCACCTGCGGCTCCAAGATCCTCGAAGGCTGGATCCCGCCGTACGACGCCACCCTGACCACCCGTCTCAAGGACGCCGGCGTGGTCATCCTCGGCAAGACCAACATGGACGAGTTCGCGATGGGCTCCTCCACCGAGAACTCCGCCTACGGCGCCACCGGCAACCCGTGGGACCTCAGCCGCATCCCCGGCGGCTCCGGCGGCGGTTCTGCCGCCGCGCTGGCCGCCTACGAGGCCCCGCTGGCGATCGGCACCGACACCGGCGGCTCGATCCGCCAGCCCGGCGCCGTGACCGGCACCGTCGGCGTGAAGCCGACCTACGGCTCGGTCTCCCGCTACGGCCTGGTCGCGTTCTCCAGCAGCCTGGACCAGGGCGGCCCGTGCGCCCGCTCCGTGCTGGACGCGGCACTGCTGCACGAGGCCATCGCCGGCTACGACCCGCTGGACTCCACCTCGATCAACGCGCCGGTCCCGGCCGTGGTCGAGGCGGCGAAGCGGCGCGACATCCGCGGCATGCGGATCGGCGTCGTCAAGGAGTTCGCAGGCGAGGGCTACCAGGCCGGCGTGATGCAGCGGTTCGACGAGTCCGTGGAGCTGCTGCGCGAGCTGGGCGCCGAGGTCGTCGAGGTCTCCTGCCCGTCGTTCACCCTGGCGCTGCCCGCGTACTACCTGATCGCGCCCAGCGAGGCCTCGTCCAACCTGGCCCGCTTCGACGCGATGCGCTACGGCCTGCGGGTCGGCGACGACGGCACCCGCTCCGCCGAGGACGTCACCGCCCTGACCCGCGAGGCCGGCTTCGGCCCTGAGGTGAAGCGCCGCATCATCCTGGGCACCTACGCCCTCTCCTCGGGCTACTACGACGCCTACTACGGCTCGGCCCAGAAGGTGCGCACGCTCATCTCGCGCGACTTCGACGCCGCCTTCGCCGGCGTGGACGTCCTGGTCTCCCCGACCACGCCGACCACCGCCTTCCCGATCGGCGAGCGCGCCGACGACCCGATGGCGATGTACCTGGCCGACCTGTGCACGATTCCGTCGAACCTCGCGGGCAACGCGGCCATGTCGCTGCCCTGCGGACTGGCCCCGGAGGACAATCTCCCGGTCGGCCTGCAGATCATCGCACCCGCGATGGCGGACGACCGCCTGTACCGCGTGGGCGGCGCCGTCGAGGCCGCACTCAACGACAAGTGGGGGCACCCCCTGCTGGAGGAGGCACCGGCACTGTGAGCAAGATCGAGAAGGCCAAGGGCTTCAAGCACAGCAAGCCCGGCCTGTGGCTTTCCATCGGTACCAGCGCCTTCGGCGCGGTCTCGATCGTCAAGGACGTGAAGAAGGCCCGCGGCGAGAACGACACGCTCAAGCTGATCAACGCCCTGGTCGGCGCCGCGGCCCTGGTCACCGGCACCGCCCTGCTCGTGCGCGAACTGCGCCGCCTCGGCGACGACGACGTGCTGCTGGGCTGAGAAGCCCCCGGCCCGGCCCGCACCCCGGTGCGCGGCCGGGCCCGTACCTCCACAGACTTTTAGCGAAGGGGACGCTGTGAGCGTCATGAACCTGGTCTCCTACGAGGACGCTCTCGCGTCGTACGACCCGGTGATGGGCCTTGAGGTCCACGTCGAGCTGGGCACCAAGACCAAGATGTTCTGCGGTTGCTCGACCGAGCTGGGTGCCGAGCCGAACAGCCAGGTCTGCCCGACCTGCCTGGGCCTGCCGGGCTCGCTTCCGGTGGTCAACGCGATCGGCGTGGAGTCGGCCGTCAAGATCGGCCTGGCGCTGAACTGCGAGATCGCCGAGTGGTGCCGGTTCGCCCGGAAGAACTACTTCTATCCGGACATGCCGAAGAACTTCCAGACCTCGCAGTACGACGAGCCGATCGCCTTCAACGGCTACCTCGACGTGCAGCTGGAGGACGGCTCGACCTTCCGTGTGGAGATCGAGCGCGCCCACATGGAGGAGGACACCGGCAAGTCCAGCCACGTCGGCGGCGCGACCGGCCGGATCCACGGCGCCACCCACTCGCTGCTCGACTACAACCGGGCCGGCATCCCGCTGATCGAGATCGTCACCAAGCCGATCGAGGGCGCCGGCGAGCGCGCCCCCGAGGTCGCCAAGGCGTACGTCGCCGAGCTGCGCGAGCTGATCAAGGCGCTGGGCGTCTCCGAGGCCCGGATGGACAAGGGCCAGATGCGCTGCGACGTCAACCTGTCGCTGCGCCCCAACGGCACCGAGACCTTCGGCACCCGCTCGGAGACCAAGAACGTCAACTCGCTTCGCAGCGTGGAGCGGGCCGCCCGGTTCGAGATCCAGCGGCACGCCACCGTCCTGACCGACGGCGGCACGATCGTCCAGGAGACCCGGCACTTCCACGAGGAGGACGGCAGCACCACCTCGGGCCGGATCAAGGACAACGCAGAGGACTACCGCTACTTCCCCGAGCCGGACCTCGTCCCGATCGCACCCTCGCGCGAGTGGGTCGAGGAGCTGCGGGCCGGCCTGCCCGAGCTGCCGCGCGTGCGCCGGGCCCGGCTGCAGGGCGAGTGGGGCCTGTCCGACAAGGACATGCAGTCGGTGCTGAACGCCGGTGCGGTCGAGCCGATCCTGGAGACCATCGCCGCCGGCGCCCCGGCCGACCAGGCCCGCAAGTGGTGGATGGGCGAGCTGGCCCGCCGGGCCAACGAGACCGGCACCGAGCTGAGTGAGCAGCCGATCACCCCGGCGCAGGTCGCCCGGGTCACCGCGCTGGTCGCCGAGGGCAAGCTGAACGACAAGCTGGCCCGTCAGGTCATCGAGGCCGTGCTGGCCGGCGAGGGCGAGCCGGACGAGATCGTCGAGAAGCGCGGCCTGGCCGTCGTCTCGGACGACTCCGCGCTCGGTGCCGCCGTCGACCAGGCCATCGCCGGCAACGAGGCGATCGCCGCCAAGATCCGCGACGGCAAGGTCGCCGCGGTGGGTGCGCTGGTCGGCGCGGTCATGAAGGCCACCCGCGGCCAGGCCGACGCGGCCCGCGTGAAGGACCTCATCCTGGAGCGGCTCGGCGTGGAAGGGTAGTAGGAACAGCCCGGAGCGGCCCGGCGTGGAAGGGCAGCGGGCAGAGCCCGCAAGCCTGGAGCGGTTCGGCTTCTCGGCCTGAGTTTCTAAGGCGACTAAGGCCTTCTAAGGTGCCTTAGTGCGGTCTAAGGCCCGGTTTCACCCCCATAAGAGGGGTAGAACCGGGCCTTCACCGTTTCCGGGGCTCCCCCTAAGGCGATCGGCGCCCGGAAGATGCGGCAGGCTGCCGATGTGGTGCACCCCCCTGGGAGAGGAGTCTTTACCTCAGAACGAGAGACCACCACGAGGGGAAACACCGTGATCGAGTACGAGCTCATCCAGCAGCACCAGAGCGAACTCCGCCACCGCGCCGAGCACGAGCGGATGGTCCGCGAGGCCGTCGCCCCGAAGGCCGGCCGCGGGATCCGCCGCCTGGTCGCCACCCGTGCCGACCGGCGCACCGCGCGCCTGCGCGAGTGCTGACGGGCCGCCACCCGGCCGAGGCCGGGGCGGAGACGGAAGGGGAGGCGCGGTCCAGCGCCTCCCCTTCCGGGCGTCCGGGAGGTGGGATATCCCCTCGGCCGGGCGGATCGGCTTATGGCATGCTCAGCTCCATGCAGCAGATATCGGTGAGTCCCGTCTTCGTCGGCCGTGGCACGGAGATCACCGATCTGACAGACGCGCTGCGGCGGGCCGGCTCCGGGAGCCCGCAGACCGTGCTGATCGGCGGCGAGGCCGGCGTCGGCAAGACCCGGCTGCTGGAGGAGTTCCTCTCCCGCGCCTGTACCGGCGACGGGAGAGTGGTCACCACCGTCGGCGGCTGTCTGGAGGTCGGCGCCGAGGGGCTGCCCTACGCACCGCTGGCCACCGCGCTGCGCCGGCTCCACCGCGGTCTGGGCGCCGAGCTGGAGGTGGCCGCCGCCGGTATGGAGGGTCATCTCGCCCGGCTGCTGCCCGACTTCGGCGAGGCCGACGGCGAACCCAACGACGAGTACGGCCGGGCCCGGCTGTTCGAGCACACCGCGAGGCTGTTCGAACGGCTCGGCACGGACCGTACCCTCGTGCTCGCCGTCGAGGACCTGCACTGGTCGGACCGCTCCACCCGGGAGCTGTTCGCCTACCTGGTGCGCACCCTGCACCGCGCCCGCGTCCTGCTGGTCGCCACCTACCGCACCGACGACCTGCACCGGCGGCACCCGCTGCGGCCGTTCCTGGCCGAGCTGGAGCGGCTGCGCACCGTGCAGCGGATGGAGCTGGAGCGGTTCGGCCCGGGCGAGGTCGCCGCGCAGCTGGCCGGCATCCTCGGTACCACCGATCCGGACCGGCAGCTGGTCGACCGGATCCACCGCCGCTCCGAGGGCAACCCGTTCTTCGTCGAGGAGCTCGCGACCGCCTTCCAGGACGGCTGTTCGACCGGGCTCACCGACTCGTTGCGGGACATCCTGCTGGTCCGGGTCGAGGCGCTGGACGAGGAGACCCAGCGGGTGCTGCGGATCGCCGCCGAGGGCGGCTCCTACGTCGAACACGCGCTGCTGGCCGCCGTGCTGGACGACGAGGAGGGGCTGATCGAGTCGTTGCGCGCCGCGGTCGGCGCCAACATCCTGCGCCCGGACACCGACGGCGACGGCTACCGGTTCCGGCACGCTCTGGTCCGGGAGGCGGTCTCCGACGACCTGCTGCCCGGCGAGCGGCACCGGATCAACCGCCGCTTCGCCACCGCGCTGGAGGAGCAGCCGCACCTGGTCGGCAGCGACGTCCGCCCGGCCCGGCTGGCCAACTACTGGTACCACGCGCACGATCCCGCGCGTGCCCTGCCGAGCGCGCTGGACGCCGCCCGGGCCGCCCGTCGGCGCAACGCCTTCGCCGAGCAGCTTCGGATGCTGGAGCGCGCCCTGGAGCTGTGGGACGAGGTTTCCGAGGAGGTGCTGGAGCACACCCTGCGCCCGTACGACTGGGCCGAGACCTACCCGCCGTGCTCCTGCGACGTGGAGACGCACGACCAGGACTGCGAGCGGCTGCAGCTGGTCGACGTGCTCGCCGAGGCGGTGGTCGCGGCCCGCCGCAGCGGGGACCGCGAGCGCGGGCTGAGCCTCTCCCGGCGGGCGCTGAAGCTGGTCGACGAGACCAGGGACCCGGCCCGCGCGGCCTGGTTCCGGATGAACCGGGCCCGGATGTTCGGCCACCTGAACCGCTCCAAGGACCAGGACGAGGCGGCCTACGCCCGGCGCCTGGTCGAGCACCTGCCGCCGTCCGCCGTCCAGGCCGAGGTGTTCGCGCTGAGCGCCGGCATCGCCATGCTCAACAGCCCCACCGGCGAGAGCATCGAACTCGCCGAGCGGGCTGCGGCGATCGCCCGCCAGGTCGGGGCGCACGCCGTCGAGCAGCACGCCCGGATGACCCTCGGCACCCTGCGCAACGACCTGGGGAACGACCCCGACGCCGCCATCGCCGAGCTGACCGAGGCGGTCGCCGCCACCCGCGAGCTCGGCGTCCCGGACCTCATGCTCCGCGGGCTCAACAACCTGGCCAGCCTGTTGCAGTCGCTCGGCCGCGCGGAGGAGGCCGTGGCGCTCGCCCGGGAGGGGCTGGAGACGGCCGACGGCACCGGCCTGCTGCGCAACATCGGCACCCTGCTGGTCGGCAACCTCGCCGAGGCGCTGATCGACGTCGGCCGTACCGAGGAGGCGGCCGAGCTGCTGGCCGGCGCCGAGCGGACCCAGCACCCGGGCAGCCACGCCGAGTTCCTCGACCGGCTGCGGGGCGAGCTGGCCCTGATGCGCGGGGACCTCCCCTCGGCGGCCGGCATGTTGGCCCAGGCCCGGGCCTCGGACCGGGTCTGCCAGTTCCAGCACTCCGTGCCGATCTCCCGGCTCGCGGTGATGATCGCCTCCCGCGGCGGGCGACCGCTGGAGGCCCGGGCCGAGCTGCTCGCCGTGATCGACGGCCCGGTCCCCGCGGGGAACGAGGCCGCGCTCTACCCCCTGCTGGTGGACGGCGCCGCGGCCGAGGCCGACAGCAGGGGCCTGCCGGAGGCCGCCGAGGGCCGGGCCGAGGTGCTGGCGAAGATCGCCGAGCTGGCCGCCCGGCTGACCCCGAAGGCGCCGTTGCACCACGGCTGGGCCCGGTTGCTGGAGGCCGAACTGGCCCGCGCCGAGGGCACCGACACCCCGGCGCACTGGGCGGCCGCCGTCGAGGCGCTGCGGCCGACCGGGCTGCCGGGCCCGCTGGCGGTGGCGCTGATGCGCGCCGCGGAGGCCGATGTGCTGGTCGGCTGCCGGGAGTCGGGCACCGAACTGCTGCGCGAGGCAAGGACGTTGGCCGGGGTGCGGTCCGACAGCGCGCTGCTGGCCGAGATCACCGGCCTGGCCGAGCGGGCCGGCCTGGCGCTCACCGCCCGGGCGGCCACGCCTGCCAAGCCGGCGCCGGCCGGCGACTCCCTCGGTCTCACCCCCCGTGAGCGGGACGTGCTCCGGTTGCTCACCCGGGGTCGCACCAACCGGCAGATCGCGGAGGAGCTGTACATCTCCCCGAAGACCGCGAGCGTGCACGTCTCCAACATCCTCGGCAAGCTCGCGGTGGCCGGCCGGGGCGAGGCCGCCGCGCTGGCCCACCGGTTGCGGCTCTTCCCGGAGGACCTGGCGCCCGCCGGCCGCTGAGCCGGGCCGCCGTCGGCGCCCGCCGGCCGCACCGCCCGAACCGGGGGGTGCGGCCGGCGGGCGCCTCCACGTGCTCCTGTGCGCGCCGCGTGAGCCCCTTCCCGTGCGCCCCCGCCAACCGGCCCGTTCCGGCCGATTCGGGTGCAATTCCCCACTCACGCACCATTACTCTAAGTGGAGTGTGCGTGTCATTGAGTGACCGAAGTGGTGTAGGGTCCCGAGTGGGAACATCGGTGCGGTGCGTCGGCCGGCAGGCCGTCCACCCCCTGGGCCACCGCCCCGACGGGGCGCCAGGCCACCGCGTACGGCCACCAGGTGCGCGGCCGGTGGCCCGTGGCCGGGGCGCCAGGCCCCGGGCCGGAGGGGGAGAGGCCGAGTGAGCTCCACCGATGCGGTGCTGCCCGGGGCCGGACGGCCGGGTGTACCGGACACCGACATGTCCGCAACCGCGCGGCCAAGCCCGGTCCGCCGGCTGCTCGACAGCCGCAGCCTGCCCGGCGCCGTCCTCGGCGCCCTCTGCCTGGCCTACGCGACGGGCGCGGCCCTGGGCTGGGGGTCCCGCCAACTCGCCATCTTCATGGGTGATTTCGGCCTGGCCGCGGCCGCCCTCGCGGCCGCGGTGTCCTGCCTCGCGTACGGCTGCACGATCGGCGGCCACGCCCGGCCGGCCTGGCTGCTGTTCGGCCTCTCCTCGCTCATGGTCGCCTTCGGCAACGGCACCTGGGGCTGGTACGAGCTGGTCGAGCGCACCCAGCTGCCGCAGGACTCGCTCGCCGAGTACGCCTTCCTGCTGTTCGCCCCGCTCGCCATCACCGGCGTGCTGGTCCTCGCCCAGCGCCCGCGCAGTGCCGCCGGCTGGCTCTGCCTGATGCTGGACGGCTGGCTGGTGGCCGGCTCGCTGTTCACCCTCAGCTGGAGCCTGGCGCTCGGCCGGATCGCCGCCGGCGAGGTCGGCTCCCCGCTGTGCCTCGCCCTCAACCTGGCCTACCCGGTGCTGGACATCCTGCTGGTCAGCCTGGTGGTCGGGCTGCGCTTCGGCGGCCGCGACGGCAACCGGGCGGCGGTCCACACCGCGATGATCGGCCTGGCCGTCACCGTGCTCTGCGACGCCCTCTTCACCTCCCCCGAGCTGCGCAACAGCTACCACTCGGGGGAGCTCCTGGACGCGGGCTGGTTCGCCGGAAGCCTGCTGCTCGCCTGCGCGCCGTGGTCCTCGCGCTGGCGCCGCCCGCTGCGCGAGCACCCCTCGGCCGGGGGCCTGCCGCGCCGCCGGGTGGCCACCACCTTCAGTGCCCTCACCCCGTACGCGGCGGCCGCGGTCTGCACCGCCGGCATCCTCTACAACGCCCTCGGCGGCCGCGCGCTGGACCGGGTGGTGGCCGCCGCCGCCTGCACCGTCGGCCTGGCACTGATCCTGCGGCAGGGCGTGATGCTGCTGGACAACCTCTCGCTGGCGCAGGAGCTCGCGCACAAGGAGGCGCACTTCCGCTCCCTGGTGCAGGGCTCCAGCGACGTCATCATGATCGCCGGCGCCAACGGCGTGCTCTCCTACGTCTCCCCGGCCGCGCTCGGCGTCTACGGGCGGGACCCGGAGGAGCTGGTCGGCGGGAACCTGCTGGACCTCGTCCACCCCGAGGACGTCGACCGGGTGCTGCTGGAGGTCCGCCGTTTCCTGGCCCGCGGCCGGTTGCTGGCGCACCGCTCGCCGGGCGCCGCCGCCGAGGCGTCCGCGGCCCGCGTGGAGTGCCGGATCAGCTCCGGCACCGGCGAGTGGCTGCACGTCGAGTCGACCGTCAACCGGTACCGCGACGGCCTGATCCTGAACAGCCGGGACGTCACCGAACGCGTGATACTCCAGGCCCAGTTGCAGCACAACGCCTTCCACGACCCGCTCACCGACCTGCCCAACCGGGCGCTCTTCGCCCAGCGCCTGCGGGGCGCCCTCGCCGCGCGCGGACAGCAGGGCGAGGCGGGCACCGGGGTCGCCGTGCTCTTCCTCGACCTGGACGGCTTCAAGGCGGTCAACGACAGCGCCGGCCACCAGGTCGGAGACGAGCTGCTGGTGCAGGCCGCGCGCCGGCTGCAGGGCGCCGTCCGGTGCGGCGACACCGTCGCCCGCTTCGGCGGGGACGAGTTCGCCGCCCTGGTCTGCGGCCCGCTCGGCCGCCTCCAGGTCCAGGAGCTCGCCGAGCGGCTGAGGGTCGCGCTCTCCGAGCCGTACTGGATCGGCGGCGCCGAACTCGCCGTCGCGGCCAGCATCGGCATCGCCTTCGGCACCCCCGAGCGCGGCCCGGCCGCCGACCCCAGAGCCGCCGCCGACGAGCTGATGCGCAACGCCGACCTCGCGATGTACCGGGCCAAGTCCGAGGGCAAGGGCCGGGTGGTGCTCTACACCCCGGCCATGCGGGCCGACCTGGAACGCCGCACCGAACTGGAGGAGCGGCTGCGGGTCGCCGTCCGGGAGGGCGGCTTCACGCTGCTGCACCAGCCCGTGGTGGACCTCTCCTCCGGCGCCGTCACCAGTGTCGAGGCACAGGCCCGGTGGCGCTCGGCCCAGGGCCTGCTGCTGACCCCCGCCGAGTTCCTGCGCTCCGCCGAGCACGGCGACGCGGCCACCCGGTTCTCCCGCTGGCTGATCCACGAGGCGGTGACCGCCGCGGCGCTGCGGCGCGGGCTGCCGGTCAGAACCCGCTCGGCGCCGACCCCCGTCCCGGTCTCGGTCCGGCTCTCGGCCGAGCGGCTCTGCTCGCCCGGTATGTACGAGGCCGTGGTGGCCGCGCTGCGGGACAGCGGGCTGCCGGCCGGCCAACTGGTCGTCGAGGTGGCCCGGATGGGCCCGGACGGGCTGGCCGACGAACTCGGCCGCCGGCTGGCCGCGCTGCGCCGGCTCGGCGTCTCCACCGCCCTGGCCGGCTTCGGGGCCGGCCACGGCTCGCTCGGTGCGCTGGCCCGGCTGCCCTTCGACGGGCTCAAGCTGGACCGCACGCTCGTCCAGGGCCTCGGCGAGTCGGGGCTCAGCCGGACGCTGGCCGGGCACGCCCTGCGGCTCGGCCGCGACCTCGGCCTGGTCACCGCCGCCGAGGGGGTGGACCTGCCGCGCCAGGTCTCCCTGCTCCAGGAGTTGGGCTGCCGGCAGGGTCAGGGCTCGGCCTTCGCCCCGCCGCTGGACGAGACCAGGCTGCGGCGCGCGCTGGTCCGCCGGGTGTACCCGCTGCCGCGGCCGTTCGGCTCGCTCTCGGCCCGCCGCGCGTACCTCGCCGCGGACACCCGGACGGGTGTCCGCGGGGAGTCCGCCGGAGGGCGTGTCGTACATCACCACAGTGGCTCCGACCTGCCCGAACACCGCGCCGTGAGGGGGCCGGGGCATGGTCCGCATGGCGAGACTGTCGTCCCACCTGCTTGACAGTCGGCCCCGCACGGGAGGAAGGTCGTTGCCATGCGCACCCGAATTCTCGTACTTGGCGGGCGCGTCGGCTGAGCGGGCCATGCCCGACTCGTGAGAGACCGACGCGCCACCCCTCGCATGCCCTTGGCACGAGGGGTTTTTTGTTGCACTGACGCTGTTCCACTCCGCAAGACCACTGGCCCCGGCCGCCCCCGACCGCCCCGAATCAGCGGGAAAAGGGGGACGATTGGGGCAGAGCCGGCGATCGGCCCGACCACCGGGACCCCACCCTCGAAAGACCGGGGCCCGCAACCACCCGGGCCGGCAAAAACCGAGAAGAGACAGGCAGATGACTGAGCACGCCGCATCCCCCCGCCGCGGGGACACCCCGGCCGCCCACGCTCCCGCTCCCCAGCACGTCGTCGAGACCATGACCGGCGCCCAGTCGCTCATCCGCTCGCTGGAGGCCGTGGGCGCGGACACCGTCTTCGGCATCCCGGGCGGGGCCATCCTTCCCGCGTACGACCCGCTGATGGACTCGACCAAGGTGCGTCACATCCTGGTCCGCCACGAGCAGGGTGCCGGCCACGCCGCCACCGGGTACGCCCAGGCCACCGGCAAGGTCGGTGTCTGCATGGCCACCTCCGGCCCGGGCGCGACCAACCTGGTGACCCCGATCGCCGACGCCTACATGGACTCGGTGCCGATGGTGGCCATCACCGGGCAGGTCGCCTCCAAGGCGATCGGCACCGACGCCTTCCAGGAGGCGGACATCTGCGGCATCACGATGCCGATCACCAAGCACAACTTCCTCGTCACCGACCCGGCCGAGATCCCCCGGGTGATCTCCGAGGCGTTCCACATCGCCGCGACCGGCCGCCCCGGCCCCGTCCTGGTCGACATCGCCAAGGACGCGCTGCAGGCCACCACCACCTTCCGCTGGCCGGCCGAGACCTCGCTGCCCGGCTACCGCCCGGTGACCAAGCCGCACGCCAAGCAGATCCGCGAGGCCGCGAAGATGCTGGTCGGCGCCAAGCGCCCGGTGCTGTACGTCGGCGGCGGTGTGATCAAGGCGAACGCCACGGCCGAGCTGCGGATCCTCGCCGAGCTGACCGGCGCCCCGGTGGTCACCACCCTGATGGCGCTCGGCGCCTTCCCCGACAGCCACCCGCAGCACCTCGGCATGCCCGGCATGCACGGCTCCGTCCCGGCGGTCACCGCGCTGCAGAAGTCGGACCTGCTGTTCACCCTCGGCGCCCGCTTCGACGACCGCGTCACCGGCAAGCTGGACGGCTTCGCCCCGTACGCCAAGGTCGTCCACGCCGACATCGACCCGGCCGAGATCGGCAAGAACCGCCCGGCCGACGTGCCGATCGTCGGCGACGCCCGCGAGGTGCTGGCCGACCTGATCGTCGCCGTCCAGGCCGAGTTCGACGCCGGCCACAAGGGCGACTACGCGGACTGGTGGGTCAAGCTCAACGAGTGGAAGAAGACCTACCCGCTGGGCTATGAGCCGGCCCCGGCCGGCCAGCTCTCCCCGCAGCAGGTCATCGAGCGGATCGGCAAGCTGGTCGGCCCGGACGCGATCTATGCCGCGGGTGTCGGCCAGCACCAGATGTGGAGCTCGCAGTTCATCCAGTTCGAGAAGCCGGCCACCTGGCTCAACTCGGGCGGCGCGGGCACCATGGGCTACGCCGTCCCCGCCGCCATGGGTGCCAAGGCGGGCCGCCCGGAGACGGCGGTCTGGGCGATCGACGGCGACGGCTGCTTCCAGATGACCAACCAGGAGCTGGTCACCTGTGCCCTGAACGACATCCCGATCAAGGTCGCGGTCATCAACAACGGCTCGCTGGGCATGGTCCGCCAGTGGCAGACCCTCTTCTACAACCAGCGGTACTCCAACACCGTGCTGCACGCGGGCCCCGGCCACGACGGCATCGAGCCGCCGGCCCAGGGCACCCGGATCCCCGACTTCGTGATGCTCTCCGAGGCGATGGGCTGCGTCGGCCTGCGCTGCGAGCGCCCGGAGGACCTGGACGCGGTGATCAAGCAGGCGATGGAGATCAACGACCGCCCGGTCGTCATCGACTTCATCGTCCACCAGGACGCCATGGTCTGGCCGATGGTCGCGGCCGGCACCAGCAACGACGAGATCCAGTTCGCCAAGGGCGTGCGCCCCGACTTCGGCGACGACTCCGAGTAGCCCGTCCACCGCCACCCTTCTCACGTCCGGCTGCGCCGGGCCCCTCCGAGCGACCGAGGAACCCCAGAGACATGTCCAAGCACACCCTCTCCGTCCTGGTCGAGAACAAGCCCGGCGTGCTCGCCCGCATCGCCTCGCTGTTCTCCCGTCGGGGCTTCAACATCGACTCCCTCGCCGTCGGCCCGACGGAGCACCCGGACGTCTCCCGGATGACCATCGTGGTCAACGTCGAGGACCTCCCGCTGGAACAGGTCACGAAGCAGCTCAACAAGCTCGTCAACGTGATAAAGATCGTCGAGCTCGACCAGTCCGCTGCGATCCAGCGGGAACTGGTCCTGGTGAAGGTCCGCGCCGACAACGAGACCCGGTCGCAGATCGTCGAGATCGTCCAGCTGTTCCGCGCCAAGACTGTCGACGTGTCCCCGGACGCGGTGACCATCGAGGCCACCGGCAGCTCGGACAAGCTGGAGGCCATGCTCCGGATGCTGGAGCCGTACGGCATCAAGGAGCTGGTCCAGTCCGGCCTGGTCGCGATCGGGCGCGGAGCCCGTTCGATCACCGACCGCTCGCTGCGCGCCCTCGACCGGAGCGCGTGACCCCCGAGGACGCGGCCCGCCAGGCTCGGCCTGGAGCCCGTCTCACCCCCTGAAGCACCGCCCCACACCCCCGCCGGGTCCACGTACCGTAGGAATCGCAGTACCCGGCAAGACCATCACGCAAGGAGATGTGCCCCCGTGGCCGAGCTGTTCTACGAAGACGACGCCGACCTGTCCATCATCCAGGGCCGCAAGGTCGCGGTCATCGGCTACGGGAGCCAGGGCCACGCCCACGCGCTGTCCCTGCGCGACTCCGGCGCCGATGTCCGGGTCGGCCTGAAGCCGGAGTCGAAGTCGCGCCAGAAGGCCGAGGAGGCCGGCCTGCGCGTCGTCACCCCCGCCGAGGCCGCCGCCGAGGCCGACGTCATCATGATCCTCGTGCCGGACCCGATCCAGGCCGACGTCTACGAGGCGGACATCGCCCCGCACCTGAAGGCCGGCGACGCCCTGTTCTTCGGCCACGGCCTGAACATCCGCTTCGGCTTCATCAAGCCGCCGGCCGACGTCGACGTCTGCATGGTCGCCCCGAAGGGCCCGGGCCACCTGGTCCGCCGCCAGTACGAGGAGGGCCGCGGCGTCCCCGCGATCGTCGCGGTCGAGCAGGACGCCTCCGGCAACGCGTTCGCGCTGGCGCTGTCGTACGCCAAGGGCCTGGGCGCCACCAAGGCCGGCGTCATCAAGACCACCTTCACCGAGGAGACCGAGACCGACCTGTTCGGTGAGCAGGCCGTCCTCTGCGGTGGCACCGCCGCCCTGGTGAAGGCCGGGTTCGAGACCCTGGTCGAGGCCGGCTACCAGCCGGAGATCGCCTACTTCGAGTGCCTGCACGAGCTGAAGCTCATCGTCGACCTGATGTACGAGGGCGGCCTGGAGAAGATGCGCTGGTCGGTCTCCGAGACCGCCGAGTGGGGCGACTACGTCACCGGCCCCCGCATCATCACCGACGCCACCAAGGCCGAGATGAAGAAGGTCCTCACCGAGATCCAGGACGGCACCTTCGCCAACACCTGGATCGCCGAGTACAAGGCCGGTCTGCCCAAGTACAACGAGTACAAGAAGGCCGACGAGGACCACCTGCTGGAGACCACCGGCAAGAAGCTCCGGAAGCTGATGAGCTGGGTGAAGGAAGAGGCCTGAGCCTCCGTCCCCGCCCCAGCCGGGCTCTGCTCCGTTCCGTAGGGCCCTTGTACAACTAGGCTGCTCCCGTCCGGGTGATTTCGCCGGACGGGAGCAGCCTGGCACCCAGCCCGTCGATACACTTCCGAGTGCGCGTCAGGCCCACAGCGTCGTGCGTCTACCTACGCGGCATGCCACCTTCCCCCCGCCTTCCACGCCACCTTCGTGCCGGGGAGAACCGGACAGTTAAGGACCACACTGTCGTGAGCACTGTGACATCCAAAAACGCCGTTGTACTGATCGCCGAAGAGCTGTCGCCCGCCACCGTCGACGCCCTCGGGCCCGACTTCGAGATCCGCCACTGCAACGGTGCCGACCGCACCGAGCTGCTGACCGCGATCGCCGACGTGGACGCCGTCCTGATCCGCTCCGCCACCAAGGTGGACGCGGAGGCGCTCGCCGCCGCCCGCAAGCTCAAGGTGGTCGCCCGGGCCGGCGTCGGCCTGGACAACGTGGACGTCTCCGCCGCCACCAAGGCCGGCGTGATGGTCGTCAACGCGCCGACCTCCAACATCGTCACCGCCGCCGAGCTCGCCTGCGGCCTGCTGATCTCGGTCGCCCGCAACATCGCGCCCGCCAACGCCGCGCTCAAGCAGGGCGAGTGGAAGCGCAACAAGTACACCGGCGTCGAGCTGAGCGAGAAGGTCCTCGGCGTCGTCGGCCTCGGCCGGATCGGCGTGCTGGTCGCCCAGCGGATGTCCGCGTTCGGCATGAAGATCGTCGCGTACGACCCCTACATCCAGGCCGCCCGCGCCGCGCAGATGGGCGTCAAGCTGGTCTCGCTGGAGGAGCTGCTGGAGGTCTCGGACTTCATCACCGTCCACCTCCCGAAGACCCCGGAGACCATCGGCCTGATCGGCGACGAGGCGCTGCACAAGGTCAAGCCGACCGTCCGCATCGTCAACGCCGCCCGCGGCGGCATCGTGGACGAGGCGGCGCTCGCCGGCGCCCTGCGCGACGGCCGGGTGGCCGGCGCCGGCCTGGACGTGTACGCGAAGGAGCCGTGCACCGACTCCCCGCTGTTCGCCTTCGACAACGTGGTCGCCACCCCGCACCTGGGCGCCTCCACCGACGAGGCGCAGGAGAAGGCCGGCATCGCGGTCGCCAAGTCCGTGCGCCTGGCGCTGGCCGGCGAGCTGGTCCCGGACGCGGTCAACGTCCAGGGCGGCGTGATCGCCGAGGACGTCCGCCCGGGCCTGCCGCTGGCGGAGAAGCTCGGCCGGATCTTCACCGCGCTGGCCGGCGAGGTGGCCGTCCGGCTCGACGTCGAGGTCCGCGGCGAGATCACCCAGCACGACGTCAAGGTGCTCGAACTGTCCGCCCTCAAGGGCGTGTTCGAGGACGTGGTGGCGGAGACGGTGTCCTACGTCAACGCCCCGCTGTTCGCCCAGGAGCGCGGTGTCGAGGTGCGTCTGACCACCTCCAGCGAGAGCCCCGAGCACCGCAACGTGATCACCGTCCGCGGCACCCTGGCCGACGGCAGCGAGATCGCCATCTCCGGCACCCTGGCCGGCCCGAAGCAGACCCAGAAGATCGTCGGCGTGGACGCCTTCGACGTGGACGTCGCGCTCACCGACCACATGGCGTTCTTCAAGTACGAGGACCGCCCGGGCGTGGTCGGCGTCCTCGGCCGCCACCTCGGCGACGCCGGTATCAACATCGCCGGCATGCAGGTGGCCCGCGACGGCAGCGGCGCGCTGGCCTCCATCACCGTGGACAGCCAGATCCCGCAGGACGTGCTGTCCGCGATCGCCGCCGAGATCGGCGCCCGCTTCGCACGCTCGGTCGACCTGGGCGCCTGATTCCAGAGGCTCCTCCCGCAGGGCCCGGACCACCGTTCGCCGGTGGTCCGGGCCCTGTTGCGTGCCCGCGGACGACTCCCGTCTCAGATACTAGGAAATCCAAGTATTCGTGCAGACACGGCAGGGCCGGGGTCGTACCGTGGAAGAGCCATACGGTGCGCCGCCCCTGTAGCCAGGGTGTGCGGCCCGTGTGTCGCTGTGCGCCCGACGGGCAGGCGATCCCTGCTCCGCGTGCCCTCCCGCCGCCCACCAGTCCTTCCTGCGGCGTGCTTCGCACGGCACCCCTTGTGCCCCACCCTCTGCGCCGCCCTGGCGCATTCGACTCAAGGAGCCCGGTATGCCCCTCACCGCGGACCGCCACGCCACTCCCGCCCCCGCCGCCACCCCCGCCCGCACCCCGCGCCGGCGCCGTGCGGCCGAGCGGCCGCCCTTCGCGGCCGACGCCCTGCAGCGCGCCCTGGACCGCCGCGACAACGGCGGCGTGACCGGGCACCTCTGAGCCACTCCCGGGCGGGTGGCTCCCGTGCGTGGCGTTCATCCGCCGAATAGCCCGGGCGGGCTGACGGCGTGTCACCCAGGAGAGTGCAAGTAGCGCCCGTTGGAGGGAAGTTGCTCGCACTCTCCGGCGCGGTCTCCTATATGTGGGGCCCCGGAGGGGTGATCGACGTCCGCGCGGGCGGGCGTCAGCGACACGGCGTGCGGATCAGTTCCCCTTGCCGGGGGAGAGGGCCCAGTGCGTCAGCCACCCGTCCGTCGTCCGATCGCCAGGATCGGACTCACCCTGGCCCTGCTGGCGGGGCCGGTGCTGCTCACCGCGGCCCCGGCGGCCGGCAGTCCACCGACGAGTCCGCCGGCTGCGGACGCCCCGCCCGGGCGCTCGGCCTCCGTCCTGCTGGAACTCGCCACCGAGGCGGCCGGACCGGCCTGGCGGCGGGCGGCCGCCGAGGGGCGGCGGGGCCTGCGCTCCCCGGAGGTCGTCCGCCGGGAGGCCGCGCAGGCCGGCGCCGGGCAGCGGTCGCGCGCCTCCGACGCGCTCGACCGGCTCGCCGGCGCCGTCCACGACGCGGCGCCCACCGCCCGCGAGCTCTACCGCACCCGTACCCTGCTCACCGGTCTCGCCGTCACCGTGCCCGCCGACCGGCTGCCCGCCCTGCGCGCGCTGCCGGGAGTCCGGGCCGTCCACCCGATCGTCCGCAAGCAGCGGGACAACGCCTACTCCGTGCCGCTCACCGGCGCACCCGCGGTGTGGTCCGGCCCCTCCGCGGACGGCGGGGCCGGCGGCAACACCGGGCAGGGCGTGCGGATCGGCGTCATCGACAGCGGCATCGACTACACCCACGCCGACTTCGGCGGCCCCGGCACCGAGGAGGCCTTCCGGGCCGTCGACGGTGCCAAGCCCGCCCCCGCGGACCTCTTCCCCAACGCCAAGGTGGTCGGCGGCAGGGACCTGGTGGGCGACGACTACAACCCGGACCCGTCCGCCCCGCACTACCAGCCCGACCCGCACCCCGACGCCAACCCGATCGACTGCGCGCTCAACGGCCACGGCACCCACGTCGCCGGCACCGCCGCCGGGCTCGGCGTCACCGCCGACGGCCACCCGTACGCCGGCCCCTACCGGCCCGGCCTCGACCCGGCCGGCTTCAAGGTCGGCCCCGGCGCCGCACCCGGCGCCCAGCTGTACGCGATCCGC
Source organism: Kitasatospora sp. NBC_00039 (assembly GCF_045160625.1). NCBI lineage: Bacteria > Bacillati > Actinomycetota > Actinomycetes > Kitasatosporales > Streptomycetaceae > Kitasatospora > Kitasatospora sp. NBC_00039. The sequence goes on along the minus strand of NZ_CP108289.1, from coordinate 3,252,971 downwards.
GTCTTCGGCTGCGACGGCGCGACCGACCAGCTCGCCCAGGCCCTCGACGTCGCCGCCGACCCGGACGGCGACGGCGACCTCGGCGACCGGCTCGACGTCGTCAACCTCTCCCTCGGCAGTCGCTTCGGCTCCACCGACGACGCCGACGCCGTCGCCGTCGACCACCTCGCCGAACTGGGCACCCTGGTGGTCGCGGCAGCCGGCAACGAGGGCGACGTCTACGGCATCGGCGGCAGCCCGGGCACCGCCGCCCGGGCCCTCGCCGTCGCCGCCTCGGTCGACGCGCACAGCGACGCCGACGGCCTCACCGTGCTCGCCCCCGAGCCGCTCGCCGGCACCGTCCCGGCCCACTGGAGCGGCCGCTACCAGGGCTGGTCCACCGCCGACGTGGCCGGTCGGCTGGCCCTGCCCGCCGACCAGGCCGACGGCTGCACCGCCTTCACCGAGGCCGACAGGCAGCGGCTCGCCGGCAGGATCGCCGTGCTCGCCTGGCGCACCCGGGAGTCCGAACGCGCCTGCGGCTCCGGCCCGCGCGCCGACCATGCCGCCGACGCCGGCGCGATCGGCGCCCTGCTCGCCGCCGACGACGACCACCTTGCCGAGATCGCCGGCAACGACCGCATCCCCGTCGCCCTGCTCGCCCACGCCGACGGCGAACGGCTGCGCCAGGGAGCGGCGGACGGCCCGGTCGACATCCGGCTCGCCGCGCCCGGCAACCCGCTGCACGGCGTCGTCTCCCAGGACCAGCCGCAGCGCACCGACACCCTCACCGACTTCACCTCGCGCGGCATCGGCGTGCCCGGCGTGGTCAAGCCCGACCTGGCGGCGCCCGGCGAGACCATCTGGTCCGCCAAGGCCGGCAGCGGCGGCGGGGGCCGGCGCGAGGACGGTACCTCGATGGCCACCCCGCACGTCGCCGGCCTCGCCGCGCTCGTCCGCGCCGCCCACCCCGACTGGACGGTCGAGCAGCTCAAGGCCGCGCTGATGAACACCGCCGGGGACACCTGGCTCGGCGACGGCGGCACCGGCCCGGTCTACGGCCCCGAGCGCACCGGCGCCGGACGGGCCCGGGTCGACGCCGCCGTCCGCACCCCCGCCATCGCCTACGCGGCCGGTGAGGGGGCGGTCCAGGGCAGCGTCGGCGTCTCCTTCGGGGTGGTGGCGGTCGGCGGGGCGCCCGGCGAAGCCCGCGGGACGGAGGGCCGCGAGGTCGAGGTCCGCAACCTCTCCGGCGCCGCCGTGGCCTACCGCACCGGCTACGCGGCCGCCACCGAACTGCCCGGCGCCCACTACGAGATCACCCCCGAGCGGATCGACGTCCCGGCCGGCGGCACCGCCCGCGTCCGGGTCACCCTGGTCGTCCCCGGGCAGCTCGGCCGCACCCCCGACCCGACCATCGCCACCCTCCAGGGCGGCCAGGCCCGCAGCTACCGGGGCGAACTCTCCGGCCGGCTGCTGCTCACCCCCGAGTCCGACGCCACCCTGCCGGCGCTGCGGGTCCCCGTCCTCGCCGCCCCCCGGCCTGCCTCCGAGCTCAGCGCGGCCGCCCCGATCCGCACCATCCACTCCGGCGCGTTCGTCCTCCTCGGCGGCACCGGGGCCCCCGGCGAACAGCCCGGCCTGCTCAGCGCGTTCGCCCTCGGTGGCGAGGGCGCCCGCTGGCCCGACTGCCCGCCCGGCAGCGGCGCCGCCGTCGGCCCCGGCGCCGGCATCGTCCCCGAGGAGAGCACCGAACCGCAGGCCCCGCAGGACGTCTGCGTCGAACGCCCCGGCGACCGGGGCGCCAACCTGCGCGCCGTCGGAGCCGCCTCCGACGCGCCCGCCGCGGGCGACGGGCAGGGCACGCTCTACCTCGCCGCCCAGGTCTGGGCCCCCGCCACCACCCCGGTCGGCGTCTTCGCCGTCCGGGCCTCGCTCGACACCGACGGGGACGGCACCACGGACGTCTTCGTCAAGGCCGACCGGCAGCGGGGCAGCGACGTCCTGGTCGCCCGCACGGTGGACGCCCGCACGGGCACCGAGCTGGACGTCCAGCCGCTCAACGCCCGCTGGGGCGACACCGACACCGAACTGCTCGACAGCGACGTGCTGGTGCTCCCCGTCCGGCTGAGCGCCCTGCCCGGCGTGAAGGCCGGCCACAGCACCGTGCGCTACGGCCTCTGGACGGGCGCCGCGACCGCCGGCAAGCCCGACCCGGCCGAGGCCTTCTCCGCCATCGGCCTGCGCGGCACCCGGCCCACCCTCACCGTCGACGTCCTCCACCCCGCCCTCGACGTCCGCACCGGCCCCGGCGGCCCCGCCGCGGTGGCGGCGCCGCTGCCTCCGGGCAGCGTCCTCGACGTCCGCCGGGCCGACGGGGACACCTCGCGCCTGCTGCTCCTGCACCACTTCAACCGCGACGGCCGGCGGGGCCAGATCCTGAACCTGCCCTGACGCCCCGCCCCCGCCCACGGAGCCGCCGCCCCCGCGAGGGGCGGCGGCTCCGTGGTGCCCCGTCCCGCACCCGGAGCAACCGGCTCGGCGCGACCTCCAGCCCCACGTTCCTCCCGGAGGTCTCCGCTCCTCCCGTCACTGCCACTCGGCCGCCCTGCGGCGGACCCGGCGCGGTGTCCGGGTGGGGCGGTGGCGGAGGCGGCCGAAGACCGCGGTGAGGGTGGTGACCGTGGCGGAGGCGAGGGCGACGGTGAGGCCCTCGGTGAGGCCGGGCGGGCGGAAGGAGCAGGTGATCCGGTCGGCGCCCGGCCCGAGCGGGACGCCGATCATGCCCAGGACGGCCCGCGGCGCCGCGTACGGGCCGCCGCCGGCCGAGCAGGTCCAGCCGGTGGTGGCCGGGACGGAGAGCAGCGCGGTCCCGGTGCTGCCCTGCTGGAGGGAGGCGGTGAGGGTGTGTCCGCCCGCGGTGACCCCGGTGGCACCGGTGGCGGTGAGCCGCACGACGGCGGCGTCCAGCGCTCCGGGCCGCAGGCAGCCGACCGGCCGGGCCGGGACCTGGGTGACGGTGTCCGCGCGAAGCACCACCCGGACGACGCCGTCGGCCGGCACCGGCCCCAGCAGGTGGACGGGCACGGCCGTGGTCGGCTGCTCGCCGTCGCTGCGGTAGGTGGTGCCGAGCCCGCTCACCGTGCCGTCGAACCAGACCCCGTGGAAGTACGCGGTGCCGCCCGGCGTGCAGGCCGCCGTGAACGCGGTGCCGTCCGAGCCGGCCGGGGTGGCGGGGACGGACCAGCCGCTGCCGCCGTGCGCGGCCGGTGCCGGGCCGCCGGCCGGGACGGGCTCGGGCGCGTCGTACACCCGGCTGCCGAGCAGTGACTCCTGCCGGGACCACACCGAGGAGGTGTCGGTCGCCGCCCCCGGTGGCAGGACGGTGACCAGCGGGGGAGCGGCGGCCCGGCCGACGGTGAAGCCGTCAGGCGGGGGCCCGTCGGCGAGGTGGGTGCGGACGGCGAACAGGGTCTGTCCGACCGGATCGGTGACGCTCTCGGTCTGCCGCCCGCCGGCCGTCCAGCCCGCGCCGAGGTCGTGCAGCAGCAGCGCGGTGACGGTGGGCAGGTAGCCGCTGGAATAGCCGCCGCCCTGGCCGTCGAGCAGCAGCGGGTCGTTCGGGGTGAAGGCGTGCGGGCCGGGGTCGGCGCGGGCGCGCGGCCAGTCGGCGGCCTGTTGCAGGGCCGCGTACCCGGCCCGGACGGGCGCCCCGGAGGCGGTGCCGGAGGCCGGGGTGCCCAGCGCGGTGTACGAGGACCAGACCGCGCCGCCGAGCACCACACAGCCCAGCGCCACCGTGGCCGCGGCGCCCGCCCGCCGGTCGGTGTGCCGGTGGTCCAGCGTCCGGAGCGCGGCGATCAGGACGGCCCCGCCGACCGTCAGCAGCACCCAGGCGGACGCCGGCACCGAGTGCCGGCCCGCAGCGACGGCGGCCACCAGCAGCACCACCGCGGCCCCGCCGAGCAGGGTCGGGGTGTCCGGCCGGTGCGCCAGCGAGACCCAGCCGGCCAGCACCAGCAGGCCGCTGAGCGCGAAGGCCGCCCGGTAGGGGCCGCCGGCCGGGATCGCCAGGCCGTGCCAGACCAGGACGGTGGGCGTCCAGACGAAGGTGAGCACGACGAGCACCAGCAGCCCGCACCAGGCGATCCGTTCGCGGGCCCGCACCCGGCGGTTGAACGGCAGCCCGGCCACCAGCAGCAGGCCGAACAGGCCGACCGAGACGTCCGGGACGGGCGGGCCGCCGTGGGTGCCCGGCAGCAGCTGGGCCAGGTGCCCGCCGAGCCCGGACGGGCCGAGCGGCTGCACCGGGGACTCCGGCTGGGCCTCCTGCGCGGCCCGCACGGCGACGAACAGGACGGGCGCGGCGAGCAGCACCCCGGCGACGGCCATGGTGACGGCCCGGCCGGTCACCCGGACGAGTGTCTTGAACGGCCGCCGGACGGCCGGCAGACGGACTGCGAGCACCAGGCCGGCCGTGATGGTGGCCATCGCGGCGGTGTAGAGGTTCCCCGCCCAGGCGAGCGCGACGCAGAGGGTGCCGGCCACCCAGCGCCGCTCGCGCAGGCACCAGTCGCCGGCCAGGACGAGCAGCGGCAGCGAGACCAGGCCCCAGAGCCACATCGGGGCCGTCCCGCCGACGGTCGGCACCCAGGCACAGAGCCCGTAGCCGACGGCGGCGAGCGCCCGCAGCCAGTGCGGCCCGGCGTGCAGCCGCCCCAGCGCGTACGTCATCAGGCCGGTGCCGAGCCCGATGCTGAGGAGCTCCACCAGAAACACCGCGAACTGCCCCTGGCTGCGCGGCAGCAGGACCGCCAGCCAGGAGAACGGGTTCATCAGGTAGGCGAAGAAGTCGGCGAGGAACGGCGCCCCGTAGCCGCTGTTCCAGTTGAACAGCAGGTCGCCGGGGGAGCGCCCGTGCACGAGGTCCCAGAGCTGGGCGTGGAACGGCACCGCCGTCTGCGCCGACTCCGGCGGCCACGCCCCCCGGAAGGCTGCCGCGAGCGCGTACCCCGCCATGGCCGCGACCCCGGCCACCCCGCAGGCCCGTGCCTCCCGCCACCGCGAGCCCATGGTTGCCCCGTTCTGCGAGGAATGCCGGACCGGATGCCCGCGAGCATAAGCGCGCCCCCGGCGCGAGTGGTGTCTCACGCGCGCCCTCGTGGGAGGGACGTACGGGCGAACCCGCCGAGTAGCCTGAGAACGATCGCCAGGATGCCGGCATGGGAGGAATCATGACCATCGAGCCCTACCCGGACTGGCTCCGTCCCCCGGCCGAGGGGTACACCGCCGAGGACCTCGACCGGCTGCCGGATCTTCTGGCGGGTGGAGGGTGACGACGAGGGGCGTCCGGTCGTCCACACCTACGAGCTCGACCCGGCCACGATGTCCTACGGTCTGACCGGGATCCACCACAAGCAGCTGAAGCTCGAACGGCCGTTCCCGGTGGACATCGACCTCACCTGACCGTTCGTCCGGATAGTGGACGCCAGGTGTCAGCCCCTGGGACGCCGGAGTAGGGTCCGAACATGTCTCGCACCATTCGCCTCGCAGTTGTCCCTGGTGACGGAATCGGCCAGGAAGTGGTGGCCGAAGGCCTCAAGGTCCTCGGTGCCGCACTGCCCGCCGACGTGAAGCTGGAGACGACCGAGTACGACCTCGGCGCCCGGCGCTACCACCGCACCGGCGAGACGCTGCCGGACAGCGTGCTGGCGGAGCTGAAGACCCACGACGCGATCCTGCTCGGCGCCATCGGCGACCCGAGCGTGCCGTCGGGTGTGCTGGAGCGCGGGCTGCTGCTGAAGCTGCGGTTCGCCTTCGACCACCACATCAACCTGCGCCCCGGCCGGCTCTTCCCCGGCGTGAAGTCGCCGCTGGCCGGCGAGCCGGACATCGACTTCGTGGTCGTCCGCGAGGGCACCGAGGGCCCGTACGTCGGCAACGGCGGCACGCTGCGCACCGGGACCGAGCACGAGGTGGCCACCGAGGTCAGCCTCAACACCGCGTACGGCATCGAGCGGGTCGTCCGGGACGCCTACCGCCGGGCCCAGGCGCGTCCGCGCAAGAAGCTCACGCTCGTCCACAAGAACAACGTGCTGGTGCACGCCGGTCACCTGTGGACCCGGATCTTCGAGCAGGTCGGCCGGGAGTTCCCCGAGGTCACCACCGACTACCTGCACGTCGACGCGGCGACCATCTTCTTCGTCACCCAGCCCGAGCGGTTCGACGTCATCGTCACCGACAACCTGTTCGGCGACATCCTGACCGACCTGGCCGCCGCCGTCACCGGTGGCATCGGCCTCGCGGCCAGCGGCAACATCAACCCCAGCGGCGACTTCCCGTCGATGTTCGAGCCCGTGCACGGCTCGGCGCCGGACATCGCGGGCCAGGGCAAGGCCGACCCGACCGCCACCGTGCTCTCGGTCGCCATGCTGCTGGAGCACCTCGGTTTCGCCGCCGAGGCCGCCAAGGTCGAGGCCGCGGTCGCCGCGGACCTCGCCGACCGCGCCGGCACCCGTACGACCGCCCAGGTCGGCGACGCGCTCGCCGCCCGAGTATCCGGCTAGCGGGCCGGAACCGACGAGCGGTGCTCCGGCTAGCGGGCCGGAACCGACACCACGTGTTCCGGCTGACGGGCCGGACCGCATAACGACAGCTTGCAGCTCCCCAAGGAGCCCGCGACTGTTCGGCACGGCCCTCTGGATGCGAGTATCGACAGTGGGCCGTGCCGTCGTGCGTTCGTTCGCCGAAACGTTCACCCGACGGAGGCGGCCCGGACCAACCCCACGGTGAAGGACACACAGCCATGAGCACGCCCACCCAGGCGCCCATCACGTTCGACCTCAAGCCCTCCGCCCACCCGCTGTCCGACGCGGAGCGCGAGGCCCGGCTGACCAACCCCGGCTTCGGACGCATCTTCACCGACCACATGGTCACCATCCGCTGGACCGAGGGCCTGGGCTGGCACGATGCCCAGCTGGCGCCGTACGCGCCGCTGGAGATCGACCCGGCGAACATGACGCTCCATTACGGCCAGGCGATCTTCGAGGGCCTCAAGGCGTACCGCCAGACCGACGGTTCGATCTCCACCTTCCGCCCGGAGGCCAACGCCGCCCGCTTCCAGGCCTCCGCCCGCCGTCTGGCGATGCCGGAGCTGCCGGTCGAGACCTTCGTCGAGGCGGTCGAGCTGCTGGTCCAGCAGGAGCAGGGCTGGGTCCCGAACGAGCCGGAGCAGAGCCTCTACCTCCGGCCGTTCATGTTCGCAACCGAGGTCGGCCTGGGTGTCCGCCCGGCCAACTCCTACCTCTTCATGATCATTGCCTCGCCGGCCGGTGCCTACTTCCCCGGTGGCGTCAAGCCCGTCTCGGTCTGGCTCTCCGAGGACTACGTCCGCGCCGCGCCGGGCGGCACCGGTGCCGCCAAGTGCGCCGGCAACTACGCCGCGTCCCTGGTCGCCCAGGCCGAGGCCGCCGCCAAGGGCTGCGACCAGGTCGTCTGGCTCGACGCCGCCGAGCACCGGTGGATCGAGGAGATGGGCGGCATGAACCTGTACTTCGTCTTCGGCGAGGGCAAGGACGTGAAGATCGTCACCCCCGAGCTCTCCGGCGCCCTGCTGCCCGGCATCACCCGCGACTCGCTGCTCCAGCTCGCCGCCGACCTCGGCTACGCGGTCGAGGAGCGGAAGATCTCCACCGAGGAGTGGCGCCGGGGCAACGCCGACGGCACCCTCACCGAGGTCTTCGCCTGCGGCACCGCGGCCGTCATCACCCCCGTCGGCTCGGTCAAGTCGGTCGGCGGCGACTGGACGGTCGGCACCGGCGAGCCCGGCCCGGTCACCATGGAGCTGCGCAGGACCCTGCTCGCGATCCAGGGCGGCCAGGCCCCCGACACCCACGGCTGGCTGCACAAGATCGTCTGATTCGGCACCCCGTCCGGCCTGTGCCGTTTCGGATACCGAGACGGCCGGGCCGGACCCCGGATCGGTGTGCCACACTGCGAACGTGTCCTCGCTTTCGCTGATTATTGGCAGCAGGCGCGCCGGTCCGCAGTGACCGCTTCCGCAGTACCCGATGCGGAGCGACCACCAGCGTCCAGACCCGCGCGCAGACCTCTCGCACCCGCGAGGGGTCTTTTCGCTTTTTGGGCTCAGCCCCAATCGGCACAGTGCCCCGGACCGGCCGAAGCCCCCACAAGGGGCCGAGGGACACCGGGTGCGCGCGGGATGCTGGACAGTGGAGCCGGGTCCCCGAAACCGGCAGAGCACCACCGACTCGATACAAGGAGTCCCCATGGCCGAGGCCAGCCGTACCGACGACAGCTTCCACGTCTTCGACACCACCCTGCGCGACGGCGCGCAGCGGGAGGGCATCAACCTCACGGTGGCCGACAAGCTGGCCATCGCCCGGCACCTGGACGAGTTCGGCGTCGGCTTCATCGAGGGCGGCTGGCCGGGCGCCAACCCGCGCGACACCGAGTTCTTCGCCCGGGCCGCCGCCGAACTGGACCTCCGCAACGCCCAGCTGGTCGCGTTCGGCGCCACCCGCCGGGCCGGCGGCAAGGCGGCCGAGGACCCGCAGCTGGCCGCCCTGGTCACCTCGGGCGCGCCGGTCGTCACCCTGGTCGCCAAGGCGCACGACCGCCACGTCGAACTGGCGCTGCGCACCACCCTGGACGAGAACCTGGAGATGATCCGGGACAGCGTGGCCCACCTGCGCTCCCAAGGGCGGCGGGTCTTCATCGACTGCGAGCACTTCTTCGACGGCTACAAGGCCAACCGCGCGTACGCCCTCGCGGTGGTCCGCGCCGCCCACGAGGCCGGCGCCGACGTGGTGGTGCTCTGCGACACCAACGGCGGGATGCTCCCGGCCGGTGTCCGCGACATCGTCGCCGACGTCCTCGCCGACTGCCACACCTACAAGCCCGGCGCCCGGCTCGGCATCCACGCCCAGGACGACACCGGCTGCGCGGTGGCCAACACGCTGGCCGCGGTGGACGCCGGCGCCACCCACGTCCAGTGCACCGCCAACGGCTACGGCGAGCGGGTGGGCAACGCCAACCTGTTCCCCGTGGTCGGCGCGCTGGAGATCAAGTACGACCGGCGGGTGCTGCCGGCCGGCAGCCTGGCCGAGATGACCCGGATCTCCCACGCCATCGCCGAGGTGGTCAACCTGACCCCCTCCACGCACCAGCCCTACGTCGGGTTCTCCGCCTTCGCCCACAAGGCCGGCCTGCACGCCTCGGCGATCAAGGTCGACCCGGACCTCTACCAGCACATCGACCCGGAGACGGTCGGCAACACCATGCGGATGCTGGTCTCCGACATGGCGGGCCGCGCCTCGGTCGAGCTCAAGGGCAAGGAGCTGGGCTACGACCTCTCCACCGACCGGGACCTCGCCGGCAGGGTGGTCGCCAGGGTCAAGGAGCAGGAGAGTCTCGGCTACACCTACGAGTCCGCCGACGCCTCCTTCGAGCTGCTGCTCCGCGACGAGGTCCGTGGCAGCCGCGAGCGCTTCTACAGCCTGGAGTCCTGGCGGACCATCAGCGAGCAGGGGCCGGGGGGGTCCACCCGGCCGGAGGCGGGGGGAGGATTCACGGGCAACGAGGCGACCGTCAAGCTCTGGGCCAAGGGCGAGCGGCGGATCGCCACCGGTGAGGGCAACGGCCCGGTCGACGCACTGGACAAGGCGCTGCGCACCGCGCTGGAGCGGATCTACCCGCAGCTGGCCACGTTGGAGCTGGTGGACTACAAGGTCCGCATCCTGGAGGGCCAGCACGGCACCGGCTCCAAGACCCGGGTGCTGATCGAGTCCACCGACGGCACCGCCAGCTGGTCCACCGTCGGGGTGGCCGACAACGTGGTCGCCGCCTCCTGGCTGGCCCTGGAGGACGCGTACACCTACGGCCTGATCCGCGCGGGCCTGGAGCCCACCGAGTAACGGGCTGCGCGCGGCAGCGGGCGCACGCCCACGGCCCACGGACTCCCCCCGGGGTCCGTGGGCCGCATCGTCCCGTGTTACGGCCCGCCCAGGGCCTAGCGGAGGCGGGCGAGGAGGGCGTGTTCGACGAGGGTGATGAGGGCGCTCTTGGCGCTGTCGCGCCGTCGGGCGTCGAGGGTGACGACGGGGGTGTCGGGGCCGAGTTGGAGGGCTTCGCGGACCTCGTCGGCGGTGTGGGGCTGGTGTCCGTCGAAGCCGTTGAGGGCGACGACGAAGGGGAGTCCGCTGTTCTCGAAGTAGTCGAGGGCGGGGAAGCAGTCGGCGAGGCGTCGGGTGTCGACGAGGACGACGGCGCCGATGGCTCCGCGGACGAGGTCGTCCCACATGAACCAGAAGCGGTCCTGTCCGGGGGTGCCGAACAGGTAGAGGATGAGGTCTTCGTCGAGGGTGATGCGGCCGAAGTCCATGGCGACGGTGGTGGTCGTCTTGCCGGAGACGTGGCTGATGTCGTCGATGCCGGCGGACGCGGAGGTCATGACGGCTTCGGTGCGCAGCGGGTTGATCTCGGAGACGGCGCCGACGAGCGTGGTCTTGCCGACACCGAAACCGCCTGCGACGACGATCTTCGCCGAGGTGGTGGCGCGGGTGGGGGCGGCCGCGTTAGAGCTTGCGAAGTCCACTGAGGACCCTTTCGAGCAGCGTGACGTCGGGCTGGTTTCCGGATTCGCCGCCGGAAGCGGGCTGGTGGATGGCGACCAGGCCGGCTTCGGCCAGGTCGGCCACGAGGATGCGGGCCACCCCCAGGGGAAGGGAGAGCAGCGCCGAGACCTCGGCGACGGACTTCACCTCGGTGCAGAGGGTGCAGATCCGCTGGTGCTCGGGGAGCAGGGTGGCCAGCCGCTGCGGGTCGACGCTGGCGGAGACGAGCGCCTCCAGCGCCAGTTCGTAGCGCGGGCGGGTCCGCCCGCCGGTCATCGCGAACGGCCGGATCAGCGGGCCCGAGTCGTGGTCGTCCTCGTACTCCTCGGCGTACCCGGGCTCCTCGGCCGGCGCGTAGCCGGGGTCGGGGCTCTGGCCGGGGGCGGCGTGGCCGGCGTGCCGGCCGGGCAGGTGGCCGTCCTGGGCCGGGAAGCCGGCCGGGGGCGAGTCGTAGGAGGGCTGCGGCTGGGCGTACTGGCCGTACTGCTCCTGGGCCTGACCGTACTGGTGCTGCTGCTGGCCGTACTGCTGCTGTCCGTACTGCTGGCCGTACTGCTGACCGTGGCCGACGACGCCGGGGGCTCCGAAAGCGTCATGGCCTGTGCCAGGGTACGGAACGCCGTACTGGCCGCTGCGGTCGTCGGGCGGTGTCACGGTTCCTCTCCTCACAAGGTGCGGCGGTGCGGTGCGAGCTCGGGCACAGGTCCCCAGCCGGTGGTGCGAAGCCGTACAACGTCCGAACCCGAGCCCGCCGAAGCGGGCCCGGGACGGCCGTGGAGGTGCTTCGAATACCAGGACGGTATCCGACGAACCGTCAGTGCAGGAGACTGCCCTGGAGTTCTGCGCGAAGCGCGGGTGTGAGGACGGCGCCGGCGCGGTCGACGAGGAGGGCCATTTCGTAGCCGACCAGACCGATGTCGGAGTCCGGCGAGGCGAGCACGGCGAGGGCGGAGCCGTCGCTGATGGCCATCAGGAAGAGGAAGCCGCGCTCCATCTCGACGACGGTCTGGTTGACCTCGCCGCCCTCGAAGATCCGGCTGGCGCCGGAGGTGAGGGAGGTGAGGCCGGAGGCGACGGCGGCGAGCTGGTCGGCGCGGTCGCGGGGGAAACCTTCGGACATGCACAGCAGGAGGCCGTCCGCGGAGACCACCACCGTGTGCGACACCCCAGGGGTGTTGTCCACGAAATTGGTGATCAGCCAGTTCAGGTTCTGTGCGGCCTGGCTCATCTGACTCAACTCAACGCTCCTGGTGATTCGAGCCGCCGAAGAGATCGGTGCTGCGGTTCTGCTGTCCGTTGCCGGACGGGTCTACCTGATCGGGGTCGATCCGGAAGCTTCCGGTGTTGCCGGCGCTGCGGCCCTGCTCCACACCGCGGCGCAGGTTCGTGAGGCGTCCACGGACCTCCTCGGGGCTGCGGGAGACCTGCGGCCCGTCCTGCGGAGTGGGCTTGGCGTTGCCTGCCACCAGGTTCTGCTTGGGCACCCGGCGGGGCAGGCCCGCCGGGGTGGTGCCACCGGAGGCGGGCTCGCGGAGCTGCTCGGCACGCTGCCAGGAGCCGTCGTTGGGCGACTGCCAGGCGGCGCTGGTCGGGCCGGTCGGTCCGGTGGGACCGTACCCGCCCAGCGCGGACACCTCGTGTCCGCGCGGTTCGGTCGGCGCCGAGGTGTCCTTGGCGCCGGCGAACCAGTTCGGGGTCTCGCCGGTGTCCTGGCCGCCCTGGTGCGGAGCGGCACCGGGGCCGCCGCTCGCGAGCTGCTGGCCGGGGCGGCGCTGCGGGAGGCCGGACGGCAGGGTGGTGGACGGCTCGGCCGCGGGCAGCGCCGGGGTCTCCGGGCTGTACGGGTGGCCGGCCGGGGCCTCCTCGGCCTGGTGGCCGTACTGCTCGTCGGCGTAGCCGTCGTTGTAGCCCTGGTAGTCCTGGTACTGACCGTACTGGTCGTCCTGGCCCTGGTTCTGGCCGTACTGGTCGTCGGCGTAGCCCTGCTGCGGGAGCCGGCCGTAGGCGTCCGGGCCGTACCCGTCCTGCCCGTAGCCGTTCGCGGCGTACTCGTCCTGGCCGTACCCGTACTGCTCGTCGGCGTAGCCGGACTGCTCGTAGCCCTGCTGCCCGTACTGGTCGTCCTGGGAGTAGGTCTCGTCGTTGCGCCGGCCGTACGCCGGGTACTCCTCCTCGACCTCGGCGTCGACCACCGGCGGCATCTGCGCGGTCTCCGGGCCGGCCTCCAGGGCGGCGCGGCGGACCTGGTCGAGCCGCTGCGAGCGCTGGACGGCCTCCAGGGCCGGGCTGAACCCGCTGGAGCCGGCGCTGCCGTTGCCGGTCAGGTGGTCGTCGAAGCCCAGTTCGGCGGCGCTGCGCGGCTGGTTCTGGGCCGCGGGGGCCCAGTCGGCCTGGGCGGGCTCCTGGTCGGCGAAGATCCGGGAGACGGTGAACTGCTCCTCCGGCTCCGGCGCCGCGCCCATCTGGGTCAGGAACGGCGGCAGCATGACCAGCGAGGTGGTGCCCGCGGACTCGCCCGAGGGGCGGAGCTGGACGCGGACGTCGTGCCGCTGGGAGAGCCGGCCGACCACGAAGAGGCCCATGCGGCGGGAGATGGTGGCGTCGACCGTGGGCGGCTCGGCGAGCTTCTCGTTGATCTCGGCGAAGTCCTCGGCGGTGAGGCCGATGCCCTTGTCGTGGATCTCGACCAGCACCCGGCCGTCCGGCAGGCGGGTCGCGTTGACCAGCACCCGGGTCTGCGGGCTGGAGAACGAGGTGGCGTTCTCCAGCAGCTCGGCGAGGAGGTGGACGAGGTCGGTCACGGCCGCGCCGACGACCTCGGCCTCGGGGATGCCGGCGAGCTCGACGCGCTCGTACTGCTCCACCTCGGAGGCGGCGGCGCGGAGCACGTCGACCAGCGGGACCGGGGTGTTCCAGCGGCGGCCGGCCTCCTCGCCCGCGAGGACGAGCAGGTTCTCACCGTTGCGGCGCATACGGGTCGCGAGGTGGTCCAGCTTGAAGAGGTTCTCCAGCTGGTCCGGGTCGGCCTCGTTGTTCTCCAGGTCCGTGATCAGCGCCAGCTGGCGCTGGATGAGGCCCTGGCTGCGACGCGACAGGTTGGTGAAGATCGCGTTGACGTTCCCTCGCAGCAGGGCCTGCTCGGCGGCCAGCTCGACCGCCTGCCGGTGGACCTGGTCGAAGGCCCGGGCGACCTCGCCGATCTCGTCCTTGCCGTGCAGGGGGATCGGGATGACCGAGGTGTCGACCCGCTCGGGGTCCGTCTTGGACAGCTTCTCGACCAGCTCCGGCAGGCGGTGGTCGGCGATCTCCAGGGCGGCGTTGCGCAGGGTGCGCATGCCGAGAATCATCGAGCGGGCCACGTAGCCGGTGAGGACACCGGCGAGGACCAGTGCGGCGAGCACGATCGCCGAGTTGAGGATGGCGTCGTAGAGCGCGTTGTCCCGCAGGTCCGCGGCGTCGTTGAGGACGTCGTCCAGCAGCGCGACCTCGGTGGCGCGCAGGGTGGCGATGTGGGTGTTGGCGGCCTGTTCCCAGTTCTCCTTGGTCAGGCCGGAGTTCTTCGCCTCGTTGAAGGCGGCGTCGGCGGCGGCCTTGCCCTTGGACTGGCCCTCCGCGGCGGCCTGGCTGTACGCGGCACCGAGGGCCATCAGGCCCGTCATGGTGGGCACGTTGCCGTTCGGCATGCGGAACGCGGACCGCTGGTCGGCGGTGGCCTGGGCGACCTGGGCGTCGGAGTACCGCTTGGCGTCCTCGGGGGCGCTGCCGGTGTTGAACTCGGAAATCGACACCTGCTCCAGCTTCTGGGAGACCAGGAGCTGCTGGATCAGGTCGACGTTCTCGTACCGGGTCGTGGACTGCGCGGATATGCCGACCAGCAGCTGGAGCATCAGCGCGCGCTGGGTCGAGGCCGAGGCCTTGGCCAGCGACATGGCGTAGATCGCACGGCCCTTGCTGGTGATGTTGGTGCTGCCGAGGCCGACCGAGTTGTCGTAGGCCAGCAGCGGCGCGACCATCGTCGAGTAGGCGGACTGGGTCGCGGTGGCGAACAGCTCCGGCTTGTAGGCGTTGTCGCGCAGGTGCGGCAGGAAGACCACGAGGCTCTGGAAGGACGAGTGGCGGTGGGGGAGCTCACCGGACTTGTCGGTGGCGTCGTAGGCCGCGTTGTAGGCCTTGAGCGCGGCGTCCGTGGTCGCACGGGTCTTGACGACGTCGCCGTTCGGATCCTGGCCGGTCAGGATGGGGCTGATCGTCTTGTCGCGCTCGTTCTCCAGCGCCTCGGCGAGCTCGGTGGCCGCCTTGGCCAGACGCGAGGCCTTCTCGGCGCGCGAGGCCTTGACGTAGCCGTCGACCGAGGTGTTGACGCGCAGGCCACCGAAGACCAGTCCGATGATCACGGGGATCATCAGGATCGCGATCAGACGGGCCGGCACACGCCAGTTGCGGGGCCGGAGGAACTCGTACCGGCTTCCGCCCTTGCCACCGTCGCCGTCGTCCGCGGAGCCGCCGCTGCGGCGCTCTGTGGAGGGGGCCGGCGGCTGCGGCCGGGCGGCCGGCGGGCGCTCCTGGCCCGGCGTGAACGCGGAGAATCCGGCCTGGTCCGTTGCGTTACCGTTCGGCTCGCTCTGGCGGGGCTCGGAGCGCCGCTGCGGGGCGACTTGCTGCTTACGCCTCACTCGACAACAACCTCTCGGCCGATTGGCGGCCATGGATCAATCCAGCGCTACCCCTGGCAGCTGCCCGCTGCCGGGTGGGACTGCCGTACGGGATTTAGGGGTAGCTGGAATTTCAGCACGTGCAGGGATGGGGGACAAACAGCCACTGAGGGCACCCTGCTGTGGAACATTTAGGACATTCGCCGACATGATGGCGCAAAACTGTGGTCTTCTGGCGCTGAGTGGCGCTGATTCGCCACGCAGAGTCACTGTTGATCACAAAATGCCTACCGAACTGTTATCCGCTGCTTATGCAGGGGTCTTGCGCGGGCCGCTCGGACGACACCCCCCCGCATGCGTAGGTGCCCCGGTGCCCCGCCGGGCTGGCGGGACACCGGGGCTGCCGGCCTGCGGGCCGCGCTCAGCGGAGGCGGGCGAGGAGGGCGTGTTCGACGAGGGTGATGAGGGCGCTCTTGGCGCTGTCGCGCCGTCGGGCGTCGAGGGTGACGACGGGGGTGTCGGGGCCGAGTTGGAGGGCTTCGCGGACCTCGTCGGCGGTGTGGGGCTGGTGTCCGTCGAAGCCGTTGAGGGCGACGACGAAGGGGAGTCCGCTGTTCTCGAAGTAGTCGAGGGCGGGGAAGCAGTCGGCGAGGCGTCGGGTGTCGACGAGGACGACGGCGCCGATGGCTCCGCGGACGAGGTCGTCCCACATGAACCAGAAGCGGTCCTGTCCGGGGGTGCCGAACAGGTAGAGGATGAGGTCTTCGTCGAGGGTGATGCGGCCGAAGTCCATGGCGACGGTGGTGGTCGTCTTGCCGGAGACGTGGCTGATGTCGTCGATGCCGGCGGACGCGGAGGTCATGACGGCTTCGGTGCGCAGCGGGTTGATCTCGGAGACGGCGCCGACGAGCGTGGTCTTGCCGACACCGAAACCGCCTGCGACGACGATCTTCGCCGAGGTCGTGGCGCGGGTGGCTCCGTTAGAGCTTGCGAAGTCCACTGAGGACCCTTTCGAGCAGCGTGACATCGGGCGTTCCGCCCGACTCGCCCGCGGCGGCGGGCTGGTGGATGGCGACGAGGCCGGCCTCGGCCAGGTCGGCCACGAGGATGCGGGCGACACCGAGCGGCACGCCGGCCAGTGCGGAGATCTCCGCGATGGACTTGACCTCACGGCAGAGGTTCACGATCCGGGCATGCTCGGGCAGCAGGCCGCCGGTCCGCTCGGCGGAGCCGGTGGTCGAGATCAGCGCCTCGATGGCGAGCTGGTACCGGGGCCGGGTACGGCCTCCGGTCATCGCATACGGGCGGACCAGCGGCTGCTGCTCGTAGCCGTCGGACTGCTGCCCGCCGTAGCCGCTGCCGTACCCGCTGCCGTACGAGCCGGCGGGTGTCGAAGGCGGGGTCATGGGTCCTCCTTGTGCTGCAGCCTTGGGCAGCCGGTTCCAGCTGGGGCGGTGCCAGCTGAGGCGAAATCAGCTGCCTGAGGGTAGCTGAGGGTGAGGCGCCGGGCCTGGTCGGGTCAGACCCGGCGGGGAGGTGGGACGGATGGGTCGGCCGCTCAGGGCACTCAGTGCAGGAGACTGCCCTGGAGTTCTGCGCGGAGTGCGGGTGTGAGGACGGCGCCGGCGCGGTCGACGAGGAGGGCCATTTCGTAGCCGACCAGACCGATGTCGGAGTCCGGGGATGCCAGTACGGCGAGGGCGGAGCCGTCGCTGATGGCCATCAGGAAGAGGAAGCCGCGCTCCATCTCGACGACGGTCTGGTTGACCTCGCCGCCCTCGAAGATCCGGCTGGCGCCGGAGGTGAGGGAGGTGAGGCCGGAGGCGACGGCGGCGAGCTGGTCGGCGCGGTCGCGGGGGAAACCTTCGGACATGCACAGCAGGAGGCCGTCCGCGGAGACCACCACCGTGTGCGACACCCCAGGGGTGTTGTCCACGAAATTGGTGATCAGCCAGTTCAGGTTCTGTGCGGCCTGGCTCATCTGATTCAACTCAACGCTCCTGATGATCTGCGCCGTTGCCGTCGGTGCGGCCCCCGAAACTATCGAACCCGGGCTGCTGGGCACCATGCTGGCCGTGCTGGTTGCCCTGGCCGCCCTGGTTGCCCGGGCCGGACGCCTGCTCGGCGCCGACCCGGCGACCCTGCTGGATGCCGCGGCGCAGGTTGGTCAGCCGGCCGCGCACCTCCTCGGGGGCACGGGAGACCTGAGGACCGGTCAGCGGGGACGCTTCTGCGGTGCCGGAGACCAGGTTGGCCTGCGGGGTCCGCCGGGGGAGGCCGGACATGGTGACGCCGTTGGTCGAGGGCTCGCGGACCTGCTCGGCCCGGCGCCAGCGCTCGTCGTTGGCGGACGGGCGCCACGGGGCGTCGCCCTCGCCGGGCTGGCCGGGGTGACCGCCCTGGCCGGGCTGCGGGGCCTGCTGCGGCTGGGCCTGGCCCTGGGGGGCCTGCGGCGCCTGCTGCGGGCGGGCCTGCGGTGCCTGCTCCTGGACACCGGGCGCGGTGGTCCCGGGCCGGCGCGGCTGGTACTGCTGCGGCCGGGCCGCCTGCGCGGCTTGGGCCTGCTGGCCGTTCTCGGCGTACCAGGCCTGCTCCGCCGGCTCGAAGCCCGGCGCACCGCCCTGGGACGGACCGGTCGGCAGCGCCATCGGCTCCTGCCGGAAGGCCTCCTGGCGGGCGGGTTCCTGGCGGACCTGCTCCTGGCGGACCTGCTCCGGACGGGTGGCCGGGTTCGGCACGTTCGGCAGTACCGGCTCGACCAGACCGAGGCCCAGCGGGTCACGCGGGTCGATCTCGCTGGCCTCGAAGCGCGGCCGGGCGAACTGCGCGGTGCTCTCCATCGGCGAGGGCTCGGCCGACGGCAGCGGCTGGGGCTGCGGCTGCGGCTGGATCTGCTGCGGCTGGGCCTGCTGGGGCTGGGCCTGCTGCGGCGGAAGCTGCGGCTGCCGGCCCTGCTGCGGCCCGTCCGGACCGGGGCGCTGCGGGCGGCGCGGACCCTGCGGGCCCTGGCCGCCCGGGCCCTGCGGGGCCTGGCCGGGCTGGCGGCGCTGCGGCAGGCCCTCCTGCGGCCGGCCCGGGCGGGCGCCCTGCGGCGCACCCGGACGGCCGGACTGGTCGGCCCAGCCGTGCTGAGGCTGCTCGCCGGTCCGGGCACCCGGACCACCGTGGGACTCGCCGCCGGGGCGCGGCCGCTCCTGGCCGGGCCGACGGCCGTCGGCGGGCCGGCCAGGACCGGGCTGCGGCGCGCCGGGCTGCTGCTGGCCCCGGCGGGGCAGGCCGCCGGGGCCGCCCTGCGACGGGCCCTGCCGGCCCGGGCCGCGCTGCGGGAGGCCGCCCTGCTGGTTCTGCTGTGCCTGCGGGTTCTGCTGCGCGGGCTGGCCCTGCTGGCCCGGCCGCCCCTGCGGCGGGGTCTCGCGCAGCGACTGGCCGACCTGGCGGGTCGGCAGGCCGGCTCCGGCCCGCCCGCCCTGGCCGCCCGGCGCGCCGGGACCGCCCTGGGCACCCTGGCCGCCGGGACCGCTCTGGCCGAGCTGCGGACGGCCCTGCGGGGCACCGCCCGCCGGACCCTGACCGAGCGCGGCCGGGCCGCCGCCGAGTCCGGCGGCCGGGCCGCCGGGCACCTGGCGCTGCTGGCGCGGCGTCGGGGCGACCCCGCGCTGCTGCTTGGCCTGCGCGGGGCCGGGGCGGCCGACGCCGCGGCGGTCGGCCGAGTTGGTGACGTCCACCGGGAGCATGACCAGCGCGGTGGTGCCGCCGGAGTCGCTGGGGCGCAGCTGGATGCGGATGCCGTGTCGCAGGGACAGGCGGCCGACCACGAAGAGGCCCATGCGGCGGGAGACCGAGACGTCCACCGTCGGCGGGTTGGCGAGACGCTCGTTGATGTCGGCGAGGTCGTCGGGGCTCAGGCCGATACCGGTGTCGTGGATCTCGACCAGCACCCGGCCGTCCGGCAGGGCGTGGCCGGTGACCCGGACGCGGGTCTGCGGGCTGGAGAACGAGGTGGCGTTCTCCAGCAGCTCGGCGAGCAGGTGGACGAGGTCGTTGACGACGCGGCCGGCGACCTCGGCCGACGGCACCGAGGCGAGCTCGATGCGCTCGTACTGCTCCACCTCGGAGGCGGCGGCGCGGAGCACGTCGACCAGCGGGACGGGGCGGGTCCAGCGGCGGCCCGGGTCCTCACCGGCGAGGACGAGGAGGTTTTCGCCGTTGCGGCGCATACGGGTCGCGAGGTGGTCCAGCTTGAAGAGGTTGGCCAGCTGGTCCGGGTCGGCCTCGCGGCTCTCCAGCTCGGAGATGAGCGACAGCTGGCGCTGGATGAGGCCCTGGCTGCGGCGCGAGAGGTTGGTGAACATCGCGTTGATGTTGCCGCGGAGGAGGGCCTGCTCGGCGGCGAGGCGGACGGCCTCGCTGTGCACCATGTCGAAGGCGTGCGCCACGTGGCCGATCTCGTCGGTGGAGTCGACGGCGACGGGCTCGACGGTGACGTCGACGTCGTGCGGGTCGCTCTCCGAGAGCGTCTTGACGAGCTCGGGCAGCCGCCGCTCGGCGACGTCCTCGGCCGCGGCCTGCAGACGGGTCAGCGAGCGCACCATCGAGCGGGCGATGACGGCGGCGCCGCCGAGGGCGAAGAGCAGCACCAGCGCGACGGCGGCACCGATGACCAGGGCCTCGGTGTCGGCCTGGGACTGCAGGTCCTGGGCCTTGCCGTCGAGGTCCTCGATCAGCTTGCCCTCGATCCGGCGCTCGGCCGTGATCTTGGCGCTGATCTTCTCGTACCAGTCCTTGTAGCTGACCGGCTCGGTCTGGTGGATACCGCTCTGCTGGAGGATCGAGCGCGCGTAGCGGTCGGCGTCGGCGACCACCGAGTTGTAGCTGAGCTGCCCGCGCAGGTTGTCCAGGTCGTGCGAGGTGTAGATGTTGTTGAAGCTGGTGAGCGCGTTGTCGTAGGACGTGCGCAGGCGGATGCCGAAGGACTCGTCGCTCAGGCTGAGGTCGGGCTTCGGGTTGGCGAGCGCGGCGGCGATCAGTGCGCGCTGCTGCGAGGTGGCGTTCTTGGCCAGCGAGAACTGCTGCAGCGCGCGGGTCGCGCGGACCAGGTCCTTGTTGTTGGACGCGAGCGCGATGTCCTGGGAGATCGACAGCAGGTCTCGGATGATCACGTCGTAGGCGGTGATCGTGGCCTGGATGTTCTGGTTGTTCTGGTACGGGTTGCCGCGGGCGTCCGAGATCGAGTTCAGGTCGCGGCGGATCTGGAAGAGCAGCGCCTTGCCGCCGGAGAGTTCGAGGTTCTCGAACTTGTCCGAGGACGCGGTGAAGGTGCGGTTCAGGTCGTCGGTGATCTTGCGGGCGCTGACGATGTCGTCGTCGAGCGGCTTCTGCGGGTCCGCGGTGATCGGGCCGGCGCTGATGTCCCGCTCGTTCTGCAGCGCGTCGGCGAGGTTGGTCGCCTTCTTGGCCAGGTCGGAGAGGTTCGCCATCTGGGCGAGCTGCTGCGAGGCCTCGAGCGAGGTCTGGATGCGCAGGCCACCGAGGACGAGCGCGACCAGCACGGGCAGCGTGAGCAGGGCGATCAGGCGGGTACGAATCCGCCAGTTGCGCATCGCCAGCCGGCTCATACCGGTGGCGCGCCGCCGGGTGAGGGTCTTGCGGAGTTTGTCCCGGGCCGACTTGCGGTCCTGCTGGCCGTCGTCCTCCGGGCGGCCGCCCGCATCGGGCGCCGGCTCGGCCGGCCCGCCGGGCGCCGCCACCTGCTGCGGGGCTGCCACGGGCTCACGCGACTCCGGGTCACCCGCGGCGCCGCTACCCCTTTTGAAACGTCCCTGCACTGGCGTCGCAACCTCTGGACCGGGCGTCCCGCCGCGTCGCCACGGCCTGGACGGTGTCGAGTTTCCATCCGCACCCCGGCCGGTCCGGGAGAGCGGGTCGCCGGGGTGGACTACTCCCTACCCACGGTCCGTGGCATTCCAGCACAGCCGGGGAATCCCAACAAGGGCCGCCAGGGCGCGCCGGGCGACACTACGGACCGCGCGCGCGATTTCACTGACTGTGCGGTAACCGGACCGGAATACCGCCTTTTTCGGACACTCGCCGGATACATGCCAAGCCGACCCGAGATCAACTGGACGAGCGGACCTTCCGGAATGCCCGATATATCCGCTATGCCGGTAAAACCTGATGCAGCGATATGTCGGATATAGGAGAATTGCTCTTCAATTTGTGATCAAAATCACAGGTCAATGTGTAGCTTTGGTCACGGTGCCTGTGGAATGAGATCCGTAATCTGGCTGCTTCCGGAGCACGGCCCCGATCAGCCTGCCCAGAATCTCCCCGAATCACTCAGGCCGGCGCCGGTTCATGCCGAGACGCCGTCCACGACCCAGAGGTGCTGACGCGATGTCCCAGGCGAACAAGGCCGCCACCGAGCCCACGCTCACCAGCCGTTCCACGGCGAACCCGCGCCGGACGACGCTGGCCTCGGTCGAGGACTTCAGCAGGATCCCGGGCGCCCGCAGGTCCGAGGACGTGGTGACCTACGCCACCGAGCTGCCGGCCAACACCGCCAACCCGCGCCGCACCAAGCTGATGGTCGCCCCCGTGGTCGCCGTCCCGCAGGACTGAGCGACGTCGTAGGACCGAGCCACCCGCGCTCCGCGAAGGGCGCCGGGACCGCCCCCACCGGGCGGCTCCGGCGCCCTTCGCCGTGATCCGCCCGCTCCGGTCCGGCGCCCGGGGCCGGGCCGTCCCGGACCCGGCGCGCGCCCGAGTCGGGCGCAACCCCGCTGAACAGGGGCAAAGCGGCCGGAGGGGGGCCCGCGCGATAGCCTGGTCGACGATTGAGCGGGGCCGGGCCCGAGGGCGCGGCGCCCACCAGCGCCCGGGCGCGCCCCGGGCGGCCGACGAAGCGAGGGGTAGCCCAGCCGTGCGCATTGCCAGGTTTTCCGTCCGGGAAGGGAGCCCTGCCGCCGGCAGCGTCTCCTTCGGAGTGGTCGAGGGCGACCCGGCCCAGCCCGAGTCTCTGGTCGTCCACGCCCTGGCCGGCCACCCGTTCGGGCAGCCCCAGCCCACCGGTGAGAGCTACCGGTTCCAGGACGTCCGGCTGCTCAGCCCGATGCTGCCCAACAAGATCGTCGCGGTCGGCCGCAACTACGCCGCCCACGCGGCCGAGCTGGGCAACGCCGTCCCGGACGTTCCGCTCACCTTCTTCAAGCCGTCCACCTCGGTGATCGGCCCGACCGAGGCGATCGCCTACCCGCCGTTCTCCTCGGACATCCACCACGAGGCCGAACTGGCCGTGGTGATCGGCCGGATGTGCCGCGAGGTCCCGCTGGACCGGGTGCCCGAGGTGATCCTCGGCTACACCTGCGCCAACGACGTCACCGCGCGCGACATCCAGCAGCGCGAGGGCCAGTGGGCCCGGGCCAAGGGCTTCGACACCGCCTGCCCGCTCGGCCCGTGGATCGAGACCGACCTCGACCCGGCCGACCTGGCCGTCACCTGCACGGTCAACGGCGAGCTGCGGCAGACCGGCCGCACCTCCCTGATGGTCCGCTCGGTCGCCGAGCTGATCGTCCACATCTCCGAGGCCATGACGCTGCTGCCCGGCGACGTCATCCTCACCGGCACACCCGCTGGGGTGGGCCCGCTCAACGTCGGCGACGAGGTCGCCGTCTCCATCGAAGGCATCGGCACTCTCACCAACAAGGTGATCAAGCGTGGCTAACACTGACCCGTCCGTTCGGGTTCGCTTCTGTCCCTCCCCGACCGGGAACCCGCACGTGGGCCTGGTCCGCACCGCCCTCTTCAACTGGGCCTTCGCCCGCCACAACGGCGGCACGCTGGTCTTCCGGATCGAGGACACCGACTCCGCCCGCGACTCCGAGGAGTCGTACAACCAGCTGCTCGACGCCATGCGCTGGCTCGGCTTCGACTGGGACGAGGGCCCGGAGATCGGCGGCCCGCACGAGCCGTACCGCCAGTCGCAGCGGATGGACATCTACGCCGACGTCGCCCGCCGCCTGCACGAGGCCGGCCACGCGTACCACTGCTACTGCTCCACCGAGGAGCTGGACGCCCGCCGCGAGGCCGCCCGCGCGGCCGGCAAGCCCTCCGGCTACGACGGCCACTGCCGCGAGCTGACGGACGACCAGATCGCCGTCTACAAGCTGGAGAAGCGCGAGCCGATCCTGCGGTTCCGGATGCCCGACCGCACGATCTCGTTCGACGACCTGGTGCGCGGCACGCTCACCTTCGAGCCGGAGAACGTGCCCGACTACGGCATCGTCCGGGCCAACGGCGCGCCGCTGTACACCCTGGTCAACCCGGTGGACGACGCCCTGATGGGCATCACCCACGTGCTCCGCGGCGAGGACCTGCTCTCCTCGACCCCGCGCCAGATCGCGCTCTACGCGGCGCTCGCCGAGATCGGTGTCGGCGACGGCAGCACCCCGCGCTTCGGCCACCTGCCGTACGTGATGGGCGAGGGCAACAAGAAGCTCTCCAAGCGCGACCCGCAGGCCTCGCTCAACCTGTACCGCGAGCGCGGCTTCATCCCCGAGGGCCTGCTCAACTACCTGTCGCTGCTCGGCTGGTCGCTCTCCGCGGACGACGACATCTTCAGCGTGGAGCAGCTGGTCGCGGCGTTCGACATCGCCGACGTCAACGCCAACCCGGCCCGCTTCGACCTCAAGAAGTGCGAGCACATCAACGCCGAGCACCTGCGCAAGCTGGCGCCGGAGGACTTCGTCCGGCGTCTGGTGCCGTACCTGCAGGCCCCCGGCCTGCTGCCGGCCGAGCCGACCGCCGAGCAGCTGGAGCTGCTGGCCAAGGTGGCCCCGCTCACCCAGGAGCGGATGGTCGTGCTGAGCGAGATCGTGAACATGGCCGGCTTCCTCTTCGTCGACCCGGCCGACTTCACGCTCGACCCGGACGACGCGGCCAAGGTGCTCAACGCCGACGCCCGCCCGGTGCTGGAGGCCAGCATCAAGGCGCTGGAGGCGCTGGAGGACTTCACCCCGGAACCGATCCAGGCCGCGCTGCGCGAGGCCCTGGTGGAGGGCCTGGGCATCAAGCCCAAGTTCGCCTTCACGCCGCTGCGGGTGGCCGTCACCGGCCGCCGGGTCTCCCCGCCGCTGTTCGAGTCGATGGAGCTGCTCGGCCGCCCCGAGACGCTGCGCCGGCTGACCTCCGCGCTGGCCGCCGTCCCGGCTGCCTGAGCCCCGCGCGGGCGGCTGCGGGCCCGGTTCCGACCTGGCCCGCAGCCGCCCCGGCCGCTGCCTGGGGTTATCGATTTTGGAGCCGGGGCAGACGTCGGGTAATGTTCTTTCTGCGCCGCCCGGGAGGGAACGGACGAGGGAGCGAAACCCCCGCCGGTTCCGAACGAGAGGCGCAACGCCTGAGAAGGGCCCGCAGGGGTTCAACTCTGGTGGGGTATGGTGTAATTGGCAGCACGAGTGATTCTGGTTCATTTAGTCTAGGTTCGAGTCCTGGTACCCCAGCGCAGTACGAGCAGTACCCAGCAGTACAAATGAAGATCAAGCCCCCGTTGTGTAGCGGCCTAGCACGCTGCCCTCTCACGGCAGTAGCGCCGGTTCGAATCCGGTCGGGGGTACTGATCCCGCAAGGGATCGCCTGGAAAGCCCCCGTTGTGTAGCGGCCTAGCACGCTGCCCTCTCACGGCAGTAGCGCCGGTTCGAATCCGGTCGGGGGTACTGATCCCGCAAGGGATCGCCTGGAAAGCCCCCGTTGTGTAGCGGCCTAGCACGCTGCCCTCTCACGGCAGTAGCGCCGGTTCGAATCCGGTCGGGGGTACCAGAGCACGAAGCCGGTGGCTGTGTCCCCCTCGAAGGAACGCCCATCGGCCGATTGCTTTGTTGGGGTATGGTGTAATTGGCAGCACGAGTGATTCTGGTTCATTTAGTCTAGGTTCGAGTCCTGGTACCCCAGCCAGATAGAGAATGAAGCCCCGGTCACCGGGGCTTTTTTGCATTTCCCGGGACATTGCCGAAAGGGCCCCGCACACCGGAGTGTGCGGGGCCCTTTCCGTTATCGGTGGGGGGAGTGGTCAGCCGCGGCGCAGGGCCTCGGTCAGACGGTTGGCGGCCTCGATGATGGCCTGGGCGTGCAGCCGGCCCGGGTGGCGGGTCAGGCGCTCGATCGGGCCGGAGACGGAGACGGCGGCCACCACGCGGTTGGAGGGGCCGCGCACGGGCGCGGAGACCGAGGCCACGCCCGGCTCGCGCTCGCCGATCGACTGGGCCCAGCCGCGGCGGCGGACGCCGCTCAGTGCGGTGGCGGTGAAGCGGGCGCCCTGGAGGCCGCGGTGGAGCCGCTCGGGCTCCTCCCAGGCCAGCAGGACCTGGGCGGCCGAGCCGGCCTTCATCGGCAGGGTGCTGCCGACCGGGACGGTGTCCCGCAGGCCGGAGAGCCGCTCGGCGGCGGCTACGCAGATCCGCATCTCGCCCTGGCGGCGGTAGAGCTGTGCGCTCTCGCCGGTGACGTCGCGCAGGTGGGTCAGGACCGGGCCCGCGGTGGCGAGCAGCCGGTCCTCGCCCGCTGCGGCGGAGAGTTCGGAGAGGCGGGGGCCGAGGATGAACCGGCCCTGCATGTCCCTGGTGACCAGTCGGTGGTGTTCGAGTGCGACGGCGAGTCTGTGGGCCGTGGGCCGCGCCAGACCGGTGGCGGCGACCAGCCCCGCCAACGTGGCGGGGCCCGACTCCAGTGCGCTGAGCACCAGAGCGGCCTTGTCGAGAACGCCGACGCCGCTAGAGTTGTCCATGCCCTAAGACTGCAGTCTCATTCCGCGAGACGCAAGTTCAATCTTCCGCGAAAAGCGCCACCCTGGAGGCAGCAGCCCGGGAGACATCCAGGATGCGGCCCCAACAGGCCGTCCGCATCGTGGACACCGATCCGGCGTGCAGGTCGCGCGACGCGAGCCTCACAGGGCGGCGAAAGCACTGACCTCGACGACACGAGAAGGCCGGCAACGCGGCCGGCTGGAGGGAATCCGATGGGACGGACACTCGCAGAGAAGGTCTGGGACGACCACGTCGTGCGGCGCGCGGAGGGCGAGCCCGACCTGCTCTTCATCGACCTGCACCTGCTCCACGAGGTGACCAGCCCGCAGGCCTTCGACGGCCTCCGGCTGGCCGGGCGCAAGGTCCGCCGGACCGATCTGACGATCGCCACCGAGGACCACAACACCCCCACCCTGGACATCGACAAGCCCATCGCGGACCCCGTGTCGCGGGTGCAGTTGGAGACGCTGCGCCGCAACGCCGCCGAGTTCGGCGTCCGGATCCACTCGCTCGGCGACGTCGAGCAGGGTGTCGTCCACGTGGTCGGCCCGCAGCTGGGCCTGACCCAGCCCGGCACCACCGTGGTCTGCGGCGACTCCCACACCTCCACCCACGGCGCGTTCGGCGCCCTGGCGTTCGGCATCGGCACCAGCCAGGTGGAGCACGTGCTGGCCACCCAGACGCTGCCGCTGGCTCCGTTCAGGACCATGGCGATCACCGTCGAGGGCGAGCTGCCCGAGGGCGTGACCGCCAAGGACCTGATCCTGGCGATCATCACCCGGATCGGTACCGGCGGCGGCCAGGGCTACGTCCTGGAGTACCGCGGCTCGGCCATCCGCAGCCTCTCCATGGAGGCCCGGATGACCATCTGCAACATGTCCATCGAGGCGGGCGCCCGGGCCGGCATGATCGCCCCGGACCAGACCACCTTCGACTACCTGGAGGGCCGCCCGCACGCCCCGCAGGGCGAGGACTGGGACGCCGCGGTCGAGTACTGGAAGACCCTGGTCACCGACGAGGACGCGGTCTTCGACCACGAGATCTTCATCGACGCGACCCGGCTGACCCCGTTCGTCACCTGGGGCACCAACCCGGGCCAGGGCGCCCCGCTCGGCGCCGACGTGCCGGACCCGGCCTCCTTCGCCGACCCGCAGGAGCGGACCGCCGCCGAGAACGCCCTGAAGTACATGGGCCTGGAGGCCGGCACCCCGCTGCGCGAGGTCAAGGTCGACGCCGTCTTCGTCGGCTCCTGCACCAACGGCCGGATCGAGGACCTCCGGGCCGCCGCGGCCATCCTGGACGGCCGCACCGTCGCCGAGGGCGTGCGGATGCTGGTCGTCCCCGGCTCGGTGCGGGTCGCCCTGCAGGCCGTCGAGGAGGGCCTGGACAAGGTGTTCACCGCCGCCGGCGCCGAGTGGCGCCACGCGGGCTGCTCGATGTGCCTGGGCATGAACCCCGACCAGCTGGCCCCCGGCGAGCGCTGCGCCTCCACCTCGAACCGCAACTTCGAGGGCCGCCAGGGCAAGGGCGGCCGCACCCACCTGGTCTCCCCGCAGGTCGCCGCCGCCACCGCAGTCCTGGGCCGGCTGGCCGCGCCCGCCGATCTCTCGTCCGACGTCGCTGTGGAGGCCTGAGCAGCATGGAGAAGTTCACCACCCACACCGGCCGGGCCGTTCCGCTGCGCCGCAGCAACGTCGACACCGACCAGATCATCCCGGCCCACTGGCTGAAGAAGGTCACCCGTTCCGGTTTCGAGGACGGGCTGTTCGAGGCCTGGCGCAAGGACGAGTCGTTCATCCTCAACCGGCCGGAGCGGCAGGGCGCCACCGTCCTGGTGGCCGGCCCCGAGTTCGGCACCGGCTCCTCCCGTGAGCACGCGGTCTGGGCGTTGCAGAACTACGGTTTCCACGCCGTGATCTCGTCCCGGTTCGCCGACATCTTCCGTGGCAACTCGCTGAAGAACGGCCTGCTCACCGTCGTCCTGCCGCAGGAGACCGTGGAGCGGCTCTGGGCGCTGACCGAGGCCGACCCGACCGCCGAGATCACCGTCGACCTGGAGGCCCGCGAGGTCCGCGCCGAGGGCGTCACGGCCTCCTTCGAGCTGGACGACAATGTGCGTTGGCGGCTGCTGAACGGCCTGGACGACATCAGCATCACCCTGCAGAACGAGGGCGACATCGCGGCCTTCGAGGCCACCCGGCCGGCGTTCAAGCCGCGCACTCTGCCGGTTGCCTGAGAGAACCCGCCGAGATCCTGGGAACCGCTTGGGAACAAGCATTCTGACGTTCCGCCGGATGGCCCGTCCCCCCGTCGGGGGGGCGGGCCATCCGGCGTTCCGGAGCCGGAGTTCGCCGCCCGGTCCGGCCCCCGATTGCCGATTTGGCAATGCCGCAGAGGGCCCCGGGCAAGCACAACTGCGGGTAGATGGCACAATCAGTACATGCACCGGCACCATGAACCTCCGTACGCGGGCGGCGAACCCGCGTCACCGGAGTCCACGGGCCGGGGATCCGAACGCCGAATTGACGATCGGCCGGACGCCGCCACCTCACCTGCTGAGGGGCCGGACGACCCGGAAGTCGCAGCGCTCTACGCGCTTGTGGCCGAGCGGTTGAAGCAAGCTCACGCCCGCGTGCATGCGCTGAACGTGTCTGCCGATGCAAAGACCGCTCTCACCCGACAACTCCTCATCGCCACGGAGACCGCCAAGCGCGATCTTCCGGGGGCGGCAAGGCGGTTGGCTCGCTTTGTGCAGGACCTCGACGAGGGGCGTCCGCCCGTCGTCTGAGGTCGCCGATGCGCAAATCCATTGCGACACTAGGGTGATTCGCGCGTTTGGTAATTGAAAGTCCGCAGATACATACCTAACGTGCGAAAAGAACGGATGGAATCATCCGGCGCCCGTTTCCGAAGGGGAAGACGTGAACAAGGCTCAGCTTGTCGAAGCGGTGGCCGAGCAGCTGGGCGGTCGCAAGGCTGCCGCAGAGGCCGTCGACGCAGTGCTCGACACCATGGTCCGCGCCGTTGTGGCCGGTGACCGGGTGTCGGTCACCGGTTTTGGCACCTTTGAGAAGGTGGAGCGCTCCGCGCGCTTCGCCCGCAACCCGCAGACCGGCGAGAAGGTCAAGGTCAAGAAGACCTCGGTGCCCCGCTTCCGTCCCGGCCAGGGCTTCAAGGACCTGGTCAGCGGCAGCAAGAAGCTGCCGAAGGAAGGCCCCTCGGTGAAGAAGGCCCCCAAGGGCTCCCTCACCCCGGGCAAGAGCGGCGTCGCCGCGACCCCGGCCGCCAAGCGCGCCGCCACCAAGCGCGCCGCCTCGGCCGCCGCCGCGGCTCCGGCCGCCACCAAGAAGGCCGCCGCGAAGAAGACGGCGACCACCGCCGCCGCCAAGAAGACCACGGCCACCGCCGCCAAGAAGGCGACCGCCACCAAGAAGACCACCACGGCCGCCGCGAAGAAGACCACCGCGACCGCCACCAAGAAGACCGCGGCCGCCGCGAAGAAGACGGCGACCACCGCCGCCGCCAAGAAGACCACGGCCACCGCCGCCAAGAAGGCGACCGCCACGGCCAAGAAGACGGCTCCGGCGAAGAAGACCGCCACCCGCAAGACCACCGCGCGCAAGACCACGGCGAAGTAGTCGACGGACGGCCTTCCAGAGCCGTGGCGCACCTCCACCCGGAGCCCCGGGGGACGGGCCGCCACGGCTCTTCGGCTTTCGGGCAGGGCGGCGGGGCGGGGCGTCAGCCCCCGGCCGGGTCCGGGAAGGTCTGCAGCGTCAGGAAGACCACGCGGCGGGCCTCGCCGGCGCCCTCGGTGCGGATCCGCACCCGCTGGCCGGGGCGGAGCAGCCGCAGGCCGCCCGCGTCGAAGGCGGCGGCGTCGAACGGCACCGGGGTCCCGTCGTCGAGCAGCACGGAGCCGGCCCGGGTGGCGGGGTCGAAGGTGAACGCGGTGGCCTGCATGGAAGCAGCATAGCGAGGGGTACCGACAGAACCGGGCGCTGTCTCAGCCGCGTTCGGCGGGCGCGCCCGGGGCGTAGCCGAGCCGGGCCGACAGGGCGCGGGTGTGCGGGCCGACGCCGAGTGCCAGAGCCTCGCCGAGGTCGGCACCGGTGTCGACGTCCCGGCGCACCGACTCCACGCCGTCCAGCCGCAGTTCGCGGGCGCCGCCGGACGCGTGCCGGGCCCGCGAGCCGTCGCCGAAGGCGGGGGAGAGCGGGCTGCCGGGGGCGCAGGCGAGCAGGGTGGTGCCCAGCCCCGGGGCGTCGGCCAGGAATGCCCGGCCGGCCGGCGGTACGGCCGCCAGCACCCGGGCCAGTTCGGCCGGGCGCAGCGCCGGAAGGTCCGCCGAGAGCGCGGCCAGCGGGGCGCGCGGCGCGAGCGCCAGCGCGGCCGCCGCGCCGTGCGCCAGTGCGTGGTTGAGTCCGCCGCCCGGCTCGTCGCCTACCACGACGGCGCCGAGCGCGGCCAGCCGCCGGGCGGCCGTGGCGTCCCGGGTGACCACCAGCACCCGGGCCACCCCGGGCGTGGCCAGCGCCGCGTCGACGGTGTCCAGGGCGAAGCAGAGTGCCAGGTCCGGGCGGTGCTCACCGGCAAACGGGGCCAGCCGCGTCTTCGCCAGGGCGAGCGGCTTGAGCGGCAGCACCAGCGACCAGCCGGCGGTGGGTGCGGCGGGCGCGACGGGCCCGCTGGGGCGTACGGTGTCCTGGGTCATCGGCGTCATTGTGACGCCGGTCCCGGAACCCTCGCCAGGCCGTCCGAGCTGTGCGGACGTGCGTTTGGTCACGCCCGCCCCGATGTGCTGGCGGGGTTGCTCGACAGCCGGTTCGCGGTCGGGCGAGACTGTTCCGCGCTCCGGGCCCCCGAACAGGGGGTCGCGGATGGCGAGAGACTGCGGCACCCCACGTGCCGCACCGGATGAGGAGGACCTGGGGTGGCCCGCCGCTCGTATGCCAGCTTCGGCAACGCCGACTACGGCGTCTGGTACCGCTTCGCGGCCGTGCTGGTGAAGCCGGTGACGACCGCGCTGGTGAAGCCCGACTGGCGGGGCTGGGAGCACCTTCCCCAGGAGGGTGGCTTCATCGCCGCGGTCAACCACAACTCGATCATCGACCCGGTGATCTACGCGCACTGGCAGTACAACAGCGGGCGCCCGCCGCGGATGCTCGGCAAGTCCTCGGTGTTCTCGGTGCCGTTCATCGGCTTCATGCTCCGCAAGACCCGCCAGATCCCGGTGTTCCGGGAGTCGACCGACGCCGCGCGGGCGTTCCGGGCCGCGGTCGACGCGGTGAACGACGGGCAGTGCGTGCAGTTCTACCCCGAGGGAACGCTCACCCGGGACCCGGACCTGTGGCCGATGACCGGCAAGACCGGCGTGGCCCGGGTCGCACTGATGACCGGCGCGCCGGTCATCCCGGTGGCGCACTGGGGTGCGCAGGAGATCATCCCGCCGTACGGCAGAGGCGCCTCAGGCAAGGGCAGATTCAACCTGTTCCCCCGGCACAAGGTGACGGTGGCGGCCGGGCCGGCCGTGGACCTGAGCAGGTACGCGGGCCAGGAGCTCACCTCGCAGGTGCTCCGGGACGCGACCGAGGACATCATGCAGGCGATCACCGACGTGCTGGCCGGAATCCGCGGCGAGGAGCCGCCGGCCGAGCGCTTCGACATGAGGACGGCGGCCCGGCAGCGGGCCACGACGGCCGCGGCCGAGCGGCAGCGGGCCGCGGGCAAGCGCGGCAACGGTACCGAGGAGGCCGGCAAGTGACCCGATGCGCCGTGTTCGGGACGGGTTCCTGGGGGACCGCGTTCGCGATGGTGCTGGCCGACGCCGGCTGCGAGGTGGTGCTCTGGGGCCGCCGCCAGGAGCTGGCCGACGCCGTCAACGCCACCCACACCAACCCGGACTACCTGCCGGGCGTGGAGCTTCCGGCCTCGGTCCGGGCCACCACCGACCCCGCGGAGGCGCTGGCCGGCGCCGACTTCGCGGTGCTCGTGGTGCCCTCGCAGACGCTGCGCGAGAACCTCGCGGCCTGGGCACCGCTGATCGAGCCGCAGACCGTGCTGGTCAGCCTGATGAAGGGCATCGAACTCGGCACTGCCAAGCGGATGAGCGAGGTCATCGAGGAGGTCACCAAGGTCGGCCCGGAGCGGGTCGCGGTGGTCAGCGGCCCGAACCTGGCCCGGGAGATCGCCAACCGGCAGCCCGCCGCGAGCGTGGTGGCCTGCACCGACGAGGCCGTCGCCAAGCGCCTCCAGACCGCCTGCCACACCCCGTACTTCCGCCCGTACACCAACACCGACGTGATCGGCTGCGAGCTGGGTGGCGCGGTGAAGAACGTGATCGGCCTGGCGGTCGGCATGGCCAACGGCATGGGGCTCGGCGACAACACCAAGGCGACCCTGATCACCCGCGGACTGGCCGAGACCACCCGGCTGGGGACGGCCCTCGGCGCCGACCCGCACACCTTCGCCGGGCTCGCCGGGATGGGCGACCTGGTGGCGACCTGCTCCTCGCCGTTGTCGCGCAACAACACCTTCGGTACCAACCTGGGCCGCGGGATGTCGCTGGCCGAGACCATCGCGGCCACCCGGCAGACCGCCGAGGGCGTCAAGTCCTGCGAGTCGGTCCTCGACCTGGCCCGCCGCAGCGGCGTCGACATGCCGATCGTCGAGGCCGTGGTGGACGTGGTGCACAACGGGCGCCCCACCCAGGAGGCGTTGCAGGCCCTGATGTCCCGTTCGGCCAAGGCGGAACGGCACTGAGCCCGTCCGTCCAGGGTGGCTGACTTTCCGGAAACACCCCGCACGGTACTCTCAAACGCGATATGAGCATCGAACAGACCTCCCAGAACCCGTCCGCGAAGCCGCGCGTAGCGATCGTCTTCGGTGGCCGCAGCTCCGAGCACGCCATCTCGGTCTCCACCGCGGGCAGCGTGCTGAGGGCGATCGACCGCGAGAAGTACGACGTGCTGCCGATCGGCATCACCCACGAGGGCCGTTGGGCGCTGGTCAGCGACGAGCCCGCCCGGATGGCCATCACCGACGGCCGGCTGCCGGACGTCGCCCAGGTCGCCGAGGCCCTCGACGGCCAGGTCGCGCTGCCGGTCAGCCCGGGCAGCCGCGAGGTGGTCTGGAGCGAGCCCGGAGCCGCTCCCAAGGCGCTCGGCGAGGTCGACGTGGTCTTCCCGCTGCTGCACGGCCCCTGGGGCGAGGACGGCACCCTTCAGGGGCTGCTGGAGCTCTCCGGCGTGCCGTACGTCGGCAACGGCGTGCTCTCCAGCGCGGTCGGCATGGACAAGGAGTTCACCAAGCGGATCCTGGCCTCGCACGGCCTGGGCGTCGGCCGCTACACCATCGTCCGCCCGCGCGAGTGGGAGACCGAGGCCGGCCGGGCCGGCGTCCGCGAGCGGGCCGCCGGGCTGGGCCTGCCGCTCTTCGTCAAGCCGTGCCGGGCCGGCTCCAGCATGGGCATCACGAAGGTCAAGGACCTCGCCGACCTCGACGCCGCGATCGAGGAGGCCCGCCGCCACGACCCCAAGCTGATCATCGAGGCCGGCGTTTCCGGCCGCGAGATCGAGTGCGGGGTGCTGGAGTTCGAGGACGGTCCGCGGGCCAGCGTGCCGGCCGAGGTGCTGGTCGGCGGCGACTACGAGTTCTACGACTTCGAGGCCAAGTACATCGACTCCTCCGAGGTCCGCGTCCCCGCGGAGCTCACCGAGGCGGAGACGGCCGAGATCCGCCGCCAGGCGGTCGTGGCGTTCGAGGCGCTCGGCTGCGAGGGCCTCGCCCGGGTCGACTTCTTCCTGCTGGACGACGGCAGCTGGATGATCAACGAGATCAACACCATGCCCGGCTTCACCCCGATCTCGGCCTACCCGAAGATGTGGGAGGCCACCGGGCTGTCGTACCCGGAGCTGATCGACCGGCTGCTCCAGGCGGCGCTGCGCCGCTCGACCGGTCTGCGGTAACCACGCGCACGAACGGACGAAGGGCGGGCCGGGAAGCTCCCGGCCCGCCCTTCGCGCGGGTGTTCCTGCCGTCGGTCCCGCTGTCGGTCCCGCCTACGGGATGCTGGCCTTCACCAGGTCGGAGAGGGCGGAGACCGGGTCCAGCGGGTTGGTGAACGCGCCGGCGGGGACGGTGATCTCGACGTAGGCCTTGCGCATCACCGAGGTGTACCGGTAGCCGCCGTCGTCCAGCTTCTGCGGCCACCAGGTCAGGTCGTTGATGGTGGGGGACCAGTCCGACGCGGCGGGGCCGTTCAGCGCCTCCGGGCGGTCCACGCCGCAGCGCAGCACGGTGCGCGGCGAGCTGGCCCAGGCGGCCACGTACGGGGAGGCCGGCGACGGGTCCTTGCGGGCGTGGCCGAGCAGCTCCTGCGGCAGCGTGGCGGCGAGTGCCTGGCAGTACCCGGCCGCCTTGCCCGTCGGCTCGGGCACGTCGATCCTCGCGGGCGCGCTCCAACTGCCGATCAGCACCACCACGGTGCAGGTCAGCGCGAGCGGCAGCGCCAGCCACCGGACCGGGGCCGGCAGTGCCGCCAGGAAACGGGGTACGCGGAGTTGTCGGGCCACCCGCCGATGGTAGCCGGGCCCTACAGGTGGACCACCGGACAGGTGAGGGTGCGGGTGATGCCCTCGACCTGCTGGACCTTGGCAACGACCAGGCGGCCGAGGTCGTCCACGGTCTCGGCCTCGGCCCGCACGATCACGTCGTAGGGGCCGGTGACGTCCTCGGCCTGGAGGACGCCGGGGATCTTGGAGATGGCCTCGGCCACGGCAGTGGCCTTGCCGACCTCGGTCTGGATCAGGATGTATGCCTGTACCACGGAAGGACCTCCCGGCGGCTGGGTACGCGGATAGCCGCCGTGATCGCCCGGTCGCATCAGGGTGGGAGGCGGGCTCACCGGCAGTCTGATCACCACGCTACCGCGCAGCGGGCCGGGGAGGGGAGACCTCTGCACCTCCGGAGGGCGTACGCTGCGCGCGGGGGTGCGCGGACAACGAGTTCTGATGGAAACGCGAGAGGACGGCAGATGCAGGGGACCGTGGGCGAGCTCGGCGAGTTCGGCCTCATCAGGGAGCTGACCGCCCGGGTACCGCTCACCGACGCGGTCGACCTCGGCCCGGGCGACGACGCCGCCGTGGTGAAGGCGCCGGACGGCCGGGTGGTGGCCACCACGGACGTGCTGATCGAGAACCGGCACTTCCGTCGGGACTGGTCGACCGCCTACGACGTGGGCCGCAAGGCCGCCGCCCAGAACCTCGCCGACGTGGCGGCGATGGGCGCGGTGCCGACCGCGATACTGCTCGGTCTGGTCGCCCCCGCCGACCTGCCCACCACCTGGGCCACCGAGCTGATGGACGGGCTGCGCGACGAGTGCCAGGTGGCCGGCGCGACGGTGGTCGGCGGCGATGTGGTGCGCGGCGATGTCATCACGCTGGCCATCACGGCGCTCGGAGATCTTCAGGGGCGCGCGCCGGTGACGCGAGCCGGGTCCCAGGTGGGCGACGTGGTCGCGGTCACCGGCTGGCTCGGCTGGTCCGCCGCCGGGCTGACCGTGCTCCAGCGCGGCTTCCGCTCGCCGCGCGCCTTCGTCGAGGCGCACCGCCGGCCCGAGCCGCCGTACCACGCGGGCCCGGCCGCCTCCGACTTGGGCGCCACCGCGATGGTCGACGTGAGCGACGGGCTGGTGGCCGACCTCGGACACGTCGCCCGGGCCAGCGGCGTGGACATCGACCTGCGCGCCTCCGACTTCGACGTCCCGGCCCAGATGGCCGACATCGGCCAGGCGGTCGGGGTGGACCCGCTGGTCTGGGTGCTCTCCGGCGGCGAGGACCACGCGATCGTGGCGACCTTCCCCCGTGGTGTCCAACTCCCGGCCCGCTGGCGGGTGGTGGGCGAGGTGACGGCCCGCGCCCGGGCGGCCCGCGGCGGCCGGGTGACGGTGGACGGCGCGGCCTGGGACCGGGTCGGCGGCTGGGACCACTTCGCCGAGTGACCGGCCCGCCGGGGGCGGACGGCGCGCGGCGCTCCGGCGTGCGGAGCACGGGCCGCGGCGGGCGGACGCGTAGGCTTGCGCCGAACCCAGCCCGCCCGCTCGTCCGGCGCGGGTGGTCTGAACCACTGCGGAGCGGGAGAGCACAGCCACCATGCGCATCGGTGTCCTGACCAGCGGCGGCGACTGCCCCGGCCTCAACGCGGTGATCCGCTCGGTGGTGCACCGGGGCACGGACGTGCACGGCGACGAGATCATCGGCATCGAGGACGGCTTCCTCGGCCTGATCGAGGGCCGCACCCGGCCGATCTCGCACGACGACGTCACCGGTCTGCTGACCCTCGGCGGCACCATCCTCGGCTCGGCCCGGGTCCGGCGCGAGCGGATCGCCTGGGCGGTGGAGAACGCGCAGGCCCTCGCCCGGACCATCGGCATCGACGCGCTGATCGCGATCGGCGGGGAGGGCACGCTCACCGCGGTCAAGATGTTCAGCGACGCGGGGCTGCCCGTGGTCGGAGTCCCGAAGACCATCGACAACGACATCGACGCGACCGACGTCACCTTCGGCTTCGACACCGCGGTGCACGTCGCGACCGACGCGATCGACCGGCTGAAGACCACCGCCGAATCACACCAGCGGGTGATGGTGGTGGAGTTGATGGGCCGGCACACCGGCTGGATCACCCTCACCGCCGGTATGGCGGGCGGTGCGCACGGCATCCTGATCCCGGAGAAGCCGTTCGACATCGAGGCGGTGGCCCGGATGGTCGAGGACCGCTTCTCCCGCGGCAAGAAGTTCGCCATCATCGCCGTCGCCGAGGGCGCCGCCCCGCTGCCCGGCACCATGCGCTTCGACCACGGCGACGTCGATCAGTTCGGCCACCAGACCTTCGGGGGGATCGGCAACCGCCTCGCCCACGAGCTGGAGAACCTGCTCGGCAAGGAGGCCCGACCGGTCATCCTCGGCCACACCCAGCGCGGCGGCGCTCCCACCGCCCGCGACCGGGTGCTCGCCTCCCGGTTCGGCTGGCACGCGGTGGAGGCCGTCCACCAGGGCGCGTTCGGCCACTTCACCGCGTTGCGCGGCAACGACGTCGTGCTGGTGCCGGTCGCCGAGGCGGTCACCCGGCTCAAGACCGTGCCGCAGGACCGCTGGGCGGAATCGGAGGCCGTGCTCTGACCGGGCGGGGGTAGGTTGACCTCATGGTTTCGACTGCACCCCCCAGCGTGGCGCCCGCTCGCACGGCACTTCCGCGCGTCCTGACGGTGGCCGGCTCCGACTCCGGCGGCGGCGCGGGCATCCAGGCCGACCTGAAAACGATGCTCGCCCTCGGCGTCCACGGCATGAGCGTGATCACCGCCGTCACCGCGCAGAACTCGCTCGGCGTCCAGGGGTACTGGGAGCTGCCGGCCGAGGCCGTCCGGGCCCAGTTCCGCAGCGTGGTGGACGACATCGGCGTCCAGGCCGTGAAGACCGGCATGCTCGCCTCGACCGAGCTGGTCGAGACCGTCTCCGAACTCCTGGCCGGGGTGGACGCCCCGGTGGTGGTCGACCCGGTCGGCGTCTCCAAGCACGGCGACGCGCTGCTGGCCGCCGAGGCCGTCGCCACCGTCCGGGAGAAGCTGCTGCCGGTCGCCACCCTCGCCACACCCAACCTGCACGAGGTGACGCAGATCACCGGCCGCACCGTCGAGGACGAGGGCCAGATGCTGGACGCGGCCAAGGCACTGCTCGACCTCGGGCCGCGCTGGGTGCTGGTCAAGGGCGGGCACTTGGAGGGGGAGGCCGCCGACCTGCTCTACGGCGGGGCGGGGGAGGAGTACTGGTACCGCGCGCCGCGCCACGACAACCGGCACACCCACGGCACCGGCTGCACGCTGGCCAGCGCGATCGCCGCCGGGCTGGCCAAGGGCGAGCCGCTGCCGGAGGCGGTGGCCTCGGCCAAGGAGTACATCACCGGCGCGATCGCCGCGGGCTTCGCGCTGGGCGCCGGCATCGGCCCGGTCGACCACGCCTGGCGCTGGCGCTGAGACCGCCGCCGCCGGAACCGCTCCGAAAACGGTTGACGGGCGGGCCCGAAGGCCCGCCCGTCAACCGAGGTCGGTACAGCACCGGAATACAGAAAGCCGGTCCATCCGAGGATGAACCGGCTGACTGGAGGACCGGCGTACCGGTCTGCGCGTCAGCGCGAGACCTTACCGGCCTTGATGCACGAGGTGCAGACGTTGAGCCGCTTCGGCGTCCGCCCAATCACAGCGCGCACCGTCTGGATGTTGGGGTTCCAACGACGGGGGGTACGGCGGTGAGAGTGGGAGATGCTGTTGCCGAAGCCCGGCCCCTTGCCGCAGACGTCGCAGTTGGCAGCCACAGGAGTCACTCCAAGACTTCAGATCATTTACGTTCGAAACCCCGCCGACCCACCGGAGCACTCACGTGAACCAGACCGGACCAAGGGGGTGAGCCTGGACTGTTCCAGGCAACCGGAAGAGCATACAACGCTTGCTTCCGTTCAACGAAACTACCACGACCGCGCAGGTGATCGCTGCGTCCGCTGCCCCCGGCATCCGCCCCCGGCCCCCGATAATCTGCCGGTATCACCCCTCGCCGCTGTCCTGAAGGTGTTGCTGCCCCCCAGGCCATCACGGCGTCCCATCCGGAGGAGACCTGGTGCTGCACACGCTCGACGCCCCGGCCGTGCGCAGCTGGTGCCAGCTGGCCCTGCGTGCGCTCGGCCAGGCCCGCGAGGAGATCGACGCACTCAACGTCTACCCCGTCCCGGACGGCGACACCGGCACCAACCTGTACCTGACCGTCGAGTCGGCCGCCGCCGCCGTGGAGAGCCGCTTCACCGACCCGGAAGCCGGGCCGGCGCCCGGCCTCGGCGAGACCGCACGGGCGATGGCCCGCGGCGCGCTGATCGGCGCGCGCGGCAACTCCGGGGTGATCCTCGCCCAGTGGCTGCGCGGCACCGCCGAGACGCTGGCCGAGGGCGGCGGCGCCGACCAGCTGCGGGCCGCCCTCCAGCGGGCCGCCGACTCCGCCTACCAGGCCGTCGCCGAGCCGGTCGAGGGGACGCTGCTGACCGTCGCCCGGGTTGCCGCCCGGGAGGCCGTCGGGGCCGGGGACGGCCTCGCCCAGGTCGCCGACACCGCCTACCGGGCCGCCCGGGACGCCCTGCGGCACACCCCCGAGCAGCTGCCCGTCCTGGCCGAGGCCGGGGTGGTGGACGCCGGCGGGCGCGGCCTGGTCGCCGTCCTCGGCGCCCTCGCCGACGCCGTCGCCGGGCACCAGCCGATGGGCCCGGTCGCGCTGCGCGGGGACGTCCGGATCGCGGAGAGCTGCGAGAGCCACGTCCGGCCGCCCGGCCCCGGCCACCCCGCCTTCGAGGTGATCTACCTGCTGGACGCCCCCGACACGGCGCTGCCGGCGCTGCGCGAGCGGCTCGCCGGGCTCGGCGACTCGCTGGTGGTCGGCGGCGGCGACGGCCTCTGGAACGTCCACGTGCACGTGGACGACGCGGGCGCCGCCGTCGAGGCCGGGGTCGAGGCCGGGCGGCCGCACCAGATCCGGATCACCCACTTCGCCGAGGCCGCCGCCCGCTCCGGCACCGCCGACGACCGGGGCGAGCGCGAGGAGCGCACCCGCGCGGTGCTGTCGGTGGTCTCCGGCGCGGGCCTGGCCGAACTCTGCGAGCAGGCCGGCGCCGTCGTCCTGCACGCCGACCCGGACCGCCCGCCGGCCAGCGCCGAACTGGCCGCCGCCGTCCGCCGGGCCGGCGCCCGCGAGGTCGTGCTGCTGCTCAACGACCCCGAACTGCGGGCAGCCGCCGGCGCCGCCGCCGACCAGCTGCGCGAGGAGGGCGTACGGATCGCCGTGCTGCCCACCCGTTCGCCGGTGCAGGGCCTGGCCGCGCTCGCCGTGCACGAGGCCGGCCGGCGCTTCGACGAGGACGTGGTCGCCATGACCTCCGCCGCCGGCGCCACCCGGTACGCCGAACTCGCCGTCGCCGAGGGGGAGTCCTGGACGATGGCCGGGGTCTGCCAGGCCGGGGACGTGCTCGGGCTGATCGACGGGGACGTCGTGGTGATCGGCACCGGACCGGCCGAGGTCGGGACGATGGTGCTGGACCGGATGCTCGGCGCGGGCGGCGAACTGGTCACCCTGATCCTCGGCCAGGGCGCCCCGCAGGGCCTCGCCGAGCAGCTGGTCGCGCACGCCCGGCACCGGCGGCCCGAGGTCGACGCGGTGGTCTTCCACGGCGGGCAGGGATCCGCGCCGGTGCTCATCGGCGTGGAGTAGCCCGGCTGGGCCGTGCCCGGATTGTCGGTCCGGTGGTGTAAACAAGGGCCTGATGGGCGCTCTCGATGAACCACTGACCAAGCTCGTCGGCGACCGGACCGCCAAGGTGCTCGCCGACAGCCTCAAGCTGCGCACGGTCGGGGACCTGCTGCACCACTATCCGCGCCGCTACGTCGAACGCGGCCAGCTCACCAGCCTGGACGAGCTGGAGATCGACGAGCACGTCACCGTGCTGGCCCGGATCGAGAGGGTCACCCTGATCCCGTTCCGCGGCCGCAAGGGCGACCGCCTGGAGGTGGTCGTCACCGACGGCCGCAGCCGGCTCTCGCTGGTCTTCTTCAACCAGGGCTGGCGGCAGAAGGAGCTCAAGGCCGGCGCCCAGGGCCTGTTCGCCGGCAAGGTCGGGGTCTTCAACCGCACCCGCCAGCTCGTCTCGCCGGACTACCAACTCCTCGACGAGGAGGCAGGGTCCGACGCCGCCCGGCAGTTCGCCGGCCGGCTCATCCCGGTCTACGGCGCCAGCGCCCAGATGCCCAGCTGGAAGCTGTCCATCTGCATCGAGACGGCCCTCACCAAGCACCTCGGCGACGTCGGCGAGCCGCTGCCGGCCGAGCTGCGCGAGCGGCACGACCTGATCCCGCTGCCCGAGGCACTGGAGCTGATCCACCGCCCGCACAGCCAGGCCGACCGCGAGCGCGCCCAGAGCCGGCTGCGCTGGGACGAGGCGTTCGTCCTCCAGGTCGCGCTCGCCCAGCGCCGGGCCGCCGACTCCGCCCTGCCCGCCAAGCCGCGCCGGGCCAGCGAGGGCGGCCTGCTGGACGCCTTCGACGCCCGGCTCCCGTTCACCCTCACCGAGGGCCAGGAGAAGGTCTCCGCCGAGATCGCCGCCGACCTGGCGAGCGAGCACCCGATGCACCGGCTGCTCCAGGGCGAGGTCGGCTCGGGCAAGACACTGGTCGCGCTGCGCGCCATGCTCGCCGTGGTGGACGCGGGCGGCCAGGCCGTGCTGCTGGCGCCCACCGAGGTGCTGGCCCAGCAGCACCACCGCTCGATCGTCGAGATGATGGGGGACCTGGCCGAGGGCGGCATGCTCGGCGGCTCCGACCTCGGCACCCGGGTGGTGCTGCTGACCGGCTCGATGGGCGTCCCGGTCCGGCGCCAGGCGCTGCTGGACATGGCCTGCGGGGACGCGGGCATCGCGATCGGCACCCACGCGCTGATCGAGGACAAGGTGCAGTTCCAGGACCTCGGCCTGGTCGTGGTGGACGAGCAGCACCGCTTCGGGGTCGAGCAGCGCGACGCGCTGCGCGCCAAGGGCGAGCAGCCGCCGCACCTGCTGGTGATGACGGCCACGCCGATCCCGCGCACCGTCGCGATGACCGTCTTCGGGGACTTGGAGACGTCCGTACTGGACCAGCTGCCGGCCGGCCGCTCGCCGATCTCCACCCATGTCGTCCCGGCCGTGGAGAAGCCCAACTTCCTGGCCCGGGCCTGGGAGAGGGTCCGCGAGGAGGTGGCCAAGGGCCACCAGGCGTACGTGGTCTGCCCCCGGATCGGGGACGAGGAGCCCGCCGACCCGAAGGCGGCGAAGAAGAAGCGCCAGGCCTCCGCGGCCGAGGACGACCTGGAGGACGTGGGCGCCGCGAGCGACGAACGGCGGCCGCCGCTCTCCGTGGTGGAGACCGCGGAGATGCTGGTGAAGGGCCCGCTGGCCGGGCTGCGGGTGGAGATCCTGCACGGCCGGCTGGCGCCCGATGCCAAGGACGAGGTGATGCGCCGGTTCGCGGCCGGCGAGGTGGACGTCCTGGTGGCCACCACGGTGATCGAGGTCGGGGTGAACGTCCCGAACTCCACCGCGATGGTGATCATGGACGCCGACCGCTTCGGCGTCTCCCAGCTGCACCAGCTGCGCGGCCGGGTCGGGCGAGGCAGCGCGCCCGGCCTCTGCCTGCTGGTCAGCGACATGCCGGCGGCCAGCCCCGCCCGGGCCCGGCTGGACGCGGTGGCAGGCACGCTGGACGGCTTCGAGCTGTCCCGGATCGACCTCGAACAGCGCCGTGAGGGCGATGTGCTGGGCCAGGCGCAGTCCGGGGTGAAGTCCTCGCTGAAGGTGCTCTCGGTGCTGGAGGACGAGGAGGTCATCGTGACCGCCCGGGCCGAGGCCACCCGGCTGGTCGCCGAGGACCGGGAGCTGGCCGCCCACGCGGATCTGCGCACTGCGCTGGAGAGCCTGCTCGACGCGGACCGCGCCGCCTACATGGAGAAGGGCTGACCGCGGCCGGCGCCGGCCGATTGTCAGACCCCCGCGAGAGAATGTAGTTGTTCAGGGCGCACCCCCAAGGTGCGTACCTGGCACGACACTTGGGGGTCCTGCCATGGCATTCCGTCATCTCAACGAGCTCCCGCTGGGCGACAAGGTCTTCCGGATCGAACTCGCCAGCGACGACGACCGCGAGGTCACCCTCACCCTGACCGGCTGGCGTGAGGGGGCGGCCGCGTCGCCGCTCGCCTCCGGCAAGCTCCGCCTGCCGGTCGAGGACGTCGCCTCGCTGCGGATCGCGCTCAACCGCGCGCTCCGGGCGCTGGCGATCGTCGCCGATGTCTCCGAGCCCATCCCCGACCGCGACGTGCTGCGCGAGCTGTACCCCGGCCACGGCGCCCCCTGGGTGCCGCAGCACGAGGAGGAGCTGGTCCGGCGGTTCCACGACGGCGAGACCGTCGCCCGGATCGCCGCCCGCTTCGGCCGTACGCCCGACTCCGTCCGTACCAAGCTGCGCGAGCTCGGGCACGACCCGCGCCGCCCCGAGTTCTGCCCGCCCGACGGCTGCCTCTCGTGGTCCCGCTACGCCTCGCCGGCGCTGCTCGGCGCGGCGGTCCCGGCCCAGGCCCCGGCGGCGGACGCGAGCTGACCCCGGGTCGCAGCCCCGCCGCTCCGTGCGGCGGGGCTGCGACCCGCCCGCCCGCCTCCGGGCGCCCGGGGCCGACGGCCGGCGCTCCGATGCCCTCGCGCCTCGGGGCCTCCTCACTTCTCCCCCTCCGGCACCGGCGCGCCCCTTCGAGCCGGGGCGGGACGCGGCCGTATAGCGTGGTCGGGCAGCGACGAAAGGACCTCCCACCACCATGACCCGCGTCATCGCCGGGGCGGCCGGCGGCCGCCGGCTGGCCGTACCGCCCGGCCGGGGCACCCGCCCGACCTCCGACAAGGCCCGTGAGGCGATGTTCTCCACCCTGGAGGCGCTCCGCGGCACCCTGCACGGGGCCCGGATGCTGGACCTCTTCGGCGGATCGGGCGCGGTCGGCCTGGAGGCGCTGTCGCGCGGCGCCGAGCACGTCCTGCTGGTCGAGGCGGACGGACAGGCGGCCCGGGTGATCCGGGAGAACGTGCGGACGGTCGGCCTCTCCGGCGCGGTGGTGCAGGCGGCCCGTGCCGAGAAGGTGATCGCCGGCCCGGCCCCGGAAGCCCCGTACGACCTGGTCTTCCTCGACCCGCCGTACGTCGTCACGGACGACGAGGTGCGCGAGATGCTGATCACACTCGTCGCCGGGGGCTGGCTCGCGGACGAAGCACTCGTCACCGTGGAGCGCAGCACCCGAGGCGGCGCGTTCGGCTGGCCCGAAGGCTTCGAGGAGTTGCGGTCCCGCCGCTACGGCGAGGGCACGCTCTGGTACGGTCGCGCCGCCTTCGAGGCCCGCCAGAACCCGTAGCGGGCCGAGGAGGCCCGCCGGACCGTCACCCCACGAGGGAGCATCCACGCCATGCGCCGCGCCGTCTGCCCCGGATCGTTCGACCCGATCACCAACGGTCATCTCGACATCATCGAGCGGGCCTCGAAGCTGTACGACGTGGTGCATGTCGCGGTCGCGATCAACCGGAACAAGCAGGGCATGTTCACCATCGACGAGCGGATCGCCCTGATCGAGGAGACGACCGCCAAGTACGGGAACATCGTGGTCGAGTCGCACCTCGGCCTGCTGGTGGACTTCTGCCGGGAGCGCGGCATCCCGGCGATCGTCAAGGGCCTGCGCG
This sequence comes from Kitasatospora sp. NBC_00039, assembly GCF_045160625.1. Taxonomy (NCBI): domain Bacteria; kingdom Bacillati; phylum Actinomycetota; class Actinomycetes; order Kitasatosporales; family Streptomycetaceae; genus Kitasatospora; species Kitasatospora sp. NBC_00039. The sequence goes on along the minus strand of NZ_CP108289.1, from coordinate 3,208,589 downwards.
CCGTCAGCGACTTCGACTACGAGCTGCAGATGGCCCAGATGAACCACGGGCTGACCGGCGTCGAGACGCTCTTCCTGCCGACCTCCCCGACGTACAGCTTCCTGTCGTCCACGCTGGTCAAGGAGGTCGCCTCGTACGGGGGCGACGTCTCGCACCTGCTGCCGGAGACGGTGCACCGCAGGCTGGTCGAGAGGATCGCGGAGCGTAAGGCGCAGCAGTAGCCGGCGCGGACCGGACGCGTCCGTTTCTGCCGGTTCGTCACGACTCGTCCCAGGTGTGGCCGGGCGGGCCGGTCCGGGCGTTGTGACCTCGCCCCGCAGTGGCCGTACAGTCTGTACTCCCTGCCCTGCGGTGAGGTCCACCGCGCCGGGCCTGCCTCCGCCGGACCGTCGGCGGCACACGGAAAGACGAAGCCCCGTGGACGTGCAGAACAAGGTCGACGAGATCGTCGCGGCCGTCGAGAACGCCCGCTCGATGCCGATGTCGGCCTCCTGCGTGGTGAATCGGGCCGAGCTGGTCGGCCTGCTCCAGGACCTCAGGTCGGCGCTGCCCGCCGAGCTGGCCCACGCCCAGTCGGTGATGGCCGACCACGAGCAGGTGGTGGCCGACGCCGAGGCCGAGGCCGAGCGGATCATCCAGGGCGCGCACGCCGAGCGCGGCTCGCTGATCTCCGACACCGAGGTGGTCCGCCGGGCGCAGGCCGAGGCGGACCGCATCCTCGCGGAGGCGCGCGCCGAGGTCGAGACCAAGCGCGCCGAGGCCGACGACTACGTGGACAGCAAGCTCGCCAACTTCGAGGTCGTGCTCACCAAGACGCTCGGCGCGGTCGGCCGCGGCCGGACCAAGCTGCGCGGCGACTCCAGTGTCTTCGAGACGGAGTACGACGGCGAGAGCGACGGCGAGGAGTTCCGGCCGCAGCCGCGGATCACCCCGAGCCCCGAGGTCGACGAGTACGTCGATGTGAAGCTCGCCACTCTGGAGAACGTGCTCAGCGCGACCCTGGAGGCCGTCGGCAAGGGCCGCGACAAGCTGCTCGGCAAGGCCCCGATCGACGAGCTGGGCGCCTACCTGGCCGCCGCGGACCAGGCCCAGCAGGCCAAGGACCGCGCGGAGGCCGTCGCGGCGGGCTTCGCCGCCGCCGTCGACGCCGACGGCGAGGAGGTGCCGTGGTACCGCGAGGAGGTGCCGCAGCAGCAGTCCTGGCCCGAGCAGACCCCGGCCGCGGCCGGCTGGCAGTCCCCCGGTACGGACCAGTACGCGGCGGTCGCGCAGCAGCCCGGCGGGCAGTACGCCGAGGTGTACGGCGGCGGCTACGACCCGGCCGGCCAGGCCGACCCGTACGGAGCCCAGTACGGCTACGGGCAGCAGCAGTCGCCCCAGCAGCCGCCGCAGGGCTACCCGGCCGGGCAGGAGCAGGGCGGCTACGGCTACCCGCAGCAGGGGTACGCGGCGCAGCAGTACGACGCCTGGGGGAACCCCCAGCCGGAGGCCGGGGGAGGCTACCCGCAGCAGCCGGCCAACCCGCCGGTCCTGCCGCAGCAGCAGGCCGGCCTGGACGAGACCAGCTTCTTCGACACCAGCATGATCGACATGACCCGCCTGAGGGAGCTCGGCGGCCGGTGAGGAGCAGCTCCTCACCCGCCTCCGGGCACCCGCGGACCCGGTGCCGACGATCGTCGGCACCGCGCCCGCCGGCGCCCGCCTCCTCGTTCCTCCCTCACGGCACCGGCGCGTCCTTCGGCTCGTGAGGGGGCGGGCCGGTCGGGCCGGAAGGACCGAAGTTGGGCCTGGCGGGAGACTCCGGTAGTCTGACCACTCCGGCCTCTCCGTGTCGGGCCGTCGGTCTGCCCGCGCATCGTCCGGTGAGCAGCGCCGCGCATCAGTTTTCTCAGGAAGTCAGGACACCTTGAACCGCCTCGACCACCGCGACCCCCTCGTGTTCGACACGCACGAGCTCGGTCGTCGCCCGGGCTCGCTGCGCAAGGTGTCCCGCACCCTGGAGGCCCCCGAAGGCCTCGGGATCATCGATGTGATCGGCGTCCCGGAGAAGAGCGAGATCCGGCTGGAGCTCCGCCTGGAGTCGGTGGTCGAGGGCGTGCTGGTGACCGGCACCGCCGAGGCCCACGTCGAGGGCGAGTGCGTGCGGTGCCTGGAGCCCGTCGACGACGACATCGACGTCGACTTCCAGGAGCTGTACTACTACCCGGAGTCCGACGAGCGCCACCGCGCCCGGACCGCCGGGGCCGAGGACCTCGACGAGGACTCGGAAGAAGAGACTTACCGTTTGGAGGGCGACTTCTTCGACCTCCAGCCGGTGCTGCGTGACGCGGTGGTGCTCGCACTGCCGCTGCAGCCGGTGTGCCAGGAAGACTGCCTGGGCCTGTGCTCCGAGTGCGGAGCGCGCCTGAGCGACGACCCGGCGCACCACCACGACGCCGTCGACCCCCGGTGGGCGGCTCTGCAGGGACTCTCCGCCGCCCCCGGCGACGAGGGTGACGGAATCAAGAACAGCGACGCCCGTGAGGGTGCCGCCGAGAACCAGGAGAAGTAGCCGTGGCTGTTCCGAAGCGGAAGATGTCGCGCAGCAACACGCGCCACCGCCGTTCCAACTGGAAGGCCGTCGTTCCGGCCCTCGTGGCGTGCGACCGCTGCCACGAGCCGAAGCTCGGCCACATCGCGTGCCCGAGCTGCGGCACGTACAACCGTCGCCAGGTCCTCTCGGTCTGATCGGCGGGGTGTACGGATCGATGTCGGACGGTAACTCTTCCCGCAAGGCGGCCACTGCCCCGAAGGCTTCTTCGGGCGGCGGAAAGGCCGGCGGGCCGGCTTCGACCGAATACGACGTCCTGGAAGGGCGCCTCGGGTACACACTCGAGCGCGCCCTTCTGGTGCGTGCCCTGACCCACCGCTCGTACGCGTACGAGAACGGCGGGCTGCCCACCAACGAGCGCCTGGAGTTCCTCGGCGACTCGGTGCTGGGCCTGGTGGTGACCGACACCCTCTACCGCGTCCACCCGGACGTCCCGGAGGGCACGCTCGCCAAGCTGCGCGCCGCGGTGGTCAACTCGCGCGCGCTCGCCGACGTCGGCCGGGGCCTTGAGCTCGGCACGTTCATCCGCCTCGGCAAGGGCGAGGAGGGTACCGGCGGCCGCGACAAGTCGTCGATCCTCGCCGACACCGTCGAGGCCGTGATCGGCGCCGTCTACCTGGACCAGGGCCTGGACGCGGCCACCGAGTTCGTCCACCGGCTGTTCGACCCGCTGATCGAGGAGTCCTCGCAGCTGGGCGCCGGCCTGGACTGGAAGACCAGCCTCCAGGAGCTCACCGCCTCGGTGGGCATCGGAGTGCCGGAGTACGTGGTCGAGGAGTCCGGACCGGACCACGAGAAGACCTTCACCGCCGCGGCCCGGGTGGCCGGCGAGGACTTCGGCAGCGGCGTCGGCCGCTCGAAGAAGGAAGCCGAGCAGAAGGCCGCCGAGAGCGCCTGGCGGGCGATCAAGGAGAAGTACGCCGACCGGCTCCCCAGCGGGGCCTGATCCGGCGCTGCCCGCCGCGGACACCGCGGCGGGCCCTCCCGTGAGCGCAGTAACCTTCCTCCTGCAGATTCCCGTCGCAGGAGGCTTGTTCCCGTGCCCGAACTCCCCGAGGTAGAGGTCGTCCGCCGAGGCCTGGCCAACTGGGTCGCCGGGCGGACGGTCGCCGGTGTCGAGGTGCTGCACCCGCGGGCGGTACGCCGCCAGCCCGCCGGCGCGGCCGACTTCACCGCCCGGCTCACCGGCAGCATGCTCGGCACCGCGCAGCGCCGCGGCAAGTACCTCTGGGTCCCGCTCACCGGCCCCGGCGCGACGCCGGAGGCCGGGGGAGGGTTCTCGTTGATCGGCCACCTCGGGATGAGCGGCCAACTCCTCGTCCAGGACCCGGCGGTGCCCGACGAGACCCACCTACGCGTCCGTCTGCGGTTCACCGACGGCGGGCGCGAACTGCGCTTCGTCGACCAGCGGACCTTCGGCGGGCTGGCCGTCGAGGAGGCCGAGGACGGCGACCCCGAGGGCACCCCCGTCTCCCTCGCGCACATCGCCCGCGACCCGCTCGACCCGCGCTTCGACGACGCCGCCTTCGTGGCCGCGCTGCGCGCCAAGCGCACCACGGTCAAGCGGGCGCTGCTCGACCAGACCCTGATCAGCGGGGTCGGCAACATCTACGCGGACGAGGCGCTCTGGCGCTCCAGGCTGCACTACGACCGCCCGACCGCCGCGCTCACCCGCCCGCAGGCCGCCGTCCTGCTGACCAACGCCCGGGACGTGATGACCGCGGCCCTCGCCGTCGGCGGCACCAGCTTCGACAGCCTCTACGTCAACGTGAACGGCGAGAGCGGCTACTTCTCCCGTGACCTCGACGCCTACGGGCGCGAGCACGAGCCCTGCCGCCGCTGCGGCACCGCGATCCGCCGGGCCCCCTGGATGAACCGCTCCAGCTACTTCTGCCCCCGCTGCCAGCGCGTCCCGCGCGCCCGCAGCGGGGGCTGATCCCGCCCTACCGCTTGGAGAGTTCGGGTTCCGCGGCGGTGCCGTCGGGGGCGCCGCCGTGGGTGTCCTGGCCGAAGTAGGCGACACCGACCGCCGAGACGACGGCGAGGAGGAAGCCGGCGACGCCCAGCCAGGCGAGACCGTCCTTGGAGGAGTCCCCGAGCCAGATGACGCCGACCGCGCCGGGCAGCACCGTCTCACCGACCACGAGGGCGGCGGTCGCGCCGTTCACCGAGCCGATCTGCAGCGCGACGGTGTGCACGTACATCCCGCCGAGGCCGCCGACCAGGATCGCGTACAGGGCCGGGTCGGAGAGCAGCTTGCCGAGCTCGAACGGGTCGACGCCGTTGAGGATGCGCACGCCGACGCCGAGCGCGCCGAAGCCGAGGCCGGACAGCAGACCGGCGACGATCGCGCCGTTGGCGCCCATCCGCCGCACCAGCAGGCTGCCGCCCACCAGCAGCACGGTGGTGATCAGCAGCAGCCACCAGTGGAAGGACATCGCCGCGTGGTGGCCGCCCTCCGGACCGGCCGAGACGGCCAGCAGCACCAGCGCCGAGCAGAGGACGCCGATCGACGCCCACTCCAGCTGCTTCAGCCGGATTCCGAGCAGCTTGATGCTCAGCACCGCGGTGATCACCAGGTTGGCGCTGATGATGGTCTGCGAGAGGAACAGCGGCAGCAGCCGCGCGGCCAGCGCGCCGAGCCCGAAACCGATGAAGTCGAGCACCGTGCCGAGGATGAACTCCCAGGTGACGGCGGCCTTCGCGGTGGAGGCGAGGCTGGGCCCGCCGTGTGCGGTGGTGCCGGCCGAGGCGCCCCCGGCGGCGGCCTCCTCCCGGGCGGAGCGCCGTGATCCGACGGCCTGCAGGACCGAACCGGTGCCGTAGCAGGCGGAGGCCGCCACGGCGGTGACGAGGCCGATGAACACCCAGTGCTCCGATCGAGAGAAGTGGTCGAGAGACGAGAGAAGTGGTCAAGAGAAGGTCAAGGGACCGAGGTACGGCCACCACTATGCCCGGTCGCGGGACAGCGTCGGAGCGCTCCGCCACCGGGCTGCGCCTGCCGGAACGTACGTCCGGGCCGGTGGCCGGGTTCCCGCCGTCGGCACGGTTCGGGGGCGGCCGGGGAAACATCATCCCCGAGGAGGGGAGCGCCCCCGGCGGACGGTGGGGGTACGCCCGCCGGCCCGTATGCGAAGGGTATGCCCTGCCCGGACGCCGGTGGGGGTAGCGTCGGTGACATGAGAACCCTTGCTCGACGACGTTCCCGGGGCGGCGGGCCCCTGGCCCTGGTGGCGGCGCTGCTCGGGCTGCTGCTCCTGCTGGCGCCGGCGGCGTCCGCCGCCGGCGGGCTGGACGACGCCACCGCGACGCTCAAGCAGGGCCGGGTGTACGTCGACCCGGCGATGACGGGCCGGTTCAGCCAGAGCCAGGCCGACGCCCTGACCGAGAAGATCCGCAAGGCGGACAAGCCGGTCTTCATCGCGGTCGTCCCGGCCGCCGACCCGTACGGCGCCCAGACCGTCTTCAACGACCTGCGCACCAAGGTGGGCATCACCGGTACCTACGGCGTCTGGCGCGGCGACCAGTTCCAGGCCCGCTCGGACCGGGAGGCGCTGCCCACCGCGAGCGCCGAACGGATCGCGGGCGCGGCCTTCCGCTCGCACCCCGGCGACGTCGGCGCCACCCTGAACGACTTCGTCGACACCGCCGCGCCGCAGGTCAAGGGCCACGGCGTGAACAGCTCCGGCGGGGGCCTGTCGACCGCCGCGATCGTCGTCCCGCTGGCCTTGCTGGCACTGGCCGGCACCGGCGTCTTCCTGCTCTTCCGCCGGGCGAAGAAGCGCAAGGAGGAGCAGCGGCAGGCCGAACTGGCGCAGCTGCGCCGGGTGGTGGACGAGGACATCACCGCCTTCGGCGAGGAGCTCGACCGGCTCGACTTCAACCCGGGCGCCGCCGACGCCGACGACGTCCAGCGCGCCGACTACACGCACGCCCTCGACTCGTACGAGCGGGCCAAGCGCAGCATGGACGAGGCCAAGGGCCCGGAGGACGTCAAGCCGGTCACCGAGGCGCTGGAGGACGGCCGCTTCGCGCTGGCCACGCTGGCCGCGCGCCGGGAGAAGCTGCCACTGCCGGAGCGCCGCCCGCCGTGCTTCTTCGACCCGCGCCACGGCCCGTCCGTGCAGGACGCCGACTGGGCCCCGGCCGGCGGCGCCGCGCGCACCGTCCCGGTCTGCCGGGCGGACGCCGACCGGCTGGCCACCGGCCGGGACCCGGACATCCGGACCGTCCCGACCGAGCACGGCCCCCAGCCGTACTGGAACGCCGGCCCGGCCTACGGGCCCTGGGCGGGCGGCTACTTCGGCGGTTACGGCGGCGGCCTGCTGCCGGGCCTGCTGGTGGGCACCATGCTCGGATCGATGATGAGCACCCCGGCCTACGGCGCTCCGGTCGACGGCGGCTCCGACTACGACGGCGGCGACTACTCGGGTGCCGACTACAACTCCGGTGACTTCGGCGGTGGCTTCGACAGCGGAGGTGACTTCGGCGGCGGAGGTGACTTCGGTGGCGGGGGCGACTTCGGCGGAGGGTTCTGACGCCGGCGCGGCATCCCGCACCGGACAGGATCCCGACCCGCTGATGCCCCCGACCCGTTGACGCTGCCGAGCGGTTGACGCTCCCGGTCCCGCCCGACGGGGTCGAACGACAGCACGGCCCCGCCACCCACCGGCGGGGCCGCAGTGCTGTCCGGAGCCGTCCGGGGGAGCCGGGGGTGATGGGTTTGAGAACGCAACCCTGTGTGGCAGGCTGGCTCTGTGACCTCCCACACGCCTTCGGCCCCGCCCTCCCTCCCCGGCCGGCCCTGCTCGATCGCCGCCACGCTGAACGTGGTCGGCGAGAAGTGGGCGCTGCTCGCCGTCCGCGAGCTGTTCTACGGCAACCACCGCTTCGACCGGATCGCCCGCAACACCGGCGCGCCGCGCGACCGGCTCACCGCACGGCTGCGCGCCTTGGAGGAGGCGGGCGTCGTCGAGCGCCGCGCCTACAGCGAGCGGCCGCCGCGGTACGAGTACCACCTCACCGAGGCCGGCCGTGACCTCGCGCCGCTCACCCAGGCGCTGCTCGGCTGGGGCGACCGCTGGCTGCTGCCCGAGCCGCCGGTCAGCTTCGGGCACACGCCCCAGGGGCACGAGCCGCACCCGTACGACCCGGCCTGGGTCTGCCGCACCTGCGGCGAGGAGGGGCGGCGCGGGGACCTCCAGGTGGAGATCCACAGCCCGGGCTGGACGATGGAGGGCCCCGCTGCGCCGTGACGCGTGGTGATGCCGCTCCGGATAGGGTCGGGGGCATGCACGGTCGTGACGCGCACAGCGATGAACCGGTCCGGGTGACCGCCTGGGTGCGGGGCAAGGTCCAGCGGGTCGGCTTCCGCTGGTGGACCAGGGCGCGCGCGTTGGAGATCGGCCTGACCGGCTACGCGAGCAACCTCGGCGACGGCCGGGTCCAGGTGGTGGCCGAGGGTCTCGCCGCCGACTGCGAGGAACTGCTCGCCCTGCTGCGCGGCCCCGACACGCCCGGCGGGGTATCCGGTGTGACCGAGATCTGGACGGCCGTCGGCGCCGGCTACGAGAGCTTCGAGATCCGCTGAACCGGGTGGCGGGGCGGGTGGTGGGCCCGTCCGCGCGGGGCGTACGCGAAACGATCGGCAACTGTCGGTGTCATACGGTTGCCATCGGGGCAGACTCGTGGTTGACTCCGCATCGAACGATGATCCACGAGCACCTGGTGGAGACCGGCCCGAGACCGCCTGGCGTGACCACACCGCCATGCAGGTGACAGGGGCGCGGTAGCGTGGGGTGATCGTGTTGACCCTTTCCGTCTTTGGTGAGACGCTTGAAGCCCGCGCACACGACCGCGTTTATCCGGTAGGCGTATACCCCGTGGGCCCAGCTCACGGTGGTTGTGCCGTGGTGCCCAGCCAGCACTGCCGGTGGCGCGCCGCGCGTGCGTCCCCCTTCCCCCTAGACCTGTACCGTTCCGGTTCGGTCACTCAGCGTGGAGGACCATTCATCATGGCAAAGGCGCTTCTCGGGTACGTCGGCGGCCCCGACCCGCGAATGCTCTCCGAGATGCGACGGCTTCAGCAGCGCGTCCAGGACCTGGAGTCCGAGCTCCTTCGGATGCAGGCTGAGAACGACGCTCTCACCGCTGTCGCTGACGAGCACTCGCTGCTCAACAGCATCGATCTGGATCAGCGGGAGCCGGCTCTCACCTGAGTCCCGCCCGGTCCTCGCAGATCGACGCCGCTGTGCACTGAGCCGCCCCGAAAGGGACGCAGCTTGCAAGGGACGCCCTGAGTGGCGTCCCTTCGTCGTGTCCGGAGGCGTATCCGCCAGTCACCGCCGGATACAGTCGCAAGCCGGGGCCTTGGCGAGCGATGAGGAGACCGGCGCGTGCACCTGAAGAGTCTGACGCTGCGCGGGTTCAAGTCCTTCGCCTCCGCCACCACCCTGCGGTTCGAGCCCGGCATCACCTGCGTGGTCGGCCCCAACGGCTCCGGCAAGTCCAACGTCGTCGACGCGCTCTCCTGGGTGATGGGGGAGCAGGGCGCCAAGTCGCTGCGCGGCGGCAAGATGGAGGACGTCATCTTCGCCGGGACCAGCGGGCGCGCCCCGCTCGGCCGCGCCGAGGTCAGCCTCACCATCGACAACTCCGACGGCGCGCTGCCGATCGAGTACGCCGAGGTGACCATCACCCGGACGATGTTCCGCAACGGCGGCAGCGAGTACGCGCTCAACGGCGACACCTGCCGGCTCCTCGACATCCAGGAACTGCTCTCCGACTCCGGCATCGGCCGCGAGATGCACGTCATCGTCGGCCAGGGGCAGCTCGACTCCGTCCTGCACGCCGACCCGATGGGCCGCCGCGCCTTCATCGAGGAGGCCGCCGGCGTCCTCAAGCACCGCAAGCGCAAGGAGAAGGCGCTGCGGAAGCTCGACTCGATGCAGGTCAACCTCAACCGCGTCCAGGACCTGGTGGCCGAACTCCGCCGCCAGCTCGGCCCGCTCGGCCGACAGGCGAAGATCGCCCGCCGCGCCGCGGGCATCCAGGCCGACCTGCGGGACGCCCGGCTCCGCCTGCTCGCCGACGACCTGCTCGCCCTGCGCCGGGCCGTCGAGGCCGAGGTCGCCGACGAGCTGGCGCTCAAACTGCGCCGCTCCACCGTCGAGCAGGAGCTGGCCCGCGCGCTGCAGCGCGAGGCCGTCCTGGAGGCGCAGGTCCAGCAGCTCGGCCCCAGCCTGGAGACGGCCCGGCAGACCTGGTACCGGCTCTCAGCCCTGGCCGAACGCACCCGCGGCACCGTCGGACTGGCCGAGGCCCGGGCCCGGCACGCGGCCGCCGGCGGGCAGGCCGAGGAACGGCGCGGGCGGGACCCCGAGGAGCTGGAACGGGAGGCCGAGCGGGTCCGGGAGGAGGAGGCCGCGCTGGCCGAGGCACTGGAGGAGGCCCAGGGCGCCCTGGCCGAGGCGGTCGAGACCAGAAGCGGACTGGAACGCGCGCTCGCCGCGGAGGAGCGGCGTCTGAAGGACGCCGCCCGGGCCATCGCCGACCGCCGGGAGGGCCTGGCCCGGCTCCAGGGGCAGGCCGCGGCGGCCCGCTCCAAGGCCGCCGCCGCGCAGGCCGAGATCGGCCGGCTCGCCGAGGCCCGGGACGAGGCGCTGCTGCGTGCCGAGGCCGCCCGGCAGGAGTACGAGGAGCTGCGCGCGCAGGTCGAGGGCCTGGCCGGGGACGACGAACGCGCCGACGCCGAGCACGAGGCCGCGCGCGAGCGGCTCGCCGCCGTCGAACGCGACCTGGCCGCCGCCCGCGAGGCCGCCGGTGCCGCCGAGCGCGAACGGGCCGGGCTGACGGCGCGGCACGAGGCGCTGGCGCTCGGGCTGCGCCGCAAGGACGGCAGCGGCGCGCTGCTGGCGGCCGGCGACCGGCTGGCCGGGCTGATCGGCCCGGCGGCCGCACTGCTGAGGGTCGCCCCCGGCCACGAGGCCGCCGTCGCGGCGGCGTTCGGCGCGGCGGCGGACGCGGTGGCGGTCGATTCGCCGGGGACCGCCGCCGAGGCACTGCGGCTGCTGCGCAAGGAGGACGCCGGCCGGGCCGCGCTGCTGATCGCCGGCGCCCCCGAACCTGCCCGCGTCGCGGGGGAGTTGCCGGCCGGCGCCCGCTGGGCTGCCGAACTGGTCGACGGGCCCTCCGAGTTGCTGCCGGCCGTGCGGGCCCTGCTGGCCGGCGTCGTGGTGGTCGGCACACTCGACGAGGCGGTGGCGCTGGTCGCTGCGGACCGGGTCCTGGCCGCCGTCACCGCCGAGGGGGACCGGCTCGGCGCGGCCTTCGCGCACGGCGGCTCCTGCGGCGCGCCCAGCCTGTTGGAGACCCAGGCCGCGGTGGACGAGACCGCCCGGGCGATCGAGCGGCAGGCCGTCCGCTGTGCCGAGTCGGCCGGACGCCTGGCCGAACTCACCGGGCTGCGCCGGGAGTCGGCCGCCGGGCTGGAGCAACTGGCCGCCCACCGGCGGCAGGCCGCGAAGGAACGGGCCGAGGTGGCCGGCGCACTCGGCCGGCTCGGCGGGCAGTCCCGGGCCGCGGCCGGCGAGGCCGAGCGGCTCTCCACCGCCGCCGGCCGGGCCGAGGAGGGGCTCGCCCAGCTGCTCGCCACCGCCGAGGAGCTGGCCGAACGGCTCGCCGCGGCCGAGGAGTCGGCGGACGCGGGGGAGGACGAGCCGGACGCCGCCGAGCAGCAACGGCTGGCCCAGGCCGCCACCGCAGCCCGGCAGACCGAGCTGGAGGCGCGGCTCGCCGTGCGCACCCACGAGGAGCGGGTGCGCGCTCTGAACGGCCGCGCCGACCAGCTGGACCGGGCCGCCCGCGCCGAGCGCGAGGCGCGCGCCCGGGCCGCCGAGCGCCGCCGGCGCGCCGAGCACGATGCCACGGTGGCGAACGCCGTCGCGGCAGGCGCCCGGCAGCTGCTGGCCTGCCTGGAGGTGTCGCTGGCCCGCGCGGACGCCGGGCGGGCCGCCGTCGAGCAGGCGCGCGCCGACCGTGAGGCGGAGCTCAGGGAGCACCGCGAGCACGGCCGCGAACTCAAGGCCGAGCTGGACAAGCTGGTCGACGCCGGGCACCGGGACGAGGTGCTGCGGGCCGAGAAGCGGCTGCGGATCGAGCAGTTGGAGGCCCGGGCGCTGGAGGAGTTCGGCATCGAGGGCGGCGAACTGCTCGCCGCGTACGGGCCGGACCAGCTCGTCCCGCCGCCCACCCCCGAGGACGGCGGGGAGCCCGGGGAGCCGCGCCCGTACGACCGGGCCGAGCAGGAGGGACGGCTGCGGGCCGCCGAGAAGGCGTACCAGCAGCTCGGCAAGGTGAACCCGCTGGCGCTTGAGGAGTTCGCGGCGCTGGAGGAGCGGCACAAGTTCCTCGGGGAGCAGCTGGACGACCTCAAGCGGAGCCGGCGCGACCTGCTCGACATCGTCAAGGACGTGGACGAGCGGGTCGAGCAGCTGTTCACCTCGGCGTACCACGACACCGCCGCCCAGTTCGAGGGCGTCTTCTCGCGGCTCTTCCCCGGCGGGGAGGGGCGGCTGGTGCTGACGGACCCGGACAACATGCTGACCACCGGCGTCGAGGTGGAGGCCCGCCCGCCGGGCAAGAAGGTCAAGCGGCTCTCGCTGCTCTCCGGCGGCGAGCGCTCGCTGACCGCGGTGGCGCTGCTGGTGGCGATCTTCAAGGCCCGGCCCAGCCCGTTCTACGTGATGGACGAGGTGGAGGCGGCGCTGGACGAGACCAACCTGCGCCGGCTGATCCGGATCATGGAGGAGCTGCGCGAGAGCTCCCAGCTGATCGTGATCACCCACCAGAAGCTGACCATGGAGTCGGCCGACGCCCTCTACGGCGTGACCATGAAGGGCGACGGCATCTCCCAGGTGATCAGCCAGCGCCTGCGGGTGGGGGCACCTCCCACCCGCCAGGCCGGGGGAGAGCACCGGGAGCGGGGAGCTCGCACGGTGCAGCCCCGGCAGCGCGAGGAGGCGACCGCCTCCGGGCCGATGGACTGATCCATCGGCCGACGCCGGGGCAGATGCCCGCGGACGGCCCCCGATCACGGATACTGGGGTGGTTGTGACTCCTCCCCCTCGCGCGCGAGGGGGCTTCTCACTCAGCCGCTTGACGACCTCATGACGGCCAAGCCCTGACCGGTGCCGCGCGGCACAGCGTCAGCGTAAGGGAGGCGGCGACGCTCCGTGCGTCGGCGCCGAAGGATCACTCTGTCGTGGGATCCCGAGAAGGAGATTGATGTGGAATACGTGATCCTTGCCGTAGTCATCGCCGTGATCGCCGTCGGCGCGATCGCCGGCCTCGTCGTTTCCGGCAGACGACGCCAGCAGCTGCCCCCGAAGTCGCAGGCGCCGGTCATCACGGCGCCCCCGACTCCGCAAGAGCCCCAGGTCGGTGAGGAGGCCGCGCCGCCGACCGAGGAGCCCCGACGCACCGTCGAGGAGGTCGAGCTCCCGCTTCCCGAGGCCGAGGCCGTCCCCGCGACGATCGAGGAGGTCGAGGAGGCTCCGGCCCTCGAAGTCCCCGAGCCCACGGAAGGCCGCCTGGTCCGGCTGCGCTCGCGGCTCTCCCGTTCGCAGAACTCGCTCGGCAAGGGCCTGCTCTCGCTGCTCTCCCGCGAGCACCTCGACGAGGACACCTGGGAGGAGATCGAGGAGACCCTGCTGACCGCCGACGTCGGCGTGGCTCCCACCCAGGAGCTGGTCGAGCGGCTGCGCACCCGGGTGAAGGTGCTCGGCACCCGCACCCCGGACGAGCTGCGCGGGCTGCTCCGCGAGGAGCTGGTCGAGCTGATCGGCAAGGACGCCGACCGCACGGTGCACTCCACCAAGCACGAGGAGGGCCCGGCCGTCGTCCTGGTGGTCGGCGTCAACGGCGTCGGCAAGACCACCACCACCGGCAAGCTGGCCCGGGTCCTGGTCGCCGACGGCCGCAAGGTGGTGCTCGGCGCCGCCGACACCTTCCGTGCCGCCGCCGCCGACCAGCTGCAGACCTGGGGCGAGCGGGTGGGCGCGCGCACCGTGCGCGGCCCTGAGGGCGGCGACCCGGCCTCGATCGCGTTCGACGCGGTCAAGGAGGGCATCGCCGAGGGCGCCGACACCGTGCTGGTGGACACCGCCGGCCGGCTGCACACCAAGACCGGCCTGATGGACGAGCTGGGCAAGGTCAAGCGGGTCGTCGAGAAGCACGGCCCGGTGGACGAGGTGCTGCTGGTGCTGGACGCCACCACCGGCCAGAACGGGCTGATCCAGGCCCGGGTCTTCGCCGAGGTGGTCGACATCACCGGCATCGTGCTGACCAAGCTGGACGGCACCGCCAAGGGCGGCATCGTGGTCGCGGTCCAGCGGGACCTGGGCGTGCCGGTCAAGCTGATCGGTCTCGGCGAGGGCGCGGACGACCTGGCGCCGTTCGAGCCGGGTGCGTTCGTGGACGCGCTGATCGGGGACTGATCCCCTTCCTGCCGGTGAAGGGTCCGCCTCGCGAGGGGCGGGCCCTTCGGCGTTCTCCGCCGGTGTCTACGAGGCGAGCCAGGCGGGCTCGGCGGTGCGCTCGCGTCCGCGGTGGCAGGCGTAGGCGAGGGTGCCGAGGAGCAGCCGGGCCTCGGGCGGGCAGCCGGCGTTGTCGCGGGTCGGCCGGCGCAGCCAGCGGACCGGGCCGAGGCCGCCGAGAACGGTGGGCGGGGCGGCCACGTAGCTGCCCTCGCCGTGGCAGGTGAGGTCGAGCGCGGCGTCGTCCCAGCCCATCCGGTAGAGCAGGTCGGGCAGCCGGCGGGCGGTGCCGGCGGCGACCAGGAACTGCAGCCGGCCGGTGGGCGCGGCCAGCACCGGGCCGACCTGGGTGCCCATCCGCTCCAGCCGGACCAGCGCCTGCAGGCCGGCCTGCTCGGGGACGTCCAGGACGTCGAAGGCGCGGCCGGTGGGGAACAGTACCGAGACGTCCGCTCCGGAGCGGGCGGCCGGTTCGCCGCCGGGGGCGGGGTGCAGGCCGGGCGCCGCACAGCGGGGGGTGCCGCAGTGACAGCGGGCCGCGGCACCGTTCGGGCTGCCGACGGCGACCGCCCAGCCCCAGCGGCCGGTGTACTCCGCGGCCGCCTGGGACGCGGTGACCCGGGTGCGGCGGCGCGCGCCCAGCGGGGCCAACCGCAGGTGCCCCAGTCGAAGTTCGCCGAACAGGTTGTCCATGCCTCCCCCAACAGGTTCTCGTTGCCGATGGTTACGGGATGGTGACTTTGTGTTGATTGTCCGTTGCGTTGTGCGTTGTGCGGTGGCGGCGCGCAGCGCGTGGCGTGCGCCGGTTGCGGGGTTGCACCTCGGGCGCCGCCTTGTGGCGGGCGATGCCGATGCCGGATCGTCGTGTGCGCGGACGGCCGCCGATCGGGGCGGGCGGCAAACTCGCCTGTGGCCGCTGTGGATTGCCGCGCTGAGCGGGAGTGCCGGTGGGGACTTGGCGGCCCGCATATGCCGGACCGTCGGGACTATCCAGTGAAGCGTGTGCCGACTTGCTTGGGTTCACTCCTGGGGGTGGCGAAAGGTGGCGTTTCGCCAGGGTCGCTCCCACGGGTACCACGCGGGGCATTACGTTCAGCACACGGACGCCGTCGGAGAGTCCGCTCCAGGCCCTTGGGGGACGGGAGTTGGGGAAGCTGACGACTCGTCCGCCAGGATGGCACACCAGTACGACCAGCGGTTCGACGAGCGGTTCGGCAGCACTCAGGTACGGCACGTCTGGCAAGAGCCCGCAACCGTCGGGCGGTCACGATCGGGGGCCCCGAAGCAGGGGCCGGGCGGGATGGGGACGTTCCCATGGCAGAGAAGCAACCCAACGAGAAGCTGACCACGTGGTTCGCCCGCAGCGGTTGGTCCAAGGGCGAGTTGGCACGTCAGGTCAACCGCCGGGCCCGCCAGATCGGCGCCCACCATGTCTCCACCGACACCTCCCGGGTGCGCCGCTGGCTCGACGGCGAGCAGCCCCGCGAGCCGATCCCCAAGATCATGTCGGAGCTGTTCTCCGAGCGCTTCGGATCCGTGGTCTCCATCGAGGACCTCGGGCTGCGGGCCGCCATCCCCGTCTCCACCGTGGGCGGCGGCGTCGACCTGCCGTGGAGCGCGCCGCAGACCGTCCAGCTGATCAGCGACTACTCGCGCAGTGACCTGATGCTCAACCGGCGCGGCTTCCTGGGCACCTCCCTCGCCCTGACGGCCGGCGCCGCGCTCATCGAGCCGATGCAGCGCTGGCTCACCCCCGGACCGACCGGCATGCCCACCCCGATCCTCACCGCGGCCAACGGCGGCGAGCCCTTCACCGGCCGGCTCTCCGAGCCCGAGCTGGAACTGCTGGAGCAGACCACCGTCATGTTCCGCCAGTGGGACGCCCAGAACGGCGGCGGGCTGCGCCGCAAGGCCGTCGTCGGCCAGCTCCACGAGGTCACCGACCTGCTCCAGGAGACGTACCCCGAGCAGGCCACCCGGCGGCTCTTCCGGCTCACCGCCGAGCTGGCCCACCTGGCCGGCTGGATGTCGTACGACGTCGGCATGCACCCGAGCGCGCAGAAGTACTACGTGCTGGCGCTGCACGCCGCCAAGGAGGCCGGCGACCGCCCGTTCGGCGCGCTGATCCTCACCGACATGAGCCGCCAGATGATCCACCTCAACCGTGGCGAGGACGCCCTGGAGCTGATCCACCTGGCCCAGTACGGCAGCCGCGACACCGCCACCCCGCGCCAGCAGTCGCTGCTGTACGCGATGGAGGCACGCGCGTACGCCACGATCGGCGAGGTGAACCGCTGCGCCCGGGCGGTCCGGCTGGCCGAGGACACCTTCACCGACATCCGCGAGGGCGACGGCGACCCGGACTGGCTGAAGTTCTTCTCGCCGGCCGAGCTGAACGCCGAGAACGCGCACTCCTTCCGCGACCTCGCCTACCACTCCGACCGGGCCGAGCTGTACGCGTCGATGGCCGCCCCGGTGATGGAGCGCGCGGTCGACCTCTTCCGCCAGGACGGCGACCACGTCCGCTCGTACGCCTTCAACCTGATCGGCATGGCCAGCGTCCACCTGCTGCAGAAGGAGCCGGAGCAGGCCGTGGAGTACGCCGAGCAGGCGGTGGAGATCGCCGGCAAGGTGCGTTCGGAGCGGCTGAACTCGCGGGTGCGCAAGACCACGGAGGCCGCCTCCGTCCGGTTCACGGGCGTGGACGCGGTGAGCCGGCTCAAGGAGCGGGTGGTCCAGGACATCCCGGAGTACGTCTCGGTGGTCTGACCCGCCTGCCTGCCCGACCGCCCGACCGCCCGTCTGTCCGACTGCCCGGTCGGGCCTGGGCCGGGCGCCCCCGAGGACCCCGCCGACCGTGACGGCCGCCGCCGCCACGGTCGGTGGCCGTTGCCGCACTCCTCGTGTCGCGCGGCGGCACGGTAACCCATTCGGCGGCGCGGCACGGCCGTGGTTCACGCAGGCGTAACCCCTGCGTCGCCGTCGTCACGGTCGCGAAACAACGGGCCGCATCGGCCGAAACCAGCCTTCGGCACTCTCCTTCTCATCGCCGACACCCCGGGTGGCACGGGACAGGAAACCCGGGTGTGGAGCGGCTTCCATTCATGAGGAGACGCCGATGCCGGACGGCTTCAGCGCGGGCGATACCGCCTTCGTGCTCATTTGTGCGGCCCTGGTCATGGTGATGACCCCGGGCCTGGCCTTCTTCTACGGAGGCATGGTCAGGGCCAAGAGCACACTCAACATGCTGGCGATGAGCTTCCTCTCGCTCGGCATCGTCAGCGTGCTCTGGGTCCTCTACGGGTACTCGCTCAGCTTCGGGCCCGACGCGGGCGCCGGCCTGATCGGCAACCTGGACTTCCTCGGGATGCGCGGGATCGGGCTGAACGACCTGGCCGGCACGATTCCGGTCACCGCGTTCTCCGCGTTCCAGCTGATGTTCGCGATCATCACCCCGGCGCTGATCAGCGGTGCGGTCGCGGACCGCGCCAAGTTCACCGCCTGGGGCCTGTTCATCGCCCTCTGGGTGACCGTCGTCTACTTCCCGGTCGCGCACTGGGTCTTCTTCTTCGACGGCGGCAACGGCGGCTGGCTCGGCGACCGCAACGGCGTGATCGACTTCGCCGGCGGCACCGCCGTGCACATCAACGCGGGCGTCGCGGGCCTGGCGCTCTGCCTGGTGCTGGGCAAGCGGGTCGGCTTCCGGAAGGACCCGATGCGCCCGCACAGCCTGCCGCTGGTCATGCTCGGCTCCGGGCTGCTCTGGTTCGGCTGGTTCGGCTTCAACGCGGGCTCGGCGCTGGCCGCCAACGGCGTCGCCGCGATGGCCCTGGTCAACACCCAGGTCGCCACGGGAGCCGCGCTGGTCGGCTGGCTGGTCTACGAGAAGCTGCGGCACGGCGCGTTCACCACGCTGGGCGCAGCCTCCGGCGCGGTGGCCGGCCTGGTCGCCATCACCCCGGCCTGCGGCTCGGTCAGCCCGCTCGGCGCGGTGGCGATCGGCCTGATCGCCGGCGCCGTCTGCGCCGCCGCGATCAGCCTCAAGTACCGCTTCGGCTTCGACGACTCGCTCGACGTGGTCGGCGTGCACGCGGTCGGCGGCGCGATCGGCTCGCTGCTGGTCGGGCTCTTCGCCACCGGCACCGTCGGCCAGACCGCCAAGGGCCTCTTCTACGGCGGCGGTCTGGAGCAGCTCGGCAAGCAGGCGATGGGCGTGGCCGTGGTCGGCGCGTACTCCTTCGTCCTCTCCTGGCTGCTGGCCAAGGCGATCGACAAGACGGTCGGCTTCCGGGTCGCCGAGGAGGTCGAGGTCGCCGGTATCGACCAGGCCGAGCACGCCGAGTCCGCGTACGACTTCAGTGCACTGGGCTCCGGGCTCGCCCGGACCACCCCGGCCCCGGCCGCGGCCGTGGTCGCCGCCCCCGCCGGGTCCGCCGCCGCGAAGACCACCGACAAGAGCACCGAGAAGACCGAGGTCGACGCCTGATGAAGCTCATCACCGCGGTCATCAAGCCGCACCGCCTGGACGATGTGAAGGCCGCCCTGCAGGCCTTCGGGGTGCACGGTCTGACCGTGACCGAGGCCAGCGGCTACGGCCGCCAGCGCGGCCACACCGAGGTCTACCGGGGCGCGGAGTACACCGTGGACCTGGTGCCCAAGGTGAGAATCGAGGTCCTGGTCGAGGACGACGACGCCGAGCAGCTGATCGACGTCCTGGTCAAGGCGGCCCGGACCGGCAAGATCGGGGACGGCAAGGTCTGGAGCGTCCCGGTCGAAACCGCCGTCCGGGTCCGGACCGGCGAGCGCGGCCCCGACGCCCTCTGAACCGGGCACGGCCCGGGCCGGGCAGGACCTAGCATTCAGCTCGTTCAGCTTGATCACGCAGGCGGACCTGCGACCGGCCCACGGTCGCAGGTCCGCTGACGGCGTATCGGCGCCGTTGGTTCAATCGCACGACGGACGGGGACTCCGCATGGCCACCGAAACCGACGACCCCTGCGACTACGGCGCCGCCCGCGCCCGGCTGCTGGGCGAACCAGGACCCGCCGGCAGCGCCCGCCGCACCGCACTGGCCGCGCTCACCGACGACTGGCTGGCCGGTCTGCTCACGGCGGCCGGAGCCCCGCCCGGCGTCGCCCTGGTCGCCGTCGGCGGCTACGGGCGCGGCGAACTCTCCCCGCGCAGCGACCTCGACGTGCTGCTGCTGCACGACGGCCCGCTCGACCCGGCGCTGCCCGAACGGATCTGGTACCCGGTCTGGGACACCGGCACCGCCCTCGACCACTCGGTACGCACCCCCGCCGAGGCCCGCGCGGTCGCCGCCGCCGACCTCAAGGCGCAGCTCGGCCTGCTGGACGCCCGGCACGTCGCCGGCGACCCGGCGCTCACCGCCGGGCTGCGCTCCGCCGTCCTCGCCGACTGGCGCGCCGCCGCCCCCGCACGCCTGCCCGAGCTGCGCGACCTCGGCCGGGAGCGGGCCGAGCGGCACGGCGAGCTCTCCTTCCTGCTGGAACCGGACCTCAAGGAGGCCCGCGGCGGCCTGCGCGACGTCGTCGCGCTCAACGCGATCGCCGCCACCTGGCTGGCCGACGCCCCGCGGGACGGCCTGGACGCCGCCGCGCTGCGGCTGGCGGACGTCCGGGACGCGCTGCACCTGGTCACCGGCCGGGCCACCGAGCGGCTCAGCCTCCAGGACCAGGACCAGGTCGCCGAGCGGCTCGGCGTGCTGGACGCCGACACCCTGCTGCGCCAGGTCTACGAGGCCGCCCGCACCGTCGCCTACGCGAGTGACGTCACCTGGCGGGCGGTGGACCGGGTGCTGGCCGCCCGCTCGGGCCGGGTCCGGCGCCCCTCCCGGCTCTCCTTCCCCTTCACCGGCTCCGGGCGTGGCGCGGGCGCGGTGGCCCGGGGCGCCGTCGAGCGCCGTCCGCTCGCCGAGGGCGTGGTCGAGCAGGACGGCGAGGCGGTGCTCGCCCAGGGCGCCCGCCCGGCCGCCGACCCGGTGCTGCCGTTGCGCGCCGCGGCCGCAGCCGCGCAGAACGGCCTGACCATCTCCTACGCGACGGTGCGCCGGCTGGCCGCCGAGTGCCGTCCGCTGCCGGTGCCCTGGCCGGACGAGGCCCGCGAACAGCTGGTCACGCTCCTCGGCGCGGGCGAGGCCTGTCTGCCGGTCTGGGAGGCACTGGAGGCGGAGGGGCTGATCACGCGGCTGCTGCCCGACTGGGAGCGGGTCCGCTGCCGTCCGCAGCGCAACGCGGTGCACCGCTGGACGGTGGACCGGCACCTGGTGGAGACGGCGGTGCGGGCCGCCGCGATGACCCGCCGGGTGGCCCGGCCGGACCTCCTGCTGGTCGCCGCGCTGCTGCACGACATCGGGAAGGGCTGGCCCGGCGACCACAGCGAGGCGGGCGAGGTGATCGTCCGCGACGTGGCGGTCCGGATGGGCTTCGACCGGGAGTCGGTCGAGACCCTGGCGATGCTGGTCCGCCACCACCTGACCCTGGTGGACACCGCGACCCGGCGGGACCCGGACGATCCGGCCACCGTGGAGGCGATCACCAAGGTGGTCGCCACGCTGCCGCAGCTGGAGCTGCTGCACGCGCTGACCGAGGCCGACGCGACGGCGACCGGCCCGGCCGCCTGGAGCCGCTGGCGGGCCTCGCTGGTGGACGGGCTGGCCGCCCGGGCCGCCGCCCAGCTGGCCGGCGCGTACCCCGCCCCGGGGGAGGCCGCGCCGACCGCCGAGCAGGAGCGGCTTGCGGTGGAGGCCGCCCGGACGGGCGGTCCGGCGCTCTCGCTGCTGGCCCAGGCCGAGGTGGCGGCCCGGGCGGAGTCGGGAGGCCGGGCGGAGACCGCGGGCCGGGCCGGGGCGACGGGCGGGCCGGGCGCGGGCGAGCCGGGCACCGAGCCGATGGGCGTCCGGCTGACCCTCGCCGTACCGGACCGGCCCGGGCTGCTCGGCACCGTCGCCGGGGTGCTGGCTCTGCACCGGTTGGCCGTCCGCTCGGCGGGCCTGCGCGAGCTGGACCCGATCGGCGCCGGCCCGGTGCTGCTGCTCTCCTGGACGGTGGCCGCCGAGTTCGGCGAGCTGCCGGAGGCGGCCCGGCTCAGGGCCGACCTGCGCCGGGCGCTGGACGGTTCGCTGGACGTCTCGCGCCGGCTCGCCGAGCGCGACGCGGCCGCCCCGCGCCGGCGCGGCATCCCGACCCCGCCGCCGCTGGTCGCGGTGGCGCCCGCGGTGGTCTCGGCGACCGCGACCGTGCTGGAGGTGCGCGCCCACGACGCCCCCGGCCTGCTGCACCGGATCGGCCGGGCGCTGGACGGCGCCGGCGTCCGGGTCCGGACCGCGCACGTCTCCACGCTCGGCGCCGATGCCGTCGACTCCTTCTACCTCACCGACGATGCGGGGCGGCCGCTCACCGCCCAACGGGCCGGGGAGGTGGCGGCCGCCGTCCGCGCGGCGCTGGGCTGAAGCCCGCCCGGGGAGGGCACGTCAGGCCCCCTCCGGGCACCCTCCGGGGCAGGTCGTCCCGGGGGTGGAGACCGTTCCCAGGGCGGCCGGATACCCTTGGGGGCGACGACCGTACTGATACCGATGCCGCAGAGGACCCGCGACGACGTGTTCGACACCCTTTCCGATCGCCTCGCAGCGACGTTCAAGAACCTCCGGGGCAAGGGCCGCCTCAGCGAGGCGGACATCGACGCCACCGCCCGCGAGATCCGCATCGCGCTGCTTGAGGCGGACGTCGCGCTGCCGGTCGTGCGGGCCTTCATCAAGCAGGTCAAGGAGCGGGCGCTCGGCGCCGAGGTCTCCGGCGCGCTGAACCCGGCGCAGCAGATCATCAAGATCGTCAACGAGGAGCTCATCGCGATCCTCGGCGGCGAGACCCGTCGGGTGAGGTTCGCCAAGAGCGGCCCGACGGTGATCATGCTCGCCGGTCTCCAGGGTGCCGGTAAGACCACCCTCGCGGGCAAGCTCGGCCACTGGCTGAAGAAGCAGAAGCACACCCCGCTGCTGGTCGCCTGCGACCTCCAGCGCCCCAACGCCGTCAACCAGCTCCAGGTCGTCGCCGACCGCGCGGGCGTGGCCTTCTACGGCCCGCAGCCCGGCAACGGCGTCGGCGACCCGGTGCAGGTCGCCCGCGACTCGATCGAGTACGCGAAGCAGAAGCAGTACGACGTCGTCATCGTCGACACCGCCGGCCGCCTCGGCATCGACGCCGAGCTGATGCAGCAGGCCGCCGACATCCGGTCCGCGGTCAACCCGGACGAGGTCCTGTTCGTCGTCGACGCGATGATCGGCCAGGACGCGGTCACCACCGCCCAGGCCTTCCTCGACGGCGTCGACTTCACCGGCGTGGTGCTCTCCAAGCTCGACGGCGACGCCCGTGGTGGTGCCGCGCTGTCGGTCGCGCACGTCACCGGCCGGCAGATCATGTTCGCCTCCAACGGCGAGAAGGTCGACGACTTCGACGCCTTCCACCCGGACCGGATGGCCTCGCGCATCCTCGGCATGGGCGACATGCTCTCGCTGATCGAGAAGGCCGAGCAGACCTTCTCGCAGGCCGAGGCCGAGAAGATCGCCTCCAAGCTGCAGGGCGGCGGCAAGGACTTCACGCTCGACGACTTCCTGGCCCAGCTGGAGCAGGTCCGGAAGATGGGCTCGATCTCCAAGCTGCTGGGCATGCTGCCCGGCATGGGGCAGATCCGCGAGCAGATCAACAACATCGACGACAAGGACGTCGACCGCGTCGGCGCCATCATCAAGTCGATGACCCCGGCCGAGCGGACCGACCCGAAGATCATCAACGGCTCGCGCCGTGCCCGTATCGCCAAGGGTTCGGGCGTCCAGGTCGGCGAGGTCAACAACCTGGTCGAGCGGTTCTTCGATGCCCGCAAGATGATGTCGGCGATGGCCTCCGGCAAGGGCATCCCCGGCATGCCGGGGATCCCGGGCATGGGCGGCGGCTCGAAGAAGTCCGCGAAGAAGGCACCGGCGGCCAAGGGCAAGCGCAAGAGCGGCAACCCGCTGAAGCGCGCGCAGGAGGAGGCCGCGGCCGCCGAGCGCCGCGCGCTCGGCCCGGGCAGCGGCCAGGCCCCGGCCGAGGGCGGCGCGTTCGGACTCGGCGCGGGCAAGGGCCCGGCCGACTTCGAGCTTCCGAAGGAGTTCAAGGACCTGCTGTAGGGCTCCGAAGGGGCTCCGCAGGGCTTTAGGCCTGTAGGGCCCCTCCCCGTCGCGGGTGAACGGCCCGCCGTCCGGTTCCTCCGGGCGGCGGGCCGTTCGCATGTCCGATGATGAGGGGGTGAGAGTGACGATCAGGGCCCCGCGGGCCGAGGACGAGGTTGCGTACGCCGAGGCGGTCCGACGGTCCGCCGATCACATCGGACGATGGAACCCGGTCGAGCCGGACGGGCTGCCGGATCTCCTGGAGCGGCAGGGGGCCGGGCTGCGCACCTTCCTGATACTCGATCAGGAGACCGGCGGGCTGGTCGGCAAGGTCAACGTGGCCAACATCGTGATGGGGCGGTTCTGCAACGCCGCGCTCGGCTACGACTCGTACCTGCCGTTCGCCGGCACCGGGCGGATGACCGAGGGCATGCGGCTGGTGCTCGACCGCTGCTTCGCCCCGCAGACGGACGGCGGCCTGGGGCTCCACCGGCTGGAGATCAACGTGCAGCCGGACAACGGGCGTTCGATCGGGCTGGCCAAGCGGCTGGGCTTCCGGCACGAGGGGTTCACGCCGCGGATGCTGTTCCTGCAGGGCGCCTGGCGGGATCACGAGCGGTTCGCTCTCACCGCCGAGGAGTGGCCGGGGCTGGACCGGTAGCGGCCGGGCCCTCGGCGGCGCCCTCTGCGCTCCCGGGAGCGGCCGCTGCTCGTGCGCCGAGCCCTGCCGGCGCGGTCGGCTCACCGCCGTCGCCGGAGGTGGCTCTCGGGGTGACTCTCGACTTTCGCGGTGGCTCTCGGGTGGCCTTCGAAGGGGCGCTCGCGAGGTTGCGAGCGCCCCTTCGGTGTGGCACACCGTGCTCGTGGGTGCTGTTGCCCGGGGGCGCTGTGCCCGGTGGTGCTGTGCCTGGGGCGACGGTGTGGCTGTCGGTGCCGGGCTGGTGGGTGCTGAGCCTGAGCAGCCGGGTGGTCAGCGTGGCTGTTCGGCGACCAGGTAGCGGAAGACGTTCTCCATCCGGACCGATCCGTCCGGGCGCAGGTACGGGTGCAGCACCTCCGCCAGCTCCTTCGCCACCAGCGGCAGCCCCGAGAACTCCGCCGCCGCGTCGTACAGGCCGGTCGACAGCAGTCCGCGGACCGCGCTGTCCAGATCCGGGTAGGCGAACGGGCAGCTCACCCGGCCGCTGCCGGCCGGGCGCAGGCCGGCCGGTGCCAGCAGATCCTCCAGGGCACCGGGCGTACTCAGCCCGAACGGGTCACGCGCCGTGGTGCGCCCGGCCATCCGACGGGCCACGTCCAGCACGGCCGCGCTCTCGCAACGCTCCGGCGGGCCCCAGGCGGCCAGCACCACATGACCGCCGCGCAGCGTCAGCCGGGCCGCCTCGGTCACCTCGCGCTGGGGGTCGGCGGCCCCCGGCAGCTGCTCGAAAACCGTGACCAGCGAATGGGCCGACCGGGGGACGGCCGCCGCCGTCCGGGCACTCGCGCCGACCTGGAGCCGGCGGCCCCGGGCCAGTTCGCGCAGTTCGTCCTCCGGCTCCAGTCCGGCGACCTGCGCACCCCGCCCGGCCGCCAGCAGCAGGGCCAGGCCCGACCGGCAGCCCAGACCCAGCACGCTGGTCGCCGGGCCGACCTCCAGGCGGTCGTAGACCGCCTCGTAGAGCGGCACCAGCATGCGTTCCTGGATCTCCGCCCAGTCGCGCGCCCGCGCGGGCCACGCTGCCGCGGGCAGCGGGTCGTGCGGTCGTGCGCCCGCGGGTCGTACGGTTGTGCCGGTCGTTCGAGCTGAAGCCATCGCGGCCTCCCATCCGGTCCTTCGGTGTGCTGCTACGGCTCCCCCAAAGTCCCGCCCCACTCCAGCGAACAGCGGCTCGGGCGTGGCGTCCAGAGGGGTGCAGGGTGGTGCGCGCGTGTCGCGGTCGTGCGCCCCCCGGCAGCAGCCGCGTCACCGGTTCCGTTCACCGGGCCGGTACCGATTCGAAGTCGGGGCTCCTGGCGCCGTAACATTCGCCCCATGGCAAAGGCACCCGTTCTCACCCCCCAGGCGGACGACTTCCCGCGCTGGTACCAGGACCTCATCAACAAGGCCGAGCTGGCCGACAACGGTCCGGTGCGCGGCACCATGGTCATCCGACCGTACGGCTACGGCCTGTGGGAGCGGATGCAGCAGGAGATGGACGCCCGCATCAAGAAGGCCGGCGCGCAGAACGCCTACTTCCCGATGTTCATCCCGCAGTCCTACCTGACCAAGGAAGCCGAGCACGTCGAGGGCTTCGCCCCCGAGCTCGCGGTGGTCACCCACGGTGGCGGCAAGCAGCTGGACGAGCCGGTCGTCGTCCGGCCCACCTCCGAGACGATCATCAACGAGTACTTCTCCAAGTGGGTGCAGAGCCACCGCGACCTGCCCCTGCTGATCAACCAGTGGGCCAACGTGGTCCGCTGGGAGCTGCGCCCGCGCGTCTTCCTGCGCACCACCGAGTTCCTCTGGCAGGAGGGCCACACCGCCCACGCCACCTACGAGGACGCCCGTGACTACGCGTCGATGATCCACACCCAGGTCTACGGCGACTTCATGACCAACGTGCTCGGCATCGACGTCGTGCTCGGCCGCAAGACCGCCAAGGAGCGGTTCGCCGGCGCCATCAACACCCTCACGCTCGAAGGCATGATGGGCGACGGCAAGGCGCTGCAGATGGGCACCAGCCACGAGCTGGGCCAGAACTTCGCCAAGGCCTTCAACACCACCTACCAGCTCCAGGGCGCCGAGCGCGAGTACGTCTGGCAGACCTCCTGGGGCGTCTCGACCCGTATGGTCGGCGGCCTGATCATGTCCCACGGCGACGACAACGGCCTGCGGGTGCCCCCGCGGCTGGCCGCCGTGCAGGCCGTCGTCCTCGCCATCAAGGGCGACGACGCGGTGATCGCCAAGGTCCGCGAGATCGGCGCCACGCTGGAGGCCGCCGGCATCCGGGTGGTCGTCGACGACCGCACCGACACGCCGTTCGGCCGCCGCGCGGTCGACTGGGAGCTCAAGGGCGTGCCGCTGCGCATCGAGGTCGGCCCGCGCGACCTGGAGAACGGCACCGCGATGCTGGCCCGCCGCATCCCCGGCGGCAAGGAGCCGGTCTCGATCGACGCCCTGGCGTCGCTGCTGCCGGGCGTGCTGGAGGAGGACCAGGCGCTGCTGCTGCGCCAGTCCCGCGAGCGCCGCGAGGCCCGCACCGTCGACGTGAGCAACCTCGACGAGGCCGTCGAGGCCGCCGCCACCGGCTGGGGCCGCATCTCCTGGGCCGAGCTGGGTCCGGAGGGCGAGGCCAAGCTGGCCGAGCAGGGCGTCTCGGTGCGCTGCCTCGTGGCCGCCGACGGCTCGGTGCCGGCGACGGACGACCAGGACGGCAACATCGCCATCGTCGCGCGCGCCTACTGATCAGTTCAGTAGCGGGCGGACCGGCGGCAGCGGTTCGGTGCTGGACGGTTCCGTACTGGACGGTTTGGTTTCGGTACTGAGCGGTTCGGGGTGTTCCATCGTGTTTTCGAGGCGTCCGGGTTGTCGGAAACCGACATGTACTGATGAGTAGTGACGGGCGCCCACAACCATCGCCGGGAATTCCGGCGGTAACCGCACGGGCGTTGTCTCAACTGACGACATACCTACTGACCGGTCAACTCCCGGTATTAACGGAATAGCGGTACGGTGTACGGCCCGTGGCCCTGTCAACTCGACAGGATCATGGGCCGTACGTACGTCCGGGGGTCGACAGCCCGTTCCCCGAGGCGGAAAAGGACGAGGCCCGCCGACTGCGACGGGCCCAAACGTGCAGGGGGTTGGTCTTGCGTCAGATCCGGAACGCGCAATTTGCGCGCGCTCGTACATTCCTGAGAGTTTCCTGGGAATTCCCGGGGAACGGGAACACGCGGAACATCGGCTCGCACTCCGTCGTTGGTCTAGCGTGAGCACGACACAGCCCCTCGTTCTCGCGGCCGAACTGGCCGCCGCCTGGAGCGACATCCAGGCCTTCCATCAGGACCTCCCCGACCTCGCCTCGCCCGAGGCGTTGATCGGCGAGTCCTCCTCGGCCTGTGGCACGCGGCTCGGTTTCGAGCGGCTCCTCCACGAGGCTGCCCACGGTCTGGCCGCGGCCCGGGACATCCGGGACACCTCGCGCGCCGGCCGCTACCACAACCGACGCTTCCTGCTCCTCGCCTCGGAGCTGGGCCTGGCGCACCCGGTCGAACCGCACGCGAGCAGCGGTTTCTCCCAGGTGACGATGCTCAAGGAGACGCGTGAGCGGTACGCGGAGACCATCGAGCGCCTGGACCGCGCCCTCGGCGCGCACCAGGAGGCGGTGACCGGCGACGGTGCCTCGCGCGCCTTCCGCGGCCCGGCCGCTCGGCACGGCTCCTCCGGGGGCGGCGTCCGGGTCAAGGCGGTCTGCGGCTGCGGGCGCAACGTCCGGGTCGTTCCGTCGGTGCTCGCGCAGGCGTCCATCGTCTGCGGCGCCTGCCAGCAGCCGTTCAAGATCGCGTAGTCGGCGGCCAGGAGAAACGGCCGGCAGCTGTGCGGGCAGTCGGTCCGGCCGGAGCGAATCTGCGCGGCGCCGATCGGCACTCGGCCGATCAGTGGTGGTGAGTTGGGCTGACCGGGAGCGGGGGCTCCCGGTCGACCTGTCCCTCCCGGCCCTGCGCCCCGCACTCTTCTTGCTCCACCCCCGCTCCCTCCCCGCTCTGGCGTCGTGCATGCTCTGGTGCCGTGCCTGCTCGTGCGCCGGCCCCTCCTCGGCGTCGTTTCCCGGGATTCCCTGCCGTCCGGCCGCTCCGGGCTGCCGGCTCCGAGCCGCCGAGGTCCGTGTCGGTGCGTGTTGGGCCGTGCCGATCGGTGTCGGGCCGTGTCCGTCCCTGCCGGTCCGCCCGGAGGTCGGTCAAGGCCGTTCGCGGCGGTGTGGCAGAATGGACAGCTGAGTACTCGGCAGCCGAGCAGGACCCCTCTCTCCTACGGCTGGCGTGTCCCTTGAACGGCCCACCCCCGCAACCCCACGCGAGGGCAAGGCTGCTCACCCACGTCAACACCAGGAGAATCCACTCCCGTGGCAGTCAAGATCAAGCTCAAGCGTCTCGGCAAGATTCGCTCCCCGCACTACCGCATCGTCGTCGCCGACGCCCGCACCAAGCGTGACGGTCGCGCGATCGAGGAGATCGGCATCTACCAGCCGACCTACAACCCCTCGAAGATCGAGGTCGACAGCGACCGCGCTCAGTACTGGCTGTCCGTCGGCGCCCAGCCGACCGAGCCGGTGCTCGCCATCCTGAAGCTGACCGGCGACTGGCAGAAGTTCAAGGGCCTGCCGGCTCCGGCTCCGCTGCTGGTGGCCGAGCCCAAGGTCGAGGACTTCTCGCACCTGTTCGCGAAGGCCGTCGCCGGCTTCGAGGACGCCACCACCGGTGTTGCCATCACCCCGAAGGCCAAGAAGTCGGACAAGGCCGAGGCTGAGGCCGACGCCGCCGCCGAGGCCTGATCGTGATCGAGGACGCCCTCGACCACCTGGTGAAGGGCATCGTCGAGCACCCCGACGAGGTGCAGGTGCGTTCGCGCAACCTGCGTCGGGGTAACACCATCGAGGTGCGAGTGCACCCCGATGACCTCGGCAAGGTGATCGGCCGGGGCGGCCGCACGGCGCGCGCACTGCGCACCGTGGTCGGCGCCCTCGGCGGTCGCAACGTCCGGGTCGACCTGGTCGACGTGGACAGCATTCGCTGACGCTGCTGCTCGTTCAGCCGTCAGGCTTGAGGCCGGTCGGGACGCATGTCGTCCCGGCCGGCCTTCGCCGTTTTTCTCCAGTCTTTTCAATGCTCTGCCTTCCCTAGGCCTTCCCTAGCACCCATCCAGGAGAACGATCACCGTGCAGCTCGTCGTCGGCAAGATCGGCCGCGCCCACGGCATCAGGGGGGACGTCAGCGTCGAGGTCCGCACCGACGAGCCGGAACTCCGGCTCGGCCCCGGTGCTGTGGTGCTCACCGACCCCGCGTCGGCCGGACCGCTGACCGTCGAGTCCGGCAAGGTGCACAGCGGCCGGCTGCTGCTGCGTTTCGCCGGCGTCAA
Source organism: Kitasatospora sp. NBC_00039 (assembly GCF_045160625.1). Taxonomy (NCBI): domain Bacteria; kingdom Bacillati; phylum Actinomycetota; class Actinomycetes; order Kitasatosporales; family Streptomycetaceae; genus Kitasatospora; species Kitasatospora sp. NBC_00039. The sequence continues at coordinate 3,179,202 of NZ_CP108289.1, read as the reverse complement.
GGACCGCAACGCCGCCGAGGCGCTGCGCGGCACCATCCTGATCGCCGAGGTCGACCCGGACGAGAGCCCGGACGACCCGGAGGAGTACTACGACCACCAGCTGATCGGCCTGGACGTGGTGCTGCTGGACGGGACCCGGGTCGGCGAGCTGACCGAGGTCGTCCACCTGCCCTACCAGGACCTGCTCACGGTGGAGAAGCCTGACGGTACGGAGGTGCTGGTGCCGTTCGTCACCCGCATCGTGCCGACCATCGACCTCGAGAACCAGCAGGTGGTGATCGACCCGCCGCCCGGGCTGATCGACCCGGAGCGGGCCGAGGTCGTGAAGGCCTCGGCGGAGGAGCCGGAGGAGTCGGAGTGACCGCCGGGGGACTGCCGCCGCAGGAGCGCCCCGAGGCGCCGTCCGGCGCGTCTTCGCCGCCCGCAGAGTCTGCGTCGTCTGCCGCGCCTGCGTCGTCCGTGCAGGACGGGATGCGGATAGACGTCGTCACGATCTTCCCGGAGTACCTGGAGCCGCTGGACATCTCGCTGGTCGGCAAGGCCCGCGCCCGCGGCCAGCTCGACGTCCACGTCCACGACCTGCGCACCTGGACGCATGACATCCACCGGACCGTGGACGACAGCCCCTACGGCGGCGGCCCCGGCATGGTGATGAAGCCCGAGCCGTGGGGCGAGGCGCTGGACGCCGTCATCGGCCAGGGCCCGGCCGGCGAGGTGCCCACGCTGGTGGTGCCCACCCCCAGTGGGCGCCCGTTCACCCAGGAGCTCGCGCAGGAACTCGCCGGGCGTCCGTGGCTGACCTTCACCCCGGCCCGGTACGAGGGCATCGACCGGCGCGTGATCGATGAGGCGTCCACCCGGATGCCGGTGGTCGAGGCGTCGATCGGCGACTACGTCCTGGCCGGCGGCGAGGTTGCCGTCCTGGTCATGGTCGAGGCGATCGCCCGGCTGCTGCCGGGTGTGCTCGGCAACGCGGAGTCCCATCGGGACGACTCCTTCGCACCCGGTGCGATGGCCGACCTGCTGGAAGGCCCGGTCTACACCAAGCCCGCCGAGTGGCGCGGCCGGACTGTCCCGGACGTGCTGCTCAGCGGCAACCACGGCCGGATCGCCCGCTGGCGGCGCGAGCAGGCGTTCGCCCGCACCCTGGCGAACCGGTCCGACCTGGTGGAACGCTGGCAGTACGGCGCCTTCGACAAGAAGGACCGCGAGGCGCTCAGCATCCTCGGCCTGGCCTGGGACGATCGGCTCGGCCGATTTCGGTCCCTGGCCGATGGTGTGGAAGAATAGGCCGCTGCTGTCTGTCGCTGGGCTCCTCCTGTAGGAGTCACGTGGTCCGGTGCCCCCGCCACGGGGGGATCATCGCCAACCGACGCGGCCCGCAGCAGACCCCATTGTGACGAACTTCCGTGGGCGGCCCGTGGCGCCTGCGATGGAGAGCAACATGAGCAACAAGCTCGCTGCTGTCGACGCGGCTTCGCTGCGTAGCGACATTCCGGCCTTCCGCGCCGGTGACACCCTGAAGGTTCACGTCCGGGTCATCGAGGGCAACCGCTCCCGTGTCCAGGTCTTCCAGGGCGTCGTCATCCGCCGCCACGGCGCCGGTGTCGGTGAGACCTTCACCGTCCGCAAGGTCAGCTTCAACGTCGGCGTGGAGCGCACCTTCCCGGTGCACACCCCGGTCGTCGAGAAGATCGAGGTCGTGACCCGCGGTGCGGTTCGCCGCGCCAAGCTGTACTACCTGCGTGACCTCCGCGGCAAGGCCGCGAAGATCAAGGAGAAGCGCGACCGCTGATCCACCGGCCCCCGGTTCTGCCGGGGGATCGGAGCGCTCTGGGGGGCGCCGCTGCCGCAAGGTAAGCTCAGCCCCCGATGAGCACGCACGAACCATCCGCGGACCGCGACGCCAGTCCCGCACCCACCGGTGCGGACTCGCCGTCGCGGTCCGCGGTCGTTTCTGCGGTCCCCCCGGCGCCGGGCTCCGAGCAGGAGCCTGGGCAGGGCCCCGGGCGTGAGCCGGCGGCCGCTGAGGCGGCGGAGGATTCCGAAGGGGGTTCCCCGGAGGGTGCCGAAGAGGGCGCTGATGAGGGCGCTGATGAGGGCGGTGACGAGGGCGGTGACGAGGACGCGGACGTGGGCGTCGAAGAGCCGGGTCGTTCTCGGTCGCGTGACCTCCTCCTGCTGGTCGGCATCTGCCTGCTCACCCTGCTGCTGGTGAATGCCTTCGTGGCACGGCCGTTCGCGGTGCCGTCCGCGTCGATGGAGAACACCCTGCGCACCGGCGACCGTCTGATCGCGAACAAGCTGGCCTACTCCTTCGGTGGCCACCCCCGGCGCGGCGATGTCGTGGTCTTCGACGGAACGGGCTCCTTCCGGCAGGGGCCGGCCGAGCCGTCCGGCTTCTGGGACGGACTGCGGGCGCTCGGCCAGGACCTCGGACTGGCCCCCGCCGGCGACTCGATCTACGTGAAGCGCGTCATCGGCGTCGGCGGCGACCGGGTGACGAGCACCGGCCCGGGCGGGCGGATCACCGTCAACGGCGTGCCGATCGACGAGTCCTCCTACCTCGCGCCGGGGGACGATCCGTCGAGCGTGGCCTTCGATGTGGTGGTGCCGTCCGGCGCGCTCTGGGTGATGGGCGACCACCGCAGTGCCTCCCGTGACTCCCGCGACCACCTGGGCGAGCCCGGTGGCGGGTTCGTCCCGGAGGACAAGGTGATCGGACGGGCGGAGTGGGTGGTCTTCCCGGTCGGCCACTGGACCAGCCTGGACCGGCCGGCGGCGTTCGCCGCGACAGGGGGGACCGGTGGACATGGGGACCAGAGGTAGAGGCCGACTGGCCGCCCGCCCGGCCGACCGCGCGGCGGGCCGGTCCACCGACCGGTTCGCCGACCGGCCCGCCGCAGGGCCTGCGGAGGAGGCAACGGGTGCGGCCGCCCCGGAGGCGCCGGCACGCGGCCGGGCCGAGCGCCGTCGCACCGCCCGCCGGGCGGCCCGCCGGCGCAAGCGCTCGTTGCTGCGCGAGTTCCCGTTGATCGTCCTGGTGGCGCTGGTGGTGGCGCTGGTGATGAAGACGTTCATGGTGCAGGTCTTCGTGATTCCCTCCGGTTCGATGGAGCAGACCATCCAGATCGGGGACCGGGTGCTGGTGGACAAGTTCACCCCCTGGTTCGGTGCCGAGCCGGAGCGCGGCGATGTCGTGGTGTTCAAGGATCCGGGCGGCTGGCTGGAGGCCGATCGCAAGCCGTCCACGGACGGGCCGGTTCTGCGTGGGGCCAAGCAGGCCCTCACCTACGTCGGGCTGTTGCCGTCCGCCGGCGAGCAGGATCTGATCAAGCGCGTGATCGGGGTCGGTGGGGACACCGTGGAGTGCTGTGACGAGCAGGGCCGGCTGAGCGTCAACGGCACCCCGGTGGACGAGCCGTACCTGGCTCCGGGAAACCCGCCGTCACGCCAGCCCTTCAAGGTGAAGGTGCCGGAGGGGCGGCTCTGGGTCATGGGCGACCACCGGGACGTGTCCGCCGACTCCCGCTTCCACATGGGGAATCAGGGACAGGGCACCATCCCGCTGAGCGGTGTGGTGGGCCGGGCGTTCGTGATCGCCTGGCCGGTGGGTCGGGTGCATCAACTTGATGTGCCGGCTTCACTCTCCAAGGTGGCGAGGGCTCCGGATGCTCGCGGAACTGCGCCGAACTCGATGGGGGTTGGGCCGCTTCCGGAGGAACCTCCGCTCGTTATGGGTGTGTTGGGCATCCTTCCGCTTGTCGGCCGAAGGCCGGAGCGATCTCCGGAGTAGCGCGGGCCGGCCGGTGACCGGCCGGGCCGGGCGCGTGGGAGCGCGAGCCGGACGCCTGGGAGTGATAGAGAAGTGCTGATGCGGCCGGTGTGCGACAACGGCCGCGTCCGAAGGCTGTGCTGGTGTCAGGTGTGCCCGAGACGGGCGGCCCTGGGGCGTTCACGGTCGATGGTGGAGCGAGGTGCCCGCTGTGCGGCACTGTGAGCGCGGGCGCACAGGCGTCCGCACAGCAGGGAGGAGACGTTGTGGGGGATTTGGTGATCGGCGCCCGCTCAGGCGCCGGAGAGCCCGAGGGCTCCGGCGGCCGGGCGGCCCGGTCCGCGGAGTCCGCAGTGTCTTCGGCATCCGCCGAGGACTCGGCGGCCCAGTCCGCCGACGAACAGGGCAACGGCACCGGTGACGTGCCGGACGACTTCCAGGACGAGGTGGGGTCGGCCGAGCAGTCGGAGGAGAAGCCCGCCGACCAGGAGCGCAAGCAGCGGTCCTTCTGGAAAGAGCTGCCGATCCTGGTCGGTATCGCGCTCGTCCTGGCACTGGTGATCAAGACGTTCTTCGTCCAGGCGTTCTCCATTCCGTCGGAATCGATGCAGAACACGCTTCAGGTCGGCGACCGTGTCCTGGTGGACAAGTTGACCCCGTGGTTCGGGGCCGAGCCCGAGCGCGGAGAGGTCGTGGTGTTCCACGATCCGGGCGGCTGGCTGGCCGACGAGCCCACCAGCCAGAGCAGCAACTCCTTTGTCCGGGGCGTCCAGGACGTGCTCAGCTTCGTCGGCCTGATGCCCTCCGACAACGAGAAGGACCTCATCAAGCGCGTCATCGCCGTTGGCGGGGACACCGTCGAGTGCCATGGCGACGGGCCGGTCAAGGTCAACGGGATCGCACTCAACGAGCCGTACGTCTTCCCCGGGAACACCCCCTGCCAGCTGAAGGACTTCGGCCCGGTGAAGGTGCCGGAGGGCCGGATCTGGGTGATGGGCGACCACCGTGGGGACTCGCTGGACTCGCGCTTCCACATGGACCAGCCGGGCGGCGGCACCGTCCCCGTGGACGACGTGATCGGCCGCGCGTTCGTGGTGGCCTGGCCGGTCGATCACTGGGCGACGCTCCCGGTGCCGGCCACCTTCGATCAGAAGGGGCTGGCGGCGGCCGCGCCGCTCGTGCCGCCGGTGGCCGGGGCCGTCGGCGCCGTCGGCCTGTTGCCGCTGACGCGTCGGCTGAGGGACCGGGCGGACCGCAAGAAGACGTCCTGACCTCAGCCGGGTCGACCCCGGGTCTTGCGCGGGCCGTAGTACCGACGAGTAATCTGCTCGGACGTGCCACGGCCCGCCGGGTTTTCCGCCTGTGGCCCCGGCGCGCCATGAGCGTTTCCGGTTCGGTCGGGGTTGGACGGTGTCGATGAGCAGTATCGTGGACGAGACGACGGATCGCCCGCCTGCCGTCACGCGGCCCCGGCGCCGTACTGCGGCCGTGCTTCAGGGCCTGCTGATCGGGCTCGGCCTGGTGCTCATGGTCGGTGGCTTCGTCGTCATGGCGGTCGACTACCGGCCGTACGGCATTCCGACGGGCTCGATGACCCCCACGCTCCAGGTCGGGGACACCGTGGTCGCCCGGCAGATCGACGGCAAGACCGTCGGCCGGGGCGATGTCGTGGTCTTCCGCGACCAGGCCTGGGGCGGTGAGCTCATGGTCAAGCGGGTGGTCGCGGTCGGCGGCGACACCGTGGCCACCACCGGGGACGACCAGCGTCTGACCGTCAACGGCAAGCCGGTGGACGAGCCCTACCTGGCGGCGCAGGGCCCCCAGGGCAGCGCGTTCAGTGTGGAAGTACCGCCTGGCCGCCTCTTCCTGATGGGCGACAACCGGCAGGGGTCGCTCGACTCCCGTCTCCATCTGGAGATCGACGGAGGCACGATCCCGGCCAGTGAGGTGCAGGCCCGGGTCGAGGCCACCGTCCTGCCGTTCGGCCGCACCGGAATGTTCGCCCGGACAACGGCCTTCGACGGGATCGGCGGGCCGAAGGCCGGTGAACCGGGACCGCTGGAGCCCGCCTTCTACGCCACCGTTGTAGGCGCGGCGACGATCGTGGTGACCTCCGCGGTGGGTGGGGTGGCGGGCCTGGCCCGGCGGCTCGGCCGCCGCCGCGCGGAGGCCTGACCACCACGGCCGCAGCGATCGCCGTCGGATCAGCCGGAACGGCGACCGCAGCCGGGGCCGCCGCAGCCAGCGCCACTGCTGCCGCACGTGTGGCTCTGCCGAACAATGCCCCGCACGGTCGTGCCGGGTGGCAGGATCGGGAGAGTCAGCGAGGTACACGAGGGGAGGGGGAAGAGCCGTCATGGAACCGCAGCGCCGCAAGGCCGCCCGGATCCTGCTGCTCGACCGGCAGGACCGCCTCCTGCTCTTCCGGGGCTCCGACCCGGCGGTGCCGGGCGTCACCTGGTGGTTCACCCCCGGGGGCGGTTTGGAGGCCGGCGAGGGAGTGCACGAGGCCGCGGTGCGGGAGCTCTCGGAGGAGACCGGGCTACGGGGCGTGGAGCTCGGTCCACTGGTTGCGTACGGCACGGCTTCGTTCTCCTTTCGGGGACAGCGCTACGAGCAGGAGCAGTGGTTCCATCTGGCGCGGACCACGGAGACAGCGCTCGACCACTCGGGAATGGGGGCGGACGAGCACGCGCAACTGCTGGCGGTGCACTGGTGGACGATCGAGGAGTTGAGGGAAACCGCCGAGACGGTCTACCCGGTCGGGCTGGCGGACTTCCTGGAGCAATTGGTGGCCGAGGGGCCCCCAGTCGTTCCGGTAAGGCTCTGAGGGCGGGTGCGGTGGTCCACAATGGGTGGACGTGACAAGTTGAGGGGACGCCTGGATGAGTGCCGAAGATCTCGAGAAGTACGAGACCGAGATGGAGCTCAAGCTCTACCGGGAGTACCGGGACGTCGTCGGCCTGTTCAAGTACGTGATCGAGACCGAGCGACGTTTCTACCTCACCAATGACTACGAGTTGCAGGTGCACTCGGTCCAGGGCGAGGTCTTCTTCGAGGTGTCGATGGCGGATGCGTGGGTCTGGGACATGTACCGGCCGGCCCGGTTCGTCCGCAAGGTCCGGGTGCTGACCTTCAAGGACGTGAACATCGAGGAGCTCGCGAAGAGCGATCTGGAGATGCCCTCGGACGAGCCGGGCTTCGGGAACTGACGTTGGACCGCCCGGTCCCGCGGTGTCCAGGGGAATTTCGACTATTCCGGGATTCTCACCCCTGCGGGTGACAGAAGTTATCCACAGGCCCGAGTTGTCCACAGGAATCGACAACTCTCTGGTCCCGTCCCGGGCCGCACGGCAACCTCCCCGGCGGAGGTGGTCACCGTGCAGGACACCAAGCGCACCACACGCAAGCAGGCACCGTCGGCGCAGGCACCGAAGGCCCAGCAGGGCGCTCAGCCCCGACGCAAAGCGGCGCGACGGCCGGAGGGAGGGCCGTCCGCGCCGGGTGGGTCCGCTCCGCCGCGCGCGGAACGGGCCGGGCCGGACAGGGGCGGCGAGGCCGGAGCCGCCGCGGAGAGGCCGCGTCCGGACGCGGCAGGCGCCGGGCGCAGCACCAACAACGGCCTCGGCCGCTACGGGGAGCGGGTGGCCGCCCGCCGCCTCGCCGAGGACGGGCTTCGCATCCTGGACCGCAACTGGCGTTGCGTCGAGGGTGAGCTCGACATCGTCGCCCTCGACGGGGACACCCTCGCGGTCTGCGAGGTCAAGACCCGTTCCGAGCGAGGGTTCCAGCAGCCCAGCGAGGCCATCGACCGGGCCAAGGCCGCCCGGCTCCAGCGCCTCGCCGAGCGCTGGATGGCCGAGCGCTGGCCCAGCCACTTCGCCAGGCTGGCCGGCCCCGAGTACCAGCCCGCTCCCGCCGACCCGCAGTGGCCGCCGATCCCGCCCGGCGGCGTCCGGATCGACCTCGTGGCCGTGATCAACCGGGTCCGCGGCGCCGCCTCGGTGGACCACCTGCGGGGGGTGGTCTGAGATGGCGTTCGCCCGTACCTGCTCCGTCGCCCTGGTGGGCGTCGACGGTGTGATCGTCGAGGTCCAGGCCGACCTGGAACCGGGAGTCGCCGCGTTCGCCCTGGTCGGCCTTCCCGACAAGGCGCTGTCCGAGGCTCGCGACCGGGTGCGCGCGGCCGTCGTGAACAGCGGTGAGGCGTGGCCGCAGCGGAAGCTGACGGTGGGGCTCAGCCCCGCCGCGGTGCCCAAGAGCGGCAGTGGCTTCGACCTCGCCGTCGCCTGCGCCGTCCTCGCCGCCGCCGAACGGCTGGACCCGTCGTCCATCGCCGATCTGCTGATCATCGGCGAGCTGGGGCTGGACGGCCGGGTGCGCCCGGTGCGCGGCGTTCTTCCCTCGGTGCTGGCCGCCGCCGACGCCGGGTACCAGCGGGTCGTGGTGGCCGAGCAGACCGCCGCCGAGGCCTCGCTGGTCCCGGGCGTCACCGTCATCGGGGTGCGCAGCCTGCGCCAACTGGTCGCCGTCCTCACCGGCGCTCCCGCGCCGGAGGAACCACCCGACCCGATCGTTGGCCGCCCCGACCCGCTGATGGCAGGGTTGATGCTCCCCACCGCAGGCGTGCGGGGACTGCCCGACGACAAGGCCTCCCGCCTCGACCTGGCCGATGTGGCAGGCCAGTACGAGGCCCGCCGAGCCCTGGAGATCGCTGCCGCGGGCGGTCACCATCTGTACCTCAAGGGCCCGCCGGGCGCGGGGAAGACGATGCTGGCGGAGCGGCTGCCGGCGCTCCTGCCACCACTCACCCAGAAGGAGGCCCTGGAGGTCACCGCCGTCCACTCCGTGGCGGGGCTCCTCCCGGCCGGCAGGCCGTTGATCGCCAGCCCGCCGTACTGCGCCCCGCACCACTCGACCACCATGCCGGCGATCGTCGGCGGCGGCAGCGGCCTGCCCAGGCCGGGCGCGGTGTCCTTGGCGCACCGGGGAGTGCTGTTCCTGGACGAGGCCCCGGAGTTTCCGGTCAGGGTTCTCGACGCGCTGCGCCAGCCGCTGGAGTCGGGCGAGGTGGTGATCGCCCGCTCGGCCGGATCGCTCCGGCTCCCGGCCAGATTCCTGCTCTGCCTGGCGGCCAATCCGTGCCCGTGCGGGCGGTACTCCCGCCGGGGCGAGGGCTGCGAGTGCACCCCCGCGATGGTCAGCCGGTACCAGGGGAGGCTCTCGGGGCCCTTGCTCGACCGGGTCGATCTCCAGGTCCAGGTGGCCCCGGTGACGAGGGTCGAGCTCATGGAGCGGGACACCACGGCCGAGAGCACGGAGATCGTCGCGGCCCGGGTGCTGGCCGCGCGGGAGCGTGCGGCGGCCCGCCTGGCGAACACACCGTGGCGGACCAATGCCGAGGTGCCCGGCCATGAGCTGCGCACCCGCTGGGACCTCGGGTCCGGCGCGCTGAACGACGCCGCGCGCCAACTGGAGCGAGGGCTGCTGACCGCCCGCGGCCTGGACCGGGTGCTCCGGGTCGCCTGGACGGTCGCCGATCTCGCCGGGAGGGACCGCCCGGACCAACGGGACGTGCGGACCGCCCTTGTGCTGCGGACCGGCGTCGAGCACGGGCTGCCGCTGACCGAGCGCGCCTTCGGCCCGCTCGGCGTCGGCAGGGCAGCAGGAGACACGCCGAAGGGCGGAAAGGCGGCCCGGCCCGGCCCGGCCGGTAGCGGCGGATGACCGGGACTCAGCAGACCAGGACACGAGGAGACGAGACCGTGAACCAGACGATCGACCACCGTCAGCCTCCCTCCGAGACGGCTGCGGCGGCCGGGACCGAGCGCTACGCCAGGGCGGTGCTGAGCCGGCTCAGCGAACCGGGCGATGCAGTCCTGGGGCGATGGCTGTCCCGACTCACCGCCGTCGATGTCGTCCAGGCGATCCGGGACGGCACCGTGCCCGACCATCCCGGGCTGGACGCGGACCGGCTCGCGGCGTACCGGGCCAGACTCGTGGACGTGGACCCCGTCGCGGATCTGGAGCGGGTGCGAACCGTCGGCGGGCGCTTCATCATTCCGGGCGACACGGAGTGGCCGAGCCAGCTGGACGACCTGGGGGACGGGCGGCCGATCGGGCTCTGGCTGGCCGGGACGGGTTCGCTGCGGCTGCTCGCCCTTCGCTCGGTGTCGGTCGTCGGCGCACGGGCGTGTACGGCCTACGGCGCCCATGTGGCCGGGGAGCTGTCGGCACAGCTCGCTGAGCGAGGGTGGGTGGTGGTCTCCGGTGCGGCGTACGGGATCGACGCCTCGGCCCACCGGGGTGCGCTGGCCGTCGGCGGTATGACCATCGGTGTCCTCGCTTGCGGTGTGGACGTCGCCTACCCGCGCGGCAACGCGGAGCTGATCCGGCGGATCGTCTCGCAGGGGCTGCTGTTGAGCGAACTCCCGCCGGGAGAGCACCCGAACAGGTTCCGGTTCGTGCTGCGCAACCGGGTCATCGCAGCGCTCACCCGGGGCACCGTGGTGGTCGAGGCGGCGTTGCGCAGCGGGGCGCTCAGTACGGCCAGACGTGCCCGTGACCTCAACCGGCACACCATGGGCGTCGCCGGCCCGGTGACCTCGGAGCTCTCCGCAGGGGTGCATGCCCTGATCCGCAGCGGCGCGACCCTGGTCACCGACGCGTCAGAGGTGGCCGAGTTGATCGGCGCGATCGGCGACGACCTGGCGCCGCAGCGAAGTGGTCCGGTGCTGCCCCGGGACCTGCTGGAGCCGGCGGTCGCCCGGGTGCTGGAGGCCGTGCCCGCCACCGCGGAGGGCGCCCCGGTGGAGCGGTTGGCCCGGCAGTCCGGGCTCCTGCCGGACGAAGTGCTGCACCGGCTCTATGAGTTGGGGTCGCTCGGCTATGTCGAGCGGCACGGCGCGCACTGGCGGCTGGTGCGGAGAAGGGGAGGCGACTGACCAGGGCGGCGGGTCGGGGCCGGCGAGGGCAGAGGCAAGGGAGCGGGCGGGGGAGGGCGAGGAATCGGACGAGGGCACGGCCTGACGAGGGTGCGGGCAAGGGGCTGGCAAGGGGCTGGAAGGAGGCGGCAGAGCCCGGGGGAGTCCCGAATGAAGGCCCGGCTACGACCGGGAGGGGAGGAGTAAAGGGGGAGGGGTTGCGGCTCGTCGACCTCCGGTGCCCGGATCCGGTGACACGAACGCCACCGGATCGGGGGACGACCGAGTGGCGGTAGCACATTGCAGTGAGTCGGTCACGCTACGCTCGCCATGCCTTCCCTATCAGCACATGACTCGGCAGAACGGCGCAGACCAACGCATGCCCACACACATTCCCGGACACAGAGTGACCGGTGGCGCCCGGTCGTCGGGAGGGCCGCGGACCGAGCGGCGCCCCGTGACCGAGTTCCCGCCCAAGGCGACGGGTGCGATGGGGGCCCTCGCCCGGCAGGGCGGCCGGCCGGCGCACACCGGGGCGTACGCCGACCGGCCGGACGCGCCCGGTGCGCCGGACGCCGCCCCCGAACAGCCCGCTACTCCCACGCAAGCAGGTGTCCCCGACCAGCCCGATGTTCCCGACCAGCCCGGGGCCCCCGACCAGAGTGTGGTGCCCCCGCTGGCCGAGGTGCCCCCGCCCGCGCCCCGGCGGGACACGGGCGGCCAGGAACGCACGGCGCTCGAAGTGCTCTGGCGCTCCTACAAGGAGACGGGTGACCAGCGGCTCCGGGAGCAGCTGATCCTGCATTACTCACCACTCGTCAAATACGTCGCGGGCCGGGTCGGCGTCGGCCTGCCCTCCAACGTCGAGCAGGCCGACTTCGTCTCCTCCGGCGTCTTCGGGCTGATCGACGCGATCGAGAAGTTCGACATCGACCGCGCCATCAAGTTCGAGACGTACGCCATCAGCCGGATCCGCGGCGCGATCATCGACGAGCTGCGGGCACTGGACTGGATCCCGCGCTCGGTGCGGCAGAAGGCCAAGGCCATCGAGCGGACGTACGCGACGCTAGAGGCCCGGTTGCGCCGGACGCCGCACGAGCCCGAGGTCGCGGCCGAGATGGGCATCGCGATCGAGGACCTGCACGCCATCTTCAGCCAGCTCTCCCTCGCCAACGTGGTGGCGCTCGATGAGCTGCTCCACCCGGTCGGCGAGGGCGGGGACCGGCTGAGCCTGATGGACACCCTGGAGGATCACAGCGCGGACAACCCCGTCGAGGTCGCCGAGGACAGGGAGCTGCGCAGGTTGCTGGCGCAGGCGGTCAACACCCTCCCCGAGCGGGAGAAAACGGTGGTGACGCTCTACTACTACGAGGGGTTGACCCTCGCCGAGATCGGACAGGTCCTGGGGGTGACGGAGAGCAGGGTCAGCCAGATCCACACCAAGTCGGTGCTGCAGCTGCGGGCCAAGCTGTCCGACATCCGGTAGGGCACAGAGCACCCGCCCGCACACAGCACCCGCCCGCCCGCGCCCTCGCCCGTGCCCACTTGCCTCCACTCGCGCAGCCGCCCGCATGCGCCAGCCCACGCCCGCAATCGTCCGGCATGCGCGGCGCCGTATCGGCGGGATGTAGGGCTCCGTACAGTGGGAGGGTGCCGAAGATCCGAGCGGCCACATTGGCCGAGCATCGCCAGCTGCAGCGGGCAGCTCTCCTCGACGCTGCCCGCAGCCTCCTCACCGAGGGGGGCATGGAGGCCCTGACCTTCCCCGCGCTCGCGGCGCGCACCGGGCTGGCGCGTTCCTCGGTCTACGAGTACTTCCGTTCCCGTGCCGCGGTGGTCGAGGTGCTCTGCGAGGTCGACTTCCCGCTCTGGGCGGCCGAGATCGAGGCCGGGATGGAGAGCTGCGACACCGCGGCCGGCCGGATCGAGGCGTACGTCCGGGGTCAGCTCGCACTGGCCGGGGATCCTCGCCACCGGGCGGTGACGGCGATCTCGGCGCTGGAGCTGGACGAGGCGGCGCGCGAGCGCATCCGGGCGGCGCACGGAAAGCTGGTCGGACTGGTGATCCAGGCCATGGAGGATCTCGGCCACGAGCAGCCCCGGCTCGCGGCGGCACTGCTCCAGGGGATCGTGGAGGCTGCCGTCCGGCATGCCGAGCAGCGGGCGGCCGGCGGCCTGTCCGAGAACCAGGACGTGATCGCGGACGCCGCCGTCGCCCTTGCGCTGCACGGCCTGGGCGGTAGCTGAGCGGAGGCGCTCACCGGTCCCGGCCGAGCGGGAGCAGTCGTGACCTTCCCCCGCCGAACAGCGCCAGCGGGTCCAGGTAGCGCTCGCCGCGCAGCAGCCCCCAGTGCAGGCAGTCACGGCCGGCGCAGTGACCGGTGGCGGGCGCGAGCTGTCCGATCACCTGGCCGGCGGTGACCGTGGTGCCCACGGGGACGGAGCCGGTGACGGGCAGATAGGTGGTCCGCAGCGGGGGAGCACCGGACGAGGAGTGTGTGACGGTCACGACTGGTCGGCCCGCCACCAGGCCGGAGAACGAGACCACGCCCGGGGCGGCTGCCCGGACGTCGGTCCCGGGTGCGGCTAGCAGGTCGACACCCCGGTGTCCTGCGGCCCAGGGCGTCGGCGGCGCCTCGAACCGCGCGACCAGCCCGCCCGGCCCACCCACCGGCCACGCCCGCCCGGCACCAGGGCGAATCCCGGGACCGCCGCCGGCACCACCCCGGCTACCGGTACCGCCCCCGCCGCCGGCACCCTCCCCGGCAACGCTCCCAGCACCGCCCGCCGCATGCCCGACCGGTCCCGGCAGCGTGACCGCAAGCAGCGCCGTCAGCACCAGTTGAGCCAGGAGCACCAGCCGGACCCGGTGGCTGCGCCCAGGCCCAGGCGGCGGGGACGACAGCTCGGGGAGCGAGAGCTCCGGCAACGAACCGGGAGCACCTCCCGGACCTACGGCGGTCGCCCCGACCCACGACCGAACCCACGACCGAACCCATGACCCGACCCACGGCATGACCCACAGTGTGGCCCAAGGCCTGGCCCGAGGCCTGATCCACGACCGAACCCACGACCGAACCCATGACCCGACCCACGACCCGTTCCGGGCCCCACCCAAGGAACCGGTCACACCGGCAGCAGCGCTCATGCGCACGAGACTCCCCACAGCCCGCCACCCCGGCCAGCCCCGCCCCGATTCCTGTGGACAACCCGCCCTTGTGGACAACCGTCGTCCCTCGCCGGGTGTACACAGCCCCGGCAATCACTCAGCCGCCCACCCCGCCCACCCCGCCCACCCAGTACCCATCCACTCCACCCACGCACCCACTCCGCCGCACCCACCCCGCCCGCCCCACACCCACGCCGCCCAGCCCCTCCGCCCCACCCGCGCGCCCTCCGCTCACCGCTCCACCCCGCTGGAGTCGCCCGTCGCTCGGCGCTTCCCGTACACTTCACACGCGACCCGGTCCGCCGGGTCGACTTCGCACGCCCCGCCACCGGTGGACGGATGCGGCTCAGCCGCCGCCCCCGCCAGGTGCGAGTGCCGCTCGGTCCGCCGAGCCCGTACCGGTCTCCGGACCGCTCGGGCCGAAGCGGCTCGGCACGTTCGGGGCGTCAGGCGTGGCTGTCACCTGGCTGCCACGGACAAAACCGAGCCTGACCCGGCCGTACGCAGACGCGAGCGGGGAGCGCCACCGTGCGCACCACGACATCGGCTGCGCGGGAGCCGGGCGCAACACCTTAGGAGTACGGCTATGGCCGTCGTCACGATGCGGGAGCTGCTGGAGAGCGGCGTCCACTTCGGTCACCAGACCCGTCGCTGGAACCCGAAGATGAAGCGCTTCATCATCACCGAGCGCAACGGCATCTACATCATCGACCTCCTGCAGTCGCTGAACTACATCGACCGCGCCTTCGAGTTCATCAAGGAGACCGTTGCCCACGGCGGCAGCGTCCTCTTCGTCGGCACGAAGAAGCAGGCCCAGGAGGCCATCGCCGAGCAGGCCACCCGCGTGGGCATGCCCTACGTGAACCAGCGCTGGCTCGGCGGCATGCTGACCAACTTCTCGACCGTCTACAAGCGTCTGCAGCGCCTCAAGGAGCTCGGCGAGCTGGACTTCTCGGACGTGGCCGGCTCCGGCCTGACCAAGAAGGAGCTCCTGGTCCTCCAGCGCGAGCACGACAAGCTGGAGAAGACCCTCGGCGGTATCCGTGACATGCAGCGCGTTCCCAGCGCTGTCTGGATCGTGGACACCAAGAAGGAGCACATCGCGGTCGGTGAGGCCCGGAAGCTCAACATTCCGGTCGTCGCCATCCTCGACACCAACTGTGACCCCGACGAGGTCGACTACAAGATCCCGGGCAACGACGACGCGATCCGCTCCGTCACCCTGCTGACCCGTGTGATCGCCGACGCTGTCGCCGAGGGCCTCAAGGCCCGCGCCGGTGTCGCCAAGGGCGACGTCAAGGCCGAGCCGGGCGCCGACCAGCCGCTGGCCGACTGGGAGAAGGACATCCTCGAGGGCGAGAAGAAGGCCGAGGAGGCCCCCGCCGCCGCCGAGGCTCCGGCCGCTGAGGCCCCCGCCGCCGCTGAGGCCCCCGCCGCCGAGGCTCCGGCCGCCGAGGCCCCCGCCGCCGAGGCTCCGGCCGAGCAGGCCTGACGTACCAAGGGTGAGGGGCACCCACCGGTACGACACCGGTCGGTGCCCCTCTCTCCCGTGCCGGGACCGAACCAGCGGTCCCGGCGCAACCCCACGCAGACACGCGAGACGCGAGAAGAGATTCACACCATGGCGAACTTCACCGCCGCGGACGTCAAGAAGCTCCGTGAGCTCACCGGCGCCGGCATGATGGACTGCAAGAAGGCCCTTGACGAGGCCGAGGGCGACGTCCAGAAGGCCGTCGAGCTCCTGCGCATCAAGGGCCAGAAGGGCGTTGCCAAGCGCGAGGGCCGCGACGCCTCCAACGGCGCCGTTGCCGCGCTGATCGCCGAGGACAAGAAGTCCGGCGTTCTGGTCGAGCTGAACTGCGAGACCGACTTCGTCGCCAAGGGTGACAACTTCGTCAAGGTCGCCGACGCGATCGCCGCCCACGTCGCCAGCAGCGCCCCGGCCGACCTGGACGCCGCCCTGGCTTCCGAGATCGAGGCCGGCAAGACCGTCCAGCAGTTCGTGGACGAGGCCAACGCGACCCTGGGCGAGAAGATCGTCTTCCGTCGCTTCGCCCAGTTCGACGGTGACGGCTTCGTCGCGGTCTACCTCCACAAGACCAGCCCCGACCTGCCGCCGGCCGTCGGCGTCCTGGTCGAGCTGGACAAGGAGAACGCCGACGTCGCCAAGGACGTTGCGCAGCACATCGCCGCCTTCGCGCCGAAGTACCTCTCCCGCGAGGACATCCCGGCCGAGGACATCGAGAACGAGCGCCGCGTCGCCGAGGCCACCGCTCGCGAGGAGGGCAAGCCGGAGGCCGCCCTCTCGAAGATCGTCGAGGGTCGCGTCACCGGCTTCGTGAAGGAGAACTCCGTCCTGGAGCAGGCCTTCGCGAAGGACAACAAGAAGACCGTCGCCAAGGTCCTCGAGGAGAACGGCGTCGCCCTCAAGCGCTTCGCCCGCTTCCGCGTCGGCGCCTGAGCCACGTTCCACCGGACTCCCGGCACGCTTAGGCTGGGAACCGCCCCCGCCCGCTGACCAGGGCGGGAGGGACGCGCCGAACGGGCTCACCCCAGCGTCATCCGTCTATGGGCGGGCCGCGTCGGCACCATGAACGACGAGGAGGCCATTGCCGTGCAGGACACCGAACCGGTTCCCGCGGCAGTGGCCTCCTCGCGTGTACGCGCAGGCCTGGGATCCGCACCCCAGCGTCTGTGAACCAGTAGGTGTAGAAGGAGAAGTCCATGCAGGAGACGCAGGAGACCGCGCAGGACCCCCAGGCCGGCTCGCGCCGCCGGGTGCTGCTGAAGCTGTCCGGTGAGGCCTTCGCCGGTGGCGGCGGGCTCGGCGTCGACCCGGACGTCGTGCATGCGATCGCCCGTGAGATCGCCACCGTCGTCCGCGCCGGTACCGAGGTGGCGGTGGTCATCGGCGGTGGCAACTTCTTCCGCGGCGCCGAGCTGCAGGTCCGCGGCATGGACCGGGCCCGTTCGGACTACATGGGCATGCTCGGCACCGTGATGAACTGCCTCGCGCTGCAGGACTTCCTGGTCAAGGAAGGCATCGAGACCCGGGTCCAGACGGCCATCACCATGGGCCAGGTGGCCGAGCCGTACCTGCCGCTGCGTGCTGTCCGGCACCTGGAGAAGGGCCGCGTCGTGATCTTCGGCGCGGGGATGGGCATGCCCTACTTCTCCACCGACACCACGGCCGTCCAGCGGGCCCTGGAGATCCACGCCGACGTCCTGCTGATGGGCAAGAACGGCGTGGACGGCGTCTACGACTCCGACCCCCGGACCAACCCGGACGCGGTCAAGTTCGACGCGCTGGAGTACTCCGAGGTCATCGCCCGCGACCTCAAGGTCGCCGACCTCACCGCGATCACGCTGTGCAAGGACAACAACCTCCCGATGCTCGTCTTCGAGCTGCTGGCGGAGGGCAATATCGCGCGTGCGGTGAAGAGTGAGAAGATCGGCACACTCATCAGCCAGGATTCTGTCCGGGCCTGAGCAGCAGTCAGCCGTACGGGAGGGCGCCGGCACCGCGACCGGTTCCCTCCACACCGCGACCGGCTTCGACGCCGACACCGGTCGGGACACCAGCAGATGAACCGGACAGGGAGTACACAGTGATCGAAGAGACCCTCCTCGAGGCCGAGGAGAAGATGGAGAAGGCCGTCGAGGTCGCCAAGAACGACTTCGCCGCCATCCGCACCGGCCGTGCCCACCCGGCGATGTTCGCCAAGATCGTGGCCGAGTACTACGGCGCCGTGACGCCGATCAACCAGCTGGCGTCCTTCTCCGTGCCGGAGCCGCGGATGGCGGTCGTCGCGCCGTTCGACAAGACCGCGCTGAAGGCAATCGAGCAGGCGATCCGCGATTCCGACCTGGGCGTCAACCCGAGCAACGACGGTTCCATCATCCGGGTGGTGCTCCCCGAGCTCACCGAGGAGCGCCGCCGCGAGTACATCAAGGTCGCCCGCGGCAAGGGTGAGGACGCCAAGGTCTCGATCCGGTCCGTGCGCCGCAAGGCCAAGGACGCCATCGACAAGCTGGTCAAGGACGGCGAGATCGGCGAGGACGAGGGCCGCCGCGCGGAGAAGGAGCTCGACGACACGACGGCCAAGTACGTGGCCGGCGTCGACGAGCTGCTGAAGCACAAGGAAGCCGAGCTGCTCGAAGTCTGATGAACGACGCCCCTGACGCCCCTGGCTACTGGGGCCCATCCGACCAGCAGTACCCGCAGTACCAGCCGCAGCCTCCGTACCGGCCCGCGCCGGCTCCGCAGCCGGCCGGGCCGGAGCAGCCCCCGCAGTACCAGCCGCAGCCCGGGCAGCACCGGCCCTCGCAGCAGCTGCAACACCGGCAGCCGCAGCAGCCGGCCGGCCCGGGCGCCGCTGCGGGTGACCCCGGCCACCGAACGGGTCACCCGCAGCAGCCTCCGGTGTACTGGGGCGGCGACGCGGAGGAGACTCAGGTCATGCCTCCCGTACCGGCCGACCCAGGGCCCGACCCCGCCGAGGGGCCGGCCCGGGAGGCCGGGCGGCTGAGCGGCCCGCTGTTCCGGGACGAGCAGCCCCGGACGGTGGTGCCGGGTGCGGCGGAGACGGTCGTGCTGCGCGCGATCACCGACGACGTCGCCCCCACCCCCGGCCACGGCGGTCAGCCGCCGCACCCGGGGGCCCCGGCGTTCGCCGCGCCGCCGCAGAGCCACCCGGCGGCCGGGCAGCCCCACCCTGTGCCGTCGTTCCCCCCAGGGCAGGAGACACCCGTGGCCCAGCCCGACCCGCAGCCGCAGCCGCGCAAGCAGCGCGGTGGTCGCAACCTCCAGGCCGCGATAGGCGTGGGGGTCGGCCTCGGCGCGGTGATCATCGCCTCGTTGTTCGTCGTCAAGGCGCTGTTCCTGGTCGTGGTGATGGCGGCGGTGTCCGTCGGCGTCTGGGAGCTGACCAGCCGGCTGTCCGAGCGCAAGCAGATCAAGGCGCCCCTGATCCCGCTGGTCGCGGGCGGCATCGCGATGATCGCCACCGGCTACTGGTCCGGGGTGCAGTGGGCGGCGGCATCGCTGGCCCTGACCGGGCTGGCGGTGATGGTCTGGCGGATGGCCGAGCCGCCGGAGAACTACCTGCGCGACATAACGGCCGGCATCTTCACCGCCTTCTACGTGCCGTTCCTGGCCACCTTCGTGGCGCTGATGCTGGCGGCCGACGACGGCCCGCAGCGGATCGTGCTGTTCCTGATCGTCACCGTCTGCAGCGACACCGGCGCCTACGCGGTGGGCTACAAGTTCGGCAGGACCAAGCTGGCCCCGACGATCAGCCCGGGCAAGACCCGCGAGGGCCTGGCCGGCGGCATCGGCCTGTCGATGCTGGCGGGCGCGCTGTTGATGCAGCTGATCATCGACGACGGAAGCTGGTGGCAGGGCCTGATCCTGGGCGGCTGTGCGGCGGTCGTCGCGACCCTGGGCGACCTGGGCGAGTCGATGATCAAGCGGGACCTCGGCATCAAGGACATGGGCACGCTGCTGCCCGGGCACGGCGGAATCATGGACCGGCTGGACTCGCTCCTGCCGACCGCCCCGGTGGTCTGGCTGCTGCTGGCAGCCTTCGTCGGCAGCTGACCGACCGCAACCGGTCGGACCGGTACGAGCGGGGCCCCGGACGCCTGGCGTCCGGGGCCCTGTGCCGTCTGCGCACCCCGCGGCGTCTGCGACACTGGATGAACCATGCCTAAGCCCGGAGAACTGACCTTTGTCGCGCCGCGTGGCGCCAAGCCCCCGCGACACCTCGCCGACCTGAGCCCCGCCGAGCGCAAGGAGGCCGTCGCCGAGCTGGGCGAGCAGCCGTTCCGCGCGAAGCAGCTCTCCAACCACTACTTCGGCCGGATGTCGAACGACCCGGCGGCCTGGACGGACATCCCCGCCGCCAGCCGGGAGAAGCTCACCGAGAGCCTGCTGCCCGAGCTGATGTCGGTCGTCCGCCACGTCTCGTGCGACGACGACACCACCCGCAAGACGCTCTGGAAGCTGTTCGACGGCACGCTGGTCGAGTCGGTGCTGATGCGTTACCCGGACCGGGTCACGATGTGCATCAGCTCGCAGGCCGGCTGCGGCATGAACTGCCCCTTCTGCGCGACCGGCCAGGCCGGGCTGACCCGTAACCTCTCCACCGCGGAGATCGTCGAGCAGATCGCCGCCGGGATGCGCGCGCTCAAGGCCGGCGAGATCCCGGGCGGCGAGGCGCGCCTGTCCAACGTGGTCTTCATGGGCATGGGCGAGCCGCTGGCCAACTACAACCGGGTGCTGGCCTCGATCCGCCGCCTCACCGACCCGGCGCCGGACGGCTTCGGCCTCTCCCAGCGCGGCATCACCGTCTCCACCGTCGGCCTCGTCCCGGCCATGAACCGGCTCGCCGACGAGGGTCTGTCCTGCCGGCTCGCGCTGTCGCTGCACGCCCCGGACGACGAGCTGCGTGACGAGCTGGTGCCGGTGAACACCCGGTGGAAGGTGGCCGAGGTGCTCGACGCGGCGTGGAACTACGCGGAGAAGTCCGGCCGCCGGATCTCCATCGAGTACGCGCTGATCAAGGACATCAACGACCAGGCGTGGCGGGCGGACCTGCTCGGGCGGCTGATCAAGAACCACCGGGTGCACGTCAACCTGATCCCGCTGAACCCGACTCCGGGCTCCAAGTGGACGGCCTCCCGGCCCGAGGACGAGCGCGAGTTCGTCCGCCGGCTCCAGTCCCACGGTGTGCCGACGACCGTCCGGGACACCCGAGGCCAGGAGATCGACGGCGCCTGCGGCCAGCTCGCCGCGGCGGGCTGACGAGGCCCGGCCGGCCGCGGCGCCCCGGGGGCCGGCAGCAGCCGACCGGCAAAGCCCGGAGCGGCAGCTCAGCGCAGCCCGGCGGCCGCCAGGACGGCGGTGAGCCCGCCGGTGACCAGCAGGACGGTGCCGGCCGCCAGCGTCCGCAGTGCCACCGCCCCGGCCAGCAGCCGGGGTGAGGCACCGAGCCGCAGCAGGGCGTCGGCGACGTCCTGGCGGGCGGTGCGCAGCTCGGCCAGCCGGGCCGCCACGGCGGCCGCCGTGCAGCCGAGCACCAGGCCGGCCTCGATCGCCGGCAGGGCGTCGGCGCTGTCGGGCGTGCCGATCCAGTAGCGGATGGTGGTGAGCACCAGTGCGAGCGCCAGGGCGAGCACGGCCAGCGGGGGCCCGAGCCGGCGGGCCTGCGCGGTCAGGCCCCGCCCGGCCAACAGCCGCAGCGGGGTCGGCCGACCGAGCGAGAGCAGCCGGCCGGCCCAGGAGAGCAGCGGACCGGTCAGCAGGGCGAGGCCGAGGGCGCTCGCGGCCCAGCCGCCGAGGGCGGCGGTGCTGGTGGTGCCGAGTCCGGCCGGCAGGTGGATCGGGCGGCCGTCGACGGCGGCGCCGGGCCGCAGGGCGATCAGCTCCAGTGCGAGGCCGATCACGGCCAGGCCGACCGGCAGTGCGATCCGCGCCGGGCCGAAGCCGGTCCGGACCGGCCGCGGACGGCCGGGCAGGGTCTCGGCGAGCGGCACCGCGCCTGCAGCGGCGATCCCGGCGGTGAGCGGTACCAGGGCGAGCAGGGTGACCGGCGCGGCGGCCGGCAGCTTCACCCCCATGCCGAGGTCGGCGGCGAGCGAGGGCCCGGCGATGTCGTTGCGCAGGACCAGGAAGATCAGCAGGGTCAGTACGGAGCCGAGGGTGCAGGCGAGTGCGACCTCGCCGGCGATCAGGGCCCGGATCCGGGCCGAACCGGCCCCGGCGGCGGTGAGGCCGGTGATCCGCTCGGGCCGTTGGGCGGGCACCGCGCGGGCGGCCACGGCGGCGAACCAGGCGACCGCGGCCAGTGGGGGCAGGCACCAGAGCAGGCGGGCGACGGTGTCGCCGCCGCCCTGCGGGTCGCTCATCGCCCGGCCGAGGGCCCGCAGCAGGAAGGCGGCGACGACCGCGCCGGCCACTGCGGTGAGCAGCCAGCGGCCGAGGTCGGTCACCCGGTAGCCCCGGGCCAGACGGAGATAGAACACGTCGACTCTTTCAGCGGCGGGGCGGCGTCAGCGGCGCGTGGCCGATACGGCGGACGCCCCTGTGGCTCCCGGTGCGGCGGTGGTCCCGGCCGTCCCGGTGGATCCGGCGGTGGTGCGCGGGACGGGTGCGGCGGGTGCGGCCAGCCGTCCGTCGACGAGGGCGACGGCGCGGTCCGCGAACCGGACGAGCTCGGGGTCGTGGGTGGCCAGGACGAGGGTGAGCTGGTGCGAGCGGGCCGCGCTGGTCAGTATCCGCAGGACCTGGTCGGCGGCCTCGCGGTGGAGCGGGGCGGTCGGGTCGTCGGCGAAGACCACCGGGGGCAGCGGGGCGAGCGCCCGGGCGACGGCGATCCGCTGGCGCTGGCTCTGGATCAGCCGGTCGGGCCGGATCCGGGCGATGTCGCCGACGTCGAGGCGTTCCAGCCACTCGTCGGCGGCGGTGTACGCGGCCTTGTTGCCGGCGCCGGCCAGCAGCAGCGGCAGGGCGACGTTCTCCCGGGCGGTCAGCTCGGGCACCAGGTGCGGTTCGGAGCCGACGAAGCCGAAGCGGTCGCGGCGCAGCCGTTCGCGGCCGGCCCGGCCGAGGGTGTGGACGGGGGCGCTGTTGAACCAGACCTCGCCCTCGTCGACCGGGAGGAGGGCGGAGAGGCAGCCGAGCAGCGTGCTCTTTCCGGAGCCGCGCGGGCCGGTGACGGCCAGTACCTCGCCCTCCCGGACGCCGAGCGAGATACCGCGGAGGGCGGGGGTGCCGTGATGGGACTTGGCGATCCCCCGGGCCCACAGCACGTCGTTGTCAGGCGGGGCCGCTGACATGAGGTTCCATCCTGGGTGGCTGCAGGGATATGACAGTCGTCAGATTAGAACGATCGGGCCGTGGTGCGGTTGCGGCGCACTGGCCCATCAGGGGCAAATCACCCGTAATCAGGCGTGTTTGGTTCGTCTTCGATAAGGGATCCCGGCGGAAAACGTGCGGGAGCCCGCCGGAAATGGACGGCTGGCTGGTGGAAGTGGGACGGCCGCACGCTGGAACTGGGTGACCGCTGCGCTGGAAACACCGAAGGGCGGCCCCGCGGGGAGCGGGGCCGCCCTTCGGCGGAGGGTGAGGAAGAAAGATCAGGTCGTCAGATCTTCGCCCACGCGTCGGTGAGGCTGACCCGCAGGATCTGCTCGATCTCGTCGAAGGTCGACTGGTCGGAGATCAGCGGCGGCGCCAGCTGGATGACCGGGTCGCCACGGTCATCGGCGCGGCAGTACAGGCCGTTGTCGAAGAGCGCCTTCGACAGGAAGCCGTAGAGCACGCGCTCGACCTCGTCGTCGTTGAACGACTCCTTGGTGACCTTGTCCTTCACGAGCTCGATGCCGTAGAAGTACCCGTTGCCGCGGACGTCGCCGACGATCGGCAGGTCGCGCAGCTTGTTCAGGGTGCCGAGGAAGTTCGCCTCGTTGTCCAGCACACGCTGGTTCAGGCCCTCGCGCTCGAAGATGTCGAGGTTGGCCAGCGCCACCGCGGAGGAGACCGGGTGGCCACCGAAGGTGTAGCCGTGCAGGAAGGTGTTGTCACCCTTGTAGAACGGCTCGGCCAGGCGGTCCGAGATGATCGTGGCGCCGATCGGGGAGTAGCCCGAGGTCATGCCCTTGGCGCAGGTGATCATGTCGGGCTGGTAGCCGAACTTGTCGGCGCCGAACATGGTGCCCAGGCGGCCGAAGGCGCAGATGACCTCGTCCGAGACCAGCAGCACGTCGTGGCGGTCGCAGATCTCGCGCAGGCGCTGGAAGTACCCGGGCGGCGGCGGGAAGCAGCCACCGGCGTTCTGCACCGGCTCGACGAAGACGGCGGCGACGGTCTCGGCGCCCTCGTTGAGGATGGCCACCTCGATCTCGTCGGCGCACCAGCGGCCGTAGGCCTCGGGGTCGACCGTGCCGTCGGGGCTCTCAAGGAAGGCCGGGGCGCGGTAGATGTTGGTGTTCGGGGCCTTGTGGGTGCCCGGCACCAGCGGCTCGAACGGGGCCTTCAGGCCCGGCAGGCCGGTGATCGACAGGGCGCCCTGGGGGGTGCCGTGGTAGGCGACGGCGCGCGAGATGACCTTGTACTTGGTCGGCTTGCCGGTCAGCTTGAAGTACTGCTTGGCGAGCTTCCAGGCGGTCTCCACGGCCTCGCCACCACCGGTGGAGAAGAAGACCTTGTTCAGGTCGCCCGGGGCGTAGTTGGCCAGGCGCTCGGCCAGCTCGACGGCCTTCGGGTGGGCGTAGCTCCACACCGGGAAGAAGGCGAGCTCCTTGGCCTGCTTGGCAGCGGCCTCGGCCAGCTCCTCGCGGCCGTGGCCGGCCTGGACGACGAACAGGCCGGCGAGGCCGTCGAGGTACTTGCGTCCCTTGTCGTCCCAGACGTAGGTGCCTTCGCCCTTGACGATCGTCGGCACGGGGGAGTTCTCGTACGACGACATGCGGGTGAAGTGCATCCACAGGTGGTCGTAGGCGGTCTTGGAAAGGTCCTTCTGCGCCGGGTCGGCTGTCATCGGGTGCCCCAGGTGTAGGTCTGTTTCCGGAGCTTCAGGTAAACGAAGCTCTCGGTGCTCCGCACGCCGGGAAGCGCGCGGATGCGCTTGTTGATCAGTTCGAGCAGGTGCTCGTCGTCCTCGCAGACCAGTTCGGCCAGGAGATCGAACGAGCCTGCGGTGCAGACGACGTAGTCGACCTCGTCGAGGGCGGCCAGCGCGTCGGCGACGGGCTCGATGTCGCCCTCCACCCGGATTCCGACCATCGCCTGGCGGGTGAAGCCGACGGTGAGCGGGTCCGTGACGGCGACGATCTGCATCACGCCCTGGTCGAGCAGCTTCTGGACGCGCTGCCGTACGGCTGCCTCGGACAGGCCGACGGCCTTGCCGATGGCGGCGTACGGGCGGCGCCCGTCCTCCTGGAGCTGCTCGATGATCGCCTTGGAGGCGGCGTCGAGGGGAACGCTGGCGTTCCGGTCGCGGTTGGCCACGCCGCAACTGTGCCTGATCGTTCCTGCGTTCGCAAGCGCGGTAGCTGCTGATTTCGTCGTGATCTTGGAAATCCCATGCGGATTTCATCGTGATATCCGAGTTGGCCTGTCGATAACCGCAGTCGTGCGGCTACCCTGGCCCGGTACGCGCGCAGCTTCGCAGCGCAGCGGGCGTACCCCCAACCAGTGGACGGCGCCGCTTCCGGCCCGGCCACTCGGCACCCTTCGTCCGGCGGACCCGCCGACGTACCATGGCGCCGGAATCTGCAACGCCGCAGGCCCAGACCGAGGAGAGACCCGTGAGCGACCTTCGCACGCTGCGCAACTACATCAACGGTGAGTTCGTCGATGCGGCGGACGGCCGCACGCTCGACATCGTGGACCCCACCACCGGCGAGGTCTACGCGACGTCCCCGCTCTCGAGCGCCTCCGACGTCGATGCCGCCATGGCCTCCGCCGCCGCGGCCTTCCCGGTCTGGCGCGACGCCACCCCGAGCACCCGGCAGAAGCTGCTCCTCAAGATCGCGGACGCGGTCGAGGCGCGTGCCGACGAGATCGTCGACGTCGAGGTGCGCAACACCGGCAAGCCCCGCGCGCTGACCCTCTCCGAGGAGATCGGCCCGATGGTGGACCAGATCCGCTTCTTCGCCGGCGCCGCGCGCCTGCTGGAGGGCAAGGCCGCCGGTGAGTACATGGACGGGATGACCTCGATCATCCGCCGCGAGCCGGTCGGCGTCTGCGCCCAGGTCGCGCCGTGGAACTACCCGATGATGATGGCCGTCTGGAAGTTCGCCCCGGCCATCGCCGCCGGCAACACCGTCGTGCTGAAGCCCTCCGACACCACCCCGGCCTCCACCGTGCTGCTCGCCGAGATCATCGGCGGCGTGCTCAAGGAGCTGGACCTGCCGGCCGGCGTCTTCAACGTGATCTGCGGCGACCGCGAGACCGGCAAGGCCATGGTCGAGCACCCCACCCCGGCGATGGCCTCCATCACCGGCTCGGTGCGCGCCGGCATCTCGGTCGCCGAGTCCGCCTCCAAGGACGTCAAGCGCGTCCACCTGGAGCTGGGCGGCAAGGCCCCGGTCGTGGTCTTCCAGGACGCCGACATCGCCGAGGCGGTCGAGGGCATCTCGGTGGCCGGCTTCTTCAACGCGGGCCAGGACTGCACCGCCGCCACCCGCGTGCTGGTGCACGAGTCGATCCACGACGCCTTCGTCGAGGCGCTGGCCAAGGCCGCGGCCGAGACCAAGACCGGTGGCGTGGACGACGAGGACGTGCTCTACGGCCCGCTGAACAACGCCAACCAGCTGCAGCAGGTCACCGGCTTCATCGAGCGCCTGCCCGCGCACGCCAAGGTCGAGGCCGGTGGCCACCGGGTCGGCGACAAGGGTTACTTCTACGCCCCGACCGTCGTCTCCGGCCTGAACCAGGACGACGAGATCATCCAGAACGAGGTCTTCGGCCCGGTCATCACCGTGCAGAAGTTCTCCGACGAGGACCAGGCCGTCGACTACGCCAACGGCGTGGAGTACGCGCTGGCCTCCTCGGTGTGGACCAAGGACCACGCGCGGGCGATGCGGATGTCGCGCCGGCTGGACTTCGGCTGCGTCTGGATCAACACCCACATCCCGCTGGTCGCCGAGATGCCGCACGGTGGCTTCAAGAAGTCCGGCTACGGCAAGGACCTCTCCTCCTACGGCTTCGAGGACTACACCCGCGTGAAGCACGTCATGACGGCGATCTGAACGGGATCCGCACGGCGGTCCGAGCCGCGTTCTGAGTCGCGCGCCGAGCCGCGTTCTGAGTGATCGTGTGATCTGACAATGGGCCCGGGTCTCTGTGACCCGGGCCCTGTGTCTTGTCACCCTGTCGGCCGTTCGCGTGACCGCCTGACAAGATGAAGCTGCATTTCATGGCCGTGACTCCCTAGCCTTGCCGCATGAGCATCCCCACCGCTGACTCAGCTGCCGGCCAGGCCGTCAAGGCCGCCGACCGCGCGCACGTCTTCCACTCGTGGTCCGCCCAGGCACTGATCGACCCCCTCGCGGTGGCCGGTGCCGAGGGCTCCTACTTCTGGGACTACGAGGGCAACCGCTACCTGGACTTCTCCTCACAGCTGGTGAACACCAACATCGGGCACCAGCACCCGAAGGTGGTCGCGGCGATCCAGGAGCAGGCCGCGAAGCTCTGCACCATCGCGCCCGGCTTCGCCGTCGAGGCCCGCAGTGAGGCGGCGCGGCTGATCGCCGAGCGCACCCCCGGTGACCTGGACAAGATCTTCTTCACCAACGGTGGCGCCGAGGCCGTCGAGAACGCCATCCGGATGGCCCGGCTGCACACCGGCCGGCAGAAGATCATGTCGACCTACCGCTCGTACCACGGCGCCACTGCCAACGCGATCGCCCTCACCGGTGACCCGCGCCGCTGGGCCAACGAGACCGGCGTCTCCGGTGTGGTCCATTTCTGGGGCCCGTACGCCTACCGCTCCCCGTTCCACGCCGAGAACGAGGCGCAGGAGTGCGAGCGCGCGCTGCAGCACCTGGAGGAGATGATCGCCTTCGAGGGCCCGGGCACCGTCGCGGCGATCGTCCTGGAGACGGTGGTCGGCACCGCCGGGATCCTGATCCCGCCGCAGGGCTACCTGGCCGGGGTGCGGGAGATCTGCGACCGGTACGGGATCGTCTTCATCCTGGACGAGGTGATGGCCGGGTTCGGCCGCACCGGCGCCTGGTTCGCCGCCGATCACTGGGACGTCACGCCGGACCTCATGACCTTCGCCAAGGGCGTCAACTCGGGCTACGTCCCGCTGGGCGGCGTGGCCATCAACGCCGAGATCGCCGCGACCTTCGCCGAGCGGCCGTTCCCCGGCGGGCTCACCTACTCCGGCCACCCGCTGGCCTGCGCCTCGGCCGTCGCGACCATCAACGTGATGGCGGAGGAGGGCATCGTCGAGAACGCGAAGCACATCGGCGAGAACGTGCTCGGCCCCGGCCTGCGCGAGCTGGCCGAGCGCCACCCCTCGATCGGCGAGGTGCGCGGCCTCGGCGTGTTCTGGGCGCTGGACCTGGTCAGGGACCGCCCCACCCGCGAGCCGCTGGTGCCGTACAACGCCGCCGGCGCGGCCAACGCGCCGATGGCCGAGCTGGCTGCGGCCTGCAAGCAGCGCGGGCTCTGGCCGTTCGTCAACATGAACCGGTTCCACGTCGTCCCGCCGTGCACCGTCACCGAGGAGGAGGCCAAGGCCGGCCTCGCGGTGCTCGACGAGGTGCTGTCGCTCACCGACGCACACACTGTCTGACCTACCGACAGGACGGCCCCGGGTTGCCCGTGCGCCCGGGGCCGTCCCATGCCCCGGAGGCCCCACCATGTCCAGCACCACCCTCACCCGCCGCCCGGCCGCGCGCCGCCGGCCGACCCGCCGCAGCGTGCTCGGCACCGCCGGGCTGCTCGGCCTCGGCACGCTGACCGGCTGCGGCATCCCGTCCGCGTACGTCGCCGAGGACCGCCGCTCCGCCCCCGACCGCTCGGAGCGCGAGCAGCGGCTGGCCTTCTCCAACTGGACGCAGTACATCGACACCGACGACGAGGGCGGGCGCCCCACCCTCGACGCGTTCACCGAGCGGACCGGGATCAAGGTCACCTACACCGAGGACATCAACGACAACGACGAGTTCTTCGGCAAGATCGGCCCGGTGCTCACCCAGGGCACCGACCCCGGCCGCGACCTGATGGTGGTCAGCGACTGGATGGCCGGGCGGTACGTCTCGCTCGGCTGGGTGCAGACCATGGACCGGGCCAACCTGCCCAACGTCACCGCCCAGTTGGACCCGCAGCTGGCCAGCCCGGCGTTCGACCCCGGGCGCCGGCGCAGCGTGCCGTGGCAGTCCGGGATCACCGGCATCGCCTACAACCGCAAGGAGCTCGGCCGGGAGATCAAGTCCACCGCGGACCTCTGGGCGCCCGACCTCAAGGGCCGGGTCACCCTGTTCGCCGGGTTGGACGAGGCGCTCGGGCTGCTGATGCTCGCGCACGGCGCCGACCTCGCGGCCTTCACCGAGGACGACGCGCACCGGGCGATGGACGTGGTGCAGAAGATGGTCGACGCCCGGCACATCCGCCGCTTCACCGGCAACGACTACACCAGCGAGCTGGCCTCCGGCGCCGCGCTGGCCTGCCAGGCGTACTCCGGCGACGCCGTCCAACTCACCGCCGAGAACCCGGACATCGCGTTCGTGGTGCCGGAGGAGGGCGGCGAACTCTGGGCGGAGAGCCTGCTGATCCCCAACCGGGCCGGGCACAAGCGGAACGCCGAGCTGCTGATCGACAACTACTACCGGCCCGAGGTGGCCGCCGAACTGGCCGCCGCCGTGCAGTACATCTGCCCGGTGCCGGCCGCCCGCGAGGTGCTGGCGGCCAGCGGGGACAAGGAGAAGGCCGAGCTGGCGGAGCACCCGCTGGTCTTCCCGACCGAGGAGATGCGGGCCCGGCTGCGCACCATGCGCGACGTCACCTCGGCCGAGCGGCCCGGTCTGCACAAGGTCTGGGGGCGCATCACCGGGGTCTGACCCTCGGCGACGCCTCACCGGGGTCTGACCCTCGGCGACGCCTCACCGGGGTCCGGCCCCCGGCGACGCCTCATCTGGGTCCGGCCCTCACCTGCGTACCGCGTCCAGGGCGAGCAGCGCGACGTGCAGGGAGAGGCAGGACTCCACCTGGTCGAGGTCGACGCCGAGGATCCGCTCGACCTTGTGCAGCCGGTCGTAGAAGGACGGCCGGGACAGGTGCGCGGCGTCGGCCGCCGCGGACTTGTTCCGGCCCTGCTCCAGGTAGATCCGCAGCATCTGCACCAACTGGGCGTTGTGCTCGGCGTCGTAGGCGAGCAGCGGGCCCAGCTCCCGCTCCACGTAGGTCTGCAGCCGGGCGTCGTCGCGCAGCAGGTGCAGCAGGCCGCGCAGCCGGACGTCGGGCAGCCGGTAGTAGGCGGCGGCCCGGCCGCCGGGGGCGTCGTGCAGGGCGGCGTCGGCGACCTGGGTGGCCTCCAGCAGGGTGCGGCGGGCGTCGCGGACGGAGCCGACCGAGGAGCCGACGGCGACCACCGGGGCCGGGGCGGGCGCGGCGTCCCGGTGGGCCTCCGCGTTCAGCCGGCGCAGCGCCGCGGCGAAGGCGTCCAGCGCGGCGTGCTCGTCCTGCTGGGTGCCGAGCGCGATCAGGACGCCCACGCCCTCGTCGTCCAGCGCGCCGACCAGGGCGGAGAGCCGGCAGACGCGGACGGCGCTCGCCGCCAGCTCGGTGAAGTCGCGCAGCCGGGCCTGCGCCTCCAGCGCGGCCGGGATCGGCCCGCGGCGCTGGCGCAGCACCACGCCGACCAGCCGCCGGCCGTCCAGCGGCACGCCGAGCGCCTGGGCGCGCAGTGCCACCTCGGAGACGGTCAGCGCGTGGGTCAGGATGCCGGAGAGCAGGGTGCGGTGGGTCTGCCGCTCCAGGCTCTCCCGGTCGCGGACCACCAGCCGGTTGAGCGCCAGCGCGGAGGCCCCGCGCTCCAGCAGCATGGTGTGCGGGTGGGTGCCGCCCTCCGGCAGCGGCCCCGGGTCCTGCACCAGGACGAGCCGGCCCCAGTCCTGGCCGCGCGCTCCGACGGTGGTCACCAGCCAGCCGCTGCGCGGGTCGTGGCCGGTCCGCCCGGCCGGGCGGACCCCGCGCGAGCGGCGCTCCCAGTCCTCCAGCAGCTCGGTCTCGGGCCGGCCGGCGGTGTCGTGCGCGAGCACCTGGTGGGCGAGGTTCTCCAGGACGACGGGCCCGCCGGCCATCCGGGCCACCTGGCGGACCACCTCGGCCGGTTCGGCGCCCTCCACCACCAGCTCGTTGAAGACCTGGTGGACTGCCTCGGAGATGCGCAGCTGCTCCAGCTGGGCGTTGACCACCAGGGCGTGCACGGCCTCGGTGACGGCGACGAAGCGCAGCTCGCGGCGGAGTGCGATCAGTGGCAGGCCGCGCTGCTCGGCGGCGTGCACCAGGGCGCGCGGCAGTGAGTCGAAGTACCGTCTTCCGAACTCGATGACCAGTCCGGCCACCCCGACCTCGTCCAGCTCGCGCACGTACTGCGCCAGGCCCTCGCGGTGCTCGGGCAGGGCGATGCCGGTGGTCAGCACCAGTTCGCCGCCCTGGAGCACGCCGGCGACGTCGGGCAGTTCGCTGACGTGGACCCAGCGGACCGGGCGCTCAAGATGGCCGGCGCCGGCGACGACCTGGGGGAGGCCGCGCCGCATCACCTCCAGGTCGAGCACACGGGCGACGGTGGGGAGCATCGCGGGCCTCCAGGGTTCAGAGTGTCAGGTAAATCATCCCTCGCGGCGACGATCTGTTGCCCTGCCCGAACCCTTCCACCCTGTAAGGCCCTTTGCGCCGCGCTTGTCGCAGTGACCCTTGTCACGCGCAGGCGGCACCGGGCATGGTCAGCGGGTCGGCTGTGGCGAAACACGACATCACCGCCGGAATCCGTCGCGTAACCAGAAAGCAACAGCGGAATCCCTTGTCGAGGTAACGCAGTGCTGTCAGGATCGCGCTCCTCGGTGATCAACCGGACCGGATTCCCCCGTACCCGGGGCGCGGCGACTCGACCAGTCGTACGACGCCGGTACGGGCCCCGTGCCCGCCGGCACGGGCAGCATGACGGGGGATCAGCCGATCGGCAGGCCGTACGGGCAGTCGACGCGCAGGCCGCCGAACCACCGGGCACTTGGAGGAACCAGATGGACCTGACCGACTTCGGGGCAGGCGCGCAGTACATCGCGGGCCGGCAGAGCCGGGGGAGCGGCGAGCCCTTCCAGGTCGTCAACCCGGCCGACGGCAGCGTCGTCGAGAAGGTCGCCCTGGCCTCCACCGAGCAGGTCGACGCCGCCGTGGCCGCCGCCCGGGCCGCGCTGCCCGAGTGGGCCGGCGCCACCCCGGGCGCCCGATCCGAGGCGCTGACCCGGCTGGCCGCCGTCCTCACCGACGCCGCCGCCGACCTCGCCGCGGTGGAGACCGCGCAGACCGGCAAGCCGGTCAAGCTCGCCACCGAGTTCGACGTCCCCGGCACCATCGACAACACCGCCTTCTTCGCCGGGGCCGCCCGCAGCCTGGAGGGCAAGGCGGCCGGCGAGTACTCCGGCGACCACACCTCGTACGTGCGGCGCGAGCCGATCGGCGTGGTCGGTTCGATCTCGCCGTGGAACTACCCGCTGCAGATGGCCGCCTGGAAGATCCTCCCGGCCATCGCGGCGGGCAACACCATCGTCCTCAAGCCGGCCGAGCTGACCCCGCTGACCTCGCTGATGTTCGCCCGGGCCTGCACCGCGGCCGGCATCCCGGACGGCGTGGTCAACGTCGTCACCGGCGCGGGGCGCACCGCGGGCGAGCACCTGGTCTCCCACCCGGACGTCGCGATGGTCTCCTTCACCGGCTCCACCCCGGTCGGCCGGCGGGTCGCCGAACTCGCCACCGCGAGCGTCAAGCGCACCCACCTGGAGCTCGGCGGCAAGGCCCCGTTCGTGGTCTTCGACGACGCGGACCTGGACGCCGCCGTACACGGCGCGGTCGCCGCCTCCCTGATCAACGGCGGCCAGGACTGCACCGCCGCGACCCGCGCCTATGTGCAGCGCCCGCTCTACGAGGCCTTCGTGGCCGGCGTCGCCGAGCTGTACGGCGCGATCCGCCTCGGCGACCCGCTGAACCCGCGGACCGACCTGGGCCCGCTGGTCTCCTTCACCCACCGCGACCGGGTGGCCGGCTTCGTCGAGCGCGCCCGCTCGTACGCGACCGTGGTGACCGGCGGCCACGCCCCCGCGAAGGGCCACGACGGCACCGACCTCACCCGCGGCGCCTACTACGCGCCCACCCTGGTCACCGGCGCCGCCCAGGACAGCGAGATCGTCCAGGGCGAGATCTTCGGCCCGGTGCTGGTCGTGCTGCCCTTCGACGGCGACGACGAGGGCCTGCGACTCGCCAACGACACCCCGTACGGCCTGGCCGCCTCGGCCTGGACCAGCAACATCCACCGCTCGCTGCGGGCCACCCGGGAGATCGCGGCCGGCTGCGTCTGGGTCAACGACCACATCCCGATCATCAGCGAGATGCCGCACGGCGGCTACAAGTCCTCCGGCTACGGCAAGGACATGTCGCAGTACTCGCTGGACGAGTACACCCAGGTCAAGCACGTCATGTTCGACACCACCGCGGTCGCCCGCAAGGACTGGCACCGCACCGTCTTCGGAGACAGATAACCCTCAGTCAGGGGCGCCCCCCACCGCCCCGACCTCTCCCCAGGAGGCCCGTTCCATGGCGTTCAACGAGCTCACCGACGGTCTGTCGGAACCGGTCCGCAAGGCCTGGGAACGCAGTCTGACCAGCGGCCGGGCCGCCCTCAGCCGGCGGACCGTGCTGCGCGCCGCCGCCCTCACCGCCGGCGCGGGCAGCCTGGCGGCCTGCGGCATCCCGCCCGCGAAGACCGCCGCAACCGGTGACTCCACCGCGAACGCCGCCAAGGACCTCTCGGACAGCGAGAAGGAGGTGAACTTCTCCAACTGGCCGCTCTACGTCGACACCGACGAGGTGGACAAGGAGAAGCACGGCACGCTGGAGGCCTTCACCGCCGCGACCGGGATCAAGGTCAGGTACACCGAGGACGTCAACGACAACGTCGAGTTCTTCGGCAAGGTCAAGCCGCAGCTCGCGGCCGGCCAGGACACCGGCCGGGACCTGATGGTGCTCACCGACTGGATGGCCGCCCGGCTGATCCGGCTCGGCTGGGCGCAGAAGCTCGACCCGGCCAACGTCACCACCGCCATCACCACCATCGAGTCCCGCTTCCGCGCTCCCGACTGGGACCCGGGCCGGCTCTACAGCTACCCGTGGGCCGGCATCCAGACGGTGGTCGCCTACAACAGGAAGGCCACCAAGGGGAAGGAGGTCACCAGCATCGCGCAGCTGCTGGAGGACCCGGACCTCAAGGGCCGGGTCACCTTCCTCTCCGAGATGCGCGACACCGTCGGGATGACCCTGCTGGACATGGGCAAGGACCCGGCGAAGTTCACCGCGGACGACTACGACGCGGCGATCGCCCGGTTGCAGAAGGCCGTGGACAACAAGCAGATCCGCCGCTTCACCGGCAACGACTACGGCCAGGAACTCTCCTCCGGCGACATCGCGGCCTGCGTCGCCTGGGGCGGCGACCTGATCCAGTTGCGGGCCGACAACCCGGACATCGAGTTCGTGATCCCGGAGAAGGGCTTCGTCACCGCGACGGACAACATGCTCGTCCCGGCCAAGGCACAGCACAAGGCCAACGCCGAGAAGCTGATCGACTTCTACTATCAGCCCAAGATCGCGGCGCAGCTGGTCGCGGGCATCGGGTACGTCTCCGCCGTCACCGGGATGCAGGAGGAACTGGCCACCCTCGCCCCGGACAGCGCGGCCAACCCGCTGGTCGTCCCCACCCCCGAGATGTCGGCCAAGGCGCACGTCTTCCGGACCCTCACCGAGACCGAGGAGAGCGGCTTCGAGGAGAAGTTCTCCAAGCTCATCGGCGCCTGACCCCCACTGACGGCAGAGAAACCAGAGAGACACCACCACCCATGACAGAGCAGCAGCGCTCGGCGGCCACCGGCGGCGACATCCGCCTCACCGGCATCGGCAAGACCTACGGCTCCTTCACCGCCGTCCACCCGCTCGACCTGACCGTCCCGCAGGGCTCCTTCTTCGCCCTGCTCGGCGCCTCCGGCTGCGGCAAGACCACCACCCTGCGGATGATCGCCGGACTGGAGGAGCCCACCAGCGGCACCGTCCTGATCGGCGGCCAGGACGTCACCGCCCTCCCCCCGTACAAGCGGCCGGTGAACACCGTCTTCCAGAGCTACGCGCTCTTCCCGCACCTCGACATCTTCGAGAACGTCGCCTTCGGCCTGCGCCGGCGCGGCCGCAAGGACGTCAAGAAGCAGGTCGACGAGATGCTGGAACTGGTCGAACTCGGCCAGTACGCCCGGCGCAAGCCGCACCAGCTGTCCGGCGGCCAGCAGCAGCGGGTCGCCGTCGCCCGCGCGCTGATCAACCACCCGCAGGTGCTGCTCCTGGACGAGCCGCTCGGCGCCCTCGACCTCAAGCTCCGCCGCCAGATGCAGCTGGAGCTCAAGCGGATCCAGACCGAGGTCGGCATCACCTTCGTCCACGTCACCCACGACCAGGAGGAGGCCATGACCATGGCCGACACCATCGCGGTGATGAACGGCGGCCGGGTCGAACAACTCGGCGCGCCCGCCGACCTCTACGAGAACCCCGCCACCACCTTCGTGGCCAACTTCCTCGGCCAGTCCAACCTGCTGCCCGCCGAGGTCACCGGCAGCGAGGGCGACGACCTGCTGCTCACCGCCGGCGGCATCCGGCTCGCCGTCCCGAAGGCCCGCTGCGCCACCGACGCGAAGAAGGTCCACCTCGGCGTGCGGCCGGAGAAGATCACCATCGAGCACACCTCCGCCGAGGTCGCCGAGGGCCGCAACCGGCTGGCCGGCACCGTGGTCGACTCCAGCTTCATCGGCGTCTCCACCCAGTACCTGGTGCGCACCGACGGCGGCCAGGAGGTCACCGTCTTCGAGCAGAACATGGAGCGCGACGCCCGGATCGTCCCCGGCGCACCGGTCGTCCTGCACTGGAACCCGGCGCACTCCTTCGCCCTGGACGCCGCGCAGGCGATCGACGCGGGCACCGGGGAGGAGGCGGCATGACCACCACCACCCCGGCGGCACCGCCGCAGGCGATACCACCCGACGGCGGCCCGCTCCCCGGAGCCGCTCCGAAGCAGAAGCGCCGGCTCACCCCGTACTGGCTGCTGCTGCCCGGCATCGCCTGGCTGGTCGTCTTCTTCGCGGTGCCGATGGTCTACCAGGGCTCCACCTCCCTGCAGACCGGCTCGCTGGAGGACGGGTTCCGCGTCACCTGGCACTTCGCCACCTACTGGGACGCCCTGGTCGAGTACCGCTGGCACTTCGTCCGCTCGTTCGGCTACGCCGCCACCGCGACCGTGATGTGCCTGGCCATCGGCTACCCGCTCGCGTACACGATCGCCTTCAAGGCGAGCAAGCGCTGGCGCAACGTCATCCTGATCCTGGTGATCGCGCCGTTCTTCACCAGCTTCCTGATCCGCACGCTGGCCTGGAAGACGATCCTCTCGGACGGCGGCCCGGTGGTCGGCGTGCTCAACACGCTGCACGTCCTGGACGTCACCAGCGCGATCGGCCTCACCTCCGGCGACCGGGTGCTGGCCACACCGCTCGCCGTGGTCTGCGGCCTCACCTACAACTTCCTGCCGTTCATGATCCTTCCGCTGTACACCTCGCTGGAGCGGATCGACCCGCGCCTGCACGAGGCGGCCGGCGACCTCTACGCCCGCCCGTTCACGACCTTCCGCAAGGTGACGTTCCCGATCTCGCTGCCCGGCGTGGTGGCGGGCACGCTGCTCACCTTCATCCCGGCGTCCGGCGACTACATCAACGCCCAGCTGCTGGGCTCGCCGAGCGAGCAGATGGTCGGCAACGGCATCCAGAAGCAGTTCCTGAACGTGCTCGACTACCCCACGGCGGCCGCGCTGAGCTTCATCCTGATGGCCCTGATCCTGGGCATGGTGACGGTCTACATGCGCAAGGCCGGGACGGAGGAACTGGTCTGATGTCCCGAGTGTTCACATGGATCCGCGCCCACCTGGTGGTGCTGGCCGGCCTGCTGGCCCTGGCCTACCTGGTGCTGCCCAACCTGGTGGTCCTCGCCTTCTCGTTCAACAAGCCGGTCGGCAAGTTCAACTACGAGTGGTCCGAGTTCTCCACCGACGCCTGGACCGACCCCTGCGGCGTCGCCGACATGTGCCAGTCGCTCTCGCTGAGCCTCCAGGTCGCGGTGCTCGCCACCATCGGCGCCACCGTCCTCGGCACCATGGTCGCCTTCGCGCTGGCCCGCTACCGCTTCCGAGGCCGCTCCGCCACCACCGCGATGATCTTCCTGCCGATGGCCATGCCCGAGGTGGTGATGGCCGCCTCGCTCGGCACCCTCTTCCTCAACATGCGCATCCCGTTCGGCTTCACCACCATCCTCATCGCGCACATCATGTTCTGCCTCAGCTTCGTGGTGACAGCGGTCAAGGCGCGCGTGATGAGCATGGACCCGAGGCTCGAACAGGCCGCCCAGGACCTCTACGCCACCCCCGTCCAGACCTTCCTGAGGGTCACCCTGCCGCTCGCCGCCCCCGGCATCGCCGCC
Source organism: Kitasatospora sp. NBC_00039 (assembly GCF_045160625.1). Classification (NCBI taxonomy): domain Bacteria; kingdom Bacillati; phylum Actinomycetota; class Actinomycetes; order Kitasatosporales; family Streptomycetaceae; genus Kitasatospora; species Kitasatospora sp. NBC_00039. The sequence goes on along the minus strand of NZ_CP108289.1, from coordinate 3,142,045 downwards.
GGCGCGCTGCTCAGCTTCGCGCTCTCCTTCGACGACTTCATCATCACCCAGTTCAACTCGGGCCCGACCACGGTCACCTTCCCGATGTTCGTCTGGGGAGCCTCGCAGCGGGGCATCCCGGTGCAGGTGAACGTCATCGGCACCGCGATGTTCATCGCCGCCGTCGGGCTCACCGTGGCCGGCCAGTGGCTCGGCAACCGCCGCAAGGCCACGGCCTGACCGCCCGGGCCGCCTCCCGGGCATACCGTCGGGAGGCGGCCCCACCACCATCGATGTGCAGAAAGTGGCTGATAATGCATGGACTCCGCCCGCGCACTCAGTGACGCCAGGCCCACCCCCTTCTGGCTGGAGGACCCGGGCCGGCCGGAGGCGCTGTCCGCCCTGGTCGGCGACGTCAAGTGCGACCTGCTGGTCGTCGGCGGCGGCTACTCCGGCCTCTGGACCGCGCTCGTCGCCAAGGAACGCGACCCCTCGCTCGACGTCGTCCTGGTCGAGGGCAACGAGGTGGGATGGGCCGCGTCCGGACGCAACGGCGGATTCTGCGCGGCCAGCCTGACCCACGGCTTCGGCAACGGCCTCCAGCGCTGGCCCGGCGAACTCGCCCAGCTGGAACGCCTCGGCGCGGCCAACCTGGACGGCATCGAGGCCACCCTCAAGCGGTACGGCATCGACGCCGAGTGGGAGCGCACCGGCGAGATCGACGTCGCCACCCAGCCCCACCAGGTCGAGGAACTGCACGAGATTGCCGAGGCCGTCGCCGAGTACGGCCTCGACGTCACCGTCCTCGACGCCGACGCGCTGCGCGCCGAGGTCGACTCGCCGACCTTCCTCGGCGGGATCTGGGACAAGGAGGGCGTGGCGATGGTCCACCCCGCCAAGCTCGCCTGGGGCCTCAAGGACGCCTGCCTGGGCCAGGGCGTGCGGATCTTCGAGCACACCCGGGCCCTCGGCCTGCGCGAGTACGGCAGCGGCATGGCCGTCCGCACCCCGTACGGGCGGGTCTTCGCCCGCCGCGTCGCGCTCGGCACCAACGTGTTCCCGTCCCTGGTCAAGCGGGTCCGCCCATACGTCGTACCGGTGTACGACTACGCGCTGATGACCGAGCCGCTCAACGCCGAGCAGCTCGCCGCGATCGGCTGGCGCGGCCGCCAGGGGCTCGGCGACAGCGCCAACAAGTTCCACTACTTCCGGCTCTCCGCGGACAACCGGATCCTGTGGGGCGGCTACGACGCGGTCTACCACTACGGCGGGCGCGTCCGGCACGAGTACGACCAGCGGCCGGAGACCTTCCGGACCCTGGCCCACAACTTCTTCCGCTGCTTCCCCCAGCTGGAGGGGCTGCGCTTCACCCATGCCTGGGGCGGCGCGATCGACACCTGCAGCCGGTTCTCGGCGTTCTTCGACACCGCCTACCGGGGCCGGGTCGCCTACGCGACCGGCTACACCGGGCTCGGCGTCGGCGCCACCCGGTTCGGCGCCGAGGTGATGCTCGACCTGCTGGAGGGCGCCCGGACGGAGCGCACCTCACTGGAGATGGTCCGCAGCAAGCCGCTGCCGTTCCCGCCCGAGCCGGTCCGCTGGGCCGGGATCGAGATCACCACCCGCTCGCTCGAGTACGCCGACCACCACGGCGGCCGGCGCAACCTCTGGCTGCGCACCCTCGACCGGATGGGGCTGGGCTTCGACAGCTGAGCCGTGGCTGAGCCGTTCGGATCACGTGATCCGGTACCTGTGTAAGAGAGACCCGCCGTCCGCCTCTTGTCGGTGACGGCGGGTCTCGGTTTCCCGCCGCGCCACGATGAGCAGCTACGACCGGTAGCGGGCTGAGAGACGGGGACAGGACCATGGAGAGCACCGGACTGCACTGGCTCGCCGAGGCGGCACCCGACCCGGAGGCCTTCCGGGAGCCGTGGGAACGCACCGGACTGGGCCTGATGCTGCTGCCCGCCGGCCGGCGCTGGGACGTCCTCTCGGTGCCGGGCCGGCTCGGCCGTCCCGTCCTCGACATCCTGGACGGCCGCTCCTGCGGTCCGGTCCTCACCGACTTCGGCGGCGAGAGCGTCGGCTTCCTCGTCCCCGTCGGCACCGCCGCCCGCTGGATCGGCACCGGTGTGCGCACCGCGGGAGACGGCACCTGGATCGTCGTCCCGCACCCCGCACCCCGCGCGGCGCAGCCGGGGCATGCGCTGGCTCGTCCCGCCCGATGGGTCCGGGCGGCTCAACGACCCGGTCGTGCTGGAACTCGCCCTGCACGAGGCCGCCGCCAGGCTCACCGTCCGGTGAGCGCAGTCCCGGGCCGGTAGCTCCCGGGGAGGAGGACGCCCGGCGCCGTGGGCGCGCCGGGCGGGCGGCCGCGTCAGACTGGACGTGTGACCACCGTCCCCGACGCCGTCGACGCGTCCCTCCGCCCCGGCCCGGCGCAGTTGCGGCTCGCCGAGCTGGCCCGGCCCGTCTGCGACCGGCTCGGACTCGCCCTCGCCGGCGGGCACGCCCTGCGCGCGCACGGGGTGCCGGCCGGCGCCCAGGACGGGCTCACCCTGGTGACCAGCGGCGGCACCGACCTGCCGCAGGCCGCCGCGGAGCTGGCCGCCGCCTACCGCGAGGCCGGTGGCGGGGTCGCCGAACGCCCCGGCACGCCGCGCCTGGAACAGCTCTCCGTCCGGCTGACGCTCGGCGGGCGGACGCACACGGTGGAGCTGCGCAAGGAGCCGCTGGCCCACCGCCCGGTCCGCCTGGACCTCGCCGCACCGGAGGCGCCCTTGCCGATGACCGCCGTCGCCCTGGAGGACGCGGCCGCGCTGACCACCGCACTGCTAGCCGACCGCGGTCTGCCGCGCGACCTGGTCGACGTGCACGCGCTGACCGCCTGCTACCGGGAGGGCGAGCTGCTCGCGCTGGCCGGCGCGCTGGACACGGACTTCCAGCCCACCGTCCTCGCCGACCGGCTGGAGACGCTGGCCGACGCCGCCGACGGGCGGTTCCGCGCCAGGGGCGTCGCAGGCAGCGCCGTCGACGGGCTGAAGCGGTGGGCGCTGGCCTGGGCACAGGACCTCCGGCTGGACCTGCTGGAGACACTGGAGGCCCCGGACGGGCTGCACGACCCGTATCTGGAGGACGTCGAGGAGGAGGCCGCGGAGGCGGAGGAGCGCTGAGCTTCGCCCGTTCGGCCCAGCCGGCCTACGACCTGTAAGGCTGAATCCCCGATGCCCGTCAGCCTGTTCGTTGAGGCCGGGCACGACGCCCACCAGACTGGGTGGTGAGCGCGGTAGCCCCGTGATCCCGTCGCCCGGCCCACTCGCGGGCGGCGCCAGACAAGGGACCGACGGCAGGACGCCGCCCGGGACTTCGGAGGCAGACGGACTTGAGCAAGCACATCATCCACTGGATCGGCGGCGCGCCGGTCGCCACCGCCGGCACCGCTCCCCGCCGCGGTGACATCTTCGACCCGGCCACCGGCCAGGTCGCGGGCCACGTCGACTTCGCGGAGATCGCCGAGGTCGACCAGGCGGTGGCCGCCGCCGCGTCGGCCTTCGCCGAGTGGCGCAACGCCTCGGTGGCCAAGCGCAGCACCGTCCTCTTCAGCTTCCGCGAGCTGCTCAACGCCCGCCGCGACGAGCTGGCCGCGATCATCGTCTCCGAGCACGGCAAGGTGCACTCCGACGCGCTCGGCGAGATCGCCCGCGGCCTGGAGGTCGTCGAGTTCGCCTGCGGCATCCCGCAGCTCCTCAAGGGCGGCTTCACCGAGCAGGCCTCCACCGGCATCGACGTCTACTCGATCCGACAGCCGCTCGGCCCGGTCGCGATCATCTCGCCGTTCAACTTCCCGGCCATGGTACCGATGTGGTTCTTCCCGATCGCCATCGCGGCCGGCAACACCGTCGTGGTGAAGCCCTCCGAGAAGGACCCGTCGGCGGCCAACTTCCTCGCCGAGCTGTGGAAGGAGGCCGGCCTGCCGGACGGCGTCTTCAACGTCGTGCACGGTGACAAGGTCGCCGTCGACCGTCTGCTGGAGCACCCCGACATCAAGTCGGTCAGCTTCGTCGGCTCCACCCCGATCGCCCGGTACGTCTACGAGACCGGCACCCGCTACGGCAAGCGTGTCCAGGCGCTCGGCGGCGCCAAGAACCACATGCTCGTCCTGCCCGACGCCGACCTCGACCTCAGCGCCGACGCCGCCATCAACGCCGGCTTCGGCGCGGCCGGCGAGCGCTGCATGGCCATCTCGGTCCTGGTCGCGGTCGACCCGATCGGCGACGAGCTGGTCGAGAAGATCAAGCAGAGGATGGCCGGCCTGAAGGTCGGTCCCGGCTGCAACGGCGAGTCCGAGATGGGCCCGCTGGTCACCGGCCAGCACCGGGACAAGGTCACCTCCTACGTGGAGTCCGGCGTCGCCGACGGCGCGGAGCTCGCGGTCGACGGCCGCAAGCACCCGATCACCGCCGAGGACCGCAACGGCGCCCCGACGGCGGACGGCTTCTGGCTCGGCCCCACGCTGTTCGACCACGTGAGGCCCGGCATGTCCGTCTACAACGACGAGATCTTCGGCCCGGTGCTGTCCGTCGTGCGCGTCGCCTCCTACGAGGAGGGCGTCGCCCTCATCAACGCCAACCCGTACGGCAACGGCACCGCCATCTTCACCAACGACGGCGGCGCGGCCCGGCGCTTCCAGTACGAGGTCGAGGTCGGCATGGTCGGCATCAACGTGCCGATCCCCGTCCCGGTCGCCTACTACTCCTTCGGCGGCTGGAAGGCCTCCCTGTTCGGCGACACCCACGCGTACGGCCCGGACGGCGTGCAGTTCTTCACCCGCGGCAAGGCCGTCACCCAGCGCTGGCTCGACCCCTCGCACGGCGGCATCAACCTCGGCTTCCCGACCAACAGCTGAGCCCGCTTCGCTGCGGCCGCCGGCCGGACCCCTCTCCCCGGGGTCCGGCCGGCGGCCGTTCGCCGTTGCTGCGGCTACCGCGGCTCGCCGTTCCGGCCGACCTCGCGGCGCACCTTGGCGCGCACCGCCAGCGACACCACCGGACCGAGGCTGTCCACCACCTCGACCAGCACGCCCAGCCGGTCCAGCGCCGCGAACGCCCCGGCCGCCCCCTGCGGATCCACCCCTTCGTACAGCTCCAGCCCGACGAAGGCCGCCGCCACCGCGCGGGCCAGCCCCGGCAGATCGAGGAACTCGGCGAGGGGATGTCCCGCGTACAACCGCTCCAGAACGCGCTGGAGCTCGTCCGTCCACATCCGCAGCGCGTCGGCCGTCGCCTCTGTGAGCTGCGGATGGCCCGTAGCGCCGGCCAGGAACTGCCCGAGCAGGGCGACGTTTCCTGCCGCTCGCTCCTCCTCGTCGAGGTTCTGCCCGATGCTCAGCAGCTCGCGCAGCGAGCCCGCCGCCTCGAAGTGCGGCCGGTACCGGTCCAGCCGCAGCCCGGTCTCGCGCAGAGCGGCTGCGGCCAGCAGACCCTCCACCGTCTTGAAGTGGTAGAACACCAAGGCCTGGTTGACGCCGATCTCGGCGGCGATGGTGCGAGCCGAGACTCCCGAGATTCCCTGCCGTTTGAGCGCGCTGATGGCAGCTTCCATCAGCCGCTCGCGTGTGTCGCTCATGTGCGGCAGCGTAGCTGCCGCGCCCGGCCACCCGGACGCCGGTTCCGACCACTCACGTGCGGACGGATTCCCGGACCGGCCGGACATGGTTCGGAATTCCCTCCGGACCGATGAGCGGATATTCCGCGGTGAACCACCCCTGGTACCCCATCACCAGGCCGACCAGCGGGTTGACGACCCGGACCTGAATGCGGAACCGGCCGGCCTCCTCGTCGAACCACTCGTGCAGATCCGCCCGGCCCGTCAGCACGGCAGGCCAGCGCGGCGAACCGGGGAGCGCGGAGACCCGCTGTTCACCCGAGGAGATCACCAGCCCGCCGCGCCCGGTGACCCGGACACGCAGGTCCACGGCGAGGTGCTGGTGCGTCCCCAGGAAGTCGACGACCGTCCCCGGCTGAGGTGCGGCCACCATCGTCGCGTCGAAACGGCGGGGCCGGGTGAACTGGAACGTCCGGACGAAGGTGACGGTCTCCCTGCCGAAGCCGTCCCGGTAGGCGTAGTTGGCGATGGTGAACGGCACGTCGCGGCCGTGCTCCGGGAACAGGATGTTCTGCCGGCTCCCGAGCCGGAGCAGTGGGGCCAGCCACCGCGCCCCCTGCCGGATGCGCTCCATCCGGCCGGTGCCGATGCAGGCGACGCCGTCCTGGGAGGAGAAGCCGAACCGGCGTTGCAGCTCGGGGTGCAGCCGGTCGAAGTCGGCCCCCAGCGCCCGCCGGAAGATCGACGGGCCTGCGCTCCCAGTGGTGGACGTGGAGGTAGCGGTGGAGGTGGCGGTGGAGGTGGCGGCGGTGGCGGTGGTGCGTGCTGAGGCTGCGGCGATGGTCACGGCGTCTCCAGGGCGTTGAGCAGGCGGGGCCGGCGGGTGCTGAGGGCGGGGCTGTTCCGGTCCGGGCGTCTGGCACAGCGCCGGGCGGCGGGGGTGACGGGGGAGGGCGGCAGGAGAGCGGAGAGAAGGAGGACGACCCCGCCGCAGGCCGTTCCCACGACCGGACCGGCCGCGGCGGCCGTCAGGAGCGCGGCAGCGACGGGGGCGCCCAGCCGCGCTCCGGTCTCGGCCACGGCATGCAGGCGCGCGTTCGGGCGGGATCCCGCGCTCGGCCCAGAGCCGCAGCCGGTCGAACGACCACGCGGTGAGCCATCCGACGACGGGCCGCACGAACCAGCGGTCCACCAGGGCACCACCGGGCCATCCCCAACTCCGGTAGTCGTAGCCCGTGACGAACCGGACGGTTCCGCCGGACGGTGACGCAGCAGGGACGTAGCGCCAGTAGCCGGAGCCCTTCTGTAGAGGGGAGAGCCCGTTGTCGGCGACGAACCGCAGCGCGCTGATCCGTGACCCGTCGGGCCGGCACCGCTCGGCCGTGGTGATCCCGGTGCCCGTGAGCGCCGGGCCGCCCGGTGGTCCGAGCCGGTAGCGGAAGCGGATCGCGGCCGGGCGTTCCGTCCCTGCGCCCTCCTCCGCATGAGCCGAGGCTCCGTACCGGATCCGCGTGAAGCGTGCGTCCCACCTCTGGTGCTCGTGCGGAGTCTGGGTGAGATCCCAGAGCACGTCCATCGGTGCCCGGATCCGCGTCTCGACGTAGACCGGCCTGGTCGGCCGCCTGGTAGCAGGCATGACTGCCCCCCGAGTGAGAGTTTGAGCGACTGCTCAACTTCGATGGGCGTCACGATGGCAGAGATTTGAGCGACCGCTCAATAGGGGGGTTGAGACCGGCCGGCGTTTGCGTCGCCCTGTCGATCGGCGTAGTGTTCCCTAGTCGCTCGGCAGGGAGCACCGGACACGCATCGGCGCGGACGGTCCCGGGGCGGCCAATCCCTAGAAACACCACTTCCCGGTTCGGGCTGGGTCGCGTATTGCCTTTTTCGGCGACGTGGCTCGGGTCTTATTCGGCGTGCCCGTTTATATGGATTGCGGCCGGATTCGCCTTTCGAGGCGGGGATGGGCTAGAGTTTGAAACGTCGGACGGGGCGTCAAGCCGCAGAAGACACCAGCGAGTTGGATGAATGAAGCGCCGGAAACGGAGCGGAAAACGTCTGATAAGCTGGAAACACGAAAGAACGAAGCGCCCGGAGGGCCCGCTGGAAGGCGGTCCGAAGGAAGTGTCCGTTCCTTGAGAACTCAACAGCGTGCCAAAAGTCAACGCCAGATATGTTGACATCCCCGGCCTCGGTCTTCTGATCGGGGTTGGAGATTCCTTTATGAAGTAAACACTAGCGAGGACGCAGTGCGCGGGATCACCCTATTCCGGTGGTTGCCGTGCCGCTCGACGCGAGTGCGGCTCGATTACGGGCAGACATTCACGGAGAGTTTGATCCTGGCTCAGGACGAACGCTGGCGGCGTGCTTAACACATGCAAGTCGAACGGTGAAGCCCTTCGGGGTGGATCAGTGGCGAACGGGTGAGTAACACGTGGGCAATCTGCCCTGCACTCTGGGACAAGCCCTGGAAACGGGGTCTAATACCGGATATGACCTGGGACCGCATGGTCCTGGGTGTAAAGCTCCGGCGGTGCAGGATGAGCCCGCGGCCTATCAGCTTGTTGGTGGGGTAATGGCCTACCAAGGCGACGACGGGTAGCCGGCCTGAGAGGGCGACCGGCCACACTGGGACTGAGACACGGCCCAGACTCCTACGGGAGGCAGCAGTGGGGAATATTGCACAATGGGCGAAAGCCTGATGCAGCGACGCCGCGTGAGGGATGACGGCCTTCGGGTTGTAAACCTCTTTCAGCAGGGAAGAAGCGCAAGTGACGGTACCTGCAGAAGAAGCACCGGCTAACTACGTGCCAGCAGCCGCGGTAATACGTAGGGTGCGAGCGTTGTCCGGAATTATTGGGCGTAAAGAGCTCGTAGGCGGCCTGTCGCGTCGGATGTGAAAGCCCGGGGCTTAACCCCGGGTCTGCATTCGATACGGGCAGGCTAGAGTGTGGTAGGGGAGATCGGAATTCCTGGTGTAGCGGTGAAATGCGCAGATATCAGGAGGAACACCGGTGGCGAAGGCGGATCTCTGGGCCATTACTGACGCTGAGGAGCGAAAGCGTGGGGAGCGAACAGGATTAGATACCCTGGTAGTCCACGCCGTAAACGTTGGGAACTAGGTGTTGGCGACATTCCACGTCGTCGGTGCCGCAGCTAACGCATTAAGTTCCCCGCCTGGGGAGTACGGCCGCAAGGCTAAAACTCAAAGGAATTGACGGGGGCCCGCACAAGCAGCGGAGCATGTGGCTTAATTCGACGCAACGCGAAGAACCTTACCAAGGCTTGACATATACCGGAAACGGCTAGAGATAGTCGCCCCCTTGTGGTCGGTATACAGGTGGTGCATGGTTGTCGTCAGCTCGTGTCGTGAGATGTTGGGTTAAGTCCCGCAACGAGCGCAACCCTTGTTCTGTGTTGCCAGCATGCCTTTCGGGGTGATGGGGACTCACAGGAGACTGCCGGGGTCAACTCGGAGGAAGGTGGGGACGACGTCAAATCATCATGCCCCTTATGTCTTGGGCTGCACACGTGCTACAATGGTCGGTACAAAGGGCTGCGATGCCGCGAGGCGGAGCGAATCCCAAAAAGCCGGCCTCAGTTCGGATTGGGGTCTGCAACTCGACCCCATGAAGTTGGAGTTGCTAGTAATCGCAGATCAGCATGCTGCGGTGAATACGTTCCCGGGCCTTGTACACACCGCCCGTCACGTCACGAAAGTCGGTAACACCCGAAGCCGGTGGCCTAACCCGTAAGGGGAGGAGCCGTCGAAGGTGGGACCAGCGATTGGGACGAAGTCGTAACAAGGTAGCCGTACCGGAAGGTGCGGCTGGATCACCTCCTTTCTAAGGAGCAATATGCCGCTTGCAGGCGAATGTTCTGCACGGTTGCTCATGGGTGGAACGTTGACTATTCGGCACATCAGGTAGGGCCTGTTAGTACTGCTTCGGCGTGGAACACAGAGCACTGCATGATGTGTCGGGCACGTTGTTGGGTCCTGAGGGTACGGCCGTATGGCTGTTGCTTCAGAGATGCCGGTCCCACTGAAGAGATCCGTTCGGGTCTTGGGGGTGGGTGACTGGTCGTTGTTTGAGAACTGCACAGTGGACGCGAGCATCTGTGGCCAAGTTTTTAAGGGCGCACGGTGGATGCCTTGGCACCAGGAACCGATGAAGGACGTGGGAGGCCACGATAGTCCCCGGGGAGCCGTCAACCAGGCTTTGATCCGGGGGTTTCCGAATGGGGAAACCCGGCAGTCGTCATGGGCTGTCACCCATACCTGAACACATAGGGTATGTGGAGGGAACGCGGGGAAGTGAAACATCTCAGTACCCGCAGGAAGAGAAAACAACCGTGATTCCGGGAGTAGTGGCGAGCGAAACCGGATGAGGCTAAACCCAGGTGGTGTGAGACCCGGCAGGGGTTGCCACTTGGGGGTCGTGGGATTTTTCTTGACCGGTCTGCCGGCCGGTCGGCGAGTCAGAAACCGTATGGATAGTCGAAGGACATGCGAAAGGTCCGGCGTAGAGGGTAAGACCCCCGTAGACGAAATCTGTGCGGCTCGTTTGAGAAACTCCCAAGTAGCACGGGGCCCGAGAAATCCCGTGTGAATCTGGCGGGACCACCCGCTAAGCCTAAATATTCCCTGGTGACCGATAGCGGATAGTACCGTGAGGGAATGGTGAAAAGTACCGCGGGAGCGGAGTGAAATAGTACCTGAAACCGTGTGCCTACAAGCCGTGGGAGCGTCGGACATGCAGCTTGCTGTGTGTCTCGTGACTGCGTGCCTTTTGAAGAATGAGCCTGCGAGTTTGCGGTGTGTAGCGAGGTTAACCCGTGTGGGGTAGCCGTAGCGAAAGCGAGTCCGAATAGGGCGTTTGAGTTGCACGCCCAAGACCCGAAGCGGAGTGATCTAGCCATGGGCAGGTTGAAGCGGAGGTAAGACTTCGTGGAGGACCGAACCCACCAGGGTTGAAAACCTGGGGGATGACCTGTGGTTAGGGGTGAAAGGCCAATCAAACTCCGTGATAGCTGGTTCTCCCCGAAATGCATTTAGGTGCAGCGTCACGTGTTTCTTGCCGGAGGTAGAGCACTGGATAGGCGATGGGCCTCACCGGGTTACTGACCTTAGCCAAACTCCGAATGCCGGTAAGTGAGAGCGTGGCAGTGAGACTGTGGGGGATAAGCTCCATGGTCGAGAGGGAAACAGCCCAGAACACCGACTAAGGTCCCTAAGCGTGTGCTAAGTGGGAAAGGATGTGGAGTCGCAGAGACAACCAGGAGGTTGGCTTAGAAGCAGCCACCCTTGAAAGAGTGCGTAATAGCTCACTGGTCAAGTGATTCCGCGCCGACAATGTAGCGGGGCTCAAGCACATCACCGAAGTCGTGTCATTGCAGCATGAAGGGCCAACGCCTGCTGTGATGGGTAGGGGAGCGTCGTGTGCCGGGTGAAGCGGCGGTGGAAACCAGTCGTGGACGGTACACGAGTGAGAATGCAGGCATGAGTAGCGATACAAGAGTGAGAAACTCTTGCGCCGATTGACCAAGGGTTCCTGGGTCAAGCTGATCTGCCCAGGGTAAGTCGGGACCTAAGGCGAGGCCGACAGGCGTAGTCGATGGACAACGGGTTGATATTCCCGTACCCGCTTTGAAGCGCCAACGCTGAACCAGGTGATGCTAAGGCCGCGAAGCCGGCCCGGAGTCTTCGGACAAAGGGACGTGGTGGAGCCGCCGGACCAAGTCTGCAGTAGGTGAGCGATGGGGTGACGCAGGAAGGTAGTCCAGCCCGGGCGGTGGTTGTCCCGGGGTAAGGGTGTAGGCCGAGTGATAGGCAAATCCGTCACTCATTAAGGCTGAGACCTGATGCCGAGCCGATTGTGGTGAAGTGGATGATCCTATGCTGTCGAGAAAAGCCTCTAGCGAGTTTCATGGCGGCCCGTACCCCAAACCGACTCAGGTGGTCAGGTAGAGAATACCGAGGCGTTCGGGTGAACTATGGTTAAGGAACTCGGCAAAATGCCCCCGTAACTTCGGGAGAAGGGGGGCCATTCCTGGTGACGGCACTTGCTGCCAGAGCTGGGGGTGGCCGCAGAGACCAGCGAGAAGCGACTGTTTACTAAAAACACAGGTCCGTGCGAAGCCGTAAGGCGATGTATACGGACTGACGCCTGCCCGGTGCTGGAACGTTAAGGGGACCGGTTAGCTTGGATTCGTCCAGGCGAAGCTGAGAACTTAAGCGCCAGTAAACGGCGGTGGTAACTATAACCATCCTAAGGTAGCGAAATTCCTTGTCGGGTAAGTTCCGACCTGCACGAATGGCGTAACGACTTCTCGACTGTCTCAACCATAGGCCCGGTGAAATTGCATTACGAGTAAAGATGCTCGTTTCGCGCAGCAGGACGGAAAGACCCCGGGACCTTTACTATAGCTTGATATTGGTGTTCGGTTCGGCTTGTGTAGGATAGGTGGGAGACTTTGAAGCAGCAACGCCAGTTGTTGTGGAGTCGTCGTTGAAATACCACTCTGGTCGTGCTGGATGTCTAACCTGGGTCCGTGATCCGGATCAGGGACAGTGTCTGGTGGGTAGTTTAACTGGGGCGGTTGCCTCCTAAAGGGTAACGGAGGCGCCCAAAGGTTCCCTCAGCCTGGTTGGCAATCAGGTGTTGAGTGTAAGTGCACAAGGGAGCTTGACTGTGAGACTGACGGGTCGAGCAGGTACGAAAGTAGGGACTAGTGATCCGGCGGTGGCTTGTGGAAGCGCCGTCGCTCAACGGATAAAAGGTACCCCGGGGATAACAGGCTGATCTTCCCCAAGAGTCCATATCGACGGGATGGTTTGGCACCTCGATGTCGGCTCGTCGCATCCTGGGGCTGGAGTAGGTCCCAAGGGTTGGGCTGTTCGCCCATTAAAGCGGTACGCGAGCTGGGTTTAGAACGTCGTGAGACAGTTCGGTCCCTATCCGCTGTGCGCGTAGGAGTGTTGAGAAGGGCTGTCCCTAGTACGAGAGGACCGGGACGGACGAACCTCTGGTGTGCCAGTTGTCCTGCCAAGGGCATGGCTGGTTGGCTACGTTCGGGAGGGATAACCGCTGAAAGCATCTAAGCGGGAAGCCTGCTTCGAGATGAGCACTCCCACCTCCTTGAGAGGGTAAGGCTCCCAGTAGACGACTGGGTTGATAGGCCGGATATGGAAGCCCTGTGAGGGGTGGAGTTGACCGGTACTAATAGGCCGAGGGCTTGTCCTCAGTTGCTCGCGTCCACTGTGTTGTTCTGAAACAACGACCCCCATGCCTGGTCACGGTATGGGTGCGGCCGACAGTTTCATAGTGTTTCGGTGGTCATAGCGTGAGGGAAACGCCCGGTTACATTCCGAACCCGGAAGCTAAGCCTCACAGCGCCGATGGTACTGCAGGGGGGACCCTGTGGGAGAGTAGGACGCCGCCGAACAATCATTCCAAAAAGACCCCCTTCCGGACGGAAGGGGGTCTTTTTGCGTTAACGTCTCTGCCAGCACACCCCGGCTTGGCGGAAGGCGCGAACCGTTGCAGAACCTGACCCTTACCTGGCAGTCCGCCGGGGGCACCGCGGTCGCTCTTTACGCGGGTTCGTACGCGGCGTCCAGGTGGCGGCGCGGCCCGTTGCCGGCGTTGCTGCGGGAGGCCGGCACGCTGCTGGCGCTGTTCGCGCTCTGGCAGCTGGTCGGACACCTGTCCTTGATGAGCACCGAGCACGCGCTGGACCGGGCGAGCTGGATCCACCGGACGGAGCTGGCGGTCGGGTTGCCGGACGAGGCGTCCTGGCAGGCGGCGGTGACGCCGTACCCGGTGGTCGTGAAGGCGGCGAACTACTACTACGCCGCGATGCACTTCGCCGTGATGATCGCCGTCCTCGCCTGGGTCTTCGTGCGGCACCGCGAGTGGTACGCGTGGGTCCGGAACACCGTGGTGATCACGACGGCGGTCTGCCTCGCCGTGCAGTTCATCCCGGTGGCGCCGCCCCGGATGCTGCCGCAGAACGGCTTCGTCGACGTGGCCGCGGAGTACGGGCAGTCGGTCTACGGGGGCGCGGTCGGCGGGGTGGTGGTCGCCGCGCAGCTCTCGGCGATGCCGTCGGTACACGTGGCCTGGTGCGTGCTGGCCGCGGTGGCGGTGATCAGGGTGTCGACGAGTTCGCTCCGCTGGCTGGTGGTGCTGCACCCGGTGCTGACCGTCGCGGTCGTGGTGGTCACGGCCAACCACTTCTGGGCGGACGGTCTGGTCGCCGTCGCGATCCTGCTCTTCGCCTACGCCGCCCAGGAGGCCTTCGCCCGCCGGCGGGTCCGTCGGGCGGCCCGGACCGGGCCGGCAGCGGCCAACGTGCCGGCCGGGGAGCGGGCGGGCACCCGCGGTTAGCCGGACGGACACGTCGGTGGGCCGGCCTCCCCGCGGGGGGAGGCCGGCCCACGTGCGTTGCGGCGTCGGCCCTGCCTGCCCGGACCCTGGGTGCCCGGACGTTGCCTGACCCGTCCCTACTTGACCGGCAGTACGGCCCGGCCCCATGCGCTGTTGGTCAGCGAGGCGGTGGCCCAGTACCAGGCGACGAGCCCGGAGGCCGCGGCGACCCAGCCGGCGAACTTGGCGAGGCCGCCGGAGGTGTTGAAGGTGGCGAAGGCGGAGAGCACCAGCGAGACGGTCAGCAGACCGTAGACGGCGCGGCTGAACAGGCCCGCGTTCCAGCCGGCGGCGGTGAGGGTGAGGGCGAGCAGGGCCCACAGCAGCAGGAACAGACCGGCCGCGTTCTTGCCGGCCCCGCCGGCCGCCGACCAGGTGGCCCAGAAGGCGCCGAGGCCGGTGAAGGCGGTGCCGGTGAAGCCCTCGCCGCTGCGGAGCTGCCAGAGGCCGGCGATGAACAGGGTGATGCCGCCGAGGAGGTGGGCGAGATGTGCCGAGTCCCCGACCCCGGTGCCGCTGAGGATGCCGGTGGAGAGAAGACCGTAGGCGAGGAGGGTCAGGCCGAGGGCGAGGTAACCGAGGTTACCCGCGTCGGCACCGGTGGAACGGGCGTGCTGTGCCCCGGAAGCTTCGTTGCTCACCGGAGGCTCCTTTCACTCTGGGCGCGCGCAGGGCGCGGTCGACCGCACGAGGGATGTTCGATGAGGTGGATGCGCGCGACCGCGCCGAGGGCGCACGGCTGGAGCGTGCGACGGCCGCGGTCAGAATGACGGTCCAGCGGCGGAACCGCTGGTCGTGTCCCCTCCGGGGGATTCCCCGGTGAGATCGGTGTACCCGGCCGAACGAGCTTGTACCCTTGTGAATCGCACAATTTGTGGCGCCGTCAGCTGTGGAACGCTCACGATCGGCCTCCACGCCATCCCCGTAAGGGCAGCAGTGCTCAACCCGGACGCATCGGTGCGCAGCTCACGGGCGCCGGCGCCCGGCCCGGGCGCGACAGTGCTCAGCCCACGCGCTGGGACGGCACCCGCAGGGTCAGGATCGCCATGTCGTCGGACGGCGGCTCCGGGGCGAACCGTTCGACCGCCCGCTGCACCCGCAGGGCCACCGCGCCCGCCGTCAGCCCGGTGCAGCCGGTGAGCACCTCGGCGAGGCCGTCGTCGCCCAGCATCCGCAGGCCCTCCCGGCGTTCGGTCACGCCGTCGGTGACGCAGAGCAGGACCTCGCCGGGGGCGAGCACCAAGTGCTCGGCGGTGAGGTCGAGTTCGTCCATCACTCCGAGCAGCGGCTGCGGGGTGGCGGCGCGGTCGACCTGGCCGTCGGTGCGCAGGCGCAGCGGCAGCGGGTGGCCGGCGCAGACCAGCGACAGTTCGGTGCTGCCGTCCGGGCGGGGCGTCAGCTCGCCGTACAGGAGGGTGAGGAAGCGGCTGCGCGAACCCTCGTCCAGGATGGCAGCGTTGAGCCGGCTGAGGACCTGCGGGGCGTCCAGGCCCTCGCGGGCGAGCAGGCGCAGCGAGTGCCGGGCGAGACCGGTGACGGAGGCCGCCTCGGGGCCGGTGCCGCAGACGTCGCCGATGGCGAAGCCGTAGGTGCCCTCGCGGATGGTGAAGAGGTCGTAGAAGTCGCCGCCGACCTCGTTGCCCTCGCCGGCGGCCTGGTAGTAGACGTCCACCTCGACGCCGGGGATCTCGGGCAGGTCCGGCGGCAGCAGGCTGCGCTGGAGGGCCTGGCTGGTGGCGGTGCGCTCGGAGTAGAGGCGGGAGTTGTCGAGCGCGAGGGCCGCCCGGCGGGAGAGGTCCTCGGCGAGCTCCAGGATCTCCTGGCGGAACCGGACGCCGGCCGGGACGCCGAGGGCGAGCAGGCCGATGACGCGGTTGCGGGCGGTGAGCGGCAGGACGACGGTCTCGCCGAGCAGGCCGGAGAGTTCGGGGCTGTCGGTCAGCCCGCCGGCCCGAGCGGTGTCGGCCGGGCCGGCCCAGAAGCGGACGCCGTGGGTGGGGCCGGACTCCGGGGCCGGGGTTTTGTCGAGCAGGGCGCGCAGCGGGTCGATGCGGTCCTCGTCCTCGTGCAGGACGAAGGCGAGCGAGGCCGCGGCGCCGTGGTCGCCGTTGGTGTAGACGGCGCACCAGGAGGCGAGGGTGGGGACGGCCATCTGGGCCATCAGGGCGAGCGTCTGCTCGTGCTCCAGGGTGCCGGCCAGCAGGTCGGAGGCCTCGACGAGGAAGGAGAGCGAGCCGCGCCGCAGCCGGTCCAGCTCGGAGAGTCTGGTGCTCTCGACGGCGAGCGCGACGCGGTCGGCGGCGAACTGCAGGCGCAGCGCGTCCTCGTTGTCGTACCGGCCGGGTGCGGCGGCGGCGATGCCGAGCGAACCGATCAGCCGGCCCTCGACCTTGAGCGGGACGGTGAGCAGGGAGCGCAGGCCGCTGCCGGTGAGCAGGGCGAGGCCGGTCGGGCGGGTGGCGAGGTCCTCGTGGACGGAGGGCAGCCGGGCGGAGTCGTAGCGGTTGCCGGTCTCGACGGGGAAGCGGCTGTGCCGGCGGTGGCCGGTGGTGAGGCCGGTGGCGGCGCGGACCTCGAACTCGGTCTCGTCCTCGGTGGTGAGCAGGACGTAGGCGGCGTCGGCGTCGAGCAGGTCGCGGGCGCGTTCGACGGTGCGCTGCAGCAGGCTGTCGAGGTCGTCGGCGGAGGTGGGGCCGGCGAGCAGGTCGAGCCGGCCGGCGGCCTGGTCGGCCTTGTCGCCGGGCAGGGCGCGGGCGGGGGAGCGGAGTACCGCCCGGTCGGTGTCCAGGACGAGCAGACAGAGGGTGGACGGGGTGCCGTCGGTGTCGCGGATGCGGACCTGCAGGCCGTACACCTCGACGGTGCCGCCCTCGGCGTGGCGCAGGCCGTAGCTGCCCTCCCAGCGGGCCAGCCGCAGTGTCGCGGCCAGGCCGAGGCCGGTGCCAGGGCCCTGCGGCCAGACGGCGAGGTCGGCCCAGGGGCGGCCGAGGACGGCGTCGGCGGGGTGCCGGAAGAGCGCCTCGGCGTCGGGGTTCCAGGCGAGGACGCGGCCGTCGTCGTCGAGTCGGACCACGGCGACGTGCACAGGGCCGGTGCTGCTGGGCAGTTCGCCGCCCGGGGTGGCGGGGACGGCGTAGCGGGTGCCGGCGACGTGGGCGGGCAGGGCGAGGCGGAACCAGACGGTCTTGCGGCCGGCCGAGTACTCGACGCCCCAGCGTTCGGCCAGGGCGGAGCACATCAACAGGCCGCGGCCGCCCTCGCCGTCGGGGTCGGCGTAGCGCTCGGAGGCGGTGACGGGGACGTCGGCGAAGGACGGCAGGCCGCGTTCGGGGTGGTGGTCGGTGACCTCGATCCGGACGGTTCCGTCCTCGCGCAGGCAGCAGACCTCGGCTGCGGTGCCGGCGTGCACGACGGCGTTGGTGACGAGTTCGCTGACGAGCACGACGGCGTCGTCGACGACTTCGGGCAGGCCCCAGCCCAGCAGGGCGTCCCGGACGAAGGAGCGGGCGGCGCCGGCCGACCGGCCGACGGGTTCGAAGGTGGCGGCTGCGCGCGCGGTGACCACGTTGCCACTTCTCCTCTGCTCTGGCCCTGGCTGTCCGGGTGCGGCGCCGACATCCCCGTGCGCGCCGGCGGGGTGAGCGGCGGCGCTGGGTCGGGTCGTGGCCCGGTGCAGCGCTCCACCCTACTTTCCGGTTGGTTCCCCGTGGGGGCGGGGCGTCGAAACAGGCACCTGAGGGTGATTCTGCCCACCTGTTTCCACCGGGTCGGCACCAACCGAGCGCAACCGGCCGTATACCCGCCGCAAGTCCTGCCAGACTGGGGGGTCCGCGTCGGCCGGTCGGAGCAGTACGGTCGTGTGGGTTCCGGTGGGCCACGAGGTCCGCGGGGACGCAGTTGCGCCGGGCCGGTGTCCGGTTCCGGGCCCCGGACGGGGCGCGGCCGGTCACCGGACAGTTCACGATCTGGGAGGGGCCCGTTGAGTTCGGCCACCAAGGACGCAACCGGTACGACGCCGCCCGCCCAGCGTGGTGCGCGGTCCGGGGCCGCGCCGCGGAGCGCGGCCGGCCGGCGAGCGAACCACAACCGGGGAGCCGAGCCGGCCGAGCTGCGCAAGCTGCTGGCCGCGCTGACCGCGATGCGGGACGGAAACTTCCGCCGCCGGCTGACGGTGCCGGGCGACGGGCCGCTGGCCGAGATCGCCGCGGTGTTCAACGAGGTTGCCGAGCGCAACCAGCACCTGACCGGAGAACTGGCACGGGTGCGGCGGGCGGTGGGCCGTGAGGGCCGGCTGAACGAGCGGCTGGAGACCGGCGCCGGCGAGGGCGCCTGGATGGCCGCCGTCGACAACTGCAACGCGCTGATCGACGACTTGGCCCGGCCGATGGCCGAGGTGGGCCGGGTGCTGGCCTCGATCGCCGAGGGCGACCTCGACCAGAAGATGGAGCTGCGCTCGCTGCACAGCAACGGGGTGAGCCACCCGTTGCGCGGCGAGTACCTGAAGATCGGCCGGACGGTCAACGGGCTGGTGGACCAGCTCTCCGAGTTCACCGACGAGGTGACCAGGGTCGCGATCGAGGTCGGCACCGAGGGCAAGCTCGGCGGCCAGGCCAAGGTGCGCAGCGTCTCGGGCAGTTGGAAGGACCTGGCGGACTCGGTCAACACCATGGCCGGCCGGCTGACCGCGCAGGTGCGCAACATCGCCCAGGTGACGACGGCGGTGGCCAAGGGCGATCTGTCGCGCAAGGTCACGGTCGAGGTGGCCGGCGAGATGCTGGAGCTGAAGAACACCGTCAACACGATGGTGGACCAGCTCAACGGCTTCGCCGCGCAGGTGACCAGGGTGGCCCGGGACGTGGGCACCGAGGGCCGCCTCGGCGGTCAGGCGCAGGTGCCGGGCGTCGCCGGGGTCTGGCGGGACCTGACCGACTCGGTCAACTTCATGGCCGACAACCTGACCGGCCAGGTGCGCAACATCGCCCAGGTGACGACGGCGGTGGCGCGCGGGGATCTCTCGCAGAAGATCGAGGTGGACGCGCGGGGCGAGATCCTGGAGCTGAAGAACACCATCAACACGATGGTGGACCAGCTCTCCGGGTTCGCCGAGCAGGTGACCCGGGTGGCCCGCCAGGTGGGCACTGAGGGGCGGCTGGGGGGCCAGGCGCAGGTGCCCGGCGCGGCCGGTGTGTGGCGCGATCTGACCGACAACGTCAACTTCATGGCGAACAACCTCACCGATCAGGTGCGCAACATCGCCCAGGTGACGACGGCGGTGGCCAAGGGCGACCTGTCGCAGAAGATCCAGGTGGACGCGCGGGGCGAGATCCTCGAACTCAAGAACACCATCAACACGATGGTGGACCAGCTGGGGGCCTTCGCCGACGAGGTGACCAGGGTCGCCCGGGACGTCGGCACCGAGGGCATCCTCGGCGGCCAGGCGAGCGTGCCGGGGGTCTCCGGCACCTGGAAGGACCTGACCAACAGCGTCAACCTGATGGCCAACAACCTGACCAGCCAGGTCCGCAACATCGCCGAGGTGACCACGGCGGTCGCGCGCGGCGACGTCTCCAAGAAGATCACCGTCGACGCCCGCGGCGAGATCCTGGAGCTGGTCACCACCGTCAACACCATGGTCGACCAGTTGTCGGCGTTCGCCGACGAGGTGACCCGGGTGGCCCGCGAGGTGGGCACCGAGGGCATCCTGGGCGGCCAGGCCCGGGTGCGCGGGGTGTCGGGTATCTGGAAGGACCTGACCGACAACGTCAACTTCATGGCGTCCAACCTGACCAGCCAGGTCCGCAACATCGCCGAGGTCGCCACCGCGGTGGCCCGCGGCGACCTCTCCAAGAAGATCGACATCGAGGCGCAGGGCGAGGTCGCGGCGCTGGCCGGCACCCTGAACACGATGGTCGACCAGCTCTCCGCCTTCGCCGTGGAGGTGACCAGGGTCGCCCGCGAGGTCGGCACCGACGGCATCCTGGGCGGCCAGGCCGGGGTGCCGGGCGTGGCAGGGATCTGGAAGGACCTGACCGACAACGTCAACCTGATGGCCAACAACCTGACCGGCCAGGTCCGCAACATCGCGCTGGTGATCACGGCGGTGGCCCGCGGCGACCTCTCGCAGAAGATCGACGTGGACGCGCGCGGCGAGATCCTGGAGCTCAAGACCAGCATCAACACCATGGTCGACCAGTTGTCGGCGTTCGCCGACGAGGTGACCCGGGTGGCCCGCGAGGTGGGCACCGACGGGCGGCTCGGCGGTCAGGCCCGCGTCCCCGGTGTGGACGGCACCTGGCAGGACCTCACCGAGTCGGTGAACGAGCTGGCCAACAACCTGACCCGGCAGGTGCGTGCGATCGCGCAGGTCGCCACCGCCGTGACCAGGGGCGACCTGAGCCTGCGGATCGACGTGGACGCCGCCGGCGAGCTCGACGAGCTCAAGGACAACATCAACCAGATGATCGCCAACCTGCGCGAGACCACCCGCACCAACCAGGAACAGGACTGGCTGAAGACCAACCTGGCCCGGATCTCCGGCCTGCTGCAGGGGCGCCGGGACCTGGAGGCGGTCGCGTCGCTGATCATGACCGAGCTGACGCCGGTGGTCTCCGCCCAGCACGGAGCCTTCTTCCTCGCCCAGCCGGCCGGCCGCACCGCCGAGCTGATCACCGAGGACGACGACGAGAACGACACCGTACTGCGGCTGATCGGCAGCTACGGCTACCAGCGGCGGGCGATGCCGACCATCTTCCGGCCCGGCGAGTCGCTGATCGGCCAGGCGGCGGTGGAGAAGCGGGCGATCATCCTCAAGGAGGCGCCGCCCGGATACCTCAAGATCGCCTCGGGCCTCGGGGAGGCCTCGCCGGCCCACATCGTGGTGCTGCCGGTGCTGTTCGAGGGCCGGCTGCTGGGCGTGATCGAGCTGGCCACGTTCAGCTCCTTCACCACCGTCGCGCTGGACTTCCTCAACCAGATCGCCGACCTGATCGGCGTCACCGTCAACACCATCAGCGTCAACACCAAGACCGAGGGCCTGCTGCTGGAGTCCCAGCGGCTGACCGCCGAACTCTCGATGCGGTCCGCCGAGTTGGAGGCGCGCCAGGAGGAACTGGAGCGGACCAACGAGGAGTTGCAGGAGAAGGCCTCGCAGCTCGCCCAGCAGAACCGTGACATCGAGATCAAGAACAGCGAGATCGAGGAGGCCCGGCAGGTCCTGGAGGAGCGCGCCGAGCAGCTCGCCCTCGCGTCCCGGTACAAGAGCGAGTTCCTCGCCAACATGTCGCACGAGCTGCGCACCCCGCTCAACTCGCTGCTGATCCTGGCGAAGCTGCTCTCGGACAACAACGAGGGCAACCTCTCGCCCAAGCAGGTCGAGTTCGCCGACACCATCCACGGCGCCGGTTCCGACCTGCTCCAGCTGATCAACGACATCCTCGACCTCTCCAAGGTCGAGGCGGGCAAGATGGACGTCCGCCCGGCCAGAATCGCCCTCGTCCAGCTGGTCGACTACGTGGAGGCCACCTTCCAGCCGGTCGCGCTGGACAAGAGCCTCGACTTCGCCGTCCGGGTCTCGCCCGCGCTGCCGGTCACCCTGCACACCGACGAGCAGCGGCTCCAGCAGGTGCTGCGCAACCTGATCTCCAACGCGGTCAAGTTCACCGACGCGGGGGCGGTCGACTTCTCGATCAGCCAGGCCGGCACCGACGTCCCGCAGCACGTCCGGGAACGGCTGCTGGAGGCCGGCGCGATCCAGGGCCCGGACGACGAGCTGATCGCCTTCTCCGTCTCCGACACCGGCATCGGCATCCCCGACAACAAGCTGCGGGAGATCTTCGAGGCGTTCAAGCAGGCCGACGGCACCACCAGCCGCAAGTACGGCGGCACCGGCCTCGGGCTGTCGATCAGCCGGGAGATCGCCCGCCTGCTCGGCGGCGAGATCCACGCCGAGAGCGAGCTGGGCAGGGGCTCCACCTTCACCCTCTACCTGCCGCTGCGCACCGAGGGCGCGGGCACCCCGGGCGGTGTGCCGTTGCCGGCCCCGAACACCCCGGCGGTGCGCGCCGCCGTCGGCGTGACGCCGGCCGGCACGCCCGTCCCGGTCGGCGAGAACCCGGCCGACCACTGGGCCCAGGAGGTCCGCGAACTCGCCGAGGAGCGCCGCCGGGGCGCCGTCGAACGGCGCCGTGCCGCCGCCCTGGAGACCTCCGCTGAGGGCCGCCCGCCGGCCGTCGGCCCCGTCGCCCGCCCGGGCGGACGGGTGGACGCCCGCTTCGACGGCCAGCAGGTGCTGATCGTGGACGACGACGTCCGCAACGTCTTCGCGCTCACCAGCGTCCTGGAGCAGCACGGCCTGACCGTCCTCTACGCGGAGAACGGCCGCGAGGGCATCGAGATGCTGGAGCAGCACGAGAACGTCGCGCTGGTCCTGATGGACATCATGATGCCGGAGATGGACGGCTACGCGACCACCGAGGCGATCCGCCGGATGCCCCAGTTCGCCGGCCTCCCGATCATCGCGCTGACCGCTAAGGCGATGAAGGGCGACCGGGAGAAGTCCCTGGAGGCCGGGGCCACCGACCACATCACCAAGCCGGTCGAGACCGACCACCTGCTGACGGTGATGCACGAGTGGCTGACGGTCCGGAAGGGATAGCCGCCGCGGGGCCCCGCCGGACCGGGACGACCGGCGGGGGCGTGCAGCGGCCGGCCCGCTCCGGCGTTCACGCCCGCGGGCGGGCCGTTTGCTGGCGGGGAGGGGCGGGAACCGGGTAGGGTCACCGATCGTTGCGAACAGTGACCGGACGGCGACTCGCTGCTGAGCGTGCGCCGGGGCACTGGGTGCACACTGCTGCGGATCACATCCTGACGAAGCGGTGTGCCGGGCGAGGGGGTGCGGCTAGCATGACCGGGGTAATGGTGGGCAGTACGCGGGTGCCTTCCCCAGGCAGGCAGGCAACAGGAGGGCGGGCCGTAATGCAGAAGGCGAAGATCCTCCTGGTCGACGACCGGCCGGAGAACCTTCTGGCGCTGGAGGCGATCCTCTCCGCGCTGGACCAGACGCTGGTGCGCGCGGCCTCCGGCGAGGAGGCGCTCAAGGCGCTGCTCACCGACGACTTCGCGGTGATCCTGCTCGACGTCCAGATGCCCGGCATGGACGGCTTCGAGACGGCCGCGCACATCAAACGGCGCGAGCGCACCCGGGACATCCCGATCATCTTCCTGACCGCGATCAACCACGGGCCGCACCACACCTTCCGCGGCTACGCGGCCGGCGCGGTGGACTACATCTCCAAGCCCTTCGACCCGTGGGTGCTGCGTGCCAAGGTGTCGGTCTTCGTCGACCTCTACATGAAGAACTGCCAGCTCAGGGAGCAGGCCGCACTGCTGCGCCTGCAACTGGAGGCGGGCGGCGAGCAGCAGGCCATCGGCGGTGCGCTGCTGGGCGAGCTGTCGGCGCGGCTGGCGTCGGTGGAGGAGCAGGCCGAGGCGCTGGTCAAGCAGCTGGACGGCGCCGAGGACGGCGGGGTCGCCGCCACCGCGGCGCACCTGGAGCGGAAGCTGGCAGGTCTGCGCAGGGCGCTGGACGCGCTGCGCCCCGGCGTGGAGTAGCCGGCAGGCGCCCGTCTGCCCCGTCCGGGTGAAACCGGATCAGCGTGACGGTGTGTCTGCGACACGTCCGGGCACCTCGCACCGAGCGCGTGGGCACAGTCGGCGTGCCCCGGTAGGCTGCTGAGCCATGGCCACACGTACGCCCGGAAGCGCGGCACGCAGTTCGAGTCCGGGACCGTCCAAGAAGGCCGCGGCGAAGGCTCCGGCCAAGCCGCCCGCGAAGAAGACGGCCGCCAAGAAGGCCGCCCCGGCGAGGAAGGCCCCGGCGAAGCCCGCTCCGGCGCCGCCGCCCCCGCCGAGGCCGATACTCTTCCGCGCCGTCCTGGCCGTCTGGCTCGGCCTCGCGCACGCGGTCGGAGCGGTCTTCCGTGGCTTCGGCGACGGCGCCAAGAACCTGGATCCGGCCCACCGCAAGGACGGCGTCGGCCTGCTGCTGCTCGCGCTGGCGCTGGTCACCGCGGCCGGCACCTGGTTCAGCCCGCAGGGCTGGCTCGGCGAGGCGGCCACCAACGTGGTCTCCGGGCTGTTCGGCCGCCTCGACGTGCTGGTGCCGTTCCTGCTGGCGGCGGTCGGGATCCGGCTGATGCGCCACCCGGAGCTGCCGGAGGCCAACGGGCGGATCATGATCGGCCTCAGCGCGCTGGTGGTCGGTGTCCTCGGCCTGGTCCACATCGGTTGCGGCGCGCCCATGATGGGCAGCGGCGCGACCCGGATAAGGGCGGCCGGCGGCATCGTCGGCTGGGCCGTGTCGACCCCGATGATGGCCGCCGCCGGGCCTCCGCTCGCGGTGCCGCTCCTTCTGCTGCTGGCCTTCTTCGGCCTGCTGGTGACCACCGCCACCCCGGTCAACCGGATCCCCGAGCGCCTGCGCGCGGCCGGGGTGCGGCTCGGCGTGGTCGAGCCGGGCCCGGAGGACCGGTTCGCCGACGGGCGCACGCCGGAGCGCGAGCTCTCCACCGAGCCGCCGGAGGACGCCGACCCGTCGGCGCTGCCCTTCACCGTGGACACCGACGGCGACACCCCGCAGGACGAGGTGGCCGCCCGCCGGCGCCGCCGCCGGCGCAAGCAGCCGGACGACCCGGAGGCGGCCTCCGGGACGCCGGACGGGGACCCGTTCGCCAAGGATCCTTTCGCCAAGGATCCTTTCGTCAAGGACCTGGAGGACCCGTACGCCACCCGGGACCTCGCCGCGGGCGCCGCCGCCGACCTGGACGGCGCCCTGGTCTACGGCGTGCCCGCCTCCTCCGCGGTGGCGGACATGATGCACCAGGTGCAGGACCGCACCGCCCCGCCGGAGGAGCCCGCCGTCCCCGCCGCCCGCAGCGCCGCTGCCGGCCCGGGAGCACCCGAGGAGCACGCCCCGGCGCCGGTGCGGATGGAGCAGCTCCAGCTCTCCGAAGGCATCACCTACGCGCTGCCCCCGCTCGACCTGCTGGAGCGCGGCGGCCCGGCCAAGGCCCGCAGCGCCCTCAACGACGAGGTGGTGGCGCAGCTCACCAGCACCTTCGGCGAGTTCAAGGTGGACGCCCGGGTCACCGGCTTCACCCGCGGTCCGACGGTCACCCGGTACGAGGTCGAGCTGGGCCCTGCCGTGAAGGTGGAGCGGATCACCGCGCTCGGCAAGAACATCGCGTACGCGGTGGCCAGCCCGGACGTCCGGATCATCAGCCCGATCCCGGGCAAGTCCGCGGTCGGCATCGAGATCCCCAACCGGGACCGCGAGATGGTCAACCTCGGCGACCTGCTGCGTTCGCGCACGGCCGCCGACGACACCCACCCGATGGTCGTCGGCATGGGCAAGGACGTCGAGGGCCACACCGTGATGGCCAACCTCGCCAAGATGCCGCACATCCTGGTGGCCGGCGCGACCGGCGCGGGCAAGTCGTCCTGCATCAACTGCCTGATCACCTCGGTACTGGCCCGGGCCACCCCGGACGAGGTCCGGATGGTCCTGGTCGACCCGAAGCGGGTCGAGCTGACCGCGTACGAGGGCATCCCGCACCTGATCACGCCGATCATCACCAACCCCAAGAAGGCCGCCGAGGCCCTCCAGTGGGTGGTGCGCGAGATGGACCTGCGCTACGACGACCTCGCCGCGTACGGGTTCCGGCACGTGGACGACTTCAACGCGGCGGTGAAGGCCGGCAGGGTCACCCCGCCGCTCGGCAGCGAGCGCGAGCTGAAGCCGTACCCGTACCTGCTGGTGATCGTCGACGAGCTGGCGGACCTGATGATGGTCGCCCCGCGCGACGTCGAGGACTCGGTGGTCCGGATCACCCAGCTCGCCCGGGCCGCCGGCATCCACCTGGTACTGGCGACCCAGCGGCCCTCGGTGGACGTGGTCACCGGTCTGATCAAGGCCAACGTGCCCTCCCGGCTGGCGTTCGCGACCTCGGCGATGGCCGACTCGCGGGTCATCCTGGACCAGCCGGGCGCCGAGAAGCTGATCGGCAAGGGTGACGCGCTCTTCCTGCCGATGGGTGCGAGCAAGCCGATCCGGATGCAGGGCGCGTTCGTCACCGAGGCGGAGATCGCCGCGATCGTCCAGCACTGCAAGGACCAGCTGACGGCCGTCTACCGGGACGACGTCACGGTCGGCGGCGGGCCGAAGAAGGAGATCGACGAGGAGATCGGCGACGACCTGGACCTGCTGATCCAGGCCGCGGAGCTGGTCGTCTCCACCCAGTTCGGCTCGACCTCGATGCTCCAGCGCAAGCTCCGGGTCGGCTTCGCCAAGGCCGGCCGGCTGATGGACCTGATGGAGTCGCGCGGGATCGTCGGCCCGAGCGAGGGCTCCAAGGCCCGCGACGTGCTGGTGAAACCGGACGAGCTGGACGGTGTGATCGTCGCCATCCGCGGCTGACCGCTCCGTGCCTCCGGCGGGTGTTCACTCGTTCGGAGGAGGGTAGGCGCGAGGTGCGGAACCGAACGTACGCACACGGCGTCACAGGGCGGAAAGGGACGGCCTCGGTGAACGGCGGCCCCCGCCCTGACAACCGGTCAGTGGCCGGTAGGGACCAGGTTCGGGCGGGTGTGCGCATTCGGGCCTGTTCCGCTTGAGAAACGATCCGCCCCCGCCCCTAGACTGTTCCCCAGCAGGTGGCCATCCGCTCGAAAGGCGTGCCCCGTGACCATCGGCAAGTCCCCCGACCGCGAGAACGCCCCGTCGTCCGCCCAGCCTTCCGGCGGCGCGGAGCAGGCGGCCGATGCCGTGAGCATCGGCCGGGTGCTGTCCGCTGCCCGGATCGACGCCGGACTCACGGTGGACCAGGTCAGTACCGCCACCCGCGTGCGGGTGCCGATCGTGCATGCCATCGAGGAGGACGACTTCGCCCGCTGCGGCGGCGACTTCTACGCCCGTGGCCACATCCGCTCGATTGCCCGGGCGGTCGGCGTGGACGGCGAGGCGCTGGTGGCGCGGTACGACGCCGCGCACGGCGGCGCCCCGGCCACCAAGCGTCCGACCCAGCTGATCGACAGCGGGCCGATCAAGGTCCCCGGCCGCGGCCGGCCGAACTGGACGGCCGCGATGGTCGCCGCGATCTTCGCGGTGGTCGTCCTGATCGGTTTCAACCTGGTCAGCGGCAAGACCGGTGGCTCGACCACCGGCTCGGCCAGCGCGCCGCTGCCCAGCGGCTCCGGCACCGGCTCGGTCGCCCCGGCGCCCTCGCCGAGCGTGCAGCCGCCCGCCCCGGCGCCCAGCGCCGCGGCGATCGCGGCCGCCCCGGCCGACAAGGTGACCGTGAAGCTGGTCGCCGAGAAGGACACCAGCTGGGTCTCGGCGCTGGACGGAAGCGGCAAGTCGCTGTTCCAGAACAACATCGAGGAGGGTCAGGACCAGACCTTCACCGACCCCAAGCAGATCAAGCTGGTGATCGGCAACGCCGGTGCCGTGCACGTGTACGTCAACGGCAAGGACCTCGGCCCGGCGGGCAAGAACGGCCAGGTGGTGCACGTCACGTACACCCCCGGAGACCCGCAGGCGGGCTGACCACGAGCGGCCTCCGGCCCGGCGAAGGTCCGGTGAAGGTCCGGTAATCCGAGGCGCGCGGCCTCCGGGGCGAACGGCCCCGGCGGCCGCGCGTTAATCTTGGCCCTATGCCTGAACGCCGTACTGTCGCCCTTGTCACGCTCGGATGCGCCCGCAACGAGGTGGACTCCGAGGAACTCGCCGGGCGACTGGAGGCCGACGGCTGGTTGCTGGTCGACGACGCCGCCGACGCCGACGTCGCCGTCGTCAACACCTGCGGCTTTGTCGAGGCCGCCAAGAAGGACTCGGTCGACGCCCTCCTGGAGGCCAACGACCTCAAGGGGCACGGCCGCACCCAGGCCGTCGTCGCGGTCGGCTGCATGGCCGAGCGGTACGGCAAGGAGCTGGCGGACGCCCTGCCCGAGGCGGACGGCGTGCTCGGCTTCGACGACTACTCCGACATCTCCGACCGCCTCCAGACCATCCTGTCCGGGGGCCACCACGCCCCGCACATCCCGCGCGACCGCCGCAAGCTGCTGCCGCTGAGCCCGGTCGAGCGCCAGGCCGCCGCCGCCGAGGTCGCCCTGCCGGGCCACGGCGCCGCCGAGACCGTGCCGGAGGACCTCCCCGAGGGCCTCGCCCCCGCCTCCGGGCCGCGCACCCTGCGCAAGCGGCTGGACGACAGCCCGGTGGCCTCGGTGAAGCTCGCCTCCGGCTGCGACCGGCGGTGTTCCTTCTGCGCCATCCCGGCCTTCCGCGGCTCGTTCATCTCGCGCCGCCCCTCCGACGTGCTCCAGGAGGCCCAGTGGCTGGCCTCGCAGGGCGTCCGCGAGGTGGTGCTGGTCAGCGAGAACAACACCTCGTACGGCAAGGACCTCGGCGACATCCGCCTGCTGGAGACGCTGCTCGGTGAGATCTCCGCGATCGAGGGCGTCGAGCGGGTCCGGGTCTCCTACCTCCAGCCGGCCGAGATGCGGCCCGGGCTGATCGACGCGATGACCGGCACCACCGACGTGGTGCCCTACTTCGACCTCTCGTTCCAGCACTCGGCGCCCGCGGTGCTGCGCCGGATGCGCCGCTTCGGCTCCACCGACCAGTTCCTCGAGCTGCTCGGGACCATCCGTGGCAAGGCCCCGCAGGCCGGCGCCCGGTCCAACTTCATCGTCGGCTTCCCCGGCGAGACCGAGGAGGACTTCGCCGAGCTGGAGCGCTTCATCACCCACGCCGGCCTGGACGCGATCGGCGTCTTCGGCTACTCCGACGAGGACGGCACCGAGGCCGCGACCTACGACGGCAAGCTGCCCGAGGACGTGGTGGCGGACCGGCTGGCCCGGCTCAGCCGGCTCGCCGAGGAGATGACCGCCCAGCGGGCCGAGCAGCGGATCGGCACCGAGGTCGAGGTGCTCATCGAGTCGGTGGAGGGCGACCTCGTCGAGGGCCGCGCCGCCCACCAGGCTCCCGAGACGGACGGCCTCACCACGCTCACGGGCGTGGAGAACCCCGAGATCGGCCAGTTCCACCGGGCCCGGGTCGTCGCCAGCGAGGGCGTCGACCTGGTCGCCGAGGCGCTGGAGCAGGTGCGGGTCGGCCAGGCCCCGGGAGCCGGGGAATGACCAAGGGGCCCGGCGCCCCGGCCGCGGCCCACCCGGGCAGACCGGCGGCCGCGGTGCCGCCGGCGCCGGGGATCTGGAACATCGCCAACATGCTCACGATGCTCCGGCTGCTGCTGGTGCCGGTCTTCGTGGCGCTGCTCTTCGCCGACGGCGGGCACGACCCCAAGTGGCGCGCGGTGGCCTGGGCCTCGTTCGCGGTCGCGATGATCACCGACCTGTTCGACGGCGAGCTGGCCCGGCGCAAGGGCCTGGTCACCGACTTCGGCAAGATCGCCGACCCGATCGCCGACAAGGCGATCATGGGCGCGGCGCTGATCGGGCTCTCCGTGCTGGGCGACCTGCCCTGGTGGGTCACGGTGATCATCCTGGCCCGCGAGCTCGGCATCACCGTGATGCGGTTCTGGGTGATCCGGTACGGGGTCATCCCGGCCAGCCGGGGCGGCAAGCTGAAGACGCTCACCCAGGGCATCGCGGTCGGCATGTACGTCCTGGTGCTGACCGGCTGGCTCGCCACCGGGCGGGCCGTGCTGATGGGGCTGGCGGTGCTGCTGACCGTCGGCACCGCGCTGGACTACATCGGGCAGGCGCTGCGGCTGCGCCGCGAGGGGATCGCGGCGGAGCGCGAGGGCCGGTGACGGGGGAGCACGGGGTGGACGGCCGGATGGAGCGCGGGGCGCACAACGCGGCGGACGCCGGGGCGGCTGCCCCGGCGGACTACGCGCTGGCGGTGAAGGCGCACGCCGCGCTGCGCGGGGAGGGCAGCACGGTGGCGGTGGCGGAGTCGCTCACCGGCGGGCTGCTGGCGGCGGCGCTGGTAGACGTCCCCGGGGCGTCCGCGACCTTCCGAGGGTCGGTCACCGCGTACGCGACCGAGCTGAAGGCGTCGGTGCTGGGCGTCGACGAGGGCCTGCTGGCCGTTCACGGGCCGGTCCACCCGGTGGTGGCACGGCAGATGGCCGAGGGCGTGCGCCGGCTGCTGGGCGCCACCTACGGGGTGGCCACGACCGGGGTGGCGGGGCCGGACCCGCAGGACGGGCAGCCGGTGGGCACGGTACACCTCGCGGTCGCCGGTCCGGGGGGAAGTCTGGTCAGTTCGCCCCGGCTGTCGGGGGAGCGTGCCACAATCCGTCACGGGGCGGTGACCGCCGCCCTGGAGCTGCTCGTCGGGCGGCTTCCGTCCGGTGCGCCCACGCACTGACCCGTCGCTGACCCACCGTGGAGGCGTCACAGAGGCTCCGCCCGACAAGATCTCCACCGAACCGAGATCTCCCGAACTGGCGTACGGGTATGGCGTAGCTGGAGGATCGTGTTACATGCAGGGGCCTGGTTGGGCAGAAACCAGGTGGCGAACGAGTGGCTTGGCGGTGCCCGGGCGCCGCACGGGGGGTACGAAGAGGTGCCCGCCGACCCGGGTGCGACACCGAAACAGGGGAGGGGACAGCCTTGCAGCCCAGAGTGAACACGACCATGGTCCCCGCACGCGAAGCGGGCAAGGCGGTACGGTGGGGGCGTGACATCTCGATCCGCAGTCCGAGGAGGGAGGCACCGATGATCCTGCTCCGTCGCCTACTGGGCGATGTACTGCGTCGGCAGCGCCAGCGCCAGGGCCGCACACTCCGCGAGGTGTCGGCGGCCGCCAGGGTTTCGCTCGGTTACCTCTCCGAGGTCGAGCGGGGTCAGAAGGAGGCCTCTTCGGAGCTGCTCTCCGCGATCTGCGACGCACTCGACGTCCGTATGTCCGAGGTCATGCGCGAGGTCAGCGACGAACTCTCGCTCGCCGAACTTGCGGCGATGGCCACCCTCTCCGAAGGTGAACTGCTGAGGCCGGTGCTCGAACCGGTACCGCTGCCCGCCCCCGGCACCGACCGGGCGAACCTCTCGCCCAAGGCTGCCGCGATGGACGTGGTCGCCGCCTGACCTGGCCTCGACGCCCGGGCGCCTGGTGCCCGGGGCGAGCGAAGGAGGGCGGTCATGCAAAGAGCTGTGACGGCGTACGCCGAAGCCCGGATACGGCTGGGGCGGCTGATGCCCCGGCCTTTGCGTGCAGGCCTGGTGGTGCTCGCGGGCGGGCTCGGCTGGTGGGTTCTGGTGGTCCAGGGACAACTGGCCGACGGTGCCGCACTGGGGCTCCTCGCGGCCGGCGGCTGGGGGCTCGGGCTGATTCCGGTCCATGCCGACCGGTGGTCCACCGGGCCGTTGCCACGCCGGACGGGTGAGCCGGCGGCCCGGGTGGAGGCGGAGCCTCCGGTCGGGTGATGTGACCGGATGACGTCCGGGGTGATCCCTTCCGTGGTCTCCCGGGCGCCAGGAGTACTGCGGTGCGAAGGCCGCGAGGTGGGTTCCCGCCTCGCGGCCTTCGTCGTGCCCGGCCGTCGCCCGGGGCTGCCTCCTGGGGCCGTCTCCCGGGGCAGCCGGTCAGGGCCGCAGCCGCAGTCCGCGCGGGGTGGCGTGGAAGCCCGCCTCCTCCAGGGCGGCGCCGAGCGCCGAACCGAGGGCGGGCTCGCCGTTGGCCCGTTCGACCGTGACGCTGCCGAGCGCGCCCCCGCGGACGGCCGAGGCGAGGGCCGAGGCGGCCAGTGCGCGGGTGCCCTCGTCCTCCGGCCAGGCCAGCAGGGACTTGCCGCCCCGCTCGATGTAGAGGGCCAGCTCGCCGTCCACCAGGACCACCAGGGCGCCCGCCTTGCGGCCCGGCCGGTGTGCCTTGGCGGCCCGGCTCTCCGTGGCCCCCTCCGGCCCTGCTGCCCGGTCCGCCCCGCCGGTGTCACCGGCCGGGGCGCCGGGTGGCTCGGGCCACGGCAGTGCGGCGCCGTAGGCGTTGGCCGGGTCGGCGGCGGCCAGCACCAGCACCTGCGGCGGCTCGGCCGCGAGGCCCGCACCCCACTCGGTGGCCCGGGCCCGCTCCAGCCGGCCGTTGACCGACCGCAACCGGTCCGCGGCGCCCTCCATGGCGAACTGGGCACCGCCCAGCCCCTCCACGAAGTACCCGCGGCGGGCCCGGCCGCGCTCCTCCATCGCGGCCAGGACCCGGTACACCCCGGCGAACCCGCCCGGGACCCGCTCGGCGACCACGGTGCCCCGGGTGAGCAGGCCGTGCCGGTCCAGCAGGCTCTGCGCCCGGGCGGTGGCGCGGACCGTCGGGTCGGTGTCGAAGGGCGGCAGCAGCGACCAGCGCCCGGCCACCGTGGGCGGGCCGCTGCGCAGGGCCCCGCCGATCCGGCCGAACGGGCGGCCGGCGCCGCCGTAGCGGCCGCGCGGGGTGGCCCGGGGCGCGCGGTGGGCGGTCGCGCCAGCCGTCCGGCCCGAGCCGAGCAGGGCCCGGAGCGGGGCCAGGGTGTCGTTGCTGACGTACCCGGCCCAGACCAAGTCCCAGAGGGCCTCGACGAGCTCGGGCTCGGGGGTGTCCGGGAGGTGCGCGACGAGCTGGCGGAAGAAGAGCCCGTAGCCGCCCGCCAGCGCCTCCATCAGCGCGGTGTGCACGGGGGTGACGGCCGGCGGGACCGGCTCGGGGCGCAGCAGATGGGCCGTCTCGGCGAGGTGCAGGCTGATCCAGCCGTCCTTGCCGGGCAGGGCGCCGGCGCCGGACCAGCCGATCTCGCCGGCCGCCATCAGCTCGTCCAGCAGGTTGGGGGAGTAGTCGGAGAGCCGGGCCGGGAGGATCAGCTTCTCCAGCGCCGACGCGGGCAGGGCGGTGCCCTGGAGCTGCTCGACCACCCGGAGCAGGCCGTCGGGGCCGCGCAGCCGGTGGCCGGCAAGGTGCTGCCACTGGGGGAGGAAGGCGGCCAGGGCGCGCGGCGGGACGGCCTCGACCTCCTGGCGCAGGGCGGCGAGCGAGCGGCGTCGCAGCCGGCGGAGCACCTCGGCGTCACACCACTCGACGGTGGCGGTGTGGCCCTCGACCGGCCGGAACTCGCCCTGGACGAGCCGGCCCGCGGCGGTGAGCCGGTGCAGGGTGCCGGTGACCACGGCGGTTCCGAGGCCGAATCGGGCGGCGGCCTCGGCGGCGGTGAAGGGGCCGTGGGTGCGGGCGTGCCGCGCGAGGAGGTCCCCCAGCGGGTCCTTGACCGGTTCGGTGAAGGCCTCGGGGACGCCGACCGGCAGCGGGGTGCCGAGGGCGTCGCGCAGGCGCCCGGCGTCCTCGATGGCGGCCCAGCGCTGCTCGCCGGCGATCCGTACGGCGATCACCCGGCGGGCGGCCTCCAGCTCCAGGGCCCAGAGCGGTTCGGCGCCGCGGGCGCTGAGCTCGGCCTCGGTGAGCGGGCCGAGCAGGCGCAGCGCGTCGGCGACGCCCTCGGCGTCCTTGATCCGGCGCTCGGGGGTGAGGCGCTGGAGCTCGGCCTCCAGCTCGGCGAGGACCTGCGGGTCGAGCAGCTCGCGCAGCTCTGCCTGGCCGAGGAGTTCGGAGAGCAGCCGGGAGTCGAGCGAGAGGGCGGCGGCGCGGCGCTCGGCGAGCGGGGAGTCGCCCTCGTAGAGGAACTGGGCGACGTAGCCGAAGAGCAGCGAGCGGGCGAACGGGGACGGCTCGGGGGTGGTGACCTCGACCAGGCGGACGGCGCGGGATTCGAGATCCCCCATCAGCTCGACCAGGCCGGGCACGTCGAAGACGTCCTGGAGGCACTCCCGGACGGCCTCCAGCACGATCGGGAAGGAGCCGTACTCGGAGGCGACTTCGAGGAGTTGGGCGGCGCGCTGGCGCTGCTGCCAGAGCGGGGTGCGCCGGCCGGGGCTGCGGCGGGGGAGCAGCAGGGCCCGGCCGGCGCACTCGCGGAAGCGGGAGGCGAACAGGGCGGAGCCGCCGACCTGGTCGGTGACGAGCTGTTCGATCTCGCCCGGGTCGAACAGGGCGGCGTCGGCGCCGACCGGGGCGTCGTCGGTGACGGGCCTGTCGGAGGGGCCGCCGAAGTCGAAGTCGGTGGCCAGCAGGTCGGCGTCGGGCAGGCGGAGCACGATGCCGTCGTCGGCGTGCATGACCTGCGGGTCGAGGCCGTGCTTCTCGCGCAGCCGGGCGGCGAGCGCGAGCGCCCAGGGGGCGTGCACCTGGGCGCCGAACGGCGAGTGGATGACGATCCGCCAGTCGCCCAGCTCGTCCCGGAAGCGCTCGACCACGATGGTGCGGTCGTCCGGGAGGTGGCCGCAGGCGGCGCGCTGCTCGGCGAGGTAGTCGAGCAGGTTGCCGGCCGCCCAGTCGTCCAGGCCGGCCTGCTTGAGCCGGGCGGTGGCGGCCGCGGGCTCCATGCCGCCCAGCTCGCGGGTGAACGCGCCGAGGGCGCGGCCGAGTTCGAGCGGGCGGCCGAGGGTGTCGCCCTTCCAGAACGGGAGCCGGCCGGGGATGCCGGGGGCGGGGGTGACCAGCACCTGGTCGTGGGTGATCTCCTCGATCCGCCAGGAGGTGGTGCCGAGGGTGAAGACGTCCCCCACCCGGGACTCGTAGACCATCTCCTCGTCCAGCTCCCCGACCCGGCCGCCGCCCTTCCTGCCGCTCTTCGCATCGGACGCGGCGCTGCCCGCGATGAAGACGCCGAACAGGCCGCGGTCGGGGATGGTGCCGCCGGAGGTCACGGCGAGCCGCTGGGCGCCGGGGCGGCCGGTGACGGTGCCGGCCACCCGGTCCCAGACCAGGCGGGGGCGCAGCTCGGCGAAGGCGTCCGAGGGGTAGCGGCCGGCCAGCATGTCGAGCACGGCGTCGAAGGCGGACTGCGGCAGGGTGGCGAACGGCGCGGCCCGGCGGACCAGGGCGATCAGGTCGTCCACCGGCCAGGTGTCCAGTGCCGTCATCGCGACCAGCTGCTGGGCCAGCACGTCCAGCGGGTTGCGCGGGATGCGCAGCGCCTCGATCCGGCCGGCCCTCATCCGTTCGGTGACCACGGCGGACTGGACGAGGTCACCCCGGTACTTGGGGAAGAAGACGCCGGTGGAGACGGCGCCGACCTGGTGGCCGGCCCGGCCGACCCGCTGGAGGCCGGAGGCTACCGAGGGCGGGGACTCGACCTGGACGACCAGCTCGACGGCGCCCATGTCGATGCCCAGCTCCAGGCTGGAGGTGGCGACCACGGCGGGCAGCCGGCCGGCCTTCAGCTCCTCCTCGACCAGGGCGCGCTGCTCCTTGGAGACCGAGCCGTGGTGGGCGCGGGCGATGACCGGCGGGGCGCCCTTGGCGACGCCGGACTCGGCCATCACCTGGGCCGGGGAGTGTGCCTCGGGCAGCCGCTCACCGGTGGCGCGCTCGACGGCGATCTCGTTGAGCCGATTGCAGAGCCGCTCGGCGAGGCGGCGGGAGTTGGCGAAGACGATGGTCGAGCGGTGGGCCTGGACCAGGTCGACGATCCGCTCCTCGACGTGCGGCCAGATCGAGGCGCCCCCGGCCTGGGGGCCGGGAGGTGCCCCCAGCCGGGCCGGGGCGCTGTCGGCGGCGCCGCCGACGCTGGGGGCGGGCGGGAGGTCGTCCAGGTCGGGGACGGGGACGACCACAGAGAGGTCGAACTCCTTGGCGGCGGCCGGCTGGACGACGGTGGCGCCGCGCCGGGGGCTGAGGAAACGGGCCACCTCCTCGACCGGGCGGACGGTGGCGGAGAGGCCGATCCGGCGGGCCGGGTGCTCCAGCAGCTCGTCCAGCCGCTCCAGCGAGAGCGCGAGGTGGGCGCCGCGCTTGGTGCCGGCGACGGCGTGCACCTCGTCCAGGATCACCGTGTCGATGCCGCGCAGCGCCTCGCGGGAGGCGGAGGTGAGCAGCAGGAAGAGCGACTCGGGGGTGGTGATCAGGATGTCCGGCGGGTGGGTGGCGAAGCGGCGGCGGTCGGCGGCCGGAGTGTCGCCGGAGCGGATGCCGACCTGGACGTCCGGCTCGGGCAGGCCGAGGCGGACGGAGGCCTGGCGCAGGCCGGCCAGCGGGGCGCGGAGGTTGCGCTCGACGTCGACGGCGAGGGCCTTGAGCGGCGAGATGTAGAGGACGCGGCAGCGGCGCTTCGGCTCGGCGGGCACCGGGGTGCTGCTGAGGCGGTCCAGGGCGGAGAGGAAGGCGGCCAGCGTCTTGCCGGAGCCGGTGGGGGCGACGACCAGGACGTCCGTCTCCTGCCCGATGGCGTGCCAGGCCTCGGCCTGGGCGGTGGTGGGCGCGTGGAAGGCGCCCGTGAACCAGGCCCGGGTGGCCGGGGCGAATCCGGCCAGCGGGTCGGCGGGCGGCTGGGGGTGGGTCTGCGGCGCCATGCCCCCATGGTGCCGGGTGGCACCGACAACGGGCGTGCCGGCGGGCGATGGGCGGCCGGGACGCCGGCCGGGTGCCACCCGCTGCAGTTAAAAAAGGCAAAGAGGACAATCGACTCATATGGTGATGATTCAGACCCAGGGCTCTTCCATGACAACCAGCCCCCCGTGACCACCGGAGCTCCCGCGACCGACCGGGACCGACGAGCGGAGACGTGCCATGGCGCAGGCGCACCCGTCCGGCTGCGGTCCCGCCCAGGCCGGACCGCACCGGGCCCGCGGCCCCCTTCGGGCACTGCTCGCCATGCTCCTCACCGCACTGGTGGTCGGCGGCGCCGTCCCGTACGTGGCCGGGCCCGGCCGCTCCTACCTCAGCTACCTGGTGCTGGCCGAGCAGGAGGACGCCGCCGGGGCCGCCAGGGCAGGCGCCGAGGCGCGCGCCGCCGGCGGGCAGGTCGTCCAGGAGTACCCGCAGATCGGGGCCGTGCTCGCGTACGCCCCCGGCGGCTTCGCCGACAAGGTCCGTACCCGCCCCGGGGTGGCCGCGGTCGGCGCCACCCGGACCGCGCCGGTGCCCAGCCCGCCACGGCCGCTGGACGGCGCCGGGGACTTCGCCGCGGGGACGGGCGCCGACCGGTCCGACGGCGGCCGCAGCACCGACGGCGGCCTCGGCGCGGGCGGCCGCCGCAGCGCCGACGGGGCCGACGACGAGACCGCGACCGTGGCCGACCCGGGCGAGCGCGACGCCTGGAACCTCGCCATGCTCGGTGCCTCGGGCGACCCGGCCGGCGACACTTCGGCCACCCTGCTGCGCAGCCCCTCTGCCGGCCCCGGCGCGCCCTCCGCCGACGCGCTGCGCAAGGTGCTGGTCGCGGTGCTCGACTCCGGCGTCGACGACAGCCACCCGGACCTGCGCGCCGCCGTCGATCCGAAGAGCTCCGCCTCCTGCGCCGACGGCCGCCCCGACGCCCGGACCGGCGCCTGGCGGCCCGACCTCGGCGTCGGCGAGAGCGGCCACGGCACCCACGTCGCCGGGATCGTCGGCGCCGCCCGGGACGGCCACGGCGTCAGCGGCGTGGCACCCGGCGTCCGGATCGCCGCCGTCCGGCTGCTCGGCCCGCTCGGCCAGTACTACGCGGAGAACATCGTCTGCGGCATGCTCTGGGCCGCCGACCACGGCGCCAAGGCGATCAACAACAGCTACTTCGCCGACCCGTGGAAGTACAACTGCCCGCAGGACCCCGACCAGGCAGCGCTGACCGCGGCCGTGGACCGCGCAGTCGGCTACGCCCGGCGGCTGGGTGCGGTGGTGGTGGCCTCGGCCGGCAACGACGGGCAGGACCTCGGCGCCGCCCGCACCGACGAGCGCAGCCCCAACGACCGCACCTCCGGCCCGGCGCAGTCCCGCTACCTCGGCACCGAGTGCGTCCGGCTGCCCGGCGAGCTGCCCGGCGTGGTCACGGTGACCGCCGTCAACCGGGACGGCAGCCCGTCGGCGTACTCCAACTACGGGCGCGGCAAGGTCTCGCTGGCCGCCCCCGGCGGGGACCCGGACGCCGGCGCGCACGGCGCGATCGTCTCCGACTGGCCCGGCGGGCAGTACGCCGCGCTGGCCGGCACCTCGATGGCCGCGGCGCACGTCACCGGCGCGGTCGCGGTGGCCGCCGCGCTCCACCCGGACTGGGACTCCGACCGGCTCGCCGCCCTGTTGGCCGCCACCGCGGCGGCCGCCTGCCCGCCCGGGCCGCTCGGCTGCGGCGACCGCCAGTACTACGGCGCCGGGGCGCTCGCGCTGCCGCACTGAAAACCCGGTGACGGGCACGGCCGGTGCGGGGCAGGATCGGACCATGACCGTCCACCTCACCACCGAGCGGCTGGTACTGCGCCGCTTCACCGCCGCCGACGCCGACCGCCTGGTGGAGCTCGACGGCGACCCCGAGGTGATGCGCTACC
Source organism: Kitasatospora sp. NBC_00039 (assembly GCF_045160625.1). Taxonomy (NCBI): domain Bacteria; kingdom Bacillati; phylum Actinomycetota; class Actinomycetes; order Kitasatosporales; family Streptomycetaceae; genus Kitasatospora; species Kitasatospora sp. NBC_00039. The sequence goes on along the minus strand of NZ_CP108289.1, from coordinate 3,103,694 downwards.
TCACCGGCGGCCGCCCCACCCCGCGCCACGTGGTCGAGGGCACCCTGCTGCCGCTCTACCTCTCGCACTACGAGCGGTACGGCGACCTCGGCTGGTGGGCGGCCGAGGAGCGGGACGGCGGGGCCTTCCTGGGGTGGTTCGAGTTCCGCCCGACTGATCCGGCGGACCGGGGCGAGGTCGAGCTCGGGTACCGGCTGCGCCGGGCGGCCTGGGGGCACGGCTACGCCACCGAGGGCGCGCGGGCGCTGGTCCGCCACGGCTTCACCGGGCTCGGCGTGCGCCGGGTGGTGGCGTACACGATGGCGGTCAACGGCGGCTCGCGGCGGGTGATGGAGAAGGCAGGCCTCCGCTACGTCCGCACCTTCCACGAGGACTACCCGGAGCCCGTCCCCGGGACCGGACTGGGCGAGGTCGAGTACGCGCTGGAGGCGGCCGACTGGCGGCCTTAGAGCCTCCGGCGGCGGTCCGGGATACTGGTGGGCATGAGGCTGACGGAGTTCTGGCGGCGGATGTACGCGCACTTCGGCGAGGTGTACGCGGAGTCCTTCGCCACCGACCACGTGATGACCGAGCTGGGCGGGCGGACGGTGCGTCAGGCCCTGGAGGCGGGCTGGGAGGCCAAGGACGTCTGGCGGGTGGTCTGCGACACCCAGGGCGTGTCGGCGCAGTTGCGCTGAGCGGGCGCCCGGTGCCCGGTGCTCGGACGGGCGTCGGGCATGGGACAGACTGTCCGAGTGACAAGCAGCGCAGAACCGCAGAATTCGGACAGGTCGGCGCGGGCCGTCGACGAGGCCGCGGGACCGCCGCCCGCATCCGCATCCGCACCCGCACCGGAGCCGGCCCGGGGAATGGCCGGCGGGCTCTGGGGCACCGGGATGCCGCGCTGGCTGCCCCGGGCGATGGTGCTGGCACTGCTCATGGTCGGGCTGTTCCAGCTCGCCGACTGGGCCTTCCACCAGCTGATCGACCTCTTCGTGATGCTGCTGGTCGCCTTCTTCCTCTCGCTGGCGCTGGAGCCGGCCGTCGACCGGATGGCGGCCCGCGGGGTGCGCCGGGGCGTCGGCACCTTCCTGGTCTTCGTCGCGGTGGCGGTCGCGGTGGCGGGCTTCCTGGCCGCGCTCGGCACCCTGCTGGTCGACCAGGTGGCGAAGATCGCGGTGGACCTGCCGCACCTGCTCGACAACCTGATCAACTGGGCCAACCGGACCTTCCACCAGGACCTCTCGCTGGACGAGCTGCAGAAGAAGCTGCTCAAGGACTCCGGTGCCATCGAGACCTACGCCCAGCAGGCCGCCGACAACGTCTGGGGCGTCTCCTCCACCCTGATCGGCGGGCTCTTCCAGGCCTTCACGGTCGGCCTCTTCACCTTCTACTTCACCGCCGACGGCCCCCGGGTGCGCCGGACGGTCTGCTCGCTGCTGCCGCCCGCCAAGCAGGGCGAGGTGCTGCGGGCCTGGGAGATCGCGCTGGCCAAGACCGGCGGCTACCTCTACTCCCGGGCGCTGCTCGCGGTGGCGTCGGCGCTCGCGCACTGGGTGATGTTCGCGCTGCTCGACCTGCCGTACTCGGCGGCGCTGGCGGTCTGGGTCGGCGTCATGTCGCAGTTCGTGCCCACCATCGGGACGTACCTGGCGGGCGCGCTGCCGGTGCTGGTCGCGCTCACGGTGGAGCCGGTGGACGCGCTCTGGGTGCTGGTGTTCGTGGTGGTCTACCAGCAGGTCGAGAACTACCTGCTGCACCCGCGGATCACCGCGAAGACGGTGGACGTGCACCCGGCGGTGGCATTCGGCGCGGTGATCGCGGGCGCGGCGCTGCTCGGGGCGGTGGGCGCGCTGATCGCCATCCCGGCGGCGGCCACCCTGCAGGGCTTCGTCGGGACGTACGTGCGCCGGTACGAGGTGGCCACCGATCCGCGGATCGACCGGGGGGCGCAGCGGCGCGCCCGGCGGGAGCTGCGCCGGGAGGCGGCGCGGCGGCTGCGCTGGATGGTCGGGGCGGGGTCCGGGCCGGGAGGCGGTCGGGGCGACGGCTGGAGTGACCGTGGGAACGAAGGCCGGAACGCGGGCCGGAGCGACGATCAGGGGGCTGACCAGCGATCCGAGGCGGACCGGGGCTCGGAGGGCAGGGGCGGGGAGCGGTGGTTCGAATGAGTGAGGCTTGAATCGAACAGATGTTCTTTGTACTCTCCGGCGAGGAGTTTTCCACAGGCAGAGCCCGGTCAGGGCCGTTTGTCAGTGGGACGCGCTAGCGTCGAGGACGATGAAGCGCACAGCACAGAACCCGAGGGTGGAAGCCATGGCAGGTACGGACCGCGAGAAGGCCCTTGAGACCGCACTCGCTCAGATCGAGCGGCAGTTCGGCAAGGGCTCGGTGATGCGCCTGGGCGAGAAGGCCAACGAGCCGATCGACGTGATCTCCACCGGATCCACCGCACTGGACGTCGCCCTCGGGGTCGGCGGCATCCCGCGTGGCCGGGTGGTCGAGATCTACGGCCCCGAGTCCTCCGGCAAGACCACGCTGACCCTGCACCTGGCGGCCAACGCCCAGCGGGCCGGCGGCACGGTCGCCTTCGTCGACGCGGAGCACGCGCTCGACCCGGAGTACGCCAAGAAGCTCGGCGTGGACACCGAAGCCCTGCTGGTCAGCCAGCCGGACACCGGTGAGCAGGCCCTGGAGATCACCGACATGCTGATCCGCTCCGGCGCGATCGACCTGGTGATCATCGACTCCGTCGCGGCGCTGGTCCCGCGTGCGGAGATCGAGGGCGAGATGGGTGACTCGCACGTCGGTCTGCAGGCCCGGCTGATGAGCCAGGCGCTGCGCAAGATCGCCGGTGCGCTGAACCAGTCGAACACCACCGCGGTGTTCATCAACCAGCTCCGCGAGAAGATCGGCGTCATGTTCGGCTCGCCGGAGACCACGACCGGTGGCCGGGCGCTGAAGTTCTACGCCTCCGTCCGTCTGGACATCCGCCGGATCGAGACCCTGAAGGACGGCACCGAGGCGGTCGGCAACCGCACCCGGGTCAAGGTCGTCAAGAACAAGGTCGCGGCGCCGTTCAAGCAGGCCGAGTTCGACATCCTCTACGGCGTGGGCATCAGCCGGGAGGGCGGCCTGATCGACATGGGCGTCGAGCACGGGTTCATCCGCAAGTCGGGCGCCTGGTACACCTACGAGGGCGACCAGCTGGGCCAGGGCAAGGAGAACGCCCGCAACTTCCTGAAGGACAACCCGCAGCTGGCCGACGAGATCGAGAAGAAGATCAAGAGCAAGCTGGGCATCGGCCCGAAGACGGAGGAGCCGGCCGTCGAGGCCGAGGCGCCGACCGCCGACGGCGCTGCCAAGCCGATCACCGCGACCGCCGCCAAGACGGCCGCGGCGAAGAAGACGGCGGCGGCCGCCAAGGCCTGAGCCGTTGATGCAGCACGACATGGTGGGCGGCGGCCCGGCGGGCCCGGAGAATGACGACGACTACGGCCCGCCGGACTGGTTCGCCGCGGTGGCGGAGCCGGAGCCGGAGCCGGTACGGGTCCCGCGGCGGGCATCGGGCCTGAGCCCGGCGTCGGGCCCGGGAGAGCCGGACGGCGGGCTCGGCCTGGTGTCCGCGTCCGAGCTGCCCACCGGGCGGCGCCGGCGTCGTTCGGCGCTGGTGCAGGAGGAGCCCCCCGGCCACCGCGCCGGGGGAGGGGCGGCCGGTCACGGGGGTGCGGCCGCCCCTGCCTCCCCTGCCGCCGGGGCGCGCGGCCGTCGGGCCCGCGGCCGGGGCCGGACGGACGACACGGCGTCGGAGGCTGAGGGGGGCGAGGGGCCGGCGGAGAAGCCGCGCCGGGCGGCGCGTGCGGGCAGGGCGGAGGAGCCGGCCGATCCCGAGGCCCGCGCCCGGGACATCTGCCTGCGGCTGCTCACCGGAGCGGCCAAGAGCCGCAAGCAGCTCGCCGACGCCCTGCGCAAGCGGGAGATTCCGGACGAAGTCGCCGAGCAGGTGCTGACCCGGCTGGAGGAGGTCGGGCTGATCGACGACGCGGCCTTCGCGCAGGCCTGGGTGGAGTCCCGGCACGCCGTCCGGGGGCTCTCCCGGCGGGCGCTGGCCCAGGAGCTGCGGACCAAGGGGGTGGCCGGCGAGCTGGTCGAGCAGGCCGTCGCACAGCTCGACCACGACGACGAGACCGAGGCGGCCCGGGCGCTGGTCGAGCGCAAGCTCCGGGCGACCCGCGGGCTGGAGCGGCAGGCCCGGATGCGCCGGCTGGTCGGCGTGCTGGCCCGGCGCGGCTACTCCGAGGGCCTGGCCTTCCGGGTGGTCCGGGAGGCGCTGGACGAGGAGGCTTCGGGGGCGGGCCCGGAGGAAGAGGACGTGGACGGAGCACCCGCTGACGGGTGGGAGTGACGGCGGTGCGGTGTGGGAGTTGGCCAACTCCCAGTCCAGTCTTGACCGTTTCGTAACCTGCGCTTAGCCTCGCACTCAGTGCGGGAGTGCGTCGATCACGCCTCGGCCGCGCCTCGGGCAGCCATGCCCGGGCCCGGTCGTGGTTGGTCCCGGACGGCGTGCCGTGCAGGGACGGGGAGTGGCCAGGATGAGGATCGCGCTGAGCACCGGAACGGTCGCCTCCCTGCTCTCGGCGGTGGTGCTGATCGCCGTCGTGGCGTCGGCCTGGCTGATGGTCAGACGCCTCCAGAGCGCCCAGCGGCGCGCCATGGCCGAGACCGAGCGGGCCCGGCGGTGGGCCGAGGAGCAGGCCGAGCAGCTGCGGGCCGAACTCGACCGGCGCGAGGAGCGGTTGACCGAGGAGCTGCGCCGGCTCCGGGCCCGGGAGGGCGAACTCGCCGATCGTTCGGCTGCGTTGGAACAGGCCCGGGGGGAGGCCGCCGAGCTGGTGCGGCGCCGGTCGGCGGCGCTGGAGCGGACCGCCGGGCTCTCGGCCGGGCAGGCCCGGGCCCAGCTCGTCCGGGAGGCCGAGGCGCAGGCCCGGCGCGAGGCGGCCGTGACCGTCCGGGAGATCGAGCGGGCGGCCAAGGAGGAGGGCGAGGAGCGCGCCCGGGGGATCGTCGCCGGGGCCGTCCAGCGGCTGGCGGCCGAGCAGACCGCCGAGACGGCGGTGTCGGTGTTCCGGCTGCCGAACGAGGAGATGAAGGGCCGGATCATCGGCCGCGAGGGCCGAAACATCCGCGCCTTCGAGGCGGTCACCGGCGTCAATCTGATCATCGACGACACCCCGGCCTCGGTGCAGCTCTCCTGCTTCGACCCGGTCCGCCGGGAGACCGCCCGGCTGACCCTGGAGCAGCTGGTCGAGGACGGCCGGATCCACCCGATGCGGATCGAGCACCTCCACGAGCGCAGCCGCGAGGAGGTCGGGCGCCGCTGCGTCCGGGCCGGAGAGGACGCACTGCTGGCGGTGCGGGTCGGCGCGATGCACCCGGAGCTGGTCCGCACCCTCGGCACGCTGCGCTACCGGGCCTCGTACGGGCAGAACGTGCTCGGGCACCTGGTGGAGTCGGCGCACCTGGCCGGGATGATGGCCGCCGAGCTCGGGGTGGACCCGGAGCCGGTGCGCCGCTCGGCCCTGCTGCACGACATCGGCAAGGCGATGACGCACGAGGCCGAGGGCAGCCATGCCGCGATCGGCGCGGAGTTCGCCCGGCGGCACGGCGAGTCCGCGGATGTGGTGCACGCGATCGCGGCCCACCACGGGGAGGTGGAGCCGCGGACGGTGGAGGCGGTGCTGACCCAGGCCGCCGACGCCTGCTCGGGTGGCCGGCCGGGCGCGCGCAAGGAGTTGCTGGAGGTGTACGTGCGCCGGCTGGAGCGGCTGGAGGAGATCGCCCGGGCGCACGACGGGGTGGCCAAGGTGTACGCGATGCAGGCCGGCCGCGAGGTGCGGGTGATGGTGCGGCCGGAGGAGGTGGACGACCTCGGGGCGCAGGTGATCGCCCGTGAGGTCGCCAAGCAGGTGGCGGAGGAGCTGACCTACCCGGGGCAGATCCGGGTCACGGTGGTCCGGGAGAGCCGGGTCACCGAGGTGGCCCGCTAGGCGAGTCCACCGGCGGGGCGACCGGCTCGCCGGCGGGCGCCGCGGTCTCCGCGCCGCCGGTCAGCGGCTGCGGCCCGCCCCGGGCCCCGTCCGCCAGCGCCTGGAGGTCCTCGGTGGCCGCGCCCTGGGTGACGCCGACCAGGTGGCCGTCGGGCCGGATCAGCAGCACGGTGTGCGGCCCTGCGCCCGGGTACTCCTCGGTGACCAGCACCTCGGCCGGCACCGGCAGCGCCGCTGCGACCTCGGCCAGCCGGGGCATCAGCCCGGCGCCCAGCCAGTGCTCGGCGGACCAGACCGTGGTGCCGGGGGCGACCAGCAGCAACAGGAAGGTCGAGCCGAGCCGGGCGTGCAGCTGGTCCGGCGTTCCGTCGGTGGCGAGCACCGGCAGGTCCGGGACGAGCACGCCGGGAGAGGTGGCGGGCAGCAGTTCGCTGAGCGAGGTGCTGCCGCGCGCGCCGCGCTGGACGGGCACCCGCCCGGGGACGCCGGAGGGGGCGGCCGGGTAGGCGGGGGCGCCGCCGAAGCGTCCGGTGCCGAGCTGGCCGTCGGCGAGCAGCGGCGCGTGCTTGCGGAACGAGCCGCTGATCAGCGAGCGGCGGGTGGCCTGCCAGCCGCGCAGCGGGCGCAGCAGCGGCATGGCCTGGTCGACGGCGCGCAGCCGGGCGCCGACCGCGCCGCGCCGCTCGGACTCGTAGCCGTCGAGCAGCGAGCCGCCGGGCTGGGGGCCGCCGGAGTGGAGGTGCCAGGCGAGGGCGAGCCGCCAGGCGAGGTTGTCGGCGTCGCGGAGCCCGTCGGCGAGGTTCTGCATGCCGAGGGCGCCGTGCAGGTGGGCGGCGTCGCCGGCGAGGAAGCAGCGGCCGCTGCGGAACCGGGCAGCGAGGCGCTGCTGGGCGGTGTGGTCGGCGGCGGCGAGCAGCTCGTACCGGGGGAGTTCGCCGCACCAGCCGGTGAGCGTGGCGGTGACCCGGGTGAGCAGGGTGTCGCCGGTGACGATGCCGGGCCAGGTGGCGTGCGGGTCGGCCGGTTCGGTGGGCGCGGGTCTGCCCGGGGGCAGCCGCCAGTCGAGGCGCCAGACGCCGTCCGGCAGCGGGCGGGCGGAGGCCTCGCGGTCGCCGCGCCACGGCGGCTCGCGGTGCAGCCGGGCCTCGGTGAAGGGCAGGTCGACCCGGACGGTGGCGATGGCGTTGCGGTCGACGGCCGGCCGCCCGGGGAAGCGGATCTTCAGCAGCTTGCGGACGGTGGAGCGGGCGCCGTCGCAGCCGACCAGGTGGCTGCCGCGCCACCAGGTCTCGGTGCCGTCCTGGGGATTGCGGGTGTGGACGCTGACGCCGTCGCGGTCCTGTTCGAGCCGGGTGACCCGGCTCAGCGGGACCAGCCGGACCAGCGGGGTGCCGGTGAGCGCGTCGCGCAGGCCGCGCTGGAGCCGGTGCTGGGGCAGGTGCAGGACGGGGGTGTCGGCGAGGTCGATCCGGAGCACCTCCTGGCGGCGGCGCCAGATGGCGAAGGCGTCCCACTGGGCGGCGTCCGAGACGGCCCTCGGGTAGCCGATCCGGGTCAGGAAGGCGGCGGTGTCGGCCCCGAGGGCGACGCTGCGCGGGCCCTCGGGGCAGAGCCCGGAACCCTCGTCGAGGACTATGGTCGGCACCTCGTGCCGGGCCAGCGCGAGGGCCAGGGCCAGGCCGACCGGCCCGGCCCCGACCACGATCACCGGGTCCATGCCGGGACCTCCGGGCGCGGGCCGGCCGGTGCGCGGTGGCCGCCGGCCGGTGCGGTGCCGTCCGGGACCTCCGGGCATGGGCAGGCCGACGGGGTGGCGTCATATGCCGCGAGGATGGTCCCGGATGGTGTCACGAAGAGCAATGCAACAGTTCACCTGCGTGTCCGTCAAGCAGCAGCTGATGTGCGCCGGTTCGCGCCGCGACGGCCGCGTGCTTCGATCCACCGGGCGAGCGCCGTGAGCAGCAGGCACATCGCGATGTAGATGGGCCCGATCACCAGCACCACAGGGATGTAGGGGAAGCCCGCCGCGTTGATCGGCTGACTGGCGATCGCCTTACCGACGAACAGCAGCTCGTGGTAGGTGATGATGAAGCCGAGTGAGGTGTCCTTCAGGGTGACGACCAGCTGGCCGATCATCGTCGGCAGCATCGAGCGGACCGCCTGCGGCACCAGGATGGTGGTCATCACCTGGGTCTTGCGCAGGCCGAGCGCGTAGGCCGCCTCGCCCTGGCCGCGCGGGACGGCGTTGACGCCGCTGCGGATGATCTCGGCCTGGACGGACCCGTTGTAGAGGGTGAGGCCGAGCACCAGCGCCCACATCGGCTGCTTGGCGAAGAACGCGTAGTAGAGCGCGACGATCAGGATGAGCAGCGGCATCGCCCGGAAGAACTGGACGAAGGAGACGGCCGCCCAGCGCACCGGCTTGTGGTCGGAGAGCTGCCCGGCGGCCAGCAGCGCGCCCAGGGCGAGCGAGAAGAGCGCCGCCAGCCCGAAGGCCTCCAGGGTGGACACCAGGCCGTCGACGATCCGCTGCTGGACGGCGGTGTACTGGAACACGTCCCAGAGCTGGGCGTCGAACTGGCCGTTGTCGGCGAGGGCCGAGAAGGCGTACCAGAGCAGCCCGGCGATCGCGACCAGCGACAGCACGCCGAACAGCCGGTAGCGGGAGCGGGCCCGCGGGCCGGGCGCGTCGTAGAGGACGCTGGCCGTGGACGGGCGGGTGAAGAGGGAGCTCATGCGTCCACCTCACTTCGCCCGGCAGGGGTGTGCGCCGACGCGCACCTCTCCATCATTCGCTCGCTTTGCTCACTCATCGGGCCACCGCCAGTCGGTCTTCCAGGAAGCGGAACAGCACGGCGACTGCGGCGCTGATCACCAGGTAGGCGCAGGCCACCCAGAAGAAGATCGCGAAGATCGAGTAGCCGCGCTCGGAGAACGTCTGCTGCACGCTGTACAGCTCGGCGACGCTGAACGCGCCGGCGATCGCCGAGTTCCTCGGCAGGGCGATGAAGACGCTGCTCATCGGGGCCAGCACCGTCCGGGCGGCCTGCGGCAGGACGATCTGGGTGAGCGTCTGGCCGAAGGTCATGCCGAGGCTGCGGGCCGCCTCGGCCTGGCCGAGCGGCACGGTGTTGATGCCCGAGCGCAGCACCTCGCAGACGAAGGACGCGGTGTAGCTGCCCAGCGCCAGCACCGCGAAGGTGAGGTGGCTGAAGTGCACGCCGAGCGGCGGGAGCCCGAACGTCACGGCGAAGAAGAGCACGGTCAGCGGGGTGTTGCGGAAGAGCGTCACCCAGCCGGTGCCGAAGGCGCGAAGCACCGGGACGGGGGAGACCCGGAAGGCCGCCAGCAGGGTGCCCAGCAGCAGGGCGAGCAGTGCGCTGAGCGCGCTCAGCTCGATCGTCTGCAGGAAGCCGTCGCGGAACAGCGCGAAGTTGCCGTCCTCGAACAGGAAACCCATCCGGCGGCCCTCCTCTCAGGAGTGGTCAGGAACGTTGGTCAACGGGCGGATCAGTACCGGTCCAGGGCCGGCGGCGTGGGCGCGGCCGAGCCGGAGAGGCCGAGGGTGGCGTCGTACGCCTTCTTCCAGTCGCCGTTGTCCTGGTGGGCCTTGAGGGCGTCGCTGATCGCGGCCCGCAGCGCCGCGTCGTCCTTGTTCAGGCCGACGCCGTAGTTCTCGGTGGTGAACGGCTTGCCGACCACCTTGAGCTTGGGCGCGTACTTGGAGGCGTAGCCCTTGAGGATGGCGTCGTCGGTGGTGACGGCGTCGACCTCGCCGGACATCAGCTTCTCGACGCAGGCCGAGTAGGTGTCGAACTGGGTGATCTTCGGCGAGTACTGCTGGATGTTCTTGATCGAGGTGGAGCCGGTGGCGGTGCAGACGTTCTTGCCGTTGACCGACTCCGGGCCGGTGATGGCGGTGTTGTCCGACTTCACCAGCAGGTCCTGGCCGGCGATGTAGTACGGGCCGGCGAAGGAGACCGACTTCTTGCGCTCGTCGTTGATGCTGTAGGTGCCGACGTAGAAGTCGATCTGGCCCTTGGAGATGGCCGGCTCGCGCTGCGAGGAGACCAGGGTCACCCACTTGATCTGCTGTGGGGTGAAGCCGAGGTCGGCGGCGATCATCTTGGCGATCTCGATGTCGAAGCCGTTGCGGTCGCCGCTGGCGACGTCCTCGAAGCCGAGGTTCGGCTGGTCGGCCTTGGCGCCGATGATCAGCTGGCCCCGCTTCCTGGCCTCGGTGAACACCTGAGAGTCCACCTTCGGGTCGGTCTTGACCGTGTAGGTGGGCAGCTTCGGGGCGTTGCTGGCGCCGGCGGCGGTGTCACCGGGCGTGCCGTCCTTGCCACAGGCGGCGGTGGCGGTCAGCGCGATGGCGCAGAGTGCGACGGCGAGGGTGCGACGGGTCTTCATGAGGGTAGCTCTCCTCGGGCTGGGCCACGGGTCAACCGGGCTCTGGCGACAGGAAGTTGGCCGGGTCGGCGTGGTGGCGGCGGCGCCCTTGCCACTGCCGACGAGTGCCGGCCCGGTAGGTCGGGAAGACCCGGAAGCTCCGGGACGTCCGGGAAGGCCGGGGACGGTCAGTGGTGCAGGATCTTGGAGAGGAAGTCCTTCGCGCGGTCGCTGCGCGGCGCGGTGAAGAAGGCCTCGGGGGTGTTCTGCTCGACGATCCGGCCGTCCGCCATGAAGAGCACGCGGTTGGCGGCGGAGCGGGCGAAGCCCATCTCGTGGGTGACGACGACCATCGTCATGCCGTCGGCGGCCAGCTGGCGCATGACCTCCAGCACCTCGTTGATCATCTCCGGGTCGAGCGCGGAGGTGGGCTCGTCGAAGAGCATCACCTTCGGGTTCATCGCCAGTGCCCGGGCGATCGCGACGCGCTGCTGCTGCCCGCCGGAGAGCTGGGCCGGGAACTTCGCGGCCTGCGCGCCGACACCGACGCGCTCCAGCAGCTCCTTGGCGGTCGCCACGGCCCTTTCGCGGGCGATCCCGCGGACCTTGACCTGGCCGAGCACCACGTTCTCCAGCACCGTCTTGTGCGCGAACAGGTTGAAGCTCTGGAACACCATGCCGACCTCGGCCCGCAGCCGGGCCAGCTCACGGCCCTCGGCGGGCAGCGGGCGGCCGTCGATGGTGATCGTGCCGGAGTCGATGGTCTCCAGCCGGTTGATCGTCCGGCAGAGCGTGGACTTGCCCGAGCCGGAGGGTCCGATCAGGACCACCACCTCGCCCTGCTTGATCTCCAGGTCGATGTCCTGGAGTACGTGCAGGGCGCCGAAGTGCTTGTTCACCCCGCGCATCACCACCAGGGGGGCGGCTGCGGCGCTGGAGTCCTTGGTGAGGCTCTCGGTCATCGCGCCTGCTCCCTGGTATCGGCCCGAGAGCTGAACTCCCTTGGGCGGCAATGGTGATAGGAAAGCCGGGGGCCGAGGCCGGCGGAGCCGCGGCCCCCGGTGGGGTGACCATAGGAGCGCTGACGATGTCACGTCAGCCGATCTGAGCGGAACTTGAGGATCACGATCCGGCCACACGCCGGGCGCGGGCCGTTCACGAGTCCCGGACGGGGGCACGGTGACAGCGGGCACCCGCCCCGCCGCACGGTGTCCCGCAGGGGTCCGGGACATGGCCGAGCCTGGCGTCCGGCGCTCCGCTGGCCCATACTGCGCAGAACCGGGACCTGCCCGGTGGGGGCCCGTGAACATCACGTGACACCCCGGGGACCGTCCGGGAGAGGAGGAACGATGCGACTGCTGCTCGTCGAGGACGACGAACGCGTGGCCGCCGCGCTGGTCGCGGTGCTCGGGCGTCACGGCTTCCAGGTCAGGCACGCCCGCAGCGGGCACGAGGCGCTCGACGCGCTGGTACCGGACGGCAACGAGCCGTACCGGGTGGTCCTGCTCGACCTGGGGCTGCCCGACCGGGACGGCTTCGAGGTCTGCAGCCGGATACGGGCCGGCAGCGGCGTACCCGTGATCATGGTGACCGCACGCGCCGACATCCGCTCCCGGATCCACGGCCTCAACCTGGGCGCCGACGACTACGTCACCAAGCCGTACGACATGGGCGAGCTGCTCGCCCGGATCCACGCAGTGGCCCGGCGCGGCGCCGCACCCGCCGCCCTCGCCGCGCCCTCACCCGACACCGTGCCGCAGCAGCGGGGGCCGCTGGAGTCGCGCGGCATCCGGATCGACCGCGAGCGCCGCCGGGTCAGCGTCGACGGCCGGGACGTGCCGCTCACCCGCAAGGAGTTCGACCTGCTGGCGCTGCTCGCCCAGAGCCCCGGCGTGGTCTACCGCCGCGAGCAGATCTTCAGCGAGGTCTGGCGCAGCGGCTGGGAGGGCAACGGCCGCACCCTGGAGGTGCACATCGGCTCGCTGCGCACCAAGCTGGCCCTGCCCGGCCTGGTCGAGGCAGTCCGGGGCGTCGGCTACCGGCTGATCCCCGAGTCCCCGGCCACCGCCGCGGACGCTCCCCAGGCCCCCGCGGAGCACTGACCGTTCGTGCGTACCCGCCTGCTCGGCATTCTGCTCGCGCTGATGCTCTGCGTCCTGGCCGCCCTCGGGCTGCCGCTCGCCGCGGCGGTCGCGGCCGCCGAGCAGAGCCGGGTGGTGGTCGACCGGCTCGACGACGCGGCCAGGTTCGCCCAGGACCTGCCCACCTCGGGCGTCTCCGCCCTGGACTCCGCCCTCAAGGGCGACCTGGAGCCCGCGCCGGGCGACCTCAGCCGCCGCCGCGCGCTGGACGCCGAGGTGGCGCGCTACCACGACCTGTACGGCGTCCGGCTCGGAATCTTCCAGCGGGACGGCGTCCCGATAGCCACAGCCCCGGCGGACTGGCGGGTGCCGGTCGCCGGCTGGGGCGAGCAGGCCTTCCAGGAGGCGCTGGACGGGCGGCGCAGCCACAACCCGCCGCAGGTCTGGCCGTGGACCTCCGACCGGACGCTGACCATCGCCACGCCGGTGGTCCGGGACGGCGACGTGGTCGCGGTGGTGCTCAGCGAGTCCCCGACCGGCGCACTGCGCACCCGGATACTGCACCGCTGGTTGGTGATCGGGGCCGGTGAGGCCGCCGCCATGATCGTCGCGGTGCTGCTCGCCGTCCGCCTCACCGAGTGGGTGCTGCGCCCCGTCCGGACCCTGGACCGGGCCACCCACGACATCGCCACCGGCCGGATGAACGCCCGGGTGGCGCCCGGCGGCGGCCCGCCCGAACTCCAGCGCCTGGCCCGGTCGTTCAACGAGATGGCCGACCACGTGGTGCTCGCCCTGGACCAGCAGAAGGCCTTCGTCGCGGACGCCTCGCACCAGCTGCGCAACCCGCTGGCGGCGCTGCTGCTGCGGGTCGAGGTGCTGGGCCTGGAGCTGCCCGAGGGCCACGACGAGGAGCTCGGCAGGGTCCGCGAGGAGGGTGTCCGGCTCGCCCGGGTGCTGGACGACCTGCTCGGGCTGGCCACCGCCGAACACGCCCGCCCGGAGCCCGAGCCGACCGACCTGGTCGGGCTCACCCTGGCCCGGGCGGACGCCTGGCGGCCGGTGGCGGAGCAGCGCGGGATCGAGCTCGGCTGGGAGGGCCCGGCGCTGGCACTCGGCATGGCGGACCCGATCGGCTTCGGCAGCGCGCTGGACGCGGTGATCGACAACGCGCTCAAGTTCGGCCCGGCCGGCACCCGGGTGCGGGTGCTGGTCGCGGTGCGGCGCAGCGAGGTCGCGGTGACCGTCTCGGACGCCGGGCCCGGCCTCACCGAGGAGGAGGCGGCCCGGGCCGGCGACCGGTTCTGGCGCAGCGCGCGGCACCAGAACGTGGACGGATCCGGCCTCGGCCTCTCCATCGCCCGCACCCTGCTCCAGGCCGCCGGCGGCTCGCTCACCTTCGCGCCGGTCCGGCCGACCGGTCTCGCGGTGACCCTGGCGGTGCCGAGGGCGGAGAAGACCCGCAGGACCTAGGCGCAGGGCCTCCACCGAGCGGCGGTGGCGCCGCTGGGGCTTCGCCGAGCCGGTGGGTGGCACATCCGGGGCTTCACCTCACCTCTGCGGCTTCACGAGCCGGTGGTGGCACCTCTAGGGCTTCACCGAGCGGTAGTAGCGCGCCGCGCCCTCGTGCAGCGGGAGCGGGTTGGTGTAGACGGCGGTGCGCAGGTCGACCAGCTGGGCGGCGTGCACCTCGGAGCCGATCTGGTCGCGGCTGTCTATCACCGCCCGGGTCATGCCCTGGACCAGGTCGGTGTCCACGTCGTCCCGGGTGATCAGCAGGTTGGGCACGGCCACGGTGGCGACGGCGTCCTTGGGCTCCGCGTTCGGGTAGGTGCCCTTGGGCATGGTGGCCGCCCGGTAGGCGTCGGTACCGCCGCCCTCGACCCGGTGGACGGCCTCGGCGAGGTCGCCGAGCGGCACGATCCTGATCTTGAACTGTTCGGAGAGCCCGGTGAGCGCGCCGGTCGGCAGCCCGCCGGACCAGAAGAAGGCGTCGAGCTTGCCCTCGCGCAGCCGCTCGGCGGCGTCGCCGACGCCGAGCATGGCCGGCCGGATGTCGTGGTCCGGATCGAGTCCGGCCGAGGAGAGCAGCCGTCGGGTCACCAGGTTCACCCCGGACAGGGGCTGGCCGACGCCGACCCGCAGGCCCTTCAGGTCGGCCGTCCGGTGCACCGGCGAGGAGGCGGGCACGACCAGCTGGAGGTAGTCGTCGTAGAGCCGGGCGATCGCCCGCAGCCGGTCCCTGCCGGGCCCGGAGTACTGGGCGACGGCGTCGGCGGTGGCGATCGCGAAGTCGTCCTGGCCGCTGGTCACCCGGGCCAGGTTGTCGATCGAGCCCTCCGAGTTGTCCAGCTGCAGCCGCACCCCCGGCATCGCCTTGGCGACGTGGGTCTCCAGCAGCTGCCCGTACCGGTCGTACACCCCGCCCCGCACGCCGGTCGCGAAGCCCACCGCCCCGCGCGGGTAGTCCGGGGTACGGCCGGCCGAGAGCCACCAGCCGCCGAGGGCGGCCACCACCAGCACGAGGGCCAGCACCGCCCGCCAGAGCGGGCTGCGCGCCGCCGCGCGGAGGGTTGCGCCGACTCGGGGCGCGGAGCTGGGGGCCATGCAGGGATAGTGCCAGGCGCGCGGACCGAACGGGAGGGGCGGACGCGCGGCGGCGGCCGCGGACGGGTGGGGACCGGTGGGGGAAAACCGATTCGCGGCTGCCCGTACCCTGGTCTGGTGAGCGGTGAGAGCGGATTGAAGAGCTACAAGGTCGTGACCTACGGCTGTCAGATGAACGTCCACGACTCCGAGCGGCTGTCGGGCCTGCTGGAGGACGCCGGATACGTGAAGGCCGGGCAGGACGGCGACCCGGACCTGGTCGTGTTCAACACCTGCGCGGTGCGCGAGAACGCCGACAACAAGCTGTACGGCAACCTCGGGCAGCTGGCGCCGGTCAAGAGCCGCCACAAGGGCATGCAGATCGCCGTCGGCGGCTGCCTGGCCCAGAAGGACCGCGACACCATCGTCAAGAAGGCCCCCTGGGTCGACGTGGTGTTCGGCACCCACAACATCGGGCACCTGCCCGCGCTGCTGGAGCGTGCCGCGGTCGAGCGCAGGGCCCAGGTCGAGATCCTGGAGTCGCTGGAGACCTTCCCCTCCACCCTGCCCACCCGCCGCGAGTCCGCGTACGCCGCGTGGGTGGCCATCTCGGTCGGCTGCAACAACACCTGCACCTTCTGCATCGTCCCCGCGCTGCGGGGCAAGGAGGAGGACCGCCGCCCCGGCGACGTCCTCGCCGAGATCGAGGCGCTGGTCGACGAGGGCGTCATCGAGGTCACCCTGCTCGGCCAGAACGTCAACGCCTACGGCTCCGACCTGGGCGACCGCGAGGCCTTCTCCAAGCTGCTGCGCGCCGCCGGGCAGATCGAGGGCCTGGAGCGGATCCGCTTCACCTCGCCGCACCCGCGCGACTTCACCGACGACGTGATCGCCGCGATGGCCGAGACCCCGAACGTGATGCACCAACTGCACATGCCGCTGCAGTCCGGCTCGGACACCGTGCTCAAGGCGATGCGCCGCTCCTACCGGCAGGAGCGCTTCCTCGGCATCATCCGGAAGGTGCGGGAGGCGATGCCGGACGCCGCGATCTCCACCGACATCATCGTGGGCTTCCCCGGCGAGACCGAGGAGGACTTCGAGCAGACCATGCACGCGGTCCGCGAGGCCCGCTTCACCAACGCCTTCACCTTCCAGTACTCCAAGCGCCCCGGGACCCCGGCCGCCGAGATGGAGGACCAGGTGCCGAAGGCCGTCGTGCAGGCCCGCTACGACCGGCTGATCGCGCTCCAGGAGGAGATCTCCTGGGAGGAGAACAAGAAGCAGGTCGGCCGCACCCTGGAGATCCTGGTCGCCGAGGGCGAGGGCAAGAAGGACGACAGGACCGACCGGCTCTCCGGCCGCGCCCCCGACAACCGGCTGGTCCACTTCACGCGCCCGTCGGAGCCCGTCCGCCCCGGCGACATGGTCACCGTGGAGATCACCTACGCCGCCCCGCACCACCTGCTGGCCGAGGGACCGGCGCTCGCCGTGCGCCGCACCCGGGCCGGCGACGCCTGGGAGAAGCGCCAGGCCAAGCCGGCGGCCGGCGCTCCGACCGGGGTCATGCTCGGCCTGCCGACCGTCGGAGCCCCGGCGGCGCTGCCGCTGGCCGCCCCGGCGGGCGGCTGCTGCGGCGACTGACCGCTGCTCGTGGCGCGGCCCGGTGGGATCGCCGATCCCGCTGGGCCGCTGTCGTTCTTCGTTAGAGTGATCCACATGCTGGTTGCCGCCGCCGTCTGCCCCTGCCCGCCGTTGCTCGTCCCGGAGGTCGCCGCCGGTGCGGCCGCCGAGCTGGAGCCGCTGCGCGCGGCCTGCGACGAGGCGCTGGCCGCGCTGCTCGCAGCCGGGCCGGAGCTGGTCGTGGTGGTCGGCGCCGGGCCGGAGGCCGAGGTGTGGACCGAGGGCGGGGCCGGTTCCTTCCACCGCTACGGGGTGCCGCTGGTGGCCAGGCTGCCGGCAGGCCGGGTCGAGGGCCCGGAGCTGGCGCCCTCGCTGACCGTCGGCGCCTGGCTGCTGGAGCGGGCCGGGGCGACCCTGCCGACGCACGCCTGCGCGGTGCCCGCCGACGCGCCCGCCGACCGGATGCTGGGCCTCGGCCAGGGCCTGGCCGGGCTGGCCGACCGGGTCGGGCTGCTGGTCATGGGCGACGGCAGCGCCTGCCGCTCGCTGAAGGCACCGGGCTACCTGGACGAACGGGCCGAGGGCTTCGACGCGGCGCTCGCCGACGCCCTGGGCTCGGCCGACCTGGCCGCCCTGGCCGCCCTGGACGCGGGCCTGGCCGCCGAGCTGAAGGCCGAGGGCCGCGCCCCCTGGCAGGTGCTGGCCGGCGCCGCCGAGGGCGCCGGCCTCACCGCGCGCCTGGGCTACCGGGACGCGCCGTACGGGGTCGGGTACCTCGTGGCGTCCTGGAGCTGACCCGCGGCCCTGCTCGGGAGAGCGGGCTCAGGGGGTCGGGCCCTGGCCGTCGACGGGGGTGCCGGGGGTGGTGCCGCCCGGGCCTCCGGGCTTGTGGGCGAAGTCGTCCACCGCGTGTTTGGCCTTGCTGGTGCCGTGCTCGATCTTCTCGCTGTACTTGCCCTTGGTGGCCTTGTCGATGGCGCCACCGGCCTTGTCGACCGCGTGCTCGATCTGGTCGCTGTGCTTGCCGGCCAGCTCGCTGGCCTTCTCCTTGAGCTCCTCGGCCTTGCCCTTGAGGTTGTCCATCAGACCCATGGCGTCCTCACCGTTCCTCTCTGTCTCCTGCTCAACGTCTCTCGCGGCCGAACCGTTCTCAACTGGGGATATGGGCGGAAACGGTCATATCGTCGCTCATAGGACCTCCCGGGCGGGGAGGTCTCCGTCGCGTCGGCGGTTTTGCGAGACTGGTCCGGTGAGCAGCTCCAGTACCGTCCAGTCCGGCCCCGTCCAGCCCGGCCCCGTCCAGCCCGGCCCCGTCCAGCCCGGTGCCGCCGTGCCGCGCGTGGTCTCCGTGGTGGGTGCGACCGCCGCAGGCAAGTCCGACCTGGCCGTCGCCCTCGCCCGCAGCCTCGGCGGCGAGGTGATCAACACCGACTCGATGCAGCTCTACCGGGGCATGGACATCGGCACCGCCAAGCTCACGCTCGACGAGCGCGGCGGCGTCCCGCACCACCTGCTGGACATCTGGGACGTCACCGAGGCCGCGTCCGTCGCCGAGTACCAGCGGCTCGCCCGGGCCGAGATCGACCGGCTGCTCGCGGCCGGCCGCACCCCCGTCCTGGTCGGCGGCTCCGGGCTGTACGTCCGGGCGGCGATCGACGAGATGGAGTTCCCCGGCACCGACCCGGCGGTCCGGTCCCGGCTGGAGGCCGAGCTCGACCGGGCCGGCCCGTACGCGCTGCACCGGCGGCTCGCGGAGCTGGACCCGGCCGCCGCCGCGGCGATCCTGACCGGCAACGGCCGGCGGATCGTCCGGGCGCTGGAGGTCATCGAGATCACCGGGCGGCCGTTCACCGCCAACCTGCCGAGCAACACCGCCGTCTACGACGCGGTGCAGATCGGCGTCGCGGTGCCCCGTCCCGAGCTGGACGAGCGGATCACCCTGCGGGTCGACCGGATGTGGGAGGCCGGTCTGCCGGACGAGGTCCGGGAGCTGGAGAAGCTCGGCCTGCGCGAGGGGAGGACCGCCTCCCGGGCGCTCGGCTACCAGCAGGTGCTCGACCACTTCGCCGGGGAGTGCACCGAGGATGAGGCGCGGGCCGAAACCGTCCGCGCCACCAAGCGGTTCGCCCGTCGGCAGGAGTCCTGGTTCCGCCGCGACGACCGGATCCACTGGCTCTCCCGCCCGGCCGGCGCGGACCCCGCCGAGCTGCTCGCCCGCTCGCTGGAGCTGATCGGCCGTCAGGAATCGGCCCTGCCGTAGGCGGTATCCGGCCATTCCGGCGGTGCACTTGCGCGCGCAGGTGGGCGTGCAGGACGAACCCGCGGTTACGGCCGGATCACGTGATGGCCACGGATCACCCGATGACCCCGGTCAGGCCCGGAACGCCTCTCTGGACATGCCATCATCGAGGTCATAAGGGTCGGCCCGGGCGGGCCGACCGTGCCCGGCCGCGAGTCCGCACTCGTGTCGAACTGTCAGGGGAGGCCGCGTGTCGACGGGTACCGGCCCCGAAACCGGCCAGAGCGGGAGCGCCACCGCACAGGCCGACGACCTCGACGCGTCGACCATGCCGGACCTGCCCGTGCTGCCCGGCCTCGACGCCCCCACCTCCTACGCGGTCGCGCTGCCCGCGCTGGACACCCGCGCCCCCGCCGGTGCGGTGCACGAGCGGGAGATCCGCCCGCGTCGCCGGCTGCGCTGGTGGCAGACGCTGCCGATAGCGCTGCTGGCCACCGCCGGCTCGCTGATGTTCGCCTTCCCGCTGGCCTTCGGCTCGGCCGGGGCCGGTTCGGCGATGGTCGGGATGCTCGGGCTGCTGCTCACCGCGGCCTCGGTCGGCTGGGGCGCGATGGCCGCCCGGCACGCCGGGTACAAGTGGCCGGGCCTGCCGCGCCGCGGCTCCGGCCGGCGGGCCGGGTGGAAGGCGATCGTGATCTACACCCTGATCGCGCTGGCCGCCTGCGCGCTCGCCCTGTGGCGGGTCGTCCACCTGCGCTGACCCCGCCGGCGAACGCGGTCCGCCTGGTGGTCCGCCCGGCCGGCCCGGCCGGCGGCTCAGTATCATCGGCAGCGTGAGCGACACCTCCCCGCAGCCTGCCGGCCTCTCCTTCCTCAAGGGGCACGGCACCCAGAACGACTTCGTCATCGTGCCCGACCCGGACGGCAAGCTGGTGATCGGCCCCGAGGCCGTCGCCGTGCTGTGCGACCGCCGGGCCGGTATCGGCGCCGACGGTCTGCTGCGCGTGGTGCGCTCGGCCGCCGACCCGGCCGCGGCCGACCAGGCCGACCGGGCCGAGTGGTTCATGGACTACCGCAACGCCGACGGCTCGATCGCCGAGATGTGCGGCAACGGCGTCCGGGTCTTCGCCCGCTACCTGGTCGAGGCCGGGTTGGCCGAGCCGGGCGAGGTTGCCATCGCCACCCGGGCCGGCGTGCGGACGGCCCGGGTCGCCGAGGACGCCGAGGACGGCACCCCCGGCGAGGTCACCGTCGACATGGGGCGCGCGCTGCTGCCCGGCCCGGACGGGATCGAGGTCACGGTCGGCGGGCGCAGCTGGCCGGCCCGCAACGTCAACATGGGCAACCCGCACGCGGTCGCCTTCGTCGAGAGCCTGGACCACGCCGGCAACCTGTACAGCGCGCCGCTCACCAGCCCCGAAGGCGCCTATCCCGAGGGCGTCAACGTCGAGTTCGTGGTGGACCGCGGGCCGCGGCACGTCGCGATGCGGGTGCACGAGCGGGGCTCCGGCGAGACCCGCTCCTGCGGTACCGGCGCCTGCGCCGTCGCCGTGGCCACCGCCCGCCGGGACGGCGCCGACCCGGCGGTCACCGGCGAGGCCGTCAGCTACACCGTGGACCTGCCGGGCGGCCGGGTGGTGATCACCGAGTACCCGGACGGCCGGGTGGAGATGACCGGCCCGGCGGTGATCGTGGCGCGCGGCGAGCTCGACCCGCGGTGGCTGGCGACCGTCCAGGCCGTCCAGGGCTGACGGCGCGGGCGGTTTGCCCATTTCGTACAGCGACGAATCCCCCCGTTCGGGTGATCCGGGTCACGGACGGGAAGCAGGGCATCGCGGAACGTGCTCTGCTCGGTAGCATGGATCACCGGGTCGAGCGCCCCTCGGAGGGGAGCAGCCGGTGACGCTGCCGGAGGTGCCGACGATGACCATCGAAGCCGGGCAGCCCCTTGCGGGGCAGCCGACGTCCGCACGGCAGGCCGGGCCCAAGCGGCCCCTCGGGGGGTTAGGGCGGGCCGCACTCGGCCGGGCCGGGCGCGCCGCGCTGCTGGCCACCGGCCGCACGCCGGTGCCCGACGCCCTCGAACCGCTCGTCCAGGCCCACCGCCGGCACCACCCGCAGGCCGACCTCGGCCTGCTCGGCCGGGCCTACCGCCTGGCCGAGGCCAGCCATCGCGGGCAGAAACGCAAGAGCGGCGAGCCGTACATCACCCACCCGCTGGCCGTCACCATGATCCTGGCCCAACTCGGCGCCGGGACGACCACCCTGGTCTCCTCGCTGCTCCACGACACCGTCGAGGACACCGAGTTGACCCTGGCTCAGGTCGGCGAGGAGTTCGGCCCCGAAGTCGCCTATCTGGTCGACGGGGTGACGAAGCTGGAGAAGGTCGACTTCGGTGCGGCCGCCGAGGCCGAGACCTTCCGCAAGATGCTGGTCGCCACCGGGGACGACGTCCGGGTGATGGTGATCAAGCTCGCCGACCGGCTGCACAACATGCGCACCATCCGGCACATGAGGCCGGCCAGCCAGGTCCGGATTGCCAAGGTCACCCGCGACGTGCTGATCCCGTTGGCCGAGCGGCTCGGCATCCAGGTGCTCAAGGCGGAGCTGGAGGACATCGTCTTCGCCACCCTCCACCCGGAGGAGTACGCCCGCGCGCGCGCCCTGCAGGCCGGCCACGAGGCCGAACCGGACGCCCTGCTCGAGCCGTTCGCCCGGACGCTGGCGCGCCAGCTCGCCGAGGCCGGGGTGACCGCCGAGGTCACCGTCCGCCCCCGGCACTGCGTCTCGCTGCACCGGGTGCTGCTCAAGCGGGCCGCCGCACCCGGCCCCGACGGGCGGCCGCAGGGGCCGCAGCCGGCCGACTTCGGGCGGCTGCTGGTGGTGGTCGAGGAGAACGCGGACTGCTACGCCGTCCTCGGCGAGCTGCACACCTGCTGGACGCCGCTGCCCGGCGAGTTCAAGGACTTCGTGGCCGCCCCCAAGTTCAACCTGTACCAGTCGCTGCACACCGCGGTGGCGCTGGAGGGCGGCGCGGTGGTCGAGGTACTGGTCCGCACCCGGCGAATGCACGAGGTCGCGCAGACCGGCGTGGTCGCCCTCGGCGACCCCCGGCAGCCCGGGGCCGGCGGCGCCGACCAGGGCACGGACGAGCTGGACCGCACCGACCCGGCCCGGCCGGGCTGGCTCAGCCGGCTGCTGGAGTGGCAGCAGGAGACGCCCGACCCGGACGCCTTCTGGTCGGCGCTCACCGCCGACCTCGCCGGGGACCGCGAGATCACCGTCGTCACCGAGGCCGGCGAAACGCTTCAGCTGCGGGCCGGCGCCAGCTGTGTGGACGCCGCCTACCTGCTCGGCGAGGAGACCGGCCACCGATGTATCGGGGCCCGGGTCAACGGCCGGCTCACCTCGCTCTCCACCGTGCTCCAGGACGGTGACCGGCTGGCCATCCTCACCGAGCAGGGCGACCCGGCCGCCCACCCCTCCGGCCCCGCGCCCGAATGGCTGGCGCACGCCCGCACCCCGGCCGCCAGGCTGGCCATCGAACGATGGCTCGCCGACCACCCGGCGCTGCTGCCGGTGGTCCGCACCGGCCCCTCGGCCGGCCAGCCGGCGCCGCCCGCGCACCGGGCCACCGAGCGCGGCGCAGCCCCGGTGGCGGTGGCCGGCCGCCCGGGGGCGCCGGTCCGGCTGGCCCGCTGCTGCACCCCGGTGCCGCCGGACCAGGTCAGCGGCTTCGCGATCCGCGGCGGCGCCGTCGCCGTGCACCGCACCGGCTGTCCGGCGGGTGAGCGGATGCGGGCGGACGGGCGCGGCGCGCTGGAGATCCACTGGCAGCCCGACGGCGCGCCGCCGTCCGGCTACCGGGCCACCCTGCGGGCCGAGGCGCTCAACCGGCCCCGGCTGCTGGCCGACCTCACCGCGGCGATCTCGGGGGAGGGCGTCGGCATCGTCTCGGCCGAGGTCGAGCCGCCGCAGGAGCTGCGGGTGCGGCACACCTACACCGTCGAGCTGCCCGAGCCGGCCGCGCTGGCCGCGGTGATGCGGGCGATGCTGCGGGTCTCGGGGGTGTACGACGTGAGCCGCCCGCACGCACCGGCGGGCGGCGGCGCGCGTCCCCGGGCGGGGGAGGCGGAGCCCGGCGCCGGGGGCGGCCCGGCAGGCGGGGGCGGCCCCGCGGGCGAGGGCGGCCCGGCGGACGGGGACGGCCCGGTGGGCGGGGGCGGCCCGGCGGACGGACCGGTCTCCGGACCGGAAAATGGGGATGCCCCGTCCGCACCGGGCGTGCGAACATCGTGGGGAATTCACGGCCGGTCCGCGGCGTTCACCGGGCACTGAGAGAATTGCCTGTGTGGGGCCGCGGTCCTGCGGGGTAGCTCACATCTCGCCCGAGCGGTAGACGAGGCGGCAGCTGGGCAGACTCCGGGTGTGACCGTCGGTACGGTCACGCAGACAGGCCCTCCGTACCAGCCAGCCAAAGGACAGAATGACCTCCACGTTCGAAGCCCGCGACCACGCCGACGCCCCGCGCCGCCTCGGCGGTCTGCGGGCGGAAGCCCTCATGGACGAGGACCTCGCGGCCATCGACGAGGACCTCGGCCACCACCACTACGACGGCGACCAGTACGACCGCAGCGAGCGTGCAGCCCTGCGCCGGGTCGCCGGCCTCTCCACCGAACTCCAAGACGTCACCGAGGTCGAGTACCGCCAGCTCCGTCTGGAGCGCGTGGTGCTCGTCGGCGTCTGGACGGACGGCACGCTGGAGGAGGCGGAGAACTCCATGGCGGAGCTCGCCGCGCTCGCCGAGACGGCCGGCTCCCAGGTGCTGGACGGCGTCATCCAGCGCCGTGACAAGCCCGACGCCGCCACCTACATCGGCTCCGGCAAGGCGAAGGAGCTGCGGGACATCGTCGCGGCCACCGGTGCCGACACCGTGGTCTGCGACGGTGAGCTCACCCCGGGCCAGCTGATCCACCTGGAGGACGTGGTCAAGGTCAAGGTCGTCGACCGGACGGCCCTGATCCTGGACATCTTCGCCCAGCACGCCAAGTCCCGTGAGGGCAAGGCGCAGGTCTCGCTCGCGCAGATGCAGTACATGCTGCCCCGGCTGCGAGGCTGGGGTCAGTCGCTCTCCCGGCAGATGGGTGGTGGTGGCTCCGGCTCATCCGGCGGCGGTATGGCCACCCGTGGTCCCGGTGAGACCAAGATCGAGACCGACCGGCGCCGGATCCGCGAGAAGATGGCGAAGCTCCGCCGGGAGATCGCCGAGATGAAGAAGGGCCGCGACACCAAGCGCCAGGAGCGCAAGCGCCACCAGGTGCCGTCCGTGGCCATCGCCGGCTACACCAACGCCGGCAAGTCCTCCCTGCTCAACCGGCTCACCGGCGCGGGCGTCCTGGTGGAGAACGCGCTGTTCGCCACCCTGGACCCGACCGTGCGCCGGGCGCAGACCCCGAGCGGCCGGCTCTACACGCTGGCCGACACCGTCGGCTTCGTCCGGCACCTGCCGCACCACCTGGTCGAGGCGTTCCGCTCCACCATGGAGGAGGTCGCCGACGCGGACCTCATCCTTCACGTGGTGGACGGCTCACACCCCGAGCCGGAGACGCAGCTGGCCGCCGTCCGCGAGGTCATCGTCTCGGTCGACGCGCAGAACGTGCCGGAGATCGTGGTGATCAACAAGGCCGACGCGGCCGACCCGCACGTGCTCCAGCGCCTGCTGCGCCGCGAGCCGCACGCCATCGTGGTGTCGGCCCGCACCGGGCTGGGCATGGAGGAGCTGCTGAAGCTCATCGACGACGAGCTGCCGCGGCCGGCGATCGAGGTGCAGGCACTGGTCCCGTACACCCACGGTGGCCTGGTCTCCCGGGTGCACGCCGAGGGTGAGCTGATCTCGACCGAGCACACCGCGGAGGGCACGCTGCTGCACGCCAAGGTGCAGGCCGAGCTGGCCGCCGAGCTGGAGCGCTTCTCGGTCGCGCTGCAGGGCTGAGGCGCCGAGGGGCTGAGGCTGCGCAGGGCTCGAAGCTCCGCGGGGCTGAGGCTCCGCGGGGCCCGGGGCTCCCGAGGTCCGAGCAGAACGCCGACGGCCCCGGTCTCCTCAACGGAGACCGGGGCCGTCGGCGTTGCCGCGGGCCTACTTCGCGTTCTTGGAGAAGTAGTCGAAGGCCTGCCGCGCCTGCTCCTGGAGCGAGGGGCCGGCCATGTACTCGGACGGGTTGCGGTTGCCGATCGAGTTGACGCTGATCAGGTTCGGCTTGCCGTCCTTGGTGATGAACCAGCCGCCGCCGCTGGAGCCTCCGGTCATGGTGCAGCCGATCACGTACATCGGCGGCCGGGCCGGGTCGAAGGAGAGCTTGGCCGGCCGGATCGCGGAGTCGCAGTGGTTGAGCTCCATGCCGTCGAACGGCCGCTCGGCCGGGTAGCCGTAGGAGAAGGCCGAGGTGATCTGCTCGCGCGGGGCGTTGAACCAGACCGGGATCGAGCTGCCGACCGTCTCCTCCAGCGACTTGCCGGAGCCGTTCTCGTTGCGGACCCGGATGATCCCGTAGTCGTACTGGGAGTTGGGGCCGACGCCGTTCTCCTTCACCCAGGTCGGCGAGACCAGCGCGCGGACCGCCGTCCATCGCCCGTACGGGGAGACCTGCTGCTCGCTGTACTGCCTGCCCCGGCTGGCCTGTCCGTCCCGGTTGTAGCCGGGGACGAAGGTGATGTCCTTCAGCCAGGTGCCGCCCTTGCCGTCGTGCAGGCAGTGCGCGGCGGTGTAGACGAGGTTGCTCCGGCCCGGGTTGGCCGGGTCGGAGACCAGGGTGCCGGAGCACATCGAGTCGCCCTCGGGCGTGGTCATGAAGATCTTGCCGACCACGGCCGTCGCCGGGCTGTACGGGTGCGGCTGCGGCTTGGCGGGGATGGCGGCCGGCGGGGTGTCCCGCTCGACCGTGCTGCCGGCCGTCGTGTGCGAGTACTCCGGGGTGGCCCGGCCCTTGGCGTTCTCCATCTTGGCGATCGACCAGAACCCCTGGGCGACCTCGTTGACGAAGGCGTTGTCGCCGACGAACCTCGCCCAGTCGTCGAGCTTCCAGTTGGCGAGGTCCTGGAGGCTGCTGGGCAGTGCGGCCCCCGGCTTGCCGGGTGCGGTGGTGGCGGCGGTCGCGGACGGAGTGCCCGCGGCCTCGTTGCTCTTCTCGTTGTCCGGCCCGCAGGCGGTCGCGCTGAGGGCGAGCGCGGCGAGCACGGCGGCTCCGGCCGTCGCGGCCCGGCGGCCGGGCCCGGCCGTGGTGATCGGTGGCATGGTGATCTCTCCCCGTCGGTCGGTTCCTGCCAGCCGGCTACTTCTGCTTGCGGGAGATGTAGTCCAGGGCCTGCTTGGCGACCGTCTCCAGGTACGGGCCGCTCAGCGAGGTGTGGTCCTGGGTGCCGATGGAGGTGTTGCTGACCAGTGCGAGCCTGCCGTCCGGCATCGGGGCGAACCAGCCGCCGCCGCTGGAGCCCTGCGTCATGGTGCAGCCGATGGTGTGCATCGACGGGCGCTTCGGGTCGAAGGAGAGCCGGACCGGCTTGCCGCCGTCGCACTTGTACAGCTCCTGCCCGTCGAAGGGCTTGTAGAGCGGGTACCCGACGGCCGAGACCTTCAGCTGGTCGCGCGGGGCGTCGAACCAGACCGGAACGGCCGAACCGACCGTCTCCTCCAGCGACTTGCCGGTGTCGTTCTGGTTCTGCACCCGCATGACCGCGAAGTCGTACTGGCTGGCGGCGTCACCGGTGCCGCCGCCCTCGACCGTCCACTGCGGCGAGGTCACCACGTCCTTGGCCCACCAGGTGCCAAGCGGAGCCAGCTCCGCCAGCGGGGCCTTCTTGCCGCCGCTGGAGGCACCGGAGTTGTTGTAGGCGGGGACGAAGACGAGGTCCTTGTAGAAGTCGCCGCCCTTGCCCGGGTGCACGCAGTGCCCGGCCGTCCAGACCAGGTTGCTCTTGCCGGGGTGGGCCGGGTCGGCGATCACGGTGGCCGAGCAGTTGCCGCGGCCGCCCTCGGCGCTGAAGAACACCTTGCCCGAGGGCTGCTTGGTGTACGGGCGGGCCACCGGCGTCGCCTTGACCACGGGCGGCTCGGGGTCGGTGACCCCGGCGTCCCCGGCCGGCTTGGCGGTGGGCGGCGCCGGCTCGGCGGGCTTGGAGTCGCCCATCTTGTCCGGGTTCCAGAAGTCCTTGACGACGGGGTTGTTGAAGACGTGCTTGGAGGCCCAGTTGTCCCAGTCCTCGAACTTCCACTTCTTCAGGTCGTCCCAGCTCTTCGGCAGGCCCTCCAGCAGGCTGGTCGGGATGCCCGACGGCAGGGTGAGACCGCCGATCACTCCGCCGCCCCCCGCGGCGGAGGCGGAGGCGGTGGCGCTCGTCGAGGCCGGCGGTGGTGCGGCGGTGCCCCCGTCGCCGGCGGGGCCGTCCGGGCCGCAGGCGCTCACGACGAGCAGGGTTCCGGCGGCAAGGGCCGCGGCCATGGCTGACCGGTGGATCGATGGCATGGTGTTCGCTTTCCCCCTGGATGGTCCTGTTCCGGCGGCGCCCGCCGCCCTGGAGTCTCCCACTGGCCTCCAGGACGGCACGGGCCGACCCCCGGGTTCCGGAGCTGACGGGAGGTCACCGAGCTGTGACGAACGCCCCGTCGGCTCGTTGCCACGGCAGGGGCTCCCACCCCAGGGGTGAACAATCACCGCTCTTCACCCGGACGAGTGAGCCGCCCTTGTGATCACCAGTCAGGGATAGGTAACCCTTACCTGACGCGACGGTGCGAGCGCCCGCCAGATCCTCTCCACCACCCGCGCGCGTCCGCACCCCACGCGCCCCAAGGAGCAGCCTTGAGCACCGCCCTCACCGGAGCCCCGCCCGACGTCCCGGCGCGCCGGCCCACCCCGGGCCGCCCCGCCGTGGCCGGCCCGGCGCAACCCGATCCGCTGCTTCACCCGTCCCCGGCCGTCGCCGCCGAACAGGCGGCCCTGGAGGCCCTGCTGCGCTGCTGGGCCCGTGAGACCGGTGCCATGCCCGGCCCCGACGGGCGGCTGCGGATCGCCGTCCTCGGCGGCGCCGCCCGGCTCTCCGCGCCTGTCCGCCACTGGTCCCGGGCCGGCTGGCACCGCTTCGGCCCGGCCACCC
Source organism: Kitasatospora sp. NBC_00039 (assembly GCF_045160625.1). NCBI lineage: Bacteria > Bacillati > Actinomycetota > Actinomycetes > Kitasatosporales > Streptomycetaceae > Kitasatospora > Kitasatospora sp. NBC_00039. The sequence goes on along the minus strand of NZ_CP108289.1, from coordinate 3,075,606 downwards.
TCTCGGCCGGCGGGGGCGCCGCGGCGGGGGATGGCCGCGACGCACCGGTCGACGCCGTCACCACCGCCGCGCTGCTCGCCGCCGCGGCCGCCGCCCGCCCCGACCCCGGCCAGGTCGCCGACCTCGCCGCCCGGGTCGCCGACTCCGTCGTCCGCACCGCCGACATCCTCACCCACCACCGCACCGCCGCCGCCCCCGGCGGGCCGGAAGGTTCCCACTTCCTCGCCGCCGAACAGTCCCTGCTGCTCGGCCACCCGCTGCACCCCACCCCGAAGAGCCGTGACGGCCTCGGCCCCGCGCAGAGCGCCGCCTACTCCCCGGAACTGCACGGCTCGTTCCAGCTGCACTGGTACGCCGTCGACCGCGAACTGCTCGCCGCCGGCTCCGCCGTGACCGAGAGCGCCGACCGGATCACCGCCCGACTCCTCGGCGACCCGGCCCTGCTACCGCCCGGCACCGCCGCCCTGCCGCTGCACCCCTGGCAGGCCCGCGAACTGGCGCTGCGCCCGGCCGTGGCCGGACTCCTCGCCGACGGACTGCTGCACGACCTCGGCCCGGCCGGCACGCCCTGGTACCCGACCTCCTCGGTGCGCACCGTCTACCGGCCCGGCACGCCCTGGATGCTGAAGCTCTCGCTCGGCCTGCGGATCACCAACTCCCGCCGGGAGAACCTCCGCAAGGAACTGCACCGCGGCCTGGAGATGCACCGGCTGCTGGAGAGCGGCCTGGCCGCCGAGTGGCGGGCCGCCCACCCCGGCTTCGACATCGTCCGCGACCCGGCCTGGATCGGCGTCGACCACCCCGCCCTCGGCGACCCGGGCGGCCTGGACACCGTGCTGCGCGCCCAGCCCTTCGCCCCCGGCGACCGCGTGCTCTGCGTGGCCGGGCTGGTCGCCGAACAGCCGCTCGGCACCGGCGACGCCGTGCCGTCCCGGCTCGGCGACATCCTGCGCTCCCTCGCCGCCCGCTGCGGCCGCCCGTTGGCCACTGTGGCCGCCGAATGGTTCCTGCGCTACCTGGACGCCGTCGTGCTGCCCGTCCTCTGGCTGGACGGACGGGCCGGCATCGCGCTGGAGGCGCACCAGCAGAACAGCCTCGTCCTGCTCGACGCCGACGGCTGGCCGACCGGCGGGCGCTACCGCGACAACCAGGGCTTCTACTACCGCCAGAGTGCGGCCGAGCGGCTCACCGGCCGGCTGGCCGGCCTCGGCGCGCAGAGCGACACCTTCCTCGCCGACGAGGTGATCGACCACCACTTCGCCTACTACCTCGGCATCAACCACGTCCTCGGCCTGATCGGCGCCCTCGGCTCCCAGCGGCTGGCCGACGAGGCGGTGCTGCTGGCCGCGCTGCGCGGCTTCCTCGGCAGCCCCCGGGCCGCGGCCACCGGCTCCGCACTGCCCGCCCTGCTGCTGGACGCGGCCACCCTGCCCTGCAAGGCCAACCTGCTCACCCGGATCAACGGCATGGACGAACTGGTCGGCCCGGTCGCCACCCAGTCCGTCTACGTCGACATCCCCAACCCGGTGGCCGGCGCGTGACCTCCGCCGCGAGCCCGGCCGAGGAGGCCGCCGGCTGGGGCGCCATGCCCACCACCGCCGGCGAGTTCCGGCTCCGCCCGGTCCGGCTGCCCGCCGACCTGGAACTGCTCACCGGCTGGATGAACGACCCGGAGATCGCCGCCTTCTGGGACCTCGCCGGGCCGCCCGCCACCACCGAACGCCACATCCGGGCCCAGCTCGACGGCGACGGGAACAGCGCGCCCTGCCTCGGCCTGCTCGACGGCACCCCGATGAGCTACTGGGAGGTCTACCGCGCCGACCTCGACCCGCTCGCCGGGTACTACCCCGCCCGGCCCCACGACACCGGCGTCCACCTGCTGCTCGGCCCGGCCGACCGGCGCGGGCGGGGCCTCGGATCCACCCTGCTCGCCGCGCTGGCCGACCGGATCCTGCGGGAACGGCCGCACTGCGAGCGCGTGGTGGCCGAACCCGACGTCCGGAACCGGCGGTCCGTCCGCGCCTTCGAACGGGCCGGCTTCGTACCCGCCGCCGAACTCGACCTGCCCGGGAAACGGGCCGCCCTGATGGTCCGCGACCGCGCCCGCGGCCCGCTCCCCTCCGCCCCGAACCCCGCCTAGGACACCGCCCACCCATGGACACCCCACCCCAGCCCGAGCCGTACGACCTCTTCGGCGTCGGCATCGGCCCGTTCAACCTCTCGCTCGCCGCGCTGGCCGAGCCCGTCCCGGGCCTGCGCACGCTCTTCTGCGACCAGCGCCCGGAGTTCCGCTGGCACCCCGGGATGCTGGTCGACGGGGCCAGGATGCAGGTGCCCTTCCTCGCCGACCTGGTCTCGCTGGTCGACCCGACCAACCGCTGGTCCTTCCTCAACTACCTGCGCGAACAGGACCGGCTCTTCCCGTTCTACTTCGCCGAGCGCTTCCAGCTGCCCCGCCGGGAGTACGACCACTACTGCCGCTGGGCCGCCGAGCGGCTCACCAACTGCCGGTTCGCCACCGTCGTCACCGCCCTGCACTGGGAGGGGGACCGCTACCGGGCCGAGCTGCTCGACACCGCCACCGGCCGGCGCGAGGAGGTGCACGCCCGCAACCTCGTGCTCGGCGTCGGCACCCGGCCGCTCCTGCCCGAGGCCTTCGCCGGTGTGGCCGGCCACCCGCGGGCCTTCCACTCCGCCGACTACCTGGACCGCCGCGCCGCCCTGGACGGCGCCCGCGACATCACCGTGGTCGGCAGCGGGCAGTCCGGCGCCGAGGTCTTCCTCGACCTGCTGCGGCGCCACGCCGGCGACGGCGTCCGGCTGCGCTGGCTCACCCGGACCAGGGCCCTCGCCCCCATGGAGTACTCCAAACTCGGCCTGGAGCACTTCACCCCCGACTACACCCGCTACTTCCACGGCCTGCCCGAGCCGGTCCGCGACCGCCTGGTCGACGCCCAGTGGCAGCTGCACAAGGCCGCCAGTGCCGAGACCCTCGCCGAGATCCACGACCACCTGTACGAGCGGACCATCGGCCGCCCGATCGACGCCGACCCGGTCGAGATCACCCCCGGAACCACCGTCACCGACGCCCGGCCCGGCCCCTGCGGCGGGCTCGAACTCCGCTGCCGGCACACCGACTCCGGCGCCGAGTACGTCCTGCGCACCGACGCCGTGGTGCTCGCCACCGGCTACCGGGCCGCCCGCCCGGCCGCCCTGGAACCGCTCGCCGAGCTGATCGACTGGGACGGCTCCGGGCGCTACCGCGTCGACCTCGACCACCGGGTCGCGACCCTTCCGGAGCTCACCGGCGGGCTGTACGTACAGAACGCCGAACTGCACACCCACGGCGTCGGCACCCCCGACCTCGGCCTCGGCGCCCACCGCGCCGCGGTGATCCTCAACGCCGTGACCGGCCGGACCGTCCACCGGCTGCCCGCCCGTACCGCGTGGACCGGCTTCGCCCCGCCGGAGCCGGCGGCCCCCGCCTCCACCCCGCCCACCACCACCGTCCCTCGCCCCCAGGAGCTGTCCCGTGCCGCAACCGCCGGCCGCTGAACCGCCGCTGTACCTGCCCCCGCAGCTCACCGCCGGGCACTGGCGGCGGGCCGGCCGCGCGCTGCTGGCCAAGATGCTCGGCGAGTTCGCCTACGAGGAACTGATCACCCCGGTCCCCGGCGCCGCCGGCGGCGCGTACCTGCTGCCCCTGCCCGAGGCCGAGTACCGCTTCACCGCCCGCCGCGGCGCCTACGGCAGCTGGCAGGTGGCCGAGGACTCGGTGCGCTGCTCCCGGCCGGACGGCCTCGACCCGCTGCGCTTCCTCCCGTACGCCCGGCACAGCCTCGGCCTGAACGGCGAGACCACCGGCCACCTCGTCCGCGAGCTCACCGCCACCCTGATCTCCGACGCCCACCAGATCGCCACCGCGCTCACCGCCGCCGAACTGGCCGACCTCGGCCACACCGAGCTGGAGGGCCGGCAGGGCGGCCACCCCTGGATCGTCCCCAACAAAGGCCGGATCGGCTTCTCCGCCTCCGACGCCGCCCGCTGGGCCCCGGAGGCGCGCACCCCGCTGCCACTGCCCTGGATCGCCGTCCACCGCCGGCTCGCCCAGTACCGGGGCGTCCCCGGCCTCACCGAGCCCGGGCAGCTGTACGCCCGCGAGATCGACGACCCGGACGCGCTGCGCGCCGGGCTGCGCGCCCTCGGCCTGGATGCCGACGACTACCTGCTGCTGCCCGTCCACCCCTGGCAGTGGGACGAGACCGTCGTCCCGCTGTTCGCGCCGTGGATCGCGTCCGGCGAGATCGTCCCGCTGCCCTCCGACGGCGACCTGCGGCTGCCCCAGCAGTCCATCCGCTCCTTCTTCAACCGGAGCCGCCCCGAACGCTGCACGGTCAAGCTGCCGCTCGCCATCCTCAACACCCTGGTCTGGCGCGGCCTCCCGACCGAACGCACGCTGGCCGCGCCCGCCGTCACCGCCTGGATCCACGGGCTCCGACAGGCCGACCCGTTCCTGCGCGACGAGTGCCGGGTGGTGCTGCTCGGCGAGATCGCCTCCGTCACCGTCGACCACCCGCTCTACCGCGAGCTGCCCGAGGCGCCCTACCAGTACAAGGAGCTGCTGGGCGCGATCTGGCGCGAACCGCTCGGCCCAGCCCTGGACGCCGGCGAGCGCGGCCGCACCCTGGCCGCGCTGCTGCAGACCGGCGCCGACGGCCGGGCGCTGGCCGCCGAGCTGATCACCCGCTCGGGGCTCGCCCCGGCCGCCTGGACGGCCCGGCTGTTCGCCGCCATGCTGCCGCCGCTGCTGCACTTCCTCTACCGGTACGGCCTGGTCTTCTCCCCGCACGGCGAGAACGCCATCCTGGTCTTCGACTCCTCCGACGCCCCCGTGCGCCTCGCGGTCAAGGACTTCGTCGACGACGTCAACCTCAGCGACCAGGACCTCCCCGAGCTGCGCGGGCTGCCCGCCGAGGTGGCCGGGGTGCTGCTGCGTGAGGACCCTCAGGGCCTCTGCCAGTTCCTCCACTCCGGCCTCTTCATCGGCGTCTTCCGCTACCTCGCCCCGCTGCTGGAGGCGCAGACCGGCCTGCCCGAGACGGAGTTCTGGGCGCTGCTGCGGGCCGAGATCCTCCGGTACCAGGAGCGCTTCCCCGAGCTGAAGGAGCGGTTCGCCCTCTTCGACCTGTTCCGGCCGCGGATCGACCGGCTCTGCCTCAACCGCAACCGGCTGCTCCTCGACGGCTACCGGGACCGCCCGCACCGCCCGCACGCGGCCAGGCACGGCTCCGTCCCGAATGCCCTCACCCCCGAGGGGACGGCCGGGCTGCCCGGCCGACGGGACCGGATTGTCACCCCTGCCCCGTAGGGTGGGAGGGTCATGACGAACGACTCCGAATCCCAGCTCCCCGCCGCCGCCGCCGAGGACGCCGCCGCCGATTCGGCCGCTGCCGACGCCGCCGAGGCCGCCGTCCCGCGGGCCCAGCTCCCCGAGCTGCTGCACGCCGCAGTCGAGGCCGTCGGCGGCGTCGAGCGCCCCGGCCAGGTCCGCATGGCCGAGGCCGTCGCCGACGCCGTCGACCACGGCGAGCACCTGCTGGTGCAGGCCGGCACCGGCACCGGGAAGTCCCTGGCCTACCTGGTGCCGGCCCTCGCCCACGGGGACCGCGTGGTGGTCGCCACCGCCACCCTGGCGCTCCAACGCCAGCTGGTCGAGCGGGACTTGCCGCGCACGGTGGAGGCGCTGCACCCGGTGCTGCGCCGCCGCCCGCTCTTCGCGATGCTCAAGGGCCGCTCCAACTACCTCTGCCTGCACCGGGCCAACGAGGGCACCCCGAGCGAGGAGGGCGAGGGCCTGTTCGACCCGGTGGACGCGCTCGGCGGCCCCACCGGCAAGCTCGGGCAGGACGTGCTGCGGCTGCGCGACTGGGCCGACGAGACCGAGACCGGTGACCGGGACGACCTCAGCCCCGGCGTCTCCGACAAGGCCTGGGCCCAGCTCTCGGTCACCTCCAAGGAGTGCCTGGGCGCCACCCGGTGCGCCTACGGGCAGGAGTGCTTCGCCGAGAAGGCGCGCGAGCGGGCCAAGCTGGCGGACGTCGTGGTGACCAACCACGCGATGCTGGCGATCGACGCCATCGAGGGCGCGCCGGTGCTGCCCGAGCACGGGCTGCTGATCGTCGACGAGGCGCACGAGCTGGTCAACCGGGTCACCGGCGCGGCCACCGCCGAGCTGACCGTCGGCGCGGTCAACCGTGCGGTGAAGCGGGCCGCGCGGCTCGCCGACGAGAAGGCCGTGGACGCCCTCCAGGGCGCCGCGGAGAACTACCACGGCCTGATGGAGACGGCTCAGCCCGGCCGGGTCGAGGAGCTGCCCGAGTACCTGGCGTACGCGGTCACCGCGATCCGGGACGCCAGCCGGCAGGTGATCACCTCGCTCGGCGAGACCAGGGACAAGTCGCTCAGCGACGAGGACGCGGTGCGCAAGCAGGCGATGGCCTCCGCCGAGGCGCTGCACGAGACGGCCGAGCGGCTGCTCGCCGACTCCGAGTACGACGTGGTCTGGATCGAGCGCAGCGACCGGTTCGGGATGGGCACCGCCTCGCTACGGGTCGCCCCGCTGAGCGTCTCCGGGCTGCTGCGCGAGGGCCTGTACAAGGAGCGCTCGGTGGTGCTCACCTCGGCCACCCTCAAGCTCGGCGGGGACTTCAACGGCGTCGCGGCCTCGGTCGGCCTGCCCTCGGAGGCCCGGCTGCCCGACGTGCGCGGGCCGGGGGACGCCCCGGAGCCCGGTTTCGGCGAGGACGTGGTGCCGCACTGGCGGGGCATCGACGTCGGCTCGCCGTTCAAGTACCCCAAGCAGGGCATCCTCTACGTCGCCAAGCACCTGGCCGACCCGGGCCGCGACCCGGAGCGCCCCGACATGCTGGACGAGCTGGCCGAGCTGATCGGCGCGGCCGGCGGGCGGACGCTGGGCCTGTTCTCCTCGATGCGCGGCGCCCAGACGGCCGCCGAGGCGATGCGCGGGCGGCTCGACAACCGGATCCTGCTCCAGGGCGAGGACACCCTGGGCGAGCTGATCCGGGAGTTCGCGTCGGACGCCACCACCTGCCTGTTCGGCACCCTCTCGCTCTGGCAGGGCGTGGACGTGCCCGGCTCGGCGTGCCAGCTGGTGGTGATGGACCGCATCCCGTTCCCGCGTCCGGACGACCCGCTGATGAGTGCCCGGCAGAAGGATGTCGAACAGCGCGGCGGGAACGGCTTCATGGCCGTCGCGGCCACCCACGCGGCGCTGCTGATGGCGCAGGGCGCGGGCCGGCTCGTGCGCGCCGCGGACGACCGGGGCGTGGTGGCGGTGCTGGACCCGCGGGTGGAGACCAAGCGGTACGGCGGGTACTTCCGGTCCTCGATGCCGGAGTTCTGGTACACCACCGACCGCAACCAGGTGCGGCGCTCGCTGGCGGCGATCGACGACTCGGCGGCGCCGGTCCGGCCGGTGGTGAGGAAGGGCTGAGCGGGCGTTCTGAGCCCGGCCCCGGGAGTACCTGTCCCGTGGGCCCGGGAATGCCCGTCGGAGCGTGCTCGGGAACGCCTCCCGCGTGGGCCCGGGAACGCCGGAGGGGCTCCCCGCACTCTGCGGTGGAGCCCCTTCCCGGTGCGTGCTGTGGCGGCGCTCAGAGACGGCGCAGGACCGCGACGACCTTGCCCAGGATGGTCGCGTTGTCGCCGTTGATCGGCTCGTACGCCGGGTTGTGCGGCATCAGCCAGATCCGGCCGTCCTCGCGCTTGAGGCGCTTGACGGTGGCCTCGCCGTCGATCATCGCGGCCACGATGTCGCCGTTCTCGGCGACCGGCTGGCGGCGGACGGTCACCCAGTCGCCGTCGCAGATGGCCGCCTCGATCATCGAGTCGCCGCGCACGGTGAGTGCGAACAGCTCGCCCTCGCCGACCAGTTGGCGCGGCAGCGGGAAGACGTCCTCGACCGTCTGCTCGGCCAGGATCGGACCGCCGGCGGCGATCCGGCCGACCAGCGGCACGTACGAGGTGGACGGGCGCCCGGCCGTCTCGGCGGTGTTGGGGCGGGCCACCTCGACGCCGCGGACCTCGTAGGCGCGCGGGCGGTGCGGATCGCGGCGGAGGAACCCCTTGCGCTCCAGGGCCATCAGCTGATGGGCGACGGAGGAGGTGCTGGACAGGCCGACGGCCTGGCCGATCTCGCGCATGGACGGCGGATAGCCGCGGCGCTGGACGGAGTCCCGGATGACCTCGATCACCCGGCGCTGGCGCTCCGTCAGCCCGGCCTCGTCGGTGCGGATGCCGGGAGGGCGCCCCGGCATCGAGCGCGCGGGGGCGGGGTGCGAGTCGTCCAGCACGGGGGAATGCTCGATCGGCTGGTCGGGAACGCGGCTCGTGCTGGAAATGGCCGCGCCGGAGAGTCGGTGTTCTTCGCTACGGTCCATGCTGACGTCCACACTCTGCTGATTCGTGGTGCGCTGCCCCACCTTGAGCTGGGAGTGTTCCTGCACCGGGATGGTGTTGCTTTCGATCGTGTTCACGGCGGCCCCTCTCGACGGCTGTCCTCTCCCTTTCCAGCCCAACGGCACCTCCTATCGAAAGGTTGCGCCAAACACACGTTCGAGTGAATTATTCGGGAGTTGGCTGACTCGATCAAGGCTTTGTTGTACATCGATTAAATGTTCGACTCGAAGTCGGCCCCGGCAGTCTATTCCGCGCCGGCGGGACCGTCGCGTCCGGATCGACACGCCCGCCGCACTGCCTCCCCCGAAGGCCTACATGTAGTGGCTACAGTCCTCATCGTGCCCAGTACTAGTGGTCACGGTGCATGATCAGCTTGCCGAGGCCGGGTCGTCATCGCGTAGACTCGACCAGTCCGCACGTCCTGCCCGGGAGGGATCCTCAGGTGCACTGCCCCTTCTGCCGGCACTCCGACAGCCGCGTCGTCGACAGCCGGACCACCGAAGACGGCAGCTCGATCCGCCGCCGCCGGCAGTGCCCGGATTGCGGCCGCCGCTTCACCACGGTGGAGACGGCCGCACTCATGGTCATCAAGCGCAGCGGTGTCACCGAGCCGTTCTCCCGGGAGAAGGTCATCTCCGGAGTCCGCAAGGCCTGCCAGGGCCGCCCGGTCACCGAGGACGCCCTCGCCCAGCTCGGCCAGAAGGTCGAGGAGTGCGTGCGGGCCACCGGCAAGTCCGAGCTCACCACCCACGACGTGGGCCTGGCCATACTCGGACCGCTCAAGCAGCTCGACGTCGTCGCCTACCTGCGCTTCGCCAGCGTGTACCAGGCGTACGACGGACTGGAAGACTTCGAGGCCGCCATCGCGGAGATCCGCGCCGAACGGCCCGTCCCCGAGGCGGACGGCACCTGCGTGCCCGTCCCCGCCGCCGCGCCCTAGGAGGCCCGGCTCAGCACACCGGCCCCCTCCGGGGCCGATCGCCAGACCGGCCCCCTCCGGGGCCGATCGCCAGACCGGCCCCCTCCGGGGCCGACGCGTGCCCGGAAACGGTGCACAGAACACCACAGACCGTGTGGAAACAGGCAGGTCGTCGCCTGTCCGCACACCGGAAGAGCGAACCAGCGGTGCCCGGACTTTTCGGGGCACTTTGGGCGTTTGCCCAGGAGGAGGAGCGAGAAGTGACAGACACCACGAGCGGTTCCGCACGCGGGTCGAAGTCCGACAAGGCCATGACGAAGGGTGCCGGCAAGGCCCCCAAGGGCGGCCTGCGGATCGAGCGCATCTACACCACCCCTGGCGTCCACCCCTATGACGAGGTCCGCTGGGAGCGCCGCGACGTCGTCATGACCAACTGGCGCGACGGCTCGATCAACTTCGAGCAGCGCGGCGTCGAGTTCCCCGACTTCTGGTCGGTCAACGCCGTCAACATCGTCACGTCCAAGTACTTCCGCGGCGCCGTCGGCACCCCGCAGCGCGAGTGGAGCCTCAAGCAGATCATCGACCGCGTGGTGCTCACCTACCGCGCCGCCGGTGAGAAGAACGGCTACTTCGCCACCCCCGGCGACGCCGAGGTCTTCGAGCACGAGCTGACCCACGCCCTCCTCCACCAGGTGTTCAGCTTCAACTCGCCGGTCTGGTTCAACGTCGGCACCAAGCAGCCCCAGCAGGTCAGCGCCTGCTTCATCCTGGCCGTCGACGACTCCATGGAGTCGATCCTCGACTGGTACAAGGAAGAGGGCATGATCTTCAAGGGCGGCTCCGGCGCCGGCCTCAACCTCTCCCGGATCCGCTCCTCCAAGGAGCTGCTCTCCTCCGGCGGCAACGCCTCCGGCCCGGTCTCCTTCATGCGCGGCGCCGACGCCTCCGCCGGCACCATCAAGTCCGGCGGCGCCACCCGCCGCGCGGCCAAGATGGTCGTCCTCGACGTCGACCACCCCGACGTCGAGGCCTTCATCGAGACCAAGGTGAAGGAGGAGGAGAAGATCCGCGCCCTGCGCGACGCGGGCTTCGACATGGACCTCGGCGGGGACGACATCGCCTCCGTCCAGTACCAGAACGCCAACAACTCGGTCCGGGTCAACGACGAATTCATGACCGCCGTCGAGAACGGCACCGAATTCGGCCTGCGCGCCCGCATGACCGGCGAGGTCATCGAGACCGTCGACGCGAAGAAGCTCTTCCGCAAGATGGCGGAGGCCGCCTGGGCCTGCGCCGACCCCGGCATCCAGTACGACTCCACCATCAACCACTGGCACACCTGCCCGGAGTCCGGACGCATCAACGCCTCCAACCCCTGCTCCGAGTACATGCACCTGGACAACTCCAGCTGCAACCTCGCCTCGCTCAACCTGATGAAGTTCCTGCGCGACGACGACTCGTTCGACGCCACGACCTTCGCCAAGGTCGTCGAGCTCGTCATCACCGCGATGGACATCTCCATCTGCTTCGCCGACTTCCCCACCGAGAAGATCGGCGAGACCACCCGCGCCTACCGCCAGCTCGGCATCGGCTATGCCAACCTCGGCGCCCTGCTGATGGCCACCGGCCACGCCTACGACAGCGAGGGCGGCCGCGCCCTGGCCGGCGCCATCACCTCCCTGATGACCGGCACCGCCTACCGCCGCGGCGCCGAACTCGCAGGCGTGGTGGGCCCGTACGACGGCTACGCCCGCAACGCCGCCCCGCACCGGCGGGTCATGAAGCAGCACGCGGACGCCTCGGTCGCCGCCGTCTCGGTCGACGACCTGGACGCCCCGGTCTGGGCCGCCGCCACCGAGACCTGGCAGGACGTGCTGCGCATCGGCGCGCAGAACGGCTTCCGCAACGCCCAGGCGTCGGTGCTCGCCCCGACCGGCACCATCGGCCTGATGATGGACTGCGACACCACCGGCGTCGAGCCCGACCTCGCCCTGGTCAAGTTCAAGAAGCTCGTCGGCGGCGGCTCGATGCAGATCGTCAACGGCACCGTCCCGCGCGCCCTCAAGCGCCTCGGCTACCAGGGCGAGCAGATCGAGGCGGTCGTCGCCCACATCGCCGAGCACGGCAACGTGGTGGACGCGCCCGGCCTGAAGACCGAGCACTACGAGGTCTTCGACTGCGCGATGGGCGAGCGGGTCATCTCGGCCATGGGCCACGTGCGGATGATGGCCGCGATCCAGCCCTGGATCTCCGGTGCCATCTCCAAGACGGTGAACATGCCGGAGTCCGCGACCGTCGAGGAGATCGAGGAGATCTACTTCGAGGCGTGGAAGATGGGCGTCAAGGCGCTCGCCATCTACCGCGACAACTGCAAGGTCGGCCAGCCGCTCTCGGCCAAGAAGAAGGACAGCGACGAGGTCAAGGCCTCCGAGAGCGCGTCCGTCGTCGAGAAGGTCGTCGAGTACCGCCCCGTCCGCAAGCGCCTCCCCAAGGGCCGCCCGGGCATCACCACCTCCTTCACGGTCGGTGGCGCCGAGGGCTACATGACCGCCAACTCCTACCCGGACGACGGCCTCGGCGAGGTCTTCCTGAAGATGTCCAAGCAGGGCTCGACCCTCGCCGGCATGATGGACGCCTTCTCCATCGCCGTCTCGGTCGGCCTCCAGTACGGCGTGCCGCTGGAGACCTACGTCTCGAAGTTCACCAACATGCGCTTCGAGCCGGCCGGACTGACCGACGACCCGGACGTGCGGATGGCCCAGTCGATCGTCGACTACATCTTCCGTCGCCTGGCGCTGGACTTCCTGCCCTTCGAGACCCGCTCCGCGCTCGGCATCCACTCCGTCGAGGAGCGCCAGCGCCACCTGGAGACCGGCTCCTACGAGCCGCTGGACGCCGAGGAGCTGGACACCGAGACGCTCGCCCAGTCCGCCCCGGTCACCCCGGCGGCCCCGGTGGCCAAGCCCGCCCCGGCGGTCGAGGCCCCCAAGGCCCCCAAGGCCACTCCGGCCCAGGCCCACAACTCGACGGAGCTGATGGAGATCCAGCTCGGCCTCAACGCCGACGCGCCGCTCTGCTTCTCCTGCGGCACCAAGATGCGCCGCGCCGGCAGCTGCTACCTCTGCGAGGGCTGCGGCTCCACCAGCGGCTGCAGCTGACCGCTGACCCGCGAGCGGTGATCCACCGCTGAGGCGGGGCGAGGACTTCGTGTCCTCGCCCCGCCTCTTCGTCGTTCTCCGGGCGTTTTCGTGCCCGGGGACCTGCCGATGTCACAAATCGGAGGGCTGCTCGGTCTCGTACGGCAGATGACCGTGACGAGAGGACGGGGACGGCGATGGCCGGGACAGTGCTGGTGACCGGGGCGACGGGGACGCTGGGGCGGGAGGTGGTGCGGCTGCTGGTCGAACGGGGCTTCTCGGTGCGGGGGCTGAGCCGGCGGGAGCGCAGCGGTGGCGGGGTCGCGTGGGTGGTGGGGGACCTGCTGACCGGGGCCGGGGTGGCCGAGGCGGTGGCGGGGGTCGAGGTGGTGGTCGACTGTGCCACCACCATCGGCAGCAAGGACCTGGTGGCGGTCGGGATGCTGCTGGACGCGGCGAAGGCAGCCGGGGTGCGGCACGTCGTCTATGTGTCGATCGTGGGCGTGGACCGGGTGCCGCTCCCGTACTACCGGACGAAGTACGCGGCCGAGCAGCTGGTGCGGGAGTCGGGGGTGGGGTGGACGGTGCTGCGGGCGACGCAGTTCCACGACCTGCTGGTCAAGGTGTTCCGGTTGTCGGCGAAGCTGCCGGTCTTCCCGGTGGTGAGCGGGGTGCGGATCCAGCCGGTGGAGGTGCGGGAGGTGGCCGCGCGGGTGGCCGGGCTGGCGGGGGAGGAGCCGGCGGGGTACGCGCCGGATCTGGGCGGGCCACGGGTGCGGACGTACCGGGAGCTGGCGCAGGTGTATCTGGCGGCGGCGGGCAAGCGCCGGCTGCTGCTGCCGCTGCGACTGCCGGGTTCGGTGGTCCGGGCGCTGCGGGCGGGAGGGAACCTCACGCCGGAGCATGCGGACGGGCGACGGGCCTTCGAGGAGGCGCTGCGCCCAGATGTCAACCAGGGTTGACGCGGCGCGAGTGTCAACCTAGGTTGACAGTATGAGCGAGAGCAGAGAACTCGCGGCGGCGGCGAGCAGCCGTGATCCGGCGGTGGGGCTCCGGGCGGTGCGGGCGTTGCGTGACCTGGCGGACCGGCTGGAGGGGTTGCAGGTCGGGAACGCCCGGCAGCAGGGCTGGTCCTGGCAGGACATCGCGGTCTGTCTCGGGGTGAGCCGCCAGGCGGTGCACAAGAAGTACGCCCGGCGTGGGCCCGGTGGAGAAAAGGACGGAGGCTGAGTGATGTTCGAGCGTTTCACCGACCGTGCGCGGCAGGTGGTGCTGCGGGCGCAGCAGGAGGCGGCCGGGCTGCGGCACGGGTACGTCGGGACGGAGCACCTGCTGCTGTCGCTGCTGGCGGAGCCGGACGACCCGGCCGTCGTGGTGCTGGTGGGCTCGGGCCTGGACCACGAGACGGCCAGGCAGGCGGTGTTGCGGCTGCTGGGGGCGGGGGAGGACGCCCAGGCGCTGGCGGCGATCGGGGTGGACCTGGAGGCCGTCCGGGAGGCGGTGGAGGCGGTGTTCGGGGAGGGGGCGCTGGACGATCCGGGCGAGGGATCGGAGGTGCGGCGGCGGGCCTGGTTCCGGTCCGAGCCGAAGGCGCGGCGGAGTCCGTTCACGGCGCGGGCGAGGAAGGTGCTGGAGCTGTCCCTGCGCGAGTCGATCCGGCTGAAGTCCGGTGAGATCGCGGTCGGGCACCTGCTGCTGGGGGTGCTCCGGGAGGGCGAGGGTCTCGGGGTCAGGGTGATCGCCGACCACGGGCTGGATGTGAACGCCGTCCGGCGGGCGGTGGAGGCGACGCTCGGCTGACGGAGTTGCGGCGGGCTCGCCTCGGATCGGTGCACGAAGCGTGAACGAACGAGACTGTCCGTCAACTTGCCAGTTGAGGACAACAGCTGAATGGATATGATCGGCCGACTGCGTGAACCGATCAACCGCCCGGAGACGTTTCATCACGTCGGCCGGGCGGTCGCGCATTCGCCTAGCCCCGCTGTCGGCGTCAGCCCGTCGACGCCCGCCGCCGCTGCCGAGGACCGCACCGATGAGAGAACGCACCAGCCCCGACGGCGGCCCGCGCCGACGACCCGCCGCTCGCACCGTGGCCCTGACGGCGGCGGCGGTCCTGCTCGCGCTGGTCGTCACCCCGATCGCGATCGGCCGGGCGGCGGCGGCCCACCAGCCGCTGACCGCCGTGGCGGTCGGCGCGGTCGCCGTGCTCTGGCTGATCGTCGTCGGGGTGGCGGCGTCCGCCACCGAACGCGGCCACCGGCTCGGCGCCGCGCTCGCCGGGAAGGACGACGAGGCCATGACGGCTCTGGTCGTGGCCGGTGCGGCCAAGCAGGCGGAGACGGCGGCCCGGCAGCGGGCCGCCGCCGCTCAGGCCGAGTGCGACGCCGCCCGCGCCGAGCTGGCACAGGCCCGGGCCGACGTCGCCGCCGCGCAGACCGAACTGGCCCGGGCGCGGGCCGAGGCCGAGGCGGAGCGGGCCGACCGCGACCGGCTGGACCGGCTGGCCGACGAGGTGTTGCCCGAGGTGGTGAAGAGGCTCCGCGACGGCGCCTCCGTCGACAGCGCGCTGGCCACGCACCGCAAGCATCCCCAGTACGCGCTGCTGCGGGCCGTCGCCGAGGAGGTCGGCCGGGGCGAGCGACTGCGGGCCGCCGCCCTCGCGGTCTGCGCGACCGCCGCCGGGCGGGTCCAGGCGCTGGCCACGAGCATGCACGCCGAGCTGCGGGAGATGCAGCACCGGCACGACGAGGAGGTCCTCGGCGACCTGCTGCGGCTGGACCACTCCACCGCGCAGGCGGGCCGCATGGCCGACGGCATCGCCGTACTCACCGGCGCCCGTTCGGGAAGGCGCTGGGCCAAGCCGATCGCCGTGGAGTCGGTGCTGCGCGGCGCGCTCGGCCGGATCGGCGCGTACCAGCGGGTCCGGCTGCACAACGCCAGTACCGCCGCCGTGGCCGGGTTCGCCGCCGAGGGCGTGATGCACGCGCTCGCCGAACTGCTCGACAACGCCACCAACTTCTCCGCCCCGCCGGCCGAGGTGCACGTCTACGTCGAGGAGGTGCCGGCCGGGCTGGCGGTCACCGTCGAGGACAGCGGCCTCGGGCTGGGCGACAGTTGGCTGCGCCGGGCCGAACGGGCCGTCTCCGCCGAGCCGCTGGACCTCACCACGCTGTCGGCGGGCACCCGGCTCGGCCTTGCGGTGGTCGGCACGCTGGCCCGCAAGCACGGGCTGCAGATCTCGTTCCGGCCGTCGGCGCGCGGCGGCACCGGGGTGGTGATGCTGATCCCGCAGCAGCTGGTGACGCACCCCGCGCCGGAGCCCGCCCCGGCGCCCGTACCGGATCGCCCGGCCGCGCAGGCTCCCGCGCGCCCCGCACTCACCCCGGCCCTCCCGCCCGCCATCGCACCTGCGCGCCCCCTGCCCGCCGTACCGGCTGCTCCGGCGGCTTCCGTCCCGGCCACCCGGGCCGACGCGCCCGCGCCGGTCACCGACAGCGGCCTGCCGCAGCGCCGCCGCGGGCAGACGCTCGCCACGGCCGCCCCGGCGGCCCCCGCCGCCAGGCCCGCCCGCGGCGACGCGGCGAGCGCCGCCGCCCGGTTCGGTGCCTTCCGCCGCGCCTCGCAGCAGGCCAGGAGCGGTGGCGAACCGACCACGGACACCACGCCCGACGCTTCCCCCGTCACCGAGAAGGACTCCTGATGAGCAGCGCCACCGATCGTGATCTCGACTGGCTGTTGGAAAACCTGCTGACGGCCACCCCCGGCACCCGGCACGCCCTGGTGCTCTCCGCCGACGGCCTGAAGCTCTGCCACACCGCCGGTCTCGACGCCGACCAGGCGGACCAGCTGGCGGCGATCGCCTCCGGGATGCAGAGCCTGGCGCACGGCGCCTCGATCGAGTTCGGCGACGGCAGCGGCGGCGTCCGGCAGTCGATGACCGAGTTCCACGGTGGCATCCTGTGCATCGTGGCGGCCGGCGAGGGTGCCCACCTCGCGGTGGTGACCGACGACGACGCGGACGTGGGCGTGGTCGGCCACAACATGCACGGCCTGATCGAGCAGATCGGCGTCCACCTCAGTGCCCCGGCCCGCGAGGACCTCGCGGGCACGGCGGACCCGGCCCGAGAGAGCGCCCCGGCATGACCGGCCGGCCGGTCATGCCGGGCCGTGACGACGACCCGGACCGCCTCTACACCATCACCCGGGGCCGCAGCCGGTCCCCGGAGAACGCCTTCGACCTGGTCACCCTGATCGTCGCCGAGCGGGAGCCGGCACCGGGCATGCAGTCGGAGCACGTCCGCATCCTGCGGATGTGCGAGGCCCCGACCGCCGTCGTGGAGGTGTCCGCCGAGCTGGCGCTGCCGGTCTCGGTGGTGAAGATCCTCCTCGGCGACCTGCTGGAGACCGGGGCGATCACCGCCCGCCACCCCCGGTTCGCCCCCAACAAGGCCCGGCTGCCCGATCTCGACACGCTGAAGCAGGTGCTGCATGGACTCCAACGGCTCTGAGGCACCGGCGGCCCGGCGCACCCCGCTGCGCGGCACCGCCGACAACGCGCTGAAGATCGTCGTGGTCGGCGGCTTCGGCGTGGGCAAGACCACGCTCGTCGGCGCGGTCAGCGAGATCCGTCCGCTGAACACCGAGGAGACCATGACCAAGGCGGGCGAGGGGATCGACGACCCCTCGGGCGCCTGGGGCAAGCGCTCCACCACGGTCGCGTTCGACTTCGGCCGGATCACGCTCTCCGCCAGCCAGGTGCTGTACCTGTTCGGCGCGCCCGGGCAGGAACGTTTCTGGTTCCTCTGGGACCGGCTGTTCAGCGGCGCCCTCGGCGCGGTCGTCCTGGTGGACACCCGGCGGCTGGAGGAGTCCTGGTACGCCATCGACCGGCTGGAACACCACGGCACGCCGTTCATCGTGGCCCGGAACAACTTCGGTGAGCCGACCCACACGCTGGAGCAGGTCCGCGAGGCGCTCGACCTGCCCGCGGACGTCCCCCTGGTGGACTGCGACGCGCGCGACCGGGAGTCGAGCAAGCAGGTGCTGATCGAGCTGGTCCGGCACCTGGCCGCCCGGGTCGAAGCGGCCGCCCGCGTCGGGGCCGACGCCGCCCTGCTCGCAACAGAAGGCATCACCGACCCGTCCCTGTACGAGGAGAGCACGCCGTGACCGAGCCCGCCGCCACCCCGCCGCCGGGCTGCCCGGCGCACGCCGGCGCCACCCCGCTGTACGGGCCGCGCTTCCAGACCGACCCGGGGCAGCTCTACCGCGAGCTGCGGGCCGCCCACGGCCCCGTCGCCCCGGTGGAGCTGGCCGGAGGCGTCCCGGCCTGGCTGGTGATCGGCTACCGCGAGCTCCAGCTGGTGACCGGCCAGCCGCAGCTGTTCGGCCGCGACTCCAGCCGCTGGAACGCCTGGGAGACCATCCCCGAGAACTGGCCGCTCAAGCCGATGATGGCCCCGGTGCCGTCGATCCTGTACGCCGAGGGCGAGGAGCACGTCCGCCGTTCCCGGGCGGTCACCGACGCGCTGGCCGCCGTCGACCCGTACGAGCTGCGCAAGCACGCGGAGGAGGTCGCCGACCGGCTGATCGACGAGTTCGCCGGGCGCGGCGAGGCCGACCTGGTCGCCGAGTACGCCCACCGGATGCCGCTGCTGGTGCTCTGCCGGCTGTTCGGGCTGAACGAGGAGCAGGCGCCGGTCCTGATCGACGGCCTGCTGACGATGCTGGACGGCGGCCCGGACGCGCCCGCCGGCGCGCAGCGGCTGCTCGGTGTGATGCTGCAGCTGGTCGAGGAGAAGGCCGAGCACCCCGGCAACGACATCGCCACCGCGATGCTCCAGCACGACGCGGGCCTGTCGCACGACGAGATCATGCGTGACCTGCGGGTGATCCTGATCGCCGGGCACCAGCCCAGTTCGTACTGGATCTCCAACGCGCTGCGGCTGATGCTCACCGACGAGCGGTTCGCCGCCTCGCTCTCCGGCGGCCGGCGCAGCATCAGCCAGGCGCTGAACGAGGCGCTCTGGGAGGACACCCCGACGCAGATCTTCGCCGGCCGCTGGGCGACCCGGGACACCCAGCTCGCCGGGCAGCGGATCGCCGCCGGGGACATGGTGCTGCTCGGCTTCGCGGGCGCGAACGCGGACCCGTCGGTGCGTCAGCCCGACGGCAGCCCGGCCGAGGGCAACCGGGCGCACATGAGCTACTCGTACGGCGAGCACGGCTGCCCGTTCCCGGCGCAGGAGGCGGCCGAGGTGATCGCCACCACCGCGATCGAGGTGCTGCTGGACCGGCTGCCGGACCTGCGGCTGGCGGTGGCCGAGCACGCGCTGGTCTGGCGCCCGTCGGCCTGGGTGCGCGGGCTGGTGGCGCTGCCGGTGTCGTTCACCGCGGGTTACCACGCCTGAGCCGGCCGGCTGTTCGGCTGTTGCAAGAACCAGGACCTCAAGGAGAGTTGTGCCGATGACCGCCCCGATAGCCCTCGATCCGCTGGCGCGCGACAACGCCGCCGAGGGTGCGCTGCTGCGCGCCGCCGGCCCGGCGGTGGCGGTGGAGCTGCCCGGCGGGGTCGCCGCCTGGGCGGTGACGCAGCACGCGGCCGCGCGGGACCTGCTGACCGACGCCCGGCTGGTGAAGGACGCCTCGCACTGGGCGGCCTACCAGCGCGGCGACGTGCCGAAGACGTGGCCGCTGATCGGCCTGGCGGTGCCCGGCCCGAGCATGGTGACCACCGACGGCGCCGAGCACCGGCGGCTGCGGGCGCTGGTGGCCCAGGCGTTCACGCCGCGCCGGGTGGAGCTGATGCGCCCGCGGGTGGAGGAGATCACCCTCGGGCTGCTGGACGCGCTGGCGGCGGGGGAGCGGGAGGTGGACCTCAAGACCGCGTTCGCCTTCCCGCTGCCGATGACGGTGATCTGCTCGCTGCTCGGCGTGCCGGAGTCCGACCACGGCCACCTGCGCGACCTGTACGAGCGGTTCTTCGGCATCCGGCCCAACCCCGAGGGCATCCAGGCGACCATCGCCGGGCTGAACGCCTTCGTCAACGACCTGGTGGCGCAGCGTCGTTCGGCGCCCGGCGACGACCTGGCCAGCGTGCTGCTGGCGGCGGACACCGAGGGCGGCGCGCTGAGCGACGCGGAGGCGGCGGCCACCCTGCGGGTGATCATCGCGGCGGGCCACGAGACCACCGTGAACCTGATCGGCAACGCCGTCCGGGCGTTGCTGGCCCACCCGGACCAGCTGGAGCTGGTGCGCTCGGGCAAGGTCGGGTGGGACGCGGTGGTCGAGGAGTCGCTCCGCTGGACGCCGCCGACCAGCAACTTCCTCTTCCGGTTCACCACCGGGGACGTCGAGGTGGGCGAGGTGGTGATCCCCGAGGGCGAGCCGGTGCTGATCTCGTACAACGCGATCGGCCGCGACCCGGCGCAGCACGGCATGACCGCCGAGCTGTTCGACATCACCCGGGACCCGATCCGCCACCTCTCGTTCGGCCACGGCCCGCATGTCTGCCCCGGGTCGCCGCTGGCCCGGCTGGAGGCGGGGGTCGCGCTGCCGGCACTGTTCGAGCGGTTCCCGGAGCTGGCGCTGGCGGTGGGGGACGAGGAGCTGCGGCCGAGCCCGTCGCTGGTGGTCAACTCGCTGCGGGAGCTGCCCGTCCGGCTCCGCTGACGGCAGGTCGTCGCACGGCCCCGTCCGGCCCGTCAGGCCCGGGCGGGGCCGTGCGGCGTTCGGGCGGGGCACGGCCCCGGGTCTCGGGTGCGGGCGGGGCACGTGCCCGGGTCACAACTTGGGCGATGAGTGGATGAAGGTCGAACGCGGACCTTGGCGAGGGGTGGCCGCTGCGTTAACGTCGTCAAACCGGCCGCCGCCGCGTCCATGTCGATCTCCGGTACAGCGCAATGTCGTTCTGTCGTACTGCCGGCGCTCTGCGCCCTGGCGAGGAGGACCGCATTGACCCCCACCCCGACCGTGCCGTCCACGTGTACGCCCTCCACCCGTTCCCGTCGTCTGGTCGCCGTACCCGCCCTGCTGGCGGCACTGGCGCTGACCGCGGCCTGCTCCAACAGTTCGAGCAGCTCGGGGGGCGGTTCGGGCGGCGGGGGGCAGGCCCTGGCCGGTGACTGTGCCAAGTACCAGCCGTACGCGGGGCATTCGGGCACCACGGTGACGGTCTTCGCGTCGATCCTCAGCCCGGAGTCGGACAACCTGGAGAAGTCCTGGTCCGAGTTCAGCTCCTGTACCGGCATCAAGATCAGCTACGAGGGCTCGAACGACTTCGAGTCCCAGCTGCCGGTCCGGGTGACCGGCGGCAACGCCCCCGACTTCGCGATCATCCCGCAGCCCGGGCTGCTGGCGCAGATGGCGAAGAGCGGCAAGGTGGTGAAGCCGCCCGCGCAGACGGTCGCCAACCAGGAGAAGTGGAGCCCGGTCTGGAAGACCTACGGCTCGGTGAACGGCACCTTCTACGCGGCGCCGATGAGCGCCAACATGAAGTCCCTGGTCTGGTACTCGCCGAAGACCTTCAAGCAGGCCGGCTACGAGGTCCCGAAGACCTGGGCCGACCTGATGGCGCTCAGCGACCGGATCGCCAAGGCCGGCGGCGGCAAGCCGTGGTGCGGCGGCATCGCCTCCGGGACGGCCACCGGCTGGCCGGCCACCGACTGGCTGGAGGAAGTGGTGCTGGGCTCGTACGGCGGCGACGTGTACGACCAGTGGGTGAGCCACAAGGTGAAGTTCTCCGACGAGAAGATCACCACGGCGATGAAGACCGTCGGGGACTGGATGCAGTACCCGGCCTGGGTCAACGGGGGCTACGGCGACGTGAAGTCGATCGCCACCACGACCTTCCAGGACGCGGGCGCGCCGATCCTCACCGGCAAGTGCCTCCTGCTCCAGCAGGCGTCCTTCTACAAGGCGCAGTGGCCCAAGGGCACCAACGTGGGCCCGGACGGCGACATCTTCGCCTTCCACCTGCCGGCGGTGAACCCGCAGGTCGCCAACCCGGTCGAGGGCGGCGGCGAGTTCCTGACCGCGTTCGCGAGCCGGCCCGAGGTGCAGGCGGTGCAGAACTACCTGTCCAGCGCGGACTGGGCGAGCAGCCGCGTGAAGACCGCGACGGGCTGGGTCTCCGCAAACCAGGGCGTGGACAAGAGCCTCTACACCGACCCGATCGACCGGCTCTCCGCCGACGCGCTGACCGACCCGGGGGCCACCTTCCGCTTCGACGGTTCGGACCTCATGCCGGCCGCGGTCGGCGCCGGGCAGGAGTGGAAGTCGCTGACCGCCTGGTTCGCGGAGGGCCAGTCCATCCAGAAGACCGCCGCCGACATCGACGCGGCCTGGCCGCAGTAGCGGCGCGCCGGGCGCCACGTGAGGACCATCTGTCGAGGGCGGTGCGGGGCCACCCGCCCGCACCGCCCGCCCCTCCTCTCTGCCTGCGGCAGGGAAAGGACGCGCAGCCATGTCCCTGACTGCCACCGCGCTCGCGGACGGCACGCTGGCCGCCGGTGCCTGGGGTGACGCGGCCGTCAAGTTCGGCAACAGCTTCGGCGCGATCGCGGGCTTCCTCGGAATCCTGCTGCTGGTCTTCCTGGCCGCCGGCCGGGCGTCCGGCCGGATCGCCCGCCCGCTGGCCGTCGCGGTCTTCCTCGGCCCGGCGGTGGTGCTGCTGCTGGTCGGCCTGGTCGCCCCGCTGGTCCGCACCGTCTACCTGAGCCTGTACAACGACGACAGCAGCCGGTTCGTCGGCGGCGAGAACTTCGGCTGGGCGTTCACCACCGACTCGGTGCAGAAGATCCTGGTCACCACCCTGCTCTGGCTGGTGGTCGCGCCCCTGGCCGCGACCGGCCTGGGCCTGGTACTGGCGCTGCTGGTGGACCGGATGCGCGGCCAGGCGGTCTACAAGTCGCTGATCTTCATGCCGATGGCGATCTCGCTGGTCGGCGCCTCGATCATCTTCAAGTTCGTCTACGAGTCCCGGGACGCCTCTCAGCACCAGATCGGCCTGCTCAGCCAGCTCGCCATCGCGCTGGGCTGGGAGCACCCGCCGAACTGGATGCTCTCCCAGCCGCTGAACACCTTCCTGCTGATGGCGGTCATGGTCTGGGTGCAGACCGGCTTCGCGATGGTGGTGCTCTCGGCCGCGATCAAGGCGATCCCGGACGAGGTCACCGAGGCCGCCCGGCTGGACGGCGCCGGCGGGGTGCGGCTGTTCTGGTACGTCACGGTGCCGATGATCCGCACCACGGTGGTGGTGGTGCTCACCACCGTCATGATCACGACGCTGAAGGCCTTCGACATCGTCCGCACCATGACGGGTGGCAACTTCGGCACCCAGGTGCTGGCCAACGAGATGTACTCGCAGTCCTTCGTGCAGTTCAACACCGGGCGGGGCAGCGCGCTCGCGGTGATCCTCTTCCTCGCGGTGCTGCCACTGGTGGCCTACAACATCGTCCAGCTGCGGAAGGAGCGTGGGGTCCGATGAGCGTGCTCGATCCGGTGCGCGGGCGCCGTCCGTCGGGTGGGAGCCGTCGGTCCGGTGGGCGCCGGCCGGCGGGCGACCGTCGCGGCCCGGTTCGGCAGGCCTTCAGCAGCCCGCTCGCCTCGGTCTTCGTGATCGCGGTGACCGTGCTCTGGACCATCCCCACCCTCGGCCTGCTGGTCACCTCGCTGCGCCCCAAGCAGGACGTCACCGCCGACGGCTGGTGGAACGCCCTCCTCCACCCCGACCTCGGCCTCTCCAACTACCACACGGTGCTGTTCGAGGGCGGCTCCGGCGTCTCCACCGGCCTGATGCCGTTCCTGGTGAACTCGCTGGCGATCAGCGTCCCGGCGACGCTCTTCCCGCTGGTGCTGGCGGCGATGGCCGCGTACGGGCTGGCCTGGGTGCGGTTCCGGGGCAGTGACACGGTGTTCTTCGTGGTCTTCGCGCTCCAGGTGGTGCCGATCCAGATGGCGCTGATCCCGCTGCTGCGGCTGTTCTCCGGCGGCGCGCACCTGGGCTCGCTGACGCTGATCCCGGCGGTGGACCTGAAGGGTACGTATGCGCCGGTCTGGCTGGCGCACACCATGTTCGCGCTGCCGCTGGCGATCTTCCTGCTGCACAACTTCATCGCCCAGCTGCCGCGCGACCTGATGGAGGCCGCGGTGGTGGACGGCGCCTCGCACTTCAAGATCTTCCGGTCGATCGTGCTGCCGCTCTGCACACCGGCGCTGGCCTCGTTCGCCATCTTCCAGTTCCTCTGGGTCTGGAACGACCTGCTGGTGGCGCTGACCTTCGCCGGCGGCACCCCGGAGGTGGCTCCGATGACGGTCCGGCTGGCGCAGCTCTCCGGCTCCTTCGGCGGGCGCTGGGAGCTGCTCACCGCCGGGGCGTTCCTGTCGATCGTGATCCCGCTGGTGGTCTTCTTCGGCCTCCAGCGGTACTTCGTCCGCGGCCTGCTGGCCGGATCCGTCAAGGGGTGACGGTCGAAGCGGCGACGGTCAGGCGGTGACGCGTCCCGGCGGGGGATTGTGGCGGTTCCGTGGACACGCTCGCCGCACAACCGGTACACCGTTAGGGGCAGTTGGCCGAAGCGGGCATAGGGGGCGGTCATGGCAGGTACAGGCCAACGCACAGGCGCACGTCCGGGCCTCCGGGCAGGTGGGGGCCCAGGCCCGGGCATCCGGTGGCGGAGGAGGATTGCGGCCCTGCTGGCGGCCCTCAGCACGGCCGCGGCGCTGGCAGCCGGCCCGGGAGCCGCCCCCGCGGCGGCCGCCACGGCCACCCTGGGCTCCACGGCGGTCGGTCCGTCCACCGACTCGGACGACTCCAACTACCTGAACGCGTCCCGGTACGTCACCGGCGCGGCGGGCGGCACGGTCAGCAGTATCAGCGTCTACGTGGGCGCGGTGGACGCCGCACCCGACAACCAGTTCCAGGCGGCGGTCTACCGCGACAACGCGGGCAGTCCGGGCGCCCTGCTGGCGAGCAGCGGCTCCGCGACCCTCACCGCCGACAGCTGGAACACCGTGCCGCTGACGGCGGGCCTGTCCGCCAACACGCCCTACTGGCTGGCCTACAACAGCAACGGCTCGGGCGCGGCCGTCAACAACCTGCACTACAGCGCCGGCGGCGCCAGCGTGTACGGCAACGGCGGCCGGTCGTTCGGCAGTTGGCCGGCCGACTTCGGCGCGTCCACGGCCAGTGGCCTGAGCTTCTCGATCTACGCGACGTACACCCCGGAGGAGACCCCGCCGCCCCCGCCGCCCGGCGCCGGACCGGGCAGCGAGGGGCCGATCCTGCTGGTCACCACCCAGGCCAACCCGTACAGCCGCTACCTCGCCGAGATCCTCAAGGCCGAGGGCCTCAACTCCTACCGCACGGTGGACATCTCGGCCGTGACCAGCTCCCTGCTCGCCTCCTACGACGTGGTGCTGCTCGGCGAGACGCCGCTCACCGCGGCCCAGGCCGCGACACTCACCACCTGGACCAACGGCGGCGGCCGGCTGGTCGCGATGCGCCCGGACAAGCAGCTCGCGCCGCTGTTCGGCCTCACCCCGGCGGCCGGCACCCGCGCCGACGCCTACCTCAAGGTGGACACCGGCGCCGCGCCCGGTATCGGGATCACCGGCGACACCATGGGCTACCACGGGCCCGCCGACCTCTACACGCTCAGCGGCGCCACCGCCGTCGCCACCCTGTACAGCGACGCCGCCACCGCCACCGCCAACCCGGCCGTCACCCTCCGCACGGCCGGCGGCGGACGCGCCGCCGCGTTCAGTTACGACCTGGCCAGGTCGGTGGTGCAGACCCGCCAGGGCAACATCGCCTGGGCCGGCCAGCAGCGCGACAGCACCGACGGCTACGAGGCCAGCGAGATGTTCTTCGGTACGGGCGGCCAGCCGGACTGGAACAACCTGGACAAGGCGCTGATCCCGATCGCCGACGAACAGCAGCGGCTGCTGGCCAACCTGATCACCCTGGTCGACGCCGCCAACAAGCCGCTCCCGCGCTTCTGGTACTTCCCGCGGGACGTCAAGGCCGTGGTGGTGATGACCGGCGACGACCACGGTGTCGGCGGTACGGCCGGCCGCTGGGACGGCTACATCGCCCAGAGCCCGCCCGGCTGCTCCGTCGCCGACTGGGAGTGCGTGCGCGGCTCCTCGTACATCTACACCGGCGACCCGCTGACCCCGGCGCAGGCGCAGGCCTACACCGACCAGGGCTTCGAGGTGGGCGTCCATGTCACGACCAACTGCCGCCCCTGGGGCACCACCGCGGCCCTCCAGGGCTTCTACCGCGACCAGCTGGCCGAGTGGCGGGCCAAGTACCCCTCGCTGCCGGGCCCGTCCAGCAGCCGCACGCACTGCGTGGAGTGGGACGACTGGGCCGCTCAGGCGAGGACCAAGCTGGCCAACGGGATCCGGCTGGACACCGACTACTACTTCTACCCGTCCAACTTCACCAGGGACCGGCCCGGTTACTTCAACGGCACCGCCCAGATCATGCGCTTCGCCGACACCGACGGCAGCGTGATCGACGAGTACCAGGCCACCACCCAGCTCACCGACGAGTCCGGCCAGTCCTACCCGGGCACCATCACCACGCTGCTCGACGCCGCCTACGGCGCCAAGGGCTACTACGCGGCGCTCACCGCCAACATCCACACCGACTTCGCCGCCTCCTCCGCCTCGGACGCGATCATCGCCGCCGCCAAGGCGCGCGGCGTCCCGGTGGTCTCCGGCCGGCAGATGCTCACCTGGCTGGACGCGCGCAACGGCTCGGCCTTCTCCAAGCTGGCCTGGAGCGGGAGTTCGCTGACCTTCGACATCACCGGCGGGGCCAACGGCCTGCGCGCGATGCTGCCGGTCTCCGCCGCCTCCGGAACGCTGACCGGCATCTCCTCCGGCGGCCGCGCGGTCCCGTACCGGATCGAGACGATCAAGGGAGTGTCGTACGCGTTCTTCGACGGTGCGGTGGGCTCCTACACCGCCTCGTACGGCCGGGACACCACCCCGCCCACCGTCACCGGAACCAGCCCGGCGGCCGGCGCCACCGGGGTCGGCCCGGGCACGGCGGTGCGCTTCTCGTTCAGCGAGCCGCTGGACCAGGCGAGCGTCACCGCCTCCGCTGTCACCCTGCGTACCGCCGGCGGCAGCGCCGTCGCGGGCACGGTGGCCTACGACGGCGCCGCCAACGGCGTCATCTTCACGCCGGGCGCCCCACTCGCGCTCACCACCGGGTACACCGCGACCGTCCAGGGCGTCCGCGACACCTCCGGCAATGCGCTGGCGAACCCGGCCACGCTCTCGTTCACCACCGGGGGAGCGCCGCCGAAGACGCTCGGCAACACCGTGGTCGGCTCGCTGATCGACGACACCGACTCCAACCACCTCAACGGAAGCCGGGTCACCACGGGCGCCGCCGCTGTGCCGCTGACCTCGCTGAGCGTGCACGTCGGCCCGGTCAGTGCGGCGCCCGACAACCAGTACCAGCTGGCGGTGTACACCGACGCGGGCGGCTCGCCCGGCTCCCTGGTGGCGGCCACCGGCAGCGGCACGCTGACCCCCAACGCCTGGAACTCGCTGCCGGTCAGCGCCACGCTGAGCGCCAACACGGCGTACTGGTTCGTCTACAACAGCAACGGCACCGGAGCCACGGTCAACAACATGAACTACTCCACCGGCCCGGCCGGCTCGGGCGCCTACAGCAACGCGGTGGTGCCCTTCGGTACCTGGCCGGCGGCCTTCGGGCCGGCGGTGAAGGACTCGCTGGCGTACTCGCTGTACGGCTCCTACTGAGCCCCGGGTCTTCTCCGGCAAGCCGCTGACCTGCCCTCACTTTCGCGCCCAGGGTGGAGGGGCGCCTCTGTCACAGCCCTGTGACGGAGGCGCCCCGATGTTTTTGAACCTGTTCAGAATGGTCTACAGTCGGCTCCAGTCGCGGCGCCTGCGCGCCTGCCGGCGGACTGCCCCCAGGGTGGCTTCCGCATGCCCACCGACCTCTGAGGGGGTACTCATGTCCGGTCTCTCAACGCCCGCCCCGGCCGACGGACCGGCCGAATCCGGTCCTTCCGGCGCCGGCTCGGCCGGTGCGGATTCGGCCGGTGCGGGCCCGTTCGGTACCGCTCCGTCCGGTACGGGTTCGGCCGGTGCCGGTCCTTCCGGTGTTGCTCCGCCCGGTACGGGTTCGGCCGGTGCGGGTGCGTTCGGTCCCGGCCCGGTGGCCGGCGCACCGTTCGGCCCCGGACCGGCGGTGGCCGGTGAGTCCGGCTTCGACCCGTACCGCGGACCCGTCGGACCGAACCCGTACCGCCCGCCGGTCGCCGGACGGGTGCCACGGCCCGACGGCTGGCTGCGCCCCAGCGACCCGGGCACCAAGGCCCCGGCCCCGCCGAGGGCGCTGCTGGCCGCCGTACTGACCGGCCTGCTGACCGCCTGGCTGCTGGGCGGCGGACTCGGCGTCAACCTGCTGATCTGCGGTGCGGTGGCCGCCGTGGGCGCGGGCCTCGCCGCCCGGTCGGCCGGCCGGAAGGTGCGTCCCTGGACGGTGGCCTGGAGCCTGCTCGCCCTGGTCCTGCTCGCCGTGCCCGCGATCTTTGACGCCGGCTGGCCGACGGTGCTGTCCACGGTCTGCGCGCTGGCCCTGGCCTCGCTCGCGCTCCACGGCGGCCGCCGCTGGGCGGGCGTACTGCTCGCCCTGCCGGGCATCCTCTGGCAGCTCGTGCCCGGCCTGCGCTGGGCCCGGGACAGTCTGCGCAGCCTCGCCCTGCCCGGCCGCGGCAAGCTGGTTCCGGTGCTGCGCGCGGCCGTGGTGGCGGTCCTCCTGCTGATCGTCTTCGGGCGGCTGTTCGCCAGTGCCGACGCGGCCATGGCGGACATCCTCGGGAGCCTCAGCCCCAGCTTCGCCCCCGGAGAGATCCCGCTGCGCCTGGTGCTGTTCGTCCTCGGGCTGGCCACCACGCTGGGCTTCGCCCACATCGCGGCCGGTCCGCGCCGCTGGGACCGTACGGTGGTCCGCCCCGGCCGCGAGCGCGGCCGGCTGGAGTGGGCGCTGCCGCTGGTCGCGCTCAACCTGATGTTCGGCGCCTTCGCGCTGGTCCAGGCCGTGGTGGTGCTCGGCGGCCGGGACTCGATCATGGAGAACGCGGGGATGAGCCGCTCCGAGTACGCCCGGCAGGGCTTCTGGCAGCTGATGGCCGTCACCGTGCTGACCCTGGTCGTGGTCGCCGTCGCCAAGCGCTGGGCGCCGCGCAGCTCCGAGTCCGACCGCCAGCTGGCCCGGCTCCTGCTCGGCGTGCTCTGCCTGCTCACCCTGGTCGTGGTCGCCTCGGCGCTCGGCCGGATGTGGTTCTACGTCGACGCCTCCGGGCTGACCAGGCTCCGGCTCTGGGTGCTGGTGGTCGAGGTCTGGCTGGGCGCCGTCTTCGTCCTGCTGATCACAGCCGGGCTGGTCCGCTCCGCCGCCTGGCTGCCTCGCGCCGTGGTGCTCAGCGGCGCGCTGACCGTCGCCGTCTACGGGCTGATCGGGCCGGACGCGATCGTCGCCGAGCAGAACGTGGCCCGCTTCGAGCGCACCGGTCAGATCGACCTGCGCAATGTCCGCGACCTCTCGCTCGACGCCGTCCCGGCCCTGGACCGGCTGCCGCAGGACTACCGGATCTGTGCCCTGGAGAAGCAGTGGTCCGAGCTCCCCGAGGAGGCCTCGCCCTGGTACGCCACCAGCCTTGCCGAGTCGCGGTCCCGCGGGATTCTGCTGGAGCGCCCGCCGGTCGGCCCGCGGAACGCGACCTCGGACGCCTGCACGTCGGTGGGGCTGCAGCGCGGCTTCTTCGAAGGGTACTGACCCGCTGTCCTGGCGGGTGCGAGCCGCCTCCGCGGCGGAAAGGGCCGGGGCCGGCCGGGAGCGTTGTGCTCCCGGCCGGCCCCTCGCGTTCGTTCGGGCCGCTGGTGTGCGACTCAGTGCATCGCGACACCCGAGGTGTCCGACGGCAGGTCGCTGGCCTTGGCCTTGATCACGACGAGCGCGACCACCAGGGCGAGGCCGGCGAGCGCCGCCCCCGCGATGAAGCCGTGCGAAATGCCTTGCGCGAGCACCTCGTTGGCCGCGCCGGTGCCCTTGGGGAACTCGTGCTTCTCCAGGAACTCCGCACGCTGCTCCGGCGTGGCCGTGGCCAGGAAGCCGGGCGCCTGCAGCTTGGCCTCGGCGGTGGCGTAGTGCGCGAACACCGTGGTCAGGATCGACAGGCCGAGGGAGCCGCCGATCTGCTGCATGGAGTTGAGCAGGCCGGAGGCGGCGCCGGTCTCCTCGCCGGCGACCCCCGCCACCGCGAGCAGCATCACCGGCACGAAGGTCAGGCCCATGCCGAAGCCGAAGATCACCGTCGGGCCGAGCACCCCGTCCACGTAGCCGCTGTCCGCGCTCATCTGCGTCAGCCAGGTGAGCCCGATGGTGACCAGCAGCGCGCCGCCGGCCATGAACGGCTTGGGGCCGTACTTGGCCTGGAGGGCGGAGGCGAGCTGGGCGGCGATGATGATCGACACGCTGATCGGCAGGAAGGCGAAGCCGGCCTTCAACGGGCTGTACCCGAGCGGTCCCTGTACGAAGAGCGTGACGTAGAAGAAGATGCCGAACATGGCCGCAGCCAGGCAGAGCATCATCACCAGGCCGCCGGTGCGGTTCCGGTTGGCGAACAGGTGCAGCGGGGTGATCGGCTGCGCGGTGCGGTTCTCGATCACCAGGAACGCGGCTATCAGCAGCACGCCGGCCGCGAAGGAGCCGAGCGTGAGCGGATCCGTCCAGCCGTCCGAGGCGGCCCGGATGAACCCGTAGACCAGGCCGACCAGGCCGAGCGTGGAGGTCATCGCGCCCGGCAGGTCGAAACGGCCTTCGTGGCGCTCCGACTCGGCGATGTAGCGGGGCGCGGCGAGCGCGATCAGGACCGCGATCGGCACGTTGACGAAGAAGACCCAGCGCCAGTCGAGGTACTCGGTGAGCACGCCGCCGGCCAGCAGGCCGATCGCCGCCCCCGCCCCGGCCACCGCGGAGAAGACACCGAACGCCTTGTTGCGTTCGGGGCCTTCCTCGAAGTTGGTCGCGATCAGTGCGAAGGCGGTCGGCGAACAGATCGCGCCGCCGATGCCCTGCAGTGCGCGGGCTGCCAGCAGCAGGCCGCCGTCCTGCGCGAAGCCCCCCAGCAGCGAGGCCAGGCCGAAGAGCAGTGTGCCGGCGATGAACACCCGGCGGCGGCCGAGGATGTCACCCGCGCGACCGCCGAGCAGCAGCAGGCCGCCGAAGGTCAGTGTGTAGGCGTTGATCACCCAGGACAGGTTGGTGGTGGAGAAGTTCAGCGCGTCCCGGATCTGCGGCAGCGCGATGTTCACGATGGTGGCGTCGAGCACCACCATGAGCTGCGTGGCCGCGATGACGGTCAGGGTGATGCCCTTGCGCCGGCCCTTGCTGCCTTGCGATGGTGAGCTCTTGCTGAGTGTGTCGGAGATAGCCAAGTTGATGCCCCCTGCTGGCTATTGCTTCGTATGCCGCGGACCAGACGCCCGGCACGGTCCCACGGCGTCCCGCAGGCTATGAAGGAACGGGATCGTTCACTAATCTGGACGATATCCTCGGCGATATTGTGAACGCAAGCGTTCTCTAAGGTTGGTGGCGATGGATCAGTTGGTGCGGCGCCAGGCGAAGGCTCCGGTGACCGACCGGGCGGCAGGACGGACCGTGGAGCGGGCGGGGGAGCGCCCCGGCGCTCCCGGACCAGCGCCTGCCCCGGTAGCTGCGCCCGCGGCGCTCTGCCCGGTCAGGGCGGCTGCCGAGGTCCTGTCCCGGCCGATGCGCCGCCGGGGCAAGGAGCTGGAGCAAGCGATCTTCGAGGCCGCGCTCGACCAGCTCACCTCCGGCGGATTCGCGCGGCTGACGATGGAAGGCGTCGCCAGTGCCGCGCGGACCGGAAAGGCCGCGCTGTACCGGCGTTGGGCGTCCAAGGTGGACCTGGTCGTCGATGCCCTGGACTCCACTCTGCCACGGCCTGCCGACACCCCCGACCTCGGGTCCGCCCGCAGCGAATTGCTGCTGCTCATCGAGGGTTTCACCGAGGCGATGAGCTCCCGGGCGGGTGGCGCGATGCAGGCGTTGATGGCCGAGCTGGACCACGAACAGGCCGAGCTGTTCAAGGACTTCATCGTTCAGCGGGTGATCGAGCCGACCAAGGGCACCATCCTGGACATCCTCCGCCGGGGTGCCGAGCGCGGCGACGTACGGCCCGGCGCGGCCACTCCGCTGGTCGCCGACGTGGCCCCGGCGATGCTGCTGTACCGGGTGAAGACCTCCGGCCGGGGGATCGCCCCCGGGTTCGCGGCCGAGCTGGTGGACGAGGTGCTGGTGCCGCTGATCCGCGTCTGAGGGGCGCGGGCGTGGGCGCCGGCAGGCGTGGCCGTGGACGTGGGGTGGTGTGGGCGTGAGTGTGGGCCGCGGCGGGCGCTGGCAGGCGTGGGCGTGGGCGGGGGCGGGCGTGGGCGGGTGCGGGCGGGGTGAGCGTGGTCGGGGCTGCTCCGGGCGGGGCTTACGCTGGAGGTTGCCCCACTCGAAGGACACCGCGATGCCCATCGTTCCGCCGACGCACTCCGTCGAGCGCTCGCTCCGCCGGGCCGGCGCCAAGATCGTCGTCGGTCTCGACGAGGTCGGGCGCGGCGCCTGGGCCGGCCCGGTCACCGTGGGCGCGGCCGTCACCGGTCTGCGCAAGCCGCCGGAGGGTCTGACCGACTCCAAACTGCTCACCGAGCTGCGCCGCGAGGCGCTCGCCCCGGTGCTCGCCGACTGGGTCACCGCGTACGCGCTCGGTCACGCCTCCGCGCTGGAGTGCGACGAGCTCGGGATGACCGCCGCCCTCCGGCTGGCCGCCGTCCGTGCGCTGGAGGCGCTGCCGGTGGAGCCGGACGCGGTGATACTCGACGGCAAGCACGACTACCTCGGCGGGCCCTGGCGGGTGCGCACCGTGATCAAGGGCGACCAGTCCTGCATCTGCGTCTCGGCCGCCTCGGTGCTCGCGAAGGTGCATCGCGACGGGATGATGGCCGAACTCGGCGAGGCGCACCCGGAGTACGGCTTCGCCGACAACGCCGGCTACCCGTCCCCGGTGCACCGCGCCGCGCTGGAGGAGTTCGGCCCGACCGAACAGCACCGGCTCTCCTGGGCGTACCTGGACGGGCTGCCCCAGTGGCGCCATCTGAAGCGGAGCCGGTTCGGTGTGGGCGGACCGGGTTCGGAAGGCCCCGCCGACGAGCAGTTGATGCTCGGTTTCTGACGTTCCGTCGTGAATTGCCTGGGTGGGGGCGGGCGGTTCGTGGTGCCCAAAAGGTGGGGCGCCCGTGCGCTCCTGACCGGCATTTGATAGATATCCGGGTATGCCTGTCTTCCCCGAGGAGCCGGAGATTCACGAGAGCCTCCCGGGCCCCGGCGTTCCCTTCCCCCGCGAGTCGGACGCACAAGCCCTTCGCACATCTGCCACCGCCGGCTCGACCGCCGCCGTACCGTCGGCCGTCACTGCCGCACCGCCGGTAGTCGCACCGGTGCCGGGCCCGCGCCCCGCACCGCCGCGGCCCGCGCCGCCGCGCGCCGACCGTTCGGGGCCGCCGCCGCGTACGGCCCAGATCCCCAAGCCCGGCCCGCGGCGCCCGGCGCCCGCCGCACCGCAGGTCGCCGTCCAGCAGGTCGCCGCCTCCCTGGCGGACGCCCTGGACCGCGCCGACGAGGCGGTCGACCAGCTGCTGGAGAGCGGCCGCAACCCGGGCGACATCCTGGTGCTGACGGTCGGTGAGGACCACCCCTGGCAGCAGCACGAACTCTCCTTCGGCGAGGAGCGCTACTGGGCGCAACTCGCCGAGGGCGATGACGTGTTCTACGCCGACGCCGCGCTGAGCCGCCCGGTCCGCCGCGAGGTGGTCGTGCTGGTCGTCAACGGCGGCACGGCCGACCGCGCCGCCGAGGCGTACACCAAGGCGCTCGGCCACGCGGCCGCGCTCCTGGTGGTCTGCGGCAACGTCGGCCCCGCCGCCGCGGCTGCCGCCGGCGCGCCCATCAGCCGCCCCGTTCGCGCCTGAGACCCCTGGACCGTCCGGGCCCGATGCCGCGAGGCACCGGGCCCGGTTCGCGTTGTGCCGGGGCCGGGGCCGGGGTCGGGGCCGGGGTCGGCGCGGGTGCCGGTGGGCGATCGGTGGTGGGCGCTCGGGCGGGGCCGGCGCGGCCTCTGGTGACGAGGCGCGCGCCGACGGCTCGTTGGCGGTCCGCGACCCGTCGTCCGGGCGCTGTGCCCTGCGGTCGGCGGCGCGTCGTGCCCTGCCGTAGCCGTAGCCGTAGCCGTAGCCGTAGCAGCTGCAGCCGCATACGCGGGTTCGGCCGCCGTTGCAGCCGCCGTTGCGTCAGCCGGTTCCGGTGCGCCGGGCCGTCGGCTCGATGGCCGTCACCCGGGCCGGAGCCCACGGAGGTTCGGACGCCCGCGGGCGCTGCGACCGCTCGCCGAGCTGGCTCCGCTCCGCCGGCTGGCGCAGCGCCGACCGGGGTGGCAGCTCCGTCACGGTGTGGACCGGCCCGCCCTCCCACGAACCCGCGTGCGGGGTGCGTCCGCTGCGATCCTGGCCGAGGATCTGCCAGCCCGCCGGGGTCAGCGCGACATACGAACCGCAGCGCAGCCCGTGCAGCACAGCCGCGTCCTGCAGGGCCCACATCCAGGCGCCGTCCTGCTCCGTCCAGCCGGCCGCACCTTCGCGGCAGCGGAGCACGACGGCCGTCCGGGTCGGGGCGGTCTGGCGCAGGTCGTGCGGGGTGACCTGGCGCAGGTGCGCAAGGATCGCGTTGCGGTGCTGCCAGCCGTCGGTGTGCCGGGGCCAGGGCGCGAACGAGGCCGAGGCGGTCAGCCGCTGCGACGCGTCCACCACCCCGACCACGACCGTGCCCGGCTGGGGCAGGTGGCGTTGGTGCAGCTCCAGGACGAATTCGCGCGGATCGCGCAGCAACGGGATCCCCGCGGCCGCCCATGTCTCCAGGTCGAGCACCCGTCTGGGCGACGAACTCCGGGCGAGGGGATACTGACCTCGGCCGATACCGTTGATCACGATCCTCCTTCCCGACCCACGGGCGCGCGGGTACGTGCGTACGCCGAAGTCCTGGTCCGTCGGACCGGGTTCCGGGTACGGTCCAATTCTCAGGGCAGATGGGGTGGAGCGGCAATGATGAAATGATGAACGCCGCCCGAAAGCCAACGTTCTGCCGGATATATTCCACAGCCGCGGGCGCTCCACTCGGGTGGTGCCGGATTGTGATCGCGGCCACCCGAAGGCGGGGCATCCCGGGCGGCATCCGCCCTCCTCGTCCCCGATCGGTGGGTCCTGCGTTCCCGGGTGTTCCGATGATCACCTCCATTGCTCCATTCGAGTGACGGTCGCTCTCGGGCCTCCTGCTTCTTCCGCCCCCTCCGCCCCGGTACCTCAGCCCTGCACGGCCAGCACCAGGGGCAGGACGGCGCTCGCCCCGGCCTTGCGCAGCAGCCGGGCAGCGACGGTGACCGTCCACCCGGAGTCGACCAGGTCGTCCACCAGCAGCACCGGCCCGCCCGCCCCGGCCACCGCGGCCGCCACCTCGGGCGGCAGGACGAGCGCGCCGGCCAGCGAGTGCAGTCGCTGGGCACTGTTGCTGCGCGCGCCGTGCGGGGGCTGCCCCGTCGCGTACTCGATCTGCCCGAGCAGTGGCAGCCGCCCGATCTCGGCGATCCGGGCACCGAGGCTGCCGACCAGTTGCGGCCTCCGGGAGGAGGCCATCGTCACCACGCCGACGGGCCGGTCCAGCCGGGTGCCGCCGCTGGTCTCGGGACCGGCCCAGCCGCCGGGGCCGCGCGCCCAGTCGGCCAGCACCGCCACCAGGGCGTCCACCGCCTCCCCGGGGACGGGCGTGTCGGGCGCCTGGTCGGCCAGCAGGGTGCGCAGCCGGTTGCCCCAGCCGATGTCGGAGAGCCGGCCGAGGGCCCGGCCGGTCTCGGCCTGCTCGCCCGCCGGGATGCGGCCCTTGAGCGGCACGCCCAGCGCGTCCATGCCGGTTGGCCAGAGCCGGCGCGGCTCGAAGCTGACTCCGGGCCGGCCGAGCGCGGCCCGGGCGGCGTCCAGCGCCTCGGCGGAGACCTCCGGGGTGTGCAGCGGCCCGGCGCAGTTGTCGCAGCGGCCGCACGGCACGGCCTGCTCGTCGTCGAGCTGCCGGCGCAGGAACTCCATCCGGCAGCCGGTACCCGCCGCGTACTCGCGCATGGCCCGCTGCTCGGCCTCGCGGGAGGCCGCGACCTTGGCGTACCGGGCGGTGTCGTACTCCCAGCTCTGCCCGGTGGCCGTCCAGCCGCCCTTGACCCGCCGCACCGCGCCGTCCACGTCGAGGACCTTGAGCATGGTCTCCAGCCGGGCGCGGCGCAGGTCCACCCGGGGCTCCAGGGCGGCGGTGGAGAGGGGCCGGCCGGCCTCGGCGAGCGCGTCGATGGTGCGGCGCACCTGCTCCTCCGGCGGGAAGGCCAGCGAAGCGAAGTAGCGCCAGATCGCCTCGTCCTCGCGCCCGGGCAGCAGCAGCACCTCGGCACGGTCGACGCCGCGGCCGGCCCGGCCCACCTGCTGGTAGTAGGCGATCGGCGAGCTCGGAGAACCCAGGTGCACCACGAAGCCGAGGTCGGGCTTGTCGAAGCCCATGCCGAGCGCGGAGGTGGCGACCAGGGCCTTGACCCGGTTGGCCAGCAGGTCGGCTTCGGCGGTCCGGCGCTCGGCGTCCTCGGTGCGGCCCGAGTACGAGGCCACCGCGAAGCCCCGCTCGCGCAGGAAGGCCGTCACCTCGTCCGCGGCGGCCACCGTCAGGGTGTAGACGATGCCGGAACCGGGCAGCCGGTCGAGGTGGTCGGCCAGCCAGGCGAGCCGGTGCGCCGGATCGGGCAGGGCGAGCACGCCGAGGGTGAGGCTCTCCCGGTCGAGCGGCCCGCGCAGCACCAGCGCGTGCGCGTCGGTGGTGCCGGTGCCGAGCTGCTCGGCGACATCGGCGGTGACCCGGGCGTTGGCCGTGGCGGTGGTGGCCAGCACCGGGACGCCAGGTGAGAGGTCGGCGAGCATGGTGCGCAGCCGGCGGTAGTCGGGGCGGAAGTCGTGGCCCCAGTCGGAGATGCAGTGGGCCTCGTCGACCACCAGCAGGCCGGTGGAGGCGGCGAGCTTGGGCAGCACCTGGTCGCGGAAGTCGGGGTTGTTCAGCCGCTCGGGGCTGACCAGCAGGATGTCCACCGCACCGGCCGCGACCTCGGCCTGGATGGTGTCCCACTCGTCGGTGTTGGCCGAGTTGATGGTGCGGGCGTGGATGCCGGCCCGGGCCGCCGACTCGACCTGGTTGCGCATCAGGGCGAGCAGGGGGGAGACGATCACCGTCGGCCCTGCGCCGCGGGCGCGCAGCAGGGCGGTGGCGATGAAGTAGACGGCGGACTTCCCCCAGCCGGTGCGCTGCACCACGAGGGCCCGTCGGTGGTCGACGACCAGGGCCTCGATGGCCGTCCACTGGTCGTCGCGGAGCGTGGCGGCCGGCCCGGCGAGTTCGCGCAGGACGGCCTCGGCCCGCGCCCGGACCTCGGCGCGGTCGGCGGCCGTCGCGGTGCCGGCGCCGGAGGCGGCCGTGCCGGTGCCGGACGTGGCGGAAGCGTCGGTGGCGGTGGTGTGGGTCTGCGGCTGCTGCATGGCGTCCATGTAACCCCGAGGTGCCGACAATGGGCGAACGGCGGTGACCCGTGGACACGTGGAGCGCGGGTGCATTTCATCCGTTCTTCCGCTGAACGGCCGTCAAATATCCCTCGGGAGGGTGGGTGTGTATGCCCCGAACGAGGGAGGTTTTATCCACAGGGCGGGTTTATCCACAGGAAAAAAGAATAATCCGGGGGCGTTCTCGAATTGCGGCAATCTTCCGGCCATGACGAACGAACGCATCACCCTCCCCTTCGGCCACCCATCCGGGGCTCGGCCGGTGACGATGCGGGGCCCGGCCGACATGGCCGAGCTGCTGCCCTACCTGCTCGGTTTCTTCCCCGACGACAGCATCGTCGCCGTCGGCCTCCAGGGACCAGAGCTCCACCAGGGCGGGGTTGTCCGGCTGGACATCCCGGAGTCGCCGGCGCAGTGGCCGGCGGCCGCGGCCGAGACGGCCACCCTGCTCGTAGGCCTGTCCGAGCAGCGGGACCGCCGCCCGGCCCAGGTGCTCCTCTACCTCTGTCAGGACCCTCGCACCGAGGACGGCCCGCCCGTGCTCGACGGGCTCAGACCGCTCGCGGCGGAGCTGCGGGCGGCCTTCGAGAGCAGGGGGGTGCCGGTGAAGGAGTCGCTCTGCGTCTCCGCCGGCCGCTGGTGGTCCTTCCTCTGCCGCCGCGACGGGTGCTGCGACCCGGCGGGGCATCCGGTCCGGCACGCGCCCGCTCCCGGAGCGGTGGCCGTGGCGGCCACCTTGGCCGGTCTCGCACCGCGCGGCAGCCGCAAGGCGATCGTCGCCGGGCTGGCGCCGATCGGCCCGCCGGGCGCCGGCTCCCAGCGCCTGGCGCTCGCCCGGGCCGAGGGCGGCGAGGGCGCCGGGCGCGGGCCTGCGCTCTCCCCGGAGCGGGGCGCCGAGCTGCTCGACCGGGCCGTCGCCGAGTTCATGGCCGGCGCCCACGAGCTCGACGAGCGCCGGACGGCAGAGCTGCTCATCGCCCTCCGGGACCGGCGCACCCGGGACCGCGCCGCCGAGTACGCCCGGCCGGCCGAGCTCGCTCCCGCCCAGCGGCTCTGGCGCTTCCTCGCCGTGCGCTGTGTGCCGCCCTACACGGGCTACGCCCCGCCCCCGCTCACTCTGCTGGCATGGGTGTCATGGGTCGCGGGGGACACCGCGACGGCGCGGGTCGTCCTCGCCCACGCGCTCCGCCTCGACCCCTCTTACCGGCTGGCCCAGCTGCTCTACGAGTCGCTGAACGGCGGGCTCTCCCCGACCTCCCTGTTGGCGAGGGCGGACGCCGAGCGCCGCCGCCGTACCGGGGAGGCCCAGGGAGCCGAGACGGCCGCCGGCCTGGAAGCCGACCCGGCCCGCGAGTCGGAGCGCGACCCGGAGGGCGGCCCGCCGGGCGAGCCGGAGCGGGGGGCGAAGCGGACTCCCGAACGGGATCCGGGCCAAGGGCCTGACAAACCGTGTGATCCCGCCCCGTCCGAGACCCGTCGACGGCGCGCCCGCCCGGGCCCGGCCGCCCCCACCGCCTCGGGCGCCGTTCCGTCGCCAGAACCGGTGGACCGGACCGAGGGCGCGTCCGGCACGTCCGATACGTCCGTCGGCTCCGCCGGGGGTACGGTCGCGCAGCTTCGCCAGCGGACGGACCGCCCGTCGGGGTGCCGGCCGTCGGCCCAGCCGCGCCCCGCGCGCAAGCTGCGGCTCGGCCGCGCGTCGCCCTGGGCGCCCGCCGCCCCGGCGGCTCCGAACGGCCGGCGCGGCCGGTGCCGGGGCGCCCGGCGCCCGGTGATCGGATCCCGGCATGCGGAGTGACACCGCCGTCGGCCGGTCGTGCCCGCTGATCCCCTCCGTCGGCCGGACGGAGCAACCGCTCCGCCCGGCCGGCGGGGGCACCGGGCCCGCCCCGGGGCAGGGCCGGGCGGCCCGTTCCTTGCTGCTGCGCCTCAGACTAGTGCGGCTCGGCCGGCCGCGCCCAGGCGCAGCGCACCGCGGCCGGCCGCACCCCGGTCCGCCGCGTCCGGAGCCGGTACACCCAGGCCTGTCGCTCCTTGGCCGGCTACGCCTCGCCGTGGGCCATCGCGAGCAGGCGGTCGAGCACCTTGCCGCCGCTCATCCGCAGGCCGTCGTGCTCCCACTCGTTGGTGATCCACGTCCGCAGGCCGCGCACGGCGCGGGCGGTCACCAGCGAGTGGGCGGTGTCGACGTACATGTCGTCGTGGTAGACCGCTGCGACCACCGGCACCTCGTTGACGGCCAGCCGCGCCGGGTCGTACAGGTCGGCCCAGTCGGGGCGGGCGGCGAGCAGCTCCGCGGTCTCCTTGAGCGGCCGCAGCGCCGGATCGGTGTCGAACATCCAGGGGTAGATCATCTCCCCGGTGAACAGCACCGGCTCCCCGGACTCCAGGGCGGCCCGGGCGTCGAACTCCGGGAACTCCTTGCGGACGCGCTCGGCCGACCACGCCGTCCCGGCCCGGTCCACCGACCGCTGCCCGTAGATCGACTCGTGCAGCACGGCGTACAGCGGCCCCCCGGCGAAGGAGAGCTTCGCCTGCGCCTCGGCCAGGAAGGTGTCGGACAGCTCGGGCCCGGCCGCGCCCTCCACCCACGCCTCCTCCAGCAGGTAGTGCAGGCTGCCGGAGCCATGGCCGCCGCCGAGCACGATCCCGAGGGCCTGGAACGCCTCGACGGTGAGCAGCCCGCCGCCGGGCAGGGGCGCAGGCGAGGCGGCCAGGTGCGCGGCGATCCGCCGCACCGCCTCGACGTCCTGCGGGAAGCGGGCGTAGTGTCCCTCGTTCTTGCGGACGACCCGGGGGTACGCCGCCCGGTAGACGTCGTCGGCCGAGCTGTGCAGGCCGGCCAGGCCGCCGGTGATGAAGGCCTCGTGCAGACCCTCGGGTGCGATCGAGAGGTAGGTGAGGGTGCAGAAGCCACCGAAGCTCTGCCCGAGCACGCTCCAACGCCGGTCGTCGCCGAGCAGCCGGCGGCGGATCAGCTCGGCGTCACGGACGATCGAGTCCGCGCGGAAGTGCGCCAGGTAGTCCGCCTGCTGCCGGGCGCCGCCGCGCCGGGCGAGGGTCTGCCGGTTCGCGGGCGTGGACCGCCCGGTGCCGCGCTGGTCGAGCAGGAGCACTCGGTAGTCGTCGAGGGCGCGCTCCAGCCAGCCGTCACGGCCGAGCGGGCGTCCGGCCTTGCCACCGGGCCCGCCCTGGAGAAAGAGCAGCCAGGGCAGGTCGTCCTTCTCGCGGCCCGGAGCCACCACCTCACGGGCGTACACCTCGATCTGCTCGCCCTGTGGGGCGGTGTGGTCGAGGGGCAGCTGGAAGACGTGGTCGGTCGTGACAATCCCGGGCAGCCGACTGGCGGTGGACATACAACTCCTCGGTACGTGCAGGTCACAGCGGTCACGTCGCTCTCCACGGTGTTGCCGGTGCGGGCGCCGCGACCCTCGCACCGTATCCTGGCGGCGGTCGGGCACCGGTCCGGCGGTTGCCGCCCCCGGTCACCCGCCTGCTGCGCCGTCCGCCCGTTGTGCCGGGCGCGATCATCCGGCGACCCCGGCGGGGGCGCGTTCGGCCCGGAACGACACCGGCACGGGGTGGCAGGGCTCCGTCGACGGCAGTGGCACGACCGCCCGCCAGTGCCGACCGGCAGGCCGAACCGGCGCGCCGGGCGTTACCTGCGACCGGTCGGCAGCGTTCAACCCCGGGGGCACTGCGCCGGAACGGCCTCCGGGCCCCGGAGGCGGACGGAGTCGCGGCGCGCCCACGGCCGCCGGGGCGCCGACGGCGGCCGAGCCAGGCGGACACGTGCCCGCGGACGTACGGCGTGCTGCCGCCGCCCGGTGACGGCCGGTCCGGGCACCGGCCGGGACAGGGCGTCATGGGCACGGCCGGACGCCGGACACGACGACGCCCGGGGCACAACGGCGTGCCCGGGGCGAGGCGGGGCCGGTACCGGAGTGGTACCGCGCGT
This sequence comes from Kitasatospora sp. NBC_00039, assembly GCF_045160625.1. Classification (NCBI taxonomy): domain Bacteria; kingdom Bacillati; phylum Actinomycetota; class Actinomycetes; order Kitasatosporales; family Streptomycetaceae; genus Kitasatospora; species Kitasatospora sp. NBC_00039. The sequence continues at coordinate 3,034,364 of NZ_CP108289.1, read as the reverse complement.
CGCATGGCACGACCCGGCGCCGGGTACGGCCAGACACGGCACGGACGCCGACGGGAACCTCCGCCGGCCAAGGCACCATCAGCACGCGATCGAGCATGCTCGCGGCCCACCGGCCTGACCGGCCACCGGACCGCCGAGGGGAGGAGAGTCCGGTGACCGCCATGAGGCCACCACAGGCGAGGCCGCCACAGGCCATGCCGGCCGAGAGCGTGGTCGGCGCGCCGAGACCGGTCGGCCGTCCCGACCAGGTCCCCGGAGGCGCCCCCGCCGGCCAGGCACGGTCCGCGGCACCGCCGCGCCCGCAGCCTGCCGCCGTCCACCACGCGGTGCTCTGCGTCAACGCGCCCGCGATGGCTGCCTCCGGCCCGGACGGGCAGCTGCGCGGCCACGGTCTCCACGGCTTCTACCGCTCCGGCGTCCGGGTGCTGGCCCGGATGGAGCTGCGGCTCGGCGGCATGGAGCCACTGCCCCTCCAGGGCACCTCGACCACGGCGGCTCAGGCTCGCTTCCTCGGTGCCGTCCGGATTCCCGGGGACCCCGACCCCGACCCGGCGCTCACCGTCGAGCGGCTGCGGCACGCCGACGGGGTCGAGACCGTCACCGTCCGGAACACCGGTAGCCGGCCTGCCCGGCTCCCGCTGGAGATAGCGCTCGGCACCGACCTCGGCCCGGTCGGCGAGATCGCCGCCGGGCACCGCTCGCCGGATCTGCCCGGCCAGGTGCAGTCCGCCGGGCTGCGCTGGGTCGGCCCCACCCACAGTGCCGTCGTCAGTGCCAAGCCGTCGCCGCACGCCGTCCTGGCCGGCGCCGGCGTACTGCGCTGGGACCTCGAGGTGCAGCCCGGCGCCCGCTGGTCGGTCGAGCTCCGCACCGAGCTGGAGAGCACCCTCCCCGGCCCCCGCCCGCCGGGCGGGCGCGGCACCGGTGTCCCGTTGCCCTGGGCGGAGCCGGAGGTCCGCAGCGACGACCCCCGGGTCGAGCTGCTGGTGCCGCGCTCCCTGGACGCCCTCGGCGGCCTGCTGTTCGCCGACCCGGACCGCCCCACCGATCTCTACCCGGCCTCCGGCGCGCCCTGGCGGTTCGGGCTCGCCCCGGCCGACGCGCTGTGGGCGGCCCGGCTGATGCTCCCGCTGGGCACCCGGCTGGCTGCCGGCACCCTCCGGGCGCTGGCCCGCCGTCAGCAGCTCGGCTCCGCGGCAGGCCCGGCAGGGCCTGTGCACGGGCCGGGCGGCCAGAGCGGCGGTCAGGGTGGGCCGGGACGTCGCCCCGAGGGGCTGCTGCCCGGCGCCCTCCGGCACGGCGGACCGGAGCTGCCGCCCGCCTGCACCGCCACGGAGGCGACGCTGCTGTTCGTCACCGTGCTGGCCGAGGCCTGGCGCTGGGGTCTGCCCCGGCAGGAGGTCGCCGAGCTGCTCCCGGCCGCCGAGCGTGCGCTCGGGGCACTCCGTGACGGCTTGGTCGACGGCTTCGTCACCGATCTGAGCCGCCCGGTGGAGGACCGCGCAACCCACCCGGTGGCGGCCCGGGCCGAGGTCCAGGCCCAGGCGCACCGCGCCGCCCTGCACGGCGCCGACCTGCTGGAGGCCTTCGGCCGTCCCGGCGCCGAGGAGTGGCGCGGCTGGGCGGCCGCGCTGCGCGGGCGCTTCCGCGACCGGTTCTGGATCGACGACCTCTCCGGCGGCCGCCCGGCGGCCGGCCTCGGCCTCGGGCCGGGCGGCCAGCCGCTGCCCGCGGTCGCCTCCTCCTTCGTCCACCTCCTCGACCCCGGTCTCTCCGCAGACGGCGGGCGGCACGAGAGCCTGCTGGAGCGCGAGCAGACCAGGCTGCTCGCCCAGCGCCTGGCCGCGCCCGAGCTGGACAGCGGCTGGGGCCTGCGCACGCTCAGCGCCAAGTCGCCCCGGTTCAACCCGCTCGGCCACCGCAGCGGAGCCGTGCGGGTCCACGAGACCGCCCTCGCGATCGCCGGGCTGGCCGAGGCGGGCCACGAGAACGAGGCCGGCGCCCTGCTGGAGGGCCTGCTCGGCGCCGCCGCCCACTTCGAGGGGCGACTGCCCGAGATGTACGCGGGGGAGCAGCGCGCGCTCGGCTGCCCGCCCGTGCCGCACCCGGCGGCCTGCCGCCCGGCGGCGGTCTCGGCGGCCGGCGCGGTGCACGCGGTGTTCGCGCTCGCCGGGGTCCGCCCCGACGTCCCGGGCGGGCGGGTGCTGGTCCGCCCGGCCAGCACGGCGCCGCTCGGCGAGCTGCAGCTGACCGGCCTGCGGGTCGCCGGGGAGCCTTTCTCGGTCCGGGTGAGCCGGATCGGCGTCGCGATGGTGGAGGAGGCGTCCGCGGAGCTGCAACTGGTCGCCCGCTGACGCCGCCACCGCCACGCGGGTGGCACCCGGGGGGCTGCCGGAAAGAGCTGCCCCGGCCCACCCCTGGCAAGGACGCGCCCCCGGGTCCCACCCCAGGGTCCTTCCCCCGGGGAAGGCCCGACCTTCCCGGGGACCCACCCCCGGGGGGAAAGGACCCTGCCACGGCCTCGGCCCGGGGCGCGCGCTCCGGGCAGGGCGGTCACCGGACCGTCACTGCACAGTCCGTGCACGGGCCTGTGCTTATCGTCAGAGAGACGACTATGATCGTCGCCATGTCGCGTTATGACCCGTCGGCCTTCCCCCCGTTCGCTGTCACGGTTGACCTGGTGGTGCTGACGGTGCGGGACCACGCGCTGTGTGCCCTGCTGGTCCGACGGGGCGAGCCCCCCTTCCAGGGCTACTGGGCCCTGCCCGGTGGCTTCGTCCGCCCGGACGAGGGTCTGGCCGAGGCGGCCTCCCGGGAGCTGGCGGAGGAGACCGGCCTGCGTGCCTACTCCGCCCCGGGCCACGAAGCGGCGAGCCCCGGCACGGCCGGCGCCCACCTGGAACAGCTCGCGACCTACGGCCACCCCCAGCGCGACCCCCGGATGCGGGTGGTCAGTGTCGCGTACCTGGTCCTGGCGCCCGACCTGCCGACCCCGCGCGCCGGCGGCGACGCCAGCAGCGCCCGCTGGGCCCCGGTCACCGAGCTGCTGGGAAAGAACCCGGCCGACGAAGTCCCGCTCGCCTTCGACCACGGGCTGATCCTGGCCGACGGGGTCGAGCGCGCCCGATCCAAGATCGAATACTCCTCACTGGCCACGGCCTTCTGCCCGCCCGAATTCACCGTCGGCGAGCTGCGCCGGGTCTACGAGGCCGTGTGGGGTGTGGTCCTCGACCCACGGAACTTCCACCGCAAGGTCACCGGCACCCCCGGCTTCCTGCTGCCCTCCGGGGGCACGACGACGCGTCAGGGCGGTCGTCCGGCGCAGCTGTTCACCGCGGGCGGGGCCACCGTGCTCAACCCGCCGATGCTGCGGCCGGAGTCCTGAGCCGACGTCCGCGGCCTGCCGCCGCCCCGCCTGCTGCCTGCCCCAACCCTTGCCCCTGTCCCTGCCCAACCCCTGCTCGCCCCGGCCCGGTGGCGTCGCAGGATCGGATTGTCCCCTGATCGGGTGAGGTGTGCGGGCAGCGAGCCCGTGCCGCTCCCGTAATGCCCGGAATCTCCGTGGTGGGCCCCTAATGTGCTGGCGCGGGGCCGTGCGGGCACGGCCCCGCGTCGCGCAGGGACGCAGGTCGGCCGAGGGCATGGGAGCAGCCAGCGATGATCCAGATCACCGGACTGACCAAGGTCTACCGCAGGGGCGGCCCACCGGCGGTGCTCGATCTGACCTTCGACGCCCGTCCCGGCGTGGTGACGGCGCTGCTCGGCCCCGAGGGTGCGGGCAAGTCCACCGCGCTGCGGCTGATGCTCGAACTCGAACGCGGCCAGGGCGTCACACTCTTCGACGGCCGCACCTACCGCCGGCTGCGGCGCCCCGAGCGGGAGGTCGGCGTGCTGCTGCCCGGCCCGGGCGGGGCCGCGGGTGCAGTAGCCGGGCACCCCGGCCGGAAGGCCCAGAGCCATCTCAGGATGCTGGCTGCGGCCCTCGGAGTCCCGGCCCGGCGGGCCGACGAGCTGTTGGAGCAGACCCGGCTCGCCAGCGTCTGCGGGCAGCGGCTGCGCACCTTCTCGCCCGGCATGCACCGTCGGCTGGCGCTCGCCACCGCCCTGCTCGGAGACCCCGGCACCCTCATCCTCGACGCGCCCACCGAGGGCCTGTCGCCGCGCAATGTGGAGTGGTTCCACTCCTTCCTGCGCTCGTTCGGTGTGGCGGGCGGGACGGTTCTGGTGACCACCCGGACCCCGCAGGAGGCCGCCCGGCTCGCCGACCGGGTGATCACGCTCGACCAGGGCCGGATGGTGGCCGACCAGCCGGTGTCGGAGTTCTGCCGTACCAGGCTCAGCCCGGAGGTCGCCGTACGCGGGCCGCAGATGGCCCGGCTCGCCGATCTTCTGGTCGGCCAGGGCGCGCAGGTGCGTCGCGACGGCGGGGCGGGCCTCGCGGTGGCGGGGATCGGGCGCACCGAGATCGGCGAACTCGCCTACCAGCACGGCATCCTGCTGCACGAACTCGCCGACCGGGTGGTCGAGCAGCCGGCGCCCCGCGCCACGCTGCCCGTGGCCTCGGGCCGCTCCGGCCACCTCCAGGTCCACCGGGCACCGGGGGAGCAGGCAACGGGGGGGCAGGCACCCGTCGGGCAGAAGCCGGGCGGGCAGGCACCGGGGGTGCAAGCACCGGCCGCTCAGGCCCCGGCCGATCGGAGGCTGGCCGGCTCCGTACCGGCCCGTCCGGTCAGGACCCGCCCGGTGAAGGCCCGTCGGTCGGCCGACGAGCAAGCGGCGGCCCAGGCGATGGTCACCCAGGCGATGCCGGTGGCGAGCGAGGAGGCGGCGAGGCCGGAGCCGGAGCGGCCCCAGGCATCGGAGGAGGCCGGGGCCGGACACGCCCACGTGCCCCAGCCGAGCACGGGGACACCGGGCGGCGTCGCGCTCCCCGCCCTCGCGCTCCCCTCCTCGCCCGCCCCTGCCGCCTCCTCCGCCCCAGCCGCCTTCACCCCAGCCGCTCCCGCCGCCGCCGAATCCTCCGGCTCCTTCTCCGCCTCCGCAGCGACCGCGCTGTCGGCGGCGGCCGCCCGAGCGACACGGCCGGCCCCGCCCGCCCCACCCTCCGGGCCGGACCCGGCCGACCCTGCGGAGGCCTCCCCGACCGTCGCCGTGGACCGTCTCTTCCGGGACGGCCTCAGCGCTCTGGTCCGGTTCGCCGGTGGTGGTGGTCAGGCCGCCACCGCACCCCGCGACCGGTCCGTGGAGGCCGCCGCCGGAGACCTGGTGACCGCCGACACGATCCGCCTCGGCCGCCTGGATCCGGAGGCCGCCCCCACCCGCAGTGCCCACAGCTCCACCCTCGCCCCCACCCCCACCCCCGCGTCCGCCCACACCCCCGACCACCGGAGCGAGTGAACCGTGCGTGCCCTGGCCTACGAGCTGCGCCGGCTGCGCGGCCTTCGCTCCACCTGGTTGCTTCTCGCCGCGGTGCTGCTCTGCGACGCCGTCGTGGCCGCCGTGCTGGCCGCCCAGACGCCGACCGGTCCGCTGTCCGGCCCGCTGTCCGGCCCGGCGGGCGTCCGGCTGCTGACGGCGACCGTCCCACTGATCCCGCTGCCCTTCGCGGCGCTCGGTGCCGGATTGCTGGGTGCCCTCTCCTACGGGCATGAGGTGCGCCACCCGGGGCTGCCGGCTTCGCAGGTGTCGTACCTGCGGCGGGTGCGGCTGCTGCTGGCCAAGCTGGTGGTGATCGGCCCGGTCGCGGGGCTGCTGGCGCTGGCCACCCTGCTGGTCGACGCGGTGGCCGTGCACCTCGCGCTGCCCGCGGGGGTGACGGCGGCCGCCTGGTCGGACCCGGCCGCGCTCTCGGACCGGGTGTCGGTGGCGCTGTCCTCGGCGGGTCTGACGGGGCTCGCAGACCTCCCGGGCCTGCTCGCCCCGGCGGCGCTCGGGGCCGGCCACGGGGTGCCGGGGGCACTGCTGGCCTTCCTCGGGCTGGTCGTCGTGGCGGGCTGGACGGGCGTCCTGACGGCCTCGCTGACCCGCAGTGCCGCGGCCGGTGTGCTGCTGCTCTGCGCGCTGCCGGCGCTGCTGGAGTCCGGGGTGGCGTTGCTGCTGCGGCAGACGGGGACGGCCTGGCCGATCCGCGCGGCGGAGCTGCTGCCGTTCCAGTCCGGCATCGAGTGGGCGTACGGATGGGTGTACGGCGGGGACCGCCGGGTTGCGGCGGGCGGTTCGGCGCTGACCGATCCCGTGCTGCTGGCGGCGGTGGCGGCGCCCGCCCTGGTGCTGCTGCTCGCGACCCTTCTGGTCCAGGCCCGTCGCCGGGCTCTCTGAGGCCCCTGAAGCCACGGCCCCGGCTCCTGCGGGGAGCCCCGCCGGGGCCCGGCCGTCGATGACGGTCCGCCAAGATCGGCCAGCTGTGACCGTAATGCGCGGTTCTTCCTGATAAGAAGTCAATTATCCAGTCACGGTCGATCACCCTTTCGTGTGCTTTTCACGAGAATCCTCAAGCTGTGCCCGCCGATCGCCGACAAAGGACCTGTGAGTACCCTTGCGCACCCCACCATGACCCCCGCCCGTTCCGCCGAAGGCGCCATCCCCGGCTCCGGCGACCTGGACCGCTTCTCGTACGCCGACCGGCCGATCCCGCCGGCGCCCCGCTGGGAGGGCGCCGAGTCGGATCTGGCCCGGGTCGGCCGCAAGACCACGAGCAGTCGCGGCCGCGGTCTGCACGGCCAGCTGGTGCAGCAGCTCGGTCAGATGATCGTCTCGGGTGACCTCGGCGCCGACCGCCCGCTCGTCCCCGAGGAGATCGGCCAGCGGTTCGAGGTCTCCCGCACCGTGGTCCGCGAGTCGCTGCGAGTGCTGGAGGCCAAGGGCCTGGTCAGCGCCCGGCCGAACGTCGGCACCCGGGTCCGTCCGGTCGGTGACTGGAACCTGCTGGACCCGGACATCATCGAGTGGCGTGCCTTCGGGCCGCAGCGCGACGAGCAACGCCGGGAGCTGTTCGAGCTCCGCTGGGCGATCGAGCCGCTGGCGGCCCGGCTGGCCGCCGGCCACGGCCGGGAGGACGTCCAGCAGCGGCTGGTCGAGCTGATCGAGATCATGGGCCACGCCTCCGCCCAGGCCGACCTCTCCACGTTCTCGCGGGCCGACGCCGAGCTGCACGCCCTCGTCCTGCAGATGGCCGGCAACCGGATGCTGGAGCATCTCTCCGGGATCGTCTCCGGCGCGCTCCAGGTGTCCGGTGGTCCGGCCACCGCCTGCGAGCGTCCCTCGGAGGCCTCGGTCAGCCTCCACGCCCGGCTGGTGGACGCGCTCGGCACCGGTGACGGCACCGCGGGCGAGGTCGCGATGCGGGCGCTGCTCACCGTCCACCCGGAGATCGAGCCGTCCGTCCCGGCCCCCCGGGAGCACTGAGCCGCCCACCTGGCGACCGAGCGACCCCGGCGAACCCATGGCCCTCCGGCTGCACCCCACGGCGCGGCCGGAGGGCCCTTGTGTGCTGGGCCGCTCACCCGTCCGCCTCGACCCCCGGCCTCCCGCCACGCCGATATGTCCTGCCCATGCCAACCGACTTCGGCGCGAGTGCGCGATGATGGAAGCCGGCCCCGGGCCGCGGGCGCCGAGTGGTGTGACCCGCGACACGAAGGCCATGCGTAACACTTGACGAGTAGCAGCGATGTCTCCAGAGCGGAAGCAGCTCCGGAATACCCCAACATGTCAGAATGCTGTGTTGGTCTGCGGCGCTGCTGCCGTCCTGCAAACCCAGTCCTCAAGCCCGAGTCGGTCGGAATCGACACCGCGTGCCTGACGCGCGATTTCCTTCCCCGCCCGCTCGGGCGGCCGGTACGGGTTCGAGTCCACTCATCGTCCGAGAGGTTGTTCGTGTCGGCCAGCACATCCCGTTCACTTCCCCCCGAGATCGCCGAGTCCGCGGCTCTGCTGGCGCTCATCGAGCGGGGCAAGGCCCAGGGGCAGATCGCCGGTGACGACGTGCGCCAGGCGTTCGAGGCGGACCAGATCCCGGTCACCAAGTGGAAGAACGTCATGCGCAGCCTCAACCAGGTTCTGATTGAGGAGGGGGTGGATCTCATGGTCAGCGCGGCCGAACCGGCCGGCGCCAAGCGCAAGAGCGTCGCGGCCAAGAGCCCCACCAAGCGCACTGCCACCAAGGCGGTCACCACCCGGAACCCGGCTGCCCCGGCGGCCCCGACCAAGCCGCCCGTGCGCATCGCCCCCGGTGCCCCCGTCGCCGCTCCGGCCGTCGTGGCCGCCGCGGCCACGGTCAGCACGGTGTCCGCCGACATCACCGTCGAGGAGACGACCACCGTCGTCGCCGAGGCGAAGGCGGTCGCGGCGAAGAAGGCGGCCCCGGCCAAGAAGGTCGCGGCCAAGAAGACCGCCGCCCCGGCCAAGAAGACCGCCGCCAAGAAGACCGCGTCCGCCAAGGCGGGCAAGGGCGACGAGGAGATCGTCGGCGAGGAGGAACTGCTCGAGGACGTCGCCCTCCCCGGCGACAAGTCGGGCGAGGAGGCGGAGCCCGAGGAGGAGTCGCAGGGCTTCGTGCTCTCCGACGACGACGAGGACGACGCCCCGGCCCAGCAGGTCGCCGTCGCCGGTGCCACCGCCGACCCGGTCAAGGACTACCTGAAGCAGATCGGCAAGGTCCCGCTGCTCAATGCCGAGCAGGAGGTCGAGCTCGCCAAGCGCATCGAGGCCGGCCTGTTCGCCGAGGACAAGCTCTCGGCCGCCGACAAGCTGGCTCCCAAGCTCAAGCGCGAGCTGGAGATCATCGCCGAGGACGGCCGCCGCGCCAAGAACCACCTGCTGGAGGCCAACCTCCGACTGGTCGTCTCGCTGGCCAAGCGCTACACCGGCCGCGGCATGCTCTTCCTGGACCTGATCCAGGAGGGCAACCTCGGTCTGATCCGTGCGGTCGAGAAGTTCGACTACACCAAGGGCTACAAGTTCTCCACCTACGCCACGTGGTGGATCCGCCAGGCGATCACCCGCGCGATGGCCGACCAGGCCCGCACCATCCGTATCCCGGTGCACATGGTCGAGGTCATCAACAAGCTGGCCCGCGTCCAGCGCCAGATGCTCCAGGACCTGGGCCGCGAGCCCACCCCGGAGGAGCTGGCCAAGGAGCTCGACATGACCCCGGAGAAGGTCATCGAGGTCCAGAAGTACGGCCGCGAGCCCATTTCGCTGCACACCCCGCTGGGTGAGGACGGCGACAGTGAGTTCGGTGACCTGATCGAGGACTCCGAGGCGGTCGTCCCGGCCGACGCGGTCTCCTTCACCTTGCTCCAGGAGCAGCTGCACTCGGTGCTGGACACCCTGTCCGAGCGCGAGGCGGGCGTGGTCTCGATGCGCTTCGGCCTGACGGACGGTCAGCCGAAGACGCTGGACGAGATCGGCAAGGTGTACGGGGTCACCCGTGAGCGCATCCGCCAGATCGAGTCCAAGACCATGTCGAAGCTGCGCCACCCGTCGCGCTCCCAGGTGCTGCGCGACTACCTGGACTGATCGGCAGGACCATGTAGGGCGGTAGCCCTGCGAAGAGGCCCGGAGCACACCGCTCCGGGCCTCTTCGCATGCCTGCCCGGCTGCCGTCGCATGTCCGTGCGACACCGCCCCTCCCCGCCGGGCCTCGTCGCACGTCCGCGGGGCCTTTTCGCGGGTCCGGGGCCGGGTGCGTCAGCGTCCGGGTGGCCGTTGTCGCTCGTCCGGGTGGCGGCACCGCGGGAAGTGGTCGCAGGGAGTAGTCGATCACCTACGCTGTGCCGGTTGCCTGCTGCCGAGCCAACTGGAGACACGGTGCTGCCCAACCCGGACCGCGCGGATCTGCCGACCGCCGCCCCGACACCGGCATGCCCGGCCGCCCGGCCGGCACGCCGCCACCGGGCCGCCGTGCTGGCCCTGATCGCGGCGCTGCCCGCGCCACTGATCGCGCTCGGCCCGGCGGCCGCCCCCGCCCGGGCACAGGGCAGGATCGTCGGCGGGGCCGGTTCGAGCACCGGCGACCACCCGTGGATGGTGGCGCTCGCCAGCCGCCAGCAGTTCGGCAACGGCCGGTCCGGGCAGTTCTGCGGGGGCGCGCTGGTCACCCCGACCAAGGTGGTGACGGCGGCGCACTGCTTCTACGACGAGTCCAAGGGCCGGCGGGTGGACCGGCCCGGGCTCAAGGTGGTGGTCGACCGGGACGATCTACGCGGCTCCGCCGGCCGCGAAGTGGCGGTCCAGTCGGTCTGGATCCACCCCGACTACGCCTTCGCCGCGAACATGAACGATGTGGCGGTGCTCACGCTCACCGAGTCGCAGGGTGCCCGGCCGGTCATCGACCTGGTGGGCCAGGGCGAGACCGAGCCGTACCGGCCGGGCACCAGGGCGCAGGTCTACGGCTGGGGGGACACCACCGGGACGGGTAGTTACTCACCCACGCTGCGCAGTGTCGATGTGCCGATCATCCCGGACCAGACCTGCGCGCAGGCCTACCCGGGCGGGTCGGACGGGCGGTTCGACGCCCGCGGCATGGTCTGTGCCGGGGAGGAGAAGGGCGCCAAGGATGCCTGCCAGGGGGACAGCGGCGGCCCGCTGGTCGTCGCGGGCCGGCTGGCCGGGCTGGTCTCCTGGGGAACGGGCTGCGCCGAGGCGGCACACCCGGGCGTCTACACCAGGCTGGGCGCGGTCTCGGACACGGTGCGCTCCGCACTGTAGCGGCCGCGTCACGTTCTGACGCGGCGTCGGCCGGCCCGGAGGAGTCGCAGGAGACCGGGGGAGTCACCGGAAACGGGAGTTGCCGGAAACGGGAGTTGCCGGAAACGGGCCGTGCCGGGAGCGGGCTCTTCGGGGAGCGGGACGCACCCGGGAGCGATGGCCGGAGAACAGCAGAGCCGGGCGACCGGTTCCCGGAAGGGGACCTGTCGCCCGGCTCGCCGGTCGCGCGCTGTGCGCGGCCGGACATAGCTCGTCGCTGATTGCTGCTGTGGCGCCTGGACTCAGCGCTCTTCGTCGCTGGCCGTGGCCGTGGTGGTGCCGCTGAGACGGCCGCTCTCGTCCTGTATCTCCACGGCGATCTTCTTGAGCTCGGGCTCGAACTTCCGGCCGTGGTGGGCACAGAAGAGCAGCTCTCCGCCGCTGGCGAGTACGACGCGCAGGTAGGCCTGGGCGCCGCAGCGGTCGCAGCGGTCAGCCGCGGTGAGCGGGCTCGCAGGTGTCAGAACAGTAGTCACGTCGCCTCTTCTCTAGCTCGACGAGCTGTCGTACCAGGGTCAACATCCAACCAGGCCGAAAACGTTCCCGCTCGTGGCTTTTCTTCTTTGAGGATTCTGCTGTGTTGATGAGGACGTGCCCCGGGGGCCGGTGGTTCATGCGTACCGAATCCCAGGATCCGCCTCTGGCTCGAACGCCCGATCGGGACCGGGTGCGAGGTCCGCGTAGCATAATCCTCTGCTGGGTTGGAGCATAAGCCCCGTCCCGGGCCCCGGTAGCCTGCATAACGGCAGTTCCGGAGCCTGCGCCCGGCCCCACGATCCGCCAGGACCGGTGGTACCGGGAGGAGATGGCGCCCCGGCGTCCGACGTCCAGTGCGGCGCTTGTTCGCGCAGCGCGTACAAGCTGCGCGGGACCGGATCGCCGTGCTGTGCACTCGGCGGAGCGGTGTGCACACGCAGGGGAGCGACTGTCGGTGCGGTGTGCTGCACTGGCGGACGATCCGGCTGCGGCCGGATGCCACCCCGGATCTGACCGAGCCGGATGTGACCGAGTCGGACATGGCCGGCTCGGATGTGACCGATGAGACAGAACTTCACCGAGGAGAGTGCCGCGTGAGTGCCGAAACGACCGTGCCGTCCGCACTGCTGGCCGGCGACGACGGTTCCAACTACACCGCTCGGCACCTGCTCGTCCTGGAGGGCCTGGAGGCGGTCCGCAAGCGTCCCGGCATGTACATCGGCTCGACCGACAGCCGCGGCCTGATGCACTGCCTCTGGGAGATCATCGACAACTCCGTCGACGAGGCGCTCGGCGGCCACTGCGACCGCATCGACGTCGTTCTGCACGAGGACTCCTCGGTGGAGGTGCGCGACAACGGCCGCGGCATCCCGGTGGACGTCGAGCCCAAGACCGGCCTCTCCGGCGTCGAGGTCGTGATGACCAAGCTGCACGCCGGCGGCAAGTTCGGCGGCGGCTCGTACGCGGCCTCCGGCGGTCTGCACGGCGTCGGCGCCTCCGTCGTCAACGCGCTCTCCGCCCGCCTGGACGTCGAGGTCGACCGGGGCGGCCACACCCACGCGATCAGCTTCCGCCGCGGCACCCCCGGCATCTTCACCGAGACCAGCCCGGACGCCCCCTTCGAGCCCGCCAACGGCCTCACCAAGGCCCGCAAGGTCCCGAAGGCCCGCACCGGCACCCGGATCCGCTACTGGGCCGACCGGCAGATCTTCCTGAAGGACGCCAAGCTCTCGCTGGAGCACCTGCACAGCAGGGCCCGGCAGACGGCCTTCCTCGTCCCCGGCCTGACCATCGTCGTCCGTGACGAGCGGCTGACCGAGAGCGACAAGGTCGAGGAGTCGACCTTCCGCTTCGACGGCGGCATCGCCGAGTTCTGCGAGTTCCTCGCGCCCGACAAGCCGGTCTGCGACGTGCTGCGGCTGCGCGGCGAGGGCACCTTCAAGGAGACCGTCCCCGTCCTGGACGAGCTCGGCCACATGACGCCCACCGAGGTCACCCGGCACCTCGGCGTGGACATCGCGCTGCGCTGGGGCGCCGGCTACGACACCACGCTGCGTTCCTTCGTCAACATCATCGCCACCCCCAAGGGCGGCACCCACGTGACCGGCTTCGAGCGCTCGCTCGCCAAGACCGTGAACGAGGCGCTGCGCGCCGGCAAGCTGCTGCGCGTCGCCGAGGACGACATCACCAAGGACGACGCCACCGAGGGTCTCACCGCGGTGGTCACCGTCCGGCTCGCCGAGCCGCAGTTCGAGGGCCAGACCAAGGAGGTGCTGGGCACCTCGGCGGCCAACCGGATCGTCGCCGCCGTGGTCGCCAAGGAGCTCAAGGCCTTCCTGACCTCCGGCAAGAAGGACGAGAAGGTCCAGGCCAGGGCGGTGCTGGAGAAGGTCGTCGCCGCCGCCCGCACCCGGGTCGCCGCCCGCCAGCACAAGGAGGCCCAGCGCCGGAAGACCGCGCTGGAGACCAGCTCGCTGCCGGCCAAGCTCGCCGACTGCCGCAGCGACGACGTCGACCGCACCGAACTCTTCATCGTCGAGGGAGACTCGGCGCTCGGCACCGCCAAGCTGGCCCGCAACTCCGAGTTCCAGGCCCTGCTGCCGATCCGCGGCAAGATCCTCAACGTGCAGAAGGCGTCGGTGAGCGACATGCTCAAGAACGCCGAGTGCGCCTCGATCATCCAGGTGATAGGGGCCGGTTCGGGCCGGACCTTCGACATCGACCAGGCCCGCTACGGCCGGGTCATCTTCATGGCCGACGCCGACGTCGACGGTTCGCACATCCGCATCCTGCTGCTGACGCTCTTTCAGCGCTACATGCGCCCCATGGTCGAACAGGGCCGGATCTTCGCCGCCGTGCCGCCGCTGCACCGCATCGAGCTCACCAACCCCAAGCGCGGCCAGGAGAAGTACCACTACACCTACTCCGACGCCGAGCTGCGCTCCACCTTGCTGGACTTCCAGCGCAAGGGCTTGCGGTGGAAGGACCCGGTGCAGCGGTACAAGGGCCTCGGTGAGATGGACGCCGACCAGCTGGCCGAGACCACCATGGACCCGCGCCACCGCACGCTGCGCCGGATCAACCTGGGCGACCTCGAGCAGGCCGAGAAGATCTTCGACCTGCTGATGGGCAACGACGTCGCCCCGCGCAAGGAGTTCATCGTGGACTCGGCGGCCACCCTGGACCGCTCGCGCATCGACGCCTGAGCAGCCGGCCCCCTCCGCGGCAGGGCCCTCCACCCGTGGGTGGAGGGCCCTCGCGTTTTCTGGTCCACCCCTGGTCCACCCCGGCTCCGATCAGCGGACGGCGCCGGATCCGTAGCGTCGGAGAGGTCAGCCCAGCCCCTTCCGCCGGAACGGAGAGACCGATGAGCGGCCTCGTCAACATCCTCGTGATCATCGCGGTGATGGTCCTGGTGGTTCAGCGCCAGATGCGCGCCCAGCGCCTGGACACCGAGCGCCGCTTCTGGCTCGTGCCGCTGATCCTCGCCGCGCTCGCGCTGCGTGACCCGCAGCTGGTCGACCACGCTCACCCGGCCCCGGCCGTCGCACTGCTCGTCGCCTCGCTGCTGGTGGTGCTGGCCATGGGCTCCGTCTGGGGCTGGACCGTCCGGCTCTGGCACGGCAAGGACGGCGAGCTCTGGGCGCAGGGCACCAAGGCCACGGTCGCGGCCTGGGCCGGCATGGTCGCCATCCGGCTCGGCCTGTTCGGGATCGGCTCGGCGCTGCACGTCCGCCAGAGCGGCAGCGCGCTGCTGCTCGGCCTGGCGGTCCTGCTGCTGGTCAGGTCGCTCGTGGTGAACTGGAGGGCGCGGAACCTGGAGCCCTCGTACCGCGCCACCACGACCGGCTGACCGCCGCCGATCCGTCGAGCCATGAGGAGTGCCCGTGCCCGGGTGGAGCTGGACCCGCTGGCCCTCCCGGGAAGGGCTGGAGCGGGACGCGGAGAGCCCGGCGCGGCGGACCCTCACCGTGCTGGGCCGGACGGTGCTGTTCGTCACGCTGGTCTGGGGGACGTACTCCCGGGGGACGTACGCCGGTTGGGGCGTGGTCGCGGTCAGCGCCGGGCTGGTCGCCGTCGTGGCGCAGTGGTTCGCCTTCCTGAAGGTCAGCCGGGAGCAGCGGGCGCGGCCCACGTTCGTGCTGGCCGCCACCCTGATCGGCTCCGCCTGGCTCGGCGAGTGGGGGCACGCCTACGTGCTGGCGGACTTCACCTGGGCCGGCCTCGCGGTGACCGCCCTGGTCCGGCTGCCGATCGTCGCCGCGCTGGTCACGGCCGTGGCGGCGTTCGGCTCCTACACGGCGGCCAGTTGGGAGAGCTGGCTCGCCGTCTGCGCCACGATCGGGGGGCTCGGCGTGCTCGGCTACCTGCTGCGGCTCGACACCGAGGCGCGCGGCACCGCCCGCCGGCTGCTCACCCAGGAACGGGCGGCCCGGGCCGCCGAAGCGGAGAGCGTGGCGCTCGCCGAACGGGCCAGGATCGCCCGGGAGATCCACGACGTGCTGGCCCACAGCCTCTCCGCGCAGCTCGTCCACCTGGAGGCGGCCCGGCTGATGCTGGACGCCGGCACCGACCGGGAGCAGATCCGCGAACGGGTGGTGGCCGCCCGGCGGATGGCACAGGACGGCCTGGCCGAGACCCGGCAGGCGCTCTCCGCGCTGCGCGGTGAGTTCACCCCGGTCGGGGAGTTCCTGGTGGAGCTGACGGGGCGTGAGCGGGCCGGTCTCTCGGTCACCGGTACGCCGCGCCCGCTGGCCGCCGAGGCGGGGCTCGCGGTGCGGCGTACGGCACAGGAGGCGCTGACCAATGTGCGCAAGCACGCCACCGGCGCACGCTGCACCGTCGAACTGCGCTACCTGCCGGAGGAGGTGGAGCTGGAGGTGCACAACACCCGCCCGGCGCGCGGCGGGGCCGCCGGCGAGCTGGCGGCCAGCGGCAGCGGGTACGGTCTGCTGGGGATGCGCGAACGCGCGGAACTGCTCAGCGGCACCCTGCTGGCGGGCCCTGACGAGGGGGGATGGCGCGTGCTGCTGCGGGTTCCGGCGTGAGCGTGATCCGTGTGGTGGTCGCGGACGACCAGACGGTGGTGCGCGAGGGCATCGTCATGCTGCTCGGGCTGCTGCCGGGCATCGAGGTGGTCGGCGCCGCCGGCGACGGCGAGGAGGCCGTCGCCCTGGTCGAACGGCACCACCCGGACGTGGTCCTGATGGATCTGCGGATGCCCCGCTGCGACGGCGTCGAGGCGACCCGCCGGATCCGGACCGCCCACCCGGAGACCGAGGTGGTCGTCCTCACCACCTACGCCGACGACGATTCGCTGTTCCCGGCGTTGCGGGCCGGGGCGCGCGGCTACCTGACCAAGGACGCGAGCGGCGAGGAGATCGCCCGGGCCATCGCGGACGTCCGCTCGGGCGCGGCCGGGCTCTCACCGCAGGTGCAGCTGCGGCTGCTTGAGCGGCTGGCGGACGCGGCTCCCACGGTCGGACCCACACCTTCCCCGGGGCGCGCGGCGGGCTTCCCGGCGGCGCCCTCGGGCGTGCTGCCGGACGGGCTGACCGCCCGCGAGGCCGAGGTGCTGGCGCTGATCGCCGAAGGGCTCTCCAACACCGAGATCGCCCGGCGGCTGTTCGTCAGCCCGGCCACGGTGAAGACCCACATCAACAACCTCTTCGCCAAGACCGCCGTCCGGGACCGGGCGCAGGCGGTCGCATACGCGTTCCGACACGGAATCACCGGTACGCAGCAGTAGTCGCATGAGTGTCTGTCGGATCATCGATCACCTCATCGAGTGAACGTATCTGCAATGGGAGTTGGCGGGGTTTGTAGGCCTCCATCATGGTTCGGTCAGCACATCCCTCGGTCCAGGAGCAGCAGTGCCACAGCAGCAGACGAGCAGCCCCGGCCAGGGGCAGCGATTCGACTGGTGGGCCGCTCCCGCCGCCGCACCCCGGCCCGGTCAGCCGACACCGACACCGACACCGGCCCCTGCCCCGAGCCCGACGTCGGCCCAGGCGCCGGCCCAGGCGTCGACGCCGGCCCCGTCATCGAACCCGGTGTCGAACCCGGCCTCGGCCTCGACCATGGCCTCGGCCTCGGTACCGGCCGAGCCGACGGCCCGGCCGGTCCGCGGTGCGGCGGTGCCCCCGCAGCCGGTCCCGCCCGTCGTGGAACCGCCGGTCGTCGACGCGAGCACCGAGGTGTACCGGGCCGTCCAGGCCAGCGACGCCTTCCAGGACATCAAGCGCAGCTACCGCGCCTTCGTCTTCCCCACCAGCGGCGCCTTCCTCGGCTGGTACCTGCTGTACGTCGCCGCCCAGGCCGGTGCGCCCGGCGTGATGCGCAGCCCGATCGCCGGACCGCTCAACGTGGCCTGGCTGCTGGGGCTGCTGCAGTTCGCCTCGACATTCGTGCTCACCTGGCTCTACGCCCGCAACGCCCGCACCAAGCGCGACCGGGCCGCCCTGGGGCTCCGCTGGGACACCCAGGACCGGCTGCGATGAGGACCGCCACCCCGCCCCCCGTCGCCCCCACCGGGGACCACCACGACCTGGCCATCGTGCTGTTCGCCGTCATCGTCCTGGTCACCCTGGGCATCACCCTCTGGGTGGGCCGGCGGGGCAGCGCCGCCGAGGACTTCTACGCCGGCGGCCGGGACTTCACCCCGCTGCAGAACGGCTTCGCGCTCTCCGGGGACTACCTCTCCGCCGCCTCCTTCCTCGGCGTCGCCGGGCTGATCGCGCTGTACGGCTACGACGGCGTGCTCTACAGCATCGGATTCCTGGTCGCCTGGCTGGTCGTCCTGACGCTGGTCGCCGAGCTCGTCCGCAACGCCGGCCGGTACACCCTCGCCGACGTGCTCGCGCTGCGGCTGCGCCGTCGCAAGGTCCGGGCGGCGGCCGGCGGCGCCAGCGTCGTCGTCACCCTGTTCTACCTGGTCGCCCAGATGGTCGGTGCGGGCAGCCTGGTCGCCCTGCTGCTCGGCACCAACAGCTCCGAGGCCCGGACCTGGACCATCGTCGCGGTCGGCGCCCTGATGATCGTCTACGTCACGATCGGCGGGATGCGGGCCACCACCTGGATCCAGATCGTCAAGGCCGTCCTGCTGGTCGCCGGCTCGGTGCTGCTCACCGTGCTGCTGATGGTCCGCTTCCACGGGGACGTCGCCGAGCTGATGCGCCAGGCCGCCCAGCACAGCGGCGCGGGGCAGCGGTACCTGGAGCCCGGGCTCAAGTACGGCAAGACCTTCACCAGCCGGCTGGACTTCTTCAGCCTCGGCCTGGCCCTGGTCCTGGGCACCGCCGGGCTCCCGCACATCCTCTCCCGCTTCTACACCGTGCCCACCGCGCGGGCCGCCCGGCGCTCCACGATGTGGGCGATCGGGCTGGTCGGCGGCTTCTACCTGATGGCCATCGCGCTCGGCCTCGGTGCCACCGCCCTGGTCGGCTCGGCGGAGGTCCGGCACGCCAACCCGGCCGGCAACACCGCCGTCCCGCTGCTGGCCCTGGTGCTCGGCGGCGGCAACGGCTCCACCGGAGGGGTGGTGCTGTTCGCGCTGATCTCGGCGATCGCCTTCGCCACGATCCTCGCCGTGGTCGCCGGGCTGACGCTCGCCTCCTCGGCGGCCTTCGCCCACGACATCTGGGCGGGCGCCTGGCGCGGCCGTCCGCGCCGCCGCCCCCGGGGCCGACGGGCTGCCGTCCCGGCCTCCCGGCGGGTCCGCGCCGGCCGGGCGGACGGCGACGCGGCGGGGAGCGAGGCCTCCGAACGCCAGGAGGTCGGCGTCGCACGGATCGCGGCGGTGGGGATCGGGGCGGTCGCGATCGCGCTCAGCCTCTTCGCCCAGCAGATGAACGTGGCCTTCCTGGTCGGCCTGGCCTTCGCCGTCGCCGCCTCGGCCAACCTGCCGGTGCTGCTCTACTGCCTGTTCTGGCGGCGGTTCACCCCGCGCGGCGCGGTCTGGTCGGTCTACGGCGGGCTGATCCCGGCGGTGGTGCTGGTGGCCTTCTCGCCGGTGGTCTCCGGCACCAGGATGGCCCTCTTCCCGGGGGTGGACTTCCACTGGTTCCCGCTGGAGAACCCGGGCATCGTCTCCATCCCGCTGGGCTTCCTGGCCGGCTGGATCGGCACGGTCACCTCGCCCGAGCCGGCCGACGCGGACCGCTACGCCGAGCTGGAGGTCCGCTCCCTCACCGGCGCCGGAGCGGCCTGAGCGGCGTCCCTTCCCGAACCCCGGCGGGCCCAGGCCCGCCGGGGTTCGGCGTGTCCGGGCCCGGGCGCGGGCCGACGGCCCTCAGGCGCGGGCCGCCAGCACGTAGCGGTGCTCGGGCCGTCCGGTGTCGCCGTAGCGCAGGGTCAGCCGCAGCCGGCTTTCACGCTCCAGCTGCTTGAGGTAGCGCTGGGCGGTGGAGCGGCTCAACCCGGTGGCGTCCGCGACCTCCTGGGCGGAGAGCGGCCGGCCCGCCCGGCGCAGCACCCCGAGGACCAGGTCGGTGGTGGGCGCCGAATGGCCCTTGGGCAGGGCTGCCGCCGGGGCCGCCGCGCTGCGCAGGGTCGCGAACAGCCGGTCCACCTCGTCCTGGCCGGCCTCGCGGGCGGCCGGGCCGGCCAGCGCGTGCCGCAGCTGCGCGTAGGCGACCAGCTTCTCCCGCAGGCCGGCGAAGGTGAACGGCTTGACCAGGTACTGCAGGGCGCCGTGCTGCATCGCCGCGTGCACGGTGGAGACGTCCCGGGCGGCCGTCACCATCATCACGTCGCAGGTGATGTCGCGGTCGCGGAGCCGGCGGACCAGGGCGAGGCCGGTCTCGTCCGGCAGGTGGTGGTCGAGGAGGAGCAGGTCGACCGGGCGGCGCTCCAGCGAGGCCAGTGCCTCGGCGGCCGAGTGCGCGGTGCCGGTGACCCGGAAGCCGGGCACCTTGGCCACGTATGCGGCGTGCACGTCGGCGACCCGGAAGTCGTCGTCCACCACGAGTACGTCGATCATCACGCCTCCACGAGCGGTGCGGTGGGCAGGGCGCCGGCCTCGGGGTGCCGGGCGTCGGCGACCGCGGCGGTGGGCGGGGCATCGGCAAACGGGGCGTCGGCAAACGGGGCGTCGGTGTGCACGGCCTCGTCGTGCAGCGCCTCGGGCAGCTCGACGGTGAACCGGGCGCCGCCGAGCGGGCCGGTGTCGAGCACGATCCGGCCGCCGGTCCGCCCGACCAGCCGCCGCACCATCGCCAGCCCCAGCCCGCGCGGCCGGTGCGCGGGCGCGTCCTTGCTGCTCCACCCCTCCTCGAAGACCCGCTCGCGCAGCTCCTGCGGCACGCCCGGTCCGCTGTCCGCGACCTCGACCAGCAGGGTGGAGCCGGCGGCGGCCAGGGTCACGTCCACCCGGCCGCCGCCGCCCGGCGCCAGTGCGTCCACCGCGTTGTCGATCAGGTTGCCGAGCACGGTGACCAGCGTCCGCGCGTCGACCACCGCGTCCGGCAGGTGGGCAGCGGGGGCGACCGCCAGCCGGACGCCCCGCTCCCCCGCCACCGCCGCCTTGCCGGCCAGCAGCGCGGCGACGTGCGGGTCCTGCACCTGTTCGGCGATCCGCGCCGCGACCACCGCGTGCGAGCCCGACTGCTCGGAGATGAACGCCACCGCCTGCTCGTGCCGGCCGAGCTCCAGCAGCCCCAGCAGGGTGTGCATCCGGTTGGCGTGCTCGTGGTCCTGCGCCCGCAGTGCCTCGGTGAGGCTGCGGGTGGTGTCCAGCTCGCGGACCAGCGACTCCAGCTCCGTGCGGTCGCGCAGTGTCACGACGGCGCCGCCCTCGGCCGTGGCCATCCGGTTCACCACCAGGACCCGGTCGTCCCGGACGGCCGGCAGGTCCGTACCGGTGATCCGCCCGGCCAGCACGTCGGCCAGCCGGCCGGGCGGCAGCACCTCGTCGATCGGCCGGCCGGTGCAGCCCTCGGGCAGGCCGAGCAGCCGCAGCGCCTCGTCGTTGGCCAGCCGGATCCGCCCGCGCTCGTCCAGCGCCACCATGCCCTCACGGATGCTGTGCAGCATCGCCTCGCGTTCCACCAGCAGCGCCGAGATGTCGGCCAGCGCGATGTTGTGGGTGCGCCGCTTCAGCCGGCGGGCCAGCGCCAGGGTGGCGACGGTGCCCGCGGCCAGGCCGGCACCCGCGCAGAGCAGGATGCCGGTGAGCATCTTCAGCAGGCGCCGGCGGATCGAGCCGTCGCTGATCCCGACCGACACCTCGCCGACGATCCGCCCGTCGGCGATCCGCAGTGGAACCTTGCCGCGTGCGGTGCGCCCCAGGGTGCCCTGCTGGATGGCGGTGACGCTGCGGCCGCTGAGCGCCGGCTCGGGGTCGGTGGAGACCCGTTGGCCGATCCGGTCCGGGTCGGTGTGCGAGAGCCGGATCCCGTCCAGGTCGGTGACCACGACGAAGCTGGCGCCGGTGGCCAGCCGGATCTGTTCGGCGTTGCGCTGCGCGGTCGCGGAGTCGCGGGCCTCGGCGGCCCGGGCGATCACCTCGTCGTTGGCGGTGGCCTGGGCGATCGACAGCGCGCGCTGCATCGCGTCGTGGTCGAGTTCGGAGCTGACCGGCGCCAGGAAGAGGCCGGCGGTGACGATGGTGACGCCGACGGTGACCACGGTCTGGCTCAGCAGCAGCTGGGCGAAGACCCGGCGGGGCCAACGGGGGTGCTTCATCCGGGCCTCCTCTCGGCGGACGGACTTTCGGGCAGGTGGGCGGGCGGGCGTTCGGGCGGGCTTTCGTGAGGCCTTGGGCCGGGCGGGCTTCGGGCGGCCTCGTGGGCCTTCCGGCGGGCGGGGTGGTCTGGCGGCCTGGTCTGGCGGCCCGCCGGTGGGCCGGCTTTCCGGCCGGTCGGCGGGTTGTGGGGCGGGTGGTCGGCACACCCTATGTTTCCGAGGTGTTTCTGTCAGCCGCGTCCCCGCTGTTGTAGCGGAAGCAAAACGAGCAGAACACCCCTCAACGCGGAGAACCCGCAGTACGCCGAGAAGCCTCCCGCCACCGCCCCGGCCGCTCCTAGCCTCCCGGAGCAAGCACAGACCCGGGAGGTCACATGAGCACAACCCCGGCGGCAGCCCCCACAACCCCCACGGCGCAGGCGGTACCGGCGATCGAGCTGGCCGGCGCGACCAAGCGCTTCCGCACACCGTCCGGCACCCTGCACACCGCCGTCCGCGATCTCGACCTGACGGTGGCGCAAGGCGAGTTCGTCGCCGTCGTCGGCCCCACCGGCTGCGGCAAGTCCACCACGCTGACCCTGGTCAGCGGCCTGGAGGAGCCCACCGAGGGCGACGTCCGCGTGTACGGCGAGGCGGTCGACGGGATCAACCCGCAGGTCGGCTTCGTCTTCCAGCAGGACGCCGTCTTCCCCTGGCGCACCGTCCTGTCGAACGTGACGGCCGGCCCGCGGTTCCGCGGCGTCCCGGCCGCCGAGGCCCGGGAGCGGGCCCGCGACTGGCTGGCCAGGGTCGGCCTCGGGGCCTTCGAGGACCGCTACCCGCACCAGCTCTCCGGCGGCATGCGCAAGCGCGTCGCGCTCGCCCAGACCTTCGTCAACGACCCCAAGATCCTGCTGATGGACGAGCCGTTCTCGGCGCTGGACGTGCAGACCCGCGCCCTGATGTCCGACCAGCTGCTGGACCTGTGGGCCGGCACCAGTTCTTCCAGCACCGCAGCCTCCGTCGTCTTCGTCACCCACGACCTGGACGAGGCGATCGCACTGGCCGACCGGGTCGTGGTGATGACGGCCGGCCCGGCCACCGTCAAGGAGATCTTCACCGTCGACCTGCCGCGCCCGCGCACGGTGGAGGCCGTCCGGCTGGAACCGAGGTTCGTCGAGCTGTACCGCGAGATCTGGGCCTCGCTCGGCGAAGAGGTGCGCATCACCCGTGAGAGAGGAGCGGGTCGTGCCGCTTGAGAGCGCGTCCACCGCGTCCACCGCGTCCACCGCGTCCACCGCTTCCGCCGTCGCCGGCAAGCCCGCGGCCGCCCCCACCACCAGGACCGAGGCCCGCGAACGGGCCGCCCGCAACCGGAAGTTGCGGGTGTACGGGGCCCGGGTCGCGGTGCTCCTCGCCTTCCTCGGGCTCTGGGAGCTGTGTGCCCGCACCGAGGTCATCGACCCGTTCAACTTCTCCCAGCCGTCGAAGATCTGGGCGCAGATCTGGCAGTGGATCACCCACGGCACCGCCCAGGGCTCGCTGGGCGAGCAGATCGGCTACACCCTGTACGAGGCCCTCACCGGCTGGGTGATCGGCGTCACCGGCGGTGTGCTGCTGGGCATCGCGCTCGGCCGGATCCGGTTCCTGGCCGACGTGTTCGGGCCCTACATCAAGGTGCTGAACGCCATCCCGCGCATCGTGCTGGCCCCGATCTTCCTGATCTGGTTCGGCCTCGGCCCGGCCTCCAAGGTGGCCTCCGCGGTGGTGCTGGTGTTCTTCCCGGTCTTCTTCAACGCCTTCCAGGGCGCCCGGGAGGTGGACCGAAACCTCGTCGCCAACGCCCGCATCCTGGGCGCCAACAACCGCAAGGTCACCCTGCAGGTGGTCATCCCCGCCGCCACCACCTGGATCTTCACCAGCCTGCACGTCAGCTTCGGCTTCGCGCTGATCGGCGCCATCGTCGGCGAGTACATCGGCGCCACCAAGGGCCTCGGCCTGCTCGTCGCCGCTGCTCAGGGCACCTTCAATGCGGCCGGCGTGTACGCCGCCATGACCATCCTCGCCGTGGTCGCGCTGCTCACCGAGGGGCTGCTGACCTTCGCCGAGAAGAAACTCTTCCGCTGGAAGCCCGCCGACTCCGGCGACGGCCGCTGACCCCCGTTCCCTCCCCTCCCGTCGTACGTAGAGAGGCACCCCACCCCATGCGCTCGAACCCGACCGGCAGAGCCGCCGCCGCCGCCCTCGCCGCCGCCCTGATCCTCCCGCTCGCCGCCTGTGCCAACGACGCCGCCTCCACCTCCCACAACGGCGCCGCCCCGGCCGGCCGACAGGTCGACGGACCCAAGGTGAAGATCATGGTCGGCGGCCTGGACAAGGTCATCTACATGCCCGCCATGCTCACCCAGCGTCTCGGCTTCTTCGCCGAGGCCGGCGTCAACGTCGAGCTGATGAGCGAACCGGCCGGCGTCAACGCCACCACCGCCCTGCTCGCCGGAGACGTCCAGGGCGCGGTCGGCTTCTACGACCACACCATCGACCTCCAGGCCAAGGGCAAGAACGTCGAGTCGGTCGTCCAGTTCTCCCAGGCCCCCGGCGAGGTCGAGATCGTCTCCACCAAGCAGGCCGACGCCATCAGGTCCGGCGCCGACTTCAAGGGCAAGAAGCTCGGCGTCACCAGCATCGGCTCCTCCACCGACTTCCTCACCAAGTACCTCGCCGTCAAGAACGGCACCGCGGTGGCCGACTTCAGCCCGATCGCGGTCGGCGCCGGCCAGACCTTCATCGCCGCGCTCCAGCAGGGCTCCATCGACGCCGGCATGACCACCGACCCCACCGTCGCCAACATCCTCGACAAGGGCCTCGGCAAGATCCTCTACGACATGCGCACCCCCGAGGGCTCGCGCGCCGCGCTCGGCGGGCTCTACCCCTCGTCCTCGCTCTACATGAACACCGACTGGGTGGCGAAGAACAAGGACACCGCCCAGAAGCTCGCCAACGCCTTCGTGAAGACCCTCAAGTGGATGTCCACCCACAGCCCCGAGGAGATCGCCGCGAAGATGCCCGCCGACTACGCGCAGGGCGGCGCCGACCAGTACGCGGCTGCGATCAAGGCGACCCTGCCGATGTTCACCACCGACGGCGTGATGCCCGGCGACGGCCCGGCGACGGTCCTCGCGGTGCTCGCCGCCTTCCACCCCGACGTCAAGGGCAAGGAGGGAACGATCGACCTCGCCCGCACCTACACCACCGAGTTCGTCAGCAAGGCCGCCACGGGCTGAACCCGAGCCGACGGTCCCGCGCTCACCCCCACGGGCGCGGGGCCGTCACCGCTCCCGGACGGACACGACGTCCATCCGGGACGGCGTCCCCGCGGCCTTGCCGCAACTCTCCGGGCGGGGCGGTTCACTCGCGGCCTCGGCCACCTCGACCTCCCAGACGCGGCCGTCCTCGTGGCGCACCGTCACCAGCCAGCGGCCGTCACCGGACGGCTGCTGCGTCAGCGTCAGCGCGTCGGCCCGGGTCTCGCCGGTGGCCAGCCGCACCGCGTGGTCGGCGGCCTGGCCCGGGCGCTCCCAGCCGGAGCAGCCGCGGGCCCACTCCGGCACCATGTGCCCGGCCGCCGTCGCCGCCAGCACGTCCTTGGCGGTCTCCGTCGTCAGCCGCCCGTACGCGTAGCCGTACGGCAGCACCAGCATGGTGGGGGAGAAACGGTGCCCGCCCAGGTGCGTGACCTCCCACACCTCGCTGTGCCCGGCCGCCGCCAGCTCGGCCGCCAGCGGCCGGCCGAGCAACGCGCAGCAGCGGTCCCGGCGGCCGTTGGTGCACACCAGGGCGACCGGCCCGCCGACGTGTTCCGTCCCGAGACCGCCGTGCTCCCCGGCGCCCAAGGCCGCGAAGTCCAGCCCCAGCAGCTCCGCCGGATCCGCCACCTCGGCCCGCCGGACCCAGCCCCGGCCCGGCACGCTGTGCGCCACGATCACCTCGTGGCGCGCCGTCGGCAGGCAGTCCGCATGCCGCCCGGGCCGCCGGATCAGCGCCACCCGCACCCCGGTCCCCGCCGCGGCCGCCTCCAGCGCCCGCCCGACCGCCGAGTCCAGATGGCTCTCGCCGAGCGCCTTCGCCCCCCACGGCCCGCTCTGCTCGACCAGCAGCCAGGTCGTGGCGGTCGCCGCCGTGGCGGCCAACGGCTCCGACAGTTCACGCGACAACGTCGCACAAGTGCTCACGCAGGTAAGGCTACCCGTACTGAAAAGACCGCGGCGGGACACCGAAAGGTGCCCCGCCGCGAGCCTGTCCTCCGTCCGCCCGGCGCCGCTACGCCGGGCCGGCGACCACCGCGATGGGCGTCGTCACCGGCGTACCCGAGCCGTCACGGCGCGGGTCCCGCTCGGGCAGGTCGACCGGGGCGCCCTTGGCGGTGGCGGCCCGGGCGGGGGAGGGGCCGGCCCAGGCGAAGGCCAGGGCGTCCTCACCCCGCAGGAAGCGCTGACAGCGGACTCCGCCGGTGGCACGGCCCTTGCGCGGGTACTGCTCGAACGGGGTGACCTTCCACGAGCTCTGCTCCTCGCCGGTCAGCGTGCCCGCGGCACCGGCCACCGAGACCACCACCGCGTCCGCCGCCGGATCCACCGCCGTGAACGACAGCACCCGGGCACCGTCCGACAACTTGATGCCGGCCATGCCGCCCGCCGGGCGGCCCTGCGGACGGACCTGGCCCGCCGGGTAGCGGAGCAGCTGCGCGTCCGAGGCGATGAAGACCAAGTCCTCCTCGCCGGTGCGCAGTTCGACCGCACCGATCACCTCGTCGCCCTCCTTCAGGGCGATCACCTCGAACTCGTCCTTGTTGGCGGGCCACTCGGGCACCACCCGCTTGACCACACCCTGCGCCGTGCCCAGCGCCAGACCCGGCGACGACTCGTCCAGCGTGGTCAGCGCCAGCACCCGCTCGCCCGCCTCCAGGCGCAGGAACTCGCCCACCGCGGCGCCGCCCGCCAGCGTCGGCGACGGCGTCGGCGGCAGAGCCGGCAGATCGATCACCGGCAGCCGCAGCACCCGGCCCGCCGACGTCACCACACCGACGTCCGCACGCGCCGTCGCCGGCACCGCCGACACGATCACATCGTGCTTCGCCCGCTTCTCCGACAGCTCGAACGGCTCACCGTCCGCCGTCCGCGCCAGCAGACCCGTCGACGAGAGCAGCACCCGGCACGGATCGTCCGCCACCTCCAGCGGCACCGCCAGCGACGCCGACGGCACCGCCCCCGCCTCCAGCAGCACCGTCCGCCGCTCCGTGCCGAACTGCTTGCCCACCGCGGCCAGCTCCGTCGACACCACACTGCGCAGCCGCGTGTCCGACTCCAGGATCTCCGTCAGCTCGGCGATCTCCGAGTTGAGCTTCGCCTGCTCCTCCTCCAGCTCCACCCGGTCGAACCGGGTCAGCCGGCGCAGCGGGGTGTCCAGGATGTACGCCGTCTGCGTCTCCGACAGCGAGAAGCGCTCGATCAGGCGCTCCTTCGCCTGCGCCGCGTTGTCGCTCGACCGGATGATCGCGATGACCTCGTCGATGTCGACCAGCGCCACCAGCAGGCCCTCGACCAGGTGCAGCCGCTCCTGCCGCTTACGGCGACGGAAGTCGCTGCGCCGGCGCACCACCTCGAAGCGGTGGTCGACGTATACCTCCAGCAGCTCCTTCAGCCCCAGCGTCAGCGGCTGGCCGTCCACCAGCGCCACGTTGTTGATGCCGAAGGTCTCCTCCATCGGCGTCAGCTTGTACAGCTGCTCCAGCAACGCCTCCGGCACGAAACCGTTCTTCACCTCGATCACCAGCCGCAGCCCGTGCTCGCGGTCGGTGAGGTCCTTGACGTCCGCGATGCCCTGCAGCTTCTTCGCGTTGACCAGGTCCTTGATCTTCGAGATCACCTTCTCCGGGCCGACGTTGTACGGCAGCTCGGTGACCACGATGCCCTTGCGGCGGGCGGAGACCGCCTCGATCGTCGTGGTGGCACGGATCTTGAAGGTGCCGCGGCCCGACTCGTACGCGTCCCGGATGCCCGACAGGCCGACGATCCGCCCGCCCGTCGGAAGATCCGGACCGGGAACGAACCGCATCAGCGTGTCCAGATCCGCGTTCGGATGCTTGATCAGGTGCCGGGCCGCCGCCACCACCTCGGACAGGTTGTGCGGCGGCATGTTCGTCGCCATGCCGACCGCGATGCCCGTCGCACCGTTCACCAGCAGGTTCGGGAACGCCGCCGGCAACGCCAGCGGCTCCTGCTCGCTGCCGTCGTAGTTCGGGCCGAAGTCGACGGTGTCCTCGTGGATCGACTCCACCATCGCCATCGACGCCGCCGTCAGCCGCGACTCCGTGTACCGCATCGCGGCCGGCGGGTCGTCGTTGCCCAGCGAACCGAAGTTCCCGTGCCCGTCGATCAGCGGCAGCCGCATCGAGAACGGCTGCGCCATGCGCACCACGGAGTCGTAGATCGACGCGTCACCGTGCGGGTGCAGGCGGCCCATCACCTCGCCGACCAGGCGCGCGCACTTCACGTGCCCGCGCTCCGGCCGCAGGCCCATCTCGTTGGCCTGGTACAGGATCCGCCGGTGCACCGGCTTCAGACCGTCCCGCGCGTCGGGCAGCGCGCGCGAGTAGATCACCGAGTAGGCGTACTCCAGGAAGGAGCCCTGCATCTCGTCCACAACGTCGACATCGAGGATCCGCTCCTCGAAATCTCCGGGCGGCGGGGTCTGCGAACTGCGGCGGGCCATCGCGGCGGGGCTCCCTTGCGTCTGTCTGATGCGTCTGTCTGCTTCGGATCACGGCTCAGCGCCCCCATTGTGGACCCTTCCGCCGACACTCCCGCCCAGCGCCCCTCTTCCGCCCCTGGCGAACGCACCGTCCGCGCGGACACATCCGCGCCCTTCACGCGTTGCACCACAATGGGGGACGCCACACGAACCCCCGACATCGACGACGGGAAGGACCCGAGCGCATGGCCAACCCGGCCCCCGCATCCACCTCCACCGGAGGAAATGGCGCTGCCATCGCCATCACCGAGCACCGCCTGGCCAACGGCCTGCGCGTCGTCCTCTCCGAGGACCACCTCACCCCGGTCGCCGCCGTCTGCCTCTGGTACGACGTGGGCTCCCGCCACGAGGTGAAGGGCCGCACCGGGCTGGCCCACCTGTTCGAGCACCTGATGTTCCAGGGTTCGGCCAACGTCTCCAACAACGGCCACTTCGAGCTCGTCCAGGGCGCCGGCGGGTCCCTCAACGGCACGACCAGCTTCGAGCGCACCAACTACTTCGAGACCATGCCCGCCCACCAGTTGGAGCTCGCCCTCTGGCTGGAGGCCGACCGCATGGGCTCCCTGCTCGCCGCCCTCGACGACAACTCGATGGAGAACCAGCGCGACGTCGTCAAGAACGAGCGCCGCCAGCGCTACGACAACGTCCCCTACGGCACCGCCTTCGAGAGGCTCACCGCGCTCTCCTTCCCCGACGGCCACCCGTACCACCACACCCCCATCGGCTCCATGGCCGACCTGGACGCCGCCACGCTGGAGGACGCCCGCGCGTTCTTCCGCACGTACTACGCGCCCAACAACGCCGTCCTCTCCGTCGTCGGCGACATCGACCCCGAGCAGACCATCGCCTGGGTCGAGAAGTACTTCGGCAGCATCCCCGGCCACGACGGCAAGCAGCCCCCGCGCGACGGCACCCTCCCCGACACCATCGGCCGCGAACTCCGCGAGTCCATCCGCGAGGACGTCCCCTCCCGCGCCCTGATGGCCGCCTACCGCCTCCCGCACGACGGCACCCGCGAGGCCGACGCCGCCGACCTCGCGCTCACCATCCTCGGCAGCGGCGAGTCCAGCCGGCTCTACAACCGGCTCGTCCGCCGCGACCGCACCGCCGTCGCCGCCGGCTTCGGCCTGCTCCGCCTCGCCGGCGCCCCCAGCCTCGGCTGGCTCGACGTCAAGACCTCCGGCGACGCCACCGTCGGGCAGATCGAGACCGCCGTGGACGAGGAGCTCGCCCGCTTCGCCGCCGAAGGCCCCACCGCCGCCGAACTCGAGCGCGCCCAGGCCCAGATCGAGCGCGAATGGCTCGACCGGCTCACCACCGTCGCCGGCCGGGCCGACGAACTCTGCCGCTACGCCGTCCTGTTCGGCGACCCCAAGCTCCTCAACAACGCCCTCCCCAAGGTGCTCGACGTCACCGCCGAGGAGGTCCGGGACATCGCCCGGGCCCGCCTCCACCCGCAGAACCGGGCCGTCCTCGTCTACGAGCCCACCACGGCCGACGACACCGGCACCGACCAGACCGCCACCGCCGCGACCGAAGAGGAGGGCGCTGCCGCATGAGCACCGACTACGTCCCCGCCATGACGTTCCACCCCCAGCCCCAGCCCGGCACCCCCAGCCCGTGGGCCTTCCCCGCCCCCGAGCGCGCCGCCCTCGGCAACGGCATCACCGTCCTGCACTGCCACCGCCCCGGCCAGCAGCTCGTCGCCGTGGACGTCCTCCTCGACGCCCCCCTCGCCGCCGAACCCGACGGCCTCGACGGCGTCGCCGGCATCCTCGCCCGCGCCCTCAACGAAGGCACCGACACCCTCACCGCCGAGGAGTTCGCCGCCGAACTCGAGCGCGCCGGCGCCACCCTCGACGCCCACGCCGACCACCCCTGCATCCGGGTCTCCCTCGAAGTCCCCGCCAGCCGGCTCCAGCGCGGCCTCGGCCTCCTCTCCGACGCCCTGCGCGCCCCCGCCCTCCCCGAGGACGAGATCGAGCGCCTCGTCGCCAACCGCCTCGACGAGATCGTCCACGAGCAGGCCAACCCCGCCCGCCGCGCCGCCAAGGCCCTCTACGCCGAACTCTTCGACGGCACCGACCGCCTCTCCCGCGCCCGCGGCGGCACCGCCGACACCGTCAAGTCCATCGACCGGGCGGCCGTCAAGGCCTTCTACGACGCCCACATCCGGCCCGCCACCACCACCGTCGTCGTGGTCGGCGACCTCACCGGCACCGACCTGCCGGCCCTGCTCGAAAGCACCCTCGGCGCCTGGACGGCCGACACCGCCGCCCCCAGCACCCACGCCCCGGTCACCGCCGACGACACCGCCCGCGTCGTCATCGTCGACCGCCCCGGCTCCGTCCAGACCCAGCTGCTCATCGGCCGCATCGGCCCCGACCGGCACGACCCGGCCTGGGCCGCCCAGATCCTCGGCACCTACTGCCTCGGCGGCACCCTCACCTCCCGCCTCGACCGCGTCCTGCGCGAGGAGAAGGGCTACACCTACGGCGTCCGGGCCTTCGCCCAGCCGCTGCGCTCCGCCGCCGACGGCACCGGGCGCGCGCTGCTCGCGGTCAGCGGCTCGGTTGACACCGCCTCCACCGCCCCCGCCCTCGCCGACACCTGGACCATCCTGCGCACCCTCGCCGCCGAGGGCCTCACCGATGCCGAGCGCGACGAGGCCGTGCAGTTCCTGGTCGGCGTCGCACCGCTGAAGTTCGAGACCGCCGGTTCGGTCGCCGGTACCCTGGCCGACCAGGTCGAGCAGCACCTGCCCGACGACTACCAGGCCGAGGTCTACCGGCAGCTCGCCGAGCTCCCGACGGCCGCCGCCACCGAGGCCGTGGTCGCCGCCTTCCCGCCGGACCGCCTGGTCACCGTCCTCGTCGGCGACGCCGCCCAGATCGCCGAACCCGTGCGCAAGCTCGGCATCGGCGAGGTCACCGTGATCAGCGCCTGAACCGCGCCTGAACCGCCGTACGGGAAGGGCCCGGTGGAGCATTCCGCTCCGCCGGGCCCTCCGTCGTTAAATCCCTTGCGGGGCGTGATCGCCCTGTGGGTAGATATCCCCCGGCAGCCGGTACGACGACGGAAAGGAGGCGGTCACCATGAGGGTCGAGCCGACCACAGTGCGCTCCCCACGACCGTTCCTCCCGTGTGCCCCGGCCCGCCCCCTGGCCGCCTGAGCGCCGCCACCCCAGATCTTCCCCGAGCCGCACCGGGACTCTTCGCGCGGCACCACACCTAGGCTTGAACCAACCGACCTTTGGAGGTCGTTCAACCATGTCGTACACCGAGGTACCCGGCGTCCGGGTCCCGATCCGGATGTGGACCGACCCGGCCACCGTCGAGGGCCAGGCCATGCAGCAGCTGCGCAACATCAGCTCGCTGCCCTGGCTGCACGGCCTCGCCGTGATGCCCGACGTCCACCTGGGCAAGGGCGCGACGGTCGGCTCCGTGATCGCCATGCGCGGCGCCGTCTGCCCCGCGGCGGTCGGCGTGGACATCGGCTGCGGCATGAGCGCCGTGAAGACGTCGCTCACCGCCGAGGACCTCCCCGACGACCTCTCCCGCCTCCGCTCCAAGATCGAGCAGGCCATCCCGGTCGGCCGCGGCCTCCACACCGACCCGGTCGACCCGCGCAGGCTGCACGGCTTCGCGACGGCGGGCTGGGACGACTTCTGGGAGCGCTTCGACGGGGTCGCGCCGGAGGTGAAGTGGCGGCGCGAGCGGGCCATGCAGCAGATGGCAACGCTCGGTGGAGGTAATCATTTCATCGAACTGTGCGTTGATGACACCGGCACTGTCTGGCTGATGCTGCACTCCGGCTCGCGGAACATCGGCAAGGAGCTGGCGGAGCATCACATGGGCGTCGCCCGCTCGCTGCCGCACAACCAGGGGCTGGTCGATCACGACCTGGCGGTGTTCATCGCGGACACCCCGCAGATGGGTGCCTACCGGCAGGACCTCTTCTGGGCGCAGGAGTACGCCAAGAAGAACCGCGCGGTGATGATGGCGCTGTTCCAGGACGTCGTCCGCCGTGAGTTCGCCAAGGCGAAGGTCGCGTTCGACGAGGTGATCAGCTGCCACCACAACTACGTGGCGGAGGAGCAGTACGACGGTGTCGATCTCCTGGTGACCCGCAAGGGTGCGATCAGGGCCGGCTCCGGAGACTACGGGATCATCCCCGGCTCGATGGGCACCGGTTCGTACATCGTCCGCGGCCTCGGCAACGAGGCGGCGTTCAACTCGGCCTCGCACGGCGCCGGCCGCAAGATGAGCCGGAACGCCGCGAAGAAGCGGTTCACCACGCGTGATCTGGTCGAGCAGACCAAGGGCGTGGAGTGCCGCAAGGACAGCGGAGTCGTGGACGAGATTCCCGGTGCGTACAAGTCGATCGAGAAGGTCATCGAGCAGCAGAAGGACCTCGTCGAGATCGTGGCACACCTGAAGCAGGTCGTCTGCGTCAAGGGGTGAGCCCGGACGCGAGGAGGGCCCCGGGTATGTCGGGGCCCTCCTCGCGGTGTTCGTCCCGTGGACGGACAGAAGCGCCCGGCAGTGCTGTCACTGCCGGGCGCTCTGTGGCCGAGAACTGGCTCAGGCGGCGGCCGGCAGCTCGTCGAGGCCCTCCTGGACCAGCTTGGCGAGGCGGTCGAGGGCCTCGTCGGCGCCCTCGGCGTCGGAGGCGAGGACGACCTCTTCGCCGCCCTGGGCGCCGAGACCGAGCAGGCCGAGCAGGGAGGCGGCGTTGACCGGCTTGCCGCCGGGCTTGGCGATGGTGATCGGCACGCCGGTGGCCGTGACGGCCTTGACGAAGACGGCGGCGGGACGGGCGTGCAGGCCCTCGGCCCAACCGATGGTGACGCGGCGCTCAGCCATGAGACGTGCCTTTCCGGTGAAGCTGGTCACGGCCGTGCTAGGGGTGGCGGCCATGTTGTCTAGACCAGTGTTGCACGCAGGTGACCCCTTCGAGCCGCCTCGTTCAGGACTTGTGATTGTTTCTTTCGGGGGCATAAGTGAGGGCATAAGCCCCGGCCAGCGGCCTTGCCGGGCCGCTGGGCGGCCCTGCTCACCCTGCCGTGGCCGCACGCCCGGCGCCATTCGGCTCGCCGCCGGATAACCTGACGAATGTGGACGACTCCGCGGTACCGCATCCCGAGCTGGGCCCGCAGCACGGCACGACGCAGGGCCCGATGCAAGGCGCACGGCAGGGCCCGAAGCCGGCGTCGGCGCACCACCCCGAGCATGCCGGGCCGGACTACCCGCAGCACTGGGAGGCCGACATCCTGCTGCGGGACGGCGGCACGGCCCGGATCCGGCCGATCACGCCCGCGGACGCCGGGCGGCTGGTGGAGTTCTACGAACAGGTGTCGGACCAGTCCAAGTACTTCCGCTTCTTCGCGCCCTATCCGCGGCTGTCCGACAAGGACGTCCGTCGTTTCACCCACCACGACTTCGTCAACCGGGTGGGCCTGGCCGTGGTGATCCGGGACCGGTTCATCGCGACCGTCCGCTACGACCGGATCGACCCCGACGGCCGTCCGTCGGACACCGGTACCGATGCGGAGGTGGCGTTCCTGGTGCAGGACGCGCACCAGGGCCGCGGGGTGGCCTCCGCGTTGCTGGAACACATCGCGGCGGTGGCGCAGGAGCGCGGTATCCGCCGTTTCCAGGCGGAGGTGCTGCCGGAGAACCGCAAGATGGTGAAGGTCTTCACCGATGCCGGCTACACCCAGCACCGCAGCTTCGCCGACGGTGTGGTCCACCTGGAGTTCGACCTGGAGCCGACCGCGGCCTCGCTCGCGGTGATGAGGGCGCGCGAGCACCGCGCGGAGGCGAGGTCCGTGCAGCGGCTGCTCACTCCGCGTTCGGTGGCGGTGCTCGGGGTGTCGCGCAACCCGCAGACCGTCGGCCGGGCGATCCTGCGCGATCTGCTCGGCGGATTCGAGGCCAGTGACCTCGAGGCCGGTCACCTCGCGGCCAAGGGCTCCGCGGCCGAGGGCTCCGGGGCCAAGGAAGCGGACGACGACCGCCGCGTCTACGCCGTGAACCGCAACGCGCCGCCCGGTACCGAGCTGGACGGTGTCCCGGTGCACCGTTCGATCCTGGAGATCCCGGGCCCGGTGGATCTCGCGGTGATCGCGGTGCCGTCCGCCGCCGTCCCCGCCGCGGTCGCCGAGTGCGGCGCGCACGGGGTGCAGGGTCTGGTGGTGGTCACCGCCGGCTACGCGGAGACCGGGCCGGAGGGCCGGGACCGCCAGCGTGCCCTGGTCCGTCAGGCGCGGGCGGCCGGTATGCGGGTGATCGGCCCGAACGCCTTCGGTCTGATCAACACCGACGCCGACCGCCCGTTGAACGCCTCGCTCGCGCCGGTCCTGCCGCGGCGCGGCGGCTTCGGCATCTTCTGCCAGTCGGGTGCGATCGGCGTGGCCCTGCTGGAGGCGGCCCACCGCCGGGGGCTCGGCGTCTCCTCCTTCGCCTCGGTCGGCAACCGCTCGGACGTCTCCGGCAACGACTTCCTCCAGTACTGGGCGGAGGATCCCGCCACCGAGGTGGTGCTGCTCTACCTGGAGTCCTTCGGCAACCCCCGCAAGTTCACCCGGATCGCCCGCCGGCTGGCCGCCGCCAAGCCGATCGTGGTGGTGAAGGGCGCCCGCCACACCGGCAGCCTGCCGCCGGGCCATGCCGTCCCGGCCACCGCGACCGGGCTGCGCGACGCCACCGTGGACGCGCTGTTCGAGCAGGCCGGCGTCACCCGGGTGGAGACGATCACCGAGTTGTACGACACCGGGGAGCTGCTCGCCCTGCAGCCGCTGCCGTCCGGGGACCGGGTCGCGGTGGTAGGCAATTCGGACTCGCTCGGCCTGCTCACCCATGACGCCTGCCTGAGCGCCGGGCTGCGGCCGCGGACGCCCGTGGACCTGACGACCGCCGCGACCGGAGAGAACTTCCGGATCGCGCTGGACGTGGCGTTGGGCGACCCGGGGGTGGACGCGGTGATCGCCGTTGCCATCCCGCCGATCGGCACGTCGGCGCATGCGTTCATGGGTGGCCGGCTGACCGGCCCGGACGATCCGGAGATGGGCTCCGACGACCCGGAGATCGCCGCCGCGCTGCTCGAAGCGGGTGAGCGGGCGAGGGAGTTGGGCAAGCCGCTGGTGCTCGCCCATCTGGCGCTGACCGATCTGCCGAACCGGCTGCGGCCGGGAGGCATCCCCGCCTACCCGGCGCCCGAGCGGGCCGTCCGCGCCCTCGCGCACGCCGTCCACTACGCGCAGTGGCGGTACCGGATGGCCGAGGCGGAGGAGACGGCCCGCGTCCCGGAGCTGGACCGGATCGACGAGTCGGGCGCCCGGGCCCTGGTCGAGGCGGTGCTGAGCACCCGGACTGCCCGCCCGTCGCCCACCACCACCCTTGTTCGTGGCGCTACGCGCCGCACCTTCTCCGCCCGGACCCAACCGGGGGGCGCGCGGATCACGCTGCCGGACGCGGACACGACGGCGCTGCTCGCCCGCTACGGCATCGACGTCTCGCCGACGCTGCCCGCGCCCGACGAGGAGGGCGCCGTTCGTGCGGCCGCGACGCTCGGTTACCCCGTCGCGCTGAAGGCCACCGCCCCGCACCTGCGCCACCGCCCCGATCTCGGCAGCGTCCGGCTGGACCTCACCGGCGAGCCGGGGCTGCGCCGGGCCCACCGTGAGCTGGACGCGCTGCTCGGCGGGGCCGCCCAGGCCGAGCTGGTGGTCCAGCGGCTGGCCCCGCGCGGTGTGGACACCGTGATCGGCGCCACCGTGGACCCGGCGGTCGGCGCGATCCTCTCCTTCGGCCTGGCCGGCGCTCCTGCCGAGCTGCTCGGTGACGTTGCCCACCGGCTGGTCCCGGCCACCGACCAGGACGTGGCCGGGCTGATCCGGGAGGTCCGGGCGGCGCCCCTGCTGTTCGGCTGGCGCGGCGCCGAGGCGGTGGACACCGACGCCCTGGAGGAGGTGCTGCTGCGGGTCTCCCGCCTGGTGGACGACCTCCCGGAGGTCGCCTCGGTGGATCTCGAACCCGTGGTCGTCGCCCCGCACGGGCTGGCGATCCTGGGGGCGCGAGTGCGGATCGCACCCCTGCCCGTCCGCAGCGATCTGGGCCCGCGCGCCATGAGCACGCTGTAACCTTCCTTGGTTGCGCCCTGTCCGGGGGCGCTGTTGCCCGGAAGCTCGGCGCCGTGCCGCCCGCTTCGTCGGCGGACCATGCCAGGATGGAGTTATGGCGAAGACCGGTACCACCACCACTCAGGACCTGCGCTCGGCGATCGAGCGCAGCGGCTACTACCCGGCCCTGGTGTCCGAGGCGGTCGAGTCCGCGGTGGGTCCTGAGCCGATCAGCTCCTACCTGGTGCACCAGGAGACCACCTTCGACGCCAACGAGGTCCGCCGGCACGTGACCGTGCTGGTGCTGACCCCGACCCGGTTCGTGGTGAGCCACACCGACGAGCAGTCCGGCGACGGCGCAGGCCCGGCCGTGCCGTACGCGACGACCTCGACCGAGAGTGTCCGGCTGGACCGGATCGGTTCGGTCGTGGTGAGCCGGATGGTCGCCAACCCGGAGACGTACACCCCGGGCACGCTGCCGCGCGAGGTCGTGCTGACCATCGGCTGGGGCGCGGTGCAGCGCCTGGACCTGGAGCCGGCCGGCTGTTCGGACCCGAACTGCGAGGCGGACCACGGTTACACCGGTTCGGCCACCGCTGACGACCTGTCACTGCGGGTCAGCGAGGCCGGCGACGGTCCCGAGACGGTGGCCCAGGCGCTGGTGTTCGCCCGGGCGCTGTCCGACGCGACGATCAGCAACAGCCCACGGGTCTGAGCCGGCGACGCACGACGACGTGCGCCGGGACCTGACGCACGACGACGCCACCGAAGCCAGGAAGCCAGCCCCTCACCCATGTCCTTCGCCCCCGACGGCTACGACGCCTTCGAGATCCTCGACCCCGCCACCGCCCCGGCGCCCCTCTACGGCAGCGGCTCGCTCTGCGACCTCCTGCCCTCGGTGGCGGCCGGCCTCGGTGTGCCCGGCTTCACCGCGACGCTGCCGATCGCGCCCGCCGACCGGGTGGTGGTGTTCCTGGTCGACGGCCTCGGCTGGGAGCTGCTGCTGCGCCACCCCGAGTACGCGCCGTTCCTCTCCTCGCTGGCCGGCAGTTCGCTGGGCGGCACCGGCCGCCCGCTGACCGCCGGCTTCCCGTCGACCACCGCGACCTCGCTGGCCTCCGTGGGCACCGGGACCCCGCCGGGCCTGCACGGCCTGGCCGGCTACACGGTGGCGGTGCCGGGCGCGGGCTACCTGATGAACCAGCTGCGCTGGCAGCCGCACACCGATCCGGCGCTCTGGCAGCCGTACCCGACGGTGTTCGAGCAGACCGACGCCGCCGGGGTGGCGACCGCCCAGGTGTCCTCGCCGTTGTTCGCCCAGACCCCGCTGACCCGGGTGGCGCTCTCCGGCGGCTCCTTCCTCGGGCGGACCACCGGCGAGGAGCGGATGGACCAGGCCGCCGCCTGGCTGGCCGAGCACGACCGCGCCCTCGTGTACACCTACGTCAGCGAGCTGGACGGTGCCGGGCACCGGTTCGGGGTGGACTCCGACGAGTGGCGGATGACGCTGGACGCGGTGGACCGGCTGGCCCGGCGGCTGGCCCAGCAGCTGCCGCCGCGGTCGGCGATGTACGTCACCGCGGACCACGGCATGATCGACATCGCTCCCGAGGACCGGGTCGACTTCGACGAGGACTGGGAGCTCGGCGCCGGTGTCGCGCTGCTCGGCGGCGAGGGCCGTGCCCGGCACGTGTACGCCGTGCCGGGGGCAGCCGCCGACGTGTACACGGTCTGGAGCGAGGTGCTCGGCGACCGCATGTGGGTGGCGACCCGGGACGAGGCGATCGCCGCCGGCTGGTTCGGCCCCTCGGTGGACGACCGGGTCTACCACCGGATCGGCGACGTGGTCGCCGCGGCCCGTGACGACATCGCCGTGGTCGCCTCCCGCAACGAGCCCGGCGAGTCCGCGATGATCGGCCTGCACGGCTCGATGACCCCGGTCGAGCAGTTCGTGCCCCTGCTCGAGGTCCGCGCGTGAACCCCCCGCTCCGCGTGAACTCCCCCTCTCTGAAAGGCCTCTGCTCCACCCATGGCTGAACTGGTGTTCTTCTCGGGCACGATGGACTGCGGGAAGTCGACGCTCGCGCTCCAGATGGACCACAACCACGCCGCCCGCGGCCGACAGGGGATCATCCTCACCCGCAACGACCGCGCCGGCGCGGCCACCATCTCCAGCCGCCTCGGCCTGCAGGCCGAGGCGGTCGAGGTCGCCGACGACTTCGACTTCCACGCCCACGTCGTGCACCGGCTCTCGGCCGGCGGCCGGGTGGACTACCTGATCTGTGACGAGGCCCAGTTCTTCGCCGCCGAACAGGTCGACCAGCTGGCCCGGGTGGTCGACGAGCTCGGCATCGACGTCTTCACCTTCGGTATCACCACCGACTTCCGGACGAGGCTCTTCCCCGGCTCCCAGCGGCTGATCGAACTGGCCGACCGGGTCGAGGTGCTCCAGGTCGAGGCGCTCTGCTGGTGTGGCGCGCGCGCCACCCACAACGCCCGGACGGTGGGCGGCGTGATGGTGGTCGAGGGCGCCCAGGTCGTGATCGGCGACATCACGGTGCGCGAGGACGAGGTCGGCTACGAGGTGCTCTGCCGCCGCCACCACCGCCGCCGGCTCACCGCCGCGACCGCCCGCGCCTCGGTGCTCTCCCCGGACGTGCTGCCCTTCGAGGAACAGCAGGCCTGAGAGCCCTCGGTCAGAGGCCCGTTTCCAGTACGGAGAAGTGCCCGCCCTGCGGGTCGGCCAGCCGCGCCAGCCGGCCGAGCCCCGTCACGTGCGGCTCCACCAGCACCCGGCCGCCCAGCTCCATCGCCCGACGGGCCGTCAACACCGTGTCCCGGACGGCGAAATGGACCCGCCAGCGCGGCGCATGCCCGCGTAGCTCGGTGCCGGACCGGATGCCCGCCACCGGCCGGCCGTCCACCAGCAGCGCCGACCCGTCGGCGCCCGGCGCCACCGGCCGCCCCAGCACCGCGCCGTAGAAGACCGCCGCACCCTCCTCGTCCGGGGTGATCAGCTCGGC
Source organism: Kitasatospora sp. NBC_00039 (assembly GCF_045160625.1). Taxonomy (NCBI): domain Bacteria; kingdom Bacillati; phylum Actinomycetota; class Actinomycetes; order Kitasatosporales; family Streptomycetaceae; genus Kitasatospora; species Kitasatospora sp. NBC_00039. Next base: position 2,995,027 of record NZ_CP108289.1, on the reverse strand, counting down.
CCAGGCGGGACCGCCGGGCTCGGGGCCCGCCTCCCGGCCGGTGTGCTCCTCACCCTGCCAGAGCCCGAAGACCGCACCGGACACGTCGGCCGCGATCGCCAGCCGGCCGGCCCGCTCGGCCTGCAGCGGACCGACCGCCACCGTGCCGCCGCACTCGCGCACCAGCTGGGCCGTCCGGTCGGCGCTGTCCACCGCGAAGTAGGTCGTCCACTGGACGGGGAAGCCCGTCGCCGCGGAGACACCGAGACCGGCGACCGGGGCGCCGCCCGACTCGGCCCGCACGTAGGCGCCGAGCTGGGTGGGGCCCGGGGTGTACGTCCAGCCGAGCAGCTCGCCGTAGAAGGCGCGGGCGCCCGCCAGGTCGTCGGTCATCAGGCTGACCCAGCACGGCGTGCCCTGGGCCAGCCGGAGCTTCACCGCAGGCATGCGGGCCTCCTCACGGGGCGGACGGCGCACGGAGCTGCGCACGTGAGGGTGATGGTTCCACCCTGGCGCGCGCCGAACCCCCGGGCCGCGCGGAAAGTCCGGCAAAGACCGCACAAAGAGCGTCGAGTTGGTGGCCCTGCGCAAGAATGACCGGCATGACGACTTCTCACGATGACTCCCCGCTGGTCTCGGTGGCCGGCCTGCGGGAGGCGCTCGCCGCGGATCTCCCGCCGGTCCTGCTCGACGTGCGCTGGCAGCTCGGCGGTCCGCCCGGGATCGAGGACTACACGGCCGGCCATCTCCCGGGCGCCCATTTCGTCGAGCTGGACACCGACCTCGCGGCCCCGGCCGGTCCGCCCGGGCGAGGCGGCCGCCACCCGCTCCCCGACGTCGAGGAGTTGGGCGCCGCGCTGCGCCGTTTCGGGGTCTCCACCGGCCGTCCGGTGGTGGTGTACGACGGCGCCACCTCGCTGGCCGCGGCCCGGGCCTGGTGGCTGCTGCGCTGGGCCGGCCACCCGGACGTGCGGGTGCTGGACGGTGGGTTCGCCGCCTGGCAGGCGGCCGGGCTGCCGGTGACCGCCGAGGTGCCGGCGCCGGAGGAGGGTGACTTCAAGCCGGCGCCGGGCCGGTTGCCGACGGTGGACGGGGACGGCGCGGCGGCCTGGGCCCGGACGGGGCTGTTGCTGGACGCCCGGGCCGGGGAGCGCTACCGGGGGGAGACCGAGCCGATCGACCCGCGCGCCGGGCACATCCCGGGGGCGGTCTCCGCGCCGACGACCGAGAACGTCGGCCCGGACGGGCGGTTCCGGCCGGCCGCCGAACTGGCCGAGCGGTTCCGCGCGCTGGGTGCGGGGGAGCGGGAGACCGCGGTGTACTGCGGTTCGGGTGTGACGGCGGCGCACCAGATCCTGGCGCTGGCGGTGGCGGGCCTACCGGCCACGCTGTACCCGGGCTCGTGGAGCGAGTGGTCGAGCGACGGGAGCCGCCCGGTGGCGGTCACCGACCAGCCGGGCTGAGCCGGCCGCGTCCCGCCGGCGGTGCGACGCCGGTCGTACGGAGCCGCGGTCGGACGACGCCGGCAGTACGAGGGTGCGGTGGCACGGCCGGTGACGCGGCGAAGGGGTGGAAGGCCGACCGGCCTTCCACCCCTTCGCCGACGGTGACGGCTACTCCTGCTTCTTGCGCCGGCTGCCGAAGACGATCTCGTCCCAGCTCGGCACGGTGGCCCGGCGTCCGGGCCGGACGCCGTCCGCCTCCGCCTGCCGGTCGGTCGTCCCGACCAGGCGCTCGCGGTGCGGGGCGACGGCCCGCGGCATCAGGATGTCCGCGTACGCCGAGCCCGCGCCGACTGCGGGGGCGGCGGCTGCCGGCTCCTCGCTCTCCTCGGCGACCTCCGCGGGCACCGGCTCGATCGGCGGCGGTGCACCGACGGCGAGGTCACCGCGGAAGGCGGGGACGACGTCGAGCAGGCTGGTCAGCGAGTCGCGCGACTCGGCGGTGGCCTCGCGGCCCTCGCGCACCTCGCGGGCCGACATGATGCGGTCCGCCGAGGGCCGGTCGATCATCGGGCGCAACGGCCGGTCGTGGGGGAGCCGGGCGATCCGCGGGATGAACGGGAAGACCGACTCCTCCTCGCGCTCGACGTTCTCGCCGATCAGCGCGCGGGCCTCGTCGTCGTTGGGCTGGACCAGGCGCCGCGGCGGGTCGTACGTCCAGGACGCGCTGCGGCCCTCGCCCTCGGCCCGGTAGGAGAGGATGACCTCCCAGGTGCCGTCGTCGCGCCGCCAGGAGTCCCAGCGCTCGGTGTCCTTCTCGGCGCCGCGCAGCGCGAGCCGCTCGGCGACGGCCTCGCCCAGCTGCGGTCCGGTGGACTCGCCGTGCCGGCGGATGGCGGTCTTGCGAGCCCGCTCGGCCATGAAGGCGCGCTCGGCGAGCACGGGCCCCTCGAAGCGGCGGACGCGGTCGACGGAGATGCCGGCGGCCTGCGCGACCTCCTCGGCGGAGGCACCGGCTCGTATCCGCGCCTGGATGTCGCGGGGGCGGAGGTGGCTCTCCACCTCGATCTCGATCTGGCCGAGGCGCGGACGGTCACCACGGATGGCGGCTCGCAGCCGCTCGTCGATGGGGAGGGTGTACTCCGTGCTGTCGGCAGCCTTGAGCACCAGCCGTGTGCCGTCGTTGCTGACGGCCACAACCCGCAGTTCGGGCACGGTTACCTCCCGGGTGGTGCCTGCCGACGTCACCTGCGTCGCTGCTCCCGTACTGAGTGTGGCCTGCCCGCTCGCGACTGGCCACAACCTTGCTGAGTTCCCCGGCGTGTCGGGCTTAGGCCCGGACGCGCCGCTGTGGCACGGTTGCCTTTTTGCCACGTCACCTGTTGACGTCGCGCCTGGGTATCCCGACCGTCCTCGCACGCGCAGTGATCGCGACGATCCGGGACGGGCGTCGCCGTGCGTGCCTGCGCCGTGGCTCTTTGTCAATCTGGCGGTTGATGGCCAGTCGACAAGTCGACCCAGGGCTCAGGCTTTACGAACAGTACTCCATTCGTGGCATCCAAAGGGGCGGCTCGCCGCTCAAGTCTCCCGCGATTCACGGGAATCTCAAGAGCGCGCACCCCCGATCGCCGACGATCAGCCGGTGGACGGTGATCATCTTCACATATATCTCCCGCGCAGAACCGCATTTTCGCCCCTTGTGTCCTTCTTTGGGCAAGATGGAGCGACTTGTTCGAAGAGCAGTCGTACGGACCGAGGGATGTTGATGCCGGAGCAGAAGTCCGCCGAGAAGGCCGCCGGGGAGGGCGGTACGGAAGGTCGCAGGCGAATTGATCTGAGTGTGGCTCAGGTCGCGGCCAGTGCACTCGCCGCCGTGGTGGGGGCGTTGCTCGCCTCCGAACTCGGCGTCTACGGCACGATTCTGGGCGCGGCGGTGGTGAGCCTCGGGGCGACCACCGGAGGTGCGGTGTTCCAGCACGTCTTCCGGCGTACCGGCGAACACCTGCGCGACGCGGTGGACCGGACCGGTCCCGGGCCGGAGGTGAACGGGCTCCGCCAGGTGCCGGCCTCCGGCACGCCGGCGACGGTGCCGGCGATCTCCCCGGAGTGGAACGCGCCGCAGGTGGTCCGGGCGCGTCGGCGGTGGACGTGGAAGACGTCCGCGGCGGTGTCCGGGCTGGTCTTCCTCCTGGCGATGACGCCGATCGTCGCCTTCGAACTGGCCACCGGGCAGCCGGTGTCGGCCACGGTGAAGGGCGAGGCGGGCAGTGGCACCTCGCTGGGTGGCACGGTGAGTCCGAAGCCGCAGGCCCCGTCCGGCCGTCCGGCCGGTGACCCCACGGGCGGGCCTTCGGGCGTCCCGTCGCGGGGTGGCGCAAGCCCGTCGGCCGGGAAGGACGGCGGCGCCTCGGCGCCGGCCTCCCCGGGCGCGAGCCCGAGCGCCGGGAGCGGCGGCAAGGCCTCCCCGTCGTCGGGCCCCAGCTCCACGCCGTCCGCCGGTCGGTCCACCGGGCCCTCCACCGAGCCGTCCGCCGGCGCGTCCGGTGCGGCGAGCCCGAGCGGCGGCGCCGGGCCGTCCGGCGAGGCGGCCCCGCAGCCGCCCGCCCCGAGCGGTGCGCCCGCCGCGGTCTCCCCACAGGCCGCCGCCCCCACCGACAGCCGGTGAACCAGGCCCTTCCCGGGCCGGTCTTGCCGGGCGCGCGAGACCGGCCGGACAGGACCTGGGGCCTCTCCGGTCGGGCCTGCCGGATCGGCGTGCGAGACCGGCCGGACGCCTACGCCCCGAGCACCCGCCGCAGGTAGTCGTTGCCGAAGCGGCGCTCCGGGTCGAGCTCGTCCCGCAGCGCCGTGAAGTCGGCGAAGTGCGGGTAGACCCCGGCGAGGTAGTCGGCGTCGCGGGTGTGCAGCTTGCCCCAGTGCGGGCGGCCGTGGTGGGCGGCCATCAGCTTCTCCACCTCGGTGAAGTAGCCCTGTTCGGCGGTGCCCCGGTAGAGGTGGACGGCGATGTAGGCGCTGTCCCGGCCGCCGGCGGTGGAGAGCCAGAGCTCGTCGGCGGGGGCGAACCGCACCTCCACCGGGAAGCTGATCCTCCAGTCGGAGCGTTCGATCATGGCCCGGAGCTCGCGCAGCACCTCGGCGACCTCCTCGCGCGGCACCGCGTACTCCATCTCCACGAAGCGGACCTTGCGGGGGCTGGTGAACACCTTGTACGCGGTGTCGGTGTAGCTGCGGTCCGACCAGGCGCGGCTGGCGAGCGAGGCGATGGCGGGCACGGTGCCGGGGAAGCGCCGGCCGACCCGGCAGGCTCCCTCCCAGACGGTGTTGGAGAGGAGGTCGTCCTCCAGCCACTCCTTGAACCGGGGCAGCGGGGCGGCCGGCCCCTGGCTGCGGTTGTTGCGCTTGGTCGAGCAGCGGTCGGTGTGCGGGAACCAGTAGAACTCGAAGTGCTCGTTGACAGCGGTGAGGTCGTCGAGCCGCTCCAGGACCTCGTCGAAGCGCATCGGCTGCTCGTGCGCGGTGAGCAGGAAGGCCGGTTCGACGGCGAAGGTGAGCGCGGTGATCACGCCGAGGGCGCCGAGGCCGAGCCGGGCGCCCTCGAAGAGCAGCGGGTTCTCGGCGGGGGAGCAGTGCCGGACGCTGCCGTCGGCGAGGACGATCTCCAGGGCGCGGATCTGGGCGGCGAGCGAGCCGGAGTCCCGGCCGGTGCCGTGCGTGCCGGTGCTGGTGGCGCCGGCCACGGTCTGGACCTCGATGTCGCCCATGTTGGTGAGCGAGAGCCCGGCGGCGGCGAGCAGCCGGTTGAGCCGGGCCAGTGGCAGGCCGGCCTCGACGGTGACGGTGCCGGCCTCGCGGTCGATCTCGCGGACGGCGGTCATCGCGTACGGGCGGACCAGGACGCCGTCCCCGGCGGAGGCGATCGAGGTGAAGGAGTGGCCGGAGCCGACCGCCTTGACGGTGCGGCCCTGGTCGGCTGCGCGCAGGATCTCCTTGGCCAGTTCCTCCGCCGTGCCGGGCGTGACCACCTTGGCCGGGTGGGCGCTCTGGTTGCCGGCCCAGTTGGTCCAGCGGGTGCGGGGTGCGGTACTGGCCTGGGGCATGCGGTGCCTCCTGCTCCGTGGCCGAACGGTGTCGGCTCGCTCCGGGGCGGCGCCGCCGCCCTACCCGCGGGTAGGCCCGCGAGTAGGGAGGAGATTAGTCAGTTCACCGATCGAGGTCTACGGTCTGCCCGGCGGGCTGGGCGGCCTCGGCGGACGACAGACCGGCCCGCAGGCGGCCGAGCCCGGTGAGGGCGGCGACCACACCGAACACCCCGGCCGTCAGCGGCACCCAGTAGCCGGCGGCGGCCCCGGCCGCGTCGACCACCCAGCCTGCGGCGGAGGAGCCGAGTGCGACGCCGAGGGCAAGCCCGGTGGTCGTCCAGGTCATGCCCTCGGTGAGCTGGGCGGCCGGGACGAGCCGCTCGACCAGGGCCATCGCGGTGATCAGGGTGGGGGAGATGGCGATGCCGGCGACCAGCAGTGCGGCTCCGACCGCGGCCAGCCCGCCGACCCCGTGCACCGACTCGGCGACCAGCAGCAGCGGCGCCATGCTGAGCGCCATGAAGAGGACGCCGCCGAAGAAGCGGCCGGCCATCGAGCCGGTGAGCTTCAGCGTGCCGAACACCACGCCGGCCACGCAGGAGCCGAGCGCCCAGAGCGCCAGGATCACGCTGGAGACGGACTTGTGGCCCTGCTCGTCGGAGAAGGCGACGGTGACGACCTCCACCGAGCCGAAGATCGCGCCGGTGGCGACGAAGGTCAGGATCAGCACCTGCAGCCCGCGGTTGAGGATCACCGAGCTGCCGGTGTGCCGGGCGGCCGGGTGCACCGGCGGCTGGGTGGAGCGCTGCGCGGCGAACAGCGCCACGCCGACGGCGAGGAAGAGCCCGGCGAGGAGGACGCCGGCCTCCGGGAAGACGGAGGTGGCCAGGGTGATGGCGAGGATCGGGCCGACGATGAAGCAGATCTCGTCGACCACGGCCTCGAAGGAGTACGCGGTGTGCAGCTTGGGCGCGTCGTCCCGGTAGAGGTGGGCCCAGCGGGCGCGGACCATTGCGCCGGTGCTCGGCATGACGCCCATGCCGGCCGCGAAGACGAAGAGTGTCCAGTCGGGCGCCCCCAGCCGGGCGCAGACCAGCAGTCCGACGGCGGCGGCGACGGTGATCGCGGTGGCTGGCAGGAGGATCCGGCGCTGCCCGTGCCGGTCCACCAGCCGGGAGACCTGCGGCCCCAGCACCGCGGCGGACACCGCCAGCGTCGCCGACACCAGGCCGGCCACCCCGTAGGAGCCACGCAGCTGGGAGAGCATGGTCACGATGCCGATGCCGGTCATGGAGATCGGCAGCCGGGATATGAAGCCGGTGGAGGAGAAGGCCAGACTGCCGGGGGCGGCGAAGATCTGGCGGTAGCTGGACAGCACGGTGGCTCCGCAGGGGTAAGGAACGAGGCTGGCCAAGACAGCTTACGTACGTTGGCAAACAGTATTTTCCGGACGCCCGGTGCGGCCCAGCCCGCGGGGTCCGGCCCCTCAATGGCAGGATCGGTCCCATGTCCGACGTGCGCAATCCCTCACCCTCCGGCGCCGCTCCGATCGCGGCCCAGCCGTACGACGCCCTGCTGCTGCTCTCCTTCGGCGGGCCCGAGGCCCCCGAGGACGTCGTCCCCTTCCTGGAGAACGTCACCCGCGGCCGGGGCATCCCGAAGGAGCGGCTCAAGGAGGTGGGCAAGCACTACTTCATGTTCGGCGGCGTGAGCCCGATCAACGAGCAGAACCGCGAGCTGCTGGCCGCGCTGCGCAAGGACTTCGCCGACCACGGCCTCGGCCTCCCGGTCTACTGGGGCAACCGGAACTGGGCGCCCTACCTGGTCGGCACCCTGCGCGAGATCGCCGCCGACGGGCACCGCCGCGTCGCTGTCCTCGCCACCAGCGCCTACGCCGGGTACTCGGGCTGCCGCCAGTACCGGGAGAACCTCGCCGACGCGCTCGCGCAGCTGGCCGAGGAGGGGCGCCCCGCCCTGAGGGTGGACAAGCTGCGGCACTTCTACAACCACCCCGGCTTCGTCGGGCCGATGATCGACGCCACCGTGGCCGCGCTGGACCGGCTGCCCGCGGAGGTCCGCGCCGGCGCCCGGCTCGCGTTCACCACCCACTCCATCCCGGACACCATGGCCGAGACCTCCGGTGCCCCGGACGACCCGGCCCGCGGCCGGCCCGGCGGCGCGTACGTCGCCCAGCACCTGGAGGTGGCCCGGCTGGTCGTCGCCGCCGTCGCCGAGCGCACCGGCGTCGCTGACCGGCCCTGGGAGCTGGTCTTCCAGAGCCGCAGCGGTGCCCCGCACATCCCGTGGCTGGAACCCGACATCGGTGACCACCTGGAGGCCCAGCACGCCGACGGCGCGCCGGCCGTGGTGATGGTCCCGATCGGCTTCGTCTCCGATCACATGGAGGTCAAGTACGACCTGGACACCGAGGCGGTGGCCAAGGCCGCCGAACTCGGCCTGCCGGTCGCCCGCGCCGCCACCGTCGGCGCCGACCCCCGGTTCACCGCCGCCGTCCGCGAACTCGTACTGGAACGGGCCGCCGCCGAGCGCGGCGAGGCCGTGACCCGCTGCGCCCTCGGCACGCTCGGCCCCAGCCACGACGTCTGTGCGGTGGCCTGCTGCCCCAACCCGCGCGCCCCGCGCCCGGCCGCCGCCGAGCGCTGACCCCCTCCGAGGAGAGCCCGTGCCCAGTCCCGAACTGCTCGACGAACTGCTCGACGTCGCCCTGGACGCCGCCCGGCAGGCGGGCGCGCTGCTGCGCGACGGCCGGCCGGCCGAACTGGGCGTGGCGGGCACCAAGAGCAGCCCGGTCGACGTCGTCACCGAGATGGACCTCGCCTCCGAGAAGCTGGTCCTGGAGCTGATCGGCGCCCGCCGCCCGGCCGACGGCTACCTCGGCGAGGAGGGGGCCGACCGGCCCGGCACCAGCGGGGTCCGCTGGGTCGTCGACCCGCTCGACGGCACCGTCAACTACCTGTACGGGCTGCCGTCCTGGGCCGTCAGCGTGGCAGCGGAGCTGAACGGCGAGGCGGTCGTCGGCGTGGTGTACGCCCCGGCCCGCGGCGAGCTGTTCCACGCCGTGCTCGGCCGCGGCGCCCACCTGGACGGCCGGCCGCTCTCCGCCCGCCCGGCCCCGCCGTGGGGGCAGGCGCTGATCGGCACCGGATTCAACTACGTGCAGCAGGTACGGATCCGGCAGGCCGAGGTGCTGCTCGCACTCATGCCGGAGGTCCGTGACATCCGCCGGGGCGGGGCCGCAGCCGTGGACCTCTGCGATGTCGCCGCCGGGCGGCTGGACGGCTACTACGAGCGCGGGCTCGCCCCCTGGGACCGGGCCGCGGGCTGCCTGATCGCCGCCGAGGCCGGCGCCATGGTCGGCGGCCGCCCGGGCCACGGCCCGGACGGCGAGCTGACCGTCGCCGCCGCGCCCGGCGTGTACCAGCCGCTGCAGGAGCGGCTGGCGCGGCTGCGCGCCTGGGCGGACTAGGTCCTGGCGGCCCCCTGCCGACGGGCCGGGGGCCGAACGGGCGGGCCGGGGCCGGCCGTCGGGGCCGGGCAAGGAAGAGCCCTGGCATACAGGGGATGCCAGGGCTTGGGTTTCGCAGGTTGCTCACGGCCCCCCGGAGGGGGCCGCTGGTGCCGGAAGTCCGGCGTCGGGTCGGTCGGGACGGGTGGATCAGGCGGCGGTGCGGTGGCGCTCCAGCACCGTGTCCACGCCGTGTTCGGCGGCGAGCCGGCGGAGATCGTCCAGCTCGGACTGCTCCACCTCGGCCAGGAATTCGTCCCCGGCCTCGATCGCGCGGTGCAGGTCCTGCTCGGCGTTGGCTATGCGCTGCAGGATTCCGGCGGTGAAGGCGTCCATACGGGCCCCCTTACTGTGTCGGACGTGCACGTTCGTGCGTCCCCCGCCCCAGGGTTGTGGTGGTCAGCGGAAGCGTCCGATCCGGCGGGTCGAGATCTCCGGTCGGGCGCGGAGACGGCCCTCGGCCGCTCCCGGTGACGCCCCAAGCCCCAGGGCCGGCGCGGATGAACGCACGGCGGGTGGGTGCGATCGGCCAACAGCCAGATCGCGGGTGTGCACCTGTCCTCCCCACCCCCGGACGGGAGAAACCTCCCGGGGCGAGAAAGTTGCCTGTGTCACAGTCCAACCGGAGTGTTCCCGGTACGAACCGCGCTCTCCCCCATGATCGCGCCGTCGGGACGGCCGTGCCCCCGGGGCAGCTTATCGCTGCTTTACCGCAGGACCAGGCAGGATGGAGGCACCGTCGGAGCCGTGCGTCCGCTTCCGGGGCCGGCCTGGAGAAGGGACAACGACCGTGCGGGTTCTCGTCGTCGAGGACGAGCAGCTGCTCGCCGAGGCCGTCGCCACCGGCCTTCGCCGCGAGGCGATGGCCGTCGACGTGGTGTACGACGGGGAGGCCGCGCTCCAGCGCATCGCGGTCAACGACTACGACGTCGTGGTCCTCGACCGCGACCTGCCGCTGGTCCACGGCGACGACGTGTGCCGCAGCGTGGTCGACCAGGGGCTGGCCACCCGGGTGATCATGCTGACCGCCTCCGGTGACATCAGCGACCGGGTCGAGGGCCTGGAGATCGGCGCCGACGACTATCTTCCGAAGCCGTTCGCCTTCAGCGAACTCGTCGCCCGGGTAAGGGCGCTGGGCCGCCGCGCGACCGTTCCGCTGCCGCCCGTGCTGGAGCGCGCGGGCATCTCGCTCGATCCGGGCCGCCGCGAGGTGATCCGGGACGGGCGCCCCGTCCAGCTCGCCCCCAAGGAGTTCGCCGTCCTGGAGGTGCTGATGCGGGCCGGCGGCGCCGTCGTCTCCGCCGAACAGCTGCTGGAGAAGGCCTGGGACGAGCACACCGACCCGTTCACCAACGTCGTTCGGGTCACCGTCATGACGCTGCGCCGCAAGCTCGGCGACCCGCCCGTGATCGTCACCGTCCCCGGCTCCGGCTACCGGATCTGATCCCTCCGGCCCCCGCGGCCGGCCTTCCGCGCCCGCTTCCGGCGGACGCTCCGAGAGGAACACCATGACCACCCCGCCCCCGGCCGGCGGGCCCTCCGGCGCGCCCGCCGGCGGCCCGCGCGCCGTGCCGCCCAGGCCCGTGCAACCGCCCCGCGCGCCCCGGCTGCACCAGGCGTCGAACGACGCCTACGTCCCCGGCGACGGCATGCTCGCCTGGCTGCCGTTCCGCCCGACCATCCGGATGAGACTCACCCTGCTGTACGGCGGGATGTTCCTGATGGCCGGCGTGGTCCTGCTGCTGCTGATGTACTTCTTCGTCCGGCAGGCCCTGCACGACGTGGCGCCGCCGCCGTTCGTCTTCGGCAGTGACGTCACCGTCAACCGCGTGCCGATGACCAGCGAGCAGTTCAACCAGTACCTCGCCGGCCGGCACGACGTCGCCTCCAACGCGGCCCTCAACACCCTGCTGCGCAAGTCCCTCACGGTGTTGGTCTGCCTCGCGGTGATCGCCTTCGTCGCCGGCTACGCGATGGCCGGCCGGGTGCTGCGCCCGCTCGGGCGGATCACCCGCACCGCCCGCGAGGTGGCCTCCTCCGACCTGCACCGGCGGATCGAGCTGGACGGTCCGGACGACGAGCTCAAGGAGCTCGCCGACACCTTCGACGACATGCTCGACCGGCTCGACCGCTCCTTCGACTCCCAGCGCCGCTTCGTCGCCAACGCCTCGCACGAGCTGCGCACCCCGCTGGCGATCAACCGCACCCTGCTGGAGGTCCAGCTCTCCGACCCGGCGGCCTCGCCCGACCTCCAGCAGCTCGGCAAGACCCTGCTGGCCACCAACGAGCGCAGCGAACAGCTGGTGGAGGGCCTGCTGCTGCTCGCCCGGAGCGAGAACGAGCTGACCGACCGCCGCACGGTGGAGCTCTCCGAGGTGGCCGGCCGCGCCCTGGAGCAGACCCGGGCCGAGGCCGACCGGCGCGAGGTCGAGGTGCGCTCCACGCTCACCCCGGCCGTGGTCGGCGGCAACGGCGTCCTGCTGGAGCGGCTCGCGCTCAACCTGCTGCAGAACGCGGTGCGCTACAACACCCCCGGCGGCTGGGTCGAGATCACCACCGCCGAGGTGCCCGGCGGTGGCGGCGAGCTCGTGGTCTCGAACACCGGCCCGGTCGTCCCCGGCTACGAGCTGGAGCACATCTTCGAGCCCTTCCGCCGGGTCAAGGGCGCCGACCGCACCCGCAGCGACAAGGGGGTCGGACTCGGCCTCTCCATCGTGCGCTCGGTGGTCCGGGCGCACGGAGGCACCATCGAGGCCACCCCGCGGGCCGGTGGCGGCCTCGTCATGCGGGTCCGCATCCCGGGGGCCTGACCGGCCTCCCAGGGCCGTCCTCGGCCCGCTACGCCGTTCGGGCGTCCCCGCGCTCCGTGCGCCGACCATCTCAAGCCGCCCCCGTCAGGCCTGTCAAGACGACATAAGGCCTGGCGGGGGCGGCTTGTCATTTCCGGCCCGAGCAACTTACGGTTACGTAACCTACGCAACCGTAAGTGCAGCCCGACCGTCGTCCCCGACGTGCCCGCCCAACGCGCCCGTCCCGCGCGTGACCGTTCCCCCAGGAGCAAGACCGTGACCATCGCCCCCGTGCAGCGCACCGCCTCCCTCGGATCGAGCGCCTGGACCGACGCGCGGCTGATCATGGCCCTCGAAGAGGTCGTCGAGAAGGAGCTCAACCGCCACCTGAAGGTCGCCAAGGACTGGATGCCCCACGAGTTCATCCCGTGGAGCCAGGGCCGCGACTTCGACGGCGTGCTGGGCGGCGAGGCCTGGTCGGTGGAGCAGTCCCAGGTGACCCCGCTCGGCCGGGTGTCGCTGGTGGTCAACCTGCTGACCGAGGACAACCTCCCCAGCTACCACCACGAGATCGCCACCATGTTCGGCCGGGAGGGCGCCTGGGGCACCTGGGTGCACCGCTGGACGGCCGAGGAGGGCCGGCACGGCATAGCCATCCGCGACTTCCTGCTCGCCACCCGGGCCGTCGACCCGGACGAGCTGGAGCGGGCCCGGATGAGCCACATGTCGGAGGGCTTCGCGTCCGACAACGCGCACAGCATGCTGCACTCGGTCGCGTACGTGGCCTTCCAGGAGCTCGCCACCCGCATCTCGCACCGCAACACCGGCCACCACGCCGGCGACCCGCTCTGCGACCAGCTGCTGGCGAAGATCGCCAACGACGAGAACCTGCACATGGTCTTCTACCGGAACCTGCTGAAGGCCGCCCTGGAGATCGCCCCCGACCAGGCCATGCGGGCCATCGCCGACGTGGTCACCGACTTCCGGATGCCCGGCCACGGCATCCCCGGCTTCGAGCGGGCCGCCGCCCAGATCGCCATCGGCGGCGTCTACAACCTCCGGATCCACCACGACGACGTGCTGCAGCCGGTGCTGCGCCACCTCCGGGTGATGGAGATCGACGGCCTCGGCCCGGACGGCCAGCAGGCCCAGGACGAGCTCGGCGTCTTCCTCGGCGGGCTGGACGCGCAGGCGACCAGGTTCGACGAGCGGCAAGCCGCACTGCTGGCCCGCCGGGCCGCGCGCAAGGCCGCCCAGTAGCCGACGGCGGCCCGGCCGTCGCCGGGTGCCCGGTAGTGGCCGGACACGAACCGCAAGCACGGCGGGTCGTGGATCCGGCCGCTCCGCTTGGGTGGATTTTCCGCGGTTTGCCCCGGAAGATTCGGAACGTGAGCAAGCTCACACCGTGTCGCTCCGCGGGGCGGCCCGACCCCGGAGCGTGATCATGGTGAACGGCGTCCCGGTCGCCGTCCGTGAGGGAATCGGCGGCCCGTTTCGCCCCGGTGGGTTGGCGGGCGCCCCTGGTGGGCAAGGGAATGGGCGGACGCCCCCGCGGTCGCCGATCACTGTCCGTGTCCGCCGGGCGGCCCCGATCGCGGGCCGGTGATGGCCCAGCGTGAGGCCCCCCGTCCCCGAGCGGATCACCCCAACGGACCCCTGGCTGAGTGTCGATTGAGTAACAGGGCTTGAAGTAAGGCAAAATCTCCGCCTCGGGTCGGGCACAAGACCGACCCCCCATGCGTTACGTGCGCTGGAGATACCGCACACACCGCACAAACCCGGAGGGGGAGAGCGAAAAAATGGCAACGGACTACGACACCCCACGCAAGACCGATGACGACCTCAACGAGGACAGCATCGAGGAACTGAAGGCTCGGCGGAACGAGAAGACCGGTAGCTCGGTCGACGTCGACGAGTTCGAGGCGGCCGAGGGCCTGGAGCTTCCTGGCGCCGACCTCTCGAACGAGGAGCTCTCCGTCCGGGTGCTGCCGCGCCAGGCCGACGAGTTCACCTGCATGAGCTGCTTCCTGGTGCACCACCGCAGCCAGCTGTACAGCGAGAAGAACGGCAACCCGATCTGCCGGGACTGCGGCGCCTGAGAACGAGGGCGGCCATGGTCCGGCGCTCGCAGCCAGCGAGACCGGCACACCGCCCCGTCCGGCCCCGGGCAGCGGGGCCGGACGGCAGTTCCGGCGGCCGCCGAGGCGGCCGCACCGGCAGTACGGAGTCAGGTAGTACCAGCGCAGTACCTTGTGCTGCGCGCGGTGCCGCACCTCGGGCGGCACCCCGTGCAGCACGGAGACAACAGGGACGGTCCCGCATCGCGGAACCGTCCCTCTCCGTTTCCCGGGGACGCCCGGGCGCGTTCGTCCCTCCCCGTCAGGCGCGGGCGCTCCGGCGCGCCTCGTCGAGCGCCTCGGCCAGCTTCATCGGCGAGCGGGTCGACAGGTACAGGTACGGCGTCGGGTCGGCCGGGTCGCTGACCTCGACGCGCAGGGCGGTCGGCACGTAGCTGCGCAGCAGCATGAAGGCGCGCGGATCCGCCTTCCTCCCGCGCCAGGCCACCGCCTCGGCGGGGCTGAGCGCGTGCGCGGAGCCGAGGGCGTCGACCGGGATCCGGGCCGGGCCCGCGACCAGCGAGCCCTGCACCACGCGGATCCGGGCGGAGCCGTAGCTGCTGATCGCGGCCGCGCCGGCGGCGATGCCGACCACCAGCCCGACCAACGCGCCGACCGCGCTGAGACGCAGCAGGATCAGCGCGAGCGTGAGCCCGATCGCGACCGGGAGCAACCACCAGGAGCGCGGCACGGTGAGGCGTTCGTCGTACATGCCCCCATTGTGGGCGCCGTGACGGGCGGCCCGGGACGGCACCCCCGGCCCCCCCTCGCCTACCGGTCGGTAGGGTTGGGCGCCGTGACCGGTTCCATCGCCCCCGCCTCCCCGTCCGCCCAGTCGGCGCCGAGTACGCCGCTGGCACCGACCACGTCGCCGGCGCCAGCCGGGTCGCCGTCGCCGACCACGCCGCCGCCGGAGGCCGTGCTGCCCCCGCGCGCCCCCGAGGCCCCGGCCCCGGGCGCCCGGCTCGGCTCGCACTACGAGCACTGTTTCGGCTGCGGCCCGCAGCACCCCGGCGGCCTGCGGATCGACGCGGTGGCGGGCGAGGGGCTCGACGTCACCGCCGAGTTCGCCGTCCGCTCGGCCCACCAGGGCGGACCCGGCCTGGCCCACGGCGGCCTGCTGACCACGGCGATGGACGAGACGCTCGGCACGCTGAACTGGCTGCTGCACGCCCCCGCCGTCACCGGCCGGCTGGAGACTGACTTCCTCTGCCCGGTGCCGGTCGACTCCGTGCTGCACGTGCGGGCGTGGATCACCGGCGTGCACGGCCGCAAGATCTACAGCGCCGCCGAGGCACGGATCGGCGGCCCGGACGGGCCGGTCGCGGTGCGTGCGCAGGCGCTCTTCATCCAGGTGAAGCTGGAACACTTCACCAAGCACGGTCGTCCGGAGGACATCGAGAAGGTCCTCGACGACCCGGATCTGATGAAGCGCGCCCGAGCCTTTGAGGTGAACCCTTGAGCACGACCCCCCGTCCGCCCGTCGACGTTCTGATCAGGCGGATCGACGCCGAGCTGCCGCTGCCCGCGTACGCGCAGCCCGGTGACGCCGGTGCCGACCTGAGGACCACCGTCGACGCCGAGCTGGCCCCCGGAGAGCGGGCCGTCCTGCCCACCGGGATCGCCATCGCGCTGCCCGACGGCTACGCGGCCTTCGTCCACCCCCGCTCCGGGCTCGCAGCTCGTTGCGGAGTTGCTCTGGTGAACGCCCCAGGGACGGTCGATGCCGGGTACCGTGGAGAGATCAAGGTGATCGTCGTCAACCTGGACCCGCGCGAGGCCGTCAGCTTCCGTCGAGGGGACCGCATCGCCCAGCTGGTCATCCAGCAGGTCGAGAAGGCCCGCTTCCACGAGGTGGCCGAACTTCCCGGGTCGGCACGGGCCGAGGGCGGGTTCGGGTCGACCGGCGGCCACGCCGCGGTCTAGGCTGCCCGCGGCCTCGCAGGAAGCCGAGCAGGTATTCGCATCGGTCTTGGACCGGGAAGGACAGTGACCGTGTTCCGTCGTCGCCAGAAGAGCGAGGACGCTGTCGAGCAGCTCGCCGACGACGCCATCAGCGCCGACGAGACGGCCGATGACGTCGAAGGTTCCGCCGAGAGCGAGAACGAGACCGACCTGGACCCGGCGGACCGGGTCGGGCTGCCGCCGGCCCCGCGGCCGGACGGTCCGTGGGACTACTCCGAGCTGGAGAATCCGGAAGAGGGCCGCGTGGACCTCGGGGGCCTGCTGGTCCCCGGTGTCGAGGGCATGGAACTGCGCGTCGAGGTCGCCGGCGACGCGATCGTGGCCGCGACGCTGGTCCTCGGCAACAGCGCCATCCAGCTGCAGGCATTCGCGGCCCCCAAGTCCGAGGGCATCTGGGGCGAGGTCCGCGAGGAGATCGCCAACGGCATCACCTCGCAGGGCGGCATCGTGGACGAGGAGGAGGGCCCGCTCGGCTGGCACCTCCGCGCCCAGGTCCCCGTGCAGCTGCCGGACGGCACGCAGGGCGTCCAGCTGGTGCGCTTCGTCGGCTGTGACGGGCCCCGCTGGTTCCTCCGCGGCGTGATCTCGGGCCAGGCCGCCGTGCAGCCCGAGATGGCCGGAATCCTGGAGCAGGTCTTCCAGCAGACGGTCGTCGTCCGTGGCGAGAGCCCGATGGCCCCCCGCGACCCGATCGTGCTGAAGCTCCCCGAGGACGCGCAGATGGTGGCCGACGGTGGCGGGGCGGCCGCCACCGCCGGCGAGAGCGAGAACCGCTTCGGCGGCACCGCGCTCGACCCGTTCGCCCGCGGCCCGGAGATCACCGAGGTCCGCTGAGCAGGCCGGAAGTTCTCCTGATCGCCCCCGCCCGGATGCCCGGGCGGGGGCGATTTGCATGTGGCGGGGCGGTCCCCGTACAGTTCCGGAGTCGCACCGAGAGGGGCGGCGGAAAGCAAGTCCGATGAATGAAACTCCGGAAAACGGAGCGGAAAACGTCTGATAAGCTTCAAACACGAAAGAACGAAGCGCCCGGAGGGCCCGCTGGAAGGCGGTCCGAAGGAAGTGTCCGTTCCTTGAGAACTCAACAGCGTGCCAAAAGTCAACGCCAGATATGTTGACATCCCCGGCCTCGGTCTTCTGATCGGGGTTGGAGATTCCTTTATGAAGTAAACACTAGCGAGGACGCAGTGCGCGGGATCACCCTATTCCGGTGGTTGCCGTGCCGCTCGACGCGAGTGCGGCCCGATTACGGGCAGACATTCACGGAGAGTTTGATCCTGGCTCAGGACGAACGCTGGCGGCGTGCTTAACACATGCAAGTCGAACGGTGAAGCCCTTCGGGGTGGATCAGTGGCGAACGGGTGAGTAACACGTGGGCAATCTGCCCTGCACTCTGGGACAAGCCCTGGAAACGGGGTCTAATACCGGATATGACCTGGGACCGCATGGTCCTGGGTGTAAAGCTCCGGCGGTGCAGGATGAGCCCGCGGCCTATCAGCTTGTTGGTGGGGTAATGGCCTACCAAGGCGACGACGGGTAGCCGGCCTGAGAGGGCGACCGGCCACACTGGGACTGAGACACGGCCCAGACTCCTACGGGAGGCAGCAGTGGGGAATATTGCACAATGGGCGAAAGCCTGATGCAGCGACGCCGCGTGAGGGATGACGGCCTTCGGGTTGTAAACCTCTTTCAGCAGGGAAGAAGCGCAAGTGACGGTACCTGCAGAAGAAGCACCGGCTAACTACGTGCCAGCAGCCGCGGTAATACGTAGGGTGCGAGCGTTGTCCGGAATTATTGGGCGTAAAGAGCTCGTAGGCGGCCTGTCGCGTCGGATGTGAAAGCCCGGGGCTTAACCCCGGGTCTGCATTCGATACGGGCAGGCTAGAGTGTGGTAGGGGAGATCGGAATTCCTGGTGTAGCGGTGAAATGCGCAGATATCAGGAGGAACACCGGTGGCGAAGGCGGATCTCTGGGCCATTACTGACGCTGAGGAGCGAAAGCGTGGGGAGCGAACAGGATTAGATACCCTGGTAGTCCACGCCGTAAACGTTGGGAACTAGGTGTTGGCGACATTCCACGTCGTCGGTGCCGCAGCTAACGCATTAAGTTCCCCGCCTGGGGAGTACGGCCGCAAGGCTAAAACTCAAAGGAATTGACGGGGGCCCGCACAAGCAGCGGAGCATGTGGCTTAATTCGACGCAACGCGAAGAACCTTACCAAGGCTTGACATATACCGGAAACGGCTAGAGATAGTCGCCCCCTTGTGGTCGGTATACAGGTGGTGCATGGTTGTCGTCAGCTCGTGTCGTGAGATGTTGGGTTAAGTCCCGCAACGAGCGCAACCCTTGTTCTGTGTTGCCAGCATGCCTTTCGGGGTGATGGGGACTCACAGGAGACTGCCGGGGTCAACTCGGAGGAAGGTGGGGACGACGTCAAATCATCATGCCCCTTATGTCTTGGGCTGCACACGTGCTACAATGGTCGGTACAAAGGGCTGCGATGCCGCGAGGCGGAGCGAATCCCAAAAGCCGGCCTCAGTTCGGATTGGGGTCTGCAACTCGACCCCATGAAGTTGGAGTTGCTAGTAATCGCAGATCAGCATGCTGCGGTGAATACGTTCCCGGGCCTTGTACACACCGCCCGTCACGTCACGAAAGTCGGTAACACCCGAAGCCGGTGGCCTAACCCGTAAGGGGAGGAGCCGTCGAAGGTGGGACCAGCGATTGGGACGAAGTCGTAACAAGGTAGCCGTACCGGAAGGTGCGGCTGGATCACCTCCTTTCTAAGGAGCAATATGCCGCTTGCAGGCGAATGTTCTGCACGGTTGCTCATGGGTGGAACGTTGACTATTCGGCACGAGTGAAGAGCACCTGCTAGTACTGCCTCCGGGCGTGGAAGACGGGCTTGCGATTGACTTGTGTCGGGCACGTTGTTGGGTCCTGAGGGAACGGCCGTGAGGCTGTTGCTTCAGAGATGCCGGTCCCACTTGAGGTGGTCTTCGGACTGTCGAGGGTGGGTGACTGGTCGTTGTTTGAGAACTGCACAGTGGACGCGAGCATCTGTGGCCAAGTTTTTAAGGGCGCACGGTGGATGCCTTGGCACCAGGAACCGATGAAGGACGTGGGAGGCCACGATAGTCCCCGGGGAGCCGTCAACCAGGCTTTGATCCGGGGGTTTCCGAATGGGGAAACCCGGCAGTCGTCATGGGCTGTCACCCATACCTGAACACATAGGGTATGTGGAGGGAACGCGGGGAAGTGAAACATCTCAGTACCCGCAGGAAGAGAAAACAACCGTGATTCCGGGAGTAGTGGCGAGCGAAACCGGATGAGGCTAAACCCAGGTGGTGTGAGACCCGGCAGGGGTTGCCACTTGGGGGTCGTGGGATTTTTCTTGACCGGTCTGCCGGCCGGTCGGCGAGTCAGAAACCGTATGGATAGTCGAAGGACATGCGAAAGGTCCGGCGTAGAGGGTAAGACCCCCGTAGACGAAATCTGTGCGGCTCGTTTGAGAAACTCCCAAGTAGCACGGGGCCCGAGAAATCCCGTGTGAATCTGGCGGGACCACCCGCTAAGCCTAAATATTCCCTGGTGACCGATAGCGGATAGTACCGTGAGGGAATGGTGAAAAGTACCGCGGGAGCGGAGTGAAATAGTACCTGAAACCGTGTGCCTACAAGCCGTGGGAGCGTCGGACATGCAGCTTGCTGTGTGTCTCGTGACTGCGTGCCTTTTGAAGAATGAGCCTGCGAGTTTGCGGTGTGTAGCGAGGTTAACCCGTGTGGGGTAGCCGTAGCGAAAGCGAGTCCGAATAGGGCGTTTGAGTTGCACGCCCAAGACCCGAAGCGGAGTGATCTAGCCATGGGCAGGTTGAAGCGGAGGTAAGACTTCGTGGAGGACCGAACCCACCAGGGTTGAAAACCTGGGGGATGACCTGTGGTTAGGGGTGAAAGGCCAATCAAACTCCGTGATAGCTGGTTCTCCCCGAAATGCATTTAGGTGCAGCGTCACGTGTTTCTTGCCGGAGGTAGAGCACTGGATAGGCGATGGGCCTCACCGGGTTACTGACCTTAGCCAAACTCCGAATGCCGGTAAGTGAGAGCGTGGCAGTGAGACTGTGGGGGATAAGCTCCATGGTCGAGAGGGAAACAGCCCAGAACACCGACTAAGGTCCCTAAGCGTGTGCTAAGTGGGAAAGGATGTGGAGTCGCAGAGACAACCAGGAGGTTGGCTTAGAAGCAGCCACCCTTGAAAGAGTGCGTAATAGCTCACTGGTCAAGTGATTCCGCGCCGACAATGTAGCGGGGCTCAAGCACATCACCGAAGTCGTGTCATTGCAGCATGAAGGGCCAACGCCTGCTGTGATGGGTAGGGGAGCGTCGTGTGCCGGGTGAAGCGGCGGTGGAAACCAGTCGTGGACGGTACACGAGTGAGAATGCAGGCATGAGTAGCGATACAAGAGTGAGAAACTCTTGCGCCGATTGACCAAGGGTTCCTGGGTCAAGCTGATCTGCCCAGGGTAAGTCGGGACCTAAGGCGAGGCCGACAGGCGTAGTCGATGGACAACGGGTTGATATTCCCGTACCCGCTTTGAAGCGCCAACGCTGAACCTCTTGATGCTAAGCCCGCGAAGCCGGCCCGGAGTCTTCGGACAAAGGGACGTGGTGGAGCCGGTGACCCAATGGGGTAGTAGGTGAGCGATGGGGTGACGCAGGAAGGTAGTCCAGCCCGGGCGGTGGTTGTCCCGGGGTAAGGGTGTAGGACGAACGGTAGGCAAATCCGCCGTTCACATAGTCTGAGACCTGATGCCGAGCCGATTGTGGTGAAGTGGATGATCCTATGCTGTCGAGAAAAGCCTCTAGCGAGTTTCATGGCGGCCCGTACCCCAAACCGACTCAGGTGGTCAGGTAGAGAATACCGAGGCGTTCGGGTGAACTATGGTTAAGGAACTCGGCAAAATGCCCCCGTAACTTCGGGAGAAGGGGGGCCATTCCTGGTGACGGCACTTGCTGCCAGAGCTGGGGGTGGCCGCAGAGACCAGCGAGAAGCGACTGTTTACTAAAAACACAGGTCCGTGCGAAGCCGTAAGGCGATGTATACGGACTGACGCCTGCCCGGTGCTGGAACGTTAAGGGGACCGGTTAGCTCCATTTCGGTGGGGCGAAGCTGAGAACTTAAGCGCCAGTAAACGGCGGTGGTAACTATAACCATCCTAAGGTAGCGAAATTCCTTGTCGGGTAAGTTCCGACCTGCACGAATGGCGTAACGACTTCTCGACTGTCTCAACCATAGGCCCGGTGAAATTGCATTACGAGTAAAGATGCTCGTTTCGCGCAGCAGGACGGAAAGACCCCGGGACCTTTACTATAGCTTGATATTGGTGTTCGGTTCGGCTTGTGTAGGATAGGTGGGAGACTTTGAAGCAGCAACGCCAGTTGTTGTGGAGTCGTCGTTGAAATACCACTCTGGTCGTGCTGGATGTCTAACCTGGGTCCGTGATCCGGATCAGGGACAGTGTCTGGTGGGTAGTTTAACTGGGGCGGTTGCCTCCTAAAGGGTAACGGAGGCGCCCAAAGGTTCCCTCAGCCTGGTTGGCAATCAGGTGTTGAGTGTAAGTGCACAAGGGAGCTTGACTGTGAGACTGACGGGTCGAGCAGGTACGAAAGTAGGGACTAGTGATCCGGCGGTGGCTTGTGGAAGCGCCGTCGCTCAACGGATAAAAGGTACCCCGGGGATAACAGGCTGATCTTCCCCAAGAGTCCATATCGACGGGATGGTTTGGCACCTCGATGTCGGCTCGTCGCATCCTGGGGCTGGAGTAGGTCCCAAGGGTTGGGCTGTTCGCCCATTAAAGCGGTACGCGAGCTGGGTTTAGAACGTCGTGAGACAGTTCGGTCCCTATCCGCTGTGCGCGTAGGAGTGTTGAGAAGGGCTGTCCCTAGTACGAGAGGACCGGGACGGACGAACCTCTGGTGTGCCAGTTGTCCTGCCAAGGGCATGGCTGGTTGGCTACGTTCGGGAGGGATAACCGCTGAAAGCATCTAAGCGGGAAGCCTGCTTCGAGATGAGCACTCCCACCTCCTTGAGAGGGTAAGGCTCCCAGTAGACGACTGGGTTGATAGGCCGGATATGGAAGCCCTGTGAGGGGTGGAGTTGACCGGTACTAATAGGCCGAGGGCTTGTCCTCAGTTGCTCGCGTCCACTGTGTTGTTCTGAAACAACGACCCCATGACATGGCCTGTCGTGGTGCGGTTGACAGTTTCATAGTGTTTCGGTGGTCATAGCGTGAGGGAAACGCCCGGTTACATTCCGAACCCGGAAGCTAAGCCTCACAGCGCCGATGGTACTGCAGGGGGGACCCTGTGGGAGAGTAGGACGCCGCCGAACAATCATTCACAGAGAACCCCCACCCGGGATCCGGGTGGGGGTTCTCTGCATTTCCGGGACAACGCTGTTCCGAAAACTACAGCGCGAGTTTGAAGCCGAGGTGCGAGGCGACGAATCCGAGGCGCTCGTAGAAGCGGTGGGCGTCGGTGCGGGTCGCGTCGGAGGTGAGCTGGACGAGGTCGGCGTCGAGTTCGCGGGAGCGGTCGACGGCCCAGAGGACCAGTTCGGTGCCGAGGCCGCTGCCGCGCTCGTCGGCGTGGATCCGGACCGCTTCGATGATGGTCCGGGTGGAGCCCTTGCGCGAGAGGCCGGGGACGACGGTCAGCTGGAGGGTGCCGATGGTCCGGCCGGCGCGTTCGGCGACGACCAGGTGCTGGTGCGGGTCGGCGTCGATGCGGGCGAAGGCGTCACGGTACGGGGTGAGGTCATCGGGGCTCTCGCGGGTGGCGCCCAGGGCGTCGTCGGCGAGCATGGCCACTATCGCCGGAAGGTCGTCGGCGGTGGCCCGCCGGATCGTCAGGTCGGTCATGATCACAGCCTAGGCGGACCCTTGGAAGCCCGACCAACCCCCTGCCCGCTCCCCTCAGCCCTTTCCCGGGCCTTTCCCGGGCCTTTGCCACACCCCTCAGAGCCCCACAGCAGCCCTCCAGGCCCCTTCAAGGGCCCTCCTGGCGGGTGACCCGGTGTCACCCACCCTCCGCCGCACTGGTGATGACGGCGAAGACGGCGTTGTGTGGGTCGATCAGCTGGGCGAGCCGGCCGACGCCGTGGACGTCCATGGCGGGGATCCGGACGGTCGCGCCGAGCTGTTCGGCGAGGGCGACGACGGCGTCCACGCTCGGGACCTCGATGTAGGGGAGCCAGTGCGAGGTGGTGCCGGCGGCGGTCTGTTCGGGGCCGAGCTGCATGATGCCGCCGTGCGCGTCGTCCGTGCCGCCGCCGGCCGGGGTGAGGACGGTGTACATCACCTCGCCGAGCGGGACGTCCTGCTCCTGCCAGGAGAAGACGGCGCGGTAGAAGGCCTTGGCCGCCTCGGCGTCGACGCTGTAGCACTCGGCCCAGCAGAAGGTGCCGGGTTCGGTGACGGCGTCCAGACCGGGGGTTTCGCGGGGCTCCCAGAGGGCGAACTCGGCGCCGGCGGGGTCGGTGCAACCGGCCGTCCGGCCGTCGGTGAAGACGCTGAACGGGGCGAGGCGAACCGTGCCGCCGGCGGCCTCGACGAGTTCGGTGGTCCGGTCGGCGTCGAGGGTGCGGAAGTAGATCGTCCAGCCGGGGCGGGTGGTCCCTTCGGCCGGGTCGGCGGCGGCACGGTGCGGGGCGAGGGCGGCGACGGTGCGGCCGTCATGCTGGAAGAGGCCGTAGCCGGCGGCCTCCGGGCCGGCGGAGGCGAAGGTCCAGCCGAAAACGGTGGTGTAGAAGGCGACGGAGGCGGCGGTGTCCGGGCTGGTGAGGTCGAGCCAGTTGGGCGAGCCGGGGGCGAAGGCGGTGGTGAGCATGGCGGCACTGCTCCTCGGGCGATGCCTGTCGCGATGGGGCGCGGGCAGGACGGAAGGTCCCCCTCTGCGTCAACCAGCCTGGCACCAGGGCGCCCGGTGTCGCACCCGGGCGGTACGGTGCGTAGCGGAACTGCACCCGTACTGGTAGAGGGGGCCGGGTGGCCAGGCAGACTCAGCAGGCGCCGGCGGGTCCGGCGGGCCCGCCGCGTCAGCTCGCCCAGGTCGAGGGCGTCCTGGAGCGGATCACGTACGCGAACGAGGAGACCGGCTACACGGTCGCCCGGGTGGACACCGGGCGCGGTGGCAACGACCTGCTGACGGTGGTGGGCGCGCTGCTGGGGGCGCAGCCGGGGGAGTCGCTGCGGCTGCACGGGCGGTGGGGGTCGCATCCGCAGTACGGCAAGCAGTTCGTGGTGGAGAACTACACGACGGTGCTGCCTGCGACGATCCAGGGCATCCAGCGCTATCTCGGCTCGGGGTTGATCAAGGGGATCGGGCCGCGGTTCGCCGAGCGGATCGTGGAGCGGTTCGGGGTGGACACCCTGGAAGTGATCGAGCACGAGCCGGGCCGGCTGATCGAGGTGCCGGGGCTGGGGCCGAAGCGGACCAAGAAGATCGCGGTGGCGTGGGAGGAGCAGAAGTCCATCAAGGAGGTGATGGTCTTCCTGCAGGGGGTCGGCGTCTCCACCTCCCTGGCGGTGCGGATCTACAAGCAGTACGGGGACGGTTCGATCGGGGTGGTGAAGAACGAGCCGTACCGGCTGGCGTCGGACGTCTGGGGTATCGGCTTCCTGACGGCGGACCGGATCGCGCAGGCGGTGGGGATTCCGCACGACAGCCCGGAGCGGGTGAAGGCGGGGCTGCAGTACGCGCTGTCGCAGAGCAGCGACCAGGGGCACTGCTACCTGCCGGAGGAGCGGCTGATCGCGGACGGGGTGAAGCTGCTCCAGGTGGACGTGGGGCTGGTGATCGACTGCCTGGCGGAGCTGGTGGCCGCGGAGGGGGTGGTGCGGGAGTCGGTGCCGGGGGAGGGCGGCGAGCCGATCACCGCGGTGTACCTGGTGCCGTTCCACCGGGCGGAGATCTCGCTCTCCAACCAGCTTTTGCGGCTGTTGCGGGCGGAGTCGGACCGGATGCCGTGGTTCGCGGACGTGGACTGGCCGGCGGCACTGGGCTGGCTGGCGAAGCGGACGGGCACGGAGCTGGCCCCGGAGCAGGAGCAGTCGGTGCGGCTGGCGCTGACCGAGAAGGTCGCGGTGCTGACCGGCGGTCCCGGCTGCGGCAAGTCGTTCACGGTGAAGTCGATCGTGACGCTGGCGCTGGCGAAGCGGGCCAAGGTGGTGCTGGCGGCGCCGACCGGGCGGGCGGCGAAGCGGCTTGCGGAGCTGACCGGGGTGGAGGCGTCGACGGTGCACCGGCTGCTGGAGCTGCGGCCGGGCGGGGACGCCGCGTACGACCGGGACCGGCCGTTGGACGCCGACCTGGTGGTGGTGGACGAGGCGTCGATGCTGGACCTGATCCTGGCGAACAAGCTGGTCAAGGCGGTGGCGCCGGGGGCGCACCTGCTGTTCGTGGGGGATGTGGACCAGCTGCCGTCGGTGGGCGCCGGCGAGGTGCTGCGGGACCTGCTCGCGGAGGGCGGGCCGATCCCGTCGGTGCGGCTGACCAGGATCTTCCGGCAGGCCCAGCAGTCGGGGGTGGTGACCAACGCGCACCGGATCAACGAGGGGCTGCCGCCGATGACGGAGGGGCTGGCGGACTTCTTCCTGTTCGTGGAGGACGACGCCGAGCGGGCGGCCGGGCTGACGGTGGACGTGGTGGCGCGGCGGATCCCGCAGCGGTTCGGCTTCGACGCGCGGCGGGACGTCCAGGTGCTGGCGCCGATGCACCGGGGCCCCGCGGGCGCGGGGAATCTGAACACGCTGTTGCAGGCGGCGGTGTCGCCGGCCCGGGAGGGGCTGGCGGAGCGGCGGTCCGGCGGGCGGACGTTCCGGGTGGGGGACAAGGTCACGCAGATCAGGAACAACTATGACAAGGGGCGGAACGGGGTCTTCAACGGCACAGTGGGAGTGGTGACCTCGCTCAGCGTGGACGACCAGCGGCTGACCGTGCTCACCGACGAGGACGAGGAGGTGCCGTACGACTTCGACGAGCTGGACGAGTTGGCGCACGCGTACGCGGTGACGATCCACCGGTCGCAGGGGAGCGAGTATCCGGTGGTGGTGATTCCGGTCACCACGTCCGCATGGACGATGCTCCAGCGGAATCTGCTCTACACCGCTGTGACCAGGGCGAGGAAACTCGTGGTGCTCGTGGGGTCACGGAAGGCGATCGCCCAGGCCGTTCGAACCGTCAGCGCAGGTAGGAGGCATGCCGCGCTGGACCATCGGCTGGCCACTGGATGATTCTCCAACGGATGGTTGCCTCTATTGTTCTCTTGACGTGAAGAGATTTACGGCAGAGCCTGGTGTGGTGCCGATCTTGTCCGGTTCGTACCGGCTGCGGCGGCAGGTTTTGTAGGGGCGGTCCCTTTCGGGCCACCCCGGGTGCGCGGCTGTCCGCCAGATGGGGGATGGTAGAGACAGTCAGGGCACCTTGGAAGAGGATTCATTTCGTCGGTGAGGAAGACGTGAGCGACAACTCGGTAGTACTGCGGTACCAGGACGGCGAGTACGAGTACCCCGTCGTCGAGAGCACTGCGGGCAACGCCGGCTTCGACATCTCGAAGCTGCTCCCGCAGACCGGCCTGGTCACCCTGGACAACGGCTTCGGTAACACCGCCGCGTACAAGTCCGCGATCACCTTCGTGGACGGCGACAACGGCATCCTGCGCTACCGCGGCTACCCGATCGAGCAGCTCGCCGAGCAGGGCAGCTTCATCGAGACCGCGTACCTGCTGATCAACGGCGAGCTGCCGACGGCCGACCAGCTGTCGGAGTTCAACCGCGAGATCACCCAGCACACCCTGCTGCACGAGGACGTCAAGCGCTTCTACCAGGGCTTCCCGCGGGACGCCCACCCGATGGCGATGCTGTCGTCCGTGGTCGGCGCGCTGTCCACCTTCTACCAGGACAGCCACAACCCGTTCGACGCCGGCCAGCGCCACCTGTCGACGGTCCGCCTGCTGGCGAAGCTGCCGACGATCGCGGCCTACGCGTACAAGAAGTCGGTCGGCCAGCCGTTCGTCTACCCGCGCAACGACCTGAGCTACGTCGAGAACTTCCTGCGGATGACCTTCGCGGTGCCCGCCGAGGACTACGAGCTCAACCCGGTCATCGTCAACGCCCTGGACAAGCTGCTGATCCTGCACGCGGACCACGAGCAGAACTGCTCGACCTCCACGGTCCGCCTGGTCGGCTCCAGCCACGCCAACCAGTTCGCCTCGATCTCGGCCGGCATCTCGGCGCTCTGGGGCCCGCTGCACGGCGGCGCCAACCAGGCCGTCCTGGAGATGCTGGAGAGCATCCAGAAGGACGGCGCCGACGTCGACGCGTTCATCCGCAAGGTGAAGAACCGCGAGGACGGCGTCAAGCTGATGGGCTTCGGTCACCGCGTGTACAAGGCGTTCGACCCGCGCGCCGCGCAGGTCAAGCTGCTGGCGCACGAGGTGCTCGGCCAGCTCGGCAAGTCCGACGAGCTGCTCGACATCGCGCTCAAGCTGGAGGAGCACGCTCTGCAGGACGACTTCTTCGTCTCGCGCAAGCTCTACCCGAACGTGGACTTCTACACCGGCCTGATCTACCGCGCCATGGGCTTCCCGACCAGCATGTTCACCGTGCTGTTCGCGCTCGGCCGGCTGCCGGGCTGGATCGCCCACTGGCACGAGATGATCAACGACCCGACCAGCCGGATCGGCCGTCCGCGCCAGATCTACACCGGCACCGCGATCCGCGACTACGTGGAGCTCGGCGCCCGCTGAGGCTCCGGCACCCGCTGACGCATGACCAGGAAGGGCCCGGCCGCACCGTGCGGCCGGGCCCTTCGCCGTCACCCGCGAGGGTGGAAAACTACGGCGCACGACTCCGGGGGCGGCCGCAGCCCGGGACGGCCGCTCAAAGCGTCCCAGACCCGCCACTCCCCGGCGCCGTGCGCGAAGGCCGCCGACAGGTCGGCGACCGTCCCGGGGCCCGCCGGAGCCCCGTCGGCGGCAGTCGGTGTCCGCGCGGAGACGTGAAGCCGTTCGCCACGTCCCCGCCCACCGAAAAACTGCCGCACTACCAACCTAAGACGTATCAGGGTGCGAGAAGTTACGCCCGGGGTGTGTGACCTGCCTCTCGCCACGCTCCGTGTGCGCGTCGTACCGGTCCCATATCACACCTTCCGCCGGCAGGAACGTCACCCTCCCCACAGTGACGGCAACCGAGCGTGATAGGAATCGTGGCATTCCGGTACGGACCGTCCCGCACCCTCGCAGCGTGGCGGCGGAACTGGGGAGGGAGTGCGCAGATGGCCAGGAACGTCGTTGTCACCGGCGGTGGCACGGGGATCGGGTACGAGGTGGCCCGCCGGTTCGCCGAGGCGGGCGAACAGGTCGTGATCGTCGGCCGCCGGCGGGCGGTGCTCGAACAGGCCGCGGCCGACCTCGGGCCGAACGTCACCCCGCTGGTCTGCGACCTCGCCGACCCGGACGCGGTCGAGGCGGCGCTCGGTGAACTGCCCGAGCGGATCGACGTGCTGGTGAACAACGCCGGCAGCCGGGAGACCGTGATCGGCGGCGGTCCGCACGCCCTGCTGGCCCGCTGGCGTGGCGACTTCGAGCGCAACGTGCTGACCGTGGTGCTGCTCACCGAGTCCATCCGCGACCGGCTCACCCCGGGCTCCGGCCGGGTCGTCACCGTCAGCTCGATCGCCGCCCTGCGCGGCGCCGGCTCGTACGGGGCCGCAAAGGCGTCGCTGCACGCCTGGAACCACTTCCTGGCCGCCCAGCTCGGCACCTCGGGCATCACCGCCAACATCGTCGCCCCGGGCACGGTCGCGGGCACCGAGTTCTTCGGCCCACGGCTGGACGAGGCCGAGGTCTCCCGGCGGGCGGCCCGGACGCTGCTCGGCCGGATCGGGGAGGCCGGCGAGGTGGCGGCGGCGGTCTACTTCCTGGCCTCGCCGGAGGCCGGCTTCGTCACCGGAGAGGTCCTGCACTGCAACGGCGGCGAGCTGCTCGGTCGTTGAGCGGACCCATGGACGTGAGAGGGCCCGGACCGAGCTCGGTCCGGGCCCTCTCACGTGGGTCTCAGGCGGTCCGGAAGCGGCGCAGCCGGAGGCTGTTGGTGACCACGAAGACCGAGGAGAAGGCCATGGCGGCGCCGGCGATCATCGGGTTGAGCAGGCCCGCGGCGGCCAGCGGCAGGGCGGCGACGTTGTAGCCGAAGGCCCAGAAGAGGTTGCCCTTGATGGTGGCCAGGGTCCGGCGGGAGAGCCGGATGGCGTCGGCGGCGGCGAGCAGGTCTCCGCGGACGAGGGTGAGGTCGCCGGCCTCGATGGCGGCGTCGGTGCCGGTGCCCATGGCCAGGCCCAGGTCGGCCTGGGCGAGGGCGGCCGCGTCGTTGACGCCGTCGCCGACCATGGCCACGACCCGGCCCTCGGCCTGGAGGCGCCGCACGGTGGCGACCTTGTCCTGGGGCAGCACCTCGGCGATCACGTCCTCCGGCCTGATGCCGACCTCGGCCGCCACCGCACGGGCCACGGCGGCGTTGTCGCCGGTGAGCAGCATCGGGGTCAGCCCGAGGGCGCGCAGCCGGGCGATGGCCTCGGCACTGGTGGGCTTGACGGCGTCGGCGACCTCCAGGACGGCGCGCGCTTCGCCGTCCCAGCCGACGGCGACGGCGGTGCGGCCGGCGGCCTCGGCCGTGCGCTTGGCCTCGGCGAGCCGCGCCGGCAGGTACTGCGACCAGTCGGCGAGCAGCTGCTCCCGGCCGACCAGGACGGCGTGCCCGTCCACCACACCCTGGACGCCGAGGCCGGGGACGTTCTCGAAGCCCTCCACGCCGGGCAGTTCGCCCGTCCGGTCGGCGGCGGCCGTGGCGACGGCGCGGGCGATCGGGTGCTCGGAGGCGTGCTCCAGGGCCCCGGCCAGGCGCAGCGCCTCGGACTCGGTGATGCCCTCGGCGGTGTGGACGGCGAGCAGGGTCATCCGGCCGGTGGTGACGGTGCCGGTCTTGTCCAGGACGACGGTGTCCACCCGCCGGGTCGACTCCAGCACCTCCGGGCCCTTGATCAGGATGCCGAGCTGGGCGCCGCGCCCGGTGCCGACCAGCAGGGCGGTCGGGGTGGCCAGGCCGAGCGCGCACGGGCAGGCGATGATCAGCACGGCGACGGCGGCGGTGAACGCCTCGGTGGGGCTGTCGGAGACCAGCAGCCAGCCGACCAGGGTGCCGAGCGCGATCAGGATGACCACCGGCACGAAGACGGCGGAGATCCGGTCGGCCAGCCGCTGGGCCGCCGCCTTGCCGTTCTGCGCGTCCTCCACCAGCTTGGCCATCCGGGCGAGCCGGGTGTCGGCGCCGACCCGGGTGGCCTCGACCACGAGCCGGCCGCCGGCGTTGACGGTGGCACCGGTGACGGCGTCGCCCACCGCGACCTCGACCGGCACGGACTCGCCGGTCAGCATCGAGGCGTCCACGGCCGAGGCGCCCTCGACGACCACGCCGTCGGTGGCGATCTTCTCGCCCGGGCGGACCACGAAGCGCATCCCGACGGTCAGCCGGTCCACCGGCAGCCGGGCCTCGCGTCCGCCCCCGCCGTCCTGGAGGACGGAGACGTCCTTGGCGCCGAGGTCGAGCAGGGCGTGCAGGGCGGCGCCGGCCCGCCGCTTGGAGCGTGCCTCCAGGTAGCGGCCGAGCAGGATCAGCACGGTGACGGCGGCGGCCGTCTCCAGGTACAGGGTGGACGAGGCGTCGGTGGCGCCGGCCGAGAGCGAGAACGAGTGCCGCATCCCGGCCATGCCCGCGTCGCCCCAGAACAGGGCCCAGAACGACCAGCCGAAGGCGGCCAGGGTGCCGAGCGAGACCAGGGTGTCCATGGTCGCGGCGCCGTGCTTGAGGTTGGTCCAGGCGGCGCGGTGGAACGGCAGCCCGCCGTAGACGACCACGGGGCCGGTGAGCGCGAAGGCCAGCCACTGCCAGTTGGTGAACTGCATCGACGGGATCATCGACAGCATGACCACCGGGACGCTGAGCACGGCGCTGACCAGCAGGCGGTCCAGCAGGGGGTCGGCGGGAGGCTGTTCGGGCGTCGTGCCGGCCCCGGCGGCCGCGGCCGCGGGTGCCGCCGCGGCGGGCGGCGGGGGGAGTTCGGCGGTGTAGCCGGTCTGCTCGATGGTGGCGATCAGGTCGGCCACCTCCACCCCGGGCCCGAAGTCGACCCGGGCCTTCTCGGTGGCGTAGTTGACGGTGGCCTCGACGCCTTCCATCCGGTTGAGCTTCTTCTCGATCCGGGCGGCGCACGAGGCGCAGGTCATGCCGCCGATGGACAGCTCGACGCGCTCCCGCAGGGCCGCCACGCCCGGGGTGGAGGTGGTGCTCATGCTGGTCAGCTCCTTGGTCAGAGCGTACGGCGGGGGCCGCGGGGTGCGGGCCCCGCCGTGTGGTCTGTCTTCGAGGGCCGCGAGGCTCAGGCGGACCGGCCGACCAGCTCGTAGCCGGCCTCGTCGACGGCCGCGCGGACCTGCTCGTCGTCCAGCTCGGCCGCCGAGAGGACCGTTACGGTGCCGGCCTTGGCGTCGGCCGCCACCTCGGTGACGCCGGCCAGCGCGGAGAGCTCCTTGCTGACCGAGCTCTCGCAGTGGCCGCAGCTCATGCCGGTCACGGTGTAGGTGATGGTGCTGGACATCGGAGCCTCCGGGAGGTCTGTACCGCCGCGGGCACGTGCCCGGGCTGTTCGTCTGATAACACCATACCCCTGCGGGGTATGACCCAGGGAAGGGGGTGATGTGGCGCGGATCGCATCCGGCCGCCCGGCGGCGCGGACGCGGTCCGAGAGCAGAGCGTATGCGCCCGAACACGCTGCGCCCGAATCCGCGCCGGGCGGCGGGCGGATTCTGGTGCAGCGTGCGGTCCTGCGGGGTCGTTCAGGCGGGGGGCCGGGAACCGGGCCGGGTTCGTGGCGCGCTCGCGGCGGATCAGCAGCCGCAGCCAGAAGAGGCCGCCCAGCGCACTGGATGACAAAGCGGTCATTTCGGTACCGATTGGCCCAGTGCGGCTCGGGTGGGCGGGCCGGTTCCGGGGTGCGGGGGTGAGGTGGCTGATCGTCCGTTATGTTCGATATGTGTTCCCGATCCGCCGAGCCCAGTCGCCCGCGGTCCCGACCGCCCTGGGACTGTCGCCGGGCCGGCGGCGCGGCGCGCTGCTCGCCGCCGACCTCCAGGACGTGCCGTTCTGGCGCCGGGCGACCCCGGCGCTGATCGCGATCGGGTTGGTCGGGCTCGCGGATCTCTTCTCCGGCAAGGACCGCTACCTCGCGCCGCTGATGACGGTCGTCCCCACCATTGCCGCACTCACCCTGCGGCCCGTCGAACTGCTGATGGTCTGCCTGCTCGGCCTCTTCGCCGTGTTCGGCCTCAGCCACTACGACGAGGTCGACAACGTCAACGACGAGCGCTTCCTCTACGGCGCGATGGTCAGCTACCTGCTGCTCACCCTGTTCTCCGCCTGGGTCGCCCACCTCAGGATGCGCCGGGCCGCGGCCTTCGCGGCCGTCAGCTCCGTCGCCGAGGCCGCCCAGCGGGCGCTGCTGCGGCTGCCCGGCCCGGTCGTCGGACCGCTGCGCCTCGCGGTCCGGTACGTCTCCGCCGCCGACGCCTCGCGGATCGGCGGGGACCTCTACTCCGTCCTGGAGACCCCGCACGGCACACGGGTGGCGGTCGGGGACGTCCGCGGCAAGGGCCTGGGAGCCGTGCAGACCGCCGCCGTGGTGCTCGGCGCCTTCCGCGAGGCCGCGTACGACGAGGCCGGGCTGCGCGGGGTGGCCGCCCGGATCGAGGCCAGCGTCGAGCGACACGCGCCGGACGGGGAGTTCACCACCGCGCTGTTCGCGGAGTTCCGCACGCCCGGGGTGATGGAGCTGCTCCAGTACGGGCACGTCCCGCCGATCCGGGTGGACCCGGACGGCGGGGTGCACGTCCTCGACGCGCCCGATCCGTGGGTGCCGCTCGGCCTCGGCCGGCTGGCCGCCGGCGAACCGACCAGCTGGGACCAGCCGTTCGGCCGGGACGACGTGCTGGTGCTCTGCACCGACGGCGTGATCGAGGCCAAACACCGCCGGAACGGCGAGTTCTACCCGCTGGCGCAGCGGGTCGGCCCGCTGGTGCGGGGCGCGGCCCGCTCCGCCACGGAGCTGGAGGCGGCCGTCGGCCGGGTCTACGCCGACCTGCTGGAGCACACCGGCGGGGAGCTGCGGGACGACGCCCTGCTGCTCCTGATCACCCGGACCGATCAGCTCTGAGCCGCGGTGACCTCGGCGAGGGCACGGAAGACCAGGGCCGTCGAGGTCGCGCCCGGATCCTGGTGGCCGACGCTGCGCGGGCCCAGGTAGGAGGCGCGGCCCTTGCGGGCCTGGAGCGGCACGGTGGCGAGCGCGCCCTGCTCGGCCGCGTCCGCCGCCGCCCCGGACGCCTGCGGCAGGCCGGCGCCCGCCGCCACCGCGGCCCGGTAGGCGGCCAGTGCCGGGGTCCAGGCGTCCACGATGGTCTTGTCGCCCGGCCCGGCCCTGCCGAGGTCCCGCACCGCCTGGAGTCCGGCCGCCAGCGCGTCGCCGAACGCGGCCGGGCCGGCCGGGGCGGGCAGGGCGGAGCCGAGAGCACGGAAGGCCTTCCCGTACAGCGGCCCGGAGGCGCCGCCGACCTTGGAGATCAGCGTCGTACCGGCCTTGGTCAGCACCGCCCCCGGGCCCGCCGGGTCGAGGCCGTCCAGAGCGGCCAGCACGGCGGTGAAACCGCGCTGCAGATTGCTGCCGTGGTCGCCGTCGCCGATCGCGGAGTCCAGCTCGGTGAGCCGCTGCTGCTCCTTCTCCACGGCGGCGGCGATCGCGCGCACCCAGGCCTCGGCGAGCGGGGTGTCGAAGTCCATGTCCCGCCCTCTTCTCAGGCCCGCTTGAGGGCGGGGGTGTCCACCGGGGCGTCCCACAGCTCCAGCAGCTCGCCGTCGGCCTTGGCCAGGGTGAGCGAGAAGCCCGCCATGTCCAGGCTGGTGACGTAGTTGCCGACCAGGTTGCGGGCCACCGTGATGCCGCGCTCGGCCAGCCGTGCGGCCACCTCGCCGAAGACGATGTACAGCTCCAGCAGCGGGGTGCCGCCGAGACCGTTCACCAGGGCGATCACCTCGTCGCCGGTGGTCAGGTGGTGGTCGGCGAGGATCGTCTCCACCACCTCGGCGGCCAGCTCGCGGGCCGGGCGCAGCTTCTCGCGGCGGCGGCCGGGCTCGCCGTGGATGCCGACGCCGACCTCGATCTCGTCCTCCGGTAGGTCGAAGCCGGGTTTGCCGGCGGCCGGGACGGTCGCGGCGGTCAGCGCGATCGCGAAGGAACGGGAGGCGGCGTTCACCCGCCGGCCCATCGCGGCCACGTCGTCCAGCGTGGCGCCGCGCTCGGCCAGCGCGCCGGCGATCTTCTCCACCAGCACGGTCGCGCCGGTGCCGCGGCGGCCGGCCGTCCACGTCGAGTCCTCGACCGCGACGTCGTCGTCGACCAGCACGGTGCGGACCTCCAGGCCCTCCTCGGCGGCGAGTTCGGCGGCCAGCTCGAAGTTCATCACGTCACCGGTGTAGTTCTTCACCACGAAGACCACGCCCGCGCCGGAGTCCACGGCCTTGGCGGCGGCCAGCATCTGGTCCGGCACCGGGGAGGTGAAGATCTCGCCCGGGCAGGCGGCGTCCAGCATCCCGCGGCCGACGAAGCCGCCGTGCAGCGGCTCGTGGCCGGAGCCGCCGCCGGAGACCAGCGCGACCTTCGAGGCCGGCGGGCGGAGGGCCCGGGTGATCACCCGGTTCGCGAGGTCCACCGTCAACTCCGGGTGGGCGGCGGCGAATCCGGCCAGCGCGTCCTCCAGGACGCTCTCCGGGGTGTTGATCAGCTTCTTCACGGCGCTTCGCTCCCTCGGCAGACGATGCTGACCCGACGCTACGCCAGATGGGGGGCGGCGGCACGGGGTGCGGCGAGGGGCGGCGTGTCCCGGGGTGAGACGGGGGCTGGGGCGTGCGGTGGGTGGCCGGTGGGGCTGGGGCGGGGTCGGCGGCACCGGGCGCGACACGGGGCACGGGTCACTCGTGCGGAGCAGCGGGGCCGCCGTAGGGTCGGCGTATGAGCGACTACGTGGGCATCGTCCTGGTCTCGCACAGCGCGCAGCTGGCCGCCGGGCTGAAGCAGTTGTTGGGGGAACTCGCCTCCGACGCGGTGCGGGTGGTGGTGGCGGCCGGCACGGAGGAGGGCGGGATCGGCACCAGCTACGACCTGATCGCCCGGGCCGTCACGGAGGCGGACGGCGGGGCGGGCGTGGTGGTGCTGCCGGACCTCGGCAGCTCGGTGCTGACCGCCGTCACGGTGCTGGAGGACGAGCCGCGGCCGGGGGTGGTGCTGGTGGACGCGCCCTTCGTGGAGGGCGCGGTCTCGGCGGCGGTCACCGCCTCCACCGGGGCGGCGCTGGCCGAGGTGGTGGCGGCGGCCGAGGAGGCACGGACCTTCCGCAAGCTCTGAGGGGCCGCGAGCTGCGGCCGCTACTTGGCGTCGGCGTAGCAGTCCACCACGGCGGTGCTGAGCGGGAACCGGACCGGGGTGTCCCCGAAGACCAGCTGCCGGGCCTCGTCGGCGGCGGCGGCGACGGCGGCGGCCACCTCGTCGGCCAGGTTGGCCGGGGTGTGCACGATCACCTCGTCGTGCTGGAAGAAGACCAGGTGCGGCCGGTCGGCCGGATCCGCCACCGGCAGGGCGCCCAGCCGGCGGCGCAGCGCCGCGAGGAGGGCGAGCGCCCAGTCGGCGGCGCTGGCCTGGATCACGAAGTTGCGGGTGAAGCGGCCCCGGGCGCGGGCCGAGCGGCCGCCGGCATCCCCGGCGGTCTCCGGGGCCTCGGTGAGGTCGAGCCAGTCGGCGGAGGGCGGGGGGCAGACCCGGCCCAGCCGGGAGGCGACCACGCCGCCGTCCTCGCCGGTGCGGGCGGCCGCCTCGACGTAGCCCATGGCGGCCGGGTAGCGGCGGCGCAGGGTGGCGAGCAGCGGGCCGATGTCGCCGCTGGTCTGCCCGTACATGGCGCCGAGCAGGCCGAGCTTGGCCTTGTCGCGGTCCCCCTGGAAGGCGGAGGCGGCCAGCGCCTCGTAGAGGTCGCCGCCGGCGGCGGTGCGGGCCAGGCCGGCGTCCTCGGAGAGGGCGGCGAGGACGCGCGGCTCCAGTTGGGCGGCGTCGGCGACGACCAGCAGCCAGCCCGGGTCGGCGACCACGGCGCGGCGCAGGATGCGCGGGATCTGCAGGGCTCCGCCGCCCCGGCTGGCCCAGCGGCCGGAGACCACGCCGCCCACCACGTACTCGGGGCGGAACCGGCCGCCGCGGGCCCAGGCGTCCTGCCAGGCCCAGCCGTGCGCGGCGTGGATCCGGGAGAGCTCCTTGTAGCGGACCATCAGCTTCGCGGCCGGGTGGTCGACACCCTTCAGCTCCCAGGACCGGGTGGAGCCGAGCTGGATGCCGCGGTCGGCGAAGGCGCGCAGCACCTGGCTGTGCGAGTCGGGGTTGAAGGGGCGCCCGCCGAGGGCCTGTTGGAGTTCGGCGGCCAGCTCGGCGAGCAGTCTGGGCCGGCTGCCGGGGACGGTGGGGCGGGGGCCGAGCAGCTCGGTGAGCAGCCGGTCGTGGACGTCGGCGCGCCACGGCAGGCCGTCGTACGCCATCTCGGCGGCGACCAGCGCGCCGGCCGACTCGGCGGCGACCAGCAGCCGGAACCGGGAGCGCGCGCCCGGGTCGGTGATCGCGGCCAGCCGGCGCTGTTGCTCGGCGTGGACGGCGACGACGGCGGCCAGCGGGTCGGCGCCGGGCGGCAGTTGCAGCCGGTCCGGGGCGAACAGGGTGTCCTGCCCGTCGTCGTACTCGGCGGAGCCGGGTTCGGGCAGGTCGGCCGGGACGGGCAGGCCGCGGAGCCGGGCCCAGGCGGCGCCGAGCGAGCGCGGCGCACCGAACCGGCCCTCGTGGGCCAGCAGCAGCGCCTCGGTCAGCCGCAGGTCGTGGCAGCGGGCGAGCCGGTCGGGCATTCGGGGGAGCAGCGGGGCGTAGGCGCTGTCGGCGGCCGCCCAGACCCAGCGCACGGTGCCGGCCCGCTCGGCGGCGGCGACGGCGGCGGCGAGGTCGGGGGCGGCGCTGGGCGGGCCGAGCGGGGCTCCGGCGTCGTCGAGGGGCTGGAGCCGGCCGCCGGGGCCGTGCGGGTCGGGGACGAGGGCGATCCGGGGTGCCATGGGGGCTCCTCCTCTCGGGCGGACGGGCAGGGACCTCGACGGTAGCCGGTGGGTACGACAATGCGGGCCGGACGGCGCGCGCGCCGGGTGGCGCGCTGGTCCCCGGGCGGTTCGCCGCCGAGCGGCCGGGGGCCGTAGGCAGCGCCGGTGACACCGCGTAGGGTCGGCGAAATGACCGAGAACCCCTTCTTCGAGCCCAGCACCCTGGTCTACGAGCTGCCGCCCTTCGCCGAGATCCGGGAAGAGCACTACCTGCCCGCGTTCGAGCGCGGGATGGCCGACCAGCTCGCCGAGATCGCCGCGATCACGGCCGATCCGGCGCCGCCGGCCTTCGACAACACGGTGGCCGCGCTGGAGCGCTCGGGGGCGCTGCTGCGGCGGGTGCGGGCCGTCTTCGACAACCAGTCCTCCGCGGACACCTCGCCGCTGGTGGACCGGGTGGACGCCGAGATCAGTCCGAGGCTGGCGGCGCACAGCGACGCGATCCTGCTGGACGCCGCGCTGTTCGCCCGGATCGAGGAGCTGTACCCGCGGCGCGCCGGGCTGGACCTGGACGCCGAGTCGCTGCGGCTGCTGGAGCGGTGGCACACAACCTTCGTCCGGGCCGGGGCCCGGCTGGGCGCCGCCGAGCAGCAGCGGCTGCGCGCGCTGAATGCCGAACTGGCCACCGCCTCCTCGGAGTTCCGGCAGAACGTGGCGGCCGACTCGAAGGCCCGTGCGCTGGTGCTGGACTCCGCCGAGGAGCTGGCCGGGCTCTCGCCGGACGCGATCGCCGCCGCCGCCGAGAACGGCCGGGCGCTCGGGCACGACGGTAAGTACGTGCTCAGCCTGAAGAACTTCTCCAACCAGTCCGAGCTGGCCTTCCTCACCGACCGCTCGGTGCGCGAGCGCCTGCTGGCGGCCTCGCTGGGCCGCGCGATCGAGTCCAACGGCCCGCTGGCGATCCGGATGGCCGCGCTGCGCGCCGAGCGGGCGCGGCTGCTCGGGTACGACACGCACGCCTCGTACGTGGTGGCGGACGAGACGGCGGGCAGTGTCGGGGCGGTGGACGGGCTGCTGGCCCGGCTGGTGCCGCCGGCCGTGGCCAACGCCCGCCGGGAGGCGCAGGAGCTGGCCAAGCTGGCCGCCGCCGACGGGATCGAGGAGATCGCCGCGCACGACTGGGCGTACTACTCGGAGCAGGTCCGGCAGGCCTCGTACCAGGTGGACGCGGCGGCGCTGCGCCCGTACTTCGAGCTGGAGCGGGTGCTGCGGGACGGCGTCTTCTTCGCCGCCAACCTGGCGTACGGGGTGACCTTCACCGAGCGGCCGGACCTCGTCGCCTACCACCCGGACGTGCGGGTCTTCGAGGTGTTCGAGGAGGACGGCGGCTCGCTGGGGCTCTTCCTCGGGGACTTCCACGCCCGGGCGTCCAAGCGCGGCGGGGCCTGGATGGACGAGCTGGTCACCCAGTCGCGGCTGCTGGGGAAGCGGCCGGTGGTGTTCAACAACCTGAACGTCGCCAAGCCGGCGGCCGGTGAGCCGGTGCTGCTCTCCTGGGACGAGGTCCGCACGCTGTTCCACGAGTTCGGGCACGCGCTGCACGGGCTCTTCTCGGACGTCCGCTACCCGTACTTCGCGGGCACCGCCGTGCCGCGGGACTTCGTCGAGTTCCCCTCGCAGGTCAACGAGATGTGGATGGTCCGGCCGGAGGTGCTGGCCAACTACGCCAGGCACCACGTGACGGGTGAGCCGCTGCCCGCCGGGTCGGTCGAGCGGATGGCCGCGGCGGAGGGATTCGGGCAGGGCTTCCGCACCGTCGAGTACCTGGCGGCGACCCTCCTGGACTGGGCCTGGCACACCCTGCCGGCCGGCCAGGAGGTCGCGGATGCCGAGGAGTTCGAGGCGGCGGCGCTGGCCAAGGCCGGTGTGGCGGTGGCGGCGATCCCGCCGCGCTACCGGACGGCGTACTTCTCGCACGTCTTCTCGGGCGGCTACAGCGCGGGCTACTACGCGTACATCTGGTCGGAGGTGCTGGACGCCGAGACGGTGCAGTGGTTCGGGACCAACGGCCGGAGCGTGCGGGAGAGCGGCGAGGTGTTCCGCCGTGAGCTGCTGTCGCGCGGGGACAGCCGGGACGCGCTGGACTCCTTCCGTGCGGTGGTCGGGCGCGACCCGCAGACCGGCCCGCTGCTGGCGCGCCGCGGTCTGGCGTAGTGCCTCGGAGGGTGGCCCGCGCACGGCGGGCCACCCCGGGTCCGACGGGTCCGACGAGGGCCGACGGGCCCCGTCGGGGTCTAGCGGGGTGTGACGGTGACGGTGACCGGGGTGCCCGGGCGGGTGTGCGGGAGGCGGATCCGGGCGGTGCCGGCCCGGTCCCCGGCCGGCTGGTCGAGGTCGACCCGCGCGCCGGCCGGGGTGACGGTGACCCGCACGCCGGTGGGGAACGCGGCGGCGGGCAGGGCCAGTTCGGTGGCGTGGCCGGTGCCGTCGGCGGTCCAGCGGACGATGTGGCCGTCGGCGGTCGCGGTGGTGGCCGCGTCCGTCCCGGCGACCGCCGTCGGATAGGGGCCGAAGACCGGTTCGTCGCCGGGGGCGGGCCGGCCGGCCGGGTCGAGTGCGCAGTAGCCGCCGTTGCCCCGGCACCAGTACCACATCGCCCAGCCGGCGGCGAAGCCGTCCATGGCCGCGACCTGCCGGCGGACCAGCCGGGTGTTGCCCGGCCTGCGGGAGTCGGGCGGCCCCCACTCGCCGACCAGGACCGGCAGCCGGTGGACGGCCGGGTAGGCGGTGATCGCGGCGGTGTACCGCTCGACGAAGCCGCCGCTCTCGTCCCAGTCGGCGCCGGACTCGACCGCGGTGTCGTAGAAGTGCGGCGCGTAGCCGAGCCGGGGGCCGCCCCGGCGCGGGTCGGCGAAGCCGGGCAGCCGGGTGGGCACGCCCTGGCCGACCAGGACGGTCGGTTCAACGAACAGCCAGGCGTGGGTGTCCACTTGGCGCACGGCCCGGATCAGGCGGCGGTACATGTCGGCGAGCCGGCCCTGTTCGAGGGCGGCGGAGGCGGCGGCGAGCACCGCCGGGTCGGTCGGGTCGCCGTCCACTGGGCCGAACGGCTCGTTGAACAGGTCGTAGCCCAACAGGGAGCGGTGGTCGCGCAGTTCGCGGGCCAGCCGGGTGTAGAAGTCAGCCTGCCAGGCGCGCAGGTCGGGGTCGTCGTAGAGGTGGCGGAAGGCGGCCTGGACGGCAGGCTGGAAGTAGCCGGCGAACCAGTCGTCCGGGTCCGGGGTGAACGGCAGGCCGTCGTCGCGGGTGGCCCAGAGCGGAATGCCGCGGTCGCCGCCGCCGAACTTCGGCCCGTAGACGTCCTGGTGGAAGTCGACCAGGGCCAGCACGCCGTACCGGTCGGCCCAGCCGAGCAGCCGGTGCAGACGGGCCAGTTCGGCCGGGTCGAGGCGGCCCCGCCCCGGCTCCAGCCTGGTCCAGGAGACGGGCACCCGGATCAGCGTGAAGCCCTGCTCCGCGAGGGACTTGACGTCCTGCTCGGTGGCCTCGGCGTACTTGTCGAGGTTGAAGCCGCGCAGCTGGAGCCGGCGGCCGGAGTCGTCGGTGAGGCTGGTGCGGCCGTCGGGGGCGGTGGCCGTCCCGGTGGGGAACTCCGCCCGGTGCGGCGCCGCCCGGGCCGCGGCCGGGGCGGCGGCGAGCGGCGTGGTGAGGGCGGTGGTGGCGGCGAGCAGGAGGGCAACGGCGGTGCGGCGCAGACGCATCGGGACCTCACAGGATCTCGCGGGCCGAGGCTCGCGGGCCGGGGGTGGGGCCCGATGATGCCCGGATCGCCGTGTACTGCACAAGAGTTCGGGCCGGGTTCGGCGTCGGCCGGGGCGGGGTTCAGGCCGGCGGCGGCTCGGCGGCCGGGGCGGGGAGGGCGGCGGTGGGCAGGTCGGCGGCGGCCGCGAGCCGGCCCCAGAGCAGGTCGGCGAGCGCCTGGACCATCCGGGTGCGCGAGCACGGTCTCGACTCCAGCCACCAGTCGCCGGCCGCCAGCACCATGCCGGTGATGCCGCGGCCCCAGGCCTCGGCGAGGAGTTCGCGTTCCGCGCCGAGGTCGACCTGGCTCTCGACGGCCCGGGTGATCTCCTCCGCGATCTGCCGCAGCGCCGGGGCGAGCGCGTGGCCGACGCCGCTCGGGTCTCCGGGCTCGGGGTGCGTGAGCAGCCGGTAGACCTGCGGGCGGGCCTCGATCCCGGCCAGGTAGGTGTCCAGTACGTGCTCGACCCGGTCGCGGCGCTCCAGCGGTTCGCTGAGCGCGGCCCGGACGGCGGCCAGCAGGCCGCTGGTGTGGCGCTCGGTCAGCGCCCCGATCAGGCCGTTCCGGTCTCCGAAGTGGCGGTAAAGGATCGGCTTGGTGATCCCGGCCTCGGCGGCGATGGCGTTCATGCTGGCGGCCGGGCCGTCCCGCTGGATCACCCGGTCGGCTGCGTTGAGCAGCTGCTCGCGGCGGGGCTCTGGGGACATGCGCTGCTCCTCGTTCGGGCCGTTGACATCAGTTACGAATCAGTAGCAGACTCCCTCGATGTTACCGGGGGTAACACCCGGCGTGGCCGCGTCGGCAGCTGCCGGCGGCGGGCCGCCTCCCGGCAGCCGGCACTTCATCGGAGGTATGCATCATGGGCACGTTCTCGCTGGACCCGGGCGCGGACCAGCTCGCCGTACGCGACTGGCTGCACGGCTTCGCCGCCGACGTCATGCGCCCGGCCGCGGCCGAGTGGGACGAGCGGGAGGAGACCCCCTGGCCGGTCATCCAGGAGGCCGCCAAGCTCGGCATCTACTCCCTGGACTTCTACGCCCAGCAGTACTTCGACCCCTCCGGCGTCGGCATCCCGATCGCCATGGAGGAGCTGTTCTGGGGCGACGCCGGCATCGGCCTGTCCATCGTCGGCACCACGCTGGCCGCCGTCGCGGTGCTCGCCAACGGCACCGAGGAGCAGATCGGCACCTGGGCGCCGCAGATGTTCGGCACCCCGGACGACGTCAAGGTGGCGGCGTTCTGCTCGTCCGAGCCGGACGCCGGCTCCGACGTCTCCGCGCTGCGCACCCGCGCCGTCCACGACGAGGCCACCGGCGAGTGGGTGCTGAACGGCACCAAGACCTGGGCCACCAACGGCGGGATCGCCGCCGTCCACGTCGTGGTCGCCACCGTCGACCCCGCGCTCGGCTCGCGCGGGCAGGCCTCCTTCGTGGTGCCGCCGGGCACCCCGGGGCTGAGCCAGGGCCAGAAGTTCAAGAAGCACGGCATCCGCGCCTCGCACACCGCCGAGGTGGTGCTGGACTCCGTCCGGGTGCCCGGCCACTGCCTGCTCGGCGGCAAGGAGAAGCTCGACGAGCGGCTGGCCCGGGCCCGTGAGGGCACCCGGAGCGGAAAGGGCAAGAACGCCGCGATGGCCACCTTCGAGGCCTCCCGCCCGGCCGTCGGCGCGCAGGCGATCGGCATCGCCCGGGCCGCGTACGAGGTGGCCCTCGACTACGCCGGGACCCGGGTGCAGTTCGGCCGGCCGATCATCGACAACCAGGGCGTGGCCTTCCAGCTGGCCGACATGAAGACCCGGATCGACGCGGCCCGGCTGCTGGTCTGGCGGGCGTCCTGGATGGCGGCCAACAACCAGCCGTTCACCGCGGCCGAGGGCTCGATGTCCAAGCTCTACGCGGGCGAGACGGCCAAGTGGGTCACCGCGCAGGCGATGCAGATCCTCGGCGGCAACGGGTTCACCCGCGAGTACCCGGTCGAGCGGATGCACCGGGACAGCGCGATCTACTCGATCTTCGAGGGCACCAGCGAGATCCAGCGGCTGGTGATCGCCCGGGCGATCTCCGGGATGCCGATCCGCTGACCGCGGCCGGCGTCAGCGGGCCGCCCAACGTTCTACGGGCCGGGCTGGCCCGTCGCAACGCCCACCAGGGCTAGCGAGAAGCCCCCGGCTCCAGCCGGGGGAGGAGTCACGATGAAGGGGAACACCGTGAGCCGCCGCTGCCGGTGGCCGACGTGGCGGTCATCCAGCGTTCCCTTGCGGACGCCGCGCCGGATGAACAGGGTCGGGACGACGGCGGCGAACAGCACCGCGAACAGTGCCCAGCCGAGACCCCGCCAGCCGTAGCGCAGGACGCCGGGCAGCGGCAG
Organism: Kitasatospora sp. NBC_00039; assembly: GCF_045160625.1. NCBI lineage: Bacteria > Bacillati > Actinomycetota > Actinomycetes > Kitasatosporales > Streptomycetaceae > Kitasatospora > Kitasatospora sp. NBC_00039. The sequence continues at coordinate 2,951,685 of NZ_CP108289.1, read as the reverse complement.
CATCGCGATGATCACGTTCTTGGGCTCGACGCCGTCGGTGACCCGGCGGGCCCAGAGGGTGGTGGTCGTCGGCGTGGTCATCGCGGTGGGCGCTCCCGCCGGCTCGGCTGGATCTTCGACCGGGTGATCGTAGTGGTCCGGGTGGGAGTGATCAGAACCGGGGCGGGCGGCCCTCCAGGAACGCGGCGAGGCCCTCGCGCACGTCCGGGGCCTCCCGGGAGCGGATCTCCCACGGCCGCAGCGCCGCGGCGGCCTCCTCCGGCGCGCAGCCCAGCGCCGCCTTCACCGCACCGATCGTCTGCGGCGAGCGCCGCGTCAGCAGCCGGGCGAACTCCAGGGCGTCGGCGTCCAGATCGGCGGCGGGCAGGACCAGGTCGGCGAGGCCGATCGCCGAGGCGCGCACTCCCGTCAGCAGCTCGCCGGAGAACAGCAGGAGCTTGGCCCGGGAGGGCCCCACCAGCCTGGCCAGCCGCAGGGTGGGGACGGCCGGGTAGACCACCCCGAGCTTGGCCGGGGTGATCCCCATCCGCGCGTCGTCGGCGACCCACCGGAGGTCGCAGGCGACCGCCAGCTGACAGCCGCCGCCGACGCAGGCGCCGTGCACCACCGCGATCGTCGGGTGCGGGAAGTCCGCCAGCGCCTCCTCGGCGGCGACGTTGGAGGCGTGGTAGGCGTCGGCGTGGTCCGGATCGGCGTAGACCTCGGACAGCTCGGCGATGTCCGCGCCGGCACTGAAGGTGCCGCCCGCGCCGGTGACCAGGAGGGCGCGGACACCGGGCTGTTCGGCGATCCGGAGCAGCACCTCGGGCAGCGCCTGCCAGATCGCCAGGGTGATGGCGTTGCGCCGGGCCGGCCGGGTGAACTTCAGCACGGCCACGCCGTCCTCGCCGACGTGGGCGCGGAGGCCGTCGACGTGGGTGGGCAGCGGGGAGCGGTCCCGCGTGAGCAGCGGCTGGTCCATGCGCACCTCCGGAGATCGTGGTGCGGACACTCTCTCAGGTGGCGCGGGCGGGGCCCGACCTGGGCTTCAGGCGGGGGCCCCGGGCGGGCGGGTGCCGTAGTCGCCGAGCCCGTGCTCGACCAGGTCGAAGGCGCGCCGGGCGTTCTCGACGGCCTCCGGCAGCACCTCGGCGGCCCGCTCGCCGGCCATCATCCGGCGCTGGTTGTCGCTGGTCAACGCCGCGCGGACGCCGAGGAGTTGGGCGGCCGCCGCCTGGGCGAGGACCCGATCGCCCTCCGGGTCCTCGGCCAGCAGCTCGGAGGTCAGCAGCTCGTTCGCCGTGTGGCCGAACGCGGTGGTCGCGCGCAGGGCCAGCGCGGGGGTCCGGTAGATCAGCCGCACCACGTCGACGGTGAACCGGTGGTCGTTGAGGCCGGTGGCCGGGTCGAACTCGGCCAGCGCGGCCAGGAAGTGGGTGCGCAGTGCGGCCACCACCGAGGTGCCGGGGGCGCGGTCGCGCACCACCCGGGCGGGCTCGTCGGTGTGCTGCTCCATCGGCGCCATGACCAGGTCTTCCTTGGACGGGAAGTAGTTGAAGACGGTCATCTTCGAGACGTCGGCGGCGGCGGCGATCTCGGCGACCGACACCTCGTCGAAACCCCGCTCGGCGAACAGGGCGATCGCGCTGTGCCAGATCCGCATGGCCGTCTGCTGCTTCTTGCGCTCGCGCAGGCTCAGCCCGTCGGGGGCGGCGGTCCCAGTGCTCTTCACCATGGGCACGACTGTACCAGGATCAAACATATACCAGGTCAGAATGTGTACCAAGTCGGAAGATTGGTCGGGATGAAGAATTGACCGAGTCAAAAAATCCTGCCATGGTGGAGCCGTGCCGCCGGGCCGGGTCTCCCCGGTGCGGCTCGGCCCCTGCTCGATCGCCCGAATTCCGCTACCCCCGGGGGGACTTCCAATGGCGGCCACCGCGCCGGCAGCAGCTCTGATGACGGAGCCTCAGCGCAAGCTGGGCATGCTGCTCTGCCTGATCACGATCATCCTGGCCGTGCTCGACATGAACATCGTGTCGGCGGCCACCGTGCCGATCGTCCGGGACCTCGACCCGGTCCACGGCGTCGACCGGCTGCCCTGGCTGGTCAGCGCGTTCGCGCTGGCCGCCACCGCGCTGCTGCCGCTCTACGGCAAGCTCTGCGACCTCTACGGCGCCAAGCGGGTGCTGCTCGCCGCCGTCGGCACCTTCCTGTTCGGCTCGGCGCTCTGCGGGGCGGCGCAGTCGATGGAGCAGCTGATCGCCTTCCGGGCCGTCCAGGGCATCGGCGGCGGCGGGCTGATGAGCGTGACCATGGTGGTGATGGCCCAGCTCAAGGACCCGGAGGAGGAGAAGAAGGGCGGCGGGGGCGGCATGGGAGGCATTGTCGGCGGTGCCGGCATGGCCATCGGCCCGCTGGTCGGCGCGCTCCTCGCGGACCACCTCGACTGGCGCTGGATCTTCTACGTCAACCTGCCGCTCGGCCTGCTCGTCCTGGTCGGCGCCGCCCTCCTGCTCAAGCTCCCGAAGGGGGCCGGCAGCCGCGGCCTGGACTTCCTCGGCGCCACGCTCGCCGCCGCGTTCGCCACCTCGCTGCTGTTGGTGACCGAGTGGGGCGGCAAGGACTACGCCTGGACCTCCCCGCAGATCCTCGCGCTGGCCGCCGCCACCCTGGCCTTCCTCGGCCTGTTCCTCTGGCGGCAGGCCACCGCCGCCGCGCCGGTGCTGCCGCTCTCCCTCTTCCGCGTCCCGGAGATCCGGATCGGCTTCGCGGTCCAGGGGCTGGTCGGCATGGGCCTCATGGGCGCGGTCATGTACGTGATGCTGTACCTGCAGGTCGCCCGCGGTGTCGCCGCGACCTCGGCCAGCCTCTACCTGATCCCGATGGCGACCGGCATGACGGTCGTCGGTCTGGTGGTCAACCGGCTGACGGCGCGCGGCATCCCGACCAGGACGCTCATTGCCGTCGGCGGGGCCTGCGCCACCGGCGCCCTGCTGCTGCTCGGGCTGAGCGGCCCGGACACCTCGCTCTGGCTGGTGGGGGCCGAGCTGATGCTGCTCGGCCTCGGCCTGGGCCAGCTGATCGGCCAGCTCATCACCGTCGTCCAGGACGCCGCTCCGGCGCACCAGTTGGGTGTCGCCACCACCGGCATCCGGTTCTTCCAGACGCTCGGCAGCGCACTGGGCGCGGCGCTCTTCGGCACCGTGCTGGCCCGGGTCTTCGAGGGCGGCGAGCCCGGCGCCTCGCTCGGCGCGGTGGGCCGGATGGCCGGCGCGGCCCGGGAGCACGCGGTGCGGAGCTTCGTCGACGCGGTGGACGTGGTCTTCCTCTCGGCGGCCGGGGTGATGGCGCTGGTCGTGGTGCTCGCGCTGCGGCTGCCGCGGCAGCCGGTGGAGGAGCAGGCCGTCGAGGAGCGGGTGCTCACCGCCTGAACCCGGCCGGTCGGGGGCCGGGGGTGGTTTCCACGGATCGGCGTAGGGCCCGGTGGACTTCGGTCCGCCGGGCCCGTGTCGTGTCCGTGTTGCCGAGCCGGGGTCCGCTGCGGGTCGGGCAACTGGTCAGGCAGTGGGCCGGCCGGGGTCGGGCGGCGGGTCAGGCGGAGGGCTTCCACTCGCGGGCGAGGAGCGACCAGACCTCCTTGTCCTGCCGGACACCGTTGTGCGGGTAGTGCTCCCGCATCGTGCCGTCCAGCTTCATGCCCAGCCGCTGGGCGAGCGCCCGGCTGCGGATGTTGGCCGGGCTGGTGTACCACTCGATCCGGTGCATGCCCCGGGTGGTGAAGGCGTAGTCGATCAGGTGGCGGACGGCGGCGGCCACCAGGCCCCGGCCCTCGCCGGCGGGCTCCGTCCAGACCCCGATCTCACAGTTGCCGGCGGCGGCGTCGAACTGCGGGAACATCACGCCGCCGACCAGGGTGCCGTCGACCCGGATGCCGAAGATCCGGCCGGCGTCGGCGGCCTGCCGGTCGGCGTAGCGCTGGAGGGTCGCGCGGGCCGAGTCCAGGTCGGTGGAGTGGCCGGCCCAGCCGATCCACGGATCGGTGTGGGCGCGGGCGCGGTCCATGTGGGCGAGGAACTCGGGGGCCTGCCACGGTTCCAGGGGGCGCAGGACGGCGTTGTCGGCGAGCGGGACGGTGAACATGGCAGGCCTTTCGAGGAAGCGGTCCGGGGCGGTGGGCCCAGGCGGGCGGCCCGGGTGGGCCCTACATACATAACAAACGTTTGGTATGTACGATAGCCCCCATGACGCCCGCCCGTGGAGACCATGACGCCCGACGCCTGGAAGTCTCCGAGGCGGTCTGGCGGGTGCTCTCCTCCCGCGGCTTCGAGGGGCTGACGCTGCGCGCGGTGGCCGCCGAAATGGGTGCCTCGACCGGGTTGCTGACGCACTACTTCCCCAACAAGCGGGCCTTGGTGGCCTACGCGCTCGACGAGTTGGACCGGCGCTCCCTCGAACGCCCGCGCCGCGTCGCGCCCGTCGACGGCAGTGCGCCGCCGCCGGCCGGGCTGGCCCGGCTGCGGGCGGCGCTGCTCGACATCCTCCCGCTGGACGGACCGGCCACGGCCGGCAACCGGATCTGGGTCGGCTCCTGGGACGTCGCGCTGGCCGACCCGGAGCTGGCGGACGCGCACGCCGCGCGGTACGCCCGGGCGCGGGAGATGCTGAGCGGGCACGTGGCGGACGCGCAGCGGCTCGGCGAACTGCCTGTGGGCGTGGATGCGGCTCAGCTCGCGGCGGGGGCGCAGGCCTTCGCGCTGGGGCTGGTCGTGCAGGCCCTGTTCGCCCCGGCGGAGTTCCCGCCCGCGCGGCAGGCGGAGCTGCTGGACGCCTACCTGGCCGGGCTGGTGGCCTCGGGGAGCCGGCCCGCGTCGTAGTGCGGACCCGGCCGGGGCCGGGTCGGGTGTGGCGTGCGGTCGGGGTGGGCGCGGGCCGTGGGCGTGCGTGGGGCGTGCCCCGGAGCTCGTCGGCTGCTGCCGGCCCGGGCCGGGGGCGGTGCCGGATCGGCGCGCGGCTTCCGTTCGAGTCCGACCCGTCCGCGTGGTGCGGTCGGCCGGTGCCGGTGTTTCCCGTGGGGTCGTTTCCGACGCGGCCACGACACGCATTGTCACGGGCTATGTGCGGTCGGTGTGCATGCTTTTCCCGGCGGCCGGGCGGGCATAGGCCCCACCGGCCTGGTGGCCTGCGGGAATTCGCGCGTGGGTGCCCCCAGCAGGATTCGAACCTGCGACCTACCGCTTAGAAGGCGGGTGCTCTATCCGCTGAGCTATGGGGGCGGAACGGGCGGCGCCCTGGCGGGCGTGACCGTTGCCGGGATCGGGTGACGGGCGCGTGCGGCGCCCGCTGTCCGGCCCCGTACCTGAGGGTGGGGGTGGGGGTTGGCGGACCCTTGCCCTGTCGGGGACAGGATAAGGGTGTCCAGTTCCTCGGCCGGGTGTAACAACACCGTGGCGGGTGTGTCGGCTTCGGTGGAGCGGTCCGATAATCGCAGGTGAAGGCCGTACGTGCAGCGGTCTGACGGTCTTCGGCGCCGGACGTTGTGCAGTCGTTACGGGGCTGCCGCCCCACCCGTTATGGATTCGGCACGGAGAAAGCGCCGCCGTCGCCGCGGGTGGGGGGCCGTATTCGGGTTCGTTCGGTCGGATGACGTGGGCGGACGGCCGGCCGAGCCACCCGTGGGGGTGTCCTGCCGGGGCGCGAAGCGGGTCGTTTGTTGTCATGGCCGCGCAGAAGAGGGGCCGGAAGTAGTGCCGCAAGGCCGAAATTCACCCCTGTGAGTGACGCCGGTTTTCCACAGGGCCGACTTGTCCACAGGATTTCCGATCTCACTGGTCCGGATTTCCCCGGAAGCGCACTCTCAACTCGCGCCGGTCGATTCCGTACGGTGCACCAGGGAGAACGGAGCGTGTTCTGTGAACGGGACTCAGGTGACGGTGATCGGCAATGTCGCGACCGAGGTGACCTACACGCAGACGGCCGCCGGAGTGCCGGTGGCGAACTTCCGGCTGGCGTCGACGGAGCGGCGTTACGACCGGCAGAAGGAGGGGTGGGTGGACGGCGAGACGCAGTGGGTGACGGTGACGGCGTGGCGGGCGCTGGCGGGTCATCTGATCGGCTCGCTGTCGAAGGGCGATCCGGTGGTGGTGAGCGGCCGGCTGAGGGTGCGTGAGTGGACGGACGGCGAGGCCAGGCGCAGCCGGGTCGAGATCGACGCCCGATCGGTCGGACACGATCTCAGTCGTGGTACGGCGGCCTTCACATGGGCGACAGGGGTGCGGGGTGAGCCGCCGGGCGGCGGTGGGGAGGCGCTCGACGAGGCGGTGCCCGGGTGGATCGCGGACGCACTGCATGCGCGGAAGGTCTCGGCGCTGGCGCCGGCCGAGGCCCCGCCGGCGGGTTCGGGGGTGGCCGTGGCGGCCGGCGAGCGGGTGGACGGCATGCCGACCGGAGGTGAAGAGCAGATGGCCCTGATCTGACCAGCAGGGATCTCAACTGTCGACAAATATGTTGATCGAGACGGTCGTTGCGCCCGCACGTGCAATCCCGGATCGGTTAACCGAAAGCTCCGGTCTTTCTGGTTGATCGTCAGATTGTGTGGATGATGGGATGGTTGATAACGATCCAGATACGGAATGGTCCTGATTTCGCATGGGGGTTTGCGCGCCTCCGGGGCTCAATAGGATTCGTCTGGTTCACACAAGTGCAGCGGCGCCACAGGGGGCGCGGCAATGCAAGGCGGGCAGCCCATCGGCATGGCCCGGCCCGGAGGGATCCCACATGTTCCAGAGGCAGGGGCGGAGTCTTCCGCGCATAGCCACTGTCATGCTCACGACCAGCATCGCGCTGGGCGGAAGCCTGTTCGCGGCGGGTGCGGCGGTTGCGGCCGACGCACCAGGCGCGGGTGTCACGGCAGTGATCCAGCCGACCATGGAGGCCGAGGAGATCGCCGTCGACGGCCACGGCCTCCAGGGTGGTCTGTTCACCCTCAAGACGCCGAACGGCTCGATCCAGACGTACTGCATCGACATCGACCACCCGGTGAACATCACCAGCGGGGTCGAGTACCAGGAGTCCGACTGGAAGTCGAGCTCGCTCGGCGCGAAGGAGAAGGCTCAGGACGCCGCCAAGATCCGCTGGATCCTGGAGAACTCCTACCCGCAGGTGACCGACCTCGTGAAGCTGGCCAAGGACGCCGGCGTCGACGGTCAGCTCACCAAGGAGGACGCTGCCGCCGGAACCCAGGCCGCGATCTGGAAGTTCTCGGACGGCAAGAACGCCATCCCGAAGGACTCGCAGGCCAAGCAGCTGCGCGACTACCTGGTCAGCGACAAGAACAAGGGCATCGCCGCCGAGCCCAAGCCCTCGCTGAGCCTCACGCCGGACTCGGTGTCGGGCAAGCCGGGCAACAAGCTCGGTCCGTTCACCATCAACTCCAGCGCCTCCGAGGTGAAGCTGGCCGTCGCCGGTGACGCTTCCGGCAAGGCGAAGCTGGTCGACAAGGACGGCAAGCCGGTCACCGGCCTGACCGGCCCGGTCGCCAAGGACACCCAGCTGTTCCTGGACGTCCCGGCCAGCACCCCGGACGGCGCCGCCACCGTGACGGCCAACGCCGAGACCGTCGTGCCCAGCGGCCGCGTCTTCCTCAGCAAGGGCTACACCCCGGCGAAGCACAGCCAGACCATGATCCTGGCCGGCTCCACCAAGCTCAGCGTCTCCGACGCCGCCAAGGCCACCTGGAAGCAGGGCAAGGGTGCGCTGGTGGACAGCACCGCCCAGGTCGAGTGCGACGCCAACGGCGTCCGCGTCTCCGTCGCCAACGGCGGCGACGAGGCGGCCGACGTCACGGTGACGCCGGGTAAGAAGGTCACCGTCCAGCCGGGCAAGGTCGAGAGCGTGGTCGTCCCGGTCGCGGAGGACGCCGCCTACGACATCACCGTCACCGGCCCGAACGGCTTCACCAAGGAGTTCAAGGGCATCCTGGACTGCAAGGTCACCAGCGTGACCACGCCGACCGGCACCCCGTCGGCCGCCCCGACCACCCCGGCCGCCACCACCCCGGCTCCGGCCGGTACGCCGTCGGCCGGCGCCACCACCACCGCTGCCAAGCCGGCTCCGGCCGCCACCAGCCCGGCCCCCGGCAACACCGGTGGTCTGGCCCAGACCGGTGGTAACGACGCCACCCCGGTGCTCGCCGCCGTCGCCGGCGGTCTGGTCGTGGCCGGCGGTGCCGCGGTCTTCGTCCTGCGCCGTCGCGGCCGCCACGGTCGCAGCGCCGCCTGAGGCAGCAGCGCACCGAGGTCCTGAGCTCCTGAGGGCCTGAAGGACTCCGGCCCGGCTCCCCGCATCCGTTGCGGGGAGCCGGGCCGAGTCGCGTTCCGGCTGCGTGCGGGGGGTGCGGCGGGAGCCGCGCGGGGGAGGAGGCGGGAGCGATCGGCCGGATACCCCGGTGGGGCACGGCAGTCGGTTCGGGTCTCGGGGCCGGGTGCGGCACAATGGAAGGCTGCAAGCCGAATTACTCCCGACGACGCCGGAGCGATCTCACGTGGCGGAATACATCTACACGATGCGCAAGGTGCGCAAGGCGCACGGAGACAAGGTCATCCTTGACGACGTGACGCTCAGCTTCCTCCCCGGGGCGAAGATCGGCGTTGTCGGCCCCAACGGCGCCGGCAAGTCCACCGTGCTGAAGATGATGGCCGGCCTGGAGCAGCCCTCCAACGGCGACGCCTTCCTCTCGCCCGGGTACACCGTCGGCATGCTGCTCCAGGAGCCGCCGCTGGACGAGACCAAGACGGTCCTCGAGAACGTCGAGGACGGCGTCAAGGAGATCAAGGCGAAGCTCAACCGCTTCAACGAGATCGCCGAGCTGATGGCCACCGACTACTCGGACGCGCTGCTCGACGAGATGGGCAAGCTCCAGGAGGACCTGGACCACGCCAACGCCTGGGACCTCGACGCCCAGCTGGAGCAGGCCATGGACGCGCTGGGCTGCCCGCCCGGCGACTGGGCCGTCACCAAGCTCTCCGGTGGCGAGAAGCGCCGCGTGGCGCTCTGCAAGCTGCTGCTGGAGGCCCCCGACCTGCTGCTGCTCGACGAGCCCACCAACCACCTGGACGCCGAGTCGGTGAACTGGCTGGAGCAGCACCTGGCCAAGTACGCCGGCACCGTCGTCGCCGTCACCCACGACCGGTACTTCCTGGACAACGTGGCCGGCTGGATCCTGGAGCTCGACCGCGGCCGCGCGATCGGCTACGAGGGCAACTACTCCACCTACCTGGAGAGCAAGCAGTCCCGGCTCAAGGTCGAGGGCCAGAAGGACGCCAAGCGCGCCAAGCGGCTCAGGGAAGAGCTGGAGTGGGTCCGCTCCAACGCCAAGGGCCGCCAGGCGAAGTCCAAGGCCCGTCTGGCCCGCTACGAGGAGATGGCGGCCGAGGCCGACAAGATGCGGAAGCTGGACTTCGAGGAGATCCAGATCCCGCCGGGCCCGCGTCTGGGCAGCGTCGTCATCGAGGTGGAGAACCTCAACAAGGCCTTCGGCGAGAAGATCCTTATCGACGACCTCAGCTTCACCCTGCCGCGCAACGGCATCGTCGGCATCATCGGCCCGAACGGCGCCGGCAAGACCACGCTGTTCAAGATGCTGCAGGACCTGGAGACCCCGGACTCCGGCAAGGTCAAGGTCGGCGACACGGTCAAGATCAGCTACGTCGACCAGACCCGTGCCAACATCGACCCGAAGAAGACGCTCTGGGAGGTCGTCTCCGACGGCCTGGACTGGATCAACGTCGGCCAGGTCGAGATGCCGTCCCGCGCCTACGTCTCGGCGTTCGGCTTCAAGGGCCCGGACCAGCAGAAGCCGGCCGGCGTGCTCTCCGGTGGTGAGCGCAACCGCCTCAACCTGGCGCTCACCCTCAAGCAGGGCGGCAACCTGCTGCTCCTCGACGAGCCCACCAACGACCTCGACGTCGAGACCCTCTCCTCGCTGGAGAACGCGCTGCTGGAGTTCCCCGGCTGCGCCGTGGTCATCTCCCACGACCGCTGGTTCCTGGACCGAGTGGCCACCCACATCCTCGCCTACGAGGGCGAGAGCAAGTGGTTCTGGTTCGAGGGCAACTTCGAGTCGTACGAGAAGAACAAGATCGAGCGGCTGGGCGCCGACGCCGCCCGTCCGCACCGGGCCACCTACAAGAAGCTGACCCGGGGCTGACACCCAGCTGTCACAACGGCCCGGCAGACTGCCCTCCGGGGCGGCCTGCCGGGCCGCGGCCCACCGCCACCACCGCGCGGCGGGTCACCTGACGTCGAGGAGAACACCCGTGGCACGCCACATCTACGCCTGTCCGCTGCGTTGGTCCGACATGGACGCCTTCGGGCACGTCAACAACGTCGTCTTCCTGCGTTACCTGGAGGAGGCCCGGATCGACTTCATGTTCACCCAGGCCGCCGCGGCCGGTGCTGGGGAGTTCGCGGGCGGTTCGGTGGTGGCGCGCCACGAGATCGACTACAAGCGGCCGCTGGTGCACCGGCCCGAGCCGGTCACCATCGAGACCTGGGTGACCAAGATCGGCGTCGCCTCGCTGACGGTCGCGTACGAGATCAAGGACACCGCCGAGGACGGCACCGAGACGGTCTACGTCCGGGCGTCCACCGTGGTCGTGCCCTACGACCTCGCCGAGGGCCGGCCGCGCCGGATCAGCGAGGTGGAGCGGGAGTTCCTCGGCCGCTACACCGACGACCACGGCAAGGACGGCCACAGCCTGGACGCGGAGCCGGTCGGCGCGGCGGCCTGATCGGGCCGCGCGGCCCCGGCCCCGCCCCGGCCCGATCGGGCCGCCCGGTCCGGCCGGGCGTACGACCAACCACCGACACACGGATTCGAGCTGACACGCGTTGACCGGTACCGCCCCCCTCGCCCTCGCCGACGCCGGGGAGGCCGCCGACCTCGCCGCCTTCCTGGTCCGGCTGCTCCGCTTCGACAAGGCGGCGGCGGTGCGGCTGCAGGCGGTGCCCGCGGCGGACGGATCGGGTGTGCTGGCGGTCTTCGGGCGGCTGCCGTTGGGCAGTTCCGGCGCGCTGGCGATCCGCACCGCGCGGCTGACCGCGCTCGGCGGGCCCACCGACCGCACCGTCTCGGCGGGCCGGCTGCTGGACGGCCTGGACGACGGGGCCGACACCGCGGCCCTGCCCGCCGCCGTCACCGGCCCCGCCTGGGCCGGCCTGCTGCCGCCGCGCACCGGCTGGCAGCTGCTCGGCGAGCCGCCGGCGGCCGAGGTGTACCCCGAACTGATGGCCGGTGTGCGGGAGTTCCGCGAGCGCAGTGAGGCCGTCCCGGCGCACCACCGGACCAGGGCGGTGCTGGACGCGCTGGCCGACGAGATCTGGTCCCGGCCGGTGACCGCGCTGCCCGAGCTGCCGCTGCGCGCCGCGCACGCGGCCCTGGTGATCGGCTTCCTGAAGCCGGGCGCCCCGCTGACCGTGCACCGGGCCGGCGGCTGGCTGCGGTTGAGCGCCCCGGCCGGGTCGGTGGCGGTCCGCACGGCGGCCGCGCCCGGCGCGGGTCTGGGGCTCAGCCCGGTCCGCTAGGGCTTGGGAGTCGCAGTCCCGTCGCCGCCGGGCGGGCGGGAGTCCGACCAGGACCGCGGGGCCGGCTCAGCCCTCGGTGTTGACCATCGAGGCGGCGGCGTAGGTGAGGTAGTCCCAGAGCTGGCGCTCGGCGTCGGCCGGCAGCGCCAGCTCGTCCACCGCCGCCCGCATGTGTCTCAGCCAGGCGTCGTGCGCCGCGCGGTCCACCTTGAACGGCACGTGCCGCATCCGCAGCCGCGGGTGGCCGCGCTGCTCGCTGTAGGTGCGCGGGCCGCCCCAGTACTGCATCAGGAACAGCGTGAGGCGCTCCTCGGCGGGGCCGAGGTCCTCCTCGGGGTACATCGGGCGCAGCAACTCGTCCTCGGCGACGCCCTGGTAGAACCGGTGCACCAGCCGCCGGAAGGTCGGCTCGCCGCCGACCTGGTCGAAGAAGGTCTCCTCGCTGAGCGTGCCACGCCGGATCTCTGTCACCCGACCATGGTCGCAGACGCCGCCGGGGCCGTACACCGGGACCTGAGGACCAGGACTCCCGGTGTACGACCCCGCGGGTAGCGCCGTGCGGCTACGCGTCCTCCCAGCGGAAGAACCGCCAGGCGATCGCGGTGACGACGGCGGCGAACACCAGCAGCCCGCCCATGGCCGGCAGGGCGTCCATCACGCCGCCGCCCTTGGAGAGCACCGACTGGGCGGCGGTGACCAGGTGCTTGAGCGGCAGCGCGTTGGAGATCGCCTTCAGCCAGGACGGCATGTCGTCGGTGGGGAAGAACGAACCCGACAGGAACGACATCGGCAGCACGATGATCTGCGAGATGCCGTTGGCCGCCTCCTCGGTCTTGGCGACGGCCCCGGCCAGCAGGCCGATCGACATGAAGGCGATGGTCGCGCAGACCACCAGCGGGACGATCAGCCACCAGTTGCCGGTGAGCTTGAGCCCGAAGTACGGCGTGGTGGCGATCGCCAGGAAGATGGCGGTCTGGGTCAGCGCCGTCAGCACCGAGACGGCGATCCGGGAGGCCACGATCGATCCGGCGCTCACCGGGGCCAGCCGCAGCCGCCGCAGCACCTTCTTCTGCCGCCAGGACACCAGGGTCAGCGAGGCGCTGAACACGGCGCCGGTGGCCACCGCCCAGCCGAGCAGACCGGGGGTGAGGAACTGGATCGGCTTGAGCGACTCGTCCTCGACCCGGGTCGCGTCCAGGACGAAGGCGGGCGGCTTGCCGGTGGCGGCCTGGTTGGCCTGCTGGACCACCGAGTTGACGATGCCCTGGACGGTGCCGGCACGGACCTGGTCGGCGGCGCTGAAGCGCAGCTCGATCCTGCCGTCCGGGCCCTGCTTGATCAGCGCGTCCAGGTCGCCCTTGCGGACCTTCTCCAGCGAGGCGGCCTCGTTGTCGCTCCTGCTGAGGGTCAGGACCTTCTCCAGCTCGGCCCGGCCGTCGCCCTGCACCGAGTCCAGCAGCTGGACGGCGCCGACCTGCTCCACCTTGGCGTGCGGGCTGCCGGCGCCCTTGAGCAGCGTGCCGAACAGCATCAGGAACATCAGCGGGAAGAGGAGCACGAAGAAGACGGCGGCCTTGTCCCGGAAGAAGGCGACCAGCATGACCCGGGAGAGGCTCACGAAGGCGCTCACCCGCTCGCGCTCCGGCTGCCCGGCCGGCGCGGACGGGGTCCCGGGCTTCCGCTGGGCCGGGACCGCGGTCCCGGTGCCGTCGGCCTGGGTGCCGCCGGCCCGGGCGGGGTCGGCCTGGGTGGGGTCGGCGGTCATGCGCGGTACTCCCGTCCGGTGAGCTGGAGGAAGACGTCCTCCAGGGTGGCGCCGCGCACCTCGAGGCCGCGCAGGGCGTTCTGCTCGGCCAGCACGGAGAGCACCGGGGCGGGGAGGCGGGTGGAGACGGCGAGCGAGACGCCGTCGTCGTCCACGGTGCCGACCTCGGCGCCGGCGGCGGCCAGCAGTTCGCGGGCCCGCTCGGCGTTCAGCTGGCCGGACTCGACGCTGATCCGTACGGTGTCGTCGATCTCGCGGACCAGCGTGGCCGGGGCACCGGTCCGCAGGATCTTCCCGTGGTCCATGACCGAGACGCGGTCGCAGAGCACCTCGGCCTCGTCCAGGTAGTGGGTGGTCAGGACGACCGTGCGGCCCTCGGCGTTGATGGCCCGCAGGAGGTCCCAGAGGTTGCGGCGGGCCTGCGGGTCGAGGCCGGTGGTGGGCTCGTCCAGGAAGACCAGCTCCGGCTCGTGGACCAGGGCGCAGGCGATCGAGAGGCGCTGGGCCTGGCCGCCGGACATCTTGTCGGTCATCACCCCGGCCGACTCGGTCAGGCCGACCCGTTCCAGCATCGCGTCGGCCCGCTTGGGACCGACGCCGTAGAAGGAGCCGAAGGTGCGGATCGTCTCCCGCGCCGTCAGCTTGTTGAAGAAGGCCGAGGCCTGGAACTGCACGCCGATCCTCGGCAGCAGTTTCGGATTGCGCGGCCAGGGCGCCATGCCCAGCAGCTCGATCCGGCCCTCGTCGGGCTTGCGGATCCCTTCCAGGATCTCCAGTGTGGTGGTCTTCCCGGCGCCGTTCGGCCCCAGGATCCCGTAGAACTCGCCGGCCTCGACGGTGAGTGAGACCCCGTCGACGGCTTGCACATCCCCGTACCGCTGACGGATTCCGTCGGCGGATATTGCTGCAGTCATGAGGCCTGAGACTACGGGTAACGGGGGGCGTTGGGGAGGGATCTGAGCGCGATTTGAAGATCGTTCATGGGATCGGAACCGGGCCGGGCCGAACGGGGTCTGACGCCCGTTCGGCCCGGCCCGGGCCCGTTGTCCGGCCGGTCTGTTCCGGCCCGTTTTCCGGCTCGTTCGTCCGGCGGCCCTCAGGCCCGGTGCAGGGTGATGGTGGTCCACGCCCCGATGTGGATCCGGTCGCCGTCGTTCAGCGGGATCGCGGTGTGCGGGGTGATCGGCTCGCCACCGCCGTTCACCGTGGTGCCGTTGGTGGAGTCCTGGTCGACCAGTACCCAGCTCCCGTCGGCCTGTTCGGCCAGCAGCGCGTGCTGGTGCGAGGCGCCCGGGTCCTCCGGCGGGACGGAGAGGTCGATCTCCGGCACGGTGCCGCGGTGCTGGCTGCGCCGGCCGATCCGCAGCTGACCGCGGCCCGTCAGCGGGATGCGCCGCTCGGGGCAGTACGGCGGGAAGAACAGGCCCGCCGCCTCCGGGCCGCTGCGGGCCATCATGTCGGTGAAGTAGTCGCGGTCGGCCGCGACCACGGCGATCCAGTTGGACCGGACCGGCTCCGGCTGCTGGGGGGCCTGGCCGGGCTGACCGGACTGGGGCTGCTGGTGCTGCTGCTGGGCCTGCGGGGGCACCGGCGGGGCCAGGTTGAACGAGGTGCCGAACTCCCCGCCGCGGCCGGTCGGGCCCGGCTGGGCGTAGACCGGACCGGAGTCCTCGCGCGGTGCCGGCTCCTGGTACGAGGGCTCCTGGTACGCAGGCTCGGCCGGGTACGCGGGCTCCTGGTAGGGCGCCTCCTGGTACGGCGAGCCGGCCGCGGGCGGGTAGCCGTAACCGGACGGTGCACCGGCCTGCTGCGGTTGCTGGCCCTGCTGGTGCTGCGGCGGGGCCGGCGGGAACGGCTGCTCCGGAGGCTGCGGGCCGCCGTAGGCCGCCGGGATGTTGAGCGGGGCCGGCGCCTGGACGGGCCCGGGCACCGGCGCACCGGCGGCGGGGGGCTGGCGGCGCGAGGGCGTGGAGAGGTCGTAGTCGTACCCGCACTCCTCGCAGAACCGCCCGGTCTGCGGGCTCCGGCAGATCGGGCAGAGCACCAGGCCCTCGGTGAGGTCCGGGAAGCCCTGGCCGGCCGGCGGCACGGCCCCGGGCTGTACGGCCCCGGGTGGGACCGCGCCCGGCACCGGCCCGCCGAACGGCGCCCCGCCCTGCGGGGGGTGCCCGGGCAGGCCGGGGTGGCCGCCGTGCGGGCCGTGCCCCGGCGCCCCGGGCGCGCCCGGGAGCGTGCCGGGCGGCGGCGGGAGGGGCGGTGGCGGTGTCATCGGGAAGCCGCAGAAGTCGCACCAGTCCTCGGCCTGCGACTCATGCCCCCTCGGGCAGATCGGCATCAGGTCCCCCTCAATTCCAGCCAGCTGGGGCAGCGTCCGACCGGGCCCCGGCCCGGTCGGCTTCTTCAGCGGTCACTTCTTCACACGGACGGTCTTGGTCGACCGGGTCTCGAGGGTCATCGAGTCGGCCTCGCTCACGTTCTTACGGAACCGAACCGTACCCTCCTTCGGGTCTACCACGTCGACCACCTTCTGCAGCAGCTTGAACGTGCCCTCGTTGCCGGTCGCGTGGGCGATCCGGACGGCGGCGCCGAGCTTGGCGGTCGCGCGGTCGACATCCCCGGCCCGGTGCGCCTCCAGGCCCTCCTGGATGGACGAGGCCAGCTCGGCCTGCCCGGTGTAGTGGGCGACCTGCGGGCTGATCCGGGTGGACGAGGCCAGGTCGTCGGTCCAGACGGCCTTGACCAGGCCCTGGGAGAGCACCTCGGGCGTGCTGCCGGTCTGCGGCGGCAGGACGAGGCTGACCCGGGCGGCGAGCATCTCGTTGCCGACGGCGGCGGCCGGGACCTCGACGCAGACGTGGTAGTCGCGGCTCTCGTCGCCCCAGGAGCCGGTGGGGTAGTCGCCGGCCCGTGGTCCTGCCTCGGCGCGGCGGCCGGTGAGGTCCTCCACCGCGGGGGCGACCTGCTTGACGAACTTCACCACCGCGTTGGCCGGCGTCCAGATCCGCAGCGCGACGTCGGCGACCTGCTTGCCCATCGCGCCCTCCATCATCGCGCGGAAGTCCTCGGCGAGACCGGACGGTTCGGCGACGATGTCGACGGTGCCGAGCAGCGCGGAGGAGATCTTCCGCAGCTCGTCCACCCGCCAGTCGGTGCCGACGCCGCGGCAGTCGGCGGTGAAGTGGCCGGAGACCCGCTCGATGGCGCGGTCGAGGTCGGCCGCCGACTCGTGCTCGTTGTTTCCGTCGGTGAGCAGGATGGCGTGCCGGATGGCGATGTCGCGGCGGGTCAGGAAGAGCTTGTCGGCCTTGGCGAGCCAGCTGCCCATCGCGGTGCCGCCGGCCGCGGTGAGGCGGCGCAGCGCCTCCTTGGCCCGGGCGCGGGTGGCGTCCGAGGCGATGGCGAGGGTGCCGTCGCCGGGGTAGATGTCCCTGGCCTCGTGGGTGCCGGCGACGACCGCGAAGGCGACGCCGTCGCGGACGGTGTCGATGGCGGCGGCGGTGGCCTCGCGGGCGCCGCGCATCTTGCTGGCGGGGTAGTCCATCGAGCCGGAGCAGTCCACCATGATCACGACGGCGGCGGACTGGGCGCCCGCGCCCAGCGGGCCCGCGTCGGACACCCCGAGCGGACGGCCGCCGGAGGTGCCGCCGCCGGTCGAGGTGACGGTGACGATGGCGTTCACCTCGCGGGCGCCGTCGGCGAGGAACTCGTTCTGGAAGATCTCCACGTCGAACCTGGGCAGGTTCGGCTTAGCCAGTGTTGCCATGGGCCGGTGGCTCCCGTCGGGTGGTCGGTTGGTGCGTACGGTCGGTGGGGTGGGCGCGGGCGGGCGTCAGCCCACCGGCGGGTGCGGCGGGTGCGGCGGCTGCGGAGGCACGGCAGGAGGCGCGGGCGGGGCAGGCGGCAGCGGGGCTGCGGGCGAGCCGATCACCGGGAGGTCCGGCAGCGTCGGGTCGTGGTCCTCGTCGTCGTCGCCGATCCCGGCCGGCCGGATCACCGGCAGGTCCAGCGCGGTGGCGGTGCGGGCGTCCTCGTCGGCCGCGTCGTCCGCCCGTCCGGCGCCGGCCAGCCCGGTCGGCGGGTCGATCGGCAGGACGGCGACGGTGATGTTGTCGTGCCCGCCGGCCGCGACCGCGAACTTCACCAGGTTCTGGGCGGCCGCGAGCGGCTCCGTCCGGGCGTCCTGGCGGACGTAGTGGGCGAGGTCGGTGGCGGCCTCGGC
The DNA here is from genome assembly GCF_045160625.1 of Kitasatospora sp. NBC_00039. Classification (NCBI taxonomy): domain Bacteria; kingdom Bacillati; phylum Actinomycetota; class Actinomycetes; order Kitasatosporales; family Streptomycetaceae; genus Kitasatospora; species Kitasatospora sp. NBC_00039. The sequence goes on along the minus strand of NZ_CP108289.1, from coordinate 2,934,139 downwards.
GTAGTTCCAGAGGCCGTCGGTGCAGATCAGCAGCACGCCGGGGACGTGCGGCGTGAAGTCCAGGGTGTGCGGGACGACCTCCTCGGCGTCCGCGCCGAGCCAGCCCGTGATGGCGTGGGCGCGCGGGTCCGCGTAGGCCTCGGCCTCGCGCATCAGGCCGGCCTCGACCATCCGGGCGGCCCAGGAGTCGTCCTGGGTGAGCCGGAACGGCTCGGCGGCGACCCGGTCGTCCGGGATCCAGTACGCCCGGGTGTCGCCGACCCAGCCGATGGTGACCCGGCCGCCCGCGGCGATCGCGCTGACGAAGGTGCAGGCGGGCGCGTTGAGGTCGGGCCGGTGCGGCGAGGCGCCGTCCTCGGCGAGGGCCGCGACGGCGGCGGCCGCGTCGGCGACGGCCTGGCGCATCGCCGCGTTGGGCTCGCGGCCGGCCTCCAGCGCGGTGAGCAGCGACTCGGAGGCGGCGTCGACGGCGGTCTCGGAGGCCTCGTCGGGCCGCTCGGAGGAGGAGACCCCGTCGCAGACCACGGCCACCACGACCGGTTCGCCGCCGGGCAGCGAGGAGGCGGCGACGGTGAACGAGTCCTCGTTGCGGTGGTGGCGCACGCCGCGGTCGCTGACCCCGGCGACGCCGGCCAGCGACCTCTCCATGTGGTCGCGCGGGCGCGGCTGCGCGCCCCCGCAGGCCTCGCAGTAGCCGTCGGCGGCGACCTGCGGCAGGCCGCAGTGGACGCAGCCGGGGCCGCCCTGGGCCGGAACGGCCGGGGCGGCGGGTGCGTCCGGCACGGTCGGCGGGTGCTCCGCGCCGGCGGTGCCCCGGGCGGCGGACCAGCTCGCGGGCATCGCGCCCGGGGCCGGACTGCCGTCCCTGCCCGCCCCGCAGGAGCCGCAATAAACGTCCTCCAGGTCCAGCGGCTCGGAACAGCTCTGGCACACGGTCTGCTGCGGCATTGGTTACACCCACGTCCTGGGGCGGGCACGGTTGGCCCGCTCCACCATCTCGATCCTGGTCTCGGCCCGGTCGGCCAACCGGGCGAGTACCCGGTAGGACTGCTCCAGCGCGAACCGCAGTTCCCGTTCGACGGCAGGCCGTCCCAGCACGGTGACCTCACCGGTCGTCCGGCCGAGGCCGGTCTCGCCGGCGGAGCCCGCCGTGACCCAGCCGAGGGCGGCGCTGAGCACCTCGACGGAGAGCTCCTCGCGGCGGCGGTCGTCCAGGCGCAGCGCGGTCAGCTGCTCGGAGCCGGCGCCGAGGTCGGTGCCGAGCGGGTCGGTGGCGGGCCGTTCGCGCAGCCGGGCCCGGACGGCGGCGATCCGGGCGGCGGTGAACTGGCTGGAGGTGGCCGGGACGGACTCCAGCGCGGTGACCGCGCCCGCCCGGTCGCCGTCGGCGAGGCGGACCCGGGCCAGCCCGAAGGCGGCGCTCAGGTAGGCATGGTCGGTGCTCCACACCAGCCGGTAGAGCTCGGCCGCGTCGCCGCCGTCGCCGAGGAGTTCGGCGCAGATGGCGAGGGCCAGCTTCGGGGCGCTCTCGCCGGGGAACGCGTCGTAGACGGCGTCGAAGGCCTCGGCGGCGGCACGCAGCGCGCTCTCGCCGGGCACCCCGTCACCGGACGCCGCCTCACCGGACGCCGTCTCACCGGAGGCTACGTCACCGGAGGCCGCCGGGCGGGAGGCCGTGCCGGTGGCCGCGCCGGCCAGGGCGGTCAGGCCGCGGTACCAGACCACCCGCCAGTCGTCCGGGTGGTTCTGCTCCAGCGAGGCCAGCGCCTCCTCGGCGGTGGCGTGGTGGCCGAGCTCGAGGTGGGCGCGCAGCTCGCGCAGCCGGCGCTCGACGGAGTCGGCGGGCGCGCCGGCCAGGGCGGTGAGCGCCTCCGCCGGGTCGGCGGCGAGCAGGGTGGCCAGGAAGCCGGCGTTGGGGTCGGCCGGGTCGACCCGGGGGACGGGCAGTGCGAGCGCGCCGGCGGCCGGGTCCAGCGCGGTGATCCGCAGCTCGCCGGGCCGGACGGTCGGCTGCACCAGCTCGGTGTCGACGACCCGCAGCTCGGGGCCGAACAGGGTGGAGAGCGACGGCCTCGGCCGGCCGTCCTGGAGCGCCAGGACCTCCCGCAGCACGCCGGTGAGCTGGTCGGCCATCTCCTCGGCGGAGGCGAACCGGCGGGCCGGGTCGTGGTCGGTGGCGCGGACGAGGAAGCGGTAGTACGACTCGTACGCGGCGAAGACCGGGACGGACTCGGGGCCGGGCAGGGAGTCGCGGTAGGTGGTGCTGTAGCCCTGGAAGTCGAAGGTGAGGACGGCCAGGGTGCGGGCGACGGTGTAGAGGTCGGAGGCGGGGGAGGGGCCGTCGGTGGCGATCTCGGGCGCCTGGTAGCCGATGGTGCCGTAGATCGGGCCGTCGTCGTCGAGGCGGCGGACGGCGCCCATGTCGATGATCTTGAGCGCGTCGCCGCTCTGGATCACGTTGTCGATCTTGAAGTCGCAGTAGATCAGGCCCCGGCCGTGCAGGTACCCGAGCGCGGGCAGCGCGTCCAGCGCGTACGCGATCGCCTGCTCCACCGGCAGCGGCTCGCGCCGGCCGTCCGGGGTGCGGCGCTCGTTGGCGATGTCCTTGAGCGACTTGCCGCCGACGTACTCCATCACGATGTAGCCGTCGGTGGCGCCGGTGCGCAGGTCCGGGTGCTCGGCGAAGTTGATGATGCGGACGATGTTCGGGTGGTCCACCTCGGCCAGGAACCGCCGCTCGGCGACGGCCACCGCGAGCGCGTCCTCGTCCCCGGTGTCCAGCAGGCCCTTCAGGACCACCCACTTGTCGTTGACCCGCCGGTCCACCGCCAGGTAGATCCAGCCGAGCCCGCCGTGCGCCAGGCAGCCGACCACCTCGTACTGCCCGCCGACCAGATCCCCCCGGCGCAGTTTGGGCGTGAACGAGTACGGCGTGCCGCACTTGGTGCAGAAGCCGTCCGGGCGGCCCGGCAGGCCGTTCTTCTCGCGGCCCACCGGGGCCTCGCACTTGGAACAGAACCGCTTGCGCTCCGGCACCTCCGGATCGGCCAGCACCGCCTGCGCCGGGTCGGCCGACGGGACGGTCGGCACCGTCACCAGGCCGGCGCCGAGCCGGTGGCGGGTGCCCGAGCTGACGCTGCCGCGGCTGCTGCGCGCCGAGACCGAACGGCCGCTACCCGTCCGGGTGGAGCGGTGCGAGCGGGAGCGGCCGGACATCGAGCGGGAGGAGCCGGTCCGGGCGGAGCGCACGGAGTCCGGCGAGACCCGGGCGGAGGGGACGTACGGCTGGGTGAGCCCGGTGTCACCGCCGGGGGCGGTCAGTCCGCACTCGTCGCAGTAGCCGTCGTCGTCGATGGTGCCGGCGCAGTCGCGCGGGCAGGGCGAGCCGGGGCCAGCTGCGGCGGCAGGGGCCGCCGTGCCGGTGACCGGCCCCGTCCCGGCGCCGGCTGCGGGACCGGTCGCGGGACCGGTTTCGACGGAGACCGTGCCTGCCGGTGCGAGCCCGCACTCGGTGCAGTAGCCGTCCGCGTCGATCGTCCCGTCGCCGGTGCAGTCCGGCCGTACGCACGCCTCGCCCATGAACCTCAGCCCCCCAGTCCCTGTTCCTGTGCCTGTCCGTCGACCGGTCCGCCGCCGGGCTGCCCGCCTCCGGCAGGCCCACCGCCGACCGGTCCGCCGCCGGGCGGCTCGGCCTGGGCCGGCCGCAGCGACTGCTGGAAGCGGCCCACGGCCGCGGCCGCCGCCCGCAGGTCGCACGGCGCGCTCCAGAGCAGCCAGCGCGCCTTCTCGTACCGCTCGATCACTTCCGGGTCCTCGGCGACACGCAGCCGTGCCGCCATCGCCTTGTACGCGTCCAGCCGCCCGCGCAGCTCTGCCCGGACGGCCAGCGGCTGGGTCACCTCGGTGAGCGACTGCCGGGCCCGGGCCAGCTCCTTGGCGGCCGCGTCCTCCAGCGCGTCCAGCAGCGGCGCCAGCCGGTGCCACTGGCCGCTCTGGCGCAACTCCAGGGCCAGCACGATCCGTTCGCGCAGTGCCGAGGCCGGCCCGGGCACCGCGGGCACCTCGGTTGCGGCTATCTTCGCCAGCACCTCGCCGCGCGCCCGGCGGGCCTCGGCCAGGGTGGCGTCGGCCCGTTGCAGCAGGTCGCCGACGCCCTGCAGCCGCTCCTCGGCGTCGTCGCGCAGCCGCAGCAGGTCCTCCAGCTCGACCCGGACGCCGTCCAGCGACCGCCCGGCCCGGTCGAAGCGCTCGGTGTCCACCACCCCGGAAGGTGTGGCCAGCGCGGTGCCGTCCGGGCGGGTGCCGCGCTGGGCCGGCACCCGGGCCGGCCGCCAGAGCGCCAGCGGGTCGCTGCGCACCTCGGTCCGCAGCTCCGTCAGATCGGTCTCCAGCCCGGCCAGGTCGTCTCCGAGCGGGTGGCTGCCGGCGTGCACGCCGAGTGAGCCGGCCAGCGTCTGCACCCGGCGCAGCTCGGCCAGCAGCAGGTCGATCCGGGCGGGCAGCGCCGACCAGACGGCGTCGGCGGCGCTGACCACCTCCAGCACGGTGGCGTACCAGGAGTTCATCCGGGTCATCAGCTCGTCCAGGCTGACCCGCTCGACCAGCTTGGCGGGCGCGCCGAGCAGCTGCGGGCCGTCCGGGCCCGCGCCGCCGGGCACGGTGACCGCCTCGCCGGTCAGCAGCTCGCTGAGCTCGGCGAGTTCGGCCGAGCCGGGCTTGGCCTTGCGGGCGCGGACCGCGCGGGCCGAGGCCAGCGCCTCCGAGTAGCGGTCGAACAGGGCCCAGAGCAGCGGCAGGCCCTGCCCGGCGACGGACCAGCGCTCGTGGGTGCGGCCGACCAGCCCGGCGCCGTCGAGCAGCCGCAGGCCCGGGTGGTCCTGGAGCGAGAGCAGTGCCGACTCGACCGCGTCGCGCTCGGCGCCGAGGCGCGCCAGCGCGCGGTCCACCTCCTCCCGGCTCAGTGCCGGGCCGGCCGAAGCTGCCAACGCCGTGTCTCCTTCGCTGTCCTGGTCTTCTCTGTCGTGCGTCTGTCCTGCGTGTCCTGCGTCGTCGCCGTGCTGTCCTGCGTTGCCCCGGTCCGCGTCGGGCCGGCGGCCCCCCGGCCGGTGGTGCTGCCGGCCCGTGGTCCCCCGGCCCGTGCCGTGGGCCGGTCCGCCCCGACCCTAGCCTGCGATCTCGCGCCCGGACCGGGCCCGGTCGTCAAGGGACCGTCAGGGCCGGGCCGGTGCGGGCCACGCGGGTCAGCGCTGCGCCGGCCAGTAGTGGTCGGCGTCGTTCGGCATGTACGGCTTGAGCCAGCGGTCATAGCCCGCCTGCCAGGCGCCGCTCGTGTGGTAGTCGGCGAGTACCTGGTTCACCCGGGCCGTCAGGTCGGTGCTGTTCTTGAGCATCGCGATGCCCATCACCGCGGGCCGGACCTCGCCGTCCACCACCCGGACGGTCTGGTCCTGGGCGGCCTGGCTGGCCGCGAGGCCGTCGTCGGTCATGGTCGCGTCGACCTTGCCGAGCTGCATCAGCACCAGGCAGTCGAGGTGGTTCTCCACCGAGACGATCTTCCCGACCTTCGGACGGGCCTTCAGCTCGTCCTCGGCCGAGGAGCTCGACGCCGCGCAGACGGTCTTGCCGTCCACCGCCTCGTCGATGCTCTTCGCGGGGGACGCCTTGGGCACCACGACGCGCTGGCTGGTCTTGAAGTACGGCTTGGAGAAGGCGACCTGCTGCAGGCGGTCACAGGTGATCGTCATGGTCCGGACGATCAGGTCGACCCGGCCCTCCTGGATGAAGCCGATCCGCTCCGCGGTGGGCACGGCCTTGAGCGTCACCTTGTCCGGGTCGCCCATGATCGCCGTGCCGATGGCCTTGGCGAGGTCGATGTCGAAGCCCTCGATCTGGCCCGTGTTGGGGTTGCGGGAGCCCCAGCGGTAGCTGTTCTGGTCGACGCCGATGACCAGGCTCCGCTTGGCCTTGATCGCCTTCACCGCCGGGCCGTCCTCGCTGCTCGGCGGCACGCTCTGGTTGGTGTCGCAGTCGGTGCCGGCTTGCTCCTGCTGCGGCGCCTGCGCCGGTTGGAGCGTCGCGGCGGCCGGCAGCACCGCGCCCTGGGGGCCACCCGTGCCGAGCGCCGCCGCGCAGGACGCCAGCAGCGCGACCGCCGCCACCGCCCGGGCCCGTACCGTTCCCTTGCCCATGGTGTCCGTCCCCCCTCTACCGGTACTCGGCCAGTCGCCGGCCGAGGCCGCGGACCGCCGCGGCGGCCGCCACCAGGGCCAGCACCGCCACCGCCGCGGCGGCGGTGCGCAGATCCCCGTCGGTGCCCTCGGCCGCCCGCCTGAACTGCTTCTGCTCGGTGTCGGCGGCCTGCGCGAGCCGCTGGTCGGCGGCGTTGAACGAGGCGTCGGCGGTCTTCGGCACGTCCGCCTCCTTGACCGTCACCGTGGCGTCCAGCGCGCCCTGGTAGTCGGCGTCGACGTTCTCCAGCTTGCTCGCCGCGACGTGCCGGTCGCGCCACTGCCGGTACTGCTGCTGCGCGTCGGCGATGGCGGCCCGGGCGTCCGCCGGGGCGAGCCGCAGGGCGTCCGGCAGGGTGCCGGTCTGCGCCCCCGCGGCGCCGTCCGAGCCGGTCATGTGCTCGGTGGTCCTCGTCCAGAGCTCGGCGTACTTGGTGGAGGAGCCGCGGGCGACGAAGTGCAGGTTCTCCGCCAGCCGGGCGGTCAGCACGTCGACCCGGGCCGCGTTCAGGGCCCGCAGCGGGGCCGCGCCGTTGCGCTCGCTGTCACGCAGGGCGGAGTCGGCGCCCGTCCCGGCGACGGTCAGCCAGAGCACGCCGGCCAGCACGGCCGCGGTCGCTCCGAGCAGCCCGATGTTGAAGACCCGGTTGGTCCGGCGGAAGAGCACGACCTGCACGCAGACCAGCGCCGCCAAGGCCAGCGCGCCCAGCCCGTACGCGGCCCACGGCACCGACCGGGCCTCGGCGTAGTCGGCCGCCAGCTCCTCGTTCTCGGCGGCGCTGAGCTGCGCGGCGGCCGGCAGCAGCACCGTGCGCATCTGGTCGGAGGCGTACCGCAGGTAGGCGCCGCCGAGCGGGAAGCCCTGCCGGTTGTCGGCCCGGGCGCTCTCCACCAGGCCGGCGTAGACCGGCACCTGCTGGTTGAGCGTGGCGAGCCAGCCCTGGGCGGGGGAGGAGGCGGTGGTGCGCGCGGCAGCCTCGGCGATCAGCCGGGAGGCCGTCGCGAGGTCCTGTTCGTAGCGGTCCCGGACGGACTTCGGCTCGGCACCCGCCAGCAGGAAGCCGGTGGCGGCCGTGGTGTCCGCGTCCGCCAGCGAACGGTGGATGTCGGCGGCCGCCTGGCTCAGCGGCTGGCGGTGCGAGACCACCCGCTCCGCGGCCTGCGCCCGGGAGTTGACCTGCCAGGCGGTGAGCGCGCCGAACGCGACGGTGACCACCGCGAGCAGTGCCCCGGCCAGCCGCAGCCGGCCCGGTGCCGTGCGGGTGGCCCGGCCGATCCTGGCCACCGGGCCGCGGCCGGTGGCCGCGCCGCCCGGCCGCGCCGGCACCACCGTGCCCGGCCCCTCCGTACGTACTGGTGTCGCCACCTGCCCCACCCTCCCCTGTGGCCCGGCCCGTCGTCCGGGGCCCGGCCGTTGCCAGCAGTATGGCCGTCGCTCCCCGCGGCCACACCCGACTTGCGCCGATCTTGAGCATCTCCGAGTGCGGTCCGAAGGGCACTCTCTGCGGGCACTCTCCCCGAGCACCGGTCCGAAGCACTGTCGCCGAGCACTGCCGGGCCCCCGGATGCGGGGCGGGCGGCGATCGGGTCGACGCGGGATGCACCCTATGCGGTTCCCCGGACAGCCGGAGGGGAGGGGTCCGGTTGTGTGTGTGATCGGCGGTCGGACGGGTGCTCGTCCGTACCATGGCGGTATGCGTCTGATGGGAACGATCTCCGCCGACCGCCCGCTCGTCGTCGTCGCCGTCCGGGAGGAGGCGGCCCACCTCGGTGACCGGCTGCCGGTGCTGCTCACCGGAATAGGGAAGGTCAACGCGGCTGCCGCGCTGGCCACCGTGCTGGCCCAGGGCGAGCACCCGTCCGAAATCCTCAACCTCGGCACCGCCGGCGCGCTGCGGCCCGGCTGGGAGGGCACCCACACGGTCACCCAGGTGATCCAGCACGACCTGGACAGCCCGGCCCTGTTCGAGCTCACCGGCCGCACTTACGGCGCCCCGCTGGTGGTCGGCAAGGGTGAGGGTCCGATCCTGGCCACCGGCGACCTCTTCGTCTCCTCCTCCGCCGCCCGCGACCGGCTGGCGGAGCACGCCGACCTGGTCGACATGGAGGGCTACGCGCTCGCCGCCGTCGCCCACCGGGCCGGGGTGCCGGTCCGGCTGGTCAAGCACGTCAGCGACGAGGCCGGCGACGGCGCCGGCCACACCTGGCGGGAGTCGGTCGACGACTGCTCCCGCCACCTCGCAAAATGGCTGCACGGGCAGGGGTGGTGACGCCACGTCAGTCAGGGGGTCGTGGCTAGGCTGGCGGGCGTGACCGACAGTGTCGCGCGCAAGCGCTCCGACGTCCGCCCGCCCGGCCTCGATGCCGACGAGCCGACCACCCTGCTCACCTTCCTCGACTACCTGCGAGAGGCCGTCCTCGGCAAGACGGACGGCCTCTCCGACGAGGACGCCCGCCGCCCCGGCGTCGCCTCCGGCACCAGCCTGCTCTGGCTGGTCCGGCACCTCACGGCGGTCGAACTCAACTGGTTCCTCTGGGCCTACCGCGGCGACGACGTCGAGCCCTGGGACGACGACGCCCCCTCGCCCGGCGACGAGACGGTGGCCGGGTCGGTCGCCGCCTACCGCGAGGCGATCGCCCGGGCCAACGAGGTCATCACGGCCGCGGCCGGTGACCTGGACCGCCCGGGTGTCCGCTCGCTGCGGCCCAACGCCGCAGCGCCGTCGATGCGTTGGCTGCTGGTCCACATGATCGAGGAGACCGGCCGGCACGCCGGCCACGCCGACATCATCCGCGAGCAACTGGACGGCGCGGTCGGGCGGTAGCGGGGGGCGGATGCATCCGTCCTGACGGGCAGTGGAATACTCCCCCGCGCACCACGGCGCCGCTCCGACGGTACCGTGCGTTTTCACACAGGGGGAACAAGAGTTCATGTCATCGCCACGTATATCCATGCGGCGTGCCCGGGCCGCCGCCGGCGCGTCCGCGCTCACGCTGGCCCTGCTCGCCACCACGTCGGCGTGCGGGCCGGACAACAGTTCGGCGGACGCCGGCGCGGCGGTCAGTGCCGCGGCCGCCGCGCTGCCCACCAATCTCGAAGACCTGAAGAAGTGGAAGTTCGAGGACTGGGAGAAGTGGGCGAAGGACTACGCGCTCCCGGCCGCCGTCGAGGGGTACTGGACCCTCGACAGGCTCCTCCACGCCAAGCCGGACGACCTCGCGCCGCCCGCCGCGCCGCCCGCCCCGGCCTCCCAGGCACCGGCCGCCTCGCAGGCGCCGGCCACCTCGGCTCCGGCCTCGCAGGCTCCGGCGTCCAAGCCGCCGGCCGGCCAGCCGTCGCAGCCCGCGCCGAAGCCGTCGAACACGCAGCAGCCGGCCTCCCAGGCTCCCGCACCGCCGGCCTCCCAGGCGCCGCAGCAGCCCCCGGCCTCCCAGGCGCCGCAGCAGCCCCCGGCCTCCCAGGCTCCCGCGCAGCCTCCGGCCCAGGCACCGCAGCAGCCCGGCGACAACGGCAACGACCCGGAGCCGAAGACCGTCAACGCGCAGCCGGTTCCGCACCCGTACACCAAGAACGTCGCGGCGTACGGAAAGATCATGTTCGCCGAGCCGGGGACGAAGGAGTTCAACCGCGTCTGCTCCGGCACCGTGGTGGCCGACCCGGCGCACCCGGGCAAGAGCAACCTCGTCTGGACCGCCGGCCACTGCGTCCACCAGGGCAAGGGCGGTTCGCCCTGGTCCAACGTCACCTTCATCCCCGCGTTCAACAGCAACGGCTCGGGCAGCGGCGGCAAGGCGGCCGACATGTCGCAGCTCGCCCCGTTCGGCACCTGGACGGCGACGCAGTACGTCACCTCCCCGGTGTGGAAGGCAGAGGGCGGCCAGACCGGCTCCGCGGCGACGCAGTACGACTTCGCGATCGTCAAGGTCAAGGCGAACAAGGACACCGGCAAGTCGCTGGAGGAGACGGTCGGCGGCGCGCTGCCCGTCTGGTTCAACGCCCCGCGTGACCAGCTGAGCATCACCGAGTACGGCTACCCCGCCGCGCCCCCGTACGACGGCAACGAGCTGCACCGCTGCGACAGCGGCAAGCCGAGCCGCATGTCCTGGGACCCGACCCGGCCGCCGATGCTCGCCATCGGCTGCACCATGACCGGCGGCTCCAGCGGTGGCGGCTGGGTGACCACCAAGGACGGCAAGCCCGTCCTGGTCAGCAACGTCTCCATCGGCCAGCACGACCGCGAGCCGAAGTTCCAGGCCGGTCCGTACCTGGACGACGTCGCCGCCGGCGCCTACGACTTCCTGTCGAAGAAGGGCTGAGCCCCGCCGCTCGACGACGACCGCCCCCGCACGGCTGCCGTGCGGGGGCGGGTCGCGTTCTGCTCCCGGCCACTCCGGGAACGCGGCTACTCCTGGAAAGCGGCCAGGTCGAGCGCGTTCAGCCGCTCCGGGTCGGTCAGTACGTCGATCGCCACGATCGTGCCGTCCACCACGGTGAACGCCATGATCGAGGCCGGCTTGCCGTTGGCGCCGATCACCACGACCCCGGCGGCGCCGTTGACCAGCGCCGGGCGGGCGTACGGTGCGAGCGAGCGGTACGTGACCGCCTGGCTCGCCACCATCTCGGCGCCGGTGAGCACCACCGTCCGGAGACGGGCCCGGCCGACCCCGCCGTCGGCGCGCAGCACCACGTCGGGGTCGAGCACGGCGAGCAGCGCTTCCAGGTCGCCGGTGCGGGTGGCGGCGAAGAAGGCGTCGACGGCCACCCGCTGCCGGGCGAGGTCCCGGTCGGGCGCGGGCGCCTGCCCCTGCACCTTGCGGCGGGCCCGGCTGGCCAGCTGCCGGGTGGCGGCCGCGGTCTTCTCGATCAGCGGGGCGATCTCCTCGAACGGCACCGCGAACAGGTCGTGCAGCACGAACGCCACCCGCTCGGCCGGCGACAGCGACTCCAGCACCACCATCAGCGCCAGCCCGACCGAGTCGGCCAGCAACACCTCCTGCTCCGGGTCGATCACGCCCTCGCGGGCGATCAGCGGATCGGGGATGCGCGACTCCAGCGAGTCCTCGCGCCGCTGCTCGCGCGAGCGCAGCAGGTTCAGGCAGACACGGCTGACCACCGTGGTCAGCCAGCCGCCGAGGTTCTCCACGTCGCTCGTGTCGGTGCGGTCGTACCGCAGCCAGGCCTCCTGGACGGCATCCTCGGACTCGCTGATCGAGCCGAGCATCCGGTACGCCACCGCGCGCAGATGCGGCCGGTGCTCCTCGAACAGCCCCGCCCGGTCCTCGGCCCGGCGCTCGCCCGAGAAGCCGGCCGGCAAAACTTTCTCGTCCACCGTGTCACATTCCTTCGTCGCCGCGGGTCATAGCTGCAGAACCACGAAGCTGCAGGACCACGAAACTAACGGCTGTGGCCGGGAGATCAACTTCCGGCCGGGACGAATCGGAGACGATCATGACGAACGCTCCCATCCTGGTGACCGGCGGCACCGGCACCCTCGGCGGCCACGTCCTCCCGCTGCTGCGGGCCGCCGGCCACGACGTCCGGGTGCTCACCCGCAGCGCGCGACCGGCCGCGGACGGCGTCGCGTACGCGGCCGGCGACCTGCTCAAGGGCGAAGGGATCGAGGAGGCGGTGGCCGGCGTCTCGACCGTGCTGCACCTCGCCGGCGGCGCCAAGGGGGACGACGAGGCCACCCGGAACCTCGTACGCGCCGCGCAGCGGGCCGGGGTGGAGCACCTCGTCTACATCTCGGTGATCGGGGCGGACCGGCTGCCGCTCGGCTACTTCCGCTCCAAGCTGGGCGCCGAGCAGGCCGTCGCCGACTCCGGTCTGCCCTACACCACGCTGCGGGCCGCCCAGTTCCACGACCTGGCGCTGAAGGTGGCGGCGGGGATGGCCAAGCTGCCGGTGGTCCCGGCCCCGGGCGGGATCCGCTGGCAGCCGGTCGACGCGCGCGAGGTGGCGGCGCGGCTGGTGGAGCTGGCGCTGGACGCGCCGGCCGGCCACGTCCCCGACCTGGCCGGGCCGACGGTCTACCCGATGGGCGAGCTGGTCCGCAGCTACCTCAAGGCGCGCGGGAAGAGCCGGCCGATGCTGCCGGTCCGCGTCCCCGGCAAGGTCGGCCGTGCCTACCGGGCGGGCGACAACCTGACCCTCAGGGGCGCCGAGACGGGCCGCCGGACCTGGGAGGCGTTCCTGGCCGAGCGGGCGGCCTGAACGCCGCGTCGGCGGGGCGGCCGGGGCGGGTCTGTCGGACACGGCACCTAGGCTGGCGGGCATGTCGCACTCACTGCTCGCCGCCGTCCGGGACACCGCGGCCGCCGAGGACTTCCTGCGCTGCACGGCGGACTTCGACCTCGGCGGCACCGGGCACGTGGAGGAGGTCGTGCTCGCCTCCGGTGACCGGCTGGAGCCGATCGGCGGGGACGGCGCCGGCGGCACCTACTTCTTCTGCGGGGAGGGCGGGGAGGAACGGCCCGTGCTCTACGCCGACTCCGAGGGCGGCGCCGCGGTGGTGGCGGTCGGACTCCCGGAGCTGCTGCGGCTGTTGCTGGCCGTCCCGTGGTGGCGGGACTGCCCGGGGTTCACCGCCGAGGAGAGCGCCGAGGCGGCCGGGTGGTACCTGGAGGACGAGCCGGGCCTGCTCGACGAGCGGGACGCGGCGGCCGCCGCCCTCGGGCTCGAACTCCCCACCGACGCCGAGGCGCTGGCCCGGCTCCGGTCGGTGGCCACCGGGCCCGGGCCGGGCCGCGACCTCGTGCTGCTCAATGCGGAGGAGGGCAACGCCTACGCCCCGCTCCTGCACTGATCCGCCGGGTCAGCCGATCACCGCGGGCCGGGCGGCGTTCGCCGCCGCCACCACGGCCTCGGTGGTGACCACCTTGGCGAACCGCATCGCGTGCAGCACCGTGCTGGTGGCGCGGGCGAGTTCGGCGGCGGGGACGGTGACGCCGTCGGGGCCCGCCATGTCGAAGGCGTGCATCGCGTCGGCCGGGAAGATCGCGTCGTAGCCGAGGTTGCCGGCCATCCGGGCCGTGGTCTCGTTGCAGACGTTGGTGATGATCCCGACGATGACCACCTGCCGGGCGCCCCGCTCCTGGAGCCAGGCGTGCAGGTCGGGCGTGCCGTAGAAGGCGCTGTTGACCTGCTTGGTGATGTGCAGGTCGGACTTGGCCGCCGCCACGAAGTCCTTGAGCTCGTACCCCGGGGTGCCCGGCACGAGCGGGCCGCCCTCGGAGGCGTGCTGCACCGTCACGATCGGCCGTCCGGTGCTCTCCCAGGCGTCGATGAGCTCGCCGATCCGCTGCTCGGCCCGGGGGTTGTCGCGCTCGCCCCAGAACGCGTAGTCCTCGAAGCCCTTCTGGACGTCGATGACGACGAGGACGGCGTCGGGGTCGAGGGTGAGGGGGGCGTCGAAGGCGCTGGTGTTCGTCATGTGTCCATCGTGCTGCGCCCCGGGGACCCTTCGTGAGGGGCGCTGCCGCCACCCATCGATAGTTTTCTGCCATGCGGATTGTGGGTTGCCTGATCTTCGAGGGTGTCCGGGCGTTCGACTACGCGGTGATCGGGGAGGTGTGGTCGAACCGGCTGACCCGGCCCGGGCTGCCGCGCTTCGAGCTGCGGGTCTGCGGGCCGGAGGGGGCGCGGGTGCGGCTGGGCGGCGGGCTGGAGCGGGTGCCGGACTTCGGGCTGGAGGCGCTGCCGGAGTGCGATCTGATCATCGTGCCGGGAATGGAGATGAACGAGCCGCGCGACCCGGCCGTCCTCGCCGCGCTGCGCGCCGCGCACGAGCAGGGTGTCACCATCGCCTCGCTCTGCGCGGGCGCGTTCGTCCTCGCCGAGGCCGGTCTGCTGGACGGCCGCACCGCCACCACGCACTGGGCGCTCGCCGGCGAACTGGCCCGCCGCTTCCCGGAGGTGGAGGTTCGCCCGGAGGTGCTGTTCACCGGTGAGGGCGACCTCTGGACGTCCGCCGGGGTGGCGGCCGGGATCGACCTCTGCCTGCACCTGGTCCGCGCCGCCCACGGCCAGCAGGCCGCCGCCACCATCGCCCGGGCCATGGTCACCGCGCCCTTCCGGACCGGCGGCCAGGCCCAGTTCATCCCCTCCCCGGTCCCGGACGACGCCGTGGACGACACGCTGGCCTGCGCCCGCGCCGAGATCCTGGCCGCGCTCGACACCCCGTGGACGGTCCGCCGGATGGCCGGGGTGGCGCTGATGTCGGAACGCTCCTTCGCCCGCCGCTTCGTCGAGGCGACCGGCACGACGCCGCTGCGCTGGCTGCTGGAGCAGCGGGTGCTCGCCGCCCAACGCCTGCTGGAGGAGACGGACCTGCCGGTGGACGCCGTCGCCGTCCGCTGCGGCTTCGGCTCGGCGGTGTCGCTGCGGCCCGCCTTCGTCTCCCGGGTGGGCGTGGCGCCGCGCGAGTACCGGCGGACCTTCCGGGGCCGGGCCGGTTAGGGCTTGCCCCTAGCGGATCGTCCCTCCCGGCGGCTGGGCGCTCACCGGCGCATTGCGATCCATGCGCGGGGCCAGCCCGTCCAGCAGGTTGGCCAGGCCGAACTCGAACAGGGCGTCCAGCTCCATGTCGTAGCCGTCCGGCAGCTCCGCCACCAGCCGGCTGAACACCGGGAACCGGCCCGAGGCGGCGAGCGCGCGGAGGGTGGGGAGCTGGCCGTCCATCCACTGGTCCTCGTCGACGCCGGTGGCGGCCCGGGCCTGGGCCTCCCGCTCCAGGTGGACGGCGATGCCCTCGACGTAGCTGTACAGCAGCACATGGATCTGCAGCACGTCCGGCGTGGAGAGGCCGTGGCCGTCCAGCGCGGAGAGCGACCACTCGGCGTGCGTCATCAGGTTGGGCAGCAGCAGCGGCCGGGTGACCGGGCTGATCTGGGCCAGCCAGGGGTGACGGCGGAACACCGCCCACAGCGTCCGGGCGCCCAGCTCCAGGCGGGCCCGCCAGCCGGCGGGCGGTTCGGCGGGGTAGGCGCCATCGCCGAAGGCCGCGTCGGCCGCCAGCAGGACCAGCTCCTCCTTGCTGGTGACGTGGCGGTACGGGGACATCGCGGAGACCCCGAGCCGGGCCGCGACGGCGCGCATCGAGAGCGTGGCCAGCCCCTCGGCGTCGGCCAGCTCCAGGGCCGCCCGGATGATCCGGTCCCGGCTCAACTCACCCTCGGGAGCAGCGGGTTGGGTCGGCCTGGTGGAGGCCTGGGCGAAAGTCGGGGCGGGCGCCTGGGCGGGTGCCTGGGCGGGGCCCGGGGTGGGGCTCGCCACGATGGTGCCGACGCGCGGGAGGGCCTCCACCAGGCCCTCCAGGCGCAGCACGGTGAGCGCCTTGGTGGCGGTGGCCAGGGCGACGCCCCAGTCCTGGGCGATCCGCCGGGTCGAGGGCACACGCTCGCCGGGGGCCAGCTCCCCGGTGGTGATGCGCCGTCGCAGGTCGGCGGCGATGCGCTGGAAGGGCGGGTCCGTCTCCGGTGCCATGCTGTCGAACTCCTCGGAAGATATTTTTTTCGCCACTGCCGGTCCTGTACTAGATCAGACGTCACCAGCGCGAATGTCTGTCACGAGCCTTCTGTACTAGCTCAGATGAGCTCCTTCGGTGCTGGTGTGGATCTTGCGGCGACCTGAATTTACGTCGTACATTCATCATGCTTACAGCGTACAGACACGCCGGCCCGGGCGCAGCAGTCCGGAGACGGCCGCACAGTGGCGGCCGTACCGGCACGGCAACGGGGGAGCCTCACATGAAGACCGTCCTCATCTCCGGCGGCGGCATCGCCGGCCACGCACTCGCGTTCTGGCTGCACCGCCAGGGCTTCGCCCCGACCGTCGTCGAGATCGCCCCCGCCCTGCGCGGCGGCGGCCAGGCGGTCGACATCCGGGGCGTCGCCCTCGGCGTGATCGAGCGGATGGGCCTGACCGGGCAGGTCCGCGCCGTCCGCACCCGGATGCGTGGCATGTCCGTCCTCGACCCCGACGGCAAGGAGGTGCACCGCTCCGTCGAGGCCACCTTCAGCAGCGGCCGGCTGGACAGCGACGACGTCGAGCTGCTTCGCGAGGACCTCGTCGCGATCCTGCACGAACACACGGCCGGCGACGTCGAGTTCATCCACGGCGACACCGTCACCGCCCTTCGCGAGGACGAGCACGGCGTCCACGTCACCTTCGCCCACGGCGGGCCCCGCACCTTCGACCTGGTGGTCGGCGCCGACGGCCTGCACTCCCGGGTCCGCACGCTGGCGTTCGGCCCGGAGGAGCAGTTCCTGCACCACCTCGGCACCCACCTCGCCATCTTCAGCGCCGACAACTTCCTCGACCTGGAGGACTGGCAGGTCTGGCACCGCGACGGCGACGCCGGCTACGGCATCTACCCGGTGCGCGGCAACAGCGAGCTGAGGATCGTCTTCGGCTACGGCAACCAGGACCCCGCCGTCCGGGACACCGAGCGGACCAGGCAGTTGGTCGCCGAGCGGATGGCGGCGCTGCGCTGGGAGACGCCCCGGATGCTGGAGGCGCTGCACCGCGCCCCCGACTTCTACGCCGACGCGATGGCCCAGATCCACCTCGACCACTGGTCCACCGGCCGGACCGTCCTGCTCGGCGACGCCGGCTACTGCGCCTCGCCGCTCTCCGGCCAGGGCACCAGCCTCGCCCTGGTCGGCGCCTACCTGCTGGCCGACGAACTCGGCCGCGCCCGGGCCGCCGGCGAGGGCCACCGTGCGGCGTACGAGCGGTACGAGGGGCGGATGCGTCCCTTCGTCGCCCTCAACCAGGCGCTCGCCACCGAGAACCCCGGCGGCCCGGCGGCAGAGGAGTCGGTCGAGCGGGCCAAGAACGCCATCGAGCTCGACCGCTGAGCAGACGCTCGCGTCACCTGCCGACGCCGGACCACATCACCACGGAGGAGACCACGATGAACGCCACCACCAGGGCAGACCCGCAGCCCGTCCGCTCCGACCTCGACCTCGGGGGCCGCCGCCTCTCCTACGTCGACTTCGGCGGCCCCGGCCGCCCGCTGCTCGCCCTGCACGGCCACCTCTCCGAGGGGCAGGGCTTCGCCGGAGTCGCCCGCGAACTCGGGCCCGAGTGGCGGGTCATCGCGCCGGACCTGCGCGGTCACGGCGACTCCGACCGCACCCCGGAGTACACCCGTGAGGGCTACCTGGCGGACGTCGTCGCCCTGCTGGAGCACCTCGGCCTCGGCCCGGTCCCCGTCCTCGGGCACTCCGGCGGCGCGATCACCGCGTACCAGCTGGCCGCCCGGCACCCGCACCTGGTCAGCGCGCTGATCAACGAGGAGGGCGCGGCCGCCCTCTCCACGGAGGGCCCCAGCCCGCTCGCCTTCGTCCTCGGCTTCCCCTACACCGCCCCCAGCAGGGAGGAGCTGCTCGCCTCCCTCGGCCCGGTGTTCGGTCCGATGTTCGGCACCCGGCTGCGCGAACTCCCCGACGGCGGCTGGCGCCTGCCCTTCCACCCGCAGGACACCGTCGACTCCGAGACCCTCGTCCACGGTGACCACTGGGCCGAGTGGCTCGCCACGGACTGCCCCGCGCTCCTGGTGGCCGGCAGCCGGATGCCCTGCCTGGACGCCGACCTGGCCAAGGCGATGGCGGACCGGCGACCCCGCACCCGGCTCGTCTTCCTCGACACCGACCACTTCGCCCACGACGGCGACCCGGCCGGCTTCGGCACGGCCGTCCGGGAATTCCTCGCCACGCTCGCCTGACGTACCGCCCGCGTGTCCGGGCGGCGCCCCCACGGCCCATGGCGGGCGTGGCGGTACCGGCCGGACACGGACCACAAATTGACCCATCATTTCTGCAAATAACTGCACCATGGAGCGGGTCGTTCCGGCGCCTAGAGTCGTAGACACAAGGCCACGGCGGAGCGCCGGAGCAGCCGCAAGACCAGGGAGAACACTGTGAACACCAGCACGAACACCGCCGCGCTGAAGCCCGTCCTGACCCGCGCCGCCGAGGCCGAGACCACCAGCGACCCGAGCAGCGTCATGACCCTGCTCGCCGACTGCGGCACCGACGGCAGCCCGATCACCAGCTACCGCTCCACCTTCGCCAAGGGCGCGGTCGGCGCCCCCGCCCACTTCCACACCCGCGCCTCGGAGCTTTTCTTCGTCATCGGCGGCGCCCTCCAGGTGCTGGTGGACGACGAGGTGAAGACCCTGCACGAGGGCGACTTCCTGCTCGTCCCCCCGCACACCCCGCACGCCTTCGCCGCGGCGCCCGGCTCCGAGGCCGACGTGCTGTTCACCTTCACGCCCGGCATGCCCCGCTTCGACTACCTGCGCCTGCTCGGCCGGGTGATGCGCGGCGAGGCGAGCCCGCAGGAGATCAAGGACTCCTCCGAGCAGTACGACAACCACTACGTCGACAGCCCGCTGTGGCGCGCCACCCTGGAGGCGGCGGCCAAGTAACGGTCGTGGCGCGCCCGCCGTCAGGGGTGGGCGAACGCCGTGCTGGCGAGGGCGACCTGCGCCGCGGTGCCGCCCAGGATGCTCAGCACGGCGTTGCGCCGCCACAGGTGCAGGCCGAGCGTGGCGGCCAGGCCGAGGACGGTGGGCGCGGCGTAGGGCGGGCTGGTGTGGGGGAGGTCGCGCAGGGGGTAGACGGTGAGGATCACCGTGACGCCGACCGGCATGCGCGCGCTCAGGCAGTGGAGCGTGGCGCCGGCCCGGAGCGGGGCGAGAGCGGCGAAGGGGAGCGCGCGCAGCCCCCAGGTGACGGCGGTCGAGACGCCGATGGCGGCGAGCAGGTAGGGCGTGTCAGGGACGGGCCGGGGTGGGGATGTCGCGCCGGGCCCGGTAGGCGTCGACGGCCAGGACGACGAACAGTGCGGTCAGCGCGAAGTCCAGCCTGAAGAAGATCAAGGGCGACGACTGAGGGCGTACCCCGGGGGTGGCGGCCCCCGGTGCCGCCACCCCCGGGGTGCGGGTCAGCAACTGCAGTGCCACTCGTGGTCGAGCGGCGGAGTCCGGTCCGGCACGGGCGTGGGGTTGACGGTGCGTGCGGCGGTCGCGGGGTGGACGGTCCGGCCGGCCTTGAGGGTCTCGGCGATCTCGATGTGCTGGATCTCCTCCGGGTCGACCGTCACCGGGTTGACGCTGAGGATCACCAGGTCGGCGAGCTTGCCGACCTCGATGCTGCCCTTGCGGTCCTGCTCGTCGTACTGCTGGGCGGCGTTGATGGTGATCGAGCGGACGGCGTCCAGGGCGGACACGCACTGCTCCGGCCCGAGGACGACCTTGTCGGTGCGGGTGCGGCGGGTGACCTGGCTGGACAGGATGGCGATCGAGTTGGGCAGCGCCACCGGGGCGTCGTGGTGCGAGGTGTAGGCCATGCGCCGGTCGAGCGCCCAGCGCGCCGGGGAGATGTTCGCGGCCCGCTCCTCGCCGAGGACGGTCTTCCGGTACCAGTCCCCCCAGTAGAACGTGTGCATGGAGAAGAACGACGGGATGATCCGGAGCAGCGCGAACTCGTTGATCTGGTCCTCGCGGGCGGTCTGCGCGTGGATCGCGACCGTGCGCCGGTCGCCGGGCCCGGCTTTCGCGGCGGCAGCCCTGACCGCGCCGATGAACTGGTCGATCGAGGCGTCCCCGTTGACGTGCGCGAGCACCTGCCAGCCCTTGGCGTACGCCGTGAGCACCTGCCGGAGAACGACGGCGTCGTCCTTGATGGCCGGGTAGCCGCAGTAGTCGTCCGGCTCGTTCCCCGGCGGCGTCTTGTACGGCTTGCTGAGCCAGGCCGTGCGCCCCTGCGGCGAACCGTCGAGGAACATCTTCACGCCCGCCGCCCGCACGCCGTTGACGTACTCCGGGCTCGCGCCGACCGGGTCCGTGTCCGGGTCCTTCTCCAGGGCGGCCGTGGCCTGGTCGGCGCGCGCGTAGGCGACGACGTCGATCTCGAACGGCACGGCGGCGGCGATCTCCCGCAGCGCGCCCAGGTTCGTCAGGGTGGCGCCGCCCTCCTGGACGGTGGTGAAGCCGAACGCGGCCGCCGATGCCGCGCCCTTGCCGAACAGTCCGAGCTGCGCGGCCATCGGGAGGCCCGCCAGCGCCGTGTCCGAGGCGGGGGAGAAGGCCGTCTCCTCCAGCACCCCGTTCGGCTCGCCGTGGGGCTCGGCGATGACGTCCTCCCACCGGCGGATGACCCCGCCCTCCGGGTCCTTGCGGTTCGAGTCGTAGCCGAGCGCCTCCAGCCCGAGGCTGTTGACCGCCCCGAGGTGGAAGGACTGGTGGATCGCCAGCACCGGCCGGGAGGTGGAGACCTCGTCCAGGTCCTTCCGGGTGGGGTGCTGCTTCTCCGCCAGCATCGCGTCGTCGTAGCCGAACCCGACGATCCACTCCGACTCCTGCCCGACGTCGGTGTCCGCCCAGTTGCGCAGCTTCTGCTGCAGCGAGGCGATGGTGGTGACGTCGCCGTCCGGGGCGGCCAGCAGATTGGCGATGGTGGCCTGGAGGCCGATGCCGCCGAGGTGGCCGTGGGCGTCGATGAACCCGGGGAGCAGCGCCCGGCCTTCGAGGTCGCGCACCTTCGTCCGGAGGCCGCCCCAGCGGTCGACGGCCTCGGCGTGGTCGCCGACGAAGACGATGACGCCGTCCTTGACCGCCACCGCCTCGGCGGTGGGCGGCTCGGTGACGGTCACGATCTCGCCGCCGTGGAGGATGAGGTCGGCCTCCTCGTACGGTGCCGGAGTCTGAGGTGTCGTGTGCTGCTGATCGGCCATGGCCGGGTCCCCTTGCCAACGGATACGTTCGGTGCTGGTGGGGCTACCCAAGGTGATCGCGTTCAACCTGGCGGATCCCGAAAGCGCGCCCGGCGGTGCGGCACGGCCGGCGGGGCCGGTAGGCGGGGTGGCAGCCCTCAGCGCCGCCACCCCGCCCGGGACTTTGCGTCGGACGGGGTATCGGCGCGTGAAGGGCGATCGGTTGAGCCAAACCCCACCTTGGGGGGAACGTGGTGCGGAAGGGGCGGGGAAGTGCGCCGGGCGGCGCCCGCCGATCAGACGGCGAGGACGTCCGGGGCCTGATCGAAGCCGCGCTCGGTGAAGCCCGGAGCCGGGGCGATCAGCGCCCACGCGAGCTTGCCGACCCCAGCCGCACGCGGACAGCAACCCCAGCGCTCGGCCAGCTCGTCGACGAGAAGGAGGCCGCGCCCGCTCTCGTCGTCGGCGGACGAGGGGCGGACCGTCGGTCGCCCGCCGCCCGCGTCGTGGACCTCGATCCGGAGGCGGTCCGTGATCAGCGCGAACCGGATCTCGACCATCCGGTCCGGCGGCGCGTCACTGTGCCGGACCGCGTTGGCGAACAGCTCGCCGAGCAGCAACTCGGCGATGTCCGCGTACCGTTCGCCCCTCGGCATCCCGGCCAGGTACGCGCGCAGCATCAGGCGCGCGAGCGGCGTGGACCCGGGCCGGGAGTCGAGCCGCGCCGCGAACGCACGCGGCCGGCGGGAATCGGGGTGGAGCGGCCGACGGTTGGCACGGTTCTTGGGCATGGCGTGGCTACCTCCTGGGGTGATGGGGGGAGTGGAACGGGCTCGCGAGAAGGCGCGCGGAATCACACTGCGCAAGCAAAGGATTGCGTTCCGGTGTCAATCATCGGGGTGCGGAGATACGGTGACGACCGATCCGGAGTACCGGTCACGTGCAGCACGTGAGGGGAGACGACGTGTCACACCGGCGAGCGAAGCAGGGGCCAACGGCAAGCTCGGCCGTGATGTTCGGCGAAGAGCTGCGGTTCTACCGGGAGATGCTCGGCTACACGCAGGAGGAGCTGGGCAAACTCCTGCACTGCAACCGGACGAACATCACCCGCTACGAGAGCGGCAAGCGCCGGATGCCGATCGACTCGGTGGAGGACGCGGACCGGGTGCTCAGCACGGGCGGCCTGCTGAAGCGGCTCTGGGAACGGGTCGACTGGGATGCGGAGATCGAGCACCCGGACTGGTTCCGGGACCATGCGGACATGGAAGCCGAGGCGGTTGCCGTCAGGGTCTTCCAGTACGGCTACATGCATGGGCTGCTGCAGTGCCAGGAGTATGCGCGGGCGATGTTCGCGGCCGGTGACGATGCTGGGAACCTCGACCTCATCGAGGAGCGGACGGCGGCGAGACTGGCCCGGCAGGAGCGCTTCCTGGTGCAGGACGGCCCGCTGCTGCTTGCCGTCCTCGATGAGAGCTCCATCCGATCGGTCGTCGGTGGACCGAAGGTGATGTGCCGCCAGATGGAACACCTGTTGCGAGTCATGGAGCTCCCGAACGTCCTCGTTCAGGTTGCTCCGTTCACATCCCGCTCCACGATCATCAACACGTCGATGGTGCTCCTGGAGATGCCTGACGGGCAGCGGTGGGTCTACTCGGAGAGCCTCGATCGAGGCTCTCCGAGCGACGTTCCGGCCATCGTCTCAGGCCATCACCGCACCTATGATCGGCTGCGCGGCGACATTCTCTCGATGAGGGACACGCGCGCGCTGATCACCGATGCGCTGGAAGGGTTCAGGGATGACGAGGAACGAGCTCGCCGCAGCCGTCTGGCTCAAGAGCAGCTACAGCGGAACCAACGGCGGCGACTGTATCGAGGTGGCCCCCGGATTGCCCGGCGTCGTCCCCGTCCGTGACTCCAAGGACCCGCAGGGCCCCGCCCTCCTCTTCCCCGCCTCCGCCTGGCGCTCCTTCATTGCCGCCGTCCGGGTCGGCGACTTCCCCGGCTGACCGGTCAACTACGGTCACGAACGATCCCGCTCAACGGCTTTCGACCAGTACCGGTCCCGTGCTGGTGCAGTGAGTAACCGAACCGTTACCTTCACTGACTGTGCACGGATGACCCCTGTTCGACTCGACCGAGGCGGTAGGCATGGCACAGGACCCCCGTATCGACGTTGCGTTCACCCTCCGGGAAGGCGGTGCGGAGCCCACCCGGGACGAACTGGCGGAACTCGCCGGCTCCCTCAAGCCCGAGGTCTGGTTCTCCACTCCGCTGTCCGACGCCGAACCGGGTGAGGGCGGGCGCGAGCCCGACTTCACCTGGGACCTCTCCGGTGCTCCGTACAAGGGGCAGGTCGCGACGGGCAAGGCGGCCGTCTACCTCGCCAACTCGAAGTTCGGCCTCAACCGGCCCTTCATCTTCGCGGACGGGTTCAACTACGGCGAGAGCGACCTCCCCGGGCTGTTCGCGTACTTCAACACGCCCTACGGCACCAAGCAGGGCCTCTTCGACCAGCTGCTCAGCAGCGGCTTCGACGTGATCGTGCTCGGCTTCACCGAGCGGCACACCCACATCCAGGCCAACGCCGAGGTCGCGATCGCCGCGATCCGCCGGACGATCCAGGAGCGCAAGAGCGACATCCCGCTGACCGTCGGCGGGGTGAGCATGGGCGGCATGATCACCCGCTACGCGCTCGCCAAGATGGAGGCCGAGCAGTCCGACCACGAGACCGCCACGTACCTCTCCTACGACACCCCGCACAACGGCGCCTGGATCCCGCTGATCCTCCAGCAGATGGCGTACTTCTTCGAGGACTTCACCCCCGCCGGGTCCGACGGCGTCAAGCAGGCCGAGCTGATCCGGAGCCCCGCCGCGCAGCAGCTGCTCTGGGCCTGGGTGGAGAACTCCAAGTACTCGGGTGAGGTGGCCACCGCCAGTGAGCTGCGCGGGGAGTTCCTGCGGGACCTCGCCGCCGTCGGCAACTTCCCGCAGCGCCCGCTCAAACTCGGCGTCTCCAACGGCCGGCGTGACGGCGTCGGCCGCCCGCTGCCGGCCGGTGAGGTGGCCTTCGACTGGCAGGCACTGATCGCCAGCGCCACCGCCCGGTTCCAGGCGGACAAGAGCGAGAAGAAGCCGATCGGCGGCATGCACCTCGGCCTGGCGCTGCGCCGCAGCACCACCACCGAGGTCCCGGCGCTGGACGGCGCGCCCGGTGGCACCCTGGAGTCCTTCGGCCTGGTCGCGGACGCGCTGAAGGCGAAGATCGCCCACGAGTACCGCAGCGGCGCCTTCGTGCCGTCGGTCAGTGCGGCGGCGCTGGACTTCGACCCGGTGAAGTGGGACGTCAACCTGAACCTCTCCATCACCGACGCCGACCTCGAGCGCGGCCACCTGGACGAGGTCGCGTTCGACGACGACAACCACCCGCACAGCCTGGTCTCCGGAGTCCTGATCGACTGGATCGTGGAGCACCTCGCCGGCTGACCCCGCCCGCCTGCCGAAACCGGTTCGGAGCACCCCCGCGCATGGGCTACGATTTACCTCATCACCCAGATGCGCGGGTGGCGGAATAGGCAGACGCGCTGGATTCAGGTTCCAGTGCCCGAAAGGGCGTGGGGGTTCAACTCCCCCCTCGCGCACAGAGAAGTACCGACGAAACGGTGCCTCCCACAGTGACGGAAGTCGCTGTGGGAGGCACCGTTTCGGCTTTTGCGCCGCCCTGCGGGAACCTTCGCTCAAGAACTGACGCCCCACTCGCACCGTACGGCGTCGCACGACGCCGCGCACCGGCTGCCCGCCCCCGCCAGGGGCGGGCAGCCGTCGTCGTTCCCGCGGCGATGTGCTCGACCCGCTGTGAGCACACGCCTGACGGCCCGGTATTTTCGCGCGGAGCGCGGATCCCAGCGTGCCCGATTCCTGTGAGATGGAGCCCGATGACCGATCAGATGAGTGTCGCCCTCGTCAGCCTGCTCTTCACCGGCATATTGATCCTCGTACCACTGGCGGGGGCCGTCGTCGCCGCCCTGTTCATCCGCCGCCGCGGGCGCAACGCCCGCCTGGCCATGGCCGGTTGCCTGGTCACGGCGCTGGGGCCGCTGGTCCTGGCCCTCGGCATGGCACTGGGCTCGGACACTCTCTACGGCAAGGTCGGGCTCGCCGCGGCGGTCGGCGTGCAGTCGGCGATCACTGCCGTGTTCTCCCTGGTCGGGCTCGGCCTGGTGCTCGCCGGAGCACTCGCCGCGCCGGTGCCGCCGCCGGCGGCCCACGGGGGTGGGCAGGTCTTCGTACAGCCGGTCGCGGATACCGCATACCCGGCCTGACCTGCCGCTGGAGCCGGAGCCGGCCGCCGGTGCTCAGGCGAGGCCGACCTCCGGCAGGGTGGTCGCGTCGGCCGTGAGCCGGTGCCGGCGGCCCGGGCCGCCCGCCCCTGCCGTCGGAGCACGGTCGCACCGCCACCGCCCGGCCGGGAGGCCTCAGTTCAGGAACGCCGCCGTGGTCGCGACGAACCGCCCGGGGTCGTCCACCCAGGGGTTGTGGCCCGCGCCGGGCTGCTCGACGTACGTGGCGTCGGGGAACAGGGCGGCGAACTCGGCCATCGCCGGCGGCGGGCTGTTGAGGTCGAACTCCCCGGCGAGCACGAGGACGGCGCCCTCCCAGGCGGCGAGCGCCGCACGGGTGGCCTCCGGGGCGAAGGCGCCGTCCGAGCCGAAGGCGCCGACCACGTCCGGGTTGGTCGGGAGGGTGGTCACGTGGTGGCGTTGCGCCGCCTCGTCCCACCGGCCGTAGCCGAAGGGGGCGATGGCCTCCCAGTCGCTGCCCGTGCCCGCGGCGATCGCCTGCAGCGCGGCGGACGCGGCCGGGTACCACGGCTCACCCGCCCGCAGCCGGGCGGTCTCCTGCCGGGTCTCGCCGCTGATGGCGATGCCGACGGCCCGGGTGCTGGGGGTGATCAGGGCGAGCCGGCCGACATGCTCCGGATGCCGGGCCACGTACTGGGCCGCCAGGTTGGCGCCGGCGCAGTGGGCGAGCAGGTCGATCCGCGGGAGCCCGAGGTGGGTGCGGAGCGCCTCGACGTCCTCGACCATGCGATCGCAGCGGTAGGAGGAGGGGTCGGCCGGCACCGCGGACCGGCCGGTGCCGCGCGGGTCCAGTACGAGCAGCCGGCGGTGCGCGGAGAGGCCGCCGAGCTCGCCGAGGTAGGCGGAGTCCGTGGGGCCGCCGGGGAGGCAGACGAGCGGCTCGCCCTCCCCGTGAACACGGTAGGAGAGCAGGGTGCCGTCGGGCGCGGAGAAGGTGGGCATGGCGTGGATCATGTCAGCGGCCTTCCCCGCCGGACAAGCGGATCCGGTCGGCGCCGTGTCCTATGCTGATCTCCGATTCAAGATCAACGGGGGATGTGCACGCCATGCTGACGAACTCTCTGCGCCGGACCATGCCACCGCTGGCCGCGCTCGCCGCGCTGGCCCTGGCACTGACCGGCTGCGGGCCGGACAACAACGAGCAGCCGGCCTCGAACGGGAAGGGCACGGGAACGTACGCCGACCCGTTCCCGTTGAAGTCGCCGGCCGACGCGACGGTGGCCGGGTACCTGAACGACAGGATCCAGGTGAGCGTCACCCCGGTCTCCGTCGTCAAGGGCGACAAGGCCGAGGTGGAGAAGCTCGGCATCGGGCTTCTCGCCGGAAAGACGCCGTACTACGTCACCGCCACCTACACCCACAAGGGCGGCCCGGAGGACATCGGCGCCTACGCCGCCAAGCTCTCACTGCACTCGGACGCCGAGCACGCCTACCAGAACGCGCCGGCCTGGGGTGCCGACTTCCCGCCCTGCCAGGAGGGCAGCGACGCCGCCCTCAAGCTGACCCCGGGCAAGACCGTCACGACCTGCGAGATCTTCCTCGTGCCGGAGACCGTCCAGCCGGTCTTCGTCGCCTACAAGGGCGACGAGAAGGCCGCGGCCGAGGTGGTCTGGAAGATCGGCTGACCGTCGGCCGTGCTTCCGTCGGCCGTGCTTCCCGTCGGCCGTGCCGCCCCGAGGTCGTTGCACGTGCCCTCGTCGGCGCCGGCGAAACCGATCGCGGATCGGAAAGTGGACGGGCCCGGCTCCACGGTGGAGACGCGAAAGCTCAGGGCAGCTCCTGCTCGGCCCAGATGGTCTTGCCCTGACGGGTGTAGCGGCTGCCCCAGCGGTTGGTGAGCTGGGCGACCAGGTAGAGGCCGCGGCCGCCCTCGTCGGTGAGGCGGGCGCGGCGCATACGGGGCTGGGTGGCGCTGGGGTCGGAGACCTCGCAGGTCAGGCACTCGGCGCGGATGAGGCGGACCTCGACCGGGCCCCCGGCGTAGCGGATCGCGTTGGTGACCAGCTCGCTGAGCACCAGTTCGGTGGTGAAGACCAGATCCTCCAGCCCCCAGGCGCGCAGCCGCTCCGTCGCCCGCTCGCGGACCAGGGCGACGGCGGCCGGGTCGGCGTCCACCGGCCAGGCGGCGGTGGCCTCCGCCGGCACCGCGCGGGTGCGGGCCAGCAGCAGGGTGACGTCGTCGGCGCGCGCGTTCGCGGGGCGGCCGGCGACGAGCGCCCGGCCCAGTTCGGGCAGCGGCGCGGTGACGGCGCCGGGGAGGGCGAGGCGGCGGCGCAGTTCGTCCATGCCGTCGTCGAGGTCGCCGCCGCGGCCGTGGATCAGTCCGTTGGTGTAGAGCGCGAGGAGGCTGCCGGGGGCCAGCTCGACCTCCGTCACCTCGAAAGGCAGACCGCCGACGCCCAGCGGCGGGCCCGGCTGTACGGGCACGTACTCGACGGTGCCGTCCGGGGCGGCGACGGCGGGCGGCGGGTGGCCGGCGGAGGCGATCGCGCACCGCCGCGACACCGGGTCGTAGACCGCGTACACGCAGGTCGCTCCGGAGGCGACGGCGCGGCGGTGGGCGGGCCACCCCTCGTCACCCGGCCTCCCGCCCGGTCTGTCGCCCGGCCTCGCGCCCGGCGTCTCGCCCGGGGGTCCGCCGGGGCTCCCGCCGTGCTCGTCGTCGGGGTCGGCGTCGGGGTCGGCGTCGGGTTCGTCGGTCTCGACCAGCAGCCGGGAGACCAGGTCGTCCAGGTGGACCAGCAGCTCGTCCGGTTCCAGGTCCAGGTCCGCTAGGGTGCGGACGGCGGTGCGCAGGCGCCCCATGGTGGCGCTGGCCTCCAGCCCGTGGCCGACGACGTCCCCCGTGACCAGCGCGACCCGGGCCGAGGAGAGCGGGATCACGTCGAACCAGTCGCCGCCGATGCCGGTGGCGGTGTCGGTGGGCAGGTAGACGCTGGCGGTGCTCACGGCGGCGGTCTCGGTCTGCGACGGCGGCAGCAGGCTGCGCTGGAGGCCGACGGCGGCGCGGCGCTCGCGGGTGTAGCGGCGGGCGTTGTCCAGGGCGAGGGCGGCGCGCGCGGTGATCTCGCGCAGGAGGTCCAGGTCGGCCGGCTCGTACGGAGGGCGGTGCGGGGCGCGCCGGACGGTCACCCGGCCGAGCAGGACGCCGCGGGCCCGGAGCGGGGCGGTCATGGCGGCGGGGGACAGGGCGGGGGAGAGGTCCGGGGGGAGGGCGGGGGCATCGGTGGCGGGGGGTTCGGCGGTCGGGGGTTCGGTGGTCGGGGGTTCGGTGGCGGGCGAGCCGGAGACCGGGCCACGCCGGTCCGGCTGCTCGGACGGGCCGGGCCGCCCGGGCGGGTCGAGCGCCTCGGACGGGTCGGACGGGTCGGGCGCGAGGTCATCGGGCCCGGTGGCGACGGCGGTCCGGCGGAGCGCGGGCCGGCCGTCGCGGTCGGGGGCGGATTCCTCGCCGCTGAACACCGCCTCGGCGATCTCGACCACGGCCAGGTCGGCCAGGCCGGGCGCGAGGACGGCGGCGAGTTCCTCGGCGGTGCCGGCGACGGAGAGCGAGCCGCCGACCGCCGCGGTGGCACGGTGCAGCACGGCCAGGCGTTCGCCCGAGCGGTGGAGTTCGGTGACGTCGGTGAACAGCGCGGTGACGCCGATCGTGTGCCCGTCGGGGGCCTGGAGCCGGAACGCGGAGACCGCCATCACCGCGCCGGTGCCCGGGTCCTCGATCGTCCGGACCACCTCCTCGGCCAGCACCAGCGGACGGCCGGTCTCCAGCACCTCGTGGAGGTGGCGTTCGACCGTCGCGGCGTCGTCGGGCTGGAGGAAGTCGCCCAGGCGGTGGCCGTTCAGGTTCGGCGGGAGGCCGGTGTAGGGGAGCAGGTGGGTGTTGGTCCTGACCAGCCGCAGCCGCTCGTCGAAGACGGCGAGGCCGACCCGGTCCTGGAGGAAGAGCTCCTGGGTGAAGGCCTGGTCCTGCCGCCACTGGGCCACCAGGCCGGCAGGGGCGGCGAGCACGAAGTACCGGGATGCGCCGTCGTCGCCGTTGTCGCTACTCCGGCCGTTGTCGTCGTTCGGACCGTTGTCGTCGTCGGGGCCGGTCCCGCTGGTCGGGCCGGTCCCGCTGGTCGGGCCGGTCCCGCCGTCCGCGAGCGGCAGCACCTGGAAGACGACCCTCAGCTCCTCGCCCCGCCCCGACCGCACCACGGCCCGCCCGGACCAGGCGTCGGCCGTCCGCCCCGCCAGCAGCGCGGGCCAGGTCGCCGGGTCGGCGAGCAGCTCCCGGGCCGGCCGGCCGCAGACCTCGTCGGCGCGCAGCGCGAGCAGTTGCTCGGCCGCCGGCGTCCAGCTGGTGATCCTGCCGTCCGCGGCGAGCAGGACCCCGGCCGCGCCGTCGACGAAGGGGAACCTCCGGCTGTCCATGTGCGCACCTCGGGTGTGTTCTCGCCGCCTCGGCCGTCGGCGGGCCTCTCACGTCCGCCCCCCGCCATCATCCCTCGGCCGTCATGACTCGGCCGGGCAGGGACGTCGGCCCCGGGCGGGTACGAGGTGCGGGTGCGGCGCGGGCACGGTGGGCGCGTGGCCGGGTGTGACCGAGTGCGAGGGGCGTGCGGGGCGGGCGTGCGCGAGGGCTTCTCGCCATGGAGCTCTTATTGTACTCTCCGTCTAATAAGCGGGGTCGGCGGGAACCCCGCGCAGGGCACGCACCTGGAGGCAGCCATGGCTCGGACCGGCGCGACGGGCTCGGCGACAGGAACCCACGGCCACCACAAGGCCCACCCCACCGAGGCCCACCCCACCGAGGCCCACACCACCAAGGCCCACGGCCACAGCCCGGCCGACGACGACGTCTCGCAGCGGCTGCTCGACTCGGCCGCGACCCTCTCCTACGACCCGGCGACCGAGATCGACTGGGACGCCCCGCTCCCCGCGGGCGAGTACGGGCTCAACCCCGAGTGGAGCACCCTCTACGGCACCCGGCTCTGGGACGAGATGACCGAGGAGCAGCGGGTCACCCTGACCCGGCACGAGGTCTGCTCGATCATGACCACCGGCATCTGGTTCGAGATGATCCTGCAGCAGATGGTGCTGCGCGACCAGTACCTGAAGAACCCGGCCGACGCCGGGTTCCGCTTCGCCCTCACCGAGATAGCCGACGAGTGCCGGCACTCGATCATGTTCGCCCGCGCCTGCGAGAAGATGGGCGTCCCGCAGTACCGGCCGAACAGCGTGATCGCGCAGGCCGGCCGACTCTTCAAGGCCACCGCCAAGGGCGAACTCGCCTACGGCGGCATCCTGGTGGCCGAGGAGGTGCTCGACGTCATGCAGCGCGACTGGATGCGGGGCGAGAACGTCCTCGACATCGTCCGCGGCACCTCCCGGATCCATGTGGTCGAGGAGTCCCGGCACATGAAGTTCGCCCGGCAGCAGATCCGTGAGCGGATGCGCCACGCATCGCCCGCACGCCGGCGGGCCGCCGCCACCGGTATCGCCGCCGGCGCCTTCGTCATCGTCAGCAGCATGGTGCACCCCGGCGTCTACACGGCCGCCGGCCTCGACCGCGAGCGGGCGGTCGCCGAGGTGCGCGCCAACGAGCACCGCAAGGCGATGATGCGCACCAGCTCGCGGCACCTGATGGCGTTCCTCGCCGAGTGCGGCCTGCTCACCAAGGCCTCCGCGGCGGTCTACCGCCGCGTCCACATGCTCTGACCTGCTCCCGACCGAACCCCCACGCAGCGAGGACCCCACCCCGGCCATGGCCTACGCGATCACCCAGACCTGCTGCAACGACGCCTCCTGCGTCTCCGTCTGCCCGGTCAACTGCATCCACCCCGCCCCCGGGGAGCCGGACTTCGGCAGCACCGACATGCTGTACATCGACCCGGCCGCCTGCATCGACTGCGGTGCCTGCGCCGACGCCTGCCCGGTCGACGCCGTCCACCCCGTCGACCGGCTCGCCGGGCCCGACGCCGTCTTCGGTGACCTCAACCGCGACTACTTCCGCGACCACCCGAACGACCACGCCTGGGGCGCGCCCGTCTTCCCCCGCAGCCTGCCGAACGGCCTCGGCACGCTGCGCATCGCCATCGTCGGGACCGGCCCCTCGGCGAGCTACACCGCCCAGTCGCTGCTGCGCACGACCGGCGCCGAGATCACCATGATCGACCGCCTGCCGGTCGCCGGCGGCCTGCTCCGGCACGGTGTCGCCCCCGACCACCAGGCCACCAAGCGGATCGCCGAGAGCTTCGCGTCCGTCTTCCACCACCCGCGCCTGACCGTCCACCTCAACGTCGAGATCGGCCGCGACCTCAGCCACGCCGAACTCGCCGCCCACCACCACGCGGTGGTCTACGCCGTCGGCGCCGCCGCCGACCGCCGGCTCGGCCTCCCCGGCGAGGACCTCCCCGGCAGCCTGCCCGCCACCACCCTCGTCGGCTGGTACAACGCCGACCCCACCCTGCCCGCCGACGCCGTCGACCTCACCGCCGAACGCGTCGTCGTCATCGGCAACGGCAACGTCGCCGTCGACGTCGCCCGGATCCTCGTCCTCGACCCCGGCACCCTCGCCGCCACCGACATCGCCGACCACGCCCTCGCTGCCCTGCGCGGCAGCCGGGTGCGCGAGGTGGTGCTGCTCGCCCGGCGCGGACCGGAGGACGCGGCCTGGACGCGGCCCGAGTTCCTCGCCCTCCGGTACCTCCCCGGCGTCGAGCTGGTCGTCGAGGACCACCCGGACGTCCGGGCCGCCATCGACGCCGCCGCCCCCGGCTCCAAGGCCGCGCTGCTCGCCGGGCTGCCCCTGGAGACCACCGACACCGGACGGCCGCCGCGCCCCGGCCGGCGGATCGTGCTGCGCTTCCTCGCCACGCCCACCGCGCTCGCCGGCGAGGACCGCGTGACGGGCGTCGAGACGGGCGGGACCACGATCGCCGCGGGCCTGGTCGTGCGGTGCATCGGTTACCGCGGTGTGCCCGTCCCCGGCCTGCCCTTCGACGAAGGCACTGCGGCCGTCCCGAGTCGCGACAGCCGCGTCCTCGACCCGTCCACCGGCCGCCCGCTGCCCGGCACCTACGTCGTCGGCTGGGCCAAGCGCGGCCCCTCCGGCGGCATCGGCGCCAACCGTGCCTGCGCCCGGGAGACCGTCGACGCCTTCCTCGACGACGCCACCGCCGGCACCCTCCCCGAACCCACCGGCACCGCCAAGGACTTCGCCCGCCTCGTCCGCACCCGCCGCCCGGACGCCATCGGCCTGCGGCAGCTCCGTGCCATCGACCGCGCCGAACGCAGCCTCGGCGAGGCCGCCGGCCGCCCCCGAGTCAAGTTCGCCACCGTGGCCGAGCTGCTGGCGGCGGCCCGCCGCTGAGCGCCGGCCCGGCCGGGCCGCAAGGGCTCGGACGCAGGACGCCGGGCCCCCGTGGCCGCCGCCGTGACCCTCGTGGCCGACACCATGACCCCCGTGCAGGGCGTCGACCCCGAGGCCACCGAGCAGGACCGGCAAGCAGTACCCGATGACCACCACCGGCGCGAAGGGGAGCAGCGCCGAAAGCCCCGCGCGGCTTCGACGGATCCCCCCGTCCCGCCACGCCCCCTGCCCACTCCGGCGGCACCGCTCTCCGGTGCCACGGAGATCGTGACAGTCCGGGGCCCGTTCGCACATTGCCAGGACCAGGCAATCTTGACGCCGTTATGACACCCGGGAACGCGCAGGGACTGCCGTGCGGACCGCCGGTCAGAGCGCCTGTTCGGGCCAGTTCAGCAGCCGGGCGCCCATCGCGGCGGTCTCCAGGGTGTACCGGTGCAGGGCGTCCGACGTGTCGTAGCCGGTCAGCGCCCGGATCCGCTCCAGCCGGTAGCCGAGCGTCCGCACACTCAGGCCCAGCCGGCGGGCGGCCTCCGCGTTGACGTACCCGGTCTCGGCCTGCACCGCGAGGGTGTCCAGCAGCGGCCGCGCCCCGCCCCGGGCCGAGGTCAGCGGGCCGAGCACGTTGCGCACCAGGTCGGCCATGGCTGCCCGGTCGCGCATCAGGACCGGGAAGACCAGCAGCTCCTCCGCCTTCAACTGCCGGGCGGGCAAGGCGAGCCGCTCCCCGTAGTCCAGCGCGCCGAGCGCCTCCTCGTAGCTGCGGGCCACACCGCCCGCGCCCGAGTGCCGGCGGCCGGTCGCCACCCGCAGCACCGGCCGGTAGCCGGGGCCGGGGCGCAGCGACAGCCCGGCGAAGGCCTCCAGGACGGCGCGGTCGTTGTCGGTCGCGATGCAGACCAGCCGACCGTCCTTGCTCGCCAGCAGCACGTCACGCTCGCCGAACCGGCCGACCAGCTCCCGTTCCACCCGGTGCACCAGCGGGTGGGCCTCCGGGTACGCCTCGTCGCCGACCGCCACGGCGACGGTGTACCCGCCGGCCAGCCGCAGCCCGAACCGCTCGGCGTGCTCGGCGAGCAGGCCGAGGTCGCTGCGCCCGTACAGCAGGTCGTCGATGAACTCCCGGCGGGCCGCCGCCTCCTGACGGGCGGCCGTCCGCTGCGCCCGCTCGTGCCCCTCTCCGAGCGCGGCGAGCGCGGCTTCGGCGGCGGCCAGCACGGCATCACCGGTGCGGCGCAGCTCGGTGACGGACGCGGCGGCGGTGACCCCGGGCAGGGTCTGCCAGGCCTGCCGGGTGACGCCGAGGCAGTACGCGACCAGTTCGCGCAGCCCGTGCCCGGCCTCGGCGCCGCGCTCGCCGAGCGCCCGCAGGCCCTCCAGCTCGGCGCGGCGCAGCAGCCGCCCGGTGCGGGAGACGTCGTCGAGCAGGTCGAGGCAGTGAAGGCCCAGTTCGGCGGGTATGCCCCGATCGTTCCCCGGATCGTTTCCCGTTGTCATGCCGATCTGCCCCGCCCCCGGTGATCATGGTGTTCCGGGGGCGGACTTTATCGGACTCATGACGCCGCGGATCGCCCGGGAGGCGGGGCGCGGGGCCACTCCGGCGGGTGCCGCCTGCCCGGCCGCCGAACGGCAGCAGTGGCGCCGGAGCTGCGGGGCCGGGCTGGGCTGCGGGACCGGGTGCCGGAGCTGCGGGGCCGGGCTGGGCGTGATCTTCGACAGCTGCCGCGCCCGACCGGGGCAGCCGTAGGGCGGTTCCGCCCGCGGCCGCGAAAGCCGTTCGCCCCGGGGTGCCCGGCACCGGCAGGCTGGATCCCCATGCAGCAGTCGAACCTTCGCGAGATCCGCGCCGACCACGACGCCGACACCATCGTCGTCTACCAGGCGTACGCCCCGGCCGTCGCCGCCGCCGCGCTCGCCGCCGGCCGCTTCGTGCCGCCGTTCTCCTTCGGGCGGATGACGTGGATCAAACCGTCGTTCCGCTGGCTCATGCACCGCAGCAACTGGGCGCAGAAGCCCGGCCAGGAGCGCGTCCTCGCCGTCCGGATCACCCGCGCCGGCTGGGAGGAGGCGCTCTCCCGCGCCGTCCTGACCACCGCGGACCCGGCCGCCGTCGCCCGCGCGGAGGTGCACGTCCAGTGGGACCCGGAACGCTCCCTGCGCGGCGCCGCGCTCAACCACTACAGCATCCAGGTCGGCGTCGGCCGCTCGCTGATCCGCGCCTACGCCGAGGAGTGGATCACCGGGATCATCGACCTCACCCCGCAGGTCCGGAAGATCGCCGCACTGGTGCAAGGCGGTCGGGCCGCCCAGGCCCAGCGCCTCCTGCCGCCCGAGCGCCCGTACTCCCTGCCGCCGGAGCTGGCCCGGCGGCTCGGCTGAGGGCCGCCCGGGGGCGCCTTACTGATCGTTTCAGAATGAGTTGAGCTGTGGGCGCATGCCAGCCGGTGAACGATGTCGGAAAGCCGTGTGAGCGAGAACTGCATGCACGGTTTGAAGCGGCGGGGACTGGAGACGGAGTATCAGCCACCGCGCCAGTCCCCGACCTACTGAGATGGTCACACCCACCTCCTGTTCGTGAACACAAGCCCAGCATGGGGTAGATCTGGAAGACTGCTGCACGGCGCGATCTGGCGTCAGGGCAGGGAAGCCAGAGGGGTGGGAGAGCCGCTGTGGAACCGATCATCATCGTTCTGATCATTCTGGTGGTGCTTGTCTTCATCGCCTTGATCAAAACGATCCAGATCGTTCCGGAGGCCAGCGCCGTAATTGTGGAGCGCTTCGGGCGTTACACCCGCACGCTCAACCCCGGTCTGAACATCGTCGTCCCGTTCATTAGCACCATCCGCTACCGGATCGACCTGCGTGAACAGGTCATGACGATTCCACAGCAGCAGGTGATCACGCAGGACAGGCTGGTCGTCGACATCGACACCGCCGTCTCCTACAAGGTGACCGATGCGAGGGCCGCCACCTACGACGTCGCCAGCTACACCCAGGCAATCGAGCAGCTCACCGTCGCCACGTTGCGCAGCATCGTCGACGACATGGACCTGGAACGGATCCTTACCTCCCGCGACGAGATCATTGCTGGCCTACGCGGTGTGCTCGACGAGAACACCGCCCGCTGGGGTATCCGCGTCCACCGCGTTGAGTGCAAGGTGGCGGCACCGCACACCTTCATCCAGGGCTCGATTGAGAAGCAGATGCACGCCGACCGGAACAGGCGCCCCGTCGTCCCGGCCGGCGGGACCGGAGGGACACGTAGCACACCGAAGCCGCTCGTTCAGGCTGGCCTCGCACCCGGACTCCGTCCGCTGCGGCAGGACGATCCTCGCCGTATCGGCCGGTACCGCCTGACGGCTCTGCTGGGTCAAGGGGGGATGGGCACGGTCTATCTCGGCAGGTCCCCCGGGCAGCGCCTGGTCGCGGTCAAAGTCATCCGGTCGGAGCTCGCAGCGGACCCAACCTTCCGGGCGCGGTTCATCCGCGAGATCGAAGCCGCAAGCCTTGTCGGCGGTTTCCACACCGCGCCAGTGGTCGATGCCGAGGCTCACGGCGACCCGCCCTGGCTGGCCACCGAGTACATCCCCGGCCCGTCGCTGCACGATGTCCTCGGACGGCAGGGTGCCCTGCCCCCAAGGACCCTGCACACCCTCGCTGTCGGCGTCGCCGAAGCACTTGAGCGCATCCATGCCTGCGGCATCATCCACCGCGACCTCAAACCCAGCAACGTCATCATCTCTAGCGCAGGTCCTCGCATCATCGACTTCGGAATCGCCCGAGCCCTCGACAGCACCGCACTCACCCGTACCAACTACGTCGTCGGCACGCAGGGGTTCCTCGCCCCGGAACAGCTCGCCGGCGCATCGATCACGCATGCCGCGGATCTCTACGCCTTCGGCATGGTGCTGTGCCATGCCGCTGGAGCCATGCCGCTCACGGACGGCGAATCCTTGGAGTCCGCGCTCAGCCTGTTGCCCTCTCGGTTCGTCGGCGTTATCACCCGGTGCCTTGACCCTGACCCGAGCGGCCGTCCGACGCCCGCTGAGGTACTCGAACTGCTTTCCCGGAACGACTCGTCGACCGAGAATTGGTTGCCGCCTCCCGTGCGCACAATGGTCGACCTCTACAACCCTCCTACTACCTAAGCACCTTGAGTCGCCTAACTGATCGTTTCAGAATGCCGCCCGGAGTCGTCGGAGGCAGATGATGCTGCAGGCGAGTTCGAGCAGGCCCTGGTGGAGGTCGGTGCGTCGCTCGTAGTGGGTGCGGAGTCGCTCCAACTGTTGCAGCCAGGCGAACGCGCGCTCTACCACCCAACGCACCTTCCCCAGTCCGGAACCGTGAGCGACGCCGCGTCGGACGATCAGCGGTTTGAGCCGGCCGACAGGCCCAGCAGCAGCTCGCGCAGCCGCCGCAGCGCAGCGCACGGAACGGCCGCCGGCAGCCCGATCACCAGCGTCGGCCCGCTCATGCCGGTCTGCTTCCGCCGGTGGCGAGCGCCTTGCCGTAGACGGTCGAGCTGCGCCGTACCGTCATCCCCACCCGCTGGTACAGCGACAGCGCGCCCGTCTCCGAGTGTGTCCACAGCGTGCACGTCTGCCGCCCGCGCCGGTGGAAGGCCCGGAAGGCCTCGTGCAGCAGCAGGCGGGCGATCCCCCGGTTGCGGTGGTCCCGCCGTACGGCGACCCGCTCGACGTAGCCCTCGCCGGTGTCCGGCAGGTCCAGCGACAGCACCGCGCCGACCATCTCGTCGCCCGCGAACGCCACCGGCGAGAGCGCGGGCGCGAACGTGTCCCGCCCGACCGTGTGCAGCGCCCACTCCTCGTACGGCTTGCGCCGCAGCTGCCACTCGTCGAACGCGTCCTCGGTGAGCCGGTACGCGGCGCGCTCGTCCCCGGGCCGGAACGGCCGCACGGTGACCCCGTCCGGGGGTGCGGGCACCCGGGCCGCGGCGGGCAGCGCGATCTCCAGCAGCCACTCGGTGACGAACGGCTCGTACCCGCGCGAGCGCAACAGCCCGGCGGCCGCCCGGTCGCCGTCCGGCAGCGTCTGCGAGAGCCGCTCGCTGCCGGCCTCCCGCGCCCGGCCCTCGGCCCAGTCGAGCAGTGCCCCGCCCAACCCCACGCCCCGGTGGGCCGGGTGGACGTCCACCTTGCTCCGCCGCCCGTACACCCACGCCCGCCCGACGACCTCGCCCGCCGCGTCCTCGACCAGCAACGTGTCGCGGGAAGGGTCCAGCCCGGGCAGTTCGAGGTCGGCGGCCACCGCGTCGGCCCCGCCCTCGGGCGCGCCTTCCAGCCCACCGAGCAGCTCCAGCGCCCGGGCGGCGACCAGCCGGTGGATCGCCGGAGCATCGGCAACGGTTGCTGCCCGGGCACGGTACCGGGCCGGGAGGGACACCAGAGGAGTACGAGGCATACCGCGACTCTGCGCCATCCACGCCCGCCCTGTCGACCTCCTTGCCCGACTTACCCGAAGCACGAGTTGGCGGCCGACCCACGCCGGAGTGGGAACGGGTCCGCGAATCCGGAACGCCACTCGCCCATCGTCACCGAGGAACTCCGCACTCGGCCGCGGCAAACGCATTTGACGTCCCATCAGCACGGGACGGGACGATACGCGCCCGCTCCGCCAGCCTGGGCGAAGCCGCCCCACCCGCCCAGGGCGGCAGCTCATCAGCGGAGCGGACGACCTCGACAGCACAGGGTCCTCGTTGCGACCTGGACCCGGTCCACAAGCCTGGACTTGCCACCTGTTTGCTGTGCACATCACGAGCCGCTGCTGCTGTCATGGCGGAATGGCCGGGCGGCGCCAGGGATGCACGGCGGACAAGCCACGCCCGAATAGCCCACTCGGAGCGCATGGCCAGTTGCCTGGAGTGAGCATGGATCTGTCGCCCCTTGCGTCGGGCGACTTCCTTCCCTCTCTCACAAAGGTGAGCTGATGAGTGAACGATCCAGGCGGGGCATATCCAGCCGGGTACGCCGTCAACGGCTTTGGGGTCTGGCCGGCGGAGTGACCATGGCAAGCGCCATTTTCGCGGGCACAGCAGGCGTAGGAGTGGCCAGCGCGGCAACGGGCGGGGCCAGCACCCCCGATGTGGCCGACCGGGCCCTGAACAGCCCGTGCCACGCGCGACCGCCTTGGTTTTGCGGCCCCGGAGACGGCACCTGGCTCCCCGGGCCCACGGGGCCCACGGGGCCCACGGGGCCGCAGGGCCCGACGGGTCCGACCGGCGCCACGGGTGCGACGGGCTCGACCGGTCCGACGGGACCCACGGGGGCCACCGGCCCGGCAGGGACTGACGGTGCCACGGGTGCCACGGGTGCGACGGGCTCGACCGGTCCGACGGGACCCACGGGGGCCACCGGCCCGGCAGGGACTGACGGTGCCACGGGTGCCACGGGTGCGACGGGCGCGACCGGTCCGACGGGACCCACGGGGGCCACCGGCCCGGCAGGGACTGACGGTGCCACGGGTGCCACGGGTGCGACGGGTCCGACCGGTCCGACGGGACCCACGGGGGCCACCGGCCCGGCAGGGACTGACGGTGCCACGGGTGCCACGGGTGCCACGGGTGCCACGGGTGCCACGGGTGCGACGGGTGCGACGGGTGCGACGGGCGCGACCGGCCCGACGGGACCCACCGGGGCCACCGGCCCGGCAGGGCCGACCACCACCCAGCAGATCGTGGGCACCCCCGCGACTGTGCAGCCTCTGCTCGGTC
This sequence comes from Kitasatospora sp. NBC_00039, assembly GCF_045160625.1. Taxonomy (NCBI): domain Bacteria; kingdom Bacillati; phylum Actinomycetota; class Actinomycetes; order Kitasatosporales; family Streptomycetaceae; genus Kitasatospora; species Kitasatospora sp. NBC_00039. The sequence continues at coordinate 2,894,751 of NZ_CP108289.1, read as the reverse complement.
CGGTCACTGCTACCGCGACCTGCCCGACCGGAACTGTGCTCCTCGGCGGTGGATACACCCTTGGCGGTGCCGGTGTGCTACAGGTCACCGACTCGAGCAGGGATTCCGTCAACCTCAATCAGTGGAACGTGACGGCCTTCGTTGCCACCGGTGTTCTTTCCGGCACGGTAACGGCTGTCGCGGAATGCGCCCCCTGACGCGAAGGTACGACGCTGACATCCGCGTCCATTGAGTCTGCCGGCCTTGGCCTGAAGCCACCGCGCTTCGTGGCCGGGGCCGGCCCTTCCCGCACAACGAGGCCGCGTACTTGACCGCCTACGACAAAGCTGCTGACAGACCAGAATCGGGACCGGTGACAATATGAGGCCGTCGATCTGCCTGTGCATGATCGTCAAGAACGAGGCGGAGGTCATCGAGCGCTGCCTTGCCTCCGTGGCAGACCTGGTGGATACCTGGGTGATCTCCGACACCGGCTCCACCGACGGCACCCAACAGCTGATCCGCTCGGCGCTCGACGGCATTCCCGGCGAACTCCACGAAGAGCCCTGGGTCGACTTCGGCCACAACCGCACCGCGAACATCAAGCGTGCGCGGGGCAAAGCCGACTACCTGCTCCTGCTCGACGCCGACCTGGTGATTCGCCAGAACTCCGCCCTGCCCGTGCTGACCGCCGACGCATACATGCTGCGCCACGAGGGCTCCACGTCGTACCGCATCAAGCGCCTCGTCCGAGGCGATGTCTCCTGGCGCTACGAGGGTGTCACTCACGAATTCCTGACAACAGATCAGGTGACGGGGCAGGCGAACCTCGATTCTCTCGTGATCCAGGACTTCGCGGACGGCGGGTCGCGAGGCGACAAGTTCGAGCGCGACACGCGTTTGCTCACTGCGGAGCTGCGGCGGGATCCCGGCAACGCGCGGACCGTCTTCTATCTCGCGCAGACTCTGCGCGACATGGGGCGGACGGAAGAAGCGATCACCTTCTACGAGCAGCGCGCCCGCATGGGCGGCTGGGCCGAGGAGGTGTACTACGCGCTGTTGCAAGCCGGCATCCTCAAGGCGGAGGATGCCGACTGGCCGGGGGCCATGGACACGCTGGCTCGCGCGTGGGAGGTACGCCCGCAGCGCCTGGAGGCCTGCTACGAGCTGGTCTCCCGGCTGCGGACGATGGGCCGCCACCAAGCCGCGCACGCCCTCGTCTGTGCGGCGCTGGACAGGGACGAACCGGACGACCTGTTGTTCATCCAGCCCTGGGTGTACCGCTGGGGCTTGCTGTTCGAGTTCTCGATCACCGCGTACTGGACCGGCGACCTGAAGGCTTCCCTCCGGGCTTGCGACCGCCTCCTCGCCATGCCGGACCTCCCCGACCTCTACCGCCGCCAGACCCTGGCCAATCGCGGCTTCGCCGTTCGCGGCCTCGCCTCAGTGTCGGACGACCAACGTCCCGCTGTACGTATGAGCGTCGCCCCGTGACGTGGACACCCTGACACTTGGATCTTGTAGATCCAGGAAGGGAAGTCCAGGTGGGATGAAGTTCCACCCTGCGGTTGGACACTCTCCGTCTACGCCGCGAGGGTGTGACCTTGCCGATGCCGCTGGCGGATCTCGAGTGGCGTGAGGTAGCCCCACTCCGGGTGCTTGCGCAGGCGCCTGCGGTTATGGAAGGTCATCGCGAACATCCCGACGGCGAGCACGAGCCAGCGCCGCCGGTCGCCCTGTGAGTCGTCCATGCCGGGCAGCTCATCAGATGAATGAGGGATTCGGCAGAGCCGTCTGCCAGCCGGACGCCTGCGTGGTCATGGCTCACGTCCCCCGAGGCGTGGCCGGACGGCAGCATCCGCGTACACGCGGCGGCGCTGTCGGTTCCCGCCCCCGCCGGGCGTGCGGGCCCGGCGGGGGCGGAGCTCGGAAAGGGACCACCGGGGGGTCGGCAGCGGCTCGGCAGCGGGCCGGCCCGGAGCCGGGCGCGGGTCGCCGGGGGCTACGCCGCCATTCGCCGCGCCGGGTCGTAGGCCGCCCGCAGCCGCGCCTGCGCGGCGTCGCCCGCGCCGAGGTGGTCGAGGCCCAGCAGCGCCGCGCCCAGGACCGGCGGTGCGACGACGACGCGCGGCTCGGCGAGCGGGGCGGCCGCGGCCAGCCGGGCGGTCAGGTTGTCGAGCAGCAGCGGCTGCCGGGAGGAGAGCACGCCTCCGCCGAGCACCACCGGCGTGGGCTCGTCCAGCAGGTCGAGGCGGGCCAGCGCGACGACCGCGAGCCGGGTGATCTCGTCGGCCTGCCGGTCGACCAGCTCCAGGGCGACCGTGTCCCCGGTCTCCGCGACGGCGAAGAGCACCCGGGCGATCTCGTGCAGCCGGGCCCACGGCAGGTGCCCGAGGTGGATGGCCTCGGCGACCGCACCGGTGTTCGGCAGGCCGAAGTGCTCGGCGATGGCCCGGGCGAGGGCGGTGGGCCCGCCGCGGCCGTCCTCGGCGCGGACGGCGTGCCACATGCTGCTGAGGGCGAGGCCACTGCCGCCGCCCCAGTCGCCGGTGAGTTCGCCGAGGGCGGGGAAGCGGGCGGTGCGGCCGTCGGGGAGCAGGCCGACGCAGTTGATGCCGGCGCCGCAGACGACGGCGACGCCGCGCGGGCCGTCGGTGCCGGCCCGGAGGAGGCCGAAGGTGTCGTTGGCGACGGTGCTGGTGACGCCCCAGGGGTGGGATTCCAGGGCGGTGCGCAGGGCTTCCTCCTCCACCGGGAGATCGGCGTTGGCGAGGCAGGCGCTGACGTGGGTGGTGAGGACGCCACTGCGGAAGGAGAGGCCGGCCGCCGCGGCGGCCTCCTCGACGAGCGGGGCGAGCCCGGCGACCGCCGCCGCGCCGCCGACCTTCTGCGGGGCGAAGCCGCCGCCGCGGGCGGTGCCGCGGACGGTGCCGTCGGCGCCGATGAGGGCGACGTCGGTCTTGGAGTTGCCGGCGTCGATGGCGAGGACGCCGGGCAGGAGTGGTTCGGGCTGGTGGGTCATCTGGTCCCCGCGGCTCGTACGTGGCCCGGCCGTTGTCCCCGGCCGGGGATGGTCGGTCTCCTCGCGGCCCGGCCCGCCGGCGCCGACGGACGCGCGGCGGGCCGGACGCGGTGGGCGGGTCACGCCCAGGCGAGGTGCTCGCGGTTGTGGGCGAGCAGCCGGTCCGTGAGCCGGTCGGCGAGTTCGATCTGGCCGACCAGCGGGTGGGCGAGCAGGGCGTCGAAGACGCGGTCGCGGCCGCCGTGCAGGGCGGCGTCGAGGGCGAGGTGCTCGTAGGCGGTGACGCCCGCGATCAGGCCGGCGTAGAGCGGTTCGACGGGCCGCTGCGGCCGCGGGCGCACGCCGGCGGCGTCGACCTCGGCCGGGACCTCGATGACCGCGTCGTCGGGCAGGAACGGCAGCACGCCGTCGTTCCTCGTGTTCACCACCTGGACGGACGTGCTGCCGCCCGTCCCCAGCAGCGCGGCGATGAGCTGGACCGCGGCCTCGGAGTAGAACGCACCGCCGCGCTTGCCGAGCAGCTCCGGCTTGGTGTCCAGGGCGGGGTCGGCGTACAGCTCCAGCAGCTGCCGCTCGATCTCGGCGACCTCCGCGGCCCGCGAGCCCTTGGCCTTCAGCTCCTCGACCACCAGGTCGTGCTGGTAGAAGTACCGCAGGTAGTACGAGGGGACGACGCCGAGCCGCTCGATGACGCGCTGCGGCAGGCGCAGGTCCTCGGCGATCTCCTTGCCGAAGCCGGAGAGCAGCTCCGGCAGCACCTCGCGCCCGCCCGCCGCGCCGGGTGCGTCGAGCAGGGTGACGCCGCGCTCCCAGGTGAGGTGGTTGAGGCCGACGTGGTCGAGCCGGACCAGCTCGGGGTCGACGCCGAGGTGCCCCGCGAACCGCCGCTGGAACCCGATGGCGACGTTGCAGAGCCCGACGGCCTTGTGGCCCGCGGCCTGCAGGGCGCGGGTGACGATGCCGACCGGGTTGGTGAAGTCGACGATCCAGGCGTCGGGGTTGGTGCGGCGGACCTTCTCGGCGATGTCGAGCACCACCGGGACGGTGCGCAGCGCCTTGGCGAGGCCGCCCGCGCCGGTGGTCTCCTGGCCGACGCAGCCGCACTCCAGCGGCCAGGTCTCGTCCTGGTTGCGGGCGGCCTGGCCGCCGACCCGCAGTTGCAGCAGCACCGCGTCGGCGTCGGCGACGCCGGCCCCGACGTCGGTCGTCGTCGACACGACCGCGCCGTGCCCCTGCTTGGCGAAGATCCGCCGGGCCAGCCCGCCGATCAGCTCCAGCCGGTCGGCGGCCGGGTCGACGAGCACCAGTTCGCCGATCGGCAGGGTGTCCCGCAGCCGGGCGAAGCCGTCGACCAGCTCCGGGGTGTACGTCGAACCGCCGCCTACGATGGCCAGCTTGAGTGCGGACATCAGCCCTTGACCCCTGTCAGTGTCACGCCTTCGATGAAGGCCTTCTGTGCGAAGAAGAAGAGGATGATCACCGGAGCCATCACCAGCAGGGTGGCGGCCATGGTGAGGTTCCAGTTGGTGTGGTGGGCGCCCTTGAAGGACTCCAGGCCGTAGGAGAGCGTCCAGGCGCCCGGGTTCTCACTGGCGTAGATCTGCGGGCCGAAGTAGTCGTTCCAGGCGTAGAAGAACTGGAACAGGGCGACGGCGGCGATGGCCGGCCTGGCCATCGGCAGCACGACCTTGACCAGGGTGCGGAGGTCGCCGCAGCCGTCGATCCGGGCGGCCTCGATGTACTCCTTGGGGATGGTCAGCAGGAACTGGCGCAGCAGGAAGATCGAGAACGCGTCGCCGAAGGCCATCGGGATGATCAGCGGCCAGAGCGAGCCGGTGAGGTGCATCTGCTTCGACCAGAACAGGTACATCGGGATGACGGTGACCTGCGGCGGCAGCATCATCATCGCGATGACGGCCATCAGCGCCAGATTGCGGCCCCGGAAGCGGAACTTGGCGAGCGCGTACGCCACCGGGAGGCTGGAGGCGACGGTCAGCACGGTGCCGAGGCCGGCGTACAGCAGCGTGTTGCGCCACCAGGTGAGGAACCCGGGGGTGTCCCAGACCTTGGCGTAGTTGCCCCACTCCCAGGAGGCGGGCCAGTAGTCGGTGGTGAGGGCCTGGTTGTCCGTCATCACCGAGGTGAGGAAGGCGAAGACGAACGGCAGCAGGAAGAACAGCGTGGCGGCGATGGCCAGCGAGTGGACGGCCACCCAGTTGAGTGCGGCCCGCCGGCGGGCGGCCCGGGCGGCGGGGCTGCCGGGCCGGCCGGAGCCGGAGGTGCCGGACGTGCCCGCGGCGGCCTTGGTGAGCGTGGTGCTGAGAGTCATGATCGTGTCCTCACTGGTCCGCTAGTCGTCGCTCGCCATGAAGCCGGACTTGCGGCGCAGCAGGATCGAGGTGACGGCCATCGAGATGGCGAACAGCACCAGGGCGACGACGCAGGCCGCGCCGTAGTTGAAGCGCTGGAAGCCGAGGTTGTAGACCATCTGCGGCAGGGTCCAGGTGGAGCCCTGCGGGAAGCCGGGCTCGAACTGCTGACCGGAGTTGCCCGCGATGCCGCCGGCGACCTTTCCGGCGACGATCGCCTGCGTGTAGTACTGCATGGTCTGGATGACCCCGGTGACCACCGCGAACATGATGATCGGCGAGATGTTCGGCAGGGTGACGTACCGGAACCGCTGGAGCGGGCCGGCACCGTCGAGTTCGGCCGCCTCGTACTGCTCCCTCGGGACGTCCAGCAGGGACGCCATGAAGATGACCATCAGGTCGCCGATGCCCCACATGGCGAGCATGGTGAGCGCGGGCTTGGACCAGGTGGGGTCGGCGAACCAGCCGGGCTGGGGCAGGCCGATCTCGCCGAGGAAGTGGTTCACCGGACCGGTGCCGGGGTTGAGCAGGAAGGCGAAGGAGACGGTGGCGGCCACCGGCGGTGCCAGGTAGGGCAGGTAGAACGCGGTGCGGAAGAAGCCGGCGCCGGTCTTGACCTTGGTGATGAGCAGCCCGATGCCGAGGCCGAACGTCACCCGCAGCGCCACCATGACGACGACGAGCCAGAGCGTGTTGCGCAGGCCCTGCCAGAAGGACGGGTAGTCGTTGAAGACGTAGTCCCAGTTCTTCAGCCCGTTGAAGGTGGGGGCCGTGAAGCCGTTGTACTTCATCAGGGAGAAGTAGGCGGTGGAGATCAGCGGGTACAGGAAGAAGACGCCGAAGCCGATCAGCCAGGGGGAGAGGAAGGCGAGGGTGCGGGCCGCCTCCCGGCGGCGCTTCCGGCGCAGCAGGTGCTGCGTGGAGGGCGCCGCCGGGTCGGTCGATCCGGTGCCCTTGCGGGTGCCGAACGCGAGTGACATGGGAGCTCCGTGGGGCCCTGGCTACTTGGCCTGGGCGATGGCGGCGTCGATCTCCTTGGCGGTGGCCGCGAGGCCGCCCGCGAGATCCTTCTGCTGGCCGGACTCGTAGGCGTAGCCGAGGTTCTGCAGCGAGACGATGTAGGCGCCGCCGTTGACGCTCGCCGGGGTGGTGCCCGAGTTCGCGTTCTTGGCGATGTCCAGGAACGTCTTGAAGTTCGCGTCGCTGGTCAGCTTCGGCGAGTTGAGCGCCTCGAAGGTGCTCGGCACGTTGTGGATCGCGTTGGCGAAGCCGACCACCGCGTCGGTGTCGGTGGTCAGGTACTTGACCAGCTCCCAGGCGGCGGCCTGCTTCTTGCTGCTGCTGGCGATGCCGACGATGGTGCCGGTCTGGTAGCCGCGGCCCCAGGTGGCGGCCTGGTCGTCCGGCACCGGGAACGGTGCGGTGGCCCACTCGAAGTCGGGCTTGTTCTCGGCGAGCGAGGCGGTGCGCCACTCACCGTCGATGGCCATCGCGACCTGGCCGGTGTGGAAGGGGTTCTTGGCGCTGAACTCCTCGCCGAAGGCGGAGCGGAACCTGTCCAGCTTGTCGTAGCCGCCGAGCTTGTCGACCAGGCCCTTCTGCCAGGTCAGCATGGAGGCGACCTTGGGGTCGGTGGCGAGGCTCGACTTGCCGGAGCCGTCGAAGTAGGCGGGGCCGTACTGGCCGAGGAAATGCTCGGTGGTGGACTCGTAGCCGTGGTAGAGCGGCATGAAGCCGAGCTGCTTGTAGCCGTCGCCGTCGGCGATGGTCAGCCTGGCGGCGGCGTCGGCGAACTCGCTGAAGGTCTTCGGCGGGCTGGTGATGCCGGCGGCGGCGAAGGCGGCCTTGTTGTAGTACAGGCCGAAGGCGTCGCCGAGCAGCGGCAGGGAGCACTGGTTGCCCTGGTACTGCGTGTAGTCGAGCATCGCGGCCGGGAAGGTCTTGGCGGCGTCGATCTTGTCCTTCTCCAGGAAGGGCTTGAGGTCGGCGAAGGCCTTGGTCGAGCAGAACATGCCGACGTTGTTGGTGGTGAAGGAGGAGACCACGTCCGGGGCGTCGGCGCCGCCGGCCCGCAGGGCCTGGTTCACCTTGTCGTCGGCGATGTTGCCGACGGCCTTGACGTGGATGTTCGGGTGGGCCTTCTCGAAGGCGGCGATGTTGTCGTTGATCGCCTTCACCTCGGAGTCCTGGCTCCAGCCGTGCCAGAAGGTGATGGTGACGTCCTTGCCGCTCGCCGAGTCGTCGTTGCCGCCGGCGTCGTTGGTGCCGGTGCAGGCGGTGGCGAGCAGGGCCAGGACGGCGCTGCCGGTGACGGCGGCGAGCGTCCGGCGGCCTCTGCGGGAGGTGGTGGAGAGCACTTTCGAGGTCCTCCTGGGGGTGCGCGGGCAGGCGTCATTGCCTCTGGTCCCGCGTTGGGGGTTGGGGAGAGGTGTCAGGTGCGGTGCGGCGGGTGGTGCGCGGGGAGCGTCAGTGGGTGGAGAAGACCGCCTCGCGGGCGGCGGCCAGCGCGCGTTGCAGCGCGCCGGTCAGGACGGGCGAACCGGGCAGGGCACTGCTGCGGACTTCCGGCCGGGCGATCGAGATCTTGGCCAGCTCCTCCTCGACGAGTGCGCGCAGCCGTTCGCCGCCCGCACTCGGCACGCCGCCGGAGACCACCACGAGCTGTGGGTCGACGACGGCGACGATGACGGCCAGCCCGACGGCCAGCCGGCCGGCCAGCGCGGCGAGGAACTCGTCGCCGGCGCCCGGGGTCGCCAGGGCCTTCGCGAGCGACTCCTCCGCGGTGGGCGCGCCGAGCCCGTACTCCCGGGCCAGGGCGCGGACGGCGGGTGCGCCGACCAGCTCCTGGAACCCTCCCGAGTTGCGGCGGCGCACGTCCCGTACGACCGGTGAGCCGGGCACCGGCATGTAGCCGACCTCCCCGGCGCCGCCGGTGAACCCGCGGTGCAGCCGGCCGGCGATCACGATCGCGGCGCCGGTGCCCTCACCGGCCCAGAGCAGGACGAAGTCCTCGAACCCGCGCGCGGCGCCGGAGGCCTGCTCGGCGACGGCGGCGAGGTTCACGTCGTTCTCGATCGAGACCGGGGCGCCGACCGCCTCCGAGAGCTCCTGTACCAGCCGCGGCGAGTGCCAGCCGGGCAGGTGGGAGGCGTAGCGGAGCTTGCCGGTGACCGGGTCGGGCGCGCCGCCGACGCCGATCGCCACGGTGTGCAGGCTGCCCTCGGGGAGCCCGGCGGCGCGGACGGTCTCGGCGACCGCTGCGGCGACCCGGGAGACGGTTTCGGCGGCCGGCCAGCCCTTCGTGAGGGTGACGTGCTCGGCCAGCGTGGTGCCGGTGATGTCGGCGACGGCGACCCGGACGTGGCTGTTGGTGACGTCCAGTCCGGCGACGTGGCCGGCTGCCGGATTCACCTGGTACAGCTGCGCGTTGGGGCCCGGGCCGCCCGCGGTGGTGCCGACCGGCAGGACCAGCCCGGCCGCCTCCAGGCGGGCCAGCAGCTGGGATGCGGTGGGCTTGGAGAGCCCGGTCAGGGTGCCGATCTGGGTGCGGGAGAGCGGGCCGTTCTCCAGCAGCAGTTCGAGGGCGGCGCGGTCGTTGATGGCCCGCAGCAGGCTGGGGGTGCCGGCGAGGGGGGCCTTGGCGGTCGTCTTGGTCACGCGAAGATCCTCCTCTTCCTGCAGGTGGTGGCCGTCGCCGGGTGGGGCGCCGGCGGCCGCCGGGCGGGCCCGGCGCGAACTGTTAGGAAACTTTCCAGTCGCTTGAGACAGGACCGTACGGTCCTCGTCAGGAGGGTGTCAATGGTCGTCACGGCGGTGGATGCCGACTCGTTACCGGGCGGAACGAAGCCCCGCCCCCCGGGTGTCCGGGAGGCGGGGCTTTCATCCGTTTTAGGGTTGCTTCCCCGGCGGTCGGGGTGACCCGGGAGCGGCCGCCAGGGCGACTCGGCCCCGGCGTCAGGGCGACTCGGCCCGGCGGCCGGCGCGGTTTCGCCCCGGAGTCAGGGCGACTTGACTCCGGCGTCGTCGGCCGGCCTGACCGGTGCCGGTATCGGCGCCGTCGCCAGGTAGCGGGGCGAGGCAGGGTCGGCCAGCGCGGACGGCGGGGCGGCGTCGGTGGGTGCGGGCGCCGTGGCCGTTGTCAGGACCACCGCCGCCGCGGCCGTCCCGGCGGCCGCGCCCGCGGCGGCGCCGGCCGGCACGACCTCCTCCTTGACCTTGATCCCGGCCAGGTCGAACGCGGCCTTCAGCCGCTGCCGCAGCGCCCGCGCCACCGTCAGCGACTTGCCCGGCGCCGTCCGGGCCTCGACCCGCAGCACCACCGAGTCCGCCGCCACCGACTCCACGCCCAGGATCGACACGGGCGCCCAGACCAGCTCGTCGAACGGCGCCTCCTTGGCGAGCGTCTCCGCCGTCTCCTTGATCAGCGCCTCGACCCGGACGAGGTCCTCCTTGTAGCCGATCTGGACGTCCACCGAGGCGGTCGACCAGCCCTGGCTCATGTTGGCGATCCGCTTCACCTCGCCGTTGCGGATGTACCAGATCTCGCCGTTGGCCCCGCGCAGCTTGGTCACCCGCAGGCCGACCTCCAGCACCGTCCCGGTGGCCACCCCGGTGTCGATCTCGTCGCCCACGCCGTACTGGTCCTCCATGATCATGAAGACCCCGGAGAGGAAGTCGGTGACCAGGTTGCGGGCGCCGAAACCGATCGCCACACCGGCCACACCGGCGCTCGCCAGCAACGGGGCCAGGTTCACCCCGAGCGCCGCGAGCACCATCAGCGCGGCCGTGCCCAGGATGGTGAACGACGCGACGCTGCGCAGCACCGAGCCGATCGCCTCCGAGCGCTGCTGGCGCCGCTCGGGGTTGACCACGCCGGTGTTGGCCAGCAGCCCGCCGAGCCGGCCGGGCTCGTCCTCGCTCTCGTGCGGCCTGGTCATCCGCGCTATCAGCTGGGTGATCAGCTTGCGCACCACGGCCCGAAGCACCAGCGCCAGCACGATGATGAAGACGATCCGCACACCGCCGGCCAGCCACTCCTGCCAGTGCGAGTCGAACCAGCCGGCCGCCTGCCTGGTGGTGTCGCTGACCTCCTGCGCGCTGGTCGGGATTCTGAGGTCGAGCTGGGGCACTCCGGGGGCCGTCGGGCTCGGGGACGGGCTCGGGGGCGCGGCCGAGCCCGACGTGGCCGGGAGTGTCGTCGTGGACGTGAGCGTCGTGGACGCGTCGGCGAGGAGGCCGGCGGCACCGGACCAGAACACGTGCGGGACCTTCCTGCAGGGGGGTGTGGCACAGCCCGCCGGCGCGGAAGCACGCCCCTGGCCTGCGGACCGTCCGCCCCAGCCTATCGGCCGCCGGACCACCCGCCGGACACGCACGGGAGCCCCCGGGCCGGCGGGGAGGCGCCGCCGCCGGGCGTGCGGAAACCGTCCGGACGCCCCGTCAACGACCCGGCGCGCCCCCGATCCGCCCCCGAACCGCCCGCGCTTCGCCCCCGGCAAACGCCCCCGACCGGCGCCGCACCGCCCGCCGCTCCGGCTGCTCCGACCGGCCGAGCCGTCCCCCGGAAGGGCACCCGGGTGCAACCCGTCCGACGCCTGGGCATACCGGGTATGACAGAAACCACACCCGGAGTTCATCCCCGGTCCGTTACACAGGAGTGGTGGCGCCGTACAAAGGCGTAAGGCGACACTGGGGGAGATCACGCACCCGTTGCGTGGTCCAACCGCTCGTCCCGGCGCGAGCCACGCGCCGCAGGCGTCCAAGGAGGCATCCGTGCCGCATGTCCTGGTCCTCAACGCGTCCTACGAGCCACTCGGCGTCGTATCGATGCGCCGCGCACTCATCCTGGTCCTCAACCACAAGGCGGTCAGCCTGGAGGATTCGGGAGTCACTCTGCACAGCGCCACCAACGCCCTTCCGGCGCCGTCCGTCGTCCGTCTGACCCGCTTCGTCCGGGTCCCGTTCTGCGGGCCCGTCCCGCTCACCCGCCGGGCGCTGTTCGCCCGTGACCACGGCCGTTGCGTCTACTGCGGGGCCGCCGCCACCAGCGTCGACCACGTCATCCCGCGCAGCCGCGGCGGCCAGCACCGGTGGGACAACGTGGTGGCAGCCTGCCGCCGCTGCAACCACACCAAGGCCGACCGCCACCTGACCGAGCTCGGCTGGCGGATGAAGCGCCCACCGGCCCCGCCGAGCGGCCTGGCCTGGCGCATCATCGGCACCGGGATCAGGGACCCGCGCTGGCGGCCCTACCTGGAGCCGTACGGCGGCGGCGACCTGCTGCGCGCCCCGCAGTGGGGCGAGTACGAACATCACGACCATACCGAGGCCGGGCACACGGTGCCGCTCGGCCGGGCGCACGCCGCCCACCCAGCCCCCGTCCGCCGCGGTGAGCAGCCCGAACCGCTCTCCGCCTGACCCCGCTCCACAAGGGCTTGCCCGTCATCACCATCGGTACGCCTCATGGGCCGCCGCGCACCCCGCACCGGGGAGCGCGGCGGCCCGCCGTTCGTGGCCGGCCCGCTCGCCCCGGGACTGTGGTGCCCCGGGCGTCGCCGGGGCCAGCCTGCCGCCGAGCCGCGGGGCGTTACGGCTTCGGCGGCGTCGTGCCCGGTGCGGCCGGTGCGGTCGGCGGTGTGGCCGGGGCAGTGGCGGGCGGCGTGGACGGGGTGACCGGCGGCGGGGTCTGCCCGGCCGGCGGGGCCGCCGGGGTGACGGCGTACAGCTCGACGCCCCAGAGCGAGTAGCCGTACTTGGTGGCCCGGGCCACGCCCTGCACCCGCACGAACTTCGCCCCCGGCGCGTCGAAGCGCACCGTCTCGTTGCCGCCCTTGCCGTCCTCCACCGTCGCCACGGTGGTCCAGCCGACGCCGTCCGCCGAGGTCTGGATCTTGTACGCGGAGGCGTACGCCGCCTGCCAGTGCAGCACCGCCGAGCCCAGGTGCGCGGCCTGTGGCAGCTCCAGCCGGACCCAGGCGTCGTCCTTCGCCGGCGAGGACCAGCGGGTCTTCGGGTCGCCGTCGGCCACCGCCGAGGCGGGGAAGTTCGGCGTCTCGTCGGCCGAGGAGCTCGCCTGCGCGGTGGTGGCCAGGTCCGGCCCGCCGGTCGGCGGCACCACGTGCACCTGGAGCACCTGCCGGACGGTGGCCGACCCGGCCACGAACAGCACCGGCACCTGGTACGTCCCGGACGGCGTGTCCGGAGCGGCGCTGACCAGCAGCGGAACGCCGACCCGGCCGCCGCGCGGCACGTTCACCCCGGACACCGGGGCCACGGTCAGGCCCTTGGCGACGGCCGGCACCTCGGTGCGCAGCTCGCCGGTCACCCCCTCCGGGCGGCCCGCCTCGATCATCGCCCGGGCCTGCACCGGTGCGGTCGCTCCGGTCACCACGTCCACCGCCGCGTCGGCCAGGCTGAGCCGGGCCGCCGGGACGTCCGCGTACCAGGGGATCACCTGGTTGACCACCGGCGGCTCCCCGCCCGGCTTCCAGGCCAGCCGGAACGCGTCCGCGCTCTGGCCGCCGGCCGGCAGCTCGTTGTAGCCGGGCTGGACGGTGCCGATCTCCACCCAGGTGCCGTCCTCGCGGCGCAGCGCGACCGTGGCGGACGCCCGCACGTTCGGGTCGGTGAGGATGGTCAGCCGGTCCAGCGGCCGGGCCGCGCCCAGTTCGACGGTGAGCGGCTCGTCCGAGGCGGTCGGCGCGGTGGCCGCCCGGTAGGCGGTGTCCGGGTTGCCGTCCAGCACGGCGGTGGCCGAGGCGCCGGGCAGCGCGGCCGGACCGCCGGTGACGCTGGCCGGGGCCTCGTCGGGCGCGGTCACGGTGAACTCGCGCACCGCCACCGCGGTCTTCTGCGCGGCGGTGGCGCGCAGCCGCACCCCGCGGACCACCGTCCCGGCGGGCAGCTGGGCGGTGACGCTCTTCTGGTTCTTCACCTGCGTCAGCTGCTTCCAGCCGCCCTCGCCGGTGGTGTACTCCAGCACGCCGTCGCGGATGTAGTCGTCCACCGCGGTCCCGCCGTCCGGGCCGCTGCCCCAGGAGCCCATCAGCACGGTGACGCTGCCGACCGGGCGGCCGCCGCCGAGGTCCAGGCCGACCGAGTCGCCCGGCTGCGGCGGCGCCGAGCTCCAGTAGAACGTGTCGGCCACGCCGTCGGTCATCAGCGCCGGCAGGTGGTCGTGCGCGGTGCCGAGCGTGCTGGTCGCGGTGATCCCGCCGCCGACCACGCCGGCCCAGTTGTCGGCGGCCCGGACGGCGCGCTCCAGGAACGGGCCGAGCACGCCCGCGCCGACCGTCGCCGGGCTCTGGCCCAGCTGCTCACGCAGCTTGTTCAGCTCCACCCGGGCCTTCCAGGCGGCCGCGCCGTCGCCGCCGCGCTGCGCCAGCAGCATGTCCAGCGCGGCCTGGCCGGCGAGGCCGTAGTCGCGCAGCGGTGCCAGCCAGGGGCCGGCCTCGGCGGCCAGCGGCGCGGTGGCCGGGGTCGCGGCCAGGGTCTGCTGCGCGGCGGCCATCGCGGCGAAGGCGTCGCGCAGCGGGCCCGCCGCCTCTATCAGCTTGGCGAGGTCCGGCGCGGCCCCCGCGTTCGGCTCGGCGGTCGCCCAGAACCGCTCCAGCAGCGGGGCGATGTAGCCGGACTCCTGCTTGGACAGCGGCGAGGAGGAGCTGTTGCCGGCCAGCGCCGTGACGGCCGACAGCGCCGCCCCGGCCGGGGTGGTCGCCGCGCCGGTCGGACCGGCCAGCGACCGCAGCGCGGCCTGCCAGGACTCCTCCGGCTTGTACGCGGCGGGGTTCCAGGCGAAGTCTCCGGCGGTGGACAGCGCGATCCGGGAGGCGACGGGCTGCTGCATCGCGCCGGTCAGCATGACGGCCGACCTGGTGGCGACCTCCGCGTCCCGCCCGGTGTAGGCGCCGAGGAAGAGCCGGTCCGGGTCGGCGTCGTTGACCGGGTAGTTGTCCATGGTGACCAGCGGATGCCCGTACAGGCTGCCGGTGTCGGCGGTCTGAGCGCCCGTGATCTTCTCCGGGATCACGCCGACCCCGCTCCACGCCACCTGCACGCCCTCCGGCAGCGCCGCCGCCAGGGCCTTGCGGTACGGCGTGCTGCCCTGCTGGTGGTACTCGGTCGGCACCACGGAGAGCGGGGCCAGCACCGGGTTCCTGGCGATCAGCCGGTCGTGCACCTTGGCGACCAGCTCGGCCTGCGCCTTGGCGGCGGCGGCCGGCCCGGTGCCGTACTTGGACCGGTCCTCGCTGCAGTGCCACTCGTCGTAGGAGACGTCCAGGAACTGCAGCTGGAACGCGGTGAAGCCGAGCTTGCGCAGCCCGTCCAGCTTGGCGACCAGCGTGTCCGCGTCCTTGGCCGAGCTGTAGCAGAGCGACTGCCCCGGGTCGATCGCGTACCCGAGCCCCACGTGGTTCTTCCGGGCCCGGGCGGCCAGCGCCTTCAGCTCCTCGGCCCGTGCCTGCGGGTAGCCGTCCCGCCAGCGGGAGAGCCGGTACGGGTCGTCGCCCGGTGCGTACAGGTAGAAGTTCTGCTTCGACCGGCCGAGGAAGTCCAGCTGGTCCAGCCGCTGCTGCTGGCTCCACGGCGTGCCGTAGAACGCCTCCGCGGTGCCGCGCACCGGGGCGCCCGACGGCCAGTCGCGCAGCGTGATCCCCGGCAGCCCCAGGCCCGCCGCGCCCGGCGCCTGCCCCTGGCCGGCCGGCACCGCGGCCAGCAGCTGGCGCAGCGACTGCGCGGCGTAGAACGTGCCCGCCGCGTCCGTCCCGGCCAGCACCACCACGCCGTACGTCCCGCCGCCCTGCGCCGGCAGCTGGCCCGCCGACAGCACGTACCCGCCGGCCGGCATCCCGGCGGTGGACGGCGCGGCACCGTCCTTGCCGCCCGCGGCCGCGGTCAGCTCCCGCAGCACCCGGTCCACCTCGCCGCCCGCCCCCTCGGCGGGCCCGCCGATGTAGACCACCAACGACCCGGCGGCCGGCGTTCCGGCGTCCTCCTGCGGCGTCACCGACGTCGCCCCGGCCACGCCCAGCACCTCGTGGACGGCGTCCACCGCCCCGAGGTCCGCCTTCGGCGCGGGCACCAGCGTGACGGCGGCGGGCACCGCGACCGGCTTCCCGGCCACGCTCTGCTCCTGCGGCCGCGGGAACACCTGAGGGTTGGTGACACTCCCCAGCGGCGTCTGCGCCGCCGTGCTCACCACGTCCGGCCCCGGGCCGTACGCGTACGCCACCGGCCCGCTCACCAGCAGCCCCCCGACCACCGCGGCCGCCGACAGCGTCGCCGCGATCTGCAGCGTCCTGCGGCTGGGCGCCCCCGGCCGCTCGGCCAGCGCCCGCTCCGCCCGCACCGAGGCGAGCAGCGGCTGCGTCCCCTTGAGGTCGGCGATCAGCCGGTCGGCGGTCCTGGGGGCCAGTTGACGGCACGTCCGCGCCGTCAGCTGACGCGCCGCGATCGCGGCCGGGTGGTACAACACGTCGCGCAGCGCCGGGCTCTGCTCCAACTGCTGCCGCAACCGACGCCCTGCAGCGACGGACACTCGGGCTTGCACAGGAGCCTCCTCGCCAGGCAACGACCACATCGCGCCAAAGCCCACCAGTTGGCCCAGCCGGTGTCAACGCCGTCGACGGCTATGACTAGTTTGTCCGTTTTATTGCCGACTGAGGCCGCCACGCCCTATTCACGCGGCGGCCACCTGGTCACCACCGGGACCCCCGTCGTTCCGTCGTGGCCGCACACCCGGTACGAGGCCCGAAGCACTCCCGCCGTGCCGGTCCGGCGTCCCGGCCGCCCGCTGCCCGCGGCCGGCACCCCGCGGAGCCGTGGACCCGCACGCCGCCGCCCTCCTGATCCCGTACCGGTCCGCGTCGCAGCTCGCAGCCCCGCCGCCGGCCGCGCGCCCGGCCGCCCGTTCACCGTGTGTCGCGCGGGGTCACCGGGCCGTTACGCGGGTAGGACTGTGGCTGTTCTGACCGGGCTTTCCCGAGACATCGCAGGAGCCGCGAGTGGCCGCTTATCTCGACCGTGACGGAGCCGACGGCCTGGAGGTGCCCGCGCAGGACGCGCCGGCCCCTCCGGCCGAGCTGGTGGCGTTGGCGCAGGCGTACGGGGTGGACCAGGCGTATCAGCCGGGGGCACGGACGCTGGTGGCGGTGCTGGGTGCGTTGGGGGTGGAGGCGGGGACGCCGGAGGCGGCGCGGGCGGCGCTGGAGCGTCACCGGGCCGCGCAGCGGGCGCGGTTGCTGCCGCCGTGCGTCGTCGTGCGGCAGGGGCACAGGACGGCGCTGGACGCGCCGGCCGACGTGCGGTTGAGCGTCGAGCTGGAGGACGGCGGGGTCTGGGAGCTGCCGCGCGGGCACTCGCACTGGCTGCCGGCCGATCTGCCGCTGGGGCGGCACACCCTGAAAGCGGAGACAGCGGAGAAGGTGCAGCGCGCGCACCTGATCGTCGCCCCGGAGCGGCTGCCGCAGCTGCCCGGCCGCAGCTGGGGCTTCCTCGCACAGCTGTACTCCGTCCTCTCCGACCGCTCCTGGGGCATGGGCGACCTCGGCGACCTCGCCGAGCTGGCCCAGTGGGCCGGAGCGGGCCTCGGGGCCGGGTTCGTGCAGATCAACCCGCTCCACGCCGCCCTCCCCTCGACGCCCTCCGACCCGTCCCCCTACCGCCCCTCCTCCCGCCGCTTCGCCGACCCCGTCCACCTGCGGGTCGAAGCGGTGCCCGAGTACGCGTACCTGACGGGCGAGCAGCGCGCGGAGGCCGAGGAACTGGGCCGCCGGGCCGTGCGGCTGCGTGCCGAGGTGCTGGGCCACGACGGCCTGATCGACCGGGACGCGGTCTGGGCACTGAAGCGCCGTGCCCTGGAGCTGCTGCACGAGGTGCCGCGCGGCGCGGGCCGCCAGGCCGCGTACGACACCTATCGGGAGCGGGAGGGCGAGTGGCTGGAGCGGTACGCCCTCTGGAACGCCCTCGCCGAGGCGCACGGCGCCGACTGGCACGCCTGGCCGAAGGGGCTGCGCCACCCGGGGAGCCCGCACGTCACCCTCGCCGCCGAGGAGCACCGGGAGGCGGTCGAGTTCCACCGCTGGCTCGCCTGGCAGCTGGACCAGCAGCTCGCCCACGCCCAGCAGGCGGCCCGTACGGCCGGCATGCCGGTCGGCCTGATCCACGACCTCGCGGTCGGTGCGCACCCGGACGGCGCCGACGCCTGGGCGCTCCAGGACGTCCTCGCCACCGGTATCTCGGTCGGCGCCCCGCCGGACGCCTTCAACGCCCACGGCCAGGACTGGGGCCTGCCGCCCTGGCGTCCGGATGCGCTCGCCGCGGCCGGCTACGCCCCGTACGCCGAGCTGCTCCGGTCGGCCGCCCGGCACGCGGGGGCGATCAGGATCGACCACGTGATGGGCCTGTTCCGGCTCTGGTGGGTGCCGGAGGGCCATGCGCCGACCGAGGGCGCGTACGTCCGCTACGACGCGGAGGCGATGCTCGGCGTGCTGGCCCTGGAGGCGCACCGGGCGGGGACGGCGGTGATCGGCGAGGACCTGGGCACGGTGGAGCCGGGCGTCCGCGAGGAGTTGGCGGCGCGCGGCATCCTCGGTACGTCCGTGCTCTGGTTCGAGCGGGACTGGCAGGCCAAGGGCGAGATCCTCGCGCCGGAGCGGTGGCGGCCGGGCAGTCTGGCCACCCTGACCACCCATGACCTGCCGAGCACGGCGGCCCGGCTCTCCGGCGAGCACGTCGAGCTGCGGCACCGGCTCGGTCTGCTGGCGCGCTCGCTCGGCGAGGAGCAGGCGGAGGCGGCGGCCGACCTGGCCGACTGGCGGGCCGAGCTGGCCCGGCTGGGTCTGCTGGCCGAGGGCGAGCCGCTCTCCGTGCAGGCGCTGTACCGGTTCCTGCGGGCCACCCCGGCCGAGCTGGTGGGCGTCTGGCTGCCGGACCTGGTGGGCGATCCGCGCCCGCAGAACCTGCCCGGCACCTGGGACCAGTACCCGAACTGGCGGCTGCCGGTCGCCGACGGCGCGGGGTACCCGGTGACGCTGGACGCGATCGCCGCGGACCCGGCGGCGACTACGCTCGCCGCCGTGCTGGGGGAGCGTCCCGCGGGAGCAGCCCGAAAGGCCGACCCCGCCGCGCGCGGTGACGTAAGCGGCGGGTAAGTTGGGCGCCGTGGACAAGAGGAACGCTTTGCGAGCCGGTGCGGTCACCGCAACGGTCACGCTGATGATGCTGCTGTCGTCGCCCGCCATGGCCCTCACCCCGGACGACGGCGACGACCCGGGAGCCGGCCTGAGCGTCGCCCAGGTCCTCGGCCTGTACGTCTTCATCCCGATCGCGTCGTTCGTGATCATCGCGGCCCTGGCCGCGATGCCGTACGGCAGCAAGGGCGGCAAGAAGTAGCCGAGGGGGCTCTCTCCACCCACCCCGTACAACGCCCGAGGGGGCGCCGGACACCGTCCGGCGCCCCCTCGGGCGTTTCTCCGTGCCCCGGGGAGCGGGCGCGGGTACCGGGGGCCGCAGGCGGAACCCGCGCCCCCCGGCGGTGCGTCAGTGCCCCAGCTCCCGGGCGCCCGCCGCGCGGTCGGCCACCTGGGCCTTCAGCGCGCGCTCGATCCCGGCCCGCGCCTCGATGACCTGCCGCCGCAGCGCCGGCGCCGGCTCGGCCGAGGCCAGCCAGGCGTCGGTGGCGTCCAGCGTGGCCTGCTCGACCTGGACGGCCGGGTACAGGCCGACGATGATCTGCTGCGAGATCTCGTGGCTGCGGGTCTCCCAGATGCCCTTGACGGCCGCGAAGTACTTCGCGGTGAACGACGCCAGCAGCTCACGCTGGTCGGCCTGCTGGAAGCCGGCGATCACGGCCTCCTGGACGTAGTTGGTGAGATTGTCCGACTCCACCACGGAGGCCCAGGCCTCCGCCTTGGCCTCGGCGGTCGGCCGGGCGGCGCGGCAGGTGGCGGCGTGCTCCTGGCCGGCCGCCGTGTTGTCGCGCTCCAGCTCGGCCGCGACGGCGGCCTCGTCGGCGCGGCCGGTGGCGGAGAGCCGGCCCAGCAGCGTCCAGCGCAGCTCGGTGTCGACGGCCAGGCCCTTCAGCTCGACCGAGCCGTCCAGCAGGCCGGCGAGCAGGCCGAGCTGACCGTCGGTACGGGCGACCGAGGCCAGTGCGCGGGCCCAGGCCAGCTGGTGGTCGCTGCCGGGCTCGGCGGCGCGCAGCTGCGCCTCGGCGGCCTCGGCCCAGCGGGCCAGGCCCTGCTCGCGCCAGGCCGGGTCGGCGTAGGCGTCGAGGGCGAGCTTGACCTGGCGGTGCACCGACTGGACGACGCCGATGTCGGACTCCCGGCCGAGGCCGGAGACGGCGAGTGCCAGGTAGTCGCGGGTGGCGAGCTCGCCGTCGCGGGTCATGTCCCAGGCGGAGGCCCAGCACAGGGCGCGCGGCAGCGAGTCGGTGAAGCCGCCGAGGTGCTCGGTGACGACGGCCAGCGAGTCCTCGTCCAGACGGACCTTGGCGTACGAGAGGTCGTCGTCGTTGAGCAGGATGACGGCCGGGCGGTGCCGGCCGACCAGCTGCGGGACGTCGGTGCGCGGGCCGTCGACGTCCAGCTCGATCCGGTCGGTGCGGACCAGCGAGCCGTCCGTCAGCTCGTACAGGCCGATGGCGATCCGGTGCGGGCGGAGCACCGCCTCGCCCTTAGCACCGGCCGGCAGCGCGGGGGCCTCCTGGAGGACGGCGAAGGACTCGATCTCGCCGTCGGTGTTGAGGGTGAGCGCGGGGCGCAGCACGTTGATGCCGGCCGTCTCCAGCCAGGCCTTGGACCAGGCCTTGAGGTCGCGTCCGCTGGCCTTCTCCAGGGCGCCGAGCAGGTCGCTCAGGCGGGTGTTGCCCCAGGCGTGCTGCTTGAAGTAGGCCTGCACGCCCTGGAAGAAGGCGTCCTGGCCGACGTACGCCACCAGCTGCTTGAGCACCGAGGCGCCCTTGGCGTAGGTGATGCCGTCGAAGTTGACCTGGACGTCCTCCAGGTCGTTGATGTCGGCCATGATCGGGTGGGTGGACGGCAGCTGGTCCTGCCGGTACGCCCAGGTCTTCATCTGGTTGGCGAAGGTGGTCCAGGAGTGCGGCCACTGCGAACCGGGTGCCTCGGCCTGGCAGACGGCCTCGGCGAAGGTGGCGAACGACTCGTTGAGCCAGAGGTCGTTCCACCACTCCATGGTGACGAGGTCGCCGAACCACATGTGGGCGAGCTCGTGCAGGATGGTGGCGGCCCGCGCCTCGTACGCGGCGTCGGTCACCTTGGACCGGAACACGTACTGGTCGCGAAGGGTGACGGCGCCCGCGTTCTCCATCGCGCCGGCGTTGAACTCCGGGACGAACAGCTGGTCGTACTTGGCGAACGGGTACGGGTAGTCGAACTTCTCCTGGAAGTAGTCGAAACCCTGCTTGGTGACCGCGAAGATCGCCTCGGCGTCCAGGAACTCGCGCAGCGAGGGGCGGCAGTAGACGCCCAGCGGCACCTTCTGGTCGCCGTTCTCGTAGGTGTCGAAGACGCCGACGTAAGGGCCGGCGACGAGCGCGGTGATGTAGCTGGAGATCCGGCCGGTCGGCTCGAAGTTCCAGACCTGGGTGTCACCGTCGCCGACCGGGGCCGGGGTGGGGGAGTTGGAGACGACGACCCAGCCCTTGGGGGCGGTCACGGTGAAGGTGAACGCGGCCTTGAGGTCGGGCTGTTCGAAGGCGGCGAAGACCCGGCGGGCGTCCGGCACCTCGAACTGGGTGTACAGGTACGTCTCGCCGTCGACCGGGTCGACGAACCGGTGAAGGCCCTCACCGGTGTTGGTGTAGGCGCAGTCGGCGACGACGCGCAGCTCGTTCTCGGCGGCCAGGTTCGGCAGCGCGATCCGGCTGTCGGCGAAGTTGGCGTTGTCGAGTCGCTCGCCGTTGAGCGTGATCTCCTGGACGCTCGGGGCGACCAGGTCGATGAAGGTGGCCGCGCCGGGGGTGCGCGAGGTGAACCGGACCACCGTGGTGGACCGGAAGGTGCCTCCCTCGCGGGCCGAGCCGAGGTCGAGCTCGATGTCGTACGCGTCCACGTGCAGGAGGGCGGCCCGGGTGCGGGCCTCCTCACGCGTCAGGTTGGTGCCGGGCACTCGCAGGACTCCTTCGTCAGGCTTGATGCCTCGCATCCTCCCATGTCCGGTCGTCCGCGCCGGGGGAATTCCCGGGGGAACGCCACCGGGCGGGGCAGGGGCGGGCCGGTGGGCCCGCTCCCGCCCCGCCCGGCCGTGCCGACGGGTGGTCAGCCCCTCAGGGCCGGCGCGTCACTTCTTGACGAACTTGATCACCGGGCTGTCCGAGCCGGAGCTGCGGGAGAAGCCGTACAGCGAGCCGTCGGACTGCACCACGTACTCGGTGGAGCTGGCGTACATGCTGTCGGCGGCCTTGTTCTGGGTGAGGTTGCCGAGCTCGCTCACCGAACCGTCGGCCGGCGAGAGCGTCACCAGCTTGGAGTCCTTGTTGTAGCCCATGTCCAGCACGGCGCGGATCTTGCCGTCCTTGTCGGTGCCGGAGACCAGCCGGATGCCGTCGCTGGCACTGCCGGTGGACGACCAGAGCCGCTTGCCGCTGGTCAGGTCGTAGGCGTTGATGGCGGGCTTGCTCGGGTTGGTCTGGACGTACAGCGTGGTCCCGCTCACCACGCTCTGGGTGAACGCGTCGGCCTGGCCGGAGAGGCGCAGGCTGTCGGCGCCGGCCTCCTTGACCGACATCGGGTTCATCGGCTTGTTGCTCTTGTCGAACGGCAGGATGTAGTCGCCGTTCGGGCCGCTGGTGACCAGCAGCACCAGCGGCTGGTCCGAGACGACCTTGTCGACCCGCTCGATGCTGCCGGTCAGCGGGATCGGCGCGCCGCTGGTGGTCTTGCCGGTGTCCGTGTCGACCAGGACCAGCTGGGACTTGGTGGTGGTGTTGAGCCCGTAGCAGCGGTCGCTGACCGCGATCTGGGCGCCGGCCGCCTTGCCGTAGACGCTGCAGTCCTTCTCGCGCGGCTGGAACTGCCAGGCCGGCGAGCCGTCGCTGATGTTCACGGCGCCGACCATGTTGCCGCCGATGCCGATGACCTTCTCGGTGACGCTCAGGGTGGGCGAGGACATCCGGTCCTGGCTGACCTTGGCCGTCCAGAGCAGCTTGCCGGTGCTGACGTCGACCGCGCCGACGGTGGAGCAGTCGCTGTCACCGGTGTTGAGCGCGACCGCGGCGATGTGCTTGGAGTTCACGCCGTACGAGGCGGCGCAGAACTCCTTGCTGCCGGCCGGCGGGGCGATCGTCCACAGCTCCTTGCCGTCGGCCGAGTTGAGGCCGCGGATGCCGTAGCTGTCGGCGCGCACGATGGCCTTGTCGGCGCCCCAGATGCCGAGCATCTGCGAGCCGCTGGTCGCGTTGGCCGGCTTGGCGGCGGCCCAGGCGAGGTTGTAGGCGCCTGCCTTGCCCGCGGTACCACCGGTGGTACCGCCCGGGCCGTTCGCGGTGGTGGGGTCGGTGGTGTTGCCGCCGGTGACGCCGCCGGCACTGGTGGTGCTGCTGCCGCCGGGGTCGTCGGGGTTGCCCTGGAACAGCACGATCAGGCCGGCGACGATGGCGATCGCCAGCACACCGCCGATGATGCCGCCCCAGAGCATCACCGGGTTGCGCTGCTTGGGTGCCGGAGCCACCGGCGCACCCGGGTAGGTGTACCCGGCCTGCTGCTGCGGGTAGGCGTAGCCGGTCCCGCCGCCGTCGGTGGGCGGGGCGGTGTAGCCGTACTGCTGGCCGCTGTTGGGGGCGGCGAACGGGGGCTGGGCCGGGTCGTACGGGCCGACCGGTGCGCCGGGCGGGGGTGGCGGCGTGCCCTGCGCGGGGAAGGCTGCGGCGGTGGGCGCGTAGGCGTAGTCACTGCCCGGCGGCTGGGCCGGGGGCTGCCCCGGCGGCGTGCCGGGCGCGGCCCCCGGCCCAGCCGGTCCACCCTGCCCGGGGACCGGTGCCCCGTCGAGCTGTGTCATCTGGTCCGCCATGGCGGCCGGGTCGGGCGCGCCGCCGGGCGTGCGCCCGAGCGAGACGCCCCGGTTGTCCTGCGGACCGCTGCCGGTCGTGTCGCCTGCCCCCGGCGTAGGGTGATCCCCTGCCATCTGATGCCCCGTCATGTCTGGAAGCGTCCCCCGGCCGGTCACGTCCGAGGCCGGTGGGACGGGTGAGATTGGGCACCATCGTACGGGTGGCCCGTTTTGGCCCGGCTCCAGGAGCCCCGAACCCCGCGCACCGCACCCCTGAGCTGCCCGGCCTTCCCGCAGCCCACCGCCGCCCCCCGCCCCGGCGTGTCGAAGCCCCCCACCTCACCCGCACGGACACTGCGCCACCCCCTCACCTGCCCTCCCCGCCACGCGCGCCCCTCCCGACGCCCGTCGCCGCCTCCCCGACCCCCGCCGTCCGACCCCCGCCGCGCCCTGCCGTGCCGCCGCCGGCCGCGCCACCCGGACGCCCTCGCGCCGCCTCCCCGTCACCCGCCGTTCCACCCACGTCGCCCGTCGCCGCACCCCCGACCCCCTTCAGGGCCTAGGCTTCAGGAGTTGAAGGGATCGCCCGGCGGAGGGGTTCCCTCGCCCTTGGGAGGGTGGATCATGTCGACGGACACACCGGGCTCGCAGTCCTCACTGCACCGGGCGAACCTGGAGCGCGTGCTCCGGGCGGTACGGATGGCCGGCTCGCTGACCCAGGCCGAGATCGCCCGCGGCACCGGGCTCTCCGCGGCCACCGTGTCCAACATCGTCCGGGAACTCAAGGAGAGCGGCACCGTCGTGGTCGCCGACACCTCCTCCGGCGGCCGCCGCGCCCGCAGCGTCTCGCTCAGCGGCGACGCCGGCATCGTGGTGGGCATCGACTTCGGCCACACCCACCTCCGGGTCGCCGTCGGCAACCTCGCGCACCGGGTGCTCGCCGAGGAGAGCGCCCCGATCGACGTGGACGTCTCGGCCGCCCAGGGCTTCGACCGCGCCGAGGCGCTGGTGGAGCGGCTCCTGGCCCAGGCCGGGTTCCGCCCGGACAAGGTGATCGGGGTGGGGCTCGGGGTCCCCGGCCCGATCGACGTGGAGACCGGCGCGCTCGGCTCCACCGCGATCCTGCCGGGCTGGACGGGCATCGCCCCCGGCCGCGAGCTGGCCGAGCGCCTGGGCATGCCGGTGCACGTGGACAACGACGCCAACCTGGGCGCGCTGGGCGAGCTGGTCTGGGGTGCGGGCCGCGGCCTGAGCGACCTCGCCTACATCAAGGTGGCCAGCGGTGTCGGTGCCGGCCTGGTGGTCAACGGCCAGATCTACCGCGGCCCCGGCGGAACCGCCGGTGAGATCGGGCACATCACCCTGGACGAGGCCGGCCCGGTCTGCCGCTGCGGCAACCGCGGCTGTCTGGAGACCTTCGTCGGCTCCCGCTACCTGCTGGGCCTGCTCTCCACCACCCTCGGCCCGGACCTCTCGCTGCCCCGGGTGGTCGAGCTGGCGCACCAGGGCGATCTGGGCTGCCGCCGGGTGATCGCCGACGCGGGCCGGCAGATCGGCACCGGCGTCGCCACCCTCTGCAACCTGCTCAATCCCCGCCGGGTGATCCTCGGCGGCGACCTCGCCGACGCCGGTGAGCTGGTGCTGGCCCCGATCCGGGATTCGGTGGCCCGCTACGCCATCCCGAGCGCGGCCCGCCAGCTGTCGGTGGTCCCGGGCACCCTGGGCGGCCGGGCCGAGGTGCTGGGCGCGCTGGCGCTGGTGATGAGCGAGATGGACGACTCCGGGACGCTCGGCAGATCCGTACAGGCGTCCGTCGCCCGACCGTGAGTACCCGCCGGGGGACCCTCCGTGGCCGTCTGCGCGCCCCGTACGGCGATTGCCGGCGGGTGGTGGTGGGCGCCCCGCTCGGCGTCCGGTAAGTGGACATTAGACTCGACCGGTCGGCACCGACCGAGTTCGTCGGACCGCGCCGGCACACCGGGCAGCGACGCCCGTCGGACCGCCCGCGGTCCGCGACTTTGAACGAGGAGGAACGGGTGGCCCTGCTGACCCGCATTCGGGGACCGCGCGATCTCGACCGGCTCACGCCCGGACAGCTGGCCACCCTGGCCGAGGAGATCCGGACCTTCCTGGTGACGGAGGTCTCCAAGACGGGCGGCCACCTCGGCCCGAACCTCGGCGTCGTGGAGCTGACTGTCGCGCTGCACCGGGTCTTCGACTCGCCGCGCGACCGCATCCTCTTCGACACCGGCCACCAGAGCTACGTCCACAAGCTGCTCACCGGCCGCCAGGACTTCTCCCGGCTGAAGATGAGCGGCGGCCTCTCCGGCTACCCGTCCCGCGCCGAGTCCGAGCACGACGTGATCGAGAACTCGCACGCCTCCACCGTCATCTCCTACGCGGACGGCCTGGCCAAGGCCAACAAGATCAAGGGCAAGACGGACCCGGTCGTCGCGGTCATCGGCGACGGCGCGCTCACCGGCGGCATGGCCTGGGAGGCGCTCAACAACCTCGCCGACGCCAAGGACCTGCCGGTCGTCATCGTCGTCAACGACAACGAGCGCTCCTACTCGCCGACCATCGGCGGCCTCGCCAACCACCTCGCGACGCTGCGCACCACCCAGGGCTACGAGCGCTTCCTCTCCTGGGGCAAGGACGCCCTGCAGCGCACCCCGGTGGTCGGCCAGCAGCTGTTCGACACGCTGCACGGCGCCAAGAAGGGCCTGAAGGACTTCATCGCCCCGCAGGGCATGTTCGAGGACCTCGGCCTCAAGTACATCGGCCCGATCGACGGCCACGACCTCACCGCCCTGGAGTCGGCGCTCACCAAGGCGCGTGGCTTCGGCGGCCCGGTGATCGTCCACTGCCTCACCGAGAAGGGCCGCGGCTACCACGCGGCCGAGAACAACGACGAGGACCGCTTCCACGCGGTCGGCGTGATCCACCCGGACACCGGCCTGCCGGTCAAGAGCTCGGGCAAGGACTGGACCTCGGTCTTCGGCGAGGAGATGGTCGCGCTCGGCCACGAGCGCGAGGACATCGTCGCCATCACCGCCGCGATGCTCCACCCGGTGGGCCTGGCCCCGTTCGCCAAGGCCTTCCCGGACCGGATCTTCGACGTCGGCATCGCCGAGCAGCACGCCGTCACCAGCGCGGCCGGCCTGGCCACCAACGGCCTGCACCCGGTCTTCGCGGTCTACGCGACCTTCCTCAACCGCGCCTTCGACCAGGTCCTGATGGACGTCGCCCTGCACAAGCTGGGCGTCACCTTCGTCCTGGACCGGGCCGGTGTCACCGGCACCGACGGCGCCTCGCACAACGGCATGTGGGACATGTCGATCCTCCAGGTCGTCCCGGGCCTGCGGCTGGCCGCGCCCCGTGACGCCGACCAGGTCCGTGCCCAGCTGCGCGAGGCCGTCGAGGTCACGGACGCCCCGACGGTGGTCCGCTACTCCAAGGGCACGGTCGGCCCGGCCGTCGCCGCGGTGGGCCGGATCGGCGGCATGGACGTGCTGCGCGAGACCGCGGAGGGTTCGGGGCCGGCCGACGGCCGCCGCGCCGACGTGCTGGTCGTCTCGGTCGGCGCGATGGCCCCGACCAGCCTGGAGGTGGCCGACCTGCTGGCCGCCCAGGGCATCAGCGCGACCGTGGTGGACCCGCGCTGGGTCAAGCCGGTGGACGCGGCCCTGCCGGGCCTGGCCGCCGAGCACCGGGCGGTCGTCACGATCGAGGACAACGGCCGGGTCGGCGGCGTCGGCGCCGCGATCGCGCAGGCGCTGCGCGACGCCGAGGTGGACGTCCCGCTGCGTGACTTCGGCATCCCGCAGGAGTTCCTGGACCACGCCTCCCGGGGCGAGATCCTCGCCGAGATCGGGCTCAACGCGCCGGACATCGCCCGCCAGGTGACCGCGCTGGTCTCCCGGCTCGCCAAGCTGGACGTGGCCACCGTCGAGGCCTGAGCCCGGCCCCGGGCCACCCCGGCCCGCTCCCACGGCGTCCGTTTGCGACAACTTCGCAACAGTCCACCCGGGGGCAAGGCGATAATCGCACCGAAAGGCGGGACCGGCGCTGCCCGCGCCGGTCCCGCCCGGTAGGTTGTCATCCGTGCCGACCCCCACCCGCCCCCGCCTCGCCGGGCTAGCCGAGCGCCTGCCCGACCGCGTCCGTACTGGGCTCCTCCTGCCCGTCGGCGGGCAAGGAGGGCGTTACTGGGCGAGGCTGGTGCCGGTGCTGGCCCTGGTCGCGCTCACCACGCACATCCCCTCCTTCGTCCGGCCGGTCTGGAGCCCCGACGAGGGCTTCCTGGCCACCCAGGCCCGGATGCTGGCCGACGGGGGCGTCCTCTACGACACCGTCGTCGACCGGAAGCCCCCGCTGCTGCCCTGGCTCTACCAGGCCTGCTTCGCCGTCTTCGGCTCCGCCTCGCTCTGGCCGCTGCGCACCCTGGCGGTCGTCGCGCACCTGGGCACCGCGATCCTGCTGGCCTCGATCGCCCGCGGACGCTGGGGCAACCGGGCGGGCGCCGGCGCCGGCCTGCTCTACCTGCTGGTCTCCATCGGGCTCTCCCCGGAGGACACCCAGGCGGCCACCTTCGAGGTGTTCATGCTGCCCGCCATGGTGGCGGCCTTCCGGTACGCCGAGCGGCGCCGCTGGCTGGCCGCGGGCATCGCGGTGGCACTCTGCTCGCTGACCAAGCAGACCGGCGGCGCGGTGCTGCTCCCGGTGCTCTGGATGCTGTTCCAGGACGCCCGCCGGCGCGGCGTCCGCTGGCCGCCCGCGCTGTTCAAGATCGGCTTCGGCTTCACGCTGCCGATAGCGCTGGTCGCGGTCATCCTCACCAAGCCCAAGGGCTTCCTGTTCTGGGTGGTCACCGGCAGCGGCGACTACGCCTCGTTCGGCGGAGCCTGGCTGCAGATGACCGGCCGGGCGCTCGGCAACTCGGCGATCCTGGTCGGGGCCGGCCTGGGCTTCCTGCTGCCGGTCGGGCGCAGGCTCTGGCTGAAGTACCGCCACCGCCCGCTGCCGGTCGCGGGGGAGGAGCACGGCTCCACCGCCGACCTCTGGGTCTGGCTGCTCTCCTCGGTGGTCGCGGTCAGCGTCGGCTTCCACTTCTTCGGCCACTACTACCTCCAGCTGATGCCCCCGCTGGTCCTGCTGGGCACCGGCGCGGTCGCCACCTCGGCGATCCGCTGGAAGCCCGTCCTGGCGTACACGACGGCTGCCGCCACCGTGTTCTGGGCGCTGGCGCTGGCCTGGCCGGGCGAGCGGCTCAACCAGACCACCGAGGTGGCCACCGCCGTCGCCGCGCAGACCACGCCGAAGGACACCGTGCTGGTCTGGGGCATGCACCCGGAGCTGTACTGGCTGGCCGACCGCAAGCCGGCCACCCGCTACCTGACGGCCGGCTTCCTGACCAACTACAGCGGCGGCAAGGACAGCAGCCCCAACGTCGGCGAGCAGTACAGCGTCAGCAACGCCTGGCAGACCTTCGACAAGGAGCTGCTCGCCAACGGCCTCCCGGAGGTCGTGGTGGACGACTCGGGCCTGGCGCCGTACCAGCCGACCCAGATCCCGCGGATCGAGAACCTGCTGGACACCCACTACGAGATGGTCGGCGTCTTCGCCGACACCGTGGTCTACCGCCTCAAGCACTGAGCCCCGGCGCCCCTCCCCGCGCGGACGCCCCGGCCCGTGAAGAGCCCGGCCCGTACGGCCCCCTCCCCGCGCGGCACATACGGAAGAGCCCCGGTGACCTCCAAGGTCACCGGGGCTCTTCGCGTCACTGCTAGGCGGGCACCGAGGCCACACCCGGGGCGAGGAACCGCTTGCCGGTCACCCGCTCCGAGACGCCCTCACGGTCCAGGTACGGGGTGATCCCGCCCAGGTGGAAGGGCCAGCCGGCACCGGTGATCATGCAGAGGTCGATGTCCTGCGCCTCGGCGACGACACCCTCCTCCAGCATCAGGCCGATCTCCTGCGCGACGGCCTCCAGGGAGCGGTTGAGCACCTGCTCCTCGGTCAGCACGGTGTCGCCGAAGGAGAGCAGCTCCAGCACCTCGGGGTCGAGGACCTGCTTGCCGTCCACCCAGGTGTAGAAGCCGCGCTTGCCGGCCTTGACCACCTTGCCGAGGTTCTCGGAGACGGTGAACCGCTCCGGGAAGGCGCCGTGCAGGGTCTCCGAGACGTGCAGCGCGATGGCCGGGCCGACCAGCTCCAGCAGCACGATCGGGGACATCGGCAGGCCGAGCGGCTCGACGCCCTTCTCGACCGTGGCGATCGGGGTGCCCTCGTCGATGATGTTCTGGATCTCGCCCATGAAGCGGGTCAGGATCCGGTTCACCACGAACGCCGGGGCGTCCTTGACCAGCACCGAGGTCTTCTTCAGCTTCTTCGAGACGCCGAAGGCGGTGGCCAGCGAGGCGTCGTCGGTCTGCTCGCCGCGGACGATCTCCAGCAGCGGCAGAATCGCGACGGGGTTGAAGAAGTGGAAGCCGACGACCCGCTCGGGGTGCTTCAGCTTCGAGGCCATCTCGGTGACCGACAGCGAGGAGGTGTTGGTCGCCAGCACACAGGTCGGCGAGACCACGTTCTCCAGGTCGGCGAAGACGGTCTGCTTGACGCCCATCTCCTCGAACACGGCCTCGATCACGAAGTCCGCGTCGCCGAAGCCGACGGCCTTGTCGAGCGAGCCGGTGACCAGGCCCTTGAGGCGGTTGGCCTTGTCGTTGCCGATCCGGCCCTTGCCGAGCAGCTTGTCGATCTCGGCGTGGACGTAGCCGACGCCCTTGTCGATGCGCTCCTGGTCGATGTCGGTGAGGACCACCGGCACCTCCAGCCGGCGCGCGAAGAGCAGCGCCAGCTGGGAGGCCATCAGACCGGCACCGACGATGCCGACCTTGCTGACCGGGCGGGCCAGCGACTTGTCCGGGGCACCGAACGGGCGCTTGGCCCGGCGCTGCACCAGGTTGAAGGCGTAGATGCCGCTGCGCAGCTCGCCGCTCATGATGAGGTCGGCCAGGGCCGCGTCCTCGGCGTCGAAGCCGGCCTGCAGACCGGCCGCGTCCGTGAGGCCGGCGTCCTTGACCAGCTGGATGATGTCCAGCGCCTTGTAGGCGGCCGGCGCGGCGCCGTGCACCTTGGCGTCGGCGACCAGGCGGCCCCAGGCGACGGCGTCGTCCCAGGCCTTGCCGCGGTCGATCGCCTCGCGCTCGACGACGACGTCGCCCTTGAGGACCTTGGCGGCCCACAGCAGCGACTGCTCCAGGAAGTCGGCCGGCTCGAAGATCGCGTCGGCGATCCCCAGCTCGAACACGTCCTTGCCCTTGAGCTGCTTGTTCTGGCTCATCGAGTTCTCGATGATGACCTTGATCGCCTTCGAGGGGCCGATCAGGTTCGGCAGAATGGTGCAGCCGCCCCAGCCGGGGACGAGGCCCAGGAAGACCTCCGGCAGCGAGAACGCCGGGACGCCCGCGCTGACGGTGCGGTAGGTGCAGTGCAGGCCGACCTCGACGCCGCCGCCCATCGCCGCGCCGTTGTAGAACGCGAAGGACGGGACGGGCAGCGCGGCGATCCGCTTGAAGACCTCGTGGCCGCCCTTGCCGATGGCCAGCGCGTCCGCGTGCTCCTTGAGCAGCTCGACGCCCTTGAGGTCGGCGCCGACCGCGAAGATGAACGGCTTGCCGGTGACGGCGACACCGACGATCTTGCCCTCGGCGGCCTCGGCCTCGACCTGGTCCAGCGCGACGGACAGCTTCAGCAGCGAGCCCGGGCCGAAGGTGGTCGGCTTGGTGTGGTCGAAGCCGTTGTCCAGGGTGATCAGGGCCAGCTTGCCGGCCTGCAGCGGCAGGTCCAGGTGGCGGACGTGGGCCGTGGTGACGACCTCGCCCGGGAACAGCTCGGCGCCGTGCTGCAGCAGCTCAGTAGTGGTGCTCATGCTCACTTACCACCCTCGAAGTGCGGGTTCTCCCAGATGATGGTGCCGCCCATGCCGAAGCCGATGCACATCGTGGTGAGGCCGTAGCGGACGTCCGGGCGCTGCTCGAAGCGGCGCGCCAGCTGGTTCATCAGGCGCACGCCGGAGGAGGCCAGCGGGTGGCCGAAGGCGATCGCGCCGCCGAACGGGTTGACCCGCTCGTCGTCGTCCGCGATGCCGTAGTGGTCCAGGAACGCCAGCACCTGGACGGCGAAGGCCTCGTTGACCTCGAAGGCCTGGATGTCGTCGATCGTCAGGCCGGCCTTGGCCAGGGCCTTCTCGGTGGCCGGCACCGGGCCGATGCCCATGACCTCGGGCTCGACGCCCGCGAAGGCGTACGAGACCAGGCGCATCTTGACCGGGAGGCCGAGCTCCTCGGCGACGTCCTCGGCGGCCAGCAGCGACGCGGTGGCGCCGTCGTTCAGGCCGGCCGAGTTGCCCGCGGTGATGTTGCCGTGCGGGCGGAACGGGGTCTTCAGACCCGCCAGGCTCTCCATCGTGGTGCCCGGGCGCAGCGGCTCGTCCACGGTGGCCAGGCCCCAGCCGGTCTCGCCGACCGCGGGGTTGGTGTTGCGGATCGAGATCGGCACCAGGTCCGGCTGGATGTCGCCGTTGGCGTAGGCCTTGGCGGCCTTCTCCTGCGAGCGCACGGCGTAGGCGTCGCAGCGTTCCTTGGTGATGTGCGGGAACCGGTCGTGCAGGTTCTCCGCGGTCATGCCCATGAACAGGGCGGACTCGTCGACGAGCTTCTCGGAGACGAAGCGCGGGTTCGGGTCGACGCCCTCGCCCATCGGGTGGCGGCCCATGTGCTCGACGCCGCCGGCCACGACGATGTCGTACGCGCCGAAGGCGATGCCGCCGGCGGTGGCGGTGACGGCGGTCAGCGCGCCGGCGCACATGCGGTCGATCGAGTAGCCCGGGACGGACTTCGGCAGGCCGGCCAGCAGGGCGGCGGTGCGGCCGATCGTCAGACCCTGGTCGCCGATCTGCGTGGTGGCCGCGACGGCGACCTCGTCGATGCGTTCGACGGGCAGGTTCGGGTTACGGCGCACGAGTTCCCGGATGCACTTGACGACGAGGTCGTCGGCGCGCGTCTCGTGGTAGATGCCCTTCGGGCCGGCCTTGCCGAACGGGGTGCGGACGCCATCGACGAAGACGACGTCCCTCGCGGTACGAGGCACGGGGGCTCTCCTCCCAGGGACCAACAGGTTGAGGTGGGCAGGCTGCCGCCGTCCGTCGCAGAGAGGACGTGAGCGGCGCCGCTTCACCGCCATGCTACCGGTCGGTAACCAACCTGCCCAGGCCCGACGGCCCGATCTCCACGTGTGTCCCGCGACACGTCGCCCCGTCCGGGTACGACGAAGGGGATGCCGTCGTCGAAACGGCATCCCCTTCCGTGTCCTGCTGCTCAGCCCTGCTGCGCGGCCCCGCCGCCCAGGCCTGCCCGAGGCTCGGCCCTACTGCTCGGTCCTGGCCGGGCCCGGCTCCGTCGCCGCCTTGACGAACGCGGCGGCGACCACCGGCGCGACCAGGTCGACCTGCCACTGCCGGGCGCCGAGCCGGCGCAGCGCGGCGGCCACGTTGGCGGCGCTCGCGTCGGCCGGCGGCTCCCAGGAGACCCGGCGGACGAGGTCCGGGGTGATCAGGTTCTCGGCCGGCAGGTTGTGTGCCTCCGCCAGCTCGCTCACCCCGGCCCGCGCCCCGGAGAGCCGGGCGGCCGCCACCGGGTCCTTCTCGGCCCAGGCGCGCGGCGGCGGCGGTCCGTCGTGCGGCGCGGAGGCCGGCGGCAGCTGGTTCTCCGGGACCTCCCGGCCGCGCTGCACGGCCGCCAGCCACTGCTCCAGCTGACGGCGGTGCACCCGCGGCCCGAAGCCCTGGACGGCCTGCAGAGCGGCGATGTTGAGGGGCATGGCCAGCGCGGCGTTGACGATCGCCGCGTCCGGGAGCACCCGGCCCGGCGAGACGTCCCGCTCCTGCGCGAGGCGGTCCCGGGTGAGCCAGAGTTCGCGCACCACGGCCAGCTGGCGGCGCCGGCGGACCTTGTGGAGCTGCGAGGTGCGGCGCCAGGGGTCGGTGCGCGGTGCCGGGCGGGGCGCGGCGGCGATCGCGGCGAACTCCTCCAGTGCCCAGTCCAGCTTGCCCTGGGCGTCCAGCTCCTGTTCGAGTGCGTCGCGCAGCTCGACCAGCACCTCGACGTCCAGAGCGGCGTAACGCAGCCACGGCTCGGGCAGCGGGCGGGTGGACCAGTCGACCGCGGAGTGCTCCTTGGCCAGGCTCAGCCCGAGCACGCTCTCGGTCATCGGCCCGAGGCCGACCCGGGCGAACCCGGCGATCCGGCCGGCCAGCTCGGTGTCGAAGAGGCGCTGGGGCCGCATGCCGACCTCGGCCAGGCAGGGCAGGTCCTGGGTGGCGGCGTGGACCACCCATTCGGTGTCCGCGAGGACCGCGCCCAGCCCGCTGAGGTCGGGGCAGGCGATCGGGTCGATCAGCGCGGTACCGGCGCCGGCGCGGCGCAACTGGATGAGGTACGCCCGCTGGCCGTAGCGGTAGCCGGAGGCCCGCTCGGCATCGACGGCAACCGGTCCGGTACCCGCGGCGAAGGCGGCGACGACGGCCGCCAGCGCCCGCTCGTCCGCCACGACTGGCGGGATCCCCTCCTTCGGTTCGAGGAGCGGGACCGGGGCTGCTTCTTCTGGGATGGCTGCTACGGCGTCGGTCACTCACCAAGGGTACGACGGACCTCGCAGCCGGGAGTGTTGTCGGACTGGTCAGACCGGGTCGGTGAATATGCCCGTATGACCGCCCGCTCACCTCCGGGGCGCTCGGGGCGGGGTGCCCGCTCGTGTCCGGCCCGCTCGGGGCGGGGGCGCCGCTCGCCGTGGTGCGGCGCCGGAAGCGGCTGCGGCGGTCCTGGAGGAACGTTCCTCCAGGACCGCCGCAGCGGTCGCACCGACAGGTCAGTGGATGATGCCCGTGCGTAGGGCGACCGCGACCATGCCGGCCCGGTCGCCGGTGCCCAGCTTGCGGGCGATCCGGGCGAGGTGGCTCTTCACGGTGAGTGCGGAGAGGCCCATCGCGACGCCGATCGCCTTGTTGGACTGGCCCTCGGCGACCAGTCGCAGCACCTCGACCTCGCGGCCGGAGAGCTCCCGGTACGCGGCCTGCTGCGTGCCCGGCGCACCGGGGGCCCCGGGGGCGCCCGGCGCACCGGCCGCACCCGGCACGCCCGGCATGCCGGGACGGCGCATCCGGCCGGCCAGGCCGCCGGCGCCGATCGGCAGGCCGGGTCGGCCCGGCATGGCGACGTTGGTCCTGGTCCCGGTGACCACGTAGCCCTTGACGCCGCCGGCCAGCGCGCTGCGGACCGCGCCGATGTCGTCGGCGGCCGAGAGGGCCAGGCCGTTGGGCCAGCCCGCGGCGCGGGTCTCGGCCAGGATGGTCAGCCCGGAGCCGTCCGGGAGGTGGACGTCGGCGACGCAGATGTCGCGCGGGGTGGAGACCCGGGGGCGGGCCTCGGCGATCGAGGACACCTCGATCACGTCGCGGACGCCGAGCGCCCAGAGGTGCCGGGTGACGGTGTTTCGGACGCGGGGATCGGCGATGACCACCATGGCGGTGGGCTTGGTCGGCCGGTAGGCGACCACGTTTGCGGGGTGCTCAAG
Organism: Kitasatospora sp. NBC_00039; assembly: GCF_045160625.1. NCBI lineage: Bacteria > Bacillati > Actinomycetota > Actinomycetes > Kitasatosporales > Streptomycetaceae > Kitasatospora > Kitasatospora sp. NBC_00039. Next base: position 2,859,738 of record NZ_CP108289.1, on the reverse strand, counting down.
AAGGACCGACACCAGGCCTCCTGCGGGGAGTGGCGGACGGAACCCCGATGGGGGCGGTCGGAGTGTTCCGCGTTTGGAAAGGGTCACAGTCTGCTTCGGCAGCAACCGTGCCCGGCTTTAGCGAAAGATCACGATCTAGTGAGTAACAATACGGACAAATCGCGCAGGCGACTGATTGCGACATGCCTTGAAATCGCACAAAATCGATCAGATCCAGCGCAGATCGGTCTGTTTCGACCGGTTAATTGACGCAGAGCGGATCCGAAGTCACACTCCGTCAGTCCTGGGGGTGGTGTCGGCCCGCCGGGGCCGACCGGCCCCGACACCACTCGTCAGTGCGAACGCGGGCGTCGGCGGGCGGGCATCGGGACCACCCCACCGAGTGACGGGACGTCGGCCGGCGGCTGCGGCGCCGGAGCGGCCGGCGGTAGGCCGGCGCTGATGCAGAGCAGGTCCCCCCAGGCCGCGAGGTGCCGCTCGAAGCGGCCGTCGGCCGGCGTCCAGGACGCCCGGATCTCGATCTCGGTGGACGACGCGCGGTCCGCCAGCGCGCCGAAGTACTGCGAGGCGCACCTGGTCACCGTCCCGGACGGCTCCACGTACCCGGCGCCCTGCGCCTGCAGGGCGTCCAGCAGCCAGGCCCAGCCGACCTCCGAGAGCATCGGGTCGCCGGCCATCTCGGGCTCCAGCTCCGCCCGGGTCATCGTCACCACGCGGAAGTCCCCGTTCCAGGCCTCCTGCCCGGCCGGGTCGTACAGCAGCACCAGCCGGCCGTCGGCCAGCTCCTCGCCGTCCACCTCCACCGAGGCGGTCAGCGCGAAGGCGTGCGGGGCGAGCCGGCGCGGCGCCGGGGCGGGGGAGAGTTCGAGCTCGGGGCGCAGCCGCGCCCCTGTCAGGGCCTCGACCGCGGCACGGAACTCACTCGGCGCCGCCTCCCGATTCGTTCCGCCACCTGTTCCGCCACCCTGTGCGGGGTGCCCGCCGACCGCTGCCATGACCCGAAGACTAGGTCGAAAACCTGGGTAATCGCCGTAACTTCTGCCTGCGCGGCGTGCCGGGACGGCAAACCGGCCAGATCTTGGAGGAACCGACGAGCCCGCCCGGGGAGTCCCGTCCGGAGCGCGTGCGAAGATTTGAACCGTGAGCGAGACTACGGCAGACACCACGGCAGCCACCCAGGCTGGTAGCACCCCCGGTCAGCAGTCCCCCGTGCGCCGCGGGGCCGCGCACGACTCCGCCTTCCTGCGCGCGTGCCGGCACGAGCCGGTGCCGCACACCCCGGTGTGGTTCATGCGCCAGGCGGGCCGCTCGCTGCCCGAGTACCTGAAGGTCCGCGAGGGCATCCCCATGCTGGAGTCCTGTATGCGGCCCGAGCTGGTCAAGGAGATCACCCTCCAGCCGGTGCGCCGGCACAAGGTGGACGCGGCGATCTTCTTCAGCGACATCGTGGTGCCGCTCAAGGCCATCGGCATCGACGTCGACATCAAGCCCGGCATCGGCCCGGTGATCGCCGACCCGATCCGCACCGCCGAGGACCTCAAGCGGCTCCGCCCGCTGGAGCCCGACGACGTCCCCTACATCACCGAGGCGGTCGGCCTGCTCGTCGACGAGCTCGGCTCCACCCCGCTGATCGGCTTCGCCGGCGCCCCCTACACGCTCGCCAGCTACCTGGTCGAGGGCGGCCCGTCCAAGAATCACGAGAACACCAAGGCCATGATGTACGGGCAGCCCGAGCTGTGGGCCGCCCTCGTCGACCGCCTCGCCGACATCACCTCGGCCTTCCTCAAGGTGCAGATCGAGGCCGGCGCCTCCGCCGTCCAGCTCTTCGACTCCTGGGTCGGATCGCTCGCCCCCGACGACTACCGCCGCTCGGTGATGCCGGCCAGCACCAAGGTCTTCGACGCGGTCGCCGGCTACGGCGTGCCGCGCATCCACTTCGGCGTCGGCACCGGCGAGCTGCTCGGCCTGATGGGCCAGGCCGGCGCGGACGTCGTGGGCGTCGACTGGCGGGTGCCGCTGAACGTCGCCGCCGAGCGGGTCGGCCCCGGCAAGGGGCTGCAGGGCAACCTCGACCCGGCGGTGCTCTTCGCGCCCACCAAGGCCGTCGAGACCAAGGCCCGCGAGGTGCTGCACGCCGCCCAGGCGCTCGGCAGCAGCGGCCACATCTTCAACCTCGGCCACGGTGTGCTGCCCAGCATGGACCCGGACGCGCTCAGCCGGCTGGTCGCGTTCGTGCACGAGGCCAGCGCGCGCTGACCCCGGCGCAGGACTTCGCGGCGGGCCCCCTTCCGGGCGGAAGGGGGCCCGCAGCCTGTCCGGTCAGTCGTCCTGCACCTCCCGGCCGGCCTGCTCCTGATCCTCGGCCTGCTCCTCGCCTCCCTGCCGCCGGGAGGGCGGACGGACGGGCATCGGCGGCACCGGGGTACCGGGCCCGGCGGTCCGGCGCCGCCGGACCAGCCGGAACACCAGCCCCGCCGGGGCGAGCACCAGCAGGAACGGCGTCACCGCCGCGATCGCCACGGCGACCGCGCGCAGGACCGCGACCAGCCCGTCCCAGCCGCCGCCCAGCGCGGAGCCGACCGACCCCCAGAAGCCCTCGTCCTTCTTCTCCCGGGCGTCCGGCCGGTCGTCGACGGGCTTCGGCTCCCGCCGCACGTCCAGCGTGACGGTCGAGAGCGACGTCCGCGCCGACAGCTCCTTCAGCTGCTTCTGCAGCGACTCCAGATCCGCCTCGCGCCGGCTCAACTCGCTCTCCAGGCTGGTGATCTCGCCCAGCGACTTCGCCTGCGCCATCAGCGCCCGCACCCGGTCCACGCTCGCCTGCTGGGTCTGCAGCCGGCTCGACACGTCCGCCACCTGCTGGGTCAGGTCGTCCGCCTGGCTCCTGCGCGACAGCACCTCGCCGAGCGCGGCGAGCTGGTCCAGCGTCTGCGGGAAGGCCGCCGACGGCACCTTGACGGTGATCTGGCCGCTCTGCCCGGCGTTCTCGTCGCCCCCGCCGCTCACCGTCTCCGCGCCGACGTAGCCTCCTGCCGAGGACGCCAGCTCGCGCGCCTTCGCCAGCACCCCGGGCACGTCCTTGCTCCGCAGCGACAGCTGCGCCGTGTAGGCGATCAGCCTGGTGTCGGCCACCGGGACGGCGCCCGGCTGCCCCGCTCCGCCGGTCGCCGGCGCGCCGCCCGGCTTCTCTGCGGCCGAGGGCTGGGCGGGGGCCGCGCCCACCGCGGGCGCACCCGCCGCCGGGGCGGCCGCGTCCCGCTTGGCCGCCGCCGCACTGTCCGCACCACGCTCGGCGCCGCCGGCGCCGCACCCCCCGACCAGCACCACGGCGGCGGCGACCACCGCCGCGGCCCCCGCTCTGCGCCCTGCTCCGCGCCGTCCTCGCACCACGATCGATCCTCCCCAAGTCCCCTGTGTGGCACCCGGATCGGGATGCCACGACCATGGGACGGCGGAATCTCCGGATCGGACCCTCCCCGGAGATCGCAACTCGATCACGGCTCGGCAGCGGCCCGGACAAGGCGCTATCCGGCCTGCCCAGCCGTCACCTCGATGCCCGCCCGCCGCAGCAACGCCGCCGTCACCCCGTCGCCGGCGCGCAGCCGCCCGCCGAAGCCGCCGTCGTAGATCCGACCGCACCCGCACGACGGACTGCGCGCCATCAGCAGCGCCCGCCGCACCCCGGCCGCCTCGGCCGTGGCCAGCGCCTGCCGCGCCCCGTCCAGGAACTCCTCCGTGCAGTCCGCCCCCGTCGCGTCCACCACCCGCGCCCGCCCGTCCAGTACGTCCGCCCCGTCCCCGCCGACGATCTCCGCCGCCGCCCGCGGGGTCGCCAGCCCGCCCGCCACCTCCGGACAGACCACCACCGCCCGTCCGTCCGCCACCAGCCCGACCGCCGCCTCCGACGTCTTCGCCCGCCCGTCGTACCGGCACGGCACCCCGGCCAGACAGGCGCTCACCAGGATCTGTTCCATGCCGAGGAGCCTAACCAGGGGCCGACGGCACCGCGGCCTCGCTACTGTGGGGCCATGAGTGAGCTGCCGGACTGGATGTACGCACCCCGAGCAGAGGGGTGGATCGCCGACGACCTCGACCACCTTTCGCAGGCGCCGCGGCACACCGAACTGATCGATGGAGCACTGGTCTTCATGATGTCCCCGCAGCGCTCCTGGCACAGCCGGGTTGTCACGACCCTGACTGCCCTGCTGGAGGGCCTCGTGCCGGACGAGTACCTCGCCGAGCGGGAGATGGCGATCAAGCTGGACCGGATCAACCGCCCCGAGCCGGATCTCCTGGTCGCGGCCACCGAGTACGACCCGGATCGCACCTGGTATGCCCCGGCCGATGTGGCGCTCGTCGTGGAGGTCGTCTCTCCGGAGTCCGCGCACCGCGACCGCACCGTCAAGCTGCGCAAGTACGCCGAGGCCGGCATCCCGCACTACTGGGTGATCGAGGAGGAGGACGGCTTGCCGGTGGTGCACGTCTATGAACTGGACGTTCCCACCACGGCGTACGTCGCCGCCGGGATCTTCCGGGGCCGGTTGGAGCGGCCCGTCCCGTTCCCCGTGGACATCGACCTCGACGCGCTCGTACCGGCGCCGAATCGGTCGAAGCGGGCGGATTGAGGCAACGGTGTAAGGACCTGCGAGACTGCGGGGCATGGCGCAAGCACAGGTCGTGGTGATCGGCGGGGGTATCGCGGGGCTGGCCGCGGCCGCGTTTCTCGGTGGGGCGGCGGGGGAGCCCGCGAAGGCGCGGGTGACGCTGCTGGAGGCGTCGGAGCGGTTCGGCGGGAAGCTGCTCGGCGGGGAGGTCGGCGGGGTCCGGGTGGACCTGGGGGCCGAGTCGATGCTGGCCCGGCGGCCGGAGGCGGTCGAGCTGGCGCGGGCCGTCGGGCTGGGCGCGGAGCTGGAGCCGCCGACCACCGCCAAGGCCGCGATCTGGACGCGCGGCGCGTTGCGGCCGCTGCCGGGCGGCCAGGTGATGGGCGTCCCGGGTGACCTGGAGGCGCTCGCCAAGGCCGGGGTGCTCACCGCCGAGGGGCTGGAGCGGGCCCGGCACGAGGGGGCCGGCGAGGGTGTGGCGGACGACGTCGCGATCGGCCGGTACGTCGCCGACCGGCTGGGCCGCGAGGTGGTGGACCGGCTGGTGGAGCCGCTGCTGGGCGGCGTCTACGCCGGACACGCGGACGAGATCTCGCTGCGCGCCGCGGTGCCGCAGCTGCTGTCGATCGCCCGTGGCGGCGGCTCGCTGGTCGAGGGCGTGCACGAGCTGGCCACCCGGCCGCAGACCGTCTCCACGCCCGTCTTCCAGGGCCTGCGCGGCGGTATCGGCACCCTGCCCGAGGCGGTTGCCGCGGCCTGCGCGAAGGCCGGTGTCGAGCTGCGCACCCGCACCGCCGTCGCGGAGCTGCACCGCACCGCCGGGGGCTGGCGGGTGGTGACCGGTGACGGCGGGACCCTGGAGGCGGACGCCGTGGTGCTGGCCGTGCCGGCGCCCGTCGCCGCCCGGCTGCTGCGCACCGAGGCGCCGGGGGCCGCCGCCGAGCTGGACACCGTCGAGTACGCGGGGATGGCGCTGGTGACCCTGGCGTTCCGGCGCGCCGATCTGCCGGAGCCGCCGGCCGGCAGCGGCTTCCTGGTGCCGCCGGTGGACGGCCGCCGGATCAAGGCGTCCACCTTCTCGTCCAACAAGTGGGGCTGGCTGGAGCGTTCGGCCCCCGAGACCTTCGTGCTGCGGACCTCGCTGGGGCGGCTGCGCGAGGAGCAGCCGCTCGAGCTGGCGGACGAGGAGCTGGTGGCGCAGTCGCTGGAAGACCTGCGCGAGGCGATCGGCCTGACCGCCCGGCCGTACGACACGGCCGTCACCCGTTGGCGGGCCGGCCTGCCGCAGTACCCGGTGGGCCACCTCGACCGGGTGGCGCGGATCCGGGCGGCGGCCGGCCGGGTGGGCGGGCTGGCGCTCTGCGGGGCCGTGTACGACGGGGTGGGCATTCCGGCGTGCATCGCGAGCGCACGGGCGGCCGTCGCCGCGCTCGACAAAGTGTTGACCCCGCCGACCGGGGAGAACGTCACGGAGAGGACAATGGGCGCATGACTGAGACCGTTGAGCAGCAGCCGGAGCAGCAGCCCGAGAAGAAGAAGGCGCGCGACCTGAACCAGGTCATCCGCTACACCATGTGGTCGGTGTTCAAGCTCAAGGGCGCGCTGCCCGAGGACCGCACCGCCCTGGCCGCCGAGGTGGACGGGCTGTTCGCGCAGCTCGCCGCGAAGGACGTCACGGTGCGCGGCACCTACGACGTGTCCGGTCTGCGCGCGGACGCCGACATCCTGGTCTGGTGGCACGCGGAGGACTCGGACGACCTCCAGGAGGCGTACAACCGCTTCCGCCGCACCGGCCTGGGCCGCGAGCTGGAGCCGGTCTGGTCGAACATGGCGCTGCACCGCCCGGCCGAGTTCAACAAGTCGCACATCCCGGCGTTCCTCGCCGACGAGCGCCCGCGCGACTACGTCTGCGTGTACCCGTTCGTCCGCTCCTACGAGTGGTACCTGCTGCCGGACGCCGAGCGGCGCGCGATGCTCGCCGAGCACGGCCAGATGGCGCGCGGCTACCCGGACGTGCGGGCCAACACGGTGGCCTCGTTCGCGCTCGGCGACTACGAGTGGCTGCTCGCCTTCGAGGCGGACGAGCTGCACCGGATCGTGGACCTGATGCGTGACCTGCGCCCGTCCCGCGCCCGGCTGCACGTCCGCGAGGAGGTGCCGTTCTTCACCGGCCGCCGCAAGCCGGTGAGCGAGCTCCTCAACGGCCTGGTCTGAGCGACGGTCCGATCTGCCGCAGGGCCGGCTCCCCGGACGGGGAGCCGGCCCTGCGTGTGTTCCGGTGGCACGGTCAGTGCCGGTGGCGCAGGGCCGCGCGGAGGCGAGGGTCGGGGACGGCAGCGGGGCCGATCATGGCGACGGCGGTGAGGAGTTCGCGCTCGTCGTCGTCGGTGAGGCCGTGCTGGCGGGGCAGCCGGACCTCGCGGAGCACCTCCTGGCCGACCGGGGAGGCCCAGCGGGTGTGCGGGTAGACGTCGACCCGGGCCATCAGCAGCGTGCCCGAGGTGAGCACCAGCGGGAGCGAGAACCAGGCGAGCGGCGCGAGCGCGTCACCGTCCGAGATGCCGCCGACGGCGACGGCGGCGGCCATCAGCACCAGGGAGAGCAGCAGTGCCTGCCGGACCTGGCGGATCACCAGGACGGTCTGCTGCTGGACCGGCGCGGGGGTGGCCAGGCCGGCCAGGGCGAGCCGGCTGCCGATCTCCAGGACGGTGGGGTGGGCGGCCATCGCCCGGCGCAGGTCGTCCGTGCGGCACTGGCCGTCCGGGCCGACGGCGGCGATGACGGCCCGCTCCAGCCGGCTGCGGCCCTTGGGGTCCACCACCGTGGTCCAGCCGGTGTGGGCGAGGTGCAGCCGGCTGCGGGAGGCCATCAGGACGAGGGCCAGTTCGACCACCCGGTCCGGGCCGCCCGCCAGGTACGCCGTCTCGTACAGGCCGATCCCGACCGCCTCGGGCGGCCGGGGCCCCTCCTGGCCGGCGAGCGCGTCGGCGGTGGCGGTCATCCGGACCAGCCGGATGCAGGAGAGCACCGCGGCGGCGCAGGCCGGTATCAGGAAGAGCAACCACATGGGCTTGTTGTAGACCCGCCTTCACACTGGGCGGAACGGATTCCCGGACCGCGATACCGAACTGTGACTCGGGAGACCGGTGGCCTCAGGACCCGCAGGAGCTGCCGCCGCCGCAGCTGGACGACGACGAGCCGCAGCTGGAGGAGGACCCGCAGCTGCTGGAGGAGGAGCCGCAGCCGGAGGACGAGGACGAGCCGCAGCTGCCGGAGGACGAGCCGCAGCTGCTGCTGCCGCAGCTCGAACCGGAGGAGCCGGAGTCGGAGGACCCGCCGCACCAGGTGGCCGCGGAGCTGCAGGAGGAGCCGGACGAGGACGACGAGGACGACGAGTACGAGGACGCGCCGACCGCCGCCCTGGCCTGCTCGGCCGCGGCCGCGGCGAGCATCGCCTCCTGCAGCTCCGCGTCGGCCAGCCCGGACGCGGCCAGCCCGCTGAGCGCGACCGCGCCCAGCAGCGCGCCGCCGGTCGACCCCGATGCCAGGCCGTCGCTGGGCTTCCACGGGCTGCCGGTGGTCATCAGGGCGAGCTGGCGGCGCCCGGCCGGGGTGATCCGGCCCTTGAACGGCCAGGTCACGATCATCGAGACCAGCCAGACGGCCAGCAGGACCAGCGGGATCCAGTTCGCCGGACGGTCCGCGTCCGCGTCGCCGTTGTCGAGGACGTAGGCGAGGACGGTGCTCACCACCACGGCCGGCAGGGCGAGCCAGAGCAGCCGGCGCGCCACCCTGGCCCGGTGCAGCCGGACGGGGTTGCGCATCAGCCCGCGGTCGGCGAGCTTGTCGCCCAGCTCCTGGACGGCGGGCGAGCGCATCACGTCACGGCGCAGCCCGGCGAGCTCCCGCTGCCTGCCCGGTCCGCAGGCCTCGATGATCGCCTGGTCGACGGCGTCGTACGGCTGCTCGGAGGTCAGCGTGACCAGGCCGGCCCGGTTGACGACGGCCCGGCCCGCCTGGTGCATCCGGACGAACGCGGTGTCGAAGACCCGGCCGGGACCGCCGGAGAGGAAAGCGGTGTCCAGCAGCGGCAGCCCGCGGCCGGGCAGGCCCTTGGCGTGCGGGACCTTCTTGACCAGCTGCTTGGTCTGCGACGCGTAGAGCGCGGCGGCGACCAGCAGGACGGCAGGGACGAGGAAGTACGAGTTGTGCCACATGGGCGGTTCCCCCGGGTGGTGAATGGGCGGAGAGAAGGTCAGTGGGGCCGGCGGGCGGGCACCAAGGCCCGGCACAGGCGGGTGAGCGGGCCGGGCGACTGCCCCGGGGCGGGGCCGCGGAGCCACTGCTCCAGGGCCCGGCGCTCGTCCGGGCCGAGCCCGCTGCCGTCCCGGGGCGGGTCGTTGTCCAGCGCCCAGGCGGCGAAGGCCCGGGCGTCGGCGCGGTAGCCGCCGGTCTGCGGGCGGGTGCCCGCGTAGGCGAGGAAGAGCGGTCCGTACTGCCGGCCGAGCAGCCGGCGCAGCTCCGGCGCCACCTTGGCGGCGGTGTCCCGGCGCTTGGCGGCCAGGCCGGCGGACTGGGCACGGACCTGGGCCGGGTCGAAGCCGGGCGGTACCGGCCCGCCGGCCACCAGGGCGGCCAGCAGCTCCTCCTGGCGCCGGGCCAGCCGGGCGCGGGCGGCGTCGGGCTCCACGGGCTCGGACCGGTCAGCCATCGCGCCGGGCCCCGTCCAGCACACGCCGGATGGCGTCCAGTTCGGCGGCCAGTTCGGCGGGCGGCGGGAAGTCGGCGTCCCGTTCCAGCAGGACGCCGGGCGGTGCGACCCGCGCGCACAGCTCGGCCAGCACCTCCAGCACCGGCTCGGTGACGGGGTGGGCGTGGGTGTCGTGCCAGACGCCGTCCACCAGCTGTCCGCCCGCCACGTGGACGTAGGCGAGAGCCTCCAGCGGCAGGCGGTCCAGCTCGGCGGCCGGGTCCACGCCGAGGTTGACCCGGTTGGTGTGCAGGTTGGCGACGTCGATCAGCAGCCGGACGCCGGTGCGTTCGACCAGTTCGGCGAGGAACTGCCCCTCGGTCAGCTCGTCGTCCGGCCAGGCCAGCTGGGCGGCGATGTTCTCCAGCGCCAGCGGCACCGGCAGCTGGTCCTGGGCGATCCGGACGTTCTCGGCGATCACCTTCAGCGCGTCGCGCGAGCGTGGTACCGGCAGCAGGTGCCCGGCCTCCAGGCCGCCGGCCCGGACGAACGCCAGGTGCTCGGTGACCAGCGGCGAGCCGAGCGCGCCGGCGGCCTCGGCGAGCCTGCCGAGCCGGGCCGGGTCGGGCCGGTCGGCGCCGCCCAGGCCCAGCGAGACGCCGTGCGGGATCACGGTGACGCCGCGCGCCCGCAGGATCCGCAGCGACTCGGGCAGGTGGCCGGCGCAGACGTTCTCCGCGACCACCTCGACCCAGTCCAGGCCCGGCTGGCGCTCGACCACGACGTCGATCTCGCTGCGCCAGCCGAGGCCCACGCCGAGCGTGGTGGCCCGGGTGCCGCCGCCCCGGGCGGCGAGGTCACCCCAGGCGGGCGCGGTGCCCTTCACGGGCGCTTTCAGGGCAGGGGAGGTCATCGGTGCGCCCCCTTCGGAGGGCTGGGCGGGGAGCCTTCGGTCGGCGCGGACGTCGTCGGCAGGGCCGGACCGGGCTGTTCTGCTGAGGATGTCCCCGGGCGCGGCGGCTGCCAAGCCTCACCCGGTCTTCTCAGAGCATTATTTGAGCTTGCCGGCCCGGTGGTGAGGGACCTTGGTCCCCTCCGGAGCACGGACCGGCAGGTGGGGGCGGCATTACGGAGGCGAACCGCCCTTGTGGGGAGCTACCGTGACGCACCCTATGAACACGCTGACGATCCGTGACTTCCGCCCCGCCGACGCCGAGGCCGTGGCCGCCGCCCACCAGCGCGGGCCGTGAGCACCTGGTGCTCACCCCGGAGGTGTTCCGGTGGATGGACGCCAACACCCCGCCCGGGCAGCACCACCGGACCTTCGTCGCCGAGGTCGACGGCCGGGTGGCCGGTGCACTGCGCTGCGGCCTGGTCACCGGTACGACGACCAGGGGAGTCGGCTACGCCAACGGCAGCATCCTGCCCGCGTACCGGCGGCGGGGCGCGTTCACCGCGCTGCTGGCCGCCGCCGAGGCGCACCTGGCCGAGCACGGCGTCGCCGAGGTGCACAGCTGGGTGGACGAGGAGCCGGGCTCCCTGCGGTTCGCCGCGAACCGGGGCTTCACCGCCGGGCGGACGGCCCACTTCGCCGGCCGTGACCTCTCGCTCCCGCTCCCGGCCGCCCCCGCGCTGCCGGCCGGTGTCGACCTGCGCCCGGCGGGCGAGTGGGCGGACAACCCGTACCCGATCTTCGTCGTCGAGGCGGACGCGGTCCGCGACGAGCCGGGCGAGGTCGAGATGGACGCCGCCGACTACGAGGAGTTCCTCAACGGCGCCTGGGCCCGGCCGGACTTGGACCGCGAGCTGACCGTCGTCGCCGTCCTCGACGGCGAGCCGGTCGCGTTCAGCGCGGTGCAGACGGACGGCGTGGACCGCTACTGGTCGGCGTTCTCGGCCTGCCGGCGGGACTCGCCTGGTGTTCTACGGGGCATCACCTCACGGCAGACAGTTCGTGCCCGAGTCGTCCGTGCGGGGGATGGTATGGAGATCCTGCTTCAGGTCCTGGTCGGGTTCGTACCGGCTGTGATCGGTTTTCTCGCAGCCCGTTCCCTCGCCCGCGCCCGGCTCTTTCTCCGCTACGGCTTCCTCCGTGCGCTGCTGGCGCCGTACAGCCGGGTGCAGATCATCACCCCCAGCATCGAGGTGGCGGAGTTCGCCTTCGCCAAGGACGGCCGACGGCTGACCAGCCGGGGGCCGAAGAACGTCCTCTTCATGCCGATGGCCGAGGCGCGGGCGATCGCCCAACTCATCGACCTGCTGCGGAAGGTCAACCGGAAGGCGACGATCGAACTGGTCGCGGCCGGTTCGCAGGACCCGAGGATGCCGACGTTCTCGATCGGCGGCCCGAGCGTCAACCCGTACTCGGCGACCGTGCTCGGCGCCGCGTTCCCGGACTTCTGCATCGAGTACCCGGAGGCGGCCCGGGCCCGGTGGGGCGGGATGACCTTCGAGGCGCAGTACAACGCCGCGGACGAACTGATCCGGGACCACGGCTTCGTCTTCGTGACCCGCACCTCCCGGCACGCGCCGTGCATCGTGGTGTGCGGGGTCTTCGCCTTCGGCTCGGCGATGGCGGTGGAGGCGCTGGCGGCCGCGGGCCGGAAGTCGCCGCTGGCGGCGCTGTTCCGCAGCGGGGAGAAAGGATTCGTCGCGGTGGAGGGGCGGGTCATCGGCCTCGACACCGTGGACGTGACGGTGGAGGTCTGCCGGATCCTGCCGGCGGCGTGACGGAGAGCCGTGCGGGCGCGGCGGGAGGATGACCGGCCTCCTGCTTCGCCGGCTGGCCGGCCTGGCCGGCCTCCTGCTTCGCTGGCCGGCCCCGTCCTGCCTCGAGACGAAGCGGCCCAGGACCGTGCCGGTGCGAAGTCGGACAGGTCGGGACGCTCCGGGGCGGGAAATGGCTTGAATCGCAGGGGTTTTGCTCCACACCTGTCACATCATCGGCATAATCGCGCACATGACGACCAGCCGCGCGAACGTGAGCGCGATTGCCGAGGACCTGTACGTGTGGCTTCCGCCCAAGCGCGGCTGGGGGCTGGCCAACTGCGGGCTGCTGGCCTCGCCGAGGACCGCGCTCTGGATCGACACGCCCTACGACCCGTCCCTCGCCGCGGAGTTCCTCGCGGAGAGCCGGCAGCGGCTGGCCGACGGCGTGACCGTCGACCGGGTCGTCGTCACCCACGCCAACGGGGACCACCTCTGGGGCGCGGGCGTGCTCCCGGACGCCGAGGTGATCGCCACCCGCGAGGCGCTGGGCCACATCCACTACGAGCCGACGCCGAAGCAGCAGCACGCGCTGGTCTCGGGCAGCGACCCGGGGTCGCTGCTCGGTGGCTACCTCCGGCGCCACTTCGGCCAGTTCGACTGGTCGGCGACCGAGCCCGTCCACCCGCACACCGTCTTCAGCGGCGAGCTGGAGCTCCGGGTGGGGAAGTACCCCGTGCAGATCACCGCGCTGGCGTCCGCGCACACCGGCGGCGACCTGATCGTCCACCTGCCGCACCAGCGCGCGGTGTTCACCGGTGACGTGATCTTCGGCTCGACGCCCGAGCAGCCCGGCGACCACCCCTCGCACTGGGCCGGCCCGCTGGAGAACATCGTCGGCGCCTGCGAACAGGCCCTGGCCACCGGCGCCGAGATCTTCGTCCCCGGCCACGGCCCGGTGCTGGACCGCGCCGGGGTCCGGGACCACATCGCCTACCTCGCCCACGTCCGCGAGCGCGCCCACGCGCTGCACGCCGCCGGGATACCCGCGCTGGACGCCGCCCGGCGGATCATCGCCGAGCAGCGCCACTCCGAACTCGGCCTGCCCGAGCGGCTGGTGCTCACCGTCGCCGCCGAGTACCGGCACCTGGACGGCAGCGAGGTGCCGAACGTCCTGGAGGCGATGAGCCAGGTCGCCCTGGTGGCCAAGGAGCTGGACGAGGACGCCGGCCGCCCGCCGCGGCCCCGGCAGGACGCCCCCGCCCCCGTCTGACCCGGCGCCCGCGCCGATCCGCCCCCAGCCCCCTTCGTACGAGGACGTCCGAGGACTTCGATGATGCAGATCGCGCTGCTCGCCCTGGCAGTGCTCGCGGTCGCCGCGCTCGCGGCTGCCGGTGTCCTGGCCCGCCTACGGACCCGTGCGCTCGCCCGGGCCGCCGCCGCCGAGACGGCCGCCGCCCACGGCGAGGAACGTGCCCGCGCCGCCGACGGCCGGCTGGCCCGCGGCGAACAGCAGCTGCGCGAGGCGCAGGCGGTCACCCGCCGGGCCACCGAGGAGGTGCAGCGCACCGAGACCCGGGCGCTGGCCGCGGAGGGCCGGGCCCGCGAGGCGGACCAGCGCACCGCCGAGGCGGAGCACCGCGCGGCCGAGGCCGACCTGCACGCCCGCGCGGCCGAGGACCGCACCGCCGAGGCCGTCCGGCGGGCCGCGGAGGCCGACGAGCGGGTCCGTGCCCTGCTGGCCGAGGTCGGCCACCTCGCCGCCGAGCGGGTGAGCGCCGCCGCGCTGCGGCTCATCCACCCCAACGCGCCCGCCGACGGCGCGCTGGACCCGCAGGCCGTCGGACCCGAGGCCGTGCGGGTGCTCCAGGCTGTCCTGGACGCCGCGACCACCGCCGTCACCGACGAGCGCGAGCGGGTCGACGCCGCCGCCCGGGCCGCGATGCGCGGAGCCACCTCCAAGATCCAGACCCTGCTGTACCAGATCCAGAGCCTGGTCCAGCAGCTCCAGCACGACAACGACGACCCCCGGCTGCTGGAGCTCGACTTCCGCAACGAGGTCGCGCTGCGCCGGATCCAGACCATCGCCGTGCTCTGCGAGGCCTGGCCCGGCCTGGCCCGGACGGACTCGCCGCTGGCCGAGGTGGTGCTCGGCGCGCTCTCCCGGGTGCCCGGCTACGCCCGGATCAAGGTGGCCAACCACCTGCGGGAGAACCGGCTGGCCGTGGCAGCCCGGGCCGCCGAGCCGCTCGCCATCACCATCGCCGAGCTGCTCGCCAACGCCACCGCGTACTCGCACCCGGAGACCGACGTCCCGGTCACCGTCCAGCAGGGCGGCCGCGGGGCGCTGGTGATCATCGACGACAGCGGCATCGGCATGGAGGAGGACCAGCTGCGCCGCGCCCGCCGGCTGCTGGCCGGCCCGCCCGAGGTGCTGCTCACCGAGCTGGGCAACCCGCCGAAGACCGGCTTCGCGGTGGCCGGCAAGCTGGCCCGTCAGTACGGCTTCGCCTGCCACATCGAGCCCTCGCCGTACGGGGGCATGCGGACCATCGTGCGGATCCCGGCCGGGCTCCTGACCGTGGTGGACGAGGAACAGCAGCTCTCGGTGCTCACCCCGCTGCCGCTTCGTGCCGGGACGGGGCCGGCGCCCGCGCCGACCGTCCAGGTGGTGCCGGCGCCGCGCGCCGAGCCCGGTGGCCGGACCGGGCACGACGTGCCGGCTGGGCACGGGCTGCCGCCTCGGCACGCCGCGCCGGCCATGCACGTGGTGCCGCCGGTGCACGACGTGCCGTCCGACGGCAGCGGCCTGCCCAGCCGGCGCCGGCGCCAGCCGCTCGCCCAGCAGCCGGCCGGCGCCCAGGCCGGCGGGGCCGTCGAGGGCGTGCCGGACGACACGCTCACCGGCCCGGCCGGCCGGACCCCCGAAGAGGCCGCCGCCCGCTGGCAGGCGCTGCAACAGGGCACCGGCTCCGGACGGGCCGCCGTCGCCCGGGCGGCGGCCCCCGACGGCGGGCAGCCGGACGCCCCGCACCCGGACGCCCCGCACCCGGACGCCCCGCACCCGGCCGCCCCGCACCCGGACGCCGAGCGTGCGGACGGCCCGGCCCCCGCCGCCGGCACCGCCGACCGCACCGGCCCCGGGGCCGCCCGCACGGGCCCGACCGGCCACCGCCCCGCCCAGCCCTCCGAAGGAGCCGAGCAGTGAGCAGTACGCCCAGCCCTACCGCCAGCGATGAGATCTCGTGGGTACTGACCCCGTTACTCGAGCTGCCGGGTGTCCTGCACGCGGTCATCGCGACCGGTGACGGCCTCGTCGAGGGCGCCTCGGACGGCCTCGGCCGCGCCTCCGCCGAGCGGGTCGCCGCGATGACGGCCACCGTGCACGCCGCCGCCCGCGCGTTCACCACCGCGTTCACCGACACCGAGCAGCCGCGGCTGGCGCAGACCGTGGTCGAGTCCGACCTGGGCTTCGCCATCGTCGTCCCGGCCGGCGAGAACACCTCGCTGGCCGTGTTCACCACCTCGGAGGCCCAACTCGGCAACGTGGCCTACCAGATGCAGGTCCAGGTCGCCGCCCTGGGCCACGCCCTGGCGAGCCCGGCCAGGCGGCAGGACGCCAGCGCGCGGTCATGACCGCCGTACCCCGCAGGCGGATGGTCCCCGCCTACCTGGCCACCGGAGGCCGGACCCGCCCCGGCACCGAGGGCTTCGAGCGGCTCACCGTGCTGCACGCCACCGGCGCCGAACCGCCACCGGCCCTGCAGGACCTGGAGGGCGAGCACCGGCGGCTCTGGGAGCTGCTGCAACCCGGCGCACTGACCGTGGTGGAGGCCGCCGCCCACCTGAGGCTCCCGGTCAGCGCCACCGTCTTCCTCGCGGCCGACCTGGTCGAGGCGGGCTGTCTCCGCGCCCGCGCCCCGATCCCCCGTGCCCAGCAGACCGACCGCTCCATCGTCGAGAGGCTCCTCGTTGGACTCCGCACACTCCGGTAGCGCCGGGGGCCCCGGCACCCCGGTCGGCGGCTCCGGCACCCCGGCCGGCAGCCCCGGTGGCCCCGTCGGCGGCCAGGCAGACAGCCGGTCCCGGACGGGCCGCGTGGGCTACCTGCCCGACCGGGACCAGACGCTGATGAAACTGGTCGTCGCCGGCCCGTTCGGCGTCGGCAAGACGACGCTCATCCGCACCCTCTCGGAGATCCCGACCCTCCACACGGAGGAGGCGATGACCGAGACCGGGGCCCCCGTCGACAGCACCGCGCTGCCACCCGGCAAGGCCACCACCACGGTGGCGGTGGACTTCGGCCGCCTCACCCTGCCCGGCCAGGTGGTGCTCTACATGTTCGGCACCCCCGGCCAGCGCCGCTTCTTCCCGCTCTGGCAGGACATCGCCCGCGGCGCCGTCGGCGCCCTCGTCCTGGCCGACACCCGCCGGCTGGCCGACTCCTTCGAGATCATGGACATGGTCGAGGAGCAGGGCCTGCCGTACGCGGTCGCCGTCAACCGCTTCCCCGACGCGCCCGCACACCCCGTCGAGGTGCTCCGGGCCCACCTCGACCTGCACGCCGACACCCCGCTGGTGCTCTGCGACGCCCGCGACCGCGGCGCCAGCCTGGACGCGCTGATCGCGCTGGCCGAGCACGTCCTGCACGGCCTGCCCGCAGCACCCGACGCCGCCCCGGAGCAGCCGTGACCAGAACCGACACCACCAGCAGCACCACCGGCACGGACGCCGACACCGCCAGCAGCACCGACACCGGCGCCGCCACCGCCGTGCGTGCCACCGCCACCGCCGTACGCGCCACCGGCACCGGCCCCGTGCGCGCCGCAACCGCGCCCGCCGACAGCGGCCCCGTCCCGATCCACGGCCCGGCGTTCGCCGCCGACCCGCAGCTCGTCTACGACCGGCTGCGCCGCTACGGCCCCGTCGCCCCGGTGGAGCTCGCCCCCGGCGTCGAGGCCCTGCTGGTCACCGACTACCAGGCCGCGCTGGACCTGCTCCGCGACACCGACACCTTCTCCAAGGACCCGCGGGCCTGGCAACAGACCGTCCCGCCGGACTCCCCGCTGCTGCCGATGCTCGGTTACAGCCCCAGCGCCTTCTTCACCGACGGCGCCGAGCACGCCCGCTACCGCCAGGTGATCACCGACGGGCTCGCCCTGCTCGAACCGCACCTGCTCCAGCGCCGGATCACCGAGGTCGCGCACCTGCTGATCGACGCTTTCGCGGCCACCGGCTCGGCCGACCTGATCGCCGAGTACGCGCGCCGGCTGCCGCTGTTCGTCTTCAACACCTGGTACGGCGTGCCGGAGGAGCACAGTGCCCGGCTGGTGGCCGGTATCGCGGACATGGTCGGGTCGTCCGAGAAGTCGGTCGCCGCCTACATGGACCTCGTCTCGGTGGTCACCGCGATGGTCGCCGAGCGCCGCGTGCGGCCCCGGCACGACCTGACCTCCTGGTTCCTCACCCACCCGGCGGGGCTGGACGACGACGAGGTGATCCGCCAGATCACCCTCATGATGATCGCCGGGCACGAACCGACCGCCAACCTGATCGGCAACGCGCTGCTGCGGCTGCTCACCGACGCCCGCTACGCCGGCTCGCTGTTCGGCGGTGCGATGACCGCGCACCAGGCGATCGACGAGGCGCTCTGGCACGAGCCGCCGATGGCCAACCTGTCCGCCCACTACCCGCGCTACGACGTCACCTTCCACGGCCGCGAGATCCCGGCTGGTTCGCTGGTGCTGGTCTCCTACGCGGCCGCCAACTCCCAGGCCGCGCCGCCCATCGACGGCACCGAGCTGGGCAGCGGCCACTCCGCCCACCTGGCCTGGTCCGCGGGCCCGCACGCCTGCCCGGCCCGCGACCCCGCGCTGCTGATCGCGATCACCGCCATCGAGCAGCTGACCAGCCGCCTCAGCGACCTCGAACTCGCCACCCCGGCCGAGCACCTGCTCTGGCGCCCGGGCCCCTTCCACCGCGCCCTGGTCCACCTCCCGGTCCGCTTCCAGCCGGTCCCCGGGTAGCGCGGAGGCCCGGGAACCGGACCGGTTCCCGGGCCTCCGGCACGCGGGGTCAGGCCTCCTCGGCCGGCTTCAGCGTCAGCGAGATGCTGTTGATGCAGTAGCGCTGGTCCGTCGGCGTCCCGTAGCCCTCGCCCTCGAAGACGTGCCCGAGGTGCCCGCCGCACGTCGCGCACCGCACCTCGACACGGCGCATGCCGAGCGTGGTGTCCTCGATGTACTGGACGCGGTCCCCGGCGAGCGGCGCGTAGTAGGACGGCCAGCCGCAGTGGCTGTCGAACTTGGTCTCCGAGCTGAACAGCTCGGTGCCGCAGGCCCGGCAGCTGTAGACGCCGACCGTCCTGGTGTCGGTGTACTCACCGGTGAAGGGGCGCTCGGTGCCCGCCTCGCGGAGGACGTGGTACTCCTCCGGCGTGAGCTGGGCGCGCCACTCGGCGTCGGTCTTCTCGATCTCGTAGCTCATGACAGCGCACTCCCGGAGGCGGTGGACTCAGACGTTGGTGGCAACGTTCGCGAGGTGCCCGAGGCTCCCCTTCAATTCTTCCAGGATGGCCGGCCCGAGGTTGGTGACGTCCCCCGCGCCCATCGTCAGCAGCAGGTCGCCCGGGCGGGCCAGGCCGGCCAGCAGGGCGGGGGCGGCGTCGAACGCGTGCTCGGCGGTGACGTCGGCACCGGCCCGCTTGGCCGCGTCGATGATCAGCTCGCTGGTGACGCCGGGGATCGGGTCCTCGCGGGCCGGGTAGATGTCGAGGACGACGGAGGCGTCGGCGAGGGCGAGCGCCTGGCCCATCTCCTCGGCGAGCTGCTGGGTGCGGCTGAACAGGTGCGGCTGGAAGACCACCAGCACCCGGCCCGCGCCCTCCAGACCCTCGCGGATCGCCTCCAGGTCGGCGGTCATCTCGGTCGGGTGGTGGGCGTAGGAGTCGATCACCTGGACGCCGCCCGCCTCGCCCTTGAGCTGGAGCCGGCGCCGCACGCCGGTGTAGGCGCCGAGCGCCTTGGCGAGGTCGGCGGCCGGGACGCCGAGCGCCACGCCGGCGGCCAGCGCGGCGACCGCGTTGTGGGCGTAGTGCCGGCCGGGCACCGAGACGGTGAAGGCGAGCTCGTCGCCGTCCAGCAGGACGGTGACCTCGCTGGTCATGCCGTGGGCGACCACCGACAGGACGCGGACGTCGGCGTCCTCGGCGGCGCCGACGGTGACGACGTTCAGGCCCTCGCGGCCGGCCACCCGGGAGGTCAGCTCGCGTGCACCGGAGTGGTCGGCGGAGACGACCAGGGTGCCGCCGGGGGTGATCCGGCCGACGAAGGTCTCGAAGGACTCGTAGATCTCGTCGATCGAGGCGTAGTTGGCGTGGTGGTCCAGCTCCACGTTGAGCACGATCGCCACCTCGGGCGCGTACTTGTGGAAGCTGCGGTCGCTCTCGTCGGCCTCGGCGACGAAGATCTCGCCGGTGCCGTGGTGGGCGTTGGAGCCGGGCGCGTCGAGGTCGCCGCCGATCGCGTACGAGGGGTCGAGGCCCAGCTCGCCGAGGGCGACGGCGAGCATGCTGGTGGTGGTGGTCTTGCCGTGGGTGCCGGCCACGGCCAGCGCCCGGCGGCCGCCCATCAGCGCGGCCAGCGCGTCGGAGCGGTGGACGACGGGGATGCCGCGCTCGCGGGCGGCGGCCAGCTCCGGGTTGTCGGCGCGGATCGCGCTTGAGACGACGACGCTGCTGACGCCCTCGGGCAGGTTCTCGGCGGCGTGGCCGATGTGTACGACGGCACCGAGCGCGCGCAGCGCCAGGACGGTCTCGGACTCCTTGGAGTCGCTGCCGGAGACGCCGGCGCCGCGGACCGCGAGGATCTTCGCCAGGCCGGACATCCCGGCGCCGCCGATGCCGATGAAGTGCGGGGCGTGCAGGTCGTGCGCGGCGTCGTTCAAGGCGGGGCTCCGTACGGGCGGGGGCAGGAACAGGGGACAGCGGGGTCGGACGTGCGAATCGTCCTCGCGGACGGGCCGCAAGGACGATTCTGCACCACCGGTGGCGGCCCCCTCGTGCCCGAGGGCGGGCAGGCAGGGAGGCTCAGGAGTCGCTGGCGAACAGTCGCAGCACCGGGACACCCACCTTGTGCCGGGCCTGGGAGGCCCAGTCGCGGTGGAAGAACTCCTCCACGAAGTGCGGCGAGGTGAGCACCACCACCTCGTCGGCCCGGTGCTCCTCGACCACCGTGCGCAGCCGGTCCAGCGGCTTCTCCTCGACCAGCTCGCCGACCGCCTCGGCCCCGGCCCGGCGCAGGTGGCGCAGGCTGTGCTCCAGCGACTCGCCGGCCACCGTCGGCTCGTCACCGGACTCGTCGTGCTCGCGCACCACCTTGTCGAGGTGGCCGAGCGCGACGTCGTCCAGCGCCCGCAGCAGCTCGTCCTGCTTGCCGCGCGGCTGCATCAGGACGACGAAGGACACCTTCTCGTCGCTGTGGAGCGTGGTGACCAGCTCCACATCGGCGTCGGAGAGCGCCTTTTCGATCATCAGTACCGTCTTGAACACGTGAATCCCTTCCAGTGGCCGGCCCCCGGGCCCCGGCATCGCATCCCATACTGCCCGGCGGAAGCTTTCCGCACGCTGCCCACCCGTCACACGGGCCACGCGGACGAAAGCTCCCGAACGGGATCGGGATCACGCTCCGGGGATCACGGGGTCGGCGAGGCCGAGTGCGGGTGAAGACGCAGGTAGCGGGTGAAGAGGAATCCTTTCTGCTCGATCAATGAGACCAGTCGCATCCGCTGCACGTCAGGCATTTCCGCATCGTGGATGATGCGCGGCGCGTCGCCGGCCGTGATCAACGGAGCCAGCGACAGGCACAGCTCGTCCAGCAGCCCCTGGGCCGCCAGCTGTCCCAGCAGCCGCGGGCCGCCCTCACTCAGCAACCGCGTCCAGCCCCGCCCGGCCAGCGCCGCGACCGCCGCCCGCAGGTCCACCGAGCCCTTGCCGGCCACCACCACGTCGGCCACCTCGGCCACCGCGCGCCGGCTCTCCGCCGGGGCGTCCTCCGTGGTGATCACCACCGTCCGCACCAGCGGCTCGGTGAACAGCGGCGCCGCGAGGTCCAGCCCCAGGGAGCGGCTGACCACCGCGATCGCCGGGGCCGGGGCCTGCCCGGCCGCCCGGCGCGCCGCGGCGAACTCGGCCCGTGCCCGGCCCGGGCGGTAGCCCTCGGCGCGGACCGTCTCGGCGCCCACCAGCACCACGTCCGACAGCGCCCGCAGCACCCCGAAGATCCGCTTGTCGGCGTCCCCGGAGAGCCCCTCCGAGAGCCCGTCCAGCCCGGCCCCGCCGTCCAGGCCGGCCACCATGTTGGCGCGCAGCCACGGGCGGCCGTGATTCACCTGGTCGGGGTACGCGTAGACGGCGGCGAGCGACTCCAGCGAGGCCGGATCGGCGAACGGCTGGGCCAGCGGGCTGATCAACTGATGCATACCGCCAGTCTTCCACCGGGCTCCACCGACGGCCCCGCCCTGAGCCGTGCAGGACCAGGCGTACCCTCTACTAACGTGCCCGCAGCAGCCCCACACCCCGACGCCGCGACCGTGACCGGGTCGATAGCCACCGCCCCCGTCGCGCTCACCGACCGGCGCCCCGTCGTCCCCGCCGAGCGCCTGGTCGCCGAGATGGTCCCCCCGCCTCGCTTCTCCGACGTGAGCTTCGGGACGTACATCCCGGACCAGACCCAGCCCAGCCAGTACGAGGCCGTGCAGGTGCTGGAGCAGTTCGCCGGCACGCTCAACAGCGGCAACGGCTCCGCCCCCCGGCGCAGCTGGTTCCGCCGCAGCGCCCCCGCGCCCACCGGCCCGGCCGGCGTCTACCTGGACGGCGGCTACGGCGTCGGCAAGACCCACCTGCTCGCCTCGCTCTGGCACGCCGCGCCCGGCCCCAAGGCCTTCGGCACCTTCGTCGAGCTGACCAACCTGGTCGGCGCGCTCGGCTTCCAGCAGGCCGTGCAGACCCTCTCCGGGCACAAGCTGCTCTGCATCGACGAGTTCGAGCTGGACGACCCGGGCGACACCGTCCTGGTCTCCACCCTGCTCGGCCGCCTGGTCGAGAACGGCGTCAAGCTCTGCGCCACCTCCAACACCCTGCCGGAGAAGCTCGGCGAGGGCCGGTTTGCCGCCGCCGACTTCCTGCGCGAGATCCAGGGCCTGTCCGCCCACTTCCGCCCGATGCGGATCGACGGCCAGGACTACCG
The DNA here is from genome assembly GCF_045160625.1 of Kitasatospora sp. NBC_00039. Lineage (NCBI taxonomy): Bacteria > Bacillati > Actinomycetota > Actinomycetes > Kitasatosporales > Streptomycetaceae > Kitasatospora > Kitasatospora sp. NBC_00039. Next base: position 2,837,494 of record NZ_CP108289.1, on the reverse strand, counting down.
CCACCGCGGCCTCCCGGACGCCCCGCCGCCGTACGCCGACGCCCACGTGGACGCCGTCGCCGCCCGCACCCCGGGCGCCTCGCTGGACGACTTCGACGCGCTGCTGGCCCACCTCTCCGCCGTCCACCCCAGCCGCTACGGCGCGCTGCTGGACGACGTGCGGGCGGTCTGCCTGCGCGGGGTGCGGCAGGTCGACGACCAGTCCACCGCGCTGCGCCTGGTCGTCCTCGCCGACCGGATGTACGACCGCGAGCTGCCGATCACCGCCTCCGGGATCCCCTTCGACCAGGTCTTCCCGGAGGAGATGCTGCGCGGCGGCTACCGCAAGAAGTACCTGCGGGCCGTCTCCCGCCTGGTCGCCCTGGCCCGGGACAGCGCCAAGGCCGGCGCCGGGGACCGCGCGGAGTAGGCACCGGCTGTCAGTGAGGGGTCGTACGGTGGACACGTGCGACCCATCACGAGTATTGAGCGGTCAGAGACGCCCTTCGAGGTCGTCAGTCCCTTCCAGCCCAACGGCGACCAGCCCGCGGCCATCGCCGAGCTGGAGCGCCGGATCCGCGCGGGAGAGAAGGACGTCGTCCTGCTGGGCGCCACCGGTACCGGCAAGTCGGCCACCACGGCGTGGATGATCGAGAAGCTCCAGCGCCCCACCCTGGTGATGGCGCCGAACAAGACGCTCGCGGCCCAGCTGGCCAACGAGTTCCGCGAGTTGCTGCCGAACAACGCGGTCGAGTACTTCGTCTCGTACTACGACTACTACCAGCCCGAGGCGTACGTCCCGCAGACGGACACCTACATCGAGAAGGATTCCTCGATCAACGAGGAGGTCGAGCGGCTGCGCCACTCCGCCACCAACTCGCTGCTCACCCGCCGGGACGTGGTGGTGGTCGCCTCCGTCTCCTGCATCTACGGCCTCGGCACCCCGCAGGAGTACGTCGACCGGATGGTGCGGCTCAAGGTCGGCGAGGAGATCGACCGCGACGTCCTGCTCCGCCGTTTCGTCGACATCCAGTACACCCGCAACGACCTCGCCTTCACCCGCGGCACCTTCCGGGTCCGCGGCGACACCATCGAGATCTTCCCGGTCTACGAGGAACTGGCCGTCCGGATCGAGATGTTCGGCGACGAGATCGAGGCGCTCTACACCCTGCACCCGCTCACCGGCGAGATCATCAGCCAGGACGACTCCGTCCACGTCTTCCCTGCCTCGCACTACGTGGCCGGCCCGGAGCGGATGGAGCGCGCCGTCAACGGCATCGAGCAGGAGCTGGAGCAGACGCTCGCCCGGCTGGAGAAGCAGGGCAAGCTGCTGGAGGCCCAGCGGCTGCGCATGCGCACCACCTACGACATCGAGATGCTCCGCCAGATCGGCACCTGCTCCGGCGTGGAGAACTACTCGATGCACTTCGACGGCCGCGAGCCGGGCTCCCCGCCGAACACCCTGCTCGACTACTTCCCGGAGGACTTCCTCCTGGTCATCGACGAGTCGCACGTCACCGTGCCGCAGATCGGCGCGATGTACGAGGGCGACGCCTCGCGCAAGCGCACCCTGGTCGAGCACGGCTTCCGGCTGCCCTCCGCGATGGACAACCGCCCGCTGAAGTGGGAGGAGTTCCTGGAGCGGACCGACCAGACCGTCTACCTCTCGGCCACTCCCGGCCCGTACGAGCTGTCGCGCGGTGACGGCCAGGTCGAGCAGATCATCCGCCCGACCGGCCTGATCGACCCCGAGGTGATCGTCAAGCCGACCGAGGGCCAGATCGACGACCTGGTGCACGAGGTCCGCAAGCGGGTGGAGAGGGACGAGCGTGTCCTGGTCACCACCCTCACCAAGAAGATGGCCGAGGACCTCACCGACTACATGCTCGGCCTGGACATCCGGGTCCGGTACCTGCACAGCGACGTCGACACGCTGCGCCGGGTCGAGCTGCTGCGCGAGCTGCGGGCCGGCCGGTACGACGTGCTGGTCGGCATCAACCTGCTCCGCGAGGGCCTCGACCTGCCCGAGGTCTCCCTGGTGGCGATCCTGGACGCCGACAAGGAGGGCTTCCTGCGCTCCGGCACCTCGCTGATCCAGACCATCGGCCGTGCCGCCCGTAACGTCTCCGGCCAGGTCCACATGTACGCGGACCGGATCACGCCCTCGATGGAGAAGGCGATCGAGGAGACCAACCGGCGCCGGGCCGTCCAGCAGGCCTACAACAAGAAGCACGGCATCGACCCGCAGCCGCTGCGCAAGAAGATCGGCGACATCCTGGACACCCTCGCCCGCGAGGACGTGGACACGGACGAGCTGCTCTCCTCCGGGTACCGCGGTGCGGCGTCCAAGGGCAAGGCCCCGGTGCCGGCGCTGGGCGCGGACCGCAAGCCGGCCAAGTCCCTGCCGGCCGCCGAGCTGGCCGAGCTGATCCAGTCGATGACGGACCGGATGCACGCGGCCGCGACCGACCTCCAGTTCGAGGTCGCGGCCAGGCTGCGTGACGAGGTCAAGGAGCTGAAGAAGGAGCTGCGGCAGATGCGGGAGGCGGGCATCGCCTGATTCCCCCGGGAGTGCGGGCCCACGCCGGGCCTGGCCGGTTCTGGCACCGGTCAAGCCCGGCGGTGTCTCAGGCTCGCCACAAACGGGTAGGCGCTGGCCGGTGCGTCCCACCGCAGGCCCTAGGCTGGCCTGCGGTGCCGCCCCCGGGACGGGGCGGTCGCATCAGGGGGCCTCAGCCGGGGGACGGCAACGGGGTGTTCCACCGTGGAGCCGGCGCGGGGACCGACCGCGCGGCTGGGCAGAGAGGACAACGCCGTGTCGGTGAACCTTGCCAAGGGGCAGCAGGTCAGCCTGCAGAAGGGTTCGGGCGAGTCGCTGACCGTCGTCCGGATGGGGCTGGGGTGGAAGGCGGCGCCCAGGCGCGGTCTCTTCGGCAGCCGCACCCGGCAGATCGACCTGGACGCCTCGGCGCTGCTGTACGCCGAGAAGACCCCGTCCGACGTGGTCTTCTTCCAGCACCTGGAGAGCAACGACGGATCCGTCCGGCACACCGGCGACAACCTGGTCGGCGGCAGCGGAGCGGGCGAGGACGACGAGTCGATCCTGGTCGACCTGGTGCACGTGCCGGCGCACATCACCCAGGTGGTGTTCACCGTCAGCTCGTACACCGGGCAGACCTTCGCCGAGGTGCAGAACGCGTACTGCCGGCTGGTGGACGAGTCCACCGGGCTGGAGCTGGCCCGGTACGAGCTGGCCGGCGGCGGCCCGCACACCGGGCAGATCATGGCCAAGGTGTTCCGCGAGGCGTCCGGCGGCTGGGGCATGGAGGCGATCGGCGCTCCCGCCCGGGGCCGGACCTTCCAGGACCTGCTCCCGGCGATCGAGCCGTTCCTGTAGCGAGCCGCTCCCGCAGGAAGGCCGGAAAGCACCCCGGGAGGGGTGCGCACGGGGCGGTTCTTTACCTTCTTTACCTTTCTTTGGACTTCCTGTTACTCTCGATGGCAGCGGAGGGGAGTATTCCCTCGCAGTCGTCCCGTCATCACGGGCGCCCTCGAAGCGGCGCCCCGGGGCACTGGTCCGCGGACGCGCCCCAGCGGGTCCGACGGGCGGAAGAGACCTCCGGCAGTGACGATGACTGTCTCGCCTACCTGCCGGAGGAGCAGTAGTGGACGTTTCCGTAAGCATGTGGGTCGGCACGATCGGTGTGCTGGTGGCGCTGATCGTGGCCGACTTCTTCATCGGCGGGCGCAAGCCGCACGAGGTGTCGGTCAAGGAAGCCGGAATCTGGACCACGGTCTGGATCGTGCTGGCTGCGGTCTTCGGCGGGTTCCTCTGGTGGCACTCCGGTTCGCAGCCGGCCGGTGAGTTCTTCGCCGGGTACATCACCGAGAAGTCGCTCAGTGTCGACAACCTGTTCGTGTTCATTCTGATCATGGGCAAGTTCGCGGTGCCGAGGATCTACCAGCAGCGCGTGCTGATGTTCGGTGTGATCATCGCGTTGGTGCTGCGCGCGGTCTTCATCGCCGGTGGCGCGGCGCTCGTGGCGCAGTTCTCCTGGGTGTTCTTCATCTTCGGCGGCTTCCTGGTGTGGACCGCCTGGAAGCTCATCAAGGAGGCCCGGGCCGAGGAGGAGGACGACGAGTTCGAGGAGAACCGCCTGCTCAAGTCGATCGAGCAGCGCTTCCCGTCCACCGACAAGTACCACGGCACCAAGCTCTTTGTGAGGGAGAAGAGCAGCATCCGGGAGAACGGCCGTCGGCTGATGACGCCGATGCTGATCGTGATGCTGGCCATCGGCACCACGGACGTGCTGTTCGCGCTGGACTCGATCCCCGCGATCTTCGGCCTCACCCAGGACCCGTACATCGTGTTCACCGCCAACGCCTTCGCCCTGATGGGCCTGCGCCAGCTGTATTTCCTGATCGGCGGCCTGCTGAAGAAGCTGGTCCACCTCTCGTACGGCCTGTCGGTGATCCTCGGCTTCATCGGCGTGAAGCTGGTGCTGCACGCGCTGCACGAGCAGGGTGTGCACGTCCCCGAGGTCGGCATCCCGTTCTCGCTGGGCTTCATCGTGGTGGTGCTCGCTATCACCACCGTGACCAGCCTGATGGCCTCGAAGAAGCAGGAGCGGGAAGCGGTGGAGCCGGAGAAGATCGACGCCTGACCGGAATAGAGCAGATTGTGGCCCCGCCGCCGGATTCGCCGTCCGGCGGCGGGGCTCAGCTCTGTGGGCGCCGACCGTACTCGGCCACCCGGCGCGAGCCGAGACGCACGATGTCGGCGGTCTCGACTGGGCGGCTGGTGCCATGGTCGTAGTAGGTGCGCTCGATCGCCATCACAGGGGCGGCGGGCGCAACGCCGAGAGTCTGTGCCTCGGATCGACTGGCCTGGCGGGCAGTGACCCGCTCGACCGGCACCCCGACCTCGATGCCGATGAGCGCCATCCGGTCGGCGACGCCGATGCCCGCGTGCGGACCGGCCTCCGGCAGGACGACCAGGCTGCCGCCCGTGGCGGCCATCGGCTCCCGACTTTCGGCCAGTTGAGCCGGCTCGCCGTCGGCCAGGTAGACGTAATTGGTATGCACGACCGGGTCGCCGGGCTGGATTTCCAGCCGGGCCGCGATCCGGGTGTCGGCGGCCTGAGGCTGTGACTCGTGGCGCCAGGTGCCGACGACACCCTGTCGAGCGAAGGCGGCCTCCGTTGGTGATCCCTCGCCGGCTGCCACGCGCTGTCGCCGCACGAGAACGGCCGGCGGCTCCTGGGACCTGACGTATGGTCAACGTCGCCAAGGCCGCCGGACTGGCGGTGACAGCCTGTGGAGCGCAGGTAAGACCGGGGCCCTCCCGGCGCAGCGCGTCGAAGCAGGAACCCACCGAGACGGTCGGATGACCGTGGTAGGAATCCCCGCCCCTCCAACAAGCTCAGGGGCGGGGAGCGGAAGTCACCAGCCGCGCTCGCGCCACTCCTGGAGGTGCGGGCGCTCGGCGCCGAGGGTGGTGTCGTTGCCGTGGCCGGGGTAGACCCAGGCCTCGTCCGGCAGGACGTCGAAGATCTTCTCGTTGACGTCCCGGAAGAGGCTCTCGAAGGCCGCCTCGTCGCCCCAGGTGTTGCCCACGCCGCCGGGGAAGAGGCAGTCGCCGGTGAAGACGTGCTGGTGGCCCTGGGGGTCGTCGTAGACCAGCACGATCGCGCCCGGCGTGTGACCGACCAGGTGCCGGACGGTCAGCTCCACCTGGCCGACCCGCAGGGTGTCGCCGTCCGCCAGCAGCACCTCGGTGGGGACGTCGATGCCCTCGGCGTCGTGCACGCCGGCCGCGGTGCGGGCGCCGGTGGCCGCGACCACCTCGGCGAGCGCGCCCCAGTGGTCGTGGTGGCGGTGCGTGGTGACCACGGTGGCCAGGTCCTCGCCGACGGTCTCCAGCAGCACCGGCGCGTCGGCGGCGGCGTCGATCAGCAACTGCTCGTCGGTGGCCCGGCAGCGCAGCAGGTAGGCGTTGTTGTCGTACGGCCCGACGGCCACCTTCGTGATGATCAGATGGGCCAGCTCGCGCACGTCCGGCGGTCCGCCGACCTTGACCGCTCCGTGGTACGTCATCCGTCCGCTCCTCGAATCGTGGATGGATTGCCTGGGGGCGAGTCCTCGCAGTCCTGCCCTGACAGCATCGTCCCGCCGTCAGCCCAGCGGGGGAAGCGGGGGCAGCGCGGCGCGGCCGTCGGCGAGCTGGACGCCGCCCCGGTGGACCTGGAGGCCGTCGCCGTCGGAGCGGCCGGAGAGCCAGGCGGTGAGCGCCCGCACGGGGCCCTCGGCGGTGAGTTCCGCGGTGCCCCCGGCGCCGATCCCGGCCCGGTCCTCGGTGTCGTCGGCGACCAGCTCGATCGCGGGCAGGCCCTCGGCGCCGGCCAGCTTCTCCGCCAGGCGGCGGAACTCGGCCACCGCGAACGCTTCGGGCCAGTGCGCGGGGGTGTAGCCGGCGTCCAGGTCGACGTGGTGGTACTCGACCTCCATCAGCCGCTTCCAGGGGAGGTCGTGCGCGGGGAAGGTGTAACCGCTGCGGTGCCGCAGTGTGGCCGTCCAGGCCTCGTCGGGCAGCAGAGCGGCGGCCGCGGCGAACCGCTCGGCCGAGGCGCGCAGGTCGTCGAGCTGGACGTCCAGCGGGCGCGGCGCGCCGGCCTCGATGTCCTGGTCGCGGGCCTCGTTGCTGGCGTACTGCGGGATGTCGGTGCCGGTGCGGGCGCCGTTCAGCAGGTTGACCAGGGAGTCGGCGTTGCGGGCCACGTGGGCCAGGACGTGGCCCCTGGTCCAGCCGGGCAGGGCGGAGGGCTCGGCGACGGCCTCCGGCTTGAGTCCGGAGACGCCGTGCAGCAGGTGCCCGGTGCTCTGGACGACCAGGCGCAGCCGCTCGTGGGCGAGCGCGGCGGCGGCGGTGGCGGTCTGGGGGGTGGTCATCGGGTGCGGCCTCCGGTGGACGGTCCTGCGAGCGTTGCCCGGGCAGGCCCTCGCTCGTTGACGAGGTTGACGCTATCGCCGATGTCATGGCTGAGCAGGGCTTTTCTCGAACTGCCGGGGTCCGCGTCCCATGAGCGCTTCACTCGTTCGGGTGGACCGGGCTGGACAAGCTCGATAATCGAACGCGTGAGCTAGTAGGCTGGCTGCCGCATCCTGGAAGAAGTACGCATCACTTTCACCAGCCATCTCGCCCCGGAGAAAGGCGCCAGAAGCAGTGGCCGACCGCCTCATCGTCCGCGGTGCTCGCGAGCACAACCTCAAGAACGTCTCGCTCGACCTGCCCCGCGACTCCCTCATCGTCTTCACGGGCCTCTCCGGGTCCGGCAAGTCCTCGCTGGCCTTCGACACGATCTTCGCCGAGGGGCAGCGCCGGTACGTCGAGTCGCTGTCCTCCTACGCCCGCCAGTTCCTCGGGCAGATGGACAAGCCCGACGTCGACTTCATCGAGGGCCTCTCCCCGGCCGTCTCGATCGACCAGAAGTCCACCAACCGCAACCCGCGCTCGACCGTCGGCACCATCACCGAGGTCTACGACTACCTGCGCCTGCTGTTCGCCCGGATCGGCAAGCCGCACTGCCCGCACTGCGGCCGCCCGATCGCCAAGCAGTCCCCGCAGGCCATCGTGGACAAGGTGCTGGAGCTCACCGAGGGCACCCGGTTCCAGGTGCTCAGCCCGGTGGTGCGCGAGCGCAAGGGCGAGTTCGCCGACCTCTTCGCCGACCTCCAGTCCAAGGGCTACGCCCGCGCCCGGGTGGACGGCGAGACGATCCAGCTCGCCGAGCCGCCCAAGCTCAAGAAGCAGGAGAAGCACACCGTCGAGGTGGTGATCGACCGCCTCACCGTCAAGGAGAGCGCCAAGCGCCGCCTGACCGACTCGGTGGAGACGGCCCTGCGGCTGAGCGGCGGCATGGTCGTGCTCGACTTCGTCGACCTCCCGGAGGGGGATCCGGAGCGCGAGCGGATGTACTCCGAGCACCTCTACTGCCCGTACGACGACGTGTCGTTCGAGGAGCTGGAGCCGCGCTCGTTCTCGTTCAACTCGCCGTTCGGCGCCTGCCCGGACTGTTCGGGCCTGGGCAACCGGATGGAGGTGGACCCGGAGCTGGTCGTCCCCGACGACGAGAAGTCGCTGGACGAGGGTGCCATCCACCCGTGGTCCGGCGGCCACACCAAGGAGTACTTCCAGCGGTTGATCGACGCCCTCGCCGGCGAGCTGGGCTTCCGTACCGACATCCCCTGGGCCGGGCTGCCGGCGCGTGCCAAGAAGGCGCTGCTGTACGGGCACAAGCACCAGGTCGAGGTGCGCTACCGCAACCGCTACGGGCGGGACCGCTCGTACACCACGGGCTTCGAGGGCGCCGTCCCGTTCATCCAGCGCCGCCACACCGAGGCGGAGAGCGACTCCAGCCGCGAGCGCTTCGAGGGCTACATGCGCGAGGTGCCCTGTCCGACGTGCGAGGGCACCCGGCTCAAGCCGGTGGTACTCGCCGTCACCGTCGAGGGCCGGTCGATCGCGGACGTCTCGGCGATGTCGATCAGCGACTGCTCGGACTTCCTCGGCGCGATGAAGCTCAACGCCCGGGACAAGCAGATCGCCGAGCGCGTCCTCAAGGAGGTCAACGAGCGGCTGCGCTTCCTGGTCGACGTCGGCCTGGACTACCTCTCGCTCAACCGCGCGGCCGGCACCCTCTCCGGCGGCGAGGCCCAGCGGATCCGGCTCGCCACCCAGATCGGCTCCGGCCTGGTCGGCGTGCTCTACGTGCTGGACGAGCCCTCCATCGGCCTGCACCAGCGCGACAACCACCGCCTGATCGAGACCCTCGTCCGGCTGCGGGACATCGGCAACACCCTGATCGTCGTCGAGCACGACGAGGACACCATCAAGATGGCCGACTGGGTGGTCGACATCGGGCCCGGCGCCGGCGAGCACGGCGGCAAGGTGGTGCACTCCGGTTCGCTGAAGCAGCTGCTCGGCAACAAGGAGTCGCTGACCGGCCAGTACCTCTCCGGCAAGAGGTCCATCCCGATTCCGGCCGCCCGCCGCGACCGGGACAAGAAGCGCCAGCTGACCGTCCACGGCGCCCGCGAGCACAACCTCAAGGACGTCACGGTCGGCTTCCCGCTCGGCACCTTCACCGCGATCACCGGCGTCTCCGGCTCCGGCAAGTCGACGCTGGTCAACGACATCCTGTACACCCACCTCGCCCGGGAGCTGAACGGCGCCCGCAGCGTGCCGGGCAGGCACACCCGGATCACCGGCACCGACCTGGTGGACAAGGTGGTGCACGTCGACCAGTCGCCGATCGGCCGCACCCCGCGCTCCAATCCGGCCACCTACACCGGTGTGTTCGACCACGTCCGGCGGCTCTTCGCGGAGACGCAGGAGGCCAAGGTCCGCGGCTACCTGCCCGGCCGGTTCTCGTTCAACGTCAAGGGCGGCCGCTGCGAGAACTGCTCCGGTGACGGCACCATCAAGATCGAGATGAACTTCCTGCCCGACGTCTACGTGCCGTGCGAGGTCTGCCACGGCGCCCGGTACAACCGGGAGACGCTGGAGGTCCACTACAAGGGCAAGTCCATCGCCGAGGTGCTGGACATGCCGATCGAGGAGGCGCTGCACTTCTTCGAGGCCGTCCCGGCGATCGCCCGCCACCTGAGGACGCTCAACGACGTCGGCCTCGGCTACGTCCGGCTCGGCCAGTCCGCGCCGACGCTCTCCGGCGGCGAGGCGCAGCGCGTCAAGCTCGCCTCCGAGCTGCAGAAGCGCTCCACCGGGCGGACGGTCTACGTGCTGGACGAGCCCACCACCGGTCTGCACTTCGAGGACATCAGCAAGCTGATCAAGGTGCTCTCCGGCCTGGTGGAGAAGGGCAACACGGTGATCGTCATCGAGCACAACCTCGATGTGATCAAGACCGCCGACTGGATCGTCGACATGGGCCCCGAGGGCGGCTCCGGCGGCGGCATGGTGGTCGCCGAGGGCACCCCGGAGCAGATCGCGGCCGTCCCGGAGAGCCACACCGGCAAGTTCCTGCGGGACATCCTCCCGGGCGAGTTCACCGACGCCCCGGTCGCGGTCAAGGCCCCGCGCAAGCGGGCCGCCGCGAAGAAGTAGCCCCCGGAGCAGCACCGCGCGAGCCCTCACCGGCCGCCCCCGCCCCAGGGGGCGGCCGGTGGGGGCCGCATAGACTTCCCGGCGACCGCAGCAGCCGAGCCCGCCGCCAGACCAGGAGCGAACCCATGTCCGAGGCCCCCGAGAGCCCGCAGGCCGAGAGCCCCGCCACCTCCCGCCGCACCCTGCTCTGCGGGGCCGCGGCCGTGCTCGCCGCCGGCGGCGGCGCCCTGGCGGTTTCCGGCTGTTCGTCCTCCTCCGGCTCGTCCGGCTCCTCCTCCGCCAAGACCCCGGTGGACGTCGGCCCGGCCTCCGCCGTGCCGGTCGGCGGCGGCACCGTCTACCGCGATCAGAAGATCGTGGTGACCCAGCCGGCCGAGGGCCAGTACAAGGCGTTCAGCGCCAAGTGCACCCACGCCGGCTGCATCGTCGACCAGGTCAAGAACCAGAAGATCCAATGCCCCTGCCACGGCAGCATGTTCGGCATCACCGACGGCGCGGTGCTGGACGGCCCCGCCCCCACCCCGCTGCCCCAGTACACGGTGGCGGTCGAGGGCGGCAACCTCAAGGTGACCCCGAGCTGAAGCAGTTGATCTCCGCCCAGTTGATCTCCCCTCCGCAGGCCCGGCCCGACTCGGTACGGTGGACCCATGGCTGACCCGTCCACCTACCGCCCGGCGCCGGGCGCGATCCCGACCTCGCCGGGTGTCTACAAGTTCCGCGACGCCCACGGCCGGGTCATCTACGTCGGCAAGGCCAAGAGCCTGCGCCCCCGGCTGTCGTCCTACTTCCAGGACCTCGCCGGGCTGCACCCGCGTACCGCGACGATGGTGACCACTGCGGCCTCGGTGGAGTGGACGGTGGTCGCCACCGAGGTCGAGGCGCTCCAGCTGGAGTACTCCTGGATCAAGGAGTTCGACCCCCGCTTCAACGTCAAGTACCGCGACGACAAGAGCTATCCGGAGCTGGCGGTCACCCTCGACGAGGAGTACCCGCGGGTCCAGGTGATGCGCGGGGCGCACAAGAAGGGCGTGCGCTACTTCGGCCCGTACGGGCACGCCTGGGCGATCCGCGAGACGGTCGACCTGCTGCTGCGCGTCTTCCCCGTGCGCACCTGCTCCAACGGCGTCTTCAAGCGCGCCCGCCAGGTCGGCCGGCCCTGTCTGCTCGGCTACATCGGCAAGTGCGCCGCGCCCTGCGTCGGCAAGGTCTCGGCCGACGAACACCGGGCGCTCGCCGAGGACTTCTGCGACTTCATGGCCGGCCGCACCGGCAACTACCTGCGCCGGCTGGAAGAGCAGATGCAGGAGGCCGCCGCGGAGATGGAGTACGAGAAGGCGGCCCGGCTGCGCGACGACATCGGGGCGCTCAAGCGCGCGATGGAGAAGAACGCCATCGTGCTCGCCGACGCCACCGACGCCGACCTGCTCGCCCTCGCCGAGGACGAGCTGGAGGCCGCCGTCCAGATCTTCCACGTCCGCGGCGGCCGGGTCCGCGGCCAGCGCGGCTGGGTCACCGACAAGGTCGAGGACGTGGACACCGCGGGCCTGGTCGAGCACGCCCTCCAGCAGCTCTACGGCAGCACCAGGGGGGACGAGCGGAACGAGTCCGTCCCGCGCGAGGTGCTGGTGCCCGCGCTGCCCGAGCCGGCCGAGCCGGTGAAGGAGTGGCTGAGCAGCCTGCGCGGCGCCCAGGTGGACCTTCGCATCCCGCAGCGCGGCGACAAGAAGGACCTGATGGCCACCGTGCAGCGCAACGCCCAGCAGGCGCTGGCGTTGCACAAGACCAAGCGTGCCTCCGACCTCACCACCCGCAGCCGCGCCCTCCAGGAGATCGCCGACGCGCTGGAGCTGGACTCCGTGCCGCTGCGCATCGAGTGCTTCGACATCTCGCACCTCCAGGGCGAGGACGTGGTCGCCTCGATGGTGGTCTTCGAGGACGGCCTGGCCCGCAAGAGCGAGTACCGTCGCTTCCAGATCAAGGGATTCGAAGGCCAGGACGACGTCCGCTCGATGCACGAGGTGATCAGCCGGCGGTTCCGCCGTTACCTCCAGGAGCGCGAGGAGACGGGGGAGTGGGCCGTCCCCGAGGCCGACGACCCGGGCGCCGCGCCCGCCGCCGACGGCGCCCCGGAGACCCCCGCCGAGGGCGGCTCCGAGATCCCCGCCGGTCCGATCGACCCGGACACGGGCCGCCCCCGCCGCTTCGCCTACCCGCCACAGCTGTTGGTCGTCGACGGCGGCCAGCCGCAGGTCGCGGCCGCCAGGCGCGCCCTGGACGAGCTGGGCATCGACGACGTCGCCCTCTGCGGCCTGGCCAAGCGCCTGGAGGAGGTCTGGCTGCCCGGCGAGGACGACCCGGTGGTCCTGCCGCGCAGCAGCGAAGGCCTCTACCTGCTCCAGCGGGTCCGCGACGAGGCGCACCGCTTCGCCATCACCTACCAGCGCAACAAGCGTTCCAAACGACTCACCGCAGGGGAGCTGGACTCCGTCCCCGGCCTCGGCGAGACTCGCCGCCAGGCGCTGCTCAAGCACTTCGGCTCGCTGAAAAAGCTCCGTGCGGCCACGGTCGACGAACTCTGCGCCGTCCCCGGCATCGGACGCCGGACGGCGGAGACTGTTGCGGCAGCGTTGTCGTCCCGTACACCCGCGGCACCGGCTGTGAACACCGCCACCGGCGAGATCATCGATGACAGCGCCGACGCGGCCGGCCCAGCGGCCGCCGCAGCGCCCCAGACCGCACCGTCCCAGGAGACGCCATGACGGCCGACGCCGCCCGTCAGCCGGCGCGCCCCGCGCTCACTCGCCCGAGTGAGCCGGGGAAGCGTACCCGCGCGACGCGCGTTCTCCTCAGCAGAACCATCGAGAGCGGGGAAGCGAAGTGACCATGTCCGACCATGGGGGTACCACCCGGCCGGAGGCTGGGGGAGAGAACGCCCCGGAACTGGTGATCATCTCCGGCATGTCCGGAGCAGGCCGCTCCACCGCGGCCAAGTGCCTGGAGGACCTCGGCTGGTTCGTGGTGGACAACCTGCCGCCGGCCCTCATCCCGACCATGGTCGACCTCGGCGCCCGCTCCCAGGGCAACGTGGCGCGGATCGGTGCCGTGGTGGACGTCCGCGGCCGGCAGTTCTTCGACGACCTGCTCACCTCGCTGGACGAGCTGGAGAAGCGCGGCGTCCGGCTGCGCGTCGTCTTCCTGGACTCCTCCGACGACGCCCTGGTCCGCCGCTTCGAGAGCGTCCGCCGCCCGCACCCGCTCCAGGCCGACGGCCGGATCGTCGACGGCATCGCCCAGGAGCGCGACCTGCTGCGCGAGCTGCGCGGCGAGGCCGACCTGGTGATCGACACCTCCAACCTCAACGTGCACCAGCTGCGCGCCAAGCTCGACGCCCAGTTCGCCGACCACGACGAGCCCGAGCTGCGCGCCACCGTGATGTCCTTCGGCTTCAAGTACGGCCTGCCGGTCGACGCCGACCTCGTGGTGGACTGTCGCTTCCTGCCCAACCCGCACTGGGTCCCCGAGTTGCGCGCCCGCACCGGCACCGACGCCGACGTCGCCGACTACGTGTTCCAGCAGCCCGGCGCCAACGAGTTCCTCAACGGCTACACCGAGCTGCTGCGGATCGTGACCGAGGGGTACCGCCGCGAGGGGAAGCGCTACATGACGCTTGCCGTAGGCTGCACCGGTGGCAAGCACCGCAGCGTCGCGATGTCCGAGCGCCTGACGAAGCGTCTCATCGCGGACGGAGTGGAAACCGTGCTCGTCCACCGTGACATGGGACGGGAGTAGCCGCCGCGCCCCTGCCGGGGCCGCCGGCGGAGGGCCGGCGGCGGGCAAGAGGAACGCGAGGTAGGTGTGACGGGATACGTGCCCGGGCGGCAGCTCCAGAACAAGACCGCCGACCGGACGGGGGGCCCGGCGCGCGCCGCGACCCCCGTCCGGTCCCGGACCGGGCAGGCCCGGACCAGCCCGGCCCGCCCCGGCCCCGCCCGCACGAGCCAGGCCCCCCGGTCCAACCAGGCGCCCAGGATCACGGCCCTCGGCGGAGGCCAGGGGCTCTCCGCCTCGCTCTCCGCCCTGCGCCGGCTCACCACCGACCTCACCGCCGTGGTCACAGTGGCCGACGACGGCGGCTCGAGCGGCCGGCTGCGCGAGGAACTCGGGGTGCTGCCCCCGGGGGACCTCCGCAAGGCGCTGGCCGCGCTCTGCGGCGACGACGACTGGGGCCGCACCTGGTCCGAGGTGATCCAGCAGCGCTTCACCGGCACCGGGGGGCTGGGCGGCCACGCCGTCGGCAACCTGCTGATCGTCGCGCTCTGGGAGAAGCTCGGGGATCCGGTGGCCGCCCTGGACTGGGTGGGCCGGCTGCTGAACGTCCAGGGCCGGGTGCTGCCGATGTCGGCGGTGCCGCTGGACATCGAGGCGATAGTCCGCGGCCACGACCCGGCCCACCCCGGCGCGGTCTCCGCCGTCCGTGGCCAGGCCAGCGTGGCCGTGACGCCGGGCACCGTGGAGTCGGTCCGGCTGCTGCCGGACGAGCCGCCGGCCGTCCCGGAGGCCGTCACCGCCGTCCGCGAGGCGGACTGGGTGGTGCTCGGCCCCGGCTCCTGGTTCACCAGCGTGCTGCCGCACCTGCTGGTGCCCGAGCTGGCCCAGGCGCTCACCGAGACCCGCGCGCGCCGTCTGCTCACCCTGAACCTCGCCCCCCAGCCCGGCGAGACGGAGGGCTTCACCCCGCAGCGTCACCTGGAGGTCATCGCCGACCACGCCCCCGCCCTTGCGGTGGATGCGATCCTGGTGGACGAGCGCGCCGTCACCGGCGGCGCCTTCGGCCAGGCGGACCTGGCCGGCCTGGAGAAGGCCGCCGAGCGGATGGGCGCAGCCCTGGTGCTCGGGCGGGTCGCCCGTACCGACGGCACGCCGCGACACGACCCGGAGCTCTTGGCAGCCGCGTACGACCGGATTTTCCGGACACATGGAAGGATCGGGCCATGGCGATGACTCCAGCGGTGAAGGACGAAATCAGCCGGCTCCCGGTCACCCGGGCCTGCTGCCGCAAGGCGGAGGTCTCGGCGATCCTGCGTTTCGCGGGCGGGCTGCACATCGTGAGCGGCCGCATCGTGATCGAGGCGGAGCTGGACACCGGCGCGGCGGCGCGCCGTCTGCGCAAGGACCTGCTGGAGATCTTCGGACACTCCTCGGACCTCGTCGTGATGGCGCCCGGCGGCCTGCGCCGCGGCAGCCGCTACGTGGTCCGGGTGGTCAAGGACGGCGAGCTGCTGGCCCGCCAGACCGGTCTCGTGGACGGCCGCGGTCGGCCGATCCGGGGCCTGCCCCCGGCCGTCGTCTCCGGCGCCACCTGCGACGCCGAGGCGGCGTGGCGCGGGGCGTTCCTGGCGCACGGCTCGCTCACCGAGCCCGGCCGTTCCTCCTCCCTGGAGATCACCTGCCCCGGCTCCGAGGCCGCCCTCGCGCTGGTCGGTGCCGCCCGCCGGCTCGGCATCCCGGCCAAGGCCCGCGAGGTGCGCGGCGTGGACCGGGTGGTGATCCGCGACGGCGACGCCATCGGCGCGCTGCTGACCCGGCTCGGCGCCCACGAGTCGGTGCTGGCCTGGGAGGAGCGCCGGATGCGGCGTGAGGTGCGGGCCACCGCCAACCGCCTGGCCAACTTCGACGACGCCAACCTGCGCCGCTCGGCCCGCGCCGCGGTGGCAGCCGGCGCCCGGGTGCAGCGCGCGCTGGAGATCCTCGGCGAGGAGGTGCCCGAGCACCTGGCCGCCGCGGGGCAGCTGCGGATGCAGCACAAGCAGGCCTCGCTGGAGGAACTGGGCGCGCTGGCCGACCCGCCGCTGACGAAGGACGCGGTCGCCGGCCGGATCCGCCGGCTGCTGGCGATGGCCGACAAGCGCGCCTCGGAGCTGGGCCTGCCGAGCACCGAGGCCAATCTGACCGACGAGATGGCGCTCAACTAGCGATCACGGTCCGTGAGTACGAGCGGCCGGTGTCCGGATTCCGGACACCGGCCGCTCTGTGTTCGGACGCCAGCGAACAGGGGTTGACAACGTGCTCCTCAGGCCTGGAGCAACTCTCGCGACGGCAAGGGGAGAAGGCCTGTTCGTGAGCTCTTGACACGCCACGCCAAGGCGTCCGACCCGGGCTGATGTGCCCTCTCAGGCCTCGGAGGGGTAGGGTCATAGGCGGTCGGGGACATCCCAAATTCCACCCCGTCGGCATAGTTCCGGCGTACCTAACGAGGAGATCGGTTCGTGACGATCCGGGTAGGCATCAACGGATTCGGCCGCATCGGCCGCAACTTCTTCCGTGCGGTCAAGGCCCAAGGCGCGGACATCGAGATCGTCGGTGTCAATGACCTGACCGACACCAAGACCCTGGCGCACCTTCTCAAGTACGACTCCATCCTGGGCACCTTCCCCGGCGAGGTCTCGCACACCGAGAGCAGCATCACCGTCGACGGCAAGACCTTCAAGGTCATCGCCGAGCGTGACCCGGCCAACCTGCCCTGGGGCGAGCTGGGCGTGGACATCGTCATCGAGTCCACCGGCATCTTCACCAAGGCCGATGCGGCCAAGAAGCACGTCACCGCCGGCGCCAAGAAGGTCATCATCTCGGCGCCCGCCACCGACGAGGACGTCACCATCGTGATGGGCGTCAACGACGACAAGTACGACGCCGCCAAGCACACCGTCATCTCCAACGCCTCCTGCACCACCAACTGCGTGGCGCCGCTGGCCAAGGTGCTGAACGAGAACTTCGGCATCGTCAAGGGTCTGATGACCACGGTGCACGCGTACACCAACGACCAGGTCACCCTGGACTTCCCGCACAAGGACCTGCGTCGCGCCCGCGCCGCCGCCCTCAACATCATCCCGACCTCCACCGGTGCCGCCAAGGCCACCGCGCTGGTGCTGCCGGAGCTGAAGGGCAAGCTGGACGGTACCTCGCTGCGCGTCCCGGTCCCGACCGGCTCGATCACCGACCTGGTCGTCACCCTGGAGCGCGACGTCACCGTCGAGGAGGTCAACGCGGCCTTCCAGAAGGCCTCCGAGGGCTCGCTCAAGGGCATCCTGCAGTACACCGAGGACCCGATCGTCTCCTCCGACATCGTGAACTCGCCGTTCTCCACGATCTTCGACTCGCTGATGACCATGGTCCAGGGCAACCAGGTCAAGGTCTTCGGCTGGTACGACAACGAGTGGGGCTACTCGAACCGCCTCGTCAACCTGACCACCCTCGTCGGTGAGCAGCTCTGACGCAGCGGGAGCTGACGTGAAGTAAGGGGGAGGGCCCGGAAGGCTTCGACGCCATCCGGGCCCTCGTCTGCGCACCCTCAACTCCCCTCTGACGGCCCGCCGTTGTGCCGTCCTTGCTCCACCCCCCAGGAGACGGAAGACCGTGAAGACCATCGAAGACCTCGACGTCGCCGGCAAGCGCGTATTCGTCCGCGCGGACCTGAACGTGCCGTTGTCCGGCGCCACGATCACCGACGACGGCCGGATCCGTGCCGTTGCCCCGACCATCGCCAAGCTCGTCGAGCGCGGCGCGAAGGTCGTCGTCGCCTCCCACCTCGGCCGCCCCAAGGGCGAGCCGGACCCGCAGTTCTCCCTCGCGCCGGTGGCCGTCCGCCTCGGCGAGATCCTCGGCAGGCCGGTCGCGTTCGCGACCGACACCGTGGGCGAGAGCGCGAAGGCCACCGTCGCCGCCCTGGCCGACGGCGAGGTCACGCTGCTCGAGAACCTGCGCTTCAACGCCGGCGAGACCAGCAAGGACGACGCCGAGCGCGGCGCCTTCGCCGACGAGCTGGCGCAGCTGGCCGACCTGTACGTGGGCGACGGCTTCGGTGCGGTGCACCGCAAGCACGCCTCCGTCTACGACCTGCCGGCCCGCCTGCCGCACGCCGTCGGCGACCTGATCGCCACCGAGGTGGGCGTGCTCAAGCGCCTCACCGAGGAGGTCGAGCGCCCGTACGTGGTCGTGCTCGGCGGCTCCAAGGTGTCCGACAAGGTCGGCGTGATCGACAACCTGCTCGGCAAGGCCGACCGCATCCTGATCGGCGGCGGCATGGCGTACACCTTCCTCAAGGCCCTGGGCCACGAGGTCGGCATCTCGCTGCTGCAGGAGGACCAGATCCCGGTCGTCCTGGAGTACCTGGAGCGGGCGAAGGCGAACGGCGTCGAGTTCGTGCTGCCGGTGGACGTCGCGGTGTCCGCGAGCTTCCCCGACACCAAGACCCACAAGCCGGTCGAGGACTACGAGGTCGTGGACGCGGACAGGATCCCCGCGGACAAGGAGGGACTGGACATCGGCCCGAAGACCCGCGAGCTGTTCGCGGCGAAGCTGGCCGACGCCAGGACGGTGTTCTGGAACGGTCCGGTGGGCGTCTTCGAGCACCCGACCTTCGCCGAGGGCACCAAGGCAGTCGCGCAGGCACTGCTGGACAGTGCCGCGTTCACCGTGGTCGGTGGCGGCGACTCCGCCGCGGCCGTCCGCATCCTGGGCTTCGACGAGACGAAGTTCGGGCACATCTCGACCGGCGGTGGCGCCAGCCTTGAGTACCTGGAGGGCAAGACCCTCCCCGGTCTCGCCGCCCTGGAAGGCTGAGGCAATGACTGAGCGTCTCCCGCTGATGGCGGGCAACTGGAAGATGAACCTCAACCACCTTGAGGCCATCCAGCACACCCAGAAGCTGGCGTTCGCGCTGGCCGACAAGGACTACGAGGCCGTCGAGGTCGCCGTCCTGGTGCCGTTCACCGACCTGCGGTCGGTGCAGACCCTGGTCGACGGCGACAAGCTGAAGATCAAGTACGGCTCGCAGGACATCTCGCAGCACGACTCCGGTGCCTACACCGGCGAGGTCTCCGGCCCGATGCTGTCCAAGCTGAAGTGCACCTACGCGGTCATCGGTCACTCGGAGCGCCGGCAGTACCACGGCGAGAACGAGGAGATCGTCAACGCCAAGGTCAAGGCCGCCTACCGCAGCGGGGTCACCCCGATCCTCTGCATCGGCGAGCCGCTGGACATCCGCAAGGCCGGCACCCACGTCGAGTACACGCTGGCCCAGCTCGACGGCGGCCTGAAGGACGTCCCGGCCGCGCAGGCCGAGTCCATCGTCGTCGCGTACGAGCCGGTCTGGGCCATCGGCACCGGCGAGGTGGCGACCCCCGAGGACGCCCAGGAGGTCTGCGCCGCGATCCGCTGGCGGATCGCCGAGCTGTACGACGCCGCGCTGGCCGAGAAGGTCCGTGTCCTGTACGGCGGTTCGGTCAAGTCGTCGAGCGCGGCCGGCCTGATGGCCAAGCCCGACATCGACGGCGGCCTGATCGGCGGTGCCTCCCTGGACGCCGACGAGTTCGTCAAGATCGTGCGGTACCGTGAGCAGGCAGTAGGCTAACGCCGCCGCAGCAACGTAGGCTTTGGGGCCGGACCGCTCAGTGCGGCCCGGCCCCTTCGCCGAAGATACGAGAGAGTTGGTCCCGTCGTGGTTATCGGGTTCTCGATTGCCCTGATCATCTTCAGCCTGCTGATGATCCTCCTGGTGCTGCTGCACAAGGGGAAGGGCGGCGGCCTGTCCGACATGTTCGGTGGCGGCGCGATGTCCACCGGCGGCGGCTCGGCGGTGGCCGAGCGCAACCTGGACCGCATCACGATCATCGTCGGTGTCGCCTGGTTCGCGTGCATCATCGTGCTCGGCCTGGTGCTCAAGTACCAGAGCTGACGTATCTCTGACGCCCCGTCGCCCCGCGGCCTATGCTGGAACGGTCCGGGTCGGAGCCGGTGGCGGTGGATCCTTAACTCCTGCTTACACTAGGACGACTTTCGCCACCGACGCGTACCGCGGCGGGTCGGCGCACCAGCACGCAGGGAGTCAGACCGTGGCAAGTGGCAACGCCATCCGTGGCAGCAGGGTCGGAGCCGGCCCGATGGGGGAGGCGGAGCGCGGCGAGTCCGCCCCGCGCAGCCGGATCTCCTTCTGGTGTGCCAACAAGCACGAGACCCGCCCCAGCTTCGCCGCGGAGGCGGTCATCCCGGAGACCTGGGACTGCCCGCGCTGTGGCTTCCCGGCCGGCCAGGACGAGCACAACCCGCCGGCCCCCTCGCGCAACGAGCCCTACAAGACCCACCTCGCCTACGTGCGCGAGCGGCGCACCGACGCCGACGGCGAGGCGATCCTCGCCGAGGCGCTGGCCAAGCTGCGTGGCGAGATCTGAGGGCCGGCAACACGAAGGGCGCCACCGTTTCGAACGGTGGCGCCCTTTCGCGTAGCCGGGGCCTAGGCCGAGGCCGGCGGGTAGAGCTGCGGCGGGAGCTGCGCCGCCGCGGCCCGGTCCAGCAGCCAGAGCGTGCGGCTGCGGCCGTACGCGCCCGAGGCGGGCGCCTGGAGCTCGCCCGGGCCGGAGAGGGCCAGCGCGACCGCGCCGGCCTTGTCCTCGCCCGCCGCCAGCAGCCAGACCTCGCGGGCCGCCCGGATCGCCGGGAGGGTCAGCGAGACGCGGGTCGGCGGGGGCTTGGGCGCCCCGCGCACGCCGACCACCGTCAGCTCGGCCTCCCGCACGCCCGGGTGCTCGGGGAAGAGCGAGGCGACGTGGGTGTCCGGGCCGACGCCGAGCAGCAGCACGTCGAAGGCGGGCACGCCGAGCCGGTCGCCCGGCCCGGCTGCCTCGGCCAGCTCCTCGGCGTAGCGGGCCGCGGCGGCCTCCACGTCCGAACCGTCCACGCCGTCCGAGGCGGGCATCTCGTGCACCCGCGCCGGGTCGAGCGGGACGGCGTCGAGCAGCTCCGCCCGGGCCTGGACGGCGTTGCGGTCCGGATCGGCGGCGGGCACGAAGCGCTCGTCGCCCCACCAGAGGTCCAGCCGGGCCCAGTCGACCGCGTCCCGCGCGGGGGAGGCGGCGATGGCGGCCAGCAGCGCGTTGCCGTTGCGCCCGCCGGTGAGTACCACCGAAGCGGTGCCGCGGGCGGCCTGGGCGTCCACGATCCGGGTGATCAGCCGGGCCGCGGCCGCCTGGGCCATCAGCTCCTTGTCCCGGTGGACGACCAGCTGCGGGGTCGCCGCCGTCACGATCCCGCCTTCTTGCTCGCGCGCTTGGCCGGGGCCTTCTTCGCGGCGGCCTCCTCCGGCGCGGCGGTGCCCGGCACCTTGGCGGTCACCCGGGACGGGTTGGCCACCGCGGCCTCGGAGACCGACTGGGCGACCTCCTCGGCCGCCGCCGTCTCGGCGTTGACCGGCTCGTGCAGCCGCTCGACGGGCGTACGCACGGCCGACGCGTAGATG
This sequence comes from Kitasatospora sp. NBC_00039, assembly GCF_045160625.1. Lineage (NCBI taxonomy): Bacteria > Bacillati > Actinomycetota > Actinomycetes > Kitasatosporales > Streptomycetaceae > Kitasatospora > Kitasatospora sp. NBC_00039. The sequence goes on along the minus strand of NZ_CP108289.1, from coordinate 2,816,102 downwards.
TCGTCCGGGTCGAGCCGGCGCAGCTCCTCCGCGATCAGCTCGGACGTCTCGCGCCGCTTGAGCGCCACCTGGCGGTCCGGCGAGCCGGGCATGGAGAGCGTGCCCATCAGGCCGTCCGGGCGGTCCAGGGTGATGTCCCCGTCCGTGGTGCGCAGGTGCACCGCGGTGATGCCCGGGCCGCCGGTGACGACCCGCTCGACCGGCACGTGCAGCCGGTTGTGCAGCCAGAGGCCGAGCAGCTCGACGCTGGGGTTGTACGACTCGCCCTCGACCACCGCGGAGATGATCTTCGACGGCCGCTGGTCCAGCGCCGCGGCCAGCATCGAACGCCAGCCGGTGATCCTGGTCCAGGCCAGGTCGGTGTCGCCCGGGGTGTAGCTCTGGGCCCGCTGGGCGAGCTGGCCGACCGGGGACTCCGCGGTGACGGCGTCGGTGATCCGGCGCTGGGCGATCGAACCCAGCGGGTCCTGCGCCGGGTGCAGCGGCGCGTTCTCCGGCCACCAGACGACCACCGGGGCGTCCGGGAGGAGCAGCGGCAGGACGACCGACTGGGCGTGCGCGGCGAGCTCGCCGTGCATGCGCAGCACGACCGTCTCGCCGGAGCCGGCGTCGGTGCCGACGAGGATCTCGGCGTCCAGGCGGGTCTCGGCGCGGGCCCGGGGCGAGCGCCCGGCGCGCTTGATGACCGCGAGGGTGCGCGAGGGGTGCTCGCGGGAGGCGTCGTTGGCGGCCTTGAGGGCGTCGTACGCGCTGCCCTCGTCGGTCACGATCACCAGGGTGAGCACCATGCCGGCGGCGGTGGAGCCGCTGGCCCGGCGCGCCTCCATCAGCGCTGCGTTGATCTTGCTGGACGTGGTGTCCGTGAGGTCGATCTTCATGGCCGGCGCCAGCTCCTGCCGTCTCGTGCGAGCATCTCGTCAGCCTCGACCGGTCCCCAGGTGCCGGCCGGGTACTGGGCGGGCTTGCCGTGGGCGTCCCAGTACTTCTCGATCGGGTCGAGGATCTGCCAGGAGAGCTCGACCTCCTGGTGGCGCGGGAACAGGTTGGCGTCGCCGAGCAGCACGTCGAGGATGAGCCGCTCGTACGCCTCCGGGCTGGACTCGGTGAAGGACTCGCCGTAGGCGAAGTCCATCGTGACGTCCCGGACCTCGAAGGAGGTGCCCGGCACCTTGGAGCCGAACCGCACCGTCACGCCCTCGTCCGGCTGGACCCGGATGACCAGGGCGTTCTGCCCCAGCTCCTCGGTCGCGTAGGAGTCGAACGGCAGGTACGGGGCGCGCTGGAAGACCACCGCGATCTCGGTGACCCGGCGGCCGAGCCGCTTGCCGGTGCGCAGGTAGAACGGCACGCCCGCCCAGCGGCGGTTGTTGATCTCCAGCTTGATGGCCGCGTAGGTGTCGGTCTTGGAGTCCGGGTTGATGCCGTCCTCGTCGAGGTAGCCGCCGACCTCCTCGCCACCCTGCCAGCCGGCCGCGTACTGGCCGCGCACGGTGTGCTTGCCGAGGTCGGCCGGGAGCTTGACGGCGCTGAGCACCTTGAGCTTCTCGGCGACCAGCGCCTTGGGGTGGAACGACGCCGGCTCCTCGATGGCGGTGAGCGCCATCAGCTGGAGCAGGTGGTTCTGGATGACGTCCCGGGCCGAGCCGATGCCGTCGTAGTAGCCGGCACGGCCGCCGATGCCGATGTCCTCGGCCATGGTGATCTGCACGTGGTCGACGTACGACCGGTTCCAGATCGGTTCGAACATCTGGTTGGCGAAGCGGAGCGCCAGGATGTTCTGGACGGTCTCCTTGCCCAGGTAGTGGTCGATCCGGAAGACCTCGTCCCGGGGGAAGACCTCGTGGACGATCCGGTTGAGCTCCTGGGCGCTCTCCAGGTCGTGGCCGAAGGGCTTCTCGATGACGGCGCGCCGCCAGGAGCCCGAGGGCGGGTCGGCCAGGCCGTGCTTCTTCAGCTGCTGGACGACGGTCGGGAAGAACTTCGGCGGCACCGAGAGGTAGAAGGCGAAGTTGCCGCCCGTGCCCTGGGCCTTGTCGAGCTCCTCGATGGTCGCGCGGAGCTTGTCGAAGGCGTCGTCGTCGTCGAAGGTGCCGTGGACGAAGCGCATGCCCTTGGCGAGCTGCTGCCACACCTCCTCGCGGAAGGGCGTCCTGGCGTGCTCCTTGACCGCGTCGTGGACCTCCTTGGCGAAGTCCTCGTCCTTCCACTCGCGGCGGGCGAAGCCGACGAGCGAGAAGCCCGGCGGCAGCAGACCGCGGTTGGCCAGGTCGTAGATGGCCGGCATCAGCTTCTTGCGGGACAGGTCGCCGGTGACCCCGAAGATGACCAGGCCCGACGGCCCCGCGATGCGCGGGAGCCGTCGGTCTGCAGGGTCACGAAGCGGGTTGACGGGAGCCGGCGGGGTGTCGGCCGCGTCCGAGTCCGACGTCAACTCAGGGAAATCAGTGCTCACTTGATGGGCTCCGCTTTCGTGCGCTGGCTGTGAGCAGGAATCACTTCTCGTCGGCGAAGGAGGCGAGCGAGGCGGTGACGGTGTCGAGCAGCTCGTTCCAGGACTGCTCGAACTTCTCCACGCCCTCGTCCTCGAGCACCTGGACCACGTCGTCGTAGTCCACGCCGGCGGCGGCGATGGCGTCCATCACGGCCTTGGCGTCGGCGTAGTTCGGGACGATGGTGCCGCCGGTGATCACGCCGTGGTCGCCGGTGGCGTCCAGGGTGGCCTCGGGCATGGTGTTGACGGTGCCCGGGGCGACCAGCTCGGTGACGTACAGGGTGTCCGGCAGGGCCGGGTCCTTGACGCCGGTGGAGGCCCAGAGCGGACGCTGGGGCTTGGCGCCGGCGGCCTCCAGGGCCTTCCAGCGGTCGCTGCCGGCGGCCTTGCCGTCGACGCTGCCGAAGACCTCCTCGTACGCCTGGTAGGCGAGGCGGGCGTTGGCCAGCGCGGCCTTGGAGCGCAGGTTCCTGGCGTCGCCGCCGACCTTGTCCAGGCGCTTGTCGATCTCGGTGTCCACGCGGGAGACGAAGAACGAGGCGACCGACTCGATCTGGGAGAGGTCCAGGCCCTTGGCCTTGGCGGCCTCCAGGCCGGTCAGGTAGGCGTCGATGACGGCGCGGTAGCGCTCCAGCGAGAAGATCAGCGTGACGTTGACGCTGATGCCCTTGCCGATGACCTCGCTGATCGCCGGCAGGCCGGCCTTGGTGGCGGGGATCTTGATGAAGACGTTCGGGCGGTCGACCAGCCACCACAGCTGCTTGGCCTCGGCGATGGTGGCGGCGGTCTCGTGGGCCAGGCGCGGGTCGACCTCGATGGAGACCCGGCCGTCGCGGCCGTTGGAGGCGTCGTAGACCGGGCGCAGCACGTCGGCGGCGTCGCGCACGTCCGAGGTGGTGATCATGCGGACGGCCTCGTCGGTGGTGACCTTGCGGACGGCGAGGTCGCGCAGCTGGCCGTCGTACGAGCTGTGCCCGCCGCCGATGGCCTTCTGGAAGATGGTGGGGTTGGTGGTGACACCCACCACGTGCTTGTTCTGCACCAGCTCGGCGAGGTTGCCGGTGTTCAGCCGCTCGCGGCTGAGGTCGTCCAGCCAGATCGCCACGCCTTCGTCGCTGAGGCGCTTCAGTGCGTCAGTCATGGTGCTTCAGTCCTTTTTTCTTCTGTCTTCGTGGGGTCGTCAGAGGGGCCGCGTACTCGCGTGCGGGCGAGTACGCGGCCCAAGGGGCTAGCGGTTGACGGCTTCGAGCGAGCGCAGCGCGTTGTGGGCCTCGGCGACGACCCGCTCGGAGGTCAGGCCGAACTCCTCGAACAGCACCTTGTAGTCGGCGGAGGCGCCGAAGTGCTCCAGCGAGACGATCCGGCCGTGGTCGCCGACCAGCTCGCGCCAGCCCTGGCCGATGCCGGCCTCGACCGAGACGCGGGCCTTGACCGACGGCGGCAGCACGCTGTCGCGGTAGGCCTGGTCCTGCTCCTGGAACCACTCGAAGGACGGCAGCGAGACCACGCGGGTCGCGATGCCCTCGGCCTCCAGGACCTCGCGGGCCTTGACGGCCAGCTGGACCTCGGAGCCGGTGCCGAGCAGGATCAGCTGCGGGTCGCCGTTGGACGCCTCGGCCAGGATGTAGCCGCCCTTCGCGGTGCCCTCGGCTGAGCCGAAGACCTTGCGGTCGAAGGTCGGGACGTTCTGGCGGGTGAGCGCCAGGCCGACCGGGCCGGGGTGGGTGGTCTGCCGCTCGATCACGGTGCGCCAGGCGACGGCCGTCTCGTTGGCGTCGGCCGGGCGGACCATGGCCAGGCCCGGGATGGCGCGCAGCGAGGCCAGGTGCTCGACCGGCTGGTGGGTCGGGCCGTCCTCGCCGAGGCCGATCGAGTCGTGCGTCCAGACGTAGGTGACCGGCAGCTTCATCAGCGCGGCCAGGCGGACGGCCGGGCGCATGTAGTCGGCGAAGACCAGGAAGGTGCCGCCGAAGACACGGGTCCTGCCGTGCAGCGCGATGCCGTTCATGGTCGAGCCCATGGCGTGCTCGCGGATGCCGAAGTGGATCGTCCGGCCGTAGGGGCCGGCGGACTTCAGCGGGTTGCCCTCGGGGAGGAAGGAGCTCTCCTCGTCGATGGTGGTGAGGTTGGACTCCGCGAGGTCGGCCGAGCCGCCCCACAGCTCCGGGATCACCGCGCCGATCGCCTTGAGGGTCTCGCCGGAGGCCTTGCGGGTGGCGACGTCCTTGCCGGCCTCGAAGACCGGGACGGTCTTCTTCCAGCCCTCGGGCAGCTCGCCGGCCTCGATGCGGTCGAACTCGGCGGCGCGGTGCGGGTTGGCGGCGCGCCAGGCGTTGAAGGACTGCTGCCACTCGTCGCGGGCGGCCTTGCCGCGCTTGATCACCTGGCGGGCGTGCCCGATCACCTTCTCGCTGACCTCGAAGGTCTTCTCCGGGTCGAAGCCCAGGACCTTCTTGGTGGCGGCGATCTCGGCGGCGCCGAGCGCGGAGCCGTGCGCCTTGGCGGTGTTCTGCGCGTCCGGGGCCGGCCAGGCGATGATGGTGCGCATCGCGATCAGCGACGGGCGGCCGGTCTCGGCCTTGGCGGTGGCCAGTGCGTCGGCCAGGGCGGCCACGTCGATGTCGCCGTTGGACTTCGGGGTGACCCGCTGGACGTGCCAGCCGTACGCCTCGTAGCGCTTGAGGACGTCCTCGGAGAAGGCCGTCTCGGTGTCGCCCTCGATCGAGATGTGGTTGTCGTCGTACAGGGCGACGAGGTTGCCCAGCTTCTGGTGGCCGGCGAGCGAGGAGGCCTCGGCGGAGATCCCCTCCTCCAGGTCGCCGTCGGAGACGATGGCCCAGATGGTGTGGTCGAACGGCGACTCGCCGGCCGGGGCGTCCGGGTCGAAGAGGCCGCGTTCGAAGCGGGCCGCCATCGCCATGCCCACCGCGTTGGCGATGCCCTGGCCCAGCGGACCGGTGGTGGTCTCGACGCCCGCGGTGTGACCGTGCTCGGGGTGGCCGGGGGTGCGGCTGCCGGCGACCCGGAAGGCCTTGAGGTCGTCCAACTCCAGACCGTAACCGGAGAAGTAGAGCTGGGTGTAAAGGGTCAGGCTGGTGTGCCCGGGAGAGAGGACGAAACGGTCGCGGCCCACCCAGGCCGGGTCGGTCGGGTCGTGGCGCAGGAAGCGCTGGAAGATCAGGTACGCCGCCGGGGCCAGCGACATGGCCGTCCCGGGGTGTCCGTTGCCGACCTTCTGGACCGCGTCCATGGCCAGGACGCGGGCCGTGTCGACAGTCCGCTCGTCCAGTTCGGACCACTCGAATGCATTCGTCGGCGTCGTGCTCACCCTGTCTCAGGGCTCCTTCCGTTGTGAAGAGTGACCCCGTGAGGGGGACCGGGTCGGCCACGTCGGTGGGGCCGGACGCTTGGGTGGTGCCGGTCACGGAGGGTAGATCCCGCTTCTCGTGGCGAGCCTACCGTCCGGGCCGGGGCTCACCCTCCGTGCTGAGACAACGGGGAATTCGATATGGCGATTCCCACGAGGGATCGATGGGCTGTTTTGTCACAGGCTCTCCTGGTTTCGAGGGCTCTGCCCCTCCGGGGGGCAGGACGGGGGACCGATGCCGCACGGGCCCAGCTTCGTGGGTTCACCCAGGGGTGTGCGTTCCGCCTCGCCGGGGGACCCCGGAGCCGGTGGGGAGATATGGAGCGTCTAAGGTGGCGTGGTACGCGCAGAGCGGACGATTCGGGACCCTTCGTTCCTGTATCCGCCTGTGAGGATTCATCTTCAGTTGGGGTGTTAGTGACCGCCGTCGAATCCCGTCCCGCCGGGGTCACCGGGGCGACGCCTGCGCACCGGCCGTTCGGGGCCCGTGTCGGCGCATTCGTCGCACTGACCAAGCCTCGGATCATCGAGCTGCTGCTGATCACCACCGTGCCGGTGATGTTCCTGGCGCAGCGCGGTGTTCCGGATCCGCTGCTGGTGCTGCAGGTGGTCATCGGCGGCTACCTCTCGGCCGGCGGCGCCAACGCCCTCAACATGTACATCGACCGCGACATCGACGCGGTGATGTCGCGGACCGAGCGGCGGCCGATCGTCACCGGCATGGTGTCGCCGCGCGAGGCGCTGGTCTTCGGCATCGCGCTGGCGATCGGCTCGACGATCTGGCTGGGCGCCCTGGTCAACGTGCTGTCCTCGCTGCTGGCGCTGTCGGCACTGCTCTTCTACGTGTTCGTCTACACGCTGGGGCTGAAGCGGCGGACCGCGCAGAACATCGTCTGGGGCGGCATCGCCGGCTGCATGCCGGTCTTCGTCGGCTGGGCGGCGGTCACCAACTCGGTGTCCTGGTCGGCACTGGTGCTCTTCCTGGTCATCTTCTTCTGGACGCCGCCGCACTACTGGCCGCTGTCGATGAAGGTGCGCGAGGACTACGAGCGGGCCGGCGTGCCGATGCTGCCGGTGATCAAGGGCAACCTGGCGGTCGCCAAGCAGATCGTCGTCTACTCGTGGGTCATGGTGGCCGTCTCGCTGGCCCTGTGGCCGCTGGCCGACACCAGCTGGCTCTACCCCGTCTCGGCCGTCGTGCTGGGCGCCGCCTGGCTGAAGGAGGCGCACGGGCTGTACGCCCGGGCCAAGGCCGGGGTGGTCGGCGCCAAGCTGAAGGAGATGCGGCTGTTCCACTGGTCGATCACCTACCTGACGCTGCTGTTCGTGGTGATCGCGGTGGACCCGTTCGTGAAGTAGAGCTGCTGAGGAAGGGCCCCGGTCTTCGGACCGGGGCCCTTCCCCTTTTCGCGCTCCGCCTCAGCGGTTCTCGCGCTCCGCCTCAGCGGGGCGGCAGCTCGGACGGCCCGACGTGGCCCTCCAGCCAGTCCCGGAGCGGCTGGGAGGCCCGCAGGAAGCCGGTGATCCGCTCGTAGGCGGTCCGGGTGCCGAGCCACGGCCCGGGCGGCCACTCCTGCCAGGCGATCAGGCCCTTGTGGCGGAGCAGTCCGATCCGCGGGTGGTCCTTCGGGTAGCCGCGCGGGGCGGATTTCAGGCTGTCCCGGCCGACCACCTCCGGGCCGGCCTTGCGGACCCGGGCGGCCACCCGCTCCAGCTCGGCGCCGCTCACGTCCTCGGCGACGGCCGCGCGGTAGCGTTCCAGCTGGTCGGGGGCGAGCCGGTAGAGCCCGTTGCCGCAGGCCAGGCCGTCGGCGGAGAGCTGGACGTACCCGCCGGCCGTCAGGTGGGCGCCGATGTGCGTCTTGTACGGGGACTTGTCGGCGCTGAACCGCACGTCGCGGTTGGGACGGAAGATCTTGCCCGGCCCGAACTCCGGTTCCAGCTCGGCGAGCAGCTGCTCCATGGGCTCTCGTACGGCGTGCTCGTACCGGTCCTTGTGGGTCTGCCAGAAGGTCCTGGAGTTGTCGGCCTCCAGGTGCTCGTAGAAGTCGAGGGCCTCAGCGGGCCAGCCTTGGAAGGTCACCCCTCCAGTATGTGGCCCGGTGCACAGCCCGCTCCCGTCGCCAGCTCCGCTACCGATGGGTAGCATGCGGGCATGAGCAGCGCAGAGACCGCCACCCCCGCCGCGCCGGACGCCCGCGTTGAGCGCCGCGCCAAGCGCATCGCCAAGCACCTCTCCAGCTTCGCCCGCCAGCACGGCGGCAGCGCCGACGCCGTCGTCGAGTATGTCGGCGCCGTGGCCACCCGGATCGTCGTGGTCGGCGCGGACGGCACCTGGGGCGACCAGGTCGCCCCGAGCTACGCCGTGGGTCGCCGGGCCGCCGAGCTGGCCGGGGTCACCCTGCACGACGACTTCGAGGGCGAGCTGGGCCTGAAGGTGAAGACCGGCCCGTACGAGTGGAAGCGGATGGCCGGAATCCAGATCGGCGGCTGACGCCGGTCCCGGACATGCGGAAGGGGCCCCGGGTGATCCCGGGGCCCCTTCGCGTGCGGGCTCAGACGGCGGCGGCCTGCGGCTCGCGGGCCGGCAGCGGCGCGGCGGGCGCGTCCCCGTCCGTGCGGACCCGCAGCGCGAGCGGGATGCGCAGCACGGCGATCCAGGTGAGCGTGGCGCCCAGCATGTGCAGGCCGACCAGGATCTCCGGGACGTCCGTGAAGTACTGGACGAAGCCGAGCACGCCTTGGAGCAGCAGCACCACGAGCAGCTCGCGGGCCCGGGCCCGGGCGGCCGGCGGGGCCTTCACCGCGGCGAAGACGAAGAGGACGGCGACCGCCAGGCCGACCGAGACGAACGCCAGGTCGGCGTGCACCTGGGCCAGACGGTCGTAGTCGATCGGGATCCGCGGCACGATCTTGTTGTCCCTGGGCGTCCCCGGGTGGTGCCCGGCGCCGGTCACCAGCGTCCCGGCTGCCACCAGCAGGCCGATCACGGTGACCAGGACGTACGAGAGCTGCACGATCGGACGGGCCACGGCCGGCTGCGGCGGGCCGTCGCCCTCCTTCGACCGCTCCCACATCAGCAGCGCGACCCAGACCAGGGCCATCGCGGAGATCAGGTGCACCGCGACGGTGTACGGGTTGAGGCCGGTCAGCACGGTGATGCCGCCGATCACGGCGTTGCTCATCACCAGCCAGAACTGCGCCCAGCCCAGCCTGGTGAGGCCGCGCCGCCACGGCCGGTGGCAGCGGGCAGCCAGGATGGCCCAGCCGACCGCGGCGCTCAGCACATAGGTGAGCATCCGGTTGGTGAACTCGACGATGCCGTGGAAGCCCATCTCGGGCGTCGGCGTCAGGCTCTGGTCGGTACATCGGGGCCAGGTGGTGCAGCCGAGGCCGGAGGCGGTGAGCCGGACGGCGCCGCCGGTGACCACGATGACCACGCTCATCACCAGCGCGGTGAACGCGGCGCGCCTGACCATGGCGGCGGACGGCTGCCAGCGCTCGGCGAGCAGGGAGAAGGGGGTACGCACGGGGTCAATCGTAGGCGGCCTTACAGCCGATCTTGGGGCGGGGCGGCTGCGCGCCGCGCGGGCCCCGGAGGGTTGCCGCTCCGGGTGTCCCGCCGGCTGCCGCTCCGGTTGCCGCTCCGGCAAGAGCGCCGGCGAAAACGGGACTGTTGGGGCATGGCGGTCATTGGTCCTGACCAGTTGCCCGACCGGCCGAAAGAGTGCGGATTGGTCCGTACCTTTTTCGGGGCCCCCGGCCGAGTTCGCCAAGCTGCGCTCCGCCTCCACCGCGCTCGCCGCCGCGCCGCGGACCGCCGGTGCCACGGTCGAGGCCAAGGGCGCGAACCTCCACCTGAGCGGCGCCGACGCCGGGCTCGACAGCTTCACCGTCGGCGCCGCGACGCTGCAGGGCGCCACCGACGTCTTCCTGAAGGTGCCGGCCGGCGCGGTCACCGTGATCAACGTGGGTGCCTCCGGCACCCCGTCCGCCTCCGCCCCGGCGGCCGCGCCGGGCGCCTCGGCCGGCCCGACGGCCACCGCGACCGGTGGCGGGAATCTCGCGCACACCGGCTCCGGCCCGGTCGTCCCGCTGGCGATCGGTGGGGCGGTCGTGATCGCCGCCGGTTGCGCGATCGTGGTGGCCACCCGTCGCCGGGCGGCGAGGAAGGCCTGAAGGTTCGTCGACCGACTGAACGGGCGCCCCCGGTGATTGAACCTGATCACCGGGGGCGCCGTTCTTCATGGCAGTGTGACGAAGTCCATTCAAGTCTGCCGAATCCGCGTCCTCCGAGGTCGCGGGTGTGATGGGCTGGCGATGCACATCCGAGGCCGGACGGACAGACGAAATCCGGTCGTCAGCGGGGTGTAGAGCGGGACGGGAGTGCCGGTAGAGTCCCCCGGACAGTCGTAGCGGGCCACCGTCAAACACTCAACATGCCTGCTGCACAGGACCGTTCGGAGGGGACAACGAAATGGCGCGACAGCAGCGGCAGCTCGGCATCAGGGGCGCGGCACTGGCCGGCGCGGCGGCAGCAGCCGTCCTGCTCCCGATAGCCATGGCCACCAGCGCTTCGGCGCACGTGCCCACCTGGCACACGACCTGCGACAAGATCGTGATCGACCTGACCAACTACAGCGACGCGTCGGGCGTGAAGAACGCCGTCAGCCTGACCGTCGACGGCGAGAAGGTGCTCGACCAGAAGCAGTTCGGCAAGGAGTTCCACGGGACGTACCCGGTCAAGGAGCACAGCAAGCCGGTCACCGCGACCTTTGTGGTCACCACCACCGAGGACCCGAAGAACCACGACTGGAACAAGACCGAGACCAAGACGATCGAGGTCTGCCAGACCCCGACCCCGACCCCCACGGCCACGCCGACCAAGACGGCGACGCCGACTCCCACGGCGACGCCCACCGCCACGCCCACCAAGACGGCGACCCCGACCCCGACCCCGACCGGGACGGCCTCGCCCACCACGACCGCCAGCCCGACGGCGGCGGTCTCCACTCCGCCCAAGGCGACGAGCCCGGCGACGAGCACCGCGACCCCCGGGCCGGCGCTCGCCCAGACCGGTGGTAACGACTCCACCCCGATCATCGCGGCGGCCGGCGGCGCCGTCGTGCTGATCGGCGGCGCGCTCGTCGTGGTCGCCCGCAAGCGCCGGAGCAGCAGCGAGAGCTGACGCACGCGCCCGGCAACCCGGCGGCCCCTCGCTCGCACCGTCGAGCGGGGGGCCGCCGTGGTGGTGCTCCACCCGTCGAGGGCCGTGACCCGGGTAGCGGCTACGAAGCGGCCCGCCGCCGACAGGCTCCCGCCGGCTCGGGCGGCACCGATCGGACGGTGATCCTCAAGGTTCGCTCAACTCCATACGGCGCAGCGGGCATCCGTGAAAGGGTTTGCCCGGCTGCAGAAGCAGTCCACAGTGGGGGCGCGGCCGTCTCTCCTCCAGTTCGGAGAGCGGGCCGCGGGTTGTACGGGCCATCCCTTCGATGGTCACTTCACGGGGGAATTTCACATGGTTGACCTCGACTTCGAGCGGCGGATGAACCCGTGGCTCTTCGACAGTTCCGGAAATCTGACGGAAGCGGCAAGAAAGCAGTTCCCGGACCTCGCGGCCGCCGCGTCCGGCGCGCCCGCACCGTCGTGGACGCCCGTCACGCCGGGCACGCCGGGGCCGTCGGGCCCGACACTGGCGGTCAGTCCGGACGCGCTGCGCAAGGCTGCGAACAACACGACCACCTTGCAGACGAAGTTCACCCAGGCATGCCGGAAGCCCTTCGAGCACCTGTCCGAGGCAACGGAGGACCTGCCGCGCAGTTGGGCGCTGGTAGGCGCGCTGTGGACGGCGGACGAGGTCTGGATGGCGCAGGTCAATTCGCTCGACGCGACGCTCGGGAGGGTCGCGGAGTACCTGGGCAGCAACGCCGACTCCTACGCGCGCGCCGAGCAGTTGAACGCACAGAACTTCGGGAAGAGCTGAGGCGACTCGTCATGGTGGAATTCAGGGAACTGCGATACGCGCCGCTCTCCGGTATCGACCGGGTGGCAGGCGCCTTCGAGTCGCTCGTCCGAAGTTGGGAGTTCTCCTCCGAGCTGACCGGTGACGTGATCACCCCCCTCCAGGGCTCGGGCTGGCGCGGCATCGCGGCCGAGCAGGCGGCCGGCGGCATCCAGAAGGTCCGTACCGAGATCGACGCGGCCTTCGAGGAGGCCAGTGCCATGGCCCGGGCCCTGCGGGATGCCCACACCGAACTCGCCGGGGCCCAGGCCGACTTGAAGGCGGCCATCCAGTCGGCCGCCGACCGGGGGCTGACGGTGGACGACACCGGTGGCGTCCACTGGCCGCCGGCGACGAACCCGGCGGACAAGAATGACCCGGACTACGCCAACAGTTATCGGCAGAAGGCGACGGACGTGGCCGACGCGATCGCCAGGGCGGTGGCCCGGGCCGCCGCGGCCGACGCCGCCGCAGCCGGCGCCCTCGCGGCGGACACCGGCGCCGACCGTACGTCCTTCAACGCGAAGCCGCTCGGCGGGCAGCCCGAGGAGGAGGCCAAGAAGGCGGCGGACCTGCTGCGGCTCGGGGACAAGGCGACGGAGGCCCAGGTCCTCGAACTCAACCAGCTGGTGAAGAGCCACTCCGGGGACCCCCGCTTCGCCACCGCGTTCTACACCTCCGCCGGGCCGGACGGCTTCCTGAGCTCCTACGGCGCGCTGAGCGAGTTCGGCGGCTACTACGGCAGCGACGCGACCAAGAAGGCGCTCCTCGAACTGCAGGGCAACCTCGGCCGCACCCTCGCCACGGCGACGGACGGCGCCAAGGTGCCCCATCTGTCCGAGGCCTGGCAGACCGGGCTGCGCAAGGCCGGCGCCGCCCAGTACCAGCTGCTGCCGGACCGGCTCCAGGGCGGAAACCCGTACGGCTACCAGATCCTCTCCAACATCCTGCGGACCGGCACGTACGACCCGCACTTCCTCAACCCGGTGGTCGAGCACATCACCCAGCTCAGTGCGCAGAACCCGGGCCGGTGGGAGGACGCCGTCAGCAAGGCCAACCCGATCGGCCAGGTGTTCTTCCTCGGCAAGGACGGCTCCGGCATCAACCCGATGTCGGGCGCGCTGGAGGCCCTCGGCCACAACCCGACGGCGGCGACGAAGTACTTCCACGACCAGGCCACCGTCTACAACGACGACGGCACGGTCAAGGCCACCGGCCAGCCCAACACCTACCTGAAGCAGCTGACCGGCACCGGCTTCAACTCCATCCTCCAGGACTACCAGCCCGACCACGGCCCGCACGGCAAGGCCGCGCCGATGGAGGCCGGCGCGCTCGGCCACGCCCTGGAGGCCGCCACGACCGGCCGGGCGTACGACGCGACCGACGCGCCCCTGCCGCCGCACACGCCGGAGATGGCGGCCGTGGCGGCGCAGGTGGTGGACCGCTTCGGCAATGGCGACGGGCCCAAACTGCTCCGCAAGGGCGAGCTGTTCGCGGACCTTGCCCCGAGCCTCGGCCATGCGACGGCCGCCTACATGGGCGACGTGCAGGCGGCGCTGAGCCCGCAGGACCGGACGCTGCCCAGCTACGGCGCCCCGGCGCACCTCGGCCAGGAGAGCACCGCGAAGCTCCTGGGCGCGCTGGGCCGCAACCCCGAGGCCTTCGGTGCCATCGCCCAGGCCCAACAGGCCTACACGACGGCGCACATCCAGGACGTGATGCTGCACCGGGACACGTACGGCGACCAGTTCGGCCAGGCCGTGAACAACGCGGCGCATCCCGGCGGCGAGGTGGCGGGGATCCTCACCGCGGCCCGGACCTCCGCACTGGTGGGCGAGATGAAGGACCAGGCGGACGCGTACAACAAGTCCATCGACCAGAACGCCATGTGGGGGAAGTCCGTCTGGGCCATGACGGGCGGCAAGGCGCTGGGGCAGGTTCCCGTCGTCGGTGCGGGCCTGTCGCTGCCGGTGAACTACTTCATCGACCAGCTGGCCGCGAACTACCACATCGAAGCGAACACCGCGGACCCGGCCACGGCCGCGGACGTCGCCGGACTCAACGGGTCGGCCGAAGCCGCCAAGCGGGCGGTGGAGCAGGCCGCGCAGGGGACCGGGCTGAACCCGCAGCAGATCGAGGCCCTGTCCACGGCGGCCGCGAACCAGGTGAGGGCCGGCGCGGCCGACAGCTCGGGGCTCTTCACGCGGGCCGTCAATGGCTGAGGGAAAGCGGCTCCGGCGGCGGTGGCTCGCTGGCGGGGTCGCGGCAGTGGTGCTCGCCGGGGCCGGGTTCGGGTGGTGGCGGTCGGCCCACGCCCCGGCGGAGCTGCCGGCCAGCGCTTGCTGGTCGGTGCTCACCCGGGCCGACCTCGCACCGTTGGCGGATGACCTGCACGGGACGTTCGTCGAGCGTAATTCGTCGGACGGCAGCCACGAGCACCTTCAGCCGATCCGCGGCGACCAGGATTGCAGGGTTGAGAGGAATCCGGCGAACGGCCTTCTGTGGATCCAGGTGTGGTCGATGGACGAGCTCACGATGAAGATCAAGTACGGCGCGGGTTCGGAGGTTTCCCACCAGGGTGAGAGCAGGCTGGACTTCGGCGCGGACGTGCAGGGGTGGACTGGGTCGAGGCAGGTGGGGTTGGCATTCCGGTGCGACAACCCGGAGAACGCCCGCATGGGCCGGCCGTACGTGGCAGTCGGGGTCGCGGCCGGGGACGTCACCGATCCGAGGTCGGAGAAGGTCCACCGGGCCGTCCTCGACATCGCGCTGAAGTACGCCAAGGACGTCGTGGCCGGCTATCCGTGCGCGAACCCGGTGAAGCTGCCGGACACAGTCCCCGGGACGGTGAGGAGCTGACGCGTCGACGTCGTCCCCGGCCGGCGGAGCCGGGCGCAGGTGGGCTGGTACCGCCGGCACCGGCTGCTGCTCGCCGCCGTGTCGGCCGCCGCCGTTGCGGCAGCCGGCGGCGGGCTGTGGTGGTGGTCCGCGCGCGAGCCGCTGAGCCTGCCCGCGACCGCCTGCTGGCCGGTGCCCGACCGGAACGACCTGAAGCCGTTGACCGACAGGGATAGCGGGACGTTCGGTGTGCACTACGGGAGGCCCCGACGACGGGAGCGGCGGGTCGGCCTCCGCGCGGGCGGGCACGACCAGACGTGCCTGGTGCAGCGGGATCACCCGGTGCTGCTGGACCTGAAGGTGGGGCTGCTGACCGACCTCTCCTACCACGTGGACTACGCCGGACGCCGTTCCGGTGACCGAGTCCGTGCCGCGGAGGCTGGACCTCGGCCAGGACGTCCAGGGGTGGATGTGGCAGGACGGTACGGTTCATCTGGCGTTCCGGTGCGAGAACCCGGTGGCCGCCGACCTGGACCGCCCGTACGTGGAGATCCACGTGTGGGGGGATTTCCGGCTCACCGATCGGACGCTGCCCTCGATGCACCGGGCCCGGCTGGACATCGCGTTGAAGGCCGCCAAGGGGGCCGTCACCGCCTACCCGTGTCGCAACCCGATCGCCTTCCCGTCGGCGGAGGTCCTCAAGGAGGCCGGTCGCTGACATCCCACCGTCCGGCTGGTCGGGGTGCTCGAAAGGCAGCGATCCACCCGGAGCCCGCACCCGCACCAGCCACTTTGCAGTACTCCGCCCCGCCGAGCCGGTGCTCGGCGGGGCGAAGTGATCAGGACCTCGCGTTGTGGTCAGGATCTCGACGTGACCGACGGCGCCCTCGGATGAGCGAGGGGCCGCCGTGGTGTGTGAGGTGAGGTGGCGAAGTCGCCGGCCTGCCCTGTGCGGCGATCGTGATCGTCTAGTGCCGCATCAGGCAACCTTTGCCCTGTTGTGACGCACCGTCTGGATGGTGATCGCCGCTGCGGTGGCGGCGGCGGTTCTGGCACGCGTATGAAGCTGCGCATAGAGGGTGACTGTCCGTCGAGCCTGCGTCGGTACGGCCGGGCTGTGCGTGGATGTGCGGGTGCGGTGTCAGATGTGGCGCTGTCGCCGGTTGTGTCCATTCGCGCTCAAGGGCAGTAGTTCTCCAACTACCCTTTCAGTGCCGGATATGGGGTGCGGCGGACAAGGGGTCAGGGCTTTGGATGTTTCCGAGGGGACCGTGATCGCTGGACGCTACCGGCTGGCCGAGCGTCTGGGCGGTGGCGGAATGGGCGAGGTGTGGAAGGCGAGAGACCAGCGGCTGCAGGTCGAGGTCGCGGCCAAGCGCCTGATCCTGGATCCGTACGCCACACCTGAGGAGCGCCGGACCGCACTGGCCTACGCGGTGAAGGAGTCCCGGCACGCCGCCGCGCTGCGAACCCATCCCAATGTCGTTGCCGTCCACGACGTGGTCGAGGACGAGGACGGGATCCCGTGGACGGTGATGGACCTGATCGCAGGGCGGTCCCTGGCGCAGGCCGTCGCCGCAGGCCAGCACTTCGGGCCAGCACAGGCCGCCCGGATAGGCATGCAGGTCTTGGCCGCCCTGGCCGCGGCGCACGAGATCGGAATCGTCCACCGGGACGTTAAGCCCGGGAACATCATGCTGGCCGATGACGGCCGCATCCTGCTGGTCGACTTCGGTATTGCCAAGCACCACGCGGACACCAGGATCACCCGGACGGGTCTGGCGGTCGGAACCGTGGAGTACATGGCTCCCGAACGGTTCGACAACGCTGACGGGCCGGCCGGGGATCTGTGGGCCCTGGGCGTGACCCTGTACGAGGCGGTCGGCGGCGGATCGCCGTTCCGCCGCGACTCGTTGATGGCCACGATCCGTGCGATCGGAATGGACGATCCGCCCGCGCCGGCCTCGGCCGGGTGGCTGGCCGAGGCCATCCTGCGTCTGCTGGGCAAGGACCCCAACGCCCGCCCCACCATCGAACAGACGAAGGCGCTGCTGGAACACAGCCAGGATCCGGGCACCGTGGTCCTGTCGCAGACGGTCGAGCACCCGCCCACGCAACTGGCAACCGGCGGCCAGGTGCCCAAGGCCATGCCGCCGCTCACCACCGCGCAGGCGGAACTGTTCGACCGCGCCGTGCGGCTTGCCGACTCCATCGATGACCCGGATGAGAGAGCGGATGCGTTGTTTCAGGTGGGCTGGAGAGCCCCCTGGCTCCACGACGAGATCATGCGGCGTCTGCCCTCGGATAAGCGCATCGATTTTCAGTTTGGACTGGCCTTCGACGCGGGCGATGTCGGCCTGACCCGGCGCCTGCTCGAACAGTCCGAACCACTCATCGCGCTGATTCCCGATCCCGTCGAGCGGGCACGCCAGCAGTATCACCGCATCGTAAGCCTGAGCCAGATGGCCGAGCTGATGGCCGAGGGCGACCCTGGCGGGGCCCGTAAGTTGATGGAGCAGGTCGAGTCGGCCGCCCGCGACCTGCCCCTCGATCCCGACAATCCGTGGTTCCTGCCTCTCCGCCTGGTGCAGACCGCCAACGCCGGCCGCCGCGCCGACCCGCACGCATCCCGCCGCCTGACTGACCTCGCCGAGCAGCGCGCGCTCAGCCTGGCCGAAGAGCACAACAAGCAGACGGCACTGGCGTTCGTCAGTGCGGAACTGGCGCCCGTCGATCCCCACCGGGCCGAACGGCTAATCGGCATGATCACCGTCCGCTGTAGCCAGGCCGGGGCATGGAAGAGTGCCATCGACAAGGCGGTCTCCGCCGGCTGCGGACATGTGCCGGACCTGATCGACGCCGCCGAGCTGGCTCTCGTCGGACCGGCGCTGACCGCCAAGCCGGCCCCTGTCGCGTCACCAGTACGGCCTGAGGAGCACGCGCCTGGCGGGTGGTGGCGCTTGCGCAAATCCCGCCGGCCCGATCCGGTTGCGGAGGAGGTCGAGGAGGAGCCGGACGGCACCGACGATCTTGTGGGTATCGCGGTCTCCGCTGCCGCTGCAGACACGGCCCGGGCCCAGCGGCTCGCGTATCGGATCACCGATCACGTCGCTCGGGCCAAAGCCTTCCTCGGTATGGCCGGCCAGGTGGCCGCCTCCAACCGTGCCCAGGCACGGCATTGGCTCGTAGCCGCACACAGGGCGGCGCTTCAGATCCCGCCGTATGCCTTCACTCACCGATCCGCAACCATCGGAGAGATCGTCGCAGTGGCTGCGATGGTCGATCTTGAGTATGCCGCCAAGATTGCTGAACGCCTCGTCTCCGACGACCTCGGGCATGACATATCGCTTTGGACGTTGATCGGGGTCGCCGGGAACATCGCCGCCGTAGACCCGGCTCAGGCGGTGCGGCTCGTTGACCGGGCCGAGCTGCACCGCGACGCGCGCACCACGCCGCTCGACAGGATGCAGCGGAGTTATCTCGCTCATGCCCTGGTCACCGCCGCCGTGACGACGGTCGGCCGGGATCTGCAGCACGCGAAGGACCTGATACGTCGGGCTTGGGAGACCGTTCACCGGCCTCCGGCAGTCAACGACACCAAGCTGACGTGGCGGGCCCTGGAGGACCTGATCGGCAGGGACCTGCACGCCGCCGAGCAACTCCTTGGCCAGCTGCCCGGCTCAGGCCAGGATCCGCTGCTGGTCTGCGTCGTCACGGCGCTCACCGAGACCGACCCCCTCCGCGCCGAACAGACGGCCCGCCGAATCACCAACGACACACTGCGCAGGCAAGCCCTGCTGGGGGTCACGCTCTCGATCGCAGCAAGCGCCCAAGGCTCCGACGCGGGCCGTGAGTTCTAGGGCCGAGTCAAGTCACGTTCGCCCCGTCGTGTAGTGCCGCACGGGTGCTGTTCGGAGCGCCGCCACAATGATCACGTGGCTGAACGTGTGCAGGTCCGTGAGATCGATGATGACGAGGGCGGACGGCTGCTGCGGATCGTCCGCAGAGGTACCGAGTCGGTGGTGACCTGGCGACGCGCCCAGATGGTCCTGTTGTCCGCGCAGGGCATGCCGGTGGCGAGGATCGCCGAGGTCACGTTCACCAGAGCGGACCGGGTCCGGGACGTGATCCACAACTTCAACGCCGACGGCTTCGACTCCTTGTACCCCAAGTACAAGGGCGGTCGACCGAGGACGTTCACCCTGCCCGAGCGCCGGGAGATCAAGAAGATCGCGAAGTCCAAGCCGGCCGAGCACGGCCTGCCGTTCTCGACCTGGAGCCTGGCCAAGCTGGCCGATTTCCTGGTCGCCGAGGGGGTGGTCGACGACCGCCTACACCCCGACCAACAGCTCCTGGCTCAACCGGATCGAGGCCCAGTCCACCGCCCTGCGCTACTTCGCCCTCGACGGCACCGACCATCCCAGCCACAAGTAACAGGGCAGCATGATCCGCCGATACATCATCTCGCGAAACAAGCACGCCGCCGACAAGCGACTCCGCGACGTAGTCGACAAGGCGAACGTTGCTTGATGCGGCACTAGCCCTGCGGTCGTGCCCGCTCCTGGACGGTGGCGACGTAGCGGTTGGTGAACACCATCGGGATCACGAAGCCGGCGACCTGAACCAGGGTGGCGGTGGTCGAGTGGCCCTGGTCGGCGTGGCCGAGGGCGGCCAGCACGGCGGCGGTCGCGGCGAAGGCGGTGGCCCAGACGCCGGTGAGGACGCGGTTGGTGCGCACGAAAAGCGGCTGATGCCAAACCTCGCGCGGAGTGGACTGCTTGGCGATGCCGAGGGTGAACGGCTTGCCGATCGCCAGCGAGGCGCCGGCGATCAGGGCGAGAACACAGGAGGACAGCGCGGCCGAGTACGCGTGAACGGCCGAGTCGGGCTTGGCGAAGGCCACGGCGGCCAGCACGGCGAAGAAGCCCGCCGACCCGGTCTCGATGATCAGCGCGTCAAAGCCGCTTCCCGTCGAACGCCGCTTGACGATCACTCCCACGGCCACGACCAGGCCGGCCAGCGCGGCCCACTGCCAGCGGTCGGACGGCAGGACGGCGTAGACGATCCACGGCAGGAACGTGAGGACGTAGGTCATGGTGAATCTCCCCCTGGATCGGCATGACGACGGCCCAACGTAGAACCTCCTCTGACGACATGTCAATTGTGGAAGCTAGGCTGCGGGCATGAGTCTTCGACACGCCTTGTTGGGGTTGCTGGTGGACCGGCCCGCCAGCGGCTACGACCTGTTGAAAGAGTTCGAGAGCTCGCTCGCCCTCGCCTGGCCGGCCACCCAGAGCCAGGTCTACACGGAACTGACCAGGCTGGACGACAGTGGTCTGATCACCGTCAGCGCCCACGGACCTCGAGGCCGCAAGGAATACGCCCTGACCGCCGAGGGCCTGGCCGAACTGCAGCACTGGCTCACCGAGACGACACCCACCCAGCATGCGCGCAGCGACCTCCTGCTGCGGGTCTTCTTCCTCGGCGTGCTCACCCCCGCCCAGGGGCGCGACTACCTGCGGTGGCTGGCCCGGATCTCCGAACGCCACCAGGAACGACTGCAGGCCGCCGAAGAGGAGATCGGCCGGGGCGACGGAGACCCCGCCGTCCACAGCAGGATCGCGCTCGAGTACGGCCTGCGGTTCAACGCGATGCGCCGCGAGTGGGCCGAGTGGGCCGAAGGGCAGATCCGGGACGGCCACTGATCGCCCGCGGACCCCTGCCAAAGTCTGCTCTTCTCGGCCTCGTCCGGTCGGGGGAGGTTCGGCAGCGCAGGGCAGCTTGGAGGCGGTGGGCGAGGGGGTCTTCCTCGGCCCGGCCGCCGGTCGCCGTGCCGGGACGCGTTCGGCCCGAGCGCCGCGGTGCCTTGGGCGCTCGGGGGGAGCGGGGAGTCGGCGGGTCCGACTTCCCACGCCGGGGGGCGCGTGGTGTCGACTGTCCCGAGTCAGCGGGGCCTACTGGCGGGGGAACGAGGTGGCTTCCGGTGATCGCGCGCCAGCGGTTCCGGGCGGACTCGACGAGCTTGAACACCATCGCGAGGGCGGCTGCCGGGCTGCCGGCGCCGCGGGTGACCTTGGTGCGGAGCTTGACGGTGGAGTCGGACCACTGCGCCCGAGCCCTGGATTCCGCCTCGAACAAACGGCTTGCCGCCCGTGTGGGGGTGTGTCACTGTTCGCCTGGATCAAGATCACTGACGGGGTGTTGGACGTATGGGAATCGGTGCCATGGGTAGTCGCAGTCAGTACGAGGACGAGTGTCGCCGGGCGTTGGCCGGAGAGCAGGCGAGGAGCCTTGCCGAGACCAACGACTGGGCGCACGTGGACAGAGAGCAGGTCCACCAGGACTGGGACGTGCTGTACAGGGAGATCGCGGCCGTTCTGGACGCCTCCCTGCCCGGGGATCGACAGATTCAGGAGCTCGTCAGCAGGCACTTCGACATAATCTGCCGATTCTACGTCCCCAGCAGGGAGGCCTATGTGGGCATGTCGCTCTTCTACGGAGAAGACGACGGCATGAGGGAGTTTCACAACTCCTACCACCCCAGGATGGTGGAGTTCCTGGGTGATGCGATCAGTGTCTTCGCTGAACGCGGGGTTGGTTTCGCCTCGTAGGCGCCGAAGCTGCGCAGGCAGCTCAATTCCCCTTCCTGGAAGGGCATCCAGCTTCAAGGACGCCATCCCCGCTGCTCCCTTGCACTCCCCGGCCTCGGAGGATCACAGAGCGGGAGTCACGCGACTGCGCCGAAGCCCTGAGGGGGTGGCGAACTCGGTGGGTCCGGGGGAGGGAGTCAGGGAATCGGTACGGTATTCCAGACGGCGATACGTCCATCGCGCGAAAAGCGCCGATCTGGTCCCGCACCGTAGTCCGCAGCTGGCCGGCGGGTAGGCAGCGGGTAGGCAGCGGGTAGGCATTGGCGGGCGTTGCCGCGAGCGGGGTCAACCCGCATGCCAGGACCATGACGCCGGCCAACTTCAGGAGCGTTCCCCTGCTCGGTGTGCGCCTGCTCAAAGCCGTCCCCTCCCTTGAGGACGTGGAGATTCTCAACGGGCATTTCCGGCCCGGTGGACCTTGAGGCGACGTCGGAGGCCGGTGGGTCGATCACCGGGCGGCTTGGGCACGCGCCTCCGTGGCAGTCCTTGGCACCTGCCGTCCCATTCACCGTAGCGCCGATCCGGCGGTGCAGCGCGGGGTATCCCCGGTGCGCCGCGGCGGCCCTTTGCGAGGAGCAAGGGGCCGCCGGAACGATTCGCTACGCGTTGGCGGTGTGGTGGTCGAACTCGCCTGCCTTGGCACCGCGGAGGAAGGCGGCGAACTTGGCGGGGGAGGTGCGGATGACGATGTTGCCGTCGTCGGATTCGCGGAGTTCGACCCGCCCGTGGGCGGTACGCACCTCGACACACGCGTTGCTCGATCCGGAGTAGCTGGACTTCTGCCATATGGGGCTACTCATACTGACTCTCGATCTCCTTCTTGATGGATCGGATGAAGTCTCGCGACCCCTCTTCCGTGAGGGCCACAGATGCCATGCGGGTGAGGATTTCGCGGTAACTCGCCAGGTCCGAGGGAGTATCGAAAAGTGGGCAGCCAAAGCTAATGTCGATCTGCACGGTGTCCAGTTCGGGGACCGGGCCCTCGGTGTAGACGAAGTTCTCGCTGGGGCCGGGCAGAGATTCGATGTCGAAGGGCACCACTCGAACTGAGATTCCGGCGCTCTCGGAGTCCTTGATGAGAGCGCCGAGTTGCTCGGCAAGCACCTCCGGCCCACTGAACTGCATGCGGAGCGCGGCTTCGTGGATGAACGCCGTGTAGGGCGTCGCGCCGGACCGGACGATCTGTTGCCTCTGGAGGCGGAAAGCCATCCTGAGATCGACATCGACGCGCGGCAACGGTGGGATCGCACGAGCGAACACCGAAGTCGCGTATGCCGGGGTCTGGAGCAGTCCCGGGACGAAGGTGATCGAGTATGTGGAGATCCTCCGTGCATGACCCTCGATCGCGGCGACATCGAGCAGGTCCGTGGTCAGACCATGGCTGTAGTTCTCCCACCAGCCTGTCTCTCGTTCCTCGATGATGTTGGCGAGTGCGTCGATCAGGGGTTCGTTTCCGCATCCGCAGGCCGTGGCGATCGCGCGCAGGCGCTCCATGCTGACGGCCGACTTCCCGTTCTCCATCTGGGTCACCAGGGCTGGAGTCACCCCGAGCAAGCGGGCAAGGTGGCTGCCTCCAAAGCCGGCTTGCTCTCGCATCCTTCGCAGTTCGGCGCCGAGGCGACGCTGGCGAAGGGTTGGTTTCGGGCGAAGGGCCATGACGTCCTCTCTGCAGGTACGGACGCCAGTGTCCCGCGCCCCTCGCTGGCGGTGCTACTTGGGTGCAGGGCAGCGAGCGTCGCACTGGAGAGGGAACCTTCTCGCATTCGGATTAACTTTAAGAGCGGGTGCGCTATGGTCTATGTCACAGCGATCCGACGGATCGTCAGTAAGGCCTGTTTCCGGGGCAGTAGGCGCCTGCTGCCCTCGCACCGCAGAGCAGCCATGTCCTGGCCTGGCTCACGGTGACGTATCCGCCGGTGAATGCCGAGTCCCTCTCCGCTCAACCTCATCCGGAGGTCCCTCATGTGTGCCTTCAACCCGCCCGACTGGTCCGCCGCCCGCGAGGCGCTGCGCCACGCGCTGTCCGCCGCCGGATGGCCGGACGGCCTCATCCACGACGCCGAACTCGCCCTCTGTGAGCTGTTCGTCAACGCCTGGAAGCACGGGGGCAGCCCCGCCCCGGCCGTGGTCGTCGTCCTCCTCGCCACCCGCACCCTGCGGGTCTCGGTCGCGGACGACAGCCCGGAGTTGCCCGAGCCGCACGTCTCCGCCGACCCCTACGAGCTGTCCGGCCGCGGCCTGCACCTGGTCCGCTCGCTCACTCACCGCTTCGGGGCCAGTCCCCGTAAGAACGGCAAGTTCGTCTGGTTCGAGCTGGACTGCGCCGCGTGAGCGCCGCCCGCCGCACCCCGCTCGCCCCCGACGACCCCCGGATGCGTGACTACAGCGACACCCAGGTCGCCGCCCTCCTCCGTGAACTCCACACCCGAGGAGCGAAGTTCGGGATCCGCTGGGGTTCCGCCGCCACCGTCAACGGCGCCGTCGACGGCCGCATCCTGATCGACTTCGGCAACGCTCCCATCAGCACCGCCCTCAACCTCCTCCACCTGCTCCGCGACACCGAAAGGGACCAGCCGTGGGAGTCCTGATCCCGATGGTCGCCACCGGGGCGATCCACACCGAGCGCACCACCGCCCACTACCTCGCCGTCGAGCACGTCCCCGACGCCGCCCTCCAGTTGCGCCTCGCCGTGGACCTCGACGTCCACGCCGCCCCCGGCGAGCAGCTGGCCTTCCCCCTCACCCGCGACCAGGCCCACGACCTGCTCCAGTCCCTCGCCGCCCACCTCGGCCACCGCGTCCTCGGGATCCGCCGATGAGATCCGGCACCGCCGGCTTCCTCGTCGGCGCCGCGCTGATCACCCTTCTCGCACTGGCCCTCGTCACCGTGGCCCTCGGCGTGATCGCGACGATCAAGATGCCGCACCCGGACGCAGAGGCCCCGCCGCCCCCGATCAGCCGACACGGCCGGTGGGAGCTGCGCCGACTCCCCGACGGCACCTACGAGTACGCCTGGATCGCCCGCCAGGCCGGCCACTTCGGCCCCGAGATCCCTCAACCGTCCACCAAATCCGGCCGACACCGCATACCCGACTGAGCGCGACCACGAAGGCCCTCGCCGACCCGGGCGAGGGCCTCGCCGCGCCATCCCGGCGTTCTCGCCGGCGTCCGGGGAGCGGGCCTCGGCTTCTCCCCTATGCTCCGGGGTCCATGAACACAGTCGCTCTCGGGGTCGGTGCCGTGCTCGGTGTCCTCACGTGCTTCGCGGCACGGGAGACCCACCAGGTCCACCGGATCCGCAGCCGCGGCGTTCACACTGTCGGCCAGGTGCTCTATGTTCGGACCGACACCGACGGGGACGGCGACCTCCAGCACCACCCGGTGGTCCGCTTCGAACTTCCCGACGGCACGCCGGTCGAGGCGGAGAGCGCCACCGGCACGCCCCACTCCTGCCCACTCGACAGGGGAGACCCGGTCGCAGTCGCCTACCACCCGCGCCGTCCCGAGAAGATCGTCATCCTCGGTTTCGACGGCCCCGCCAGCCCGTGGCTCTACGGCTGCATAACCCTCTTCCTCGGCGGCTTCTCGGCACTACTGCTGCTGGGCGGCGTCGCCGCTCCCTGACGGCGGCTCATCGCCTCGGTGCCGGGTGCGACCGCCGGGATCACTCCCAGCGGAAGAACCGGGCGGCCGCGGCCAGGCCGAGCACCGCCCAGCCGCCCAGGATGCCGAGGTCGGCCCAGGGCACCCCGGCGCCGGTCTGGAGGACCGAGCGCAGGCCGTCCGAGAGGGCGGCGATCGGCAGCAGCTCCAGCACCGACTGCACGGCCGACGGGAACTTCGACAGCGGCACGATCACGCCGCCGGCCAGCAGCAGCAGGATGAAGACCAGGTTGGCGGCGGCCAGCGTGGCCTCCGCCTTGAGCGTGCCGGCCATCAGCAGGCCGAGGCCGGAGAACGCGGCCGTTCCGAGGACGAGCAGGGCGACAACGCTGAAGGGGTCGCCCTGCGGGGACCAGCCGAGCGCCAGCGCGATCACCGACAGCAGCGCCACCTGCAGCGCCTCGGTGACCAGCACGCACCCCGTCTTCGCGGTGAGCAGGGCCCAGCGCGGCAGCGGGCTGGCGCCGAGCCGCTTGAGCACGCCGTAGCGGCGCTCGAAGCCGGTGGCGATGGCCTGTCCGGTGAAGGCGGTGGACATCACGGCAAGTGCGAGCAGGCCGGGCGCCAGGAAGTCGACGCGCTTGCCGGGGCCCTCGACGGCGACGATGTCGACGGCGGAGAAGAGGACGAGCAGCACCGTCGGGATGATCACGGTCAGCAGCAGCTGTTCGCCGTTGCGCAGCAGCATCTTCGTCTCGAAGGCGGTCTGCGCGAGCAGCATCCGGCCGACGGGGGCGGCGCCCGGCTGCGGGGAGTAATCGGTGGTCGTCACGAGCGGAGGTCCCGTCCGGTCAGGTCGAGGAAGACGTCTTCGAGGCTGCGGCGCTGTACGGCGAGCCGCTCGGGGAGGATGCCGGAGGCCGCGCACCAGCCGGTGACGGTGGCCAGCAGCTGGGGGTCGACGGGTGCCTCGATGCGGTAGCTGCCGGGGGAGGCCTCGGTGGCGGTGGCGCCCTCGGGCAGCTCCTTGAGCAGCGGGGCGAGGTCGAGCCCGGGCGGGCCGTCGAAGCGCAGCGAGGACTCGGCGCCGCCGCGGCAGAGCTCCTCCGGGGTGCCCTCGGCGATCACGCGGCCGCGGTCGACGATGGCGACCTGGTCGGCGAGCTGTTCGGCCTCGTCCAGGTGGTGGGTGGTGACGACGACGGTGACGCCGTCCCGGCGCAGGTCGCGGACGAGGTCCCAGGTGGCGCGGCGGGCCTGCGGGTCGAGGCCGGCGGTGGGCTCGTCCAGGAAGACCAGTTCGGGGCGGCCGACCACGGCCATGGCCAGGGCGAGCCGCTGCTGCTGCCCGCCGGAGAGCCGGCGGTAGGTGGTGCGGCCGCAGGAGCCGAGGCCGAGCCGCTCGACCAGGGCGTCCACGTCCAGCGGGTGGGCGTGCAGCTTCGCGGTGTGCCGGAGCATCTCGACGGCGCGCGCCCCGGCGTACACGCCGCCGGACTGCAGCATCACGCCGATCCGGGGGCGCAGCTCGGCGCTCTGGGCGACGGGGTCGAGGCCGAGGACGCGGACGGTGCCGGCGTCCGGGCGGCGGTAGCCCTCGCAGGTCTCGATGGTGGTGGTCTTGCCGGCGCCGTTGGGACCGAGCACGGCGGTGATCGCGCCGCGCGCGAGGGTGAGGTCGAGACCGTCCACCGCGGTCTTCTCGCCGTAGCGCTTGACCAGCCCGGTGATCTGGACCGCGGGTTCGGAATGCATACCGGCGAGTGTAGAAGGCGTGAACACGGGGCCCGTCGCGGGACCCCGGTGCGGCCGCGGGGAAGGGGCGGCCGGATTGATCGTCCACGCAGGCCAGGTAAGCCTTACCTGCGTGACAGATGACACCAGTGAGGCCTGGATCACGGCTTGTCCTGTCGGAAGTAATTACGCAACACTGGTGTTGTGAAAAACATGCGCGAGCACACCACGCAGCAGGAGGCCGAGTCGGCCCCCGGCTGTGCCGTGCCCGCGACGGCGGCCGAGGTGCTGCTGGAGGGCCACCGTGCGACCCGGGACCGGGTCGCACGTTCGATCCTCGACCACGGCCCCTCCTCCGCCACCGACCTGGCGAACCGGCTCGGTCTGACCACCGCGGCCGTCCGCCGTCACCTGGACGGCCTCGCCGCCGCCGGCCTGGTCGACGCCCGTGAACAGCGGGTGTACGGCAGCCGCGGCCGGGGCCGCCCCGCCAAGGTCTTCGCCCTCACCGACGCCGGCCGGGACGCCTTCTACCAGGCGTACGACCAGCTCGCGGCCGACGCGCTGCGGTGGATCTCCGACTCGGTGGGCGGCGGCAAGGCGGGCGAGGAGGCGGTCGCCGCCTTCGCCCGGGCCCGGTTCGGCAAGCAGGGCGAGCGCTACCTCGCCACGCTGCGCCAGGCCGAGGCCGGGGAGCGCACCGAAGCGCTTGCCCAGGCGCTGAGTGCGGACGGGTACGCTGCCACCGTGCGGCGTGTTCCGTCGGCCGCGGCGAAAGCCCCGGCGGGCGCGCAGCTCTGCCAGCACCACTGCCCGGTCGCGCACATCGCCGAGCAGTTCCCGCAGCTCTGCGAGGCGGAGACCGAGGTCTTCTCCCAACTGCTGGGCACCCATGTGCAACGGCTGGCCACCATCGCCCACGGCGACGGGGTCTGCACCACCTATGTGCCGGCACCCGGTGCCGCATCGTCGCCCGCACTGCGCCCCGCAGGCCCGGGTACCGATGCAGTGCCGACTGCCGGTACGTCCACCGAAGACTCAGCGTCCGCGCGTTAGGAAGCTCGCATGACTGACACCGTTTCGCACCCGGAGCTCGAAGGCCTGGGCACCTACGAGTACGGCTGGGCCGACCCGGACGCCGCCGGCGCCGCCGCCAAGCGCGGGCTCAGCGAGGACGTCGTCCGCGACATCTCGGCGAAGAAGAACGAGTCCGAGTGGATGCTGAACCTGCGGCTCAAGGGCCTCAAGCTGTTCGGCAAGAAGCCCATGCCGACCTGGGGCTCCGACCTCACCGGCATCGACTTCGACAACATCAAGTACTTCGTCCGCTCGACCGAGAAGCAGGCCGAGTCCTGGGAGGACCTGCCGGCGGACATCAAGGCGACGTACGACAAGCTGGGCATCCCGGAGGCGGAGAAGCAGCGCCTGGTCGCCGGTGTCGCCGCGCAGTACGAGTCCGAGGTGGTCTACCACCAGATCCGCGAGGACCTCGAGGAGCAGGGTGTCATCTTCCTGGACACCGACACCGCTCTGAGGGAGCACCCGGAGATCTTCAAGGAGTACTTCGGCACTGTCATCCCGGCCGGCGACAACAAGTTCGCCGCGCTGAACACGGCCGTCTGGTCCGGTGGCTCCTTCATCTACGTCCCGAAGGGTGTCCAGGTGGACATCCCGCTCCAGGCCTACTTCCGGATCAACACCGAGAACATGGGCCAGTTCGAGCGGACGCTGATCATCGTCGACGAGGACGCC
The DNA here is from genome assembly GCF_045160625.1 of Kitasatospora sp. NBC_00039. Classification (NCBI taxonomy): domain Bacteria; kingdom Bacillati; phylum Actinomycetota; class Actinomycetes; order Kitasatosporales; family Streptomycetaceae; genus Kitasatospora; species Kitasatospora sp. NBC_00039. The sequence continues at coordinate 2,787,664 of NZ_CP108289.1, read as the reverse complement.
TACGTCCACTACGTCGAGGGCTGCACCGCGCCGATCTACTCCTCGGACTCGCTGCACTCCGCGGTCGTGGAGATCATCGTCAAGAAGGGCGGCCGCTGCCGCTACACGACCATCCAGAACTGGTCGAACAACGTCTACAACCTGGTCACCAAGCGCGCCGTGGCGTACGAGGGCGCGACCATGGAGTGGATCGACGGCAACATCGGTTCCAAGGTCACCATGAAGTACCCGGCCGTCTACCTGATGGGCGAGCACGCCAAGGGCGAGACCCTGTCGATCGCCTTCGCCGGCGAGGGCCAGCACCAGGACGCCGGCGCCAAGATGGTCCACATGGCGCCGAACACCTCCTCCAACATCGTCTCCAAGTCGGTGGCGCGAGGCGGCGGCCGGACCTCCTACCGCGGTCTGATCGAGATCGGCGAGGGCTCCAAGGGCGCCAAGTCCAACGTGCTCTGCGACGCGCTGCTGGTCGACACCATCTCCCGCTCGGACACGTACCCGTACGTGGACGTCCGCGAGGACGACGTGTCCATGGGCCACGAGGCGACCGTCTCCAAGGTCAGCGAGGACCAGCTCTTCTACCTGATGAGCCGGGGCATGACCGAGTTCGAGGCGATGGCGATGATCGTCCGTGGCTTCGTCGAGCCGATCGCGCGCGAGCTGCCGATGGAGTACGCGCTGGAGCTGAACCGGCTGATCGAGCTGCAGATGGAGGGCTCCGTCGGCTGACGAGCAGCCGCACGCAGTCCAGTCCGCATCGTTAGGAAGAGAGCACCACGACAGCCATGGCTGACGTCAACACCCCCACCGGCTCCACCACCGCCGGTTCGATCGAGGTCGGCACCGCCGGGGCGGGCGCGCAGCTCGCCGGCCCCGGCACCGGCCGCGCCTCCGTCCAGCAGCCGATCGACGCCCGCGTCGCGGTCAAGCCCTCCTTCGAGGTCGGCGACTTCCCGGTGCCGACCGGCCGTGAGGAGGACTGGCGCTTCACCCCGCTCCACCGCCTGAACGGCCTGCACGACGGCACCGCCGCTGCCACGGTCGAGAAGGACGGCGAAGGCACGGACAAGGTCGAGCTGAGCCTGCCGGACGGCGTCACCGCCGAGGCCGTCGGCCGCGACGACGCCCGCCTGGGCAAGGCCGGCAAGCCGGTCGACCGGGTCGCCGCGCAGGCGTTCAGCGCCTTCGAGCAGGCGCTCGTGGTCACCGTCCCCAAGGAGACGGTGCTCACCGAGCCGGTCAAGATCGACGTGCACGGCGAGGGCGGCACCCGCTTCGCCCACGTGGTGGTCGACGTCAAGCCGTTCGCCGAGGCCGTCGTGGTGATCAACCACACCGGTACCGGCACCCGCGCCGCCAACGTCGAGCTCCTGGTCGGCGACGGTGCCAAGCTCACCTTCGTCTCCGTCCAGGACTGGGACCGCGACGCGGTGCACGCCACCCAGCAGACCGCCCTGGTCGGCCGGGACGCCTCGCTGAAGTCCGTGGTCGTCACCTTCGGCGGCGACGTGGTCCGCATCCACCCGCGGGTCTCCTACGCCGCGCCGGGCGGCGAGGCCGAGCTGTTCGGCCTCTACTTCGCCGACGCCGGCCAGCACCTGGAGCACCGTCTGGTCATCGACCACGACACCCCGCACTGCCGCTCCAACGTGGTCTACAAGGGCGCGCTGCAGGGCCAGGACGCGCACGCCGTCTGGGTCGGCGACGTGCTGATCCGCGCCGCCGCCGAGGGCACCGACACCTACGAGCACAACCGCAACCTGGTGCTCACCGACGGCGCCCGCGTCGACTCGATCCCGAACCTGGAGATCGAGACCGGCGAGATCGTCGGCGCCGGCCACGCCTCCGCGACCGGCCGCTTCGACGACGAGCAGCTCTTCTACCTGCAGGCCCGCGGCATCCCGGCCGACGAGGCCCGCCGCCTGGTGGTGCGCGGCTTCTTCGCCGAGCTGGTCCAGCAGATCGGCGTCGCCGAGATCCAGGACCAGCTGATGGAGAAGATCGAAGCCGAGCTGGAAGCGGCGGTCTGAGCCAGATGAGCTTTCTCCGCGCCTGCGCGCTCAGCGAGCTCGCCGAGGACGTGCCCAAGCGCGTCGACCTCAACGGCGTGCCGGTCTCCATCGTCCGCACCGACGAGGGGGTGTTCGCGATCAACGACATCTGCTCGCACGCGAACGTCTCGCTCTCCGAGGGCGAGGTCGAGGACTGCATGATCGAGTGCTGGCTGCACGGCTCCAGCTTCGACCTGCGCACCGGCAAGCCCTCCGGCCTGCCCGCCACCAAGCCGGTCGCTGTCTACCCCGTAAAGATCGAAGGGGACGATGTGCTCGTCTCCGTCAACCAGGAGTCCTGAGTACACATGGCAACCCTTGAAATCCGCGACCTGCACGTCTCCGTCGAGGCCGAGAACGGCCCCCGGGAGATCCTGAAGGGCGTCGACCTGACCGTGAAGCAGGGCGAGACCCACGCGATCATGGGTCCGAACGGCTCCGGCAAGTCCACCCTGGCCTACTCGCTCGCCGGTCACCCCAAGTACACCGTCACCGGCGGCTCGGTGCTGCTGGACGGCGAGAACGTCCTGGAGATGTCCGTCGACGAGCGCGCCCGGGCCGGCGTCTTCCTGGCCATGCAGTACCCGGTCGAGGTCCCCGGTGTCTCGGTCTCCAACTTCCTGCGCACCGCCGCCACCGCCGTCCGCGGCGAGGCCCCCAAGCTGCGGCTCTGGGTGAAGGAGGTCAAGGAGGCGATGTCCGCCCTCCAGATGGACCCGGCCTTCGCCGAGCGCAACGTCAACGAGGGCTTCTCCGGCGGTGAGAAGAAGCGCCACGAGATCCTCCAGCTGGAGCTCCTCAAGCCGAAGATCGCGATCCTCGACGAGACCGACTCCGGCCTGGACGTCGACGCGCTGCGGATCGTCTCCGAGGGCATCAACCGGGTCCGTTCGACCGGCGAGGTCGGCACCCTGCTGGTGACCCACTACACCCGCATCCTGCGGTACATCAAGCCCGACCACGTTCACGTCTTCGCGGGCGGCCGCATCGTCGAGTCCGGCGGTGCCGAGCTGGCCGACAAGCTGGAGAACGAGGGCTACGAGTCCTACGTGAAGGGCGGCGCTTCCGAGTGACCCATACGCACGAGTCGGCGGTTCTGTCGGGTCTGCTCGACACCGATGCGATCCGCAAGGACTTCCCGGTCCTCCAGCGGCTGCTGCACGACGACAAGCCGCTGGTCTACCTGGACAACGCGGCCACCTCGCAGAAGCCGCGCCAGGTGCTCGAGGCGCTCAACGCCTACTACGAGCGGCACAACGCCAACGTCCACCGCGGCGTGCACGTGCTCGCCGAGGAGGCCACGGCGCTGTACGAGGGCGCCCGTGACAAGGTCGCGGCGTTCGTCAACGCGCCGAGCCGCAACGAGGTGGTCTTCACCAAGAACGCCTCGGAGTCGCTCAACCTGGTCGCCAACATGCTGACCTGGGCGGACGAGCCGTACCGGGTGGACGCCGAGTCCGAGATCGTCATCACGGAGATGGAGCACCACTCCAACATCGTCCCGTGGCAGCTGCTCTCGCAGCGCACCGGCGCGAAGCTGAAGTGGTTCGGGCTGACCGACGAGGGCCGGCTCGACCTGTCCAACATCGACGAGCTGATCACCGAGAAGACCAAGGTGGTCTCGTTCACCCTGGTCTCCAACCTGCTCGGCACCGTCAACCCGGTCGAGACCATCGTGCGCAAGGCCCAGGCCGTCGGCGCCCTCGTGGTGATCGACGCCTCGCAGGCCGCGCCGCACATGGTGCTGGACGTGCAGGCGCTGGAGGCCGACTTCGTCGCCTTCACCGGCCACAAGATGCTCGCCCCGACCGGTATCGGCGTGCTCTGGGGCCGCCAGGAGCTGCTGGAGGACCTCCCGCCGTTCCTCGGCGGCGGCGAGATGATCGAGACCGTCACGATGGGCTCGTCCACCTACGCCCCGGCGCCGCACAAGTTCGAGGCCGGCACCCCGCCGATCGCCCAGGCGGTCGGGCTGGGCGCGGCAATCGACTACCTGTCGGCCATCGGCATGGAGAAGATCGCCGCGCACGAGCACGCGATCACCGAGTACGCCGTCGAGCGCCTGCTGGAGGTCCCGGACCTGCGGATCATCGGCCCGCGCACGGCCGTGGACCGCGGCGCCGCGATCTCGTTCACGCTGGGTGACATCCACCCGCACGACGTGGGCCAGGTGCTGGACGAGCAGGGCATCGCCGTGCGCGTCGGCCACCACTGCGCGCGGCCGGTCTGCCTGCGGTACGGAATTCCGGCGACCACGCGGGCGTCGTTCTATCTGTACTCGACGCCGGGCGAGGTCGACGCCCTGATCGACGGCCTGCACCACGTCCGGAACTTCTTCGGCTGACAGGACGGCCCACGACATGAAGCTCGACTCGATGTACCAGGAGATCATCCTGGACCACTACCGCAACCCGCACGGCAAGGGGCTGCGGGACGGCGACGCCGAGGTGCACCACGTCAACCCCACCTGCGGGGACGAGATCACCCTGCGGGTGAGGCTCGACGGCGCCACGGTCGCCGACGTCTCGTACGAGTCGCAGGGCTGTTCCATCAGCCAGGCCAGCGCCTCGGTGCTGAACGACCTGGTGGTCGGCAAGACCGTCGGCGAGGCGCAGGCCGTCCAGGAGGCCTTCCTGGAGCTCATGCAGAGCAAGGGCCAGGGCGAGGGCGACGAGGAGGTGCTGGAGGACGCGGTCGCGTTCGCCGGCGTCTCCAAGTACCCGGCCCGGGTCAAGTGCGCACTGCTGAGCTGGATGGCCTGGAAGGACGCCACCGCCAAGGCGCTGGCCGAGCGGCCCGCCGTCGACGGCACCCCCACCAACTGACGCAGAAGAGGAGGACAGACACCATGAGCGACACCACCGAGACGCCCGCCCCTTCCGCCGAGGAGGGCCCGACCGTCATCGTCGGCACCACCGCCGGCACCGTCTCCGTCGAGGACCTCACCGAGGCCCTGATGGACGTCGTCGACCCCGAGCTGGGCATCGACGTCGTCAACCTGGGCCTGATCTACGGGATCCACATCGACGAGTCGGACGTGGCCACCATCGACATGACGCTCACCTCGGCGGCCTGCCCGCTGACCGACGTCATCGAGGACCAGGCCAAGACGGCCACCGACGGCCTCGTCCAGGACCTGCGCATCAACTGGGTCTGGATGCCGCCGTGGGGCCCCGACAAGATCACCGACGACGGCCGCGACCAGCTCCGCGCCCTCGGCTTCAACGTCTGAGATCCGTCGATCGTCAACCTGCTGCCGCGCGAATTTCTCCTTCGGGGGAATGATTCGCGCGGCAGTGGTACATCTGCCGGTGGGTGGCGAGACTGCCGCCGAGTCCGTTCGCTTTCGAGTTCCGCACGAACAGCTGGAAGCTCCGGACGGTGTGATCCACACCGAACGCCGCCGCCCGGTACGGAATCCGTACCGGGCGGCGGCGTTCGTGCTGTGTCAGGCGCGCTTCGGGCGCTTGGCCACGGCGACGGCCAGAGCGAGGCAGACGGTGGCCGCGAGGGCGACGAAGCCGCTGGTGGCGGGGAGGAGGCCGTAGCGCTGGACGAGGGCGCCGACGCCGACGATGGGCAGCGAGGACCCGAGGTAGACGATGACCCAGAGGGAGCTGAGCTCCGAGCCCCGGCGTTCCGGGTTCATCGCGGCCACGGCGGAGGTGAAGAGCGAGCGGAAGGCGACGCCCTGGCAGGCGCCGCCGAGGACGCTGCCGATGAACAGCAGTGCCGGGGTGCCGGTGTACTGGGCGGCGACGACCAGGCCGAGGCCGGCGGCCAGGCCGGTCAGCCCCAGGGCGATGACCACGCGGTCCGCGGTCGGCGGGACGAGCAGCTGGGCGAGGGCGGAGGAGCCGAGCAGCAGGGCCGCCACGACGGCGCCGGTCAGCCGGGAGTCGGTGTGCAGCAGCTTGGCGGAGAACGCCGGGGCCAGGCTGAGGTAGACGCCGAAGACCGCGTAGGAGACGAAGCCCGCACCGGAGGCCAGCAGGAACTCGTGGCGGCCGGTGCGGGGCATCCGCAGCCGCTGCGGGCGCAGGTGGGCCGGGGTGGTGATGCGCGGCGGGGAGGCCGGCGGGCGGCTGCGGCCGGGCATCCGGGGGTGGACCACGGCGAGCGGCACGCAGAGCGCCAGCAGGGCGACGGCGTGCAGCAGGAACGGCGTCAGCAGCGGGTCCGAGCCGCCGGCCAGCAGGGCGCCGACCACCGGGCCGAGCGCGACGCCGCCGGCCGAACAGGCGAGGGTGAGCTTGGCGGCCAGGGTCGGGCGCTCGGGCAGCAGGTCGCCGAGGGCGGCGCCGGCGGCGCCCGTGGACAGACCCACCGCGATGCCCTGGACGGCGCGGCCGACGGCCAGCTGCCAGAAGCTGCCGGAGGTGGCGAAGACCACGTCGCCGGCGGCGGCCAGGCCGACCGCGGGAAGGATCAGCGCGCGCCGGCCGAGGTGGTCCGACCAGTGGCCGACCACGGCCAGCACCGGGACCAGCGCGAACACGTACACCGTGAACAGCACGCTGGTGTCGAGCGCGGTCAGGGCGAGGCGGGTCTGGAGCAGCGGGTAGATCGGGGTCGCCAGGTTGGCACCGATCAGCATGAAGAGGAGGGCGGCGGCGACGAGGCCGACCCGCACACCGCGCAGCGCGTTCCAGCGGCTGATCGCGGCGAGCTGGAGCTGGGCGCGCGGCGCGAGTTCCAGGGGAAGCAGGGCCTCCGACAGTCGGCGTCCGTCAAACATCCCCGGCGCCATGACGCCGCGTAGTACGGTGGGGCTCTGCCCAATGGCAGCGGTCAGGGCTTGGCCGTCATGAGGCTCGGGCGAGCCGAGTGAGAAGCCGCCCCGGCTACGGGGTGGAGGAGTCAAATCAGGGGTCTCCTGTGAGGGGTGCCACCGCGGGCCGGTATGGCCTTGGGTGGTGGCCTTACGGAATGTTCCCTGGTGGGCGGGTATACGGACTGCGTGGTTGGGCTTCGTTGCCCGGTTGGGCCGCGCGGGGTGTGCACGGCGCCAAGCGAAGGATACGCGGTACGGCGCGCGCCCTGGGCGCGCGCCCCCGTGTCCACGCATCGGGCATGCCCGGCCTATACGCTGAGGTAGTGGACCGGCACACGGAGCTGATTCCGGTGTGCCGATCGGCTGACCGCTCGGTGTAGGGAGAACGCGCAACGATGGCCGGACGACGTCGGAAGAACGCTGGGGCCTCGTCGGCGGCTGCGCCGGGCGAGGAAGGGGCGGGCGGTGCGGTGCTGCCGGCCGACCTGGAGCTGCAGGACCTCTACGGGGCGTTCGCCGCGCACGGGCTGGACGACGAGGACCTCGACGACGCGGCCGTGCTGGTGCCGCCGGTGAAGCTGCCCGCCGAGTCGGAGCTGGCCGCGCAGGCCAAGGCCGTGCCGATGTTCGGGTACGCGCTGAAGCTGGCCCGCTGGGCCGCCCCGCACCGGACGGTGGACGAGTTCGGTGACCTCACCGGCCCGGACCGGGCGCCGGCCGCCCGGCTGCTGGGCCTGGCCCCCGAGGAGGGGGACGCCCCGGAGGAGGCCGTGGTCGAGGCGATGAGGGCCTGGTCGCTGGCCTGTGACCTGGACCTGGTCGAGATCGGCACCACCGCCGCCGGTGAGCACGTGGCCGTCCCCGGGCCGGATCTGGAGCCGGCCGAGCAAGGGGATCCGGAGACCGTCCTGGAGCTGTGGCTGACCGCCGCCGGCATCGTCCGGGAGCTGGCGGTGGAGGCGGACTCGCTGCCGGAGGAGGGCGCCGACGAGGGCGCGGCCGACGGGGCGGAGCCGACGGAGGAGGACGAGGAGCGGCTGTCGCAGGTCGAGGATGCCCGGGACGAGGCCGCCGAGCTGCTCGACGAGGCGCTGCAGGTGCTGTACGAGACGACCGCCTTCGCCGATGCCGGCAGCGAGACCGTGCCGCTCGGCGTGCTGGCCGCGCTGCTGGTCGTCCCGGAGGGGGAGGAACCGAGCGAAGAGCTGCTCGGCGACATCACCGATGTGATGGTCGCACTGGACCCGATGCTGGGCGACCTCGCCGAGCTGGGCCTGCTGGACTACCGCCCGATCGACCCGGAGCTCTTCGACGAGGAGGAGGGCGAGGAGGCCGCCCCGCCGGCCGGCCCCGCCGTCGGCGAGGAGCCGCTGGACGAGGAGGAGTCGGCCCGGTTCGGCCTCGTCCGGCTGACCCCGCTCGGCCAGTACGGCATCCGGCAGTGGCTGCTGGAGGACGGCTACGACGCTCCGCTGGTCGGCGAGCTGGCCCAGGGCGACGCCTCCGAACTGCTGCGCGCGGTCTGCGAGTCGACCAACGTGCTGCCCGACGAGGAGCTGCGGGTCTGGATCACCGGCCGGGAGCCGGTGGCGGCGGCGCGCGAGCTGCTCTCCGCGGCCCGCGGCAACGACGCGTACGCGCCGATGCGCCGGATGCTCTGCCAGCTGGCGCTGGCCATGCTGGGCGAGCCAGCCGAGCCCGCCGTCCGGGAGGTGCTGGACGACCCCGAGCTGGGCGGGGGCGCGCGGGCCTGGCTGGCCGGACTCGGGGCCACGGACGTGCCCGCGCCGGAGCGCGGGATGGTGCTCTGGACGGTGGTCGACACCTTCGCCGCCCAGCTGCTCGACACCGGCGGCGACGCCGAGCTGCTGCGCGAGCTCATCGCCGACCTGCCGGTGACCGACAACCCGGCGAGCTACTTCGGCGAGCTCTGGCGGGTCGACCACCCGTACACGGCGGACGTGCTGGAGGTGGTCGGCGAGCTGCACCTGGACCGGACGGTGGCCAAGGAGGCCCGCAAGGCGGCCTTCAAGGCGCGGTCGAAGGGGTAGTGCGTCACGGCAGGTCCAGCGAGCCGTCCTCGGTGAAGGGGAAGAACGGGTTGTGGGCCAGCTCCCAGAGGTGGCCGTCGAGGTCCTCGAAGTAGCCGGAGTAGCCGCCCCAGCTGGTCGCGGCCGGGGGCTTGACCACCGTCGCCCCGGCCGCGACGGCCGTCTCCAGGGCGGCGTCCACCAGCTCGGGCGACTCCAGGTTCACCGCGAGGGTGACGCCCCGGAACGACGGCTCGCCGGTGGCGGGCACACCCGCGTCGGCGGCCAGTTCGTCGTGCGGGAAGAGCCCGAGCACCGAGTCGGCGGTGCGGAACCAGACGATCTCGGGGCTGGATGCGGAGGAGCGCCGCCACCCCAGAGCCTCGTAGAAGCGGGTGCTGGCGTCGAGATCGGCAACCCCGAGGGTGACGATGCTGATGCGGGCGGGGAAGTCCTCGGAAGCTGTCATGCCCGACAGCGTAGGAAGCCGGACTGACAAACCCCGGCCCTGACACGGTGCCAGGCGTACCGATCCGCCTGGTGGGGCGCAGGAGCTGATGACCCGGCAGGTCGGGCCACGTATCGTGTCCGGCAGACGCGCGGGAGCGGTGAGGATTCGGGGGTGCGGCGCGGGATGACGCGGGAGAGCGGTGGCAGGCAGGACGGTCTCCGGGGAGACGGGCCGGGGCGGGTGGACGCGCGGGCGCGGGAGGACCGCTTCGCCGACCAGGAGGAGTTCGCCCGCCGTACCCTTGCCGCGGCGGACTTCCCCGTGTACGGGGTCGCCTACGGGGTGAGCCCGGAGGGGGACGCCCTGGCCGCCTTCGAGACCTCGGACGGCCTGCTCTCCTGGGTCGAGGTCCGCTCCGGCGACTGGGCCTCCGCCGACGGCCCGTACGTCACCGTGCGCACCCACCGGCCCGGCGCCGACCGGCCCGGCGCGCTGCCCGAGCTGGAGGACGTGGTCGAGGACGAGCGCGACCGGGTCTACGAGCAGCTCGGCGTGGACGAGGGCGACTGCCCCGGACGGGTCCGGGCGCTGCGCGAGTGGATCACCGTGGACGGCGAACCGCAGGCGGTGGAGGTGCACGAGGACCGGCGCGAGCTCTGGGACCGCCCTGACGTCTCCGTGCCCGGCGTCTGCCCCAAGCCCGGCGCCGGGCCGGTCTGGGCCGTCCGGCTCCGGGTGGGCGGGCTGACCGTCACCGTCTGCGGGCGCGGGGTGCCGCCAGGCGGCCTCGAACTGGCCCCGGTCGAGGACGTCGAGCGGTACCTGCGTGGCCGGACCGCGCTGTTGCGCTTGCTCGCCTCCCGGCGCGGCCGGCACGTCCCTGTCGAGGAGCGCGAACTCGTCCCGGCCACCGGGCTGGAGGCGCACCGGGCGGTGATCGAGCACGGTATCGCCGAGTCCGCCGCGATCGAGGCGCAGGTCCGGGCCGGGCGGACGCCCCGGCTGCCGCGCGGGCTGCGTGGCGAGGCCGGTGCGCTGCGCTGGGAGGCCGCGGTGCGCCAGCAGATGCGGCTCGCCTCGGAGAGCCGGGAGGAGGCGGTCGCGGCGGTGACGGCGATGGTCAACCACCTCAACCGGCTCTCCCGGCAGACCCAGTGGGTGGTCGGCACGCCGGAGGGGGAGGCCGCCGTCGAAGAGGTGATCCGCTACACGGTGTTCGCCAGCGAGGTGGCGAGCCTCCCGGCGCAGCGCGCCTGGGCGCAGCTCTGGCGGGACCGGCCGGCATGTGAGGGCGACAGCTGGGAGGAGCGGCTCGGGGAGCAGCTCTGGCTCTCGGCCTGGGAGCAGTGGCGGGCGGCGCGGGCGGGGCGGTCGCCGCGGTAGATCCCTGGTGGGCGGGCCGTGGCCGGTGCTGAACACGGCAAAGAACGGGTCATGGATTCGAATACGGTCGGCAAATGACCACGCTGACGAAGCGTCCGATTCACCGTGCGTTCACCGGGCCGGCGGAGTCTGCTGGGCGTCGGCGACCTGCCTCGACACCTCGCACGCCACGTACCGGGCCCGCCCGGTCGGCGGCCCGCCTCTCAGGAGTGACTCACATGTCGCTGTCCCGCCGGGACTTCGTCAACCGTTCCACCCTCGTCGGGGCCGGTGTCCTGATCGCCGGCAGCGCCGAGGTGCTGGCGAGCGCCCCGGGCGCGATCGCGGCCCCGGTCGGCGGCGAGGTGAAGGACGCCGCGACCGCCGACGCCGAGCGTGCCGCCGTCGGCTACGGCGCGCTGGTCAAGGACCCGGAGAGCCTGCTCTCGCTGCCCAAGGGCTTCACGTACAAGGTCGTGAACCGGGCCGGCGTCACCAAGCTGCGCACCGGCGAGTTCACCCCCAGCAACCACGACGGCACCTCGGCCTTCGAGGACGAGCGCGGTGGCAACCTCATGGTCGTCAACCACGAGCTGAGCGGTGCCCGCGCCAACTGGCCGTACCCGGTGCCGCTGACCGAGGGCCACGTCTACGACCCGGGCGCGGCCGGCGGCTGCACCATCGTGCACGCCAAGGCCAACGGCACGGTCGAGCAGTGGGTCGGCATCGCCGGCACCTCCACCAACTGCGCCGGTGGCGTGAGCCCGTGGGGCACCTGGCTGTCCGGCGAGGAGACCGAGGACAAGGCCGGCAAGAACGGCTTCACCAAGGACCACGGCTACATCTTCGAGGTCGACCCGTTCGACGACGAGTACAACGAGAACCCGCAGCCGGTGAAGGCCTTCGGCCGGTTCGCGCACGAGGCCGTCGTGGTGGACCCGAAGCGCGGCCACGTCTACCTGACCGAGGACGCCTCCAACCCCAACGGCCTGCTCTTCCGCTGGACCCCGCCGGCCGGCTTCAAGCACGGCCGCTACCAGCTGCGCAAGCTCGCCGCCGACGCCGGCGTGCTGGAGGCCTTCAAGGTCTTCGACGCGCAGGGCAAGCTGGTCGACGACCTCTCGCGCGCCACCAAGGTCGGCACCACCTACGGCGTGGACTGGGTCAAGGTCCAGGACCGCGACGCGCAGACCGTCTCGATCCGCAAGCAGTTCAAGGACGGCGAGGTCACCCGCGCCCGCAAGCTGGAGGGCATGTGGTGGGGTGACGGCGGCTTCTACTTCGTCTCCAGCTTCGCCCGCTCGGAGAGCCCGCTCCAGCACGACGGCCAGGTCTGGTTCTTCAACCCCGTCCGCCGCACCATCACCCTGAAGGTGCTGCTCGGCGTCAACACCGACGTCTGGGGCGACCACGACAACTTCGACGGCCCGGACAACATCACCGTCTCGCCGTACGGCGGCATCGTGATCGCCGAGGACGGCGAGGGCGTCTCGCACCTGTTCGGCGCCACCGAGGACGGGCTGACCTACCCGATCGCCCGCAACGAGCTGAACATCGGCACCGCCGAGAAGCCGGAGTTCAGCGAGTTCACCGGCGTGACCTTCTCGGACGACGGCCGGACGCTGTTCGCCAACATCCAGACCCCGGGCATCCAGCTGGCCATCACCGGCCCGTGGCACCGGCTGAACGAGCACAAGCGCGGCCAGGGCTACGGCGCCTGAGCCTGATGCCGTGACAGGAAAGGGGCCCGCCTCGCGCGGGCCCCTTCTCAGCTCTCTGCGGGCAGCCGCAGCTGGAGCATGGCGAGCAGCCGCTGCTGCGGCTGGGACAGGTCGATGCCGGTCACCTGCTCCGCCCGGCGCACCCGGTAGCGCAGGGTGTTGGGGTGGATGTGCAGGGCGTCCGCGGCGACCCGGACCTCGCCGAGCGCGTCCAGCCAGGCCAGCACCGACTCGGCGAGCCGGGTGCCGTGGCGGCGGTCGTACGCGGCCAGCGCGGTCAGCCGCGGGTCGCGCAGGCCGCTCCGCTCCTGCAGCAGCGCCAGCATCTCGCTGACCAGCACCTCCGCCTGGACGTCGATCAGCGCGGCGACCTCCAGGTCCACCCCGCCGCGGCCCATCGCGTCCAGGATCCGGTCCGCCTGCGCCCGGGAGTCGGGCACCCGGGCCAGACCGTCCACCGTCGAGCCGATCGCCGCCCGCAGCGGGACGCCCAGGTGGTCCCGGGCGGCCTCGACCACCTCCTGCGCCCAGCCGCGGACGGTCGTCATCGGCAGCCCGCCCGGCAGCTCGGGCAGCAGCACGTACACCCGCGACTCGATCGGGGCGAGCAGGGCGGCCCGGTGCCGGGCGGCGGTGTGCACCGAGATCAGGCCGGTCACCTCGGAGCGGGTGAGCGCCTCGGTGGTCCGTGCGCTGTACGCCAGGACGGTGGCGGGGCGGCGCAGGTCCAGGCCCAGGTGGGTGGCGAGCGACTGGGGGCCGGTCGAGCCCTCCAGCAGGCCGGTGAGCAGGGTCTGGGTCAGCCGGACGTCCGCCGACAGCTCCCGGCGGCGGCGCACCAGTTGGGCCGCCGCCACCCGGGCCGCGCCGACCAGCGCCTGCTCGGCGAGCGGGGCCAGCGGCTGGGCGCCCTCCTGGACCCAGATGGTGCCCAGCGGCTGCGCGCCGGCCCGGATGCCGATCGCCAGGCGGCGGCGCAGGCCCAGCTCGGGGTGCGGGTCGACCGCGATCGGCGTGTCCGAGCTGCGCAGGTGCTGGAAGATGCCCCACTCGCGGAGCTTGGAGAGGTAGGGCTCGGGGCCCTGCCAGCCGAGGATGGAGAGCCGGCGCAGGTCGTCCACCTCGTCGGAGTCGGAGGACCGGGAGTAGGCCAGCACCCGGCTGGAGGTGTCCTCGATCGAGACGATCCCGTTGGTCAGCACGGCGACGGTCTGGGCCAGCGAGAAGAGGTCGCCCGCGTTGTGCTCGGGGGTGCCGGTCGCGTCCGGGGCGTCCGGCCCGGCGATGACCGCGCGGGCGAGCGAGTCGAGGTGCTCCCAGCGGGTCTCCCGGCGGACCGAGAGCAGGGCCACGCCGGCCTCGGTGGCCGCCTCGCGCAGGGCGTCGGCCTGGCCGGGCGCGTCCAGCTTCACCGCGACGGCGGCCGCACCGGCCCGGCCGGCCGCGCGCAGCGCCGGGAGGGCGGCCCGGCCGCGGGCGCCGATGGCGAGGACGAGTTCGCCGGGCGCGGCGACGGGCGGGTCCTCGGGGTCGAGGATCGCGACGTCGCGGACCGGGACGTCCAGGCCCTGGGGGGCCGCCTGGAGTTCGACCAGCGGTTCGCCGAGGGACATCAGCAGTTGACGGAGCGGGAGTCCGGCGGGCTGGGACACCGGCGGTTCCTTCGTGGGATCGAACAACGGCGTACGGGTGATTTTAGCCGGGCGGACAGGGTTTCGGCGCCCGAGCGCACCGTCCGCGCGATGGGGCGCACCGTCCACGTGCAGGCGGGCACCGTCCACGCGGAGCCGCGCACCGGTCTGTGAACGGCGCAACCGTGACCGCCCCGTGATCCCTTCGTCGGTCCGGACAACGCCGTACGGGGGACTTTAGCCGCCAGGCCAATCAAGTGGGCCCCGGTGCAGGAATAGCGTTCGTCCTGTGGCCGACGTGCGACCCACGTCGGCATCCCCCATGAACCGAAGGAGAGCGTGCGCTCATGGATGCTGTGACCCAGGTCCCCGCGCCGGTGAACGAGCCGGTCCACAGCTACGCCCCCGGCAGCCCGGAACGGGCCCGCCTGGAGGCCAAGCTGAAGGAGCTGGGCGGCCAGGAGCCGGTCCAGCTGACCATGACGATCAACGGTGAGCGCCGCCTCGGCGGCGGCACCGAGATCCACGTCGTCCAGCCGCACAACCACGCGGCGAGGCTCGGTACGCTGCGCAACGCCACCCAGGCCGACGCGCAGGACGCCATCGACGCTGCCCTGGCCGCCGCCCCGGCCTGGCAGGCGCTCTCCTTCGACTCGCGGGCCGCGATCTTCCTCAAGGCCGCCGACCTGCTGGCCGGCCCCTGGCGCGAAACCCTGGCCGCCGCCACCATGCTCGGCCAGTCCAAGACCGCCCAGCAGGCCGAGATCGACACCCCCTGCGAGCTGGTCGACTTCCTGCGCTTCAACGTGCACTTCGCCCGCCAGATCATGGCCGAGCAGCCGATCTCCTCGGACGGCGTCTGGAACCGCAGCGACCACCGCCCGCTGGAGGGCTTCGTCTACGCGATCACCCCGTTCAACTTCACCGCCATCGCCGGCAACCTGCCGACCGCGCCGGCGCTGATGGGCAACGTGGTGCTCTGGAAGCCCTCCCCGACCCAGCAGTTCTCCGCGCACCTGCTGATGCAGCTGCTGGAGGCGGCCGGGCTGCCCAAGGGCGTCATCAACATGGTCACCGGTGACGGCCTGGACGTCTCCGCCGTCGCGCTGAAGCACCCGGCCCTGGCCGGCATCCACTTCACCGGCTCCACCGCCACCTTCCAGCACCTGTGGCGCGAGGTCGGCAACAACATCGCCGGCTACCGCACCTACCCGCGGATCGTCGGCGAGACCGGCGGCAAGGATTTCCTCGTCGCCCACCCGTCCGCCGACCCGGCCGTGCTGAAGACCGCGATGACCCGCGGCGCCTTCGAGTTCCAGGGCCAGAAGTGTTCCGCCCTGTCCCGCGCCTACGTCCCGGCCTCGATCTGGGCCGGCCTCAAGGACGAGTTCGCCGCCGAGGTCGACGGCCTCACCATGGGCGACGTCAGCGACCTGTCGAACTTCATGTCGGCCGTCATCGACGAGCGCTCCTTCGCCAAGAACAAGGCCGCCATCGACCGGGCCCAGGCGGACCCGTCCGTCGAGGTGCTGGCCGGCGGCACCTACGACGACTCGGTCGGCTACTTCGTCCGCCCGACCGTCCTGGTCTGCCAGGACCCGGCGAGCGAGTACTTCAAGGACGAGTACTTCGGCCCGATCCTCGCCGTGTACGTCTACGAGGACGAGAAGTACGACGAGATGCTGGCGCAGATGGAGTCGGTGTCCTCCTACGGCCTGACCGGCGCGATCATCGCCCAGGACCGCGAGGCCGTCCAGCACGCGATGCTGAAGCTGCGCAACGCGGCCGGCAACTTCTACATCAACGACAAGCCGACCGGCGCGGTCGTCGGCCAGCAGCCGTTCGGCGGCGGCCGGGCCTCCGGGACCAACGACAAGGCCGGTGCCAAGCAGAACCTGGCGCGCTGGACCTCGACCCGTTCGGTCAAGGAGACCTTCGTCCCGCCGACGGACTACCGCTACCCGCACATGGGCTGAGTGCCCGCCCCCGGACGACGCCCGGTCCCGCAGCCGGGCGCCGTCCACCGGGGCGGCGGGCCCACCCCCGGCCCGCCGCCCCGGCCCCCTCTTCTGCCACCCTTAGAAGCACCAGCCCAGGAGTCACGATGCTCCGTTCCGCCCTCCTCGCGGCCTCCCGCTCCCCGCAGGTCCGCACCGTGGTCGAGAAGTTCCCGCCGACCCACGCCATAGTCGAGCGCTTCGTCGCCGGCGAGGCCCTCGACGACGCCGTCACCGCCTGCGACGACCTCGTCGCCACCGGCCGCACGGTCACCCTGGACCACCTCGGCGAGGACACCCAGGACGCCGCCCAGGCCGCCGGCACCGCCGAAGCGTACGAGCACCTGCTCGCCGCCCTCAAGGACACCGGCCTCGCCGCCGGCGCCGAGGTCTCGGTCAAGCTGTCGGCCGTCGGCCAGTTCCTGCCGGTGGACGGCGAGAAGATCGCCCTGGAGAACGCCCGCCGCATCTGCGAGGCCGCGGCCGACGCCGGCACCACGGTGACCCTCGACATGGAGGACCACACCACCACGGACTCCACCCTCGCCATCGCGCGCGAGCTGCGGGCCGACTTCCCCTGGCTGGGCGTCGTCCTCCAGGCCTACCTGCGCCGCACCGAGGCCGACTGCCGCGAGTTCTCCGGCGCCGGCTCCCGGGTGCGCCTCTGCAAGGGCGCCTACAAGGAGCCCGAGTCGGTCGCCTTCCAGGGCAAGCGCGAGGTCGACCTCGCCTACGTCCGCGCCCTGAAGGTGCTGATGGCCGGCGAGGGCTACCCGATGATCGCCTCGCACGACCCGAACATGATCAAGATCGCCGGCCAGCTCGCCCAGTGGAACGGCCGCAAGCGGGACTCCTTCGAGTACCAGATGCTCTACGGCATCCGCCCCGAGGAGCAGCTGCGCCTCGCCGGCGAGGGCAACACCATGCGCGTTTACCTGCCCTACGGCCAGGAGTGGTACGGCTACTTCATGCGCCGCCTCGCCGAGCGCCCGGCCAACCTGACCTTCTTCCTGCGCGCCATGGCGACGCGCAGCTGAGGCCCTGCCGTGACGCGCGGCTGAGGCCCTGCTGTACCGACGGCCCGCACCCCTTGTGGAAGGGGGGTGCGGGCCGTTTCACGTCCGGGAGGTCCTAGAGGAAGTCCTTGGTGTCCAGTTCGAAGTCGAATGGTGCGGGGAGAGCGACTGAGTCACCGAACGGGGTGAGGTGGACCTCGGTGTACTCGTCGCGCAACGGCTTGCTGAACAGGCTGACCTGGGATTTCTCCCTGTCGATGAGCAGGTAGAGCGGGATGGCGGCGCGGGCGTAGCAATGCCGCTTGGTGATCCGGTCCTGGTCGGGCTTGCTCGACGTCACCTCGGCGACCATGGCGACGCCGTTCGGCTCCATCCACGGCGGGGCACCACGGAAGAGGCGGACCTCTCTCGGCGCGAAGGTCGCGTCGGGGATGACGTGGTTCTTCGGGCAAAGGCCGCCGCTGACGAGGCGTAGGCCCTTGTGGCCGGACGACTGCATGCGGACCTTGGACTTCTCCTTCACCTGGTCGATCAGCAGGTCGATGTAGTCCTCGTGATCGCCGTCCGGCGGTGGTGCCACGATGATCTCTCCCTCGATGAGCTCGGCCCGGAAGCCTTCGGGGGAGTGCAGGCTCAGGAAGCTCTCCAACAGGATGTCCTCCTGCGATGGTGAGTCCGCGATCGGTTGCTCATGCGCCACAGCACTCATGATGCCCCTCCTTCTGGTGGGAGTCACGCTAGTCAGGTGTTTTGCGCAGCTATGCCGTGCACGGCGCTTACTCACTCGATGGTGTGACGGGGAGGGGTGGCCTAGGAGCACAGTGGTGGTGAACTTGGCTGTACAGGAAAGGAGTTGGCGTGCTGAAGAGGTTTGCGGGGTTGTCGACGCCCTTGCTGGCGGATGCCTGCGTCCGGCTGGGGTTGGCGCCGCGGTCGGCGCCGGCCGGGATCGGGGCGGTGGTCGCGGGGAGCCGGATCGCGGGGCGGGCGCTGCCCGTGCGCCACTACGGGAGCGTGGACGTGTTCCTGGAGGCGTACGGCGCGGCCGGGCCCGGGGACGTCCTGGTGATCGACAACGACGGTCGGACGGACGAGGCCTGCGTCGGGGACCTCGCGGTGCTGGAGGCGCGGGCCGCCGGGGTGGCCGCTCTGGTGGTGTGGGGGCTGCACCGGGACACCCCGGAGCTGGCGGGGATCGGGCTGCCGGTGTTCAGCTACGGCAGCCTGCCGCTCGGGCCGCTGCGGCTGGACGAGCGGGAGCCGGAGGCGCTGGTCACGGCTCGGTTCGGGCCGCATCTGGTGAGCGGGGAGGACGTGGTGTTCGGGGACGCCGACGGCGTGCTGTTCGTCCCGGCCGCGCGGGCGGACGAGGTGCTGGAGACCGCCGCCGGGATCGCGCGGACCGAGCGTGCGCAGGCGGAGCGGATCCGCTCGGGCGACACGCTGCGCCGGCAGACCGCCTTCGACGACTACCTGGCGCGCCGCGCCGCCGACCCGTCGTACAGCTTCCGGCAGCACCTGCGGCGGGTCGGCGGGGCCATCGAGGAGTAGCGGTACGGGAGTTCAGAGCGTCCGGTGCATGATGTGCAGGCCGACGTAGCCCTGGGAGGGGTGGCGGAAGCCCTCGGGGAGGGTGCCCAGGATGTCGAAGCCGAGCGACTGGTACAGCTTCACCGCGTGCTCGTTGGAGGCGACCACGGCATTGAACTGCATCGCCCGGTAGCCGGCGTCACGCGCCCACGCGATGGTGTACTCGGCGAGGGCCCGGCCGACGCCGCGGCCGGAGTGGGCCGGGTCGACCATGTAGCTGGCGCTGGCGATGTGCGAGCCGTTGCCCATGTGGTTGCGGTTCATCTTGGCGGTGCCGAGCACGGTGCCGCCCTCGTCCACCGCGACGACGGTGCGGTTCGGGGAGGGGAGGAGCCACCAGTCGCGGCCCTGCTCGGAGGTCAGGTCCAGCGGGTAGGTGAAGGTCTCGCCGGCTGCGACGATGGTGTGGAAGAACGGCCAGACGGCGGGCCAGTCCTCGGTGGTGGCTTCCCTGATCAGCATGTGGACATGATCGGATACGGACGGCGGGAGCACCAGTGGTTTCCCGCCGCCCGCCGCCCGGACCGGGCGGCGGGCGGACGGCCGGTCAGAGCATCGAGGCGGCCGGCTTGACCATGGCGCGGGCGGTCTTGGCGTCGACGTACTCGCCGATCGCGGTCATCACCCACTCGCCGGAGTACTGGCGGACCAGCTTGCACATCACCACGCCGGTGTGCGGCTCGGACTGGGTGAGGTCGAAGCGGACCAGCTCCTGGCCCGAACCGGCGTCCAGCAGACGGCAGTAGGCGTTCTTGACGTCGGTGAACTTCTGGCCGGAGAAGGAGTTCACCACGAAGACCAGGCCGCAGACCTCGGGCGGCAGGCCGTCGAGGTGGACGGTGATCGACTCGTCGTCCCCGCCGCCCTCGCCGGTGAGGTTGTCGCCGGAGTGGGCGACCGCGCCGTTGAAGATTCCCAGCTTCATGAACCAGGCGGTGTCGAGCTTCTCCCGCTTGGCGTCGAAGGCGATGCAGGAGGCGTCGAGGTCGATGTTGCGACCGCGGCCGGCCGGCTCCCAGCCGAGGCCCATCCGGACGGAGGAGAGGAAGGGCTTGCCGTTCTTCTCCAGGGAGACGGAGCCGCCCTTGGTGAGGCTGACCCGGCCCTTGTCCAGGGTGACCTTGGTGAGGGAGGCCGGCGCGGCGGCGGCGGGCGGTGCGGGCGGTGTGGCAGGGGTCGGCGGCAGATTGCCGGCGAGCGCGACCCGAGGGTCGACCGGGCCGGCAGGTGCGGGTGCGCCGGGGGCCGGCGGGGCCGGGGGCGCGGGCGGTGCGACGGGCGTGGCAGGTGCGGCCGGTACGGGAGGCGCGGCCGGGGCGACGACGGGGGCGGCCGCCGCCGGGGCGGGCTCGTCGTCGACGCTGACGCCGAAGTCGGTGGCGATGCCGGCCAGGCCGTTGGCGTAGCCCTGGCCGACGGCGCGGACCTTCCAGGCACCGTTGCGCTGGTAGACCTCGACCACGATCAGCGCGGTCTCCCGGCCGAGCTGCGGCGGGGTGAAGGTGACCAGCACCTCGCCGGTGGCGGTGTCGCGGACGGTGGCGGTCGGCTCGATGCCGGCGAAGGTGGCGCCCGCCTCGTCGGGGCTGGCGGTCACCACGATCTTGGTGATGCCGGCCGGGACGGCGGTGGTGTCGATGGTGATGGCGTCCGGGGTGCCGCCGGAGGCCGGCCGGTGGGTGACACCGGGGCCGTCGGGGGCGTTGAAGAACACGAAGTCGGCGTCCGAGCGGACCTTTCCGGCGTCGGTCAGCAGCAGGCCGGAGACGTCCAGCGCCTTGGGTGCGGTGACCTCGACGGTCACCCGCGCGGCGGTCAGCGGGGCGTTGCCGCCTTGGGTCAGGACCGTGGACACGAACTCCTCCTCGGATGCGGTGGCACGGCCTTGGGGACCCGCTCTGGGGTGCCGTGCCGAGTGGTACCCACAGTAACGAACGGGGTTGTCGAGAAGAGCCCGAGCAGGCCGGTGACCTGTCAGGTTGTCGGATGGTCGGTCAGCGCGTCGCGGTGCCGCGGGTGGTGTCGGTGCCCGGTGTGGTGCCCGGTGTGGTGCCGCGGGCGGAGCCGGCGCCGGGGGTGGTGCCGGTGTCACCGTCCGTCCCGGGGGAGGAGGAGGCCGTGAACGTGCCGAGGGTGGCGACGGCCCGGGGGCGGTCGATACCGAAGGCGGAGGCGGTCCAGCTCTCGGCCGGGGCGGCCTTGCTCGGCGCATCGGCCGGCCCGGTGGGGCAGCTGCCGGGGCCCGCGGTGGGCCCGGTGCCGGGTCCGGGGGTGGTGGCGCCGGGCGGGGTGGGCAGGGGGCGGGTGCCGCGGACGCCGAAGGTGTACCGGCCGGGGCGGACGTCGGTGCCGGCCGGGGTGGTGAACCGGTACACCAGGGTGCCGCGCTCCTGGTGGGTGGTGACGACGGCGCCGGAGAGGTCGGTCCAGCCGCTGCCGGGGGCCGTTTCGCCGGGGGCGAGGCGGAACTCGGCCTGGAGCGCGGTGAGCGGCTCGGTGACGGTGAGGGTGAGCAGATGCTGGGTGCCGTCGCGGCCGAGCGGCTGGACCACGGCGGTGCCGAGGAGGGCGTGGTCCGCGTCGTGGTCGCTCGGGTCGGTCTTGTCGCCGGTGGGGGCGGCGGGTCCGGCGGGTCCGGTGGGCGCGTCGGTCGGCTGCCCGTCCTGGCCCCGGCCGGGGGCGAGGGGACCGGGCTGCGGGTACCCGGGCGTACCGGGCGCGTCGGGTGCGCCGGGAGCCGCCGGGGCGAACGGACGCTGGTACGCGGGCTGTTGGCCGGTCGGCTGGTCGGCGGGCGGCGCGGAACCGGTCGGCTGAGCGGTGTCGGTCGGCTGCGCGGTGGCGGGGTCGGCGGTCACGTCCTGGTTGCCACCCCGCGACGGGCTGCCGAGCGCCTCGGCCGACGGGGCGTCGGAGAAGGAGGAAGAGGAGGAAGAGGAGGTGAGCCCGGAGCCGGCGGGCGGCGCGGAGGCGTCCGGCGAGGCCGGGCGGGGCGCGGGTAGGCCGGGGACCGGTGAGTGCGAGGCGGTCGCGCGGGCCGAGGCCGATCCGGTGGGGCGGCCTGCGGAGCGGTCGGCCGGGCGGGGTGCGGCCGGGCCGGGCGGGGCGTCCGCGGCGGCGTCCGCCCGGTCGGCGGCGTCCGGGCTGGGCGGCGGGGTGGATCCGACCCGGGCCACCCCGGCGCGGCGGCCGATGCCCTGCTGTTCGTTGAGCAGGCAGGTGGTGGCGATGCTGATGCCGACCACGGTGGACATCGCCATCGCGGCGCCCGAGAACCGCAGGGTGGGCAGCCGGAGCCGGCCGCCGAAGGGCTTCGGCCGGCCGTGCCGGCCGTGGCGTTCGTGCTGTTCGCGCTGCCGGTCGCGCTCGTGGTGCACGCCCGGCTCGGTGTCCTCGCGCAGAGCCACCGGACCCCTCCCTCCCCGAAGTCGCCGTTGCGGTCGCAGCATTCTTCCATGCGCCGCCGCCGGGCCGAAGCGCGGTCACGGGCGGACTGCCGTCCGGGTCTGTCCGGATGGACCAGGCCCTGGCCGTCCGGAATTCCGTCCCGCCTGCGGCCGCCCGTGCGGGGGCCGCCGGTGGACGCGCGCGGGCCCGCGCCGGCAGGGGCACGAGCGTACCAGCGGGGACCGGTCGTCCGGTCGGTTCCCAGGCGGAATCGATCCACTTCGCGTAAATCCGTTCAAGGAACGGAAGTTGACGATCCGTCTGACAAGACCGGTAAGGAGTGGAGGTGTTGGGCGGGGATTATTGCAACCTCCTTGCAACCCTTGCCGGTCCGGTCGGGGTGGCGCAGGCTGGAGGCATCCCACGCCGTTCCGGAGAGACCGTCATGCCGCCCGACCCGCTGCCCGCACCCTCCAGTGCCCCTCTCGCCGCCACCCCCACGGGCGGCGATGAGGCAGGCTCCACCGCCGCTCCGGCGGCGGTGGAGGAGGAGGTGTTCATGCTGCGGATCTCGCTGGGCGAGGAGGTGGTCGGCGAGGTCCGTACGCGGTTCCGGTTCGACACCGAGCGCCCGTACGAGGTGTTGCTGACGTTCCACCTCGGCCGGCCGGACGAGGCCGATTGGGTGTTCTCACGCGATCTGCTGCGTGACGGCCTGCGCTCTCTGAGCGGTCAGGGCGACGTCAAGCTGTGGCCGGCGTACTGTCCGTGCCACGGCTCGACGTTGCACCTGGCGCTCGAATCACCCCACGGCAGCGCACTGTTGGAGGTCTCGAAGCCCCGGGTGCAGGCGTGGCTGGACCGGACGTACGTCCTTGTGTCGGAGCAGGCCGAGCAGGCCTACGGGCCGACCGACGCCCAGCTCTCCGCGCTGCTGGCCGGCGGCTGACGAAGCCTCGGCTCGGGTGCGGCGTCGTCCCCCGGGCTGCGCGGCGCCGGTAGCGGCGGCGTGCCCGGCAGCCGGACCGCCCCACTGGCCAGGCCCGCCCGCAGGCGGCGTACGGCCGGTGCCGAGGACGCGGGCAGCAGGTCGTACGGGTCGTCCGGGCCGATGACGCTGACCAGCACCGACTCGGCGAACCGGTACGGCCGGTGGGCCAGCAGGCCGCCGAGGTAGCGGCGCAGCCGGGACAGTTCCGCGCGCACGGTGACCGTCCGGCCGGGGTCGCCGAAGAGCGCGTCGGCGAGCCGCGCCGCGCTGTGGCCGTCGCGTTCGACGGCGAGCAGGAGCAGCAGCTCGGCGTGGCGCGGGCTGAGCGCGTGCGACCAACTGCCGGCCGCGCCGTGCACCGACAGCTCCGGGCGGTCGGGCCGGCGCAGGTCGAGCCGGAGCCGGGCGCCCTCCGCCTGCTCGGCCGTGACCGCTCCGCCGTCCGCCGCTCCGCCGTCCTGGGTGCGCACCAGCCGGACCAGCCAGCCGTCGGCCAGCGGTTCTATCGCGCACTCGCCGAGACCGGGCAGCCAGTGCACGGCGGCAGAGCCCCACCCCTCGGCGGGCAGCCGCAGCCGGGCGGGCGGCGGCAGACCGGCCGCGGCGGCCGTCCAGCCCGCGGCGTCCACCACCAGGGCCGGGCCGTTGACCCTGGCCAGCAGCGGGGCGGCCAGGGTGCGCAGCTGGTGCAGCGACTCCAGGCGCCGGGCCCGCAGCTCGGTCTCGGCGAGCCGGGCGGCGGTGGCGGTGAGCTGCAGCAGATAGGGGCGGACGGAGTGGGCCGGGCCGCTGAGGTTGATCGCGCCGACCAGCCGGCCGGTGCCCGGGTCGTGCACGGGCGCGGCGACGCAGGTCCAGGAGTGGTGGCTGCGGAGGTAGTGCTCGGCGGAGTGGACCTGCATCGGACGCTGGGCGCGCAGCGCGGCGGCGATGCCGTTGGTGCCGACGGTCTCCTCGATCCAGCGGGCGCCGGTGAGGAAGCCGATCCGGTCGGCACTGCGGCGCAGGCCGCGTTCGCCCTCCTGCCAGAGGATGTGGCCCTCGGCGTCGGCGATGGCGAGGATCAGCGGGGTCTGGCCGACCGGTTCGAGCAGGGTGTCGCGCAGGACGGGAAGCAGGGCGTCGAGGCCGCTGGCCCGGCGGCGGTGCTCGATTTCGGCGGGGCCGAGGTGGACGGCGGCGGCGCCGGCGTCCGGGTCGAGGCCGAGGCGGCGCAGGCGGGCCCAGGAGTCGCCGATCTCGGGGCGCGGCCCGAGGCCGGCCGGCCCGTCGTCGGCCGGCCCGTCGTCGGCCGGGGCGGCCTCCCGGGTGAGGTCGCGGGCGGTGGCCTCGGCGAGGGCGCGGTCGTGGACCTTGGCCAGCTCCGCCGCGGTCTGCGCAGTTCGGCGCTCGGGCCGTCGGGTCTGCCGCACTCGGGTTGCTCCTCGCCGCCGATCGAGGACGCGTCGGGGCCGACGCGCTGACGAAAGCGTACGGGGGCGGCCCGCTCCTGGGGACGGGGTCTGCCAAGTCGGCGCCGCGGGCAATATCAGAATGGACATGCCAACCGGCTATGGCATCGCTGACCTCGCATGATCGGAGGCGGTTGCCCTTTAGTGCATGGCCTGGTGCCGCGGGTCGGTGCCCTGTTGGGCGGCCTCGACAGTGTGGTGCAGGTCGGCGGTGGCGTCCAGCGCGGCGGCGGCGGTCAGCGCCAGGCAGGCGGCGAGCGCGAGGGCGGCGGCGCTGCGGCCGGTGCGGGGCGCGGCGGGGCACGGCAGGAGCAGGGCCGCGACCCGGCGCGGGACCGGCCCGGTGTGGGCGGCCGGGGCCAGCCGGGGCCGGGCCGGCCGGGGGGAGCGGCTCGCCGCCAGGGCGGCCCGGCCGACCGCGCGGGCGGTCACGGCGCGGTCCCCGACCCGCTCGGCGGCGGCCTCGTCGGCCCATCGCTCCAGGTGGTAGCCGAGCGGAGCGCGCAGCGGGCGCAGCGCCGGATGGACGGCGGCGGCGTGCTCGGCGAGGGCCAGGAAGAGGTGGTGGCGGGCGGCGAGGTGGGCGCGTTCGTGGGCGAGCAGGGCGGCCCGCTCGGGTGCGGTGAGGGCGCGCAGCATGCCGGCGGTGACCACGATCCGCCCCGGTTCGGCCGGCCGGCCGGGGCGGGGGAGGCGGCCGGGGAGGGCGAAGGCGTCGGCCCGGTCGTCGTCCAGGACGGCGAGCGGGTGGGGGCCTGCGGGGCGGAGGAGTGCGCGGGCGTGCTCGCCGAGCGGGGAGCGCCGCAGACCCCGGGCGCGCGCCTGGCGCACGGAGGCGGGCAGGGGGCGCATGTCCGGATGCTGGTCGTGGTCGTCCGCGTGCCGCACCCCGTCGCAGGGGCCGAGGTCGGCGCGGGCGGCGCGCAGTTCGCGGTGGCGCAGGCGCGCGGTGCGGACGCCCAGGACGGCGAGTGCGGCGAGTGCGGCGAGCGCCGGCCCGGCCAGTGCGGCCGGCAGCGCGGCCTGTGGGGCGGCGGCGGCCGGCCAGGGCAGCGAGAGGTGACCGAGGGCGGCGACCGGCGGCAACTGGAGCAGGCCGGCGGCGGCGAGCAGGCCGAGGGAGCAGAGCGTGCCGCCGGCCAGGACGGCCGCGGTGGCGGCCAGTGTCCAGGCGGCGGCCCGTGGGGTGAGCGCCTCGGCGAGGCGGCGGGCCAGTGGGGTGGCGAGGAAGGGCAGCAGCAGGGGTGCCCAGACGGCGACGATCACGGGGTCGCCGGTCCGGGGGTGTCCGCGGGGTCGCCGGCCGCGCCGTCGCCGAGGAGCTCGCGCAGAAGCCGCTCGTCCTCGGCGGAGAGGTCGGAGACGAACCGGGCCAGGACGGTGGAGCGGTCCGCCTCGCGCCCGAGTTCGGTGTGCATCCGGCGGGCGGCGAGGCCGGCCGGGTCCTGCACGGTCGGGGTGTACGCGTAGGCGCGACCCGCCCGGGTGCGCTCCACCGTGCCCTTCTCGTGGAGCCGGGCGAGGATCGTGGCGACGGTGGTCCGGGCGAGGCCGTCGCCGAGGGCCGCTTGGACGTCCTGCGGCGTCAGCGGCCGGTGCGCGGACCAGAGGGTGGCCAGTACCTCGGCCTCCAGCTCTCCGGCGGGCCGGCGGGCGGACGGTACGTCGGACATGGCGGCGGTTCCTCCAGGATTCGTCTACAGTCGTGTAGACCGTCTACGTCATTGTAGACGGTTGAGGGCGTGCTCCACTGGTGCCGCCCTCCAACGTACGGGAGGTCCGCCAGCCTTGCTCCAGTCGCCCGCCGATCCGGTCGTTCACGCACTCGCGGTGAACGTGCTGGACGCCTCGTCACTGCTCGCGTCCTTCGGCGCGCTCGGCATCGCCGTCGTGCTCTTCGCCGAGACCGGCCTGCTCGTCGGCTTCTTCCTGCCCGGCGACTCGCTGCTGTTCACCGCCGGCCTGCTCTGCGTCCCCGGCGCCACCAAGGGCCCGCAGCTGGAGCTGTACCAGGTGCTCCCTGCGGCCCTGGCCGGCGCCCTGATCGGCGCGCAGACCGGCTACCTGATCGGCCGGCGGGGCGGACGCGCACTGCTCGCCCGGACCGAGCGGAAGAGCCTCCAGCGGGGCATCGGCCGGGCCGACGAGATGCTCGCCACGTACGGGCACGGCAAGGCGATCGTGCTCGCGCGCTTCATCCCGGTCGTCCGGACGGTGCTGAACCCGATGTGCGGCGTGCTGGAGGTGCCGGTCCGCTCGTTCACCTTCTGGCAGGTGACGGGCGGGGTGTTCTGGGTGGTCGGTGTGGTCATGGCCGGCTACGTGCTCGGCTCGTCGGTGCCCAGCATCGACCAGTACCTGCTTCCCATCATCGGTCTGGTAGTAGTTGTCTCCGTGATCCCGATTGTTCTCGAATTGTTCCGCGCCCGGAAGGCCCGGCGTGACGGTGGTGACGGCCGATGATGCCTTCGACGTCCCCCCGGGCGCTCGCCGTGTACGACGGCAGCGGCATCGACGGCGGCCTCTACAGCAGGGTGGTCGGATGGGCCGACGCCGCGCCGTACTGGCTCGACCAGCTGATCAAGGTCTGGTCCGCGATCGGCCTCGGCCTGTTCGCCGTCCTGATGGTCCTCGCGTGGTGGCGGGCGCGCGGCGCCGGCCCGGGCGTGATGGCCCGGGTGCTGGCCTCGCCGCTGATCGTGGTCGTCGCCTACGTGGTGAACTCCGGCTTCAAGGGAGTGGTGGAGGAGGTCCGGCCCTGCGCGCAGCTGGGCGTGCGCGGCACCCTGGAGACCTGCCCGGGCGCCGGTGACTGGTCCTTCCCGAGCAACCACACGGTGATCGCCTTCGCCGCCGCGGCCGCGCTCTGGTTCGCCGACCGGCGGCTCGGCTGGATCGCCGGCATCGCCGCCGTGCTGATGGGTGCCTCCCGGGTCTGGGTCGGCGTCCACTACCCGCACGACGTGCTGGTCGGCGCGGCGGTCGGCGTCCTGGCGGCGATCCCGCCGGCGCTGGCCGCCGGCCGGGCCGCGCCGTTCGTCGACCGGGCCCGGGCCGGCGGGCTGCGCCCGCTGCTCGGCGCCGGCGCCGGCGCCGTGGCGGGCGGCCCGACGCCGCTGGAGGCGCAGCGGCGCTGAGAGCGGTACCGCCGCCGCGGTCCTTGTCCGGCCGGGGCGGCGGGAGGAGCATGTGAGCCGGGCGAGGGGCCCCTGTGACACGGGCCCCTCGCCCGGCTCAGTCGTGCCGGGGCGCCGCGGTGCGCCCGCCCGTGCCCGTGGAGGGAAGTGCTGCCCATGCCGTACCGACTCGACGTCACCCAGGGGGACTGGCCCGCGGAGGAGCTCCGCAACAGCGTGGAGGGACTGCTCGGCGAGGCCACGGTGCTCACCCTCGCCACCGCCGGCCACGAGCACGGCCCGCACGCCAACCTGGCCTTCTTCGCGTACGACGACGACCTCGTCCTGTACTTCGTCAGCGAACGCGCCACCCGGCACAGCCACCATCTCGCCGAGGAGGCCCGGGCCGCGGCCACCGTCTTCCTGCCGCCGCCGGTCTTCGGCGAGCAGCTGCGCGGCATCCAGCTGACCGGCAGCGCGGGGGAGGCGTGGGGGTGCCAGGCGGAGGCCGCGTTCGCGGCCTACCAGGGCCGGTTCCCGACCTTCGGGCAGGACGACGAGGTGCGGCGGCAGTTCCTGACCGGAGGCGGCGTCGCGGCGCTGTACCGGTTCCAGGTGGAAGAGCTGACGGCGGTGGACGAGCCGCACTTCGGCCGGCGCAACTACCTGCGGGCCGCGGTGGTGCGGTAGCGGCCCCGGCGGCGTGTCAGACCTCGCGGTGGGGCGCCGGGGCCGGCGTCGGGTTCGGCGTCGGGTCCGCCGTCCGGGCGGCGATGTCCGGCGCGGAGACCTCCGGCGGGCTTGCCTTCGCTGTGGTGTCCGTTTCGCTGCGGCGGCGGGTGGCGAGGTGGTACCCGAGGGCGACGATCCCCGCGCCGGCCACCGCAACGGCCTTGACGCCCGACTTGCCGGCGAACCGGGCGAGGCCGTGGCCGGAGGGCACGAGATCGCTCCAGCGCAGGACGGCCCAGACGAGGCCGGCGATGCCCATGGCCGCGAGCACGGCGGCGGCTCCGGCGGCGCGGCGCCCGCCGCGGGGGCGGGACGGTTCGGGGGTGGTTTCGGTCATGAGGTGCTCTCCGGACGGCGTCGGTGGGCCGGTGTGCGGCCCGTGCGGCATGGGGCGGGTGTGGGGGCGGCGGGTGCCCGTGCGGGCGGCCGGTGTGCGGCCCGTGTGATGTGGGGGCGGCGGGTGGTCCGTGCGAGCGAGCGGCGGGTGGCCCTGCGGGCTGCGCGCTCAGAGCTCGTCGTAGACCCCGACCAGGCCGCGAAGGACGGTCGTGACGGTCTCGACCTCCCCGGTGTCCAGGCCGTCGGTCAGCCGCTCCAGTGACTCCATCAGCGACTCGGTGCGCAGCCGGTGCCGCTCGCGCCCGGCCGGGGTGAGGGCGACCAGGGTGGAGCGGCGGTCGTGTTCCGGCCGCTCGCGGGTGACGTAGCCGGCCTCCTCCAGGCCGTTGACCAGCTGGGTGGTGGCGGCCGGGGTGGTCTCGGTGCCCGCCGCCAGCCGGCTGACCGGCAGCGGGCCTTCGTCGGCGAGCACCCGCAGGGCCCGGGCGTGGGTGAGCGAGAGTGCGCCGCGGGAGCGGGTGGCCCGCCCGCGCAGGCGGGCGTCGGCCGCGCTGAGGCTGTAGGCGGCGCGGGCCAGCCCGTCCAGGGCGAGGGCGCGGGTGGCGTCCTCGGCGGTCTGCTCCGGCATGGTCGCTTCTCCTTCTCCGGTGGTGGGGGGTTCTCCGGTGGCGGTTGACAAACAGGATAAGCATAAGGACTTAATGATTAAGTACTTAGTCATCCCGCCGAACGGAGCGTACCCGTCATGACCATGCGATCGACCGGGCAGAGCTGGGCCCTCGACCTCGCCCTCGCCCAGGGCGGCTTCGACGCGCTGCACCCGCAGGCCAAGGGCACGATGGAGCAGCTCGGCCACGACCACACCGACTTCGACAAGGTCTTCGCCCTGGTCCGCAGTGGCGCCATGCTGCCCAAGGCGTGGGCGACCGTGGCCGGCCAGGCCGAGGAGCGGGCCGCCCACCACGAGCGGGGCGGGTACCCCCGCACCGCCGCCGACCTCTATCTGCGGGCCGCCGTCATGTGGGGCCGGGCGCAGTACTCCCTCTTCGACGCGGCGGACCCGCGCAAGCGCGCCTTCCGGGAGCGGGCCGACCACTGTGTCGCCAGGCTCGGCGAGCTGCGCGGCCGCCGGGTGCGCCGGGTCGTCCTGGACTTCGAGGGCCGGCACATACACGCCCTGCTGCACCTGCCGGCCGGCGTGGTCGAGGGGGTGCCGGCGGTCATCCTCGGCCCGGGGATGGACATGATCAAGGAGGACTACATCCATGCCGCCGAGCGCTACTACACCTCGCGCGGCGTGGTCGCCCTCTCGATCGAGGGGCCCGGCCAGGGCGAGTCCCGGGCCGGCGGGCTCACCGTCGACCTCACCAACTACGAGCGCGCGATCAGCCGCTACCTCGACCACCTGGTCGGTCTGCCCGAGGTCGACCCCGAGCGGATCGGCATGTTCGGCATCAGCATGAGCGGCTACTGGGGGATGCGGGCCGCGGCCGCCGACCCCCGGCTCGCGGCGCTCGCCAGTTTCGAGGGGGTCAGCGGCGACTTCCGCACGATCTTCGACCGGGCGCAGCCCAGCTTCAAGAACAACTACATGTTCATGGCCGGCTACACCGACGAGGAGGCCTTCGACCGCGAGCTCGCTGCCCGGATGCCGCTCGGCGACCTCGTCGCGGACATCACCTGCCCGGTCCTCGTGGGAATCGGCGAGTTCGACGAACTCACGCAGCTGGAGCAGGCGATGGCGACGTACGAGCGGATCCGTGCCCCGAAGGAGCTGCGGGTCTACGAGAACGAGTTCCACCCGCTGGGCGGCGTCGCGGCCGAGGTCTTCCGCTTCGGCGCGGAGTGGCTGGAGCGGGCCCTCGACGGCGAACTGCGCGAGCCCGGGCGCGATGTGCGGCACTACGTGCACGCCGACGGCCGGACGACGGACGGCACCGCCGCCCCGGCCTGGTGGCTCGGCACCGATCCGGTCGGTGCTGCGTGACCAGGTGGCCGTGTGGCCGTGTGACCGCGTGGCCGTGTGCCCCGGTGACCGGGTGACCGCTCGGGTCGCGCCAGGCGGGGTGGCGGGGTGCCGCCCCGTCCGGCGCGGCCCGGTTGTCTGTACAACTTTTCGGTCGGTTCACCTTCGGGACCGGATCCGGACTCCTCCCGGCCACCTCGCGGCACCAGCCTGGCCGCATGAGAGTCATCGTCGTAGGAGCAGGCGTGCTCGGCACCATGCACGCCTGGCAGGCCGTCGAACGCGGCCACGAGGTCGTCCACCTGGAGCGCGAGGCCGAGGCGCGCGGCGCCTCCGTGCGCAACTTCGGGCTGGTCTGGGTCAGCGGCCGCGCGGGCGGCGAGGAGCTGGACACCGCGCTGCGCGCCCGCAACCTGTGGGAGCGGATCGGCGCACAGGTGCCCGACCTCGGCTTCCGGGCCAACGGCTCGCTCACCGCGATCCGCACCGAGGCCGAACTCGCCGTCGCCGAGCAGGCGTTGACCCTGCCCGACGCCGCCGCACGCGGCTACCGGCTGCTCGACGAGGGCGAGAGCCGGGCCGCCAACCCCGCGCTGCGCGGCAAGTTGCTCGGCGCCCTGTGGTGCGAGCGGGACGCCGCCGTCGAGCCCCGCACCGCCCAGCCCGCCCTGCGCGCCGCCCTGCTGGCCAGCGGCCGGTACACCTTCCTGGCGGGGCGCGAGGTCCGCGAGGTGATCGGCGAGAACGCCGTCCGCGACGACCACGGCGACATCCATACCGGCGACCTCGTCGTGCTCTGCACCGGCGCCTGGCTGGGTGGCCTGGTGCGCGAGCTGGCGCCTCAACTCCCCGTCCGACGCGTCCGGTTGCAGATGATGCAGACCGACCCGCTGGGCGAGACGCTGACCACCTCGGTCGCCGACGGCGACAGCTTCCGCTACTACCCCGCCTTCGCGGGCGGTGCACTGGATCAGCTCGGGGCCGCACAGCCGCAGCCGCCCGTCGCCGCCGAACACAAGATGCAGCTGCTGATGGTCCAGCGCCGCGACGGCGGCCTCACCATCGGCGACACCCACGAGTACCACCAGCCGTTCGGCTTCGACGTCGTCGAGGACCCGTACGACCACCTGGTCGGCGTGGCCGAGGAGTTGCTCAGCCGCCCGCTGCCCAGGGTCCGCCGCCGCTGGGCCGGCGTGTACGCGCAGTGCGTCGACACCACCCGCGTCGTCCACCGCGAGAAGGTCCGCGACGCCGTCTGGCTGGTCACCGGCCCCGGCGGCCGCGGCATGACCTGCTCGCCGGCCATCGCCGAGAAGACCGCCGAACTCGCCAACCTGTAAGGAAAGTTGAACATGTCTTCCGACATCCGTCTGGTCGTCCTCGACATGGCCGGCACCACCGTCGCCGACGACGGCCTGGTCGAGCAGGCCTTCCGGGCCGCCGCCGGCTCCCTCGGCGTCGAGGGTGGCAGCCCCGAGCACGCCCGCATGCTGGACCACGTCCGGGCCACCATGGGCGAGTCCAAGATCTCCGTCTTCCGGCACCTGTTCGGGGCGGAGGACAAGGCCCAGGCCGCCAACGCCGCCTTCGAGGCCGCCTACCACGACCTGGTCGACGCCGGCCACTGCACCGCCCTGCCCGGCGCGGCCGAGGCGATCGCCGAACTCCGCGGCCAGGGCCGGAAGGTCGTCCTCACCACCGGCTTCTCCCGCGCCACCCAGGACCGGATCCTGCGCGCGCTCGGCTGGGAGGCCGTCGCCGACCTCACCCTCTGCCCCGCCGAGGCCGGCCGCGGCCGCCCCTACCCGGACCTGGCCCTCACCGCACTGCTGCGCACCGGCACCGACTCCGTCCGGCAGATCGCCGTCGCCGGGGACACCGGCTACGACATGCTGACCGGCTCCCGGGCCGGCGCCTCGGTGGTGGCCGGCGTCCTCACCGGTGCCCACGACGAGGCCCGCCTGCGCGCCGACGGGGCGACGCACGTGCTCAAGTCCGTCGCCGAGCTGCCGGGGCTGCTGGCCCGGGGCTGAACGGCGGCCGGCCTCGGCGCCCCGGCCTGCGAGGGCTCCCCCGGGAGTCGGCAGCGCCGGGTGGACGCCGGATCGATCCCGGTGATCGCGGACGGACGAGGCGTCGGGGCTGCGCTGGCCCTGCGCCGTCGGCCGCGGACGGTCCGGGAGTACGGCGAGTTCCTCCTCGCGGACAACGGCCGGTTGTCGGGGCGGTAGCCCGTCCGGAGCGGGGAGTCGGGCAGGTCGACCCTCCCCTCCTGGGCGGCCGTCCCCCGCTCGGCGGGGCGTGCTGGATCCGACGCGGTCGCTGGTGGGGTGAGGACTGTCTCTAGACGCAGATCCAGCAGTAGAGACGGTGCCCCCGGCCGGCTGCGCGGCGGGCGAGGGCGGCGAGCCGGCGGAGGAAGACCGCGAGGTGGTCCGGCTCGGCCGGGTCGGCGAAGGCGTCGGAGCCGGACCATGCCACGGCGATGCCGGCCAGAGACCCGTCGTCGGGAGCGGCGAGCGCGTCCCGGAGGGTGTCGGCCAGGGTGACGGCGACGACCTCGCCGTCGCCGACCATCGCGAGCAGCCGGGTGTGCCGGGGGTCCGCGCGGGCCTCGTCGGGTGAGCGGCCGGTGAGGAGTGCTTCGGCGGGCAGCAGGTTGACCATCGGGTCCACGCCTTTGACCACGAAGCCGTCGTAACCGACGCCGAACGCTTCGTTGTCGTCGCGCTCGATCGCCCCTGCCGCTGCCCGGTCGTCGGCGGCGGCGTAGTAGCCGAAGAGAACTCCCATACGGCCGATGCTCCCACCGGTCACCGACAGCGGAGTGGGAAGTCGGGCGGGCCGACTTCCCACTCCGTGGCTCACGGGCTCAGTGCAGGGTGCCCGCGTAGCGCTGGGTGAAGCGGGTGCCGGTCGGGGCGGTGACGGTGACGTCGTAGCGGGACTGGTCGAGCGGGTAGGTGACGGTGGTGGTGGACGAGGGGCCGACGCGGACGGTCTGGGGGGTGCCCGCGTAGTCGTTGGGCGTGAGGGTGAAGGTGAGGGCGGTCCGGCCGGTGTTGGCCAGGGTGAAGGTGAGCGCCGATGCGCCGGGGGCGGCGGTGACGATGGGGACGGCGATGTCGTCCTGGTCGGCGCGGACGACGGTGCCGGCGAAGCGGCGGACGAAGCCGTCGGGGCCGTGGACGGTGAAGTCGTAGCGACCGTCGGTCGTCGAGGCGTCCCAGGTGTAGGTGCGTGCGGCGCCGGGGGCGACGGTGAACGGCGTGCCCGCGAAGGCGTACACGATGTTGGGGTAGACCGTGTACGGGAAGGCCACCGTGCCCGAGTTGGCCAGGGTGCAGGTGATCAGGCCGCTCGTGCGGTCGACGGTGAGGTCCGCCCACGGCCGGTACGGCAGCCGCCGGTGCGGGCGGGGACCGGGCTCCTGGACGGGCATCGACTGGGCGCCGGCGGCCGGCAGGGCGACACCCGGCAGCTTGGCGCCCGCGTCGGCCTTGGCCATCAGGGCGACGGTGTCGGGCAGCGACGGGATCGAGTAGTCGGGGGCGGTGAAGTCGAAGCAGCTGGTGAGGTCGCCGCAGACGGCCCGCCGCCACGCGGAGATGTTGGGCTCGGCGACACCGGTGACCTGCTCCATGAACCGCAGCACCGAAGTGTGGTCGAACACCTGGGAGTTGACGTACCCGCCGCGCGACCAGGGCGAGGCGACCCAGAGCGGCACCCGGTTGCCGAGGCCGATCGCCCGCCCCTGGGTGTACTCCTCGGGCGTGCCCGGTTCGGGGGTGGGCGGGACCATGTGGTCGAAGTAGCCGTCGTTCTCGTCGTACATCACCAGGAACACCGTGTGCTGCCAGACCGCCGGGTTCGACATCAGCGACTGGAGCGCGGTGTTGACCCAGTGCGCGCCGTAGTCCGGGCTGGCGCTGGGGTGTTCGCTGAACAGGTACGGCGCGACCAGCCAGGAGATGGTCGGCAGGGTGCCGTCCTTGCAGTGGGCGTCGAACGCGGCCGGGTCGAACCTGGTCATCGCGTTGACGTAACGCGGGTCGGTGGTGGGGAAGTTGTGGAACTGCTTGAAGTAGGAGAGGGCGTTGTCGTCGTAGTCGCCCGTCCGGTCGTCCTTGCTCGGGTTGTGGTAGACGCGCCAGCTCACACCGGCTGCCTGGAGGCGCTCGGCGTAGGTCGTCCAGTCGGCGACCGGGTTGTCCGTCACCGGGGTGTTGTCGATCCACGGGCCGGTGGTGCCGTCCCGGCCGGGACCGGCGGTACCCGTCCAGAGGTAGAGCCGGTTGGGGTCGGTCGGGCCCGCCAGCGAGCAGAAGTAGGCGTCGCAGAGGGTGAACGCGTCGGCCAGCGCGTACTGGTAGGGGATGTCGGCGCGGGTGAAGTACCCCATCGTGCGCTCGCCCTTGGCGGCGATCCACTTGTTCATCGCGCCGTTGTTGATCGCCTGGTGGCCGGTGGCCCAGTCGTGGGCGAGGCCGCCCGCGTTCTGCGCGTTGTACTTGGAGGTGTCCATGCGGTACGGCAGCATCACGCCGCCGTCGCTGCGCCCGGCGTCGGGCTGGCGGAACACGTCCGTCCCGTCCGGGAACTGGAGCGCCTGCTTGTCGCCGAAGCCGCGGACGCCGTTGAGGGTGCCGAAGTAGTGGTCGAAGCTGCGGTTCTCCTGCATGAGGACGACGACGTGCTTGACGTCGGCGATGCTGCCGGTCGAAGTGGCGGCTCGGGCGGCGGTGGCGGGGAGGCCGGTGAGCACGGCGGCGCCGGCGGCCGCGGTGGCGCCGACGAAGGTACGGCGGGAGAGTTCGGGCATCGCGAACAGGCCTCTCAGAGCTGGAAGGTGGCGACGGCGGCGGCGCAGTCCGAGGGCCAGCCGTTGCCGGCGGCGTTCGGCTCGGGCTGCGGCCAGCCGGTGGCGAGGGTGTGGGCCTCGACCGTCGTGAGCGGGCCGGCGAAGTGGACGGCGGCGATGCGGTCCTGCGGTTCCGGCTTGGTCCCGCGCTGCTTGCGGGTCGGCGACCAGGTGTTGCCCGGTGCGGCCACCGGGTCGGGGTGGGCGTGCCGGTAGGAGTCGGCCAGGCCGGCGTCTTGGAGGGCCACCGTGACGGACCAGCCGAGCGGGCCGACCCCGTTGTGGGAGGCGGCGGTGGCGGCCGTCCAGTCGAGGTGCGACGGCGAGGCGAGGTCGGCACCGAGGACGACGGCCCGCCCGGCGGTGACGTCCGCCTGGACGGCGGCGGCGAGCGCCTTGGCCTGCCGGCCGCGGGTGGAGGCGGTCTCGGCGGCCTCCACCTGGGCGGCGCTCCGGCCGTCCTGGACGGCGTACGGGCCGTAGTCGGCCTCGTCCAGGTGGGCGGCCCAGAAGCGGACGGCGCGGCCGCCAGGAAGCTGGAGGGTGGCCCCGGCGGCGGGCAGCGAGGCGGTGACGGCCGTGACGGCGGTCAGCGGGTACCGGCTCAGGATGCCCACGCTGCCGGCGCTCTGGTAGGCGTACCAGCCGAGGGCGCCGGCCAGGCTCTGGGCGGCCGTCCCGGCGGTCTCCTGGAGCGCCAGCACGTCCAGGCCCTGGGCGAGGATGACGCGCAGCTGCTTCTCCGGCGCGTCGGTGAAGGCGGCGCCCGCCTCGGCGAGGTTCCAGCTCGCCACCTTCAGGCGCAGCGGGCCGGCCGGATCGGTCACCGGGACGGTGAGCGTGAGGGCGTCGGTGACTCCGGCGGTGTCCTTGACGCCGACGAGGAGCTGAACCTCGCCGGTGGTCGTGGGCGCGGTGCCGGTCACCGTGCCGTCGGCGGCCACCGAGAGCCAGGACGGCCCGCTGACCTTGCGGAAGGTCGGCATGCCCGCCGCCCGGCACCAGAGGCCGCCGAGCCTGACGGAGACGGCGGCGCCGGGCGCGACGGCCGTCGCGGTGAGCGCGTCCACGGCCAGGTGCGGGCGGACGGGCGCGGGCTTCGGGCGGAAGGTGAACGGCGCGGTCTGGGCGAGGATGCCGTAGCCGTCCTTGGCCAGCAGGTAGGCGGTGTACGGGCCGCCGGTGAGCGCGGAGGTGTCGAGCTGGATGTCGCCGGAGGAGCCGGGGGTGTACTTCCACAGCAGCGAGCTGCCGGTGCCGGGCTGGCGGGTGCCGTCGTAGATGCCGACCCAGTTCTTGGCGTCGGGAGCGTCGGTCGTCCAGTGAAAGGTGAGCTTGTCGCCTTCGGTGGGGCTGGCGGGCGAGGCGAGGGTGAGGGAGCTGCCTGTGGCCACGAGGGTCCTTCGGGTCGGGGAGAGCGGCTAGTTGGCTGAACAACTAGACGCCTATTGACCCGAAGGGCGACATACTCCGTGTGAACGAGGCATGACCGGACGCCAGAAGGATGGACAACTCACCGTTGAGTCTTGGTCGTTGACGAACAGCGTGGTCGCTCGGGCGAGAGCCTGGTCGGCCTGGACGGTGCCGGCACGGAGATGCCCGGCAGTTCCGGGCCGCCGTCCGATCGATAACCGCACGGTTATCGCGACGGTGGCGTAGTGGCCATTGATGCGGCCTCGCGTGCACGGGAAGCTTGATCCGCCGGAGGATCGGCTGGTCACCGGCCCTGTGGGGCCGTCGGGCCGGTCCGCCGTGGGCAGTTGTGAGTTGTGAACCACCGCCGGATCCGACTACGGGACCGGCGGCGAACGGGAGGGTACGAAGATGGCTGAGCTGGACGGCAGAACCGCTCTGGTGACGGGCGGATCGCGCGGGATCGGGCGGGCGGTCGCGCTGCGGCTTGCCGCCGAGGGCGCGCTGGTCGCGGTGCACTTCGGCGGCAACGAGGCTGCCGCCAAGGAGACCGTGGCGCGGATCGAGGCCGCGGGTGGCCGGGCGTTCGCCGTGCAGGCCCGGTTCGGGGAGAGCGGCGCGGTGGACCGGCTGTTCGAGGGGCTGACCGCGGGGCTGGCGGAGCACGGTGCGGACGGCCTGGACATCCTGGTCAACAACGCGGGCATCAGCTCCGGCAGTTCGATCGGGCAGGTCACCGAGGAGGAGTTCACGCGGCTGCTGGCGGTCAACGTGAGCACGCCGTTCTTCGTGATCCAGAGGGCGCTGGCGCTGTTGAACGACGGCGGGCGGATCATCAACATGGGGTCGACGGCCAGCCGGTTCGCCGTCTCCACGCAGATCGGGTACACCGTCACCAAGGCGGCGCTGGAGTCGATGGGCCCCTCGCTCGCCAACGAGCTGGGCCGGCGGGGGATCACGGTCAACACGGTCGCGCCCGGTGCGGTGCGGACCGACATGACCGCGGCGTACACCGGGATTCCCGAGGTGGTCGCGGGCCTGGAGTCGATCACCGCGCTGGGCCGGCTCGGCGAGCCGGAGGACGTCGCCGACGTCGTGGGCTTCCTGGCGGGCCCGCAGGGGCGTTGGGTGACCGGTCAGACGGTCGACGTCTCGGGCGGCACCTACCTCGGCCCGATCGCGCCCTGACCCGAGGCCGGTAGGGGCACGGACGACAGTGCGCGCCGGGCGGTGCCGGCACCGCCCGGCGCGCACTGTCGTCCGACCTCCAGGGCCACGGGACCGATGCGTCACCGGGGGCACACCCCGAGCAGCCGGGCCACCGCTTGACTCTCGGGTGACCCGAGAAGCCTGGAGCTCGCCCGGCCGATCGAGGACCGTCCGCCGGATGACCGCGGCAACGCCGGAGCGGGAAGCCGGACCGGCCGGCCTCCCGCTCCGGGCGGGGCTCAGAAGGGGACGACCTCGTGCGGCCGCCGCGGGTCCACGCCGGGCATCGCCGTCGCCACCGCCTTCTCGAACTCGGCCTCGGTGCAGGCCTGGAACAACGGGAGGAAGATCGGGCTGGAGCCCAGCGGCCACACGGCACCGGTGCGCTTGAGCACGATGATCGGGCCGTTGCCCCAGGTCATCGCGGACTCGTCGCCGTCGAGGTACGCATCCGGCTGGGTGTCGACCGAGTACGCGAAGCCGCGGTCGGCGATCCGCCGCTCGGGGCGTTGCCACCCGTACCGCGTCTCCAGCCACGTGGCGAGGGTCTCGATGGTCAGCATGTCCGAATGCTCGCACACCCGGCGCGGCTCAGTGGCTGCCCCTCAGGTTGAGCACCACCACGCCGACGATGATCAGGGCCAGGCCCAGCCACTGCAGCCGGCCCAGGGACTCGCCGAAGGCGACGACACCTATGCCCGCCACGGCGGCCGTCCCCGCGCCCGACCACACCGCGTACGCGACCGACACCGGGATGTGCTTCAGCGCCCTGCCCAGGAGCGCGAAGGAGAGCACGTAGCCGACGGCGACGCCGATGCTCGGCCACAGGCGGCTGAATCCCTCGGTGAGTTTGAGGGCGCTGGTGGCGCAGACCTCACTGACGATGGCGAGGGCGAGCAGAAGATAGGCCATGGCCGGTCAAACCGCCGGCTCGGCGCCGAGCTTCCCGAGCAGGGCGAGGTCGGCGCGGACCAGACTGTCCAGCAGGGTGATCCGGGAGCCGTCGGGGATCGCCACGTTGCTGGACGGCACGGCGAGGACCGCGCAGCCCGCGGCGGCCGCCGAGGCGACGCCGGTCGGGGTGTCCTCGACGGCGACGCAGACCGCCGGGTCCAGGCCGAGCCGTTCGGCGGCGGCGAGGTAGGGGTCGGGCGCGGGCTTGGTACGCGGGGTGTCCTCGGCGGCCAGCGTCACGGCGAACCAGTCGCGGCCGATGGTGCCCAGCACCAGGTCGACCACCCGGCGCGGCGAGGCGGAGACGAGCGCGGTGGGCACCTGGGCGTCCCGTAGCTCGGCGAGCAGGGCCAGGGCGCCCGGCCGCGGGACAGTGGAAGCGGCCACCTTGCCGGCGAAGGACTCGCCGAGGCGGTCGGCGAGTTCGGCCTCGCTCAGCGTTGTGCCGCTGACCTTGTGCAGGTGGGCGGCGGTGTGCTCGACGGCCTGGCCGAGCACCTCGGGGGCGTCCTGGTCGGTGAGTGAGTGGTGCAGCTCGTCGGCGAGTTCGGCGGCGGCCTCCCACCAGAGGTGTTCGGTGTCGACCAGGGTGCCGTCCATGTCGAAGAGGACGGCGGCGGGCAGGGCGGATGCAGGCATGGCGGTACCTTCGGTGGTTCCTAGGAGATGGTGCTTCAGACGGTACGGCGGTCCACCAGGACCGGCCGCTCCGGCAGGGTGAGCGCGGCGCGCGAGCCGATCGGCAGGGCGGCGGCGGCCTCGGTCGGCAGGTCGGCCTTGACGTCGGTGCCGTCGTCGAGGCGGACGGTGAGCCGGGTGACGGCGCCCAGGAACGAGGCGGAGACCACGAGGGCGGGGCCGGCCACGGAAGGGGCCAGCAGCACGTTCTCGGGGCGGACCAGCACGTCCAGCGAACCGTCGGCGGGCGCGGCACCGTCCACCGCGTGCCGGCGGCCGAGCACCTCGACGCCGTCCCCGCTCCGGACGCACGGGATGCGGCTCATGGTGCCGACGAACTCGGCGACGAAGGCGGTGGCCGGGCGGGCATACAGCTCGGACGGGGTGGCGCACTGCTCCAGGCGGCCGGCGCGCAGTACCGCGACCCGGTCGGCCATCGAGAGCGCCTCCTCCTGGTCGTGGGTGACGAACAGGGTGGTGATCCCCAACTCCTGCTGGAGACGGCGGATCTCCTCGCGCAGCGACAGGCGGACCTTGGCGTCCAGTGCGGAGAGCGGCTCGTCGAGCAGCAGCACGCGCGGCTGCAACGCCAGGGCCCGGGCGAGCGCGATGCGCTGCTGCTGGCCGCCGGACATCTGGTGCGGGTAGCGGTCGGCGTGCAGCGGCAGGCCTACGAGTTCGAGCAACTCCTGTGCACGGCGCCGCCGTTCGGCCTTGCCGGTGCCGCGCATGCGCATCCCGAAGGCGACGTTGTCGGCGGCGGTGAGGTGCGGGAAGAGGCTGTACGACTGGAACACCATGCCCGCGTCGCGCTTGTGGGCGGGGATCGCGGTGATGTCCCGGCCGTCCACCAGCACCTGGCCGGAGTCGTGCTGCTCGAAGCCGGCCAGGATGCGCAGCGCGGTGGTCTTGCCGCAGCCGGAGGGGCCGAGCAGGGCGAGGAGCTCACCCGGGTGGACGGTCAGGTCGAGGCCGTCCAGCGCGGTGGTGGCGCCGAACGAGCGGCGCAGCGTGCGGAATTCGACGGTCGCGCTGCCGGGTGCGAGGGGGACGCCGGTGGGCGGGGCGGTAACCGTGGTCATGGTGGGTAACTCCGGGGGTTTCAGGAGGTGGTGGTCTTGTGCCGGCGCTCGCGGCCGACGGTGGCCAGCAGGAGCAGCAGCAGCCAGGTGATCAGCAGGCTCAGGATGGAGACCGCGACCGACATGTGGGCCTGGCTGTTGCCGACCGAGTAGATCCACACCGGGAAGGGCTGGTAGCCCAGGATCGAGGCGGCGGTGAACTCGCCGAGTACCAGCGCCAGGGTCAGGAAGGAGGCGTTCAGCAGCGCGCCGCGCAGGTTGGGCAGCACCACGGTGAACACCGCGCGCGGCCAGCTCGCGCCGCAGTTGCGGGCGGCCTCGACCAGGGTGCGCACGTCCACGGCGCGCAGGCCCGCGTCCAGTGCCCGGTAGGCGAGCGGGAGCGACATCAGCACGTAGGCGATGACCAGGACCAGCGGGAAGTCCGGGTCCTGGACGAACACGAAGGTCTGGAAGAACGGCGTGTCCGTCAGGTAGTCCGGGCCCCAGCGGAGCACGCCGATCAGGCCGGCGGTCAGCGCGACCGGCGGGACGACCAGCGGCAGGGTGCAGAGCACGTCGATCACCGGGCGCAGCTTCGGCACGCCGAGCCGGACGGCGATCAGCGCCGGCACCAGCAGGAGCAGCAGCACCAGGACGGTGACGACGGCCAGTTCGAGGGTGAGCCAGAGGCTGTCCAGGAAGCCGGGGGCGCCCAGCAGGCCGGTGTACGCCTCGAAGGAGAAGCCCTTCGGGTCGTCGACCGAGAAGTACCCGGCGGCGGCCAGCGGCACGACGAAGTAGACACCGGCGAGCAGCAGGACGGCGCCGCGCCACCAACGCACCGGGCGGCGCGGTGACTTGGTACGGGCGGAGGTCAGCTGAGCCATCGGGCACTCCGGCGCTGGAGGGGGAGGTACACGGCCATCACCAGGACGGCCACCACGATCATGTTGAGGCTGAGGGCGAGCGCGAGGTTGCCCTGGCCGACCAGCACGTTGCCGGAGAGCGCGTCCGCGATCGAACGGCTGACCAGCGGCACGGTCGCGCCGACCATGGCGGCGGCGGTTGCGTACGCGGCGAAGGCGCTGCCGAAGAGCAGCACGAAGCCGCCGAGCAGCGAGGGCAGCAGGATCGGCAGTGCGACGTGGCGCCAGTACTGCACGGTGGTGGCCCGGTTGTTGTGGGCGGCCTCGCGCCACTGCACCCGCAGGCCGTCCAGGGCCGGGGTGATGGTGAGCACCATCAGCGGGATGAGGAAGTACAGGTAGACGATGGTCAGGCCGGTGAAGGAGTAGAGCGACCAGCCGTGGTCGGTCAGGTGGAGCAGCTTGGTGACCTCTCCCGCGTTGCCGAGGGTGGCGACGAACGCGAAGGCGAGAGGCAGGCCGCCGAAGTTGGCGAGCACGCCGGAGGCGGTCAGCACGGCCTGGCGCAGCCAGCCGTTACGGGAGGTCACCACGGCCTGGGCGATCGGCAGGCCGATCAGGGTGGCGAGCAGCGCGGTGAGCGCGGACAGCTCGAGGCTGCTGACCATCGCCGTCCGGTAGGCGCCCTGGACGGAGGCGGTGATGTTGTCGAAGGTGAACTGGCCGCCACCGCCCTCCGCGTCGGTGGAGGTGGTGAAGGCGCCGATCACGATGGCGACGGCGGGCAGGCCGAAGCCGACGAGGAAGAACAGGAAGAGCGGCACGGTGGCGAGCCAGGCGCCGCCGCGGGGGCGCCGGCGGGCGCGCCGGCCGGGGGTGGTGGTCGTGGCGGTGGCGGACGCCCCCGCGCCGCCACCGAGGTCGGTGGCGGCGGGGGTGGTCGGCACCGGGGTGGGAGCCGTGGTCATAGGTGGATCAGCCCGTTCGGGTCGCTGCGGCCGGGTGTCAGCCCGCGATGGCCTTGGTCCAGTTCTCGGTCACGACCTTCTTGGCGGCCGTGATCTGGTCCTGGGTCGGGAAGGTGGTGAACGGCTTCTCGACGGTGGGCAGCTTGGCGGCGGCCGCGGCGTCCAGGGTGCCGTCCTTCTTCAGGGCGTCGAAGGTGGCCGGGGTGGCGTAGCCGCCGAGGAAGAGGTTCTGTCCCTCGGCGCTGAACAGGTACTCCTGCCACAGGCGGGCGGCGGCCGGGTGCGGCGCCCACTTGTTGATGCCCTGGTTGTAGAACTGGGCGTAGCTGCCGTCGCTGGGGACGGAGACCTTCCAGTCGACGCCCTTGTCCTTGAACTCGTCGGTGTAGCCCGCGTTCAGGTAGGACCAGTCGATCGAGATCGGGGTCTCGCCCTTCTCGATGGTGGCCGGGGTCGACTCGACCGGGTTGAAGTTGCCGGACTGCTTCAGCTTGCCGAAGAAGTCGATGCCGGGCTGGATGTTGTCCAGCGAACCGCCGTTGGCGAGCGCGGCCGCGTAGACGCCGCCGAAGGCCGAGCCGGACTTGGTCGGGTTGCCGTTCAGCGCGACCTGGCCCTTGTACTCGGGCTTGAGCAGGTCGGTGAAGGTCTTCGGACAGTTGGCGATCTTCTTGGCGTCGCAGCCGATGGAGACGTAGCCGCCGTAGTCGTTGACGGCGGCGCCGTTCGCGTCCTTCATGGTGTCCGGCACCT
The DNA here is from genome assembly GCF_045160625.1 of Kitasatospora sp. NBC_00039. NCBI lineage: Bacteria > Bacillati > Actinomycetota > Actinomycetes > Kitasatosporales > Streptomycetaceae > Kitasatospora > Kitasatospora sp. NBC_00039. The sequence goes on along the minus strand of NZ_CP108289.1, from coordinate 2,744,293 downwards.
TGTCGAAGGTGGCCACCTTGTAGGGGGCGAGCAGGCCGTCCTTGACCGCCTGGAGCGCGAAGGCGCTGCCCAGGTCGACCACGTCGGGGGCACGGTCCTGGCCCTTGCGGGAGGTGATCGCGTTGATCTCGTCCTGGCTGGAGCCGTCCGGGTTCTCGTCCTCGATCTCGATGCCGTACTTGGCCTTGAAAGAGTCCATGATCTTGCCGTAGTTGGCCCAGTCCTTGGGCAGCGTGATGACGTGCAGCTTGCCCTCCTTCTTGGCCGCGGCGACGAGGGCGTCGATGCCGCCGAGGTCGGCGGCCGAAGCGGCGTCCTTGGCGTCCTTGGCGCCGGCCTTGGCGGCGTCGCCGGACTTCGCGGTGGACGAACCGGCGGAGCCGCAGGCGGTGAGGGAGAGCGCGGCGGCGGTCAGTACGGCCGCGAGGGCGGCGGCGCGGGCACGGTGCACGGTCACGGGTCAGTCTCCTGATCGGGGGCGTACTGCGAGAGATGTCGAGATCGGGGGATCGGGTCGCGCGAGGGGCTCTTCTGGTCCCTGGGCCGGCTGTTCGAAACCGTCCGAGTTGACTAGCCAACTTCGCTGACGGGGGTAAGTACGCCGGAGCCCGGTGACGGGAAGGTGAACGCATGGCCCAGAACCGGAGTCGGCTGTGGGAACGGTCGAATCAGGCCATCGGGGAGTGATCAACCGGATGCGATGCTTCGAAGGCGCAGCGGGATATGGTCGGGCTGTCCGCGCCGGTACGGCTGCGCAGGACACCGCCCCAGGAGGGACTTTGACTGACGTGGCACTGGAGCCCGAACGCCCCGAGGCCCCCGCTGCCTCCGCGCCCGCGCCGGCCGGCCAGGACCGCGCCACCGGAGCGCTCTATCGCAAGGTGGCCGCCGACCTGCGCGAGGCGATCACCACCGGCAGGTACGGCGAGGCCGGCCGGCTGCCTGCCGAGGGCGCGCTGGCGGAGCAGTACGGCGTCTCGCGCGGCACCGTCCGCCAGGCGCTGGCCGTGCTCCGCTCGGACGGGCTGGTCACCTCCCGGCGCGGCACCCGGCGGGTGGTGCTCGGCACCGCCCGGGTGCAGAGCTTCTCCGAGCTGCTCAGCTTCACGCACTGGGCGTACTCGATGGGCGAGGAGCCCGGCGGCATCCTGGACTCGCTGGTCCGCCGCCCGGCCGACGCCGCCGAGCGCGAGCAACTGCGGCTGGAGCCGGGCTCCGAGGTGTACGTGACCGTCCGGCTGCGCACCCTCTCCGGCACGCCGGTGATGGTGGAGCGGACGATCTACCCGCCGAGGGTCGGCGAGATCGTCGCCCAGCTGCCGGCCGACGTGGTCTCGCACACCGAAGTCCTGCGCGAGCACGGCATCCTGTTCACCGACGCCGACCACACCATCGACGTCGTCGCCGCCAACGCGGAGGACGCCAGACTGCTCGGCTGCCGCCGCGGCGGCCCGCTGCTGCGCGAGCGGCGCCGGACCACCGACCCGACCGGCACCCCGGTGGAGTGGTCCCAGGACCGCTACCTGCCGGGCACGGTGGCGTTCAGTGTGCACAACTCGCTGGCCACGTCGGCGCTTTCGCGGCACGCCCGGGAGAGCGACTGACCTGCGGCCCGGGAGCGGGTGGAGCGGGAGGCCGGCCGGTCCGACGTCCCGCTCCACCCGTGGCCGGTGCCGGCCGGGCCGCCCGCGGCGCGCCTCAGCGCATCAGGGACGCCAGCAGCGGCCGGAAGTGCCCGAAGCCCGGGGTCGCGGCGTCCGCCTCCTTGGCCTGCTCGTCCCAGCGGCGCACCGCGACGGCGTCCTCGGCGCCCGGCAGGGCGGCGAACGCGGCGGCCTGCGCCTCGTCCATCGGGCCGCCCTGCACCCGGAGGGTGTACTCGGAGGCCTCGGAGAGCCGCTCCCGGTAGCCCGGCTCGACCGCGCACAGGTAGCGCTTGGCGGCCACGTGCAGCCGGACCGGCTCGGTGACCTCCGGCCCGAACCACCGGGCCAGCCAGTCCGCCCCCGTGTCGCTGTGCCGGTTGTCCTGCCCCTGCATCAGGTCGCGCCCGTGCAGCGCCCCCTGGAAGTGCCCCACGTCGTGCAGCAGCGCGGCCGCGACCAGGTGCGGCGCGGCCCCGGCCGCCTGCGCGAGAGCGCCGGCCTGGAGCATGTGCTCGGCCATGGTGACCGCCTCACCCAGGTACTCCCCGGCGCCCTCGCCGGCGAACAGCTCGCCGATGGCGTCCAGTGCGGCGGCGCGCCGGTGCAGCACGGCGAGGGCGGACGCCAGGGAGTCGAGGTCGGCGTAGCAGCCCTGGAGGTGGCGCGAGCCGTCCTGCTCGAAGGCGGTCCGGGCATGCAGCAGACGGACGTTGTCGAAGATCAGGCAGTCGCCCCGGTCCAGCCGGAACTCCAGGCGGAGCTGCGGCCGCAGGGTGATCGCGGCGAACCGGCGGTACGCGGCGTAGAACGCCTCCAGCTCGGCGGCGTCGCCGCGCAGGGTGCCGATCGAGCGGTTGTTGAACCGCACCTCGCGGATCCGGCCCAGCGCGTCCACCTCGATCAGCGGCCGGTCGGCGCGCAGTTCGGTGGAGCGGTCGCGGAAGACGAACGGGACGGGGGTGCGGGTGAGGACGGCGAAGTCCTCCGGCGCCTCCTCGCGCAGGATCGCCGCGGCCTTGAACCCGTCCACCAGGCCGGAGTCCCCGCCGGTCGCGGAGTTCTCCAGGCAGTGCAGCAGCTGGAGGGTGGGTACCGGGTCCCGGTAGGGGTTGTCGCTGTGCGGGGCGATCGCGACGCTGGTGAAGGCGAGGTTGTTGGGGTCGGGCTCGACCCGGACGTCGAACAGCTCGCCGTAGTTGGTGACCCGTACGTACCCGAAGGTCCCGGCCACCGCGAGCACCTGCCGCTCGACGGCCGGCACCCCGCGCAGCACCGCGAAGCCGCTGCGCCGGACGGCGCCCAGCACCGCCGCCCGCTCGGCCGGGTCGGCGAGGTAGGCCGTCCAGTCGGCCTCGGGGAGGCCGCCGGCGAAGTCCGCCGCCACCCAGAGGCGCTTTTCCGCCTCCGTCCGGCCGTCCCCCTCCTGCTCCGCGCCGAGCCACTCCAGCGGGTACCGCGACCGGTGCCCGTCCGACCAGAGCACCTCCAGGTGCCCGTCGAGCTCGGTCTGCGCGGCGACGGCGAGGTCGTCGGGCAGGTCGGTGATCTGGAACAGCTTCTGCCCGTTGCGCTGGTCCCGGCAGTCGGCGCAGGGGCAGTTGTCGCGCAGCCAGTACGGCGGCAGATCGGACATGGGTCTCCTCCTCGGCGGCGTTCACATGAAGTTGTATAGCCAACTTCACGACCAGGAGCCTGCCGGGCCCCGGTGAGAACGGGGTGTCGGGACGGTGAACCCCTCGGGAACAAGAGCCCCGAGGCGTGGCCCCCGCGTGCGGCATGGCCGTTCGGGTGACGGGAGCGGGCGGCAGCGCGTTGCGGCGCGGAGGATCTGCCGGTGCTGCGGCACTGTCGGGGTGGATTCCCCCCACGTGAGAGGCGGCCGTCCCATGGCTCACCCCAGTACCGAGGCCCCGGTTGCTTCGGGGCACACCGGACTGAAGCGCGAAGTCGGCATGATCGGGCTGCTCTGGGCCTCGGTCGGGGCGATCATCGGCTCCGGCTGGCTGTTCGGAGCGGAGAAGGCGGCGGTGGCGGCGGGGCCGGCGGCACTCATCTCGTGGGGGATCGGGGCGGTGGCGATCGTCCTCCTGGCGCTGGTCCACGCCGAGCTGGGCGGATTGTTCCCGGTGGCGGGCGGTACGGCGCGGTATCCGCACTACGCGTTCGGCGGCTTCGCGGGGATGTCGTTCGGCTGGTTCACCTGGCTGCAGGCCGCGACGATCGCGCCGATCGAGGTCCAGGCGATGATCAACTACGCCCAGCACTGGTCCTGGGCGGACGGAATGCTGAACCCGAACCAGACGCTGACCACCGAAGGGTTCTTCGTCGCGGCTGCCCTGCTCGGCGTCTTCGTGGCGATCAACTTCCTCGGTGTACGGCTCCTCGCGCACACCAACAGCGTGGCCACCGTGTGGAAGGTGGCGGTCCCGATCCTGGTGATCTTCGTCCTCGGGATCACGGAGTTCCACGGCTCCAACTTCACCGTCCACGGGTTCGCGCCGGACGGTTCCAAGGGTGTGCTCGCGGCGATCAGCACCAGCGGGGTGATCTTCGCGCTGCTCGGCTTCGAGCAGGCCATCCAGTGGGCGGGCGAGAGCCGCAACCCCCGCCGGGACATCCCGCGGGCCGTCCTCGGGTCGGTGGTGATCGGCACGGTCATCTACGTCATGCTCCAGGTGGTGTTCATCGGGGCGCTGCCGCCGGAGACCTTCGCCGGCGGCTGGACGGCGCTCGACTACCCCGGCATCAGCGGTCCGTTCGCCGGCCTCGCGACGCTGATCGGCCTCGGCTGGCTGGCCACCATCCTCTTCATCGACGCGATCATCTCGCCGGCCGGCACCGGGCTGGTCTACATCACCTCCAGCTCGCGGGTGACGTACGGCCTGAGCCGCAACGGCTACGCGCCGCAGACCCTGCAGTTCACCGACAAGCGCTCCGTGCCGTGGCTGGGCCTGATCGTCGCGTGGGTCGCCGGTGTGCTCTGCTTCCTGCCCTTCCCGAGCTGGCAGCGGCTGGTCGGCTTCATCACGTCCGCCGTCGTGCTGATGTACGCGGGCGCGCCGCTGGCCTTCGGGGTGCTGCGCAAGCGGCTGCCGACACTGGAGCGTTCGTACCACCTGCCCGGCGGCACGATCATTTCGCCGCTCGCCTTCACGGTGGCGAGTCTGATCATCTACTGGGCCGGCTGGGACACCCTGTGGCGGCTGGGCCTGGCGATCCTGATCGGTTACGTGCTGCTCGGCGGCTACTCCGCGTACGCGGTGTGGAAGGGCGTGCCGAACGCGCCCCGGATGGACTTCAAGGCGGGGCAGTGGCTGCCGGTCTACCTGGTCGGCATGGGCGTGACCTCCTGGCAGGGGTCCTTCGGCGAGGGCTCCCTGGGCAATCTGCCGCTCTGGTGGGACATGCTCGTGGTGGTGGTGTTCTCCCTGGTGATCTACTACTGGGCCCTGGCGGTCGCCCTGCCGGTGGAGGAGATCGAACGGAACATCCGCGGCGTCGAGGTGGTGGACGCCGGCGGGCACTGAGCGGAGATGCGGAGCGGCCCCCGTGTGAACGGGGCCGCTCGACGTTCCTGGGGCCCTAACCGGCGGTCGCGGTCCAGGCGGCTTCGGCCGCCGCCAGGGCCGGCGAGGCGTTCGCGCCGGTCGCCGTGGCGAGGGCGGACAGGCAGCCCCGGACGGTCTCCAGGGAGGCCGCCGGCCCGTAGTGGTTCACGCGGAGCATCGAGGCGGCCAGGGCGCCGCCGCCCGGCTGGACGGGGAGCGCGGGGTCGAGGCGGAGCAGCTCGGCGGTGAGCTCGCCCGCGTGCAGGCCGTCCGGGGTGCGCAGGGTGGTGGCGACCGGGGCGGCGTGGGCGTCCTCGGGGACGAACGGGCTGAGCGTGCCGAGCGCGCGCACGCCGGCGCGGGTGGCGGCGGAGGCGGCGCGGTGGCGGGCGATCACGGCGGGCAGGCCGTCCGCGCTGATCCGGTCCAGGCAGGCGCCGAGCGCCAGCATCTCCAACTGGGCCGGGGCGTGCGGGAGTACGGCGCGCCCGGCGTCCGTCCAGCGCTCCTTCCAGTCCAGCAGGGAGAGGTAGGAGCGGCGCGGGGCGGCCGGGTTGGCGGCGATCCGCTCCCAGGCGCGCGCGGAGACCGAGACGGCCGAGACCCCGGCCGGGCCGCCCATCGCCTTCTGGCCGCCGATCACGCACAGGTCGACGCCCCAGGCGTCGGTGAGCAGCGGTTCGGCGGCCACGGAGGCGACGGCGTCGAGCATCAGCAGCGCGCCGTGCTCGCGGACCACGGCGGCGATCTCGGCGACCGGATTGGTGTTGCCGGTGGCGGCCTCGGCGTGGACGAGGGAGACGAAGTCGATCGCCGGGTCGGCGTCCAGTGCCTCGGCGACCTGTCCGGCGGTGACCGCGCTGTCGAACGGGACGGCGAGGTCGACGACCGTCGCCCCGCAGTCGCGGAGCCAGTTGCCGAAGGTCTGCCCGTACGGGCCGGTGACGATGTTCAGCGCGGTGGAGCCCGGGTGCGCGGCGCCCCGGATCGCCGCCTCCAGCGGCAGCAGCGCCTCACCCTGGGTCACGATCACGTCGGCGGTGGTGTGCAGCAGCGCGGCCACCTGGTCCTCGATGGCCGCGAAGTCGGCGGCGCCGAGCGGGGGCAGGTCGAGGAAGGGGTGCCTCTCGATGGTGATCTCGCTTCGCGCGTTCACAGCCGGCCTTTCTGGAGCGGGGTCGTTCGGGCGGGAATGAGTCTGCCGCATCTTCGCTGCTTACACGGAGCACTCCCGTCGGTAGAGTGCGGGCCATGAGCGATGCTGCGGTGCTGCACGTCAGGGGCCGGGTGCTGGTCGGTCCGGAGGACGTCCGGGACGAACTCTGGGTGGTGGACGGCAAGGTGGCGTTCACGCGTCCGTCCGGCGCCGCCGACGTCCGGACGGTGGCCGGCTGGGTGCTGCCCGGCCTGGTGGACGCGCACTGCCACGTCGGCCTGGACGCGCACGGCGCCGTCGACGCCGCCACCAGCGAGAAACAGGCGGTCACCGACCGTGACGCCGGCACCCTGCTGATCCGCGACGCCGGCTCGGCCGCCGACACCCGCTGGATCGACGACCGCGAGGACCTGCCCCGGATCATCCGGGCCGGCCGTCACATCGCCCGCACCCGCCGCTACATCCGCAACTACGCGCACGAGATCGAGCCCGGTGACCTCGCCGCCTACGTCCGGGCCGAGGCCCGGCGCGGCGACGGCTGGGTGAAGCTGGTCGGCGACTGGATCGACCGCGAGCGCGGCGACCTCGCCGCCTGCTGGCCGGGCGACGCGCTGGCCGAGGCGATCGCGGCGGCGCACGAGGAGGGCGCGCGGGTGACGGCACACTGCTTCGCCGCTGAGTCTCTGCCGGACCTGCTGGCGGCCGGAATCGACTGCGTCGAGCACGCCACCGGGCTGACCGAGGAGCTGATCCCGGTCTTCGCCGAGCGCGGCGTCGCGATCGTCCCGACCCTGGTCAACATCGCCACCTTCCCGGCCCTGGCGGCCGGCGGTGAGAGCAAGTTCCCGGCCTGGTCCGCGCACATGCGCCGGCTGCACGAGCGCCGCTACGCCACCGTGGGCGCCGCGCACGACGCGGGCATCCCGGTCTTCGTCGGCACGGACGCGGGCGGCTCGCTCGCCCACGGCCTGGTCGCGGACGAGGTGGCCGAGCTGGTGAAGGCCGGGCTGACCCCGGCCGAGGCGCTGTCGGCGGCCAGTTGGGGCGCGCGGCGGTGGCTGGGCCGGCCGGGCCTGGAGGAGGGCGCTCCGGCCGACTTCGTGGTCTACGACGAGGACCCCCGTACCGACGTCCGGGTGCTCGCGGACCCGCGGCTCGTGGTGCTGCGCGGGCGGCGGGTGGGGTGATCGTGCGGCGGCCGGGGCGGTCGGCGGGGTGGGCTGCCGGGGCGGTCGCCCGGGCGGTCGTGGGGTGATCGTCTCCTCCGGCGCTCGAAGATCATCCGGGTGAACGCGCTGTCGGTGTAGGCCGATAGGGTGGCGACCATGGCACCGCGTCCACTGAACGAGATCGTCGAACCCGGCTGGGCCGCCGCGCTGGAGCCGGTCGCCGGGCGGGTCGCCGCCATGGGCGACTTCCTCCGCGCCGAGCTGGCCGCCGGCCGCGCGTACCTGCCCTCGGGGCCGAACGTGCTGCGCGCCTTCCAGCAGCCGCTCGCCGACGTGCGGGTGCTGATCGTCGGGCAGGACCCTTACCCGACTCCCGGCCACGCGGTGGGGCTCAGCTTCTCGGTCGGGCCCGAGGTGCGGCCGATCCCGGCCAGCCTGATCAACATCTTCCAGGAGTACGGGAACGACCTCGGCCTGCCGCAGCCGTCCACCGGGGACCTCACCCCGTGGACGCAGCAGGGCGTCCTGCTGCTGAACCGCGCGCTGACCACCGCGCCGCGCAAGCCCGCCGCCCACCGTGGCAAGGGGTGGGAGGAGGTCACCGAGCAGGCGATCCGGGCGCTGGTGGCGCGCGGCGGCCCGCTGGTGGCGATCCTCTGGGGGCGCGACGCCCGAAACCTGCGTCCGCTGCTGGGCGAGGTGCCCGCGATCGAGTCCGCGCACCCGAGCCCGTACTCGGCGAACGGCGGCTTCTTCGGCTCGCGGCCGTTCAGCCGGGCCAACGAACTGCTGGTGCGGCAGGGGGCGCAGCCGGTGGACTGGCGGCTGCCGTAACGAGCCGCGGGGCAGGCAGCTTCGGGCGTCAACCTCACTCGAACGAGTGAAATGACGTTCTGTGTGACTCGTGTGACGGATTGTTCGAGAAGACTGGCGGCTCGTCGTTCGGAGTGCCAGCCTCTTGCCCCGCCCTGCGGGTGATGTCGGAGGCGCGCTCCACCGAGACCACCAGCCGTGGGGTACCGCCATGCCTTCTTCCGTCCGTTCCTCCCGCTCCCTCGCCGCCGCGGTCGTCGTGGTGTCGGCGCTGATGGCCGTGCCGTCGGCGCACGCCACCGGGCCGGCACCCGCGCCCTCGTCGGCACCGGCCGGCAAGGCGCGCGCCGTCACCGCCGAACTCGACCTGGACGTCAGCCTGTTGAACAAGGCGGTGGACGTCCCGGTCGACATCGCGCTCAACAAGGTCGAGACCCCGACCCAGCGCGACGGTTCCGTCCTCACCGCCAAGGTCGACGGCGTCGACCAGCAGGGCCCGGTCACCCTGGTCAAGGCGGACGTCGGCAAGGCGGTGACCAGGTCCGATGCCAAGGGCACCTACGCCTCCGTCAAGCTGGTCAATGCCGACGTGCACGCCCCCGGCCTGCCGGCCACCGCCCTGCTCGGCCTGGAGGCGCTCAGCTCCGAGGCCACCTGCCCGGTCGACGGGCAGCCGACCGCCGACGTGGTCGCACCCGCCAGGCTGACCGTCCTCGGCAAGCCGGTCACCCTCAGCCTGTACGGGCCGACCAAGGTGGACGTGCCGTTGGTCGGCAGCGTCTCGGTGGAGTTCTCGAAGCGGAGCACCACCTCGACCACGGCCGCCGCCTCGGCCCTGGAGGTGGAGATCGAGGTGAACCCGCTCAACCTCAACGTCGCCAAGGTCACCGGGAAGATCACCGTCGCCTCGGTGAGCTGCGAGAAGCCGGCCGCACCGGCCGCGACCCCCACCCCTTCCACCGCCGCTCCCTCCGCCCCGCTGCCGACCGGCACCCCGGCCGTCCAGCCCGTCGCGGACGCCACCACGGCCGCCGCCGCCCCCCGCGCGGCCACCGCGAGCCCGTCCGGCACCGGCGCCGGCCTCGCCGCCACCGGCGGCAGCGACAGCACGGGCCCGCTGGCCGTCGGCGCCGCCGCCCTGGTCGCGGCCGGCGGCTGCGCCCTCTGGGCCACCCGCCGCCGGGCCGCGCATGCCCGCCGGCACTGACACCCGGACCGTGCCCCGGTACCCATCCGCGCCGTCGGCCGGTACTGGTACCCGGACCGTCGGCCGGTACTGACACCCGCCCTGCCCGCGGGCCGGTGCGGGGTGCCACGCACGGCACTCCCGCACCGTGACCGTGCCGACGCGGACGGTTGGTTCACCTGGGTGTTACATAAGAGGAACAACCGGGAAACGGCGGCTTGCGACGCTACGCGGGCACCCACCACCCAGTTTGCGAGGTTCACCGCCGTGGCAATCAAGGCCGAGTACATCTGGATCGACGGCACGAAGCCGACCGCCAAGCTCCGCTCCAAGACTCGGATCCTGGCCAACGCGGACAAGATCCCCACCTGGGGCTTCGACGGTTCCTCCACCAACCAGGCCGAGGGTCACGCCTCGGACCGGGTTCTCGAGCCGGTTGCCACGTACCCGGACCCGATCCGCGGCGGCGACAACATCCTCGTCCTGTGCGAGGTCAACGAGATCGACGGTACCCCGCACGAGTCCAACACCCGTGCGCTGCTCCGCCCGATCGCCGAGCAGTTCGCCGCTCAGGAGTCGATCTTCGGCATCGAGCAGGAGTACACCTTCTTCAAGGGCTCCCGCCCGCTCGGCTTCCCCGAGGGCGGCTTCCCGGCCCCGCAGGGCGGCTACTACTGCGGTGTCGGCGCCGAGGAGGTCTTCGGCCGCGAGATCGTCGAGCTGCACATGGACCGCTGCATCGACGCCGGCCTCGCGCTCTGCGGCATCAACGCCGAGGTCATGCCCGGCCAGTGGGAGTTCCAGATCGGCCCGGTCGACGCGCTGACCGTCTCCGACCACATGTGGGTCGCCCGCTACCTGCTCTACCGCACCGCCGAGGAGTTCGGCATCGACGCCACCCTCGACGCCAAGCCCGCCCGCGGCGACTGGAACGGTGCCGGCGCGCACACCAACTTCTCCACCAAGGCGATGCGCGAGAGCTACGACGCGATCATCACCGCCTGCGAGTCGCTCGGCGCCTCGCAGGAGAAGGTCCTGGAGCACGTCACCCAGTACGGCGCCGACATCGAGTCCCGCCTGACCGGCAAGCACGAGACCGCCCCGTGGAACGTCTACAGCTACGGCGTCTCCAACCGCGGCGCCTCGGTCCGTATCCCGTGGCAGGTCGAGGTGGACCAGAAGGGCTACATCGAGGACCGTCGCCCGAACGCCAACGTCGACCCCTACGTGGTGACCCGCCTCCTGGTCAACACCTGCTGCTCCGCCCTGGAGAAGGCCGGCCTCGTCTGAGCCGCCTCCCACCGAGCACCCCGCCGGGCCTTCCCTCCACGTGAGGGGAGGCCCGGCGGCCGTTTCCGCTCCGGCCGGTGGACGAACCCGGCCGGAGCCCGCTCGGCCCGCCGGGAGGAGCACGGCGTCGTCGGATTCTGCGCCGAAGCGCAGGCCTCCGGGCCGCTCGGGCAGACCTCGTTCCGGGGTCCAGCGGTACAGGAAGCGTTCCACCAGGAGTTCGTACCCTGCGGCACGCGCCGCGCCGTCCCGGGCGGCTGTGAGGCAAGGGATCGCGGCTACTCGGCGTAGGGCCGGTCGGTTCCTTGGGCGCTGTAGCCGAGGCTCCAGACGTAGCCGTCCGGGTCGGTGAAGGTGTCGGCGGTGCTGCCGAGGACGATGCGGTGCGAGCCGGTGCCGTCGGCGGGGACGCCGAGGTCCTTGGCCAGGGCACGGCGCTTGTACAGCGCCAGCTTGACGGGGCTGGACTGACCGGGGGCGAACTCGGTGTACTTGCCGCCGAAGCTCTTGGCCACGGTCAGACCGCGGCTGACATAGAACTGCTTGGTGGCCTTCACGTCCTCGACGCCGAGCAGCAGGACCACCTCGTCGATCTCGCGGGTGGCGGGGCCGGTGTCCTTCTTCGCCGAGGTCGCGATCTTCCAGATCGTCCCGTCCGGGGCCTGGACGACGCCGCCGTAGCCCCACAGCGACTTCGCGGCGGGCTTCAGCACCGTGGCGCCCGCGTCCACGGCGGCGGCGACGAAGCCGTCGACGGTGGCCGGGCCGGACACCGTGAGCGCCAGGGTGAAGCCGCGGAATCCGGCGGAGTGCGCCTCGGACGCCCGCAGGCGTATGTACGCGTCCACACCGAAGGCGCTGTAGAAGCGGTGGGCGGCCTCGGGGTCGGCCACCTCAAGGGTGACGGACGCGAGGGACGTGGGGGCTGCGATGGAAGCGGTGGTTGCCATGACCATCACGCTAGGGGTTGCGCTGCGGCCGGGGCTTCTCGATTCCTGACCGGTCTCGCGACCTGCTTCGCGACGCCCGCCGGTACCCCCGCCACCTTGATCGCCGAGCCTGCCTCGTGGGCCGGCCCGACGCGGCACGGGCTGCACCCTGCGCGTCACCGCCGTGCCCGCGGTGCGCCGCCGACTCCTCGACCGCTGCCGGGGCCTCGGCGGAACCGGGGCGATTTCCGGCGCAGTGCGAAGCCCGCCGGGTGTGTGCGAACCGCCGGGCGCACCCTAGGCCCCGGGGTACGGGCTCCGCATCGTCAGGAAGCGGATCTCCAGATCGCCGGTCAGGTAGTCCATCCGGCGCTCCCAGAAGTCGCGCAGGTGCGGCAGTGCCAGGTGGGCGTCGAGGTCGGCCTGGCTGCGCCATGCCTCGTAGAACACGAAGACACCGGGCTCGTCGCGGTCCTCGTGGAAGTGGTACTCCAGGCAGCCCGGCTCCTGCCGGGTGGGCTCGACGAAGGAGAGCAGCAACTGCTTGAGCTCCTCGGCGCGTTCGGGCTTGGGCCGGGCGATGCCGACGAGGGTGACGAGCTGGTCCATCCGGGTTCTCCCCCTGCTTCAGGTACGACGTCGGTCGTACCTGCCGGACGGTAGCAGGCGCCGGAGGTACGATTCAAGGCGTACCTGAGGAGGTCGCCGCCATGCCCGACGAAGAAGGCCACCCGGCCGTCGAGGAGATCGAGCTCGGCAGGGTGCTGTCCGCGCTCGCCGACCCGCTGCGCCGCCGGGTGGTGCGCGAGCTGGCTGCCGCGCCGGACGGCACGGCGCGGACGTGCAGCTCCTTCGGGCTGCCCGTCTCCAAGGCGACGGTCACGCACCACTTCCGCACGCTGCGCGAGGCCGGGCTGATCCGCCAGGTCGACGGGGGGAACAGCCGGATGGCCAGCCTTCGCCGTACCGACATCGAGGCCCGCTTCCCCGGCCTGCTCGCCATCCTGGTCGCCGAGGCCCAGGTGAAGGCGGATGAGGGAGCCGAGGCGGCCAAGGGGGCCAAGAGGGGCTAAGGGGCAAAGGGGGCCGAGGGGGCTGAGGGGGCCGAGGGGGGAGACGGGGCCTAGCCGGGAAGGGTCGGCAGGGTGGGGGAACTGCCCCTTGGGGCACGGTTGATCCGCATTCGAGCACGTCCGACGAGCCCTGGATCTGCACCATCAACGCCCTCGGTTCCGACGGCGTGACGACGTGGTCCCGTGACCGCACCAAAAAGGGATTCGTCAACTGGTGGTACGTCAAGTCCTAGGGAATCCTGAACTCCTGGGACTTGTTGCCGGGGGTGCAGGTGACCATGGTGACCTGGTTGCCCGCGCCGTTGTCGGTCAGGCAGTTGGACCCCATGTACTCCGCGAGACGGTAGGCGCCCGGCGTACTCGCGGCGGTGATCTTCCAGCTGCTCAGGTAGCTGAAGCCGCTGGAGAGCGACACCCGCCCGTCCGTCTCCTGGACGAGGGCGGCGCCGCTCAGGTTGCACGGGTAGAGGTGGTACCAGCCGCCGGGGTCGGGGTCCGAGCGCACCCAGCCGTATGCGGTGTTCCCGTCCATGATCACGGCCTGGCCGCCCGACGGGGTGTCCTTGGAGAGGCCGAGCTTGCGGCCGGACGCCACGTTGACGATGGACCCCCACTTGGTGCCGCCGCAGCCCGGCGGAGTGCTGGGCGTCTGCGGGGCCGGGTTGGCGGGCGGGGGCTGGTCCGCGGGTGCGGAGGTGGTGGCCGGCGGGGCGGGGGTGTTGGCCGGGGGCTGCGTCGCGCCGCCGCCGGTGCCCGCCCCGCCTCCGCTGCCGCCGGCGGTGCCGCGCGGCGGGGTGCCCTGGCCGCCGGCCGAGGCGCCGGCGGTGGGCGCCGTCGCCCCCGCCTGGTTGCCGCCGCCCGGGGCAGGCTGTGTCGCGGGTGCGGGGGTGGTGGCGCCCGGCGTCGCCGTCCCGGTGGGCGCAGGGGTGGCCGGCGGCGTGGTGGCGGGCGGGGTCGCCGGCGGGGTGGCGGGGGTGTCCGCGATCGTGGACGCGACCACGGAGGGCTGGGCGCCGGACGTCTTCGCCTCGGACCGGAACGGCGTGTGGTCGATCAGCAGGGCGGTCGTGGTGCCGGCCGTGATGATCACCGGTATGACGATCGGGACGAGGAACCCGCGCCGTCTGCGGCGGGTGCCGGGCTCGGTGGCGTCACGGGACCCGACCTTGCCGACCTCACCCGCCGCCTTCGCGGGCTCCTTGGGTGTCCCGGGGGTCTCAGGTGTCCCGGGCGTCTTGGGCGTCTTGGGTGCCGGAGCGGCTGCTGGAGCGGCCGACGCATTCGGCTCGGCCCCGATCGCGGCGCGCGCCGCGGCCGCCATCGCGGCGGCGTCGGCGAAGCGGTCCTCCGGCTTCTTGGCCAGCGCGGTGGCGACGAACGCGCGGACCTCCCGCGGGAGGTCCGCCGGCAGCTCCGGCGCGGGATCCCGGATGTGCTTGAGTGCGACCTCCAGCACCGTCTCGCCGGTGAACGGCGGCTCCCCGGTGAGCAGTTCGTAACCGACCACGCCGATCGAGTAGAGGTCCGAGGCCGGCGTGACGGCCTTCCCCTCGGCCTGTTCGGGGGCCATGTAGAGTGCCGTCCCGATCACCGCGTGGGAGGCCGTGATCCTGGTGCTCGCCACGGCCCGCGCGATGCCGAAGTCGGTCACCGTCAGCCGGTCGTCGGGCCGGGCCATCAGGTTGGACGGCTTCACGTCGCGGTGCACGATGTCCTGCCGGTGCGCGGCGTGCAGCGCGTCCAGCGCGGTGGCGAGCAGCCCGAGCGCCCGCGCCGGGGCCATCGGGCCGCCGTCGGCGAGCACCTTGTCCAGCGGCCGCCCGTCCACCAGCTCCATGACGATGTAGGCGACTTGGTCCTCGGAGTCGTCGCCGCTCTCGCCGTAGTCGTGGACGTCCACGATGCCGGGGTGCTTGAGTGCGGCCAGCAACTGGGCCTCGCGCCGGAACCGCTTGACGAACGTGCCGTCCTCGACCAGCCCCGGATGCAGGATCTTCACCGCGACCTGCCGTGCCAACACCTCGTCGTCGGCCCGCCAGACGGCGCCCATGCCCCCGCCGCCGATGCGCTCGGTCAGCGTGTAGCGCCCTCCGAGCACGGTTCCCCGGCTGCTCAATGCCCCGCCCCCATGTCATGCCCCGGCCCAAAAGGTCACTGCGCGCACAGTCTGCCAGAGGCGTCAGGCCCCCCGGTCGTGTGAGTGCCCATGCTACGGATCGCCCCCGACGGATCGTCAGCGGGTGTGTGCGCGAAGGGCGGACGGAGGACGGGCGTAGGACGGCGGCCGCGAGGGCCGCCTTCCGGCCGGTGCGGCGCGTCGCACCGGCGTCGGCGGGCCCGGCCGGCGCCTGCCCGGTGGGCCGTCCCGCCGGGCATGGGGGCTGAGTAGGGTGGGTGCGACAGTACCTCGTGAACCAGACCAAGGAGCAGACGTGAGCGAGTCGGCGCCCATCGCCGTGCAGCAGGAGATCGCCCGGGAGCTGGAGGTCGCCGAGACCTTCGAGGCCGAGCGGGAGATCGAACGCCGGGTGGCCTTCCTCGCCGAGCGGCTGACCTCCACCGGTCTGCGCTCCCTCGTGCTGGGCATCAGCGGCGGCGTCGACTCCACCACCGCCGGCCGGCTGTGCCAGCTCGCGGTCGAGCGGGCCCGGGCCGCCGGGCACGAGGCGAGGTTCCACGCGATGCGGCTGCCCTACGGGGTCCAGGCCGACGAGCACGACGCGCAGCTCGCGCTCTCCTTCATCCGGGCGGACGACGTGCTCACCGTCGACATCAAGCCCGCGAGCGACGCCGCGCTCGATGCCGCGGTGGCCGCCGGACTGGCCTTCCGTGACCCCGCCCACCAGGACTTCGTGCACGGCAACATCAAGGCCCGCCAGCGCATGATCGCCCAGTACGCGGTGGCCGGCGCGTACGACGGCCTGGTCGTCGGGACCGACCACGCGGCGGAGGCGGTCTCCGGCTTCTTCACCAAGTTCGGTGACGGCGCCGCCGACCTCGTCCCGCTGACCGGCCTGACGAAGCGCCGGGTGCGCGCCGTCGCGGACGCGCTGGGCGCGCCCGCCGAACTGGTGTGGAAGGTGCCGACGGCCGACCTGGAGACCCTCGACCCGGGCAAGGCCGACGAGGACGCGCTCGGCGTCACCTACGACGACATCGACGACTTCCTGGAGGGCAAGCCGGTGGGCGAGCAGGCCTTCGAGACGATCGTCCGCCGCTACCGCCTCACCGACCACAAGCGCCGGCTGCCCATCGCACCGTAGGCGGCCCGGGTCGGGACGGCGGCCCCCGGACCCGGTCCGGCGCCGGCC
Organism: Kitasatospora sp. NBC_00039; assembly: GCF_045160625.1. NCBI lineage: Bacteria > Bacillati > Actinomycetota > Actinomycetes > Kitasatosporales > Streptomycetaceae > Kitasatospora > Kitasatospora sp. NBC_00039. Next base: position 2,728,172 of record NZ_CP108289.1, on the reverse strand, counting down.
CGAAAGACCGGCCCCGAAGTCCGAGCCCGAGGACCGAGCCCGAGGACCGAGTCCGAAGTCCGAGTCCGAAGTCCGAGCCCGAAGATGGGCTCTGAAAGACCGGCCCCGAACTCGGTCCGGGTGGGGGACACTTCGCGGTACTGAGGCACTGCAGCGGGCGGAGGCGGCGGCATGAGGATCGGGACGGTGGACCGGCTCCGGCGGTACCCGGTGAAGTCGATGCTGGGGGAGGAGTTGGGCGAGGCGGCCGTGTCCGAGCGCGGGCTGCACGGGGACCGGGTGCTGGGGCTGCTCGACGCCGAGAGCGGGAGGGTGGCGAGCGCCAAGAACCCGCGGCTCTGGGCGGGGATGCTCGGGTTCACGGCCGTGCTGGACGTCGGCGGCGTCGTGATCACCGGGCCGGACGGCCGGGTGGTGCGCGAGACCGAACTCTCCGGGCTGCTGGGCCGCAAGGTGAGCCTGGTGGGCGAGCGCCCCGCCGGTGCGACCGTCGAACGGGCCGTCCCCGAAGAGGTGCTGGCCCGTGGGACCTCGGCGGAGGTCGCCGTCACGGAGAACGAGATCGGCCGGGCCGCCCCCGCCGGGACGTTCTTCGACTTCGCCCCGCTGCACCTGCTCACCACCTCCACCCTGGACGCCGTGGCGGCCGGGGCGGAGCGCTACCGCCCCAACCTGGTGATCCGCACCGAGGGCGAGGGCTACGTGGAGAACGAGTGGGTGGGCCGTGAGCTGCGGATCGGTCCGGACCTCCGGCTGCGCGTCCTGGTCCCCACTCCCCGCTGCGCCGTCCCGACCCTCCCGCACGGCGAACTGCCGCGCAGTACGGGGGCGCTGAAGGTCCTCGCCGCTCAGAACCGGCTGGTGCCGCTGGAGGGGATGGCCGCGCTGCCCTGCGCAGGCGTGTACGCGCAGGTGGTGGAGCCCGGGAGGGTGCGGGTGGGGGACGCGGTCGCTCTCTGCTGACGACTGCGGCGGCGGCGTCCGGCGCCGGCACGGAGCGGTCTCCACTCCACGCGATCGGGACACGGTGGGTGGCCGACTGTCGGCCGACGGCGGTCAGACGCCGGGGACGGCATCCTTCGCGCTGGTGTGCCAGTTGGTGACGACCGGCTTGTCGACCTTGATGGAACCGACGGGAATGCTCACCGGGTTCGGGTCCGTGTGGCCGATGGCGACGATGACGTCCTTGAACTCGACGGCCTGGTTGTCCTTGGTGCTCTTGGGGTTGATCCCGGCGTAGGCGACCGTGGAACCGCTGAGCGTGATCGGCGTGCCGACGGCCTGCTCGGCGTTGGCGGCCTCGATGCCGCCCGAACCGAAGGCGATGACCGGGTGCTCGCCCGACAGGACACAGGTGATACCCGGCTTGGCCTTGGCGGTGATCTGGAGGTAGCCACCCGCCTGGGTCTCCAGCTTGGCGCTGAACGTGAGGTCGTTGGCTCCGCAGGCCTGGCCGTAGCCGGTCTTGTCGCCCGCCCCCGGGGCGGCGGCCGAAGGCTTCGCCGACTTGGCCGGCGCGGCGGACGTCGGCGCGGCGGACGCCGGCGCGGCAGCCGGGGGAGTGGTGGTCGCGGCGGAAGCGGTCGTCGGGGCGGGGCCCGCAGCGGACGGCGCGTCACCGTTCTCCGGGCCGCAGGCGGTGGCGGCGGCCGCGAGTGCGGTGACCGCAAGGGCGGTGAGGGCGATTCGCGCGCGCATGGAGGTCCCAACTTCCGTCTGTCGAGGGGGGATCGCTGTCTGCCTCCACGCTGGGGCCGGGTTGATCACCGGCTGGTGCGTGAAGTGTCCCGGTCCTGTCCCAGGACCGAAGTCGGCGCTCGGCGTCGGGGCTCGGATCAGGCGTCGGGGCTCGGGTCAGGGGTGGGGCCCGGGCATACGCGCACCGGCACCCGACACCGCGTCGAGCGCGGCCAGGAAGCGGTCCGTCGTCGCCGCGTCCCGGACGGCGATCCGCAGCCAGTCGGGCCCGAGGCCGGGGAAGGTGTCGCCCCGGCGGACGGCGAAGCCGTGCTCACGCAGGCGCTCGCGGACGGCGGCGGCGCCCGGCAGTTCGATCAGGACGAACGAGGCGGCCGGCTCGCCGTGCACCCGGACGGACGGGAAGGCGGCGAGGCCTTTCAGCAGGTGGTCGCGGCAGAGCGCGAGGTCCTGGGCGGCCTGCTCGGCCTCGGCCAGGGCCTCGGGCGTGCTGCACGCCTCGGCGGCGGCCAGCGCCGGGGTGGAGACCGGCCAGAGCGGCTGGGCGGCGCCGAGGGCGGCGATGAGCGGCGCCGGGCCGAGGGCGTAGCCGATGCGCAGGCCGGCCAGGCCCCAGGTCTTGGTGAGGCTGCGCAGGACGACCACCCGGCCGGGCAGGTCCCGTACGGCGGCGAGGGATTCGGTCTCGCCGGGCACGGTGTCCATGAAGGCCTCGTCGATCACCAGCGTGCGGCCGGGGCGGGCGAGGGCGGCGAGGGCGGCGGCCGGGTGCAGGACGGAGGTCGGGTTGGTGGGGTTGCCGAGGACGACGAGGTCGGCCTCCGCCGGCACCGCACCCAGCCGGAAGCCGTCCGAAGGCGTGAGCAGCACCCGGTCCACGGCGTGCCCGGCGTCCCGCAGCGCGGCCTCCGGCTCGGTGAACTGCGGGTGCACGACGACAATGTGACGTGGCGTCAGGACGCGGGCCAGCAGGACGAATGCCTCCGCCGCCCCCGAGGTGAGCAGCACCTCCTCCACCGGCCGACCGTGCCGGGCGGCGACGGCCGCGCGGGCGGCCGTCCCCTCGGGGTACGCCGCGAGGCCGCCGAGCGTCGCCGCGAGGCGCTCGCGGAGCCACTGCGGGGGCGTGCCGGTCCGGACGTTGACGGCGAGGTCGACCAGGCCGGCCCCGTCGTCGCGCACCTCCGCGTCACCGTGGTGGCGGAGGTCGGGGTCGGGGGTGGTCACGAGTGCTCTCCATCGGCATGGGGAAGGGGCAGCCCGGGGATCCGCACGAGTGCGTAGCGGTCGGAGGCGGGCGGCGCGTAGGCGAGCCCGTCCCCGAGCGCGACCAGGGCGACGGCCTCCCGGCGGGAGGCGAGTTCGACGGCGGCCCGGAGGCAGTCCTCGGCGGTGAGCCGCCGGGCGGCCGGCCGCAGCAGCTCGGCGGCCACCGCCAACGCGCCCGGCGCGCCGACCACCACCGACGCCCGCCGCAGCTCCGCCTCGGCGCGCGGGACGATCAGGTCGCGCTCCCCGGGGCCGAGGCCGATCACCGCGAGCCGGCCGCGTACGGCCGCGCGGGCGACCGCCACCGTCGCCGTGGCCGACTTCCGCTTGGGGACGACGAGTTCGCCGCCCGGTGCGCTCGCCAGCGCGGCCGCCTCCGCCACGCTCATGGTGCCGACCGCCTCGCCGACGGACGCCGACGGGTTGGGCACCGCGACGGCCGACAGCTCCTCGGCCGTGTGCTCGTCCACCGGGAGGCCCAGCAGGGCGGCGGCCCGACGGACGGCGGGGTGACCGCCCTTGCCGGACAGGGTCGAGAGCCGGGCGACGGCGGAGGCCGGCAGCCCGGCCTCCCGCAGCGTGCGGCGGATCAGCCGGGTCACCTCGGGCGCCGCGGCGGCCTCGCGCAGGCCCACCCCGACGACCAGGCCGCCCGCGCGCGGTCCCGGGGGGCGGGTCGGCGGCGGGGGGCAGACCAGGACGTCCTCGTCCCACTCGGGGAAGTCCCACCCGGGGAGGTCGTGGCGCCCGACGCTGGCGTCGTGCCCGGCGCCGGCCGGGCGGGCAGGGGTGCGCGGGTCGCGGGCCCGGCCGCTGGTGATCACCGGGCAGGTGTCGAGGAGGGCGGACACCTCGCCCGCCAGGTCGTCCGCGCCCCCGGCGGCCCCGGTCAGCGACACGGCGAAGCGCCGCTCCGGGTCGACGCAGACCACGCCGGGCAGGGGACGGCCGGCGGGCGTACGGCGGAGCAGCAGCCGTACCGTCGCACCGACGGGCGCGAAACAGACCAGCTGCCGGCAGCCGCGCAGGGCGGTCTCCAGGAGCTCGTCCGCACCCTCGCCGTCGTCCTCCGCCAGGAGGACCAGGCTGTCCGGCCAGAGCCGGTGCACCGCGTCGGCGAGCGGGCGACCCGCCTCGCCGAGGGCCAGCAGCCCGATCACGTCGCGTTCCCTTCACCCGGTAGCCGCCCATGAGCCGCTGAACAGCCGCTCGACAGCCGTTCGCCGGTCCACGAGATCCCACCACGGTCGCGACGAACGGGTCAATCGGGGCGCCTGTGACCTCCGCCGCCCCCGCGCGGCGGCTGTTCGCCTGTTCTTCACCTTCCTTGTGCCGTGACCGCCACCGCCCGGCTCCTACTGTTCTCGGCGCTCCAGACCCGGCAGTTCCCGACGGCAGTTCCCGACGCAACGGAGGACACCATGCCCTTCGCACGAACCCGCACCAGTGACAGCGAAGCCCGCACCGGCGGCACCCGCCCCCGCCGCACCCTCACCGCCCTGACGGCCGGCCTCGGCCTGGTCGCCGGCTCGCTCGGACTCTGGGCGGCCACCGGCTCCAGCGCGCAGGCGGCGACCCTCCCCACGCACGACCACGTGGTCGTGGTCGTGCTGGAGAACCACGCCTACTCGCAGATCATCGGCAGCTCCGGCGCGCCGTACATCAACAACACCCTCAAGGCCGGCGGCGCCACCCTCACCCAGTCGTTCGGGATCACCCACCCGAGCGAGCCCAACTACTACCAGCTGTTCTCCGGCTCCAACCAGGGCCGCACGGACGACAGCTGCGTGCCGGTCGGTTCGATCAACAAGCCCAACCTGGGCTCCGAGCTGATCGCCGCCGGCAAGACCTGGGGCAGTTACAACGAGGGCCTGCCGAGCCAGGGTTCGACCACCTGCAGCAGCGGCAAGTACGCGCAGAAGCACAACCCGTGGTTCGGCTTCAGCAACGTGCCGACCAACACCGCGTACACCTTCACGCAGTTCCCGACCGACTACAGCACCCTGCCGAAGGTCTCCTTCGTCGTGCCGGACCTCTGCAACGACATGCACGACTGCTCGGTCTCCACCGGCGACACCTGGATCCAGAACAAGCTCGGCGCGTACGCGGCCTGGGCCAAGAACAACAACAGCATCCTCGTCGTCACCTTCGACGAGGACAACAGGCTCTCCGGCAACCGCATCCCCACCGTCTTCTACGGCGCGCACGTCACTCCCGGCGCCACCACCGCCACCACCTACAACCACTACAACGTGCTGCGCACGCTGGAGGACCTCGCCGGGCTGACCACCCACGCGGGCAACGCCGCCTCGGCCGCCACCATCACCGGCATCTGGAACTGACGCCCGTGTACGTCGCGGAATCCCGCAGCCCGAAGGCCCCCGCCGCCCCGGCCCCCCGGCCGGGGCGGCGGGCGGCCGCCGCCGTGCCCGGCACCGTGCTGGCCCTGGGCACCGTCAGCCTGGTGACCGACGTCTCCTCGGAGATGGTCAGCGCGGTGCTGCCGCTCTACCTGCTCACCGGGCTCGGCCTCTCCCCGCTCGGCTTCGGGCTGCTGGACGGCATCCAGAACGGGTTCAGCGCTCTGGTCCGCCTGGCCGGCGGCCACCTCGCCGACCGGCGCGGCGCCGACGGCGCGCCCCGGCACAAGGCGGTCGCGGCGGCCGGGTACGGGCTGTCGGCGCTCTGCAAGCCGCTGCTGCTGCTCGTCCACACCGTGCCGCTGATCGGTGCGGTGCTCGCCGTCGACCGCACGGGCAAGGGGCTGCGCACCGCGCCCCGGGACGCGATGATCTCGCTCGCCACCGAACCCGCCCACCGGGGGCGGGCGTTCGGTGTCCACCGGGCGATGGACACGGCGGGCGCGCTGCTCGGACCGCTCATCGCCTTCCTGGTGCTCCGCCTGGCCGGCGGGCCGATGCTCGCCGACGGCGGCGAACGGCACGGCTACGACGCGGTCTTCACGGTCAGCGCCTGCGTCGCCCTGCTCGGTGTGCTGGTACTGCTGCTCTTCGTCCCGGGCCGCCCGGCGCCGGCCGACGACGGGCCGGCTCCGGCTCCCGGCCTGCGCGCCGGCCTCGCCCTGCTGCGCCTGCCCGGCCTGCGCCGGCTGGCCCTGTGCGCGGTGCTGCTCGGCCTGACGACCGTCAGCGACTCCTTCCTCTACCTGCTCGTGCAGCGCCGGCTCGGCCTCGCCGTCGACCTCTTCCCGCTGCTGCCACTCGGCACCGCCGCGGCCTTCCTGCTGCTGGCCGTCCCGCTCGGCGCGCTGGCCGACCGGATCGGCCGCCGCCGGCTCTTCCCGGCTGGCCACGGCCTCCTGCTGCTGGCGTACGGGCTGCTGCTCTCGCCGCTGCGCGGGCTGCCCGTGGTGGTCTGCGTGCTCGTCCTGCACGGTGCCTTCTACGCCGCGACCGACGGCGTGCTGGCCGCCGCGGCCGCCGACGCCGTCCCTGCCGCGCAGCGCGGCGCCGGGCTGGCGCTGGTCGGCACCGGGCAGGCGCTGGCCCGGTTCGCCTGCTCGCTGGTGTTCGGCGCGCTGTGGAGCGCGGTCGGCGGCAGCGCCGCACTGGCCTGGTCGGCGGCCGCGCTGGCCGGCTGCGTCCTCGGGGCCGCCTTCGTGCTCCGGGACTCCCACGACGTCCCCGCCACCGACTCCGAGGTGCCCTCGTGACCCCACCGCTCCAAGGCCGTACCAGGGTGCTGATCCTGCTGGCCGCCGTGCTGCTGCTCGGCTCGGTCGGCACCGGAGCCGTGCTCCACGCGTCCGGCCAGTCGGCCCGCAAGGACCAGGTGCAGCCCGGCGGCCCGGTGGTCACCCCCGGCCCGGTCCTGCTGGGGAAGCCGTCCGGCGGGCGGCAGCTGGTGTTCCGCAACATGGCCTGGGGCCCGCACCGCGACGAGCTCGCCACCGTCCCCGCCGACCACCCGGACGGCCCGCGCACCTCCTCCGGCGTCCAGTGCCTGCGCTTCTACACGGCGGGCGGCACCGGCATCTGCCTCCAGGCCGAGCGCGGCGCGCTGCAGGACACCTACCGTGCCGTCGTCCTCGACGACCACCTGCGTGAGCTGCGGTCCTTCCCGGCCGCCGGCATCCCCACCCGCTCCAGGGTCTCGCCCTCCGGCCACCTCGCCGCCTGGACGGTCTTCGTCAGCGGCGACTCCTACGCCGGCACCGACTTCTCCACCCGCACCTCGATCGTCGACGTCCGCGACGGGAACCTCAGGGAGAACCTGGAGGCCTTCGACCTGATCAAGGACGGCAAGCCGGACCGGGCGCCCGACGTCAACGTCTGGGGCGTGACCTTCGCCGACGACGACACCTTCTACGCCACCGCGGCCACCGGCGGCCAGACCTACCTCGTCCGCGGCGACCTCGCCGCCCGCACCCTCACCACCCTCCACCAGAACGTCGAGTGCCCCTCGCTCTCCCCGGACGGCACCCGGATCGCCTACAAGAAACGCGTCCCCGGCCTGCCCGCGGACGCGCCCTGGCGGCTCTACGTGCTCGACCTGGCCACCATGACCGAGACCGCCACCGCCGAGCAGCGCAACATCGACGACCAGGCGGTCTGGACCGACGGCTCCACCCTGCTCTACGCCCTCCCCGGCGACTTCGGTGCCGACCTGTGGAGCGTCCCCGCGGACGGCACCGGCTCGGCGCGGCGGACGATGGAGGCGGCCGTGGCCCCGGCCTATCCGGGCTGAGAGGGGCGGTTGGCAGCTCCCGGACCCACGAGCGTAGGGTCCACGTCGGGCGGTGCGAGTGGCGCGCGAGGCCCGAGTGGTGCGAGGCGGGGGAGCTGGGGAGCGGTGAAGGAAGCAGGGCGCGCCGCGCCGGAACGGATGGTGAGCGACTCCTGGCCGGCGCTGCACGGCCGGCCGGTGCTGCGACGGACGGTCGCGGTGGGCCTGGTGCTCTTCGTGGCGGTCACGGCGGCCCTGGCGGTCCGCGGCATCAACGCGCTCACGCTGGGCCGGGGCGTCATCGAGACCGACCGCGACCGCGCCGAGCTGCTCGCCGGTCTCCACCCCTCCCAGCACCCGGGCGCGGGGCGGTACTACGTGCCGGTGGGCGCGGTGTACACGCGGACGGCCGACGGCGCGCCCGTCGCGTACCTGCACTACCGGCTGGCCGGCGGCCAGGACGTCGGGCTGGGCGACTTCCTGCGCACCTACGACCTGCCGGTGCCGGGCCCGATTGCACCGCTGCCGTCCGACCTGGCGGCCGCGCTCGGCGGCGACGAGCCGGCCGAGGCGCCGGAGCTGCCCGGGGCGGTGACCGCCGTCCCCGGCCCGACCACGCCGCCCACGCCCGGCCCGACGGCCACGCCCACCCCCACAGCCACCCCCACGGCCACTGGCACGGTGACGCCCGCGCCTGACGTGACGCCCGACGTGACGCCTGACGTGACGCCTGAGGAGACCGAGCCGGCCCTGCCGGCCGAGCCGGTCGCCTCGCCGTGCCCGGCGGACGACACCGAGGAACCCGCCCCGGCCGCCTTCCCGGCCGAGGAGCCGCAGCCCACCCCCGCCGATCCCGTGCCCGCCGATCCCGCGCCGGCCGTGCCCCCCACGCCCACCGCCACGGCGACGCCCGCCCCCACGCCCACTCCCGGGCCGGCACCCGCCCGCCTCGGCCCGGGCCGGCGGATCTACGTCGCCGCCGACCCCGGAGGCCTCCCCGGCGCGGCCGACATCTACGTCCGCGCCACCGGCTGACCCCGCGGCCCCGCTCCTCAGCCGACCCCGGCGACGGTCATCGCCAACGACAGGACCAGCGCGCCGAGCGCGCCCGCCGCACCGAGCAGCCGCAGGCCGCGCCGGTCGTCGTCCGCACGGACGTGGCGCACGGTGGCGGTGGCGAACGCCAGCCCGCCGGCGACGAACCACGGCCCCCACAGGTAGAGGTACCAGCGGCTCAGCCCGAGCAGTGCGGGATCGAAGGAGACGGCCCCGGCCTCGACCAGCAGCCCGTGCGCGACGAAGAGACCGCCGTGCCAGACCAGCAGGACCGTCGCACCGCCGCCGCAGAACACCAGGAACCGGCCGGTCCGCTGGCCGCACGGCCTGACCAGGCCGATGCCGACCACCGCCCCGAAGAGCTTGAGGAACCCGGTCACCCACAGGACGGCCAGGAACCACGGCACCCCGTCGCGGGCGAGCTGCACCAGCTCCGGCGCCACCGTCGACTCCGCGCCGACCGTGCCGCCCAGTGCCCAGACGAAGCTGGGGACCGCGAACAGGACGCCCCACACCGTCACCGCGTACCCCGGCCACCGGCCCGGACGCGGCACCGGACGCGGCACCGGGTGGACGGCGGCGGCACCGGGAGAGGTTTCGATCTGCATGGGCTTCACGGTGCCGGACCGGAGCCGGCGGCACGTCGTCTGCACGGAGGAGCGCCTCCCCCCGAGGAGCTACCCCCACGCCGGCGTTCACCGGCCGGCGGTGTGGAAGCCGCCGGTGACGACGGGCCGGACCTTGGCCAGCATCAGCTCCAGGAACCGGTCGGGGTGCTGGAAGGACGCGAAGTGGCTCGCGTCCTCGATGAGGGCGAACTCCTTGACCGGGGCCTGGACATCGTCGAAGAAGCGCTTGGCGCGGTCGGTCGGGGTGAGGACGTCCCGGTCGCCCTGGAAGACGAAGAACGGCAGGTCGAAGCGGGTGCCGTCGGCGCGGTCGTCGAACCCGGCGGTGGCGGGGAGGATCCGCTCGGAGAGCTTCATGCCCTTGCCGAGGGTGCCCAGCTCGCCGAGGCTGTGCAGCGGGGAGAACCAGAGCGACTTCATGACCACGGACTTCATGGTGGAGAAGGTCAGCGGGTCGGCGGTGGCGACGATCTTGGCGTAGGCGCCGTGCTGCTCGGCGGTCCAGGTCCGCAGGTCGGGGCCGATCTCCTCGACGGCGGCGAGCTCCTTGCGCTTGCCGGCGGCGTGCAGCCGGGCCAGCAGGGCCAGGTGGCCGCCGGTGTCGCGGCCGGCGTCGTGGATCTTCTGGTCGGTGCCGACGTAGGCGCTGTAGCGGTCGGGGTACTGGCGGGCCAGGCGCAGTCCGAAGGTGCTGCCGAAGGAGTTGGCGACGAGGAGGACCTGCTCGACGCCGAGCCGGGCACGTGCGTGGTCGGTGACCTCGACGGCGTCCTCGTACATCCGGGTGAAGCTCAGCTCGCCCTGGCCTTCGGCGCCGCCGCGGCCGAGGGTCTTGCCGGCGCCGCGCATGTCCCAGCGGACGATCGTGAAGTGCTTCTCCCAGGCCCGGGTGCGCGGCCCGTAGATCGCGTTGGAGGCGCCGGGCCCGCCGTGGATCTCCAGCATCACCGGGTTGGTGCGGTCCTCGCCGCGGATCGAGATCCACTGCTCGATCCCGCCGATACGGACGAAGCCCTGCTCGTCGATGCCGTTCGGCGTGTCGATCCGCATCAACCGGGCGCCCGCGGCCTGCTTGATCCGGCGGTGGCCGAGGGCTGCGGCCACGGGGGCGGCGACGGCGGAGGCGAGGAGAACGGTGCCGAGCATGGGGCGACTCCCTTGAACTGTGTATCGGATACGCAATTGAGTGTATGTTATACACAGTTCTGAGAGGGCGTCAATCGCCCGCCGGAACAGCACGAGAACCACAAGGGAGCTGGCGCGTATGGCCGGGAGCCGGGAGAAGAAGCGCGACCCGAAGGCGAGCCTGGCGCTGCTGTGGGGGGAGCAGGGCCAGCCCCGCCGCGGTCCGAAGCCCTCACTGACCGCCGAGCGCATCGTCGCCGGCGCCATCGAGGTCGCCGATGCGGAGGGCCTGGACGCCGTCTCCATGCAGCGGGTCGCCACCGAGCTCGGCGTCACCACCATGGCGCTGTACCGGTACTTCCCCGGCAAGGCCGAACTGGTCGACCTGATGGTCGACTCCGCCCTCGGCGCGCCCCCCGGGTCCATCGGCCGCCAGGACGGCTGGCGCCCCCGGCTGACCGAGTGGGCCCGCCAGTGCTGGGCGCTGTACCGCCGCCACACCTGGATCCTGGCCGCCACCGCCATGCGCCGCCAGCTCATGGGTCCCAACCAGCTCGCCTGGATGGACTCCGCCCTGGCAGCCCTCGCCCCGACCGGGCTCTCCGCGGCGCAGCAGCACGACACCGTGCTGCTGATCATCGGCCACATCCGCAGCCTCGCCCAGCAGCTCGTCGACGCGGACGAGGAAGGCGGCGAGGAGTGGAACCGGCTCGCCGGCGAGGTGCTGGAGCGCCACGGAGACCGGTTCCCCGCACTCACCGCGGCGATCGCCGCCGGAGCCTTCGCCCCGCAGAGCGGCGACCCGCTCGACTTCGGCCTGGAGCGCATCCTCGACGGGGTCACCCCCCTGGCCGATCAGGGCTGAACCCCTGCGGACCGGCGAGGGCCCCGGCTGCCTGGCAGCCGGGGCCCTCGTCATCCTGTGGTGCGGTGTCAGGACCGCGCCTCCGCCTGCTCCTGGAGGAGGCCGGCGATCCGGTTCAGGTCGTTGAGTACGTCGAAGAAGGTGTTGATGTTCGGGGTGGAAGCGCCGTTCACGGCCAGGTAGAAGGTGTGCAGCCGGCCGTGGCCCGCGGCGAGGTAGCCGCCGAGGGTCTCGCCGCCGACGGCGAGCCGGTCGTTGACCGCGTCGTAGCCGATGACGGAGCCGGGCTTGGCCCACACCTTGCCCTTGCCCGGGCAGGTCGGACAGCCGTCGCAGGCACTGGCGAGTGAGCCGTCCACGCCGAGGATCGGCAGCGCCTCCCGGAACCGGTCGGCGTCGGCGGTGCCCTGCCAGTAGTGCAGGATCTCGTTCTCCACGTCAGGGGTGACCCGGTCGACGGGGTTGCCGCCGCGGCCGTCCAGCAACTGCACCTTGGTCGGGTCGATCCCGGCGCCGGCCAGGAAGTCCCTGAGGACGGGGAAGCCGTCCGCGCACTGGTGGCTGCCGGTGGTGACGGCCATCAGGCAGATGCCGAGGTTGGCGCCGAGGTTGTGGCTGACCTTGAGGATCAGCCGGGCGTACTGCTCGTAGACCGGGGAGACGTACGCGGCGACGCGCTGGGTGCCGTCGTAGGAGTCGGGCAGCAGGTCCGTCGGGTTGGGGCCGGTGGGCGCGGCGGTGACGGTGACGCCGGCGCGGGCGAGCGCCTCGATCAGAGCGGTGCGGCCGAAGGCGTTCGGGTCCTGCACGTGGGAGACCCGCAGGGTCGGCGGCGCGTCGGCCGCGATGGTGCCGGACAGGGTGATGTGCGTGCCGTCCGGGGAGGCGGAGACCGCGATGTCGGTGGTACCGCCGGCCTCGACCGTCCGCACGGTCGACTCCACCTGGTACGGCGCGACCTGCGGCCGCCAGCTGAGCTGGGCGGGCTGTCCGGGGGTGGTGGCGGTGGACAGCAGGTCGATCAGGTTGTCGTTGACGATCAGCGGGGTCGGGGTGGGGTCCAGCCCGGGATCGGGGGCGAAGAGCCGGGGGTCGATCGCGACGTCCCCGTGCACCTCGGTGATGCCGGATGTACGCACCTGCCGGGCGATCGAGTCGAGCCCGGCGAGCGGGTCCTCGGGGGTGAGTGTCGCGCCGGGGACGTCGTCGGCGTAGGTGTGGTCGATCGGGGTGAAGTCGACCGAGCCGTCCGGCTTCGTCCGGCCGCCCATGGTGAGGTCGCCCTGCGCCACCAGGGCCAGCGACCCGTCCAGAACCGACCCGGAGCGGTTGCCGATGGCCTGGACGGGGGTGGTGAACCGGTGGTCGCCGCCGAGCGTGTGCCAGGTGCCCGAGACGCTGACCAGCTTGGCCGTCGAGCCGGGGATGAAGAACTGGTTCGGGAACCGCGAGTGGATCACCTCCCCGGTCGTGTCGTCGATCTCCAGCAGCCCCCACTGCGCATGCTCGTACGCCGGCTTGCCCATGATCGCGAGGATGTCGGGGCTGAGACCGCCGTCCTGCGCGGGCGCCGCGCTCGCGGGGCCGACCGTCACCACCATGGCCGCCACCGTCGTGACGGTGGCGGCCATGGCACGCCAAGTCCGCGCAAACGTTCTCGATCTCATCAACCCACCTCTTCCGGGCGCACACCAGCCGCCCTGACGGCCATTCAGCCCGGGAGGAATACCGCCCCGCCGTGCCTCCCGAACCCACGCGCAGGCCGTTCACCTGCATGCTTCACCCGTCCGGGTTCTTCGGGGGCCGCCGGTCTCAGGAGACGTGGCCGGACAGGGCCGGCGGGTGCCGGTCGTAGGTCGCGCCCACGCGGCCGAGCAGGACACGGCCGGGGAGCAGGCCGCCGAGGGCGAGGGTGGCGTCGCGGACCAAAGAGGAGCGGGTGCGGCAGGCCGATACCGGTTGCGAAAAAGGGTGATATGCGGTTGTCAGTCCCTATCCTGACGCCCGGGGTCAAGGAAACCACCGGACTCGAGGGCCCGTCGGCTGCGCTCAGCCCGCCCGGTGCGCGGCCGCGGCGGCCGCGAAGGAGGCGGCGAGCTGCGGTGATCCTGCCCAGTGCAGGTGCAGATACGAAGCGTGAACGTTGTCGGGGGTGCGGCCGGCGAAGCCCTCGGTGCGCGGACCGGCCGGCAGCCGCCAGCCCCAGGCCGGCCGTTCGCCCGCCGCGGGCTCGCAGACCGTGCGGTGGAACTCGTGCCCGCGTACCCGGGTGCCGGCCGGCGCCAGCGGCGAGTCGTGGAGTGCGACGGCCTCCCGGTAGCCGAGGGTCAGCCGTTCGGTCATCCGGGCCGCCGTGTCCAGCACGCCGCACATCGGCAGGCCGTCCAACTCCCGCCCGAGGTAGAGCAGTCCGGCGCACTCGGCGGCGATCGGCGCACCCGAGGCGGCGAACGCGGCGATCGCTGTGCGCAGTTGGGTGTTCGCGCTCAGCTCCCGGACGTACAGCTCGGGGAAGCCGCCGCCGATCACCAGACCGGCCGTGCCTTCGGGCAGCCCGTCGGCGTGCAGCGGGTCGAACGGGACCACCTCGGCGCCCGCCGCGGTGAGCAGCTCGGCGTTCTCCGCGTACGAGAAGGAGAACGCGGCGCCGCCGGCCACCGCGATCCGGGGCGTGCCGGCGACCGGCGTGACCTCGGCGGTGGCGTCCCAGGGGGCGGCGTCCAGCGGGGGAGCGGTCCGGGCCAGCGCCAGCACCGCGTCCAGGTCCACCGAGGCGGCGATCAGCCCGCCCATGTCGGCCACCGCCTTCAGGGCCTCCGCCGAGCGCTCCACGGCCGGGATCAGGCCGAGGTGGCGGGACGGCGTGGCGACCGCCGCCGAGCGGCGCACCGCGCCCAGCACGGGTACGCCGGAGCCCTCCTCCAGCGCCTCGCGGAGCAGCAGCTCGTGCCGGTCGGAGGCGACCCGGTTGAGGATCACCCCGGCGAGCCGGACCTCCGGGTCCCAGGAGGCGAAGCCGTGCACCAGCGCGGCCACCGAGCGGGACTGCGAGGAGGCGTCCACCACCAGCACCACGGGTGCCCGCAGCAGCTTGGCCACGTGGGCGGTGGACGCCAGCTCGCCGCGCCCGGACGCGCCGTCGAACAGCCCCATCACGCCCTCGACCACCGCCACGTCCGCGCCGGCCGCGCCGTGCAGGAAGAGCGGCGCGACCCGCTCCGGCCCGCACATGAACGCGTCCAGGTTGCGGCCCGGCCGGCCGGCGGCCAGCGCGTGGTAGCCCGGGTCGATGTAGTCCGGGCCCACCTTGTGCGGGGAGACCGCCAGCCCGCGCGCGGCGAGCGCGGCGATCAGACCGGTGGCGACGGTGGTCTTGCCGGAGCCGGAGGACGGCGCGGCGACGACGAGACGGGGGATGGTGTTCAACGGCCTACCACTCTCAACGGGCTGCCACTCTCGACGGCAGGCCACTCTCGACGGCCTGCCATACTCAACGGCAGGCCACTCTCAACGGGCTACCACTCGATACCGCGCTGGCCCTTGCGGCCGGCGTCCATGGGGTGCCTGACCTTGGTCATCTCGGTGACCAGGTCGGCGAAGTCGGTCAGCGCCTCGGGGGCGTACCGGCCGGTGATGACGACGTGCTGGCTGCCGGGGCGGTCCTTGAGCACGGACACCACCTCGTCCGGGTCGATCCAGCCCCAGTGCATCGGGTAGGTGAACTCGTCCAGCACGTAGAAGCGGTAGGTCTCGGCGGCGAGGTCGCGCTTGACCTGCTCCCAGCCCTCCTTGGCGGCCGCCTCGCTGTCCGTCTCCATCTCGCTGGAGCGCTGGATCCAGGACCAGCCGGAGCCCATCTTGTGCCAGTCGACCGTGCCGCCCTCGCCGGAGGCGCCGAGCACGCGCAACGCGTTCTCCTCGCCGACCTTCCACTTGGCGGACTTCACGAACTGGAAGACCCCGACCGGCCAGCCCTGGTTCCAGGCCCGCAGCGCCATGCCGAACGCGGCGGTGGACTTGCCCTTGCCGGGGCCTGTGTGCACGGCCGTGATCGGCAGCGTGCGGCGCTGACGGGTCGTCAGGCCGTCCTCGGGAACGCTCTCGGGAACACCCTTGGGCATCGGGATCAGGCCGCCTTTCGTATCGCGTGGGTGGAGCGGTTCTCACGGACGAGCGAGGCCACGCCCTCGGCGCGCAGCTCGTCCAGGGTCACGGCGGAGGCGCCGAGTTGCGCCGCCAGCGTACGGGCCAGGCCGAGCCGCACCGGCCCGGACTCACAGTCCAGCACCACGCTCGCCACGCCGTGCGCGGCCAGCAGTCCGGCCGCCCGCCGCGACTGCGCGACGGCGTCCCGGGCGCCGGTGGCCCGGCCGTCGGTCACCACGACCAGCAGCGGACGGCGGTGCGGGTCGCGCATCCGCTCGACCCGCAGCACCTCGTGGGCGCGCAGCAGTCCGGCCGCCAGCGGGGTCCGGCCGCCGGTGGGCAGCGACTCCAGCCGGGCCGCGCCGACCTCGACGGACGAGGTCGGCGGCAGCGCCAGCTCGGCGGACGCGCCGCGGAAGGTGATCATGCCGATCTTGTCGCGGCGCTGGTAGGCGTCCATCAGCAGCGAGAGCACGGCGCCCTTGACGGCGGTCATCCGCTGCCGGGCCGCCATCGAGCCGGAGGCGTCCACCACGAAGAGCACCAGGTTGGACTCCCGGCCCTGGCGGACCTGTTCGCGGAAGTCGTCCTTCTGCAGCAGCAGCGCCCGGGACGCCCGCCCGCGCGCCACCTGGTGCGGCGCGGCGGCTTGCAGGGTGGCGCTCAGGTGCAGCCGGGCCAGCCGGCCCTGCGGGCGGCGGGCGCGGATGGTGTGGCCGCCGTCGGTCTCCGCGGGGGAGCGGCGGCCCTGGGCGCCCTTCCCGGTGCCGTCCACCCTGAACAGCTTCGTGCGGTACGGGTCGCCGGCCGCCACCGGGGCGGACTCCCGCGCGGGGGCGGGGTGCTGGGCCGGCACCGGCTGCTGCTCGGGGGCGTCCTGGGGTGCGTCGGGGGCGGGGGCGGGGGCGTCGGCGCCCGCGGGGGCCTCGGGCCCGGCCGGCTCGGGTGCGCCGCCGCCGCCGTTGTCGGGGCCGCCGCCGTCCGGGCCGGGTCCGTCGTCCTCGGGGCCCTCCGGCCGTGGGTCGTCCGGTCGCGGGTCCTCGGGCTGGGGGTCCTGGGGCTGCGGCTCCTCGGGCTGGGCGTGCTCCTCCAGCGTCCGGTCCAGCTGCTCCTCGTCCAGCCCCGGCGCGTCGAAGGGGTTGCGCCGGCGGCGGTGCGGCAGTGCCAGCTGGGCGGCCTTGCGGACGTCCTCCTCCAGCACCTCCGTGCGCCCGGCCCAGGCGGCCAGCGCGACGGCGGTGCGCGCCATCACGATGTCCGCGCGCAGCCCGTCCACCTCGAACGCGGCACAGACGGCGGTGATCTGACGGAGCGCCACATCGGTCAGCTCGACCTTCGGCAGCAACTCCCGTGCCACGGTGATGTGCTCGGCGAGTGCCCGCTCGTCCTCGGCGAACCGCGCGGCGAACCCGGCCGGGTCGGCGTCGTACGCCAGCCGGCGGCGGACCACCTCGGCGCGCTCGGCCGGCTCCCGGGTGGCAGCGATCTCGACGGTCAGGCCGAACCGGTCGAGCAGCTGCGGCCGCAGCTCACCCTCCTCCGGGTTCATCGTCCCGACCAGCAGGAACCGCGCCGCGTGCCGCACCGAGACGCCCTCGCGCTCGACGTACGAGCGGCCCATCGCGGCTGCGTCCAGCAGCAGGTCCACCACGTGGTCCTGGAGCAGGTTGACCTCGTCGATGTAGAGCACGCCGCGGTGCGCCTGGGCCAGCAGCCCCGGCTCGTACGCCTTGACGCCCTCGGCGAGCGCCCGCTCCAGGTCGAGCGAGCCGACGATCCGGTCCTCGGAGACGCCGACCGGCAACTCGACCAGCCGGGCCGGGCGTTCGGACGCCGGCAGGCCGCCGTGCGCGCCGTCCGGGCAGTGCGGGTCCGGTGCGGCCGGGTCGCAGGCGAAGCGGCAGCCGTCGACGGTGGCGATGGACGGCAGCAGGCCGGCCAGCGCGCGCACCATGGTCGACTTGGCGGTGCCCTTCTCGCCGCGCACCAGCACGCCGCCGACGGCCGGGGAGACCGCGTTGAGCAGCAGCCCGAGCCGCAGGTCGGCCATACCGACGATCGCGGTGAAGGGGTAGCGGACGTCACTCATGATTCTCCAAGGGGGCCCCGGGCGGCAGGAACGGCAGCGAACCCGCGGCCGGCACCCCGCCCTCGATCAGCTTCCACAGCGCGTCGGTGTCCGCGTGCTCCTCGATCAGGTCGCCCAGCCGGTCGAGCCGGGCCTCTCTCGCCTCGGCGAACGAGACGTCCGGCGCGGGCACGAACGCCCGGCCCGACAACCCGGCCACCTCGCGCAGCAGTTCGCGCCGGAACCCGTCGTTCTCCAGCGCACCGTGCCACGTCGTGCCCCAGACCGCCCCCACCCGGCAGCCGTCCAGGAACGGTGTGCCGCCCTCGACGGACACCACCCCGTGGTGGATCTCGTACCCCTCGACCCGCTGCCCGTACGCCTCACCGGCCGGCCGGCCGAGCACCTTCTCGGCGCCGAAGCGGACGCGCGTGGGCAGCAGCCCGAGGCCGTCGACGGCGCCGGACTTGGACTCGACCTCGTCCACGATGGTGCGCGCCAGCATCTGGTAGCCGCCGCAGACCCCGAGGACCGGCAGCCCGGCCGCCGCCCGCGCCTTGAGCGCCGGCTCCAGGCCGCGCTCGCGCAGCCAGGCCAGGTCGGCGACGGTGGCGCGGGTGCCGGGCAGCACGACCAGGTCGGCGTCGGCCAGCTCCTCGGGCCGGGCGGCCCAGCGGACCAGGACGCCCGGCTCCTGGGCCAGCGCGTCCAGGTCGGTGAAGTTGGAGAGCCGGGGGAAGCGCACCACGGCCACCCGCAGCACGTCCGCGCCGAGCGGCCCGCGGCCGGCGGTCCGGTCGACCACGGTCGACAGGTCGAGCGAGTCCTCGGCGTCCAGCCAGAGGTCCGGCAGCATCGGCAGGGTGCCCAGCACCGGGCGGCCGGTCAGCTCGCGCAGCATCTCCAGGCCGGGCGCGAGCAGCCGCGCGTCGCCCCGGAACTTGTTGACGAACCAGCCGGCCACGTGCCGCTGGTCCTCGGCCGAGAGCAGCGCCAGCGTCCCGTACATCGCGGCGAACACGCCGCCGCGGTCGATGTCGCCGACCACCACGACCGGCAGCCCGGCGGCGGTGGCCAGGCCCATGTTGGCGATGTCGCGGTCCCGCAGGTTGATCTCGGCGGGCGAGCCGGCGCCCTCGCAGACCACCACGTCGTAGCGGCGGCGCAGGTCGGCCAGGCACTCCAGGGCGCGCTCCAGCAGGACGGGCTTGCGTTCGCGGTAGTCCAGCGCGCCCACCTCGGCGACCGGGCGGCCGAGCAGCACCACCTGGCTGCGGCCGTCCGCGCCCGGCTTGAGGAGCACCGGGTTCATCGCCGCCTCGGGCTCCACCTTGGCCGCCTGGGCCTGCATCGCCTGGGCGCGGCCGATCTCGGCGCCGTCGGCGGTGACGAAGGAGTTCAGCGACATGTTCTGCGCCTTGAACGGCGCCACGGCGACACCCTGCCGGGCCAGCCAGCGGCAGATGCCCGCGGTGACCACGCTCTTGCCCGCGTCCGAGGTCGTTCCGGCGACCAGAAGCGCGTTGCTCATGCGTTCCCCCTCCTTCTCGTGAAAGCCCGGATCACCAGGTGCCCGGCCACGGTCGTACCCAGTGCCAGCGCGCCCACCCTGCGGGAGAGCCGGCAGGCGCGCTCGATGTCGTCCACCGTCACCGGCCGCAGCTCCTCGCCCAGCACCGGCCGGTGCTCGATGCGCTCGCCGTAGCGCAGGGTGCCCCCGAGCCGGACGCCGACCGCTCCGGCGAAGGCCGACTCGGCCTGGCCCGCGTTGGGGCTCGGGTGCGCGGAGCCGTCCCGCCGCCAGACCCGCCAGGCGGTCCGGGGCTCGGGCGCGGCGGCCACCGTGAGCAGGGCGGTCAGCCGGGCGCCCGGCCAGCCCGCCACGTCGTCCAGCCGCGCCGAGGCCCAGCCGAACCGGGCGTGCCGCGGCGAACGGTGGCCGACCATCGCGTCCAGGGTGTTGACGGCCCGGAACGCCAGCAGCCCGGGCGTGCCCGCGACCGTGCCCCAGACCAGCGCGTTCACCACGGCGTCGGCGGTGTTCTCGGCGACCGACTCGACCACCGCGCGGGCGATCTGCTGTCCGTCCAGCGCACTCGGGTCGCGCCCGCACAGGTGCGGCAGCCGCGCGCGGGCCGCCGTCAGATCGCCCGCGGCCAGCGAGCGGCCGATGGTCCGGGCCTCACGGGTCAGCGAGGTGCCGCCGAGCACCGTCCAGGTCGCGGCGGCGGCCAGTGCGGCCCGGCCCAGCGGCCGGCGGCCGAGGACGCGCTCGGCGGCCACCGCGCCGGCGGCGACGGTGCCCACGCAGAGCGCGGTGTAGGCGGCGCCGGCGGCCCGGTGGTCGCGCCAGAGCCGCTTCTCCAGCCGGCCGGCCGCGCTGCCGAAGACGGCCACCGGGTGGCCGCGGCGCGGGTCGGCGAACCGGGCGTCGGCGAGATACCCCGCGACGGCGCCCAGCGCGAAGGCGGCGGCGCGGGTCAGCGGGCGCACGGCGGACAGCAGAGGGCTCGGAGGGGCGGGGCAGCCTGCATGGCGTGCATGTCCTCACTCAGGGTCCGCGCCCTGGATCGACGTACCGGGGGCGAGAGTCTCCTGGCTTCCGGGTCGAACGCACTTCCGGGCCTTCCAGCGGCTTCTGACGGCCCGCCGTGGCATCGTCCGGACGTGCTCCCCGGTGACAGTGGCGGGACCGCGCCGGACTCTCACCGGCTTCCTCTGCATGCCTCCGTATTGGCTGAAGGATCCCATCACGGGGCCGAACCGCGAGTCAACCAAGGTCACGGAGGGTTTGGTCACACGGTCTCCCCGTTTCCCGCCCCGTTCCCGTCCCCGTCGCTACCTCCGATCGCCACCCCCCGCAGGGGCATGACAGCCTGTGCGATCGTCCAGCGGCCTGTAGGCCCCTACAGTCGCGCTTCGTGCGTTCGGCGGCTGGGGCGGTCCGACCGCCGACCCCTACCGTCGGGCCATGCGACGAAGACAGCCCCCCGCCGTGCCCCCGGTGCCCTTCTCGCCCGCGGCCGCCCGCGCGCATCGCGCCGGCCTCGGCCTGACCCCCGAGCGGGTGGCCGAGGGCATGGCCGCGCACGGGGTGCGGCTGCTGCCCGCCCATGTGCTCGGCTGGGAGAGCGGCGAGCTGCGCCCGACCGAGGAGGAGTTCATCGCGCTGGCCCGCGCCCTCTGGTGCCCGCCCGCCCAGCTGATGGGGGTCCTCCCGGCCGGGCTGAGGGACTTCCGGGTCGCCCGCGAGCTCAACCAGGAGCACGCGGCCCGCAGGATCGGCATGGCCCTGCACCACTACCGGCGGGCCGAGGCCACCGGCGTCTGGGACGGCGACCAGGAGCAGACGTACGCACTCGCCCGGGTGCTCGGCCTGACCCTGCGCGAACTGGTCGCCGTGACGGGCCGTCGGGAGGAGCTCGACCAGCGGCTGCGGCAGTGCGTGGACGGCCGCTGGCAGGCGCACGTCAGGGCGATCGGCCGGATCGTGCCGGTGCACGAGGGCGACCTCGCCGCCGTGCTGACGGTGCTGCAGAACGAGAACCAGGTTTCCTCCCACTGGGGCGCCGGCAGCTGGGGCCCCCCGGTTCCGGTGGCGCGGAGCGAGCAGCCGGAGCAGCCGCTCGGCGAGCGGTTCTGGGAGCTGCTCGGGCGGCTGGGGACCGAGATCCCGGTCTGAGGGGCTCTCTCGCCCGCGCATGCGCACGCGGTCCCGCCCGCGCATGCGAGCGCCGTCCCGGCACGGGCCCGGCATGACCCGGACGGCCGTGCCCGGTGGCCGGGCGCCGCCCCCGCGAGTGGACTGGTGGGTACAGTGCCCAGTCCACGACCAACAGAGCGGGGAGCGATATGCGTTGGGGAACCGCAGCCGCCGTGGCGGCCGCCGCCGTCGGTGCCGGGGCCGTCGTGCTGGTCATCGGCCGAAGGGCCTCCGAGCGAATGGTCCGCCCGTCGGAGGCCCGGGGGCGGGCCGCCGGCCCCGTCCTGGTCCAGGCCCTCGCCCCCGGGCGCGTCACCTTCACCCGCAGCCCGGAGAGCACCCGCCCTGGCCGCTGGGCCGTCGAGTGGGGCGACAACGGGCACGCCGTGGTCGACGAGATCCTGCACAGCGACGAGCGGGGCGTCACCCGGCGGCTGGCCCGCGCGGACCGCGGCACCCTGACGCCCGGCACCGCGGTCCGCTTCACCCCCCGCGTCCACCTCGGCGACCCGACCGGCGCCCTCGGCCTGCCGTTCACCGAGACCACCGCGGCGGGCGAGCTGGGCGCCTTCCCGGCCTGGTACGTCGACGGCAGGCGCGGCACCTGGGTCGTGCTGATCCACGGCGCCGGCGCCGACCGGCAGCAGACCCTCCCGGTGCTTCCGCTGCTGGACCGGCTCGGTCTGCCCGCCCTGGCCGTCACCTACCGCGGGGACGCGGGCGCGCCCGCCTCCCCGGACGGCCTCGGCCACTTCGGCGAGACCGAGTGGCGGGACGTCGAGGCGGCCGTGCGGCTCGCCCTGGACAGTGGCGCCGGGCGGATCATCCTCTACGGCTGGTCGGTCGGCGCCACCATCGCCCTGCAGACCGCCGCCCGGTCCGCCTGGGCCTCCTCGATCAGCGGCCTGATCCTGGACTCGCCCGTCCTCGACCTGCCCGCCACCGCCCGCCGGGGCGCCGCCCGGGCCGGCTTCCGCGGCGCCGCCGCCGAGCTGGGCGCCCTCGCGGCAGAGGGCCGCACCGGCGTCGACCTGGCCGACTTCGCGCGAATCGCGGACGGTACCGACCTGCGGGTGCCCACCCTCGTCCTGCACGGCCCGGACGATCCGGTGGCGCCCTGGCAGGCCGCCGCCCGGCTCGCCGGCCGCCGCTCCGACGTGGTCGGACTCCAGCCCGTCCCCGGCGGCGACCACGCGGCCCTCTGGAACGCCGACCCGGCCCGCTACGAGGAGCACCTCCGCCGCTGGCTCACGCCGCTCCTCTGATCCCTGGTGGCGCCCCCGGCGGCGCCCCGGCGGCCGAGCTGGGCCGCCGGGGCGCCGTGCCGCCTTCACCGGCCGTCTCCGTGGCCTCCTCGCCCCCTTTTCTTCCTCCTCCCGCCCGTCACGGCGCTTGCATGACGTGCCCACGCCACACAGATCCGGCCAGGCGGTTTGGCCTCTGTTGCCCGATCTTGTGGACCCCCCCGCGCCCGCCTCCCGGTGCCCGTGGCGAACCGGATGTGACAGAAGGCCGGTACAAGGGGAAGACTGCACGACGTGACGTCTCGGAACCCGCGCGACCGTGATGCCCCGCTCCCGCCGACGATCGGTTCCGGTGCGACGGTTACCCGTCTCCCCGGAACGGCCCACCACCCCGCCGGCGCCCGGCCGGGCGGCCCCGGCGTACCCCGCCGACGAGGCCCCGCACCCGCTCCCGGCCGTGGCCGGGTCCCGGTGCCCGAGGGCTTCCCCGCTCCCGCCGAGCTCGCGCCGCTGGCCCGGCGGATGCTGGTCGACGCCGTCCGGATCGCCCGCTGGGCCGGTGAGCTCGCCGAGGTCGACAAGCGTGGCGAGCTGCTCCCCGAGGACGCCCGCGCGGCCGGCCGCGCGCTGGCCATGACGGTCGGCGCCGCCGCCAACGCGTGGGGCCAGGCCCTGCTGGTCGGCCTGGTCGAGGCCCGGGACGGCGGCGCAGCCCCCGGCTGGCGCCTGCACGCCTGGGAGTACGACGACGAGGCCGTGGTCCGCGGCTGGTCGGCGTTGTTCGACGCCTGGACACTGCTCGCCCCGGTGCCGCCGGCCGCCCTGCGCGGCGTCTTCGCGGTGCTCGCCGGGCAGGCCGTCGACCAGGCGCCGCAGCTGCTCTCCTTCCTGCACCTGGTGGCCGGCCCGGTCGCCGACAGCGAGCTGCTGGAGCTGCTGCGCCGCGGCCTGGACGAGCGCCGGGTCGGCGGCGGCACCGGGGCGCTGGGCCTGTCGCCCGTGCCGCACGCCGCGTCCGCCGTCTCGGCCGTCCGCGGCACCTGCCGCGAGCCGCAGATCGACACCCCGGCCGCCACCGCCGACGTCGCCGCCGTCCTGGACTGGATGCTGGACGGCCTGGCCGCCGTCGGCGCGGTGGTCCGCAAGGACGAGGCGGCCGAGCTGTCCCCGCTGGGGCACTGGGCGGTGCGGGCCAAGCTGGAGGAGATCTGCACCGTCGCGCAGACCGCCGCCGGCCACATCGAGCAGAGCGCCTTCGAGCTGCTCAACGCCTGCGCCGACTACTCGCCGGGCCCGGCCCGCGCCGAGTTCCGCGCCTGGGTGGCCGCCCGCCCGGCCGACCGCGCCGTGGCCGAGCTGCTGGACGCCGCGCAGGGTGACGACGCCCTGGTGCGCGGCCTCGCCTTCGAGGCGCTGCGGGTGGCCGGTTCCACCGCCGAGCAGGCCGTGCGGGCCGCCGTGGACGAGCCGGTGCTGCGCCCGTACGCGCTGCTCTGGCTGGCCGAGCAGTCGGACGAGGGCGTGGCCCCGGCGGACGTGCTGGGGGCGGAGGACGCCGCCTGGCTCTGGGTGGACACCGCCGCGGCCGTACTGGACCACGGGGAGACCGAGCTGCTGGTGGGCCATGTCGAGGGCGCCTCGGCCGGTGACCCGGTCCGGCTGTTCGCCCGCGCCCGGCAGTCCGGGCACCCCCGGGCGGCCTCGGTGCTGACCGCCGTCTCCGGGGTCCACCCGGACCCGGCCGTGGCCCGCGCGGCCCGCCGTTCGGCCTTCAGCGTCCACCGCGGCGGCGCCTGAGCCGCGGGAACGGCCGCGTCGCCCGGACGACACCGGACACGACGAAGGGCCCGGATCCGTTCACCGGATCCGGGCCCTTCGCCGTGCGTGTCGTGATCAGTCGAGCCGCGACTCGGCGCGGCGCGCCCGCACGTCCCCGACCTTCTGGCCGACCTTGCGCCGGATGACCAGCAGCGGGGCCATCGCGGCCAGCGTGATCTGGCCGTAGGCGCCGATGTGCAGCAGGTAGTCGCCGCCCTTGAGGCCGGTCGCCCAGGCCGCGAGGCAGCCGATCGAGAGGACGATCCAGCAGAGCGTGGCGGTGGCCAGCAGCCCCTGCGGCTTCGGGTACTCGATCCGGCTCATCATCAGGTACGCGGTGCCCGCGATGGCCAGCAGGCCGGGCAGGAACGGCGGGTCGAGCAGCACGATGGCGATCACCGTCATGGCGCCCATCGGGCAGGGCATGCCCTGGAACACCCCCGGCCGCATCTTCACGGCCGAGAAGCGGGCCAGCCGCAGCACCACGGACAGCAGCACCGTGAGCGCGATCAGGGCCGAGAGCCGGCTGTCGGAGCCCGGCGAGACCATGCCCCAGACCGCGACGAAGTAGGCCGGCGCGATGCCGAAGCTGATCAGGTCGGCCAGGTTGTCGAGTTCGGCCCCGAGGGCCGAGGAGCGCAGCTTGCGCGCCACCAGCCCGTCGAAGAGGTCGCACATCGAACCGATCAGCAGCAGCGTCACCGCGGTGGCGGCGCTGTGCTTGTCCGGCGCGGCGTCCGGGTTGGTGATGTGCGGGACCAGGACCCCGGTGGTGATCGAGTAGATCGCCAGGAAGCCGCAGACGGCGTTCCCCAGGGTCAGGAAGTCGGCGGTGGACAGGTGCTGCGGAGAGCGCGGAGCACGCAGCTCGCGGTCGCGCGCCCAGCGGCGGCGGCGCAGGGCCGTCTCCTCGTCGTCCAGACCGACGATCGTCTCAGGTTCAGTCACGGTCAAGGCGCGTCACCCCGGCTGTGGTCTTCTGGCCGACCTCGACGCCGACCTCGACGCCGGCCGGCAGGTAGGTGTCGACCCGGGAGCCGAAGCGGATCAGACCGATCCGATCGCCCTGCTCGACCTTGGTACCGGCGTCCACGTACGGCACGATCCGGCGGGCCACGGCCCCCGCGATCTGCACCATCTCGATGTCGCCGAGTTCGGTGTCGAAGTGCCAGACGACCCGCTCGTTCTGGTCGCTGTCCTTGTTGAACGCGGGCACGAAGCCACCGGCGACGTGCTCGACGGACGTCACCGTGCCGGGCAGGGGCGCCCGGTTGACGTGGACGTTGAGCGGGCTCATGAAGATCGCGACCCGGGTGCGGCCGTCCGGCCAGGCGTCGATGCTCTGCACCACGCCGTCGGCGGGCGAGATCACCGTGCCGGTGCCGATCTCACGCTCGGGGTCGCGGAAGAACCACAGCATGCCCGCGCCGAGCGCACAGGCAGGAACAGCCGCCAGGGCCCACTTGCCACTGCGCCGGGTGAGGGCGGTGGTCACGGCGGCCGTGGCGAGGGTGGGGACGAACCAGGGGGTGGCTCCGCGCGCGATGGTCACGCGGGGTCGCCGGCCGGCCGTCGTGGCTGCGAGGGCATCGCGGTCCGTGACGGAGGTGTGAGGGGACGGGCTGATGGGCATCGAAGACCTTTGTCGCGGGGGATCATGGCCGCTGGACGGGGGCCACCGCGGGGATCGAGTAATAGAGGGACGGCTGCTGTCCCGGTGGATGCTATCGGGAGCACACGGTGGGTGGGCAACCCGCCTGCTCGTTCATGTGTCCTGCGTGAGGCGTCGTCGCGCCTCCTTGGTATACGACCGTAGCTCGACCCGCTCCGGTTCCCAAGGGTCCGCACGGGGCGGGTGACTCTTGTCTCAACGGGTGGGCCGGCGGAACCGGGCGCGGCGTGGCGCCGTACCCCGGGTGGGGGGTGGTGCCGCCGTCCGGCGGGGCGGGTGAGGGTGCGCCGAAGCGGCCGCAAGGCGCGTGACAGCAGCTGTACGCCCTGCGGCCGCTTCGGGAGCCGTGCCGGACCCCAGGCGGACCAGGCCGGGGCCGTGGTGGGCACGGCGGGGTGCCGGGACGGGCCCGCACGCCCGTCGTCCGGCCGTCAACGGGCCGTTCTCCCGACCCTCGGCGCGTCGCCGCACCCGGGGGCCGGGTCACCGTCGGTCACTCCGCGATGCGGTACTCCTCCAGCAGGCGGCGGCCGACGATCATCTTCTGGATCTCCGCAGTACCTTCACCGATGAGCAGCATCGGGGCCTCGCGGTAGAGGCGCTCGATCTCGTACTCCTTGGAGAAGCCGTAGCCGCCGTGGATGCGGAAGGCGTCCTCGACGACCTCCTTGCAGTACTCGGAGGCGAGGTACTTGGCCATGCCGGCCTCGAGGTCGTTGCGCTCGCCGCCGTCCTTCTTGCGGGCGGCCATCACCATCATCTGGTGGGCGGCCTCGACCTTGGTGGCCATCTCGGCGAGCTTGAACTGGATCGCCTGGTGCTCGGCGATCTTCTTGCCGAAGGTGGAGCGCTGCTGGGCGTAGGAGATGCCCAGCTCGAAGGCGCGGCGGGCGACGCCGCAGCCGCGGGCGGCCACGTTGACGCGGCCGACCTCGACGCCGTCCATCATCTGGTAGAAGCCCTTGCCCGGGACGCCGCCGAGGACGCGGTCGGCCGGGATGCGGACGTCCTGGAGCACCAGCTCGGTGGTGTCGACGCCCTTGTAGCCCATCTTCTCGATCTTCCCGGGCACGGTGAGGCCGGGGACGGCCGGGTTCGGGCCGAAGCCCGCCGTCTTCTCGATCAGGAAGGTGGTCATGTTCTTGTACGGGGAGCTGCCGCCCTCGTCGGTCTTGCAGAGCACCGCGACCAGGGTGGACGTGCCGCCGTTGGTCAGCCACATCTTCTGGCCGTTGAGGACGTAGAAGTCCCCGTCCTTGACGCCCTTGGTGGAGATGGCCGAAACGTCGGAGCCGAGGCCGGGCTCGGACATCGAGAAGGCGCCGCGGATCTCGCCGGCCGCCATTTTCGGCAGGAAGTAGTCCTTCTGCTCCTGGGTGCCGTGCGCGTTGATCATGTGCGCCACGATGAAGTGCGTGTTGACGATGCCCGAGACGGACATCCAGCCGCGGGCGATCTCCTCCACCACCAGGGCGTAGGTGAGCAGCGACTCGCCGAGGCCGCCGTACTCCTCGGGGATGGTGAGCCCGAAGAGGCCGAGCTGCTTCATGCCCTCGACGATGGCGGTGGGGTACTCGTCCTTGTGCTCCAGCTCGGTCGCGACCGGAATGATCTCCTTGTCGACGAAATCCCGCACGGTGGCGAGGATGTCCCGCTGGATCTCGGTGAGGCCGTCGGTCTGTGCGAGGCGTCCCATCGTGCGGCTCCTGTGGCGAAGAGAGAAGGGGTGTCGCGCGGCGCTCCCTCGAAAGGGTGGCGGCGGGCGACGGGAGGGTGGGGGAGAGCAAAAAAGCGGGGGGGGGGGATTGCCGGGGGCCCTGCCGGCGTGGCTGCGGCAGCAGGGCCCCCGTTCCGGGTGGGGATCGGCCGATGACGGCGGCCTACCCGTCCGGGGTCCAGGAGCTCCGAGGTTCCGGGAGCTCCGGGGTCCGTGGGTCTCCCGGGCTCAGGAGAGGGGAGTGGGACGGCCGGGCTGCTCGCCGCCGCGCTCCTTGATGTACGTCTCGGTCGGCACCATCACCTTGCGGCGGAAGATGCAGACGACCGTGCCGTCCTGCTTGTACCCCTTGGTCTCGACGTAGACGATGCCGCGGTCGTCCTTGGACTTGGACGGCCACTTGTCGAGCACGGTCGTCTCGCCGTAGATGGTGTCGCCGTGGAAGGTCGGCGCGATGTGCCGCAGCGACTCGATCTCCAGGTTGGCGATCGCCTTGCCGGAGACGTCCGGGACGGACATGCCGAGCAGCAGCGAGTAGATGTAGTTGCCCACCACGACGTTCTTGCCGAAGTCCGTCGTCTTCTCCGCATAGTTGGTGTCCATGTGGAGCGGGTGGTGGTTCATGGTGAGCAGACAGAAGAGGTGGTCGTCGTACTCGGTGACCGTCTTGCCGGGCCAGTGCTTGTAGACCGCGCCGACCTCGAACTCCTCGTAGGTGCGTCCGAACTGCATCTCAGTGGTCCTTAGGGGGTCAGGCCTGCGGGGGCTCGAACTTGGAGGTGCGCTGGAAGCCGGCGGCGCGGCCCTTGCCCGCGATGACCAGGGCCATCTTGCGGCTGGCCTCGTCGATCATCTCGTCGCCGAGCATCGCGGAGCCCTTGGCGCCGCCCGCCTCGGAGGTGCACCAGTCGTAGGCGTCGAGGATCAGCTCGGCGTGGTCGTAGTCCTCCTGCGAGGGCGAGAAGATCTCGTTCGCGGCGGCGACCTGGTCCGGGTGGAGCACCCACTTGCCGTCGAAGCCGAGCGCGGCGGCGCGGCCGGCCACCTCGCGGTAGCCCTCCTGGTTGCGGATCTGCAGGTAGGGGCCGTCGATGGCCTGCAGGTCGTTGGCGCGGGCGGCCATCAGGATGCGCATCAGGATGTAGTGGTAGGCGTCGGCCGGGTAGCCCGCCGGCTGCTCGCCGACCACCAGGGACTTCATGTTGATCGAGGCCATGAAGTCGGCCGGGCCGAAGATGATGGTCTCCAGGCGCGGGGAGGCCTCGGCGATCGCGTCGACGTTGATCAGGCCCTTGGCGTTCTCGATCTGCGCCTCGATGCCGATCTTGCCGACCTCGAAGCCCATGGTCTTCTCGATCTGGGTGAGCAGCAGGTCCAGCGCCTTGACCTGCTCGGCGTCCTGGACCTTCGGCAGCATGATGCAGTCGAGGTTCGGGCCGGCGCCCTCGACGACCGTGATCACGTCGCGGTACGTCCAGTGGGTGGTCCAGTCGTTGACCCGGACGACCTTGGTCTTCTTGCCCCAGTCGCCGTTGTTCAGCGCGTCGACGATGTTGTGCCGGGCGCTCTCCTTCACCAGGGGGGCGCAGGCGTCCTCCAGGTCGAGGAAGACCTGGTCGGCCGGGAGGCCCTGGGCCTTCTCCAGGAAGCGCGGGTTGGAGCCCGGCACGGCGAGGCAGGAGCGGCGGGGGCGCAGGCGGTTGACGTTAGCCATGAGGGGTGGTCGGTTCCTTCCGGGATCAGCTGCTGGACGCGGCGGGGGTCGGCGTCCACGGCTGGAGCCTGTTGGCCAGCCGGATCTCGTCCACGATCCGGCCGATGATGGTCGTGATGCCGAAGTCCTTCGGGGTGAACACGGCGGCGACGCCGGCGGCCTTGAGGGCCTCGCCGTCCGCTGCCGGGATGATGCCACCCACGATCACCGGGACATCCTCCACCCCGGCCCGGCGCAGCCGGTGCAGGACGTCGGGCACGAGCTCGGAGTGGGCGCCCGAGAGGATCGACAGGCCGACGCAGTGCACGTCCTCCGCGACGGCTGCGGAGACGATCTGCTCGGGCGTCAGCCGGATGCCCTGGTAGACCACCTCGAACCCGGCGTCGCGGGCCCGGACGGCGATCTGCTCGGCGCCGTTGGAGTGCCCGTCCAGTCCGGGCTTGCCGACCAGCAGGCGCAGCTTGCCGCTGCCCAGCTCGGCGGCGGTCGCGGCGACCGCCGCACGGACGGCGGCCAGCTCGCCGCCGGGCTCGGCCGCCACGGCGACCGGGGCGCCGCCGACGCCGGTGGGCGCGCGGTACTCGCCGAAGACCTCGCGCAGGGCGAAGGACCACTCGCCGGTGGTGACCCCGGCGCGGGCGCAGGCGAGCGTCGCGGTCATCAGGTTGGCGTCGGTGGCGGCGACGGCCTTGAGCTCCTCCAGCGCGCGCAGCGCCGCGCTCTCGTCGCGCTGCTCGCGCCACTTCTCCAGGGAGGCGAGCACGGACTGCTCGGAGGCCGGGTCGACCACCATGATCGCGGTGTCGAGGTCGGCCGTGAGCGGGCTCTCCTCGGTGGTGTCGAAGCAGTTGACCCCGATGATCTTGTCCTCGCCGGACTCGATCCGGGCCCGGCGGGCGGCGTGCGAGGAGACCAGGTTGGACTTCAGGTAGCCGGACTCGACGGCGGGGATGACCCCGCCCATCTCCAGCACCTTGGCGATCTCGGCCTCGGCGCCGGCCAGCAGCGCGGCGGTCTTGGCCTCGATCACCTCGGAGCCGTTGAAGATGTCCCCGTACTCCAGCAGGTCGGACTCGTAGGCGAGCACCTGCTGGATGCGCAGCGACCACTGCTGGTCCCACGGCCGCGGCAGGCCGAGCGCCTCGTTCCAGGCGGGCAGCTGGACGGCCCGGGCGCGGGCGTCCTTGGAGAGCGTGACGGCGAGCATCTCCAGCACGATCCGCTGGACGTTGTTCTCCGGCTGCGCCTCGGTCAGGCCCAGCGAGTTGACCTGGACGCCGTAGCGGAACCGGCGCTGCTTCGGGTCCTGGATGCCGTACCGCTCCAGCGTGACCTTCTCCCAGAGCTGGGCGAAGGCGCGCATCTTGCACATCTCCTCGACGAAACGCACGCCGGCGTTGACGAAGAAGGAGATCCGGGCGACCACCTCGCCCATCCGCTCCGCCGGCACCTGGCCGGAGTCGCGGACGGCGTCCAGCACCGAGATGGCGGTGCACATCGCGTAGGCGATCTCCTGGACCGGGGTGGCCCCGGCCTCCTGGAGGTGGTAGCTGCAGATGTTGATCGGGTTCCACTTGGGGATGCTGCCGACCGTGTAGGCGATCATGTCGGTGATCAGGCGCACCGAGGGCCCGGGCGGGAAGACGTGCGTCCCGCGCGAGAGGTACTCCTTGACGATGTCGTTCTGGGTGGTGCCGGTGAGCTTGGCGATGTCGGCGCCCTGCTCCTCGGCGACCACCTGGTAGAGCGCCAGCAGCCACATCGCGGTGGCGTTGATCGTCATCGAGGTGTTGGTCTGCTCGAGCGGGATGCCGTCGAACAGGGTGCGCATGTCGCCGACGTGGCCCACCGGCACGCCGACCCGGCCGACCTCGCCGCGGGCGAGGATGTGGTCGGAGTCGTAGCCGGTCTGGGTCGGCAGGTCGAAGGCCACGGAGAGGCCGGTCTGGCCCTTCGCGAGGTTCCGCCGGTACAGCGCGTTGGAGTCGCTCGCGGTCGAGTGCCCCGCGTACGTGCGCATCAGCCAGGGCCGGTCACGCTTCTGATCGGTCATCGGATCGCCCTTAGATGTCGCGGAAGCGGTTGATGGCCGGCAGGTGCTTCTCGCGCAGCTCGGCGTTCCGGACGCCCAGGCCCTCGGCGGGGGACAGGCAGAGCACGCCGACCTTGCCCTGGTGCTTGTTGTGGTGGACGTCCAGCGCGGCCTGGCCGGTCTGGTCGAGGCTGTAGACCTTGGAGACCGTCGGGTGGATCTTGCCCTTGGCCACCAGGCGGTTGGCCTCCCAGGCCTCGCGGTAGTTGGCGAAGTGCGAGCCGACGATCTTCTTCAGCGACATCCACAGGTAGCGGTTGTCGTACTGGTGCATGTAGCCGGAGGTCGAGGCGCAGGTGACGATGGTGCCGCCCTTGCGGGTGACGTAGACCGAGGCGCCGAAGGTCTCGCGGCCGGGGTGCTCGAAGACGATGTCGACGTCCTCGCCACCGGTCAGCTCGCGGATCCGGCCGCCCAGGCGCTTCCACTCGCGCGGGTCCTGGGTGTTCTCGTCCTTCCAGAACTTGTAGCCCTCGGCGGAGCGGTCGATGATCGCCTCGGCGCCCATCGCCCGGCAGATCTCGGCCTTCTGGTCGTTGGAGACCACGCAGATCGGGGTGGCGCCGCCGGCCAGCGCGTACTGGGTGGCGTACGAGCCGAGGCCGCCGCTGGCACCCCAGATCAGGACGTTGTCGCCCTGCTTCATGCCCGCGCCGTTCTGCGAGACCAGCTGGCGGTAGGCGGTGGAGTTGACCAGGCCGGGGGAGGCGGCCTCCTCCCACGTCAGGTGGGCGGGCTTGGGCATCAGCTGGTTGGTCTTCACCAGGGCCAGCTGGGCCAGGCCGCCGAAGTTGGTCTCGAAGCCCCAGATCCGCTGCTCCGGGTCCATCATCGTGTCGTTGTGGCCGTCCGAGGACTCCAGCTCGACGGAGAGGCAGTGGGCGACCACCTCGTCGCCCGGCTTCCAGGCGTTGACCCCGGCGCCGGTGCGCAGCACCACGCCCGCGAGGTCCGAGCCGACCACGTGGTACGGCAGGTCGTGGCGCTTGGTCAGCGGCGAGAGCCGGCCGTAGCGCTCAAGGAAGCCGAAGGTGGAGACCGGCTCGAAGATCGAGCTCCACACGGTGTTGTAGTTCACCGCGCTCGCCATGACGGCGACCAGCGCCTCACCGGGGCCCAGCTCGGGCAGGGCGACATCGTCGAGGTGAAGGGACTTGCGCGGGTCCTTGTCGCGGCTGTCGAGGCCCGCGAACATCTGCTCGTCGTCCTTGTGGAGCGTGACGGCTCGGTAGGACTCGGGGAGCTTGATCGCGGCGTAGTCCTCCGACGTGGCGTTGTCGCTGAGGATCGCGTCGAGGATTTCCTGCATGGCTGCCTCCGAAGGCGTACCTGTGTGAGGGGCACAGGGCGTCTGGGGGAGCCGGGAGCGGACACCGGCTTCGCTGAAATGGGTGGTGGGTGGTGTGGCTGGTGGGCCTGGTGTGCTGGGCACAGCTCCCGGGGTGTGGGAGCGCCTGACACGGCGCGCCGAGGTGGGGAGCCGCGGCGCCGCGGACTGGTGGGTAACAAGGTAGTGGCACCCTGTGCCACTCGTAAAGACACCGGGTGTCATCAATTCGGGTGGATCAAATCCGCGTTCGAGCGCCGGTGCGCGGGTGCGCGAAGGGCCCGCACCGGCACTCCGGTGCGGGCCCTCGAAACCGCCCTGCGTGGCTGTGACCTGCGAAAATGCTGGAGGTCAGGCCTCCCTGGCGCCGCTCAGCGCCGCCCTGATGCTGTCCAGCACGACGTCCAGCGGGGCGTCGGTCCGGGCCACTGTGATGAGTACCTCACCTCCGGGGCTGGCACTCAGTGCGCTTGCGGCAGCCACCTCCAGCCCCGTCACACTGGCACCGGGTGCCACCAGTGACCCGCGCCGGCGGGCACCGGGGGCGGAGGCGGCCCAGAAGGTCCGCCGGATCACCTCGAAGGAGTGGTCCAGCTGCGCCTCCACGTCCCCCCGGCCGCCGGCCCGCAGCCAGCGCCGCAGCACGTGGTTGTGGGCCGCGACGACGGCCGCCGCCGACACCTCGGCCAGCATCGAGTCGTCCTCGCCGCCGTGCTGCCAGCCCGAGGGGATCTCCCCGGCGGTGTCGAACCGCCCCAGCAGGTACCGGGTGAAGAGCCGCTCGTACCGCGCCACCACGGCGATCTCCCGCTCGCGCAGCGCCGGTACCTGACGGATCAGCTGGTACCGGGCGACCGAGACGGCCGGGGTGGAGGCGTACATCCGGAGCACCTCCTTGATGCCCCGGCAGACCACGTCCAGCGGGTGCTCCTCGGGCTCGGCGCTGGCCAGCAGGTCGGCCACCCGGACCAGGGTGTCGTCGTGGTCCGGGAAGATCGCCTCCTCCTTGGACCGGAAGTACCGGAAGAACGTCCGCCGGGCCACCCCGGCGGCCGCGGCGATCTGGTCGACCGTCGTCTCCTCGTAGCCCTGCGAGGCGAACAGCTCCATCGCGGCGGTGGCCAGGTCCTGGCGCATCTGCTGGCGCTGGGCGGCTGCCCGGCGGCTGCCCGGACCCCCGTCGGAGGCGGCGGGGCCGGAGCCGGCCGGCCGGTCGGCGCCGCGCGCTGCGGCGGCGTGCTGCGGGGAGGCTGACTGAACCCGATCCATGCCCGGAACGCTACACGTCCCGGCGGCCGCCGCCGCGGGCCTTCCCCGCCGCACCGGCGCGACCGGGCCGGTCACGGCCGGT
The DNA here is from genome assembly GCF_045160625.1 of Kitasatospora sp. NBC_00039. Taxonomy (NCBI): domain Bacteria; kingdom Bacillati; phylum Actinomycetota; class Actinomycetes; order Kitasatosporales; family Streptomycetaceae; genus Kitasatospora; species Kitasatospora sp. NBC_00039. Next base: position 2,693,992 of record NZ_CP108289.1, on the reverse strand, counting down.
CTGGGCCAGCGGGCGGACACCGTCCCGGGGCTCCAGCCCGGCCGCGCCGCGCCGCCGGTCACCGCGGCGCCGGGAGCCGGCCCGCCGGCCGAGGGCGTGGTCACCGGCGCGCGTGGTCGCGGAAGCCGCGGCCGGTCTTGCGGCCCAGGCAGCCGGCCGCGACCAGGTGCTCCAGGAGCGGCGCCGCGGCCAGGCCCGGCTCGCGGAACTCCTGGTGCAGCACCTTCTCGATGGTCAGCGAGACGTCCAGGCCGACCACGTCGAGCAGCTCGAACGGGCCCATCGGGTAGCCGCAGCCCAGCTTCATCGCGGTGTCGATGTCGTCCACCGTCGCGTAGTGCTCCTGGAGCATCCGCACCGCGTCGTTCAGGTACGGGAAGAGCAGCGCGTTCACGATGAAGCCGGCCCGGTCGCCGCACTCCACCGGGTGCTTCTTCACCCTGGCGCACAGCTCCAGCACGGTCGCGGTGACGTCCGGCGCGGTGAGCACCGTGGAGACCACCTCGACCAGCCGCATGGCCGGCGCGGGGTTGAAGAAGTGCATGCCGATCACGTCCTGCGGCCGCGAGGTGGCCGAGGCGCAGCTGATCACCGGCAGCGAGGACGTGGTGGTGGCGAGCACCGCGCCCGGCTTGACGATCTTGTCCAGGGTGGCGAACAGCTCGCGCTTGACCTGCAGGTCCTCGGCGACGGCCTCGACCACCAGGTCGACGTCGGCCAGCTCCGTGTACTGCCCGACCGGGGTCACCAGCTCCAGCGCCGCGTCCCGCTGCTCCGGGGCCAGCCGGCCCTTGGAGACGGAGCGCTCCAGCGACTTCGCCAGCTGCGCCTTGGCCCGCTCCGCCTTCTCCGGGCTGCGGGCGGCAAGCAGCACCCGGTACCCGGCCTTGGCGAACACCTCGACGATGCCGGTGGCCATGGTGCCCGAGCCGCAGACGCCGACGCTGCGCACCTCGCGGCCCGGCACCTCCGCCCGCGCCGGCCCGGTGGCGGCGTCGACCGCCCTGGACGAGCCGGGCGCCTCGTAGGTGTAGAAGCCGCGGCCGGACTTGCGGCCCAGCAGCCCGGCCGAGACCAGCTGGCCGAGGATCGGCGCGGGCGCGTGCAGCCGGTCCCGGGACTGCTCGTACATCGCCTCCAGGACGGTCCGGGCGGTGTCCATGCCGATCAGGTCGAGCAGGGCCAGCGGGCCCATCGGCAGGCCGCAGCCGAGCCGCATCGCGGCGTCGATGTCCTCCCGGGTGGCGTACCTGGACTCGTACATCGCGGCGGCCTGGTTCAGGTACGCGAAGAGCAGCCCGTTCACCACGAAGCCGGCCCGGTCGCCGGCGGCCACCGGCTCCTTGCCGAGGTCCCGGGCGAACGCCGCGGCGTCCTCGGCCACCTGCGGGGCGGTCAGCACGGTGCGGACCACCTCGACCAGCTTCATGGTGTGCACCGGGTTGAAGAAGTGCAGGCCCAGCACCCGCTCCGGGCGGGCGGTGGCGGCGGCGATCCGGGTCACCGACAGCGCGGTGGTACCGGTCGCCAGCACCGTGCCCTCCGGGCAGATCCGGTCCAGCTCGGCGAAGATCTCCCGCTTCAGCTCCAGCTGCTCGGGCACCTCCTCGATCACGAGGTCCGCCTCGGCGGCGGCGGCCAGCGCGTGGCCGACCGAGATCCGTGCGAGCAGCGCGGCCCGCTCCTCGGCGGTGATCCGCTCCCGGGCCACCGCGTGCGCGGTCGCCTCCTCGATCCGGGCCAGCGCCCGGGCGGCGGAGTCCTCGTTGGCCTCGATGCCGATCACCCGGCGGCCGCTCTTCGCGACCGCGACGGCGACGCCGGCACCCATCGTGCCGAGGCCGACCACGGCGACTGTGGGGAAGGGACGCTCCATCTGTCCTGACTCCTTGTCATAAGGGCCCGCGCGCGCTCCGGCGGACGCGCCGTCGGAGGAGGGTCCGCGCGCGGGGGCTGGGGAGATGACGGTTGCGGCCACCGACGCAGCCGCCGGTCCGCTCCGGCCGTGCTGCGGGTGTGCCGTGGTACTCAGGCGCTCAAGGTGAAGGAAGCGGCTCTGATACGAGGAGAGAATCCGGCCCCGCCGCGATCCGCGGCACCGGCCGGTGAAGGACGCACCACGCGCCCGCCGCGAACGCGACGACCGCGGCCCCGTCGGTGCGGCTCCCGAAGCCCGACGGTGGTGCGTGCGGCCACTGTAGCGAAGCTACTGGCCAGTAGGAAGAGGGCGGGAGCGCCCGGCCGGAAATTCGTTCGGCGCGGCCGGGCGCGTTCGCTAGGGTGAGCGGCGCGGGGGCGGCTCCGCGGCGTGCTTCCTTCTCCTCATCTCCTAAATGACCCGAGTGCGCCCACTCTCCGCCCCCGCTTCGTCGTATCTCCGGGGGATCCACCAGTGAAGAAGAAGCAGAACACCGCCACGCCCGACACCGGCCTCGACGAGCTGCTGCTGCGGCGCCACGGCGCCGTCGCCGTCACGGGGGGTGCACCGCAGGGGGAGCGCGATCCGTGGAGCGCGCGGGGGCTGCTCGCTCTGGAGGCCGACCTCGCGCAGCGCGGGTACCTGCTCACCGGGCCGCTGCGGGCGGCGCTCGGCCGGCTGCGGCCGGCCGCGCTGGGGGAGGCCGGGCAGGCGCTGCTGCGGGGGCTCGACGGGCTGACCGGTGCGGACCGGCGGCACCGCCCGCTGTTCCGCCGGTTCCCCGACGGGGTGCCGGACCACGCGCACGGCTACTACTCCGCGAACGTCCGCGCGTTCCTGCTCAACCAGCCGAACCAGCCCTGCGCCTCCTGCGAGCGCACCGGCGCCGAGTGTGGCGTCGGCGCCCTCGCACCCTGCGCCCACCTGCTCTGCGGGGACTGCTACGACGACCTCGGGGCCTTCGACGACGGCCGGGCCTGCCCGCTCTGCGCCACCCCGATCGCCGCCGAGCGCTACCTGCCGCTGGACGCGAAGGCCGTCCGCAACGCCGCCCGCGAGCACGGACCGGACGCCAGGCTGCGCCCGCTGCGGCTCGCCGAGGGCGGCGACCAGGCCGCCGTCGCCGTCGCCGAGCTGCGCCGTCTGCTGGAGCGCCGCACCCCGCTGAACCCCCAGGACCGCGAGGACCTCGCACTGCTGCTCCGGTTCGCCCCCGCCGACCCGGCCGGCTGGCTGCCCGCCGGCATCCCCGTCCGGGAGAGCCGCGCCACCGTGCTGGCGGCCCTGCTCCACCGCGACCGCGACGCCGTCCGCCCGCTGCTCGCCGCCCACCTCACCACCGCCACCGACGTGCTCCGGCTGGTCTGGGCGTGGTCCGGCGCCGAGCCCGACCTGCTGCCCGCCACCGCCAAGGGCCTGCGGCTGCGCAACCTGCCCCGCCCGCTCCGCCGCGACCTGCTGGCCGTCCTCGACGCGCTCCCGGTCGGCACCCTCGCCGAGGACCTCGGCCGGCACCGCCAGGCCTGGCTGCGCGCCGGCGAGCTGCTGCACCCGTACGAGCACCGCGAGCGCTTCCCGTACGCGGCCGCCGCGTTCGCCGTGCTCCGGCAGAGCGACCTCGACCTGCACGGCCTCGGCCCGCAGCTGCGCGAGGCGCCGGCGCCGCTGCGGGTCAACGAGACCCCGGCCGGTCACACCCGGCTGGTCGTCACCACCTTCGCCGCCCGGGTCGAGCAGGCCCTGGCCGGCGGCGACGTGCCCGCCGCCGTCCGGCTGCTGGCCCGCCGCCCGGGCGAGCTGGTCCGCCGGCTGCACCACCTGCTGCGGGTGCACGCCTCCTGGCGCCCCGGCGAGCCGCTGCCCGCCAAGCTCGCCGAGGAGCTCCCGGCCGCGCTGCGCAGGGTCGCGCCCGGCCCGCTGCTCGGCGCGTACGGGCGGCTGCGCGCACCCCGCGAGATCGGCGAGCGCCGGCTCTACTTCCCGCGCGGGCGGGTCGCGCTGGCGCACGCCCGCGACGACTGGGGCACCGCCGTCCCGGCCGCGCTCGGCGCACCCGTCTGCACCCTGATCGAGGCCGAACTGCTGCGCCGCGCCGGGCAGCACGAACGCCTCGACGTCGCCGTGCTGGACGACGGCCTGGCCGACCTGGTGGTCCCGTTCGCCGAGCGGGCCAGTGCCAGGACGCTGGTCGCGGTGCCGCGCGGCAGTATCCAGAAGCTGCCCGACGGCGGGCGCGTCCGGCTCTTCCTGCACTGGATGCAGCAGCCGCACCAGCGGGTCGACCTCGACCTTTCGGTGGCGTTCTACGACGAGCACTGGCAGTTCACCGGCCTCTGCGACTACACCCACCTGGTGCACGGCCCGCGCGCCGCCGTGCACTCCGGGGACTTCACGTCCGCCCCGCCGCCGCACGGCGCCAGCGAGTTCGTCGACCTCGACCTGTCCGCGCTGGCCTGCCGGGGCGACCGGTACGCGGTGGTCGTCGTCTTCGCCTACAACGACATCCCGTTCGAGGACCTCACCGACGCCTTCGCCGGCTTCATGGAGCTGGACACCTCGGCGGCGAGAGCGTACCGCAAGGACCGGTTCCACCCGCAGGCCGTGCGGCAGCGGCTGGACCTCGGCGGCGACGCCAAGGTCAGCGTGCCGATGATCGTCGACCTGGAGCGGCGCAGCTACACCTGGACCGACCTCAACACCAGCGCCTCCGGCGGCTTCCACAACGTCTGGCGGTACCGGGACCGGATCGGCACCCTCGCCGGGGACGTGACGGCGCACTTCGCCGAGGGCTCCCGCGCCACGCTCTGGGACCTCGCCGTCGCCACCGCCGCCGCCCGCACCGACGAGGTGCTCGTCCGCACCCGCGGCGGTGCGCTCGACGGCTACCGCCGCGCCGCCGACGAGCCGGTGACGGCCTTCGCCGAGCGGGTGCGCGCCCGGCACCTGCCGGACGAGCAGCAGGGCGGCCCAGCCGACGACACCGCCCTCGGCCTGGCGGAACGGCTCGCCGGAGCCAGGGCCTTCACCGCCCTGGTGCACGCCGACGTGCCGGCGCCGGCGGGCCTCGGCGGCGCCCTCTACCGGCTGTACCCGGGCCGGCTGGACGAGGCCCCGGACACCCTGGAGCGGCTGACCGCGGGGGATCTGGTGGCCCTGTTCGCCCCGGACGAGTGAACGGGCGGACAGGCGTCCGCCCGTTCCACCCGATAGGGGAGTACCGCGCGTCCAACTCCCGGGGCAGCATGGAGGTATGAGCACCGGAACCGTCGCCGCCGGCCAGGCCGAGCCCGCTGCCGAGCCCACCGGCGAGCCCCACGGGGGGCCCGCCGCCCCGGGCGCCGGCGCCGTCGCCCTGCCGCCGCGCGCCGAGCGAGCCGAGCGGGCGCAGGCGGCGGTCGAGCGGCTGCGCCCGGCCGGCGTCGACGCGGTGGCCGTCACCTGGGTGGACAACGCGGGCATCACCCGGGTGAAGGCCGTCCCGTTGGCCGGCCTGGCGCACGCCGCCCAGTGGGGTATCGGCGCGGCGCCCTGCTTCGACGTGTTCCTCGCCGACGACACGATCGTCACCAGCCCGCTGATCGGCGGCCCCACCGGGGACCTGCGCCTCTACCCGGACCTCGACCGGCTGGTCCCGCTGGCCGCCCAGCCGGGCTGGGCCTGGGCGCCGGGGGAGCGGTACACCCAGGCGGGCACCCCGCACCCGGGCTGCCAGCGGCTGTTCGCCCGCCGGATGACGGCGGCGGCCGCCGGGCGCGGGCTGAGCCTCAAGGCCGGCATCGAGGTCGAGTGGGTGGTGGCGCTCGCCGGGGAGCCGCAGGAGGAGCCCCGCTACCCGACGGCCGGCCCGGCGTACGGCATGCACCGGCTGACGGACCTCTCCGACTACCTCCGGGACGTCCTGCGCGCCCTCGCCGAGCAGGGCCTGACGGTGCTGCAGATCCACCCCGAGTACGCCCCGGGCCAGTTCGAGGTCTCGGTCGCCCCCGAGGGGCCGGTCGAGGCCGCCGACACCACCGTCCTGGTGCGCCAGACCATCCGGGCCGTCTCCGCCCGCCACGGCCTGCGGTCCTCCTTCGCCCCGGTGGTCGAGGCCGGCTCCGTCGGCAACGGCGGCCACCTCCACCTCAGCCTCTGGCGCGACGGGCGGAACCTCGCCCGCGGCGGCTCCGGCCCGCACGGGCTGACGGCCGAGGCCGAGGGCTTCCTCGCCGGGGTGCTCGGCGCCCTGCCCGAGCTGCTGGTGCTCGGCTCCTCCAGCCCGGCCGGGTACCTGCGGCTGGTGCCCTCGCACTGGGCCGGCGCCTACCAGTGCTGGGGCCTGGAGAACCGGGAGGCCGCCCTGCGGCTGGTCACCGGCTCCTCGGGGGAGCGGTCGACCGCGGCCAACGCCGAGATCAAGTGCTTCGACGCCACCGCCAATCCCTACCTGGCGGTCGGCGCCGTGCTCGCCGCCGGCCTCGCCGGGCTGGACCAACGGCTCGCGCTGCCACCGGAGTTCACCGGGGACCCAGCCGCCGCCGCGCCCGGCACGGTGCCCCGTCTGCCGGCCGCCCCGGCCGAGGCGATCGCGGCCTACCGGAAGTCGGCGGTGCTCCGCGAGGCGCTCGGCGAGCCGCTGTACGAGGCGGTGCTGGCCGTCCGCACGGCCGAGAGCGAGCAGTACGCCGAGGCCACGCCGCAGGAGCTGGTCACGGCCACCCGCTGGCGGTACTGAGAGCCTTCGCGATGCCCTCGCTGGACGTCCCGGCCCTGGTCGACCACCACTGCCACAGCGTGGTGGCCGCCGACCTCGCCGACGACGCCTTGGCCGGGCTGCTCACCGAGTCCGACCGGCCGCCCGCGCCCGGCACCTCGCCGTTCGACAGCGCGCTCGGCCTGGCCGTCCGACGCTGGTGCCCGCCCGCGCTCGGCCTGCCCGCGCACACCCCCGCCGCGGACTACCTGGCCCGCCGTCGCGAGCTGGGAGCCCCCGAGGCCACCCGCCGGCTGCTGGCGGCCGCCGCGCTGGACACCTGCCTGGTGGACACCGGGCTGACGGCGGCGGCGGGCCACCCGCTGCTGCCGCTCAGCGAGTTCGCCGGTGCGTCCGGTGCCCGGGTGCGCGAGGTGGTCCGGCTGGAGCCCGTCGCCGAGTCCGTGCCGGCGGGCGCCGGGGCCTGGCCGTTCGCCGTCCGCGAGGCGCTGGCGGCCGCGGCCACCGGCGCGGTGGCGGTCAAGTCGGTGCTGGCCTACCGCAACGGCCTGGCGGTGCCCGCGGTCCGGCCCGCCGCGACGGCGGTGACGGCCGCTGCGGGGCGGTGGCAGCGGGCCGGGCGCGGCCGGCTGACCGACCCGGTGCTGCTGCACCACCTGCTCTGGACGGCCCTGGACGTCTGCGCCGAGCTCGGCCTGCCGCTCCAGCTCCACGCCGGCTTCGGCGATCCCGACCTCACCCTGCACCTGGCCGACCCGTCGCTGCTCACCGACTTCGTCCGGGCCGCCGAGCCGAGCGGCGTGCCGCTGGTGCTGCTGCACGGCTACCCCTACCACCGGCAGGCGGCCTGGCTGGCCCAGGCCTTCCCGAACGTCTACACCGACCTCGGGCTGACCGCCTCCTACGTCGGTCCCCGGGTGGCGGCCGTGCTCGGGGAGATGCTGGGGCTGGCGCCGTTCGGCAAGCTGCTCTTCTCCACCGACGCCTACGGGTTGCCCGAACTGTACCTGGTCGGCGCGGCCCAGTTCCGGCACGGCCTGGGCGCCCTGCTGGACCGCTGGCGGGCCGACGGTGCCTGCTCGGCCGCCGACGCCGAGCGCCTCGCCCGTCAGGTGGCCGCCGACAACGCCCGCCGCCTGTACCGGCTCTGACCGCGGCGCCGGACCGCCCCGCGAGGCATCGGCCCCACGTGAATTGTGGATCGTCCACGCTCTGGCGCGGGAAATCGGCGGAAGTCCGGATATTCACTTTATGGATTGACGGTGGGTCGGCGGGGGAGGAGCCGCAACCCTCGGAAGTGGTCGAACGGTGTCGATTAGATGACTACCTCTTGCGGATTGCAACGCATGTTCACTAGCGTCCCGATCATTCCAGTGCATCTGTCAACCGCAGCTGCATGACGACTCGGGAGGGCCAACCCCTATGAGTGTTCCTCGGATCAGCCGGACCCGGTACGCCGCGGTGGGCGTTGTCCTCGCCACGGCCGGTGCCCTGGCGCTGCCTGCCGGTACCGCCGTCGCGGCCACCGGGGCCGAGCCGACGACCGGGCCACTGCTCAGCTACGTTGTCAACACCCAGGCCAACCACGGCCAGGTGCAGAAGGTCGAGAAGGCCATCACGGGCCTCGGTGGCTCCGTGGTGTACTCCTACGAGCAGATCGGCGTGGTGATCGCCCGCTCGAACGACACCAAGTTCGCCGCCAAGCTGCGGCTGGCCAAGGGCGTCCAGTCGGTCGGCACCAGCCGCACCAAGGGCATCACGGCCGCCGACACGCAGAAGGCCGAGGTCGCCGCCGAGCCGACCGCCGCGGCCGCTGCCGCTGCTGCCGCCGCCGGCCAGGAGCCCAACTGGGCCAACCAGTGGGACATGCGCCAGATCGGCGTGGACAAGGCCCACAAGATCTCGCTCGGCAGCAACAAGGTCACCGTCGGTGTCCTGGACTCCGGCATCGACGCCAACCACGAGGACCTCAAGGCCAACGTGGACGCCTCGCAGTCGGTCTCCTGCATCGACGGCGGCAAGCCGAACACCGCCTTCGACGCCTGGCAGCCGGGCCCGGACGGCGACCACGGCACCCACGTGGCCGGCACCATCGCCGCCGCCAAGAACGGCAAGGGCATCGAGGGCATCGCCCCGAACGTCAAGCTGGCCGCGGTCAAGGTCGTCGACGACGGCGGGTTCATCTACCCGGAGTACGCGATCTGCGGCTTCGTCTGGGCCGGTGAGCACAAGTTCAAGGTGACGAACAACAGCTACTACGTCGACCCGTGGATGTTCAACTGCCAGAACGACGCCGACCAGGCGGCGATCACCACCGCCGTCCGTCGCGCGATCGAGTTCTCGCAGCGCAAGGGCGTCCTCAACGTGGCCGCGGCGGGCAACGAGAACATCGACCTCGCCCACAAGACCACCGACGTGAGCAGCCCGGACGACACCACGCCCGGCACCCGTCCGGTCACCGCGGACTGCCTCAGCCTGCCGACCGAGGTGGACGGCGTCGTCGCCGTCTCCTCGGTGGGTGTCAACGGTGACAAGTCGTACTACTCCAGCTACGGCAAGGGCAAGGTCACCGTGGCCGCCCCCGGTGGCGACCGCCTGTACCAGATCCCGGACACCCCGGACAAGAACGGCCGCACCCTGTCCACCCTGCCGGGTGGCAAGTACGGCTACATGCAGGGCACCTCGATGGCCTCGCCGCACGCCGCCGGTGTGCTCGCCCTGCTCGCCAGCACCTTCCCGTGGGCCAGCCCCGAGGAGCTGACCGAGATGCTGACCAGCCAGGCCGAGTCGCACGCCTGCCCGTCGGCCCCGTTCAACCCGGGTGGTACCGGCGCGTGGGCCGCCACCTGCGAGGGCGGCGCGGACGACAACGGCTTCTACGGCGCCGGCATCATCAACGCCGAGAAGGCGGTCCAGTGGTGGCGCTGACGCGCTGACGCGCTGACGCGCTGACGCGCTGACGCGCTGACGCGCTGACGCGCTGACCGGGTGACCGGCTGAGCCGACGACGCCGAGGTGGGGAGCGGGACTCCGGTCCCGCTCCCCACCTCGTTTTGAGTACGGGTACTCAGGCGATGGCCCGGCGGTGATCGCCAGAATGGGGCCACCGACGGCACCAGGCACGAGGAGCGGAACACCATGGCGCAGACCTACCCCGGATGGCAGGCCCCGGCCCGTCCGAACGGCGAACGGGTCTGGCCGTGGCTGCTGTTGGGGATCGCCGAGCTGCTCGCCGCCGCTCCGATGCTGACCCTGATGTTCGGTGGCGGCCTGGTGGTCGGTGTCATGGGGCTCGCCTCCGGCTCGACCGTGGCCACCGTGCTGGGCGTGGTGCTGCTCCTGCTGCTCGGCCCGGCGCTCGGCCTGGCGCTGCCGGCCCTGGCCCTGTTCTCGCCGTCCGTGCGCCGGATGAACCGGGCCGCGCTCTTCGCGCTGCACTGCTTCGGCCTGCTGGTCGGCACGGCGGTCGAGTACGTCGGCTGGATCCGCCCGGCGATGGGCTGACCGGTCCGGGCCTCACTCGAAGTGGTGGTCCCAGACCGTCTCGACCGAGGGCTTGCCGTGCAGGTCCGGCACCTCCTGGAGCCAGGCGGGCCGGCCGGCCCTCGTCCGGGCGGCCCGTCGGATTTCGGCCTCGCGAAGCTGCTCGGGCGTGGGGAAACCGTCCGGCAGCCACTCGGCGGAGAGCCCCGCGCGGGCGGCGAGGTGCGTGACGTACGCGTGCCGCAGCGCGTCCACCGAGTCGAAACCGGGTTCGTCGGCCAGCCACTCGTCCGGGACGAGCGCCAGCACCTCCTCCAGCAGCCCGGCGGTGACCAGCGGTCCGAGCTCCTCGTCGGCCAGCCGGACGTCGGGGGTGCAGCCGCCGAGCGCGTGGGCACTGAGGTCGTACCGCTTGCCGACGGCGGCCCCGGCGCTGGACCAGCGGTGGTGGAAGACCAGTGCGGCGCCGTTGTCGATCAGCCAGAGCTTCCCGTGCCAGACCATCAGATTGGGGTTGTGCACGGTGCGGTCGACGTTGCCGGTGAGCGCATCCAGCCAGATCACCCGGCCGGCCTGGACGGGGTCGACCGGGATCATGCCGGGCCGGTAGTCGCGGGCGCCGGGCAGCAGGTCCATCCCGAGGTTGAGCCCGCCGCTGGCTCTGAGGATGTCCTGGATCTCGGCGTCGGGCTCGCTCTCGGCGACCGCCGGGTCGAAGTCGACGAGCCGCAGTTCGGGCACCGGAAGGCCGAGCCGCCGGGCCAGTTCGCCGACGATCACCTCGGCCACCAACGCCTTGCGGCCCTGGGCGGCGCCGGTGAACTTGACCACGTACGTGCCCAGGTCGTCGGTCTCCACCACGCCGGGGACGGAGCCGCCGGCCCGCAGCGGGTCGACATAGCGCATTGCTGTCACCTGATCGAGCACACCGGCCACCCTAACCCGGCAGACCCCGGGCCGGGCCGGCCACCTCCCGCGCATCCGCGAGCGCCTGGCGGACGGCGCCCGGGATGTCGGTGACCGGGAAGGCCACCCGGCGCACCACCCGTTGGCGGTCCAGCACCAGCACCGCCCGCTTCAGTCGCAGGCCCTGGCCGACGTGGAAGGTGGGCAGTCGCAGCGTGGCCGTCAGCCGGACGTCCAGGTCGGAGAGGAGCGGGAACGGGATGTCCTCCGCCTCGGCGAACTCCCGCTGCTCGTCCGGCCGTTGGGTGGAGATCCCGCGCAGTGCCAGGCCGGCCTCGCGGAACTCGGGGTACGCCTCGCGGAACAGCCGGTTCTCCAGCGTGCAGCCGACCGCGCCGGGGATGTCCCCCCAGCCGGCCGGCAGCGGTGCGGGCCGCCCGGTGGCGGGGTAGCAGAACAGCACGGTGGCGCCGGCCGCCGGGTCGACCGGGTCCAGCTCGCCGCCGGTGTGCACGGGCAGGGTCAGCTCCGGCAGCCGGGTGCCGGGCAGTGCGGCCAGCCGCGCGACCTCGGCGCTGTCTTGCGCGGCCGAGCCGGAGAGCGAGCCGTCGCCGAGCAGCCAGCGGTCGGCCCAGTCCTGCATCGCCACCAGGACCGGCAGCAGCGCCCGCCCGGATTCGGTGAGCCGGTACTCGTACCGGACAGGGCCGCTCTGGTAGGGCACCCGCTCCAGGACGCCGGCCTCGGTGAGGTGGCCGAGCCGCTCGGTGAGGACCTTGCGGGAGATGCCCAGCTCGTGCTGGAGCTCGTCGAAGCGCAGCCGGCCGCGCGCCGACTCGCGGACGACCAGGATGCTCCACCAGTCGCCGATCACCGCCGCCGACTGGGCGATCGCGCAGCTGGCGTCGCGCTCTGGCACGTCTCTGAGCACCGTCGCTCCTCTTCCCGTCCGGACGGTCCATCCTTGCACCCCCTTGCGGGTTCCGAAAGGGAACTTGTAAGTTCCCATTAGAAACTCAAGGACTTCGAGCCCGTGAGAGGGAAAGGGGGGCACATGCCCGTCGCCTGGGCGACCCTGCGCCGGACCTGGACGATGACCAGCCGGGCCTACCCGTGGTCGTACGCCGTCGGCTGCCTGCTGATCGGCGTGTTCACCATCGGCCTGTCCTACCTGGGCCTGCACGCCATCGGCGGCGGCTCGGTGGCCGAGGACTTCACCGCCCGCACCGGCGGCGCCGACTACCTCGGCTACATCGCGATCGGCGCCGCCGGCTACATGTTCACCGTCAGGATGCTGCTCTGGAGCAGCAAGGCGCTGATCACCGAGCAGCGCCAGGGCACCCTGGGCGCGCTGCTGATCGCCCCGGCCGGGCGGCTGCCGTACCTGCTCGGCTTCACCGGCTTCGCGCTGCTCAACACCGCCGTCGAGGTCGGCCTGCTCGGCGGGTTCGCCGCCGTCCTCGGCGTCACCCTGCCCGCCTGGCACCCGCTGGCCGCCCTCGCCGGCGTCGTGGCGCTGGCCGCCGCCGTCTTCGCGGTCGCGGTCGTGCTCGGCGCGCTGATGATCGTCGCCGGCGAGGCGCACATCTCGCAGAACACCGTCTTCCTCGCCGTCTCGCTGCTCTGCGGCATCACCTTCCCGAACAGCTACCTCCCGGCGCCCGCCCAGTGGCTGGCCGAACTGCTGCCCGTCACCTCCGCCATGGACGTGCTGCGCGACGCGCTCGGCCAGGGGCGGCCGCTCACCGACCTCCTCCCACGGCTGGTCACCTGTCTCGCCCTCAGCGCCGGCTACCTGCTGCTCGGCCTGCGGCTACTGCCCGCCGCCGAGCGCCGCGCCATCGAACGGAGCTTCTGACCCGTGACCGAGCGACCCGTGACCGAGGGGCCCGTGAGCGAGCGACCCGTGACCGAGGGGCCCGTGACCGCGCGACCCGCGACCGACAGACCCGTCACCCGGAGACCCGAGAACCGGCCGACCCGTACCCGCCGCCGACCCGAGGAGCCGCTGGCATGATCCGCACCCGCGCCCTGCGCAAGACCTTCCGCACCCGCGACAAGGGCCTGTTCGGCCCGCGCACCGTGAAGACCGCCGTGGACGGCCTCGACCTGGAGATCCCGCCAGGCCGGGTCACCGGCCTGCTCGGCCTCAACGGCGCCGGCAAGACCTCCACCATCAAGATCCTCGCCACCCTGCTCCACCCCACCTCCGGCACCGTCACCCTGGACGGCCTCGACGTGGTCGAGCACGCCCGCGACGCCCGCCGCCGGATCAACCTGATCGCCGGCGGCGAGCGGATGGTCTACGGCAAGCTCACCGGCGCCGAGAACCTCCGCTACTTCGGCCACCTCTACGACGTCCCCAACCCCGTCCTGCGCCCCCGGATCGGCGAACTGCTGGAGCTCGTCGGCCTCACCGACGCCGCCGACACCCCGGTGGAGCGGTACTCGCGCGGCATGACGCAGCGGCTCTCGATCGCCCGCGGCCTCATCAACGACCCGGCGTACCTGCTGCTGGACGAGCCCACCCTCGGGCTGGACGCGCCGATCGCCCGGGACCTGCGCCGGGTGGTCGCCTCGCTCGCCGCCGAGGGCCGGGGCGTGCTGCTCACCTCGCACTACCTGACCGAGGTCGAGGAGCTCTGCGAGCACGTCTACGTGATCTCCGGCGGCCGCCACCTCGCGGCCGGCAGCCCGGCGGAGCTCAAGGCGGCGACCGGCAGCCACCGCAGCGTCCGGGTCACCGTCACCAATCCGTCGCCCCGGCTGGAGTCCGCCGTCGCCGACTTCGCGGGCCGCCTCGGCGTCGCCGCGCAGCTGGAGGCCACCGGGGAGGGCGCCCTGCTGGTCACCGTCCGCCACCCGGAGGACGTGGCCGGCCCGCTGGCCGGGGCGATCGTCGCCGCCGGCGGGTCGATCGGCGGCCTCGAGGTCACCGAGGCCAGCCTGGAGGACGCCGTCCTCGCCCTCACCGACTCCGCGCCGGCTCCCGCGCGGCCCCGGTCGGCGGTGGCCGCATGACCGGCCTGCCGCCCACCGACGCCCTGCTGCTCGGCCTGGCCGACCGGAGCGTCCGGTCGCCGCACCTCGCGGGACGCACCCTTCCACCGCCGCTCCCGGGCACCACCCGCCGCCCCCGGCCCCGGCCCGGCGGCCGGGACCGGCGCCGGGGGCGCACGCTGCGGCACGCCGGCAAGGTGTTCGCCGCCGAGGCGCTGAAGCAGCACCGCACGCTGTTCGGCCAGCCGCTGGTGGTCGCCTCGATGCTGGTCTGGCCGCTGCTCCAACTGGCCGCCACCTACTACACCTTGCACCCGATCGCGGCCGGCTCGGCCGCCGCCGCCCGCTGGCCGCTCGCCTCCGACCCGGCCCGGCTGCTCGGCTTCCTCGCCACCGGGGCGCTGGCCTGGGCGTTCTTCTTCTCGCTGGTCCAGTCCGCGTGGAACTTCGCCTTCGAGCGCACCACCGGCACCCTGGAGCTGCTCTTCCTCTCGCCCGCCGACCGGCTGGTCCTGATGCTCGCCAACGGTGCCGGTGCACTGCTGCAGAACGCCTGGCTGCTCACCTGCTTCCTGGGCGCCGCCGCGTTCGGCTTCGGTGCCCTGGACGTCGCCGGGCCGTGGATGTACCCGGTGGTGGTGCTGGCCCTGCTGCTGCCCGCAGTGGCCTGGGGCGCGCTGCTCAACAGCCTGATGGTGTTCTCCCGGGACTCCACCTTCGTCTACACCGTGCTGGACGACCCGATGTGGTTCGTCGCCGGCGTCCGGCTGCCCGCCTTCGCCCTCCCCGGCGTGCTGCGCGTACTCGGTGCGGCGCTGCCCCTGACCGGCAGCCTGGCCGTGGTCCGCGGCGCCCTCCTGGAGGGCCGGGGCCTCGGCGAGCTGGCGCCGGGTCTGGCCTGGCTGGCGGTGCTCTGCGCGCTGCTGCTGACGGGCGCGGCCGTGGCGCTGCGCCTCGGCGAGGCGCGGGCCCAGCGGACCGGAGGCCTCCGGCTGGCCTAGTTGTACTGCAACCGCATCTGGCGCGACCGACGACCCGCTGCCTCGTGGCTGTGGCTGATGCGCTGACGGTCGAGCAGGTCGAGTGTTCGACGCGCCTCCTTCGTCTCCGCGAGTCATCGACTGCGGAAAGTAGCGGCCGGACTACCGTGGGGTCACCATGTGTGATCTCGGGTCGCTCCGCGCCACTCCCGGTCTCGGGGCGGGCCACCACGGCCGAAAAGGGTGTGCCCATGCAGTTCGCTTCCAGTCGTTCCCGCCTCAGCAGGGCCCTTGTGGCGATGTGCGGGACGTCCGCGCTGCTCGCCTCGTCTGCCGTGGTCGGCTCCAGTGCCGCCGCCGAGGCGCTCTCTCCCGGGAGCAGCCCCTCCGGCGGGGGCGAGGTCATCACCGTGACGACCGCCAAGGTCGGCGCGCCCGGGAATCCCGCGGTGGGTGTCGTCCCGTTCACGGACGCCGTCTACCAGTCGTGCGCCGACGCCCCCAAGACCCCCGGCGACTGCCTGATGGTCGGCGGGGTCGGCTACCCCTACGAGATCGGGCAGGTGGAGGTCACCGTCGAACGGTGGGTGGCGTTCCTGAACACGGTCGATCCGAGAGGCCGCGATTCCCGTGGTCTCTACGACGAGACCGAGAGTTCGTCGGCGTGGCCGAAGTACGGCCAGATCAACTTCTCTCCCACTGCCCCCCGCGGCCGCCACTACTCGGTGGCGTATGCGGAATGGGCGGACAAGCCGTACGGATTCGCGAACTTCCTGAGGGCGGCGCGCTTCGCCAACTCGCTCTACAACGGTCGGCTGATCTCCAAGAAGGCCGGCAGCGACGGCAGCTTCAGCTACGTCAGCTACCAGGTCGAACTGTCGGCGCGAACCGAGAGCGGGATGTACGACCTCTCTCGCCCGGAGGCGACCCGCTCCCGTGATTCCGGCTTCGTCGTACCGAGCCAGGACGAGTGGATCAAGGCGGCCTACTACGACCCGAGCGGTGGCGGCACCCACTCCTACTGGAAGTACCCGACCAACGCAGGAGTCTTCGGCGACGGTGACGCGACCGCCCCTCACCCCACCGTCCTCAACCCCACCACCGGAGACGTCGCCAACGCGACGGACCAACCACTGGCCTCGTACCACGCCACCGGCCGGCCTGCACCGAACTGGTGCCCGGGCCAGGTGCCGTCCGAGACATGTTCCACCGTCAACCCGATCGGGCTTGACCCCCTGGCCTACGCCGCCCTCTACCAGGGCAGCCTCAGCACGGTCGGCCAGGCGAGGAGCACCTCGCCGTGGGGCACTCTGGACCAGGGTGGCAACGCGGTCGAATGGACCGACACGATCACAGCGCCCCCGTCCGGACGGAACTCCGCGCGGGTCTGGCGGCGGTTGCACGGCGGCATCTCCAACGCGTCGGCCTACCAGATGTGGCCCTCGGCGGTCGGACTGCAACCGCAGGACAACGTGTTCTACAACCACACCTACCCGTGGCTGGGCATCCGGATCGGCGTGATCGGCGACCTGAAGGTCGGCAGGCCTCAGTGAGAACACCGGCGCTGCCGTCCTGGCGCTGGGCCCGAAGGGCCGACTCGCCGGTGGGCTGCCCTCCGTTGTTCCATCGATCACGGTGAGCACCGGTTCGAGCGGGTCGGCTCGGCCGGGTGATCTTCCGGCGGCAGACCGCCTTCACCGGCCGACCCGCCCGAGCCCCTTCGCGTGGGACGGCCGGTGAACGGCGCTCTGCGCCACGGCGGAGCCGGTCCGGATCGACGTGCGGACGGCTCCGTCGACCTGTGCCTGAAGGGCCTGTCGAGCGCATGAGGTCGGCGACGTTTGGGCGGGTCAATCCGGCCAGGAGCCCGACACGCTGAACTGGCATCACTTCGTACAGAAATCTGCGTCCAATATGGCGCATTTGATACGTTTCGAGTCATGTTGAGAATGGTGGACGTGACGGCGAGACTCGCCGCTGAAAGCTCAGGCATCGCCCGGGTGGGCGCTGACCGTCGTGTGGGCAGCAGTCAGGGGCCGGCCGGTGCGCCGGCATGCCGTCCTGGCGCGCTCCGGGCCCCGGGTGCCGGCCGTCCGGTCGCGAGCGGACACATCCGCACCCGCAGGCGGTGCCGCCTGCCACACGCGGTCTGTGCCATGGTCCTTGCCCTCACATCCGCGCTGACCTGGGTCGTCATCGGTCCGTCCGACACCGCCCGGGCCGCGACCGCGTGTACGGCGAGTCTGTGCGTCCTCAACCCGAGCGCCGAGAACGCCCTGTACGTCCACCCCGGTAGCGTGCAGGTCACCGGCAGCATTCTGGTCAACTCGACGAACAGTCAGGCCGCGCTCGTCAGCGGCGCCACCTCGGTCACCGCGACCGGGGGCACCATCGGCGGCCCGGCGGCACCGGCCGGCTTCGCCACGTCGGCCGGCGGCTCGTACAGCCCGGCCCCGACCAACCAGCCCGCCGTCACCGACCCGTACGCCGCCCTGGCCCAGTGCCCGGCCGCGGCGGCCTGTCCCACGACACCGAGCCTGCCGTATCCCGTCGTCAACCATGTCACCGGGAACCAGACGATCAGCCCCGGGGTGTACACCAGCATCTCGAGCCTGGCCGGCACGCTCACGCTCAATCCCGGCACGTATGTCGTCACCACCGCCCTGACGATCTCCGGCGGGAAGCTGGTCGGAAACGGGGTGACGATCTACCTCGCCTGCCTGACCTACCCGGTGGCGTGCGCGGCGCCCATCGGCGGGGCGTCCTTCACCGACCAGACCGGAGGCAAGTCCACCCTCAGCGCACCGACCACGGGGGCCTTCGCCGGTCTGTCGATCATCGCCGACCGCAACAACACCGCGCCGGTCACGGTCTCGGGAAACGGCTCGTGGATCACCGGCGGCGGCGCGATCTACACCGCCGCGGGGAAGCTGGCGGCCGCATCCGGCGGCAAGGCCAGCTTCACCCGCGCGGTCGTGGACACCGTCGAGACCAGTGGCAGCAACAGCTCCCAGCTCACCGTCATTCCGACCACGGGCACGTTGTCGATCAGCGTGCCGTCCGCAGCGTCCCTCGGCAGCGCGGCGCCCGGTGGCACCGTCGGCGCGGCCCTCGGCTCGGTGACCGTCTCGGACCAGCGAGGACTGGCCACCACCACGTGGACGGCGACGGTGTCCGCCACGAACTTCCACACCGGTGGCGCCACGTCCGCCGAGACGATCACCACCTCGAACGTCTCCTACTGGTCCGGGCCCGCGACGAACACGAACGGCACCGTGACGGCCACGCCGGGCCAGGCCGACGCCTCGGCCAAACAGGCCCTCGGCAGTTCGAGAACCGCCTTCGGCTGCACCGGCAACGGGAACAACTCCACGAGCTGGAGCCCCACGGCAGTGATCACGATCCCCGCCGCCGCGGTGGCCGGCACCTACACGGGCACCGTGACCCACTCCGTCGCCTGATGTCCCCCCGACCGCGCATACCGGCGCGGACCGGGTTCAGCTCACCCGTCTGCGGCGCGCCACCCCGTAGCCGCAGACGGCCAGCAGGACGACGGCTGACACACCCGCGGTGATGCCCGGCATCATCGAAGCGGAGTCCACCGCGTCGGGAGTGACCGACGCTCCGGCCTGGGAGCCGCTGGGGAAGGTCACGGTGGCCGTGACGGTGCGTTGGATCAGACCGCTGGCCAGTGTGAGGCGGACCTTCCAGGGGCCGTCGGGAAGCTGCCTGTCCAGGAGGACGGTGACAGGCTCGGTGTCGCCGACGCCCAGTGTGGTGCCGAGGTTCGCCGTGAAGGGACCGGCGCTGAGCGATCCCGGCCCGTCGGTCATCGACATGGATCCGGTCAGGTCGAGGGCGCGCTTGCCGGTGTTGTGGACCTTGGCCACCACCTTCGGGACGCCGTCGGGCGCGCGCGCGGGAGTCAGCCCCTCGATCTGGAAGTCGGACGGCGGCTCGCCTCCGGGACCGACATCGAGGTAGATCCGGACTCCCACGCGGTTGACCAGGCGGACGTTCGCAGCGGGGCCGGCACGGCCCGCGACCTGCGCCCAGAGAACCGCGTACCGCTCGCCGGCGGACGCCTTCGGCGGCACCCGGACGTTGACCCGGACCACGACCGTGCTGTGCGCCGGGACGTCGCGCACGGCGGACGGCGGCGCGGAAGGCCGGGCGGCCCCTGCCGTCTCCGGTGTGCCGCAGTCCGTCGCCCCGGCGGACACGTCCGACTCCGAGGTGCAGTCGTCCACCGAGACCCAGGTCGTGAGCTCGTTCGGAGTGCGGTCGGCCTCGGCGGCGAAGGTGCCGTCGTTGATCGCGGCGGCGCCCGCGTAGAGGTCGACGTGCTGGTCGACATCGGAGGTGTTCGTCACCTGCACCCGGCGGTGGATGACGCTGCCGGGCGCGAGGTGGTCCACGATGTACAAGTGTGCGCGCGGGTCGGGTTCACGGTCCCGGGGCGCGTCGAGCAGCTTGAGGCCGATGCTGTCCTCGGCGGTGGAAGGCGGCGTATCGCCCCGGGCGCCGGCCGCATCGGTGCTCGGGCCGTAGGCCAATGCGAGCACCGCTGCGGCCGTGCACAGCAGGCGGGCCGGGCTAGAGGATCGAATGTGTCACCGTTCCGGTGTAGGTGCCGTTCACCGCGCCGGCAGGGATCGCGACGACGAGGGTGGGGTTCCAGGTCGCGGAGTTGTTGCCGGTGCCCCCGGCGAGGCCGTAGGCGGTGCGGCTGCTGTCGAGGGTCTGGGCCTGGCCCGCTGTGGCCTGACCGGGCGTGAAGATGCCCAGGCCGGAGGTGGCGCTCGCGGTTCCCGACCAGTAGGAGACCGCACTGGCCGGGACCGTCTCCGCGGTTGTGGCCCCGCCGGTCGTGAAGCTGCTGGAGATCACGGACGCGGTCCAGGAGGCCGTGAGCAGGGCTCGGGTGTCGGTGGCTGTGACATTGCCCAGTTGTCCGCTGACGGAGCTTCCGGGCAGCCCGCTCCCCAAGCCCGCCGAGCCCGGGACGGAGATCGCCAAGGAACCACCTGAGACAGAGAACGTGACCGTCGTGTCTCCCGGCGCGGCGCTGGCCACTCCGGCGACGGCGACAACTATCGCGGCTCCGGCGGCCACGGAATATCGGATACGCATGGGCTCTCCTTCGTCGTCCAAGCCCGGAACGGCAGCGATACGAGTGCCGCCCCAGTAGCGACTCATATGATTATCCGCACACGCACAGCGGCCAAACATCGTTCCCTCGTTCGGTCGAACGCGACCACGAGAGGATTTCGCTCGGATCGGACCGGGAAGCGAACGCATCATCGACCGCCAGAAGGACTTGCGAAATACAGTCACATGAGAGGTGCCCTACCGGAGTCCGAAGGAGAATTCACTCCAATCACTGTTTTTGACATGGACTCAGTGGGGATTGTACGTGTGCAGCGCGGCCGCGAAAGCGATATCGGCCCGAGCCGCGTGTTGCGGTATCGGGCGGCTGCGCCGCCTCTCCCCTTACAAGCCCGACGCCGGTGATGCGTGTCATGCCGGCGCTCCGGCTCCTGCGGTGTCCTTCGGAAAGGTGTCCCATGTCCCACCGCCCCGGCCGCCTCAGGCGGCTCTATCGTGCGCTCGCCGTCCTGGCCTTGACGGCCGCCGTCGGCGCGCCCGGCAGCGTCGCCTTCGGTGACTCCCCGCAGCATCCCAGACCCGTGCGCCCGTGGGTGAAGTCCTGCCTCCGGCACGGGGGGCCGGGAGGGCTCGTGAGCTGCCTCGCGAAGCACAACCGGGGGCCGTCAAAGCCCCGCCTGACCGCCACCATCGACGAACTGGCGACACCCACCTCCGATTCGGCCCCGGTCGGCATCACTCCGGGGCCGGACGACGCCCTGTGGTTCACCGAGAATGCCGCGAACAAGGTGGGGCGCGTCACCACGACCGGCTCGTTCACCGAGTACTCGGTGCCCACCTCCAACGCGGGGCCGGCCGAGATCGTCACCGGGCCGGACGGAGCCCTGTGGTTCACCGAGTCGAACGCCGATAACATCGGCCGGATCACCACCGGCGGTACCTTCACCGAGTACGCGCTCCCGACCTCGGGTGCCTACCCGTGGGGCATCACCGTCGGGCCGGACGGCGCCCTGTGGTTCGCGGAGCCGGGCGCCAACAACATCGGCCGGATCACCACCGGCGGTTCGGTGACCGAGTACGCGCTCCCGACCTCGGGCGCCTACCCGCTGAGCATCACGGCCGGGTCGGACGGCGCCCTGTGGTTCACCGAGGTGCTGACCGGGGGCATCGGACGGATCACCACTGGCGGTTCGATCACCGAGTACACGGTTCCCGCACTGGACTCACTGCCCATCGGCATCACCTCAGGGCCGGACGACGCCCTGTGGTTCACCGACGCCGGAGCAGCGCAGATCGGCAAGGTCACCACCGCGGGCGTGTTCACCGGCTATGACCTCACGGACGTCCTCTTCCCGTTCCCGTGGGGCATCACCACCGGGCCGGACGGCGCCCTGTGGTTCACCGAGAACGTCGGCAACGACATCGGGCGGATCACGACGACGGGGACGATCTCCGAGGTGTCGATCCCGACCTCCGGCGCGAGCCCGTTGGAGATCGCCACCGGCTCCGACGACAACCTCTGGTTCACCGAGAACACCGTGAGCCAGATCGGAACGGTAACCCCCTGACAGCGTCGGCGGGGTGAACAGTCACCCGGCCGGTCCCCGCTCCGCCAGACCCCGGCGGAGCGGGGACCGGCGTCTGTCCGCGTGGATCAGCCCCGTGACGAGGTCAGGGCAAGGCGACGAAAGGGGGTGAGGAACGTCCGGGCGACCGGGGTGTCGAGCCGGTAGGAGACGTTGGTCGCGTAGCACGGGCCGTCCCCGGTGATGGTGGCGACCGGCAGGCGCCTCCCCTCGATCTGGCGAAGTTCGGCCCGCCGGAGTCCCCGCGGCACGCGCCGCCGTTGCCCTGCGGCGCGGTCATCGCCAGGCGCATCCACGGAGTGTTGAACGCGTCGAAGGTCACCGGGCCTTCAGCCGGACGCCGCCGCCAGGGGGGCGGCCCACCGGGGCCGCGCTGGGCCTCCTGGGTGCCGTAGCCGGCCACCGTGAACGATGTGGGGTTCAGCTGCTGCGGGCCGAGCGTGTCGAGCTTCCGGCCGTGGGCAGGGCGGCCGGCGCCCACTCGGGTGCTTTCGGTGGGCCGAGCGCGCATCATGGCGCCCGACGAGCACCCGCGTCCCGTTGTGCTGGTGCCGGACCTGCGGATCACCGCCGCTGGGGTGGGCGACAGCATCGTGTGCGCGTTCACCGGGGACCTGCACCTGGACAGCGGGTACCACGTGCGACGTGCCCTCGAGAGGCCCCCGGCCGGGGACCGGCCGTGACCGCCGTCCACCCGCCTCCGGCGTCCGGCTGTCGACCTCCAGCGGCTTGAACACCCTGCTCCTCGCCGCCCGCGCCCGCGGCGTGCCGCTGGTCCGGGCGGCTCCCAGCCCGACACGGTCCTCACCATCTATCCCGGTCCGCCGGGTCCGGATGCTCCTCGATGAGCTGGACCGTTGCGTGCAGGACCAGCCCGGCCTCGTGGGCGTCTTCGAGGGCGGCCGTGATGGCGTCGTTTCGGGCCTTGGGCGTCAGCTCCAGGAGACCCTCGGGCCAGGTGCCGGGCGGTACGACGGTCAGGAGGATGCCCCCTCGGCCTCGGCGGCGTCCAGCCATCGGTCGGTGACCTCGACGGGGGAGGCGGGCTCCCACACCTGGCGGCCGCCGACCGGGCGGACCAGGCAGGCCTCGGGCCGCAACGCCGACACCACCGATGCCGACGAGGTCGGCCTCGGTGGTGTCGGCGTGCAGCGTCATGGCACCCACTCTGCGACATCCCCCGCATCGGTGCCGGGGCGGGAAGGCGGACATCGTGCTTCCGGCTGCCCTCCCGGCCTCCACCGGTCGCTCGCGACCATGTGCGAGCCCGGGCGGAGACACTCTCCACCCGGGCGGCTGAAGGCCTGCACGGCGCGTCCGCCGAGCGGAGTGGCCGTTAGATACCGGGGCCGGCCACGTAGGTGAAGGCGCCGACGTCGGTGACGGAACCGCCGGTGGTGGTGACCACGACGTCGGCCGCGCCGGCGGTGCCGGGCGGAGTGACGATGGTCAGCTCGGTGGCGCTGATCACCGCGAACGGTGCCAGGGTGCCGTCGACGGTGACCGACCCGGTGGTGGTCAGGTTGGTTCCGGTGACGGTGACCGCGGTGCCACCGGAGGTGGGGCCGGAGGTCGGCGTCAGAGTGGTGATCGTGGGCGGGTCCACGTAGGTGTAGGACAGCCCGTTGTTGGTGCCGCCCGCGGTGGTGACGCTCACCGAGACCGATCCGGCCGCCGCCCCGGCCGGCACGACGGCGGTGATCTTGCCGTCGGAGACCACGGTGGGACTGGCGGCGTTGGCGCCGAAGTTCACGGCGGTCGCGGTGGACAGGCCGGTGCCGGTGATGGTGACGGTGTCACCGCCGGCGGTGGCCCCGGACGTCTCGGTCAGCGAGGCCTTGAACGGCGCGCCGATGTAGTAGAACGACAGCGGGTTGCTGGTCCCGCCGCCGGTGGTCACGGTGACGCCGACCGTGCCGGCCCCCGAGGGCGAGATGCAGGTGACCGAGGTGGGCGTGTTGGCGGTGATGGTGGCCAGCTTGCTGCCGAAGTGCACGGCGGTGGCGCCGGACAGGCCGGTGCCGGTGATGGTGACCGTGGTTCCGCCGGCGGTGGATCCCTGGTTCGGGCTGATAGGCATGGTGTTCCTCCTGGACGATGGCTGGAACGAGTGGGAGTGGAACCGTCCTCGGCACTGCGACGGCCCATGGCACCGACAAGCTGAGCGACGGGAGGTCAACTGGCTTGCTTGTCTTGGGGGTTCATCGACGAGACCGGTCTCCGGCTCGGTGGTCACACGGGACGGCCGAACAGTCGATGTGGCCACATCGAACTCCGGAGCCCGGACGGCGCCCGTGGGAACCAGGGCCGTCGCGGCTGCCGATGGCTCGGCTCAGACCGATCTGACGGTGGTGAAGGTGTCCGGGTGAGGTGCACGCCGGACCGAGAACCGGCCCGCCCGCTGGCAGTCCGGAGAAGGCGGGCCGGGTGAGGACCTGGGCCCTGATCACATGTGATTCGCCGCACCGACTGGTGAACCCAGCCCTCTGCGGGGGTGCCCATCGCGGCGGCAGCCCTGGTGGGCTGACGGTGGGCCGACTGCCGCTCCCCCGGAGAGGGATGGGCGCCAACCGGTTTGGATGCGTACAGTAATCCATTTGCCGGACAGCGGCCGCAATAGTCCTGACGGGGCATCACCCGAATGGCCGAGCGTCCGTAGTCGCGAAAACGCCCCCCGGCGGTAACCTGCCGGCGAGGCGCGCTGTGACCTGCGCATCTCGGCCCGGTTGTACCCGCGGCAGTCAGCGATTGGCGGCCCGCGGTCGATTCTTGGCCGAGCGTCGATTCCCCGCCCGCGCGCCGGGCGGCGATCGGTTCCCCTGCCGCGCGACGCACGGCAGCGGGCAGGGGGAGTGACTGCCGATGCGGCACGCTCTGCCATTCGGGTGATGCACCGTCGGGGCTATTGCGGTCGTCGTCAGGCAAATGGATTACTGTACGCATCCAAACCGGTGTGCGCCCTCCCTCCTTCGGGGGAGCGGTAGTCGGCTCATCGTCGGCCCGAAAGGGCGGGGTCGGGGTGAATGGCGCCCCATGGGCACCCCGTGGAGGGCCGGACCTGCCAACCGGTCCGGCGAACTCACACTCCGTCCCTTCTCCACCACCGTCCGATCGGCCCGGGCCGGAGATCTCCGGCAATGCCGGCCCCCGCAAGCCCACTGCAGACGGCGGCTCTCGGCAGCGTGATCGCGCTGTTCTCCCTGGTCAACGACACCACGTCGCCCCCCGGCCATCCCGCCCGGGGGATCGACCCGGCGTCCACCCCCTCGTCCCGGGGCCGTGCACACCACCTCCACCAATAAGGACCCCGCATGACGAAGTCCCAGAGTCCACATCCTGTCGCCGCACCGACGGCGGCCCTGTCCGTGCCGTCGTTGGTTTCGCTCACCCCCAACCAGGGTTCCGGCAGCGGTGGCACGACGGTCACGATCAGCGGCGGCGCCCTCACGGGTGCGACGGCCGTGAAGTTCGGCACCGCGAATGCGGCTTCGTACTCCGTCCTGTCGGACACGGTGATCAGCGCCGTGTCCCCGGCGGGCACCGGTACGGTGCAGGTGACGGTGACCACCGCCGGCGGGACGAGCAACGGCCTGCCCTACACCTACGCGGCGCTACCGGCACCGTCGTTGGTTTCGCTCACCCCCAACCAGGGTTCCGGCAGCGGTGGCACGACGGTCACGATCAGCGGCGGCGCCCTCACGGGTGCGACGGCCGTGAAGTTCGGCACCGCGAACGCGGCTTCGTACTCCGTCCTGTCGAGCACGGTGATCAGCGCCGTGTCCCCGGCGGGCACCGGTACGGTGCAGGTGACGGTGACCACCGCCGGCGGGACGAGCAACGGCCTGCCCTACACCTACGCGGCGCTACCGGCACCGTCGTTGGTTTCGCTCACCCCCAACCAGGGTTCCGGCAGCGGTGGCACGACGGTCACGATCAGCGGCGGCGCCCTCACGGGTGCGACGGCCGTGAAGTTCGGCACCGCGAACGCGGCTTCGTACTCCGTCCTGTCGGACACGGTGATCAGCGCCGTGTCCCCGGCGGGCACCGGTACGGTGCAGGTGACCGTGACCACCGCCGGCGGGACGAGCAACGGCCTGCCCTACACCTATGTGGCGGTACCGACGCTGACGTCGGTGACGCCGGGCCAGGGTCCGTCGGCGGGGGGCACCACCGTCACCCTCGCGGGTGCCAACCTGAGTGGTGCGACATCGGTGAAGTTCGGCGGCACGGCGGCCACGTCGTTCACGGTGGTGTCCGCCTCCCAGATCACCGCCACCGCGCCGCCCGGCAGTGCCGGCCCCGTTCTCGTCACGGTCACCACGCCGGGCGGGACGAGCAACAGCGTGCCCTACTTCTACCTGAGCGCGCCGGTCCTGACCTCGCTCAGCCCGGACCAGGGGCCGGTCTCCGGCGGCACCACGGTGACCCTGACCGGTGCGAACCTCCTCGGCGCGAGTGCCGTGTCGTTCGGCGGCACGCCGGCCACGTCGTTCACGGTGGTGTCGGCGACCCAGATCACCGCGACCGCTCCGGCCGGCACCGGTACGGCGCAGGTGACGGCGACCACCGCCGGCGGGACCGGCAACGCGCTGCCCTACGGTTACGTGGCCGCCCCGACGCTGACCGGTCTGGTGCCGAGCCAGGGGCCGGTTTCGGGCGGCACCACCGTGACCCTCACCGGCACCAACCTCACCAGCACGACCGGCGTCGTCTTCGGCACCACCTCTGCAGCCTTCACGGTGGTGTCGGCGACCCAGATCGCCGTGACCGCTCCGGCGGGCACCGGTACGGTGCAGGTGACGGTGACCACCGCCGGCGGGACGAGTAACGGCCTGCCCTACACCTATGTGGCGGTACCGACGCTGACGTCGGTGACGCCGGGCCAGGGTCCGTCGGCGGGCGGCACGACCGTCACCCTCGCGGGTGCCAACCTGAGTGGTGCGACATCGGTGAAGTTCGGCGGCACGGCGGCCACGTCGTTCACGGTGGTGTCCGCCTCCCAGATCACCGCCACCGCGCCGCCCGGCAGTGCCGGCCCCGTTCTCGTCACGGTCACCACGCCGGGCGGGACGAGCAACAGCGTGCCCTACTTCTACCTGAGCGCGCCGGTCCTGACCTCGCTCAGCCCGGACCAGGGGCCGGTCTCCGGCGGCACCACGGTGACCCTGACCGGTGCGAACCTCCTCGGCGCGAGTGCCGTGTCGTTCGGCGGCACGCCGGCCACGTCGTTCACGGTGGTGTCGGCGACCCAGATCACCGCGACCGCTCCGGCCGGCACCGGTACGGCGCAGGTGACGGCGACCACCGCCGGCGGGACCAGCAACGCGCTGCCCTACGGTTACGTGGCCGCCCCGACGCTGACCGGTCTGGTGCCGAGCCAGGGGCCGGTTTCGGGCGGCACCACCGTGACCCTCACCGGCACCAACCTCACCAGCACGACCGGCGTCGTCTTCGGCACCACACCGGTCGCCTTCACCGTCGTCTCCTCCACCCAGGTCACCGCCGGCGCCCCGCCGGGAAGCGCGGGTCCGGTGTCCGTCACGGTGACCACCGCCGGCGGTACCAGCAACAGCCTCACCTACACCCGGGTCGAGCCGCCGAGCATCTGACGTCCGACCGACGGTGCGCGACTTGCGTGGGCGTTCGTCGACTGTTTGCGCCGCCCACCGCGATCACCTCGCGGTGGGCGCAGTCGGCGAGACACGCTCGGTGTAGCCGGACGTTGGCCATCGACGAGCGTCGCACGGTGCGGGTGAGGGGGTCAGCGGCCGTTTTGGGTCCACAGGGTTGCGGCGACGGTGGGCCCCTGGTGGTCGATGCCGGGTTTCGCGGCGACTCGAACCAGGCGAGGGAGGCTGCTTGTGTGACCAGGCAGTAGGCGGAGCCGACGTGGACCAGGCCCTGAGCGTCACGGAGTCGCCCAGGGCCTGGCGGCTGGCCTGGTCGAGGCACTGGTCGGGGGCGGGCGCCTTCTGAGGCGGCGCCCCACCCCTTGACCTGTGCGACGAGGACGGCGGTTGAGTTGCGGGTGAAGCAGGCGTTCTGGGTCGTGAGGTCGTGGCCGGCCTGGAGCTCACTGGGGTCGTCGGAGTTCCGTGGGCCTGCCTCGGCTCGAAGTCCATGCTCGCGCCCTGGCAGATGCCGTCCAGCTCGGGCATGGTGATCGCGGTGTCGCGGTGGCCCACCGTCCAACCCGAGGAGTCGGCGTCCGTGGTCGGCGGCGGGGAGAACTGCTCGGCGGTGCCGGACGCGGTCGGCGGGGCGGAGGTGGCCGGCGCGGACACGGTCACCGTCACGGTCCCCTGCGGTGGGGGCGGCGGGGTCGTTGCGGACGCGGCAGAGGTGTTGAGCGGGGCCGGCCGCAGGACGATGCCGGCGAGCAGGCCCAGCGCCACGGCCAGGACCCGGACCAGCATCCACGGAATCCTGCGGGCAAGGGGCAGCCCGGACGACGAGCAAGACCTCATACCCCTCGGCGTCCCGGAGATCCGCCGGCTGATCGGACACGTCGTCGTCACGCCCCGCCACTATGGCAACGACCGTCATCTGCAGTGGTCACGCTTCCGACGACGCAGCCAAGCCCGGGCCCGCCGCTCGCACTGCAAACGCCGAGGCCACAACCCCCAGATGCGGTTGCAGTGCCAGGGCAGGCCCTGATGCCCCTGCTGTGGTTGGCTTGCCGGTGAAACCGCAGTCCGAGGAAGAAGGAGAGCAGGACCATGGGACAGGTGCAGGCCACCACCGAGCGGGTCTACGACGCCGCCCCCGAGCGGGTGTACGAGGCGCTGGCCGACTACCAGGTGACCCGCCCCAAGCTGCTGCCCGCGCAGTACAGCGAGTACGAGGTCCGGGCGGGCGGTACCGGTGCGGGCACCCAGGTGCACTGGAGGCTCCAGGCCACCGAGAAGCGGGTCCGGGACTGCCTGTTCACCGTCTCGGCGCCGACGCCGGACCAGTTGGTGGAGAAGGACGCCAACTCCAGCATGGTGATCACCTGGACGGTCTCCGCGGTCGGCGAGGGCCGGTCGAAGGTCACCGTCTCGGCCACCTGGCAGGGCGCGGGCGGCATCGGCGGCTTCTTCGAGCGGACCTTCGCTCCGAAGGGCCTCAACCGCATCCACGACCAGGTGCTGGCCAACCTGGCCGCCGAGGTCCGCTGACCCGGCGCCCGATTCGGGCGGATCTTCGATGAGTTCGTCCACCCGTACGACCACCAAGCCGTACGGGTGGACGGCCACCACCTGCGGGTGACGGCAAGCCCCCGGCGCGGCTGAGCCACCCTAGGCTCGCCGCCGTGCATATGACGATCCTTCACATTTCGCAGCCCGTCGACGGCGGAGTCGCCCGCGTCGTCGTCGACCTGGTCCGCGGCCAGCGCGAAGCCGGCCACCGGGTGCTGGTCGCCTGCCCGAGCGGCGGCCGGCTGGCCGGGGAGGCTACCGCGGTCGGCGCGCTGGTCCACGACTGGCCCGCCCGCCGGTCGCCCGGCCCGGCCACCGCCGCCGAGGCGTGGCGGCTGCGCCGGATCGTCCGGGCCGCCGCACCCGACATGGTCCATCTGCACAGCGCCAAGGCCGGCCTGGCGGGCCGGCTGGCCATCCGGGGCGCGGTGCCGACCGTCTTCCAGCCGCACGCCTGGTCGTTCGCCGCGGTCGACGGCGCGCCGGCCGCCGCCACCGTGCACTGGGAGCGGTACGCGACCCGCTGGGCGCACCGGCTGCTCTGCGTCAGCGTCCAGGAGCGGGCCGACGGCGTCGCGGCGGGCCTGCACGCCGACTGGGCGGTGGTGCCCAACGGCGTCGACGTCCGCCATTACGCGCCGGCCGAGCGGCGGGCCGCCCGGATCGCGCTCGGGCTGGACCTGGATGCCCCGCTGGCGGTCTGCGTGGGCCGGCTGTGCCGGCAGAAGGGCCAGGACGTGCTGCTCGCCGCCTGGCCCGAGGTGCTGCGCCGGGTGCCGCAGGCCCGGCTTGCGCTGGTCGGCGGCGGTCCGGACGAGACCGTCCTGGCCGACACCGTGCGGGAGTCCGCCGAGCCGTCCCGGGTCCGGCTGGCCGGGGACGTCCCGGATCCGCGGCCGTGGCTGGCGGCGGCGGACCTGGTGGTGCTGCCGTCGCGCTGGGAGGGGATGGCGCTGGCCCCGCTGGAGGCGATGGCGGCCGGCCGCCCGGTGCTTTTGACCGATGTGTCCGGGGCCCGGGAATGCCTCCCGCCGGCCGAGCGGAAGCAGGCCGTGGTGCCGCTCGAGGATGCCGATGCGCTCGCCACCCGAATGGCCGAAGCGCTGTCCGATCCGATCGAGTGCGAGCGGCGCGGCGCACGCCTGCGCGACCATGCCGCGGCCCGTCATGACGTGCGATCGGTGGTCGAACAGGTGGACGCGCTCTACCGGGACCTGCTGGGGGCCGGGCTGGCGGCGGGACGGCGCCGTGCCCGTGTCCCGCAGCGGATCTGATCGTTTCACATGCCGTGAATGCCGGTCGCTCTGGCGCTGTCGTATTCGCACCCTCAACCGGTTGTGGGTGAGGCGTGAAGTCGGAATTACCTATTAATGGGTGGCTGGAATGAAATGGCAAGTCAACTTCCAGCATTCTATCCCGCGTTCGGTGATGTCTGATTTTACCTGCATCATTTCGGTTTCACGCCGGAAATTCGCGAGAAAGCCGCCAGCGGCAGCACGAGCAGGAGCTGCCAGGACCGCGCCCACCGGGCCGGGACGGCCGGTCTGGGCCAGCCGGCGCCGGGAGGCCGTCACTCCGGGTGCACAGCAGGGGAGTTCGTGCGCTGATGACCATTGACCACAACAGCGTGCCACGGCCCGGCCGGCCCCTCTCCGGCGCGCACCGGCCCGCCACCGGCCTGCTCGACCGCCCGGCCCGGTCCGCCCAGACCCGTAGCGCCCCGCCGGCCCGCCGCCACCGCCGGCCGGTCCGCTCCCGGCTCGCCCTGCCCGCCGCCCTGGCCGCGGTCGACGCCTTCGCGCTGTGCAACGCCACCGGGATCGCCAACCGCGCGCTCGGCCCGGCGGTCCGGGTCGAGCCGCTGCTCGGCGTGGCCGCCCTGCTGCCGCTGCTGCTCGTGCTCAACCTGGCCGCCGGCCTCTACCGCACCCGGCTCACCCTCTCCGTCCTCGACGAACTCCCGGCGCTGACCGTCCGGGCCGTGGTCGCCACCGCCTTCGCCGTCACCCTGGCCGGCTGCCTCCACGGCCGCTGGCCCGACTGCGGCCCCGCCACCCCGACCCGGCTGACCGCCCTGCTCGGCACCCAGCTGCTGCTCGCCGTCTGCGGCCGCGCCCTGCTCTACCACCTCGTCCGCCGGATCCGCCGCAGCCGCCCCAGCCCCGTCCTGGTGCTCGGCGCCGGCCGGCTCGGCCGCCGGGTCGCCGCCGCCCTCAGCGAGCGCGGCGAGTACGGGATGCGCCCGATCGGCTTCCTCGACGCCGACCCGCCACTGCTGGCCGGCGACACCGACCTGCCCGTCCTGGGCGGCCGCGAGGTGCTGGAGCGCGAGATCCGCCGCCACCGGATCCACCACGTGGTCGCCGCGGCCGGCGCCGCCGACGAGGCCGAGACCGCCGCCGCCCTGCGCGACGCCGCCAGGCTCGGCTGCCAGGTCTGGCTGGTGCCCGCGCTGCGCGAGTACGGCTCGCTGGAGACCGGCCGGCCCACCGGCGGCGACCACCTCTGGGGCTTCCCCTGCCTGCGGGTCGGCCGCCCGGCGATGCGCCGCCCCGGCTGGGCCGCCAAGCGCGCCCTCGACGTGACCGCCGCCGGCCTCGGCCTGCTCGCGCTCGCCCCCGTGCTCGCGCTCTGCGCCCTCGCCGTCCGCTTCGACACCGGCCCTGGCGTGCTCTTCCGCCAGCAGCGCACCGGGCTCGACGGCCGCGTCTTCACCGTCCTGAAGTTCCGCACCCTGCGCCCCAGCAACGAGCACGAGTCCGCGACCCGCTGGAACATCGCCCAGGACCACCGGATGGGCGCCGTCGGCAAGTTGATGCGTCGCAGCTCCCTCGACGAGCTGCCGCAGCTGTGGAACGTCCTGCGCGGCGACATGAGCCTCGTCGGCCCGCGCCCCGAGCGCCCCTACTTCGTCATGCGGTTCAGCCAGGCCTACCCAGAGTACGCGGACCGCCACCGCGTCCCGGTCGGCCTCACCGGCCTCGCCCAGGTCAACGGCCTGCGCGGGGACACCTCGATCGAGGACCGGGCCCGCTTCGACAACCGCTACATCGAGAGCTGGAGCCTCTGGCAGGACGTCAAGGTCCTGTGCCGCACGGCGGCCCTGATGCTCCACCCGGACGGGAGCTGACCCGCGTGGCCCTCACCCTCACCGCCGTCCCCCGACCCGCCCGGGCCTTACGCCGGGCCGGGACGGCCCTCCTGGAACGGCCCAGCCTCCTCGCCGCCGCCACCGTCCTGCTGGTCTGCGTCCCCACCGGTGAGAAGGACGTCGCCGCCGCCGTCCACGTCACGGCGGCCGACCTCGCCTCGCTCGCCCTGGTCGCGCTCACCGCCGCCGGCCTGCTGCGCGGCCGCACGCCCATGATCGGCCGCACCGCCGCCGTCCGGTTCGGCGCGATCGTGGCCGCCGCCGCCGTCGCCACCATCGGCTCCATCGACCCGGCCACCAGCCTCACCGGCTTCGTCCGCCTCACCCAGGTCTTCGTCCTGGTGCCCGCCGCCGTGCTCTGCGCGCTGCGCGACCGGACCGACCAGCGGCTGGTCCTCGGCTCCTTCGTCGCCGCCGCCCTGATCCAGGGCGTGGTCGGCGCCCACCAGTACCTCACCCGGACCGGCGCCTCCTACACCGGCCAGCCGATCCGGGCCGTCGGCACCTTCGGCGCGCTCGACGTCATGGCGATGTCCACCGTCGTCAGCTACGGCCTGCTCGCCGCCCTCGCCCTCGCCCTCGCCGAACGCGGGCCCGGCGGCGACCGGCGGCTGCGCCGCGTCATGTACGCGGCCGCCGCCTTCCTCGCCTTCCCGCTCGCCGTCTCCTTCAGCCGCGGCAGCTGGATCGCCACCGGCGCCGCCGCCGTCGTCCTGCTGCTGCGCGCCGACGCCCGGCTCGCCGTCCGCAGCGCCGTCCTCGCCCTGGCCGCCGGCGTGGTGCTGGTCGGCGGCCTCGGCCTCGGGGGCTCCGGCGTGACCGCCCGGCTCACCTCGATCGGCTCCGTCGCCGCCGCCCCCGACCAGTCGGTCTCCGACCGCTACGACCTCTGGTCCACCGCCGAACGAATCTGGCAGGACCACCCGGTGAGCGGCGCAGGCCCCAAGGCGTTCCAGCAGCTGCGCGACAGCCACGCCCCGCTGCGGCTCTCCTCCGGCAGCGACGCCGCCGACGCCACCATCGGATTCCAGCGCGAACCGCTGCTCTCCCCGCACAACATGTACTTCCTGGTCCTCAGCGAACAGGGCCTGATCGGGATCGTCGCCTACGCCGCCCTCTTCCTCGGCCTGCTCCTCGGCTGCCTGCGCCGCGCCTCCGGCCCCGGCCTCGCCGCCCTGGCCCTGCTGGTCTGGGTGCTGGTCGACTTCCTCTACGCGGACATCGGCGGCACCACCACCGTGCTGACCTCCGTCGTCCTCGGCCTCGCCGCCCGTGCCGCTGCTCCGGAGGCCGCCGCCCGATGACCACCGACCAGCCGGCCGCACTCGCCCCCACGCTGCCGGCCCCCCGGACCGCCCCCGCCGGGACCGACGCCGCCCCCCGGCGGGGCTTCCTCGCCAAGGCCTTCGGCGTCACCGCCGTGCTCAGCGCCGCCGGCTCCGGCCTCGGCCTGCTCCGCGACCTGCTGCTGGCCCGCTACTGCGGCGCCAACCAGGGCACCGACGCCTTCCTGGTCGCCTGGACGGTGCCGGAGACCGCCGCGCCGCTGCTGATCGAGGACGCCATGTCCTTCCTCATGGTGCCCGCCTTCGCCCTCGCCCTGGTGCTGCGCGAGGAGCGGCCCGACGGCCCCGACCCCGTCCGCCAGCTGGTCCGCGCCACGCTGCCCTGGCTGCTGCTCGCCCTGAGCGCGCTCTCGCTCGGCGCCGCGCTCGGCGCCGACCAGCTGGTCGACCTGCTCGCCCCCGGCCTGGCCAACCCCGCTCTCGCCGTCACCTGCACCCGGATCACGGCGTTCACCGTGCTGCCGTTCGGCGTGGCCGGCTACCTCGCCGCCGCGCTCCGGGCGCACCACTGCTTCACCGCCCCGGCCGGCATCTACGTCGCCTACAACCTCGGCATCCTCGGCGTGCTGCTCAGCTGCCACGCGCTCTGGGGCGTCCGCTCCGCGGCGATCGGCGTCGCCCTCGGCAGCCTGCTGATGGCCGGCCTGCTGGTGAGCCCGTTCCTGCGCCGGCTGCGCACCGGCCGCGCCGCCAGGGGCCGCCGCTCGCGCCACGCGCTGGTGCTGATCCCGCTCGCCCTGCTACCGGTGGCCGCGTTCACCTTGACCCGGCAGGCGCAGGTCTTCATCGAGCGCTTCCTCGGCTCCGCGCTGCCGCCGGGCACCATCTCGCACCTCAACTACGCCGCCAAGGTCTCCCAGCTGGCCATGACGGCGGCCATCCTGATCTGCACCGTCACCTTCCCGCTGGTCGCCCGGGCGCTCGCCGCCGGGGATCTCACCGCCGCCCGCGACCGGGTCGAGAAGGACCTCGGCCAGGCCGCCGCCGTCGTCCTGCTCGGCACCGCCTTCCTGCTCGCCTGTGCGCCCTCGGTGGTCGCGCTGCTCTTCCAGCGCGGCGCCTTCGGCCCGCAGGACACCGCCGCCACCGCCGCCGCCATCCGGGTCTACAGCTTCGGCCTGCCCGCCCAGGCGCTGATCGGCGTGATGATCCGCCCGTACTTCTCGCTCCGCCCGGTGGTCCGCCGGGCCGGCGACCCGGGCAGCGACGACGGCGGCCGCCGGCTGCTCGACTGGTACCCGGCCGCCGCCATGGTCCTCGGCCTGGTCGTCACCGTCGTCGTCGGGCTGCTCAGCACCTCCCGCTTCGGCGCCCTCGGCCTGGCCGCCGGCAACGCGGCCGGGATCACCACCACTGCCGCGCTGCTGCTGCGCGGCCTGGTCCTGCGCGGCATCGCGCTGCGCCTGAGGCTGGTCCTCGGCGGCTACGCCCGGTTGCTGGCCGCCGCCGCCGGCGCGGCCGTCCTCGGCACCCCCGCGGCCGCGTTCCCCTCCGACCCTCTGCTCTCGACGCTGCTCGGGGGCCTCACCGTGGTGCTGGCCTTCGCCGCCCTCGGCACCGGCCTCGGTGCCCGCGAGGTGCGCGGACCGGTCCTCGCCGCCGTCCGGGCCCTGTGCCCGCCACCTGTCGCCGATGAAGGGAAGCTTCCCCATGGACGTTGAACGGGGTTCCCTCCGTTCGGCCCTGTCGGGCGTTCGCCGCTCAGCCGCGCCGACGGCAGCCGGCCCGCGCGCCGACGCACCGCGCAAGGGCGTCCGCCGTCCCCAGGCACCGCTGCCCGGCAGCCGCCGACCAGTCCCGGCCCCGCCCGGCCCGCAGAGCTCCTCGCCGTGGATCCTGATGTACCACTCGGTGGCGGTCGAGGAGGAGGACCCGTACCAGCTGACCGTCAGCCCCGAGCGGTTCGCCGAGCAGATCGCCTGGCTGCACCGGCGCGGCCGGCGCGGCGTCTCGGTCCGTGAGCTGATGCGGGCCCGGGCCGCGGGCAAGGACGAGAAGCTGGTCGGCCTCACCTTCGACGACGGCTACGCCGACTTCGCCCGGTACGCCGTACCGATTCTGCAGGCGTACGGCTTCACGGCCACCGCCTACGTGGTCGCCGACCTGCTCGGCCGGGCCAACGACTGGGACACCGAGGGCCCGCGCAAGAAGCTGCTCACCGTCCAGGAGGTCACCGAACTCGCCGCCGCCGGCTGGGAGATCGGCTCGCACGGGCTCGGCCACCAGTCCCTCCCCGGCCTGTCCGCCGACGTCCTCGCCACCCAGACCCGGGAGAGCCGCCGGGCCCTGGAGGAGGTCGTCGGCGGCCCGGTGACCGGCTTCTGCTACCCGTACGGCGCCGTCGACCTGCCCGCCGCCCAGGCCGTCCGGGACGCCGGCTACGACTACGCCTGCGCCATCGCCCACTCCCCGCTCACCGGCCGCTACGCGCTGCCCCGCTGCTACGTCGGCGACCGCGACGGCGCCTTGCGGCTGCGCGCCAAGCGCGGCCGGCACCGGCTCCGCGACACCGTCACCGAGTTGCGCCGCAGCCGCCTGGCCTCCCGCTGGGAGGGCGGGCGGTGAGAGTGCTGCACATCGTCACCGGCCTTGCCTCCGGCGGCGCCGAGCGCCAGCTCCAGCTCCTGCTGCGGCACCTGCCCGCGCACCAGCACTGCGAGGTGGTCGCGCTGACCAACCCCGGCACGGTGGCCGCCGCGCTGCGCGCCGAGGGCGTCACCGTCCACCACCTCGCCATGCGCGGGAACCGGGACATCGGCGCACTGCCGCGGCTGGTCCGGCTGATCCGCGCCGGCCGCTACGACCTGGTGCACACCCACCTCTACCGGGCCGGCCTGTACGGGCGCCTCGCCGCCCGCCTCGCCGGGGTCCGTGCTGTGGTGGCCACCGAGCACTCGCTGCACGCGGGGGTGATCGAGGGCCGCCCGGTCACCCGTGGCGTCAAGGGCCTCTACCTGGCCGCCGAACGACTCGGCACCACCACGGTCGCGGTGTCCCGGCAGGTCGCCCAGACCCTGCACGCCTGGGGCGTCCCGGCGGCCCGGGTCGAGCTGATCCCCAACGGCATCGACACCGCCCGCTACCACCGCCCGGACGCCGACCGGGCCGCGGCCCGCGCCCGCCTGCGCGCCGAACTCGGCCTCCCGCCCGGCAGCTGGGTGGTCGGCGGGGTGGGCCGGCTGGTCCCGGGCAAGCGCTTCCACGTCCTGCTGGAGGCACTCGCCGAACTGGACGGTGCAGCGCGCCTCGTCCTGGTCGGCGAGGGCCCCGAGCGCGCCGCCCTGGAGCGGCGGGCCGCCGAGCTCGGCGTCCGGGACCGCCTGGTGCTCACCGGCGAGCGCGACGACGTCCCCGAACTCCTCACCGCCCTCGACGTGCTGGCCGCACCCTCGACTGCGGAGACCTTCGGCCTCGGCGTCCTGGAGGGCCTCGCCGCCGGCCTCCCCGTCCGCCACAGCGCCTGCCCGGCGCTGGACGAACTGCCACCCGCCGCTGCCCCGCAGGCCCGTCGGATCCCCTCCGACGCCGCGGCCTACGCCACCGCGCTGGGCGAGTTGCGCCACCTCAACGACCACAACAGCGACCCGCTGCCCCGCCCTCCGGCCGTCGGCCACTACGACATCGCCCGGGTGGCCGCCGACCTCGGCGCCCTCTACGACCGCCTGGCCCCCGCTTGAGCCGCTGGCCGCCCCCGACCCGCCGCGCCGCCGGCCCGGCGGCCCTCATGTCCAAGGAGCACCCCATGTCCGAACCGCGCCGAAGCGCCCGCAGCCTGGCCCGCCACTGGTGGCCGTTGGTCCTCGCGGTGCCGCTGGGCGCCACCGGCGGCGCCGGGTACGCCGCGGTGGCCCACCCCTCGTACGCCGCCAATTCCTATGTGATCGTGGTGCCGCAGAACCCGGGGGAGAGCGTCACCGCGGTCAACTTCGCCCAGGCGTACGGCCGGCTGGCGGGCCAGCCGCAGGTGCTCGCCGCGGCCGCCGCCGAGACCGGCCGGAGCCGCACCCAGCTGGAGGCCCTGGTGCACGGCACCACCTCCCCGGACGCCCCGGTGATCGAGATCACCGGCACCGGCGGCCGACCGCAGGAGGCCGTCGAGGCCGCCGACGCGGTGGCCCGCTCGCTGGTCGCCTTCGCCAACGGCAGCACCAAGGAGACCGGTGTCCGGCTGGTCCCGCTGGCCCCGGCGGCCGAGCCGGACCGGCCGACCACCCCCTCCGCCGAACTGGACGTCGCGGTCGGCGGCGCGGCCGGTGTGCTGATCGGCGCGCTGGTGATGATGACCCGTCGCCGGGGCGGCGACGGGCCCGCACCCGAGGCCGTGGCCGCGCCGACCGCCCCGCGCCCGCGCACCGAGGAGCCCGCGGCGGCCCGGGACGAGGCCCGGGACGGGGCCCCGGCCGCCCCCGCCAAGGCCCCGGCGGGCAGGGCCGAGCCGGCCGAGCAGACCGGCAAGAGCGACAAGGCCGACAAGAGCCAGAAGGCCGCCGCCGGGAGCGGACGATGAGCACCGGGGCCGCCCCGGCCACTGGTCTCCCCGCCCCGCCCGCCGCACCGGGCTGGACGGCCGAGCTGCGCCGGGAGGACGAAGCCCTCGACGTCCTCGCCGAGGAGTGGGACGACCTGGCCACCCGCTGCCGGACGGCCACGTTCTTCCAGGCCGCCGCCTGGCAGCGTTCCTGGTGGCGCCAGTACGGCCGCCCGGGCGAGCTGCTGGTGGTGCTGGTCCGCCGGGACGGCCGGCTGGTCGGCGCGGGTGCGTTCCGGCGTCGCCGCGGCCCGCTCGGCGGCCTGACCGGCCTCGGCGACGGCCTGGTCGACTTCACCGATGTCCTGCTCGACGACGACTGCGCCGACCGCGCCGCCGCCGAGTTCGCCGCCGTCCTCCCGCTCACCCGCCCCTGGCACAGCCTGGAGCTGCGCGAGGTGCACCCCGAGGCGGCCGTGCAGCGCGTGTTCGAGCAGTGGCCAGGCCACCGGCGCCGGTTCGCCGACTCGCTCTGCCAGTACCTCCCGGCCGTCCCGATGGACCAGCTGCTCAAGCGGCTGCCGGGCAAGACCGCCCAGCGCAACCGGGTCAAGCTGCGCAAGATCGCCGAGGTCGGCGTCGAGGTCCGCCCGACGCCGCCGGAGGAGGTGCCCGAGGCGCTGGAGGGCCTGCTCCGGCTGCACTTCCTGCAGTGGCAGGAGCGCGGCGTCACCGCGGAGCACCGCACCGAGCGGTTCGCCCGCCACCTCGCCGAGTCCACCACGGGCCTGGTCGCCACCGGCCGCGCCGCCGTGCACCAGTTCCGGCTGGACGGCGAGCTGGTCGCGGTCAACCTGCTGCTGCTCTGCCCGTCCTTCAGCGGCCTCTACCTGTACGGCGCGCACCCGAGGCTGCGCGACCGGCTGGACATCGCCGGGCTGCTGTTCGGCGCGGCGCTGGACGAGACGGTCGCGGCCGGGATCCCGGTGATAGGCCTGCTGCGCGGCCAGGAGCCGTACAAGCAGCGCTGGCGGCCGGACGGGCGGCCGAACCAGCGGCTGCTCCTCGGCCCGCGCGGGCCCGCCCCCGCCGCCGGCGCCCGGGCCGGCACGGTGCGGGCCCGGCAGGTCGCGGTGCACGTGCTGAACACCCGGCTGCCGAGGCTCAAGGAGGCGTTGCTGGCCCGCCGCCGGAGCTGACCTGGTCCCGGCCGGCAGGCCCCGTTCACCGGGCCCCGGCGCCGGGTCAGCGCCGGGCGGGTCCGCCGGCCGGCGACGGGCTCGGCGAGGCCGTGGGCGAGGCCGACGGTGAGGCCGACGGTGAGGCCGACGGTGAGGCCGACGGCGACGGAGCGGCCGACGGAGCAGCCGACGGGGTGGCCGTCGCCGTGGGTACCGGGGCCGCCGGCGGCACGGTGACCGGGGCCCCCTTGGACCCGGCCATGAGGTTCTTGAACCGGGCGCTGGACCGCGGGTTCTTGTCACACTGCCAGAACCCGTGCGGGCAGTAGTCGGTGACGGTCTGGTAGCTGGTGTCGTGGGTGCGCATCCACTCCACCATCCGCTGCACGTACTCCGGGTTGTCCCCGTTCCGGAACAGCCCCCACTCCGGGTACGAGACCGGTTTGCCGCGCTTGGCCGCGAACTCCACCTGGTCCTGCAGCCCGTACGGCTCGCGCACGTAGTCGTCGAAGGTGGCGCCGGCCGGCTGGTCGTAGCTGTCCATGCCGATGATGTCGACCACGTCGTCGCCGGGGTAGCACTTGGTCCACGGGATGGCGTCCGCCCCCCGGTTCGGGGCGAAGTCGAAGCGGAACCGCTGCCCGGGCACCGATCGCATCACCGAGACGATCCGCCGCCAGTACGTCTTCCAGGCTGCCGGGTCGGGCTTGCAGCGGTGGGTGTAGGTGACGCCGTTCATCTCCCAGCCGAGGGTGAGCACGGTGTCCGCCCCGCCGAGCGCGACCAGCCGGCGGGCGAGCTTGAGGAAATGCAGGTCGAAGTCCCCGCGCGCGCCCTGGGCGAGCAGCCTCGCCACCTCGGCGTCCGGCACGTTGCCCTCGTTGGGCACCAGCATCGGCACGCCGAGGACGAGCATCCGGGCCGGGTCGGCGAGCCGCCACTGCGACCACATGCCGAGCACCACCGGCTCGCCCTCGATGTCGGCCCAGCCGTTTCCGGCCAGGTAGGTGTGGCCGACCTGCATGTTGGCGTTGTTCAGCCATTGCGCGTACCGGCCGAGCTGCGGGATGTAGTTGTCCCAGGAGCCGACGAAGGCACCGAACGGGGGCTCGTGCTGCGGCCGCTGGACGACCGGCCGGGGCGCCGCGCCGCGCGGCTGGACGGCGACGGAGGAGAGGCTGTGCCGGTCGGTCTGGCTGAGCGGCGTCCCGGCCGGCACGCCGGCGGTGGTCAGCAGCAGCAGGGCGGCGCCGGCCAGCGTCAGGCGGCCGTATCGCATGGTCTCTCCTCCGGGCGTCGCAGAACGGGGCAGGATCGACGGAGCGTGGTGCCCCGTTCGCAGACAGTAGGCCCAGGAGGCATCGGAAAAGCCGAATGTCACCCCAAAGTGGGCGATATTCGAACGCGGTCTGCCTCAACGTGCCGTGTATCACCTCTGTAACAGTCCGAGCGGCCCCGGGAGCCCTACCGCAGCGGGCCGTGCGGAGCGGTGGCGGGCCCGACGGCGCAGGTCGGCGGGCGGGTCCGGGGGAGGCCCGGGATCCGGCCGGTCCTCGTTCCACCGTTCGGACGCGAGGGAAAGTCCGGCTGACTCGTGTGGGTGCCGAAAGGTACGCTCCGCCCGTGTCCTGGAAGCCGCTGCGTGTTCTCACCCCCCGATCGATCCTTCCTGCCCTGGCGGTACTGCTGGTCCTTGTGGCGGGCGCGGCCGCGCACGCCAACAAGCCGGTGCCGTTCGGGGACCGGGTGGCCGAGCCGGGCGGAGCGGACGCCAGCCCGGTCAACGCGCAGTCGCTGAGCGCGGCCGACCTGGAGCTGAAGGTGGGCCCCGGCCTGGAGGCGTACAACCGCTCCACCGGCGAACACGCCTGGTCCTACCGCCGCGAGGGCGCCACCGCGCTCTACCTGTCGATGGCGGGCGAGAGCGCCGTGGTGGTCTGGGACGACGGCCTGGTCACCTCGGTACGGCCCGGTGACCACGAGGTGCGCTGGCACCGCGCCGTCCCCGGTCTGGCCGACTGGCTGCGCGGCGACGGCGAGCCGGGAGCCGACAAGCGCACCGAGGAGCAGCGCAAGCAGCTGGCGACGGAGCGCGCCGCCGCGGCCCTGCACACCGTCCAGCAGTCCGCACCCTGGGTGGCGGTGGTCACACCCAACCTGACGATGGGTTTCCGCGACGGCGACGGCGACCTGCGCTACAACTCCAAGCCGGCCGGCAACTGCGTCTACGACCCGATGCGCACGGTCGGCACGGACTTCGCGGTGCTGGTCCCGCGCACCTGCACCAACAGCAGCGGCCAGCCGGTCTCCGGGGGCATCAACGGCTACCGGCTGGACAGCACCGGCTGGGTGCTGAACGCCGGTCCGGCGGTCTCGCTGAAGGCCCTGGACGGCCGCCGGGTGCTGATCTCGGACGGCCCGATCGTCGGCCCCAAGGTGTTCGACACCCAGG
Organism: Kitasatospora sp. NBC_00039; assembly: GCF_045160625.1. NCBI lineage: Bacteria > Bacillati > Actinomycetota > Actinomycetes > Kitasatosporales > Streptomycetaceae > Kitasatospora > Kitasatospora sp. NBC_00039. The sequence goes on along the minus strand of NZ_CP108289.1, from coordinate 2,652,538 downwards.
CCGCCGCCCCCGAGTCCGCCTGCGGAAGCCCGTCCGAGCCGTTCGCCGCCGTCCGCCCGCAGGGCACCTGCGCGGCCCCGGAGGCGGGCTCCCAGCCGTAGCCGCGCTCCCGGGCGGTACCCCGGGCCGGTAATTCTCCGGGCCCCCTCGCGGGGCCCGGTAGACTTGCCGTCATGGCTGTTCTCTCCGGGCACTAGCGGGCGAGCGGCGCCGCCCCGAGCGGTCTGCCGGTCCACCGACGACGCCCCCTTCCGCTGCCCCGGTCCTGAGCCCCGCCCAGGTGCCCGCCCACGTCCCAGGAGTAGTTCCCAGCCATGATTTCCGCCAACGCCCTTGAGCTGCGCGCCGGTGCCCGGGTCCTGATCGAGTCCGCGAGCTTCAAGGTCGCCCCCGGCGACCGGATCGGCCTGGTCGGGCGCAACGGCGCCGGCAAGACCACGCTCACCAAGGTCCTGGCCGGCGAGGGCCTGCCGGCCGCGGGCACCGTGACCCGTTCCGGCGAGGTCGGCTACCTCCCGCAGGACCCGCGCACCGGCGACCTCGACGTCCTCGCCAAGGACCGCATCCTCTCCGCCCGCGGCCTCGACTCCGTGCTGAGGAAGATGCGCGAGAACGAGGACCGGATGGCCAACGGCAAGGGCGCCACCCAGGAAAACGCGATGAAGAAGTACGCGCGCCTGGAGACGGAGTTCCTCACCAAGGGCGGGTACGCCGCCGAGGCCGAGGCCGCCACCATCGCCGCCGCGCTGGGCCTGCCGGACCGCATCCTGGGCCAGCAGCTGCACACGCTCTCCGGCGGTCAGCGCCGCCGCGTCGAGCTGGCCCGGATCCTCTTCTCCGACTCCGACGTGCTGCTGCTCGACGAGCCCACCAACCACCTCGACGCCGACTCGATCGCCTGGCTGCGGGACTTCCTGAAGACGTACAAGGGCGGCTTCATCGTCATCTCGCACGATGTCGACCTGGTCGAGACGGTCGTCAACAAGGTCTTCTACCTGGACGCCAACCGCTCCGCGATCGATGTCTACAACATGGGCTGGAAGCAGTACCAGCAGCAGCGCGAGGACGACGAGAAGCGCCGCAAGCGCGAGCGGGCCAACGCCGAGAAGAAGGCCGCGACGCTGAACGCGCAGGCCGACAAGATGCGCGCCAAGGCCACCAAGACGGTGGCCGCGCAGAACATGGCCCGCCGCGCCGAGAAGCTGCTCTCCGGTCTGGAGCAGGTCCGGCAGAGCGACAAGGTCGCCAAGCTGCGCTTCCCGGACCCGGCCCCCTGCGGCAAGACCCCGCTGACCGCCGCCGACCTCTCCAAGTCCTACGGCTCGCTGGAGATCTTCACCGGCGTCGACCTGGCCATCGACCGCGGCTCGCGCGTCGTCGTGCTGGGCCTCAACGGCGCCGGAAAGACCACCCTGCTGCGGATGCTGGCCGGGGTGGAGAAGCCGGACACCGGCGAGGTGATCCCGGGCCACGGCCTGAAGATCGGCTACTACGCCCAGGAGCACGAGACCCTGGACCCGGAGCGCACGGTGCTGGAGAACATGCGTTCCTCGGCCCCCGACACCGACCTGGTGCAGATCCGCAAGATCCTCGGCTCGTTCCTGTTCTCCGGCGACGACGTCGACAAGCCGGCCGGGGTGCTCTCCGGCGGTGAGAAGACCCGCCTGGCGCTGGCCTCGCTGGTGGTCTCCAGCGCCAACGTGCTGCTGCTGGACGAGCCGACCAACAACCTCGACCCGGCCAGCCGCGAGGAGATCCTCGGCGCGCTGCGCGAGTTCAGCGGCGCGGTCGTGCTGGTCACCCACGACGAGGGCGCGGTCGACGCGCTCCAGCCGGAGCGGATCATCCTGCTGCCGGACGGCGTGGAGGACCTCTGGAGCCCGGCGTACGCCGATCTGGTCTCGCTCGCCTGACCTGGAGTAGACGCTTGGTCCCCTCTTTGGACCAGAAAAACTAGTCCTTACGGCGTGTCCGGGAATGAAGAGGTCCTGGATTCCGTTTGAGGAGCTTCCGTCGGCCCGCCACTCGATCGTGGTCGGGCCGACGCTGCTGATCAGCCCTTTCGCGCCGGACAGCGTAATCCGCCCGGGGGCGTGCACTCTGCGTGAGCGCCGTTGTGCGCTCGGATCACCACCGGTGGACCGCGCATTCCCGACATCGACCTTGCCGAATGGGTGGCCAGGACGCTGTGGATGGGTGATCATGGGAATCTGACCGAGCAACGCTACGAGGAGGCACGGGTGGCCGAGACTCTGAAAAAGGGCAGCCGGGTGACCGGTGCCGCGCGTGAGAAGCTCGCGGCCGATCTCAAGAAGAAGTACGACTCCGGGGCGAGCATTCGCGCTCTCGCGGAGGAGACCGGTCGCTCGTACGGCTTCGTGCACCGGATGCTGAGCGAGTCCGGAGTGATCCTCCGGGGCCGCGGTGGTGCCACGCGGGGCAAGAACAAAGCTACTGCTGGAGCCAGCTCCTGACGGTCCGTCAGTCCATCGGCGGATGACTCGGCGGCAGGGCGTCGACCGGGGAGGCGACCGTTGGTCGTCCGCCCCCGGCCCGTGCGAACCGGCCGCCGATCGTCATGCCCGCCCGCGCCGCGCTCCGGCGCCCCCGTTCCTTCCGCAATCGAGTGCGCCGCCGCCCTGCCGCTGCGCTTCCAGGTTTGTTACTCTCCGGTAGCCAAGTCCCTCGCCACCGGAGGTCCCCGCATGACCGCTCCCGCCACCGACCCGCAGGCCCCGAGCTGGGAGCAGGACGGCGTACGCCTGGAGATCGACGGCGAGCTCGCCGTCGTCACCCTCTGTCAGCCCCAGCGGCGCAACGCCCAGTCGCCCGCGATGTGGCGCGCCCTGACCGCTGCCGGCCGCCAACTGCCGGGCGGCGTCCGGGTGGTGCTGCTCCGAGCCGAGGGCGTCTCCTTCTCGGCCGGCCTGGACCGCGCGATGTTCACCGCCGAGGGCATCCCCGGTGAGCGCACCTTCCTCCAGCTGGCCGCCGCCGAGGACAAGGACCTCGACGACACCATCGCCTCCTACCAGGAGGCCTTCACCTGGTGGCGCCGCCCCGACCTCGTCTCCATCGCCGCCGTCCAGGGCCACGCCGTCGGCGCCGGCTTCCAGCTCGCCCTCGGTTGCGACCTGCGCGTCGTCGCCGAGGACGTCCGGTTCTCCATGAAGGAGACCTCGCTCGGCCTCGTGCCCGACCTGGCCGGCACCAAGCCGCTCACCGACCTGGTCGGCTACGCCCGGGCCCTGGAGATCTGCGCCACCGGCCGCTGGGTGGGCGCCGAGGAGGCCGCCGCCATCGGCCTGGCCAACCTGGCCGTCCCCGGCGCGGAGCTCGACGGTGCCGCCCGTGACCTCGCCGCCGCGCTGCTGGCCGCGCCCCGCAGTGCCGTCATCGAGACCAAGGCGCTGCTCCAGGGCGCGGGTGGGCGCTCGTACGACGAGCAGCGCTCGGCCGAACGGGTGGCGCAGGCCCGCCGGCTGCGCGACCTGGCCGGTATCGGCGACTGACCGCAGCCCTTCTGCCGAAAGCCCGGCTCCCGGGGCCCCCGCGAGCCGGGCCTTCGGCGTTCCCGGCCTCCGCGGGGTGGCGCTCCGGGGGCGGGAATCGTGGCGAAATGCCAGAGTTGGAGCGATTTGCGATATAGCTGGAGCCGTACGACGGGAGAAGCGCCCATGCCTGACACTCCGACGCCCGCCACCATGCACAAGAACCCCCCGGCCGCTGCCGCTGCCGCAACGCCGTCCAGCAGCGACAGCAACAAACCGGTCAACGACCGCGGCCGCACCGCGCTGGCCGTAGGCGTGATCGAGAAGATCGCCGGCATGGCCGCCCGCGAGGTCCCCGGCATCCACGCCCTCGGCTCCGGCCTCTCCCGCACCTTCGGCGCGATGCGCGACCGGGTGCCCGGTGGCAGGTCCAGCATCGGGCGCGGGATCAAGGCCGAGGTCGGGGAGAAGCAGACCGCCATCGACATCGCGCTGGTCGTCGAGTACGGCGTGGTCATCCCCGACCTGGCCCGCCAGGTCAGGGAGAACATCATCGACGCGGTCGAGCGGATGACCGGCCTGGAGGTCGTCGAGGTCAACATCGCGGTCAACGACGTCCACCTGCCCGACGAGCCGGATGTCGAGGAGGAGGACGAGGAGACCGTCCCCCCGGGCCAGCGGCCCAAGCTGAAGTAACGCAGTCGGGGGCAGCCCGCGCGGCGGGGAAGCAGCGGAAGACGAGGTGGAGCGGATGAACCTGGCCATCGTCGGCCTGGTGGTGGGTATGGCCCTCGGCTTCGCCGGCTATTTCGGCGGGTTCGCGGCGTTCCTGCTGGTGGCCGCACTGGGTGTGGTCGGCTTCGTGGCCGGGCGGCTGCTGGAGGGTGACATCGAACTCGGTGACCTCGGCGACCTGCTGCGCGGCCGCGACCGGCGCCGTTGATGGCGGCCCTCGCCACCCCCGTCTCCGGCACCCCTCGGTGCGAGCCCGGCGCCCGCGGCCGGCTCCGCGTCGCCGACCGGGTCTACGCCCGGATCGCCGCCCGGGCCGCCCGCGAGGCGCTCGCCGACGCCTGGCGAGGCCGGGCCGACCACGGCAGTCCGCCGAAGGTGTCGGTCTCCGTGCCCGGCTCCACCGTCCTCGTCCGGGCCGTCGTCGACCTGCCCTTCCCCGCCGACCTCGCCGCGCTCGCCCGCGCCGTCCGCGACCGGATCGCCGCCCAGGTCGGCGGGCTGACCGGGACCCGCGTCAGCGAGGTGGTGGTGGTCGTCGAGAAGTTGGTGCCGAGGGCAGCGGCATGACGGAACAACTGCCGGAAACCCAGCCCGTGGAGCCGCCGGGCGAACCGCCCGCGCCCGAGGCGGTGAAGGTGCCCCGGCTGCGGGCGCCGCGGACGGCCGCCGCGGTGGTCGTCGCCGTCGTGGCACTGGTGCTCGGCGGGGCGCTGCTCTACGACGTGATCGCCGTCCGCACCGGCCACCCCGCCCGGCGCTGGCGCGCCGAGATCGGCGACGAACTGGCCACCCGGCATCTGGACGACCTCTGGGTCCTGCTCGGTGCCGGGGCCGCCACCCTGGTCGGCGCCTGGCTCCTCTGGCTCGCGTTCGCCCCCGGGCTGCGCCGCTGGCTGCCGCTGCGCCCGCACGGGGACACCGCCGCCGCCATCGATCGGGCCGGCGTGGGCACCCTGCTGGCCGACCGGGCTGCCGGCCTGCCGGGCATCGAGCACCTCACCGTACGGATCAACCGCCGCCGGGTGAACGTCGTCCTCGACGGACCGGCCGACCCGGCCTCCGTCCAGCGGCAGCTGCGGGAGGAGCTGGCGCGGGTCACCCTGGCCCGGCCGCTCCGGCTCGACGTGCGGACCAGGCGCGGCCGGGCCCGCCGCGGCGGGGCGACGGCCGGGCCGGAGAGTCCCGGCGTACCCGGGACGGGAGGGGCGGGATGAGCCGGTCCACCGTCAACCGGGTGCTGCTCGGTGTGGCCGGGCTGGTGCTGCTGGCCGCCGGGGTGCTGGTGCTGGCCGGCGGCCTCGACCTGTACCGGCGGCTGGGGGTGGACCCGCCGAGCTGGTGGCCGCTCACCTCGCCGGACCAGCCGGTGGTCAGCGCGTACTCGCGGACCGAGTGGGTGAATCAGTCCTGGTGGGCGGACCGGTCCTGGTGGTGGGCCGTCGTGATCGCCGGGCCGGCGATCGTGGTGGCCGGTGCGGCCTGGTGGCTCTTCGCGCAGCTGAGGCGCAGCGGCCCGGCCACCGTCGCCGTTCCCACGCCCGGCGCGTCCGGGCTGCGGCTGCGGCTGCGCAGCCGGGCGCTGGAGGAGGTGCTGGAGACCGGCACGGTGGCGCTCCCGGAGGTCGAGCGGGCCGGCGTCCGGCTGGTCCGGGGCCGCCGGCACCCGCGGCTGCGGGCCACCGTGCGGCTGACGCCCGGGGGTGATCCGGCGGCCCTGGTCGAGCACTTCGAGACCGGCCCGCGCAGCGACGCCCGGGCCAGCCTCGGCCTCGCAGGGCTGCCGGCCGACCTGCGGGTCCGGGTGGCGGCGGCGAAGCCGGCCGCCACGCCGAGGCGCGGCGGCCGGCGCAAGCACCCGCGGGTCCGGTAGACCCGCGGATCAGAGGCCGCGCAGGGCGCCGCCGTCGACGGGGAGCATCACGCCGGTCAGGTAGGAGGCGGCGGGGGAGAGCAGGAAGGCGGCGGCCTTGCCGAACTCCTCCGCCGTCCCGTAGCGGCCGAGCGGGATGGCGGCGTTGTGGCGGGCGCGGGCGGCGGCGGCGTCGCCGCTGAGGGCGTCCAGCTCGCGCACCCGGTCGGTGTCGATCCGGGCCGGGAGCAGCCCGACGACCCGGATGCCGCGCGGCCCCAGCTCGTCGGCGAGCGACTTGGCGGCCATCGCCAGGCCGGGCCGCAGCCCGTTGGAGATGCCGAGGCCCGGGATCGGCTCGCGGACCGAGCCGGAGAGCACGAAGCCGATCACGCCGCCCTCGCCGAGCACACCGGCCGCGCTGCGGGCGATCCGCAGGGCGCCCAGGAAGACCGACTCGAAAGCGCCGCGCCAGGCCTCCTCGGGGACGGCGGTCACCGGGCCGGCCTGCGGGCCGCCGACGCTGATCAGTACGCCGTCCAGCCGGCCGAAGCGCTCGACGGCCGAGGCGATGAGGTGGTCGGCGGTCGCGGGGTCGGAGTTGTCGGCGATCAGGCCGTGGGCGGCATCCGGGCCGCCGAGGGCGTCCACGGCGGCTTCGACGGACTCCTTGCTCCGCCCGCTGACCAGCACCCGGGCACCGTCGGCGGCCAGCTCCCGGGCGGCCGCGAAGCCGAGGCCCCGGGTGGCGCCGGTGACCACGTACACCTTGTCCTTCAGTCCAAGATCCATGGCCCCCATCCTGCCGGGTGCGGGGGCGGACGGGGTAGCGGCGGGGGCAGGGGCGGCCGGGACGGCCGCTGTGTGGCCGGATCGGTGCCCCGCCGGCCGGAAGTCGCCGGCACCGAGGGCCCGCCCGTGCTGGCGTTGACGTCGGCGTCAAGGTCTACCGTCGTTCCCGGCGGCGTTCGGAAGCGGCCGGGAGGGCAGGTGCGTGATGCGGATCGGCGAGCTGGCGCAACGGGCGGGGACGACCACCCGGGCGCTGCGGTACTACGAGCAGCTCGGGCTGCTGCCCGCCCGGAGGGCCGGCAACGGCTACCGCGCGTACGGCGAGGACGATCTGCGGCTGCTCCGGCAGATCCGCACCCTGCAGGACTTCGGGTTCGGGCTGGAGGAGACCCGCCCGTTCGTGGAGTGCCTCCAGGCGGGCCATCCGGAGGGGGACTCCTGCCCGGCCTCGCTGGAGGTCTACCGGCGCAAGCTGGCCGAGCTGGACGACTGCATCGGCCGGTTGCAGGAGGTCCGTACGCAGGTGGCCGAGCAGTTCGCCCGGGCCGAGCAGGCCCGTGACGAGCTGGCGGCGGAGGCCGGCGGCCGGGCGCCGCAGTGCGAGTTGGCGATCGAGTGGGAGGAGCGGTAGATGGTGCGGATCACGGGCGTGCCGGCGGTCACGGACGAGACGTTCGCCGCCGAGGTGCTGGCGGCCGAGGGGCCGGTGCTGGTGGACTTCACGGCGGACTGGTGCCCGCCGTGCCGCCAGATGGTGCCGGTGCTGGCGGACATCGCGCGGGAGGAGGCGCACCGGCTGACGGTGGTCAGCCTGGACGTGGACCACAACCCGCAGACGCAGGCTGCGTACGGCGTGCTGTCGATGCCCACGCTGATGGTGTTCCGGGGCGGCGAGCCGGTGAGGGCCGTGGTCGGCGCCCGGGCCAAGGCCCGGCTGCTGCGCGAGCTGGAGGACGTCCTGTAACGATCGGCGGGGCCGGCGCTACGCCGGCACGGCCTCCGGCTCCGCCTCGGCCTCGGCGGCCTCCTTGCCGCGGTCCTTGGCCTCGCGACGGGCCATCACCCAGACCCCGACCGGGATCAGCGCGGTGAACAGCCACCACTGGATCGCGTACGCCATGTGCGGGCCGATGTCGGAGTGGTTGGGCTCGGGCAGCAGCTCGGGCTGGTCGGCGGGGGCCGGGGCGGTGGCGGTGAGCTCCAGGTAGCCGCCGAGCAGGGTCGCGCCGGTCTCCTGGGTCTGCTGCTCGGTGCTGATCAGGTTGAACTGGCGGTCCGGCAGACCGGCCCGGTCGCGGATGCCGCTGCCGGCCGCGGTCTCGTCGGCGCGCATCCGGCCGGTGAGGGTGACCTCGCCGGCCGGGGCGGCCGGCACCGACGGGTAGGCGGCGGCGGAGTCGCCGGACGCCACCCAGCCCCGGTTGACCAGGACGGTGCCCCTGCCGTCGGAGAGCCTCAGCGGGGTGATCACGAAGTACCCGATCTTGTCCCCGCCGGAGCCGGTCCGCTTGCGGACCACGAACTCGTGCGCCGGGTCGTACTCCCCGGTGGCCGTCACCGACCGCCACGTCAGGCTCTTCGGCACGGCGAAGCCGGGCGTGGCCGACAGCGTGTCGTACGGGACCGGCGACGCGGTGAGCGACGTGGCGATCAGCTCGTTGCGGGCCACCCGCGCCTCGTGGCGGTGGTACTGCCAGATCCCCAGCTTGATGGTGGTGGGGACCATCAGGAGGGCGATCAGCAGGGTGATCAGCCAGCGCCGGGAGAGGAGAAAACGGTACACACGGGCACGGTACGCCCACCTCACAACCGGATCACGCACCGGGGTGCGGGGCGACCTCGCGCAGCAGTTGGAGGAAGGCGTCCTCGCCGACCACCGGGGTGCCGACCTCGCGGGCCCTGCGGGCCTTGCCGCTCCAGCTGCCGGGCTCGTTGGTGACCAGCAGGCTGGTGAGCCGGCTCACCGAGGTGGCGATGTGCAGGCCGGCCTCGACGGCGCGGTCCTCCAGCACCTCGCGGTCGGTCGCGGTGTCGCCGGTGAACGCCACCCGCATGCCCTGCACCAGCGGCTTGCCGTCCTCCCAGCGCCCGGGGTTCGGGTACGGGCACGGCGGGCGCTTCTTCGCCTGGCGGTAGGAGGAGCCCGTCCATGAGCTGCGGGCGGCGGAGACGGGCTCGTCCTGGCCGAGGTCGGTGACGGCTACGCAGTTCTGCAGCGGCAGCGGGACGCCGCCGCTGCGGGCCAGGTGGAGGCTGGGGCGGAACGCCTCGGCGAGCACCCGGGCGTCGTCCAGGGCGTTGTGCGCCTGGCGCTGCTGGACGCCGAAGTAGGCGGCGAGCGAGGCCAGCTTGCCGTTGGGCAGCGGCAGCCGCAGGTCGCGGGAGAGCACCATGGTGCAGAGCCGCTGGTCGACCGGGGCGTGCCGGCCGGCCCGGGAGAACTCGCGGGAGATCATGTTCCAGTCGAAGAGCGCGTTGTGGGCGACCAGGACCCGGCCGCGCAGCCGCTCGGCGAAGTCGTCGGCGATCTCCGGGAAGGTCGGCGCACCCGCCAGCACCTCGTGGGTGAGGCCGTGGATCCAGACCGGGCCGGGGTCGCGCTCGGGATTGACCAGGGTGTACCAGTGGTCGGTGACCTCGCCCTCGGCGTCCAGCTGGTAGACGCCCGCCGAGATGACGCGGTCCGAACGGCCGAGGCCGGTGGTCTCGACGTCCACCACCGCGAAGCCCTCGGCGGGGGCGGCGGAGCGCTGGGCGGGGACGGGGACGGCCCGCGGCGCGCCGGACGTCTCGGGCTGGATCGCATGCATGGTCAAACAGAATAAGCGCCGCGGCGGTGGGGGCCGGTCGAAATGTGGCGAAGGCCGCCCGGAGTGAGCGGTTCGGCGGGCCGGAATAGAGTGGGCAGCGTATTCGTCGTACACCCAGTCGAATATCCCCTGGCTGCCCAACACCCCCGCGCAGCCGATTTCCGAAGGACGAACGCTCATGCGCGCCACCGTGATCCACGGCCCCCACGACATCCGGATCGAGTCCGTGCCGGACCCGGTGATCCAGAACCCGACCGACGCCGTGGTCCGCGTGGTGAATGCCTGCATCTGCGGCAGCGACCTGTGGGCGTACCGGGGCGTGGCCGCCAGGGTGGCCGGGCAGCGGATCGGGCACGAGTTCCTCGGTGTGGTCGAGGAGACCGGCGCCGAGGTGAGCGGCTTCAAGCGGGGCGACCTGGTCGTGGCGCCGTTCGTCTGGTCGGACGGCAGTTGTGACTTCTGCCGCGAGGGTCTGCAGACCTCCTGCCCGCACGGCGGCTTCTGGGGCCAGGTCGGCTCGGACGGCGGCCAGGGCGAGGCGGTGCGCGTCCCGTTCGCCGACGGCACGCTGGTGGCCCTGCCCAAGGACGCGGCGGGCGACGAGAAGCTGCTGCCCAGCCTGCTCGCCCTCTCCGACGTGATGGCGACCGGGCACCACGCCGCCGTCTCGGCGGGCGTTCGGCCGGGCGCGACCGTGGCGGTGGTCGGCGACGGCGCCGTGGGCCTGTGCGGCGTGCTGGCGGCGCAGCGGCTCGGCGCGGGCCGGATCATCGCGCTCGGCCGGCACACCGCCCGTACCGACCTGGCCCGCCGGTTCGGTGCCACCGACGTGGTCGCCGAGCGCGGCGAGGCCGCGATCGAGGCGGTCAAGGAGCTGACCGGCGGCCAGGGCGCGCACGCCGTGCTGGAGGCGGTCGGGACCGAGGAGTCGATGCGCACCGCTGTCTCGATCACCCGCGACGGTGGCGCGGTCGGCTATGTAGGGGTGCCGCACGGCGGCAGCGCGGGCGTCGACATCGGTCAGATGTTCGGCCGAAACGTTTCGCTCAACGGCGGCGTCGCCCCGGCCCGCGCCTACATCCCCGAGCTGCTGCCGGACGTCCTCTCCGGCGCCATCGAGCCCGGCCTGGTCTTCGACCGCACGATCGGCCTGGACGACGTCCCGGACGGCTACCGGGCGATGGACGACCGCTCCGCCCTGAAGGTGCGGATCGCGTTCTGACCGTTCCCCGACCGCATGACACCGGCCTGTGCCCCTCGGGGCACAGGCCGGTGTCATGCGAGCAGCCGGACGGGTCAGACGTAGTAGCCGAGGACGTCCGCGATGAGGTGCGTGCCGGTCCAGGCGCCGTTGAAGAACATCACCCGGCCGGCGTCGTCGAGCGGTACGACGACGAGGTTGGGTGTGGTGACGCCGCTGGTGGTCCAGTTGAGGTTGCTGGAGGTGGGTTGCGGCGAGCCGGAGGCCCAGGCGATCAGGTGTCCGGGGCCGTCGGTCTCGGTGGCGGTCACGTTGAGCACTGCGGCCTTGGCGCCGGCGGGTACGTTGCCCCGGCCCGCGACCTGGACGGAGACGGTGCTGCGGCCGGGGACCTTGTCGGTGCCGGTGCGGCCGATGGCGTCGCGGGTGTCGAGCAGCCGGTCGGGGCTCACGGGGGTGAACGTGGAGCCGGTGGCGTCGTCGGTGTAGTAGCCGAAGACGTCGGCGATGAGGTGGGTGGTGCTCGGCGAGGCGTTGAAGAGGTTGATCTTGCCGTCGGGGCCGAGGGGCACGATGACGAGGTTGGGTGTGGTGACGCCGGGGGCGGTCCAGTTGAGGTTGCTGGAGGTGGGCTGCGGCGAGCCGGAGGCCCAGGCGATCAGGTGTCCGGGGCCGTCGGTCTCGGTGGCCGTGACGTTGAGCACTGCGGCCTTGGCGCCGGCGGGTACGTTGCCCCGGCCCGCGACCTGGACGGAGACGGTGCTGCGGCCGGGGACCTTGTCGGTGCCGGTGCGGCCGATGGCGTCGCGGGTGTCGAGCAGCCGGTCGGGGCTCACGGGGGTGAACGTGGAGCCGGTGGCGTCGTCGGTGTAGTAGCCGAAGACGTCGGCGATGAGGTGGGTGGTGCTCGGCGAGGCGTTGAAGAGGTTGATCTTGCCGTTGGGGCCGAGGGGCACGATGACGAGGTTGGGTGTGGTGACGCCGCTGGTGGTCCAGTTGAGGTTGCTGGAGGTGGGCTGCGGCGAGCCGGAGGCCCAGGCGATCAGGTGTCCGGGGCCGTCGGTCTCGGTCGCGGTCACGTTGAGCACTGCGGCCTTGGCGCCGGCGGGTACGTTGCCCCGGCCCGCGACCTGGACGGAGACGGTGCTGCGGCCGGGGACCTTGTCGGTGCCGGTGCGGCCGGTTCCGTCGCGGGTGTCGAGCAGGCGGGACGGGCTGACGGTGTGGAAGGTCGTCCCGGGGGAGATGACGTTGACCAGGTGGAGGTTCTGGTGGCTGTCGCCGTAGACCAGACCGCCGCCGAAGCGGTCGACGCTCCACGGGTTGAAGAGGCTGCTCTGACTGAGGCGGGTTTTGAGGGAGCTGGTGACCGGGATGCCGGTGTGGAAGTCCACCACGGTGCTCCGGGCGGCGCCAAATTCCGCGTAGACGAGGAAGCCGTTCCCCATGCCGACGGCGCGCGCCGGGACCTCGATCGGGCGGCTCGTACCGTCCGGCCGCAGTAGCCCCGCCGATCCGGCCGGTCCGTCGAACGAGCAGTCCCAGTAGAGCCAGCCGCCGGCGGACATCAGGTGGGTGATCCGGCAGTCCTTGCCGGTCTGCAGAGTCCGGGTCTGCTGGGTCGTCAGGTCACGGACGACGATTTCTCCGGGAGTGCTGCCCGGGGTGAGCAGCCGGCCGCCGTCGATCGTGCCGATGGCGGTGGAGGCCGTCGCGATGGGCGTGTCCGGGGTGGCGCTGTCGATGTCGAGCACCGCGAGCGAGGATCCCGGGTACTGGGAGGTGTCCAGGAGCACGAAGCGGCCGTCCGCGACGACGATCCCCTCGCGGTAGGGGAGGGTGTCCAGGTTGATTTCCCGGGCCTCCTGACCCCGGCGCACGATCATGCCGCGGATGCTGAGGTGGACCACCCGACCGTCGCCCGTCCCCTTCATGTCCGTGCAACTGTCGGAGCCACCACAGGAGATGGAGTGATCCAGGAAACCGGTGGTGCCGAGGGACCGGCGGGCCGACATGGTGGACGGAGAGCCGAGGGTGACCTGCTGCCCGTAGAAGCCCGCGCCGAGGCTGTTGCCGCTCTCGGCGCTGATCAGGGTATTCGCCGACAGGTTCAGGGAGTCCAACCTGTAGGACTCCGGCATCACCTTGTAGTTCATCGGGATGGTCGAGGGTGCTGCGCCACCCGCGGCCGTGACCTTGCGGACCGTCCAGTCGGCGCCGGTGTCGCCGCCTTCGACGAGCGCCGTGCCGTCGGGGGCCTGGACGATGGTGGGCGAGGCGTGCGACAGCACCGAGACCGGAGCACCGCCCCCGACCGGCGTGGCCTTCAGCTCCCGCTCGACGGGGACCGCCGATTCGTGGTTGTCGTAGGGCGGGCGCCCGACGCTCAACAGCCAGTCGCCGGACAGCCCGAGTGCGAGGGGCTGGTCGTAGTAGCTGACCGGGATGGTCTTCTCGGGGGCGTTCAGGTCGGCCCGGGAGAGGATGTGGACCTTGCAGTCGCCGCCGAGCCAGGCGATGTGCGCGGCGTCGACCGCGGTCAGCGCCTGGCAGATCTGGTCGCCTCCCCAAGGCTTGGGGAGGGGCGGCGATACCCGGACGGCGCCGGTGTGGGTGTCGGCCAGGCCGATCCGGTATTCGCCGTTGACGGATGTGCCCAGCGCCGCCTCGTTCGCATCCCCGCCCAGGTAGTCGGTCCAGCCCCATTCGACTCCGGCGTCCTGCCCGTTGGCGACGGGCAGGACCGAGGTGCCGCCCTTGCCGTCGGCGCGGAGGAAGACCGTGGATCTTCCTGCCGAGGCCGACGAGTTGGTCAGGGCGAGGACGGCGTCACCGTAGACACCCCGGAGGCTCGCCGTGTCCGGGGTGTTCAGGACGGTGACGGAGCCCGAGGCCATGTCCTGGAGCTTCCAGACCTTGCTTGGCTGGCGTGGGTCCATGTCGACGGTGACGTCCGATCCCGCGCCGTGCAGGCCGGGATCGGTTTGGCCGGGGTCGTAGGCGCCGACCACTGTGGTGGCACCGGTGTCGTAGGCGGTCCAGGCGAAGGTGGCGTCCTGCGTGGTGTGCAGGAAGCCCTTGGTGCCGGCCGCGAGCAGGGTCTCCGTCCGCGGCTGGGGCAGTGGCCGCCCGGGGACGACGAGTTCGGGGAGGGCGGCCGGGTCGGCGCTCGGGGCCGCCGGAGTGGCGGTGGCGGTGGGGAGCGGGCCGGCGAGGGCGAGGACGGAGGCCAGGAGTGGCATCGCGAGGAGTCGGGCCGGGGTGGTTCTGAGGTTCACGTGGTGGATTTCCCCCTGGAGAAGGCGGGGTCAGTTCCTCGGCAGTGTCCGAAAACTGACGGAACGCCGGGTTGCCGCCTGGATGTGCACACAAAGGTATTACTTCGTGAAGATCACATGAGTGGCTGGAGGCTACCACCGTGTGGTGACAGTGGGGATGGGGGTCGGTCGTACGCGTCAGGGCCCCGTCAGAATGGTCTGATTTCAGCCAATTGACTAGCGCGAGAGGGTGAACGGCTGGCTGATCGCGGTCAACCCCTTTCCGGGCGGGCGGGACGCTCCTAGCATTGCGCGGCGCGCATTCGGACTGTGACGCCCCTCACGTCCGATCGTTCCCCTGGTGCGACCAGCACGCCGAAGGAGTGAGGAGAGAGAGTGGAATCGCCGCCGATCACCACTGCCCCTACGGAAGTCCGACTCATCGAGGAGAGCGAAGAGTTCCGAACCCTGCGGCGCTCGTTCCGGAGCTACGCGTTCCCGGTCACCATCGGCTTCGTCCTCTGGTACCTGCTGTACGTCCTGCTCTCCTGCTACGCGCCCGGCCTGATGGGCACCAAGGTGGTCGGGCACGTCAACGTCGCCCTGGTCCTCGGGCTGCTGCAGTTCGTCACCACCTTCGCCATCGCGGCCTGGTACGCGCGCTACGCGGACCGGCGGCTCGACCCGCCCGCCGCCGCGATCCGCGAGGCCCAGGGCGCCGTGGTCCACGCCCCGCGGGAGGCCGCCGAATGACCCTGCTCGCCATGTCCGCCACCGAGCACCGCGGCCTCACGATGACCCTGTTCGGGTTCTTCGTGCTGGCCACCCTCGGCATCACCGTCTGGGCCGGGCGACAGACCAAGGACGCCGCCGACTTCTACGCCGGGGGCCGCGGCTTCACCGGCTTCCAGAACGGCCTTGCCATCTCCGGCGACTACATGTCGGCCGCGTCCTTCCTCGGTATCGCCGGGGCCATCGCGCTCTCCGGCTACGACGGCTTCCTCTACTCGATCGGCTTCCTGGTCGCCTGGCTGGTCGCGCTGCTGCTGGTCGCCGAACCGCTGCGCAACGCCGGCCGGTACACCATGGCCGACGTGCTCGCGTTCCGGATGAGGCAGCGGCCGGTGCGCACCGCGGCCGGGATCTCCACCATCGTGGTGTCGATCTTCTACCTGCTGGCCCAGATGGTCGGCGCCGGGACGCTGGTCGCCCTGCTGCTCGGGGTCAACGGGGACGGTGCCAAGCAGCTGACCATCGTCGCGGTCGGCGCGCTGATGGTGATCTACGTGGTGATAGGGGGGATGAAGGGCACCACCTGGGTGCAGATCATCAAGGCCGTGCTGCTGATCGCCGGCACCGCGCTGATGACCGTCCTGGTGCTGGCCAAGTACCACTTCAACCCCTCCGCGCTGCTGGGCGCCGCCGCCGACGCCAGCGGCAAGGGGGCCGCGTTCCTGGAACCGGGGCTCAAGTACGGCGTCAGCGGAACCAGCAAGCTCGACTTCCTCAGCCTCGGGATCGCGCTCGTGCTCGGCACCGCCGGGCTGCCGCACATCCTGGTCCGCTTCTACACCGTGCCCACCGCCAAGGCCGCCCGGAAGTCGGTGCTCTGGGCGATCGGGATCATCGGCGGCTTCTACCTGATGACCCTGGCGCTCGGCTTCGGCGCGGCGGCCCTGGTCGGCCCCAAGGCGATCAAGGCGGCCAACGCGGCCGGCAACACCGCTGCCCCGCAGCTCGCCGAGGAGCTCGGCGGCGGCGCGGGCACGACCGGCGGCGCGATCCTGCTGGCGGTGATCTCCGCGGTCGCCTTCGCCACCATCCTGGCCGTGGTGGCCGGCCTCACCCTTGCCTCCTCGGCCTCCTTCGCCCATGACCTGTACGCCAACGTCATCCGGCGGGGCAAGGCCACCGAGAAGGAGGAGGTGCTCTCGGCGAAGTGGGCCGCCGTCGCCATCGGCGCGGTCGCCATCGTGCTCAGCCTCTTCGCGGGGAAGCTCAACACCGCCGCGCTGGTCGCACTGGCATTCGCGGTGGCCGCCTCGGCCAATTTGCCGACGCTGCTGTACTCGCTGTTCTGGAAGCGGTTCACCACCGCGGGCGCGGTCAGCTCCGTCTACGCGGGCCTGATCACCTCGGTGACGCTGGTCCTCTTCTCGCCGGTCGTCTCCGGCGGCAAGAACTCGCTCTTCCCGCACTCCGACTTCCACTGGTTCCCGCTGGAGAACCCCGGCCTGGTCTCCATCCCGGTCGGCTTCCTCGCGGGCTGGATCGGCACCCTGCTCTCCAAGGAGAAGGCCGACCCGGCGAAGTACGCTGAACTGGAGGTCCGCTCGCTGACCGGGCTGGGCGCCCACTGACGCACGGGCGATGACTAAGCTGGCCCGGCCCGCCGAACGCGGCGGCCGGGCCGGCCGCTTTTCCGGGCCGGCCGCGAACTCGGGAAGGGATCGCCGTGCTCCTCGACACCTTCGGCCGGCAGGCCGTCGACCTGCGGGTCTCCCTCACCGACCGGTGCAACCTGCGCTGCACCTACTGCATGCCGGAGGAGGGTCTGCAGTGGCTGGCCAAGCCGGACCTGCTCACCGACGAGGAGATCGTCCGGCTGGTGACGATCGCGGTCCGCGACCTCGGCGTCCGGGAGGTCCGGTTCACCGGCGGCGAGCCGCTGCTGCGGCCCGGGCTGGTCGGCATCGTCGACGCCTGCGCGAGGCTCGAACCGCGCCCCGAACTCTCCCTCACCACCAACGGCATCGGTCTCGCCCGGACCGCCGCCGCGTTGCACGCGGCCGGCCTGGACCGGGTCAACGTCTCGCTCGACACCCTCGACCCGGACACCTTCCACACCCTCACCCGCCGCCACCGCCACCAGGACGTCCTGGACGGGCTGGCCGCCGCCGAGGCCGCCGGGCTGGCGCCGGTCAAGCTGAACGCCGTGCTGATGCGCGGGATCAACGACCACGAGGCCCCCGAGCTGCTCGCCTGGTGCCTGGAGCGCGGCTACGAGCTGCGGTTCATCGAGCAGATGCCGCTGGACGCCCAGCACGGCTGGGACCGCTCGGCGATGGTCACCGCCGAGGAGATCCTGGACCGGCTCGCCGCCCGATTCACGCTCGCCCCCGAGCCCTCCGCCCGCCGTGGCGCGGCGCCGGCCGAGCGCTGGGTGGTCGACGGCGGCCCGGGCCGGGTGGGCGTGATCGCCTCCGTCACCCGGCCGTTCTGCCGGGCCTGCGACCGCACCCGGCTGACCGCCGACGGGCAGGTGCGCAACTGCCTCTTCGCGACGGGGGAGACCGACCTGCGGACGGCGCTGCGCTCGGGCGGCGGCGACGCCGAGATCGGCGAGCTGTGGCGCGCGGCGATGTGGGGCAAGAAGGCCGGAGCCGGGATCGACGATGCGGAGTTCCTCCAGCCCGACCGGCCGATGTCGGCGATCGGCGGCTGAGTGAGGCCTGGCGGGGCCGGCGGAGCCGGAGACGCCGACCGGTGGCCGGTGGCCTGGGGCCGAGCGAACCCGAAGGGGCCGCGCGGGGGCTACTCGCCGTCCTCGGGGGTCCAGTCGGCGAGGGCGACGACCTCCTTGAGGAAGCCGCGCACGCCGAGGAACTGCGCGAGGTGCTCGCGGTGCTCCTCGCAGGCCGCCCAGGTCTTCCGGCGGTCCGGGGTGTGCAGCTTGGGGTTGTTCCAGACCAGAACCCAGCGGGCGTCCGCCCGGCAGCCCTTGGCGGAACAGACCGGCGTCTGCGGCTGGGGGGTGTCCGGGGAGAGCATCGGGCCGTCCTCAAGCGGTGGGCGGGTGTGGTCACCGCCAGTCTTTCACGTGCCCGGACGGCTTCCGGATCCGGGCATGGCGACGCCGGGCAGCCACGGGGGGAGCCGCCCGGCGTCGGTCCGTCGCTCCGACGGGGGATGCGGAGCGCGTACGCAGTATGTCACGGCAGGACCCTCGGATGGGGAGGTCTTGCATGATTAATCTGAGGTTCTTTTGAGCTTTCTGCTGGGGCAGTTGGCGGAAACTCTGCCAAAACGGACAGTCAGCTCGGGTTCTGTGGAGAATCAGTGGGTGCACTCTCTGTCACATCCGTACCGTGCGACGCATTCGCCCCACCGGCACCACCGGTACCGCCGGGCCCGAGCATCAGCGGAACGTCCGGCGGCATGTCGAAGGTGCTCGGCAGGCCGGGCGCCCTCTCCCGGCCCGCGTTGGCGATCAGCACCGCGAAGTACGGCAGCAGCACGCCGCCCGCCAGCGCGGCGACCGCCAGCCACCGCTGGATGTCCCACAGGATCACCCCCAGCAGGACGCAGACGGTGCGGAGCAGCATCGAGGCCACGTAGCGGCGCTGCCGCCCGCGGACGTCCTCGGAGAGGCTGCTGCGCGCACCCGTGATCCGGTAGACCTCTCCACCGTCGGCGCTCTTGCCCATGTCCTACCGCCCTCGTCCACGCACCCGCGCGTCTCGCCGCGCGGCCACCTCACGGTACGCCGCGCGGGAACCGGCGACGAGACCGGGGCGGACGGACACGCGCCACCGGGGCCTGTCCGGCCCATCAGGGCGGGCCGCAGGGGCCGGACCGGACGCGCCCTACCGCGTCTGGGAGAGGTACTCCGGCGGCACCGCGTCGGTCAGCCAGACACCGTTGGCGCTGATCCGGAACTCGTGGCCGGACGACACCATCGCCGCGGCGTCGACCGTCAGGACCACCGGGCGGCCGTGCCGGGCACCGACCCGGGTGGCCGTGTCGGTGTCGGCGGAAAGGTGGACGTCCTGCCGGGCCATCGGCCGCAGGCCCTCGTGGAATATCGACGCAAGGTTCCGGGTGGCGGTGCCGTGGAACAGCACCGCCGGGGGCTCGGCGGCGGTCAGACCGAGGTCGACCGCCACCGTGTGCCCCTGGCTGGCGCGGATCGAGAGACCGTCCTCGGAGAAGGCGAACCGGCGCTTGTTGTTGGTCGCCACCACGTGGTCCAGCTCGGCCCTGGTCAGCCGGTTGCCCCTGGCCGCCAGTGCGGCGAGCAGGACGTCCACCCGGACCCAGCCGGCCGCGTCCAGGGTGATCCCGACCCGCTCGGGTTCGTGCCGCAGGATGCGGGAGAGCATCTTGCTGGTCCTGACCGTGCGCTTCTCGTCCACTTCTCTCTCGATCCTTCCCCCGTGGCAGCCCGGCTACGAGGCCTGGCTGACCGAACTCATGTTGAAGTCCGCGACCCGCACCGGCGGCATCGCCGTCCGGGTGAACCAGTCGCTCCACTCACGCGGCAGGCACCGCTCGGTCCGGCCCACCTCGGTGATCCGGCCGAGCAGCTCGACCGGCGACTCGTTGAACCGGAAGTTGTTCACCGCGCCGACGACCTCGCCGTTCTCCACCAGGTAGACGCCGTCCCGGGTGAGGCCGGTGAGCAGCAGCGTCGCCGGGTCCACCTCGCGGATGTACCAGAGGCAGGTGAGCAGCAGGCCGCGCTCGGTACGGGCGATCATCTCGTCCAGGGTCGGCGCGGCCGTCTGGTCGGCCGTTTGCAGGACGAGGTTGTCGATCGCCGGCTTCAGCGGCAGGCCGGTCAGGCCGGCCGAGTGCCGGGTGGTGATCAGCTCGGCCAGCTCGCCGTCCCGGATCCAGTCGGTGGCGGTCAGCTCCACGCCGTTGTCGAAGACCGAGGAGTCCCCGGCCGTCGAGTGCGCGAGCACGAACGGTGCCGCCTCCAGGCCAGGCTCGGCCGGGTCGGAGCGCAGCGTCAGCGGCAGCTTGGCCAGCTTGTCGCCGATCCGCGTTCCTCCGCCGGGCCTGGAGAACACCGTCCGCCCTTCGAAGGCGTCCCGGCCGCCGGAGGACCAGCTCAGGTAGATCATGAGGTCGGCCACGGCCGAGGGCGGCAGCAGCGTCTCGTACCGGCCGGCCGGCAGGTCGACCTTGCGCGCGCCCCAGGCCAGCCGCTTGGTCAGCTGGGCGTGCAGGTCGGCGACGTCCACGTCGGTGAAGTCCCGGGTGGCGGCGCCGGCCCAGGCCGAGCCGGTGAGGTCGGCCGTCTTGGCGTTCACCTCGACCATGCCGGTCGGCTGGTCGTGGCGCAGCCGCAGGCCGGTGGAGGTGCCCAGGTAGCTGGAGACCAGCTCGTGCCGGGCGAAGCCGTACAGCAGCTCGCCCTGCGCGGCGGCCCGGGCGAAGGCCTCGCCGAGGGCGGGTGCGAACGCCGCGAACACCTCGATCGAGGTCTCGGCCGGCGGCTCGGTGAAACGGGGGGAGGACGGCCGGTCGGCGATCAGCGGCTGGGCGTCCTCGGCCGGACCGGCAGCCCGGGCGGCGTCCTCCGCGGCCCGGACCAAGCCCTCCACCTCGTCCGCGGTGACGGCCTCGCGGGAGACCACCCCGGAGGCGGTGCCCTCGGCCCCGGCCACCGTGGCGATCACGGTGAGGCGGCGGCCGCGGGTGACCCCGTTGGTGGTGAGCGCGTTGCCGGCCCAGCGGAGGTTGGCGGTCGACTCCTCGTCGGCGATCACCACGCAGCCGTCGGCGCGGGAGAGGCCGAGCGCCAGCTCGACGAGTTCGTGGGGCTGCGTCGCGGCCATCAGTGACCCGCCTCCTGCTGGGTGTTGAGCACGTTGACGTTGCGGAACAGCGCGGACGGGCAGCCGTGGCTGACCGCCGCGACCTGGCCGGGCTGCGCCTTGCCGCAGTTGAAGGCACCGCCTAGGACGTAGGTCTGCGGGCCGCCGACGGCCGCCATCGAACCCCAGAAGTCGGTGGTGGTGGCCTGGTAGGCGAAGTCCTTGACCTGGCCCGCGAGCTCGCCGTTCCTGATGGCGTAGGCGCGCTGGCCGGTGAACTGGAAGTTGTAGCGCTGCATGTCGATCGACCAGGAGCGGTCGCCGACGATGTACAGGCCGTTCTCCACGCCCGCGAACAGGCCCTCGGTGGACGGGCCGCCGGCGGCCGGCCGGAGCGAGACGTTGGCCATCCGCTGCACCGGGACGTGGGCGGGGGAGTCGGCGAACGCGCAGCCGTTGGAGCGGTCGAACCCCTTGAGCTTCGCCATGCCGCGGTCCAGCTGGTAGCCCACCAGGACGCCGTCCTTGACGAGGTCCCAGGACTGGGTGGCGACGCCCTCGTCGTCGTAGCCGATGGTGGAGAGGCCGTGCTCGGCGGTGCGGTCGCCGGTGACGTGCATCAGCTCGGAGCCGTACTTCAGCGAGCCCAGCTTGTCGAAGGTGGCGAAGGAGGTGCCCGCGTAGGCGGCCTCGTAGCCGAGCGCCCGGTCCAGCTCGGTGGCGTGGCCGATCGACTCGTGGATGGTCAGCCAGAGGTTGGACGGGTCGATCACCAGGTCGTAGCGGCCGGCCTCGACGCTCGGCGCCTTCATCTTCTCGGCCAGCAGGACGGGGAGTTCGGCCAGCTCGGCGTCCCAGTCCCAGCCGGTGCCGGTCAGGTATTCGAAGCCGCGCCCGACCGGCGGGGCCAGGGTGCGCATCGAGTCGAAGGCCCCGGTGCGCTCGTCCACCGAGGTGGCCTCCAGCGTCGGGTGCAGCCGGATCCGCTGCTGGGTGGTCACGGTGCCGGCGGTGTCGGCGTAGAACTTGTTCTCCTGCACCGTCAGCAGCGTGGCCTGGACGTGCGAGACGCCCTCGGCGGCCAGCAGCCGCGAGCTCCAGCCGGCGAGCAGCGCCGTCTTCTCCGCGTCCGGTACCTCGAAGGGGTTCACCTCGTACGCGGAGACCCAGGTGGCGTCCGGGTAGACCGGCTCGTCCGCCAGCTCGACCCGCTCCTTCGACCCGGCCGCCCGGCTGATCCCGCCGGAGAGCCGGGCCACCGCGACGGCCTGCTCGGCGACCTTCGCCGCCGCGGCCGTGGTGAGGTCCACCCCGGCGGCGAAGCCCCAGGCGCCGTCCAGCAGCACCCGGACGGCGAAGCCGAGCTGGACGCTGTCGGAGGTGCCGGCCGGCCGGGCGTCGCGCAGCCTCCAGGAGGCGCTGCGGACCCGCTCCAGCCGGAAGTCGGCGTGCGCGGCCCCGAGTTCACGCGCCCGGGTGAGGGCGGCGTCGGCCAGGGCGTGCAGCGGGTAAGCGAGGAACAGCGGGTCGACGGCGCGCCCGGGCGCGGCGCCGGCACTGCTGGTCGGGGGGATCGGAGGCAATCGGGCTCCCTGGTCGGAGGGGCGGCGGTGCGGGCGGCCCCGGACAGGGGTACCCGCACCGCATCATTTCCCGTCCACAGGGATTGGGCCAGCGCATTTCGGCGGTGACACGCGCCGTCCGGCCCTGCGGCCCGTACGCCTCGGCGGGGGCGTCAGACGACGCTCTCCCACCAGCCGTCCAGCTCCGGCGGATTGTCGACGTCGACGCGCTCGCCGGGGCGGGGCACCGCCAGCGGTACGGCCTGCTGCTTGGCCTCCGTCAGCAGCCGCTCGATCGGCTCGGACCACGGGTGCAGGCCCAGGTTGAAGGTGCACCAGTGGACCGGGACCAGCAGGCCGGCGTTCAGTTCGCGGTGGGCGAGGACGGCGTCCTCCGGCGTCATGTGGATGTCCGCCCAGGCCGCGTCGTACGCGCCGATCTGGACCAGCGCGGCGTCGAACGGGCCGTGCTGCGCGCCGATCTCGGCGTAGCCCTCGAAGTAGCCGGAGTCCCCGGTGTAGAAGACCTTGCGGGTGGGCCCGGCGATCACCCAGGAGCCCCAGAGGGTGGTGTTGCGGGTCAGGCCGCGGCCGGAGAAGTGGTGGGCCGAGGTCAGGGTGACCGCCAGCTCGCCGAGGGTGCAGGTCTCGTCCCAGTCCAGCTCGATGATCCGGTGCTCCGGGACGCCCCAGCGGCGCAGGTGACCGCCGATGCCGAGCGGCACCGCGAACGGCGCCGACTGGCTGCGCACCAGCCGCTTGACCGTCGCCATGTCCAGGTGGTCGTAGTGGTCGTGCGAGATCAGCACCGCGTCGACCTGCGGCAGCTCCTCCAGCTCGACCGGCACCGGGTGCAGCCGCTTCGGGCCGACGTGCGCCGAGGGGGAGCAGCGCTCGCTCCAGACCGGGTCGAGCAGCACCCGGGTGCCCTCGATCTCGACCAGTGCGGACGCGTGTCCGTACCAGGTGATCTCCACGCCCTCGGCGGCCGGGCGCGGCCCGGCGGCGGGGCGGACGGTCGGCACCGGGTGCGCGGGCACCCGGCCCTCGCGCTGGAACAGCATCCGGCGCACGGTGTCCCGGTCGAAGTCGGGGGCGGACTTGGCCCGCGCCAGCGTCGACGGCGCGTTGTGGAAGACGCCGTCGCGGTACTGCGGTGAGTCGCGCACCCGCTCCTCGCGCTCGCCGTCCGGCCGGCGCCCGAACGCCGCCGGCAGGTCGCGCAGCGACCAGGCGGCCGCTCCCGCGCCGGCCGCCAGGGCGGCCAGGGCCAGCAGTCGTCCGCGCCGGTGGGTGGTACCGGGCCGTCCCTCGATCATCCGCGCTCTGCCTTCGCTCGTCGGCCTCGTCCGTCGCCGGGGCCGCCGGGGCCCTTCCAGGGAAGCGGTGCGGTCGGCCCCGCTTGTCCGCACCACGGGGGCAACGGGTACGCGGCGGGACATGTTCCCGTGCGCCCGGTGCGGACGGGCCCGTGCGCAGGTCTCACGGGAAGCCACAACGACCCGTGTGCGGCCGGTGTGCCGTCCGTGTGCAGCACGTGAACTCGGCATGGGCGCGGATTGTCGGATTGCGACAGTTCCGCCGGTGAGGCGCTGTGGGAGCTCGATTCGTCTCCGCCCCGGGCCGACCGATAGCGTCACACTGCGTACGCAATCCGACGTACGCACCCTTACGGAGAGAGGTGGATCGTTGAGCCGCTCGGTTCTCGTCACCGGAGGAAACCGGGGCATCGGCCTCGCGATCGCCCTGGCCTTCGCCGAGGCGGGCGACAAGGTCGCCATCACCAGCCGCTCGGGTGAGGTGCCCGAGGAGCTGGCCAAGCACGACGTCCTCGCGGTGCGCTGCGACATCACCGACAGCGCCCAGGTGGACGCGGCGTTCACCGAGATCGAGGCCAAGCACGGCGGTGTGGAGGTGCTGGTCGCCAACGCGGGCATCACCCACGACACCCTGCTGCTGCGCATGTCCGAGGAGGACTTCACCTCCGTCGTGGACACCAACCTCACGGGTACGTTCCGGGTGGTCAAGCGCGCCTCCAAGCTGATGATGCGCGCCCGCAAGGGCCGGGTCGTGCTGATCTCCTCGGTGGTCGGCCTCTCCGGCTCGCCGGGCCAGGCCAACTACGCCGCCTCCAAGGCCGGCCTGGTCGGCTTCGCGCGCTCGCTGGCACGCGAGCTTGGCCCCCGCAACATCACCGTCAACGTGGTCGCCCCCGGCTTCGTCGACACCGACATGACCGCAGTGCTCAGCGACGAGCGCCGCGCGGAGATCGTCTCGGGCGTGCCGCTGGGCCGTTACGCGGCGCCCGCCGAGGTCGCCTCCACCGTGCGGTTCCTCGGTTCGGACGAGGCCGCGTACATCACCGGAGCCGTCATTCCCGTCGACGGCGGATTGGGCATGGGTCACTGAACATGAGTGGAATCCTTGAGGGCAAGCGGATCCTGATCACCGGAGTGCTGATGGAGTCCTCCATCGCGTTCCACACCGCCAAGCTCGCCCAGGAGCAGGGCGCGGAGATCATCCTCACCGCCTTCCCGCGCCCGACCCTCACCGAGCGGATCGCCAAGAAGCTGCCGAAGCCGGTCAAGGTGCTGGAGCTGGACGTCTCCAGCGAGGAGCAGCTGGCCGGCATCGCCGACCAGGTCCGCGAGCACCTGCCGACCCTGGACGGCATCGTCCACTCGATCGGCTTCGCCCCGCAGGACGCCCTGGGCGGCAACTTCCTCAACACGCCGTGGGAGTCCGTCGCCACCGCCATGCAGGTCTCGGCGTTCTCGCTGAAGTCGCTCACCACGGCGCTGCTGCCGCTCATGCAGGACGGCGGCTCGGTGGTCGGCCTGACCTTCGACGCCCAGTTCGCCTGGCCGAAGTACGACTGGATGGGCCCGGCCAAGGCCGCGCTGGAGGCCACCTCCCGCTACATGGCCCGCGACCTCGGCGAGCGCAACATCCGGGTCAACCTGGTGTCGGCCGGCCCGATCGGCTCGATGGCCGCCAAGTCCATCCCGGGCTTCGGCGACCTGGCCGCGACCTGGGACGCCCGCTCTCCGCTGAAGTGGGACCTGAGCGACCCGGAGCCGGCCGGCCGCGGCGTCGTCGCCCTGCTGTCGGACTGGTTCCCGAAGACCACCGGCGAGATCGTCCACGTGGACGGCGGCCTGCACGCCATCGGCGCCTGACGGCCCCCACACACCGACGCCGCTGCCCGGCACTCCCTCTGGGGGTGCCGGGCAGCGGCGTTCGCTTTCTCGGACGGCGGCACGGCGCACGGCGGCAGCCGGCTGCCCGGTGCGTGACGCCGACGACGGCACGGCGGGGCCGGGGCCCGGGCGGGCCCCGGCCGTCGGGTCAGGAGTCGGAGGGGGCGCAGGCGCCGATGGCGCGGCCGGCCTCGACGGAGGCCCGCTGGGGGTCGCCGGCGCGGATGGCGTCGAGGATCTCGTCGTGGCCGAGGTAGCGCTCGGCGATCAGTTCGGGGCCGACGTCGTGGCGCAGGTGGGCGCGGGTGACCTCGCCGAGGTCGGCGTAGAGGGCGGCGAGGACGTCGTTGTGGGCGGCGGCCACGACGGCCTGGTGGAAGGCGGCGTCGGCCTGGACGAAGTCCTCGGCGTCGCCGGACTGCCAGGCGTCCTCGCGGCGGGCGAGCGCGGCGTCCAGCAGGGCGAGGTCGCGGTCGGTGCGGCGGGTGGCGGCCAGGCCGGCGGCGGAGGTCTCCAGGGTGACCCGCAGTTCGGCCACCTGGGCCTGGTCGGCGCCGGCGAAGCGGCGGTGCATGACCCCGGCGAGCTCGCTGGTCGCGAGGACGTAGGTGCCCGAGCCCTGGCGGATGTCCAGCAGGCCGTTGTGGGCGAGGGCGCGGACGGCCTCGCGGACGGTGTTGCGGGCGACGCCGAGCTGTTCGACGAGGGCGGCCTCGGTGGGGATGCGCGAGCCGACGGGCCACTCGCCCGAGGTGATCTGGGCGCGCAGTTGCGCGATCACCTGGTCGGACAGCGGGGTGCGCCTCGGTGAGGACAGCGCCACGGGGACTCCTTGCGGCTTCGGGTCGGCGACGGCGGGGGCGGCGGCCGGTGGGTGGGTGGGTCGGTTGGCGTTCGGGTGGTGGGGCGGGGTCCGGACGGTGCTTCAGGGGGTCGGGACATCATGCCAATTCAAAGATGCGCTAATTCATCCCATCATTCTATGATGGCTCCCATGCCTCCCGCAGCAGACACCGCCACGTCCCCGCGAACCGGGGCCGGACCGCAGACCGAGCGGCCCACCGCCACCGCCTCCCCCTCCTCCGATCGGAGCAAGTACCTCGGCTGGCTGTTCGCCGTCGCGATCGCCGCCGCCGCCTTCAACCTCCGCCCCGTGGTCACCAGCCTCGGGCCGCTGCTCCGGCAGGTCACGGCCGACCTCGGAATGAGCCCGACGGTGGCCGGCCTGCTCGCCGCCGTCCCCTCGCTGTGCTTCGCCGTCTTCGGGTTCACCGCCCCCGGCATGGCGCGCCGGCTCGGCCCGATCGCGGTCGTCACCGCGGGCATGGGCGCGATCACGGTGGGCGCCCTGACGCGTTCCTTCGCCGGCGGCACGGTGGTCTTCCTGCTGCTCACCGCGCTGGCGCTGGCCGGGGTGGCGGTCTCCAACGTGCTGATCCCGGTGGTGATCAAGCGCTACTTCCCGGACCGGGTCGGTCCGATGATCGGCCTGTACTCGATGGCGCTGTCGGCCGGCACCTCGCTGGCCGCGGCCGTCACCGTCCCGATGACCAGCGCGCTAGGCGGCGACTGGCGGGTCGGGCTCGGCGTCTGGGCCGCGCTCGGCGCGGTCGCCCTGGTGCTCTGGCTGGTCGTCGCGGCGGTCAGGCGCGAGCGCGGCGACAAGGCCTCCGCCACGACCACCGAGCGGCTGCCGATCACCCGCAGCCGCACCGCCTGGGCGATGGCCTGCTTCTTCGGCCTCCAGGCCACCGGCGCGTACGCGGTGATGGGCTTTCTGCCGATGATCTTCCAGGACGCCGGGGTCTCCAAGGGCACCTCCGGGGTGCTGCTGGCACTCACCATGGCGGTCGGCGTGCCGGTCTCCTTCGTGCTGCCCAACCTCGCCGCCCGCCGCGGTGACCAGCGGCTGTTCGTCGTCGTGCTGGCCTCCTGCGGCATCGCCGGGTACGCCGGGCTGGCGCTGGCCCCGGCCGGCGGCGCCTGGCTCTGGGCCACCCTGGTCGGCCTCTCCAACTGCGCGTTCCCGCTGGTGCTCACCATGATCGGCCTGCGTGCCAGGACCGCCGGCGGGGTGGCCCAGCTCTCCGCCTTCGCCCAGGGGGTCGGCTACCTGATCTCCATCCCCGGCCCGATCCTGATCGGCCGGCTGTACCAGGCCACCGGCGACTGGTACCTGCCGCTGGGCTTCCTCGGCCTGCTGCTGGTGCCGCAGATGCTCTTCGGCCTGCGGGCGGCGCTGGCCCGGCACATCGAGGACGAGGCGGTGCGCCCCGCCGCACCCGCCAGGGCCTGACGGGCGGCCGGCGCGGGCCCGAGGGGCCGGTGCCCGACGGGCATGGCCGGGGTGGGAGAATCCGGTCATGCCCGTACTCGAACCGAACCCCACCGACGGCCACAAGAAGCTCGGCCAGCTGGCCGCGGTGATCGCCGGCATCGTCGTCCTGCTGATCATCGTCGCCAACGTGGCCCAGAACCTCGGCTGACGCCCGCCCGGGACACCCGGCCGACCGACGACCGACGGCCACCTCCTGCCGGCCGCCGGGCGACCTCCTGCCGGCTGTCGGGCGACCTCCCGTTGGCCGGCACGCGAAGCCCCGGCGAACGGCGCATGATGGCACTCTCCACTCCTGAGAGTGGCGGCATCCGGGAGCATCGCGCCCCTCGGCGGCTTTTCTGCCAAGCTTGCTGGGTATGAGCGCCGAAACGCCCCGCAGGATCATCGTTCTCCGCCATGCCAAGGCCGACTGGCCCAACGGCGTCGACGACCACGAGCGGCCGCTGGCCGACCGGGGCCGCCACCAGGCCCCGGACGCCGGTCGCTGGCTCGCCGACTCCGGCATCAACCCCGACTACGTGCTCTGCTCGACGGCCCTGCGTACCCGTGAGACGTGGAAGCTCGCCGCGCACGAGCTGCCGAAGCGCCCCCGGAAGACCGTCTACGAGGACCGGGTGTACGACGCCAGCCCCGGCGAGATCATCACCGTCCTCCAGGAGACGCCGGAGGAGTACGCCGACGTGGTGCTGGTCGGCCACAACCCCGGTGTGCTCGGGCTGACCCAGGTGCTGGCCGGGGACGAGGGCGACCGGGACGCGCTGGAGCGGCTGCGGCTCGGCGGCTTCCCGACCGCCGCCATCGCGGTGCTGAGCTTCGGCGGCTCCTGGAAGGGCGTCGAGCCGGGCGTGGCGGCGCTGGTCTCGTACTTCACGCCGCAGGACTGACACCCGCGCCGGACCCGGTACGCGCGGACCGACGGCCGGTGCGCCGCCGGCGCTGACGGCCGGTGCGCCGCAGGACTGACACGCGCAGGACCGATCGGACGTACGTGAGGGGCGCGAGGACGTGGTCCTCGCGCCCCTCACGCCTGTGCGGGAGCTACTCGGTCGGCGTGCCGTGCAGGACGTCGGCCGCCTCGACCTCCTCGCGGGTG
The DNA here is from genome assembly GCF_045160625.1 of Kitasatospora sp. NBC_00039. Taxonomy (NCBI): domain Bacteria; kingdom Bacillati; phylum Actinomycetota; class Actinomycetes; order Kitasatosporales; family Streptomycetaceae; genus Kitasatospora; species Kitasatospora sp. NBC_00039. The sequence continues at coordinate 2,623,665 of NZ_CP108289.1, read as the reverse complement.
ATGCCCAGCAGGTAGAGCACGGTGTCCAGGAAGGGCACGTTCACCGCGGTGTCGGCGGCCTCCCGCACCACGGGCTTGGCGTTGAAGGCCACGCCCAGCCCGGCCGCGTTCAGCATGTCGAGGTCGTTGGCGCCGTCGCCGATCGCCACCGTCTGCTCCAGCGGCACCTTGGCCTGCTCGGCGAAGCGGGCCAGCCAGCGGGCCTTGCCGGCCCGGTCCACGATCTCGCCGACCACCCGGCCGGTGAACTTCCCGTCCACCACCTCCAGGGTGTTGGCGGCCGCGTAGTCCAGCCCCAGCTGCTCCACCAGGTGGTCGGTGACCTGGGTGAACCCGCCGGAGACCACCGCGACCTGGAAGCCCAGCCGCTGGAGCGTCCGGATCAGGGTGCGTGCCCCCGGGGTGAACCGGACCTCCGCGCGCACCTTCTCGGTCACCGCGGCGTCCAGGCCGGCCAGCAGCGCCACCCGGGCGCGCAGCGACTCGGCGAAGTCCAGCTCGCCGCGCATCGCCGCGGCCGTCACCTCGGCGACCTTCTCCTCGCAGCCCGCGTGGGCGGCGAACAGCTCGATCACCTCGTCCTGGATCAGGGTCGAGTCGACGTCCATCACGATCAGCCGCTTGGCCCGGCGCTCCAGGCCGGCCGCCACCACGGCGATGTCCACCCGCTGGGTGGCCGCCTCCTGGGCCAGCGCGGCGCGCAGCTCGTCGGTGGCGACGCCCGAGACGGCCAGCTCGACCGCGGTCACCGGGTACTTGGCCAGCCGGAAGACACGGTCGATGTTGCCGCCCGCGGCGGTGATCCGGGAGGTGAGCGCGGCGGTGGCGGAGGCGGTCAGCGGGTGGCCGAGCACGGTGACGTGCGAGCGGCCCTCGCGGCGCGGCCGGTTGTCGCCGATGCCGGAGATGATCTCGGCCTGGAGCTTCTGCTCCTCGGCCCAGCGGTGCACGGTGGAGCGCAGCTCGCCCTCGACGCCGGGGGCGCCGCCGGCCGGCGGGGTGACCAGGGCGCACAGCGTTATCCGGCCACGGGTGACGACCTGTTCGATGTCGATCACGTCGACGCCGAATCCGGCCAGGGTGGCGAAGAGGCCGGCGGTGATGCCGGGGCGGTCCTTGCCGAACACCTTGACGAGCAGGGTGCGCTCGTCCTCGGTCCGGGGCTGCGGGGCGGGGAACGGCTCGGCGGCCAAGGGCGATGCGTTCATGATGCCTCCCACGCTACCCGCCGTCCGGCGACGTCACGGCACCCGTCCGCGTCGTGGACGGGACGGAGGACGGGACGGAGGACGGGCCCGGGAGGGAGGTACGGGAGGTGTGCGCACCACCCCCGTGACCGGGCGGTTGCGCAGAGGTGACGGCCAGGGGTGATGGCGGGGCCGTCCGCGAATCGTTGCCGCCTGGTCACAGTCACCGGGGGTGACTTTCGTCAACGGGTGACGGGCTGGAATGATTCCCCCGTCAGAATCAGGACGTCGCACCCCCGGTCGGGGGCCACAATCGGGGGACCGAGAGAGCGGGGCAGGCGAGCAGTGCCGCAACTCGTCATTGAGATCAACGGACAGCAGCGGACTCTGGAGCCGGGGCGGTCCTACACCATCGGGCGCAACCCGCAGTCGGACTTCCCGTTCGACGACGCCAGGGTTTCCTGGCACCACGCCACCATCTCCTTCAACGGGGCGGGTTGGCAGCTCGACGACCACGGGAGCACCAACGGCACCTACACCGGCGGCGCCCGCACCATGCAGGCCCAGCTCTTCCCCGGTGCGGTGGTCAACCTCGGCAACGCCGAGAACGGTCCGCGGCTCGGGTTCTCCGCGCCGGCCCAGGCCGCCGCGCAGGCCCCCGCCTGGCACGAGGCCGCCACCAGCCGCAGCCACGCCCCGGCGCCCCAGCCGCCCGTCCAGCAGCAGCAGCCGATGCAGCAGCAGTGGGCCCAGCAGCCCCCGGTCCAGCAGCAGCCCCAGCAGCAGTGGGGCGGGCAGCAGCCCGTCCAGCAGCAGTGGGGCGGCCAGCCGCAGCCGCAGCCCTTCCCGCAGCAGCAGGGCTTCCCGCAGCCGGACCCGCACGGCGGCTTCCCGCAGCAGCACGCCCCGCAGCACGACGCCGGCGGCCCGCAGCCGACGATGATCCGCAGCCTGACGGCCGGGATGAACACCGTCCGGATCGGTCGCGCGCTCGACAACGACATCGTGGTCTCCGACCTCCAGGTCTCCCGCCACCACGCCGAGCTGCGCCAGTTGCCCGACGGCCGGTACGAGATCGTCGACCTCGGCAGCCACAACGGCATCTTCCTCAACGGCCAGCGCGTCCAGCGTCAGCTGATCGGCCCGCAGGACCGCCTGACCGTCGGTCACTCCAGCTTCGTCCTGGTCGGCGACCAGCTGCAGGAGTTCGTCGACACCGGCGCCGTCTCCTTCTCCGCCCGCCACCTGACCGTCGAGGTCGACTTCAAGGGCGGCAAGAAGGTCCTGCTCAACGACGTCAGCTTCGGCGTTCCGGAGAAGTCCCTGGTCGCCGTCATCGGCCCGTCCGGCTCCGGCAAATCGACCCTGCTGCGCGCCCTCACCGGCTACCGCCCGGCCGACCGCGGCGACGTCCTCTACGACGGCCGCAACCTCTACAAGCAGTTCGCCGAACTGCGCTCGCGCATCGGCCTGGTGCCGCAGTCGGAGATCCTGCACAAGGAACTGACCGTCCGCACCGGCCTCAAGTACGCGGCCCGGCTGCGCTTCCCCGGTGACACCGAGGCCGCCGAGCGCGAGGCGCGGATCGACGAGGTGCTCTACGAACTGCGCCTCGACAAGCGCGCCGACAACCGGATCACCGCCCTCTCCGGCGGCCAGCAGAAGCGCGTCTCGGTGGCCCTGGAGCTGCTGACCAAGCCGTCGCTGATCTTCCTGGACGAGCCCACCTCGGGCCTCGACCCGGGCATGGACCGCGAGGTCATGCAGATGCTGCGCGGCCTCGCCGACGACGGCCGCACCATCCTGGTCGTCACCCACTCGGTGGCCGAACTGGCGCTCTGCGACCGGCTGCTGGTGATGGCGCCGGGCGGTTCGGTGGCCTACTTCGGCCCGCCGGACGAGGCGCTGCACTTCTTCGGGTACGAGACCTGGGCCGACGTCTTCCAGGCCTTCGAGAACTACCCGGACCACGACTGGGCCGGCCGCTACCGCGGTTCGGTGCACTACCAGCAGTACTCCGCCGACGTGGACGCCGGTGCGGTGCAGTCCGCCCAGATCGTCCAGGAGGCCATCCGCCCGCCGAAGCCGCAGAGCTGGGGCTCGCAGTTGTGGACGCTGATCCGCCGCTACGTGTCGGTGCTCGCCTCGGACCGCGGTTTCCTGGCCCTGTCGGTGCTGCTGCCCGCGGTCATCGGCGCGGTGAGCGTGCTGATCCCCAACGAACCGGGGCTCGCACCCAACCCGAAGACGCAGCTCCACCTCAACAGCGGGGCCGCGACGATCATGCTGATCCTGGCGATCGGCGCCTGCTTCTCCGGATCGGCCAACTCGGTCCGAGAGTTGATCAAGGAACGGGCGATCTACGAGCGAGAACGAGCCACCGGGCTCTCCCGCTCGGCGTACATGATGTCCAAGATCATCGTGCTGGGCTTCTTCAGCGTGATCCAGGGCGCCATCATCTCCGCCGTCGGCTTCCTGCCGCGCAAGCTCCCCGAGCACGGTCTGATCATCGAGAACCTGCCGGTGATCGAGATGACCATCGGCATGATCCTGCTCAGCTTCGCCGCGATGATGTTCGGCCTGATGATCTCCGCGCTGGTCAAGACCGCCGAGAAGACCATGCCGCTGCTGGTCATGTTCGCGATCGTCCAGGTCGTCTTCACCGGCTGCCTCTTCCAGATCTTCGGCAAGCCCGGCCTGGAGCAGGCCGCCTGGCTGATGCCGGCCCGCTGGGGCACCGGCATCGTGTCCGTCACGCTCAACCTCTCCGAGCTCATGGGGCCCTGGAACAAGGACTTCCAGCACCCGGACCACGACCCGCTGTGGAAGCACACCGTCGCCCAGTGGTGGATCGACGCGGGAGCGCTCATCGCGATGTCGATCGTCATCGGCGTCATCGTGACGCGCCTCCAGCGCCGCCACGAGCCCGAGGTCATGCAGAAGGGCTGACCCCCCTCGCCGCACCCCCAGGGGCGGCTCTTCCCGGCGACGGGGAGGGCCGCCCCCCGGCGTCTCGCCCTAGGTCCTGCGACCTGGTCCCCGCGCGCCCCCGGACCGACGCGGCGGCGCGCCCGGCGGCGGTAGTTTGGCGGTATGCCCACCCCGCCCAGTGACCGCCGCCCCCGGACCGGTCTGCTGCCCGTCGACCGGATCCCGATCGGCCCGCCGCCCGACGGCCCGCTGCCCGCCTGCGAGCCCTGCCTCGCCGGCATCGAGGCCGTCAGCCGGGCCCTTCTCGCGATGAGCCGCCACCTGGAGGTGCGCGAGGTCCTGCGCCGGATCACCGCCTCCGCCCGCGGCCTGCTCGACGCCGAGTACGCGGCCCTGGGCGTGCCCGACGACCACGGCGGCTTCGCCCAGTTCGTCGTCGACGGCGTCACCGACGAGCAGTGGAAGGCCATCGGCCCGCTGCCCCGCCAGCACGGCGTACTCGCCAAGATGCTGCACGAGACCGGCCCCACCCGCCTCGCCGACGTCCGCAAGGCGCCCGCGTTCGAGGGCTGGCCCGCCGCCCACCCGGAGATGGACGCCTTCCTCGGCATGCCCGTCCTCGACACCGACGCCGCCGAGGACGAATCGCAGGTCATGGGCGTCATCTTCCTCGCCAACAAGCGCGGCGGCGGCGGCTTCACCGACCACGACGAGGAACTGCTGCGGATCCTCGCCGCCCACGCCGCCCTCGCCCTCTCCAACGCCCGCCTCTACGAGCGCAGCCGCGAACTCACCCTGGCCGGCGAGCGCGCCCGGATCGCCCACGACCTGCACGACGCCGTGTCGCAGAAGCTCTTCTCGCTGCGCCTCACCGCCAAGGCCGCCGCCACCCTGGTCGACCGCGACCCGGCCCGCGCCCGCGCCGAACTCGCCGAGGTCGCCCGGCTCGCCGCCGAGGCCGCCGACGAACTGCGCGCCGTCGTCGTCGAGCTACGGCCCGCCGCCCTGGAGGAGGACGGCCTCAGCGCCACCCTCGCCTCCCAGGTGCAGGTCCTCGACCGCGCCCACAGCGCCGACGTCGCCTTCGCCGCCGACGGTGTGCGCGCCCTGCCGCCGGCCCAGGAGGCGGCGCTCCTGCGGGTCGCCCAGGAGGCCCTGCACAACGCGCTGCGCCACTCCGGCGCCCGCCGGGTCACCGTCACCCTGGCCGGCACGCCCGCTCGCGGCGCCGTCCTGCGGGTCCGTGACGACGGCCGGGGCTTCGATCCCGAGTCCGTGCGCCGGGCCGGCCGCCACCTCGGCCTCGCCTCGATGCGCGACCGCGCCTCCGCGGTCGGCGGCATGCTCACCCTGGACTCGGCCCCCGGCGCGGGGACGGTCGTCGAGATGGAGGTCCCCGGTGCCTGACACCACACCAGCGATCCGCGTCCTGCTGGTCGACGACCACCAGGTCGTCCGCCGCGGCCTGCGCACCTTCCTGGAGGTGCAGGACGACATCGAGGTCGTGGGCGAGGCCGCCGACGGTGCGGAGGGCATCGACCGGGCCCGCGAACTCGACCCGGACGTCGTCCTGATGGACCTCAAGATGCCCGGCGTGGACGGCATCGAGGCGCTGCGCACGCTCAAGGGCGAGGGCAGCCGGGCCCGGATCCTCATCGTCACCAGCTTCACCGAGCACCGCACGATGGTCCCCGCCCTGCGGGCCGGCGCCGCCGGGTACGTGTACAAGGACGTCGACCCGGAGGCGCTGGCCGGCGCGATCCGCTCGGTGCACGCCGGCCACGTCCTGCTCCAGCCCGAACTGGCCGAGGCGCTGCTCGCCGACGATGGCCCGCGCCCGCCGCAGGGGCGCGGCGGCACCCTGACCGAGCGCGAGCGCGAAGTCCTCGGCCACATCGCCGACGGCCGCTCCAACCGGGAGATCGCCCGCAGCCTGCACCTGTCCGAGAAGACGGTGAAGACGCACGTCTCCAACATCCTGATGAAGCTGGACCTCGCCGACCGCACCCAGGCCGCCCTCTGGGCCGTCCGGCACGGGGAGGCGCGGGAGGGGTAGCGCGCGGAGGCCGCCGGCCGAGCAGGGGGTCAGCGGGCGTCGCGCTCGTCGACCAGGGCGTTGTACGCCGCTACCTGGGCGCGGCGGGCGGTGCGGCGCAGGGGGTCCAGGACGGCCTGGCGGGAGGCCATCTCGGAGGCGCTGACCGCGGCGCCGTGGCTGTCGGAGGCGATCGCGAGCAGCGCGGCGACCTGCCGGGCCGACTCCAGGACGCGGACGGCCCGCGGCGGGTACCCGGGGGCGAGCAGTTCGGCGTGGCCGCGCCGGCGGTAGGCCTCCAGTGCGCGCAACGCCTCCGGGCCGGCGCCGGCGACGTCGAGGCGGGTGAGCAGCAGGGTCGCCTCGCGCAGGCCGTCCGCGAGCTCACGCTCGGCCTCGTGCAGCGACGGCACGTCGGCCGGCGGGGTGTCGTTCACCTCGGCGCAGCGCCAGAGCACCGTCGCCGAGCGGTCCCCGGCCGGGCCGAACACCTCGACCTCGGGGACCAGCCCGAGCGGCACCCCGACCGCCAGCACGGCCTCGCCCGCGCCGAGCGCCCGGTCGTTGAACGCCGGCGGGCCGGCCAGCCCGAGCGGGTGCCCGGCGCTGGGCAGCGCCAGCCGCAGGCCCTTCACGCCCAGCACCCGCAGCCGTCCGAGCGCCCAGGTGAGTCCGTGCCGCTCGCCCGGAGCGTCCCCGGGCAGCCCGGTCACCCGGTGGCTCTCGTCGGCTCCGAGGACGGCCGCGGCGGCGTTGTCGGGCGGCACCAGGCCGGCCAGCAGGGCGTTGCCCCAGGCGGTCAGCCGCCCTGAACGAGGCTCTTCGTACGGATTGTCGGCAGGAGTCGCGAGCATCCGGCCAGCCTACGGAATCGGCGGTCATCCGCGTGGCGTAGGTTTGCCCATGCGTGTGCGGCGCACCCCACTCCGTGCCACCCGGCCGCCGGAGTAGGCTGCCCGCCCGCACCGACGGCCGTGATTTCTGTTTTGGGGAAGGCGTAGGCATGAGCGACGTGCTGGAGCTGGTGGACGTATCCGTGGTCCGGGAGGAGCGCGCACTGGTCGACCAGGTCTCGTGGTCCATCTCGGAGGGCGAGCGCTGGGTCATCCTCGGCCCCAACGGCGCGGGCAAGACCACCCTGCTGCAGATCGCGTCCACGTACCTCTTCCCGACCTCCGGCAAGGTGTCCGTCCTGGGCGAGAAGCTCGGCGAGATCGACGTCTTCGAGCTGCGCTCCCGGATCGGCCTGGCCGGCGCCGCGATGTTCGACAAGCTGCCCGCCGAGCAGACCGTGCTGCAGACGGTGCTCACCGCCGCGTACGGCATGACGGTCAGCTGGCAGGAGAAGTACGAGGAGTCCGACGAGTCCCGCGCGCTGGTGCTGCTGGACCGCCTCGGCATGTCCAAGCTGACCGCCCGCAAGTTCGGCACCCTCTCCGAGGGCGAGAAGAAGCGCACCCTGATCGCGCGCGCCCTGATGACCGACCCCGAGCTGCTGCTGCTGGACGAGCCGGCCGCCGGCCTGGACCTCGGCGGCCGCGAGGACCTGGTCCGCCGCCTCGGCGCGCTGGCCCAGGACGAGTTCGCGCCGGCCATGGCCATGGTCACCCACCACGTCGAGGAGATCGCCCCCGGCTTCACCCACGTCCTGATGATCCGTCAGGGCAAGGTGCTCACCGCCGGCCCGATCGACACCGAGCTGACCGCGCGCAACCTCTCCAAGTGCTTCGGCCTGCCGCTGACCCTGGAGCGGCACGGTGACCGCTGGTCCGCCCAGGGCCTGCCGCTCGGCTGAGGCCCCGCGGGCGCGTCCGGCCGGAGGGTTCCCAACCCGCCTGGCAGCACGGAACTCCGCTGAACTGGGACCGGTCGCACGTGCGACCGGTTTCCGCCCCTCCACCTGCGGGAACTGTCCGCCTCGAAGGCCCTTCGCTCCCTAGGATGGACACGTGGACAGCTGGATCTGGTGGCTCCTGGCCGCCGTCGGCCTCGGCATACCGTTGGTGATCACCGCGATGCCGGAGTTCGCCATGTTCGCGGTCGGCGCGCTCGCCGCGGCCGGCGTGGCCGGGCTGGGAATCGGGGTGGTCTGGCAGGTCCTGACCTTCGTCGCGGTCTCGGCCGGGCTGCTGGTGGTGGTCCGCCCCATCGCGTACCGGCAGATGCAGAAGGGCCCGCAGGTCAAGATGGGCATCGAGGCGCTCAAGGGCGCCACCGCGGTCGTCGCGGAACAGGTCGACGGGGAGGGCGGACGGATCAAGCTCAACGGCGAGATCTGGTCGGCCCGCGCGCTCAACCCCGGCAGTGTGTACTCGCCGGGGCAGCAGGTCGACGTCGTCGAAATCCAGGGCGCGACCGCCCTGGTCGTCTAGGGGAGAGTCCGTGGAACCCGTCCTTATCGTCCTGGTCGTCCTGGTCGTGGTGGCCTTCATCGCGCTGATCAAGACGATTCAGGTCATCCCGCAGGCCAGCGCCGCGATCGTGGAGCGCTTCGGCCGCTACACCCGGACGCTCAACGCGGGCCTGAACATCGTCGTCCCGTTCATCGACCGGGTCCGCAACCGGATCGACCTGCGCGAGCAGGTCGTGCCGTTCCCGCCCCAGCCGGTGATCACCCAGGACAACCTGGTGGTCAACATCGACACGGTCATCTACTACCAGGTGACCGACCCGCGGGCCGCCACCTACGAGGTCGCCAGCTACATCCAGGCCATCGAGCAGCTCACCGTCACCACGCTGCGCAACATCATCGGCTCGATGGACCTCGAATCCACCCTGACCTCCCGTGAGGTCATCAACGCCGGTCTGCGCGGGGTGCTGGACGAGGCCACCGGCAAGTGGGGCATCCGGGTCAACCGCGTCGAGCTGAAGGCGATCGAGCCGCCGACCTCCATCCAGGACTCGATGGAGAAGCAGATGCGCGCCGACCGTGACAAGCGCGCCGCGATCCTCACCGCCGAGGGTGCCCGGCAGGCCCAGATCCTGCGGGCCGAGGGTGAGAAGCAGGCCGAGGTGCTCAAGGCCGAGGGTGAGGCCCAGGCCGCGGTGCTGCGTGCCGACGGTGAGGCGGCCGCGATCCGGACGGTCTTCGAGGCCATCCACGACGGCGACGCCGACCAGAAGCTGCTCGCCTACCAGTACCTGCAGACCCTGCCCGAGCTGGCCAAGGGCGACTCCAACAAGCTGTGGATCATCCCGAGCGAGGTCGGCGACGCGCTCAAGGGCCTCGGCGGCGCGTTCACCGGCCTGGCCGGCAACGGCGGCGTGAACGGCGGCGTGAACGGCGGTGCGGTCGCGGCGCCCGGCGCGCCGGCGTCCACCCAGGTCCCGCTGGACCCGGCGGCCGGCCCGCGCCCGCTGGACACCGACACCAAGGGCGCCGCCCGCCCGCGGGTCGACCCGGCCCGCGAGTACCGCAAGATCGACCCCGAGTGACCGGCTGAGCCCGGACCACCGCGCGCCGAGAGCCCGCCCCCCTTTCGTGGGGGCGGGCCCTCGGCCGTTCCGGCGGGTCTGCGTCGTGTGCGTCCCGTGGATCCGGCGAGTCTCTGTGCCCGCTTCACCGCTGTGCCCGCTTCACCGCTGCGTCCGCCTCACCGCTGTGCCCGCCCCGACGGTGTGTTGTACATCCCGAATCGTGGGCGGTTCTGGTAGGCCCGGCCCGACGTCCGGCATGATCGCCTCGGACAGGACCGAGACGAGAGGTGACCCATGACGCTCTGGGAGGCGATCGCCGTCCTGGTGGCGGGCGTCGGAGCCGGGATGATCAATGTGATCGTCGGCTCCGGGACCTTGATCACCTTCCCCGTCCTGCTCGCCGTGGGCATCCCGCCGGTCACCGCCAACGTCTCCAACTCCTTCGGCCTGGTGCCCGGTTCGCTCAGCGGCGTGATCGGCTACCGGCGGGAGCTGGCCGACCAGGGCCGCCGGCTGCTGCGCCTCGGCACCGCCTCGCTGCTCGGCGGGCTGGTCGGCGCGGTGCTGCTGATCGAGCTTCCGAGCGCCGCCTTCGACGCGATCGTGCCGGTGCTGATCCTGCTGGCCCTCGTCCTGGTGGTGATCCAGCCCCGGGTGGCCAAGGCGGTCGCCGCCCGCCGCAGGCCCGGGGGAGACCCGGACGGCGGCCCGGTGCTGCTCGGCGGCGTCTTCCTGACCGGCATCTACGGCGGCTACTTCGGCGCCGCCCAGGGCGTCCTGCTGCTGGCGCTGATGGGCATGCTGCTCCAGGAGGGCCTCCAGCGGATCAACGCCGTGAAGAACGCCCTGGCGATGATCGTCAACGGCGTCGCCGCGGTCTTCTTCCTCTTCACCTCCACCGTCGACTGGGCCGCCGCCGGCCTGATCGCCGTCGGCTCGCTCTGCGGCGGGCTGGTCGGCGCCAAGGTCGGCCGCAAGCTGGCGCCGACCGCACTGCGCGCGATCATCGTGGTGGTCGGCCTGGCAGCCGTCACCAAGCTGCTCATCAGCTGATCTTTCGTCAGATCTCTTCACCCCGGAGGACGTCATGGCCCTGGAGATGCGCGACACCTGCGAGCGTTGCGCGGTGTCGCTCACCGCGGACGGCTCCGCCTTCATATGCTCCTTCGAGTGCAGCTTCTGCGCGGAGTGCACCGAGGCGATGGCCGCCACCTGCCCCAACTGCGGCGGCGAGCTGGTGCCCCGTCCGCGCCGGAAGGCCTGACGCCCCACCTCCGATTTCCACCCGACGCACGGGAGCGGTCCGATGAGCAGCAGAGCACGCCTGACCGAAGACGAGATCACGGCCGCCCTGGCCGGTCTGCCGCAGTGGACCCGGGACGGCGACACCATCGTCCGTACCGCCGACGCCCGGGACTTCCCGGCGGCGATCCGGGTGGTCGTCGCGGTCGCCGAACAGGCCGAGGCGCTGGACCACCACCCCGACATCGACATCCGCTGGCGCACCCTCCGCTTCGCCCTCTCCACCCACAGCGCCGGCGGCCTCACCACCCTCGACCTCACCCTCGCCGCCCGTATCGACACCGCGTTGAGCGCCGAAACCGCCTGAGCCGCCTTCACGCCGGGACCGGAAGGGGCCGCTCCGGGGCGCTCCGGGGGGCGTGAGATGCTGACTGCCGCACTGCTGGCGGTCGGGAGGGACGGAACGGATGGCTCAGGATCCCCTCGGAGACGCCCAGCAGCAGCCGTGGTACCCGCAGCCGGCCCAGCAGCAGGAGTGGCCGGCCGGGTATCCGGAGCAGCAGTGGCAGAGCGCCCACGGGTACGGATCCGGCACCGGCAGCGAATACGGTCAGGCGGGCTACGGCCAGTCCGGGTACGGTCAGGCGGGATACGGCGAGCCCGGGTACGGCCGGTCCGGGTACGGCGGGCCCGGCCACGCGGAGAGCGGTTACGGGGAGAGCGGCTACGGTCAGGCCGGCTACGGCGAGACCGGGTACGCCCAGGGCGACGGCCACCCGGGCGGGCAGCACCAGCCGTACTACCAGTACGCCGATCACGAGCAGCAGCAGTACGCCCCGTACGCCGTCCCGCAGCAGCCGGCCGGTGGAGAGCTGTACGCGCCCGCGGGCGCCGAGTACTCCGCCGACGGGTACGTGCACCTCGAGCCCGAGCCGGAAGCCGAGCCCGAGCCGGCTGCTCCGGCCTCCGCTGCGGTCGCCGCGGAGGCCGCCGACCCGGAGCCGCCCGCCCGCCGGTCGGCCGGACGCCGGGGCGGTGGCCGTGGTGGGAACACCGGCGGCAGCGGCGGCACCGGTGCCGGCAGCGGCGGCGGATCCGGCGCTGCGCGCAACGGGCTCGCGGCCAAGGCCCGGGCCGCCGCCGACGCGGTGGTCTCCGCCGAGCACGCGCCCAGCCGCCGCGCCCTGACCATACGGGCCGGCGCCGGTGTCGCCGCGCTCGGCGTGCTGGTGGTGGCCGGCCTGATGGTCGGCATCGAGGGCGGCGGCAGTGCGTCCGCCGGCGGCGAGCCCGGTTTCGCCGTCGCCCACACCAAGGCCTGGGCGGCCCAGCCCGCCGCCGCACTCCAACCGGGCGCCGACGACACCCTGGTCGGCAGCTGGCTGCTGACCGACGCGCTGGTGCGCGCCGACGCGACCGGTGTCCACGCCTACGACCGCGCGGACGGCAAGCCGACCTGGTCGGTCGAGCCGCCCGCCGCCGGGGCCGTCCCCTGCGGCCTCTCGCCGAGTGTGAACACGGCCGGCCTCGGCGCTGCCCTCTTCCGGCCCCAGGCCGACCCGAAAACCCCGTGCACGCTGGTGGCTGCCGTCGACACCAAAGCCGGCAAGACCGCCTGGACCAAGACCGTCTCCGAGGCCAAGGGCGCTTACAACGCCCATGTCGGCGTCACCGACGACAAGGTGATCGCCGTCGGCGACGACCGCGCCGTCGCCTGGGAGTCCGCCGACGGCAAGGACGTCTGGCAGTACACCGGCCAGGGCAAGTTCTGCACCCTCTCCGGCGGCGTCGCGGGCAAGACCGTCATGGTCGCCAGCACCTGCGCCGACTCCACCCCCGTCGACCAGGCCGTGTCGCTCAACACCGCCGACGGCAAGGTGAGCTGGTGGCGCGGCCTGAACAACCAGCCGAAGACGGTGACGGTGCTCTCCGCCGAGCCGTCCGTCGTCCTCACCACGGGGGAGAAGCCCGGCGACGACAAGGTGTTCGCCTGGGGCGCCGCCGGTGACCCGGCCGCCGAGATCCCCGTGGCGGCGGGAGAGGGCCGGCTCGACGTCGCCCACGGCGCGTTTTCGGCCACGCCCGGCGTCTTCTTCCAGGACCGGACGATGGTCACCACACGTGTCCCGGTGAACGGTGGCGGCGCCGTCTCCGTCCTGGGCTACGACCTGGACACCGGGCAGCAGCGCTGGAAGACCGCCGCCAACGAGAAGGGCGTCGTCCGGGCGGTCGGCGTCGACGGCGGCGCGCTGCTGCTCGCCGCCGACGAACGCCTCGACCAGCCGGCCCACCTCAGCCGCTTCGCCCTGGCGGGCGGGCAGGAGGCGGTCGGCGGCAACTTCCCGCCGGGCACCGGTTCGCTGCTGGTCTCCGGCCGGGTGCTGATCGGCGGCGGCCAGGTCGTCGCGGTGCCCGAGCACGCGGCCACGTTCGGCACGGCGGCCGGCTACCAGGCCAAGGGCTGAGGGCCAAGCCCCAAACCCAGGGCCCAGGGTCCAGGGCCCAAGCCCCAAGCCCAGGGCCCGAGGGCCGAGGGCGGGCACACGCCCGCCTCAGGCCGCGGTGCCGACCGAGCCCTGCGCGAAGGCTACGCAGCTGAGGGCGCCACCACCGCTGCCGCCGGGAGCCACTGGGCCAGCTCCCGGACGTCCGAGCCGCGCAGGCCCAACGCCAGCATCAGAGTCGCCTGCGGGGTCGGCACGAACGGCTTGCGCAGCAGCTTCATCCCGGCCTGCTCGGGCGTCCGGTCCGCCTTGCGCTGGTTGTCCTCGGCACAGGCGGCCACGGTGTTCAGCCAGCTGTCCGCCCCACCCCGCGACCGGGGCTGCAGGTGGTCCACGGTGGTCGCCCGGCGCCCGCAGTAGGCACACAGGTGCTGGTCGCGGACCAGCACCCCACGGCGCGACCACGGAGCCTGTTGTCGGAACGGCACCCGTACGTACCGTTGCAGTCTGATCACCCGGGGCACCGGGACGGTGACCCCCGTCCCACGGACGCTCCGCAGCGGGTGCGCCTGCTCCACCACGGCCTTGTCCTGGAGTACCAGGACCACGGCACGCTGGAGCGACACCGTCGTCAGGGGCTCGTAGCTTGCATTCAGAACCAGCGTGCTCCGCACCTCGGCCCACCCTTCCGGAGGCGTGCCACGGCGGCACGACCGTCTCCACACACGTCACTGCCGCCGCACGGCGGTGGGACCACTCTGAAGGGGCTCCGGGCCGACGAACAACGGAATTTCCGGTGTCGGGCCGGGGCGGCGGGGGCGTCGGCACGTTCCCGCCGGGCCGCCTCGGCGAAAAGTCGCTGGCCGGGACCGCGTAGGCTCTACAACGCTGGAGCCGTTCCGTACCGGGGCCCGACCGAACCGGGTCCGCACCGGGCGGACGCCCGATCGAAGGAGAAGCGTGACCGTGACGGACATCGTCGACGAGCTGCAGTGGCGCGGGCTGATCGCCCTGTCCACTGACGAGGACGCACTGCGCAAGGCGTTCGCGGACGGCCCGGTCACGTTCTATTGCGGCTTCGACCCGACGGCCCCCAGCCTGCACCTCGGCAACCTGGTGCAGATCCTCACCATGCGCCGCATCCAGCAGGCGGGAAACCTCCCGCTCGGCCTGGTCGGCGGCGCCACCGGCCTGATCGGTGACCCGAAGCCCACCGCCGAGCGCGTCCTCAACGACCCCGAGACGGTGGCCGGCTGGGTCGAGCGCCTGCGTGGCCAGATCGCGCGCTTCCTCGACTTCGAGGGTCCGTACGCGGCGCGCATGGTGAACAACCTGGACTGGACCTCCGGGATGTCGGCCATCAGCCTGCTGCGCGACGTGGGCAAGTACTTCCGCGTCAACAACATGATCGCCAAGGAGGCCGTCGCCCGGCGGCTCAACTCCGACGCGGGCATCAGCTACACCGAGTTCAGCTACCAGATCCTCCAGGGCATGGACTTCCTGGAGCTGAACCGCCGCTACGGCTGCGCCCTGCAGACCGGCGGCAGCGACCAGTGGGGCAACCTCACCGCCGGCACGGACCTCATCCGCAAGGCCGCCGGAAAGTCCGTGCACGCGCTGGCCACCCCGCTGATCGTCAAGGCCGACGGCACCAAGTTCGGCAAGACGGAGTCCGGCACGGTCTGGCTGGACCCCGACCTCACCACCCCGTACGCCTTCTACCAGTTCTGGCTGAACGCGGACGACCGGGACGTCTCCAACTTCCTGCGGATCTTCAGCTTCCGCTCGAAGGCGGAGATCGAGGAGCTGGAGCGCGAGACCGCCGAGCGCCCGGCGGCCCGCCTCGCCCAGCGCGCACTGGCCGAGGAGCTCACCACGCTGGTCCACGGCGCGGAGCAGTACGAGCGCGCCGTCGCCGCGTCGAAGGCGCTGTTCGGCCAGGGCGACCTCGCTGACCTGGAGGCCCCGACCCTGGCCGCCGCGCTGGCCGAGGTCCCCAAGGCCGAGGTGGCCGAACTCCAGCCCGTGGTCGACCTGTTGGTCGCCGTCGGCCTGTCGCCCAGCCGCTCTGCCGCCCGCCGGACGATCAAGGAGGGCGGTGCCTACCTCAACAACGTCAAGGTGACGGACGAGGAGGCGGTGCCCACCGAGGCCGACCTGCTGCACGGGCGCTGGCTGGTGCTGCGCCGCGGCAAGCGCAACCTGGCCGCGGCGGAGCTGGTCCAGGCCGGCTGAGCGTGGCTGAAACGCATGACCGCTGACCTGCGGTTCTGAACACCGAGGGCCGGATCTGGACAGATCCGGCCCTCGGTGTTTGACTCGACCGTCCGGCTGGCCTAGTGTTGGACGAGTCGCTTGAAGCGGGCAGGTGCACGGGGAGGCCGAGAGGTCACCGCGGACCAGCCGGGGCGGCCATCACACTCAGCAAGTCCCAACTTTCACTCGATGCCCATTCAATTGGGTTGGTTGGCGTTTTCGTCGACCGGTGAAGACGGGGAATTTCGAGCCAGTCTCGAAATGCGCTAACGTGGAGGTCGCCGCAGAAAGCGGACCTGGCCGGCCAGGATCGGATGAATGAAACTCCGGAAAACGGAGCGGAAAACATCTGGTAAGCTGGAAATACGAACGAAGCGCCCGGAGGGCCCGCTGGAAGGCGGTCCGAAGGAAGTGTCCGTTCCTTGAGAACTCAACAGCGTGCCAAAAGTCAACGCCAGATATGTTGACATCCCCGGCCTCGGTCTTCTGATCGGGGTTGGAGATTCCTTTATGAAGTAAACACTAGCGAGGACGCAGTGCGCGGGGCCGCCCTATTCCGGTGGTTGCCGTGCCGCTCGACGCGAGTGCGGCCCGATTACGGGCAGACATTCACGGAGAGTTTGATCCTGGCTCAGGACGAACGCTGGCGGCGTGCTTAACACATGCAAGTCGAACGGTGAAGCCCTTCGGGGTGGATCAGTGGCGAACGGGTGAGTAACACGTGGGCAATCTGCCCTGCACTCTGGGACAAGCCCTGGAAACGGGGTCTAATACCGGATATGACCTGGGACCGCATGGTCCTGGGTGTAAAGCTCCGGCGGTGCAGGATGAGCCCGCGGCCTATCAGCTTGTTGGTGGGGTAATGGCCTACCAAGGCGACGACGGGTAGCCGGCCTGAGAGGGCGACCGGCCACACTGGGACTGAGACACGGCCCAGACTCCTACGGGAGGCAGCAGTGGGGAATATTGCACAATGGGCGAAAGCCTGATGCAGCGACGCCGCGTGAGGGATGACGGCCTTCGGGTTGTAAACCTCTTTCAGCAGGGAAGAAGCGCAAGTGACGGTACCTGCAGAAGAAGCACCGGCTAACTACGTGCCAGCAGCCGCGGTAATACGTAGGGTGCGAGCGTTGTCCGGAATTATTGGGCGTAAAGAGCTCGTAGGCGGCCTGTCGCGTCGGATGTGAAAGCCCGGGGCTTAACCCCGGGTCTGCATTCGATACGGGCAGGCTAGAGTGTGGTAGGGGAGATCGGAATTCCTGGTGTAGCGGTGAAATGCGCAGATATCAGGAGGAACACCGGTGGCGAAGGCGGATCTCTGGGCCATTACTGACGCTGAGGAGCGAAAGCGTGGGGAGCGAACAGGATTAGATACCCTGGTAGTCCACGCCGTAAACGTTGGGAACTAGGTGTTGGCGACATTCCACGTCGTCGGTGCCGCAGCTAACGCATTAAGTTCCCCGCCTGGGGAGTACGGCCGCAAGGCTAAAACTCAAAGGAATTGACGGGGGCCCGCACAAGCAGCGGAGCATGTGGCTTAATTCGACGCAACGCGAAGAACCTTACCAAGGCTTGACATATACCGGAAACGGCTAGAGATAGTCGCCCCCTTGTGGTCGGTATACAGGTGGTGCATGGTTGTCGTCAGCTCGTGTCGTGAGATGTTGGGTTAAGTCCCGCAACGAGCGCAACCCTTGTTCTGTGTTGCCAGCATGCCTTTCGGGGTGATGGGGACTCACAGGAGACTGCCGGGGTCAACTCGGAGGAAGGTGGGGACGACGTCAAATCATCATGCCCCTTATGTCTTGGGCTGCACACGTGCTACAATGGTCGGTACAAAGGGCTGCGATGCCGCGAGGCGGAGCGAATCCCAAAAAGCCGGCCTCAGTTCGGATTGGGGTCTGCAACTCGACCCCATGAAGTTGGAGTTGCTAGTAATCGCAGATCAGCATGCTGCGGTGAATACGTTCCCGGGCCTTGTACACACCGCCCGTCACGTCACGAAAGTCGGTAACACCCGAAGCCGGTGGCCTAACCCGTAAGGGGAGGAGCCGTCGAAGGTGGGACCAGCGATTGGGACGAAGTCGTAACAAGGTAGCCGTACCGGAAGGTGCGGCTGGATCACCTCCTTTCTAAGGAGCAATATGCCGCTTGCAGGCGAATGTTCTGCACGGTTGCTCATGGGTGGAACGTTGACTATTCGGCACATCAGGTAGGGCCTGTTAGTACTGCTTCGGCGTGGAACACAGAGCACTGCGTGATGTGTCGGGCACGTTGTTGGGTCCTGAGGGAACGGCCGTATGGCTGTTGCTTCAGAGATGCCGGTCCCACTGAAGAGATCCGTTCGGGTCTTGGGGGTGGGTGACTGGTCGTTGTTTGAGAACTGCACAGTGGACGCGAGCATCTGTGGCCAAGTTTTTAAGGGCGCACGGTGGATGCCTTGGCACCAGGAACCGATGAAGGACGTGGGAGGCCACGATAGTCCCCGGGGAGCCGTCAACCAGGCTTTGATCCGGGGGTTTCCGAATGGGGAAACCCGGCAGTCGTCATGGGCTGTCACCCATACCTGAACACATAGGGTATGTGGAGGGAACGCGGGGAAGTGAAACATCTCAGTACCCGCAGGAAGAGAAAACAACCGTGATTCCGGGAGTAGTGGCGAGCGAAACCGGATGAGGCTAAACCCAGGTGGTGTGAGACCCGGCAGGGGTTGCCACTTGGGGGTCGTGGGATTTTTCTTGACCGGTCTGCCGGCCGGTCGGCGAGTCAGAAACCGTATGGATAGTCGAAGGACATGCGAAAGGTCCGGCGTAGAGGGTAAGACCCCCGTAGACGAAATCTGTGCGGCTCGTTTGAGAAACTCCCAAGTAGCACGGGGCCCGAGAAATCCCGTGTGAATCTGGCGGGACCACCCGCTAAGCCTAAATATTCCCTGGTGACCGATAGCGGATAGTACCGTGAGGGAATGGTGAAAAGTACCGCGGGAGCGGAGTGAAATAGTACCTGAAACCGTGTGCCTACAAGCCGTGGGAGCGTCGGACATGCAGCTTGCTGTGTGTCTCGTGACTGCGTGCCTTTTGAAGAATGAGCCTGCGAGTTTGCGGTGTGTAGCGAGGTTAACCCGTGTGGGGTAGCCGTAGCGAAAGCGAGTCCGAATAGGGCGTTTGAGTTGCACGCCCAAGACCCGAAGCGGAGTGATCTAGCCATGGGCAGGTTGAAGCGGAGGTAAGACTTCGTGGAGGACCGAACCCACCAGGGTTGAAAACCTGGGGGATGACCTGTGGTTAGGGGTGAAAGGCCAATCAAACTCCGTGATAGCTGGTTCTCCCCGAAATGCATTTAGGTGCAGCGTCACGTGTTTCTTGCCGGAGGTAGAGCACTGGATAGGCGATGGGCCTCACCGGGTTACTGACCTTAGCCAAACTCCGAATGCCGGTAAGTGAGAGCGTGGCAGTGAGACTGTGGGGGATAAGCTCCATGGTCGAGAGGGAAACAGCCCAGAACACCGACTAAGGTCCCTAAGCGTGTGCTAAGTGGGAAAGGATGTGGAGTCGCAGAGACAACCAGGAGGTTGGCTTAGAAGCAGCCACCCTTGAAAGAGTGCGTAATAGCTCACTGGTCAAGTGATTCCGCGCCGACAATGTAGCGGGGCTCAAGCACATCACCGAAGTCGTGTCATTGCAGCATGAAGGGCCAACGCCTGCTGTGATGGGTAGGGGAGCGTCGTGTGCCGGGTGAAGCGGCGGTGGAAACCAGTCGTGGACGGTACACGAGTGAGAATGCAGGCATGAGTAGCGATACAAGAGTGAGAAACTCTTGCGCCGATTGACCAAGGGTTCCTGGGTCAAGCTGATCTGCCCAGGGTAAGTCGGGACCTAAGGCGAGGCCGACAGGCGTAGTCGATGGACAACGGGTTGATATTCCCGTACCCGCTTTGAAGCGCCAACGCTGAACCTCTTGATGCTAAGCCCGTGAAGCCGGCCCGGAGTCTTCGGACAATGGGACGTGGTGGAGCCGGTGACCCAATGGGGTAGTAGGTGAGCGATGGGGTGACGCAGGAAGGTAGTCCAGCCCGGGCGGTGGTTGTCCCGGGGTAAGGGTGTAGGACGAACGGTAGGCAAATCCGCCGTTCACATAGTCTGAGACCTGATGCCGAGCCGATTGTGGTGAAGTGGATGATCCTATGCTGTCGAGAAAAGCCTCTAGCGAGTTTCATGGCGGCCCGTACCCCAAACCGACTCAGGTGGTCAGGTAGAGAATACCGAGGCGTTCGGGTGAACTATGGTTAAGGAACTCGGCAAAATGCCCCCGTAACTTCGGGAGAAGGGGGGCCATTCCTGGTGACGGCACTTGCTGCCAGAGCTGGGGGTGGCCGCAGAGACCAGCGAGAAGCGACTGTTTACTAAAAACACAGGTCCGTGCGAAGCCGTAAGGCGATGTATACGGACTGACGCCTGCCCGGTGCTGGAACGTTAAGGGGACCGGTTAGCTTGGATTCGTCCAGGCGAAGCTGAGAACTTAAGCGCCAGTAAACGGCGGTGGTAACTATAACCATCCTAAGGTAGCGAAATTCCTTGTCGGGTAAGTTCCGACCTGCACGAATGGCGTAACGACTTCTCGACTGTCTCAACCATAGGCCCGGTGAAATTGCATTACGAGTAAAGATGCTCGTTTCGCGCAGCAGGACGGAAAGACCCCGGGACCTTTACTATAGCTTGATATTGGTGTTCGGTTCGGCTTGTGTAGGATAGGTGGGAGACTTTGAAGCAGCAACGCCAGTTGTTGTGGAGTCGTCGTTGAAATACCACTCTGGTCGTGCTGGATGTCTAACCTGGGTCCGTGATCCGGATCAGGGACAGTGTCTGGTGGGTAGTTTAACTGGGGCGGTTGCCTCCTAAAGGGTAACGGAGGCGCCCAAAGGTTCCCTCAGCCTGGTTGGCAATCAGGTGTTGAGTGTAAGTGCACAAGGGAGCTTGACTGTGAGACTGACGGGTCGAGCAGGTACGAAAGTAGGGACTAGTGATCCGGCGGTGGCTTGTGGAAGCGCCGTCGCTCAACGGATAAAAGGTACCCCGGGGATAACAGGCTGATCTTCCCCAAGAGTCCATATCGACGGGATGGTTTGGCACCTCGATGTCGGCTCGTCGCATCCTGGGGCTGGAGTAGGTCCCAAGGGTTGGGCTGTTCGCCCATTAAAGCGGTACGCGAGCTGGGTTTAGAACGTCGTGAGACAGTTCGGTCCCTATCCGCTGTGCGCGTAGGAGTGTTGAGAAGGGCTGTCCCTAGTACGAGAGGACCGGGACGGACGAACCTCTGGTGTGCCAGTTGTCCTGCCAAGGGCATGGCTGGTTGGCTACGTTCGGGAGGGATAACCGCTGAAAGCATCTAAGCGGGAAGCCTGCTTCGAGATGAGCACTCCCACCTCCTTGAGAGGGTAAGGCTCCCAGTAGACGACTGGGTTGATAGGCCGGATATGGAAGCCCTGTGAGGGGTGGAGTTGACCGGTACTAATAGGCCGAGGGCTTGTCCTCAGACGCTCGCGTTCACTGTGTGGTTCCCGGGTAGCGAACAGCTATCGCCGGCGAACACAAGAAACACTTATCAACTGAAAAGTGTGTTTCGCTGAATACCCGATAGGGTTTCGGTGGTCATAGCGTGAGGGAAACGCCCGGTTACATTCCGAACCCGGAAGCTAAGCCTCACAGCGCCGATGGTACTGCAGGGGGGACCCTGTGGGAGAGTAGGACGCCGCCGAACAATCATTCAAGGCCGCGGCCCCAGCGATTCGCTGGGGCCGCGGCCTTTTGTGTTTTGCGAACGTGTACAACCCCGACAGATCGGGACTTCCGCCCAGGCGCGGGGCGTCCCGGGATGTCGGACAATGGAGTAGGTGCGCGGCCAGGAGGCCGGCATCGAACCGCGTGAGGGCAGTGGTGTGTCGCCCAGGCCGCGGTGGAGCTGAGCAGCAGAAGGAGTCGCCACAATGTCGAACCAGCCCCAGGACCGTCCCGAGCGTCGATCGGACGACGGCCGCGGCTACGAGCCCCGGTCTCGCGGGGGCTGGTCCAACGACCGTGGTCCGCGCCGCGACGACCGTGACGACCGTCCGCGCCGTGACGACCGCCCTTCCGGTGGCGGTTACAACCGCGACCGTGACGACCGCGGCGGCTTCCGTCGCGACGACCGCCCTTCCGGCGGTGGCTTCCGCCGCGATGACCGTCCGTCCGGTGGCGGTTTCAACCGTGACCGCGATGACCGTCCGCGTCGTGACGACCGTCCGTCCGGTGGCGGCTTCCGTCGTGACGACCGTCCGTCGGGTGGCGGCGGTTTCCGTCGGGACGACCGTCCCGGTGGCTTCAACCGTGACCGTGACGACCGTCCGCGTCGTGACGACCGTCCGTCCGGCGGTGGCTTCCGTCGTGACGACCGTCCCTCTGGCGGTGGTTTCAACCGCGACCGTGACGACCGTGGCGGCTTCCGTCGTGACGACCGTCCGTCGGGTGGCGGCGGTTTCCGTCGGGACGACCGTCCCGGTGGCTTCAACCGTGACCGTGACGACCGTCCGCGTCGTGACGACCGTCCGTCCGGTGGCGGCTTCCGTCGGGACGACCGTCCGTCCGGCGGTGGTTTCAACCGCGACCGTGACGACCGTGGCGGCTTCCGTCGTGACGACCGCCCCTCCGGTGGCGGTTTCAACCGTGACCGCGATGACCGTCCGCGTCGTGACGACCGCCCCTCCGGTGGCGGCTTCCGTCGGGACGACCGTCCGTCCGGCGGTGGTTTCAACCGCGACCGTGACGACCGTGGCGGCTTCCGTCGTGACGACCGCCCCTCCGGTGGCGGTTTCAACCGTGACCGTGACGACCGTCCGCGTCGTGACGACCGTCCGTCCGGCGGTGGCTTCCGTCGGGACGACCGTCCGTCCGGCGGTGGTTTCAACCGCGACCGTGACGACCGTGGCGGCTTCCGCCGCGACGACCGCCCCTCCGGTGGCGGTTTCAACCGTGACCGCGATGACCGTCCGCGTCGTGACGACCGTCCGTCCGGTGGCGGCTTCCGCCGTGACGACCGTCCGTCCGGTGGCGGCGGTTTCCGCCGTGACGACCGTCCCGGTGGCTTCAACCGTGACCGTGACGACCGTCCGCGTCGTGACGACCGTCCGTCCGGCGGTGGCTTCCGTCGTGACGACCGTCCCTCTGGCGGTGGTTTCAACCGCGACCGTGACGACCGTGGCGGCTTCCGCCGCGACGACCGTCCGTCCGGCGGTGGTTTCAACCGCGACCGTGACGACCGCGGTGGCTTCCGCCGCGACGACCGTCCGCGTCGTGACGACCGCCCGTCGGGCGGCTACAACCGCGACCGTGACGACCGCGGTGGCCGGGACTACGACGACCGCCGGGGCAACTACGAGCCCGTCAAGCGTCTGCCGATCCCGGAGGACGTCACCGGCTTCGAGCTGGACGCGGACGTCCGCCAGGAGCTCAAGAGCCTGCCCAAGACGCTCGCCGACGACGTCGCCCGCAACCTGGTGATGGTCGCCCGTCTGCTGGACAGCGAGCCGGAGGAGGCCTACCAGTTCTCGCGCGTCGCGCTGCGGCTGGCCTCCCGCGTGGCCGCCGTCCGTGAGGCGGCCGGCTTCGCGTCCTACATGACGCAGCGCTACTCCGAGGCGCTGACCGAGTTCCGCGCCGCCCGCCGGATGACCGGCCGGGCGGACCTGTGGCCGGTGATGGCCGACTGCGAGCGCGGTCTGGGCCGTCCGGAGCGGGCGCTGGCGATGGCCGGCGAGCCCGAGGTGAAGCAGCTGGACAAGGCCGGCCAGGTCGAGATGCGCCTGGTCGCGGCCGGTGCCCGCAGTGACATGGAGCAGTTCGACGCGGCCGTCGTCACCCTGCAGAGCCCCGAGCTGGCCTCCAGCTCGGTGCAGCCGTGGACCGCGCGCCTGCGGTACGCCTACGCCGAGGCGCTGATCGCGGCCGGCCGTGCCGACGAAGCCCGTGAGTGGTTCGCCAAGGCGGCCGAGGCCGACAGCGAGGGTGCGACCAACGCCTCGGAGCGACTGGCCGAGATCGACGGTCTGGAGTTCGTGGACGCGCTCGACCCGGAGCTGGACGAGGACACGGAGCAGGCCGAGGCCCCGGCGAAGCCGCGTGGCGGCGGTGTGGCGGACGAGCGGGAGATCTTCGAGGACGAGGAAGACGTCGAGGAGTTCTACGACGAGGACGACCTGGAGATCGACGAGGACTTCGACGGCGTGGCGCCGGAGCGGTCCACCGACGCCAAGGCCTGAGGCCCTGAGGCCTGAGCCCTGAAGCCTGAGGTCAAGCGGTACTGACTGAGTGAGGCCCTGCCTCGCCCCGGGAGATCCCGGGGCGAGGCAGGGCCTCACTGCTTTCGGAGCGGCGTCCGAACCGGCTTTTCGGGTCAGCCCAGTTCGAGGCTGCGCAGGACCAGCCCGGTGGCCGGTTTCGGGCCGAAGGACGTGGACTTGCGCGGCATGGTGACGCCCTGCTCGGCGAGCCGGCGGACCACGCTCTCGCGCACCGGGTGCAGCAGGACCGCGGTGCCGCCGCTGCGGGCGGCCTCACGCTCGGCGGCCACGGCGGTGTGCAGGTAGCCGATGTCGTCCGGGCCGTCGGGGACGCGCCAGGTGTGGTCGAGCAGGGTGGCGTGCAGGACGGTCGCGTCCAGGTGGCGCCACTCCTCCGGCCGGTCCTGCGGCACGGTGGCGTCGAGCAGCTCTTCGTCGGGTTCGCCGACCAGCCAGAACACGCCCTCGCCGCCGGTCAGCAGGAAACTGCTGCCGCCGTGCCGCTTCTGCTCGGCGAGGGACTGCAGCGCCGTGTCCAGCGGGCCGGGCACCTCCTTGACCTGCCAGCGGTCGTCGAGCTTCTCCAGCGCCTCGGTGACCGGCAACCGGTACAGCACCCGGTGGATCGCCCGGACCTTCAGCGGGTAGCGGGCGGTGTCGACCAGCAGCACCAGGCCGCGGTCCCACGGGCTGCGCGGTAGGTGACGGTGCTCGCGCTGGAGCCGCAGGTACATCTCCCAGCGGTGGTGGCCGTCGGCGATCAGTGCCCGGCAGGTGGCCAGGTCGCGGCCGATCTCGGCGATCTCGGCGGGGTCGGTGACGGCCCAGAGATGGTGGTGGGTGCCGTCGGTGGTGGTCGTGGTGAGCAGCGGCTCGCCCTGGACAGCGCGTTCGACCACGCCGGCCGCGCCGCCGTTGCCCCGGTAGGTGAGCAGCAGCGGTTCGAGGTTGGCGCGGGTGGTGCGCATCAGGCCGACCCGGTCGGCGACCGGCCGGGGCATCACGTCCTCGTGCGGGAGGACGACGCCGGCCTCGCTTCCGCTGACGGCGAGGGCACCGATCAGGCCGCGCTGGAGCAGCTCCGGGGAGTCGCCGCCGGCGGGCACGCGCTGCTCGTAGACGTACAGCGCGGGCTCCGGGTCGGCGGCCAGGACGCCTTCGCGCTGCCAGTCGCGCAGCAGCCGGGCGGCGTGCCGGTAGCGGGTGTCGCGGTCGGGGCGGTCTCCGGCGTCGTCCGGTTCGGGGCGCGGCAGGATCAGCCGGACCACGTTGTGCGGGTCGGCCGTCTCCAGGTCGAGCCGGCGGCCGGGGTCGACGACGTCGTACGGGGGCGAGGTCACCGCGGCCAGGGTGCCGACCCGGTCGGGGACGTATCGGAGGCCACGGAAGGGGGACAGGGACAGACCTGCGGTGGCGACGTGACCGGGATCGCCGGGGCCGCCCTGCGGAGACTCCGCTCCGCTTTCTGCACTGGGGGTGCTCATTCTGGGCATCGTAACCGGGTACGCGTTGTTCAGAGATCGGAACACCCGTGCTGGTCGGTGGGGCGGGTGTCGTGACCGAGGGCGAGGTACGGCGTGAGCGAGCGCAGCGGCGGGCAGGAGCGGGTGGACGGCGGCAGCGGGGGCGCGGACGGCTCCCCGGGCGGATTCGCAGGCGATGGGGGCTCCGACGGGGGCGGGGTCCCGGCGCAGGGTCAGGCGGGGGAGCCCGTGGGGGACGTGTACGAGTGGTTCCGCCGGGGCGGGAAACTGCTGGCGCAGGGGCACCCGGCCGCCGCCGAGCAGCTGCTGGCGCGGGCGGCCGCGGCGGAGCCGCACTCGCGCAGCATCCGGGAGACATTGGCGAGAGCGCAGTTCGACGCGGGTTCGTACGCGGCGGCGCTGGAGAACTTCCGGGCCGTCGCCCTGGCCGATCCGTCGGACGACTACGCTCAGTTCGGGTGGGGCGTCGCGGCCGCGCGGCTGGGCGACTTCGAGACGTCCGCCGAGCACCTGGCGTTGGCCGTGGCGATGCGACCGGAGGCCGACCACTACCGGGCCGCGCTGCGGCAGACCCGGGCGACCCTGGCGGCGCGCGCGGGCGCGTTCGGACCGCTGCTGCCCGGGGCACCGGGGTACCTGGAGCCCCCGCGGGCCGGTGACGGCTCGCAGGCCGTGCCCGGCCCGGACGACTCGGACGTCCCGGACGGCCCGGACGACTCGGGCAACCCGAAAGGCCCGGACGCCACGGGCGGGCGGCGCGGCACGCATGGCACGGATGACACGGATGACGGCGATCGACGCAGTGAATGAGGTAGAGCAGGCATGACCGAGACGGCCACCACCGCGCGAAGGACCGCCCCCGGCGGGAGCGGGCTCCCGCTGACCGAGGCGTACGACACGGCGCTGCTGGACCTCGACGGTGTGGTGTACGCCGGGCCGCACGCGATCGAGCACGCGGTGGCGTCTCTGGCCTCCGCGCGGACGGGCGGGATGCGGCTGGCGTACGTGACCAACAACGCCTCCCGCCCGCCCCGGGTGGTGGCCGCGCACCTGACCGGGCTGGGCGTGCCCGCCGAGCCCGCGGACGTGATCAACTCGGCGCAGGCGGCCGCCCGGGTCGTCTCCGAGAAGGTCCCGGCCGGGTCGAAGGTGCTGGTCGTGGGTGGTCCGGGCCTGGAGGAGGCGCTGGCCGAGCGTGGCCTGGTGGCCGTCCGCACGCTGGCCGAGGAGCCGCTCGCGGTGGTCCAGGGCTTCGACCCCTCGGTGGGGTGGCAGCACTTGGCCGAGGCGTCGTTCGCGATCCAGAGCGGGCTGCCGTGGGTGGCGTCCAACCTGGACCTGACGGTGCCGCAGGCACGCGGCATCGCGCCGGGCAACGGCACGCTGGTCGCCGCGGTGCGGGCGGCCACGGGCGTGGAGCCGGAGGTGGCGGGCAAGCCGCTGCCGCCGATGCACCGGGAGACGGTGCTGCGGACGGGGGCGCGGCGGCCGTTGGTGGTCGGGGACCGCCTGGACACCGACATCGAGGGCGCGTTCAACGGCGGGGTGGACAGCCTGCTGGTCTTCACCGGGGTGACGACGGCCGCGCAGCTGCTGGAGGCCCCGGTGGAGCACCGGCCGACCTACCTGTCGGCGGACCTGCGCGGGCTGCTGGCCCCGCACCCGGAGGTGGCCGGGCAGTCGGGCGGCGGCTTCGGCTGCGGCGGCTGGGTCGCGGCGGTGCAGGACGGCGAGCTGCGGTTCGCGGCCACCGGTGAGGACCGCTGGGACGGGCTGCGGGCGCTGTGCGCGGCGGCCTGGACGGCGCTGGACGCCGACGGCGGGCCGGCGGACGGCCGGAAGGCGCTGGCCGAGCTGGGCTTCTGAGGGCCGTCCGGCAGATGCCGGGCCCCTGAGGCCGCGCCTGGGGCCCGGGGCCTGGTCAGAGCAGGGTGCGCAGCCGCAGCAGGTCGCGGAAGCCCGCCTCCAGCTTGACCCGGCCGCCGGCCCAGGCGGACGCGAAGTTGAGCCGGCCGTCGACCATGGCGACCAGGTCGTCGCTGCTCATGGTGAGCCGGATCTCGGCCTTCTCCGTGGGGGCGCCGGGGGCCTCGGTGACGTCCTCGATGCGGCCGTCGCGCAGCCGGCCGGTGAAGGTCAGGTCGAGGTCGGTGATCCGGCAGGTGAGCGAGCGGTCGAGGGCGGCGGCCTTGCGGACGTCTCCGGTGGACTTCGCCATGTTCCGGCTGAGCTGCTCCAGTGCCGCGCGGCACTCCTCGGCGTTGGCCATGGCGGCTGGTCCACTCCCTGTACGGCGGCGACTGCGGTGACTGCGGGGTCACGGTACCGCAGGAGGGTTTTGGCGGTAGCGTCGTCTGTGGGGTGCCCGGAACGGTCCGGGCACCGACGGCGACGAAGCAATGCGCGCAGGCGCTAAGGAGGCACCCGGATGCTGCCGAAGACGGTGCGGGGAGCGGTGGATGTCGCCGCCGGGCTGGTGGAGGAGGTCGGCAAGCGGGTCGTCGGGACGGCGGCCGGGTTGCTGGAGAAGGGCGGGCTCGACGTCGCCGAGCTCGAGCGCCGGCTGGGTGGGCAGTTCCCGCCGTCCGCCGAGTCGCTGCAGACGCTGGCCGAGGAGGCGTTGACCGCCGGGCGGGCCGGGGTGGACCTGGCCGTCGGGGTGGCGCGCGGCGAGGTGGAGAAGGCCTTCGAGCGGGTCGGTGACCAGGTGACCAAGGTCGGTGTGGTGCTCGCCTACCTGGAGAGCAAGCTGCGCGAGGTCGAGGAGGAGGGCGTCGCGCCCACGCCGAAGCCGGGGGCCGGGGCGGAGGAGCCCGGGCCGGCGCCGCGGGCCGACGGGCTGTTCGGGCAGGGCTGGGAGCGTGAGGACGAGCCGGCGGCGCCCGTGGCCCGGGCGGTCGGTGAGCCGATAGTGGCCGAGCGGGTGGAGGTCGACGCGCCGGTCGAGGTCGATCCCCCGGTGCCGCCGGCGCGTGCGGGGCGGGCGGTGCAGGAACCGGCGGCGGAGAGGCCGGCGAGGAAGGCCCCGGCGAAGCGTGCGGGCGCCTCCGAGCCCGCGTCCAGGGCCGTGTCCAAGACTGCGTCCAAGACGCCCTCGAAGCCCGCCCCGAAGCCCGCGGCGAAGAAGGCGACCGCGAACAGGACGACCACGACGAAGGCGACCGCGAAGAAGGCGGCCGCCGACACGACGACGGTCCGGAAGCCGGCCACCAGGGCCGCGGCCACGGAGAACGGGGCCGCCAAGGACGCGGCGGCCAGGAAGGCCGTCACCAAGAAGGCGGCGGTGAAGAAGACCGCGGCCGTCAGGAAGACCGGCGGCGCGAAGAAGCCCGAGCAGCCCGATGCCTGACCTCGACCCGGCCGTCGCGGCTCGCGCCCCCGCCGCGGGCACGCCCGGCGCCGTGGGTGAACCCCTCCCGCTGGGCGTCGAGCTCACCCCGACCGGCCACCCGGCCGTGGACGCCGGGCTGGCCCGGCTGGAGGCGCTGGACGGGGTACCGACCGACGCGCACGTCGCGGTGTACGAAGATGTTCACCAGCGGCTGACCGACACGCTGGCCGCGCTCGACCGGGAATGACCCGCCGGGGATGACCCGCAGAACCACCTGTAGGAGCTGAAACACCAGTGGCAGTGGCACGACGCCGTCTCGACGCGGAGCTGGTCCGCCGCAAGCTGGCCCGGTCGCGCGAGCACGCGTCCGAGCTGATCGCGGCCGGGCGGGTGACCGTCGGCGGCACCACCGCGACCAAGCCGGCCACCCAGGTGGAGACCTCGGCGGCGGTCGTGGTGGCCAAGGACGAGAACGACCCGGACTACGTCTCGCGCGGCGGCCACAAGCTGGCCGGCGCCTTCGCCGCCTTCGTGCCGCAGGGCCTGGTGGTCGAGGGCCGCCGGGCGTTGGACGCGGGCGCGTCCACGGGCGGCTTCACCGACGTGCTGCTGCGCGCCGGGGCGGCGCACGTGCTGGCGGTGGACGTCGGCTACGGGCAGCTGGCCTGGTCGCTGCAGAGCGACGACCGGGTGACGGTGATGGACCGCACCAACGTGCGCGAGCTGACCGTGGACCTGATCGGCGGCACGCCGGTCGACCTCGTGGTCGGCGACCTCTCGTTCATCTCGCTCGGCCTGGTCCTGCCCGCGCTGGCCGGCTGCGCCGCCGAGGACGCCGACCTGGTACTGATGGTCAAGCCGCAGTTCGAGATCGGCAAGGAGCGGCTCGGCAGCGGCGGGGTGGTGCGCAGCCCGCAGCTGCGTGCCGAGATGGTGCGCCAGGTCGCCGGGCAGGCCTGGGAGCTCGGGCTGGGTGTGCGGGCCGTCACGGCGAGCCCGCTGCCGGGGCCGTCCGGGAACGTCGAGTACTTCCTCTGGCTGCGCCGGGACGCCGAGCAGTTGGACCCGGCGGAGGCGGACCGGGCCGTCGCGGAGGGCCCCCGATAGGGTGCTCTGCGGACGTCCGGTCCGTCATGCTGGGTGACGCGGCCGAACCGGGCCGAGGGCGACCCGGCAGCCGTAGGGAGAGGGCAGCGGGCATGAATGATGAACGTACGGTCTTCCTGATCGCGCACACCGGCCGGGAGGCGGCGCTGCGCAGTGTCGAGGGGCTGGTGCACGGCCTGCTGAAGGCGGGGATCAGAATCCGGCTGCTGGCGGCCGAGGCGGTGGACCTGGATCTGCCGGACGGGGTCGAGCGGGTGGCCGGGGGGCCGGGTGCGGCGGACGGTTGTGAGCTGATCCTGGTCGCGGGCGGGGACGGGACGCTGCTGCGCGGTGCGGAGCTGGCGCGCGAGCACGGGCTGCCGATGCTGGGCATCAACCTCGGCCGGGTGGGCTTCCTCGCCGAGGCCGAGCGGGACGATCTCGCGGTGGTGGTCGAGCGGGTGGTCGACGCCGACTACGAGGTCGAGGAGCGGATGACCCTCGACGTGATCGTCCGGACCAACGGCGATGTGGTGCACCACGACTGGGCGTTGAACGAGGCGTCGATCGAGAAGGCGTCCCGGGAGCGGATGCTGGAGGTGGTGACCGAGGTGGACGGCCGCCCGGTCTCGAACTTCGGCTGTGACGGGGTGGTCTGTGCGACGCCGACCGGCTCGACGGCGTACGCGTTCTCCGGCGGCGGGCCGGTGGTCTGGCCGGAGGTGGAGGCGCTGCTGATGGTGCCGATCAGCGCGCACGCGCTGTTCGCCCGGCCGCTGGTGACGTCGCCGGACTCGGTGCTGGCGGTGGAGGTGCAGCCGAAGACGCCGCACGGGGTGCTCTGGTGCGACGGCCGCCGTTCCGTCGAACTGCCCGCCGGGGCACGGGTGGAGGTCCGCCGGGGCCAGACGCCGGTGCGCCTGGCGCGGCTGCACCGGGCGCCGTTCACCGACCGCCTGGTGGCCAAGTTCGCGCTTCCGGTGACGGGTTGGCGCGGGCGGGCGGAGACGCACTGAATCCACCGCAGGCCACGGTGAACTGACGCTTCGTCAGACTGCCAGTGGCTGGCTGTCGTCGGCGGCCTCGCTCCACCGGCCGCCGGCGGCCGCCCGGGTGGCGAGCGCCGCGAGGCGTTCGACGGCGGCCGGCACGGCCGGGGCCGGCAGGGTGAGCGGGATCCGGATGTGGTGCTCGAACGCGCCGTCCGAGCCGAAGCGGTTGCCCGCGGCGATCCGGACGCCACCGTGCTCGCCCGCCAGGGCCAGCGCCGCGCCGGAGACACCGCCGGTGGAGACCCAGAGCACGAGCCCGCCGGGCGGGGCGGCGTAGCGCCACTCGGGCAGGTGGGCGGGCAGTGCGCGGGCGAAGGCGTCGGCGGTGGCCCGCATCCGGTCCAGCTGATGGGCGCGGACGGCGGCCAGCGGCTCGCCCAGCAGCTCGGCGGCGATCAGCTGGTCCAGCACCGGGGCGCCGACGTCGCTGTAGACGCGCTCGGAGGCCAGCCGGCGGACCAGGGCGGGGGCGGCCCGGACCCAGCCGATCCGCAGACCGCCCCAGAGCAGCTTGCCGGCCGAGCCGACCGTGACCACCTGGGCCGACCGGTCCAGCGCGGCCATCGGGCGGGGGAGTGCGGCGTCGTCCGGGACGCCCCAGCCGAGTTCGGCGGTGGTCTCGTCGACCAGCACCACGGTGCCGGCGGCGCGGGCGGCGGCCAGCAGTTCGCGGCGCTGCTCCTCGGAGACGAGGGCGCCGGTCGGGTTGTGGAAGTCCGGGATCACGTAGGCGACCTTGGGCGCGGCGCCGTGCAGCACCCGCCGCCACTCGGGGAGGTCCCACTCCGGCTGCCGGGCCGCACCGCCGGGCCAGGCGTACGGGACGGGGACGAGGCGGGCGTCACCGCGCCGCAGTGCTTGCAGCGTGTGTGCGTAGCTGGGCGCCTCGACGGCGACCCGGTCGCCGCGGCCGATCAGCGCCCGCTGGACGAGGTGCAGGCCGCCCATCGCGCCGATGGTGATCAGGATCTGGTCGGGGGTGGTGGGCAGTCCGCGCTCGGTGAAGCGGCGGGCCACCGCCTCGCGCAGCACCGGGACGCCGGTGGGGAAGTGGCCGTGTCCGGCGGCGTACGCGGGCAGCTGCTCGACGGCCCGGGAGGAGGCCGCGCCGAGGAAGGGCTGCGGGGCGGGCAGCGCGGCGACGCCGAGGTCCAGGGTGTGGCCCTGCTCGTCCGGCGGCACCGGCTGCAGTGCGTCGCCGGGCGGCGGCGCACCCTCGGGCAGGGCGGTCCAGCTGCCGGATCCGCGCCGGCTGCGCAGGTAGCCGTCGGTGCGCAGGGCCTCGTACGCGGTGGCCACGGTGGTGCGGCTGAGCCGCAGGGCGAGGGCCAGTTCGCGTTCGGCGGGCAGCCGGGCGCCAACCGGCAGCCGGCCTTCGGAGACCAGCAGCCGGATCTGCCCGGCCAGGGTGCGGTAGGCGGGCCGGCGGGAGGCCGGGTCGGGCAGCCGGGCGGTGGAGAGCAGCCGGGCGAGCGCGGCGGCGGTGACGGTGGTGTGCCAGTCGGCCATGCTGATCAGTCCACTTGCTTGGAATTGGCCCTGGAGCGGGCTTCATTGGCCTGCCCATCATGGCAGGGCGGCCATGGAGTCCGCCACCGCCGGCGGCGAGGCCCCGGGGTGCAGCACCACCCGCAGGAGACCAGATGGCCACCACCACGCCCACGCCCGTCCCCGCCGGGACCTCCCTCGCCGTCCGCCTGCTCGGTGACACCCATGCGCTGGGCCGCCGGCTCCCGCAGCTTGCCGTCGGCCTCTGGCTGTACGGGACGAGCATGGGGCTGATGCTGCGCTCCGGGCTCGGCCTCGACCCCTGGGACGTCTTCCACCAGGGCCTCCAGCGCACCGCGGGCCTCTCGGTGGGCACCTGGGTCACCATCTGCGGCGCCCTCGTCCTGCTGCTCTGGATCCCGCTGCGCCAGCGCCCCGGCCTCGGCACCGTCGCCAACGTGCTGGTGCTCGGCGCGGCGATGGACGTCACCCTGAGGGTGGCCGGCACACCCGGCCCGCTGCCGGCCCGGATCGCCCTGATGACCGCCGCGATCCTGCTGAACGGCCTGGCCACCGGCCTCTACATCGGCGCCCGCTTCGGCCCCGGCCCGCGCGACGGCCTGATGACCGGCCTGCACCGGCGTACCGGCCGCTCGCTGCGGCTGATCCGGACCGGGATCGAACTGGCCGTGCTGGCCGGCGGTGTCCTGCTCGGCGGCACCGCCGGCGTCGGCACCGTCGCGTACGCGCTGGCCATCGGCCCGCTCGCACAGTTCTTCCTGCGGTGGTGCACCGTCCCCACCAGTGCGCAAACTTCCCGGAAGGGATGAACTTGCGGGCGCAGAGTTGCCGCTCGTCGCGCGGCGGGGGTGGAACCTCGTAAGGTCGTCACCGTGTTGGACGAGATGCGGATACGGGATCTTGGGGTCATCGACGACGCGGTGGTCGAACTGGCCCCCGGCTTCACCGCCGTGACCGGTGAGACCGGCGCCGGCAAAACGATGGTGGTGACCAGCCTCGGGCTTCTGCTCGGCGGCCGCGCCGACCCGGGCCTGGTGCGCAACGGCGCCGGGCGCGCGGTCGTCGAGGGCCGCCTCGAGCTGCCCGTCGGCTCCCCGGTGGCCGCCCGCGCGGCCGAGGCCGGCGCCGAACTGGACGACGGCGCGCTGCTGATCAGCCGGACCGTCTCCGCCGAGGGCCGCTCCCGGGCGTACGTCGGCGGCCGGGCCGTGCCGGTCGGGCTGCTGGCCGAACTCGGCGAGGACCTGATCGCCGTCCACGGCCAGACCGACCAGCAGCGGCTGCTCCGCCCGGCCCGCCAGCGCGGCGCCCTGGACCGCTACGCGGGCGACGCGGTGGCCGAGCCGCTGGCCCGGTACCGCGAGGTCTACCGCCGGCTGCGCGAGGTCTCCGCGACCCTGGAGGAGCTGACCACCCGGGCCCGCGAGCGCGCCCAGGAGGCGGACCTGCTGCGCTTCGGCCTGGACGAGGTCGCCGCCGCCGAGCCGGTGGCCGGCGAGGACGCCGAACTGAGCGCCGAGGCAGAGCGGCTCGGCCACGCCGACGCGCTCTCCTCCGCCGCCACCCTGGCCCACGCCGCCCTGGCCGGCGACCCGGCCGACCCGGAGGCGCTGGACGCCGGCACCCTGCTCGCCCAGTCCCGCCGCGCCCTGGACGCCGTCCGCCACCACGACGAGCGGCTCGCCACCCTCGCCGACCGGCTGAACGAGGTCGGCTACCTGCTCGCCGACGTGGCCGGCGACCTGGCCGGCTACGCCGACGACCTGGACGCCGACCCCGTCCGGCTGGCCGCCGTCGAGGACCGCCGGGCCGTCCTGGCCCAGTTGCTTCGCAAGTACGGCGGCCCGGAGAACTCCCTGGCCGAGGTGCTGGCCTGGGCCGAGACCGGCTCCGCCCGGCTCCTCGAGCTCGACGGCGACGACGAGCGGATCGACGAGCTGGGCGCCCGGGAGACCGCGCTGCGCGCCGAGCTGGCCGAGCTGGCGGCCGAGGTCTCGGCCGCCCGGCACGCCGCCGCCGGCCGCTTCGCCGAGGCCGTCTCCGCCGAACTGGCCGAACTCGCCATGCCGCACGCCCGGGTCACCTTCTCGATCAGCCAGGTCGACGACCTGTCCGGGATCGAGATCGAGGGCCGCACCGTCGCCTACGGACAGCACGGCGTGGACGAGGTCGAGGTACTGCTCGCCCCGCACCCCGGCGCCCAGCCCCGGCCGATCGCCAAGGGCGCGTCCGGCGGTGAGCTGTCCCGGGTGATGCTCGCCGTCGAGGTGGTCTTCGCCGGCGCCGACCCCGTCCCCACCTACCTGTTCGACGAGGTGGACGCCGGCGTCGGCGGCAAGGCCGCGGTCGAGATCGGCCGCCGCCTCGCCAAACTGGCCGAATCCGCCCAGGTCGTGGTGGTCACCCACCTCCCGCAGGTCGCCGCCTTCGCCGACCGGCACCTGGTGGTCGAGAAGACCAACGACGGCACCGTGACCCGCAGCGGTGTCAAGGTGCTGAACGACGAGGAGCGGGTGCGCGAACTCTCCCGGATGCTGGCCGGACTCGAGGATTCCGAGCTCGGCCGCGCCCACGCGGAGGAGCTGCTGGCCGCCGCCAGGGCGCCGCGCCACCGGTAGCCGGCGCCGGCGGCCCCCTGCGGACCGACGGCGACGCGCCCTGGTGGCGCCGACTGTCCAAGAGGGCCGCCGACCTGGCATGGTGGCGGCTGGACACTGGCTTTCCAGTCCCGAGCGTCGCTGGCGGGAAATCCTCGCACCGCGGCGCGCGAACCTGATCGAGTCGGATGCGAGACGACGTGGACCATTCCGCCGCCCGGGCCGCCGCGGCCGCCCCAGAACCGGGTCAGCTGCACGTGGTGCTCGTCCTGGCCGCCAGTACCGGCGGCATCGGTGCGCACGTGCGCTCCCTGGCACAGGGCCTGGTCGCGCACGGAGTGGCCGTGACGGTGTGCGCGCCCGCAGGCACGGACGCGCTCTTCGGCTTCTCCCGCACCGGCGCCAGATTCCACCTGGTCGACATCACCCCCACCGCGGGAGCCCGCAGCGACGCCACCGCGATCGGCGAGCTGCGCCGGGCCTTCACCGGCGCCGACGTGGTGCACGCCCACGGCCTGCGCGCCGCGCTCCTCTCCGACCTGGCGCTGCGCACCGCCGGCCGCTTCCCGGGCCTGCGCCCGGAGACCCCGCTGGTGGTCACCTCGCACCACGCGCTGCTGGCCACCGGCATGGAGCGGCGGCTCCAGCGGCTGATGGAGCGCCGGGTGGCGCGCGCCGCCGACCTGGTGCTCGGCGCCTCCTCCGACCTGGTGGCCCGGGCCCGTGAGCTGGGCGCCACCGACGCCCGCCTCGGGCCGGTCGCCGCCCCGCCGATGCCGGAGGGCCGGCTGGAGCGGGCCGAGGCCCGGGCGGCGCTGCTCGGCGACGGCCCGGACCGCCCGCTGCTGCTGGCGGTCGGCCGGCTCGTCCCGCAGAAGGCCTTCGGGCTGCTGCTGGACGCCTGCCGGGAGCTGGCCGCGCTGGACCCGGAGCCGCTGCTGCTGCTCGCCGGGGACGGCCCGGAGGCCGCCCCGCTGCGCGAGCGGGTGGCCGCCGAGAAGCTCCCCGTCCGCCTGCTCGGCTACCGCACCGACGTACCGGACCTGCTGGCCGCCGCCGACGTGGTGGTCGTCTCCAGCCGCTGGGAGGCCCGTTCACTGGTGGTCCAGGAGGCGATGCGGGCCGGCGTGCCGGTGGTCGCCACCGCCGTCGGCGGCGTCCCCGAACTGGTCGGGGACGCGGCCGTGCTCGTCCCGCCCGGCGACGCGGCCGCGATCGGCCGCGCCGTGCGCGAGCTGCTCGCCGACCCGGCCCGCCGCGAACGGCTGGTGGCGGCCGGCCGGCAGCAGGCCGAGACCTGGCCGGACGAGGCCGCCACCGTCGCCCAGGTGCTCAGCACCTACGACGAGCTGGTCCAGCGCACCGGCTAGGTCCCGTCCGCCGGGATCGACCGGACAGGACCCGCCCGCTCAGACGGTGGCCTGCTCGGCCCGGTCGGCGGCCAGGCCGTCCGGCTGGGCGGAGAGGTAGGCGCCGCCGCAGGCCGTGAGCCGCAGCGCGGTGTCGATCAGCGGGACGTGGCTGAAGGCCTGCGGGAAGTTGCCGACCTGGCGCTTCTCCCGCGGGTCCCACTCCTCGGCGAGCAGCCCGATGTCGTTGCGCAGGGCCAGCAGCTTGTCGAAGAGCTCGCGTGCCTCCTGCACCCGGCCGATCATGGCGAGGTCGTCGGCCAGCCAGAACGAGCAGGCCAGGAAGGCGCCCTCGTGGCCGGAGAGGCCGTCCACGTTGTTGCCGCTCTCGTCGTGCGTCGGGTACCGCAGTACGAAGCCGTCCTCGGTGGAGAGCTCCCGCTGGATGGCCTCGATGGTGCCGATCACCCGCTTGTCGTCCGGCGGGAGGAAGCCCACCTGCGGGATCAGCAGCAGCGAGGCGTCCAGCTCCTTGCCGCCGTAGTACTGCGTGAAGGTGTTGCGCTCCGGGTCGTAACCCTTCTCACAGACGTCCCGGTGGATGGTCTCGCGCAGCTCGCGCCAGCGCTCCAACTGGCCGTCGGAGGGCGCGTCCTCGGGGGTCTGCTCCAGCAGCTTGATGGTGCGGTCGACGGCGACCCAGGCCATCACCTTGGAGTGGACGAAGTGCCGACGCGGGCCGCGGACCTCCCAGATGCCCTCGTCCGGCTCCTGCCAGTGGTCCTCCAGGTACTCGATCAGGCGCAGCTGGAGGTGGTGGGCGTGGTCGTTGCGGACCAGGCCGGTCATGTGGGCCAGGTGCAGGGCCTCGACCACCTCGCCGTAGACGTCCAGCTGGAGCTGGCCGGCCGCGCCGTTGCCGACCCGGACGGGCTGGGAGCCCTCGTAGCCGGGCAGCCAGTCGAGCGAGGACTCGGTGAGCTCGCGCTCGCCGGCGATGCCGTACATGATCTGCAGGTTCTCCGGGTCCCCGGCGACGGCGCGCAGCAGCCACTCGCGCCAGGCCTTGGCCTCGTCGCGGTAGCCGGTGCGCAGCAGCGAGGAGAGCGTGATCGCGGCGTCGCGCAGCCAGGTGTAGCGGTAGTCCCAGTTGCGTTCGCCGCCGATGTCCTCGGGCAGCGAGGTGGTGGGGGCGGCGACGATGCCGCCGGTGGGGGCGTAGGTGAGGCCCTTGAGGGTGATCAGGGAGCGGATCACGGCCTCGCGGTAGGGGCCCTGGTAGGTGCACTGGCCGGCCCAGTCGTGCCAGAAGCCGGCCGTGGCGTCGAGCATCTCCTCGGCGTCCGGGGCGGTCGGCGGGTCCAGGTGGGAGGCCTGCCAGGTGAGCGCGAAGGCGATCCGCTCGCCGGCCGTGACGGTGAAGTCGGCGTAGGTGGTGAGGTTGCGCCCGTACGTCTCGGCCTCGCCGTCCAGCCAGACGGAGTCGGGGCCGGCCACGGCGACGGTGCGGTGGCCGCCGTCGGCCTGCTCGACCCGGTGCACCCAGGGGACGATCCGGCCGTAGCTGAACCGCATCCGCACCGCCGAGCGCATCCGGACCGTGCCGGACAGGCCCTCGACGATCCGGATCACCTGGGGGACGGAGTCCCGGCCGGCCAGCGGGCGCGGGGGCATGAAGTCGATCACCCGGACGCTGCCGCCCCGGCAGTCCCACTCCTGCTCCAGGATCAGCGAGTCGCCCCGGTAGCGGCGCCGGTCGGCGGGGACGGCCGGCGCGGCCGCGGTGGGCGGCGGGACGCGGAGGTCGCCGGTGTCGGTGAAGCGCGCGCGCGGTGCGGCCGGGGCCGGGGCGGCCGCCGGGGCGGGCAGCTCGGTGTCGACCACTTCGGCCGGGCCGATCCGCCAGAAGCCGTGTTCATCGGTGCCGAGCAGGCCGGCGAAGACCGCCGGCGAGTCGAAGCGGGGCAGGCACAGCCAGTCGACCGCCCCGTCCCTGCTGACCAGGGCGGCGGTCTGCATGTCCCCGATGAGTGCGTAGTCCTCGATACGGCCGGCCACGTGGATCTCCAGTTCGCAATGTGGTCACGACGCATCGGCGATCCGGGGAGAGCCAGCGGGTCTGCGGGGCCGGGGCCGCCCCCGGGACGTCCGGCCTGCCGATGGGTGCCGGCGGGCCTTGCTGGAGTGTCCGCGCGAGGCTCGGTCGAGCCCCCGGAGTGGGTGGGGAGGGGCTCGAATACGGGGAGGTCCGGTCGCGCATCGGGGACCGAGAGGTTTCCTGACCCTCCCACGCCCTCCGCGTGCTCGTGCTGTCGGCGATGCGTCCGTGCAGCTTACGACGGACGAAAGGGGCGAAGCACGCGGGCGCAGCCCCGTGTGGCGCCACAATTCGGCGGAAATGCCGTGCATCGCGGGGGTGGCGGGCAGGATGGCCCGGAAGGATCACCACCGGGTGGCCCGTCGGGAGGGCTGGTCATGGCCCGGACGAGTGCCGCCGGGTGGCCCGCCCGGGCCGGTCGTGAAACCGGTGTGACCCATGCGCCGTATGGTGCGCCTGTTGTGCGCCCGGTGGTGCGCCGGGCGTGCGTCCGAGGACACCGGGTGTGCCCGGAACGCGTCCCGGCCGGGTCACTGTTACCCTGGTATCCCGTGGACCGGTGGGATCAAACGCCCCGGACCAGCCGAACCGACGACCCCGCGAGCGACGTGCACCGCACCCCCGCTCCGGTCGGTTCAGGCGAGCCGCGAGCCTCCCGCCCACGTCACCTTCGACACGCGACCCACGGGAGCCCCCTCTTGGCACAGCCCCATTCCGGCAAGGCATCGAACGGCCGCGCCGTGACGACCAAGCACCTCTTCGTCACCGGGGGTGTCGCCTCGTCGCTCGGCAAGGGCCTCACCGCCTCCAGCCTGGGCGCCCTGCTCAAGGCCCGTGGCCTGCGTGTGACGATGCAGAAGCTCGACCCGTACCTCAACGTGGACCCGGGCACCATGAACCCGTTCCAGCACGGTGAGGTCTTCGTCACCGACGACGGCGCCGAGACCGACCTCGACATCGGTCACTACGAGCGGTTCCTCGACACCAACCTGCACGGCTCGGCGAACGTCACCACCGGCCAGGTGTACTCGACCGTCATCGCCAAGGAGCGCCGCGGCGAGTACCTGGGCGACACCGTCCAGGTGATCCCGCACATCACCAACGAGATCAAGTCCCGGATCCGCCGGATGGCGACCGAGGACGTCGACGTGGTGATCACCGAGGTCGGCGGCACCGTCGGCGACATCGAGTCGCTGCCCTTCCTGGAGGCCGTCCGCCAGGTCCGCCACGAGGTCGGCCGGGACAACGTCTTCTTCGTGCACGTCTCGCTGCTGCCCTACATCGGCCCCTCGGGCGAGCTGAAGACCAAGCCCACCCAGCACTCGGTGGCCGCGCTGCGCAACATCGGCATCCAGCCGGACGCCATCGTGCTGCGCGCCGACCGCGAGGTCCCGCAGGCCATCAAGCGCAAGATCTCGCTGATGTGCGACGTGGACGAGGAGGCCGTGGTCGCGGCCATCGACGCCAAGTCGATCTACGACATCCCCAAGGTGCTGCACGGCGAGGGCCTGGACGCCTACGTCGTCCGCCGCCTGGACCTGCCGTTCCGCGACGTCGACTGGACCACCTGGGACGACCTGCTGCGCCGCGTCCACGAGCCGCAGCACATCGTCAAGGTCGCGCTGGTGGGCAAGTACATCGACCTTCCGGACGCCTACCTGTCGGTGACCGAGGCGCTGCGCGCCGGCGGTTTCGCCAACAACGCCCGGGTCGAGATCAAGTGGGTCACCTCGGACGACTGCACCACGCCCGAGGGCGCACAGGAGCACCTCGGCGACGTGGACGCGATCTGCATCCCCGGTGGCTTCGGCGACCGCGGGGTGGACGGCAAGGTCGCCGCGATCACCTACGCCCGCGAGAACAGGATCCCGCTGCTCGGCCTCTGCCTGGGCCTGCAGTGCGTGGTCATCGAGGCCGCCCGCAACCTGGCCGGCCTGCCCGAGGCCAACTCGACCGAGTTCGACGCGGCCGCCAAGTACCCGGTCGTCTCCACCATGGCCGAGCAGCTGGCGATCGTCGACGGCAAGGGCGACCTGGGCGGCACCATGCGCCTGGGCCTCTACCCGGCCAAGCTCGCCGAGGGCTCGATCGTCCGCGAGGTCTACGGCGGCGAGCAGTACGTCGAGGAGCGCCACCGCCACCGCTACGAGGTCAACAACGCGTACCGCGCCGACCTGGAGAAGACCGGTCTGCAGTTCTCCGGCCTCTCCCCGAAGGGTGACCTGGTCGAGTACGTCGAGTACCCGCGCGAGGTGCACCCCTACCTGGTGGCCACCCAGGCCCACCCGGAGCTGAAGTCCCGCCCGACCCGGCCGCACCCGCTCTTCGCGGGCCTGGTGAAGGCGGCCATCGAGATCAAGACGGCGGACGCCTCGGAGTAGGCCGTCACCGTTCACCGAACGGCGGCCCCGCGATTCCCGCGGGGCCGCCGTTCGGCGTTAGATTGTGTCGTACTGACGAAAAGGGGAGACTGATGGACGACCAGGGCATCTTCGACGTGGCGGAGGAGTGGGAGGTCCGGGGGAGCGACACGCCGTTCCAGGGCAAGGTCACCGGCGTGCGCACCGAGGAGGTCCGGATGCCCGACGGCAGCTGGGCCCGCCGCGACTACCAGACCCACCCCGGCTCGGTCTCCGTCCTCGCGCTGGACGACCAGCAGCGGGTGCTCATCCTGCGCCAGTACCGCCACCCCGTCCGCCAGCGGCTCTGGGAGCTGCCGGCCGGCCTGCTCGACGTGCCCGGCGAGAACCCGCTGCACGCCGCCCAGCGCGAGCTGTACGAGGAGGCGCACTGCAAGGCCGGGGCCTGGCGGGTGCTGGTCGACTTCTACACCTCGCCCGGCGGCACGGACGAGGCGCTGCGGCTCTTCCTCGCCACCGACCTCGCCGAGGCCGAGGGCGAGCGCTACGAGGCGCACGGCGAGGAGCTCGAGATCGAGACCGCCCGGGTGCCCGTCGCGGAGCTGGTCCGCCTGATCCACGCCGGCGAACTGCACAACCCCACCCTGATCACCGGCACCCTCGCCGTGCACGCGGCGCTCACCGGCCCCGGCGGCCTGGACGCGCTGCGGCCCGCGGACTCGCCCTGGCCGGCCCGGCCCTTCGAGGCCTGATTCCGGGAGCCGCGCCCCGCGGTTGATCCGCCGGGGTGATTTACCGGTTCGTACGACCGGATGTCACCTCGGCCGAGCCGGACGGCCGAACTACGCTTCGCAGACAGGGCGCCCCTGCCGGGCCGCCTCCGCTGAGCACTGGGTGACGTCGGGAGTGGCACGGGTGGCGAGAAAGACGGCGACCATGGAAGCGGGCTCCGGCGCACCCGCCGAGGGCGTTCCCGGGTTGGACCGGCTGCCCGCCGGGCCTGCCCTGCTCGTCGGCAGGCGCGCCGAGCTGGCCGCGCTGCGGGCCGCCGCCGCGCGGCCCGCCGAGGGCCGCAGCCCCGTCCTGGTGCTGGCCGGCCGCCCCGGCTCCGGCCGGACCACACTGGCGGCCCGGTTCGCCGTCACCGTCGCCGCCGACTACCCCGACGGCGTGCTCTTCGCCCGCCTCTCCGCCCCCGACGGCGGCCGCGTGCCGCCCGCCCGGGCCGCCCGGCGGCTGCTGGAGCAGCTCGGTGCCGACGGTGCCGGCGTGCCGTTGCCCGGCGCCGTCGAGGACGGGAGGGACGAGCCCGCCTGTGTCGCGCTGCGCGAGGCGCTGGCCGGGCGGAAGGTCCTCATGGTGCTGGACGACGTCCGGGACGCCGGGCAGGTCTGGCCGCTGCTCGCGGACGAGCCGGGCTGCCTCGTCCTGGCCACCACCGCCGGGCCGCTCACCGGGATCGAGGACATCGACCCGGTCATCCTCGGCGGGCTCGACCGGCAGGCCTCGGGCGAACTGCTCGGCGACCTGGTCGGCGGCACCAGGATCAGCTGCGACCCGGTCGGCGGGGCCGACCTCGCGGAGGCCTGCGCCTCCCGGCCCGCGGCGCTGCGGCTGATGGCCGGGTGGCTGCGGGGCAACCCCGAGCTGGCCGTCACGGACGCGGCGCGGGAGCTGGCCCGGGCGGTGCGGGAGGCGGACGGGACGGTGGCAG
Source organism: Kitasatospora sp. NBC_00039 (assembly GCF_045160625.1). Lineage (NCBI taxonomy): Bacteria > Bacillati > Actinomycetota > Actinomycetes > Kitasatosporales > Streptomycetaceae > Kitasatospora > Kitasatospora sp. NBC_00039. Next base: position 2,581,262 of record NZ_CP108289.1, on the reverse strand, counting down.
GCCAGGCGGCGGGGACTGCGGCGGCCAAGGCGGCGGGAAAGGCGGCGCAGGGGGCGGGGAAGGAGGGGAGACCGGACGGTACGGGTGTGCCGGCGAAGGACCTTGTAACCGGCGGGCAGGACTCCCCGGTCAAGGACGCCCCGGCCATGGACGTCCGGGCGGGGAAGAACGGGAAGCGCCCGTCGGCCGAGGAGCGGGCCGGACGGGGGAAGCGGCCGGCCGCCGGGGGCGGGAGGTCCGCGGATGCCGAGGCCGGGAAGCCGGCCGACAAGCCCGCCGACGGGCCGCTCGGCAAATCACTCGACAAGCCGCTCGACAAGCCCGCCGTGCCGCCGACCGGCCCGGCGGCCTGGGTGAAGCCCGGGCCCGAGCCCGCCGAACCCGTCCCCGTCCCGGACAACGACCCGCTGATCGGCGCGTTCACCCTCCTCTACGGGACGCTGCCGGCCGCCCAGGCCCGGATGCTGCGGTCGCTCACCCTCGCGCCCGCCCAGACGGCGGACCTGCGCACCGCCTCCGCCCTGGTCGGGTGCCCGGCGCCGGAGGCCGCCACGATGCTGGCCGCGCTCGCCGAGCGGGAGCTGCTCGGCGAGGAGGCGCCCGCCGCCGACGGCACCCCCCGCTACCGGGTACCCGGCCGGCTCTACCCCCGGCTGGTCCGGCTGCGCGAGCGCGAGGACCGGCCCGCCGCGGTCGAGCTGGCCAGGGCGCGGCTGCTGGAGCGGCTGGTCCGGCTCACCGAGGCGGCCCGCGCCCTGCTCGACCCGGCCGCCGGCCCCGCGCCGGCCCCGCTGCCCGGCCCGCTGAGACTGCGCTCGGCCGCGCAGGCCCGGCAGTGGCTGCTCGGCGAGCGCGACGTCCTGCTCGGCGCCGTCGCCGACGCGATCGGCCAGGGAGACCTGGACGGCTCGGCAGGCCGGCTGGTCACCGCCCTGCTCCGGTCGCTGCCGCTGACCGGCGCCGCCGCCCCGGCCGATCTCTACCAGCTGCACGAGCTGGTGCTGACGGTGGCCGAGCGGCACGGGAAGCCCCGCCGCGCCGCCGCCGCGCTGCTCAACCTGGGGGACCTCCAGGCCGCCGCCGGCAGCTGGGAGCAGGCCGCCGGTCACTACCGCGCCGCCCTGGACCACGCACGCTCCGCCGACGACGAGCCGCTCTGTGCCCGCGCGCTGGAGGGCGCGGCCGGTTGTCACCGGGCGCTTGGTGACGCGGTACGTGCTGCCGACTGGTACGGCCGGGCGCTCGGCCTGCGGCAGTCCATGGGCGACCAGGCCGCCGAGGCCCGGCTGCTCGCCCGCGTGGCTGAGGCGCACACCGCGCAGCGCCGCTTCGAGGAGGCCGAGCGGGAGTACCGGGCGTCCCTGTCGGTGCTGCGCCGGCTGGGCGACGAACCTGGGCAGCAGGCGGTCGGCGCCTCCCTGGCGGACCTGCGGGAACGCCTCGACGCCGGGTGGTAGTGCGCGGTTCGGGAGTATCGTCAGAGATGCCCGGTTGAGACACCATTGGTAGGAAGATCACTGGGGAAGCCTACGAACCTGCCAATGTGTCCGGCAGATTTATTCACTTTGGAAGGCTGACACGCCGCCTGGGCTTCATTACACTCGAACTCAGTCGCGCAGCGATCCGTGCCCCGGTGTCTTCCGGAGGTCTCCCCACGTGCGCGTCGCCCGCCGGTCTTCTCCGGTAGGGACCCCCATGGCAAGAGGACGTGTTTAGCCGTGAAGGTCGGCATCCCCCGCGAGGTCAAGAACCACGAGTACCGCGTGGCCATCACGCCCGCCGGCGTGCATGAGCTGGTCCGCAACGGACACGAGGTCTACATCGAGGACAACGCCGGTGTCGGCTCCTCGATCCCCAACGAGGAGTACGTGGCCGCCGGCGCCACCATCCTCCCCACCGCCGACGAGGTGTGGGCCACCGCCGACCTGCTGCTGAAGGTCAAGGAGCCCATCGCTGAGGAGTACCACCGTCTGCGCAAGGGCCAGACCCTCTTCACGTACCTGCACCTGGCGGCCGACCGCGCCGGCACCGACGCGCTGGTCGCGTCCGGCACCACCGCGATCGCGTACGAGACCGTGCAGCTCGCCAACGGCGCCCTGCCGCTGCTCGCCCCGATGTCCGAGGTCGCGGGCCGGCTGGCCCCGCAGGTCGGCTCGTACCACCTGATGCGCCCGGCCGGCGGCCGCGGCGTGCTGCCCGGCGGCGTGCCCGGCACCCACCCGGCCAAGGCCGTCGTCATCGGCGGTGGCGTCTCCGGCTGGCACGCGGCCACCATCGCCATCGGCATGGGTTACGAGGTGACCCTGCTCGACCGCGACATCAACAAGCTGCGCGAGGCCGACAAGGTCTTCGGCACCAAGATCAAGGCCATCGCCTCCAACTCCCTGGAGCTGGAGAAGGCCGTCCTGGACGCCGACCTGGTGATCGGCGCCGTGCTGATCCCGGGCGCCAAGGCCCCGAAGCTCGTCACCAACGAGCTGGTCTCCCGCATGAAGCCGGGCTCCGTGCTCGTCGACATCGCCATCGACCAGGGCGGCTGCTTCGAGGACTCGCACCCGACCACGCACGCCGAGCCGACCTTCCAGGTCCACAACTCGGTCTTCTACTGCGTGGCCAACATGCCGGGCGCCGTCCCGAACACCTCCACCTACGCGCTGACCAACGCGACGCTGCCGTACGTCGTCGAGCTGGCCAACCGTGGCTGGAAGGACGCGCTGCGCCGCGACCCGGCCCTGGCCAAGGGTCTGAACGTGCACGAGGGCCAGATCACCTTCGGTGCCGTCGCCGAGGCCTTCGGCCTGGAGTCGGTCTCCCTGGAGAGCATCCTCGTCTGATCTCGTCCTCCCAGGTCGGTACGGGTCCGCGCCCTCGCAGGCGCAGGCCCGTACCGACCGTGGCCGTTCCCCGCGGGGCGGCCCGCAGGCCCCCGACCCTCCCTCCTTCCCCGTCGGCGGACAGGAGGGGCCCCATCCTGGGGTCGGGGGCTTCGGCATGCCCGTGAACGGGCGGTTGCGTGGGTGGGTCGCTCTGTCGTCAATTTCTGTGGGTCGCGTCACCCGACCGCAGAAACGTTAGGGTCAAGGGCCCGCGCATCCCTTGACAGAGGGATGCCCGATAGTCGACACATCCTGCCCACTACCGTGGATTGTGTTGCTGCGAACGCCTTGAACGGCCTAGAGTCGCAAACCGTCGGCATGCTGCCACGCTGACGAATCGACATAGAGTCCTGGATGCCCAAGGAGGTAAGACGACTTGTGAATGAGTCGACATTTGCTCCCGGGGGTGGTCAGCCAGGACCGGCGGAGCACACCGCCGGCCAGCCGAGTGAGGAGTCCGGGGCCCGGCAGGCCACCGTGGGCTCGGCCGAGGTCGGCTCGGTCGCACTCCGTACCTTCGAAGCACGCCAGAACACAGCACAGGTGACCACGGTGACCGACTACGACGCCGATCTGCCGGCCCACGGCCTGGCCTACGGCGAGTTCGCCTACGGCGCCTACGACGACCCGGACGCCGAGTACGAGCCGGACCCGGAGTACGCCGCCACGCTGGCCCCCGACGCCGCGCGCCAGCGCCGCGAGCGGGTCGGCCCGACCGGCCGTCCGCTGCCGTACTTCCCGATCCCCGCGCCGGTGGCCGAGCACGGCCCCGCGCAGATCATCGCGATGTGCAACCAGAAGGGCGGCGTCGGCAAGACCACGTCGACCATCAACCTGGGCGCGGCGCTGGCCGAGTACGGCCGCCGCGTGCTGCTCGTCGACTTCGACCCGCAGGGCGCGCTCTCGGTGGGCCTCGGCGTCAACCCGATGGAGCTCGACGTCACCGTCTACAACCTGCTCATGGAGCGGGGCCTGACGGCCGATGAGGTGCTGCTGAAGACGGCCGTGCCGGGCATGGACCTGCTGCCGTCCAACATCGACCTCTCCGCCGCCGAGGTGCAGCTGGTCAGCGAGGTGGCCCGGGAGTCCGCGCTGGCGCGCGCGCTGAAGCCGCTGCTGTCCGACTACGACTACGTCATCATCGACTGCCAGCCCTCGCTGGGCCTGCTGACGGTCAATGCCCTGACGGCCGCTCACAGCGTCATTGTCCCGCTGGAGTGCGAGTTCTTCGCCCTGCGCGGCGTCGCGCTGCTCACCGAGACCATCGAGAAGGTCTGCGAGCGGCTCAACCCCGAGCTGCGCCTGGACGGCATCCTGGCCACCATGTACGACTCGCGCACCGTGCACAGCCGCGAGGTGCTGGCCCGGGTCGTCGAGGCGTTCGGCGACCACGTCTTCCACACCGTCATCGGGCGGACCGTGCGCTTCCCGGAGACCACCGTCGCCGGCGAGCCGATCACCACGTACGCGACCAACTCGGTCGGTGCCGCCGCCTACCGTCAGCTCGCCAGGGAGGTGCTCGACCGGTGCCGCCCCGCCGAGTGAGTCTCCCGGGTGCCGACGAGCTGTTCCGGACCACCGGGGGGATGGCGCTGTCGCCGTCCCTCGCGCCGCGTCCGGCCTCCGAGGCTCCCAGACCGGAGACCGCACGGACCGTCAACGGTGCTGGCACGGACGGTGCCGAGGACGCCGAGGGCGGCACCGAGGAGCGCCGGCCGTCGACGGTCGGCACGCCGGGCGTCTCGGGCGGTATGCCGGGCACGGCGCCGGGCGGTACGCCGGCCGGAGTGTCGGTACCCGGTCCGGCGCAGCCGGGCGGTGCCCAGGGAGCCGGTGCCGGGCCGCGCCAGCACGCGGGTGCCGCCGAGGAGCAGGCGGGCGGCGCGGGACGCCCCCGTCCGCGTGGCCGGGCACCGCGCCGCCCGAGCGGGCGGGAGCGGCACGACGAGAAGATCACCGTGTACGTGTCGGCCGAGGAACTGATGGACCTCGAACACACCCGCCTGGTGTTGCGCGGGGAGCACGGGCTCGCGGTGGACCGCGGCCGGATCGTCCGGGAGGCCATCGCGGTGGTGCTGGCCGACCTGGAGCAGCGCGGCGAGGCGAGCATCCTGGTGCGGCGGCTGCGCGGGCGCTGAGCCGGCGCCTGCGGGTGCTGAGCGGCGCTTGCGGGTGTGCGCGGGTGCTGTGGCGGGCGGCTTTGTGCCTGCGGGTGCTGTGCGGCCGCTTGAGGGCTCTTTGCGGGCGCGCTGAGCCGCCTGCAAGGGTCGGGCTGCCCTGGCGTCTGTCGGGCGCTGGGCCCTGCGCCGGGTGCGGTGTGTTCTCTGCTCTCTGCTGCGGTGGGCGGTGGCGCCTGCGGCTGCGCCCCCGCGGTCGGAGGTGTGCGCCGAGGTTGCGGGCGGCGTGTCGGTGGCCCCGGCGTGGGGCGGGCGGCGTGGCCGGGTGAAGATGGACCGTCATGCCGAGCAGCCCCGAATCCTCCGTCGCCGCCGCCGGGACCGTCGGGCCCGCCGATGAGTCGCGGGGCGGCTTCCGGGTGCGGCTGGACAACTTCGAAGGCCCCTTCGACCTGCTGCTGAGCCTGATCGCCAAGCACCGGATGGACGTCACCGAGGTGGCGCTGGCGACGGTCACCGACGAGTTCATGGCGTACATCCGGGCCATGGGCGCGGATTGGGACCTGGACGCCGCGACCGAGTTCCTGGTCGTCGCCGCGACCCTGCTCGACCTCAAGGCCGCGCGGCTGCTGCCCGCCGCCGAGGTCGAGGACGAGGAGGACCTCGCCCTGCTGGAGGCGCGCGACCTGCTCTTCGCCCGGCTGCTGCAGTACCGGGCCTACAAGCGGGCGGCCGCCGTGTTCGGCGAGCGCTGGGCCGCCGAGCTGCTCCGGCGGCCGCGGACCGCCGGGCTGGAGCCCGAGCACGCGCAGCTGCTGCCCGAGGTCGTGATCAGCATCGGGGCGGAGCGGTTCGCGCAGCTGGCGGCGAGGGCCATGGCGCCGAAGCCCGAGCCGGTCGTCTACGTCGACCACATCCACACCCCGCCGGTCAGTGTGCGGGAGCAGGCCGGGCTGGTGGTCGGGCTGCTCACCGCGCTGGGCGAGGCCTCGTTCGAGCGGCTGGTCGAGGACGCACCGGACAACCTGGTCGTGGTCGCACGGTTCCTGGCGCTGCTGGAGCTGTACCGGGAGCGGGTGCTCGCCTTCGAGCAGCCGGAGGCGCTGGGCGAGCTGCTGGTGCGGTGGGTGGCCGAGGCGGACAGGGGCGCGGTCGAGGTGACGGACGAGTTCGACCGGCCGGCGGGCGAGCAGCCGGGCGGGCCGGGGCGGGGTGGGTCGGAGCCGGGCGGGCCGCAGGGGGACGGTCTGGAGCGGGGCAGGCTGGAGCGGGTCGGGCCGCAGAAGGAGGAGCGATGACGTCTGGGACGGATGCCGGAGGGCGGCCGGCGCGGCGTCCGCTCTGGGTGCCCGGGCAGCCGCGGACCGAGGAGTGGCTGGAGCCGGCGCCGGGGCTCGGTGTGGGGGTGCCCGGCGAGGTGATGCCCGGCGAGGTGGTGTCCGGCGAGGGCGGGCTCGACGAGGTGGCTGCTGGGGGATCGGCGGCCGGTGGGTCGGTAGCCGGCGAGCAGGCTCGGGCCGAGGTGCTGGTCGTGCACCGCAAGTCGGCCCCGACGACTTCCGGTGCCGGCGAGGTTCTGTCCGAGGAGGAGCCCGGGCTCGGGCTGAAGGCGGAGCTGGAGGCGATTCTGATGATCGTCGACGAGCCGGCCGGCGAGGCCCACCTGGCGTCCGTGCTGGAGCGGCCCCGGGCCGACGTGGCCGAGGCGCTGCGTGAGCTGTCCGCCGAGTACACCGCCCAGGGCCGGGGCTTCGACCTGCGGCTGGTCGCCGGCGGGTGGCGGTTCTACAGCCGGACCGAGTGTGCGCCGGCCGTCGAGCGGTTCGTCCTGGACGGCCAGCAGGCCCGGCTCTCCCAGGCCGCTCTGGAGACGCTGGCGGTCGTCGCCTACCGTCAGCCGGTGTCCAGATCGCGGGTCTCGGCCGTCCGTGGTGTGAACTGTGACGGCGTGATGCGTACCCTGGTACAGCGAGGACTGGTGGAAGAGGCCGGATCCGAGCCCGAAACAGGTGCGATCCTGTATCGGACGACGAACTACTTCCTGGAACGGATGGGGCTCCGCGGCCTGGATGAGCTGCCGGAGCTCGCTCCCTTCCTGCCCGAGGTCGACGACGTGGAAGCGGAGTCCCTGGAGGGCACGATGATCGCGGAGGCGGTCGCCGCCGCTGCCGTGCAGGCCGCGGGTGGCAGTGGCGAGGCCGATCGGGCTGCGCCTGATCGGTAGGGGGCGGTGAGGTCGGCCGAAACGACCGCACAGCCCAGACGGAAAACGACGTACGGACACTTTGATGCGTAGCAGTGGCAACGGCAGGAACAGCAGCGGCGGCGGCAGCGGTCGTGGCGGACAGGGCGGGGGCCGGGGCGGCGGCAGCGGCTCCTACGGGGGCGGAAGCGGCTCCGGCCGTGGCGGCTCGGGCTCGTACGGCGGCGGGTCGGGCTCCTCGCGTGGCGGCTCGGGCTCGTACGGCGGCGGCTCCGGCTCCTCGCGCGGCGGCTCGGGCTCGTACGGCGGCGGGTCGGGCTCCTCGCGTGGCGGCTCGGGCTCCGGCTCCTATGGCGGTGGCTCGGGTTCGCGTGGTGGCTCGGGTTCGTACGGTAGCGGTTCGGGTTCGCGCGGTGGCTCCGGCCCCTACGCCGGTGGCTCGGGTTCGCGCGGCGGCTCCGGTTCGTACGGCGGCGGTTCCGGCTCCTCACGGGGCGGGTCGTACGGCGGCGGGTCGGGTTCGCGTGGCGGCTCCGGTTCCTACGACCGCCGTGACGACCGCCGGGACGACCGCCGCTACCCGGACCGTCCGCTGCGGCCCGAGGAGCGTCGCTACGACCGCCCCGAGTACGGCGGCGGCCCCAACGCCACCCCCGCCCGTGGCGGCTACACCGGCCGTCGTCCCGGCCCGGCCCCGCGTCCGCGCCGTGAGGGCCAGGGCGCCCCGGGCGACCCGCGCCGTCAGCCGCAGCGTTCGCGCGAGCTGCAGGCCAAGATCGAGGACGCGGTGCTGGCCCGGCACGACAAGCCGGCCGTGAAGCTTCCCAAGACCTTCGGCGAGCCCGAGGGCGAGCGCCTGCAGAAGGTGCTGGCGCGTGCCGGTATCGGCAGCCGTCGGGCCTGTGAGGAGCTGATCGAGCAGGGCCGCGTCGAGGTCAACGGCAAGCGGGTCACCGAGCAGGGCAAGCGGGTCGACCCGGAGAAGGACGAGATCAAGGTGGACGGCCTGACCGTCGCCACCCAGTCGTTCCTCTTCTTCGCGCTGAACAAGCCGGCCGGCGTGGTCTCCACCATGGAGGACCCGGACGGCCGCCAGTGCCTCGGCGACTACGTGACCAACCGGGAGACCCGGCTGTTCCACGTCGGCCGCCTCGACACCGAGACCGAGGGCATCATCCTGCTCACCAACCACGGCGAGCTGGCCCACCGTCTCACCCACCCGCGGTACGGCGTGACCAAGACCTACCTGGCCGCCATCCAGGGGCCGATCCCGCGCGACCTGGGCAAGCGGCTGGCGCAGGGCATCGAGCTGGAGGACGGGTTCGCCCGCGCCGACAGCTTCAAGGTGGTCTCCAACGTCGGCAAGAACTACCTGGTCGAGGTGACCCTGCACGAGGGTCGCAAGCACATCGTCCGTCGGATGCTGGCCGAGGCCGGGTTCCCGGTCGAGAAGCTGGTCCGCACCCACTTCGGTCCGATCGCGCTGGGCGACCAGAAGTCCGGCTGGCTGCGCCGTCTGACCAACCCCGAGGTCGGCCAGCTGATGCACGAGGTCGGTCTGTAGACCGGTCGGCATATTTAGGTGGACCGGTCTGCATATTCTGCGGGCCGTCCGCCGTGCCGCGCTGTTCGTCGGCGTCTGCGGTTCGCTGTCCGCCGACCGCTGACCGCTGACCGCCGCGTCTGTGCGGCTCCGTATGCCCGCCGTCCGGCGCCTGCCTCGTTTCTGTAGACCGGTCGGCATAGATCGGTAGACCGGTCTGCATATTCGGGCGCTTCGGGCGACGCCGCCGCGGCGCTGCTGGGCCTATGGCGTCATGCCGTGTCCTGAGGGCCTCCCCGCCGAGTGGCGGGGAGGCCCTCACGCCGTTCGGCGGGTTCTGCTGTGAGCCGGGACGCATCGCCTGGTCATCGCCTTGCCAGCGTCATGATCCGTGGCCGAGGATTGCCACCTGACCACGACCCGCCGGGTGGCGGGACTGCGCCACTTCGGCGCGGACGAGGGGCGAGACGGGGGAGCGGCGTCGTGTCCGATGCACCACTCAGCGCACTGGGACTGGCCGTGCCGGACGGACAGGTCTACGCGGCGCTGGTGGCCAATCCGCAGTCCACGGCGGAGGACCTCGCGGCCGGCTGCGGGCTGACCCTCCAGCAGAGCATCCGCGCGCTGGACCGGCTGGCGCAGCACGGCATGGCGACCCGGGCACCGGTGGACCGGCACCGGTTCCTGCCGGTCGCCCCCGACGTCGCGATCGGCACGCTGATCGGCCACCGGGAGTCCGAACTGCGGCACGCCCGGGCCGAGATGCACCGCCTGATGGACGCCTTCCGGGAGGCCTCGCGCTACACCGACCCGGCGCATTCCGTCGAGGTCCTCACCGGCGGCGAGGCGATCGCCCAGCGGCTGGAGCACATCACCGAGACCAGCCAGTACCAGGTGCGCGGCTTCGACTGCCCCCCGTACATCCAGGACCCGGTGGCCAACATCCCGTTGCAGCGGCAGCGGATGAAGGAGGGGCTGCGGTTCCGGACCGTCTACGACCGGGAGGCCGTCGCCTGGCCGGGCCGGTTGGAGAAGAACATCCTGGTCGGCGTCGCGGATGGTGAGGAGGCGCGGGTCCGGCCGGTGCTTCCGATGAAAATGATCATGTCGGACGACCGGATGGCGATCATCCCGATCAGCGTCGGCGACAGCGTGCTCGACGCCGCCTACGTGATCCACCCGTCCGCATTGCTCCAGGCGCTGGACACGCTCTTCGAGGCGGAGTGGGAGCGCGCCGTCCAGCTCCAGGCCGCGCTCGGCGCGGCCGAAGGGGCGCTGGAGCCGGAGGCCGACCACCGCAAGCTGCTGGGCCTGCTGGCGGCCGGCCTCACCGACGAGTCGATCGCCCGCTCCCTCGGCTGGAGCGCCCGGACCACCCAGCGCCGGCTGCAGAGCCTGATGCGCGAGCTGGGCGCCACCACCCGCTTCCAGGCCGGCATGGCGGCCCGGGAGCGGGGCTGGCTCTGAGGACGGGCGAGTCCCGGGCGTCGGGTCCCCGGGGGGCGGGTCCCCGGGCGTCGGGTTCGGGTACGGGGCCGGTTCCGGGGTGGAGCCGGTTCCGGAGGGGGCCGGCTGAGGGCGGGGCCGGGTTCGGGCGGAGTGCGCCGGTCAGCTCCAGGGGGTGAGGCTCGCCCAGCGGCCGTCCGGTCCGCGCTCGACCTTCTCCAGGCCGACCACGGCGGACCGGTTCAGCCGGCCGTAGATGTGCGGGAACAGCACGCCGGGCGTGGCACCGGGCGGCGGTGCGCCGTTCGGAGCCTCCCACTTGACCATCGGCTCCACCAGCGCCTCCTCGATCAGCAGCACCATCAGCGGCTCGCGGGCGTCGGCGAAGAAGGCGTTGGCCACCGCGAGCGCCGTCTGCTCGTTCGCCGAGCAGTGGATGAACCCGTCGGTGAGCAGCGAGGCGGTGGCGTACGGCCGGCCGGGGTCGGCCAGCCAGTCGTCCAGGGGGGCGAGGTGCAGGATCATGTTCCTGTTGTACCCGAGCTTCCGGTCGGACCAGGGTTTGTACCCGGGCTTGTGGCCGGGACAGTTCCTGGGCGGCCGTCAGGACGGCGGGTCGGGGCAGCGGTCACAGGCCCGCCACCTTCGCGGACGCGGAGACCTCGTAGACCAGCGTGACGGTCCGGCGTGCACCCGGGCCGAGCGGCAGGTCCCAGCGGACGATGCCCTCGGCGTCGAAGGCGTCCGGGGCCGGGGAGCACTCCTCCTTGCGCAGCCGCACCTCGACCGCCGACACCTCGGAGACCGGGACCCGTTCGCGGACCGTGACCAGCTGCTCGTCCCGCTCCTCGGGGCCGGAGAACCGCGAGAGGTGCAGCCGCACCGTCCGGGTGGTCACCGAGCGCTGGGTGAGGCCGGAGGTCGCCTGGCGCTCCTCGGTCTCACGGACCACCCGGTATCCGTCCGAGCTGCCGAACGCCAGCTCGGCGTCTGCGCCCACGGCCGTGAAGGACAGCTCGCCGCGGCCGGTGAAGCCGCTGCCGCGGACCAGCTCGACCGGCCCGGCGAGCAGCGCGTGCCCGGCCGCGTTGCGGAACCGGACCACCTGGGTGACCAGCGGGGACAGCTCCGGGGCGCACGCGTACTCGCTGCTCGCCGGAGCCGTGAAGGAGCCCAGCGGGACCCGGTGCGCCCGGCCGTCCGACGGCACGGTGGCCGGTGCGGGGGCGCGCAGCACCCGGACCTCGCCCCCGTCGTCCACTCCCGGCACCGCCTCGGACGGGCCGAGCGTGCTGATCGCCTCCTCGCGCAGCTCGACCTCGACCGTGCGGCGCTCCTCGGCGCTGCGCTCGCGCAGCGTCAGCACGTCCTCGGTGAGCGAGGGCGGGGCGGTGGCCAGGGCCGAGCGGGCGGTGGAGAGGGTGAGGCGGGCGCCCGTCCAGTCCTCGCCGGTGCGCTGCCACACCACGGCCTCGGACTCCAGTCGCAGCGCGCCGTCGGCGAGGGTGGCGCGGTAGGAGGGCCGCCAGACCGCGCACGGCACCAGGTGGCTGACGGTCAGCCGGACCGGGCCGGCGTCGCCCGCCTCGACGGTCAGGTCCAGGTGGGCGACCAGTTCGGCGGGCTCCTCCTCGGCCTGGTCGAGCGCGTTGTGGGCCTGCGAGCGCTGCTCTTCCAGGTCGCGCAGCCGGGAGCGGACGGCCCGCAGCTCCTCGCCGTACCGCTCGCGCTCGGCGTCCACCCGGTCCAGCTCGCGCGCCCAGCGGGCCCGCTCGACCTCGCCGATGCCGGCGCCCTCACCGACCTCGCGCAGCAGGTCGGCGGAGAGCTGGGCGAGCAGCGCGAGGCGGGCCTGGATGCGTTCGTGCAGCTGGTCCTCGCGGCGGGCCTGCTCGTCGAGCTCGTGGACGCGGTGGCGCAGCGCGGAGTCCTCCGGGCCGGGTGGCAGCGGGGCGCGCGGGGTCCAGGCGCGCACGATGCGGGCGTCCAGGACGCGGGTGGCGGGGTCTCCGGTCTCGGCGCGCAGGGTGCGGTCGACGGCGAGGGCGGTGATCGGGCCGAGGCGCAGCCGCTGGACGCCGGCGGCGAGGTCGAGGGTGACCGTGCGCTCGACCTGGCTGCGGTCCTCCAGGCAGGTGACGGCGGTGACCGGGAGGGGGATGGTCTCGCTGCTCATCGTTCAGTTCCTCCGGTTTCCGCCGACGATGGCCTTTCCGGCCGGGATTCTGATCTGGTAGCCGCCGTCGAGCTCGGCCCGGCCGCCCGGTGGCAGTTCGACCCGCCAGAGCCGGGTGCTGGGCGGGCACTCCGGGGACGGCACGGCGGGTGCGTGCCAGTCGGCCCGCTCCTCGATCCGGATGTCGGCCTCGCGGCTGACGGGTACGCGCTCGCGGACCTCGACGGTGACGGCCTGGCCGAGCCGGTTCGCCAGCTCCACGTGCACGCGGTGGTCGAGCACGGTGCTGTTGTTCAGCATGCCCGCCGTGGACTCGCGCAGCTCGGTGCGGCGCGCGACCTCGATGCTCTCGGTGACGCCGGTGCCGAGCCGTTGCGTGCCGCCCGGCGCGAGGGTGGGCAGCGCCGCGGTGAGCAGGAACTCGCCGTCGACGGTGACCTCGACCGGGCCGGCCAGGACGGCCTGCGCGGTCCGGTTGGCGAGCACCAGCGTGCCGTACACCGTCTCGTCGACCGCCGGGACGGTGACGTACTCGGCGTGGACGGAGAGCGGGATCTCGCCGACGGTGACGGTGTGCCAGGTGCTGTCGGACGGGATGTCGGCGGGGGCGGCGGCGTCGAAGCGGTGGTCGAAGGAGCCGGCCGAGACGCGCGGCGGCACGGCGTGACGGGGGAGCGGCAGGGTGGTCACGGCCCGGGCGGCGGTGGTGGCCGGGGACGGGGCGCCGCCGGGACGGCCGGCGGAGGGCGGGCGGAGGGTGCCGCGGTGGTCGGCGGACGCCTCGGGTCCGGCCAGGACCAGGGCGGGGTAGTCGAGGAGCGCGGCGTCGGGGGCCGGGGGAGCGAACGGGGACTGCGCCCCGGTGTCCGCCTCGGCTTCGGCGCCCGCCAGGGCCTCGGCGCCCGCCAGGGCCTCGGTGGTCCAGGCGGGGGCGGCGGCCCGTGTGGTGCGGGCCCGGCGGGCGAGGGGGGCCGGGGCCGACGCGGCCGCCGGCGGGGCGGGCATCGGGGCCGGCATCGGGCCGCCGGGCTGCGGAGGCGGGGGCGGCGCGCCGTACCCGGCGAAGCCGGGGGTCGGCAGACCCGGCGCCTCCACGGCCCGGCTGCCGCCCGGGCGCGCGGGGAGGGGCGCTGCCTGGGCGACGGGAATCGCGGGACGCGGCGGGGCGCCTCCGGCGACGGCGAGCGGGCGCCGGGGCTCGGGGCGGGGGCCGGCGGCGTCGTAGCCCGCGAAGAGGTCCGAGAGGCCGGCCGGGGGTTCGCGCCAGCCCGAGGGCGGAGCGGGGGGCTGGCTGCGGCCGATCCGCAGCGAGCGCAGCCGGGGAAGGTCGGTGCGGCGGTCGAGGTCGGCGGTGGAGAGGGCGAGGCGGACGCCGGTCCAGTCCTCGCCGGTGCGCTGGGCGACGGAGGCGCGCAGGACCAGCTGCCCGGTGTCCGAGCCCTGCCGGTACGACAGGCGGTAGGCGGGTACCCAGCGGGCGGCGGGGACGCCGTACTCGAGTTCGATGTCGAGTTCGGTGGGGGTGGGGGTCCCTGCGTCGGGGGTGGGCGGGCCGCCGGGGGTGGGCTGGGTGTCGGGGGCTGTCTCGGTGTCGGGGGCGGTCTCGGCGTCTGGGGTGGGCGGGGTGAGGGTGAGCAGGACGGTCGCGGAGGTCTCCACGGGCTGGGCCGGCCCGGCGGTGGACGAGCGCTCCAGCCGGTCGGTGAGCAGCGCGGTCTCGTGTTCGGCGAGTTCGAGCTCCCGGGCCAGCTTCTCGGCCCGCAGGTGGAGCCGGGTGAGGCGGTCGTCGACGAACTCGGCCAGCTCCAGCCAGGCGTCGGCCGGGGTCCGGCGCAGTGGCTCGTCGCGTCGTCGCTGCGGCGGCACGGCGCGCAGTGCGGCGGTCTCGGCGATCGCGGTGAGGACCAGCCGGCGCCGCTCGCGGACCGCGTGCTCCTGCTCCCTGGCCTCCTCCAACTGACGCTTCAGTTCGGGCAGTTCGGTGGGGCTTCGGAGTTCGGCGACCGGTTCGAGCCGGGCCTCGGTGACGGCGGTGCCGGGCGGGCCGTCGATCACCCGGGCCCGCAGCGACCGCCCGTCGATCACCCGGGGCAGACCGGTCAGCCGGAGCCGCCCGTCCGGTGGCAGGGTCACCCGGGCCCGCCGGCGGCAGACTGCGCCGGAGGCGTAGACCACGACGGAGTCGAGCACCGACGGGTGGGCCGGTACCGCCGGTCCGTCGGAGTGCTCCCTGTCGTCCGCGCTGTGCTGATCGTTCACCCGGTCTACCCCTTCGTTCGCGCCGCTCGCGCCGACTCGCGCGCTGCCGCCCCTTGAGCGGTCAGTCTGCCTCGCTTCGGCGTGGGCGTCCTCGGATTTCGCCCGTGCGTCCGGGCCCGTGTCCGGGCCCGGTTCTCCGTCCGTGCCTGCGTCTGCGTCCGTGCCTACGTGTGTGCCTGCCCCTGTGTCTGCCCCTGGGCCTGAACCTGGGCCTGAACCTGGGCCGGCCTCCGTGCTGGGAGTGATGGGTGAGGTCCTGTGCGTGCGGTCCTTTGCGTGAAGGGGGACGGGGACGGGATCGGAACGGTTGCGGTCGGCCGGTGGGCGCTGCCGGGCCGTGGCCGCAAGGGCGGTGGGGATGCGAGAGGATGGGCGGGCACGTCCAGGCCAGCCCCGTGAGGAGAGCCAACCCGTCATGCGCACTGCCGTCGTCGTCGGTACCGGACTCATCGGCACGTCCGCCGCGCTCGCCCTGACCGGCCGCGGACTGACCGTCCATCTGGAGGACGCCGACCCGGACGCGGCCCGCACCGCGGCCTCGCTCGGCGCCGGCACCACCGAACCCGCCGACGGCCCGGTGGACCTGGCGATCATCGCCGTGCCGCCCGCACTGGTCGGCAAGGTGCTCGCCGACTGCCAGCGGCGCGGCCTGGCCCGCTGGTACACGGACGTCGCCAGTGTGAAGGCCGGGCCGCGTGCCGAGGTCGCCGCGCTGGGCTGCGACACCGTCCACTACATCGGCAGCCACCCGATGGCCGGGCGCGAGCGCTCGGGGCCGCTGGCCGCCCGCGCCGACCTGTTCGAGGGCCGGCCCTGGGTGCTCACCCCCACCACCGACACCGACACCGAGACGCTCAACGCCGTCCTGGAGCTGGTCGCCCTCTGCGGCGCGATGCCGATCGTGATGGACGCCGCGGCGCACGACCGCGCCGTGGCGCTGGTCTCGCACGCCCCGCAGCTGGTCTCCTCGCTGGTCGCCGCCCGGCTGGAGAACGCCGACGAGACGGCCATAAGGCTCTCCGGCCAGGGCGTCCGGGACGTCACCCGGATCGCGGCCTCCAACCCCGGCATGTGGGTGGACATCCTCTCCGCCAACGCCGGCGCGGTCGCCGACATCCTGGAGGAGGTCGCCTCCGACCTCGGCGACACCGTCACTGCGCTGCGCGCGATGCAGGCCGCCGGGGAGGGCGAGCGCCAGGCCGGCGCGGCCGGGATCGAGGCCGTGATGCGCCGCGGCAACACCGGCCAGGCCCGCATCCCCGGCAAGCACGGCGCGCCGCCCACCCGGTACGAGACGGTGGCCGTCGTGCTCGGCGACCAGCCCGGCGAGCTGGGCCGCCTCTTCGGCGAGGTCGGCGCGGCGGGCGTCAACATCGAGGACGTCGACATCGAGCACTCGACCGGCCAGCAGGTCGGCTTCGTCCAGCTGTCGGTCGCCCCGTCGGCGGTGAAGCCGCTGACGGCGGCACTGCGGTCGAGCGGGTGGAGCGTCCGGGACTGAGTCGGGCCCGGGCGGTGGGCGGCGCCGGGGTGACCGGTGCCCGCCGGGGTCGCGGCTGATCCATGGCGGCGAGCGGGTGCGGTCGGTGGGGTGCGGTCGGTGGGGTGGGGTCGGTGGGGTCGGTGCGGACGGTTCGATGGGGTTCGGACGGTTCGGCGGGTATGCGGGTCCGGCCGGGGGCTTGCTCGGGGCTTGCTGGGGCGTCGGGCGGGCCCGGACAACGGGCGGAGCTGGGTCCGGCGGCAGTCCATTAACCTTGAGGGAGACATTCCCCGGTTTTCGCGCTGCGCGGATTCACGCCGCGCAGGTGCCGGGCCCCAGGATCAGAGAGAGGTTCGCCCCGTGGACACTGCCGACCGAGCGCACGCCCCGGTCGTCGTCGCCATCGACGGACCCTCCGGCTCCGGCAAGTCGACCGTCTCCCGGGCGGTCGCCGCCCGGCTCGGGCTGAGCTTCCTGGACACCGGTGCGATGTACCGGGCGATGACCTGGTGGATGCTGGCCAACGACATCGACGTCCACGACGCCGAGGCCGTGGCCGTCGCGTGCGGCAAGCCGGTGATCGTCTCCGGCACCGACGCGGACGGTCCGACGATCACCGTCGACGGGCAGGACGTCTCCGGTCCGATCCGCGGCCCCGAGGTAACCGCGCAGGTCAGCGCCGTGGCCGCGGTGCCGGCGGTGCGGGCTCGGCTGGTGGAGCTGCAGCGCGGCTGTGCCGAGGTCGCCGAGCGCGGCATCGTCGCCGAGGGCCGGGACATGGGCAGCGTGGTGTTCCCGGACGCCACCGTCAAGGTCTTCCTGACCGCCTCCGAGGCGGCCCGCGCCGAGCGCCGGGCGGCCGAGCTGCGCGCCAAGGGGGTCGACGAGGCCACCATCACCGCGATGGCTGCCGACCTGGCCCGCCGGGACGCTGCCGACTCCACGCGGAAGACCGCCCCGCTCACCCAGGCCGCGGACGCGGTGCTGGTGGACACCAGTGAGCTCACCCTGGAGCAGGTGATCGGCACGATTGCCGCGCTGGTGGAGGAACGGGCCGGGCTCTCGGCGGTCTGACCGTGGGGTCCGGCTGTGAGGTCGGGCCGTGGGATTCCGCTGTGAGGTAGGGCCGGGGATCCGGCTGTGAGCTCCGACCGACGGCTCCGGCCGCGGGGTTGGCCGTCGGTCCGGCCTGTGGGCCGGACCGCGGCACGATCAACTGACCGCCGCACCAAAGCGGGGCGCCACCGAGGCGCTTCGCTCGTAGTACTCGCGCTGCCCCGACCGGGGCAGGTACGCACGGCGCGCCCCTGGGAAGGGCCGGGCCGGGAAACGGAAAACACGAACATGACCGCAGAGCACTCCGCCACCGGACACGGTGAGCTGGACGCCGCCGAGTACGCCGAGTTCATGGCGCTCGCCGCCGAGGAGGGTTTCGACCCCGAGGACGTGGACGGCCTCGGCGACGGCAGCCACGTGCCGCTGCCGGTGCTGGCCGTCGTCGGCCGCCCGAACGTCGGCAAGTCCACCCTGGTGAACCGCATCATCGGCCGCCGTGAGGCCGTCGTCGAGGACAAGCCGGGCGTCACCCGCGACCGCGTCAGCTACGAGGCCACCTGGAACGGCCGCCGCTTCAAGGTGGTCGACACCGGCGGCTGGGAGATCGACGTCCTCGGCATCGACGCCATGGTCGCCGCCCAGGCCGAGCTGGGCATCGAGACCGCCGACGCGGTGCTGTTCGTCGTCGACGCCACGGTCGGCGCGACGGACACCGACGAAGCCCTGATCAAGATCATCCGCCGGGCCGGCAAGCCGACCGTGCTCTGCGCCAACAAGGTCGACGGCCCGTCCACCGAGGCCGAGGCCGCCTACCTCTGGTCCCTCGGCCTCGGCGAGCCCTACCCCGTCTCGGCCCTTCACGGCCGTGGCTCCGGCGATCTGCTCGACGCCGTGATGGCGGCCCTGCCCGAGGCCCCGCCGCAGCTCTTCGGCGACCTCGCGCCCGGCGGCCCGCGCCGCGTCGCGCTGATCGGCCGGCCGAACGTCGGCAAGTCCAGCCTGCTGAACAAGGTCGCCGGCGAGGAGCGGGTGGTCGTCAACGAGCTGGCCGGCACCACCCGTGACCCGGTCGACGAGATGATCGAACTCGGCGGCAAGACCTGGAAGTTCGTGGACACCGCCGGTATCCGCCGCCGGGTCCACCTGACCGCCGGCGCCGACTTCTACGCCTCGCTGCGCACCTCCTCCGCGCTGGAGAAGGCCGAGGTCGCGGTCGTCCTGATCGACGCCAGCGAGACCCTCGCCGAGCAGGACACCCGGATCATCTCGTTGGCCGTCGAGGCCGGCCGCGCCGTCGTCGTGGCCTACAACAAGTGGGACCAGCTGGACGAGGAGCGCCGCTACTACCTGGAGCGCGAGATCGAGCGCGACCTCGTCCAGGTGCAGTGGGCCCCCCGGGTCAACGTCTCGGCCCTCACCGGCCGGCACATGGAGAAGCTCGTCCCGGCGATCGAGACCGCGCTGGAGGGCTGGGAGACCCGCATCCCGACCGCCCGGCTGAACGCCTTCCTCGGCGAGCTGGTCGCGGCCCACCCGCACCCGATCCGCGGCGGCAAGCAGCCGCGCATCCTGTTCGGCACCCAGGCGGGCACCCGGCCGCCGCGCTTCGTGCTGTTCGCCTCGGGCTTCCTCGAGGCCGGCTACCGCCGCTTCGTCGAGCGCCGGCTGCGTGAGGAGTTCGGTTTCGTCGGGACGCCGATCTCGATCTCGGTGCGGGTGCGTGAGAAGCGCAAGAGGAAGTAACGCGAAGACGCGTAGATCGTGGGGTGCGCCGGAGCAGCGGAAGCCGTGACGGCGCGCACATGACGCAGAGAGGGCCCCGCCACTTCGGTGGCGGGGCCCTCTCTGCGTCGGGGGGCGGGGGCGGGGGCGGGGTCGGGGTATGGGGTCGGGGCTGCGGGCTGTGAGTGGCGTTGTGACGTTCTGGCGTTGTGGTGTGGGTGCGGCGGGGCTCGGGCTCGGGTCAGTGCTGGTCGCTGCTGCGGCCCGGGGGAAGCGAGAGCAGGTTGCGGTGGCGGCCGACGGTGGCCGGCCCGCTGCCGGTGCCCATCGGGGCCGGGGTGGCTGCGGGCATCGGGTGCGGGACCGGCCCGAGGTAGCCGGCCGCCACCCAGCCCTGGCCGTTGGTGAACTGGGCGGCGGGCTGGGCGGGTTGGCCACCCTGGGTGGGGTGGCCGGGCTGCGCGGCCGGTCCGCCCGGGTGGCCGTGGGTGTCGTGCCGGCCGGCCGGGTCGGCGTGGCCGGTTCCGTCGCTGGTGGCGTTGGAGGTGCCGGAGGCGCTGGAGACGTTGGCCGGGGTGTGCTGGGCGCCGTCGTGCGGGGTGTGGGCGGCAGGGTGGCTGCCGTGGGCGGTGAGGCCCGGGCCGGTCTGCTGGTTCGGCATGAACTGGGGGATGCCGAGGGTCTGGCCGCCGTACGTCTGGAATGCCTGCTGCTGCGGCGGGTACGGCCGAGGGTCGGCGAGCATCGGATAGCCGTTGTCCCGGACGGCGAACCCGGTGAACCTCAGGTTCTCCTCGCCGGAGCGGTCACCGGGCAGTGCCCGGAACAGCCGCCGGTACTCGGAGTACAGCTCGTCGTAGATCGGCGTCGCCGAATGGGGGTGCTCCGCGTCGTACGACGGGCGCATGCCCGGGATCGCACGGGGGACGGTGGTGGACCGGCGGTGGGAGGCGGAGACGTCGTAGCTGTACACACTGGGGCCAACGAGTGAACCCGCCCGGGGATGCGGGGTGGGCCTGCCCGGCCGGAGGCCGGCCGCATCGATCGGGGTGTCGATCGGTGCGGCCGGCCGGCCGTCGGCGGGGGTTGGGGGCCAGGGGCCGGTGGGCGGGGCCGGGAGGGCTCGCAGCGGTTCAGGTGAGGGTGCGGCGCGGGCGCGGTGAGGGTGCGGTGCGGCGGGCGCGGTGCGGGCGCGGCTCAGGTGCCCGCGAGCGGGAGGGAGGCGGCGACGACCTGGCCGAGGGCGACGGCACGCTCCAGCGCCTGACGGAGCAGGTCCTCGCGCGGCTGCCTGCCGACCATGCCGGCCGGGACCGCGTACATCGTCACCTCCTTCAGCTGGTTGGCGGCGAACCGCCAGGCATCGGTGACCTGGAGCGGCTGGTGCGCCTGCCACCAGCCGGTGCTGCCGCCGGCCGCCGCCGGCTGGAGGATCGCGTGCAGCTTGCCCATCGCCACCAGCACCGACCAGCCGGCCAGCTGGTCCGGCGTCTTGTTGAGGTCGGTCACGGGCTGGAAGCCGGCGTCCTGGAGGAGGTCCAGGAACTCGTCGGTGCCGGAGGTGTTGCCCGGACGGCCGACCGGCCCGGTGGGCTCGACGACGAGCGAGGCGTGACCGGTGTCCCCATGCAGGACCAGGCCGCAGGTGATGCCGAGGATGGCGGCTTGGCCGGGCGCGCTGGGCTGGGCGGGGGCGGGCTGGCCGGCGCCCGGGACTGCCGGGGCTGCCGGGCCCGGTACGACCGGGGTCGGGGCGAGGGCCGGCGTGGCTGCGGGGGTGTCGCCCTGGGCCTGGCTGATGCTGCGCACCGCGCCGACCAGTTGCTCCTCGGCGACCGGCACCACCTGGGAGGGGATGCAGCGGGCGTGGGCGAAGGCGAGCACCGCCGTCTCCTCGCCGACGAACAGCACGGTGCTGGTGGGCTCCTGGAGGGAGTCGCCGGGGGCGCGGCAGGAGGTGCACTCGTAGCCGTCGGGTGCGTGGGCGCCGCCGAGCAGGCGGTCGGCCTCGTCGTCGCCGATCTCGGATCGGACCTCGTCGCTGACGTCGAGCATGCGCGGCACTGGGACTCCTCGGGTGTCGGGTTTGTCGCGGGCGGGGGAGGGGGCGGAGGTGGGTTCGGGGTGGTGTGAACGGGGCGGTGGGTGGGGCCGGGGCGGGTGGGCGAAACGGGTCGGTCTGTCGGGTCGGTGTGTCGGCTCGGTTCTCGGAGCCGCCTCGGGACCGTCCAGGACTGTTCGGGACTGTCCGAGTGGCCGATTCCGGCCGCCTTTACCAACGGACCCCTGTGGCAGGGGTCACGGGTGGGCGCCGAGGCTGACGGGAATTGCCCCTGAATCGATCGCAGTGCGTGTTCTGGTGCTCGCAATCTGTCGATGTCGATGACGGGCCTGTCGGAATGAAACGGTGAGGTGGGTCACGGCTCGGCGATGTTCGATCTAGGAAATGACGGTTAAATCGGACATTTAGGGCAGGATTGCATGGTCGTTACCGTGGGTAACGCCTGGCTGAGCTGGGCAGACCGCCGGTTGTTTGGTTCCCCGGCTGCCGACTCGTAGCTTCATTGGCGGTGCAACGAGCACCACCCGGGTTCACCCCCGACGCACAGCCCGCCGGTTCACCCGGCGCCGGCAGTGCCCGCCGATGCGACCGCTCGAACAGGTCCCCGGTGCGTGGCGGGTGGCCAGGGCGGCGCGGCACGTCCGACACGTGCCCGGCCGCCCGACGGACGCGGCGAGCGAAATCGACCCCTTCGAGGGCTTGGTTCCGCATGCCCGCCCGGGGCTGTCGAGAGGAACCCCATGACCTTCCGTAACGAGTCCGCCGCTGCCACCACCTCCACCGCCACCAAGCGCAGCCGCGTTCGGATGGCTGTCGTGGCGGGTGCCGCTGTCGCGGCCCTGCCGGTGGCCGGCCTCGTCACGGCCACCTCGGCCTCCGCCGCCTCCGTCTCCACCTGGGACGCTGTCGCCCAGTGCGAGAGCGGCGGCAACTGGGCCATCAACACCGGCAACGGTTTCTACGGCGGTCTGCAGTTCACCTCCAGCACCTGGGCCGCCTTCGGCGGCACCGCCTTCGCCTCGCAGGCCAACCTGGCCACCAAGGCGCAGCAGATCTCCATCGCCGAGAAGGTCCTCGCCTCGCAGGGCCCGGGCGCCTGGCCCGTGTGCTCCGTCAAGGCCGGCCTGACGAAGGGCGGCGCCCCCGCCGCCGTCGACACCTCCGCCGCCGCGAAGCCGGCCGCCCCGGCTGCCACCGCCGCGCCGAAGGCCGCGCCGGCCCCCAAGGCCGCCGAGGCTCCGAAGACCGCCGCCCCGAAGGCTGCCGTCGCCGCCCCGAAGTCCTCGGACTCCGCCAAGTCGTGGAAGTCCGACAACGCCGCGAAGTCCGGCAAGGCCGCGACCTCGAACGACGCCCAGCCGGTCGCGGGTGGCAACTACACCGTCAAGTCCGGTGACACCCTGAGCACCATCGCGGCTGCCAAGGGCATCGACTGGCACACCCTGTACAACAACAACACCAAGGTCATCGGCGGCAACCCCGACCTGATCTTCCCGGGCCAGACCCTGACCGTCTGATCCGTCTGATCCAGCCGATCGAGGTCGGCCCGGATCGGGCTCGGCCGGGACCGGGGTGGGACTGAAGGCGGGTCCGTGTGACCCCGCGTCATTCCGCCCCGGATCCGACGGACCTGGGCCGGCCGACTACTGGTCCGGTCGACCCCGGGGCCGACTGATTCGTTGGTGGCGCGCCACTTCGGACGTACTGTCCACCCGGCCGCTTCTCCGCTGTGCGGGGGAGCGGCCGTCGGCGTGTCCGGCGTGTGGGGACGGTCCGGGGCGGTGCGCGCCTAGCTAGGGTCGGCTGCTGTGCCTTCTCGGCGTTCAGAGGATCAGCCGTGAATCCTTCGTACCGATAGGCAGCCCGGCGCGGGTCTTCGCCGCCCTCGCCGCTGCCGTGCTACTGACCGTCGGCGCGGTGTCCGGCGGGCAGGCCCAGGCCGCCTCGACCGTTGCGGACCTGGTCTGGGACGACCTCGCCGAGTGCGAGAGCGGCGGTGACTGGCAGGCGAACACCGGCAACGGCTATTTCGGCGGGCTGCAGATCTGGCCTCCGACCCGGGAGGAGGCGGGCGGTCTGCGGTACGCCGACCGGCCCGACCTTGCGAGCCGGCGCCAGCAGACCAGCGTCGCCGAGGAGGTCCTCCGGATGCAGGGGTGGGATGCCTGGCCGGTCTGCGCCCGGGAGACCGGGATGATCGGCGAGGCACCGGAGGAGCGGTGAGCGGTGGCGGGTCCCGCTTGTCGGAGGGGTGCGCGAGGATGGTGGGGTGATCCAGGGCGAGCTGTTCGGCGAGGACTCCGGCGCCGGCACGTCACGTGAGCGGTCCGAGCCCGCGCCCGGCGCCGTGCTCGTCCCCGGCTGGCTGGATGCCGCCGCCCAGCTGCGCCTGGTCGCCGCCTGCCGGGAGTGGGCCCGCCCGCCGGCCGGTATGCACACCGTCCGGATGCCGACCGGCGGCCTGATGTCCGTGCAGATGGTCAGCCTGGGGTGGCATTGGTTTCCGTACGGCTACCGCCGGACCGCTGCCGACGGCACGCCGGTCAAGGCGTTCCCGCCGGAGCTCGGCCGGTTGGCCCGCCGGGCCGTCGTGGACGCCTACGGCGGGGCGGCCGGCGAGATCGCGGGTGCGGCCGGCTACGAGCCGGACATTGCCATCGTCAACCACTACCCGCACGGCGCGAAGATGGGTCTGCACCAGGACCGCGACGAGCGGACCGACGCCCCCGTGGTGTCGCTGTCGCTCGGCGACACCTGCGTCTTCCGGCTCGGAAACACCGAGACCCGAACCCGTCCGTGGACCGACCTGGAGTTGCACAGCGGCGACCTGCTGGTCTTCGGCGGCCCGTCCCGGTTCGCGTACCACGGCGTCGTGCGCACCCTGCCCGGCACGGCGGATCCGGCGCTCGGCCTGACCGGGCGGCTCAACATCACCGTCCGCCGGTCCGGCCTCTGAGTGCTTGCGGGAACGGTCTGCCGCCCGCCGTCGACGTTCGAGAGAGTGGGACCTCGTTCGAGTGAATCGGCGGAAGGTGCCCCCGGTGTCGGGAATGCCCGGGCTCGCTGGAGAATTCGATGGGGCGGGAGAATTCGAGAACACGGGCGTCGGCGGCCGGGCGGAAGACCTCCGTCCGGACCGGCCGTCCGGAGAGGAAGTGCACGCATGGGTACCCCCGTCGACGAGCTTGTCGAGCTGCTGGACCTTGAGCAGATCGAACTGAACATCTTCCGCGGGCGCAGCCCCGAGGAGGCGCTCCAGCGGACGTTCGGCGGCCAGGTCGCCGGACAGGCGCTGGTTGCGGCGGGGCGCACGGTGGACGGCGAGCGCCCCGTCCACTCACTGCACGCCTATTTCCTGCGCCCCGGCGTGCCCGGCGTGCCGATCGTCTACCAGGTGGACCGGATCCGGGACGGCCGCTCCTTCACCACCCGCCGGGTGCTGGCCATCCAGGGCGGCCGGTCGATCTTCGCCCTCACCGCCGACTTCCACCTCCCCGAGGAGGGCGGCATCGAGCACCAGTACCCGATGCCCGAGGTCGCCGCCCCCGAGGACCTGCCCAGCGCGCTGGAGGAGGTCGGCTCCCGCCTCGGCGAGCTGCCCCCGTTCATCAGCCGCCGGCAGCCGTTCGACATCCGGTACGTCGACCGGCTGCGCTGGAGCAAGGAGGAGCTGGCCGGTGTCGAGGCCCGCAGCGGCGTCTGGCTGCGGACCAACGGCGCCCTGCCCGACGACCCGCTGATCCACGTCTGCGCCCTCACCTACGCGAGCGACATGACGCTGCTGGACGCCGTCCGCGCCCCCGTGGAGCCCCTCTGGGGCAGACGCCACTTCGACATGGCCTCGCTCGACCACGCCATGTGGTTCCACCGGCCGTTCCGGACCGACGACTGGCTGCTCTACCAGCAGGAGTCCCCGATCGCGCACGCCGGCCGCGGCCTGGCACGCGGGCAGATCTACGACCGCAGCGGACAGCTGGTGGTCTCCGTGGTGCAGGAGGGCCTGTTCCGGCCGCTCAAGGGCTGATACCCGGCCGGGATGATCTGCTGCCGTGATCGGTGTTGAGGTGGTGACGGACGCGTTGGAGCTGTCGGCGGACGCGTGGCGGTCGTGACGGTGTCGACGGACGTGTGAAGGCGTCGACGGACACGTCGAGGCGTCGACGGAGGCGTCGAGGCGTCGACGGAGGCGTCGGGGCGTCGTCGGACGCGTCGAGGTCGATGGTGTTGTCGGACAAGGACGGCCTGCGGGTCGTGGACCGGAGCGGGAGGTACGCCGATGACGGCGACAGCCGCGGAGGAATGGAAGCACTGGAGCGACAACCGGGCGGCGGCGGTGAGCACGCCGCACGGCCAGCTGGCTCTCACCGGTACGCACTGGCTGGAGCCCGAGCCCAACGAGGTCCCCGGCTTGCCCGGCCTCTGGTGGGCCGACGCCGAGGGCGCCCGGGTCCGGGCGGCGGCGGCCGACGGGATCACCGTCACCGGTGCGTCGGCCCCCGTCGACGGTGAGGCGTTGCTCCGGCCGGACACCAACCCGGCCGCCGACACCGCCTCGCTGGGCGAGCTGCGCCTCGCCCCGATCGAGCGCGAGGGCGAGCTGGCCCTGCGGGTCTTCGACCCGGCCGCACCGCGCCGGGCCTCCTTCGCCGGCATCTCCGCGTACCCCTACTCGCCGGAGTGGGCCGTCCCGGCGGTCTACACCCCGTTCGAGGGCGGCGACGATCAGGTCGTCGTCCCCAACGCGGACGGCAAGGACCGCCCGCTGGCCGTCACCGGCCGGATCGCCTTCACCGTCGCGGGCGAGCACCGGACCCTGACCGTCAGCCACGCGGGCAACCGCCTCACCGGCGTCATCGCCGACGCCACCAGCGGGACGGACACCTACCGCTTCCGCTTCATCACCCTGCCCGCCCCGGAGGCGGACGGTCACACGGTGTTCGACCTCAACCGCGCCTACCTGCCGCCGTGCGCCTTCTCGGATCACTTCATCTGTCCCTTCCCGCCGCCGGGCAACCGGCTGGACTTCGCGGTCGAGGCGGGGGAGAAGCAGGTGTTGACCCGGTAGGGGCGCCGGGGGGTGGGGGGTGGCGTCGGGGGGTGGGGCCGGGCCCTCAGCAGGGGCTGCGGTGAGCGCTGTCGCGGCGGGCTGCTGCCGGAGCCGCCCCGGTGGCGAGCCGAGCGGTGGGCAGGGTGAGTATGGGGGACTGTGTCGACCAATCATCCTGCCAATTCGGCGGCCGGTCCCGCTTCGTCCGGCGCCGGGCCTGTTCCCTTGGGCTCCGAGCCTGCTCTGTCCGAGCCCCCCGCGTCCGAACCTCCTGTGTCCGAGCCTGCTGTGTCCGAGCCTGCTGTGTCCGCCTCCGCCCCCGGTGCCGAGGCTCCCGCGTGCGGGCCCGAGGCCTCCGCCCCGCCGTGGTACCGCCGGGTCACCCGCGGGGCTTTCGCCGACCTCAGCCCGCTGCGCGACAACGCCGACTACCGGCGGGTCTGGTTCGGCCAGGCCGTCTCGTCGATCGGCCAGCAGATGACGGCCGTCGCCGTCTCCGTCCAGGTCTACGACCTGACCGGCTCCAGCTTCGCCACCGGCCTGGTCGGGCTCTTCTCCCTCTTCCCGCTGATCGCCTTCGGCCTCTACGGCGGCGCCATCGCCGACACCGTGGACCGCCGCCGCCTCGGACTGATCGGGTCCGCCGGTCTCGCGGCCGTCTCCGCCGTCCTGGCCGCCCAGGCACTCGCCGGACTCGGCCTGGTCGCCGTCCTCTACGCGGCCGTGGCAGTCCAGGCCGGATTCTTCGCGCTCAGCTCGCCCGCCCGCTCGGCGATGATCCCGCGCCTCGTCCCGAGCCACCAGCTCCCCGCCGCCAACGCCCTGAACACCGTCAGCATGAACCTCGGCCTCACCGTCGGTCCCATGCTCGGCGGCGTCCTCATCGGCGGCTACGGAGCCCAGGCCGCGTACCTGGTCGACACCGTCGCCTTCGCCGCCACCCTCTACGCGATGTGGCGCCTGCCCGCCATGCGCCCCCTCGGCGAACGCAAGGGCCGCGCCTCCGTCCTCGACGGCCTGCGCTTCCTCCGCGAGCAGCCCAACCTGCGCACCAGCTTCGTCGCCGACCTGGCCGCGATGATCTTCGGCATGCCGCGCGCCCTCTTCCCGGCCATCGCGGTCACCTTCTATGGTGGCGACGCCCGCACCGTCGGCCTCCTGGTTTCCGCCCCCGCCGTCGGCGCCCTGATCGGCGCCCTCTTCTCCGGCTGGGTCAGCCGGGTCAACCGCCAGGGCGTGGCCGTCCTCGCCTCCGTCGCCGCCTGGGGCCTCGCCATCGCCGCCTTCGGCCTGGTCCGCAACCTCTGGCTCGGCCTCCTCTTCCTCGCCGTCGCCGGCTGCGCCGACACCGTCAGCATGATCTTCCGCAACACGATGATGCAGGTCGCCGCCCCCGACGAGATGCGCGGCCGCCTCCAGGGCATCTTCGTCGTCGTCGTCGCCGGCGGCCCCCGCCTCGGCGACTTCGAGTCCGGCGCGGTCGCCTCCCTCACCAGCCCCGCCGCCTCCGTCATCAGCGGCGGCCTCGCCTGCGTCGCCGCCATCGTCCTCCTCGCCGCCCGCCGCCCGGCCTTCCTCCGCTACGACGCCCGCCAGCCCACCCCCTGACCCCGCACCCCACGAAACCTGGCAGCGAGCACCCCCCGACGTGCTGTATTGTTTTCCACGTCGCCGGGACACCGGGGGCAAGGTCGAGAAGCCCACAGCAGAGCCCCCCAGGCTCCGCCAGGGCGCCGAGACCACGGGACGTGGCGCAGCTTGGTAGCGCACTTGACTGGGGGTCAAGGGGTCGCAGGTTCAAATCCTGTCGTCCCGACAACGATTCATAGCGTTGTCGCAGGTCAGAGGTCGTTTTCGCAGTGATGCGGAGGCGGCCTTTTTGACGTTTCGTCGGCTGGTGGTCGCATTGTGGTCGCACCGTTCTGCGGCGGTGGGGCGCTGGTCGGGTAACTCGTGTCCACCTCCCGAGTCTTGATGAGTGTGAGCCGGTTGTGGGCTTGCGGGGTGTGGTCGCTGGGTGGTCGCGGCCGGGGAATGGGGACGGTGGGAGCGGCGGTTCCGTCGATTGTGGTCAGGGTCTTGTCGATGGTGTTGACGGCGTCGCGCGCGGCCTGAGTGGTGAGGTGGCTGTAGATGTTGGCGGTGGTGGACAGCGTGGAGTGCCGCAGCGTCTTGGAGACCACGGTGAGTGGGACGCCGGCCGTGATCGAGATGGTGGCCGCGAGGTGGCGTAGGTCGTGGACCGTGGTACGGGAGACCCCGGCTTGCTTGCTGAGGTAGTGGAAGTGGTTGAGGACGTAGGCGGGGTGCAGGGGGCGTCCGTCGGGGCGGTGGAAGACCAGGCCGCCACCTGGTTGGCCTGTGGCGGTCGCGGTGTGGTCGAGGGCGCGGTTGCGGAGGGCTGCGGCCACGCGTGGGGAGATGGCGACCCAGTTCTTGCTGGTGCGGGTCTTGGGGGTGGTGAGGACGAGGTGGTTGTTGTCGACGGCGGCGAGTGAGTAACGGACGAACAGGACGCCCTGGTCGAGGTGGACGTCATTCCAGTGGAGGGCGAGGGCTTCGCCCTTGCGCATGCCGGTGCCGATGAGGAGTTCGATGAGGTCCGCGAACGGCGGGTCGACGGCGTGGCAGTAGTGGAGGAAGCGGACGGCTTCCTGCGGGGTCCAGATGTGGCGTTCGGCGGCGGCGGGGCGGGGGATGACCGTGGGCCGGGCGGGGTTCGTGGCCAGGCGGTGGCGGCGGACGGCGTCGCCGAGGGCACTGGAGAGGGTGGCGAGGATCCGGTGGACGGTGACGCGGCCTCGGCCGTGGGTGAGCTGGGTGTGGACGAGGCCGGCGATGTGGGGGTAGCCGAGGTCATCGAGCCGGATGTCCCCAATGGCGGGGATAAGGTCGTTGGTAACGTAGGCGCGGTAGCGGGCCAGAGTGGTGGGCTTGAGCGCCAGGGCCTTGGCGCGGAGCCAGGCGGTGAGGTAGTCAGCGACGGTCTGGTTGGGGTCGGCGGTGAAGCCGCCGTTGTGGCCCTCGAGCAGGCGGCGCAGAGCGGCTCGGGCTGCGTCCTCGGTGGGAAAGCCGCCGCGGCGTACGGTGTGGCGGCCG
This sequence comes from Kitasatospora sp. NBC_00039, assembly GCF_045160625.1. NCBI lineage: Bacteria > Bacillati > Actinomycetota > Actinomycetes > Kitasatosporales > Streptomycetaceae > Kitasatospora > Kitasatospora sp. NBC_00039. The sequence continues at coordinate 2,552,173 of NZ_CP108289.1, read as the reverse complement.
GGGGTCGGGGCCGGCAGGTCGGCCGCGAAGGTCCAGCTGCCGTGATCTGGGTCGGACACGAGGGCGGGGCAGTGCGCGCCGAGCTGGTGGTGTTGCTGGTCGCGGCAGCCGCAGCGGCGGTAGACCCGGCCGTGATCGACGATGGCGCGCATCGTGATCGCTTCCAATGGACGTGTGGGTGGTTCGGCACATCCATTGTCGGTCGCGCTGGGTAGCTACCGGAGATCACCATGCGATCACCCGGCCGTCGAAGTGCTGCCTGACCTGCGGCGATCCCTTGTCGTGGCGACAAGGGCGCGGCTGGCCGGTCTGGGGGGCGGCCGGTTGTGCGTATCGGTGGGGCAGTGGCGTGTTTCTACCGGGTTGCTTTTGGCTCCACCCTTCCCGACGCGTTCTCGTCGTTCAACACCTTTGCGGTCTTGCCTTGCGACGAGGTCTGGAACTCACCCGGAACAGTGGGGGCCAAACCAGGCCGGAATAGACAGTGGCGGTCGGCGAATGTCTGCGACGGATGTGCTGCAGCGCCGCTGGGACTGCCGGCGACGGCGAAGTGTTGGATCGATGTCCACTGGGATGCGCTGATTGGTGCTCGCGCCGAGCGTTTCGACGGCCTCGTCCGGTGTGTTTCCCCGTGGGCGTACGGTTCGCCTCCGTGAGGTGGTCGGAGCGGGTTGGTGGCAGTGGCTTGCCGGTCTCCCGCTCTAACGCTGCGGCCCGATCGGCGGCCTCGTAATCGATGTTGGCCATTTATCGGCGGTTTATGACCGACTTGGCGAAGATGACTGCACTATCAACTGTTTGTCGTTATGGTCATGTCAGAGACACGCCCCTGCGTTCACGCCGCGGGTGTCTCGTTCGTGTGCGCATCCTCTATACCGTTCGTGTGAGGTTCCGGTTCCTTTTCTGAGGAGGCACTCATCGACGTTGTCGCGGCCCGAGGACCTGCCGTGCGGGCGACGGCGAAGGCGCTTGACTTCGGGGTTGATCCAAAGAAGCCCGGGGTGCGGCGCGTCCTACATGCGACCGAGATCGAGCTGGGGATCGCCTGCGCGCCACTGTCAGCTGTCGACTTCGGGTACGAATGGGGGCTGTTGACGAGCGGGCGTGACAAGCTCGACGAGTGCGAGCGGGTACTCGGCAGGAAGATCCTCGTCGAGCCGCGCCTGCCGTGGGCTTCCGGTGATCACCCGGGCAGGGACGGGTTCGTCGGCTACGTCATGCGGCTGATCGGCTCCCTCAAGCAGAAGCCGCTTGGGAAGCAGCTGCTGGAGGACATCGGCAAGCTGCTGCCCGTGCCCAACACCTACATCCCCGACAGTCCGTTCGACTTCGCGAACCTCTCAGGTGGCTGGGCCCGCCACGACCGGTTCGGACACAACGAGCAGGTGCTGGAGGAGCCGCCGGGGGCCGATGGCAGGCCCGGGCGCGACAGTGGCGTGCGCGTCCTGATCCTGAACGGCGGCCCCGACCTGCGCAACACCTGGGTGCTGGGCGGCAACGAGGTCAACTCCGGGGACGGCAAGGGTGCCTGGGTGGTCATTTCGTTCCCGTGGGGCCGCATCCTGCAGGCGGAGGGGTTCCTGCTGCGGCCGGACATCCTGCTCGGCAATCTGCTCAACCGGGCGGTCGGGATCCTGTCCGGGGCCGCCGACGACCGGCCGGTGGACATTCCCGTGTCGTGGAAGCCGTGGGAGTACCGCACGGTGCGCACCACCGTGTCGGAGGCGATCGCGCTCGGCGCGGAGGTCCCACTGCGCTACATCCAGGCGGGGTTCAAGGACGTCGGCGTTTTCAGCCAGGCTCCGATCCGCCAACCCGCTCTGGTGACCAGCGCGGCCGGGATGGCGGCGAAGTTCCTGATCGCGGTGAACTCTGCCCCCGATTCGCCCGAAGTGCGGGACCTGAAGACTCGGATGCTCGGCACCGAGGCGGCGCGCAGGCGGGCCTGGACGGTGAATGAGGCGAAGCTCAGCGAGGAACACGGGCTGCCTTCGCGGCTGTCAGCCCGTCAGGTCGGCACCGACTTGTACTGGGAGCACCAGTTGCTGCGGGACCCGACCACGATGACAGCCGAGGTGGTCCGGAACCCCAAGACCGCCACCGCAGCCGGGTTCATCGGCAGCAGGCGGCTGCTGTTCGACGTGACGAGCAAGGCTGACCTGGCGTGGGCGGTGCTCGTGGCGTTGGAAGTGCCCTTGCAGAAGGGGATCACCGCACTGCTCGACCTTTTCTCGCTCGGCACGATGGGCGAGAGCGCGGGTCGGATCGCGACGCTGTTGATGCCCAGCAACCTGTACAAGGTCGCGAATACGGCGCGCTGGGTCGAGACGTTCGTCCTTCAGCCGCTGCTCCAGCAGCAGACGGAGGAGTTCCTGCTCGGCGCAGGGGTCGGCGCGGTGGCAGCGGTCGACGCGCTGTTGGGCGGAAAGATCGAGCAGTTCGCTGGGCTGGCGCGCAAGGTGCACTCGGGCGCGTCCGCCAAGGCCGACTTCGCCGAGCGCGTCAAACTCAAGGACGACAAGGAGAACAGCCGCAGGCGGCTGATCAGGGACGCTCGCGCCGGGCATCCGTCGCCTGAGCCGCCGCCCGGTGGCGGATCGAAGGTCGCGGACCACCTTCAGATGGGGGCCGCGTTCGTGTACAGGAAGGCCGCCGACCAGGTGCCCGGTGGGCTTCCCGTGCCGTCGCTGGAGCAGATTCAGGTGGGCTGCCAGCGGCTGGGGATCACGAAGGGCAACGCCGCGTTCAGCGCGGAGGTCGAGCGGTACGTGGCCGCTCACCGTGGCTACTGCGCGAACATCAACCCGGCGCTGGCGGCTGCGGTCTTCGGCGACCCCACGGCCAAGCTCAGCGCCGCCCTCGGGCGCAAGAAGGAGACCGAAGTCTTCTCCCCGGCCCGCAGCTGGTCGCCCACCCGTCCGTAGCTGGGCTCGCACCGCCGTTGCCGGCGCCGCCCCGTGTCGAGAAGGACAGCTATGCCCCTGCCTGTTGCGCAGTTGAAGGAAATGCTCCGCTCGGCCCCTGACGGATTCGAGCTGCCCGCCGCGACGCTCGCGGTGGCGGAGGCCGAACCCCTGTTCACCGACTTCCTCGGTGGTGACCTCGTCCTTGACGACGCGCAGGGCGACCCGGACCGGCTGACCGTACGAGGCAAACTCGACGTGGCCGGCAGCGAGCTGACGGGCCTGCCCGCGATGGTCCGCTTCGCGACCGACGACGAGCGCATGACGGTGACCGGCCTGGAGATCGCGGTGGGGTGGCCGGCCTGGGATATCAAGACGCCGTTCCTGGAGCGCGACCTCGGTCCTCTCAGGAGCCTCGGCTTCGGATCGGCGTACGTCGTGCTGGAGGCGGCGCCGGACGGCTTCGGCCGGCTCGTTCCGATGGCCGTGCCGGGCGCTGGATGGGCCGTGGACGGTGACGCCTATGTGAAGTTCCTCGATCCGGGGGAGCCCGACCGGGCTACCGTCATCGGGGAGTTCGGGGACGGCCTCAGCTTCGGCTCCCTGAGTGCGCTCGCCGACCTGCCGTTCATCGGGCCCGGCGTGATGGACCAGCTCGTGCTGCCCGAGCCGGTGCGGTCGGTGCTGGCGCACGTGCTGGTTAAGGATATGAGCGCCACGTTCGACTGGGCGGCCCCCACGTTCTCCCAGGTGAGCGTCGATCTGGCGCTGGACACCCGAGAGGGGTGGACGCTGGTCGACGGTCTGCTCACGCTCGACGAGTTCTCGGCATGGGTCCAGCTGGCACCGGGCCCGGACGGTGCGCCCGTCGTGTCGGGCGGCCTCGGCGCCCGGATCCGTGCCGGCTCGGTGGCGATGACGGCCGGTGTGACCCTCCCGGAACTGAGCGTCTCGGCGAGTGCCGACCGCCCCGAAGGTGGCACCGACCTCGTGTCCGGGCACCTGCCGGACGGCTTCCCGGCTGTCGCCGAACTCGACTACCTCTATGTGCGATGCGACGTCCCGACCCTGGACTACCTCCTGGCGATCGGCCTCGACCTGGACTGGTGTTTCACCGACGGCGTCGTCCTGAAGGGTCTGATCCTGGAACTGGCCGGGCAGGGCACCCGGACGCCCGACGCCACCGTGATCGGCACACTGGCTCTCGGCGAAACGGATGTCGTCGTCCTCGCAAGCCGGTCCGCCGACGGCGCGTGGGCGGTCACCGGCTCGGCAGCGGACATCACCTTTGAAGGATTCCGCACCTGGTTCGACACCGCCTTCCCCACGCCGTTGCCGTCGGCGCTTGCGGGCCTGCATCTCTCCGAGGTGTCACTGTCCTTCGACAGCGCGGGCACAGGCGAGTTCACCTGCACTGGCCGGCTGCCACTGGGCGACGACACGCCGGACAGTGCGTTCCGTCTGCGCGTGGTGATCGCCCGCGGATCCGGCGGTACCCGGTCCGTCACCTTCGAGGCCGACCTGGAAGTCCTGGTGGATCTCGGTGACGACGACCTGTACCCGATGCGGTTCGCCGTCGAGTTCGAGTCGGGTACAGGGAAGCGGCTGACGGCGTCCTGGCAGGCCACCGACGGTTCGGTGCCGCTGTTCCCGCTGCTGCGGGCCTTGGGGCTCGGCGGACTCGGCGACCTGCAGGACGCGCTGCCTGCCGCGCTTTGCCCGGACCTGGACGGTCTCGCCATCGCGTACGACTCGGAGTTGGGCTACACGGTGGTGTCCGCGCAGACCCAGTTGGTGTCACTCGCCGTGGCCTCGCTCCGGGACGGACAGGGCGCATCCACGTGGGCCGCGCAGGTCTCGGTGAGCGTGGAGGCCAAGGTCTCGCAGCTGCCGCTGCTCGCGGACCTCATCCCGTCGGACGCGGACCTCGGCCTGAGTGGGGTGCGTGTGCTGGCCTCCTCCCGCCCGGTGCCGCCGGAACTGCTGGGCCAGCTGAACGAGGCGCTGACGGCGGCCGCGCCGGACAGCCCGGTGCTGCCGGTGCTGGACGCCCAACAGGGCGGACTGCCGGGCGGGGCCTGGTTGGCGCTGGAATACATCGTGCCCGGGTCGGCACCCGCGCTGCTGACAGTGCCGGTCGGCGGGGTGCGCCCGCCCGCCCCGCAGCGGGCGCTCGGGCAGCGTGCACCGGCGGGCCAGCGCGTGCTGGAAGGAGTGGTCCTCGCGCCGGGCGAGACGCCACCGCCTGAGGCCGAAGGGCCTGCCGGGGCCTGGCTTGAGCTGGGCCGCTCGTTCGGGCCACTGGCGGTGCGCCGGATCGGTATGGCGTACGAGGCCGGAACTGTCTGGCTGATGCTGGACAGCGCGCTGAGCGCCGGCGGGTTCACGATGGCCGTGCAAGGGCTAGCCCTGGGCGTCGACCTCAACGGGCAAGGTTTCCCGGTCCGGACCCGCCTGTCCGGCCTCGCCGTGGACTTCGAGCGGCCCCCGCTGCGGATCGCCGGAGCACTGATCAACATCCCGCAGTCTTCGGGTTCCGGCTATCAGCTGATGGTTGGCGGCCTGCTCGTGGTTCAGTTGCCGCGCATCGGGGTCACCGCCGTCGGCGCCTACCAGCGCCGCGAGGACGGCATGCCGTCGCTGTTCGTGTTCGGCCGGGCCACCGCGCCCATCGGCGGCCCGCCCCCGTTCCGGGTGACCGGCGTCGCCGCCGGATTCGGCTTCAACAGCAGCCTGACCATCCCCGAGCCGTCGCAGGTGGCCGAGTTCCCACTGGTCAGCGGTTTGGAAGGCGGGTTGTCCGACGATCCGATGCAGGTCCTGGACGAGTTGACGGGCCGGTGGGTGACGCCGCGCCAGAGCCAGATCTGGCTGGCCGCCGGACTCGACTTCACCTCCTTCGAGTTCATCACCGGCCGTCTGCTGCTCCTCCTGGAGGCCGGGAACGATCTGACCGTCGCGCTCCTGGGCACCGCGCGCGCCGCCTTCCCCCGCACGGGCCGCGCCCTGGCCCAGGTGAAGCTGCAGCTGCGGATCGTCTACCGGTCCGCGATCGGCGAGTTCGCGGCGACTGCCATCTTGTACGACTCCTATGTCATCGACCCGTCGTGCGTGCTGAGTGGCGGCTTCGCGTTCTACATGTGGTCCGGAAAGAGCCGTTACGCCGGGGACTTCGTGCTCACCGCCGGCGGCTACCACAGGTTGTACAGTCCCCCGGCGCACTACCCGCAGGTGCCGCGGCTCGGCTTCTCGTGGTCGCTGGGGAACGTGGACATCACCGGCAGCGCGTACTTCGCGCTGACCCCGTCAGCCGTGATGGCCGGCGGCACGCTCGATGTGCGCTACTCCGCGGGCCCGTTGAAGGCGTGGCTGCATGCTTCTGCGCACATGCTCGTCCGCTGGAAGCCGTTGCACTTCGAGGTAGCGATCGGGGTGACGGTCGGGGCGTCCCTCAAGGTGCTGTTCGCCACGCTCAAGGGCGAGCTCGGCGCGTCGCTGACGATCTGGGGGCCGCCCACCGGCGGTACGGTCACCGCCAAGTTCGTCTTCATCAAGGTCACCATCGGCTTCGGATCCAATCGCACCAGCCCGCCCGCGCTCGACTGGCCCCAGTTCACCGAACTGCTGCCCCCCAAAGAGCAGGTGCTGCGGGTCACGATGCTGGAGGGCCTGCTGGCCGATGCCGAGCCCCCCGCCGGGCGCGACCTGGACGATCCCGAGGCGCCGTGGCTGGTCGACCCGGGAGGCTTCACCTTCCTCGCCGAGACGTCCGTTCCGGCCTCGCAGCTGTCCTTCCAGGACGGCGCGAGTCACAGCGGCAAGCGCCTGGACATCCGGCCGATGCGCCTGAGCGGCCGCACCAGCTCGTTCACCGTGAAGGTGACCACGGAGAAGGACTTCCGTGGCGCCGACGCCGGATCGCGGATCGTGGAGCGGGCCGGCGAATGGAAGGTCGACGTCGTGGACGGTGACGTCCCGACCGCGCTGTGGGGGTCGCCCGACCCGGACGAGGACGACATCTTCACTGGCAAGGACCGGTTGGAGGACCGGCCGACGGGCCTGAAGATCACCGTCCCGCCGCCGGTGACCAGTGGGGCGACGCTGGGGCCTATCCGTGAGGCGGCCCTCGCGTATGAGGAGCTACCGGATGTGGACCACCCGCGCGACCCAGGCGACCCGCCGGCCGACGACCTCGTCCAGCCCGCGCCCTCTGCCGGCGCAGGCGTCTCCCGCGTCGCCGGGCATATCGACTCGGACGCCGCTCAAGACGCGCGCACCCGTCTGCGCCAGGCGCTGGATGCGCTCCTGGCGCCGGAGACGGACGGGCTGCCGGACTCCCCGCTGAGCGACTACGCCACCCGCGCCACCCGCGACGGGCTGCCCGCCGACCCGCTGCTGCTCGCCGGCGCGGGGGCGCGGGCACACGCGACCACCGCGCCCGGGAGCCGGGCATGACATCCGCCGACATGGAGGAGCTCGACATGACCTCTGGCACACCGCAGGTGGCCGCCCGCCGCAGGGACACGAGCTTCACGCTGAACCTGACCGACGACCTGATCCCCTCGATCCGGGCCGGGCAGTTCAGGATCACCGCCTCACAGGACATCCAGGACGTCGACACCGGTGACCACCTGCGCGACGCCACCCGCCTCTTCGAGGTCCGCGCACCGCAGTTCTCCCTGCCACCCGACCTCGTGGTCGCGGTCAACCCCGCACCCGAGTCGAGCGGCGACCTGGGCCTGACGCTGGCGCACATCACGCTGGCAAGCCGACCCCTGCCGTGGCTGCGCGTCCTGGACCCCCGCGCGGATCCCGATACCGGGCCCGTCAAGCCGCGCCCGCCCTGGCTCGCCCTGCTGGTCTTCGCCGAGCGGGAACTGCCCGGCGACCCGGGAGCGACCGGCGAGGTCGAGACGATGGCCGTCGACAAGTTGCTATGGCCGGATGTGCCCGAGGAGAGGGTGCTCACCCCGGACATCCCCCGCAACCAAGTGGTACTGGATCCGAACAGCGAGTGCGCGACGATTCTCGTCCCCGCGACGGTGTTCGCCGCCGTGTGCCCCCGCGAGGAGGAACTGCGCCACCTGGTCCACGTGCGCGGCGTGCGCGCCGACGCCAGGCTGCGCGGCGAGAAACTCACCGAAGGCGACTTCGCGGTGATCCTCGCCAACCGCCTGCCCAACGCCGCCGATGGGCGCCACGTCGCCCACCTGGTGTCACTGGAGGGCTGCCTGGAGGCGCTGGGCGCCGCGGCATCCGACGACCCGGCACCTCCCGACGTGCGGCTCGTGTCCCTGCACCGCTGGTCCTTCGAGTGCCTGCCCGCAGGAGGGGCGGGATTCGGCCCCCGCGTCCACGACCTGCTCTACGACGACGACAACGACCAGGCACCGCGTGACCTGCTGCTGCGCGTACCAACCCCGGACACCGGCGCCGGCCGGGCGCCGGACGCCGCCGAGCAGCGGGCCCACACCAAACTGAAGGCAGGCTGGGTCCCGCTGCCCTACCAGGTGGCATCCGGTGAGGAAACCTACGCCTGGTACCGCGGACCGCTGACCGCCTCCCTCGCCCCGGAGCTACCGCCCTCACCCACGGGGGAGTGGTCGGACGCCGGTCAGCTGCTGATCTACGACGACGGCTGGGGCCTGTTCGATGCTGGCTGGGCGAGCGCGTGGACGCTCGGGCGCTCCCTGGCCCTGGCCGACGACGACTTCGCCGCCCACCTCAGCGCCTGGCGCAGCCGGGCCCGCTTCCGGGGCGCGGTCCTCGCCCAGCGGCTCGCCGCCGCCCCCGGCGCGGACGCCACCGAGCTGGCCCGCCTGGCCAGGCCGCACGCCGCCCGCCGCGCGCTGGCCGAGCTGGCCGCCACGGGCGCCGCCGAGACGCTGCTGCGGGCCTTGAACGATCCCCCCACCGAAACCGCCGCCCACACCACCACCGCGGAACCACAGCCTGCCCGCAGTGCCGTGCGCCGCGTCCTCCAGCGCGCCGATACCCGCACTCTCCTGCGCGAGGCACTGAGCGAAGCACTCGAATCCCAGGGCCAGCCCGTCGCCGAGTGGCTGGCACGGCTACGTCTGCTGTACGGCGTGCCCTTCGCCCACCTCGTCCCGTCCGAGGCGATGCTGCCACCGGAGTCCCTGAAGTTCTTCCACGTGGACCCCGGATGGCTGACGGCCCTTCAGGCAGGTGCGGAGAGCCTGGGAGTCACCGGTGAGGCCGACACCGCACTCGCCGCCCTGGCCGCCCCCTGGGTAGCCTCGGCGCGCCACGTGGACGGCTCGTGGCCGCAGGCCGGGCTGCTGATTCGCTCCGCCCTCGCCATCGAGTGCCCCGAGCTGATCGTCCGTGCCTGGAAGGGAACCGAACCGGTGCGGCTGCTGCGTCAGGACCTGCTGGACGCCGACATCCTGCTGTACCTGTTCGACGAGGTACCCGACGAGGTCGAGCTGTCCGAACCACCGGAAGGGCTGTCCTTCGGCATCGACCCGCACCCCGTCGACGGCATCCCGGTGATCAACCTGCGCAGCCTCGGTACCGAGCAGGACCCGATCGGGCAGACGCTGCAAGGCCAGTACCTTCCCCAGGAGCCGGGGGAGAGGGGCATCGGCGCCTACCTGCGCCCCGATCCGTTCGGCCGGCGCGTGCTGGATCTGCGACCACAGGACGGGGACGGCCTGGTCACCGCCCTGGGCACGCGGCTGCGACAGGCAGGCCAACCCCTGCCGGACGACAGCCTGTCCCCGGCCGCCCTCGCGCTGCAGCTGGTCAACGCGCCCTTCAGACAACTGATTCACACCCACCTGAACGCGGCGCAGCCGAACACCGACGAGGAGAGCTGAGCCATGACCGAACCCGTCCCGCTCCTCGTGCCCGTGCAGGTGGACGCGCTGGTCGTCAACGACCAGGTCCGCCTCGGCGAGAACTTCCAACGCTGGCAGGCCAACTACGCCCTCACCCGGCTGCGCCTGTCGCCCGAACCGCCGCCCTTCTCCAACATCGACACCGACTTCGCCCTCACCCCCGGCCGCGGCGGCGTCTACCTCCAGTGGCAGCTACCTCAACCGCTGACCTCCGGCCACCAGAACGAACCCGACGCTGAGATCACCTTCCCCCTGGTCCCCAACCGCTGGCTCGTCGTACGCACCCACGGTGAGCCCGGCGGGGCACAGCAGCAGCAGAGCGCGTGGATCGTCGAGAGCGACCACCTGGACCCGGTCACCGGCAGCAGCCCGTATGCGACTCGGGACGGCTCCCTGACCCGGATCGGGCGCCGCATCGACCTGTCATCCGGCGCATGGACCGAACCGGGACCGCCCGAGGGCGGCCTCTTCCTGACCACGGTGGGCCCCGGCGTGCCGACCTTCGCCGTCTACCAGCCCTACAACACGAATGTGTTCTCCATCCACGACACCATGGACGGCCTCGACCGGGACCGCGCGTGGACCGTCAGCTACCTCGTCGTCGGCTGGTACAGCGACCCGGACGCTGACCCGCTGACCGCATCGGGCACGAGCCTGGAGGACTTCCTCGCGGACTGGGCCATCGTGGACCGCATGGTCCTGCCTGACCGGAGCCTCTACCACGGCACCGTGCTCGGCCTGACCTGGCATGCCACCGGCCCCGCGCCCCAGTCGCCCAGGCCCGACCGGGTCGAGGTCGCCCTGGGCAACACCAGCGCCCACGCCGCGCAGGAGTTCCTCCAGCAGGCCGAGCCGGACGGCGCCCACGGCCTGGCGGCCCTGCTCAGCGCCTGCCAGCACGGCCTGCTGGACGACGCGGACGAGCCGGACGCCGAGTTCAAGGCCGCCCGCACCACCTTCACCTCCTGGTTCACCCCCACCCCGGCCGGCCATGCCTGGACCCTCGAAGAGGATCCCGACGCCCCGGAGCAGCCACCCGGCGTGCGCCGCCGCACCCGCCGCGCACTCGGCACACTGCTGACGACACTCAACGCCGACCAGGCCGCACACGACGAGGCCGCCCGCGACCTCGCCGCAGCACAGCGCCGCCTGTACGACCTGTGGTGGGCCGCCGGCCTGCCGGTGATTCCGGACTACCCGGAATCCGAACGCGAGGCCGGGCCGGGCTCCTACCGGGCCGACCTGATGAACCGCCTGCGCCAGGCCGAGGAGGACACGGCCCGCTGTGAAGAGCTTCTCGCCCAGGCCCGGGCCAAGATCCCCTGGGGCCGCACCCCCGACGAACTCGCCGCATCCATCGCCGACAAGTGCCCCGTACCCAAGGGCTTCGTCCTCAAGCGGGACGTCCTGCCCGCCACGTACCGCGCCGGCGAACCCGTCGTGCTCCTGCGACACGCCAAGGAAGACCAGCAGGCCCGGCTCGCCGCCCAGGACGGGCTGCGCTGCCGCCGGCCCGGCGAACTGCTCACCGCCGTCTACCTCGACTCCGAGCGCACCCAACGGGTGTCCGCCCCCGACCAGGAAGTACCCCTCCCGGACCACCTGCCCGACCCGGCCGGGCTGAGCGGCCTGCTCACGGCGCTGCTTCGCGAGTTCTTCCACCTGGACCCGGCCAATGCCCCCGCCCTCGCCCGGGCCGCCGGCCGCCCCGACAGCGACATCGAGGCCCTGCGCGCGGCGATGGCCAACCCGCACCGGCAGGCGGACGGCACCGTGCCCGCGCTCGGAACCACACCCTGGCGCCAGCCGTGGTCCCCGCTGTTCTTCCAGTGGGAGGTGGACTACTACCCCATCACCTACGCACAAGGCGACGGCATCGACGACCCGGGGCAGGCCAACTGGGCCTTCGACGGCAACCGCTACCAGTGGCTGGGCACCGGCGCCGACCACGAGCCGCTGACCCTGCGCGGACGCCAGTTCCTCACCCCCACCGCGGCGCAGAGCCTGGCTGACGGTCTGCGCAACTACGCGGGCCGCGGCAAGAGCCCCTTCGCGCAGCAGCTGCGAGCCCTGGCCGAGCAGGCGGGAGGTGTCGACTTCATCTCCCAGACCCTCGACGGCTTCAACGACCAGCTCCTGTCCCGCAGCCCCAACCCCGCCGTCGACCTCGGCACCGGCTCGCGCACACGGCGCGAGGCCGTCGCCCAGGAGATCACCCGCGGCCTGCCCCCGGACCCGGGCCCACTCACCCGTCCCTTCTCCAGCTGGCCCGCCTCCCGCTTCCAGCAGGTACGGTCAGGGCAGTTCGCCTTCACCCGCCTGAACATCGTGGACCGCTTCGGCCGCGCCCTGCCCGTGGTCATCCCCGACGAACTCGAGCTGCGCGACACCATCGGCAACGGCACCCCCGCTCACGCCTTCCGGCCCGCCCTCCCGCACGACGTACGCCCAGGCGTCGACGCGGACGGCGAACCGGTCACCGTCGTGGACCGCGACCGCGGCCGCTTCGTCGAGACCAAGCCCCGCCTGCCGCAACCCGCCAGAACCCACCTGACCCTCCTCTCCGCCCTCGACGACACCCGAACCCTCGACGACCACACCGCCGCCGAAGCGATCTGCGCCTGGCTCGTGCCCAACCACCTCGACCGCTCCCTGCTGTGCTACGCCCCCGACGGCGCCCCCCTGGGGACGGTGACGACAAGCCTGCTTCCGAACGGAAGCACCGTGACGCAGTGGCAGCCGCTGCCGCACTCGCTCTATTTGGACTCGGCAGACCTCGAACCGGACCACCGCCACCTGCACGACTTGGTCACCTACCTGCTGCCTCCCCGGGAACGCGCGACGCTGCACACTCTCCTGCGCGGCCTCGACCGGGCCCTGACTACCATCGCGCCCAGCGGAGACCAGCCACCCCCCACCACCCTGGGCCGGCTGCTCGGCCGGCCCCTCGCGCTCGTCCGCACCCGGGTCAGGATCGACCTCGACGGCCCGCCCTACCGGGACCCGTCCTGGCAGCACCTGATCGACCCCTCCCACCCCGAATTCACCGACTACCGCTGGCCGGTGCGCCTCGGTGAGCGCGATGAACTCGGCGACGGACTCATCGGCTACTACCAGGAACGCGACTACACCGCACTGCACACCGTCCTGGACCTCGCCGACCTCGCCGACCTCGACGACCCCGCCACCTACCTGCGCCCCATCGACACCGGCCACGGCATCGCCCTCCCGGCCCGCCCGCCGCGCGATCACGACGCCACCACCGCGGCCCACCTGACGCTGCTGCTCGATCCGTACGGCGCGGTACACGCCACCACCGGGATCCTTCCCACCGCCGAACTACGCGTAGCCGCCCGGGCATTCGAAGAATCCCTGGCCGCCATCACCGCCGGCTTCCGCTTCGGCCCCATCATCACCACCACCGCCCCCGACGACGACACGACCCTGCTCCTGCCCCGGCCCTCCGACCGACACGGCACCTGGACCTGGTCCCAGCCGGCGACAGCCACGACATGGACCGACCACCCCACCCTGCCCGTCTACCCGCTGCCGCGCCTGCCCTTCCCCCGCCCCGTGCTGCGCACCGGCTACCTCCAACTCCAGCCGTCCGAGGAAGGGCCCACGCCGTGACCACGCAGTTCCCGGAGTTCCCCGCCTACTCGATCGCCTCCGGCGCGCTCGACTACGCCTCGCTCACCACGCCGTTCCCACTCCAGGTCAGCCCGCCGAGCGGCGAGGGCCCCAGCGTCCGGATGGACTTCGTGGTCTCGGCACCGCCCGGCGATCCGGTGCGCTGCGCGAAGATCGTCATGGAGATCCCGATCGGCACGACCGCGACCACACTCGTGGAGACCGCCACCGGGATCGCGGCCACGCCGCCGACCGGGTGGCAGTCGGCGATCACCTCCACCGCGAGCACCGCCACCATCACCTTCACCCCGCCCGGCAACGCGTTCGTCTTCGACCAGGACGGTGCCCAGCTCGTCATCGACGGCCTGCGGATCAACACCGAGCCGGGCGAGGCCACCATTCAGATCACGGAGTACCTGGTCGGCGAAGCACAACCGACGGCGGTGCGGTTGAAAGTCGAGAAGTGGCCCTACCGGCCCCCGGTCCTCGCGGGCTCCCCCAACCGCCTGGCGGCCAGGCGATGGGCGGGAGCCGGCAGCCTCAGCCCTTCCCCGGCGACACGGATCACGGCTGGCCAGAGGGTCACGCTGACCTGGCAGACCCGCGGCGACGTCGAGCGACACGTGTTCACCCAACCGCTCGACGACGACCTCGGCGCGACCGGGCGGGACGTTTCCACGCTCACCCGCTTCGACAGCGACTCCGTCGTGCGCCCGACCACGTTCACGCTGCGCACCAAGGTCAAGGCCACCGGCGAAACGATGTACGACACCGTCACGGTCACCGTCGACACCCCGACGTTCGCCGGACTCTCGCTGACCGCGCCCCTCACCGCCGGGGCCAGCGGCACGGTGACCTTCCCGGAGGCGGTGACGGTGAGCAAGGGGCTGACCGTCGACGGGGCGGTGACGGCGCACACGGGTCTGACGGCGCTGGACACCTTCGAGGCCAAGCAGAACCTGAACGCGACTGCGGGCATCAGCGTCACCGGATCGGCCAGCGCGGGCGGGAACTCGACGGTACCGGGCGGCGGGGTGACGGCCGCCGGCATCACGACCAAGGACCTGACGGCCAAGAAGAGCGTCAAGATCTTCAGCAACATCGTGCGCAATGCGAATCTCACTAGTGGTCCGGCCACCGATCGGCTCCTCGTCGGCCACATGGTCACAGCGTCCGGCCCTGCCGGCATGGTCACCGTGACCGTCGGCAACCGGCAAGTCGGCGCCCGCGCCCGAAATTCCGGCGGTGTCGGCAGCGGTGCCGACTCCCTCTTCATGCCGGTCCGGGCTGACGAAGCAGCCGTGACCTACGACCCATCGCCCATCAACTCCCTCTCGGTGTACCTCGCCTGGGCCGTCCTCGGCACCCCCGCCTCGTCGTGACGCCCGCACCCGGAAGGCCCCCGATGCCCCTCGCCCCGTCTGCCGCGCGAACTGTGCCGCCGGCCGCTGCCCCGCTGCTCGACCACGCCGTACGCACCGATCCGGACCCGCTGGAGGCGAACCTCTCGGGGCCCTCGCCCGCCACACTGCGGGTGGTCATCTCCAACAGCGGTAACGTCGCTGTGCGCTGCACCTCGATCGTTATCGAACTCCCGGTCGGCAGCCGCCCACGTGACCTCGCCAGCACCGGTGTCGGCATCGAAGCGTCGACCACGACCCCGGGATGGGTACGCACCGGACAGACCGTCAGCCACACCCAGGCCCGCTTCGAGTTCGAGCCCAGTACCGATGAGGCGGCGGTAATCACGGAGGATCCTCTGACCTTCAAGGTCGACTGCGTGCCGGTCAACAGCGCCGTGGGGGTGGCCTATCCGCTGATCACCGAGACCTCGGCCATCAGGCAGGACACCCCGGAGCCACGCGCGGGCCACGCTCGGCTCCCGAAGTTCCCGGCCGGCACCACGGCCACGCTACCGGTCGGCACCAACCTGCGGGTCTACGCCGGTGAGCAGCCGATCGAAGGGCGTCCACCCGCTGTCCGCGTGCCGCACGGCAGTAAGGTCACCGTCGCCTGGAACCCCGCGCGCGACGTCGTGCGACACCTGCACTACGAGGACCAGGAGACCGGTACACCGATCGACGAAAGCAAGCCCCCCAAGCTGGTGTGCGGCCCGCTGTACCGCGAGACGACGTTCACCCTGCAGACGGTCTCCCAGGTCGGCGGCCAAACCGTCAGCCGCTACGACTCGTTCACGCTGCAGGTCGACGTGCCCGAGTACCCGCGGGTGACCCTGCCGAACGGAAGCCTGGGCCACGTGGACCCACCCGGCCTGCAGATCACCTCGCCCGTGCGGACCGAGAAGCCGCTGACCGTCAAGGAAGCGATGCACGGCAAGAACACGGCGTCGATCACCGGAAGCCTCGAAGCACCGACGGTCAAGGCGGCCACCACCCAGTTCAGCGGCAAACTCGAAGTCGTGGGAACGTTCACCGCGGGCAACCTGACCGCGGCGAGCGTGACGACCACCCTGGGCCTCACCGCGTCCGGGCGGGTCAACATCCTCAAGGCCGGACGCACGCCGCTGCCGGCGTCCGGATCGCAGACGTTCCCCACCGACGGCCTCATCCTCGTCAACGCAATGGACGGGGGCGGTGCACCGTGGGTGACGACGCCCACCCATACATTCAAGAACGAGTCGTGGGCGGGAGTCGGGACGTTGATCGCACCAGTCAAGGCCGAGCAGGAGATCACCTGGGGCGGTGGCGGCCCCGGTGACACGTTCAGCTGGTACCCGTTCGGGATCTGAGGAACCGTCACCCACCGACCAGGCAAGGAGGAAAGCGCCGATGACGACTACGAAAGCGGACCCGCCCGCCGCGCCGCTGCTCAGCTACGCGATCCGGACCACCCCCGACCCGCTGATCCACAGCCCGGCGGACGGCGAACTGTCCCTGGCTGCTTTGCACTTGCTGATCTCCAACCCGCTCCCGACGCCGGTGCGGTGTAGCCGGATCACCATCGTGCTGCCGGTCGGCACGATCGCCCAGGACCTCGCCCAGACCGGCGTCGGCGTCGTGGCGACCGCCACCCCGCACACCTGGTCCGTGGTCGCCGTCCAGGAGGACGTCCTGATCGCGGTGCCGCAGAGCGGAACGGCGGAGTTCGTGCTGTCCGAGTACGGACGGGAAGACCAGGAGACCGCGAGCCTGGTGATCAAACTCACCGGCGTCAAGGTCAGCCGCAAACCCGGCACCGCCTGGGTGCGGATCATCGAGCACAGCGCCCGTCCCGGCGAGCCCGAGATCGACCGCGACGACCCCAGAATGCTGAGGGTGGACAAGTCGTTCATCCGCGCGCGACGCGACCTGCCCGCGGGGCGGACCGGGGCGGCACAGGCACGCGCAACCGCGGCCGACGAGGAGGCGGACAGTACGGCGAACCTCACCGCACGGCTCGGCACCGCGACCAGCCCCGACGCCAAGCCCGCAACGCTCGTACCGCGAGGCACACCGGTCGTCCTCACCTGGCAGGGGCCGGCCGGGGAGCAGACGCTGTACTCCACGGCGCATCCGAACGGCATCCCGATCATGTTCCCCCATGCGACATCCCCGTTGGAGCGCGACGAGACCTTCATGGTCAAGACCAGCGCGGGCGGTCTGGACCGCTACGACTCCGTCACCGTCGCCGTGAGCAGACCCCTCATGCCAGGGCTGCGCGCCGACTCGCTGGTGGGCGCCCCCGCCCTGACCCTCGACGCGGTCTCGGTGACCATGGCTGGCCCGCTGAACGCCCAAGCAGTCATCAAGGCCGAGAAGACGTGCACCATTGATGGCGCCGTCACGACGACGAGCGCCACCACGCCGAGCTTGAACTCAACAGGAGCGATCACGGCGAGCGGCGCGAATCCGGAGATCACCGCGGGCAAGCTCTCGGTAACCGGCATGCTGCAAAGCGATGACACCCTTAACGCCACCCGGGGCAGGGTGCAGATCTTCGGCCAACCGATCGTGGAGGACGCCCGCAAGGTCACCGACACCGCCAAGACCGACGGGTTCCTGGTTGGCTTCACCAATGACGCGAAGGTCACGCTGAACGCTCCTAACGCCAAGGCCTACCAGTCGGGCACTTGGGGGTACGGCCATGCGACCGCGGCCCTGCCCGTCCACCGCGGGGACACGTACGTCGGCGAGGTGGACCAGGACCGGGGCGGCCAGTTCGTCTTCTACCCGATGGGAAATTCCTGAGCAGCGTGGGGCCGAGCCGGGGCGCCGCCCCGCGGATTCGGAGATGCCATCCGCGGCCGACACGTGCGCCGAGCGAGCCAGGGCCGGGATCCCGAGCCCGCTCTCAGCAAGGCGGCGCGGACGGCGGCTTCGGGGTGTGCGAGCACCGCCTCGACCTCCTTGTCAGGAGCCGATGCTCCGCCCGCGAAATCCGGCCCGGTATGAAGATCGCGTCACGCCAACGTGCCGCGCCCCCTGGAAAGCCGGCAGTTATGACAAGGCGTGCAGCCCTGTAGGCGCTTCGGGTGAACATCGCCTCGAAACAGAGCGTACACGTACTGGCGCCCCGATCATGAACGTGCGAACACCCACTCCGGCCACGGACTTGTGAGAGGAAGCAGACCATGAGCGATCCCCAGGACGATTCGATCACCCCGGTCACCGCGGACCAGCTGACGCAGATCGCCAACTTCGGCATCTGGGCGTCCGGACCGTCCGTCAACCCCGCGGCCGCGGACGTGGGCGAGGCTCTGGTTGCCACGCTGCGGGGCACCAACGCGCAGCAGGTGCTCACCGCGGACCTGCAGCAAATGGTCACCGACGTGCAGCAGATCGCCACGATCGGCTTCCCGTGGATCACCGCGGCCGACGGGAAAACCAGGCTCTCCGCGCATACCATCAAGCTCAACACCAGCGAGCCGCGCCCGGTGGTCATCATTCCCTCCGGGTGGACCCCGTTCGGCTGGGCGCTGTTCGAATACACCTACCTGCAGCTGGCCAAGCGCGGCTACCACGTGCTGGCCTACACCCCGCGCGGCATCGGGCTGACCACCCACGTCGGCGGCGGCAGGTTCATCGACGCCCCGTGGACATCCCAGGGCACGATCGACGTGGGCGGGCGCAAGGACTGGTCGGACGGCTTCGCGATGATCGACTACGCGCAGCAGACCTTCAACCCGAGCAAGATCGCCTTCCTGGGCGAGTCCTACGGCTCCGGGATCAGCCAGCTGGTCGCGGCCCACGACGCGGACGGTCGGGTGGACGCGGTGGTGGCGCTGAGCGCCTGGGGCAACCTGGCCACCGCGCTGCTCGGCAACGACACCCAGCACCTGGCCGCCGTCAACGCGCTGACCAGTTTCACCGGCGGGCCGGTGGAGCGGAAGTTCGATGCGGCCACCCAGCAGATCCTGCGGGACTTCCACAACGGCGAGAATCTCCACGAGGTACGCGCCTGGGCCGAGGAGCGCTCGCCGCAGAACTACGTCGACAAGACCAACGCCCGCGGCATCCCGACCTTCGTCTCCAACACCTGGCACGAGACCCTCTTCCCGGTCAACGAGGTCCTCGACACCTTCAACGCGCTCACCGTCCCCAAGCACCTGAACCTGTGGATCGGCGACCACGCCGCGCCCGAGAGCGCCGGGCTGACCATCCCGTTCTCCGGCCCGAACCTCCCCGTGGACGAGGCCTTCGCCTGGCTCGACCACCACATCCTCGGCACCCGGAACGACGTACCGTCCTGGCCGCAGGTCAACAACCAGGTGATGTTCACCCCGGCCGTGCGCGAGGGCAAGCGGAGCTGGGACGAGGTGACCACCGACACCGAGAAGCTGTACCTGGGCGCCACCCCCTCCGGCAGCCAGGACGGCGCCCTCGGCACGCGCCCGGCCTCCGGATGGACGGTCTCGTTCACCACCGGGAACCTCACCGAGGCCACCGCCGTGGACGCCGTGATGACCACCGGCCAGGCCGAGTGGAAGGGCAATCCGAAGATCTATACGACCGGGAAGTTCGACCGCCGCTACCTCGCCACCTGGGTCTCACCGGCCGGCGCTCGCCGCGTGCGGGGCATCCCCCGAGTGCACCTGACGGTGACCGGCGTCGGGACCTCCACGACGCTGGTCGCCTACCTGTTCGACCTCGCCCCGGACGGCACCGCCACCATCATCACCCACGAGCCGTACACCCTCACCGCCGACAACCCGGGCAAGGCCGCCACCGTGACCTGGGCTCTCCAGGCGGCCGCCTACGACATCGCCGCGAACCACAAGGTCATGCTCGTGATCAACAGCAAGGACCAGCTCTACTCGGACACCAACCCCGCCTACAGCACCCTAAAGATCAGCTCCACCGCCGGTAACGAGTCCTACCTGGACCTCCCCCTCGGCTGACCGCACTCAGATCGCCAGATAGCCCCGGTGCGCCGAACGCCCCCCGCGACTGGCGCAGCGGGGCCCGTACCGCGCCCCGCTGCCCTCTCATCTGACGCAGAGCCGGGCGAAGCCGGAATCCAACCGGGCATGCCGGGCACATCCGCCGGCCCGCGGACACCCCGGCCCTCGACCGCACTCGGCGGAGTCTCACGGCGTATGCCAACCACGCGAACATGACCGCTGGACGGCGGGCTGACCGCCAGGCCAGCCCGCCGTCCGCAGTTGTCCTGTCGCGTTGGGCTTGCCTGTGGATCTTGTGTTGAGCTGCGGGGTTGCCAGGTTCGATGAGAACGCTCGGCCCGGGATTCTCAGTGCATCTGGTTTCTGCGGAATCCACGGCGGGTTCGTGATCACCAGGGGACGACGCCGTCGTCCTCGAAGAAGGAACCGGTCGGGCCGCCGTCGGGGAGGGTGGCGAGCCGGATCGGGGTGGCTGCGCCCTGTGCGGGGGTGCGGGGTCCGTGGAAGCCTGTGAAGTCGGTCGCGACCAGGCCCGGGCAGGCGGCGTTGATGAGGATGTTGGTGCCGGCGAACTGTCGGGCGTACTGCAGGGTGAGGGCGTTGAGGAAGGATTTCGACGGTGCGTAGGCCGCCATGATGGGGCCGATCTCGGTGTCCGGGTCCGCCTGTCGGGTCAGGGAGCCGACGCTGCTGGAGACGTTGACGATGCGTGGGGAGGCGGAGCGCCGCAACAGTGGCAGCATCGCGTTGGTGACCCGGACGACGCCCATGACGTTGGTGTCCACGACGGTGCGGAGCACTTCCAGGTCGAGCGTGGTCGGCTCCTGTAGCCATCCCGGGCCCATTTCGCCCGGGATGCCGGCGTTGTTGACCAGGGCGTCCAGGCGTCCGGCCAGTCGTTCGATCAGTTCCGCGGCGTCGGTGACGCTGCGGTCGTCGGTCACGTCCAGTGGTACCCCGAACGCGTCCACGCCGGCGGCGCGCAGTTTGCCGACGGCGGTTTCGCGTCGGGTCGCGTCGCGTGCTCCCACACCGACGCGGTAGCCGAGGCTGCCCAGTCCGGCCGCGATCTCGTAGCCGATGCCCTTGTTCGCGCCGGTCACCAGCGCGGTGGTCGTTTCGCTCATGCTGATGATGTTGGCCCGTGGGCGGGTGGTGCGGCCAACACCGGTACGGTGCCCTGTCATACCCGGCGGGTATCACCGCGTATGCTGCGGCCGTGGACACCCTGGAGACCCGCGAGTTGAGGTACTTCGTAGCTGTGGCCGAGGAGTTGCACTTCGGGCGCGCCGCCGAGCGCCTCGGCATGGCCCAGCCGCCGCTGTCGCGGGCGATCCAGCAGCTCGAACGGCGCCTGGGGGTCTGTCTGCTGGAGCGCAACCGCCGTGGTGTCCGCCTGACCGGTGCCGGGGAAGTGCTGTTGCAGGAGGGCCGGGCGGCTCTCGACGCGGCCGCTGCCGCCGTCCGCCGCACCCGGCGCGCCGGGGGTGCCGACAGTCCTGGCGGCCCCCGCGGTCGGCTGGTCCTCGCGGTGAAGGCCGCTGCGTCCCACGAACTGCTGCGGAAGCTTCTCGACGCCTACGCGGCCGAGCCCGACAGTGCCGAGATCGAGGTGCTGCCGTGCGGCATTCGCGAGCAGGAAGAGCTGCTGCGCGACGGACGCGCCGATGTCGCGCTTATGCACACGCCGTGGAACTCCCTCGCCGGGTTCGACAGCGAGGCACTGGCGGCCGAGGGGCAGGTCGCCGTCCTGCCTGCCGGGCACCCCCTCGCCGCCCGCGAGACCTTGTCCCTGGCCGATGTCAGGGACGTCCCCGGTCTGCCGCTCGCCCGCTGGCCCACCCGCGGCACCTACGCACCCGGCCCTGGCCCCGAGATCCACAACCAGACACAACTGGCCCAGCTGATCGCCCTCGGACGCACCGTGGCGGTCGCCCCCGACTCCGCCCGCTCCTGGCTGTGGGCCGAGCACGCGGCCGTTCCCTTGGCCGACGCACCTTCCGTCGTGACCCACATCGCCTGGCCCGCGCACAGCCGCTCCCTCGCCCTGGCCGGCCTGGTCCGCACGGCTATGGCCAGGTCAGAACGCGAAACAGTGAGAATCCGACAACACGGATGAGATCCGGTGAGAATTCGTCAGCTTCGGTGCGACAGGACAGCAGTCTCGCCAACCCAACTGGGACTACCAGAGCACCGATCGCCACTCCGCCCAAGACTTCGCCAGGTCCGCCGAGACCGATAACGGGACCGCGTGACTCACGGCCAGCCACGATCAGTTGGCTATCCTGCCCGGTTGGGGCATCCCTCCAACCAGTAGCCCGCCCTGGCAGGTAATCCGCCCGGAGGATGGACGGACCGCCGCCCCGTCCAGCCCGGCGGCCGCCAGCCCGGCCACATCCGGCGCGCCCAGCGCCCCGGCGTCGCCGAACCCCGCACCCGTTGCCGCGACCTCCGACGACAACGGCTCGTCGCCGGGCGTGCCGATCACGATCGGCGTGGTCGCGGTCCTGGCCGCCGTCGCGGGCGGTGCGCTGTGGTGGCGCCGCCGTACCTCCGGCACCTGACCCTTATCGCGCAGGACCCGGACCGCCCCGTCGGGCGTCGCCCGGCCCACGCGCCTCAGCCGGTCCTCCACACCCCCGCTACGACCTGCCACCGCGCGCCGCGCGCCCCGGATTCACCGGTCCGGGCAGCGGGTCGCGTTGAGTGCTGCGGTCGTGGCGACGGCGATCGCGGCCCCCCATCTTCGGAAAGGCTCACCCATGCTCCACCTACGGCGCCGAGGCGCCGCCCTCATAACGCTGATCACCCTGCTCCTGGCAGCGGGTGCACCGTCGGCGTCCGCGCACAGCATCGGCCCCGCCGCCGGCAAGAGCGCACCGGAGTTCGTCTGGCTCGGTACCACGCACATGCTGCTGGGCTGGGACCACCTGCTCTTCGTCGCCGCCGTCCTCCTCCAGGCTGACTCCGCCCGCCGCGCCGCCGGGCTGATCAGCCTCTTCGCCCTCGGCCACAGCACCACGCTGATGATCGCCACCCTCGCCGGCTGGCGCGTGAACCCCGTCGCCGTGGACGTCGTCGTGGCGCTGAGCCTCGTCTTCGCCAGCGTCGTCGGCCTGCTCGACGCGGGCGAGCGCCGCTGGTTCGCGCTGACCGTCGCCTGCTTCGGCCTCATCCACGGCCTCGGCCTGGCCACCCGCCTGCAGGACCTCCACCTGCCCGAGGACGGCGAGGTTGCGCGGGTGCTGGCGTTCAAAATCGGTGTCGAGATCGGGCAGATGACCGCGATCGCCGCCTTCGTCGCCCTCGCCGCCGCAGCCCGCAAGCTCCCGCCGCGGCTCCGCCCGACGGGGCGCGTGCTCCGCATCGCTCAGGCCGGTCTCGTGGCGTGCGGCGTGCTGGCCGCCGCAACGCTGATCGTCGTCGGTAACCCGCCCGAGACGGCGCAGGCCTGGGTCACTGCCAGGTTCGCGACCGCACCGAGCCGTTCAAGGGCGATTCCGGTCACCCCAAGGAGCAGTTCACCGAACCCGACCGGCCCGCCCCCGAGTCCGGGTTCGGCCACGTCATCGGCGACGGATTCGTCATCGTCCCGCGCCCCGCCGAATAGTGCCCGGCCCCCGACTGCGGTCCTGGTGACCGCAGTCGGCCCCGTTAGTCCGGCATCCCCCGAGAACACTGCCAGTCTCGCCCTCCACCAGCGCGCGGGCTTCGGCGTCATCGGCACCCGCGAACGCATCGGCCACCACCACGGCGTCTGGCGCGACGTACTCCTCGTAGAACGTCTAAGCCCACTGGTCAGCTGAGCGACTAGTGGGCTCCTCTGGTCGCAGCACTCGGGCCCGACTGCGAATATCCGGAGACCGCCCAGTCGGCGAAGGGAGACGAACCTCTCCGATACTGGAAGGCCTCGATCGGCAAATGCAGAGTTAGATGGCAGGGCTGACCCACGCGATGCAATCGCCTCTCGATTGCAATCCGTTCCAATGAAGCCTCTGGCCGTCCTCCTACGACACCTAACAGTCGTTTCTGAGCGCATTTCCGTCGGTTCCTAGAGAGGTCTCTCCGGCAGGTCGCCTTGCAGGTCAGCGCCCGCTACGCTGGGGACAGACGAGGGACCACACGCGGCGAACCGCCGTACGCGGACTTCTTTCCATCGCACGGACGCCGCGCTCCGTTCAGCGCCTGACGTGCAGAAAGGTGAATGGTCGCGCGACTGGGGGTCAAGGGGTCGCAGGTTCAAATCCTGTCGTCCCGACAGTGATGTCGGAAGGCCGTTGGCCGGGATAATTCCCAGGCCAGCGGCCTTTTTGTTGATGGTCCGACAGGTGGTGAGTGGCTGCGATGCCGCCGCTTTGCGATCTTGCTGGGGACCAGCTGGGGACCGCAGCCATCGGCCGAGGGCCCGCCGCAACCCTGTGGTGGTGGAGGTGCGCTCGGGTGACGGTGGGATGCCGGCCTCTTTCAGGATCTCCCAGACCGTGGACGCGGCCACCTTCACGCCGAGGACGAGCAGTTCACCGTGCAGGCGCCGGTAGCCCCACGCCGGGTTCTCGGCGGCCAGGCGCAGGACCAGGGCGCGGATGGAGCGTACGGTGCGCGGCCGGCCGCCGCGCTTGGGCCGGGACTGGGCGGCGTGACGGCGGGCGATCAGATCGCGGTGCCAGCGCAGCACGGTGTCCGGCCGCACCAGCAACCGCATCCGATGCAGCACTTGTGTCGGCAGACCCTGGAGCAGGGCTGCCAGGAAGGCCCGGTCGCTCGCTTCGAACCGCACCCGCTGTCCGCTCAGTTGCCGCTCCAGCACGCTGATCTGATGGCGCCGTGCGAGGATCTCCACGTCCTTGGCGCGGTCGCTCATCGGCAGAAGTCGCAGGATCGCGAGCGCGTTTGTCGCACCCAGGTACGCCAGTCGCAGAAGCACGGTCGATCATCATGCCGGGAGCATGGCGGCTCTGCCAGAGCGCCGGCTCGACTGACGAGGGTCGGCACTTCTCTGCACTCTCGCGAGTGCTTCTCACCAGGGCGGATGAGGTTATCGGCAAGGGCAGGGCCGGCGGGAATATGCAGCGGTGCTGCGGGTGGCACGAATGGTCGTGCCAGTGCGCCCGGTCTCTGACCGTGTCGGTGGCGGCAGCGGCGCGGGGGCATCGGACCGACAGGGTGTCGGCCGTTGGCGGGCCGCTGCTGAGGGCCGCCGGCGCCGTCCGGGCGTCCGTTCACCGTGCCGGGGCGAGCTGCGCGGCGGCCTGCGCCCACAGGGCGGGGAGCCGGTCGAGGCAGGGGAGGGCCCGGTCGGTGACGAAGTAGGCGCTGGTGGTGCCGTTGTAGCTGTACGCGGCGATCGAGGCGGGGTGGTTGTGCGGGAGCCAGGTGAACAGGTGGAGGTGGGTGACGGGGGCGTGCTGGAACTGCAGGGGTTCGTTGAGGGAGACGTAGGAGGTGTCGATGATCGCCCTGGAGGGGGTGGTGAGTCGGGTGGCGAGTGTGTGGAAGGCTCGCGCCGGGGTGTGGTCCGTGATGGTGCGCATGGCTGTGCGCCGGGCGGGATTCTTCGGCCCCCGGCTGGCGGCGATGATCGCGTCCAGGCGCTCGGCCGCGGTCGGGCGGTGGCAGGGGAGGGGGACGGGAGCGAACGTGAAGAGGTTTCCGGGGAGGACGTCCTCCTCGGCTCGGCGCAGGTCGACCATCATGACGGCGGGTACCGGTCGGCTGGCGGCCCGGGGCCAGTGCTCGCCGCTCCAGGTGCGCAGTGCGCCGGCCAGGGCGGCCAGTACGGCGTCGTTGGTGCTGCCGCCGCGTGCCGTGCCGGCGGTACGCAGGAGATCGGTGGGCACGTGTGCCCAGGCGCCGGCCCGGGCACCGCTCAGGGGCCGGGCGGGATCGTTCCAGAGGTCATTGGCGGCGGCGGAGCCGAGCATCCCCCCAAGGGTGCGGAGGTAGTCGCCCAGTCCCGCCCGGGAGGCCCGGACCGCACGGGTGGTGAGGGCGGTGGCCCCCGCCGGGGCGGTGCCGAACAGCTCGTAGAGGGTGTTAAGCACACCGCTGCCGTCGTGGGAGGTGTGGTGGGCGCGGTAGCACAGGGTGAAGCGGCCGGGGGCGTGGCCATGCAGGAGCCACAGGTCCCAGAGCGGGCCGTCGTCCGGGAGCGGGTGCGTCAGCAGTTCCTGCCGCGCGATGTCGAGGTTCTCGTCGCCGGGCTCGATCCGCCGTTCGCGGACCCGGTGTTCCAGATCGAGGTCCGGGTCCCGGGCCCAGCGGGCCCGCAGTCCTGGGCCCTTCAGGTAGTGGGTGAGGCGGGGCAGCCGGGCGAGGTTGGCGGTGACGTGGGCGCGCAGGTCGGCGAGCGGGGGGACGGTGCCTTCCAGGTGGAGGAAGGCGCCGATCGCCAGGGACAGCCCGGGCCCGGTCTGGGCCATGGTGTGCAGGGTCAGGTCCATGGGAGTGGGGCGTGCGGGTGCGGGCACGGCGGAGTCCTTCCGGGACAGCGCAGCCGGGTGCGCGGAGGCGGTGGTCATCGGGCTGGGACCGGTTGATCACGGGCTCGCCGCGGTGAGGGGCGCCGTGGCCAGGGGCGGCGGCTCCCTCGGGGTGCGCGGTTCCGCGGTGGCCAGGCGGTGGGTGAGGTGTCCGAGCGCCAGGAGGGTGAAGGCGTCGGCGAGGGCGGGGACGGTGAAGCCGAAGGGGCGAGGTCCGATGGAGTCCGGGAGGCCGACGATGGACCCGTCGCTTCGTTGCCGGGTCAGCAGGTAGGCGGCGCCTCGGGCGGCGGGGCCGGGCAGGGGACTGCTGGAGCTGAGGGTAATGAGGGCGTAGGCGGTGCTGAGGGCGTCGCTGACCTCGCCGTTCTCTTGCCCCCAGCCGCCGTCGGGGTTTTGGGAGTTCAGCACCAACCGTGTCGCACGCCGGATGATGTGCTGGGCGGGGCTGCCGGGTGTGGTGTGGCTGGGGTGGCGCATTGCGGCGAGGGTTGCGCGGAAGACGGTGTGCAGGCGGCTGCTGCTCCAGTCGGGTGGGAAGGAGCCGTCCGCGTGCTGCTGGGAGGCGAGGTGGACGAGGGCGGCCTGCACGGTGGCGTGCTGGTGGTGGCCTTGGGTGCTGAGGGCGTTGGCGGCGGCCGCGGTCATGCAGGCTTCGGAGGGCGCGCCGGCGAGGTAGGTGGGGAAGCCGCCGTCGGCCCCGCGCAGGGCCTGCAGGGAGCTGATCGCGCGGGTGATCGCCGCCTGGTGGGTCTTCGGGCCGGTGGTGTGGAGGAATTCGACGGCGACGGAGGTGCAGTCCGCGTCGGCGAGCCGGGCGTGTTCGCTGTAGGACCAGCCGCCGCCGGGCTGCTGGAGGCGGAGCAGGCGCTCGGCGATGGCGTCCAGGACCGGGGCGGGGGCCGCGGTGGCGTGTAGGGCGAGGCCGGCGGTGGCGGTGAGCCAGGTGTCCTCGTCGCAGATGAACGGCATCCCGCCGTCCGGGCGTTGGTGCTCCAGCGCGGTGCGTATCCCCTCGGTGATCAGGTGGTGGTGGCCGGGCAGGGTGGCCAGGGCGTGCAGGACCGACAGGTGGATGAGGAGGTTTCCCTCCCACACGGTCCCCGGGCGCTGGGTGGAGCGCAGGAGTTCCAGGTCGCGTACGTCGACCAGGTGGGGGTGGCGGTGGGTGTGGGCGAGGACGGCCTTGACCGCGGTGACCTGGACGCGCGCCCAGGTGTGCAGGCCGCGCAGGTCGAACGCTTCGGTGCCGGGGAGTGCCGGGTCGGGGGTGGCACCGAGCAGGATGAGGACCGCGTGCAACAGGGCGCGTTTGCGTGCTCCGGTAAAGTCCGGCGCCTGCGCCAGGAACCGGTTGACGTTCAGCAGGTCGACCGTGGCCGGCCGGCCGTCGAGGGCGGCTCGGGCCAGCAGCCGGTCCAGCGGTTTCGGGGAGTCACGGCTTCCGGTGAGGTAGCCGGCCAGCCGGGCCCGGGCGGCGGGTTCCAGATGGGTGCGGTCCAGCAGGGCGAGCAGCAGGGCGGATTCCAGGACACGGCTGTGGCAGGGGTCGCGTACCGCTCCCTCCGGGTCGACCCGGGACAGGAGGTGGGCGCGCAGCCGGGCGGTGGCGGGTACCAGATCAGCGGGGAAGACGGCGTCGGGCCAGCGGGGGAGGCCGGCGGTCATCGGGGCGAGTCTCATGGGTCCGTCCTTGGGCGTCGTCGAGCGCGCTGCTGTCGCCGGAGTGTCGGTCAGGGGCTCGGCACGGGCGGCCGGTGATGGTGGGCGGCTCGGAATCGGGGGCGAAGCGCCCCGTGACGGCCAGCCAGTGCAGGGTGGCGGCCATGAACGTCTCCACCATGTCCACGTAGCGGCGCAGCTCCTCCAGCCGGTCCTGCGGCAGGCCGGGGGTGGCGCGCAGCGCCGCCGCGGTGGTCCGGAAGGCCGCCCGGCGTTCCTCGACCATCGCGGCCGCCCGCAGCCCGGCCGCGCCCGTCGAGCAGTGGTTCCGGCGGGCGAGGAGCGCCATCAGATTGTCCTGGCCGGCGGCCTCGTCGTCCGCCGCCGATGCCAGGTCGTTGGCCCAACCCGCGACATCCGCCACCACAAGGCGCAGGTCCCGCAGTCGGTCGTCCACGCGCGGATCCTCCAACAGCTCGGCGTGGCCGGTACGTTCCAGGACGTCCAGCATGGGCAGCAGGGTGATCGTGCGCCGCCGCAGTTCGAGATAGGCCGCCAGCGGCAGCCGGACCTCGGCCCGGCGCAATGCCGCCTCCTGTTCGCAGGCATCGAGGAAGTCCGTGTAGTCGGCGGTGAAACGTGCCCGCCAGCGGGCGGACATCCCCGCGGCCGTCCGCTCCCACAACCCCGCCAACACCACCGCGTGCGGGGGAGCGGCGGTGGACGGCTCCGCGTCGGGCGCGAGTACCCGGCGCAGGGGCGCGGTGAACCGTTCCAGCTCGCCGGGGGCCGAACCCAGACCCCGCCGGTCGATCTGGTCGTCCACCCAACAGATGAACGTCGCCCACTGCGCCGTCAGCGCCACGTCGGCGGGGTCGCCCCGGGGGAGCGCACGGCCGGCCAGCACGTCCAGCCGCATCGCGCCGAGGCGGCGCTCCCCCCGGGCGTCCACCACCAAACCCGCCTCCCGCGCCCACGACAGCACCGCCTGAGACCCGTGAGCGGTGGGAACTGATGATGAATCAGGCATGCCTCCGATCGTGTCAGACCACCGTCAGCCGGAGGCGGCGAACCCGGAAGTGCGGTGGTTCCCTTCTTGATGGTCCCGGCGATCGTGATGTCCTTGGTCTTCTCCGGTTCGGTCGTGAGTGAGTTCGGGGAGAGGACCACCAACGCGGCGAGTGTGCCGGATTCGATGCTGCCCTCGGGGTCTTGCTCGAAATGCTTGTGCGCGGCGTCGATGGTGGAGGACGCGACCGCGTCCGGGGCTGCGCGCACCGCTCGGGCCTGAGGATGACATCGTTGCCGCACGTGCGGCGGTCGACCCGGCGGGACAGGACGGCGATCGAGTCCGGCAGGGCCCCCGGGGCGTCGTGGCGCGACGGGTAGATCATCTGCCGCTCGAGGGCCCATCGGGCCGGCGGGATGGTCGCGGCGCGCTCCGGCGCGAGGACGGTCTTCCGGGGTGAGGGCCACCCCATCTGATGAGATGACCTGCCGGTATCCGGTCAACTGCCGTGCCGCGAGGAATTTGGCCAGAATGCCATCCGTGCAGGCGAACGGTCATCCCTTCGCCGACAGCGCTCACTTGCCGGAAAGCCCAAGTCGCCGCAGGTGACGCAGGTTTCCGGATCCAGTCAGATTCCGGTAGCGGTCGAGGTAGTCGCAGCCGCTGGTTCCGACGTGTTTCCGATGGGACTACTGGCCTGGGCGTAGGCGTCGTCGCGCCGGGTGGGCTGGCGAGTATTGCCCTACCTGGATGGGTGCAGCTACCCGGGCCGCCCGAGCTGAGTAAGCATGCTGCAGTCGGGAGGCAACTCGACGTGATGAGCGCGTGCTTCAGGCCGAGGCACGCCGGACGCCTAGAGGAGAGCAATGTCGGGACATTTCATCGTCAGCAATATCTCCGTCGAAGAGCGGGACGAGGCCCGGAGTAACGGTGCGACGTGGAGCGATCTCCAGCACGGGAACATCGGGTGGACTCCGGCCTCAAGGGCGCTCCTGAGCAAGGCGCTCAACGGTCAGGCCATACCGAGCCGCGAGGGGTTGCCGCCGCACCGCTACCTCGACTTCGCGCAGGCGGGAAACCCCGACAAGGACAAGACCGCGCGCTTTCTCCGCACCACGACGGCGTCGTGGGTGAGCCACAACCGACTGCTGCGGCCGACCGGAGCCGGCCTCGGCCTGAAGCAGCTGGCCAAAAAGGCCCAGGACGCCTGGGCGCTCAACAAACTGAACGAAGCTCTGGTCGAGCAGTTCCTGGACCCGCAGGGCGCGCGAGTGACGATCGAGATCTACCACCTCGGCGGCCACGAAATGACCTGACGACGGGAGCGGTGGAGGTCGCTTCCTCGTGGCGAGAGAGCGGCCTTTCGTGTTCGAAGGCGGTGTGGTCCCAGACCGAGCTGCCGTCCGATGACACCGCAGCGCTTCAAAAATGGCCTCAGGGCATCTGACCTGCTGTTTCGTCGGGTGATCAGCTTGCCTGGCGGTCCTCGTTGATGAGGCCTGCGACGGTTTGTCGGCGTTCGATCCGAGCCGCTGACAGGGGGATGACCTCGGGGCCGTCGTGGGGCGCGAGCTGGCCCAGGCCCTGGTGGGGCCGATGTCCGTTGAAGTGCCGGGCGCCCCGTGTGCCGTTCGGGCACTCATCGCTGCTGCTCGGAGTGGATCTGGTGCGCCGTCACGGCCTGCTGGACCCTGTCTGGGTGATCGTCTCACTGGTGGACAAAGCGGCGCGGAAGCTGCTCGCGGTCCCGGCGGTACTGCTGCGCCGGGACGCGGCCAAAGACGCCGAACTGCTGGTGCTGCGGCATGAAAACGCGGTACTGCGCGGCCAACTCACCGCGCCCGTACGGCACGAGCCGGAGGACCGGCTGTGGTTCGCGGTGCTGTCCTCGTTGATCCCCCGGCACCGGTGGTTGCAGGCGTTTGAGGCAACGGAGAGGGGTGCATGGGATGGCGCATACACGGAACAGCACGGGCACGGAAGAGCCTGCGGCCGGCTCGTCCAGGAAGAGGGACTCCTTGGCCCAAGAAGCGATGACCCGGTTCGATGAGATCTACGACCAGCCCGACCCCCGGCCCTTCTACCGCGAGCTCGGCGCCTTCGAGTACCAGACACCCCATCACGCCCAGCGGATCTTCCACCACCTGGTCGAAGCCCGCGCACACCAGACCCGCTCCGCAGGACCGGTCACTGTGCTGGACATCTGCTGCTCCTACGGCATCAACGCAGCCCTCCTCAACCACGACCTGACGCTGAAGGACCTGTACGCCCACTACACCTCCCCGAAGGCAGCCGCACTCACCACCGCTGAACTGATCGAATGGGATCAGGCCTACTACGCGGCCCATCGACGCCCCGACGCGGCCCGAGTGATCGGACTCGATATGGCCGCGAACGCCATCGCCTACGCCCGGGCCGTCGGTCTGCTGAACGAGGGATTCGCCGAGAACCTGGAGGCAGCGCCACCCACCCCGGCGCTCCTTCGTGCCGCCCGACTCACGCACCTGATCACCCTCACCGGCGGGGCCAGCTTCCTGTCCCCCCGCACCTTCCAGCCACTCCTGGCCGGAGCCCGCGAACCCGTGTGGGTCGCCGCGTTCGTTCTGCGCACCGGCTCCTACCAGACCATCGCCGAAGGTCTGATCCCCTACGGCCTGATCACCGAGAAGACCACCACCCATACGTTCCCGCAACGCCGATTCACCAGCGCCCACGAGCAGCAGTACGCCGTCGACGCGGTGACCGCGGCTGGTGAGGACCCTCGTGCGAAGGAGACCGACGGCTACTTCCACACCGCGCTCTACCTGTCGCGCCCCGCAGAGGACGCCACGGCACTTCCTCTCACGGCCCTGGTTGCGGCAGTCTGACGCCAAAGGGGGCCGAAGCGGTCTCGGCCGGGCGGGCGGGTACTACACCCCGGCCACGGCGGTGAAGGAGCGGCTTTGGAACCCGTTCGGCCAGTGGACCATGGACGACTGCTGGGACCGGCAGGTGCCCAACATCCTGACCTTCGACCTGCACAGCAGCTTCGAGCGCGGCCTTCGCAGCCAGGACTTCCGGGGGGGGCTTGGTCTTCGCCCAGGTGATGAGGTCGCCGGTGTAGCCGCTGTCGGCCCAGATCCTGTGCAGGCGGCGGTACTTGGCCTTGAGTGCGGGAAGCATGTCGGCGGCGGTGGCCCGGTCGCCGGCGTCGGCGGGCGTGACCAGAATCGCCAGGAGCAGGCCGAGGGTGTCGACGACCAGGTGTCTCTTGCGGCCGTTGATTTTCTTCGCGTCGTCGTAGCCGCGCGTTGAACTGTGCACGCTGGCGGCGGCCTTGACCGACTGTGAGTCGATGACCGCCGAGGTCGGCTCGGGGTCACGGCCCTGCGCGGTGCGGACGGCGGCGCGCATCCGGTCGTGGAACTCGCCCAGCAGGCCGGTGTCGCGCCAGTGGGTGAAGAAGGCATGGACCCGCTTGTACGGCGGGAAGTCGGCGGGCAGCGCGGCCCATTTGACACCGTTGTCGACCAGGTAGCGGATCGCGTCCAGCACCTGGCGGTGGCAGTAGCCCTCCGGCCGCCCACCCCCGGCCGCCCATCCACGCCGGCGCCGGCAGCAGATCCCGCACCGCCACCCACTCGGCGTCCGTCATGTCCCTGTTGTAGCGTCGAACACGTTCGCCGTGGTCGACCGCGTTGCCGTACCGGTGTGCTAAGCAGTCACACCTTGGGGGGAACGGCGTTGCCGCCGACCGCGGCGACGGCGTACAAAAGCGGCAACAGGGCCTCACCGGCCGTCGTTCAGGCCCGGGTGTAGCCGCCGTCGGCGAAGAGTTCGGCGCCGGTGACGAACGACGAGGCGTCCGAAGCCAGAAAGAGGGCGGCCTCGGCGATTTCCTCGGCGTCGGCCAGCCGCCCCAGTGGCACGACGGCCTCGGCGAACCGGTCGACGTCCGGCCCCGCGGCGCGCAGCAGGGCAGGGGTCCGCGTGGGTCCCGGGCTGAGGACGTTGACCCGGAATCGACGCTCTCGCGATTGCCGGGCCCAGTTGTGCACGAGGTTGCTCAACGCTGCCTTCGAGGCGCTGTAGACCTCGAGGTGCTCATTGGGGCGCACGCTGTTGCTTGAGCCGATGACCAGGATGGAGGCGTTCTCCGCCAGCAGCGGAAGCGCCTTCTGGACGGTGAAGAGTGGGCCCTTGACGTTGACGGCGAGTGTCAGGTCGACGTTCGCCTCGGTGTGGGCGCCGAGCGCGGCGTCCGCGACGATCCCCGCGTTGGCCACCAGTACGTCGATGCGTCCGGCCTCCTCGCGGACTCGCGCGTAGAGCGCGTCCAGGTCGGCCAGGACCGAGACGTCGGATCGTACGCCGGTGGCCGCAGGACCAATCTCCTGGACTGCCGCTTCGAGGCGGTCGATGTCCCGGCCGGTCACGAAGACCCGTGCGCCCTCCCGGACGAAGCGGTGGGCGATGGCCAGCCCGATCCCGCTGGTCCCTCCGGTGATCACGGCCACCTTCTCCTGCAGCACGCCTGGCATGTCGAACCCCTTCAGTTGTGGAATGGATCGTCCATAACGTAGTCAGTAATGGACGATCGAGTCAAGAATGGCTAGGCTGAGACCATGCCGAGACCACGCGCATTCGACGAACGCCAAGTCCTGGAGCGGGCCCGGGAACAGTTCTGGGCGACCGGCTATGCAGGAACCCGGATGGACGACATCGCCCAGGCGACCGGCCTGGGCAAGGGCAGCCTGTACGGCGCATTCGGCGACAAGGGCAAGCTGTTCCACCGCGTGTTTGACGACTGGTGCACCGCAGTCCTTGAGGTGGCCGAAGGGCGGCTGGCAGGTGGCCCGGACGCAGAGGCCTTGGCCCGACTGTCGGGATACGTGCACCTCATGGCGGAGAACACCGCCTCCGACACCGAGCGCCGCGGGTGTCTGTTGGCCAAGGGCGCGGCGGAACTGGCCCAGCACGATCCGACGGTCGCCGGACGGTCGGCCGAGACCATGACGGCACTGCTGACCCTGCTGCGGACGGAGATCAGCGCCGCCCAGCGCCACGGCGACATCGATAGCGCTGCGGATCCGGAGCGGTTGGCGGCACTGCTGCTGACGGTGGTCCGTGGTATCGAGGCGGTTGGCAAGGCCGGCCTGGACCCGGAGACGCTACGGAACATTGCAGACACCGCACTGGCGGTCCTGCCCATGCCCGAGGGGCAGAAACGCCTCGCAACCGGGCGCAGTCCGGCCCGCACGCGCTAGGTGTGCTGCGCAGCGCCTTGACAATCATGAGCGCCGAGTCCGAACTTCCTCGTGTGACGGTGACACGGCACGGTCCTACTGCTCGGCCGTCCGGGCCGCCACCTTCGCCCCGGTTGTGCGGGCCTTTCAGCGCAGTGCACCCGATCCGGTAGGCGGAACGTCCCAGGATGGGCGGGTGTTGAGCGGACTCGCTGGCACGGGAGATCTTCTCCGACCTCGCCAACAAGTGGGCCCTCCTGATCGTCGAGGCCCTCGGGGACCGCACCCTGCGCTTCGGCGAGCTGCGCGACGAGGTCGAGGGCGTCAGCCACAAGATGCTCACCCAAACCTCCGGATTCTCGAGCACAACGGCCTGATCCACCGGGAGGTGCATCCCGTCGTCCCGCCACGGGTCGAGTACACCCGCGCCGAGCCCGGCTGGGCCCTGCGGGTGACCATCTACGGCATGTGCGACTGGACCCACCGCTACCTCGGCCACATCGAGGCGTCCCGCCGCCGCTCCGACGCCTGACGCGGCCGGTTCCCGTCCGAGCGCGTCCGGACCGACTGGCAGGGCGTCACCTGCGTTCTGCCAGGCGGGAATCTCGTCGGCGGTCCCGGCGCCCTCGTATCCGGAGATCCCGCCGAGCCCGTGCTCCGCCCCTCGACCGCTGCCACGCGGGCCGTCTGTAGGAAGATCGGCACGGCGTCCACATGACGGCGTGGGAGCAGTGCACACGAGGGGATCGACGAGGGATGCACGGTATCGGAGCGGAGACCGACGGCAGGCGCGGGATGTTCGCCGTGGACTCGACCGCCCAGAGCGCCGCACCGCGGGGACTCGACGCCTTCCGGCGCGGGTGGGAGACCCAGGTCGGCGACGACGTCTTCCAACTGCCGGACTTCACTACGGACACGGTCGGTGACTTCCGGGTCAAGGGCACCGTGGCCAAGGTGCACGACGCGGCGATCGCCGATCTGCACGCCGCGTCGGCCACCCGGACCGCGGACGTCCCGGGCGGCGATCAGGATCTGGTGGCCATGTACGTCGTGCGGCACGGCGCGTGGACTCTGGGCGGCCCGCCCGGTCAGGGCGACCGGACCGTGTCGGCCGGGCAGTTCCTCGTCCGGCACGTCGGGAGCCTGACGGCCTTCGAGACGTCGGCGAACCTCACGGCGAAGTTCCTCGTCCTTCCCCCCGCCGAGCTCAAACCCCTGCTCGGGAACCGGGTCATCGCCGGCCCTGCGGACTCGGCCGAGATGCGCTTGCTGACGGCCTTCACGGACATGATCCACACCACCGTGGCCGACCTCGGCCCGGCCGGCGTGGCAGCCGCCCAAGGCACCCTGGTCGAGCTGGCCAAGGCAGTGGCGAAGGGCCGGTTCGACGACGTGGAACCCCGGTTGGCCCCCGCGCTCGCCCAGGCGGCCAAGGACCTCGCGGACCGCCTGCTCACGCACCCCGAGCTCTCTCCGGCCATGCTCGCACGTGAACTCAACGTCTCCGTCCGCACGTTGCACCGGGCCTTCGCCGCGGTGGGCGAGCAGGTGACCACCTACGTCCGCCATCGGCGGCTGCAGGAGGCGCGGCTCGCCCTTGACGCACCGTCAGGGCGGCTGAGCATTTCGGAACTCGCCGCACACTGGCAGTTCGCGGACGGCAGCCACTTCACCCGAGCCTTCAAGAAGCACTACGGTCAGACCCCCAGCGAGTACGCCCGGTCGGCCGCAGCAGCCTCGCTCTCACCGAACCGGCACCCGCCCGGCCACGGGCCGGCCCACAGCGCGTGACCAGAGGTGGGGCCGCAGCTCAGCGAGCACAGCCAACTCGCCGCCAAAGCGCGGACGTTCGATATCGCGGACGGTCCGGGCGTCGGCTGCAGGCCCGACGACCTGCACCACCCGCGGCGCCTGCGGACAACGAGGTCGCCACTACCCACGCTTCACCCGCCTCCGGTCACCCGCAGCCGGCGCGGCTCGACCCTCAGCGGGCGATCGAGATCGCGAAGGGGGTGAATCCGCTGGACCGGATGACGTGCGGCACGAAGAGGATGGCGGCCTCCGTGGCGCGGGCGGTCCGGATCCCGCCGAGGTCGGTGATCCACTCCTTGCTCCAGCCGAGGTCGGTGAGGAGTTCGCGGACGGTCTGCTTGGCTTGCGGGTCGTCGCCGGAGAGAAAGGCGGTGGGCGTCTGGGTGAGCGCGGCCGGCGCGGTCATCACGGGGAAGAGCATGGTGTTGAGCGTCTTGATGACACGCGTCTCGGGGAGTGCCTCCTGGAGCTGCTCGGCGAGGCTGGAGCCGGGGTAGATCAGGTCGGCGGGCAGTCCGTCCGGTCCGTCGGTGGTGGCGTTGGAGACATCGATGAGGATCTTGCCGTGCAGCTCCTCGCGCAGGGCGGCGAGACGCTCCAGGGAGCCGGCGCCAGGGGTGGCGTTGATGACGATCTGGGCCGTCCGGGCAGCATCGGCGGCGGCGCCCGGCTCCCGGTCCACCGCAGTCACCTGGTGGCCCGCACGGGTGAGGGCGGCGGCCAGATTGCCGCCGACGCGGCCGTTTCCGAGAACTGCGATCGTGCTCATGGTGATGTGATCCTTGCGTGGGTTCGGTGGTGGTGTGCGGGGTCAGCGGGAGAGCGTGGCGACGGCCTGGGCGTGGACGCCGGGCGCGGTGGCGAGGAAGCTCTCGCTCTGCGGGGTCCAGGGGCGGCCCTCGGCGTCGGAGATCCGTCCGCCGGCCTCCGTGACGAGCAGCGCTCCGGGCAGCAGGTCCGCGCGGGCGCCGGCGAACTGCCAGAAGCCGTCAGTCCGCCCGGCGGCCACGTTCGTCAGGTGCAGGGTCGCGGGTACCGAGGTGCGGACGACCAGCGCGTCGAAGAGCATCGCGGTGATCGAGGAGCCGATCCGCCGTACGACCTTCTCGTCCTCGTCCGGACGGGCCTGGCTGGTGGCCACGATGCCCAGGCCGAGGTCCGCGGTCGCGGCGACGTTCAACGGCCGTCCGTCGAGGTGGGCGCCGCCTCCGGTACGCGCGGTGTAGGTCTCGCCGGTCAGCGGAAGGTGGACCACCGTGAGCACCGGCTGGTTGTCGCGCACGAGGGTGGCGGTCACCGCCCACTCGGGCAGGGCGTGCAGGTGGTTGACGTTGCCTTCGGCCGGGTCCACCACCCACCACTCGCCGGCCGGCAGCGCCCCGCCGTCGAGCTCGTCCTCCACCCACCGGGCCTGCGGCCGCAGTCGGGTGAGGGCCGGGCGCAGGATCTCCAGGGCGGTGTCGTCGTTGGCGGCGAGCGCACGCATCAGCTCTTCGCGGCTCTCGTAGCGGACCACCTCGCCGAAGCGCTCCCGCAGCGCCGCGCCGGCTGCGCGGACGGCGACCGCGGTCTGATCGAGCAGGCCTGCGTCGGAGGTGGCGGCGTCAGTGGTCTGAGGAGTTTCGGACATGGCGGTGCTCCTGTCTGAGGAGGGGTGATGAGGCCGGTCGGAGCCGAACCGCGCGGTGCTTCTCGCGCTTTCGTCTCGAAGGTATACAGCCCTACCATTGACTTCAAATGCATGTGAGGAACGGGAAGGATTACTCGCGTGCAACTGTGATTCGGCAGACGATCACCTTGAGCCGGACCGGCCGAGGCTCGCTCGGTCCGGGTTGCCGATCACTTCGATGGGACGTCCATGTCGGCGCCGGTACCTGCGATGACGGCCGCTCAGCTGGGCTCCTCTTGTTTCACGGGTCCCTTGTCCTTGGTATGCCCCTGTCCCGGAACAGCCCGGGTTTCCCTTCGGCCGTCGAAATCCTAGGAACACGGACACGGCACGCACTTGAACCTCCGCGACGTTCGTTCGGAACCTCAGCGCCATCCAGAGGCTCGTACGAAGAAGGGGTCGACACCACCGAGTCGGCCGAGCGGCACGGAAGGTGTGACCCGGCAACCGGGCCGTGCGGTCCCACCGTGTCCACCGGAAGCCACAGCAGGGTTTCGACGCGAGCGGCCCGGGTGGTGCGCGGTCAGGCCCAGCGGCGGAGCGAGGCAGGCACCGGGCCTCGGCGCCCCCGCAGTCCTGCCCGTGCCGACGACGGACGAGACCCGGAAGAACTACCGCGAGATCCTCGTGCAGCGAGCGAATTCGACCGACCGCTCACCACCGCCAACGCCACCAGCGCCGCCACCGCCCAGGCCGCACGCCTGGCCGCCATCGCCCACCGCCTACCTCGCCCTCAAGCCCGAAGCGATCCGGGCCCTCCTCGTCCACGAAGCACGCTGGACCACCGCCATGACCGACGGCATCATCAAGTCGACCGGCCGTCGAAACAAGGGAACGGGCACAAGGGACTTCGCCCTCGCCGTGCTGCGCCGCTACGGCTGGGGCGTGCCGACCGAGGAACGGGTCCTGTCCAGCGCCACGAACGCCGTCACGCTGGTGATCCAGGGCTCCCTCGTACCGTTCCGAAAAGCGAACGGCTGCGTGCAACTGGGAGAGCTGAAGCTCCACCAGCCCCTGGCCGCGCGAGCAGCTCCTCGACCTGGGCGCGACGACGGTCGAGCTGCGCGTCACCCTCTCGTACTTCGTCGAACCGAATCCCGGCCGGCGAGGTGTGATGGGCCAGCACACCTACGCGTCCCACAGACTGAGGTTCGCGATCAAGGGTCCTCTGGAGAACCTGTCGGACTTCGAAGCGAGCGTCGCGAAGGACGCGGAGGCCGCGAACGACGGCATGATCACGGTCGGCAAGTTCGAGGGCAACAAGGCCTGGCTCGTCGGCTCCGGCAACCGAAACCGCGGCTCCCTGCACGCCGACCTCTGGAACGGGACCGCGGCCGAGCTCGCCAACTGCGGAGCCCTGGCGATCTACCCGGCCGGCGGCTGGCGGGAGTTCAACGGCAGGACCGCGTCGGCCAGCCAGTCTCCTACGCCCTCCTCGTGTCCCTCACGACACCCGAAATCGAGACCGACCTCTACACAGTGACGGCAGTACGGCTCGACGTGCCGATCCCGACCGACCTGGCCGCGTGAGTCGAGACGACCTCCGGAATCCCCGCGCAACTGCCCCTGACCTGGCAGACGACCGGAGATCGACCGATCCCGTGCCCTAGGTTCTGTCCGGCGGATCATGTGTCGGCAACATCGATGGAGTCGCCCACCCGCCGCTGCCCGCGCTGCTCCTGCCCGGCCGATCCGGCTCGCATCGCCGGCTCGCATCGCCGGCTCGCTGCGCTCGGCCGCCGCGGGGACGTTCGCACTTTGCCCGCCCGGCGTGCCTCCAAAGCCGTCGTCGCGCTGCAGACCGGGCCTCCTGCGGAAGGCGGGGGAGCCGGAGGCACGGATCGACGCCCCTGCTTCGCGCCCGCGGAGCGGGTCGCCCTGGAGTTGGTCGAGGCCGTCCTGACCCCGCCCCCGGCCGGCACCGAGCGGGTCACCGGCGAGCTCTACGCCCGGGCCGCCGAGCACTACGACCCGAAGGCCCTGGCGACGCTGACGATCGCGATCGGGCAGGTGAACTTCTTCGTGCCGCTCGCCCTGATCGGCAAGCCGGTCCCGGGTGTGAGGCCAGCGGAGCAGTGGACCTGAACCCGGCCCGACCGGCTCCGCACCTGGCTGTCCGACCACCCGGCCGGCCACCCTTGCCCCGGGTCGAGGCGTATCCCTAAGGTAATCGGGTGCGTTCAACCGGGGGAAGGAAGCGGCACATGATGAGACGTCTTGTTCCCTTGACCGCAGCGATGTTGGCCCTCGCCGCCTGCAGCTCGGCCGGGTCCGCCGGCCGACAGGTCAGCAGCGACGGCGAGCTGGCCTGCACGCTGGTGCGGATGCTGCCCGACCGGATGCCCGACCAACCGGCCGGTGGCTCGTCGGACCACTCCTGGGACGTCGCGGTGGGCCGGCTGAACACGGCCGCAGAGCTGGCCCGGGTGGCCGCACTGGAGGACACGAAGTACCAGCCGCTCGCCGACACACTCGCCACCGCCCGGCAGACGTTCTCCACCACCTTCGACATCCACCGTGCCGAACCGGGCATCAAGCAGGCGCGCACCCACTGCTGACCACCACCAGACCACCGCCGAGGAGACCGCTGTCACGGCGGCAACCGTCCGCACTGCGCGACGTCGGCGTCGATCCCTACCCGAGCCGCCGCGCACCACCTGCGGGGCAGCCGTCCGGGGGCGGCTGTCCGGCAGTGGGCGGCCGATGGCCGGCGTGCGCCGCCGTGGGTGTAACCGACCTCGCCGCGGTCCACACGGGGCAGGTCCGAGCCGTGGGTGGGTACTCCGGAGGGGTCATGACCGCCGAGCGGGCGGACGGATCAGCAGGTGAAGGGCTGCCCGAGCCTGGCCGGGCGGGTGGTGCCCGCCTGGACGACGAAGTCCTCGTCGTCAGGACTGAGCAGGCAGGACGGCCTCCCGCCCATCGAGGGTCCAGGCAGGCCAGGCCCATCTCGTCGAATGGTGGATCACGTCGCGCCCCGTGTCCTCCTCGGCCTGGACCAGCTGGGCGATCACCGGAACCCGGTTTCCGCCGGCCGAGGCCAGCAGCGTCGTCGCCCGCCGGTGGCACACCGTGTTCTGCCCCGACGCACGATCCGCTGGAACTGCCGGCCTTCCTGGTCCGCGAGCCTTCGGACCCTGACCGGCTCTGCCACTCGCCTCGTTCCTCCGAGTTGAGACGTCTCGCGACATCCAACCGGCTCAAGCCCTGCCAGCGCCAAGCCGGTGAACCTTCCCGGTCAGAGCAGTAGAGGCGCGGTCTGGGCGTGACGGCGGTGGCGCTGCTCGTGCCGGGCGGTGGTCGGTTGGTGGGCCGTGTGCTTCGTGTGGCCGTCAGCGGCCGCTGGGTACGGGACGCCTCGGGAGTGCAGGGCGGGTCGGTGGCAGCCGTCGCGCTCGTGCACGCGCGGTGTGTCGGCCGCTACCCGAGGCCCAGTTCCTTCGCGGCGAGCGCGGTGCCCTCGATGCGGGCGCGGATCTTGGCGAACGCGACCTCACGCGAGGTGCACGTGTCGTCCGCGAAGGTGGCGAAGCCGGCGTCGTCGCAGGTGCCCAGCCGGTCAACCGGGAGGTGGCGGGCCGCGTCGCCGCGCTCGGGGTGGTCAGCAGTTCGCCGACCGCGGCGCGCGAACGGTCACGGCCGGTGTCGGACAACGCGGGCCAGGCTCGACGAAAGGACCGACCGGGAGCCGTCCCGTTGACGTGATGATGGTGTCATTGGATCGTGCTCTACTCGTCGCCCGACCTCGAAGAACCCGACCTGACCGTCCTTGCGGAGATCGAGGAGATGCGTGGCCGTCTGCGAGTGCATCTGCGGACGTCCCGGCGGCGATAGGAGCGGCAGCTGCGGCGCAACCTGACGGCGCGGGCGATCGCGGGGTCGAACACGATCGAGGGCTTTGCGGCGAGCGCCCGGCCCGGAACACGTTCCGCAACCGTGAGGCCGTCAGCAGCAGCCGTGCCACTCGCAATCGGTCGGGGCTCCGGGCCGGGCTCGGGCTCAGTGCTGCTCATGGCGACGGCGGGGTGGATGGTGGTTCCATCCTTGATGGTCTCGGTCACCATGATGTCCCCTGCCCGCCAGGGCCCGACCGGAGCAGACGTGGGAAGGCTGGGCACACCAGCGGACTCCTCACCCCCTCCAACCGGTCACCCAGTCGATGCACCCACGATCGCAGAGGCGTCCCTGGTCTGCGGCACCGTGCCGGCGGCGGGCACCCGGTGCGCGCGTAGCGCGGGTCCTCAGAGGTCCCGCGAGGCGGCCTGGCGCCGGGTGGCACTGATCGTGCCGAGCAGCGAGAGCGCCTCGGCGCTCGGGCTGCCCGGTTCGGCGTGGTAGACCACGAGCTGCTGGCCGGGTGCGCCGCGTACGTCGAACGACTCGTACGCCAGCGAGAGCGGGCCGACCTCGGGGTGCAGGATCTCCTTCGCGTCGCGGCTCTTGCCACGCACGGTGTGGGAGCTCCAGAGCGCGGCGAACTCCCCGCTCGCCGCGGAGATTTCCCGCACCACCTCGTGCAGCCGAGGGTAGTGCGGGTCGAGGCCGGCGGCCTGCCGCAGGCCGGCCACCGTCGCCTCGGCCACCTGGTGCCAGCGTGCGTGGAAGCGGACCGCAGCCGGGTCCAGGAAGGTCATCCGGGCCAGGTTGTCCACCCGGCGGAACGGCGAGAACAGCGCCTCGGCCAGATCGTTGGCCGCCAGAAAGTCCAG
The DNA here is from genome assembly GCF_045160625.1 of Kitasatospora sp. NBC_00039. Classification (NCBI taxonomy): domain Bacteria; kingdom Bacillati; phylum Actinomycetota; class Actinomycetes; order Kitasatosporales; family Streptomycetaceae; genus Kitasatospora; species Kitasatospora sp. NBC_00039. The sequence goes on along the minus strand of NZ_CP108289.1, from coordinate 2,509,872 downwards.
CGCGGGCCCGAGGACGAACGCCGGGGTGCCGGCCCAGCCGTCCAGCAGCCGCCGCAGTGTCGGGCCGACCGTCTCGCGCGGCGGTGGCCGGTGGCCGCCCGGGGCCGCGTCCGCCAGTCGGTACAAATGGTCGCGGGCCTGGTCGTCCAGCCGGAGTGCCCGGACCAGCGCGTCGAGGATCTGCGGGGAGGGCCGACGTTCGCGGCCCTGTTCCAGTCGGGCGTAGTAGTCGGTGTTCATCCCCGCCAGGACGGCGACCTCCTCCCGCCGGAGCCCCGCCACCCGGCGACGGCCGTAGGAGGCCAGCCCCACGTCCCCGGGCTGCAGGCGAGCGCGGTGCGCCTGGAGGAAGTGTCCGAGATCATCGCTGGTCATTCCCCCAGGCTAGGCCCGGCGCCGATGCGGTGCCTGGGTGTGCCGCACCCTGGCACCGCGCGTCCTGGCGGGGTGCGCGGCCGCCGCCCAGACTCGCCGTGGACCATCCACGGACGACAGGACGCAGTGAGCAGAATGACCAAGAGCACCAAGGCAGTTATCATCACCGGCGCGAGCAGCGGCATCGGCGAGGCGACCGCGCGCCGGCTGGCGGCGGACGGCCACCACGTGCACCTCGGTGCGCGCCGCACCGACCGGCTGGAGCGACTGGCCCGGGAGATCAACGAGGCCGGCGGGACCGCCGCGTTCCGGCGCCTCGACGTCACCGACCCGGCCGACATGCACGACTTCGTCGAGGCCGCGCGGGCCGCGTCCGGCCGGATCGACGTCCTCGTGAACAACGCGGGGGTGATGCCGCTGTCACCGCTGTCGGCGCTGAAGACCGACGAGTGGGACCGCATGATCGACGTGAACGTGCGCGGCGTCCTGCACGGCATAGCCGCCGTCCTGCCCGTCATGCGCGCACAGTGCGGCGGTCACATCGTCACCATCGCGTCGGTGGGGGCCTATGAGGTCTCTCCCACCGCGGCCGTCTACTGCGCCACCAAGTTCGCGGTCCGCGCGATCTCCGAAGGCCTGCGCCAGGAGTCGGGCGGGGGCATCCGCGTCAGCCTGATCTCCCCTGGGGTGACCGAGTCCGAGCTGGCCGACAGCATCTCGGACCCGGAGGCCCGGGAGGCGATGAAGACCTACCGCGCGGTTGCGCTGCCCGCCTCCGCGATCGCGGACGCCATCGCGTACGCCGTCTCCCAGCCCCCTCAGGTCGACGTGAACGAGATCGTCGTCCGTCCGACCGCAAGCGCCCAGTAGGAGTCCGAGATGACGAGCATCCCCACCGAGCACGCGGACCTGGCGGCGCGACTGCGGGAACTGGAGGACAAGGAGGCGTTGCGGGCACTCATGATCCAGGGATGGAGCGCCCTGGACCGCAAGGACTGGCGGACCTGGATCGGCTGCTGGACCGAGGACGCCGTGCTGGAGTTCGGCCCCTGGGACCGGATCCACGGCCGGGAGGCGATCCTCGCGAAGGTGGCCGAGGCCGAATCGCCGTACGTGAGCATGCAGCACCACATCCTGAACATGCTGTTCGAGGTGAACGGTGACCGGGCGACCGGGATCGGCTACCTCTGGTTCGTGGCGGTGACCGAGTCCGGCGGCATGTTCTCCCCCTACTCCATGGGCGGGCCCTACGACTGGGAGTTCGTCAGGGACGCGACCGGATGGCGGCTCGCCCGCCAGCGACTGGGTGTCTGGTGGACCGACGGCGAAGACGCCACCAGGGCCTTCGGGTGATCAGCTTCCGATAGCCAACTCCGGACGGCAAAATGCTGATTGACATACAGCCAGCCTCGCGGTGGGCCTCGTCGGGTGGGAGAGGCGCGGACGGTCCACCCGCCGTCCGCGCGTCCATCGAGACCCGGAGCGAGCTGGTTCGCATGACAACACAGGCCCCGGTCTGGCCAGGTGAGTGGCAGGCCGAGATCCTGTCGATCACCGAAGGGGGACAACGCCCTCAGCAGAGATAACAGCCTCATCAAGAGGGTCGGTGCCGCACACAGCATCACACCCCGACGCGGCAGCCGCCGACGACGCGCCTGACGTCGCCGCCCTCCCGCTCCGCCAACCTGGGTTCAGCTCGCCCGGTCGGCAGTGCGCCTCCGCAGTGGGCTCTGACGCACCGTCGCGCCGGGCGGCCCAACGGCCAGGACCGGCCCCACTGCGTCTGTCCCCGGACAGCGGGATCGTCGAGAACATCGGCGAGCCGCTGCCCTTTGAGGTGCGCTACTGGGCTGGGGAGCGCCGTGCGGAGGTCATCCCGTGGCCGGACGGGGATGACGAGCCGTACGCGCTGCCGTTTCACCCGCTGGAGATGGGCGAGGACGCACTGCGTGCGCTCTGCGGGTTCATCGTGGAAGGCCGCCCGGATCCCGGTGCCGTGGATGCGGACACCATCCGGCTTCACGGTTTCCCCGTGCGGGATCCGGATGCTCCGGGTCCCGCAGCGAAGGAGGCCGCGCTCAGGGCCGCAGCGGCGGTCATGGGGCCGCCGCGTACCTATGTGCTGGGCCCCGATGGCGCCTTGATCAAGCGGGACGCTCTGTGGCCCATGGCACCACCGTGACCGAAGCACCGGCTGCGTGCAGATCCTCGGCATGCCGTCGCGCGGCGTTCTCCTCGATCCGTTCGAAGAGCAGAACCGGAGGCGTGTCGGTCACGGTCTGCTGCGCGCGCCAAAGTCCGCCGCCCGCCATTGCGCGGAACGTCTTCGCAACCTCCAACGGGCTGGGGCCGGCGTCGAGGAGCACCACGTTGTGGGGGATGTCGTCGCAGATGAGCGTGAAGTACTCGGTCACCGCCGGCCCGCCAGCCTGACGCCTCGACCAACGCCAGTTCCTGCGGGCCGGTGGGCCGCCACAGCGTCACGGTCTTCGCCTGGGACATCGCCTGCTCTCCTCGGTCATACGGTTGGGCGCTCACCGTAACCGCGCCGTTGACTGGTGACGCGAGTTCGGTGAGGGCGTCCCAGTCGCGAAGGGCGAGGGAGCGGGGGCCCGCAGTTCGTCTTCGACCTGCTGGTATTCGTGTTGCTGCTCTGAGTGCCGAACCGGAGTGCCGGACTGCACCGACGCGTTGGCCTGCTGACCGGCCGGGGCGCCTGCCGTCACCCCGACGGCGCCGCCCGCCTGGTGGTCGACGCCCTCACCGCCTTCGCCGACGACGTCGACCACCACCTCCACCGCGGCCCCTGTCGCCGTCCGGTCATCCTGCCCGCGCCACCCACCGCCCGGGTCAGAGAAATGGCGATGACCCCCGCACGGGCCCTGCTGCGGGTCGACCGCATCGCCTGCGCCGGCCACGGCCAGTGCGCCGAGCTGCTGCCCGAACTCATCAGCCTCGACGAATGGGGCTAACCCGTCCTCCACGACACCGCCGTCCCACCCGACCTGCACGCGCACGCCCGGCGCGCCGCCCGCGCCTGCCCCCTACTCGCACTCCACACCGGCAGAGCCCAGACCTGACCGCCTTGCCACGTGCCGCCTCGGGCACCCTCCGAGGCTGGACAGCCGGGTGCGCCCACCCGCAAGCACGCCGAGAATGAGCTTGACGATCCGACGGGAGCGTTTGACTGATGACCTTCTTCGACATGCTCAACCCGCACCAGGAGAGCCACAGCGCGGGCCGGGCCGGTTGGCTGCGCGCCGCCGTTCTCGGCGCCAACGACGGGCTGGTGTCTATCGCGAGCCTGATGGTGGGCATCGCGGCCAGCGGCGCGAGCACCTCGACGGTGGTCACCGGTGGCCTTGCGGGGCTGTCGGCGGGCGCGTTGTCGATGGCAGCCGGCGAGTACGTGTCCGTCAGCTCGCAGGTCGACGTCGAGACCGCCGACCGGGCCAGGGAGCAGCGCGAACTCGCCGAGGACCCGGCGGCCGAGCTCGCCGAACTCACCGCCATCTACCAGGCCCGCGGTGTCCCCGGCGACCTCGCGCGGCAGGTCGCGGTCGCCCTCCACGAGGCCGATCCGCTCCAGGCCCACCTGCGTGACGAACTCGGCCAGAGCGAGCACAGCGCCGCCAAGCCGCTGCAGGCCGCCCTGGCCTCGGCCACGAGCTTCCTGATCGGGGGACTCGTCCCCTTCCTCGGACTGCTGGCCGGCACCACCACCGCCCGGCTGTGGCTGATCGTCGCCGTCACTCTCCTCGGCCTCGCTGGCGCGGGCGTCCTGGCGGCCCGCGCTGCCGGCACCGGTGTCCTGCGGCCGACCGTGCGGGTCGTTCTCGGCGGAGGGCTGGCCATGGCCATTACCGCCGCGGTCGGGCAGATCGCCAACGTCTCCGGCGTCTGACCGGAGCAGCGGACGCCCACGCAGCTGCACACTGGTCGGCGCGGACGGCGTCGCACGTCGGATAGATGTGCCCGGTCCTGCGGGCACCAGCCCCGGCCCGACTGCCACCGGTCGACCACCACGACCGCGCAACCGCTCACGCCCTTGGGCCGCTCACCCCGGGCCGGCGCCGGACGAATGGCCGTGGCCGTCCTGCCAGGCGACCGCCCGCATCATCTGTTCCTCGTCGAGGCCGGTCATCACGACCACACGGTCGTACATCTCTTTCTCGTCCAGCGGGCCGAGCAGACGCACCGCCCGGGTGATCTGCCCCGCTCACAGCTCCTCGACCACGAACGGACGGCGCCGGTAGCCGGCGGCGAGGCGCACCAGGTGCGGCTCACAGCACGCGCGCAGCAGCCGCTCGCCGTCGAAGCGAGGATGGGTGTCCACCGCGGAGGAGTCCGGCACCCGCAGCACCACCAGTTCCCGCGCTGGGGCCAGCAGCCCGCACTCGTCGCACAGCTCCGGCGCGTCGTCGCCGGAATCGATTCTCGCGGTGCCGTCGGCGCGGGCCATGTCTCCGGTGTACGCCCCCCGCCGCGACCCGCGCCAGCCGAAGCCGTCGAGAGGCAGTGCGGCCGCCCCGGTCCACCCGGCGGGCAGTGCCGGGCAGGCCCGGTTCCGCGGCGGTCACAGTGAAGCCCAGCCACCCGGGGGGAGGGCAGTTGGGCTGGGACCGGGACCGGATCAGCGTGGACACCGGTCTGCGACCTCGACCGTACGACAGGCCCACTCGACTGGACCGCAGCCACACGCATCGGCGCACCGGGGCCGCCGGCGTCAGCAGCAGTGCCTGGCGCGGCCGCAGGTCACGCATCGAACGACGGGAGCAGCGCTGTGTAGCGCTCGCCCGCCGCCTTGACGACGGTGTCGACGTCATCCGGGTGGCCCGGAAATCCGCCGATCCGGGCGGTTGGTGGCCCAGCCTTCGAGCCGGGCCCGGTCGGCTCCGGGCCGGAACTCCCGGCCGGCGATCCGAGCCGGGTACCCGAGAAACGCCTCCCTGCTGCGGCCGGAGTACCGTGGGTGGGGTCGGGGCGGTCGCGCCGCGCGCGCTGCTCGCAGGCATTCTGCCGAAGGACTCGACCGGGGGCCCGGTGCCTCCAGGAGGGGTGCCGCCCGTGGTCGTTCGTGTTCCGGCCGCCCACTGCGCCGTCGTGTCTCACGGCACGAGGTGTCATGTACGTGGCCGATGACTCCCAGCAGAGCCCGGTCGGAGCCGTCGGGAGGGTTACGGTGCCGATCCCGACGGACGGGCCGGGCGAGGTGCTGGTCGGCTTGCGCGGCGGGTCGGAGGTGTTCGCGGCTTGGTCCGCCGGGCCGGTCGCGGTCAACACCCGGGTGGTCGTGATCGACACGATCTCCGCCCGGTCGGTGCTCGTCGAGCCGTTGCCGCCCTGAGTCCGGCGGCCCCGCGGCCCTCGTCGAGCTGTTGCAGGTCAGGTGGTTCGTCATGTTGTTCTGGCACGTGCCCGCGCCCAACGAGGCCATGCTCATCTCCGGTTCCAAGCGGCAGTCGCAGGACACCCAGTTCCGGATCGTCACGGGCCACGGGAGCTTCGTCGTTCCCGTCAAGCAGAAGGCCCGCATGCTGTCCCTGGCCCTGCAGGAGGCGGAGATCGCCGAGGACTGCGTCACCCAGCAGGGCATCCGGCTCACCGTCCGCGCGGTCTGTGTCTTCAAGGTCGGCGACGACGCCGTGTCGATCGCCAACGCGGCCCGGCGCTTCCTGTCCGAGCAGAACCAGATGCAGGAACTGGTCGGACGGATATTCGCAGGCCACCTGCGCTCCATCATTGGTGGGCTGACCGTGGAGCAGATCATCAGGGAACGCAGCCGGGTCGCCCAGGAAGTCATGGCGGGCAGTCACGGTGAAATGGAGAAGCTCGGCATCGTGGTGGACGCCCTGCAGATCCAGGAGATCGAGGACGCCACCGGCTACATCAACAACCTCGCCGCGCCGCACGCGGCGGCGGTGGCCAGTCAGGCCCGGATCGCCCAGGCCAAGGCCGACCAGGAGGCGAGCGAACGGGAGCAGCAGGCCGCCGCGCTCAAGGCCGAGTACGAGCGGGACACCGCGATCAAGCGGGCCGGCTTCCTCGCGGAGACCGAGCAGTCCAGGGCGCGCGCCGCCCAGGCCGGGCCGCTCGCCGAGGCACGGGCCACCCAGGAGGTCACCGAGGAACAGACCGCCCTCGCGCAGCGCAATGCGGCGCTCACGGCGCAGCGGCTGGAGGCGGAGGTGCGGCGCCCCGCCGACGCCGAGGCCTACCGGAAGCGGACGCTGGCCGAGGCGGACCGCGACCGGGTGAAGTTCGAGGCCGACGCCGGCGCCTACACCGAACGGACCCTGGCCCAGGCCCAGGCGGACGCCAACGCCGCCCGCGCGGCGTCACTGCGGGACGGCAACCAGGAGCTGATCGCGGCCAACCGGATCGTGGAGGCCCTCCCCGCGCTCGCCGACGCGGCGGCCCGGGGCATGGCGGGCGCCGATCTGACCGTCCTGAACGGCACCGACGGGGTGAACCAGATCGCGGCCGGCATCGCCAGCCAGGGGCTGGCCATCCTACGGTCCCTCCAGCACTCCTCGGCGCCCACAGCGACCTCGACGGCTTCGACGACCGGCGCATCGGCCGCCGAACCGAACGTCAACGGCAGCCCCACGCCCCGGCTCCCCGACCGGAGCTGACCGTCTCCAAAGCGGCGTGCCGCAGGTTCGAGTCCTGTCGTCCCGACTTGCTTGACCGCAGGTCGTAGGCCGTTTCCGCTTCTGGCGGGAGCGGCCTTTTTGATGTTCCGTCGGTTGGTGGTCGCAGTGAAGGTCGCCGGGCCACATCGTCCAGGCGGTGGTCGGTTCGATCTCTTGTGCCGTCTGATGGGCGGCCAGGCGGTGGTGGGGGCGGGGGTCCTGGTGCCAGGGGCGCCGGGCCGGGAGGTGGGCTGGCCGAGGTCGGCGCGGTCGGCGGTGTTGCGGGTCCAGGCGATGGCGTCGACGGCCGGGAAGAGTTCGGCGGGACCGAAGGGGTCCTCTCCGGCCCTCCCGATGCTGTGCGTTCTGTCGCTGCACGTCACCAGGGAACCCGAGGCAGGGGTGCCGTGCCGAGGACCGGTGGTCCCTGGTGTGCGGACATAGGGGACTGACATCGGTGTGGCCCGGTGCCGGACGCTGCAGTGCTCGCACGTGCCGTACCCGATAGCCGTGCATGTGGTGCGTGACCTGGGAGCTTTCGCCGGTCGCCGTGATTGGGCGAGGCCCGGCCACTGTCAGGTCCGGACCCGCGTCTGCCAGAATCGACCGGTCGGTGGCCGGAGATGAGGAGGCTCGCGTGGGCGGGGACGAGGTGCGGTCGCGGATCCCGCAGCTGCGGTTGGACGAGCTGCTTGAGGAGTTGCAGGCGCGGATCGACGCGGCCCGGGGTACCCGTGACCGGGTGCACAGCCTGCTGGAGGTGGTGCTGTCGGTGGGCCGGGAGCTGGATCTGACGCAGGTGCTGCGGCGGATCGTGGAGGCTGCCGCAGTGCTGGTGGACGCCCGGTACGCGGCGCTGGGGGTGATCGGTCCGGACGGCGAGTCGTTGTCGCAGTTCCTGACCGTGGGCCTGGACGAGGAGGAGATCGGCCGGATCGGGCCTTACCCGACCGGCAAGGGGATCCTCGGCGAGCTGATCCACCATCCCGAGGCACTGCGGCTGGAGGATCTTGCCGCGCACCCGGCCTCGCAGGGCTGCCCGGCGCACCACCCGGTGATGCGGACCTTCCTCGGGGTGCCGGTGAGGGTGCGGGAGGAGGTGTTCGGCAACCTCTACCTGACGGACAAGAGGAACGGGGAGCAGTTCGACGCCGACGACGAGTCGGTGATCGCGACGCTGGCGGTGGCCGCGGGGGTGGCGATCGACAACGCGCGCCTCTACGAGGAGGCGCAGAGCCAGCAACGGTGGTTGAGCGCGAGCGCGGAGATCACCCGTGGCCTGTTGTCGGGTGCCACGCGCGGCGAGGTGATGGAGCTGATCGCGCGCCGGGCGCTGGAGATCACCGGTGCCGAGCTGGTCGACCTTTCGGTGCGCGAGGGCGGTGGCGAGGGGCTGCGGGTCGAGCTGGCCCTGGGGGGCGACCCGTCCGCGCGGTCGGGGATCCACCTGCCGCTGACCGGGACGCTGTCAGGGGAGGCGTTCAGCCTCGGAGCTCCGGTCACGACCCTGGATCTGGCTCAGGAGCCCCGGCTGACCGGCGGGCCGCGCCGGTTCTCCGGCCTGGGGCCGGCGGTGGCCGTGCCGCTGGGCCGGGCGGACGGGCAGATCGAGGGGGTACTGCTGCTGGCCAGGCAAACAGCGGAGCGGGCCTTCACCGAGCGCGAGATCGGGCCGCTACTCGGGTTCGCCGACCAGGCCGCGTTGGCGCTGGAGCTGGCGGACCGGCGACGGGACGCCGAGCAGCTGGCGATGCTGGAAGACCGCGACCGAATCGCCCGTGACCTGCACGACCTGGCCATCCAACGGCTGTTCGCGACCGGGATGACGTTGCAGAGCGCGGCCCGGTTCATCGAGCACCCTGGAGCTTCGGACCGGGTGCTGCGGGCGGTCGGGGATCTGGACGAGACGATCAAGATCATCCGTTCGACGATCTTCGGCCTGAGGGCACGCGAAGATTCGGCCGCTCATGGACTGCGTTCGCGGGTGGTGCGGGTGGTCGAGGAGGCGCAGGCGGCGCTGGGCTTCGCCCCGCGGCTGAGCATGGAAGGCCTGCTCGACACGGATGTTCCGGGCCAGGTGGCTGACCACGTGGTGGCGGTGCTGGGCGAGGCGCTGAGCAACACGGCCCGGCACGCGAAGGCCGGCCGGGTCGAGGTGGCGTTGCGGGCGACTGGAGCCGAGGTGGTGCTGACCGTGCAGGACAACGGCGTCGGCATCCCGGAGCAGGGGCGGCGCAGTGGGCTGCGCAACCTGGCGGACCGTGCCGAGAGCCTGGGCGGGGCGCTGGAAGTGTCGAGTCCGCCCGAGGGCGGGGCCCGGCTCGTCTGGGCGGTGCCGCTGGAGGGCTGACCGCTGCCGAGGGGACGTGGCCGCGCGTTCTCGGTGTCAGCCGTGCGGGGCGAGGTCGGCAGCGGGCAGGAGGCGGCCGGTTACCCACTCGGGGTGGATCCGGATGGTCACCTGGTCTGCGGGCGGTGCAGCGGGGGCCCGAGTGGCAGCACCTTCCCCGGTGGTCTCGGCGGTGCCGAGGATGGTGACGCTCCAGCCGCTGCCGTCGGCTGTGCTGATCTCGTCAGCCTGGAAGGCGACGAGTGCCCCCGCGACCGCGCGGAGGACTTCGGAGCCGGCGGTGGCCTGCAGCACCACGCTGCCGTCATCGTCGAGGCGGTAGCGGGTCGGCAGGACAGCGGGCAGAGCGCCGACGGTGTAGACGACGCGCCCGACCGGTGCCCCGGCCAGCAGGCTCAGGCAGTGTCGCTCATCGAGCGGCGTGGTGTCAGGTGTCATGGCATCGATGGTCGTCCGGTGCCGGCGGGTGTGGGAGAGGCCGTTGGTCCCCCGACCGGTGGCCGGGCGGCCCGACTGCCAGGGGCGGGAATCAGTGGACGTGCCGGCCGGTCGGCTTGTCGTGGTTCGCCAGGGCTTGGGTGGCGATGACGGCGGCCTGGACCCGGCGCTCCACGCCGAGCTTGGCCAGGAGGCGGGAGATGTGGTTCTTGACGGTCTTCTCGGCGAGATAGAGGCGCTGGCCGATCTGTCGGTTGGTCAGGCCCTCGCCGATCAGGGCGAGGATCTCCCGCTCGCGGTCGGTGAGCTGCGGGAGGTCGGAGGCGGGCGGGGCGGTGTCGCCGCGCAGGCGGGCCATCAGGCGGGTGGTGGCGCCGGGGTCGAGCATGGACTGTCCGGAGGCGACCGTGCGGACGGCGGAGACGAGGTCGGTGCCGCTGATCTGCTTCAGCACGTATCCGGAGGCGCCGGCCATGATCGAGTCCAGCAGCGCCTCCTCGTCGTCGAAGGAGGTGAGGATGAGGCAGGCCAGGTCGGGCATGCGTGAGCGCAGCTCTCGGCAGACGGTCACGCCGTCGCCGTCCGGCAGTCGCATGTCGAGGATCGCCACGTCGGGGCGTAGTGCGGGGACGCGGGCGAGTGCCTGCTCGACCGTTCCGGCTTCGCCGACCACGGTCAGGTCGGGTTCGGCATCCAGCAGGTCGTGCACGCCGCGGCGGACCACTTCGTGGTCGTCGAGCAGGAACACCTTCACCGAGTCGCCCGCCCGGTCCGCCGTGCTGTCTGCCATCGCTTCTCCGTACTTGCTGGACCCGCCGCCGGAACGGGACGAGTGGGATCGTCGGGCAGTCTGCCTGCCGCTCCGGCACGTGCGATAGGGCCGGACGGCCCTATTCTCCCGGTCACGGGCGGGCGGAGTCGGCCAACTCGGCCGCAGCGGGGGCCTGGCCGTCCGCCTCCGGCAGCTCGGCGCGGAGGCGGGGGGTGGGACAGCCGGCCGGTCCGTAGCCGATGCGCAGCAGCATCTGCGGGGCGCAGCGGCCGTGTTCGGGGTCGGCCATCTGCGCACGCAGGTAGCTCGTGCGGTGAGGCCGAGCAGGGCGCGGCGCTCGCGGGGCCCCGTCGGTGCAGGTCTGCGCCGTCGAGCCGGGCGGCTTCGGCGAGTTCGGCGAGGACGGCGGCGGGTACCGGCTCGGCGGAGAACGGCAGGCGGCTGCTGCGCCGGCGCCAGATGGCCTGGTAGAGGTCGGGGCGGCGCAGCAGGGCCGCACGGGGTGCCCCGGCGAGACGCACGGTGGCCAGCGGGTCGGGCTCCTCGGGCCGGGGCAGCAGGCGGACGACGGGTTCCCAGCCGACGTGGAGGGCGGCGGCCTGGAGGTTGCCGAGCGCGGCGCCGACCGAGATGTGGACGGCCCGGGTACGCGGGTCGGTGAGTACCGGTGCGAGTGCCGGGTTCAGCTGCGCCGAGGGCCGTCGGTGCCGGGCCGGCGGGAGGCCCGTCCGGTCCACACGGGTTCCAGCTCCGCCCAGGCACGTTGCCAGGCACCGTCGGCACGGTGGTCCAGTGACCGCAGGCGCAGGCCCAGGCCGCCGGCGATGAGGACGAACAGGAGGCCCACGGCGAGCAGACCGACGATGACGGCGTCGGAGACGAGGTCGGCGGTGCTGGCCGGAGCGGTGGTCAGGCGGCCGGTGTCGGCGACCCAGACGCCGACGGCGGTGCCCGCCTGGGCCTGTCGCCTGACGCCCACGGTGCCGGTCTGCTGTTGCCCGGCGGGGTAGGTCCAGGTGGCCGTGGCCTGGTAGCGGGGGGCCGCAGTGTCGGTTCTGTCGGTCGTGGTGCTGGTTGAGGTGAGCAGGAGGGCGTCCAGGTGGTGCAGGCGGGTCGCCGCCGCAGCTGCGCGGTGCTCGGCGGAGTCGAAGTCGGTCCACGCAGCGGTAGCGCCGAGCATGAGGGCCAGAGCGGTGGCGACGGAGGCGAGGAGCCCGGCTCGGCTGCGGGCCCGGTCCTCCGGTCGGGCCAGCTCGTTGCGTTCGGCGCCGAGCGCCCGGCGCAGGCTGCGGCGCCACGGGCGGATGGGACGGGTGTGGGGAGTGCGGGTCATGGTCGGACTGCCCTTCGGTGGTGGGTGAGCGGCGGGGAGCGGCGGGGCGAGCTCAGGTGTGCGGGATCACCGCGACCGGGGCGGCGGCGTGGTGGAGCACGGCGTGGGCGACGGGACCGAGCCGCATGCCCAGGGGGTGGTGGCGGTCGTGGCGGCCGACGATGACCAGGTCGGCGCCTTCACCGGCGGCGACGACCGCGCGGGCCGCGCTGCCGTGCCGGACCTCGACGACGAGCGGGACGTCCGGGTGAGCGGCTCGCCCCGCGGCGGGCGATTCGGTGAGCAGGCGTTTCACGGCGGCCTCCCGCGCGGCGATCTCCGAGCGTGGCGGCACCCAGCTGGTGGCGGCCCACAGCGGCACCGGATCCCAGCCGTGGACGGCCCGCAGGCGCGCGCCACGCCGGGCGGCCTCGGCGAACGCGAAGGCGAGGACCGCGCCGTCGGCTTGACCGGTCTCGACCCCGACGACGACCTCGCCCCGGGACACCGTGCCGGGCTGGGGCGAGGAGGGCCGGTCGGCCCGGACCAGGACCGTCGGGGTGTTGACGCGAGCCGCCACCGCCAGTGCGACCGAGCCGGTCAGCAGGCCGGCGAAGCCGCCGAGGCCGCGTGAGCCGAGCACGAGGAGTTCCTGGCCTTCAGCCGCCTTGACCAGCGCGTCGACCGGATCGTCTCCGATCACGGCGGTCTCGATGACGAGCCCGGGGTGGTCAAGGCGGATGTGGAGGCCGCGCTCTCGCTGCTCGGGGATCCGTCGATCCCGGTCAGGACATGGCGGGTCATCAGTGCTCTCCTCCAGGGTCGTCGGCTGGTCTGCGGTCGGGGCCTCTGCTCGGTCCTTCGCCGAGAGAACTCTGTCGGCGGCGATCCGGCCGGCCCAGGGACCGAGGGGGCCGAGGAGTGGGCCGGTGGTCCCTGGCCGCACCGGATCCCGGGCAGCTGGGAGCCCCGGGACCAGTGGGGCGTGGGGAGGGGACCGGTGGCGCGTGATCAGGGCCCGATGGTCCCTGGGGTGACCGCCGGTCGCGACCCCAGGATCGTCACCGTGAGCGACGGACGCACCGGTGTCCGTCTCCCCGGGGCAGATCGCAAAGGAGCACCAGATGTCCGCACACGGTCGCGGAAGACCGCAGCAGGGCAAGGCGGTTGACGGAACCAGAGGAGTAGGAAGCGGCTTCGGGCTGCCCGCCGCGACCGCGCTGGTGGTCGGCAGCATCATCGGTACAGGGGTGTTCGCGCTGCCGTCCGCGCTGGCACCGTACGGGCCGATCGCGCTGGTGGCGTTCGTGCTGGTGACGATCGGCGCGCTGGCGTTGGCGATGGTCTTCGGGCGGCTGTCGGAGCGGGTGCCGGGCAGTGGTGGACCGTACGTTTACGCCCGGGAGGCGTTCGGCGAGTTCGCCGGGTTCCTCACGGCCTGGTCGTACTGGATCACCGCCTGGGCGGGGAACGCGGCCATCGCGGTGGCCTGGGTCGGCTATGTCGAGGTGTTCGTCAACAAGGGGCACCACACCTGGGGTTCGCTCGGGATCGCGCTGGCGGGCCTGTGGCTGCCGGCGCTGGTCAACCTGACCGGGGTGCGCAACATCGGTGCCTTCCAGGTGGTCACCACGGTGCTGAAGTTCCTGCCATTGGCGTTCATGGCCACCGCCGGCCTGCTCTTCATCAAGGCAGGGAACTTCGGCGCCTTCAACGCGAGCGGGGGTTCCGCGCTCGGCGCGGTCTCGGCGGCCGGGGCGATCGCCCTGTTCAGCTACATCGGCCTGGAGACCGCCTCGGTGGCCGCCGGTCGGGTGCGCGAGCCGAAGCGCAACGTGCCGCGAGCCACCATCTACGGCACCCTGGCCTGCGCTGCAATCTACCTGCTCGGCACACTCGCGGTCTTCGGCACCGTACCGCACGCCCAACTCGGCTCCTCCGCAGCACCGTTCACCGACGCCATGAACAACATCGCGGGTGGCCACTGGGCCGGCAACCTGGTCGCCGCCGCGGCGATCATCTCCGGCCTCGGCGCACTGAACGGCTGGACACTGATCTGCGCCGAAATGCCGATGGCAGCCGCCCGCGACGGGCTCTTCCCCGCCGCCTTCACCGGCACCCGGGGCCGGAGCGAGGTACCCGCCTTCGGCATCATCTCGGCCACCCTCCTGGCCTCGGTACTCACCGTCGTCAGCTACACCAGCTTCACCAAGGTCTTCACCGAGATCGTGCTGCTGAGCGTGCTCACCGCCGTCATCCCGTACCTGATCTCGGCCGCAGCCCAGCTGTACTGGCTGGTGGTGCGCGGCCGTCAGGAGCTGGAGCGGCGGCGCTTCGCCCGCGACGTCACCGTCGCGCTGCTCGCCCTCGCCTTCTCGTACTGGTCGATCCAGGGCAGCGGCTACCAGACCGTCTACTACGGCCTCTTCACCATCCTGCTCGGCATCCCCGTCTACATCTGGTTGAAGCGCCCGAACACCGCGGCCCAGACCACAGCCTCGACCGGGGACACCGAGACCGAGCCGGCAGTCCCCACCACTGCGCCGCTGTCGAAGGCGGCCCGTACCGCCCGCCCGGTGGGACTGCCGACCATCCTGCGCCGCGTACTGACCACGCGTCACCAGCACTGAACCCCCGAGGAGCACCCCCATGTCCACCCTGCGTGTCGATTCCGAGGCCGGGCGCCTGCGCCAGGTGATCCTGCACCGCCCGGGCCTGGAGCTCTCCCGGCTGACCCCGCGCAACGTCGACGAACTACTCTTCGACGACATCCTGTGGGCCAAGCGGGCCCGCGAGGAGCACGACGCCTTCGCCCAGGTCCTGCGCGACCACGGCGTGCGCGTCCACCACTACGCCGAGCTGCTCGCCCAGACCCTCGAACTCCCGCCCGCCCGGGCCTGGCTGCTGGGACAGGTCGTCACCCCGGCCACGGTCGGCCCGGCCCTGATGGAGCCGGTCCACGAGCTGTGCCTGCAACTCGACGGCCAGACCCTGGCCGCGTACCTGATCGGCGGCGTCCTCAAGGACGACCTGCCGCTGCGCAACCCGCACAGCCTGGCCTGGCACACGCTCGGCGAGCAGGACTTCGCGCTGCCGCCATTGCCCAACCACCTCTTCCCACGCGACAACTCCTGCTGGATCGGTGGGCGTTACAGCCTCAACCCGATGGCCAGGCCCGCCCGCCGCCGGGAGACCCTGCACACCGCCGCGATCTACCGCTTCCACCCGCTGTTCGCGCAGGCCCCGCCCCCGCTGCTCGACGGCACCACTACGGCTCCCGGACTGAGCCTGGAGGGCGGCGACGTGCACGTGCTCGCACCGGGCGTGGTCATGGTCGGGATGGGGGAGCGCACCACCGCCCAGGCCGTCGAAGCCCTCGCCCAGCAGTTGTTCCTGACCGACACCGCGCACCGGCTGATCGCGGTGCGGCTTCCGGAAAGCCGCGCGTTCATGCACCTGGACACCGTCATGACGATGATCGACCGCGACACCTTCGCCGTCTATCCGGGCCTGGCCGACCGGCTGCGCTCCTGGACCCTCACGCCCGCCCCCGAGCGCCCCGCCGGCTTCGACGTCACCCCCGACACCGACCTCGCCGGCTCCCTCGCCGAGGCGCTCGGCCTGGACAAGGTCCGCCTCCTGTCCGCCGAGCAGGACGTCCGGGCCGCCGAGCGCGAGCAGTGGGACGACGGCAGCAACTTCCTCGCCATCGAGCCCGGCGTGGTCGTCGGCTACGAACGCAACACCGTCACCAACACCTACCTGCGCAAGCAGGGCATCGAGATCGTCACCATCGCCGGCTCCGAGCTGGGCCGTGGCCGCGGCGGCCCGCGCTGCATGAGCTGCCCCATCCAGCGCGACCCCGCCAACTAGCCACCCCACCAGGAGGAACACTGCCATGACCGCCACCCTGCACGGCCGCCACTACCTGCGCGAACTCGACTTCACCACGGCCGACATCCACCACCTGCTCGACCTCGCCGCCGGCCTCAAGGCCGCTCGCGCGGCCGGCACCGAGCGCCGGCACCTCACCGGCAGGCGCCTCGCGCTGATCTTCGAGAAGACCTCCACCCGCACCCGTTGCGCCTTCGAAGTCGCCGCCGCCGACCAGGGCGCCACCACCACCTACCTCGGCCCCGACAGCTCCCACATCGGCCACAAGGAGTCGGTCGCCGACACCGCCCGGGTGCTCGGGCGGATGTACGACGGCATCGAGTACCGCGGCTTCGCCCAGGACACCGTCACCGAACTCGCAGCGCACGCCGGGGTGCCGGTCTACAACGGTCTCACCGACGAGTGCCACCCCACACAGAGCCTGTGCGACGTGTTCACCATGCGCGAGCACAGCCACAAGCCGCTGGAGCAGATCTCCTTCTGCTACCTGGGCGACGCCCGCAACAACACCGCCAACTCGCTCATGATGATGGGCAGTCTGCTCGGCATGGACGTGCGGATCGCCGCCCCGCGCGAGCTGTGGCCCGACCCGCTGCTGGTCTCCGAGTGCCTGCTGCTCGGGCAGGAGAGCGGCGCCCGGTTCACCCTCACCGACCAGGTGGAGGACGCCGTGCGCGGCGCGGACTACCTCTACACCGACGTCTGGGTCTCGATGGGTGAGGACCACGACCGGTGGAAGGAGCGCATCGACCTGCTGCTCCCGTACCAGATCAACGCCAAGACCATGGCCGCCACCGGCAACCCCGACACCGCCCTCCTGCACTGCCTGCCGGCCCTGCACGACCGACGTACCGACCTCGGCGCCGAACTCGCCGCCGAACACGGCCTGGAGGGCCTGGAGGTCACCGACGAGGTCTTCGAGTCGCCCGCCTCACTGGTCTTCACCCAGGCGGAGAACCGCCTGCACACCATCAAGGCGATCCTCGTCGCCACCCTCGGGAGGGACTGACCATGCGCATCGTCGCCGCCCTCGGCGGAAACGCCCTGCTCCAACGGGGCGAACACCCCGACGCCGCCGTCCAGCAGCACCACGTCCACGACGCCGCCCGCTCGCTCGCCGAACTCGTCCTCGCCGGACACCAACTCGTGATCACCCACGGCAACGGGCCCCAGATCGGCCTGCTCGCCGTCGAGAGCGAGAGCGACCCGGCCCTGACCGCCCCCTACCCGCTGGACGTCCTCGGCGCGCAGACCCAGGGCATGATCGGCACCCTGCTCGCCCGCGAACTCGCCGGCCGCCTGCCCGGCCGCGCCGTCACCGCCCTGGTCACCCACACCGAGGTCGACCCCCACGACCCGGCCTTCCACCACCCCGACAAGTTCATCGGCGGCCGACTCACCGACCACCGGGCCAGGATGATGGAGCTCGAACGCGGCTGGACCTGTGCCCGCGACGGCGACCACCTGCGCCGCACGGTCCCCTCGCCCCTGCCGAAGGCGATCACCGAGGTCCCCGCCATCCGCGCCCTGCTGGCGACCGGAGCCGTCGTGATCGCCGCCGGCGGCGGCGGAATCCCGGTCGTCCACAACCCGGACACCGGCCAGGTGCGGGGCGTGGAAGCCGTGGTCGACAAGGACCGCACCGCCGCCCTGCTCGCCGAACAGCTCGACGCCGACGCCCTGCTGATCCTCACCGACGTCACCCACGTGTTCACCCGGTTCGGCGCCGCCCACCCCGGCCCGCTCATCACCGTCACCCCCAGCCGGCTGCACGAGCTCGACCTGCCCGCGGGCTCGATGCGCCCCAAGGCCGAGGCCGCCGCAGCGTTCGCCGAACGGACCGGTAACCTCGCCGCCATCGGCCCGCTGGACGACGCCCTCGGCGTGCTCCTCGGCACCACCGGCACCACCGTCCGCGCACTGCCCGCACCGGGTGACCGGGGACCTGCGGCCCTGCCGACGGGACCTTCGGCCCACGGCCCGGCCGCACCGCACGCGGCAGTCTGAACCCACGCACGCACTGGGTCGGAGCGGCGGATCGTACGGCACAAATCCGACAGCCTGGCGCGGCAGACGCCCCTGGGAGGCGGTGTTCGAACTGGAAGCCATGGACTACGACTTCCACCTGTTCACCGACGCGACGAGCGGCTTCGACAGCGTGGTCCGCCGCGGCCCAGCCGCTGAGGGGTACCGGCTGACCACCGGCAACCCGCAGGCCGAACGGGTGCTGCCGGTGAGCACGCTCGGCGTGCCGCGGCTCGCCGTGGCAGATGCGGTCGCGCGCCTGGACCTGAGCGGCCTGCCGTTCGTGTTCTTCACCGACGCCGCCACCGGCCGCGGCTACGTGCTGTACCACCGCTACGACGGCCACTACGGCCTCATCACTCCCGTGCCGTAGGGGGCGCGGGTCAGGCCCGGCGGCCGTGGGGGCTGGCCGGGTACGAAATGCGGGGCCGGGGACGGTGTGGAGCCGTCCCCGGCTTTCGCGTACCCGCTGCACGGCCCGGTCGGCGCAGTTGCCCGGTGGGTCCGGCCTCGTCGGTCCGGCGCGCTGCTTGCGCTGTGTGCCGGCGGCGCGCTCCGGTCTCCCCGAGGAGCAGCGCCGCTGTGCCTTGGCCGGCCAGGCCCGTGCCCGTCGGGTGCTGGTGCGGATCGCAAGGGGGCGACCGGGGGGCGTGGCAGCGGTCCACTCGTCCAGGGCTCCACGGCACTGGGCGGCGATGCCGGGTGGCAGGTCACGTTCCCGGCCGATCCGAGTGGATCACCGTCGGGTGCCGGGCCCCGTCCGGCGAACGCCGTCAGAAGACCGGTGTAGGCCGGGACATGCGAAGAGGGTGGTGGACGCCCGGGCTTGCCGGAGTCCACCACCCTCGATGTACAGGGCGGGTCAGTCGTGCGGGACGACGGCGACCGGTGACTGCGCGTGGTGGAGTACGGCGTGGGCGACCGGTCCGAGCCGCATGCCGGCGTGGTGGTGCGGGCGGCGCCGGCGGCCCACCACGAGGAGGTCGGCGGCGGCGCAGGCGTCGACCAGGGCTGCGGCCCCGCTGCCGATCCGGCTGTCCCGGACCACCGCGACCTCGGGGTACTTCTCCTGCCAGCCGGTCATCGCCAGCGTGAGGAGTTCGTCCTCGATCGCCTGGAACTGCTCGGCCTCGGGCTGCGGGGGCACCCAGCCGGCGTAGCCCCACACCGGCGGCGGCGTCCAGCCGTGCACGGCGCGCAGCACCGCGCCACGCCGGGCGGCCTCGCGGAAGGCGAAGTCGAGGACGTCCGTGGCGGGCTCGCGGGTGTCGACACCGACGACCACCTCGGGTCCGTCGGGCCCGGTGGGGCGCTCGGTCTCGCCGGAGCGGACCAGCACGGTGGGGACCTCGCTGCGGGCGGCGACGGCCAGACCGACGGAGCCGACCATGAGTCCGCCGAAGCCGCCGAGCCCGCGGGAGCCGAGGACCAGCATGCGAGCGTCGGCGGCCGCGTCGACCAGCACGTCGACCGGCTCGCCGCCCCCGATCAGCTCGGCGCGGATCTCCAGGCTCGGATGGGTGGTCCGGATCGCCTGCTTGGCGTCGGAGAGCATGCGCGTGGTCAGGGCGCGGACATCGGCCGGTAGGCCGGGGTCGGTGTGGATGTCGTCGAGCCAGGTCTGGGCGTGGACCAGGCGCAGCGGCAGGTCGTGGCGGTCGGCCTCGTCGGCCGCCCAGCGGGCGGCGGCGGTGCTCTGCGCCGAGCCGTCGATCGCGGCGAGCAGGTAGTCGGCCATGGGTGAATCCTCTCCGGAGCGGGGTACGCGGGATGCGTGGTCGTGTCGGGTCAGTCTTCGTGGACGCGGGTTGTCGGACCAGGGCCGGCCGGTGCCCGGCGCACGGCCCGAAGGTCCTGTACCGGGCGCCGGCTCGGCTGCGGTGTTCACGCGAAGGCGGTCCGCAGGGCCCGCAGGGCCGTGGCGGGTTCGGCCAGGGCGTGGTGGACCGGCGGGATGGGCAGCTTGAGGCCGAGCAGCTGGTAGACGGCGTGCATGGCGCCGCGCACGGAGTACTCGACGGTGAAAGACGACGTCCTCGGGGATCTCGACGTACTGGCCGAGGAAGGCGAAGTTGCGGGCGCCGTGCGGGATCACGCGCGGGCGGTCGTGAACGGCGCGGCGGGCGAACTGGCTGGTCATGTAGGGCATCATCACGGTGGTGACGGTCGTGGTGGCGCGGGCCTCGTCGGCGATGTCCTCGAAGCCGAGCTGGCCCAGGAGTTCGGTGACCTTCGGGTCGTCCAGTGTGGGGATCGTCTCCAGCAGGTTCCACAGGCAGGTGTACGCCTCGTCCTCCAGCATCCGCCCGCCGCGGGCCGACAGGCCCCGCTCCAGGGCCATTCGTCCTCGGCATCGCGGCCCATCACGCCCCGCCCGCGGTGCGCGGGAGGTTCGGCTGGGCCGCAAGTCCCTCTCCCAGCCGCTGGGCCATGACCCGGTCGGCCCTGTGTCCGGCCGGGTGCGCGGCGTGACGATGGGTACGGCCCGCCGTCGGCGGCCAGCGAAGTCGACCGATTCCCGAGGAGACCGCCGCCATGACCGTGACCGCCTCAACGCCCGGAGATCCGACCGAGGCCGAACTGCGGGCGCTCGATGCCCACTGGCGGGCCGCCAACTACCTCGCGGCCGGTCAGATCTACCTGATGGCCAACCCGCTGCTTCGCGAGCCGCTGCGCCCGGAGCACATCAAGCCCCGGCTGCTGGGCCACTGGGGGACCTCGCCGGGCCTGAACCTGGTGTACACCCACCTCAACCGGGTGATCTCCGGGCGTGACCTGGACGCCATCTGCGTCTGGGGCCCCGGCCACGGCGGCCCGGCGGTGCTGGCCGGCTCCTGGCTGGACGGCAGCTACACCGACACCTACCCGTCCGTCACCCGGGACGCCGACGGCATGGCGAGGCTGTTCCGGCAGTTCTCATTCCCCGGCGGCGTGCCCAGCCACGTCGCCCCCGAGACCCCCGGGTCCATCCACGAGGGCGGCGAACTCGGCTACGCCCTCTCGCACGCCTACGGCGCCGCCTTCGACAACCCCGCCCTGCTGGTCGCCTGCGTGATCGGCGACGGCGAGGCGGAGACCGGCCCGCTCGCCGCCTCCTGGCACAGCGACAAGTTCCTCGACCCGGTGCACGACGGCGCGGTGCTGCCGATCCTGCACCTGAACGGCTACAAGATCGCCAACCCGACGGTGCTCTCCCGCCTGCCCGAGGCGGAGCTGGACGCCCTGCTGCGCGGCTACGGCCACGACCCGCTGTACGTCACCGGCGCGGACCCGATGGCCGTGCACCACGCGATGGCCAACGCCATGGACACCGCCCTCGACCGGATCGCCACCATCCAGCGCGCCGCCCGCGAGGACGGGGTCACCGAGCGTCCGGCCTGGCCGGTGATCGTCCTGCGCACTCCCAAAGGCTGGACCGGCCCGCACGAGGTGGACGGCCTGCCGGTGGAAGGCACCTGGCGGGCCCACCAGGTGCCCTTGGACCAGGTCCGCACCAACCCCGCCCACCTCGCCCAGCTGGAGGCATGGCTGCGCTCGTACCGGCCCGAGGAGCTCTTCGACGAGCACGGCCGGCCCACCGAGCAGGTACTCGCCTGCATCCCGCAGGGCAGCCGACGGATGGGGGCGAACCCGCACGCCAACGGCGGCCTGCTGCTGCGCGACCTGCCGGTGCCCGCGCTGGAGCGCTACGCCGTCCCGGTCGACAAACCCGGTTCGAGTCTCCACGAGCCCACCCGAGTGCTCGGCGACCTGCTCGCACAGGTGATGGCGGACACCGGCGAGCGCCGCGACTTCCGGATCGTCGGGCCGGACGAGACCGCGTCCAACCGGCTGCAAGCGGTCTACTCCGCGACCGGCAAGGCCTGGCAGGCGGCCACCCTGCCCACCGACGAGCACCTCGCACACGACGGCCGGGTGATGGAGGTCCTCTCCGAACACACCTGCCAGGGCTGGCTGGAGGGCTACCTGCTCACCGGCCGCCACGGACTCTTCTCCTGCTACGAGGCGTTCGTCCACATCGTCGACTC
The DNA here is from genome assembly GCF_045160625.1 of Kitasatospora sp. NBC_00039. Lineage (NCBI taxonomy): Bacteria > Bacillati > Actinomycetota > Actinomycetes > Kitasatosporales > Streptomycetaceae > Kitasatospora > Kitasatospora sp. NBC_00039. The sequence goes on along the minus strand of NZ_CP108289.1, from coordinate 2,488,043 downwards.
GATGGTCAACCAGCACATCAAATGGCTGCGCACCACCCGGCGGATCCCCTGGCGCGCCCCGATCGCCTCCCTCAACTACCTGCTCACCTCCCACGTCTGGCGCCAGGACCACAACGGGTTCTCCCACCAGGACCCCGGCTTCGTCGACCACGTCCTCAGCAAGAGCCCCGAAGCGGTGCGGGTCTACTTCCCGCCGGACGCCAACACCCTGCTCGCCACCGCCGACCACGTCCTGCGCAGCCGCGACTACGTCAACGTCGTCGTCGCCGGGAAGCAGCCCTGCTTCGACTGGCTCACCCTGGAGGAGGCCCGTGCCCACTGCGCGCGCGGCGCCGGGATCTGGGAGTGGGCCGGCAGCGACGACGGCAACGGCGAGCCGGACGTGGTGCTCGCCTGCGCCGGTGACGTGCCGACCCAGGAGGTGATCGCCGCCGCGCTGCTGCTGCGCCGTCACCTGCCGGACCTGCGGGTGCGCGTGGTGAACGTGGTCGACCTGGCCCGGCTGATGCCCGCCGAGGAGCACCCGCACGGCATGCCCGACGCCGAGTTCGACGCCCTGTTCACCCGCGACAAGCCGGTGATCTTCGCCTACCACGGCTATCCCTGGCTGATCCACCGCCTCGCCTACCGCCGCACCGTCCACCCGCATCTGCACGTGCGCGGATACAAGGAGTCCGGCACCACCACCACGCCCTTCGACATGGTGGTCCGCAACGACCTCGACCGCTACCGCCTGGTCATGGACGTCATCGACCGCGTCCCTGGTCTGGCGGTCCGAGCCGCCGTCGTCCGCCAGCAGATGGCCGACCAGCGCAGCCGGCACCACGACTGGATCCGCGAACACGGCACCGACCTGCCCGAGATCGCCGACTGGCAGCCGGGCAGCTGACCCGGACCGAAAGGCGGAAGGAGACGATCACCATGGACCTGCCCGTCACTGTCGGCGTCGACGGCTCCGAAGCCAGCCTGGCGGCCGCCGACTGGGCCGCACGCGAGGCACTGCTGCGCGGCCGCCCGCTGCGCGTGGTGCACGCCCTGCCCCTGATGCCGCACCTGCTCCCCAGCTGGAGCCGGCAGACCCGGCCCGCCGGTGACCTGCTCCACGAGGTCCGGCACGTCCTCGCGGTACGCCACCCGCAGCTGCTGGTCCGCACCGACGAAGTCCACGATGCCGTCACCTCCGCGCTGGTCGCCGCAGGCGAGGACGCCGAGCTGCTGGTCCTCGGGGCACGCGGCATCGGCGGCTTCCCGGAGCTTCGCGTCGGCTCCACCGCCCTGCACATCGCCGCCTGGGCGGGCAGTCCCACGGTGCTGCTCCCAGCCAACGGCCCGGGCGCGCATCCGCGCGAGCAGGTGGTGCTGGGGCTGGACGCCCGCCGCCCCGCCGAGGCGGCGCTGCTCTTCGCCTTCCTGGCCGCGCAGAGCTACGGCCTGCCGCTGCGGGTCGTGCACGCCGGGGCAGGTCCGGCGGGGGCGGGCGAGGGCCACAACGGTGAGAGCGCGCTGCTCGCCCGGGTCCTGGAGCCCTGGAAGGCGGCCCGTCCCGAGGTCGAGGTGGTTGCGGACACCGAGGGTGCCGCACCGGGCCCGGTGCTGGTGGAGGCGTCCGCCAAGGCTCGGCTGCTGGTGCTCGGCCGCCACCCGGTGGATGGGGTCGGCCTGCTCGGCCCGGTGGCCCACGCCGTCCTGCACCACGCCGACTGCCCGGTGGCGGTCGTACCCGAGGCGTGAGAGCAGCCCCTGGCCGGGACCTTCGGAGGCCGGCCAGGGGCTGCTCGGCCTCTGTGGCCGGCCTTCGCCGGCCGTGAGGCTGTCCGTCAGACACGAGGTCGCGCAGATTGGTCCGCGACCGCAGAACGAAGGAGGTCGTGATCATGTCTCACGCCGTGGTGGTGGGAGTCGACGGATCGACGCAGAGCGCGGCCGCCGCCGAGTGGGCGGCCTACCAGGCCCACCGGAGCGGCCGGGCGCTGCGGATGATCCACGCCGGTGGAGCGGAGCCGGCACTGGAGACGGAGCCCGTGAACCCGGCTCAGCCGCTGCCCCGGCCGGTGCTCGAACTGCGGGACCACCTCTCGGACGTGCTGCCGGGCCTGGAGATCTCCTGCGAGCACGTGCCCGGCCACCCGGCCTATGCGTTGGTTGCCGCCGGGGACCGGGAGGGTCTGCTGGTGCTCGGCTCACGCGGGCTCGGCGGGCTCACCGGATTGCTGGTCGGGTCGGTGGCCCTGCGCGCGGCGGCGCACGCTGCCCGCCCGGTGGTTCTGGTCCGGGCGGGCACGGACGGCGGCGGCGTGACGTCCGACGTGGTGGTGGGGGTGGACAGCGCCCGGCCCAGTGCCGAGGTGCTCGCCTTCGCCTTCGAGCAGGCCACCGAAAGGGGAGGAAAGCTGCGGGCGCTGGAGAGCCGAAACCTGCCCACCGGAGGGTACGTGACGGCGGCTCCGATAGACCCGTCGGAGATCACGAGCGCTCTGTCGGCTGCTGCGCTGGTCCGGCTCCAGGATGCGCTGGCGCCCTGGCGGAAGAAATTCCCCGAGGTGCGCGTCGAGGCCGAGGTGACCGGCTGGCCGGCCGGGCGGGCACTGGTGGAGGCCTCCCGCAGCGCTTCGTTGGTGGTGGTGGGCCGGCGGACCCCGAGGATCCGGCGGGCCGTGCCCGGGCTGGGCGCCGTGGCCCACGCGGTGCTGCACCACACGCACAGCCCGGTCGCGGTGGTGCCGCACGACTGACCGGCAACGCCGTGGTGGCCGTGGCAGGACCGACACCAGGTCCTGCCACGGCCACCGGCGCGTCCGGCCGGGGCATGGTGACCCCGGCAGCCTGTGGACGAGGGACCTTCGGCCCGCAGGCGTACCCCAACGGCCGCCTCCCTGTGTGGTGCCGCTCGGGAAGGCTGTGGGTGGAAGCGCGAGCTACGCCCGCCAGTGAACGATCCCTGGATGAAGAACCGAAAGGTGGTCCCGCCATGCCCCGCAGCCCGCAGGCCGAGGAACCGATCCCGCCCGCCCCCGCCCCGGCCGGCACCACCGCTGTCGACGCCCTGGTCGCCGACGCGCTGACGGCTCTTCGGGACTACGCCGACTTCACCCAGGAGCAGGTCGACCGCATCGTCAAGAAGGCGTCCCTGGCGGCGCTGGCCCGGCACACCGGCCTGGCGGCGCTGGCAGTGGAGGAGACCGGGCGCGGCCTGTTCGAGGACAAGGCAGTCAAGAACGTCTTCGCCTGCGAGAACGTCACCCACGTGATGGCCCGGGCGAAGACCGTCGGTGTGGTGCGCCGGGACGAGATCGATGGGATCGTCGAGATCGCCGAGCCGGTCGGTGTGGTCGCCGGCATCACCCCGGTCACCAACCCCACCTCCACCACGATCTTCAAGTGCCTGCTGGCGCTGAAGACCCGCAACCCGATCGTGTTCGCCTTCCACCCCGCGGCGCAGCGCTGCTCGGCGGAGGCGGCCCGGATCGTGCGGGACGCGGCGGTGGCGGCCGGAGCGCCGCAGTTCTGCATCCAGTGGATCGAGCAGCCGTCGATGGCGGCCACCCACGCCCTGATGAACCACCCGGATGTGGCCACCATCCTGGCGACGGGCGGCAACGCCATGGTCCGGGCCGCGTACTCCTGCGGCAAACCGGCCCTCGGTGTCGGCGCCGGCAACGTCCCCGCCTACGTCGAGAGGAGCGCCGATCTGAAGCGGGCCGTCAACGACATCGTGCTGTCGAAGACCTTCGACAACGGCATGATCTGCGCCTCCGAGCAGGCCGTCATCCTGGATACGGAGATCCGCGACGAAGCGCTCGCCGAGTTCCGCGTGCTGAAGGCGCACCACGCGAGCGCCGAGGAGAAGGCGCTGCTGGAGCGGTACCTGTTCGGCGCCGGGGAGGGAAGTTCCTGCGCGGGGGAGCGGCTGAACGCGGAGGCGGTGGGCCGCAGTGCGGCGGAGATCGCCACGGCGGCCGGTTTCGAGGTGCCGGCCGACACCTCGGTGATCCTGGCGGACGCGGAGCGGGTCGGGCCGTCGGAGCCGCTGACCCGGGAGAAGCTGTGCCCGGTGCTGGCCGTGCTGACCGCATCCTCGCGCCGCGAGGGCGTCGAACTGGCCGCGGCGATGGTGGAGTTCAACGGGCTGGGGCACTCGGCGTCGGTGCACACCGAGGACGCGGCGTTCGTCGAGGAGTTCGGTCACGCCGTCAAGGCGTGCCGGATCATCTGGAACGCGCCCAGTTCGCAGGGCGGCATCGGCGACGTCTACAACGCCTTCACCCCCTCACTGACGCTGGGCTGCGGCTCCTACGGGCACAACTCCGTGGCCGGGAACGTCTCGGCGCCGAACCTGCTGAACATCAAGCGGATCGGGCGGCGCAACACCAACATGCAGTGGTTCAAGGTCCCGCCGAAGATCTACTTCGAGCGCAACAGCATCAAGTACCTGGCGAGCGTGCCGAACGCCCACCGGATCGTCATCGTGACCGACCGGACCATGGTGGAGATCGGCCACCTGGAACGGATCCGGGGCATCCTCGACCGCCGCCGAGAGCCGGTCGAGGTCCGGGTCGTCGACTTCGTCGAGCCCAACCCGAGCATCGACACCGTCCGGCGGGGCGCCGAGCTGATGCGCGACTTCCGGCCCGACACCATCGTTGCGCTCGGCGGCGGCTCGCCGATGGACGCGGCCAAGGTGATGTGGCTGATGTACGAGCACCCCGAGGTCGACTTCGCCGACCTGAAGGAGAAGTTCTTCGACATCCGCAAGCGCGCCTTCACCTTCCCCGACCTGGGCGAGAAGGCGAAACTGGTGTGCATCCCGACCACCTCCGGCACCGGAGCCGAGGTCACCCCGTTCGCGGTGATCACCGACACCGCCACCGGCCAGAAGTACCCGCTCGCCGACTACGCGCTCACCCCGAGCGTGGCCATCGTCGACCCGGCGCTGACCACCCACCTGCCCAGGGACGTCACCGCCGACACCGGCTTCGACGCCCTCACCCACTGCATCGAGACCTACGTCTCCGTCTACGCCAACGACTTCACCGACGGCCTGGCCCTGCACGGCATCCGGCTGATCTTCGACAACCTGGAGCAGGCCGTCACCGACGGCCCGACCAACCCCGTCGCGCGGGAGAAGATGCACAACGCCGGCACCATCGCCGGCATGGCCTTCGGCTCCGCCTTCCTCGGCGTCGTGCACGCCATGGCCCACACCCTCGGCGCCACCTTCCACGTCGCCCACGGCCGCACCAACGCGCTGCTGCTGCCCCACGTCATCCGCTACAACGGCACCGCCCCCGCCAAGGTCACCAGCTGGCCCAAGTACCGCAGCTACGTGGCCCCCGAGCGCTACCAGGCCGTCGCCCGCACGCTCGGCCTGCCCGCCGACACCCCCGAGCAGGGCGTCGAGTCCCTGGCCGCCGCCATCGAGGAACTGCGCGACCGGGTGGGCATCCCGCGCTCCTTCAAGGAGGTCGGCGTCGACGAGACGGCCTTCCTGGCAGCCCTGCCGCAGCAGGCGATGAACGCCTACGAGGACCAGTGCGCCCCGGCCAACCCCCGGATGCCGCTGCTCGCCGACATGCAACAGCTGATGCGCCAGGCCTACTACGGCGACCGGTCCTGACCACCACCCGAGCGAGAAGGGCACCCCGACCATGACCACACAGCAGCACGGGACTGCGACCGCCTGGCACGGATTCCAGGGCGACCGGTGGCGCGGAACCGTCGACGTGCGCGACTTCATCCAGCACAACTACACCCCCTACCAGGGAGACGCCTCCTTCCTGGCCGGACCCACCGAGCGAACCCTCGCCGTATGGAAGCAGATCACCGACCGCTTCCCCGAGGAACGGGCGAAGGGGGTGTACGACATCGCCCACGACATCCCCGCCGGCATCACCGCGCACGCTCCCGGATACATCGACCGGGAGCGGGAGCTGATCGTCGGCCTGCAGACCGACGCCCCGCTCAAGCGCGCGATCATGCCCTACGGCGGCTGGCGGATGGTCGCCGGCGCGCTGAGGACCTACGGCTACCCGGTCGACCCGGGGCTGGAGAAGGTGTTCACCGAGTACCGCAAGACCCACAACGACGGCGTCTTCGACGCCTACACGCCCGAGATCCTCGCCGCCCGCAAGGCCGGCGTCATCACCGGCCTGCCCGACGCCTACGGCCGCGGACGGATCATCGGCGACTACCGCCGGGTGCCGCTGTACGGCGTGGACCGGCTGATCGAGGTGAAGCGGGCCGAGAAGGCCGAACTGGACCACTTGCCGCACGATCCGTCCCGGCTGGAGGAGACCATCCGGGAGCGTGAGGAACTCGCCGAGCAGATCAAAGCACTCGGCGAGCTGAGGCAGATGGCCGCGGGCTACGGACACGATGTCTCCGGCCCCGCCACGACGGCCCGCGAGGCGGTCCAGTGGCTCTACTTCGCCTACCTGGCCGCCGTGAAGGAGCAGAACGGCGCGGCGATGTCGCTCGGCCGCACCTCCACCTTCCTCGACATCTACCTGCAACGGGACCTCGACGCAGGCCGGTTGACCGAGGAGCAGGCGCAGGAGCTGATCGACGACTTCGTCATCAAGCTGCGGATCGTGCGCTTCCTGCGCACCCCCGAGTACGACGAGCTGTTCTCCGGCGACCCGACCTGGGTGACCGAGTCCATCGGTGGCATCGGCCAGGACGGCCGCCCGCTGGTGACGTGCACCTCCTTCCGCTACCTCCAGACCCTCTACAACCTCGGCCCCGCTCCCGAGCCGAACCTGACCGTGTTCTGGGCACCGCAGCTCCCGGCTGGATTCAAGGAGTTCTGCGCCAAGGTGTCGATCGACACCTCCAGCATCCAGTACGAGTCGGACGAGCTGATGCGCCCGCGCTTCGGCGACGACACCGCCATCGCCTGCTGCGTCTCCGCGATGCCGGTCGGCCAGCAGATGCAGTTCTTCGGCGCCCGGGTCAACCTCGCCAAGACACTCCTCTACGCGATCAACGGCGGCCGCGACGAGATCTCCGGCACCCAGGTCGGCCCCGCCACCGGTGCGCTCTCCGGCAACGTCCTCGACTACGAGGAGGTGCTCGCCAAACTCGACCAGCAGCTCGACTGGCTGGCCGCCACCTACGTCCACGCGCTGGACGTCATCCACTACATGCACGACAAGTACGCCTACGAGCGCCTGGAAATGGCCCTCCACGACCGTGACGTCCGGCGCACCCTGGCCTGCGGCATCGCCGGCCTCGCGGTGGCTGCGGACTCGCTCTCCGCCATCAAGCACACGACCGTCCACCCGGTGCGGGACGACACCGGCCTCGCCGTCGACTACCTCGTCGAGGGCGAGTACCCGGCCTACGGCAACAACGACGACCGCGCCGACGCCATCGCGGTACGGCTGGTCGAGGAGTTCATGGACAAGGTCCGCAAGCACCCCGCCTACCGCGGCGCCGAGCACACCCAGTCCGTCCTGACCATCACCTCCAACGTCGTCTACGGCAAGAAGACCGGCGCCACCCCCGACGGCCGGCGAGCCGGAGAACCGTTTTCCCCAGGCGCCAACCCGATGAACGGCCGCGACCGCCACGGCTACGTCGCCGCCGCCCTGTCCGTGGCCAAGCTCCCCTACGACCAGGCCGAGGACGGCATCTCCCTCACCAACACCGTCACTCCCGACGCGCTCGGCCGCACCGAGGAGGAGCGGATCACCAACCTGGTCGGCGTGCTCGACGGCTACACCACCTGCCGCGGCTTCCATATGAACGTCAACGTCCTAGGCCGCGAGACCCTGCTCGACGCCATGGAACACCCCGAGAAGTACCCGCAGTTGACCATCCGGGTCAGCGGCTACGCGGTCAACTTCGTCCGCCTCACACGCGAGCAGCAACTCGATGTGATCGGCCGCACCTTCCACAGCGCGCTGTAGCAGCGCCCACCCGCACGCGGTGCCGACGCCCTCCCCGACCACGGGCGTCGGCACCGCGCCTTTGTGCTAGGAGAATCCGCAATGACCGAAACCACCGTCGCTGCCGCGGCCACCGACGCCAAACCCCCTCCGCGCCTTCCTGCGGACACGACGGCCTCGTGCCCGGTGACCGGCATGCTGCACTCCTGGGACCTGTCGACCGGCGTCGACGGCCCAGGGACGCGCTTCGTCGCCTTCCTCGCCGGCTGCCCGCTGCGCTGTCTCTACTGCCACAACCCCGACACGTGGCACCTGCGCGACGGCCGGCGCGCCACCGCCGACGAGATCGTCCAGGAGGCCGCCAAGTACACCGAGTTCATCCGCGCCTCCGGTGGCGGAGCGACGATAAGCGGCGGCGAGCCGCTGCTGCAGCCGAATCTCACCGGCGAGCTGTTGCACCGCTTCAAGCACGAACTCGGCCTGCACACCGCCCTGGACACCTCCGGCTTCCTCGGCTCCCGCGCCACCGACGCGCTGCTCGCCGACACCGACCTCGTCCTGCTCGACGTCAAGTCCTGGGATCGCGCGCTCTACCGGCACCTGACCGGGCAGAGACTGGCTCCCACCCTGGACTTCGCCCGACGCCTGGCCGGCCTCGGCACGGAGGTCTGGGTCCGCCACGTCCTCGTCCCGGGGCTCACCGACCTTCCCGAGAACATCGAGGGCATCGCCTCCTTCGCCGCCTCCCTCGGCAACGTCGCCCGGGTCGACGTGCTGCCCTTCCACAAGCTCGGCACCGCCAAATGGCGTGCGCTGGGTCTGGAGTTCACCCTCGCCGACGCGCCGACGCCGACCAGCGACCAGGTGGCCGCTGCTCGCGCGGTGTTCGCCGCCCACGGGTTGCGCGCCGTCTGACCGCGCCTGTCATACCCGCTCCCCGGTGCGGACGAGCCTCACGGCTCGTCCGCCGACCGGGGAGCTTCGTCGTGCTCGCGCCGCGTGCCACTGATAGAGCGGCGACGTGGCTCCGGACTCCGGACGCGCGTGATTCGGCCTCCGAGGGATATCCGTGACGCGCTACCCCGGCTGATCCGGGACTGGGGTCATGGCTGCGGGGCAGTGGCGGGGACTCGTGCGGCGCAAAAGCGCAGCGGCCGGCCGCGATCGTGCCGCGGCCGGCCACTGCTGTACGGGTGCGGTGGGGGTCAGCGCAGCCAGGGGTGGTCACGCACGACCGGGAGGGCGGCCCAGCGGCGGCCCAGCCCCCAGCTGTCGCCGGCGGCGGTGACGGCCAGCACGATCAGCAGCAGGGCGTAGACGAGGTGGTAGTCGGCGACGGGGTTGCTGGAGCCGCTGGCGGCACCGTTCGCCAGGTGGCGGGCGGGGGGCCACTCGGCGGCCCACATCATGGCCAGCAGCAGTGTTCCGCTCGCCGCGGCGATCCGCAGGCCGATCCCGCCGATGAGAGCGAGGCCGATGCCGAGCAGGCCGAGCATGAACAGCCAGTCGGCCCAGGCCTGCCCGGCCCACCGGTGGAAGGCGGACTGCAGCGGGCCGGCCGAGACATGGCTGAGGAAGCCCTTGGTGGGCGAGCCGCCCTGGACCCAGGCTGCGGCGCTCCTGGTGGCGTAGCCGAGGCCGAAGGCCTTGTCGAGGAAGGCCCACAGGAACACGAAGCCCAGGCCGACCCGGGCGGCGGCCAGGGCAGTGGCCGTGGCGGTGGTCACCGTGCCGGTGGCGGCTCGGTCGGCCGGCTTCGCGGTTACGCGGTGGAGCCTGGCCGTGAGGCGGCGGGGCATCCGGGGGGTGTGGGCGTGGTGGACGGCCATGATGTGCTCCTCTGCTGGTTCTGCTGCCGGAACGGTGAGTTGGTGATGCGCGGGTGTGTGCTGCGGTGGGCGCGAGGCCGCGGGCGGCTCGGGGGAGGGCCGGGCCCGGGGCCCGGCCCTCCTGCCGTCACTTGCGGTGCATGGTGTGCAGGGCCCGGGCCAGGACGTGCGGGTCGTGGTGGCCCTTGTGGACGGCCGGGGGCTGCCTGTCGAGGCCGAGGAGCTGCGCCACGGCGGTCCAGGCGGTGCGCACGGAGTACTCGACGGTGAAGACGACGTCGTCGGGGACCTCGGCGAACTGGCCGATGAAGGCGAGGTTGGTGGAGCCCTTCGGGACGACCTGAGGCCGGTCGCCGTGGCTGCGGACCAGGAACTGGCTGGTGATGTAGGGCATCAGGCAGGGGATGACGGTGGATGCCTCGGCGACGCGCTCTGCGGTGGTGGCGTCCACGGCCAGGTGGTGCAGGACTTCCTGGAGGATTTCCTCCCCGCTGCACTCCGGCATGGGCTTGCGGACGTACGTCCCGAGCTTGTCGGGGAAGAGCCCGTAACCCCACCAGACGGACACGCCCTCGGGCTGCTGCTGGTAGACCGGCTGGCGGTTGACCACGACGGTGAGCAGCCAGGGGGATCCGGTGAGGGTGAGCAGGCCGCCGCGGCCGGTGGCACGGCCGGTGAACGTCTCCATCCAGTCCAGGAAGGCCGGGTCCTTGGCGGTGACGGTGAAGGACTCCCAGGTGGAGTCGGCGACACTGCGGTCGAACACTTCCGGGCGGCCGAAGTCCTCGCGGCCGCGGGCGATGCGGTGCCAGAGCAGGAAGGAGGAGGGGCTGTGTGAGGCGCTCGGGCCTTCCGGCGGGGCGGTGTGTGAGCCGAGGGTGGAGCCGGCGGTCATCGAGCCGTTGGTGACGAACACCAGGTCGTCCGGGGCGACCGGCAGGTCGGCGTGGGCACCCTCGAAGTGGATGCGCTCGACGCTCGTGCCCGGCTCCGCCCGGAAGGACAGGTCGGTCACCCGGCGGCTGGTGTGGATCCGCACGCCGCGCTCCAGCAGCCAGCCGGTCAGCGGGCGGACGATCGAGTCGTACTGGTTGTACCGGGTGCGGTAGATCCCGGACATCGTCTCGAACTCAGGGAACAGATGCACGAAGCGCCTGAGGTAGCGGCGGAACTCGATCGCGCTGTGCCAGGGCTCGAAGGCGAAGGTGGTGCACCACATGTACCAGAAGTCGGTGGTGAAGAAGTCCTCGCTGAAGCAGTCGGCGATCCGCTTGCCGTCCAGCATCCGCTCCGGTGTGGCCAGGCACTTGACCAGCTGAACGCGGTGGTGCTCGGAGAAGCCCATGGCGTGGCCGTCGCGGGTCGCTCCTCCCGCGCCCACCAGCCGGGTCGCGTCGTCCCACGGCGACTCCTGGTGGGAGTCGTAGACGTCCTGGGTGACAGAGACCGACGGGTCGTCCAACGACGGGATGCCGGACAGCAGGTCGTAGGTGCAGCGGAACTGGGCCTCGAACATCCGCCCGCCGCGCATCGTGTAGCCCGCGTCCGGGGTGCCGCCCCCGTCCAGGCTGCCGCCGACCTCCTCCTGCTCCTCGAAGAGGTGGATGTCGGTGCCGGCGAAGCTGCCGTCGCGGATCAGGAACGCCGCGGCGGACAGGGCGGCTATGCCGCTGCCGACGAGGTAGGCCTGTGCCATCGGAATACTCCTCAACTCTGCTGTGGGAAAACCGGTGTTCGTGTCTGACCGGCCGGTCGGAGAGTGGCGCTGCGGTGATCGGGTTCGCCGTTCGGGGTGTTGGTGCCAGCCTGCTCTGGGCCGGCCGCCCGGGCTTTCTGTGGGGGCTTCGTCTCGCCGCACCAACTGCACCGCAACGAGCCGGGTGGTGACAGGGACTCATGGGCCCTGTTCGGCGGGCCCGTCGGTCCCAGGTTGGCAGTCGTCTCGTGCCGGGGCTGAAGGTCCCGGCACGGTGGCCCCCTCGGCCCTTCGCCACCATGTGGCGGTCGGCCGATGGTGGAGACGACCACAACGACAGGGAGACGCACCGTGACCGAGCAGAGTGAACCCCAGCAGCGGATCGTCGTCGGCGTGGACGGATCGCCGTCCTCGATCGACGCGTTGAGCTGGGCCGTCGACCAGGCCCGCACCCGCGGCGCCGTCATCGAAGCCGTTGCCGCCTGGCAGCACCCGGTCTCCACCGGCTGGACCGTGCCGATTGAGGCCGACGAGGACCTTGCCACCATCACCCGCAAGGTCCTCGACGACGCCATCGTGCAGGCGACCGGCTCGGCACGCACGGTCGAGATCCGGCCCCGGGTGGTCCAGGGCGGCACCGTGTCCAGCCTGCTGGAGGCGGCTCGGGGTGCTGACCTCCTTGTCGTCGGCAGCCGAGGCCATGGCGGCTTCGTCGGCGCGCTGCTGGGCTCCGTCAGCGGCCACTGCGTGCAGCACGCGCCGTGCCCCGTCGTCGTGGTCCGCCACGCGACGGCCTGACAACCCAACAGCGCGACACCGCCCGTCCAGGACCCGAGCCGGACGCCACACCGCACACACCACACCCGACCGCGCGGCCCTGGGGCCGCCGGCACCAGACAAGCGAGGAGCCGACCATGCGACACCGCATCGTGGGAGAACTGATGACCCGGGCCGTCGTGCACGTCCGGCCCGACACCGGCTTCAAGGAGATCGCCCGCCTGCTCGCCGAACACGACATCACCTCCGTGCCCGTCCTGGACCACGAGGAACGGCCGATCGGCCTGGTCTCCGAGGCCGACCTGCTGCTCAACGAGGCCGCCCAGGAGGACCCCGCCGGCCTGCTGCTCACCCCGCAGCTGTCGCCCGACGAGCACACCCGCAGCCGCGCCGCCACCGCCGAAGGCCTCATGACCAGCCCGGCGGTGTGCGCCCGGCCCGAGTGGACCGTGGTCGAGGCCGCCCGCCTGATGCAGCGCGACCACCTCAAGCGCCTGCCCGTCGTCGACGAGGCCGGACGCCTGGTCGGCATCGTCAGCCGAAGCGACCTGCTGCGCGTCTTCCTCCGCCAGGACCGGGCCATCAATGAGGAGATCACCCACGAGATCCTCGACCGCACCCTGGGGCTCGCCCCGGGCTCCGTCAACGTTCAGGTCGACGAGGGCCGGGTCACCCTGAGCGGCACGGTCGAGCACCGCGCCCTGGTATCGGCGGTCGAACGGCTGTGCCGGAGCGTAGACGGTGTCATCGACGTGACCAGCCGCCTCGACTACCGCACGGACGACACCGCCGCCCGGGGTGCCGGGATGCGATGACCGACCGGTCGCGCGAGCGGGGCTGAATTCGTGGCCGCGGCGGACATGGCATTCGCCGCCATCGAGACCGGCGGACTCGGTCAGATCGAAGCGCTCATGGGCATCGTTCCCGGCGGAGGCGGAACGCAGTACCTCCGGGACCGCGTGGGACGCAACCGCGCGCTGGAGGTGATCCTCACGGTCGACTTGGTCGATGCCGAGACGGCGCGCAACATCCACGGCCGCTCGAAGATGAACAAGAAGCAACTCGCCAACGCCCTGGGCCACTGAGGCAGCGCCGACGTCATTCGCCGTGAGGGAGCTGCGGCACCGAGGCGCAGTCCCCCACGCCCGGATCCGCCACCGCGTTTTGCTGTCACCCTGCCCGGCACTCCCGGCCGCCACGCCCCGCCCGAGGTCGTCATCGTCCACGCCACCGGCGAGAGGGCCGCCGACGGCACACCCGTCTATGCCGACAGCCGCGGGACCTTCCGCGTCGCGATCACCGGGACCACCGCCCGGCTCCTGTCGGAGCCCGGCGGCCCCGGCCGTCACACCTGCCTGCACGCGACCCCGCTGTCCTGAAGCCCCAGGACCGGCCAGAAGCGAAAAGAAGCTGTCGGCCTAGCCTGGGGGCCGTAGCTCGTCGCGGAGAAGTTGCAGGGCCGCGAGGAGGGCCGCGTGCTGGATGCCGTCCCGAGCGGTGCTGCCGGGAGTGGCCCGCACGGCCGTGGTCGTTCGGGGGCCGGCGACCGCGACGAACACCGTTCCGACGTCACATCCGTCCTGCGGCGCCGGTCCGGCCACGCCGGTGGTGGCCACACCGTACGTGGCGTGCGCGAGCCGCCGGACACCCTCCGCCATGCGGGCGGCGACCTGGGGATCAACCGCTCCGACCCGCGCCAGCAGGTCGCCCTCCACGCCGAGCAGCTCCTCCTTCAGATCGGTCGCATAGGCGACGAGCCCGCCACGGAACGCGGCCGAGGCACCCGGGGCCTCGGCCAGCTGTGCACACAAACGCCCGCCGGTCAGGGATTCCGCCGCGGCGACGCTGTGCCCGGCCGCGGTAAGCGCCGCGGTGATCTGCCGGACCAGCACTCCGGCCCGGTCCAGGCCGCTGGTGGACGCCGACTGTTCCTCGGCCAGTGCAACCATGGCCGATCACCTCCCTTCTGCGTCTGCCCCGCCGGGCTCACCCTGATTCGCCAGCCCGGCCCCCTGTCGCGGCGGCCGCATGCGCGTTCCGCACTCGGGTACATGCTCAGCATGCTGACCCTCGGCGTTGAAGAGGAATACCTCCTGCTCGACCCGGCCACCGGGCTCCCGGTGGCCCGCGCCGCCCAGGTCCGTGAGGCGGCCCGCCTCCAACCTGCCCTGGAGCGCGGCGAGGTCCAGCGAGAACTGCTCCAGGCACAGCTGGAGGTCGCCACCCCCATCTGCCATGACCTGGAGGAAGCCGGCGGACACCTGCTGCGGATGCGCCTGGCCCTCGGTGAGGCCGCCCGGCAGGAAGGCTGCCGCCTGGCCGCGTGCGGCGCGGCGCCGTTCACGGATCGCCTGCCGGTCCCCATCACGGATACCGCCCGCTACCGCGCCATGCACTCCGACACCCGGCTCCTCACCGACCAGCAGCTGATCGCGGGCATGCACGTCCACCTCGGCATCCCCGACCGCGGCGCGGGCGTCACCGTGATGAACGGGCTGCGTCCATGGCTGCCGCTGCTGATCGCGCTCGCCGCGAACTCACCGCTTTGGCAGAATACGGACACCGGCTTCGCGAGCTGGCGCACCGTCCTCTTCGGCCGCTGGCCCGTCAGCGGGCCGCCGCCGTTCTTCCACGCCGCCGACGCCTACGACCGGCGCACCAGGGCCCTGGTCAAGGGCGGGCTGGTCCGCGATATCGGGCAGGTCTACTGGCACATCCGCCTGTCCGAGCACTTCCCCACCGTGGAGATCCGGGCCATGGATGTCCAGCTGCGCGCGGACGAAGCGGTGATGCTCGCCGGGGTCGTGCGTGCCCTTGCCACGCGCGCCCTCAGCGATGCGAAAGCTCGGCAACGCGTCCCGCCCGTCGAGCAGGAGATGCTCGCGGCCGCCGTGTGGCACAGCGCCCGGCACGGCTGCGCGAGCACGGTGTTCGACCCGCTCTCCGGCCACCTGGCCGATGCCGGCGACGCGGTAGCCGCGCTGCTGGACCACATCGACCCCGTGATCGAAAAGAGTAGGGACCGGCGACACCTCGTCCCCGTCCTGGAGCGTCTGCTGCGGGACGGCAACGGCGCCGCCCGCCAGCTGCGCCGACTGCGCAACGCGGGCCGCGACGGTCTCGTGACGATGATCACCGACCAGAGCACCGGCGTATAGCAGCCCCTCCCTTCACGGCTTCACGGCGACGCTCGGCCGCCCGGACGATAGCGCGGGCAGCACGCTCGGCGTCCGTCGAGAGCAGCGGCATGGAGGCCGCGGCGGTTGGCGCCGTAGACGCCGGAGAGGGAGATGGTGCCGCCGCGCCGCACGATGTCGATGGAGAGGTACAGGGCGTGGAGGCGGTCGATGCCGACGTGTTCCGCCATCTTGGCGGCCAGAGCGCTCGGCAGCAGGTTGGTGGCCCGGGCGGCGAGCTTCGCGCCGGGCGAGCCGTGGGCTTCCATCCCGACCGCGTCGATGACCGCGTCCGGGCCGCGGCCGTCGGTCAGGTCACGGATGACGTCGGCGAGGTCCTTGCCGTGCTCGGCCAGGTTCAGGACGTGGACGCCCCGGCGCCTGGCTCGTGTGAGGCGTTCGCCGACCAGGTCGACGCCGATCACCTGACCGGCGCCGCGCTGCAGGGCGATCCGGCAGCTCATGTCGCCGATCGGCCCCAGACCCAGGACAACGAGGCTGCCGACCTCGGGCACGGCCGCGTACTCGACAGCGTGCCACGCGGTGGGCAGCACATCGGAGAGGAAGACGAAACGGTCGTCCTCAGGCCCGTGCGGCACCTTGATCGGCAGATTGTTCCCGAACGGGACGCGCAGCAGCTCGGCCTGCCCACCCGGGAATCCGCGAGGCCGCCGATCGGCTTGGCGTGCCGGTAGGCCTCGTTGACGAGGAGGACGATGCGGGAGTCGAGGGCGGGCTTGATCTGCCCGTGGCAGCCGGAGTGGGGCAGTGGTTCAGGCCCGGGCCGCGATTGCGGCGCACAGCACCGCAATGCCGAGCGTGAGCCAGGCCAGGTAGTCACCGAGGCGCCCGGAGTGCAGGCGACGCAGCGCCCGGACACTGCGGGCGGCGAAGTGGCGCTGCGGCAGCTGAGGCGTGTGCTGGTGGACCGCGGCCTTGGCGAGGGCGACGGCGAGTCCGGCGGACAGCAGGCCGAGGAGGACGCCGGCGGTGGTCCAGACGGCGGGTGGCGGGGGGACGGCGGGTGGCGGGGGGACGGCGGGCGACGCTCCCTGCCCTGCGGTGACGGCCGCCGTGTAGTGGGCGGGGTTGGTGAAGACGGCGGCCCCGTGCGCGAGGGTGTCGGCGACTGCGGGCAGAGCGCCCACGGCGGCGGCGAGGATGAGGAGGACGCCGGGGACGATGGTCATCGCTGGTGGCAGGGTGCGCCGCGGGGAGCGGATCTCGGGTTCCTCGCCCTCTCCTGTGGTCTCTTCCTCGCCCGGCCGACTGCGGGGTGTGGGGCCGGCGCCCCAGAAGACGCGCAGGCCGGCGCGGAGCGCGGCGGCCCCGGTGACGGCGGAGGCCGTGACGAACACGGCGGGCAGCCACGGCTGCCAGTGGCCGGCGGCGTCCTCGCTGAGGGCTTTGCCCAGGCCGGTGCCGAACGGCGGCAGCCCGGCCAGGGCCAGGGCACCGGCCGTGAACAGTACGCCCACCGAGCGCAGGTCGCGTGCCTTGCCGTGCAGGCCGTGCTCGTCGACGGAGCCGTAGCGGTCCAGCAGGACCCCGGTCAGGGCGAACAGCGCGGCCTTCACGCAGCCGTGGGAGGCGACGTAGACGGCCGTCCCGGCTGCTCCGTCGGGGGTGAGCAGCGCGATGCCGATGAGGAACAGGCCGATGTGGCTGACGGTGGAGAAGGCCAGCAGGCGCTTGAGGTGCCGCTGCTGCCAGCACATCACGGCGCCGACCAGGGCGGTCAGCACGCCCAGGGCCGCGAAGGTGGTGCGGAACGCGCCGTGGGGGATGCCGCCGGGGCCGGAGAAGACGGTCCAGTAGACGCGGGCGATGCCGTAGACGCCGAGTTCGACCATGGCGCCGGACATCAGCATGCACACCGGGGTCGGGGCGACGGCGTGGGCGTCGGGCAGCCAGAAGTGGAACGGGACGGCGGCGGCCTTGACCAGTAAGGCGGTGCAGATGAGGACGAACGCGACCACGGTCAGCAGGTCGGTGCGGTGCCCGGCGAGCTGCTGGCCGAGGCGGGCCAGGTTCAGTTCGCCGGTCCGCGCGTAGATCAGGCCGATGCCCAGCAGGGAGCAGTAGGCGGCGAAGGAGGTGACGATGCCGAAGGTGAGCGCGCCCTGGAGCGGGCGGGGGTCTTCGATGCGGTAGCCGGTCAGCGCGTAGGCGGCGGCTCCCATGAGTTCGAAGAAGACGAAGGCGTTGAACAGGTCTCCGGTGAGCGCGAAACCGGCCATGCCGGCCTCGAACAGCAGGATCAGGGCGGGGAAGATGCCGGCGTGCTCGCCCTTCGGTTCGTCGAAGTACCGCCAGGAGTAGACGATCACGGCAAGGACGAGGGCGGCGACCAGCAGGGCCAGGCCGGTGCCGATCCGGTCCGCGGCGAGCACGATGCCGATCCGGGCGGGCCAGCCGCCCAGGTCGGCGGTGGCGAGTGCTCCGCCGCGCGTCCACAGTAGGACGAGGCAGAGCACCTCGGCCGTGGCGACCGTGGTCGCGATGGTGTCGCAGCCGGTCCGGGGCAGCAGGCGTCCGGCCACGGCGAGCAGGGCTGCGCCGAGCAGCGGGATGGCGACGGCCAGCGGCAGGAGGTCGGCCGCTGTCACGGCCGGTCAGCCCTTCAGGCCGGTGAGGGCCTGCGGGTCGACGGTGTGGTGGCGTTTGCGCAGTTGAACGGTCAGGGCGAGCAGCAGTGCCGTGACGGTGGCGCCGACCACCACGTCGGTCAGGGCCAGGGCCTGGACCACGGGGTCGACGACCGGGCGGGTGCCGGGTGTGAGGTCGGAGTAGACGGGAGCCGTGCCGTTGCGGCGGTAGCCGACGGCCAGGAGCAACAGGTAGGTGGAGGACTGGGCGACGGCCAGGCATCCGATGGCGTGGATCAGATTGCGGCTGGTGACCAGGCCGTAGAGGGCGATGAGCAGGACCCATCCGGCGGCGAGGTAGGGCCAGATCCCCATCAGCTGTCTCCGGTCTCGGGTTCGTCGGGGTCGGTGAGTTCGACGGCCTGGTCGAGGAAGTGGGCGAGCAGGGCGATGAGCCCGGAGGCGACCTCGACGCCGACGACGGCGTTGAGCACGGGTACGGTGCCGCCGGACGTGATCTCGTTGAAGGTGCCCAACGGCAGCACGTTCTTCAGGAACGCGCCGCCGGCGATCAGACCGGCCAGTCCCACCAGCGTGAAGGAAGCGGCGGCGAGCGAGTCCGCGACGTCCAGGACAGCCAGTGGGCGAAGCTTCTTGAGGGCCCGGTAGTCGGCCGCGACGTAGGCCAGGTGCAGGGCGGTGGCCAGCACTACTCCGCCTTGGAAGCCGCCGCCAGGACTGAGCTGGCCGTGCGCGACGATGTAGACGCCCACCACCAGGGCGACCGGGAGCAGAAGCCCGCCGAGCAGGCGGGTGGTGGGCATGACGCGCTCGGCCTCGGCGCGGCGGTGGCGCTCGTCGCGGGCCCGGCGCAGCAGCAGGGTCGCGCCCAGGACGGTGCCGAAGAGGATGGACTCCTCACCGAGGGTGTCGAAGGCACGGATGTCGAAGTTGACGGAGGAGACGACGTTGGCCGTGCGATGGGAGAGGGCCGCCGCCACCGCCCGGTCGCCGTACGGGTGGTCGGATCCGCCGAAGCTCGGTAGCCCGGTGCATGCGGCGGTGAAGAAGGCGGCGATCACCGCAGCGCCGACCATGAACATGAGCAGCCGGGCGCGCGCCGTCACCCCTGCTCCTCGGCCGCGCGGTCGTCGTCATCGGCGGTGCTGGTACGACCGCCGGTGGTGCGGCGGGTGACCTTGCGGACGCTGAGGAGGATCAGCAGCGGGGTCAGCGCGGTGCCGACAGCCAGCTGGGACAGGGCCACGTCTGGGGCCTGGAGCACGGCGAACAACACCGCCAGGCCCAGGCCGAGCGCGGACAGGACGACGGCCTGGCGGGCCGGGTCTCGGGTGAGGACCGCCACGGTTGCGGCGATGACGACGAACGCGAGGGCCGCGCCGATCAGCCACGCGTTCACGCTGCCTCTTCCCCGGCGCCCTCGGCCTGGCGGGAGGCGCGGCCGATGGCGATCGTGGTGACCGTGCCGCCCGCGGCGAAGAGCAGGCCGATGACCAGTGTCTTCACCGCCGCCCGGCCCGCTCCCTGGTCCAGTGCCACGGCCGCGGCGAGCAGCGGCATCCCGGCCACCGAGGCGGGAGCCAGCGCGTGCAGCCGCATCAGCGTCCCGCCGAGCCGCAGCACTGCCAGTGCGGAAAGCAGCATGCAGCCCGCCCCGGCCCACAGCAGCACGAGCACGATCAGGTGACGCACCCCCATCCGCCTCCTCTTTCACTTGCGGACCCCCGGCCCTTGCCCGGGCGGACTGTCAGTCATGTCTCGGTGCCGGGAGATCCGGACGCCGGACGCGTGTCATGCTGTCGGCCGGCCACGAAGCGGGTGAAGACCAACGTTCCGGCGGGCGCGAGGACGGCCAGCATCAGTGCGAGGTCCTGGTAGGACGACCGGTCGTAGGCCTCGGGCAGCAGCAGGAACACCGCCCCGACGACGGTCGACAGCAGCGAGGCACCGGCGAGGCGGCGCACCGCAGTGCCGCGCGCCACCACCCACAGGCAGGCGGGCACCACGCCGACCAGCAGGACGAGGGCGGCCGCCGCCCAGGCGTTCACCGCTTCCTGCCCTGGCGGGCGACGGCCTTCTCGACCGGGCCCGCGTCCGGCCGCAGTGCGTGCACCACCACCTCGTCGTTGCCCGGGACGTCGATCACGCAGGTGTCCGGGGAGGCGGCGAGCAGCGCGCCGGCCCAGCTCGCGTCCGCCCCCGGCTTCAGACGAACGCGCCGTACCACCGCGGCGCTGGGCCGCCGCCCCACGGCGGCCACCAGGACGGCCAGGCCGCGAACGACCGTCCGTGGCAGCGACAGCACCGACCGTGCCGCGCAGCCGGCTCCGGTGGATCCGGCGTCGGCGGCCAAGCGCATCCGCCGCGCCGCCAGTGCCCCGCCCACCGCCGCGACGCCGGCCACCGCCAGCTCGACGGGCGTCACCGAGCTGATCAACACCACCGTCAGGCCCAGCAGGACAGCGCACCACACCACGATCTCGACCCCAGCACGCACCGGATCTCCTGTCGCCCAAGCCATTGTTCGACCACCTGTCGCCCGCCGCCGCGCGATGGCGGGTGGCGTGACCGGCGCCCCACCCGTACGGCTCAGCGCCGCCGAGCGGCCTGCGTCCAGTCGTTCAATCGGGCGGTTCCTGGGGACGAGACCCGGGCTCCTGCGGGGCGGGTTCGCGCGGCGGGACGGGCGGCTCGGGCGGCGGGACGGGCGAGCCGGGCGGCGCCGGTGAGTCCGGTGGCTTCGGAGGTTCTACCGGTCTCGGCGGACCGGGCGGCTCGACCGGCTCCGGCGGGCCCGGGGGCGCCGGCGGCGCGGGTGGCGGCACGGGGGTGACGTCGGGGTCGGGCGGCACGGGAACGGTGCCCATGATCACATCCCCCCTATCGGCCGAGCGCGTGCTCGAGCTGCTTCTTGTTCATCTTCGAGCGGCCGTGGATGTTGCGCTTCTTCGCCTCGTTGTACAGCTGTTCCTTCGTGGGCCCCTGGGAGCCGCTGTGGGAGCGAAGCCCGCCGCGCCGGGAGGAGGAGATGTCCTTCACCGAGCTGCGGCTTGCGGTCTTCGACTCCCCGTGTCGGGCCCGTTCCTTGTTCACCGTGCGGGCGGCGATCTCCTTCGCGCGCTTCTCGCTCTCACCGCGCTCCTGCGCGCTCTCCTTGATGTGCTCGTACTGGCGTTCCCGTTTGGGAGTTGATCCGCGAGGCATGGTCACTCACTCCTACTCGTGCGGCTGAGGAACTCGGGTGTCCCGCACCCGTGAAACGAACCCGGCGCGGGCCCGGGGCAAACCCGCTCTCACCCGTCCGGTCGCCCGTCGCGCACCGCCGGCAAGGGCGCCGAGGCGGTGGGCGGCCCGCTGCTGGAGGCTGCGAGCGTGTGCCCTGTCGTCGAAGCGGCCGTGGGCTCCGAAGTCCCGCCACGAATCGACGGGTTGGAACAGGTTGTCGGGGTCGCTCTCGCGTCGGCGCTCGTCGGTCTGCTGGGAGGCGAAGCCAGTGCGGGCCAGGTACCGGTCCAGCAGCCCCGGAACGAGGGCGTTCGCCAGCAGGGTCGCCACCGTGCTGGCGCCGACCCAGTACTCGCGGCGCCCCGGGTGGTCGGCCGCGTACAGCACCGCGTGGGCGGCGACCTCGGGCTGATAGATCGGCGGCACCGGCTGTGCGCGCCGCGACAGGCGCGAGCGGACCCAGTCGAACTGCGGGGTGTTCACGGCCGGCATCTGCACCATCGTGGTGCGTACTTTCGTGCCGGAGGCGAGCAGTTCGCAGCGCAGCGCCTCGTTGAAGCCCTGGATGGCGTGCTTGGCACCGCTGTAGGCGCTCTGCAGCGGGATACCGCGGTAGGCGATCGCCGAGCCGACCTGCACGATCACCCCCGCGTCGCGCGGCAGCATGCGGCGCAGAGCCGCACCGGTGGCGTACACGTAGCCGAGATAGCTGACCTCGGTGACCCGCCGGAACTCCTCGGGGGTGATTTCGACGAAGGGGGCGAAGACGGAGGCGAATGCGTCGTTGACCCACACGTCGATCGCGCCGAGCTCCTGCTCGACCCGCTCGGCGGCGGCCTCCACGGCCTGCGGGTCGGCCACGTCCGTCTCGATGGCGATTACCTTCGCGGCGCCGGCTTGCTCCGCCTCGCGCACCGCCCCGTCCAAGCCGGCGCGGCCGCGGGCGATCAACGCGAGCCGGTCTCCGCGGGCACCGAAGGCCACTGCGCAGGCGCGTCCGATGCCGCCGCTGGCCCCGGTGACCACCACGGTCCGGCCCACGGAATCGTGAAGTGTCATACAGGGCGGGTTCCCGCGATCGGCGGCCGGAAACGGGCGTGGCGGACGGGCGGTGGGTGCAGGCGGGCCTTAGCGTCGAAGACCGGCGGAGGCTTGAGCGAGGAGGCGGGCGATGCCCAGCGCGGCGCTGTTCGATGTCGACGGGACGCTGCTCGACACCAACTACTGGCACACCGTGGCCTGGACGCAAGCGCTGGCCCAGTTCGGTCACAGCCCGGCGATGGCACGCATCCATGCTGCGATCGGCATGGGCGGCGACCAGCTCCTGGGCCATCTGCTCGGCGACGGCCGCGACCGCGACCAGGACGAGGCGATCAGCACGGCGCACCAGGCGCTGTTCGCCCGGTTCTGGCCCAGCCTGCGGGCCTTCGACGGGGCCGGTGACTTGCTGCGGGTTCTCAAGCGCCGCGGCTGGACGGTCGTTCTTGCCTCCTCCGCCTCCGCCCGGGACCTCGCGGTGATGCGGCGCGCCCTGGACGCGGACGACGCGATCGACGCCGCTACCTGCGCAGACGACGTGGACGCCAGCAAGCCCGCCCCCGACCTCGTTCATGCCGCCCTGGCCAAGGCCGGCGTCGGGCCCGACCAGGCGGTGTTCGTCGGCGACACCCCGTGGGACGTGCAGGCCGCCGCCCAGGCCGAGGTGCCGTGCATCGCGGTCCTGTCCGGCGGCTTCGGGGAGCGCGCCCTTCGCGCGGCTGGGGCGCTGGAGGTCCACGCCGGCGTCGCCGAGCTTCTCGCCTGTCTGGACGACAGTGTCCTCGCAGACCCGACTCGCCACGCGCACGGATCCCGCTGAGTCTCGGACGGCTGGCCACGTGGTGGTCGGCCGAACGCGGTTGATGGTGGTGGATCAGGCTGCTGCGGCGAGGTCGGCGCGGCCGAACAGGAGCGCGTAGCCGCGGGGAAGGCCGGCGAGGACGCGGTCGGCGGCCGGCCGGCCTGCGAGGTCGGCGAGGGCGGTCAGGACGGAGGAGGTGTCCCAGCGAGCGCCGGCGAGGGTGGTGTTCAGGGCATGGGCCACGGCTTCGACGAAGGCGGGAGCCGCCACCGGGGCCGGCAGTGGGACCTGAGCGGCGAAGACGGCGCGGTCCGGTTCGGGAAGCGCGGCGGCGAGGTCGCAGCGTTCCTCGCCGGTGAGCTGGGAGCCGAGGACCGTCAGGACGACGGCGAGAACGCGCTCGGCCTCCTCGTCGCTGGTGTAGCGGCCGAGGGCGCGGATCTGCTGGAGGAGGAGGCGGTGCCGGCTCATGGGGCGAAGGCCTTCCTGGAGTGACGCAGGCCCGGGGCGGGCGACGGCGTGCAGGGCGGTCAGGGGCGGTGGCCCGCAGTCGGGCGGCCGAACAGGGTTTCGTAGCCAGGCGGCAGTTGGAACAGGATCTGCTCCATCAGGTCGTCGTCCGCGGCGTCGGCGACAGTGGACAGGACGGCGCCGACGTCCCACAGGGCCGTGGTCTCGGTGGCGCCGTCGATCCAGGCGGCGGTGGCGCGGACGAACCGTTCGGGGCTGAGCGGTTCGGCGGCCTGCAGCGGGTTGAGCAGGATCAGGGCGAGGGTCTCGGGTAGCCGTGCGGCGAGCCGGGCGCGTACGTCGCCGACGAGGTGCGCGCCGAGCAGGGCCAGCACGACGCGGGCGGAGCGTTCCGCTTCCTCGGGTGTGTCGTATTCGCCGCGTTCCTGGACGCGCTCCAGGAACGCCTTCCACCGGAGCGTCACCGTGATCTCCTCCCTCCGGTCTCAGGGGCTGAGCGGTGGCAGGGGGTGGCCAGGCGGCGGGTCAGACCGGTCAGTCCCAGCAGCCTGGCCACCGGCCGGCCGGCTCCCCGCAGGACCAGGTGCTTGCCCTGCCGGTCGGCCTGGTTGCGGGCCTGAACGAGGGCACGCAGGCCCGAGCAGTCCATGAATGTCACCTCCGCCAGATCCACCACCACGTCCCGGTTCGCGGCAAGCGCGGCAGTCAGCTCGCGGCGCAGCCGCGGTGCGGTGTCGATGTCGATCTCGCCACGCGCCCTCACGACGAAGGGGGCGTTCCTGGAACTGGACATGACACCTCCCGACGTCGGGCCCTCTGCCGGCACGCCGAGGGCGTGCCGGCAGGGAATAGGAGACGTGGTTGCGGAGGTGTTCCGTGCCGCCCCACCGGGGGCACAGGGCGGCATGGAACACCATCGGGGCCGGGAGTCAGGCCTGGATCTGCCTGCGGCTTCCGCTGTGGCTGATCTCGATCTTGCGGGGCTTGGCCTTCTCGGCGACCGGGATCTTCAGCGTCAGCACGCCGGCGTCGTAGTCGGCGCTGATCCCGGCGGGGTCGAGGGTGTCGGAGAGCATGATCTGGCGGGAGAACACACCGAGCGGGCGCTCGGACAGCTCCCACTTCACGCCCTCCGCGTCGGGCCGGGGGCGGCGCTCGGCCTTCACCGTCAGCATGTTCCGCTCGACGTCGATGTCGATCGCCTCGGGGTCCACCCCGGGCAGGTCGAAGCAGACCACGTACTCGTCGCCGGCGCGGTAGGCGTCCAGCGGCATCGGGGTCGGCCGCGACCACGTGCCCGTCGTGGTCAGGAACTGCTGGGTCAGCCGGTCCAGTTCGCGGAACGGGTCAGTGCGCATCAGCATCGCGAAACACCTCCACTGATCGATTGGCAGCCAGTGCGCTTCACCTGAGACTGTTCTAACATGTCATCCATCCGATGACAACCGACCTCGTCGCCCAAGGAGTGACATCTGTGGGAGAGCATCCGAAGACGCCCGCCACGGGCCCTGGCACCCCGACGGGACCGGCATCCTTCTTCGCCGCGGCCGCCGCGCTCGCCGCCATCGACGACGCGGTCCGCGCCGCCCGGATCACCGCCCCGGCCGGTCCCGGCACACCGGCCGACGGCCCGCAGCCGGCCCTGGCCGCACTGGTGCTGCTGCGCGAACTGCGCACCGAACTCGCCGGCTGGGAAGCCGGCCTGGTCGAGACCGCCCGCGCCGAAGGCGCCACCTGGGCCGACCTCGCCCACCCCATGGGCGTCGCCAGCCGCCAGGCCGCCGAAAACCGCTACCTGCGCCTGCGCCCCACCGGCCACGCATCCCCCGAGGAAACCGGAGCCGAACGCGTCAAGGCCGTGCGCGACCGCAGGGCCGCCGACCGCGCCGTCACCGCCTGGGCCCGCGACAACGCCGCCGACCTGCGTATCCTCGCCGCCCAGATCACCGCCGCCACCGGACTCGCCCCCCGGGCACGCCCCGCACTCACCGCCCTCACCGCGGCCCTGGGCGCCCCGGACCCGGCGGACCTGATAGCGCCCCTCGTCGACATCCGCCCCCACCTCGACGCCGCACACCCGGACCTCACCGCCCGCCTCGACGACCTCACCCGCCGAACCGACCGCCTCCGCCACGACAGTGACCAACGACGCACCTGACACCACCCCCGCCCCGGAAGACCGCTGGCAGCACATCGAAGACCGGCTCACCGCCCTCGACCACCGCATCCGGGAACTCGGCAACGCCGCCACCGCCACCCTCGACACCCACCTGGCCCGCCTCGAAGTCCTCCGCCACAACCTCGCCCACCAACCCTGGCCCCCGAACAGCTGGCCCGGGCCGGCGGACCGCCCCGCCGAAACGCCCCCGCACCACGGGCCGGCACCCACAGAAAGCCGCCCCGAGGCGGCCCCGCCCGCGACGGATAGCAGCCGGGTTCTCGACCAGGGCGGCGCCCCGCCAGCCGCGGCATGAACGAACGGGCCGCCCAGGCAGTCCGCAGGGTCTCCCCGGGGCACCTCCTGGAAGAGGAGCCAGAAACACCGTCGCCCCGTTGCGACCTGCGCCGAAAGGGCCACCATCACCGACCTCTACGCCCTGCGCGACGCCCTCGACAGTGCCGACCCGGGCCACCGTCGGCCCATGTGATGAGCCGACCGGGTGGCTTGGGAAGGCGACCGCCGCGCCCCGTGCCGCCGGCAGGCCGGGCGGGGCGCAGGATCGAAGGGTCACGCCCCTCCGCTGCAAAGGAGTTGCCCGTCATGCTGGAGCGCGCCCGGCGCAAGAACGCCACCGAGGTCACCTTCGTCCTGCCGGCCGACCACCCGATGGGGGAGGTCAGCGTCGTCGGAGACTTCAACGGCTGGCAGCCCGGCACCCATCCGCTCACCGCCCGCAAGGACGGTATGCGCGCGGTGACGGTGGCGATGCCCGCTGAGCAGCGCGTCGCCTTCCGCTACCTCGCCCACGGCGACTACTGGTTCGACGACCAGGATGCGGACGGCCACGACGGGACGAACGGCTACCTGCACACCTGATCCCCTCCCGGCCGGCACACCTGTGCGGTCACGCTGTGCCGCAGTGCCTGCCTCACCGGTCCGGCCGGCCGCCCGGCCTTCGCAGGCGGCACGGCACCGGGCCTGCGCACGCGTGGCACGCGAGATTGCCTCCTGCCTGCGAAACACACCTGAGGGGTGCTGCGGCGCCTCCTACCTCACCGCCGGCTGTTCGAGCTCCACGACCGGCGCGTCACCGTTGCCTCAGCCTGCCAGAGGCTGCCGGCGGAGCCCTCGGCCCAGGGCTCCCGGCATCGGGGAGCGGATCGAACAGGCCGTGATCGACCTGCTCGGCTTCGACCCGATGCCGGCGCCAGCGCCGACTCCGGGATCGGCACCACGGTCCCGCTCATCTGCCATGCCGGCCCCGCTCTCCCACGCCCGTCGACCAGGCAGGTGGCCAAGCGCGTCGCTCCTGCCGTCGCGGTTCGCCGGTGCCTTTCCGGGCGCCGACCGGGGGACAGGTGGCCCCGCCTACACTGGTCGGTCACGAACGCGGCAGCGCCGCCCTGCCCAACAGCTCGCGCACCGGCCCCGCCGGAGGCGGCGAGCACTCCCGAGGGAGCGATCGCCGTGCCCACCGATCTGACGCCGGTCACCGCCGCCTGCACCCGCTGGCTCCTGCACGCCTACCCGCCGCCCGCGGGCGCGGTCAACTACGCCCTGGCCGAGGCCCAGGCCCGCCAGGCCGCCACGCTCGCCGCCCACCTTCGCTACCCCACCGACCTCGACGTGCAACTGCTCCACCTCCTGGGCCCGGGCGGGGCCGACCGGCTGGACTGGCTCACCGAGGGCGCCCCGCACGCCGAGGGCGCACCTTGGCGCACCTGGGTCGACGAGACCGTCGTCAGCTGGGCCGCCTGCCTCCTGGCCGACCCCGCCCTGAGCACCCGCGCCCTCCGAGCGCTCGACGCCACCGATCACCGTGGCGAGAACGGCGGCCTGCTGCGCCTGACCGTCCCCGGCCCCCGCGAGAGTGAGGCCGCCGCCCTGCTGCGCCACCCCGACCTCCTCGAAAACATCGCGCATCTCCACCGGTCCGAGCTCCTCGAACTGCTGGACGCCGACAACGCCGCACTGCACTGACGCACCCGAGCGCCCGGGCCCTACTCGATGGCAGGCGCCGACCTGTCCGAGGCTCCGGCCCAGGACCCCGGTGCGAGCCGGGCTGCTGCTTCGAGCATCAGCGCGTGGACGAACGCCTGCGGTAGGTTCCCGCGCAGCTGGCGCTGGGCGACGTCGAACTCCTCCGCATACAGGCCGGGCGGGCCGCAGGCGGCGCGGTTGCGTTCGAACCAGCGCAGCGCCTGCCTGTCGTTGTTCTGCTGGTGCTCGGCCAGGGCGATCACGAATCCGCACAGCAGGAACGCTCCCTCGGCATCCTCGAGGGGCCGCTGGTCGTGGCGGAACCGGTAGGCATAGTGGTCCTGCACGAGGTCGGCGTGCACCGCTCGCAGGGTGGCGGTGGTGCGGGGGTCGTCCGCGGGCAGGGCGCCTCGGACGGCGGGCAGTAGGAGGGCCGCGTCGACCCCGGCCTGGTGCGGGGAGCGCTGCCACCGGCCGGTGGGATGCAGGCAGTCGGCGGCGGTCTCGGCGACGATCGCGTCGGCCAGCGCCTCCCAGCCGGCGGCGCGCCCGCCGCTGGCCCGGGGTGCTGCGGCGGCGATGGCGCGCAGGCCGGCGGCGCAGGCGAGGCGGCTGTGCGCCCATCGGTCGTTGTGCAGTTCCCAGATGCCGGCGTCGGGCTCGCGGTGGCGGGTCGCGATCGTGTCGGCAGCGGTGAGCGCGGCCTGCCAGCCGTTCGTGTCGAGCCGGTCGTGGCGGGCGGCGGCGGCCAACAGCAGCAGGCTCTCGCCGAACACGTCGAGCTGGAACTGCTTGTTGACGTGGTTGCCGGTGACGTCGAAGCCTCCGGGGTAGCCGGGCAGGTCGAGGGTGCGCTGGTCGGGCACCGCCGCGCCGGTGGCGGTGTAGGCGGGTGCGAGCGCGGGGCCGTGTTCGAGCAGGCGGGCGGTGACGTACCGCACGGAGTCGTCCAGCAGTGGGTGCGGTCCGGTGGCGGCGACGGCCTGGCCGATGTAGGCCTGGTCGCGGATCCAGACGTACCGGTAGTCGTAGTTGCGGCCTTGCTCGGCGCGTTCGGGCAGGCTCGTGGTCGCCGCGGCGACCGTGCCGCCGCCGGGTCCCGTCAGTCCGGTCAGGACCGTGTAGGCGTGCCGGGCGTCGCGGCGGCCCAGGGTGTTCGCGAGATCGGGCACGCGTGCGGTCCAGGCCGCTTCGGTGGCCCGCCAGAGTACGTCGGCGGGCTCGGGTGTCGGCAGGGGCCGGTCGGAGATCTCCAGGACCAGGTCATGGCTGGCTCCGGCCGCCACACGCACCGCGGTGCGCAGCCCTGCGTCGCCGCGCCGGGCGTCCGGCGCGCCGCTCCAGCGCAGATACAGTTCGCCGGCCCGGGCCGTCCACCGCCCCTGCTCGTCCTGACGCACCTGGCGCGGCCGGTGGGCGCCGAAGCCGGGCGCCGGGTGGAGGTGAACGTCGACCCGGGTGTCGCCGTCGGCGGCCAGGATCCGGCGCAGCACCACCGCGCGGTGCGGGTCGCCGGGGTAGGCGAGGGCTTCGCGGCATTCGACGATGCCGCCGGTGGTGATCCAGCGGCTGCGCCAGATGAGGCTGCCGCTCTCGTAGTAGCCGCCCCAGACGAACGGATCGGCGGGGGTGACGGTGTACCAGCCGGGACCGCCGATCAGGGCCGCGAAGACGGCGTCGCTGTCCCAGGTGGGTGCGCACAGCCACACGATGTCGCCGCGCGGTCCGACCAGGGCGCCGCGCTCGCCGTCGGCGAGCAGGGCGTAGTCGCGCAGCGCATGGGGAGCGGGCGGGCCGTCGATGGGGGCGGTCAACGTCTCACTCTCCCTCGGTAGGGGGCCGTGTGCCCGCCGGCGGGGTGACGCCCCTTGGCGTTGTTGGGGCGTGCCGGCCCTCGTCAGGTGTGGACACGGAAGCGCTCCGCCACCTCGGACCGCAGGGTCAGGCCGAGGCCGGGCTCTCCGGTCCGCCCCGGGCGCACCGAGCCCCCGCCGGGGCTGAGGGTCCCCTCGAAGAGCAGGTTCTCGATGCGGACGTGGTCGTGGAACCACTCCAGATGGCGCAGGTTCGCCGTGGCCGCTGCGGGGTGCGCGTGGACGTGCGGTGCGCAGTGCCCGGACAGCTGGAGACCGTGCGCCTGGGCGAGGGCGGCGGCGCGCACCCACACGGTGATGCCCCCGCAGCGGGTGGCGTCCGCCTGCAGGCAGTCCACGGCCGGTGCCATGCGGGCGAAGTAGGGCAGGTCGTATCCGTACTCGCCGGCCGCGACGTCCGCGGTGACGGCGTCGCGGACGTGGGCGAGGCCGGTGAGGTCGTCGGAGGTGACGGGTTCCTCGAACCAGCTCACCCCCAGGCCCGCCAGCGTCCGTCCGACGCGGACGGCCTGTTTGCGGGTGTAGGCGCCGTTCGCGTCGACGTACAGTTCGGCGTCGTCGCCGATCAGCCCACGGGCCTGCTCGGTGCGCTCCAGGTCGCGCCGTTCGCGGGCGCCCCAGTTCTCACCGATCTTGATCTTGAAGCGGGTGACGTCCTGCTCGGCCCAGCCTTCGAGCTGCTCGGCCAGTTGCCGTTCGGTGTACGTGGTGAAGCCGCCACTCCCGTAGACGGGGACCTCGCGCCGAGCGGCACCGAGCAGGTCCACGAGCGGAAGGCCGAGCAGGCGGGCCTTGAGGTCCCACAGGGCGATGTCGACGGCGGAGATCGCGCCCGCGATCAGGCCGGGACGGCCGGCGTTGCGCATCGCACGGCTCATCGCTTCATTGGCGTCCGGGATGTCGAAGGCGGGGCGGCCGACCACGATGCCGTGGAGTTGCCCGGTGATCACCTGGGCGGTGGCGGGGGCGCCGTAGGTCCAGCCGAGGCCGATGGTGTTCTGGCTGCGGGCATGGACGAGGACCATGGTGGTGGAGTCCCAGGCGAGGGTGCCGTCGGCCTCCTGAGCGTCGGTGGGGAAGTCGAGGACCTGCACCTGCAGGGCCTCGACGGTCGGGGTGGTGGCGGTCATGGCTGTTCGCCGGCGGCTTGCTGGGCAGCGGCGCGGGCGAACTGCAGGAAGTCGGCGCCGGCCAGTGCCGCGAGGGTGGCGGTGGCGAGTCGGGTTGCGCGCGGGGCGAGGACGGACCCGGCGGTGCTCGCGGTGGCGACCCACAGGGCGACACAGAACGGGCAGGTGACGAGCTCGCCGACGGCTTTGCGCGCTCCGGTGCCACGGACCTCCTCTTCCAGTTCGGCCGGACCGGAGGTGCCGTTGAAGCGGGTGAACGGCGCGCGCAGCGGGCTGGTGACGGGGTCCTTGGCGACCAGGCGGGAGAGCTGGTGGATGGCCAGCGCGTTCAGGGTGACGTCCCATGGGCTTGGGTTGGGCAGCTCGCGGCGGGTGGTCCGGGCGGTGGCGGCGATGCCGAGCACGGCGGTGGCATACAGCGCCATGAGGCCGGTGTAGGCCGCGAGCGGGCGATCGTCGTTTCCGGCGTAGGAGCGGGCCTCGTGGCGGAGTCGCTCGTGCAGGGATCGCATGACGGTTACCTCCTCCTTGCGCGGTGTCGGTGCGTGGCGAGAACGGCCGCCGTAGCCAGGCCGGTCAGCGTGCCCGCGACGCCTGCGGTCAGCAGGCGGGCCGCCGCGGGACGGGGTTGCGGGCGCGGGATCGCCTTCTCGGGGTGGTCGGCGGGTGGCGGTCCGTCCAGGGCCAGGGCGAGGGCTTCGGCCAGGTGCAGGGCCTGGCGGCCAGTCGTGGCCTGGTCGATCTGGGTGCGGCAGCTGAAGCCGTCGGCCAGGACGAAGGCGCCGGGGGCGGTGTCGCGCACGGCGGGCAGGACGCCCTGCTCGGCGATGGCCCGGGACAGGTCGTAGTGCCCTCGTTCAAAGCCGAAGTTGCCCGCCAGGCCGCAGCAGCCTTCGTCGAGCACGTTCGCCTCCAGGCCGGCGCGGCGCATCAGTTCGCGGTCCGGGCCGGTGCCGAGGACGGCGTGCTGGTGGCAGTGGGTCTGCACGGTCGCCGCCCGGCTGGTCCGGGGCGGTTGCCAGCTGTCGGGGGCGTGGTTGACGAGGTGTTCGGCGAAGGTGCGCGTCTGCGATGCCAGACGGGTGATGTCCTGGTCACCTGCGAGCAGGTCGGGGGCGTCGGTGCGGAAGACCGCGGTGCAGGAGGGTTCGAGGCCGATGATCGGGGTTCCGGCCTCCAGCCACGGTTGCAGCACGCGGGTGGTGCGCTCGAGGACCCGGCGAGCTGTGGTGAGCTGGCCGGTGGAGATCCACGTCAGGCCGCAGCACACCGGGCCGGCCGGGACGGCTACGTGGAAGCCGGCGTCTTCCAGGACGCGGACCGCGGCGTCCGCGACGTGCGGGTGGAACTGGTTGGTGAAGGTGTCCGGCCACAGCACCACGGTGCGCGGATCGCCCGGATCGGGCTGCGGCTTGGCGGCCCGGTGCCAGGACTCCTGGAACGAATCGGCAGCGAACAGCGGTGCGGCGCGGCGCGGGTCGATGCCGGCCAGCATCTTGCCCATCCGGCCCAGGGCCGGGGCGTGCAGGACGGCATTGGCCAGGCCCGGCGCCGCCAGCGTCCGCGTCAGGTGCGCCCACAGCGGGAGCCAGCCCATGGCGTAATGGGCGGGCGGACGCAGCCGCCCCTGATAGTGGTGGGCGAGGAACTCGGCCTTGTAGGTGGCCATGTCGACCCCGACCGGGCAGTCCGACTTACAGCCCTTGCAGGCCAGGCACAGGTCGAGTGCGTCGCGGACCTCGGTGGAGCGCCAGCCGCCGGTGACGGGCGAGTCGTCGTGGCCGCCGAGCATCTCGAAGAGCAGCCGCGCCCGGCCACGGGTGGAGTGCTCCTCCTCTCCGGTCGCACGGTAGGAGGGGCACATGACCCCGCCCTGGTGGGTGCGGCAGTTGCCGATGCCCACGCAGCGCAGCACCGCTTGGCCGAAGTCGTTGCCGTCGTCGGGATAGGCGAAGTGCGTCTGCTTCGGTTCGGGCCGCCAGGCGGCGCCCAGTCGCAGGTCGGCATCGACGCGGTGGGGGTGGATGACCTTGCCGGGGTTCATCCGGTTGCCGGGGTCGAACAGAGCCTTGACCTCGCCCATCGCGTCGACCAGGGTCTGCCCGAACATGCGTGGCAGAAGTTCGCCGCGGGCCTGCCCGTCGCCGTGCTCCCCCGACAGCGATCCGCCGTAGGAGGCGACGAGGTCGGCCGCGTCGAAGAGGAAGGCCCGGAACGCCTCGATGCCCTTGCCCTCGCGCAGCTCGAACGGGATCCGGGTGTGGACGCAGCCCTGCCCGAAGTGCCCGTACAGGGAGGCCTGCTGGTAGCCGTACCGGTCGAAGAGCCGCTCCAGGTCGCGCAGGTAGGCCCCCAGCTTCTCCGGGGCGACCGCGGAGTCCTCCCAGCCCTCCCACGTCTCGGAGCCGTCCGGCGGCCGGGCGGTCACGCCAAGGCCCGCTTCTCGGGCCTTGAGCATCTCCTGCTCACGCGCCGGATCGTCGGAGAGCGCCACCTTCGGGTCGTCCTCGTCGCGACCCAGCGCCCGCAGCAGCTCGTACGCCTGCGCATCGGCCTCCTGCTTCGTGTCGCCGGTGAACTGGACCAGCAGCCAGCTGTCGCCCTCGGGCAGGCTCTCCAGCGAGTCGAGGTAGGCGTGCTCCTCGCGCATCAGCTGCGCCATCCGCCCGTCGATGGCCTCCAGCTGGGTGGGGCGGCTGTGCTCCAGCAGGTCGGGGACCGCGTCGGCAGCCTGGTAGATGTCGTCGAAGCCCAGGACCAGCAGTGCCTCCGCCGCCGGCACCTCGACCAGCTCCAGTTCCGCCCGCAGGACGGTCACCAGGGTCCCTTCGCTGCCCACCAGGGCGCGGGCCACGTCGAAGCCGTTCTCGGGCAGCAGGGAGTCCAGGTTGTAGCCCGAGACCCGGCGCGGGATCTTCGGGTAGCCGCGCCGGATCTCGGCCAGGTGGCGGCCGGTGATGTCCCGCAGCCCCTGGTAGATCATCGCCCTGGGCCCGCCGTCGGTCACGATCCGGGCGTACTCGTCCTCGCCGGTCGGGCCCGCCCAGAACCGGGCACCCTCGTACGTGAGGACTTCGAGGCGGCGGATGTTGTCGGCGGTCTTGCCGTAGGCCTGGGCGGACGCGCCGCAGCTGTTGTTGCCGATCATGCCGCCCAGCGCGCAGTGGCTGTGGGTGGAGGGCTTCGGACCGAACTTCAGTCCGTGCTGGGCAAGTTGGCGGTTGAGCTCGTCCAGGACGATGCCGGGCTCGACCACGCAGGTCCGCCCCTGTGGATCGACCGAGACCAGACGGTGGCAGTACTTGGTCCAGTCGATGACCACCGCCTCGTTGGTGCACTGCCCCCCGAGGCTGGTACCGCCTCCGCGCGAAAGCACCGGTGCGGCGAACCGGGAGCAGACTCCGACCGCGGCGGCGCCCGCCTCCACCGTCCGCGGCACGACCACACCGAGGGGGACGTGGCGGTAGTTCGAGCCGTCGGTGGCGTAGGCGCCGCGGCTTCCGGCGTCGAAGCGGACCTCGCCGTCCACCTCGGCGCGCAGGGCCCGCTGGAGTGCGGCGAGGTCGAACTCCTGGCCGGCGGTCACCGGTCAGCTCCGTCCGTTGCCGGGCAGGAACTCCTGGATCTTCGCCTTCACGCCCTGCTGGACCACCGATGACCGGTCGCTGTCGCCGTGCAGGACGGCGGAGGCGGCGGCCTTGATCTGGTCCCAGGTGGCGTGCGGCGGGATCGGCGGCACGGCCGGGTCGGTGCGGAAGTCGATGACGAACGGCCGGTCCGCGGCCAGCGCACGCCGCCACGCCGGCTCCACGTCCTCGGGCCGCTCCACGCGCACTCCGTCCAGGCCGAAGCTCTGGGCGAGGTCGGCGTAGCGCACGTCGGGCAGGCTCTGCGAGGCTTCGAACTGCGGGGCGCCCTGCATCGCGCGCATCTCCCAGGTGACCTGGTTCAGGTCGTGGTTGTTCAGGACGGCGACGACCATGCGCGGGTCGGCCCACTCCCGGTAGTACTTCGCGGCGGTGATCAGCTCGGCGAGGCCGTTCATCTGCATGGCTCCGTCGCCCACGATCGCGATCGCCGGCCTGTCTGGGTGCGCGAACTTTGCGCCGATCACGTACGGCACACCCGGACCCATGGTCGCCAGCGTCCCGGACAGCGAACCGCGCATGTCACCGCGCATCCGCAGGTGCCGGGCGTACCAGTTCGCCGCGGACCCGGAGTCCGCGGCCAGGATCGCGTTGTCGGGCAGCAGCGCGTCGAGGGCGTGGACGACGTGCTCGGGGTTGACCGGGTCCGCGGACACCTCGGCGCGCCGCTGCATGACCTCCCACCAGCGCGCCGCGTTGTCCTCCACCGTCTTGCGCCACGCGCCGTGCGCCTTGCGCTCCAACAGCGGGATCAGTCGGCGCAGCGCTTCGGCCGCGTCGCCGACGAGGTTGACCTCGAACGGGTAGCGCAACCCGACCATGGACGGGTC
The DNA here is from genome assembly GCF_045160625.1 of Kitasatospora sp. NBC_00039. Lineage (NCBI taxonomy): Bacteria > Bacillati > Actinomycetota > Actinomycetes > Kitasatosporales > Streptomycetaceae > Kitasatospora > Kitasatospora sp. NBC_00039. The sequence continues at coordinate 2,452,912 of NZ_CP108289.1, read as the reverse complement.
CAGGTCGATCTGCACGGCCCGCGCCTGGTCGAACTCGGGCAGGAACTGCGTGTAGGGGAAGCTGGAGCCCACCACGAGGAGGGTGTCGCAGTCCCGCATCATCTCGTAGGAGGCGCGGGTGCCGAGCAGACCGATGGAACCGGTCACGTACGGCAGGGTGTCGGGCAGTACGTCCTTGCCGAGCAGTGCCTTCGCCACGCCGGCACCGAGCAGGTCGGCGACCTGCTCGACCTCGGGACGAGCCGAACGGGCGCCCTGCCCGATCAGCATCGCGACCTTCTCGCCGGCGTTGAGGACCTGCGCGGCCCGCGCGAGGTCCTCCTCGGCCGGGACCAAGGCGTAGCGGGGGACACCGAGGCTGGAGGGCACCTGCTTGAAGGCGTGCGCGGGGGGCTCGTAGTCGAGTTCCTGCACATCGGCCGGGATGATCACCGCGGTGACCGTGCGCCGGGTGGCGGCCACCCGCATGGCGCGGTCCAGCACATTCGGCAGCTGGGCGGGGACGGTGACCATCTCGCAGAACTCCGAGGCCACGTCCTTGTAGAGGGTCAGTAGGTCGACTTCCTGCTGGTAGGAGCCGCCCATCGCGCTGCGGTCGGTCTGCCCGACGATCGCGACCACCGGCACGTGGTCGAGCTTGGCGTCGTACAGGCCGTTCAGCAGGTGGATCGCGCCCGGACCCGAGGTAGCCGCGCACACCCCCGTCCGTCCGGAGAACTTCGCATACCCCACCGCCTGGAAGGCCGCCATCTCCTCGTGCCTCGCCTGGACGAACCTCGGCCGGTCCTCGGCGCGGCCCCAGGCTGCGAGCAGCCCGTTGATACCGTCCCCGGGATACGCGAAGACGTACTCGACCTCCCAGTCGCGCAGCCGCTCGAGCACGTAGTCGGAAACCTTCATGACCCAACTCCTCCACTGCGCGGTCCGGGAACCTCGTGCACGGGTTCGGCTAACCGCTGGTGCCGCGACGAAACAGCCCTCACAGCATCGGCGCGCCGGGCACCCGGGGCTCCGGGCAGTATCACCGCGCCCGGCACGACCGCCCGGCAGACGTGCTTGACGCACCCATGCGGATGCCCCATCTGGCAGACGGCCACACCGGGCCTGCCCGGCGACGGCCCGCAGCGGCTCGGCCGACCGGCGGGGGTGCACGGGCGCCGCCGAGTGAGGCGCCGCCACGGGTGGTTGTGGGGCAACCCGGCGTGACGGTGAGACGGCGGGCGATCCGACAGGAGGGACGAACGGGCGGTCGTCGTTCAGCCGTGCGGCGGATGGGCCCTTCTCCCGCTCGGTCCGGCATCGGGCACGGCAGGCACAGGGGCGTGCGACAGCTCCTGTCAGGACTTTTGACGCCTTGGGCTCCGGGGTCCATGGTGGAGTGATGGACGGTGAGTTCGCGACCGGGTTTCCTGAACGCGGACGTGGCAGGTTGCTGCGCCGTCCGGAGGGGCCGGCGGCGCGGGTGCGGCTTCGGCTGTTCGTCCGGCTGGGCGCTGGCCCTACGCGCTACGCGGTCACCCTCCCAGGTCCGCCCGGTGCCCACCGGCCGCCGGACGTCGTCGTGGTCCGGCCCAACGGCGAGACCACCACGGACGGCAACCCGGTGTCTGCCGATGTCGCCGGGACTCTCCGGGCAGAGATCCTTGGCGAGGTTGCCCGAATTTCTGACCGCCGGGCCAGCACCGGATCGGCACACCTGCCTGCACGCCACCGCGCTGCCATGACCTTGGTGGGACAACGATCGTCGTCGCCGTGGTGGCGACACCTCCGACGGCGCTATCGGCGAGGCCCCGCCTGGGTGCGGACCGGCGACCGGGCGCCCCCGGGCCTCGTCCGCTCGCCTTGTGGCGGGCGTGCTCGTCCGAGTTCGGCGGGGCGGCCGCGGTGAGGTCGACCCGATTCGACCGGAGCGGAGCGAGCACGCCCTGTCCGCGGACTGTTGGAACCGGACCCTGCAGCACCGGCAGTCCGAACTGCTGGCCGTCGCCGCGATGGCCACGAGACTCGCACACCGTGCACCGACAGGAGCTTCCCATGGCAGACGAGGACATGCAGCACGAGGAGCCGCACGACGAAGACCGGAACGATCGGGCAGCTGCAGCTGCAGCTGCCGCCGGAGCCGCTCCGCCCGCGGACCGCTCGTACGGGGACAGAGCCTCCGACCACGCCGACCCGGCAGACGGGCCCGACCCGCGACGCCCCGACAGCGGTCCGGTTCGGCAGGGTTACGACGCCACCGCGGAGAGCGCGGCCGCTGCCGCCGACCCGCGTACCCCTGCGTTCCGCCGCCGGAGGACGACGCCGGTCACGACGAAGCCGCGCGCACCGGGCAGCGCGGCGACCGGAAGCGGAGTGGGTGATCGATCCGCGGGGTACCCGGTCCCGGCCTCGCATCCTGCCGCCGAGGCAGCGCGTCACTGTTGGGCGCGGCGGTCTCGTGAGCCGGTCGCCCGCTCATTCCCCGATTGAGAACTGCCCGCTCGGGCAGGCGCCCGGGAGCTGACGAGGAGGAGCCATGGACGACATCCCCCAGGGCGGTGCCGGCGGAGTACCCGGCCACCACGACGACACCGGCGACCGCGGGAGCCCGGACCAGCAGGACCGGCGGGACCGGCAGGTGAAGACGGTACGGGCCGGCGAGCCCGTCGCCGAACAACAATCCGACCGGCAGGAACCCGGCCGCGAACAGGCTGCGGGCGACCGAGTCGAAGACTCCGGATCCGGTGAATAGCCAGTGAAAGCTCTGACCTGGCACGGCAAGAGGGACGTCCGGGGCTTCTACGCCCGCCTCGGCTTCCGCCCGACGGGCGGGTTCAGCGGGGACCAGGAGATCGCGGAGCTGGAGCTGGTCCGAGCAGGGCGGGGCGGGCGCCCCGGCCGCCGCCGGGTCGCCCGCGTGTTCTAAGGGTGTTGCTCAGACTCAGCCGACCAGGCGGAACTTGGTGGTCGGCACACCCTGGATGCTGGCGCAGTCCAGGTTCGAGGTGGTGGCGCTGTAGGTCCAGCCGCGAGGGACGTCGCACGCCCACATGCCGTTGACCGGCGTGCGGAGGTGGAAGGTGGTGGAGGGGATGCCGCTTCCGTACGACAGGTTGCAGGAGGTGCTGCGGCCGACGAAGTCATAGGTGAAGGCGGGGGTGCCCACGCAGGCGGTGAGGCCGTCGTACGGGGTGCGCAGGTGATAGGCGTTGGAGATCACGCCGGACTGCTGGCTGCACGCGTAGCCCCAGGAGATGGAGTCGTAGACGAAGGCCGGCGTGCTGATACACGCGGTCAGCCCGTCGACGGGCGTGCGCAGGTGGAACTGCGGCGAGTTCCAGGTGCCGCCGCCGCTGCAGCTGCGGTTCATGGACACCTGGTCGTAGACGTAGCCGGCCGGGACGTCACAGGCCCACACGCCGTCCAGACCGGTGGTGGCGGTCGTGGCGGCGGAGGCGGGCGCGGTGGCGGCCGCGCCGGAGAGCAGCAGCGCCAGCGCGGCGAGGGCCGCGAGCAGGGCGGATCGGACGGTTCGTGCGGTTCGTGCGACGGACATGGTTCGCCTTCGGTGGAGGAGTTGCCGATGGATGCACGGTGCTGACGGCGGTGGTCGCGGGTGAGCGTTCACTGCCGCCGACGGTTCTAGCACGCACGGTGGGCCGCCAGCCCGATGCTCCGTTCCGGATTGATCATTCCGCCGACCGCCGTCTACACACCTGTGCGCGGTTCCTCCGGTTCATGTCAGCCGATCGCCGCCGCCTCCTGCCGAGCCTGGCGCAGGCGATCTCATGCTCGTGACGGTGGTACTCGGCGAAGCCGCCGGGGGAGCTGGTCGCGGCAGTCAGCGCGAACAGGGCCAGTGCGAGCGGGTGGCGGTCGTGGATCCGCGGGCGGGCACGGGGAGGAGGGGGAGACGGAGGAAGTCACGAAGGTGGTCCTTTCACGGCTCTCGCCGGGCAACGCCGTGCGCCGCCAAGCGGCAAGGGCTCGGCGGCGCACGGTGGTTGAACCGGTCAGGCCGGAAGCGGGCGGCTCAGAGGAAACAGGGGTCGTCCAGTGCGGGGCCGCCGCCCTGTCCGGGTACCCATTGGCCGCGGGCCGCGCGCCAGGCACGCTGCTCGTCGGAGTCGGCCGCCGCCTCGGCCAGCCGCTCGGCCTGCCGGACACCGGACAGGCTCGGCGCCGGAGTGGCCTGGTAGCCGCCGAAGCGTGCCACCGGGCTCCACAGCGGGACCACGGCCGGCAGCTCGGGGGCGAGGCCCTCGTGCTCCTGGGCGCCGTACACGATACGGCCGCCGACCACGGTGAGCACCGACTCGATGTGCGGGATGTCCGACTCGGGGACGGTGAGGTAGTCCGCGCTGAGCACCGTGAGGTCGGCGTAACAGCCCACCCGAAGACGGCCCTTGACCTCTTCCTCGCCGGTGAGCCGGGAACCGCCGAGGGTGTACAGCTCCAGCGCCTCCTCGCGGCTCAGCCGGTTGGCCGCCGGGCGCAGCGCGCGTCCACTGACGGCCCGTCCGGAGATCAGCCAGTGCAGGGCCACCCACGGGTTGTAGGAGGAGACCCGAGTGGCGTCGGTGCCCGCGGCCACCGTCAGGCCGCGCTCCAGCATCGCCCGCACCGGCGGGGCGTCGGCGGCCGCGGCCGCGCCGTAGCGCCGGACGAACGCCTCGCCCTGGAAGGACATCCGGTTCTGCACCGAGACGGCGCCGCCGAGCGCCGCGATCCGGTCCAGGCTCGCGGTGGAGACCGTCTCGGCGTGGTCGAAGAGCCAGCGGTTTCCGCCGGGGAACAGGCCCTCGGCGGCCAGCCGCTCGAAGACCGCCAGGTCACGGCGGATCGTCTCGTCGTAGCTCGCGTGCAGCCGGAAGCCCCAGTCGTGCTCCATCAGCAGGCGCACGGCCTGCTCGAACCCGGCCTCGTAGGGGCCGAGTTCGGGGCGCGGCTCGGAGAAGTTCTCGAAGTCGGCGGCCGCCCAGGTGAGGTTCTCCCCGGCTCCGTTGAGTCGCAGCCATTCGTCCCCGTCGCCGGGTCGGACGGTCTCCACCCAGCGCCGCAGGTCGTCCAGCTCCTGCCCGGCGGTCTGCGGGAAGAGGTGGTAGGCGATCCGGAGCGTCAGCTGGCCGTTCTTCGCCAGCTCCGTGACGGTGCCGTAGTTCTCCGGGAAGCTCTGGAAGCCGCCCGCCGCGTCGATGGCGGAGGTGAGCCCGAAGCGGTTGAGCTCGCGCAGGAAGTGCCGGGTGGAGACGGCCTTGTCGGCCTCGTCCAGGGTCGGAGCCTTGGCCAGCGTGGAGTACAGCAGCAGGGCGCCCGGTGCGGCCAGCAGCATGCCGGTCGGCTCGCCGTCGTGAGCGCGCACGATCTGCCCGCCGACCGGGTCGGGGGTGTCCCGGGTGAAGCCTGCGGCCCGCAGTGCCGCCCGGTTGAGCAGCGCCGACTGGTACAGGTGCAGCACGAACACCGGGGTGTCGGGGGCGGCGGCGTTGAGTTCGGCGAGGGTGGGCAGCCGGCGCTCGGCGAACTGGTCGGCGGACCAGCCGCCCACCACCCGGACCCACTGGCCCGGCGGGGTGCGCTCGACCTGGGCGCGCAGCATGGCCAGCGCCTGGCGCAGCGTCGGCACGCCGTCCCAGCGCAGCTCCAGCACGTAGTTGAGGCCACCCCGGATGACGTGCAGGTGCGAGTCGTTGAGGCCGGGGACGGCGCGCCGGCCCAGCGCGTCGACCACGCGGGTGTGCGGGCCGACCTGCGGCAGGACGTCGGCGTCGTCGCCGATGGCGGTGATCAGTCCGGCGCGGATCGCGACCGCGCTCGCCCGAGGGTGCAGGGGGTCGCCGGTGTACACCTTGGCGTTGCGTACGACCAGGTCTGCGGTGTGCTCAGGGGAGTGGCCGGGGGCCGGCGGGCCGGGACGGATCCCGGCGACGGGCATGCTCGACATACGATCTCGCTTTCGGGGAGCAGGGGAGCAGAGGAGGGGAGTGGGGGAGCGCCGGTCAGCCGCCGATGAAGGTCAGCAGTTCTCTGTTGACCTCGGTGGCGTGCGTCCAGATGAGACCGTGCGGGGCACCTTCGAGCACCACCAGGCGGGCGCCCGCGATGGCCTTCGAGAGTGGGACGGCGGTCGAGCGCAGCGGCAGGGTGCGGTCGGCGTCGCCGTGGATGATCAGGACGGGGACGTCGATCTTCGGCAGGTCCGCGCGGAAGTCGGTGAGCCAGGTCGGGACGCAGTCCACGGTCGCCTTGGCGGAGGCCGAAACGCCGACGTTCCAGCTGTACTGGACGACCTGGTCGCTCACCCGGTCGCCGCCGAGCACGTCCACGTTGTGGAAGTCGGCGAGGAAGCCGGCGACGAAGGCTGGGCGGTCGGCGCGGATGGCGCCCTGGATCTTCTCGAAGACGATGCCGTCGACACCGCCCGGGTTGTCATCGGTCTTCAGCAGGAACGGCGGCAGCACGCCGAGCAGCACGGCCCTGGAGACGCGCTCCGAGCCGTAGGTGCCGAGGTAGCGGGTGACCTCGCCGCTGCCCATGGAGAAGCCGACGAGCACCACGTCGCGCAGGTCGAGCCGGGTGAGCACGGCGTCGAGGTCGGCCGCGAAGGTGTCGTGGTCGTAGCCGAAGGAAGGCTTGTCGGAGGCGCCGAAGCCGCGGCGGTCATAGGTGATCACGCGGTGGCCGGCGGCCAGCAGCGCGGCCTCCTGCTTCTCCCAGGACGCACCGTTGAGCGGCCAGCCGTGGATGAGCACGACGGGCCGGCCGGTCCCGTGGTCCTCGTAGTACAGGTTGATGACGCTTGAGTTCTCCTCGTCGACGGGGAGGAAAGGCATGGGTGCACTCCGTGCAGGTGTGGCCCTGCCGACAACGCAGGCCGGCATGATGGGGACGCGGTACGGACGAATCTAGGGAACCGGGGGGCGGCGGCTTTCCACTGCACGCACCGGGTCTGGCCCGTCCGGGCAGTTCCGGATCAGGCGCTTCGGCCAAAGGAACGTGGCGCGGACGAACCGAGGTTCGTCCGCGCCACGCCGTGCGTTCCGGTCAGCTCGTCGCCCGCACCGCGTCCCTGATCAGATCGGCGACCTGCCTGGGCTCCGACAGGGCGACGGCGTGGGAGGCGTCCGGGAGCTCGACGACGACGGACCCGGCCCGCTCGGCGCCGTAGCGCTGGACCTCCGGGTTGATCGCGCGGTCGGCTCCGGCCACCAAGGCCCAGGACGGCTTGACCTGCCAGGCGGCTGCGGAGGCCGCCTCGGTGAAGGCCGCGGCGGCGAGCGGGCGTTGGGCCGCCGCCAGGACCCCGGCGACATCCTCCGCCACGTCCGCGGCGAAGACGGCGGGGAATGCCGCTTCGTCGATGGTGACCTCGACTGCGCAGTGGCCGTCGACGAGCGGGTACGTCCACGTCTTCAGGTTGCCCGCCAGCGACGAGTCGGGGAAGCGTCTCTCCAGATCGCCGAGGCTCTCGCCTTCGTGGAGCACGTACGCCGCGATGTAGACGAGCCCGACGACGTTCTCCGCGGCGCCGGCCACGGTGATCAGTGCCCCGCCGTAGGAGTGGCCGACGAGCAGGACGGGGCCGGAGATCTGGGAGACGACGGACGTGAGGTAGGCGGCGTCGGAGGCGAGGCCGCGCAGGGGGTTCGGCGGTGCGATCACCGGGATGCCGCGGCTGCGCAGTTCCGAGACGACGCCTATCCAGGCCGCTGCGTCGCCGAAGGCGCCGTGCACGAGTACGACGGTGGGGGTCATGGCGGTTCTCTTCTCGGTGTCAGGCCGCGTGCGGGGCGTCAGCGACGGCCGAAGTCGCCAAGGACTGCCATTCGCTCGGGGTCATGCCGTACGCGCCCCTGAAGGTGCGGCTGAAGTGCGAAGGGCTGCTGAAGCCCCAGCGGTGCGCCACCGCTGCCACGGTGAACCGTCGGTTGGACCGGCCCAGCTCGACCCTGCAGGACTCCAGTCGGCGTCGCCGCACCCACTGGCTCACCGTGACGCCCTCGTTCTGGAAGAGCTTGTGCAGGTACCGGACGGAGATGTGGTGGGCGCGTGCGATCGCTTCCGGTGAGAGGTCCGGGTCCATGAGGCGCTCTTCGATGAAGCACCGGATCCGGGACAGCATCTCGCCGCCGACCGTTGATGCCTCGGCCTCCTCGCCCTCCATGCCGGTTTCGAGGAGCTCCATGAGCAGGACGGACAGGAGGTGGACGGCTGTACGGGCGAGTCGGTCCCCGGGCCTGGGCCGGCGGAGATCGGCTTTGTCGGCGAGCGCGGACAGGAAGTCCGACACCAGAGCCCCCAGCCCGTCGCCACCACGCACGGGAACACCCACCACCCGGTCCAGTTCCGATTCCGTGACTCCCAGGTAGCCGCGGGGTACCCGGAAGAAGACCATCCGGCAGTCGTCGCCGAACTGCAGGAGGTGGCGCCGGGCCGGGTCGCAGAAGACCAGGTCGTGGGGCTCCAGAACCGTTCTGACCCCTTCGCGGACGCTGGTCGCCGATCCGCGGACGTGCATGCCGAGGTAGAGGAAGGTCCCGTTCCCCTCGCTCGGTATTCCGGAACGGATCTCGACGAGCCATTCGGAAGCGGACGCCGGCCGGATACCGGCCGGTTGCCGGACCTCCCTTTCAGGCGCGCGTGACATCACTGACTGAGCCATGAGAATTCCAAGCCTTCGGTTCTTCGCGGGAGGGGCAGCCGTTCGCACGGCCGCCGGCGTGGACACGGAGGCCGGTCTGGGCCCTCGTGTCCGGTTCCTCGGCGAGGAACTTCTCCACCACCGCGTTGAACGCCGCCGGGTTCTCAAGGAACGGGAAATGCGAACCCGCCACGTCGGAGGTGAAGACATGGAGTCGGGCGTCGGGAATCTGCTGGGCGATGAAGCGCTGCGAGTCGGGGTTCACATGACTCCCCTCGCAGCCGATCACCAGGGTCGGCACGTCGATCCGGGGAAGTACGTCGCGCCAGTCCTGGGCGCAGTGGTCGAACAGCAGAGGTACGCCGGCGTAGGCAGGCGTCGAGGAGATCTCCTGCGCGACGAAGGCGAGGATCTCCGGGTCCGGGTCACCCGAGAACATGCCGCGCACGAAGTCGGCGCGCACCTTGTCACCTCCGGGGGCAGCGAGCGCGGCACCCAGTTCGAGCAGCTGCGACACGTCGAAGATGGCGCCGGACTGCTGCTGCTCCTGCCCGGTCGTCCAGGGCACGGCAGCGACGGCCGCCGGCTGGTCGACGGCGACGAGGCGCCGGATCCGTCCGGTGCCGTACTGGTCGATGAAGCTCCACCACACCGAGACGCCCATCGACCACCCCAGCGCGTCGAACCGCACCAGCCCGAGGTGGTCGACGAGTTCGAGCACATCGCGGGAGAACCGAGCGATGCGGTAGCCGTGCTTCGGCTTGTCGGACAGCCCGTGGCCTCGGAAGTCGAGGGTGACCACACGACGCCCGGGAGACAGGTTCTCGACCTGGTGGCGGAACATCGCCTGCGTCTGGCCCCAGCCGTGAAGCATGACCAGGGGGATGCCCTCGCCACCGGTGTCCCGGTAGGCGATGCGTGTCCCGTCGGTGGTGATCAGTTCTTTCATGACCTCTTCCTTCCCTGGTCACGGGCCTGTCGTCCGGCCCGCGCCGTCTCTCACATCTTCGATGACGGCCCTTCGCCACCACCACCGCGCGCTGTAGGAATCGGGTCGGAGATCCTTATCGCTTTGTCGGAGAGGCGAGGGCCGGCCAGGATCAGCCGGATCAGGCGGTCGTGTCGTCGCCCGTGGAGAGGAGTTCCTCGATCCTGAGCCCCAGGTGCAGCGTGAGCCGGTGACCACCGTCGTCGAGGTCGAGTCCGGTGATCTCCTGGATCTGGCGCAGGCGGTAGTAGAGCGATGTGCGGTGGAGGCGCAACGCCTCGGCGGTCTTGGGGATCGATCCGGCGTGTTCGAGGTAGCAGCGCAGGGTGTCCCGGAGCCGGTCGTCGCCGTGGGCCTCGTTCAGGGTGCGCAGCGGCTCGGGCACGAGGGAGGCGTTCAGTGCGTGCTCGGGGAGCTGGAGGAGGACGGCGAACTCGCCGAGCAGGTCCCAGTCACCGATGCTTCGAAGCGAGGGGATCCGGCGTGCCGCGCGGGCCGCGACGAGGGACTGCTCGTACGACCTCCAGGCGTGCTGCAGGCCCAGGTGCCGCCCGCCGACACCGATGACCGGAGACGTCGACGGATCCAGGAACGTGGCGAGTTCCTCGAGGACGCGGGCCGACTGGGTGGCGACCTCGGGCGGGGCGGGAGGCCGCTCACGCAGTTGGAGCAGGATCGCCCGGTCCTGGTCGACCGCGAGGACGCCGTGCGCCGAACGTGTCTGCCGGAAGCCCTCCAGAGCCCCCCACAGAGCGGCCTCGGGTTGCCGGACGGGCTCCGTGCCGCGGCCCAGCTTGACCAAGGTGACCAGGACGTGTTCGGCCTTCCCGAGCAGCCCGAGTTCCACGGCCCGCCGACGCGCGGCGGTGCGGGTGACGACGTCGGTGTCGACGAGTTCCAGGACCAGGGCCTGCTCGTCGCTCCTCCGGCTGTCGGCGCCGAGCTGCTCGACGTACATCTGGGCCGCCATCAGGCCGGCTGCGCGCCCGATGGCTTCGGTCTCCCCGTCGCCGAGCGTCATCTCGGGCGCCACCACCATGAGCAGCCCCAGGAGGTGCCCGCGCTCGCGCAGCGGCACGACGTAACGGGGCAGGAGCCCGAGGTCGTCACGGCCCTCGATGAATCCGGGTCTGGCCCACTGCGTCACTCCTTGGGCGAGTACGTAGCGGATGGTGGCGTTGTCGGCACGGCCCTGCAGCAGCGTGCCGATGCGTACCGGGTCCTCGTCGCCGAAGTGGCGACTCGTGCAGACCACGCGGACCAGCGGATCATCGATCGCGACGGACCGGCCGAGCTGCTCCGCGAGTTCGTCGACGAGCGCCTGAAGTCCAGGGCTGCCAGGGCGGGCTCGCTGGAGCCTTGCGGTCATGCGCTGTTCCTCTCTCGACCAACTGTTCCCTGCGGAACGCTTCCTTTCCGCAGCTGTTGATCATTTTGAGGAGGCGACGACGTCGGCACATCGCATGAAAGGTCCATAGAGAGGGCATCGGCGGGGGATGCGAAGCGATCACTCTCCGTTGTCGCGTCTCTCCACCAGCCGGGCCAGCTCCGCGCGGGAGCCGATGTCGAGCTTGGTGTAGGCGCGGCGCAGGTGCGAACCCACCGTGTGGGGCGACAGGGAGAGCTCCTTGGCCACCTGCGGGTTTGTCAGTCCCTGGGCCACGAGCCGTGCCACCCGGAGCTCCGACGCTGTCAGCTCGGGCCATTCCTCGGCCGATCCGGCCGATGAGGGGCGTCGGCGCACGCCGGCGGCCCGCAGGCGTCGACGGACCCGCGCGGCGTGCCGCTCGGCACCTGACCGGGTGTAGAGGACGAGCGCCTTGTCCAGGTACGGCACCGCCTCGGGCCTGCGGGTGGTCGCGAGCTTGCGTCCGACGTCCTCCAGCGCCGACGCCCGGGCGATCGGGCGTGAGCCCCCCTCGTACAGCCGGACGGCGTGCAGGAGGTGCGCCAGATCGTTGTCGAGCAGCCCGCGGGCGTGCGCGGCACTGGCAGCGAGGATCGTGAAGTCCGGGTTGCGCGCGGCTCGCCGCTCGGCCACCTCGACGGCCGGGGCGGCCCGCTCGGATGCGCCGGCGCGCAGGGCCATGCGGACGAGGGCGGGAGTGTCCATCGGGTCGACCGGGCTCACCAGGGCCGGTCGTTCCTCGGCGAGCGCCGCCAGCACCTCGTCGAGTTCCGCCAGGGCGCGGTCGGGCCGGCCGTCGAAGTCCGCCAGCAGTACCAGCATCCAGGCGCCGACGCTACGGGCGAGCGGTGCGCCCGTACCCCGTACGCGCCGCGCCTGCGCCGCGCACCGCTGGGCGGCTTCGCGGTCGTCGGCGTGGATCGCCACTCGCGTCAGCGTGTACAGGAGCATGAGTTCAGCGAGGTCTCCGCTGTCGAACGCACCCCTCATGTCGGCGGCGGCTTCCGCCTCGGCCCGGGCTTCCGCCAGCCGCCCGGCCTCCAGGAGCGCCCGGGCGCGGTGCATGAGCCACAGGCGTGCGGCCGCCGCCTGGCCCTGGTGGCGGGCGTCGTGGACCCCGGCCTCGGCGAGCGTGAGCGCCTCCGCGGTGCGGCCGGCCACGGTCAGCAGCAAGCACTGCCACAGCGCCTCCGGGATCCAGACGGAAGGGGCGATGCCCAGGCCGGCCGCCAGGGCCGCCGCCCGGCTCGCCCGGCGGAGCGCCTCGTTCCAGTCCATCCGGTAGAAGCACAGGGCCGAGTCGACCACCATCATGGTGGCCTGGGCGATGCCGTCCCGGGCCGCGTCGGTGGCCTCCCGCGCCTCGGCAGCGGTCTGCTCCGCGCCCTCTGGGTCACCCGCCAGTGACAGGCCCAGGCACAACAGGGCGAGCAGTCGGGCCCGCAGCGCGGCCGGGATCCCGGGCAGTGCCGCCCCCGCACGGGCCTGGCGCACGGCCTCGGCGAAATCGAAGTGACTGGCAAGGCGCGCCATGGCGAGGCGTATCCGCGCCTCGTCGTCGGGCCTGAGATCACCGGCGGCCAGGGCCGACGCCCCCAGGTCGTGCGCCTGGGCCGGCTGCCCCATCTGCCAGAGCAGCGGGAGCGTCTCGGCGATGACCCTCGGCCGTTGCGACGGGTCCTCCATGGTGAGTTCCAGAGCTCTGAGGCTGAGCTCCGCCGCCGCTCCGGGCGCGGTGACCGCGAGATCGGCCGCGGCGGCACGCAGCCGTTCGACGGCCGTCCGGTCGCCGAGCCGCACGCCCACGGCCGGCGGCTCGTCGGGCCCGACCGGGGACGCCGCACGCGCCGGCGGCACCTCGGCGGCATGGCTCCGCAGGGTTCGGCGCAGGGCGGGAGGGAGTCCGGCTTCCACCGCCTCGCGGATCAGCTCGTGGCGGAACTCCAGACGGTCGCCCCTTTCGACGAGCAGACCGGAGTCGAGGGATTCCTGGATCGCGGTGATCAGCGTCGCAGGTGGTCTGCCGAGCAGCTCGGCCAGCAGCTCCACGGTGACGGCGCGTTCCACCACGGCCGCCGTTTCGACGAGTTCGCGGGCCGCGGTGGGAAGCCGGGCCAGCCGACCCGCGACGGACGGCAGTTGCGTGAGGGGGAGGGATCCGGCCGGGAGCCGTGCCGTGCCGTTCTCGATCGTCACCAGCCCCTCGTCCCGTACCGCGTCGAGCAGTTCCTCGAGCAACAGCGGCACCCCCTCGGCGCGGCGCGCGACACGCAGGACGTCCGGGCCGGGAGCCGCACCCAGGACGTCCTCCGCGATCCGGGCGACCGCCGGGTCGCCGAGTGCGCCCAGGGCCAGTTCGTGCGCCCCGGCCTGCCGAATCCGGTCAAGTGTCGTGCGGACCCGGGGAGGCACGCTCCCGTGGCGCACGGCCACCAGCCACAGGATCGGCTGCGCCGCGAGTGCGGCCGCGAGGGTGTGGAGGGTGAGCAGCGTCAGTTCGTCGCACCACTGGAGGTCGTCGAGGACGATGAGCAGCGGCCCGCTCCGAGCGGCCTCCCGCAGGCGGTCCCCCAGTTCCTGGAGCAGCCAGAACCGCTGGCCGGGCGTCGCGGCGAGGTCCCGTAGCCGGTCGGCCCCCGCGAGCGGCTCCTCCCCCGCGAACAGCCCGTCCAGCAACGGGCCGAGCGGCACGAACTGTTCGTCGGGGTCGGCTCCGCCCTGGAACACCCTCATCCCGCGCCGTTTCGCGGACGCCGACGCCTCCGCGAGCATCCGCGACCTGCCGATGCCCGCAGGGCCTTCGACGAGGACGATCCCGCCTGCCCCCCGGGCGAGGGCGTCGAGCCGCGCCTCGACGAACGCCAGTTCCTCAGCCCTGCCGCGGACCGGTGTCCCCCCACCCTCGACGTCCCCGAGGAAGGGCCATGTCGTCAATCGGTTCACACTCACTCCGCCGGCCGGGGCCGCACGGGACGGGGTTCGTCCAACGGCGGTACGGCGGATCAGTATGCGGCACGGCGGCTTCGCCCGGGCAGGCGGTGACCCGGAACGACCGGTCTCAGTCGAAGCGCAGGTCGGCGAGCTGCCGTTCGAGGGCGGTGACGTCGTCCTCGGGTTCGGCTCGGGGCGGGCGGTCGGCGAGGAGCGCGGCCAGCTCGCCGCCCGCCCGGCGGATGCGGCCGGGCAGGCCGTCGGCGTACTCGTCTCCTCCGGATCCCCAGTCGGCGGACGCGGCGTACACCGCGGTGGGAACAACAGTGGCGCGCAGATACGCGAAGAGCGGTCGCATGGCGTGCTCCAGCACGAGGGAGTGGCGAGCAGTACCCCCCGTGGCCGCGACCAGGACCGGTTTGCCCGCGAGGGCGTCCGGGGCGATCACGTCGAAGAAGGACTTGAACAGGCCGCTGTAGGAGGCCGTGAACACCGGCGTGACGACGATCAGCCCGTCGGCTCCGGTCACCGCGTCGATCGCGGCGGCCAGGCGCGGTGCCGGAAAGCCGGTCACGAGATGGTTGGCGACATCGCCGGCCAGTTCGCGAAGCCCGACGACCTCGGCCGACACGACACGGCCCCGGACGGCGAGTTCGTCGCGGACCGACTCGGCCAGCCGGTCCGCGAGCAGGCGGGTGGAGGAAGGGGTACTCAACCCCGCGGAAACGGCGACCAGCTTCACGCGGCGCCCACCTCCTGCGACGTGGCGGCGGCCGTGACCCGCGCCGCGTGCGTCGGGGCGTCCGGCACGTCGGCCGGGCGTCCGCTCGCGAACTCCCGGCGCAGAACGGGCACGACCTCCTCGCCGAGGATGTCGAGCTGCTCCAGGACCGTCTTGAGGGGCAGGCCCGCGTGATCCATCAGGAACAGCTGGCGCTGGTAGTCGCCCAGGGTCTCCCGGAAGGACAGGGTTCGGTCGATGACCTGCTGGGGCGAGCCCACGGTCAGCGGGGTCTGCTCGGTGAAGTCCTCCAGCGACGGACCGTGGCCGTAGACCGGCGCGTTGTCGAAGTACGGACGGAACTCCCGGATCGCGTCCTGCGAGTTCTTCCGCATGAAGACCTGGCCGCCGAGCCCCACGATGGCGTCCTCCGGGCGGCCGTGGCCGTGGTGGGCGTACCGGCGCCGGTACAGCTGCACCATGCGCCTGGTGTGATCGGCCGGCCAGAAGATGTTGTTGTGGAAGAAGCCGTCACCGTAGAACGCGGCCTGTTCCGCGATCTCCGGCGACCTGATGGACCCGTGCCAGACGAACGGCGGAACCCCGTCCAGCGGCCGGGGTGTCGACGTGAAGGCCTGCAGGGGCGTGCGGAACCTGCCCTCCCAGTCCACGACGTCCTCACGCCACAACCGGCGCAGCAGCGCGTAGTTCTCCCGGGCGAGGTCGATGCCCTGGCGGATGTCCTGCCCGAACCAGGGATACACCGGTCCGGTGTTGCCGCGCCCCAGCATGAGGTCGACCCGGCCGTCGGCCAGGTGCTGGAGCATCGCGTAGTCCTCCGCGATCTTCACCGGGTCGTTGGTGGTGATCAGAGTCGTGGAGGTGGAGAGGATCAGCTTCTCGGTGCGGGCGGCGATGTGGCCGAGCAGGGTGGTCGGGGACGACGGGACGAACGGCGGGTTGTGGTGCTCGCCGGTCGCGAAGACGTCCAGGCCGACCTCCTCGGCCTTGAGCGCGATGGCGACCATGGCCTTGATGCGCTCGTGCTCCGTCGGAACACGGCCATCGGTGGGGTCGGGTGTCACGTCCCCGACGGTGAAGATACCGAACTGCATGGTGCTTCCGTTCTCCTGAACCTGTCTGGATGCTGTGATCGCGGGCCCCGAAGCCGGAGAACGCCTGCCGTCCGGCTTCGGCGCCGCGGCAGCCGGGCCGGTCGTCCGGCTGCCGCGGGCGGGGTCACCCCGTGTGGACCGGCGGGAGCGGCCTCACTTCGCCAGGAACGCGAGGAGCGCGGCGTTGACCTCCTCCGCGTGGGTCCACAGCAGGCCGTGCGGGGCGCCGTCGATCTCGACGTAGTCGGCGGACGGGAGCGCCGCGTGGAAGGGACGCGCGGTACCTTCGGCGGGGAGGATGCGGTCGGCCGTGCCGTGCAGGATCAGGGCGGGGACGTCGATGGCCGGGATGTCGGCGCGGAAGTCGGTGTACCAGGTCGACGGCGCCGCCGAGGCCGCGAAGGAGCCGCCACCGGCCGCGGTGTTCCAGCTGTTGCGGACGGCCTCCTCGCTGATGCGGCTGCCCAGGTTCTCGTCGAGGTTGTAGAAGTCGTTGAAGAAGGCGGTGTAGTACGCGTAACGGTCGGCCTTCACGGCGGCGACGATGCCGTCGAAGAACTCCTTCGGGGCGACGCCGGCCGGGTTGTCGTCGGTCTTGAGCAGGCAGGGCTCCAGCGAGGCGAGGAAGGCGACCTTGGCGACGCGGGCGGAGCCGTACGCGGAGACGTAGCGGGCGACCTCGCCGGTGCCCATGGAGAAGCCCACGAGGACGGCGTCGTTCAGGTCGAGGGTCTCCATCACGGTGTTCAGGTCGGCCGCGAAGGTGTCGTAGTCGTAGCCGGTCGTCGGCTGGGAGGACCGGCCGAAGCCGCGGCGGTCGTAGGTGATGACGCGGTAGCCGGCGTCGAGGAGCGCGGCGCTCTGCCGCTCCCAGGAGTGGCCGTCGAGGGGGAAGCCGTGGATGAGGACGACCGGCCGGCCGGTGCCGTGGTCCTCGTAGTAGAGCTCGACGGCGGTGGTGTTCTCCTGGCCCACGGTGATGTACGGCATGGCTGTCTTCCTCGCTTCGGGTCGGCTGGTCCGCGCGTCGTCGCGGCGCGGAATGCCGTCACGCTATGGCGGGGGAGGCGCCGCCGGTTGTCACGCGACGCCCCGGGCCTTGCCCACGGGCGCAGAGTCCGGAGACAGGGACGGGCCGGCCGCGTCGACCTCCGCCTGGGCCAGTACCAGCCGGGTCAGGTGGACCCGTGAGTTCACCGAGAGCTTGCGGAAGATCGACGTCAGATGCGTGTTGACCGTGTGCGCAGACACGACAAGGGCGGCGGCGGCCGACCGGTTGGTGTGTCCGGCGGCGATGAGCCGGGCGACCTTGCGTTCCGAGGCGGTGAGCGCGTCCCACCCCTGGACGGGCCGGGGGCGGGCCGGGCGTCGACCGGAGCCCGTCATGGCCCGGTCCAGTTCCGCCCGGACCTTGTCGGCCTCGAAACCGGCCCCCGCCTGGGCATATGCCTCGTACGCCTTCGTCAGTGCGGGTACCGCGGCGGTGTCTCCCGCGGCCGACAGCGCGCGGCCGAGGTCGGCGCGGGCCGCGGCGAGGGGCAGGGGCCGGGGTCCGTTGAGAAGGATCCGGACGGACCGCTCCAGGAGGCCGTGATCGGCGTGCACCAGAGCCGCCGTGTGGGTGGCGGTCCCCTGGGCCGTCGGCACGGAGGGGTTGTGGGAGGCGTAGTCGGCCGCCTGGGCCGCGAGGTCCACGGCCAGGGCCCGGTCGCCGGCACGCAGGGCGATCTGCACGGCCTCGACGAAGCGGGAGCGCAGGAGCCGCCATCGGACGAACGGGTGGTCCCGCTGGGCGGACCGCACCCGTTCGGCCGCTGCCGCGTGGTCGCCGTCGGCGTCGGCGAGGAGGGCCTCCAGGTACTGGTGAGTGGCGTGGTTGCCCGTGTTCGGCCGACCGGCCACCGCCGCCCGGACGACCTCGGCGTGTTCCTCCGCGGCTTCGCGATCGCCTCGCAGCAGCGCGAGCCAGCCCCGGTTCACGCGCATGTTGACCAGGTTGCCGGGCACCTGGACGTCCGCTTCCAGCCGCTCGGCGGTGACGAGGTCGGCCTCCGCGTCGTCGAGCCGCCCGAGCCCCAGGTTCAGGCTTGCCTGGGCCCACATCAGCATCGCGGGTCGCAGAGGGGCGTCGCCCGCCGTCCGCAGCAGGTGCCGGGCCGTGTCGAAATCGTCCATGTGGACGCGTGCGACGACCTCCTCGGGCAGGAACGCCGCGTCGAACGCGCTGAGCGCCGTGTGGTGGTCGACGGCGGACGCGCACTCGCCCGCGTTGAGGGCGATCTCGCCAAGGCCCCACAGGGCGACGACGCGGGCCTCCCGGTCCTGCGCACACTCCGCCTCGGCGACCGCCCGCTCCCCGGTCCTGCGAGCGGTGCCGAGGTCGCGGCCGCGGGACTGCGCGAGCGCGAGCCGCGCGGTCAGCCGGGCGCGGACCGCCGGGTCGGTGACGACGCCCAGGGCCGCCGTCGAGCGGCGGGTCAGCTCATGGATGTCGTCGAGGTGCCACAGTGTGTCCCCGAGTACCGACTGCAGACGGGCGAAGACGTCCAACGAGGGCTGTCGGGCCAGGAGGACATCGCCGATCTCACGTGCCCGTGTGTACCGGCCCGCACGGGTGAGAGCGGCGATGGCCCGTTCACCCATGCCGGACATCGCGGGATCGTGGGGCGGCACCAGTTCCATGGCACGCACCGACAGATCGGCGGCGAGGTCGGGCATGACGGTGACCACGTCCGAGGCGGCACGGGCGAGCAGTCGGATCGCCTCCTGGTCACCGGGTTCCGCGCTCTTGAGCAGGTGCGGGACCGCGTCGACCGAGGTCCGGCCCGCCGCGACGAGCCGACTCGCCGCCTCCCGGTGCAGTGCTCGCCGCGCAGAGGGCGCGAGGTCGGCGTAGACCGCCTGACGGAGCAGGTCGTGGCGGAACACGAGGCGTTCGCCGTCGTCCTCGATGAGCCCGGCGGCGATCGCCTCCTGCAGTTCACCGATGAGGCCCGAGGCGGGCCTGCCGCACAGGGCCGCGGCGTCGGCGAGGTGGAAGGCGCGTCCCAGGACCGAGCCGATCCGCAGGAAGTGGAGGGTGCCCGGTCGGAGCGCGGACAGCTTGCCGCGAACCCCGAGCACCAGCCGCTTCGGCGGCTCGGCCGCGTCCGCGCCCGACGCCGCGATGCCTGCAAGCACCTCCGCCGCGAGAAACGGGTTGCCGCCGGCCCCGTCGAGCAACTCGGTGACGTTCTCCGGTGCGGTCCCACCGAGTACGTCGCGCGCCAGCTCGGCGAGGGCGGCACCGGACAGTGGCCGCAGCGGAAGCGTCGCCGTCCGGGGTACGTCCCCGCGCAGGTCCGGGTTCTCCCTGCCCGCGAGCAGCCAGAGAACCGGGGAGGCCAGCAGCCGTGCCGGCATGACGTTCAGCGCGAACCGGCTCAGCGGATCGGTCCACTGGACATCGTCGATCGCGATCAGTGTGGGCGCGCCCGTCGAGCGCTCCTCGATCAGCTGGGCCAGCCGTTCGACCAGCCAGATGCGTTGGTCGTGGTGGCTGGCCAGGTGCGCGAAGTCCTCGGCGGCCAGCAGCGGCGGATCGCCGTGCAGCAGTCCCGAGGCCAGCGAGGCCAGGGGCGCCAGCTCGTGCAGCTCCTCGGCGCGTCCCTGACTGACGACGAACCCGCGGGCGCGTGCGATCGAGACGGTCTCCTCCAGCAGGACGGTCTTCCCGATCCCCGGCTCGCCCAGGAGCAGGGCCACCCCGCCGCCTTCGCCGTCGCGCACCGCCTCGACCATGGCACGAAGCCGCTCCAGCTCGGCCTCCCGGCCGCGCAGACCCGGCCGGCTCAGCCGTGCGCCCGCGGTCTCCTCCTCCGGTGTCATCCCTTGACGGACCCCGCGAGCAGGCCTCGGGCGAAGTGCCGCTGGAGGGAGAGGAAGACCAGCAACGGGAGGAAGGCCGACACGAACGCCCCCGCGGTGAGCCGCTGCCACTCGTTGCCGCGCGTCCCGGCCATTGCCGCCAGTCTGACCGTCACCGGAGCGGTCTCGGCCGTCCCGCCCGACAGCGTCATCGCGACGAGCAGGTCGTTCCACACCCAGATGAACTGGATGACCGCGAACGTCACCAGGACCGGGCGGGCCAGCGGCAGGACGATCCGAAGCAGCAGCGTCGCATGTGACGCGCCGTCGACCCGGGCCGCTTCGACCAGGTCACGGGGCAGTCCGGCCAGGAAGTTGTGGAGGAGGAACACCGCGAACGGCAACGCGAAGACCGTATGGGCGAACCAGACGTGGTCGAACCGACCCGCTCCGGTGACGTGCCAGGCGGGCAGGAACAGCCATCCACGGGAGAAGAACCGCAGCAGGGGGACGAGCGCCATCTGGAGGGGCACGATCTGCAGCGCGAAGACGCCGACGAGAAGCGCGTCGCGCCCCCTGAAGTCGATCCACGCCAGGGCGTACGCGGCGAGGAACGCCAGGACGAGCGGGAACAGAACCGAGGGCAGCGTGATGACGAGCGAGTTGACGAGGTGGCCGGCGAGCTGCCCCGACGCGTTCCCGGTGCCGAACAGCACCTCGCGGTAGTTGGCGAGCGTGACGTGGGGCGAGCCGAACACCGTCCACCAGCCGGTCGTCTTGATCTCGTCCTCCGGACGGAACGAGGACAGGAACAGGCCGAGCGTCGGCGTGGTCCACAGGATCGCGATCACCACGGCGGTCAGTGAGAGCACACGGGAGGAGAGACGCTCCCGGACGCCGCTCACCTCGTACTCCGCTGCGCTCGGACCTGGTAGGCCACGACGGGGGCCACGAGGAGGAAGAGCAGCACCGCGAGAGCCGCGCCGTGGCCGGTCCGGCCGTAGCGGAAGGACTGGTTGACCATCTCGTGGGCGATGACACCTGTGTCGAACTGCCCGGCGGTCATGGTCTTGACGATGTCGAACGCCTTGAAGGTGCCGATCACCTCGGTGAGGACGACGACGAGCAGCGTGGGTCTGATCGACGGCAGGGTGATGCGCCAGAAGATCTGCCGCGGTGACGCGCCGTCCAGCCGGGCCGCCTCGATGATCTCGCCGGGAACGGCCGTGATCGCGCCCGCCAGCAGGACGGCGGCGAAGCCCGCCTGTGTCCACACCATCGCCACGATGAGGAACAGGACGTTCCAGGGAGATTCCACGAGCCACTGTCCCGGTTCGCCGCCGAACGCCACGACGAGTTCGTTCAGGAGCCCGATCTGCTCCGCCCCCGCCGGCCGGTAGGCGTAGACGAACTTCCAGACCAGTCCGGCGCCGACGAACGAGATCGCCATCGGCAGCAGGACCAGGGACAGGGCGAGCGCCCGGAGCCGCGACCGTACGACGGCCGCGGCGTAGAGGAGACCGATCCCCGTCACCAGCAGCGGCACGAGCACCACCCACGCCAGGGTGTTGCGGAGCGCGATCAGCGCCTCGGGGTCGGTGAACATCCA
The DNA here is from genome assembly GCF_045160625.1 of Kitasatospora sp. NBC_00039. Classification (NCBI taxonomy): domain Bacteria; kingdom Bacillati; phylum Actinomycetota; class Actinomycetes; order Kitasatosporales; family Streptomycetaceae; genus Kitasatospora; species Kitasatospora sp. NBC_00039. Next base: position 2,431,674 of record NZ_CP108289.1, on the reverse strand, counting down.
CACGTAGTTGTCGATCCCGACCCAGGTGTCCCCTTCGTCGTCCATGAACGACAGGCCCAGGGTGCGCAGGCCGGGCAGCAGGAGACCGACGGTGAGCAGCGACAGCGCGGGGGCCAGCAGCAGGCAGGCCGCGCCCCGTCTCCGTACCGGGCCTCGGTGCAGCGCCAGGAGGACCAGGCCGACCACGGCCGAGAACGCGACGACGCCCTGGAGGAGGTGGAGCAGTTTGGGTTGCTGGGCGACGACGTCGAACGACATCAGTGGCTCGGCCAGGACCGTTCGATGGCCGCTGCCACCGATTCGGTGTCCTTGCCGGTGATCCAGTCGACGGCTCCCTTCCAGAAGGTGCCCGCACCGACTGCCGCGGGCATCAGGTCGGAACCGTCGAACCTGAACTGCGTCCGGGGATCCTGCAGCAGCTGGATCGAGAGCCTGTCGATCGGGCCGGCGGCGTTGGCCGGATCCACTCCCTTGTTCGCCGAGACGAAGGGGCCCTTCTTCATCCGCGCGTTGGCGAAGTCGGCGCTCGCCAGATATTCCCGGAAGGCTCGGACCTCGGGTCGGTCGGAGAAGGCCGCAGTGAACACGCCTCCACCCAGGACGGGCCGGCTGGACGTGTCCGTCCCCGGCAGGAGGAAGGCGAACACGTCCTCGTCCGGTCCGATCCGGGTGCCCTTCGGCCAGTGCTCGGCGTAGAACGACGCCTGGCGGTGCATCGCACAGTTGCCGGAGAGGATCGGCCTGCCGGCGTCCTGGTAGGAGATCGAGACCATGGAGCGGGCCGGTCCGTAGCCGCCGTTGACGTAACGGTCGTCCTTGAGGACGGACCCCACCGTGTCCATGGCCCGGATCACCCGCGGGTCGTTGAACGGAATCCGATGGGAGACCCACTGGTCGTAGACGTCCGGCCCCTGCTGGCGGAGCAGGACGTCCTCGATCCAGTCCGTCACGGGCCAGCCGGTCGCCTCGCCGGATTCGAGGCCCGCACACCACGGCCTGACCCCCGATGCGGCGACCTTCTCCGTCAGCTCCATCAGCTCGGCCCAGGTGCGGGGGACGGTCAGTCCCCTGTCCCGGAAGAATTTCGGCGAGTACCAGACGAACGACTTCACGTTCGCGACCAACGGAGTGCCGTAGAGGGTGCCGTTCACGGTCGCGTAGCTGTTCCAGTCCGCCGACCAGCCCTGCTCCGCCAGCGACACCAGCTCCGCACTCGCGGGTTCGAGCTTCCCCGCGCGCGCGAAACGCTCCAGGAGCCCGGGCTGAGCGAAGAACGCCACGTCGGGGGCGTGGCCGCCCTCGACCCGGAGCTGGATCTGGGCCTCGAACTCCCCGTCTCCCTCGTACTGGACGTCGATCCCCGTGCATGCGGCGAAGTCCGCCCAGGTCGCTTCGAACAGGTCCGCTTCCCGGTCCCGGTTGGACGCGTAGACGGTGACGTGGGTTGCGGGGTGTTCGCCGTACCGTGCGTACGGCCCGCAGTCCCCGGCCTCGCCACGTGAAGAACCGTCGGAGGGGGCAACACATGCGGTGGCCGTGACGACGATGGCGATGACGGCGAGCGCGAGCCTCGCGCCGAACCTCATGGTTGTGCTTCCTCCGTTCGCCCGCCAAATGTCCTCGGGGGCGGACAGAAGCTATCAGCGTTCGAACATAATCAACCAATCGTTCGAGGTCAGGGGCTTGTACGGGTATGCCGAGCCCACACCGGGGGGGTGGGCTCGGCACGGGCACCGGTGGGCGGGGAGGGTCAGCGGGCGACGGACCGGGCCGCGTCCTGGATCAGCTCCGCCACGGCCTCGGGCCGGGCGAGCATCACCAGGTGCGAGGAGTCGACCTCGACGGTGGCCATGCCGGCTCGTTCGTAGCCGTAGCGCTCCACGTCGGGGTTGATGGTCCGGTCGGAGGTGGCGACCAGGCCCCACGACGGCTTGATCTTCCACGCCGCGACCGGGGCCGCCTCCGAGAAGGCCCGCGCGGCCAGGGGGCGCTGGGAGACGGCGAGCACCGCGGCGAGCCCGGGGTCGACGTCGGCGGCGAAGAGAGCGGGGAACCTCTCGACATCCACCGAGACGTCGGTGCCGGCCTCGGCGGATCCGACCGCGGGGAACGGCGTGAAGACGAGCGCGTCGGCGAGGCCGGAGTCGGGGAAGCGCCCCTGCAACTCGCCGAGACTCTCGCCCTCCTCCAACGCGTATCCCGCCAGGTAGACGAGCGCCCGGACGTTCTCCTCCACGCCGGCGAGGGTGATGACGGCGCCACCGTAGGAGTGGCCGACCAGGATCACGGGGCCGTCGACAGCACGTATCACCGAGGCGATGTACGCGGCGTCCTCCACCAGGCTGCGGTTGGGCACGGCGGGAGCCACCGCCTTCAGGCCTGCGGCGGTCAGTTCCGGGATGACGCGAGCGAAGCCGGAGGCGTCGGCGAAAGCACCGTGGACCAGCACGACGGTGGGTTCGGCGGATCGGGACATGGGGGAACTCCTGTTCAATCGTTGCTACCGCGCGGCCGCGGTGTTCATGGGCGCCGGATGTTCAGAGCGTTCGGCGCACGCCGGCCTGGCGCTCCAGATTGCGGAGCTGGACCGCGAGGCCGCCCTCGAAGGCGGCGTGGGCCGGACCACTGCGGCCGATGGGCAGGACCTCCTCGCTGCGCATGTCCTCCAGCATCAGGGCGAAGGCCGTGTACATCGCGACGAGCGCCACCACGAGGCCAAGGGCGCCGGACGTGCGGGTGAGCCATTCGGCGCCGGTGAGACCTGACAGGCCGGTGGTCGCCCAGCGGGGCAGGGAGACCAGCAGGACGAGCCACAGCGCGCGCTTGGGCCGTGTCACGGCGGTCATCAGCGCCCCGAAACACAGAAGCGCGAGGTTGAAGACGCCCAGCACGCGCAGACCGTCGGGCGCGCCGCTGAACATGACGAGCCCGTACGCCAGCCAACTGCCGGCGAAGACGCCCATCAGCGTCGCCGCGATCACGTCCCGGGCGCCGAACGCCAGGATGCTCACCAGGAACTGCAGCGCGAAGGCCGGCAGCACGCACAGGGCGACGGCGCCGCGGGCCTCGGTCTCGAAGAGCCCGAGCTGCATGCACCCCGTCATCACGGATGCGATCGCCACCGTGAAGAAGCCCAGCGGCATGGGTGAGGCGATGGGGCGGAGGTTGATCCGGGTCATCGACCGGAGGTCGGGTTCGAAGCGGCGTTCCGGGGGAGCGTCCGGCCGGCCGGCCTGTCCGCCGTCGGCGCCGCCGGTGGCGGAGGGGGAGGTTGTGCTCATGGTGGGGTCTCTCGTTCGGTGCTCGAAGCGGGGGTGGGGCAGGCGAACAGGGCCTGCGGAGGCCGGGTGGAGGGAGCCTCGGAAGCCGCGCGCCTCAGAAGCCGTACGCCTCGAGGGGGCGCAGCCGGACCTCGCCGACCCGGCCCGCCGCCGACCACGACGACGTCGTACGTGTCCGCCATCAGCCCTGCACCAGAGGGGTGTCCACGAGGTGCTCGGCCAGGAACCACACCTGCGTCTCGCCGGTACGGATGACCTCGGAGACGAGCAGGTCGGTGCTGCCCTCGTCGCCCTCCGCCGAGATCCGGGCGGCGGCGTCCCGCGCGTCGATCAGGATCCGCTCGTGCGCGTCGAGGAGCCTCGACAGCATGACGGGGACCTTCTCCACGCCGTTCGGCGGCCGCGGAATGGCCGTCAGTTCCGCGACATGGCGCGGGTCCGCGACCGCGACGCCGCCGAGGCTCTGGATCCGCTCGGCCAGCGCGTCCACGATGGCCAGTTGGGCCTCCGCGTGCTTGTCCAGCATCAGGTGGAGCGAGTAGAAGGTCGCCCCACGCATGAGCCAGTGGTGCTTCTTGTAGAGGGAGTAGAGGATCTGCGTGTCGGCGAGTACCCGGTTCAGCCGCTGGCAGGCGTACATGCGGGTGTCGTGGCCGAGGCCGATCGGCAGCTGCTTCAGCGTGCCGAACGTCTGGGTCTCGCCACCCTTCTGGTGCAGCAGCGGCTGACCGCCGCCGTGTGAGGGTGCGGTGGTGGATGCGGTGGTCGCGGTTTCCATCGGGTAGCTCCTGGTGTGAAGAGTGGGAGGGCCCGGCCGCCCGCGCGGGGGTCGCAGGCGGCCGGACCCGGTCTGTCGCGGCTCGTGCTCAGTGGCCGCCGGAGGCGGCGGTCCGCGGTGCCGCCGGGGCCTGGCGGTGCAGTACGAGCCGGGTGAGCAGCCCGCTGCCGAGGCCGGCCACGAACGCGAGGCCGGCCCACCACAGCGGGTACGGGGTGAGGCCGAGGGCCGCGTCGACGGACCACGCGCCGGGTCCGGTCGCGGCGAGGGCGGCGGCGGCGCCGATGAGGACGAGAGGGTACTCGTACCCGTCGTTCTGCACCCAGAGTCCGTTGTGCCATTTCACGGTGAGGGCGACCGTCATGACCCCGATGGCCCCGGTCGCGGCGAGCGGGGTCAGGGCGCCGGCGGCGAGCAGCAGGCCGGATCCGATCTGGCCGCCGCCCGCCGCCAGGGCGGTGAGCGCTCCGCCGCGAAAGCCGTCGGCACGGAACTCCTCCGTGCCGCCCGCGAGGCCTCTGCCGCCCAGGTGTGAGCTGATCTTCTGCACGCCGTGGCCGGCGACGAGCAGACCCACCAGCAGGCGCAGGATCAGAATGCCGGTGTCCACGGGCGTCAGCCGGCGGCGTGCGCGCCGATGACGCTCTGCGCGTAGACGACCCCGAGGCCGTACGCGCCGGCGTGGGCCTTGACGATCTCCATGACCGCGCCGTACGTCTCCTGACGCGCCCAGTCACGCTGCAGCTCGAGGAGCACCTGCACCCAGGTCACCGGCACCGCGCCGGCGGCGATCATCCGCTGCAGCGCGTGCTCGTGGGCGGCCGGGCTGACGCCGCCGGAGGCGTCCGAGACCACGTACACCTCGTACCCCTGCTCCAGAGCGGAGAGCGCGGGCAGCACCAGGCAGACCTCGGTCCACAGACCGGCGAGGATGATCTTCTTGCGCCCGGTCGCCTTGACGGCGGCCACGAGGGCCTCGTCCTCCCAGGCGTTCATGCTCGTCCGGTCGATGATCTCGTGCTCGGGGAACACCTCGGCGAGCTGAGGCAGCAGAGGCCCGGAGAAGGACTCGGCGGCCACGGTGGTCAGGACGGCCGGAACATCGAAAGCCCGAGCCGCCTTGGCGAGCCCCACGGTGCTGTTGATGATCGCGGCACGGTCACCGCTGCCGGTGCCGAAGAACATCTGCGGCTGGTGGTCCACGAAGAGCATGACCGCGTTGTCGGGCGTGAGGAGGTCCGAGCTCGGGGCAGCCTGAACCTTGGTGATGTCGAACATGAGGGATCCTTTCGGAGCAATCGGTAGGGCGCCCACCGCATTCGCGGCTTCGGCACACCCCGAAACTACGGTCGGATCGATCGGCCGGGTTTCCCGCTTGCGCCCAGGAGTTGGCACGCCAGCGCACTACCTGTCAGGCGCGTGACGGTAGGGCGGCGAGGGCTCGATCGATGGTGGCGCGGCGCCGGTCGGCCTTCTGCCGGGGGAGCCGGCAGTGGCCGAAGGCGGGGATCAGGTTCCCCTCGACGCAGTCCCCGTCTCCGGCGTAGGTGGTCGGGGCGATCCCATCCTTCTTCGCCGCCGACCACTCCCGGAGGTAGCTCGCGACGGTGGTGCGGCGGTCCTCGTAGACCGCGCAGCTCACCGTCCAGCACCGCCTTCATCTCCCGCAGGGGCCGGCCGCTGCGAGGCGGTTCTCCGTGGGAGCTCGCGCCGGTCGCGGCGGGATGGTCGGAGGCTCCGCGGGCGTGGGGAAGGCCGGCGGGGGCCAGGGCCGGTGAGCCAGGTCGTGGCGGAGGGCATCGAGTCTGGCCAGGCAGGCGTCGATGGTGGCGGTGGCGGCACTGCTCTGTTCCTGGATCCGGCGCTCGATGGCGGCGAGCTGGATCCCGCTGCCCGAGCCCGTCGACGCCCCGGCCTTCGTCGAAGCCGTCGCCCGAGCCCTGAACACCAGCCGCAGCGCAGCCCGCCGGGACGTCTCCTCCGATTCGAGTCCGGCGCCACAGTGGTGCGCCGCGACATCCGCCTCGGCCAGGTGCGGTCCATCCAGCCGTACCGGGCACTGGCCGGCACCGGAACCGTGATGGAGCCCGTCCGCTGGCGGCACCCGCTCCGTCACACCGGCCAGCCGGGGCGAGCGCGCTGCGCACCGGCGACGACGCCAGGCGCAGGATCGGCCCGAAAGCCTGGCCGGGAGGGTCCGCGAGTGCGTTCCGGCAGGAGTCACCTCTGGTCGTGAGCGCCAGGTGGGCGGGTGGTGTCGAGGGCTTCGCGCAGGGCGTACAGGTCGGCGATGGTGGCCAGCTCGGCGAAGCGGGCCGGCAGCCGACGGACGGTGCGGTCGTCGCCGTCGCGAACGGCCTCGGTGATCGCTTCGACCAGGGGCGTCCGTCCGTTCCGGCCCGTCTCCTGCACCGCGGACACCAGGTATTCCACTGCTCGCCTCCCTGCGCGGTGTCGCTCGGTACTTCGGGCGCGCGGCGGCGGTTCGGGGGTTGCCGCCGCCGCGCAGCGAAAGGTTACCTCACGCGCGTGCGCCGCAAAATCTATGCGCGCCGGAGTAGACATTACTGGCAGGTGGGTCTAACGTTTCTCTCGTAGACAGCAGTCCGGCGATACCGGCCAGACGCGAACTGGCCGGGATTGTTCGACAGAAGTTCGCAGTTCGGTCCGGCAGTGGAGTTCCGAAGCCAGGCAGGTGCAGGACGGCGGCGGGGCTGACTGCCGGACCGGGTGGGCCGTCACGGCCACCGACCAGTGGTACGCAGTTCAGCAGGTGCAGTACCAGCAGTACGAAAGTGACAGTTCAGTACAGAGGATGAACGGAAGGCGCAAGCGCCATCGGGATCGCCCGGCCGGTGAACACTCGCCCGGGCGGACACCGCAGACCCCAACGCAAGGACGGTGGTTTCCGGTCACGCATACGCGATCCCCGCACACCCCCTCCCCCGGGGCAGTGCGGAAGTAGAAGGACCGGCCCAGGCCGGTAGATGGTGTTGTTCCCCTTCGGGGCCCCGGAGCCGACACGGCCCCGGGGCCCCTCGACGCGTTCTCCCCGAGAACCCGCGTTCTCCTCGAGAACCAGAAAGATGCAGTGACTACAACGCCCAGCCCCGACACGCCCGACAAACTCGACGACGACGACTACCCCGCCTACACCATGGGCCGCGCCGCCGAGATGACCGGCACCACCCCCGGCTTCCTACGAGCCCTCGGCGAACACCGCCTCATCACCCCACTGCGCTCCGAAGGCGGCCACCGCCGCTACTCCCGTTACCAACTACGCATCGCCATGCGCGCCCGCGACCTTGTCGACCAGGGCACCCCCATCGAAGCCGCCTGCCGCATCGTCGTCCTCGAAGACCAACTCGAAGAAGCCCTGCGCCTCAACGAACAACTCCGCCGCTCCCCACGCGACCAGGAACCCCCCGCGGACACCTGACCCGGACCGGCAACCCGGCCTGGAACCCCCTCCAGCCGTACGGCCGCCCGCCGCAGAGGTCAGACGCGGGCGGACGCCCTGACGCTGAACCCTCTGGTCACCCTGGACGGCCACACCGCAGCGCGGCACAGGACGTGGCGGCTGGAGGGGGCGGCCGGGCTGGACGCCGCCGGCCAGGTGCTCGGGATGGTCCGCTCGGAGATGGGCGGCACCGCCCGGGGCGCCGATGTCTTCCGCCCGCCCGCTGTGCCCTTCGCCTCTCCGGCCGGAGCCATCGGCGGCTCCACCCCGACACCCGGACCGGCGGTCACGACACCCCGCTCAACGCTCGGCACCTCCTCGATGCCGACACGTCGGGCGCCAAGCCAGGCGGCCACTTGGCCTGCCGGGGCTCTCAGGTGTCGGAGTAGCTGAGGTCCCCGACCGTCCAACTGCTGACGTCCTCGATGGCGATGCGGTACATGCCGCCGGTGTGGGGCAGCCCGAAGTCGCCCTGAAGGATCCTCGCCCGGTGGAGATGCAGATGGGTGGGCCGGGCGGGCGGGCCGTCGTGGGGCGGGGCGAAGAGAGCGGCGAACGGCTTCAGGTGCTCCGAGGCCTGGAGGACCTCCGCCACCCGCTCCAACCACAGGCTCACCGGCGCGAGCCTGCCGGTGATCACCGCGCCGGGGACCACCACGGTCAGGGACATCTGGTTGCTGTGCTCGGACTCGACCATCGCGGCGATGTCGACGAGCAGCCCGTCAGGGTTCGACATGACCCCCAGAATAGGACACGGCTGCCCGGGCCCCACGCGCCTGGGGCAGCGGCCATCGCGACCACGGGCCTGTCGCCGGCCGCACGGCCGGGTGCTACACGGCGGCGACCTGACGTGCCGGCCAGCTGCGCCGCGGTGCGGGGCAGGTGGGAACAGCCAGGAGGGTTGGGGCAGTGCCCGGATCGTACGGGCCGGCGGTGACGAGCAGGTCGTCGCCGAGGGCGGTGACGGTGAAGCCCGCATCGCCGAGGATTTCCGACAGGGCCAGCATGAGCGCGGTGCGGATGCCGCGGAACTCGGTGCGCCCGGCGGCGTCGGCGGGATGCGGGCAGGCGTGGAGGGTGGGTCCGATCAGGTCCTCACCCGGCCGCCATCCGAGTACGAGGCCGGTCCTCGGACGCAGTCGGACGGAGAGTCCGGCTGCCCGCGGCGGTGCCGGCTCGAACCCTCGGCGGGAGAGCACTTCGCAGACGCACTCAAACAGATGTTTGTCATCCACGCGCGGAGTTTATCGCCTGCCCACCCCGCGGTCGACCATCGGTGACGAGGCGTCACATGCCCTTCGGGTTGCCGTCGGTGCGACTCCGGGATCGGATTGGCGGGCCTGTTCGACCTGGCTGGGTGCGCGCTCCTGGACGGCTGACCGGCGCGATGGTCCAGGGGCGCGCGGCAGGGCCCGCGCCATGTGCGGTGCGGCGCACTCGGCCGGGGGCGTGCGTCCTGGGTCAGAGTTTGAACATCGCGGTGTAGGGCTGGGTGATGCGTTCCCGCCGCGATCCGAAGTCGACGAGGACCGCGATGTCGCTGTCGCCTTCCACGCCGATGGCCCGGCCGAGGCCGTACTGGTCGTGAGTGACGCGGTCGCCGACGGCGAAGTGCTTGCGCGGTGCTTCGATCCGGGCCTTGAAGGGGCTGGTGGGCAGGACGCGGCGGACTGCTGCAGATTTCGTCATTCCCTGCAGTATGCGCCGAAAATCGCGAGAGCGGGCCTTTTCGGCACATTCAATTTCGCAGTTGCGGCAGGAACTTCGCGTAAGCCGTACAGCGTGCGCCCGGACGGCGGCGGTGGGCGTGATGCGTCGCTTTCGCGGGTCTGTCGCGGCCGGGGCAGGCGCTCGGCGCCCGCGCGACTCGCCCTCCCGGGGAGAGGCCGGCGGTCGGCGCCGAAGGTGCGCACGTGCATGCCCAACCTGACTGCCATGCATGCCTGTTGACCGTCTTGGCGCCTCGCGGTCGGCGGCCCCGGGGAAGGGGCCTCGCGGAACCGGGGGTGAAATATCCGCCCGTGGCGGGCTGGGGCCTGCTAGAGTCGTCTCAGTTGCAGTAGTGGTTCCCATGAACTTTGTGTGCGCCTGCTGATGTATCGCAGGCGCCTTTTTGTTTCCCGGCTCTTCCCCGGGTGGGTGCTCATCGCGGTGACTCGGAGCGTGCACTGTGCACGTTTCGGAAAGTCCCCTTTGAAGGAGATTTCTTTATGGCTAATGGCACTGTGAAGTGGTTCAACGCGGAAAAGGGCTTCGGCTTCATCGAGCAGGAGGGTGGCGGTCCTGACGTGTTCGCCCACTACTCGAACATCAACGCCAACGGCTTCCGTGAGCTGCTCGAGGGCCAGAAGGTCGAGTTCGACGTCACGCAGGGCCAGAAGGGCCCGCAGGCCGAGAACATTCGTCCGCTGTAGTTTCTGCCACGGCACCCGCCTGGTAGCGAGGGGCCCGCACCGCGTACACGCACGGTGCGGGCCCCTCGGCATTGCGCCACGCGCATTCCCCGGCCGTTCAGGCCCCCTGGCTCCGCCACCGGCGGCCATCCCACGCGAGACGCACAAGCGCCGCGTCCGGATCGGCGCCCTGCCGTGACATCCCACGGTTCGAGGATCTTCGCTCCCGCCCTCCGCGGTGAGCGCCGACCTGAGGTGACGTGCCGCACGGTTTCACCGTCCACGCCCCGCACTCCATACTTTCGGCCCGTTCCCTTGCGGCCTCCTGCCGGCGCCCCGCGCTGCGGAGCCTCCTCGCGACGTGCCGCCCCAGGAAGGTTTCGCATGAACCGCTCCAGTCGCTCCCCGTACCAGAACGCCAACTCCCGCTCCTCGGCCTCCTCCCGCTCCGGCAGCTCCTACGGATCCCGCTCCGGCGGCAGCTCCTTCTACGGCGACCGGCGCGCCGGTGGCCGGAGCTCCCGTCAGGGTTCGTCCGCTCAGGGCGAGTTCGCGATGCCGGTGAGCATCACCCCGGCGCTGCCGGCCGTCGAGGCGTTCGACGAGCTGGACATGCCGAAGGCGCTGCTGTCGGTGCTGACCCGCCAGGGCGTCACCGCGCCGTTCCCGATCCAGGCCGCGACGCTGCCGAACTCGCTGGCCGGCCGTGACGTCCTCGGACGTGGCCGTACCGGTTCCGGCAAGACCATCGCGTTCGGTCTCGCCGTGCTGGCCAGGACCGCCGGGCAGAAGGCCGAGCCGCGCCGGCCGCTGGCCCTGGTGCTGGTTCCCACCCGTGAGCTCGCGCAGCAGGTCACCGATGCCCTCACCCCGTTCGCCCACGCGGTTCGGCTGCGGATGGCGACGGTGGTGGGCGGAATGTCGATCGGACGCCAGGCGCAGGCGTTGAACCGGGGCGCGGAGGTCGTGGTGGCCACCCCGGGCCGGCTCAAGGACCTGATCCAGCGTGGCGACTGCCAGCTGGACGGGGTCGGCATCACGGTGCTCGACGAGGCCGACCAGATGGCCGACATGGGCTTCCTGCCGCAGGTCACCGAGTTGCTGGACCAGGTCGCCGAGGGCTGCCAGACGATGCTGTTCTCCGCCACCCTGGACCGCAACGTCGACCGCCTGGTGCGGCGCTTCCTCAAGGACCCGGTCACGCACTCGGTGGACCCGTCCGCGGGAGCGGTCAGCACCATGGAGCACCACGTGCTGCACGTGCAGAACTTCGACAAGAACGCCACGATCGCCCACATCGCCTCCCGTGACGGCGGGGTGATCATGTTCATCGACACCAAGCACGGCGCGGACCGCCTGGTGGAGGACCTGCTCGCGAACGGGGTGAAGGCCGCGGCCCTGCACGGCGGCAAGTCCCAGCCCCAGCGCACCCGCACCCTGGAGCAGTTCCGCAACGGCCAGGTCACCGCGCTGATCGCGACCAACGTCGCCGCCCGGGGCATCCACGTCGACGGGCTCAACCTGGTCGTCAACCTGGACCCGCCGAGCGACCACAAGGACTACCTGCACCGCGGCGGGCGCACCGCCCGCGCGGGGGAGTCCGGCACGGTCGTCACGCTGGTGCTGCCCAACCAGCGCCGCGAGATGGCCCGCATGATGACCACGGCCGCCATCACCCCCGTCACCACCCGGGTCAGCGCCGGCGACGAGGAACTGGCCCGCATCACCGGTGCCCGCACACCCACCGGCATCCCCACCGTGATCGCGGCCCCCGTCGTCGAACGTCCGCGTCGCAGCGCGTCCACGGGCCGCGGCCGCCGCAGCCGCCCCACCGGCGACACCCGGGCGGCCGCCGGTCGCGACAATCAGAGCTCCTCCGGCCGCCGCCGGGCACCGAGGCGCGTCGCCCTGGCCGCCTAGCACGTACGTGGGGGGCCCGGACTGCCGGCGCAGCCCGGGCCCCTGCCACTCACCAAGCGCGGAGCAGTCTCGGCCCGCTCCGGCGCACCCGCCGGCCGTCCCACCGCCAGTGCCCTGACTACCGCCGGTCCCGGCGGTGGATACGCGAAGGAGTCCGCCCATGACCATCACCCTCGAACGCCTTGCGACCACCGCCACGGTCGGCGACCTCATGAAATGCCCGGAGCTGCAGGTCAGCGACGACGTCATGGTCGACACGGCGATGGACATCCTGCAGAGCTCCGGCGCCGACCACCTCCTGGTCCGCGACGACGACGGCCGCTGCGCGGGGCTGCTGACGCGCCTGCACCTGGCGCCGTTCCAGGCCCGGTCCTGGTACACCGAGCGCACCCCGGTGCGCGACATCGTCCTCGACCGTGCCCCGTTCGCCACCGCCGACATGCCCGCCGCCACCGCGGCCGCCGCCATGCGTTCTCGCGGCCTGGCCGTGTGGCCGGTCGTGGACCACGACGGCCACGCCATCGGCCTGCTCAGCCTCCAGGACTCGACCACGGGCGCCAATGCGCCGCAGAGGGCATTTGGCTCGGGGGCCGGGGGCGACGGTCAAGCCCGTCTGTGAGCCCACGGCGCCCACCGGGCCTCGCAGCCGCTGGTCCAGCTGCGGCGCCCAACCCCTGTCGCGTTCGATCCCGTGCCCTCACCAACGGCGGCCGCCTCCCGGCAGGGATCCGTCGGGGGGGTACGGCGCACACACGGACCTGGGCTTCGCCTCCTCGGGGGTGGTCGCCACAGGGTCCGAGTTCACGCACAACACCTGGGCCACTCGAGGCTTGACGGCTGGTGTGGTTTGCCGCTTCCCGGGCGGCCTGCGGTGAGCACCTGCTGCTCACCGCGGGCCGGTTTCGTCGGCCTGGATGGCTGGGTCAGGTGTCGGCGGCGGGTTCCTGGCCGTGTGGGGAGCGGCGGAGCTGCTCGTTGATGCGCAGGGCTTCCTCGAGTTGGTCTTCGAGGATGATGATGCGGCAGGCGGCGTCGATGGGGGTGCCCTGGTCGACGAGGTCGCGGGCGCGCATGGCGATCCGTAGTTGGTAGCGGGAGTAGCGGCGGTGGCCGCCGTCGGAGCGCAGGGGGGTGATGAGGCCCTGGTCGCCGAGGGAGCGCAGGAAGCCGGGGGTGGTGCCGGTCATCTCGGCGGCGCGGCCCATGGTGTAGGCGGGGTAGTCGTCATCGTCGAACGAGCTGACGGCGTCGGGGGTGTGGGGTCGGATGGTTGCCGTGGTCACTGCACCTCTTCTTGTTGTTGTGTCCGGGGACGCGCTGAGGGGCCCCGGGGCCATTGTGGCTCCCGGGGCCCCGAAGGGTTTTACACCATCTGCCGGCCTGTGGCCGGGTTCCTCATGTCCGCACGGCCCCGATCGAGGGGGCGTGCGGGGATCGCGTATGCGTGACCGGAAACCACCGTCCTTGCCTTGGGGTCTTCGGAATCCGCCCGGGTGATGCCTCACGGGCCGGGCGATCCTGATGGCGCTCTGTCCCCTCCGTTCATCCTCTGGACTGACCGATTACTGCGAACTGCGGGTACTTCCAACTTCCGGGTACTGCGACCTGCTCGGTACTGCGGACTGCTGGTACTGCGAACTGCGTGGTAGTGCCAACTACCCGGTACTGCTGTGGCGGTCCTTGCGGTCCGCCGGTTCCGGCAGCCAGCCCCGTCGCCCGTCCTGCTCAACCGCTCGGCTTGGAACCCCACTGCCGGCCTCCCAGCACGCGCGCCGGCAGCCTGGCGCCTTCACTGGGATACCGCGTACTGCGACTGCCGGTACTGCCCAACTCAACTTCACCTGCTGGTAGTGCACTTGCCGAAATGCAGTACCGCGGATGGAGGCCCCTGATGCCTGCGGGCCGCCTGGCCCGGTCGCCGGTCCTGTCGCCTTACTGCACCATCTCTGGCTTCAGGGCCCTGCAACCGTGCCGACCTGCGAACTTCTGTCCTGCTGCCCGCCAGTTCGTGTCTGGCGGGTACCGCTTGACCTCGTCTACGAGAGAAACACTAGCCACGGTGTGCGGCAATGTCTACTCCAGCGAACATAGATTTTGCGGTGTCGGTCTGGGAGGTAGTCTTCACCCCGGACAGGGCGGGGCGGCCGGTCGCCGCAGCCGCGCCGGGACGGAGGACGCCCTGTCCGACGGCCAGGACGACGAGTGAGCGGGAGGCGAGCGGTGGAAGGGCCGCAGGTAGTGCGGCAGGTGCGCACCCCCGAGCCCCATACCCAGGCTTCGCTGTCTGGGTGTAGGCCTTCTCGATCTGCCGGGCCCGGGTGAAGGCGATCAGCGCCTCGTAGGCGACACCGGTCCAGGACGCGGCGGGCTGTCCGGCGGGTTCCGCATCGGACATCTGCTGGGTCGTCATGAAATGTTTCCCGCCCTGCAGCTTCGAGCATGAAACCTGCACCGCAAGCCGTGCAGGGCCGTCAGTCGGCCACGACGGTGTTCTGGGCGGCGCCGACGCGCCAGGTGCCGTCCTCCTTGACCAGGATGTAGAACGGGCGGCCCTCGGGCTGGTCGGCGATCCGGGTGCCGTCGTGACGGACCGGCTGCTGGCGGACGTTCACCGCGGCGACGTCGGGCCGCAGGAACAGCACGCGCTCGACGTCGTAGACGGCGGTGGACTCGGCCGTCGCCCCGGGCAGCACCTTCCGGGTGAAGGTCTCGATCTCCTCGAAGCCCGACAGCCGCTTGCCGTGGCCGGTGGTCCACACCGGGTCCTCCCGGCGGAAGACAGCCAGGAACCGGTCGACCAGCTCGTTCTGCTGGGCGTGTTCGACCTCGGCGACCAGGCGGCGGATCGCGGCCACCTCGGCGTCGGTCTCCGGGCCGTCGGGGGCGCCGAACACCTCGACCGGCCGGTACGAGCCCGACACCAGTTCGTCCACCGCGCCCGGCCGGCCCGGCCGCCAGCCGAGGGCGGTACGGGCGGCGGCGCCGCTGACGCTCTGGTCGAGGGCGAGCGCGCCCGCGAAGAGCGAGCCGAAGACCTCGGCGGCCTGCTCCACCGGCACCGCGTGCGGGGCGGCGAGCACTGCGGCTGCGCGGCCGGCGGCCCGGGCGAGGTCACGGACCGGCACGGCCGACTCGCCGACGCCGTGCCAGACGGTGCCGGTCCCGGCCCGCTCGACGGCGGCCACGAACAGCTCGGCCAGGTCGTCCACGTGGACGGTCGGCCAGCGCACGCCCTCCTCGCCGTAGTACTCGGGCACCCCCTGCCGGCGGGCCCGGTCGACCAGGATGGCGGGGATGCCGCCGCCGCGGCCGTACACGATGCCGGGCCGGACGACGACCGCGCGCACGCCCTCGGCTGCCTCGGCCAGCACCCGCTGCTCGATCCGCGGGCGGTAGCCGACGATGTCGATCGGGTCGGTCGGGGCCTCCTCGCCGACCTCCTGGGCCTCGCCGGTGGCGCCGAGCACCCAGACGCCGCTGGTGTAGACGAAGGGGCGGCCGGTGCCGCGCAGCGGAGTGGCGAGCGCCTCGATGACGGCGGTGTCGACGTCGGCGTCGCCGCTCGGGGGAGCCAGGTGGATCACGGCCTCGATCTCGGGGGTCACCGCACCGGCCAGCGAGGCCGGGTCGGCGGTGTCGCCGACCACCTGGGCGTGCCAGGCCCGGCCGGGCTGCGGCTCGGCCCTACGGGTGAGCGCGACGACCTGGTGGCTGGCGGCGGTGAGGTGGTCGGTGACGGCGGAGCCGATGTAGCCGGTGGCACCGGTGAGCAGAACCTTCATGACATTCCTGTCTTGAGGAGCGAGACGTCACGTCTCGCTCGATGGCATGGGGACTTGCTTCGAAGCTGCGCAGTGCGCGCAGGGGTTCGCCTCAGAGTGATAGAGATTGATCATGTGTCCGGCCAGGCCGTGGACGGCTTCCTCGACCGTCTCGCCCAGGGTCGGGTGGGCGTGCACGTTCGGAAGGCCTTCCAGTAGGGGGCATGTCGACGACGTTGAACGGCATCGCGCCGACGCGGAGCCGGCCGGTGACCCCGCGGGCGGCCAGCCGGGCGCGTTCCAGGGACTCGTGCAGGCCTGCACAGACCGGCTGCAGGTCGTCGCGCAGCTGGCGTTCGGCACTGGTCAGGGGCACGGTGCGGCTGGTGCGCTCGAACAGCGCGGCGCCGATGCGCCGTTCCTGTTTTCTGATGACCGGGCTGACCGAGTCCGACCAGCCAGACAGCAAAACGCTGCTGAGTACTAGCCGGCACGGCCCCGGCTGAGCTCCCTCGGCTCGGCGGTCTCGCCGCGTGCGGGCGGCATGGCCCCGACCACCGTGGTGTACACCGCCACGGCCGGCAGTCGCCGCTCCAGGGCGAGTAGCATGACGGCCCCCGCTGTCGAGCTCGCCGCCAGCACCAGCCAGGGCAGCCGGCCGTCGACCGCCAACAGCCCGGTGAACAGTGACGGCGCCAGGGTCTGGGACAGCGCCCAGGACAGCTGGTAGGTGGCCAGGTAGCGGCCGCGCGCCTCGGCGGGAGCGGCGCTCACTGAGAGTGCGCCCGCGCTCGGGCTGTGCACCAGTTCGCCGATCGTGTAGAGGACCAGAAGCCCGACCAGGCCGGCCATCACGCCCTGGCGGGGCATACCGCCCAGCAGGGCGTAGCCGAGGAACGCGGTGGCGAAGACCAGGGCGCCGACCGAGGCCACCCGGGTACGCCGGGCGAAGCGCCGGCCGAGCCTGCCGACCGGCACGCCGGCGAAGGCGCAGAGCGCGGTGTTGACCGCGAACAGCGGACCGGCCACCGAGGCGGGCAGGTCGAACTGGCTCACGGCGTACACCGGCAGCAGCACGCTGAGCGCCGAATAGCCCAGGGCGACCAGGAAGTTGGCCAGGGTGAGCCCGGCGTACGGGCGATCGCGCAGCACCGCGCGGTAGCCGGCCCGCTGCCGGCCGGTCGCGGGGCGGACCGGGTGGGGGGTCCTGATCCGCAGCGCGAACAGTGCCGCGGCGAAGAAGGTGGCCGCGTTCAGCCAGGCGACCGCCAGGAAGCCGCGGTCACCGCCGAGTTGGACCAATCCGGCGGCGAGCAGGCCGCCGGCGCCGAGGCCGGCGTTGTTCACGCTCCGGGCGAGTGCCATCAGCCGGTCCCGGTGCTCCCCCTGGGCGAGCTCGCCGATCAGGGCCTGCTGGGTCGCGGGGAACGCCTGGGCGCCGGCCGCGGTGAGGGTGGCGACCAGGGCGAAGACCGGCAGGGTGGTGCCGAGCGGGAAGGCCAGGAAGCCGAGGCCGCGGACCAGGTAGAGGGCCAGCCGCACCCGCCGGGCACCGAACCGGTCGACGGCCCAGCCGCCGACCGGCATGGTACTCATCGCCAGCAGCCCGGCAACGGTCAGGACGGTGCCGATCGTCGGCAGGGGCAGTCCGGTGATCCGCTGGAAGAAGACCAGGCTGAACGGCACGTACATGCCGGTGCCCACCGCGTCCACCAGAATCCCGGCGATCAGGTTCCGCTCGCCGGGCACCCGGCGGTCCTTCACCTTCATACTCTCTCCTCAAGTGCGGGGTGAGGCGCGGACACGGGCGGACTTTTCCCAGCCGACCGTGTCGAGCAGCAGCTTCGCCGCCGCCGTCGCCCCGTCGGTGCGGATCGTGGCGGCCACGGCGGCCGCTCGTGTGCGGGGCCCGGGGGTCAGGGCCGTCTTGAGTGCGGCCGACAGGGATTCGTGAGGCTCACGCCGCGGACCGAGTCGGTGGGTCCGTCGCCGAAGTGGTACCGCCAGCGGACCGTTGCCCGTTCACCGGTGATGACGACGGCCTCCGGCTCGAACTGGATCGTGCGGTCCTCGGACGTCCCGACTGCCATCGCGGCGACGGCGAGCCACCTGGTGAGGGGTGTTCGCTCACCGGCGGAGGTGGTGGGTTCTGTCGCGGAATCGACGATGGTCATGGTGGGGCTCCGGTGTGTAGGGCTCAGCTTGCGGCGAGGGCGCCGTGGTCGATGACCGTGGTGTTCTGGGCGACGGCGATGCGCCATCGGCCGTCGTCCTTGGCGAGGACGTACAGCGGGGTGCCGGGGGCGGCTTCGGGGTTCGCGGCCACCGCGGACGCCCATCGGCGCTCGGCCGCGCCGGGTCTGGCGCATCTGCTCCGCCGGGCCGGATGCTCGTGAGCACGGAGGACCTCGTGCAGGCGCCGTCCGTCCCGGGTGATCGGCCGCTGACGGATCTTGACCACGGCGAGGTCGGGGCGGATGAACACGATGGACTCGGTCTCGTAGGTGACGGTCAGCGGCTGACGGGTCGTGCCGGGCAGAGCGCGGTGGGCGAAGGCGCTGATCTCCTCCAGGCCGGTCAGCGGGTCGCCGTAGGAGATCGTCCAGAAGGCGTCCTGGCGGAACAGCTCCGTGAATGCGTCCGGCAGGCCGTTCTGCTGGGCGTGCTCGACCTCGGCTACGAGGGTGACGATGGCGTCCACCTCCTGCGGGGGGGGGCACCAGCGACGTGCGGCTTCATGAGGACCTCCTCGACGGGTGGGGGGCGTGTGGCCGCCGCCCTGGAAGCAGGGGGAAGGTGCGCCAGCGAGCGCGGGGCTCCGGTCCGGGCCCCGCCGTGGCGCCGGCGACGGACCGACGGGTCCGGGGCGCTCCCGGCTGTTGGCTCCGTCCCCGGGTGAGTGGGGAATCGGCGCACGTCAACCCTGCAACGCGGCACCTGCGCCGACTAGGCGGGATAGTGGAATGATCGTTTAGCCGCGTTCAATTGATGGCTCGCCAGCGACCGGGGGCTGGAACGGAGGGATTCCTGACGACGGCGCGTACGTCCTCTTGCGGAACGGTGGCGTCGGCGACGAGCGGCTTCATGAGGTCTCCTTCCCGGGGGTGTGGGCGTGTTGACGCCCTGGGACAACGGCCCGTCTCCCGGCACGCTCCGGCGGCCGCAGGCGGCCCGCCAGGCGGTGCGGTGTCACCGGCAGGGCACCGGCACCGCACCGCTCACGGATCACCGAGCAGCGGTTCCGGCCCGCTACCGATCTTCCAACTCCCCGCCGTGCCCATCAACATCGAAGATCAGTAGGATCCGATAACTCAGGCTTATGACGGGGGTCGGCAACACGTGGAAGTACGCGACATCGAGATCTTTCTGACGCTGGCCGAGGAACTGCACTTCGGCAGGGCCGCCGCCCGGCTGCACCTCACGCAGGCGCGCGTCAGCCAGGTGATCGGACGCCAGGAGCGGCAACTCGGCGGCCTGTTGTTCGACCGCTCCAACCGCCGCCAGATCCGCCTGACCTCGCTCGGCCAGCAGCTACGTGCCGACCTGCGGCCGGTCTACGCGAACCTGCGCGACAGCCTCGAACGCGCCCGGATGGCGACCCGCGGCAAGACCGCACGCCTGCGCGTCGGCATGATGCCGTTCAACGTGCCCGACATGTACCCCTACTGGGAGACCTTTCGCTCCCGTCATCCCCAGTGGGAACTACAGCTGCGCCGGGCGCCTTACGTCGACCCGTTCGCCAGGCTGCGCGAGGGCGACATGGACGTCTTCATCACCTGGCTGCCGGTGGACGAGCCCGATCTCACCGCCGGCCCGGTTCTCTTCCGCGACCCCCGCGTCGTGGCCGTCTCCGCCGGCCACGAACTCGCCGGACGGCCCGTCGTCCCGTTCGAGGCCCTGGCCGACTTCGCCCATGCCATGCCACCCGACATGCCCGACTACTGGGAAGACGGCTACCTGTCGTTCCACACGGCCCGGGGGAAGCCGATCGAACGCATCGAGCAGGTCACCAACGCTGACGAGCTGATCCACCTCGTCAGCACCGGGGAGATCGTCCATCCCTTCCCCTCCCACGTCACCCGATACTGGTCTATGTCCCACGTCCGCTTCATCCCCGTCCCCGACATGGGGACGATTTCCTACGGCCTGGTGTGGCGCAGAGACGCCGAGAGCGACCCCGTCCGGGCCCTCGCCCAGACCGTCCGCGACCTCGGCGTCCTGCACTTCTGACGACACCCGCGTGCAACCGTCGCCGCCCGTGCCAGGCTTCGACCTGCCGTGGTGTATCGACGACGCCCTCGCCGCAGCAGAGCGACCGCGCCCCGCTTGAACTCCCCCGAGTACCTCGCAGCACCCATGAGGACATCACCTCCGCGGACCCCGAGATCCGCTTCTCAGAAGCGTCCACTGTTCGGGGTAGGGCCCACTGGCGGCCCCGCCCGCTCCGCGGGAAGGCGACCCGCCGGCCTCCTGTGCAGCGTCGTGTCCGCAGGGTGGTCCGGCGCGGGGATCTGCCGGGGCGGGAGGAGCGCCGCCCCTGGTCCCAAACCCGTTGGGCCGCTGTGATGTTGGCGCCAGTTGGGCTGGTCCGCCCTCTTGCCGGGGTGGGGGAGTGGCGTCAGCATGAGGGC
Organism: Kitasatospora sp. NBC_00039; assembly: GCF_045160625.1. Classification (NCBI taxonomy): domain Bacteria; kingdom Bacillati; phylum Actinomycetota; class Actinomycetes; order Kitasatosporales; family Streptomycetaceae; genus Kitasatospora; species Kitasatospora sp. NBC_00039. The sequence continues at coordinate 2,411,450 of NZ_CP108289.1, read as the reverse complement.
AACGTGGTCGTGTGCTCGGAGGGGGGATCCTGTTGGTGTCCGGTGGAGGAAGATTGTCGCTGCCGTGTCCTGAGGTGCGGGTGCGTTGACGGGCGGCGGCGGGTCGTTCGCTCCGGTCTGCCCCTCGTGCGGGGCGCACCGAGGGTCCGGGCTGCCGGGGCCGTTGGCGGCGGCGCTGCCGCTCAGCCGGACGCTCACTCCCCGGGAGCGGGCCGTCCTCCAGCTGTTGGGTCTCGGGTACGACAACCGGTCGATAGCCCGGGAAATGCAGGTCAGCGAACGCACGGTGAAGCGGTTCGTCACTGCCATTCTGGCGAAACTGGGGCTTCGGTCACGATTGCAGGCGGGACTTTTCGCGTTGATCGCCGCGTCGGCTCCGGGTGGTGGGGAATTTTGGCCCAAAGGTCTCATGGACGTTGCCGAGGTCGCGGACGATGATGTTCTGGCACACGACACAGGAGGGGAATATGACCTTTGACGCCCTCGCTGCGCTTCGGCAGGCGGGAAACCCGGTCGACCTGCTGACGACGGAACAGCGGGACGTTCTTTCCCAGCTCACCGAGGACGAGGTGGCGGTCCTCAATTCCGTCAAACAGCGGCTTGATGCGGTTTCGGACGCCGAGGTAGAAGGGCATTCCGCCGTCATCAAGTTGGCGTGAGATGGCCGTCGGTTTCGGAATTCTCGGCCCTTTGCAGGTGCTGGAGAACGGCGGTCCGGTGGACCCGGGATCGCGGAAACAGCAGATTCTCCTGGTCGCGCTGCTGTGCCATGCGAATACCCGGGTCTCGTTCGACTCCCTGGTCGAGGCGCTGTGGGACGACGCGCCGCCGCGGACGGCCCGCAAGAACATCCAGGTGTACGTGTCGGCGCTGCGCCGGCTGGTCGGGGCGGAGCCCGGTTCGGGGGCCAGCCGGATCAGCCACCAGAGCGGCGGGTACGTGCTCCACGCGGCGGCCGGCGAGCTGGACTCGCTCTGCTTCGAGCAGCGGGCTCGGGCCGGTGCGCTGACCGGGGCCCTGGACCTGTGGCGCGGTTCGGCGCTGGACGGGTTCCGGGACGTGCCGTTGATCGGTGCCGCCGCGCAACGGCTGGACCGGCGGTTCCTCGGGGTCTTCGAGGACTGGCTGGAGGCGGAGATCGCGGCCGGTGGCGGCCCGGCGGTGGTCGAGCGCGTCACCGAGATCGCCCAGCTGCATCCCTTCCGGGAGCGGCTGCGCATGCTGCAGATGACGGCGCTCTGCCGGGCGGGGCGGCGTTCCGAGGCGCTGGCGGTCTACGACGACCTGCGGCAGTCGTTGGCGCACGAGCTCGGACTGCCCCCGAGCCCGGCGCTGGCCCGGTTCTACGGGTCGCTGCTGTGCGAGCCGGTGCCCGACGAGCCGCGGGCGGCGGCTCCCCGGCCACGCCGGGAGGTGCCGCCGAACCTGCTGCCCGGGGATCCGCCGACCTTCACCGGGCGGGCGGCGGCCGCCCGGCGCCTGACGGAGGCGCTGGGCCGTGGCGGCCACCGGCTGGCCGTGGTGACCGGCCCGCTCGGAGCGGGCAAGACCGCGCTCGCGGTCCATGTCGCGCACCGGCTCGGCGACCAGTTCCCGGACGGCCGCCTCTTCGTACGGCTCCGCGGCGAGGACGGGAGACTCCGGCCCCTGGAGGACGTCGTGCGCCAGCTGCTGGCCGCGGTCTCGCCCGGCGGGCCGGAGCTGCCGGGCCCGCCGGACCCGCGGTGGGCCTGGCAGCTCTGGCTGTCCAGACGCCGGGCACTGGTCGTCGTCGATGACGCCCGGCGCGAGTGCGAGGTCAGGCCGCTGCTGCCGGAGGCCGGGGAGAGCGCGGTCGTGGTGACGGCCCGGCCGCGGCTGATCGGCCTGGAGGGAGCGGACCGGGTCTGGCTGTCGTCGTTCGCCGCGGAGGAGGCGGTGGAGCTCCTGGGCCGGGTGATCGGCAGGGAGCGGGTCGACGCGGACCGCGAGTCGGCGGGGCGGATCGTGGGGGCCGCCGGGCTGCTGCCGCTCGGGGTCCGGCTGGTGGCCGACCGGCTGGCCTTCCTACGCCATGTCCCGCTGCGGGAGTACGGCGCACGGATGGCGGGCACCCGGGCGCTGCTGGACGAGTTGTGCGGGGGCGATCCGGTGGTGCGCGCCCGGCTGGCGGACTCGATCGGGGACCTGCCCGAGGCCGAGCACTCGGCCGTGCTGCGGCTCGGCCTGCTCGCGGAGCCGGTGTTCACGCTCGAGCAGGCCGCCGCCGTGCTGGGGGCCGACCCGGGCACGGCGGTGCGGGTGCTGGAGCGCCTGTTGGAGGCGAGCCTCCTCACCGTCCCGAACGTGGAGGGGCTGGCGCACACCGTGCGCTACGAGATGCCGGCACTGCCCTTCGCCTTCGCGCGGGAGATGGCGGCCCGCGCGCCCGACCGCGTGCCGGTGCCGTTGCCACCGTTCCCGGTCCCGCCTCCGACGCCGTCGCCACTGCCGCCTCCGGTGTCGGTCCCCGTGCATACGTCACTGCCGGTGCCAGTCCCGGTGCCGGTGCCGGTGTCGAACCACTGAGCTGCCGGTACCGGATCACTGACTTGTCGTCATACCGATATCAAACCGCTGACCAGCCACCGTCATACCGACGATCCCTACATTTTCCCTCGGACCGGCGTAGCGGACGCCGCCACTGCAGAGGAGGACAGCATGCCCGAGGACATCAACCCGGAGCCGACCGAGGTCGAGGACGAGGACGTCGACGTCGTCGCGCACGGGCAGGGCGAGGAAGCGATCGACTCCGAGTCCGGCTGCATCATCAACAACAGCTCGGCCCTCTGACTCGACACGTCGAGCCGTGAGGACTGAGCGGGCCACCCGGCCGGCGGTGTGAACGGCCGGAGCCGGGTGGCCCGCTCGACGCCCGACCGCCCCGGCCCGGAGGCACCGTGAACATCCTGCTCTGCCCGCTCAGTGACGGCGGCTACCTCTACCCGGCGATCGCGGCCGGGCGCGAGCTGCGGCGCCGGGGCCACCGGGTCGGCGTGCTCGGCCGGTCCACCGCCGCGCCCGTCGCGGCCGGGGCGGGCCTGCCGTTCGCGGCGGCGGAGGCCTTCGGCGGGCGGCGGGCCTTCTCCGCCACCTGGTGGGGTGCGACCGGGCTCGCGCAGTACCGCGCGACCGTGCGGGCGGCACGGGAGGCCCGGGCCGACCTGCTGGTCACCTCGGTGCTCTGCAACGGAGCGCTGCTCGCCGCCGAGGCACTGGACATTCCGGCGGCGGTGATCGGACTGTCGGTGCACCTCTGGAACTACCGGGCCGGCGGAGAGGGCGAACCGCAGCTGGGCCGGACCAGGGAGAGCCGCACCCACGAGTCCCTGGAGCTGTACGCCACCGTCCGGGAGCAGGCCGGCCTGGCGCGGCGGCCGTCCCGCTGGCCGGACAGCCCGCTGCTGGGCGAGGCGCTGCTGCTCCGCGGCGACCCCGAGCTGGAGTACCCGGGCGCGGTACTTCCCGAACGGGTCCACCAGGTAGGGCCGCTGGCCTGGGAGCCCGCGGCCGACCAGGGCGAGCTCGCGGCGATCAGGGACCACCTGGACCGGTCCGGCAAGCCCGTCGTCTACGTGCACCTGGGCCGCTTCTTCGGCGGCGGCACCCCGTGGCCCCGCCTCAACGCCACCTTCACCGACGGCCCGTTCCAGGCCGTGGTCGAGCAGGGGCGGTCGACGGAGCCGCAACCCGACCCCCGCGCCGACATCCTGCTCGTGCGCAAGCCGTGGCTGGGCCCGCTCATCGATCAGGCCGGACTGGTGCTGACCAGCGGCACCTCCGCCCCGGTGCTCGCCGCGCTGCTGCGCGGCCGGGCCCTCGGGGTCTCGCCCAACGGCTCCGAGCAGCCGCTGCTCTCCGGGGCCTGCCTGCGGGCCGGCGTGGCCGTGCACATTCCGAGAGCGGAGCTGGCGGACCCGGCCGCGCTGCTCGAATCGGCTTGGCAGGACCAGAAGTTGCGGGATCGCGCCCGCGAACTCGGCAGCCGGCTCGCCGCGGTGGACAGCGCGGTCCGCGCGGCCGATGTCATCGAGCGGGCGGCTCAGCAGTCCGCAACCTCTAGGGAGAGCCATGGGTACTCGATCAGCCGGCCCGGACACCGCGGGAGCGGAGCGGCTGTCGGCGGGCGCACTGCAGTGGACAAGGCTCCATTCGGACTATCTTGACTCTCCGTCAGGCCGTGCCGAGCTGCCGGTGACCCCGCGGGTGAAGGCCCTGCTGCAACTCGCCCTGCTGCGCCACTGTTGGGCGAAGGTCGCGCCGGCCGATCCCGGCCTCGGCGAGGTGACCGCGACCGTCGACCGGGCCTGGCAGCGCCGGGACTATCCGCACCTGCTCACCGTGGACCCGCGCTACGCCCGGCCGTTCCAGCTGATGTACGGCGCGCTGGCCCCCGCCGTGCGCACCGACGGCCCGTGGCGGGCCGGGCTCGCCCAGGTGGCGGCCGACGGCTTCCTGGCCCCGCGCGGCAAGTCGCCGTACCTCCACCTGGAGACCAGGTACTACGCCGATCTCGCGGGCGTGGGGCACCAGTTGCACTCCTACCGCGAGCTGTACGAGGCCAGCCTGCTGGCCCGGCACGGCGACGGCCGGCCGGTGGCCGACCTGGACGTGTGCAACGTGACCCACACCGTCTTCTACCTCAGCGACTTCGGCTTCCGCGACCCCGGCCTGACCGGCGACGCCCTGGAGAGGGCCCGCGGCACGGTGTGCCGGCTCACCGACCACTGCGTGCACCGCGGGGACTGGGACCTCACCGCGAAGCTCGTGCTCGCGCAGTACTGCCTCGGCATCGATCCGCTGCACACGCCCTCGGGGGCGGCCGGTCTGCGGATGCTCGCCGAGGTCCAGTCGCCGGGCGGCGCGATCCCCGGACGGTCCGCCGACCAGCGGGCCGACGCGGCCGCGACCACCGTGGAGTTCTTCCGAAAGGCCTACCAGGCGACCCTGGTGACGGCGCTGACCTCACTGATCGTCCTCCACGGGCGGACTGGCGGGACGCCGGACGGCCGGGCGGCTGCCGACGACCGGTCGCCGGCGATGCGGGGGGCACGGTGACCCAGGCACAGGCCGACCGGCCCCAGGCACAGGCCGACGTGGCCGGGACACGGGTCGACCGGACGAAGGCGCAGGCCGACCGGACACAGGCCGAGGCCGGCCGCGTCGACGGCGTGCGCATCCTCCGGGGCGAGCGCAACTGGTGGTGCCTCGGCCCGGGCGGCGGGGTGGCCCGCCTGCGCGCCGGCCAGCTGACCCCCGACGGAGCGCTGCGGCCGGGCGCCGAACGCCGGCTCCGGGAACTCGGAATGCTCACCGCCTCGCCGCCGCGCACCTATGCGCTGACCGTGCTGACCAGCACCCACTGCAACCTGGGCTGCGGCTACTGCTTCCAGAACACCAGCCAGGACCCGGACGGCGGCAGCCGCCCGCCGCGGATCGCCAGAACGCGCCTGTCCTCCCCGACCATCACCTCGATCCTCGACTTCACCGAGCGGCAGATGGCCGCCGCCGGCCTGGAGAAGCTCAGGATCCTGCTGTTCGGTGGAGAACCCCTGCTCAACCCGCGAGGCTGCCTGGAGCTGCTGGAACGGGCGGCGGAACACGGGCTGGCCTCGGCCTGGATGATCTCCAACGCCACGCTGCTCACCCCGAAGCTGGCCGGCCGGCTTGCCGACCTCGGGCTCGGCTCCGTCCAGGTCACCTTCGACGGCGACCGCGCCGACCACGACCGGATCCGGGTCCGGCGGTCGGAGGGGACCGGGACCTTCGACACGATCGTCCGCAACATCGTCCGGGCTTCCGAGGCCTCCCCGATCCGGTGGATCCTGCGGGTGAACGTCTCCCAGGAGACCTACCAGGGCGTCGACGCGCTGATCGGCCGGCTCGCCGCGGCACTCGACTCCGCCCGGTGCACCCTGTACTTAGCCCAGGTGGGCGATGTGGGCGTCGGCTACGGCAACGACCTCCTGCACACCGGCGAACTGTCGGCCCGCTTCAGCGGGTGGCAGCGCCGGGCGCTCGACCTCGGCTTCACCGTGACCCGCCCGCAGGCCCACCGGCCGTGCTCCACCTGCGGTTACGGCGACGGCCGGTACGGCGCGGTGGTGAGCGCGGACGGGACGCTGGCGAGCTGCTGGGAGACCGCGGGCAAGGCCGACTGGGAGGTCGGCACCGTCACCGGCGGTTACCTGCCGGGCACGGTGACCCGGGAGCGGTGGGTCGGGTGCGAGGACCTCTACCGGCACGGCGAGGACGCGCGGATGCGCGCGGAGTTCCACGACACCGTGGACGCGGCCCTGCTCGACTACCTCGACGAGACGGGGCGCCTGTAGACATGTCATCGGATCTCGGCTCGTCGGAGCCCGACTCACCGGCGCTCGACTCACGGGCGCTCGACCCAGCGGCGCTCGACTCACCGGCGCTCGGCCGGGCGGAGGCCGGAACGGCGGCGCTCGAGCGGCTCTCCGCAGGCACGCTCGCCTGGCTGGGGCAGAACCTGGACCACTTCGATCCCTACTCCGTGCGGGCCCGGTCCTCGGCGCACGGGAAGGCGAAAGCCGCGCTGGAACTGGCGCTGCTCTGCCACTGCTCGGCGCGGCTGGACACCGGGGACGACGTCCGGCTGGGCAAGGCGACGGCGCTGGTCCGCACGCTCTGGCAGCATCCGGACTTCCCGCGGCTCCTGACCGCCGAACCCCGGTACGCCGCCCAGTACCGCCTGGTCTACGCGGCACTGGCACCCGACGGGATCGACCGGACGCCGTGCCGGGCCGCGCTCGCCGGCCTGACCGACGACGACCTCTCCCCACGCGGGAAGTCGGCGTACCAGCGACTCGAACTCCGCTACTACGCGGACAAGGCGGGCGTGCGCCACACGCTCGAACCCTACGAGGAGCTGGCCCGGCAGAACGTTCTCGTCACGCTGTCGCGAGCCGTACGGGAGCGCACGGCGCGCGAGCGCTCGTCACCGGACGACGCGGCGCCGGCCACCGAGGCGCCGGCCACCGGGGCGCCGGTCACCGTCCCGGAGGCGTACGCCGTCACGCACTCCGCCTTCTACCTCAGCGACTTCGGCCGGAGCCGCCCGGTGCTGACCGCCGAGGAGTCGGCGGCTGCGGCGGAGCTGGTCAGCCCGCTGCTGGAGCACTGCGTCCGGCACGACTGGTGGGATCTGGCTGCCGAGCTGCTCATGACCCAGGTCTGCCTGGGGCTCGACCCGCTGAGTACGCCCGCGGGCCTTGCCGCCGTCGACTGCCTGGCCCGCGCGCAGCGGCCCGACGGCGCGATTCCCGGACGGTCCGCGGCGACGGCTGGGACGGAGGCACCCGCAGCACCCGCAGTACCCGCAGCACCCGCAGTACCCGCGGCACCCGCACCATCCGCCACACCCGCCACGATGCCGCCGACAGCAGCCGGACCGGCCGACGGGTACTTCGAGAAGGCCTACCACACGACCCTGGTGACCGCCCTCATGTCGCTGCTCGTCTCCTCGGCGCGCGCCTCATGACAGCGCGGCTGACCCTCATCAACCCCAGCTACACCCGCCTCTGGTTCGGGCAGGCCGTCTCGTCCGTCGGCGACGCCGTCTTCAGCACCACCCTGGTCCTCTGGGTGGCCACCGTGCTGGCCAAGGGGGAGCCGTGGGCACCGCAGGCGGTCAGCGGCGTGGTGCTGGCGACCGGCGCCGCCGTGCTGTTCATCGGCCCGATCGCGGGGGTGTTCGTCGACCGCTGGGACAAGCGCGCCACGATGCTCCTCACCGAAGTGCTCCGCGGCGGGCTGGTGGCAGTCCTGACCGCCGTCTCCTTCCTGCCGACCCGCGACCTGCCGGTGGGGGCCTGGCTCGGCCTGGTCTACGTGACGGTGCTGGTGCTCAACGCGGCCAGCCAGTTCTTCACACCGGCCCGGTTCTCGGTCATCGCCGAGCTCGTCACGGGGGAGGCCGACCGGGCGCGGGCGGCCGGCATCGCCCAGGCGACCGGCCAGACCGCGTGGATCATCGGGCCGCCGCTCGCCGCGCCGCTGCTGTTCGCGGTCGGCCTGCAGTGGGCGCTGCTGTTCAACGCGCTCTCCTACCTGGTGTCGTACATCGCCATCCGCTCGGTGGACGTGCGCCCCGCGCCGGCCGCCGGCGGGGACCGGGCCGCCGTCGAACGGCCCGGTCTGGTCAAGGACTTCACCGCGGGCCTTCGGTTCTTCGGCCGCAACAGGTTCCTGGTGGCGCTGCTGCTGCTCGCCGTGATCGGCCAGTTCGGCATCGGCGCGCTGAGCACCCTGAACGTCTTCTTCGCCACGAGGAACCTGCACGCGTCCGCCGAGCTGTACGGCTACCTGGGGATGGCGATGGGGATCGGCGGTATCGCCGGTGCGCTGGGTTCGGGCCGGGTGGTGCAGTGGATCGGCGCCCGGCGGACCACCTGGATCGGCCTGCTGGTGAGCGGCGCCCTGCTGGTCCTCTACTCCCGGCAGGCGGCCTTCCCCTCCGCCGTGGCGCTGCTCTTCGTCTTCGCCGTCCCGCTCACCATGCTGAACACGGCGATGTCCCCGCTGCTGATCGCCGCGACCCCCCAGGAGTTCCGGGGCCGGGTCGTCGCCGTCTTCTACCCGGTGACCCGGCTGGCGTCGATGCTGGCCGCGGTGCTGTCCGGCTGGCTCGCCGGCAGTGGCCTGCGGGACTTCTCGGGTTCGGTGGCCGGTCTGCGGTTCGGGCCGATCGACACGATCTTCGCGGCGTCCGGAGTCGTCGTCGCGCTGGCCGGCGTCTACGCCCGGATCGCCCTCCCCGACACGGACGCCGCGCCGGCCGCCGAGCCCGAGGCGGAGCCGGCCGAACCCACCCTGGAGGGCACCCAGTGAACTGCTCCGCGTGTGGACGGCAGGCAGCCGAACCGGACAGGTTCTGCGCCGGCTGCGGCGCCCCGCTGGCGGCCGGCGCCGCACCTCGCGAGACGCGCAAGAAGGTGTCCATGCTGTTCCTGGACATCGTCGGTTCGACCGCGCTCGCGGAACGCCTGGACCCGGAGCCGCTGCGGCAGGTCATGGACCGGTACTTCGCGAGCTGCGGAGCCTGCATCGCCGAACACGGCGGGGTGGTGGAGAAGTTCATCGGAGACGCCATCCTCGCCGTCTTCGGCGCCACCGTGGCCCACGAGGACGACGCGGTACGAGCCGTGCGCGCCGCCACCGGGGCGCTCGCGGCGCTGGCCGGTCTCACCGCCGAACTCAACGCCGAGTACCAGGTGGAGCTGGAGGCACGGGCCGGCATCTGCACGGGTGACGTCGTGGTGCTCACCAGACCGGGGGACGACTTCCGGGTCGTCGGGGACGCGGTCAACACGGCCGCCAGACTGCAGACGGCCGCCCGGCCGGGCGAGGTGCTGCTCTGCGCGGACACCGCCGCCGTGGTGCGGTGGCAGGTCGGCATCGAGCCCGTCGCACCGCTGCGGCTGAAGGGCAAGGCCCGCCCCGTGCCGGCCTGGCGGGTCACCGCCCCGGTCCTGGTCACCGAGACCCCCGCGCCGGTCACCCCCTTCGTCGGCCGGGCCGACGAGTTGGAGGAGCTGGAGCGCAGCTTCCGGCGGGCCCGTCAGCGGCGGCAGGTGTGCCTGGCCACGGTGGTCGGCGTGCCCGGCATCGGCAAGTCGCGCCTGGTGCGCGAGTTCCTGGCCGCCCTGCCGGACGGCGAGGTGACCGTGCTGTCCGGGCGCTGCTCCGCCTACGGCCGGGGGATCACCTACCGGCCGCTGGCCGAGATGCTCGGCTCGCTCCCCGGCGGCTGGCCCGCACTCACCCGGCTCCTGACGGACGGCGCCGCGCCGCCGGGGCGGGATCCCGCGGGCTCCGATCCGGCAGGCCCGCGTCCGGCGGGCTCCGATCCGGCAGGCCCGCGTCCGGCGGGCTCCGATCCGGCAGGCCCGCGTCCGGCGGGCTCCGATCCGGCAGGTCCGGATCCGGGCGGCCGCCATCCGGAAGGCGGGGCGTCGCCGCACAGCCTCGTGGTGCACACCCTCGCCACGGTCCTGGACCAGGACGGGAGCGCCGGCCAGGCCGGGGTCGAGGACATCGCCTGGGCCGTGCGACATCTCCTTGAGGTCCTCGGCCGGTCGCGATCCGTGGTCATGGTCTGGGACGACCTGCACTGGTCGGAGGAGACCCTGCTCGACCTCATCGACGAGGTCGCCACCTGGCTGCACGACGTTCCCGTGCTGCTGCTCTGCGTGGCCCGACCCGAACTGCTGGACATCCGCAGCGGCTGGGGCGGCGGGAAGCCGTGCGCGATGACGCTGGAGCTCGGGCCGATGACTGACGATCAGACTGCCATGTTGATAGGCCAGTTGGCGCTTCACGGCGATGTGTACCCGCAGGGATACCAGGATGTGAACGGGCGGGTCGCCACGCTGTGCGACGGCAATCCGCTCTTCGCCGAGCAGCTCATGGACGTCTTCGCCGAGACCGACCCCGGTACCCAGATCCCGCCCACGATCCAGGCGATGCTGGGGGCCCGGCTGGACCAACTGCCCGGAACAGAGCGGGGCCTGCTGGAGCTCGCCGCGGTGATCGGGCGGGAGTTCACCCGGGACCTGCTGCGCGTGATGGCCGAGGCGGACGGCATCGGCTCCGCCGCGGCCGACGAGGCGATGGCCCGGCTGGCCCGGCGGCGTGTCCTCGAACGGGGCCCGGCCGGCACCGTCCGCTTCGCCCAGGCCCTGCTGCGCGACACCGCCTACGAGTTCACCCCGAAGACGCGCCGCGAGCGCTGGCACGACTTCCTCGCCGAACGGTTCTCCCGGGAGCAGCCGCAGGACGCGATGGCCGTGGTCTACCACGTCGAGGCGACCAGCCGGCTGCGCAGGCAGCTGCGGCCGGGGGACCGGCAACTGCCCTCGCTGGCCGGTCCGGCGGCGAACACCCTGATCGCGGAGGGCATGAACGCCCTGGCCCGCAAGGACCTGCCCGCAGCCGTCCAACTGCTGGAGCGCGGGCGGGAGTTGCTAACAACCGGAGACCCCCGCCACACCGTGCTCGCCCTGCACGTCTGCGATGCCGGGCTCTGGCTCCAGGACGAGCAGCGGTGCCGCGGCGCGCTCGCCGCCGCCGAGGCCGCGCTCCCGGGCGACCGCCGCAACGCCGCCACCTGCGCGATCCAGCACGCCATCGTCACGCTCCGGCTCGGTCTTGCCCCGCCCGAATCCGTGGCGGCGGACGCGGCGGCGATCGCGGAGGAGCTGGAGCGCGACCCCGAGGACGACCTCAGCCGGTGCCGGCTGCACCAGCTCCAGGCCCACCTGGAGCTCGCCATGGAACGCGCGGCCTCCGCAGAAGCCTCGTTCCGGCTCGCACTGGCGCGCGCACGGGCCATGAACGACCGCTACGAGGAGGACCGACTGCTCTGCGCCGTCTGCGAGTTGTCGCAGTGGGCGCCGACCCGTGTGGCCACCGGACTGGAGCTGTGCGCCATGCTCGCGCGCCGGTTCGCCGCCAGCCGGACCCTGCTCATCCCGGTGCTGGTGACCAGGGCACACCTGGAGGCGCTCGGCGGCGACCTCGACGGCGCGCGGCACACCCTCGCCGACGCCCTGACGTACTCCCGCGACGTGCACCTCGACCTGGCCGACGCGGTGGTGCTGGACGCCTCCGGGTTCGTGGAGTCGCTGGCCGGCGCCCACGACGTGGCCGAGGCCCGGTACCGGCAGAGCCTGGGCGTGCTGCGCACCACGGAGCACGCCCCGGACTCCCGCAGTACCGAGGTCGCGATCGCCAGGGAGCTCTTCGCCCAGGGCCGGGCGGCCGCCGCCGCGTCGGCCCTGGACCGGATCGACCAGGAGGGCGAGGCCGCGAGCCTGCGGGCCCGGCTGGGCTCGGCGGCCCTGCGCGGCCGGATCGCGTCCGCCCGGGGGTGCCACGAGGAGGCCGTCACCGAAGCCCTGGCGGCGCGGTCCATGGTCGCCGGCTCCGACGACCTGTGCCTCACCGGGGAGACGCTCTTCGACCTGGCGATCGTGCTCAGAGCGGCCGGGCTGACCGAACGGGCGATGGCGGAAGGAGCCGAGGCGTTGCGGAGGTTCGAGGCCAAGGGCGCCACGCTGCCGGCCGGACGGGTCCGCGCGTGGCTCGGCACCGGTGACGCCGGCGCGACGGGTGCGGGTGCGACGGGTGCGGGTGCGGGCGCGGGGCAGGGTGGTCCTCGTGACTGACGTCCCGCCCTGGCGCAGGCCGCCGCGCGACCACTTCCCCGGCGTTCCCGCCTGGAGCATGCCCGTCTCCGTGGTGCCGCAGGAGCCCTTCGACGTCAGCCCGCTCGGCCCCGTCACCCCCGGGTGGGCCTGGGGCGGCGCGGACGGCTCCGGGGTCCGGGTCTGCGTGCTCGACAGCGGGGTGGACGCCGACCACCCGCTCGTCGGCGGGATCGACCGCGCCATGGACGTGATCAGGGGCGAGGACGGCGACCTCATCGTCACGCCGACCGAACCCGGCGACGACGCGGGGCACGGCACGGCCTGCGCCAGCGTCATCCGGTCCATCGCCCCCGCGGCGTCACTCACCTCGGTGCGCGTCCTCTCCAGCGGCCGGCACGGCAGCGGCGCCGCCCTGCTCACCGGACTGACCTGGGCCATCGAGGAGGGTTACGACGTCATCAACATGAGCCTCTCGACGACGAAGCCCGACTTCCGCGACGCCCTGCGCGACCTGTCGGACTCCGCCTACTTCCGGCGCTGCGTCATCGTCGCGTCGGCCCACAACATGCCGGTGCACAGCTACCCGTGGCCGTTCGCCTCGGTCATCTCGGTGGCCAGCCACGACAGCCCCAACCCGATGACCTACTACTACAACCCGTCACCGCCGGTCGAGTTCTACGCACGTGGCGTCCGCGTGCCGGTGGCCGGGCCGGGCGGCCGGCAGCTGCTCAGCACCGGCAACAGCTTCGCGACCCCGCACATCGCGGGCATCTGCGCGCTCATCCTCAGCAAGCACCGCTCGCTCACCCCGTTCCAGCTCAAGTCCGTCCTCTACCTGGCCGCCGAGAACGTAGCCGTACCCGATGGAGGTGCGCGTGTCGACTGACCCGCTGGAAAGTGCCGATCTTCCGCAGCGCAGACTGCTCCAGTCGATCGTGGAGGTCGCCCGCAGCGTCTTCGGCGCGGCCGCCGCCTCCGTACTCCTGGTGGACCGGGCGAACGGCGATCTGGTCTTCGAGGCGGTCGCGGGCGAGGGTGAACACCATCTGCTGGGGACCAGGTTCCCCAGCGGCACCGGGATCGCCGGCTGGGCGATGGTCTCCGGCCAGCCCGTGGTGATCGACGACGTGTCGGACAGCCCCCGGTTCGCCCGAAGAGCGGCGGAGTCCACCGGCTACGTGCCGCGCAGCATCATGGCCGCCCCGCTGATCTGCGGGGGTGATTGCGTGGGCGTGCTCGAAGTACTGGACCGGGACAGTCGGCAGCGCTGCGATCTCGGGGACATGGCCTCCCTCGGGCTGCTCGCGACGGAGATGGCGACGGTGCTGGAGCTGCTCCTCCAGCTCCGCTGCCGCGACGCAGACCTCGACACTCGTACGGCGAAGGACCGGGGCCCGCAGCTCGACCTGCCCCTGCTGGAGCGGGTGGCGGAGCGGCTCCCGCTGGCCTCCGGGCAGGTGGGCGCGACGGTGACCAAGCTCCTGGTGATGGCCGACGAGCTGCTGGCTGGCGAGCTGCCGGCGGGCGGGTTGCCGGCCGACGGGGGTGGCTGACGGCGATGGCCCGCGGAGCGTGGTTGACGGGGGTGGCTGACGGCGATGGTTGACGGTCACGCGGCCTTCCTAGCGCAGCTCTCACAACCCGCGCGGGTCGTCGACGTCCGGCCCGGGCCCGTGCCGTCCGTACTGTTGCTCAGCCGCACGTGTGACAGTGACCTGGACGCGGTGCAGAACCTGCTCGGTGGCGAGGGAATCCGAACGGACCGGCTGAACGCCGACGAACTCGCCGCCGCCGATCTGGTCGTCGCCCCGGACGGAGGGGCGGCCTGTCTGAATGGCCGCTGGCTGACCCCCACCGTGACCTGGATCAGGCACTTCTCCGTGTCCGCGATCGAGAGCACGCAGGACGCGGCCCACACCCTGTTCCTGCGGGAGTCCTGGCAGGCCGCGGCCGGTCAGCTCGCGACGATCTCCGGGACGGCCATCCACGCGGTCCGGCCCGGACTGCTCTCCCAGCTTCGGCTGGCCCGGCGCCACGGGGTCGCGGTGCCGCGCACGATGCTGACCACCGACCCGCACCGCGCCCTGGACCAGTTCGACTGCCCACTGTTGGTGATCAAGGCAGCCCACCACCATTTCGTCGAATCCGCGCCGGGCCGGCTGAACGGCGTCTTCCCCGCGATCGTCGACCGGGACAGCCTGTCCGCCGCGCCGCGCCCCGGCCCGCCCGTGACCGTTCAGGAGTATGTCGAGCACGAGGCAGAGCTGCGCGTCTACTACGTGGCCGGGCAGCTCCACGCGTTCCAGGTCGCCAAGGAGTTGCCCGCCGACCCTTGGCTCGCACCCGACCGGGTCGAGATCCACCCCGTGGAGCCGCCGCCGGCCGTGGTCGCGGCGACCAGGACCCTGGCCGCCGCGATGTCGCTCCGCTTCGGCGCGTTCGACTTCCTGATCCGCGAGGGCATGCCGGTCTTCCTGGAGGTCAACCCCGACGGCGACTGGCGCTGGGCCGAGCAGCGTGCCCGCACCACGTCCGTCACCGCCGCCGTCGCCGGCATGCTCGCCGACCTCCACCGCAGGACGCTGCCCTCACCGGGGGAGTTCGACCTGCTCGGGTTCCTGTCCGGCTCGGGCTTTGCCGGAGAGGCCGAGTGGGCGTAGTGTTCTCTAGTCGCTCGGCAGGGAGCACCGGACACGCATCGGCGCGGACGGTCCCGGGGCGGCCAATCCCTAGAAACACACTTCCCGGTTCGGGCTGGGTTGCGCCTTGTCTTTTTGACGGTGCGACTCGGGTCCTATTCGGTGTGCCCGTTTATATGGATTGCGGCCGGATTCGCCTTTCGAGGCGGGGATGGGCTAGAGTTTGAAACGTCGGACGGGGCCTCAAGCCGCAGAAGACACCAGCGAGTTGGATGAACGAAGCGCCGGAAACGGGGCGGAAATCATCTGGTAAGCTGGAAACACGAAAGAACGAAGCGCCCGGAGGGCCCGCTGGAAGGCGGTCCGAAGGAAGTGTCCGTTCCTTGAGAACTCAACAGCGTGCCAAAAGTCAACGCCAGATATGTTGACATCCCCGGCCTCGATCGTCTGATCGGGGTTGGAGATTCCTTTTGAAGTAAAACACTAGCGAGGACGCAGTGCGCGGGGCCGCCCTATTCCGGTGGTTGCCGTGCCGCTCGACGCGAGTGCGGCCCGATTACGGGCAGACATTCACGGAGAGTTTGATCCTGGCTCAGGACGAACGCTGGCGGCGTGCTTAACACATGCAAGTCGAACGGTGAAGCCCTTCGGGGTGGATCAGTGGCGAACGGGTGAGTAACACGTGGGCAATCTGCCCTGCACTCTGGGACAAGCCCTGGAAACGGGGTCTAATACCGGATATGACCTGGGACCGCATGGTCCTGGGTGTAAAGCTCCGGCGGTGCAGGATGAGCCCGCGGCCTATCAGCTTGTTGGTGGGGTAATGGCCTACCAAGGCGACGACGGGTAGCCGGCCTGAGAGGGCGACCGGCCACACTGGGACTGAGACACGGCCCAGACTCCTACGGGAGGCAGCAGTGGGGAATATTGCACAATGGGCGAAAGCCTGATGCAGCGACGCCGCGTGAGGGATGACGGCCTTCGGGTTGTAAACCTCTTTCAGCAGGGAAGAAGCGCAAGTGACGGTACCTGCAGAAGAAGCACCGGCTAACTACGTGCCAGCAGCCGCGGTAATACGTAGGGTGCGAGCGTTGTCCGGAATTATTGGGCGTAAAGAGCTCGTAGGCGGCCTGTCGCGTCGGATGTGAAAGCCCGGGGCTTAACCCCGGGTCTGCATTCGATACGGGCAGGCTAGAGTGTGGTAGGGGAGATCGGAATTCCTGGTGTAGCGGTGAAATGCGCAGATATCAGGAGGAACACCGGTGGCGAAGGCGGATCTCTGGGCCATTACTGACGCTGAGGAGCGAAAGCGTGGGGAGCGAACAGGATTAGATACCCTGGTAGTCCACGCCGTAAACGTTGGGAACTAGGTGTTGGCGACATTCCACGTCGTCGGTGCCGCAGCTAACGCATTAAGTTCCCCGCCTGGGGAGTACGGCCGCAAGGCTAAAACTCAAAGGAATTGACGGGGGCCCGCACAAGCAGCGGAGCATGTGGCTTAATTCGACGCAACGCGAAGAACCTTACCAAGGCTTGACATATACCGGAAACGGCTAGAGATAGTCGCCCCCTTGTGGTCGGTATACAGGTGGTGCATGGTTGTCGTCAGCTCGTGTCGTGAGATGTTGGGTTAAGTCCCGCAACGAGCGCAACCCTTGTTCTGTGTTGCCAGCATGCCTTTCGGGGTGATGGGGACTCACAGGAGACTGCCGGGGTCAACTCGGAGGAAGGTGGGGACGACGTCAAATCATCATGCCCCTTATGTCTTGGGCTGCACACGTGCTACAATGGTCGGTACAAAGGGCTGCGATGCCGCGAGGCGGAGCGAATCCCAAAAAGCCGGCCTCAGTTCGGATTGGGGTCTGCAACTCGACCCCATGAAGTTGGAGTTGCTAGTAATCGCAGATCAGCATGCTGCGGTGAATACGTTCCCGGGCCTTGTACACACCGCCCGTCACGTCACGAAAGTCGGTAACACCCGAAGCCGGTGGCCTAACCCGTAAGGGGAGGAGCCGTCGAAGGTGGGACCAGCGATTGGGACGAAGTCGTAACAAGGTAGCCGTACCGGAAGGTGCGGCTGGATCACCTCCTTTCTAAGGAGCAATATGCCGCTTGCAGGCGAATGTTCTGCACGGTTGCTCATGGGTGGAACGTTGACTATTCGGCACATCAGGTAGGGCCTGTTAGTACTGCTTCGGCGTGGAACACAGAGCACTGCATGATGTGTCGGGCACGTTGTTGGGTCCTGAGGGAACGGCCGTATGGCTGTTGCTTCAGAGATGCCGGTCCCACTGAAGAGATCCGTTCGGGTCTTGGGGGTGGGTGACTGGTCGTTGTTTGAGAACTGCACAGTGGACGCGAGCATCTGTGGCCAAGTTTTTAAGGGCGCACGGTGGATGCCTTGGCACCAGGAACCGATGAAGGACGTGGGAGGCCACGATAGTCCCCGGGGAGCCGTCAACCAGGCTTTGATCCGGGGGTTTCCGAATGGGGAAACCCGGCAGTCGTCATGGGCTGTCACCCATACCTGAACACATAGGGTATGTGGAGGGAACGCGGGGAAGTGAAACATCTCAGTACCCGCAGGAAGAGAAAACAACCGTGATTCCGGGAGTAGTGGCGAGCGAAACCGGATGAGGCTAAACCCAGGTGGTGTGAGACCCGGCAGGGGTTGCCACTTGGGGGTCGTGGGATTTTTCTTGACCGGTCTGCCGGCCGGTCGGCGAGTCAGAAACCGTATGGATAGTCGAAGGACATGCGAAAGGTCCGGCGTAGAGGGTAAGACCCCCGTAGACGAAATCTGTGCGGCTCGTTTGAGAAACTCCCAAGTAGCACGGGGCCCGAGAAATCCCGTGTGAATCTGGCGGGACCACCCGCTAAGCCTAAATATTCCCTGGTGACCGATAGCGGATAGTACCGTGAGGGAATGGTGAAAAGTACCGCGGGAGCGGAGTGAAATAGTACCTGAAACCGTGTGCCTACAAGCCGTGGGAGCGTCGGACATGCAGCTTGCTGTGTGTCTCGTGACTGCGTGCCTTTTGAAGAATGAGCCTGCGAGTTTGCGGTGTGTAGCGAGGTTAACCCGTGTGGGGTAGCCGTAGCGAAAGCGAGTCCGAATAGGGCGTTTGAGTTGCACGCCCAAGACCCGAAGCGGAGTGATCTAGCCATGGGCAGGTTGAAGCGGAGGTAAGACTTCGTGGAGGACCGAACCCACCAGGGTTGAAAACCTGGGGGATGACCTGTGGTTAGGGGTGAAAGGCCAATCAAACTCCGTGATAGCTGGTTCTCCCCGAAATGCATTTAGGTGCAGCGTCACGTGTTTCTTGCCGGAGGTAGAGCACTGGATAGGCGATGGGCCTCACCGGGTTACTGACCTTAGCCAAACTCCGAATGCCGGTAAGTGAGAGCGTGGCAGTGAGACTGTGGGGGATAAGCTCCATGGTCGAGAGGGAAACAGCCCAGAACACCGACTAAGGTCCCTAAGCGTGTGCTAAGTGGGAAAGGATGTGGAGTCGCAGAGACAACCAGGAGGTTGGCTTAGAAGCAGCCACCCTTGAAAGAGTGCGTAATAGCTCACTGGTCAAGTGATTCCGCGCCGACAATGTAGCGGGGCTCAAGCACATCACCGAAGTCGTGTCATTGCAGCAATACCCCCAACGGGGGCTGTGATGGGTAGGGGAGCGTCGTGTGCCGGGTGAAGCGGCGGTGGAAACCAGTCGTGGACGGTACACGAGTGAGAATGCAGGCATGAGTAGCGATACAAGAGTGAGAAACTCTTGCGCCGATTGACCAAGGGTTCCTGGGTCAAGCTGATCTGCCCAGGGTAAGTCGGGACCTAAGGCGAGGCCGACAGGCGTAGTCGATGGACAACGGGTTGATATTCCCGTACCCGCTTTGAAGCGCCAACGCTGAACCTCTTGATGCTAAGCCCGTGAAGCCGGCCCGGAGTCTTCGGACAAAGGGACGTGGTGGAGCCGGTGACCCAATGGGGTAGTAGGTGAGCGATGGGGTGACGCAGGAAGGTAGTCCAGCCCGGGCGGTGGTTGTCCCGGGGTAAGGGTGTAGGACGAACGGTAGGCAAATCCGCCGTTCACATAGTCTGAGACCTGATGCCGAGCCGATTGTGGTGAAGTGGATGATCCTATGCTGTCGAGAAAAGCCTCTAGCGAGTTTCATGGCGGCCCGTACCCCAAACCGACTCAGGTGGTCAGGTAGAGAATACCGAGGCGTTCGGGTGAACTATGGTTAAGGAACTCGGCAAAATGCCCCCGTAACTTCGGGAGAAGGGGGGCCATTCCTGGTGACGGCACTTGCTGCCAGAGCTGGGGGTGGCCGCAGAGACCAGCGAGAAGCGACTGTTTACTAAAAACACAGGTCCGTGCGAAGCCGTAAGGCGATGTATACGGACTGACGCCTGCCCGGTGCTGGAACGTTAAGGGGACCGGTTAGCTCCATTTCGGTGGGGCGAAGCTGAGAACTTAAGCGCCAGTAAACGGCGGTGGTAACTATAACCATCCTAAGGTAGCGAAATTCCTTGTCGGGTAAGTTCCGACCTGCACGAATGGCGTAACGACTTCTCGACTGTCTCAACCATAGGCCCGGTGAAATTGCATTACGAGTAAAGATGCTCGTTTCGCGCAGCAGGACGGAAAGACCCCGGGACCTTTACTATAGCTTGATATTGGTGTTCGGTTCGGCTTGTGTAGGATAGGTGGGAGACTTTGAAGCAGCAACGCCAGTTGTTGTGGAGTCGTCGTTGAAATACCACTCTGGTCGTGCTGGATGTCTAACCTGGGTCCGTGATCCGGATCAGGGACAGTGTCTGGTGGGTAGTTTAACTGGGGCGGTTGCCTCCTAAAGGGTAACGGAGGCGCCCAAAGGTTCCCTCAGCCTGGTTGGCAATCAGGTGTTGAGTGTAAGTGCACAAGGGAGCTTGACTGTGAGACTGACGGGTCGAGCAGGTACGAAAGTAGGGACTAGTGATCCGGCGGTGGCTTGTGGAAGCGCCGTCGCTCAACGGATAAAAGGTACCCCGGGGATAACAGGCTGATCTTCCCCAAGAGTCCATATCGACGGGATGGTTTGGCACCTCGATGTCGGCTCGTCGCATCCTGGGGCTGGAGTAGGTCCCAAGGGTTGGGCTGTTCGCCCATTAAAGCGGTACGCGAGCTGGGTTTAGAACGTCGTGAGACAGTTCGGTCCCTATCCGCTGTGCGCGTAGGAGTGTTGAGAAGGGCTGTCCCTAGTACGAGAGGACCGGGACGGACGAACCTCTGGTGTGCCAGTTGTCCTGCCAAGGGCATGGCTGGTTGGCTACGTTCGGGAGGGATAACCGCTGAAAGCATCTAAGCGGGAAGCCTGCTTCGAGATGAGCACTCCCACCTCCTTGAGAGGGTAAGGCTCCCAGTAGACGACTGGGTTGATAGGCCGGATATGGAAGCCCTGTGAGGGGTGGAGTTGACCGGTACTAATAGGCCGAGGGCTTGTCCTCAGTTGCTCGCGTCCACTGTGTTGTTCTGAAACAACGACCCCATGACATGGCCTGTCGTGGTGCGGTTGACAGTTTCATAGTGTTTCGGTGGTCATAGCGTGAGGGAAACGCCCGGTTACATTCCGAACCCGGAAGCTAAGCCTCACAGCGCCGATGGTACTGCAGGGGGGACCCTGTGGGAGAGTAGGACGCCGCCGAACAATCATTCCAGAAAGACCCCCTCCGGATTCCGGAGGGGGTCTTTCTGCATTTCCGGACCATGTGCGGACGGAGAACCCTGCCCGGGTCCCGGGCAGGGCGGCGGCAGAGCTTGCCGACGTGTAGAAGCTCCCGCGGCTGTGGGCCTCTCCGGGAGTGGCTGCGGTGCCGCACCCGGAGAGGTCATGCTGTTCGTCAGCGACAGCCGGGGGTCAGTGGTCGAGCACGGGCTTCAGGAAGGGGCTGGGGCTTCCGTGCCAGAAGATGTCGACGCTGTCCCTGGCGCGGGTCACTGCGACGAACAGCAGCGAGCGGGCACGCTGCATTTCCCTCCGGTAGCGCACCGGATCCGTGTTCTGCAGACGGTTCACGTTGTCGCGCGGCACCAGGCCGTCACGGACACCGGCGATGATCATCCGCTGGTACTCCAGGCCCTTGAACCTGAACATCGTGCCGATGTGCACGCCGCTGTCGCTCCTGGGGCCGTCCGGGCCGATCTCCACCGCGGGGATCCCGCGCTGAGCCAGGGTGTAGGCGACCTCGCCCGCCATCTGGTTGGTGGGGACACAGACCGCGATCTGCTCGTGCGGGATCCGCTCCTCCGGGCGGGCGTCCCAGGAGGCGATGTGCTCGGCGATGGCGGTACGTTCTGCGGCCCAGTCGGTGCAGGGGTGCCGCCGGGGGAGGGCACCGTTGAGGACGGAACGGAAGCCGGCCAGGGTCTCCTCGCCGCCGTCGAGGTCGTCGTAGGACTCCCCGGTGAGGACGTCCAGGGCCGAGCGCAGGATCTGACGCGTGGTGCGGTAGCTGAGATTGAGTTTCGAGGACCGGCCCCGGATGTGGACGCCCAGGCTTCCGAGCGTCACCTGGTTGCGGTAGATGCGTTGGTGGGTGTCGCCGGCCAGGAAGATGTCGTCCTGACCGCTCGGGACCATGGCCCGGAGCATCTTCCAGTGTGCGGGCCGCAGGTCCTGTGCCTCGTCGACCACGACGTGCCGGTACCGGTACCGCAGCCATCCGGCGGAACCGTCCTGGAGGTGGATGTTGTCCAGACCTCCGGCCTCGTCCCGCTGGGCGTCGATCGCCGAGATCCGCTGCTCGCGTTCCATCTCCAGGCGGGCAGCCCGCTCGGTCACCTGGTCCCAGGTCTGCCGTCGACTGCCTTCCAGACGCTGGGCGAAGCGCTCGGCGAGCTGCCAGATCTCGGCGCGTTCGGCACGGCTGATGTTTCGGCCACGACCGGCCCGCCGGGCCCTGAAGTAGTCCGCGCGCGACCCGATCGCCTGCCCGAGGATCACCTGCGTCCACTCGTCGTGGAGGAACTCGGCGTCCCATCCGGTCTCACCGAGCTCGTCCAGCAGCGCCTGCCACTCCCGCACAGCCTGGTTGTCGTCGATCGTCTGCTTGGAGTTGCCGGGTTCGGCCTCCCTGACGATCCGGAGCGCGAGCTGGTCGACGTGACTGATGTCCACCCGGGCCAGCAACCCTTCTCCCCCGAGCTCCAGGAGACGCGAGCGCAGGTCCGCGGCGAGGTTCTTGTTGTAGGTGGTGAGCAGAACGGGCTTGGTGTGCCCTGGAGGCAGTCGGTCGACCAGGTGCTTGACGCGGTGGAGGGCGACGATCGTCTTGCCCGTTCCCGGCCCGCCGCTCACGCGGGCGGGGCCGGAGTAGGTGCGATCGACCAGCTTGGACTGGGTGGGGTGGAGGAACACCTTCCACCGGCCGAAGTCGCCGCCCTTCAGGACTTCGTCCAGAGCCGCGTCGGAGGTGGTGACCATGGTGGCCGGGCGTTCGGCAGCGGCCTGGAAGTCCTCGGGGTCGACCGGTTCACGAGCCGCAACCGGTGTGGTGACCTGGTCGAGGATGCCTTCGAAGTCCTTGCCGTCGACGATGGCCAGCAGCACCTCCGCCGTGAGCTGGGGGGCGTACTCGACGAGACCGAGGACCTGGTCCTCGGTCGTGAGGGTGCGGATGACGGGAAGGAGCGGCGCGGCGACCCCGAGGTCGCTCAGTTGCTGGTCGGACCAGCCCGCGAAGAGCTCACGGGGGGCGGCCGGTTCGACCGGGCGCGGAGTCGGCGTGGGCGGCGGCGCGGCGGCGAGGCCGCGAAGGACGCTCTCCTCCACCACCTGGAGGTCGACGTACTCGATACCACCGGTGATGTGGTTGATCCCGTAGGCGAGTCGGTCGAGGTTCTCGTAGACGTCCTTGCGGTGTTTGACCGCGACGATCAGCCAGTCGTCGTCGGCCAGGCGCAGCAGCAGTGCACGGTGGTCGTCGTTGACCCGGGCGGACCATAGCCTGCTGTCGCCCTTGAGCTGCTGGAGCTTGAGACCGGTGGCCTGCGGGTTGGCCTTGAACTTGTGCTGGAAGTCGTAGAGGGCGCCCTTGACCGAGCGGGGGAGTTTGAGGATCTCCTTGTCCGCCTTGTCCAGCAGACGAAGGGTGATTCCCGGGGTCTTCATCGCTCTGACTCTCCGTCGGTGGTCGTGCCGTTTCGTCGATGCTGCGGGGTGGGTCCGGTGTCCAGCGGGTTGAGCCGCTCAGCGAGTTCCTGGGCGGTCCACTGCACGGCCGGGCGGACCTCCCAGCCGGCGGCACGGAAGGCCTTGTCCCGGTCCTGAGCTTCGTAGTCCTGTGCCCCGTCGGCCGTGCGCGGCGCGAGGACGATGCCGATCCGTCGCTCGGGCCAGGCGAGTTCGGCCTGCCAGCCGTTGCTGTCGAGCTCGTAGCCGTCCCTCGGGGCAGGTGTCCCGGCCTCGGCGAGGAGCCGAGCGAGCTCGGAGAGGCCGGCCTCGTCCGGGTCGAGGTACTCGAGGACCTGGTTCCAGTGTGCGTCGGGCTCGCAGACGGGCGTAGGGACCGTTGCTGCTGCAGCAGGCCCTGCGACCGCGTGAGGAGTGGCGGGGACCGGGACTGTGGGGCGCAGGGTGCCGGGGACATCGGCCGGACGGCCCGGGCGCTCTGCTGGAGTCCGTCGGGTCGAGGCCAGCCATCCCTCGCCGCCGTTCACCGCGAGGGCTTCGTGGGAGAAACCGTCGAGAAGGCTGGTCGTGAGCTGGACGCTGTCACCGCCGCCGTGCTCCAGGAATTGCAGGACGTTGGTCCAGAACAGCCAGGAGCGCCAGCGCCGCTTGTGGGACGTCTCGTCATCGTGGACGCCCTCGCCGTCGTCGAGGACGGCGAGCGCGCTCCAGACCGGTGGCCTGCGGCGGCCGTCTGCTGCCAGGACCAGCCGGAGGCCGGAGCTGTCCGGAGCCGTGATGACCTGTACCGGTCCGCGGGGTCCTTCGGGTGTGCCGCCGCCGAGGGCCGCACGGACCTGCGGTCCGACCTCGTCGACCGCGAGGGCGGCGGCATGTGCGCCCGTGATGCCGGTCAGCCCGGCTACGGCAGCCTCTGCGCGCCACTGCCACCGGGCGGCATCGGGCGAGCGCAGGTAGGCGAGCAGCAGGTCGGCCGGGTTGACCCAGACGGCTTCGGAGAGCTCACCGGGGAGGCTGCCGCGGACGTTGGCGTAGTACTTCCGTGCCTTGCCCTCCCCGTCTCCGTCGGATCCGTAGGGCCGCCAGACCGGCGTCTCCGGCTCGCTGCCGACATGCCCGTTGTCGGTGACGCGGCGCCGCCAGTCCTTGACGTCGAAGTAGGTCAGTTGGAAGACGCGCAGGCCGTCCGCCCGGAGCCGGGCGCGCTTCACGGCATCGTCCGCCAGCCGGTTGTGCCGGGGACCGGCGTGGAACTCGTAGCCGTCGAGGTAGACGGCGAGGCGCGGGCCGGGGGCGTCGAGCCGTTCGAAGAGGACGTCGGGACGGGTGCCGTCCAGCGTTCGCTGCTGGGACACCCTCCAGCTCAGGGTGGAGCCGTCGTTGCCGGTCAGCCTGAGTTCGAGGGAGTACGTCCCCGCCGAGGTCGTGTAGGCGTCCGCGCTCGCGCGGGACTCCGGCAACCGGGCCCAGTCCCTGAGGGTGTCGACGAACATGATTTCGAGATCGCTCTCGGCCTGCCGCTCCAGCGGGATGTGACGCGTGGTCGCGACCGGCGAGGTGTGCCAGCGCTCCCCGTCGGCGCCGAGCAGGTCGTCGAGCATCTGGCGGACCTCACTGCGGCTGACCTTGTCGTAGTCCGTGGCCGGGACACGGCGCAGCAGGCAGCGGTGGCAGCCGTCCTGGCCCTTCTCCTGGCAGGGGCAGCTCTCGATGACGTCGCGTGCCCTGAGCAGGACCTCCTTGAAGCCCTCCGCCGAGGCCAGCCGGTGCAGGTAGCCGGTACCACCGGGAAGGCGGTCGTAGACGACCAGGAAGCGTTGGGGCCAGTCGGAGTCACTGCCGTCGGGCATGGAGGCGGCCGAGATGTCGATGTGGTCCGGGTCTCCGCCGTAGCGTGCGGCTATGCCGACGAACAGGGCTGCTGTGAAGGACGCCAAGCGCTCCTTCACACGTGCTACCGAGGCGGGCAGCAGGATCCGTACGGCCTCGGTGGCCAACTCGTGGGCGAGCAGCAGGGGCACGTCCTGCGGCTCGGTCCGGCCGGAGCCGGCCTGCTGCGGTGCCCTGCGACGGGGGCACCAGAGCAGGTGATGGGCGCCGGCCTTGGAGGGAGCACTGAGCGACTGGGTGAGGGCGTCGGCCGGAGCGTCGACGACGGGGCGGCCGTCGGCCGTCGCACCTCCGCAACTCGTGCACACGTAGAACGGGTTGAGACGGACATCCTCACCGGCGACGGGAACGGTGCTGCTGCCGTCCTGGCGGTCGAGGCCCAGGTTGAGCGTCCTCACGACCGCACGGCGGGCGAAGTCCACCCCGAAGGTCGACCTGTCGTGGCGCCACGAGCCTGGGGCGAGCTGGTCCGGGTCGATGTCGACGGCGGTGAGGACGGAGTACCGCCGGCGCTCCCGTTCGTCCTTGTCGTCGCGGACCCGGGCGTCGTCCCGCTTGTCGCGGGCCACCACCTGCCGCGGCTGGAGCACGTACTGCACGCACCCGGCGTCCGCGATCGCACGGCCGCCGCAGCGCGGGCACGGGGTGGTGTCGGTGAGCGCGTTCTCGGTACGGACGAACCCGCAGGACGGGCAGAGCCGCCAGACGGACCAGGCCCGTCGCTCGGGGCTGCCGATGTCCAGGGCCCGCACCACGTGCCGGTAGCCGTTGACGTAGAAGCTGCTGCCGGGCGCGAGTTCGGTGAGGGAGAGCCGACGCGAGCGGTCGTAACTCCGGACCTCGCTGCGGTAGACCCGGGAAATCCCGCCCGCCGAGTCCCCGGGGCTCGTGGTGGCTCCGTCCGCCTCGGACGGGTCCTCACGCCAGTAGAGGGTGGCCTCCAGCTTGGTGGTCGTGTCGGCGAGGCTGTAGTTGGGCAGTAGCCCGAGCTCGACCAGTGTGCCGTGGGCGCTCGCCCGGTTCAGCGCGCCCAGGAGGTCGGCGGTGCTTCGCAGTTCGGCGCGCAGCTCCCGCCGTTCGCGGTCCTGTTCCGGGTCGGTCGGTACGAGGGCGTCGACGGCCTTGTTGATGGCCGCAAGGCGTCGCTTCAGCTCCTCACGGCGGAGGACCCAGGCTTCCTCGGCCTCCTGCAGGCAGCGGGCG
Source organism: Kitasatospora sp. NBC_00039 (assembly GCF_045160625.1). Lineage (NCBI taxonomy): Bacteria > Bacillati > Actinomycetota > Actinomycetes > Kitasatosporales > Streptomycetaceae > Kitasatospora > Kitasatospora sp. NBC_00039. The sequence goes on along the minus strand of NZ_CP108289.1, from coordinate 2,385,349 downwards.
ATGCCGCCGGTGGCATAGGAGCGCAGTTCGTCGGCCGCGTGATCGGAAACGCCAGCGTCGTCGTCCGGGCCGGTGCCGCTCGGGAAGAGTGCCAGGAACTCCTCCACCAGGGTCTTTCCGTGGGTGAGCGCCGCGTCGGCCAGGTCCTGGCACCAGCCGCTGGTGCCGAACAGTGCCGACACCAGCCTGGGCACGGGCTGCAGTCGCTCGCCGTCGGCCGTGGTCAGCCTCCCGGAGGCGGCCAGGTCGAGCAGCCGTGCCGTGTACTGGCGGCGGAGGATTTCGACGGCCGACAGGTAGCAACCCGGCGGCACGATGTCGCCGGCGATCATCTCGCGCGGATCGTCGAGGTAGTACAGGTCGCGGGCCCTGCGGCCGCCGAAGGCGACGACGAGGGCGTTGCCGGTCTTCCGGCCGGCGCGGCCGGCCCGTTGGACGTAGTTCGCCGGTCCGTCGGGCAGCGAGCCGAGCAGCACGGCGGACAGGTCCCCGATGTCGATGCCGAGTTCGAGGGTCGGCGTGCAGGACAGCACGTTGGGATCGGTGTAGTGCGTGCCGGATCGGAACGCCCGCTCGACCCGCTCCCGCTCGGGGCGGGTGAGCATGCCGGTGTGTTCGGCGGTGACCACGCGGAAGGTGCCGCCGGTCAGGTAGAGACGCCGGTAGTAGTCGTCCGTGTAGTCGCGTTCCTGGACGCTGCCGAAGCCGGACGTGGTGCCACCGGTGCGGGAGGCGCCGGCCTGTGGCGGGGTCAGGATTCCCTTGCAGCGGTAACGGGGGCACGGGTGCCCGTACCAGCGTGTGCGCCGCTCCGGCGGCACGACCTGTTGCCAGCCGCAGTCCTCACAGCTGACGAAGGCCTTGTTGACGATCGGGTCGTCGAGCAGCCGCACCTCGATGTGGCCCGGCTGGAGCCCGAAGACGCGCGTGGCGCGGTCCTGTGCCGTGCGGACGGCCAGGACGTGCTCGTCGGCGAGCGCGGGCAGCAGCCGGCGCAGGTACTCGGTGGCACCGGCTGAGTCCAGCCCGAGGCACCGCCTGGTCCAGTCCTGGTACCAGCCGCCGCGGCCCGACACGGTGTCGAAGTGGGACTTGTCCTTCTGTCCGTCGAGCAGGAACCGCGGTGGCGTCATCCCGTCGGGGAAGGCCGGCATGCCGTCGGGGCGGCCACCCCAGATCTTGAACCGGGCGACGCCCGCGTCCTTCATCCACGGTTCCAGCCAGCGGTGCCGCACCCCGCCGCGCTGACGCAGACGCTCCAACAGGCCGCGCACGTAGGCGACGTAGCGCTCCGAGGTCGGCATCGAGTCCACGGCGACCAGCTGCCCCGGCAGGGCGAGGTGCAGGTCACGGGCGAGAGCGGCGACGCGTTCGGGATCCTCCAGGACGACCTCGGCGGCGGCCGTGCGAGTGAGTTCCAGGGTGCGCCCGAGCCTTGAACGCAGGCCGAACTCCATGACGGTGGCGAATGCCAGGCGCTCGCCGATCAGCCTCCAGGTGCGTGCGTCACCGGTGCCGCGGCCGGACAGCAGCCGGTCCACGCCGGCCTCGTCGTGCAGGTCCGGCGGGACGACGGCGGCGAGCGTGCCGGGGTCGTCCACCGAGTCCAGGACGTTCCCGATCAGGTCGTTGAGCGGGAGCGGTGCGCCGGAGTCCTCCAGGTTGTGCGCGAGCAGCGACCGGAAGGAGAACTTGTAGGAGGCGTTGGCGATGTACCCGGCCCGGTGTGCCGCGTCCTGCGTGGAGTCGTTGAAGACCAGCGTCTTGCGTTCCTCGGGGACGAGGGCGATGTCGCCGCCGGTGAACAGCTGGGTGACGGTCGCCGAGGCGAGCGCTGCCAGCGCCGTACCGAGGAAGCGGATTCCGTTGTCGGTGTTGCACGCCGGGCAGCGGTCGTCCGTGGCCGCCTTGTCGGCGGTCTTCTTGTCCAGGATCGCCAGCGCGAACCAGGCGTCCAGCAGATCACCGTCGTCGGCGGCCACCGGCATCCGATAGGTGCCCTGCGCACCGTCGAGGACGACGACGGAGAGCGGGTCGGCACTGCCGCTTGCCGGTCGGGAGCCGGTGAGGGCGGCGAGTGCCTCCTGCTTCTCCGCCCTGGTCGCGGAGATGAAGTAGCGGAGGCGCCGCTTGTCCCGTCCGACACCCGCCCGCCAGACCTTGTCGTGCGCCATCACGAGCCGTTGCGGATCGGCCTCCGGGGAGAGCGCCGCCCACCCGGACCGCCCGCAGTTGCGGCAGTAGACGGCCGGAAGGTGCACTTGCGCCGGCCGAACCGCGGTGTCCGCGCCGGGGAGTGCCGCAGGCCGCCGTGAGCCGCTCGACGGCCAGCCTCCGGAGTCGCTGTCCTCACTGTCCACCGGCAGGGCGGCGGCGGCCGCACTCCGGCGGGCGGCCGTGCGGTCGTCCTCGTACCAGCGGAACTCCGGCGCACCGCCGAGACCGCGCAGCACCCTGGTCACCGGCCGGACCCACAGGTGGGCCTCCACGTGCAACAGCGGGCGGGGGCGTCGCTCGTCGGAATCCGGGTCCCGCGCGGCGGACAGCAGGGCGACGAAGCGCGACAGCGCCTGCAGCGCGAGCCGGGGGTTCTCCCGCGCGGTACGGCCCCACGCGTAGCCGAAGCGGCCCAGCCGGTCCCGCAAGCCCCACTCGTCGAGCGGTTCCCCGTCGAGCAGGGCCAGCACGCCATGGGTGAAGTCGTGGCGCCGCAGCATCCGTCCGACCTGGAAGGCATCGAGCCCGGAGCGACCCAGCATGCGGGTGGCGAGCCCGTTCAGGTCCAGCAGCTTGGGGTTCGACTCCACGCCCGGGCCACCCGAAGCCGTGATGACCTCCTGCGGGGTCGGCGGCTCGGGAAGTTCGTAGTCCACCGCACCGGTGAACTCCTCGGCGGACATCCGCTCCTCGCCGATCAGCGCGTCCGGCGTGAACGGCATCCCGAACACCTGGGCCGCCACGTCGAGGATGCCGCCGGCCCGGCCGCCCGGCCGTCCCTCGCCGAGGGTCGCCGAGGTGGCCACCGGGCAGATCGATCCGAGCGGGCTGCCCGGGCGGGTGGCTCCGACGACGGCGGCCAGCCGCCGCAGCAGCATGGCGACGTCGGTGCCCTGCGCCCCGTCGTAGGTGTGGAACTCGTCGAGGACCACGTGGGTGATATCGGCGTTCTCCCACAACGGGCGGTCCTCGCCGCGCTGCAGGAGCAGGTCGAGCATCTTGTAGTTGGTGATCAGCACGTCCGGGGGCGAGACCCGCATCTCCTCGCGGCGCGTCATCACCCGCCGGAAGTCGGTGTCCGGGCGGTCGCCGATGTAGAGCCCGGCCGTGACCTCCGCCAGCTCCGGCTGCGCCAGGTAGTCGCCGATACGCGCCGCCTGGTCGGTTGCCAGCGCGTTCATCGGGTAGAGCAGGACGGCCTTGACGCCTCGTCGGCCGCGAGCCTTCTCCCGGCGGCAGTGGTCCAGCACGGGGACGAGGAAGGACTCGGTCTTCCCGGAGCCGGTTCCCGTCGTCACCAGCGTCGGCCGGGCAGGACCGCGCAGGGTGCTCAGCCGCTCCCAGGCCTTGGCCTGGTGCCGGTACGGCGGGAACCCGGGCTGCCACTCCAGGTGCCGCTGCCAGCCCTCGTCCGCGACGTGGAACGGCGTCCTGATCCGCAGGTAGGGACCGCGGAAGATCCCGGTCTCCGGGTGGCCGAGGAAGCGTTCGAGCGCGCCGCGGGTGTCCTCGTCCGCGAGGGCGTACGTCGTCGTGAGGTACTGCGTCAGACTGCCGCGCAGCTGCGCAGCGGCCAGGGTGGGCCTCACGGCGGACTCCTTCGACGTGCGCTCTCACGGAGCGTGGATCACTGGACCACACCGTATAGTGCGGCACCGACCTATCGGGGTCCGTTCTCGATCACGACCAGGATTCGAGTTCCTCGACGAACGCGGTGTAGGAGCAGTTGGTGGCAGACGGGCCGCGGCTCACGAGGCTGGGGCCGGTCGGCTTAGGGGGCTTCACGGCCTGGGCCATGATGGCCGGAGCATGCTTCTCCAGGTACGGAGGCGTACGGAGCTGCTTCTCCAGGTGCTTCTTGGCATCGGCGATCATGCCGAGGTCTCGACTGCCGTCCTTGGGATTGAGTTTCCACTTTGGGTTGGTCATGGGAAACGCGTCGGGGAAGAGCATCAGCCATGCCTCCATCTCGGAGGCCGCCAGTGCGAGCGCGGAGTTGCACTTCGTGAAGGCGCGCTGGAGTTCACCGGAGAGGCTGTCCCGGGTCTTCTCGTAGGCGCTGTTCGTGACGCCATCCATGTCCACGTGGATCACGATGCCGAACAGCTGGGCGTCGTGTCTCTCCGCCAGCGCCTGTGCTATCCGGCGGAGTTCGTCCAGAGTCGGTGCGAGTCGGGACTTGGCCTTGTCCAGGCGCATGTTGTCCTGCTTGATCTGGACGACCTTCGGACCCGGCTTCGGCAGGAGTTCCGGTATGAGGTGCTCCAGTACCTCCCGGTCGAAGCGCCCTTCCCCGGCGACGGCGATGATGGACTTCGAGGGCTTCGCCCGGCTGACCTTGCCCCGGCTGCTCACAAGTCACCGCCGAGGGTCCCGGAGAACCAGAGCTTGCCCAGGGGAAGCCCCTCGGAGGCCTCGACCCTTGCCTGGATCTGCTCGGTACTGACGGCCGGGATCCGGGAGGCGCCCGTCTCGTCACGCTCACAGATCACGAGTTCTTCCGGTTCCAAGTAGTCCGCGAAGACTGGTGAGTGGCTGATGGCGAGGAACTGGGACCGTGCGCTCGCCTCCCGAAGCCGGTCGCACAAAAGACTGAGCGCATGCGGATGGAGGCCATGGTCGATCTCCTCGATGCAGGTGAGGATCGGCGGGTTCGGGTCATGGAACAGTGCCAGGAGGCACAGCAACCGGACGGTGCCGAATGATGCGTCGGCAAGCTGCGTCCGACCCCGCAGTCCGCGCTCCTTCAGCATGATCGTGACACGGTCTGCCTTGCCGGCGGTGGGCACGATCTCGATGTCCTCGATGTCCCGCACCACATATTTGACGTCGTCGAGCAGTGACTCCCAGGCATCTGTGTTCTTCTGCAGCTCCAGAAGGAAGTCCGCAAGGTTCTCTGCATTGTCGGCGAGCTGTCTGCCGCTGAAACCGATGGGCGAAGGCTTACGCGCCTTGCGTACGTCGGCATCGAAGATGCGGACCGAGGAGAGATGCCGGCCGAGCATGCGGATGGCGTCGAAGGACGGGCCGGCCGTCGGGAGGCCTGCCGACGTTTGGAGGCCGCTCACCTGCCGGTCTCGAACGAAACTCGGCGCCGTCGGCACTTCCTCGCGGAGCGGACTGTCGACGAGGAGCTTGTCGCGGCGCAACTCGACCGTCGACACCTCGGCAGGGGCGACGTGCTGGACGAACTGCTCCCGCCTGGACAGGATGTGCTGGTGGTCGGAGGCCCCGGGTGCCCGACGTTCGAGCAAGGTCAGGCCGTACGTGTCCCGGTGTGTGTCGGTGGCATGCTCGGTCCACACGCCTTCGAGCCCGATGGTCAGTTCGGACTTCGTACGACGGCCGCCCCGATGAGCGACCTCCGGGTACCCGTCATAGGTCTCAAGTGTCGGACCGATGCCCTCGCGTGTGATGTCGGAGAGGCATCCGAAGGCCTTGAGCACGTTCGACTTGCCTGCCGCGTTCGGTCCGACCAGGACCTTCAAGGGGCCCAAGGGAAGCTCGGTGTCCGTGAGCGTACGGAAGTTGACGACGTTCAGGCGGGTGAATCGATGCTGCAAGGGAGGCCGATCCGGGTGGTTGTATGCCAGTCACAGTGGAACGGCGCCCAGCCTACCCAGGGCTGATCACGACGGCTGGAGATCCCCGGGATTCGATGACACCTTGGGATCGCCTGCCCGATGACCGGCATCCCTCGGACGGCTGCTGCTGCGCGTTCTTCACCTTCGCCGGCACTCGGCCCAGACGGTCTTGCCCGGGGCCGCCGGGCGTGGGGAGGTGCCCCAGTGGTCGGCGAGGGCGGCGACGAGAAGCAGGCCGCGGCCGGACTCGGCGTCGGCCGACGGGGTGGGGAGGGTGGCCGGCGGCGTCCGTTCGGTGCGGGTGTCGGACACCTCGATGCGCAGCACGTCGGGGTGCTCGGCGAGCCGGACGGCGAAGTCCCGCCCGGGGACGTGGCCGTGGCGGACGGCGTTGGCCGCGAGTTCGGCGGTGATCAGGGCCAGCGTGTCGTTGAGCGGGGAGTCGTAGCCGTACCCCCAGTCGTCGAGGCGGTGGGAGACGAGCCGGCGGGCGAGCCGGGCGCCGCGCGGGGTGGAGCTGAACCGCATGGCGAAGTCGCGGACGGGAGCTGTTGCCGCGGCGGGCTCCGGGCTGTGCAGGGAGGTCATGGGGAGGAGCGTGCCGCCGCGTCGAGCCTGTGACCAGCGGCGACGCGCGTACGGCCGGGCCCTGTACGGCAGTTGGGCGGTGGTGTACGCGGTTGTGCGGCCGCGTTCGGCGTCGAGCGGGGACGCCCGGCGCCGAACACCCGGTGGAGCTCAGGCTGTCGGGCGTATTCGGGGTACCTTGGCGGGGTCGAGCGTGATCGTCAGCCGGTCATGCCCGAAGCAGCTGCTCCGTTGCGGGCCGGTGTCGTGGGCGGCGGTTCGTGCCAGGGCGTACTGGAACGGGACGCCGATGGCCGCCGCCGGCAGCAGGACGCAGAGCAGGCCGTGCCCCAGGCTGAGCCGTAGCGCTTTCTTCCGGAGGACGGTGACGACCTGCCAGCTGCCCCAGCAGAGTGCCCCGACGCCCAGCGCCAGGCCTGCCCATGCCAGCGGCAGCACGTAGGCCGCGGCACCCGGGCTGTCCTGGCACCGGCTGACGAGCGCGCGGACGTTGTCGTCCGCGGCGAGGGTGGGCACGGCGCACGCCCAGCCCGCGAGGACGAGCAGCAGCGGGCCGCGCGCCCGGAAGCGGGAGCGCTGTTCTTCGGGCATCGGTCTAGTACCAGTCCGGGTTGACGCGGACGAAGTGCAGCTTCTGGTGACCGCGCTGCTCCTGGAAGCTGTCGATCCGCCCGCCGAGGCTCGCGTTCTGCTGGCCGCCGCTGTGCTGGGTGTACCGGATGTCCCCGTCCGGCGTCACCGCCGTGACGACCGCGGTGTGGTGGACGGCCCCCTTCTTGTCCTGGTCGTCCTGGTCGGAGTCCTCCTCGTAGTACACGATGTCCCCGGGCTTCACCTGGTCCGCCGAAATTTCCTCGCTGCCGTGGCGCATCAGGAAGTCGTGCATGTTCTGCGCGCCGGCCCAGCTCTTCGAGTAGTCGACACGCTGGGAGAGCCAGTCACCGCCCGCGTCCTCGCTGCGCCCCCAGGTGTCGTCGCCCCGCCAGCCCCAGAGCCCGTCCCCCTTGGCGTGGAGACCGCCCTGGTGTAGGGCTTCCGAGGCGAAGTTGGTGCAGTTGTCCCCGAAGACGTCGATGCTGGTGTCGTCCCAGTGCTCAAGTGCCCACTGCACGGTCTTGATGCGGTCGTACTTGGCGCCCGGGCCCCCGCGGAGGCCCAGCTTCACGTCGTCGGGGATGCCGGGCAGGTTGGCCAGCGTGACCGGGTCGGAGAGCATCAGCTGCTTGCGCTGGTTGTCGGTCAGGGCCTTCCACCAGTCGGCGACCAGACGCGGGTCCTGGCCGTTGGGGATGCCCCCGGTGTACATGGCCAGCTCGACCTGGGAGGCCTCGCGCTGGAGGGTGTCGAGCGCCTTGCGCGGGTCGGTCTCGCAGGTGGCGGCGGCGAGTTTGCGAAGCTCGGTCGCTGCCAGCTTGTCGGCCTGCGCGGCTTCGCGCAGGGCCTCCTGGATCATCGCGTTGATCTCCTGGACGGCGTTGTCCGTCGAGGCGCCCGCGCCACCGGAGCCGGAGTGGACCGTACCGGACGCCTCGTCGACGGTCAGCCCGTAGTCCCTGGCCATGTCGAGGGCCGAGTTCAGTGTCAGCTTCGCCCGGGTGATGCTGGCGCCGAGAGCGTCGAGGACCATGACGACGCCGCGCATGATGTCCGCGCCGGCCTCCAGGATCCGGGCGTGCTCCTCCAGCTTTCGGCCCGCTGCCTCGCCGACGCGGTCCTTCCAGTTCGCCTTCAGCGGGTCGACACCGTTGGCATGGATGTCGTTGACGGACTGCCAGGCCTGCTTGGACAGGGCGAGCCAGGAGTTGGCGGCGGCCTCGACGTCGATGCTGCGGGCCGCCTTGAGCGCCGCGATGTTCATGCTCACTGTCCCGTGCCCGCCGTCCCCTGGAGGTCGGTGAGAGCGGCGGTGACCCGGCGAGTGGCCTCCTGCTCGGCCCGGTCGTACGAGTGCGCCGAGTCGCGCAGCTGTTCCGCGTAGCGGTGGAGTTGGTCGACCGCCGACTTCATGTGGGTCTGCCACGCGGTGGCGCAGTCCTTGAGCGCCGGCCCGGACTCCCAGGCGGTCATGGTGGCCGCGGCGGTGAAGCTGCTGTCGAGCCAGTGCCCGGCCGGTCCGACGGCCGCGGCGGCTTCCTGGAGGCCGTTCGCGGACTGCCGCAGGACGTCCGTACGGATGTGGATGTCGTTCATGTGTCCCCCTACCCCCTGATATGCCGGTGACGGCCGACATACATGCGGTCATATTACTGACCGGTTCGGTCCGGGAGGGGCGAAGAAGACCCGACACGCCGACAGGCCGGCGAACGACACGCCGTCGGCCTGGACCGGCTGACGGGTGGGGAGTTGGCGTGCTGTTCGTCGGTGGAGCGGGCGACGACAGGGGCCGCCTGTGCACCACGACGGCCCCTGTACGGCGGTGGGGCGGCCGTGTACACGGGTGTCGCGAAGATCCTCCCGGGTAGGGCCACAGGCATGCGAACGAGGTTGTACGACCAGCGGGTCCTGGCGCTCGTCGAAGTGCGTGGGGGTGAGCGGGACTGGGCTGAGGCGGAGCAGGTCTTCGAACGGCACGGCTGGCCGGTCATCGGCCATCACCCGTGCGGGGATGGGCCGTTGCAGGGTGTCCTGGAGCCGGATCCGGCGTCGCGCGTGTACGAGGTGGAGGTGCGGCTGCCGGGCTCCCTCCACAACTGCGAGTGGGGAGCGACTCGGAGGGCACAGAAGGCCCTGCGGAGGGCACGCCTGGAGGCCTACGTGCGTCGCGCCGAACCGTTGGTACGGGACCGCGAGATGCTGACCGAGTGGCAGGTGTACGACGTGTCCTCGCCGTCGATCGCCCGCTTCGCCCGGCTGCGGCAAGCCGCTCGGCGGTCTGCGTCCCGCCTTGGCCGCTACGACACCGGGGTGCGCGTGATCGGGACTCAGGGGGAGGCACTGGGCCTCGCGCGTATGCCCTCCGCATCGGGAGGAGGGGCCGCGCCGACCACCGTTTGGGTTCGGCCGCTCGACGGGCGGTGGCGCGGGACCGTGCGGTTCTGGCCGGAGGAGGAGACGGCACGGCGCATCGCCCGGGTGATCGGCTGGAGCATGGCGGTGGGAGTGGCCGCGGTGTTCGCAGCCGGGAGCTCGCGAGGAGTTCGAGGCTTGTGGGTCGCGCTCGCGATGCTGGCCGGCGTCGCAACTGTGCGCTCCGGGGCGCGTCTGTTCAGGGAGGGCCGGGCGGCCGGGGCAGGTATGGCTGTGGTTGCGGCCGGAGTGGCGCTGCTGCTCGGTCTAGGCCCCTTCCACACAGCCGGCCGGGGTTGGAACAAGCAGCAAGTGCTGGTGGCCCTGGGCATCGTGGCGGTGGTGGCGGGGCTCTGGCTACTGGTACGGCAGTGGAGCTGGGGCGAGTGGGCGGCGTGGGCGGTACCCCTGGTTGCTTCGCTGGCGGGCGCCACCTTTCTGGCGTCGGGTTCGGTGCTGCACTCCTTGTACGCCGACGCGCTGTCGCTCAGCCCCGGGGATCTCGACGTTCCACCGATTTGGCAGGTCGTCTCGGCAGTCAAGCTGCTGACGTTCCTGAGCCTGGTGCTGGTGCTCCCCGCCTGGTGGGGCTTTGCCAGGCACCGGCATCACAGCTATGCGGGCACAGGAGAAGGGTTCAACGCGGCGATCTACGTCCTGCTGCTGATCGCGATCCTGGCCGGTGTCTCCACATTGGCCCTGCACTCGGCGGGGCAGGCCGCCGATCGCACGATGGCCGCCGCCGCGCGCGGCGAGGATGCGCCGCCGTACTTCGGTGTCGAGCCCAAGTGGGTGTGCGTCGAGCCGGCCGAGCCGGCCGAACGCCTTTCGGGAGACGGGCCCCGGCTGGACCCGAAACGGCCGTATCTCTCCTTCGGCGTCGCGCAGGGGACGGCTGTGTTGTGGGACCGGAAGGCGGGCGAGCCACTGAAGTTGGCGGCGCGCCAGGTTCGGCTGATACCCGCTGAGTCCGGCGCTGTCTGCGACGGCGGCGGTTGAGGTGGGCGGTTTGCGGTTTGCGGATTCGGGGGCGGGAGGCGGTCACCGCGTGCTACCGTCCGACTACAGATTAATAGACGACCCCGGCGGTGCAGGAACACCCCGGGGTCCGGCACAGGGAGTTAGAGCTCCTCATGCACGTTCACTTTATCGCGCCCGAGCGCTACGTACGGGCGTCACACGAGATCGTCCGCCACCCGCGCCTGCGGGCCACGGCGAAGACGTTGCTGCTCTGGGCGCTGTCGCTGCCGCCCGGCAGCCGGGACACCATCCTCACCATCGGCAAGCGCATGCCCGAGGGGCGCACGGCCGTCGCCGGTGCGCGGGCACAGCTGATCGAGGAAGGCTTTCTGCACGTCCGGCGCTCCCAGCACCCGACGAAGGGCACGTGGACGACCCGCGTCCTCGTCAGCAGCGTGCCGCTGACGGAGGCGGACGAGATCGAGGCGGCCTGGCGCACCGCGGTCCGAAACCCGGCACTCGGTGAGGGGGAGGGTCGGGAGGTCGGTACTTCCCCCAAGGGGGAGAAGAACGAGGGGAACACCTCCTCCCTCCCGGCGGGGGCGGGTGAGGGCGATGACGTCGACGAGGAGGCCCGGGCCGCTGCGGCCGGACTGCTCGGGCGGCTGACCGCCCGGGACCGGCGCCTGCGGCTGGGGGTGGTCGAAGTACTGGACATCGCCCCGCTGGTGGCGGACTGGCTGGCCCGGGATCCGGATGTCGGGCGACTGCGGGATGCGTTGTTGGGCGATCTGCCCCCGCATGTACTCGCACCGGCGGGCTTTGTGCGGGCCCGCCTGGAGCGCAGGATGCCGGTGGTGGTGGCGGAACCCGATGCCCCACCGCGCGCGCTGGGGGAGTGCGCGCGCTGCGCGGATCCGGTGGCGGGTGGCGGCACGGTCTGCCTGCGCTGTGCGGGAGTTGCCCCTCCTGCGGCCGGGCCGGACACGACTGCCGCCGAGCGAAACCGGCGCGGCGCCGAACGGGCGCGCGGCCTGTTGCGTGGAGTGGTGGTCGCGCCTGCCGCGTAGCGGGTGTGAATTCGTGGGAATCCGGACACGTTGGCTGGTTGCGGTCCGTATCGTTCTGGTAGCCGATCGTGCGCGGATGCCCGGTGGGGGCGTGCGGTGGGCGACGCTGTTGAGGGTGGTGGGTCGGAGGTGGCCGGCATGGCTGAACAGGATGACGGCGCAGGCTTCCTGCGCTCCTTCGGGCGACAGCTGAAGCTCCTGCGCGAACGGGAGGGCCTGACCCGGGCCCAGCTGGGTGCGCAGTTGGGGTACGGCGAAGACCAGATCGCCTCGGTGGAGCTCGGCCGGCGGATTCCCCGGCCGGAGCTGATCGAGAAGGCGGATCAGGCACTGGGCGCGGGCGGTGTCCTGACCGCGATGAAGGACGAGGTCGCAAGGGCCAGGTACCCGGCGTTCTTCCGAGATGCCGCCAAGCTGGAGGCGGAGGCGGTGGAGTTGCAGTCGTACGACACTCTCGTGGTGAACGGGCTGCTTCAGACCGAGGAGTACACACGGGCGCTGCTCGCGATGCGCAGACCCCTGCTGGAGGACAGTGTCATCGAGCAGCGAGTAGCTGCCCGCTTGGCTCGGCAGGAGTTGTTTGCATCCCGGATCTCTCCACTGCTGAGCTTTGTCATGGAGGAGTCCGTGGTGCTGCGGCGACTTGGAGGCACAGCGGTGATGCGAGGCCAGTTGGAACAGATCCTCCTCGCCGGGCAGAGACGCAACGTCGAGGCACAGGTCATGCCCCTCGACCGTGAGGACAACGCAGGCATCGACGGCGGCTTCACGCTCTTCACCCGTAAGGGCGGCGAGCAGATCGGTTACATGGAGACGCAGGGGCATAGCACACTGGTCACTGATCGCGAGGAGGTGCGCGCCCTCGGGTCGCGCTACGGGATCATCCGAGCCCAGGCGCTGACTCCTCGTGAGTCGCTGGCCTACATCGAGAAGTTGCTGGGAGAGCTATGAACGCCGACGAAACCGCCGCGACATCGCAGGCCCTGGCCTGGTTCAAGAGCAGCCACAGCGGCGCGGAGGGCGGCCAGTGCGTGGAGGTGGCACTGACGGACACGGCCGTTCATGTTCGCGACTCGAAGGACACGGTGGGGCCGGTGCTGGAGTTTGATATGACGGCCTGGGCTGCCTTTGTCCGATTCGCTGCCACTGAAGCGGTCTGACACGAACTCACGACAGGCAAGCCCTGCGGCGGATGGGCGGTAGCCGCAGGGCGCTGTCGTGTCTCATATCCCGAGCTTCGTGCCGATGTAGGCGATGCGGAGTGCGTTGTCCTCTGGGACGAGCCGGAAATGGAGCCGGCCTGGCCCCGGAGGGAAACGCGCGTGCAGGTCGAAGCATCGCTCTACGCCGTCCCGGTCACGGAAGTGGCAGAGCCGCCTGCGCTGTTCGTGCTCCGGGGTGACCTTCGCGCCCTGCCAGACTGGCCCCGTGCTCACGGCCGGATCCCAGAGCCAGGCGGATTCATCCAAGCGGGCCAGCAGTCCCCGGACCTGGATGAACCACCTCAGTTCGAGGCGTTCGAGGTCCTCGCGGACCCGGTCAAGGAACTGGAGCCTGGGAAAGAAGTCCGTACGCTGCTCCCAGAGCTGGGCGGGTGTGTGGACGGCTTCGAGCCCCGTGGCGCGACCCCACTTCTCGTGGGTGGCCAGATCCTCGCGGCGAGCGCTGTGCCGGACCGGCTCGGTGGCCTCCTCCACTGCCAGGTCGCCCGTTTCGGTCTCGACGAGTCTTCTGACCATGATGCTCAGCCATGAGCCGGACCATGCGGCCGACAGGGGCAGGCTCACTGCGAGGCCATCCATCAGATGTGCCGTACCGATGCCTTCGACGGATTCACCCGCATACGAGTATTCGATCTCGCCCGGGCTCCCGTGCTGTGGCAGGACATCGGTGAAGGGTGCCCGATTGCGTAAGCCCTTGATGAACTGGCGCTGGTTACGGTTTCGGTTGTCGGCGGCCCACTGCTGGTAGTAGTAGCCCTGAGCCAGCTCCGCGGTAGGGAGCGGCGTTTGTGTGACCAGAGCGACGTCCCGCCACCTGCGGGCCTCGCGCAGCACGTCGACGAACTCGTTCATCGCCGTTCCGACCTCGGCCGGTGACGCCGAGGACATGCAGGACTTCTCGTTCAAGAAAAGCAGGAGTGGCACGCCCCGCCCCCCAGTAGGTGGTCATGTGTCCGAAAATAGGTAAAACCGTTGTCAGTCGAGCAGTTGGTCGAGGGAGTTCTCCCACTCGTCGAAGAACCCCTTCGGCCAGTCCGAGAGCATGCCGTCCTCACCCATCTGTGGGCTGACGACCTCGCAACGCTGGCCGTCACGACGGAAGAAGTGGACGGCGGTGTCGGGGGCTGAGAGTTCCCCTCTCTTGACCGCCAGCCGCAGGCCGTTGAGCACATGGTCGGAGTGAGTCTCCACAAGGAGCTGGGCTCCGGCGGCGGCCGCCGCGGCGGCGAGGTACGCGATCCAGGTCTGGCCCTGGGGGTGGAGATGCGCCTCGGGGTTCTCCAGCAGGATCAGCGAACCCGGCTTGGCGGACAGGCAGGCCACCACGATCGGCAGCGAGTAGGTCAGCCCGAAGCCGACGTTGGTGGGCCGGTACCGGTTGGAGGCGGAGACGCCTGACCCGAAGCCGAAGCTGAGACGCACGGTGTCGGTGCCGTCGATCCCGACTGCTTCGAGGGTCACCCCAGGGCAGAGCAGCTGCATCCAGGCGTCGGTCTGCGCGCGGAGCGTCGTGGACGACGCCTCTGGGCGAAGGAGCGCGTCAGCGGTGAGCACGTCATCTTGGTGTGCACGAAGGTAGTTGACGGCGTGCTCGCCATGTGTGCCGAGGAAGCCCCGGCTGGTCACCGCGTGGTGCGAGCGGGGGTAGCTGACCTCAGGTGAGATCCGGTCGGCGCGCAGGTACTGGAAACCGGGACCGAAGAGGGTCGGGAGGAGATCGGCGGGGGCGGAGGGCGCCTTTAGGAGGGGCAGGTGGTCCGCCTCCTGGACGTATTCCGCGCTCCAAGTCAGCTCTTCGTCACGGCTGGTGACCTTCAGAGTGATGGTGGGATCGTCCTCGGTGTAGCTCTCATGGCGGGTGTCCCGGCCAGTGCCGAGCTGGACCAGCTCCTCATTGAGCAGCAGGCCGGCGACCCGGTCGCCGATGGGGGCGAGATCGCCGGAGTCGTACGACTGGCGCAGCAGGGCGAGGGACTGCAGAACGGTGCTCTTGCCGGACGAGTTCAGTCCGGTCAGCAGCGTCAACGGGGCGAGGGCGATGTCCTGTTGGGCGAAGGCCTTGAAGTTCTGCAGGCTGATCCGATCAAGCATCGAGGACTCCTCGCAGCAGGTCCTTGATGGACTGGAAGCGGTAGTTCACCTTGTCGGGGTCTCCTGTTCCGGAGGAAATGGAGTCGAAGAAGTCGGGGTCGTCCATGAGAGCCCGGAACCGATCCATGACGATGTCATGACGATCCGTAAGCTTCCTGAAGTCGTCGCCGCCGAGTCCGACGACACTCACTGCTTGTGCTTCAAAGAGCGCCTTGTTGATCGGAGCGCGTCGGCTCATGTGGCCGCCCTGCTTGCGAAATGCATGGCGCTTGAAAATGAAATAGCTGACAAACATCCCGAGGCTGAACGTGTCCCGCAGAGCTTCCACTTCCCGGTCGTCCAGCTGGTTGATGCGGTGCATCGTCATCCGCAGGAAGTCGTCGAAGTTCTGCGCGTCGTACTGCTCATGGGGCGTCAGCACGAAGGCGAGGAAACGCAGACACATCTCGCGGTCGGACATGCGGTCCGGCGAGACGCTGTTGTCGGTCGCCACCTGGAACTCCTTGCTCGCCGCGAGCTCGGCGATCAGATCGCGTGCACGCCCGGGGATCAGGGCGTGGCGGAGCTCCTGAGGAGACAGCGGAAGGCCCCCGGTGTTGATCCGGGCGAAGATGTTGAACTTGGCGGCCTCGGGCGTTCCCTGACGGATCAGGAGAATAACGAGCTCCGTCTCCAGGATGCGAGTCTGTAGGCGCCCGGGGAGGTCATGGAACGAACAGCCGTCGTACTGGGTCAGGTACTCCAGATTGGCCAGCCGGAGCTCCTTCCCCCCGATGGAGTCCGGATCCACGAACCGGGCGATCGCCGTCAGCCGTTGCACGCCGTCGACCACGTCCCAGGACTCGTCATCCCGCTCCGCCGCGTAGAGCGTGGGCAGCGCGATACGCAGCAGAACCGACTCGATCAGACGGCTCTGAGCCGTGGCGTTCCAGATGCCGGAACGCCGCTGGAAGTCCGGCGCCAGGTCCAGTGCCTGGCGCCGGAGCCGCTGGAGCACGAGGGAGATCGTGATGTTGCGGGGCTGGACCTCGATCTTCTCCGGATCGAACGGGTCGCGGCTCCGCCCGCCGACATCCTCCGCCTCTACACCGGTGCTGTGGCCGGTGTCGTCGAACTCGACGGACGGCGCCTCCGGTTCACTCGGGGACTCGGAGGCAGGGAGGCCGGCCTGCAGCTCGGGCACGTCGAGCCAGTCCTCATTGTTCGTCATGCTTCCTCGCCGCTGGGCATGGTAGCGCTCGGATCGTCGTCGGTGACGTCGGTCGCCTGCGAGTAGGCCGTGGGGGGTGCCGGGGGAGTCCAGCGGCCGGCGGCGATCTCGGCGTCCAGGCGGGCCTGGAAATGTGCGTGGGCGGCACGCATCTCGGTCTCGCGGTTGGCCTTGTAGAAGGGAGCGCTGTAGCCCTCGGGCGGCGGGATGGTGGCGGGGTTGGCCAGGTGGTCGAGGAGAGCGGGATAGGTTTCCTTAATCTGGCCATGGCCGTAAGTATTGTGATTCCGAGCGATCTTGCGACCGGCCATATCGAAGTACATCTCGGCCTCATAGTCAGAGAGAACCGGATAGCGGGACTTGTAGATCGCGACGAGCTGGTCGGCAGTGATCCCCAGCCAAACGGACACGAGCGCGTCCAGCTCGACGAGCGCGGCGCGACGCTCGCACTCACTACGTAGTGGAGTCTCATAATCCCAGGTAGGCATGAGATGGGAGGCGAGAGGGGTAAGGTTTGGCCAGTTGTTATGGGCCCAGCCTTCACACTCAGCCCAATCGGGATGGAACAGTTCCTCCCAGAGAGGTGCATATGTATCGGTCAGGCAGTTGAGGCGAAGTGCACGGACAATCAGTGCCGCAGTGAGGGGATGGTCGAGGGAGGGGGCTGGCATTTTCCGTGCCTCGCCATGCTGTAGATGTGAGCGTCCGGTGATGCGAAGAAGGTAGTCCAGAGGAAGCGACGCCCAGAATCCCGCACTGAGTACTGTTAGCCCATTATTCGGGAGGGCCATTGAGTGCACAGTATGAACATGGGCAGGGCCGGGCGGAATAATGGATGCGAACAAGCTGCGCTCACTGTTGAAGGGAATCATTGCGCGCCAGGCCAGGCGGAAGTAGCGGGTGTATCTGCGGCCATCCCAGGAATCCTGCGCTTCTCGATATCGATCCTCATTGCAGGCGCGAACGTAATTAGTTTTCGGAATGAAATCTCGCCCCAGATTGGATGGGATCAGTGGAATCCAATCACTGTTATTGCGGCATGGAATCTTGGGTTCTTTGGCAAATGGGAGAGCGCCGCCGAAATGAGGTCCTTGCAAGATAACTTCATCGAGAGAATCGACCGTCTGGTTCGCCCAGCGGATATAGCCGTCCTTTTTTCCGTTCGCCTCGTCGTAGCCTCGACTGATCCATGGCCCTTGAGCGCCGAGCCGAGTGCCAATCTGCCCAAGGGCGTCAATTGCCCCTTGCTCAAGCGAAGTGATTGGGTAGAGGAGTGGGGTCTGGCTGATCGGACCCGAGGCGCCCGATAGGCGATGCCAGCTTGTGAGCAGGTGGGTATCGACGTTCACGACTCTGTCGCGATGGGGTCGAATATCCCAGGTCCCCTGGTGTCTGATCCCCGGAGCTTCGCCTGAGCCGTCATGCTTCAGCGACTCGGGTACGACCTCAGCGCCGTACAACTCGCTAAGGTGTAGGAACTTAATTTCACGCGGAGGGCCGTAGATGTGGAGGCCGAATTCCTGGTTTCGGCTGAGATCTTCGAAGGCCCAATTTGCTGCGTTGATGAAGCTTGCGTGTACTCGCAGGTGGCGGTAGGCGGCGCCGCGGAGCGCTGCTTCTCGGGCTCCGCCAAAGTGGGTATCTGGGTGAACGAGACCTGTGGCCGCCGGCGAGGATTGATTAGTCCAAGCGCGGGACATGAAAGCCCTGTACAGGTCGGGTTGAGTGCCTTCAAGGATGGGATAGGTAGCCGCGCTACTCAACATGGAAACTCTGCCGACGTTCGACGTGAGCTCGCCCAAAAAATAGGCAGTTCCTAGATTTGAGAAAAGCTCGTCTTTTCGAAGTCGCCATTCGGATGGGCTTGGCTTGTCATTGAGGATGAACCACGGCTCCATCTCCGCGAGGACCGTGTCCTCCTGCCAGCGAGGCCGCACCCATGGCGGATTCCCTACCTGGACGTCGTACCCGCCACGCTTGAAGACCTGGGCGAACTCCAGTTCCCAGTGGAAGAACCCCTGAATGTCGGCGACATCACGGGCGACGGACATCCAGGGGAAGCGGGCCTCCAGCCGGTGGGCCTGCTCCATGCCCATGTACGTGGGCAACTCGTCCTCATAGGGCGACAGTTCGTCCAGCGTCTCGAAGTGGCCGACCAACGAGTTGGCCTCGACGTCCTTCGTCCCGACCAGTGCCTCGGCGAACTCCAGCCAGTCGTCCAGCGAGGCCAGCGCAGTCACCGAGCGGCGCTGCTCGCGGATGGCCTCCTTGCGGCGGCCGGTGCGCAGCCGCTCGACGGCCTGGCGGGTAAGTTCGCCCGACTCGCCGAGGCCTCCGAAGAGGTCTTCAGCCTGCCACGTCATCAGGACATCCGAGCCCTGGGGCTCCTCCGGCGTGGCTTCGTCCGCCGATGCCAGCTCCGCCGCCCGCGCGTAGCGGCCGTCGGTGCCGTCCAGCAGCTTGGTCTCCTGCACCGGCCAGAACCACAGCGCGCACCAGGCGTCCATGAGCGTCTTGAGCCGCCAGTACGGGGTGTCGACTGCCAGCAGGTCGGTGAGCACGTCCTCCCGCTGGACCGCCTGCTCGGGCTGCCGCAGCCAGCCGTCCTCCGCACCCCACACGTCGATGCGGCGCGAGATGTCCCGTTCGGAGATCTCCAACCGCCGTACGACGAGCCCCCACAGGTACTCGACCCGGCGGGCCAGCGCCTGCAGCCGTTCGCTCTGCTTGGCGGTCGGCGTCCGCGTGATCGCTTTGCGCCAGGAGCCCAGGGCCTTCGCCGCCTCCGGCACGAGCGCCTTCGCTTCCTTCTCCCCGGCGACCGCTCCCCACTCCTTCGCAGGTAGCAGGAAGTGGTGCACTGCGTTCTCGGTCAGGCGCCGGACATCCCCACTGCGGATCTTCTGCTCCGTCACCGTGACCGGCAGGCCCTGATCGGCCTCCGACAACGGGAAGCGCTCCGGCGTCGTCCCCAGCCAGGCGGCCTTCTTCAGCTTCTCCGCCGGGTACACCTCCCGCCGCCCGCCGATGAGTGAGTTGCCGCGCCGCAGGTGGAGGCCGAACCAGGGCGCCTCCATGCCCGGGTGCATGGTGTTCAGCCACAACGACACCTCGGCCAGCTCCACCGCCGTCGAGTTGAGGTCGACGCCGTACGAGTTGTGCAGGGCGATGTAGGCCTTCGCCTTCTGCAGCTCGACCGGATACTTCTCCGTGTCGATGGCGACGCCCAACTCATCCTGCCGCCGCCGCAGGTACTCCGCAGCGACCTGGTTGATCGCCTCGTTGAGGAAGGCACCCGAGCCCAGGGCCGGCTCGCAGATCCTCCACTCCAGCAGCTCCCGCGCCGGCGTGACCGTGTCGTCCTGGTCCAGCCGGTGCTGGAGAGTGAGCTGCACCGTGACCTTGGTTAGCGACTCTGGCGTGTAGTACGAGGCGGAGGTCTGCCGGTCGCGTCCCGACAGCCGGTAGACGAACTCGCCCGGGGTGTACCGGGCCGGTACCTCCTCGCCGGTGTCCTCGTCGCGCGTCCGGACGAACACCACGTCCGGATAGTCGTTCACCTTGGACGCCGGGATCAGCCAGGACCCGTCCTTCGGGTCGCCGCCCTTGGCGACCTCCCACAGCTCCTTGTCCGACACGAAGCCGCTGTACGACATCAGGCCCTCGTACACGGCCCCCAGCTGGTTGATGCCCAGCTGCGCGTACGAGATGAAGCCGCCGCGCTCGCCCTTCCGCCCCTTGGTGAGCATCAGCAGGCGCAGCACCTTGTACAGCGTCGCGTTGCGCAGGCGGGTGTCGAGGTAACGCTCCTCGCCGGTCTCGTCGGCGTCGAAGCGCGGGTCCGGTACCGAGGAGTCGCCGATCAGCTTGATCGACTCGGGCTCGAAGAGCTTGGAGTGCAGCGGCTCGAACCGCAGCCCCACATCCTCCGAGGCCTGCTCCTCGATCACACCGTGCGTTCGCCGCGGCCGGTAGCCGTCCTGGACCTTCCCGAACAGCAGGTCCAGCGACTCGTACAGGTAGAACCCGCGCCGCGACTTCTCGTCCACCAGGTCCCGCTCGGCGACGAGCTCACCCAGCCGGCCGAGCCCGTACCCCTGCTGGTACTCGGGGTAGTCGGCCGGCAGGATCCCGAGCTCCGGCCGGGCTTCCGCGTACAGAAGGAACAGGATTCGGTACAGATACCGCAGCGACTCCCGCGTCAGCTGCTTCCCCAGCTCGGGGAGCTCCATGACGTCCTCGGGCCGCACGCCCTCGTTCTCGCGGATGCGTTCCAGCACCTCGTTGGCGATCAGCTCCACACTCGCCCGCAACCCGTCGCGCAGGTCACTGGAGACGCCCACCGCGTGCTTGGTGGACTTGTCGACCAGCTCGGCCAGCGGGTTCTCACCGCCTTCCTCGGGCGTGCGCAGCGAGTCCGAGCCGAACAGCGCGGCCACCGTGTCGAGTTCGCCACCGGTCTTGGTGTCGTTGCGCTCCAGCGCACCGTCCAGCGACACCGCGAGGTAGCGGCCCTCGCCCCAGGTCATCCGGTCGGCGAGGACGACCACGCCGCCCACCAGCAGCAGCACGTACCGGGGTGCGTCCTCGCACGCGAACAGGAACGAGGCGAGCTTCGACCCGGTGGCGACGGTGTGCTGCCCGTCGAGCACCAGCGGTTCGAGCAGGCGCCCCGGGCCGTCCGGGTCCAGGGCCGCGTCCGGCTCGGCGGCCCAGCCGCAGTCCAGCGCGATCAGGCCCTTCTCGCTGTGCGCGACCCGCACCTGGTGGGCCTGGTCGGCCCGCTCGACCGTGACGGTGCCGGGCTTGGCGTCGTAGCCGAGGGCCAGCAGCACCCGCGCGTTGAGCGCCCGCACCTGCTCGCGCCAGGCCGGGGAGCCGTAGGTGGCTGCATCGTCCGTCCCGACCACGCCATCGGCGTCATCCGCGTCAACTGCGGACTCGGGCAGGGCGAAGCCGGCCCGCGAGCGGAAGTAGGGCCGGCGCAGTGCCCGCAGGCCGGCCCGCGGGGTCACCGGCAGGGCGTCCGGGTCCTGCTCCGCATCGTCGGAGGAGGCCGCAGCCTTTGCCGCCTCCTCGCGCTCCTTCCACACGGCCAGCAGCCCGGACTTGAGGTCCTTGGGCAGGACCTCGGCCAGGTAGTGGGCGGAGAAGTAGTCGCCGCGGTTCACCAGGGAGTCGTACGTCATAACTGGCTCTCTCAGGGGTCAGACGGCCTGGGGCGGCGTGGGGGCGAGGACGGCGAGGACGCGCAGGAGCGGGCGGCCGGTGGTCAGCAGCGAGTCGGCGATGCCGGCCAGCCGGGCCTTGGTGCGCTCACCGGCCAGGGTCGGCTGTTCCCAGGCGCCGAGGCGCAGCCGGTAGTTCTCGATCGGTTCGCGCAGCGGTTCGTCCCAGGCCTCGCGGTGGTGCGCCAGGAAAGCCTCCGCGCGCTCCAGCGCGGCGGGGATGCCGTCCTCCAGCCGGTCGACGGGCCAGTGTTTCTGCGGGTTGGCCATGGTGGGGCCGACGCCGGAGCGGCGCAGTATCGCCACCATGTCGTCGTCGACGGCGCCGTCCCGCGTGACCGCCATCCACTTGACCACGGTCGGCCGGCCGAGGGCGTTGGAGTAGACGCCCTGGATCAGGTAGGTGGGTTCGGCGACGTCGGCGGTGACCACCAGGGCCTCCTGGCGTCCGAGGCGCACGAGCACCTTGTCGGTGAGCCATTCCACCACCGGGTGGAGGTCGGTGAGCAGGGAGATCTCCGGCCAGCTGGAGGTGGAGGACTCACGGGCGCGCTTCAGCGAATGCTCGGCGAGGCGGCGGTTGAGGGTGACGAGCATGCGCTCGCGCAGCCGCTGCTCGCGGACGTAGTCGAGCGGCAGCGCCTTGAGCCGGTGGACGAGGTCGGCGGGCGGCCGGAACGAGATGAGGCCGGAGGTCTCGTCGCGGTCCATCTCCAGGCTGGTCTGGGCGTCCGGGAAGACCTCGCGCAGAGCCTCGTCGAGGAACTCCCGGGTGGAGGCGAACAGGCGTGGGACGTCGGCGCGGGGTACCGAGGTGTCCTCGCCGGCGGGCTCCTCGCCGACCGAGCCGAAGAAGTCGGCGAGGAAGTCGTCCATGCCGTCGGCCTCGTCGGCCTGCGGGCGGTGCGCCTCCAGGGACTCCTCCACCGTGCGGCCGCGCAGCAGGTCCTGGATGAGCGACTTCTCCTCGGCCTCCGCGCGGTAGAGGCCGGTGACCGCCTCCGCCGTGCCGAGCTTCTGGTGGGCCTCGCGTTCACGGTCGAGCAGGCGCTCGGCCACGAGCGTGTCGTCCTTGGCGCCCTCGACCTCACTGGTGAGGATCAGCGCGCGGAACTCCGGGGGGTGGGCCTGGCCGTAGCGGTCGATACGGCCGTTGCGCTGCTCGATGCGGATCAGCGACCAGGGCACGTCGTAGTGGACGAGCTGGCTGCACTGCCGGTGGAGGTTGACCCCCTCGGACGCGACGTCACCGGTGAGCAGGACGCGCACGGGAGTGTCGGCGAGGCCGAAGTCCTCGACGCACTGCATCTGCTGCTCGTCGCTGAGGCCGCCGTGCATGATGCGGACTGCACCCTCGGCGGCCCGGCCCTTGAAGCCGAGCGCGGCCGGGAGGGCGGTGCGCAGCCACTCCAGGGTCTGTACACGCTCGGAGAAGACGACGACGCGGGTGTCGGAGCCGGGCTTGACGCCGATCGTCCGTAGCTCGGAGACGAGCGCGTTGAACTTGGCCGAGTCCGTGTCGGACATCGTGCCCGCCAGGTCCTGCAGACGGAGCAGGGCGTTCCGCTCGGCGGCCACCGCGGACTGGCTCTCCTTCTTCGCCAGCGTCTTGATCCGGGCCTCGACCGTCGCCCTGAGCGCCGCCGGAGAGGAGAGGAACGACTTGAGCAGGGTGTAGGGGAAGAGCGGCACGTCGCTGACCGACTTCCGGCCGTCGGACGGCAGCCAGACCTCGGCCAGCTCCTCGAAGATCCTCTCCTCGGCCGGCGTGGCCGTGCAGCGGACCGACCGCGAGGGGCCGCGGTCCGCCCACTGCCCCTTCATCTGCTCGCGGACCTCCTGGCTGATCTTCGTGCGTCGGATGAAGAGGTGCTCGATGTCCTCGGCACGGTAGTTCTCGTGGTCCCTGATGGCCGCGGGGTCGAGCAGGCTGATCAGTTCGGCGAAGGACCTCGCATCGCCGTTGTGCGGGGTGGCGGAGGCGAGGATGAGGGCGTCCGTGCGCGGGGCCAGGATCTGGGCGAGCTGGTTGCGCAGGGAGCCGCGGTTGATCAGGTTGTGGGACTCGTCGATGACGACCGCGTCCCAGCTGATCCGCTCCAGGTGGTGCTTGTACTGGTCGGTGTTCTTCAGGGTGTCGATGGAGACGATCACGCGCTTGAAGTAGGTGAAGGGGTTGCGGCCGGCGGGGATCTCGCGCTGGATCCGCTCGATGCCGACCGAGTCCAGGCGGATCAGCGGGATCGCGAAGCGCGTCCACAGCTCGTGCTGGAACTGCTCCAGCACGTGCTGCGGGGTGACGACCAGGATGCGGTCACCGCGGCCGCGCCGGATCAGTTCGGCGAGGGTGAGCCCGATCTCAAGCGTCTTGCCGAGACCCACTACGTCGGCGATCAGCATCCGGGGCCGCAGGTTGCGGCCGGACAACGCGAGCTGGGCCGGCCGCTGCTGGTAGGGCAGGCTGTCCAGCAGGAAGGAATCGGCGAGGGCCAGGCCGCGCTCGGACTGCGGGAGGGCGGTCCGGCGAAGAACGGCCTCCAGGAAGAGGCGGGAGCGGCGGAAGTTCGGCGAGTCGTCGGCGATGAGTTTGGTCTGCCGGGGGTCGACCAGCTCGATCCGGTCCAGAGCGGTGAAGAAGACCGCCTCCTGGTCGCGGACGAAGTCCGAGACGCCGACCACCTCTACGCGCGCGCCGTCGTGCTCGGTGAGCGAGCTGTTCCGTACGAGCCACACCTCGTCCCGAACGAAGACCTGCGCACCCGCCGGATACGGGTCCTTCGCGGTCCCGGTCGGTGTGGCGCTGCTCAGCTCGGGGGTCACCCGTTGCCTCCTGTATTCATCGTGCTGTGCGGTTGTCCTGGCGACCGTCCCTGCGGGACAACGCACCAGGTGAAGAGCTTACGGCGGTCGCGGCGAGAGGCCGCGGCGCCGGTCAGAACGGGGCACTGGCCGCGTACGCCTCACGCAGCTGCTGGGCGGTGCGGCGCGCCTGGAGGGATCGGCGCGCTGGGCGGGGAGTCGGCACCGAGGCCGAGGCGGCGGCAGGCCCGGGGGCGTCGGCGGGCGCGGCTGCCGCTGCCGGGGCGTCCTTGAGCGTCGGTGTGTAGCCAGGAACCTCGTCCGGTGCCGAGGGCGGGGTCAGGACCACGGTCGGCCCAGCGGTGGGTGCGGAGGGGGACGGGGCCTGGACCGTGGTTGCGTCGGCCGTCGCGGCGGGGGCGACGTTCGTGACAGGAGCCGGCATGACGGGATGGGGTACCGGAGGGGCCGCGGTCAGCGCGGTGAGGCGCCGACGGGCCTGGGCGATCTTCAGCCCCTGGGCCTCGATGACGGCACGGAATTCCTGGACCACGCCCGGTAGCGACGGGCGGGCCGTGGCCTCATGGGCGAGCATCGAGGCGATGACCGGGGAGAGGTCGGAGGGGACCTCGGTCAGATCGGGGGCGGTGTCCGGATCGGTGACCATGTGGAAGAGCACGTGGACGTTGGCCGCCTGGTAGGGGTACCGGCCGGTGAGAGCGAAGAGGAGTACGGCGCCCAGCGCGTACACGTCGACGGCCTCCGTCAGCGGCTTCACGCCGCTCGCCTGCTCCGGTGCCATGCACATCGGCGTGCCTACGACGGTGTTCGGCGCAGTGAGGGAGGAGCTCGACTCGGCGAACACGGCGAGGCCGAAGTCGATGACCTTGGGCCCGTTCGGCCCCAGCAGGACGTTCGCAGGCTTGAGGTCCCGGTGGAGCAGCCCCTGCTTGTGCACCAGCGCGAGGGCTTCGGCGAGCGTCGCGCCGAGCGAGGCCACCAGTACGGCGGGGAGCGGTCCGTACGCGTCGACGTGCCGGCGGAGGTCGGCCCCCTCCACGTACTCCGTGGCAAGCCAGGGCTGATCCGCCTCCGGATCGGCGTCGAGGAAGGCGGCCACCCGGTTGCCCCAGACCGTCTTGAGGACCTCGACCTCCTGCGCGAAGCGCAGGCGGGTCTCCGAGTCGACCAGCGACGGCTTGATCACCTTGACGGCTGCCTGCTCGCCGCCGGGGGACTCGCCGAGGTACACCTGGCCCATGCCTCCCTGACCGATGCGGGCGAGCAGTTCGAAACCGCCGATCTCGGCCGGGTCATCGGGGCTCAGGGGAGTCGTGTGCACGTCCGTCCTCGTCGTGGTGCCGGTGGAGCTGGAGTTGCTTCTCGCCACCGTAATGGACGCCCTTCGTGGCAGTAGTGGGATTGGCGGACACGGCCGCAGGGTCCCTCGGATCGCTTGGGCACTCCGGGATCACGCTCGAGCTCCGGTCCCAGGTGTGCGATCCGAGCGCCTGGACCGATGGATTTCGGCTCCCGCCTTGCTTGTCGGCCGTCGGGAGGACGGGCCCGGACCCACCGGGTGCGGGCCATAACCGGTCGGCGATGAGGGCGATCTCGGCCAGGAGTCCCGTCGGTGGCTGTTCCAGGTCCGGGGCGTGCTGGTGGATCGTCACTCCGGCATGGCGGACCTGGTGCGACGTGCGGGGTGCGCTGCCCTTGGCGTAGACGAGGTGGCCCTCGGGAAGTCCGAGCGCGGTGCAGTAGGCGAGCATCTGGTAGTAGAGCTCGGCGTCCGGGTGGCCGGCAGACCGACGGCCTGGTGAGCCGGGGCGCCGACAGGGACGCACTGCGGCGGTAGGCGACCGTGCCCGACCTGGTCGACGACTTTGTTTCCCGCCCGGATGGGCGTAGTGTTCTCTAGTCGCTCGGCAGGGAGCACCGGACACGCATCGGCGCGGACGGTCCCGGGGCGGCCAATCCCTAGAAACACCACTTCCCGGTTCGGGCTGGGTCGCGTATTGCCTTTTTCGGCGACGTGGCTCGGGGCCTTATTCGGCGTGCCCGTTTATATGGATTGCGGCCGGATTCGCCTTTCGAGGCGGGGATGGGCTAGAGTTTGAAACGTCGGACGGGGCGTCAAGCCGCCTAAGACACCAGCGAGTTGGATGAATGAAGCGCCGGAAACGGAGCGGAAAACGTCTGGTAAGCTGGAAACACGAAAGAACGAAGCGCCCGGAGGGCCCGCTGGAAGGCGGTCCGAAGGAAGTGTCCGTTCCTTGAGAACTCAACAGCGTGCCAAAAGTCAACGCCAGATATGTTGACATCCCCGGCCTCGGTCTTCTGACCGGGGTTGGAGATTCCTTTATGAAGTAAACACTAGCGAGGACGCAGTGCGCGGGGCCGCCCTATTCCGGTGGTTGCCGTGCCGCTCGACGCGAGTGCGGCCCGATTGCGGGCAGACATTCACGGAGAGTTTGATCCTGGCTCAGGACGAACGCTGGCGGCGTGCTTAACACATGCAAGTCGAACGGTGAAGCCCTTCGGGGTGGATCAGTGGCGAACGGGTGAGTAACACGTGGGCAATCTGCCCTGCACTCTGGGACAAGCCCTGGAAACGGGGTCTAATACCGGATATGACCTGGGACCGCATGGTCCTGGGTGTAAAGCTCCGGCGGTGCAGGATGAGCCCGCGGCCTATCAGCTTGTTGGTGGGGTAATGGCCTACCAAGGCGACGACGGGTAGCCGGCCTGAGAGGGCGACCGGCCACACTGGGACTGAGACACGGCCCAGACTCCTACGGGAGGCAGCAGTGGGGAATATTGCACAATGGGCGAAAGCCTGATGCAGCGACGCCGCGTGAGGGATGACGGCCTTCGGGTTGTAAACCTCTTTCAGCAGGGAAGAAGCGCAAGTGACGGTACCTGCAGAAGAAGCACCGGCTAACTACGTGCCAGCAGCCGCGGTAATACGTAGGGTGCGAGCGTTGTCCGGAATTATTGGGCGTAAAGAGCTCGTAGGCGGCCTGTCGCGTCGGATGTGAAAGCCCGGGGCTTAACCCCGGGTCTGCATTCGATACGGGCAGGCTAGAGTGTGGTAGGGGAGATCGGAATTCCTGGTGTAGCGGTGAAATGCGCAGATATCAGGAGGAACACCGGTGGCGAAGGCGGATCTCTGGGCCATTACTGACGCTGAGGAGCGAAAGCGTGGGGAGCGAACAGGATTAGATACCCTGGTAGTCCACGCCGTAAACGTTGGGAACTAGGTGTTGGCGACATTCCACGTCGTCGGTGCCGCAGCTAACGCATTAAGTTCCCCGCCTGGGGAGTACGGCCGCAAGGCTAAAACTCAAAGGAATTGACGGGGGCCCGCACAAGCAGCGGAGCATGTGGCTTAATTCGACGCAACGCGAAGAACCTTACCAAGGCTTGACATATACCGGAAACGGCTAGAGATAGTCGCCCCCTTGTGGTCGGTATACAGGTGGTGCATGGTTGTCGTCAGCTCGTGTCGTGAGATGTTGGGTTAAGTCCCGCAACGAGCGCAACCCTTGTTCTGTGTTGCCAGCATGCCTTTCGGGGTGATGGGGACTCACAGGAGACTGCCGGGGTCAACTCGGAGGAAGGTGGGGACGACGTCAAATCATCATGCCCCTTATGTCTTGGGCTGCACACGTGCTACAATGGTCGGTACAAAGGGCTGCGATGCCGCGAGGCGGAGCGAATCCCAAAAAGCCGGCCTCAGTTCGGATTGGGGTCTGCAACTCGACCCCATGAAGTTGGAGTTGCTAGTAATCGCAGATCAGCATGCTGCGGTGAATACGTTCCCGGGCCTTGTACACACCGCCCGTCACGTCACGAAAGTCGGTAACACCCGAAGCCGGTGGCCTAACCCGTAAGGGGAGGAGCCGTCGAAGGTGGGACCAGCGATTGGGACGAAGTCGTAACAAGGTAGCCGTACCGGAAGGTGCGGCTGGATCACCTCCTTTCTAAGGAGCAATATGCCGCTTGCAGGCGAATGTTCTGCACGGTTGCTCATGGGTGGAACGTTGACTATTCGGCACATCAGGTAGGGCCTGTTAGTACTGCTTCGGCGTGGAACACAGAGCACTGCATGATGTGTCGGGCACGTTGTTGGGTCCTGAGGGAACGGCCGTATGGCTGTTGCTTCAGAGATGCCGGTCCCACTGAAGAGATCCGTTCGGGTCTTGGGGGTGGGTGACTGGTCGTTGTTTGAGAACTGCACAGTGGACGCGAGCATCTGTGGCCAAGTTTTTAAGGGCGCACGGTGGATGCCTTGGCACCAGGAACCGATGAAGGACGTGGGAGGCCACGATAGTCCCCGGGGAGCCGTCAACCAGGCTTTGATCCGGGGGTTTCCGAATGGGGAAACCCGGCAGTCGTCATGGGCTGTCACCCATACCTGAACACATAGGGTATGTGGAGGGAACGCGGGGAAGTGAAACATCTCAGTACCCGCAGGAAGAGAAAACAACCGTGATTCCGGGAGTAGTGGCGAGCGAAACCGGATGAGGCTAAACCCAGGTGGTGTGAGACCCGGCAGGGGTTGCCACTTGGGGGTCGTGGGATTTTTCTTGACCGGTCTGCCGGCCGGTCGGCGAGTCAGAAACCGTATGGATAGTCGAAGGACATGCGAAAGGTCCGGCGTAGAGGGTAAGACCCCCGTAGACGAAATCTGTGCGGCTCGTTTGAGAAACTCCCAAGTAGCACGGGGCCCGAGAAATCCCGTGTGAATCTGGCGGGACCACCCGCTAAGCCTAAATATTCCCTGGTGACCGATAGCGGATAGTACCGTGAGGGAATGGTGAAAAGTACCGCGGGAGCGGAGTGAAATAGTACCTGAAACCGTGTGCCTACAAGCCGTGGGAGCGTCGGACATGCAGCTTGCTGTGTGTCTCGTGACTGCGTGCCTTTTGAAGAATGAGCCTGCGAGTTTGCGGTGTGTAGCGAGGTTAACCCGTGTGGGGTAGCCGTAGCGAAAGCGAGTCCGAATAGGGCGTTTGAGTTGCACGCCCAAGACCCGAAGCGGAGTGATCTAGCCATGGGCAGGTTGAAGCGGAGGTAAGACTTCGTGGAGGACCGAACCCACCAGGGTTGAAAACCTGGGGGATGACCTGTGGTTAGGGGTGAAAGGCCAATCAAACTCCGTGATAGCTGGTTCTCCCCGAAATGCATTTAGGTGCAGCGTCACGTGTTTCTTGCCGGAGGTAGAGCACTGGATAGGCGATGGGCCTCACCGGGTTACTGACCTTAGCCAAACTCCGAATGCCGGTAAGTGAGAGCGTGGCAGTGAGACTGTGGGGGATAAGCTCCATGGTCGAGAGGGAAACAGCCCAGAACACCGACTAAGGTCCCTAAGCGTGTGCTAAGTGGGAAAGGATGTGGAGTCGCAGAGACAACCAGGAGGTTGGCTTAGAAGCAGCCACCCTTGAAAGAGTGCGTAATAGCTCACTGGTCAAGTGATTCCGCGCCGACAATGTAGCGGGGCTCAAGCACATCACCGAAGTCGTGTCATTGCAGCAATACCCCCAACGGGGGCTGTGATGGGTAGGGGAGCGTCGTGTGCCGGGTGAAGCGGCGGTGGAAACCAGTCGTGGACGGTACACGAGTGAGAATGCAGGCATGAGTAGCGATACAAGAGTGAGAAACTCTTGCGCCGATTGACCAAGGGTTCCTGGGTCAAGCTGATCTGCCCAGGGTAAGTCGGGACCTAAGGCGAGGCCGACAGGCGTAGTCGATGGACAACGGGTTGATATTCCCGTACCCGCTTTGAAGCGCCAACGCTGAACCTCTTGATGCTAAGCCCGTGAAGCCGGCCCGGAGTCTTCGGACAAAGGGACGTGGTGGAGCCGGTGACCCAATGGGGTAGTAGGTGAGCGATGGGGTGACGCAGGAAGGTAGTCCAGCCCGGGCGGTGGTTGTCCCGGGGTAAGGGTGTAGGACGAACGGTAGGCAAATCCGCCGTTCACATAGTCTGAGACCTGATGCCGAGCCGATTGTGGTGAAGTGGATGATCCTATGCTGTCGAGAAAAGCCTCTAGCGAGTTTCATGGCGGCCCGTACCCCAAACCGACTCAGGTGGTCAGGTAGAGAATACCGAGGCGTTCGGGTGAACTATGGTTAAGGAACTCGGCAAAATGCCCCCGTAACTTCGGGAGAAGGGGGGCCATTCCTGGTGACGGCACTTGCTGCCAGAGCTGGGGGTGGCCGCAGAGACCAGCGAGAAGCGACTGTTTACTAAAAACACAGGTCCGTGCGAAGCCGTAAGGCGATGTATACGGACTGACGCCTGCCCGGTGCTGGAACGTTAAGGGGACCGGTTAGCTTGGATTCGTCCAGGCGAAGCTGAGAACTTAAGCGCCAGTAAACGGCGGTGGTAACTATAACCATCCTAAGGTAGCGAAATTCCTTGTCGGGTAAGTTCCGACCTGCACGAATGGCGTAACGACTTCTCGACTGTCTCAACCATAGGCCCGGTGAAATTGCATTACGAGTAAAGATGCTCGTTTCGCGCAGCAGGACGGAAAGACCCCGGGACCTTTACTATAGCTTGATATTGGTGTTCGGTTCGGCTTGTGTAGGATAGGTGGGAGACTTTGAAGCAGCAACGCCAGTTGTTGTGGAGTCGTCGTTGAAATACCACTCTGGTCGTGCTGGATGTCTAACCTGGGTCCGTGATCCGGATCAGGGACAGTGTCTGGTGGGTAGTTTAACTGGGGCGGTTGCCTCCTAAAGGGTAACGGAGGCGCCCAAAGGTTCCCTCAGCCTGGTTGGCAATCAGGTGTTGAGTGTAAGTGCACAAGGGAGCTTGACTGTGAGACTGACGGGTCGAGCAGGTACGAAAGTAGGGACTAGTGATCCGGCGGTGGCTTGTGGAAGCGCCGTCGCTCAACGGATAAAAGGTACCCCGGGGATAACAGGCTGATCTTCCCCAAGAGTCCATATCGACGGGATGGTTTGGCACCTCGATGTCGGCTCGTCGCATCCTGGGGCTGGAGTAGGTCCCAAGGGTTGGGCTGTTCGCCCATTAAAGCGGTACGCGAGCTGGGTTTAGAACGTCGTGAGACAGTTCGGTCCCTATCCGCTGTGCGCGTAGGAGTGTTGAGAAGGGCTGTCCCTAGTACGAGAGGACCGGGACGGACGAACCTCTGGTGTGCCAGTTGTCCTGCCAAGGGCATGGCTGGTTGGCTACGTTCGGGAGGGATAACCGCTGAAAGCATCTAAGCGGGAAGCCTGCTTCGAGATGAGCACTCCCACCTCCTTGAGAGGGTAAGGCTCCCAGTAGACGACTGGGTTGATAGGCCGGATATGGAAGCCCTGTGAGGGGTGGAGTTGACCGGTACTAATAGGCCGAGGGCTTGTCCTCAGTTGCTCGCGTCCACTGTGTTGTTCTGAAACAACGACCCCATGACATGGCCTGTCGTGGTGCGGTTGACAGTTTCATAGTGTTTCGGTGGTCATAGCGTGAGGGAAACGCCCGGTTACATTCCGAACCCGGAAGCTAAGCCTCACAGCGCCGATGGTACTGCAGGGGGGACCCTGTGGGAGAGTAGGACGCCGCCGAACAATCATTCACAAATAGGCCCCATCCGGGAACGGATGGGGCCTATTTGCATTTCTGCTGACGGCCCCACACGAAGGCCGCCCGCCGACGCGCCCCGTGAACCGGGGAAGCGTCAACGGGCGGCCTGCAAAATGGCGTGCGCGCTGGTGCTACGCGGGTGGTGCTGCCGATGGGTGCTACGCGGAGAGTCGCGTCAGCGCGTCCTCGACGGTCAGCTCCTCGCGCTCACCGGTGCGCCGGTCCTTGAGTTCGACGACGCCCTCGGCGGCCCGCCGGCCGACCACCAGTACCGTCGGCACGCCGAGCAGCTCCGAGTCGGTGAACTTGACGCCGGGGGAGACGCCGGCACGGTCGTCGACGATGACTCGCACCCCGGCCGCCGTCAGCTTCTCCGAGAGCTCCAGGGCCAGTTCCGTCTGGACGGCCTTGCCGGCCGCCACGATGTGGACGTCCGCCGGGGCGACCTCGCGGGGCCAGCAGAGGCCCTGCTCGTCGGCGGTCTGCTCGGCCAGCGCGGCGACGGCGCGCGACACGCCGATGCCGTACGAGCCCATGGTGACCCGGACCGGCTTGCCCTCCTGACCCAGCACGTCGAGCTCGAAGGCGTCGGCGTACTTGCGGCCCAGCTGGAAGATGTGGCCGATCTCGATCGCCCGGTCCAGCCGCAGGCCGGTGCCGCAGCGCGGGCAGGGGTCGCCGGGCTCGACGACGACCACGTCGAGGTACTGCTCCACCTCGAAGTCACGGCCGCAGACCACGTTGCGCGCGTGCGTGTCCGGCTTGTTGGCGCCGGTGATCCAGGCCGTGCCCGGGGCGATCCGCGGGTCCGCGAGGTAGCGCACCCCGGTCAGTCCCTGCGGCCCGACGTAGCCGCGCACCAGGTCGGGCCGGCCGGCGAAGTCCTCGGCGGTGACCAGCTCGACCGCGGCCGGGGCGAGGTGCTCGGCGAGCTTGCCGAGGTCCAGCTCGCGGTTGCCGGGGAGGCCGACGGCCGTGATCCCGCCGTCGACCTTGACAAGGAGGTTCTTCAGGGTCGCGGAGGCCGGGACGCCGAGGTGGGCGGCGAGCGACTCGATGGTCGGGGTGTCGGGGGTGGGGATCTCCTCCAGTGCGGGGTGCGCCGCTCCCTCGACCGCGGGGACGACCGTGGTGACGGCCTCGGTGTTGGCCGCGAAGTCGCATGCGGGGCAGTCCGCGAAGGTGTCCTCGCCGGCCGCGGCGGGGGCGAGGAACTCCTCGGAGGCCGAGCCGCCCATCGCGCCGGAGACGGCGGAGACGACCCGGAAGTCGAAGCCCAGCCGCGTGAAGATCCTGATGTAGGCCTCGCGGTGCAGCCGGTAGGCCTCGCCCAGTCCCTCGTCCGTGACGTCGAAGGAGTACGAGTCCTTCATCTGGAACTCGCGGCCGCGCAGCACGCCCGAGCGGGGCCGGGCCTCGTCGCGGTACTTGGTCTGGATCTGGTAGAGGATCACCGGCAGGTCCTTGTAGGACGTGCACTGGTCCTTGACGACCTGGGTGAAGACCTCCTCGTGCGTGGGCCCGAGCACATAGGGCGCGCCCTTGCGGTCCTCGAGCTGGAAGAGCAGGTCGCCGTACTCGTCGGCGCGGCCGGTCCTCTCGTAGTTCTCGCGCGGGAGCAGCGCCGGCAGCAGGACCTCCTGGCCGCCGATCGCGTCCATCTCCTCGCGGACGATCCGGGAGACGTTCTCCAGGACCCGCTTGCCGAGCGGCAGCCAGATCCACACGCCGGCCGCAGAGCGGCGGACGTAGCCGGCCCGGACCAGCAGCTTGTGGCTGGTGGTCTCGGCGTCGGCCGGGTCGTCCCGCAGTGTCTTGAGCATCAACTGGGACATTCGCAGGACCATTTGGCTCTCCCGGGGGTTCTCTGAACGCTGCTGCCAAGCGTATCGAGCCCTGTGACGCCCGCTCCGGGAGCGCCGCCGACCCCCTCGGCCGTACTCGTCGCCCGCGCACTCGGAACGGCCGCCACCCGTGCCCGGCGACGGCCGTTGCGGGGCGGCCGTCCGGCGGGGGCGGGGCGGTGCCGGACGGGCGGGAACGGCGCTGTGCCAGGGGAAGGCCATGCTCAGAGGGGGTCCGGCCGAGGGGGCGCAGCGGCCGGAAGGTAGCATGAGGGCACCCTCCTAGCTCGAAAGATGGACTTGTGACTGTCAACGACGACGTGTTCACGGACTGGAAGAACCGCGAGGAGATCGCGGAGTCGATGATTCCGATCATCGGCCGACTGCACCGGGAGAGGGACGTCACAGTCCTGGTTCACAGCCGCTCCCTGGTGAACAAGTCGGTGGTCAGCATCCTCAAGACCCACCGGTTCGCCCGCCAGATAGCCGGGGAGGAGCTCTCGGTCACCGAGACGCTGCCGTTCCTTCAGGCGCTCACCACGCTGGACCTCGGTCCCTCGCAGATCGACATCGGCATGCTCGCCGCCACCTACGGTGCCGACGACCACGGCCTGTCGGTGGAGGAGTTCACCGCCCGGGCGGTGGCCGGCGCGACGGGTGCCGACAAGATCGAGCGCTCCGGCTCGCGTGACGTCGTGCTCTACGGCTTCGGCCGCATCGGCCGTCTCGTCGCCCGCCTGCTGATCGAGAAGGCCTCCGACAACGGCCTGCGGCTGCGGGCCATCGTCGTTCGCCAGGGCGGCGACCAGGACATCGTGAAGCGCGCCTCGCTGCTGCGCCGCGACTCCATCCACGGGCAGTTCCAGGGCACCATCACCGTTGACGAGGCGAACAGCACGATCATCGCCAACGGCAACGCGATCAAGGTCATCTACGCCAACGACCCGTCCGAGGTCGACTACACGGCGTACGGGATCAACGACGCCATTCTGATCGACAACACCGGGAAGTGGCGCGACCGCGAGGGTCTGTCGAAGCACCTCCGCCCCGGCGTCGACAAGGTCGTCCTGACCGCCCCGGGCAAGGGCGACGTCCCGAACATCGTGCACGGCGTCAACCACGACACGATCAAGCCGGACGAGCAGATCCTGTCCTGCGCCTCGTGCACCACCAACGCGATCGTCCCGCCGCTGAAGGCGATGGACGACCAGTACGGTGTGCTGCGCGGCCACGTGGAGACCGTCCACTCGTTCACCAACGACCAGAACCTGCTGGACAACTACCACAAGGCCGACCGCCGCGGCCGCTCGGCACCGCTCAACATGGTGATCACCGAGACGGGGGCCGCCTCGGCCGTCGCCAAGGCGCTGCCGGACCTCAAGGCGAAGATCACCGGCAGCTCGATCCGCGTGCCGGTGCCGGACGTCTCGATCGCCATCCTCAACCTGCAGCTGGCCCGCGAGACCACCCGCGAGGACGTCCTCGAGTACCTCCGCGACATCTCGCTGACCTCGCCGCTGAAGCGCCAGATCGACTTCACCACCGCCCCCGACGCGGTGTCGAACGACTTCATCGGCTCGCGCCACGCCTCGATCGTCGACGCCGGCGCCACCAAGGTCGAGGGCGACAACGCGATCCTCTACCTGTGGTATGACAACGAGTTCGGCTACTCCTGCCAGGTCATCCGGGTCGTCCAGTACGTCTCGGGCGTCGAGTACCCGACGTTCCCGGCCCCGGTGGTCTGATCCCGGCGATCTGCTTCCGTGGTTTCGATCCCGGTCCTGATCCCTGATCCCTGATCCCGGACCTCCTGATCCCGGACCCCGATCCCGCGCAGGCCCGAAGGCCGCTCCCGCTTCCGGCGGGAGCGGCCTTCCTGCATGGCCGGGGTGCCGGCCCCGGCGTTGCGCCGGCCCGTCCGTGAGGCGAGGACCATCCCCGCTATTGACGGTGTCATGCCAGTGCCGGGAGGATGCCGGGGTCGTCCGTCCGGGCTGAGGAGAGGGACACCGATGGCTGTTCGTCCGCTGATCCGCCGAGCCGGCCGCCTGCTGGGGGCGGCCGTGCTCGCCCTCACCGGGGCGCTGGCCGCCGCCGGCCCCGCGCAGGCCGACTTCGGGAGCGACTACCACGACCCCGTCAGCGCGGCCAAGCCGCTCACCAGGCCGGACACGCGCTCCTGCACGGTCGAGGTGATGCACGACCAGCCGTTCCGGGACGGGTACGGCAGCCCGCCGGACACGCCGTACAGCGCCACGGTGGTGCCGCCCGCGGGGTGCACGGGGCCGTGGTCGGCCGTGGTGATGGAGCTGCACGGGCAGGTGGCCGGGCGGCAGTTCGACCGGCTGTTCAGCGTGCGGGTCGGCGGGGTGCAGGTACTGCTCTCCTCCACGCCCGAACCGTCCAAGGACGGGATCGAGTGGTCGGTCGAGCGGGACGTCACCCGCTACGCGCCGCTGTTCGCGGGCGGGGCGCAGCCCTTCTCCTTCGACCTGGCCAATGTCACCGACGACACGTACACCGGCGTGTTCCGGATATCGGCGAGCTTCACCTTCTACACCACCTCCGCGCGCCGGCCCGCCGCCCGCACCGCCGACCGGGTGCTGACCACCGGGGCGTTCGGGCTCACCCAGGCCGCCCCCACGGCAGCCCGCGAGCTCACTTTCCCGCAGAACCTGGAGCGGCTGACCGCCGAAGTGTACGCGCGGGGCGGGGGCGCCTGCGAGGAGTTCGCGTACGCCTCCGCGCCGGACGAGTTCGCACACGCCAACCCGGGGACCGGCATCTGCGGGAAGGGACCTTTCCGTGAACTGCGGCTCAGCGTCGACGGGCGGACGGCCGGTGCGGTCTGGCCGTACCCGGTGATCTACACCGGCGGGTGGGACCCGCTGCTCTGGCGGCCCACGCCCGGCATCTTCGCGTTCGACCTGCCGGCGTACCGCCTCGACCTCACCCCGTACGTCGGCCTGCTGCTGGACGGCCGCCCGCACTCCGTCGGCATCACCGTCAACGCGGCCGAGGCCCAGGGCAACGACCTCTGGAGCGGGCAGGTCAACCTCTTCGCCGAGGTCGACCACGGCGCCGCGCGTACCAGCGGGCAGCTCACCGAGTACCGGGTGGCCCCGGAGGCGGCGGTCGGGACGGTCCTCACGGACCACGGCGGCGGCAGCGGGGACTGGGACGTGACGGCGAACCGGCACGACCTGGCGCGCGGCTGGGTGCAGACCTCGCACGGGCGGATCACCACCGAGGTCCGCGACGACCTCGCGTTCAGCTCCGCCCAGCAGCTGCGGGACAGCGGCAACGACCTGACCCTGCGGGACCGCACCGACCTCACCCGGACCACCGCCACCTGGGGCGCCGGCCCGCACCGCACCACCACCGTCCACGAGGGCGAGCCGCTGGACGTCACCTACAAGGTCACCCACGACGCGGCCGGCAACAGCGACCAGCGCACGGCCATGGAGCTCGGCTACCACCGCGAGTCCACCACCACCGTCGGGGCCCGGACCACCGAGCGTTCCACCGTCGACCACACGCTGCGCCCGACCGCCCACCGGCACGACGGCGACACCACCGTCCGCACCGGCGGCTCGGCGGAGGACTACCGCAGCACCGGGCCGGACGGGCCGTACCACCGCAGCATCACCACGGTGGACGGCTGGCCCGTGGGGTAGGGCCGGCGGCTGCCGGGGCGGCGGCGGTTCCGAGCCGCCCCGGTGGTCCCCGCGGGGGCGGTTCGGGTGAACGGGGGCGGTGTGTCCGGGACGGCGGCGGGCGTGGCGGCGACAGCCTGTCTGGATAGGGGGCAGTCGGACCGAACGGCACCGCCGAACGCCTCGGAAGGGGACACCATGACCCAGTCGAAGACCAGGGCCGCGCAGAGCGTCGAGGAGGTCATCGAGCGGACGCGGGCGCTCAAGGCCCGGCTGGACCCCCGGGACGGCGTGGCCTGTTTCAACCGGATGTACCTGCGGGTCAACGAGCTGGTCGGCGAGCGGCTGGTGGCCGGCTACTTCCAGGACCAGGCGTTCATCGAGCGGCTGGACGTGGTCTTCGCCAACCTCTGCTTCGACGCGGTGGACGCGGACGAGACCGGGCGGCCGGTGAACCCCTCCTGGCAGCCGCTGCTCGAGGCGAGGGACAACCGGGTGGTCTGGCCGGTCCAGTTCGCCTTCGCCGGGATGAACGCCCACACCAACCACGATCTCCCGCTCGCGATGGTGGCCACCTGTATCGATCGCCGCACCACCCCGGACACCCCGCCCGTGCACGCCGACTACCTCAGGGTGAACGAGCTGCTCGCCCAGGTCGAGGCGGAGGTCCGGGCCTCGTTCGAGGCGCAGATCGTCAAGGTCACCACCGAAGCGGCCGAACCGCTGAAGCACATCGTCGCCAGCTTCTCCATCGCCGGCGCCCGGGACGCCGCCTGGGCCACCACCCAGACCCTCTGGCACCAGCGCAACCTGCGCCCGCTCTACGACGCGACCCTCACCACCGTCACCGCGGGCACCGTCCTGGCGGGCCGGATGCTCCTCACCCCCGTGTTGCCCCCGGTCGACCGGCCCGACGGTGGCGCCTGACGGATCCCTCCTCCCCCTGGCCCGCCCGCCGGGGTCAGGCAGTCGGCCCAGTCCGACGGGCGGCGGCGGAGCGGGCCGGTTGGACTGGTGGGCGACCCGTCCCGTCGCAAGGCCCCGCAAGGCCCCACGGGGCCGCCCGAAAAGGGCCCCCGCGAGGCCACCCGCAAGGCCCTGCAAGGCCACCCCCGAAAGGCCCCGCCGATGTCCCAGCCGGTGTCCGCCCCGCCCCACCGCTACGACGACCTGCGCGCGGTGGTCCTCAACTGCACGCTCAAGCGCTCACCCGAACGCAGCCACACCCAGGGCCTGATCGACGTCAGCACCGGCATCATGCAGCGCCAGGGCGTCCAGGTCGACGTGCTCCGCGCGGTCGACCACGACATCGCCACCGGCGTCTGGCCCGACATGACCGAGCACGGCTGGGAGACCGACGACTGGCCGGTCCTCTACAGCCAGGTGATGGCCGCCGACATCCTCGTCCTCGCCGGCCCGGTCTGGCTGGGCGACAACTCCTCCGTGATGAAGCAGGTGATCGAGCGGCTCTACTCCTGCTCCTCGCTTCTCAACTCCGAGGGCCAGTACGCCTATTACGGCCGAGTTGGCGGCTGCCTGATCACCGGCAACGAGGACGGCGCCAAGCACTGCGCGATGAACGTCATCTACAGCCTCCAGCACCTGGGGTACGTCATCCCGCCGCAGGCCGATGCGGGCTGGGTCGGCCCGGCCGGCCCCGGGCCGTCGTACCTCGACGCCGGGTCGGGCGGTCCGGAGAACGACTTCACCAACCGCAACACCACCTTCATGACCTGGAACCTGCTCCACCTGGCCCGGATGCTGAAGGACGCGGGCGGCATCCCCGCCCACGGCAACCAGCGCTCCGAGTGGGACGCCGGCTGCCGCTTCGACTTCGAGAACCCCGAACACCGCTGACCGCGCCCGACCCGGCAGGCCCCGGATCTGCCCGGGGAGCGGTGTCGGCGCTGTCGACATGGTGCGGCCACTGTTCGTAGACCGTCGGTGGCCATGATGGCGATCTCCCGGCAGAGCGTGAGTGACTCCGGCGCCACGCCGGCCGGAAGACCCGTGGCCGCCGCGATCGCGGACGGCCCCATCGGTCCGTTGGGCTCCACGCTCTGGCCTCGGGATGTGCATGGCCATTCCTTCTCGGGAGTGAGACAGGGCCGGGTCAACCCAACGAGCGGCGCAAGCGTTCCAGAAGTTCCGACCATCGATGCAAGCGCGCGGCCCCCGGATGTTCAGCCGTCACACGGGCTGCTTCCGCGGCCGCGCCGACCACGCCGTTCTCGTCGGCCCAGCGGTACCAGCCGATGGCCTCTCCATATGCGCCGCGACGTTCATGCGCCCGGGCACCATCCAGAATGGCCGCCGCCTCGCCGGCCTCTCCGGCTCTGCGTAGCCAGGACAGGGCGGCCTGGACGTGCTCGTCGCTGCCTGCCTTCAGCTGGGCCCGGGCGACGCTCCGCATGGCCTGGGGGTTGCCGGCCTCTGCGGCCCGCAGCCGCCAGTCGAACGAGTGGGCTGAGTCCAGTCCCACCAGGGCCAGCATGGCCTCGCTCTCCCCGGCCTCGGCGAGAGCGCGGTACAGCCCTATGGCCTGTCTCATCAGCTGTTTGCGCTCGCCAGGTCGGCCGGTCCGGTCGCGCAGTGCGAGGCACAGCCGGGCGGCGTCCCACCGGACGGTGTGGTCATGCAATTCCTCGGCCTGAAGAAGGCACCGCAAGGCGTCCTCCAGTCGGCCACTCGTCTCGTGTTCCATGGCGGTGGCCCGCAGCGACGCGGGATCCGGCTGCCCTGCTGCCGTCGGCGCCTCGGGCTTCCGGCCAGGCGGAGTCGTGGTCTTGGGTGCGGCAGACTTCGACCTGCCCGTCTCGCCCCTCCCCACGGTGGGGTTCGGCGCGGTCCGTCCCGCGGCCTTCGTCGGGACGGGACCGGCGGACGCGGGCTCTGATGCCGTGGACGTGGACGTGGACGTGGACGTGGACGTGGCCGGGCCGGCGTCGGCCAGTGCGGCGCGGAGGCGTCTCACTTCGAGGGGGGCCTTCGGAAACCCCTTCTCGGCGGCGCGAAGGTACCACTTGAGCGCTTCCTGCCCCCGTCCCGTCTGTTCCAGGATGTCCGCCGTGTCGGTCATGGCGCCGAGCAACCCCTTGTCGGCGGCTGCGCGGAGATGGGCCAGCGCTTCGGTCAGCCGACCCTCCCCGCGATGCCAACGCCCCATCCAGTGCTGTGCCGTTGTGTTGTCCGCAGCGGCCGCTCGACGGTACCAATCGAGTGACTGAGCCTGTTGGTTCGGATCCTTGACCAGAATCTGGGCGGTCATCACCATGGCGTGGGTATGGCCGGCCTCGGCGGCGCACTGGTACCAGGCGAGGGCTTCTTGCTCGCGCT
This sequence comes from Kitasatospora sp. NBC_00039, assembly GCF_045160625.1. Classification (NCBI taxonomy): domain Bacteria; kingdom Bacillati; phylum Actinomycetota; class Actinomycetes; order Kitasatosporales; family Streptomycetaceae; genus Kitasatospora; species Kitasatospora sp. NBC_00039. The sequence goes on along the minus strand of NZ_CP108289.1, from coordinate 2,344,937 downwards.
TCGCTCGCTGATGCCAACTAGCGAGTGCCAGCATGGAGTTGACCTGGCCGTGGCGAGCTGCGACCTCGTGCTCGCGCATCAGCGCGTCGTCCGCGCCGGACACCTGGGCGCGGGCCAGCGCGGCTCGGACGCGGGCCACCGCCTCGGGGGCCTTCTCATGCTTCCAGGCGGCGGCCTTCTCGTACCATTCGAGGGCTTCTGGCAGCTCGTCAGGTTCCTGTTCCAGTAACTCACCGAGCCGCATCGCGGAGTCGACGAGTCCTCCCTCGGCCGCCCTCCGATGGAGGGAGACGACCTGGTCCTGCCGTTCCGGGAAGTGCTGCTCGATCAGTTGCGCCGCCTCCAGCGCGCCGGTGGGATTACCGGATTCAGCCGAGCGCAGGTACCAGTGCAGGGCTTCCCGCCAGTCACGGACAGTACGGTAGGCGGTCCCCAACCGGCGCATGGCGTGAGAGCTCCCTGCCTCGGCAGCAGCTCGGTACTGGGAACCCGGCCCACCTGCGGACCCCTTGGCGGCCGCAGCCTCGTCAGTGGGCGTTGCCGGCGGCCTCGGCGACGGTTCGGTCTTCGGCGCAGTCTGCACGGGCACCCGGTGCACGGGCCCGGCGTTGGTCGCCGACTGGGTAGTCGCCTCGTGAACCGACGGTCCAGGCGGTGCAGGCGGAAAGTCACGTTCGCTGGCTGGTCGGGCAGCCGGCGACGTGCCGGCGGCTGGGGGCCGTCCTGCACCGGGCCCGGGGCGGGACGGTGGTTCCTGCTCGGGCCACCGATACCGCATGGGCTCGGCCAGGTCAACGGCGAGATCCGACAGCCCGGCCAGCGCGCGTCGAAGCCCGGGTGGCAACCACTCCTGCTCCTTCGGTGACACGCTCGGCGGCAGCAGTCGGGTGAGCTCTTCAGGGGTCGGCCGGTTCTGTGGCGTCGGTTCCAGACAGGGGAGGACGACCTTTTCGACGGTGGGCGGCAGGCCGGCGAGCTGCCGGCGTCCGTGCAGGATGTTCGCCCCGATCTGGGTCGCGGATCCCGGCCCGAACGGGTGCCGGTTCAGCGCCGCATACGCCAGCACCAACCCGAGGGAGAAGATGTCGCTCGCCGGCCCCACCCCGGGTTCTTCCTTCAGCTGTTCGGGTGAGGAGAAGGTTTCCGTGCGTGGTGAGGCCCCGGAGCCGGTCAGCGTGACGTCGGCGGGGGAGACGTTCCGTGCGATCCCGAAGTCGATGACGTACGGTCCGTCGCCGGCCAGCAGGATGTTCGCGAGTTTGAGGTCACGGTGCACGAGGTCCGAGGCGTGGATGCTGCGCAGGGCATCGGCCAGGCCGGTCGCCAGGACCCGCCATGCCCGCTCCGGCAGCGGGGTTCCGCAGTGGTCGAGTGCCTCCGCCAGGTCGACCCCGCGGATGTAACGGGTGGCGAGCCAGGGCTCGGCGGCGCTGGTGTCGGCGTCCACCACCTCGGCGGTGTACGCGCTGTCGACGGCGCGGGCCGCCTCGACCTCCCGGGCGAACCGGCTGCGGAAGTTCTTCGGATTCCTCGCCAAGTGCTCGGGCCGGATCGTCTTGAGCGCGACTCCGCGGCCGAACTCGCTGCGAGCGAAGTAGACGCTCCCCCAGCCGCCCCGGCCAAGCAGGGCGAACAGCCGATACGGCCCGATCGTCTCGGGATCGTTCTCGCTCAGCGGTTCCACCTCGGCTCCCTTCCCCGGTCCTTCGGCCACCACTGCACCCCGGCGAGCGCGTTCTGCGCCCAGCCTGGCAGTCTCATGAGGCCGCCCACCTGCGTGTGCCGCTGGATGACCCGTGGCGTCGCGCCGGTGTGACGCCGCACGACGCTGGACGACTACTCGACGCTCAGTCTGTTCTGGTCATCTGGTCGTCGTCCGTTGCACGCCTGGGCGGCTTCGCCCGCACGCCCTCGTTGCGTTCCCCCGGCCAGCGCTGGCCACTACGCCGGAGGACGACCCCGGGAACGAGCTCGATCTCGTCATCGGGACCGAACCCTCGGAACAGCCGCTCCCGTAGCACGCCCTCGGAGCGCTCGTCATGATGAGGCAGGGGCTGCCATGGTGTGGGTTCCCGCCCCGGCCTGAGGGTACGGATCCGACTGCGGGCGGTGCTGGTGTCCAGGACCTTGAGCGTGCCCCGACGCGAGACGATGATCAGATGGTTCCGGCTGATCCTTCCCCGGCGGTCGTCGGAGAGATGACGCGCCTCGATCTGCGCGAGGTGGCCGCGCCCGAGGACGGACTCCCGAGTGTCGTCCTCCGTGAGGTTCTCCCAGGCTCGGCAGACGCCGTCGATCATGATCTTGAGCTGCACTCGGGGTCGGCGAGGTCCGAGGTCGTTCAGCAGCGTTCCGTGAGACCGGCAGACCACCTTGCCGGCTCGAATCGCCGGGCTGGGGTTGCAGGGCGTGCGCGGGCAGCGCCAGGACCGTTCAAGGATCTCGGAGCGAGGGCGGCCCCGGAAGTCCAGCAGGTTCCGCGCCTTGAGCTCGTCCCGCTCGCCCTCGTGGGAGATCTCCCGGTCCGCGAACACGCGCATGTCGCGCAGGACCAGCCGGACCGAACCGTCGGCGCCGCGCTTCGGCAGGAGGAAGTGCTCGCGGTCGTTCTGGATCCAGGGGTGTTCTCCCCGGTGCCCCCGGAAGTAGTCGCCGCTGATGACCCTGGTGCCGAACACCTTCGCATGGTCGAGGAGGTTCGGGTCCGCCTTGGCGATCGCGGCGATCAGGCCGCGGTCCCGCCACTCGCGGAGCAGCGCACCTTCGGCGGGGTCGGGAAAGTCGGGGTCGGATCGGCGGTACAGGAGGTTGTCGTCGGCGATCGCGTGAACGGTGACCTCCCTGTCCCCGGTCCAGTCCTGTAACGCCTTGAGGACCAGCCGAAACCGTTCGAGCGAGCTCCGAGTGCCACCTCCGAGCGCCTTCTCGCGCACCACATTGGAGAGGTCGACCAGGTAGTCCGCCCGGGCCGCCTCACCCCGTAGGTGACGCTCCATGCGGCGGAACGCCGCCAGGTCGCTCGTCACACCTCTCCCACACACGTCGCCGGATCCATTGTGATGGGAGAGAGGGTACCGGCAACCGGTGCTGCACGCTCCGCAGTTCGTACAGGACGCCTTCGTCCTGGCAGGACGGGAAGCATGACCGTGAGGGCCGTGCAGATGCTGAAGGGTGGCTGGAGTGGGACGCCGGCTGCCGCTCCGGCTTCGAGGACCCCGAACACCGCTGAGGACGCAAACGGCCTGAGCTGACGAGGGCGCCGACGTCGATGGTCAGCCGACCTCAGGAGGGGCGGCCAGGGTTCGGAGGAGGTACCCGAGGTCCCGGCCGCGGTTCACGGGGCTGCGCGCAGGGCGTGTTGAAGGCTTGCGATGAACCGGTGGAGCACGGCGGGGTGTCCGGCGGCGCGGGAAGGGTTGAGCTCGCCGATCGAGAGTGCCCGGAAGCGCGGGTCCCGGCAGGCGGTGTCCAGCGCCTCGGACACGGCGTCGAGAGTGGGGCCGCTGTTGCGGCCGTCCGTGCTCTCGGCGAGCGGCGCGTCGGTGAAGTCCAGGACGTCGACATCGAGGTGCACGGCCAGGGGACCGGACGGGAGCGTACCGAGGGCCCGTGTCACCTCGGCCGCCGGCGTGGCGGCGAGATCGATGTGCGAGCCCCATCGCAGGCCCAGGCCTCTTGCCTGCTCGCGTTCCCAGGTGGTGGCGGCCTCGGGGTCGATGCCGAGGAGGTGGAGCCGGTCCGGGGTGAGCAGCGGGCGGTGGGCGAAGGCGGCCGCCAGCGGCTCCGCGGCCCCGGGCAGGTCCAGTCCGTGGGCGAGCCCCATCCAGTCGAGGGCGCCCTCGCGGGTGCTCGCGGGTGTGTTGAGATCGAAGTGCCGGTCGATGTAGAGCAGGCCGGCGTCCGGGTCGCCTGCCGTGAGAGCTGCCATCACGCCCAGTGCGACGGTGCAGTTGCCGCCGATGACCAGGACGTCCGCGTCCTCCTCCAGCGCTCGGGCGACGTGGTCGGCGACCGCCTTGACGGCTTGGACCACTGCCGCGAGGTTCTGGGCCCGCGGGTGCTGCGGGTCCGGGGCCCACACGTGCAGCGGCCCGTCCCCGGCGTCCCGTACCCGGCGGCCCGCCGCCCTCAGGCGGTCGATCAGGCCCAGCTGGCGCAACACGCTCGGTGCGGCCTCCTGGCCGGGTGCGTAGCTGCCCGCGCTGGTCGGCGCGCCCACCAGAACGAGATCCCGTCGCATCCACCCATCATCGCCGTCCGCCCGGACGGGCGCGAGCGGGCTGAGCCCGCCCCGAGCACCGCTGACCGCGTCCGACCCGGCAGGCCCCCCGCGACCTCCGGGTCGGGCGGTCAACGGCCCGGGTCGGGCGGCCGGTCGTCCAGGAGCTGGAAGAGCAGGCCGTCGAGGTCGACGTGGAGGCGCTCGGTGCCGGACGGCACCATGCGCTCGGTGGCGGCGAGGAAGGTTCGGACGGCTGCGGCCTCCGCCCGGAGGACGACCGTGCCGTTCTCGCCGCCGAGCGCGATGAAGAGGGTCTGCGGGCTCGCCCCCGTGCCCGGGTAGACGGACACGTCGCCCAGGCCGGCCCAGGCGTCCACGCCGGCGGCCAGCAGGTCGCGGGCGAACATCCAGGTGATCGGTTCGTGGAGGTCGGTGTGGTTGTCCAGGTACACCGCGTACGGCTCGGAGGAGTCGTAGCGCAGGCGGGCGGCGACCGGGACGGTGAGGCCGGGGCAGACGACGGCCCGCAGGACCAGCGGCATGGCGCAGAGCCCGGCGGGCGTGCGCTGGGAGGGGACGCGTGGGGTCTCCGGGCAGGTCACGCCTCCTCCCCGGGGTGCAGGGCGGCGGTGCTGCCGCGGCCGGGGCGCAAGAGCTGCGGGGGTTCGGTCAGGTGGCACCACTCCTGGTCGGGGCGGCCGGGCACCGTCCGTCCGGCGTTGCGCCAGAGCAGGGCGAGGTGGGCGAAGATCGGGGATTCGCGCAGGACCGTTTCATGCAGAAACGTTTCGTCGAGGGCGCTGCCGCTCGCCCGGAAGTCTGAGCTCATACCGGGAACAACGAGCGGAGCCGGCTGCGGCAACACCCCCGTCGCGCGGAAGCGGGCCCGCCTGCGCGCGGCGGGCCCGCCCCGGGTCAGCAGGGACCGTCGTCGGACCAGACGCCCCACTGCCCGCTCGCGGACGGGTTCTCGTTCAGCGTCCACCACTTGGCGTGGTACCTGTGGCCGCTGTACGACACCTTGGCGCCGCCGGTGTACGTGGTGGCGGCACTCCACGCCGGATCGGCGCAGACCCCCGGCGAGGAGCTGGTCGGCGGCGGGCTGGTCGGGGGTGTGGTGGGCGGCGTGGCCCCGGCGAACCGCACGGTGAACTTGGTGAAGTCCCAGTCGTTCTGCACCACGCTGGAGCAGGACCCGGAGAGTCCCGGGTCGACCGTGCCCGGGCACTGGCGGTCCCGGTTGACCGACCAGTACGTGTACCGGGCCAGCTTGTGCGCGAGCGCGAAGTCCAGCACGGTCTGGAAGTCCGCCTGCCGGAAGTACTCGGCGGCGTCGGTGCGTCCGTTCATCAGCGAAACGCCCTCGTGCGCATAGGCGTTGGCCTCGGACCAGCCGAAGGTGGTCTGCAGCAGCCGGTTGAACCTCACCAGCGCGTCGGTCTGCGCCGCCGCCCCGTTGAACCCGCCGTCGAACGGCATGATCGAGTAGTTGTCCGGGGTGAAGCCCTGCGCCTTGGCCTCGTTGAGCATCTGCTGCCCGAACCAGCCGGTGCCGGCGTTGGTCCCGGCCGTGGTGATCGAGACGTACAGCCCCGGGTTGTCCCGCTGGAGGATCCGGGCAGCCCCGATCTCGTTGCGGATCGCGGCCGCGTTCTCGTACTCCGGCTCCTCCAGGTCGAAGTCGACGGCCTTCAGCCCGTACTTGGTGACCACCTTCTGGTACCCGGCGGCCGTGGCCTCCGGCGTCCCGCAGGTCTGGCCCAGCTTGGTGCCGCCGTACCCGCCGACCGAGACCGAGACGTCGCCGCCCTTGGCCCGGATCGCCTGGATCACCGCCGGCATGGTGGTGTCGGTGTCGATCGACGAGGTGCCGCCCCAGGCGGGCGAGCACCCGCCCTTGTCGAGGATGAACGCCAGCTGGAACGCCTTCTGCCCGGTGGCGTCCATCACCGCCGCCGCGTCCGGCGGGCTGTTGTCCTCGGGCATCAGATAGGGCGCCGAGGCGTACCAGTTGCTGCCCAGCCCGGTGCCGGTCTGCGCCGCGTCGGCCGCCGCGACCGCCGGCCCGCTCCCGGCCAGCGCCGCCAGGCCGCCGGCCACCAGGCCGAGCACCCCGGCCACCGCGACCGCGGCCTTCCGGCGCTTCGGCTGCCGGTGCCGATGTCCGGGCTGTCGTCCCGACTGCTGTGGGGGAAGAGCACGTTCCATGGGAGACCTCTCAAGGAAACGGCAGGAGGAGGCCCACCCGCGCCAAATGTGGGGGAGACGCGCCGGGCCCCGGGGAGGCCGACGGCAACGCCGCGTCACCGAGGGCCCTCACTGGTATAGACCTGTCCCGAGGGGCCGTCAACCCCCGGGCAGCACACGGCTCCCGGGCGCACCGGGCAGGCTGCGGGCCGGTGAGAGGCCGGCCGGCCGCGCCCGAGGCGGCGCCGAAGGCCCGTCAGCCGGTCGGCTAGGCTGGCCGGATGGGTGCGAACGGGGCGGACGAGGGGCAGCAGCCCGTCGCCGTCCGGGCGGCCCTCCGTACGCGGCCGCTGCGGTTCCTCCGGTCGCCCGCCCCCCTGCGCTGCTGGGCGCACGTGCTCAGCGGCGCGGTGCTCGGCCTGCTGCTGTTCGTCGTCCTGGCCGTGCTGTTGCTGGCCGGCCTCGCGCTGTCCGTGGCCGGCGTCGGCCTGCTCGTCCTCCTGCTCGTCGCACTGGCGGGCCTGCCGGTCGGGGCCCTGGAGCGCCGACGGCTGCGGCTGGTCGAGCCGCTGCCCGTGCCCGACCCGCACCGCCCGCTGCCCGGGGCCGGCCGCCGGGCCCGGATCCGTACCCGGCTGCGCGAGCGGGCCACCTGGCGCGAGCTCGGCTACGCCACCCTGTTCGCGCTGCCGCTGGCCGCCGCCGACCTCGGCCTCACCGTTCTGCTGGTCTTCTCCGGGACGCTGGTCGCCACGCCGGTCGTGGTCTGGGCGCTGGCCCCGGAGACGGTGATGCTGATCCCCGGACAGGCGATCCCGGGCCCGGTCGAGGCCCTGCCCGCGACCGCCGCCGGGCTGGCCGGCCTGCTGTTCTGCGCCTACGCGGGCACCCTGCTGACCATCGGCCGGGTCCGGCTGGTCCGGTTCCTGCTCGGCCCGCGGGACGAGGACCTCGGCCGGCAGGTCCTCGAACTGACCCGCTCACGGGCCCGCCTCGTCGACGCCTTCGAGGCCGAGCGCCGCCGCATCGAACGCGATCTGCACGACGGCGCCCAGCAGCAGCTCGTCGCGCTCAGCATGACCCTCGGCCTGGCCGCGTACGAGCTGGGCGGGAGCGGTGACGGCGGCGGGGACAACCCGGCCGCCGCGCTGGTCGAGCGGGCGCGCGGCGAGGCCCGGCAGGCGCTGGAGCAACTGCGCGGCCTGGTCCGGGGCATCCACCCGCAGGTGCTCACCGACCACGGGCTGGCCGCCGCCGTCACCGAGGTCGCGCTGCGCCACCCGATCCCGGTCGCGGTCGACATCGACCTGCCGGACCGGCTGCCCGGCCCGGTGGAGACGACGGCGTACTTCACCGTCACCGAGGCGCTCACCAACGCCGCCAAGCACAGCGGGGCCGCCTCGATCACCGTCCACGGCCGGGTCGAGGGCGGCCGGCTGGTGGTCCAGGTGACGGACGACGGCCGTGGCGGGGCCGACCCGGCCGCCGGGGCCGGGCTGCAGGGGCTGGCCGACCGGGTGGCGATCCTGAGAGGAAGGCTGATGGTGACCAGTCCGACCGGCGGGCCGACCAGGCTCCGGGTGGAGGTGCCGTGCTCCGGATAGTCATCGCCGAGGACGCCGTGCTGCTCCGGGCCGGGCTGGTCGAACTGCTCAGCCGCGGCGGGCACCGGGTGGTGGCCGCCGTCGGCGACGCGACCGCGCTGGCCGACGCGGTGGACGCGGACCGGCCGGACGTCGTCATCACCGACGTCCGGATGCCGCCCGCCTTCCACGACGAGGGTCTGCGCGCCGCCCTCGAACTGCGCGACCGGCACCCGGGGCTGCCCGTCCTGGTGCTCTCCCAGTACGTGGCCACCCCGTACGCCACCCGGCTGCTCGGCGCGGCCGGTGCGCAGCCGGCCGGGCTCGGCTACCTGCTCAAGGACCGCGTCGGCGAGGTCGCCGACTTCCTGGACGCGCTCGCGCGGGTGGCCGCCGGGCAGACCGTGATCGACCCGGAGGTGGTCCGGGTGCTGCTGCGCCAGCAGTCGGCGGAGCGGCCGCCCGACCGGCTGACCCCGCGCGAGCGGGAGGTGCTCGGGCTGATGGCGCAGGGGCTGAACAACCAGGCCATCGGCGCACGGCTGAGCATCACGGAGGCCTCGGTGGTCAAGCACTGCGGCAACATCTTCATGAAGCTGGACCTCGACCCGGCCGAGGGCAACCGGCGGGTACTGGCCGTCCTGGCCCACCTGCGCGGGGAGTAGGCCCCCGGCCCGCGTCCGCGCGTTCCGGGTCGAGCAGTCCGGCCAGCCGGCGCGCGGACGCCTCCCAGGACCACTCGTCCTGCACCCAGCGCCGTCCGGCCGCCCCCGTCCGGGCCCGCTCGGCGGCCGGCGCCCGCAGCAGGCTCCCGACCGCCGCGGCGACCGCGGCGGGGCTGCGGCCGTCGACGACCGTGCCGGTGACCCCGTCGAGCACCGCGTCGGGAGCGCCGCCCGAGCGGCCCGCGACCACGGGCAGCCCGGCGGCCGCGGCCTCCAGGAAGACGATCCCGAGCCCCTCGGCCTCCAGCCCGGCCCGCCGGGTGCGGCACGGCATGGCGAAGACGTCCGCCGCCGCGTAGTGGGCGGGCGTCGCGGCGTGCTCGTGGCCGCCGGCGAAGACCACCGATCCCGGCTCGGTGTGCCGCCGGGCCAGCGCGCGCAGCCGCCGCTCGTCCGGGCCCTGCCCGACCAGCACCAGGACGGCGCCGGGCGCGGCCCGCCGGATCAGCGGGAGCGCGCGGATCAGGGTGTCCTGGCCCTTGCGCGGCACCAGCCGGGCGACGCAGAGGACCACCGGCCCGCTGGTGCGCGCCCCGACGTCACCCGGGCGGAACAGCTCGGTGTCGACTCCGGGTACCAGCCGCTCCAACCGGGCCCGCGGCCCGAGCGCCGGGGAGATCCGGGCCCGGGTGTACTCGCCCAGGTAGGTGACCACGTCCACGCCGCCACCGATCCGCCGCAGCAGCCGGCGGGCGCCGGGGGTGCGCGCCCACCAGATCTCGTGGCCGTGCGTGGTGGCGACCGTCCGCCCGATCCCGGGGGCCCGGCGCCGCAGGCCGGGCGCCATCGCGGCGAGCGGGGCGGCCGCACCGAACCAGACCCGGTCGCAGCCGTTCGCGCGGGCGATCTCGGCGGCCCGCCGGGTGACCCGCGGGGTGGGCAGCAGCGTCCGCGCCCGGTCGCGGACCACCGGGAAGGGAAGGGCGGCGTCGTACGCGGCCGCGCCGGGTTCGGCCGAGGTGTAGACGACGACCTCGCCGGCGGGCAGGCGGGTGGCCAGGGCGTGGACGAAGGTCTCTATGCCGCCCTGCCGTGGGGGGAAGTCATTGGTGACGACGAGAGTGGTGGCCATGGGGTCGGTGCAACCTCGGTTCGGGGATCGGTGGAGTACGGGGGAGAGGTCCGGGGGGCGGCGGGCACCCGGGCCCAGACGACGAGCACGAGCGGCAGCGCCAGGTAGCCGAAGCGCCCGGCGGGCGCCAGGAGGAAGGCCAGGCAGAGGCCGAGCGCCAGCCGGTCGGCGGCGCCGGCGGCATCCCGTGGCGGGCGCAGCGCCAGCGAGCCGGCGACGCCCAGACCGGCGAGCAGCAGCAGCGCGACGGAGGCGTACCGGCCGGCCGGGCCGAGGTCCGCGAGCAGCCGCCCGGGCAGCGGGCTGCCGGCCGGCGTGGGCAGCCCGCCGCGCCCGGTGGGGAAGGCGAACACCTGCCGGAGCAGCGGACCGGGCGAGCGCAGTGCCACCGGCAGCACCAGGGCGGCCGTGCCCGCCACGGCGACGGCCGTCGCGCGCAGCGCCGCCCGCCGGCCGGTGGTGGCGGCCAGCAGCGCGGCGGCGACCGCGACCGCCGGCCAGGCCGTCCACTTGAGCGAACAGGCCAGGGCGAGCGCCAGCCCGGCGCGGCCCGGACGGCCCCGGGCGGCGAGGGCGAGGGCCAGACAGCAGAGGCCGGTCATCGGCAGGTCCACCCCGCTGACGCAGAGCGGCAGCGCGACCAGGGGCGAGACGGTCAGCAGGGCGAGCCCGCGCCGGTGCGGACGGCCGGTGGCCCAGAGGCAGCCGAGGAACACCGCGGCACACCAGAGCCGGGCGTCGCCGAGCAGCCGGGCCGGCCACCCGTCCGCCCCGAGCAGGGCGCGCGGCAGGCCCAGCAGCGCCATGGCCGGCAGGTAGGGCGTGTAGTCGGTCACGCTCCGCGGATCGGCCAGGTAGGGCGAGCCGTGTTCCAGGAACAGCGCGGCCGACCGCTCGATCACGGCGACCTCGCTCTGCCCCTGGCCGGTGAGCGCCAGCCCGAGCAGCGGTACGACGACGGCCCCGGCCGTCGCGACGGCCGCGGAGACCGGCCGGGCCTGCCGCCAGGGCAGCACCAGCGTGGCGAAGGCCGCCGCCAGATAGCCGGTCGCCGCAGCCGTTCCCCAGCCGCGGTGCGGCGCGAGCGCGGAGACCAGCGGGAACGCACCCGCCCAGACCGCTGCCGCGAGCCAGCCGGCGCACCACCCGGCTCGTCGGCCGAACAGGCTTGTGGGAAAGGTGAGTTGTCGGGCAGTGGGACCGCTTCGAGCCCGGTGGATCAGCACCTCTCCATTCCAGCGGCCCGGCCCGGCGGGGTCATGACGGCCAGGTCGAGACCCGGGGTCGGGTTTCCCCTACCATCGCTCCTTCGTGCTGACGTTCGGTGCCCTTCGAGTCACGTTCGGTATCTGCGGCCCGATATCGTGGACCACGTGGTGAGGTCCTGGGATGCGGCGGTGGAGCGGGCGCAGGAGCGGCTGGGGTCGACGCCCCGGCTGCGGGCGGTGGAGGAGGGGGAGGGGCGGCGGTTCGCACTCTGGGACTTGGCGTCCCGGGCCGAAGGGGAGCTGGCGGAGCGGGTCGACCCCGGGGTGCTGGGCGCGGACGCGGAACGAGCCCTGCGCGAACGGCTCGGCGAGAGCGGCCGGGAGTGGCCGGACGGCGAGCTCTACCGGCGCCGCTACTGGGTGCTGGACGACGGTGGCGGCGCGCCCGTCGGCACCGTGGCGGTCGACAACTGGACGAAGGGACCGGGCCAGTTGGCCGTCTCCTCCGTCTACCTGCGGCCCTCGGTGCGCGGTCGCGGGCTCGCCGCCGGTGCGCTCGACGAGGTCTACCGGGCGGCCACCGCCGAGGGCCTGCCCGGCTACCGGCTGGAGGCGCACTGGACGTGGCGGCACGCCGTCCGCTACTACCTGCGGCGCGGCCTCTGGGTGGTCTCCTGGAAGCACGCCCTCGGCCTCGCCCGGATGCCCCAACTCCCGCCCTACCGGGTGGCGGAGGAGGACGGCCGGCTGGTCCTGCTGGTCGCCGACGGCGCGCAGGGCTGGGTGCCGCTGCTCGCCGCCGGACGCGAGGGCCGCTGGCTCCGGCTGGACGAGACGGCCGCGTACCGGCAGGCCGACGGCTGGGTCCACCACTTCGCCCGCTCGACCCTCGCCCTCCATCTGGCCCTCGCCGGCCGCCCCCTGGTCCGCGGCCCGCAGTGGTGGGCCGAGGCCTGGCGCTGGGCGGACATCGGCGAACCGGAGGGGCTGGCCTACAGGATCGAGCACTTCGAGCGGCTCGCCCGCACCGCCGGCCGGCCGGTAGCGGCCGGGGGCACGGCGGCCACGAATCCCGGCGCGGGGCTGGGAGACTCGGGGGATGGCTGAGATCGAGATCGACGGCGTGCCGGCCGACGCCGGGCAGGTCGCGGCGCTGGGGTTGCTCAACTACGGGCACTTCACCACCCTGCGCGCCGAGGCCGGCCGGGTGCGCGGTCTGGCGCTCCACCTGGACCGGCTGGAGCGGGACTGCCGGACGGTGTTCGGCGCCGGGCTGGACCGGGACGTGCTGCGGCAGCGGATCCGCGGTGTGCTGCCGCCGGACGGGCGGGCGGTGATCGTCCGGGTCACGGTGTTCGACCCGGCGCTGGGCCTGGAGCGTCCCGGTGCCGCCACCGCGCCCCGGCTGCTGGTGACCACCCGTCCGGCCCCGGCGGCCGCCCCCGCACCGCTGACGGTCCGCACCGCCGTGTACCGGCGCGAGCTGCCCGAGGTGAAGCACGTCGGGCTGTTCGGCCTGGTACGGCAGCGTCGGCTGGCCCAACTCGACGGCTACGACGATGCGTTGCTCGTCGACCAGGAGGGCCGGATCACCGAGGGGGCCACCTGGAACGTCGGCTTCCACGACGGCCGGCGGCTGGTGTGGCCGGAGGGCGAGGCGCTGCCCGGCGTCACCGCCGCCCTGCTCGCCCGCGCCCACCCCGGCCCGCAATGGCGCGAGCCCGTCACCGTCGCCGGCCTGGACCGCTTCGAGGCCGCGTTCGCGCTCAACGCGGGCGTCGGCGTCCGCCCGATCGCGGCGGTCGACGGCACCGCCTTCGACCCGGCCCACCCCGCCGTCGCCGCCCTGCGCGCCGCGTACGAGCGGATCGCGGGCGACGAGGTCTGAGCTGAACGGGCAGCCCAGGGGTGGGGATAACCCCACCCTGCGTCCGCCAGCGGCCTCCATGGTCCGGGCCGTCCGGCCTTCCTAGTCTGGAACACGTCGATGACCAGCGATGATTCCCGAAGGAAGGCCCCACCATGGCACCCCGCCGCGACCGCCGCCCGACCGAGCAGTACGGGCAGACCGAGCAGTACGGGCGCCCCGCCCACGCCGCGATCGAGCTGCGGGCGGTCCGGCGCAGCTACGGGCGCGGCGCCGAGACCGTGCACGCCCTGCGCGGGGTCGACCTGGTGCTGGAGCGCGGCACGTTCACCGCCGTCATGGGGCCGTCCGGCTCCGGGAAGAGCACCTTCCTGCAGTGCGCGGCGGGCCTGGACCGCCCGGACGGCGGCGAGGTCTACCTGGGCGGCGAGGAGATCACCCGGCTGAGCGAGAACCGGCTCACCAAGCTGCGCCGCAGCCGGATCGGCTTCGTCTTCCAGTCCTTCAACCTGCTGCCGTCGCTGACGGTGATGCAGAACGTGCTGCTGCCGCAGCGGCTGGCCGGCGAACGCCAGGACCGGGCCCGGGCCAAGGAGTTGCTGGCCCAGGTCGGCCTCGGCGAGCACGCCGGGCGGCGGCCGGGGCAGCTCTCCGGTGGGCAGCAGCAGCGGGTGGCGATCGCCCGCGCGCTGATCACCGCCCCGGACGTGGTCTTCGCCGACGAACCGACCGGCGCGCTGGACACCCGGACCGCGCACGAGGTGCTCGGCCTGCTGCGACGCGCCGTGGACACCATGGGCGCGACCGTCGTCATGGTGACCCACGACCCGGTGGCCGCCTCCTTCACCGACCGCGCGCTCTTCCTGGCCGACGGCGCGCTCGCGGGCGAGCTGCACCACCCGGACCCGCAGGCCGTGGCCGACCGGATGGTCAGGCTGGCCGCGCGCCCGGTCGGGGTGGCGGCATGAGCAACGGACTCGCGCGCGCCGCGGTGCGCTTCCGGCCCGCCTCCTTCGCGGGCACCTTCATCGCCCTGCTGTTCGGCGCGGCCGTCATCATGGCCTGCGGCACCCTGCTGCAGACCGGCCTCACGGCCAGCGTGGCGCCGGTGCGGTACGCGCAGACACCGGTGGTGGTCGCGGCCGACCCGACCGTCTCGGTCACCCGCAGGGTCGCCGAGAACACCGAGACCCAGAAGCTGAGCGTTCCCGAGCGGGCCCGGGTGGACGCGGCACTGGCCGGGCGGATCGCCGCCCAGCCGGGTGTCGCCGCGGCCCGCCCCGACACCGCCTTCCCGATCCCCGCGGCCGCCGGCCTCCCCGGCCTGACCGGCCACGGCTTCGCCTCCCTCGGCATCGTCGGCCCGGGCGAGAAGCTGGCCGAGGGCCGCGCCCCCGGCGCCGGCGAGGTCGTCCTCGACGCGGACACCGCCAGGGCCGCCCACCTCGCCCCGGGCGCCACCGTGACGCTCACCGCGCCCGGTGGCAGCGGCACGTACCGGATCTCCGGCCTCGCGGCCTCGCCGGGCGGCAGCGCACAGCAGGCGTGGTTCGCCGACTCCGTCGCCGACCGCCTCTCCGGACACCCCGGCACGGTCGACGCGATCGCCGTCCGGCCGCGCGACGGCGTGGACGCCAGGATGCTCGCCGCGCAGGTCCGCCAGGCCGTCGGCGGCGAGGCCAAGGTGCTCACCGGTGACGCCCGCGGCGCCGTCGAGCTGCCCGTGCTCGGCGAGAGCCGGACCATGCTGACCGCCCTCGGCAGCTCCTTCGGCGGCGTCGCCACCATGACCGCGGTCTTCGTCGTGATGAGCACCGTCGCCCTGGCCACCGGCCAGCGTGCCCGCGAGTTCGCGCTGCTCCGCGCGATCGGCGCCACCCCGCGCCAGATCCGCCGCACCATCGCCACCGAGGCGATGCTCGTGGCACCGGTCGCCGGCGCGCTCGGCATCCTGCCCGGACTGGCCCTGGCCCGCTGGTGGTTCGGCGAGATGGTGTCCCGCGGCGCCGTGCCCGGGGCCGTCTCGCTGGACGTCGGCCCGGTGCCGATGCTCGCCGCCGTCGCCACCTGCACGCTGGCCGCCCTGACCGCCGGCTTCTTCGCCGCCCGCCGCCCGGCCCGGCTGCGGCCCGGCCAGGCCCTGGGCGCGGCCGCCGTCGAGCCCGGCCGGCCGGGCAGGGTGCGGACCGTCATCGGAGTGCTCTTCACCGCCGGGGCCGTGGCGCTGGCCGGCGTCGCGGCCGGCCTGGACGGGACCAACGCCGCCAACACCGCGCTCGGCGTGGTGATGTGCTTCCTGGTCGCCGTCGGGCTGCTCGGCCCCTGGGTGGCCCGCGCCGCCGCCGGGGTGCTCGGCGCCCCGCTGCGGGCCGCCGCCGGCGCGCCCGGCTCGCTGGCCGCCGACAACACCCGGGCCAACGCCCGCCGGCTGGCCTCCGCGATCACGCCGATCGTCATGGTCACCGCCTTCTGCGGGACCCTGCTCTTCATGCAGGGCACCATCCGCCACGTCACCGGCGAACAGGTGCGCAGCGGCATCACCGCCGACCACGTGGTCGGCCCCACCGGCCCGGGCCTGCCCGCCGCCACCGCCGACCAGGCGGCCAAGGTGCCCGGCGTGGCCGCCGCCGTCGGCGTGCTGCGCACCGGCGCCGTCTACCGCGACGGCGACATGCTCGCCACCGCCACCGCGCTCGGCGTCAACGGAGACCCGGCGAAGCTGCCCCGCGTCCTCGACCTCGGGGTGAAGAGCGGCGCACTCGGCGACCTCGGCCGCTCGGCCGACACCGTCGCCCTGGACGCGGTGCTCGCCGACGCCCTCGGCGTCAAGGCCGGCGACCGCGCCCCGCTCTGGCTCGGCGACGGCACCAGGGTCGAGCCCACGGTGGTCGCCACCTACGAACGCGGCCTCGGCTTCGGCCAGGTGTTGCTGCCCCGGGCGGCCGTCGCGGCGCACGTCACCGCCGGGTACGACAGCCAGGTGCTGGTCGCGGACGCACCCGGAGCCGACCACGCCGCCGTCGCCGCCGGTCTGGCCGGGCTCGCCGGTACCGGCCCGGCCGCCGTGACCGACCGGGCCGGCTACGCGGCGCAGGTCAACCAGGCCCAGGAGATCAGCGCCTGGGCGAACACCGTGATGGCCGGCGTGCTGGGCGGCTTCGCGGCCGTCACCGCCGCCAACACCCTGGTGATGACGGTGCTGGACCGGCGCCGCGAGGTGGCGCTGCTGCGCCTGGCCGGGACCACCCGGCGGCAGGTCCGCGGCATGATGCGCTGGGAGGCGCTGCTGGTCGCCGCGACCGGCCTGGCGGTCGGCGGGGTGATCGCCTGGATCACGCTGGTCCCGATCACCCGGGGCATCGCCGGCGCCGCCCCGCACATCCCGGCCGGCACCGCCCTGCCGCTGGCCGCCGGGGCAGTGCTGCTCTGCCTCGGTGCGACCGGCCTGCCGGCGCGGGCACTGCTTCGGTCCCGTCCGGTGGCGGCGGGCGGCGGCAAGCAGTAGCGGGCACTCGTGGCGTGCTGGGACCTGGACCGCCGAGGGTTCACGGACGAACGGGCGGTGCGCGATCTCGGCGCACCGCCCGTTCGGGTGAGAAATCGGCCCCGGACCGGCGCATTGGGGTGGTCGCCGGAGACAACGCCCCTGAGGTGCGCTGATCGTGATGTCCGATCAGCTACGCTCGCCGCCGCGCCGCCCGTGGCCGAGCCGCCTCCGGCGGCGTTTCCCGTTCCCCTGCCGGCCCCCGTGCCCGCTCCGCGTACCCGTGCCCGTCCCGCCGCCACCCCGGCCTAGCAGAGAGAAGCCCTCCATGAGCAGTCCTCCCGTGGCCCCCGCGCCCCGCTGGCCGCTGATCCTGCTGCGGGCGAGCGCCACCGCGTCGGCCCTCCTGGCCCTCCTGCAGACCGTGCTGGCCGGCGGATTCCTCAACGGCCACTACGAGGCGCTCTCGATGCACGCGGCGGGCGCGACGGCGCTGGCCGCCGTCGTGGTCTGCCAGCTGGTGTCCGGGGCGCTGATCGTGTGGCCCGGCCGCGGCCCGCGCCGGCCGCTCGGCGTCGCGGCGCTGCTGACGGCCGCGGTCATGCTGCAGACCGGCCTCGGCTACAACCGGGCGGTGGGCCTGCACGTGGTGGTCGGGGTGCTGCTGGTCAGCGGCGCCCTGTTCGCCCTGACCGGCGCCTGGCGGCAGCCGCTGCCGGCCCGCCCGGCGGCCCCCGCCGGAGCGGACGGCCCCGGGGACCCCGACGGCGCCGGCCTGCTGCCCCGGCCGGGCGGGCACGTGGAGGCGGCCCAGTGAGGCGCCGCCGGTTCCTGGGCATCGGCGCGGCCGCGGTCGGCGCGGGCACGCTGGGGGCGTTCGCCGTCCCGGCCGCCGCCCGCCTGCTGACCGAAGGCCGGCCGGGTCTGCTGCTGAACAGCACGGTGCCGCTGCCGGAGGCGTTCCAGGTGCCGCTGCCGGTGCCGCCGGTCCTGCGGCCGGTGAGCAGCGACGGCGGCACCGACCACTACGAGATCACCCAGAAGGCCGCCCGGCTGGAGATCCTGCCCGGCCTGCGCACCGAGACGTGGACGTACGGCGGCAGCTACCCCGGCCCGACGCTGGCCGTCCGCTCCGGCCGGCAGACGGTGGTGCGCCACCGCAACGAGCTGCCGGTGCCGTCGGTGGTCCACCTGCACGGCGGGCACACCCCGGCGGAGAGCGACGGCTACCCGATCGACCTGATCCTGCCGTTCGGGTCCGACAGGTCCCTTGCCGCGCCGGGCATGGCGGGCATGGCGGGCATGCCGGGTATGGAACACCCCGCCGACCTCCCGCTCGGCCGGATCACCGACGGCGACCGCAGCTACACCTATCCCGGCAACCAGCGCGCGGCCACGCTCTGGTACCACGACCACCGGATGGGCTTCACCGGTCCCGGCATCTGGCGCGGCCTGTCCGGCTTCCACCTCGTCCACGACGACGAGGAGGACGCCCTGCCACTGCCGCGCGGCGACCGCGACCTCCCGCTGATGCTCGCCGACCGCGCCTTCGCCGAGGACGGCTCCTTCCGCTACCCGGCCGTCGACCCCGCGCTCGCCGTCCCCGGCGTCACCGACGACTACATGAACGGCGTCCTCGGCGACGTCCTCCTGGTCAACGGCGCCCCCTGGCCCCGGCTGGACGTGGACCGCGCCCGCTACCGGCTGCGCCTGCTCAACTCCTCCAACGCCCGCCTCTACCGCCTGGAGCTCGACCCGCAGCCCTCCGGCGGCGGCGCGCTGGTCCAGATCGGCGGCGACGGCGGCCTGCTGGAGGCCCCGCTCGCGCACGACGCCGTCGAGATCGCCCCGGCCGAGCGCTTCGACATCGTGGTCGACTTCTCCCGCTACCCGCCGGGGACGTCCGTCCGCCTGATGAACCGGTTCGGCAGCGAGCGGACCACCGAGGTGATGCGGTTCGACGTCTCCTCCCGCACCGTCTCGGACGACTCGGCCGTGCCCGAGCGGCTCTCCGACTTCGAGCGGCTCGACCGGGCGGCCGCCGTCACCACCCGCACCTTCGGGTTCCGCCGCAGCCGCAGCGACGGCTGGACCATCAACGGCCAGCCGTACCAGCCGGGCCGCGCCCTCGCCCGGCCCGCCCTCGGCACCACCGAGATCTGGCGCTTCTTCACCGACGTCCACCACCCCGTCCACCTCCACCTGGACCCGTTCCAGGTGCTCTCCCGCAACCGTGCGGACCCGGGCCCGTACGACGCCGGGTGGAAGGACACCGTCGACCTGCGGCCGGCGGAGTCGGTGGAGGTGCTGGTCCGGTTCACGGACTACCCAGGGACGTACATGCTGCACTGCCACAACCTGGAGCACGAGGACATGGCGATGATGGCGGACTTCGTGGTCGAGTGAGGGCCTTCGGGTCCTTCGGTGGGCCGGCGGGGCTTTCCGGGGTCCGCCGGGGCCGCCGTGGCTTTCCGTGGCTTTCCGTGGCTTTCCGGAGCCGCCGTGGCCGTGGGGGCCTCACCTGTTCGGCCGAGTGCGGGCGGGCGGGGATGCCGCGCACCCGTCCACGCCTCGACATGCCGGGCCCCGGCAGGTGACCTACCGTCGCGAAGAAGGGAGATGACACCTGCCGAGCGGGATGCCACGTGCGGGCAGAGCCGCCACCCGCCGACCCCCGACGCCGCCCGCCGACCGGGACGCCGCCCGGCGGAAGAGCCGCCCCGCCGACCGAGGAGCCGCGCATGACCACTTCCGCCGAACGCCGCCGGCGTGGCCGGGCCGCCCGTGACCGGGTCTCGCGCTCCGCCCACGGCCGCTGGATCCCGGCCGCCGACCGCCCGGACCCGATCGTCGTGCTGGAGCAGCAGGCCGTCGACCGGGTCCCCGAGCTGCTGCCGATCCGCTACGGCCGGATGGCCGACTCCGCCTTCGCCTTCCTGCGCGGCTCCGCCGCCGTCATGGCGGCCGACCTCGCGGCCGGCCCCGACACCGGCATCACCGTCCAACTCTGCGGCGACGCCCACCTGTTGAACTTCGGGGTGTACGCCTCGCCGGAGCGCGCGCTGCTCTTCGACCTCAACGACTTCGACGAGACCTACCCGGGGCCGTTCGAGTGGGACGTCAAACGTCTCGCCGCCAGCGTCGCCGTCGCGGCCCGGGACAACGGCCACGACGAGGAGCGCGTCCGCCGGGCCGCGCTCGCCGCCGTGCAGGGCTACGTCAGCGCGATGCGACGGCTGGCGGCGATGGGTGAGCTCGACGTCTGGTACGCCCGGATCGACTCCGAGGACCTGCTCCCGCTCGTCCGCAAGCCCAAGCACCGCAAGCAGGTCGAGGCCGGACTCGCCCACGCCCGCCGCCGCACCAGCCTGCAGGCCTTCGGGAAGCTCACCGAGGAAACGGAGGACGGCCGGCGCCGGATCATCAGTGAGCCGCCGCTGATCGAGCCGCTGCCGAGGAACGAGCTCCGCCGCGTCGGCAAGATCTTCAGCGACTACCGCGCCACCCTGGCCGAGGACCGCGGCGTCCTGCTCGACCGCTTCCACTTCGTCGACGTGGCCAGCAAGGTGGTCGGCGTCGGCAGCGTCGGCACCCGCTGCTTCATCATCCTGCTGGAGGGCCGTGACACGGAGGACCCGCTCTTCCTCCAGATCAAGGAGGCCGGCCGGTCCGTCCTGGAGGAACATCTGCCGACCACCCGCCCGCACGCCGAGGCGCCGATCGCCCACGGGGGTCAGCGCGTCGTCACCGGTCAGCGCCTGATGCAGGCCGCCAGCGACATCTTCCTCGGCTGGACCACCGGCCCCGCCGGTCGTCACTTCTACGGCCGCCAACTGCGCGACATGAAGGGCTCGGCGGACGTCGCCGACATGACGCCATCCGCCCTGCGCGCCTACGCCGACCTCTGCGGCCGTGCCCTGGCCCGGGCCCACGCCCGCTCCGGCGACCGCCTGGCCATCGCCGGCTACCTCGGGACCGCCGACACCTTCCCCGAGGCGATCGCCGACTTCGCCGGCCACTACGCCGACCAGACGGAGGTCGACCACGCCGAGCTGCTGGCCGCCATCGCGGACGGCAGGGTCGCGGCCCGGCGCGAGATCTGACGCATGATCACATGGGCCGCGGCTCGGGCGGGAGCTCAGGCAAGCCCGGGCAGGAGCTCGGCGAGCCGCCGGAGCTGCTCGCGATGGGACGGCAGGCCGAGCGCGCCGAGCCGGGCGACGACGTGGCGCGCGCCCGCGTCCCGGTAGCGGGCGAGCCCGGCCGCGACGTCCTCCGGGGTGCCGGTGACCACCGCCTGGATCTTCTCCAACTCCACCAGCGGCATCCCGTAGTTGGCGTGCGCGTAGGCGTCCAGCGCCTCGCGGCCGCTCGCCACGTCCGTGTCCACGCGGACGGAGACGAACAGCGCCGGGGTGATGTCCGCCGCCGGACGCCCGGCATCGGCCGCCGCCTTGTGGACGTCCGCCAGCCCCGAGCGGTAGTCGGCCGGGTCGGGTGGGTAGGGCAGCCAGCCGTCGTACAGCCGCCCGGTGCGGGCGAGTGCCGCCGGCGTCGCGCCGCCGAGCCAGACCGGCGGGCCGCCCGGGCGGAAGGGGGCGGTCGCGGCCGGGATCGCGGCGAAGTCGTGGAACTCGCCGTGGAACGAGCCGGCCCCGCTCCACAGCGCCCGCCAGAGCGCCACCGTCTCGTCCAGCCGGGCGAACCGGCGCGCCCACGGCACCTCCGACAGCTCGTACAGCGGCTGCCCGAACCGCCCGGGGAAGCCCGCCCCGACCGCCACCGCCAGCCGGCCGCCGGAGAGCAGATCGACCGAGGCGAGCGCCTGCGCCGCCTGGATCGGCCGGCGCAGGAACGGCAGCAGCGCGCCGGTGCCGAGGGTCACCCGCTCGGTCACCGGGGCGAGGGCGGCCAGCATGGTGAGCGTCTCGATGCGCGGGCTGAGCAGGGAGTCGTTGGCGAAGAGCGAGGAGTAGCCCGACTCCTCGGCCTGCCTGGCGAAGGCGATCAGCTCGCGCGGGTCGCTGTCGGTGCCCCACTGGGCCTTGCCGGTCGGGAGAAGTACGCCGATGTCCATGCCGGTGATCGTCCCCGGTGGCCGGTAGTGCCACAATTCCCTTGAAGGAATGGCGAGTACGCCGTGACTGCGGTTACAACTGGCCTGTGGAATTCTCCCAGACGCTCCGCGAGCGCCGCACCCGCAGCCGTATCAGCCAACTCGACCTCGCCACCCGCGCGGGCACCACCCAGCGGCACCTCAGCTTCATCGAGTCCGGGCGCTCGGTGCCCGGCCGGGGCATGGTCGTCCGGCTGGCCGAGTCCCTCGACCTGCCGCTGCGTGAGCGCAACGAGCTGCTGCTGTCGGCCGGTTACGCCCCCGCCTACCCGGAGAGCCGGCTCGACAGCCCCGACCTCGCCCCCGTCCGGACGGCCATCGAGCACATCCTCGCCGGCCATCAGCCCTATCCCGCCCTGGTGGTGGACCGGAGGGGCGATGTCGTCGCCGCCAACGCCGCCGTCGACCTGATCACCGAGGGCGCGGCCCCCGAGCTTGTCGGCCCCGGCACCAACGCCTACCGCCTCGCCCTCCACCCCGACGGCCTGGCCCCGCGCATCCTCAACTTCGCCGCCTGGGCCCGCCACATCGTGGAGCGGACGGCGCACCTCGGCGAGCTCCACGCCGAACTGGCGTCGTACGTGCCCGAGCTGGAGGACATCGGGGCCGACCACCTGGGCTTCGCGGTGCCGCTGCACCTGCGTACCTCGCGCGGCGACCTCCATCTGATGACGACGGTCACCACCTTCGCGACCGCCGTCGACATCACGCTCGCCGAGCTGAAGCTGGAGGCCTTCCTCCCGGCGGACGAGGCGACGGCGGCCGCGCTGCGGGCCGAGAGCGGCACTCAGGCGCCGGGAAACATGTAGTCGGTGGTGACCCGGTCCTCGTCGTCGAGCAGCAGGACCTCCAGCCCGCTCCCGACCGGCTCGCCGCCGTCGACGGGGACCATCTCCCAGGTGAACCTGAGGCAGTCGCGGAGCCGGACGGCGGTGTCCCGCGCCCGGAAGGTGAACTCCCCGGGGGCGACGAACTCCCGGTGGCTGCGGGAGACCCGGGTCTCGATCGCGTCGTACCCCGCCGCCTCCAGTGCGGTGTCCTCGAAGCCCAGCTCGGCGGCCCGGTCGCGGATCTCCACCGGCGGCTGGAGGACGTGGACGCCGCCCTCCGCCCAGACCAGCTCGATCGCCTTGCGGCGCAGAGCCGGGTCGGGCTCGGTCCAGAGGGCGATGTAGCGGTCGGCGATCTCCTGTGCGGTGAGGGTGGTCATGGTGTGCTCCTCGCGTTGTGTCGGCGGTGTGCCCGGACGACACCCATCCTGCGGGGGGCGGGTGATGGCAACAATTCCCGGCGGGGAATGGCCCGGCGACCGGCGGGGTGGCCACCCCGCCGGTCGGCGGAATGACACGGTGCTGACACCCGCCAAAGGTCCGGTGCGGGGGATCCGCCGCACCCCAACTCGGTTGCCAGTGACCTTGATTGACGAGCTCTTGACGATTTGTTCACAGTTTGCATGTCTTCGACAATCTTATTCCTCGTCAGTAACATGGCGTGTGCGCGGCTGTTCGAGCCGCTGCTGAAGCCACTGGTCCCGGGCGCCCGTGTGCGCGTCCGCCACTTCGAAAGAGCTTCGTTGAAGAGTCCCCTCGGCACGGCGGTCCGCCCTGCCCTCGTTTCGCTGTTGCTGCTCGGTGTCGCTGCGTGCGGCCCGACATCGGGCGCGCAGCAGGCCGCCCCGGCCACCTTTGAGCCCGCCGGCGCCGTCGCCCCGGCCACCGCCTCCTCGCCGGCGAGCCCGTCGGCGGCGCGGGCGTCCGGCGCGCCGCACGCCCACGCGTCCAGCCCGGCCGCCGCCGCGCCGAGCTCCGGCCGCCCGGCGGCCGGCAGCCTTCCGGTGACGGCCGCCCAGCCAGGCGTCCGGCAGGCGGCCATCGGCGCACCCGGGAAGGACGGCGCGGCCGTCGCCCCGGAGGCGAAGAGCCTCCAGCTCACCGCGTACGACCCGGCCGCCGGCACGGCGGTCCTGGCGGCTGCGGGCGGCCCCTCGGCCGGCCCGTCCGCGACCGCCTCGGCGAGCGCGTCGGCGAGCTCGGCCGCGAGCCCGTCGTCGGCCCCGTCCGTGGCGCCGACGCCGGCCGACGTCGTCAAGCCGGGCCAGCTCCTCGCCAGCCCGCCGACCGACGCCGCGCCGCAGGGGGCGCTGGTCGCGGTCACCGCCGTGAAGTCCGCCGGTGGCGGTTCCGTCACGGTGTCCACCCGGCCGGCCACCCTCTCCGAGCTGCTCGGCAACGCCGAGGCGGACGGCAAGGTCCCCGTCGACCCGGCGGCGATCAAGGTGACGCCGCTGGTCAAGGACCTCAAGGCGACCGTCGCCCGGGAGAACGGCACCACCAAGGCCGACGCCTCCGGCACCCTGGAGGTCGACGTCAAGGCGCCGATCCCGCTGCCCGACGGCCTCAGCGCCGACGCCTCCGCCTCGCTCCAGCTCCACCCGGCCCTGCACTTCGCCTACCACGGCGCCGGCATCGGCAGCCCGCGCACCGCCTCGATCGGCTTCGACCTGGGTGCCCACGCCCAGTGGAAGGTCAGCGGCGACCTCGCGCGCAGCACCGGCTCCGCGCCGATCCGCCTGCCGTTCGCCAAGCTCCAGGCCAGCCCGGTCGTCACGGTGGCCGGCCTGCCGGTCGTGGTCAACCTCGGGCTGACCTGCTACCTGGAGATCGGCGCCGACGGGAAGATCCACGTCGAGGCCGAGCAGGAGATCACGGGCACCTGGGCCGTGCACGCCGACTACACCGGCGGACGCGGCTGGACCTCCTCCACCGACGCGGCCGACACCAAGGTCTCCCCGGTGCACGTCCGCCTCTCCGGCACGGCCGCCGTCCGCGCCGCCCTCGCCGCCGAGGTCAGCGTCGGCCTCTACGACACGGTCGGCGTCGAGGCCACCGTCGCCCCCTACCTGCGGGCCCAGGCGGACGGCTCGCTGGCCGTCGACGTCCCGGGTGGCACACCGCAGCTCCAGGGAAGTTGGGCCCTCCTCGGCGGCGTCGACCTGAACGGTGCGCTCACCGCCCACCTGAGGATCTTCGGCACCCCGATCGTCGAGGGCAAGCTCCCGCTGCCGCCGTTCCACCGCGAATGGCCGCTGCTCTCGGGCGCGTTGCCGTCGGCCTCGCCGAAGAGCTGAACCACTGCCGAAACCGTGAACCCCGGGCCGATCGCGTCGGCCCGGGGTTCACTGCTGTCGTGGTCTCGACGGACGGTGACGTGGGTGTCCGCCCAGCCGGTGTCGCTGCCGCCCCGGGTGGGTCCGGGGTATTCGAGGTGACGTGCGCCGTGGCGGTGACGCCGGTGCCAACGGTGGCGATCGCGCGGACCCGGAAGGTGCGCCGCGCACCGGCCGGGAGGCCGCCGATCCGCCAGGTGAGTTCGGTGGGCGTGCGCTGCCGGGCAGGCGGCGTGACGGATGCGGTGGTCCCGCGCGGGCTTTCGCCGCTGCAGAGGAGATCGGCCCGGCCGACTTCCTGGGCGCGGGGGCTCAGCTCATCGCCCAGACATCAGGGTCGTGTGGGCCGGGCTGTGCGGGCCGGGCCGGCGGTCGGGTGTGAGGGACGGTTGTGGCCAGCAGGCCGGTATAGGCGGTGAGGGCCTCCGTCACCTCCGCGGCGGTGACGCGGCGGCCCGGAGGGCCGTCCGGCGCGGTCTTGCGGCGCTGCTCGGCGAGTGCCGCCGTGAGGCTGTTGACCACCTCGCCGTAGTGGCGTGCCAGGACGAGGTCCTGCGACGCGGTGGCCGAGTCGAGGTGACGCCGGCGTTCGGCGAGCTCCAGTTCGTAGGCGTCGGCGACCGGATCGGCGTGTGGAGCGACCGTGCGGGCGCCCGCCACGGCGGCCGCCTGGTCGAGCAGGTCGATCGCGGAGCCCGGCAGGGCCTGGCCGGGCAGGTGTTCGCGGGCCAGGGCGGCCGAGGCCTGGAGCGCTTCGTCGGTGATCGCCACATGGTGGTGCTGCTCCAGCCGGGGACGGGCGCGCGTGAGGATCTCCTGTACCTCGTTCCCGGAGAGCGCGTCGATCTCCAGTGGTTGGAGGAGCCGGTCGAGGCTCGGGTCCGGTCCCCGGCGGCGGAACTCCGACGTGGTGCAGGCCGCGATGACGGAGACGCCGGCGCAGGCGAGCGCGGGCCGGAAGAAGGCCAGGGTCTCTGCTCTGCCGTCGGGGGTGTGCAGGACGGTGAGCGCGTTGTCGAGGAACAGGATGAGGCCGTCACTGCGCTGGAGCTCGGCGAGCAGACCGGACATCAGCTCGGCGAACCGGCCGTGGTAGTGGGGATCGGTGAACAGGGTTCCGGCGTCGAGCGAGTGGACGCGTCGGCCGGCGGCCGCCGCCGGCGCTGTGCCGGCGGCCGTGGCGTGGGCGAGTCCGGCCACGATGCTCGCCTTCCCCACCCCGGGGTCGCCGACCAGCAGCGGGACGTTCCGCTGCCGCCGGGAGAGGATCTGGATGATCCGCTTGATCTCCGTCGTCCGGCCGACGACGGGATCGAGTTCGGAGACGAGTGCCGCCCGACTGAGGTCGCGGGAGAACCGGTCCAGCAGCGGCGTCGCGGCAGGCGGTGGCGGGCCCGGATCGGCCGCGGAGCCTGACAGGGCCAGCACCTGCCGGCGCAGGCGGTTGGGGTCGACGCCCATTTCGGCCAGGACCTGGATGCCGATGCCGTCGCCCTCGCGGAGCAGGCCGAGCAGTATGTGCTCAGTGTCGACGTGGCTGCGGCCCAGGCGCACGGCCTCCCCGGACGACAGTTCCAGGGCCGTCTTCGCCCGGGAGGTGAGGGGGATGTACCCGGCCATGGCCTCCTGGCCCTGGCCCATGAGCTCCACGACCTTCCGGTGGACGGAGCTGTAGGAGAGGCCGAGGCTGTTCAGGGCTTCGGCAGCGGTACCCAGACCTTCGTTGAACAAGGCCAGCAGGAGGTGCTCGGTTCCCACGCAGGTGTGCCTGAGCATCCGGGACTCGTGCTGAGCCAGGCCGATGACCCGTCGAGCGTCGTCGGAGCCGAGGATGTTGGCTGTGTTCATCCCCTCGCCTCATCGTCGCCGAGAGCCGCCAGATCCGCCCGCGCCCGCCGTGTGTGCGGGTGGTCGGGGCCCAGCACCCGCTCCCGCTCCGCCACCAGCTGCCGCAGCAGCGCCGCCGCCTCGTCGGCCGCCCCGGAGAGTGTGAGGTTGCGGGCAAGCATGTGCCGGGTGCGAAGCGTGTGTGCGTGCTCGACGCCGAGGACGCGGCTGCGGTCGGCGAGCAGGACGCGGAGCATGGCGACGGCCTCCTCCCGGTCGCCCGCCTCGCCGAGGTTGACGGCGAGGAACTGCCGGGTGCGCAGGGTGTCCTCGTGCTCGGGGCCCAGTACGCCGTTCTGGTCGACCAGGAGCAGCCGCAGCAGGCGGGCCGCCTCGGCGGGGTCTCCGGCGCCACCGAGACTGTGGGCGTGGGACTGCCGGCCGAGCAGGGTCTCCGCGTGCTCGGGGCCGAGGACCCGGACCGCCTCGTCGAGGAGGGCGCAGAGCGTGTCCGAAGCCCCCTTCCAGTCACCGAGCGTGCCCTGACTCACCGCCGAGACGCGCCGCCTGCGCAGCTCTCGCTCAGCCGTTGCCGCGTACGCGCGGTTGACGCCGAGGGCGGTCAGGCCCGCCGTCCGGGTGCCGCGGTTGAGCGGAACCGGCAGGCCCTCGGCCGTCATCGTGGCTGCGAGCCGCCGGTAGAGGTCATCCACGGTGAGCAGTTCGGGGCCGCCCGCCACACCCTCGCGCAGCAGGCGGATCAGCCGTCCGGAGAAAGCGGTGTGGTCCTCCCCGGGCAGCGAGAGGGCGACCTGGTCGCGCTGGGCGGAGGTCAGGACGTACGTCCCCTCGACCTCCAGGCGGTTGAGCCGGTCATCGTCCCCGCCCGCCATCGAGTCGGTGACGACCCGGCCGGAGAAGCAGCAGTCGAGGATGATGATCTTCGCAGCGGCCCGGCTGTCGAGCACCGCACCGCGCAGCTTGTCGTACTCCAGTGAGCTGAACCACGGCGTCTCGAACGCGCTGTCCGGCAGGGCCAGGTAGAGGTCGTGCCGGCGTCCGGCGACCAGTCCGTGCCCGGCGTAGTAGACGAGCAGCAGGTCCTCGGCCTCCTGCACGGCGGTGTGCAGCCGTTGGCCGATGCTGCGCAGGTCGCCGTCGTCCAGCAGTACCGTGCAGTGGCCGGTGGGCACCAGCCCGTGGAAGGGGTCGGTGAACAGGTCGGCGAGGTCGTTGATCGTCTGCCGTACGGCGGCGAGGTCCGGGAGTTTCGGGTCGGAGTAGCTGCCGGCGCCGATCAGGACGATCCGGGACCGCTGGGGATCCGGAAGACGCACGTCACTCCTGCTCGGGTGCGCCGCCGTCCAGTACCTGGCGCAGGACGGCCTCCAGGTCCTTGCCGCGGATCCGCTTGGCGTCGAGCTCGACGGTCTCGCCGCCCGGCCGCCGGATCTTCAGCCGGACGTCGCTTCGCTTGGGCTGGGCGAACCAGGTGCGCAGTGAGGCGGCCAGCACCGAGACGGCGCCGCCGGCCCCAACCGCGACCGTCACGAGGTCCGCCACCGAGCCGAGTTCGCCCGGTGCCGGCGCCGCACCGGTCAGAGTGACGCCGGCCAGCCCCGGTTCCCCCCGAAGCCAGTCCGCGAGCGACTCGGCCTCCGCGGCGGTCTGCTCACCGGTCACCGACATGTGCACGTCCACGGCGCCCCCCAAGTGGCCTGGAAATGAGAAAAAGTCGACGCCGAAGTCTACTTAGCCGGGTGGCCCGCAGGCCCGGAAACGGGCGGGAGATAGCCTGGCCCGGTGATCATCCCGCTGCCGCCGGGCGAGTTCCGGGCCTACCTGTTCGACTGCGACGGCACCGTCGCCGACTCCATGCCGCTCCACTACCGGGCCTGGAAGCAGGCGCTCGACGAGTGGCACTGCGTGTTCCCCGAGGAGCTCTTCTACGCCTGGGGCGGCCGGACCGTCGCCGGCATCATCGCCTCGCTCAACGAGGAGCAGGGGCTGGCGATGCCGGTGGAGGCCGTCGCGCGCCGGAAGGAGGACCTCTACGGCGAGCTGTTGCCGCAACTCACCGCCGTGCCCGGCATTCTGGCGCACGTCGAGCACGCGCACGGCCGACTGCCGAGCGCCGTGGTTTCCGGCAGCACCCGGGAGTCCGTCACGGCGTCGTTGGCCACCCTCGGGCTGCTCGACAGGTTCGACCTGCTGGTCTGCGCCGGCGAGTACACGAAGGCGAAGCCCGACCCCGAGGCCTTCCTCCTCGCGGCGGAGCGGCTCGGGGTCCCGCCGCAGGGCTGCCTCGTCTTCGAGGACACCGACCTGGGGATCGAGGCCGCGACCGCCGCCGGCATGGCGTCCGTGCGCGTCCCCCCGCCCCAGGAGCGCTGAGCGGCGCGGAGGCGGGCGCAGGAGGCCGGCGGGGCCGGCCTCCTGCGCCGGGGGCGTCGGCATTCTCCGGTCAGGCCGGGGCGAGCAGGTGGAGGGCGCCCGGGGCGACGGTGACGTCGATCGGCAGCGCCGCCATGAACTCGCCGTCCGCGTAGGCGGTGATGCCCGGCGACTCGATGCGGAGCGAGGCCGTGCGGTGGGTGGTCACCTCCGGGCGGTCGACGTGCGTGCCCTTGAAGAGGGTGGGGAAGAAGCGGGCGATCCTCAGCCGCGGCATGGCGGCGACGAGGGTGAGGTCGAGCAGGCCGTCGGCGGGGTCGGCGGTAGGGCAGATGAGCATGCCGCCGCCGTAGCTGCTGGTGTTGCCGACGGCGGCCAGGGTGAGGTCCTGTTCGATGACCGTGCCGTCGGCCAGGGTGATGCGGAAGGGCAGTGGGCGCAGGTTGGCGAACTCGACCAGGATGGCGAGGTTGTAGCGCATCCGGCCCCGCGGCCAGCGGAGCCGGTTGGTGCGGTCGCTGACGAGGGAGTCGAAGCCGCTGGCGAGGACGGAGCCGAACCAGCGTGACGTACCGTCGGAGGCCGTGACCCGCCCGAGGTCCACGGCACTGGTGTGGCCGGCGGCGATGACGTCGGCCGCGGCCTCGGGTGCGCCGCGCGGCAGCCCGTACGCGCGGGCGTGGTCGTTGCCGGTGCCCGCCGGGACGACGCCGAGCGGGACGCCGGTGCCGGCCGCCGCCTGGAGGCCGAGGTTGATCATGCCGTCCCCGCCGACCACCACCAGCGCGTCGCAGGTGCCGGAGGAGACGGCGGCGTGGGCCAGCCGGAGGGACTCCTCCGGCGAGGAGCCCGCCCGTTCGTCCACCTCGACTCCGAGGGCGCGCAGGCGGGCGGTGGCGCGGCGGGCCGCCGGCTCGGCGTGGCCGGCGGCCGCCGCGGGGTTGGTGAGGAGGACGACGCGGCGGACGGCGCCTCTCGGACCGCTCATGCGCCCACCTCGCTTCGTCCGGCGCGAGCCCGGGCCCGGGCGCATCCCTCGACCGTTCGCCCGCTCAAGGGATCAGCTTTCCGGGGTTGAGGATGCCTGCCGGGTCGAGCTCGGCCTTGACCGCGCGCAGGATCCGGATGCCCAGCTCGCCGATCTCGTCGGCCATCCAGGGCCGGTGGTCGGCGCCGACGGCGTGGTGGTGGCTGATGGTGCCGCCGCCCGCGACGATGGCGTCCCCGGCGGCGCGCTTGGCGGCGGCCCACCGGGTGAGCGGGTCCTCGCCGAGGGCGGCCACGACGGTGAAGTAGAGCGAGGCGCCGGTCGGGTAGACGTGCGAGATGTGGCAGAGGACGAGCGCGCCGGGGAGGGCCCCGGTCAGGGCGGAGGTGACGGCGAAGCGCAGGTCGGCGAGCCGGCGCCAGTCCGTCGCCGTCTCCAGCGTCTCGCAGAGCGCGCCCGCGGCGAGCAGCGAGTCCCGCAGGTACGGGGCGCTGAACCGGCCGTGCTCCCAGGCCCGGGCGGGCGCTTCGCCGAGGGAGGTGCCGCCGGCGGCCAGCAGGACGGTCCGGGTGAGCTGGTGGCGGGTGGCGACCTGTTCGGCGGTGCCCTCGAAGACGGTGACCGCCAGGCAGCCGCTGACGGCCGGCTCGCCGCCGATCTTCTCCGTCATGGCCAGGTTGACCATGGTCTCGGCCTCGTCGGAGAGCCGGATGACGGTCGGGCCGGTGTCCTGCTGCTCGACGGCGCGCAGGGCGGCCGCGCCGGCGGCGAAGTCCGGGAAGGACCAGGCCTCGTAGGCCTTCACGGCGGGCACCGCGTGCACCCGCACCCGGACGGCGGTGATCACGCCCAGGGTGCCCTCCGAGCCGAGGAAGAGCTCGCGCAGGTCGGGGCCGGCGGCGGAGGCGGGGGCGCGGCCGAGGTCCAGGACGCCCGCCGGAGTGACGACGCGCAGGCCGCGCACCATCTCGTCGAAGCGCCCGTACCCGGCGGAGTCCTGGCCGGAGGAGCGGGTGGCGGCGAACCCGCCGATGGTGGCGAAGCGGAAGCTCTGCGGGTAGTGGCCGAGCTCGAAGCCGCGCTCGGCGAGCAGTGCCTCCGCCGCCGGGCCGGTCAGGCCCGCGCCGAGGACGGCCTCGCCGGAGGTCTCGTCCAGGTCGAGGAGCCGGTCGAAGCGGCGCAGGTCGAGTGAGACGACGGCGGTGAGCCCGCCGCGCTCCGGGTCGAGCCCGCCGACCACGCTGGTGCCGCCGCCGAACGGCACGACGGCGATCCGGCGCTCGGCGCAGAGCGCGAGCAGCGCGGTGATCTCGTCCTCGCTGCCGGGCAGCACGACGGCGTCGGGCGCGTCCTGCGGCTCGCGGCTGCGGCGGCGCAGCAGGTCGGGGGTGGACTTGCCGCCGGACCGGGGGAGGCGGTCGGCGTCGGCGGCACTCACGTGGGCCTCGCCGACCACGGCGGCGAGCGCCTTCAGGTCGTCCTCGGCCAGCCGCGAGGGGTGCAGCACGACCTCGTCGGCGGCCGGGCCGGGGGCGGCGTCGCCGGTGACGCCGAGGGCGGCGGTGAGCAGGGCCTTGATGTCGGCGGACAGCTCCTTGGCGAGGGCCGGGTCGCCCCAGGCGTCCCACTTCATCGGGGGGAGCGGCAACGCGGCGCCGGCCGGTCCCGCTTGCTTCTCAGGTGCCATGCGTTACAGTTTCACACATCATGTCAAGTAGTAACGCGAGCTCAGGCGGTTCCCACGGCACAGGCACCCCGGGTGGCCCTGGCGTTCCGGGCACCCCCGGCACCCCCGGCGGCGCCCCGGAGCCCCGCTCCACCGACGACGCGATCCTCGACGCCGCCGCCGAGCTGATCGTCCACCTCGGCGTGCGCCGGACCCAGTTGGCCGAGATCGCCCGCCGCGCCGGGGTCAGCCGGCCGACCGTCTACCGGCGCTGGCCGGACGTCCGGGCGGTCATCGGGGCGCTGCTCACCCGCGAGATCCGGGCCACCCAGGAGACGGTGGCACTCGCCGGCGAGGACCGCGAGGCCCTGGTGGACGGGGTGGTCGAGGTCGCCGTCCGGCTGCGCGACCACCCGGTGCTCGGCGCCCTGCTGCGTTCGGCCGACTCCGACACGCTCTTCGAGTACGTCGTGGAACGGCTCGGCACCAGCCAGCGCGGCCTGATCGAGGCGCTGCGCGCCGGCATCGAACAGGGGCAGGCCCACGGCTCGATCCGGGCCGGCGAGCC
Source organism: Kitasatospora sp. NBC_00039 (assembly GCF_045160625.1). Lineage (NCBI taxonomy): Bacteria > Bacillati > Actinomycetota > Actinomycetes > Kitasatosporales > Streptomycetaceae > Kitasatospora > Kitasatospora sp. NBC_00039. The sequence goes on along the minus strand of NZ_CP108289.1, from coordinate 2,312,864 downwards.
GGTCGAACTGGCCGCCATGGTGCTGCTGATCGCCCAGTCCACCGTGCAGTCGCACCGCATGGTTGCCGCGCTGCTGTCCGAGGAGGCCTGGCGGCGCGAACTGGCCCGGGCCCTGAACGGGTACCTCGCGCCGTGAGCCGTCACGAGCGCGCCATGACCGGCCGTGCTGCCGGGACCTGCCGGGGCGCCGGGGCCGACTGGGCCGTCACGGCCGGCCGGAGCACCGCAACCGATCGGAACACCGCGACGAACGGAGGCACCAGATGACCACCGCCGCAGGGCCCTATGCCGGAACCACCCGACTCGACGCCAGGCGCAGGGAGTTGGAGCTCGACGCGCTCACCGCCGGACCGGCCGTCGACCTGCTGGTGATCGGCGGCGGCGTCACCGGCGCCGGGGTCGCCCTGGACGCGGCCGCCCGCGGCCTGCGCACCGTCCTGGTCGAGGCCCGCGACCTCGCCTTCGGGACGAGCCGGTGGAGCTCCAAGCTGGTCCACGGCGGCCTGCGCTACCTCGCCTCCGGACGGGTCGGGGTGGCCCGGGAGAGCGCCGTCGAACGCGGTGTGCTGATGACCCGCACCGCCCCGCACCTGGTCCGCCCGATGCCCCAACTGGTGCCGCTGCTCCCGGGGTTGATGAGCCGAGGGCAGGCCTCGCTGGTCCGTGTCGGGTTCGTCGCGGGCGACGCGCTGCGGCTGAGCGCCGGGACGCCGGGCGGGTTGCTGCCCCGGGTGCGCCGCGTCGGCGCCGAGCGCGCCCGCCAACTGGTGCCCGGCGTCAGGGCGGAGGGCCTCACGGGTGCGCTCGTCGCGCACGACGGCCAACTGGTCGACGACGCACGGCTGGTGGTGGCGCTGGCCCGGACGGCCGCGCAGTACGGCGCCACCGTGCTGACCCGGGTGCGGGCGGAGGAGGTCACCGGCACCTCGGCCCGGCTGACCGACGCCCTTACCGGCCGGTCCCTCACCCTCGCCGCCCGCGCCGTGGTCAACGCCACCGGTGTCTGGGCCGGTGACGTCGACCCGTCGATCAGGCTGCGGCCCAGCCGCGGCACCCATCTGATCGTCGACGCGGCCGCCCTCGGCCGGCCGGCCGCCGCGCTCACCGTGCCGGTGCCGGGCTCCACCAGCCGGTTCGTCTTCGCGCTGCCGCAGCAGCTCGGCCGGGTCGCGATCGGCCTCACCGACGAGGACGCGCCCGGCCCGATCCCGGACGAGCCCCAGCCGACCGAGGGTGAGCTCGCCTTCCTCCTCGACACCGTCAACGCCGCCCTGCAGACCGCGCTGACCCGGGCGGACGTGCGCGGCGCCTACGCCGGGCTGCGGCCGCTGATCGACACCGGCGGCGGCGCCACCGCCGACCTCTCCCGCCGGCACGCCGTGCTGGAGTCCCCGTCCGGCGTGATCACCGTGGTCGGCGGCAAGCTCACCACCTACCGGCGGATGGCCGAGGACGCGGTGGACACCGCCGCCCGCCTGCGCGGCCTGCCCGCCCGCGCCTGCTGGACGGCCCGGCTGCCCCTGGTCGGCGCACCCACCCACCGCGACAGCCGTCCGGCGCCCGAGGGCGAGGTGCCCGCCTCGCTGCTCGCCCGGCACGGTGGCGCGGCCCGCGAGGTCCTGGCGGAGGGGACGGCCCTCGGCGCCGGCTACGCGGCGCCCGTCGCGCCCGGTATCGACGTCACCCGCGCCGAGATCGCCTATGCGGTCACGCACGAGGGCGCGCTGGACGCCGACGACGTGCTCCACCGCCGGACCAGGATCGGTCTGGTGGCGGAGGACGCCGACCGCGCCCGGGCCGCCGTCGAGGAGATCGTGGCGGAGATCGCCGCGGAGGCCGGACAGGCGTGAGGGCTCGTCCGGTGCCGGCCGCGCGGAGCCCTCAGTGCTCCGTGTGTTCCGGCATCGGGTGGGCGGCGCCGCCCAGCTCCAGCAGACAGGTGAGCGGCTGCTCGGGCGCCCCGGTCCGCTCCAGCCGGACGGCGAGCGGCACCGGCGGCTCCTCGGCCAACTGGGCGGCGAGGGTGAGCGGGTAGACGCCGTGCCCGTGCACGCGGTGGAAGGCGAGCTCCTTGCCGTCCACCAGCAACTCGGTCTCGGTGATCCAGCCGGACCGGACGTTCACCGTCACGGAGTGGTTGCCCCGGTCGAGGTGGAAGCTGTGCCGCTGGCGCATGGGGACCTCCTGGGGGACCCGTGCAGGGGAGCGGGAGCGGGAGCGGTGCGCGAGCGCCGCACGGTCAGTCTACGTCCGGTCACTGCGGCAGGCCCGGGCCGACGGGCGCCTCCGGCATGCGGCGAGGTGCCCCTGCGGGCGGGGTGCGCGGCCGGGCCGACGGCCGCTCACGCCGGTGGGTGCCTCACGCCAGGCGGCCGCCGCCGTCCACGTGGAGGACGGTGCCGGTGACGAAGGGGCTGGTCATGGTGAACAGGACGGCGCGGACGAGGTCCTCGGTGGTGCCGACACGGCGGGCCGGGTTGCGTTCGGCGATCGAGCGCAGGAACGGCTCCTTGTCGGCGCCCATGCGGTCCCAGGCGCCGCTGTCGACGATGCCGGGGGAGACCGCGTTGACGCGGACCGGGGCGATCTCGACGGCGAGGGCCTGGACGAGGAACGCCAGCGCGCCGTTGGTCGTGGCCATCACGGTGCGGGCGGGGGCGGGGCGCCAGGCGGCGACGCCGGAGAAGAAGGTGAAGGACGCGCCGTCGGCGGTGCCGGTGGCGGCCTGGCCGGCGAGGTGCTTGGCGAGCAGCAGCGGACCGTAGACCTTGGCGGCGAACGCCCGCTGGACGTCGGCGAGTTCGAGCTCGGCGAGCGGTCCGTTGGCGGGCGTCGCGGCGGTGGAGACCAGGTGGTCGAAGCGGCCGGTGGCGCTCGCCAGGGCCGCGATGGAGGCCTCGTCGGCGAGGTCCACCGGGACGACCTCGGCCGGGCCTGCGAGCTCTCCGGCCGTCCACTCCAGCTTGCGCGGGTCGGGGCCGGCCAGGACCAGTTCGGCGCCGGCCGCGGAGGCGGCGCGGGCGAGGGCGCGGCCGGTGTTCGAGCCGGCGCCGACCACGACGATGCGGCGGCCGGAGAGGCCGGTGGAGGGGAGGGCGGTGTAGCGGTGGTCGGTGGAGGGGAGGTCGGTGGAGGTCATGACGGTGGCTCCTGTCAGGGGGTGCGGAGGGGACTTCGGTACGTCCGACCTTCCACCGGCACCCGCCGATGAGTCCAAGGCTTCTTTTCTCGCCCACCCATAAACTCCGTGCATGGCTACACTGCGACAGCTCGAATACCTGGTGACCGTCGTCGACACCGGTTCCTTCACCCGTGCCGCCGAGCAGCTGCACGTCACCCAGCCCGCGCTCTCGCACCAGGTGCGGGCGTTGGAGCGGGCCGTCGGCGGCACCCTGCTGGAGCGGCTGCCGCGCGCCGTCCGGCTGACGCCGATGGGTCGGGCCGTCCTGCCGCACGCCCGGGCGGCGCTCGCCGACGCCGAGCGGTTGCGGACGGCGGCCCGCCGTACCGCGGGGCTGGACGGCGGCGAGCTGGAGCTGGCCACCGTCTACTCGGTGAGCCTCGGCATCCTGCCGCCGGTGCTGCGCGCCTGGCGCCGGCTCCATCCGCAGGTGCGGATCCGGCTGCGGGAGTACGCCCACAACGACGAGCTGCGCGCCGCGCTGGCGGCCGGGCAGGCGGACGTCGCGGTCGGCACGCCGCCGGCGGACTGGGAGGGGCCGATCCGGGAGCTCGGCGTGGAGGAGTTCGTCCTCGCCCTGCCCGTCGAGGAAGAGTTGAGTGATCGTCTCGTCATCGGCCTGGCCGACCTGTCCGAGCGCGACTGGGTCCACTACGCGCCCGGCAACGGGCTCGCGGATCTGCTGGACCGGGCCTGCGCGGAGGCCGGTTTCCGGCCGCGGGCCGCGGTGCGGACGGAGCAGACCGCGGCCGCACCGCTGCTCGCCGCCGCAGGGCTCGGGCCCGCCCTGGTGCCCGCCAACATCGTGCCGCCGGGTTTCGACGGCCTGGTCCGGCGGCCCGAACCGCCGGTGCGGCGCCCGCTCGCCGCGTACACCCGGACCCGGCCGGATCCGCTGACGGCGGCCTTCGTCGAGCTGCTGGCCCGGCAGGCGTGCCTGCTGCCGCCGCACGTTGCCGAGCTGCTGGCGGCATGAGGGTGCCGATGGGCTCGACCGCCGCGAGACCCGGGGCCGCTCCCGCCGCCCCCGGGCGCACCCGCCCCGCGGCCCCGCGCCCCCGCACCCCGCCCCCGTGCGCCCCACGTCTCGCGCTCCCGCATCGCTGCAAGCGGATTCTCGTGATCTCTACAGTGTTGTAGATTCTTGGGCAGGGAGAGCAATCGAGGAGGGCATCGTGGGAGTTTCGCTGGCCAAGGGTGGCAATGTCTCGCTGACCAAGGAGGCGCCGGGCCTGACCGCCGTCATCGTCGGCCTCGGCTGGGACGTGCGCACCACCACCGGGGCCGACTACGACCTGGACGCGAGCGCGCTGCTCTGCAACGCGCTCGGCAAGGTCGTCTCGGACCAGCACTTCGTCTTCTTCAACAACCTGCGCAGCCCCGAGGGTTCGGTCGAGCACAGCGGTGACAACCTGACCGGTGGCGGCGACGGCGACGACGAGCAGATCAAGGTCGACCTGGACGCGGTGCCGGTCGACGTGGCCAAGGTGGTCTTCCCGGTGTCGATCTACGACGCCGACGCCCGCCTGCAGAGCTTCGGGCAGGTCCGCAACGCGTTCATCCGGATCGTCAACCAGGCCAACGGCCAGGAGATCGCCCGGTACGACCTCACCGAGGACGCCTCGACCGAGACCGCGATGGTCTTCGGCGAGCTGTACCGCAACGGCGTGGAGTGGAAGTTCCGTGCCATCGGCCAGGGTTACGCCTCCGGCCTGCGCGGCATCGCCACCGACTACGGCGTCAACGTCTGAGGCGATGCCGGCGGCAGGCCGGTGAACTCCTACTCCGCCCGCGGATTCTGACGGAGGGTCGGCGGCCGCCCGATGGCGTGGCCGCCGAACCCGCCGGTGCCGGCGACCTGCTGCTGCCACCAGGCGATCATCGACGCCTCGTCCATGGCCGACCAGTCGGGCGCCCCGGTCACCTGGGCCTGCCCGAGCCGGCGCCCCACCTCGACGGTCTCCTGCCCGACCACGCCGCGTTCGGCGTCGTACGCGGGCAGCAGTTCGGCCCAGGAACGGGCCGTGCGCCACGTCTCCTCGAAGGCGCAGGCGTCCTGCAGCGCCTTGACGACGCCGCTGGTGTTGTGCGGGCGGACCACGGTGGCCGCGTCCCCGGCCAGCAACAGGCGGCCGGCGGTGCGGCGCGGGACGGCCAGGTCGTAGATCGGCTGCAGGAAGGTCCGCTCACGCGGGGTGAGGGTGACCACCCCCGCCCAGTACGGCGGCAGGTGCCGTTCGGCCAGTTCGGCCAGCTCCTCGAACCGGGCGGCGGTGAGCGTTCCGGCCGGGATGCTGGTCGCATCGTCCAGCCGCAGCCAGGACGGCGTGGGGGCGTAGAAGACCCAGTTGACCTGGGTGGAGCCGGGCTCCAGGCCCGGGATGCGGTAGAGCACCACCTGGCCGCCGGGGTAGCAGACGGTGATCACCTCGCCCTCCGGCCAGAGCGCCGCGCCGCCGGGCAGCACGTCCAGCAGCCCGGCATCGAAGCTGCCGCGCCAGCAGACGTACCCGGCGTAGGCGGGCCGGGCCCCGGGGAAGGCGGATTCGGGGCAGACGGCCTCGCGGACCACCGAGCGGTAGCCGTCGGCGCCGACCACCAGGTCGTACGTCTCGCGTCCGCCGCCGGCGCTCTCCACCCAGGCCTGCCCGCCGTTGCCGCTGTTCCCGTTCCTGCTGTTCCCGTTCCCGCCGTCCCCGTCCGTGCCTCCCACCGCGGTGACCGCGTCGCCGAGGCGGAAGGTGACGCTGTCGGGGGTGCGTTCGCGCAGGGCCTGCCAGAGCACACCCCAGTGGTAGGAGTGGAACGGCATCTCCTGTGCCCAGAGCAGCCGCCCGCGCGGGCTGCCCCCGCCGGTGGCGCCCGTCCCGCCCCCGCGCCCTTCGCGGGTGAGCCAGTGGCGGTGGCTGAGCCGGTGGTGCCGGATGCCGTCGTCCAGGTGGCCGGCCCGGACGAGTTCGTCGTAGCGGGGGTCGAGGACGCAGAGGCCGACCCCTCGGTCCTCCAGCCGGCCCGGGCTCCGTTCGAGGACCACCACCTGTTCTGCCCCGCCCCGCGCGGCGGCCCGCGCGAACGCGCACCCCGCGATGCTGCCGCCGACCACGGCTATCGACCCGCCCCGCACTGCCGCCCCCTCCCCGGGGGTCCGCTGTGAAACCCCCTGTCGCGCAACGACCATACGCGTGTTCGGCGGTGGGCTGACGGGCTGTCAGTGATATTCGGCGGGCACGGTGCGGATTCCGGTTATGCAACTTGTTGCATAGAGCCCGACGCTTCCCCTACCGTGTGGTAACAAAGAGCCGCCCCGCCGCCAGGAGACGTCGATGAGCACCACCGCCCAGCCGCCCTACCCCCACCTGCTGAGCCCGCTCGACCTCGGCTTCACCACCCTCCCCAACCGCGTGATCATGGGCTCGATGCACGTCGGCCTGGAGGAGGCCCCCGGCGGCTTCGACCGGATGGCCGCCTTCTACGCCGAGCGCGCCCGCGGCGGCGTCGGCCTGATCGTCACCGGCGGCATCGCCCCCAACGAGGCCGGCCGGCCCTGGGGCGGCGGCGCCATGCTCACCACCGAGGCGGAGGCCGACCGGCACCGCACCGTCACCGACGCCGTGCACGCCGCCGGCGGCCGGATCGCGATGCAGATCCTGCACTTCGGCCGCTACGCCTACCACCCCGACCTGGTCGCCCCCAGCGCCCTCCAGGCCCCGATCAGCCCGTACGTGCCGAACGCGCTCGACCCCGGGCAGGTCGAGCAGACCATCGAGGACTTCGTCCGCTGCGCGGCCCTCGCCCAGCGCGCCGGGTACGACGGCGTCGAGATCATGGGCTCCGAGGGCTACCTGATCAACGAGTTCATCGCCGCCGCCACCAACCGGCGCGAGGACGAGTGGGGCGGCTCCTACGAGAACCGGATGCGCTTCCCCGTCGAGATCGTCCGCCGTGTCCGCGAGCGGGTCGGCCCCGACTTCATCCTGATCTACCGCCTCTCCATGCTCGACCTCGTCCCCGGCGGCTCCACCCTCGCCGAGGTCGTCCGGCTCGCCCAGGCCGTCGAGGCGGCCGGCGCCACCATCATCAACACCGGCATCGGTTGGCACGAGGCCCGCATCCCGACCATCGCCACCTCCGTCCCGCGCGGTGCGTACGCATGGGTGACCAAGAAGGTGATGGGCTCGGTCACCGTGCCCCTCGTCGCCGTCAACCGCATCAACACCCCCGAGATCGCCGAGGAGTTGCTCGCCGACGGCTGCGCCGACCTCGTCTCGCTGGCCCGGCCGCTGCTCGCCGACGCCGACTTCGTCGCCAAGGCGCAGGACGGCCGCGCCGCCTCCATCAACACCTGCATCGGCTGCAACCAGGCCTGCCTGGACCACACCTTCAGCGGGCAGATCACCTCCTGCCTGGTCAACCCGCGGGCGTGCCACGAGACCGAACTCGTCCTCGCGCCCACGAAGGTGCGCAAGCGGATCGGCGTCGTCGGAGCCGGACCGGCCGGCCTCGCCTTCGCCGTCTCCGCCGCCGAACGCGGCCACGCCGTCACCCTGTTCGACGCCGCCGACACCGTCGGCGGGCAGCTGAACATCGCCCGGCGGATCCCCGGCAAGGAGGAGTTCGACGAGACCCTGCGCTACTACCGCACCCGGCTGGCCGAGTTGGCCGTCGAGCTGCGCCTCGGCGCCATGGTCGACGCCGGGCAGCTGGCCACCGAGGGCTTCGACGAGATCGTCCTCGCCACCGGCGTCAGCCCGCGAACCCCGGCCGACCTGCCGGGAGTCGACCACCCGAGCGTGGTCGGTTACCTGGACGTGCTGCGGGACGGCGCCCCCGTCGGCGAGCGCGTCGCCATCCTCGGCGCCGGCGGCATCGGCTTCGACGTCGCCGAGTACCTCACCGACCAGGGCGACGCCGCCAGCCTCAACCCGCCCGTCTTCCACCGCAAGTGGGGCATCGACCCCGAGTACCGGGAGCGCGGCGGCCTCACCAGCCCCGAGCGGCCCAAGCCCCCGCGCAGCGTCCACCTGCTCCAGCGCAAGACCACCAAGGTCGGCGCCGGCCTCGGCAAGACCACCGGCTGGATCCACCGCACCGAACTCAAGCACCGCGGCGTCACCATGGTCGCCGGCGCGAGCTACGAACTGATCGACGATGCCGGCCTGCACTTCGCCGTGGACGGCGAACGGCAGCTGCTGCCCGTCGACACCGTCGTCCTCTGCACCGGCCAGGAGCCGCGCCGCGACCTCGACGCCGCCCTGCGCGAACTCGGCCTCACCCCGCACCTGATCGGCGGCGCCGACGTGGCCGCCGAGCTCGACGCCAAGCGCGCCATCAAGCAGGGCACCGAGCTGGCCGCCGCGATCTGATCCGCTGGTGGGGCGGACCTCTAGGATCGACCCCATGTCGCTGCCGCACGCCATCCTCACCGCCCTGCTGGAGAAGCCGTCCTCGGGGCTGGAGCTGACCCGGCGGTTCGACAGGTCGATCGGTTTCTTCTGGTCCGCCACCCACCAGCAGATCTACCGCGAACTCGGCCGCCTGGAGACCTCCGGCCTGATCCGGGCCCTTCCGCAGACCGGCCCGGTGCGCGGCCAGAAGAAGGAGTACGAAGTCCTGCCCGCCGGCCGCGCCGAACTCGAACGGTGGACGGCCGGCGGGGACGACCCCAAGACCGTCCGCGAACCCCTGCTGCTGCGCCTGCGCGCGGCGGCGGTGGTCGGCACGGCCGGGCTGGAGGCCGAACTGGCCCGGCATCTCGCCCTTCACCGTACGCAGTTGGCCGACTACGAGGAGATCGAGCGGCGGGACTTCCCGCCCGAGAAGGCGGCCGGGGAGAACCGGCTCCAGCACGCCGTGCTGCGGGCGGGTATCGGGCTGGAGGCGTTCTGGGTGGAGTGGCTGACGGAGACGCCCGCCGCGCTGCCCGGTGCTTCCGCGCCGCCGGGCCCTCCTGCGTAGCCCGGTGGTTCGAGTCGGCCCGATGCTCCTGCGCAGCCCGGTGCTCCCGCGCGGCCCGGCTCCACTGCGCGGCCCGGTGCTTTGAGGCGGCCCGGTTCTCCTGCGCAGCCCGGTGCTCCCGCGCGGCCCGCTGACCCGTCCTGACCTGCGCTTCTGCCGTCAGGGCGGGCGGTGGGGCGGCCCCGGTGCGACACTGGGTGCCTGTCCCTGTCCGACTCCTGATCGGGGGCCCGCATGTCCCGTTCGCGGCCTCTCCTCGCTCTTGCCGCCGTGGCCGTGGCCACCGCCGTCACCCTCGGCACGGCCGGCAGCGCCACCGGCGCCGCCCCACCGGCCACGCTCACCGTCCGAGTGGCCCCGGCCGAGCAGTTGCCCACGGCGGACCAGTTGAAGGCGGCCCTGCTCACCGCCGCCGAGCTCGGCCCCGACTTCACCGAGGCCCCGGCGGGCGTCGGCCCCTCGCCGAGCGGCGGCGCCTCCCCGGTCGCCGGCTGCGACGTACTGCGCGCCCTGCTGAACCGGAGCGGGGCCCAGGCCTCGCCACAAGCCCCGCATCAGGAAGTCGAGTTCGACGGCCCCGACGGCAACCCGATGGTGACCGAGTCGCTCACCGCCGAGGACTCCGCCCGGCTCACCACCGACTTCGCCACCGTCACCGACGCGTTCGCCTCCTGCCACAGCCTCACCTTCAACGACGACGCCGGCGGGGCCGTGACCTTCACCGTCACCCCCATGACCCTCGGCGACCGCCAGGGCGCCCCCGCCGTCCGCCTCGACGGCACCCTGGGCGGCGTCCAGCTCAACGGCTACATCGCCGTCGAACGCTTCGGTTCCGTCGCCATGTCCTACGGCTTCTTCCAGCGCGACGACGGGTCCTCCCAACTCGCCTCCCTCTACTACCGCGCAGCCGCCGCCAAGGCCGAGCGCACCCTCGGCAGCACGGCCGGCAGCGCCACGGCTCCGGCGGCCCCGGCAGCCCCGGCCTGACCGGGCGGCGAAGGCCCGGGCGACCGGTGCGTGTCCCGCTGGGCGTGCCCTGTCGCACTGCGGCGAGGCTTATGACAACACCATTGACGTGTTGAGCGCGGCGGCGCTTTCATGGGCGCCACGGTCCCGACGCCCCCAGGAGCAGCATCCATGTCCAAGGCCGACCTGGTCTTCACCAATGGTCCCGTTCACACCGGCGACCCGGCCCGCACCCGGGCGAGCGCTCTCGCCGTCACCGGCGAGCGGATCACCGCCGTCGGCCACGACGAGGTCCGCGAGCTGATCGGCCCGAAGACCGAGGTGGTGGACCTCCGCGGGAAGCTGCTGATCCCCGGCTTCCAGGACGCGCACATCCACGCGGTCTACGGCGGGGTCGAGCTGGCCGAGTGCGACCTGACCGGCACCACCGAGGTGGACGAATACCTGCGCCGGTTGGGGGAGTTCGCCGCATCCCACCCCGGGCGGACGTGGATCACGGGCAGCGGCTGGTCGATGGAGAGCTTCGACGGCGGGCTGCCCACCCGGCAGCTGCTCGACTCGGTCGTCCCGGACCGTCCGGTCTTCCTGCTCAACCGCGACCACCACGGCGCCTGGGCCAACACCCGCGCCCTGGAGCTCGCCGGGCTGGCCGCCGAAACCCCCGACCCGGCGGACGGCCGGATCGAGCGGGAGCCGGACGGCACCCCGAGCGGGGTGCTCCAGGAGGGGGCGACGGCACTGGTCTCCCGCCACGTGCCGCCGACCACCGCCGCCGACCGGCTGGCCGGCCTGCTCCGGGCGCAGCAGCTCCTGCACTCGCTGGGTATCACCGGCTGGCAGGACGCGATCCTGGGTGTGTTCAACGGCCAGCCGGACCCGTCCGACGCCTACCTCGCCGCCGCCCGGGCCGGCACCCTCACCGCCCGGGTCAACGGCGCCCTGTGGTGGGACCGTTCCCGCGGCGCCGAGCAGATCCCCGAACTCGTCGCCCAGCGCGAGGAGTTGAATGCCGGACGGTTCCGGGCCGGCTCGGTGAAGATCATGCAGGACGGGATCGCCGAGAACTTCACGGCCGCCCTCACCGGCCCCTACCTGGACGGCTGCGGCTGCGCCACCGCCAACACCGGTCTCAGCTTCGTGGACCCGGCCGCGCTGCGCGACCACGTCACCGCCCTGGACGCGCTCGACTTCCAGGTGCACTTCCACGCCCTCGGCGACCGCGCGGTGCGCGAGGCGCTGGACGCCGTCGAGGCCGCGCGGACCGCCAACGGCCGGCGCGGCACCCGGCACCACCTCGCCCACCTCCAGGTGGTCCACCCGAGCGACATCGCACGCTTCGCCCGGCTCGGCGCGATCGCCAACATCCAGCCGCTCTGGGCCGCCCACGAGCCGCAGATGGACGAGCTGACCATCCCGTTCCTCGGCCCCGAACGAGCCTCCTGGCAGTACCCGTTCGGCGACCTGCTGCGGGCCGGTGCCACCCTGGCGGCCGGCAGCGACTGGCCGGTCAGCAGCCCCGACCCGCTCGCCGGCCTCCACGTCGCCGTCAACCGGATGGAGCCCGGGGCGACGGACGGGCGGGTCTTCCTGCCCGAGCAGCGCCTCGACCTCGCCACCGCCCTCGCCGCCTACACCGCCGGATCGGCCCACGTGAACGGCCTGGACGACGCGGGCAGCCTGCGGACCGGCCACCTCGCCGACCTGGTCGTCCTGGACCGCGACCTCTTCGCCGCCCCGGCCGCGGAGATCGCCGAGGCGTGCGTCGAACGCACCTACGTGGGCGGCGAGTTGGTCTACGCGTCAGCCTGAGCCGTTGCCGCCGACCCGGGCCGCCGACCAGGCCGGCCCGGCTCGGTGGCCCCAGGTCTGAACGGCGGCGGTCCGAACGGCAGCGCCCCCATCGAGCGGATGCTCGGCGGGGGCGCTGCCAACTCAGTACCGGGGGTGTGCGAAGGTGGGCTCTATCCCAAGGCCGGGTAGTTAGCGTTCTCGCAGGTAATGCAAGGGAGTTGATCGACTCTTGCGTGGCGGCTGTGTAGATGCCGGGGCCGTGCTTTCGGAGGTGGCCGTTCTCGGCCCAGCGGGATAGTTGTCTGTACATGGTTCCGAGGGTGATGTCGCCGAGGTGGTGTGCGAGCTCGCGGGCGGGCCAGCGGCGTTCGGGGTCGGCCCAGAGGAGGTCCAGGACCCGTTCCCGGCGACTGTGTAGTGACCGGTGGGCCACAGTTACCGTGCGGGCGATGGTCGTCAGCGCAGACGGCAGGACACACTGAAAGGGCAACGGAACTCCTCGCGGGACAGCTGTCTTGGACGACTGCCTGTACCAACGAGTTCCGTTGCTCTACATCGGAAACCCGTCAACACCCCTTGCATGACCTGCGAGAACGCTAACTACCCGGCCTCGAGCAAAGCCCGGGTGCGGCCTACACCAAGGCCGTGGCCGAGCTGGACGTGGCCTACCGACCGACGAAGACCACCGTGTCCATCCCGGGCAGCGAGATCGGCAACACCGGCCAGACGACGTTCACCCACGGCGCCGTGTACGACCCGATCAGCGGTGCGATGACACTCGAAGGCCGGGCCGCCGCCGGCGACCTGGGCGAAGAGTGGGTGACCTACAACTACGAGGACTACGGCCTGCTCCACGACATGGGCGGGCTGGACACCTACCTGCGGCAGTCCGACTGGGACGCCTACGGGCGCAACATCCGCTCCACGGTGAACCCGTGGGGCACCCAGATCGTCGCCACCAACACCTACGACGAGCCGACCGGGCGGCTGCTGACGCAGTACATCGACAAGCAGACCGCCGCCACCGGCTCGGTGCAGAACACGACCTACGCCTACAACCAGGCCGGACGGGTCACCGCGATCAGGGCGATCCCGAACAACACCCCTGCCGCGACCGACCTGCAGTGCTTCAGCTACGACCACCTCGGCCGCCTCACCACCGCGTGGAGCGACACCGGGCAGCTCAACCAGCCCACCCCGTCCCTCGGCGGCCAGGGCGCCTGCGCCAACGCCACGCCCACCAGCGGCGCGGCCGCACCGGCCAAGACCACGGTCGGCGGCGGCGCGGCCTACTGGCAGGAGTACACCTACGACCTGGCGGGCAACCGCACCAAGCTGGTCAACCGCGACCCGGCGGGCGACCCGGCCAAGGACCTGAGGACCGACCAGACCTTCCCGGCCCCCGGCACCCGCAACACGCCCACCACCGCGTCCGGTACGGGTGGCGGCACCGGCGGTCCGCACGCGCTGGCCACCGGCAAGTACACCTATGGCTGGAGTGCCGGCACGCAGGGCACCGACCAGTACGACGCGGCGGGCAACACCACGAAGATCAACAACCCTGGCGGCAACAAGATCCTGAACGCCGGCTTCGTCCTCAAGTCCGGTGAGTCGGTGCGCTCCAACGGCGCCCAGCTCACCATGCAGGCCGACGGTAACCTGGTGCTCAGCTCGCTGCGCTCCGGCCAGGCGATCTGGTCCACCAGCACCCAGAACCACCCGGGTGCTTGGGCGACCATGCAGGCCGACGGCAACTTCGTGGTCTACGACCCGCAGCGCGTCGCGCTCTGGTCCTCCAAGACCTATGTGGGCGCCGGCAGCGGCTACTTCGCGGTGGTCCAGGATGACGGCAAGCTCATCGTCTACGCCCCCGGCTGGCAGTCCAAGTGGTCCACCCCCACCTGGAACGCCGTCGATGCGGCCAACAGCGCCACGCTGACCTGGGACGTCGAGGGCAAGCTCGGCTCACTCACCCAGGGCACGGCCACCACGACGTACGTCTACGACGCGGACGGCAACCAGCTGGTGCGGCGCAACCCCGGCAAGGTGACGGTCAACCTGGGTGGTGGTGACGAACTCACCTACGACACCGGCAGCAAGACCAGTACCGGCACCCGCTACTACACCATTCCCGGTGGCATCACCCTCGTCCGCCAGGGCCCGACCAAGCTGACCTACCAGTTCTCCGACCACCACGGCACCAACAACCTGTCCATCGACTCCGAGACCACCACCGAGTCCCGCCGCACCTTCGACCCCTTCGGCGCCACCCGCGGCCCCGGCTCCCTGAGCACCCCGTGGTCCGGTGACAAGGGCTACGTCGGCGGATTGAAGGACGACGCCACCGGCTTCACCAACCTCGGCGCCCGCCAGTACCAGCCGAGCACCGGCCGCTTCCTCAGCCCGGACCCCATCCTCGACGCCGGCGACCCGCTCCAGTGGAACGCCTACGCCTACAGCAACAACAACCCCGTCAACCGCTCCGACCCAGGCGGCCTCAAGTCCGAAGAATGCGGCACGCTGTACGACTGCGGCTCGGCCGGCACCATCACCATGAAGAACCACGAGGAAACCACCGCCAACAATGTCCCCGAGCAGACGCCGGCGCGCGAACAGCAGCAATGGCAGCCCAAGGTACTCAGCGATGGAGATGGGAACTTCCTCAATCAGCTGGCTCCGTGTCGTGGAAACACGCACATGGCAGCTCACGGCTACAACTGCGCCCCCGCGTCGAGCTATTTCGGGGAGATGAAGAAGCTGACCTCGAATGCACTCTCGGGAGACAAGACCGCGCGCCTGACGCCCGAGGACATCGTTCGAATGTGGTACAGAGGCGACGGGGAGAAGAATCCCTCGCTTGTGTTCGGTTCCGATTCAGTCCTAGCCGCGATGGTGGCGTCGGATGAACATGTCCTAGCGATCCAGAAGCAGCTGACGCAGGGATTCCAGCATCCTGGCTGGTATGACCCAGTTATGGAGGGGGAATGGGTCACCAAGAATCGGAAGGGCGGTGCTTCTCTTAACGGAGTGAAGGACCTCCTCGCCCTGCTCGGGCTTGACGGAACGACTGGAACTGGGTTCATTAAGGGTGATGGGGGGAGCCGAGCGGACGCCGTTCTCGGCAGCTACTCCCTGAAATACCAGGTGGTGTCCGTGGATAAGATAGCCAAGACCATGACCGTCAACTATCATGTCAATAATACGACTGGATGGACTTCGTTCTGCCATGCCGGGTGTGGCAGAACTGACACGACGACAGGTCAGGGAGCGTCCATCACCCAGGACATCTACTGGACGCAGGTCCTCGATCTCACGCGCACCTACTACCGGTAAAGACGGAGAACGTGAAGGATTTTCTCGAATGACCTTCTTGTCGAGATTTCGGTACCGAGCCTCGGCTACAGTGGTACTGGCTGGCGTCCTGATGTCCTCCGGGTGCGGAGGTGCGCAGAAGTCCCCTCGGGCCCTGACAGCGGACGAGGTCACTGGAACGTGGACAGGCGAGGGAGGAGCGACCGTTTCGATCTCCGGCGACCACCGTTTTTCCGTGGACGCCCAGCTGGGCACCGGCTTCCTGGAGAAGGTGGGGCAGACCCGGACGGGTTCCTGGAAGTTCGTGGACCTGGGGGGAGGGAAGAACTCCGGTGTCGAGCTTGTCTTCCCTGTGGCCGCTGAGGCCAACAAAACCCCGCTGCCGATCGACTTCGTGTCACAGCAGGACGGCACTGAGGTCAACCTGTGCCTCTACGGAGAGCCTGACAAGCCCTGCACGGGCTACATCCTCCGTCGGAACGCCTAGCGGCTCGGCAGACTGAAACACCGGCGGTCCCCAGCATAGGTGGTGGGGACCGCCGGCACCCAGGCATCGACCATTACGACGTGGCGGGCAACACCACGAAGGTCAACAACCCTGGCGGCAACAAGATCCTCAACGCCGGCTTCGTTCTCAAGCCCGGTGAGTCGGTGCGTTCCAACGCGAGTATCAGCCTGATGCCCGGCGGAAGTGGCCGGCACATCGCTTGCAGTATTGCAGCGAGTGTCCAGAAGGATGACGGCGGGATGAACCTGTGTCTGGTCGAGGACCTCGACCAGACCTGCGGGGACGGACAGCTGCTTCGCAAGTCATCGCCCGGGTGACCTGTCCTTCCCATAGCCACCGGGTCTCCCCGGCGATCGGCGGGGGAGACCCGATGGCTTGGCGGAGCTTCGACCTTGCTTGAGAGGGAGGGTGAGTCCGGGTTCCGTACCGCCCTCAGGCGGCAGGGCGGGCCGCTCGCCGGCGGTAGTAGTGCACGGTGAGGATGCCGAGCAGGGGGCCCCAGGCGGCGAGGGGGAGGTAGGCGGCCCAGAAGGTGACGGTCTGCCAGCCGTGGGTGATCAGGCCGGCGTCGGTGGAGCCGTCGATCTTGCGGCCGGAGGCCATCATGGCGAGCGCGTAGGGGAAGATCATCAGTGCCGCCGCGCCGAGTCCGGCTGGGATGACGGCAGCGAGGGGCGGCACCCGCAGGCCGCCGAGGCGGGGGATCCAGCGCGGCCAGACCTCGCCCCACCGGCTGACCAGGCCGACCGCGAGGAAGGCGACGGCCTCGCTGAACAGGCTCATCCCGATGACGTACCACCACTCGCCGCCGAAGAGCTCGGGAGCGGCGGGGGCGTCGGGGCCGGGCTCCATCAGCGGCACGCGCAGGTCGACTCCCGCGATCCGCCAGAGGCAGGAGGGCAGCACGAGCAGGCTGACGAGGTAGGCCGTCCGTACCGCCCAGCGGGGTGCGTCCTCCGCCGGCCGGCCGTGCAGCCTCTGCAGGATGGTGCGCGCGGTCATGGGTGACCCTCCTCGTCCGAAGCCCCGGGGCCGAAGCCCCGAAGGGGTGGCTGCTTCGAAGATCGCAGCTGCCCCGGTCCCCGCTCATCCACCGTGGGGAGGGCCGCATCACCCGCGCGGGGGAGCCCGCCGGGGCGGCCCTCCTTCTCCCGGGGCCGCCCCGCAGCGCGCCGCGCTCGCCGGGAGGGCCGGCCGGCGTCGGCCATCCGGCGGACGGCCGGGCCCCGATCGGGCGTCCTCCCCCCGTGCCACGGATCCCACTGGTACCACGGAGCCGACAGCCAGGGGGGTCCGCAGAGACGAGGTAGCGCAGCGCCATGTCCCACCACCTCAGTGGTCCGAACCTCCGCTCGCCCCGGGGTGACGCCCGGCTCGACCTCACCGACGTGTTCGCCTTCCCGGCTGCCGACGCCTCCGGCCGCACCGTCCTCATCATGAACGTGAACCCGTACGCGCCCACCCGGGCCGCGGAGTTCCACCCGGACGCGGTCTACCGGATCAACATCGACAGCGACGGCGACAACCAAGCCGACGTCGCCTACTCCTTCACCTTCTCCGACCCCGACACCGGTGGTCAGACCGTCACCGTCCACCGTGCCACCGGGGAGGCGGCCCGCAAGCACGAGGCGGGCGGCGACGTGCTGTTCGCCGGAGTCCCGGTCGCCTTCGGCTACAGGCCGGGCGTGGTGGAGAGGGACGGCTGCAAGCTGTCCGTCGGGCTGCGCAGCGACCCCTTCTTCGCCGACCTCGAAGGGATCGTCAACAACTTCACCTGGACCGGCAAGGACGCGATGGCCGAGGCCAACGTGTTCGGCATCGCCCTCGAGGTGCCCGACGCCGAGCTCGGGCCGGAGCCGGAGATCGGCGTCTGGGCACGGGTCAGCCTGCACGAGAACGGCCGGCTGGTCTCGGTCGACCGGGGCGCCCACCCGTCCCTGACCGCCTACTTCAACGCCGAGGAGGTCAAGGACGCCTACAACACGGGCGAGCCGGCCGACGACTGGGAGAAGTACCGCGAGCCGTGGACGGCCGTCCTCCAGCACACCGGGGACTACACCACGGAGGCGGCCACCGAGACGCTGAAGCTCGTCCTGCCCGACATCCTCCGCTACGACCGTTCCCGCCCGGCCGCCTACCCCAACGGCCGCACGCTGGTGGACGACGTGACGTCCACCCGGCTGGCGATGGTCTCCGGAGGCAAGATCACCAGCGACCACATCCCTCCGCACACGGACCTGCTCCCCGCCTTCCCCCACCTCGGCCACCCGCACCCGGCCGAATGACGCGGCGGCCGGGCTGCCCGCCCGCCGTGGGCAGCCCGGCCGGGGGGGCGCGTGCACAACGACGGCTCCACGGACGAGAAGCCGCAGGGCGGCCGTTCCGCCGCGTGAAGCGGGTGTGCGTCAGTCGCCGTGGTGCAGGTCGCTGAGGTCGGCGTACTCCTGGATCAGGGCGCGGGCCTGGTCGGGGGCGAGCGGGCGGGCGAAGAGGTAGCCCTGGCCGAGAGGGCAGCCCATGGCGGCGAGGAGGTCGCGCTGCTCGGTGTTCTCGATGCCCTCGGCGATGACCTGGACGCCGAGGGTGTCGGCGATCCGGGTGATGCCCTCGACCAGGGCGTACTGCTGCTGGGAGAGGCCGAGACCGTCGATGAAGGACTTGTCGATCTTCAGGATGGAGATCGGGAACTCGCGCAGGTAGGAGAGGGACGAGTATCCGGTGCCGAAGTCGTCGATCGCGATGCCGACGCCCAGCTCGCTCAGCGTGCGCATATCGGTGTGCACGCGCTCGTCGCGCCGCATCAGCACGGACTCGGTCAGCTCCAGCACCAGCGCTCCGGGATCGATCCCGGAGCTGCGCACCGCACCGCGGACCACGTCCACGAAGCCCGCGTCGCGGAACTGCCGGGCCGACACGTTGACGTTGACCCGCAGCGGCGGGCGGCCGCCGGCCTTGCGGTGCCCTGCGCTGAGACGGTGCCAGCCGGCCGCCTCATGGGCGGCGCGCTCCAGGACCCAGGCGCCGAGCGGCACGATCTGGCCGCTCTCCTCGGCGAGCGCGATGAACTCGTCGGGCAGCACCATGCCGCGTCGGTCGTGCGGCCAGCGGACCAGCGCTTCGAAGGCGACCAGGTCGCCGGTCTGCAGGTCGACGATCGGCTGGTAGTACAGGTTGAAGGCGGACTCGGCGATCGCGGAGTCCAGGTTCTCGTTCAGCTCGTGCCGCTCCACCAGCCCGGCCTGGAACGCGGGCTGGTAGTGACACCACTGCCGCTTGCCGGCCGACTTCGCCGAGTACAGGGCCAGGTCGGCGTGGCTGAGCAGCTCCGTCGCGTCCACGCTGTCCTCGGTGGTGGCGACGCCGATGCTCGCCGACACCCGGACCGCGCCCGCGCTCAGCCTGAACGGCTCCGTGAAGGCGGCCAGTACGGCGTCCGCCGTGGCGCCGACGTCGGCCGGGCGCACCGCGTCCTCCACCAGCACCGCGAACTCGTCGCCCCCGAGCCGGGCCGCGGTGTCGGAGGTCCGCAGCGCGGTGGAGACCCGGAGCGAGACGGCGACCAGCAGCTCGTCGCCGACCGCGTGGCCCTGGGTGTCGTTGACCACCTTGAAGTCGTCCAGGTCGATGAAGAGCACCCCGGTGATCGCGCCGCTGCGCTCGCCGCGGGAGAGGGCGTGGCCCACGCGGTCCTGGAACAGGACGCGGTTGGCCAGGCCGGTCAGCGAGTCGTGGAAGGCGCGGTGGGTGAGCTCGCGCTCCATCTGCCGCTGCTCGGTGACGTCGCGCAGGGTGAGCACCAGGCCGCCCACGGTCGGATCGCCGCGCAGGTCGTTGCAGCGGACCTCGGCCTCGATCGGGGTGCGGTCGTGGCGCAGCACCCGCCAGTGCTCGCGCTGCGGCTCGCGGCCGTCGCCCGTGCGCGCGCCGCTGCCGTCGAGGCCGCGCATCCGGGCCAGCGCGCTGCCGACGGCGCGGCTGTCCTCGGGCGGGACGAGGTCGGTGATCATCGTGCCGTCCAGGCTGGGGTAGCCGAGGACGCGCTCGGCGGAGGAGGAGGCGTACCGGACGCCGTCGTCGGCGTTGAGGATCAGGATGACGTCGCTGGCGCTCTGCACCAGGGTGCGGAAGTACGCCTCGCTGTTGCGGCGGTTGATCTCCTGGCTCAGCATGACGCGCTCGACGGCCAGCGCGGCCTGGGCGGCGAGGATCTCCAGCGAGCCCCAGAGGCTGGCCAGCTCCTGTTCGGTGCCGGTGACGATGAGGGCGCCGATCAGCGGGTCACCGGAGGGGCGCTCGGCCAGGGTGAGCGGGCAGAGAAGGGCGGACGGCATGCCGTCGAGGCGGGCGGCGAGATCGCTGCCGATGTCCTCGACGGGCAGTAACCGGGTCTCCCGGACGGCGGCGAGGGCGAGCACCTCGTCCGAGTCGGAGCCGTTGCCGAGGGCGTGCAGGGTCGGGCCGCGTTCGGCGTGCCGGACGTGCAGCACACCGGCCTCGGTGACGGCGAGCAGTGCGACGTGGCCGGGCTCGGAGGGCATCAGGGTGGAGGCGGTGTTCTGGACGGCGTCGGCGACCTCCTCGACCGTGACGGCCGAGGTCAGCGAGGCGCCGGCCTCGCGCAGCGCCCGCTCCCGGGCCAGGGCCTGCCGCCGGGCTCCGACGACGATGGCGAGGCGGGCCAGGACGAGCAGGAAGAGCAGGGCGGAGAAGGCGCCGATCACCCCGGCGTTGTTGGTGTTGCCGTTGATGGACTCGACGATCAGGATGGTCGGCGCGATCAGCGAGGCCACGGTGAGCAGGGCGAGCCGGCCACGGCCGAGATCGACCTCCTGCGAGGGCACCGGTCTGGTCAGCTCGACCATGGAGGGGTGCAGTGCGGCCGCGCCCCAGGCGGTGTAGAAGGCGGCCCAGCCGAGGTCGACCGGGGTGCCGATGTGCCAGTCGCCGTGCAGCAGGATCAGCCCGTACAGGAGGTCCGAGATCAGCAGGCCGACCGTGCCGACGGTGAGCAGTTGGAGGGCCCGGCTGCTGCCGCCGCGTGGGACCAGCAGCCGCAGCAGCAGGAAGAGGACGATCACGTCCCCCAGCGGGTAGGCCATCGAGACGGCCTTCTGGAACCAGCTGAGGTCGGGGTTCCGGGCGTACGGGAGGATCAGGTAGATCCAGGCGAGCAGGGCGAGGCCCATGGTGAGGATGAGCGCGTCCAGCAGACTGGCGCGGTCCTGATGGGCCGTCCGCCAGCGGATGAAGCCCAACACGCCGGCCGCGTACAGCAGGTACTCGGCGAGGTAGAAACCGTCGGCGACGGAGGGGAAGGGGCTCCCCAGGTGCAGGAACTCCAACTGGATGACCTGGACCACCTCGCCGGCGGTGAAGCTGAGGTTGGCGAGTGCCAGCAGGTACCAGAAGAGCGCGTGGGAGGGGCGGTTGAGGCGGACGCCGACCACGATGGCGGCGACGCCGCCGAGGCCGATGCCCGTCCACCAGATGATCCGCTGCGCGGGGTTGATGTAGTAGATGCAGGTGAACAGCACCATCCACACCAGGTAACAGACCATCAGGTGATGTCGCCGGCGTGTCAACGAGGCTACCTCCTCCACGACATCACTCCGCCGGTCGGGCGGGGGAGTTCGGCGAGGAACGGGTCTTCCGGGGATGCCCTTCGGGTAGGGGCTTCGTCCGTCCGGTGGATTGCGATCGGACGTTCGAAATATGCCATGAGTGCGTATAGTCGGAAATGTCGCACCTCCCAGCATTCTGCCGCCACAGCATGAGGTCAAGCCGGTGGACGATGCAGCAGACAGCGCACAGGGCGCACGGACGGAAGTGAACTCCGGACGTCACGCCGTGCTGTGCAACGAAGACGGTCAGTATGCGATCTGGCCCGGCGATTTCACCGTCCCGAGCGGTTGGCGGACGGTGTTCGGGCCGGACGACCGGGCAGCCTGCCGGGCCTACGTGGAACGCGAGTGGCGGTGGGAGGGGCTCGGGCTCGGGCCCTTACCGGACGGGAGAGCCGGCGCAGACCGCCCGCCTGCCCGCGCCGGGTTCGCCGACACCGTGCACGGGCTCTTCCGGGCCCGCGCCGCACACGACCCGGACGCCGTCGCCGTGCTTGCCGAGGACGGCGAACTGAGCTACCGCGAACTGGACCGGCGCAGCGACCGGCTGGCCGCCGCGCTACGTGCCCGCGGCGTCGGTGCGGAGCGGGTGGTGCCCGTCTGCCTGGAGCGCGGGACCGGCCTCGTGACGGCCTGGCTCGGCGTGCTCAAGGCCGGCGGCGCGTTCCTCCCGCTGGACCCCGCCCACCCGGAGCGGCGGCTGGCGCAGCTCGTCGAGGACTGCCGGGCCGAGGTGGTGGTGGCGGGGCGCGGGCCGCGGTTCCCGGGGATCACGGTGCTGGGCGTGGACGGTCAGGCGCCCCCTCCCGCCCCTGACCCCGGCGCACCCGCCGGCACACCCGACGACGTCCCGGCCGGTCCCTCGGCAGCTCCAGTCGCACCCGACCCCGTACCAGCCGCAGCCGCAGCCGACCCCGCCGTACCCGACACCGCCGTACCGGACGACCTCGCGTATCTGATCTACACCTCCGGCACCACCGGCACCCCCAAGGGCGTACCCGTCACCCACCGCTCGCTGGTCTTCACCCTGGACCGGGTCATCCGCGCCTACGAGCTCACCCCGCGTGACCGGGTCCTGCAACTGGCCGCGCTCGGCTTCGACACCGCACTGGAGCAGGTGCTCGCCACCCTGGTCAGCGGCGCCACCCTCGTCCTCGGCGGGGCGCGGACCTGGGCGCCCACCGAACTGGTGCACCGGATGAGCGACCTGGCACTCACCGTCACCGACCTCACACCGGCCTACTGGCACCATGTGCTCGCCCTGCTCCCCGAGGGCGGTCCGGCCCCCGCCGGCCTGCGCCTGATGGTCGTCGGCGGGGACACCGTGCACGCCGACGACTGCCGCACCTGCCTGGCCCGGCTGCCCGGCGTCCGGCTGGTCAACGCCTA
Organism: Kitasatospora sp. NBC_00039; assembly: GCF_045160625.1. Classification (NCBI taxonomy): domain Bacteria; kingdom Bacillati; phylum Actinomycetota; class Actinomycetes; order Kitasatosporales; family Streptomycetaceae; genus Kitasatospora; species Kitasatospora sp. NBC_00039. The sequence goes on along the minus strand of NZ_CP108289.1, from coordinate 2,290,141 downwards.
CGGGGTGACCGAGGCCGCCGTCACGTCCACGCTCTGCGAGGTGACGCCCGAGGTGCTCGCCGGCGGAGGGGTGCACGGGTGCGCCGTGCACGGGGCCGCGGCCCACAGCGGGGCCCCGGACGGCGAGGCGGCGGACGGCGGCGTGACGGGGGCGGCGCCGGTGCCGATCGGGCGGCCGCTGCCGGGCGTGCGGGTGCACGTGCTGGACGCGCGGCTCTCCCCGGTGCGTCCGGGGGAGAAGGGCGAGATCTACCTCGGCGGCCCCGGCCTCGCGCGCGGCTACTGGCGCCGGCCCGGGCTCACGGCCGAGACGTTCCTGCCCGACCCGTACGCGCCCGCCCCCGGTGAGCGCATGTACCGCACCGGCGACGCCGGCCGCTGGCGCGCCGACGGCAACCTGGAGATCCTCGGCCGCTTCGACGACCAGGTGAAGGTCCGCGGCTACCGCGTCGACCCCGCCGAGGTCGAATCGGTGCTCGCCGCCCACCCCGACATCCGGCAGGCCCGCGTCGCCGCCGACGGCAGCGACGACGGGACGCGCGTCCTGACCGCCTACTACACGCTCACCGACCGGGTCGGCTCCGGTGCCCGCGCCCGGCGCGCCCAGATCCGCGCCTACCTGGCCGACCGGCTGCCGGACTTCATGGTCCCGGCCGAGTTCGTGCTGCTCGACCGGATGCCGCTCACCTCCCACGGCAAGATCGACCGCCGGCGGCTGCCGCACACCGCACCGCAGCTGCAACGCCGGGAGGGCGGGGGAGGGGCCGACGAGGCCCGGGCCCGCCAGGCGATGAAGGCGGGCGACGTGGGCACGGACGAGGCCGCCCGGGCCGACGGCGTCCCACGCGCCGACGGCACCCCGCGCCCGGACGGGACCCCGCGCCCCGACGGCAACGGGAACGCGACCGAGGCCGGCATCGCCCACCTCTGGTCCGAACTGCTCGGCGTCGCCACCGTCGGGCCCGCCGACGACTTCTTCGAACTCGGCGGCAACTCCCTGCTCGTCATGGAGATGATCGCCCGGGCCCGGATCATGTTCGGCGTCGATGTCACCCGGATCCGCTTCCTCACCCGCTCGCTGCTGCGCGACTCCACCCTGCGTGCCTTCGCCGCCGCCACCCGGACGGCACGATCGGCCCGGGACGGCCTCGGCGAGGCCGCCGTCGACTGGGTCGCGGAAGCCGAACTCGGCACCCCCGTCCGGCAGTCCTGGCGCCCCGCGCCCTCCCGCGCCGAACCCGCCGAGATCCTGCTCACCGGCGTGACCGGATTCTGCGGCGCCCACCTGCTGCACACCCTGCTCCGGACCACCGGCGCCCGCATCCACTGCCTGGTCCGCGCCCCCGACGAGGAACACGCGCTCGAGCGCATCCGCGCCGCGCAACAGCGGTTCCTGCGGCAGGACCTCTCGGACGCCCGGGTCGTCCCGCTGGTCGGCGACCTCACCGAACCGCTGCTCGGCCTGACCCAGCACCGGTTCGAGGCGCTGGCCGGCAGCCTGGACGCCATTCACCACCTCGGCGGGCAGGTCAACTTCATCTACCCCTACCACCAGTTGCGCGCCGCCAACGTCGGTGGCACCCGCGAGATCGTCCGGCTGGCCGGGCACTCCCGCGGCATCCCGGTGCACTACCTCTCCACACTCGCCGTCCTGGCCGGCTTCGGCCCGGCCGGCGTCAAGGAGGTGACCGAACGGATGCCGCTCGCGTACCCCGAGCGGCTCGCGGTCGGCTACGTGGAGAGCAAGTGGGTCGCCGAACAGCTGCTGCACAACGCGGCCGCAGCCGGCCTGCCGGTCACGGTGCTGCGCACCAACGACGTCACCGGCGACCTCACCACGGGGGTGATGAACACCGGCACCGAGATCTGCGCGCTGATCAAGTACATGGCGGACAGCGGGAGTTGCCCGGACGTCCGGCTGCTGCTCGACTTCGTCCCGGCCGACCGCTTCAGCCAGGCCGTCGCCCGTATCGCCGCCCACGCCCCCGCCAACGGTGAGGTCTACCACATCACCTCACCCCGCCCCGCCGTCCTTTCCGACCTCGCCGCCCGCCTGCGCGCCCGCGGCTACCCGGTGGACGAAGTCCCCTACGACATCTGGGTCCAGGACCTCGTCCGCTTCGCCGCCGGCCACCCCACCCACCCGATGACCCCGTTCGTCCCGCTCTTCGTCGACCGCAGCCCGGGGACGGAACTCTCCATCAGCGAGATGTACTTCCGCCCGACGTTCCCGCTCTTCGACCGCGCCAACACCGAACAGGCGCTGGGGGGCAGCGGGATCGACCTGCCGGCCGTGGACGACGGGCTGCTGGACCACTACCTGGAGCAGTTGACGGCGGAGGGCTTCCTGACCCCGCCGGTCGGGGCGGTGCGGAGGTGAGCGCCGTGGCCGGGGCGTTCGACGGGCTGGACGTGGCGCGGGCTCCCGGGGACGGGCCGGTGGCGTTCGGGGCCGGGCTCGGGGCGGAGGTGCTGCTGGCCGCGTACCGGCGCGGGCTCTTCCCGATGCCCGCCGCCGACGACTACGCGAGCGCCTTCAACGAGGCCCGGTTCGAGGACGCCGTGGCCGCGGGCACAGTGGCGCTGCTCCCGGGCGCCGCCGCCGATGACGACGACCCGTACGCGCTCGCCTGGTGGTCTCCCGACCCGCGCCCGGTGATCGCCCCGGACGGCGTGCGCCTCGGGAGCCGGCTCGCCCGGCGCCTGCGCAACAGCCTGCCGTGGTGGACCAGCGCCGACCGGGCCTTCCCCCGGGTGCTCGCCGCCTGCGCGGAGGACCGCCGGCCGTACTGGCTCACCGAGGAGCTGCGGGTCGCACTGCTCCAGCTCCACGAACGCGGTGCGGCCCACAGCGCGGAGGTCTGGGACGGCGAGGAGCTGATCGGCGGCGTCTTCGGGGTCGCCGCGGGCCCCGTCCTCAGCCTCGACTCGATGTTCCACCGCCGCTCCGACGCCGCCCGCGTCGCCGTCGCCGATCTCGCCGCCCGCTTCGCCGAGGCCGGCGGCCGCCTCCTCGACGCCCAGTGGGACACCCCCCACGTCCGCACCCTCGGCGCCACCAGCGTCCCCCGCGCCCGCTATCTCGCCGAGCTCGCCGCCCCGCCGGACGGCATCCGGCCGCTGGCCCCGGACTCCCTTCCGGCCTCCCGCCTGGGGCGTGTCTGACGGCCGGGGAGCGCCGGGCGCCCGGACGGGGGTGGTGAATCCGTGCGGCCGTTTACCCGGGGCCCCGCCCGGGAACGGGGCCGGGCATGGTTTCTGTGGTGGTGGCGCCGTGGGGCGGTGAGCCCGTTCTCGTGCGGGCCGGTGACGAGCTGCACGACGCGGCGAGCACGATGAAGGTGGCCGTGCTGGCGGCGCTGTACCGCAGCGGGGCCGATCTCGAGGCCGAGGTGCCGGTGGTGAACCGGTTCGCCTCGGCGGCCGGCGGGGAGTTCGGCAACGACCCCGGCTGGGACAGCGACCCGCAGCCCTGGACGCTGCTCGGCGGGACGGCCCCGCTGCGCACCCTCGCCGAGCGGATGATCACGCACTCCTCCAACCTCGCCACCAACCTCTGCCTCGCGCACACCGGGCCCGAGACGGTGGCCGAGGTCTGGCGGCGGGCGGGTGCGACCCGCAGCGCCAGCCCGCGCGGGATAGAGGACCACGCCGCGCGCGAGGCGGGCGTGCACAACCGGGTGAGCGCGCTCGACCTGGTCCGCCTGCTGCAATCCCTCGCGGACGAACCGGAGTTGCTCGCGCTCCTGGAGCGCAACGCCTTCCGGGTGGATCTGGCGGCCGGGCTGCCGCCGGGCACCCGGATCGCGTTCAAGAACGGCTGGTTCCCCGGTGTGCGGCACAGTGTCGGCCTGGTCCACCCGGAGGACTGCCCGCCGTACCTGATCGCGGTCTGCTACACCGGCCCGCTGGCCTCGGGCGAGGACGAGGCGGACCCTGCGGCCCGCCTGCTGGCGCGGATCTCGGCGGCGGTCTGGGAGCGGCGTCACGAGGTCGCCAGTGCCTCCAGCCCTTCCAGCGCCGCCTCGTTGAGCAGGTTGATCCCGTCGTCAAGTCTGTCCGTGGCCCTGCGCGGGCACAACCCCGCGCAGGGCCACCGGTAGGGACGGCGGAGCGTCAGTACGGCTGGACGAGCACGTGCGCGGCGCCCGGGATGCCGACCTTCAGCAGCTCGTCCTCCTCGGGGGTGGTCGGGGTGCCGGTCTCCTGCTTGAGGACGGCGCGGGACAGCGCCTGCACCCACATCGCGCGCGGCCGGCGGCGCTCCTCCCAGGCGGCCAGCGCGGCGGCCACCTCGCCGGGCGCCGTGACGGCGTCCAGCGACTCGGCGAGTACGAGCGCGTCCTCGACCGCCATCGCCGCGCCCTGGGCCAGGTGCGGGGTGCTGGCGTGCGCGGCGTCGCCGGCCAGGACCACCCGGCCGACGTACCACGGCTCCTCCACCGTGACCTGGGAGATCCGCGAGTAGACCACTGCGGCCGGGTCGGTGACCTGCGCCAGCGCCTCGGCTATCGGGCCGCCGAAGCCGGCCAGCCGCGCGGCGAGCTGCTCGTGGGCGCGGTCCACGTCCGGGCGGAAGTCCTCGGCCTCGGCGAACACCGAGCCCAGGTACATGAGGTTGTCGGTGATCGGGGTGAGCAGCGCCTTCGCCCTGAGGTTCCCCGCGGACATCACCACGCCCTGCACCTCGGGCAGGCGCGGCAGCGTGACCCGCCAGTTGGCGAAGCCGGTGTACTCGGGCGTGTACGTGTCGCCGTACAGCCGCCCGCGCAGCGGCGAGCCGATGCCGTCGAAGCCGACCACCAGGTCGTAGCGGCCGCTCCGCCCGTCCGAGAGGGTGACGTCCACGCCCTCGCCGTCGTCGGTGAGTCCGGTGATCGTGGTGGAGAAGCGGATCGACGCGCCGGCCTCGGTGGCGGCGGCGGAGAGCACCCTGGCCAGGGCGGGGCGCGGGATGCCGTTGTTGGCGGGCGCGTCGCCCATCCGCGGCTGCGGGATCTCGGCGAGGGTGGCGCCGGCCGGGTCGCAGATGGTCAGCACCTCCCACGCGAAGCCGGCGGCCAGGCAGGCGTCCAGCACGCCGATCTCGCGCATCACGTGCAGCGCGTTGGACGGCTGGATGATGCCGACGCCGAGCGCCTCCAGCTCGTCGCGCAGCTCGGCCACGTCGACCCGGTGGCCGCGCCGGGCGAGGGCGGTGGCCAGGGTCAGGCCGCCGATCCCGCCGCCGTGGATCAGGACGCGCAGGGATGAGGTCATGACGGGGTTCTCCAAACGGGGGAGTGGGAGGGGGAGAGGGCTCAGCCGGCCGGCGCCGCGTGGGCGGTGGAGAGGTCCATCAGGTGGTCGACCAGGGCCAGCAGCAGGTCCCGCCCGAAGGCGCGCTCGCGCACGTCGCCGAGGAGCATCGGCACCTGCGGGTCGAGGTCGAGGGCGGCCCGGATCTCGTCCGGGGTACGGGTGTTGTGCCCGTGGAAGCAGTTGATCGCGACCACGAACGGGATGCCGCGGCTCTCGAAGAAGTCGATGGAGGCGAAGCTGGTGTCCAGGCGGCGGGTGTCGGCGATGACGATCCCGCCGAGCGCGCCGTTCACCAGGTCGTTCCACATGAACCAGAAGCGCTCCTGGCCGGGTGTGCCGAACAGGTACACCACCAGCTCGGGGTTGACGGTGATCCGGCCGAAGTCGAGGGCGACGGTGGTGGTGTCCTTGGTGTCGACGCCGGACAGGTCGTCCACGCCGACGCTGGCGCGGGTCAGGTACTCCTCGGTGCGCAGCGGCGCGACCTCGCTGACCGAGCCGACCAGGGTGGTCTTGCCGACGCCGAAGCCGCCCGCGATGAGGATCTTCACGGCGGTGGGCGCGGCGGGCGCGGTGGGCGCGGTGGGCACGGTGGGCGCGTCAACGGTGTTCGGGGCGGAGGAAGGAAGGGGTGCGGTCGGTGCCATGGTTCAGAGTCTCCGGAGTCCTTCGCGTACGGCCGTCAGCAGTCCGAGGTCCGCGCCCCCGCCGGCCCGGGCCACCGAGAGCGGGGCCCGGGCCAGCAGCAGGCCCTGGGAGATCAGGTCGCCCAAGAGGATCTTGGTGACCGAGACGGGCAGGTCCAGAGCGGCCGCCACCTCGGCGACGGCGGCCGGGCGCCGGCAGCGGTCCAGGATCATCCGGTGCTCGGGCTGGAGCCCGCGTGACCCGGTGCGCGAGCCCCGGGCCAGGGCCGCGCCGGCCTCGTCCACGACGGTGGTCAGCACCGTGATCAGGGTGAGGTCGTCGCGCTCGGGCGCGGTGCGGCCGCGGGTGATGGTGTAGGGGCGCACCATCGAGTCCGAACCGTCGTCCCCGTCCTCGTCGGGGACTTCGCTCCAGTGCGGGATCACCGGGGCATCAACCCCGGTTCCTGGCGGCGAAGGCGTCGAACTCGCTGCGCGCCGGGGTGGTCAGTTTCTGGCCGACCTGCTGCACCAGCGTGTGCATGGCCACCGACATCACCTCGGCGTCCACCTCCTGGGAGGCGACCACGGCCAGGTGGGTGCCCTGGGCGGCGGCGATGATGAACAGCCAGACCTCGGACAGCTCGACGATGACCTGGTGCACCGGGCCGCCGTCGAAGAGCTGGCCCACGCCGCGCGCCAGGCTCTGCTGGCCGGTGGCGACGGCGGCCAGGCGCTCGGCGTCGGCGCGCTCGATGGAGCGGGAGTGGCTGACGACCAGGCCGTCGTCGGAGAGCAGGACGGCGTTCCTGGTCCCGGGCACCGAGTCGACGAGTCCGTCGAGCAGCCAGTCCAGGTCCTGGTGGGTGGCGATCGTGCGGTTCATGACTGGTTTTCCGTCCTCGTGGTTCGGGGGTCCGCGGCCGGGAGGGCCCAGGGGGAGGGGCCAGGCGCGGGGGTCGGGGGCCCGGCGGGCTCGGTCCGGGGTGCCGGGCGGGTGCCGTGGTCGAAGGTGGGGCCGGGGGGCCGGTCGGGGAGGCGGTGCCCGCCGGAGTCGTGGCCGCTGCCCTGGCCACGCGCCGCGCGGGACTGCCGCTGGAAGGCGCCGATCGCCGCCCCCGAGCGCCGCGGCGGGCGTTGGAACGGGTCGGCCGTCCCGGCCTGCCCGGTGCCGAAGCCGTCCGCCGTCGGGAGGTCGGCCGGACCGGGCGCGTGCTCCGTCCGGGGCGGTGGCGGGACGCGCAGCTCGGCGGCCAGGCTGGCCTGGCGCACGCGCTGCGGCAGCGGCGGCTGTCCGCCGCTCGGCTCGCTCAGCGGCACCGAGGAGGCGTACTCGGGCCGCTCCCGCCGTTCGGCGAGCCGGTAGTGCTGGGCCGGCCGGTACTGCTCGTCGGCGTACGGGGCTTCGGCGGGCGTCACCTTGGCGTACGCGATGTCCGGGTAGGCGGGGGTGTCGTGCCCGGGCGCGTCCGGGGCCGGTGCGGGCCGGGGCGCACCCGCGTGGGCCGCGGCGTGCGCGGGGGTGCCGTCCGCCGGGGAGCCGTGTTCGACCGGCTGCGCGGACTCCAGTGGCTGTTCGAGCGGCTGTTCCGGCGACGGATCCAGCGGCTGGACGTACTCGACGTGCGCGAACGCCTCGACCGGACCAGGCCCGGCGGCCGACGGGACCAGCACGATCTCCGGCGGCTCGCCGGCGACCGGCCCGTCCGTGCCCGGCCGCGGTCCGCCCGCCTGCGCCCCCGAGGCCGGCGCCACGCCGGGCGCCGCCTCGCGCGAGCGCCGGACGAGCGGGATCGGCTCGACCGGTGTGGCGTCCGGCAGGCCCGCGTCGCCGTCGATGACCAGCTCGGCGGGGACGAGCACGACCACCCGCGTCCCGCCGAAGGCCGACGGCCGGAACTCGATCCGCAGGCCGGTGTTGGCGGCCAGCCGGGCGACCACGTAGAAGCCGAGGCGGATGTCGTCCGCCCGGGCCAGCACGTCCATCCGGGGCGGACGGCTCATCAGCTCGTTGGCCGCGTCGTACTGTGCCGGGTCCATGCCGAGCCCGCGGTCCTCGATCTCGACCGCCAGCCCGCGGCCGACCATGGCGGCCCGTACCTCGACCGGGGTCGGCGGCCTGGAGAAGCTCGCCGCGTTCTCCATCAGCTCGGCGAGCACGTGCGCGACCGGGCCGACGGCCCGCTCGGAGAGCCACGGGTGTCCCTCGACGTCCAGCATGATCCGCCGGTAGTCCTGCACCTCGCCCTGGGCGGAGCGGAGCACGTCCAGCAGCGGGACGGGCTTGCGCCAGCGCCGCTGCGGCTGGCCGCCGGCCAGGATCACGAGGTTCTCCTCGTAGCGGCGCAGGCGGGCGGTGAGATGGTCGAGGTCGAACAGGCCCTCCAGCACCTCCGGGTCCTCGTGCCTGCGCTCCAGCTCGTCCAGCTTCTTCAGCTGCTGGCCGATCAGCAACTGGGTGCGGCGGGCGATGCGCTGGAGCAGCCGTTCGAAGCCGCGGTGCTGCTCGGCCTGCCGGACGGAGGTCTCCAGCGCGGAGGCGCGGGCCAGGTTGAGCGCCTGGCCGAGGCGGGCCAGCTCGTCGGTGCCGTTGCCCTGGTCGCCCGCGGTGATCACCCGGCTCTCGGCCTCGACGTCGACCTGCTCGCCTCGGGAGAGGCGCTCGACCACCTCGGGCAGGGTGCGCTCCAGCTCCTGTGCCTGGGTGTGCAGTTCCCTGATGCGGCGGCGCAGCGAGCGGGTGAGCCGCCAGCTGGTCACGATGACGGCGACGACCGCGACCAGGCCGATCACGGTGGTCAGCGCGAAGGTGGTGAGCAGCGAGAGGAACGAGCCCTTGCCGACCTCGACGATGCCGTCGGTGCGGGTCTCGATCGCCTTCACCAGCTGCGGGTTGAGCTGGTCGACGGCCTGGCGCCACTGGTCCTGGGAGGGCGGCAGCTTGACGGTGCCGCTCGCGTCCGCCGGGACGGCCCGGGTCAGCGACTGCTCGACGGCGGACTTGGCCTGCCACGCCGGGCTGGTCATCACGTCCTGCCAGGCCGCGGCCTCGGCGGCCGGGACGTACGGCAGGACCTGGACGGTGAAGAGGTGGTTTTGGGCGCCGATGGCCTGCTGGACCTGCTGGAAGTCGCCCGCGCCGAGCCTCCCGGACGGCCAGCCGCGGGCCAGGAGGGCGTCCTCGCGCGCCAGCATCTCCTTGGCCCAGAAGGCGTTCACCAGGGTCTTGGAGATCCAGGTGACCTCGCCGTTGTCGACGTGGCTGAGCGCGGTGAACAGCCGCAGGTCGACGGCGATCAGGTCGGTGTAGTAGGTGAAGGCCGCCTGCTGGTCGACGGCGCCGCGGTCGACCGCGGACCGCTGTTCGGCGAGCCTGCCCATCGCCTGCCGCGCCTCGGCGACGGCGCTGCGCACCTCGGTGGGGGCGCTGTCGGCGGTCTCGCCGGAGAGTGCCTGGAACTGGCGCACCGCGTCGTCGGTGAGCTGGCGCTGGCGGCGCAGCGCCTCGGTGACGCTGCCCGGCCGGGCGAGCGACTCGGCGCTGAGCCGACGCTCCTCCTGGAGGTTGTAGTAGACGATGTTGGAGGGCTGTCCGGCCTTCTGGGCCAGCAGGCCCTGGTCCGCCTGCCGGCTGAAGTCGAGGAAGGTCTGGCCGCTGGTGACCGCCCAGAGGACGGCGAGGGCCAGGCTGGGGACGACGGCCAGGACGAGCAGCGCCGTCCGCAGTGACAGGCGTGGACGCCTGCGGGGGGTCTTCGGCGTCGGGGGCCGCCGATTCGCACGCGCGCGCAGAGCTGACTCCTAGGGGAAGGCGGCCGGCCTGGTGGGGCCGGACCGTCCGGGCACGGGCTTTTGACGAGGCGATACTAGTCATACCGTGTAATAGGAGTGAAAACCCGTTCGCTACCTGGACAGGGTGCACACACGGCCTTAACACAACGTCATTCCCGAGTTCATGATTGGTGGGCGAAGGACCGTTGTGACGCGGGATGTCCTCTTCTGACGTGCGATGACGTGTTATCGGGGCAGATGGACGGTGGCCGGAAGGGCAGGCCGCGGCATCCGGGGGGATTGTGTGAGAACTGTGTGCCGATGGCCCCCGGCGGTGAGCAACTGGCCCCGGTAGGCCCACCCGCTCGACCGGACGATCCCTCAGGGCGGGGCGGAGCCCGGTTGTCCGAGGAGTTGATCGATGGTTACTGTCATCGGCATGAAGCCGTGGACCCTCCTTCTTGGTGGCCGCAGCGGGGTCTGACCGAACCGGCGCCCCGCTGCGGGGCGCCGTGCTGCCGGTTCGTCCTCCGGAACCACCCGCTTGCGAAGGACTTCACGTGCGATCCACCACGTTCCGCACCCCCGCCGGCCCCGTCCCGGCCGCCGCACCCGCCTGGAACCCGCAGCGCGGCAGCGCCATGCCGTACCACCGCTACCGGCCCGCCCACGAGCGCGTTCCGCTGGTCGGCGGCGAGCCGCGGGAGTGGCCCTCGCGCCGGATCGAGCAGGCCCCGCTCTGGGTGCCCGTCGACCTGCGCGACGGCAACCAGGCGCTCGCCGAGCCGATGGACCCGGCGCGCAAACAGCGGATGTTCGACCTCTTCCTGACCATGGGCTTCAAGGAGATCGAGGTCGGCTACCCCTCCGCCAGCCGCGCCGACTTCGACTTCGTGCGCCGGCTGGCCACCACCCCCGGCGCCGTCCCCGAGGACGTCACCGTCGTCGTCTTCACCGCCGCCCGCGAGGACCTGATCGACCGCACCTTCGAGTCCGTCGAAGGCCTGCCCCGGGTGGTCGTCCACCTCTACACCGCCACCGCCCCGGTCTGGCGCGACGTCGTCCTCGGCCGCACCCGCGACGAGGTCCGCGCCCTGGTCACGGCGGCCGCCGGGCACATGGCCCGGCGGGCCGGCGACCGCCCCGGCCTGCGCTTCGAGTTCTCGCCCGAGGTGTTCAACCTGACCGAGCCGGACTACGTCCTGGAGGTCTGCAACGGCGTCACCGAACTCTGGGACGCGAGCCCCGACCGGCCGGTCATCCACAACCTGCCCGCCACCGTCGAGATCTCCACTCCCAACGTCTACGCCGACCAGATCGAGTACATGCACCGTCACCTGGCCCGGCGTGAGGCGGTGATCCTCTCCGTTCACCCGCACAACGACCGCGGCACCGGCGTCGCCTGCGCCGAACTCGCCGTCCTGGCCGGCGCCCAGCGGATCGAGGGCTGCCTGTTCGGCAACGGCGAGCGGACCGGCAACGTCGACCTGGTGACGCTCGCCCTCAACCTGCACACCCAGGGCGTCGACCCGATGATCGACTTCTCCGACATCGACGAGATCCGCCGCACCGTCGAGCACTGCAACCGCCTGCCTGTGCACGAGCGCCACCCCTACGTCGGCGACCTCGTCCACACCGCCTTCTCCGGCACCCACCAGGACGCCGTCAAGAAGGGGTTCGCGCACCACGCCAAGGTGGCGGCCGAGTTGGGCCTGCCCGAGCGGGAGGTGCCGTGGGAGGTGCCCTACCTGCCGATCGACCCGGCCGACCTGGGGCGCGACTACGAGGCCGTGATCCGGGTCAACAGCCAGTCCGGCAAGGGCGGCATCGCCTACCTGCTGCAGACCGGACACGGACTGGAGCTGCCCCGGCGGCTGCAGATCGAGTTCTCCCGGGTGGTGCAGGAGTCGACCGACGACAGCGGCAGCGAGGTGACGGCCGAGGAGCTGTACGCGCTGTTCCGCGCCACGTACCTGGACGCCGCGGTGGACGTCGCCTGGCGCACCGGGGAGGAGGACGGCCGCCACTGGGCGGAGGTCGGCCCGCACCGCGGGGAGGGCAACGGCCCGCTGGACGCCGTCACCGCCGCCCTGCACGCGGCCGGAACCGCCGTCGACATCCTCGGGTTCACCGAGCACGCCGTCCGCACCGGCCCTGACAGCGACGCCGTCGCCTACGTCGAGGCGCGGGTCGCGGGCGAGGTGGTCTGGGGCGTCGGGCGGGACTCCTCCGTCCTCACCGCCGGTGTGCGCGCGGTGCTCAGCGCCGTCGGGCGCGCACGGGGAATGATGGCCCGATGACGTCCACCCTTCCCGAGCAGCCCGAACTGCCCGAGCAGCCTGAGCTGCCCGAACTGCCCGCCCGGAGCCGGGCCGTGGCCGACGCCCTCGCGGCGGCCGGCCTGCCCGGCGAGATCCGCGTCCTGCCCGACTCCGCCCGTACCGCGGCCGAGGCCGCGGCCGCCCTCGGCTGCGAGGTCGGCGCGATCGCCAACAGCCTGGTGTTCATGTGCGACGACGCGCCGCTGCTGGTCATGACCAGTGGCGCCCACCGCGTCGACACCGCCCACCTGGCCAGGGAGTTGGGCAGCGGCCCGATCACCCGCGCGAGCGCCGCCCAGGTCCGCGAGGCCACCGGCCAGGCCATCGGCGGCGTCGCCCCGGCCGGCCACCCGGCGCCGCTGCGCACGGTGGTGGACGAGGCGCTGGCCGGCTACCAGGTGCTGTGGGCCGCCGCCGGCCACCCGCACACCGTGGTGCCGATGACGTACGAGGAGCTGTTGAAGCTGACCGGCGGCATGCCGTCGGCGGTGACGGCGGAGTAGGTCCTCGTCGGGCAGGAGCCCGCTCTCCCGGTGGTGGTACGTGACCGGGAGAGCGGGTCGGCGGCTCAGGCCGGACGCGGCTGAGGGCTGGGCGCGGCTCAGGGCTGGGTGATCGTGGTTGGCGGCTGTGCACGGCCGGTGGGCCCTGGGCACGGGCATCACCCTCGTGGACGGCGGCCGGGGCGTTCACCATCTCCGAGGTCATGGACGTCCTGCGCCCGGGCCGCCGGCAGGCGCGGATTTCGTCTTTCGATCACCCGCTGATAAGTTCTTCCATGTCGGCGGGACGAGATCGCGGAAGTGATCGGAGGCCCGGCCGGTCAGGCGTCGGTGGTGCAGCGGTAGCACGCCCGCTTTCAGCGGGAGGGGTTCGTTCAATTCGGGCCCGGCGCTCCAACTCGCAGGGGCGGAAGTCGTTTTCGACTTCCGCCCCTGTCGGTTTTCCGGGCCGGTGGCCGGTGCGGTGCCCGTTGCTCCCGGGCCGGCTGTCAGATACCGAAGGCCGCTGCCCAGCGGGCCACACCGGACGGCAGGGGGTCGTCCTCGTTCAGGCTGAGCGCCATCCACGCCTCGTCGGGCGCCTCGGTGGTGAGCTCCACGCCGTGCGCGGAGGCGCGAACGAAGCCGAACCGCGGGTAGTACGTCGGGTGCCCGAGGAGGAAGACGAAGCGCTCGTCCATCGCACGTGCGGCGTGGAGCGCGGCCAGGACCGCGGCTGAGCCGGCGCCGGCACGCTGGTGGTCCGGGTGCACGGAGACCGGCCCCATGGCGAGGGCCGGGACGTCCCCGATGAATGCACGGGTCAGGACGACGTGGCCGACCGGCGTGTCGGTCGGGTCGGCGGCGTCCGTGGCGACCACGGAGAGCCCGTCGATCCAGCCCTCGTCGGCACGCAGGCCGGCCAGGACGTCGGCCTCGAACGGGCGGCCGAAGGCGGCGAGGGTGAGGGCGTGGACGGTGAGAATGTCCGCGCTGGTCTCGGCACGGGTGAGCCAGGAGGAGGAAGCGGAAGAAGACATGGTGAAACCCTTGGGTGAAGGGCCCCAGTGCACCGCGAAGGTGCGGTCAGACCAGGGCCCGGGAGATGAGGACGGTCGTCCGGGCGCTGCGCAGCACAGGCGCAGCGGTCATCACCGCGGCCACAATCTCACCTTCCCTGTTCTCTCTGGGTTTCCTGGTCAAGCACGGACGGGCCGAACGTAGCAGGCCGGGAGCGAGAACGCTTCTGATTTTTCGCCCGGCACCGGTAGAGGGCCTGGATGCACCGCCGGCCGCCCACCGGGTGGTGGACGGCTTTCGTCGATTACCCAGCTGAAGATCGCTCTCGGCCATCGCGTCAGGACCTCCTGGCGCGCCATGCGGGCGGCCACCCGGATTTCGATCACCTCCTCCGAGAGGAGCGGTTGACGCATTCCGTACAGGGACCGTGCGTGGTCCTCGGTCTGCAAGAGACCAGGAATCACCAGCGAGCTGTACTCGTGGAGCTCAACCGCCTCGGCCTCCAGCCCTGCGAAGTCCCGGAACCACGCCGGGTGCCGCACCCGGGCCTTCGCCTTCGCCTGCTGCACATCGTCCTTCGCGATGCTCAACAACCCGCCCGCGTTGAGGAGTTCGTCCGCCGCGTCCAGCAGCTCCGGCTGCGGCGTGCGCTTCCCCCGCTACACCGAGCCGATCACCGCCTCGGTGTAGCCGACCTGGCTGCCCAGTTCCTTCTGCGTCATCCCCGCACGCTCGCGCAGCAGCTCGATCTGCTTGCCGAGGGCGCGGAAGAAGTCCGACACCTCCGCGAGGTCCTCCGCCAACTCCGGCCGGGCCTCGCCGCTCTCTCCGCCACCCCGTACGTCACCCATTGCGACCACCCCTGATTTCAGGTCACGCCCAACAGCCCGAATGGGCCACCGTATGCACCCGGACAAACATGGACCGTATCCGCCTGATGCATGGTCAGAGTACGCTCGGCGCCCCACGCTATATCTCATGAAGTCCGAAATTCCCGTAGACATCCGCGCCGCGCGCCGCCTCACCACGCTCCTCGCGCCCACCCCCAAGGGTGCCGCGATGGGCCGCCGCATCGCCCGGCAGCAACTGATCGCCTGGCGCCTCAATTCCCTTGTCGAGGAGCCGTATCACTCCGCCCTGCTCATCATCGCCGAGCTCTCCGCCAACGCCTCCACCCACGGCCGCGTCCCCGGCCGGCGCTTCGAGCTCCTCGCCCTCATCGCCGACCCCCACGTGCTCCGTATCGAGGTCTCCGACCGCCACCCGGTCCGCCCTGCCGCCCTCGCCCCCAAGTCCCAGTCCGGGCGCGGCCTCACCCTCATCGACGCCCTGGCCGATCGCTGGGGCACCGACCCCCGCCACCCCAACGCCAAGACCGTCTGGGCCGAACTCGACCTCCCCACCGACCATGCCGCCTGAACGCCCCACGACGACCAGGGTCTGCGTCCTCACCCTCCTCCCCGTCACCCTCCTCCTCGCCCTCACCGCGTGGGCCTACCCCACCCACCCCGCCAAGCCCCCGGCACCGTCCACCGCAACAACAGTCGCCCCCACCCCCACCACAACCCCACCCCCCTGACCGTGCACAGGAAGTCGGCCTGGTGACTCTGCTGCGCCGCTGCTGCCGGTCGTCGCGCTGGTGGCACGGTGGCCGGACGGAAGCGTGCGTATGCTGCTCGAAATCACGCCCTGCCCTCCGGCCGGGAGGATCACAGCATCAGCTGGACAGCAGGGGTGGAAAAACGTGATCGGTCCAGTACTGCTCGGCATCCTGGCGGCCGTCGTCGGCGGCTGCGTCTGCGTGGTATGGGCGGAGCACGGCGGGCCCCGCTGGACGCGCGTCGTGGCTCAACTGACCATCGGATCGGGCAAGATGCTGCGCCGCTACCAGAAGGAGCGGCGCCGCAGCGTCGGCCGGTCCTCGGGCGGCGACTCGTAGGCCGTCGACAGCCCGGCAACGGCTTTCATCCCTCCCGCCCGCCGCGCTCCGCGGCCGCGAGCAGCACCTCGGCGGCCTCGGTGCGGGTGTACAGCACGTACCGGCCGGTGCGGTGGGCGTCGACCAGGCCGGCGGTGCGCAGGGCGGTCAGGTGCTGGGAGACCCCGCCCGCCGTGATGCCGGTGCGCCGGGCCAGGTCGGTGGTGGAGGCGGGGAGGTCGAGTTCGGCCAGCAGCTGTGCCCTTGTTCGGCCCAGAACCGCAGCGAGGGGCTGCGCCACCGCCGTACGCCGCTCCCACAGGGTGGCGATACCGCGCGGCGGGTACCGCAGGGTGGGCTGCCAGGCGGGGGCGGTGACGGAGAAGACGCGGGGCCAGGCGAACACCGACGGCACGAGCAGCAGGCCGTGCCCGCCGAGCCGTTGGGGGCCGCCGCCGCCGCCGAGACGGTGCCGGATGCGCAGCGTGTCGGCGTCCCACGCGACGGCCGGGTCGAGGTCGTTGAGCAGCCGGTCGGCGCCACCCTCGGCCAGCAGTCTGGCCCGGTGGAGGACGTCGCCCTCCAGCAGCGAGCGCATCCGCGGCCAGTACGGCGCGAGCGCGATCTCCCAGTATTCCTCGACGAGTTCGGCGAGCTCCGCCAGGCCGCGGTGGGGGTCTTCGAGCAGCGCATCGATGCGGGCGGAGCGCGGCGCCCGCTTCCCGCCGAGACCGGAGCGGACCCGCTCGGCCGGGGTCGCCCGGAGGACGGCCAGCTCGACCTTCAGGTCGGACAGCGGAGTTGCGGGCGGGGGAGCGACGAAGATCGGGATCGCCCGGGGCGGGTCCGGGACGAGATCGGCGAGCAGGCTCCGGTCCAGCCCGGCGGCGGCCAGCCGCGGGCGGACCCGGTCGCTCCAGGGCCGGTACAGACGGTGCTCGTCCGGGTTCCTGAGGATCCGGACACTGGCGACGACCTCCCAGAGCGGGGACAGGGCGAACCTGGTCCGCGCCAGATCGCGGGCGGTGAACTCCAACTCCAGCACTGCGCATCCCCGTCACTCGCTCCGGCCACCTCGCCTTTCAGTACAGCCTAAATTCATGGCTCGGGTCCGAGGGCGGCGCCAGGCTCACCCCATGACCACGACTCACCTCGGCGCCGGCCACCCGCCCGCGGCCCGGCCCGCGACCGGCCGCGCGCTCCTCCACGACCCCGACTTCCGCCTGCTCCTCGGCGCGACGGGGGTGAGCAAACTCGGCAGTGCGCTCGGCCAGCTCGCTCTCCCGCTGGTCGCCGTGGTGGCACTGGACAGCTCCGCCGGGCAGGTCGGCCTGCTGGCGACGATGAGCACGCTGGCGTTCGTGCTGATCGGTCTGCCCGCCGGGGCCTGGGTCGACCGGCTGCGCAAGCGGCCCGTGATGGTGGCCGCCGATCTCGTCCGGGTGGTGCTCCTCGCCTCGGTTCCGGTCGCCTGGGCGCTCGGCGCGCTCACCCTGGGACAGCTCTGCCTCGTGGCCCTGCTCTCGGGCGCGGCCACGGTTTTCTTCGACGTCGCCGCATTGAGCCACCTGCCGGACCTGGTCGGCCGGGACCGTCTCGCCCAGGCCAACGCGTATCTCGTGACGGTCGACGCCGCGACCCAGGTCGGGGGCCGGGGTGTGGGCGGCTTCCTGGTGGCACTGGTGTCCGCGCCGCTCGTGCTCGCCGTCGACGCCGTCAGCTACCTCTGGTCGGCGGCCTGCTTGATGCGGCTGCGCCGACCGGAGCCGGAGCCGGCGTCGGAGCCCGTGGGCACGGATCGCCGGCGGCTGGCCGGGGAGGTCCGGGAGGGCCTGCGCTTCGTCTTCGGCCACCCCTCGCTGCGGGCCGTCGCCCTGGCGGGTGGCTGCACCAACCTGTCCATCCAGCTCTGCCAGACCGTGCTCCCCGTCCTGTTCGTCCGTGAACTCCGGCTCCCCGACGCCGCGATCGGCCTGTTCTTCGCCGCCGGCGGGACAGGCGTCTTCCTCGGCTCGCTGGCGGCCCGCCCGCTGGCCCGCCGCCTCGGCGCCGGGCGGGTGCTCTGGTCGATGGGCCTGGCGGTCGCACCGCTCGGCATCACGGTGGCGCTGGTCGACCGCGGCCCGGCGCTCTGGCTCGCCGGCGGCGGCTGGCTGGTCACCACCTTCAAGGTCGGCATCGACAACGTCCTCAAGGTCAGTTATCGCCAGAGCGTCACCCCCGACCGACTGCTCGGCCGGATGAACGCCACCATGCGCTTCGTCCTCACCGGCTCCCTGGCCGCCGGGGCGGCACTGGCCGGGCTGCTCGGCGAACTGCTCTCCACCCGTGCCGCGCTCTGGGCCGGCGCCGTGGGCCTCGCCCTCGTCTGGGTGCCGGTCTACTTCTCGCCCCTGCGGACGCTGCGCGAACTGCCTGGCCTCTGAGCCGCCGGCGTCCGTACCGGCGGCCCGCGCGCCGCCCTGCCGCCCTGCGGTTCTGCCGCCCTGCCTCCCTGCCGCCCTGCACAGGAAGTCGGCCGGTCCGACTTCCTGTGCAGGGCGGGTGCCGAGGTCCCCGCCCGGCGGTGCGTTTAGGCTGCCGGCATGCCCGGTCTGCTGCCCTCCGTTCCCCGCCTTCCGGGGCCGTTCGTGCCCGCCGCTCCCAACGTCGGCACCCCGTTGGGCGTACTCGAGTTCGGCGCGGTCGTCGACCGCCGGCCGGTGCCGCGGCAGCCGACCCGCGCCCACCGGCTGCCCGGCGGCGCCCTGATCTACCGCTGGGAGTGCGACTCCGTCGAACTGGAGCTGCTGCTCTGCCCGTTCGAGGCGTCCGCCACCGACTTCACCGTCCCGGTCGACGCCTGCTGGGGCGCCGTCTGGCAGGTGTACGCGCGCACCGCGCTGCACCGCGTCGAGCTCTCGGCGGCCTTCCGCGCCGTGCCGGTGGACGTGGAGAGCGGCTACGACGGCACGCAGGCCGTGGCCGCCGTCACCCTGGAGAACGCCGGCACCGTCCTCACCCTCAGCGGCTCCGACGAGGAGGACATCTGCTCCCGCGCGGAGTCCGGCGACTCCGTGCCCCGCCGCTGGGCCGCCCACCTCGACGACGTCTACCGCCGCTCGCCCCGCCTCACCTGGGGCGTCGAGTACATGGACGGCTACCGCGGCCTGTCCTGGACCCTGCCATCCTTCGAACCGGGCGAGCACGCCGTCCTGCACGCCGCCACGAGCTGGCGCACCCCGCAGCCCGACGACCCCGAGGACGACATGTCCACCTGGTGGGCCGCCATGGTCCAGCCGTCGTACCTCCTGGCCGCTGCGTCGGCTCGATAGCCGCCCCGGGCCTGTCCGTGAACGCGCGCGTTACCCGAACCGCCCCACGAACCGCCGCTGCCACGGCGTCTCCACCGCGTGCCGGTCGTAGTGCTCCCGCACGTACGCCACCGCCTCGCCGGCCGGCACCCCGTCCAGGACCGCCAGGCAGGCGAGGGCCGTGCCCGTCCGGCCGCGGCCGCCGGCGCAGGCGAGCTCGACCCGTTCGGCGGTCGACCGCTCCCACGCCTCCCGCAGGGCCGCGGCGGCCTCGGTGCGGTCGGCGGGCAGCCTGAAATCCGGCCAGCGGAGCCACCTGGTCTCCCACGGGAAGGCCGCGGGCCGCCGGCCCAACAGGTAGAAGCCGACATCGGGCCGCAGGCCCGGCGGCACCGGCCGGAGCAGGCCGCGCCCCCGCACCAGCCGGCCGGACGGCAGGTGCAGCACGCCGGGGGTGGTCGGTTCCCAGAGCTCGGAGGCGGCGGAGGCGGTCATGGGCCGAGCCTACGCCGCGGATGCCGACAGAGCCCGGCCGGTCGGACGGGCAGCGCGCGCAGTCGGGGGCGGGTTCCGGAGGCCTGCCTCCGGTCCGGGGAGCGGAGTGTCGCATACGAAAGGTCTCAAGGATTCCGTTCGGGAGGGGCTGTCAGGTTGCTGAAGCGCACCGTCTCAGGAGGAAGGGAACACCCCAGACTGGGCGGGAGGAGTCAGCACGCGACTCGGGCTGGGGCTCGTGCCCGGTGACAACGGGGTCGTTCGGAAGACGTACTTCAGCCCTGGGTACGACATCGTGGGTCCCCAACCCGAGATCCTTCGCCTCCACGTCGACTCCTGACGCCCACCGGTCCCCGGTGGTCGACTCACCCGCGTCGACTCGTGCAGGACGTTCCAGGAACGTCGGGCCCGACGCGGGACAACCCGTCAACCATGCGATCCGTCAGAACGAGGAGTTTTGGAAATGCAGAAGAACTGGGCCCTTCGGGCTGCCGCCCTCACCGTGGGCGCCGGCGCGGTCCTGGGACTGACCGCCGGCTCGGCCAACGCCGCCGGACTGATCCAGCTGGGCGACAGTGGCCGGGCGGTCACCTGCGTCCAGCAGGCCCTGAACTACGAGAACTCGGCCGGCCTCCAGGTCGATGGCCGGTTCGGCCAGTCCACCTACGATGCCGTGATCAACTTCCAGGCCAGGCAACTGCTGGCGAAGACCGGCAAGGTCGACGTGAGGACCGGGGAGAACATCCTGGGGGAGGTCTACAACGACTACTTCTTCTACCAGAAGGGATCGCCGACCCTGCGCGCCTGGCTCGGCGAGTGCACCTACCTGATGCCGAGCTGACCACCCGGCGCCGCTAGGACGGCCGGGTAGACACCCACGGGGGTGGTTTCACGGCGTGCGCACGCCGTGAAACCACCCCCGTGGGTGTCTAGGACGCCGCGTACAGCGCCGTCGAGGCGGGCATGCCGGCGCGGTGGGCCAGGGCGGCGGCCTCGCCGCGCGAGGTGACGCCCAACTTGGCCAGGATGTTGGCCACATGGAACTTCACCGTGGACTCGCTGATGTGCAGGGTCAGTGCGATCTCCCGGTTGCGGCGGCCCTGGGCGAGCTGGTCGAGGACCTCCAACTCCCGCGGCTGGAGCCCCTCCAGAGGGTCCGTGGCGGCGGGCGCGGCGGACACGGTCAGCGGCAGGTCGACGGTGACGGTCGTGCCCCAGCCGGGGACGGCGTCGACGGTCAGGTGGCCGGCCAGGGCCGCGATCCGGTCGGTGGTGCGGTGGACGGCGAGCGCGTCGGCGGCCAGCAGGCCGGGGCCGTCGTCGCGGACCACGGCCCGGACGGTGTCCGCCACGAACTGCCAACTCACGTGCAGGCGCGTCAGGTTGTCCTGCTCCAGCATGGTGAGCACGGTGGAGCGGACGGCGGCCCGGGCCGTGTGCGCGGTGTCGGCGGGGACGGAACGGTCCCCCGCCGCCGGGGGCAGCAGGTCCAGCCGGACGGGGCTGTGCCGCAGCAGGGGGCGCAGCTCGTCGGCGAGCCGGGCGAACGCGGTGGCGGCGGGCTCCTCGCTCAGCTCCCGGTCGAGGTCGGCGCCCGCACGCAGGCCGAGCAGGGCGTCGACGGCGAGTTCGGTGGCGCTGCGGCGGGCGGTGGCGTCGTCCAGGGCGGCGGAGCGCAGCGGGGCGAGGATCGCGGTGAGGGCGGAGGCGTGGGCGCCGCTCAGTTCGGCGATCGCCCGGGCCCGGGCGCCGGCCGAGGCGCGGGAGGCGGCCGCGTGCACGGGGGCGGCGTCGGTGGCGCGGTGGTGGGAGTGGGTGGTGACCAGCTCCCACAGCTGCTGGAGGACGGCGAGCGGCTGCGCGGGCAGCGGTCCGGCGCTCTCCCGGACCAGCACCAGCAGGGCGCCGTTGCTGCCGGCCGGCGCCGAGGCGACCGCCACGGCCGGCCGGAGCCGGCCCGCGAGCACCGCCTCGCCCTGCCACGGGTGGCCGGGCTCCACCGCCTCCGCGAGCCGGGCCAGCTCCAGGCTGGTGATCCCTCCGGCCAGGTCGGCGGCGCCGAAGACGTTGGTGGGGGAGTACGTGCAGACGCCGCTGAGCTGGGCGATCGCGGTGTGCGGGACGAGGTCGGCGAGGATCTCGGAGAGCCGCGGCAGGATGGCCGGCCGGGGGGTGCGCAGCACCTCGACGGCCCGCGCCAGCGCGTCCTCGGGCCGCTCCCACGGCCGGGCCCCGGACGGATCCCCGCTGTCGTGCACGTGTTCCACCATGCCGTCCAGCCTAGTTGGGCCGGCCGGCCGGCCGCCTGGCCGTTCGGACAGGTCGAACCGGCCGAACGGCGGGCCGGTGATCGGCCGCCGGCCCGCCAGGCTGGACCCGTCACCACGACGAACCTCCCGAGACACCAGGAACGGTGGGATTTCCATGACCAAGGCCATCGGCTTCTCCGAGTACGGCGGCGCGGACGTGCTGCGCCCGATCGAGATCGACCTGCCCGCCCCCGGCCCGGGCCAGGTGCGGATCGCCGTCCGCACCGCGGGCGTCAACCCGCTCGACCACAAGCTGCGCAACGGCGCGCTGACCCAGCTCTTCCCGCTGACGCTCCCACACGTCACCGGCTCCGAGGTGGCGGGCGTCGTGGAGGCGGTCGGCGAGGGCGTGACCGCATGGCAGGCCGGTGACGAGGTGTTCGGCCTGATCCTCGGCGGCGGGTACGCCGAACACACGCTGGGGGAGGCCGGCAAGCTGGTCCGCAAGCCGGCCACGCTGAGCTGGGAGGAGGCCGCGGCGATCCCGGTGGCGGCCGAGACGGCCTGGCGCTCGCTGGACCTGCTGGGCGTCAAAAGCGGCCAGACGCTGCTGGTGCACGGCGCGGCCGGCGGCGTCGGCACGGTGCTGCTGCAGTTCGCCCGCTCGCGCGGGATCCGGGTGATCGGCACCGCGAGCGAGGCCAACCACGCGCACCTGCGCGAGCTGGGCGCGATACCGGTGGCGTACGGGGACGGGCTGGCCGAGCGGGTGCGGGCCGTCGCCCCGGAGGGCGTGGACAAGGTGCTGGACGCGGCCGGGCAGGGCGGCGTCCTGCCGTTCTCGATCGAGCTGGTGGGCGGCGCCGAGCACGTGCTGACCATCGCCGACTGGGAGGGTGCGGCCACGTACGGGGTGCGGTTCAGCGGGGGCACGGAGGCGGTCGAGTACCACGGCCCGGCGCTGGCCGGCGCCGTCGCGCTGCACGAGGCGGGCACTCTGCGGCTGCCGCTGCACCGGGTGTTCCCGCTGGCGGAGGCGGCGCAGGCGCAGCAGGAGAGCGAGCGCGGGCACCTGCGGGGCAAGATCGTCCTCGCGGTCGGCTGAGCGCAGCCGAGGGGTGCCGCGCCGCTGAGGGGTGGCCCGGCGCCTTCGGCACCCGCATCAACCGATCGGTTGATGCGGGTGCCCCGGGTCGAGCGGATCGGCGGATGCCGCCCGTCCCGGCCGCTCGCGAAGCTGGACCCATGAAACCTTCCGGCAGTCCAGCGCCGCCCGCCTCGGGCCCCGTCATCGAGGTGACCGGCCTTCAGAAGTCCTACGCGGGGCGCCCGGTGGTCGACGGCGTCTCCTTCTCCGTCGCCGAGGGCGAGATCTTCGGTCTGCTCGGCCCCAACGGTGCCGGCAAGACCACCGTGGTCGAGTGCGTGGCCGGGCTGCGCGTTCCCGACGGCGGCACCGTGCGCGTGGCCGGGCTCGACCCGCGTGCCGACCGCGCGGAGACCACCCGGGTCCTCGGCGTCCAGCTCCAGGAGAGCGAACTCCAGCCCAAGCTGACCGTCCGCGAGGCCCTGCAGCTGTACGCCGCCTGCTACCCCGACCCCGCCGACTGGCGGTCGCTGGCCGGGCGGCTGAACCTCACCTCCCGGCTGTCCACCCGGTTCGCGGACCTCAGCGGCGGGCAGAAGCAGCGGCTGTTCATCGCGCTGGCGCTGATCGGCCGGCCGCGCGTGGTCGTCCTGGACGAGCTGACCACCGGGCTCGACCCGCAGGCCCGGCGCGCCACCTGGGAGCTGGTCGAGTCGGTCCGGGAGGGCGGGGTCACCGTCCTGCTGGTCACCCACTTCATGGAGGAGGCGCAGCGCCTCTGCGACCGCATCGCCGTCGTCGACCGGGGGCGGATCGTCGCGCTGGACACCCCGGCCGGGCTGATCGGCCGCTCCGCCGGGGCCAGGGTCGTCTCCTTCCGGCCCTCGGTGCCGCCGGCCGAGGCCGACCTCGCCGCGCTGCCCGGGCTCGTCTCCGTCGTGTCCGAGGAGGGCCGGCTCACGCTGGCCGGGACCGACGAGACCGTCGACGCCGTCCTCACCCTGCTCGCCCGCAACCGCATCACCGCCCATGAACTGCGCGTCACCGACGCCACCCTGGAGGACGCGTTCATCGACCTGACCGGAGCCGAGTCATGACCGCCGCCCGCACGCCGTCCACGCCGTCCACATCCGGGTCGTCCGGGTCGTCCGGGTCGTCCACGCCGTCCGCCCGGACCGCCCACCGGCGCGGGCCGGCCGCCGCGGTCCTCGCCGCCGAGGCGCGGCTCTTCCTGCGGGAGCCGGCCGGCGTCTTCTGGATCCTGGTGTTCCCCACCCTGCTGCTCGTGATCCTCGGTTCGATCCCCGCCTTCCGCGACGTCAAGGAGTCGCTCGGCGGCATCAGGACGGTCGACGCCTACGGGCAGGTGTCCGTACTCATCGCGCTGCTCACGGCCGCCGTGGCGGCCATGCCACCGGTGATCACCGGCTACCGGGAGCGCGGCATCCTGCGCCGGATGTCGACCACCCCGGTCCGCCCGGGCGCGCTGCTCGGCGCGCAGATCGTCCTGCACGGCGCGGCCGCGCTGGTGTCGGCCGCGCTGTCGCTGGCGGTGGGCCGGATCGTCTTCGACGTGGCGCTGCCGCGGCAGCCGCTCGGCTACCTGCTCGCCCTGGTGCTCGCCGCTCTCGGCGCGCTGGCCCTCGGCGCGGTGATCTCCGCGCTCTCCCGGACCTCGAAGATCGCCAACGGGGTCGGCACCGGGGTCTACTTCCCGATGATGTTCTGCGTGGGCACCTGGGTGCCGGTGCAGGCGATGCCGGACGCGCTCGCCCGGGTGGTCGGCTGGACGCCGTTCGGCGCCGCCGCCGAGGCGTTCGGCGAGGCGTCGGCGGGGTCCTGGCCGGGCTTCGGGCACCTGGGCGTGCTCGCGGTCTGGGTGGTGGCGCTGCTGGTGGCGGCCGCCCGCTGGTTCCGGTGGGAGTGACCCCGTGGTGATCGGCCTCGTGCAGACTGGGCGGGTGACCATTGCGTACGGGGGGGCCGGCGGGGACGCGGCCGACAGGGGCGGGCCCGGCGGGATCGCCGTCGGGGGTGGTGCGCCCGGCAGCGACCGGGGCGGGAGCGACGTGGCGCGGACGGGGGCCGAGAACGCCGCGAGGACTGGCACCACCGTCGAGCGGCGGTGGGCGGTGTTCCACCGCTGGGGCTCGTTCGCCCTGCTCGGCGCGGGCCTGCTGTTCTCGACGGCCACCTCCCGGCTGTTCGGGATGGACGGGCCCCGGTGGGCGGCCGTCGGAGCGCTCGCCGCCGCGGCCGTCGTGCTGCAACTGTGGTGGCTCGCGGCGGCCCGCGACCGCCCCGGCCCGTCCGCCCGCAGCGCCGTGTACTACGGGGTCCGCTGGGCACTGGCCTTCGCGCTGACCTGGCTGAACCCGTTCTTCGCCACCTACGCGACCGCCGGCTACTACGACGCGGAGCGGCTCCTGCCGCGACGCCTGCGCTGGCCCGGCATGGTCGCCACCGCGGTGACCCTGGCGGGCTCCCAGTCCGGCGGGTTCCCGCCGCGCGGCACGACGGGGATGGTCGTCTTCGGCGGGCTGCTCACCGTGCACCTCGTGCTGCTGGTCGTGCTCAGCCGCGTCGCCGCCCAGGAGGCCGAACGGGCCCGCGTCCAGGCCGCCGCCATCGAGGAGCTGGCCCGGGCCAACACCGCGCTCCAGCAGGCGCTGGCGGAGAACGCCGCCCTGCACGCCCAACTGCTCGTCCAGGCGCGGGAGGCCGGGGTCGCCGACGAGCGCACCCGGATGGCCGCCGAGATCCACGACACGATCGCGCAGGGCCTGGCCGGGATCGTCACGCAGCTCCAGGCCGGCGCCACCACCCCCGACCCGGCGGCGGCCCGCGAGCACCTGGACCGCGCCGCCGACCTCGCCCGCCTCAGCCTCGGCGAGGCCCGGCGTTCCGTCCGCAACCTCTCGCCGGCGGCGCTGGAGCACGACACGCTGCCCGGGGCGCTGCGCAAGACGGTCGCCGAGTGGCGCGAACGGACGGGGGTGCAGGCCGAGTTCACCGTCACCGGCACGGTGGAGGAGCTGCACGGCGAGATCGCCGCCACGCTGCTGCGGATCGCCCAGGAGGCGCTCGCCAACGCCGCCCGGCACGCCCGGGCGACCCGCCTCGGCCTCACCCTCTCCTTCATCGACGACGAGGTCGTCCTGGACGTCCGGGACGACGGCCGGGGCTTCGACCCGCTCGCCCTGCCGGCCGCCTCCGCGCGCGCCGGTACCGGCGGCTTCGGCCTGGCCGGCATGCGGGCCCGGGCCGAACGCATCGCCGGCTCGGTCACCGTCGAGTCCGAACCCGGCTTCGGGACGGCGATCTCGGCTCGCGTACCGTTGGTGCGCCATGAGCGCTGACGTGATCACCCTGCTCCTCGTCGACGACCACCCCGTCGTCCGCGACGGCCTGCGCGGCATGTTCGCCGCCGACCCCGGGTTCCGGGTGCTGGGCGAGGCATCGAGCGGCCCCGAGGCCGTGGCCTGCGTCGCCGCCCTCGACCCCGACGTCGTCCTGATGGACCTGCGGATGCCGGGCGGCGGCGGGGTCGAGGCGATCACCGAGCTCACCCGCCTGGGCGCGCGGGCCCGCGTCCTCGTCCTCACCACGTACGACACGGACGCCGACACCCTGCCCGCCATCGAGGCGGGCGCCACCGGCTACCTGCTGAAGGACGCGCCGCGCGACGAACTGTTCACCGCGGTGCGGGCCGCGGCCGAGGGGCGCACCGTGCTCTCCCCGGCGGTCGCCTCCCGGCTGGTCGCCGCGGTGCGCACCCCGGCGGCCCGCGGCGAGGCCGTACGCGGCGAGACTGCCCGCGGCCGGGAGCAGACCGGGGCGGACACCCCGCTGTCGACGCGCGAGCGCGAGGTGCTGGCCCTGGTGGCCAAGGGCACCTCGAACCGGGAGATCGCCCGGCTGCTCTTCGTCAGCGAGGCCACGGTGAAGACCCATCTCACCCACATCTACGCCAAGCTGGGCGCGGCCGACCGTGCGGCGGCGGTGGCCCAGGCGTACGAGCGGGGCATCCTGGGTTAGCTCCTGTCCGGCCGATCCCGCCGGGCGCGCGATCGACCGGACGCGGCCGTTCAGCGGTGCCCTCGGCGCCGGGTGCGCCCCGCGGACGCCGGGGCGGCCGGCCGCGAACGCCGGACCCCTTGGCCTCCCGGCATTCTGACGCAGCGTCGGTAGAGTCCGGTGCCATGACCGATGTGAGCGAATTCCCGTACGGGGGCCGGCTGGCCGGCAAGGTGTGCGTGGTGACGGGCGCGGCCAGCGGCATCGGCCGCGCGGTGGCCGAACGCTTCGCCCGGGAGGGTGCGTCGGTCGTCGCGACCGACGTGGACGCGGACGGCCTGCGACGGCTGGCGGAGCAACTCCCGGAGGCCGTCAGCACGGTGGTCGGCGACGTCTCCCGGGACGACGACGCCCGCCGGATGGTCGCCGCCGCCGTCGACCGGCACGGCCGTCTGGACGTCCTGGTGGCCAACGCGGGCGTGATCCCGCTGATGGAGATCACCGAGGCGAGCGCCGAGGACTGGGACCAGGTGATGGCCGTCGACGGCCGCGGCATGTTCCTCACCTGCAAGTACGCGGTGGAGGCGATGGCGGCGCCCCGCGGGCAGGGCGGCGCGATCGTCTGCGTCTCGTCCATCTCCGGCGAGGCCGGCCAGCGCGGCCAGGCCGTCTACGGGCCCGCCAAGTTCGTCGCGTCCGGCCTGACCAAGCACCTCGCCGTCGAGTGGGCCGACCGGGGCATCCGGGTCAATGCGGTGGCCCCCGGGACCATCACCACCGAGCGCGTCCGCCGTCTCCAGGACGAGCCTGGCGGCCCCGAGTACCTCGCCGCGATCGAGAAGCTCCACCCGATGGGGCGGCTCGGTGCCCCGGCCGAGGTGGCCGCCGCCGTGCTCTTCCTGGCCTCCGACGACGCCTCCTTCGTCACCGGCGTGGTCCTCCCGGTGGACGGTGGCTACCTGGCTCAGTAGGCCGTCGGCGGCCCGTCGGGGTGTGCGGTTCCGGCTCGGCGATCACCGGGCTCCGGCCGGACGCTCTCTCAACTCGGCGGGCTCCCCGGAGAAGGCGACCTCGCCCCGGTGCAGCACGTGGACGACGGCCGCCCCGGCCAGGCCGCGGGGGAGCGACCGCGCGGTCAGCACCACCGCCCGGCCCTCGGCTCCGGCGGTGGCGAGCAGGTGCGCGTGCAGCCGGGCCGCGACGGCGGGCGCCAGGCCCTGGTCCGGCTCGTCCAGCAGGAGCAGGCGCGGTCGCGTGGCCAACGCCCGGGCCACGGCGACCAGTTGCTGCTGACCTCCGGAGAGTGCCCCGGCCCGGCGGGGTAGCAGGGCGGACAGCTCGGGGAAGAGCGCGAGTGCCTCCCCGGCGGAGGAACCGCCCAGCTCCAGGTGCTCGGCCACCGTGAGCGAGGCGAACACCGCCCGATCGGCCGGCACCAGCGCCAGCCCCAGCCGCACCCGCCGGTGCACGCCCAGCGCCGTGACGTCCCGGCCCTGCCAGGTCACCCGCCCGGCGGCCAGCGGGGCCAGGCCGGCCAGGGCGTGCAGCGCACTGGTCCGCCCGGAGCCGTTGCGGCCGAGCAGGACGGTGACCGCGCCGGCGGGGAAGGCGAGGTCCACACCGTGCAGGGCCTCCAGCGGGCCGTAGCGGACCCGGGCGGCGTGCAGGGCGGCCTCGACGGTCACGGCCGCCCCGTCCCCGCGGCGGCGCCGCCCCAGGCCCGGGCCACCCGCGGGTCGTCCAGGACCTCGGCCACCGGGCCGCGCGCCATCACCCGGCCGCCGGCCATCACGTAGACGCGGTCGGCGAGTTCACGGACCAGGTCGGGATCGTGCTCGACCAGCAGCAGCGCCGTGCCCCGGTCGGCCAGACCGCGCAGGACGGAGACCAGCCGGGCGGTCTGCGCGGTGTCCAGACCGGCGGCCGGCTCGTCCAGCAGCAGGACGTGCGGACCGCCCGCCAGTGCGCGGGCCAGCTCCACCAGGCGCAGCACCCCGGTGGGCTGGTCGCCGGCCGGCTGCGCCGCGACGCCCTGCAGGCCGAACAGGGCGAGGGCCCGGGCGGTCGCGGCGTCCACCGCGCCGGCGTCCGGGCGGCGGCCGCGTCGCTGCTCGGCGCCGATCCGGACGTTGTCCGCCACCGTGAGGGTCGGGAAGACGGCGATCTGCTGGAACGTCCGGGCCAGCCCGAGCCGGACCCGGGCGTGCGCGGGCACCCGGGTGACGTCCCGGCCGCCGAGGACCACCCGCCCGGCGTCCGGGCGGACCGTCCCGGCCAGGCAGTCGAACAGGGTGCTCTTCCCGGCGCCGTTCGGCCCGATCAGCGCGGTGACCCGCCCCGCCGGCGCGGTCAGGTCCACCCCGGCGACGGCCTCGATCCCGCCGTAGCGGCGCACCACGCCCCGCGCGGTCAGCCGGACCGGGCCGGTGCCCGTCCGGTGGACGGCGGTGCCCCGCCGGCTCACGGCGGTACCTCCCCGGAGCCTGCGGCCCGCCGGGCGGCGATCAGGACACGGGTCCGGAGCCCCGTCGCGGTGAGGCGGACCGGTGGGAGCGCCGGGGGCGGCGGCACCGGGCGGCGGCGCGGCAGCCGGTCGGCCAGGCCCGCGAGGCCGCCTGGCAGCCGGCCGATCGCCGCCGCCAGCACACCGACAGCGACCGCCGACACCCCGGTCACCGTGCCCGCGTCCAGGCCGATCAGCAGCGCGGCGGCCAGCACCGCCCCGAGGGCGCTGTCCGCGCCGGCCACCACCACCGCGGCGAACCAGAGCAGCCCGAGCACCGGGTCGAACGACGCCGGGTCGAAGGCCCGCCCGGCGAGCCCCATCAGCCCGCCGCCGAGCGCCGCCAGCGCCGCGCCCACGACGAACGCGAACAGCTTCAGCCCGGGCACGTTCACGCCCGCGGCCACCGCACCCGCCTCGTGGTCGCGCATCGCCGTCAGCGCCCGGCCCGGCCGCCCGCGGTGCAGCCCGTGCACCACCAGCAGGCCGAGCGCGAGCAGCAGCAGCTCGGCCAGGTAGAAGGCCCGGTCGCCGGTCAGGAAGGAGGGCCGGTCCAGGGTCAGCCCGGTGGTCGCGTACGGCTGCTGGAAGACGAAGCGGCTCATCGCCGTCCCGACCGCGAAGGTGACCAGGGCCAGGGCCGGGCCCCGCCGCCGGATCGCGGGCCACCCGGTGAGCAGCCCGAGCGGAGCCGTCGCCAGCACGGCGAACAGCAGCGCGGGCACGGCGGGCAGGGGCGGCACGCCCGGGATCCGCCCCGACATCAGCAGCGCCGTCCCGAGCGCGCCCAGCCCCGCGTACCCGGCCTGGCCGAGCGAGATCTGCCCGCCGTACCCGGTCACCACCACGACGGAGAGCAGCACCAGGGCCAGCGCGGGCACGAGCAGGGCGCTGCGCAGGTCGCCGTCGCGGAAGCCGAGCGGCAGCAGGAGCAGCACCAGGCAGACCGCCCCGGCCGCCCGCCCGCCGCCGGTCGCCCCCCGTCGGCCCGTCCACCGGGTGGTCGGCGGCCGGCCGGTCAGCGGGGTGCGGTCGCCGCGCTCGCCGGCGATCGCGGGGCCCGCCAGCAGTGCGGTGGCGAGCAGCGCCACGACGAACAGGTTGGCCTGCACCGCCTGCACCAGCGGCAGCAGCCGGCCGGACGGCTGCAGCCTGGTCAGCTCGGACTGCGCGATCCCGAGGCCGAGGCCGGTCGCCACCGCCACCGGGATGCTGCGCAGCCGGGCCGCGACGGCGACCGCCAGGGTCTCCATCACCAGCAGCGGCAGCCCGTACGGGTCGAGCAGCAGGTAGGGCGCCAGGGCGACGCCGACCAGGCCCGCGGTGAACGAGCCGAACGCCCAGCCCGCCGCCGAGACCCGGTCGGCGTCCACCCCGGCCAGCCGGGCGAGCCGCCGGTCGTCCACGACGGCGCGCACCTGGAGGCCGAACCGGGTGAACCGGGTGACCGCGGCCACCGTCACGGCGAGCACCAGGATGGCGGCGAGCTGCGCCACGGCGTCCGGGCGCAGGGTGTGCCCGCCGGGCAGCCCGATCGGGGTGCCGCCGAACGGGGACGGCGCGCCGCTCACCGGGGCCGTGCCCCAGACCAGTACCACCACGCCGATCAGCAGGACGAACACGCCGAGCCCGGCCACCATGGTCTCGGCCGTTCCGGCCCCGCGCCGCTGCAACGGCCGGTACACCAGGACGTCCAGCAGCACCCCCAGCGCGGGTGCGACCAGCAGCAGGCAGCACGCGACGGCCGGCCAGACCGGCCAGTGCCGCACCACGACCAGGTCGCGCACCAGGTAGGCGACGAGCATGGCCTGAGCGCCCTGGGCGAGGTTGAGCACGCCGGTGGCGCGGTGGCAGACGACCAGGCCGATGCCGCTGAGCGCGGCGGCGCTGCCCACGGTGAGGCCGGCGAGCGCGAGGTCGACGGTGAGGGCGAGGGAGTCGGGGGCGGGGACGTCCGGCACGGGACCGCCTCAGCCGGCCGGCGGGGCGGCGTCGCCCGGACGGGTGGGGCCGGCCCGCCCGCCGGGCGCATCGGGTCCGCCTGGGGCATCGGGCTCCCCGGGCTCGTCGGGTGCGTCAGGCTCACCGGGCACGTCGGGCGTATCGGGCACGCCGGGCGCATCGGGTTCGCAGAGTCGGCACGGGGTGAGCCCGCGCGCCCGGACGGCGGCGGCGTCCACCGGCTCGGTGCGGGACTTGCCGGCCACCAGGGGGCAGTCCGGCCGGTGGTAGAGCGTGCCCTCGGGGACGGCCACCGCGGCGGCGCCCCTCCCGACGGTGCCGACGGCGCCCGCGGCTTCGCCCGGCGCGGCCCGGCTGCGCGCGGTGTCCTCGGGCGCGGTGTCGCCCGCCTCGGTTTCGTCCGGCGCGGTGCCGTCGGCCTCGACCAGCAGGTCGTACAGCCGCGCGACCCGTCGGCCGGTCAGGTCGGCGGCGTGGTCGTCGAGCCCCGGGGAGCCGCCGGCCGAGCGCAGGGCGACCAGGACGATGCCCGCCACGATCAGCGCCGCGCCCGGGATGGTGGACGAGGCCAGGTAGGGGATCTGCTGCTCGGCGAAGCGCTCGCCGGAGACGCCGTACCAGCCGAGCACGCAGAGGGCGGCCCCGGCGGCCGCGATGATCCAGCCGGCCCACTCGCGCGCGTCCCGGACCGTCCGCACCGCCCGCGCCGCGGGGTGCCGCGGCCCGGCGCCGTGGCGGGCGACCGGCCCCGTCCCGGCGGTGCGGGTGCTTTCGCCCCCGGATTGCGATTCGTCCATGGATCCGCCTTCATGGTGTCACCTGCGACATTTCCAGGATCGGCCTGGAACAGCATCCGGA
The DNA here is from genome assembly GCF_045160625.1 of Kitasatospora sp. NBC_00039. Lineage (NCBI taxonomy): Bacteria > Bacillati > Actinomycetota > Actinomycetes > Kitasatosporales > Streptomycetaceae > Kitasatospora > Kitasatospora sp. NBC_00039. The sequence continues at coordinate 2,258,238 of NZ_CP108289.1, read as the reverse complement.
CACCGGCAGAGCGGGCCGCGTGGCGCATCCGGGTCGCGCGGCTCGCGCGGCCGGGGCAGACGGGCAGACCGTGCCCGCGCGGCGATCGCCGCAGTCGAGAGGAACACCATGCACGTGAGGCAGAGCGGCACCCGCGACACCCGCGGCACGCGTCAGGGCGGCGGCCCCGTCCTGCGGTCGGCGAGCGTGCTGCTCGCGCTGCTGCTGGCGGGCACGGTGGCCGCGTGCAGCAGCAGCACGTCCGGCTCCACGGCCTCGGGCTCGGCGTCCGCGTCGGTGTCCGCATTGGAGTCGGCGCTGGCGTCGGCGTCGGCGTCGCTCAGTGCGAGTGCCAGTGCCGGCGCGAGCGCCGGTGCCACCGCGCCCGCCGACCAGGCGACCGCCAAGAACCAGGTCACCGCCAACTGGGAGAAGTTCTTCGACCCCAGCACCCCGATCCCGGAGAAAGCGAGCCTGCTCCAGAACGGTGACGCGCTGCTCCCCGTCCTCCAGGGCTTCTCCCAGGACCCGCGGGTCGGCCAGGTGAAGGCCAAGGTGACGGACGTGACGTTCACCTCGCCGACCGGCGCCACCGTCACCTACGAGCTCTCCCTCCAGGGCACCGTGGTCGAACCGAGCGCCACCGGCCAGGCCGTGCTGGAGAACGGCACCTGGAAGGTCTCCCGCTCCACCCTGTGCGGCCTGCTCACCCAGGCCGGCGGCGCGAGCGGCACCCCGATCCCCGGATGCAGCTGACGGGCTCGCCGTCCCGCCGGGCCGCCGACGGACCCACCCGCCGGCGGCCCGCGCGCCGCGCCCTGGCGTCGCTCCTCGTGCTACCGCTCGTCCTGCTCGGCACCGCCTGCGGCACCCGGCTGCCGGAGAGCGCGTTCGGCCCCCGCCCCACCCCGGGCGGGGGCACGACGCCGGTCGGCAACCCGGCCTCCGACACCGGCGTCACCGCCGCCGAGATCAGGATCGGCATCGTGACCTCGCTGACCAGCCCGGTCGGCAGCGAGGTGTTCGCCGGCCCGCGCTACGGCGCGCAGGCCTTCGTCCAGGCCCTGAACGACCGCGGGGGCCTGCACGGGCGCACCGTCAGGCTGGTCACCTGCGACGACGGCGGCAGCGGCATCGGCAACCAGGACTGCGTGCACCGGCTGATCGACCAGGAACACGTCTTCGCCTTCGTCTCCGGCAGCGTGCTGGACTACGCCGGTGCCGGGTACGTGAGCGGCAAGGGCGTGCCGGACATCGGCGGTCAGCCGGTCGGCACGGCGTACGACCGCTGGCCGCACCTCTACGGCATCTACGGCAGCAGCGCGCCGCGCGACGGCCACGCCGTCGGCTGGAACGGGACGCTCTACCAGAGCACCGAGGTGTTCCGGTTCTTCAAGGAGCGGCTGGGCGCCGCAAGTGCCGCCGTGGTCGCCTACAACCAGGCCGACTCGGCCCGCTACGCCGCCCAGCTGAAGACCGGCCTGGAGGCGGAGGGTTACCGCGTCCTGGTGCAGACGGTCGACTTCGCGCTGCCGAACTTCCAGGCGGTGGCCGCCGCCGTCCGCGCCGACGGCTCGCAGCTCCTCTTCGACGCCATGGACACGCGCGGCAACGCGGCGCTCTGCCGGGCGCTGGACGACTCGGGGGTGACGGTCGCGGCGAAGGTGACCAACGTCCAGAACTGGTCCGAGACCGTCCGTACCGACTACCGGTCGTCACCCGGTTGCCGTAACGCGCTCTGGGCGACCTCGTCCAGCCTCAACTACGAGGACGTGGGCTACCCGGCGGTGCAGGAGTTCCGCACCGCGATGGCCCGGTACTACCCCGACCGGGAGCCGCTGCTCTCGGCCTGGGAGCTGGAGGGGTGGGCGGGCGCGCAGTGGCTCACCGACGCGATGGACTCCTGCGGCGCGGACCTCACCCGGGCCTGCGTCGAGCGGTTCATGAACCGCTCCGAGCCGTACGACGCGCACGGGTTGATCCTGCCCGCCTCCTTCGTGCCGCAGCCGCCGCCGTCCGGGCCGACCCGGGCCTGCCTGAACGCGGCCCGCTGGCAGGACGCGGCGGAGGGCGGGAAGGGCGGCTGGGTCACCCAGGTGGCGTCGATGACCACCAACTGCTTCGAGGTGCCGCAGCTGCCGTACCGGCCGTGACGCGCCCGTGGGACGGGTCGGCTCTCAGGTGAGCCGCTCCGCCAGGACGATCGCCGCGTCGTCGTCCAGCCGGCCGCCGACGTGGTGGAGCAGGTCGCGGCGCAGGTGGTTCAGCAGGGCAGCCGGGCGGTCGGCGCGCCACGCGGTGACACGTTCGGTGAGCGGGTAGAACCGGCGTGAAGCGTCGCGGGCCTCGATCACGCCGTCGGTGTAGATCAGCAGCCGGTCGCCGGGGAGGAAGGGGAACACCTCCACCTCGTACCTGGTCGGGGCCAGCTCGCCGAGTCCGAGCGGGGGAGCGGGGTGGCGGGCGCTGAGGGCGGTGATGCCGTCGGCGTGCAGCAGCAGCGGGGGCGGGTGGCCGCAGTCGATCAGGCGCAGCACGGAGCCGTCGTCCGGGATGTCCAGGATGACGGCGGTGATGAACGACTCGCCGGCGTCGTCCGTGGCCGGGCCGTCCAGGGCCGGGTCGGGGACGGCGCCCGCCACCGCCCGGCGCAGGCGGTTCTGCTCGCCGAGCTGGGCGAGGTCCCAGCAGACGCTGCCGTCCAGGTAGGTGGCGAGGTCGGGGAGCTCGGCGTGGAGGTGGGCGGCGGCCCGGAACGCGCCCAGCAGCAGGGCCGCGTCGCCGAGCGAGGAGAGGCCCTTGCCGCGGACGTCGCCGACGAGCAGCCGGGTGCCGGTGGCGGTGCGGGCCGCCGCGTAGAGGTCCCCGCCGACCTGTGCCTCGGCCTCGGCGGCCAGGTAGACGGAGGCGAGGTGGAGCGGCCCGATCCGGTCGGGCAGCGGGCGCAGCAGGACCCGTTGGGCCGCCTCGGAGACCGAGCGGACCTGGGCCAGCTCCCGTTCGTGCCGGTCGCGCAGCACCCGTAGGGCGATGATCAGCGCCGAGACGGCGATCTGCGCGCCGAGCTGGGTCTCGTGGTTGGCGGTGTCGATGCCGTCGCGAAGGAGGCCGATGACGGTCAGTGCGGCGAGGGCGATCAGGGCGACGGCGGTGGTGGCCCGGGCCCCCGCGAAGGAGGCGGTGATCGCGGGGGCGACGATCAGCAGCGGGCCCAGGTGGATCTCGGGCGGGGTGAGGATGTCGACCACGGTGATCGCCACGATCAGCGCGAGCGACAGCACCGTCAGAGCGCGGCGGCCGGGCCGCCACGACCGGCGGCGGTCACGGGGACGCTGCCGAAGTGGCACCTCTCCTCTGTACACCGTCCGGGCGGTGCGCCGCACCCCGGGCCACGGGTGGGCCGGCCGCGCGGACGGCGCCCGGGCGGGCGGCTCAGTCCCGGGGGGGCTCAGTCCCCCGCGGGCGGCTCAGTCCTGGGCGCCGTAGCGGGCGAGGTAGTCGGCGAAGCGCGCCACGTCCTGGTCCGACCAGTCGGTGAAGCGGGCGGTGAAGGAGGCCCGGCGCTGTTCGTTGGCCTCGCGCAGCAGGGTGAGGCCGGCCTCGGTGGCGCGCAGGATCTGGCCGCGCTGGTCGTCCGGGTCGGTCTCGCGGCGCAGCAGGCCGAGCTTCTCCAGCGCGGTCACCTGACGGCTGACGGTGGACTTGTCCAGCATGAAGTGCATCGCGACGTCCGCGGCCCGGCAGCCGCCGCGCTCGTTGATCAGGTCCAGGATGCTGTAGGTGACCAGGGAGAGGTCCGGGTGCAGCTGGCTGGCCTTGTGGCGGGCCCGCCGGGCGAAGGCGGTCAGTTCGCGCTGGATGGTGTCGATCGACGTCTCACGACCGGGCACGGCGTACCTGCCTCCTCGGGAATTTTGTTGCACTATACAACGATTTTATGGTCGATGGCGCAGTCCTGCCCGGCGCCGCCCCGCTCGGCCGGCCCCGCTCAGCCGGCCCGGCTCCCGTCGGGTGCCGAGGCCTGCCAGGCGCGGGCGGCCGCGATCCGGCGCGTCGCGCTCGGGTGAGTGGCGAACAGTAGCTCAAGCACCCGCGGCGGGTCGACGTCGGACACGTTGGCCAAGGCCAGTCTGCGCTGCATCGCGACGAACTGCTCGGCGTCCGAGGTGAGTTCGAGTGCGTGACGGTCCGCCCTGGCCTCGATCCGGCGGCTCGCCGCGCACTGCACCGGGCCGGACAGCGCGCCCAGCAGCGCCGCGCAGGCGACCAGCAACGGCAGTGCGCGCGGATCGGCCGCGTCCGCGGCCCCGGCCGCCGACAGCAGCGGTCCCCAGGCGGCCAACCGGCCGAGCAGGACCACCACCACCGCCGCTCCCGCCGCGCCCAGCAGCGTGCCGGTCAGCACGTCCCGGTGCTTGACGTGCCCCAGCTCGTGCGCCACCACCAGCTCCACCTCGCGCGGCTCGGCGGTCGACAGCAGCGTGTCGTACGCGACGATCCGGCGCGTCGCGCCCAGGCCGGACACGTACGCGTTCAGCGCCGTCGTCCGCCGCGACGCGTCCGCCACCAGGACGTCCCGCACCCGGACGCCGTCCCGTTCGGCCAGCGCCAGCAGCGCTGTGCGCAGCGGGCCGGGCGGCATCGGGGTGAAGCGGTTGAACACCGGCTCCACCAGCACCGGGTACAGGAACGAGAGCGCCGCCGTGAGCAGCGCGGCCGCGGCCGCCGCCGGGAGCCACCAGCGCTCCGGCGACCAGGCGGTGAGCGCGAACAGCCCGAGTGCCACGGGGAGCGTCAGCGCCAGGGCGAGCGCCGACCCGCGCAGCGCGTCCACCGCCCAGCCGGCCCAGCCCTGGGTCACCAGCCCGTACCGGGCGCGCACCGAGCGGACGCCCGCGCCGAACGGCAGCTGCGCCACCTGCCCGAGCACGACCAGCGCGGCCGCCCCGGCCAGGACCTCCGCCGTCCGCGAGCCGCCGAACCAGCCGCCCGCCGCCGTCACCAGCCCCGCCCCGGCGGGCGTCAGCCCCAGGGCGAGCGTCAGCGCCAGGCCCGCCAGGCGCCCGCCCAGTGCCCACGGCAGCTGCGCACGCCGGAGGGTGCGGCCGCGGGCGAGCTCGGCGGGGGTGAAGTCGGCGGCGGGGCCGGGGGCGTCGTGGGGCTCGGGGGCGGGTGCCGGGGTGCCCGGGGGCGGGCTGACGGAATCTGTCATCTGTGGGCCGTCATCCGTTTGCTGTCATCTGTCGTCCGTCATCTGTCCTCTGAATTCTGTCAGCCGCCCGCCCGCTCCGCCGCCCCGGTGGCGGAGCGGGCGGGCCGTCCTGCGCGCAGGACCGCCGTGCCTCGTACTGCTCGCCGAACACGGTGTGGAGGCGGGGCGGAGGAGGCGCGGGGGAGTGGCGTAGGCTGACCGCTCTTGGACCGACCCCGGGGGGATCTCACATGCGCCGTGCCGCGGCCGCCGTCGCACTGCTGCTCGGGCTGATACCCGTGGCCGCCTGCGGGCCGGACGACCCGGCCCCGGCCAAGGCCGCGCCGGCCGGCGATGCGGCCGGGCCCTCGGCCGCCGGGTCCGCCACGGCGGGTGCGACCGGCACCGCGGCGCCGGCGCCGTCCGGCAGCGCCGCCGCACCCCGGCCCGACGGCAGCATCACGGTGGCCTTCGCCGGCGACGTCCACTTCGAGGGCCGGACGGAGTCCCGGCTCGCGGTGAAGGCCCCGGAGCAGGCGCTCGGCCCGATCTCCGGAACCATCTCCGACGCGGACCTCGCCGTCCTCAACCTGGAGACCGCGATCACCGACCGCGGGGCCCCCGAGCCGAAGACCTACACCTTCCGCACCTCGCCCAAGGCGCTCACCGCGCTCAAGGACTCCGGCGTCGACGTCGTCTCGATGGCCAACAACCACGCCGTCGACTTCGGCCCCGACGGCCTCGCCGACACCCTCGCCGCCAAGGACGCCTCGCCGATCCCGGTCGTCGGCGTCGGCCACAACGCCAAGGAGGCGTACGCCCCGTACGTCACCACCGTGCGCGGGGTGAAGGTCGCCGTGGTCGCGGCCAGCCAGGTCGAGGACATCACCAACCAGAAGTGGCGGGCCGGTGCCGACAAGCCGGGCATCGCCTCGGCGCTGGACGCCGCCGCGCTGGTCAAGGCGGTCGAGGCGGCGAAGCAGCAGGCGCCCGTCGTCCTCGTCTACCTGCACTGGGGAGACGAGGGCAAGGCCTGCCCGACCGGCCCGCAGACCGCCATCGCCAAGAAGCTCGCGACGGCCGGTGCCACCGCGGTGGTCGGCACCCACGCGCACACCATGCTCGGCTCGGGCATGCTCGGCAACACCTACGTCGGGTACGGCTTCGGCAACTTCCTCTGGTACGGCACGTCCAACTACGCGTTCTCCAACGAGACCGGTGTCACGACGCTGACCCTCACCTCGGCGGGCAAGGTCACCGGCGAGGTGTTCACCCCGGCCACCGTCGACGGCCAGGGTGTCCCCGTCCCGCAGACCGGCGCCGCCGCCGAGGCCGCCCTCAAGCGGCGCGACGGCCTCCGGGGCTGTACCGGCCTGGCCCCTGCGCCCGGCCCCGCGCGCTGAGTTCGTCCAAGTCCCGGGTGGTGACCGCCTCGGCGACGGGGATGCCGCTGCGGTGCGCCAGGGCGAGCCGCTCCCGCACCTCGCGCGGCGTCCGCGGCCGCCACCCCGGGCCGTGGCAGCACCCCGAGTGGAACGTCACCCCGGCGGCGAGCACGGCGGTCAGCGCCCGCCACCCGGCATCGTCCCGCCGCTTCGGGACCGCCAGATCCTGCCCCGCCTCGAGCAACTTGCCCCGGCAGTGCGGGCAGAGGTCATGCCCCGGTGCCGGCCACCGCTTCACCGAGACCCGGCACGGCGGGCAGACGAAGTGCCGGCGAGACGTCCGAGCGCGTGTACACACGGGTACCACGATAGGGCGGTGGCGGACCGTCAGCACGTGGATTCCCCCGGCCTGCGGATGAGCGCGGGCAGCCGGGACGGACCTCGCCGGGCAGGTGGCGGAGACCCAGGGCCGGAGTCCGCCCTCGGAGGGGCGGGACACCCGCCGCGAACGGCGGGCCCGTCCAGCGCGGTCGGGCCGGTCACCGGCCGGGGTGGAGCGGGCGGCGGCCCTACGGGCGCCACCCGCACCGGGGCCTGTTCCGGCCGTGGTCGGCGGACGACGAGCGGCTCGCCGCCGAGGCGCTGCGGGTCACCGGGGTCGACCCCTGCGCCGACCGCAGGCTGGACCGCCTCTCCGGCGGCCGGCGCCAACGCTGCCGGCCCGCCGTGGTGTTGGCCCAGGACGTGCCCGTCGCCGGACCGGTGCCCGCGGCCGCCGCCGGGCTGTCCGCCCGGTGTTCCACGAGGGGGCGGCACCCCCGGTCGTGGAGCGCCAGGGGCGCCGGCGGCCCCTCGGCCGGGCACACCGGAAGGGCCGCCACGGTCACCACGCGTTGCAGTACTCGATGTGCAGGTGGGCGGGTACGTGCCGACGGGTCCGCGCCCGTGCCCAGGGGCCGGCGCTGAGTTCGACGCAGAAGTGCCCGGCGTCCGGGGAGCGGTGCAGCTGTGACGGGGCCTGGTCGACGAGCCCGCGGAGCGAGGTGCCGTGTTCGCGGAAAGCCCTGGAGCTGCCCACGACGAAGAGGGTGTGGGCGGCGATGTCGAAACCGAGGTGGTCACGGTACGTCCGGTAGTTCCACCGCTGGTGGTCGATGGCGCTCTCGTCGGGGAAGTCATGGTCCGGGGTGGCGGCGGTGCGCGGTTCGCCGGCGCCGAGTCGGGCCCGGACCTGCTTCCACGACGCGGCCGGGAACTGCAGGCTGTGATGGGCCAGCACCAGGTCCAGCGCGACCGGTTCGCCGTCGCTGACGACGCCGGCGGGGGCGACGTTGGCCCGGATCGGCAGGTAGACCAGCGACCGCGCGGAGCGGGCGGCCAGCGCCCACAGGGCGGCGAGCCGGGCGGCGCCGTCCCGGTCGGCGTACATCGACAGCCAGTGGCCGTCGTCGCGCAGCGCCAGCCGCGCCGGCGCCGGGGCCGACCGGACCACCCGGACCTCCTCGGCGCCCAGCCTGACCTTGTGTATGTGCACCCGCTGTTCCACTTGTCTCCTCGGAGCCCGCCTTCTGTCCAGGGCACGCCCTCGGGCCCGTCCCGTCGCCCGGCCCGCCGGTCGGGCGGACGACGGGAGTCTCGCACGTCGTCGTTCCGGGCCCGGTGCCGGTTTCGCCGACGGCGGTGGGTCCTGCTCAGGGGCCTGCTTCGGAGGCCCGGTTCCGACCGGCAGCCGGTCGGTTGCGCCGGCGCGGCGCGTACCGAGGGCTGCGGGGCGGCCGGTGTGGTGAGCTGGTCGCGGCCGTGTCAGCCGCGCGGCAGCCGCACCTGGCTCTCTGGAGGAGACGTCCATGCGCCGTCGGTCTGTGGTCGCCCTGCTGACCGTGCTGTTCGGGTCCGGTGCGGCCGGCGGCTGCTCCTCCGTGGCTTCCAGGGCCGCGAACTCCACGGTGCCCACCCCGGGCGCGTCCGAGGTGCCCTCGGGCACCCCCACCCTGGCGTCCCCCGCCTCGCCGGCATCCACCCCGCCGGTGGCGGTCCGGGCGACGGTCACCGACGGACTGGCATCGCCCTGGGGCCTGGTGGTCCTGCCCGACGGGGACTTCCTGGTCTCCGAACGGGACACCGCGAAGATTCTCCGCATCGCCGCGAAGGGCGGCGGCAAGACCGAGACCGGCACCGTCCCCGGGGTGGTCCCCGGTGGCGAGGGCGGCCTGCTCGGCCTGGCGCTGTCGCCCGGCTACGCCACCGACCACCTGGTCTACGCGTACGTCAGTACCGCCGACGACAACCGGATCGTCCGCTTCCCGTACGACCCGACGCGGCCCGCCGGGCAGCAGCTGGGTGACGTGTCCGTCCTCCTGACGGGTATTCCGCGCGGCCACCGGCACAACGGCGGCCGGATCGCGTTCGGTCCGGACGGGCTGCTCTACGCGGGCACCGGTGACAGCAGCAACAGCGCGCTCTCCCAGGACAAGGGCTCGCTCGGTGGCAAGATCCTCCGGCTGGCCCCCGACGGCACCCCCGCCCCCGGTAACCCCTTCCCCGGGTCGCCCGTCTACTCCTACGGCCACCGCAACGTGCAGGGGCTCACCTGGGATCCCCAGGGCCGGCTCTGGGCCTCGGAGTTCGGCCAGGACAACTGGGACGAGCTGAATCTGATCCGCGCCGGCGGCAACTACGGCTGGCCGGTCGTCGAAGGCGTGGGCGGCCGCCCCGAGTTCACCGACCCGGTGGCCGAGTGGCGCACCTCCGAGGCCTCCCCGAGCGGCATCGCCTATGCGCAGGGGGCCGTCTGGATGGCCGCGCTGCGCGGCACCCGGCTCTGGCGCGTCCCGCTCGACGGCGAGCATCTCGCGTCTGCCCCCCAGGAGTTCTTCGACGGCGCCTACGGCCGCCTGCGCACGGTCGTCGCGGACCGGGACGGCACGCTGCTGGTGCTCACCGACAACACCGACGGGAGCGGCGAGCCCAAGCCGGGGGACGACCGCCTCCTGCGGCTGGCGATCTCCCGGAGATAGCGCTTCCGGGCGAGCCGGCCTCCGGGCGGGGCGGGGTTCGCCGGGGGCAGGGCTCAGGCCGGACCGGTGCCGGACGGGGCCGGTTTCACGCGCGGCCGGCGGAGGACCAGCCCTGCCGGTGGAGCCGTTCGAAGCCGTCCAGCAGGAGATCGAGTGCGAACTCGAACTCGAACTGGTCGTCGCAGCCCTGGCCCACCACGGTGCCGTCGTCGTGGGGCCGGACGGTGGCGATCTCGGCGATGTGGGGGAACCGGACGGCCAGCTCGCGCAGGGCGGCCGCCTGGACCTGCGGGTCGGGGCTGGGCGCGGTGGGCAGTAGCTCCTGCGTGAATCCCCACGCGCGGCTGCCCAGGGCGTGCATCGCGTGGTGGGTGAGGTCCGCCGAGAGGCCGCCGGCCAGGAGCGTTCCGATCAGGGAGTCGAGGTAGCCGAGGATGCCGGGGGTGGGGCCGGTGCGCGATTCGATGACGCGCGCGGCCCACGGGTGACGAAGCAGCGCATGCCGGGCCGCGAGGACGTGCCGGCGGGCGGCGCCCTTCCAGGCGGCGTCGCCTGCGGACGCGTCGGCCGGCGAGTCGGCCCTCGCCTCGCCCTCCTCCCCGATCTCCCCGATCTCCGCGATGACGGCGTCGACCATGCCGTCGAGGAGTTCCTCCTTGTTCGCCACGTGCTTGTAGAGCGCCATCGGCACGACGCCCAGCTCCTGGGCGAGGCTGCGCATGCTCAGCGCCTCGATGCCCGACCGGTCGGCACGTGCGACGGCGGCGCGCAGCACCCGGTCCCGGTTCAAGTTGGTCCGGCGCGCGGTGGCGTTCGTCTGCTGGGGCATCTCCTGACCGCCTCTCCTCGGGCTCGGCCCGGACTCCGCCGGCCGGACTCCGTTCGTCCCGGAGTCCGCCCGGTCCGGGCTGATTCTTCCTTGACAGGTGTACGCGGTACACCCTAGCGTCATCGACGAAGGTGTACGCCGTACACCTCTGGTGCCGGGTGCGGCCGGCCGTGCCAGTGAAGGAGTTCCGGTGATCCCCTCGAGAAGGCTCGCGACAGCGGCGGGCGTGTGTTACCTGGTCACCCACGTCGCCTCGATCGGCGGGCTGGCCCTCTACGGCCCGGTGCTCGGCAACCCCGACTTCGTCGTGGGCCCCGGCCCGGACGGCCGGGTGCTGCTGGGGGCGCTCTTCGAGGTGGTGCTCGCCCTGGCCGTCGTCGGCACCGCGATCGCGCTGTTCCCCGTCGTCCGGCGGTACGGCGAAGGCGCCGCGTTCGGCTATCTCGGCCTGCGCACCCTGGAGGCTGCCGTCATCGCCGTCGGCATCGTCAGCCTCCTCGCGATGGTGACGCTCCGTCAGAATCAGGAGGCGGGAACGGATCCGGCCGCGGCGCGCACCGTCGGCAGGGCGCTGCTCGCGGTCCACGACTGGACGTTCCTGCTCGGGCCGAACTTCGTGCTGGGTGCCAACACCGTGCTGGTGGCGCATCTGCTGTACCGGTCGGGCCTCGTGCCGCGGTTCATCGCCGTCCTGGGCCTGGTCGGCGGACCGTTGATCTTCGCCTCGGCGATCGCCGTGCTGCTCGGCCTCTACGGGCAGCTCTCGGCGTGGGGAAAGCTGGCCGCCGTCCCGGTGTTCGCCTGGGAACTGGCGCTGGCCTTCCGGCTGATCTTCCGGGGCTTCCGGACGCCGGCCGCCGCCGGGCCCCTGCCGGTGGGTGGCGACCCGGTTCCGGTCCCGGTCGGTCTGCCGCAGGTCTGAGCGGCAACGCGCCGCCGCCGCACCCCGCCGCACCCCCGTCGCCGTACCGCCGATGACCTCGGCGAAGCGGCGGCGGAGGCGTTGTCAGTGTGTCCCGTTACGTTCCTCCCATCACTGACCAGCTGGGAGGAGAGCGGCCGTGGCGTGGGTGGAAGCGGGAGCGGGCGGCTACGAAGTCGCGCTCGACGAGGAGGGCAAGGTGATCTGCCGCAACGCGGCGGGCCGTCGGCTGAAGGCCGTCCCGCCGAAGCTGAACGACGATCCGGTGGTCACCGGGCTCAGGCAGCTCACCGAGTGGCTGGCCGCGCACCGGCGCCGCTGCCTGGACGACGTCGAGCGGTGGATGGTGCGCTCGCTGCCGGTGCCCGCCGCCGTGGTCACCGCCGTCTGGGCCGACGAGGCCTGGCAGGAGGTCCTGCGTGACCTGGTGGTCACCGGGGCTGACGGTTCGGTCGCCGGGTTCCTGCGCGGCGCCGACGCCGAGCGAGGGCTCGGCCTGGTCGACCTCGACGGGGACACGGTGCGTCTCACCGACGGTGAGATCCGGATACCCCACCCCGTCCTCCTGGACGACCTGGACGACCTGCGCGAGTTCGCCGTCGAACTCGGCGTCGCCCAGCACGTCCAGCAGCTGTACCGGGAGGTCTGGCACCGCCCGGCCGGTGCCGACGCGCCCGGTACCGAGGTCACCACCTACGCCGGCGGCCGCTACAAGGAGCTGCGCGAGCTGCTCGGCCGCTGCGCCCGGCTCGGCTACCGGGTGCGCGGCGGCCACGCCGTCCTGCCGGTCGTCGAGGGCGGCGCCGCACTGGAGGCCCGCGTCTGGGTCGGGGACTTCTACGACTACGACGAGTGCGAGACCGGCGCACTCAGCTGGACGGGCCCGGACGGCAAGGTCCTGCCGCTCGCCCGGGTCGGGCCGGTCGCCTGGTCCGAGGGCATGCGGATGGCCGCCGCGCTGCACGCCGGCCGCACGATCGAAGGGGAGGAAGCCGTATGAGCACCAGCCAGATGAACACCGGTCACACGGACACCGACCGCACGGACGCCGACCGCACGGACGCCGACCGCACGGACGCCACCGCACTGAACGAGCGCCTGCTGGACGCCGGCGCGGTGCTCCCGGCCGGAGCGCTGCCCGGCGCCGGGCAGCCCGACAGCCCCGCCGACGTGCTCACCGCCCGCAGCTACGCCCACCCGGCGCTCGACGGCCGCCGCGTCGTCCGGCTGGTGCCCGGAGCGCTCGGCCCCGCCGAGGACCTCGCGGTCGACTTCCTCGGCCTCAAGCCCGCGCAGGAGCCGGCCGAGGTCGGCCAGGTCCGCCAGGAGGCGCTGGGCTTCCCGGCCTGGGCGCTGGTCCACGACCCGGCCAACGGACACCACGCGCTCGCCCTGGTCAAGGAGATGGAGCGGCTCGCCCGCCAGGCCAGGTCCAAGCCCGGGCATGCCAAGGACGGCTTCGAGGCGCTCGCCGTGCGCCTCGGCCGCGCGGTGCCGCACTTCCTGCCCACCTACTGCGAGGAGGTCGGCCGGATCTTCCTCGACCACGGCAACCAGACCTACGCCGGCACCTTCTTCGGCAAGGCCCGCGAGGCCGAGCGCACCCACAGCCTCACCGTGGACGAGGAGCGGCTGCGCGCCGTCTTCCTGGAGTTCGCGCTGGCCGGCGCACTCACCGTCAAGGCGCTGCGGCAGTACGTCAGGGAGCTGAGCGGCCGGCTCGACCCGCTGACCGCCTGGCAGCGGTTCCGCCAGCTCTGCACCGAGCGCTCGGCGGCCGGCATGGCCCCGTACGCCGGCGTGGCCGAGGACGCCCGCGCCCTGATCCGGGCCGCCGGGCTGGACCGCACCGAGCACGAGCGGGCCCTCCTCGCCGAGCTGCTCGCCTCACCCGCCGTCAACCGGGCGCCCGGCGCCTTCTGGAAGTCCTGGCACGGCGCCGTCGTCGACCTCGGCCGCAGTGACGGGACGGTCCGCGCCCGCCTGCTGGAGCTGCTGCCCGACCCGGCGGGCTCCGGAGACCAGAACGCCCAGGACGCCTCCTGGCTCGCCGTCCTCGCCGAGAGCGGCGCCGAGCAGCAGCTCACCGGGCCGCGCACCGGGCCGGTGGAGGGCGCCGGGCCCGTCGAGCCGGCCGCCGCCTGGCTGCAGCGCTGGCTGGGCCACATCGGCCGGGGCTGGCGCAGCCGTGGCCTCAGCACCGAGACCGTCGCCCTCGCCGGGCGGATGGCCGGGCGGCTGCGCACTGACGGTGTGCCGGTCGACCTCCTCGGCGGCCGCCGGAGCACCACCCTGATCGAGGTCCTCGACCTGCTGCTCGCCGAGGGCGTCCCGGTCGCCGACCCCGCCGACGGCTTCGCCCTCGACCTGGGCGCCTGGGTCGCCCAGTCCGGCCCCGGCAGCCGTACGCTCGCCGCGCTCGCCGCCGACCCCCGGTTCCGGCCCGCGCTGCGTGCCGCCGTCCCCGGGGTCTGGGACGCCGCGGTGGCGAAGCAGGTGCCCGCCCTCCCGGTGCTGCGCGAGCTGTTCGTCGAGTGGTCCGACGCACGCGCCGACGAACTCCTCGCCGCCCGCGGCCTGGCGAGCGCCGCGGACCTGCTGCGTGAGCTGCGGAGCAGCCGCCGCGCCATCCGCGCCGAGAACCCGGCCGCCGCCGAGCGGATCGCCGGTCTCGACGTCGCCGGCCTGCTCGCCCGCACCCTGCGGGCCGGCATCTTCGACGAACTCGGCTGGCCCGCCCTCGAAGAGGCGCTCGGGAGGCTCGGCGTCGAGCGAGGCGAGGCCCCCGGCGGTACGGCCGGCAACCACCTCCCCGAGGGCCTGTACGCGGAGGACGCCTGGCCGCACCTCGTCCTGGCCCGCAAGAACCAGGTCGTGGTGGCCGGACCGCAGGGCATCCTGCTGGAGCACACCCTGCGCATCCCCGACAAGCTGGAGCAGTGGCAGCGCCCCCGGCTCCGCTACGTCGACGGCGAACTGCTGGTCGCCTGGTACCGGGACGGCAAGCAGCACGCCTACTGGTCCGGCCGCCCCGCCGAGACCTTCCTCCTCGGCGGCGAGACCGTCGTCCGCTACTACGGCGGCAATCAGGAGCCCGAAGCCCCGTCCCTCCCGCTGCCCGGCGGCGGGCGCACCACCGGCGAGCGCCCGTTGCACGCCGGCGACACCCGGATGCCCGCCGAGCACCCGGTGATCGGCGACGGCACCGGCCACTGGACGGTCCGCCACGGCCAGGGCGGCGGCTTCCTCACCGAGCTGGACCCGGCCACCGGCACCCTCGGCCGCGCCGCCGAGCCGCCCCGGATCGCCGCCACCGCGGCCGCCGGCCGGCTCGACGTCCACCGCACCCGGCTGCTGCCGATGCAGCCCGGGTTGGAGGCCACCCCGCTGGGCACCGACGGCGCCGCGCTCGGCAGCTGGGTCCGCGTCGGAGCGGGCCGCGTCACCACCGGTACCGCCGACGGCACCACCCTCGTCCTGTCCGGAGGCGGCAGCCACCCCCAGCGCTTCCCGGTCGGCCGGCTCGCCCTGCCCGGCGGCGCCCGCCCGATGGTCGTCGAGGGGCGCGGCGGCTCCCTCGCCCTCGCCCTGCCCGGCACCGACGGCACCCACGCCGACGGCGCCCGGGTGGACGCAACCACCGGCACCACCGCCGACCTGAGCGTCTGCCGCGCCGGCGGGCTCGACGCCGCCGGCACCGGGCTCGTCCCGCCGCTCGTCCACTGGCACGCCTTGCGGCCGCGCGACGAGGAGGGCTCGCTCGTCCTGCGCGCCGTCACCGACGAGCAGGCCGCCCGGCTGATCGACGCCGCCTGGCCGGTGGACACCCGGCCGGTCGCCGCGGACGAGCAGCGCTGGCTCACCGTCCAGGGCGGGCGGCGCCTGCTCGCCAACGGCAAGAAGACCCGTGCCAGGGTGCCCGTCGCGGCCGTCGGCGAGGCGCTGCCCGGTATCGGTCACCCGCTGCTGCGCGCCGGCGTCGCCGGGCTCGCCCGGGCCGCCGCCGACCTGCTCGACGGGGTCGCCCGGTTCGTCTCGCAGCCCGAGGCCAAGGCGCGCTCCAAGGCGGGCGCCGCCCGCCCGGCCGCCTACCGGCCCGAGCACGGCCGCGACGACGAGCTGCGCGAGGCCGTCGGCGTCGTGTTCCCCGACCTCGGCGGCTTCGGCCGGTCCTGGGGGAGCGACGGCCAGTGGCGGGTCATCAACAACCTGCGCACCGTCACCGCCGTCCTCGCCGACCCGCCCGCGGCGCCGGAGGGCACCGAGGGCTGGTCCACCCCGCTGCGGGTGGAACTGCACGGCGACGACAACCACCACGGCTGGCTCCACCTGCTCGGCCGGCTCGGCACCCTCGCCTACGCCGCGGCCGCCCCGCTCACCGGAGGCGCCGAGCGGTCCGCTCTCGCGCTGCTGCTCGACGAGTTGACGAAGGGCCCGCTCGCCGACCGCGGCGCCACCCTGCGCGAGATCACCCTGACCGAGCCGCTCCACGGCGCGAGCCATAACCACAAGCACGAGAAGCGCACCGGCCAGGTGCTGCGGCACGGCGACCGCACCGTGATCGTCCTGGGCTGCCGCCACCACCGCGGCGACCGGGTGCACTGGCTCGCCGTCGACCACGACCCGAGCGGCGCCTTCGGCCCCGTCGACCACTTCGCCACCGTCGAGGAGCGCACCACCACGGAGACCCTCACCGCCGACTGGACGGCCCGGTTCACCGCCCTGCTCGCCCTGCACGGCGCCTTCGCCCACCAGGCCGGCCACGCCGCCGACTTCGCCGGGCGGACGGGCATCGGCACCACCCGCGCCACCCTGCTGCTCAGCCCCACCAGCGGTCTCTTCCAGTGGTACGGCAACGTGCTCCCGGCGGACCGGCTCAAGGAGTTCGGCCTCAAGTCCACCGAGGCCAGGGCCGCCCGCGACTGGCTCCGCGACCGGGACCGGACCGGCCTCGCCGACGTCTGGGCCGCCCTGCTGCCCGCCGACCCGAAGAGCCTCTGGACCGAGGGCCCCGACACCCTCGCCGGCGCAGCCCGCTGGACGGAGCGGTTCGGCACGCTCGTCACCCTGCCCGAGGAGGCCCAGGCCACCGTCAGCGGCGCCGCCATCGGCCACATCGAGGCGGTGCTCAACCCCGCCCGGACGCCCTGGCTCAGCCGTACCACCGGCTTCCGGGTGCGCGCCGACGAGGCCGGCGACGTCCGCCTCCGCCCCGACGACGCCGCCGCCCTGCCCGGGAGCAACACGCTCAGCGGCACCGTCGACGCGCTCCGCTGGCTGGCCTACCACCTGCCCGCCGACAGCCCGCTGCGCCCGCTGCTGCCGCAGGCCGTCGCCGCACTGCGTGCCAGGCTCGCCGACCCCGGCCTGCTGCTGGACTACGACCTCCAGCGCACCGTCAAGGACCAGAAGCCGGCCACCATCCTGCGCACCCGGTTCGGCCTGCCGGCCGAGGGCGGCGGCGACGCCGACGGCCTGGTCCGCTGCGGCGAGGCGCTCGTCCTGGCCCCCGGCCACGCCGGCGACGAACACATCTGGCTGCGCCCCGCCGGGCTCGCCGGTGCCGGAGACCCGCTGCTGGAGCTGCTCGACGGGCTCTCCGACAGCTACTGGTTCGGCGTCGAGCGGCGCGCCCTTCAGGTGATCCTGAGCGGCGAGCTGGAGCGCCTGGTGGCGCCGCCGGAGTCCGGGCCCGAGGGCGGGGCGGTGACCGGCTGGGCGCAGGACCCGCAGCTCAGCGCGCCCGACCTGGTCGCCGAGGCGGCCAAGGCGCACGGCCTGGGCGAGGACGCCGCCGCGCTCTACCTCCAACTGCTCGCCCTGCCCGACCCGACCGACCGCAACGTCGCCCGCTGGACCGGCTGGAAGCCCGCCCGGCTCAGGCGGGCGCGCGCCGAACTCGCCGCCACCGGCCTGGTGCTGGAGGCCAAGCGGGCCCGGGCCGGCCGCAGCCTCTTCCTGCCCGGCGGCTGGCAGGAGGCCAAGGCCCCCGGCCTGCCCGCCGAGACCTGGAAGGCCGGCCTGTACGAACTGCCCACCCACCGCGCCGTCCTGCCGCACCTGTCCGTCCCGGAGCTGTTCGCCCGGGCCTGGCGGCGGATCGGCGACGGGGACACCCCCGGCTACGAAGAGCTCCGGACCAGCAACCGCAGGAAGGCCCGCCGATGAGCACGACCACCGAGACACCGAGCGCGACCGGGCCCGGGACCGCTCCCGGGACCGCGACGGCTCCCGCTGCCGCGACGGCGGTCGGGACGCGGCAGATCGTCCCGCCGGAGGAGAAGTACGCCGCCGAACTGGAGTTCCTGGCCGCACACGACTCCGGCCCCCGCCCGCCGGGCTGGCGGCTCACCCCGCGCGCCGTCGTCACCTTCGTGATGGGCAGCGACGGCGAGAAGCTCAAGGCCGGGCGGAAGAGCATCGTCATCGAGCAGAAGTTCGTCGGCGAGCGGGCGTTGGTCGAGCGCTGCGTCGTCACCCTCGCCGGCGAGCGCGGACTGCTGCTCGTCGGCGAGCCCGGCACCGCCAAGTCGATGCTCTCGGAGCTGCTCGCCGCCGCCGTCTGCGGCACCAGCGCGCTCACCGTCCAGGGCACCGCCGGCACCACCGAGGACCAGCTCAAGTACGGGTGGAACTACGCCCTGCTGCTCGCGAAGGGCCCCAGCCGGGAGGCCCTGGTGCCCTCGCCGGTGCTCACCGCGATGACCACCGGCGCGGTCGCCCGGGTCGAGGAGGTCACCCGCTGCCTGCCCGAGGTCCAGGACGCCCTGGTCTCGCTGCTCTCCGAACGGCGCATCGCCGTCCCCGAGCTGGCCGGCAGCCCGGACGGCCAGCTGCACGCCGCGGCCGGCTTCACCCTGATCGCCACCGCCAACCTGCGGGACAAGGGCGTCAGCGAGATGTCAGCCGCCCTCAAGCGGCGGTTCAACTTCGAGACGGTCGGCCCCATCGGCAGCCTCGCCGCCGAGGTGGAGCTGGTCCGCCGCCAGTCCACCGCCGCCGTCGCCCGCGCCGGTGCCCCGTACGCGGTGGACGACGCCGTGCTGGAGGCGCTCGTCACCGCCTTCCGGGACCTGCGCACCGGCCGCTCCACCGAGGGCTGGGACGTCGAACGCCCGTCCACCGTGATGAGCACCGCCGAGGCCGTCTCGGTGGCCACCGCCCTCGGCGTCTCCGCCGCCTACCTGCCCGACGGCGGCGACCTGCTCGGACGGCTGCCCGGCCAGCTGATCGGCGTCGTCCGCAAGGACGACCCGACGGACGCCGCCCGCCTGCTCGGCTACTGGGACGGCCCGGTCCGCCGCCGCGCCGAACGGGGCGCCGGCACCTGGCGTACCCTCTGGGACCTTCGCTCGGCACTGGAGGCGTGAGGCGATGACGACGAGCAGCGCGGTCCGGGCCCTCGGGGCGGACCTCGACGACCCCCGCCGGGCACCGGCGGACCCGCGCGCGGTGGTGGAGGCGGAGGCGGCACGGCTGGCCGCCTCGGGCGCCGGCGCACCCGGGCCGTACCTGATCGGGGTCCGGCACCACGCGCCCTCGCTCAGCGCGGTCGTACCCGCGCTGCTCGACGCCGCCCGGCCCGAGGTGGTGCTGGTCGAGCTGCCCGCCGAGTTCCAGCCCTGGCTGGGGTGGCTGGCCGACGAGTCCACCCGGGCGCCGGTCGCCCTCGCCGCCGCCCCGGCGGCGGCCGGGAGCGGCGCCGGTGAGGGAGCGGGTGACGGTGCGTCCGGGCTCGCCTTCTACCCGTTCGCCGACTTCTCCCCGGAGCTGGCCGCGCTGCGGTGGGCCAGGCGCAACGGCGTGGCGGTGGTCGCCTGCGACCTGCCGCTCGCCCACCGGGGCCAGGGCGGCTCCGGCCCGGCCGACCGCTCGACGGCCGGGCCGGGTGCGGGCGCCCGCCCCGGGGTCGCCGACGCGCTGCGCCACCGGCTCACCGGGCGCGACGACGACGAGGACCTCTGGGACCGCCTGGTCGAGACCGCCGCCCCCGGCTCCACCCCGGAGGCCGTCCGTCGCGCCGCCCTGCTGGTCGGCTGGGCCCTGCGCCGCGACGCCGCCGACAGCACCGGCGTGGACCCGTACGACCTGAGGCGCGAGGCCTGGATGCGGGCGCGCATCCAGGACGCCACAGCCGGCGGGCGCCGCGTCGCCGCCGTGGTCGGAGCGTTCCACGCGCCCGCGCTGCTCGACCCGCCGGACGGCACGGAGGCCGGCGCGCCACCCGTGCCGGACGGCGGCCACGTCGTCTCGCTGATCCCCTACACCTACCCCCTGCTCGACGCCCGCTCCGGCTACCCGGCCGGCATCCGCGACCCCGAGTGGCAGCACACCGTCCTCGACGCCGGCGGGGACCCGGCCCGCCTCGCCGACGCGCTCACCCACACCGCCGTCCGGATCTGCGAGGCCCTGCGCACCCAGGACCACCCCTCCGGCCCCGCCGACGCCCGCGAGATCGTCCGCCTCGCCGGCGACCTCGCCCGGCTGCGCGGCCTCGCCGCCCCCGGCCGCGGCGAACTCGTCGAAGCCGTGCAGACCGTCCTCGCCCAGGGCGAGCCGCTCGGGCGCGGCCGCGCGGTCGCCCGCGCCCTGGAGCGCGTCCTGGTGGGCACCCGCACCGGCCGCGCAGCCCCCGACGCCCCCCGCAGCGGCCTCGCCCCCGCCGTGGAGTCACTCCTCGCCGGACTCGGCCTCCCCGGCCCCGGCGACACCGCCGAGGCGGGCCCGCGCGAACTCCGCCTCGACCCGCTGCGCTCACGCCTCGACCGCCGCCGCGAGCTGCTCCTCCACCGCCTCGCCGCCTGCGCCGTCCCGTACGCAGAACCGGTCACCACCACCGGCGCCGGCGGCACCGAGACCCTGGGCACCCGCTGGCGCGTCCGGTGGACCCCGGCCACCGCGGCGATGCTCACCGTCGCCGGCACCCGCGGCGTCACCCCGGCCCAGGCCGCCGAAGGCACCCTGCGGGACCGGCTGCGCCGCGAGGAGGAGGCCGACGGCCCGACCGCCCGCGAAGTCCTGACCGGCCTCGCCGAGGCCGCCGCCTGCGGCCTCCCCGCGCTGGCCGGCACCCGTCTCACCCAGCTCACCAGCGTCCTGCCCGGGACCGCGACCCTCCCCGAACTCCTCGACGCCCTCGCCCTCCTGGACCGCCTTGCCGCCGGCCACATCCCCGGCCTCGCCGCTGATCCGTCGGACGGCGAAGAGGCCGCGCAGACCGGTGCGTTCGCCGCTCCCGCCGCTCCCGCCGCTCCCGCCGCTCCGGCCGCTCCCGCCGCTCCCGCGGCTTCCGCGGCCCCGGCCGCCTTCCGGCATGGCGAGGGCGCCGAAGTTCTGGCCTCCGCAGGGGAGCTGCTGACCACCGCGGCGGTGCGGCAGCTGGACGGGCTGGCCGGCTCCGACGACCCGGCCGATGCCCGCGCGCTGGTGGAGCTGGCGCGCCGGGCGGACCGGTCGGGTGGGCTGCGGCTCGGCCACGCGCTGGCCGAACTCGCCGAAGAGGGCAGCCCGTTGGTCCGCGGCGCGGCGGGTGCGGTGCGGGTGCTGCTCGGGCAGGACGGCCCGGCGGCGTTCGGCGGGCGGGCGGCCTCGTGGGTCGACGGTGCCACCGGGCCCGACAGCCGGCACACTCTCGGGCGTTCGCTGGTCGGGCTGCTGACGGCGGCCGAGGGGCTCTTCGACACGGCGCCCGAGGTGCTGGAGCCGGTGCTGGAGCGGGTCGCCACGTTGTCCGACACCGGGTTCCTGGACCGGCTGCCCGCCCTGCGCGGTGGCTTCGACACCCTCAGCCCGGCCGCCCGCGGCCGGCTGCTGACGTTGGTCGAGGAGCGGCTCGGCACCCGCCTGCGCGCCCTGCCCGACACCGTCGCGCCCGCCCTGCTCGCCGGCTGGGCCCGCGCCGACCTGGCGGCCCGTGCCGCCCTGGGCCGGCGCGGCTTGCTCCCGGAGGCGTTCGCCGGGCCGCCGGGCCACCCGGCGCCGGCCACCGCACCCACCCCCACCACCGCCAACGTACCCACCGCCAACGCACCCACCGCCCTCGCCTCGACCGCCCTCGCCCCGACCGCCCCCGCCACCCACGCCCTCGCCCCGACCGCCCCCGCCACCCACGCCCTCGCCCCCGCCGAGCGGTGGCGGCTGCTGCTCGGGCGGCCGGGCAGCGGGGGCTTCGGCGGACGGTCCGCCCGGCTGGCCACCGCCCTCGACGAGCTCTACGGCACCGGGCGCGGCGAGGGATCCGGGCCCGGCCTGGACGGGCGGGGCGGTGCCGGCGGCAACCGGGGCGGCCGGGAGGCGCCGTATCCGGGCGTGCGGGAGTGGGGCGAGGAGTTGGCCGCGCTGTTCGGTCCGGGCATCCGGGAGGAGGTGCTGGCCGCGGCCGCGGCGCAGGGCCGCACGGATGCCCTGGAGGCGCTCGACCCGGGCGCCGTCCGTCCCTCCGTCGAGCTGCTCCGCACCGTGCTGGAGCACGCCGGCGGGCTCCCCGAGGCGCGGATCGCCGGCCTGCGGCCGCTGGTGCGGCGGCTGGTCGACGAGCTGACGCGGGAGCTGGCGACGAGGCTGCGCCCGGCGCTGACCGGGATCAGCGTGCCGAGGCCCAGCCGCCGGCCGGGTGGCGGCCTGGACCTGGACCGCACGATCCGGGCCAACCTCGCCACCGCCCGCCCGGCGCGGCCGGGGGAGGCGGACGCCGGCACGGTGATCGTCCCCGAGCGGCCCGTCTTCCGGACCAGGGCCCGCAGGGCGGCGGACTGGCGGCTGATCCTGGTCGTCGACGTCTCCGGGTCGATGGAGTCGTCCACGGTGTGGGCGGCGCTGACCGCCTCGATCCTGGCCGGGGTGCCGGCGCTCAGCACCCACTTCGTCGCGTTCTCCACCGAGGTCGTCGACCTGACCGAGCGCGTGGAGGATCCGCTCGGTCTGCTCCTGGAGGTCCGGATCGGCGGCGGCACGCACATCGCGGCCGGGTTGAAGTACGCGCGTGAGCTGGCGACGGTGCCCTCCCGCACGCTGGTCGCGGTGGTCAGCGACTTCGAGGAGGGCGGTCCGATCGGCGGGTTGCTGGCGCAGACCCGGGCGCTGGTCGACTCCGGCTGCCTGCTGCTCGGCTGCGCCGCGCTGGACGACACCGGGAAGGCGCGGTACTCGAAGGCGGTCGCGGGCCAGTTGGTCGCGGCCGGGATGCCGGTGGCGGCGCTCAGCCCGCTCGAACTGGCCCGTTGGGTGGGGGAGAAGGTCCGATGACGGTACCGATGGAAGCCGGCGCGCGCTGGCCGGCGGTCCGGCCGGAGGTGGTCGCCGAGGTGGTGGCCGGGCTGTCGGCGCGGCTGCAGAAGAGGTTGGACGGCGCGGCCGCCAAGCTGGCGGCGTGCCCGGTGCAGCGGTCCGGCGACGACTGGCGGGTCGCGGTGGACGAGGAGACGGAGCTGGTCCTGCACGCGCCCGGCGGGGTGGTCGTCGGCCGGTCCGGCGTGCGCTGCGGCTGCCTGCTGGCGCCCGCCTGCGTGCACCGGGCGGCCGCGGTCTCGCTCTGCCGTCTCGCGGACGACGATCAGGGGCCCGACGCCGCAGCGGACACCGGGGCGGCCCACACCCGGGCCGCCGGCACCCCGGCCGCCGACACTCCGGCGGCGGACGGCACGGGGGCCGCGGCCCCCGGAGCCGGGTCGGAGACGCCGCTGACCGCGGCCGAGCAGGCGGCCGCCCGTCACCTGCACCGGGCCGCCTCCGCCGTCCTCGCGGCCGGGGTGGGCGGGGCGGGGGCCGTCCTGCAGGCGGAGCTGCTCCGGGCGGGGCACCGGGCCCGGCTGGCGGGGCTCCACCGGCCGGCCGCGGCGGCGGTCGCCGTGGTGACGCGGGTCCGCGCGGCACGCTCGGGCGAGCCGGACCACCGGCTCGCCGACCTCGTCACAGCCGTGCGCGAGCTGCTCGAACCGGCCGCGGCCCTGGCGAGCGGCCACCCCGGTGGCGGTGTCGGCACCGCCGAGCTGCGCGGCACCGCCCGGCAGGCCTACGGGGAGGCGGGCGGGCTGCGGCTGTACGGGCTGTTCGCCGAGCCGGTGCTGACGGCCACCCACGTGGGCGTGCTCACCTGGGCGGTGGACGCCACCGGGCGGCTGAGCACCGTCGCGGAGGTCATGCCGCACGCCGATGCGACGGCCGCGGCCCCGCAGGCCGTCGGCGCCGGGAACCGCGCGGTCCGGCTGGGCGACGCGCTGCTCAGCCACCGCGAGTTCAGCCGTGCCGGGCTGGCCGTCCAGGGGGCGACGAGGTCAGCCACCGGGCGGCTCGGCGCGGGGGCCTCGGTGAAGGCGGTCCGCGCGGCGGGCGCGGCGTGGACGGCGGAGCCGGTCGCCGCACTCTGGGCCGAGCCGCCGGCCGCGCAGGTGGAGCGCGCCCTCTCGGCGGCGGCGTTGCCGTACGAGAGCCGGCCGGCCGGGAGCGACCTGCTGTTCCTGGACGTCACGTTGCTCGGTACCGCCCCGTACGGGCCGACCGGGGTGCCGCGGCTGCTCGCCGACTGCGGCGGCCTGGTCGTCGCGCTGTGCGCACCGCACGAGCACCCGGGCCTGGCGTACCGGGGCAACCTGGCGCTGCTCGCCACCGCGCCGGGGCTGAGACTGCGGGTGATCGGCCGGCTGGAACGGGCCGCCCGCCCGGAGCTGCGCCTGCTCGCCGCCGGTCCGGCCCCGAGCGAGCCGGGGCCGGGATCAGAGCCGGGGCCGCGGCCAGGACCGGAGCCGGAGTCGCACGACCTGGCGGGCGTCCCGTTGCTGTCCCTGCCCGCCGACCGGGCGGGACGGGTCAACCTGGGCCTGGAGCGGTTGCAGACCGCCGACCTCACCCTCCCCACGCCCCTCCGCGACCCGGCAATCCCCGCGCCGGCAGCGATCCCGGAGGCCGCCGGCGCCCCCGACACCCCCCACGCCCCTGTGCACCTGCTCACCCGCCGGGTCGAGCAGGCCGTGACCGGCGGCCGGCACGCGCTCGCGCTCGGTGCGACGACGCCGGCCGCCGACGCCGCGCAGCTGGCGTCGGCGGGCCTGGCCACGGGGGCGGCGCTGCTGGGCGGGCTCCGGGCGGCGGCGGGGGACCACCCGCGGGACGTGTTCGGCCGGGTGGTGGCGGACGACCACGCGGCGTTCACCTCCGCGTGGCTGGCAGCGGCGTGTTACGCCGAGGAGCTCGCCTCGGCGCTCTGCGCGGTCGGCTGGGCTCCGCAGGGGGAGGCGGTCACGTCGGCGGCCCAGGGAAGTACTTGCACAGGCAGGTAAACCGCGCCGAATGGCATACTGGGTGGACGGGAGACGTTCGACCGGTCGTCACACCATCGACCCGGGCCGGACACGGTACCGGGGCCGGCACCAGTGACGGGACCGGGAAGAGAAGGGCGAGCCATGGGTATCCACGACGATGCCGCCGAGATCCGCGCCTGCGGGTGGCGCACGCTCGCCGCGCTGCACGGGCTCATCGACGCGGCGCTGGAGAAGGCGCTGCAGGCCGAGCACCAGCTGTCGGTGGTCGAGTTCACCGTGCTGGACGCGCTCTCCCGGCAGGACGGCTGGCACATGCGGATGCAGCAGCTGGCTCGCGCGGCGGCGCTGAGCAGCAGCGCGACCACCCGGCTGGTGACCAGGCTGGAGGACCGCGGCCTGCTCGGCCGCTACCTGTGCGCGGACGACCGGCGCGGCATCTACACCGAGCTGACCCCGCAGGGCCGCCAACTGCTCCAGGCCGCGCGCCCGGTGCACGACGCCACCCTGGAGGCGACGCTGGCGAAGGCCACCGAGATTCCGGAGCTGGCCCCGCTGGTGCACGCGTTGGACGAGCTGGAGCTCACCCCGGGCGCCCCGGCCACCGCCTGACGCAGGCACCCGGCATCTGGAACACGCCGCCTGGCACCCGGCGCTCGACCCCGGCACCCGAGGCGCCGGGGTCAGGCGACCTCGCGACGGACCGCCCAGACCGCCCTCAACGCCGCGAGGCGAGGGCGTCCCGGTGGACGCGGTCCAGGAGGGCGAGCAGCAGCTCCTTGCTGGAGGCGCGCTCGCGGACGTCGCAGAGCACGACCGGGACGCCGGGATCCAGGTCGAGGGCGCGCCGGACGTCCTCGGGGCTGCTGTCGCGCCGGCCGTGGAAGCAGTTGACACCGATCGCGAACGGGATGCCGCGCTGCTCGAAGAAGTCCACCGCGGCGAAGCTGGACTCCAGCCGCCGGGTGTCGGCCAGCACGATCGCGCCGAGCGCACCCAGCGCCAGGTCGTCCCACATGAACCAGAAGCGGAACTGGCCGGGCGTGCCGAAGAGGTAGAGCACCAACTCGTCGTGGACGGTGATCCGGCCGAAGTCCATCGCGACGGTGGTGGTGGACTTGTCCTGGACACCGTCGAGGCTGTCGACCCCGATGCTGGCGCGGGTCATCCGCTCCTCGGTCTGCAGCGGCTCGATCTCGCTGACCGAGCCGACCATGGTGGTCTTGCCGACGCCGAAGCCGCCGGCGACGAGGATCTTGACCGCGCCCGGCACCAGGCTCTGGGTCGTCAATTCGGGTCTCCTGGAGGGAACTGGAAGCGTGGACGCAAGCGGAGGCCCCCGCCGGTCAGAGCCGGCGGACGCCCTCGATCACGGCCTGGATCAGCGAGATGTCCGGCGCCTCGGCGAGTTGGACGGGCGCACGGGTGAGGATCAGCCGGGCCTCGGCGAGGTCGTCCAGCAGCACCTTCACCACGCTCACCGGCAGGTCGAGGCCGGCCGCGATCTCGGCCACGGCCAGCGGGCGTTCGCGGCACAGGTCGATGATCGCGGCCGGTTCGGGGGCGAGCCGGGTGGTGTCGGTTCGCGGGTCGGCGGTGACCACCAGGGTGATCAGCGCGAAGTTGTCACGGGCCGGGCCGGTGCGCCCGTTGGTGATGGCGTAGGGGCGGACGAGATGCCCGGCGTCCTTGTCGAAGAACCAGGCCTCCTCGGCGTCGGCGGTCACGCACCGCCGCCCACGCCGGCCTGGCCGGCGTCGCTGCGCGGCGCCGCGGTGAGGTACTGGCCGACCTGCTTGACCAGCATGTTGATCTCGTACGCCATCAGGCCGGCGTCGACCATCTCGCTGGTCAGCACGGCGAGCCGGGCACCCTGGCCGGCGGTGGTGACGAACAGGAACAGCTGGTCCATCTCGATCACCGTCTGCCGGACCCGGCCGCCGTTGAAGCGGTGGCCGGCGCCGCGGGCGAGGCTCTGCAAGCCGGAGGCGACGGCCGAGAGGTGCTCGGCGTCGGCGCGGTCCAGGCCTCGGGAGAGACCGACCAGCAGGCCGTCCTCGGAGAGGACGATGGCGTGCCGGGTCTCCGGGACCCGCGCCACCAGCTGGTCCAGCAGCCAGTTGAGGTCGCGCTGGGTGTCGGTGTGCTGCGTCATGACTGCTGTTCCTTAGCTGCGGAAGGTGCGGCCGGTGCGGGGGGCGCGGCCGGTGCGTCCGACTCGGGGGCGGCCGCGCGGGCGGTCCGGGTGCCGCGCTGGATGGCGGCCATGGTGGTGCGGGAGCGCTGGGGCGCGGTGTCGTCGGCGGTGCCCGGGGCGGGGGAGCCCGCCGGACCGGCCGCCGGGAGGCCAGGCGCACCTCCAGGACCACCCGCCGGCATCCGGGCCGGCGCACCCATCGGCGCACCCAGCGGCGCACCCAGCGGCGCGCCCATGGGCGTGCCCGGGAAGGCGGCCGGCGGCCGGAGCGCGGAGCCGGGGGCGTGGGCCTCGCGCAACTGCTCGGCGAGGCTGGCGTTGCGAACCCGCTGCGGCAGGACGCGCGGGGTGCGCAGCTCGCCGTCCGGGTTGTGCTCCAAGGGGGCCTCCTGAGCACGTTCGTGGATGGGCGCGGCGGGGTCGGCCGGGGGGTTTCCCGCCGGGCCGGCCCACAGCCCGTCGGCGAGGCCGCCGCCGGGAGCACCCGCCGCGGCGCCCGTGGCCGGCGGTCCGCCCGCCTGGTCGTCGTACGGCCGGGGCGGCGCGGGCCGGGGGACGACCACGGCGCCGGGCAGCCCGGGGATCTGAGCGCCCACCGGAAGGCCGCCGCCCGCGGGTTCGCCCTCGCCCCGCGCGGCGCCGTCGCCGTACTGGGCGAGCAGTTCGCCGATGATCACACCGCTGTCGTGCCGGCCCCCGGGGTTCCCGGGGGCACCGAAGCCGACGGGGTCCATGGGGCCGACGGGGTCCATGGGGTTCCCCGGGAGCCCGGCGTCCGTGCTCTCCGCGCCCGCGGCCGGCCCGGTGGCCGAGGGAGCACCGCCCAGCAGCCCGCTCAGCACCCCGGAGAGTGCCCCCGACAGCTCCTCGTCGGTCTCGCCCGGCCCGCCGTCGAGGGTCTGCTCCGGCACCGGCGTCCGGGTCACCCGGGCGCCGGCCGGCAGGCCGGGCACGTCGGCGACCTGCTCCGCCTGCTCCAGCAACGGCGCCGGCACCAGCACCACGGCCCGCGTCCCGCCGTACGGGGAGGGGCGCAGGGTCACCTGGATGTCGTGCCGGGCGGCCAGCCGGGCCACCACGAAGAGGCCGAGCCGCAGGTCGTCGCCGAGCGCGGAGACGTCCAGCTCGGGCGGGTTGGCGAGGTAGTCGTTGAGCCGCTCGTACTCGTCCCCGCTCATGCCGAGGCCGCGGTCCTCGACCTCGACGACGAGACCCTTGGGGACCTCCTGCGCGGAGACCTGCACCTGGGTGTAGGGCGGGGAGAAGGTGGTGCCGTTCTCGATCAGTTCGGCGACCAGGTGGATGACGTCGGCGACGGCCTGCCCGCTGAGCGAGGTGCGCGGCACGCCCTGGACGACCACCCGGGCGTAGTTCTCGGTCTCGGAGACGGCGCTGCGCAGCACGTTGACCACGGGCACGGCGTTGCGCCAGCGCCGGGCGGGCAGGGCGCCGCCGAGGATGACCAGGTTCTCGGCGTTGCGCCGCATCCGGGTGGCCAGGTGGTCGACGGCGAACAGCTCGCGCAGCAGTTCGGGGTCCTCGTGCTCGCGCTCCAGCGCGTCCAGCATGCTGATCTGTCGGTGGATCAGGATCTGGGTGCGGCGGGCGATGTTGAGGAAGACCTTCTTCGTCCCCTCGCGGCCCTGGGCCTGGTGGACGATGGCGGCGATGGCGGCCTGCCGGACGGCGGCGAGGCCGTCGGCGGTCTGCTGGACCTCGTCGCCGGCGCGCCGGGAGGGTGCCCAGGCGGGCGGCGCGGGCACGGACTCGCCGGCCTGGA
The DNA here is from genome assembly GCF_045160625.1 of Kitasatospora sp. NBC_00039. Lineage (NCBI taxonomy): Bacteria > Bacillati > Actinomycetota > Actinomycetes > Kitasatosporales > Streptomycetaceae > Kitasatospora > Kitasatospora sp. NBC_00039. The sequence continues at coordinate 2,229,685 of NZ_CP108289.1, read as the reverse complement.
GGCGGCCGACGACCTCGGGGATCTCGTGCTGGGCGAGCGAGAGGGTGTCGGTGCGCAGCCCGGAGAGCCGGGCGGAGAGGGTCCCGGCGAGCCGCACGCCGCTGATCAGGCTCCAGAGCAGGACGACGGCGACGACGGCGCTGACGGCCAACAGGGCTGTGTGGTGGCCGGTGTTGCGCAGCAGGTAGGCGGCGTATCCCCAGGCGGCGGCGAGGCCGAGGCAGGGGACCAGCACGAGGGCGAGGAGCGAGCCGCGGAGAGAGCCGGACCGGCCGGCGCGGTGGCCCGTGCGGGGGGCCGATATGCCTGGCATCTGATTCCTTGTTGCTGGGCCGAACGGCGGTATCGCCCGTGTGCTCCGACCGGGCAGCGGGGGTGCCACGGCCGGCGGTGCCCGGAGGGGGTGCCGGACGATATGACGCCGTGTCACCGTCCGGACGGGGTGCAGCACGGCCGCCGACTGCAAGGCACGCTACCAGCCCCAGGTGCCCCTTCGGCAACATCAACTGACGGTATGTGAACAGCCGATGACCCGTTCGTCCGTCATCCGGAACGGTTCCGGGATGCGGATCGCCGCTGGTCGTGGCGCCGCGTCCGGACGTGCCGGCGGCTTTCCGGAGGCCGAGGACCGGCCTCCGAAAAGTCGTCAGGAACAGGTCAAGTCTAGCGGGTCGAGGTGGCGTCCGCCCAGACGGCGAATCCGGCCGCGCCGGCCCCTCGGGGGTCGCCCCGGGGTCCGGGCGACTCGAGGGGCCCGAGGGGCCCGAGGGATGCGGGGGATGCGGGGGGTCCGGCGGGCCCGAGGGCCCGGGTGGGGGCCGGGGCCCGGGGTGACCCGGATCCGCCCCCCGTCCGTCTCGGACCGTCTCAGACCGCCATCGGCAGGTGCAGCAGCGCCGCCTCCAGCGACTGCCCGGCCTCGGCCTCGGCCTCCGCGGCGGACTCGCGCTCGCCCAGCTCGGACCAGGCCCAGCCGGCCAGGTGGGACAGCTCAGCCGACCACTGCTTGCCGTACGTTCCGGCGGCGACCTGGCCGAGCCGCAGCCGCTGGACGTCCGAGGTGCCGGCCGGCGGGTAGACGTGGGTGGCGTCGCGCAGGTAGCGCTCGATGCGGAACTCGGCCTGCAGGCCCCGGGCGGCGTGGATCTCCATCGCGTTGCGCGCGGAGTCCAGCGCGTACTCGGTGTTGATGAGCTTGGCGTTCATCAGCTCGGCGTCGCAGGGCTTGCCGTGGTCGAGCAGGTGGGAGGCGTGGTACGCGGCGAGCTTGGCGGTCATCAGCCGGGACTGCATCTCGCCCAGCTTGAGCGCGATGTTGGGCAGCTGGGAGAGCGGCTTGCCGTACAGCATCCGCTCCTCGGTGAACCGCACGGTGTCCTCGACGATCGCCACGTGGATGCCGAGGGCGACGGCGGCGAGGTTCAGCCGGCCGTACAGGGTGGAGGAGGAGTAGGCGACGTCCAGGCCCTGGCCCTCCCGGCCCAGCCGGTTGGCGACCGGGATCCGGCACTCCTCGAAGACGATCTCGCCGAAGCTGAACCCGTGCAGGCCGCTCTGCGAGCCGGGGTCCCCGGTGCGGAAGCCGGGGCGGTCGCTCTCGACCAGGAATGCGGAGAGGCCCTTGCTGCCCTTGCCGGTGCGGAACACCACGCCGTGCACGTCGCCGATGTGCGAGTTCCCGACGAACCACTTGCGGCCGTTGAGCACGTACTCGTCGCCCTCGCGGTGTGCGGTGCCGCTCATGCCGAGCACGTGGCCGCCGGACTCGGGCTCGGTGACGCCGATGGTCGGCAGGGACGCGCCGGAGGCGAACAGTGGCAGCCACTTCCGGCGCTGGGCGTCGGAACCGAAGTGGATGACCTTGGCGACGCCGAGCTGCGAGGCCTGCGCCATGGCGCCCATCGCGCCGCTGACCCGGGCCAGTTCCTCGACGATGACGGTCTTGGCGAGGTGGCCGAGCCCGAGGCCGCCGAACTCCTGCGGGATGGTGACACCGATCCAGCCGCGGCGGGCGATCTCCCGGGAGAGTTCGAACTCGACCTGGCGGTCGGCCTCCATCCGGGCGACCTGCGGGCGCACCTCCTTCTCCGCGAACTCACGCACCTCCGCGCGAAGGCTCTCGTGTCGCTCGTCGGTGAAGTAGTCCATCGCCATGCTGGGTCCTCTCGGGTTCGGGGGGTGGTCGTGCCTCCGTCCATACAGCCGATCCGCGCCGGCCGCCCGAGGGTGGGGAGTTGGGGTGGCGGTCGGCTGCCCCAGTGCAGCCGGTGCGTGCGGAAGTGCGGACCGTGTCACGGGGGACACCGTCCGTATTTTCGGCAGGGCTCATTGTTGTATGGGGATCCGGGTGTCTCCAGAGTTGATCTTTGATTGGCGCGATCGGATCGCCCGGGGACGGTCGAGGATTGAAAGGCCGCGAAGCGGGGAAGTGATCTTCCCCCACTTTTGACGACCAGCCCGAACGCCGCTCACATGCATCTTTGACTGTCCATCAGCAAACTTGATCCGGGTGGGCCGGGAGCGCGGATCGTGCCGGATGTCTGATTACATGTGCGCCATGACTGATGTGATGAGCACTCCAGGCCAGTTCCCGGGTGCCGGCGGTGAGTCCGAGCGGACCCGCAGGCTGCGCAGCCTGGGTCTCAACGAACCGACCGCGGACGAGGCCTTCGACCGCTTCGCTCACCTGGCCGCCAGCATCACCCGCGCCCCCATCGCGATGGTCAACTTCATCAACGACGAGCGGCAGATGTTCCGGGGGCTCTATATTCCGCCAAGCTCGGCCGAAAAGGCGGCCGAAGAGGGCGCCTCCTGGGCCGATCGCGGCATCGCGTTCGACCTTCCGACCCGTCAGATGCCGCTGAGCCACGGTTTCTGCCCGCACGTCGTCGCCCAGCGCTCGCCGCTCGCCCTCGACGACATCCTCGCCTACCCCCGGTTCGCCGGGAACCCGGTCGTCGACGAACTCGGCGTGCGCGCCTACCTCGGCGCCCCGCTGGTCGACGACAGCAACACCGTCATCGGCACCGTCTGCGTCCTCGACCGCGAACCCCGCCAGTGGGGCCGCGAGCGGCTGCGCGACATCCAGCACCTCGCCGAGGCGCTGCTCTCCGAGATCCGGCTGCGCGACAACCTGCTCGCCCAGCAGCAGGAGATGTTCGCGGCGTTCGACGGCTCGCCCTTCCCGATCATGCTCACCGACGGCCCCGGCCAGGAGATCCGCTACGCCAATGCCCAGCACGCCGACATCTTCGGCGCCCCGGCGGCGTACGGCGCGATCGGCCACGCCTACCCGCAGCTCGGCGCGGCCGGCCTCCAGCAGGCGGTCGCCGAGGCGTACCACACCGGGCGGGCCACCGTCCTCAACGACGTCCGCATCAACTCCACCCGGCCGGACGCCCAGCGGATCCAGCAGATCTTCAGCTTCACCTGCACCCCCCTGCGGGCCGCGCGCACCGGCCAGGTCAACGGCGTCCTCACCGTCGGCATGGACGTCACCGCGCAGTCCCGCACCGAGGAGGAGCTGGGCACGCTGGCCGCACTCCTGGTCGACCGGCTGCAGCAGAACGGCGCCACCACCGGCCGCCCGGGCCTCGGCGCCGGGAACACCGGCCTCGTCCTCCCGGGCTGAGCCCGCACCGGGCCACCGTCCGGCCCACCGCCACCGTGGCGGGGCGCCTCTCACCCCCGAGGAGAGGCTCCCCGCCACGGTGCTGTCCGCAGTACGTGCACCCCGCGGCACGCGGCACGCGCACCCCGCGGTTCGCGTCGACCGGCGCCGCCCAGTGCCGGGCGGGTGAACCGGCACCGTCGCACACCCGCGCCGGTGCCCGGCGGCCCGGGCCGGTGGTAGGCATTGGCCGCATGGACTGGTTCGCCGCCCCCGAGTACTGGCTGAGCAGGCTGCTCGTGCAACGGCTGCTGGCCGCCGTCTACCTCACCGGCTTCCTCGCCGCCGCCGCCCAGTTCCGGGCCCTGATCGGCACCGGCGGCATGCTCCCCGTCCCCCGCTTCACCGCCCGGGTGTCGTTCCGCCAGGCGCCCGGCCTCTTCCACCTCCACTACAGCGACCGCTACTTCGCCACCGTCGCGTGGACCGGCGCCGCGACCTCCGCCGCCCTCGTCGCCGGGCTCGGCGACGCCGTCCCGCTCTGGGTGTCGGTGCTCCTCTGGGCGCTGCTCTGGGTGCTCTACCTCTCGATCGTCAACGTGGGGCAGACCTGGTACTCCTTCGGCTGGGAGTCCCTGCTGCTGGAGGCCGGATTCCTGGCCGCCTTCCTCGGCAACGAGGACACCGCACCGCCCGTCCTGGTGCTCTGGCTGATGCGCTGGCTGGTCTTCCGGGTCGAGTTCGGCGCCGGACTGATCAAACTGCGCGGGGACAGCTGCTGGCGCGACCTGACCTGCCTGCGCTACCACCACGAGACCCAGCCCATGCCCGGCCCGCTCAGCTGGTTCTTCCACCACCTGCCCGCCCCGCTGCACCGGATCGAGGCGGCAGCCAACCACGTCACCCAACTCCTCGTCCCGGTCGGTCTCCTCCTCCCGCAGCCGGCCGCCACCTACGCGGCCTGCGTGATCGTGGCCACCCAGCTCTGGCTGGTCGCCTCCGGCAACTTCGCCTGGCTCAACTGGCTCACCATCACGCTCGCCCTCGCCGCCGTCGACCCCGCCCGGCTCGGCCTGCCCGTCCACCCCCACGCGTACGGCGGCACGCCCGGCTGGTTCGAGGGCGTCGTGATCGCGTTGACCCTCGCCGTCGCCGTCCTCAGCTACTGGCCGGTACGGAACCTGGTCTCGCGCCGGCAGGTCATGAACCGCTCCTTCAACCGCCTCCACCTCGTCAACACCTACGGCGCCTTCGGCAGCGTCAACCGCATCCGTCAGGAGGTCGTCGTCGAAGGCACCGACGAGCCTGCCGTCACCCCGTACACCGTCTGGCGCGAGTACGGCTTCAAGGGAAAACCCGGCGACGTGCGCCGCCTCCCGCGCCAGTACGCCCCCTACCACCTGCGCCTGGACTGGCTGATGTGGTTCGCCGGCATCTCACCCGCCTACGCCCGGCCCTGGTTCCTGCCCTTCGTCGCCCGGCTGCTCGCCAACGACCCGGACACCCTGCGGCTGCTGCGCCACAACCCCTTCCCCGACGCCCCGCCGACCCACGTCCGGGCGACCCTCCACCTCTACCGGTTCACCGATTGGCGCGAACTGCGCGAAACCGGAGCCTGGTGGCACCGGACCGCGCTCCACGAGTACCTCGCGCCGGTCAGCCTCGACACCCTCACCCGATCCGGTTACCGGCCACCGCTCGGCCGGCGCACCCGCACTGTGCCGATGGACGGGCTGCGCCGACGGCCCGGTCACCCACCCGGCCCCGCGCCGCACCACCCGCCCGGCCCTCCCGAGTAGCGGCCAGGCGAGCGGTGTGGCACGCCACACCGGCCCGGAGGGCGGTGGGTGCGTGCAAGGCTCGAACGGGCACCCGTATTCTTGGCCTCCACAACCGGCAGGCCGACCGCGCGCCCCAGCCCCACCCGCCGGGGCAACCGTGCGCACCAGGTCCGCCGTCCCCCTCGCCGCCCGCCCCGCCGCAGTCGCCCAGAACCGGACCTCACATGACAGTGCTTCACTCGCGCAACGCCGACGCGGCCGACGCCGCCGATGCCAAGGCCGCCGACGCCGCCACGGCCGACGCCGACGCCAACGACGCCAAGGACCTGGAGCAGACCCGCAGCCAGGCGGCGGACACCGACCTCCGCGACGAACTCGGCCGCTACGCCGAACTCGGTGCCTTCACCCTCACCGCCGAGACCCACGCCTGGTACGCGGCCGTCGACACCGTCGCCACCCCCGAGGACGCCCGCGCCGCCTCGACCGTCCTCGCCGAACTGCGCGGCCGCGACCTCCAGCAGACCTGGGAGGCCGTCACCACCCTCGCCGCCGACGCCAAGCTCGACGAGCCCGGCACCATCGCGGTCGCCGCCCTGTTCGCCGAGACGCTCCAGCGCGTCCACCAGACCTCCGCGACCCTGACCGGCGCCGCGTACGACGCCGACCTCGCCGCGCTCGTCGCCGCCACCGCGGACCGCACCTGGCGCCGCGAGCGGGGCGTCAAGCTCTCCTTCCTCAAGGTGCGGGCACTGCGCAAGCAGGCCGCCGCGCTCGCCGCCGGCGGCCGCAAGGTCCGCCCCGAGGAACTGCACGAGGCGCTCGCCTCCGCCGAGATCGAGCGCCGCGCCTGGGCCGTCCTCGCCCCGACCGGCGCGCTGCCCGTCCCGCCCGCCGACGGCGCCCTGGCCGAGGGCACCGCCGCTGCCTTCGATGCGATCGGCGCCGGCCTGCGCGACCTCGGCGGCCTGCTGCCCGAGCACGACCTCGACGCGCTGCCGTTCGGCGAGCTCATCGACCTGGTCGAGCGCCTCGCCGCCGACGAGGGCACCCTGTACCGCCTCCCCGCCATCCGCTCCCTGCGCACCTCCCTGGAGGAGGCCGGCCTCGGCGAACTGCTTGCCGAGCTCACCGCCGCCCGCGCCGACCGCCGCGCCGCCGAGGCCGCCTTCAGCGCCCGCCAGGCTCTGGCCGGCGGGCAGCGGGACGGGCTGACGGGGCGGGAGGAGACCACCGAGGCGGTGTCGGAGCCGGCTGCCGAGGTCGAGGCCGAGGCTGACGTTGCGACCGAGGTCGAGGCTACCGAGCCGGAGGTTGTCGCCGAGGACGTGACCGAGGACGAGACCGAGGTGGACGCCGAGGACGAGACCGACGCCGTCGGGGTGGTGGAGGCTGACGTCGAGGCCGACGTCGAGGCCGCGGCTGAGGTCGAGGCCGAGGCCGAGCAGGCTACGGCCGAGGAGCCCGTCGAGGTCCGGCCCGTCGTGGTCACCCTCCCGGCGCCGTCCCCCGCAGCCGACGACCTGGTCGACGTCATCTCGGTCACGGCGATGGCCGAGGTCGAGCCGGCCGAGGTCGAGCCCGAGGCCGTGGCTGAGACCGTGGCCGACATCGAGCCGGCCGTGGCCGAGGAGCCCCAGCCCGTGGTCGTCGAGCCCGAGATTGTGGCGCCGGTGGCCGAGACCGAGACCGTGGCTGTGATCGAGCCCGAGGTTGAGGCGGCCGGGGTCGAGGTCGACGCCCCGGTCGAGGCCGTCGAGGTGGAGCCGGTCGAGGCCGAGCCCGTTGCCGCCGAGGTCGAGGTCGAGGCCGTGGTCGAGGAGAGCGCGCCCGAGGTCGTGACGCCGGTCGCCGAGGTGGAGGCCCTCGAGGTCGACGCCCCGGTCGAGGCCGTCGAGGTGGAGCCGGTCGAGGCCGGGCCCGTTGCCGCCGAGGTCGAGGCCGACGCGGTGGCCGAAGAGCCCGAGGCCGTAGAGGTCGTGGCCGAGACCGAGCCTGAGGCCGTCGTGGCCGAGGAGACGGCCGAGGAGACGACCGATGAGGCCGAGCCGGAGCCCGTCGCCGAGGCTGAGCCTGAGCCCGTCGTCGTTCCCGAGCCGGTCGCCGAGGCCGAGCCGGAGCCCGTCGCCGAGGCTGAGCCTGAGCCCGTCGTCGTTCCCGAGCCGGTCGCGGCCGCCGAGCCCGCCGCTGCCGGGCAGCCCGAGAAGCCCGACTTCACGCCGGGCCGTCCCGTCACCGCCTACTCCGCCGACGAACTGCTCGCCGTGGTGCGGTGGGTGGACGCCGACGGTGTGGAGCGCAGCGAGGAGGAACTGCTGCGGGCGGCCATGAAGGAGCTGGGCTTCGCCCGCCTCGGCCCGCGGATCAAGGAGGCGCTGGGCGCCGCCGCCACTGCCGCGCGCGCCTGACGCAGAGCGGCGCCGACCGGTTCGGCGACGACGAAGGGCCCGGTGGGGTGGTGTTGCACCGCCTCCACCGGGCCCTTCGTCATGGCTGTGGCCGTGCTCGCTCAGCCCGCCTTGTTCCAGGGCGCGCTGGACATGAGTGCCTTGACGTTGGCCACGTAGCTCGGGTTGGGGATGGCCAGGCTGCCGGTGGTGGCGCCGGTGACCGGGTCGGTGACGGTGTTGTAGTGCACGTTGCCCGCGCCCGCGTTGTAGGCGGAGATGACCAGGTCGAGCAGCGGCGTCTTGCCGGTGGCCGGGTCGGGGGAGAGGTCGTACTTCCCGCCGAACGAGGAGTCGCCGTAGTAGGCGACCAGCCAGTCGAGCAGCTGGGTGCCGAGCTGGACGTTGCCGGCCAGCGTCTTCGGGTCGGAGGTGGTCCCGAACTTGCTGTTCATCCAGCTCACGGTGGCGGGCATGACCTGCATGGTGCCGATGCCGCCGTCGCAGGCGAGGATGCCGGACTGCCAGCCGCTCTCCTGCCAGGCGATCGCCTTGACCAGGCCGACCGGAAGGGCCGGGAGCTTGTCGGTGCCGCCGTTGCTGAGGGTCAGTGTGCGGGGCTGGCCGGCGGCGGAGGTGAGCGCCGCGGCGACGGCCTCCTTGGGCTCGTCGGGCTGCGGCTTGCTCGGCGTGCAGCCGCTCTGCAGCGGCGGGACGTGCGGGGTGGCGGGCGCGGGCGGCGGCGGGGGTGCGACCGGCCCGGGCTTGGCGGTCGGCGCGGGCGCGGGCGCCGCCGCGACCGGGGCGGGAGCGGGGGCCGTTGCGGCCTTCGGGGCGGGGTCGGCGGGCTTCTCGGCGGTGGGCTTGGCGGTGCTCGCCGCAGCGGTCGGGCTCGGCTTGGCCGTCCTGCCCGCCGTCGTGCTCGGTGAGGCGGCCGGTGAGGCACTGGCGCTCGGGGTGGCGCTCGCCGTCGCGCTGGCCGTCGGCGTGGCCGTCGGCGTCGTGGACGGGGTGGCGTCCGTGGCGGTGGCCGCCGCCGGGGCCGGCGTCCCCCCGGCCGTGTCGTCCGCCTTCTTGGTGCCGCAGCCGGTCAGCAGCGCCGTCGACACGGCCGCCGCCGACACCAGTACCAGCGCCTGCCGTGAAGCACGCACCTTCATGTCGTTCCGCCCCCCTGTGTCGCCGGCCGACCCGGCGAGAGGCGACATCCTACGGTGATCGGATCGGTGCGCCGCCCGCCGGGGCCCGGGCACCGGTCCGGTACGAATCTCACGCGCTGGGGGCCCCGGTGCCCCGACACGGCCGGCCGGTCCGCCGGTTCGTCCGGCTGCACCGCGACGGAGTCGCGGCGTTGGGCTGTTCGGCCGGGGTGTCGCGCGTCCGGCGACGTCCGTGCCCAGCGTGGTGTGCCCAGGGGGCCGACGCAACAGCCCGAGGAAGGACGGCGTCCCATGGCACGCATCACCCGGGAACGAACCGAGACGTTCACGGTCGAGACCTACCGGCTCCACCTGGAGGGCGGCGAGCGGCAGGCACTGCGTTCCGTCCCCGGTGACTACGTGCGGAAGCTGTCGGAGGCGGAGGGGCACACGGTGAACGCCGTTCTGGTGGATGCGAACCTGCTCGACGGCGAGGGGCCGTGCGAGGACACCGAACTCGTCCACGTCCTCGAATGGCTGATGGCGTGCGACCGGGTCATCCGGTGCGTCCCGCTCATGTGAGCCGTTCCCGCACGAGCCGGCCGCTGCCCGGCGCCGGCCCACTGCTCGGTCCGGGGCGGCGCCGTGGCCTCAGCAGGGTGGCAGAGCCCGCGCCAGCTGGGCCGCCAGCACCTCCGGCGCCTCCGCCAAGGACGGTCCGTACCAGGTCAGATGGCGCCCGCTGACCAGCGCCGCCGGGATGCCGGGGAACGCCTCCGGGCCGTCGTCCGCCGTGAAGCGGTACGGCTCGTCCGGGAGGACCGCCAAGTCGGGTTCAGCAGCGAGGAGTTCGGGCAGCGGAACCGCGGGGTACCGTTCCGGGTGGCCGGCGTGGAGCAGGTGGACGCCGAGGCGGCCGAGAAGGTCGCCGGCGAAGGTGTCGCGCCCGAGCACCATCCAGGGGCGGCGCCAGATCGGCACGACGGCGCGGAGGGGGCTCGACAGCGGATGGACACCGGCCCACGAGGTCCGGGCGGCCTGCGGGGACCACGCGGCCTCGGCGGCGTCGAGCCACGCGGGCCGCGGCAGGCCGCAGCCGACCGTCAGGAGACGGTCCAGCGAGGCGAACGCCTGCTCCAGCGTGCGGATGTCGGTGACCCAGACGGCCAGCCCGGCGGCCCGCAGCGCATCGAGGTCCGGTCGGCGGTTCTCCTCGTCATTGGCGAGGACCAGGTCCGGGCCGAGCGCGACGACCCGGCCGACGTCGGGGTTCTTGGTGCCGCCGACACGCTCCACCGCCAGGCCGGCGGGGTGGCTGCACCAGTCGGTGGCGCCGACCAGCAGTCCGGGCGCGGAGACGGCGACGGCCTCGGTCAGCGAGGGGACCAGCGACACCACCCGCCGCACCGGTCCGGCCCCGAGCGCCACCGGCAGCCCGAGATCGTCCAACGGCTCTGCAGGGAAACCGGAGAGGGAGGCCATACGGCCACCCTAGGCCCTCTCCGGCCGGTCTCGCCGGGCGCGCGATCGACCGGACCGGACCTCGGCCGGACGCCGGCCGTACGGCGCCGGAAAGTCCCGGGAACCGGGCGGGGTTGGTGGCCGACTACCTGGTCCGGGTTCGTAGGACGGGCCCGAGCACGACCATTGACCAGGAGAGTTGTCATGCGCCCTCGCGTGTTCTGCGGTATCGCGGCCGCTGTTGCCCTGTTCGCCACGGCCTGTGGGAGCGGCGGTGGAGGGAGCACGGACAGCAGCAGCAATGGTGGCGGCGGTGGCGGGCAGGCCACCGCCGCCGGTGCGTTCCCGGTGAAGGTCGCCGACTGCGCCGGCAAGGAGACCACCGTCAAGCAGGCACCGAAGAAGATCGTCACCAGCAACGCCGCCGGCCTGGAGATGATGCTCCAGCTCGGCGCCGGCGACCGGGTGATCGGCACCGGGTTCCCGCCCGGCAAGGGCAGCCTGCCGGGGCCGATCGCCGAACAGGGCGCCAAGGTACCGGTGCTGGGCGAGATGGGGATCGCCAAGGAGAAGCTGCTCGGCTCCGGCGCCGACCTCTACGTCGACGCCTTCGGGGCGATGCCGATGATGGGCGGCGCGGGCGCGGGCCCGAGCGAGGAGGAGTTCGCCGCCGCGGGCATCCAGCACGTCTTCCTCCTCTCCACCGCCTGTTCCGGCACCCCCAGGGCCGCCAAGGGGCCGCGCACCGACCTCGGCGAGGTGGAGAACGACATCCGCCGGCTCGGCGCGGTCACCGGCACGGGCGCCCGTGCCGAGGAGCTCGTCGCCGGGATGGAGAAGAAGGTCGGCGAGGTGCGCGCCGCCACCGCCGGCGTCCCCGCCGGCCAGCGGCCGGGCTACTTCTTCTTCGACTTCGACGCCGGCACCAAGCAGCCGGTCGCCGTCTGCGGCCGCCAGGTCGCCAACGCGGTGATCACCCTGGCCGGCGCGCGCAACGTGTTCGCCGACTGCGACGCCGACTTCAAGCCCGTCTCCTGGGAGGACGTCGTGGCCAAGGACCCGGACTGGATCCAGCTCGCCGTCCGCACCCGCGGCACCGAGGAGGAGAACCGCAAGGCCTTCGACGACGCCGAGGCGTTCCTGAAGAGCTTCCCCGCCACCCAGGGCCTGAAGGCCGTCAAGGGCGGGAAGTTCCTGCGGATCGGCTCCGAGGTCACCACCATCGCCGGGGTCCGCAACGCCGACACCGTCCGGCAGATCGCCGCCACCGTCCACCCGGACCTCGTCAAGAACGGCCAGTAGACCGTGGCATCGGCCACCACCACCGCCGCCGGGCGGACCCGCACGCGCACCCTGCGTGCCGGGCCGCTCGCGGCCGTGCTCACCCTCGCCCTGGTCGCCGCGCTGACCGCCGCCGTCTCGCTCGGATCGGTGGACATCCCGCCCGGCGAAGTCTGGTCGGTGGTCGCCCACCGCCTGACCGGCAGCGCACCCGAGCCCGGCACCCGGGACCTCATCGTCTGGCAACTGCGCGTCCCGCGCGCCCTGCTGGCGGCGATGGTCGGGGCCGGGCTCGGCCTCGTCGGCACCGCCGTCCAGGCACTCGTCCGCAACCCGCTCGCCGACCCCTACCTGCTCGGGATCTCCTCCGGCGCCTCGCTCGGCGCCGTCGCCGTGATCGTCCTCGGCAGCGGGCTCGGCCTCGAAATGGCCTTCGGGAGCGCCGTCGGCCTGACCATCTCGCTGGCCGCCTTCCTCGGCGCGCTCGCCGCCTTCTCCCTGGTCTGGCTGCTGGCCCGGCGCGGTGGCGGCTTCTCCCCGCTGCGCCTGGTGCTCGCCGGCATCGGCATCGGCCAGTTCCTCACCGGCTTCACCAGCTACCTCGTCCTGCAGACCGGCGACGAACAGCAGACCAGGGGCGTGCTGTTCTGGCTGATGGGCAGCCTCGGAGGTGCCGTCTGGAGCCAACTCGCCGTCCCCGCCCTTGCCGTGGCCCTCGGGCTGGGCCTGCTCCAGGCCCGCGCCCGGGGGCTCAACGCGCTCCTGATGGGCGACGAGACGGCGGCAGGGCTCGGCGTCGACGTCACCCGCCTGCGCCGCGAGATCTTCGTCGTCACCAGCGTGCTGACCGGCGTCCTGGTCGCCGTCTCCGGCGCGATCGGCTTCGTCGGCCTCATGGTGCCCCACGTCTGCCGGCTGCTGGCCGGCGGCGACCACCGCCGGCTGCTGCCGCTCTCCGCCCTGACCGGGGCGGTGCTGCTGGTGGTGGTCGACACCATCGCCCGCACCGCGCTGGACACCCAGGAACTGCCGATCGGCGTGGTCACCGCCCTGCTCGGCGCGCCCACCCTGCTCTACCTGCTGGACCGACGACTGGAGCGGAATTGAGGATCGCGGTCGAGGATCTGAGCGTCACCCTGTCCGGGCGGACGGTGGTGGCCGGCGTCCACCTGGTCGCCAAGGAGGGGGAGATCGCCGGGCTGGTCGGGCCGAACGGCAGCGGCAAGTCCAGCCTGCTGCGCACCGTCTACCGGCACCTGAAGCCGAGCGCCGGACGGGTCCTGCTGGCCGGCCGGGAGCTGGCCGGGCTGAGCCCGGCGGAGTCCGCCCGGCACATCGCCGCACTGCCCCAGGAGCGCGGCGGGGACTTCGAGCTGACCGTCCGTGAGGTGGTGGCGATGGGTCGCACCCCGTACAAGCGGGCGTTCGCGGCGGACGACGCCGAGGACCACCGGATCGTCGCCGGGGCGCTGGAGCGGGTCGGCATGACGGACGCGGGCGGGCGGCGGTTCGCCGAGCTCTCCGGCGGCGAGCGCCAACGCGTCCTGCTGGCCAGGGCGTTGGCCCAGCAACCGGACGTCCTGGTGTTGGACGAACCGACCAACCACCTGGACGTCCGGCACCAGGTCGAACTTCTCGCGTTGCTACGGGAGCAGCGCCGCACCACGTTGGTGGCGTTGCACGACCTCAACGCGGCGGCCTCGGTCTGCGACCGGCTGCACGTGCTGCACCGCGGCACCCTGGTGGCGTCCGGGGCGCCGCGGGACGTCCTGACCGCCGAGCTGCTCGCCGAGGTGTTCGGCGTGCGGGCGGCGGTGGTCGAGAATCCGCTCACCGGTGACCCGTTGATCGCGTTCGACCACCGCACGCCCGCGTCCTCGGGCGAGATGATGCAGCGTCAGGAGGTTTCGTAGTGGCTGGGGCGGCCGTTGCGCTCGACCAGGCGGCCGACCTTCGCGGCGTCCTCGCTGCGCAGCAGCTCCCAGCCGCCGTCGGCCCGGTGGAGCACCGAGGAGTGCCACGGCGTCATCCACGCGTCGGCGGCCTCCAGCAGCCGGATGCCGAACTTCGGCACGCCCGCCTTCTGCGGGTGGATGGAGAGCCGGAAGGAGCGCGGGTGCTGCTCGGCGACGAGGTCGCCCCAGGCCCGGCTGCGCTGGATGACGCCGTAGGCGCGCCGGCGGCATTCGCGCTGGAGGGCGGACTTGCTGCCCTCGAAGCCGAACGTGTCCTCGGTGAGGAAGCGGGTGATGCCGCGGTAGAGCTTCAGCGTCTCGTCGTCGGTCATCACCTGCTCGCGCAGCTCCTCCTTGGTGGGCGCGTACCGGGCGTGCACCCGGGCGCGCTTCTCGTCGAAGGGCAGGTCGCCGAGGACGGCGCGCAGGTCGAAGGTGGCGAGGTGGCTCAGGCCCTCGCGTTCGATCATGGCGGTCAGCTCGTCGGAGTACTGGTCGATGTGGTCGTCGGGGACGTGGATCAGGTCGCCGAAGATGTGGCCGTCGGAGCAGATCAGGATCTGCGCGCCGGGCTGGTAGAGCTTGCCGATCTCCTCGCAGAGACCGTTGAGGAAGGTGAGCGAGAGGCGCTCTCCCTCGTCTGGCAGGTGGCTGAGCACCTTGGCGAGGTTGGGCGACTTGCACGGGAAGCCGGGCAGGGTGAACAGGATCGGGTCGCCGCTGGAGAGGAAGTCCGCAAGCTGCTCCAGCTGGATCGGGAAGTCGGCGGGCGTGACGTGCACGCCGGGGTCGGAGGCCCGGCGGTGCGGCAACAGCAGATCGAGGATCCCGGCGGATATCCGGGCGATCTCCTGCGGGTCCGTGACGGCGCCGGGCGGTGTGGCGCCGGCCGGCGTGACGGTGGCGGACGGGGACGGGGACGTGGTCCGGGCGGTGGTGGTCGGGCCGGACGTGGTCCGGCCGGTGGTGCTCCGGTCGGCCGCGCTCTGATCGGCCGTGGTCTGGGAATCGCTGGAAACGGTGCCGGCGGGCGGCATGGTGGTCCTCCACGGAACGGTGTACGGGCTTCAGGGCAGGCGTAGCCACGCCCCGGCATCGGTCGCCGGGACGCTGAGGGGGGTGCCGGGGAGTGGTGGGGCCGGTCAGACCCGCTTGTCGTAGGCGACCGGCAGCCTGTTCACCCCCCGGGCGAGGACGGCGGGCACCCAGGCGAGCGAGTCGATCTCCTCGCCGGGCCCGGTGGCGGGCCGCAGGCCGGGCAGCCGGGTGAGCAGAGTGGCGAGGGCGACCTGGAGTTCGACCCGGGCCAGGGCGGCGCCGGGGCAGTAGTGGATGCCGTGCCCGAACGCCAGGTGGGCGTTGGGGGTGCGGTCGAAGTCGAGGACGTCGGCGTCCGGGAACTGCTCGTCGTCGCGGTTGGCCGCGCAGAGCGAGACGATCACGGAGTCGCCGGCCGGAACGGACGTCCCGTGCAGATCGCTGTCCTCGGCGAAGAAGCGCCAGGTGGTGAGCTCGAACGCGGCGTCGTGGCGCAGCAGTTCCTCCACCGAGCGGGTGAGCAGGCCCGGGTCGGCGGCGATGCCGTCGCGCAACCGGGCCAGCTGGTCGGGGCGGCGCAGCAGGGTGATCAGCATGGTGGTGATCTGGTTGGTCACCGGCTCCTGGCCGGCCACCAGCAGCTGGAACACCATCGAGTCGAGCTCCTCGCGGCTCAACTCGCCCGCATCGCACGCGGCGACGAGCCGGCCGAGCAGGTCGGCGTCCGGCCCGGCCGGGTCGTAGTGGGCGCGCTTGTGTGCCACGACGTCGGCGATGTAGGTCTGCAGGCCGCGCAGCCGGCCCTCGTAGGCCGGGCGGCCCGGGTCCAGCGGCCCGACCGGCTGGACGACCTTGCCCCAGTCCCGGTCGAAGCGGACGGCCAACTCCTGTGGCAGGCCGATCGCTTCGGCGAGTACCCGGAACGGGAAGTGCGCCGCGAAGCCGGCCACCAGGTCGGCGCCGCCGGTCTCCGGGAGCTCGTCGACCAGGGAGCCGGCCAGCTCCTCCAAGCGCGGGCGAAGGGTCTCCGCCCGGCGCGGGGTGAAGGCGTCCAGCACCAGCCGGCGCATCCGGGTGTGCTTCGGCGGGTCCTGGTGCAGCAGGTGGACCTGGAGCTGCGAGTGCTGCGGCTCCGGCATGATCGACGCGAGCTTGCGCCAACCCTCGTTGCCCAGCTCGTGGTTCTTGCCGAGACGGGGGTCGTTGAGGGTCTCGTGCGCGGCCTTGTAGCCGGTCACCAGCCAGGCGGTGATCCCGCTCGGGAACTTCACCCGGTGGACCGGGCCGGCCTCGCGCATCCGCCGGTAGAGCGGATAGGGGTCGCTCTTGTACTCCGGCCCGTACAGCGGTACCGGGTCGGGGAGTTCGTCGTATCCGAACGGGCAGCGCGGCGTGTCGTCGGCCGGCCTTCCCGCGGTCGGATCGTGGACGGTGTCGGTCATTGCGTCTGTTCCTCCGGTCGAGGTGTGGTGCGCGCGGGCGGGTCGTCAGGTGCCCGCGCGGTTGGTGCGGTGGTGCAGGGAGAGGAGGGCCACGGCCTGGACGGCGGCCAGCGTGGCGAGGACGAGCCCGGCCCGGACGCCCGCGGTGACGGAGTCGCCGAACAGCGTGGCGGCGGTGGCGAGGGCGGGTCCGAGGGCGAAGCCGAGGCTGCGGGCCAGTTGGACGGCGGAGCCGGCGGTGGCCAGTTGCTGCGGTTTGGCGGCGGTCATCACCAGGGCCTGGACCGGGCCGCCGTTGAGGCCCATGCCGGTCCCGGCGAGCGCGAGCCGCCACGCGATGTCGAGCGGCGACCAGTCGGTGTCCAGCGGGACGAGCAGCAGCATGCCGAGGGCGGTGACGGTCGCACCCGTCAGGGCGGTCGGCCGGGCGCCCCAGCGGTCGGCGAGCCGTCCGCCGAACCGGCCGGCCAGCACCATGCCGAGCGGGAAGGCCAGCATGGTCAGGGCGGTGGTGGTGGCGCTGATCCCGTCGTCCCGGCGCAGGTGCTGGGCGAGCAGGTAGTGGGTGGCGGCGAACCCGGCGGCCAGTGAGAGCACCGAGCCGTTGACCGCCGCGGTGCCGGACTCCCGCAGCACGGCGGCGACCGGCCGTCCGCCGGGGCGGCGCAGCCAGAGGACGACCAGCGGTGCGGCGGGCAGCGCGAGCAGCAGCCAGACCGGCGCGTCGGGCGCGAGGGTGAGGCCGAGCAGAACGGCGGCCACCGCGGAGCCGATCAGCGCGGCGTCGCCGAGGGAACCCCGGTCGGGCAGCCGCAGCCTGCCGCCGTGCGGCGCGTTGCGGTGGGCGATCACCAGGGCGGCCAGGCAGATCGGCAGCTTGACCAGGAAGATGGCCCGCCAGCCGACGTGGTCGAGCAGCAGGCCGCCGACCACCGGCCCGGTGACGGCGCCGAGCGGGCCGAGCGTGGCGGGCACGCTCATCGCCCGCCCGCGCAGCTCCGGCCGGACGGCCGTGGCGGCCAGCACCGGCATCAGCACGAACAGCACCGCGCCGAACGCGCCCTGCGCCAGCCGTGCGGCGACCAGCCAACTCGCCCACGGTGCCACGGCGGCGAGCACGCTGCAGAGCGCGAAGCAGCCGACCGCCAGCAGCAGGGCGGAGCGGGTGCCGACCTGGTCGAGCCAGCGCCCGGCGGGCAGCAGCAGGGCCACCAGCGGGAGCTGGTAGCCGAGGACGGCCCACTGCGCGGTGGTCGGGGAGACGTGCAGGCCGTCCGCGATGTCGGTGAGGGCCAGGTTGACCACGTTCATGTCGAGCATCGCCACGAACGAGAGCAGTCCCGCGGCCACGACCAGGATCCAGCGGTCCTCCGGCTGGGCCTGGTCCTTGGTCAGCCCACCGGTGGCCAGTGGCTGTTGCGCGGACATGGCGCTCCTCCGATTCCCCGTGCCGTCCCGGACGCCACCTCGGCGGCGGCGTCCGGTACAGCAGTCGGAGGCAGGAGGGGTCCAGTTCCGAACACTTGAAGGAATTTTCCCGGTCGGCCCGGAATACTGCGGTCGTGGCCGATCCGGACCGCGCGGCCGGCCCGGTCGCCGGGAACGTCGGCGCTCCGTTCCGGACATCGCCGCGGTCGGGAAATAGCCGCGCCCGGCCCGGGGTTGCAGTCAGGCACCACACGGCGTGACGCCGGCCCGACCCGACCCCCGGCAGGGGTCCGAAAGGACAACCATGAAGATCGGCATCATCGGCGCGGGCAACATCGGCGGCAATCTCACCCGGCGCCTCACCGCACTCGGCCACGAGGTCTCGGTGGCCAACTCGCGCGGCCCGCAGACCCTCGGCGCACTCGCCGAGGAGACCGGCGCCACCCCGGTCACCGTCGCCGAGGCGGCCCGCGGCGCGCAGGTCGTGGTGGTCACCGTGCCGCTGAAGAACGTGCCCGACCTCCCGTCCGGGCTGTTCGACGGGGCCGCCGAGGGCTTCGCCGTGATCGACACCGGCAACTACTACCCCAAGCGCGACGGCCGGATCGGGGGCATCGAGGACGACGGCCTGACCGAGAGCCGCTGGACGGAGCAGCACCTCGGCCACCCGGTCGTGAAGGCCTTCAACGGCACCTACGCCCAGGACCTCCTGGACCGGCCCCGCCCCGCGGGCGACCCGGAGCGGATGGCCCTGCCGGTCGCCGGGGACGACGAGGCGGCCAAGCGGATCGTCCGCGCCCTGATCGACGAGCTGGGCTTCGACACCGTCGACACCGGCGGTATCGACGAGTCCTGGCGCCAGCAGCCCGAGACCCCCGTCTACGGCCTCCGGGCCGGGGTGGAGGAGGTGGCCAAGGCCCTGGCGGCCGCCTCGCCGGAGCGGCCGCAGTCGTTCCGGGCGTAGCCGTACGCGGGCCCACCTGGCCCGCCTGTCGCGCCGGCCGGGGTACCGGCGGCCGGGGTGGCGGTGCGTCGGCGCCGCCACCCCGGCGCGGGCGTGCGTGATGCCGTCAGCAGGCCGCCGCCAGCTCGGCGGCCGGCCCCGGCGGGGGAGCCTCGCCGCGTTCGGCGGCGCGGAGCCGGGCTATCAGCTCCTCGCGGGCCCGGGCCACCCGGGAGCGGACGGTGCCGACCGGGCAGCCGGCCACCTCGGCGGCCTCGGCGTAGCTCAGCCCGACCACCTGGGTGAGCACGAAGGCCTCCCGGCGCTGCGCCGGCACCCGGTCGAGCAGGTCCCCGAGCGCGATCCCGTCCTCGAACCCGGCGGCGGGCAGCGTGCCCTGCCGCTCGGCGGCCTCCTGCCAGTCGGGCAGGGCGGCGCAGCGCGGCCGGGCGGCCGCCGTGCGGTAGCGGTCGATGACGGTCCGCCGGGCGATGGACAGCAGCCACGTCCGGGCCGAGGAGCGGCCGGCGAACCCGGGCAGGCTGCGGAGGGCGCGCAGGAAGGTCTCCTGGGCGAGGTCGTCGGCCGACTGCACGTCGGTGAGGTGGGCGACGAACCGCCACACGTCCCGCTGGGTGGCCCGGACGAAGGCCTCGACGTCGGCGGCCCGGCCCTCCCGGGCAGCCAGGGCCAGCGTGGTCAGCTGCTCGTCATCCACGGCGGCCTCCCGTGTGGTATCCCGTAGGACGTCCCGTGCGGGCGTTCCCGCCGGCGTCCGGGGCGGGTGGTGTGCCTGTGGTTCCTGCGGCGCCACCCACCCGGCCGGTCCGATGTGCCGGGTGATGCGGGACGATGGTCGGATGAGATGCGCCCAGTTCCGTACCGCTCTTTCCGCCCGCCTCGACGGTGAGGCGGCCGGTGTGCCGGACCGGCGGGTGGACAAGCACGTCGCCCGGTGCGAGGCCTGCCGGGAGTGGCTGGAGCGGGCGGAACGGCTGCGCGGCGCGGTGCCGGGGGCCGGTGCCGGGGGCCCGTCGGCGGACTGGTCGGCGAAGCTCCTCGCGAGGCTCGGCGAGGCCGGCGGCCTCGGCGGGAACGGCATCGGTGCGGACGGGCCCGGTGTGGGTGACCGTCCCCGGTAGGGAGACGACGGGCGGATCGACGAGGACGGTGGCGCCGGACGAGGCCGGTGCGCCGTCGTGGTCAGGCATGGAAGGTCCTGAGGGGAGGGCTGGGGAACGGCCGCCGCGGGCGGCACGCTCGGCGTCGGTGGGGCCCGGCCGGGTACGCCGCGGCGCCCCGGTGGGGCGGCGGCAGGCAGGCGCGGGCCCGGGCCCTGGCGGCGTGGCCGGTCGGCCACGGAACGGCGCAGGGCGACCTGCCCACCGCGCAGCGGACGCCGGGAGCGGCGTCGGGTGTCGGACGGTGGGCGCGTCAGCAGGCGGGGGCGGCGCACGGCGGGCCGCGCCGGATCAGGGCGTGCGAGAGCAGCACCAGCCGCGGCGGGCGGACCCGGTGGGCGGCGGGTCCGGGTGGGGCCGGCGGCCGGAAGCCGCTCGGCCGGCACCACAGGGCGAGCAGCGGCGCGAGCAGCGCACCCGCCAGGACGGCGCCCAGCGCGCCGAGCAGCTCGAACAGCCGGGCCAGCGCCGTCTCGCCGCGCCAGAGCAGCAGCGCGCAGGCGAGCGCGGCGAGCACATGGGCGGCGAGCATCCCGACCGACATGCCGTGCGCCGCCATGTCGTGCCCGGACATCCCCGAGCCACCGGACACCCCGGGCATCCCTGGCATCCCGGACATGCCCGAACCGCCGGAGCCTCCGGACATCCCGGGCATGCCGGCCGTCCCCGCCATGCTCTGGTCGGCCGTCCCGGCGGACACCGCCCCGCCGTGTGCGCCCAGGTGGTGCGACCCGGCGGGCGGCCGGAGGTTCCCGGGGGGCGGGACGTCGGGGTCGATCCCGGCCATCCGGGCCAGGTCGGCCGGCGAGATCCCGGCCGGCGCCCGTTCCGGGTTGCAGAGCAGCAGGCCCGCCCAGTCCGTCGAGCCGAGCCGCGCCAGCCCGCTGCCGGACGCGAGGGCCCCGGCCTGTTCGAAGGTCAGGTGCAGCGCGGTCTGCGCCGCCACCATCCAGACGCTGATCGGCCCCAGCCCGCGGCGGCCGCCGGCGAGCAGCCAGGTGAACCCGAGGGTGACCGCGAACGCGCCCGCGAGCACCGGCGCGGAGACCCCGGAGCCGGCCATGGCGACGTGCGCCGTGGCGGCCAGCGCCACGCAGAGCGCAGCGAAGACCACGGCGCGCAGCGAGCGGATCCGGTCGGTCATCACGATGACACTCATCGTCGCACCCGCCCCGCCCGGCCCGTACCGCCCCCTCGGTTATTGGCCGGTTCCGCCCCCGTGAGAGCATGCCCGGCCGCGCCGTTCGGGCACCGCGCGGCGCAGCGCCGGCGGTCGGACGACCGACACGGGGCCGGCGAGGACGGAGAGGCGGGCCCGGCCGGTGTACGGGTTGATTCTCCTGATCCTCCGACGTATGCCCCGGCCTTCGGGCCAGGGAGGAATTCGGGCTTCGGGAGCAGGGTTCGCCGGCACACGATCAGAGGCCTTGCTCATGGCTGGAGTTCCTGTAAGGCGACCACCACCGTGAGAATGGCGTACAAGTGCCGCGCTACCCGGACTCCGGGCAGGCGGCCGTGCTGCGCCGTACGTTCGGGTGTGTGCGCCTGGTATGGAACAGGACTCTTGCCGACCGGCATGCCCGGTACCACGGCGAGGGGAGGTCCACCTCGTACAAGGAGACCGACGCGGCGCTGACCGGTTGGAAGAAGACCGAGGAGCTGGCGTTCCTGTCCGAGGTGTCGTCGGTACCGTTGCAGCAGACGCTGCGCCACCAGCACGCCGCCTCGTTCGCGAGGGGGGAGGAAGTCGAGACTATCGCGAGGACGATCTCGCGGCGGTGGTCCACCTGACGGAAGCCACGGCCGGGCTCGGCCAGGAGCCGGTGTTCTCCCTCGGGAGTGAATCGGCGCGCTGACCTCCCGCCAGCCCGCTGTGGGCGGACGTGGACCTCGACGCGCTGGTCGGCGCGAGCGAGCTGTTCACCCCGGCCGACATCGAGTACGCCGCCCGGGTGGCCGCCCAGGCCGCCTTCGAGCGGGACCTCACCACGCCGGACGGCGTCGCCGACGGCGTCGAGGGTGCGAGCACCGCCGACTACCTGGCGGCCATCGGCCAGGCCCAGCCGACCGTCACCCCGCCGATGATCGGGAGTTCGGCGCGGACATCACGTCCCACGCCCGGGTGTGACTGCCGTTCCCGAGACGCGGCCGTTCCCGAGACGCGGCCGGTTCCGAAACGTTGCCATCCGCGAAAAGCCGGTAATCATAAGGTAATTGCGGTTTGACACCGTCCCTGTCGGTGCTGACTAGATGTGGGCCTCACCAGCACGCGGACTTCCGGAGCCACTTCCGGAGCCTTCCCGGTGGGCACCGACAGGACAGGAGGCCCGGCATGGGCACAGCGACCGCACCCGAAACCCCCGCGGCCGACCTCGCCGACCCCCGTTTCTGGCAGCTCTCCGCCCCCGACCGTGCCGCCGCCTTCGCCGAACTGCGCCGCCTCCCCGGCCCGGTCCACTTCGGCGAGCGGGCGGCCGGCCGGTCCGGCGGCCGGGGCTTCCACGCCCTCGTCCGGCACGCCGACGTCGTCGAGGCCAGCCGCACCCCCGCCGTCTTCCTCAGCGGTCCCGGCGTCACCACCCCCGAACCCGCCCGCTGGGTCCGGCTGCTCTTCGGCGACTCGATGGTCAACCTGGACGACCCCCGCCACGCCCAGCTGCGCCGGATCGTCTCCCGCGCCTTCACCCCGCGCCTGATCGCCAAGGTCGAGGACGACATCCGCGAGGTGGCCGCCCGCCTGGTCGACCGGGTGGAGCGCGACCGGCCCGAGGACTTCGTCGCGTCGGTCGCCGCCGAACTCCCCTTCCGGGTGATCTGCAACATGATGGGCATCCCCGAGGAGCCCCGCCGCGCCATCCTCGACCAGGTCAACCACGCCTCCGAGCACACCGGCGTGGCCCGCCCGCTGCGCAGCCGGCTCCGGATGCCCGGGCGCGGGCTGCGCGCGCTCGCCCGGATGCAGGGCATGGTCGCCGACCTCGGCCGCGAACGCCGCCGCCGCCCCGCGGACGACCTCATCTCCGCCCTGGTCACCGCCGATGTCGACGGCCGCCGGCTGACCGGGCGCGAGCTCGGCGCCTTCTTCTCCCTGCTGCTGGTGGCCGGCGTCGAGACCACCCGCAACGCGCTCGCCCACGGCCTGCACCTGCTCACCGCCCACCCCCGGCAGCGCGCCCTGCTGCTCGGCGACCCCGACCGCCACCTCGGCGGCGCGGTGGACGAGATCGTCCGCCACGCCACCCCGATCATCCAGTTCCGCCGCACCCTGGCCGTCGATCACCGCCTCGGCGGCCCCGACGGGACCCTGCTGCGCGCGGGGGAGAAGGCGGTGCTCTTCTTCGGCTCCGCCAACCGCGACGAGGCCGTCTTCACCGACCCGGACGCCTTCGACATCACCCGCACCCCCAACCCCCACCTCGGCTTCGGCGGCGGCGGCCCGCACTACTGCCTGGGCGCGTACCTGGCCCGGCAGGAGATGAAGGTGCTCTTCCGCGAACTGTTCACCCGCCTGCCGGAGGCCCGCTCGGTCGGCGGGCCGGAGCTGGTCCCGTCCACCTTCGACAACCGGGTGCGCGCACTGCGGTTCGCGTTCTAGGGGCGCGCCCCACGGCTACCCGGCCGGCTCCCAGACCGCGTTGTCGTGCGCGAACAGCACCCGGCTCGGCGCGAACTGCGCGAGCCGGTCGACCCAGGCCCGGTAGCCGGGCAGCGGCGGCGCGACGCCCTCGGCGGCCGCCTGCCGGGCCAGCACCGCCGAGCCGTACTCGGAGGCGAAGTCGTACGCCTGGCCGGCCAGCACCACCGGGCCGCCGTCCGGCCGCTCCACCACCAGCGACTGGTGCCCGGCGGTGTGCCCGGGGGTCGGCACCACCCGCACGCCCGGCCAGACCTCCGCCTCGCCGTCCAGCTCGCGGTAGGCCACGCCGGGGAAGTCCACCAGCGCGTCGACGGTGTAGTCGCCGCGCCGGGCCGTCGCCAGCTCCACCGCCTGCACCAGCACCGGCGTACCGGCCAGCAGCGGGTTGCCGCCGCAGTGGTCGAAGTGGAGGTGGCAGTTGACGACGAGGCCGATGTCGGCGAGCGCGACCCCGGCCGCCGCGAGCGCCGCCGGCAGCGGCCGCCGGACCGGCCGGTAGTGGGCCTCGGTCTCCGGGTCGGCGGTCTGCGGATCGCCGCCGCCCACCCCGGTGTCGAAGAGCAGCAGCCCCTCCGGCCGCCGCACCAGGTAGGCGAACACCGGCTCGACGCGCGGCTCGGGGCCGCCCGCGGTGGGCCCGCCCGCGTTCGGGCCGCCCGTCTCGGACGCGGGACGGACGAAGTAGCCGAGGTCGAGACGGCGGATCGTGCTCTGCATGGCGTGGCCCCCTGGAAACGGTCCGGGAGCTGCGGTCGGCCCCCGCCGTTCGCACCCTACCCGCCGGTCGGGATGCCCCGGTCGGCCTTCACCTGCTTCATCGTCAGGTGCGAGTTCACCTGGGCGATCCCGGGCAGCCCCGAGAGCACGTCGGTGATGAACCGCTCGTACGCCGTGATGTCCGCCACCGCGATCCGCAGCAGGTAGTCCGGCTCGCCGAACAGCCGGTGCGCCTCCACCACGTCCGGCAGCTCCGCCACCCGGCGCTCGAACTCCGCCACCGTGGCCCGGTCCTCGTGCCGCATGGTGATCGTCACGAAGGGCTGGAAGCCACGCCCCACCGCCGCGCCGTCCAGCAGCGCCCGGTAGCCGCGGATCACGCCGTCCTGCTCCAGCTGCCGCACCCGGCGCAGACAGGGGGAGGGGGTGAGGTCCACCCGGGCGGCCAGCTCGGCGTTGGTGAGCCGGCCGTCCTGCTGGAGCTCGTGGAGAATTCTGCGGTCGATGCGGTCCATGGCGCAATATTCTGCCAAAGAGTGGCCCTGACCAGCGCGAAGTGGCCATCGCGTGCCGCCCCGCTCCGGCTACCTTCAGTAACCGGAACGCCCGCGACGAACACGACAGGTCAGCACCATGGACACCCACGCCCTCCTCCTCTTCCTGGGGGTCGACCTGCTGCTGGTCTGCACCCCCGGCCCCGACTGGCTCTACATCGCCGCCCGCGGCCTCGGCCAGGGCCGCCGCGCGGCGTTCACCGGCGTCACCGGCGTCTGCGCCGGCTACGCCGTGCACACCCTGCTCTCCAGCGCCGGCCTCGCCGCCGCCCTGCGCGCAGTCCCCGCCGTCCTGCCCGTCCTGCGCCTCACCGGGGCCGCGTACCTGGTCTTCCTCGCCGCCACCATGCTGCTCGCGCTGCGCCGGGGCGGCTCGGCCGTCCTCGCCGAGTCCCGCCCGCAGCCCACCGCCATCGTGCTGCGCCAGAGCATGCTCACCGCCTTGCTCAACCCCAAGGGGCTGCTGCTCTACCTCTCCCTGGTGCCGCAGTTCGTCGACCCCGCCGCCGCCCTGCCGGTCGGCGGCCAGGTGCTCGCCCTCGGCTCGCTCAACGTGCTGGCCTGCGCAGTCGTGTACGGCCTGGTCGCCCATGCCAGCGGACGCCTCGGCGGCCGGTTCGGCTCCACCCCGCAGGCCGCGCGCCGGATGACCGTCGTCTCCGCGGTGCTGCTGATGCTGGTGGCGGGCGTCACTGCGGGCGCCTGAGAACGGGAGCAGAATGCGGGCATGACAGAGCGTCCGATGCCCCCGGTCGACCAGCCCGCCCCCCACGACGCGCCGACCGCGCACGCGTGGGACGCCCTCGGCGGGCCCGCCGGGCTGCTGGAGCGGGTCTCCTTCCACGGCCCCGACCGCGTCCTGCCCGCCCGGCTCCCCGTCCGCCGGCTGGCCCGGGCCACCGTCGCCGCCTGTTCGCTGGCCGCCGCCGAGCTGTCCGCCCTGCGGGCCGGCGGCGCCGTCCCGGAGGTGAGGATCGACCAGGGAGCCGTCGCCACCGCCTTCGTCAGCGAGCGCCATCTCCAGATCGACGGCCGCACCCCGGTCAGCTTCGCGCCGCTCTCAGGCTTCTGGCAGGCCGCCGACGGCTGGGTCCGCACCCATGCCAACTACCCGCACCACCGCGACCGGCTGCTCGGCGTCCTCGGACTGCCCGCCGACGCCGGGCCCGAGCAGCTCGCCGGGACGCTTCGGGAGCACCCGGCCGCCTGGATCCAGGACCGTGCCTACGCGGCGGGGGCGCTCGCCGTCGCCATCGCGCCGCCTGGTGACACCACGCACCCCCTCGTCGAGATCCGGGTGGCCGACGCCGCCGCCGCCCGCCCGCTGGCCGCCGCACCGCTGCCCGCCGCCGGCGTCCGCGTCCTCGACCTCACCCGGGTGATCGCCGGCCCCGTCGCCACCCGCACCCTCGCCCTGCTCGGCGCCGACGTCCTGCGCGTCGACTCGCCCCGGCTGCCCGAGGCCGAGGACGCCCACGCCGACACCGGCTTCGGCAAGCGCTCCACCCGCCTCGACCTCGCCGACCCGGCCGACCGCGCCGCGTTCGAAGTGCTGCTCGCCACCGCCGACGCCGTCGTCACGGGCTACCGCCCCGGCGCACTGGACGCCTACGGCCTCGCCCCCGACGCCCTGCTCGAACGCCGGCCCGGCCTGATCGTCGCCCAGCTCAACGCCTGGGGCTGGACGGGCCCCTGGGCCGGGCGCCGGGGCTTCGACAGCCTGGTCCAGGCCGGCGTCGGCATCGCGGCCGTGGAGGCGGGTGACGGTGCCGGGGCTCTCGGTCGCGCCGGGCGCCCCGGCGTGCTGCCCGCGCAGGCCCTCGACCACGGCACCGGCTACCTGATCGCGGCCGGCGTCCTGCGCGCCCTCACCGACCAGCGCACCGGCCGGCCCGGCGGCCGCCACCTGCGCTACTCCCTGGCAGGCACCGCCTCCTGGCTCCAGCACGGCATCATGCCCGCCCCGCCGCTGAACGACCTGCCCTACGAGCCCGAGCGCTGGCTCGCGGAGACCGACTCGCCGTACGGCCGGCTGCGCCACGCCCTCCCCCCGGTCTCCTACACCGGCGCACCCACCGACTGGACCCGCCCGCCCGGGCGCTGGGGGACGGACGCGCCGGCCTGGCGCTGACGAATCCGGTGCGGCGCCGACGGGTGGGCCCGGCGCGGACGAGGCGGTGCGGTGCGGACGAGGCGGTGCTGTGCGGTGCGGTGCTGATGCCGTCCCAGGTGCCCGGGTGTCGGAGGCATCTGGCAGCATCCCTCACATGCCTGCACACGCCACCGACTTCACCTGGTTCGAGGACCGCTACCCCGACCTCGCCGAGGCCTACTGCCTGACGCACGTCCAGGGGATCTCCGCCGACGATCTGCTGCGGCGGTTCGACGCCGCCCCGGGCCGTCGGGTCACCGGCCTGGCGGCGGTCGTGGAGGCCTGGGAGGAGTTCGACGACGGCGAGGACGAGCACGCCCCGGACGGCGACGAGGAGCTGATGCTCGTCGCCGTCACCGAACTCGACGGCTGGGCCGTCGCGGTCGAGGTCAACGGCTACCTGGGCTCCCTGTGGGACGTGCTGCCCAGGCTCGCCGAGGGCACCCGCCTGGTCTCGCACTTCCGCAACTGCAACGCGGTGGACAGCTTCCACTGGCAGGAGGGGGCGCTGAACCGGCTGCATTTCGAGCCGCTCTTCCCCACCCAGCGCGACGGCGAGGACGCCGAGGCCCCGGGGGTGGCGGAGCTGCTCGCGCACTGCGGCTTCGACCTCACCGACGCCGACCACGCCGGGCCCAGGCTGCACACCGAGGCGGCGTTCGCGCTCGCCGAGCGGCTGACGGACGTCCGCCTCACTCCGGAGCGCCTGGACGCGGCGGGCTTCCTGCTCGGCTACGCCCCGCAGCCGTAAGCGGCCGTAGCGGCCGTTTGCGGGCGCGCGCAGAGGTGGGTGGCCGGGGTCCCCGGCTTCGGGGTCAGACGCCGGAGGGAATCTGCTTGGCCCGGGAGCGGACCTGGAAGGCCGTCACGATCTCGATCAGGCCCAGGATCACCAGCCAGCACCCGGCCAGGACGGTGAGGGCGGTGATCGACCCGACCGGCCAGACCATCAGCAGCACGCCCGCCAGCGTGTTGGCCACGCCGGCGAAGGCCTGCCAGCCGCGGGCGGGCATGGCGTCGTCCGAGATCGCGGCGGCGAGCTGGGTGATGCCCCGGAACAGCCAGCCGATGCCGATCCAGATCGCCAGCAGCAGCAACGACTGCGCCGCGCTGCGGAAGCAGAGCAGGCCGAGCAGCACGCAGATGGCGCCGCTGATGAACGCCAGCACCCGCATGGCGGTACTGGCGTGCGTGCCGAAGGCGGCGACCAGCTGCACGATCCCGATGATCAGCAGGTAGAGGCCGAACAGCACGCCCACCACCAGGAGGGTCTGCTTGGGCCAGACGAAGACGACGATCCCGAGCGCGAGCGAGGCGAGCCCGGCGATCAGCAGCACCTGCCAGGCGGCCTTGGCGAGCAGCGCGAGCGGGCCCTGGACCGGGGAACCGTTGGGGGTGATGATCGGGGAGACCACGGTGGCGTACTCCTGACGGCGGGTGACGGGCGGGGGCGCCACGGGCCCGCATCGGCCTCTGCGGGCCGGTGCGCGCCTGTGACGGGCGGGCGCTCCTCATGATCGTCACGGGAGGGGTCGGCCGCCCGTCGGGTACGCCCGTTCGAGGGACGGCACGGGTCGGGCACGGGCGGGCACGGGGCTGGCCCCGGGCGCGGGGCCGCGGATCCGGTGACCCGGGGCGCGAACTGATCTCCCCTCAGTCATCCCGGGGCCACCTTCCGCTCACACGCGGTAGATATCATCCCTCGATATGACTTCTGCAGGGTGGGGGACCCTTCCGGTCGAGCCGGTCAGCCAGCACTACATCGTCTGTGGCGGCAACGCGCTCGCCCACCGCTTGATCGTCGAACTCGTCGAACACTACGAGGTCCCGGTGGTGGTGCTGGTCCCGGACCGCGCGCGCGAGCACGCGCCGCAGATCGAGCAGCTGCCCGGTGTCGCCGCCGTGGTCGAGTACAGCAGCCTCACCGAGGAGGCGCTGCGCGCCGTCCGGGTCGAGACCGCCCGAGGGATCGCCCTGGTCGACGGCAGCGACCAGGAGAACATCCACGCCGCGTTGAGCGCCCAGGAGCACAACCCCGACATCCGCATCGTGCTGCGGATGTTCAACCAGCGGCTCGGCGAGAACATCGAGCGGCTGCTGAAGAACGGCGCCGCGCTCTCCGGCTCCGCCACCGCGGCGCCCGCGTTCGCGGCAGCCGCCCTCTCCCGCCCCAACTCCGTCCAGGTCGGCGACCGCTTCCTGCACATCGCCTACGACGACGACATCGACTCCGGCCGGATCTGCATCGTCGCCGACCAGATCGACCGGCAGGACCTCACGCGGATCCGGCTGCTGCCCGAGCAGGAGGGCGACTCGGCCCCCTTCGTCCGGCTGGCCTCCGAGTTCGGCGACGAGGGACCGGTCCGGCGGGGTGGAGCCGTGGGCGGCCTCGGCGGAGCCGGCGGCGGGGGAGATGGGGGAGAGGGCAGGGGAGAGGGCGGGGGAGTTCCTGCGCAACGGGAGCCGGAGCCCGAGGAGACCGGCGGCGTGGCCGCGCTGCAGGCCCTGCCCAGCGAACCGCCGGTCCGGATCGCCTGGGCGCGCCGACTGCGCTGGCGGCTGCTCGACACCCTGCGCTACTTCACCAGCGCCCGGCTCCGGCTGGTGCTGATCACCGCGCTCGCCGCGGTGCTGATGGCCTTCGGCCTGCTCTGGTACCTCAACCGGGACTTCGGCTGGTCGCTCTACGTCTCGCTGCTCGACCTGGCCGGCGCGGCCCAGCCCGACCAGCCCGCCGACGCGGCCTCGGGCGCCGGCACCGGCGGCCTCTGGCAGCGGGTCGCCCAGGTGGTGATCACCTTCTGCGGCATCACCTTCGCGCCGGTCGCCACCGCCGTCATGGTCGAGGTGCTCGGTTCCGGCCGGCGCGGCCAGCACCGCAACCCCGGCGCCGGCACCCGGGACCACGTCATCGTGGCAGGCCTGGGCAACGTCGGCACCCGCGTCGTCGCCCAACTGCACGGTCTGGGCGTGCCGGTGGTGGGGCTGGAACGTGATCCGCAGGCGCGCGGCATCTCGGCGGTCCGCGCGCTCGGCGTGCCGGTGGTCGTCGACGACGGCCCGCTGGCGGAACAACTGCGCCGGGCCCGGCTCCAGCACAGCCGGGCGGTCGTCGCGGTCAGCGGGGACGACGCCACCAACCTGGAGGCGGCACTGGAGGCGCGTGCGGGGCGGCCGGACGTCCGGGTGGTCGTCCGGCTGTTCGACGACAACTTCGCGAGGCACGTCTACGCCACGCTGGACAACGCGGCCTCCCGCTCGACCTCCTACCTGGCCGCGCCCGCCTTCGCCGCCGCCCTGATGGGGCGGGAGGTGCTGGGCACCCTGTCGGTCTTCCGGCACGTGCTGCTCATCGCCGAACTGCGGGCCGAGGACGGCAGCGGCCTGATCGGCATGAACCGGCACGACCTGGAGGACCCGGGCGGCGTCCGTGTGGTCGCCGTCCGCCTGGCCCGCAGCCCGCACACCTACCAGTGGAACTACCCCGACCGCACCCAAGCCCTCGTCCCCGGCGACCGGATCGTGGTGGCCGCGACCCGTAGCGGCCTGGCCCGGCTCAACACGGCGCTGGCGAGTGAGGAGTGACGGGCCGGGCGTCGACGGGTCGCGGCCGGCAAGTCCCGGTGGACGGACGGCGGCTGACGGACTTCAGCATCCGTCAGCCGCCATCGGTGGCGCGTCACCCGACGGCGGCCGGCCGACGGCGGCCGGTCGCCGTCGCCGAACCGCTGCCGGTCGCCGCCGTTCCGGTCAGCGGTGGGTGAAGGAGGCGGGCCGCTTCTCGGCGAAGGCGGCCATGCCCTCCTTCTGGTCGGCCGTGGCGAACGCGGCGTGGAACAGGCGCCGCTCGAAGCGGACGCCCTCGGCGAGGGTGGTCTCGAAGGCGCGGTTGACGCTCTCCTTCAGCATCATGGCGGCCGGGGCCGACATCTCGGCGACCTTCTCGGCGACGGCCAGCGCCTCGGCCAGCAGCTGGTCGGCCGGGACGATCCGGGAGACCAGGCCGGCCCGCTCGGCCTCCTCGGCACCCATCATCCGGCCGGTCAGACAGAGCTCCATCGCCTTCGCCTTGCCGACCGCACGGGTCAGCCGCTGCGAGCCGCCGATGCCCGGGATGACACCGAGCTTGATCTCCGGCTGCCCGAACTTCGCGGTGTCCGCGGCGAGCAGGATGTCGCAGAGCATCGCCAGCTCGCAGCCGCCGCCCAGCGCGAAGCCGGCCACCGCCGCCACCACCGGCTTGCGCAGCTCGCCGAGCCGGTCCCACGGGCCCAGCCAGTCGTCCAGGTAGACGTCGGGGAACCGGTTGCCCTGCATCTCCTTGATGTCGGCGCCGGCCGCGAAGGCCTTCTCCGAGCCGGTGATCACCAGGGCGCCGATCTCCGGGTCCCGGTCGAAGGCGGTGGCGGCCGCGACGACCTCGTTCATCAGCCGGGTGTTCAGCGCGTTCAGCGCCTCCGGCCGGTTGAGCGTGATCAGCCCGACCCGGCCCTTGCGCTCGACCAGGATCGTCTCGTAGGTCTCGGTGGTCTCGGTCATCGCCGTTGACTCCCATGTCCGCTGCTCGGCACCGCTCAGGGGGCGCCCTGACCGCCCAACAATCTCCGAAGCACCCCTGCTCGCGCCAGTCTTGCCATGCGAGACGGTCGTCACGGATCGTGCCGCCCGCCGCCGTCGACCACGGGCGGACCCGCACGCGCCGTACGGCTCGGTGGCCGCACGCCGGAGCGCTCGGCGGCCCGCCGCGGCGCGAGCGGCGACGGTGACCGACCGCCCCCGGGGGCCCGGCCCCGCCCGATCAGGCCAGGCCCAGCTCGTCGCCCTCGAACGGCGCGAAGTGGCGGGCGACCTCCGCCTCCGAAACCCCGGCGAGGTCGGCGGGCGACCAGCGCGGGTTGCGGTCCTTGTCCACCACCTGCGCGCGGATGCCCTCGACCAGGTCGTGCCCGGCCAGGGCCGCACAGGAGATCCGGTACTCCTGGTCCAGCACCGCCTCCAGCGTGGGCAGCGTGCGGGCCCGCCGCAGCGCGGCCAGGGTGACCTTGACGGCCGTCGGCGAGTTCCCGAGCACCTGCTCGGCCGCCTCCTTGGCCTCCGGGAGCCCCGTGTCCAGCAGCCGCGCGACGATCTCCTCGACGGTGTCGGCGGCGTAGCAGGCATCGATCCACTCCCGCTGCGCCGCGAGCGCGGCGGTCGGCGCCGCCTCGGCATGAGCAGCGACGGCGGCGGCGACGGCGGTGGCGACGGACGCGGCCGGGTCCGCTGCGGTGGTCAGCTCCGCTAGCAGCGCGGGGACGGCCGCCGAGGGCACGAAGTGGTCCGCGAAGCCGCAGAGCAGCGCGTCCCCGGGCCCCATCGAGGCGGAGGTGAGCCCGACGTGCGTGCCCAACTCGCCGGGGGCGCGGGCCAGGAGCAGGCTGCCGCCGACATCCGGCACCAGGCCGATCCGGGTCTCCGGCATCGCCACGGTGGAGCGCTCCGTGACGATCCGCACCGCGCCGTGGGCGGAGAGACCGACGCCGCCGCCCATCGTGATGCCGTCCATCACGGCCACGTACGGCTTCGGGTACCGGGCGATCAGGGCGTTCAGCCGGTACTCGTCCCGGAAGAACGCCCGCGACCCGGCCCCGCCCGCCTTGGCGTCCTCGTGGATCGCCCGGATGTCCGCCCCCGCGCAGAGCCCGCGCCCGCCGGCCCCGGTCAGCACCACGACGCGCACGGCGTCGTCCGCCGCCCAGCCCTCCAGCGCCGCGTGGACGGCCGTGATCATGCCGTGCGTCAGCGAGTTGAGCGCCCGCGGCCGGTCGAGCACGATCCGCCCGACGCCGCCGTCCCGGTGGACCTGCACCTCTGCACTCATCGGGCCCGCTCCCGTTCCTCGTCGCCGCGTGTTCGAAGATCCTCGCCGCCCACGGTACAAGGTCCTGTCCGGACAGGGGCCGGGGTGGCGGGCGTGCGAAGGGCGGCACCGGGAGTCCGGCGCCGCCCTTCACCCACCGCGGCCCTTACGGCACGACCCGGCCGGTCACCTCGCCGAAGCCGACCACCGTGCCGTCGCGGCCGGGGGCGGTGGCGGTGATGGTGACCTCGTCCCCGTCCTCCAGGAAGGTGCGCGTGGTGCCGTCGGGGAGCTTGAGCGGCTCCTCGCCGTTCCAGGTGAGCTCGATCAGCGCGCCCCGGGTCTCGGGCGCGGGGCCGCTGACGGTGCCCGAGGCGAAGAGGTCGCCGGTGCGCAGCGAGGCGCCGTTCGCCGTCATGTGGGTGAGCTGCTGCGCCGCCGTCCAGTACATCGAGGCGAACGGCGGGCGCGAGACCGGGTGCCCGTTCAGGCGGATCTCCAGCCCGAGGTCCAGGCCCCAGGGTTCGCCGCCGCGGTCGTCCAGGTAGGGGAGCGGCTCGACGTCCCGGGCCGGCGGGGTGACCCGCGCGTGCTCCAGGGCGTCCAGCGGCACGATCCACGGCGAGACCGAGGTGGCGAAGGACTTGCCGAGGAACGGGCCGAGGGGCACGTACTCCCAGGCCTGGATGTCCCGTGCCGACCAGTCGTTGACCAGGCAGACGCCGAACACGTGCTCGCGGAATTCGTCCAGGGTGACGGGCGTGCCGAGCGTGGACGGGGCGCCGACCACGAAGCCGACCTCCGCCTCGATGTCCAGCCGGCGGGTCGGGCCGAAGGACGGCACCGCGTCGGCGGGCGCCTTGCGCTGCCCGTGCGGGCGGACCACCGGGGTGCCGGAGACCACGACCGTGCCGGCCCGGCCGTGGTAACCGATCGGCAGGTGCTTCCAGTTGGGGGTGAGCGGGTCCGAGCCCGGGCGGAAGATCCGGCCCAGGTTGGTGGCGTGGTGCTCGGAGGCGTAGAAGTCGACGTAGTCGGCGACCTCGAACGGCAGGTGCAGCCCGACCTCGGCCACCGGGACCAGCAGCGGCGAGAGAGCCTCCCGGAACGACTCGTCGGTGAGCCAGTGCGTCAGCGACGCGCGGACCTCCGACCAGACCGGACGGCCCGCACCCAGCAGCGGGTTGAGGGTGTCGGCGTCCAGCAGGGCGGACGGCGCCCCGGCGGCGCGGGCGGCGGCGCCGGCGTCGAGGACGAACTCCCCGATGCGCACGCCGATCCGCCGGCGGCCGGGCCGGTTGGCCGCCGTGAAGACGCCGTACGGCAGGTTGTGCACGCCGAACGGCGAGTCCTGGGCGCTGGCGAGCCAGCTGCGGGGCGTGGTCAACGGTCCTCCTGGGGCGTGGGGCTGGGGCCGGCCCCGGGCGACAGCAGGCCGAGGGCGGCCAGGTCGTCCAGGGGCTCGGCGATGCTGCAGGTGCCGAACGCGGTGAACGAGTTCCGGATCACCGTAACCTGACGGTCGGTCAGTTCGCGGACCGCCTTGGCCAGCACCTCGCCCGAGCGCTCCGCCAGCACCTCGGCCGCGGCCCGCCGGTCGGTCTCCAGCGCGGCCAGCAGGACGTTCAGGAAACCGTGGTGCTCGAAGCCGGTGACCGGGTCGGTGTGCCGGACGGCGTTGTGCAGCCCGGCCGTGCACTTGTACGGCAGGCCGCGTTGCGCGCAGCCGGTGAGGAAGCCGGCCAGCTCGTCCTCGTCCGGGAAGGCGCCGGCCAAGACCCCGCCGGTGCGGAACTTCGCCCGGTACGGGCTGTCGACCAGAACGTCCAGCACCTCGCCCAGGGCGTCACCGCCCAGCAGTTCGCGCGGCAGCTCGACGGCAGCCGGCACGTCCGGTGGCAGCAGCAGGTCGAGGGCGGCCACCGCCTCGTGGGCGTCCCGGGTGGCCAGCTCGACGCCGGCCAGTTCGAACGGCGCGGCGGCGGCGAGCGCGGGGCCGAGCTCGGCACTGCCCCCCGGCAGTACGAGCCCGATCCGGAGAGCGCCGCCCGCGCCGGCCGGGGCCGCCGCGGCCAGCTCGCCCAGCCGGCCCGCGCCGCAGAGCAGCGGGCCGACCGCCTCGGAGTACCACGCGGAGCGGTGCGCGCGGTGCGCCGGCACCGCCTCGGCGAGCGGCAGGTTCCCCGGCGGGAACACCGCCGCGTCGTCGAAGAGGCCCTGGAAGAGCGGGGGGACGGCGCCGTCGGATCCGGTGGGGGCGCCGCTCATCGCTGCGGCCCCCGGCCCGACCACGTCCAGGCGTAGTTGGAGTCCTCGCTCGCCCGGCCGCCCTCGCCGAGCTCCAGCGGGCGGAAGGTGTCCACCATGACGGCGAGCTCGTCGAAGAACTCCACGCCGATGCTGCGCTCGTACGCACCCGGCTGCGGGCCGTGGGTGTGGCCGCCGGGGTGCAGCGAGATCGAACCCTGGCCGATCCCCGAGCCCTTGCGGGCCGCGTAGTCGCCGCCGCAGTAGAACATGACCTCGTCGCTGTCCACGTTGGAGTGGTAGTACGGGACGGGGATCGACAACGGGTGGTAATCCACCTTGCGGGGTACGAAGTTGCAGATCACGAAGCCGTTGCCCTCGAACACCTGGTGCGCGGGCGGCGGTTGGTGGATCCGGCCGGTGATCGGCTCGTAGTCCCGGATGTTGAGCACGTACGGGTAGAGGCAGCCGTCCCAGCCGACCACGTCGAACGGGTGGTGCGGCACGGTGTACCGGGTGCCCGAAATGCCGTTCGCCCCCCGGTGCTTGACCAGCACGTCCACGTCCGTGCCCTCGACCAGCAGCGGGCCGGACGGGCCGCGGAGGTCCCGCTCGCAGTACGGGGCGTGCTCCAGCAGCTGGCCGTACTTGGAGAGGAAGCGCTTCACCGGGGTGATGTGGCTGTTCGCCTCGATGCAGTACGCGCGCAGCGGCTCGTCGCCGGACGGCACCCAGCGGTGGGTGGTCGCCCGGGGGATGACCACGTAGTCGCCCTGGCCGACCTCCAGCGTGCCGAACACCGTCTCGACCGTGCCCGTGCCGGACTCCACGTACACGCACTCGTCGCCGAGCCCGTTGCGGTACAGCTCGCTCGGGGCCCCGGCGGCGACGTACGAGATCCGCACGTCGGCGTTGCCGAGAACGAGGCGCCGGCTGCCGACGACGTCCGCGGACTTCCACTCCTGGCCCGCGAACAGCTCGTGCAGCTTGAGGTGGCGGGGGAGCAGGGGATGGTTGGCCACCGTGGACTGGTCCGGCAGCTCCCACGGCAGCGCGTCCACGACGGCCGAGGGGATGCCCCGGTGATAGAGCAGCGAGGAGTCCGAGGAGAACCCCTCCTCGCCCATCAACTCCTCGTAGTACAGCCCGCCCTCGGGTGTGCGGTGCTGGGTGTGCCGCTTGGGCGGGATGCTGCCCAGCTGCCGGTAGTACGCCATCGTCCTGCTCCTCCTGGCCCGTCCGTCGGTTCCTTGCCGGTCACCGCGTGACCGGCTCTGATCAGGGGTGGTGATCAGAGGTTGCCGCGACGGTCCTGCTCGCGCTCCAGGGATTCGAAGAGCGCCTTGAAGTTGCCCTTCCCGAAGCCGAGCGAGCCATGCCGTTCGATGAACTCGAAGAACACGGTCGGCCGGTCGCCCTGCGGCTTGGTGAAGATCTGCAGCAGGTAGCCGTCCTCGTCGCGGTCGACCAGGATGCCGCGCTTCTTCAGCTCCTCGACCTCGACGCGCACCTTGCCGATCCGGGCGCGCAGCTCCGGGTCGTCGTAGTACGAGTCGGGGGTGGAGAGGAACTCCACGCCGTTGGCACGCAGCTGGTCGACGGTGGAGAGGATGTCGTTGGTGGCGAGCGCCAGGTGCTGGCAGCCCGGGCCGCCGTAGAACTCCAGGTACTCGTCGATCTGCGACTTCTTCTTGGCGATGGCCGGCTCGTTGAGCGGGAACTTCACCCGGTGGTTGCCGCTGGCCACCACCTTGGACATCAGGGCCGAGTACTCGGTGGCGATGTCGTCGCCGACGAACTCCGCCATGTTCACGAAGCCCATCACCCGGTTGTAGAACGAGACCCACTCGTCCATCTTGCCGAGCTCGACGTTGCCGACCGCGTGGTCCAGCGCCTGGAACAGCCGCTTCGGGTGCCCGGCCGGGCGGGTCACCCTGGTCTGGGCGGCCACGAAGCCCGGCAGGTAGGGGCCGTGGTAGCGGGAGCGGTCGACCAGGGTGTGCCGGGTCTCGCCGTAGGTGGCGATCGCGGCGCGGCGCACGGTGCCGTGCTCGTCGGAGACGTCGTTCGGCTCCTCCAGCACCCTGGCGCCCTGGGCGCGGGCGTGCGCGATGCACTTGTCGACGTCCGGCACCTCCAGCGCCAGGTCGACGACGCCGTCGCCGTGCCGGCGGTGGTGGTCCAGCAGCGGGCTGTCCGGTGCGACACCGCCCTTGATGACGAAGCGGCAGGAGCCCGAGCGGAGGACGAAGGCCTTGCGGTCGCGCCGACCGGTCTCCGGACCGGAGTAGGCGACCAGCTCCATGCCGAACACGGCCTGGTAGAACTGCGCCGTCTGGGTGGCGTTGCCCACCACGAACACGATGGCGTCCTGCGCGATGACAGGGAACGGGTCCGTGGCGGGGTCGTGCTCGACGAGTCCGACGAGGCGGCGCAGCT
This sequence comes from Kitasatospora sp. NBC_00039, assembly GCF_045160625.1. NCBI lineage: Bacteria > Bacillati > Actinomycetota > Actinomycetes > Kitasatosporales > Streptomycetaceae > Kitasatospora > Kitasatospora sp. NBC_00039. The sequence continues at coordinate 2,192,457 of NZ_CP108289.1, read as the reverse complement.
GCTCGGCGTCGAGACCGGCCTCGCGTTCCTCGGGGGTGAGCTCAAGGGCGTGGGACTGCGGGGTCATCGGTCGTTCCTCCACATTGAGGCCTCGGCATTGAGGCATCCGCTTGAGGCGGCCGCGCCGCATAGGGTGGGCGGTGCGGCTGAGCGGAGAGCTTGCTCCTTGCGGGGTGGTTGGGCAACAGGTCGGCATTTCACTGTTCAATGTGTACAAGCTGATCAGGAAATCCTGGGTTCGGCTGGGCAAAATGTGCTGCTGATCGGGGTGACGGCGTAATCTGCCGACACCGGCTGGTCGGCCGGTCGGCCGGGACGGCGGTGCCGGCCCGGCGTGCCTGGTCAGGCGGGTCCGCCCGGTCAGGCCGGCCGGACCGGTGAGCCGGGTGGCAGGTGGCGCAGGAACCAGTCGCGGGCCAGCTCGGCGACCCGGTCCAGTGTGCCCGGTTCCTCGAACAGATGGCCCGCGTGCGGCACCACCGCCAGTTCACTCTCGCAGCGAAGCCGGGACCGCGCCTGCCGGTTCAGATCGATCACCGCGCCGTCCCGGGCGCCCACCACCAGCAGCGTCGGCGCGGTGACCGCGGCCAGCCGCCCGGGACCGGCGAGGTCCGGACGCCCGCCCCGGGAGACCACGGCGCGCACGTCGTCGCCCAGCCGGGCTGCCGTCCAGAGCGCGGCGGCGGCGCCGGTGCTGGCGCCGAAGAGGCCGAGCGGGAGCTCCTGCGTCTCCTCCTGGTCCGCGAGGCGTCCGGCGACGGCGGTCAGCCGGGCGCCGAGCAGGTCGACGTCGAAGACCTTCCGCCGGTCCGGCTCCTCGGCCTCGGTGAGCAGGTCGAACAGCAACGTCGCCAGGCCTGCCCGGTTGAGGTACGCGGCGACGAAACGGTTGCGCGGGCTGTGCCGGCTGCTGCCGCTGCCGTGCGCGAACACCACCACGCCCGCCGCCCGCGCCGGGACGGTCAGCCGCCCCGCCAGCAGGACGCCGGCGGCCGGTACGGTCAGCTCACGGTCCACCTCGACGGGCGCCGGCGGGTGGCCGCCACGCGCCTCGGCGAGCAGGCGCAGCACCTCGTCGTCCCCGGTCTGCGAGAAGTCGGCGTAGAACTCGCCGATCGCGAAGAACGGCGACGGCGTTCCGACACAGACCAGCTCGTCGGCCACGTCCGAGAGCCGGTCGGTCCAGTCCCCGGGTGCCACCGGGACGGCCAGGACCACCCGGTCCGCGCCCCTGGCCCGGACGATCCGGCAGGCCGCCCGGGCGGTGGAGCCGGTCGCGACACCGTCGTCGACCACGACCACGGTGCGACCGCGCAGGTCGGCGGGCGGGCGGTCGCCCCGGTAGCGGCGGGCACGGCGCTCCAGCTCGGCGCGCTCCGCCTGCTCCACCCGGGCGAGCTGCTCGGCACTGACCCCGGCGAGGCGCATCACCTGGTCGTTCAGCACCCGGACGCCGTCCTCGCCGATCGCGCCCATGCCCAGCTCCGGCTGGTAGGGCACGCCCAGCTTGCGGATCACGCAGATGTCGAGCGGGGCGCCGAGCGCTGCCGCCACCTCGGCGGCCACCGGCACACCGCCGCGCGGGAGGGCGACGACGACGGTGCCGGGGCCGCGCAGGTGGCCCAGGCGGGCGGCCAGCTTGCGGCCCGCGTCGGTGCGGTCGGTGAAGTGGGTATCGGTGACGTGCATGGCGCGGCCTCCGAGTTCCACCGTACGTCGGCGGGGCGGAGGTGGGGCGGGGGTGCAGGTGGGGCCGGCTGCGGTTGGGCGGGGGCCGGGCCGGGCGGGGCCGGGGTGGGCGGGGCCGGGGTGGGGCGCGGGTGGCCTTCGGCGCGGGCATGTCCCGTGCTCAGCCCGGGACGCGGATGGGCCCGGTCGCCCGTGCGCCCGGGACACCGGGCACCGGAATGTGGGGTCGGACCGGCCGTCCGGTGGGCGTCTCGCCCGGCCGGGCGGCCGCGTCCGAACCGGCTGCGCCCGCCCGCACCGAGGCGAGGCCCGAACGGACCGACGCGAGGCCCGGACGGACGTGTGCAGCCCGGACGGGACGCGCCCGAAGCAGCAGCCCGAGCAGAAGGAGTCACGCCGTGACCCTCCACCGTCCGCACCGACCGCCCGGCGACCCCGCCGCCGTGCACGACCCCGCCGCCGTGCACGGCCACGCCGACGGCCCGGTCCCCGCCCACGGCCCGGTCCTGCCGTACGGACCGCACGCCACCGGCGAGCCGGTCACCGGCCGGACGGTGGGCTCCGCGCTGCCCGTCCGCCACCAGGTCCGCTTCGTGCCCGGTGTGCTGGATCCGGGCAACCCCGCCCTGGCCCGGGTCGGCGGACCGCCCGGGCGGCGGCTGGTCGTCGTGGAGGCCCGGGTGCACGAGCTCTACGGCCACCACCTCCACCGTTACCTGGCCGCCCGGGGCGTCGAGTACGAGACGCTGGTCCTGCTCGCGCACGAGCAGGTGAAGACCATGGACTCCGTGTTCCGGGTCGCCGACCGGATGGACTCCTTCGGCACCTCCCGGCGGGGCGAGCCGGTGATCGCGATCGGCGGCGGCGCGCTGACCGACGCCGTCGGCCTCGCCTGCAGCCTCTACCGGCGCTCGACGCCGTTCGTCCGGGTGCCCACCACGCTGATCGGCCTCGTGGACACGGGTGCCGGCGCCGGGGCGGGCGTCGGCCACGGCCGGCACAGGAACCGGCTCGGCACCTACCGCCCCGCCGTCGACACCCTGCTCGACCCGGCCTTCCTCGCCACCCTCGACCGCCGGCACCTCGGGAACGGGCTCGCCGAGATCCTCAAGGTGGCGCTGATCAAGGACCGGCACCTCTTCGAGCTGCTCGAACGGCACGGCCGCGACCTCCTGGACGAACGGTTCCAGGGCAGCCCGCGCGCCGGCGCCCAGGTGCTCACCCGGGCCGTGCGCGGCATGCTCCGTGAGCTGCAGCCCAATGCCCGGGACCACCAGCCGGAACGGCTGACGGACTACGGCCACTCGTTCAGCCCGACGGTCGAGCTGCGCGCGCTGCCCGAACTGCTGCACGGCGAGGCGGTCTGCGTCGACATGGCGCTCACCACGGTGGTCGCCCAGCGGCGCGGGCTGCTCGGCACGGAGCAGGCCGAGCGGATCCTGAGGCTGATGCGCCGGCTCGGACTGCCGGTCTGGCACCCGCTGATCGAACCGGTCACGCTCGCCGAGGCGCTCGCCGACACCGTCCGCCGTCGTGACGGCCGGCAGCGGTTGCCACTGCCGGCGGGGATCGGGTCGGGCGTGTTCGTCGACGATCTGACGGGTCGTGAACTTGCTTGCGCTGCGTGGTGGTTGAGGGACCGGTCGACCGCAACCCCGGCCGGTGAGGAGTACCCGGAGACGGAGGGGTGTGAGGTCCGTGCGTAGCGCGGTCGTGGTCGCTGACACCGGCACACCGGCGGACGTCCACGGTGTGCCCGGCGCGGCCGGGGTCACGCGGTCGGCCTGCCTGGCCCGCCGCGCCGGGCTCGCCGGGGCCTGGGAGGCCGTCGAATGGGTGCGCATCCCGCCCGGCGGGGTCAGCGGGGAACACCTGCACACCCGCACCCGGGAGATCTCCGTCGTGCTCGCGGGCAACGGCGTGGTCACGCTCGACGGCCGCCCGTACGCCGTCGGCGCCGGAGACGCGGTGCTGACGGCGGTCGGCACCCGGCACTGCCTGCGCAACCTCGGAGCGGGGGCACTGGAGCGGCTGGTGATCGAACTCCCGGCGGAGTTGGACGGCGACGCTCTCGTGGGCAGCACGGTGATCCGGGACCTGCGGCGCACCGGCCCGGTGGACCCGTCCGCCCTCCTCGGCGGTCCGCTGCGCCTGCTGCAGTCCGCCCGCCTGGCTTCCAGGGAGCGGGCCGGCCACACCGCCGACGGGGTCGAGCACACGCTCTTCGTCACGGCGGGGAGCGGCCGGGCCGCAGCTGGGGACGTGCGGGTGCCGCTGCGGCCGGGGACGGCGCTCACCCTGCCGCTCGGCAGTTCGGCGGACCTGGCGGCCGGCCCGGACGGGCTGGAGTACGTCCATGCGGAGCTCGTGGCGGAAGGGGCGGCGGCCGCAGACGGCTGACGGATGTCAACCGGTCGATGCCGGACGACGGATCGCAACTCCCGCCGTCGGTCATCTGCCGGTTTCTGCGGGTGCCCGCTCCCGGTGCTTCCCGTCCGGTCGCTCCCGGCCGCCTCCGGCCCGTCCCGGCCGCCTGCCCTGTCCCGGTCGCTCCCGGCCGGGCCCGGGACCGGCCGGGACGGGAACGGCGGCTCAGGTGCCCGGGGCGCCGGGCGGCCCATGGTCGAGGTCACAGACCCCGTGGGAGGAGGACCATGATGGGCCGCACCGCCGAACTCGACCGCCGCATCCAGGCCGGACCCGCGAACTTCGCCCTCCTGGTGCGCGGCGGCGAAGCGTCCTGGACGGAACTCGCCGACCGCCTGGCCGAGTTCGAAGCCGATCGATTCATCCTGGTGACCGACGGCGCTGCTCCCGCCGACCATCTCGCCCGGGTCCGGACCATCGCCGAGGCGCAGGCCCCGTGCACCGTCCTCGCACCGTCCGATCGGCCGGCGGCGCGACCGGCGTCCGACGGCCGGACCGTGGTGATCGCGATCGGTGGCGAACGGGCCTGCGGCGTCCCGGCCGACGTCCGCCTGCCGACCACGCTCGCGGCAGCGTGCGGCCCCGCGCTCGCGCTGCTGCGCCCGCCCGCCGGCGGGCACCGGGCTCCCCGCACCGCGCCCGCGCTGGTCTGGGTCCGCAGCGATGTGCTGGCCGGCCGTCCCGCTCCGGAGACCCGGGCCGGCATGGTCGAGGTGATCCGCCACGTCCTCGCCGTCTGCCCGGCGCAGTACGAGGTGCTCGCCAAGGTGCTGCGCCCGGACGGCCGTTACTCGCCGCAGGCCATTGCCGCCTGCCTCGCCCTCTGTGCCGACGCCCGTGCCGCGCTGGTCTGCTTCGATCCGTTCGAGACCGGCCCGGCCCTCGCGCTCGACTACGGGCGGAGTCTCGGCACTGCGGTGCACGTCATCGCCGCCGCCGCCGGCGCCGGTGGTGCCGACGTCGGTGCCCCCGGTGCCGGCGTTGCCGCGCTCGCGCCCGGCGACGCCGAGGCCCTGGGGCTGCTCCTCGCCGCCCACATCGCCGTCCACCGCGGCCTGCTGGACGGTGCCGGGGCATGGGCCCACCACGCACTTCTCGCCCGCAACGGTTCGGCGACGGCCCTGCCTGCGCTCCCCGTCCGGTCCGCCGGGACCGGCGCCCGCACCCCGGCCGCCGTACTCGCCGCCACCGCCGGGCCCGGGCTGCTGCTGCTCGCCGGCCTGGGGCACCCGTACTGTGCGCGCGGCCGCCTGCTCACCCCGGTCGACGCCACCGAGCTCCGGGCAGCCGTCGAGGGCCTGGGCCGGACCGCCGTTCCGCACAGCCGCGTCCCCGCTCAGGAGCCGCTGGCCGCCGCCACCGGATGACCGGCGGGCGGGGAACGGGCGGCACACGGGGAGCAGGACGGGACCGGCTCCCCGTGTGGCCGGGACGGCGGGCGCGACACCGTGGAAACCAGAGGCGGACCGGCACGGACCGCCGGAGACCAGAAGGAGTCCCGTCATGACGGGAACGGTCATCACCGACCTCCGCCGCCGCGGCGCCGTCGACCCGAGCCGGGTCCTGACCGGCCCGCTGCGCGCGATCGGCCTGCAGTGGCTCGACCCGGGCCGCAGCACCGAGGTCGCCGCCGAGGGCGTCGAGCACGCCCTCTACATCACCGCGGGCTCGGGCACGGCCACCGCCCCGGACGCCGATGCGGAGGCGGGCCCCGATGCCGGAATCCCGCTGCTCGAGGGCACCGCGCTGACCCTCCCGCTCGGCGCCCGGACGGCCCTCACCGCCGGTACGGCGGGCCTGGAGTACTTCCACGCCGTCCTCGCCGTCACCGGGCTCCCGGCCGGCGCCGAGGCCCCCGGGCACTCCGAAGCCCCCGACCACCCCGACCACCCCGACCACCCCGAGCGTCCGAAAGGAGGCGAGCCCAGGTGATCGTCACCACCGCCTCGGCCGCCGCCGCCGTCATCCTCGGCCCGCACGGCGAACGGATCCGGCTGCGCTGCCTGGCCCGCCGTTCGATGCTCAGCAGCGCCTGCGAGTCCTTCGACCACCTGCGGCTGAGCCCCGGCGCCCACCACGTGATACCCGGGCAGGCCGAGGCCGAGACCGTCCTCTACCTGCTGCGTGGCTCCCTCCTCGTCGGCCAGGCGACCGACGAGCCGGACCACTTGGCCGTCGGCGGTGATCTGCTGCTGGCCCGCCGGGCAACGTCGCTGCACCTCGACGCCGGACCGCTCGGCGCCGAACTTCTGGCCCTCACCCTCGCCGCACCCCGCCGCGCCGCGGCTGCCAGGGACGCCCTGGCCCGCCGCCGCGCCGAACGACGGACCCGCCCGTGAACGCCCGGGCCTGAACTCCGGCCTCACCCGCCCAAACGCCCGCCGTCCCGACCGCCGCTCCCGCCCTGGGACCGGAACGGGACGGCGGGCTCATGTGCCCGGGCCGGGCCCCCGCGCACAGTGGTGGAAGAGCGGCCGATCGGCTCGACCACTCGGAAGATCTGGAGCTATCCCCATGACTGCAAACACCGCAACGAAGGCACTGCGCGTGGCGTCCCTGCTGGTGGGTGTCACTGCGGCGGGCGCGGCGATCAGGTGTGCTGTGACCGCTTCGTCGAGTACGTCCGACGCGACAGCCATCGGCAGCCAGCCGGCCAAGCCGCCGGATGCCACGGCCCTGCGCGCGGCCCGACAGTGCGGGCCCGGCGACAAGCCGCCCTGCTGACCGACCGAACATTCCCTCACGGGGCTGCCCCCGGTACCGGACCTGGTACCGGGGGCAGCCCCTGTGAAGCGGGCCGGGCCGTGGGCGTCGTGGTGGACCGGGCCCACGGTCCGCGTGCCCGCGCCCGGCCGAGCGGTTTCGTACAGCCGGCCGGACGCTCAGGCGGCCGCCCGCCGCCCGCCGCCCGCCGCCCGCCGCCCGCCGCCCGCCGCCCGGCCGGGCGGTCAGGGCGTGGTGGGGTAGCGGGGCAGTACCGCGAGCACCCGGGTGCCGTGGTTCAGCGGCGCGACGGTGCAGCAGCCACCGATCTCGGCGGCGCGGTCGGCCATGGACCGCAGCCCGACACCGCCACCCACCTCCGCCCCACCCACCTCCGTCCCACCCGCCGCAGCCACGGCCTGCGTAGCACCAGCGGCCGCAGCCCCGTCCGCCGCAGCCCCGTCCGTCGTGGCTTCGATCGTGGCGTCGTCGGTGCCACCCGGGCCGCCGGAATCCGCGCCGCCCGCCGGCGGCTCTCCGCCCGCGATGCCGACGCCGTCGTCCTGGACGGTGAGGGTCAGCTTCTCGCGGTCCACCGAGACGCAGACCTCGGCGGACCGCGCGCGGGCGTGCCGCAGCACGTTGTTGAGCGCCTCCGCCGCGATGCGGTACACGGCCACCTCGACCGCGGCGGGCAGCTCCGGCAGGGGGTCCGGCCGCACCGTGACGTTGATGGACAGGCCCGCGCCGCTGAACGTGGTACCCAGCTGCCGGACCGCCCGGGTCAGCCCGAACTCGCCGAGCTGCGCGGGCCCCAACCGGTCGGTGATCCGCCGGACCTCCTTGATGGTCATCGCCAGGTCGGACGAGATGCCGCGCAGGCTGCCCGCGAGCCGGTCGTCCTCATCGAGCCCGATGCCGGCGCTGTCGACCCGCAGCCGCAGCCCGGCCAGGGCGGGCCCGAGGCCGTCATGGATGTCCCGGCGCAGCCAGCGCCGCTCCTCCTCGCGTGCGGCGACGATCTGCTCCCGGCTGGCCTGGAGGTCCTCCAGCAGCCGGAGGGAGGCAACCGCCGGCGAGGCCTGGTCGGCGAGCGAGCGCAGGATGTCCACGTCGCTGCGGTCCAGCTGCTCCTCGCCCGCCCGGAGCCCGACGGTCAGCTCACCGATGACGGTGCCGTTGTGGACGAGCTCGAAGCCCTGCCTGGTCCCGTCCAGCCGCCCGACCGCGGCCAGCCGGCGCGAGCCTGCCCGCGTGCTGACCGTCAGGGCGACTCCGGGCAGTCTCAGCTCCTCGGCGACGGTCGAACAGAGCGCGACGGGTAGCCGCTCGGGGTCGACCACCTGCCGGACGCGTTCTGCAAGCGTCCGCAGCACCTGGTAGGGCTGGGCACGCTCGCCGTAGTACAGCCGGTCGACCAGCCCGCACGCCCACCGGGCCGCCCGTGGCAGACCGGAGCCCAGCGCGAAGACGAGAACGATCAGCAGCAGGGCCGCGGCGCCGCGCCCGGGCACCAGCCAGCTCGACAGCAGACCGGCGAACACCACGAACAGCGTGGTCAGCCCGGTGGCGAGCAGGAGCCCGCTGAGGATCCGGCGGGCGGCCCGGTCGAGCTTCCAGCCGCCGTCCTTGATGACCAGAACGGCGACGGCGACGACCCAGAACGCGCTGGCCGCGGCCCAGAGCACATAGGCGCGCCAGTAGTCCTCCGCGGCCGTCCGGGTGTAGAAGTCCTGCATGGCGGCCCACCACAGATAGGCGGTGAGCATCAGGCCGAGGTGCAGGCGGTTCCTCGGGGCCGATCTGAGCAGCCGGGCCAGCAGCACGGCCCCCGCGAAGGCGACCAGGGCGTAGAAGACCTGCTGGTCGTACGCGCCCACACGGTCGTAGAGCCACGCCAGCGCCCGGGCCGGCGGGGCGCCCGCCACCGGGTTGGCGCGGTCGAACATCCGGTCCTCGCCGATCTCCGACAGGTAGATCGTGATCTGCCAGAGTGCGACCGCACCGATGTACCAGTACCACCGGCGGTCCGTCAGCCGCCCGGAGGGGAGCCAGAGCGGCAGGACGAAGAACAGCGTCTCGCGGACCGTGTCGCAGACGGCGTCGAGCACGGTCACCGCGCCCACGATCCCGGGGTCGCCGACCTCGACCCAGACGGCCGCGGCCGCCGCGTCGGGGGCGATCGAGGCGAGCGCGTAGATCAGCATCACCCAGCCGAGCGGGCTGCCGGGCCGGTGCGCGTGCAGCAGCATGCCGGCCCCGGCGGTGGGCAGCGCGTAGGCCAGTACGAGCAGCTGGTTCCGGGGCACCACCACGGCCGGACTGCCCAGATGGGCGAGAACGTAACAGCTCCACAGGGTGGCGAGGGCCAGGCACAGGCACGTGACGGCGGCGGCCGCCGCGAGCTGCCGCTGGGCACCGGTGCGGCGGGCGGCGGGCCGGCGGGTGCGGGCGGGCGGCCGGGGCCGGGGAGAGATCACCGTGATCATGGCACCGCCTCGAAACGGGCTGGGGTGTGGTCCGCCGACGGCCGTTCGCCGGGCACTGGTGGCAGTCTCGTCGGCCCGCCGTCCCGGGCGCATGGGGCAGCGGTCTCGTCCTGCGTGCCGGAGGTCCGGACGGGCGGGCGACACTCCGAGCATGTCACGGAAAGTCACTCGACCATCGCTGGTAGTGTCGGCCAGGTGGACCAACAGCACCCCGCCGCCCAGCCCGCTCCGCAGCCGGCCCCCGGCCCCTGGGACGAGCCGCAGGACGCGCCACGGGACGAACCCGCGGAGCAGCCCGCCCACGCGGCCGTCCGGCAGCCCGGCGGCGAAGGGCCGGACGGGTACGACGGCTGGCCGGGCTCCGGGCCGACGGGTGCACAGGCCCGCGACCAGGCGGAGGACCCCTCCGGGAAGCCGTCAGGGGACCCGCCCGGGGAACCGGACGGCTCACCCGTCCGGGTGCTGATCGTCGACGACCACCCGCTGTTCCGCGAGGGCCTCAAGGCCGCACTGCAGAGCGCCGAGGGCATCGCCGTGGTGGCCGAGGCCGAGCGGGTCGGCGCGGTGCCGGACGCGGTCGCCCGGCACCGCCCGGACGTGGTGGTCATGGACCTCTCGCTGCCGGACGGCTCCGGGCTGGAGGCCGCCCGCCTGCTCGCCGCCCAGCCGCCCGCCCCGCCGGTGCTGATGCTCACCATGGCCGACGACGACGGCAGCCTGCTGGCCGCGCTCCAGGCGGGAGCGCGCGGCTACCTGGTGAAGGGCGCGGGCCGGGAGGAGGTGCTGCACGCGGTGCGGACGGTCGCGGCGGGTGGTGCCGTGTTCGGCGCGGACGTGGCGGGCCGGATCACCGCGCTGCTGGCGGGGGCCCGGCTGCGCGAGGCGGGCCAGCTGTTCCCCGCGCTGACCGCCCGCGAGGCGGAGGTGCTGGACCTGGTGGCGCGGGGGCTGGACAACCGGCGGATCGCCCGCGAGCTGGTGGTGGCGGAGAAGACGGTCCGCAACCACGTCACCCACATCTTCGAGAAGCTGCACGTGGCGACCCGCGCGGAGGCGGTGGCCCGGGCGCGCGACATGGGCCTCGGCGACAGCTGACCCGGCCCGGACACCCCGCTCGGCCGGCGCCCCGGACGGCGACCCGGGCGGGGACGCCGGCCGCGGCCCGGACGGCGCCCCGGACGGCGACCCGGTCGAAGCGCGGCCCGGAGCAGCGGCCGGGGCCACGACTGCACCGCAGGCCGGATCCGGGGCCGGGACCGGCCTGCCGTCCCGCGCGCCCGGGACGGCGGGCCGCCGAGGATGCGGGGAAGGGGACCCGTTCGGGTACCCCCGCAGGCGCCCGTACGGAGGCTCACACGGAGGCCCACATGAGCGAACCGGCCACGGCCACCATGAGCCGAGCCACCGCCGACCGGCCGGGTCAGGCCGGCCTGACCTGGGCCTACTGGGCCTGCGGGCTGACGCTGGCCAGCGGCCTCGGCTGGGTGGTGCTGGCCCTGACCCGCCAGGACGCCGCCTGGGCCGAGCCGTTCTTCCTCCACGACGGCGAGACGGTGCTGCTCGGGTTCGCCTTCGGGCTCTCCGGCCTGCTGATCCTCGCCCACCGCGCCGGGCCGGACGAACCGGCACTCGCCGCCGCACCCCCGCGCGCCGCCACCGCCGCACCCCCGCGCGCCACCGCCGCCGCACCAACCCCCGAAGCCGCCCGCCCCGCCCCCGGGGAGCCCCGCCCCATCGGCCGCAGCCTCGGCGTGACCATGCTCGCCGCCGGCCTCGGCGGCTGCCTCTCCCGCTTCTTCCTGCTCGCCACCGCGTCGGCCGGCGCCGGCCCCGTGCCGGAGGCCGTCGGCGCGGCGATGCTGCTCGCCTCGGTCACCCTGTTCATCTTCCTGTCCCTCGCGCTCCCCCTCTGGCTGCCCGAGGGCCGGCTTCCCGGCGGTTGGGGGCGCCTCTTCGTCGCCGCGATCGCGGTGTGGAGCGCCTGCCACGCCTGCGTGGTGCGGCTCGGCGTGCCCCTGCCCTACTTCGGGGACGTCCTGGTGCCCCAGGGGGAGGGGCTGCCGCTGGACGAGTGGCACGTCACCCTCGTCTCCTGGGCCGTCGTCACGGGCAGCCTGACGGTGGCCGCGGTGCGGTGGTGGCGCTCGGCCCGCCCGCACCGGACGGTCGCCCCGGTGCTCGTCCCATACCTGATCTGGCTGATCACCACCAACATCGCGCTCCGGATGGGAAGTTCGGAGAGTTTCGGTGCGTTCGCCTACTTCACCGGCTCCGCACTCTGGATGCTCGGCGCCGTCGGCTACGCCTTCACCCGCGACCGCTCCCGCTACCTCGACCGTGCCACCCGCCGGATGCTCAGCGTGCTCGCCCTCACCGCGATGCTGATCTCGGGCTACCTCGGCATCGGGCTGCTGCTGCGCCGCGCGCTGCCCCAGGCCAGCACCGCCGGTGCCCAGCTCCTCGCAGCCGGCGCGCTCGCCATCGGCGGACTTCTCGGCCCGACCACCCGCTGGGTGCTCCGCGCCGTCGACCGCTTCTACTACGGCGACCGGGCCCGCCCCTACCAGGTGGTGCGCGAGCTCGCCGAACGGCTCAGCCGGGCCGTCAGCCCGGCCGACGCGCCGCCGCTGCTCTGCGACACGGTGGTCAACGCCCTCGGCCTGCCCGGCGCCCGGGTCGTCCTGCACACCCGCAACGGCCCGCACGAAGTCGCCTCGGTCGGCACCGTCGCTCCCAACAGCCAGGTGTTCCCCCTCAGTTACGAGGGCGCCGTGATCGCCGACCTCTACGCGCCGCCGCGCGTCGGCCAGCCCGTACTGGACGCCCAGGACCACGAGGTGCTGCGCTTCCTCGCCGACCAGGCCGCGCCGGCCATCGCCTCGCTGCGCATGTACGAGGAACTCCAGGCCGGGCGACGGCAGATCGTGCTGGCCCGGGAGGAGGAACGCCGTCGGCTGCGGCACGACCTCCACGACGGGCTCGGCCCCACCCTCTCCGGGCTGCGGCTCGGCGTCGACACCGCGCGCGCGGCCGTTCCCGAGGACTCCCCGGCCGCCCGGTCGCTGCGCGCGGTCTCGGCCGGGATCGGCCAGGCGATCGTCGAGCTGCGCCGGATCACGGAGGGTCTGGCGCCGGCGGCGCTGGCGAGCGACGGGCTGGCGGGCGCGTTGCGCCGGCTGGTCGCCGGGCTGGACGGGGACCACGTCCGGCTCGCCCTGGTGCTCGACCCGGACCCGCCGCCCGCACTGCCGGCCGCCGTCGAGGTGGCGGTGCTGCGGATCAGCGGCGAGGCGCTGAACAACGTGCTGCGTCACTCGGGCGCCACGGAGGCCCGGTTGACGCTGCGGGTCCGCCCGGACGAGGTGGTGGTCGAGGCCCGCGACGACGGCCGCGGTTTCCCGGGCCCGGGCCGTGCCGGCGCCACCGACGGCCGGGCCGAGCCGTCGCCCCTCCCGGTGGCCGATGCAGCGCCCGGTCACCGGCCCGGCGACGGGCCCGGCGAAGCGTCCGGGGCGACGACCGACCACCGGGCGGGTTCCGGTCTCGGTCTGCGCTCGATGGCCGAGCGGGCCGAGGAATTGGGTGGCGGTTTCACCGCCGTCAACCACGACGGCGGCGCCATCGTCCGGGCGGTACTGCCGCGGACGCCGGCCGCCTCCGAGGTGGGTGCTCCGAGCGTGGGCGCGCGCAGCGCGTCGGAGTTCGGCTGACGGACGACGACTGCCGGATGTCACGATCCGTCAGCTGTTGTCCGTCATGCGCCTGCCGTCAACCGTGCCGCCGCCACGCCCGGCCCTCTTGACGGAACCGAGGGTTGCCTTAATCATCATGGTCGCGTCAACTTCGCGGGCGCGCCCCTGTTCTTGCTCTGCACATCGACCGGACCCCTACTCCGGCCGGCCCCTGACTCCACCCGTCGCCCGCGAGGTTCCGCACTTTCCGTTCTGCCCCACCAGAAACCGGAGCCTCCCTTGACCGAGCGCGCCTCGCGGCGATCCCGCCTGCGCCGATCCGCCCTGTCGACCGGGGCGGTCGTCACTCTCGCCGCCGCCCTGTTCGCCCCCGCCGCAGTCGCGGCCCCCACGGCGGCCCCCACGGCGGCCCCCGCCGCACCGGCCGCCGGCACGGCGGCTGCCGCCGCCCCCGACATCCCGGTCGCCAACGTGAAGGCGCACCTGGCCCAACTGCAGTCGATAGCCACCGCCAACGGCGGCAACCGCGCCCACGGGCGGGCCGGCTACAAGGCCTCGATCGACTACGTGAAGGGCAAGTTGGACGCGGCGGGCTTCACCACCACGCTGCAGACCTTCAGTTACAACGGCTCGACCGGCTACAACCTGGTCGCCGACTGGCCGGGCGGGGACACCTCGCACGTCGTGATGGCCGGAGCCCACCTGGACTCCGTCACCGGAGGCCCGGGCATCAACGACAACGGCTCCGGCTCGGCCGGCATCCTGGAGACCGCGCTGGCCGTCTCCCGGGCCGGGCTCAAGCCCGCCAAGCACCTGCGCTTCGGCTGGTGGGGCGCCGAGGAGTACGGCATGGTCGGCTCCAAGAACTACGTCAACAGCCTTCCCTCCGCCGAGCGTTCGAAGATCGACACCTACCTCAACTTCGACATGATCGGCTCGCCCAACCCGGGCTACTTCACCTACCGGTACGACACCGCGCTGGACGCGCTGTTCCGCGACTACTTCGCGGGCCTCGGCATCGCCACCGAGCAGGACTTCGAGGGCGACGGCCGCTCCGACCACGCCCCGTTCCAGGACGCCGGCATCCGGGTCGGAGGCCTCTTCAGCGGCGCCGACTACACCAAGACCAGTGCCCAGGCGGCCAAGTGGGGCGGGACGGCGGGCCAGCCGTTCGACCGCTGCTACCACTCCTCCTGTGACACCAGCGCCAACATCGACGACACGGCGCTTGACCGGATGAGCGACGCCATCGCCTACGCGGTCTGGACGCTCTCGGCCGGCGACACCACGCCGCCCACCGGCACCGTCTTCGAGAACACCGCCGACGTCCAGATCCCCGACTACGGCTCCGCGGTGACCTCCGACCTCGCGGTGACCGGGCAGACCGGCAATGCGCCCGCCGCCCTCAAGGTCGGCGTCGACATCAAGCACACCTGGCGCGGCGACCTCGTCGTCGACCTGGTCGCGCCGAACGGCACCACGTTCCGGCTGAAGAACTCCAGCGGCAACGACTCCGCGCCCAACGTCCAGACCACCTACACGGTCAACGCCTCCGCGGTGCCCGCCAACGGCACGTGGAAGCTGAAGGTCCAGGACGTGGCCCGGCAGGACACCGGCTACATCGACAGCTGGAAGCTCACCTTCTGACGCTCTCGCGGCAGGAGCGCGAAGCAAGCCGCACGAGGTGAAGGGGTGCCGGCCGCCGCCGGCACCCCCGCTCGCGGAGCCGCTCGAGCCGCCGAGGCCGTCGCGGCCACGGCGGCCGAAGCGGCCGTAGCGGCCAGGACGGCCGCTACGGCCACGACAGCCCTGTGACTGCTACGGCTGCATCTCGTAGGCGCCGGAGAGCGCCTCGACCCGGGCCCACACCTTCGCCGCCCGCTCGCCGTCCGCGACCGGGCGGCGGACGTGCGCCAGCGCCCAGGCGGCCTGCGCCTCGGTCGCGGACGCCTTGCCGTGCAGCTCGGTGGCGTGCGCGGAGAAGTCCCGCACCAGCGCGTCGAAGATCTGGTCCAGGACGTCCGCCTCCAGCCCGGTCAACTCGGCCTGCTCCAGCACCAGCTGGCCGTAGACGATCAGCGCGAACAGCTGGCCGATCTCGAGCAGGAAGTCCAGGTCCGCCTGCTGCTCCGCGCTCGGCGCGTGCTGGACGAGGAACTCGCAGAAGCCGTCGGCCTGTTCGCGGAACCGGGCGACGTTCGGGACGTGCGCGTGCGCGTCGTACGCGGTGCGCCAGTCGTGGAAGCGGATCGCGCCCAGACCGCGGGCCGGGCCCTGCTGGAACAGGAACTCGTCGTCGGCCGCGTCCAGCCGGCTCGGAACCGGCGCGTACTCGGCCGGGCTGAACAGGTAGTTGGCCATGAACTTGAGGATCAGCGCCAGGTTGACGTGGACGGTGCCCTCCAGCTTCGGAAGGCCGCGGATGTCCTTCGCCGCCTTGTCGAAGTAGGTGTCCGCCTCGAAGCCCTTGGCCGCGATGACGTCCCACATCAGGTCGATGACCTTCTCGCCCTCCGTGGTGACCTTCATCTTGGTCATCGGGTTGAAGAGCAGGTAGCGACGGTCCTCGGGTGAGGCGGTGCGGAAGTAGTCCACCGCGCGGTCGGAGAACAGCTTCATCGCCACCAGGCGGGCGTACGCGTCGGTCAGTTCACGCCGCACGTGCGGGAAGTCGGTGACCTTCTTGCCGTAGAGCACCCGGTTGTGGGCGTGCGTGACGGCCTCGTACATCGCGTGCTCGCAGATGCCGACGGAGGCGGTGCAGAGGTTGAACTTGCCGACGTTGACGGTGTTCAGCGCGGCGTCGAAGGCGGCCTTGCCGGTGTGCAGCACGTCCTCGGCGCGCACCGGGTAGTCCTCCAGCCGGAACTCGCTGACGTACATCTGGGCGTTCACGACGTTCTTGACCAGGTGGTACGCCTCGTGGCGGCTGTCGGCGGCGAAGAAGACGTAGCCCTCCGGGCCCTCGACGTCCGAGCGGCGGCCGAACACCGAGACCAGGCCGGCGACGTTGCCGTTGCCGATGTAGTACTTGGGGCCGGTGGCGGTGAAGCCGCCCTCGCCGTCGGGGGTGAGGATCATGTCCGTCGAGTAGATGTCGGCGCCGTGGCTGCGCTCGGAGAGGCCGAACGCCATCACGTGACCCTCCGCCAGCAGCTGGGCGGCACGGGCCCGGACGGCCTCGTTCTCGCTCTGCCAGACCGGGCCGAGGCCGAGGATGGTGACCTGCCAGGTGTACCAGTAGCCGAGGCCGTAGAAGCCGAGGATCTCGTTCAGCTCGGCGATCCGGGCGGTGTCCCAGCGCTTGGCCGGGTCGGCCGAGGACGGGGTCAGGAACTCCGCGAACAGGCCTTCCTTCGCGGCGAATTCGAGGAAGTCGGCGTACCAGGTGCGGTCGATGTAGGTGTCGATCAGCGCCTTCTTGCCGCGTGACTCGAACCAGTCCACGGTCGCGCGCAGCAGTCGGCGGGTCGGCTCGTCGAACTGCGCGGGGTCGTACGTACGCGGGTTGAAGAGCATCACGGGCTCCCGGGGGTCGAGGGATTCGAGGGGTGTGGGGACGGTGTGGGGTACGGGGTGCCCTGGGGCACGGGGCGGCCCGGGGCCTGGGCGGCCCGGGCCTACGGCCGGTGGTCGCCGGAGCCGCCGGGGCTGCCGGGGCTGCCGGGGCCTGCTTGGTCGGCGGCGAGGCGGTGCAGGGTGGCGAGCACGTCGTCCAGCCAGGCGAGGGTCATCCGCTCGTACTCGATGCCGCCGCGCAGCACCACGTGCTGGAGCTGCTGCCGGGGGTCGAGCACGGCGGGGGAGGGGAAGTCGCGCTGCTCGCCGTGCAGGTAGCGGGCGAGCAGGGCGGCGTGGCCCTCGCGGTGGCGTTCGACCTCGGCGATCAGCGCGGCCGGGTCGTCGAAGGCAGCGGCGCGGATCTTGACCGCCAGCTCGTGCCGGACGGTCTCCGGTTCGACCGGCTCGCGCAGCCAGCCGGCCAGGGCGGTGCGGCCCGGCTCGGCGGCCGAGTACACCTTCTTGTCCGGCCGGCCGTCCTGGGCGACCTCCTCGGCCGAGATCCAGCCGTCGGCCTCCATGCGTCGCAGCACCCGGTAGATCTGCTGGTGGGTGGCGGTCCAGAAGCGGCCGATCGAGCGGTCGAACCGCCGGGCCAGCTCGTAGCCCGAGCCGGGCTGCTCCAGCAGCGAGACGAGGATCGCGTGCTCCAGTGCCATGACCGGCATCCTGCTATGCAACGAGTTGCATACACAAGGGCGCCCCGCCCGGGTGAGACGCAGCTCACCGCTTCGTCGGCGCGGCGGGAAACCCGACAGGGTAGCTTCCGAGGCAAAAAGGTGCAAAACGGTAGATCGGCGCCAGAATGGGTAAGGGCGCGCTAGCGCCTTCCATGTTCCGGACGTAGGAGGTGGTATCGGTGTCTACCCAGATTCCGATGGGCATGGAGCACCATCCGGACATCGTCGAACTACGGGAGCACTACGAGCGGGTCACGCTGACCCCGCAGGCCCAGGGCATCGAGGCCCTGGCCGTTCTCGCCGGTCTCTTCCTGGCGGCCTCGCCATGGATCGTCGGCTTCACCGCCTTCAGCACGCTGACCGTCACCTGCCTGATCGTCGGCCTGGCGTACTGCCTGCTGATGGCCGGATACGGCTCGGCGTACGAGCGCACCCACGCACGGGCCTGGGCCGCGACCCTGCTCGGCGCGTGGACGATCATCTCTCCCTGGGTGGTGTCCGGTGAGGTGGACCGTGGCAAGAACATCGTCACCTGCCTGATCGCGGGCGGCGTGATGTTCCTGCTGGGGCTCGCCGCGATCTCGATGGCCACCATGACATCGAACGGAGCGTCGATGAGGCGCGGCCGGGCCGGCCGGGCCAGGAGCTGACCTCACGGGAAGCCCGGACGGGCAGCCCGGACCGGGGCGCGGAACGGCGAGGCCGCCGTCCGCGCCCCGGCACGTCCGCCCCTGCGGGGCGGCACTGCGGCCGCCCCGCCGCCTCGGGCTACGGCCGGGTCATCCGCAGCACGTCCAGCGCCTCGTCCAGCTGCTCCCGGGTGAGCAGCCCCTGCTCCAGGTAGCCCCGCTCCAGCACCACCTGACGGATCGTCTTCCGCTCGGCCAGCGCCTGCTTGGCGACCTTGGCGGCCTCCTCGTAGCCGATGTACCGGTTGAGCGGGGTGACCACCGACGGCGAGGACTCCGCGTACTCGCGGGCCCGTTCGGCGTTGGCGGTGATGCCGTCCACCGTCCGGTCGGCCAGCAGCCGGGCGCTGTTGGCGAGCAGCCGGACCGACTCCAGCACATTGCGGGCGATCACCGGGAGCATCACGTTCAGCTCGAAGTTGCCGCTCGCGCCCGCCACCGTGACGGTCGCGTCGTTGCCGATCACCTGCGCCGAGACCATCAGCAC
This sequence comes from Kitasatospora sp. NBC_00039, assembly GCF_045160625.1. Classification (NCBI taxonomy): domain Bacteria; kingdom Bacillati; phylum Actinomycetota; class Actinomycetes; order Kitasatosporales; family Streptomycetaceae; genus Kitasatospora; species Kitasatospora sp. NBC_00039. Next base: position 2,174,040 of record NZ_CP108289.1, on the reverse strand, counting down.
CACCTCGGGCAGCACCGGGTTCACCTTGCCGGGCATGATCGACGAACCCGGCTGGAGGTCGGGCAGGTTGATCTCCCCGAGACCGGTTCGCGGGCCCGAGCCCATCCAGCGCAGATCGTTGGCGATCTTGGTGAAGCCGACCGCGACGGTGCGCAGCTGGCCGCTCAGCTCGACCAGGCCGTCCCGCGCACCCTGCGCCTCGAAGTGGTCGCGGGCCTCCGTCAGCGGCAGGTCGGTGGCCCGGGCCACCTCCTCGATCACGGCCGCGGCGAACCCGGGCGGGGTGTTGATGCCGGTGCCCACCGCCGTGCCGCCGAGCGGCAGTTCGGCGACCCGGGGGAGCGTCGCCAGCAGCCGCTCCCGCCCGTGCCGCACCTGCGCCGCGTACCCGGCGAACTCCTGGCCCAGGGTGACCGGGGTGGCGTCCATCAGGTGCGTCCGGCCGGACTTCACCACCTGCGCGAACTCCGCCGCCTTGCGCTCCAGCGCCTCCGCCAGGTGCTCCAGTGCGGGGATCAGGTCGTGGGTGACGGCGGCGGTGGCCGCGATGTGGATCGAGGACGGGAACACGTCGTTCGAGGACTGGCTCGCGTTGACGTGGTCGTTCGGGTGGACGGGCCGGCCCAGCCGCTCCGAGGCCAGCGTCGCGATCACCTCGTTGGTGTTCATGTTGGACGAGGTGCCGGAGCCGGTCTGGAACACGTCCACCGGGAACTCGGCGTCCCAGCGGCCCTCCGCGACCTGCTCCGCGGCGGTCGCGATCGCCTCCGCCGTCTCGTCGTCCAGCACCCCGAGCCGGGCGTTCACCCGCGCGGCGGCCGCCTTGATCCGGGCCAGCGCCGCGATGTGGGCGCGCTCCAGCCGCTGGCCGGACACCGGGAAGTTCTCCACCGCCCGCTGCGTCTGCGCCTGCCACTTCGCCGCGGCCGGCACCCGGACCTCGCCCATCGAGTCGTGCTCGGTCCGGTACTCCTGCTCGTCGCCCATCGCGCGCTGCTCCTCCCGGCCGGCCCCGGGGGGCGGCCTTGGTCTCGGTCGTGCTGTCGGTACCGGTACCGGTACCGGATTCGGTCCCCGATCACGACAGCCGCGCGCGGTCCCCGGGTATTTCCGCCCCCGGGGCGGCGTCCGGCCCCGGCCGCCCCTGCGCTGCGGGGTCACCGCACCACGGCGCCACCGCTCCTGAGGGCCAGGACAGATCGTGGCGGACGACCGCGCCCGGCTCGGCCCCGGCCCGGGCGACGAGGGCGCCGCCCGGCGCCCAGAAGCCCGACCCGCCCGAGGTCCGCGGGTACTCGCCGCTGGCCCCGGCCGAGGTGGCCAGCACGCCCCACACCCTGTGCGCGGCGGCCCGGTCGCGGACCTGGCCGTCCCGCCGGGCGAGCGCCACCGGGTCGTCGCCGTACAGGGTGGAGGCGACGTAGACGGCGATGCCGAGCGCGGCCAGCTGCTCGGCGTGCTCGGGGAACGCGGCGTCCGCGCAGATCGCCAGGCCCAGCCGCCGGCCTTCCAGTTCCAGCACCGCGGGCTTCTCGCCGGGGGTGAAGCGGTCGCCCTCCGCTCCGTGCAGCCGGGTCTTCCGGCAGACGACCTCGGCGCAGACGGGCTGGGCGACGGCAACGGTCAGGGGCTCGGGCGCGGGCACGGTGGGGCATCCGAGGGGGTGATCAGGGGTGGAGATCACGATCAACCTAGGGGCCGTCGGGGAACCGGGCAAGCTTCATTCGAAAAGGTGAAGATCGCGAGCCGGAGGCCCATTGGCGGCGGCCCGGCCCGTCCGGCTTCGTACGCTCGTACGCGGATCGGGGGAACGGTCACGACGGCGCTCGCGTGCGGCGTGCGGCGCAGGACGCGCGGCCCGCGGCACCCGTCGCCACGCAGGGGGCGGGCATGACAGCACCAGGGCACCACCGCGGCGAGCACCACGGCGGCGGGCACCACGGCGGCGGGCACCACACCGGCGAACGCCACGACAGCGAACGCCACGGCGGCGGGCACCACACCGGCGAACGCCACGACGGCGAACGCCACGACGGCGCCGACGGCAACGGGCCCCGCAGGGATCGCAGGAGCAGCACCGGCCTGAGCCGGCGCGAACTGCTCGGCGCCTCGGCCGCGCTCGGCGGGGCCGCCTGGCTGCTGCGCGGCACGATCGGCCCGGACCACGCGCAGGCCGTCACCCCGGCGCCGCCCGGACTGCCCGCCGGTACCGAGCTGTACCAGCGGGTCTACCAGAACTGGTCCGGCGAGGTCCGCACCGACCAGCTCTGGACCTGCGCCCCGCGCACCCCCGAGGAGGTGCCCCTGCTCGCCGACTGGGCCCACGCCAACGGCTGGCGGCTGCGCGCCCAGGGACACCGGCACACCTGGGCCCCGCTCACCGTCGCCGACGGCACCCCCGAGAGCGCCCGCCTCCTGCTGCTCGACACCACCCGCCACCTCACCGCGATCACCGCCGACTCGCCGGACACCGTCCGGGTCCAGACCGGCGCCACCATGGAGGACCTGCTCGCCCACCTGGCCGGCCGCGGCCTCGGCGTCGCCAACTGCCCCGCGCCCGGCGAGCTGACCGTCGGCGGGGTGCTCGCCATCGGCGGCCACGGCACCGCCGCCCCGGCCGCCGGCGAGACCCGCCCGGACGGCCAGGGCTACGGCTCGCTGAGCAACCAGGTCACCCGGCTGACCGCCGTCGTCCACGACCCCGGCACCGGCCGCTACACCCTGCGCACCTTCGACCGCGCCGAGGCCGACAGCGCCGCGTTCCTCGTCCACCTCGGCCGGGCCTTCCTGACCGAGGTGGTGCTCCGGGCCGGCGCCGACCGGCAGCTGCGCTGCGTCAGCCGGCTGGACATCCCGGCGAGCGAACTCTTCGCCCGCCCGGGCACCTCCGGCCCCCTCGGCCGCCGACCGCGCACCTTCGCCGACTTCGTCGAGCGCGACGGCCGTGCCGAGGCGATCTGGTTCGCCTACACGGACCGCCCTTGGCTGAAGACCTGGAGCGTCGCCCCGGAGCGCCCGTTCGCCTCCCGTGCCGTCGAGGAACCGTACAACTACCCCTTCTCCGACAACATCCCGGAACCGGTCGCCCGGCTCGCCGGCCAACTCGTCGCCGGCTCCTGGTCGTCGGCCCCGCTCTTCGGCCAACTCCAATACCTGGTAGCCACGGTGGGGCTCACCGGGGACCTCACCGACGTCCTGCTCTCCGGCGGTCTGATCCGCGACCTGCTCACCGGCGAGGTGCTCACCCACCTGCTCGCCGGGGGCCTGCGCTCCGACCTCTGGGGCCCCTCCCGCACCCTGATGCAGTACGTCCGCCCCACCACCCTGCGGGTCACCGCCAACGGCTACGCCGTCCTCGCCCGGCGCGCCGACCTCCAGTGGGTGCTCGCCGAGTTCGCCGACCGCTACCGGCAGTTGCTCGCGGACTACCAGGCGCGCGGCGAGTTCCCGGTGAACGGCGCGGTCGAGATCCGGGTCACCGGCCTGGACGACCCCGCCGCCTGCGGTGTCCCCGGCGCCCGGCCGCCACTGCTCTCCGCGCTGCGCCCCCGGCCCGACCGGCCCGAATGGGACACCGCCGTCTGGCTCGACGTCCTCGCCTTCCCCGGCACGCCCGGGCTGCACAGCTTCGCCCGCGAGCTGGAACAGTTCCTGCTGCGCACCTTCGACGGCACCCGGGCCGGCCTGCGCGTCGAGTGGTCCAAGGGCTGGGCCTACACCTCCGACGCCGCCTGGGCCGACCCGGACGTGCTCGGCCGGGTCATCCCCGCCAGCCACCGCGACGGCGGCGGCCCCGGCTGGGACGAGGCGATCGCCGTACTGGATCGCCACGACCCGCACTGGGTCTTCGGAAACCCTTTCCTGGACCGGCTGTTGACGAACTGACGGTCGGTCCATCCGGCGCGGGCCGCCCGGCGGCGGGGAGCGCCGCTCCGGTCAGACGTGCTCCATCACGATCACGGCCAGTGTGCCGGGCTCCAGCGCGCGGAAGACGTGCGGGGCGTCGCCCGGGTAGCTCACGTAGTCGCCCGGGCCCAGCTCGACCGGCGCCTCCGACGGGCCGACCAGCGCACGCCCCGCGCCGATCAGGAGGTGCTCGACCGTGCCCGGCATGTGCGGATCGGAGGCGCGGGTCTCGCCCGGCTGCGCCTCGATCCGGTAGATGTCGCGGCGGGCGTTGGGCGGGCAGGAGGCCAGCAGGGTGGCGGCGTAGTCGGCCCGCTCGGAGTGGGTGACCGGCCCCTCGCCGGCCCGGATCACCCGCACCACCGGCCGCGGCGGGTCGACGAGCCGGCTGAACGGCACGTCCAGCGCGACGCCGAGCGCCCAGAGCGTCTCCACACTGGGGTTGCCGGCGCCGGACTCCAGCTGGGAGAGCGTGGACTTGGCGATCCCGGCCCGCCGGGCCAGCTCGGCCATCGAGAGTCCGACGCGCTCGCGCTCGCGCCGGATCGAGGCGGAGATCAGGCCGATCAGCTCCGAACCGGACGTGGACGGCCCGCCGTTGTCGCCCGAGCCGCCGCCCGGCCTGCTTGCGCCGCTCGCGCCGGTGGCCGTCCCCCGGGCGCCCGCCCCGCCGGCGCCGCTCGCTCCGCTGCCGCCGCCGGGGCCGGTTCCGCCGCTGCCCACACTCATCCGCGTTCGCTCCACAGGTCCATGTGTTCGCCTTGACGAACGACAGCCATCGGGTTCACTCTACTGGACATGCGTTCGCTCCTCCGAACACTCGACCGTTCCACGCTGCGTGACATCGCCCTGGTCTGCGTGGCCGACGCCCTGGTCGGTGCCTCCTTCGGTGCCATCAGCGTCTCCGGCGGCCTGCCGCCCTGGGTGCCGATCGCCATGTCCGTGCTGGTCTTCGCGGGCGGCTCCCAGTTCGCGGCCGTCGGCGTGGTCCTCTCCGGCGGCGGTGCGCTCGCCGCCGTCGCCACCGGCCTGGTCCTCAACGCCCGCCTGCTGCCGTTCGGCTTCACCGTCGCCGGCGTCCTCGACGGACCCTGGTGGCGGCGGCTGCTCGGCGCGCAGCTGCTGACCGACGAGTCGGTCGCCTTCGCCCTGCTCCAGCCCGACCGGCGCCGCCGTCGGGCCGCGTTCTGGCTCTGCGGGGTCGCCCTGTTCGTGGTCTGGAACGCCGCCGTCGTGCTCGGCGCCGCCGCCGGCGGCCTCATCGGTGACACCGACGCCCTCGGGCTCGACGCCGCCTTCCCCGCCGTCCTGCTCGCGCTCGTCCTGCCCTCGCTCACCGACCCGCGCACCCGCGCCGCCGCCCTGGCCGGCGCCGCCGTCGCGGTCGCCGCCACCCCGTTCTTGCCGGCCGGCCTGCCCGTCCTGCTCGCCCTCCTCGGCCTGGTCTTCGCCGGCCGGGGCCCGGCCCGCCCGGCCGGGGAGCAGCCCGCCGGTCAGGCACCCGTGCCGATCGCCGAAGAGGTCCGCTGATGCCCCTGCTCGCCGTCCTCCTGCTGGCCGCCGGCACCTACGCCTTCCGGATCGCCGGTCCCGCCCTCGGTCACCGGCTCACCCTCTCCGACCGGCTGCGCCACCTGCTCGCCGTGGCCGCCGCCGTGCTGCTGGTCGCCCTCGTCGCCACCGGCGCCCTCACCCGGGGTCACGACTTCGCCGGCTGGGCCCGGCCCGCCGGCGTACTGGTCGCCGGGCTGCTCGCGCTGCGCCGCGCGCCGTTCCCGGTCGTGGTGGTGGCGGGCGCAGCGACCACGGCGGTGCTCCGGCTCTGCGGGATCGCCTGACGCGGCGCCCACGGCCAGGGTGCGGCCCGCCGCCCTGGCCCGCCCTCGTGACGCACCGTCCCGCCCTGGCGGACCGCCTTGACCCGGCGCACCGTCCCGCCCTGGCGGACCGCCTTGACCTGGCGCACCGTCCCGGCCGCTGTCGGGCGGGGCGGCCCCTCGGGGCCGACCGCCTGGGCGCAGGCCCGGGTTCAGCCGGTGGCGCCTTCCGTCAGACGCTCCTGCTGGATCTCGGGCCGCTTGCTGTCCCAGAGCAGCTCCCAGACCTTGAACACGCAGTGGTAGTCCCGCATGCTGCCCTTGGAGATCAGCAGGTAGGTGTCGCCGTCCCGGAGCAGAGTGCGCTGGCGGCTGTTGAACGGGTGCTGCGGCGTGTACGTCGGCACGAGCCGCTTCAGCTCGGCGAGGGCCTCCTCGCGGGTGCCCTCGATCTCGGCGAGCACGTTGGTGCCCCAGATCCGGTCGTTGCCGGCGCCCTCGGTCTCCTGGACGACCAGTGCCCAGCGCGTCATGGCCCACCCCTCACTTCAGCTGCCGGAGCCTGCGAAAGCGATCATCCTATCGAGGTGGGGGAGGCCTTTCGGCGGGAAGTGCCGCCGGTGTGAGCGCCCTGACGAGGAGCGTGGTCGGGCGCGGGATGCCTCCGGTCCCGTGGCGTCCGCCGGTTCCGTGGCGTCCGACGGTTCCTCCGTGGTCAGCCGGTCGACTGTGGACATGCTCACTCCCTCGCCTCCGGCCGCCCGGAGCCCGGCCGCGTGCGGAATACTCGCCGGTACCCGCCGCGGCCGGTACCCCCGCCGGCCCCGGAGCGGGAGCGCGACCGGCCCGGACCGGTACCCGCCGAGACCACAAGGACGACAAGGAGCTTCGATGGCGAAGCAGCCCCGGATCGACCCGGCCGACCTCCTCGCCGTCGGTGACCTGCTCACCGACGAGGAACGACTGATCCGCGACACCGTACGGAAGTTCACCGAGGAGCGGATCCGCCCGCACCTGGCCGACTGGTTCGAGCGCGGCGTCTTCCCGGCCCGCGAACTCGCCCCCGAACTCGGCGCCCTCGGTGTGCTCGGCATGCACCTCGACGGCTACGGCTGCACCGGCTCCACCGCCGTCGCCTACGGGGTCGCCTGCATGGAGCTGGAGGCCGCCGACTCCGGGCTGCGCAGCTTCGTCTCCGTCCAGGGCTCGCTGGCGATGCGCTCGATCCACGCCTACGGCTCCGAGGAGCAGAAACAGCGCTGGCTGCCCGGCATGGCCGCCGGCGAACTCATCGGCTGCTTCGGCCTCACCGAGCCCGACTTCGGCTCCGACCCGGCCAACATGCGCACCCGCGCCCGCCGCAAGGGCGCCGGCGAGGGCGCCGACTGGGTGCTCTCCGGCTCCAAGATGTGGATCACCAACGGCAGCATCTCCGACGTCGCCGTCGTCTGGGCGCAGACCGAGGACGGCGTCCGCGGCTTCCTGGTCGAGCCCGGCACCCCCGGCTTCACCGCCACCGACGTGCACGGAAAGCTCTCGCTGCGCGCCTCGGTCACCAGCGAGCTGGCCTTCGACGAGGTCGTGCTGCCCGCCGACGCCGTCCTGCCCGGCGTGACCGGCCTGCGCGGACCGCTCTCCTCCCTCAACGAGGCCCGCTACGGCATCCTCTGGGGCACCGTCGGGGCCGCCCGCGACTGCTACACCGCCGCGCTCGACTACGCCAAGAGCCGCGTCCAGTTCGACCGCCCGATCGCAGGCTTCCAGCTCACCCAGCAGAAGCTGGTCGAGATGATGCTGGAGGTGGAGAAGGCCTACCTGGTCGCGCTGCGGATCGGCCGCCTGAAGGACGAGGGCGCGGCCCGCCCGGCCCACGTCAGCTTCGGCAAGCTCAACAACGTGCGCGCCGCGCTGGAGATCGCCCGCAGCGCCCGCACGGTGCTCGGCGCCAACGGCATCACCACCGAGTACCCGGTGCTGCGGCACGCCAACAACCTGGAGTCGGTGCTGACCTACGAGGGCACCAGCGAGATCCACACCCTTGTCCTCGGCGAGGCCATCACCGGCGAGTCGGCCTACCGCTGACCGCCGCTCCGCCCCCGAAAATCCGGTGGCCGGGCCGACGTCGGCCCGGCCACCGTCCCTCCCCATGACCAGCCGGACGCCCCTCACCTCCCCGACCACGACCCTCTGGCGCCCCACCGGGCCCGAGGAGTTGGCCCTGCCCAGCGCCGTCGCCCTCGACGTCGGCCCGCTGCTCGACCCGTACGACGCGGCCGAGCGCTGGGCCGTCGTCGAGGCCGACATGCCGTGGTTCGCCCACTCCTACGCGGCCGACCCGGCCCGCGTCCTGGACGTGGTCCTGCGCGCGGCCGGCCCGGTGGCCGCGCTGCGCCCCGCCGACCGGCGGTTCGTCCGGCTGACGGCTGACGGCTGACGGATGACAGACGCCGGCATCCGTCACCCGTTCGCTCGCCGTCGCCCGACGCTCCACCCGCCGCCGTCCGGACACCCGCCGTTCCCTCCGGTGACACCGGTCGGTACCCCGGGCAGTGCAGCATGTCGCGGTCGGCGGCGCCTGTGAGGGTGCGGCCGGGCGCACCGCGAAAGGAACCCCCACATGTCCATGCCTCCGCCGCCCCGACCCCGGGTCCTCGTCGTCGGGATCGACGGCGTCCGGTACGACCTGCTGGAGCAGGTCCCGATGCCGCGGCTGGCGGAGGTGGCCGAGGCCGGGTTCCTGGCCCCCGTCACGGTGGCGGAGTCCACGCCCACCATGTCCGGACCCTGCTGGGCCACCATCGTCACCGGCGTCGAGCCCGCCAAGCACGGCGTCTGGGGCAACCACCTGGCCGGCAACCGGCTCGACGTCTTCCCCGACTTCGCCACCCGCCTGGCCCGGCAGGACCGCCGCCGCACCTTCGTCGCCGCCGGCTGGGACCCGCTGATGATCAACGAGTCCGGCGGCCCGCTGTTCCGCGCCCCCGGCCGCCTCTCCTACGTCGCGCCCGCCGAGGACACCCCCGAGGCGTGGGAGGCCGTGGACGAGGAGGTCACCCGGGAGGCCGTGCACGTCCTCTCCACCGCCGACCCGGAGGCGTCCTTCGTCTACCTCGGCGCCGTCGACGAGACCGCCCACTTCCTCGGCTGCGGCGAGGAGTACCGGGCGTCCATGCGCACCGCCGACCAGCGCCTCGGCCGGCTGCTCGACGCCGTGCGCGGCCGGTCCGGCCACGCCGACGAGGCGTGGACGGTCATCGTCGTCACCGACCACGGCCACGTCGACCCCGGCGGCCACGGCGGCCGCACCCCCGAGGAGCGCACCGCCTGGGTGGCCTGCGCCGGTCCCGGCATCCCTGCGGCCCCGCCCGTCGGAGAGATCCGCCACCCGGACGTCGCCGCCCAGGTGTACGCGTCCCTCGGACGGCCCATCGACCCGCACTGGACGCTGGACGGCCGCCCGTTCCCGGTGGCCAGGCCCGTCCCGGCAGGTGCCTGAGAGCGCCCTCAACGGGCCCGCCGGGCGGATCGCCCGTCCCGGGGAACCCTGAGGCGGGGGCGCCGTGTGTCCCCCTGAAGGGGGAGACCGTCCCCCTACGGTCGGAGGGAGGGTCGCGACCTCCAGGTGACGCCCCGGCTGTCCACGGCGGGTCAGGATGGAGTCACCCCGACGGACCGGACGGCACCGCCGCCCGGCACGGGACCGCGAACACGCGGCGGACGGGCACGGCGCGGCCGGACGAGCGGCAGGCACTGCGGACACCGGCAGCGGTGGTACCGAACAGGAGAGGGCAGGGCGGGGCATGAACGGCATCGTGAGCAAGGTCGCACTCGGGATCGCGGGCACGGGCATGGCCGTCGCCGTCGCGGCCGTCGCGGTCGGCCCGCGGGTCTCCGAGTGGTACGACGGCCGCCACCAGGAGCAGGTCACCTACGCCACGGGCAGCGACGCCAAGGCCGGCCGGCACGCGACGCCGGCCTGGCTGCCCGACAACGCGTCCTCCGTCCGGTACCTGATGTCCACCACCGGCGACGACCGCCTGCTGAGCGCCACCCTTCCGGACGGCCGGCTGCCCGCCGGCTGCAACACCGTCGAGCCGGGCCGCAGCGCCCGGCCGGCGCCGGCCGCACTGAAGGCGGGCTGGTTCCCGGCGGGCGTCACCACGAAGGTCACCGGCACCTGCGGCCACTACAACGTCACCCTGACCGGCAACCAGCTGTACGCCTGGCAGGACGGCGCCGCCGTCCAGGCCGCCCAGCGCGCGGGGCGGCAGCCCAAGCACTGAGCCGGGCGACGGGCCGGGCGACGGGCCCGGCCGGGCGGCGGTGAGCCGCGCGGCCGTCCCCGGGTATCGCGAGCCCGGTCCGCCGGGGTAGGACGGAGCGAGGACAAACCCGCGCCCGCCCCGTGAGGAGCCCCATGCCTGGTCCGACCGCCGGCCCCGCCGGTGAGACGTCGACCGCCTCCACCAGCCCCGCCGGCTCCGGCCGCACCGGCAGTGCCCCCGGCCGCGCCACCGTCGCCGTCCTCGGCGGCCTCGTCGCCCTCGGCCCGCTCACCACCGACCTCTACCTGCCGGGCCTGCCCGCGATCGCCGAGGACCTCGCCGTCGAACCGGCCGCCGTCCAGCTCACCCTCACGGCCTCGATGTTCGGCGTCGCCGCCGGCCAGCTGATCTTCGGACCGCTCAGCGACCGCTTCGGCCGCCGCCCGCCGGTGCTCGCCGGACTCGCCGTCTACACCGTGGCCGGCGTCGTCTGCGTCATCGCCCCCACCCTGCCCGTCCTGGTCGCCGCCCGCTTCGTCCAGGGCGCCGCCGGCGCGGCGGGGCTGGTCATCGGCCGCGCCATCGCCCGGGACCGCTTCCAGGGCGTCGCCATGCTGCGCTTCCTCGCCTCGATCAGCCTGATATCCGGCCTCGCACCGATCCTCGCCCCGCTCTTCGGTGCGCAACTGCTCCGCGTCACCTCCTGGCGCGGCACCTTCGGCGCCCTCACCGCCCTCGGCCTGCTGCTCACCCTGATCGCCCTCGCCGCCCTGCGCGAGACCCTGCCGCACGCCGACCGCCACCGCGGCGGGCTCACCGGCACGCTGCGCACCATGGGCCGGCTGCTCGGCGATCCGCCGTTCCTCGGCCTCGTCCTGACCAGTACCTTCGCCTTCGGCTCGCTGTTCGGCTACATCAGCGGCTCCTCGGTGGTGCTCCAGCACGTCTACCACGTCTCGCCGCAGACCTACAGCCTGCTCTTCGGCCTCAACTCGCTGGCCATCGTGGGCGTCACCCAGCTCAACGGCCGCGTGCTGGCACGTCGCTTCACCGCCGGCGCCCTGATGCTCACGGGGCTCTGCGCGGCGGTCACCGCCGGGGTGGCCCTGGTCCTGGTCACCGCCGTCTGGGACGTCGGGCTGGCCGGGGTCTGCCCGGCCCTGTTCGTGCTGATGGGCAGCCTCGGCGTGATCCTCCCCAACACCGCCGCCCAGGCCCTCAGCCTCGTCCCGCCGCAGTCCGCCGGCTCGGCCTCGGCCCTCCTCGGCACCGGCAACTTCCTCTGCGGCGCGCTCGTGGCCCCGCTCAGCAGCCTGGGCGGCCGGCCGTCGGCGGTCCTGCTCGCCACGGTGGTCCTCGTCTGCGCCCTCCTCGCCGCCGGCTCCTGCCTCGTGCTCTGCCGCCGCGAGCCGGTGCCGGCCGGTGCGACGCCCGCGTCGGCGGGCTGAGGGGAGCGGCCGGCGCCGACGCGCCGCCGGGGGCGCCGCGACGGGTGGTCGCGGCACCCCCGGCGGGGTGGCCGGTCACTGCGGGACGGGCCCTACCGGCAGGGTCAGGCGATGGCGAAGTCGTCGCCGTAGACGTTGCCCTGGCCGTACCAGCCGTGCAGGTACACCGTGACGGTGCCGGAGGCGCCGGTGGTGAACGGGACGGCCAGCCTGGTCCAGCCCGAGGCGTTGGCCCAGGTGCCGGCGGTGGCGCCGCCGCTCACGCCGAGATAGGCGTAGTTGCCCTGCACCCAGCCGCTCAGCGTGTACGAGGTGTTGGGCTTGAGCGTCACGGTCTGCGCGCACTGGCCGGTCTGGCCGGCGCCGGCCGCCGCCTGGAGGGCGTAGGAGCCGGAGTGCGCCGGGGTGGAGACCGCCGCGCCGCCGCTCTGGCAGGTCCAGGGGGAGAGGCCGCCGGTCTCCAGGCCGCCGTTGACCAGGCCGCCGGGCGGGGTGCCGCCGGTGACGGTCAGGTTGTAGGTGCCGGTGTGGCTGCCGGAGGGGGCGTTGCCGGTGATCGTCAGCGGGTAACTTCCCGCTGCGGTGGCGGCGGTGGTGGTGATGTTGAGGGTGGCGGTGCCGCCGGCGGTGACGCTGCCGGGGGTGACGGTGGCGGTCACGCCGGAGGGGGCGCCGGTGACGGTGAGGTTGAGGCTCTGTGCGGATCCGGCCGCCACGGCGGTGGAGATGGTCGCGCTGGTGGACGAACCGGCGGTCACCGTACCGGAGTTCGGGTTCACGGCGACCGAGAAGTCGTTGCCGACCGGGGTGTTGCCGGTGAACGGCGCGAAGATGTGCGTGAAGTCCCAGGTGCCCTGGCCGATCCCGGAGCAGTCGTCCCGGCCGCCGGTGCCCGGGCAGCCGCCGTTGTCACGCTGGAGGGCCCAGAAGGAGAGCGTGTTGATGCCCTTCGAGACGGCCCAGTTGTACACCGTGGTGGCGTTGGCGACGGTGAAGGTCTCGGCCGCGCCGAAGTCGTCGATGCCGACCATCTCGGTGATGCCGATCGAACCCCACAGCTGGGCGGGGGTCTTGGCCGGGTAGAGCTTGGCCAGCTGGTTGTAGAGGCCGGTCGCCGCGGTCTGGGTGTCGGCGGCCATGTCGTGGGCGGCGTTGTCGTAGTAGTCGAAGGTCATCAGGTTGACGACGTCGATCCGGGCGTTGTTGCCGACCGCGTTCTTCAGCACCGCCAGGCCGCTGGGGGCCAGGCCGCCGGTGGTGGTCGGCAGCGTGTAGGAGAACCGGACCGAGCGGCCGTTGGCGGCGGCCCAGTCCTGCACCAGCTTGATCGCCTTGTTGCGGCGGTCGATGCCGGCGGTGTTGGTCAGCGAGTTGTCCTCGATGTCGAGGTCGATCCGGCTGATGTCGTAGGTGGTGATGACGTTCTCGAAGGCGGCCGCGATCTGGTTCACGTCCGTGCAGCTGTCGGCCAGTTCGGTGCCGGTGTTGTCGGCTGTGTAGCCGCCGAAGGACGGGATCACGTCGCCGCCGCCCGCCCGGATGGTGGCGATGTCGGTACCGAAGGAGGAGGGGGCGACGGGCAGCCCGGTGTCGCCGTTCCAGTACGGGGTGCACGAGCCCTTGGTGGCGGCCTGCAGGAACGCCATGGTCAGGTGCTTGGCGCCGGACTGGGCGGCCAGCGCGGCCGGGCTCTGGCCGGTCCAGGACTCGAAGTACGGGGCGAACACCCGGCTCGGCAGCGGGGTCGCGGCCTCGGCCGGTCCCGTGCCGGCGGCGGCCAGCCCGGCCGATGCGACCAGCGTGGCACAGGCGGTCAGGGCGGCCTGGATCGTTCTGCGTAGACGCATGGTTTCTCCGACAGACTTGGTGGGGCAGGACGTTGGTGAACTGCTGAACTGCGCTGCGGGAGTGCCGGTGCGCCGACTTTCCCGGTTGCCGACGTGCGGAGTCGCCGACGTGAGGTGCGGCCGGCATGCGGAATCGCCGACGTGCGGTCTCGCCGACGTGCGGAGGTGGGGGCGTGCGGGAGCCGTGGCGGGGCGGGCGTGCCGGTGCGCGGGCACGCGTACGCGTTCGGGGGCGGAGCAGGGCAGGGCAGGGCAGGGCCTCAGCCGCCGGTGGTCACACCCCCACAGTGCATCCCGGTCGGATCGACATGCATATGATTGGACTAGACCAGTCCCCTGTCAAGACTCCTGACAGTTCGTCAGCGGACAGCAGACGGGAGGCCTCCTGGAATCCAGGAGGCCTCCCGTTCGTCACTGCCGTGGTCGGAGCCCGTCGGCGGTGCACCCGTCCTTGTCGCCCCTGCAGGGGAGTTCGAACCCTGCGGGGGTGTGGTGTGCCGTGGCTGCGCGCAGGTCGTCGCGCGCGGCCACGGCCCGCCCGGCGCTCAGGACACCGGGCTGCACGAGGGGTGCGGATCCGGGCCGATCAGGCCGGAGGGCAGAGGGTGGCGCGCAGGGCATCGAGGATCTTTTCGGCCTTCTCGGCGCCGAAGCCCTGCGGGTGGTCCGGCGCGGTGAAGCGCTGGTTGGCCAGCTCGACCAGCTTGGCGCGGTCCTTGGGGAACTGGTACATCGACTGGCACTGGTTGCGGGCCCGGTCGACGGCCTGGTCGGGCTTGCCGCCGACGATCGCCGGGTCGATCGCGTTCAGTGCGGTGACCAGCTTGGCGGTGACGTCGTCGCCCGGCTTGGCGGGCAGTCCGGCGTCGGTCGGCGGGGCGGGCTTGGGCGGCGCCGGGGTCTCGGCGGCATCGGGGGCGCCGGGCGACGAGGCCGCTCCGGGCGACGATCCGTCGGGGGCGCCGGGGGTAGGGGTGGCCGGCGTGGTCGCGGTGGGCGGCGCGGTGGTGTCGCCGGTGGCCGGGGCGCTCGCGGCGCCGGAGGCGGGCGTGGTGGCGGCAGGGGCGGTGGGGGTGCCGCTCGCGGAGGCGCCGGTCGCGGTGGTGCCGGAGCCCGAGCTGGAGCAGGCGGCGAGGCTCACCGCGGCGAACGCCGTGAGGGTGGCGGCGAGGAGACGAGTGCGCATTCCGCCACACTGTCATGTTCGCGCCGCCCAAGGGAAGATCCTCAGACGTGGGAAAGGGGCCCGGGAAAGCAGGTGGGGGACGGGAGCGGACGGGGCAGGGGTCACGGGAGCGGGAGGCAGGCGCCGGTAGCGGCGTCGGGGAGCACGGGGGCGACGGCGCGGGCGGCGGAAGCGGGAGCGCGGCGGCCCGGGGGATCACCCCCGGAGCCGCCCCGCACCTGCCGGGCCCGGCCCGACCGGGCTCAGCCCAGCCCGTTGGTCTTCAGCCACTCCTTGGCCACCGCCGACGGGTCCTCCTTGTCGATGGCGACCTTCCGCATCAGTGACAGCAGCCCCGCCGTGTCCAGCTTGGCCGACACGGCGTTGAGCGCGGCCGTCGCGGTGGCGTCCACGCCCGCCTTGTTGACCAGCGGCGTGACGTTCTGCGCGCCGAACAGGCCCTTCGGGTCGGTCAGCGGCACGAGCTTCAGCTGGGCGATCTTCGGGTCGGTGGAGAACACGTTGCCGACCTGGATCGAGCCGTCCTTGACCGCGTTGGCGGTGGTCTCGCCGGTGGGCTTCCACTCCTTGAAGGTCAGCCCGTAGACGTCCTTGAGCGGCTGCTCCTGGCGGGACTTGAACTCCGGCGGGCCGCCGATGGTGAACTCGCCCGCCTTGGCGGCCAGGTCGGTGATGCTCTTCAGGTTGTACTTGTCGGCGCTCTCCTGGCTGATGCTCAGGGTGTCCTTGTCCTCGGCGGGCGAGGAGTCCAGGAGCCCCAGCGAGGCCGGCAGGGTCTTCGCCAGCGCGGCGTTGACGTCCTCCTTGGCCGGCGAGGACGCCGTGCCGCCCAGGTAGGTGAGGAGCGCGCCGTTGTACTCGGGCAGCACCGTCAGGCTGCCGTTCTGCAGCTGCCCGTAGAGCACCTCGCGGCTGCCGATGTTGAACTTCTCCTCGACCTTGACGCCCTTGGCCTTCAGCGCCTGCGAGTAGATCGAGCCGAGCAGCACGTTCTCGGGGAAGTTCGCCGAGCCGACCACCACGGTCGAGCCGGAGCCTGCGGAGCCGCCCGCGCCGGACGCGGCCGTCGACGAGGAGCCGCCGCCGAGCGGGTCGCCGCCGGAGGAGGAGCAGGCGGTGGCGCCGAGGGCGAGCGCGGCGAGGGTGGCGAGAGCCAGGGCCCGGCGGCCGCTTCTGCCGCGTGCGGAAGTCGACATGGTGATGTGTGTCCTTTCGAGTGCGTGAACGAGGATCAGTCGGCCCGGCGCTGGGCACGCAGCCCGGGCGGGAGTGCGTACCGGGCGAGCAGGGCGAAGAAGAGCTGGACGCCGACCGCGAGCAGCACCACCAGCAGTGCGCCGCCCGCCGTGACGGCGTAGTTCCGGGTGGCGAGCCCGTCGATGACGTAGCGGCCGAGGCCGCCGAGGCCGACGTACGCGGCGACCGTGGCCGTCGCGATCACCTGGACGGTCGCGGTCCGGAAGCCGGCCAGCAGGGTGGGCAGCGCGGAGGGCAGGCAGACCTGCCGGAGCACCTGCGGGTGCGTCAGCCCGACGCCGCGCGCCGCGTCCCGGACGTCCGGGTCGGTGCCGCGCACCCCCTCGACGGCGGCCACCAGCAGCGGCGGCGCGGCGAGCGCGACCAGCGGCACCAGGACGGCGGTGTCGCCGACCCCGGCCAGCAGAACCGCCAGCGTCACCAGCCCGAGCGTGGGCAGTGCGCGGGCGGCGCCGGCCAGCGAGGTCACGGCGGCCGCGCCGCGCCCGGTGTAACCGATCAGCAGGCCGAGCGGGACGGCCAGCAGGGCCGCCCAGAGCAGCGCCTCGCCGGAGAGCAGCAGGTGCTCGGTGACGCGGTGGGCGATGGAGTCCGGCCCGCTGCGGCGGTCCGGGGAGGAGAAGAAGTCCCCCAGCCAGGAGAACCAGTTCACCGGACGGCCCCCTTCTCCCGGACGGCCCACGGCGCGAGCAGCCGCCGGGCGCCCAGCAGCAGCAGGTCGACGGCCAGTGCCAGCAGGACGATCAGCACGATGCCGGCCACGATCGGGGTCGGGAAGGTGCGCTGGAAGCCGTCGATGAACAGGTAGCCCAGCCCGCCGCGGCCGATCAGCGCGCCGACGCTGGCCAGCGAGATGCTGGAGACCGCGGCCACCCGCAGCCCCGCCACCAGGTACGGCACGGCGGCGGGCAGTTCGACGGCGGCCAGCCGGTGCCACGGCCCGTAGCCCATCGCGGTCGCCGCCTGCCGGACCGGTTCGGGGACGGCGCGCAGCCCGTCCACCGTCGTCGGCAGCAGGACGGCCACGGCGTAGAAGGTGAGCGGGATCATCACGGTCGCCTGGGTGGCCAGCCCGGTGTAGGGGATGAGCAGCACGAAGACGGCCACCGAGGGCAGCGCGTAGACGACGTTGAAGACGGCGGCGAACGGCTGGTAGAGCCGGGGGAAGCGCGCGCAGAGCAGGCCGAGCGGGACGGCCAGCAGAAGGCCGATCAGCACCGGGAGCAGGGCGATCACCGCGTGGTCGGCGAGCAGGTCGCCGAGGTAGCCGAGGTGGTCGCCGATCCAGTACCAGCGGACGAGCGGTTCATCGTCCACCGCCGACTCCGTCCGTCGCGGTCCAGGTGGCTCCGTCCGGTGGGATCGAGGTGGTTCCGTCCGCCGGGGGCCGGGGGGCCGCCTTCGCGGGGGCGGGCGCCGCCGCCAGCGCGGTGAGGACGGCCTCGCGGCTCGCCGTCCCGGTGGCCCGGCCGTCGGTGTCCAGCGCGACGGCGACCCCGGCGGGGGAGAGGACGGTGGCGTCGAGCGCGCTGCGCAGGGTATCGGTCTCGGGCCGGTAGCCGGCCACCGGGTGCAGGGTGGCGGTGGCCGCGTCGCGGTCGATCCAGCCGATCGGGCGGCGCTCGTCGTCCAGTGCCAACTCCCAGCCGCCGTAGCGCAGTCCGTCGGACACCGGGCGGACGGTGACGGCGGTGGCGGGGCGCAGCCCGAGGCCGCGCAGGCCGCGGTCACGGCCGAGGAAGGCGGCCACGCCGTCGTCGGCGGGTGCGGTGAGCAGTGTGTGCGGGTCGGCGAGCTGGGCGATCCGGCCCTGTTCGCGCAGGACGACGACCTGGTCGCCGAGCCGCACGGCCTCCTCGATGTCGTGCGTCACGAACAGCACCGTCTTGTGCAGCTCGGACTGGAGCCGCAGCAACTCGTCCTGGAGCCCGGCGCGGACCACCGGGTCGACGGCGCTGAACGGCTCGTCCATCAGCAGGACCGGCGGGTCGGCGGCCAGGGCGCGGGCCACGCCGACGCGCTGCTGCTGGCCGCCGGAGAGTTGGAACGGGTACCGCTTGCCGGTCTCGGGCGCCAGCCCGACCAGCTCCAGCAGCTCGGCGGCCCGGGCGCGGGCCTTCTTGCGGTCCCAGCCGAGGAGGTAGGGGACGGTGGCGATGTTGTCGATCACCCTGCGGTGCGGGAAGAGCCCGGCCTGCTGGATCACGTACCCGATGCCGCGGCGCAGCTTGGCGGGCTCCAGCTGGGCGACGTCCGTGCCGTCCAGCAGCACCCGGCCCGAGGTCGGCTCGACCATCCGGTTGACCATGCGCAGCAGGGTCGTCTTGCCACAGCCGGAGGGGCCGACCAGCACGGTTATCCGGCCGGTGGGGACGTCGAGGTCCAGGCTCCCGACGGCGATGGTGCCGTCGGGGTGGCGCTTGCCGGCGCCGTCGAATCTGATCACGGGGAGTTTCCTCGTCTCGGTGCCCCGGGGTGGCGGCGCCGATGGTGGCGGTCTGTCGGTCGGTGGCGGTTTGTCGACACTTGACGGTGCGTAGCGCATCCGTCGGTCTGTCATATCAACTGCCCGGACGTTCTTCCGCCCGCGTGGCTGCCCAGCATCGGACCGGCGGAAACTCCGATCAGACTATGACCTGGATCATCTCCTGTCTCCGGCGTACCACTCGGGCGGGCCTCTCCGGCGCCGGACGACCGGCTGGTGAGGCTGGTGGGGCCGGTGGGGTGGGGCCGGCCGGTCCGGGGCCGACGGCCACGGTGGCCCCGGCCCCGCTCGGGCCGCGTCCGGCGGCCCCGCCGTGTCGAGCCCGGCTGAGCCCGGCCCCGTCCGGCCGGACCCGGGGCCTCAGCCGCCGGGCCGGGTCGGCAGCCCCGCGGCGGCCCAGCCGACGAAACCGCCGTCCAGGTCCGTCGCCCGGTGCAGCCCCAGCTCGCGCAGCGAGGCGGCGGCCAGACTGGAGGCGTAGCCCTCCGAGCAGACCACGACCACCTCCACGTCGTACCCCGCCGCCTCCGGGATCCGGTGGCTGCCGGTCGGATCGAGCCGCCACTCCAGCACATTGCGCTCGATCACCAGCGCCCCCGGGATCTCCCCCTCGGCCGCCCGCTGCGCCGCCGGCCGGATGTCCACCAGCAGCGCGCCGTCCAGCTGCGCCTGGTAGGCCTCCCGGGCCCGGGGCCGGTGGACGCCCTCGCGGGCACGCTCCACCAGGTCGTCAATCGTGGTCACCACTGCTCCGGTCCGTCCTGCGAGGTGCGGACCAGGCCGCCGGCCCGCAGGTCGTAGTGCGCCATCGAGCTCAGCGGCGGCGAGTAGGCGTGCAGGGTGACGGCCGGCCCTGAGGCCGTGTTGCGGACGTCGTGCACGTATTCGGGGCCGAACGCCCGGGCGGTGCCGGCCGGCACCCGGCGGATCAGCAGGCCCTGCTCGGGCCCGCGGAGCGAGAGCTCCTCCAACTCGCCGAGCGCGACGGTGAAAGCGCCGCGCGAGCCGCCGTGGTCGTGGAACCCGGTGGACTGGCCCGGCAGCCAGCTGATCAGCCAGACCTCGTGGTCCTCGTCGGCCGCCAGCCGCCGGTACCAGCGCTCGTCGGTGGAGAGCCGGACGTGCTGGATCCACCGGTCGGGCTGCTCGGCCAGCTCGCGGACGATCGTGCGCAGGGCGTTGGGCGTGAGCGGGGCGCGGGTCTCCTCGGCGGCGGCGGGCGCCGCCACCGCGGTCGCGGTGGTGGTGGACGTCGTGGTGTCTGCGATGTCGGCCGCGGCGTCGGCTGCGAGGTCCAGGCTCATGTGGGCGTCCTCGGGGAAGGCGGAGCGAGCGGAGGGCGGGTGGCCGTGCCCGGGCGCGGATGCAGGTGTGCCGCGGACGAGCGGGCGGGCACGGGTGCGCCGGGCGGGGCGCGTCAGGAATGCGGGTGCGGGTGCGCGGTGCGGGCCCTGGAAGACGTCACAGGGTGGGACCGGCGGGGAAAGGCAGGGTCAACAGGCACAGATGGAACTCGCCTGGCGTCGCAGATCGACGTGCAGGCGGCAGACCAGAGTGGTGCCGGAGTCCATGCGCCGGATCCTTCCCGACGGGAAGGGCACGAGTCAAGCGAGTCCGTCACCCCTGCGTGGCGCTCCGGGGTGCGGGCGGGGCCGGCGCCGGGACGTGCGGCGGGGCGTGGGGGTTGTTCGGCGGGGCGTTCTGCTCGGTGCCCGGCTGCACGGTGGGCGCCGCTGCGCCCGGGGGCGGCGGCGCGGGGGAGGGCGCACCGGGGCCGGTGCCGGCCAGTGCCGCCTTGATCAGGGGCGCGGCCTGCTCGCCCAGGTGGCGGCCCAGCGTCTGGTAGGCGTCGAACTGCCGGTGGTCGAACCACTGGTCGCTGGTGGAGTCGTTGGGGAAGGCCGGGTTGGCCACCGCGTACGAATGCAGCTCGTAGGGCATGTCGGCGGTCAGCACGGCCTGGACGACGATCAGCGTGCCGAGGTTCCCGCCGCCCCCGCTCCCGCCGCGGGAGCGCTCGCCGTCCTCGCCGCCCCCGCCGTTCTCGCCGTTCTCGTCCGGGACGGTGAGCGCGTCCGGGTAGTGGATGGACCCGGTGATCACCGTTCGTGCGGAGAGACGCTCGGCCAGGCGTGCCGCCAGGCCGTGCAGCGACTGCCCGTCCGCGCTGCCGGGGATCAGCAGTTCGGGTTCGTGGAGGGTGATGGTGATGCCCAGCTCCTCGCGGGCGAGCGTGATCGCCGCCGCCAGCGTGGCCGCGTAGGAGGTGTCCCCGCTGGCGTCGATGCAGACCGCGGTGCGGACGCCGTGCCGGAGCAGCTCGACCAGCCCGAGGTTCTCGTAGTGGCCGCCGTCGGTGGTGAGCAGGAACCGGCCGTCCATCGGGAACCGCCCGCACAGCTCGCGCAGTTGGTACGGGAGCCGGCGGACGGCGGGCTGCGGCGCGCGCCGCCAGTCGCGGTCGGGTGCCCAGAGCGGTCCGAGGACGGCCGGGTTGGGCAGCCAGCTGCCGAGCCGGGCGTTGGTGACCGCGAACAGGCCCTGGTAGGCGCGGGACTGACGCCCCATCGCCGAGGAGAACGCGGCGCCCGAGACGGCCATCGCGGACTGCACGGTGAGGTCCCGGGCGATGTGCCGCCGGGTGCGCCGCTCCAGCAGGTCGGTCCGGGCGTAGCCGACGTCCGGCCCGCCCACGTAGTCGTACGAGAAGGTGAACGAGACGGCCCGGCGCCCGGGCGGCGTACGGGAGTTGCCGGAGAGGTTGGCCGCCGCCGCGAACACCACCTGCGGGAAGCCGGGGTGCCGGGCGCCGTAGTGGCTGAGCCGGGTCTGCTCGCGGAAGAAGTGGTACGGCCGGGCCAGCACCTCGCCGTCCTCGGTGGAGCGGCGGACGGCGAACGCGGAGGCGAGCCGGCGCCGGTAGAACGGGTGCAGGCCCATCCAGGTCTGGTCGAGGTTGAGCCCGACCGATCCGAGCACGAGCGGCAGCAGCACCTGGGCGGCGGCCGGCCAGGCGTGCCCGGTGGCGACCGCCCAGCCGAGGGCGAGCAGCGCGCCCGCAGACAGCGTGGCCAGCGCCGACCAGACGAGCAGGTACTCGGCGATCCGGCTGCCGATCCCGCCGCCGATGCGGCCGGCGCCGTGCACCAGCCCGCCGAGCGCCGCCGCGCCCTGCTCGACGGCCCGGCGCCCGTGCCAGAGGATGCCGAGCAGCACCGCGAGGTAGCTGAGCAGGACGGTGAGGCTGATGCCCGCGCCGGTCTGCCGGGCGCCGACCGCGAGCGCCGCCTGGAGCCGGACCGCGCCCCAGGCGAGCCCGGGCACCACCAGGACGCCGGCGGCCAGCAGCGCCGCCAGCGCCAGCGCGCCGTGGGAGAGCCGGCGCAGCGCGCGCGGCAGCAGGGTGTTCCAGCCGAGCAGCGAGAAGGCCAGCAGCCAGAGCAGCCAGCAGGCGACGGCGGCCGCGAGCAGCCCGAGCAGCGCCAGTAGGGCCGGCGCCCGGACGGTGAGCGGGCCGGGCGCGCCGGCCCCGCCGGTGCGCAGGCCGGCGGCGGCCAGGCCGCCGAGGTCGGCCAGCGGCACGAGGTGGTAGAAGCGGCTGAGCCCGAGACCGATCACCAGGACGGTGGCGAGCAGCAGGGTGAGCGCCGCGACCAGGCCGCGCAGCAGCGTCCCGAGGGCGACCAGCCACTGCCCGGCGCCGTCCGCCAGGTACTTGGCGTGCCGGCGCAGGTGGTCCTCCTCCGGGGAGCCGGGCTCCAGGACGTCGTCCGCCGTCAGGCCGGAGACGGCGTGCACCGGGCCGCCGGGCGCCGCGTCGCTGAGCGCCAGTTGCAGCGCGCCGACGGTGTAGCCGCCGCCGGAGACGGACACCAGGTAGCGGGCCTGTTTCAGCCAGGGCCGCAGCTCCTGGAGGGCGCCGAGGGTGATGCAGGCGGAGCGGATGCCGCCGCCGGAGACGCAGAACCCCAGCCGGGCGTGCTCCCGGCCCGGCGGCACCACGGCGCCGTTGCGCCAGCGGGCGCGGTGGTCGAGCGGCGGGCCCGCGCGGCGGCCGGGCGGCCAGTGCCCGCCGCGGGCGGTGGCCACCGGCCAGGGCGGGACCAGTGCGGGCGCCCCGGGGGTCACGGGGGGATCGGGGGGATCGGCGGCGGCCTCGGCCGGGTGGCGCAGCAGCGCGCGCAGTGCACGGTGGAGGGTGACGCCGACGATGACCAGGGCGATCGCCGCGGCCGGCAGGAGCAGCAGCCACCTGACGGCGGCGAGCGCGGACGCGGCGGCGAAGAGGGCGTCGGAGCCGGCCGCGTCCACCCCGTCCAGCCCCGCGCCCAGCAGTGCGTTCCCGGTGAGGCCGCAGGCACCCGCGAGCAGCCCGGCGCCGCCGCAGGCGAGCGCGGTGAGCCGCCAGTGCGGCCGGGTGAGCACGTACCGGCCCAGCAGCCCGGCCGCGGCGAGTGTCAGGGTGCAGCCGCCGAGCAGCCACCAGCCGGCCGCCAGGGCCGAGCGGTACGCCGGGAGCTGCCCGCCGGCCACGGCCTCGGCGGCCGCCCGGGTGCCGGCCAGCTCCAGGGCCACGCCCCGTACGGCGGGGGCCCAGTGGCGGTACAGCAGCCACCCCAGTGCGAGCGGCACCGGCACGCCGAGCGCGAGCAGCAGGCCGGCCCAGGGCGGCACCGGGCGGCGCGGAACAGACGCGGAGAGCTCCTCGGACACCGCCACCACGACCACCTCCCCGTGCACCCCCCGGGACCCGGCCGCCCGGGGCGGCGCGGATCACTGTCGGCCACTGCCCGGTGACGTACCGGAGCAGCATCATGGCGCGTACTACCCCGATACGCAGTACCCCGCACAGGATTCACCCGGATGAGTAAGGAGAGTCCTAGCGGGGTAGATGACCGTTTCATCCCATCTACTCGACCCTGCGTGTCCGCGTGAGAAGACCGCCCCAGCCGCGATGCGTCCGACGTATTGTCAGGCCACCGAGGCCGGGCCTACGGTCTACGCACCACGTTCTACGCACGTAGATGCGTTGGCCGGCACACGTGTGAACCCGCAGCCAGAACCGCCCCGTCAACCCTCAGACCGCAGGCCCGACCCCCCCGGCCGGGCCACGGAGTTGCGGAGGTACCCATGTCGCAGATCGTCCGCGCCGCCCTCGTCCAGACCCGGTGGACCGGGGACCAGGAGACGATGATCGCCCTCCACGAGCGGTACGCCCGTGAGGCCGCCGCCCAGGGTGCGAAGATCATCGGATTTCAGGAGGTGTTCAACGCCCCCTACTTCTGTCAGGTCCAGGAGCCCGAGCACTACCGCTGGGCTGAGGCCGTGCCCGACGGCCCCACCGTCCGCCGGATGCAGGACCTCGCCCGCGAACTCGGCCTCGTCGTGGTCGTCCCCGTCTACGAGGAGGACCAGCCCGGCGTCTACTACAACACCGCCGCCGTGATCGACGCCGACGGCCGCTACCTCGGCAAATACCGCAAGCACCACATCCCCCAGGTCAAGGGCTTCTGGGAGAAGTACTACTTCAAGCCCGGCAACCTCGGCTGGCCCGTCTTCGACACCGCCGTCGGCAAGGTCGGCGTCTACATCTGCTACGACCGCCACTTCCCCGAGGGCTGGCGCGCCCTGGGTCTGGCCGGCGCCCAGATCGTCTACAACCCCTCCGCCACCAGCCGCGGCCTCTCCGCCTACCTGTGGCAGCTCGAACAGCCCGCCGCCGCCGTCGCCAACGAGTACTTCGTCGCCGCCATCAACCGGGTCGGCACCGAGGAGTACGGCGACAACGACTTCTACGGCACGTCCTACTTCGTCGACCCGCGCGGCCAGTTCGTCGGCGACGTCGCCTCCGACAAGGAGGAGGAGCTCGTCGTCCGCGACCTCGACCTCGACCTCATCGAAGAGGTCCGCCGGCAGTGGGCGTTCTACCGCGACCGCCGCCCCGAGGCCTACGGGCCCCTGACCGAGGCGTGAGAGGGGCCGCACCGTGACCACCCGTACCGTCATCCGTGGCGGCCTCGTCATCACCGCCGCCGACGAACTCCACGCCGACGTCCTGGTCGAGGGCGAACGCATCGTGGCCCTCGCCGCCACCGGCAGCGACGCCGCCCTCGCCTGGACCGCCGACACCGTCATCGACGCCACCGGCCACTACGTCATCCCCGGCGGCGTCGACGCCCACACCCACATGGAGCTGCCGTTCGGCGGCACCGCCGCCTCCGACACCTTCGAGACCGGCACCCGCGCTGCCGCCTGGGGCGGCACCACCACCATCGTCGACTTCGCCGTCCAGCCCGTCGGCGGCTCCCTGCGCGAGGGCCTCGACGCCTGGCACGCCAAGGCCGACGGGAACTGCGCCGTCGACTACGCCTTCCACACCATCGTCTCCGACGTCAACGACGGCGTCCTCAAGGAGATGGACGCCCTCGTCGACTCCGGCGAGTCCACCTCCTTCAAGCTCTTCATGGCCTACCCCGGCGTCTTCTACAGCGACGACGGACGCATCCTGCGCGCCATGCAGCGCGGCGCCGCCAACGGCGGGCTGATCATGATGCACGCCGAGAACGGCATCGCCATCGACGTGCTGGTCGAACAGGCCCTCGCCGCCGGCCGGACCGCCCCCCGGTACCACGGAGAAGTCCGCCGCGAACTCCTGGAGGCCGAGGCCACCCACCGCGCCATCAAGCTCGCCCAGGTCGCCGGCAGCCCCCTCTACGTCGTCCACGTCTCCGCCGCCTCCGCGCTCGCCGAACTCACCCGCGCCCGCGACGACGGCCACAACGTCTTCGGCGAGACCTGCCCCCAGTACCTCTTCCTCTCCACCGACAACCTCGCCGAGGAGGGCGCCGACGGCTTCGAGGGCGCCAAGTACGTGTGCAGCACCCCGCTGCGGCCCCGCGAACACCAGGCCGCACTCTGGCGCGGCCTGCGCACCAACGACCTCCAGGTGGTCTCCACCGACCACTGCCCGTTCTGCTACGTGGGCCAGAAGGAGCTCGGCCGCGGCGACTTCTCCAAGATCCCCAACGGCCTGCCCGGCGTGGAGAACCGCATGGACCTCCTCCACCAGGCCGTGGTCGACGGACACCTCACCCGCCGCCGCTGGATCGAGATCGCCTGCACCACCCCGGCCCGGATGTTCGGCCTCCACCCGCGCAAGGGCACCATCGCCCCCGGCGCCGACGCCGACCTGGTCGTCTACGACCCCACCGCCGTGCAGACCGTCTCCGCCGCCACCCACCACATGAACGTCGACTACTCGGCCTACGAAGGCCGTCGACTCACCGGCCGCGCCCGGACGGTGATCTCCCGAGGCGCCGTCGTCCTCGACGACGGCCGGTGGCTCGGCCGCGCCGGCCACGGCACCTTCCTGCGCCGCGACACCTGCCAGTACCTGGTCTGACCCCGGTCCGACCTCCGCCGCCGCCCGGGGCCGGGCTCTCCGGCCCCAGGCCCGGCACACCCGCCCGGTCCGGCAGACCCACCCGGCCCCGGCCGCACGCCCGCCCGGGCCCGGAGCCCGGCACCTCCCGGGCACACCTCCCCGCCCCCGAAGCCCCTGGAGCCCTCATGGACATCGGCCTCGTCCTGCAGACCGACCCGCCCGCCCGCCTGCTCATCGACCGCATGATCCGCGCCGAACGGGCCGGCTTCACCCACGGCTGGACCTTCGACTCCTGCGTCCTGTGGCAGGAACCCTTCGTCATCTACAGCCGTATCCTCGCCGAGACGACGAAGCTGACCGTCGGCACCATGGTCACCAACCCCTCCACCCGCACCTGGGAGGTCACCGCCTCCCTCTTCGCCACCCTCAACGACATGTACGGCAACCGCACCGTCTGCGGCATCGGCCGCGGCGACTCCGCCATGCGCGTCGCCGGCCGCCGCCCCGCCACTCTCGCCCGGCTCTCCGAAGCCATGCACGCCATCAAGGAACTGGCCGAAGGCCGCACCGTCGAGGTCGACGGCACCGACATGCACCTGCCCTGGGTCCGCCCCGGCGCCCGGCTGCCCGTCTGGATGGGTGCGTACGGACCGAAGGCGCTCAACCTGACGGGGCACCAGGCCGACGGGTTCATCCTCCAACTCGCCGACCCCTACCTCACCGAGTTCATGATCAAGGCCGTGCGCAACGCCGCCGCCGAAGCCGGCCGCGACCCCGACGGAATCACCATCTGCGTCGCCGCCCCCGCCTACGTCACCCCCGACGACTCCCCGCAGGCCCTCGCCCACGCCCGCGAACAGTGCCGCTGGTTCGGCGGCATGGTCGGCAACCACGTCGCCGACCTCGTCACCCACTACGGCGAGCACTCCGACCTCGTCCCCGACGCCCTCACCGACTACATCAAGGGCCGCCAGGGCTACGACTACAGTCACCACGGCCGGGCCGGGAACCCCGACACCGCCTTCGTCCCCGACGAGATCGTCGACCGCTTCTGCCTCATCGGCCCGGTCGAGGCCCAACGCGAACGCCTCCACCAGCTCCGCGCCCTCGGCGTCGACCAGTTCGCCGTCTACGCCATGCACGACGCCGTCGAAGCCACCATCGACGCCTACGGCACCGACGTCATCCCCCAGTTGCGCGAAGACACCCGTCAGTGACCGGCGCCGCCGCGATAGGGGGCGGCTCCGCGCAGCCGGCACGCCAGCTCCAGCACGCCGACGGCCGGGTCGAGTTGGACCCGGCCGCCCCGGCCCTGCCCGCCAACGGCTACACCAACGACGACCTGCGCCCCGTCCCCGTCGGCCGCCGCACCTGGACCACCTACAACTTCCTCGCCCTCTGGGTCGGCATGGCCCACAACATCCCGTCCTGGACCCTCGCCTCGGGCCTCGTCGCCCTCGGCATGGACTGGAAACAGGCCGTCCTCACCATCGCCCTCGCCAACCTCATCGTGCTCGCGCCGATGCTGCTCACCGGCCATGCGGGCACCAAGTACGGCATCCCCTTCCCGGTCTTCGCCCGAGCCTCCTTCGGCCTGCGCGGCGCCAACCTGCCCGCCCTCCTGCGGGCCGCCGTCGCCTGCGCCTGGTTCGGCATCCAGACCTGGATCGGCGGCGAGGGAATCTTCCTGCTCGCCGGCAAGCTCTTCGGTGAATCCTGGCGCACCGCCGCAGAGTTCGGCGGCTACCCGTGGACGCAGTGGCTCTCCTTCCTGCTGTTCTGGCTGGTCGAGATGGCCGTCATCGCCCGCGGCATGGAGACCCTGCGCCGCTTCGAGAACTGGGCCGCGCCCTTCGTCATCGTCGGCGCCCTCGCCCTGCTCGTCTGGATCACCGTCAAGGCGGGCGGCTTCGGCCCGCTGCTCGACCAGCCCTCCCGGCTCGGCTGGGACGGCGACTTCTGGAAGGTCTTCTTCCCCGCCCTCATGGGCATGATCGGGTTCTGGTCGACCCTCTCCCTCAACATCCCCGACTTCACCCGCTTCGGCGGCAGCCAGCGCGCGCAGATCCGCGGCCAGGCCCTCGGCCTGCCCACCACCATGACCCTCTTCGCGCTGCTCTCCGTCCTCGTCACCTCCGGCTCGCAGGCCGTCTACGGCGAACCCGTCTGGGATCCGATCGCGCTCGCCGCCAGGATGGAGAACCCGGTCGGCATCCTGTTCGCCCTGCTGACCGTCCTCGTCGCGACCCTCTCCGTCAACATCGCCGCCAACGTGGTCTCGCCCGCCTACGACCTCGCCAACCTGATGCCGCGCCTCGTCAACTTCCGTACCGGGGCGCTGATCACGGGTGTCATCGGGATCGCCGTCCTCCCCTGGAAGCTGATCTCCGACCCGCACGTCTACATCTTCACCTGGCTC
Organism: Kitasatospora sp. NBC_00039; assembly: GCF_045160625.1. Classification (NCBI taxonomy): domain Bacteria; kingdom Bacillati; phylum Actinomycetota; class Actinomycetes; order Kitasatosporales; family Streptomycetaceae; genus Kitasatospora; species Kitasatospora sp. NBC_00039. The sequence goes on along the minus strand of NZ_CP108289.1, from coordinate 2,146,026 downwards.
GGCGTCGTCGGCGGCCTGCTCGGCACCGTCGCCGGTGTCCTCATCGCCGACTACTGGCTCCTGCGTCGCACCCGCCTCCACCTCGCCGACCTCTACCGCCCGCACGGCGCCTACTGGTACACCGCCGGCTGGAACTGGCGCGCCGTCACCGCCCTGCTGGCCGGCGGCCTCCTCGCCGTCGGCGGCTCCCACGGCGGCCCCTTCCCGGCGGACGGTCTCGTCCCGTTCCTCGAACCCCTCGCGGACTACGGCTGGGCCGTCGGTCTGACCTCGTCCCTGGCCCTCTACACGGCACTCACCGTGACGACGGGGCGCGGCACCCGCGCGTGACCACGGGCGCCGCCGCCCGCCGGGCGGCGCCACCGGTGGCGCGTCCTCCGTGGGGGGTGGCCTCCGGTTTCGTGGGGTGCCGTCGGTCCGGCGGGGGTGGTGGCATCCGGTTCGGCGGGGTTCGGCGGGGTGCCGTCCGTTCGGCGGGGCGCCGTCGCGGGAGGCCCGGCGGGCTCAGCCGCCGAGCCGCTCGACGGCGGCGAGGACCTTCGCCGTGCCGCCCTCGCTCGCGAGAGTGGCGGCGACCGAGCGGGCGCGGGTGCGGTAGCGGGGATCGTCGACGGCCTGCCGGACCGCGCCGGCCAGGCGGGCCGTCGTGAGCGCGGGGAGGGGGACGGGCCCCGGCGTGGTGCCCAGGCGGGCGAGACGGGCGGACCAGAACGGGGCGTCCAGCTGGGCCGGGACGGGGACGGCCGGTGTGCCGGCGCGGAGCGTGGCGGCGGTGCTGCCGGCCCCGGCGTGGTGGACGACGACGGCCGCGCGGGGGAAGAGCCACTCGTGCGGGGCGCCGTCGATGGTGAGGACGGTGTCGCTGTCCGGTGCGCCGAGGCCGCTCCAGCCGGACTGCAGGACGACACGGACGCGGGTCGCCCGGGCGGCGGCGAGGACGGTGGCGGTGACGCGCTCGGGGTCGGGGACGACCAGGCTCCCGAAGCCGACGAAGACGGGCGGCGGCCCGGCGGCGAGGAAGTCGGCGAGCCGGGGCGGGGGTTGCCAGCCGGGGTCGGGTCGCGGCCACCCGTAGCCGGCGACGTCGAGGCCGGGACGCCAGTCGGCGGGGCGCGGGACGACGGCGGGGGAGAAGCCGTGCAGGACGGGGTGGTGGCGCCGGGCGCGTGCGATGCTGCGCGCCGGCAGGCCCAGCCGGCGCCGGAGCCGGCGCACCGCGGGGGCGAAGAGGCGGTCGGTGGTGGCCTGGACGGCGTGGCCGGCGAGCAGGTTCCCGGTGCGGCCCAGCGACCGGGTGCCCGTCACGGCTGGGGCGAACTCCCGGGTGGGGAAAAGGGGTTGGAGGCAGAGGCCGAGGGTGGGGATGCCGGCGGCCTCGGCGGCGACGTGGCCGAGAGCGGAGGTGGTGCTGGTGGTGAGGAGGAGGTCGGCGCCCAGCTCGGTGGCGGCGGCGATGCCGTCGCCGAGGGCGGGCATGAAAGCGCGTCCGAGGCGCAGGAGTTGGAGGACGGCGAGCGGTCCGGCGCCGGCCTGGAGGAGGCGCCGGCCGCGGGTGGAGGCGAGTTCGGCGCGCGGGTCGACGGGGAGGGCGCGGAACTCCAGCCCGGCCGCGCGGACGGAGTCGGCGAAGGTGGTGTGGGTCGCGACGGCGACCTGATGGCCGGGCGCGTGGAGCCGGTCGCCGAGTCCGGTGACGGGGGTGACGTCGCCGGGGAGCCGGCGGTGGCGATCAGGATGCGCCTGGCCGCAGTATCGCGGCCCGGGCCGCCCAGGGGGGCGGGTGCCACGCCCGGCGCACCGGAACCGCAGGGGCGCACCGGTGCGTCCTTCGCAGCAGGAGCGGCCCGGACGGGACCGCCGTCGTGGTGCCGTGGAGGGTGGGAGGACGCATGGGTATCGTCGCTTGGATCGTGCTGGGCCTGGTGGCCGGGGCCCTGGCCAAGTTGCTGCTGCCGGGGAGGGACCCGGGAGGCCTGGTCGTGACCACCCTGATCGGCATCGCCGGGTCCTTCGTCGGCGGCTGGATCTCCTCGCACTTCCTGCACCGGCCGGTGGCCGCGCACTTCTTCGACCTGGCCACCTGGGCGTCGGCGATCGGCGGGGCGCTGGTGCTGCTGATCCTGTACCGGATCCTCTTCGGCAACTCCCGCCGCTGACGCCGCCCGCGGGCAGGGTGCGGAGGCCTCGGCCGGGTGCGTCGGTGCGGTGGCCTCTCGGTGCGCTGGCCTCGGCCGGGTTCGGAGGCCACGGGCCGGATGTGGTGGGTCGGATGCGGGGCGAGCGCGCCCGCGGGTCGGATGCGGTGGCCTCGGGCCCGGTCCCGCCCGGTGCCGGCGACGGCCTGGCCGGGGCACACCTCGGCGACCCAGGCGGGCAGTTCTTCGCGGGCGGCCAGCCAGGCGGCGGGCGCGTCCGCGACACCGGTCCGGGCGGCGACCACGCCGGCCGCGATCGCGCACGTGGTGTCCATGTCGCCCCAGCCCTCCAGGGTGTGCCAGATCGCCTCGGGCAGGGAGTCCGACTGCCCTGCGGCGGACCAGAGGGCGAACGGGACAGTGTCCGGGGCGGAGATCTGCAGGCCCGAGCCTAGAACGGTGGCGGCATGCCGTACGGAGGTGTGCTCGGGCAGGCGGGCGGCGATCCGCAGCCCGGAGCGGACGTCGCTGTCCGGCAGCCGGCCGGCCACCTCGGTCGGCAACTCAACGCGGGAGGGTGGTTGTCGGCCGCGACTGCGGGTGGCGAGCGCCGCCGCGAGGGCGACCACAACCGCTCCCGTCGCCGCTTCCGGGTGGAAGTGCGTGGTGAGCGCCTGCAGTTCGGCGTGCCGGGCGACTGTGCCGAGGTCCTCCGCGAACCAGGCGCCGAGCGGCGCGGCCCGCATCGCGGCGCCGTTGCCGTGCGAGCCCTGGCCGCCGAACTGCCGCGCGGTGACGGCCCGCCAGTCGGCGCCGCGGTCGATCTCGCGCAGCACGCCGTGCATCGACGGGCCGTACTCGCGCCCGTGGTCGGAGACGTACCCCTCGGCGAACTCCGGGGCCAGCGTGTCCGGTACCACCTCGCCGTTCCGGATGAGGTGGCGCACCAGGGCGAGCGCCATCGTGGTGTCGTCCGTCCAGTGCCAGGGGGCGGGCCGGGGCAGGCGGGCCGTGACGGCGGCGGGTGCCTCGTCGGGCGGGACGGAGAACCAGCGGTCGCCGAAGGCGTCGTCGAGGGCGAGCCCCTGAAGGCTGTCCAGGGCGGGTCCGGTGGCGCGCATGGTCGTCCTCCCGGTGAGATCAACTGTGCGTGCCGGTCTGCCCGGCCGTGGCGCGGGTCGGCGAGTGGATCAATGCCCCGGCGCAGCGCCGGGGCGGGGCCCTGCGTCCCGCCGGGAGGTCCCGCCCGACGACCTGTCCGGCGTCGTGTCCGGCGGCTTGTTCGGCGGCCTGCTCGGCGTCCTGCCCTTTCTTGACGGTCCTATGGGGTGCGGAGGCCGCCGAGGATGAGCTCCCAGAGGGCCTCGAAACGCTCCTGGGCGTGCGGGTCGGCCCACTCGGAGGCGTACGCGGGGTCGTGGAAGTGGGCGGTCGCCTCGAAGACGGCGCGGGCGGTCGAGCCGATGTGGGCGAGCCTGAACTCCTTGGTCCCGACACCGTCCTGGATGATCCGGCCGATCTGGCCGACCAGCGTGTCGAGGTGCGTCTCGACGGTGCGGCTGGTCTCGGCGACCAGCGTCATGTAGGTGGCGAACAGCTGCGGGTCGTCGAGCGCCTTCTTCCGCTTGGCGGCGAACAGCGTCTCCAGCCAGCGGTGCAGCCGCTCGACGGCCGGGCCGGACTCGGTGGCGATGAACTGCAGGTCGCTGTGGGCCTGGTCGAGCCAGCGCTGGGTGACGGCCTCGCGCAGCGCGGCCTTGCTCGGGAAGAAGCGGTAGACGCTGCTGTGGCTGACACCGAGGGTGCGGGCGACGTCCACGACCGTGGCCTTGGCCGGGCCGAACCGCCTGAGGACGTCCTCGGTCGCGCTCAGGATCTGCTCGGGGGTGAGTGCGCTGTCCGTGGTCACGGCGAGGTACGTCCTTACGGTGGTGCGCCCGCCGGCGGGTGGCGGACGGTGCTGCGGCTGGCGGTGCTGCGGGTGGCGGGGGCGGTGCGTGCTGCGAGTTGTCGGGGCGCTTGTCGTACCGGCCCGGCCCGCCCCGGCCGCGGTGCGTCGGCCGGGGCGGGTGCCGCGGTCAGTGCTCGCTGTCGAGGTGGGCCATCTGAGCGGCAGCGTACCTCTCCCCGGCGGCGGACCCGGCGGGGACGGCGGCCTCGATGGCGGCCAGGTCGGCCTCCGTGAGCGTGAGGTCCAGGGCGCCGAGGGCCTCGGTCAGCCGGTCACGGCGGCGGGCGCCGACCAGCGGGACGATGTCCTCGCCACGCGAGGCGACCCAGGCGATCGCGACCTGGGCGACGCCGGCGCCCCGTTCGGCAGCGACCGTGCGCAGCGCCTCCACCAGCTTGAGGTTGTGGGTGAGGTTGTCGCCCTGGAAGCGCGGGCTGTGGCCGCGGAAGTCGGCGCCGGCCAGGGCGCGGTCGTTGTTCCAGTGGCCGCTGAGCAGGCCGCGCGACAGCACCCCGTACGCGGTGACGCCGATGCCCAGCTCGCGGGCGGCGGGCAGGATCTCGTCCTCGATGGAGCGCGAGATGAGCGAGTACTCGATCTGCAGGTCGCTGATCGGGTGGACGGTGGCGGCGCGGCGCAGGGTGTCGGCGCTGACCTCGGACAGGCCGATGTGGCGGACGTACCCGGCTTTGACCAGGTCGGCGATCGCGCCGACGGTCTCCTCGACCGGGACGTCCGGGTCGAGGCGGGCCGGGCGGTAGACGTCGATGTAGTCGGTGCGCAGGCGGCGAAGCGTGTAGGCGAGGGCGGTCTTGGTGGCGGCCGGGCGGGCGTCGTAGCCGAGCCACTGGCCGCCGGGGCCGCGCTGGGCGCCGAACTTCACGCTGATCTGGACGCTCCCGCGGTCGCGGCCGCGCAGTGCGTCGTGGATCAGCAGCTCGTTGTGGCCCATGCCGTAGAAGTCGCCGGTGTCGAGCAGGGTGACGCCGGCGTCGAGCGCGGCGTGGATGGTCGCGATGCTCTCCGCCTCGTCGGCCGGGCCGTAGAGGTCGGACATGCCCATGCAGCCGAGGCCGAGGGCGGAGGTGGTGAGGCCGGTCGAGCCGAGGGCGCGCTGGTGGATCCGGGGGGTGGTGGACACGGGGTGCTCCTGACGGGGAGGGGTGCGGCGTGGGCGTGGGCGCCATGGCCGGGGTGTGGCGATGGGCCGGGGTGTGGCGATTCCGGGGTGGTGGGTGGCCGAGTCCAACCATGGCACGACGACTGACAGAATTCAAAATCTGTCAGTCGTTATCTGTTTTCTGTTACCTGTCACCTGTCACTCGGTGACCGAGGGGATGCCCGCCGTCCGCGTGCTCCCCCCTCCGCCCCGCCGCCTCAGACCGCCGCCTCGCTCGCCACCGCGCCACCGCACACGCCGCTCCGGTCGCAGTACGGCTGACCGGAGCTGCGCCCGCAACCGCACAACATCGCCCTCGGCGTCTCCCGCACTCCGCCCCCGGCCTCCACCACCCGCAGCTCCCCACGCACCAGCAGCCGCCCGTCCGGCATCCGCCGCACTGACGTCGGCCGGGCCGGCTGCTCCGTCCCGCCGTCCGCCAGCCGGTAGCGGAGCGCACCCGTCGGGCAACGCCGCACCACCTCGGCGACCACCCCCGGCTCCGCCGCGTCCGGCGTGATCCACGGTCGTCGCGCCGTGTCGAACACCGACGGCAGCCCGCGCACGCACTCGGCCGCGTGCCGGCAGACCTGCGGGTCGAAGGTCACCGCGATCCCCGCGGCCTCGTACGTCTTCGCACCCGGCCGGCCGGGTCCGCCGGCCGTCCCGGCGCCCATCAGTCGCTCACCCGGCTGCGGTTCTCGTACGCGAGGTCCGCGTACTCGGGGTGGCGCAGCATCCACGCCTTGATGAACGGGCACGTCGCCAGCACCGGCAGCCCGCGCTCACGGGCGTCCTCCAGAGCCGCCCGGGCCAGCGCGCCGCCGACCCCCTGCCCCTCGAAGGCCGGCTGCACCACCGTGTGCGGGTACACCACCAGGTGGTCGCTGCGCATGTACTCGGCGAAGCCGGCCAGGGCGTCGTCCGCCCAGGCCTCGAAGCGGCTGCTGGCTTCGGCGTCTCGAACCGTGACGGTCATCGGAGGCTCCTCGCTGCCGGACGCGGAGCCGGGGCCGGCCCCGGTCCATCATCGAGCGCCGCTCACCGCCCCGCCCGTCGACCCGGCCGTCGACCCGGTCGGCGCCGTGCCGGCCGGCTGCCGCACCCGCCCGGTGACCGGCGCGCGCAGCAGGTGGGCCCGGGCCGGCGGCAGGTTGCGCCACACCGTCCGGCTCCCCAGCCCGTACGCCGCCTCGAACCGTCGCAGCAGCCGCACCACCGCCCGGTGCCGCGCCCCGTGCCGGGTCCCCGACACCAGAGTCCGGGCAGCCGTGGTGCCCAGGTACCCGAAGTAGGTGAGCTCCCCGCCCGGCACCAGCAGCCGCAGATAGAGGTCCAGGATGTGCTGCACCTGCGCCGGTTCGAAATTGGTGAACGGCAGGCCGGAGACGATCACGTCGTACCGCTCACCTCCTGTGCCGGTGGCGGTCGCGGTGCCGGTAGCGCTGGTGCCGGCGCCTGCGTGCCCGCCACCGTCCCCGGCCTGGTTCCACGCCTCCGCTCGGCCCTCCGCTCGGCCCTCCGGAAGCTCCTCCACCCGGCAGGCCGACAGCCGCAAGCCGACCTCCGGCCCGCGCCGGGCCAGCTCCGCGTCGGCCCGCAGCCGGTCGGCGAACCGCGGATTCGCCTCGACCATGTGCAACCGGTCGCCCGGCCGCAGCACTTGGGCCAGCCGCCGGGTCACCACTCCCGTCCCGGCGCCGACCTCCAGCACCGACAGCGGCCGGTCCGGACGGCTGGTCACCGGGACCACCAGGGCGTTCACCAAGTCCGGCCCACTCGGCGCCAGTGCGCCCGTACCGTGGAACGTGCGCAGCGCCTCACCGAGGAACAGCAGCCGGTCACCGGTCGGCCGGCCGGGACCGTCACCCGAGGGCCGCGGCGGGGAGCAGGGGCGTGGGCCGAGCTGATCCGTCGTCATGAAGCCGAAGCTAGAGCCGCCCGGAGCCGCCCGAATCGGCCGAAACGAGACGCCCACCCCCGACGAAAGTCGAGGGTGGCATTGGTCTTTGGACAGGGGACCAGAGGTCAGGGCGGCCCATACCATCGGCCCAGGCCGACGGGAGGAGACCGCGTGACCACAGGCCGCCCGCAGGACACCGGCCACCCCGGCCAGCCGCGCCACCCGCACCACCCCGACCACTCAGGCCACCCGCAGCACCCCGGCCCGCGCCCGCCCGCCACCGCCCTGCTCGGCTGGTACGCGCCCGACCGCCGCCGCTGGGCGGAGACCCTGCTCCTGCTCACCGTCCTCGCCCTCGCGGCCGAGGAGACGTACACCCAGTGGGTCGTCACCGACGCGCCCTGCCGACCGCTGCGCACGGCCGCCGCCGCCCTCGCCGCCCTCTCCCTCGTCCTCGCCCGCCGCCACCCGGTCGCCTCCGCCGTCCTTCCCGTCGTCACCGCAGGCCTGCTCAACCGCGCCTTCCCTGGCCTGTTCAGCGTCTACTACCTCGCCTCCACCGGCCGGGCCGGGCCCGCCATGGCCGGCGGAGCCGTCATCGCCGTCCTCAGCGCGGTCCGCGCCGACTCACTCCTCGGCTGGGCCGGAACCACCGGCTCACAACTGCTCGTCGAGGCCGCCGCCCTCTCCCTCGGCCTCTGGCTGCACGGCCGCCGCGTCCTGATCCACACCCTGCACGCCCAGGTCGACGCGCTGCGCCGCGAGCGCGAACTCCGCGCCGAACAGGCCCGCTCCGCCGAACGCGCCCGGATCGCCCGGGAGATGCACGACGTCCTGGCACACCGCCTCAGCCTGCTCGTCCTGCACGCCGGCGTCCTGCGGGACCAGGCCGCCGCGGGCACCGCCGCCGACGACCCCGACCGGCTCGCCCACCGGCTCGAACTTCTCCGCTCGACGGCCGCCTGCTCCCTCGACGACCTGCGCGACGTCCTCGGCGTCCTCCGCTCCGAACCCCGGCTCCCGGACGCCCCGCCCCACCCGGCCGCTACGCCCTACGCACCGGACGAGCGCCACCCGACCGCTACGCCCTACGCGCCGGACGAGCGCCACCCGCCGAACACGCCCCAACCTCCGGACGAGCCGCGTCTGCCCGCCGTACCGACCTTGGCGGCCGGACTGCGGTCAGCAGGCCGGTCCCGGCCACTCGACCGATCCGGTCCGCTCGCGCCCGATCCCCGGCACACCCCGGCCGCCCCGGCACCGCACCGTCCGGCCGAGGCCGTACCAGCCCGGTCGCGCTCCGCACGGGTGCCCGAGGCCGTACGCACACCCGTGCCCGCGCCGGTTCCCGCGCCCGCCCTGCGGGACCTCACCGAACTCGTCGGAGAGGCCGCCGCAGCCGGGCAGACGGTCGAACTCGCCCTCGACGGTGACCCGGAGACCGTCCCGACCACCCACCGCCTGGCCGTCCACCGCCTGGTGCAGGAGGCACTGACCAACGCCCGCAAGTACGCGTACGCCGCACCCGTCACCGTCCGCGTCCGCTACGGCGCCCCGGCGACCACCGTCGAGGTGTGCAACGGCCCTGGCCGGCCGGCACCGTCCGGGGCCTGCACCGGCGGTGGGTACGGGCTGGTCGGGCTCGCCGAACGGGTCGGCGCGCTCGGCGGACACCTCGACGCCGGCACCGACGGCCACGGCGGCTTCCGCCTCGCGGCCCGCCTCCCGTCGCCCGAGCGCCCGCCCACACCGCCACCCCGGGCCCGGCAGGCCCCGCAGCCGCACACCGCGCAGCACACCGCGCCGCTGAGCGGGCGGCACACCCGGCCGCAGGCCCGGCCGGACTGCTCGCCGACACCACCCGGAGAGGGCACATGATCCGCACCATGGTCGTCGACGACGACGCGTTGGTCCGCCTCGGCCTCGTCGACCTGCTCACCCAGGACCCGGCCCTCACCGTCGTCGCCGAGGCCGCCGACGGACACCAGGCCGTCGAGCTTGCCCGCCGCCAACGGATCGACGTCGCCCTGATGGACATCCGGATGCCCCGGCTCGACGGCATCGCCGCCACCCGCCGCCTGCGCGAGCTGCCAGACGGCCCGCGCGTCATCGCGCTCACCACCTTCGACCTGGACGAGTACGTCTACCGGGCGCTCGCCGCCGGCGCCGACGGCTTCCTGCTCAAGGACACCCCGCCCGCCGAGATCGCCCGCGCCGTCCACATCGTGGCGGACGGCCACGGCATGCTGCACCCGGCCGCCGCCCGCCGCCTCATCGACCGCTATCACCGCAGCGGCGCCCCGCGTTCGGTCGCCGCCCGAGGCCGCGTCGCCGGGCTCACCCCGCGGGAGACTGACGTGCTCCGAGAACTAGCCCGTGGACTGTCCAACGCCGAGATCGCCGGTGTCCTCGGGATGCGCGAGAGCACGGTCAAGGCCCATGTCAGCCGGATCCTCACCGCGCTCAGGGTCGGCAACCGCGTCCAGGCCGCCCTGCTCGCCCGCGATGCCGGAGTTGTCGACGACGGCGACTGACGGCGGAGACGGGCGACCAACGACCGGTGACCAACGAGGAACGAGGAACGAGGAACGACGGAGACTGACGAGTGCGACGGACGAGCGCGCCTGATGACTGTGACTGATGACTGTGACTGATGACCTGGGCCGACGGCAGCGGCGGACCACACCGGCGGCCGGGCACCGGTCCACGGCGCCGGCCGCCGCCCCTCCTGTCAGGCCTCTCCGCCGTCACCACCCGCGACCCGCTGCCTGGTACCGAGCGTTGAGCCGGAGTCACCCATCCGGCGTGGAAATGCCGTGCCTTGGCCGTTTGCGCTGCCGAACCCGGGCGCGGGGTCCATGGTGGAGATGGGCGCGATCCGGCGACCGCGCTCGCGCGCCGACCCAGGCCCGCGCGCCGTACGCCTGCCACCCTTCTCCGGCGGGCGCCCGAGGCGGGCCCGGCCTCCGGCACGCTGGGACAGGGCCACCTCGCAGGAAACCGAACGGTTCTTCTAGGCTCACATCTCGGCTTCCCTGCGGCGGTGCAGTCACTGCGCCCGCCGCATCGAAGCCGCCGTCCACGGGGCTCCGGGCCGACCGGGGCTACCGGATCGAGCGAGGAGGACGCAATGCCAAGCATGCCGCCCAGCCGTTCCACCGCACTTGGGCCAGACGGGCCGCCCTGGCGGACCGTACGTCTGGCCGGGGCCGCACGTCCCGGTTGGTCCGGGCACCCGGGCTGGTCCGGCCGGCCGGTGCGGCCGCTGAATACCGGCGGCGGCCGCGGAGGCGAGCGTTGAGTCCCCAAGCCGTCCGGCCGCCCGTCACACCGACCGTGACCATCGAGCCCGCACTCGCCCCCGACGTCATCGCCACCGCCACCGCTGCCCCACCGGCCTCCACACCCGCGCCCGCGCCCGTTCCGGCCCTCGGCGCAGGAGCCGGCAGCGCAACCGCCGGCACCGTAACCGCCGCCACCGCCACGGCCGTCCCACCCACCACCGCCGCGGTCACCATCACCACGACCGCCGGCGCCACGGCAACCGTCACCACCACGGCAACCGCCGCCACCACGACCGCCACCGCCGTCGTGCTGCCACCTCTCCCGGCGAACACTCCCGCTGCCGCCCCACCCACCGCCGGCGGTGACAGCCAGCTCAGCCCCACCGCCGCACTCCCCGGACTGCCCCAGGCCATCAGCACACGCGCCCGCACCCTGGCCGGCGCCGTCCGCCGCCGCTGCGCCGACCTCGCCCGGATGGAGTCGCCCAGCGGCGACGCCCCCCGACTCAACGCCCTCGCTGAGGAGTTGGCCGCCGGGTTCCGCGCCACCGGCGCCACCGTCCATCGCGAGCCCGGCCCGGCCGGCGACCACCTGGTCCTCCAATGGGAAGGCCAGGACGAGACCCTGCCGCACCTCCTCGTGGTCGGCCACCACGACACCGTCTGGCCGGCCGGCATCCTCAACGACTGGCCGGTCACCGAACAGGACGGCACGCTCAGCGGCCCCGGCGTCGTCGACATGAAGGGCGGACTCGCGGCCCTCGAAGGCGCGTTCGCCCTGCTCGCCGACCTCGGCCAGCGCCCGCACCGCACCGTCCGGCTGATCGTCGTCTCGGACGAGGAGGTCGGCAGCCCCGACGGACGCCGCCTGGTCGAACGCCAACTGCGCGGTGCGGCCGCCGTACTGGGCCTCGAACCGCCCCACCCGGACGGCCGGCTCAAGACCGCCCGCCGAGGCAGCACCCGGGTGCGCCTCACCGTCACCGGACGCGAGGCGCACGCCGGAAACGACGCAGCCCAGGGCGTCTCCGCCGTCGACGAACTCGTCGACCAGCTGGTCGCCGTCCGCGGACTCGCCGGCCGGCCCGGCACCGAACTCAACACCGGACGGATCAGCGGCGGCACCCGTGCCAACGTCATTGCCGGCCGAGCCGAGGCCGAACTCGGCCTGCGCTTCGCCACCGCCGAGGCACAACGCCGCACCCTCGACAGCCTGGCCCGTCTCACCGCGCTGCGCCCGGGGGCGCGGGTGCGGACGGAGGTGCTGTCCAGCCGGCCGGCCTGGCAGGAGCGCTCCGCCAACCCGTTGCTGCGGCACGTCCGGTCTCTCGCCGCGGTGCTCGGGCAGCAGTTGGACGGTGCTCCGGCCGGCGGGGCAGGGGACACCAACCTGCCCGGATCGCGCGGGCTGCCGACGCTGGACGGCTTCGGCGCGGTCGGCGCCGGGGCACACGCCCGGCACGAGCACATCCGGATCGATCAGCTGGCCCCCCGGATCGCCCTGCTGGCGGCGCTTCTCGCCGTACCGCTGCCACGTCTGCGGGACCGGTCGGAGGGCTGACGCGGTCCGGAGTCCGGAGTTAACGGGCCCGTCGTCCGGCGCAGGCCGGGCGGCGGGCCCGCGTCGTCGTGCGGTTCCGTCGGGGCGGCGGGCCGGTGGCCGTGGGCTACTGGCCACTGTCTGCCGGTCACTGTTGAGCGGCCAGCGGCCACCGGATCACCGGCCGTTAGAGCCGACCGCCGCCGCCCTCGGAAGGGTGGTCGAGCAGCGGGAACAGGCGGGTCACCGCGGCCACCGGGCGGGTACCGGGGGCGGGCCCGCGGCGTCGGTAGGGGGCGAGCAGCGCACGGACGGCGGCGCCGAGATCGGCCAGCTCCTCGGGGGTGAGGTGAAGGACGTCGCTGGACGCCTCGTCGCGCTGCCACTCGGCGGGGGCCTGCGCCCGGTGGGCGAGCCACTGGCGGTAGCTGGTGTCCTCAAGATCCTCTGCGAGGTCCTCCGCGAGACCGGCGGCCGGGCCGGGGGTGCCCCGCCGTGACGACGGCGGAGACGGGGCGGGGGAGCCCGGCTCGGCGGCGCTGCCGGGGGGCATCAGCGATCCCTCCCACCTGAGCCGCCACGGGCGGGCCCGGCCGTCGACGGTGGGTGCCTCCTCGATCAGACCGTAGCGGGCGAGCTGACGCAGGTGGAACGAGCAGGTGCCGGAGCTCTGGTGCAGATGCTGAGCTGCCTGGTTGGAGGTGATCTTCCCCCACTCGGCGATCAGGTCGAGCAGCGCCAGCCGGATCGGGTGGTGCGGCAACGGCCGGTTCGGCGGCATCTCCAGCGGTTTCGGCTCCCGTGCCTCCGCAGGGTTCGCGGCATCCAGCGGGCGCGTGGGCTCGGTCGGCGGCGTCTCGTCGGTGGTCACTTTGCAAAGATGCCTGTTTGCAAAGTCTCTGGCAAGCCATCGGGGGAGGAACTACCCCGGATCACCACGATTCCCCTCATCCACTATTTGCAAAGTCACACTTTGCAAAGTATGGATAGGCGCACTGAAAGCTCAGGAGAGGGGAGTCCGGCCATGGCCGAACAGTCGTCCACGCAGGGGCCGCATGGGCCGCATGGGCCGCAGGAGTCACTGGCAGTGCGGTCACTACTGGAAGTGCAGGCACCACGGGCAGCACGGCCACCGCAGGCACTGGAGGCGCCACTGGCACCGCACGCGTCGCGGTCGACCCGGGCGCCGCGGGCGGAGCGCGGGTCGGTACGGGTGCAGGGGGAGTGGGTGGCGGCTTACCCGGAGGTGCCGCCGGAGGCCCTGCGCGGGGAGGTGCGCCGGATCACGGTGGTGGGCGAAGAGGTGCTGCACCGCAGGTGCCGGGCGGTGAGGGAGGAGGAGTTCGGCACGCCCGAGCTGTCGCGGCTGGTGGACGACATGTTCGCCGCGATGTGGGTGGCCGAGGGCGCCGGTCTTGCCGCCAACCAGATCGGCGTGGACCTCCAGATCTTCGTCTGGGACTGCTTCGACGAGAACGGCGTCCGGCATGTCGGGCACATCCTCAACCCGGTGCTGGACGAGCTGCCCGCCGATGCCCGCCGGCTGGCCGAGGCCGAGGAGGGCTGCCTCTCCGTCCCCGGCCCGCACCTGGAGCTGGCACGTCCGGACGTCGCAGTGGTGCGCGGCCGCGACCTGGGCGGCAGCCCGCTGGTCGTCGAGGGGCGGGGCTACTTCGCCCGCTGCCTCCAGCACGAGACCGACCACCTCCACGGCGGCCTCTACATCGACCGGCTCTCGCACCGTGGCCGCCGGACCGCGCTGCGCCGAATGGAGGACCGCAGGGAGAAGGTCTTTGCCAAGCGCGCTGCCCGCGCAGAAGAGCTGGCCCGCCTGCGCCCGTCTGTCTAGGCGACCTGGGGGCCGGGCGCGCAGGGGTCCAGTCGCACGAGGGGGTCCAGTCGTACGAGGGTGGGGCGCACCGGCAGGGAAACCCACGGCAGGGAAACCCACGGCAGGGAAACCCACGGCAGGGAAACCCACGGCAGGGAAACCCACGGCAGGGAAACCCACGGCAGGGAAACCCACGGCGACGACCGTGCGCGGCCCATGCCCGGCCCACGTCGAGGGCTACGCGCAGGGCCCGCCCCGGCCTGCCCTCCCGGCCCACCGGGGCCCCGGTCCGGAGCCCCGATCCGGAGTCCCGGCCCGGGGTCCGCGGCGTACGGCGGCCTGATTCCCTTGTCAGGCCGCCGTCTCACCACGCACAATGGAACCGACCGAACGGTCAGTCGGTAGCGCGGGCGGCAGCGGAACCAGCCGCCATCAGCCCCGCGCCGCACGACAGCAGGCGGCACGCAGCAAGGCAGCAAGCCGCAGGACGCGAGAGGGGACCGTGGTGACAACAGAGGTGGCCGAGCCGGTCCCCGAGCAGGTGCAGGAAGAGCGGTTCGAGGCGGTCGTCGCCGCCGAGCAGCGGATCGAGCCCCGGGACTGGATGCCCGACGCCTACCGGGCCACCCTGATCCGCCAGATCGCCCAGCACGCCCACTCCGAGATCATCGGCATGCAGCCCGAGGGCAACTGGCTCACCCGGGCCCCGTCGCTGCGCCGTAAGGCGATCCTGCTCGCCAAGGCCCAGGACGAGGCCGGCCACGGCCTCTACCTCTACGCCGCCGCCGAGACCCTCGGCGTGGACCGGGCCGAGTTGACCGAGAAACTGATCTCCGGCCGGCAGAAGTACTCCTCGATCTTCAACTACCCGACCCTCACCTTCGCCGATGTCGGCGTGATCGGCTGGCTGGTCGACGGCGCCGCGATCTGCAACCAGGTGCCGCTCTGCCGCTGCAGCTACGGCCCGTACGCCCGCGCCATGGTCCGGGTCTGCAAGGAGGAGTCGTTCCACCAGCGCCAGGGCTACGAGCTGCTGATGACGATGATGCGCGGCACCGAGGCCCAGCGCCGGATGGTGCAGGACGCGGTGGACCGCTGGTGGTGGCCGTCGCTGATGATGTTCGGCCCCTCGGACGGCGACTCGCCGAACACCGCCCGCTCGATGGCCTGGCGGATCAAGCGGCACACCAACGACGAGCTGCGGCAGCGCTTCGTCGACATGACCGTCCCGCAGGCCGAGCACCTCGGCGTCACCCTCCCCGACCCCGAGCTGCGGTGGAACGAGGACCGCGACGGCTGGGACTTCGGTGAACCGGACTGGTCCGAGCTGACCCGCGTCATCCAGGGCCAGGGCCCGTGCAACGCCCAGCGGATCGAGCGCCGCCGCGCCGCCCACGAGGACGGCGCCTGGGTCCGCGAGGCCGCCACCGCCTACGCGCAGAAGCGCCGCGCCGAAGCCCGGCCCGAGACCGAAGCCCGGCCCGAGACCGTCGCCCCGAACCACGCCGACGCCCCGAACCACGCCGATGCGCAGCGCCACGCGGAACAGGAGAACGGAAAGTGACAGAGTCCAAGGCCGGCTGGCCGCTGTACGAGGTGTTCGTGCGCCCCCGGCGCGGGCTGAACCACGTCCACGTCGGTTCGCTGCACGCGCCCGACGACCGGATGGCGCTGCTCGCGGCCCGCGACCTCTACACCCGGCGCAACGAGGGCGTCAGCCTCTGGGTGGTCCGTTCCGACGCGATCACCGCCTCCACCCCGGACGAGCGGGACCCGTTCTTCGAGCCGAGCGGCGACAAGGTCTACCGCCACCCGACCTTCTACGACATCCCCGAGGATGTCCCGCACATCTGACGGGGAGCAGCAGAACCATGACCGACGACACCGTGACCGGCCGCCACACCGGGCGTGACAGCCACACCGGCCCAGAAAGCCAGGGCCACCTCAGCAGCGACGGCCACCACGGCCACGAAAGCCACCACGGCCACGACGGCCACGAGGACGACCACGTCTACCTGAGCCTCTCCGAGGCGTCCCCCGGGCCCGAGGGCGAGGGCCGCTGGGCGTACGGGACGGGCTTCGCCGACCCGCTGCTCGGTGTGGACACCACCGTCCCGGCCGGCCTGGACGGCGCCGACCTCGCCGCCTACTGCCTGATGCTCGGCGACGACGCGCTGATCCTCGCCCAGCGGTTGATCGAGTGGTGCACCCGGGCTCCGGAGCTGGAGGAGGAGGTGGCGCTCGCCAACCTCGGCCTCGACCTGCTCGGCCAGGCCCGCCAGCTGCTCACCCGGGCCGGCCAGGCGGACGGCTCCGGCCGTACCGAGGACGACCTCGCGTACTGGCGCGAGGAGCACGACTTCCGCAACGTCCGCCTGGTCGAGGCGGCGAACGGGGACTTCGCCCACTCCGTCGCCCGGCTGCTGCTCTTCGCGACCGCGCGCGGTGCGCTGTACGAGGCGCTGGCCGGCCATCGCGACCCGGTGTTGGCGGCGGTCGCCTCCCGCGGCGTCAAGGAGCTGGCCTACCACCGCGAGTACGCCACCGCGTGGACGCTGCGGCTCGGCGACGGCACGCCGTTCTCGGCGCAGCGGATGCAGGCCGGTCTGGACGCGGTCTGGCCGCTGATGGACGAGTTGTTCACGGCGCACCCGGTGGAACTGCGGGTCGGCGTCGACCCGGGGACGCTGCGCGAACCGGTGCTGCGGGAGCTCGCCGCCGTGCTCGGCGAGGCCGGGCTGGCCGTGCCGCAGGCGCCGGCGCTGGCCACGGTCGGTGGCCGGGCCGGGCGGGACGGCGTGCACACCGAGGCGCTCGGTCCGCTGCTGGCCGAGTTCCAGGTGGTGGCCCGCGCACACCCGGGGGCGACGTGGTGACCGTGCTCAGTGACGCCTGGAAGGTCGCGGCCACGGTGCCGGACCCCGAGCTGCCGATGCTCACGCTCGCCGACCTCGGGGTGCTGGCGGAGGTCGAGGTGGGCGGCGAGGTCGTGACCGCCTGGCTGACCCCGACCTACTCGGGCTGCCCGGCCGTCGCCGAGATGGCGGCCGACGTGGACCGGCGGCTGCGCGCGGCCGGCTATGCGGACGTCCGGGTCCGGCTGCGGCTGGATCCGCCGTGGTCCACCGACCTGATCACCGCGGAGGGCCGCCGCAAGCTCGCCGAGGCGGGCATCGCCCCGCCCGGACCCGTCTCCGGGCGCCGGACGTCCCCGGGTCTGCTGGCCCTCGGCCCGACCCGCCACGTCGTGGCCTGTCCGCTCTGCGGCGGCACCGACACCGAGGAGCTGTCCCGTTTCGGCTCGACCGCCTGCAAGGCGCTGTGGCGCTGCCGCGACTGCCGCGAGCCCTTCGAACGCGTCAAGGAGATCTGAATGGCCGCCGCCGATGCCGCCCCCGCGCCCGCCGATGCTGCCCCGGCCGTCGCCCCCGTCGAGGCCCCTGCCCCGGCTGCCCGCCCCGCCCGTCGCCCGGCCTTCCACCACCTGCGGATCGCCGAGGTGGAGCGGCTCTGCGAGGACGCCGTCGCGGTGACCTTCGAGGTGCCGGACGGGCTCGCCGCGGAGTTCGCGTTCCGGCCCGGGCAGACGCTGACGCTGCGCCGGGTGGTGGACGGCGCCGACGAGCGCCGGTCGTACTCGATCTGCGCTCCCGTCGGCGGTCCGCTGCGGATCGCCGTCCGTGAGGTGCCGGGAGGTCTGTTCTCCCGCTGGCTGGTGCGCGAGGCGGTGCCGGGCGAGGAGGTCGAGGTGCTGACCCCGTCCGGCCTCTTCACCCCCGAGCTGGGCGAGCCCGCCGACCACGTGCTGCTCGCGGCCGGTTCCGGCGTCACCCCGATGCTCTCCATCGCCGCCTCGGTGCTGGCCGCCGACCGCACCTCCACCGTCACCCTGCTCTACGGCAACCGGCGAAGCGACACCGTGATGTTCGCCGACGAGCTGGCGGACCTCAAGGACCGCTACCTCGGCCGGTTCCAGCTGGTGCACGTGCTCTCCCGGGAGACCAGGGATGCCGAGCTGCTCAGCGGTCGGCTGGACCCGGAGCGGGTCGGGGCGCTGCTGAAGGCGCTGGTGGACGTGGAGCGGGTCGGCCACTGGTGGCTCTGCGGCCCGTTCGGGATGGTCGCCGGGGCGAAGGAGCTGCTGGCCGGGCTGGGCGTGCCGGGCGCGCGGGTGCACCAGGAGCTGTTCCACGCCGAGGACGAGCCGGCCGCCGAGCGCGCCGACGGACGGGGGCCCGAGGCGGCCGGCGACGGCGCGCGCAGCGAGGTCACCGTCGTCCTCGACGGGCGCGGCAGCACACTCTCCCTCCCGCGCGACCGGTCCGTCCTGGACGGCGCGCAGCGCTCCCGCCCGGACCTGCCGTTCGCCTGCAAGGGCGGCGTCTGCGGCACCTGCCGTGCCCTGGTGACCGAGGGCGAGGTGGAGATGCGCCGCAACTTCGCCCTGGAGGAGAAGGAGCTGGCCGCCGGCTACGTGCTGACCTGCCAGGCCCGTCCGCTCACCGACCGGGTGACGATCGACTACGACCGCTGAGCCGGCACGGCGGCCTTCCGGGCCGGGGCGCCGAGCAGGGCGACGAGGTCGTTGACGGCGGCCCGGCCCGCCCGGTTGGCGCCGATGGTGCTGGCCGACGGGCCGTAGCCGACCAGGTGGACGCGCGGGTCGGCGGTGGCGGCGGTGCCGGTGAGGGCGATGCCGCCGCCGGGGGAGCGCAGGCCGAGCTGGGCCAGGTGGCCGACCTCGGGGCGGAAACCGGTGGCCCAGACGATCGCGTCGACGGCCAGCTCGTCCGCCCCGGGGCCGTCGCCCCAGGCGACGCCGTGCTCGGTGAGGCGGTCGAACATCGGGCGGCGGTGCAGCGCGCCGAGCTCCTCGGCGCGGCGGTAGGCGACGGACGGGCCGAGCCCCGTCACGCTCACCACGCTGCGCACCGGAAGGCCCTGGCGGACCCGCTCCTCGACCTTGGCCACCACCGCGCGGCCGTACTCGGGGGTGAACGGTCCCTCGTGGTAGACGGGCGGGGTGCGGGTGACCCAGACCGTCTCGCCGACGGCCGCGACCTCAGACAGCACCTGGATCGCCGAGGCGCCGCCGCCGACCACCAGGACGCGTTTTCCGGTGAACTCCTGCGGCCCCCGGTACTCGGCGTAGTGCAGCTGCCGGCCGGCGAAGTGGCCGGGGTAGTGCGGCAGGAAGGGGCGGGTCCAGGTGCCGGTGGCGTTGATCAGCGCGCGGGTGGACCAGGTGCCGTCGTCGGTCTCGACCAGCAGCCGGGCGTCGCGCCGGTCGGACTCGGAGCGGACCGCCCGGACGCGGACGGGGCGCACCACCGGGAGCGCGTGTTTCGCCTCGTACGCCGCGAAGTACCCCGGGACCACCTCGCGGGCGGGGGCGTCCGGGTCGGGCTCGGGCAGCTCGAAGTCGGGCAGGTCGTGGAAGCCGTGCACGGTGGCCATCCGCAGGGACGGCGAGCGGTGCGCCCAGGCACCGCCGGGGGCGTCGTCGGCGTCGAGCAGGACGAAGCCGCCGTCGGTGTCCGCCCGGTGGGGGGCGAAGCCGCGGCGGCGCAGGTGGTAGGCGGCGGACAGGCCGGCCTGCCCGGCGCCCACCACCAGGACGTCGACCCGCCGTGTTCCGGCGGCGGCCGGCGACGTGACGGCGGCCGCAGCCTCGCCGGCGGCCGTGGTCGCGGAGGCCGGAGCTCCGCCGGCCGAAGCGCCATCGACAGGGGCTCCGTCGGCCGGGGTCCCGCCCGCTGCCTCGCCCTCGTTGGTTGCACCGTAAACAGTCACGCCGGTGAAACATCGGTCGGGAGGGGAGTGTTCCCCGCCGCACGGGCGGGCCCGGCGACGGGGGTCAAGCGGCGGGGCACAGCCGGCCGGGGCAGCCGGCCGGGTGGGGCGAGCAGCACGGCCGGCCTGGTCGGGCAGCCGACGAGGGCAGCCGGTTCGGGCGGCCGGCTCAGGTGGCCGGGGAGATCACCACGGCGGTGCCGTAGGCGCAGACCTCGGTGCCGACGTCCGCAGCCTCGCTGACGTCAAAACGGAACATGAGCACCGCGTTGCCGCCGCGCGCCTTGGTCTGCTCGACCAGCCGCTCCATCGCCTCGTTGCGGCTCTCCACCAGGGTCTTCGTCAGACCCCGCAGCTCGCCGCCGACCAGCGACTTGAGCGAGGCCCCGATCTGGCTGCCGAGGTGCCGGCTGCGGACCGTCAGGCCGAAGACCTCGCCGATCACGTGGTCGACCCGGAAGCCGGGGATGTCATTGGTTGTCACGACCAGTACCTGGGCGTCCGGGCGCTGCCCGCCGCCGTATTCCTCGATGTTCGCCATGGGCCCATCCTGCGGGCCGGCCGGCCTCCGGGCCCAGAGGCGTGGCCGGGCCCGGGCGGAGAAGGGCGGGAAGAGGCCACCGGGCGGGCAGGGGAAGGGATGCGGAGGGCCCGCCGAGGCGTGCGGAGAAGCCGGGAAGGGTCGGGAATGGCCGGGAAGGGTGGGGGGAGCGGCGGGAAGCTCGGACAGACCGGTGATCGGGCGCCCGAAAAGCCGTACCGTAGCCCCATGGGCGAGCGAAGCGATCATCCACAGGGGCCGGGCGCGGCGGAGGACTCCGGCGCGCAGGAGATCGAGGCGACGGTGGTGCTGGGCCTGCGGATCTCCGACTGGCCGGCGTTGCGTGCGGCCGCGATCGCGGCCGTGGAGGAGCTGGACTTCGACGGCATCGACCCCGCGGGCCAGCGCCGCGAACTGCTGCGCGAGGTGGCCGAGGACGCCAACGCGGCACTCGGCGCGCTGCTCCACCCGGACCGGCTGGTGGCCGCGATCCCGGGTGTCGAGGCGATCGGCGGCACGCTGGAGATCAGCGTCACAGAGGACTTCGCGCCGGACTTCGCCGAGCTGTTCCCGCTGGACGGCGGCGAGGACGAGGACGGCGGCGGCGGAACCGGCGACTGGACCCTCACCCCGCGCACCGCCTGTCTGCTCCACGCCCAGCTGCTCGGCCTGGCCGACGCCGCCTATGACGACCTGGAGGAGCACGAGGACGAGCCGGTCACCGACGGCGATGAGGCGGACTGGACGGTCTTCGGCCGGTTGCCGCAGCGCACCTGGCGTCTGCACCGGGCCTGGCGCCGCACGATGGCTCGCTCCTTCGACGACCTCGCCGACGACCTCGCGCTCGGCGAATGGCCGCTGCCACGCTGCCTGGCCGAGGAGATCGCGCTGCGGATGGCCCTGGTGGACGCCCGCGCGCTCCTCGGTGCGCAGCCCGAGTCGGTCGCCGACATGATGGGTGACCTTCCGGCCGACCTCTACGACTACGACTGGGACGGCTGCCACGACGAGCTGTTCGGCGTCTTCGGGCCGGACGACGGCGATCCGGAGCTGACCGCCGAGCAGCGCACCGAGCTGCTGCTCGCGGCCACCCACCCGGAGGGCTGGTTCCTGGTGTACGAGGACGCGGAGGAGCGGGACCCGCAGCGCGGCTACCGGCGCTGACGGCGGGCGACCGGAGGGCGTGGCGGCCGGGCGACCTGTCGGCTGTGTGACCCAGGCGGCCGGGCGACCTGGCGACCTGCCGGCCGGCCGTTGCGGTGGGCGGCGTCCCGGTGCAGCGCGGGCGACAAGGCCGGCGGCTAGGCTGCGAGCATGTCCGATATGTCCGATATTGATGTGTTCGGCGGCGAGCTGGAGGCGGCCGACGATCCGGCACTGGCCCGTATCGCGCTGGGCTTCGACGGCGTCCAGGCCGCGCAGCGCGGGCGGACGGCGCAGGCTCGGGAGAGCTTCGAGCGGCTGTGGGAGGCGCTCGGCGAACGTGACGTGTTCCACCGCTGCGTGCTCGCCCACTACCTGGCCGACCTGCAGGACGACCCGCGCGCCGAGCTGGAGTGGGACCGGCGGGCGCTGGCCGCCGCCGACTCGCTGACCGCCGAGCAGGCCCAGACCTACGAGTCCGCCCTCCAGGTCCGCGCCTTCTATCCGTCACTGCACCTCAATCTGGCCTCCGACCACCTCAAGCTCGGCGAGCCCGACCAGGCGCGCGAGCAGTTGGAGCGCGCCGTACGGAGCCTGGACGCGCTGCCCGAGGACGTCTACAGCGCCGGCATCCGGTCGGCCGTCGACGAACTGCGGCAACGTCTGCGCTGAGGCACTCGGGCGGCGAGGCGCCGGGGTGCCCCGCCGACGTGCCGGGGTGCCGAGGTGCCGAGGTGTCGAGGTGTCGAGGTGTCGACCTGCCGACGTGCCGGGGTGTCGATGTGGCCAGGTGTCGACGTGGTGAGGCTTTCGCCGGGCTGTCCGGTGGCGCCTGTGCCGGATGTTCCAGGGGGGTGGGCGGGGGCGGTTGTTCACCGTTTTTGTTCAATGGCCGAGCCCCGAACCCGAACAACCCCGGTGCGCTACACCTGGAGCGCTGCACCGACCGGCGATGGGGAGAGTTCGGCAGATGACGACGCTGTGCATCGGAAACAACCGCACCGAGGAGATGGTCGGGGACCTCACCGGGATGACGCCGCTGGAGCGGCTCTTCGCCGGGTGCGGGGCCCAGCGGATGCTCTGGTTCGCGGAGGACCACGACGTCCTGGTGCTGCCCTGGGCGCCGGACCCGGCGTACCTCGGTTACGTCACCGGACTGACCGGGACCAGGGCGGAGAGCCTGACCGTGGTGGTGCCGCCCTCGGGCGGCGAGGGCGACGACATCCTCACCCCGGACCGGCTGGCCGACCCGGGTTTCCGTGAGGAGCTGCGCCGGGCGCTCGCCGGGCGACGAGTGGACAAGGTGCTGGCGATCTCGCCGAACGCCGCCGTGGCCGACCTCGCCGTCGCGCTCGGCGCCGAACACGCCTTGCCGGGGCACGCGTTCGCCGCGCAGGGAGGCAATGCGCTGGTCAACAGCAAGGCGGTCTTCCGGGCCCTGGCCGCCGGCGCCGGGGTGCCCGTCCCGCCGGGGACGGTCGCCACCTCACCCCAGCAGGTGGAGGCGGCGGTCAACGGCCTGCTGGAGCAGGGCCACAGCGTGATGATGAAGGTCGAGTACCAGGCCGGCGGCTTCGGCAACGAGATCCTCAGCCGGGACGAGCAGGTCACCCCCGCCGGCGCGCAGCGGGCCGTGTCGCTGGCGGACCGGGCTGCGGTCGCCTCGTACGTCGCGGAGCGCTGGGAGTGGCTGACCGGAGGTCGCAGCCAACGCGTCGTCGTCGAACGGTACTTCACCGATGCTGTGCCGCTGTACGCGGAGTTCGCGATCGGCGGGCACGGCTCGGTGCTGTCGGGCTGCGGGGAGATGGTGATGGACCCGGTGGTGGTCGGCGAGATCACCCCGCCGGTCACCCCGGACGCCGGCACGCTGGCCGAACTCGTCGACCTGGCCGCCCGGCTGTGCGAGTCGCTTCGGGTGCTCGGCTACCGCGGCACGCTCAGCGCGGACGCCTTCCTCACGCCCAAGGGCGAGCTGTACTTCAGCGAGACCAACGGGCGGCTGACCGGTTCGACGCACCTGCACGACGCGCTGTTCGCGCGCCTGGTCGGTGCCGAACACCGCACCGCCCGGGTGATCCTGGAGCTGGCCGGCCTGCACGTGCCGTCCTTCCCGGAGGCCGTCGCGGCGGTCGAGCGGGCCGGACTGGCCTTCGATCCGGCGACGCGCACCGGCGTGGTGTTCAGTGCCGACTTCGGCCCCGCCGACGGCTCGGTGATGTACTGCGTGATCGCCGAGGACGCGGCGGCGGCCAGGGCGGCGGAAGGCCGGCTGCTCGGACTCTTCGCGCAGTGACCGGCGCGGCTGCTGTCGCGCCGCCGGTGATGCGGGCGGCGGTGATCCACCGCTACGGCGGGCCGGAGGAGTTCCGGACGGAGACCGTGCCCGAACCGGGAGCCGGGCCCGGCCGGGTACTGATCGACGTCACCCTGGCCGGCCTCAACTACGCCGACCTGCACTGCCGCGCGGGCGAGTACCAGCGCCACCCGCTGCCCGCCGTGCTCGGCGCGGACGTGGTCGGCCGGCGGCGCGGCGACCGTCGGCGGGTCGCCGCCCTCCTTCGCAAGGGTGGCGGATACGCCCAAGTGGTGCGCGCCGAAGAGGCGCTCACGGTGGAGGTGCCGGACGGCGTCAGTGACGAGCAGGCGCTGGCGCTGCTGGAGCAGGGGGCCACGGCTTACGGCGCGCTGACCCTGCTCGGGCGGCTGCGGCCGGGCGAGCGGGTGGCGGTGACGGCGGCGGCCGGCGGAGTCGGGCACCTGGCGGTGCAGCTGGCCCGGGAGCTGGGCGCGGGGCGGGTCGTGGGCCTGGCCTCGACGGCGACCAAGCGGGAGTTCGTCCGCTCGCTCGGTGCGGACGCCGTACTCGACCCGGCCGACCCGCAATTGGCCGCCCGGCTGGGCGAGTCGGGGGGAGTGGACCTCTTCGTGGACTCGGTCGGCGGCGCGGTGCTGCGCTCCGGTCTGGCCGCGCTGGCGCCGTTCGGCCGGCTGCTCTGCGTCGGGGCCCGCGGCGGCCCGGAGGAGTCCTTCTCGGTGGCCGAGTTGGCGGACGGTTCGGCCGGTGTGCTCGGCTTCTGGCTGCAGCACCTGCTGGACGACCGGACGCTGTTCGCCGGCGTCGCCGAGCACCTGTTCCGGCTGGCGCAGGAGCGGCGGCTGGTCGCGCGGATCGACCGGGTCGTCCCGCTCGACGGCGTGGCCGGCGCGCACCGGGCGATGAGCGGGCGCGAGACGATGGGCAAGGTGCTGGTGGACGTGCGGCGGGAGTCCCGCGACGGGGCGACGGCACAGAAGCCGGTACCCCGTAACCGGTGATAGGTGACAGGCGGCAGTGAGCGGCCGGCAGCTGACGGACGGTGAGATCCGTCGGCTGCCGGCCGTCATGCGCGGTCGTCGTTCGCCGGCCGTTCGGCGTCGTCTCAGTAGCCCGTGACCTCGTCCAGGCCGTGGCCGCGCAGCGGGACCAGGAAGCTGCGCTCGAAGACCACCACCACCTCGCCGGTGGACTTGGTCCCGGTGGTGCGGCAGCTGACGATGCCCTGCCCGGTGCGGCTCTTCGAGAGCCGCTTGGCCAGCGTCTCGGTCTCCGCGTAGAGGGTGTCCCCGGTGAACACCGGATGGGTCATCCGGATGTTCTCCCAGCCCAGGTTGGCGATGGTCCGCCCGCTGGTGGAGCGGGCGGTCATGCCGCCGACGATGCTGAGCGTCACCAGGCTGGAGACGATCGGCCGCCCCCAGGGCGTGTGCTCGCTGTACGCGGCGTCGATGTGCAGCGGGGCGTCGTTCATGCTGAGCATGCTCATCAGCACGTTGTCCAACTCGGTCACCGTCCGCCCCGGGCGGTGCTCGATCACGTCGCCGACCGTGAACTCCTCGTAGTAGCGGCCGACCACCTCGCGGTAGCGCCGCTCGCCGATCAGCCGGTAGCCGGCCGGCTCGGGTTCGTCCATGATGCGCTGCTCCCAAGTGTCAGAGGTCGGAGGTCAGTTCCTTGACGTGACCGGCGAACTCGGTGATCAGGCGCTCGTCCATGTCGGAGCGCAGCATCAGCCGCAGGCCGGCCTCGCCCTTGGGGACGATCGGGAAGAACACCGCCGAGCTGTAGAAGCCGCGCTCGAAGAGCTGGGCGGAGAGCTTGACCGCGCGCTCGGCGTCACCGACGTCGACCCGGCGCACCGGCAGGCCGTTGCCGGCGAAGGTGGTCGGCAGCAGCTCGTCGAAGAGGTCGATGTTGCGGTTCAACCTGGCCTGGAGTTCGGCGAGTTCGGGCGACCGGTGGATGGCGGCGCTGCCCAGCGAGGCGCCGACCAGCGGCAGTGCGACGTTCTGCGACCAGCCGACCGGCCCGGCGTGCCGGTGCAGGAACTCGAACTGCTCCCGGTTGCCGAGCATCGCGATGCCGCCGCCGGTGCCGAAGCCCTTGCCGAGGCTGGCGGCGATGACGGTCAGCGGGTTCATCTCCAGCCGGGAGCGGACGAATCCCTCGCCGCGCTCACCCATGATGGAGAGCGAGTGCGAGTCGTCGATGTAGAGGAACAGGCCGTAGCGGTCCTGGAGTTCGAGCAGGCCGTCGAGGGCCGCCGCGCCGCCCATCGAGTACGCGCCGTCGGCCACATACGCGACCCGCGGGTACTTGCGGCAGATGTCCTCGAGGTAGTTCAGGTCGTTGTGCGGGCAGTTGAGCACCAGCGACTCGTCCGCGCAGATCGGCTTCACGTACGCCATGCAGAAGTGGCAGAACCGGTCGAAGACCATCACCCGGGGCCCGCCGCCGGTGCCGTCGCAGGTGCCGTCGAGGTGGCCGGAGGCGATCAGCGGGAGGATGCCGGCGGTCAGCGCGGTGCACGAGGCGCCCGGCAGGATGTGCGCGCCGAACAGCTCGCCCAGCTCCTCCTCCAGCTGGACCAGCAGGTTGTGCCGGATCCGGGTGGTGGAGGTGACCAGCCAGGTGCTCCGGGATTCGGTGAGCGCGTCCACCGCACCGGCCGCGACCTGCGGGTGGTTGTTCAGGCCCAGGTACGCGCAGGAGACCATGTTGGCGAACTCGTGGCCGGTCTCCCGGACGATCAGCCGGTTGTTGGACTCCGAGTCCACCTTGATGCCGATCAGGCCGTTGGCACCCGCCGCCTGCCAGACCGGGTCGGCGGTGGCGAGCATCTTTTCGGCGTTGCGGTACCGGCGTGGGCCCTGGATCGATTCGGCTGCTGCGGTCATGGTCGCTTCTCCCTGATATCGGTCGGTGCGATCGGTGCGGTCGGCGCGGCTGCTGCGGGGAGCCCGGGCAGTGCGGCCGGGACGGGTGACGCGGGCGTTGCGGGTGGTACGGGCGGTACGGGCGGCTCCGGTGGGGCGAACTGCTCGATCAGGCGCTGGGAGGCCTCGAAGAACGGCATGCCGACCATCACCCCGTCCACGACGGTGACCGATCGGCCGTTCTCCCGCCCCGCCTCCACCACCCGCCGGGCCCGCTCCAGCAGTTGCTCGTCCGGGCTGAACGCCTCGTTGATCACCGGGAGCTGGCGCGGGTGGACGGCGATCTTGCCGCTGAAGCCCAAGTCCCTGGCGAGCGCGGCCTCCCGTCGCAGTCCGTCGATGTCGGCGACCTCGAAGAACGGCGCGTCCATCGCCTCCACCCCGGCGGCGCGGGCGCTGTTGACGACTCGGCCGCGGGCGTGCGCCAGCGCCTCCCAGGAGAGCCGGGCGCCCACCGCGAAGGCGTAGTCGGCGGAGCCGAAGACCAGCCCGCGGAGCCGGTGTCCGGCCGCCGCGACGGCGGGCGCGTGCTCGATCCCGAGCGGCGTCTCCACAACGGCGAGGAACTCCGTCTCCGGACAGTCCGGTCCGAGCGCACCGGCTGCGATCTCGATGTCGCGGGGGGACTCCGCCATCGGGATCAGGACGATGTCCGGCTTCACGCGGTAGCGCGTGATGGCGATCAGATCGCGCAAACCGTCCGCGCCGGAAAGAGAGTTGATACGGACCGCGCTCCGGGCGAGTTTGCTGGACGGCAGGGCGAAGAACTCCTCGGCGAGCCGGCGGGCCTCCTCCTTTCGTGCGGGCGGGACCGAGTCCTCCAGATCGACCATGGCGATATCGGCCCCGGACTGGTGGCTCTTGGCGTACCGCTCCACCGCCATCGCGGGTGTGGACAGCAGGGAACGGCAGTACCGCGTGAACTTCATGGAAATCTCCGAAGTCAGCGAAGTCTGCGGCTCCCGGTTCTATCCCACCGGCTTTGTTCGGCGCCGTGCGGCTGGACATTGAACATCAACTCGGAACAACCGGCCCGAAGGTCCCATTGTTTGACGCCAACTGTCCTGCGCATGATGAATCTTGGGGGATGTGCGTGAAGGTCACCACTTCAACGGAGAAGGGGACTGCTGTGCCGCGTCGGGAGAGTCCACTGGACCAGGGGGACGGACCGCTGCTGCGGTTCGCCGGCGACCTACGGGCGCTCAGGGAACGCGCCGGGACACCGCCCTACCGTCAACTCGCCGTCCGGGCGCACTGTTCGGCCGCCAGCCTCTCCGTGGCCGCCGGAGGGCGCAGACTGCCCAGCCTCGCCGTCACCCTCGCGTACGTGCAGGCGTGCGGCGGCGACGTCCGCGAGTGGCAGCACCGCTGGCAGCTGCTCGCCGCCGAACTGGCCGCCGACACCGCCGCCCGGCGCCGGGCCCAGGACGCCGGACGCGCCCCCTACCCGGGTGCGGCGGCGTACGAGGCGGCGGATGCGGAGCGGTTCTTCGGGCGCGAGGCGCTGTTGGACCAGCTCGTCGGACTGCTGGGCGAGCGGCGGCTGGTGCTGGTCACCGGGCCGTCCGGGGTGGGCAAGTCCTCGCTGGTCAGGGCCGGGCTGCTGGCCCGGATCGGGGGCCTGGGCGGAGCCGGGGGCCCGGGCGGAGGTGACGGCCCCGGTGGCTGCGCGGGGCCTCGCGGTGCGACGGGCCTTCGCGGCGGGGCCGGTGCGGGGAGGCCGGGCGCCGGCGCGGTGCCGGTGGCGCTGCTCACCCCCGGCGAACGGCCGATGGAGGCGTACGGGCCCGCGATCGCCCGGCTCGGGCAGCGAGCCGGGCAGGTCCGGGGCGTGCGAGCCGGCCTGGACGCCGCCGGGTGCGAGGGGTACGAGCGGGCGCGGGGCGGCGATCCGGTCCTGGTGGTGGACCAGGGCGAGGAGCTGTGGACGCGGTGCGGGGACGCCGGCGAGCGCACGCGCTTCCTGGACGCCCTGGTGGCGGCCGCCGACGGTACCGCCCGCGGCGTCGGGGGCGGCGAGGGCTTCCGGTGCAAGGTGGTCCTGGTGGTCCGGTCCGACCGGAGTGCCGCGCTGCGGGCCGAGCACCCAGGCCTGGCCGCCGCCTGCCACGACGCCGTGCTGACCGTGGGCGCACCCGCGCCGGACGAGCTGCGCCGGGCGATCACCGAGCCGGCACTGCGGGCCGGTTGCACCGTCGAGGGCGCGCTGCTCGCGGTCCTGATCTCCGCCGTGGCCCAACAGCCCGGCGCGCTGCCGCTGTTGTCTTCGGCCCTGCTGGAGACGTGGCGGCGGCGCAGCGGCAACGCGCTCACCCTGGCCGGGTTCCAGGCCACCGGCGGGTTCGAGGGGGCGCTCGCGCGGACCGCCGAGGCGCTGTTCGACGGGCTGGGCGCGGCCGACCGGGAACGGGCGCGGGCGGTGTTCCTGCGACTCGGCGGCGAACCCGCCCCGGGCGCCGGCGGCGAGGGTGCGCGAAAGCCGGTCGGGCGCGGCGAGTTCGACGGCCCCGGAGTGCCCGCGATGCTCGAACGGCTGGTCCGGGCCCGGCTGGTGGTACTGGACCGGGACACCGTGGAGCTGTCCCACCACGCGCTGCCGCAGGCCTGGCCCAGGCTGCGGGACTGGCTGGCCGAAGGCCGGGAGGAGCGCGGCGAGCAGCGGCGGCTCACCGTGGCCGCGCGGAGCTGGGCGGCAGCCGACCGTGACCCCGAACTGCTCTACCGAGGCGCCCGCTTGGACCAGGTGCGCCGGCGGATGGCGTCCGGTGAGCTGGCCTCGGGCGGGGTCGAGCGGGCGTTCTTGGCGGCGGCGCTTCGTGCGGCCGCCGCCGACCGCCGCCGGGCCCGGCGGCAGAGCCTGGCGCTGGCCGGGGTGGCGGCGGCCGGCGGGGCGCTGCTGACGCTGGCGGGCGGGCACCGGATCCGGCGCGCCTGGCGGCTTTGATCGGCCTCGGGGAAAAGGAAGTTGAACAACGGCGTTGTTGATCGGCGGGCCGATCGGCCGGGGCCGGGAATGTCGATCACCTGCTTGCGCGGCCGTCGGGCGGCCGGGTAGCTTGGCGATCGATCCCGGCTCAGGCAACCTGTGAATTCGCCTGCCCGGCCGGGGATTTCCCGTCCATCGTGATCGGCCGGCGCCGCTGCGGTGGTTTACCGACGTTCGAGGCCATTCCGCCGCCGGAGCGGCGTTTTTCGGTAGCCGCTTCCTGTGGGTGTTCGCGCTGTGCCCTGCTGTGCCCCGCCGTGTCCGATGCTCCTTCGGTTCCCGCCACTTCTTGCCGTTACCCGCCGTTCTTGCCGTTCCTGGCGGCTGCTCGCCGGGGGTTGTCGTTCCTCGCCGGTTCCTCCAGCTCTCCGTCGTGCGGATCGGCTCCCGCAGTCGGGGGCCGACCCGGTCTTCCAGCCGTCCCTACCGATCCCGAATCCGCGTCAAGGGGGAGTCATGTCCAGTTCGGCCAGCCCGGCCCAGCCGGCCCGTCCGGTGCACAGTTGGGACGAGTTCACCACACTGCGTGAGGTGGTGGTCGGCACCGCGGTGGGCGCACGGCTGCCCGAGCAGTCCGACCCCTCGTCCTGGCTGTCCTGCTTCCCGAAGACCAGCGCCGCCGAGCTCGCCACGATCCCGGTCGGCGCCTACCCGCAGCAGGTGATCGAGGAGACGGAGGAGGACCTGGCCGCGCTGGCCGCCACCCTTCGCGGGCTCGGCGTCACCGTGCGCCGGCCCGACATCGTTGACCACAGCGCCGAGTTCGCCGCCCCCGAGTGGCGCGCCGACGGCGGCTTCCACTCCTACTGCCCGCGTGACCTCACCCTGGTCGTCGGCGAGACGGTGATCGAGGTGGCGAGCCCGATGCGCCACCGCTACTTCGAGGTGTTCGGCCTTCGTGACCTCTTCCAGGAGTATCTGCGGGGCGGGGCACGGTGGCTGGCCGCACCGCGTCCGCGACTGGACGACACGCTCTTCGAGTTCGACACCGACGGGCTGCCCCTGCTCGGTGAGGCCGAGCCCGTGTTCGACGCCGCCAACGTGCTGAGGCTCGGCCGCGACGTGTTCTACCAGGTGTCCCGAAGCGGCAACGAACTGGGCCTGAAGTGGCTGGAGTCCACCCTCGGACTGCTCGGCGACCTGCGGCTGCACCCGCTGCGCGGCATCTACGGCTACACCCACATCGACAGCACCATCGCTCTGCTACGGCCGGGCCTGGTGCTGCTCAACCCGGAGCGGATCAGCCCCGAGACGGTGCCCGAGCCCCTGCGCGGCTGGGACATCCTCTGGTGCCCGCCCGCCGAGCCGGCTGCGGACTCGCCCGAGCATGCGCTCAGTGAGAGCTGGATCAGCATGAACCTGTTGATGGTCAGCCCCGACACCGCCATCGTGGAGTCCGGCCAGCAGAGTCTGGTCAAGCAGCTGGAACACGCGGGCATCACCGTCCTTCCGCACCGGCTCCGTCACTCACGGGTGCTCGGCGGGGGCTTCCACTGCGTGACCCTGGACATCCGGCGGGACGGCGGGGCGGAGGACTACCTTTCCTGACGCTTACCTTTCCTGACCCCTACCGGTGCCGGCCTCCCCGGCCTCCCAGGTCGGCTCGACCGGATCGGTCCTTCCGTTCCTCCCGGCCCCCCTGACGATCTCCACCTGGCGTGATCGCGGCGGGGTGGGGGCTGGCATGCTTGACGGGTGACTTCTCCGTTCGACGCCCCCGTCCCTGACCCTGCCCCCGAGGACCGCGACGCCCGGCCGCAGTACGTGCTGCCGCTCGTCGTCCGGCTGGAGCGGGCCACCCCGCCCGGGCGGACCGACGCGCTGGAGACCTCGGCGCGAGCCGTGCTCACCCTGCTGGCCGACCCCCGGGTCACCGAGCCGGACGGCGAGTGGGCGGAGCGGGTCGCGGCCTGGGAGGACGCCCGGATCCGCAAGGTGGTCCGGCGGGCGCGGGGCGGCGAGTGGCGCCGGGCCGGCGAGCTGCCGGGGATCACGGTGAGCGGGCGCGAGGCGGAGGTGCGGGTGTTCCCGCCGATCCCGCTCGACGGCTGGCCCAAGGACCTCGTCAAGCTCCAGGTCTCCGGCACCGACCTCGAGGAGGCCGGCCCGGTCGGCGCTCCCGAGCCCGGCGTGCCCGTGCTCTGGCTCAACCCCGAGCTGGAGATGAGTGCCGGGAAGACCATGGCCCAGACCGGTCATGCCGCCCAGCTGGCGTGGTGGCGGCTGGACGACGCGCAGCGCAAGGAGTGGGCCGAGACCGGCTTCGCGCTGGCGGTTCGCACGGCCGACCCGGCGGCCTGGGCGGAGCTGGTCGCGAGCGGCCTGCCGCTGGTCCAGGACGCGGGCTTCACGGAGATCGCCCCGGGGAGCTGCACCGTGGTGGCGGAGCACCCGGCCCTGCGCGGGTGAGCGGGAAGCGTCGGCGGAGGGCGCCGGGCGGAGGGATCGCCGCAGACGGCTGACCGGGCGCAGACAGCACGCGGGGGACCGCCTGGCGGGCGGCCACCGGGCGTCCGCAAGGGAGGATCCGCCCGGGTTCAGGCCTCGTAGCGGCGTATCGAGCGCAGGCCTCCGTACGCCGCGGCGGCGGCCCAGAGGGTCATGATCAGCAGGCCGGTCCAGTGCCCGTAGTGGACGGTGGGGTCGGGCTGGGTGCGCATCGCGTACAGGCCGGCCCGGTCCGGCAGGAACTGGCCGGCCTCGCGTACTCCGGGGATCGCGGCCAGCACGGTGGTGCCGAGGAAGGCCATCGGCGTGAGCAGGCCGAGTGCGGCGGTGAAGTTGCGCAGCATGGCGGTCAGGCCGAGGCAGAGCACCACCAGCAACGGGTGGTAGAGCACGCCCGCCAGGAAGCTGCGCCCCATGCCGGGGACGGAGAGGTCCAGGCCGACTGTGGCGGCGACCGCGAGGAACGAGCCGGCCGTGGAGACCAGTCCGAGCAGCAGCCCCAGCCCGGCGCCGAGGGCGAGCTTCGCGCCGTAGAGCCGCCCGCGCCGGGGCACGGCGGTGAGCGAGGCACCGATCATGCGGGTGTTGAACTCCTGGCCGATCAGGAGGATGCCGAGGCAGGCGACGGCGACGTGGCCGAACAGCAGGCCGTAGTAGATCCCGCCCGCCTGGTCCTCGCCCGGAGTGTGGTCCGCCTCCCCGTACGCGGCGTTGACCGCGAGGGTGATGCCGACCGTGAGCCCGACGGCGACGAGCGGCACGATCCACTGGGAGCGGAGCGTGGTGAATTTGATCCGCTCGGACCGGAGTACGGCGGTGGCGGTGGTCATCGGTAGCGTCCCTTCCCCGGGCGCCGGAGGGCGCAGGCGGGTGTCGTCGCGGCAGGCGGCGAGCAGCGTGTGTCAGAGCGGGGCGTTGGCGGAGCAGCGTGGTGGCAGAGCGGGGTGTGACGGCTGCGTGGGGCGTGGCGGCGGGGCCGCCCGGTTCACGCCTCGTACCGGCGTATCGAGCGCAGGCCTCCGTACGCCGCCGCCCCGGCCCAGAGCGCCATGATCAGCAGGCCGGTCCAGTGCCCGTACGCGGTCTTCGGGTCGTCGGCGTAGTGCAGCGCGTACTGGCCGGCCCGGTCGGGGAGGAACTGGACCACGTCGCGGACGCCCGGCACCCCGCCGAGGAGCGGGGAGAGCAGGAAGACCGTCGGCACCAGCAGGCCCATCGCGGCGGTGAGGCTGCGAAGCATGGCTGTCAGGCCGAGGCAGAGCACCACCAACAGCACCGGGTAGAGCACCCCGGCGGTGGCGCTGCGGGCGAAGGCGGGCCCGTCCCAGTCACCGGAGGCGAAGGCGGCGTACCCGGCGAAGGAGCCGGCCGTCGCGAGCAGGCCGACACCGAGAGCGGTCAGTGTGCCGAGGGCGAGCTTCGCGGCGTAGAGCCGCCCGCGCCGGGGGACGGCGGTGAGGGAGACACCGATCATGCGGGTGTTGAACTCCTGCCCGATCAGCAGGATCCCGAAGCAGGCCAGTGCGGCCTGGCCGAAGTTGAGCCCGTAGTGGATGCCGGTGCCCGGGTCGTCGGTCAGGGTCGGGTCCTCGTCGCCGATTGCCGCGGCGACGGCGGTGCCGAGGCCGGCCGTGAGCAGGACGGAGAGCAGCGGGGTGAGCCAGAGCGAGCGGAGGGTGGTGAGCTTGATCCGCTCGGCCCGCAGGACGTTCCCTCCGAGAGCCGTGGAGGTGCTCATGCCGCCACCGCCCGGTACTCGACGCTGTCGGCGGTCATCCGCATGAACGCCTCCTCCAGGGAGTCCTGTTGGACTGCGATCTCGTACAGCACCACGCCGTTGGCCGCCGCCAGTGCGGCGATCTGCTCGGGCTCGGCGCCGGTGATCTCCCAGGCGCCGCCGTCCGCTGGTTCGGCCGCCAGGCCGGAGCCGCGGAGCAGCGCGTCGAGCTTGGCGCCGTCCACCGCGCGGACCCGGATCCGGGTGCGGCCGTGCCGGTCGATGAACTCCGAGGTGGCGGCGTCCGCCAGCAGCCGGCCCCGGCCGATCACCACCAGGTGGTCGGCGGTGAGCGCCATCTCCGTCATCAGGTGCGAGGAGACCAGGACCGAGCGGCCTTCGGCGGCGAGGTCGCGCAGCAGCGTGCGGATCCAGCGGATCCCTTCCGGGTCGAGGCCGTTGACCGGCTCGTCCAGCATGAGGACCGGCGGGTCGCCGAGCAGCGCGGCGGCCACGCCGAGGCGCTGGCGCATGCCGAGCGAGAAGCCGCGGATCCGGCGGCCGGCCGCGTCGGCGAGGCCGACCTGGGCGAGCACCTCGTCGACCCGCCGGTCGGACAGGCCGTTGCTGGCGGCGAGCCAGCGCAGTTGGCCGCGGGCGGTGCGGCCGCCGTGCACGGCGTGGGCGTCGAGCAGCGCGCCGACCTGCCGCAGCGGGTCGGCCAGCCCGGCGTACGGGCGGCCGCCGACCAGGGCGTGGCCGGCGGTGGGCCGGTCCAGGCCGAGGATCAGCCGCATGGTGGTGCTCTTGCCCGCGCCGTTCGGCCCGAGGAAGCCCGTCACCACGCCGGGCCGGACCTCGAAACCGAGGTCGTCGACCACGCGCGTCCCGTCGTACTCCTTGGTGAGGCCCTGAACCTGGATCACGGCTGCCCTCCCTGTCCTGTCGCTGTCGGTCCCGCTGCCGGCGACCCGCTCGTGGGCGGGCCGGGCCGGTCGTGGGCGGTCGTGGGCGGTCTGGCCGGCGCGCCCGTGGTCGGTGCGGACCGGCCGGCCCGGGTCCGGATGGTCCGGCGCGGCAGCCGCCCGGTTGTCGATGGCCCCATTCGACCGGAGCGGACCTCCCGGCGGATCCCGCCGGGGAGGGGACTTGACTCCCTCTCGGGAGGGAGGGCCCCGTACTACGCTGACCTGGCAGGATGGCGGGATGCCCCGAATATTCGCGCCCTTGCTGAGCGCCGCCACCTACGCGCGGTGGCTGCACCTGGCCATCGGATGGATCTTCGCCGGGGTCGTCCTGATGATCTATCCGGGGACGTACGCCTTCGGCCCCGGCGGGATCCTGCTGCGGGCGGTCCCGATGGACGTGGCGCTGCTGGTGCTGGCCGCCCTGCTCCCGGCGATGCGCCGCGCGGAGGGTGTGCAGGCGCGGCTGCTGTTGATGCCCGAGCGCGAGCAGGACATCGCCGCCGAGCCCGCCCGCAGCTGGGCCGACCGGCGCCGGACGGCGGCCTGGCTGGTCGGACGGGTGGCTCTCGGCTCGCTCGTCGGGATGTTCTCCGTGGTGGTGCCCGCCGCCGCCTTCGACCTGCTGGTCCGTCCCGCGCCGCAGCTGCCGGGCGGCCTCCGGCTCCCCGCCGCGGACGGGCTGCCGTGGTACCCGCTGCTGGCGCCGGTGCTGCTGTTCGCCCTCGGCTGGCTGGTCGTCTGGGCCGGCCGCCTCCAACTCGCCATGGCGCGGAGGCTGCTGGGGCCGTCCCCGGCCGAGCGGCTGGCCGCCGCCGAGCTGCGGGCCGAACGCCTGCTGGAGCGCAACCTGTTGGCGCGGGAACTGCACGACTCCATCGGCCACGCCCTGACCGTGACGGTCATTCAGGCCGGTGCGGCGCGCGAGGTGGGCGACGGGGCGTTCGTCGCCAAGGCACTCGAAGTCATCGAGGAGACCGGGCGGCAGGCGATGGCGGATCTGGAGCGGACCCTCGCCCTGCTCCGGGACACCGGCGAGGCAGCCGACCCCGCCGAGGCCGGCGGCGCCCGCGGCATCGGTGGCGCCCGCGGCATCGGCGGGGCGCACGGCACGCCCCAGGCCGGCGACGCCCGCGAGCGGCCCGGCATCGAGCAGCTGCCCGCGCTCCTGGACACCGCGCGCTCGGCCGGCAGCCCGGTCGAGGCGTGGATCGACGTGCCGTCCGGGAGACTGCCCGGGGTGCTCTCCCGCGAGGGATACCGCATCGTCCAGGAGGGCGTCACCAACGCCCTCAAGTACGCGCCCGGAGAGCCGATCAGCGTCCGGGTCGCGCTGCGGGACGGTCGGTTGGAGCTGCGCTGCGCCAACGCCCTGGCCGGGGCGGCGCCTGCCCGCGGCACACCGCGCCGGGGCGGCAAGGGACTTCGCGGCATCCGCGAGCGGGCCGTGCTGCTCGGCGGCGAGGCCTCGGCCGGCGCGGAGTCCGGCGAGTGGGTGCTGGCCGTGCGGGTGCCCCTACGCTTGGGTGCGTGATGATCGACATTCTGCTGGCCGACGACGAGGAGCTGGTCCGGGCCGGCCTGCGGGCCGTACTGGAGGCGCAGGGCGACCTCCGGGTGGTCGCAGAGGCGGCCGACGGGGCCCAGGCGGTGGCCCTGGCCCGTGAACTGCGGCCGCACGTGGTGCTGATGGACGTCCGCATGCCGGGGGTGGACGGTCTGGCGGCCACCCGCGAGCTCGTCCGGGACGGCGCCACGCCCGGCGGGTGGGCGCCGAAGATCCTGGTCGTCACCACCTTCGAGATCGACGACTACGTCTACCAGGCCCTGCGCGCGGGCGCCGACGGCTTCCTGCTGAAGCGCTCCCGGCCGGCCGAGATCGCCCACGCCGTCCGGTTGGTCGCGGCGGGCGAGTCGCTGCTCTTCCCCGCCACGATCCGCCGCCTCGCCGCCGGCCAGGGCAACCGGGCGGCCCGGGACGCCATGGCCCGCGCCGCCCTGACCGACCGTGAGGCCGAGGTGCTGCGCCTGGTGGCGCAGGGCCTGACCAACGGCGAGATCGCCGATCAGCTGTTCCTCGGCGTGCAGACGGTGAAGACGCACGTCAGCAGTGTGCTGGCGAAGCTCGGTGCCCGGGACCGCACCCAGGCGGTGATCGCCGCGTACGAGTCCGGATTCGTGGAGCCGGCGCAGTAGTCCTGCGGACCCGGGTGGCCCTGCGGACCCGGCTCGCCCCGCGGACCCGGTAGCCCCGTGGGGCGGCGGGCTCAGGCCGGGTACGCGTGCGTCTGGGTCGCCTTGACCGTCGCCCACACGATGGTGCCGGGGGCGAGGTCGAGATCGGCGGCGGCGGCCGGGGTGAGGTCGGCGGCCATCGGGAGGGCCCCGGCCAGGTCGGCGCGGACCTGGTCGCCGTGCAGGTCCAGGCCCGCGACCTCCATCTCCCAGACGTTGCGCGCGCTGGACCGCGGCTTCTCCCGGTGGAGCGTCACGGCGGACGGCGGGAAGGCCACGAAGGCGGGACCGGTCAGCTCCTCGCTGGTGGCCAGTTCGGTGCCGTCCGCCAGCGTGACCCGGTGGCCGTCGGCGCTGCCCTGGTACAGGTTGAGGCCGACCAGCCGGGCGATGTAGTCGGTGCGCGGCCGCCGGGCGATCTCGGCGGGGGTGCCGGACTGCACCTCGCGCCCGTTCTCGATCACCACCAGCCGGTCGGCCAGCACCATCGCGTCCAGCGGGTCGTGCGTCACCAGGACCGCCACCGCCTCGAACTCGGCGAGATGGCGGCGAAGTTGGGAGCGGACGTCGAGCCGGGTGCGGGCGTCCAGGGCGGCCAGCGGCTCGTCGAGAAGAAGGAGCCTGGGCCGGACGGCCAGCGCCCGGGCGAGCGCCACCCGCTGCGCCTGACCGCCGGAGAGACGGCCGGGGCGGGCGGCGGCGTGCTCGGCCAGGCCCATCCGCTCCAGCCAGCCGGCCGCCTCGGCGCGGGCCTCACGCTTGGGGCGGCCCTGGCAGCGCGGGCCGAAGGCGACGTTGTCGAGCGCGCTGAGGTGCGGGAACAGCAGGTAGTCCTGGAACACCACGCCGACCGGGCGCTCCTCGGCGGGCGTGTGCAGGCGCTCGGCCGGATCCTCCAGGACGCGGCCGTCCAGCCGCAGGTGGCCGCCGGTGAGCGGGAGCAGCCCGGCGAGTGCGCGCAGGGCGGTGGACTTGCCGGCGCCGTTCGGGCCGAGCAGGGCGACCACCTCGCCGGGGGCGGCGGTGAGTGCGAGGTCGAGGCGGAAGGCGGTGCGGTCCACCCGCAGCCGGGCGTCGAGGGCGGGGGCGGCGGCAGTCACGGTGTGGGTGTCCAGGGGGCAGCGTGGTCGAGTGGGGCCCGGCGCGGAGGGCGGAGGGGGAGTCCGGCGGGTCGGACCTCCCGCTCCTGCGGTGGTGGCGCAGGCCGCGACGGCGAGAACGGCGGCAGCGTCGACGGCGGCGACACCGGCACCGGCCGGGCGGACGGCGGTGACACCGACACCGACACCGGCCGGGCGAACGGCGGTGACACCGGCACCGGCCGGGCGGACGGCGGCAGCGGCCGCAGGGCGCTCACGGGGCGGACATCCAGCGTTCGCGCAGACCGACCAGTACGGCGACCGAGACCACCAGCAGCACGAGCGAGAGGGCGATCGCCGCCTCCGGATCGGACTCCATGGCCAGGTA
This sequence comes from Kitasatospora sp. NBC_00039, assembly GCF_045160625.1. Classification (NCBI taxonomy): domain Bacteria; kingdom Bacillati; phylum Actinomycetota; class Actinomycetes; order Kitasatosporales; family Streptomycetaceae; genus Kitasatospora; species Kitasatospora sp. NBC_00039. Next base: position 2,107,672 of record NZ_CP108289.1, on the reverse strand, counting down.
GACGGCGAGCGGCATGGTCTGCGTCCGGCCGGGGAAGTTGCCCGCGAACGTGATCGTCGCGCCGAACTCGCCGAGCGCGCGGGCCCAGGCCAGGACGGCGCCGGCGGCGATGCCGGGCGCGATCAGCGGCAGGGTGACCCGGCGGAAGGCGGTCAGCCGGGAGGCGCCCAGGGTGGCGGCCGCCTCCTCGTAGCGCGGGTCGGCGGCCCTCAGCGCGCCCTCCACACTGATCACCAGGAACGGCATCGCCACGAACGCCTCGGCGATGATCACACCGGTGGTGGTGAACGGCAGGGTGATGCCGAAGGCGGAGTCCAGCCAGGAGCCGACGATGCCGCGCCGGCCGAGCACCAGCAGCAGTGCCACACCGCCGACCACCGGCGGCAGCACCAGCGGCAGCGTGACCAGCGCCCGGACGAGCCGTCGCCCCGGCAGATCGGTGCGCGCCAGCAGCCAGGCCAGCGGCACTCCGAGCACCAGCGACACCCCCGTGGCCGCTGTGGCACAGACCAGCGAGAGGCGCAGGGCTTCCCACACCTCGGTGCTGGTGAGCTGGTCGGAGAGGCTGCTCCAGGGCGCCCGGACCAGCAGCCCGACCACCGGCAGGACGAGGAACGCCAGCCCGAGCAGCGCCGGGAGCAGCAGCACGACCGGGACGCGGTTCGCGCGCCGCCGTCGGGGCGGCCGGTCCGCCGCCAAGGCTGCCACCCCGGCGGCGGACCGGTCGGTACGGCGGCTCACGGTGCCCGGAACCCGGCCGCGGTCAGGACCTGCTGGGCCTCGGGCGACTGGATGTAGGCGACGAAGGCGGCGGCGCCGTCCTTGTTGGGTGCCTTGGCCAGCGCGGCGATCGGGTAGTCGTTCACGGCCTTGTCGGCCTCGGGGAAGTCCACGCCGTCGATCTTCGCAGCATCGGCCTTCACATCGGTCTTGTAGACCAGCGACGCATCGACCTCGCCGAGCTCGACCTTGGTCAGTGCGCCCTTGACGTCCTGCTCCAGGGTGACCGGCGTGAGGTCGACGCCGGCGGCCTTGAGCGCCGTCAGGGCGGCGGCCCCGCACGGCACCTCCTTCGCGCACAGCGCGACCTTGGCACCCGGGGCGGCGAGGTCCTTCAGCGCCGCGACGTGCTTGGGGTTGCCCTTGGGGACGGCGATGGTGAGCGTGTTCCTGACGAAGGTCTTGGGTGTGCCGGTGGCGCCGCCCGCGTCGGTGACCGTCTTCATGGTGGCCGGGCTGGCGGCGGCGAAGACATCGGCCGGGGCACCGGAGTTGATGCTGCCGGCGAGGGCGGAGCTGCCGCCGAAGTTGAACGTGACCTTGGCGCCGGGGTTGGCGGCCTCGAACTTCTTGCCGAGGTCGGTGAAGCTCTCCTTGAGCGAGGCCGCGGCGAAGACGGTGATGCCGCCGGTGGCCTTCGGCGCGCTGCTGCTGCCGGTGGAGGTGCTCGTGGACGCGCTGCCGGGGGAGGCGTCCGAGGCCTTGGTGTCGCCGTCGCTGCCGCAGGCGGTGACCCCGAGGCTGAGAGCGAGGGCCGCGGCGGCGGCGACGGCGAGTCTGCGGGGGTGGGCGGCGCGGGTGCTCATGAGTGTTTCCCCTCCTGGGGGCGCCGGAAGGGGCGCGGGGATGCAGCCGCAGCTGCGGCCTCTACGGCGATCATAGTGCCGCAAATACCAGCTGAAAATCGTCTGTCGCATTGCACAGGCAAGGACCGCCGCTGATCAACGCCCGGCTGTCGGAAGGCTCAAACCGAGTGGGCGCCGCTGCGCCGGCGGGCCCCGGATTCCACCTCGGACCGCCGGAGGAATCCCTGGAAGACCCCTCCGGCAACTCCTCCGGCAATCCCCTCCGGAAACCCTGGAGAACCCCTGGGGAAAACCGTTCGCGCACGGGTGCCCCGAGAGGCCAGAGTGGTCACCGTCCGTACCCGCGCAGGTCGTCGGTCCGACTCGCGCGCACGACCTGTCCGTACGGCCTGCCACACCCGGTTCGCACGGGGTGTGGCAGGTCCGCACGCGGTACGGGCACCTGGTACGCACCGCCGGCCGACCGGCCGAGCCAAGGGGAGGAGCACACCCATGTCCACACTGCGCGTCACCGCCGAGCGGCTGACCATCCTGGCCCATCCCAACGCGGACGCCCTCGAACTCGCCCAGGTCGGCCTCTACCGTGCCGTGGTCGCCAAGGGCGCCTACCGCACCGGTGACCACGCCGTCTACATCCCCGAGCAGGCCGTGCTGCCCGCCGAGCTGATCGAGGAGCTGGGCCTGACCGGGCGGCTCGCCGGGAGCAAGGCCGACCGGGTCAAGGCGGTCCGGCTGCGCGGCGAGCTGTCGCAGGGCATCGTCTGCCGGCCCGGCGCGCTGGCCGGCACCGACCTGGCCGCCGCCGCCGCGAGCGGCGAGGACTTCGCCGACGTCCTGGGCGTCACCAAGTGGCAGCCGCCGATCCCGACCTCGATGAACGGCGACGTGGTCCGCGCGCCCGACCTGCTGCCCTGGGTGGACATCGAGAACCTCAAGCGCTTCCCCGGCATCTTCGAGCCCGGCGAGCCGGTCGTGCTGACCGAGAAGCTGCACGGCAGCTGCTGTCTGGTCACCTACCACGCCGGAACCGGCGAGGTGCAGGTCTCGTCCAAGGGCATCGGTGCCCAGGGGCTGGCCCTGGCCGAGGACGAGCGCAACCTCTACTGGCGGGCGGTGCGCGCGCACCGCATACCGGAGGTGGCCGCCCGGCTGGCGGAGCGGCTCGGGGCCGAGCGGGTCGGCATCTTCGGCGAGGTCTTCGGCGCCGGCGTGCAGGACCTCACCTACGGCGAGTCCGGCCGCACCGAGCTGCCCGGCTATGCCGCGTTCGACGTGTCGGCCGTGGTGGAGGGGCAGCTGTGCTGGCTGCCGGCCGCCGAACTGCTGGACGGCGGGCTGCCGGTGGTGCCCGAACTGTGGCGCGGGCCGTTCGACCCGGACACCGCGCTGGCGTTCGCCCAGGGGCGGGAGACCGTCTCCGGGCGCGAACTGCACCTGCGCGAGGGTGTGGTGATCCGGCCCGTGACGGAGCGCTGGAGCCCGGTGGTGGGCGGGCGCGCGATCGCCAAGGTGGTCAGCGACGCCTACCTGACCCGCAAGGGCGGCACCGAGTACGAGTGACCGGGCCGCTCCCGGCGCCGCCGGCGCGGGCGGGGTGGTCGCGGGCGGTCCGCGGCCACCCCGGGGCCCCCTTCTCCGGTGACGCCGTGTCAGTTACGTTGGGGGGTCGCCATTGAAGGAGGCCCCTCATGACCACGGTGAAAGCCCGGGTGCCCGGCCCGTCCGGACACCCGCTGATCGGCTCGATGCTCGACCTCACCCGCCGGCCGCTGCGGACCTACCTGGCCGCGCGGCGCGACTACGGCGACGTCGTCCGGTTCACCGCCGGGCCGCCCGGGCTGCGGGCCGAGTTCTTCGTGGTCTTCTCCCCGGAGGGCGCCCACCAGGTACTCGGCAGCGAGGCGGCCAACTTCCGCAAGGAGAGCGCCTTCTACGACGAGCTGCGGACCAGCGTCGGCAACGGCCTGCTCACCAGCCAGGACGACGACTACCAGCGCCAGCGCCGGCTGATCCAGCCGCTGTTCACCCGTCGCCGGGTCGACGGCTACGTGGACGCGATCGCCCTGGAGGCGCGGGTGCTGGCCGAGCGCTGGAAGGCCGTGCCGGACGGCGTGGTGGACGCGGCGGACGAGATGTCCCGGTTCGCGCTGCGCACGGTCTCCCGGATCCTGTTCGGCGCCGACGTCGAGGCGGCGGTGGATGTCGTGCACCGCAGTTTCCCGGCGCTCGGGGAGTATCTCCTGGACCGCGGCTTCTCGCCCGTGCGCACCCCGCGCAACTGGCCGACCCCCGCCAACCGGCGCGGCGCCGAGGCGCAGCGGGAGCTCTACGGGATCTGCGACCGGATCATCGCCGAGCGCGCCCTGCGTCCGGACGGCGCCGGCGGCAAGTCCGACGACCTGCTCGCACTGCTCACGCTCGCGCGCGGCGAGGACGGCGAACGGCTCGACCCGGACGAACTGCGCGACCAGGTGCTGATCTTCCTGCTGGCCGGGCACGAGACCACGGCCACCTCGCTCGCCTTCGCCCTCCACCTGCTGGCAGGGCACCCGGAGCAGCGGCACCGGGCCCAGGAGGAGGCCGACGCGGTGCTCACCGGCCGCGAGCCGACCGCCGCCGACCTGGAGGCGCTGCCGTACATCACCCGGGTGCTCAAGGAGGCGATGCGGCTCTACCCGGCGGCCTCGGTGATAGGACGGCGGGCGGTGGCCGAGTCCGTGATCGGCGGGCACGTCATCCCGGCGGGCGCGCAGGTGATCCTGGCGCCGCTGGTCACCCACCGGCACCCCGACCACTGGGAGCAGCCGGAGCGCTTCGACCCGGACCGCTTCCTGCCCGAGCGGGAGAAGGAGCGCCACCGCTACGCCTGGTACCCGTTCGGCGGCGGCCCCCGCGCCTGCATCGGTCAGCACTTCTCGATGCTGGAGTCGGTGCTGGCCCTGGGGGTGCTGCTGCGCGACTTCGACTTCGAGGTGATCGACCGCCGGGTGGCGCTCGGCCAGGGCATCACGCTGCGGGTGGACAGCCCGATGCGGATCCGGCTCGCGCCGCGCTGACGGGGTGTGGGGCCGTCGGCTTGTGGGTGATGGCTGACAACTGGCCGCCGGTGGACGGGAGTTGTCAGCTGGTACGCATGGGCGCAGGACCGACCCGTTCGAACACAGCGCCTGCACGCCGTGGGCAGCTTTTCACATCTTCGCGTAGCTCATTCCGGACCCCGATAGCGTCCCACGCACCCCGGACCGGAAGCGCACGTGTGTCTCGCATATGACGGGTGATCGATCCTCCGGGCTGGTCCTGACCGGCCCGGCCGGGACCCTTCACCGTCCGCCGGGTGGGCGAGTACCTGTTCACACCACCGCGCAGCGCGGACGGCCGGTGAGCCGGGTGCCGCATCCGGGCGAACAGCCGTACCGGCAGCCTCACGAGCCGCTGCCCAACACCCCGCTGCCCAACACCCCGCTGCCCAACACCCCGCAGCCCAACACCCCGCTGCCCAACGCCACGCCGTCCGGCACCATGCAGCCCAGCACCCCGCCGCTCGCCAGGAATCCGCTCGCCGCCGCCTACCGCTCGCGCTGGTACGACAACGAGGCCGGGCCGCTGGTCCGCCCGTGCGCGATGACCAGGGGGCGGACCAGGCCCACCGGGCGGGAGTTCGACCTGATCGCCCTGGTCGTCAGCGATGTCCCGCGCCCGGCGGACTTCCCGGACGCGCCGGACGCGCCGGTCGGCCCCGAGCAGGGCCTGATCCTGGACCTCTGCCGTGGCAACGCCCTCTCGGTGGCCGAGATCGCCGCCGACCTCGACCTGCCGCTCGGCGTGGTGCGGGTGCTGCTCGGCGATCTGTGGCGGCCGGCTGCATCCGGGTCAGCCGCCCCGTCCCACCCGCACTGCTCCCTGACGAGCGCATCCTCCAGGAGGTCATCCATGGACTCCGCGCACTCTGACCGCCCTTACGCCGACAGCCTGTACGGGGACGGCCCGCCCGAGACCGGGAGGCAGACGGGCCCGAGAACGGGCGCGAGAACGGCGGGGGCCGGGACGGGGCCGAGGACGAGGGCTCCTCGGACACCCCCGTGCTCGCCCTGAAGATCCTGGTCGCGGGCGGATTCGGGCTCGGCAAGACCACCCTGGTCGGGTCGGTCAGCGAGATCCGCCCGCTGCGCACGGAGGAGAGGTTCACCGAGGCCGGGCGGGGCGTGGACGACACCGGTGGGGTCGAACAGAAGACCACCACGATGGCGGCCATGGACTTCGGCCGGATCGCATCCACGAGGGCCTGTCCGTCCATCTCTTCGGTACGCCGGGGCAGGACCGGTTCTGGTTCCTCTGGGACGAGCCGGCGCAGGGCGCGCTCGGGGCGGCGGCGATGCTCGCCGACACCCGGCGGCTGACCGACTGCTTCCCCGCGGTGGACTTCTTCGAGCACCGGGGCATCCCGTTCGTGGTGGCGGTCAACCGTTTCGCCGGCACCCGTGACTTCGGGACGGAGGAGGTCGCCCGGGCGCTGGACCGGGAGTCCGGCACCCCGGTGGTGCTCTGCGACGCGCGCCGCCGCGCCTCGGGCAAGCAGGTACTGATCAACCTGGTCGAGCACGCCGGCCGGCGGGTGCATGCCGCCCGCCTGCTGGCCGACGCCGGCGCGGCCGTGAGGTAGGCCACGGCAACGCCCCGGCCCGGCAAGGGCGGAGAGGGGTGCCACCCGTGCGGGCGGCACCCCTCGGTGCTGTCGGACCCCTCCAGTCGGTCGATCGGTCGGTCAGCGGGTTCTGTCGTCGGAGCGCGCCTGCCGGAGTGTCGCCGCCGGTGGTCGGTCAGCCGCGGGTCTGGAAGACGATCCGGGTCCAGCTGGAGCCCGGGCAGTTGCCCCAGACCGCCCACGGCTGGGACCGGGCGCCGATCCAGAGGCCGGTCGTGGACGTGCCGTTGGCACAGTAGGTGATGGTGCGCAGCTCGCCGGAGTAGATCCGGCAGTTGCCCTCCCAGCGCCAGCCGTAGTCGGCGGTGATGGTGCAGTGGTAGGAGGCGGTGATGGCCTCGGGCGACGCGACGCCCGAGCCGGCGGAGATGCTCTGGTCGGCGGCGGGCGTGGCGGCGGCGGACGGCAGGGTCGTGGTGCCGAGCACGCCGAGGGCGGCCGCGGCCACCATCCCGAGCCTGGCGATGTTCCGGGCGATGCAACCTGACATGGTGATCTCTCCTCGCTCGTGCTGCCTGCCCCGTCCGGGTTGGGGGTCTGAATCGGTAGTTCCCGTGCCCCGTCGAGGCGATGACGCATTGCACACGAATGACTGCGCACGGTGAGACGACGAACTACGATGTGATGTGGGTCACAGTCCGGCTGGCGATCGGATCGTCGGCCGTGCTTTCGGGGTGCCGATTTCCGAGGGGGCGGCATGGAATTCACCGGTCGGCGCCGGGGTGGGCGGGATCCGGGCATCGCCGCCGCTCCCGGGGTGGAGGTTCGTGCGGCGGTGGCCCAGGGCGAGATGGAGCTCGGCGTGCCGGATCGCAGCCCACCGGATCGCAGTGTGCGGGATCCGGGTCCGGCCGATCCCGAAACGGCGGAATTCAACCGGGTGTTCACGGAAATGCTGCCGCGGCTCCACCGGGCGGCGCTCTCGCTCACCGGAAGTCCGTTCGCGGCCGGGGACATCGTGCACGACGCGTATCTGCGCATCGCCCGCAGGCCCGAGCGGTTTCTCCGTCATCCCCAGCCCTATGCCTACGCGTTCACCACCATGGCGAACATCGTGCGCGACCAGTGGCGCAGGGAGAGCCGCCGGGTGGTCGTTCCGGAGCCGGCCGAGGGGGAGCGCGCCCGGGCCGACCCGCTCGGCGGGGGGCTGGGGGAGTTGCAGGCTCGCTGGGAGGTGGTCCGGCTGCTGCGGTTCCTGACCGCCAAGCAGGCCCGCGTGGTGGTGCTGGTCGACCTCGGCGGGTACACGGTCGACGAGGCGGCGGTCCTGCTGGGCGTGCACCGCTCCACGCTGGCGGTCACCCGGCGCCGCGCGCTGAGCCGGCTCCGGGCCGTCCTCGAACGCGAACGCGAGCGCGACCGGGCGGACGGCAGCGACCTGGGTGGCAGTGGCAGTGGCAGTGGCAGTGGCAGTGGCAGTGGCCGCGACGGCGCCGGCGGCCGCGCTGCGACGAGGCCGCCGTCCCGGCCCGACGCACCGAGCTGACGACAAGTCAGGTGATGCGCCGCCCCGGCCCGTACGCTGCGATCCGTGATCACGTACGAGGAGCACCGGCTCCGCACCCTGGTCGAGGGCGGCCGCTGGCCCGAACTGCTGGGCGCCTACCGCCAGGCCCGGGCCGCCGCCGTGTCGCGCGCGGGCGAGGGCCGGGCGGCGGCCGCGACCGCACCGCTCGGGCACCTGATCGCGTACGCCGCGCCGCCCGAGCTGGCCGTGCGCCTGTTCGACCCGGATGGCGGACCCGGCACCGCCGCCGGGGTCGCGGACCATGACGCCGGGCCGCTCTGGGAGGTGCTGGCCACCCGGCACTCGTGGCTGCGGCTGGCCCCGCTGCTCGGCCCGGTGCCGGTGCGCCGGCTGGTCGCCCACACCCGGGTGCTGATCGGCGAGGACCTCTCGTACGGCGCCGAGCCGGACCCGGAGGGCGTCCCGCTGGTGCTGGAGCCCTGGGAGTCGGCGGGCTGGGGCGAGGGCACGCGGGTCCGGGACTACCTGCCGCGCGGCGGCTCGCGCAGTGCACTGCTGACGCTGCCCGCCACCCGGGAGGGCCTGGGCCCGGTGCTGCTGCCCGAGCCGGGAGCCCGCCTGCGCGGTCAGCGGGCGACGCGGGCGTTGGCCGCGCTGGCGGAGTGGGCGGAGGTGGCCTGCGTCCGGGGTCCGGCGCCGCAGGCGGCCGGGCAGCTGGCTCCGGGCCGACGGGTCACCGGCGGGTACCTGCCGTTCGCCATCGCCTACCCGGTGCTGGTGCAGGCGGCCGCGGCGGACCGGGCGCACGGCTCGGCGGACGGCAGGCTCGCACTCTGGCGGGCGCTCTGCGCGATGGCCGGCGGCGACGGGCCGAACCGTGCGGAGGTGAACGCGCTGGTGGCCCGGATGCGCTGCTTCACCTGGTGTGACCCGGCGGACGGCCTGCGCCACGTCCACGTCGCCATGGAGGACCCGGCGAGCGGCCTGAGCTGGGCGGTCAGCGGATCGGACGAGCCCTGACGCGTGCGCGCGGGGCCGCGGGAGAGGACAGCGGGCGGGGGCCGTGGGGGGAGGGGCGCGGGGTCGCGGGGACAGGGCCGCGGGGACAGGGCCGCGGGGACAGGGCCGCGGGGCGATGGCGCGAGGTCCGGGCAGGCCCGGTGTGCGACGGGCCCCGGCCCGGCGCCGCCCGGGGGATCGGGCTGCGGCACCGGGCCGGGGAGTAGGGGGCGCAGGAGTGGGAGCGGAGGTCAGACGGCCGTCGGGCTCGGCGCTCCACCCTGCGGCGGGATGGTCTCCGGTGGCGCGGGAGCGGCGTCAGGAGCCTCTGCGGCCCCGGACGGGGCCGGGCCGCCGTGCGCGTCGACCAACGTCCGCTCGTCGAACGGCACCTCGCCCGCCAGCACCTGCCGGGCCCGCTCGCGGTCGAACTCACCGGTCCAGTGCCCGATCAGCACGGTGGCCACGGCGTTGCCCGCGAAGTTGGTGAGCGCCCGGGCCTCCGACATGAAGCGGTCGATGCCGACGATCAGGCCGACCCCGTCCACCAGCGCCGGCTTGTGCGACTGCAGCCCGCCGGCCAGGGTGGCCAGCCCGGCGCCGGTGACCCCGGCCGCACCCTTGCTGGCGATGATCATGAAGACCAGCAGCGAGGCCTGCTCGCCCAGCGACATCGGCTTGTCCATCGCCTCGGAGATGAAGATCGAGGCCATGGTCAGGTAGATCGCGGTGCCGTCGAGGTTGAAGCTGTAGCCGGTCGGGACGGTGATGCCGACGACCGGGCGGCTGACGCCCAGGTGCTCCATCTTGGCGATCAGCCGGGGCAGCGCGCTCTCCGAGGAGGAGGTGGAGAGGATCAGCAGGAACTCGCGGCCGAGGTAGCGCAGCAGCGTGAACACGTTGACGCCCGCGACCAGCCGCAGCAGCGCGCCGAGCACCACCACCACGAAGAGCGCGCAGGTGATGTAGAAGCCGATCATGATGACGGCGAGGCTCTTCAGCGCGGCCGTGCCGGTGGCGCCGACCACCGCGGCCATCGCCCCGAAGGCGCCGATCGGGGCCACCCACATGATCATCGACATGACCCGGAACACCAGTCGCTGCACGTGCTCGATCCCGCGCAGCACGGGCGCGCCGGCCGGGCCCATCGCCTGCAGCGCGAAGCCGGCCAGCAGGGCGACCAGCAGGGTCTGCAGCACCTTGCCCTCGGTGAGGGCCGAGAGCATGGTGGTCGGGATCATCCCGAGCAGGAAGTCGGTGGTGGACTGGGCCGCCCCGGCGGCGGCCTGAGCGTGTCCGGACTTGGCCAATGCGGCGGTCAGGTGCAGTCCGCCGCCGGGCTCCAGCAGGTTGCCGACCACCAGGCCGATGCCCAGCGCCACCGTCGACATGGTGAGGAAGTAACCGAGGGCCAGACCCCCGACCTTGCCGACCTTGGCGGCCTTGGTCACGGAGCCGATGCCCAGCACGATGGTGCAGAAGATGACGGGGCTGATCATCATCTTGATCAGGTTGACGAAGCCGGTCCCGACCGGCTTCAGCTCGACCGCGAACTTCGGTGCGGCCAGGCCGACCACCACGCCCGCGACCACGGCCACGATGACCGCGAGATAGAGGTAGTGGGTGCGGTCCTTCCGTCTGACCCCCGCCTGCGGTCCTGCTCCGGTGATCGACATCTGCGGCTCCTTCGCCCTGCAGTCCTGGCGGCCCCGGGTGGTGGGCCGCTCCGACTATGTGCTGCGCAGTGACGGAGGTCACGTTTGCGTTCATAGAGTTCACGTACGCCCGCGCCCCTCGGGCCGGCCACCCGCGTCCCGTGGCTCGGCTGCCCGCGTTCCTCCGCGTTCCTCCGTGCGCCGCCCGTGCCCCGCAGGTCGGCTGCCCGCGTTCCGCCGCCCACCTGGACGTCGGGCCGCCGTGGTGCACACTGGCAGGCATGTCCCCGCGCATGCTCCCCACGCCGCGCCGGCTGGTGCGCAGCCTGGCCGGACAGCTCTTCGTTGTCCAGGTGGTCATCGTCGCCGCCGTGGTGGCCGGGGGTGCCGTGCTCGCGTACCTGTTCACCGCCGGCCGGGCCGAGGACGCGGCCCGCGCCCAGGTCACCGCCGTCGCCCGGTCGGTCGCCGACTCGCCGTCCGTGCGGGCCGCCGTCGCCGGGCCCGACCCGACCGCCGTCCTCCAGCCGTACGCCGAGCAGGTGCGGGCCGACACGGGGGTCTCGTTCATCACGGTGATGGACACCGCCGGGGTGCGGTGGACCCACCCGCTGCCCGAGCAGATCGGCAAGACCTTCCTCGGCCACATCGACTGGGCGCTCGCCGGGGAGACTCGCAGTGAGACGTACACCGGCACGCTCGGCCCGTCCGTCCGGGTGGTCACGCCGGTGCTGGACGAGCGGCACCGGGTGGTCGCGCTGGTCAGCGCGGGCATCACGGTGAAGTCCATCTCCGCCCAGCTGAGCGGTCCTCTGCTGGCCCTGGCCGGTGTCGCGGTGGCCGCGCTGGCGCTCGGCGGGGTCGGCACCTACCTCGCCAACTCCCGGCTGCGGCGGCACACCCACGGCATGGGACCGGCCGAGCTCAGTCACCTCTACGAGTACCACCAGGCCACCCTGCGCTCGGTGCGCGAGGGGCTGGTGCTGCTGGACCGCCGCCACCGGGTGGTGCTCTGCAACGACGCGGCCCGCGAACTCCTCGGGCTGACCGGAGACTTGGAAGGCCTCCCGGTCGACGGTCTGGGGCTGCCGGAGGCACTGGTGGCGGCCGTGCTCGGGGCGGAGCCGGTCCGGGACGAGGTCCACCTCACCGCCGAACGCGTCGTGGTGCTCAACACCTCCACCATCGGCACCGGCCTCGGCCGGGTTCTCACCCTCCGCGATCACACCGAACTGCAGTCGTTGAGCGGAGAGTTGGACTCCGTCCGCGGCTTCACCGAGGCGCTCGGCGCACAGGCGCACGAGGCTGCCAACCGGCTGCACGCCGTGGTCTCGCTGATCGAACTCGGGCGCCACCAGGAGGCGGTGGAGTTCGCGACCGCCGAACTCGCCCTCGCCCAGCAGCTCACCGACCGCGTGGTCGCCGCCGTGGGCGAGCCGGTACTGGCCGCGCTGCTGCTCGGCAAGGCCGCCCAAGCCGCAGAGCGGGGAGTCGAGTTGACGCTCACCGCGGACAGCCGGATCGACGACGGCGTGCTGCCGTCCGGCCTCTCCGCCCGCGACCTGATCACCGTCCTCGGCAACCTGATCGACAATGCGGTGGACGCGGCCATCGCCGGCGCCGCCGAGAGCCCCGATCCACCCGAGGTCACCGTCACCGCCCGGATCGACGCCCTCCTGCCCGAGAGTGCCCGGACCGATGCCGCCGCGCCCGACGCCGCCCGGCCCGAGGGCGAGCACCTGTTGCTGCGGGTCGCCGACACCGGCACCGGCATCGACCCGGCCGCCGTGGAGGACGTGTTCCGGCGCGGTTGGAGCACCAAGCAGGACGGCCGCGGGCACGGGCTCGGGCTCGCCCTCGTGGCCCAGGCCGCCCGGCGCAACGGCGGCACCGTCGAGGTCGGCCGGGACCGCGGCGCGGTGCTCACCGTCCGGCTGCCGCTGAGCCGGCTGCCCCGCCGGCGTGAGGCGGTGGCGTCGTGAGCCGCTCCCCGGGCCGGCCGGACATCGCGGCCCGGCCCGACATCTCCGTCCTGGTGGTCGAGGACGACCCGGTGGCCGCCGCCGCCCATACCCTCTACGTCCAGCGCGAACCGGGCTTCCGTGCCGCCGGCACGGTGCACAGCTGTGCGGACGCGCTGCGCTTCCTGGACCGCGCCCGCGCCGCCGGCCGGCCCGTCGACCTCACCCTGCTCGACCTCTACCTGCCGGACGGGCACGGCCTCCAGCTCTGCGGCACCCTGCGCGCGGCCGGCCACACCACCGACGTCATCGCCGTCACCTCTGCCCGCGACCTCGCGATGGTCCGCCAGGCCGTCTCGGCGGGCGTCGTCCAGTACCTGCTCAAGCCCTTCAGCGCCGCCGCCCTGCACGACCGGCTGGAACGGTACGCCCGCTACCGCGACACGCTCGCCCGCACCGGCCAGGCCACCGGCCAGGACGAGGTCGACCAGGCCCTCGCCCTCCTGCGCACCCCCGAACGCACCGCCCTCCCCAAGGGGTTGAGCGCCCCCACCCTGGACACCGTGGCCACCGTTCTGCGCGACGCCCGTACCGGCCTCTCCGCAGCCGCCGCCGGCACGGCGGCGGGAGTCTCCCGCATCACCGCCCGCCGCTACCTCGAACACCTCGTCGACACCGGCCTCGCCGCCCGCGAACCCCAGTACGGCAGCGTCGGTCGGCCCGAACTCTGTTACCGCTGGACGGGCGGGGGCGGGGGCGGGGGCGGGTAGGGGCCGGCGGAGGACGGTGGCCGAGGGCGGCCGGGTGCCTGCTAGCGGGCCACGAATTCGGTGAGCAGCGCCTGGACCTCGTAGATGTCGACGCCCTTGGTGAAGTTCTTCGAGATCGGCAGCGCCGCGCCCGAGACCCATATCTTCAGCTCGGCGTCGAGGTCGAAGGTCCCGGCGGTCTCCACGGCGAAGTGGGTGATGCTGCGGTAGGGGATCGAGTGGTACTCGGTCTTCTTGCCGGTGATGCCCTGCTTGTCGATCAGGATCAGCCGCCGGTCGGTGAACAGGAAGGTGTCGCGCACCAGCTGGTAGGCGGCCTGCACCTGCTCGCCCTGGCCGAACAGCCGGGAAAACTCCTTCTGGGCCTCGGCGTTGTCCACCCGGTGTGCGTTGCCGAAGAGCGCCATGCGAGGTCCTTCCGTCGGGCACCCGGCTCGGGTGCGTCGGGCACCGAGTCTGGCACGGCGGCGATCCCGGTTCGGAGTGGCCCCTGGTCGGAACGGCCGGGCGATCCCGGGTCGGAGCGGGCCCCTGGTCGGAACGGCCGGGCGAGGTCGGCCGGGTGGCCCGGACGGTGGCCGGGTGGCCGTCCCGCGGCTACCGGCGTCCGGCCCGCACGAGGTACTGGTCCTCCGTGTCCGTGTAGCTGTCCAGCCGCCAGCCGGCGGCGGTCAGCAGGGGGCGGAGGTTGGGCTCGGCGCGGAGGTCGCCAGGGGTGAGCTCGCGGCCGTGGCGGGCGGCGAGGGCGGCGCGGCCGATGGGGTGGAAGAGGGCGAGCGTGGCGCCGGGGCGGCTGACGCGGGCGAGTTCGCGCAGAGTGCGCGCCGGGTCGGGGAGGTGGGAGATCAGGCCGGCGGCGAAGACGGCGTCGAGGGTGGCGTCGGGGAGCGGGAGGCGGGCGCAGTCGGCGAGCAGCAGGGTGGCGGTGCCGGGGTGGCGGGCGTCGGCCTCGTGCAGCATCTCGGGGGTGACGTCGGCGCCGAGCACCCGGCCCTCGGGGCCGACCGCCGCGCGCAGTAGAGGGAGCGCGCGGCCGGTGCCGCAGCCTGCGTCGAGTACGGAGTCGCCCGCCCGCAGGCCGAGTCCGGCGATCGCGGCGGCGTAGCGGGGGCCGTCGTCGGGGAAGCGGGCGTCCCAGCCGGCGGCGCGGGCCGCGAAGAACTCGCGGGTGCGGGCCAGTTCGGCGGCGTACGGGGAGGTCGGAGGCGTGGACGGCGACATGCGGCGAGCGTAGCGCCCGGCCGTAACCTCCGGCCCGGCCGATCGTTGGGGAATCGGGCTCCCCGTCACTCGCTCGGGTGGTTCTCGTGCCCCGCGGCGCTCCCGCCCAGGTCAGGGAAGTAAAGTTAGGCTTACCTAACTTCTTGGGAGTCCGTCTTGACGCTCGCCGCCGTCCCCGCCACCGGGTCCGCTGCCGTCCCCGCCCAGGCCCAGGGCGGGGACGCCATTCTGCGCCGCCAGCGCGTGCGCGAGTCCGCCGCCCGCACCTACGCCCGCTCGTTCCCGATCGTCCCGGTGCGCGCCAACGGCATGACGGTCGAGGGCGCCGACGGACGGCGCTACCTGGACTGCCTCTCCGGCGCCGGCACCCTCGCGCTCGGCCACAACCACCCGGTCGTCCTGGAGGCGATCCGCCGCACCCTCGACAGTGGCGCGCCGCTGCACCTGCTGGACCTCGCCACCGCCGAGAAGGACGACTTCACCACCGCCCTGTTCGAGAGCCTGCCGCGGGAGTTCGGCGAACAGGCCCGGGTGCACTTCTGCGGGCCCGCCGGGACGGACGCCGTCGAGGCCGCGCTCAAGCTGATGCAGACCGCCACCGGCCGCTCCGGCGCCCTCGCCTTCACCGGCGCCTACCACGGCATGACCGCCGGCGCCCTCGCGCTCACCGGCAACGTCGCTGTCAAGGAGCCGCTGCCGGGCGGCGGCGAGGTGGTCCGGCTGCCCTACCCGTACGGCTACCGCTGCCCGTTCGGGGTCGGTGGCGAGGCGGGTGCCGGCCTCGCCGCCACCTATGCCGAGCGGCTGCTGGACGATCCCTCGGGCGGCGTGGTCCGGCCCGCCGCGATGGTCCTGGAGGCCGTGCAGGGTGAGGGTGGCGTCGTCCCCGCCCCCGACGAGTGGCTGCGCGCGATGCGCCGGATCACCGCCGAACGCGGCATCCCGCTGATCGTCGACGAGGTGCAGACCGGGGTCGGCCGCACCGGCGCGATGTGGGCGGTCGAGCACAGCGGGATCGTCCCGGACGCCATGGTGCTCTCCAAGGCGATCGGCGGCAGCCTGCCGCTCGCCGTCGTCGTCTACCGCGCGGAGTACGACGGCTGGCGCCCCGGCGCGCACACCGGCACGTTCCGCGGCAACACCCTCGCCATGGCGGCCGGCGCGGCCACCCTCCGGTACGTCGCCGCGCACGGGCTGGCCGACCGGGCCGCGCTGGTCGGCGCCCGGATGACCGAGCGGCTCCGCGCGCTGGCCGGCGAACTCCCGGTGATCGGCGACGTGCGCGGGCGTGGGCTGATGATCGGCGTCGAACTGGTGGACCCGGCCGCCGAACCGGACGCCTGCGGGGCGCGCCCGGCCGCGCCCGCGCTCGCCATCGAGGTCCGTGAGGCCTGTCTCGCGCGCGGGCTGATCGTCGAACTCGGCGGTCGGCACGACGCGGTGCTGCGCCTGCTCCCGCCGCTCACCATCACCGACGAGCAGGTCGACGCCGTCCTCGACCGGCTCGCCGACGCCATCGCGGCGGCCGCCCGGACCGGGGGCGCCACCGGGGCCGGGAGTGCCACCGGGGCGGGCCGCGCGCCCGCCCGTGCCGCCGACGGCACGGCCGTCGCCGCGGCTGTTGCGGAGGCCCGGTGAACGGCCCGGGCTCCTCCGGGGTGCCGGAGCAGCCCGAGGAGCCCGGCCTCCCCGACGACCTGGCGGCCCCGCCCGACGCGCTGGCCGGCGGCGTGGCGGGCCCGGCCGCGCTCGGACCGCTGCTGGCCACCGTGCTGGACGCGCTGGACGCCGGCGCCGCCCGCCGCGGCGGCCCGCTGCCCGCCGGGCACCCGGCCGGGATCGCCGCAGCCGTCACCGACGGGCTGGCCGCCGCCCACGGCCCGCAGGCGCTCGCCACCCTCACCGAACTGCTCACCCACGGCGCCGCCGACCCCGCCGACCCGGCCTGCGCCGCCCACCTGCACTGCCCGCCACTGGCCGTCGCGGCCGCCGCCGACCTCGCCGTGAGCGCGCTCAACCCCTCCCAGGACTCCTGGGACCAGGCCCCCGCCGCGACCGCGCTGGAGACCGCGCTGCTCTCCGAACTCGCCGCCCTGGTCGGCTACGACCCGGCCCACGCGGCCGGCGTGCTGACCTCCGGCGGTACCGAGTCCAACCTGATGGGCCTGATGCTGGCCCGGGACCAGAAGCTCGACGGCATCGTGGAGCTGGACGGAATCCCGGCCGGCGCCGCACCCCGGATCATCGCCTCGCAGGCCGCGCACTTCTCCGTCCAGCGCGCCGCCGCCCTGCTCGGCCTCGGTGAGCGCGCCGTGATCCCCGTCCCGGTCGACCGCGAACTGCGGATGGACCCGGACGGGCTGGCGCGGGCCCTGGCCGAGACCAGCTGGGCCGGCCGGACCCCGATCGCCGTCGTCGCCACCGCCGGCACCACCGACACCGGTGCGATCGACCCCCTGCACACCGCCGCCGACCTCGCCGCCCGATACGGCGCCTGGCTGCACGTCGACGCCGCCTACGGCGGCGGCGCGCTGCTCTCCGACCGGCTCGCCCCGCTGCTCGACGGCATCGCCCGGGCCGACTCCGTCTCCCTCGACTGGCACAAGCTCGGCTGGCAGCCGGCCGCCGCCGGGATCTTCCTGGTGCGTCGCGCCGAGACCTACGTCTCGCTCGCCCGCCGCGCCGAGTACCTCAACCCGGCCGACGACGAACAGGCCGGCTACCCCAGTCTGTTGGGGAAGTCGCTGCGCACCACCCGGCGGGCCGACGCCTTCAAGATCGCCGTCACCCTGCGCACCCTCGGCCGCGCCGGACTCGGCCGGCTGGTCGACGCCTGCCACCAACTGGCCCTGGACGCCGCCGAGGCCGTCCGCGCCGAACCCGAACTGGAACTCCACGCCGAACCCGCCCTCACCACCGTGGTGTTCCGCTACCGCCCGCCCGGCGGGCAGGACGGAGCCGCGCTCGACGCGGTCAACGCCGAGGTGCGCCGGACCCTGCTGCGCACCGGCCGCGCCGTCGTCGGCCGGACCGAACTGCCCGGCGAGGGCCCGGGCCGGGTCCGCCTGAAGCTGACCCTGCTCAACCCGCACACCACCGCCGCCGAGGTCGGCGAACTGCTGCACGCGATCGTACGGACCGGGCGGGACGTCCGGCCGGCGTAGCGCCGGGCCCCGGGCAGTCGTGTGCCTGGTGCGGTTGCGCCGGGCCGAAGCGCGCCGCATTCCAAAACAACGCCTTTTCCCCGGAGGGATGTTGGAGGAAGGCACACTGGCGTGACATGCTGTCCGGGGGATATTCGGCCGCTCCCGAAAAGGCTCCGTGGACATACGTTGTTCGGCGCGGGCGCCGTCTCGACGTCCTCCTTCCTGCTGCACGCGATCATCTACCTGGCCCAGCAGCCGGCCCTGGCCGAGCGGCTGCGGCGGGAGCCCGCGCTGATCGGCCGCGCGGTGGACGAGCTGCTCCGGGTCAACCTGTCGATCGGCGACGCACTGCCCCGGATCGCGCTGGCGGATGTGCGGCTCGGCGAGGTGGAGGTGAAGCAGGGCGAGCTCGTGCTCGTCCTGATCGAGGGCGCCAACTACGACCCGGCGGTCTTTCCGGATCCGGAGAAGATCGACTTCGACCGGGCCGACAACCCGCACCTGGCCTTCGGTGGGGGTCGCCACTTCTGCCCGGCCTCGGCGCTCGGCCGCACCCATGCCGCGCTCGCGATCACGGCGCTGGTCGAGCGGCTGCCGGGCCTGCGGCTCGCCCTGCCGGTCGAGCAGCTGGCCTGGCGGTCCGGGTTCATCAAGCGGCTGCCGGTCGTCTGGTGAGACCGGCGACGGCCGAGGCCGGTCGGCAGGTGGGAGGACCCGCCTTCCGGTGAGGCCGGAGGCCGGAGTCGCAGGCCGGGCGCCCGCAGGGCGAGGGCGGTGCCGGGAGGGCCTATCGGCCGAGCAGGATGTCGCGGGTGCGCTCCCAGCACTCCGGGTCGGCGGCGACCAGCAGGCCGTCCTCGCCGCCCGGAGCCTCCGGCCGGTAGGGGCTGCCGTCCAGGCGGGCGGAGACGCCGCCGGCCTCGGCGACCAGCAGTGAGCCGGGGGCGTGGTCCCAGGGGAGGGTGCGCCAGTAGAGGATGAAGTCGAGGGCGCCCTCGGCGATGTCCGGATACTCGATCCCGGCGGCGTGCCGGCCGGGGGTGACCTCGCCGAACGCCGTGGCGTTGGCCTCCACCTGCCGGCGCCGGGCCGGGTCCAGGAAGCGGCTCTTGACGGAGCCGCACCACTTGGCGGGTTCGCCGGGCGCGGGCGTCCGGGTGAGGCGGTGGCCGTTGCGCCAGGCGCCGGAGCCCAGCTCGGCGGTGTAGCCGGTGGCGGTGGCGGGCTGCCAGATCCAGGCGGCGACGGTCTGGCCCGAGCGGACCAGCGAGGCCATCACGGCGTACTCGGGGCGGCCGGCGATGAAGTTGGACGTCCCGTCCACCGGGTCGACCAGCCAGACGGCCGGCTCGGAGTGCAGTGCCCGGGCGAGCCCGGGGTCGGCGGCGACGGCCTCCTCGCCGACCACCGGGACGGGCAGCAGCTCGCGCAGCCGCCGCTCGATGATCACCTCGGCCTCGCGGTCGGCGATGGTGACCACCTCGCCGGGGGCCTTCTCCATCACCTCGCCGGCGGCAAGCGCCCGGAACCGCGGCTCCACCACCTCGGCCGACGCCTCGGCGAGTATCTCGGCCACCCTGTCCATCAGCACGTGCGCGCTCCCTTCGCTGGCTACCACTCTCGCACGCTTGTGCGGTGGTGACCTGCGGCAGCCCCCTCGGGCGGGGGGCGGGCGACGGCTGCCGGTGGTCGACCGGGTGACAGCATTCAAAATCTGTCGGCTGAAGATTGTTCGCCGCCGTCCCCGTCCCCGTCCCCGTCCGCCAGCCGTGAGCCGCCGTCCGCCAGCTGCCGGCCGTCACCCGCCCAGGTAGTGGAACCCCGGCCGGGGGTGCATCAGGAAGTGGTGGTGCGAGATGTTCCACCCGTACGCGCCCGCCATCGCGAAGAGCACCCGGTCCGCCGTCCGGAGGCCGTCCGCGCTCGTCGCGGCGCGGGCGAGGACGTCCTTCGGGGTGCAGAGCTGGCCGGCCAGGGTGGCGCGGCCGGCGGTGACCGAGGGGCGCGGCCAGGGGTGTGGCCAGGCGTCGACCGGCAGCACGGCGAAGGGCTGGTCGTGGCCGCGGGTGGCCGGGGTGCGCAGGTGGTGGGTGCCGCCGCGGACCACCGCGAAGTCCTCGCCGTGGCTCTGCTTCACGTCCAGCACCTCGGTGGCGTACCAGCCGCAGTAGGCGGTGAGGGCGCGGCCCGGTTCGATCCGCAGGGTCAGGCCGGGGTGCCGGTCGAGCAGCTTGCCCAGGCCCTCGCCGAACTCCGCCCAGTCGAAGCGCGCCCCGGGGTCGTCGTAGTCGACGGCCATGCCACCGCCCACGTTGACCTCGTCCAGCGTGAACGCGTGCCGCTGCGCCAGCCGGGCCGCCCAGCCGACGATCTGCTCGGCGAGGGCCAGTTGCCCGGCCGCCGCCAGCCCGCTGGCCAGGTGCGCGTGCACGCCGCGCAGCCGCAGCCGCGGGCGGAGCGGGGCGAAGGGGCCGAGCGGATCGGTCAGCAGGCGGGCGCAGGCCTCGGCGCGGTCCGGGTCCAGGCCGAACGGGGTCGGCCGGCCGCCCATCGCGAGCGCCACCGCGTCCAGCGCGCCCGAGCCCACCGGGAGGTTGACCCGCAGCAGCACGTCCACGGAGGCCTGCGGCCGGTCGTCGGTCAGGACGGCGGCGAGCCGGTGCAGCTCCTGTTCGCTCTCCACGTGCCAGCGGTGCACCCCGGCGTCCACGGCGGCCGTGATCTCGGCGGGCGTCTTGCCGGGCCCGCCGAAGGCCAGCGGCGCGCCCGGCACGGCCTCCCGGACGTGCGCCAACTCGCCGCCGCTGGAGACCTCGTAGCCGTCGACCGCGTCCCGCAGCGCGGTCAGCACGGGCGCGTCGGGGTTGGCCTTGGCGGCGTAGTACAGCTCGACGCGCGCGGGCAGCGCGGCCCGGACGCCGGCGGCGTGCGCGCGCAGCGCCGCGAGGTCGTAGACGAAGGCGGGCAGGGCGTCCGGTGCCAGTGCGGCGACGTGCCGGCGGACGGCGTCGGTCATCGGGGTCTCCTCCACACGGTCGGGGGCGGTCATCGGGCACTCCAGGCCGGCGTCCGCGGGGCCGGCGTCCGCACGCCCGGCGCCGGCAGGTGCGCGGCCTCAGCGAGGACGGTGCGGGCGAGCGGGGACGGCAGCCGGACGTAGCCGGCCTCACGGTCCGGGCGGCGCTCCCAGCGGGTCAGCAGGTTGGCCTTGGCGGGCAGCGGCACCCCGGCGAGCAGGGCGCGCAGCCTGGGCGGGCGGCCGTGGGAGGCGGCGTACTCCTCCAGGACGCGCCGGACGGCCTCCCAGAGCGCGCCCTCCGCCTCCGGGTGGAGGTCGGCGAGGGCGGCCAGCAGTTCGGCCACGTGGTTGACCAGCAGGCAGTAGACCACGCGGTCCCAGCCGCGCTCGGCGTCGTAGGCCATCGGGCCGGCCACCTCGGGCGGCAGCGCGGCGAGCAGGGCGGCGTTCTGGTCCGGGACGAGCTTGGTGCCCTCCAGGTCGCGGAAGAGCACCTGGGCCGGCCGCCCGGCCGCGTCCACGCCGATCAGCACGTTCTGCAGGTGCGGTTCCAGCACCACGCCGTGGTCGAAGTAGGCCGCGAGCACCGGCGGCACGAGCAGCCGAAGGTAGGCCGTCCACCAGTCCAGGGCGTCCTGCACGGTCGCGTCCGGCCCGAGCAGCGCGGAGACGTGGGCGGAGCTGGTCGGGTGCTCGTCGGCGACGGCGGCGGCCAGCAGCGGGGTGACGCCGGGGCGGAGGACGTCCGCGAAGCCCTCGCGGACGATCAGGCCGAACCCCTCGTAGAGGGCGCGGTCCGGGAGGCCGTCCGCGCCGGGCAGGGCGAGCGTGCGGAAGGCCGGTTCGCGCAGCATCGCGGCGTCGGGGAACCGCTGGGCGAGGTCGGCCAGCGCGGGAGCGAGCAGCCGGGTCAGGGCGACGGCGCCGGTCAGCTCGTAGGCGGCGTTCTTGCGGAGGCAGTTGGTGATGCGCACGTTGAGGCTGAACTTCAGGAACGCGCCCGCGCCGTACAGGGTGCGGACCGAGGCGGTGGCGGTGAACGGCTCGCCGCCGGGGCCGAGGTCCAGGATGTCGCCGCGCTCCAGCGCACCGCGCAACAGCGGGTGGTCGGTGAGCAGTTGGTACTGCCAGGGGTGGGCGGGCAGCAGCCGGTAGCCGGCCGGCACCTCGTGCGCGCCGTCCGGCAGGCCGTCGAGGAGCCTGGTCGCCGTCCGGTCCGCCGAGCCCTCGGCGATCAGCTCCTCCCGAACGGCCAGGTACCGCAGGCGGAACGCCGCGCGCGACTCAGGCGCGTACGACGGCCAGTCGCCGCGCTCGGCAGAGCGGGACTTGGGCGCGGGGTGGAACCGGTGGCCGAAGAGCAGGGCCTGCTCGGACTCCAGGTAGCGGTCCGCGCCCGGTGCCGGGCGGTACTCCAGGGCGTTCCGGACGACCTCGTGACTGGACGTCAGCTGGCCGAGGAACTCCTCGTTCGACGTCCCGGTGCGCAGCTCCAGTTCGTCCCGGACGTACCCGGCCAGCGTCCGCCAGTCCAACTCGGTCCAGACGTCGCCCCGTTCCTCCTGCACCGGGCCGGTGAAGCGGTGTGCGCCGAGCAGTGAGGTGCGGCGCAGCGCGATCCGGAGCAGGGCGCCGCGCCGCGGGAGGCGCAGCAGCAGGCGGCCGTCGGTGACGGCGGTCTGGTGCTCGGGCGCGGAGACCTCGCGCAGCAGGCAGTTGAGCAGGGTGTGGGCCACCGCGTGGTCGGCGGTGGGGAGTTCGTGGGTCATCGGTGACTCCAACGCTTGCGGGAGGGGGCGGCGAGCAGTACGGCCGCGGCGGCGGCCAGCAGTGCGGCGGCGGTGCCGGCCAGCACGGGGGAGGCGGCGCCGAACCGGCCGTTGGCCAGCGCCGCGACGGCGCCGGCGGCCACGGCGCCGCCCTTGGAGATGAATTCGAGGGTGCCGAACATCCGGCCCGGTGCCCGGCCGCGGGCGGCCTCGGCGGCCAGCACCGAGAGGCAGACCAGGCCGAGTGTGAGCCCGGCGCCGAGTAGCAGCCGGACGGCGACGAAGGCTGCCAGCGAGTGGGCGACGGCGTGCCCGGCCAGGCCCAGCGCGACGAAGCCGAAGCCGAGCGCGATGCCGGTGTGCGGGCGGGTGAGGAAGGCGGTGTGGGTGCGGGCGGCGAAGGCCAGGTAGCACAGGTGGGGTATCGCGAACAGTATGCCGGTCGTGGTCCCGGAGACGCCGGGCAGCCGCTCCTGCGCCAGGGATATCAGATAGGGGAAGGAGATCACGGTCGCGAAGACGAAGGCGAACTCGAAGGTGTAGAGCACGGCGAGCGGCGCCCGCCCGGCCGGCCCGGCGCCCGCGACGGGCGGCCCGTCGCCGGACGGGCCCTCCTCCTCGCCCGGCCGGCCCGGCCGGCCCGGTTCCGGCAGCAGCGAGAGCAGGACGGCGGCCGCCAGCGGCAGGGCCGCCATCAGCAGGTACTGCCGGTGCGGGTCGATCCACGGCGAGAGCACGCCGACCAGGATCGGCGCGGCGACCAGCGCGGCCCGCGCGCTGCCCTGCATCAGGGTGAGCGCCCGGGACAGCTGCGAACCGTCGAGCGCGGCGGCGAGGTAGCCGTTGGTGGCGGCGAAGGTGCCGCCGAGGAAGCCCTGGAGGACGAGGGCGAGGGTGAAGGCGGGCAGGCTGTCGGCGGCGCCGGCCAGCAGGAACGAGACGGTGAGCCCGAGTTGGGCGCGGAGCAGCAGCCGCTTGCGGCCGAACCGGTCGGCGAGCCGCCCCCAGAGCGGGGCGCCGAGGCCGCTGAACACCGTCGGCACGATGTAGAGCACGCCGGCCCACCGGCCCTGGGGGTCGCCGAGCGTGGGCAGGATGGCGGTCAGGTACGGCGGCAGGCCGAGCGCGGCGAAGGAGGCGACGAAGTAGCAGGCGGCCACCGCGTGCACCTGGCGCCGGCCGAGCCCGTTGGTGCGGGCGGTGCCGCTCCCGGAGTGCGCGGCGAGCGCGTCGACCGTCATCGGAGCCTTCCCGGGGGGGAGGAGGCGGGCGGCAGCAGGTAGTTGGGGCCGTCGGTGTAGTGCTTGTTGATGTCCGAGGCGCCCGAGCGCTGCTTGGTGAGCAGGGTCCCGGCCGTGACCATGGCCTTGACCGGCAGCCGTTCGGCGTCCAGCAGCGCGGTGCGCAGCGGTTCGCCGGCCGGTCCGGTCCGGTCGACGGCCTCGGCCAGTCGCTTGCGCAACAGGGCGAGCAGGTCGGCGAGTTCGCCGCGGCCGTGCGCGGCCAGGCCGAAGGCGAGGGCGCCGGTGCAGAGGTGGCCGGTGATGGTGGTGAACAGGTCGGTCAGCGGCCGGTCGTCGCCGCCGAAGATCCTGGCGTCGTCGAACTCGTCGCGTCCGGGGGCGAGTTCGCCGAGCGTGGCGGCGAGCCGGGCGGTGTGGACGCGCGGTCCGTCGTCGTCCTTGTAGAGCAGGCGCAGGCCGCCGTCCTCGTCCAGCACCAGGGAGGTGTTCTGCTGGTGGGATTCCAGGGCGATGCCGTAGCCGAAGAGGGTGGTCTGCCAGTCGAGCAGCAGCTCCAGCAGGGCGTCGAAGAGGGCGACGGGGTCACCGCCGTGGAAGCGGTCGGCGAGGTGGTCGATCACCAGGCGGCCGCCGGGGGCCGGGGCCAGCAGGGCGGCCAGCGGCACCGTGACGGATCCGCCGGGCTGGGCGGGGTAGCGGCGGAGCAGCACGGCGAGCAGCTCGTGCCCGGCGTGTGCCCAGCTCTGCTCGTCGGCGTGCAGGATCCGGCCGGCGAAGCGCGGTTCGCGCTCCAGCACGGCCTCGATCAGCCGCTGGCCGGCGGCGCCGTCGAGCAGCGTGCCGGGCTTGATGGTGCGGCGGTTGAGCCGGCCCAGGGTGGCGGTGGCGAGCGGGAGTTTGAGGTGGTGGACGGGGTCGTCGGCGACGGCCACGGTCCGCATGGAGAGGGTGGGCAGCACGGTGAGGTACGGCCGGCCGGCGAGCACGGCGCGGCCCGCCAGGCCGGAGGCGTCCAGGGCCTCGGCCAGTGGTGCGCCGACGGTGAGCGGGTGGACCGGCAGGGTGGCCCAGGCCGCGTCGCCGCCCGGGAGGTCGAGGCCGAGCCGGGTCGGGGCGGGCCACCAGCCGGGCAGCGGCCGGTCGCCGTGGGTGGTCAGCTCCCCGGCGGGCACGGCGAGCCAGCGCAGTTCGAAGAACGGGTGGAACTCCGGTGCGTAGGAGCGCAGTTGCGCGTCGGTGAGGCCGGACCGGCCGCGCGCGGTCGGGTAGACCGGGTGGTCGAGGTAGGCGGCGAGGGTGTCGTGGCCGAGGGCGGCGGCGGGGCCGGTCCAGTGCGCCGGGTCCGAGCCGTACAGGTCGGTGAGCGCGGCGTGCACCCCGGCCCGGGCGCGGTCGTGCAGCTCCATGGTGGCGAGGGTCTGCCGGCACTCCTCGGCGAAGGCCGTCCAGCCGGGCCGGTCCTGCGCCTCGGCGAGGCCGGCCAGGGCGGTCACGACGGGGTCCAGGCCGGCGAGCCGGGCGCCGTCCAGCTCCAGCAGCGGCAGCCGGGCGGCGTACTCGCTCTGGAAGCCGTCGGCGTCGACGGGCAGTGCCAGGCGGGCGTCCGCGAGGACGAGCCAGCGGCCGTCCGGCCGGTCCTCGGCGGTGCTGCGGGTGCGCAGCCCGAGTACGTCCTCGCGCAGCAGGGCGGAGAGCACCCGGAGCACCAGGGCGTCGGACGCGGCGGGGGCTGCGGACCGCTCGGGCACGGCAGCGGCGCCGGAACGCTCGGACGTGGCGGGGGCTCCGGAAGTAGCGGAGGCGGCAGGATCCCTGTCGGCAGACGTGGTCACGGCGTGATCTCCCAGCGGTTGGCCGCGACGAAGCGGGCGACGGCGGCGGCCACGGCGGTCTGCTCGGGGCCGACGGCCCAGATCACGCCCAGGTAGTCCCGGTTGGTGCGGTAGTGCTCGTGCCGTTCGCCGAGCGGGCGCAGCGGCCGGTAGGCGAGCCGGACGCCGTCGCGCTCCTCGTCGTACGGGCCGGGGGCGGCGGTGAGGGTGCCGGCGCGGTCGGCGCAGACCACCTCGTTGCGGGCGCGCAGCGGAGTGGCGGCGCAGCGCTCGGCGAGGTCGGCGGGCAGTTCGCGGCCGAGGTGGGCGGTGAGGATGTGCTCGAACAGCGGTATGCCGAGGATCTCGGCGAGCATGAGGTCGCACTGGTCGCCGATGGCGCGGTAGTTGACCTCGATGATCCGGGCGCGGCCGTCCGGCTGGACGACGAACTCGGTGTGGCAGGCGCCGAGTCCGACGCCGATCGCGTCGAGCTGGGCGAGCACCTGCTCGACCACCGCGTCCGGGTGGGCGGGGACGAACTCCAGCACCTCCTCGATGAAGTGCGGGGGCGGGGAGAGCCTGGTCCGGAAGCCGCCGAGGACGTGGCGGCGCCGCCCGTCGCCGAGCGTCTCCAGGGTGCACAGCTGCCCGTCCAGGAACTCCTCGACGACCAGCGCGGCGCCGGGCCGCCGGTGCTGGATCTCCTTGCAGCGCAGCACCAGCTCGTCGGCGTCGGCGACCAGCGTGACGTCCTCGCTGGCGACGCCCTCCCGCGGCTTCACCACGACCGGGTACGGAAGGTCCGCCTCCCCCAGTACGGACGGGTCCTGTCCGGGGTCGAGCTCGACCGAGCGGACGGTGTCCACGCCGGCGGCGGCGAGGTGGCGGCGCAGCTCGCCCTTGTTCTTGGCCCGCAGCGCGGCCTTCCAGTCCTTGGCCGGCAGCCCGAAGTACCCGGCGACGAGGGCGGTCTGGGTCTGCAGGTGGTCGCTGTTGCTGAACACGGCGAACGGCGCACCCGCGGCCCGGCCGGCGCCGGTGTCGGTGTCCGCTCCGGTGTCGGCGATGGTGACGGCTCGGGCGGCACCGGTGACGGGACCCGCGGTCCGGCCGGCGTCGGGCCCAGGGGTGTGGTGCCGGGTGATCAGTCCGATCACCTCACGGAAGTCCCGGACGTCGCACTCCACCACCTCCGGCGCGGACTCCAGCTCGGCGTAGGCACGTCGGTGGGGTTCGGCGTGGTCGGTGAGCACCGTGACCTCGAGCCCGAGCCGGGCGGCGGCCGGCAGGAACCCTTGGGTGACGGAGTCGGTGGGGTTGAGGGCGAGCAGGTAGAGCCGCATGTCGGCGCGGGTCCTCTCCATGGGGTGGGGGAGCGGGGCGGTCCCCGGGGGGCGGGCTCCGCATGGCCCGCCCCGAACGTCAACGGGTACTGGCCGGCTGCTACTTGGGCGCGTCGACGCCCGCGGCCCCGGCGATGTCGCCGAGCATGGCGTCGGCGGCCTGGACGCCGATGCCGGACATCCAGGTCTCGTCCGGCACGTTGAAGACCTTGCCGTTCTTGACGGCGTTCAGGCCCTGCCAGACCGGGGTGCCCTGGACCTCGCTCTCCTTGGTCTTGGTCGGGTCGTCGGCGACGGTGACGAAGACCAGGTCGGCGTCGGCCTGGTTGATCTGCTCGGCGCTGACCTCGATGATGTTCTGGTCCACGTCCTGGGAGGCCGGGCGGGCCAGGCCGACGTCCTTCAGCACGACGCCGCTGTAGGACGACTTGGCGTACAGGCGGGTCGGGCCGGCCACGAAGCGGACGACCGAGGCGGTCGGCTCCTTGCCGCCGTTCTTGGCCTTGATCGCCTCGCCCAGCTTGGCGGCGCGGGCCTCGTATTCGGCGAGCGCATTCTTGGCCTCGGCCTCCTTGCCGAGCGCCTGTGCGTAGAGGGCGAGGTTCTCCTTCCAGGGGAAGCCGGTGGTCTCGGCGAGCACGGTCGGCGCGATGGCGTTGAGCTTGTCGTAGACCTTGGCGTGCCGGACCTTCGAGGAGAGGATCAGGTCGGGCTTGAGGGAGGCGATCAGCTCCAGGTTCGGCTCGTTCATCGGGCCGACGTCCTTGGTGTCCTTGATCTTGTCCTTGAGGTAGTTCGGGAACCCGCCCTCGGTCCTCATGTGCGGGGAGACCGCGCCGACCGGCGTGATGCCCAGCAGGGTGACGTCGTCCAGCTCGCCGCTGTCCAGGACCACGACGCGCTTGGGCTGGGCCTTGATCTGGGCGGTGCCCGCGGCGTGGCTGACGCTGCGGGGGAAGACGGCGGCGGACCCGGCGGCCGCGGCGGCGTCGCCGGCCGGCTTGGCGGCGTCCTTGGTGTCACCGTTGCTGCCGCAGGCGGCGAGCAGGGTGGTGGAGAGCGCGGCGGCGAGGACGGCGACGGGGAGCCTGCGGGCGCGGCTGGAGCGGTTCAAGGCGGTTCCTTGTCTCTGGGGCGGGGTGGTCGGACGCGTCCGGCGGGTGCCCGGACGGATCCGGGCGCCGCCGGACGGATCCGGGCGGGGCGGGGGCGGCCCGCGGGTGAGCGCGGGCGGCCGGAGGAGGGGGGCCGTCAGCTGGTGACGGCGGCGGTGCGCGGCCTGGTCCGGGCCCGCGGCACGACCAGCGGCGTGCCGGTCTCCGGGTCGGGTACGACCAGGCAGGGCACCTGGAAGACCTCCTCCACCAGGTCGGCCGTCAGCACCTCGGAGGGTGCCCCGGCGGCGGCGAGGCGGCCGTCCTTGAGCACGACCAGGTGGTCGGCGTACCGGGCGGCCTGCCCGAGGTCGTGCAGCACCATGACGACGGTGCGCCCGGCCTCGGCGTGCAGGTCGGAGACCAGGTCGAGGACGTCCAGCTGATGCCGGAGGTCGAGGAAGGTGGTCGGCTCGTCGAGCAGCAGCAGGTCGGTGTCCTGGGCGAGGGCGAGCGCGATCCAGGCGCGTTGGCGCTGGCCGCCGGAGAGCCGGTCGACCTGCTGGTCGCGCAGCTCGGCGGTGCCGGTGCGGGCGAGTGCGTCCTCGACGGCCGCCTGGTCGGCCTTGGACCAGGGGCTGAGCATCCGCTGGTGCGGGAAGCGGCCGAGCCGGGCCAGCGACTCGACGGTGATCGCCTCGGGGGTGACCGGCTGCTGGGGCAGCAGCCCCATCCGCTTGGCGAGTGCCCGGGCGGGCATCCGGTGGATGTCGGAGCCGTCCAGGGTGACGGTGCCCGCGGCGGGGTCGAGCAGCCGGACGAGGCCGCGCAGCAGGGTGGACTTGCCGCAGGCGTTGGGGCCGACGATCGCGGTGACGGCGCCGCCGGGCAGTTCCAGGTCCAGCCCGTCCACGATCACCCGGTTGCCGTAGCGCAGGTGCAGTCCGTGGGCGGCCAGGCGGTTGGCCGGCGCGCCGGCGGTCCCGACGGCGGCGGTGGTGGTCCCGTCGATGGTGGTGGGGTCGGCGGTCATCAGCTGCTCCTCTGGGGAAGCCGGCCCTGGCGGATCATCAGCACCAGGAGCCAGGGCGCGCCGAGCGTGGCGGTGACGGCACCGACCGGCAGGCCGTGGACGGGGATCACGTGGAGCACGAGGAGGTCGGAGGAGAGCAGCAGCACGGCGCCGGTGAGGGCGGTGAGGCCGAGCGTGCCGAGGGTGGGCGGGCCGGCGAGCAGCCGGACCAGGTGCGGCACGGCGAGGGCGACGAAGGCGACCGGTCCGGTGAGGGCGGCGGCGAGCGAGGCCAGCGTGATGGTGAGCAGCAGGAGCAGCACCCGGTCGCGGCCCGGGTCGAGGCCGAGCCCGCCGGCCGAGTCGTCACCGAGGTCGAGCACGGCGACGCGCCGCTGGGCGAGCAGCACGGCGAGCGCGGTGAGCGCGATGGCGGCGCCGCCGATCCGGACCTCGGTCCAGTCCCGGCCGTAGAGCGATCCGGTGGTCCACTGCATCGCGGAGGAGGCCAGCTCGGCCGGGAACCGTACGATCATCAGGTTCACGGCGGCGGCCAGGCCCTGCTGGACCGCCAGACCGACCAGCACCAGCCGGGTCACGGCCATCCGCGAGCGCCAGGCGAACCCGCCGAGCAGCAGTGCGGCCAGCAGACCGCCGCCGAGCGCGGCGAGCGGGATCAGCTCCTGCGAGGCGCCGGTGGCGAGCATCAGTACCGCGCCGAAGGAGGCGCCGCCGGTGACGCCGATGGTGTCGGGGGAGGCCAGCGGGTTGCGGAAGAGCCGCTGCAGCATCGAGCCGGCCACCGCCAGCCCGGCACCGGCGATCAGCGCCGAGACCACCCGGGGTGCGCGGAACTCCTGGACCACCAGCACGTTTCCGGCGTCGCCGAGCCCGGCCAGGGCGCGCAGTGCGTCCCAGACGGACATCTTCACCTGGCCGGTGCCGAGTGCGATGCCGGTCAGCAGGACGAGCAGCGCGGCGGCCACCAACGACCAGGCGGCGGTCCTGGCCCGGCGCCGGGCCATGGTGGTGCCCGCCGGGGGGTTCGGGGTGAGGACGCTCATCGGGCCACCTTCCGGGCCAGCACCGCGAGCAGCGGCGCGCCGAGGAAGGCGGTCACGATGCCGACCTCGATCTCGGACGGCCGGGCCACCACGCGCCCCAGCACGTCGGCGGCGAGCAGCAGCACCGGACCGGCGATCAGGCAGCCGGGCAGCAGCCAGCGGTGGTCGTTGCCGAGGAGCGGCCGGACGAGGTGGGGCGCGGCCAGCCCGATGAAGGCGACCGGCCCGGCGACGGCGACCGCGCCGCCCGCCAGCAGCACGACGGCCAGCCCGCCGAGCACCCGGATCCGGGCCACCGGCACGCCGAGCGACTGCGCGGCCTCGTCGCCGAGCGCCAGCGCGTTGAGTGCGGGGGCGACGGCGAACGCACCGACCAGGCCGAGGACGAGGAACGGCAGGACGGGCGTCAGGGTGTCCAGGTGCCGCCCGGCGATCGAGCCGGCCAGCCAGAACCGGGCCTCGTCCAGGGTGCGGTGACTGGCCAGCATCAACGCCGACGTCCACGAGGTGAGGACCACGGTGAGCACGGTGCCGCCGAGTGCCAGCCGGACGGGGTCGAGATCCCCGCCGCGCCGGGACATCGCGTACGCGGCCACGGCGGCGACGGCCGCGCCGGCGAAGGCGAACCAGACGTACTCGACCGGCCGGGTGAGCCCGAAGGTGTAGATCGCGGCGACGACGGCGAAGCTCGCGCCCGCGTTGATCCCGAGGGTGATCGGCGAGGCGAGCGGGTTGCGGGTGACGCCTTGGGCGACCGCCCCGGCGACGCCGAGGGCCGCGCCGAGCACCAGGCCGATGATCGTCCGAGGGACCCGAAGGCCCGTCACCACGTCGGCATCGCCGCCGGATCCGGAGCCGGTGAGGGCGTCGATCACGGTGGAGAGCGGGATGGCGCGGGAGCCGAGCACGAGGCTCAGCGCGGCGCACAGCACGAGTGCGGTGACTCCGGCGGCCAGCAGCAGGGGCCGCCGGAGCGCCGAGGTCCGAGGCGGGGCCGGGGCCGTGGCGGCCGGTGGGTCGGTGGTGAACACGAGACAAGATATTAGGTTAGGCAAACCTAATCTCGTCAAGTCCGGCCGGAGCGATCCGAGTGGGGTGGCGCAGTCGGAGCGGCCTCCGGATGTCTATAAGGTGAGCCTCACCTTATCCGATCTCGGGAGTGCCGATGATCTTGGGACCTGCACCCATGCCCGCCACCAGCCGGAGCCCCTCTCCTCTCCGGGCGGACTACCGGCGGCTGCTGGACCTCTGCCCCGTCCTGCAGGTCACACTGATCGCGGACGGCGAACCGGCCCCGACGCGTGCTCAGGGCTGGTACTCCGCCGCCGAACTGGCCGCGGACCCCACGGCCCTGGAAGCCGCGCTGGCCGGCGAGGCCACCCGGATCGCCCCGGTCGCCGCCGAGCACGGCACCGCCCCGCGCCCGCACGTCGCCGCGTCCCGGCTGCTGCACCACTACCTGTGGTCGGTCTGCGTCCTGATCGCCGGACCCTGGCACCTCGCCCGCCGCGTCCCCGTGATCGACGGATCGGACCTCTGGCTGCACGCCCCCACCGGCGTCCTCGCCCTGCGCCCGCGCGCCCACGTCACGCTCCCGGGCGAGGACGAACTCCGTGCCGAACTGCGCGCCGCCGTCGTCACCCACGTCGAACCGCTGCTCACGGCCTTCGCCGCGCCCACCCGCCGTGGCGCCCGGGCACTCTGGGGCATGGTCACGGATGACCTGGCCTCCGCGATCTGGTACCTCGGCCGGATGCTCGACGCGCAGGCCGGCGTCACCGCGCCCGCCGGCGGTGCTGGCGGTGCTGGCGGTGCTGGCGGTGCTGCCGGAGCCGGGGAGGCCGTCGCCACCGGGGAGGCCGAGGCGGTCGCCGCCGCCGGGGCCGTCCTCCCCGGCGGCACCCAGCCCCTCCTCGGGGCCGCCGCCTTCCGTACGCTGTGCGGCCCGGACGGCCGGAGCCACCCCACCCGGACCCGCCTCGGCTGCTGCCTCTACTACGCGATCCGCCCCGACTCCGCCTGCGTCACCTGCCCCCGGACGCCCGACGAGGAGCGCCTGCAGCGGCTCTGACGCCTGCTCACATCGCGACCGGTACGATCGGTCACATGATCGACTCCATCACTCACGTCCGGGTCGCCCGCCCCTCCCGGGACCTCGCCGCCGCCGAGCGCTTCTACGTCGACGGCCTCGGCCTCTCCGTGCTCTGGCGCACCACCGAGCACGTTCCCGGTGAGCACGACCTGCTCATGGTCGGCTTCCCCGGCGGCAGTTGGCACTTCGAGCTCACCCACGACCCCGACCACCCCGTCGAGCCGGCCCCGACCGTCGACGACCTCTTCGTCCTCTACCTGGGCGCGCCCGTGGACGAGGCCCTCGTCGCCCGGCTGGAGGTCACCGGCGGCACCCGCGTCCCCGCCCACAACCCGTACTGGGACGAGTTCGGCGTCACCGTCAGCGACCCGGACGGCTACCGCCTGGTGCTCTGCACGCGCACCTGGGCCGCCTGACTGCCTGACGGCCCGGGCGTCGGAGTGCCCGACCTCCCGCTCATCCCGGGTGCCCGCCCGGCCGGTGCCTGCCCGCCCGGCCGGTGGGCCGTCCGCCCGGAGTTCAGTCCAGCCGCCCGTCCACATCCACATCGTCGAAGAGTGCGAGCATCTCGCCGAGCACCTTCACGCAGGCGGTCACCTCGGCGTCGGTGAGGCCGCCACCGGCCTGGCGCATCAGCGCGCGCTCGCGCGTGGTCACGGCGGCGATGGCGGCCCGCCCGTCGTCGGTGAGCCGGATCAGCGAGGAGCGCCGGTGGGCCGGGTTGGGGACGGCCTCGACGAGCCGGTCGGCTGCCGCCTCGTTCACCATCCGCTGCACGAACTGCCGGCTCAGTGCCTGCGCGCGGCCCATCTGCGGGACGGTCATCGGGCCGTGCTCGCCCAGCAGGTTCAGCACGGCCCGCACGCCGACCGAGAGGCCTTCGGCGGGTGCGGCCTGCTCGACCTTGCGCAGCACCCGGCGGTAGAGCGGGCCCACCAGGTCGAACACCTCGGTGAGGCGGTGGGCGAGTTCGTCGGGTTCCAGCGGGTGTTCCTGCATGGGCACCATCATGACACCCTGGTTGCCATTCTCCGGTCAGGATGGCACCTTGGTTGTCATGACTGACGCCGCTGGAACCCCTGACGCCGCTGTCACCAACCTCTCGTCGTTCACGACCGGCGACGGCGAACTCGCCTACCGGGACGCCGGGACCGGCCGGCCGGTGGTCCTGCTGCACGGCGGCTTCCTGGACCACCGCATGTGGGACGCCCAGCTGGCCGCCCTCACTCCGGAGTACCGGGTCATCGCGCCGGACGTCCGCGGTCACGGCAAGTCCGCCAACGCCACCCGCCCGTTCCGCGCCTGCGACGACCTCGCCGCCCTGCTGCGCCACCTCGGCACCGGGCCCGTCCCGCTCGTAGGTGTCTCGATGGGCGCGGGCATCGCCGTCGACACCGCCCTCGAACACCCGGACCTGGTCCGCGCGTTGGTGGTCAGCGGGGCGGGCACCAGCGAGCCCGACTTCCAGGACCCCTGGACCCTCGGCGTGTTGGCCGAATGGAGCCGGGCGCTGGCCGCGGGCGACGTCGACGGCTGGGTCGACGCCTTCCTCAAGTTCCTTCCCGGACCGCACCGTTCAACCGCCGACGTCGACCGCGACGTGCTGGAACTCCAGCGCGCCATGGCCCTCGGCACGCTCCTCAAGCACACCGCCGACGAGCCGGACCACCGGGTGCCCGTCACCGGCACCTGGGCCCGCGCGGCCACCATCGCCGTTCCCGTCCTCGCGATCAACGGCGCGCTCGACAGCGCCGACCACCTGGCCATGCCCGCCCGGCTCATCGCGGCCGTCCCCGACGGGCGCACCGTCGAGCTCGACGGCACCGCGCACTACCCCAACATGGAGCGGCCGGAGGAGTTCAACGCGCACCTGACGTCGTTCCTGCGCGCCGTCGCCCGCGGCTAGTCCGCGCCGCGCGGGCGGCTGCGCCCGGCCCGGGCCGCGGCGGGAATTGCATGGACGGGCCGCACCCGGGCGTCGATAATCTCCGGGCCGGATGCGGCGACCTCCCGCCCGCCCGGCCGTCCCAACCGCCCAGCAGCACCGAGGAGACCCGACCGTGACGATTGCCGTGCGTGGTACGAGCGTGGACATCCCGGCGGCGGACGGCATCGCCGACGCCTACCTGGCCCACCCGGACGACGGCCGCGCGCACCCCGCCGTGCTGCTCTACATGAACGCCTTCGGACTCCGCCCGTTCCTGGAGTCGCTGGCCGAGCGGCTCGCCGCCGAGGGCTACACGGTGCTGGTGCCCAACGTGTTCTACCGGCTCGGCCGCGCGCCGGTCGTGGCGCTGCCCGAACGGCCTGAGCTGATCAACCCGGCCACCGACCCGACCCTGTTGGAACAGCTGGGCCCGATCATGGCGTCGTTCACCGCCGAGCAGGCGGTCCGTGACGCCGGCGCGTACCTGGACTGGCTGGCCCGCTCGCCGCTCACGGTCGACGGGCCGGTCGGCATCACCGGCTACTGCCTCGGGGCCCAACTCGCGCTGCGCACCGCGGGCGCCTGCCCCGACCGGGTCGCGGCGGCGGCGGGCTTCCACGGCGGCATGTTCGCCACCGACGAGGAGGACAGCCCCCACCTGGTCGCCGGCAAGGTCACGGCGGAGCTGTACTTCGGGCACGCCGACCAGGACCCGTCGCTTCCGGCCGACCAGATCGACCGCCTGGCCGAGGCCCTGGCGGAGGCCGGCGTCCGGCACACCTGCGAGGTCTACGAGGGCGCGTCGCACGGCTTCACCCAGGCCGACACCGCCGCCTACCATCCGGAGGCGGCCGCCCGGCACTGGGACGCGCTGCTCGCCCTGCTCAAGCGCGCGTTCTGACGCCGGGGCGGCCGAGAAACAGAAGGCCGTTCGGGTGGACGTCCCGCTCCTCGGCGGGGCGGCCGTGTCAGTGGCCCGTGCCAGACTCCTGCCCATGTCCCTCGCCGACCTCCCCCTCGATCAGTGGCGCTCCTACGACCTCCCCGCCGCCCGAGGCGTCGCCCGGGCGGCGGCCGACGCACACTGAGATGATCTTCCGTTCGTCGGGGCGGAGGTCCCGTCCGGCTCACTGCGCCCGACGGCCCGCAGCCCGACGCCTCGCAGCCCGACGGCCCCCGGTCGGCAGCCCACCCGTGTGGCACCCGGCCGGCAGCCCGCCCGTGTGGCACCCGGCCGTCGGGCCCGGGTCACTCGGCCAACTTCCGCCCGTAGGCCAGCAGGAGCAGCTCCCGGGCCGGCCGGGCCACCTCGCGTCCGCCGCTGCCGTACGACCAGTCGAGGTCGGTGGCGCGCAGCTCCACTCCGTCCAGTCGTGCGCCGAAGAAGCGGAGGCTGCGCGGGGTGACGGCGTCCAGGAGCAGGCGCAGACGGTCGGCGGGCACCCGGCGGTCGAGGCCGAGCGGGACGGTGATGTCCAGACCGTGGACGACGTCGTGCCCGAGCGCGGCCGTGAACCCGCCGACCGGCGGAGTCCACGGGTGACCGGCGTTCTCCCGCAGGGCGTCGGCGAGTTGGCGCGGGCCGAGCGCCGCGGCGTCGCGCCGGGCGGTGCGGTCCGTCATCCGGTGCAGGCTGCCGCCTGCCCGCGCGAGTTCGAGC
Source organism: Kitasatospora sp. NBC_00039 (assembly GCF_045160625.1). Taxonomy (NCBI): domain Bacteria; kingdom Bacillati; phylum Actinomycetota; class Actinomycetes; order Kitasatosporales; family Streptomycetaceae; genus Kitasatospora; species Kitasatospora sp. NBC_00039. The sequence continues at coordinate 2,072,126 of NZ_CP108289.1, read as the reverse complement.
GCGGTGCGGGGGAGTGAATAGCGGAACCCCAGGCTCATGTGCGCGGCGACCTCGCGCACGCGCCATCCGGCGCAGAGCGAGGGGGCGTCCCACTGCGCTTCGGTGAGGCTGTCGAGGACGTCGGCGAGTTCGCGGCGCTCGGCGGCGATGGCGGCCCGGACGGTCGATGCGGTGCTGCTTCCCATGATCACCAGGCTGCCCGGGCCCGCACCATAAGTCCAAGAGCCGGTTCTTATGATCGCTAGCATTCCTGGTTATGGAGCTTCGTCAGTTGCAGTACCTGGAGGCCGTGGTCGAGGAGGCCAACTTCACCCGGGCGGCGGCGCGCCTGCACCTCGCGCAGCCCGGCGTGAGTGCCCAGATCCGGCGGCTTGAACGGGAGTTGGGTCACCGACTGCTCGACCGTTCGGGTCGGACCGTCACCACGACCGAGGTGGGCGAGGCCGTCCTCCCGTACGTCCGGGCGGCGCTCGCGGCGGTCGAGGGCATCCGGCAAACCGCCGACGAGTACGCGGGGTTGGTGCGTGGACAGGTCACGATCGGATTGGTGTCGGGGGCGGCGACGGAGGAGTTCGCCGTCGCCGAACTCCTCGCCGGCTTCCACCGCGACCACCCCGGCGTCGAGATCTCGCTGAGCGAGTCCACCTCCGAGCAGATGCTCGCCGCCCTGCGTCGCGGCGAGCTGGACATCGCGATCGCCGGGGTGGCGGAGGAACGGCCGCCGCGGGGCCTCGAATTCCAGGTGGTGGTGGACACCCCGCTGGTCGCCGCCACCGCCGCCGGCGACCCCCTCCTCGCCGCCGACCGTCTCCCCGTGGCCTCCCTCGCCGACCGCCCCCTGATCAGCCTCCCGCGCGGCACCGGCCTGCGCGTTGCCCTCGAACGCGCCTGCGCCCAGGCCGGCATCCGGCCGCGCATCGCCTTCGAGGCGTCGTCGCCGGCCCTCCTCGCCCAACTCGCCTCCCGGGGCCTGGGGGTGGCGGTAGTGCCGGACCTCCCCGCCGAGTACGCCGCCGCCCTGGGCCTCGAAACCCGGCGGCTCACCGACCCGGCGCCCCGCGGCCGCATCGCCCTCGCCTGGCAGACCGACGGCCCGCCCCGCCCGGCGGCGCGGGAACTGCTGGCCCGGCTGCGCCAGGCGTTCCCGGCGGTGGGGGCGGGCTGATCGCGCTCCGAGCCGCTCCGCCGTGCCGGCCGGCCACGGCCGAACGCTCGGCGGGCCGGTCCGGCCCGCGTTCGGAACCTTCGGGGGCAGGCTGAGACCCGGGAGCGTCCGAAGGCGCGGAGCGGCAGCGGTATCTCGCGCGGAGCACCGGTGCAGGCCGGACTGATCTGCGCGAGCTGGTGAGGCGGCGGAACACCTGAAAAGCTGCATTGCATGGCTATAGCAAAGAAGGGAACGCGGGTCATTGTCGTCGACGGGGAGCGTTATCGCTGGGTGGTCGCGCCCAACGACGAGCCCGGCGCGGCGATCGTCGTCCTGCATGAGGAAGTCGATGGACAGCGCATGGTGACGTGGGTTGAGCACGGTGTGGTGGTCGCACCGGGGTTGGTTGCCGGAGCCATTCGAGACGCGTTGCTCTACCACGGTTGGACACCCCGGCTACGTCGCAGGCAGCTCACGTTGCGGTGTCCGGGCGGGAATCCGGCCCCTGCAAATCTGAGGCTGAGCGCTTGGCCGCCCGCGGCTTGAGGGAGCGGCTCGTCGACGGTCGGCTCGGTCAGGCAGCAGCGGGCGCGGGCCGCTCGATCAGCCGACCGCACTCAAAGCGGGCTCCAACGCGGACCAGGGCGACGAGGTGGTCACGGACGGCGCTGGCGAGCCAGGTGTCGAGGCCCGTGCCGCGATGAGCACGGTCGACGTAGACGTCGCAGAGCCACGCGAAGGCCGCCAGATCGGTGACGACGCGCGCGTAGGCGACCTGTGAGTCGGAGGAGTCGTGGACCCCGAAGCTGACGGACGCGCTGACGGCCTGTTCGACGGTTGCGCGGGTACGGCCGAGGGCCCAGAAGGCGTCGGTCGACAGCCAGTGGTGGACCGGTCCACGTCGAGGCGGCCGGGGTCGGTGTCGACGTCGTACCGTCTTCCCTGCGAGCGATCACGCACATGGACGGGGCATCGTACGACGGCCCTCCGGAGCCGGCGGTGTCCCCTCGCGGACGTTCCGGGACCGGACGGAAAATCACGTGGAACCCATCGGCTGCCTTGCGAACAATGGCCCCATGGTCCATCAGATCGACGTACCCCGACCTGACGATGCAGCCCCCGTGGGCCGGACGCAGTTGAGGGCCTGGCTCCAGACCTACCCCAACGAGGCAGCGGAGATCGACGAGGCGTGGATCCACGAGCACCGCGGATCCACTGTGACGGCGGAGGGCATCGACCAGTGGCGGGAGTTCATCGAGGGGGCCTTGCGGCAGCCGGATCTGTTGTTCTGCCGTGTCGTTCGCTCGGGAGGGGAGATCGTCGGGTTCCTCTGCGGCCGCCGGGACGACGTGGTCACGCTCGGGCCGATGTACCTGCTCGACGAAGCCCAAGGCCGAGGCACCGGCGGCCGGTTGATGGGCGAGTTCCTGGAGTGGGCACGCGGCGCTCCCATGCGCCTCTGGGTGACCGACTACAACGAGAAGGCGATCCGCTTCTACCAGCGGTACGGATTCAGGATCACCGGTGAGCGTGAGCTCTGGCGCGGCAGGCTGCCCAACGTGCGCATGGCTCGTGAGCCTGAGCCCGGAGAAGGCCGGATCGTCAGCGGCGCCCCGCAGGAGGCCTCCCGGTGCCCCGCGGAGTAGCGCAGGCAGAGGGGCGTGGGAAGTCGGACCGGCCGACTTCCCACGCCGGGGAGCGTCTCAGCGGATGGCCGGACCGGTGTGGGAGCGCCAGTCGGTGATGCGTCTGCGGATGCCGGGCACCATGGGGAGGGCGTCGATTTCTGCGGGCTCGAACCAGGCGACTTCGTGGGACTCGTCGGACGTCCGGAGAGATCCACCCATCGGGCGGCCGAGCAGGCAGATCGAGAACTCCTGGCGGACCTCGCCGTCGTCAGGACGCCGTGGCACCGGGTGGCCCCCCGGCCGGCCCCCCCGGCCGGCCGCAGGGCCGCGTCAGTCGGTCAGCGCCCGCAGGTCGCGCCGCAGCGCGAGCAGCGCGGAGACCTCCGCCAGCCAGCGCGCGAACAGGTGCTCGCGGGCCACGTCGGCGCCGGTCGCCGCGGCGGCCTGCAGCCAGTCGCGGACCAGCGCGCGGCCGGCCGCGCCGATCACCGGCTCCGGCAGCGCCAGGGCGGCCGCGAAGCCGCCGGCCCGGACGTGCCGGGCGAGGAAGCCCAGTGGGTACGGGCCGACGCCCGCCGCCTCCGCGCGGTGGGTGGCGGCGATGGCGGCCTCGGTGAAGAGGGCCTGGCGCGGGCCGCCGGCGAGCAGCAGGCCGCGGGTGATGGCGGCGGGCACGTCGAGGTCCGCCAGTTCGGCATCCGGCCGGACGGTGGTCATTTCGGCAGCTCCAGGGCGGTCGGCTTGTTCAGGGGGTGTTCGCCGGGGGTCAGTCCGCCGAGCTGGCTGTTGACGAACTGGTCCTCGGTCACCCAGGAGGTGAAGCCCCAGGGGTTGTAGATCTGGAGCTTGTCGCCGTCCCGGCCGATGATCATCATCTGATGGCCCTCGTCCTTGTTGCGGACGCTGATCGGGACGGGCAGGCCCTCGTCCACGGACTTCTCGATCCGGGCCAGCGCCGCTCGCCGGTCCTCGTCGCTCTCCAGCTCCACGTGCTCGTAGTCGGCGCCGGTGGCCTTGCCGAGGTCCTTGTCGGCCAGGTAGGTCTGGGCATCGGGGCCGAGACCGCTGTCCTCCTTGGGGTAGGTCTTCCGGCCGTCGACCTTCTGACCCGCTATGTACTCGTCCACGTAGGTCTTCTGCAGCCGCTGCTCGAAGTTGTCGGTGGAGTCCGAGCCGGGGGTGTCGGGCGTGCCGCCGGTGGTGAGCTGGTACATCAGCAGCGGGTCCAGCTTGGCCTGGGCGATCACGGTGGACGCGGCCACGCAGTCGTTGACGTCGCGCTGCGAGTAGACGCCGTACCCGTTGATGTTGACCTGCTTGCCCTGGTAGGTGAGGTCGATGTTGTCCGAGGACTCGCGGTTGATGTCCTTGGTGCTGGTCGCGGGCACCAGGTGCTGGGCGAGCCAGGCCGGGTCGTCGCCGTGCGGGTGGATGCCCTCGTCGAACTTCTGGATGTCGGCCACCGAGTGCCCGGCCGCCAGCGCCTTCCAGAGATAGGCGGCCTCCTCGGGGGACTTGGCTCCGGCCAGCAGGGCGCGGAACGCCGCCTGGTCGGCGCCGGGCATCACACCGAGGGTCTGGGTGGCCCGGTCGAGCTGGCCCGGCGTCAGGATGTAGCCGTCGTCCTCGCCCGCGCCCGGGTTCTTCTCGGTGGCCAGCACCACGGCCGCCAGCGGGTCGATCGAGCCCAGGCCGGCGCGCGAGGCGCGGGCCTTGGAGGTCAGCTGGTTCAGCTTGCTCGCGGTGCTGGTGGCGGAGCTCTCGACCCGCCGTGCGGCCGCCAGTCGGGCGCCCACCCCGGACAGCGCGGTGTTCCGCGCGTCCGGATCGAAGCCGCCCGGGTCCTGCCTGGCCTTCTCCCCGGCCTCCTGCAGCTGGCGGCACCCGTCGGCGTCGGTCCTCTTTGCCGACTCCAGTTCGTTGGCCCAGGCGTCCAGCAGCGTGGCCGCCGCGGCCAGGGTCTCCTTGGAGGTGGTGGTCTCCGCCGACATCGCGTGGATCGCCTGGGTGGCGTGCTCGGCCACCGAACCCGTCCAGACCGCGGGCAGCTGGTTGGTGGCGATGCCCGCGAGGTCCTGCGAGGCCTGGCCGAAGGAGGCGGCCGCCTGCGCGTAGTCCTTCGCGCGCGCCCGCACGGCGCCCGGGTCGCCGGCCGGCTCGGGGACGGCGAGCGCGTCGTTGATGCCCTCCAGCAGGTGCAGGTTGGCGAGCATGAACTGCACCTGCTCGATGTTGTGCTGGGCGTGCTCCAGATCTTTGACCTTGCTCACCGGCCACCCGCCGGCACGAGCGAGGCGGTGACGGCCTTCTCCGCGTTGCGGTAGTTCTGCGTCGTCGTCGACATCTTCTGCGACAGCTCGTCGAGGGCGCGCTGGGTGACCTCGATCTCCTTCGACCAGGCGGCGTCGAAGGCGGCCCACGCCTGGTCCATGCCGAACTCGCCGAAGGCCGTGGACGCGTAGCAGACCGAGCCCGCGTAGGCGGTCTTGGCCGTCGCGATGTCGGTCGCCGTCTTGCCCAGCTGGTCGCTGACGCCGCTCAGACCGGCCAGGCTGACGCCGTATCCGCCCGCTCCACCCGCTCCCGACCCTGCTGCTCCTGCGCCTGTCCCGCCGCTCATGGTTCCCCGTTCCCCCGTCTCCGGGACGTCTTCACGTCGTCCGGTACGTCCGCCGCTACGTTCCTCGGAACGTCCGCCGACGCATCCGCGGTGTGTCCGAATGGCTCGATGCCCGAGCCTGTGGTGCGGCGCGGACATCGGTGGCTGAGCCTAACGTGTGCCGGAGGCCGGGGTGTTACGCCCGCGAGGGCTGCACCGGCTCCTCGTCTTCTTCACGCAGACGGTGCGTCGGCTCCATTTCCTTCGGGGAATCTTTGCCTGCGCTTGGGGCGCTCTTGGGTATCGGGCCGCCACCCGTCGCGGCGCCTCCTCCACCACCCGGCGAAACGTCCGGCGGGACGTCCGACGGAGTGTCCGGCAGAACGTCCGAGGGCGTGGCCGATGACGTGGCCGGCGGAACGTCCGACGGGTCGTCGCGGCGGTGGTAGCGGTGGTCGGTGGCGGTGAACGCGGCGAGCAGCAGGGCGGCCACCGCGGCGGCGACCGTGATCCGGAACGGCGCGGTGGGCCCGACGTTGTCGGCCGCCCAGCCGCCGAGGAACGTCCCCGCCGACTGGGCCAGGATGATCGCGCTGACCAGCGCCGCCATCGCCTCGCCCAGGCGGGCGGTCGGCACCGTCCGCTCCACCAGCCCGAACATGGTGATCATCTGCGGCGCGATCGCCACGCCCAGGCACCCGATCGCGGCGGCCAGGGCGGCCACGCTGCCGCCGGAGAACAGGAGCAGGACGGAGGCGGAGCAGAGCAGGACGGTCCCCGCCCGCAGGCGCAGCGGCAGCTCCCAGCGGGCGGGCAGGGCGGCGGTGGCGATGCCCGCGAAGGCGCTGGTGAAGCCCATGAAGCCGTAGAGCAGTCCGGCCGCGCCCGGCTGCCCGAGGGTGTCCGTGGTGGCCGTCACCCCGACCTGCACCGAGCCGAAGCAGGCGCCCAGCAGTGCCACCCCGGCCAGCAGCAGGACGTAGGGCGCGCTCGTCAGCCGCCCGGAGGGCCGCACGTCGGCGCCGGCGCCGACGGCCCCCCGGGTCGCCGTCGGGTGCAGCGCGAAGAGGGACGCGCAGACGCCGACCAGCGCGGCCGCCGCCAGCAGGCCGGCGGCGGGGGAGGCCAGCGTGGCGAGCAGGCCGACCAGCGCCGGACCGGTGGTGAAGCTGACCTCGTCGACGATGCCGTCCAGCGAGAGCATCGAGGACGTCAACTCGGTTTCCCCGTCGGCCAGTCGGACCCAGCGACTACGGGACAGCGGGCCCACCGGCGGAACGGAGAGGCCGATCAGCGCGGCGGGTGCGATCTGCCAGGGCAGCGGGAGCCCGGCCTCGGAGGCGGTGACCAGGGCGACGATCGCCACCGCGTTGACGGCCGCAGCGACCAGCCCGACCGTCCGCTGCCCGCGCCGGTCCGCGAGCCGGCCGACCAGCGGACCGCCGACCGCCTGCCCGACGGCCAGCGCCCCGGCGACCACCGAACCGCGCCAGACGCTGTCGGTGTTCCGGGTGACCAGCAGCAGCGTGCCGATCGGGCACATCGCATTCGGCAGCCGCCCCAGCAGCGACCAGAGCAGCACCCCACCACCCGTCAGCCGCGCCGCTGAACGGAACCTCGTGACCACGGACATTCCTCTGAGCCCCCACACGGAGCCGGGTGGGCGCCCGCCTCCCACCACCGGCCCGGCCTGGTGAGTGTGCGACCCGCGGGTGAGTTCCGACCGTACGGCTCGGACGATCCTCCAGGTAACCGTGTGATCACCCCGCGCAGTCGGCGCCCGGTCCTCGATCGTGTTGGAGGACCGGCCAACGGGGCCGGCGCCGAGTCGTTTCAGCCGATGAGGTCCTTCCGGATCTGGTCCAGGATCAGGCCGGCGCCGGTGTAGCCGATGCCCAGCATCCAGAGACCGTCGTCCACCGGGAAGACCCGGCCGCTGCGCACCGCGTCCAGGTTCTTCCAGAGCGAGCCCTCCATGACCTTCGCCCGGTCGGACTTGGCCGCGTCGCCGTAGACCGAGTAGAAGATGACGTCCGCGGCCGCCTGGTCGACCTGCTCGGGGCTGATCTCCATCGAGAAGCCGGGCTTGTCCTGGTTGGCGGGCCGGCCGAGGCCGAGGTCCTTGAGGATCGAGCCGACGAAGGTGTCGTTCAGGTAGAGCCGGGTGGGCGCGCCCGCCAGGAAACGGGCCATCTCCACCCTGGTGGCCGCCGCCTTCTCCGGCCCGCCGAGTGCGGTGACCAGCTCCGCCGCCTTGGCCCGGTACGCCGCCTCCGCCGCCGTGGCCTCGCTCTGGCGGCCCAGCGCCTCGGCGTGCAGCCGGACGTTCTCCCTCCAGGCGGGCCCGGTGGTCTTCGTCAGTACGGTCGGCGCGATCTTGGAGAGCTCGTCGTACCGCTTGTCGTCGCGCACCTGGTTGCTCAGGATGAGGTCCGGTTTCAGCGCGGCGACGGCCTCCAGGCTGGGCTGGCCGATCGTGCCGACCCGCTTGATCCCGGCGAGCCGGGCGGCCGGCAGGTACCCGGACAGCGGCGCGCCCTCGGCGACGGCGGTGGCGCCGACCGGGGTGAGGCCGAGGGTGACGGCGGAGTCCAGCGCGTCGGTGTCCAGTACGACGACGCGGGCGGCGCGCGCGGGCACGGTGCTCTCACCGCGCGCGTGGCGGACGGTTCGGGGGCCGGTCGCGGCCGGCGCGGAGGTGGAGCCGGCGGTCGCGTCGCCGGCACCGTTCGAGCTGTCGGCGCCGCCGGAGCTGCTCGACCCGCAGGCGGCCAGTGCGAGCGCGGAGGCGAGGGCGAGCAGGCTGCGGCGGGTGAGGGCGGGAGCGAGATCGGCGGGCAGGGCAGGGGGCATCGGGCGACTCCGTTCAGGGGCGGCGAGGCGCCCCGATCCCTGCCCGGCGGCGGGCGCCGCTACGCCTCGGGGGCGGGTCGCGCGGGGGCGGGCGGTGGCGTTCGGCCGCCCGCCGCCTCCCCGGGATCCCCGGGCTTCCCGCCCTCCTGGTCCTTCCCGCTCTCCCCGTCCGCGGCCTCTCCGGGCGCCGCGCCCTCTCCGCCCTCCCCGTCCTCCCGGCACTCCATCCGCTGCCGCCGCAGCTCGTCGTACTCGGCGTGCACCCGCCGGTCCATCGCCAGGGCGAACTGGGCGTCGGTGACCGTCCGGGCGAGCGGTCGTACCCGCAGGATCTGCTCGGTCAGCCGGGCGGCCTCGCCGGGAGGCAGCGGGGCGTCGGCGGCGAGCGCGCCGAGGATCCGGTCGCGGACCAGCGCGGTGAAGATCTCCGCGATCGCGTCCACATGTTCCTGGGTGCGCCGGCTGGCCTCCAGGACGACGGAGAGCGGCACGCCCTCGGCGACCAGTGCCGTGGTCGCGTCCATCAGCCGGCGGCTGACATGGGTGATCCCGTCCTCCTCCACCGTGATGTAGCCCTGGGCGATCGCCTCCGCGGTGGTCCCCTCGGTGAGCTGGCCGCCGAAGGTGGCCGTCAGTTCGGCCCAGTCGAGGTGGACCGGGGTCTCGTCGGACCAGGGGGCGACGATCGCGGCCTCCAGTCCGATCAGCTCGGCGACGTCCCGGCCGCTCTCGCCCGCGCCGATCAACTCGGCGATCCCGCCCAGGGTGTGGCCGCGTTCCAGCAGTTCGGCGATGACCCGCAGGCGGGCCAGGTGGGCCTCCCCGTACCAGGCGATCCGGCCCTCCTTGCGCGGCGGCTGGAGCAGCTTGCGCTCGCGGTAGAAGCGCAGGGTGCGGGTGGTGATGCCGGCCGCCTCGGCCAGTTCCTCCACCCGGTACTCGCGTTTTCTGTCGTCCGCAGCTGCTCTGGGCTTGTCCACGGCGCTCAGCATAGGACGGGAGATTGTCGAAGCGCGGTGGCCGGACTCCTTCCCTCCGCCGGCGGCACGAGCTAATCTGCCAATCGCGCCAGTGATTGCTGGCATGGTTATCGCGACGGCGTCACGGCACCATGAAGGCGGCGCGTCGCTGCAGTGCGCACCTCAGGCCCCCCACCCCCAGGAGGACGCCGCATGGCATCCACGACCAAGCGCCCCCGCCCCGGCACGTCCGGCCAGGAGTCCCCGGCCGAGGCCGCCCAGCCCGTCCCGCACGTCCGGGTGGCGGTCATCGGCTCCGGTTTCGGCGGCCTCGGCGCCGGTGTCCGGCTGCGCCGCGCCGGCATCACCGACTTCGTGATCCTGGAGCGCGCCGACTCGGTCGGTGGCACCTGGCGGGACAACAGCTACCCCGGCTGCGCCTGCGACGTCCCCTCCCACCTCTACTCCTTCTCCTTCGCGCCCAACGCCGACTGGCCGCGCAGCTTCTCCGGCCAGCCCGACATCCGCGCCTACCTGGAGAAGGTCACCGACGTCTTCGGCCTCCGCCCCCACCTGCGCTTCGACACCGAGGTCACCGAGGCCCGCTGGGAGGCGGAGCACACCCGCTGGCGGATCACCACCACGGCCGGCGAGTGGACCGCCGACGCCGTCGTCTCCGCCGCCGGGCCGCTCGCCGACCCGCAGATCCCGAACCTGCCGGGCCTCGATGCCTTCCCCGGCAAGGTGTTCCACTCCTCCCGCTGGGACCACGACTACGAACTCGCCGGCCGGCGGGTCGCGATGGTCGGCACCGGCGCCTCCGCCGCCCAGATCATCCCCTCGATCCAGCCGAAGGTCGGCAAGCTGACGGTCTTCCAGCGCACGCCCGCCTGGGTGCTGCCGCGCCGCGACCGCGAGATCACCGAGATCGAGAAGTGGCTGCACGGCCGGCTGCCCGTCACCGCCAAGCTGCGCCGCGGCGCCCTGTTCGCCCTCCGCGAGCTCCAGGTGGACGCTTTCGTCCGCCGTCCCGGCCTGCTGAAGGTGGTCCAACAGCTCGCCGAACGGCACATCGCCCACGGCGTCGCCGACCCGGCGCTGCGCGCCAAGCTCACCCCGGACTACCGGATCGGGTGCAAGCGCATCCTGCTCAGCAACACCTACTACCCGGCCCTCGCCGCCGCCAACACCGAGGTGGTCGCGTCCGGCCTGCGCGAGGTGCGCGGCTCGACCCTGGTCGCGGCCGACGGCAGCGAGCACGAGGTGGACGCGATCGTCTTCGGCACCGGCTTCCACGTCACCGACATGCCCATCGGCGCCCGGGTGTTCGGCGTCGACGGCACCAGCCTGGCGGAGCACTGGAAGGACGGCATGGAGGCGCTGCGCGGCTCCACCGTCCGCGGGTTCCCCAACCTCTTCTTCGTCATCGGCCCCAACACCGGGCTCGGCAACAGCTCGATGATCCTGATGATCGAGTCCCAGCTGAACTACCTGATCGACGCGCTCACCACGCTCGGCTCGATCGGTGCCACCGCGATGCAGCCCACCGAACGCGCCCAGCGGCACTGGAACCTCGAACTCCAGCACCGGATGGACCGCACCGTCTGGACCACCGGCGGCTGCCGCAGCTGGTACCTCGACCCGAGTGGCAGGAACACCGTGCTCTGGCCCGGCTCGACCACCTCGTTCCGCCGCGCCACCCGCAAGGTCGACCTCGGCGAGTACGAGCTGATCATGCGCACCACGCCGAAGCCCCGGACGGCCGCGGTCGAGGAGGTCGTGGCATGAGCCCCGCGATCCCCGCCGACTGCGTTGCGACCACCCCCGTCGAGGAGTTGGACGTCCGCGCGGCCGACGGCATCCGGCTGCACGTCGAGATCCACGGTCGGCCGGCCGCCCCGACCCTCGTGCTCGCCCACGGCTGGACGTGCTCAACGGCCTTCTGGGCGCCGGTGATCCGCCAACTCTCCGACCGGTACCGGGTGGTGGCGTACGACCAGCGCGGCCACGGCCGCAGCGAGGTCCCGCCCAGCCGGCTCCGCTACTCCACCCGCGCGCTCGCCGAGGACCTCTCCGCGGTGCTCGCCCGGACCGTTCCGGCGGGGGAACGCGCCGTCCTCGCCGGCCACAGCATGGGCGGCATGACCATCATGGCCGCCGGCGGGCGCCCCGAGGTCGCCGGGCGGACGGCCGCCGCGGTGCTGGTCTCCACCGGCCCGTCCGACCTGGTGGCCGAACTGCGGGTGCTGCCCGACGCGGTCCGCGCCCCGCGGCTTCGGCGCCTCCTGCACCGCCAGGTGCTGCGCTCCCGGCTCCCGCTCGGACCGGTCGGCCCGGTGAGCCGCGCAGCCCTCAAGTACGGGACGATGGGGCCGGGTTCACCGGCCGGCCGGGTCGAGGCGACGGCCCGGATCGTGCACGCCTGCCCGACCGCCGTCCGGGCCGCGTGGGCCGGCGTGCTGGACGTCCTCGACGTCCGGGCCGGGCTGGCGGCGCTCGCCGCGCCGACCGCCGTGGTGGTGGGCACCGACGACCGCCTGACCCCGCCGGTGCACGCCCACCGGATGGTCGCCGCACTGCCCGACCCGCAGGGCCTGCTCCTGCTGCCCGGCGTCGGCCACATGGCGCCGCTGGAGCGGCCCGCCGAGGTCGCCGCCGAGATCGACCGCATGGCCGCCGCCCACCTGACGGCGACCCGACTTCCCAGCCCGCAGAGGAGCCTGACCGCATGAGCGTCGTTCCGCCGCTGTCCGCACAGGTCGTTGTCGTCACGGGTGCCGCGCGCGGCGTCGGCGCCGCCCTCGCCCGCAAGCTCACCGCGCAGGGCGCCAAGGTCGCGCTGCTCGGCCTGGAGCCGGCCGAGCTCAAGGCCGTCGCCGCACTCTGCGGCCCCTCCGCCACCGCCTGGGAGGCCGACGTCACCGACGTCGAGGCGCTCACCGAGACCGCCCGGCTGATCAAGGAGCACTACGGCCGGATCGACGCCGTCGTCGCCAACGCGGGCATCGCCATCGGCGGCCCGCTGCTGGAGAGCGACCACAAGGCGTTCAGCCGGGTGATCGAGGTCAATCTGCTGGGCAGCGTCGCCACCGCCCGCGCCTTCCTGCCCGCCCTCGCCGAGAGCCGCGGCTACCTCCTCCAGATCGCCTCGCTCGCGGCGCTCACCCCCGCGCCGCTGATGAGTGCGTACTGCGCGAGCAAGGCCGGTGTCGAGGCCTTCGCCCACTCGATCCGCGCCGAGGTCGCCCACCAGGGCGTCAAGGTCGGCGTCGGCTACCTGAGCTGGACCGACACCGACATGGTGCGCGGCGCCGACCAGGACGCCGTCCTCAAGCAGATGCGCTCCCGCCTCCCCTGGCCCGCCAACAAGACCTACCCGCTCGGTCCGGCCGTGGACCGCCTGGTCGCCGGTATCGCCCGCCGCTCCGCCCACGTCTACGCCCAGGCCTGGCTGCGCGGCATGCAGCCGGTCCGCGCCGTCCTGCCCCTGGTGATCGCCGCCGTCGGCTCCCGCGACATCGCCAGGCTCGCCCCGCAGCTCGCCGCCACCGCCGCCACCCGACTGCGCCCGGTCGGCGCCGGGGGAGCGGCCGACAGCGCAGCCCGCTCCGAGAGGAACTGAGCCGACGCTCACGGACGGCGGACGGCCGCCACCCGACGGCGAATCTGCCGGCCGCCTTCCGTCAGTGCCGTCCGCGCGGCAGTTCGTCCCCGAAGGCGGCGTACGGGTTGCTGAAGAAGGTGGGGAGGGCGCCGGGCGGCAGGCGGGGGAGCCGTAGGTGTGGGTGGTCAGGTGCAGCAGCCGGATCGGTGCGCCGGCCCTCCGGCTCCCCGGTCCCGGTCCGCCGCTCCGCGGGGCGGGCGCGCGTGGCGGATGGCGGTACCCGTCGCCGGGCGCAGTCGGTACGGTCAGGGGCATGACCACTGCCTTGATCACCGGCGCGACCGCCGGCATCGGAGCCGCTTTCGTGCGCCGGCTCGCCCGGAGCGGCTACCAGCTCGTCCTGGTGGCCCGGGACACCGAGCGGCTGGAGCGCGCCGCCGCCGACCTGCAAGCGAAGTACGGCGTCGACGCCGAGGTGCTGACCGCCGACCTGGCCACCGATGACGGCATCGCCGCCGTGGAGGCGCGGCTGGCCGACGCCGGCCGCCCGGTGGACCTGCTGGTGAACAACGCCGGCTTCGGCAACAAGGGCGCGTTCCTGACGGTCCCGCTCCAGGACGAGCTGGACATGCTGAAGGTGCACGTGGAGGCGATCCTCCGGCTGACCACCGCGGCCCTGCCGGGCATGCGCGAGCGGGGGCGCGGGGCGATCGTCAACGTCGCCTCGGTGGCGGCCTTCCTGCCGCGCGGCACGTACGGCGCGAGCAAGTCGTGGGTCGTGAGCTTCACCCAGGGCGTGCAGCGCGACCTCGGCGGCGCAGGCGTGCGCCTGATGGCGCTCTGCCCGGGCTTCACCCGGACCGAGTTCCACCAGCGGGCCGGCATGGGGACGGGCAACATCCCGTCGTGGGGCTGGCTGTCCGCCGAGCGGGTGGTCGACGAGGCCATGCGCGACCTGGCCCGCGGCCGCTCGGTGTCGGTCCCGGGCAAGCGCTACAAGATCGCGGTCGCCATCGCCCGCCTGCTGCCGTCCGGCAAGCTCGGCGGGGTCTCCTCGAAGGCGGCGCGGACCTACCGGACCACCTAGCCGGCCGGCGCACCTCGGAAGCGGACGGGCGGCCGGCTTCGGCGGGCCCTGCATCGACGGGCGGCCGGCTTCGGCGGGCCCTGTGCGGACGGGGTGGTCCGCATCGACGGGCGGCCCGCGTCGGCGGCTGCCCGTGCGGACGGGCGGACCCGGCGGGGGTCGCGCAGGCCGGCCCGGGCGGCCGCACAGCATCCACGGGAGTGGGAATAGGGCGAGCCTCACTATTAGCTTCGCTAACTATGAGCTATTCTCGCTATGCTCGCCGCCGCGGCCGCCCGACCGCCATGCCCGCGGCACCCGCCGTGCCCGCGAACCCCGCGGCACCCGCCACATCCGTGACACCCGTGGCACCGGCGAACCCCGCGGCACCCGGCACGCCCGCGAACCCCGCGGCGGCCGCGACACCCGCCAAGCCCGCCGCGCGCCCGCGCGTCCGACCCAGGGAGGCCCGCCCTTGAGGCCCGACGGCATCCGATGGACCCCGCCCGCCCGCGCCGAGGACGAACCCCGCCCGCCGGCCCAGTGGCACCGCATCCTTACGCTGTTCCGCCCGTACTCGGGCCGCCTCACCGTGGTCGGCCTGCTGGTGGCGGCCTCCGCGGTGGTCTCGGTGATATCGCCGTTCCTGCTGAGGGCCGTGCTGGACACCGCCATCCCGCAGGGCCGCACCGGCCTGCTGAGCCTGCTCGCGCTCGGCATGATCGCCGCCGCCGTGGTCAACAGCATCTTCAACGTGCTGCAGACGCTGATCTCCACCACCGTCGGCCAGCGCGTCATGCACGACCTGCGCACCGCCGTCTACAGCCACCTCCAGCGGATGTCACTGGCGTTCTTCACCCGGACCCGCACCGGCGAGGTGCAGTCCCGGATCGCCAACGACATCGGCGGCATGCAGTCCACCGTGACCTCCACCGCCACCTCGCTGGTCTCCAACTTCACCAGCGTGATCGCCTCCGTGGTCGCCATGGTCGCACTGGACTGGCGGCTGACCGTGGTCTCGCTGCTGCTCCTGCCGCTCTTCGTCTGGATCAGCCGCCGGGTCGGCAACGAGCGCAAGAAGATCACCACCGAGCGGCAGAAGCAGCTCGCCGCGATGAGTTCGGCGGTGCAGGAGTCGCTCTCGGTCAGCGGCATCCTGCTCGGCCGCACCATGGGCCGCTCCGACTCGCTGGCCAAGGAGTTCACCGGGCAGTCCGACCAGCTGGCCGAGCTCGAGGTGCGCGCCAGCATGGCGGGGCGCTGGCGGATGAACACCATCCAGATCGTGATGGCCGCCATGCCGGCGGTGATCTACTGGGCGGCCGGCCTGGCCGCCGCCGACGGTGCACCGATCGTCTCGGTCGGCACCCTGGTCGCCTTCGTCTCGCTCCAGCAGGGGCTCTTCCGCCCGACGATCAGCCTGCTCTCCACGGGCGTGCAGGTGCAGACCTCGCTGGCGCTGTTCCAGCGCATCTTCGAGTACCTCGACCTCCCCGTGGAGATCGCCGAGCCCGAGCGCCCCGTCGCACTGGAGGAGCTCCGCGGCGAGGTGCGCTTCGAGGGCGTCGACTTCCGCTACGACCCGGAGCAGGAGCGGCCGACGCTCTCCGGCGTCGAACTCAAGGTGCCGGCCGGCAGCTCACTCGCGGTGGTCGGCGAGACCGGCTCCGGCAAGACCACGCTCAGCTACCTCGTCCCGCGCCTCTACGACGTGACCGGCGGCCGGGTCACCATCGACGGCGTCGACGTCCGCGACCTCTCCTTCGACACGCTGTCCCGGGCGGTCGGCGTGGTCTCCCAGGAGACCTACCTCTTCCACGCCTCGGTCGCCGACAACCTGCGCTTCGCCAAGCCGGACGCCACCGACGCCGAACTGGTCGCCGCCGCCGGGGCCGCACAGATCCACGACACCATCGCCGACCTGCCCGACGGCTACGACACCCTGGTCGGCGAGCGCGGCTACCGCTTCTCGGGAGGGGAGAAGCAGCGCCTCGCGCTCGCCCGGACCATCCTGCGCAACCCCCCGGTGCTGATCCTGGACGAGGCCACCAGTGCGCTGGACAACCGCACCGAGCACGCCGTCCAGCAGGCCATCGACACCCTGGCGGCCGGCCGGACCACCATCACCATCGCCCACCGGCTCTCCACCGTCCGGGCCGCCGACCAGATCGTCGTCCTGGACCGCGGTGAGGTGGCCGAGCTGGGCACCCACGACGAACTGGTCGAGGCGGACGGCCGGTACGCGGCGCTGCTGCGCCGCGAGGCACCGTTGCCCGCGGCGCTGGGGCGCGTGTAGCCGGGTCCCGGGAGCCGGCCGGGAGCCCGCCGCCGCCTCGGCCGCGCCCGCCGGCTCGGGCGCCTCGGAGACCTCCAGGCGGCCGCAGGAGCCTCAGGCGGCCTTGGGGACCTCGTTGTAGGTCTCCGCGACCTCCTGGCCGGAGAGCTCCTGGATCGCCCGCATCACCTCGTCGGTGACGTGCCGGCGGGCCTTGAGCGAGCGGGCCTGGCCGTGCAGCTCGTCGAAGTGCAGCGGCTCGCCGAAGCGGACCGTCACCTTGCGGATGCGAGGCACGCGCTTGCCGACCGGCAGGATCTGCTCCGGCCCCTCCAGCGCCACCGGGACCACGGGGACGCCCGCGGTGAGGGCCAGCCAGGCCACGCCGGTCTTGCCGCGGTAGAGGCGGCCGTCGAGGGAGCGGGTGCCCTCCGGGTAGATGCCGAAGGCCTTGCCGTCCTCCAGGATCTCCAGCGCCGACTCCAGCGAGGCCTGCGCCGAGCGGTAGGTGCCGCGCTCGACCGGCACCGCGCCGATGGCCTGGAAGAAGCCCTTGGACAGCGCGCCCTTCAGCCCGGTGCCGGTGAAGTACTCGGCCTTGGCCAGGAAGTGCACCCGCCGCGGGGCGGTCATCGGGATCACGACGCTGTCGATGAAGGAGAGGTGATTGCTGGCCAGGATCACGCCGCCCTTGCGCGGCACGTTCTCCAGGCCCTCGATGGTGGGCCGCCAGATCCCCCGCGCGAGCGGTTTCAGCACCAGCTTGGTGACGAGATCGAGCATGGTCCCTCCCAGGACGTGCACGCCCGGGGGGTGTGCCCGGGCCTGAACAGACGACGATCGGTGGTCGATCAATCCCCGGCCGGGCCGGGAACAGACCCGCAGACTACGACACCCACCCCCGAGCCCGTCCACTCCCGCCAGCCGTGGCGCTCGCCACGGCGGGTAGGGTACGGCCGTCGGAAACGCACATCAGCAGTTCATCAGGAAGGGCCCACCCATGGCAGACGTCGACACCATCCGCGCGGCGTTCGACAAGTACGACGTGGACGGCAACGGCCGGATCACCGCCGTCGAGTACGCCAAGGTCGCGCGCGAGCTCGGCGACCTCACCACGTCGATCTCGGTGGCCGAGGCCATCATCAAGCAGATGGACACCAACCACGACGGCGAGCTGACCTTCGAGGAGTTCCTGGCCGCGCGTCAGGGCTGAGTCGGGTCGGGCCGGCCGAGACCGGCCGAGTCGGTTCGGGCGGGGCTCCGGGACTCCCGGGGACCCGCCCGTCGCCCTTCCGGGCCCAGCCTCGGGGCCACCTTCGTTGCCCGTACCGAGGGGCCGGCCCGGGCTCAGCGCCTGCTCGGAACCCGGCCACCCTCGGGGCCGCGTGGCTCAGCCCCGGGTCGGGAACACCCGGCGGACCACGCGCTCCGCCGCCCCACCGTCGTCCCAGGGGCAGAACCGCTCGCGGAACCGCGCCCGCGCCGCCGGCTCCGGATCGCCCGCCAGCAGCGCCTTCGCGAGCCCGTCGGCGTCCACCGTCACCGCGCCCGGCGGCTGTTCGAACAGGTCGAAGTAGACGCCGCGGTTCTGCCGGTACTCGTCCCAGTCCGGCGCGAAGATCACCACCGGCCGGTCCAGCACCGCGTAGTCGAACATCATCGACGAGTAGTCCGTGACCAGCACGTCCGCCGCAAGGTAGAGGTCCTCCACGGTCGGGTGCGCGGAGACGTCCACGATCTCCGCCGCGTCCGGGCCCGCCACCAGGTCGCCCGGGCCGCCGGTGTGGAAGTAGTGCGTGCGGACCAGCAGGGTGAAGCCGGGCCCGAGCCGACGGGCCAGCTCGCGCACGTCCACCAGCGGGACGTAGCCGCCCTTGCCCTCGCGGTGCGTCGGCGCGTACAGCACCGCCGTACGGCCCGGCGCCAGGCCGAACCGCTCGCGCATCGCCGCCACCTCGGCCCGGGTGGCGTCGGCCAGCCGGTCGTTGCGCGGGTAGCCGGTGTCCAGCATCTCGTACCGGCCGGGGAAGGCCCGGGCGAAGTGCTCGCTGGTGTGCGGGTTGGAGGAGACCAGGAAGTCCCAGCGGTCGACGGCTTCCTGCAGCCGGTCGAAGTCCATCCCGTCGGCCGCGACCGGGTGGTCCCTGAGGTCCATCCCCATCGCCTTCAGCGGCGTGCCGTGCTGCGTCTGGACGTGCACCGTGCCCGGCCGCTTCGCCATGGTCCGCGGGAAGTTGACGTTGTTGACGAAGTACTTGGCGGTCGCCATCGCCTTCAGGTACGCGGGTGTGTTGACGATCACGTACGGCACGCCGGCGGGTAGCGTGGCCGCCTGGGTGCGGTTCTCCACCACCCAGACGCCCCGGACGTCCGGCGCCAGCTCCTTCGCCTTCTCGTAGATCGCCGCCGGGCTGCACGCGTAACCCCGGTGCCAGTACGCCGCGTAGACCGCCAGGTGCTCGTCCAGCGGCAGCCGGCGGAACGCGTTGTACGCGGTGAACCGGGCGCTGCTGCGCACGCCCTTCTTGACCCCCTTCTTCACCGCCGGCGCCACCGCGCGTGCGCCGCGCTTGAGTTCGCGCGGAAGCCGCCCGGTGCGGCGCAGCTCGGCGTACGCGATCCGGGCGCCGCGCGCCGCCAGCCGGTACTGCACGCCGCGCAGGCCGGCCGGGAACCGGTAGTCGGCCGGGCGGTGGCGGGTGAAGTGCTCGGCGATCCGGCGGAAGAAGTCCTTGCGCCGGTCCTCCGGGACGAGCCCGGGGGTGTCGTAGACGGTGAGCGCCTGCTTGACGGTCCGGTCGAAGACGAGGGTGCGCAGCGAGTCCGGCACCGGGCGGCCGGGCCGGTCCGGGCGGTCCAGGAACGCGAAGATCGCGTCGTACTGGGCGAAGGCGTCGGCGTGCTTGGGGGAGGCGGTGGAGGTGATCGCGCCGGCCCGCCCGCGCCGGTAGAAGTAACAGGGGCGGTCGAGGTAGCGCAGCCGCTCGGCGGCGAGCAGCGCAGGGTAGGTGACCGAGATGTCCTCGTAGAAGCCGCGCCCGAAGGAGACACCGAGGCCGAGCAGGAACTCCCGGCGGAACACCTTGTTCCAGACCGACATCACGGTCTGGAACAAGGCCGGGTGATCGGCGAGGGTGGCGCCGTCGGCCAGCGGGGAGCCGACCAGCACGTGGCGCCAGGGGTTGGGCTCGGTCCCGCCGTCCGGGTAGACGTGGGTGAAGCCGGTGAGCAGCACATCGGCGGGGGTCTCGCGGCGGCGCTCCCCGTCGAGTTCGTCGAGGAGGGCGGAGACCGTGCCCTCGGGCAGCCAGTCGTCGCTGTCGACGAACCAGACGTACTCGCCGCGCACCTCGGGGAGGGCGGCGGTACGGGCGCCGCCGAGACCCTGGTTCTCGGTGAGATGCAGCACACGCAGCCGGTGGTCGCGGGCCGCGTACTCGTCCAGGATCGCGCCGCAGCGGTCGGGGGAGAGGTCGTCGACGGCGATCACCTCGAAGCGGGACTCCCCGGCGGGAGTGGCTTCCAGGATCGAGTCGAGGCAGCGGGGCAGGTAGCGCTCCACTCCGTGGACCGGGAGCACGATGCTGAGGAGGACTGGCACGCTGGGTGAGTCTACCGAGCGCGACGGCGTCCGGGGCCGCTCGAGGCCGGGGCCGGGACCGGCCGGGTCCGGGGCGTGGGCGGCGGTCGCGGCGGGGGCAGGGTCCCTGGGGGCCGGGGCCGGGGCCGGGGCCGGGGCCGGAACCGCCGGTGCCGGGCCCCGTACGGGGCGGCACCGGCAGCCTGGTGGCGGCCCGGCCGACCCTCTACGGCCGGCCGCCGGTCCGGGCAACCTCCCGAGCCTGGCCACCGCAGCGTCGAGGCGGCCTGGCAGTGGCTCGGGGGAGCCGGAGATCATCATCGACCCTCATCGATGTTCATCAGTCGAACACACAGGTGAGCGGGAAGCGACCCTGTGCGGTCGATGAAGATATTGCTTGGAGGTTTCGCCCGAGTCAATCCCTCGATTGTGTTCACTTCCTGAACTGATTGTCATAGGGATTTGTCGAGGTAACTCCGCAGGGTGATGTGCGGCTGTCAAGGGCGGGCGCGGTGTGCGGACCGTGACCGGCGGTGACCCTGCGCGCCCGGCGCGTGCCTCCCGGGCAGGCGCCGGGTCCGTGCACCTGTGGCTCCGATGACGTTCTGCGGGTCGTGCACCCTCATTGATGCCTAGTCGTGACCGGGACGGGTGGCCCCTGGTGCGCCGTCAGTTGACGCCGCGCGATACGGTGGCGGGACACCAGGACGGTTGCGCGAAGGCCGTCAGTCACGGATAGTCTTCGCCTCACGGCCCTGGCGCCTCGTAGGGGTGGGAAAAACTGATGGAACACATGCAAGTGCGGACTCGGCCCCGCGTGCCGGCGATCCAGTGCGGTGTCGGCGCGACCGGCCGTCGGATCGAGCGTCACCTGGCTGTGCTCGGCGCGCCCGCACTCCCGGCGGTGGACACCGCCGAGGCTCTCGGGTTGATAAGGGAGCTGACGCCGCGCGGCGCCGGCGCCCCCACCGCGCCGCGCCGCCACGTGCGGGTGTCGCTGCTGGCGCCGTTGCGTCGGCTGCGGCGGAGCCTGTTCGGGAGTCGCGGCTAGGTCCTGCCCGGTCGATCTTGCCGGGCGCTGATCCGCCAAGATCGACCGGACGGGACCCGGGGCAGTACGCCGCCCCGCGTCGACCGGCATCCGGCCCGACGGACCTCAGGGACCGTCGGGTCTTTGGTGTGTCCGCGGGCGAACGGCGGGGGCAGGGGCGACGGGGTGGGCCCGGGGGTGGTCGGTGGGCCCGGGGCGGTCGGTCGGTTCGGGGGATGACCCCGGGGATCGGGTCGGCCCGGCGGCTGTCCGAACCGGTCAGCCTACGACACCCTGCCTCCCAGGCAAGGAGAGTCGGCGAGGCGGGCCGGCGCACCCCCGGGCGTGGGTGAGGATGACGGCATGGCGGACAACACCCACTCCAGCCCCTTCCACACCACCACCATCGAGATCACCACGGGCAGCCGTGAGGTCGCACTCGACATCACCGACCGCTGCGCCGAGTTCCTCAACGACCGGGCCGCCGGGCGCGACGGCCTGCTCAACGTCTTCGTGCCGCACGCCACGGCCGGCATCGCGGTACTGGAGACCGGTTCGGGCAGCGACTCCGACTTCCTCGCCGTCCTTCGCGACCTGCTCCCCGCGGACGACCGCTGGCGCCACCGGCACGGCAGCCCCGGCCACGGGCGCGACCACGTCGTCCCCGGCCTGGTCGCCCCGCACGCCACGCTGCCGGTGATCGGCGGCCAACTCGCGCTGGGCGTCTGGCAGTCGGTCGTCCTGATCGACACCAACGGCGACAACCCGCACCGGACGGTCCGGCTGTCCTTCCTCGGCTGACGGGCGTGACGGGCGTGACGGGCTGAGGGGTTGAGGGGCTGTCGCGGTCGCCTCGGTGGGCCCGGTGGCCCGGCTTTCGCGCTGGCCGGGGTGGCCCGGTGGCCTCGGCTACCCGGCTTCTGTGGTTTCTGTGGCTTCGCCCAGGGCCGGGGAGAGGTCGGCGACGGCGGGAAGGCCGGCGACGGCGGGAAGGCCGGTGACGGCGGGAAGGTCGGTGACGGCGGCGGCCACCGCGGCGAGATAGCGCTCGATCGCCAGGTACTGGCAGAGCACCGCCACCGGGCGGCCGAGCCGCGCGTACCAGGCGGCGAGCCGGGCGAACGCCGTGACCTCGAACCAGACCTCGCCCGTCGCGTCCATGCTCACCAGGAACGCCTCCTCGCCGCACTCCGGGTGCCCGGGCAGCGTCCCGTAGGCGAAGCCGATCCGGTCCGGCTCGTCCACCGTCCAGATCACCCGGCAGGGGATCACCACGCGGGGCCACCGCAGCCGGGGCGGGCTCAGCCGCAGCAGGACGGTCGCGCCCTCCTCGGCCGACGCGTACGGGTGGACGGCGAAGCCGGTGCCGAGCTGGCAGCCCCAGCCGAGCACATACCGCCCGGCCCGCTCCAGCACGGCGGGCCCGTGACCGAGGTGGACGCGCCGCCGCAGCTGCGCGTACCCGGCCGGCAGCCGGGGCCCCCGGGTGGCGCCCACCTCGGGGTAGCTCGGCGAGGCGGCGCGGGCGGAGGCCAGGATCTGGGCGAGGTCGGCAGGCACGGGGCCACCGTACGGGAGGCCCTGGACCGGGAACGCCGCGGGTCCGGTCCGTCGCCGGGGCGCCACGGGTGGCCTTGCGGCCGGGTGCGTGAGCGGAGTAGGAAGGCGGCATGAGCAGCGAAGCAGCGGCGGCGGGCGACTCGGTGGCGGTGGACGCGACGGTGGGCGTGACGGCAGCTGTGAGGGCCGGCAGCGCGGCGGCGGACGACTCGACTGCGGACGGCGCGGTGACGGCCGGCTCGGTGGCGGACGACTCGACTGCGGACGACTCGACTGCGGACGGCGCGGCGATGGACGGCTCGGTGGCGGACGGCGACGGCCTGGTGTGCGTCCTGGCCCCGGCCGGGGCCGAGGTGGCGCAGGCCGCGCTGGCGCACGATCCCGGGCTGACCGGTCCGCGCGCGGACTGCGTGCTCTGCGGCGAGCCGACCGAGCTGCCCGCCGACCACCCGGGCACCACGCTCTGCCCGGTCTGCGCCTGGCAGCAGGCACAGCGGATCGCCTGCTCCGGCTGACCCCGCCGGTACCTGCCCCCACCCTTTCCTACCTGTCCGTCGTTCCCGGGATCCGGGATCCGGGATCCCCCTCTCCTCAACTCCTCGTCAGGCGTCCTCCCGGCCGGCCAGGGCGAGGGTGGAGCCGTTCCGGCCCTTGCGGACGAGCAGCTGCGCCGGGATCCGGGACCTCAGGTCGGCGACGTGACTGACGATGCCGACCGCGCGGTCCCGCTCCCGGAGGCCGTCGAGGACGTCCATCACCTCCTCCAGCGCCTGTTCGTCCAGCGTGCCGAAGCCCTCGTCGATGAAGAGCGTGTCCAGCGGCATGCCGCCCGCTTCGTCCGTGACCACGTCGGCCAGGCCGAGGGCGAGGGCCAGCGAGGCGAAGAAGCTCTCGCCGCCGGAGAGCGTCGCGGTGTCCCGCTCGGTGCCGGTCCAGGCGTCCACCACGCGCAGGGCCAGGCCCGAGCGCTTGGTGCCGGTGCCCCGGTCGTCGCTGTGGACGAGGGTGTACCGGCCGCCCGACATCCGCACCAGCCGGTCGCTGGCCGCCGCCGCCACCTGCTCCAGGCGTGCCGCCAGCACGTACGACTCCAGGCGCATCCGCAGCCGGTTCTCCGCCGAGGTGCCGGCGGTGAGCGCGGCGAGCCGGTTGATCCGGCCGAACCGGTCCAGGGCCGGGGCCAGCGAGGCGGCCAGCTCCGACAGCTCCCGGCCGATCGCCGCGAGCGCCCCGCCACGCTCGCGGGCCGCCTCCTGCGCCGCGTGCGCCCGGCGCAGCCGGTCGACGGCCGCGTGGAGCCGGGACTGCGCGCCCGGAACGTCCGCCGGGGGGCGGGCCGCGGCCGCGGCCAGCTCCGGCTCGGTGAGCTGCTGCTGCGCCGAGGCCAGCTCCGCGTGGTACCGCTTGAGCCGGCCGTCGAGCTGCTCTCGCTGCTCCCGCGGCAGCAGGACGGCAGCGGCCTCCTCCGGGCCCGGGAACCCGGCCGCCTCGGCGGCCCGGGCCAGCTCCCCGGAGGCCTCCTCCAGCCGCCCGGCGGCCGCCCGGGTAGCCCGCGCCGCCTCGGCGACCGCCGCCACGGCCCCGGCGAGGCGGGCCAGCGCCGCGGCCCGGTCGGCCACCGAGGGCGCGTCTCCCCGGGCGGCCGCGACCCGGTGGTCGAGCCCCTCCCGCTCGGTGCCGAGCGCCTCGATCCGCGCGGTGAGCGCCGCCGTGCGCTCACCGGCGTCGCGCAGCTCGGCGAGCCGGCGGTTCCGGTCCTCCGTCAGCCGCTCGATCTGGCGGGTGACGGGGCCCAGCCCCTCCGCCGACCGCAGCGCCTCCCGGCGCTCCCGCTCCAGCGTGGCGAGCGCCTCGGCGAGGGCCCCGACGCTCTCGGGCCCGGCCGCGCCGGCGGCGGCCGCCTCGCGCACCCGGAGGTCCGCGAGCTCGCGTTCGGCGGCGTCGGCCGCCTGCTCGGCCGCCGCCTGAGCGGCACGGGCACGCTCCTCGTCCGCCGCGCCGACCTGCCCGCCGGCCGGCCTGGCCGGCTCCGGGTGCTCCGGCGAACCGCAGACCCGGCAGGCCTCGCCCGACCGGAGCTGCTCCGCCAGCTCGGCGGCCATGCCGGTGAGCCGGCGCTCCCGGATGTCCTGGCTGTGCTCGCGGGCGTCCAGCGCCTCGGCGCGCCGGGCGAGCGCGCGCGGCTCGGCCGCCCCGATCTCCGCCCGGAGGCCGTCCCGGCGGCGGGCGGCGGCCAGTCGCTCCGTCATCTCGCCGTGCCGGACGTCCAGTTGCTCGACGCGCGTGCCGGCCTCCCGGGCGGCGGTCTGCTCCTCCTGAAGCGTGGCGAGCCGGCCGTCGAACTCGGCCAGCCAGTCGGCCGCCTCCTCGGCGAGCTCCTCGGCCCGGCGCCGGTCCGCGTCCAGCGAGGCCTGCTCACGGCCGAGCGCCGCGCACCGCCGCTCGTCGGCCTGGGCCGCCTCCAGTCGGACGACCTCGGCCCGCAGCCGCTGTTCGGCCGCGGCCAGCTCCTCGACCCCGGCCCGGGCCGGCTCGGCGCCCTCGCCGCCGGGTGCGCAGGCCAGCGCCTCGCGGCGGAGGCGCTCCTCCTGGGCGGCCAGCCGGTGGGCCTCGGCGGCGGCTCGGCGCAGGTGCAGAACCGACTCCACCCCGACGGCCGCCTGGGCGTCGGCCAGCCGGCGGCGGTCGTGCTCGACCGCCGGACCGCTCGCGGTGAGGCGCGCCGCGTCCTGCGCCGCCGCCTGGTGGCGCCGCTGCCGGCCGGCCAGCTCCTCGGCGGCGGCCCGGGCGAGCTGGGCCGCGCGGTGGCCGGCCTCGGCTCCGGCCAGCGCGGCGTCCGCCACGGCGAGCTGCTCGGCGGCGCCGCTGCGCAGGATCGCGGCCCAGCCGAGCACGCCTGCGGTGAGGTCGGCGGCCTGGGCCGGCCCGTCCTCGCCGGGCACCCAGCCGGTGGCCGGCTCGGCCTGCGGGCCGGCCGCCTGCTCGGCTTTGCTGGCCAAGTCCCGCAGCCGGCGGCGCCCGGCCTGGACGGCGGCCTCCTGGGCCCGCCGCTGCTCGGCCAGCCAGGACTCCACGTGCTGGAACCGCTCGGTGTCGAACAGCCGCCGCAGCAGCTTGCTGCGCTCCTCCGAGTCGGCCTTGAGGAAGCGCGCGAAGTCGCCCTGCGGCAGCAGCACCACCTGGCAGAACTGGTCCCGGCTCATCCCGACCAGGCGGTGGATCTCCTCCCCGGCCTCCTGGTGCGACTTGCTGACGGCCCGCCAGCCGGGTGTGCCGTCGCCGCTGCCGGAGCCGTCCGCGGACCACTCGCGCAGCAGCGTCTGGGCCCGCTCGACGGTCGTCCCCGTGCCGACCTTCTTCGGCCGCAGCTGCTCCGGGAGGCGGGTGATCTGGAGCCTGCGCCCGCCGAGCGTCAGCTCCAGCCGGACCTCGGTCAGCCGCCGGGGGTCGGCATGGTCGCTGCGCAGCCGGTTGACCCGGCGCGTGCCGGGCACCTCGCCGTAGAGCGCGTAGCAGACGGCGTCCAGCACGCTGCTCTTTCCGGCGCCCGTCGCCCCGCGCAGCAGGAAGAGACCTCCGGCGGCGAGCGCGTCGAAGTCCACCGTCTCGGTGCCGGCGAACGGGCCGAAGGCGGTGACGGTGAGTTGGTGCAGCCTCATCGGGGAAGCTCCGCCTTCCGGTCGCCGGTCTCCCGGACGGTCTCGAAGCCCTCGCGCAGCCAGCCCAGCTCGTCCGGGTCAGGCTCGGCGCCGGGGCGGACGTGTCGCAGGAAGCCCTCGGCGATATCCAGGTCGGCCCGCCCGCTCACCCGCGCCGCGTACGACGGGGAGGGGACGGTCCCGCTCTCCTCGGGGTCGAACAGCAGCTGGAGGGTGTGCGGGAAGCGCCGGCGCAGCTGCTCCATCGGCTCGCCGGGGCGGCCCGGATCGGTGAGCGTCGCCTGCACCCAGGACTGCTCGTACTCGGCGTACCTCTCGTCGGTGAGCAGCTCGTCCAGCCGGCCGCGCAGGCAGGCCAGCGGGCGCGGCTGCGGGCAGTCGGCCCGCTCGGCGGTGACCGAACCGTCCGCGGCAAGGTCGACCAGCCACATCGTCTTGCGCTGCCCGGCCTCGGAGAACGAGTAGGCGAGCGGGGAGCCGCTGTAGCGCAGGTGGGGGGCGAGGGTCTGGCAGCCGTGCAGGTGGCCGAGCGCGGCGTAGTGCACGCCGTCGAAGACGGATGCGGGCACGGAGGCGACGCCGCCGACCGCGATGTCCCGCTCGCTGTCGCTGGGGGCGCCACCGGTGACGAAGGCGTGCGCCAGCACCACCGCGCGGGTGCCGTCCGGGCGGGCCGCGAGATCGGCCCGGACGGCGTCCATTGCCGCGCCGAGCACCGCCGCGTGGCCGCCGCGCGCCAGCCCGAACTGCTCGCGGACCAGGGTCGGCTCCAGGTAGGGCAGCCCGTAGACGGCCACGGGCCCGTGCTCGTCGGCCAGCAGGACGGGCACCGCGCACTCGCCCGGGTCCGTCCGCAGGTGGATGCCGGCCCGGCCGATCAGGCCGGCGCCCACGCCCAGCCGGCGGGCCGAGTCGTGGTTGCCACTGATGAACACCGTGGGCACGCCCAGCCCGGCCAGCCGGTGCAGCACGTCGTCGAACAGGGCGACCGCCTCGAGGCCCGGCAGCGCCCGGTCGTACACGTCGCCGGCGACCAGCACGGCGTCGACGCGCTCGGCCCGGACCACCGCCACGAGGTGGTCCAGGAAGGCGCGCTGGGCGTCGTGCAGGCTCTCCCGGTGGAAGGAGCGCCCGAGATGCCAGTCGGAGGTATGCAGCAGTCGCATGGTCCCCGACCCTAACGTCCGGCACTGACAACGCGGCGTGAACAGGGGACCCGGGGGTCCCGTCCGGGGCGGCCGGTGGTCGCTCTCGGTGGATTGTCGGTGACGGTGTGTATGGTCGCGATCGCCGGCGCCGCTCGGGAGCGACCGGCACGACCTCGTGGGAGGAACCATGTCCGTGCAGTCCCAGTTCTTCGACCTCGCCGAGCCCGTGGTGCGGCGGGTGCGCGCCAATGCGGGGGCGGCCGCGGGCAGCCGCCCGGTGCCGCCGCCGCCCGGGAGGGTCTCCGGGAGGCGGCCCGGGAGGGTGTCGGCGCGGCGGCCGGGCCCGGGCGGGCCGGGCGGCGGCGGTCCTTCGGGCGGTCTGCCGGGCGGTCCGCCGGGCGGTCCGCCGTCCGACGGGAGGGGTGGCGGCCGGCCTCCGCGCGGCGGTGCGGGCGGCGGGGGCCGGGGCACTCCCGGCGGCGCCGGTGGCCCGGGCGGGCCCGGCGGCAGAGCGCGGCAGCGGGGCCGTGCGCGCGGCGCGCCGCCGCCGCTGCCGGTGGCGGTCGCCCTGGCCGTCCGTCAGGCCGACTTCTCCGGCCTGGCCCGCCTCGGACTGTTCGGAGGCCTTGCCTTCCGGGAGTACCTGCGCCGGACGGAGTCCCAGCTCAGAGCCCTGTGCGGGCAGGGGGTCGAGGTGCACCTGAGGGTGCTCGACCCGGCCGACTACGAGGACTACTGCGAGGCCCTCGGCTTCGATCCCGCGGGAGCGGCCGCGTGCGTCGCCTACGCCGCCGACCCGGAGCTGGCCGGCGAGCCCTTCGTCTACGCGGGGGAACGGCTGACCGAGCTGCTCCCGGCGCTGGCCGACGACCACCGGGCCAGGGTGCGGATCACCGTCGGCTGCACCGCGCTGCTGGACGCGCTCGGGGAGGGCCCGGCCGGGCGGCCGGGGCTGGTGGCGGTGATGACGTACGTCACCTCCGTCTACCTGGCGCTGGCCGAGGGCGCCGGCGAGGGGCGCCACCTGCTGACCCTGCGCTGCCACGGCCCGGAGGACGGCGAGCAGCTCACCGCCGCCGCGGACGTCCGGGTCCGGGGCGGCCGCCTGCTCGACGCCGGCCGGGACACCGAGGCGTTCTGCGTCACGCTGGCGGCGGGCGTGGCCGTCGGTGGCGCGGGCGCGCTGCTGCTGCATGGCGACCCGGCCGCGCCCGGCGGCCAGGCGGTGCGCGGCTGGGCCCTGGAGGGCGGCCGGTTGGCGCCGATGAGTGCCCAGGAGGTGTTCGACTCGCTCGCCGACGACGTGGGCCGGGGCATGCCGTTCCCGCCGGGCGCCGTCCCGCTGCCGGGCTTCGCGCTGCCGGGCGCGGTGCCGCCCGACGGGCCGCGGGGCGCCGGGCCACCGGGTGCCGGCGGGGCGCGTGAGGAGGGTGGTGAGGCCGTGGGCTGACCAGGTACTTCGGGCCTCCGTGTCCACCAAGCGGCGCTGGGGACTGTTCATCGACCGCCTGTTCGGGGAAGATTTCGGGGAAGATCAACAGCAGGAGCCGGCGGTACCCCACGCCGCCGCTCCGGCCGCTCCGCCCCGAACCGCGCACCGCAGGTCCTCCCCGCGCACCGCCGGTCCGGCGAGCCCGACACCGAAAGGGGGGACGCATGAGCCGGATCGAGTACAGCGCGGAGATCGCCGAGCTGCTCGGCAAGGTGCGACGGCGTCCCACCGCAGGCTGGCCCTGGCGGCCGGCCGAGCGGGTGCCCGACGGGCTGCCGGTCAAGCAGTCGTGGGGCTGGCTGTTCGCACCGGACGGCCGGGTGCTGACCCTGGTCAACCCCAGGGACGGCATCGTCTCGCTCCCCGGCGGCTCGCTGGAGCCCGAGGACGCCGGTGATCCGGGCTCCGCCCTGGCCCGCGAGGCGGCCGAGGAGGCCCAGGCGCTGATCGGCACGCCGCACTACCTCGGCTACCTCTACGACCGGGTGGGCTCGGCCAACGGCGGGCACGAGTGTGCACGGGTCCGGATGGCCGCGGCGCTGCGGGCCGTCGGCCCCAGCGCGCCGGACCCGGCCTCCGGGCGGCACTACCGGCGGTTGCTGGTCGCGCCCGGCCTCGCGGTCGAGCTGCTCGGCTGGGGTGCGCCAGGCCTGCGGCAGGCCCGGGCGGCGGTGTCGGCCGGCGTCCGGTGGCTCGGCGTGCCCGCGGCCGCCAACGAGACGATCGAGGAGCTGCCGGACGAGGGCTGCGAGGTCTTCCCGGGCGCGGTCTTCCCAGGAGTGGTCCACCTGGGCGGGGCCGCCGCCCAGCCCGGCGGAGCCCAGCCCGGTGCCGCTCATTCCGGCGCGGTTGGCCCCGGCGCCGTCAACCCCGGTGCCGTCCGACCCAGTTCGGTTCACCCCGGCACGGCCCACCCCGGCGCGTCCTACCGGGGCGCCGGTGCGACCCGCCCCGGCGGGGAGTGAACCTCCGACCGGACGCCGCGCGTCGCCCCCGGCGGGGCAGCACACCTGATCGGCGGTCAGGGCTTCGAGCCGCGCGCAGTCCACGCCGCCGCGCCGCCGCGCCGGCACGCCGGTGGGCCTCGCCGGTGGACCTCGCCGTCGGATCGGGACGGCCCTCCGGCCGAGTGTGGTCCTCCGAATGAGTGACTTGCCGTGGGGCGCCCCAGGGTGCTCCGCGGGTGCCTGACCGGCGCACTTTCCCCTGCCTGCAGGCTAGTTCACCTCACGGTCGTCAGACTGACCGTCAATTGCCTTGGCATGACCACTTCCCGGGATACCTACTGCCTGGTATCAAATTCTGTGACTCACGTCACTCCCTGGAGGTGTCATGCTGCGCCCCACTCGCTCCATGTCCGTCGCCGCCTTCGCGGCGCTCCTCACCCTGTCCACCCTCTTCACCGCCTCGTCCGCCCACGCAGCCGGCGTCAACTACGCCGCCCTGGGCGACTCCTACGCCTCCGGTGTCGGTGCCGGCAGCTACACGAGCGAGAGCGGAAGCTGCAAGCGGAGCACCAACGCCTACCCCTACCTCTGGAAGAACGCGCACGCGCCGTCGTCCTTCTCCTTCGTCGCCTGTTCCGGCGCCAGAACCGGTGACGTTCTCAACAACCAGCTCTCGGTGCTGAACTCCGGCACCACGCTGGTCAGCATCAGCATCGGCGGCAACGACGCGGGCTTCGCCAGCACCATGCAGACCTGCGTGCTGGACTCCGACAGTGCCTGCCTCAACGCCGTCGCCACCGCGAAGAACTACGCCACCAACACCCTGCCCGGCCTGCTCGACCAGGTCTACGCGGCGATCCACGCCAAGGCCCCCAACGCCCACGTGGTCGTTCTGGGCTACCCCCACCTCTACAAGATCGGCGGAAGCTGCATCTTCGGCATCGGCGACACCAAACGCTCCGCCATCAACAGCGCGGCGGACGTCCTGGACGGCGTCATCGCCAAGCGTGCCGCCAACGCGGGCTTCGCCTTCGGTGACGTCCGGAGCATCTTCACCGAGCACGAGATCTGCGGTTCCGGCACCACCTGGCTGAACAGCACCACCCTGCCCATCGACGAGAGCTACCACCCGAAGGCCTCCGGTCACTCGGGCGGCTACCTGCCGGTGTTCTCCGCGCAGGTGTAACCGGACCGGAGCCGGGCGCCCGCCGGTTCCGGCTCCGCCCGCCGGTTCCGGCTGCGCACCGCCGGTCCCCCCCACCCCGGCAATGGGGCGGGGGCCGGCGGGGCGCGGCGACTCAGCGCCTCGGCGGGAACGGGATGCCGGCGAGCACCGGCAGCAGCTCCTGCTCCTCGTGGTCCAGGTGCGCCTCCAGCTCGGCCGACATCCGCGCCAGCTCCGCCCGGAACCGCTCCGGTTCGGCCACCCCGATCCCGGCGAGCAGCCCCACCAGCTCGTCCTTGATCCGGCCGACCGAGCGGTGTTCCTCGCCCAGCCGCGCGAGCGTCCCCCGCAGCTGCGGGTGGCTCCGCGCCAGCGCGGGGAAGATCGCCGCCTGCTCGCCGGTGTGATGGTGGGTCAGCCCCTCGCAAAGCGCGAGGCAGTGCTGCCGGATCTGCAGCCCGAGGCCCGGCGGCCGGCCGTCGCCCGCGGGTCCGGCCGCGAAGTGCGCCTCGGTCTCCGCCCGGACGTGCCGCAGCTGGGCGCGCAGCCAGGTGTGCGCCTCCAGCAGCTTGTCCGCGAGGGTGGCCACCTCACGCGGCTCGGTCGCGGACTGCTCCAGCACCACGACCGGCAGCAGCCGTGCGGTCTGCGCCTGGTAGTCGCCGTACCCGGGCGCCACCCGCGCCACCGCCTCGAACAGCCGGTCCCGCCGGGCGCCCTCGGCCGGCACCGCGACCGCATCGAACACCTCCGTCCCGAGCTCCACCCGCACCGCCGGCCGGGCGAGCAGGTTGCGGTACCACTGCGGGTGCTCCGGAGCCCCGGCCGCCGAGGCGACGACCAGCAGCAGCCCGTCCGCCCGGACGTAGCCGAGCGGCACGGTGTGCTCCTGTCCGGACCGGGCGCCGACGGTGGTCAGCAGGAGCAGGTCTCCGCCCTCGAAGGGGCCGCCGACCTTGGCCGCGTTGGCGCGGAATTCCTCGATGATCGCTTGATTGAAAGACATGGGCATACTCCTGTGGATTCTCCGGACGTGAACATGGGGAGCGAAAGGCCACAGGCGGCGCTGTAGAGAGCTGCACGGATCGGCACAGACGTGCGGAGCGGTGCAGCAATGCGTGAGCAGGTGGGAGGCCGGAGCCCGGAGGCTCAGCAGCCGAGGACGAAAGCCGTCACGCGGACGCCGCCGAAGCTGCTGAGGTCAGACAAGGGAAGCGGAGTAGGTGCTCATCGCGCATCGTCCCTCTGTGGAAGGTGCTTGCCCGGCTGTCGGCCGGCCCAGTTCTCTTTGGCCGACGCCGCGCTGCACGCCTCACATTAGAGCCACCCGCCCCGTCACCTGTCAACGAGCAAGATCGCCAGGGGCGTCGGCCGGTGCCGCGAAAAGCCGGGTGCCCGGCCCGCGGTGGCTGGCGGATGATCCCGGCATGGAACGTCATGTCGATGTGGACGCGGCGGCCGAGGAGTCGGCTGCACGGGTCGACCGGTGGCGGGCGGCCGGCCTGGTGGTCCGCCCGGTCACCTGGCGGGACGGGCTCGCCCGGTGGCCGCAGCCCCTGGAGACGGACCGGGCCCGGGTGGCCGATCCGGATTCCGTCGGGATCCACCTCTCCGGCCCGGCGGAGACCGAGCTGCTGGTGGTCCTCTTCCGGGGCGGCTGGGCCGACGTCGACCATCTGTCCGGTGGTGAGGTCGGCGCGATCCCGGCTCAGGGCATCACCTCGGCCCGCGTCTTCGGCGGGCTGCTCGACGGCTGGGTGTGGCAGGTCCTCGGTGTCCGGCCGTAGTCGCCGTCAGGCCGGGGGTGCCGCGGGGCCGTTCTGCCGGTCCCCCCGGGATCGGCGGAGCGGCCCCGCAGCGGTCAGTGCAGGTAGGAGGCCAGCCCGGCGGGCTTGAGGCCGGCCGCGTCGGCGGCGGCGAGGGCGCGCTGGAGGTCGGTGGCGAGGGTGTCGGTCCAGTGCATCAGGACGACGTCGCCGGGCGACAGGGTGCCCTCGTGCCAGATGTCGGAGGCGCCCCAGCTGAAGTCGGCGTCCGCCGTCAGGACGGTGCGGATGCCGCAAATGGCGGCGGCCTGCAGGGTGTCGGCGTTCCACGCGAAGTACGGCGGGCGGAAGACGGTCGGGGTGGTGCCGAAGGCGCGGGTCAGGGAGTCCCGGGCGTCGCAGATCTCGACCTGCTGCTCGGCGGGCGAGAGCGTGGTCAGGTCGGTGTGGGAGATGCTGTGGTCCTGGATCGACGAGCCGGGGACGGCGGTGACGCGCCGGAAGAAGTCGGGGTCGGTGGCGGCCGGCATCGGCAGCGGGAAGGCGGTGATCGGCAGCTTGTGGTCGGCGATGAACCTCTCCGCCTCGGGGGTGCGCTGCCAGCCGTCGTCCACGGTGAAGAAGACCACCTTGTCGCTGGTCGGCACCGAGCCCGAGCCGGTCGCGGGGGTGGGGGCCGGGCCGTCCACCCGGACGTCGTCGACGGCGAACGGGCTCTGCTGGTACCAGCCGTGGACGTAGAGCCGGACGGTGCGCGCGCCGGGGCCGGTGGTGAACCGGGTGGTCAGCTGCTGCCAGCCGCCGTCGGTGGTCTCGGTCCAGGCGGGGGCGACGTCGCGGCCGGTACCGGTGGCGCCCAGGTAGACGAATGTGCCGCGGACCCACGCCGAGGCGGTGTACGTGGTGTCGGGCTGAACGGAGACGGTCTGGGCGCACTCGCCGTTGGAGTCGTCGCCCGCTGGGGTGACGGCCAGGGCGGAGCCGCCCGAGTGCGGGGCGGCGGTGGTGAGGGCCGCCTCGGCGGGGCCGCCGGTGCAGCGCCAGCCGGGGACGCTGCCCCAGTCGGCCAGCGAGGAGGCGGGGATCTCGAACCCGGGGTTGGTCGCCAGGTTGACCGTCGGGGCGACGGGTGCGGCAGGCGCGGCAGGCTCGGCGGACGCCGGGGCGGCGAGGCCGCAGACGGCGAGCGAGGCGCAGGCGGCCAGCGCGGACAGGCGTGAGGACCGGCGCGAGATCGCGGACAGGCGTGAGGACATGGACACGTGAGGACTCCTGCGTGGGGCCGTGGGGCCGTGGGGCCGTGGGGGCCGTGGGGGACCACGCCCGTGGGGAGGGCGGGTGGAACGGGGTGGAGCGCTCCCCGAGGGATGGGAGCCGTCGGCGTGCCGCACGCGGACCGTGGCAGAACAATGGACTGGACCACTCGGATCGTCAAGGGAATGACGGGTGAACCGCGCGCTCCCGCGTGCCGAAGCAGCAGATGTCATCCGCCATGCGGCAAAAGGGACGAGACGCACCGTCAGGGGGCGTACAGATCCTCGATGTCCTGCCCGTAGTACTCCGTGATCGCCGAGCGACGCAGCTTCAGGGACGGCGTCAGCAGCCCCTGCTCCACACCGAACTCCCTTGGCAGCAGCCGGAACGCGCGGATCGACTCGGCGCGCGAGACGGCGGTGTTGGCGGCGCCCACCGCCCGCTGGATCTCGGCGTGCAGTTGCTCGTCGGTGAGCACCGCCCGCTGGTCCAGCTGCTCGCGGCCGTGTGACTTCAGCCAGTGCGCCAGCGCCGCCGGGTCCAGCGTGATCAGCGCGGCCACGTACGGGCGGTCGTCGCCGACCACCAGGCACTGGGAGACCAGCGGATGCGCCTGGACCCGCTCCTCCAGGGCGCCCGGGGCGAGGTTCTTGCCGCTGCTGGTGACGATCAGGTCCTTCTTGCGGCCGGTGATGGTGAGGTAGCCGTCGTCGTCCAGGCTGCCCAGGTCCCCGGTGCCGAACCAGCCGTCGTACAGCGCCTCGGCCGTGCACTGCGGGTGGTTGAGGTAGCCGTCGAAGACGCCGGAGCCGCGGACCCAGACCTCGCCGTCGTCGGCGATCGCCACGGTGGCGCCGGGCACCGGCCGGCCGACCGTGCCGAGCTTCTGCCGCCCGGCCGGATTGGCGGTGATCGCGGCGGAGGTCTCGGTGAGGCCGTACCCCTCGTACAGGTCGAGACCGATGCCGGTGAAGAAGAGGCCGAGCTCCCGGCCGAGCGAGGAGCCGCCGCACATCACACCGCGCACCCGGCCGCCGAGCACCGCGCGCAGCCGCTGGTAGACGGTCCGCTCGTACGCAAGGTGGCGCAGCCGCAGCTTGGGCCCGGGGCCGGGGCCGCGGCCGAGCGTGCGCTGCTCGCGGGCGGCGGCCCACTCGACGGCCACCTGCCGGGCCTGCTCGAAGAGTTCGCCGCGCCCGGACTCCTCGGCGGCCCGCCGGGCCCGCTGGAAGATCTTCTCGAAGATGTACGGGACGACGTGCAGGAAGGTCGGCCGGTAGGAGGCCATCGCGGGCAGCAGGGCCTCGGTGGTGACGTCGGGGACGTGCCCGATCCGGAAGCCGCCGCGGACCGCCGCGACCTGCACCATCCGGCCGTAGACGTGCGCCAGCGGGAGGAAGAGCAGGGTCGACGGCTGGCTGCCGCAGCCGGTGTCCCGGAGGACGTCGCCCCAGCCGTCGAGCAGGGCGTCGGCCGCGGCGGCCAGGTTGGCGTGGGTGAGCAGGCAGCCCTTGGGCCGGCCGGTGGTGCCCGAGGTGTAGACGACGGTGGCGATGTTCGCCGCCGCGACGCCGAGCCGCTGGCGGTGGACGAGCGAGTCCGGCACGCCGCGCCCGTCCTCGGTGATCGCGGCGACGCAGCCGCGGTCCAGCTGCCAGATCCCGGTGAGGTCCGGCAGCGCGTCGCAGACCGCGCCGACCGTCATGGCGTGGTCCTCGTCCTCCACCACGCAGGCCACCGCCTGGGTCTCGGCCAGGATCCAGCGCACCTGCTCGGCCGCCGCCGTCGGGTAGACCGGGACGGGGATCGCGCCGATCGACCAGAGTGCGTAGTCGAACAGCGTCCACTCGTAGCGGGTGCGGGACATCATCGCGACCCGGTCGCCGTAGCGGACGCCGCGGGTGAGCAGGCCCTTGGCGAGCGCCAGCACCTCGTCCCGGAAGACCGTCGCGGTGACCTCGCGCCATTCCCGGCCGGAACCGTCCAGGCGGGCCAGCTGGATCAGTCCGGGCGTGCGTTCGGCGGCGTCGTAGAGCGAGTCGGCCAGTCCGCCACTGGCCGGGGGGCCGGCCGGTGCGGGGGTGGTGAACTCGCGCACATTGCCCCCGATCCCGTTGCGGCCCCTGCCTGCCGGGCCCGTTCGGGCGTCCGGATCGGCGGCGCGCTGACCGGTCGGGCAGGTGGGAGCGAAACTATCGGATTGCTCTGTCACTGCCCAGGGTTGTGACCATGGCGCCACGAGATCGGCACCGGCTCGTAGGGAAAGTGCCGTAGCGGGCCGCGGCCGGGGCGGCGTGGGACGGGCGGGGGAGTGGGTGAATCCGGGACGTCAGGGATGATCCGGACGGGATCGGGGCGAGGGCGGGGGGAGGGCGGGTTCGACCCTCGAACGAGTGGTCAGGGCGTAGTAGGCTCTCGCAGACCTGCGGCCGGGAGCTCCCGGCCAGGCCTGATGTGCCGACCGACCGCCCGCCCGACCCGCCCTGCAGTACCGTCGTTCCGCCTGTTCCGCCCGTATTGTCGTCCCGCCCGTCCCGTCGTCCCGTCCGTCCCTCGAACCGCTCCCCGTCCGCGCCTGGCACTTCCCGACCGAGGACTCCATGCGTCTGCGCAGCAGCTCGATCCGCGCGAAGATCATCGCGCTGCTCCTGGTGCCCATCGTCGCCCTGACCGCCCTGTGGGCCTACGCGACGCTCGCCACCACCGGAGACGTCTGGAGCCGGCTGGAGGTCAGCAGTACGTACAAGGAGTTCGGGACACCGGTCGACCAGTACGCGGCCGACCTGCAGAACGAGCGCCGCGCCGCCGTCCAGCGGCTGGCCGACCCGGCCTCGCGGGCCGCCCGGGACGCCTTCGAGCACGCCCAGGCCGCCACCGACCAGGGCCTCGCCGTGCTGCGGCAGAAGAAGGACAGCAGCGGCGGCCGGCTCGACACCGCGCAGCGCGGGCGCTACGTGCAGATCCTCGCCGCCGCGGACCAGCTCGCCCCGCTGCGTGGCCAGGTCAACCGCGCGGCACTCAACTGGGAGTTCGCGCTCGGCCAGTACAGCGACCTCGTCAAGCCCACCTTCAGCTTCCGGTCCGCCTTCGTCGCCCGGCAGAGCGGCCAACTTCCGCGCCAGGGAACGATCCTGATCGAGCTGGCGCGCGCCCGTGAGTACCTCGCGCAGGAGGACGCGGCGATGGAGGGGCTGCGCACCGCCACCGGGCGGCCCACGGCCGAGCAGTACCAGGTCGCGCTGGACGCCCTGCACAACCAGCAGGCGCTGTTCACCGTCTACATCGCCGAGCTCGAACCGGCCGACCAGACCGACTACATCGCCCTGCGCGGCGGCGAGGCCTGGGCGGCGCTGGCCCGCGCCGAGGCGGACTTCGTCGGCGCGGGCGGGCCGGACCGGGTGGTCCAGGCGATCAACGGCGACTCCTGGCGGGAGACCGCGGACCGGGCCCTGGGCGACCTCGCCGCGATCAACAGCCGCCTCGCCGTGGCGATCGGCGACCGCGAACGCTCCTACGCCATCGGCATGCTCTGGCGCGGCGGCATCGCCGGTGCGATCGGCCTGATCGCCGTGGTGCTGTCGGTGATGATCTCCTACCGCATCGGCCGCGGCATGGCCCGCGAGCTGATCGGCCTGCGCAACGCGGCCAACGAGCTGGCCGGCACCCGCCTGCCCTCGGTGATGCTGCGGCTGCGCAGGGGCGAGGCGGTGGACGTCGCGGCGGAGGCACCCGAGCTGGAGTTCGGCCCGGCCGAGGTCGGCCAGGTCGGGCGGGCGATCAACGCCGTGCAGCGGGCCGCCGTCGAGGCCGCCGTCGAACAGGCCGACCTGCGGCGCGGCGTCTCCGCGGTCTTCGTCAACCTGGCCCGGCGCAGCCAGGTGCTGCTGCACCGCCAGCTGACCCTGCTCGACACCATGGAGCGCCGCACCGAGGACCCGGCGGAGCTGGAGGACCTCTTCAAGGTCGACCACCTCACCACGCGGATGCGCCGCCACGCCGAGGGCCTGATCATCCTGGCCGGCGGCTCGCCGGGCCGGGCCTGGCGCAAGCCGGTGCGGATGGTGGACGTGGTCCGCGCCGCCGTCGGCGAGGTGGAGGACTACGCCCGGGTGACCGTCCGGCCGTTCCCCGGCACCGGCCTGCTCGGCAGTGCGGTCGCCGACGTCACCCACCTGGTGGCCGAACTGGTCGAGAACGCCGCCGTGTTCTCCCCGCCCAACACCCAGGTGACCGTCCAGGGCGAGGTGGTGGCGCACGGCTTCGCGCTGGAGGTCGACGACCGCGGCCTCGGGCTGAGCGAGCAGGCGCTCGCCGAGATCAACGAACGCCTTGCCGTGGAGCAGGAGTTCGACCTCGCCGACACCGACCGGCTCGGCCTCTTCGTGGTCAGCCGGCTGGCCCGCCGGCACGGTATCCGGGTCCACCTGCGGCCCTCGCCGTACGGGGGGACGACGGCGGTGGTGCTGATCCCGCGCGAGCTGCTGGCGGAGGCGCCGGACGGACTGCCGGAGCCGCCCTCGGGAGGGGGCGTCGCCGCTTCGGGTGCTTCGGGTGCCACCGGCGCTGCCGGTACGGCGCAGCGCGCGGTGCCCGCCCGGCGGGGCCAGCGCGACCTGGTCGCGGTGCCGGCGCTGAGCGACGAGGGCGACGACGGCCGTGCCGGCGGCGCGGCGGGTGGCGGCCCGGTCGCCGCGGCCGGCCAGGGCGGGCGGCACCGGGTGAGCGGCGGGCCGCGCCCGTCGGCGCCCGAACCGGCCCGCACTCCGGGCGGGCTGCCGAGGCGCTCCCGGACCAAGAGCGGTCCGGTGCTGGTGCCGACGCCCGGCGACGAGGACTCTCCGGGCACCGGCCGCCACCGCCGCGATGAGGCGGCCGCGACTGCCCCGGCGGCCGTACCTGCGCCTGCCGCTGGACCCGTCCCGGCGCCCGCCGCCGTACCTTCGCTTGCCGCTGCGCCTGCCCCGGCCGCCGCAGCTGTCCCTGCCGCTGTACTTGCGCCCGCCGCCTCCGGCCCTGCCGGCGCCGCTCCGGCGGGCGGCGCGCCCGCGGGCCCCGGCCCGCTGCCGCGCCGGGTGCGCCAGGCGAGCCTCGCGCCGCAGTTGCGCGAGCGCGCCGCCCAGGACGCCTCTCCGGGCTCGGGTGGTGCCGAGAGCATCCGGGAGCGCTCGCCCGAGGAGGCGCGGGCGACCTTCGCCTCGTTCCAGCGCGGCTTCACCCGTGGACGCGGCGCCGGAGTCACCACCGGCACCGGCACCGGGACCGCGCCGGCGAACCCGCCCGCCCGGCCCGTCGCCGTACCCGCCTGGCTGCCCCCGGACCCGGCCCGACGGGCGATCAGCCCGGCGCCCGCCCCGGCCGCGCTGCCCGCCCCGCCCGCGACCGGCTCGGCGCCGCTGGCCCGCCGCATGCCGTCCGCACCCCCGGCGCCGCGCGCGGCCCGGACGCCGTCGTCGACACCCTCACCAACCGCAGTACCCGCACCACCTGCAGTGTCTGCACCACCCGCACCACCCGCTCCAGCGGAAGGAACAGATTCATGACCACTTCGACGCAGTCATCCGGGGACCTCAACTGGCTCCTGGACGACCTGGTGGGTCGCGTCGCGGCCCTGCGGCACGCGGTGATCCTGTCCAGCGACGGGCTGGCCACCGGCGCCTCCCGCGACCTCGACCGCGAGGACGCCGAGCACCTCGCCGCCGTGGCGGCCGGCTTCCACAGCCTGGCCAAGGGCGCCGGCGGCCACTTCAAGGTCGGCGGCGTCCGCCAGACCATGGTGGAGCTCGACGAGGCGTTCCTCTTCATCACCGCGGCCGGCGACGGCAGCTGCCTGGCGGTGCTGAGCGAGGCCGAGGCCGACATCGGCCAGATCGCCTACGAGATGGCCCTGCTGGTCAAGCGGGTCGGCGAGCACCTGGCCGCCGAGCCACGCACCGAAGTCGCCCCGCCGGGGAGATGAGCGGCCCGATGGCGGAGGAGGAGCCGACGCGCGAACAGGACGACCCGGGCGGGGACGAGCCCGACGTCGACCTGTTCCGGGCGCGCACCCCGGTCGACGACCGCTGGTTCGACGACGACGCCGGGCCGGTGGTGCGGCTCTACTCGATGACCCGGGGCCGCACCCGGCCGGTCGAGGACGGTCTGTTCGACCTGATCTCGCTGGTCACCGCCGCCGAGCCCGGGCCGTCCGCGGGCGCCGTGCCCGCGCACGTGCTCGACCCGGAGCACCAGACCATCCTGGCCTGGTGCCGCCGGGAGCCGCTGTCCGTCGCAGAACTCGGCTCCTACACCGACCTTCCGGTCAGTGTGGTCCGCGTCCTGCTCGGTGACCTCTACGACGCCGAGCTGATCAGCGTCACCCGACCCGTTCCGCTCGCCGAGCTGCCGGACGAGCGCCTGCTGCGAGACGTGATCAATGGACTCCGTGCGCTCTGACCACCCGCCCCGCGAGGAACACGAGGGACACCGGGGACACCGGCAAGCCGAGGGACGGGGGCACGCCGGTGACCCGCAGTGGCGGGGCGGTCCGGGTGTCGCCGTGAAGATCCTGGTCGCCGGCGGCTTCGGCGCGGGCAAGACGACGCTGGTCGGCTCGGTGAGCGAGATCCGTCCGCTGCGCACCGAGGAGGAGCTGAGCGAGCTCGGCCGCCCGGTGGACGACACCTCGGGCGTGGAGGCCAAGCGCACCACCACCGTGGCGATGGACTTCGGCCGGATCGACCTGCGGCCCGGGCTCGCCCTCTACCTGTTCGGCACGCCGGGCCAGGACCGGTTCTGGTTCGTCTGGGACGAGCTGGCGCGCGGTTCGCTCGGCGCCGTGGTGCTCGCCGACACCCGGCGGTTGGCGGACTGCTTCCCGTCGGTGGACTTCTTCGAGCAGCGCGGTATCCCCTTCGTGGTGGCGGTGAACTGCTTCGACGGCACCGAGGCGTTCACGACGGAGGAGGTCCGGGACGCGCTCGATCTGGACCCGGGCATCCCGGTGGTGCTGTGCGATGCGCGCCGGCGCGAGGACGGGAAGGAACTCCTGGTCACGCTGGTCGAACACGCCGCGGACCGACGCCGGGGCGCTCCCGCACGGGTCTGACGGAGGGGCGGGCGACGCTTCGACGGGCGACGCTTCGACGGACGGACGGACGGACGGACGGACGGACGGACGGGCGGTCGGGCGGTCGGGCGGTCGGTCGGGCGGTCGGGCGGTCGGTCGGTCGGGCGGTCGGACGGGGCTCGGGAGTCCGCCGTCTCATCCGGGCGTCCGCATCCCGGACGTTCTGTGGCCGGGAGGTTGCCTTGACCGGCACGGCGTGGAAGGCTCTGTCCTCGAAGGCCGCCCGGACCTGCTGTCGGGATGTCCCGGGGCGCCCGAAGGGGCACCGCGCAGGACGCCGCAGTGCAGGCACCGGGGCGCACCACGGCAACGATGTACCGCATGCCGCAAGGGATGTCCGAGAAGGGCGTCCGGCAAGGGATGTCCGGCTATGGCGTTCGGCCAGGACGTTCGGCCAGGACGTTCGGGAACCAGGGGAGGGGCAGCACCGTGACCGTCGACCAGCGACGCGCAGCAGCCGCACCCGCCCGCACTCCGGTCACCCCGGCGCTGACGATCCGCCGGTACATCGACCACGCGTTGATCTGCAGCGCCTGTTGTCGGTGACGGACCAGCCCGTCCCCGCTGTTCCGACGGATCTCCCGGCCGGCCCCGCGTGCCCCGCCCCCTCCGGTAGCGGTCGCCGGGTCACCGCCCCATTCACCTCCTGACGATCCGTCAATTCGTCGACCCGGCCTTATCGGACAGCGCCCCGTCCGGCCTACGGCCGTGGCCAAGGCCCGCCTCGCGGAGAGCACCAGTGAACCTCGTCTTCCCCACCTCCACCCCCGTCGCCGTCGCCGGCACCAGAGCCGTTGCCGGTCCCGTCCGCGTGCCGGGGGCGATGCACCGCGTGCGGAGCAATGGTCCGTTCGCATGGTTGAATGGGCGCATGAGCAACGTCGTGGACAGCAGCCGAGGTCACCTCGACCTCGAGCCGTTCTGGCCGTCCCGGCAGCCGCACCTGTTCGACCAGACGTGTCCGGGTTCGCCCAGCGCGTCCCGGCACTCCGCCCGCTGACTTCTGATCAGCCCCCGGCAGTACGCCCGGTCGACGCGCAGACGACTCCACCCCGTCCGTCACACGCGCGAAATGAGCGGCACCATGTCTTCTTCCTCCACGGCCACCCTTCCCCTGCCCGCCGCGACCCCGCACCTGCGCGCGGTCCGCTCCGTCCCCTCAACCGCCGACCGATGGCACGGCCAGCACCAGGCCGGTCCGCAGCACGCCATCAGCCCGCAGCACTCGTCCGTCCAGCAGCGCCCGGCGGCCACCCCGTCGCACACCGCGGCAGCGGCAGTGGCCGCGGTCGCGCCGGGAGCCCCGGCCCCGCAGGCCCTGCTCGCCGCACTGCCGGAGGGGGCCACCGTGGTCGCCGCTCTCCCCCAGGGTGCGCTGCCGCAGGCCCTGCTGGCCCAGTACGGCGCCCAGTTCGGTGCGCAGCTCGGTGCGCAGCTCGGCGGTGCGAACGGCCACTCGATGGTCGGGTACCTCGTCCTGGTGCCCGCCGAGACCGGGTCGGCTCCGGCCGACTCGCCCTCCGTCGGTGCGACTGCGACGGTCTCCGCCGCTACCGGTGGCGTCCGGGTGCCGTCGGCGGTCCCGTCCAACGGGCCTGCTGTCGTCCGCCCGGTCCGGCCCGCCGGCCGCGGCATCACCGTCGACGTGGAGCGCCGCAACGCTTACGTCGATGGGCGGTTGCTCGACCTCACCTACCTGGAGTTCGAGCTGCTGGCCCACCTGACCGAGCACCCGCAGCGCGTGCACACCCGCGACCACCTGGTCTCCGCCGTCTGGGGTTACGGCCACGTCGGCGACGGCCGCACGGTGGACGTGCACGTGGCGCGCCTGCGTCGCAAGCTCGGATCGGCCCACCGGGACAGCATCGTGACGGTCCGTCGGGTCGGCTACAAGTACACCCCGGTGGCGTGAAGCCGGGCGCGGACACGCGCGCGAGCCGCCGCTGAACCCTGCCGGTGCGGGCCGGGCGTTCCCCCTGAACGCCCGGCCCGCACCGTCGTTCCAGCCCGGCCGGGAGTGCCGGCCCGGCCCTGTCGTTCAGGCGCGCTGGTCCGGTGGCAGCAGCAGGACGGCCAGTGCGCCCGCGCAGGTCCGCGCGTGCCCGAGGAACCAGTCCAGCCGGTCGTCGGTGAGGTGCGCCGGGGTCGAGCGGACGGCCAGCGCGAACCGGGCCTGCCCGCCGCTGTCCAGTACCGGCACCGCCACGGTCCGGACCCCGGTGGCCGACTCGCCGTCGTTGAGCGCGAAGCCCGCGGCGCGGACCTTCACCAACTCCTCGGCCAGCAGATCCGGTTCGGTGATCGTCCGGTCGGTGAACGGTTGCAGCGGGCCGATCGCCGCCGCCCCCGGGTCGCCGGGGCGCGGCCAGGCCAGCAGGACCTTGCCCAGCGCCGTCGAGTGCAGCGGCCGGCGCAGGCCGAGCCCGGTGTCCGGGCGGACCGAGGCACCGACCAGGATCACCGCGTGCGGACCGCTGCGGATCGCCAGGTCCGCGGTGGCGCCGGTGCGCCTGGCGAGCAGGCCGAGCTCGGGAGCGGCGAGGTGCAGCCCGCGCTGGTGAAAACTGAGTTGGCCGAGTTCGGCGACGGCCGGGCCGAGCCGGTACCGGGCGGTCTGC
This sequence comes from Kitasatospora sp. NBC_00039, assembly GCF_045160625.1. NCBI lineage: Bacteria > Bacillati > Actinomycetota > Actinomycetes > Kitasatosporales > Streptomycetaceae > Kitasatospora > Kitasatospora sp. NBC_00039. The sequence continues at coordinate 2,028,671 of NZ_CP108289.1, read as the reverse complement.
TCGTCCTGCTCCAGGAACGCGGCGCTCACCAGGGTGCGGGCCAGCCGGTGCGCGGTGGAGACCGACAGTCCCATCCGGCGGGCCAGGTCCGAGGCGCTCAGCTCGGGGCCGTTGTCGTGGAAGCAGTGCAGCAGCCCCAGGGCCCGCTGGACGGCCTGTGCGCCGGCCGGCGGGCTCTGGACGGCGGTGGCGGCCTCGGCCATGGCACCTCGCGTTCTGTCCGGCGCTCCGGCCGGTTCACCGAAGTCGGTCCCCAGAGTAGGGCAGCCGATGCTTCGGAATTGTGTCGATGGCGTTGCAATGGAATGGCGTTCACGAACAAGCGATCCCATCATGTGGCAAAAGCTTGCTTCGTGCTCCCGCGCCGTGGAACGCTCGGCGCATCGCTCCGGACAGCCCCGCCCAATCGTCCTGGTCCGCTCCGGCGGCGGGATCGCCGCGCCCGGGCAGCTGCGCAGCCTGCGGCTCGCCGTTCCACTTGATGGGATCGGCATCGATTTCTGGCGGGCGATGGCACTGGCCGGCCTGCACGGTGCACTGTCGGTGGCCGGACTCACCCCGGACGACGCGGAGCTGGTGGACCTCCCGGCCCTGCCCGCTGGCGGGCAGTGGGCGGCCGAGCCGGCCGCGCTGCGCGACGGCGCCGTGGACGCCGTCTACGTCAAGGGGGCGCTGGACGCCGCGCCGGACCGCCGCGCCCGGGTCAACAACGGCACGCCGCGCCCGGTCACCGTCCACCAGCGGCTGCTGGACGACCGCCCGGAGCTGGTCGCCCGCTTCCTCGCTCGCCCAGAAGCCCGGCTTCAAGCTGTTCGCCCAGACCGCACCCGACGGGGTGGGCGAGGGCATCCTGGTGAAGAACGACGCGCCCATCAAGCCGGGGTGCGCAGGAGGATCGTCCGCACGGGGACTCCCGGGGTCTCGAAGGACGTGTGCGGACGGTACAACGCCCGGCGCCCGGCGGGTCACGGCCCCGGCGTGCGCGGCCTGCCCGGCTGCCCGGTCGGAGTGCGGTCGCGGGGTGGACCGAGGAGGGGCGGGCCACCCCGCGCGACCCCGCCGGGCCCCGCGCAACCCGCCGGGGCCCGCCCGGAGTTCAGCGGCTGAGGGCGTCGATCTCCGCCAGCTCCTCGGCGGTCAGCGGGCCGCCGTTCAGCGCGTCGATGTTCTGGTCGAGCTGCTTGACGCTGCTGGCGCCGATGATCACCGACACCACACGCTCGTCCCGCAGCACCCACGAGAGCGCCAGCTGGGCGAGGGTCTGGCCGCGACGTTCGGCCACCTTGTCCAGGGCCCGCAACTGCTCCAGCTTGGCGCCGGTCAGCGCCTCCTCCTTGAGGAAGTGGCCGACCGACATCCGCGAACCCGCCGGCACCTCGCCGGAGAGGTAGCGGTCGGTCAGCAGGCCCTGGGCGAGCGGCGAGTAGGCGATCAGGCTGGTCCCGGTGTCGCCGACCGCGTCGAGGACGTCGTCCTCCACGGACCGGTTGAGGATCGAGTACGCGGACTGGTTCATCAGGACCGGCGTGCCCAGGTCGCGGAGGATCGCCACCGCCTCCCGGTGCTGCGCGGCCGGGTAGTTGGAGATGCCCGCGTACAGGGCCTTGCCCGAGCGCACCGCCGAGTCCAGCGCGCCCATGGTCTCCTCCAGCGGAGTGTCCGGGTCGTGGCGGTGCGAGTAGAAGACGTCCACGTAGTCCAGGCCCATCCGGCCCAGCGACTGGTCCAGACTGGCCAGCAGGTACTTGCGGCTGCCGCCGTCGCCGTACGGGCCCGGCCACATGTCCCAGCCCGCCTTGCTCGCGATGAACAGCTCGTCCCGGTACGGGCGGAAGTCCTGCGCGAACAGGTAGCCGAAGTTGCGCTCGGCACTGCCGTACGGCGGGCCGTAGTTGTTCGCCAGGTCGAAGTGGGTGATGCCCCGGTCGAACGCGCGGCGCAGTACCGCCCGCTGCACGTCGAGGGGCTGGGTGTCACCGAAGTTGTGCCACAGACCCAGCGAGACGGCGGGCAGCTGGACGCCACTGCGGCCGGCCCGGCGGTAGGTCATCGAGGCATAGCGGTCATCCGCGGCGAGGTAGGTCATGGCGGACATCCTGCCAGTCCGGCGGCCGGGATCAAGCTCTTGCCCCGCTCCCGACCGGTGCCTGTGCTCGCGGGGGATCGTGTGTGTGCGAGGCGAAGGGGGGAGCGGGGGTGTCCGACCGTGCCGCGCCCCTGCGCTGTTGTCGCCCCGGCAGCCTCCGCGGCCCGCGCCCCGCCGCGCGCTGACACCGCCCGAGAGGCGACCTACGCCCGAGAGCCGACCTCCGCGCGTCCCTGCCCCCCGGTGCTGCCCCCGTGCGAGCGCTGATCATCGGCAAGGGCAACGACCCGCGCCACTTCGACCTGTTCGGCCTGCCGGAGGAGCGCCAGTGGGACGCGCTGGCCGAGAACTACGGACTGCTGCACCGGCTCTGGCGTGAGGAGAAGGTCAGCTGGGACGGGTCCACCCGGCCGCCGCTCACGGAGGTGACCACCTCGCCGCGCCCGTTCCAGGATCCGATCCCGGTCCGGTACGGCAGCGCCACCAGCGAGCAGTCCACCGATCTCGCCGCCCGCTCCGGGGGCCCGCTGTTCTCCGCCAACTCCTTTCACCCGCTGGCGAAGTACAAGGCGCTGGTCGACCACTACCGCGAGCGCTGGGAGCACCACGGTCACGACCCGAGGGACGCCAGGGTCGGCACCGGCTTCGGCGGCCTGTTCATCGCCCGGCGCTCGCAGGATGCCGTCGAGGGCTTCCGCCCTTACTGGGACGCACTGTTCAACTCCGCGGCCGGCAAGCACAACAACTCGCCGTTCACGTCGCTGGAGGACGCGGTGGAGCGCGGTTCGGCGCTGGTCGGCAGTTCGCAGCAGGTGATCGAGAAGATCCACCGCTACCACGAGGCCTTCGGCAACGAGGTGGTCGGCATCGGCGTGGACTTGCTCACCGAGGAGGTGCAGCGCGAGCAACCGGAGCTGTTCGCGAGCGAGGTCCCCTCGGTGATCCGCCGTGAACTGCCGTGACCACCAGTGGACATGACGCTCCGGCATCGTCGGCCCGGGCGCGGCTCCGGCCGCCGCCGCCCGATCGTTCCTCCGGGTGGCGCGCGCCTCCCTGGCGCGGTGAATGCCGCGCTGGGTCCCGGGGGCGGTGATCACGCGGGGCCGTGGACCGCCGGGTGGCGGCCCACGGCCCATCGGCGTTTCACGAGCCCCGGGCTTCTGTACCCACTGGTATGGACACTGTACCTACAGGTATGTACAGTGATCCGCATGGCAGCAACCCAGGACCGCCTCATCGAGAGCACCCAGGAACTCCTCTGGGAGCGCGGCTACGTCGGCACCAGCCCCAAGGCCATCCAGCAGCACGCCGGCGTCGGCCAGGGCAGCATGTACCACCACTTCACCGGCAAGCCCGGCCTCGCCGCCGCCGCCCTGCGCCGCAGCGCCGAGCAGATGCGGGCGATCGCCGAGGCCGACCTGGCCGGCCCCGGCACCGCCTACGACCGGATCGCCGCCTACCTGCACCGCGAACGCGAGGTGCTGCGCGGCTGCCGGTTGGGGCGGATGGCCCAGGACCCGGACGTCATCGCCGACCCACAGCTGCGCGCACCCGTCGAGGAGACCTTCGACTGGCTGCGCGGCCGTCTCGCCGAGGTGGTCGCCGAGGGGCAGGCCGCCGGTGAGCTCACCTCCGCCGCCGACCCGGCCGACACCGCCGCCGCCGTGGTCGCCGTCGTCCAGGGCGGGTACGTCCTCGCCCGGGCCGCCGGCACCGCCGAGCCGTTCGAACAGGCCGTCCGCGGCGTCCTCGGCCTGCTCGCCGCCCACCGCATCGGCTGACCGGCCCATCGCCCCGGCCGAAGCACCTGCGTGAAGCACCGGCCCGGCGCACCCGCCTGAGCTGCCTGCCCGAGACGCTCGCCTGGGCCACCCGCCTGGGCCACCCGCCTTGGAGCACCCGCCGCCCGCCGGGCCGGCCGACGCGTCCGGCCCGGAGTCACGACTCGGGGAGACCGCCCGTGCACGCCATGCAGTACGAGATCATCCTCCCGGCCGACCACGACATGGGGATCATCCGTCAGCGAGTCGCCGACAAGGGCCACCTGCTCGACGCCTTCCCCGGCCTCGGCCTCAAGGCATACCTGATCCGCGAGCGCGGCCGGGCCGGGTCGCCCGTCAACGAGTACGCCCCGTTCTACCTCTGGCGCACCCCCGAGGGCATGAACAGCTTCCTCTGGGGGCCGGGCTTCCGCGGCCTGAGCCAGGACTTCGGCCGCCCCGCCGTCCGCCACTGGCTCGGCACCGGCCTGCGCCGCGGCCCCGCCCGGGACGCCCCGGTCACCGCCACCCGCCATGCCACCCGCCACATCGAACGCCTCCCGGAGGGCGCCGACCCGGCCGAGGCCGTGGAGGCCGCCCTCGCCGCCCTGCCCGACCACCCCGCCCTGCACACGGCCGCGGTCGCCGTCGACCCCAGCCGCTGGGAGCTGCTGCGCATCGCCCTCTGGGACGGCGCGGCCCCCGAGGCCGAACCCGGCACCCGCTACGAGGTGCTGCACCTGTCCAGCCCCGAACTCGACCGGCTGCCCGCCGGGCGCCACTGGTGAAAGGACCACCCCCTCCGATGGACTCCACCGCGCTCACCCCCACCCCCTTGGACCGCGCCGCCGGCTACGCCCTGCTGAACGAACTCGCCGGCCCGCAGACGCAGGCGACCACCCTCCAGGGGCTGGACGAACTGGCGCCCGGTTTCCCCGACTGGATCGTCACCAGCCTCTTCGGCGGCACCTACCAGCGGCCAGGCCTCGCCCTGCGTGACCGTCAGATCGCCAACCTGGCGGCCCTGACCGCCCTCGGCGGTGTCGAACCACAGCTCGCCGACCACGTCCGCAACAGCCTGCGGATCGGTGTCACCCGGGAGGAGATCACCGAGGTGCTGGTCCACCTCGCGCCCTACGTCGGCGTTCCCAAGGCGCTGGCCGGCCTGCGGGTCGCGGCCGCGACCTTCGCCGAGTCCGCATGACCGGCGCCGTCGCTCCGGGCGCCGCCGTCCGCGCCGACCGCACCGTCCTCGGCGACCGCACCGTCCGCACCGTCCTCGGCGACCTCGACCCCGCCGAGCTCGGCGTGTGCGACGCCCACGACCACCTCTTCCTTCGCAGCCCCCGCCTCCCCGGCGAGGAGCTGGACGACGCCGCCGCGGCCGAGGAGGTCCTGCGCGTCTTCGCGGCGGCCGGCGGCCAGGCATTCGTCCAGTGGACCCCGCACGGCATGGGCCGCGGTGGCGACGCGCTCGCCGGGCTCTCCCGCGCCACCGGCGTCCACCTGGTCGCGGCCACCGGCCTGCACCAGGCCGTCCACTACGAACCGGCCGTGCTGGACGCGCTGTACGAGGGGCTCGGCGAGCTGTTCACCGCCGAGCTGACCACCGGCCTGCGCGACGTGCCGGGCGGCGTCCGGGCCGGACTCGTCAAGGTGGCCGGCGACTACCACGGCCTCGGCGACCACACCCGCCGCGTGATGGCGGCCGCAGCCGAGGCCCACCACGCCACCGGGGCCCCGATCGCCGTGCACCACGAACTCGGCACCGCCGCGTCCGACGTCCTGGACCTTCTCTGCGACCGGTACGGCGTGCCCCCGCAGCGGGTGATCCTCGGCCACCTCAACCGGTTCCCCGACCCACGGCTGCACCGGCACCTCGCCGAGTCCGGCGCGTACCTCGCCCTGGACGGCCCCTCCCGCGCCCACCACGCCACCGACCACCACCTGTTCGACACCGTCGCCGCCCTGGTGGAGGCCGGCCACGCCCCGCAACTCCTCCTCGGCGGCGACACCACCACCCGCACCGCTCGCCTGGCCCCCGGCCCGGCGCACCTCCTCACCGCCCTCGCCCCGCGCCTCGCCCGTGAGTTCGGCCCCGAGCTGCCCGAGCTCCTCCTGACGGCCAACCCGGCCCGGGCGCTGGCCGTGGCCTGGCGCTCCTGAGCGGGCGGGTCCTCCGGCACCGACGTGCCGCGTCCTGTCCCCGCGGCCGGTTCAGCGGCAGAGTGCGTCGAGGTCCTCCGAGAACGTGGCGAACTCGGTCTGCGCCTCCGCGATGATCTCGCGGGCGGGCCGGCGCGCGGTGGTGGCGTGGCGCTCGGCCAGGTCGGCCAGGACGGGGGAGGGACGGGACTCCCACTCCTCGTGGACGGCGGCCTCCAGCGGGCCGAGGCCGTCGGCCAGCACCCAGAGGAAGTCGGAGAGGCTCCCGGCCACCACCCCCCGCTCGCCCTCCGAGCCCAGGAAGACCACCGGCTGGTCGGCGAGCGGGCGGCCGGGCCGCACCAGCCAGAGTGCGGCCAGGCCCCCCGTGCCGTCCTGCCCGAACACCCGGTAGGCGGCACCGTCGAGCTCGCGGTTGGCGGTCCAGGACCGGATCCAGTCGGTGGTCTCCTCGGCGGAGTCGAAGACGTCGTACGGCTCGAAGTCGACGCCCTCGCCCTCCTCGCCGTACTCGAACTCCACCCGGGCCACCTCGGCCAGGGCGGGCGGGAAGCTGCGGTCGTCGCCGGTCGTCGTCGCGGTCATGCCCGCACGCTAGCGCCTCCCCCCGGCAGCCCGATCCGCCGCCCATCGGCCGCCGCGGGTCGCCCGCCGCCCCGCCACTCAGGCCCCGCTGCTCACCGACCGACGTGCCGACCCGCCGGCGTGCCGACCACCGGCCCGTCGGCCGCCGCCCGGTGGCCGGATTCCCGTGCCGGGGTTTGAATCTGAGCAACCACGGCACCCGTAGCCCGGCGGAGAGGCGGATCCGAGGATGTACCGATGGCTCGCCCCGGCCAGGATCGCCTTCGCGCTCCTCACCGTCGTCGCACTCGGCTTCGCGGGCCACCGCGCCGCGACCGGCATCACCGGACTGCCGAACTTCTTCAGCTACTTCGGCAACCTCAGCGCCATGGCCGCCGCGGTCGTCCTGCTGCTCGGCGGAGGGGCCGCACTGACCGGCCGGCGCCCGGTGCTCGGTACGGTGCGGGGCGCGGTGCTGCTCTGCACGACCGTCACCGGGCTTGCGTACGGACTGCTCCAGGTGCCCTACCCCGTCGACATGATGGTCCCGTGGGTCCACCACGTCGTGCACCAGGTGGTGCCGGCCGCAGTGCTCGCCGACTGGCTGGTCGACCCGCCGGAGCGCCGGATCCGCCCGGTGGAGGCGGCCGGCTGGCTGGTGCCCCCGCTGCTCTACCTTGCCTACACGCTGCTCCGCGGCGTGGTGGTCGACCGGTACCCGTACGTGTTCCTCGACCCCACCATCCCGGGCGGCTACTGCCGGGTCGCAGGGGCGTCCTTCCTGACGACCGGGGGCTTCGCCCTGGTCGGGGCCGTGCTGCTGTGGGCGGGCAACACCCTCGGCGACCGCCGGGACGCCCGTACCGGCACCGCGCCGCCCGGCCGCCGCGCCCACGCCCGGCCGACGTGAGCAGGGGCCGGAGGCGCGCCCTGGTCGCGGCCCGACGACCGCGGGCCGGCGGCGGCGAGCCACGACCGAGAGCCGGGTGGTCCGAGCCGACGGTCCGAGGACGGGTCGGCCTCAGCCCCCGAGGGCATGCAGGATCGGCAGGCCCAGGGTGCCCAGCCAGCCGGCCAGTGCGGAGAGCGGTCCGAGCAGGCCGGTGCCGGCGGCGACGAGGGCGCCGGCGGAGCTGAGCAGCTTGGTGACCCGGGTCAGTCGGCCGGCGACCGCCTCGCGGTCCGGCTCCGGCCGGGCGACCTCCGCATCGATCGAGTCCAGTTCGGCCCGGACCTCGGGCGCCACCGCCGGCGGCAGCTGCGCCTGCTCGACGGCCGTACGGAGTTCGCCGACCAGCCCGCGCACGTCCTGCCCGTCCGCCGTGAAGTGGCCGGACTGACCGCCGTGGACGGTCTGGTCGCCGGCGACGTTGTTGATCACGCCGCCCTGCTGGCTGCCGATGTTGAAGACCATGGCCGGGCCTCCCGTGATGGACTCGGTGCGGTGGCTCGATGCGACGGCTTGACGCCGTGGCTTGATGTGTCGGCCTGATGCGACCGCCCGGGCCGGCGGCCATCGACGGGGGCGACGCGGTGGCCTCAGCGCGGCGGGGGCGGCACGTTCAGCCGGCGTGACTCCTCCTCCTCGAAGCGCCGGCGCCGCGAGGTGGTCACGACGTGCAGGACGATGCCGACGATCAGCAGGACGCCGCCGATCGCCGCCGCCGCGAAGCCGAGGGCGCCGACCGGTACTCCGCCGACCTTCGGCCCGAGCAGGTCGGGTACGGAGAAGTCGGGGTTGGCGGACTGGGCAGCGTTGTTGGTGTGGACGATGAAGCTGACCAGCGCCCAGCCGTAGACTCCGCCGCCGATCACGAGCAGCAGGAAACCGGCCATGACCAGGTGCCGTGCCCTGGTGCGGGTGGCGGCGATCTCGCGGAAGAAGCTGTCCCGCCGCGCCTGCATCACGTAGTTGTACTGGTTCCCGGCGACGTTGCTGAGGTTCCCGGCCTGCTGTTGCTCGACATCGAACCGGTGCCCCGCCGCGGGCTGCGGCCGCTCGGGTTGCGCAGGGCGTGCCGGAGGCGGCGGCGCCGGGTGGGACGGCGACGGTGCCTGCTGGGACGGCTGCGGCCACTGGGGCCGTGGTGGCTGTGACGGCAGTGGCGGTGCTGGTGCCTGCCGGCCCGGCGGCTGGACGCCGGCGACGGTGGCCGTCAGCCCGGCCGCGCCGACCCCGGGGACGGTCACGGCGGTGTCGCGCGGCTCCTCGTAGTGCACCTCGAACGGGCCGAAGTCCAGCACGTCCCCGGTGTGCAGCTCCTGCTGCCCGAGCACCGGGTGACCGTTCAGCCGGGTGCCGTTGGTGGACGCCAGATCCTCGACGGTGGTGTGCCCGCCGGACCGCCACACCACGGCATGGCGCCGGCTGACGCCGGGATCGCCCACGTGGATCTGGCACTCGGAGTCCCGGCCGACCGTCATCGGCTGATCGGCGAGGACGAAGACCTGCCCCTGGAGCTGGTCGGGGCTGTCGACGACGAGACGGGGTAAGGCTTGCTCTCGCGAAGGCGGGCTCATGGCACTACCTCCTGCCGGGTGAGACCGGTGAACCGGTGAACCGGTGAACCACTGACGGCGGCGGACCGGTCCGCCCGCCCGTCGGCTCGGGTGCCTTCCCTTCCAGTAAAGGCCACCCCCGCTCTCCGGAACAGCCCCGACCGGGGTCGCCGTCCGGGAAACCGCCGACCGGCCGGCTCGGGTACCGGGCGCCGGGCACCGCCGGGCTCCGCTCGCGGCCCTTCGACGGCCGGCTGTGACGGGCCGAAGCGGTCGAGACCGGGGCCGTCGACCGCTTCGGCCTGCCGCCATTGACCCGGCGGGCAGCGGGTCACATGTGGGTGCCGCCGTCGATCCGGATCTCGGTGCCGGTCACGAAGGCGCCGTCGTCCGAGGCCAGCATGGCGATCACGCCGGCCACCGTCTCCGGACCGGCGAAGCCCTGGCCGAGGGCGGGGGAGAGTTTGGCGAGCAGGCTGAAGTCGGCGTCCGCCGGCAGGCCGGGGTTGTTGGTCATGCCGCTGTCGATGCTGCCGGGGGCGACGCAGACCGCGCGCAGTCCCTGCTTCGAGTACTCCGACGCGATCGCGTGCGTGAAGGACTGGATACCGCCCTTGGTCGCGGCATACGCGGCCATGTAGGGGTGGGCGAAGGTCGCGGAGGTGGAGCTGAAGTTCACCACCACGCCCTTCCCGCCGGTGAGCAGGGCGGGGAGTGCCTCGCGGGTCATCAGGAACGTGCCGGTCAGGTTGACCGTGATCAGCTTGTTCCAGAACTCCAGCGTGGTCTCGTGGGTGTGCGAGGAGCGCAGGATCCCGGCCGCGTTGACCAGGACGTCCAGCCCGCCGAGGCCGGCCACCGCCTCGGCGACACCCGTCCGGACGGCGGCCTCGTCCGAGATGTCCAGCACCGTGATCGTCAGACGGTCGGCGGTGCCTGCGGCGGCCGCCCGGTCCAGGGTGGCCTTCAGACCGTCCTCGTTGACGTCGACCGCGACGACCCGCCCGCCCTCGGCGAGGATCCGGTGCACGGTGGCCTGGCCGATGCCCGAGCCGCCGCCGGTGATCAGGACGTTCCGTCCGCTGAAGCGCTCCATGGGTACTCCGTTCGTTCGTGGTCTCGCGACCTCGCCTGACACGGTACGCCCAAGTGGCACAACGTGCCAATGAGGCTCAATGTGCCACATCGAAACGGCGGGTCACCGCGCTGCGCTGCGCCGACGTGACCGGCCGCGCCACCACGACCCGCGATGCCACCCGGGCACGCCGCGCCACCACGACCCGCGACGCCACCCAGGCGCGCCGCGCCATCGCGACACGCCACGCCATCACGGCACGCCGCGCCGAAGTGACACGTCGCGCCACCGCGCCCGCCCGCCCGCGTACGCTGACCACCGTGACCGGACGCCCGACCCTGAACCAGCGCCGCCGTGACGCCACCCGGCTGGAGATCGCCCGCAACGCCGCCGAACTCTTCGCCGAGCGCGGCGCCGAGGCGGTCACCGCCGAGGAGATCGCCCTCGCCTCCGGCATCTCGCTGCGCACCTTCTACCGCTACTTCTCGGTGAAGGAGGACGCCGTCGCCCCGTTGCTGGCGGCGGGCGGGCAGCGTTGGGTCCTGCTGTTCGCGGAGAGCTCGGCCGAGCTGCCGGTACGTGAGGCGCTGGAGCGCTCGGCGGTCGAGTCGCTGACCCCGCCCGACGACCAGGCCGCCGAGGCCATGCACTGGACCCGCGACCTGCTCCGGGACCCGAGCCTCGCCGACGTCTGGCAGCGGGTGCACGGCGACTCGGAGGAGCGGCTGCGCGAGGTGATCGCCTCCCGTTGCCCGCACGGGACGGACGCGCTGGAGATCCGGCTCGCGGCGGCGGCCGCGACCACCGCCATTCGGGTGGCGTTGGAGGAGTGGGCCTTCTCACAGGCTCCGACCACCGGCCCGGGTTCGCCCCAGGAACTGGGCGCCCGCTGCATGCGCGAACTGACCGCAGGTCTGCGCCTCTGGGCGCTCGTCAGCTGACCGGGCGCCAGTTCACCACCGGAACCGGCCCGTGCCCGCACCACGGCCGCGCACCACGGCCCAGCTGCGCCACGGCCCACCTGCGCCACCGAATGCCTCGCGTCACGCCAGGAGCGCCCGATGCGCACCCGCCCGCATCACCCGCCGCCTCGCCGCGTCGCACCTCCGCAGCGCACCACCGCACGCCCCCACGTCATACTTCCGGACCCCGTCCCACCCGCGGATCCCCGCTGGTCGGCGGGTTCGGAAGGCCTCCGTGGACCGCTAGGGTTGTTGACCGAGCCTCGGCGACGGCCCCCGCTGCGGACGGGGGAACCGGGGCGGCCGTCCCGAGTGTCCTGGCAACTGGCCGCCGGTGGTCGGGGCAGGGGACGTACGAGGCGTGGGAGCAAGTAGGACATGGGTCTGACGAGCCACAAGGTGCTGGCGCTGACCGTCTTGATCGCGGTCGTGATGATGGCCGGCACGGTCTGGCTGTGGCCGAGACTGGCGAAGCAGACCTGGCAGGCGGTGTTCGGCCGGATCGGCGCGCTGCTCGCCACCCAGCTCACGGTGCTCGCCGCACTCGGCCTGGTGGCCAACAACTACTTCGCCTTCTACAGCAGCTGGGACGACCTGCTCGGCACCGGCGACTCCGGCCCGGTGGTCATCCAGAACAAGGCGGACGCCTCCGGCCGGCTCACGGTGGAGACCATCGGCCACGCCTCCGTCCAGGGCGGCGGTGCGCTCGGTCGCGAGCCCAAGCAGTCCGGCGAGATCCGCGAGGTGCGGATCGACGGGGCCACCACCCGGCTCTCCACCGAGGGGTACGTCTACCTGCCTCCCCAGTACTTCCAGCCGGAGTACGCGCAGCGGCAGTTCCCGGTGGTGATCGTCAGCACCGGCTTCCCCGGCATCGCCAAGAACCTGGTGACCCGGCTGAACTACCCGGGCGCGGCGCTCAAGCTGCTCCAGGAGGGGAAGATGCAGCCGACCGTGATGGTGCTGGTGCGTCCCTCGCCCGCGCTGCCGCTGGACACCGAGTGCGAGGACATCCCGGGCGGCGCCCAGTCGGAGACGTACTTCACCAAGGACGTCCCGTCGGCGCTCCAGGCGAGCTACCGGGTCTCCGCCGACCCGCGGGCGTGGGGCTTCATGGGCAACTCGACCGGCGGCTACTGCGCGCTCAAGCTCGCCATGCGGCATCCGGAGGTCTTCCCGACCGCGGTCTCGCTCTCCGGCTACTACCAGGCCGCCGACGACCCGACCGTCCCCGACCTCTTCAAGGGCAGCGAGCAGCGGCGCAACGAGGCCGACCTGATGTGGCGCCTCAAGAACCTGCCGCAGCCCAAGGTGTCCGTGCTGCTGGCCGGGACCAAGGAGGGCGACGGTAACTACCGGCGCGAGACCGAGGCGTTCGTGGCCGCGGTGCAGAGCCCGATGAAGGTCTCGTACAGCATGCTGCACACCGGCGGCCACAACTTCGAGACCTGGAGCAAGCTGCTGCCGTCCTCGCTGGAGTGGCTCTCGCAGCACCTCCAGGTGCCGGGCCAGCCGGTCTGACGGGCCGCCGGTCCGGCCGGTCCGGCAGGTCCACCGGCTCAGAGCACCGGCTCAACCCACCTGCTCAGCGCACCGGCTCAGGCCACCGGCTCCAGCGTGCCCCTGTGCAGCTCGCCGACCCGGCCGCCCTCGCCCTCGTACGTCCAGAACGCACGCACCGTCAGCTTGCCGAGGTCCATCACGTGGCTGACGGTGATGCCGCTCTGCTCGGTCCAGCTGACGAAGTACAGCTCCGGGCCCACCTCGGCGACGTGCAGCGCCACGTCCTCCCACTGGCCGGCCGACTCGCCGAGGCCCTCCCAGCGCAGCCGCTTGCCGTCGGCCGAGTAGGCGTTGCGGAAGGCCGCGCCGTTGTCGACCTGGAAGAGGTAGGTGCGGCCGGCGAAGGCGGGAAGGGGCGCGGTCATGGCGGGACGGGTCCTCGTCTCTCGTCTGGGCGGTACGGCACTGCGGGTGGAGCTCCAACCTATCCGACGGGTGACCTCGGCGGCGGCCCTGCGGCCACTCCCGCCACGGCACAGACCGCCACGCCGCCCGCCCACCGGGTGTGACACCGGCACATGGGCGGCCCGGCGGCCCGGCCGTACCGTGCAGCTCCGGCCCACCGGGACGTGGGCCTGCCCCAGCCCGCCCTACGGCCCACCGGCCCGACCAGGGAGCCGCCGATGCCCGCCACCTCGCGCCTCACCACCGGACGCCCGTCCGACAGACGACCGCCCACCGCCCCGCGCCCCACCGCCCGTCGTTTGTCCGCCGCCCTCACCGCCGCCCTCACCGCCGCCCTCACCGCCGCCCTTACCGCCGCCCTCACCGCCGCCCTCACCCTCGCCGCCCTCCTCCTCGCCGCGCCCCCACCCGCATCGGCGGCCACCGCCGCCCCCGCCACCGCGTCCCTCACCCTGGAGGCCGCCTTCCCCGCCCCCGGCAACGGCTGGGCCAAGGTCGAGCGCTATCTGGACACCACCACCGGCTTCCGCGCCGAGCAGTACCCGCCCGGCGGGCGCGGTGACCAGGACGGCGCCCGCCTCACCTACTTCGGCGGCGTCCGCCAGCCCTACTCCGGGCGTTTCCTGCTCTACTCCGCCGCCGGCTGGGACACCGGCAGCCGTGCCACCCCCGTCCTGCTCGTCCACGGCGCCAACGACAACGCGGACCGCGCCTGGGCCGACCCGAGCGAGAGCGGCACCTGCGGCGCGTCCGCCTGCCCCTCCACCGGGCTCGCCCGGTACCTCGCCGGCACCGGCCGCCGCGTCTTCGCGATCGGGTTCGCCCACAAGCAGGGCGACAACCTGCTCCAGGCGCAGGCCGTCGGCGACGCGATCGCCCTGATCCGCGCCCGGCTCGGGGTGCCCCAGGTGGACGTGGTCGCGTGGAGCAAGGGCGAGGTCGCGGCCCGCGCGTACGTGTCCTCGGTGCGTCCGTCCTGGGGCCGGGCGTACGCGGGTGACGTCCGCCGTCTGGTCACCCTCGGCGGGCCGAACGGCGGCCTGGACTACGTGTACGCGCACGGCTGGGCGTTCTCGCTGGCCACCTGGCCGGCCTGTGGCGGCACCGCCAACGTGCCGTCTCCGCACCTGTCCATGGCCTGCTACGGCACTTCCACCGCCCAGCCCTGCCTCGGGGTGCTGCCCAGTGGCGGGTACGACTGCTACCCGGGCCAGCGCCAGCTGCTCGCCCGCTGGGACGCCACCTACGGGGTGGACGGCTCCGCCCAGGACTGGTGGACGACCTACTACGGCGGCCAGGGCTACTACACCTCCGGCCAGGGCATCCAGGCGGCCATCGACGCCGGCTCGCTGATCGGGCCGCTCCAGCAGGCGGGCGTCCCGGCGGCGGTCCGCACCTACCTGCTGGCCGGCGGCTCGGCCGACATCCCGGGCGTGCTCAACGAGAACCGCGGGCCCAGCGACGGCATCGTCCTCACCCGCAGCGCCCTGGACACCACCGGGGTCGGCACGGTCGGCGGCACCCGGCTGCTCACCGGGCTCAACCACCTGGAGCTGGCCTGGTCCCCGGACGCGATGAGCCAGGTGGACGGCTGGCTCGGCTGACCGGCTGACCGGCCGGCCCGCACCGGCCGAGCCCCCGTACCGTCGTTGATCGACTTCACTGTGCGCCGCGCGAGAACACCCCTCGTCGAGTTGTCGGCCCCCGGGGGGCCTGCCTAGCCTGCACAGGACGTCCGCTTCGCGGATCTCCGCCGTCGGGACGCCGAGTCCTGTCCACCCGCCGGCCGGCAACCGAGCACCACAGCGGACGGGAGCGGGGGACCCAGGTCAGTGCCCGGCCCGTGCGCTCCCCGCGCCCGGGCCGAGGCTAGGGGTGAAGCCGCTTCACAGGCGGCCGGGCAACCTCAGCCCGAACCCGACAGCTCACCTCGCAGGCGTCGCAGAGGAGACTGTCATGCAGAAGCGTGCCCGGCGCAGCGCGCCGCGCCATGCCCGCCCCACCCACCGCGGCCGCAACGCCGCCTTCGCCGTCACCGGCACGCTCGCCGTCAGCGGTGCCGGACTGCTCGGTGCCCCGGCGGTGAGCGGGGCCCAGGCGGCCGCCGCGCCGACCGTCACCCAGGACAAGCTCGGCCCGGCCACCATGGTCGCGGGCAGGTCCGCCGCCCCCTCGCCGCCGCCCGCCCCCACGGCGACCCCCTCGCTGAGCGTCACCAGCACCGCCCCCGCCACCGGCGCGCCCGTCGCGGGCAAGAAGCTCACCTGGTCAGAAGACTTCAACAGCCTCGCCCTGGGCTCCCGCTGGACCGCCGACAGGAGCAGCTCCTACCAATACGGCGATCACAATCCGAACGACAACAAGCTCGACTGGCTGAACAGGAACAACGTCATCGTCTCCGGCGGCGTCGCCACCTTCACCGCCAGGCCGGGCACGCACACGCTGGAGAACGGCAAGCAGGCCTGGGACACCGGGCTGCTCACCACCGAGTACTCCAGCGAGGGCTTCAAGGTGAAGACCGGCGACTACATCGAGACCCGGGTCAAGCTCCCGGCCGGCACCGGCGCCTGGCCGGCGCTCTGGACGTGGAACGGCACCAGCGGCACCCACGGGGAGATCGACTCCTTCGAGTACCACCCCGACAACCCGAACCTGCTGGAGCTGACCAACCACATCAACCCGGGCAACCTGTACTACACGGACGCCAAGGCGATCACGAAGGGCGGCTGGGTCACCATCGGCACACACTGCGGGGCCGGCTCGGTCGACTGGTACGTCAACGGCACCAAGGTCTTCTCGGACGGCAAGGGCGTCGGCGCCGACTGGTCGGCGTACCCGATCCTCAACCTGTCCCTGAGCGCGGGGCAGTACCACCCCGCGCCGCAGGGCACGGCTCCGATCACCTTCGCCGCGGACTACGTCCGGGTGTACCGCTAGGAGCTACGGCATGGCGGTCTGTACGACCCGGATCTCGAACGGCCGCTTGTTGTTCGCCTCGTTCCGGTCGTCGTCACTGCGCACCGCCACCCAGCCCCCGGCCAACGTACTGGGGGCCGGGACGGCGGTGGCGATCCGGACCGGGATCAGTGCCGTCGCGGTCCGGAACCTCGCCAGCCCGGCCGGGAAGGTGCAGCGCACCCGGTGGCCGTTCTGGAACGCGTAGCAGTTCTCCGGGAGGAACGGGCCCTCGGGCGTCACGCCCCCGGGCAGGGTGATCACCACGGTGAACGGCGAGGCGGTCCGGTCCGGGCCGGTGTTGAGGACGCGGGCGTGCACCGTGGTGGTGCCGCCGGGTGCGGCGGCGTCCGGGTTGATGCGGAGCACCTTCAGGTCGGAGTCGGAGGTCGCGGGCCCGCCGGGTGCCGCGACCTCCGCCGCCGGATCGCCCCCGGGCTCCGGGCCGGCGCCCGGACACGCCCACGCGGGCCCGGCGGCCAGCGCCGCCAGCGCGCACCCCACTGTCAGTGACCTGCCGAAGAAACCCCGTACGGACCCACTGTGCGACATCGCCGCTCACCCTGCCCTCTGCGTTCCGGCGCCCCGCACCGTCGCGGGGCGCGTCCGCACCCAGCGTGACCGACCGGTCCGCCGCGGCCGGGGTAACCCGCCCTCGGGCCGCTCGAACGGGCGAACGCTTCCACGGGAAGACGGCCGGGCCGACCTCCCGTGCGCGAAAGCCCCGGTGATGTCGCGTCAGGGGGCCAGGACCTGCCCCAGCCGGGCCGCGATGTGGTGCATCACCGGCACCAGGGAGGCCGCGCCGGCCTGCTCCTCCAGTGCCCGGATCCGGGCCTCCGGGCCGGAGACCGAGAGCGCCGTCGGGGTCGGCGCGCCAGGCACAGCGAGGGCGATGCAGCGCACCCCGATCTCCTGCTCCTGGTCGTCCACCACGTAGCCGCGCTCGCGCGCCTCGGCCAGTTGGTCCAGCAGCTCCTGCGGGTCGGTCACCGTGAACTCGGTGTGGGCGGGCAGCGGGTTGGGGCCCAGGACGGCGCGCGCCTCGGCCTCGGGCAGCTGGGCCAGCAGGGCCTTGCCGACCCCGGTGCAGTGCGGCTGCACCCGGCGGCCGACCTCGGTGAACATCCGCATCGAGCGCCGCGACTGCACCTGCCCGACGTAGACCACCTCGCCACCCTCCAGCACGGCCAGGTTGGCCGTCTCGCCGGTGGCCTCCATCAGCTCGGCCAGGTAGGGGCGGGCCCAGCTGCCGAGCAGCCGGCCGGCCGTCTCGCCGAGCCGGATCAGCCGCGGCCCGAGGGTGTAGCGACGCGCGGTGTCCTGGCGCACATAGCCCTGCTGGACGAGGGTACGAACCAGTCGGTGGATGGTGGGCATCGGAAGCCCGGAGGTGGTGGAGAGCTCGCTGAGCGTCGCCACGCCGCCGGAGTCGGCCAGCGCCTCCAGCAGCTGGAAGGCGCGCTCGACGGACTGCACACCGCCGCTCGCGCGGTCCGTGCCCGTCGTCGATGCTGTGTCGGGGGTCGCAACCACCGGCGTTCCCTTCGATGTCGGGGGAGGAGTAGAGTCCCTGCGATCACCTCAACAAACCGTTGAAATTCTGTATCGCGGAAACTAGTCTCCACCTTACAGAATCGAACCCGCCGGTAGTCGGGTTCAGATCGGTTCAGATCAAGGAAGTTCCCACCGGAGCTCCCTTCGCCATGCTCAACCGTCTTAGGAGTGTCCTGCTCATGGCTACAGATCAGGGACCCGCCGGCGCCTCCCCCGCCGCTCCGGTCGTCACTGTCGCCGGTCCGCGCGTCCATCGGGCGGAGGAGGTGCTCACTCCGGAGGCGGTCGCCTTCGTCGTCGGGCTTCACCGCGCCTTCGAGGACCGCCGACAGGAGCTCCTGGCCCGCCGCAAGACCCGCCGCGCAGAGATCGTCCGCGCCGGCACCCTGGACTTCCTCCCCGAGACGGCCGCCGTGCGCGAAGGCGACTGGACGGTGGCCGAGGCCCCGCGCGCGCTCCAGGACCGCCGGGTCGAGATCACCGGCCCCACCGACCGCAAGATGGTCATCAACGCCCTGAACTCCGGCGCCCGCGTCTGGCTCGCCGACTTCGAGGACGCCACCGCCCCGACGTGGGACAACGTGGTCAGCGGTCAGATCAACCTGATCGACGCCTTCGAGGGCCGGATCGACTTCACGTCCTCGGCCGGCAAGGCCTACACCCTCAAGCCCGCCGCCGAACTCGCCACCGTCGTGGTCCGCCCGCGCGGCTGGCACCTGGACGAGAACCACCTGCTGGTCGACGGCCTGCCGGTGGCCGGCGCCTTCCTCGACTTCGGGCTCTACTTCTTCCACAACGCGGCCCGGCTGATCGCCCGCGGCCCCGAGGACCCGAACTCCGGCCCGTACTTCTACCTGCCGAAGACCGAGAGCCACCTCGAGGCCCGGCTCTGGAACGACGTCTTCATCCACGCCCAGGCCGCCCTGGGCATCCCGCACGGGACCATCCGGGCCACCGTGCTGATCGAGACCATCACGGCCGCGTTCGAGATGGAGGAGATCCTCCACGAGCTGCGCGAGCACGCCGCCGGGCTCAACGCCGGCCGCTGGGACTACCTGTTCTCGATCGTCAAGAACTTCCGCGACGCCGGCGAGCACTACATCCTGCCCGACCGCAACACCGTCACCATGGCGTCCCCGTTCATGGCCGCCTACACCCGGCTGCTGGTGCAGACCTGTCACCGCCGCGGCGCCCACGCGATCGGCGGCATGGCCGCGTTCATCCCCAGCCGCAAGGACCCGGCGGTCAACGCCGCGGCCCTGGAGAAGGTCAAGGCCGACAAGGACCGCGAGGCCGCCAACGGCTTCGACGGCTCCTGGGTCGCCCACCCGGACCTCGTGCCCGTCGCCCGCGCCTCCTTCGACGCCGTCCTCGGCGACCGCCCGAACCAGAAGGACAACCCCGGCCCGGCCGAGCCCGTCACCGCCGCCCAGCTGCTCGACATCGCCGGCGCCGGCGGGACCTGCACCCGCGCGGGCCTGCACAACGCCGTCCAGGTCGGCGTCCGCTACATCGAGGCCTGGCTGCGCGGCCTCGGGGCCGTCGGCATCTTCAACATGATGGAGGACGCCGCCACCGCCGAGATCTCCCGCTCGCAGATCTGGCAGTGGATCAACAACGGCGTCGTGCTCTCCGACACCGGCGAGAAGGCCACCGCCGACCTCGTGCGCCGCCTGGTGGCCGAGGAACTCGCCGGGCTCCGGGCCGAGCTGGGCGAGGACGCCTACGCCGGTGGGCGCTGGCGCGAGGCCGCCAGGCTCTTCGAACAGGTCGCCCTGGCCGAGGAGTTCGCGGACTTCCTGACCCTCCCCGCGCTTCCCCTGCTGGGCTGAGCCCCAATCTATCCAGTGCGGAGGAGGCTGCCGCCTGCCAGGCTGTAGCACTCCTCCCCCCCATTGCTCCGTTCCGTACGGCGACGAATCCACCTGTCCTCTCGTCGCCGTACGGAACGGCCCCTTCGCCCGAGGAACCCCCATGCCCCGCATCTTCTTCAACGGCCAGGCCATGGTCGGCGGCCCGTTCCACGCGTCCGTCGCCGACGCCCTGATCGGCCCGGTCCGCACCGCGCCCGGCTACCGCTTCTTCTCCATCGGAGACGTCTGCCCCGGCCTGCACCCGGACCCCGCCGCCGGCACCGCGATCGAGGGCGAACTGTACGACATCACCCTCGAACACCTCCGCGACGTCATCCTCCCCGGTGAGCCGCGCGAGCTGGAGCTCGGCGTCGTCGAGCTGGCCGACGGCTCCGCCTGCCTCTCCATGCTGCTGGCCCGCGGCGAGGCCGACCGCGGCGTCCACCGCGAGATCACCCACCACGGCGGCTGGCGCGCCTACCTCGCCACCCTGGGCCGTACGGCCTGAGCACGGAGCACCCCTGGGCCGTACGGCCTGAGCGGCCGAGCACCCCTGGTCAGGACTCCCGTCCGAGCAGGGCGTCGCCGAGTCGGCTGCGGCGGTAGAGGACACTGCGGCCGTGCCGGGTGCGGTCGAGGAGGCCGGCGGCGGCGAGCGCGCCGAGATGGCGGCTGACCGCGCCCGGGGTGACGCCCAGACGGTGGGCGAGTTCTGTGGTGCTGGCGGGGGTCTCCAACAGGACGAGCAGCCTGGCCCGAGGCGAACCGATCAGCCCGGCCAGCGGCCCGCCCGGCCCGCCCCGGTCTCCACGGAGACCCGCGTCCAGGCCCTCGGCCATGGTGGCCTTGCCACGCGCGGGGTACGCGATCAGCGGCGGCCCCACCTGGCTGATGTCGGTCTGCGCACCGAGCCCGGACAGCGTCGGGATCAGCACCAGCCCCCGCCCGGCGACGTCCACCGAGGCGCCCACGGCCCGCACGGCCGGATGGGGATCGGTGAGCCGCAGCACCCCGCCACGCCAGGAGAGCCGGACGTCGAGATCGGCGAAGAGCCCCTCCGCGCCGCGCTCCGAGAGCATCCGGCCCCGGTAGGCGATGTCCGCCTCCAGCACCGACCGCGCCCTCGGCCACCAGGCCGGGGCGAGGCAGCGCGTCCAGTACGCTTCCAGCACCTCGGCCACCCGTGCGGTGAGCGCCGCCGGGTCGTCGATGAGCCCGGCCAGTACGGGCGGCAGCGGGCTCCCGTCGCCCCCGTACGCGGCGAGCACGTCGGAGCGCACGACCTCCGGCGGTGTGGCCGCCAGCCGCGCGAGTTCGGCGTGGAAGTCCGGGCGGGGGGCCGCCGGACGGGGGGTGAGGAAGTCCGGCACGAAGCCGACCGGCGCGATCAGCGACTCCAGCAGCGCGGTGTCCAGCGTCTCGTACCGGGAGCGCCAGCCGGTGATCCACGGCTGCTGCTCCGGATAGCGGGCGGCGGACCGGCGGGCACGAAGGCTCAGCACCGCCTCCTGGAGCGGCGAATAGGCGAACCAGGTGGCGGCGAGGTCGTCAACGCCGAAGCGGAACTCGAACATTGACCGTAACGGTAAAAGAATTCCGCCCGCCCGGGAAGCCCGCTGTGCTTCTGCCATGACCTCCACCGCGGTGCGCCCCGCTGTTTCCGGCCGCCTACTGCCGGACGATCCGCTCCTGCGCCGGCTCGTCCTGATGAGCCTGGTGAACACCGTCGGCAACGGGCTCTTCATCACGGTGAGCGTCCTGTTCTTCACCCGTTCCATCGGGCTGACGCCCGGCCGGGTCGCGCTCGGGCTCACCGCGGCCGGCATCTGCGGCGTGCTCGCCGGGGTGCCGATGGGGCGGGTGGCCGACCGGGTCGGCAGCAAGCGGCTGCTGATGGTGGTCGGGCCGCTGGAGGCCGCGGCGGTGCTCGGCTACGCGTTCGTGCACTCCTTCGCCGCCTTCGTGGCACTGGCCTGTGCGGCAACGGTGCTGGAGCGCGGCGCGGTGGCGGTGCGCAGCGCCCTGCTCGCCCGGGCGCTGCCCGCCGAGAGCCAGGTCCGCGCCCGGGCGCTGCTGCGCTCGGTGATGAACGCGGGTCTCGTCGTGGGGTCCGGTGGCGCGGCGCTCGCCCTGCAGGCCGATGCGTACGCCGGCTACGTGGCCGTGCTGGCGCTGGACGCCGTGAGCTTCCTGGGTGCGGCGGCGCTGCTGGTCGGCCTGCCCGTCCCGGACGCGGCGACCCGCCCGGCCGGTGCCGCGGGCGGGCAGGCGAAGCGGCGTACGGCGCTGCGGGACGGCCGGTACGTGCTGGTCACCGGGCTGCACGCGGTGCTGGAGCTGCAGCTCGCGGTGCTCAGCGTGGGCCTGCCGCTCTGGATCGTGCTCGCCACGGACGCGCCGGCGGCGGTGGTCTCGGCGGTGAACGTGGTCAACTGCCTGCTGGTGGTGGTGTTCCAGGTCCGGGCGAGCCGCGGGGTCACCGAGGTCGTCTCGGCCGGGCGGGCCTGTGCGCGGGGTGCGCTGCTGCTGGCAGGGGCCTGTCTGGTGTACGCGGCGGCGCAGTCCGGTCCGGCGGCCCTGGCGGCCGGGGTGGTCCTGGCGGGGGCGCTGGTGCACAGCCTCGGCGAGCTGCTGACCTCGGCCGGCGGTTGGACGCTCAGTCTGGACCTGGCCGATCCGGAGGCGCACGGCGAGTACCAGGGGGTGTTCATGAGCGGTCAGGCGGCCGCGCACGTGATCGGCCCGCTGGTGATCACCGTGACGGTCGTCGACCACGGCGGTTCCGGCTGGGCGGTGCTGGCGGGGCTGTTCGCGCTGGCCGGTCTGGCCATGCCGGCGGCCGCCCGCGCGGCCGCCCGTCACGCCGCCCGCGACGCCGCCCCCGACGCCGCCCCCGACACCGCCCGCGGGGCGGAGCGCGCCGGGTAGGCCGGCCGGCCCGCGCCCCACGGGGGTGGGAGCGGGCCGGCCGGTGTACGCGGGCACGCCACAGCCCCGGACCCTCGCCGTGGGTCCGGGGCTGTGTTCCGTGGGCCGTCCTGAGCGACGGCGCACGGAGTCCGGGTGACGCACCGTCCCTGGGCGGCCCGGAGTTCAGGGGTACTGCGAACGGGGGCTAGACGGGGCGGGCGGCCAGCTCCTTGGCGGCGCGGGCGCAGGCCTGGGCGATCCGGTCCTCGTTCACCGTGGTCAGCAAGCCCTTCTCGACCACGGCGTTGCCGTTGACGAAGAGGGTGGCCAGCGGCGGCAGCGCGCCGAGGGTGAGGGCGGCGATCGGGTCGGCGATCGAGGAGTGCATGATCCCGTCGATCTTCCAGAGCGCGAGGTCCGCGAGCTTGCCGACCTCGATCGAGCCGATCTCGTTCTGCCGGCCGAGCACCCGGGCGCCGCCCATGGTGCCCAGGCGCAGGGCCTGCCGGCCGGTGAGCGCGGTCGGGTAGCCGTGCAGGCGGTTGATCAGCAGCGCGTTGCGCAGCTCGGTGCCGAGCTCGCCGGACTCGTTGGAGGCGGTGCCGTCCACGCCGAGGCCGACCGGGACGCCGGCCTTGAGCATGTCCGGGACGCGGGCGATGCCGGCGGCGAGGCGGGCGTTGGAGGACGGGCAGTGGGCGACACCGGTGCCGGTCTCGGCGAACTTGGCGATGTCGGAGTCGTTCATGTGGACGCAGTGCGCCATCCAGACGTCCTCGCCGAGCCAGCCCACCGACTCGAAGTAGTCGGTCGGGCCCATGCCGAACAGTTCCTTGCAGAACGCCTCTTCCTCGGCGGTCTCGGAGCCGTGGGTGTGCAGCCGGACGCCCTTGCGGCGGGCCAGCAGGGCGGCCTCGCGCATCAGTTCGGTGGAGACCGAGAAGGGCGAGCAGGGCGCGATGGCGATCTGCAGCATCGAGTCGAAGGAGGCGTCGTGGTAGGTGTCGACGGCCGCCTCGGAGGCGATCAGGATCTCCTCGGTGTTCTCGACCGCGTGGTCCGGCGGCAGGCCGCCGTCCTTCTTGCTGCGGTCCATGGAGCCGCGCAGCGCGGTGAAGCGCATGCCGAGCTCCTGGACGGCCTCGATCTCGGCGCCGAGGATGTCGCCGCCGTCCTTCGGGAACACGTAGTGGTGGTCCGAGGCGGTGGTGCAGCCGGACTTGAGCAGCGCGGCGGCCGAGCCCTGGGCGGCGGCATGGACGAGCTTGTCGTCGATGCGGGCCCAGGTCGGATAGAGCGCGACCAGCCAGTCGAAGAGGATGTTGTCCTGGGCGAGGCCGCGGGTGATCCACTGGTAGAAGTGGTGGTGGGTGTTGACCAGGCCGGGGGTGACGAGGTGGCCCTCGCCGTTGATCCGGCGTACCACGTTGTCCAGCCACTGCGGGGCGGGGCCGTCGCCGACCGACTCGATCTTGTTGCCGAGGATGACCACGTGGCCGCGGGCGTACTCGGTGTCGTTGGCGTCGACCGTCGCGATCGCGACGTTCTCGATCACGATCCGCTGGTCGGCGGGCGGAGGCTGGACTGCCATGGGGAACTCCTATGGGGGAGGCCGGGCGGGCATGGGGCGCATGCCCGCCCGGTGGGTCAGGACGGTGTCGCCGTCGGCACCGTGGTGCCGGATGTCCCGTCGGCCGGCGACCGGCGGGCGACTCCGACGTGGTGGAAGAGCAGGTTGAGCAGGACGGCCATCACGCAGCCGGCCGAGATCCCGGAGTGCATCAGGGTGCGGACGGCTTCGGGGAACGCGTCGTAGAAGGCCGGGACGGCGATCGGGATGATTCCGACGCCGAGCGAGACCGACACCAGGATGGTGTTGGAGCTGGACTCCATTCCCGCCTCCGCGAGGGTGCGGATGCCGCTTGCCGCGACCGTGCCGAAGAGCACGATCCCGGCGCCGCCGAGGACCGGCTGCGGTACGAGGGAGACGACCGACCCGAGCACCGGGAAGAGCCCGAGCAGGATCAGGATGCCTCCGCCGGCCGCGACCACGAAACGGCTGCGGATCTTCGTCAGCGCCACCAGTCCGATGTTCTGGGCGAAGGCGCTGGCGGCGAACCCGTTGAAGACCGGGCTGAGTGCGGTGGCCAGTCCGTCGGCCCGCAGGCCGGCGGCGAGCACGGGCTCGTCGGCCTCGCGGTCGACGATCTTGCCGAGCGCCAGCATGTCGGCGGTGGACTCGGTCATCGAGACCACCATGACGATGCAGAGCGAGACGATCGCGGCCGCGTCGAAGGCGGGGGCGCCGAAGTGGAACGGGGAGGGGAGCGCGAAGATCTTCGCGTCCTGGACCGCGCCGAAGTCGGCCAGGCCCAGCGGGAAGGCGAGCAGGGTGCCGATCGCCAGTCCGAGGAGCAGGGAGAGCTGCTGCCAGAAGCCGCGCAGCAGCCGGTTGCAGAGCACCACCGCGACGAGGGTGATCGCGGCGAGGCCGATGGCCCGCATGGAGCCGTATCCGGGGGCGCCCGGCGAGCCGCCGCGCGCCCAGTTCACCGCCACCGGGAGCAGGGACACCCCGATGAGGGTGATCACGGTGCCCTGGACGACCGGTGGGAAGAACCTGATCAGCTTGCAGAAGTACGGTGCCGCGAGGAAGCACAGGATCCCCGCGACGATCACCGCTCCGAAGATCACCGGGAGGGCGTCCTTCGGCCCGTGCTCCTTGGCGATGGCGATCATGGGCGCGACGCCCGCGAACGAGACGCCGTTCACGAACGGCAGCCGCGCTCCGATCTTCCAGATGCCGAGGGTCTGGAGCAGGGTGGCCAGCCCGGCGGTGAACAGGCTGGCCGATATGAGCAGGGCGAGCTCGGTGGGGGAGAGCCCCACGCCGGCGCCGACGATGAGCGGGGGAGCGACGACTCCCGCGTACATCGCGGCGACGTGCTGCAGGCCGGTGGAGACGAGCTTCACCGGTGGCAGCAACTCGTCCACGGGGTGGGTTTCCGGTCCGGACGGCTTGCCGGGGAGGCTGCTTGACGCACCGTCCGGACCAGAAGGTCTTGCAGGGGTGGAACCGCCGTCGGTGTTGCCGGTGTTGCTGGGTGCCATGTCGAGCCCCTCTTGTGCCCGTGGCTCGCGACGCGCCCGTGGCGCTGGAGACTGGCTGGTACTGCCTCGGCCGAGGGCGGGACGGCGGTGCAAGGGTCCCTCGGCCGGCCTCTCCAGCACCCGGGGCCGGCCGCCGTGAGGCGGGCACGATCTCCGGTGGGTGGGGGATGGAGAAACAAGTGGTGCGGGTACAGCGGGTGGTGCGGGTACTGCGGGTGGTGCGGGTACTGCGGGTGGTGCGGGTACTGCGGGTGTTTCCGTCCGTCCGGCATCGGCCGGCCGCGGGGGGCCGGAGGGTGCAACCGTGCCGGGCGGGGGCATGGGGGTGGAGAGGTCAGGCGACCGGGATGACGGGTACCACGCCCTCGCGGTGCACGGTGCCCTCGATCAGGCCGTACATCCGGTCGGCGGCGTAGTACACCTCGTTGTCGTTCTTGAGGCCGAACGGCTCCAGGTCGACGAGGAAGTGGTGCTTGTTGGGGAGCTCCAGGCGGACCTCGTCCACCTCGGCGCGGTTGTTCAGGACCCGGGTCCCCATCGCGTGCAGGGTCTGCTGCAGCGAGTACGAGTAGGTCTCGGCGAAGGCCTCCAGCAGGTGCCGCCGCACGTGGGTGTAGGAGCGGTTCCAGTTGGGCTGGGCGTCGCCGTCACGGCCGCTGAAGCCGTACTTCCACCGCGCCGTCACCTGGGTGGCGAGGATGCGGTCGTACGCCTCCTGGAGGGTGGTGTACTTGTCCTTGATGTAGCCCCAGAACTCCGAGTTGGTGGAGTTCATCACGATGAGGTCCTTGAGGCCCGAGATGACCTGGACGGTCTCGCCGTCGTAGACGATCTCGGTGGTGCGGGTCTCCTGCCCGTTGCGGACGAAGGAGTGGCCGACCTCCTCGGAGCCGATGAAGCGGGCCGAGTTGTCCGGCGTCTTGATCCGGTCCCAGACGTACTCCTCGATCCGGATCCGGGCGCTGTGCACCACACCGCGCTCGGTGTCGTCCACGAAGTGCCGCGCCAGGATGATGCCGAACTGCTCCGCCGACTCGATCCCGTACTCCTTGGCGAAGGCGTACACGGTGTTCTTCGTCGTGTCGGTGGGCAGGCAGTTGGCGTTCGACCCGGTGAGGTGGACGTCCTCGAACTCGCCCTGGAGGGAGACCGAGACGTTCAGGTCCTTGATCTCGTGACGGGTCGAGTCACGGTAGATCCGGACGATGCGGTTCTCCGCCTTGCCGTACTGGTTCTGACCGAGCACGTGGGCCATGACTTGGCTCCCAATCAATCAAGCGGTCTAGCTTCCGCGGTAGACCGAGTATCCGAACGGGTTGAGCAGCAGCGGCACGTGGTAGTGGTGCTGCGCGGGCGCGACCGTGAAGACGATCGAGACCTCGGGGAAGAACGGCGTCCCGTCCGACCGGCCGGCGTAGTACGCGGCGGTGTCGAAGAGCAGCCGGACGACCGAGCCCGCCTCCACGGCCGGCAGGTCCTTGGCCCGGCCGTCGGAGTCCGTGGCGGAGGTGCCGAGCACCTTCCAGCCACCCTCGGTGTGCAGTGCGAGCTCGACCGGGACACCCTCGGCCGGGCGGCCGAGGCTGGTGTCGAGCACGTGGGTGGAGATGCCAGTCATGGGTGAAGTGACCTTACTGATGGCAGATGTGACTTTACGTCGGAAGAGACTGACGTTACGTCAGAAGTGACGTCAGGCCTCGTCGAGCAGGCGGTTGATGCGAATGTCGTTGATCTTGCGCAGCTCGCCCCGGACGATCTCCGCCTCGGTGGCGGCGTCGTTGGGGAACCGCTCGCGCAGGGCGGCGAGCATGGTGTCCGCGGTGCGCCCGGTCGCGCAGATCAGGAACACGTGGCCGAACTTGGCCTCGTAGGCCGCGTTGGCGTCGCGCAGTTCGTCGAGGAGTGCGGTGTCCACTCCCCTGATGCCGGCCTGCTCGCGCTCGGAGGTGGCGTCGCCCGACTTGGGCTTGCCGATCCGGGCGTGGCCGGCCATCGCGTCGTGCAGGTCCGCGGCTGTGAGCGTGGCCATGGCCGACGCGTTGGCGTCGAGCAGGGCCTCGCGGTCGGACCACGGGCGGGCCGCCGCGACGGCGTCGGCCCAACGGGGGCTGGAGCAGACCTCCAGCAGGATCGTCCTCAGCTCGGCGGCGTCGGCCGCCGCCAGGGCGTCAAGGGCGTGGGGGTGGTTGGTCACGAGTGGACCTCCTGAAGAGTGGTGCCACCCGCACAAGCTAGATCCACCCACCCGGGCCGTCAACACTTTGTTGAACGGTTGGTGGTTACGTTTTGAACCGGCCCCGGTTGCCAGGCCGTTTCGTGTGCGATGAGACAAGTGTGCCCCGCCGGGGGCTGGTGAAGACTGGCCGGGCCGGCAGGGCTCACCCGGGCACACCCCGTCAGAGTGTGTCCGGCCGTGCTCAGCCGGACTTCGAGCCGTCCTGGCGGTTGAGGTAGTTGTACACGGTGAACCGGCTCACGCCCAGCGCCGTGGCGACCGTCTCCACTCCATGGCGGACGGTGAAGGCGCCTCGCTCCTCCAGCAGGGCGACCACGCGCTGCTTCTCCCAGCGGTCCAGCTCGGACAGCGGACGGCCGTCGAACTGGCGGGCCATCTCGGCCAGCAGCCGGTCCAGCGCACTGCTCAGGTGCGGTAGCCGGACGGCCAGTGCCGGGGCGCCCTCCCACTCGAGGACGACGTCCTCGGCCTTGGCCTCGTCCAGCGGGACGGGCGTCGCACCGACGGCGGCCAGCAGTGGCTTTATCGCCGCGGAGAGCGGGTGTTCCAGGTGATCGGTCATGGCGTACCGCCCTCCTCGCCGAGGACGCTGACCTGGACGGAGATCCGGGTCGCACCCGCGTCCAGGGTCTCCCGGAGCAGCTTGGTCACGGCGGCCAGGACCTCCTCGGCCCCGCCTTCCGCGCCGGTGCCGAATGGGCCGACCGAGACGGCCAGGCCGGCCTCGTCGACCACCTTCCGGGCCGCCACGGCGTGCTCCGGGAACGTGTCCAGTTCGAACGGTTCTGTCGTGAACTCCACCATCAATCGCACCTGCTCACTCTAGCGAGCGGGTGCGGGCGAGGTCAGGGGCTGGTCGATCGAACAGCGGCCGGGCCTGGGGTGGAGTGGTTTCGGTCGGCTTCAACAAATTGTTGCGGCAGTCTTGACACCCACTCGGCGGTGCGGACATGCTTCCACCGAGCAGAATCCCTCTTCCGGATCGTGGAAGTTGCGGATGACGGAAGAGAGTGAGAGGTGATTGACGTGACGGCCGCCGCCCAGCACAGCTTCACGGTCAACCTGTCGATCCTGTTCAGCGAGCTGCCGCTCCTGGAGCGCCCGGCCGCTGCCGCCGCCGCCGGCTTCACCGCCGCCGAGCTGTGGTGGCCGTTCGGTGAGGAGCACACCCCGTCGCAGGCCGAGCAGGACGCGCTCCGCAAGGCCTTCACCGACGCCGGCGTGCAGCTCACCGGCCTCAACTTCCTGGACGACCTGACCAAGGGCGCCCGCGGTACCGTCTCCGTACCGTCCGAGCAGGAGCGCTTCCGGGCCAACGTCCCGGTCGCCGGCGAGCTCGCCGCCTCGCTCGGCACCAAGGCGCTCAACGCCCTCTACGGCAACCGGGTCGAGGGCGTGGACCCGGCCGAGCAGGACGCCCTCGCGCTGGAGCACCTCGTTCTCGCGGCCAGGGCCGCCCACGAGATCGGCGCGATCCTGCTGGTCGAGGCGCTCAACAGGCCGGAGTCCCCGGACTACCCGCTGGTCTCCGCCGCCGCCGCCGTCGAGGTCGTCGACAAGGTGAACGCCGCGACCGGCCTCGGCAACGCGAAGTTCCTCTGCGACCTGTACCACCTGGCCAAGAACGGTGAGGACCTGGCGGCCGTCATCGACACCTACGCCGACCGCTTCGGCCACGTGCAGATCGCCGACAACCCGGGCCGCAACGAGCCCGGCACCGGCGAGCTGGACTTCGAGGACCTCTTCTCCCGTCTCACCGCCGCCGGCTACACCGGCCGGATCGGCCTGGAGTACCGCCCCTCCACCGGCGTCAGCGCCGACAGCTTCGAGTGGCTCCCGCGCGAGCTGCGTCCGTCCAGGTGACGCGCGCCGCTCGGTAGGCCCTTCGGCACCCACACCCCACCACGTACAAAGGAACGACGCGATGAGCCGCAAGATCGCCTTCATCGGCCTCGGCATCATGGGCAGCCCGATGGCCGCCAACCTCGTCAAGGCCGGTCACCACGTCACCGGCTTCAACCTCACCCAGCCGCAGATCGACGCCCTGGTCGCGGCCGGCGGCCACGGTGCGACCAGCATCGCGGACGCGGTGAAGGACGCCGAGGTCGTCATCACCATGGTCCCGGCCGACCCGCACGTCGAGCAGGCCATCCTGGGCGAGGGCGGTGTGCTGGAGAACGTGAAGCCGGGCACCCTCGTGATCGACATGTCGAGCATCACCCCGCAGACCTCGATCAGGGTCGAGGCCGCCGCGAAGGAGAAGGGCGTCCGCACCCTGGACGCCCCCGTCTCCGGTGGCGAGGCCGGTGCCATCGAGGCCGTGCTGTCGATCATGGTCGGTGGCGCCGCCGAGGACTTCGCCGAGGCGAAGCCGCTGTTCGACGCGCTGGGCACCACGGTCGTCCACGTCGGCCCGGCCGGTGCCGGCCAGACCGTCAAGGCCGCCAACCAGCTGATCGTCGCCGTCAACATCCAGGTCCTGGCCGAGGCCGTGGTCTTCCTGGAGAACGCCGGCGTCGACCTCGCCGCGGCGCTGGACGTGCTCGGCGGCGGCCTGGCCGGCTCGACCGTGCTCAACCGCAAGAAGGCGAACATGCTGGGCCGCGAGTTCGCCCCCGGCTTCCGCATCGACCTGCACCACAAGGACATGGGCATCGTCACCGACGCCGCCCGTGCCGTCGGTGCCGCCCTGCCGGTCGGTGCGGTCGTCGCCCAGCTGGTCGCCTCGGCCCGGGCCAACGGCGACGGCTCCCTCGACCACTCGGCGCTGCTGCGCGGCGTCGAGCGGCTGTCGGGCCGCGAGGTCGAGTAGCCCGTCCTCCCCCCGGCCTCAGGCCGGGGACCCGAGCCCGCCGCCGCCCCTTCGGGCCGCGCGGCGCGGACACCCCGGTGGCCGGGATGGTGAGACCCCGGGCACCACGCCGGGGCGGTGACACCCGCCCCGGCCCCAGAGACTCCTCCTGGTGGCGTGTACCTAACCGGTCGTGCCCGCGCCACCAGGAGGCCAGGCCCGATCGGCAGGTGGGCTGGGGCTCATCCGCCTCCTGCCGATCGTCCAGACCGGTGACGCACACTCCCTGTCGGGGGCACTTCGGTCGTGCCTGTTGTGCGTCGCCCGGCCCCCTCCCTCGCCGAGGGGAGCCTCTCGTACGTCGGAAGCGGGACGAGGGGAACGGCGGGGAGGGGGCCGCACCCACCCACCCGGGGCACAGCGGTCCACAGGGGTCCCTCGGCGGACCCCGGGGCACATGCTTGACGAACCATCGCCAGACCCGTCCGGAAGTGAGGCCCACGCCATGCCCGCCACCCCCGCCCAGGGCCATGTGGTCGTAGCTCCCGACAAGTTCAAGGGCACCCTGGAGGGTGCCGAGGTCGCCGCCCGGATCGCCGCCGGCATCCGACGGGCCGCGCCCGGCACCGACATCCGTGAACTGCCCGTCGCCGACGGCGGTGAGGGCACCCTGGCCGCCGCGCTGGCGGCCGGGTTCACCCGGATCCCGGCCAAGGTGGCCGGCCCCACCGGCCTGCCGGTGGACGCCGCGCTCGCCGTCAGGGGCGACACCGCCGTGGTCGAGCTGGCGCAGTCCTCCGGGCTGGCCCGGCTCCCCGGCGGCCGGACCGCCCCGCTCGCGGCCGGCTCCTACGGGGTCGGCCAGCTGATCGGCAGGGCGGTCTCGCTGGGCGCCAAGCGGATCGTGCTCGGTCTCGGCGGCAGCGCCTGCACCGACGGCGGCGCGGGCATGGTCCAGGCGCTCGGCGTCTCGCTGCTGGACGCCGACGGCACCGAGCTGCCGCCGGGCGGGGCCGCGCTGCGCAGGCTGGCCCGGCTCGACCTCGGCCCGCTGGCGGACTCGCTGACCGGGGCCGAGGTCGTGGTCGCCTGCGACGTGGACAACCCGCTGCTCGGCCCGCGCGGCGCGACCGCCGTGTACGGCCCGCAGAAGGGAGCCGACGGCGACGACCTGGTGATCCTCGAGGAAGGCCTGTCCCGCTTCGCCGACGTGGTCGGCGAGGCCGTCGGACGGGACTTCCGTGACGCCCCCGGCGCCGGGGCCGCGGGCGGGGTGGGCTTCGCCGCCCTCGCCCTGCTCGGCGCCACCATGCGACCCGGCATCGAGCTCATGCTCGAACTGCTGGGTTTCGACGAGGCCGTGCGTGGGGCACGCCTCGTCGTGACCGGTGAGGGCTGCCTGGACGCACAGACGCTCCATGGCAAGGCGCCCGCCGGAGTCGCCGCGGCGGCCGCCCGGGCGGGGGTTCGGGTGGCCGCCGTGGCAGGGCGGCTGGAACTGTCGGAGAGCGAGTGGCGGGCCGCCGGGTTCGCCGCCGCCTACGCCCTCACCGACCTGGCCGAACAGCCCGGGGACAGCATGACCAAGGCCGCGGAGCTGGCCGAGGTCGCGGGGGAGCGGCTCGCGGCCGCGCTCCTGGGCGGATGAACGACCCGCCCGCCTCTCGTGCGTTCCTCCATTGACGTTTTGTTGAAGGCGGCCCTAGGCTCCCGGCAATCCTTCGACGAAGCCCCCTTCCTTCTTCAGACCACTCCCCTCAGGTTTTCGGAGGTCCCCCATGCCCTTCAGCGACACCGTGGTGATCCGCTCCCGCCGGGTGGTCCTGCCGGACGGCGAGCGTCCCGCGGACGTGCTGATCCGGGACGGGCGGATCGAGCAGATCGCCGCGCACGGGTCCCTCCTGGCCGGCGACCAGCATCTGACCGACCTCGGCGACACCGCCCTGCTCCCCGGCCTGGTCGACACCCACGTGCACGTCAACGAGCCCGGCCGGACCGAGTGGGAGGGTTTCGCCACCGCGACCCGGGCCGCCGCTGCCGGCGGCGTCACCACCGTCATCGACATGCCGCTCAACTCCATCCCGCCCACCACCACGGTGGAGGGCCTGGAGGCCAAGCGGAAGATCGCCGACGGCCAGGCCTGGATCGACCTCGGCTTCTGGGGCGGCGCCGTCCCCGGCAACGTCCCCGACCTCGAACCGCTGCACCGCGCCGGTGTGTTCGGCTTCAAGAGCTTCCTCGCGCCGTCCGGCGTCGACGAGTTCCCGCACGTCGAGCAGGCCGACCTGGAGGCCGCGCTGGCCGAGCAGGCCCGGATCGGCGCGCTGGCGATCATCCACGCCGAGGACCCGGCGGTCCTCGCCGCCGCCCCGCAGCAGCCCGGCGTCCACTACCGGGACTTCCTCGCCTCGCGCCCCGACGACGCGGAGACCACCGCCGTCGCCCGGCTGCTGGACACGGCCCGCCGCACCGGCGCCCGCGTCCACATCCTGCACGTCTCCTCCGCCGCCGTGCTGCCGCTGCTGCGCCGGGCCCGCGAGGACGGCGTGCAGGTGACCGCCGAGACCTGTCCGCACTACCTCACCCTCGCGGCCGAGGAGATCCCGGACGGCGACACCGCCTTCAAGTGCTGCCCGCCGATCCGGGACGAGTCCAACCGCGACGCGCTCTGGGCGGCCCTGGCCGACGGCGAGTTCATCGCGATCGTCTCCGACCACTCGCCGTCCACCCCGGACCTCAAGCTGCTGCCCGAGTTCGGCGGCAGCGGGGACTTCGCCGCGGCCTGGGGCGGCATCGCCTCCCTGCAGCTCGGCCTGCCGGCGATCTGGACCGAGGCCCGCCGCCGCGGCCACACGCTCGTCGACGTCGTCCGCTGGATGGCCGGAGGGCCGGCGAGCCTGGTCGGCCTCACCGGCACCAAGGGCGCCATCGCCGTCGGTCACGACGCCGACCTGGTCGCCTTCGACCCGGACGCCGACTTCGCGGTGCACGCCGCCGAACTTCACCACCGCAACCCCGTCACCCCGTACGCGGGCCGGACGCTGACCGGCGCCGTGCGCACCACCTGGCTCCGCGGCCGGGTCGTCGACGTCACGGCCGAGCCGTTCGGCCGCCAGATCACCCGCCCGGTCATTCGCCACGAGGAGTCTCAGTGAGCACTGCCAACCCCCCGAGCGCTCCGTTCACCGAGCTGGTCAACCTGGCCTCCCGGCTGCTCGGCGCCGGCGTCGTCGCCACCAACGAGGACACCTTCGCCGACGCGGAGAACCTGCTGGTCGCCAAGCCCGCCGAGTTCCGCGCGCACACCTTCGGCCACAAGGGCCAGATCATGGACGGCTGGGAGTCCAAGCGCCGCCGCGGCGTCAGCGCCGACCAGCCGCACCCCACCGACGACGACCACGACTGGACGATCGTGCGGCTCGGCGTCGGCGGCGTCATCCGCGGGCTGGTCGTCGACACCGCCCACTTCACCGGCAACTACCCGGAGAGCGCCTCGGTCGAGGCCGCGGCCGTCCCCGGGCACCCGTCGCCGGAGGAGCTGGCCGGCGCCGAGTGGGCCGAGCTCCTGCCGCGCACCCCGCTCCGGGGCGACACCGCGCACGAGTTCGCCGTCGACAACGCCACCCGCTTCACCCACGTACGCCTCAACATCTTCCCGGACGGCGGCGTCGCCCGGCTCCGCGTGCACGGCGAGGTCCTGCCCGACCCGCGCGAACTGGACGGCCTCACCTTCGACCTGGCCGCCCAGGAATACGGCGGCGTGGCCGAGGCGGCGTCCGACCGCTACTTCTCCTCCCCGCACAACCTGAACGCTCCCGGTCGCGCCTCCGTCATGGGCGAGGGCTGGGAGACCCGGCGTCGGCGCGACAAGGCCAACGACTGGGTACAGATCGCCCTGGCCGGGGGCGGCGAGGTCCTGGCAGCCGAGGTGGACACCACCCACTTCGTCGCCAACGCCCCCGGCTGGGCCGACCTGGCCGGCTACGACGCCTCGGCGGGCGGAAACCCGTCCGAAGCCGCGGCACCCTCGAACGACGCGGACGGCTGGTTCGAGATCCTGCCCCGCACCCGCCTCCAGCCCGACACCCGGCACCGCTTCCGGCTCGACGTGGGCCGCCCGGTCACGCACGTCCGGATCAACGTCCACCCGGACGGCGGCCTCGCCCGGCTGCGCCTCACCGGCCGTCTCACCGAGGCCGGCCGCGCCGCCCTCGCGCTGCGCTGGTTCAACGCCGTCCCGGCCGCCGAGGCCTCCGCGGCGCTCACCGACGCCGGTCTGAGCGCCGACGAGGCCGCCGAACTGGCCGCCGCCCGCCCGCTGGCGGACCGGAGCGCGGCCGCCGCCGCCGTCGCCGCGCTCCGGCCGACCGACGGCCCGGACGGCGAGCACTCGTCCCGCCGCCGCTCCGCCGTCTGGCGCCTGCTCGGCATCTGAGCGGTCCGGGCCGAAGCGGCACCCCGGATCCGAGCATTCGTCACCTGAGGTCCAGTCACCTCACTCTCCACGCAACGCCTTTATCGACACCTGAAGGACCCTCCATGTCCAAGATCCTGACCACGGAGTCCGGCGCGCCCATCGCCGACAACCAGAACTCGGCGTCGGCCGGCGAGTACGGCCCGCTGCTCATCCAGGACCAGCAGCTCCTGGAGAAGCTCGCCCGGTTCAACCGCGAGCGCATCCCGGAGCGCGTCGTGCACGCCCGCGGCTCCGGCGCGTACGGCTACTTCGAGGTGACCGACGAGGTCTCGCAGTACACCAAGGCCGCGTTCCTCTCCGAGGTGGGCAAGCGCACCGAGCTGTTCCTGCGCTTCTCCACCGTGGCCGGCAACCTGGGCTCCAGCGACGCCGTCCGCGACCCGCGCGGCTTCGCGCTGAAGTTCTACACCGAGGAGGGCAACTACGACCTCGTCGGCAACAACACCCCGGTCTTCTTCATCAAGGACCCGCTGAAGTTCCCCGACTTCATCCACTCGCAGAAGCGCGACCCGTACACCGGCGTCCAGGAAGCCGACAACGTCTGGGACTTCTGGGCCCACTCGCCGGCCTCCACCCACCAGATCACCTGGCTCTTCGGCGACCGCGGCATCCCGGCCTCGTACCGCCACATGAACGGCTACGGCTCGCACACCTACCAGTGGGTCAACGAGCAGGGCGACGCCTTCTGGGTGAAGTACCACTTCAAGACCAACCAGGGCATCCGCTCGCTGGACGGCGACCAGTCCGCCGAGGTGCTCGGCGCCGACGCCGACTCGCACCAGCGCGACCTGCACCAGGCCATCGAGCGCGGCGTCTTCCCGTCCTGGACCCTCTACGTCCAGCTGATGCCGGTCGCCGAGGCCGCGGAGTACCGCTTCAACCCGTTCGACCTCACCAAGGTGTGGCCGCACGCCGACTATCCGCTGGTCAAGGTCGGCCGCCTGGTGCTGAACCGCAACCCCGAGAACGTCTTCGCCGACGTCGAGCAGTCCGCGTTCTCGCCGAACAACTTCGTGCCCGGCATCGGCCCGTCCCCGGACAAGATGCTCCAGGGCCGCCTGTTCGCCTACGCCGACGCCCAGCGCTACCGCCTCGGCGTCAACCACACCCTGCTCGCCGTCAACGCCCCCCGGGCCACCGAGGCGAACAACTACGGCCGTGACGGCTTCTCCGCCGTCAACAAGTCCGGCCGCGGCAAGAACTACGAGCCCAACTCGTACGACGGCCCCGCCCAGACCGACAACGCGCTCGCCGCGCCGGTCGGTCTGGACGGCTACACCGGCACCTACACGACGCCGGCGCACACCAAGGACGACGACTTCTTCCAGGCCGGTGAGCTCTACCGGCTGATGTCGGCCGGCGAGAAGACCCGCCTGATCGACAACATCGCGGGCTTCCTGGCGCAGGTCTCGCGCGACGACATCGTCGAGAAGAACCTCGCCCACTTCCACGCGGCCGACGAGGAGTACGGCGCCCGCCTGGAGGCCGCCGTCGCCAAGCTCCGCGCCGGCGAAGAGGGCTGACGTTCCGCCGGACCACCCTCACCGGCCGCCGGGGCCCGCACCCCGGCGGTCGCGACCGGGCCTCTCCCCCAGGGCAGTGGGGGAGGGGCCCGTCCGTCGTGCGCCGGCCCGGCGTACGGCGCGTGCCGCAGGCGTCCGCCGGTCCGCCCGAAGCACGCCGCCGCCCGGTCGTCCAGCACCTTCACCGAATATTCGCGGACGGCAACTGCCGGGGCCTCGAGGTGGCTAGGCTGGAGGACGCCCGCCGGTCGCTCCGCGGGCGGACATCGGAAGGGGACGACATGTCGACACCAGCCCCGGGTCGTCACGCCGCACTGGACCAGGGCATGCCCGGTCCGTTCACCTCCTTGCAGTACGCGCTCAGACTGCTGGAGGCCGTCGACCGGCACCCCGGCGGTGCCACCCTGGTCTCCCTCGCCAGGGAGACGTCCCTGGGCCTGCCGACGGTTCGCCGGCTCGCCGAGATCCTGGAGATCGAGGGCTATCTCCAGTGCCAGGACGGCGGTTGGGTGCTCGGCGGCACCTTCGCGCTGCTCGGGCAGGGCAACCGGGAGCAGCTGGTACGCGCCCGGCTCGACCGCAAGCTCGCGGACCTGCGCGACGAGTTGGGTGCGGCCGTGTACTTCAGCCGCTACCACGACGGCGAGTTGTCGGTGGAGGCGGTCTCCGCCGCCGACCACGCGCCGGCGGTGCAGGAGTGGGTGGACTTCCGGGCCACCGCGCACGCGAGCGCGATCGGCAAGTGCCTGCTGAGCCAGCTCGACCACGACGCCCGCCGGGACCACCTGTCCCGGCACCCGGTGGCCCGGCTGACCTCGCGGACCGTCACCGACGCCGACCAGCTGATGCACCGGCTGGAGCGCCAGCCGGCCACCGTGCCGGTGCTGGACATCCAGGAGTACGCGCTCGGCACGGTCTGCGCGGCCGTCCCGGTGATGGCGGGCAGCACGGTGGGCTGCCTGGCCACCTCGATGCCGGTGGACAACGTGCACCGGCTGAAGGCGGCCGCCGAGCTGTTGGCGGCCCGGGCGGCGCCGCTGATGCTGGCCATGGCCGTCTGACCGCCCGTCCGAGGTCACCCGCGTGTTCGGGCCGGGCGGGATGGAGCCGGTCCGGCCCGCCGGAGGTCGTCCCAAGCCGCCCGGATCCCGGGGCGGCGGCACGAGGTTCGGCCGGCGTCGGACGTCAGGGCGTCCCTACCCCGGACGGCCCGTGCGCACGGCCTCGGCCTCGGCGAGGGCCGCTGCCGACGGCGGGCGGCGGGTGTTGGCGGGGCAGCGCGCGGCCCGGGAGGGGAGCGGGCGCTCCAGGACGACGGCGTGTCCGCGTCCGGTCACGGCCACGCCTGCCCCCCGCGGGGCGAGGGCGTGCCGGGCGATCACCGCTCCGCCCGTCGTGGAGATCGACAGGTGCGGTTCGTCCAGGCGCCAGCGGACCTGCACGGTGGCGCCGGACAGTTCGGGCGGGACCGCGTAGACGTTGCCACGGAAGGGGACCACGTTGTGAGCGGTAACTGTACGAGTGACGCAGATCCGCGCGGGGAACGGGACGCTCGGCAGGTCCAGGAGGCCGTTCGCGCCGGCGCGTCCCTCGTCCGGTACCCCGTCGGCCGGCCGGACACGGTCCATCCTCGCGGCGAGCTCGTCGAGGTGGTCCTCTGCCGCCAGCAGAGGGGTCTCGTGGCGCAGGTTGCGCCACCAGTGGTGAGTGGTGGCGCGAAGGCCCTCGTCCGGTCCTCCGTCGCGGTCCTCCCAGCAGGGCGGGCAGGCGATCGCGACGTGGTAGTACTTGGCGACCTTGTTGAAGGCCGGGGTCACCCGGCCGGTCTCGGGACAGCAGGCCGCGGGCGTCCGGTGGAACCGCCATCGCGTGCCGGTGCCACCCAGCCGTCTCAGCAACTGGTCCATGGCCTCCACGACCTGCGGGAACTCCTGGTTCTCGGCCATGACCGCGCGCCAGCGCCCCGTGCGGGCGAGCGAGCCCACCAGCAGGTGGGCGCGGCCGCCGTTGCCCCAGTGGGTCGGGGCGCCGGGCAGGGTGAGCCAGTCGAAGCGCACCTCCTCGCTGGCCGGCCGGGGCGGGACGGTGCTGTGATCGCGGGCGATGCGCCGGCAGTGCGGGCAACGCGGCCGCAGTTGGTGCTGTCGCAGCGAGCGGGTGAAGGTCGAGTAGCCGCCGGGATAGCCCAGCTCGACGATCTCCTCGAACAGCGTGCTCGCCGACAGGTGCGGGTCATCGGCCAGCCGCTGGCGACAGTACGGCGAGAACCGGGTGAAGCCGTCCTGCGGGCGGCTCCGCACGCCCGCGATCCGCCCCCCGTCGAGGTAGGAGCGCACGGTCTTGCGGTCGCGGCCCAGGTGGCGGGCGATCGCCGAGATCGACCACCCCTGTGCGCGACGTGCACGAACCTCCTCGAATTCCTCCTTGGTGAGCATCCAAACCCCCTTGCAATCCGTTCTCCTGCCCATGCGGACTCTGAAGCAATGGCGTCTCCAACGAGGCGGGAAATATAGCACGATGCTGGACAGTCCGCCCTGCAGAAAGGTTTTTGCAGTCTGGCGGTGGGGCTGGGGGATTTCGCGGAGCGTGATTGTGGGCCGACGGGGCAAGGCGTGTGCCGGAATCCTGCCACTCCTCTGACCAGCGCCTATGGTCGCGTGGGGGAGTGAGGAGTGGCTCGGCGCGCCTGGGGATTTTCATCGAGCATCATTGCCATGAATGCGGCACGGTGCTTTGGTCTGGTCCATTCCTGGGTCTGGGGCGGCCGGGCGGGGATAGGGGCTGGTGGAAAGCGGGGGGAGTCGGCGGCGTGCAGCCGGGGAACTTCCCTGAGCGATATCCCGTTGAATATAGAAGGACGCCCGAATGTCGTACATTCCGGCCGGGCCGCGCCTCGTTGACGGGGCATGACTGCAATGTGTCGTCCACCCGTCCCACCAGCACGTGACCCCGTCTGCAGGCTGGGTATGTGGCTCTTCGTCCCCGACCGGCCGAACGTCGTGGGTGACCTGCGCATCGGCTACCTGTCCCGCAACGGCGAGCGGGTCGTCCTGAAGAACTGCTCGCGCATCCTGGCCGAGTTCGTGCGGACGATCCGTCAGCTGGAGGACGACTTCGTCGCGCGGTCCGGTTCTCAGCGGGCGGAGGGCGGAGCATGACGGCCCCGATCGGATGCGGGAGGGCGATAGCCGGCGGACCCGCGAGGCGTCGGCTGTCCGGAGCGTCCCGTGACCTATGACCGGACAGGTGAGTTCTACGCCCCGCACGGTTACGGCGCCACCTGGTACGGATCCGCGGAGGACTACCAGCGGGCCGCGGCCTATGAGCAGCACGGTTGGCACGTCGACGGTGAGGTCTCCGGCGGCCCCTGGTTCGCCCCCGACCTCGAAGTCATGGACACCTGGGAGTCGGTCGGGCTGTTCGTTCCTCCGCCCCGCGTCGCGACCGAGGAGCCGTCACCGGCCGCGCCCGGCGTCGCCGCCGTGCCGCCCGCGGGGCCACGGCGGCGGCCGAGGCCGCCCGGGGGCTCGTGGGCACGGTTGATCGGCCCGTTGTTCGGGGTGATGACGGCGGCCACGTTCACCGCCGTGTGCCTTCTGGGCTGGGCCCTCTCCTACGACCCGCTGCAGGGTCTGGCCATCTCCAGGGTTCCGCACGGCCTGTCGGGACTGTGGCCCGTCGTCGTCATCGGCCCGTGGCTCGTGGGCTGTCTGTCGGTGCTGCGGGCAGCCCTGGACGGTCGTCGGGCCGTGCACTCCTGGATCGTGGTGACCTTGTTCGCCGGTGTCGCGACCTGGCTGTGCGCGGTCGGCGTGTCGCGAACGATGCCGGACCTCGTGGTCGCCGGCCTGCCGCCGATCACCGGGGTGGTCTCGCTGCACCAGCTGGTGCGTCAGATCATCGGCAGTCGCGAGTCGTGCCGGACCTCGCCGCGGCAGAAGGGGCGGCGGGCTTCCCACAAGGCCTCCGGCAAGGTGCGCGTCTGAACGGCTTGCATCCATCGGACTGCCCGGGCCATTCGCAGCGCCGGCGGCACACCGACCGCACTCGGGGTGGGTCGGCCGGCCTTCCCGGCAGGTGCTGACAGCACCGGGCTGTGGTGGCACGGTGCGGACGGTCGCGGCTCCCGCCCGGGTGGCGGGTCGCGACCGCTTGGTGTCGATACGTCGGCAGATCGACGAGGGCACGGAGCCGGCGGGCCGCCGCCCGGCAGTCGGCCGCGGACCTCGACGCCGGAGGTCCGGTGGCAGGGGTGTGCGGCCCGGTCCGAGGCGTCGGGGGAGTCGTCGGCGTGGGCTTATTAGACGCGCTGTCGATAAGGTTGGCCGAAACCATTGTGGCCTGCTGTACCCATGGGTAAGTTGCTCTGGAGCCGAGCCGCCACCCGCAGGTCAGGAGGGCCCTCCCATGCCCAGCACCACCCCCGTCCCCGCCGTCGCCGCCCCCGCCCCCCGCGTGCACGACAGCCTCGTCCTGGAGCCCCGCGACGTCCGCTTCGACTGGGCCGGGCTGCCGCTGCACTGGATCCCGGACGAGCCGATGGCCACCCACATCGTCAACGTCCTCCACCTCCTCCTCCCCGAGGGCGAGCGCTGGTTCGTCAAGGTGTTCAAGGAGGCGCTGCCGCTGATCAGGGACGAGCAGCTGCGCGAGGAGGTGCTCGGCTTCATCGGGCAGGAGGCGATCCACGCCGAGGCGCACCAGGAGGTGCTGGACCACCTGATCGGCCAGGGCCTCGACCCGCGCCCGTACGTCCGGCAGGTCTCCTGGCTGTTCCGGCGCGTGCTCGGCGACAAGCCCGGACTGTCGCCCGCCCGGCGGCGCGAGAACATCATCGAGCGGGTCGCGTTCGTCGCGGCCATCGAGCACTTCACCGCATTCCTCGGCAACTGGGTGCTCAACTCCCCGGGCCTGGACCGTGCCAAGGCCGACCCGACCATGCTGGACCTGCTGCGCTGGCACGGCGCGGAGGAGGTCGAGCACCGCAGCGTCGCCTTCGACCTGATGGTCCACCTCGACCCGGGCTACCTGCGGCGGATCCGCGGCATGGCGGTCTCCGGCCCGCTGCTGGTCCACCTCTGGGTGCGCGGCGCCCGCTTCCTGCTGGCCGCCGACCCGACCCTGGGCGGCCGGCTGCGGCCCAGCTGGCGCGAGGCCGGCCGGATCGCCAAGCGCGGGCTGCTGCCCGATCCGGTCAAGTCGGTCCGCTCCGGCCTGCGTTACCTGCGGCCCGGCTACCACCCGACCCAGGAGGGCTCCTCCAGCCAGGCGCTCGGCTACCTCGCCACCTCCCCGGCCGCCCGCGCGGCCGCCGCCGGCTGACGACCGGCAGCCGTCGCCGCCGCCCTCCCGCCGCCAAGGCCCCAAGGACCGAAGGACCCGCCGGATGGACCTGCACAACCCGCCCCCCGACCTCTACGGCCGCCCCCGCGCCGACCGGTTCATGCGGCGCCTCACCGCCTTCGGCGACCGCTACGGCCCCGCGCTCGGCTCGCCGCTGCTGCGCCGCAGCCCCCGCCGCCCGCCCCGCCGCCCCACCCCGCCGCTGCAGCTGGTCGTCACCGCCCGCCGCCAGGTCGCCGCCGACGCCGTCGAGTTGAGCCTCGCCGACCCCTCCGGCGGCCCGCTCCCCGCCTGGCAGCCCGGAGCGCACCTGCGGCTGGCGCTCCCCTCCGGCCGCGAGCGCCACTACTCCCTCTGCGGGGACCCCGCCGACCGCACCGCCTACCGGATCGCCGTCCGCCGGCTGCCCGAGGGCGGCGGCGGCTCGGTGGAGATCCACGACACCCTGCACCCCGGCACCCGCCTCACCGCCCGCCGCCCGCGCAACGGCTTCGCCTTCTGCGCCGAGCCCGCCGTCCTGCTGCTGGCCGGCGGCATCGGCGTCACCCCGCTGCTCCCGATGGCTCGCGAGGCGCAGCGCCACGGCCTGGACTGGCAGCTCGTCCACGTCGGCCGCACCGCCGGCACCCTCCCGTACGCGGACGAGCTGCGCGCCCTCGACCCCGACCGGGTGCACCTGCGTACCGACGACGTGCACGGAGGCGTGCCGACCGGCGCCGAGCTGCTCGCGTACGCCCCGCGCGGTGCCGCCGTCTACTGCTGCGGCCCGGCCCCGATGCTGGCCGCCGTCCAGCGGGCACTGGACGGATCGCCCTCCGCCGCTCTGCACTTCGAGCGGTTCGGCGCCGCGCCGGTCACCGGCGGCGAGCCGTTCACCCTCCGCCTCGGCACGGACGGCCCGGTGCTCGACGTCCCCGCCGACCGGTCCGCCCTGGACGTGCTCCGCGAGGCCCGGCCCGACCTTCCC
Organism: Kitasatospora sp. NBC_00039; assembly: GCF_045160625.1. Taxonomy (NCBI): domain Bacteria; kingdom Bacillati; phylum Actinomycetota; class Actinomycetes; order Kitasatosporales; family Streptomycetaceae; genus Kitasatospora; species Kitasatospora sp. NBC_00039. Next base: position 1,985,868 of record NZ_CP108289.1, on the reverse strand, counting down.
TACTCCTGCCACCAGGGGTTCTGCGGCACCTGCGAGGTCCGGCTGCTGTCCGGCACCCCCCACCACCGCGACCGCCGTCTCACCCCCGAGCAGCGCGCCGCCGGCGCCCTGCTGCCCTGCGTCTCCCGGGCCGCCGAGGGCGAGACCCTCGTGCTCGACGTCTAAGGAGCCCCCGATGGCCCAGCCCGCCTTCCCGTTCACCGAGCACGACCTAGCCCGGTTCCGGGAGACCCAGCAACTCGCCTACCACTGTGCCGAACAGGTCGCCGCCTGGATCGAGCCGGGCGTCACCGAGCGGCAGGCCACCGCCGAGCTGCGCCGCTGCCTGGTCGCCGCCGGGGTGCAGGACTTCTTCCACGTCCCGTTCGCCTGGTTCGGCGACCGGACGGCGTTCCGGCACTTCCACACGCCGCTGCAGTTCTTCGCCGGCGGCCGCCGGCTGGAGGAGGGCATGCCGTACGTCCTGGACTGCGCGCCCGTCGTGGACGGCTACACCGCCGACATCGGATACGGCGGCAAGGTCGGCGAGAACCCGGTCTGGGACCGGCTCGCCGCCGACCTGCGGGTCTACCGCGAGCTGATCCTCGCCGAGGTCCGCGCCCGCAAGCCGCTCGACGAGGTGTACGCGGCGGTGGACGCGCAGATCGCCGCGCACGGCTACGACAACCGCCACCAGGTCTACCCGGGCCGGGTGATCGGCCACCAGGTGACCCGGACGACCGCCCGCGGCCCGGCCGGGGTCAACCTCTTCGGCTTCGGGGTGCGTACACTCCAGACGCTCGGCCGTGAGCTGATCAGTGAGCGCCTGCACGGCCGTTCGCCGCTCTGGGCGGACGGCCGGGCGTCCCGGCACGCGCCGACCCCGGGCCTGTGGGCGGTGGAGCCGCACATCGGGTTCCGCGAGGTGGGCATCAAGTTCGAGGAGCTGCTCGTGGTCACCGAGGACGACGCGTACTGGCTCGACGACGACCTGCCGCACGTCCGCCGCTGGACGGCGGCGGCCGGGAGCGAGAGCACGGCGGCCGCCTCCGGGACCGCGTCGGCCCGGACCGTCGCACCGGCCGAGACCCAGACCGAGACCGCGGCCGGTGCGCCCGAGACCGCCCAGGAGGCGACCCGATGACGACCACCCGCCGCCGGACCGTCCACTCCGGCGGGCTGCCGCTCGCCGTCTTCGAGGACGGCGACCCGGCCGCGCCCACCGTCCTGCTGGTGCACGGCTACCCGGACACCCACGTGGTCTGGGACGACGTCGCCGCCGACCTCGCCCGTGACCACCACGTCGTCCGCTACGACGTGCGCGGCGCCGGGGAGTCCGGTGCCCCGGCCTCCCGCGAGGGGTACCGGCTGGAGCAGCTCGCCGCCGACCTGTTCGCGGTCGCCGACGCCGTCAGCCCGGACCGCCCGGTCCACGTGGTCGCCCACGACTGGGGCTCGCTGCAGTCCTGGGAGGCCGTCACCTCGCCCGGCGCCGAGCAGCGGATCGCCTCCTACACCACCATGTCCGGGCCCTGTCTCGACCACATGGGGTACTGGCTGCGCGACCGCTACCGCCGCCCCACCCCGCGCCACCTGAAGCAGCTGCTCTCCCAGGGCGTCCACTCCTGGTACATCACCGCCTTCCACCTGCCCTACCTCGCCCCCGGCATCTGGCGGCTCGGCCTGGCCCGCTCCTGGGGCCGGGTGCTGCGCGACCTGGAGGAGGTCACCCCGCGGCCCGGTCACCCGCAGCCCACCCTGCGGCGGGACGCGGTGCGCGGCATCGAGCTGTACCGCGCCAACATGCGGCCCACCCTGCGCAGCCCGCGCGAGCGGCCCACCGAGGTGCCGGTCCAGCTGATCACCCTGACCAAGGACCACTACGTCGGCGAGTTCCTCTCCGAGGGCCTGGAGCGCTGGGTGCCCAGGCTGACCCGCCGCTCGCTGCACGCCACCCACTGGTCCGCCCTGCTGGAGAAGGGATCCGCCGTGGCCGGCATGGTCCGTGAGTTCACCTCCGCCGTCGACGCCGGGCAGAGGGCCGACCGGGCCGGTCTCGGCCGGCTGGTGGTGGTCACCGGTGGCGGCAGCGGCATCGGCCGCGCCACCGCGCTGGCCTTCGCCGAGGACGGCGCCCGCGTCGTCGTCTGCGACCTCGACCTGGACGCGGCCCGCCGCACCGCCGAACTGGCCTCCCTGATCGGCCCGCCGGCCCACGCCTACCGGGTGGACGTCAGCGACGGCGCCGCCGTGGACGCCTTCGCCCAGCAGGTCGCCGAGGACCACGGCGTCCCCGACGTGGTGGTCAACAACGCGGGCATCGGCCACTCCGGGACGTTCCTGCAGACCACCGAGGAGGAGTGGCAGCGCGTCCTGGACGTCAACCTCTGGGGTGTCATCCACGGCTGCCGCGCGTTCGGCACCCTGATGGCCGACCGCGGCGCCGGCGGCCACATCGTCAACCTCGCCTCGGCCGCCGCCTACCTGCCGTCCAAGGCTCTCACCGCCTACGCCACCAGCAAGGCCGCCGTCTTCATGCTCTCCGACTGCCTGCGCGCCGAGCTGGCCGGCCACGGCATCGGCGTCTCCACCATCTGCCCCGGCATCGTCAACACCAACATCACCCGCACCTCCACCTTCTCCGCGACCAGCGCCGCCCAGCAGGCCGCCAAGCAGGCCCGTGCCGCCAGGCTCTACGCCCGCCGCGGTTTCCCGCCCGAGAAGGTCGCCGCCGCGATCCTGCACGCCGTCCGCACCGGCAAGCCCGTCGTCCCGGTGACTCCCGAGGCCAAGGCCGCCCGTCTCCTCAGCCGCCTCTCCCCGGGCCTCCTGCGCCTCGCCGCCCGCCTCAACGTCACCTGAGGCCGGCCGGCGGCAGGTTCCTGCCAACATCCCCCGCGCGACGGCCCGGCCCCGGCCGGGCGTCGTTAGGCTCCGGCGAAGATCATGACGAGGGGACAGATCAAGTGAACAAGCGTCTGGTTTCCGCTGCGCTCTCCGCGGCGGGCCTGGTCCTGGCGGTGGCTCCGGGGGCCTCCGCCGCACCCGCCGCCGGGACGACGAACGCCAGGTCGTGCGAGGGCGTCACGCTCTCCGGATCGCTGCCGGTGCCGCCCGCCGGCCTCGCGGTCCAGCAGACGGTGACGATCGGCGAGGACTGCAAGCCGCAGGAGGGCCCGGTGACGTACGTCCCGGCCACCACCACCCCCGTCGCGAAGTCCGTGAAGGCCGCGGCCGCCGCGGGCGCCACCACGGGCAAGCGGCAGATCAGCAGCTGGAACCAGATGTTCGACTGCTGCAACATCCGGATGACCGGGCTGTACACCACGTCCGACTGGAACACCGCCGACGGTCGCGTCACCAGCGCCACCACCGTGGCGCGCCAGGAGTTCAACCGCGAGCCGTGGGACGCCGGCTGGTCGGTGAAGTCCGCCACCAGCAGCGACGACTGCACCACCGACTGCGCCGTGGTCAACTCCCAGGCTCACGCCGACTTCGGCTACAAGGGCATCTTCGACGTCACCGGTGGCTGGTACGGCAACACCCACCACACGTACCTGACGCTGAACCCGGACCTCACCAGCAGCTGCACCTTCGACGTGCAGCTGAAGCACACCTTCATCGGCTGGAACTGGCAGCACGGCTGTCAGTGAGGCGCCCGCCCACGGCCTGACCTGACGGCGCGTGCCCCGGGGCCGGTGACGTCGACTCCACCCGGACTCGACACCACCGGCCCTCGCGGTTGGGGAACGCCCTTCCGCCTCGTACCGTGACAGGACGTCGACGCCGCGCTCCTCACCGGGGCGTCGGCGTCGCAGCAGGAGACGGGCAGCCACGAGGGAAGGCACGCGCATGGAGCAGCCGCTCAAGGGCAAGGTCGCACTGGTCGCCGGGGCGACCCGGGGCGCCGGGCGGGGGATCGCGGTCCAGCTGGGGGCCGCGGGCGCCACGGTGTACGGGACGGGCCGCAGCGCCGGGGGTCACCGGTCGGAGTACGGGCGGGAGGAGACGCTGGAGGAGACGGCGGCGCTGGTGACGGCGGCCGGCGGGCAGGGCATCGCGGTGCGGGCCGACCACCTGGTGCCCGCCGAGGTGGCGGCCGTGGCGAAGCGGATCGAGGCCGGGCACGGCGGGCTGGACATCCTGGTGAACGACATCTGGGGCGGCGAGCAGCTCTTCGAGTGGGAGCGCCCGGTCTGGGAGCACGACCTGGACAACGGGCTGCGCCTGCTGCGCCTGGCCGTCGAGACGCACGCGATCACCAACCACCACCTGCTGCCGCTGCTGCTGCGCCGGCCGGGCGGGCTGGTGGTGGAGATGACCGACGGCACCGCCGAGTACAACGCGACCCGCTACCGGAACTCCCTCTTCTACGACCTCGCCAAGTCCTCGGTGCTGCGGATGGCCTTCGCCCTGGGGCACGAACTCGGCCCGCGCGGGGCGACGGCGGTGGCGCTCACCCCCGGCTGGCTGCGTTCGGAGATGATGCTGGAGCACTTCGGCGTCACCGAGGAGACCTGGCGCGAGGCGACCGGGAAACAGCCGGACTTCGGCATTTCGGAGTCGCCCGCGTACGTCGGCCGTGCGGTGGTCGCGCTGGCCGCCGATCCGGAGGTGGCGCGTTTCAACGGCACCTCGCTCTCCAGCGGCGCCCTGGCGAAGGAGTACGGCTTCACCGACCTGGACGGCAGCCGCCCGGACGCCTGGAGCTACCTGGTGGACGCCGAGCAGGCGGACGGCCCGCTGGACCCGTCCGGCTACCGCTGAGCGGCGGGCGGCGCCACGGCGCCGGTGCCGGGGGCGTGCGGTGAACGCGGCGTGCGGCGAGGCGGCCCGGCGGTGACGATGGGTGGAAACCGGGGACACCCCCACCCGCCGACCGAAGGAGCACACCCATGGCCACCGGCACCGTGCAGTCCTACCACGCCGACCACGGCTACGGCCTGATCACGCCCGACGAGGAAGGGCCCGCGCTGTACGTCTACTACGACTCGATCGTGGCGGAGGGGGACCGGGAGCTCACCGAGGGCCAGCGGGTGGAGTTCGACCCGACGGAGCAGGAGGGCCGCCCGGTCGCCGAGCGGGTCCGCCGGTTGTAGGAGCGGTCCGGCCGCCTACGATCAGGGCGGGGCCGCCTACCTGGTCTGGATGGGCGTCGCCATGCTGCGCAACCGCGGCGGCGGGGCCGGGCCGGAGGAGGGGCTCGCGGACGGGGGCCTGGCGCACGGCTGGCGGCGCGGCACGCTGACCAACCTGCTCAACCCCAAGGTCGGCGTCTTCTACGTGGCGGTGCTGCCGCAGTTCATCCCGGCGGGTGCGCCGCACTTCGCCGCCGGCGTGGCGCTGACCTGCGTGCACGTCGTGGAGGGACTGCTCTGGTCGGCGGTGCTGGTGGGCTTCGCCCAGGCGGTTCGCGGCTGGCTGCGCCGGCCGGCCGCGCGCCGGCTGCTGGACCGGGTGACCGGTGCGGTGGTGATCGGCTTCGGGCTGAAGCCGGCGGCCTCGAACTAGGGCGGACAGGGCCTGGCTCGGCGCCCCGGGCCTGGCGGTGTCGCTCTCCTCGGCGCGGCCTCCCCCCGGCGCACGGCGAGTCCGCAGGGCGGGTCCCGAGCCCGGCCCGCCTCCGGCCCCGCGACGTCACCCGCCTGGTGGCGCCGGGATGGACGCGGGGGCGCGGTGGGGGCTGCATGGGAGACGGCAACCCCCACACCGGAGCCCACCAGGCAGGAGCACCCCCCATGGCGATCATCGCGACGTTCGAGTTCCCCGGCGTCACCCGGGCCCAGTACGACGAGGCGACGGACCGGCTGACCGGCGGCGCCGGGCTGAACAAGCCGTCCGACTGGCCGGTGCGCGGGCTGCTGCTGCACGCGACGGGCCCGACGCCGGACGGCGGGTGGCACGTCACGGACGTCTGGGAGTCCCGGGAGGCGTTCGAGCACTTCGCGGCGGTGCTGATGCCGATCCTGCAGGAGGTCGGCATCCCGACGACCCCGCCGCTGATCTGCGAGGCCTACAACGTGGTGAGCTGAGCCGGGCCCCGGAACCGCGCCCCGGGACGTGCGGCCGGCCCGGCGCTCAGGCCGCGTGCGGCTGCGGGGTCTCGGCGCTCCGCTTCGCGGGAGCGCCCTCGCGGGCGTCCGCCGGAGCGTCCTCGGCGCGGGCCAGGTCGTGGTGGATCGGCCCGTTGCCGGCGCTCAGCGGCAGGCAGCTGCCGCCGCGCCGGTGGGCGACGATCTCCGCGGCGACCGAGACGGCGGTCTCCTCGGGCGTGCGGGCGCCGAGGTCCAGGCCGATGGGCGAGCGGAGCCGGCCGATCTCCGCCTCGGTGAGGCCGACCTCGCGCAGCCGGGCCTCGCGGTCGCGATGGGTGCGGCGCGAGCCCATCGCGCCGATGTAGCCGACGGGCAGCCGCAGGGCGCGCTCCAGCAGCGGGATGTCGAACTTGGCGTCGTGGGTGAGCACGCAGAGCACCGTACGGCCGTCGATCCTGTCGAGCTGCGAGTCCAGGTAGCGGTGCGGCCAGTCGACGACGACCTGGTCGGCCTCGGGGAAGCGCCGCTCGGTGGCGAAGACCGGGCGGGCGTCGCAGACGGTGACGTGGTAGCCGAGGAACCTGCCGATCCGCACCACGGCGGCGGCGAAGTCGATGGCGCCGAAGACCAGCATCCGCGGCGCGGGCACGTAGGCCTCGACGAAGAAGGTGACGGTGCCCTGTTCCCGCTCGTCACAGGGGCGGCCGTCCAGGCCGAGCACGACCCGGCCGGTGCGCCCGGCGTCCAGCATGGCCCGCGCCTCGGCGACGATCGCGCGCTCCAGCCCGACGAGCAGGCGCCGCGCGACGGGGGTCCCCCCGGCCGGAGTCCGGGGGAGCGTCGCCGGAAGGCCGGTGGCGGGCGACGCGAGGGCGGTCGTCGGCGAGGGGGAGAGGGCGCCGTGGTGGGTGTCGGCGGTGACGGCGACGGTGGAACCGACCAGTCCGCCGGGGCCGGCGATGACCCGGGCGAGCGCGACGGGGGTGCCGGAGGCGATGTAGGTGATGCCGGCGTCGAGCGCCGGGTCGGCGCCGGGGACGACCGGCTGCACGAAGACGTCCAGGATGCCGCCGCAGGTCAGGCCCACGGCGAAGGCGTCCTCGTCGCTGTAGCCGAAACGTTCCAGGACGGGTTCGCCGGACTCGATGGCGGCCTGGCAGAGCTCGTACACCGCGCCCTCGACGCAGCCGCCGGAGACGCTGCCGATCGCCTCGCCGGCCGCGTCGACGGCGAGCGCGGCGCCCGGGTCGCGCGGGGCGCTGCCGGAGACCCCGACCACGGTGGCCACGGCGAAGGAGCGCCCGGACGCGTGCCAGGCCTGCAGCTGCTCGGCGATGTCCTGCATGTCGGGAGCTCCTTACGGGGTGCGGGGGAACGGGAGGTGCCGCCGTACGGGAAACGATTCCCGTACGGCGGCGGTGCTGCTAGTGGACGCCCAGCCAGGACTTGATCGGGGTGAGCGCGAAGTAGATCACGAAGACCACGGCCAGGATCCACATCAGCGGGCCGGGCTCGCGCCACTTGCCGGTGCCCGCCTTGATGACCGTGTAGGAGATGACGCCCGCGGCGACACCCGCCGTGATGCTGTAGGTGAACGGCATCAGGGTGCAGGTGAGGAAGGCCGGGATGGCGACCTCGCGGTCCGACCAGTCGATGTGCCGGGCCTGGCTCATCATCATCGAGCCGATGACGACGAGGGCGGCGGAGGCGACCTCGGTCGGGACGATCGCCGCGAGGGGCGAGAAGAAGAGCATGAGGGCGAACACGCCGCCGGTGACCGTCGAGGCGAGGCCGGTGCGGGCGCCGTCACCGACACCGGTGGCCGACTCGACGAACACGGTCTGGCCGGACGCTCCCGACAGGCCGCCGATGGCGCCGCCTGCGCCGTCGACGAAGAGGGCCTTGGAGAGACCGGGCATCCGGCCCTTGTTGTCGGCCAGGCCCGCCTCGGTGCCGACGCCGATGATGGTCGCCATCGCGTCGAAGAAGCCGGCCAGCACGAGGGTGAAGACCGCGACCGAGGCGCTGATCGCGCCGAGGCCCTTGCCGCCGAAGGCGCCGAACACGTCGACGTCGCCGAAGAGGCTGAAGTCGGGGGAGGAGACCGGGCTGCCGGGCCACACCGGGGCGGAGCTGACCCAGGTCTTCGCCGGGAGGTCGGCGACCGCGTTGATGACGAAGGCCAGCACGGTGCCGCCGGCGATGCCGATCAGGATGGCGCCGCGGACGTTGCGGGCCAGCAGCACGAAGATCGTCAGTACGGTGAGGCAGAAGACCAGCACGGGCCAGCCGGCCAGTTCACCGAAGGGGCCGAGCGCGAGCGGGGTGGGACCGCCGGTGTGCACGAAGCCGGCCTTGACCAGGCCGATCAGCGCCACGAAGAGGCCGATGCCGATGGTGATGGCGTGCTTGAGCGGCAGTGGGATGCCGTTCATGATCTTCTCGCGCAGCCCGGACACGACCAGGAGCACGATCAGCAGGCCGTAGACCACACAGAGACCCATGGCCTGGGGCCAGGTGGTGTGTGGCACGACCAGCGCGGATATCACGCCGGAGACGGAGAGGCCGGCGGCGACCGCCAGGGGGACGTTGCCCACCACGCCCATCAGGATCGTGGTGACCGCGGCGGCGAGCGCCGTCGCGGTGGTGAGCTGCGCGTGGTCCAGCTTGAGACCGTTGACGTCGGCGCCGCTCAGGATGATCGGGTTGAGCAGCACGATGTAGGCCATCGCCATGAAGGTGGTGAGGCCGCCGCGGATCTCGTTGCCGATGGTCGAGCCTCGGGCGGAGATCTTGAAGTACGCGTCGAGGGCGTTCTTCGGCTGCGGTGCCGGGACCGACGTGGGGGTGTCGTCCTCGGCGGGTCTGTCTTCAGTGGTGCCGGGCTCCGTGGGGATCCTGGTCATGTCCACTCCCAAGTGTCAAAGGGGGTTGGGGTGGGCGAGCCGACCTGACAGCCAGTCAACGAAGTTGGCAGAGGGGGACGATTCGACTCACTGGGCGCACTCTGTGGCAGTGCTGCGGTGCTGGGGGCACCCCCTGCCGAAGGCTGGGGGAAGGTGGTGCGCACCGCTGCAGAACCCCGGCGTGGGAGAGGCAGCGGGATGGTGCGTTCGCGTTGCTTCTGGTGGTGCATCGATGGTGCTCTTCACTGCTCGGGTGGTGCTGCCCCGGGGCGGCGGGGAAGTGCTCGATGTTCTCCTCGCTTGCGCTCGGAGAAGACTGTCGCCGCCCCGGGGAGGTGTGCGGAGATCCGGGGCTAGAGGGAGCCGGGGGTCTCGGTGGTCAGGTGCTCGGGCCGGACGGGGATCCGGTCGAGCGCCAGGCCGGTGGCGTTGCGGATGGCGGCCACGATCGACGGCGTCGCCGACACGGTCGGGGCCTCGCCGACCCCGCGCAGCCCGTACGGGGCGTTGGGGTCGGGCAGTTCGAGGATCTCCACCGGGATCGGCGGGGTGTCCAGGATGGTGGGGATCAGGTAGTCGGTGAAGGAGGCGTTGCGCACCTTCCCGTCCTTGACCACGATCTCCTCCATCACGGCCAGGCCGAGCGCCTGGGTGCAGCCGCCCTGGATCTGCCCGACCACGGAGAGCGGGTTGAGCGCCTTGCCGACGTCCTGGACGGCGGTCAGCTCGACCACCTTCACGAGGCCCAGCTCGACGTCCACGTCGACCACCGCGCGGTTGGCGCAGAAGGTGTACTGGACGTGGCCGAAGCCCTGCCCGGTCTCCTTGTCGAAGGGGACGGTCGGGCGGTGGTGGTGTTCGCGGGTGAGGTCGATCGCCTCGTCACCGAGCAGGTCCACCATGGAGACCAGCGGGCCGGCCGACGCGGAGACGACCTTGCCCCCGACCAGCGACAGGTCGTTCTGGGACCAGCCGTAACGCCGTCGGCCCTTCTCGATCAGCGCCTGCTTGACCGCCTCGGCGGCCAGCTTCACGGCGCCGCCGGTCATGTAGGTCTGGCGCGACGCGGAGGTCGAACCGGCGGATCCGACCTCGGTGTTGGCCGGGTGGATGGTGACCTGCTCGACGCCGAGCTCGGTGCGGGCGATCTGGGCGTGCACGGTGACGCCGCCCTGGCCGACCTCGGCCATCGCGGTGTGCACCATGGCGACCGGCTCGCCGCCGATGACCTCCAGGCGGACCCGGGCGGTGGAGTAGTCGTCGAAGCCCTCGGAGAAGCCGACGTTCTTGATGCCGACCGAGTAGCCGACGCCGCGCACGATGCCCTCGCCGTGCGAGGTGTTGGACAGTGCGCCGGGGATCTGCCGGACGTCCAGGTGCTCCGTGTCCAGCGGCGGCGGGAGCGGCATGTCCTTGACCCGCTGGAGCAGGTCGGCGACCGGGGCCGGCGAGTCGATCTGCTGGCCGGTGGGCATGTGGTCGCCCTCGGCCATCGCGTTCAGCTGGCGCAGCTCGACCGGGTCCATGCCCAGCTCGGCGGCGAGGCGGTCCATCTGCGTCTCGTAGCCGAACGCGGCCTGGACGGCGCCGAAGCCGCGCATCGCGCCGCAGGACGGGTTGTTGCTGTACAGCGCGATGGCGTGCATCTTGACGTTCGGGATCACGTACGGGCCGTGTCCGAGCGAGGCGGCGTTTCCGACCACGGCGGGCGAGGCGGAGGCGTAGGCGCCGCCGTCCAGCACGATCCGGGCGTCGGCGAAGACCAGCTTGCCGTCGCGGGTGGCGCCGTGCTCGTAGGTCATCCTCGCCGGGTGGCGGTGCACGTGGCCGAAGAAGGACTCGTCGCGGGAGTAGACGATCTTGACCGGCTTGCCCGTGTGCTGGGCGAGCAGGCAGGCGTGGATCTGCATCGAGAGGTCCTCGCGGCCGCCGAAGGCGCCGCCGACGCCGGCCAGCGTGAGGCGGACCTTCTCCTCCGGCAGGCCCAGCACGGGGGCCATCTGCTGGCGGTCCACGTGCAGCCACTGGGTGGCGATGTAGAGGTCGATGCCACCGTCCTCGGCCGGCACGGCCAGGCCGGACTCCGGGCCGAGGAAGGCCTGGTCCTGCATGCCGACCTCGTAGGTGCCCTTGACGATGACGTCCGCCATCGCCCGGACCTCGTCGGTCACGCCGAGACCGGAGACCAGCTTCTGCTCGTGGCAGATGTTGCCGTACCCGTGCGACTTGTACTCGTGCGGCTCGTGCACGTAGCCGTGGGTCTCGGGGTCGAGGCACTGCTCCTCGGTGGTGATCGGGGTGAGCACCTCGTACTCGACCTTGATCTTCTTCACCGCGCGGCGGGCCGTCTCCGGGTGGTCGGCCGCGACCAGCGCGATCGCCTCACCGTGGCAGCGGACCTTGTCGATGGCCAGGGCCGGCTGGTCCTGGATCTCCAGGCCGTAGTACTTCGAGCCCGGGATGTCGTCGTGGGTGAGGACGGCGTACACGCCCGGCACCTTGAGCGCCTCGGAGATGTCGACCGAGAGGAGGTTGGCGCGGGGGTGCGGCGAGCGCAGCGCCATACCCCAGAGCATGTCCTCGTGCCACATGTCGGACGAGTACGCGAACTCGCCCTTGACCTTCAGGTTGCCGTCCGGGCGCAGCGGCGAGCCGCCGATGCCGTCCTTGGAAGCCTGGTTGATGTTCTGGAGGTTCTTCTGCCCCTGGATGGTACGAGTGCTCATGCGGCCACCTCGCTGCGCTCGGCGGGCGCTTCGCACAGCGCGCCGCCCTTCATGATTCGCTCGCGTCGCTCGCTCATGCGGAAGTCCCCTTACCGGCGCACTTGCGGGCGGAAGCCAGCCGCACCGCGTCCATGATCTTCTCGTAGCCCGTGCAGCGGCAGAGGTTGCCCGACAGCGCCTCGCGGATGTCGTTGTCGCTCGGCTGGGCGTCGTTCTCCAGCAGGGCGTCGGTCTGCACCAGCAGGCCGGGGGTGCAGAAGCCGCACTGGACGGCCCCGGCGTCGATGAACGCCTGCTGGACGAGGCCCAGCTCGCCGTTCTCGTCGGTCAGGCCCTCGACGGTGCGGACCTCGCGGTCCTGCACCTGGCCGGCGGCGACCAGACAGGAACAGACCGGAACCCCGTCGAGGTAGACCGTGCAGGAGCCACACTCGCCCTGCTCACAGGCGTTCTTCGAGCCCGGGAGGCCGACCCGCTCGCGCAGCACGTAGAGCAGGCTCTCGCCCTCCCACACGTCGTCGGCCTCGACCGGCTTGCCGTTGGCGGTGAAAGTGACCCTCATGCCGCGCTCCTGATCTGCTTGCTGTAGTCGTTCCAACACCAGGTGAGGGTGCGGCGGGCCATCACGGCCAGCGAGTGGCGCCGGTAGTCGGCGGTGCCGCGGACGTCGTCGATGGGCGAGGCCGCCGCCTTCACCAGCTCGCCGAACTGCTGGACCACCTCGGCGCCCAGCAGGTCGCCGGACTCCCAGAGACCGCGCTCGGCGAGCACGCCCTGCAGGTACTCCTCGGCCTCCACGGCGCGGCGCGGCGTGGGGGCAGCCGAACCGATACCGGTGCCGACGGTGCCGTTCTTCGGGTGAAGGGCGAAACCGAAGGCGCAGACCGCGATCACCATGGCGTTGCGGGTACCGATCTTGGAGAACTGCTGGGGGCCGTCCGCGACGGGGATGTGCACGGCCCGGATCAGCTCGTCGGACTCCAGGCTGTTGCGCTTCACACCGACGTAGAACTCGTCGATCGGGATCAGCCGGGTACCGCGCACCGAGGCCGCCTCGACGAACACGTCGCGGCCGGCCGCCAGCAGTGCGGGGTGCGCGTCGCCGGCCGGGGAGGCGCCGCCGAGGTTGCCGCCGACGCCGCCGCGGTTGCGGATCTGCGGCGAACCGACGGTGTGGGCCGCCAGAGCCAGGCCGGGCAGCGGCCCGGACAGCTCGTCGATGATCCGGGTGTAGGGGACCGAGGCGCCGAGCTTGACGACGTCGCCGTCGTTCGACCATTCGGTGAGCTCGGTGATGCGGTTCAGGTCGAGAATCGCGGATGGCCGGTGCACGTCGAAGTTCATCTCGACCATGACGTCCGTACCGCCCGAGATGGGCAGCGCGGTCGGGTACTCAGCCTTCGCCGCGAGTGCCTCGTCCCAGGTGGCGGGCCGAAGGAACTCCATGCGGGTGTCTCCTCAAGTCGTCGCCGGCCGGACGGGTGGGCACAGTGCCCGGAACTCGGTGTTCGGACCTCGCAAACCGCTTCGTTGCCTCGGCGTCGGATCCTGGTCACCGGGATGTGTCCGGCGGCGTGTGGCCAGTGAACCTCTGTGACGGGGCCCACTGGCAGTCACCGATGGCATGAAGCCCCGGCTGTGGTCCCGCCCGGCATCCTGTACGTTCCTCTAAGGCGGACAATCTCGCAGCCCAGCCGTTCACCGGGTGCTACCTACGACCGTAATCCGGCCGTGATTTCCAAGCTACGGCCCCGTGATCCCGGCACCGGTCGGTACGTAACGCCGAGCACAGATGTTCGGGCACACTGTCTCCCCGGACCGAGCGCTCGGGCCCCCACCACCTCACCCCCAGCCCGATAGGAGTCCCGGATGCGTGTCCGTGACCTGCTCGCCCCCGGAGCCCCGCGACTGCGCCTGCTCGCGGCCGAGGAAGAGCTGGACCGCCAGGTCAGCGGCGTCATGACCACGGACCTGCACGACCCCGGCCGCTACCTGCACGGCGGCGAGCTGGTGCTCACCGGCATGCTCTGGCGCACCGGGCCGGCCGACTCCGAGCGGTTCGTGCGGACCATCGTGGCCGGCGGCGCGGTCGCCCTCGCGGCCGGGGAGGCCGAGGTCGGCCCCGTCCCCGAGGACCTCGTCGAGGCCTGCCGGCGCCACCGCATGCCCCTGTTGGCGGTACCCGACGACATCGCTTTCGGCACCGTCACCGAGTTCATCGGCCGGCAGGTCTCCGCCGACCGCGCCGCCGACCTCGCGGCCCTGGTCGACCGGCACCGCCTGCTGGTCTCCGCGGCCGGCGGCGGCGGCCTGGACGCCGTCCTCGACCTGCTCGGCGGCGACCTCGACCTCGACTGCTGGGTGCTCACCCCCACCGGCGCGGTGATCGCCGGCCCGGCCGACCGGCTCTCCGCCGAAGACCGCGACCAGCTGGTCCGCGCCCACCTCGGCGCCCAGCGCCAGCGCCGCCGCCCTCCGCACCGGGCCCGGCTGCTCACCGGCTCCTACTCGCTGCTGCCCGCCTCCGCCACCCCCGACGCCGAGTCCCCGCTCGCCGACTGGATGCTCGCGGTGGCCGGCGACGTCACCGAGTGGACCGGCAAGCGCCAGCAGCTCGCCGAGAACCTGGCCCGGCTGGTCGCCGCCGAGCGGCAGCGCCGTGACGAGGGCCGCCGGCTGCGCCGCCGCCTCGCCGACGAGGTGCTCACCCTGCTCCAGCGCGACGCCGACCCGGCCGAGATCAGCCGCACCCTGTACGCCTCCTCGGCGATGGCCGCCCGCTACGAGAACGCCGAGCCCAAGCCCCAGGCGCAGGACGGCTCCTGGCTGGTGCTCAGTGCCGAGGGGACGGGCCTGCCGGAGGGGACGGTGCGGTCCGTCCTGGAGGAGGCGCTGGGCGGGACGACCGACCGCGCGCTGATCGCCGGGGCCGGCACCGGCGCCGTCGTGGTGCTGCCCGCGCTGGACAGCACGGTGCCCGCCGACACGCTGCGCGAGCTGCTCTCCCCGCTGGAGGCCGGCCTCGGCTCGGAGGGCCGGATCACCCTCGGCGTCTCCGCCCCCGCCTCCGAGGCGGGCGGCCTGCGCGGCGCCCTGGAGGAGGCCCGGCACGCCCGCCGGATCGCCGCCGCCCGGGTCGGCCGGGTCTGTGTGGCGGGCCCGGAGGAGCTGGCCTCGCACGTGCTGCTGCTGGCCGCCGTCCCGGACGAGGTCCGCCGGGCGTTCCGCAGCCGGCTGCTGGACAAGGTGATCGCCTACGACATCGAGCACCAGGCGGACCTCGTCCGCACCCTGGAGGCGTTCCTGCGTTCGGACGGCTCGTGGACGAGGTGCGCCGCCCAACTGCACGTCCACGTCAACACGCTGCGCTACCGGATCGGCCGGATCGAGGAGCTGACCGGCCGGGACCTCTCCCGGCTGGAGGACCGGGTGGACTTCTACCTGGCCCTCGAACTGGCCTGATCCCGTGGGGCGTTGACGCCGAAGGGCCCGCCGCTGACGCCCGCGGCGGGCCCTTCGTCACACTCCGTCAGGGCTGGGCGGGGATCAGACCGGTGATCCACTCGAAGACGCCCGGCACCATGTTCTTCCAGACGTCGCTGGAGTGCGGCCCGGTGGTCTCCTGGACCTGCACGGTGGTCGGCGCCTTCGCGACCGCGGCGATGGCCTGGCCGTCCTCGTAGCCGTCACCCTTGTTGCCGGAGATGTAGAGCGCCACCTTCGGCGGCTGGGCGGCGTTCTTGACGATGTTGACCGGGTTGTTCGCCTCGCGCAGCTTCTGGTCCTTGCCGACCAGCGAATCCTTCTCGGTCGCGGGGTCGTTGTAGCCGGAGAGGCTGACGCCGGCCCGGTAGCGGTTGGGGTGGGCGAGGGCGAGCTTGGTGGCGCAGTGGGCCCCGGCCGAGTACCCGGCGACCGCCCAGCGGTCCGGGGCCGCGTCGGCACGGAAGTTGTCCAGCACCATCTGCGGGACGTCCCGGGTCAGCCAGGTGTCCGCGTTGACCTTGCCGGGCACGTCGGTGCAGCCGGCGTCGGTGCTGTTGCCCAGCAGCAGGGTGCGCGGGGAGACGAGGATGAACGGGGCGACCTTGCCCTGCTGCATCAGTGGCTTGAGCTGCTCGGAGACCTTGAGCGTGCCGTACCAGGTGGAGGAGGAGCCCGGGAAGCCCGGGATCAGCTCGACGACCGGGAACTTCTTGTCCTTGAACGCGGGGTCGTGGTACTGCGGCGGAAGCCAGACCAGCACCTCGCCGTCGACGCCGGACAGCTGGCCCTTGAGGTCGGTCTTCTGGACGTCGTTCGGCACCTTCGGGTCGTCCACGCCCCGGAACTGCTGCGTCACCTTGGGCGGCTGCTTGGCGTCCCCGCTGCCGGCCTGGCCGGCCGTGCCGCCGGTGCCCGGGTCCGCCGGCGGTACCGAGGGCACCGCCCGGACGTGCTTGCCGGTGCCGAGCAGGTCGTCCCAGCTGCCGTAGATCAGGTTGGCGTTGTTGACCATGACGAAAACCATCAGCACGGCCGTGACCTGGCAGAAGACGATCATCGCCAGCCGGGACAGGATCTGCAGCGGCCGGGGTCCGCGCACCTTGCCCCAGAGCAGCAGGGCCGCTGCGATGGAGATCGGCACGAGAATGACCGTGCAGAGGAAGAATGGCGTGCCTGTCAGTTGCATCAAGTTCTCGTATCCGGGTTCAAAGCCGTCCCGGGCCCCACTCGCCCGGAACTCGCTCCAATGGCATCGGACGGCCTGGAACGGGGATCGGTTGCCATCCGAATCTGTGCGGAACCTGAGAGGAACATCACGTTTCCGTGATGATCCCTTTTCAGGTCCGCCCTAGTCTGCCACCCTGACGGCCCGCGCCCGGACGATGCGCCCAGCCGACTCCCAGGATCACCCCCGCCAGGGCACGATACCGCCCGTACGGAGCCGGCCGGAGGGCGAGGCGGTGCAATCGCCGCACGAGCGGGCAGCGAGACTATGGTCATGAGCACAACCCGTTTTCGCGCATCCCGCCGGATCTGGCCCGTCTGCGCCGCCCTGGCCCTGCTCGCGGCCGTCGCCGGATGCAGCAGTACCGGAGGCCTCCGCGCCGAGCAGGCCAGAGCCAAGGCCTCGGCCGCCGCCGGCGGCGCCGTCACGACCCCGCGCTGGAAGGTCGCCATGGTGACCCACGCGGGCGCCGGCGACGCCTTCTGGGACACCGTGCGCAAGGGTGCCGAGCAGGCTGCGGCCAAGGACAACATCACCTTCCTGTACTCCAACGACGCGCAGACCCAGAACCAGGTCCAGCTCGTCCAGGCCGCCATCGACCAGAAGGTCGACGGCCTGCTGGTCACCCTCGCCAAGGGCGACGCGCTCGGCGACGTGCTCGGCAAGGCCAAGGCCGCCGGCATCCCGGTGATCACCATCAACTCGGGCCAGGAGTACTCCGCCAGGTTCGGCGCGCTCACCCACATCGGCCAGGACGAGTCCACCGCCGGCCAGGCCGCCGGCGCCGAGCTGGCCGCGCGCGGGCGCAAGAACGTGCTCTGCGTGATCCACGAGCAGGGCAACGTCGGCCAGGAGCAGCGCTGCTCCGGCGCCCAGTCCGGCGCTGGACTGGCCGGCGGCGCCTTCCAGGTGCTCTACGTGGACGGCGTCAACATGCCCGACGCCCGGGCCGCCGTCGCCGCCAAGCTCCAGGCCGACCCGGCCATCGACACCGTGCTGACCCTCTCCGGCCCGATGGCCGCCACCGGCCTCCAGGCCATCCAGGACGCCCGCCGCACCGTCGAGCTGGACACCTTCGACCTGGGCACGCAGGTGGTCGCCGGGCTGAAGTCCGGCAGCGTCGGCTTCGCCGTCGACCAGCAGCCGTACCTCCAGGGGTACGAGGGCGTCGACCTGCTCTGGCTCTACCGCTCCAACCTCGACATGCTCGGCGGTGGCAAGCCGGTGCTGACCGGCCCGCAGATCCTCACCAAGGACAACGCCGACGCGCTCGCCGAGTACGTCGCGAGGGGGACGCGTTGAGCACCACGGACCTGCTCGCCCAGGACCGCCCGGCGGCGCTGCGGCGGCTGCTCGCCCGGCCCGAACTGGGCGCGCTGATCGCCGCCGCCGCCGTCTTCCTAGTCTTCGCCGCCGTTGCCGAACCCTTTCTGCGGGTCTCCTCGCTGGGCACCGTGCTCTACGCGGCGTCGACCATCGGAATCATGGCCGTACCGGTCTCGCTGCTGATGATCGGCGGCGAGTTCGACCTCTCGGCCGGCGTGCTGGTCACCACCGCCGCGCTCACCTCGTCCATGGTCAGCTACCAGCTCACCGCCGTGACCTGGGTCGGGGTGGTGGTCTCGCTCGCCGTCACGCTGTCCGTCGGCGGCTTCAACGGCTGGATGCTCAGCCGGACGAAGCTGCCCAGCTTCATCGTCACCCTCGGCACCTTCCTGATGCTCACCGGCGCCAACCTCGGCGTCACCAAGCTGATCTCCGGCACCGTCTCCACCAAGCCGATCTCCGACATGGAGGGCTTCGCCTCCTGCCGCTGGCTGTTCGCCTCCGAGGTCACCGTCGGCGGGCTGACGATCAAGGCCACCGTCTGGTGGTGGCTCGGCCTGCTGGTGATCGGCAGCTGGGTGCTGCTGCGCACCCGCTTCGGCAACTGGATCTTCGCGGTCGGCGGCGACGCGGCCGCGGCCCGTGCGGTCGGTGTGCCGGTCGCCCGGACCAAGACCGTGCTCTACCTCGGCGTCGGCTTCTGCGCCTGGGTGCTCGGCCAGCACCTGCTCTTCTCCTTCGACACCGTGCAGTCCGGCGAGGGCGTCGGCAACGAGCTGATCTACATCGTGGCGGCCGTCATCGGCGGCTGCCTGATCACCGGCGGCTACGGCTCGGTGGCCGGCTCCGCGCTCGGCGCGCTGATCTTCGGCATGGTCAGCAAGGGCATCATCTACGCCCAGTGGAACCCCGACTGGTTCAAGTTCTTCCTGGGCGCGATGCTGCTGATGGCCGCCCTGCTCAACTCCTGGGTCAAGCGCCGCGCCGAGAGGGGACCGCGATGACCGAACTGCTCTCACTCGTCGGCGTCGGCAAGACGTACGGCACGGTCCGCGCACTGGAGGACGTCTCGCTCACCCTGCGGGCCGGCGAGATCAGCTGCGTGCTCGGCGACAACGGCGCCGGCAAGTCCACCCTGATCAAGATCATCGCCGGGCTGCACCGGCACGACGAGGGCACCTACGCGATCGGCGGCGAGGAGGTCCGCCTGGACTCCCCGCGCCAGGCCCTCGACCGCGGCATCGCCACCGTCTACCAGGACCTCGCCGTGGTCCCGCTGATGCCGGTCTGGCGGAACTTCTTCCTCGGCTCCGAGCAGGGGTACAAGCGCTGGGGCGGCCTGCGGCTGGACGCCGACGGGATGCGCGCCACCACCCGCGAGGCGCTCGCCAGGATGGGCATCGACCTGCACGACGTCGACCGGCCCATCGGCACCCTCTCCGGCGGCCAGCGCCAGTGCGTGGCCATCGCCCGCGCCGTGCACTTCGGCGCCGAGGCGCTGATCCTGGACGAGCCGACCGCCGCGCTCGGCGTCAAGCAGTCCGGCGTGGTGCTCAAGTACGTCACCGCCGCCCGCGACGCCGGCCTCGGGGTCGTCCTGATCACCCACAACCCGCACCACGCGTACCTGGTCGGCGACCACTTCACCCTGCTCCGGCGGGGCCGGATGGCCGGCAGCCACCCCCGGGCCGAGATCGGCCTCGAACAGCTCACCACCGAGATGGCCGGCGGCTCCGACCTCGCCGAACTCTCGCACGAGCTCGCCCGACCGCAGTCCGACGACACCCCAGAGGAGCGCCCGCAGCCGTGACCAGCCCCAACGCCGCCACCCGGCCGCCGGTCCTGCCCACCCTGCTCGGCCTCGGCCCGCGTGCCGAGCGCCGCCGCCGCGCCCTGCCCGCAGGCCTCCTGCGGCTGCCCACCATCGGCGTCGACATCGGCGGCACCAAGGTCGTCGCGGGCGTGGTGGACGGCGAGGGCAAGGTGCTGGAGAAGCTGCGCACCGACACCCCCGACAAGAGCAAGAGCGCCAAGATCGTCGAGGACGTCATCGTCGATCTGGTGCTCCGGCTCGCCGACCGGCACGACGTCCACGCGGTCGGCATCGGCGCGGCCGGCTGGGTCGACGCGGACCGCTCCAAGGTGCTCTTCGCCCCGCACCTCAACTGGCGCAACGAGCCGCTCCAGGAGGCGCTCAGCGAGCGGCTGCGGTTCCCGGTGATCGTCGAGAACGACGCCAACGCCGCCGCCTGGGCCGAGTGGCGCTTCGGTGCCGGGCGCGGCGAGGACCACATGGTGATGCTCACCCTCGGCACCGGCATCGGCGGCGCCGTCGTCCGCGACGGCTACGTCGACCGCGGCAAGTACGGGCTGGCGGGCGAGTTCGGGCACATGCAGGTGGTGCCCGGCGGCCACCGCTGCCCGTGCGGCAACCGGGGCTGCTGGGAGCAGTACTCCTCCGGCAACGCCCTGGTCCGCGACGCCCGCGAACTGGTCGCCGAGGAGTCCCCGGTGGTCCAGCCGCTGCTGGCCCGGGCCTGCGGCGCCGTCGAGGGCATCACCGGCCCGCTGGTCACCGAGGCCGCCCGGGCCGGCGACCCGACCGCCACCGAACTCCTCTACGAGGTCGGCACCTGGCTCGGCGTCGGCATCGCCAACCTGGCCGCCGCCCTCGACCCGGGCCGCTTCGTCATCGGCGGAGGCGTCTCCGAGGCCGGCGACCTCCTCCTCGCCCCCGCTCGCGCCGCCTTCCGCCGTACCCTCACCGGCCGCGGCTTCCGCCCCGAGGCGGCGATCGTCCACGCCGCCCTCGGCAACGAGGCCGGCCTGGTCGGCGCCGCCGACCTCGCCCGTCAGGTCGCCCGCCGCTTCCGCACCATCAAGCGGCGCCGGGTGGAGCGCTCGGTGCCGTAGGGCGCGTCCGACCGTTCCCGCCCGGCGCGCGGCGCCAGGGGCCCGCGCACGGGGAGGCCGGCCGGTCCGGCCTCCCCTGCGCGGGTGCCCGAGGTGTCAACTACCCGTTGGTAGCGGTGCGGCCCTGTTGTCGGGGCCATGGCTCCTGTGAAACAACGGAGTTGACGTCGACTCGGGAGGCCTTTCCGGATGAGAGCTCTGGCCCGCATCGCCCCGCCGCTCCTGCTCGCCACCGCCCTGGTCTGCTCCGCCGCGGGGCCGGCCGGCGCGGCGGGACCACCAGTGCAGTCCCCGCCCAAGGTGCCCGAGGCGGTGGGCTGGGGCGGCGCCGTGGCCAGCGTGGACGCCGACGCCACCGCGGCCGGGATCGAGGTGCTCCGCAAGGGCGGCAACGCCGTGGACGCCGCGGTCGCCGTCGCGGCGGCGCTCGGTGTCACCGAGCCGTACTCGGCCGGGATCGGCGGGGGCGGGTACTTCGTCTACTACGACCACGCCACCGGGCGGGTCTCCACCATCGACGGCCGGGAGACCGCCTCCCGGACGGCCGACGAGGGGCTGTTCCTGGAGGGCGGCACGCCGCTGCCGTTCGCCGACGCCGTCACCAGCGGGCTCTCGGTCGGCGTGCCCGGATCCCCGGCGACCTGGGAGACGGCCGTCCGGCTCTGGGGCAAGCGCTCCTTCGCCGACGCGCTGCGGCCCGCCCAGCGGATCGCCGACCAGGGCTTCACCGTCGACCAGACCTTCCAGGACCAGACCGCGCTCAACCAGGCCCGGTTCAAGGACTTCCCCGACACGGCGAAGCTCTTCCTGCCCGGCGGCAACCTCCCCGTCGTCGGCTCCACCTTCCGCAACCCCGACCTCGCCGCCACCTACCGGCAGCTCGGCAAGGAGGGCACCAAGGCGCTCTACGAGGGCGACCTCGCCGGCGACATCGTCCGGACCATCCAGCACCCGCCGGTGGACCCGGCCTCCGGCCGCAACGCCCGCCCCGGCAAGGTGGACGCCGCCGACCTGGCCGGCTACCAGGTCCGCCGGCAGCAGCCCACCCACGTCGCCTACCGCGACTACGACCTCTACTCGATCGCCCCGTCCAGCTCCGGCGGCACCACCGTCGGCGAGGCGCTCGGCATCCTGGAGGACGGCGAGGTCGGCCGGTACGACGGCACGCAGTACTACCACCACTTCCTGGACGCGTCCCGGATCGCCTTCGCCGACCGCAACCGCTGGGTCGGCGACCCGGCCTTCAACGACGTGCCGGCGAAGGAGCTGCTCTCCGCGCGGTACGCGGCCGCCCGGGCCTGCCTGATCAGCCCCGACCGCGCGCTCACCAGCCCGCTCGCCCCCGGCGACCCGCGCCACCCGGCCGCCTGCGCGAGCGCCGGTCCGGCGCCCGCCGCCGAGCCCTACGAGGGCCTCAGCACCAGCCACCTGACGGTCGCCGACCGCTGGGGCGACATCGTCTCCTACACGCTCACCCTGGAGCAGACCGGCGGCAGCGGCATCACCGTCCCCGGCCGCGGCTTCCTGCTCAACAACGAGCTGACCGACTTCAACTTCACCCCGCTCACCCCCGGGGTGCCCGACCCCAACCTGCCCGGCCCGGGCAAGCGCCCCCGCTCCTCGCTCTCGCCGACCATCGTGCTGCGCGACGGCGAGCCCGTGCTGGCGGCCGGCTCGCCCGGCGGCGCGACCATCATCACCACCACCCTCCAGGTGCTGCTCGGCCGCCTCGACCGGGGCCTGAGCCTGGAGCAGGCGATCGCCGCGCCGCGCGCCAGCCAGCGCAACACGGCCGCCACCCAGGCCGAGCCGGCCTTCCTCGCCCTGCCCGAGCGGGCCCGGCTGGAGGCGCTCGGCCACGTGTTCGCGAGCACGCCCGAGATCGGCGCCGCAACCGGCGTCGAACGCCTGCCGGACGGCCGCTGGGTGGCGGCCGCCGAACCGGTCCGCCGTGGCGGCGGCGCCGCGGCGGTGGTGCGGCCCGCACCCTGACGCCGGCCGGTTTGTCGGTGGGCGGCGGTAGATTCGGGGTGGGCGTCCTTCCGGGCGCCCGCCCGTCGTCCGAACCACTCGTCCGACCCCCGTCCGAAGCACCCGTCCGAACCACCGGGAAGGCCGCCCGCCGTGACCGTCCGCATCGCCACCTGGAACATCAACTCCGTCACCGCGCGGCTGCCCAAGCTCCTCGAATGGCTGGAGAGTGCCAAGCCGGACGTGCTCTGCCTCCAGGAGCTCAAGTGCGCCGCGGACGCCTTCCCGTACGAGCCGGTGCGGGAGCTGGGCTACGAGACGGCCGCGCACGGCACCGGCCGGTGGAACGGCGTCGCCATCGTCTCCCGGATCGGCCTGGACGACGTCGTGCGTGACCTCCCCGGCCAGCCCGGCTACCTGGCCGACGACGCCCTGCTGCCCGATGTCGAGCCGCGCGCCATCGCCGCCACCTGCGGCCCGGTCCGGGTCTGGTCGGTCTACGTCCCCAACGGCCGCGAGGTCGACCACGCCCACTACCGCTACAAGCTGGAGTGGCTGGAGGCCCTGCGCCAGGCCTCGCTGGAGGACGCCGCGGGCCCGCGCCCGTTCGCCGTCCTCGGTGACTTCAACATCGCCCCGGCCGACGAGGACGTCTTCGACGTCGCCGCCTTCGAGGGCCTCACCCACGTCACCCCCACCGAGCGCGCCGCCCTCACCGCCCTCGCCGAGGCGGGCCTCCAGGACGTCGTGCCGCGCCCGCTCAAGTACGACCGCCCGTACACCTACTGGGACTACCGCCAGCTGGCCTTCCCGAAGAACCGGGGCATGCGGATCGACCTCACCTTCGCCAACAAGGCCTTCGCCGACGCCGTGACGGACAGCTACGTCGACCGCGAGGCCCGCAAGGGCAAGGGCACCTCCGACCACGCCCCGGTCGTGGTCGACCTCGACCTCTGAGTCACTCCCGGTAGCGGGTGGTCCCCCGAACGGTCCAGAGCGGTGGCCGGGCGGGCGCCGGGTGCCTACCGTCGGTGAATGACTGGGTGTAGTTGTTCGATCACGTGGACATCGGAGTCCCCGGCTGCGCCCGAGAATCCCGGAGGTTCCGGTATGCGCCCCACGCGTACGGCCGCCGCCGCCCTGATCGGCGCGACGGTGCTGACCGGCCTGACGGCCCCCATCGCGCTGGCCAAGGACGGCGCCGCCACGGTCAGCCCGTCCCAGGCCGCACCGGGCCAGACCGTGACGGTCACGGTCTCCTGTGAGAAGTCCGACAAGCCCAACGCCAAGACCATCACCGCCAACTCCCAGGCCTTCGAGGGCGGCCCGGCCACCCTCACGCTCGGCTCGGACGGCAAGCACACCGGCTCCGCCCGGCTGGCGGCCAAGTACAGCGGCGACAACAAGGTCGACGGCACCTGCCCCGACGGAGCCGCCTTCTCCACCAGTGTCACGGTCACCACTGTGACCACGTCCACGACCACGTCGTCGCCGGCCGGCAGCCTCGGCGAGTGGGGCCAGGCGGCCGGGGAGTGGGCCGGCTCGCTCGGCCAGTCCGGCGCGGGCAGCCAGCAGATCGCCCCGCACGGCGCGGTGAAGACCGGCCTGGGTGGTTCGGTCGCCGCCAACCCGGCCGAGCTGGCCGGCGGCGCGGCGCTGGTCATCGGCGGCATCGGCGGGTTCTGGCTGCTACGGCGGCGGGGAGGCGCCGACTCCGCCTGAAGGGCCGCCGCGCGTGCGGCTTCGACGGTGCCGCCGGACGTCACGTCCGGCGGCACCGTCGTGTTCCCGGGTGCCGCTCAGGCGATGGCCGGCAGCGCCTGCGGGGATCCGCTGTCCTCCGCGGCGCTCAGTGCGCCGGTGGCCAGCAGGTACTGGGCCAGGATGTACGTGGCCATGATCCAGAACTGATGCCCCGGCAGCTCCCGCCACTTCGCGAGCTTGGTGGCGATCAGGGTGTCGGAGAGCAGGAAGAGCGCCCCGCCCAGACCCGTCCGCCACCCCAGCCCGGCCGAGGTGACGGCCGTCGAGGCGAGCAGCAGGCTGTACCCGGCCACCGGGACCTGGAGGTCGCCGAGGTCCGGCCAGAGCCGGCCCACCATCGTCGCCCAGGCCGTCGCGTACGCGGCCGCGACCACCAGCGCCCGCCGCCGGTCGGTCAGCGCCCCCTGCCGGACGAACATCGTCACGAAGCAGACGTGCGCCGCCGCGAAGGAGCCCATGCCGGCCAGGAACGCGGTGTCGTTGCCGAGCTGCAGCAGCACGTCGCCGCCCCCGCTCAGCAGCAGCGCGGGCGCCAGCAGCTTCGGCGCCTCCCGGCCGGCCGCGGTGGCGGTCGTGACGCTGTGCGCGGCCAGCAGCGGCATCAGGGCCGGCTTGGTGGCGTGCCGCAGCACGGGCGTGTCGGTGAGGAGCGCGCCCAGGTGGGCCGCCGAGGTGGCGGCGAAGCCGGTGAGCAGCCCGGTGGCGGCGCGCAGGCGCCCTGGTCCGCGGCCGCCGAGAACGGCGCGGGTGGTCGTACGGATGCTCATGCGGCGGTGTCCTCCGGGGGTCCGAGTGGGGCGGGGCCTGGGTGCCGGGGCCGGCGGCCCGTTCGTCCGCACCCTAGGCGACCGGGCCCGCGCCGGGGAAGAGCTTGTTACCGGCGCGTAGCACCGGCCTTGCCCGCGGGGTGACGCGGCGGCGGGCGCGGCGGTCGGCGGGCGGTGGGCGCGGCGCTCGGCGGGCGGTGGGCCGGCCGATCCGCCGCCCGGTCCGGTTGCTGCCACCGGGGCCGCGTCCACCGTCTAGTCTGGTCCACGACATGGAGCAGCAGGAGTACGCGGCCGACACCACGCAGGTGGCCGGCGGCACGTCGGACGGACGCACGGGCGGGGCGGGGCGGAGCACCACCGTCGCCGTCGTCGCCGTACGCGAAGCCGGTCCTGACGCTCCGCAGGTGCCGGGCCCGGCCGCCGACGCCGGCGGACTCTCGCCCGACCCCGGGCTGCTCCGGCTCGCCCAGTGGTTCGCCGAGGCCGGCCCCGGGGCCGCCGACGACCTCTGCACCGCCTCCTTCGGCCTCTACCCCGCCCGCCACTTCGGCGTCCCCGCCGAGCCGGCCCCCGGTGCCGCACCCGGCCCTGCCGAGGCCGAGGTCAGCTGGTGGCACGGCCCCACCGCGCACGCGCCCGCCGCGCTGCGCGCCCGTGAGGCCCGCCCGGCGCGCGGTCCGCGCCGGGCCCGGCGGGACGCCGGCGCGCCGTCCGCCGCTCTCTCAGGGGCCAAGCCGGGCATGCCCGGTAAGCACCGCAAACCCGAGCGCGCCCGCTCCGCCGCCGGGACGCAGGATCGCTCCGCTGCCGCCGAGCGCCGGATCGCCGCACGGCTGCTGCTGGCCCACCCGCTGGTCACCGCCTCCGGGCCGCACGCCGAGGGCTTCCCGCTGATCCGCCGTCACCGTGACTGGCTCACCGAGCGGTTCGACACCCTGCTCGGCTACCGCCTCGTGGTCGGTCCCTGGCACGCCCGGCTCTGCAAGGCCGGCCTCGGCCCCGGCACCGGCCGCCGGCTCGAACACCCGGGCACCGGCGCCCCGTTCACCCCCGGCGGATACGCCCAACTCGCCCTCGCCCTGGCCCTGCTGGTCGACGCCCCCGAACAGCTCCCGCTCGGCCGGCTGCTGGCCGCGATGCGCTCCGCCACGCCGGGGCCGGACCGCTGCGCCGCCCCCGCCGACCTCGCCACGGCCCTGGCCGCGCTCGCCGAGTGGCAGGTGCTCGACGGCATACCCGCCGACCTGGCCGAGGAGAACACCGTCCTGACGGTCGACCGCGAGCTGGCCCGCGCCGTCCCCGCCGGCCCGCCCGCCCTCGCCGCCGACGCCACCGACCTGATCCGCCGCGCCACCCAGGCCGATCCCGGCACCGCCGTCCGCCGCCGCCTCGCCGAGACCCCGGCCGTGCTCGCCGCCGACCTGCCCGAGGACCAGCGCGCCTGGCTCCGTGACCACCACCACACCGGCCCCGCCGCCCTCGCCGACTTCCTCGGCCTGGAGGCCGAGGTGCGGGCCGAGGGCGTCGCCCTGCTCGACCCCGCCGACGAACTCACCGACCTCGCGCTGCCGGGCCCCGGCACCGTGGCCCAGGCCGCCCTGCTGCTGGTCGAGCGCCTGGTCGAGGAGGTCCGCCCGCTCCCGGGTGAGACCACCGACGCGGACGTCCCGGTCCCCGACGCCCTGATAGACGGCGTCCTCGGCGACATCGCCGACGAGTACGGCCTCCCGGCCGGCTGGCGCCGCGACTACCTCGCCGACCGCACCGCCCTGCGCCGCGACACCCTCGACCTGCTCCACCGGATGGGCCTGCTCACCCCCACCCCCCGCGGCACCCGCCCGCCGGGCTGGCTCCTCCGCGCCCCCGCCGCCCGCTATGCCCCCGCCGCCGACCTCCTCCCGCCCCCGGGAACCGGCCGCCACTCCCGCCGGGACCAGCCGGTGACGATCCCCGCCCCGGCCGGGCCGAGGGAGGAACAGCGGGCGTGAGGATCAGAGGCGGGCCACCTTCGGGCGTCCGCCGGAGATGCGTTCGGTGTCGTCGACGTCGGCCGGGACAGGCCCTCGGAGTCGAGAACGTCGGCGAGGTCGGTGTTCGGCCGGCCTGCCGTTCCTGATCCGGCGCGCCAGCCTCGCGGGCGGCGAACCAGGCCTCGTGCTCGCGTCGCTCGGATTCGGCCTCGGGCAACGCTTCCTCGGGGACCGGCCGTACTCGGACTCCCATCGGTCCACCAGCCCGTTCAGTCCGTCCCGCTCGGCCTGGTGCTCTGTGGCCTGCTGACATGACGGCTGAACTCGCGCGGGCCGACCTTTGTCCGGATCTGCTCCGCGAGCTTCCCGGGCAGGGTCACGGTGTACATCCTGGTCGTGGCCGTATCGGCGACCCCACCGTGCGTGCATGTGTCCCTGATCACATCACCGTCTGGCCGTCGCCGTCACCGGGCCGTGTTGGACGGTTTCGACGGTGGCGCCGACGCCGAGGGTGCCGAGGGCGATGGAGGCGAGGACGGCGGCGCAGGCGAGGTAGCGGCGGTGCCGCTGGGGGAGCGGGAAGCGCGGATCCTGGAGGGTCGCCGGAGGGTTGGCGTTCATGTCAGGGAGCGTTCCAGGGTGGTGTGAACGATCGCTACGCGTGGGTGAAGTCCGGATGGGGGGCGGGCGTCGGTTCGTGCCGACAGGGCCGCAGGTGAGCGGGTCCCGCCGGGGCGCGGGAGGGGCCTCGGCGGGGTCGGACCGCCCAGGGCCACGAGGCAGCCAGGTGCGCGGGTGCCCCGCGCGGCGGTGGCCCGTCAGGCGGCGGCGTACATGCGCCGCGCCGGCTCGGCGGTCGGGCGCGCGGCCTGCTCGGGGCTCACCCGGGTCGTCGGCTCGGCGGTGTCGAGGTAGTGGGCGAGGGCCTGCCGGCTGCGGGCCAGGTCGTCGATCCGGGCGTCGAGTTCGGCGAGCTCGCCGCGCAGGGTGGCGAGCAGGTCGGGGCAGGCCTCCAGGGCGGGGAGGGGGCCGCTGGCGCACGGCAGGATCTCGGCGATCACCCGGGTGGAAAGGCCCGCCGCCAGCAGGCCGCGGACCTGCCGCACCCGGACCAGGGCGTCGTCGCCGTACTCGCGGTAGCCGGCGGCCGACCGCTCCGGGAGGATCAGGCCCTGCTCCTCGTAGTACCGCAGAAGGCGGGTGGACACCCCGGTCAGGCCGGCGAGTTCTCCGATGCGCATGATCATCGGAACGTCCGCCCGCCCGCCGCTGTTCCCGCCCGTCGCCGGGGGGCCGGCTACTCCGGGAGGCCGGTGAGGAAGTCCATGACGAGCTTGCGCAGTTCGGGCAGCAGCTCGACGAAGGCCATGTGGCCGGCGGCCAGTTCGGCGAGCCGGGCACCCGGGATGCCCTCGGCGAAGACGCGGTGCTGGCTGGGCTGCACCAGCATGTCCTCGGTGGGGCTGATCACCAGCGTCGGCACCGCGACGGAGCCCAGATCGCCACGGACGTTCACCTCGCCCACCACGGTGAACTGCTGCCGGACGCCGTCCGGGAGCGGGGTCAGCAGGTTGTCGTACAGACCGGCGAGCTCCTCGGGGGTCAGCGAGGAGACCCAGGTCGAACCGAAGAGCACCGAGAGCATGAAGCGGGCCATCAGCTCCGGGTGGTCGCTCAGGCCGACCACCAGCTCGGCGGTCATCCGCAGGCGGTGGTCACCGCCGGCCACCGGGGCTATCAGCAGCAGCGAGCGGACCCGCTGCGGGTGGCGGTTGGCGGCGCGGACGGCGACGGCGCCGCCCATCGAGTAGCCGGCCAGGTCGAAGGTCTCCAGGCCCTCCTCGACGGCGGCGGCGACCAGCCGGTCCGCCAGCTCGTCCAGGGTGGGCGCCTGCGGCTCGTACGGGGAGTCGCCGGAGCCGGGGAAGTCCGGCGCGACGACGGTGCGGTGGGCGGCGAGGTCCTCCAGCAGCGGGCCCCAGTTGTTGATGCCGCTGCCGCCCGCGCCGTGGGCGAGCAGCAGGCCGGGGCCGGAGCCGAGGACGGTCCGGGCGAGCGGGGCGGGGGTGGCCGGCTTCTCGGACATGACAGGGTGGCTCCTCTACGGCCGTGGGTGGGTCGGTCACTCACGACAGTACGTGTTCACACCGATGTGAAGGTCAATAACTCGGCCCAACTCCCTTCGGGGCACGCCGAGGTGACACACCGGAGCGCGGGCCGGCCGCCGGACGCGCCGGAGCGTCGACAGGCGGGCAGGAGGGAGCGTGCCTCGGCGGTGCGGAGGGGGCCTCCCGCCGAACGCTGGGGCCTCGTCGACCGCCCGGAACGGGCGACCCCGCTGTCGCACGGACGGAACGCCGGGGTCCGGCTGTGGCGGCAGCCGGGCCATGGGGCAGGATGGCAGTCCGTTCGGAATACGTACGTCCGCTCCAACGCGGCTGCGCACGACACGACCTGGCAGGCGACAAGGTGACGACACAGCACGTACGGCGGCCGGCGGCGGCCCGTTCCCTCGCCCTCCACGCTGCGGGGGCGGGACGGTGACCCGGGACCTGGTCCTGCACGACTGGGTGGTGGCCGGCATCGCGCTGGCCTCCGGCTGTGTGGCCGGTCTGGTGCTGCGGGCGCTGATGAAGTGGCTGGGCAAGCACGCGAGCAGGACCAAGTGGAGCGGGGACGACATCATCGTCGACGCGCTGCGCACCATCGTCCCCTGGGCGGCCGTGATCGCCGGGGCCGCGGTGGCCGCTTCGGCCCTGCCGCTCACCGCGCGGATCGGGGGGCTGGTCGACCGGTCGCTGACGGCCGTGCTCATCGTCATCGCGACGCTCAGCGCGGCCCGGGTGGTGGCCGGGCTGGTGCAGTCGGTGGCCGCGTCCCGGACGGGCGTCGCGGCGTCCGCGACCATCTTCGTCAACATCACCCGCATCGTGGTGCTGTCGATGGGCGTCCTCGTGGCTCTGGAGACCCTCGGGGTGTCCATCGCCCCGCTGGTCACCGCCCTCGGGGTGGGCGGTCTCGCGGTCGCGCTGGCGTTGCAGGACACCCTCGCCAACCTCTTCGCGGGTGTGCACATCCTCGCTTCGAAGACGGTCCAGCCGGGTGACTACATCCGGCTCACCAGCGGGGAGGAGGGGTACGTCGTCGACATCAACTGGCGCAACAGCGTGGTGCGCAACCTGTCGAACAACCTGGTGATCATCCCCAACGGTCGCCTGGCGCGGACGAACATGACGAACTACTCCCAGCCCGAGCAGAAGCTGTCGATCCTGGTCCAGGTCGGGGTCGGCTACGACAGCGACCTGGAGCACGTGGAGAGGGTCACCCTCGACGTCGTCGACAGCGTGATGGCCGACATCAGCGGTGGCGTGCCCGACCACGAGGCCGCCGTCCGTTTCCACACCTTCGCCGACTCCAGGATCAACTTCACGGTGATCCTGGGCGTCGGCGAGTTCAGCGACCAGTACCGGATCAAGCACGAGTTCATCAAGCGCCTGCACCAGCGGTACCGGACGGAGGGTATCTCGATCCCCGCGCCCACGCGCACGGTCTCGCTGCAGCAGGACGGGGTGGGCGAACCCTCCTCCCTCCCGGCGGTTCCGCACCAGTGGGAAGCGTCGTCCAAGATGCTGGCGGACCGGCGGCGGTAGTCGGAGCGGGGGCCGGCTAGGCCGTTTCTTTCCGATCATCGGATCGCTGGTCGAGTTTCGTGCGCTGATCCGACAAGATCCGAAAGAGAGGCCCTAGCCGGCGGGCTGGACCTCGTACGGGGCCGGGTACGGCGTCTCGTACGGGGTCAGCACCAGCCGCACCACGTCCTCCAGCCGCCGCCGGGCGTCGCCGAGCGTGGTGCGGCCGGTCACCCAGGCGGTCAGCTCGCCCTGCCAGGCGTGGCCCACGATGTGCCGCACGAGGTCGCTCGCGGCCGCCGGGACTTCGGCCATCACCGCCTGGAGCGCGGTGCTGTCGGCGCGGGCCATTCCCTGCAGGGCCTCGCTGGCGAAGGGGTCGGTGGAGGCGGCGACGGCCACCCGGAGCCGGGCCAGCTCGGGCTGGCGCTGGTAGGCGCGCATGCCGCCGCGGACGAAGCGCACCGCCCGGTCGGTGGCGCCCAGCCCGGCCCGGGGCCCGCGCAGCTCCGCCACCAGGTCGGCCAGGAGCAGCCGGTGCCACTCCGCGATGGCCGCCGCCAACAGGTGGTCCTTGGAGGAGAAGTAGCGGTACGCCGTCCCCAGGGCGACTCCGGACCGCTCGCAGACCTGCTTCATCTGCAGCCGCTCGACGCCGATCTCGTTCACCAGGGCGAGTGCGGCCGCGATCAGGGACTCGCGGCGTTCGAGCTGACGCGGAGACATCGTCTCCACCGGCCGTGGTGACAGGTCAACCTTGGTCACCCGCACCATGATACGGCCCGGGGCCGCCCAGGAGTATGACGCCGACCGGCCGCCTCTCGTTCGCCCGCCGTGCACCGGGGCGCAGGCGGGGGGCGGCCGCCGGTCAGCGCAGCCGGGCCGAGCGGTCGCGGACCAGCGCCTCCTGCACCGCCGAGGCCACCAGCCGGCCGTCCCGGTCGTAGAACTCGCCGAAGGACAGCCCCCGCCCGTCCGAGGAGGACGGGCTGCGCTGGGCGAACAGCAGCCACTCGTCGGCCCGGAACGGGCGGTGGAACCACATCGCGTGGTCCAGCGAGGCCAGGATCAGCCGCGGCGCCTCGGTGCGCTGGAAGAAGTTCGGCTGGATGTGCAGCCCGGCCGTCGAGGCCAGCGTGAGGTCCGAGAGGTAGGTGAGCGCGCAGACGTGCAGCAGCGGGTCGCCGTCGGGCAGCGGGGAGCCGGTGCGCAGCCAGACGAACTGCTGGGGCATGCCGGGCACGGCCGGGGGCACGCCGGGCGCGTCCGGCGGGACGAACCGCAGCTCCAGCGAGCCGAAGCCGCTCGTGCGGGTCAGTGCCGCGCGGTCCGCCTCGTCCCAGAGCGAGAGCGCGTCCGGCAGTTCCTCGGGCCCGGGCAGGGCGGGCATCTCGCGGTGGCGGTCGGCGGAGGGCTCGGGCCGCTTGAAGGAGGCGGAGAGGGTGAAGATCGCGTCGCCGCCCTGGACCGCCGTCACCCGGCGGGTGGCGTACGACATGCCCTGGCGGACCCGGTCGACCTCGTAGCGGATCGGGCGGGTCGGGTCGCCGGCGAGCAGGAAGTAGCCGTGCAGGGAGTGCACCGGGCGGTCCGGCCCGACGGTCAGCCCGGCGGCGGTCAGCGCCTGCGCGGCCACCTGGCCGCCGAAGGCACGCATCGGGGCGCCGGCATGGCACCGGCCCCGGAACGTGTTCTCGTCCAGCCGCTCGATCCGCAGCAGCTCGGCGAACGGGCCGGCGGTATCGGTGGCCCGTCTTTCCTGTTCGGTCACGTCGGTCACCGGCCCATAGTGGCAGAAGCCAACGGTCCGGCGGTGTGACCTGGGTAACCCTTTCGGGTTAATCCCGGCCTAGAACCTGTTTCAGTACCAGGCAGCGGCCGACGCGTTGTCAGTACCCCCTCCTAGCGTGCTCGGCATGTCGCAAGCCGCACACGCGTACGCCTATCTGCGCCCGTCCGC
The DNA here is from genome assembly GCF_045160625.1 of Kitasatospora sp. NBC_00039. Classification (NCBI taxonomy): domain Bacteria; kingdom Bacillati; phylum Actinomycetota; class Actinomycetes; order Kitasatosporales; family Streptomycetaceae; genus Kitasatospora; species Kitasatospora sp. NBC_00039. The sequence goes on along the minus strand of NZ_CP108289.1, from coordinate 1,953,208 downwards.
CGTCCTCGACGGCTCCGACGGCCCGCGCCTCGCCCTGGAGACCTCCGGCGGCGCCACCCCGCTCGGGGCGGTCGCCAACCCGCGCTTCTTCGCGGGCTTCCTGGCCGACCCGGCACCGGCCGCCGCCGCGCTGCTCGCGGTCGCGGACGTCGCCGCCGCCCGCTACTACCAGCCGCAGCTGCGCGCCTCGCTCGACCCGGTGGTGACCGCCAACGGCGACCGGCTGCGGTTCGAGTCCTTCTCCGGCTGCTGCGGCGTCTACGCCCGGCTCGACGTCCTCGGGGCCGGGCTCGACGGCGACGAGATCGGCCACGGCACCACCAACGTCGACGTCAACAACCCGCTGCGCGAGGCGCTCACCCGGATCGCCCCGGGCGACCCGCTGCACCTCGCCGTCGGCCCGGACGCCCTGGAGGTCACCACCTTCGACGGGCCGGTCGTCGAGAAGAAGGTGCCGCTGCCCGAGCGCTGGCTGCGCGGTTTCGCCGAGACCCAGGTGACGGCCGCCGGCTTCGACCTGCGCGCCGAGCTGCCCGCCGCCGAGGCCGTCCGCTTCCTGCGCTCGCTGCCGCGCGGCGGCGGCCGGGCCCGGGCCGCCGCAGGCTGGGTCGTCCCGGCCGGCCGCACGCTGCGCCCGACCACCCGGCCGGTGCCCGGTGCGGTCTGCCTGCCCGGCCCGGAGCGGCTGGCCGCCCTGCAGAGGGTGCTGAGGCACGCGCTGGCGCTGCGGGTCTACGGGCCGGTGGCGGGCGACGGCCCGGCCGCCTCGGCCTGGGAGGTGGTGCTGCCCGGCATGCGGCTCACCCTCACCCTGTCGCCCGACGCCTCGCGCGGCTTCTCCGGCGAGGGCGGGGTGCTGGGCGCACTGGCCACCGGCACCGCCGAGCAGGACGCCGAGCTGGTCGCCGTCCTGCTGGCCTGGGAGCCGCGGGTCGAGGTCGCCGAGCTGGCCGAGCAGTCCGGCCTCACCCCGGCGCGGGTGCGGGCCGCGCTCACCCGGCTCGGCACCGCCGGGCAGATCGGCTACGACACCGCCGAGGCCGCGTACTTCCACCGGCAGCTGCCGTACGACGCCGGCCGCGCCGAGGCGCGGAACCCGCGGCTGCGGGCCGCCCACGCGCTGGTCGCGGCGGGCGCCGTCCGGCTGGAGGCGGGCGGCGCGCTCGCCACCGTCACGGTGGACGACCACCTCCAGCGGGTCCGGACGGACGCGGCGGGGGCGCTGAGCTGCACCTGCCTCTGGTGGGCCAAGTACCGGGGCGGGCGCGGGCCGTGCAAGCACGCGCTGGCGGTCGGGATGGTCCGGGAGAACGCGGCGAGTGCGGCGGACGCGACGAGCACGAGGGGAGTGGGCGCATGAGTGGCGTCGAGCAGCTGGTGACGGCGGTCCGCGAGGGGCGGACGCCGCAGGTGCCGGCCCTGGTGGCGGGGCTCGGCCCGGCCGAGCGGCGGGCCTGTCTGCCCGCGCTCAAGGAGTTGCGCAAGAAAATCCGGGGCGAGTGGTCGAGGGAGGCGATCGCGCAGGCCGGGGCGCTGCTGGTGGCCGGCGCCGGCTGCCACGCCGGGCCGGCCGGGGCCGCGACCTGGATCAGCGGGCGGGACTTCGCCGGCCGCTCCTTCGCCCGCCACCCGGCACTCGCCCAGGTGGTCGGCGCGCAACCGGTCGAGTGGCAGGTCGAGGTGGCCACCCGGCTGGCGGCGCGCCGCGGGTCGGGCTGGAACTGGGACCTCTACCCGTTGATCGAGGACGTGGTCCGGCGGACGGGCTGCCCGGTGCCCGACACGGAGGCCTTCACCGCCGAGTGGCTGGAGCAGCTCGCGAGCGGTGACGACAACCGCGGCTGGGTCCGGACGCTGCTGGAGCGCCTGCGCGAGGACGACTTCACGCCGGTGCTGGTGCCCCGGGTGTTCGAGCTCGCGGACATCGGCTGGCGGCTCGAACGCCGGTTCACCGAGCGGCCCGGGGACTGCTGGCCGGAGGCGGTCGCCGCGCTGGCGGCCGCTGGCGAGCTGGACCGGGCCGAGCTGCTCGACCGGTGCCTCGCCCGGCTGGTGCGCGGTGGCAAGCCGGCCGACCAGCGGGCCTTCCTCGCCGTCCTGGCCGCCCTCGCGCCCACCCCGGAGGAGTACACCGCCCGGCTGCGCAGCCTGGTCGCCCTGCTGGACGGGCTCTCCGCGGTGGCCGGCCACGCCCAGCAGACGCTGGCCGGGCTGGACGCGGCCGGGCTGGTCGGGCCGGAGGTGCTGACGGAGGCCTCGGCGGTGGTGCTGTTCCGGACGGAGAAGAAGCTCGTCCGTGCGCAGCTGGGCTGGCTCGACAAGGCGGCCCGGCGCTCGCCCGAGCGGGCCGGCCCGGCGGTGCTGGCGGCGGCCGAGGCCTTCGGGCAGCCCGACACCGCCCTCCAGGAGCGGGCGCTCAACGTGGTGGCCCGTCACCTCGGGGCGGCCGGCGAGGCGGTGCTTCCGGAGCTGCGGTTCGCCGCCGAGGCGCTCAACCCGGCCCACCACGCGCGCGCCGGCGAATTGCTGGGCGCGCCGGTCGGCGGCGACGACCCGGACACCGGGTGGAGCGAGCTGCTCCCGCCCGTCCCGCAGCCGAGGCCGCTGGGGGAGCCGCTCGCCACCCCGGAGGAGGTCGCCGAGGAGCTGTCCGTGCTGATGCTCTCCGGCCGGGTGGACGTCGCCGTCTTCGAACGCACCCTGGACGGCCTGGTCCGGCACGCCCACCGCGACCGCGCGGCGCTCGCCGAGGCGCTGGAGCCGGTCCTGAGGGTGCACCAGTGGAGCGGCGTCGGCCGGTGGCAGGACTGCGGGCCCGGCGAGGTCCTGTACGTCGCGGCCGCCGTCGCCGGGCAGACCCCGCCTCACCGGCTCCGGGACTTCCTCGGCGGCGGGGGCAGATCGCCGCTGCGCGGTCAGGCCGGCACCGTCCACGGTCATGTGCTCGCCGCCCGGCTGGAGGAGGCGGCCTGGCAGGTGACCGCGACCCGGCCGCCGTTCCTGCTCGCGACCCCGACCGACGCCACCGGCGCGCTGGACGCGGCCGTGCTGGTCTCGCGGCTGGCCGGCTACGAATCGGCGGGAGTGACGCCCGGCCAGGTCGACCTCCAGGCGGCCCTGCTGCGGCTCGCCCCGACCACCCACGAGGCGGTGCTCGCCGCGGCCGGGCGGCTTGCCTCGCCGGCCGGGCGCTGGGCGGCGCAGTGGTTGCGCGAGGGCGGCCTACCCGGTCAGTCCTCGGAGCGGGTGGTCTTCGAACCCGGCCGGGGGGCGAAGAGCGTCCGGCCGTACTGGGAGCGCTGGTGGGAGGGGCTCAAGCGGGTCTCCGTGGCCCAGCCCGGTCTCGGCGCCGGACCGAAGGGCCCGGCCGGGCAGCGCCTGGACGCGAGGTTCCGGGCCCTGTTCGACGGCACCGAGCCCAGCGTGGCGCGGGCCCGGAAGCAGGACGAGTGGCTCTGGCAGCCCACCGTGCACTGGGTCGCCATGCTCCCGCACCACCGGGAGGAACAGGCCGCCCGCTGGCTCGACTGGTTCGCCGACTCCGCCGACCGGGAGCGGCGGGGCGCGGCCGCCCTGCTGCCCGTCCTCGCCGAGGCCGGCGGCCCGGCCGGCCTCGCCCTCCACCTCGCCGTCGCCTACGGCCTGGGCGCACGCTCCCCCGAGGACCGCACGGCCGCGGTCGACGCCCTGCTGGTCCTCGCCGCCCGCGGCGATCTCGACGGCGCCCTGCTCGGCCGCGAACTCGGCGAGCTGGTGGCCCGTGGCACCGTCAAGCCGAACCGCCTCGCCGCGGCCGTCGCCGTCGCCGCCGACACCGGTGCCTACGCCACCGTCTGGTCCGTCCTTGCCCCCGCCCTCCCGGCGCTCCTGGCCGGCGAGCCCGCCCGCGGCACCGTCGACCTCCTCGCCGTGGCCACGGACGCCGCCCGCCGCTGTGCGGCCCGCGGCCCGATACCCGAGGTGGCCGCGGTGGCGGCGCGGGCGGGGTCGGGCCGCCTGGTGAAGGAGGCACGTTCGCTGCGCGACCTGCTCGCCGGCTGAGGGACCGGCCGGCTGAGGGACCGGCCGGGTCCGAGGTGGGCCCGGGCGCGGGGCCGGCGGACCCGGCTCACCCGGCCGGGCGGCCCGTCCGCGTGACGGGGCCGTCTAGGGTGAGCGGGGTCATCAGCCGTCGCACCGTCCGGAGCACCCGTGCTGCACCTGCGCCTCATCGTGCCCCCCGACCTCCGGGACACCGTGTTGACCTGCCTGGACGGCTCGGTCGGCGTGACCCATGTGGTGCTGCTGCCGGATGCCGCCGTCCGGCCCGCCGGGGACGTGGTGCTCTGTGACGTGGCGCGGGAGTCGGCGGACGAGGTGCTGGGGGCGCTGCGGGAGACCGGGCTGACCGAGCGCGGGGCGATCGACGTCGAGGAGATCGAGCTGACCCTCTCGGCCGCCGCCGACGAGGCCGAGCGCCTCGCGCCCGGGGAGGGCGCCGACGCACTGGTCTGGGAGGCGGTCTCGGAGATCACCCACGAGGAGTCCACCCTCACCGGGGTCTACCTGGCCTTCCTCACCGTCGCGACGATGCTGGCCGCCTGCGGTGCGGTGCTGGACAGCGCGGTCCTGGTCGTCGGCGCGATGGCGGTGGGCCCGGAGTTCGGGCCGCTGGCCGGTCTCTGCGTCGCGGTGGTCCAGCGCCGGCCGCGGCCGGCGCTGCGTTCGCTGAACGCGCTGGTGGCCGGGTTCGCGGTGGCGATGGCGCTGACGGTCTGCTTCACGCTGCTGATGGACGGCCTGGGGCTGTTCAGCCAGGGGCAGTTCGACGGGGCCCGGCCGAACACCTCGTTCATCTGGCAGCCGGACGCGACCTCGTTCGTGGTGGCCTTCCTCGCGGGGATCGCCGGGCTGCTCTCGCTGACCTCCTCGAAGGCCGGGATGCTGGTCGGCGTCGCGATCTCGGTGACCACTGTGCCGGCCGCCGCCAACGCGGCGGTCGCGCTCGGGTACGGCGACTTCCGGCAGTTCTGGGGCTCCAGCTTGCAGCTGTTGCTGAACATGCTGGGCATCGTGGTGGCCGGGGTGCTGACGCTGCTGGTGCAGCAGGGCGCCTGGCGGCGGATCCGCCGCCGGGCGAAGGGGGAGCCGGCGGCCCGGGGGACGGCCGCCTGAGGGACTCACCGTCCGCGGGCAGCGCGGAGGGTGAGTGCGGGGAGGACGAGCGCGGGAGCGGCGACGCGGGGAGGACGAGCGCCGGAACGGCGGACGAGGGGAGGGGCCCGGAGTTCGCGTGGACTCCGGCCCCTCCCGGTGCGCCGGGCCGCGTCAGACGGTGACCCCGTCGTCCTCGGCCGCCGCCTTGGGCCGGGTCGCGGGCGCGGCCGCCGCCGCACCGCCTGCCGCCGGGTCGCCCGCCGCCGCCCCCGCCGGCGCGGTGCCCGCTGCGGCCCCCGCCGGCGCAGTGCCCGCCGGCGTGCCGCTCGCCTCCGCTCCGGCCACCGGGGCGAGGCCGTCCGGGACGACCAGCGTCGCGTCGTCCTGCGGCAGCGCCGCGACCGCCCGCCACCAGAGCCGCAGCGCGGGTGGATCGGCCGGTTCGAAGGGCTTGCCGGGGCGGGGTACCGCCAGGCGCGCGCCGAGCGCCTGGGCCGCGGCGACCACCCGCTCGGCGGGCTCCTCCCACGGGTGCGGCGCCAGGTTGAAGGTGCACCAGTGGATCGGCAGCAACAGCTCGCCGCCGAGGTCGAGGTGGGCCCGGACGCCCTCCTCCGGGGTCATGTGGACCTCGGGCCAGAAGTCGCAGTACGCGCCGACCTGCATCATCGTGGCGTCGAACGGACCGAGCCGGCGGCCGATCTCGGAGAACCCGGGGAAGTAGCCGGTGTCGCCGCTGTGGAAGACCCGGTGCCCGCCGCCGGCCACCACCCAGGACGCCCAGAGGAAGAGCGCGCTGGTGCGCGGGCCGCGGCTGCAGTAGTGCCGGGCCGGAGTGGCGGTCAGGGTGAGCCCGGCGACCTCGGCCGACTCCCACCAGTCCAGCTCGACGAGCCGGTCGGCGGGAACGCCCCAGTGCTCCAGATGGGCGCCCACGCCGAGCGGGACGGCGAAGACCGCGCCGGTGCCGATGAGGGCGCGGATGGTGGCCATGTCGAGGTGGTCGTAGTGGTCGTGCGAGACCACCACGACGTCGACCGGGCCGAGTTCGGAGAGCGGGAGCGGCACCGGGTGGAGCCGTTTGGGGCCCGTCCAGCCGAAGGGGGAGCAGCGCTCGCCCCAGACCGGGTCGAACAGCACCCGGCGGCCGTCGATCTCGGCCAGTACGGTGGCGTGGCCGAGCCAGGTGAGCCGCAGGCCGGAGGCGGGCGGTGCGGCGAGGTCGACCGGGAGCAGCCGGTGCAGCGGCACGGCGGCGGTGGGCATCCGGCGGGTCTTGTCGGCCGCCAGCTGGGCGCGGGTGATCTCCAGCGGGGTGCGCTCGTAGACGAGCCGGCGGGTGGGCAGCGGGTTGCGGAAGGCGCCGTCGGCGAACTGCGGCGAGCGGTGGATCCGGGAGAGCCGCTCGCCCCGGGGCTCGGCGCCGAAGGCGTCCGTCCGGACCCGGTGCCAGGCCGCGCGGGGCAGTCCGGAGAGCGCCGGCGGGCTGGAGAACTGCGAGGTCAGACCGGCTACGCGGGAGTACCACGGGGCAGGGCGGGGCACGGCACCTCCAAGGACGGCTACGGCTACCGGGCATGCCGGGGCGCGTACCCACGGCAGCAGGCCGATGCAGTACGACAACCATCTCGTCGGAGGTTACTCGCAGTGGGCCGCCCGGACCCGGTGGGCGGCCCCGTGCGTGCCGTTCGGCGTACGGAACGGGGGAGCGGCGAGGGCGCGGCCGGGCGCGACCGGCCGGCTAGGCGTAGAAGCGGGTGATCGTCTCCGCGACGCAGTGCGGCTTGGCGCTCTCCGCGCTGGTGATGGTGAACCGGACCACGGCCTGGACGCCGCCGGGCACCTCGGTGGCCGAGACGAGCTCGGCGGTGGCCCGGATCGCCGTGCCGACCGGCACCGGCGCCGGGAAGCGCACCTTCTCCGAGCCGTAGTTGAGCGCCATCCGCACGCCCTCGACGCCGTAGCACTCCTTGGCCAGCACCGGGATCATCGACAGCGTGAGGTAGCCGTGCGCGATCGTCGAGCCGAACTGGCTCTCCTTGGCCCGCTCCGGGTCGACGTGGATCCACTGGTGGTCCCCGGTGGCCTCGGCGAACAGGTCGATCCGCTCCTGTTCGACGGTGTGCCACTGGCTGGTGCCCAGTTCGGTGCCGACGGCCGCGGTGAGGTCGGCGAGGGAGGCGAAGGTCGTCACGGAACGCTCCTGGTGGCAGGTGGGGGTGCGGACTCCGGCAGAGTATGCCTACTCGCCGGTCACCTGTCAGGGGTCGGCCGGAAAACGATCAGGGCCGGAAAAGGATCAGGGCCGGAAGCGATCGGGGTCGGAAGGGACCAGGACCGCCAAGGGCCCGGCCGGGGCCGGGCAGGCGTCAGGAGCGCTGTGCCGTCCGGCCGGCAGGCAGCAGCTGACGGCCGCTGACCAGCTCCGGCACCAGGGCGACGAACAACGGCTCCGGGTCGCCGGTCCAGGGCCACAGCTCGGAACGCAGCGCCAGCCGCACCTGCTCGGGCTCGCGCACCACGTCCGCCCGGCCGTGCACCAGCACGCTCCACCCGGTCCGGGTGACCGGGTCCAAGCGGTCGGCCTGGAACGCGACGACGGTGCCGTCAAGCCCGCGCGCGGTGGTGCTGCCCCGGCGCACGGCCAGCAGCAGGCGCCCGTCCGCGGCGACCTCGAAGGAGACCGGCAGGACGGCCGGCAGCGCGTGCTCGGTGTACACCACGCGCCCGACGGGCACGGTGCTGAGCAGCCGCAGGCACTCGCCCTCGCTCAGGGGCTCCACACGCTCGTCACGGTCCATGCCTCCGATCGTCCTCTTGCCGGACTGTGGGCCGATAGGGCCCATGGTCCCGGACCGGGCGGGCCCGGAGCCCCGTCGCCGGGCCCGCGGGGCGGTAGCTTGTCCGCGGCGGTGCGGAACGTCCCGGGGGCACGGGCGCCTCGCCGCGAGTACGACACGAACGGCTGTCCGACGGGAACGGCTGTCCGACCCGTGCGGCCGTGCGAGAGGTGTGGCCGTACGACAGAAAGCGCGGTACGGCGGGGAACGGCCGTACGGCAGGAGCCGCGGGCCGGGGCGGCCGCGGGAACGGCAGGACCGGACGCACGGCCGGACGGAGCGTGCGGTGGTGCGGCGGGCGGCCCCGGGTAGGGCGGGGCCGGCGAGGAGGGGGCGGTGCGGGTGGTCAGTGGGATCGATCTGGTGGTGATCGGGGCGGACGGCGGTCCGGACCGCGGCTTCGGCGGGTCCGCGCTCGCCGCGGCCGGGGCCCGGCTGCTCGCCGACGTGCTGCCCGGGATGTGCTTCGACGCCGGCGCGGCCGGCTGCCGGGTCGCCGTGGTGGACCCGGGGGCGGACGCCAACACCATGCTCACCGCGGTGCGCGAGGCGGCCGCCCGGCCCGGCCGGTGGCTGCTGGTCTGCCTGGTGGGCCAGCTGGTCGCCGATCCGCGCGGCCGGCGGCTGGCCCTGGTCACCGGCGGCTCCACCGCCGACAACGCCTACCGGCGCGGGCTGGCCTGGGACTGGGTGGTCAGCGCGATGGTCCACGGCGACCAGGGGGAGGCGCTGCTGCTGGTCGACGCCGTCGCCGACCGGGAGACCTGGGCCGCGCTCGAACGCGGCGGGGGCGAGGACGGTGCGGGCGAACTGCTCAGCTACCCGCGGGTGCCGCTCTGGGGCCGGGTCGGCCGTTACACCGCCGGTAGACGGGGCCGGGACGCCGTGCTGCCCGGGGGCGACGGATCGTTCAGCCGTGCCCTCACCACCGTGCTCCAGCAGGGGCTCCCCGGTGCGCCCGCCGCCGTCGCCCCGCTCGACCTCCAACCGGCCGTCGCCGCGCTGCTCGACGGCGGCGGTCCCGGGACCGGTACCGCCCCGAGCGGTGGCACGCCGGGCGCACGCCTGCTCGTACCGCCGCAGGGCGGGCGCCTGTTGATGCGAAATCGGGCCGCGGTTCGGGGCGCATTGGCCGGATTGTCGCTTTCCGAAGAACTGTTGGCCGTTCTGTGGCGGGAAAGTGCCCCGACGGATCCGCCTTCCGCGTAAGGTCAGGGGCCCGGGGTGTTGCCGTGAAGGGGTGGGTTGGCGAAGAATCGATGCCCTCGCAGCAACACAGGCGGGACGGCGGAATTCTTCTGGCGACCACGGACCACGGACGGGGTCGGTCGCGATGAGGTGGGGCGATGCGGCGGCGCGGAAATGTGTTGCGCCCTGGGGCGGTTGGGGTCGCTGGGCTGGTTCTGGCGATGCTGCTGAGCTCCTGTGCGGCCAGTGGTGACGCCGGTTCCGTCGATCGTCTCGGGTCGGGTGCGCCCACTGTTGCGGGAGTGAACCCGGTAACTCCTTCGGGTGGTTCCGCAAACATCGGGATCGCGTCGACCGACGGGCCCGAAGGGGCCCAGGGGCGGCTGGCGTTGAGCACCTATCAGGACTGGTGGCAAGCTCAGACGGAGGAGTTCGGCCGTACCGATTCGGACGGGTCCCGGCTGCAGACGTACTCCTCCGGGACGGCGCTGCGTGACTCCCTCGTCAATCTCCGTCAGCTGCGCGACGCCAAACTGGTGATGATCGGAAGTCCGAGGAATTCCCCGGTGGTGAAGACCGTCGACCTGAAGTCGGATCCCCAGACCGCCGTGATCGAGGACTGCCTCGATGTGACGGGCTGGCACCAGGCCGACGTCACCACGCACGCGGTAAAGGATCCACAACAGCGGCTGACGCGGTACCTCGCGACCGTTTCCCTGCGGAAGTTCCAAACGCGTTGGCTGATCAACGAGTTCAAGCGGGAGGTGAACCGATCGTGCTGAAACTCGAACGGCGAATCGTGATCCGCGCGCTGTTGTCCGCCGGATTACTGATGGCCCCGGCGGCGCCCGCGATGGCGGACGAACCACCGGCCGGTGATGTCACGCACTGCGCGGTGAACGTCATCTGCGAGGGGACCAAGACGCCGGGGAGCACGCCGACCCCGGGCGGCGGCAACGGCGGGACGGGCGACGGGGGCTCCGGCGGCCCGCAGCTCTGCCGCTGGAACGGCGAGGACTGGCCCTGCCGAGACCCGGAGCTGGGCTGGTTCAGCAGCGCGACCGGCTGCTACTACCGGACGGTCACCCCGCAGCCTTCGGCCGACGACCCGGTCTGGGCCGGGCACAAGCCCACCGAGGGCACCGTCTACGCCGAGACCTGCCGCTTCACCGACGGCAGCATGGGCACGACGGCTCCGAAGTTCTTCGCCCAGGCGCCCGCCGAGCCGCCGTTCGACCCGGTGGCGGAGGCCGAGAAGCTCATGTTCGAGCAGATCACCCTGCCGTTCCCCGAGCCGGGCATCGCCCCCGAGGGCACGGCCGTGGTCGGCGTGCCGGTCTGGCTCTGGCTGACCAACGCCAAGGCGCCGGCGCCGAAGTGGGTGAGCAACGGCACCGTCACCGTCACGGTCACCCCCCGGCTGGAGTCGGTGGTCTGGGACCTCGGCGACGGAGCGAAGGAGACCTGTGACAAGGAGGGCGCGGCCGGAACCCCGTACGACCCGACGTACGGCGCCGCCAAGTCGCCCACCTGCGGCCACGTGTTCTCGACCGGCTCGGCCACGAAGGCCGACGGCACCTTCGCCGGGACGGTCACGGCCAACTGGGTGGGCGAGGTGACCGTCACAGGCAGCAACCAGAAGGTCGCCCCGATCAAGGTGCCGCTCTCCGCCAACCTCGCCATGCGGGTGGCCGAGGTGCAGGTCCTCAACTGAGCCCGGCGGCAGCGCCGCAACACAGCAACGTGCCAGAACGACGTGGGAGGGGCCGGAACCCGGTGGAGAACCGTACAGACAGCGACGCCGGGGGTGTCCGTGGTCGTGCCTGAGCAGGGACCGGCCACGCCGCACACCCCGGGGCGCACGCTCCGGGCCCGGCGGAGGCGGCCGGCGGTGCTGGCGATGGCGGTGGCGCTGATAGCCGCCGGCGGGCTCGGCGGCGCGGCGCTCTACAACAGCACCGGGCAGCGGGTCGCCGTGCTGGCGCTCGCCCATGACGTGCCGTACGGGCAGGTGCTGACCGAAGCGGACCTGGTGGAGGCACGGATCGCGAGCGACCCGGTGCTCAAGCCGGTGTCGGCCAAGGACCGCAAGGACGCGGTCGGGATGCGGGCCACCACCGACCTCAAGCGCGGCTCGCTGCTGCTGAAGGCGGACCTCGCCCAGGCGCTGGCCGTGCAGCCGGGCCAGCTGATCGTGGGCGTCTCGGCCAAGCGCACCCAGCTGCCGGCGACCAGGCTCCAGCCCGGCCTGCCGATCGTCGTGGTCTACACGCCGGACACCGGCCGGCCGGACTCGCTGGCCGCGGTGGTCGTCACCGTCGGCCGGGTGGACACGGACGGCAGCCAGGTGGTGGACGTGGCGGTGCCGGCGGCGGACGCCTCCCGGCTGGCCTCCTGGGTGGCCAGCGGCCGGATCCAGGTGGTGCTGTCGCCGCGCGGCGCGGCCGGCGTCACGCCCCCGGCGTCTTCCACGCCCTCGGGCACGGCGGCGCCCTCCGGCGCCGCGACCGGCGCCGCGTCGGCGTCGCCCGGGGCGGGTGGGGCCTGAGATGGCGGTGATCGCGGTGGTCGGCGGCCCCGGGGCACCGGGCGCCACCACGACGGCCCTGGCGCTGCTGCTGGCCTGGCCGTTGCAGCCGGGGCGCCGCATCCTGCTCGTGGAGTGCGACCCGGACGGCGGCGCGGTGCTGGCCGGTGCGCTGGAGGGCCGGGTCGAGGCGGTCTACGGGCTGCGCAACCTGGCCGTCGCGGACCGGCGCGGGCTGCTCGCCCAGGCGCTCTGGGAGCAGCTGATCGACCTCTCGCCCGAGGGGAACGCCGAACGGCTACTGCTGCCCGGCCTGACCGACCCGACCCAGGCGCCCGGGCTCGCCTACACCTGGGAGCCGCTGATGGAGGTGCTGCACGGGCTGGAGCAGCAGGGCTACGACGTGATCCTCGACCTCGGCCGCTCCGGCGCCACCGGGACCAGCGCCGTCCTCGCCCGCCGGGCCGACGTGGTCGCGGTCACCGTGCGCAGCACCCTGCGCGGGCTGAGTGCCGTCCGGCCGCGGCTGTCCGCGCTCACCGAGGACCTCGCCACGGCCGGCACCGGCGCGGACGCGCTGGGCCTGCTGCTGGTCGCCGAGGGGCCGTACTCGGGCGCGGAGGTCTCGCGGGAGTTCGGACTGCCGGTGCTCGGGCTGCTGCCGCATGCCGTGCGCACCGCCCGGGTGCTGTCGGACGGCGGGGACATCACCGACCGCCGGTTCATCCGCTCGGAGCTGATGCGGACGGCCCGCTCGGCGGCGGACGAGGTGCAGCTGCTGGTGCGCCGCCGCCGGCAGCGGCTGGCGCCCACGGCGGCGCCCGCACCCGCACAGCTCGCCGCGGCGCCCCAGGCCGACGCCGGGGCGCAGCCGCTCACCTACGCGCCGCCGTCGGCGCCGCAGCCGTACGGCCAGGTGCCGCCGCCGGTGCCGCCGGTGATCGCCACCGGCCCGGTGGCGCCGCTGGCCGGGTTCGCGCCGCAGCCGGCCGCGCCCGCGCCCTTCCCGTCGCACGTCCAGCCGCAGCAGCCCGGGCCGCCGTACGCGGGCCCGGCGGACGGAGGCCCGCCGTCCGCAGGCCCGTCGTCGGCAGCGCCGACCACCGGAGGCCTGCCGGACGCAGGCACGCCGTACGCGGCCGCGTCGTACGCCGGGCCACCGTACGGGCCGCCGGACGGTGGGCAGTACGGCCACGGGCCCGCGCCGGAGTACGGCCGCGTCCAGCCGGAGCAGCCGGAGCAGTACCGGTCGGCGCAGCCGTACGGCCAGGGCCCGCAGCAGTCCCACCTCGGCCACGGGGAGGTGCTCCGTGCGCGGTAGCCCCCTGCACCAGCACCCGGCGGCGGCCGACCCGGCCGCACTGCCCTGGACGGCGCCCCAGCCGGTCGTCCAGCCCGGCCCCGTCGCGCCCGGCCCCGTCGCGGGCGCCCAGCAGGGCGGCGCCGCGACCCCCACCGCCGTTCCGTCCCAGCTGCCCTCCCTCGACCGGCGCGGCGCCGGCACCCGCCCGGCCGTCGACCCGCAAGTGGCGCGCGAGCTCAAGCGCCAGGTCGCGGCCGAACTGCACCAGCAGATCACCCGGCTCACCGCCGCCTCCGGTACCGAACCGGACCGCGCCACCCGCCGCCAGCGCGGCCGGGCCCTGATCGAGGAGGCCGTCGCCCGCTGGTCCGACGCCTACGCGCAGACCCACGGCATCCCGCCCACCCGCGACCAGGACCGCGCGCTCGCCGAGGCCGTCTTCGACCTGCTCTTCCGGGCCGGCCGGCTGCAGCCCTACCTCGACGACCCGGAGATCGAGAACATCCTGATCAACGGCTGCGACGACGTCTGGGTCTCCCGGGTGCACCAGCCGCTGCGCCAGGTCCCGCCGGTGGCCGACACCGACGCCGAACTGGTCGAGCTGCTCCAGGACCTCGCCCGCCAGCACGGCGGCGGCGAGCGCAGCCTCTCCACCGCGAGCCCGACCCTCGCGCTGCGCCTGGAGGGCGGCATGCGCCTCCAGGCGCTCACCGAGGTGACCCCGCGCCCGTACGTGGCGATCCGCCGCCACCGGGTGGCCTCGGCGACCCTGCCCGAGATGGTCCGGCTGGGCACCCTGGACTCCACCCTTGCCGCCTTCCTGGCCTCGGCGATCCGGGCCCGGAAGAACGTGATGATCACCGGCACCCAGGGTGTCGGCAAGACCAGCCTGCTGCGCGCGATGGCCGCCGAGATCCCGCCGGACGAGCGGATCGGCACCCTGGAGTCGGAGTTCGAGCTCTGGCTGCACACCCTCGGCCACCTGCGCCAGGTCGTCCCGATGGAGGCCCGGGAGGGCAACGGCGAGCGCGTCGAGGGCCGGATGGCCGGTGAGCTGACGATCGGTGACCTCATCCCGGCCGCACTCCGGATGACGCTGTCACGGATCATCGTCGGCGAGGTCCGCTCCGGCGAGGTCGTCCCGATGCTGCGCGTCATGACCAACGGCGAGGGCGGCTCGATGTGCACGCTGCACGCCCGCGGCCCGCACATGGTGGTCGACCGCATCGCCGAACTCTGCCTGGAGTACGGCTCGCACATGACCGACGCGCTCGCCTACCGGCTCACCGCCAACGCCGTGGACCTCATCGTGCACGTGTCGATGGTCGACGAGACGGCCGTCGGCGGCCGGCGCCACCGCTTCGTCTCGCACGTTCTGGAGGTGACCGGCCTCGGCGAGAGCGGCCGGCCCGCCCTCAACACCGTGTTCGGCCCGCGCCCCGAGCTGGGCGAGCCGCGCGCCGTCCCGCACACCCCGCCGAACTGCCTGGACGACCTGCGCCGGGCCGGCTTCGACGCCGCGCTGCTCGGCTCCCGGTACGGGAGCTGGGCCGAGCCGCTCCAGCTGCGGATCGGCGGTGGCCCCCGGTGATGCTGCTCTTCGCCCTCTGCGGCCTGCTGGTCGTGCTCGGCCTGGCCGCCCTGGTGGTCTGGGCGCGCGGCAGCGAGCCCGTGGACGAGGACACCGAGGCCGACGGGCCCAGCCCGCTGGCCGGCCGCCTCCACGTGTTCTGGTACGGCGCGCCCGGCACCGCCCCGGCCCGGGTGGTGCGGCTGCGCCGGGTCCAGCTGCCGCTGGCGCTGGCCGGCGCGCCGCTCGGCTGGCTGTTCACCGGCATCCCGCTGACCGCGCTGCTGGTACCGTGCGCCGTCTTCGGCCTGCCCTGGCTGTTCGACACCACCCGCCCGGACACCCACCGGATCGAGCGGCTGGAGGCGCTCTCCGAGTGGACCCAGCGCATCGCCGACGTGCTGCTGCTCGGTGTCGGCCTCAACCAGGCCATCGTCACCAGCCGCCGCACGGCGCCCGCCGCGATCGAGGACGAGGTCGGGGAGCTGGCCGCCCGGCTCCAGGCCCGCTGGCGGCCGGAGGAGGCGCTGCGCGCCTTCGCCGACAGCCTGGCCGACGCCACCGCCGACAAGGTGCTCGCCGCGCTGCTGCTGCGGGCCGGGGACAGCGGCCCCGGCCTGGCCCGGGCGCTCTCCGACATGGCCGACTCGGTCCGCGAGGAGGTCCGCCAGCGCCGCACCATCGAGGCCGACCGGGCCAAGCACCGCACCACCATCCGCTGGCTGGTCGGCATCATCGTGCTGGTCGTGGCGCTCGGCTCGTTCAACACCGAGTACACCCGGCCGTACAGCACCGTGCTGGGGCAGATCGTGCTCGCGGTGGTCGCCGCGCTCTTCGTGGCGATCATCGCCTGGATGCGCGCGCTGGCCTCGCACCCGCCGGTGCCTCGGCTGCTGGAGGCCGACCGGCGCAGCCGGACCGGTGGCCGTGGCCGCTCCGGCCGGCCCGCGGACGCCGGTCCGGGCCCGGACGGCTCCGCCGACGATCAGTCACTTCTCGGGGAGGCCCGATGATCTCGCCCTGGTCCGTGCTGGTCGGCGCGATCGCGGCCGGCGGCGTCGCCCTGCTGATCTCCGAACTCCGGCCCGCCCCGCCCGACCTGAGCCAGGCCCTGGACCGGCTGCACCGCACGCCCGCCGACCGGACACCCCACCCGGACGAGCGGCCGCGCTGGTTCGACCGGATCGGCGAGCGCTCGGTCGGCCTGCGCGGCGTGCGCATCCCGTACCGGGAGCTGTCTCTGATCGGCCGCACCCCGGCCCGGTTCATGGCGCACAAGCTGCTGTTCGCCGTGATCGGCCTCGTCCTGCCGGCCTACCTGGAGGCGATGGCGCTGCTGCTGGACATGGGCCTGCCGTTCGCGCTGCCGCTGGTCGTCGGGCCGCTGCTGGGCGGGCTGTTCTGGTTCGTCCCGGACGCCATCGTGCGCGGCGAGGCCAAGGAGGCGCGCACCGAGTACATGCACGGCATCGCTGCCTACCTGGAGCTGGTCGCGCTGGAGCGGGCCGCCGACCTCGGGCCCGCCGAGGCTCTGCGCCGCGCCGCCTCGGTCGGGCGCGGCCCGGTCTTCCGCCGGATCCGGGACGCCCTGGACCGCGCCGCCACCGACCGGCTGCCGCCGTGGGCCGGACTGGACGCGCTGGCCGTCGAACTCGGGCTGACCCCCTTGCAGGACGTCGCCGACATCATGCGGCTCTCCGGCACCGACGGCGCCGCCGTCTACGACACCCTGCGGGCCCGGGCCAAGGGCCTGCGCGGCGAGCTGCTGGCCGAGGACCTCGCCCGGGCCAACGCCGACAGCGAGCGGATGGTCGCGCCCGGGGCCGCCCTGACCCTGCTGATGACCGTCCTGATCGTCTTCCCCGCGCTCCACCAGATGCTCGCCTGAGCAGGCCGCACGGGGCGTGCCTCACCGACCGAGCAGCTGACACCACACCCAACCCCGGGAGTTCCCGATGTACGACCAGTTCAGGTCCCTGGCCGGCCGGTTGATCCGGCCCACGCTGCTACCCGTCCAGTTCGCGCTGCTGCTCTTCCAGTTCCGCGTCGGCCGGGTGAAGGCCGCCCGGGCGCGCGGCGACCGCGGCGCGATCAGCATCGAACTCGCCCTCGCCATCATCGCGCTGGTCTTCGTCGCGGGCGCCGTCGCGGTGGCGCTGTACGCGCTGAAGGACAAGGTCGTGAAGAAGGTCGAGCAGGACCCGAACCTCCCGGGCGGGGGCGCGGCCACGTGAGGCACCGGCCCCGTCGCCGCGGCGACCGGGGGTCGGTGAGCCTGAGCCTGGCCATCGTCTTCCCGGTCGTCCTGGTGCTGATCCTGCTCGTCGTCCAGGTGTCGATGTGGTGGTACTACCGCCAGGTCGCGCTCACCGCTGCCCGCGAGGGCGTGGACGCCGGACGCGTGCAGGGCAACCGCAGCGACGAGGCCAAGGACGAAGCGGCGACGAGGCAGGCCGAGGACTTCCTCGGCCGGCAGGGCGTCCGCGAGTACCGGGTGACGAAGGCCGGCAGCACACCCGAGCTGATCAGGGTGACGGTGGAGGTGACGGCGCCCTCCGTCGTCCCGTTCCTCAAGCCGACCGTCACCCAGTACGCCGAGGCGCCGCGCGAGCGGTTCCTGCCGCCGAAGGTGGTGCCGTGAAGCGGGCGGGCGGTCTCCGGGGCCCGGGGCGGCGGTTCGCGGCGTGGCGGGCCGCCCGGTCGGCGCGCGGGCGCGACGGCGGCGGAGTGGCGATCGAAGCGGCGATCGTCGCCCCGGGCGTCGTCGCGCTGATCCTGGTCACCGTCGCCGCGGGCCGGGTGCAGACCGCGGCCGGCACGGTGGAGGCGGCGGCCCGCTCGGCCGCCCGGACGGCGTCGCTGGTGCGCAGCGCCGACGGGACGGACGCGCTGGTCGAGCGGACCGCCAGGGCCACCCTCCAGCAGCAGGGCGTCGACTGCCGGAGCAGCAGTGTCAGCTGGAAGCCCGGCCGACTGGAGAGCCACGGGGCCGTGATGGCCACCGTGGAGGTGACCGTGGTGTGCGAGGTCGGCCTGAGCGACCTCGTGCCCGGGCCCGGCATGCCCGGGACGAAGAGGCTCGTCGGCACCTTCGTCTCGGTGGTCGACCGCTACCGGGGTGGGTGAGACGGGTGGTGCGGACGAGGTTTCCGGGCGGGGATTGGGGACGCCCCGGGCGGGGGAGACGCAAGCGGAGGGCTCCCGGGGGCGGGCAGGCAGGAGTGCGGAGCGGTTCCGATGGGGACCGGTGGGGAGACGAACGTGCGGGAGGGGGCGTGATGGCGCGCAGACCCGGGGGAGAACGGCGGCGGGGCCGTGGGGGCCGGGGGTGGGCGCGAGGCCGGTCCGACCGGGGCTCGATGGCCATCTTCGTGGCGATCTGCGCGGCCTTCCTGGTCCTGGTCATCGCCCTCGTCGTGGACGCCGGAGGCCGGTTGCGCGTCGCCGAGCGCACCGACGCCTATGCCCAGGAGGCCGCCCGGGTCGGCGGCCAGCAGCTCGACGAGGCCGCCGTGCTCCGCGGCGAGGGGTACCGGGTCAAGGAGCAGTACGTCAAGGACGCCGCCGACAGCTATCTCGCCCTTTACCACCTCAAGGCGGCGGCCGTGGCGTTCTCACCGGACGGAACGGCCGTCACCGTCACGGTGGAGGCCGACTACAAGCCGGCCCTGCTGGGCGAGCTCGGCAAGCAGAAGGTCACGGGCAAGGGGAGTGCCACCCTCGTCCACGGAGTCGAGAAAGCGGAGACCGACTGATGGTCGCGCCACGTGCCAAGGACCAAGCCCGCGACGGACGTTCGGCCCGCCGCGGGCCCGCTCGCCGGGCCGGAGCGCCGGCGTCCGGCCGTCCGCCGGCGCCGCTGCCCTCGCGCCGCGGCGGCCGGGGCGGCGCCCTGCTCACCGCCGTCGCGGCGCTGCTCACCCTGCTCGCCCTGCTCGTCGGCGTGCCCGCGCTGCTGCTGTACGGCACCCAGGCCGTCGCCGCGATGGGCGACGTCGCGCCGGACGGCGTCGGGCAGGCGCTGACCGGCCCCGACGACGGGCGGCTCTTCCTCTGGCTGCTGGTGGTGGTCGGCTGGCTGGGCTGGCTCTGCTTCGCCGTCTCCGTCCTGCTGGAGATCCCGGCCCAGCTGCGTGGGCGGATCGCCCGGCGGATCCCGGCCTTCGGCTGGAGCCAGCGGCTGGCCGCCGGCCTGGTCGGCTCGGTGATCGCGCTGCTGCCGGTGGCCGGATCGTCCTTCGCCGCCACCCCCGACCGGGCCCATGCCGCCTCCGCCCCCGCCCAGTTGACCATCGGCGCGCAGCGGGCCGCACTGCCCGCCGCCCAGGCCGCGCCCGCACTCGCGCCCGCCGCCGACCAGCACCCCACGTACACCGTCCGGGACAGCCGGCCCGCCGACAGCCTCTGGTCCATCGCCGAGCGCCAACTGGGTTCGGGAGAGCGGTGGGTGGAGATAGCCAAGCTCAACGACGGCCGGGTGATGGATGGTTCGGGCGTCCGCTTCGACGCCGAGCGGCCGATCCAGCCCGGGTGGGAGCTGCTGATGCCGGGCGACGCCAAGGCGGACGCGGCTGCGGCCCAGGCCCAGGCCCAGGCGCCGGCGCCCGCCGTGCCGCAGGCGGGGACGGCCGGGAGTGCCGGGCACGCTACGGTGACGGTGGCGGCCGGGGACAGCCTGTCGGCCATCGCCCAGCGGGAGTTGGGGGATGCCGAGGCCTGGCCGAAGCTGTTCGAGGCGAACAAGGGTGTCCAGGCGCCGGACGGGGAGCGGCTGACCGACCCGGACGTGGTGGTGCCGGGGATGGTGCTGACGGTTCCGGGGGCTGCTTCTCCGGCTCCCGCTCCGGTACCGGATCCGGCTCCTGCTCCTGCTCCTGATCCGGCTCCTGCCCCGGCGCCTGTACCGGCACCCGGGGCGTCCACCACGCCCGCGCCGCCCGCTTCGCCCCCCGCCACCCAGGCGCCCACCCCGCCGCCCACCCACGCCCCGGCCCCCGCCGCGCACGCCGAGGCGGCCCCCAGCGACGACTACACCGTCGCCCTCGCCACCTCCACCGTCAGCGTCCTGCTCGCCGCCATGATGATCGGCACCGTCGCCCGCAAGCGCGGCACCCAGCTGCGTGCCCGCCGGCCGCGCCACCGCATCGCCCTGCCGGCCGCGCCCGCCGCCGCCTTCGAGGCCGAGCTGAAGACCCGTCAGGACGACCGCGGCCTCGACCTGCTCGACCGTGCCCTGCGCACCCTGGCCCGCAACACCGTCCGCGGCGGCAAGCGCCTGCCCGCCATCGTGGCCGCGCGGGTCACCCCCGGGCACACCGTCGAACTCCATCTCTCCGGCCCGGCCGCCCCGATCGCGCCGTTCCGCGCCGCCCACGCCCCCAACGTCTGGTGGTGCGCGGCCGACTCCACCGAGCTGCTCTCGCCCTCCCAGGCCCGCAAGTCCGCCGCGCCCTACCCGGCCCTGGTCACCCTCGGCACCGCGCCGGACGGTTCGGTCGTCCTCGCCGACCTGGAGACCGTCCGGCTGCTCCACCTCTCCGGCCACCCGGACGACGCCCGCGACGTACTGCGCACCCTGGCCGTCGAACTCGCCCACAGCCCCCTCGCCGACCGGCTCCACCTGCACCTCGTCGACCTCGCCGAGGAGCTGCCGATCAGCGGCCCGGCCGCCGAACGGGTCCACCATCACCCCACCCTGGAGGCGGCGCTCGCCGCCCTCGGCCCGCGCACCGCAAAGGCCCGCGCCACCCTGGTCGCCGCGGAGGCCGCCAGCCCCCGGGACGCGCGCAGCCGCGGCCAGGCCGACGCGTCCTGGGTGCCGGAGATCGTGCTCTGCGCCCACCAGCCCGGCGGCGACATCCCCGCCGAGCTCGGCCGCCTGCTCGACGCCCGACCCCGCACGTGCGTCGCCGTGGTCACCCGCGCGCCCGAGCGCGGCACCGGCCCGGTCGCCCGCTGGACCCTGCCCAGCACCGGCCAGGCCACCATCCCCGGCCTGCACCTCACCCTGGAGCTGCAACGCCTGACCGGCCCGCAGTACGAGCAGGTCTCCGAGCTGCTCCGGGCCGCCGACGACACCACCCAGCACCCCGCCCCCGCCTGGACCCTGGACGGCCCCGGCATCGACCTCGAACCGGCCGAACTCCCCGTCCCCGTACCGGTCCTGGCGGCGGTCGGTGCCGGGTTCCTCGGTGCTGCGGGCGTCGCCGGCGGTGCGGGAGAGGAGATCGGCGGCTCGGACGCGGCCGGCCCGCGTCTGCTCGCCCGGGTCATCGGTACGGGCGCCAGCCCGTTCGCCGGCACCGACCCGGCCGCGCCTGCCGGGTTCGCGGCGGGTGCCGCGGGTGGCCCGGGGGCGCGCTTCCTCGCCAACGGCCTCGGCCGGCAGAGCGGAGCGGGCCCGGTGGCCCTGTCCGGAGCCGGAACCGCAGCCGGAACCGGAACCGCAGCCGGAACCGGAACCGGAACCGGAACCGCAGCCGGAACCGGGGCCGGGGCCGGAGCGGGGGCCGACGAGGACGCGGACCTGGACGAGACCACGCAGAACCTTCGCCTCCCGGCCGGGCCCGACGTGGTGGTGCCGGTCCAGTCCGTCCAGCTCGTCCAGCCGGTACCGCCCGCCGCGCCGGCGCCGGAGCCCGTGACGCCGGAGCCCGCCGCGTCCGGGCCCGTGACGTCCGGGCCCGTGACGTCCGGGCCGGTGGCGCCCGCCCCCGAGCGCGCGCCGGAGCCCGTGCCGACCCACGACCCCGCACCCGCGCCCACCGGCGTCGACCCGCGCCTCCCCGCCCGCCCCGAGCCGTCCCCTGAGCCGCTCCCCGAGCCGTCCCCGGAACCCTCCGCCGAGCCGACGCCCCAGCCGGCTTCCGCGCCGACGGCCCGTACCACCCCGGCCCGCAGCGACTGTGACGACCTGCTCGCCATCCTCCGGTCCCCGGAGGCGCACGCCGTGCGCACCGCCCCCCGGATCCGGCTGCTCGGCCCGGTCGACGTGGCCGGCGCCGCCGGTACCGCCGAACCGGCCGTCCTGCCCCGGCTCACCGAACTCGCCGCCTACCTCGCCCTGCGACCCGGCGCCGACCACAACGCCCTCGACCACGACCTCCACCCCGGCGCCGCCCACCTCGACCCGCACCCCACCGCCGCCGACGCCAAGAGCCCGCTGCCCGCCAAACTCGCCGACCTGGCCGCCTGGTTCGGCAGCTCGGCCGAGGGCCGGGCCTTCCTGCCCACCGACACCCCCGACGGCTACACCTTCGCTCCGACCGTCACCTGCGACTGGGACGAGTTCCGCAGCCTCTACCGCCGCGGCATGCGCAGCACCAGCGCCACCGCCGACGCGGCCCTCGCCCACGCCCTCGCCCTGGTCCGCGGCGCCCCCTTCGCGGAAGCCCCGCCCGCCGCCTACGGCTGGGCCGAGGCCGAACGGCAGGACATGATCGCCGCGATCGTCGACACGGCCCACGAACTCGCCGCCCGCCGCCTCCAGTACGGCGACCACCGCAATGCCGAGGCCGCCGTCTTCCGCGGCCTCGCCGTCGCCCCGGACGTCGAACTGCTGCACCGCGACCTCTTCTACGCCTACGCCTCCGCCGGCGCCCGCGACCAGCTCCTGCGAGCCGTCAACCGCCTCGACGCCCTGAGCCGCCGCACCGGCCGCGACCTCGACGCCGACACGGTCGCCCTGCTCCGGGACCTCCTGTCGGGGGCGTGACGCGGGGCACCGGTCGACCTACCGTGCGGCCCGGACCGCGCTCACCTTCATATGCGGGACGGTCTCTTGGGGCACGCTCACTCCATGCGACGGGCGTGACCGTGGGAGGTCGAACCTCCAGGACGACCGCCGTTCCGGCCACGGATCGCTACGCAGGGTGACCGCGTTGCCGGGTTCGGCGCCCCGATGCGGCGTGATCACCCAGCCGACCGGCACCAGCCAGTCGATGTCCCCGGCCTCGTCCTTCTCCGCCTGGATCGCACGGAGCTTCCGCGGGAACGTGCCGTCCACCGCCCACCTGCGGAAACGCGTGTACAGGGTCAAGCCACGAGCCGTAGCGCTCCGGCACGTCCCGCCAGGACGTGCCGGTCTGCGGCTTCCACACGATCCCGTTCGGCATCGCCCGGTCGTCCGACCGCGGCCGGCCCGCCACCCCGAAGCGGGAGGGAACCGCGACAACGCAGCCCACTCGGCATCCGAAAGCTCATGACGACGCACGCGACGGACACGATCTCTCATCCCTTGATCATTTTTGAAGGCGAACCCTAGGATTTGCGGCATGGCGACACGACTTGTGCAGATCAACATGAAGGCCCAGGACGACTCCGCGCTCGGCCGGTTCTGGGCGGAGGCACTCGGTTGGGGGCTCGACAGCGAGGGGCCCGGTGTGACCAACCTCGAACCCGTGGGCTTCGCCTACCCCGACCCCGTGGCCGTCTGCATCGACATCATCGCCCGCCCGGAACCCAAGACGGTGAAGAACCGGGTGCACCTTGATCTGGCCACCACCTCGACCGCCCATCAGGCGGATTTGGTCGCACGCCTGAAGGACCTCGGCGCGACGCTCGCCGACGTGGGTCAGGGCGACGTCCCCTGGACGGTCATGGCCGACCCGGAGGGCAACGAGTTCTGCGTCCTGGAGCCCCGCCCGGTCTACCAGGGCACCGGGCCGATCGCCGCGGTGGTGGTCGACTGCGCCGACCCACGAGCGATGGCCCGGTTCTGGGGCGAGGCGATGGACTGGACGCTGCACGAGGTCACCGACGACCACGCGACCATGCGCTCCGCCGAAGGCGTCGGCCCCTACCTGGAGTTCATCCGCACCCCCGACACCAAGAGCGTGTGGAACCGCGTCCACCTCGACGTCCGCCCCTACCCGGGTGACGACCCGGCGGTGGAGGAAGCCCGACTGCGCGCCCTGGGTGCCACCGACCCCGGCATCGACCAGTCGGCGATCTCCTGGACGGTTCTGGCCGACCCGGAAGGCAACGAGTTCTGCCTCCTCAGCCCTCTCTGACCTCGAGCAGCGGCTCCGCCCTCACCTCGACGGGACGGGTTGGACCGGCTGGGGAGTGCGTTTGGCGGCGCGGCTGACGATGGCCGTCTCGACGTGGGTGATGCCCAGGCCGACCAGGTCGCGGGAGAGGAAGCCGTAGAGGGTCGTCAGGTCCGGGAAGTACGCGGCCGCGTGCAGGTTGGAGGGGCCCGACGTCGCGAACGCGCCGTGCACCGCGGGGTGGTCGGCCAACGCCTGCCCGGCGGCGGCCAGATGGTCGGGGGCCACGTGCAGCAGGAGCTTGGCCTCGATGGCCAGCCCGAGGCGGCGGGGATCGACCAGGACCTGCGTGATCAGACGGCCCTGGGCGGTCAGTTGGGCCAGGCGCCGGCGCACCGTGCTCTCCGGGCGGCCGGTGCGCGCGGCCAGGGCCGCCGCGGGCAGGCGCGCATCGGGTGTGAGGGCGTCGATCAGGGACTCTTCCAGGGCATCGGTGTCGACGCCGTACGGGCCCGGGGAGCCGGAGGCGACCGCACCGGGGACGGGCCCGCCCGCGCCGAGCGCCGTGCGTTCGGCCGCGGTCAGCACCTGGTGGCGCCACTCGGAGGTGAGCCGGAAGACGTGCAGGATCGTGGCGCTCTCCAGGGACGTCACCGCCTGGGTGGACGGCAGCTGGCGGAAGACCAGCGGGTCGCGTGAGCCCGGCTCGGTGCGGGCGACCGCGAAGATCTCGTCACCCGACGTGGTGACGTCGATGAAGGGGATGTCCTCGCGCGCCGCGAGCGCGGCCACGATGGTGTCGAGCTTCCCCCGCAGGACCCGGATGCGCAGGAACAGGGCCCCGGCCGAGCCCCCGTTGCGCGGTCGCGCCACGGGTGAGACCACCACGCGCACGGTGCCGTCGGCGCCCAGTGCCTGCAGGCGGCGGCGGACCGTGGCGGGGCTGAGCCCCAGCACGTCGGCCGCCCGCTCCGCGGTGAGGCGGCCGTCGCACTGCAACGCGGCCACCAGCCGCTGATCCAGGAGGCTCAGTACGGAATTCGCCGATGCGTGCGCCATGAAGGCAAGTTTCGCCCATTCCGTCGCCCTGCGGAGCCTGTTCCGGCGGCAACGCCCCAAGCATGGTGTCATCCACTCCGCCCCGTCCCCCGGCGCACGTCGGGGGCCCGCGACACGGAAGGAGCAGCCGATGATCCTCGACCCGCGCATCTGGTTCCCCGGCCTGACCGGCTGACCGGTCGACCGTCAGCACCTCCGGCGCCGCGACCGGCGGCCCGCAGCAGCGGGCCTGCGGTGCGACAACACCGCAGGCCCGCGGTTTCCCAACAGCCCGAGAACGACGGATCCCCACGGAGGCTCACGTGCCCGCAGTCGAGCAACGGAAGAAAGTACGCTTCCCCAGCGGCGACACCTCGTGTGTCGCCTGGCACTACCCGGGGTCCAACGGCGGCTGCGTGATCATGGCCGGCGGAACCTCGGTGACGAAGGAACCGGCCTCCGACCTCTTCGCCGCACGGTTCAACGACGCCGGTTTCGCCGTCCTCGCGTTCGACCACCGGCGGTTCGGAGAGAGCGGGGGCACACCGCGCCAGATCGTCCGCTTCGACGAGCAGGTCGCCGACTGGCACGCCGCGATCGCCTGCGCGGCCGGCCTGCCCGACGTCGACCCGGACAGGATCGCGCTCTGGGGCTTCTCGCTCGCGGGCGGCCACGTCTTCCGGGTCGCGGCCGACCACCCGCGACTCGCCTGCGCGATCGCCCAGACCCCGCTGGTCGACGGCCGCGCGGTCGCTCCCCACGCGCTGCGCTCCATGACGCCCCTCGCGCTGCTGGGGCTCTTCGGCCGGGGCGTCGCGGACGCACTCGGGGGCCTCGTCGGGCGTCCGCCGATCCTCGTCCCGACCTCCGGACCGCGCGGCGCCGTCGCCTCGCTCACCACACCCGATGCGACGGACTGCGACCGGGCCCTCGATCCCGACCGCCGCCACACGAACTGGGAGCAGACGGTGGCCGCACGGATCTCCCTGCGGATCGGCGGGTACCGGCCCGGCCGCGATGCCGCCCGGATACGGTGCCCGCTGCTGGTGGTCGTCTGCGACCAGGACCAGAGCGTGCTCCCCGGCCCCGCCGTCCGGGCGGCCCGGAACGCGCCGGAGTCCGCGGTGGTGCATCTGCCGGGCCGTCACTACGCCCCGTTCCTCGAAGCGCACGAACAGGCCGTCACGGCGGAGGTCTCGTTCCTGCGGAAACACCTGGATCCCGGCGATCCAGGATGAGGCGGGTCACGGCTGCCGGTGATCCGCCGACGCAGGCGGTGATCGTCGCGCACGGAGTCCGACGTTCTCTCAGG
Source organism: Kitasatospora sp. NBC_00039 (assembly GCF_045160625.1). Taxonomy (NCBI): domain Bacteria; kingdom Bacillati; phylum Actinomycetota; class Actinomycetes; order Kitasatosporales; family Streptomycetaceae; genus Kitasatospora; species Kitasatospora sp. NBC_00039. The sequence continues at coordinate 1,927,304 of NZ_CP108289.1, read as the reverse complement.
AAGCCGTGCCCACGGAGCCGCGGTCCCTGAACGGGGCGGTGGCGGTGCGGGTGCCGGCGTGGACACCCTGTCGCACAACGACCGGCGGTGCAGTGACGGTTGACGACGGCCTGGCACGGGGGTGCAGGCCGGGGGACCAGCACTGCGGCGGATGCCGGCCGGACGTACGGATCGGCCGAGACGAGCCCGACCGGGCCGCGCCGACCCCGGCCGATACGAGGCCGATCCGTACCCGCGCAGCCCGGAGGCCGCGGGCCGCGTCCGCCGGACCGCGCACCCGGACGCGGCGCCAGGTCGTGCGCGCACGGACCGGTCGCCCCGGTCGGCCACCGTACAGGGCCCTGCTCGGCCCGACGTCCGGACGGCGGGCCGCCGCGGGCAACTGGGCATCGAGGCAGGGCCGTTCGCCCTTCGGCCGGCGGGGCGGCCCGGTGGCGCCGGCGGTGCGGGCGCCGTCCGACCCGGCACCGGACGCGGACGCCCGCCGGTCCGGGGGCGCCGGCGGCCAGCGGCGGGCGGGCGGCGGGTCGTCGGCGAGCCCCGGAGGGCGGGCGGGACGGAACGTGCGCGACGCCGCCCCGGCCCTGATCACCGCCCCGGCCTGGCTCGGGCGTGCCGGGATCTCGTAGGGTGGCGCTGACGGATGTGGTGGCAGGCACCACGGGGCAAGGCAGTCAGACGCCGCTGGACGGCGGGGCGGGGCGGTGACCAGAGATGGCGGAGACGACGGCTGTCCCCGGCGGTCCCGAGCCCGCGGCCGACGCGGCCCCCTGGGACGCCGTGCCGCCGGGCCCCCCGCGCAACCCGTACGAGGAGCACCTGCCGGGCCCGGCCGCCCTGTACGAGCCGCCCGTCCCGGCCTCGGCGCCGGTACCGGCCCAGGCGCCGCCCGCGCCGATGACGCCGCCGACCGGATGGACCGTCACCGGCATGTCCGTCGTGGCCCCGCCGCCGTCGGCGACCCCGCTGCCGTTCAGCGTCCCGCTCCTCGCGACCACCCCCGCCCACGGCGTCCCCGTCGGGGCGGCGGGTGGCGCGGCCGGCCCGGGCGGTCTCGGGGCCGCGCCGCGCGGACGGATGCTGGTCGTCGAAGGCGGCTACGGCAACTCCGGCCGCCGCACCTGGGGCCGCGGCGGACCGACCCAGGCACCCGTGCTCTCCGCGATGCTCGCCGCCGTCTCCCCGCAGGTCCTGCTCGCGGCCGACGCGGTGGACGCCGTCCACCTCCCCGGCGCCAGCGACCCGCACACCGTGCTCGCCCATCTCCGCGCCGCCGCCCGCCACCCCGGCCCCCTTCTCGTCCACCTCGGCGGCCACCTGCTCGCCGACAAGCGCGGCGGCCAACTGCACCTCACCCTGCGCGACTCCAAGCCCGGCAGCGTCCGGCAGGACGGCCTCGCCTGGCAGTCCATCGCCGGCGAACTGCGGCACCGGCCCGCCGAGTGGCAGACCCTCGTGATCGCGGACCTGAGTGCCGACCAGAACGCCTGGCCGTTCCTCCAGGGCACCGTCTCCCCGCTCTCCGACGGCCTCCCGCTCTGGGCGGTGGTCAGCCCCGACCCGGAGCAGATCGGCACCTTCACCCGCGCGCTGATCGAGGCCCTGCACGGCGGCCGCCCGGGGGCCGACGCCGTCCTCGCCCCCGAACAGCTCCGCCAGCAGGTGTACTCGGTGCTGCGCCCGGACGTCCTCATCCTCGCCACGCACGCGCCGAACCGTCCGTTCTTCCGCAACACCGCCCGCCGCACGGACGGCCCGGCCGTGGACCCCGCCGCCTACGAGGGCCCGCGCCCGGCCGCCGTGCTGCCCCGCCCGCCGGCCCGGCACGACGACGGTCCGCGCGAGGCCGTTCCGAGGGACGCCGTTCTGCGTGACGCCGTTCCGCGTGACGCCGTCCCGTTCGTCCCGAGGCCCGTCGTCACGCTGGACAAGCCCGCCGCGGCCGCGTTCGCGGGGTCCGCGCCCGCCGCCGTGCCCGTGCCGCCGTCCGGCGGCCCGGTGAACCTGTTCAAGCCCGGCGTCCCGCCCACGCCGCCGCCCCCGCCCCACCCCGTCGACCTGCGCAAGGCCTACGCCTGGCGGCCCACCTCGGACGGCGTCGTCACCCTCGACAAGCGCATCCCGGCGGACGCCACGCCGGCGGACGCCACGCCGACCGACGCCGCCACCCCGACCGAAGGCGTCGCCGAGGGCGTCGTCCTCGAGGACGCGGTGCCGGCTGCTCCGGCCGGCGTTGCCCCGGCCGGTCCTGCGCCCGCCGAGGTGGCTCCGACCGGGCCTGAGGTGGCGCCGACCGAGCCCGAAGCTGCGCCGGCCGGGCCCGAGCCCGGGGTTGCCGGACCGGACGCCTCCCAGCCCCGCGAGGACTACCGCGAGGTGATCGGCCGGATCGTCCGCAGCGCCGACGCCGGGGACCACGGCGCCGCCACCGACCTCGCCTTCGCCCTCGAACTGGAGGCGATCGCCGAGCACGGCGCCGTCTCCGAACCGGTCCTCCAGGTCCGCCAGGTCCGCGCCCACGTGTGCCGCCTGGCGGGGAAGACGATCGAGGCGGCCGACATCTACCGCGAGGTGGCCCTCACCCTCCTCCGGTCCCAGGGCGCGGAGCACCCGGAGACCCAGCAGGCCGCCACCAACGCCGAAGCCTGCTGGCGGGCGATCCCGGACCGTGCGGAGGCCCTCCGCATCGCCCCCGAGATCATCGAACTGCGCGCCTACCTCCCTGGCCCCGACGGCCGGAAGCTCCGCGCCGCCGAACGCCACCTCGCCCACCTGGCCGCCACCGACCCCGCCTGACCCCCGCGCACAGGGAGTCGGAGGGTCCGGCCTTTCGTGTGCGTGGACCGTGCCCGAGCCGGGGGAGCGGAGTGGGAAGTCGGCCGGGCCGACTTCCTGTGCGGGTGAGGCGGCCGGACGTGCCGGAGGGGGAGCCGGTGGGCCGGCTCCCCCTCCGAGAGGTGGTGCGGTCAGCGGCCCGCGAGGGCGTGGACGAACTTGGTGCCGTCGATGGTGCCGAGGCCGCTGGCGAGGTCGTAGCCCTTGGCGGCCTGGTAGCCCGTCACCTTGTCCCAGGAGTTGTCGCCGGCGGTCACGTCGACCAGCCCGCTCCACTGCTGCGGGAGCAGGTTGAGGCCGTAGAGGCGCCAGTTGAGCTGGCCGAGGCGGTGGCCGGCGAGCTGGTCGGCGAGGGCGACGACGCCCGAGAAGATCGGGGTGGCCTCGCTGGTGCCGCCGGTGAGGTGCCAGCCGACGGAGGTCGGGTCGTAGGACTCGTACGTCCAGGCGCCGCCGTCCACGGCCGCGCTCATGCTGATGTCCGGGGTGCCGCGGTGGTTGCCGGTGACCCCGGCGACGCCGGTCTGGTACCACGGGCGCTCGAAGATGCCGGACACGCCGCCGCCGCCCGCGCCGTAGTTGTCGTGCCAGACCTTGTCGGGCGCGGTGCGCTTGCCGGCGTCGTCCAGGCTGAGCTGGGTGCCGCCGATGGAGGTGACCAGCGGGTCGCTGGACGGCCAGGAGTTGACCTTGTACGGGTAGAGGTCCTCGCCGTTCTCCTGGGCGTCGGTCGCGCCGTTGTCGCCGGAGGCGGCGAGCACGGTGACGTCGCGGTCGGCGGCCTCCTTGAAGGCGTAGCGCAGGTCGGTGAGCGACTTGAAGTTGCCCTTGTCGAAGCCGGGGAAGGTGTTCTCGGTGGCGCCGAAGCTCTGCGAGATCACGTCGGCGCGGCCGGACTTGATGATGGCCTTCTCGGCGTCCATCATCTCGGGCAGGCCGGTGGTGCCCTCGGTCTCGGCGACGCCGGTCTCGACCAGGACGATGTGCGCGTCGGGCGCGATGGCGTGGGCGTACTCGACGTCGAGGGTGGTCTCACCCGCCCAGCCGGTGTGGTCGGCGTTGGTGGGGTCGAACGGCGGGACGTTGCCCCACTTGACGACCTCGACCTGGGTGTCGGGGATGCCCCACTGCTTGTCGAAGACCTCCAGGTCGTGCTGGATGGTCGGCGAGCCGAAGGAGTCGACGATGACGATGGTGCGGCCCTTGCCGGTGATGCCCTGCTGGTACAGCGGGTCGAGGTTGTAGGCGGTCCGGTACTGGAGCGGGGAGTAGCAGTGGATGCCGATCTGGCTGACGCACTGTGAGGTGGGCAGTGGCGCGGTGCGCCCGGTGGCGCTGACGTGCCCGGCGGAGGCGGGGCGGACGTGCACACCGGCCAGGCTGCCGGAGGCCGTGGCGCTCACGGCCGGTACGGAGAGCGTGCCGGCGGTGAGGGCGGTGGCCCCGGCGGCGAGCAGGGCCAGGGCGCGGCGGAGGGTGGCGGGGCTGCCCATGGGACTCCTTGGGACGCAGGGCCCGACCTGTTTCGGTCGGGTCGGTCCGGCCATCCCATCGAGCGCCACATGATCATGCCATAGTCATTTCGTACTGCCGGCATGGTCACGCCTGGCCACCGGAAAAGGTAAAGGCCGTCCCAGGTGAAGGTAACCCACCACCGGGGACGGCAGCCTGACGAAACGTCAGTAGCGGTCAGCGTGCCCCACCGTTGACGTACAGTGTCTGCCCGCTGACGTACGAGGCGTCCTCGCTGGCCAGGAAGGCGACCACCGAGGCGATCTCCTCCGGCTGCCCGACCCGCCGCAGCGGCGTCCGGGCGGCGACCTCGGTCTGGTGGTCCTCGGCCGAGGCGCCCACCCGCTCGGCGGTGGCGGCGGTCATCGCGGTGGCGATGTAGCCGGGGGCGACGGCGTTGACGTTGATGTTGAACGGGCCCAGCTCGATGGCCAGGGTGGCGGTCAGCCCCTGGATGCCGGCCTTGGCGGCGGCGTAGTTGGCCTGGCCCCGGTTGCCGAGCGCCGAGCGCGAGCTGAGCGAGACGATCTTGCCGTACTTCTGCGCCACCATGTACTTCTGCGCGACGTGGCTGCAGTTGTAGGCGCTGGTCAGGTTGACCGTCAGCACCGCGTCCCAGTCGGACTTGGGCATCTTGAAGAACAGGTTGTCCCGGGTGATCCCGGCGTTGTTCACCAGGACGTGCACCCCGCCGAGGTCCTGCGCCACCTGCGCGAACACGGCCTCCACCGCGTCGTAGTCGGCCACGTCGCAGCCGTACGCCCGCGCGGTGCCGCCCTTCGCGGTGATCTCCTCGACGGTGCCGGCGGCGCGCTCGGCGGTGAGGTCGACGACGGCGACGGCCGCGCCCTCCTCCGCCAGCAGCCGCGCGGTGGCCGCACCGATACCCTGCGCCGCGCCGGTGACGACGGCGACCTTGCCTGCGAAGCGAGTCACAGCTGCTCCTTCGATCAATGGGAAATGGGGGACGATCGTGGGCTCGCGGCGCTCAGGCCGATTCCACGAGAACGGCGGTGCCCTGGCCGACGCCCACGCACATGGTGGCCAGTCCGCGGCGGGCGCCGCTGCGGCGCATCCGGTGCAGCAGGGTGGTGAGGATGCGGGCGCCGGAGCCGCCCAGGGGGTGGCCGAGTGCGATGGCGCCTCCGGTCGGGTTCACCAGCTCCGGATCGATGCCCAACTGGTCGACGGAGGCGAGTACCTGGGCCGCGAAGGCCTCGTTGAGCTCGGCCTCCTCCACCGCGTCGACCGACCAGCCGACCCGGCCGAGCGCCTTGCGGGTGGCCGGCACCGGGCCGATGCCCATGACGTCCGGGTGCACCCCGGCGGAGGCACCGGCGACGTAGCGGCCGAGCGGCTGGAGGTCCAGTTCGCCGAGCGCCTCCTCGCTGACCAGCACCAGGCCGGCCGCGCCGTCGTTCATCGGGGAGGCGTTGCCCGCCGTCACCGTGCCGCCCGCCCGGAACGCCGGCTTCAGCCGGGCCAGCTTTTCGAGGCTGGTGTCCTCGCGGATGCTCTCGTCCTGGCCGACCGTCACCCCGTCCGGCCGCTCGACCGGCACGAGTTCGGCGTCGAAGTGGCCGTCCTTGCGGGCGGCGGCGGCACGCTGGTGGCTTCGGAGCGCGAAGGCGTCCTGCCGCTCGCGGCTGATGCCGTAGCGGGTGGCGACCTCCTCGGCGGTCTCGCCCATGGAGAGGATGCCGTGCAGGTCGGCCATCCGGGGGTTGGTGAGGCGCCAGCCGAGCCGGGTGTCAAACGTTTCGATCTTGTGCGGCAGCGCCTCGTCGGGGCGGGGGAGGACGAAGGGGGCGCGGGTCATCGACTCGCAGCCACCGGCCACCACCACGTCGGCCTCGCCGGAGCCGATGGCCCGGGCGGCCATGGTGACGGCCTCCAGGCCGGAGGCGCAGAGCCGGTTGACAGTGGCGCCGGGGACGGTGTCGGGCAGGCCGGCCAGCAGGACGGCCATCCGGGCGGCGTTGCGGTTGTCCTCGCCGGCCTGGTTGGCGGCGCCCCAGTAGACGTCGTCGATCCGGGCGGGGTCGAGGGCGGGCACGTCGGCGAGCAGGGCGCGCAGTACGGTGGCCGAGAGGTCGTCGGGGCGGACCGTGGCGAGCGCTCCGCGCAGCCGGCCGATGGGTGTGCGGCGGGCTGCGGCGAAGTAGACAGGACGCACGTCGTCGGGCTCCTTATCAGCGGGAACAGCGGAACAGCGGGGAGAACAGGAACAGCGGGAACAACAGGAGCAGCGGGAACAGTGGGACTAGAAGGCGTTGACGCCCGTGAGCGCGCGCCCGATCAGAAGCTTGTGGATCTGGCTGGTGCCCTCGTAGAGCGTCATCACCCGCGCGTCGCGCAGGTACTTGCCGACCGGGTACTCGTCGATGAACCCGTAGCCGCCGAAGACCTGGAGCGCGTTGTTGGCGGCCCGGACGGCGGCCTCGCTCGCGTAGAGCTTGGCGACGGAGGACTCGGTGGCGAAGGGCAGGCCGCGGTCGATGTGGTCGGCGACCTTCCAGGTGAGCAGGCGGGAGGCCTCGACGTCCACGGCGATGTCGGCGAGCAACTCCTGCACCAGCTGGTGCGAGGCGATCGGCTTGCCGAACTGCTCGCGCTCGCCCGCGTACCGGACGGCGGCGTCCAGACAGGCCCGGGCGATCCCGACGCAGCCGGCGGCGACCGACATCCGGCCCTTGGCGAGCGCGGCCATCGCCACGCCGAACCCCTTGCCGACTTCGCCGAGCCGGGCGGAGTCGGGCACCCGGACGTTGTCGAAGGTGAGTTCGGCGGTGGCCTGGCCGCGCAGGCCGAGCTTGCCGTGGATCTCCGTGCGGGTGAAGCCGGGCAGGTCGGTGGGGACGAGGAAGGCGGTGACGCCCTTGTGGCCCGCCCCGCCCGTCCGCGCGAAGACGAGGGCGACGTCGGCCCAGGTCCCGTTGGTGATGAACATCTTGGTGCCGCTGATCAGCCAGTCTCCCCCACCCTTCGGGCGGGAGGTGCCCCCATCGTCCCGGACCGCGCGGGTGGTGAGGTTGGCGGCGTCCGAGCCGGTGCCGGGCTCGGTCAGCGCGAAGCAGCCGAGGGCTTCACCGGAGGTGAGCCGGGGCAGCCAGTGCCGCTTCTGTTCCTCGCTGCCATAGCTGTTGACCGACTTGGCGACCAGGCCGAGCGAGACCGAGACGATGCCGCGCACGGCGGAGTCACCCCGGCCGAGCTCCTCCAGGGCGAGGCAGTAGGCGAGATGGTCGCCGCCGCTGCCGCCGTACTCCTCGGGGAGGGTGAGCCCGAGCAGGCCGAGTTTGCCGAGTCTGCCGATGATCGCGCTGTCGACGGACTCGGCGCGGTCCCACTCGGCGGCGTACGGGACGATCTCGCGGTCCGTGAAGGCGGCCGCCAGGTCACGGAGGGCGGCCTGCTCCTCGGAGAGCTCCAGGTTCATCGGGACCCCGTTAAACTAGCGCTGCAAGTTTTATGGGGGGACTGTAGCCCCGACCGGGGCGCACTGGGAAGAGGCGCCTGCCAGAATCGGTCCCCGCCCACTCGAACGCATCCACCGGTCCGAGCCCGGCCCGCACCGACCGACCCGCCCGTGCACCGACCCCGACCCGTCTACCGACCCGCCCGCGCACCGACCCCGACCCGTCTACCGGCCCGCCCGCGCACCCGCTCCGCCCGCACCCATCCCGCCCGAACCCACTCGACCCGGAGGCACCGCGACGATGGCCCGCCCGCGCACCCCCCTGCTCAGCCGCGAGCGCATCGTCACCGCCGCGCTCCAGCTCATCGACGCCGAGGGCCTGGCCGCGCTCTCCACCCGCCGCCTCGCCACCGAGCTGTCGGTCAGCGGGCCGTCGCTCTACAACCACTTCGCCACCAAGGACGAACTGCTGGACGCGGTGGTGGACAGCGTGATGGGCGAGGTCGACCTGTCGATGTTCGGCCGGGAAGCGGCTTGGCCGGAGGCGCTGCGCGGCTGGGCTCGCTCCTACCGCGCCGCCCTCGCCGCGCACCCCAACATCGTCCCGGTGCTGGCCCAGGGCCCCGGGCGGCGGCCGAACGCGCTGAGGCTGGCCGACGCCGTCTTCGGCTGCCTGGTCGAGGCCGGCTGGCCGCGTGGGCAGGCCACCCGGATCGGCGCGCTGATGCGGTACTTCGTCGCCGGATCGGCGCTCGCCTCGTTCGCGGCGGGTTTCCCCGAGGACGCCGGGGTGTACGACGCCGCCGACTACCCGCACCTCGGCGAGGCCCACCGGCTGGCCGAGCACCGGAGCGCGATCGACGAGGGCGCGTTCGAGACCGGGCTCGAAGCGCTCCTCGACGGATTGCTCCTACGGTACGAACGCACCGTCCCGCACCGCTGAGCGCCCAGTCGCCGACCCACCCGGCCGACCCACCCGGCCGACCCACCCGGCCGACCCACCCGGCCGACCCACCCGGCCGACCCACCCGGCCGACCCACCCGGCCGCGCCCCGGGGCCTCGCCCCGTCCGCGCGACTCACCAGGGCTCGCGGGCCACGAAGGCCGGCCGCAGCGACGGGTCCACCGGGTCGTAGTACCGGTGGTAGACGGGGGTCAGCCCGCCGGAGACCGGCGGCACGATCCAGCTCCAGTCGGTGGGTGTGGCCCGGCCGAGCCGCTTCTCCTGGGCGACGTGCTTGAGGAACCGCTCCGACTCGGTGTGGTGGTCGGCCATGGTCACCCCGGCCTCCTGGAACGAGTGCAGCACCGCGACGTTGAGCTCCACCAGCGCCCGGTCGCGCCAGAGCGTGCGGTCGCTGGAGGTGTCCAGCCCGATCCGCTCGGCGACGGTGGCCAGCATGTCGTACCGGTCGGCGTCGGCGAGGTTGCGGGCGCCGATCTCGGTGCCCATGTACCAGCCGTTGAACGGTGCGGTGGGGTAGCGCACACCGCCGATCTCCAACGTCATGTCGCTGATCGCCGGCACCGCGTACCAGCGCAGGCCCAGGTCGGCGAACCAGTCGTGGTCGGGGTGGACGAGCTCGACCTCCAACGTGGTGTCGTCCGGCAGCTCGTACCACTCGGGGCGCTCACCGGGCCGCTCCTGGACCAGCAGCGGCAGGACCTCGAACCGGCCCTCGCCGCCCTTCCACCCGAGGTCCCGGGCGCGGGCGGCCAGTTGGGCGCCGGCCGGGTCGCCGATCCAGCCGCCGTCCGCGCCGGGGTGGCCGGCGTAGCGGATCAGCTGCTGGTTGAGGATGCGGGCGGCCGGACGGCCGGGCCGGTCGGGGGCGAAGACCGAGATCACCGGGCGGATCCGGCCGCCGTTGCCGGCCACCCGCAGGTGCTCGAAGCACTCGGCGGCGATGTCGTCGGCCGAGGCGAGGTGCCGCAGGTCGCGGACGACCAGGCTGCGCCAGTACAGTCGGCCGATGCAGCGGGCCGCGTTGCGCCAGGCCAGCTTGGTGCCGTACGCGAGCTCGGCGGGCGTGTGCTCGTAGGTGCCGGTGCGGTCGATCTCGTCGAGGACGGTCCGCACCCGCCCGGCCGGGTCCCCGGCGGCGGGCTGCTCGCGGTGGAACTGCCGGACGAACGCTTCGGCCTCGGCAGGATCGGTGAAGTGGCCGGGGCCGGTGAAATGACCGGGGCCGGTGAAGTGGCTGGGGCCGGTGAAATGACCGGGGCCGGTGAAGTGGCCGGCCTCGATGACGTGGGCCGCCTGCGGCGCCTGGTCGCGGGGGGTGAGCGAGCCGGTGCCGTGGTCGGTCAGCCGCCCGACCGGGTGCCCGGATGTCTGGGCGGGCGCCGGCCCGGCGGGCTCGGGCGCGGGGTGCGCATGGGCGTACGGACAGCCGGCGGCAGGCGCTGCCACGGGTCTGCGGGTGCTGCGGGTGCGAAGCCGGTTGAAGATCAAGGACTCATCCCTCCTGGCCACCAGGAGTACCGGAGGTGTGCGCCCCGCCGCAGAGAGTGAACGATTCGGCCCCCGCACCCGCGCCGGGGCGCTAGGGTGCGGGGGCCGAAGGTCGGACTGTCGGATCAGCCCATGGCTTGCGTCAGCCCATGTCCTCCAGCCGGATGCCCTTGGTCTCCTTCATGAACCGTGCCACGAAGAGGATCGACAGGGCCGCGAAGGCCGCGTAGACCAGGTAGGTCACCGAGAGGTTCCAGCGCGAGAGCGACGGGAACGAGACGGTGATCGCCCAGTTGGCGATCCACTGCGCGGAGGCGGCGACGGAGAGCGCGGCGGCGCGGATCCGGTTGGGGAACATCTCGCCGAGCATCACCCAGACCACGACGCCCCAGGACATCGCGAAGAACAGCACGAACGCGTTGGCGGCGATCAGGGCGACGGTGCCCTGGAGGTCCGGGAGGGTGACGTTGTCGCCGCTGCCGGTGGCGGAGGAGAACGCCCAGCCGCAGGCGGCCAGGGCGACGGCCATGCCGGCCGAGCCGATCAGGGCGAGCGGCTTGCGGCCGATCCGGTCGACCAGCAGGATCGCGACCACCGTGCCGAGGATGTTGATGACCGAGCCGATGAAGCTGATCAGCAGCGAGTTGCTCTGGTCGATGCCGACCGACTGCCAGAGGATCGACGAGTAGTAGAAGATCACGTTGATGCCGACCAGCTGCTGGAACACCGAGAGGCCGATGCCGACCCAGACGATCGGCAGCAGGCCGAAGCGGCCGCCGAGCAGGTCGCGGAAGCGCGGCTGGTGGTCGGAGTCGATCAGGCCCTGGATCTCGGCGATCCGGGCGTCCGTGTCGGCGTTCCTGCCCTCGACCTCGGCGAGCACGGCGCGGGCCTCGTCCAGGCGGCCGGCCGAGATCAGGTAGCGCGGGGACTCGGGGATCATCGAGGAGAGCACGAAGTAGACGGCGGCGGGCAGGACGCAGATGCCGAGCATCCACTGCCAGGCCTCCAGGCCGAGCAGGTGGCCACGGGTCTCGCCGCCGGCGGCGTCCGCCAGCACCCAGTTGACCAGCTGGGAGATCGCGATGCCGAGCACGATCGCGGCCTGCTGGAAGGAGGCGAGCCGGCCGCGGTACTTGGTCGGCGCCACCTCGGCGATGTAGGTCGGGGCGATCACCGAGGCGATGCCGATGGCGGCTCCGCCGAGGACCCGCCAGCAGGCGAGGTCCCAGGCGGAGAACGGCAGCATCGAGCCGACCGCGCTCACCGCGAAGAGCAGCGCGCCCGCCTTCATGACCTTGATTCGGCCGTACCGGTCGGCGAACCGGCCGGCCACCGCGGCGCCGACCGCCGAGCCGAGCAGCGCCGAGGAGACGATCAGGCCGGTCACGCCGTCGCCGACGCCGAACTTCTCCTGGATGCCCGAGACGGCCCCGTTGATCACGGAGCTGTCGTAGCCGAACAGGAACCCGCCGAGGGCCGCGGCGGCGGTGATGAAGACGACGAAGCCGAGGCGGTCGGTGGATCGGGCCTCCGCCGCCGAGGGCTCCGTCGGCTCCGTGGGCTGCTGGGTGACGCTCACGATCTTGACTCCTGGTACTCAACGCTGAGCTTGGTGCCGAGATCGTAACCCGTCAATGTTCAAGTGTTGTACGTGGGATGCCCATCAAGTCCCTTTTGATATTAGTAAAGTGAACTGTCAAACCCGGCCTTCCATCGGCGAGGCCAGCGACAGTCCGAACCGTCCCTCGTCGTCCGTCCACCAGTGGCTCAGCCGCAGGCCGGCCGCCGCCAACTCCTCCGCGACCCGCTCCCGGCGGAACTTCGCCGACACCTCGGTGCGCAGCTCCTCGCCCGCTTCGAAGTGGACCGGCAGGTCGAGCACCGGGATCTTCACGGTCTGGGAGCGCAGTGAGCGCAGCCGCATCTCGATCCACTCCTGCTCCTCGTCCCAGAGCGCCACGTGCTCGAACGCGTCCGGGTCGAAGTCGGCGTTCAGCTCGCGGTTCAGCACGTTGAGCACGTTCCGGTTGAACTCCGCCGTCACCCCGGCCGCGTCGTCGTAGGCGGCGACCAGTACGCCCGGGTCCTTCACCAGGTCGGTGCCGAGCAGCAGGAAGTCGCCCGGGTCGAGGGCGGCGCGCAGGCCGCGCAGGAAGACGGCCCGCTCGGCGGGGAGCAGGTTGCCCAGGGTGCCGCCGAGGAAGGCGACCAGGCGCGGGCCGCCGTCCGGGGGCAGCCCGAGCCGGGCGGTGAAGTCGGCGAGCATGCCCTGCACCGTCAGCCCCGGGTACTCCTCGGCGAGCGCCTTTCCGGCGGAGGTCAGCGCGCTCTCGCTGACGTCGACCGGGACGTAGGTGTGCAGAGTGCCGAGGTCGCGCAGGGCGTCCAGCAGCAGCCGGGTCTTCTCGGAGGAGCCGGAGCCCAGCTCGACCAGGGTGCGGGCGCCGGTGGCGGCGGCGATCTCGCCGGCCCGGGCGGTCAGGATGGTCCGCTCGGCGCGGGTCGGGTAGTACTCCGGCAGCCGGGTGATCTCCTCGAACAGCTCGCTGCCCCGGGCGTCGTAGAACCACTTCGGCGGGAGCCACTTCGGTTCGGAGGTCAGACCGTGCTGCACGTCGTGCCGCAAGGCGGTGCTGAAGTGGTCGGCGGGCAGCAGACGGGTGAGATCAAAGGTGCTCATGACAGATGGGTCCTCGGTTCAAAAAGTGAAGGGGAGAGGGAGGAAGGCTCAGGGCGCCCGAACGGCTCCGAGCGGCTCGACCGTGATGCCGTCCGGGCCTGCCAGCAGCAGCGAGCGGTCCGGGACGGCCGTCCAGTCCGGGTGGTCGTCGTACGGCTCGGAGGCCACCACCACCCCGAGCCCGGGCAGGGTCCGGTGGTGCAGGGTGTCGCCCCAGCTGGTCGCGGCGATGGCACGGCCGTCGGTGAGCAGCAGGTTGAGCCGGCCGGTGGTGTGGGCGGCCACGTCCGCGACGGTGCCGGCCACGGCCTCGCCGAGGCCCGCGCCGGCGCGCAGCCGGTGCAGCGCCAGGCCCCAGAGCAGTGCCGAGTCGGTGCGCGCCACCAGCTCCAGCAGCTCGGCCGGCGGCAGCAGCCCGGCCAGGGCGTCGAGCTTCTCCGGCCAGCCGGCCACCGCGCCGTTGTGGCTGAACAGCCAGCGCCCGCCGGCGAACGGCGCGGCCGCCTCCTCGCCCGCCGCGCACCCCTCGGTGGCCGAGCGGACGGCCGCCAGCAGCGCCCGGGTGCGGATCACCCGGGCGAGGTCGGCGAACGAGGAGTCCGCCCAGATCGGCCCGGCCCGCCGGTGGCGGGCCGGCACCTCGTCGCCGTCGGCGTACCAGCCGAGGCCGAAGCCGTCCGCGTTGACCGTGCCGTACTGCTGCGTCCGCGGCGCCCAGGACTGCCGGTAGAGCCCGAACGGCGGCTCGACCAGCAGCTCCCTCGGTGCCAGTGGCTCGCCCAGGTAGGCGATGTGGCGGCACATCAGTCCGTCTCCACATCGGCGGCGGTGCGGAACCCGGCGAAGATCTGGCGGCGGATCGGGTAGTCCCAGTTGCGGAAGGTGCCCCGGCAGGCGACCGGTGCGACGGCGAAGCAGCCGCCGCGCAGCACCTTGTACTCGGGCCCGAAGAAGACCTCCGAGTACTCCTTGTACGGCCAGGCCCGGAAGCCCGGGTAGGGGTGGAAGTCGCTGGCCGTCCACTCCCACACGTCTCCCATCAACTGCCGTACCCCGTCGGGTGATTCGCCGTCCGGGTAGCTTCCGGCCGGGGCCGGGCGGAGGTGGCGCTGGCCGAGGTTGGCGTGCTCGGGCGCGGGCGACGCGTCGCCCCACGGGTAGCGGCGGGAGCGCCCGGTGGCCGGGTCGTGCCGGGCGGCCTTCTCCCACTCCGCCTCGGTCGGCAGCCGCCGGCCGGCCCATCGGGCGTAGGCGTCGGCCTCGTACCAGCTGACGTGCAGCACCGGCTCGTCGGCCGGCACCGGCTCCAGCAGGCCGAACCGGCGGCGGAGCCACTGGCCGCCCTCGCGGTGCCAGAACAGCGGGGCGGTCAGCCCGGCCTTCTGCCGGTGCTCCCAGCCCTCGGCGGTCCACCAGCGCGGGTCGTCGTAGCCGCCGTCGGCGATGAACCGCAGGTAGGCGCCGTTGGTGACGGGTGTGGTGTCCAGCCGGAAGGCCGGCAGCTCGACCCGGTGCGCCGGTCGTTCGTTGTCCAGCGCCCACGGCTCGGTGTCGGTGCCCATGGTGAACGGGCCCGCCGGGATCACCACGTCGGCGGGCAGCGTGGCGGCGTCCGCGGGGGCGGGCGGCGGCGGGGGAGCGGCCAGGGCGGGCTCTCCCCTGCGGAGCTGATGGGTGATCAGCATCGTCTCGTCGTGCTGCTGTTCGTGCTGGGCGATCATGCCGAAGGCGAACCCGGCTTCCAGCAGTGGCGCGCCCTCCAGCGGACTCTCGCCCAGCAGGTCGAGCACCCGGCCGCGCACCTCGTGCGCGTACGCGCGGGCCTCGTGCGGCGGCAGCAGCGGCAGGCTGGGGCGCTCGGCACGCGGGTGCTCGAAGGCGTCGTAGAGCGGGTCGATCTCGGGGTGCATCGGATCCCGGCCGCCCACGTTGCGCAGCAGCCAGAGCTCTTCCTGGTTGCCGATGTGCGCGACGTCCCAGACCAGCGGGGACATCAGCGGTGAGTGCTGGGCGGTCAGGTCGCGGTCCTCGACGCAGTCGGTGAGCGCGGCGGTGCGGGCGCGGGCGGCCAGCAGCTCGGCGGCGATCGTCTCCCGGAGGGCCTCCGGCGACAGGGTCTCCAGCGGCGCGGCTGCCGGGGCGGGGGCGCCGGTCGGGCGGGCGTCGTCGATCATGGTGCGGCCTCCTCCGGGGGAGTGCGTCGGGTGCCGGAGCGCAGGGCGTCCAGCTGGTCGTCGGCCGGGCAGCGGCCGCGCGCGGGGTAGCGCTCGGCGAACTCGGCGACGGCGGTGCGCAGCCGTCCGGCGCCGGGCAGGCGGCCCAGCGCGGCGTCGGCGGCGGCGAAGCAGGCGAGGGTGGCGCGGCGCAGCTCGGGGTCGGCGACGGCCAGGGTGGCGGCCCGGCGCCAGGCGTCGCTGCGCGGCGGACGCGGGCCGTCGGCGCACTCCAGCGGCTCCAGCGCGGCGAGTGCGGCCTCGGCGGCCACCGGGTCGTCCAGCAGTGCGGTGACCAGGGCGGCGGGGACGATCCAGCCGTCGCCGGGCTGCGCGTCGATCATCCGCAGCTCCAGGTGGCCGCGCGGGCGGACCGGCGGGAACAGCGTGGTGCGGTGGTAGTCCAGGTCGGCCAGGGTGGGCGGGCGCTCGCCGGCGCCGCGCAGCCAGTCGGCGAACGTCATCCCGGCCGGAGCGGTCCAGGGCAGCCCGTCGGGGCGGCGGATGCAGAGCACCTCGGCGTCCAGCACGTACCGGGTCCAGGCCTCGCGCGGGTCGCCGTGGTCGGGGGCGGGGGCGAGCGTGCGGGTGGGGTCCATCCGGGACCAGACGGTCTGCCGGGTGGACCGGTGGCCGGTGGGCCTGCCGTCCAGCAGCGGGGAGTTGGCGAAGGCGGCGACCAGCACCGGACCCAGCCGGTGGGCGAGGCGCCAGCGCCGGTCCAGCGCGTGCGGACCGTCCGCGGCGCCGGCATCCAGGCAGACCTGGACGGACGCGGTGCCGGTCATCATGATCCGGCCCCAGGGGCCGGCCGAGTTGAAGAACCGTTCCATCGCCAGGTAGCGCGGGTGGTCCAGCACCATCTGGCGCGGACGGGCGAGGGGGTCGGTGCCGGTGCCGGTGAGGCGCAGGCCCTGGGCGGCGAAGGCGGCCCGCAGGGCGGCGAGATCGCGTCGGGTGTCGTCGACGCAGGCGGTGAGGCCGTCGGCGGGCGGGGAGCTGAGCTCGACCTGTCCGCCGGGTTCGAGAGTGAGGCGGGCTCCGGAGGGGAGCGACGTCCCGTCGGAGCCTCCGAGGGGCAGCGCGTCCAGTGCGGCGTGCAGCCGCTCCGGTTGGACGGGGCGGGTGGGACATCGGTCGTCATGGACGAACCACTCCACCTCGACACCGATCAGCCGGGGCGGTCCGATCTTGAAACAGACGCCGGCCATGTGGCGGCGTGCCGCCGATTCGGTGAGCGGTGTCACCCCGCTCGGGGGCGGGTCCGTGCTGGGGCGGGCGGTCGGGCTGGTCGGGCGAACGGGTGTCACCGGACTCACCATCCTCGGGATCACGATTGCGGCCCGGTCTACCCTGCCCAGTCTGCTACGGACCATGCGGGGGCGCTCCGCAAACATCTCGTGAAGAGATGTCGTTGCAGGTCAGAGGCGGTGCAACCGGGTGATCCGGGGCTCCGGGGGAGTCTCGCCCGGGCCCCGGCGGAGCCACGCCCAGGCTCCCGGCATCCCCTCGGCCGGGCCTCGGGCGGGTCTCAGCGGAGCCGGGCCAGCCGCTCCAGGACGGTCTCCAGGACAGGGCCCGGCAGCGCGTAGTTGAGCCGCAGCGCGCCGTGCCCGCCCGGCCCGAAGTCGGCCCCGCCGGAGGCCTCCAGACCGCACCGCTCCAGCAGCGCCGCCCGCGCCCCGGCCGGCGGCAGGCCCAGCGCGACGGCGTCCACCCAGAGCAGGTACGAGGCCTCGGGCGCGGAGGCGACGGCGCCGCCGAGCAGGCCGGTCAGCCGGTCCCGGGCGGCCGCCAGGTGCGCCAGCAACGCGTCCAGCCACGGGCCGCCGTGCTGCAGCGCCGCCTGCTGCACCTCCTGCTCCAGCAGCCCGCCCTCCCAGAGGCCGTACCCGGCCATCACGTCGGTGAGTCGCTCGCGCAGTGCGCCGTCCGGGACGAGCGCGAAGCAGCTGGGGATGCCGGAGGTGTTGAAGGTCTTGCCCACCGAGTTGAGCGTGACGGTCCGCTCCCGGTACGGGCCCGCCACGGCGACGGCCACCGGGTGCCGGTGCCCCGGGTGGGTGAGGTCGCCGTGCACCTCGTCCGAGACCAGCACCGCGCCGGCCTCCGCCGCCGCCCCGGCGAGCGCGCGGACCTCGCCCTCGTGCCAGACCCGCCCGGACGGGTTGTGCGGACTGCTGAGCAGCACCGCCCCGGCCCGGCGCCCCGCCAACGCGGCCACCGGCAGCCGGTATCCCGCGTCGTCCCGGGGCAGCGGCACCTCCTCGTACGGCAGCGCGGCGGAGCGGCAGAGCTGGGCGAAGCCGCCCCATTCGGGGGCCGGGAACAGCACCGGGCCGGCCGGGCGCACCGCCTCCAGCAGCAGCCGGACGGCGGTCCGCGGGCCGGCCGGCAGCAGCACCACCCATGCCGGATCCACCGTCACCCCGTGCCGCTCCCGGTACCACCGCGCCACCAGCGCCCGCCCGGCCGGGTCGCACACCGTGTACCCGTACGCGCGGTGCCCGGCCCGGTCCGCCAGGGCGCGGGCGACGGCGGCCGGGCCGGGCAGGTCCATGTCGGCGAGGCCCATCGGGATCACCCCGTCCGCCCCGCCGGCGGCCCGCGCCCACTTGCTGCTGCCGGTGCCGGCGCGGTCGAAGGGGCGGTCGAAACCGAAGTCCTCGGGCGGAGCGCTCACGGCAGGGGCCTCCCGGTACGGCGGCGGGCGAAGACGTCCACATCCACGCTAGCCGCATCGGACGATCACTCGAACCGGGCTGCCCGGAGCCGGTGGCCGCCTGGATGACGACCAGCTGTTCGGGCGCCGCCGCGGACCGGCGGCGCACCGGCCCGGGCGCACGCCGTACGCTGCGGCCCTGGCACGGCGTACGGGCAGGACGGGGAGGTCAGCCGTCGGCGGCCCGCGCCGCGCCCCTGCCCAGGTACCCGGCCAGCCCCCGCCGCCCCCGCCACATCATCGCGGCGTGGTTGGCGCGGAAGACGGGGTGCAGGGGGAGGGCGAGCCGGCGCAGCAGGGGCTTGGCCGGCCGGGTGTCCTCCTCGAAGAGCACGCGGCTGCCCGCGCCGTCCGCGGCGCCCGGGCCGTCCGGGGTGACGGTCCAGCGGGACCAGCCGGTGAGGTCGCCGTGCATGGCGGCCTCCAGCACCCCGGCGGCCGGGTCGCGCCGGACCCTCTCCAGCCCGATGACCAGCCGGTACGGCAGCAGCGCGCGCACCTCCACCTCGCCGGCGTCCGGGCCGGTCTCCCGGGCGGTGCGGATCTCGGGCCACCAGAGCGGGTAGCTCCGCACGTCCTCCAGTGCCGCGTACACGGCGGCCGGCGGCGCGGGCAGTCGCCAGGCGCCGCGGAATCGGTAGTGGTTGGGGTCCACCTGCCGAACGGTACTCCCGTCCGCCCGCCGGGCAGGGCCCCTGCGCGTCACTCCGGTTCGGCCAGCGTGAACGCCGTGTTGACCAGTGCGACGTGGGTGAACGCCTGCGGGGTGTTGCCGAGCTGGCGGCGGGAGCGCGGCTCCCACTGCTCGGAGAGCAGCCCGAGGTCGTTGGCGAGCCCGACCACCCGGGCGAACAGTTCGCGCGCCTCGGCCCGCCGCCCGGTCGCGGCGAGCGCGTCGGCGAGCCAGAACGAGCAGGCCAGGAAGGCGCCCTCGCCGCCGGGCAGGCCGTCGGTGCGCTGGTGGGCCTGGTAGCGGCGGACGAGGCCGCCGTGGTCGAGGCCGTCCCGGACGGCGTCCACGGTCCTGATCACCCGCGGGTCGTCCGGCGGCAGGAAGCCGCTCTTGACCACGAACAGGGTGGCCGCGTCGAGCCCCTGCCCGCCGTAGTGCTGGACGAAGACGCCGCGCCGCCGGTCGTAGCCGTGCGCGCAGACGTCGGCGTGGACGGCGTCGCGCATGGCCCGCCAGCGGTCGACGGGCGCGGTCAGGCCGGTGGCCTCGGCGAGCCGGACGGCGCGGTCGGCGGCGACCCAGGACATCACCTTGGAGTGGACGAAGTGCTGCCGCCCGCCGCGGACCTCCCAGAGGCCCTCGTCGGGCTCCCGCCAGTGCTGTTCCAGGTACTCCATCAGGGCCCGCAGCAGGGTCCAGACGTGCCGTTCCATCGGCAGGCCGGCCAGCAGTGCGAGGTGCAGGGTGTCCACCACCTCGCCGTAGACGTCGAGTTGGAGCTGGTCGACGGCGGCGTTGCCGAACCGGACCGGCCGGGAGTCCTCGTAGCCGGGCAGCCAGTCGGCGACGGTCTCGCCGAGGACGCGTTCGCCGGCGACCCCGTACACGGTCTGCAGGTCGCCCGGGTCGCCGGCGATGGCGCGCAGCAGCCAGCGGCGCCAGGCGGCGGCCTCTTCGCGGAACCCGCCGCGGAGCAGGGCGGAGAGGGTCATCGAGGAGTCGCGCAGCCAGCAGAACCGGTAGTCCCAGTTGCGCATCCCGCCGATCCATTCGGGCAGGGAGGCGGTGGGTGCGGCGACGATCCCGCCGGTGGGGGCGTAGGTGAGCGCCTTGAGGGTGATCAGCGAGCGCAGCACGGCGTCCCGCCACTCGCCGCGGTACCGGCAGCCGGCCGCCCACCGCTGCCAGTCGCGCAGGGTGGCGAGCAGGGTCTCCTCGGGGTCGGTGCGCGGGGTGGCGGTCAGGTGGGAGGGCTGCCAGGTGAGCACGAAGGGGATGCGGTCGCCGGCGGTGACGGTGAAGTCGGAGGCGGTGATGCCGTCCACGCCGTAGGTGTGCACGCCGGGCGGGACCCGTAACCAGACGGAGTCCGGCCCGGCGACGGCGATCCGGTGCCGGCCGGTGCGGCGTACCCAGGGTTCGATCCGGCCGTAGTTGAACCGCAGCCGCAGCTCGCCGCGGACCGGGACGGTGCCGCCGAGGCCCTCCACGATCCGGATGAGTTGCGGGGTGCGGCTGTCCGGTCCGCGCTGGGGCATGAAGTCGGTGATCCGCACCGAGCCGCCGGGTGTGCGCCACTCACTTTCCAGGACGAGGCTGTCGCCGAGGTAGCGGCGGGCGGAACACTGCGTGCCGCCGACGGGGGCGAGCCGCCAGGCGCCGTGCTGCCGGTCGCCGAGGAGGCCGGCGAAGCAGCTGGGGGAGTCGAACCGGGGCAGGCAGAGCCAGTCGACAGATCCGTCCCGGCCCACCAGGGCAGCGGTCTGCAGGTCGCCGATCAGGGCGTAGTCCTCGATGTGTCCGGCCATCGGCTCCATTGTCCGGCCCGGCCGCCTTCCCGGCAGGGCGGGGAGCCGGCCCCGGGCGCGGGCGGGCGCCGGGCGGGTGCCGGGTGGCCCGGGGCGCGGGCGACTCCCGGGCGGACGCGGGCCGGAACGGAGGCGGACCTCCGGCAGGACGGGAGAGCTCCGCTTGCACCCGTTCGGCGTGCAAGGGAGGATCTTTTGTGCTTGTAGTCTCATCAGTCGCAGCCGTCCCTTCAGACAGCTGGCTTCCCGGAACCGGAGTGAAGGAGTCCCTAGGATGCGGCGACCGAACTGGGTACCGGAGGGCACGGACCTGGACAAACCGAACGCCGCGCGGGTCTACGACTACTATCTCGGTGGTTCGCACAACTTCGAGGTGGACCGGGAGATGGCCCGCAAGGCGATCGCCCTCTGGCCGGAGCTGCCCCAGATCATGAGGTCCAACCGGGCCTTCCTGCGCCGCGCCGTGCAGTTCGTCGCCGAACGGGGCGTCACCCGCTTCCTGGACATCGGTTCCGGCATCCCGACCTTCGGCGCCGTGCACGAGATCGCCCGGGCGATCCGCCCCGAGGCCGAGGTGGTCTACATCGACCGCGACCCGGTCGCCGTCGCGCACAGCCGGCTGCTGCTGGAGGACGACCCGAAGAGCTCCGTCGTCCAGGCCGACCTGCGGGACATCGACGACCTGATGGCCCGCCCCGAGGTGCGGTCCCTGCTGGCGGCCGGCGAGCCGGTGGCTGTGCTGCTGGTGGCCGTCCTGCACTTCGTCAGCGACTCCGAGGACCCGTGGAAGCTGGTCGAGGTGCTGCGCGACGCCCTCCCGCCGGGCAGTGCGCTGGTCCTCTCGCACGCCTCCCTGGAGGGCCGCCCGGACCAGGCCGAGGACCACCAGAAGCTGTACAGGATGACGCCCACTCCGCTGACCATGCGCACCCACGAGCAGATCACCGCGATGTTCGCCGGCTTCGATCTGGTCGAGCCCGGTGTCGTCTACCTGCCGCAGTGGCGGCCCGACCAGCCGGAGGCCGTCGGCCAGCACCCCGAGCGGATGACCGGGGTGGCGGGCGTGGGGTTCCGCCCGTGAGTGATGCGCCGGTGCCGAGCAGTGCCGAACGGTTCCACGAGGACTGGTCGCGGCTGCTCTCCGGTGACCATGGCACGGCGGTCCACCCCGGCCTGCTCGGCCTGCTCGTCTCCCGGACCGCCGCGCTGCTCCACCGTGCCCAGCAGGACGAACCGTTCGAGCCGCACCTGGCCGCGCAGGCCGGTGCCGAACTGGTGGACGCGCACTTCACCGACCCGGTGGTGCTGGCCCGGGCCGTGGAGCTGCTCCAGGAGCAGCCGGTCACCGACGACCGCGGGCCCGCGCTCTGCGGCGCCTTCGCGGCCGGCTGGGCGGCTGCCCTGCGCGAGCGGACCCTGCGTGAGCAGGAGGCCATCCGCACCGCCGCCGACATGGCCCGCAAGGAGGCCGAGCGGGCGCTGCGCGCCTCCGAGGCGCGGTTCCGCGCGCTGTTCGAGAGCGCGGCGATCGGCATCGGCATCGGCGACACCGACGGCAACATCCTGGCCGTCAACAGGGCTCTCCAGGAGCTGTTCGGGGCCGGCCCGGAGGACATGGAGGGCCGCCGGGTCGGCGACCTCGTCCACCCCGAGGACGCCCCGGGCGTCTGGGAGGCGTACGAGGACCTGATCAGCGGCAAGCGGGACTACTTCCAGGTCGACAAGCCGTACTACCGGCAGGACGGCGAGGTGGTCTGGACCCACCTGACCGTCTCGCTGATCCGTGACGACGACGGCGTCCCGCAGTACCAGGTGGCGATGCTGGAGGACATCACCGACCGCTACCGGCTCCAGGAGCGGCTGCGCCACCAGGCCACCCACGACCCGCTGACCGGCCTGCCAAACCGGGCGGCCTTCTTCGAGCGGCTGGAGAAGCTCTTCGAGGAGCCGGACCCGGGTGCCCGGTTCGGCCTCTGCTACGTGGACCTCGACGGCTTCAAGGTGGTCAACGACAGCCTCGGCCACGACACCGGAGACCAGTTGCTCTCCGCCGTCGCCGCCCGGCTGAAGGCCGCCCTGACCCCGCTCGGCCACCTGGTCGCCCGGCTCGGCGGCGACGAGTTCGTCGTCCTGCTGGAGAACTGCCGGGGCGAGCAGGAGGCCGTCGCCGCCGCCAAGACCGTGCTGAAGGCGCTGGCCGGGCCGGTCCTGATCGGCGATCACAAGCTCGCCGTCGGCGCCAGCGTGGGCGTGCTGGAGCGGCGCGTCTCGACCACCACCCCCGGCGCCGCCGTCCGCGCGGCGGACCTGACGCTGTACCGGGCCAAGGAGGCCGGCCGCGGCCGCTGGACGCTCTTCGACCCCAAGGAGAACGCCCGGGCGGTCAGCCGCTACGCCGTGTCCGTCCGGATGCCGGCCGCACTCGACCGCGGCGAGTTCTTCATCGACTACCAGCCGTTGTACGCGCTGGCCGACGGCCGGCTGGCCGCCGTCGAGGCGCTGGTGCGCTGGCGCCACCCGCAGCTGGGGGTGCTCGGCCCGGACGAGTTCGTCACCACCGCCGAGGAGACCGGCCTGATCATGCCGCTCGGCCGCTGGGTGCTGGAACAGGCCTGTGGCCAGGCGGCCGACTGGATCAGGCGGTTCGGCGACGACGCGCCGCAGCTGAACGTCAACCTGGCGGTCCGTCAGGCCCGCAGTGCCGCCCTGGTGACCGACCTCGCCCGGATCCTCGAATCCACCGGCCTGGAACCGGCCCGGCTCCAGCTGGAGATCACCGAGTCCACCGTGGTCGGCCCGGAGGACGAGGCGCTGCGCACTCTGCACGGGCTGGTCGACCAGGGCGTCTCGCTCGCCGTGGACGACTTCGGCACCGGCTGGTCCAACCTGGCCTACCTGCGCGACCTGCCGGTCTCGGGGCTGAAGATCGCCGGCTCCTTCGTGGGTGACCTGCACGATCCGGCCAAGGACGAGGAGACCGGCTGGCGGATCGTCAGCGGCCTGGTGTCGATGGCGCACGCGCTGGGCCTGACCGTCACCGCCGAGGGCGTGGAGACCTTGCGGGACGCCGAGCGGCTGCGCACCATCGGCTGCGACTGGGCGCAGGGCTGGCACTTCGGGCGGCCGGTGCGGCCGGGCGAGATCGCCCGCCGGATCGCCGAGGAGCCGGAGGGCCGGCCGGTCGGGGGGTGAGGGCCGGTCGGGATCGAGGGCCGCTCGGGGGCTGAGGGCCGGTCGGGATCGAGGGCCGCTCGGGGCTGAGGGCCGGTCGAGATCGAGGGCCGCTCGGCCTGCGGTGCCCGTGCCGGGGGCGCCGACGGGCATATGCCGAATCGGGCATAAAGAACCAATTATGACAAACCACTTGACGTGATGCCGGTTACCTGGGCACGATGAGGCCCTGGCACACCCCGCACCCCCGTGCGGGAAGCACATTCGGCCAGTTCGACAGACCGGCGCTTCGGCGCCCAGAGAGCCGGCGGCGCGCACCCCCATTCGGCCGCTCGAGTCGCTCTCCACGTTTTCGGCAGTCCCCTCCGGGGACTTCCCTCCGGGGCCCCGCCCACCCCGCGCATCCGTCGCGCACCGGGCCCGCCCCGTTCCATCAGGGGCCGCGCCGCGCCCGGCGCCCGCCCGCCGCCTCCCCCCGAGAGGCCGTTCTCGATGAGCACCACCATGCCCCCCAACGTCGTTCCGTACCCGAACCATGACGGCCGGCCACAGCGCCGCGCCGAGGACCGGGTCGCCGTCCAGCGGCCGATGCGCCGGGCCGGGGACGGCGTCGCCAGCAAGCACGGCGTCACGCTGGTCGTGCCCGCCCAGAACGAGGCTCGCAACATCCCCTGGGTGTTCGAGCAGATTCCGCGCTGCGTCGACGAGGTCATCCTGGTCGACGGCTCGTCCAGCGACGCCACCGTTCCGATGGCCCGGCACTGCCTGCCGACCGTCCGCAGCGTCGAACAGAGCGGACCGGGCAAGGGCAACGCCCTGCGCACCGGCTTCGCCGCCGCCACCGGCGAGTACATCGTCATGATGGACGCCGACGGCTCCATGTGGCCCGGCGAGATCCCGCACTTCCTGCACTTCCTCGACCACGGCTTCGACTTGGTCAAGGGATCCCGGTGCATCGCCGGCGGCGGCTCGCTGGACTTCACCAGGGTCCGGTCGCTCGGCAACCGCGCCCTGCTCGCCGTCGTCAACCGCCTGTACGACGCGAGCCTCACCGACCTGTGCTACGGCTACTGTGCCTTCCGCCGCTCCTTCCTGGATGCTCTCGACCTGCGCTCCACCGGCTTCGAGATCGAGGCCGAGATGATCGCGCACGCCCTGCGCTCCGGACTGCGGATCGCCGAAGTGCCGAGCCTGGAACTCCCCCGCCGCAGCGGTCGCTCCCACCTCCACGCCATCTCCGACGGCCGCCGGGTGCTGAGGACCCTGATCTCCGAGCGTCCCGGCGCCCGGGCCTCGGCGGCCGCCCCCGCGGAGGAGCGATGATGAATGGCCCCGACCGGCGCACCGCAGCTGCCTGCCCGCGCCCTGCCGCCCGCGACTCGCTCTACACCCCCGTCCGCGTCGTCGACCTGGACCTGGACGAACCGGGCGAGCTGCGCTCCCCCGGAGGTCTCGGTGCCGACGCCCCGGACGGCCGCGTGTTGGCGTTGGTGCGGCTGCACGGACACCCGCTCGGCTTGGTCACAGCCACCGGAACAGCAGGCGACAGTGCCGCGCTGCGCCGGGCGCTGGTCGACGCCGCTCACCGGGAACTGCGTGTTCCCGCCCTGTCCACCGCGACACCCGCGGCGCGTCCCGGTCGGGTCGGCCGCGCCCGGGTGCCTGCGGGCCCGCCGACGGTCTCCGTGATCGTCTGCACCCGGGACCGCGACGAGATGCTGCCGCGCTGCCTGGACTCCCTGGTGCGGATCGGCCATCCCCTCGTCGAGGTGATCCTGGTGGACAACGCCCCCAGGAACGACGCCACCGAGAAGCTGGTCCGATCGCGCTACGGTGACCGGATCCGGTACGTGAGGGAGCCCCTGCCCGGCCTGTCCCGGGCCCGTAACCGCGGCCTCGCGGCCGCGCGCGGTGAGCTCTGCGCCTTCACGGACGACGACGCCATCGCCGACTCCCGCTGGGTGAACGCCCTGGTGGAGGCGTTCCAGTCGGACGACCGGATCGCCTGTGTGACCGGCTTGGTGCTGCCCGCGGAGCTGGACACCAAGGCACAGTTCCTCGTGGAGCAGTACTGCGCTCCCAGCCGGGGCTTCGAGGCCCGCAGCTGGTCGCTCCCGGCGCCCCAGGACGACCCGCTGGTCCAGTTCTCCGTCGGCCGGTTCGGGATGGGGGCCAACATGGCCTTCCGCACCGCGGTGCTCCGGGCCCTCGGTGGCTTCGACCCGGCCACCGGCACCGGGACACCCTCGCGGGGCGGGGAGGACCTGCTCTCCTTCCAGCAGGTCCTGGCCGCGGGGTACACCGTGGCCTACCAGCCCGACGCGATCGTGTGGCACCGGCACCGGCGGACCATGGAGGCGCTCGCCCGCCAGGTGCGCGGGTTCGGGGTCGGGTTCGGCGCCTACCTGGCGGCGGCGGTGTCCCACCGGCCGAGCCTGCTCGCCGAGCTCGTCCGGAGGCTGCCCTACGGCGTGTGGCGCTGGCACGTCAGCCACCGGGTCGGCGCCCGAACCGGGCCGGCCGACGACGACACCCTGCGCGGCCTCCGCAGGCTGGAACGTAGCGGGCTGCTGTACGGCCCGTTCTGCTACCTGTTCACCGTCTGGCAACAACACCATCCCAGGACTGGAGGTCGGCTGTCATGACCACCCCGATCGAGCTGCCGCCCGCGCCCGTCGAGGTCGCCGAGCTGGATCTCGAACGCCCTGACGAACTGCACCGTCCCGGCCGGGGTGACGTGTTCGCCCCGAACGGCCGGGTGCTGGCGCTGATCCGCCGCGGGGGACAGCCCCTCTGCCTGGTGACCGCCGAGGCCGCGCCCGGTGACCCGGCCGCACTCTGCCGGGCACTGGCCGCCGCAGCGGCCAGCGAGCCGGACCCGCGCGCACCCTCCGCGGTGCGGCCGGAACCGCCGGCCCACGCCCCGCTCGTGAGCGTCATCGTCTGTACGCACAACCGCGTCGACCTGCTGCCGCGCTCCCTGGACGCCCTCCTGGCCGGCACCTACCGGCACGTCGAGGTCATCGTGGTCGACAACGCCCCCTCCGACCGGGCCACCGAGCTGCTCGTCGCGCTCCGCTACCCGGGCCGGGTCCGGTACCTGCGCGAGCCGGTGCCCGGCCTGGCCCGTGCCCGCAACCGCGGCCTCGCCGTCGCGCGCGGAGAGATCTGCGCCTTCGCCGACGACGACCTCCTGATCGACGAGGGCTGGGTGGCCGCCCTGGTCGACGGCTTCCGTTCGGACCGGCAGGTCGGCTGCGTGACCGGCCTGGTGCTGCCCGCCGAGCTGGACACCCGGGCGCAGATCGCGCTGGAACGGTACTGCGGCTACGCCAAGGGCTTCACCAGCCGCAGCTGGTCGCTCGGCGAACCGTCCGACGACCCGCTCTTCCCCTTCGCCACCGGCCGGCTCGGCACCGGGGCCAACATGGCCTTCCGCACCGGCCTGCTCCGCTCGATCGGCGGCTTCGACCCCGCGACCAGCACCGGCACCCCGGCGCGCGGAGGAGAGGACCTGCTCTCCTTCCTCCAGGTCCTGACCTCCGGCCACACGGTCGTCTACCGGCCGGACGCACTGGTGTGGCACCCGCACCGCCGCTCCATGGAGGCGCTGACCACCCAGGTCTTCGGCTTCGGCGTCGGCTTCGGCGCCTATCTGGCCGCAGCCACCCGCCGCCAGCCGCGCCTGCTCGCCGCCCTGCTCGCCCGAGTGCCGCACGGGGTCCGGCAGACCCTGCACCGCGGTGACCCGGCCGCCGCCCGCCGCGACCCGCTGATGGCCCACCTCGGGCGGCTCGAACTCCTCGGCCTGCTCTACGGGCCGGTCTGCTACCTGCGCAGCGTCCGGTTGCAACGCCGGGCCGACACCTCGGTGAGGCCGTGATGTCCATCCTCGACCACACGCGCTCCAGGCGGCGGACGGCAGCCGCACGGCCGTGCTCCTGCCCGGTGGCGCTGCCCTGCGAGTGCTCCTACCCGGCACTGCTGCGGGCCCGGATCAGGGCGGGCGCCCAGAGCCTTCGCGCGGACTCCCTGATGCACAACGGCCACGTACTGGCGGCGAGTTCGATCGTCGCAGCCGGACTCGGCGCGTTCTTCTGGATACTCGCCACCCGCTACTACAGCGTCGAGGCCGTGGGGCGCAGCTACGCGGCCCTGTCGGCCGCGATGTTCCTGGCCACGCTCGGCAGCCTCAACCTCGGGGACGCGCTGGTGCGCTTCGTCCCGGCCGCCGGCCGGCACACCCGGCACCTGGTGCTGCGGTGCTACGCGATCAGCGTCGGTTTCAGCGCCGCGGTCGCGGTCGGCTTCCTGCTGCTGGTCCCGATGGTCGCCCCCAACCTCGGCTTCCTGGACTCGCCGGTGCTCGCGGTCGCGTTCGTCGCGGCCACCGCCGGCTACGCGGTCTTCGTGCTCCAGGACGGCGCGCTCACCGGCACCCGCAGGACCGGCTGGGTCCTCGGCGAGAACGCCGTCTTCGCCGTCGCCAAGTCACTGCTGCTCGCCGGATGCGCGGCCCTGGCCGTCGGCACCGGCATCCTGGTCGCCTGGGCGGTGGCCATGGTCGTCTCGATCGCGCTGGCCAACGTGGTGCTGTTCCGCAGGGCCGTGCCGGCCCACGAGGCGGCCGGCGACGCCGACGCCGAACCGCCCCAGCGGGTCCTGCACTGGGCCGGCGCCGACTACATCGGCAACCTCTTCAGCTTCGCGAGCTACAGCGCCGTCCCCCTGATCGTGCTCGCCCAGCTCGGACCGGAGGGCAGCGCCTACTACTCGCTCGCCTTCGTCATCGCCTCGACCCTCTTCGTCGCGACGTTCAGCATGGGCCACTCGCTGGTGGTCGAGGGCGCCCGCGACCCGAAGCGGCTCGCCGAGTACGCCCGGCGCATGCTGCGCCACACCGGTCTGCTGCTGGTCGGCGCCGTGCTGGTGATCGAGATCGGTGCGCGCCGGATCCTGGGCGTGTTCGGCCCCGAGTACGCCGCGCACGGCACGGCGGTGCTGCGTCTGCTCGCCCTGTGCGCGCTGCCGATCGCGGTGACCAACGTGGTCATCCAGGTGGCCCGGGTCCGCCGCGCGCTGCCCTGGATGATCGGGGTGCGGATGGCCTCCGCCACGATGATCGTCACCCTGGTCGTCCTGCTGCTGCCGCGCCACGGACTGATCGGCGTCGGCCTCGCCTGGGTGATCTCCGAGTACACGATGGCGGCCGCACTGCTGCCCGTCCTCCGGCGCTGGCTGCGTGCGATGGAAGGAGACCAGGACCATGACCACTGACCAGTCCTCCGGCCGGAACGACGACCGGACTCCCGAGCGCGCCGCCGACGGCCGTGCACCGAGCCTGACCGTCGTGATCTGCGCCTACACCGTCGAGCGCTGGGACGACCTGTGCGCCGCCGTCGCCTCCGTGCGCGGCCAGCACCACCCGCCCGCCGAGGTGCTGCTCGTCATCGACCACTGCCCCGAGCTGCTGCACCTCGCCCGGGAACACCTGTCGGCCGACGCGCGGATCCTCCCCAACCGGCAGCGGCGCGGTCTCTCGGGCGCCCGCAACACCGCCCTGGCCGCGGCCCACGGCGAGCTGATCGCCTTCCTGGACGACGACGCCACCGCCGACCCCGCCTGGACCGCGCGGCTCCTCACCGGCTACCGGACACCCGGGGTGCTCGGCGTCGGCGGCCACGTCCGGCCCTGGTGGCAGAGCGGCCGGCCGGACTGGTTCCCGCCCGAGTTCGACTGGGTGGTCGGCTGTTCCTACCGGGGACTGCCGAGCCGGCCGGCCGGGGTGCGGAACCTCATCGGCGCCAACATGTCCTTCCGGCGTGCCGAGGCACTGGCCGCCGGCGGCTTCCGGACCGACCTCGGCCGGGTCGGCCGGCGTCCGCTCGGCTGCGAGGAGACGGAGCTCTGCATCCGCCTCGCCGCCCGCCACCCCGGCGGCGTGCTGCGCTACGAGCCGGCCGCGGCGGTCCTCCACCGGGTGCCGCCGGCCCGCACCACCCTCTCCTACTTCGCCGCACGCTGCTTCGCCGAAGGCCGTTCCAAGGCCGCGGTGGTGCGGTACGACGGCGCCGCCGCCGGCCTCGCCAGCGAACGCGCCTACCTGCGGCACACCGTGCCCGCCGCGCTGCTGGACAGCCTGCGGCGGCGCCGGCCCGCCACGGCGGCGGCGCTCTGCGCCGGCGTCACCCTGACCGCCGCCGGCTACCTCACCGGGTTGGCCGGCGGCTGGGCCGAACGGACCGCGTCCCGTCGGACCGGCGCGGTCCGTCCGGCCGCCCGTGACCGGACCACTGGCGCCGAGCCCACCACGGCCCGGCCCGCCGGGGTCCGGCCGACCAGGGACGGGCCATGAGCGCGATACCCGTCTTCCTCTACCACTCGGTCTCGGACGACCCGCCGTCCTGGCTCGCGCCGTACACCGTCACGCCCCGCGTGTTCCGCGAGCAGCTGGACCGGATCAAGGACAGCGGCCTGTCGCTGGTGCCGCTGCGCCGGCTGGTCGCCGCCCTGCGCGGCGGTCCGCCGCTGACGCCCGGCGCCGCGGTCCTGACCTTCGACGACGGGTACGCCGACTTCTACTGGACGGTCGCCCCGATCCTCTCGGAGGAGGGCCTTCCCGCCACCCTCTACATCACCACCGGCGCCGTCCACCCGCCCGGCGCGCGGGGCACCGGAAGTCTGCTGCCGCCGGCACCGATGCTGAACTGGCGCCAGATCGGCAACCTCGACGCGCTCGGCGTCGAGATCGGCGCCCACTCCCGGACCCACGTCCACATGGACACGGTCTACGGCCGGCGGCTGACCGACGAGATCGCCAGCTGCAAGACGGTCCTGGAGGACATCCTCGGCCACGAGGTCGCCTCCTTTGCCTACCCGCACGGGTACTCCGGTGCGGAGGTGCGCCGCAAGGTCGCACAGGCCGGCTACACCTCCGCGGCCGCCGTCGGCAACGCCTTCAGCTCCCCGGCCGACGACCCGCTGCGGATCGCCCGGCTGATGGTCCGCTCCGACACACCGCCGCAGGTGTTCGACGACTGGACGAAGCGCCGGGGCGCCCCGACCGCGCCCTTCCACGAGAGCACCGCCACCCGGGCGTGGCGGGCCTACCGCCGCCTGCGCGCAGCCCTCGGCACCTCGGTCGGCGAACCGCCGAGGACTCGCGGTCAGGAGAGATCACAGTGACCGACGCCCTGGAACGTGAAGACGTCCGACCCGACCCGCGGCCACCGGCCCACCGCTCGACCTCCCACCGCAACAAGGGCCGGCGGACCCGCCGGCTCCGCGCAGCCCTCTCCGAGGCCGGCTGGTCCGGCTGGGTGGTCCGGTGCGCGCTGCCGGCCGCGCTGGTGCTCTGGCTGCTGGCCCTCTCCCGGGTGGACCTCTCCCGGATGGGCGACCTCGGCCTGCTCCAGGCCCTGCCGCCGGCCTACTTCGCCGCACTGGGCCTGCTCACCCTCGGCTTCGTCACCGCGCTGCGCGCCCCGCGGATCCGTCACCGCTGGCCCGCCGCCTACGTCCTGGCGCTGATCCTGGTGATCCATGCGACGCCCAGCCTGCTCTACCCGACCCTGCGGTACGCCTGGGCCTGGAAGCACGTCGCGATCGTCGACGCCATGCTGCGCCACAACGGGTCGGTGCCGGGAGCGGGCAAGCTCGACGTCTACAACCAGTGGCCCGGCTTCTTCGACCTCCATGCGGTGATCCTGCGCGCCACCGGCCTGGACTCCGTCCTGGGCTACGCCTCCTGGTACCCGGTGATCACCAACCTCCTGCTGATCGGCCCGCTGCTGATGCTGTACCGGAGCATCACCACCGATCACCGACTGGTCTGGGGCGGGGTCTGGCTCTACTACACGACCGCCTGGGTCGGCCAGGACTACTTCTCCCCGCAGGCCTTCGCCTACGTGCTGTCCCTCACCGTGATCGCGCTGGTCATGCGCCGCCTGGCGGTGGCGCGCTCGCTCGCGGCGGACTCACGCGAACCCCGGGAGCGAAGGGCAGGACCGCCCGGAGCCCGGGCCCTGTCGGCGGCCGACGAGGCGTCGGCCCGCGGTGGCTGGCGGGCGGCGCCGTTCGCCCTGGTCCTGGTGCTGATCGCCGCGATCGTCTCCTCGCACCAGCTGACCCCGATCATGCTGGCCGTGGGCATGGCCCTGCTGGCCCTGGGCCGCCGCAACCGCCGCACCGTCCTGCCGGTACTGGCCGCCGTGGTCGGGCTGACCGTGCTCTGGGACGCCACCGTGGCCCGGCCGTTCGTGTCGGAGCACCTGACCAGCCTGGTCACCGCCCTGGGCTCGCCGGACCACAACGCGGTGGCCGGCCTCGCCCACCTGGGGCAGGCCGCCCCCGGCCAGATCCTGACCTCCTGGGCCGACCGGTCCCTGACCCTCGCCGTCTTCCTGCTCGCCCTGGCCGCGTTGGTCCGCCACCGCTGGGTGCGCCGGGTCGGCCTGCTGCCCCTGCTGGTGGCGCCGCTCGTGCTGCTGCTGGCCAACGCCTACGACGGTGAGATGCTCTTCCGGGCCTACCTGTTCGCCCTCCCCGCCGCCGCCTTCCTCGCCGCGACCCTGCTCTGGAGCCCGCGCGCCGCCCGGCCGCCCGGCCCGTCGCCCGACGCGCCGTCCGATCCCCAGTCAGGCCCGCCGGCCGACGCCTCGTCCGTTCCCCCGGCCGCCCGGCCCATCGGCCCGCTGCGGACCGGTGCCACCGCCGTCGTCCTGCTCGGCCTGCTCTCCGGCCTGCTGTTCGGCTACTTCGGCAAGGAGAGCATGAACTACTTCACCCCGCAGGAGGCCGCCGCGCTCCGGTACGTCGCCACCACCCCGCCCGGCTCCCGGGTCATCTCGCTGACCTCCAACGAGCCGGGAGGCGAGATGCGCTACGACGACCACGACCGGCTCGTCCTCGGCGACGCCGCCGGCGAGGACCTCAAGCGTCTGGCGGACAACCCCGGCGACGCCCTGAGAACGGCGCTGGAACGCCCGAACGTGGCCGGCGGACCGAGCTACGTGATCCTGACCCGGGCCCAGATCGCCGAGTGCGAGCTGACCGGGCTGCTGCCGGTCACGGCCACCAAGGCCTTCGCGGCCGCCGCGGCCACCTCGTCCGAGCTGCGGCTGGTGTTCTCCAACGCGGACGCCGTCGTCTACCAGTACGTCCCGCCCGGCGGCGGACACGTCGACACCACCCCGGCCGGAGGGAGGACACCGTGACCGTCCGACCGTGGACCCTGCCGCGCCTGCTTCCCGCACTGTCGGGCTGGATCGCCCTCGCCGCCCTGCTGCTCCAGGCCGGGAACCCGCTACGGGCCGTCGCCGCCGGCATCTTCCTGCTCGTCGGTCCGGGCGCGGCGGCCGTGGCCTGGGCCCGGCCGGGCCCGTCCTGGCGCGAGCGGGGACCGGGCCGGCTGAGCGCCGCCGCGCTGACCGTGACGCTGAGCCTGGCGCTGACGATGCTGGTGGCGGAGGCGCTGTTCTTCAGGCACTCCTTCACGGTCGGCCGGACCGTCCTGGCGCTCGCCCTGCTCACCACCCTCCTGACGCTGCTCCCGCGCCGTCTCCCCGCCGCCCCCGCACCCGTGTCCGGCGGGCCCGTCCGCCGTTTCCGGAGCCCGCGCCGGCCGTCCGCCCGGGCCACGGGCCGGTGGCGGCTGCTGCTGGTGACCGGAGTGCTGCTTCTGGCCGCCGCCTGCGGCGCGTCCAACGGCGCGGGCGTCGGTGCGGCGGAGCTCCACCCCCAAACCGCTGCGCCCACGAGCCCGACCGCCATCCTGCCGCCGGTCGGGGCGGACCAGCCGCCCGCGACCGGCCCGTGGCACCAGGTCTTCCGGGACGACTTCAACGGCACCGTGCTGGACGGCTCCAAGTGGACCACCTGCTACGACTGGAACGTCCGTGGCTGCACCAACACCGGCAACCACGAGGACGAGTGGTACCTCCCGGGCCAGGTCGCGGTGGCGGACGGCGCGCTCACGCTCACCGCCCAACGCCAACCGACGCCCGGCAGCGACGGGAAGACCTACCCCTGGACCTCCGGGATGATCTCCACCGGCCGCGACCACTGGGACGGCACCCCGCGGCACATCTTCACCCACGGGTACTTCGCGGCCGCGATCAGGACCACCGACCAGCCGGTCGGCATGTTCCCGGCGTTCTGGCTGCTCTCCGCCAACACCCGGGGCGGGCTGCCGGAGCTGGACACCGTCGAGTTCATCAACAGCAACCAGTACGCCGACCTCAACCTGCACGCCGAGGCCCCCGACGGCACCAACATCGACGCCCACTACGCCCACGGGCCGCTGGACTACTCCCTCGGCTACCACGTCTTCGGTCTCGACTGGGAGCCGGACGCCGTCACCTGGTACGTCGACGGCGTACAGGTCTTCCAGGTCACCGACCCGGCCGCGATCCCGACCACCCCGATGGAACTGATCCTCAATCTTGCCGTGGGCTACCAGCAGTCGCCCCCGCCCGGCGTCGACAAGACGCAGGTGCAGGTCGACTGGGTCGGCGTGTGGCAGCACTGAACGCACGATCAAGAGGAGGTGCGACACATGAACCGGGACGATCACACCAACCCGGCCAGGCTGGACCTGGACCGGGATACCGCGGTCCTGCTCGTCAAGGTGGGGAGGTATCCGCTGGCGCACGGCCCCGTCGGCGTCGTGCGGTCGCTGGGCCGCGCCGGGGTGGCCGTCCACGCGATGGTCGAGGACCGGCTGACCCCGACGGCGCTCTCCCGCTACCTGACGCGCGCTTTCGTCCGGCCCACCAACGGGTGCGAGAGCACCGGCCAGCTGCTCTCGGCCGTCCGGGGCGTCGGCCGGGCGATCGGCCGCCGGTGCATCGCCCTGCCCACCGACGACGAGGCCGCCGTCCTGCTCGCCGAGCACGCCGAGGAGCTCGCCCCGTACTTCGTCCTGCCTCCGGTGCCCGCCGGGCTCCCACGGCGACTGGCCAACAAGGCCGCCATGCACGCGATCTGCGAGGAGCACGGCATCCCGGCACCCGTCACCGTCGCCCCGGGCGACCACGACGAGCTGCTGAAGGCCGCCTGGACCTGTGGCTACCCGCTGGTGCTGAAGAACCTGGAGCCGTTCACCCGGCTCAGCCGCCCCGTCGTCCCGAACACCACGATCGTGCACGACGAGCGGGAGCTGCTGGCCAGTTGCCCGCCGGAGGGCCGGTTCTCGGTCCTGGCCCAGGAGTACCTGCCGCCGGAACGCTCCGAGGACTGGATCACGCACCTGTGCTGCGGCCCCGGAGGCGAACCACTCGCCGTCTTCACCGGGCGCAAGCTGCGCTCCTACCCGCCCGCGGGCGGATTCACCACCAGGGCCGTCGCACTGCCCAACCCCGAGCTGGCAGAGCTGGCCACCGGCCTGTGCCGCGCGATCGGTTACGGCGGCATCGCCGATCTGGACTGGCGCCTGGACCTGCGTGACGGACGGTACAAGCTCCTCGACTTCAACCCCCGTACCGGCGCCCAGTTCCGGCTGTTCGAGACCGAGAACGGCCTGGACGTCGTCCGCGCCCTGCACCTGTCCCTCACCGGCCGCCCGGTCCCGCCCGGGCCGCAGCTGAACCGCTTCTACGGGGTCGGGCAGTTGGACGTGCTCTCGGCCGCGGTCACGGTCTGGCGCGAACGGCGGCCGTTGCCCGATCTCCGGCCCCGCCGGTCGACCGAGCGCGCCTGGCTCTGCGGCGACGACCTCGCACCCGCCGCCGCCATGGCGGTCCGCTTCGGCGGCCAGGGGACACGGCGCGTGGCCGATTACGTGTGGCACGGGATCGCCGGGCGTCTCACTCCTGGAGGCTCGACATGATCTCTCCCAGCCCGGTACCCGTCGCGATCGTGGGGGCCGGGCCGTACGGGCTGTCCGTTGCGGCCCACCTGAAGGCAAGGGGCGTGGCCGTGCGTGTCCTCGGCGTGCCGATGGGCAGCTGGCGGGCGCGGATGCCGGCGGGGATGTTCCTGAAGTCCACCCCGCGGGCGTCCTCGATCTCCGACCCCGAGGGCCGCCACGGCCTGAACGACTTCCGCGCAGCCGAAGGCCGTGCGTGGGTGGGCGACCGGTACGCGGTGCCGCTCGACGAGTTCGTCCGCTACGGGGACTGGTTCCAGCAGCGGTGCGTGCCCGAGGTGGAGCGTGCCGCCGTGACCCTGGTCGAGGCGGCGCCGAACGGCTTCCGGCTCTCCCTGGACACCGGGGAGGCGTTCACCGCCCGGACGGTGGTCCTGGCCCACGGCTTCCCGCCCTACGCGAGGATTCCCGCCGAACTGCGGCCGCTGGCCGGGGCCGGCCTCGCCTCGCACACCTCGGAGCACGCGGACCTGGCGAAGTTCGCCGGCCAGCGGGTGGCGGTGATCGGAGCCGGACAGTCGGCGCTGGAGAGCGCCACGCTGATGCACGAGGCGGGCTCCGAACCCGTCCTGGTCGCGAGGACCGCGCACCTGGTCTTCGGCGACCCGCCCGACTCCGACCGGCCGGACGACCGGCCGTGGCCGCAGCGGGTGGCGAAGCCGGCCACGCCGCTGGGGCCGGGCTGGTCGTTCGCCGCGTTCAGCCGGGCCCCCCAGGCCTTCCGGTACCTGCCGGACCGCACCAGGGCCGACCTGGTCCGGACGATACTCGGACCGTCCGGGGCGTGGTGGCTGCGCGAGCGGACGCTCGGCCGGTTCCCGCAGCTCACCGGGCATGAGGTGGTCTCGGCCGAGGAGGTCCGCGGCCGGGCGCGGCTCCGCCTGCGGGGCCCGACCGACACCCTGGAGGCCGACCAGGTCCTGGCGGCCACCGGCTACCGGGTGGACGTCGAGCGGCTCGACCTGCTGGCGCCGGGACTGCGCCGGGCGGTGACCTGCCGGAACGCGGGCGCTCCCCGGCTGTCCCCGGGCTTCGAGTCCTCCGTACCCGGGCTCTACTTCACCGGTCTGTCCGCCGCCGACACCTTCGGGCCGGTGATGCGTTTCGTCTGCGGCACCGGCTTCGCGGCCCGGGCGATCAGCCGGTCGGTCGCCACGGCCGTACGGCGGTGACCGGCCGCCGTACCGGCCCCTGTGCCCCTTATCACAGACGGCCGGTCCAGGCACCTCCAAGGGCCGTCCCACCAGGAGTTTTAGGAATGTGCACGATCGATGCCGCGGTTCCGGCCGCGGCATCGGGCTTGCGTACGGACCGAGTCCTCGTTCAGGCTGCTGCGGGTCCACAGCCGGGGGGGAACGAAAGGTCCTCCACGCATGCCCAAGCATTCGAAGCACCGTCGCAGCACGTTCACCGGCAGACGCCGGATCGCCGTCCTCGCACTCGCGCTCGCCGCCAGCGGGACCGGAGTGGCCGCATGGGCCGCGCCGGCCGCCCCGGCCGAGCCGGTGGTGGTCGACTCGCTGTCGGTCACGCCGGCCGCTCCCGGCGCCGACGCCCCGGTCACCGCCACCGCCAAGCTGCACGCCACCAAGCGGACCTCGGTGCAGGCGCTGACCATCGCCGTGCGCTCGGCCGACGGCGCGAACTACGACTTCGGCGGGGCGGCTCCGGCGACCCTGACCACGGCGCAGCGGACGTTCACGCCGCAGAGCCGGGCCTTCCCGGCGGGCAAGTACACGTACTTCGTGGCGTACAAGATCGACAACCGCTGGCACAACCTGGCCCCGGTCGGTGCCTTCACCTCGGGCACCGCCCCGACTCCGGCGCCGAGCCCGTCCTCGACGCCGACCGCGTCGCCGTCGGCCACCGCGTCGCCGTCGTCGCCGTCCGCCACCGCTTCGCCGTCATCCCCGTCGGCCACCGCGTCGCCGACGTCGCCGTCCGCCACCGCGTCGCCCACCCAGCCGTCCGGTTCCTCGGCCGCTCCGCTCGGCATCCCCGGCAGCTGGCGTCCGGTTTTCGCCGACGAGTTCAACGGCAGCTCGCTCGACAGCTCGAAGTGGAACCCCAACTGGTTCGGCTGCGCCACCTGCACGACGCCTCCGGTGAACGGCGACGAGTCCGCCGCCTACGCCCCGTCCCAGGTGTCCGAGAGCGGCGGGAGCCTGCATCTGACGGCCGCCCAGAAGCCGGCCACGGTGAACGGCAAGAACTACGCGTACACCTCGGGGCTGGTCAACACCAACGGCAAGGCCCAGTTCACCTACGGCGCGTTCGAGTCCCGGATCTACCTGCCCGCGGCCGGTTCGCAGGTCGCGAACTGGCCGGCCTTCTGGACCGACGGCCAGAACTGGCCGGCCGACGGTGAGCTGGACGTGATGGAGGGCCTGAGCGGTCAGGCCTGCTACCACTTCCACTCCCCGTCCGGCGGCCCCGGCGGCTGCGCTTCGGGCAACTACAGCGGCTGGCACACCTTCGGCGCCGACTGGCAGCCGGGCTCGGTGACCTACTACTACGACGGGGTGAAGGTCGGTCAGATCACCAGCGGCATCACCTCCTCGCCGATGTACCTGATCCTCAACAACGCGGTCTACGCCTCGGGCCCGACCGCCACCCCGGCCGACATGCAGGTCGACTACGTACGGGTCTGGCAGCACTGACCCGACCGGTCCGGCACCGTCCGTCCGGCACCGTCCGTCCGGCACCGCAGAGCCACTCCGCGGTGCCGGACGGACGTGTCTGCCCGTCGTGTCCGCCGTCGTGTCCGGCCGACGTGCCGATGTGCCGTGGTCGGTGCCGGGACGGTGGTGTCCGGGTGTGCCGGACGGGCGTCGCCGGCTCAGCCCACGAGCCGGGAGAGCTCGATCGAGTGCCCGGTCCGCTCGACCTTGGCCCGCAGGTAGCGCACGTTGCTGTCGTTCAGGTGCACGCCGGTCGGCACCCGGTGCTCGACGGTGATGCCGAGGGCGGTCAGCTGCGCCGCCTTGTCCGGGTTGTTGCTCAGCAGGTCGATGCCGGTGACGCCGAGGGCGCCGAGCATCTGGGCGGCGGCGGTGTAGTCGCGGCCGTCCTCGGGCAGGCCGAGCGCGGTGTTGGCGTCGTAGGTGTCCAGGCCGGAGTCCTGGAGGGCGTAGGCGTCCAGCTTGTTGTAGAGGCCGATGCCCCGGCCCTCCTGGCGCAGGTAGAGCAGGTAGCCGCCGGCCTCGGCGATCCGCTCGACCGACTCGCGCAGCTGCGGGCCGCAGTCGCACCGGTCCGAGCCGAAGACGTCGCCGGTCAGGCACTCCGAGTGCAGCCGCACCAGCGGCGTCCCGCCGTCGGCGGTCCCCCCGTTCGTGGTCCGGCTCTGCGCGGTGCTGCCGAAGGCGAGCACCAGGTGTTCGGCGCCGTCGGCCAGGCCGTGGAAGGTGAAGACCTCGGCCTCGGCGCGGTAGCCGTCCGGGAAGGTCAGCGGGATGCGCACCCGGGAGCGCACCGTGGCGGTGCCGGGCTGCGGCGTGACGTGCTGCGGCATGGACGGGGCCTCCGTGGGCGTGTGGTGGTCGGTTCCTGACCGTACTAGGTCGTTCCAATTTGAACAACTGGCTTTCGGGTGGCCGCGGCGTTGGCAGTGGCGGTGGAGCTGCGACGGCGGCACCGTGGCGGCGGAGGCTCGCAACACCACGGAATGCGCGGGTGTTCCCGCCCGGCCCATCCGTCTCACGGTGTGGGCGGTGTGGGCGGTGCGGCGATGCGGGCCGCGGGGCGCACGGCGGCGCGGGCGTACGGCCCACGGCTGCCGGCCGGCCCCGGGTCGGGGAGCGCGGCGCCGCGTCCACCTCCGCCCGGGACCGGCGTCAGGGCGCGGGCGGGGAGTCCGCGCCGACGGTGTGGTCGTTGCTCCGGCGGCGGAGTTCAGGGGTGATCTCACGGATGCGAAGTGCCACTGCCCCACCACTGTGGTGTCAGCGGGGGCGGGGGACGGCCAGTAGGTCCGTGGCGCGAGGGGTCTGCTGGTACAGGACGTGTTGTCCGGTGCGGGTGCGGGTGATCAGTCCGGTGCGGTGCAGGATGCCGAGGTGGTAGGAGACCGTGCTGGTGGCGAGGAAGTGACGTTCGCTCAGCTCCGCGGTGGTGCGGGGGGTGTGCAGGTCGGACAGCAGGCGTGCCCGGGTCACCCCGAGCAGGGCGTGGACCGTCGGCCCGGTGCGGGTCTCCGGCCCGGGCCGGCAGGGGTAGGCGAACATCGGCTGCCGCGTGGCGGGTCCCGGTATCGAGTCGATGACCACACGTAAGTCTGTGGTGAAAAGCGAGGGAGTCAGAACCAGCCCGGTGCTGCCGGAGGTCCGGCCTCGGAAGCGGCTGACCAGACTCAGTTGATCGTCGCTCCAGAGCACTCTGGGGTGCAGGGTGGCCAGCATGCCGGACAGGCCGTGGCGGGCGATCGTCTGCGCCCGGTGGCCGATGTCCACCTCCATGCGCGTACGCAGGGCCGACCACTGCGGGGCGACGGCCCACTCCCACAGCTGGTGCAGCTCGGCCGCCACCCGCCCGGCGAAGTCCTGCTCGCCCCGCTCCAGGGCGTCGCGCAGGACCACGGGAACCACCCGGCCCGCCAGGCGCTCCTCGCTGACACCCTGGGCCATGACCTGCAGCTCCCAGCGCAGACGGGCGGAATCCGTGGTTGCGACCGTGTGCAGCTCCTCCTGCAGTCCGGTCGCCGGGGTCTGAGGCTGCGGTGTCAGGAAGTCCGGCACGTAGTCCCACGACCCGCTGAACAGCGAGCCCAGCAGAACGAGCTTCCGGTCGCGGACTGTCTCCTGGATCCTGCCCCGCCAACCGCCGCCGCCCGGCCGCTTGTTGTCACGCAGGAGGCGGAGCGCGCCGATCGCGGTGCTGAGCGGCGAGATCGCGAACCGGGTGTTCGCGAGGACGGTGCGGTCCATGTCGAGGTAGAGCACGGCACCCCCCGAAGTGAGCTGCCGGCCGCCCGAGCGTCCGGCGTCATGAGTGTTCGAACCTGATCGAACCACTCGAGGGCCAGACCCGTCATCCGGTTCTCTTCATTCGGGAACGGACGGCACGACGCCGATCGCGTCGACCGTCCTCCCTCCCACCGGTCGTCAGGGATGGGCGCACACCCGGATCTGCACGGATGGGGATGGATGCTCCGCGGCGAGCGCCCGGAGCCGTTCGAAGGGGAACGGCGATTGACTTCGCTCAAGCGTGCTGCGGTGTCCAACGGCAACGCCTGACACCTCCGGGGGTTCACTCACGACGCCCCCGGTCCCCGAAGAGTGATCTCGACTCCAAGAGCCCCCGAGCCGGTGTGCGGACTTGCCCGGGAAACGGGCATCCCGTAGGGCTCGAGGGCACAGCGGGTCGAGGCAATCAGCCACCGAACACCAGGAGACACTGATGATCAGGAAGCGCACCGCCGTCCGCCTCGCCGCTGTCGCCGCCGTCGCCACGGTCGGCTTGGGCCTCAGCGCCGGGATGGCGTCAGCCGATACCACCTTCACGGCCAACGTGCCCGGTTGTGCCGGGGGCATGCAGGTCAGGTTCTACAGCGGGCACGACCACGTGCAGGGCTACGTGACCTCCACCATGGGCGATGCCTGCAAGGTGGTCCTCTCGCAGTCGAACGGCGGAGGGGCCAGCGCCTGGACCAGCAGCGGCACGGTCAGGACCCAAGAACTCCTGGACGCCGGAATCACCTCGTACGTCGTCGTGTGCAACCTGGACCTCGGCCGGTGCGCCACCAGCGCCTCGTACTGACAGCCGTCGCCGGTTCCGTCATGGTCCGGTCCCCCGGGGCGGGACCATGACGGAACCGTGACGCACCCCGCGCGGTGTTCATCCGGGTTCTCCCGCCCGTCCGGCCCCGCGCTGCGGGTGGCCGGCCCGCCGGCCCCGCAGCCGCATCGGACGGTAGGTCACTTCGCCGCTCCCGCCGGCCGCCGCCGTGCGGTGGCTCACTGGCTTGCGGGAGAACGAGCTGAGTCTCCCCGCAGGCCCTGCCGTACCCGACCGGAGCGGGCACAGGATGTCGGGTGCGGCAGGGTGGGTCCTTCCTACGGTGGTGATCAGTAAGAGGAAGGACGGGGCCGGGATGCTGGAACACCTGAACCGGGCGATGGAGCGGATCGAGGGGCACATCGAGGAGCGCCCGGGTGCGTCCGTCGACGTGGCCGAGCTGGCGCGGATCGCGATGACGTCGGAGTACCACTTCCGGCGGATGTTCTCCGCGCTGGCCGGGTTGCCGCTGTCGGAGTACGTGCGGCGCCGGCGGCTCACCCTGGCCGGGGCCGAAGTGCTCTCCGGGGAACGGACGCTGCTCGACGTGGCGGTCCGGTACGGCTACACCTCGGGGGAGGCGTTCGCCCGGGCGTTCCGGGCGATGCACGGCGTCGGGCCGGGGGAGGCCCGGCGCGAGGGTGCGGCGCTGCAGTCCCAGCCCCGGATGTCCTTCCGACTCGTCATCGAAGGGAACAGCAGCATGGAATACCGCATCGTGGAGAAGCCCGACTTCCGGCTGGTCGGCCGGCGGGCCAGGGTCCCGCTGGTCCACGAGGGGGTGAACCCGGCCATCGCCGAATTCATCAAGGGGATCGGCCGGGACACCATCGACCGGATCTCCGCCCTCTCGGGCCAGGAGCCGGACGGCATCCTCTCGGTCACCGAGTTCTTCTCGGACAGCCGGGAGGAGGGGGTCGAGCTCGACTACTACCACGCGGTGGTGGCGGGTACGGACACGGTCGTCCCGGACGACCTGGACGTGCGCGAGGTGCCGGCCGGCACCTGGGCCGTCTTCTCCAACACCGGGACCTTCCCGGAGGCCCTCCAGGAGATGTGGCGGGACGTCTACACCCAGTGGTTCCCCTCCAATCCGTACGAGACCCGTCCCGGCCCGGAGATCCTGCGCACCCGCTTCCTGCCGGGGGGCGAGGCCGAGGCGCAGCTCTGGATCCAGGTGGAGCGGGCTGTGCGGTGAACCAGCCTGGGCCGGTAGGGAGTTGGCCGCTTCGGCAGCCCCCCGCCGGCCCGGTGGCCTGTTAGGGTCCGCGCATGATGAAGCGCGTGCCCTACCAAGGGGCTGAGAAGGAAAGCCTGTTCGTGGCTCTCGACCGGCACCGCGACGCGGTGCTGTGGAAGCTCGAAGGTCTCGACGACGAGCAGCTCCGGCGGCCGATGACCCCGTCCGGGACGACCCTGCTGGGGCTGGTGAAGCACTTAGGGGGCGCCGAACTCGGCTGGTTCTGCGAGGCGTTCGGCCGTGAGACCGGTCCGCTGCCCTTCGATCTGGACGAGGATGCGGAGTCCGACATGCGGATCCGGCCGGACGAGTCCACCGCCGACGTCCTCACCTTCTACGCCCGCGCCCGCGGCGCCGCCGACCAGGTGGTGGAGGAGCTGGAGCTGGACGACCTCGGCCGCGCCTGGTTCGGCGACGAGGTGTCGCTGCGCTGGGTCCTCATCCACATGGCCACCGAAACCGCCCGCCACGCCGGACACATGGACATCCTCCGCGAACTGCTCGACGGCCGGGCGGGCGACCACAGTCGGGGGTGAGGAGTGACGGCCGGCGCCTGACAGATGACAGCTGATGAAATCTGTCAGCCGTCGGCCGTCATCCACCCGCCGCCACCCGCCGCCGCTCGCCACCCGCCCGTTCGGCGCAGCAGCCGGGGCCGC
Source organism: Kitasatospora sp. NBC_00039 (assembly GCF_045160625.1). Classification (NCBI taxonomy): domain Bacteria; kingdom Bacillati; phylum Actinomycetota; class Actinomycetes; order Kitasatosporales; family Streptomycetaceae; genus Kitasatospora; species Kitasatospora sp. NBC_00039. The sequence continues at coordinate 1,884,274 of NZ_CP108289.1, read as the reverse complement.
GGCCCCGGCCGGACCGCATGCTGGGGCGGGGGGAGGGGGTCCTACCGAGGAGTGGATCGAGGATGGCCAATGCGTTCGGGTTCGTCGGGTACGGCGGGCCGGAGAATCAGGAGTTCCTGGACCGGCCGGTGCTGGAGCCGGGCCCGGGGCAGCTGGGGATCACGGTACGGGCGGCCGGGGTGAACCCGGTGGACTGGAAAGTCCGGCGCGGGTGGCTCGGCAAGGACCGCGAGCTGCCGGCCGTCATGGGGCAGGAGGCCGCGGGGGTGGTCGAGCGGATCGGGCCGGGCGTCACGGGCTTCACACCGGGGGACGAGGTGTTCGGGGTCGCCGCGGCCGGGGCGTTCGCCGAGCAGACGCTGCTGCTGGCGGCGATGAGCGCGGTCAAGCCCAAGGGGCTCGGCTTTGCCGAGGCCGCGACGCTGCCGGTGGCCGCGGCGACGGCCGACGACGGGGTCCGGGACGTCGGGGTGGGCTCCGGCCGGACACTGCTGATCCTCGGCATCGCCGGCGGCGTGGGCAGCGCGGCCGCGCAGATCGCCCGCAGCCGGGGGATCCGGGTGGTCGGCACGGCGAGCGACGCCAACCGCGGCTACGTGGAGTCGCTGGGCGCGGTGCAGGTGCGCTACGGCGACGGGGTGGCCGAGCGGATCAGGGCAGCCGTGCCGGACGGGGTGGACGGCATTCTCGACCTGGTCGGCGGGGACGACGTGCGGGCCGCGGCCGAGACGCTGGCCGACCGGTCGAAGCTGGTCTCGACCGTCGACCCGGCCACCGCGGCGGAGCTGGGAGGCCGCTTCATCACCCGCTCCACCACCCCGGCGACGCTCGCCGCGCTGGCCGACCTCGTGGCCGCCGGCGAACTGGACGTGCACATCACCGCCCGCCACCCGCTGGCCCACGCCGCGGAGGCGCTGGCGCTGGTCGAGTCGGGGCACGCGCGCGGCAAACTGATCCTCGAAATCGGCTGAGAGCAGGGCGAGATGAAGCAGAACAAGGTGACCACCGGCGGGCCCTGCTGGGTGGAGCACGGCAGCGCGGACCCGGAGGCGGCCAAGCGGTTCTACGGCGAACTGTTCGGCTGGCAGCCGGAGCGCGACGACCGGCCGGAGGCCGGCGGTTATACCTTCATGAAGCTGGACGGCGCGGTCGCCGCCTCCATCACCCCGCTCTACGGGGAGGGCCAGCCGACGGCCTGGAGCGTCTCCTTCGCCGTCGAGGACGCCGACGCCGCCACGGCCAGGATCACCGCGGCGGGCGGGAGCATCGTCGTCGCACCGATGGAGGCGCTGGACTTCGGACGGTTCGTGATCGCGGCGGACCCGTCCGGCGCGGTGTTCGGGCTCTGGCAGGCACGCCGGCTGACCGGTGCCGAGGTGCTCAACGAGCCCGGCGCGCTCGGCTGGGTGGAGCTGCTGACCCGGGACCCGGAGGGCGCCCGGGCGTTCTACCCGGCGGTGTTCGGCTGGACGGTCCACCCGTCCGAGCGGTACACCCAGTGGGGCCTGGCCGGGGAGGACTTCGGCGGCATGCTGACGATGGACGACCGCTTCCCGCCGCAGGTGCCGCCGCACTGGCTGCCGTACTTCGCGGTCGCGGACGTGGACGTGAGCGCGTTCCGGGCCGGGAACCTCGGCGCGGACGTCCTGATGGCGCCGACCACCGTGCCGGACGGCCCGCGGATCGCGGTGCTGCGCGACCCGCTGGGAGCGGCGTTCGGTGTCTACCTGGCCGGCGAGGACGGTTGACCGGCTTCACCCGGTACCGAGCGGTTTCGCCCGGCGAGGAGGGCTGAGCTGCTTTGCCCGGCACCGAGTGCCGAGCGACCGGCCCGGCGAGGACGGCTGACCGCCCGGCCCGGCGGGCCGGCCCGCCGCGCCGGGCCGCCGGGTCAGCCGGTCCGCCTGCGCCACAGCACGACGGTCGCCGCACCCGCCGTGACCATCAGGGCCGCCGTCGGCACCACGTCGCCGACCCGGTCGTACCAGGTCAGCTCGGTCGGCCCGGTCAGCGGCAGCCGGACCGTCAGAGCGCCGGTGCGGTCGGTGCCGAGCCGGGCCAGTTCGCGGCCCTGCGCGTCGAAGGCGGCGGAGACCCCGGTGAGCGAGGCCTGGACGGCCGGGCGGCCGGTCTCGGCGGCCCGGATCGCGGCCAGCGAGACGTGCTGCTCAGGCGCCCAGGTGCGCTGGAACGTCGAGGTCGAGGACTGGTAGACCAGCACCCGGGCGCCGTCCCGGGCCGCCGTCCGGGACATGTCGGGGAAGGCCGACTCGAAGCAGATCAGCGCCCCGACCGGCAGCGGCGCGCCGCCGCGGTCGGTGGCCGGGAGGACGTGGAACGCCGTCCCCGGCGCCCGGTTCTCGCCTGCGGCCCGGCTGACGCCCGCGATCCAGCCGAGCAGCGGGCGCAGCGGGATGTACTCGCCGAACGGCACCAGCCGGATCTTGCGGTAGCGGTCGACGGTGCCGGCCGGCGAGACCAGCACCGCGTCCTTGGAGATCCGCCCGTCCGCCTTGCGGGCGTCCTCGCCGGCCAGGATCTCGGCGCCGGCGGCCGCGGCGAGCCGACGCAGCCGGTCCAGCGCCGCCGGGTCGCGGTCGAGGTCGGCGGTGGTGCTGGACTCGCCCCAGACGACCAGGTCCACCGGCCGCCCGTCGAGCGCGGTGGTGGCGGCGGCACTGGCCTCGAACCGGGCCTGCGGGTCCTCGACGATGCCGGGCTGGACCAGTGCGACGGTCAGTGCCCCGTCCCGGGCGGGTGCGGCGCGCAGCGAGAACAGCACGGGACCGGCCGCCAGCACCAGTACGGCGGCCAGCGCCGCCACGGCGCGCGGGCGCCGGCCGGTGGCGGTCAGCATGATCAGCACCCCGGTGTTGACGGCCACCACGGCGGCGCTGACCAGCCAGATCCCCCCGGCCGAGGCCAGCGCCAGGACGGCCGGGTGCTGCCACTGGGTCGCGCCGAGCAGCGCCCACGGCCCGCCGAGGGCGTGCCAGGAGCGCGCGTACTCGGTGGTCAGCCAGACCGAGGGGACGACGACCAGGGCGAGCAGGGCCCGCCGCGCGGTCAGTGGCGGGTGCAGCAGCCGCCACACGGCATACCCCACCCCCGCCTGCAGCGCCCCGAACAGCACCGCGAGCACCGGCAGGGCCGGCCCGACGGAGGGGATCAGCCAGTACATCGCGGTGAGGATGAACCCCGCGCCGAACCACCACCCCCGCACCGCCGCCTCGCGCGCCCCGGGTGCCCGCTGCATCACCAGCAACCCGGGCACCAGCGCCACCCAGGCGAGTGACGCCAGCCCGGGCGCGGGGAAGGCGAGTACCGGCGCCGCCCCGGCCGCCAGCGCCCCCACCCGGGCGCGGTAGCGGTGGCCGGGAAGGCCACGGTCCCGGGCAGCGGACGCCCCCAGGGCGGGAGGGGTGAGCGTGAGGCGGCGCGACATGCCCCGTATTGTCCGCTCGGGAGGCCGCTGCTGCCAGGGTTCGGCACGCGATGTTGACGCCGGTGACGCGCGCGGCCGCCGCCCCCCCGGGGCCGGGGGGCGGCGGCCGCAGCGGACGGGTGTCAGCCCTCGTCGCCCTCGAGGTCGCCCTCGGTCTCCAGGAAGGCGGCCTGGAGCTGCTCGATCAGCTCCGGGTCGGGCTGCTCCCAGAGGCCGCGGCTCGCCGCCTCCAGCAGGCGCTCGCTGATGCCGTGCAGGGCCCAGGGGTTGGCGCCGGCCAGGAACTCGCGGTTGACCGGGTCGAGGACGTACTCCTGGGTGAGCTTCTCGTACATCCAGTCGGCTACGACCCCGGTGGTGGCGTCGTAGCCGAAGAGGTAGTCGACGGTCGCCGCCATCTCGAAGGCGCCCTTGTAGCCGTGGCGGCGCATCGCCTCGATCCAGCGCGGGTTGACCACGCGGGCGCGGAAGACGCGGGCCGCCTCCTCGGTGAGGGTGCGGGTGCGGACCGTCTCCGGGCGGGTCGAGTCGCCGATGTAGGCGGTCGGGGCCTTGCCGGTGAGGGCGCGGACGGTGGCGACCATGCCGCCGTGGTACTGGAAGTAGTCGTCCGAGTCGGCGATGTCGTGCTCGCGGGTGTCGGTGTTCTTCGCGGCGACGGTGATCCGCTTGTACGCGGTCTCCATCTCCTCGCGGGCCGGCCGCCCGTCGAGGCCGCGCCCGTACGCGTAGCCGCCCCAGACGGTGTACACCTCGGCGAGGTCGGCGTCGGTGCGCCAGTCGCGGCTGTCGATCAGCTGGAGCAGGCCGGCGCCGTACGTGCCCGGGCGGGAGCCGAAGACGCGGACGGTGGCCTTGCGCTCGTCGCCGTGGACGGCCAGGTCGGCCTGGACGTGGGCGCGGACGTGGTTGTGCTCGGCGGGCTCCTCCTGGGCGGCGGCCAGGCGCACCGCGTCGTCCAGCAGGGCGACCACGTGGGGGAAGGCGTCCCGGAAGAAGCCGGAGATGCGCAGGGTGACGTCGATGCGCGGGCGGCCCAGCTCCTCGAGGGAGATCGGCTCCAGGCCGGTGACCCGGCGCGAGGCGTCGTCCCAGACCGGGCGGACGCCGAGCAGGGCGAAGGCCTCGGCGATGTCGTCGCCGGCGGTGCGCATCGCGCTGGTGCCCCAGAGCGACAGGCCGACCGAGGGCGGGAAGGCGCCGTCGTTGTCGGCCGTGTAGCGCTCGACCAGCGAGGCGGCGAGCGCCTGGCCGGTCTCCCAGGCGAGCTTGCTGGGCACGGCCTTCGGGTCGACGGAGTAGAAGTTGCGGCCGGTCGGCAGCACGTTGACCAGGCCGCGAAGCGGCGAGCCGGACGGCCCGGCGGGGACGAAGCCGCCCTGGAGGGCGTGCAGCACCGCGTCCAGCTCGTCGGTGGTGGCGGCCAGGCGCGGGACGACCTGGGTCGCGGCGAAGGCGAGCACCTCGTGGACGGCCTCCGGCAGCCCGGCGGCGACCTTCTCGACCGCCCCGGCCGCCCAGTCCTCGGCCTCCATCGCCTCGACCAGGGCGCGCGCCTGCGCCTCGGCGGCGTCGGTGGCGCCCAGGGACAGCGCGGCCTCGTCCAGGCCGAGCGCCTCGCGCAGGCCGGGCAGGGCGCTGACGCCGCCCCAGATCTGCCGGGCGCGCAGGATGGCCAGCACGATGTTGACCCGGTCGGTGCCGGCCGGCGCCTGGCCGAGGACGTGCAGGCCGTCGCGGATCTGCGCGTCCTTGATCTCGCAGAGCCAGCCGTCGACGTGCAGCAGGAAGTCGTCGAAGCCGTCGTCCTCGGGGCGCTCGTCCAGGCCGAGGTCGTGGTCCAGCTTGGCGGCCTGGATCAGCGTCCAGATCTGGGCGCGGATCGCGGGCAGCTTGGCCGGGTCCATCGCGGCGATGTTGGAGTGCTCGTCCAGCAGCTGCTCCAGGCGCGCGATGTCGCCGTAGGAGTCGGCGCGGGCCATCGGCGGCACCAGGTGGTCGACCAGGGTGGCGTGGGCGCGGCGCTTGGCCTGGGTGCCCTCGCCCGGGTCGTTGACCAGGAACGGGTAGACCAGCGGCAGGTCCCCGAGGACGGCGTCCGGGCCGCACTCGGCGGAGAGCGCGGCGGTCTTGCCGGGCAGCCACTCCAGGTTGCCGTGCTTGCCGAGGTGGATCACCGCGTCGGCGCCGAAGCCGCCGTCGGCCTGCGCGGCCGCGATCCAGCGGTAGGCGGCCAGGTAGTGGTGGGAGGGCGGGAGGTCGGGGTCGTGGTAGATCGCGACCGGGTTCTCGCCGAAGCCGCGCGGCGGCTGGATGAGGACGAGCAGGTTCCCGGAGCGGATCGCGGCCAGCACGATGTCGCCGTCCGGGTTCTGCGAACGGTCGACGTACAGCTCGCCGGGGGCCGGGCCCCAGTGCTCCTCGACGTGCGTGCGCAGCGCCTCGGGCAGCGTGGCGTACCAGCGGCGGTAGTCGGCGGCGGGGATGCGGACCGGGTTGCGGGCCAGCTGGTCCTCGGTGAGCCAGTCCTGGTCGTAGCCGCCGGCCGCGATCAGCGCGTGGATGAGCGCGTCGCCCTCGTGCTGGTCCTCCGCCACGGTGTCCAGGCCGGGCAGGTCGGTGCCGAGGTCCATGCCCTCGGCGCGCAGGCGCTCCAGCAGGCGCATGGCGCTGGCCGGGGTGTCCAGGCCGACGGCGTTGCCGACCCGGGCGTGCTTGGTCGGGTACGCGGAGAGGACGAGCGCGAGCCGGCGCTCGGCGGCCGGGATGTGCCGCAGCCGGGCGTGCCGGACGGCGGTGCCGGCCACCCGGGCGGCGCGCTCGGGGTCGGCGGCGTAGACGGTGAGGCCGTCCTCGTCCAGCTCCTTGAAGGAGAACGGGACGGAGATCAGCCGGCCGTCGAACTCGGGGACGGCGATCTGGGTGGCGGTGTCCAGCGGGGAGAGGCCGTCGTCGCTGGCCTCCCACTGGGCGCGCGACCAGGTCAGGCAGAGGGCCTGAAGGATCGGCCGGTCCAGGGCGGCGAGCGCGCCCGCGTCCCAGGCCTCCTCGTCGCCGCCGGCCTGCGCGTCGGCCGGGCGGGTGCCGCCGGCGGCGAGCACGGTGGTGACGATCGCGTCGGCCTCGCCGAGCGCGGCCAGCAGGTCGGCCTCGGCACCGCGCAGCGAGGCGCAGTAGTAGGCCCGGGCCTGCGCGCCCTGGTCCTCGATCGCCCGGCAGAGCGTCTCGACGAAGGCGGTGTTCCCGCTCATGTGGTGGGCGCGGTAGTACAGCACGGCGACGGTCGGGCCGTCGGTCGTACGGGCCTCGCGGACCAGCGGGCCCCAGGCGGGGGCGGAGGCCGGCGGGGCGAAGCCGTGGCCGGTGAGAAGCACGGTGTCGGAGAGGAAGGCGCCCAGCTCGGCCAGGTTGGCCGCGCCGCCGTGGGCGAGGTAGGCGTGCGCCTCGGCGGCGATGCCGGCGGGCACGGTGGACAGCTCCATCAGCTGGGCGTCGGGCGCCTGCTCGCCGGTCAGCACGATCACCGGGCGGGGGCCGGCCAGCAGCGCGTCCAGGCCCTCCTGCCAGGCACGGCGCCCGCCGAGCAGGCGGACCACCACCAGGTCGGTGCCCTCCACCAGGGCGGGCAGTTCCCCGGGCGAGAGCCGGGCCGGGTTGCCGAGGCGGTAGCGGACCGGCCCCTCGGAGGCACGGGCACTGAGCAGGTCGGTGTCGGACGTCGACAGCAGCAGAATCATGCGAAGGCCCTCCCGGCCTCGATGGCGGGCATGGGCACAGGCGTGCGGCGGCGCATGGCTTTCAAGCCTTCCTCGGGGTCCGCGCCCCGGGCCGGTGGAGAACGGCAGGAGTTCCTGGCTCCCACGGCCTCCCGGAACTCCGGTGAACCGTGGTCACAGTGGCGGGACCGCACCGGGCTTGCACCGGTTTCCTCCCCTGCGCCGTCGCTGGCGTGTGGGCGGCCCGCGGGGGCCGCCCGGCAGCATCGTACGGGGTGCGGCTGACCTGGGGGAGTGCGTCCGAACGTGTGACCCAACGGACGGAGGCAACCGATCGGATCATCTGTATGCTCGCGGCCATGCCACCGACACCCGACGCCACCACGCCGGGCGCCGCCGCGCCCGACCGGGGGCGCGCGGACGCCTGTCCGGGGGCCCTTCGTCTGCACACCGCCGACGACGGCGCCCTGGCCCGGGTCCGCCTGCCCGGCGGTCTGCTGACGACTCGTCAGGCGCTGGCACTGGCCGAGGCCGCCGAGGCGCTGGGCGACGGCGGGGTGGAGACCACCTCGCGCGGCAACGTCCAGCTGCGCGGCCTGGCTTCGGGCTGCGGGCGGGCGCTGGCCGAGCGGCTGCGCGCCGCGGGGCTGCTGCCCTCCGAGACGCATGAGCGGGTCCGGAACATCGTCGCCTCACCCGGCCCCTCGGGTGGCCGCGCGGACGTGCGGGCCTGGGCGCGGGAGCTGGACGCCGGGCTCTGTGCGAGCGGCTGGGCCACCGGGCTCTCCGGCAAGTTCCTCTTCGCACTGGACGACGGGCGGGGCGACGTCGCCGCACTCGACGCCGATGTGACATTGATCGCAGGCTCGGACGACGGGCCGGACGGCACGGCGCTGCTGCGCCTCGGCCGGGCCGTCACCGCGCGCGCCGTCCCCCTGGCCGGCGCGGTGGACGCCGCGCTGGCCGCCGCCCGGGAGTTCCTGGACGCGCTGCGGGAGAGCGGGCAGCAGGCCTGGCACCTGCGCGAGGTGCCCGACCTGCTGCCGCCCGGTACCGTCCCGCTCCCCGCGCTGCCCGGCACGCCCCCGCCGCTCGGCGCGCTCCCCGGCGGGCTCTCCGTCGGCCTGCGCTTCGGCCGGGCCACCGCCGCCCAGTGGCGCGCGCTGGCCGGGGCGTCGGCCGGAGAACTGCGGCTGACCCCCTGGCGCGGCGCCGTTCTGCCCGGGGCGTCCGCCGACCGGCTGTCCGCGCTGGCGGCCGCCGGGTTCCGCGCCGAGCCCGGCACCGCCTGGGACGGCGCGAGCGCCTGCACCGGACTGCCCGGCTGCGCCAAGTCCCTGGCCGACGTCCGCACGGACGCGGCCCGGGCGTTGGACCTCGCGCCGGTGCCGGGCGGCGGGCTGCGCGTGCACTGGTCCGGCTGTGAGCGGCGCTGCGGCCACCCGGCCGGAGCATGGGTGGACGTGCTCGCCACCGGGCAGGGCTACCGGGTGACGGTGGACGCCGCCACCGTGGACGTGACGAACGAGGAGATGGCCGAGGCGGTCGCCGAGGCCCGGAGGACCACGAAGTGATCGAGTACGAGAAGGACGGCGCGTCCATCTACCGCCAGTCCTTTGCCACCATCCGGGCCGAGGCCGACCTCGCCGCCCTGCCCGCCGACGTGGCCCAGGTCGCGGTGCGGATGATCCACGCCTGCGGCATGACCGACCTGGTCGAGGACCTGGTGTACTCGCCCGGCGTGGTCGCCTCCGCACGCGCTGCGCTGCACGCCGGTGCGCCGATCCTCTGCGACGTCAACATGGTCGCCAGCGGCGTCACCCGCAAGCGGCTGCCCGTCGACAACGAGGTGCTCTGCACCCTCACCGATCCCTCGGTGCCCGAGCTGGCCCGGAAGATGGGCAACACCCGCAGCGCCGCCGCCATGGAGCTGTGGCTGCCCCGGCTGGAGGGCGCGGTGGTCGCCGTCGGCAACGCGCCGACCTCGCTGTTCCGCCTGCTGGAGCTGATCGAGGCGGGCGCGCCGCGCCCGGCCGCGGTCATCGGTGTCCCGGTCGGCTTCATCGGCGCGGCCGAGTCCAAGGAGGCCCTGGCCGTCCACCCGTCCGGCCTGGAGCACCTGGTGGTGCGCGGCCGGCGCGGCGGCAGTGCGATGGCCGCCGCCGCCATCAACGCGATTGCGAGTGAAGAAGAGTGACGCCGCACCAGGCCCCGACCGGTCGGCTCTACGGGGTCGGGCTCGGCCCCGGCGACCCGTCCCTGGTGACCGTCCGCGCCGCCGAACTCATCGGCAAGGCCGACGTGGTGGCGTACCACAGCGCCCGGCACGGCCGCTCGATCGCCCGGTCCATCGCCGAGCGGTATCTGACGGGTGGTCAGATCGAGGAGAAGCTGGTCTACCCGATCACGGTCGAGACCACCGACCACCCCGGCGGCTACCGGGGCGCGCTCGACGACTTCTACGAGGAGGCCGCCGCCCGGCTGGCCGCCCACCTGGACGCCGGCCGCGACGTCGTCGTCCTCGCCGAGGGTGACCCGTTCTTCTACGGCTCCTACCAGCACATGCACAAGCGCCTCGCGCACCGCTACCCGACCGAGGTCGTCCCCGGCGTGACCTCGGTCAGTGCCGCCGCCGCCCGGCTCGGGCAGCCGCTCACCGAGGCGGAGGAGACGCTCACCGTCATCCCCGGCACGCTGCCCGAGGAGGAGCTCACCGCGAGGATCGCCTCCGCCGACTCTGCCGTGATCATGAAGCTGGGCCGCACCTTCCCGGCCGTCCGCCGCGCCCTGGAGCGGGCCGGCCGGCTGGACGACGCCCAGTACGTCGAGCGCGCCTTCATGGACGGCGAGCGCACCGCGCCGCTGGCCGGGGTGGACGCGGGGACCGTCCCGTACTTCTCCGTCGCGGTGCTGCCGAGCAAGGTCGCGCCGCTGGAGCCCGAGGTGAAGCCCTCCGAGGGGCTCGGCAGCGTCACGGTGATCGGTACCGGCCCGGCCGGTCCGCTCTGGCTCACCCCCGAGGCGCGCGGCGCCCTCGCCGCCGCCACCGACCTGGTCGGCTACACCACCTACCTGGACCGGGTGCCCGTCCGCCCCGGCCAGCAGCGGCACGGCTCCGACAACAAGGTGGAGTCCGAGCGCGCCGAGTTCGCCCTCGACCTGGCCCGTCGCGGCCACCGGGTCGCGGTCGTCTCCTCCGGCGACCCGGGCGTCTTCGCGATGGCCACCGCCGTGCTGGAGGTCGCCTGCGAGGAGGCCTACCGGGACGTACCGGTGCGGATCGTCCCCGGGATGACCGCCGCGCACGCGGCCGCCTCCCGCGCCGGCGCCCCGCTCGGCCACGACTACGCCGTGGTCTCGCTCTCCGACCGGCTCAAGCCCTGGGACGTGGTCGCCAAGCGCCTGCGCCTCGCCGCCGAGGCCGACCTCGTGCTCGCCCTCTACAACCCGGGCTCGCAGTCCCGCACCACCCAGGTCGGCCTGGCCCGCGACCTCTTGCTGGAGTACCGCGCACCGGAGACCCCGGTGGTGATGGCCCGCGACGTCGGCGGCCCGACCGAGCGCGTCCGCACCGTCCGCCTCGCGGACCTGGACCCGGCCCAGGTCGACATGCGCACCATCCTGCTCATCGGCTCCTCCCAGACCCAGGCCGTCGAACGCGGAAACGCCACCGAGGTCGTCTGGACCCCCCGCCGCTACCCGGAGGCGTGAGCGCCCGGAGGGGGAGGTCGGCCCGGCCGACTTCCTGCTCCGGCCGGGCCGGTGCGCCGCCGGCCGCCGGGCGGGGGAGGATGGGGGCGTCCAAGAGCCGGTGTGCGGAGCAGGGAGCGGTCGTGGGTGAGGTCGGTGTCGGTGGTCGGGCCGGGCAGCTGAGGAGCAGTGGCCTGCGGCACGGGTGGACGACCGGCGCCTGCGCCACGGCGGCGACCAAGGCGGCGTACCAGGCGCTGCTGACGGGGGCGTTCCCGGACCCTGTGGTGATCACGCTGCCGAAGGGGCAGCAGCCCGGATTCGCTCTGGCGGCCGAGGAGTTGGTGGCCGGGGAGTTGCCGGCCGATGGCGTGCCGGTCGGGGCGTCGCCGGTCGGGGGGGCGCCGGCCGAGGGTGCCGCGGTTGCGCCGGCCGGGCCGGACGGGTCGCGCGGGCGGCGGGCCATGGCCGGGGTGGTCAAGGACGCCGGGGACGATCCGGACGTCACGCACGGCGCGCTGATCCGCTCGACGGTGTGGGCGGGCGAGCCCGGCAGCGGGGTGGTGTTCCGGGCCGGCCCCGGGGTGGGGACGGTCACCAAGGCCGGGCTGCCGCTCGGTGTCGGCGAGCCGGCCATCAACCCGGTGCCCCGGCAGATGATCCGCGACGCGGTCGCCGAGGTGGCCGCCGGATTCGGCGGCGACGGGGACGTCGTGGTGGAGATCTCCGTCGACCACGGGGAGGAGATCGCCCGCTCCACCTGGAACCCCAGGCTGGGCATCCTCGGCGGCCTCTCCATCCTCGGGACGACCGGGATCGTCGTCCCCTACTCCTGTTCCGCCTGGATCGACTCCATCCGGCGCGGGGTCGACGTGGCCCGGGCCGCCGGGCGGACCCACGTCGCGGGCTGCACCGGCTCGACGTCCGAGAAGGTCGCCGTCGCCGTGCACGGGCTGCCCGAGGACGCGCTGCTCGACATGGGCGACTTCGCCGGGGCCGTGCTCAAGTACCTCAAGCGCCACCCGGTACCGCGCCTGACCATCGCGGGCGGCTTCGCCAAGCTCTCCAAGCTCGCCGCCGGCCACCTCGACCTGCACTCGGCGCGTTCCCAGGTGGACAAGGGGTACCTTGCCGGGCTGGCGCGCGCGGGCGGCGCGGGCCCGGAGCTGGCCGACGCGGTCGCGGCCGCCAACACCGCGCTGGAGGCGATCCAGCTCTGCCGCGCGGCCGGTGTCCCGCTGGGCGACCTGGTCGCCGAGGCGGCCCGCGCCACCGCACTGGGCGTGCTGGTCGGTTCGCCCGTCGCGGTGGACGTCATCTGCATCGACCGGGCCGGCACCATCGTCGGCCGCGCGGAGCCCGCTGGGCCGTTGATCCCTGGGCCGTTGAGCCCGCTGGCCCGTTGAGCCCTGGGCCGGTGCCTGCTCCTCCGGATCCCTCATCGACCCCCTGAACCGTTGCCATGATGTGAAGATCTGACGCTCATACGGGGTGAGAAACGGACAAAAGTAGCGCCACGTACAGGATCGATTCTGGTGCTATCTCAAGCATGAGATATGGTCTGCCGGGTGACAGGCGACTACCTCACCCGTATCGGCACCCTCATCCGTACCGCGCGTCAGCACCGTGGTTGGTCCCAGGCTCAGCTCGGCGAGGCCCTCGGCACCAGCCAGAGCGCGGTCAACCGCATCGAGCAGGGCAAGCAGAACGTCAGCCTTGAGATGATCGCCCGCATCGGCGAAGCCCTCGACAGCGAAATCGTCTCCCTCGGCTACGCCGGCCCGATGCACCTGCGGGTCGCCGGTGGCACCCGCCTCTCCGGTGCGATCGACGTCCGCAGCAGCAAGAACGCCTGCGTGGCGATCCTCTGCGCCTCGCTGCTGACCACCGGCCGCACCACGATCCGCCAGGTCGCCCGGATCGAAGAGGTCTACCGCATCCTTGAGGTGCTCACCAGCATCGGCGTCAAGAGTCGCTGGACCAACGACGGCCGGGACCTCGAACTCACCCCGCCCGCCGAGCTCGACCTCGCCGCCATGGACGTCGAGGCCGCCCGCCGCACCCGCAGCGTGCTGATGTTCCTCGGCCCGCTGATGCACCGCGCCGACCGCTTCGCCATCCCGTACGCCGGCGGCTGCGACCTCGGCACCCGCACCGTCCAGCCGCACCTGACCGCGCTGCGCCGCTTCGGTCTGGAGGTCGCCACCACGTCCGGCGCCTACCACGCCTCCGTCCAGCCCGGCGCGCCGATGGACCGCCCGATCGTGCTGACCGAGCGCGGCGACACCGTCACCGAGAACGCCCTGCTCGCCGCCGCCCGGCACGACGGCGTCAGCGTCATCCGCAACGCCTCGCCCAACTACATGGTCCAGGATCTCTGCTTCTTCCTGGAGCGGCTGGGCGTGAAGATCGAGGGCATCGGCACCACCACCCTCACCGTGCACGGCGTGCCCGAGATCACCTGCGACGTCGACTACACCCCCGCCGAGGACCCGGTCGAGGCGATGAGCCTGCTGGCGGCCGCCGTCGTCACCTCCTCCGAGCTGACGATCCGCCGGGTGCCGATCGAGTTCCTGGAGATCGAGCTCGCGGTGCTGGAGGGCATGGGCCTCGACTACGACCGCACCCCCGAGTACCGGGCCCACAACGGCCACACCCGCCTGGTCGACCTCACCGTCCGCCCCTCGAAGCTGACCGCGCCGGTCGACACCATCCACCCGATGCCGTTCCCCGGCATCAACATCGACAACGTGCCGTTCTTCGCCGCGATCGCCGCGGCCGCCCACGGCACCACGATGATCCACGACTGGGTCTACGACAACCGCGCCATCTACCTCACCGAACTCACCCGGCTCGGCGCGGACATCAAGCTCCTCGACCCGCACCGCGTGCTCGTCCAGGGCCCGACCCGCTGGCGCGCCGCCGAGATGGTCTGCCCGCCCGCACTGCGCCCGGCGGTCGTCATCCTGCTGGCGATGCTCGCCGCCAAGGGCACCTCGGTGCTGCGCAACGTCTACGTCATCAACCGCGGTTACGAGGACCTCGCCGAGCGCCTCAACTCGATCGGCGCCCAGATCGAGACCTTCCGCGACATCTGACCGGACGTCACCTCGCCGACCGGCCTCACTCGTTGAGGCCGGTCAGCAGCTGTGCGGTGTCGAGCCCGGTGGTCAGGTACTGCACGAACAGCGAGTTGTTCAGCGCCCACGGCGAGCGCCGCTCGCGGATCAACTCCACGGCGCGGTCGGCTTCGTGGCCGAGTTCGACCAGGGCCTGGGCCACCACCAGGCCGGAGCGGTTGTAGCCGGAGTGGCAGCGGACCAGGGTGGAGCGCCCCTGCCGGACGGCCTCGGCCGCGTGCGTCGCCGCCTCCTGCACGGCGTCGAGCTGCCTGGGGGAGAGCGGCCCGTCGGGCACCTCTCTGACCAGATGCTCCACCCCCGGCTCCGGGCCGTGCCCGGGCCGGGTGAAGAGGCTGACCACCAGGTCGAACTCCCGCCCCACGACGACCGGTTCCAGGGCCCGGCCGGGCGGGGTGGTGAAATGCCCGCCCATCCAGAGCCCGGGCCCGATCTCGTTCCATGCCCCCGGTGATCCGGGGGTGTCGCGTTCCTTGTGGCGGGCCGGCATCGGCTCTCCCCTGTTCTCCGGGTGTCGGCCCGCGGCTACTCGCCGGTCTCGCCGTCGAGGTGTTCGCGGAGCAGGTCGGCGTGGCCGTTGTGGCGGGCGTACTCCTCGATCATGTGGGCGATGATCCAGCGGAGCGAGAACGCCTCCTCGCCGCGGTATCCGAGGACGTCCAACGACTCGGCGGCGGCGACGAGTTCCCGGGAGTGGTCGCACTCGCCGCGCCAGGCGGCGAAGGCCTCCTCCGGGTCGGCGGTCTCGACGTCGAACTCGGCGAAGCCACCGTCGGGGTGCGTCCAGATGCCGGGCTGCGCCTCGTTGTTGAAGGTGTTGCGGAACCAGCCGCGCTCGACCTCGGCGAGGTGGCGGACCAGGCCGAGCAGGGAGAGCCCGGACGGTTGCAGGACGCGCTCGCGGAGCTGCTCGGGGCGCAGGCCGGCGCACTTCATCGCGAGCGTGTCGCGCTGGAAGTCCAGGAAACTGGCCAGGGTGGCGCGTTCGTCGGCGGTCTGCAAGGTCCGGGTGCGCTGATCGTCGTCCATCGCGCCATGATGGCAGCGTCGGGGGCGCGGCGGGCGCAGTTCCGGAAGCCGCGGGGGCTATCGGGAGGTGAGGCCGCGCCCGGCCAGCCAGTCCAGCACCGCCGGCACCGAATCGGCCGCCGGAACGCCGGCCGGGAGCGGCGGGCGCTCCACGACCACCACCGGCAGGCCCAGTTCGCGGGCGGCGGTGAGTTTGGGGGCGGTGGCGGCGCCGCCGCTGTCCTTGGTGACCAGGACGTCGATCCGGTGGTCGCGCAGCAGCGCCCGCTCGCCGTCCAGCGTGAACGGGCCGCGGTCCAGCAGGACGTCCAGGGCGGCGGGCACCGGGAGCTCGGGCGGGTCGACCGAGCGCGCGAGGAAGTGCAGGCCGTCGAGGTGGGCGAAGGTGCCGATTCCCTGCCGGCCGGTGGTGAGGAAGATCCGGCGGCCGAGGGCGGGCAGCAGGGCGGCGGCCTCGTCCAGGGAGCCCACCCGGTGCCAGTGGTCCCCGTCGACCGGCGCCCAGCCGGGGCGGCGCAGCGCCAGCAGCGGCACACCGGTCGCCGCGGCGGCGAGGGCGGCGTTCTGCGACATCGCGGCCGCGAACGGGTGGGTGGCGTCCACGAACGCGTCCACCGCCTCGTCGCGCAGCCAGGCGGCGAGCCCGTCGGGCCCGCCGAAGCCGCCGATCCGCACGTCGCCCGCCGGGAGCCGCGGTTCGGCGACCCGGCCGGCGAGCGAGCTGGTGACCCGCAGGCCTGGCCGGCCGGCCAGGGCGCCGGCCAGGGCCCGCGCCTCCGTCGTC
This sequence comes from Kitasatospora sp. NBC_00039, assembly GCF_045160625.1. Classification (NCBI taxonomy): domain Bacteria; kingdom Bacillati; phylum Actinomycetota; class Actinomycetes; order Kitasatosporales; family Streptomycetaceae; genus Kitasatospora; species Kitasatospora sp. NBC_00039. Next base: position 1,868,470 of record NZ_CP108289.1, on the reverse strand, counting down.
CCGCCGAGGACCAGGACGTGCCGGGCCGGGACGTGCCGGGCCTGATCGTGCCGGACCGGGACCTCTCGGACCGGGACCTCTCGGACCGGGTCGTGCCGGTCCGGGGAGGCCGAGGGCTGCGGGACGGGTGCCATCACGCCCCGCAGGGCTCGTGCGGGCGCTCGCGGCCCGCCGAGTAGAGGTGGCTGTCGCGGAACTGCTCGGCGGCCAGCGTGCGGCCCACGATGATCACCGCGGTGCGGACCACGCCCGCCTCCTTCAGCTGCCCGGCGATGGTGCCGACGGTGCCGCGCAGCACCAGCTCGTCCGGGCGGCTGGCCATCGCGACCACCGCGGCCGGGCAGTCGGCTCCGTAGTGCGGGAGCAGCTGCTCGACCACGTCGTCCACGTACCCGGCGGCCAGGTGCAGCACCAGCAGGGCGCCGCTGCGGCCGAGGGTGGCGAGGTCCTCGCCCTCGGGCATCGGCGTGGCGCGCTTGGCGATCCGGGTGAGGATGACGGTCTGGCCGACGGTCGGCACGGTCAGTTCCCGCTTCAGCGCGGCCGCGGCGGCGGCGAAGGCGGGCACGCCCGGCACCACCTCGTACGGCACGCCGGCCGCGTCCAGCCGGCGCATCTGCTCGGCGACGGCGCTGAACACGGACGGGTCGCCGGAGTGCAGCCGGGCCACGTCCTGGCCGGCCTCGTGGGCGGCGACCAGCTCGGCGACGATCTGGTCCAGGTTGAGCTGCGCGGTGTCGACCAGGCGGGCGCCGGGCGGGCACTCGTCCAGCAGTTCGCGCGGCACCAGGCTGCCGGCGTAGAGGCAGACCTCGGCGCGGGCCAGGATGCGCGCGCCGCGCAGGGTGATCAGGTCGGCGGCGCCCGGGCCGGCTCCGATGAAGTGGACGGTCACGAGGCGTTCTCCTGGGGGGTGTCGGGCTTGACGGCGGACCACTGGGTGACCGGCATCGCCTGGCGCCAGCCGGTGAAGCCGCCCACCGGGACGGCGTGCGCGACGGCCAGCCGCAGCAGCTCGCCGCCGTACCGCCGGTACCACTCGGTGAGCAGGGCCTCGGACTCCAGGGTCACGGTGTTGGCGACCAGCCGGCCGCCCGGCGGCAGCGCCGCCCAGCAGGCGTCCAGCAGGCCGGGTGCGGTGAGGCCGCCGCCGATGAACACGGCGTCGGGGGTGGCCAGGCCGGCCAGGGCGGCGGGCGCCGCGCCGGTGACCACCTGCAGCCGGGGCACGCCGAGCGCGGCGGCGTTGCGGGCGATGCGAGCGGCCCGGACGGGGTCGCGCTCGACGGTGACCGCCCGGTTGTCGCGGTGGGCGCGCAGCCACTCGATGGCGATCGAGCCGGAGCCGCCGCCGACGTCCCAGACCAGTTCGCCGGGCGCGGGGGCGAGAGTGGCGAGGGTGGCGGCGCGGACGTGGCGCTTGGTCAGCTGGCCGTCGCTCTCGTAGGCGTCGTCGGGCAGGCCGGGGACGAGCGAGGTCCGCGGGCCGGGGCCGAGTTCGACCGCGATGACGTTGAGCGGGTCGCCGGCCGGGTGCGGCCAGCCGTCCGCGGGCCCGTCCAGCTGCCGCTCGCCCGGGCCGCCGAGCTGTTCCAGTACCCGCAGCCGGGCGGCGCCGAATCCGCGCGCGGTGAGCAGGGCGGCGACGGCGGCAGGGGTGGCGGCGTCGGAGCTGAGGACGAGCAGCCGGCGGCCGGGGTGCAGGGCCGGGGCGAGGGTGTCGAGGGGGCGGCCGACCAGGCTGACCACCTCGGTGGCCTCCAGCGGCCAGCCGAGCCGGGCACAGGCGTAGGAGACGGAGGAGGGGTGCGGCAGCACGCGCATCCGCTCGGCACCGGGCGTCCCGGCGAGGATCTCGGTGAGGGTGCGGCCGATGCCGTGGAACATCGGGTCGCCGCTGGCCAGCACCGCGATCCGGCGGTCGGCGTGCTCGGCGAGCAGCCCGGGGACGGCCGGGCGCAGCGGGGACGGCCAGGGCACGCGCGCGGCGGCGACCTCGTCGGTGGGGAGCAGGGCGAGCTGCCGCGGGCCGCCGATCACCACCTCGGCCTCGCGCAGCGCCGCCCGGGAGGTACCGGCCAGGCCGGGCCAGCCGTCGGCCCCGATCCCGACGACGGTGATCGGGGGTGGCAGCTCGGGCACCGGGAGGCTCCTCGTTGGTCGGCAGTGGTCCGCAGGCGTGGTCGGGGAAGCCTACCTGGCGGTCCGCGACAGGCTCCTGACCAGGGTGTGCGGGCCGGCCCGGCCGGGGCGCGGGGGCTGCCCGGCCCTGGGGTGCGGGCCCCGGCGGACGGGGTTAGCGTCGTCCGGGGGCCTCAGCACGCAACGGAGGACACCATGTCCGGGTCAGCGGTGCCGCACACCACCAGCAACGCCGGCATCCCGGTGCCGAGCGACGAGCACTCGCTCACGGTGGGCCGGGACGGCCCGATCCTGCTCCACGACCACCACCTGATCGAGAAGATGGCCCAGTTCAACCGCGAACGGGTGCCCGAGCGGGTGGTGCACGCCAAGGGGGCCGGGGCGTACGGCGTCTTCGAGACGACGGAGGACGTCAGCCGGTACACGAAGGCGATCCTGTTCCAGCCGGGCAAGCGGACCGAGATGCTGGCCCGCTTCTCGACCGTGGCCGGGGAGCAGGGCAGCCCGGACACCTGGCGCGACCCGCGCGGATTCGCGCTGAAGTTCTACACCGAGGACGGCAACTACGACCTGGTCGGCAACAACACGCCGGTCTTCTTCGTCCGCGACACCATCAAGTTCCAGGACTTCATCCGCTCGCAGAAGCGGCGCCCGGACAACGGCCTGCGCGACCACGACATGCAGTGGGACTTCTGGACGCTCTCGCCGGAGTCCGCCCACATGGTCACCTGGCTGATGGGCGACCGCGGCATCCCGAAGTCGTACCGGCACATGAACGGTTACGGCTCGCACACCTACATGTGGATCAACGCGAGCGGCGAGCGGTTCTGGGTCAAGTACCACTTCAAGACCGACCAGGGTGTCGACTTCCTCAGCCAGGCGGACGCCGACCGCCTCGCCGGCTCCGACCCCGACCTGCACCGCCAGGACCTCTGGGAGGCGATCGAGGGCGGCAACAACCCGTCCTGGACGCTGTTCGTCCAGGTGATGCCGTTCGACGAGGCGCCCGGCTACCGGTTCAACCCCTTCGACCTGACCAAGGTGTGGCCGCACGGCGACCACCCGCTGATCAAGGTCGGGACGATGACACTCACCCGCAACCCCGAGGACTACTTCATCCACATCGAGCAGGCCGCCTTCGAGCCCGCCAACCTGGTGCCCGGCATCAGCGTCTCGCCGGACAAGATGCTGCTCGGCCGGATCTTCTCCTACCCGGACACCCACCGGTACCGGATCGGCCCCAACTACGCGCAGCTGCCGCCGAACCGGCCGCACGTCCCGGTCCACTCCTACGCCAAGGACGGACCCATGCGGTTCGACCCGGCCCGCACCGCCGCGCCGTACGCGCCCAATTCCAAGGGCGGCCCGGCGGCGGACGTGAGGGCCCACGACGACCCGGCCGCCGGCTGGCAGACCTCCGGTGACATGGTGCGCGAGGCCTACTCGCTGCACGCCGAGGACGACGACTGGGGGCAGGCGGGCACGATGGTCCGCCAGGTGCTGGACGACGCGGAGCGCGACCGGCTGGTCTCCAACATCGTCGGCCACCTCAAGGCCGGCGTCGGCGATCCGGTGCTGGAGCGGGCGGTGCAGTACTGGCGCAATGTCGACCAGGCGCTGGGCGATCGCGTCGCCTCGGGCGTGGGCAAGGCCTGACACGTCGCTGCCGTGACGCCCGCGCTTCTCCTGACGATGCGCTTCTCCTGACGTCGCTCCGTCCTCGGTGCCACGCTGTCCTCATTGCCGTATCCAGTCCCCGGACGGGATCAGTGCCGGCTGCGCGCGCAGGCGGGCGGCGACGGCCGGGCCGGCCAGGTAGACCCAGGCGTCGCGCGCCTCCCCGTCGGCCGTCCGGACGGCCAGCCGCTTGCGGACGTACTCGCCGGTGTCGTCCGCCCGGCAGTCCTCCAGCCGGTCGAGCGCGGCGAGCGCGGGGCCGTAGGCGCCGGGGCGCAGGGTGATCAGCTCGCCGACGATCCGGCGGCCGGGCGTCGCGTCCGGCACGGCGAACGGGAACCCCGGGCCGTCGTGCAGCGCGGCCCCGGCGAGTACGGCGGGCCGGACGTCGGCGCAGCGCCCGGCGAGGTGGACGGCGTGGTTGCGGCCGCCGGTGCGGAGCGTGCCGTAGACGAAGAACGGCAGGGCGCCGGCGGAGGAGGCGTCGGGCGGATCGGCGGGCATGGGCACCTTCCGGCGGTCGGTCGTCATCTGTCAGCCGTCGCGGCTCCGGCGCCTCCGGGAGCCCCGAGGGGCGCCCACCGTAGCGCCTGCGGCGACCTCCTGGTGATACACACTGGCGCGCGGACCCGCTGATGCGCTGTCATGGCGGGTGAACTGCCAGCACCGTCCAAGGGGGACACCCATGACACCTCCCGCCTCGCGGAAGGCGGCCGCGTTCGCCGCCGACTCCGCCGCCACCGGTTCCTCCGCGGGCACGCCCGTCGACGCGGTGGCGTCGCCCGCGACGGCCTCGGCCGCGCGGCTGGGCGGGGCGGTCTGGCTGGCGCTGGGCGTCGTGTACGTGGTCTGGGGATCGACCTACCTGGCGATCCGGATCGCGTTGGAGACGATGCCCTCCTTCTTCTCCGCCGGGGCGCGCTTCGTCCTCGCCGGGCTGCTGCTGGCCGGCTTCGTGCTGTTCCGCCAGGGGTGGTCCGCCCTCCGGGTGAGCGTCCGGCAGCTGGGCTCCTCCGTGCTGGTCGGCGCGCTGCTGCTGACCGGTGGCAACGGCCTGGTGGTGCTCGGCGAGAACTCGATCTCGTCCGGGCTGGCCGCGCTGCTGGTGGCCGCCGTCCCGCTCTGGATGGTGCTGCTCACCGCGTCGACCGGCGACCGCCCGAAGCCGGTCGAGCTGGCCGGCGTGCTGTTCGGGCTGGCCGGCCTCGCGGTGCTCTCGGCGCCCGCGATCGGCGGGGACATCGCACCGGGCGGCGTGGTCGCGGTCATCTGCGGCACGCTGACGTGGGCGGCGGGCTCCTTCGCCGCCAAGCGCATCCCGATGCCGGGCAACGTCTTCGCCGCGAGCGCCTACCAGATGCTCGCGGGCGGGCTGGGCAATGTGCTGATCGGGGTGGTGCGGGGCGAGCAGCACGGGCTGGATCCGGATGCCTTCTCCGGGCGGTCCTGGCTGGCGCTCGGCTACCTGGTGGTGGTCGGTTCGGTGATCGGCTTCACCACGTACGCCTGGCTGCTGCAGTCCGCCCCGCTGACCCTGGTCGCCACCTACGCCTACGTGAACCCGGTGGTCGCGGTGCTGCTGGGCTGGCTGGTCCTGGCCGAGCCGCTGACCGGCCCCACCCTGCTGGGTGGGGCGATCGTGGTCGCGGGCGTCTGCCTGGTGGTGAGCGTCAGCCGGCGGCCGGCCCGGTCCGCTTCGCGTAGGTGAGGACGACGGTGCCGTTCTCGAACGGGCGGCAGCCGGCCAGGGTGAAGCCGTGCGGCGCGAAGTCGGCGCGGAAGAGCGGGACGCCCTGGCCGGCCACGACCGGGTACTGCTTGACGATCAGCTCGTCGACCTCCGGCAGCAGCTGACCGGCCAGCTCGGCGCCGCCGCAGAGCCAGATGCCGAGCCCGTCCTCCTGCTTGAGCTTGCGCACCAGGGTGAGCGGGTCCTCGCCGGTGACCTCGACCGCCGGGTCGGGGCTGGTCAGCGTGCGGGAGAAGACGATCTGCCGCAGGTGGGCGTACGGGTTGGTGAGGCCGAGGGGCAGCCCCGCGGCGTAGGTGCTGCGGCCCATCAGGACGGTGTCGAAGCGGGAGACGGGCACGTCCGCGACACCGAAGGCCGCGCGGCCCGGCGTGGGCAGGGCGTCGGCCTGCTCGGAGGTGAGGTACTCCAGGAACTCGCCCTCGACGTACGGCATGAGGAAGTCGAAACCGCCGTCGGGTGCGGCGATGAAGCCGTCGATGGAGGCGCCGACGAAGTAGGTGAGCTTGCGCATTCACGTCCTTGGGGTTGGTCGGTCGAAGGCTCTGCGCCTTGAACAACGACAGTTATAGTACTCCGGGTGTAGTGGTTGCAAGAGATTTCCTGAAAGAGGATCAGAGTCATGGTTCAGAACCCCGCCCGGCGCACCGCCCTCACCGACGCCGCCATCGACGTCCTGGCGCGCGAGGGCGCCCGCGGCCTCACCTTCCGCGCGGTCGACGCCCAGGCGGGCGTGCCGGCCGGCACCGCGTCCAACTACTTCGCCAACCGCGACGACCTGCTCAACCGGGTCGCCCGCCACATCCACCACCGCCTGACCCCCGACCCGGCCGTCCTCGCCGAGCTGCTCCGCGCCCCGCGCGACCGCGCCCTGGTCACCGCGCTGATGCACGACCTGTTGCGGCGGATCACCGCCGAACGGGCCGGCTACCTGGCCATGCTCGAACTGCGGCTGGAGGCCACCCGCCGGCCCGGCGTGCGCGACCAGCTCACCGGCACGATCCGCGAGCAGCTGGAGGCCAACATCGCCTACCACCTGGGCGAGGGCTTCCCCGGCGACCGCGAGACGGTGGTCGTCCTCTACCTCGCGATGACCGGCCTGATCATCGAACACCTCACGCTGCCCGAGGTGTTGGAGGAGGAGGGGCTCGCGGCGCTGATCGACACCATGGTCGAGCGCATCGTCCCCGCGAGCTGACCGGTCGGCTGCCGGCACCGGTGTCGGTCCTCGGCGGAGGCCCGGGTCAGGGCGCCGGCCGCAGCACCGGTCGCAGCAGGTCGAGCACCCCGGTGAGGTCGCCGTCCTCGCGGATCAGCACCCCCATCGACCGCAGCCGCGCCAGGCTCTCGGCGTAGGCGGGGTGGGCGGCCTGTGCCGCGCTGAGCACCGGCCGGACGGCCGTCGGCACGCCGAGCCCGTACGCCTCGCAGAGGATGCCGAGGGCGAGCGTGTCGGAGATGCCGGCGGCCCACTTGTTGACGGTGTTGAAGGTCGCGGGTGCCACGGCGATCGCGTCCGGCGGCGGCAGCGGCTTCGGCTCTCCCGGCTTCCGCCAGGCGGAGCGGATCGGGTAACCGGTCTGCTCGGCGACGGCGGCCTCGTCGATGAAGCCGAGCGCTTGGGGGGTGGCGACGACGCCGACCCCCCAGCCCTCGGCCTGGGCGGCCGAGATCAGCCTGCCGGTCTCGGGGACGAGTCCGGAGGCGCAGAGGACGACGTAGAGGAAGGGCACGGGCGGGCTCCCAACTGTGTGACGGTCGCGCCCATCATCGCCACCCGCCCGGCGACCCATCGACCCATCGACCTGCCGACCTGCGAGCCCGCCGACCTGCCGACCCGCGACCCCGCAGACCCGCCGTGCCCGTCGACGCACGGGCCCACCCGCCTCAGTCGAACCGGATGTGCCGGATCCCCGTCCATGCCCGCCGCAGTCGGCCGCGCAGCTCGCCGTCCGTGTTCGGTGCGAGCGTCAGCCCGGCGGAGGTGGCGATCCGGTCGGCGACCTGGGCGACGGTGAGGTGGTCGGTGGGCACGTGCTCGCCGAACTCCGCGCCGCGCAGCCGGTCCAGGCAGTGGTCGAGTCTGGCCACGGCGAAGCTCTCCCGGCGCAGCGGCGCGTCCTTCCCGGCGACCAGCTGCACCGCGTGCCCGAAGCCCCGCTCGCGCAGCCGTCGGAGCACCTCCGCACGATCGGCCAGCAGCGCGAAGTGCCGTACGTCGTGGCCACGTTCGCGCAGCCGTCCGACCGTCTCCGCGAGGTAGGCCGGTTCGACCACCGTCATCGGTGCGATCACCGTCCCCCGGTGGTCGGTGAGCGTGCGGTCCAGGACCTCGAACACGCCCTGCCGCCAGGCCGGGAGGTCCTGGAAGTCGCCCCGCAGCGGCTTCGGCGTCATCCGGTGCAGACCGAAGCCGACCTGCTCCGGGTCGCAGATCACGCTCCCGGGCAGTCTGCGCCGCAGCTCGTGCGCGGTCTGCGTCTTGCCGCCGCCGAAGGGCCCGTTGATCCAGATCAGCATGGGCCGACAGCCTAGGCGGTGGCGGTACTGCCCGGTGCGCCGGCGGGGACCCGCTCTACCTGCTCCGCCTCACCTCGCGCATCGTCGAGGAGCGGCTGGTCGCCGACCTCGTCCACACCTGGCCGGCGTTGTCGCACAGGGATGCGCACGGCATCGTCGACGCCTTCGCGCGCGGCGTGGCGGACGCGGCCGGGGTGCCGGCTACGCCCTGCGCCAAGGCGCCGCTGTCGACCTCCGGCCAGGTGCTGCACCCGGGCCGGGTGTCATCGGGCCCGGTCGCCATGCTCCGGGAGCAGACCGGCGCCTCGGATGCGGTCGAGTGGGTTCGTATCCGGGACAGGGAGTGGTTCACCGAGTACCACGAGCTCCGGCTCGGCGGAATGACCGTCCGCGACGGCCTGCGACCAGCACAAGATCGCGAAGTCACACTGGAGTACTGGGTGTGCCCCGGCGGGTGCGGGGGCGGTCGCGTGAAGGGGGCGGTCGGTGGAGAAGGCGGCCAGGCGAGAGGGGCCGCCAGGTGGGAGGGATGGTCAGGCGGAACGGGGAGGCAGGCGGAACGGGGAGGCAGGTGGAACGGGGAGGCAGGTGGAACGAAACGAGAGGACTCAGCGCCCGGCGCGCGGGTCCAGGGCGTCCCGGACGGCGTCGCCGAGCAGGTTGAAGGCGAGCACGAACAGCAGCAGGGCCACGCCCGGGAAGAACATGTAGGTCGGGTCGGCCTGGAACACCTCGGAGCCGCGGGCGATCATTCGGCCCCAGTCCGGGACCGGTTCGTCGATGCCGACGCCGAGGAACGAGAGCACCGCCTCGGTGGCGACGAACGTCGGCACCGCCGTCGTGGCGTGCACCAGCAGCTGCGCCCGCACATTCGGCAGCAGTTCGCGGAAGGCGATATGGAATCCGCTTGCTCCCAGGGCCCGGGCGGACTGCACGAAATCCCTTTCCCGAAGGGACCGGACGGAGGAATGCAGGGAAAGCGCGAGTTGAATCCAGCCGAACGCGGAGAACACCAGGATCAGTACCAGGAACTGCATCCACTCCGGCTCGGCACTGCCCGGATCGACCAGCCGGGACTGGATGACCGGGCTGAGCGCGAGCAGCAGGAGCAGCGTCGGGAAGGCCGGCAGGACGTTGGAGAGGAAGCCGAGGAGCCGGTCGGTGATCCCGCCGGGGTAGCCCAACGCGACGCCGGCCAGCACGCCGAGGGCGGTGGTGACGGCCGCGGCGGCGAAGGTGATCAGCAGCGAGGTGCGGATGCCGTAGAGCAGCTGGGTGAGGACGTCCCGGCCGAGCCCGGGCTCCAGGCCGAACCGGAAGTCGCCGGAGATCCCGCCGTTCGGCGCGATCGGCAGTCCACCGTCGCTGAGCAGGCCGGGCGCGTTCTGGCTGTAGTGCTCGGCCGGGTTCCTGCCGTACAGGGCGGCGATCGGCGGTGCGGCGAGCGCGAGCAGGAGGAAGAGCAGGACGACGGCGAGCGCGGCCGTGCCGCCCCGGTCGCGGCGGATCCCGCGGAGGAGGCTCTGCGGGGCGGGCGCGGCCTGGCGTGCCACCCCGGCCGACTCTGTGACTGTCTCGACCACTGCCATGAGAGGCGTACTCCCCGAATTCTCCGCCGCCCCGTGGGTGAGGGTGCGCTGGTGTGCATTTCCGGGCCGGTCTTCGGGAGTTTCCCGGCGGTCGGCCGAGCGCCATCAGACCGGATGCCGGCGGACTTCCGCAAATCATTCCGGCCCGAACTCCGGCGCAATGTTTCGGGGAATGTGACGGCTTCATTCCGCTGCGATACCGCTGTTGCAGAAGAACGGACATAGCAGGGCAAATGCTTGGCTCGTCCCGCATTCTGAGATCTCTGCCCCGGTCCGTCCGGTGTTGATAGCATCCGGGTGAGCCGCGACTGGCGCGCAGGGATGGAATCAACCATCGGGGAGCGGCTCCGTGGACCTTCACGTCACAGTTGCCGAGCGCCTGGGCCGTCCGAACTCGTCACGAGGAGACTGCCTTGGCCCAGTACCCCCACACCGCCGCCAGTGCCACCGCCAACACCGCCTTCCGCAGCGCGCTGGACACCGTCCGCGAGGTCGAGCCGCGGATCGCCGCCGCCATCGGCCAGGAGATCGAGGACCAGCGGGCCTCGCTCAAGCTGATCGCCAGCGAGAACTACGCCTCCCCGGCCGTCCTGCTCGCCATGGGCAACTGGCTCAGCGACAAGTACGCCGAGGGCACCGCCGGCCGTCGCTTCTACGCCGGCTGCCGCAACGTCGACACCGTCGAGACCATCGCCGCCGAGCACGCCCGCGCACTCTTCGGTGCCGACCACGCCTACGTCCAGCCGCACTCCGGCATCGACGCCAACCTGACCGCCTTCTGGGCCGTCCTCTCCCAGCGGGTCGAGAGCCCTGCGCTCGAGCGCGCCGACGTCCGCAACGTCAACGACCTCACCGAGCGGGACTGGGCCGAGCTGCGCCAGGAGCTCGGCAACCAGCGGATGCTCGGCATGTCCCTGGACACCGGCGGCCACCTCACCCACGGGTTCCGGCCCAACATCTCCGGCAAGATGTTCGAGCAGCGCAGCTACGGCACGGACCCGGCCACCGGCCTGATCGACTACGACGCGCTGCGCGCCACCGCCAAGGAGTTCCGCCCGCTGATCCTGGTGGCCGGCTACTCGGCCTACCCGCGGCTGGTCGACTTCCGCAAGATGCGCGAGATCGCGGACGAGGTCGGCGCGACCCTGATGGTCGACATGGCGCACTTCGCCGGCCTGGTCGCGGGCAAGGTGCTGACCGGCGACCACGACCCGGTGCCGCACGCCGACATCGTCACCACCACCACCCACAAGTCCCTGCGCGGCCCGCGCGGCGGCATGGTGCTCTGCACCTCCGAGCTGGCCGAGCACGTCGACCGTGGCTGCCCGCTGGTTCTCGGCGGCCCGCTCCCGCACGTGATGGCCGCCAAGGCGGTCGCCTTCGCCGAGGCCCGCCGCCCCGAGTTCCAGATCTACGCCCGCCAGGTCGTCGACAACGCGCAGGCCCTCGCCGAGGGGCTGCTGCGCCGCGGCGGCAAGCTGGTCACCGGCGGCACCGACAACCACCTTGTCCTCGCCGACGTCTCCGGCTACGGCCTGACCGGCCGCCAGGCCGAGGCCGCGCTGCTGGACTCCGGCATCGTCACCAACCGCAACTCCGTCCCGCAGGACCCGAACGGCGCCTGGTACACCTCCGGCGTCCGCCTCGGCACCCCCGCGCTCACCACCCGCGGCCTCGGCACCGCCGAGATGGACGAGGTCGCCGCCCTGATCGACACCGTCCTGCGCGGCACCACCCCCACCACCACCTCCACCGGCGCCCCCTCGAAGGCCCAGTACGCCCTGGACGCCGCCCTCAGCGAGGGCATCGCCAAGCGCGCCGCCGACCTCCTCGCCGGCTTCCCGCTCTACCCGGGCGTCGACCTGATGTGACCCGCCTGGGGGTGCGCGCATCGCCGCGCGCACCCCAACAGGCTTAGTACTGCAGCGACTTGTACGGCAGGAACTCCTCCCGGCAGGCCGGCCCGGTCCGCGGCCGAGGCCGGAGGCCCTGTCACCGCCGAGTGGGGCGGGCGGGTGGGGGCGCCCGCCGTCGAGCCGGTCCGGCCGGCGCCCGGCCGGGCCGTCAGCGGGGCGTCCCCGCCCGGCTTGACGGCGACCGGAACGGTCGGCCGCGTGCCGGCACCGCCTCGGCCGTGATCAGGTGCAGCGGGCGGTTCGACGGCGTGATCGCCGCGGCCACACCGGGCCGGCTCGCCGACAGAGCACCACCGAGCCGCCGATCCGCTCCTCGAAGGGGTCCTCGGCGAGCAGCGACAGGTACGAGCCGGCGACAGGCTCGCGTGGCGTGTCGGCCGCCGCCGCGGCGCCGCTGACATCCGCCGTGGCGCCGCCGACGTCCGCCGCGCCCGCCGGCCGGGGCGATGCGATCACCTGTTCGACGGCCGGTCGGGCGCCGGTTCCGACCCGGCACCCAGGCCGCCGTCCGAGTCGCCTGCCCGGCAGAGGCCTCACCGGCGATCGACTGTGAGTGATTTCCGTGCAAACTCTCCTCAACTCCGCCCGGTGGCAGGTAGATTGCAGCCCAATTGGGCGCGGGGTACCAGCGGTGGCACGAAATCCGAGCGGGTTCTCGCCGTGCCGTGTCGACGGCTGCTCCGGATGATGGGAGGAGGCCTCCGCCTCCCGCCCCGCGTATCCGTGCCCTGAGAACGTCCCCCATGGTCGTCCGTAGCGTGTAAGGAGCAACCTCGTGAGCGACGCCGCGTTGAGCACCGAGCAGCACCGGCCCGCCGAGCCTGCTGTGCTCGATGACGTCCCCGGCTGGTTCTGGGATCACGACCGCCACCTCTTCGAATGGTTCCTCGCCCGCCAGGAGAAGGCGGGGGTCACCGGGAACCTCCTGGAGATGGGCGCCTACCTGGGGCGCAGCGCGATCGTGATCGGCGGCCACTTGCAACCCGCCGAGACGTTCACGGTGTGTGACCTCTTCGACTCGGACGCTCCGGACGACGAGAACGCCGCCGAGATGACCATGTCCTACCGCAAGACGCTGACCCGGTCCGCGTTCGAGTCCAACTACCTCTCTTTTCACAAGTCGCTGCCGGAGATCATCCAGGCGCCCACCTCCAGCCTGGCCGGCGGCCGCATCCCGGCCGGTGCGTTCCGCTTCATACACATCGACGCCTCGCACCTGTACGAGCACGTGGTGGGGGACCTCCAGGTGGCCCGGGCGGCGCTCCAGCCGGAGGGCGTGGTGGTCCTGGACGACTACCGTTCCGCCCACACCCCCGGTGTCGCCGCCGCCACCTGGGAGGCGGTGTTCAACCACGGCCTCAAGCCGATCGTGCTCACCGAGTGCAAGTTCTACGGCACCTGGGGCGACCCCGAGCCCGCCCAGCGCGACCTGCAGGACCGGATCGGCCTGGCGGAGGGCTGTCACCTCAGCGCCGAGACCCTGAACGGGCAGCAGGTGCTGCGGCTCAACGGCACCTCGGACGGCATCGAACCGTTCCGCCCCTCCCGGCACCACGACCGGCTCGCCGCCGAGGCCGCCCGCCGCGAGGCCGAGGAGGCCCGCCGCGAGGAACTGCGCGCCCAGGAGGAGGCCGCCGAGGACCTCGCCACCCGTCGGGCCCGCGCCGCCGAGCGCCGGCGGCCGACCAACGTGGCCAAGCGCGTCGCGGGGGACCTCCTCCCGCCGGTGGTCACCTCCGCCATCCGCCGCGCCCGCCGGGGCTGACGCCCCCTTCTCCACCTGCACCGAGAGCTGCGTGGCCCGGAAGGCCGCGCGGCTTTCGGTGTTCCTGGGCTTACGCCTGAGGTGTTCCTGCGCATGGTCTTGAGCGGTGTTCCTCGGCGTGCTCGCGTCCAGCCCCGCTGCCCTCTCCACCCTCGCCCCCGCCCTCGCCCCCGCCGCCGTCCCCGCCGCCGCCCCCGCCGCCGGACCCGGAGTCGCCGCACCGAACCGCCCGTGCCGCTCCACCCCGCCCCTCGCACACCCGCCTCCACGGCAAAGCGCCGGCCGAGAGAACTCGACCGGCGCTTTGCGTGGCAGACGTCAGATGCCTCAGACCCGCGAGGGCTCGCCACCCTGGTGCGGGATGGTGGCGGTGCCGTCGGCCTCGGCCGCGTCGGCCAGCTCGCGCTTGACGTCGGCCAGCGAGGGGTTGGCCCACGCGCTGGCGACGCCCCAGCGGTAGAAGGCGAGGCCGATCCCGGCGACGACCAGCAGGTCCCAGCCCTCGGGCAGGTAGCCCTGGCCGCCGTAGTCGGTCGACCCGGCCCAGGAGACGGCGGCCATCACGAAGAGGTAGGCGATCATCCAGGCGCCGGCCTTGAGGTGCGGCTTGAGCTCGGCCCACGGCTTGCGCAGCTCGTACCAGGCCCAGATCGGCAGGCCGGCGGCCATCAGCAGGATGACCTTGCCGGTCAGCGGCCAGCGGGCCCAGTAGAGCACCAGGGAGCCGAAGACCATGGCGACGGGGGCGATCACCGGCATCGCGCGCAGCCGGACGGGGCGGGGGAGCTCGGGGGCCAGGCGGCGCAGCGCCATCACGGCCACGGGGCCGGTGATGTACGAGATCACGGTGGCGACCGACACGATCTCGGCGAGCGAGCCCCAGCCGCGGAAGACGGCGAGGAAGAGGAAGGCGATCAGCAGGTTGAGCAGCAGGGCCGGGCGCGGGATGCCGGTCTTCGCGTCCACGCGGCCGAACAGCTTCGGCAGGTGGCCGTTCTCCTGCACGCCGTGGATCATGCGCGAGGTGGTGGCGGCGTAGATCATGCCGGTGCCGCTGGGGGAGACGAAGGCGTCCGCGTACAGCAGCAGGGCCAGCCAGTTCATGCCCCAGGCGATCGACAGGTCGGCCAGCGGGGAGGTGTAGCCGAGGCCGCTCCAGCCGTTCGACAGGTCGGCGGCCGGGACGGCGCCGAGGAACGCGACCTGCAGCGCGACGTAGATCACCAGGGAGATCAGGATCGAGCCGATCACCGCCTTGGGCAGCGACTTGCCGGGGTTGCGCGCCTCACCGGCCAGGTTGAGCGGGGACTGGAACCCGTTGAACGCCCAGACGATGCCGGAGACGGCGACGGCGGTGAACACCGCGCTCCAGCCGTTCGGGGCGAAGCCGCCGTGGTCGGTGAAGTGGGCGGTGTCGAAGTGCGCCAGCAGCAGGGCGCCCGCGGTCAGCGTCGGGACGACGACCTTGAACACGGTGATCGCGGTGTTGGTCTTGGCGAACAGCGTGATCGCGAACCAGTTCAGCGCGAAGTAGCCGACCAGCAGCACGCTGGCCAGCGCGACCCCGCTGAGGGTCAGTTCGTTCCCGTCGTAGAGGCCCTGCGCCCAGCCGAAGTGCCAGGAGCTCATGTACTGGACCGAGGCGGTCGCCTCGCCCGGGATCACCGAGACGATCGCGATCCAGTTGGCCCAGGCGGCGAGGTAGCCGGCCAGCGAGCCGTGCGAGTACTGCCCGTACCGCACCATGCCGCCGGCCTTGGGGAACATCGAGCCCAGCTCGCTGTAGGTCAGCGCGATGGTGAGGGCCACCGCCGCGCCGATCACCCAGGCGACGATCGACGCCGGCCCGGCGAGCCGTGCCGCCCGCTCCGCACCGAACAGCCAGCCCGACCCGATGATCGAGCCCAGCCCGACGGCCGTCAGGCTGATGGTGCCGAGCGAGCGGCGATAGTGCTGATGGGATGCCGTCGTCGGCTCAGGCGCGCTCAACGTCTCGGTCCTCTGTCTCGTCGGGGTTCTCGTCAGGTCCTCGTCCGGTTCCGGGCTCAGCTCATGGGTCCGGACAAACGCACAGCAGACTATGGTGCGAAAACGGACCAAAGCCTCAGATAAAGCTCAGATCGTTCGATCGTTGCCATCTCGTGTCCGACTATCGGAGCCAGATGTCCGCAGGTCAGCGGCCATGGAGGGCTTACGAGGGGATGCGGGAAGGGGGAGCGGGGCTCCCACCGGCAAGCCGCCGACAAGCCGCCGCCAACCCGCCGGGGAAACGCCGGGGAAAACGCCGACGGGGCCGGGGAGGCCTGGGCGGCCGGAAAAGAGAAATTCCCCGTGGGAACTCTTTCGAGTTCCCACGGGGAATCGCGGTGTCCGAGGGGGGACTTGAACCCCCACGCCCGATAAAGGGCACTAGCACCTCAAGCTAGCGCGTCTGCCATTCCGCCACCCGGACGGGGTGTGTGCTTCGGGGGCTTTTCTCTCGCCCCCTCGGCGACAGAGAGAACATTACCAGGCTTCCGGAGTGCTTCTCACCTGCGTTTCCCCGGCGGGGACCGCCGGGGTGGCAGGGATGGATCGCGAAGGTGAGCGAATCGGTGGTTCGAGGGCGAGAAGCGGTCGGGTTGCGACCGGCTGACGGTCGGAACCGGTCGCGGGTGATCCGACACGGCCAAGTTGTCGACGGTGCCACGGAGCCGGGGGCGGCTCTCCTAGCCTCTGTGGACCGAGGGCGCCATGAGCGGAACGCCTGATTCCCGGGGTCGCGGACGAAGGGCGGCTGGACGTGGAGCTGGAGCAGATCAGCGGGGCGGCAGAGGCCGAGCCGAGACGGGTGGCGGCCGGGCCGGCCGAGGGGGTGTGGCAGTTCGCGGTACCGGCCGCGGAGGCCTCGGTGCCCCTGACCCGGCACGCGGTGCGGGACCGGCTGCTCGCCCAGGGCATGGCCGGGGTGCGCTACCAGGAGCTGGTGGACGACGTGCTGCTGATCGTCTCCGAGCTGGTGAGCAACGCCGTGACGCACGCCGCCGAGCTGTCCCCGGAGGTGACCACCGAGCTGGCGGTCCGCGGCGGCTGGGTGCGGGTGTCGGTCGAGGACGGCGACCCGTACCGGCCGAAGGCGCTCGAGACGGACACCGGGCGGACCGGCGGGCGCGGGCTGCTGCTGGTGAAGAGCGTGACGCTGCAGGCCGGCGGGGTCTGCGATGTGGAGCGGACGGGGGAGGGCGGCAAGGTCATCTGGGCCTCACTGCCCATCCCCCGCGAGGACATGGAGTAACGCGCAGGGCGTGGAGTGACGTCGGGGAGAGGAGACGGCCGGCTGCCGGTCCCGCCCGTCCCGGCGACGGCCCTGGCCTCCACTCCCGGTCCCGGCCCCCGCTCCGCCTTTACCAGTCCCGGCCGGCGATCTCGCGGATGCCGGGCAGTGCCGCCTCGAAGACCGTCTGGAACCAGACCGAGAACGGCCGCTCGGCCTGCAGTTCCCGCAGCTCCTGCGCGGTGACGAAGGCGATGTCGTCGACCTCCTCCGGGTCCGGCTGCACCGGCGCGGTGACCAGGCCGACGAACAGGTGGTTCCACTCCCGCTCGATCAGGCCGGAGGCCTCGTCCGGCAGGTCGTACCGGACGGTGCCGGCCTCGCAGAGCAGCGCCGGCGCGACGCCCAGCTCCTCCGCGGTTCGCCGGGCGGCCGCCACGAACGGCGGCTCGTCCGGATACGGGTGGCCGCAGCAGGTGTTCGACCAGACACCGGGGGAGTGGTACTTGCCCAGGGCGCGGCGCTGGAGCAGCAGCCGGCCCTGCCGGTCGAAGAGGAACACCGAGAACGCCCGGTGCAGCCGGCCCGGCTGCTGGTGGGCCCAGAGCTTCTCGGCGGTGCCGATCGTGACGCCCTCGTCGTCGACGAGCTCCAGCAGGATCCCGGTCCCCTCGGACGCCCCGGCCTCGGGGGTGGACGTCACGTCGGCCGTCACGTCGGTCTCCACGTCGAGACCGGTGTCGATCTCGGAGGTGAAGTGCGTCGGGTTGGTCGGCAGACTCTGGGGCATGAGGCCTCTTTCGGGGGCAATGGGAGCACCGGTGGCGTCGTGCCCCAGTCTGCCGTACGGGTGGCGGTCCGCAGGGGTCCCACACACAACCGGGCGGATCATGACCGATCCCGGCACATTCCTGGTGTCGGAATGGGCGCCGGATTAGCAGATCCGTTCGGGATTCGTTCGGCGCGCGTTCGATCCGGCGGCATACGTACGGAGAACCGACACTTCGGCGCCACCTCTCCTTCACGACCGTCCCCGACCGCCGTGCTCACCGCCCCCCCTGGGCCCGGACGCCGCCCCCGGCCGCGTTCGGGCCGGTCGCCGCGGTCGCCTACCATCACATACGACACGGTGCCCGCATTCTCACCGGCATCGGCGTGCCATCCGACGGCCCGCGGCAGCGCACCGCCCACGGAGCGGCACGGCCCGACGGACCGGCACGGCCCGACGGATCAGCACAGCACGACGGATCAGGAGACCCCCGCATGATCGGCCTCGTTCTGGCAGCCGGCGCCGGCCGCCGGCTGCGCCCGTACACCGACACCCTGCCGAAGGCGCTGGTGCCGGTCGACGGGGAGCGGACCGTCCTGGACCTCACCCTCGGCAACTTCGCCGAGGTCGGCCTGCGCGAGGCGGCGATCGTCGTCGGCTACCGCAAGGAGGCGGTGTACGACCGCAAGGCGGCGCTGGAGCAGAAGTACGGCGTCAAGCTCACCCTGGTCGAGAACGACAAGGCCGAGGAGTGGAACAACGCCTACTCCCTCTGGTGCGCCCGCGAGCTCTTCGCCGAGGGCCTGCTGCTCGCCAACGGCGACACCGTCCACCCCGCCTCGGTCCAGCGCACCATGCTGGAGGGCAACGCCCGGCTGGCCGCCGAGGGCCGTGAGCCCGGCATCCTGCTCGCCCTCGACACGGTGAAGAAGCTCGCCGACGAGGAGATGAAGGTCGTCGTCGACCCGGCCGCCGGCATGCGGCGCATCACCAAGCTGATGGACCCGGCCGAGGCCACCGGCGAGTACATCGGCGTCACCGTGATCAACCCCGCCGCCGCCGCCGACCTCACCGACGCGCTGCGCGCCACCTACGAGCGTGACCCGCAGCTGTACTACGAGGACGGCTACCAGGAGATGGTCGAGCGCGGCCTGCGGATCGACGTGCAGCCGATCGGCGAGGTCTCGTGGGTCGAGGTCGACAACCACGAGGACCTGGCGAAGGCGCGGGAGATCGCGTGCCAGTACTGACCCGGCTGGTGCCGTCGCCGGTCTTCGTCGAGATCCGCTCGGGCGCGCTGGACGCGCTCGGCGGCATCCTCGCCGACCAGCGGCTCTCCGCCTCGGGCCGGATCGCGGTGGCGATCAGCAACGGCTCGGGGGCGGTGCTGCGCGAGCGGCTGGAGCCGGCCCTGCCCGGCGCCGACTGGTACAACGTGGACGACGGCAGCCTGGACAGCGCGGTCCGGCTGGCCGAGGCGATGCGCGGCGGGCACTACGACGCCATCGTCGGCCTCGGCGGCGGCAAGATCATCGACGCCGCCAAGTACGCCGCCGCCCGGGTCGGCCTGCCGCTGGTCGCGGTCGCGACCAACCTCGCCCACGACGGCATCTGCTCACCCGTCTCCACCCTCGACAACGACGCCGGCCGGGGCTCCTACGGGGTGCCCAGCCCGATCGGCATCGTGGTCGACCTGGACGTGATCCGGCAGGCCCCGCCGCGGTTCGTGGCGGCCGGCATCGGCGACGTCATCTCCAACATCTCGGCCTGCGCCGACTGGGAGCTCTCGCACGCCGAGACGGGCGAGCCGGTGGACGGACTGGCCGTCGCGATGGCCCGTTCGGCGGGCGAGAACCTGCTGCGGCACCCAGGAAACCTTCGGGATCAGGACCTCCTCACGGCGCTCGCTGAAGCCCTGGTACTGTCCGGCATCGCGATGAACATCGCGGGCAGCACCCGGCCCTCCTCGGGCGCCTGCCACGAGATCTCGCATGCCCTGGACGTGCTGTATCCCAAGCGGTCCGCCCAGCACGGAGAGCAGGTCGGCCTCGGGGCCGCCTTCGCCAGCTTCCTGCGGGGCGAGCGCGAGCTGACCGGCCTGATCGTGGAGCGCCTGGCGCGCCACGGACTGCCGGTGACCGCAGCTCAGATCGGCTTCACCGAGGCGGAGTTCACCGAAGCGGTGCACTACGCTCCGAACACCCGCCCGGGCCGCTTCACCATCCTTGAACACCTCGACCTCTCCCCTTCCGCAATCAGGGACGCGTACGCCGACTATGTCCAAGCCGTCAACAGCTGACCCTTCCACGAAGGGCTCCTCCCCGGCCCCGGTGGACCTGACCCGCCGCCCCTCGATCGAGGAACTGCGCGCGGTGATCCACCCGGAGGGCATGCTCCAGCGCCGCAGCGCCGAGCACTGGGCCGGCCGCCTCTACATGCGGAAGATCTCGCTGCGGATCACCCGCGTGCTCTCCACCGTGACGGCGATCACGCCCAACGGCCTGACCTACCTGATGATGTTCACCGGCATCCTGGCCGGTGTCGCCCTGGTCGTTCCCGGCCTCGCCGGTGCGGTCCTCGGCGCCCTGCTCATCCAGGTCTACCTGCTGCTGGACTGCGTGGACGGCGAGGTGGCCCGCTGGCGCCGGCAGACCTCGCTCACCGGCGTCTACCTGGACCGGGTCGGCCATTACATGTCCGAGGCGGCCCTGCTGACCGGCCTCGGGCTGCGCGCCACCGACCTGCTCCACCGCGGCGGCGGCTCCCACTGGGAGTGGGCCTTCCTCGGCACGCTGGCCGCGCTCGGCGCCATCCTGATCAAGTCCGAGACCGACCTGGTCGACGTGGCCCGCGCCCGCAGCGGCATGACGGCGGTCGAGGACAGCGCCTCGGTGCCGCGCTCGGCCGGCATCGCCAAGGCCCGCCGGGCGGCGTCCCTGCTGAAGTTCCACCGGCTGGTCGGCGCGGTCGAGGCCTCGCTGTTCATCCTCGCCGCCGGCGTCGCGGACGCGGTGCACGGCGGGCTGTTCTTCACCCGCCTCGCGGTGGTCGTGCTGGCCGCGATCGCCACGCTGCAGACCGTGCTGCACCTGCTGAGCATCGTCCTCTCCAGCAGGCTGCGATGAGCGCCGTGGGCACGACCACCGACACCTTCCGGCTCGGCGCGGTCATCATCACGATGGGCAACCGCCCGGACGAGCTGAACGCCCTGATCGAGTCGGTCCGCGCCCAGGAGGGCCCCGCGGTCGAGCTGGCCGTGGTCGCCAACGGCGCCCCGCTGCCGCCGCTCCCGGCGGACGTGCGCGCCGTCGAGCTGCCGGAGAACCTCGGCATCCCGGGCGGCCGCAACGTCGGCATCGAGCTGTTCGGCAAGAACGGCCGGGACGTCGACGCCGTCCTCTTCCTGGACGACGACGGCCGACTGCCGGGCACCGACTCCGCCCGGCTGCTGCGCGAGGCCTTCACCGCAGACCCGGAGCTCGGCATCGTCAGCTTCCGGATCGCCGACCCGGACACCGGCGTCACCCAGCGCCGGCACGTGCCCCGGCTGCGCGCCAGCGACCCGCTGCGCTCCTCCCGGGTGACCACCTTCCTGGGCGGCGCCAGCGCCGTGCGCTGCGCGGTGTTCGAGCAGGCCGGCCAGCTGCCCGCCGAGTTCTTCTACGCGCACGAGGAGACCGACCTCGCCTGGCGCGCGCTGGACGCCGGCTGGGCCATCGACTACCGGGCGGACGTGGTCCTGCACCACCCGACCACCTCGCCGGCCCGGCACGCCTCGTACTTCCACAACGTGGCCCGCAACAGGGTGTGGCTCGCCCGACGGAACCTTCCGGCCCTGTTCGTGCCTCTCTACCTGGGAACCTGGTTCCTGCTCACCCTGGCCCGCCGCCCCTCCCCGGAGGCGCTGAAGGCCTGGTGGGGCGGATTCCGGGCGGGCTGGCGCGAATCCTGCGGTACGCGGCGGCCCATGCGATGGCGTACCGTTTGGCAACTGACCAGGCTGGGCCGGCCACCGGTCATCTGATCGTATGGTTGGGCGGCTGTGCGGTGATTTGAACCGTACGGTTCAGACGTCGTACGGTCGTCCGATCGCAGCGGCCGGTGACCACACACCGGCCGGACTCCCCCGTGATCCGAGTGGATCCCCCTCGGCGCAAGGCCGGCGGACCCCCGCCGACCGGCCCGCCCCGACGATCCCGCGCGAAGGACGAATGTGTCGACAGTGAGTGAACCCGTCAGCCTCTCGGCCCCGAGGGGGGCAGACGCGGGCCTGACCCCCAAGCAGCTTGCGGACAAGTACGGTCTGGCGGTGAGTGGCAGACGGCCCGGCCTCGTCGCCTACACCAAGCAGCTCTGGGCCCGGCGGCACTTCATCTGGGCGTTCGCCACCGCCCGCCTGGTGGCCCAGTACACCGACGCCAAGCTCGGCCAGCTCTGGCAGGTCGTGACCCCGCTGCTCAACTGCGCGGTGTTCTACCTGGTCTTCGGCGTGATCCTGCAGAGCAAGGACAACTTCCCGGCCGGCACGTACACCGCCTGGCTCTGCATCGGCGTCTTCGTCTTCCAGTTCACCCAGAACGCGGTGCAGTCCGGCACCCGGGCGATCTCCGACAACCTCGGGCTGATCCGAGCGCTGCACTTCCCCCGCGCCTCGCTGCCGATCGCCTTCACGGTGATCCAGCTCCAGCAGCTGCTGATCTCGATGGTGGTGCTGGTCGGCGTCGTGCTGGCGAGCGGGATCGCGCCGGGCCGGACTTGGCTGGCGGTGGTCCCGGCCCTGCTCCTGCAGTCGATGTTCAACACCGGCGTGGCGCTGGTCATGGCGCGGATCGGCTCCAAGACCAGCGACATCTCCCAGCTGATCCCGTTCGCGATGCGGGCCTGGATGTTCCTCTCCGGCGTGATGTTCAGCATCCAGGACAAGATCAACGGCTGGCCGCCGTTCTGGCAGAAGGTGATGCAGCTCAACCCGGCCTCGGTCTACATGGACCTGGTCCGGCACGCTTTCGCCCCGGTCATCTACAACAAGCACCAGGCGCAGTACCAGGAGCTGCCGCCGCACCAGTGGGTGTACGGGATCGGCTGGGCGGTCGGGATGTTCGTGATCGGATACGTCTTCTTCTGGAAGGCCGAGGAGGAGTACGGCCGTGGCTGACACCGACCTGGGAAAGGGCCAGACCGTGCAGGACACCGAGGTGGCCCGCGAGCCCACCGTCGTCGTCGACGACGTGCACATCGTCTACCGGGTGCACGGCGCGGGCTCCGGCAAGGGCAGCGCCACCTCCGCCATCAGCCGCATCATCAGCCGTAAGCGCTCCGCGGGCGTGCGCGAGGTGCACGCCGTGCGCGGGATCAGCTTCACCGCCTACAAGGGCGAGGCGATCGGCCTGATCGGCTCCAACGGCTCCGGCAAGTCGACCATGCTGGCCGCCATCGCCGGCCTGCTTCCGACCGAGAAGGGCGGCATCTACACCAACGGCCAGCCCTCGCTGCTGGGCGTCAACGCGGCGCTGATGAACGAGCTGACCGGCGAGCGCAACGTGGTGCTCGGCTGCCTGGCGATGGGGATGACGCCCGCCCAGGTGCGGGAGCGCTACAACGACATCGTCGAGTTCTCGGGCATCAACGACAAGGGCGACTTCATCTCGCTGCCGATGCGCACCTACTCCTCCGGCATGGGTGCCCGCCTGCGGTTCTCCATCGCGGCGGCCAAGACCCACGACGTGCTGCTGATCGACGAGGCGCTGGCCACCGGCGACCAGGCGTTCCAGCAGCGCAGCAAGAAGCGGATCGACGAGCTGCGTGGGTCCGCCGGCACCGTCTTCCTGGTCAGCCACGACAACAACTCGATCCGCGAGGTCTGCGAGCGGACCATCTGGATCGAGGCCGGCGAGCTGGTGATGGACGGCCCGACCGAGGAGGTCGTGGGCCGTTACGAGCGCGGCGAGCGCCCGTAGCGCCTGCCTGGCCCGAACGGAGGGCCGGTGACCGGGTCAGCCCGGCCGCCGGCCCTCCGTCGTGCGTGCGCCCCCGTGCCCGCACGCCCGGCCGGTCGCGCGCCCCTCGCGCGCCCCGGGGGGTACCCCGGGTGGCCCGCCGCTGCGCGGGTGAGCGGCCCGCGCGCCGGGTGGGGCGGTCTTTCCCGGCGAGGTCGGTGGTGTCAGGCTGTAAGTCACGGGGGTGGTGTGTCGGACGGGACTCCCGGTATCGGACGCGTGTCCGACTCGGGCCGGTCGTGCGGAGCGGTGTAGAACGGGGGAGTGACAGCAGTGTCGGCTTCGGCCCAGCCCAGTAGTGAGCCAGCGGACCGTTCAGCGGGGGTGACGCTGGACAAGGCGAGCGCGGAGAACTTCCCGGTCGCCCCGTTCTTCCTGCCCGCCGCCTGGCGCGACGACCTGATGGCGGTCTACGGCTTCGCCCGTCTGGTGGACGACGCCGGCGACGGCGACCTGGCCGACCCGGCCGGCGCCGCCCGTCTGCTCGGGATCGCCGAGCGGCCCCCTGGCGGGGCTCCGGCGACGACCCCGGCCACCCCTTCGGCCCAGAGCGGCCCGCCCGGTCCTGCGGAGGTGGCGTTCCGCCTCGCGCTGCTCGACGGGCTGGAGCAGGACCTCGACCGGGTGTTCGTGGCAGCGCTGCACCCCGGGACCGCCGAGGGCCCCCGCCACCCGCTGCTGCGCGCCCTCGTCCCGCTGGTGGACCGGCACGGGCTGACCCCGGAGCCGTTCCGCCGGCTGATCGAGGCCAACCGGGTGGACCAGACCACTGCCCGCTACGCCACCTACCAGGACCTGCTCGGCTACTGCACGCTCTCCGCCGACCCGGTGGGCCGCCTGGTGCTGGCGATCGCCGGCGTCTCCACCCCGGAGCGGATCGAGCTGTCCGACGCCGTCTGCAGCGCCCTCCAGGTGGTCGAACACCTCCAGGACGTCGCCGAGGACCTCGCCTGCGGCCGGATCTACCTCCCGGCCGAGGACCTGGCCCGCTTCGGCGTCACCGAGGAGGAGCTCGCCGCCCCGACCGCGAGCGGCGCCGTCCGTGAGCTGGTCGCCTTCGAGGTCGCCCGGGCCCGCACCCTGCTCGACCGCGGCGCGCCATTGGTAGGTACGGTTCGGGGGAGGCTTCGACTGCTCCTGGCGGGATTCACCGCCGGCGGGTACGCGGCCCTGGCAGCCATCGAGGACGCCGGGTACGACGTGCTCGCCCAGCAGGCGAAGCCCGACAAGCGCCGCCTCGCAGCGAAGGCGGCGGCCATCTTCGCGAAGGGAAGGTGAACGCCCGAGTGGCGGCATCACCACTGGCGTCGGCGCAGGTCATGGCGGCGTACCGGTACTGCGAGGCAGTCACCGGACTGCAGGCCCGCAACTTCAGCTACGGCATCCGCCTGCTGCCGGAGCCGAAGCGGCTGGCCATGTCGGCCCTGTACGCCCTGGCCCGCCGGGTCGACGACATCGGCGACGGGGACCTCCCCGCCGACCGCAAGGCCGAGGCGCTCCTGCGCACCCGCGAGCTGCTGGACGAGGTCCGCGCCGGCGCGGTCGCCGAGGACGACACCGACCCGATCAAGATCGCCCTGGCGGACGCCGCCCGGCGCTTCCCGATCCCGCTCGGCGGCTTCGACGAGCTCATCGACGGCGTCGAGATGGACCTCAAGGGCGCCGAGTACCAGACGTACGAGGAGCTGCAGGTCTACTGCCGCTGCGTCGCGGGCGCGATCGGCCGGCTCTCGCTCGGCGTGTACGGCTGCGACGACCCGGAGCGCGGCGCGCACTACGCCGACACCCTGGGCCTGGCCCTGCAGCTCACCAACATCCTGCGCGACCTGCGCGAGGACGCTCTGAACGGCCGCACCTACCTGCCCTCCGAGGACCTCGTCCGGTTCGGCTGCGAGCAGGGCTTCGCGCTGCCCAAGCCGCCGGTCGGCGCGGACTTCACCGGCCTGGTGGCGTTCGAGGCCGCCCGGGCCCAGGCCGCCTTCGAGGAGGGCCTGCGGCTGCTGCCGATGCTCGACCGCCGCAGCCGGGCCTGCACTGCGGCGATGGCCGGCATCTACCACCGGCTGCTCGGCCGGATCGCCGCCGACCCGGAGTCGGTCCTGCGCGGCCGGGTCTCGCTTCCGGGCTGGGAGAAGGCGTACGTCGCGCTTTCCGGGCTCGCCGGGGGGCGTTCTTGATTCTCACCGCAGTTCTGTCACGCTGTGTCAGCGGGGAATCACTGCTGGGTGGTCCTGTGCTGTCCACCGTGACGGGCACGAAGTCGACCACGAGCGCTCCGGGCGGGACAGGGCCGGGCGCAGGACACGAGGGGGAGGGCCGATGACCGGGCGAGCCGATGCCGCGCGCCCGGCCGCTGTCGTGGTCGGCGGCGGCCTGGCGGGCATCACCGCCGCCCTGCGGCTGGCCGAGGCGGACCACCGGGTCACCCTGGTCGAGGGGCGACCCCGGCTGGGCGGGCTGGCCTTCTCGTTCCAGCGCGGCGAGCTGACCGTCGACAACGGCCAGCACGTCTACCTGCGCTGCTGCACCGCCTACCGCGGCCTGATCGAGCGGCTCGGCGCGGCCCGGCTGGTGCACCTCCAGGACCGGCTCGACGTCCCGGTGCTCGGTGTCTCCGGGCCCGCCGGGGCGTCGGTGCGCACGCTGGGCCGGCTCCGCCGGGCCGGCCTGCCCGTCCCGCTGCACCTGGCCGGCAGCCTGGCCCGCTACCCGCACCTGGGCCCGGCCGACCGGGCCCGGGTGGTCCGCGGCGCGCTGGCCCTCCAGGGCCTCGACCTCGCCGATCCCGCGCTGGACGCCGTCTCCTTCGGCGACTGGCTGCGCGGCAACGGGCAGAACGCGCGGACCATCGCCGCGCTCTGGGACCTGGTCGGTGTCGCCACCCTGAACGCCCGGGCCGACCAGGTGTCCCTGGCCCTGGCCGCGATGGTCTTCAAGACCGGCCTGCTCTCCGACCCGGGCGCCTCCGACATCGGCATGGCCGCCGTCCCGCTCGGCACGATCCACCACGACCGGGCGCTCGCCGAGCTGGAGCGCGCCGGCGTGAAGGTGCTGCTGCGCGCCCGCGCGGCCGAGCTCAAGCCCGCCGCCCCGCAGCACGCCGTCCGGCTGGAGGGCGGCGAGCTGCTCACCGCCGACACCGTGGTGCTGGCCGGTGCCCAGGACACCGCGGCCGCCCTGCTGCCGCCGGACGCCGTCGACGGGCAGCAGCGGCTCGCCGGCTTCGGCACCGCGCCGATCCTCAACGTCCACGTGATCTACGACCGCAAGGTGCTGCGCCGCCCCTTCTTCGCCGCGCTCGGCTCCCCGGTGCAGTGGGTGTTCGACCGCACCGCGCACTCCGGCCTGGCCGGCACCGAAGCGGGGCGGGCCCACCCCGGCGCCCAGTACCTGGCGCTCTCGCAGTCCGCCGTGCAGGACGAGATCGACCTGCCCGTCGCCGAGCTGCGCCGCCGCTACCTGCCGGAGCTGGCCCGGCTGCTCCCCGCCGCCGGCGGGGCCGAGGTGCTGGACTTCTTCGTCACCAGGGAACGCACCGCCACCTTCGACCCGGCCCCGGGCACCGCTGCCCTGCGCCCGTCCGCCCGGACGAAGGTCCCCGGCCTGCTGCTGGCGGGCGCGTGGACGGCCACCGGCTGGCCCGCGACCATGGAAGGTGCCGTCCGCAGCGGCCACGCCGCGGCCGACGCCGCGCTCGCCGGCGCCGGCACCCGCCTTCCGGTGGACCGCGCCGACGGGAGGTGGCCCAGGTGACGCAGGGCCCCGCCGCCGGTGACCCCGCGAGAGCCGCCGGCCCCGCCGCCCGTACCGGTCTCATCGACATCGCCAGCGCCCGGCCGTCCCGTGCGGCCCGGCACCACCAGGGAGAGGGAACGCACGTGGAGTCACGCACCGGCACTGCCGTCGGAGGCACGGCGCACGCCGAACCGGTCTCGGTGCCGGAGCTGCTCGCCCGCAGCCGCACGCTCTGCACCCCACCGCTGAAGGCCGCCGTCGCCCGTCTGGCCGCACCGATGGACACCGTCGCGGCCTACCACTTCGGCTGGATCGACCGGGACGGCACACCGTCCGCGGGGGACGGCGGCAAAGCCGTCCGCCCGGCCCTGGCGCTGCTCTCCGCCCAGGCCGTCGGCGCCCCGGCCGAGGCCGGAGTGCCCGGCGGGGTGGCTGTTGAACTGGTGCACAACTTCTCCCTGCTCCATGATGATCTGATGGACGGTGACGAGACCAGACGGCACCGGGCCACCGCCTGGACGGTCTTCGGTCCGGCCCAGGCGATCCTGGTCGGCGACGCCCTGGCGACACTCGGTACGGAGGTGCTGCTCGACGCCGGCACTGCCGGTGCCGTCGGCGGGGCGAGCGCCACCGACGCCGCACGCGCCGTCCGGCTGCTCACCACCGCCACCCGCGGGCTCATCGACGGCCAGGCCATGGACGTCGCCTTCGAACAACGCGACAGCGTCACCGTCGCCGAATGCCTGGAGATGGAGGGCGGCAAGACCGCCGCCCTGCTCGCCGCAGCCTCCGCCATCGGCGCCGTTCTGGCCGGCGCCGACGACCGCGTCTCGGACGCCCTCCAGCGCTACGGCCACCACCTGGGCCTGGCCTTCCAGGCCGTGGACGACCTGCTCGGCATCTGGGGCGCCACCGAGGTCACCGGCAAGCCGCACTGGGGCGACCTGCGCCAGCGCAAGAAGTCCCTGCCGGTCGCCGCCGCCCTCGCCGAGGGCGGCGCCGCCTCCCGCCGGCTCGCCGGAGAGCTCGCCGACCCGAAGGGCCGCGGCGAGGAGAGCGAGCCCGAGCTGGCCGCCCGCGCCGCCCTGATCGAGGAGGCCGGCGGCCGCGCCTGGACCCAGGAGGAGGCCCGCCGCCAGCACACGACTGCCCTCGCCGCCCTGGACGAGGTGCCCATGCCCGACGCGGTGCGCGAGCACTTCGTCGCGCTCGCCGAATTCGTGGTGGTACGAGAGAGGTGACGTTACGTTGACAGCAACCGCGGACGGCCGGCTCGACCCTGAGTACGATTCCGAGCCGGTCGCGGTGGGCGACCGCCCCCCGGCGCTGCTGAGCGCCGGGCGGTGGCAGCCCGCAGGGGCCGAGCCGGCCGGACCGGCCGACCGCCCCGACCAGCAGCAACACGGGCCGGCCTCGGCCGAGGAGGCGCTGGCCCGCGCCACCACCCACCTGCTCTCACTGCAGAGCTCCGAAGGCTGGTGGAAGGGCGACCTCGAAACCAACGTCACCATGGACGCCGAGGACTTACTGCTCCGACAGTTCCTCGGGATCCGGACGGAGGACCAGACCAAGGCCACCGCCGAGTGGATCCGCTCCCAGCAGCGGGAGGACGGAACCTGGTCCACCTTCCACGGCGGACCGGCCGAGCTCTCCACCACCGTCGAGGCGTACGTCGCCCTCAAGCTGGCCGGCGACGACCCGAACGCCCCCCACATGCTCGCCGCCGCCCGCTACGTGCGGTCCGCCGGCGGCATCGCGGCCGCCCGGGTCTTCACCCGGATCTGGCTCGCCCTCTTCGGCTGGTGGCCCTGGGAGCGGCTGCCGGAGATGCCGCCCGAGATCATCTTCGTGCCCAGGTGGCTCCCGCTGAACATCTACGCCTTCGGCTGCTGGGCCCGGCAGACCATCGTTCCGCTGACCATCGTCTCGGCCCACCGCCCGGTCCGCCCCGCGCCCTTCCCGCTCACCGAGCTGCACACCGACCCCGAGCACCCCTTCCCCGAGCGCCCGCTCGCCCCCGCCACCACCTGGGACGGCCTGTTCGAACGCCTGGACAAGGTGCTGCACGCCTACCACCACCGGGCGCTGCGCCCGCTGCGCCGGCTCGCCCTCTCCCAGGCCTGCCGCTGGATCGTCGAACGGCAGGAGGCGGACGGCTGCTGGGGCGGCATCCAGCCGCCCGCGGTCTACTCGCTGATCGCCCTGCACCTGGAGGGCTACGAGCTCGACCACCCGGTCATGCAGGCCGGGCTCTCCTCCTTCGACCGCTTCACCGTGCACACCGAGGACGGCCGCCGCTGGCTGGAGGCCTGCCAGTCCCCGGTCTGGGACACCTGCCTGGCCACCATCGCCCTCGCCGACGCCGGCGTGCCGGCCGACCACCCCGCACTGGTCTCCGCCGTCGACTGGATGCTCGCCGAGGAGATCACCCGGCGCGGCGACTGGTCCGTCCAGCGGCCCTCGCTGGCCCCCGGCGGCTGGGCCTTCGAGTTCGAGAACGACACCTACCCCGACATCGACGACACCGCCGAGGTGGTGCTCGCGCTGCGCCGGGTCGCCCACCCCGACCCCGCCAAGGTGACCGGAGCCGTCGACCGGGGCGTCGGCTGGAACCTCGGTATGCAGTCCAAGAACGGCGCCTGGGGCGCGTTCGATGTCGACAACACCAGCACCCTGCCGAACAAGCTGCCGTTCTGCGACTTCGGCGAGGTGGTCGACCCGCCGTCCGCCGACGTCACCGCCCATGTGGTGGAGATGCTCGCCGAGGTCGGCAAGGGCAAGGACCCGCGCACCCGCCGGGGCGTGGAGTGGCTGCTGCGCAACCAGGAGGCCGACGGATCCTGGTTCGGCCGCTGGGGCACCAACTACATCTACGGCACCGGCTCGGTGCTGCCCGCCCTGGTCGCCGCCGGCGTCCCGGACGAGCACCCGGCGATCCGCCGCGCCGTCCGCTGGCTGGAGGACCGGCAGAACACCGACGGCGGCTGGGGCGAGGACATGCGGTCCTACGAGGACCCGGCCCGCTGGGCCGGGCGCGGTGACTCCACGGCCTCGCAGACCGCCTGGGCGCTGATGGCGCTGCTCGCGGCCGGCGAGGGCCCGGACGGCCGGGCCAACCCGGCGGTCGAGGGCGGCGTCGACTGGCTGGTCCGCACGCAGCTGCCCGAGGGCACCTGGGACGAGCCGCAGTTCACGGGGACGGGCTTCCCGTGGGACTTCTCCATCAACTACCACCTGTACCGGCTGGTCTTCCCGGTCACCGCGCTCGGCCGGTACCTGCACGGAAGCCCCGCCACCGGCCGGGACGCGACCGGCACCCCGGCGATCGGGGCGTCCCGGTGAACCGTGCTCCCCTGCTGGTGCTCTGCGCGCTCGGCCCCGAGGTCTGGGCCCTGCGCGGAGGGGACTGGCACGGCGCGGCCGGGGGCCCACCGGTGCTGGTGCGCACCGGCGTGGGCCGCCGGCGGGCCTCGCACGCCGTCCGACGGCTGCTCACCTCGGCCCCCGGCGGCTACGGCGCCGTCGTGGTGGCCGGCTTCGGCGCGGCCGTCGCACCGGGAATGGCGCCCGGTGACGTCATCGTCGCGAACGGGGTGCGCGATGCCGAGGGGAACCTCTTCGCCGTCGACTCCGGCCCGGAACTCACCCGGGCCCTCAAGGTGCTCGGCCTGACAGCCCACAACGGCGTGCACCACACCGCCGACCACGTGGTGCGCGGCCTGGAGCGGCGCGCCCTGCACCTGCAGGGCGCGCTCGCCGTCGACATGGAGGCCGCCGCCGTCCTCGCCGCCCTCCAGGAGCTCCGTCCGGCCCTGCCCGCGGCCGTGCTGCGGGTGGTGGTCGACACCCCCGAGCACGAACTGCTGCGCCCGGGCACCCTGCCGGCCGGCGTCCGGGCCTGGCGGACGCTGCGGGCCACCGTGCCCGCCCTGGTCGACTGGCACGAAACGAACCAGCCGGTCCGGCCTCGCCCGGCGCCCGGCACCAGCAACCACCCCACATCCTCGACGCTCCCTCAGGAGGCGAGCTAGCCATGGCCATGCCGCTGCGCCAGACCGTGCGAGTCGGCACCTACCTCATGCAGCAGAAGCTCAAGCGGCGGGAGAAGTTCCCGCTGATCGTCGAACTGGAACCGCTCTTCGCCTGCAACCTGGCCTGTGAGGGGTGCGGCAAGATCCAGCACCCGGCGGGCGTGCTGAAGCAGCGGATGCCGGTGGCCCAGGCGGTCGGCGCGGTGCTGGAGTCGGGTGCCCCGATGGTCTCGATCGCCGGCGGCGAGCCGCTGATGCACCCGCAGATCGACGAGATCGTGCGCCAGCTGGTCGAGCGCCGCAAGTACGTCTTCCTCTGCACCAACGCGCTGCTGCTGCGCAAGAAGCTGGACAAGTTCAAGCCCTCGCCGTACTTCACCTTCACCGTGCACATCGACGGGCTGCGCGAGCGGCACGACGCCTCGGTGGCCAAGGAGGGCACCTTCGACGAGGCCGTCGAGGCGATCAAGGAAGCCAAGCGGCGGGGCTTCCGGGTCACCACCAACAGCACCTTCTTCAACACCGACACCCCGCAGACCATCATCGACGTGCTCGACTACCTCAACGACGACCTCAAGGTCGACGAGATGATGATCTCCCCGGCATTCGCCTACGAGAAGGCCCCCGACCAGGAGCACTTCCTCGGCGTCGAGCAGACCAGGGAGCTCTTCCGCAAGACCTTCGCCGGCGGCAACCGGCGGCGCTGGCGGCTCAACCACAGCCCGCTCTTCCTGGACTTCCTGGAGGGCAAGGTCGACTTCGAGTGCACCGCCTGGGGCATCCCCAACTACTCGCTCTTCGGCTGGCAGCGCCCCTGCTACCTGATGGCCGACGGGTACGTGCCCACCTACCGCGAACTGATCGAGAAGACCGACTGGTCGAAGTACGGCCGCGGCAAGGACGCCCGCTGCGCCAACTGCATGGCGCACTGCGGCTACGAGCCGACCGCCGTCCTCGCCACCATGGGCTCGCTCAAGGAGTCCCTGCGCGCCGTCACCGAGACCATCGGCGCCAACCGCGGTCACTGACCGCACCCCGTCCGGCACGGGAACAGCCTCCCGTGCCGGACGACCCCGCCCAGGGGGGCCGCCACACAGCTCCGAGTCCTGAGGTGAACACATGTCACTGCTCTCCAGCGTCAAGTCCCCGGCCGACCTGCGGAAGATGCCGGCCGCCGACCTCCCGCTCCTCGCCGACGAGATCCGCGACTTCCTGATCGACGCCGTCACCAGGACCGGCGGCCATCTCGGCCCGAACCTCGGCGTGGTGGAGCTGACCATCGCCCTGCACCGGGTCTTCGACTCGCCCTACGACCGGATCGTCTGGGACACCGGCCACCAGAGCTACGTCCACAAACTGCTCACCGGCCGCCAGGACTTCTCCGGACTCCGCAGCAAGGGCGGGCTCTCCGGTTATCCCTCGCGCGCCGAGTCCGAACACGACCTCGTCGAGAACTCGCACGCCTCCACCGCCCTCTCGTACGCCGACGGGCTCGCCAAGGCGGCCCAGCTGCTCGGCCAGCCCGACCGGCAGACCGTCGCGGTGATCGGCGACGGCGCGCTCACCGGCGGGCTCGCGTGGGAGGCGCTCAACAACATCGCCGAGGCGCGGGACCGGCCGCTGGTCATCGTCGTCAACGACAACGAGCGCTCCTACGCCAGGACCATCGGCGGCCTCGCCAACCACCTCGCCACGCTGCGCACCACCCAGGGTTACGAGCGCTTCCTCGCCCTCGGCAAGGGCGCGCTCCAGCGCACCCCGCTGGTCGGGCAACCGATCTTCGACGCGCTGCACGGCGCCAAGAAGGGGTTCAAGGACGCCTTCGCCCCGCAGGGCATGTTCGAGGACCTCGGGCTCAAGTACCTCGGGCCGATCGACGGTCACGACCTCGCCGCCGTGGAGCAGGCACTGCGCCAGGCGCGCGGCTTCGGCGGGCCGGTGATCGTGCACTGCCTGACCGTCAAGGGCCGCGGCTACCAGCCGGCCGAGCAGGACGAGGCGGACCGGTTCCACGCCGTGGGCCCGATCGACCCGTACACCTGCCTGCCGATCTCGCCCAGCGGCGGGGTCTCCTGGACATCCGTCTTCGGCGACGAGATGCTCGCGCTCGGCGCGGAGCGGCCGGACGTCGTCGCGATCACCGCCGCGATGCTCCAGCCGGTGGGCCTGGCCAAGTTCGCCAAGGCGTACCCCGAGCGGATCTTCGACGTCGGGATCGCCGAGCAGCACGCCGTGACCAGCGCGGCCGGGCTGGCCACCGGCGGGCTGCACCCGGTGGTGGCCGTGTACGCCACCTTCCTCAACCGGGCCTTCGACCAGGTGCTGATGGACGTCGCCCTGCACCGGCTCGGCGTCACCTTCGTGCTGGACCGCTCCGGGGTGACCGGGCCGGACGGTGCCTCGCACAACGGCATGTGGGACATGTCGATCCTCCAGGTCGTCCCCGGCCTGCGGCTGGCCGCACCGCGCGACGCCGACCAGCTGCGCGCGCAGCTGCGCGAGGCGGTGGACGTGGCGGACGCGCCGACCGTGGTCCGCTTCCCGAAGGCCGACATCGGGCCGGCCGTCCCCGCCGTCGAACGGATCGGCGGCGTGGACGTGCTGCTGCGGACCGGGGAGCTGCCGGAGATCCTGCTGGTCGCCGTCGGCACCACCGCGGCCGCCGGGCTGGACGCGGCCCGGCTGCTGCTCGCCGAGGGGTTCACCGCGACCGTCGTCGACCCGCGCTGGGTCAAGCCGGTCGACCCGGCGCTGCCCGTGCTGGCCGCCGCACACCGGCTGGTCGTCACGGTCGAGGACAACGGCCGGACCGGCGGCGTCGGCGCCGCGATCGCCCAGGCGCTGCGGGACGCCGAGGTGGACGTCCCGGTCCGGGTGCTCGGCCTGCCGCAGGAGTTCCTCGGGCACGCCGCCCGTGGCGAGATCCTGGAGGAGACCGGCCTGACCGGCACCGGGGTCGCCGCCCAGACCGCCGCCTTCGCCAAGAACCTGCTACCGACCCGAGGAGCGAACCAGCGCCATGCCGGCTGACCCCGACGCACCCGAAGCACGTACCGAAGCCAGCACCGGGGCTCGTTCCGGGGCCCACTTCGACCTGGCCGCCCTGATCGCCGAACGCGGCGCGGAGCGCTACGAGTTGCACAGCCGCTACCTCAACCCGCAGCTGCCGCGGATGCTGCACACCATCGGCTTCGACAAGTACTACGAGCGGGCCCGGGGCCCGTACTTCTACGACGCCGAGGGCAATGAGTACCTCGACATGCTGGCCGGCTTCGGCATCTTCGCGCTGGGGCGCCACCACCCGGTGGTGCGGTCGGCCGTCCAGCAGGTGATGGACCTCGACCTGCCCGACCTCGTCCGCTTCGACTGCTCGCCGCTGCCCGGCCTGCTCGCCGAGCGGCTGCTCTCCTACACGCCCGGGCTGGACCGGGTCTTCTTCGGCAACAGCGGTACCGAGGCGGTCGAGACGGCCCTCAAGTTCGCCCGCTACGCCACCGGTCGCCGCCGGATCCTCTACGCGGACCACGCGTTCCACGGGCTGACCACCGGCTCGCTCTCGGTCAACGGCGAGAGCGGCTTCCGCAAGGGCTTCGACCCGTTGCTGCCGGACACCGCCATCCCGCTCGGCGATCTCGTGGCGCTGGCCAAGGAGTTGAAGAAGGGGGACGTCGCGGCGCTGATCGTGGAGCCGATCCAGGGCAAGGGCGTGCAGGCGCCGCCGCCCGGCTGGCTGCGCGCCGCGCAGGAGCTGCTGCACGAGCACAAGGCGCTGCTGATCTGCGACGAGGTGCAGACCGGGATCGGCCGGACCGGCGAGTTCTTCGCCTACCAGCACGAGGAGGGCGTGCTGCCCGACCTGGTCTGCGCGGCCAAGGCTCTCTCCGGCGGCTACGTGCCGGTCGGGGCGACGCTCGGCAAGAGCTGGATCTTCGAGAAGGTGTACTCCTCGATGGACCGGGTGCTGGTGCACTCGGCCAGCTTCGGCTCCAACGCCCAGGCGATGGCGGCCGGACTGGCGACCCTGGAGGTGATGCGGGACGAGAAGGTGGTGGAGAACGCCCGCCGGGTCGGTGACCTCTTCCGGGACCGGCTGGCCGCGCTGGTCGACAAGTACGAGCTGCTGGCCGAGGTCCGCGGCCGCGGGCTGATGATCGGCATCGAGTTCGGCCGCCCGAAGTCGCTCAAGCTGCGGACCGGCTGGACGGCGCTCCAGGCGGCGCGGAAGGGCCTGTTCGCCCAGATGGTGGTCGTCCCGCTGCTCCAGCGGCACCGGATTCTCACCCAGGTTTCCGGCGACCACCTGGAGGTGATCAAGCTGATCCCGCCGCTGATCATCACCGAGCGGGACGTCGACCGGTTCGTCGACGCCTTCACGGACGTGATGGACGACGCGCACCGGGGGAGCGGCCTGATGTGGGACTTCGGGCGGACGCTGGTGAAGCAGGCGGTCGGCAACCGCTGAGCCGCCGTGGCGGCGGAGTGGGAGGCCGGCCCGGCCGGCTTCCCACTCCGTGGGAGATACCGCCTCAGAGCTCGGTCCGGCGGCGCCGGATGACGACGACGAGATCGACGACGGCAAACACGGTGAGGATCCCGCAGGCCACCGCGAAGCCGGTGAGGGTCCCCCGGCTGGGGGCACCGACGACGGGGGCGTTCGCGGCCCAGACCGCGAAGGCCACGGTGGTGAGGGCGAACAACGGCGTGAAGGTCAGGGCGAGCAGATAGCGCAGCTTGAGATCGCTGCGGGCGGTGGCGGGCTCGGTGCCGCTCCGCCACCGGCGCGGGGTGGTGGCGCGCATGCCCGGTCACCTCCTCCTGAAGTCCGGCTTCCGCCGCGGTTCACGTGGCCTTCCGGTCTACGATTCCAGCGTACGTCCGGGGCACGAGACGGGGAGGGGCCATGACGGAGACGGACGCGGAGGGCTACGCGGGGCTGCGGGTGGAGCGGGCCGAGGAACTGGCCCGCCGGCACGGCTGGGCGTCGGTCCGGGTGCTGCTCCCGGGGGCGATGATGACCATGGACCACCGGGAGGGGCGGCTCAACCTCGCGGTGCGCGACGGGGTCGTGGAACGGAGCTGGGAGGGGTAGCGGCCGTGGCGGCCTGGCGCGGGCGCTCGCGGCGGGCCGTCAGGCCCTCCGGCAATTCGCTCGGCGCTTGCGGGCCGGTCGCCGTAATCCAGCAGGTCGGCGGCGTTCTCCGGGGAATTCGGAATTCTCCGAGAATGCGTCGATGCGGCTGGAATCCGCGCGCTCGGGGGCGGTTTTCCGATATTCTCCCGTCGAATGTCAGTACAGTGTTGGGGAATCTTTTCCCAAGGGCGGGCAAAGCGAACGGAGTGGGAGACCGGCCGGGCCGGTTCCCACTCCGTGGTAACCCTGTGTAGGTTCGGTGCCTCAGTCGAGCGGGCCGCCGGCCACGTAGATGACCTGGCCGGAGACGAAGCCGGCGCCCTCGCTCGCCAGGAACGAGATGGTGTGCGCGACGTCTTCGGGCAGGCCGACCCGCTGGACCGGGATCTGAGTGGCGGCGGCGTTCTTGAAGTCCTCGAAGTCCATGCCGACCCGCGCGGCGGTGGCGGCGGTCATGTCGGTGGCGATGAAGCCGGGGGCGACCGCGTTGGCGGTGATGCCGAACTTGCCCAGCTCGATGGCCAGGGTCTTGGTGAAGCCCTGGAGACCGGCCTTGGCCGCCGAGTAGTTGGCCTGGCCGCGGTTGCCCTGGGCGGAGGACGAGGACAGGTTGACGATCCGGCCGAAGCCGGCGTCCACCATGTGCTTCTGGATCGCGCGGGTCATCAGGAAGGCGCCGCGCAGGTGGACGTTCATGACCGTGTCCCAGTCGGACTCGGACATCTTGAAGAGCAGGTTGTCGCGCAGCACGCCGGCGTTGTTGACCAGGACGACCGGGGCGCCGAGTTCGGCGGCGATCCGGTCGACCGCGGCCTGTACCTGGGCGGCGTCCGAGACGTCCGCGCCGACCGCGACGGCCCGCCCGCCGGCCGCGGTGATCCGGTCGACGGTGTCCTTGCCGGCCGCCTCGTCCAGATCGAGGACGGCGACGGCGTAGCCGTCGGCCGCCAGGCGCTCGGCGGTGGCGGCGCCCAGTCCGCGTGCGGCGCCGGTCACGACGGCGACCCTGGGGGCGGTGGTCTGCTCGGTCATGCTCGCTCTCGTCTCTCTCGGATGTCTCTGAGGTCTGGCTCGGAGCCTCGTCCGGCGGTCCCGCGGGCGGCCGGGTGGGGGCTCGTCCCGGGGCGGACCGCCGGATGGCCATACCCTACCGGCGAGTAAGGTGCGCGGCCAGGGCGGAAGTCGCAGGTGACCGAGGGTAAGGACCGACCGGTCGGCTTTCTCCTGCGAACGGGTTACTGCCGGGTCGGCCGGCGCGTAAATATGCCAATGTTGCCGAACCTGCGTCTACTATCCGCCCCCGCCTGCCAGCGAGGGCCCGCCGTTTGTATAGTGTCCGCCAGCAGCCACCGGCTGCACGGCTGGAGCGCCCTCCCTCACAGCGGGACGCCCACTCGCCGTTACTGCCCCACCCGGGTGTCCCACACACACCGGGTGTGACATCGGGACGGATACATGGTGCTGGGGGAGATCCCGACGACCCGCGTGTCCGCGCGACTGCAGCAGTCGCCCGGTCACCTCATCCGCGTTGCACAGCAGGTTCACACCCGTCTGTGGTCCGAACACGTCGGAGCCGATCTCACGGCTCCGCAGTTCGCCGTACTGCTGGTCCTCGCCCTCGAACCGGGTGCTGACCAGCGGACGGTCGGCGAGCGCGCCTCGCTGGACAAGGCCACGATGGCCGAGATGGTCGCCCGGCTGGTCCGGCGTGGCCTGGTGCTGCGACGCCGCGACCCGGCCGACGGCCGGCGCAAACTGCTCGCTCTCTCGCAGAGTGGCGCCCAGGCGGTGCGCGAGGCCACCGGCGGTGTGGTCCGCGTGCAGCGCACACTCTTCGAGCCGCTCACGGCCGAGGAGCAGCTGGAAATCGTCCGTGTGATGGCCAAGATAGCCAGGCTGGAGCCCGCTGCGGTCGCCGTCCTCACCGACGCGCGGCCGATGCTGGACGCCCAGCGGGCGATCGGCTACCTGATCAGGGTGAGCCAGCAGGTGCACACCAAGCTCTGGTCGGAGCACGTCGGTTCGGAGCTGACGGCACCGCAGTACGCGGTGCTCGACGCGCTCGAGCTGGAGCCGGGCGCCGACCAGCGCACGGTCGGCGAGCTGGCCTCGCTGGACAAGGCCACGATGGCCGAGATGGTCAGCCGGCTGGTCCGGCGCGGCCTGGTCCAGCGCCGGCGCGACCCCTCGGACGGGCGGCGCAACCTGCTGTCGCTCTCGCCGGCGGGTCAGGACCTGCTGCACCGTTCGGCCGCGGGCGTCGCCCAGGTCCAGCGGCTGCTGCTGGCTCCGCTGGACGAGCACGAGCACGAGCCCGCGCTCGCGCTGATCGCCAAGGCGGGTCGGCTCTAGGCTTCGCGCTCCGAGCTTCCGCCAAAACGATTCGCCAACGCACTGAAGGCCGCCGACCCGGAAGGGGGAAGGCGGCCTTCAGGCTTGACTGCCGCTCGGTGCCTGACTGCCGCTCGGTGCTCGACTGCCGCTCGGTGCTTGACGACCCCTCGGCTCGACGGCGCCGTTCGACCCCGTCCGGCGCGACTCTGTTCAACGGCCCCGGAGTCGGCCGGAGCGTGCCCGACGGCGGTGCCGGACACGCTCCTGGGCGGGCACGTCAGTTCCAGTCGAACTCCTGAGGGTCCGGGCCGATCCGCTTGCCGGTGGCGATGCCGGCGATCGCGGCGAGGTCGGCCGCGTCCAGCTCGAAGCCGGTGACGTCCAGGTTCTCCTTGATCCGGGACGGGGTGACCGACTTCGGGATCGCGATGATGCCGCTCTGCAGGTGCCAGCGGAGCACCACCTGGGCGACCGTGCGCCCGTGCTTCTCGGCGATCTTCACCAGGGCCTGCTCGGAGAGCAGCTCTTTGCCCTGGCCCAGCGGGCTCCAGGCCTCCGTGGCGATGCCGTGCTCGGCGTGGAAGGCGCGCAGCTCGTCCTGCGGGAAGTACGGGTGCAGCTCGACCTGGTTCAGCACCGGCTTGACCGAGGCCTCGGCGAGCAGGCGGGTGAGCTGCTCGGTACCGAAGTTGGAGACGCCGACCGACTTCACCCGGCCGTCGGCGAGCAACTGCTCGAAGGCCTTCCAGACGTTGAGGTAGCTGCCGTGCATCGGGCGCGGCCAGTGGATCAGGTAGAGGTCCACGTAGTCGAGGCCGAGCTTGGCCAGCGAGGCGTCGAACTCGCGCAGCACCGCGTCCCGGCCCTGCTCGCCCGTCCAGTCGCGGGTGCCCGAGTTCCACAGCTTGGTGGTGATGTAGAGGTCCTCGCGGGCCACGCCGCCGGCGAGGGCCTCGGCGACGGCCTGGCCGGTGCCGGTCTCGTTCTCGTAGATGGCCGCGGTGTCGATCGAGCGGTAACCCGTCTGGATGGCGGTGCGGACGGCCGCCGTGGCCTCCGCGTCCGGGACCTGCCAGACGCCGAAGCCCAGCTGCGGGATCTGCGAGCCGTCGTTGAGGGTGACGGTGGGGATGCTGCTCACGGGACGGGGTGCCCTCCTGGTCGACCATCTGCTTCCAGTGGGGCAACCTGTGCGGTGTCCCGGTTTGTTCCCGGACCGGAAAAGAACTTTCTGACGCGGTGTACCAGCGCGTGCAGCAGGCCGCGGGCGGGTGACGCGGGGGTGGCAGGCGGGCCCGGGGCGGGGGTGGCAGGCGGGCCCGGGGCGGCTTCGGGGCGGCTGCGGTGGGGGGCGTGAGCGGGGCGTGCGCCGCCGAAAACCTGTTGCGTAGGTCACATTCGGGTTGGCAGGCTCCCTGTCATGACCTCCTGACCAGCCCGGCCGTGACCATACCGGCCGCACCTTGCCCCCTCGCATCCGCGCGCGACCCGCGCCCTCTGCGCCCCCGCCCGTACCACCCGCAACGGAGCGTCATGCCGCTCAAGACCTTGCCGCTGGCCGATCCCGGCGGCCCAGACCTCTCCTCCCCCCTCGCCTTCCTGCGCTGGCTCCAGCGCAGCCAGCGGCGCGGCCAGGTGCTCGCCACCTGCTGGGCGCTGCTCGAGATGGGCTGCCAGGCAGCCCTGCCGGTGCCGCTCGGCCTGGGCGTCCAGGCCGCCGTCGACGGTGACGCCGGCGGCATCTGGCGGGCCGGCGCCGCCGCGCTCGCCCTCGCCGCCGTGGCCGCGCTCGGCACCGTCCTGCTGCACCGCCAGGCGGTGTGGAACTGGATCCACGCCGCCACCCAGGTCCGCCAGCTGGTGGCCCGCCAGGCCTCGCACCTCGGCACCGGGCTGTCCCGGCGGATCGCCACCGGCGAGATCGTCGCGGTCGGCAGCGGCGACGTCGAGAAGATCGGCTGGTACGTCGAGCTGGTCGCCCGGGTCCGCGGCGCGGTGATCGTCTGGCTGGCCGTCAGCTCCGCGGTGCTGGTCACCGAGCCGGTGCTCGGCCTCGCCGTCCTGCTCGGCGTCCCGGTGCTGGCCGCCGCGGTCTGGCCGCTGCTCGGCCCGTTCGAGCGGCGCTACACCGAGCAGCGCACGCTCGGCGGCAAGGCCACCGAGCTGGCGGCCGACACCGTCGCCGGGCTCCGGGTGCTGCGCGGCATCGGGGGCGAGGAGCTGTTCCTCGCCCGCTACCGGGCGGCCTCCCAGAAGGTCCGCGCCGCCGCCGTCCGCTCGGCCCGGGTCTGGTCGCTGATGCAGGCCCAACAGGTGCTGCTGCCGGGCCTGTTCGTGGTCGGCGTCACCTGGTACGGCGCCCATCTGGCCGCCACCGGGCGGATCGGCATCGGCACCCTGATCGCCGTCTACGGCTCCACCGCGTTCCTGGCCGCGCCGCTGCGCATCCTCGGTGAGGCGGCACACGCATGGAGCGTCGCCCGGGTCTCCGCCGGGCGCGCCGTCCGGGTGCTCTCGCTCAGCCGGACCACCGGCACCCCGGACGCGGAGCTGACCAGGCCCGGGCAGTCCGACCTGTACGACCCGGCCTCCGGGCTCACCGCCCGGGCCGGCGAGCTGACGGCCGTGGTCTGCGGCGACCCGGACGTCGCCGGCGAGCTCGCCGAGCGGCTCGGCGGGCACGTGCCTCCGGCCGACGGGGATCAGCCGCAGCCGTCCGCGCGGCTCGGCGGCACCGAGCTGGACGCCGTCCCGCTGGCCGAGGCACGGGCGGCGGTGCTCGTCCACGACAAGGAGCCCGTGCTGCTCTCCGGTACCCTGACCGCCCTACTCGACATCCCCGCCTCGGGCCGGGTCACGCCCGCCGAGGCGCTGGCCGCCGCCCGTGCCGAGGACGTCCTGGACGCCCTGGTCGACGGCTCGCCCGACTGCGGAGGGGATGCCATGCGGGCCGGGATCACCGAGCGCGGCCGCTCGCTCTCCGGCGGCCAGCGCCAGCGGCTGGCGCTCGCCCGATCGCTGCTGGCCGATCCTCCGGTGCTCGTCCTGGACGAGCCCACCAGCGCGGTCGACGCGCACACCGAGTCCCGGATCGCGGCCGGGCTCCGCAAGAACCGCGAGGGGCGAACCACCGTGGTGTTCGCGACCAGCCCGCTGCTGCTCGACCGGGCGGACCGGGTGGTGCTGCTCCAGGGCGGCCGGGCCGTCGCCGCCGGTCGGCATCGTGAGCTGATGCAGACCGAGCCCGCCTACCGCGCCGTGGTCACCCGCGAGGAGGAGCCGGCCACGGTCGGGGAGAGCGTGTGAACGCCACCACCCCGCAGCCGACCCCGCTC
Source organism: Kitasatospora sp. NBC_00039 (assembly GCF_045160625.1). Lineage (NCBI taxonomy): Bacteria > Bacillati > Actinomycetota > Actinomycetes > Kitasatosporales > Streptomycetaceae > Kitasatospora > Kitasatospora sp. NBC_00039. The sequence continues at coordinate 1,826,527 of NZ_CP108289.1, read as the reverse complement.
TCGCACCTGAACCCGCACCCGACCCTGCCGCACCCGTCGCTGCCGCACCCGGCTCCGCGGCGGGCGGCACCGTCGGGGAGCGCCGCACCCGTCCGGCCACCAGACCAACCGAGGAGCACCGTATGAAGCCCCCCGTCCAACAGGAACAGGGGCCGGCCACCACCCTTCCGGTCGGTTCCCCGGCCGCCGTCCGCGCCTACCTGCGGCTGCTCGCCCGGCGGCACCGGGCCGGGTTCTCCTCGGTGGTGGCGCTGCACTCGGTGGCCACCGTCGCCGGGCTGGTCGGGCCGTGGGTGCTCGGCACCGTGGTCGAGTCGCTGGCCACCGGCACCGCCGAGTCGACCATCGCGGTCGCCGTCGGCTGGTACCTGCTGGCGCTGGTCGTACAGTCGGCCTTCACCTGGTGGTCGAGGCTGCGTGGCAGCATCCTCGGCGAGCGGGTCCTGGCCGACCTCCGGGAGGACTTCCTGGTCCGCTCGGTGACCCTGCCGACCGGGGTCCTGGAGCGGGCAGGCACGGGGGACTTGGTCTCCCGCGGCACCACCGACATCGACCGGCTGGACAAGTCGGTCCGCGAGGCGGTGCCCGAGCTGGCCGTGGCGGTGGTCTCGCTGCTGCTGGTCCTGGGCGCCCTGGTGGTCACCTCGCCGCTGCTCGCGCTCACCTCGCTGATCGGCCTGCCCCTGCTGCTGGCCACCTCGCGCTGGTACTTCCGGCGGGCCCCGCAGTCCTACCGGAACGAGTCGGCCGGGTACGCCGCGGTGAACACCGTGCTGGCCGAGACGGTCGACGCCGGGCGGACGGTCGAGGCGCTGCGCCTCGGCGACGAGCGGGTCCGGCTGACCGACCGCAAGCTCGGCGAGTGGCTCGCCTGGGAGCGGTACACCCTCTGGCTGCGTTCGGTCTGGTTCCCGACCATCGACGCGGTCTACACCCTGGCCGTGCTCGGCACGCTGGTGCTCGGCGGGCTGTTCACGCTGCGGGGCTGGATCACCGTCGGCCAGCTGACCGCCGGGGTGCTCTACGCCCAGGCGCTCACCGGCCCGGTCGACCTGATCCTGCGCTGGTACGACGAACTGCAGATCGGGCAGGCCTCGCTGGCGCGGCTGGTCGGGGTCCGTGAGGTGCCCGAGCAGGAGAGCGACGAGGAGGCCCGGCCGGACGGCCGCCGGGTCGAGGCGAAGGACGTCCGGTTCGGCTACCGCGAGGGCGCCGACGTCCTGCACGGCATCAGCCTGGCCGTCGCCCCGGGCAGCCGGGTCGCGCTGGTCGGGCCGTCCGGTGCGGGCAAGTCCACCCTGGGCCGGCTGCTGGCCGGGATCTACGCACCCGGCCGGGGCACCGTGACGCTCGGCGGGGCGGCGCTGGCGCGGATGCCGGCCGAGCGGGTCCGGGCCCAGGTCGCGCTGGTCAACCAGGAGCACCACGTCTTCGTCGGCACCCTGCGGGACAACCTCCGGCTGGCCGCGCCGGACGCCGACGACACCCAGCTGCGCGCCGCGCTGGACGCCGTGGACGCCGGCGAGTGGGTGGACGCGCTGGCGGAGGGCCTGGACACCGAGGTCGGTTCGGGCGGCGCCGCACTCACCCCGCCGCAGGCGCAACAGCTGGCCCTGGCCCGGCTGGTGCTGGCCGACCCGCACACCCTGGTGCTCGACGAGGCCACCTCGCTGCTGGACCCGCGGGCCGCCCGGCACCTGGAGCGTTCGCTCTCCCGGGTACTGGAGGGCCGGACGGTGATCGCCATCGCCCACCGGCTGCACACCGCGCACGACGCGGACGTGATCGCGGTGGTCGAGGGCGGGCGGATCAGCGAGTACGGGAGCCACCCGGAGCTGGTGGCGGCAGGCGGCCCGTACGCCGCCCTCTGGCGCTCCTGGCGGGACGAGCCCTAGCCGTGGCCGGCACCCGCTGACCGGCGCAAACCCGCACGGGGGCAGGCTTGCCCCGTGCGGGTTAACCCCGGGCGCGTGAGCCGACAAATCAACCGATCGGCCCGCAGACTGCGCGTGTGACCAAGATTTCAGACGGCTCGTCCGGCGCCAAGCGCAGTGAGATCGGTGGCATTCCCACCCGGTACATCGGGATCGGCGTCCTCGTCGTGCTCGCGGTGTGGTTCCTGTTCGCCAACCTCGACAAGGTCAGGATCCAGTTCTGGGTCTTCACCGTCACCGCGCCGCTCTGGATCGCCCTGCTGGCCACCCTGCTGGCGGGCGGGGCAGTGGGCTGGCTGATGAAGGGGCGGCGCGGAAAGTGACCGACGCCCGCGAGGCGGCTCCCGAACCCGCGCGCGTGGCGTCGTCCTTCACGCCGCTGATCGAGCTGCGCGGTGTGAACAAGCACTTCGGGGACCTGCACGTGCTGCAGGACATCGAGCTGACGGTCGGGCGCGGCGAGGTCGTCGTGGTGATCGGACCGTCCGGTTCGGGCAAGTCCACGCTCTGCCGGGCGATCAACCGCCTGGAGCCGATCGAGTCCGGCACCATCGCGATCGACGGCCGGCCGCTGCCCGAGGAGGGCAAGGCGCTGGCCCGGCTGCGCGCCGAGGTCGGGATGGTCTTCCAGTCCTTCAACCTCTTCGCGCACAAGACCGTGATGCAGAACGTCTCCCTGGCGCAGATCAAGGTCCGCGGCCGGCCCAGGGCGGAGGCCGACGCGAAGTCCCGGGCGCTGCTGGAGCGGGTCGGGCTGGTCGCGCACGCCGACAAGTACCCGGCCCAGCTCTCCGGCGGTCAGCAGCAACGGGTGGCGATCGCCCGCGCGCTCGCCATGGACCCGAAGGCGCTGCTCTTCGACGAGCCCACCTCCGCGCTCGACCCCGAGATGATCACCGAGGTGCTGGACGTCATGCGCCGGCTCGCACACGAGGGCATGACCATGGTGGTGGTCACCCACGAGATGGGGTTCGCCCGGGCCTCGGCCAACCGGGTGGTCTTCATGGCCGACGGACGGATCGTCGAGGACCGCGCCCCCGAGGACTTCTTCGGCGCCCCCGAGAGCGAGCGTGCCCGGGACTTCCTGTCGAAGATCCTGAAGCACTGAGGCCGCGCCGTGAAGAAGATCGTGACCCTCGCGGTCCTGGCCGTGCTGCTGGCCGGCTGCGGCAAGGCCGGCACTCCGCCGCCGAAGGGCCCGCAGCCCAGCGCGCTGCCCAGCTATCAGGTGGAGAGCGGTACCGGCATCACGGGCTCTCCCACCCTGGACGCCGCCCGCGGTCGTGGCCACCTGGTGGTCGGCGCCAAGGAGGACCAGCCCTACCTGGGGCAGAAGAACCCGGCGACCGGGCAGTACTCGGGCTTCGACATCGAGATCGCCAAGATGGTCGCCGCCGACCTCGGCTTCACCCCCGAGAAGATCGAGTTCAGGACGATCGCCTCCGCCAACCGTGAGACCGCGCTGCAGAACGGTCAGGTGGACTACTACGTCGGCACGTACACCATCAACGACAACCGGAAGAAGCTGGTCGGCTTCGCCGGCCCGTACTACCTGGCCGGCCAGTCGCTGTTGGTACGCAGGAACGACAACGCCATCCACGGCCCGCAGGACCTCAGCGGCAGGAAGGTCTGTTCGGCGGCCGGCTCGACCCCGTACCAGCGGATCCAGAAGGACTATCCGCAGGCCAGGCTGATCGGCTACGACAGCTACTCGGCCTGTGTGGACAACCTGATCACCTCCCAGGTGGCCGCGGTGACCACGGACAACACGATCCTGATGGGCTACGCGGCCAAGGTGCCCGACGAGCTCAAGGTGGTCGGACCGCTGTTCTCCCAGGAGCCGTACGGGATCGGGACGCCGAAGAACGACACCGTGCTGCGCGGCGCGCTGAACGACGCCCTGGCGCACCGCGAGGAGAACGGCGACTGGAAGAAGGCCTACGACGCCACCCTCGGCCTCTCCGGGGTCCCGGCACCCACCCCGCCGCCGATCGACCGGTACTGAGAGGGCTGCTGTGAAGACGCTGATCGACAACTGGTCGACCTACTGGCACGGGTTCCTGGGCACCCTCTCGCTGTTCGTCGTGAGCGCCGTGCTGGCGCTGGTGCTCGGTGTGCTGATCGCGAGCTTCCGGGTCTCGCCGGTGAAGCCGCTGCGGGTCTTCGGCGCCGCGTGGGTGACGCTGCTGCGCAACACCCCGCTGACGCTGCTGTTCTTCATCGTGGTGCTGGGCCTGCCGCGGTTCGACATCACCCTGCCGTTCTTCGTCTTCGCGGTTCTCGCGCTCGGCTGCTACACCTCGGCGTTCGTCTGCGAGGCGATGCGATCGGGCGTCAACACGGTGCCGACCGGCCAGGGTGAGGCGGCCCGCAGTCTGGGGATGACCTTCGGCCAGACGATGGGCATGGTGGTGCTGCCGCAGGCGTACCGGTCGGTGGTCGGGCCGATCGGCAGCGTGATGATCGCGCTGGCCAAGAACACCGCGATCGCCGGCGCGTTCAGCGTGACCGAACTGCTGGGCACCTACCGGACCATCAACGAGCTGGGGTACGGCATCGTCTGGACCTTCGTCTGGATCGCGGTCGGCTACCTGATCATCACCCTGGCCGTCAGCGCCGTCTTCAACCTGCTGGAACGACGTGTGGCGGTGGCGCGATGACGGCGGAATCCTCGGCGCTCTACGACATTCCCGGCCCGAGGGCGCTCGCCCGGCACCGGACGTACGGCCTGGTCGCGCTGCTGGCGATCGCCGCGCTGATCGGGTGGATCGTCTACATGCTGTTCCATACCCAGCAGTTCACCTACGAGAAGTGGATGGCCTTCGAGTACCAGGGCGTCCAGGACCTCCTGCTGCGCGGGCTGGCCAACACGCTGAAGGCCTTCGGCTGGACGGTGCTGTTCGCACTGCCGTTCGGCGCGCTGTTCGCGGCCGGGCGGCTCTCCGACCACCGGGTGGTGCGCCGGCTCTCCACGCTGGTGGTGGAGTTCTTCCGGGCCATGCCGCTGCTGGTGATGATCTTCTTCATCTTCGTCGCGCTCAAGGTGGAGCCGCTCTGGGCGCTGGTGGCCGGCCTGGTGCTGTACAACGGCTCGGTGCTGGCCGAGGTGTTCCGGGCCGGCGTGCTGGCGGTGCCCGCCGGGCAGCGCGAGGCGGCGTACGCGCTCGGCATGCGCAAGACCCAGGTGATGGCGTACGTCCTGGTGCCGCAGGCCAACCGGGCGATGCTGCCGGCCATCATCAGCCAGCTGGTGGTGGCGCTCAAGGACACCTCGCTGGGCTTCCTGATCACCTACGAGGAGTTCCTGCATGCGGGCAAGCTGGTCGCCACCAACCTGGACTACGACCTGCCGTTCATCCCGGTGGTGATGGTGATCGCGCCGATCTACATCGGCATGTGCCTGCTGCTCTCCTGGCTGGCCCGCTGGGTCGAGCGCCGCAGCAGGCGCAGCCCGAGCGTGCGCGGCGGGGCGCCGGTGGCCAAGGCCGAGGTGGTGATGGGGCTGCCGCCGTCCGTCCAGCGGTGAGCAGTAAGCAGTAAGCAGTAAGCAGCAAGGGTAGTGAGGAGTGGCGGCGGGCGCGGGCGCTCGACGGTGGGAGAGGCGGGGTGGGCGGTTCGTCCGTAAACCATAGGTACGCTCGGGGTAATGTCAGCGGCCTCCAAAGTCTGCTTATGATTGCCGGACAGCACGGGCGCGGGCGGGCGGAGGGGCAGTGGAGCCGGTATTCGACTCACGGCACATCAGGACCTTCCACGAGGTCGTCCGGGCGGGCTCCTACTCGGCGGCCGCCCGCGAACTCGGCTATACCCAGCCCGCCATCACCCAGCAGATGAAGGCGCTGGAGCGCTCCGTCGGGGTGCCGCTGTTCACCCGGGCCGGGCGCGGTCTGCGGCTCACGGAGGCTGGCGAGGCGCTCTCCCGGCACGCCGAGCTGATCCTCGGCAGTCTCTCCGCCGCCCAGCAGCAACTCGCCGCGCTCGCCCGGCTGCGGGCCGGCCGCGTCCGGGTCTGCGCCTTCCCCAGCGCCAACGCCACCCTGATACCCGAGGCGATGGCGCGGCTGCTCGCCGAGCACCCCGGTGTCCGGGTCGAACTGCTGGAGGCCGAGCCGCCGGACTCCGTGCAGCGCCTGCTGCGCGGTGAGTGCGACATCGCGCTGGCCTTCCGCTACCCGGGCGCGACCACCGAGGTGCCGGACGGGGTGGACGAGATTCCGCTGATGGAGGACCTCCTCACCGTCCTGCTGCCGGTCGGCCACCCGCTGGGCCGCAGGCACGCCGTCCGGCTGGTGGACCTGGACGGCGAGCGCTGGATCGCCGGCTGCCCGCGCTGCCGGGCCAACCTGCTGCACGTCTGCGCGGAGGAGGGCTTCGCCCCCGACATCGTCTTCTCCACCGACGACAACCTCGCCGTGCAGAGCCTGGTCGCCGCCGGGGTCGGGATCGCGCTGATGCCCGCGCTGGTGCTCTCCTTCATGTGCCACCGCAAGGTCACCGGGCGCGCCGTCGAGCCGCACCTGCGCCGGCAGGTCTGCGCGTACGTGCTGCGCGAGCACCGCCGGATTCCGGCCACGGCGCTGGTGCTGGACCACCTGCGGTCGGCGGCCGCGGCGCGGGTGGGCTGCTGAGCGGCGGGCTGTGGGCAGGCTACGGGACACGGCTACGGGACGGCTGCCGGGCGGCTGCTGAGCCGCACTGATCGATAAGCTCGCGTTGGGGTAGAGCTAACAAACCCTCGTTGGACGTGATAGGTCGCCCGGCCCGAACCTGCTGTCATGACACCCTCCGCCACGGTCGGCAGCGACCGGCTCACCGAGCGTATGACGGCCCTGGTCGGCGAGATCCGCGCGGTCGTGGACCGCGGCCTGCCACCCGAACTCACCGCCTACCTGGTCGGCGAACGCCTCGCCCCGCACCTGGGCGACGACGACCTGCTCACCGACGCCCAGCGCGAGGGCGACCCGGACCACTACCGCCAGCACGTCCTGCACGCCGAGAGCGACGGCAGCTTCTCGGTCGTCGCCCTGGTCTGGCTGCCCGGCCAGCAGACCCCGATCCACGACCACGTCTCCTGGTGCGTGGCCGGGGTCCATCGCGGCCAGGAGAGCGAGACCCGCTACCGGCTGGTCTCCGACGGGCGCACCGCGCACCTGGTCGAGACCGAGCACGTGGTCGGGCCGGCCGGCACCGTCGCCGCCTTCGCCCCGCCCGGCGACATCCACCTGGTCCGCAACGCCTGTACGTCCACCGCCATCTCGATCCACGTCTACGGCGCCGACGTCGCCCGGCTGGGTACCAGCATCCGGCGCGTCTACCGGCTCCCCGCCGACGAGCAGCGGTGATCGCGCCGTGGCACTGACCGTCCGGGAGCGGCGCGTCCGCACCCGCCTGCTGCCCCCGCTCGGCGGGGACGCCCCCGGCCTGCTGCTCGCCGCCCTCGGCGTGGCCGCCGCGCTCGGCGTCCACCAGGCCGTCCCCGCCGTGCCCAAGCTCACCGCCGCCGTGGTGCTCGGCATCGCCGCCGCCCACCTGCCCGGGCTGCGGCCGGTGGTCCGCGGCGTCGCCCGGCCCGGCCTCTCCACCGCCGGGCGGCGGCTGATGCGGCTCGGCATCGTGCTGCTCGGCCTCAAGCTCAGCCTGGACGACGTGCTCGGGCTCGGCTGGGCCACCGTCGCGATGGTGCTCGCCGTGGTCGCGGCCACCTTCGCCGGCACCTGGTGGCTGGGGCGCCGGCTCGGCCTGCCCGGCGACCAGCCGCTGCTGGTCGCCACCGGGTACTCGATCTGCGGGGCCTCAGCGATCGGCGCGGTCAGCCAGGCCGCCGGCAGCGAGGAGGAGGACGTCGCCGCCTCCGTCGCCCTCGTCACCCTCTGCGGGACCCTCGCGATCGCCGTCCTCCCGCTGCTCCAGCAGCCGCTCGGGCTCGGCGAGGCCGAGTTCGGGCGCTGGGTCGGCGCCAGCGTGCACGACGTCGGGCAGGTGGTCGCCACCGCGCAGACCGGCGGGGCGGGGGCGCTGCGCGAGGCGGTGCTGGTCAAGCTGATGCGGGTGGTGCTGCTGGCGCCGCTGGTCGCCGGGGTCGCCGTCGCGGTGCGGCGGGCGCGCAAGGGCCCGGAGGGTACGGAGGGCACGGCCGCGGCCGCCGGCAAGCGGCCGCCGATCGTTCCGTTGTTCGTGGCCGGGTTCCTGGTGATGATCGCGCTGCGCTCCACCGGGGTGCTGCCCGACCGGGCGCTCACACTCGCCGGGGACGCCCAGGAGCTGCTGCTGGCGGCCGCCCTGTTCGGCCTCGGCAGCGCCGTGCACCTGCCCACCCTGATGCGCACGGGCGGGCGGATCGCGCTGCTCGGCCTCGGTTCCTGGGTGATGGTGGCGGGGGTCAGCTACGCGGGGGTGCTGCTCACGACATGACCGGACCGCGGCCGGCCTCCGCTATTGTCGGGCGGGTAGTCCGCACACCCGAGTACGCAGAGGAATCCGGATGGCCACCGCACTGCCCGCACGGGACGGCAACGACGCCGTCGTCACGCTCGACCGGCGGGAGGGCCCGTTCGGCGAGGTGGTGTTGCGGCAGCGCGGCCGGCACTTCGAGATCATCGCCAACGGCTGCTTCCTGATGGACACCGCCGACGGGCGCTCCGAGCGGCTGCTGATCCAGGCGGCGCTGGACGAGCTGGGCCGGACTGGCGTGGTGGTCGAGCGGCCGTCGGTGCTGATCGGCGGGCTCGGCGTCGGCTTCTCGCTGGCGTACGCGGTGGCCGAGCGGCGGTGGGGGCGGATCGCGATCGTCGAGCGCGAGAACGCGATCATCGACTGGCACCGGACCGGCCCGCTGGCCGCCTTCTCGGCGGGCGCGCTGGAGGACGATCGGGTGGCGGTGCTCCACACCGACCTGCTGGAGTACCTGGCGGGGGCGGACGGCGAGCGCTACGACGCGCTCTGCCTCGACATCGACAACGGCCCGGACTGGACGGTCACCGACTCCAACGCCGGGCTGTACGGCGCGGACGGGCTCGCGGTGCTCCGGCACCGGCTGCAGGTGGGCGGGGTGCTGGCGGTCTGGAGCGCGCAGCCCTCCCCGGCCTTCGAGCAGGCGCTGCGCGCGGCGGGCTTCTCGGACGTGGTGACCTACGAGATCCCGGTCGCCCGGGGTGTGCCGGACGTGGTGCACCTGGCCCGCCGCGACGACTGAGCGGGCGACGGGCCAGGCACCGTTTCCGGCCGAACCGGCGCGCTACTTCAGGCCGTTGTCCACCGCGGCCATCAGCTCGCCGTTGCCGGTGTCACCGTCGAAGGCCCAGACCATCGCGCCGGCAAGCCCCTGGGACTTGATCCAGGCGGTCTTCCGGGCGATCTCGGTCGGGTCGTCGTAGGTGTAGAACACCGAGCCGTTGTAGAGGTAGGCGAAGCCGGCCACCGGATCGCGGTAGAGGGTGTAACCGCCGCTCGTGGCAAGGTCCTTGAGCTTGTGGTAGTCCTCGAACCCGGCCTCGTAGCTGCCCGGCGCGGGGCCGGTCGCGCTCTGGAAGAGGCCGTTGGTGGTGCCGCGCGGCACACCCGTCCAGCCGCGTCCGTAGAACGGGATGCCCAGGGTGAGCTTGCTCTTGGGGGCGCCGCCGTTGACGTAGGCGTTGATCGCGATCTCCGAGCTGAACTGCCGGTCCGGGGTGGAGGGGTCGCCGGCGGCGAGCTTGAGCGCGGACTGCTGGTTGGTGCTCATCTCCCAGCCGCCGTGGTAGTCGTAGCCCTGTACGGTGGCGAAGTCGAAGGCGCCGAAGAGGCCGGGGACGTCGACCCCCGCGGTGATCTTCGCCGGGTCGGCCGGGAGGAAGGCGCTCAGCGTGTAGTGCTTGCCGGTGGTGGCACCGAGCGCGTCCAGCTGACGGCGGAACTCCTGGGCCAGAAGCGTGTAGTTGGCCTTGTCGGTGGGCCGGAAGATGTTCCCGTCGTGCCCGCCGGAGGCCGGCCACTCCCAGTCGAGGTCGATGCCGTCGAAGATGTTGGCCGCGCTGCCCGCGCCGCCGCGGCCGTCGATGACCGGCAGGTTGCCCTTGATGTACATGTCGATGCAGGAGCCGACCAGCGCCTTGCGGGAGGCGTCGGTGGCGGCCGCGTCGGAGAACCACTTGCTGTACGACCAACCGCCCAGCGAGATCTGGATCTTGAGGTTTGGGTACTTGGCCTTGAGCTGCTTCAGCTGGTTGAAGTTGCCGGCCAGCGGCTGGTCCCAGGTGTCGGTGGTGCCGGCAACCGAGCTGCCGGCGTCCCAGTCCCTGCCGAAGTCGGCCCAGGCGTCACCGGCGCCGTCGCCCGCGTTCGGGTCGTTGTCCGGACCGGCCGCCTTGTTGGTGATGAAGCACTGCTTGGTGGTCGGGTGGATGTTGGCGAAGGCGTAGTTGAGCGTGGTGAGCCGGCCCGCCGAGCCGGAGGTGTCGAGCTTCTTCACGCTGTAACCGCGGGCGTAGATGCTCCACTGCGTGAAGTAGCCGATCTTCAGCGCGCCGGGGTTGGTGCCGCCGGGCTTGGTCTTGCCGGTCGCCGGGGCCGAGGCGGGGGAGACGTTGCCGGCCGCGTCGCGGGCCTTCACGGTGAAGGTGTACGAGGTGTCCGGCGCCAGGTTGCCGACGGTGGCGGACGGCGTGGTGACGGTCGCGGCGAGGGCGGTGCCGTTGTAGACGTCGTAGGCGGTGACGCCGACGTTGTCGGTGCTGGCCGCCCAGGTCAGCGAGATGCTGTTGGCATCCGACCCGGTGACGCCCGGGGTGCCGGGGGCGGTCGGCGCCTGCTTGTCCGGGTCGACGGGCGGCTTGGTGGTGACGCTGACCGGGCCCGCGGCTGCCGAGTGGTTGCCCGCGGCGTCGAAGGCCTGGACGGTGAACTGGTAGGCGGTGCCGGCGGTGAGGCCCTGGACGGTGAGCGCGGTGGTGCCGCCGTCGGTGGTGGCGACCTTGGTGGCGCCCTGGAACACGTCGTAGCCGGTGACCCCGACGTTGTCGGTGCTCGCCGTCCAGGACAGGTCGACGGTCGTCTGGGTGGCGTTGCCGGCCGTGAGACCGCCCGGAACGGTCGGCGCGGTCTGGTCCCCCCCGGTGCCGTCGCACGGCCGGCCGTTCAGCTTGCAGTTGAGCAGCGGCTTGTAGCTGCCGGAATAGGCGATGTTGAAGCCGAAGTTGTACGAGCCTCCGGGCGGCAGGGTGGCGGCCCAGCTCGGGTTCTTGACCGTGACGTGCGAACTCGCGGTGGTGTAGCTCGCGTTCCAGAGCGAGGCGACCGTGTTGCCCGACGGCAGGTCGAACTCCAGCGTCCACCCGTTGACCGCGGTGCTGGAGCCGTTGGAGATGGTGTACCCGCCCTCGTAGCCACTGCCCCAGTCGCTGCCCTTGGTGAAGGTCGCGGTGGCGGACCCGCCGGCGTGGGCGGCGGTGCTGGGGAGGGAGACGGCGAGCAGCGGGACGAGCAGTGTCCCGGCCGCCAGCAGGGGCAGCTTGATCCGACGTCTGCGCATGGATGTGGCTCCTGTCCCGGGGCCTCCGGGCATGCCGGGTCGCCCCGTTACCTGTGGGGAGGTGTCAGGTGCGTGGAGCAGCGTGCGGGCGCTCCGGCCGTGGGGCGGCGCGGAGCGGGAGACCTCGGGCCGTCGGGGTGCCGCGGAGGATCCTGTGTTCCCCGAGGGTAGGGAGCCGGCCGGCAACTGGCAATAGGTCTGTACCAGTTGGCGGGCGTGGGCACGACCGCGCGGGTGCGGGAGCGCGGTCGACCGGGGGGTGCGGCCGGCGGCGGCTGATCGCGCGTTCGATCGGGACGAGGGTGGAAGCGCACGGAGGGCCGCCCACGCGGGGCGGCTCTCCGTGCGCGGCAGGCCTCAGCCGAAGGGGCTGTTCTCCGGGGCGACGGCCGGCGGGGCCTCGGCGGCGTCCGTCGTGGTCGTCCCGGACAGCGACGGGCTGAAGGCGAAGGGGTTGAAGTCCGGCGGCGGGATCGTCACCGGCGTGCCCTTCGGCTTGCCGTCGTCCTCCTGCGACCCGTCGGTCGGCACGGCGACCGTGGTCGCGGTCGTGCTCGGCGCGGGGACGGCCGGCGGGGTCGAGGGCGGCGGCGGGACCGCCGCGGCCTGCGGGAGGGTGGTGCCGAACGGGTCCTTCGGCTGGTCGGCCGTCACCGTGCCGAACGGGTCGGTGACGGGGGCGGCGGCCGGCGCGGCCGCGGGGGCGTCCGTCGTGGTCGTCCCGGACAGCGACGGGCTGAAGGCGAAGGGGTTGAAGTCCGGCGGCGGGATCGTCACCGGGGTGCCCTTGGGACGGTCGTCCTCCTCGGCGCCCGGCACGGCGGTGTCGGTGAGCGTCGGGGGCAGCACGCCGAACGGGTCGAAGTCCGGTGGCGGGACCGCCACCGGGGTGCCCGTGGGCGTGCGGCCCGGATCGTCGGCGGGGTTGTCGGCCGGTCCGTCGTCCGGGATCAGGATCGGCTGGGCCGGCGTCGGGTCGGCCACCCGGGCGAAAGGGTTGAAGTCGGCCGGGGGGACGCGTACCGGGGTACCGCGCAGGTGCACCGGCAGTGGCGTCGCGTCGGCCGGGGCGGGCTCGGTGAAGACCGTCGGCAGCGGCGGGAGGTCCGCGGAGGCCTCATCAGCCGGGACGCCGCGGGCCGGGGTCGGGGTGAGCACCGGGGCGGCGGTCTGCACGGGGGGAGCCGGGACGGCCGGGGCGGTGAGCTTCCCGGCGACGCCGTCCCAGCCGAACTGCACGCTCGTCAGCAGCTCGGCGAAGACCTCGGTGTACAGCTCCCAGTCCTGCTGCTGGCCGGTGGTGAGCTGGACGCAGAGCACCGAGACGCCGTCCGGCAGCGGGACGAACGCCTCCACCACCGCGGTGACCGTCCAGCGCCGTCGGCCGTCGGCGGCCAGCGGGCCGGGCACCGGGACGCTGCGGCCCTCGACCAGGACGGCGGCCGGGCCGGCCGGCAGCAGCACCGTCCAGACCTCGGCGTGCCGGCGGACGGTGGCCAGCTCGGTCGCGAGCCCGGTGATCGGCAGCGGGTGCTGGGCGAGCGAGACCACCAGGGTGGCGTCGCTGGGGCGGCCGTCCGTCTCGACGGCGCAGACGCCCGCGTAGACGGTGCCCGAGGCGGTGAAGGCGTCCGCCAGGGAGGCGGCGACCACCGCGAAGTCGCGGCGAGGCTCCGGGCCGGTGCCGCTGAACAGCTCCTCGGCGACCTCGGCCAGATGGGCGGTCAGCTCGGCAGCCGCCGCAGCGGTGGCCGGGTCGACGCCCTGGACGGTGACCGCGCCGCCGGCGGCCGGGCCGGCGGGCACCGTGCGGGCCGAGACACCGGGCGGGCCGCCGGGGGAGGTCAGCGGGTGGAAGCCGGGCGGCACGACGAGGCGGACCTCGGCGCCGGCGCCGGTGGCCAGCTCGACCGGCTGCCGGGTCTGCTGCCCGGAGGCGAGGGCGGCCAGCGCGGCGGCGAAGGGCGGGCGGAGCTTGGGGTCGGCGGCCTCGCCGGCCACCGGCAGCTCGAACAGCGCGGCCGAGAGGGTGCCCCGGTCGGCCACCGCACCGCGCACCGCGCCGCCGCCGTACCGGGCGTGCAGCGCATCGGCGGCCAGTGCGGCCACCTGGGCGCCGGTGCCGGGGCGGGCCGTCCCGGCGGTGACGACGGTGCCCAGCCGGTCGACCGCGTCGTACACCGGGCCGTTGGGGGCGAGCCGCAGGTTGAACAGCGTCTCCGCCGCAGGGTGCGTGCCGCTGCGCAGCGCGGTGAGCGAGGCCGCCGGGTGGCGCGAGGCCTGCGGTGCGAAGAGGGCGTCGGTGAGCGCGCCGAGTGTCGCGGAAACCTGCTCCGCGGCGGCGAAGGGGTTGGCTTCCGTAGTGAACTGGCCGTCCTGGGTCAACTGATGAGCCCCCGCTCTGCTCCGTCTGCGTTCGGTGGTCCGGGCGCGCCGGTGACCGGCGTGCCGTCAGATCCGTGGACATTCCTATCAGAGGCCGAGGTCGGGGCAGAACCGGCGGCCATGCGCAGGGCCCGCCGGCCGTCAGTTCGCGGGCCCGGCCGCCAGCTCGGCGACGGCGTCCGCGAGGCCGGGGACGGTGAACAGGGCGGCGAGGTCGCGCACCAGCCGCCCGGTCGGGCCGTCGGGGCGCTCCCCGGCGAAGAACCCGGCGAGTTCGGCGGCCAGCGCGGGCTCCCGGGCGGCGGTCAGGGTCAGTGCGGCCACGAACTCCTGGACCAGGTGGAGCTGGAGCTCCTCCAGCGGCACCGAGCGCTCGGCCAGCCACTCCAGGGAGGTGATCTCGGCGTTGGCGATCCAGGCGCGCACGGTGAGCCGCAGGCCCGGGCTGGGCGAGGGAACGGCCAGGTGGGCCAGGATCTGGTCGGCCGCGGCCCGCCGGACCTCGTCGATCACCGCGGACGTCCCGGCGCTGGCCGCCACCGAGCCGCCGCGCAGCAGCGCCGCGAAGCCGGGGCCGTGGCTCTGCACGAAGTCCAGGTAGCGGCCCATCACCCGGTGCAGCCGCTCGGAGAGCGGGCCCTCGGCGGGCTCCTCGAACCGGCCGGCCAGCTCCTGGCCGGCCCTGCGCAGCGACTCCTCGTACAGCGCCTGCTTGCCCGGGAAGTAGTGGTAGACCAGGGGCCGGGAGGCGCCGGCGGCGGCCGCGATGTCGTCGATCGACACCTCCTCGGGCGGGCGGCGGCTGAACAGCTCCAGTGCGACGGCGATCAACTGCTCGCGCCGCTCGTCGACGCTGAGCCGCCGGCGGGGCTTCTCGGCGGCCTTTCCGGCACCCTTTCCCGCACTCGTGGCGGCGCCCTTCTCGGTGCCCTTGCCGGTAGCCGGCCCGGCGTCGGGGCCGGGGCTCCGGCGGGTGCGCGCGGACGTGGGCGACGCCGACGGCGTACGGGAGGCCATGCGCGCCACCCTATCCGGCCGCGCTACCCGCGCAGTTCCTGGTAGCGGCGGTACGCCTCCAGCCCGTCGGGGACGAACTCGTCGCGGGCCAGCCGCTCGTCCAGCTCCGCCGGGGTGAGCCAGGCGTGCCAGGCGACCTCCGACTCCTGCGGTGACACCGGGCCGTCCCACTCCGCCTCGTACAGGTCGCACCACCAGGAGAGGCCCTCCTGGCGGAACAGGAACTTGAACAGCGGCCGGGGCTCGATCCCCCGCACGCCGAGCTCCTCCTCGGCCTCCCGGACGGCGGCGCTCGCGTACGTCTCGCCGGCGCCGACCACGCCGCCGACGAACATGTCGTGCATGCCCGGGGCGAACAGCTTGGTGTCGGTACGCCGGTGGACGAAGATCCGCCCGGCCGGGTCGCGGACCAGGATGAAGACGCAGCGGTGCGTCAGCCCGTCCCGGTACACCTCCCCGCGCGGGGCGGTCCCGATCACCCGGTCGTGCTCGTCGACGACGTCCAGCAGCTCTTCGGCAGGGTTGGTCATGACGGACAGGTTAGGGTTTCCGGGCCCGGTCCGAACGGTTCGAACGCGGGACACTGGACCAATGTCGGACGAGTCTGGGCGGCGCGCGGTGGTGGAGATCTGGGGCGAGACGGCCGAGGGCTTCGAGCCGGTACGGGACGCCTTCGCCCGCAACTTCGACGAGTACGGCGAGCTGGGCGCGGCCTTCGCGCTGTACGTGCGCGGGCGCAAGGTGGTCGACCTGTGGGGCGGCGACGCCCGGCCGGAGGTCGGCGGACGGCCCGCGCCGGCCGTGCCGTGGACGGCCGACACCGCGCAGGTGCTGCGCTCCGTCACCAAGGGTCTGACCGCCACCACCGCGCTGCTGCTGGCCGACCGCGGACAGCTCGACCTGGACGCCCCGGTCGCCTCGTACTGGCCGGAGTTCAAGGCCGCCGGCAAGGACCGGGTGCCGGTGAGCTGGCTGCTCTCGCACCAGACCGGCGTGCCCGCACTGGACGTGCCGCTGCGGCTGGAGGACGTGCTGACCTGGGAGCCGGCGGCCGCTGCCGTCGCCGCCCAGGCGCCCGCCTGGGAGCCGGGCACCGCGCACGGCTACCACCCGTACACCTTCGGCTGGCTGGTCGGCGAGGTGGTCCGGCGGGTGAGCGGGCGCACCGTCGGCCAGTACTTCGCCGAGGAGATCGCCCGGCCGCTCGGCCTCGACCTGTGGATCGGGCTGCCGGCCGGCGCCGCGCCGCGGGTCGGCAGGCTGGTCGACCTGCCCGCGCCGGAGGCCGCCCGGACCGGGCCGAGCGGGCTGCGGCTGCGCCCCAAGCAGTCGGTCCGGGACGCCTACCAGGACCCGGCCTCGCTGACCGCCCGGGCCTTCGCCTCGGTGCGGCCCGGGGTGGACCTCAACGACCCCGCGGTGCAGGCCGCGGAGATCCCCGGGGCGGGGGGGATCGGCACCGCCCGCTCGCTGGCCCGGTTCTACGCGGCGCTGGTCGGCGCGGCCGACCGGCACGGTTCCGGGGCGGGCGAGGCCCTGCCGCCGCTGCTCGGTGCGGAGGTGCTGACGCGCGCGGCCGGGCCGGTGGTGAGCGGGCCGGACCGGGTGCTGATCGTCAACTCGACGTTCGGCCTCGGCTTCTTCCGGCACGGCCCGACCGCGCTGATGGCCTCGCCGGCGAGCTTCGGCCACCCGGGCCGGGGCGGCTCGCTCGGCTTCGCCGACCCGGACCTCGGGCTGGGCTTCGGTTACGTCACCAACGGCATGCAGCCCGGGGTGACGGGCGACATCCGCTCGCGGAACCTGATTCGCGCGGTGCGCGGCTGCCTCGGGCTGCCCGCCTAGGGCTCGGGCTCGCCGGCCCGGCCCGGGCCGGGCCGGCGTCGGGCAGAGCCGTGCCGCGTGAGGCCTGCCGGTGTCAGGCAGGGCTGGCGTCAGGCCTGGCCGGTCTCGAAGCGCGAGATCTTCCCGTTGTCGACGACGAAGCGCCAGGCGGTGCGCATCTCACCCCAGGTGTCGTTGCTGTAGTTGGCGACCAGCGCGTGCCCGCCGTCGGACTCGGACTGGACGTCCATGCGGCCGCGGCTGGAGAAGATCTCCCGCTCCGTCCAGTCGTCGATGTCCCGGTCGGATCCGTCGTCGGACATGGTCGCGCCCGGGGCGAGCAGCGCCTGGAAGGCGGCCCGGTTGCCGGCGTTGACCGCGGCGACGAAGGAGCGGACGGTCGGGTCGGACAGTTTGGCGATGGCGATGGTCATGGGGTCTCCCAGGGGGACGACGGGTATGGACTTCCTGTTTATTGCGTCGCCCGGGCGTGTCCGGGAATGTCGGCGGCGAGTCGGATATTTTCCAAATTCGTGTGCTTAGATCCGGCTATGGGTGATTTGCACGGAGAAGGGAGGCGCGTATGGGGCCGGCCGAACTGCTCGTCCTGACGTTCCCGCAGCAGACCATCACCGTGGAGGCGGCCACCGCACTGGGCAAGATGCGCACCGCGGGCGACATCCGCGTGATCGACTCCCTCGTGGTGACACGGCACCCGGAGGGCGAGGCGACCTACGGCGAACTCGCCGACTTCGCGCACCTGTGCGGTGTCGTCCCGGACGGGAACGCCGTACTGCCGCTGATCGGGTCGGAGGACGCCCAGGAGGCGGCGGAGCTGTTGGCGCCGGGGACGGTGGCGCTGCTGGTGCTGATCGAACACGTCTGGGCGCAGGAGGCCGCCGAGGCACTGCGCGCGGTCGGGGGGCGGATCGCCTCGGGCGTCCGTATCCCGCCGGAGCACATCGACGAGGCCGTCCGCGCAGCCCAGGCGCACCGCGCGGCCGGGAAGTGAGGACGCCATGTTCCGACCGGACCACGGGGAGTGGTGGCGGAGTGGGAAGTCGGCCGGTCCGACTTCCCACTCCGCGTTCTCGGGCGCCGGCCTCACCGGGTGAGGCCGGACACCCCACGCTCCCGGGGGTGGCCTAGAAGAAGCCGAGGGCGTCGGGGGAGTAGCTGACCAGCAGGTTCTTGGTCTGCTGGTAGTGCTCCAGTACCGCCTTGTGGTTCTCCCGGCCGATGCCGGAGTTCTTGTAACCGCCGAATGCCGCATGCGCCGGGTAGGCGTGGTAGCAGTTGGTCCAGACCCGGCCCGCCTGGATGGCCCGCCCGGCCCGGTACGCGGTGCTGCCGTCCCTGGTCCAGACGCCCGCGCCCAGGCCGTACAGGGTGTCGTTGGCGAGCGCGATGCCGTCGTCGAAGTCCTCGAAGCGGGTGACCGAGACGACCGGGCCGAAGATCTCCTCCTGGAAGATCCGCATGCTGTTGACGCCCTCGAACACGGTGGGCGTCACGTAGTAGCCGCCGGCGAGCGACCCGCCGAGGTCGGCGCGTTCGCCGCCGGCCAGCACCTTGGCTCCCTCGGCCTGCCCGATCTCGATGTAGGCGAGGATCTTCTTCAGTTGGTCGTCGCTGGCCTGGGCGCCGACCTGGGTCTCGGTGTCCAGCGGGTTGCCCTGACGCATCGACCGCACCCGCTCCAGGCCGTCGGCCAGCAGCCGGTCGTAGACCGCGGACTGGATCAGTGCCCGGCTCGGGCAGGTACAGACCTCGCCCTGGTTGAGGGCGAACATCGCGAAGCCCTCCAGCGCCTTGTCGTAGAAGGCGTCCTGCTCGGCCGCGACGTCGGCGAAGAACAGGTTGGGGCTCTTGCCGCCGAGCTCCAGCGAGACCGGGATCAGGTTGGCGCTGGCGTACTGGGAGATCAGCCGGCCGGTGGTGGTCTCGCCGGTGAAGGCGATCTTGCGGATCCGGCTGCTGGAGGCCAGCGGGCGGCCGGCCTCCAGTCCGTAGCCGTTGACCACGTTGACGACGCCGGGCGGCAGCAGGTCGGCGATCAGCTCGACCAGCACCAGGATCGACGCCGGGGTCTGCTCGGCGGGCTTGAGCACCACCGCGTTGCCGGCGGCCAGGGCCGGGGCGAGCTTCCAGACCGCCATCAGGATCGGGAAGTTCCACGGGATGATCTGGCCGACCACGCCCAGCGGCTCGTGGAAGTGGTACGCCACGGTGTCCTCGTCCAGCTGGGAGAGGCCGCCCTCCTGGGCGCGCAGCGCGCCGGCGAAGTAGCGCAGGTGGTCGACGGCGAGCGGCAGGTCGGCGGCCAGCGTCTCGCGCACCGGCTTGCCGTTCTCCCAGCTCTCCGCGACGGCCAGCGCCTCCAGGTTCGCCTCCACCCGGTCCGCGATCCGCAGCAGCACCTGGGCGCGTTCGGCGGGCGGGGTGCGGCCCCAGGCCGGCGCGGCGGCGTGGGCGGCGTCGAGCGCGGCCTCGATGTCCTCGGCGGTGCCGCGGGCGACCTCGGTGAAGACCTCGCCGGTGACCGGGCTGGGGTCCTCGAAGTACTCGCCGCGGACCGGAGGAGTCCACCGGCCGCCTATCCAGTGCTCGTACCGCGAACGGTAGGTGACGATGGATCCGGGGCTGCCGGGGGGCTGGTAGACCGTCATGTTCTGGGTGCCTCCTCGTTGTCGGGGCACCGCCGCGGCACGCGGGCCGGGCGGTGCGCCGGACCGCGGACGGGTGGCCCGGCGGCCCGGCGGAGGGAACGGACACGCACATGGGCCGGGCGCCGCCGGGGCGCCCCGCCGGTTGGCACCCTAGCCGTGGACGGCCGCTTCGGCTACGGTCCGTACTGCAGCCGTCCACGGAGGGTGCGGTGTTCCGGCCGTTTTCCGCCGCCGGGCTCACGTGGGCCGGGCGCGCCCGGAGGTGCCCCGGGCAGGCCCCGGACGTGCCCGGAGGTGCTTGGGGTGGGCCTGGACGTGCCCGGAGGTGCTTGGGGTGGGCCTGGACGCGCCCAGCTGTGTCCCTGGCAGGCCCGGGTGGGGGCCGGGCGGGCCGAGCCGGGCCCGGGCGGGTTCAGGCGGCGAGGTAACGGCCGGTCCGGGACTCCCAGTTGAGGTATCCGGCGAGCCAGGTGACCAGGCCGTCGGCGTAGCGCTGGGCGACGGCCCGTTCGACCCGCGCCAGGCCCAGCTCCCGGTGGACGTCGGGGAGCCGGTCGTACAGCTCGCGGCAGCGCTCGACCATCAGCTGGGCCTCGTCCATCACCACCGCGCAGGCCTCCTCGGCCGAGCAGTGGCGCTCCCGTTGCACGATCATCACCAGGTTGTTGACGTCTCCGCGCGGTTCCTCCAGAGGGAACGAGCGGACGTCGTTGCTGAGCGAGGGGATGTCGGCGGCGAGCTGGCGGATCTGGCGGAGCACCGGGTGGTGGAGGACGGCGGCGGGCACCTCGTAGTGGCCGAGGCGCTCCACCATGTCGAAGATGGTCTCCATCGCGGCGGTGCCCCGGCGCAGGGCCAGGTAGCCGTCGCGGTCCGGCGGCCGCTCGGAGATCCGGCCGGCGGCCTCGGCGGGGTGGCTGGCCAGGTACCACTCCCAGTTGTAGGCGGCGCGCGCCTGCCAGCGTGCGGGCATGCCGCGCACGCTGCGGTCCCAGAGGTCCGCGAAGGCGGTCTCGACGGCGGAGCCCGGGTCGGGGCGGGCGCCGTGGAGGACGGCGATGAGCCGTTCGCAGATCGGGGCCACCTCGGCGGGCCGGCGGCCGAGGGGGCCGTCGAACTGGTCGTCGAAGAGGAAGTAGAAGCCCATCAGGTCGGCGGCCAGGGCGAGTTCGTCCGGCCCGGAGTCGGGGTAGCCGAGGGCGGCGAGGTCCACCACGTCCCAGTGCGCGTAGGAGGGGTGCGCGGGGTCGGGGAGCAGCGGGTGCCGGGTCAGCCACTCGCGGTGCAGTTCGGTGGCATACGGCCCGTGGGGACTGCGACGGTGCGGGAACGGAATCTGAAGTGAGGTGTCGTCAGACATCGGACTCCCGGTGCGGCGGAGGGTGGGGGCGCTGGTGGTGCTGGTGCTGGTGCTGGGCGTGGGGGAGTTGGGGGCGGGACTCGACAGCGTGGATCGCAAATGGCAAGATCAACTAGCCTGGAGGGCCGTAGAGTATCCGATGCAATGATCGGACGTTAGGGATATAGGGCAATTGCCCTTGGCAAGCGGTCCGAACCCTCAATCTCCGTCCCAGCCTGGGCGAACACCGAACAGCACGCCCCCCGCGGCGCTAATCTCGGCTCCACGAGCAGGGTACGGCGAGGCGGAGGCACGACGGTGACCGAGCAGGGACACGAACTTCGGGCGGGGGCGGGTACCGGAGGGCGGGAGTCGGACGCCGCACCGAGCCGGGTCAGGCTGCGCGACCGCGATGCCGAACTCCGGTCGGCCGAGGCCGCGGTGGAGAAGCTCTGCCGCGAATTCGCCGCCGGCGGCACCGAGATCGGCGAGCTGCTCACCTTCTCCGGCCGGCCCGGCATCGGCAAGACCAGCCTGCTGCACGAGGTCCGCCGGATCGCCAAGCTCCGCGAGGGCGCCACCGTCCTGTTCGCCCGCGGCGGCGAGCGCCAGTCCAACGAGCCGTACCACGTCCTGCGCCAGCTGCTCCAGCCCGTCCTCGGCGGCCTCGCCCCGTCCGAGTTCCGGCAGGTCATGGGCACCTGGGAGGAGGTCGTCGGTCCGGCCATGGGCCTCAAGCAGCCGAAGGCCGGTGCCCGCCGGCTCGACCCGCAGGGCGTGCGCGACGGCCTCGACTACGTCCTCACCCAGCTCGCCCCGCGCCGGGCGCCGCTGGTGATGATCGTCGACGACCTGCACTGGTCCGACCTCGAATCGCTCGCCTGGCTCTCCCAGTTCGCCCTCCGCGCCAGCGAACTGCCCGTCCTGCTGGTCTTCGCCTACCGGGACGACATCGCGGACTGGCAGCCCGAGGCCCAGGAGCACCAGGCCGCCGTCACCGCGCTCGCCACCCGCCGGCACGAACTCGGCCGGCTCACCCTGGTCTCCGTCACCGACATGGTCCGCGCCGAGCTCGGCGACAAGGCCGAGGACGCCTTCTGCTACGAGTTCTGGAACGTCGTCAGCGGCAACCCCTTCGAGGCCGTCGCCCTCCTGGGCCAGGTCCGTGACCAGCAGCTCGACCCGGTCGAGGAGAACTCCCAGCAGCTGCGCGAACTCGCCGTCGACGCCACCGGGACCACCCTCACCGGCTGGCTGGAGCGGCTCGGCGCCAGCACCCTGCGGTTCGCCTGGGCCTGCGCCATGCTCGGCACCGACATCCGGCCCGACCTCGCCGCCCGGATCTCCACCCAGACCCCCGAGGGCTCCCGCGAGTCCATCAAGCAACTGCGCAAGCAGCGCGTCCTCACCCAGACGCCCAACGGGAACCTCGAGTTCGTCCACCCGCTGATCGGCAGCTCGATCTACAACACGATGAAGGAGTCCACCCGGACCGGCATGCACGGCGTGGCCGCCGCCGAGATCGAGAACGCCGGGCTCGGCCTGCTCGCCGCCTCCCGCCACCTGGTCGAGACCTTCCCCGGAGAGGGTGACGACCGCACCGTCCGCAAGCTGCGCCGCGCGGCGAGCGAGCACCTCCTGATCGGCGCCCCGGAGGCCGCCCAGCGCTGCCTGCACCGCGCCCTCGCCGAGCCGCCGGACGACGACATCCGCGCCGAGGTGCTCTACGAGCTGGGCTGCTCCGCACTGCTGACCGACCCGATGGCCACCGTCAACCAGCTGAAGCTCGCGCTCGACCCCGAGGAGGGGCCGCTGCGCCCCTCGCTCCGCGTCGACGCCACCTTCCGGCTCTCCGAGGTGCTGGCGCACAGCGGCCAGCTCGGCGAGGCCGCGCGGGTCTGCCAGGAGGAGGCCGAGCAGACGGTCGACGATCCGGCCGGGCGGCTGCGGCTGGAGGCCGCCTCGTTCATGTGGCACGCCTACCGCAAGTCCGAGGAGGACGGGCCGGCCCGCTCCGCGCGGCTGGGCGCGCTCTGCCGCAGCCTCACCGGCCGCGAGGCCGCCGACCGGGCCGTCCTCGCGCTGCGCGCCTGGGACCTCACCCTGCGCGGCGAGTCCTCCGCCGAGGTGCTGCGCCACGCGGACCAGGTCCTCGACCAGGGCCGGCTGCCCAAGGGCCTCGGCTGGACCGACAACACCTGGGGCTTCGAACTGCCCGCCACGCTCGGCCTCGCCTACACCTACAGCGACCGCATCGCCCAGGCCGAGCGGCTCTTCGGCGACGCCATCGTCCAGTTCGAGATCGCCGGCTGGAGCGGTGCCCACCGAGGGTTCGCGTACTTCCTGATGGGCCTGGCCCGGTTCCGGCGCGGTCTGCTCGCCGAGGCGGAGGACTTCCTGCGCCGGGCCCTGCGGCTCTCCGAGCGGATCGGCCCCAAGCTGCCGCTCGCCTGGGACGCGGTCGGCGTCCTGGTGGACACCCTGATCGCCCGCGGCCGCATCGACGAGGCCTGGGACGTCGCGATCGGCTTCGGGTTCGGTCCGCCCTACCACGCCACCGCGATGGTGCTGCCCGACGCGGCCTCGCTCTACGGCAAGCTGCTGCTCGCCAAGGGGCGCAAGGCCGGGGCCGCCGCCGCGCTCACCGAGGCCGGCGCCCAGCTGGACGCCCGCGGCTGGCACAACACGGTCTGGGCGCCCTGGGCCGGCCACCTCGCCATTGCGCTCGCCGAGGACGAGCCCGAGCGCGCCCGCGCGTACGCCCAGCGCTCCGTCCGGGACGCCCGCCGGTTCGGCACCGCCTCGGCCATCGGCACCGCGCTGCGGCTGCACGCCGAGATCGAGGACGGCCAGCAGGCGGTCGAGCTGCTGGAGGAGGCCGTGCGCCACCTCGGGCAGTCGCCCGCCGGCTACGAGCACGCCGTCGCCCTGGTGGACCTCGGGGCCGCGCTGCGCCGGGTCGGCCGGCTGGAGGACGCCCAGGAGTTCCTCTACCAGGGCATCGAGCTGGCCCAGCACTGCGCCGCCGACGGCCTGGTCGACCGGGCCCGCCGCGAGCTGGCCAACTACGGCCTGCGGCCCAACCGCCTCGGCGACGTCCGGGAGATGCTCAGCCAGCCCGAGTGGGACGTCGCCCGGCTCGCGGTCCGGGGTGTGCCGCCGCAGCGGATCGCCGAGGAGCTGGGCGTCCACCTCAGCCTGGTCAGCCGTCGGCTCGCGGCCGTGTACCGCAAGGCGGGCAGCGGCCCGGACGGCCTCGCCTCGGCGCTCGGCCTGCCGCCCGAGCAGCGCGACGGTACGCCGGAGCGGCGCGAGGGCCAGACGCAGAGGCGTGAGGGCGCGGCGGAGCCGCAGGGTGGAACGGCGGAGCGGCCCGAAGGCACGCCGGAGCAGCGTGACGGTACGTCGGAGTAACGGCGGCCTTTTCGAGGGGCCGGCGGACGGCGGCGCGCGGGGCGGCGGGAGCGCCCGCGCCGCTGCCCCGCTGACTACGCTGGCCCACGGGGCCGCGAGCCCCGGACGGACCCGGTACCAGGGGGTCGCGGTGTGCCGCGGCCGCCAGTGAGGAGCAGGCCATGGCGACGCCCCCGGCGAACGGGTCGCAGGAGACCAGCGTGCGGCGCGAACCCCTCGAACCCTCGGGCGCGGGCGCCGCGATCGAGCGCTGGACGCTGCGGGCCGGCCCGTACGAGGCGAGCGTGCTCACCCTCGGCGCCACCCTGCACACCCTCATCGCCCCCGACCGCGCCGGCCGGCCCGCGCAGCTGCTGCTCGCCGGCGACCGGCTCGCCGAGATCCTCGGCCCGGCCCGGCACTACGGCACGGTGGTCGGCCGCTACGCCAACCGCATCGACGCCAGCAAGGTGACCATCGACGGCGAGGAGCACCCGCTCGCCCCGACCGGCGGCGGCGTCACCCTGCACGGCGGCCCGGACGGCTTCGCGCACCGGATGTGGGAGGCCCAGCCGCTGCCCGACGGCGTCCGGCTGCACCTGCACAGCCCGGACGGCGACCAGGGCTTCCCCGGTGCGCTCGACGTGACCGTCGACTACACGCTGAGCGCCGCCGGCGAGCTGGTGATCGATTACCGCGCGACCACCAGCAAGCCGACCGTCCTCAACCTCACCAACCACGCGTACTTCAACCTCGCCGGCGAGGGAAGCGGCGACATCCTCGGCCACCTGCTGACCCTGGACGCCGACGAGTACACCCCCGCCGACCACCGGCAGATCCCGTACGGGCGGACGGAGCCGGTGGCCGGCACGCCGTTCGACTTCACCACCGCGCGGCCGATCGGCAAGTCGGTGCACGACGAGCACCCGCAGCTGACCGGGCCCGGCGGCTACGACCACAACTGGGTGCTCCGCCCGCGCCCGGCCGACGGCACCCCGGCCCGGGCGGCGCTGCTGGAGGACCCGGCCAGCGGCCGCACCCTGGAGGTGCTGACCACCGAGCCGGGCGTGCAGGTCTACACCGCCAACAAGTTCCAGGGTGCGGTGACCGGCGCGAGCGGTGTGCCGTACGGGCCGTTCGCGGGGATCGCGCTGGAGACCCAGCACTTCCCCGACTCGCCGCACCACCCGGCCTTCCCGAGTACCGAGCTGCGCCCGGGCGGGGAGTTCCGCTCGACCACCGTGCTGCGGCTGGGGATCAGCTAGGTCCTGTCCGGCCGACCATTCGACGCGCGCCCGGCAAGACCGGCGGGACGCCCTCACCGAGCTCCCTGCGCATGCAGAGCCGGGGCCAGCGGTCGAGCCCGTGCTCGGCCTCGCGGCGGCGGATCTCCCGCAGGCCGGGGGTGACCTCGGCGCCGTCGAGCGGCCGGAAGCCGAAGCGGGCGTAGTAGGGGGCGTTCCAGGGGACGTCGGCGAAGGTGGTGAGGGTGAGGGCGGGCGCGTCGGTGCCCGCCGCCAGGTGCTCGATCAGCGCCCGGCCGATGCCGCGGCGAGCGTGGCCGGGGTGGACGGAGACCTGCTCGATGTGGAGCGCGCCGTCCACCGGCTCGGCCAGCAGGTAGCCGACGGGCGCGCCGCCGTCCTCGGCCAGGGCGACCAGCACGGTGCCCTCGTCCAGGTAGTGCGCCAGCTCGTCGACGGTGGGCGGGTCGTCCTCGGCGATCTCCGGCATCCCGATGGTGGCGTACGGTGCCCCGGCGGCCCGTTCCAGCTCGCCCAGCAGCGGCAGTTCTTCCCTGGTGGCGACTCTGATGCGCATGGGGACCAGTCTGCTGCAAGACATTTCCGCAACGCAGCGTATTAATGGCGGGGGTCTATACCGGGGTGAACCGGACAAACCGCAGCGGAAGCGCCGCCTGTGAACTACCGTGCGGCCACGTCCAGGACACGCGGGCGTAACGATCCCCATTTCTTGCAGAAACTTGCTGCAAGGACTTTCGGTGATGATTGCGCCGCTGTTAACTTCCTTCCGAGCCCGACGGCAGCAACGGTGCGGTCGGCACGAGGCAGCCATTATGCGCCTGTCTCACAACATCTCGGGCACCCCCACCCTCCCAAGGAGTTCTCATGCGGCGTGGCATCGCGGCCTCTGCCCTCGTTGTGGCCCTCGCGGTCTCGATGGCTGCCTGTGGCAGCAGCGGCTCCAGCTCGGACGGCAAGGCCGACGGGCCGGTCACCCTCACCTACTGGGACACGTCGAACGCCACCAACGAGGCCCCGAACTACCAGGCTCTCGTCAAGAAGTTCGAAGAGGCCAACCCGAACGTCAAGGTCGACTTCGTCAACGTGCCGTTCGACCAGGCGCAGAACAAGCTTCAGACCGCCATGGGGGCCAAGGGCGCTCCGGACGTGTTCCGCTCCGAGGTCGGCTGGACCGCCGCCTTCGCCAAGGCCGGCTACCTGGAGCCGCTGGACGGCACCGCGGCCGCCGCCGACGCCGGCGCCTTCCAGCCCAGCCTCGTCCAGCAGGCCAAGTACGAGGGCAAGCTCTACGGCGTCCCGCTGGTCACCGACACCCTGGGCCTGCTCTACAACAAGGAGCTCTTCACCAAGGCCGGCATCACCGCCGCCCCCAAGACCTGGGACGAGCTGAAGACCGCCGCGGCCGCCGTCAAGGAGAAGGCCGGCGTGGACGGCTTCTGGCTGAAGGCCGCCGACGGCTACTACGCGATGCCGTTCCTGTTCGGCGAGGGCACCGACACCGTCGACGCCGCCGGCAAGAAGATCACCGTCACCTCGCCCGAGGCCGTCAAGGGCATCGAGACGTACAAGACGATGTTCACCTCGCCGGGCACCGCCAAGGCCGACGTCACCACCGACGCCTACGCGCACATGATGGACGCCTTCAACAGCGGCAAGGTCGCGGCGATCATCCAGGGCCCCTGGGAGATCACCAACATCTACAAGGGCACCGCGTTCGCCGACAAGAACAACCTCGGCATCGCCCCCGTCCCGGCCGGCTCCGCGGGCAAGGCCGGCGCCCCCACCGGCGGCCACAACATCTCCGTCTACGCGGGTTCGGACAAGGCCCACAAGGCCGCGGCCGAGAAGTTCGCCGCCTTCATGACCTCTGCCGAGAGCGAGTCGTTCATCGCGCAGAAGAACTCCACCCTGCCGACCCGCGCCGACGCCTTCACCCCCGAGGTCAAGGCCGACCCCGGCATCGCCGGCTTCCAGGCCGTGCTCACCAGCGCCCGGCCCCGCCCCGAACTGCCCGAGTACAGCTCGCTGTTCGCCTCGCTGGGCACCAACCTCGGCAAGGTGGTCCAGGGCACCGGCACCCAGGACGGCCTGAACACCGTCGCCACCGACTACGCCAAGCTCCTCCCGGGCTTCGCGAAGTAGTACCCCTGAAGCCGTCCGGCCCGCCGCCACCTCCCCGGCGGGCCGGACGGCCGGATCCGTAGCAGCAGTCGCCGTAGCGAGGCGGCGGACCTCCCCGAGAAGGTGTCGAACATGTCAGTCGCCGTGCAGGGCGCCACCGGCCAGGGCAGCCGGGAGCGCGATCCGCGTCCGGGCCTGATGGAGCGCCTCAAGCGCTCGTACGCCAAGCACTGGTACGCCTACGCGATGATCGCGCCGGTCGTGCTGGTGCTCGGCGCACTGGTGCTCTACCCGCTCGCCGAGGGCATCTGGCTTACCCTCACCGACGCCAACAGTCTCAACGCCGCCCGCAAGATCGGTGTCAACGAGATCCCGGCCAGCTACCACTTCGTCGGCTTCGACAACTACGCCGACATCCTCTGGGGCCCGGGTTCGTACGACCGCTTCTGGTCGCACTTCGTCTGGACCATCGCCTGGACGGCGCTCTGCGTCTGCCTGCACTACACCATCGGCCTCGGCCTCGCCCTGCTGCTCAACCAGAAGCTGCGCGGCCGCGCGGTCTACCGCATGCTGCTCATCCTGCCCTGGGCCGTGCCGACCTTCGTCACCGTCTTCTCCTGGCGCCTGATGCTCGCCGACGGCGGCGCCGTCAACGGTCTGCTCTCCGCCCTGCACCTGCCCGAACCCGGCTGGCTGGACGACCCGCTGGCGCAGAAGGCCGCCGCGATCCTGGTCAACACCTGGGTCGGCGTGCCGTTCATGATGATCTCGCTGCTCGGCGGCCTGCAGTCGATCCCGGCCGAGCTGTACGAGGCCGCCGAGATGGACGGCGCCACCGCCTGGCAGCGGTTCCGCCACGTCACCCTGCCGGGGCTGCGCACCGTCTCCTCCACCGTGGTGCTGCTCGGCGTGATCTGGACGTTCAACCAGTTCGCCGTCATCTTCCTGCTGTTCGGCGCCAACGGCGCGCCCGACGCCCAGCTGCTGGTCACCTGGGCCTACCGGCTCGGCTTCGGCCAGCAGCCCCGGGACTACGCGCAGTCCGCCGCGTACGGCGTGATCCTGCTGTCCATCCTCATCGTCTTCACCTCCTTCTACCGGCGCTGGCTCGCCCGCAACGAGCAGGCCAACGGCTGACGCCGACCGGTAACCAAGCGACTCACGAAGGCAGGTAACCCCGATGAGCACCACCACCGAACGACCCACCGTCCTCGCCGCCCCGGCGGCGGCCGCCAAGCAGGTCAAGTCCCGTCGTCGCGGTGAGTCCAGCCCGCTCGGCAAGGCGCTGGCCCACGGCACCCTGATCCTGGCCAGCCTGATCGCGCTGTTCCCGGTGGTCTGGATCCTCTACGTCTCGCTCGGCCCGGACAAGACGGACTACCTCCACCCCGGCGAGATCCTCGACAAGATGACCTTGTCGAACTACCACACGGTGCTGTTCGACACCGACTTCTTCACCTGGTTCGGCAACGCGTTCCTGGTCTCCGGCGTGACCACGGTGTTCGGCGTGCTCATCGCCGCCACCACCGGCTACGCCGTCTCCCGGATGCGCTTCCCCGGTCACAAGCCGCTGATGTGGTCGCTGCTGGTCACGCAGATGTTCCCGATCGCGGTACTGATCGTGCCGATGTACACGATCCTCTCCGAGCTCGGCCTGCTGGACAGCTACGCCGGCCTGATCCTGGTCTACTCGACGACCACCGTGCCGTACTGCGCCTGGCTGCTGAAGGGCTACTTCGACACCATCCCGGTGGAGATCGACGAGGCCGGCCGGGTCGACGGGCTCACCCCGATCGGCACCTTCTGGCGGCTGGTGCTGCCGCTCGCCCGTCCGGGTCTGGCGGTCGCCGCGTTCTACTCCTTCCTGACCGCCTGGGCCGAGGTGGCCTTCGCCTCCACCTTCATGCTCAGCTCCGACAAGTACACCCTGGCCGTCGGCCTGCAGACCTTCGTCAGCGAACACGACGCCCAGTGGAACCTGATGGCGGCGACCGCAGTGCTGATCGCGATCCCGTCCTCGGTTCTCTTCTACCTGGTGCAGCGTCACCTGGTCACCGGCCTGACCGCCGGTGCCTCCAAGTCCTGACCTGCCGCTCTCTAGTCCCAAGGGATACCGTCCATGACCCAGAACCTGGCCGACACCTCCCGGCCCGCCGCCGACGCCACCGCTCACAAGGCCAGCGCCGGAGCGTCCAGAGGCTGGTGGCGGGACGCGGTCATCTACCAGGTGTACCCGCGCAGCTTCGCCGACTCCAACGGTGACGGCATGGGTGACCTGCCCGGCATCCGCAGCCGCCTGCCCTACCTGCGCGACCTCGGCGTGGACGCCGTCTGGCTGTCGCCGTTCTACGCCTCGCCGCAGGCCGACGCCGGCTACGACGTGGCCGACTACCGCGCGGTGGACCCGATGTTCGGCAACCTGATGGACGCCGACGGGCTGATCCGCGACGCCCACGCGCTGGGCCTGCGGATCATCGTGGACCTCGTCCCCAACCACTCCTCCGACCAGCACGAGTGGTTCCAGCGTGCCCTGCGCGAGGGTCCTGCGTCCCCTCTGCGCGAGCGCTACCACTTCCGTCCGGGCAAGGGCGAGAACGGCGAACTGCCGCCCAACGACTGGGAGTCCATCTTCGGCGGCCCGGCCTGGACCCGCTCGCAGAACCCGGACGGCACCCCCGGCGACTGGTACCTGCACCTGTTCGCCCCCGAGCAGCCCGACTTCAACTGGGAGAGCCCGGCCGTCGCCGACGAGTTCCGCTCGATCCTGCGGTTCTGGCTGGACATGGGCGTCGACGGCTTCCGGATCGACGTCGCGCACGGCATGGTGAAGGCCCCCGGCCTGCCCGACCTCGGCGGCGCCGACCAGCTCAAGCTGCTCGGCAACGACGTCATGCCGTTCTTCGACCAGGACGGCGTGCACGAGATCTACCGCAGCTGGCGCAAGATCCTCGACGAGTACCCGGGCCAGCGGATCGGAGTCGCCGAGGCGTGGACCCCGACCGTCCAGCGCACCGCCAACTACGTGCGTCCCGACGAGCTGCACCAGGCCTTCAACTTCCAGTACCTGGGCACCTCCTGGGACGCCGCCGAGCTGCGCGAGGTGATCGACGTCTCGCTCGACTCGATGCGCCCGGTCGACGCCCCCACCACCTGGGTGCTCTCCAACCACGACGTCACCCGGCACGCCACCCGGTTCGCCAACCCGCCCGGCCTCGGCACCCAGATCCGCACCGCCGGCAACCGCGAACTCGGCCTGCGCCGGGCCCGCGCCGCCACCCTGCTGATGCTCGCGCTGCCCGGCTCCGCCTACGTCTACCAGGGCGAGGAGCTCGGCCTGCCGGACGTCACCGACCTGCCCGACGAGGTCCGCCAGGACCCGTCGTTCTTCCGTCAGGCCGGCCAGGACGGGTACCGCGACGGCTGCCGCGTCCCGATCCCGTGGTCCGGCACCGAGGCCCCGTACGGCTTCGGCCCGGTGGCCGGCGGCCCGAGCTGGCTGCCGCAGCCCGCTGAGTGGGCGCAGCTCAGCGTCGAGGCGCAGACCGGCGATCCGACGTCCACGCTGGAGCTGTACCGCAGCGCGCTGGCCGTCCGCCGCGCGCAGGCCGACCTCGGCGCCGGCACCGGCGTGGAGTGGCTGGACAGCCCCGAGGGCACCCTGATGTTCCGCCGCGGCTCCTTCGTCTGCACCGTGAACACCACCGCCGAGCCGGTCCGGATACCGGCCCCCGGCCGCCTGTTGCTCTCCTCCACGGACGCCGTGGTGGACGCCGGCGAGACGGTGCTCGCTCCGGACAGCACCGACTGGTGGGCGGTCTGACGTGGTTGCAATAGGCTCTGGGACCGTGACTACGGCGCGACTATCAGACATCGCGGCGCAGGCGGGGGTCAGCGAAGCCACCGTCTCCCGCGTACTCAACGGCAAGGCGAACGTCTCCGCCACCACCCGGCAGACCGTGCTGGCGGCGCTGGACGTGCTCGGCTACGAGCGGCCGACCCGGCTGCGCCAGCGCAGTGCGGGCCTGATCGGGCTTATCACGCCGGAGCTGAGCAACCCGATCTTCCCCGCGCTCGCGCAGGTGATCGAGCAGGTGCTGAGCCGGCACGGCTTCACGCCGGTGCTCTGCACCCAGACGCCCGGCGGCTCCACCGAGGACGAACTGGTGGAGATGCTCGTCGACCGGGGCGTGGCGGGCATCGTCTTCGTCTCCGGCCTGCACGCGGACACCACCGCCGACCACGACCGGTACGCCCGGCTGACCGGCCGGCAGGTGCCGTTCGTACTGATCAACGGCTTCAGCGAGAAGATCGACGCGCCGTTCATCTCGCCGGACGACCGGGCCGCGATGTGGATGGCCGTCCAGCACCTGACCGAACTCGGCCACGAGCGGATCGGCCTGGCCGTCGGGCAGCGCCGGTACGTGCCGGTGCTGCGGAAGATCGAGGGCTTCACGGCGGCCATGCGCGAGGTGCTCGGCAAGACGCAGGAGGAGGCCGAGGCGCTCGTCCACCACACGCTGTTCAGCGTGGAGGGCGGGCATGCGGCGGCCGGCGCGCTGCTCGACAAGGGCTGCACGGCGATCGTCTGCGGCAGCGACATGATGGCGCTCGGCGCGATCCGCGCGGTGCGCCAGCGCGGGCTCCTGGTGCCGCACGACGTCTCGGTGGTCGGCTTCGACGACTCGCCGTTGATAGCGTTCACCGAGCCGCCGCTGACCACCATCCGCCAGCCGGTCGAGGCGATGGCCACCGCGGCCGTCGACGCCCTGCTGGAGGAGGTGGGCGGGGACGCCGCCCAGCGCGGGGAGTTCATGTTCCAGCCGGAGCTGGTGATGCGCGGCTCCACGGGCGCCGGCGCCCGCTGAAGGACAACGACCGGGGCCCGGAGAGCGGATTGCTCTCCGGGCCCCGGTCGTTGCGTTGTTCAGCCGTCCTGGGCGATCGGGCGGTCCGGGCTCACCCGCCGGTCGTCGGCGGCGTCGCCGGTCCGGGTCTCCGTGCGCCGGCCCCGGGCCAGGTAGTCGCGCAGGACCAGCTCGACGGCGTCCTGCGGGTTCTTGGTACCGGCGAGCATCATCACGTCGATGGCGAGATTGGCGTCGAGCGTGACGGTGATCTGGGCCATGGAGACTCCTTCTCGGGTGCGAAGCAGCAGCATGCCCGCTGCGCGCCGATTCCACCACGGTCTTCGCCACCCCGCTCGCCGCCGTCGGCGGGCAGGCCCGGGGCGTGTCCGACGATTCGCGTCGCACGCCCGGCGGGAACGGTCGGACACGGCGCAGCCCCCGGGGAGGAGCGACCGGACTCTCCCCGGGGGCTGCGGCGTACCGGTGCGGCTCGGGAGCCGCACCTGCGGGTCAGACCCGGCCGGCGAAGTCCGGGGCCCAGTTGGCGATGGTCTGGGTGCGCACGCCCGAGCTCGGGTTGGCGGCCTCGACGTACTTGCCGTCGCCGATGTAGAGCGCGACGTGGTACACGCCGGAGTCCTGGCCGTTGTTGGACCAGAACAGCAGGTCGCCCGGCTTGAGGGCGTCCAGCGAGACGTGGGTGGAGGCGGCGGCCTGGTCGGCGGCGACGCGCGGCACGGAGATGCCCGCGGCGCGCAGCGCGGCCTGGGTCAGGCCGGAGCAGTCCCAGCCGCCGTTGCCGGTGCCGCCGTAGACGTACGCCTGACCGACCTTC
This sequence comes from Kitasatospora sp. NBC_00039, assembly GCF_045160625.1. Lineage (NCBI taxonomy): Bacteria > Bacillati > Actinomycetota > Actinomycetes > Kitasatosporales > Streptomycetaceae > Kitasatospora > Kitasatospora sp. NBC_00039. The sequence continues at coordinate 1,793,393 of NZ_CP108289.1, read as the reverse complement.
GACTCGGCGAAGGCGACCGCGGCGGCCATGCTGCCGGTGGCGGCCTGCGCGGGCGCCTGGGTGCCGGCCTGGGCGGCCGGGGCCTGCGCGGCCGGGGCCTGCGCGGCCGGCTTGGCGGCGGTGGTGCCGGCGGCGGCCTGGCCGGAGTTGCCGGAGGAGCGGTTGAACCAGTCGAAGTTCTTGCCGGACTCGTCCGAGGCCTGGTCCTTGGCGCGGTCACCGAAGGTCAGGTGCTGGCCCGGGTAGATGACGTGCGGGCCGTCGGTCAGGGTGGAGCGGTTGAGCTCGTACAGCCGCTCCCAGCCGCCCTGGACGTGGTTCTTGTCGGCGATCGAGGCGAGCCAGTCGCCGGCGACCACGGTGTAGTCGTTGGAGGCGGCCTTGTCCTGCCACTTCTGCGACCAGTTGTGGCCGCCCTGCGGCTTGGCGGAGTCGGTGGAGGCCGGGGCCTGGTCGGCCTTCGGCGCGGCCGGCTTGGCGGCGGCCTGGGGCTGCGCCTGGGCGGCCGGCTTGGCGGCCGGGGCCGGGGTCTGCGCGGCGGGCTTGGCGGCGGTGGTGGTGTCGACGGCGGCGGGGGTGCCGCCCTTGGTCAGACCGGCCTGGACGGAGCAGACGGGCCAGGCGCCGGGGCCCTGGACGGCGAGCACCTTCTCGGCGATCGCGATCTGCTGGTCCTTGGTGGCGAGGTCGGCGCGGGCCGCGTACGCGGTGCCACCGAACGCGGCCCAGGTGCTGTTGGTGAACTGGAGGCCGCCGTAGAAGCCGTTGCCGGTGTTGATGCTCCAGTTGCCGGTGCTCTCGCACTGGGCGACCTTGTCCCAGGTGGCGACGGAGGCGGCGGAGGCGGTGCCGGTGGTCAGGCAGGGGACGGTGAGGCCGATGCCGACGACGCCGAGGGTGGCGATCGCGCGACGGGTACGGCCGGACAGGCGGGTGCCGTTGGTGGGCAGCATGAAGATGCGGTCCTCTCCCACGCCTGCGAGGTGAGCTGTCGGATTCGGGCTGGAGTTGCCCGGCCGCGCTGTGGACGCGGCTTCACCCCTAGCCCTGAACCGGTACGCGGACCGGTCCGGGGCGACTTACCTGTGGTTCCCCCGCTCCTGCCGTGGTGCGTTTCTGCGCTGCCAGCGCACCCGACGGCAGGACTCGGCGTTGCGGATGAGCTGGGTCCGTGTGGCCACGAACGGGGAGCACGTTAAGCAGACTTAAGTTCAAACCGCAAACATGTGTGATGCTCGTCACGGTTTGCGGAACGCGCGCCGTATGGCTGTCCATCATGATCAGAAATGACCGTTTTCGCGCAACGCCCGTCGGGGTCAACGCAACTGCCTATGCTTCAGAGGGTCAGGACTGACGCGGCCGTCTGGGGGAGGGCTACGCAACGATGGCCATGGACGAGGAGCCGGACGCCGGTCGGCCGGCGGAAGAGCGTCGCCGGGTGTACCGCGGGGCAAAACGGCGCAGACCGGACATCCCGCCCGCTGGCCCCCGAACTCCCGTGCGCCGCCGGACGATGCTGCGCTGGCTCGCCGTCGGCACGGTGTTCGCGGCGGTCAGCGGCGAGGAGATCCTGCGCCGCTCGCTGGGCGGCCCGGAGGCGGCGGGGACGCACCCGGACGGGACGGGCCCGGGCACGGTGGGGACGGACCCGGACGCGGCAGGGATGGACCACGGGGCGCCGCCTCCCGCCGGCACCCCGGACGGCACCCCCGCCGCACCCGGGCAGCCCGCCGCGGTGCCCACCGTCGACCAGGGCGGCCGCCGCTGGTCCGACCCGGCCGGCTGGGGCGGCAGGACACCAGGCCCGCAGAGCGCCGTCCGGATCACCGACAAGGTGCTGCTCGACACCGACGCCACCGTTGCCTCGCTGCTGGTCGAGCCGTCGGGCACGCTCACCTTCGCCGCCGACCGCACCGTCACCCTCGCCTCGGCGGGCAACGTGGAGGTCCGCGGCATCCTCGCCCTCGCCCCCGACGGCGCCGCCGTGCACACCCTGCGCTTCCCGGCCGTCGACGAGAAGCGGTTCCAGGGCGACGGCATGAAGGTGGTCGACACCGACGTCGGCCTCTGGGTCACCGGCGCCGGGTACCTGCGGCTGGACGGCGCCGCCAGGACGGCCTGGGTCCGCGCCGCCGGCGAGCTGCGGGCCGGCGACACCAGCGTCACCCTGGCCGCCCCGCCCGCCGGTTGGCAGCCCGGCGACGAACTCGCCGTCACCCCGACCGGCCCGCCGGACGAGGACGGCTTCTCCACCCGCTACGACCTCGTCCCCGTCCGGTCCGTCAGCGGATCCACCGTCACCCTGGGGGCACCGCTGAAGTACGCCCACCCGCGGGTGTCGGCCGGAGGGGGCGTCACGGTCGGTGCGGAGGTGCTCAACCTGACCCGCAGCGTCCGGGTCGAGGGCAGCGCCGCGGGCCGGGCGCACGTCCACGTCACCAGCTCCCGCCGGGCGGACGTCCGGCACGCCGCCCTGCGCTGGGTCGGCCCGCGCGCCGAGACCAAGGAGACCTGGAAGGGACCGGACGGCGCCGCGCCGGTCACCGCCCCCGTCCTCGGCCGGTACGGGCTCCACTTCCACCTGCTCGGCGACGCCGCCCGCGGCACCGTGGTCGAGGGCGTGGTGGTCCGCGACGCCGGCAACCACGCGTACGTCCCGCACGCCAGCCACGGCATCACCTTCCGCAGCTGCATCAGCCACGACACCTGGGAGGACGCCTACTGGTGGGACGGCCCGCTGGACACCCGCACCCCGCAGCGGCCGTCGGACGACATCGTCTACGAGTCCTGCGTCGCCTCCCGCACCGTGCTGGAGCCCAATCCGCGCGCCTACCGGCTGACCGGCTTCAACCTGGGCGCCGGGACCGGCGGCAAGGCGCTGGACTGCGTGGCCGTCGGCGTCCAGGGCGCCAACGGGGCGTCCGGCTTCGAGTGGCCGGAGAACAGCGAGGGGGTCTGGACCTTCCAGCGCTGCCTGGCCCACAACAACCTTCAGGACGGCATCTTCGTCTGGCTGAACGCCCAGCACCATCACGTGGTCACCGAGTTCGCGGCCTACCACAACGGCGGCTGGGGCATCGAGCACGGCGCCTACCTGAACGACTTCGACTACACCGCGAGCGTGCTGCACGGCAACGCCGCCGGGGGAGTGCTGCTGCACTCGCTCGGCCGGGAGAAGGGCAGTCTGTTCGACGGGCTGCTGATCGACGCCGCCGGACGGAGCGACTTCGCGGTCGCCACCGCGCATCACGAACTCGCCGGGGAGTCCGTCACCTTCAGCCGCAGCCGGTTCACCGGCTACCGGCGGGCCGGGGTCGCCTTCCGGGCCACCCCCGACGGCAAGCCGGACGACATCCTGGTGCTGGACTGCGAGTTCGGCGGCAACGAGCTCTGGGTCGACCCGGAGTCCGGGCCGCCCCGGAACATCCTGCTGCGCCGGGCCGGACAGTCCGAGGTGCTCCAGGTGCGCAAGGCGGACGGCGGCGGCACCGCAGAGCCGCAATGGAACGCGAGCACCGCGCCGGTGGCCGACTTCGCCGTGCAGTCCCGGCCCGTGCAACTGCCCGCCCTGCGCCTCCGGGACGCCGCCGCGCCCACCGCCCGGGTGGGCGGCTGACCTGACGGGCGGGACGGCCGAAGAGGCCCGGAACGGCTGCGTTCCGGGCCCCCTCGTACGGACTGTTGCCGCGGGCCGTTACTGGGCGGCGTGCCGCCCGCCACCCTCCTCGGCAGCGGCCTCCTCGGCCGTCGCCTCGGGGTCGGCGGCCGGCAGTACCGCCAGGTAGGTGGAGGCGATCAGCTGGCCCACCGTCGGGTACGCGCCCAGCGGCGCGGCCGACGGGCAACCGGTCTCCTCGGCGGCCGTGGCGAGCAGTTCGGAGTCCGCCTCCGGGCCGATCACCAGCGGGGCCAGCGCCGGGTTCTGGGAGCCCATCTCCCGGAGGTGGGCGACGGCCGCGGCCACCGAGCCGGGCAGGTCGAGCGCGGCGGGCACGACCGGCACGGCCAGGCGGGCCGCCAGCAGCATGCCGGTGATCCCGGCGGCGTCCGCCGCCTCCTGGCCGCCGACGGTGGTGAGTACCACGCCGTCCGCGGCGGTCGCGATGGCGAACAGCCGGGCACGGTCGGCGCGGGCCAGCCCGGCCTCGGAGAGCCGGACGTGGACGGCCTCGGCCAGCAGCGGGTGCGGGCCCAGCACGTCGGTCACGTGGGCGCCGTACTCGGCGGCGAGTGCGTGCAGGTCGGAGAGGAACCCGTGCGGACCGGGGAGCAGAGGCACCACGACCGGAGCGGACAGGCCCGCCTGGGCGGCGTGCGCCAGCAGTTCGGCGACGGTGTGCTCGTTGCCGGCGGAGTCGCCCTCGCTCACGTCGCCCGGGAGGTAGCCGGCCGCCGTCTGCACGCCGTTCTGCTCGCTGCGCACGATCGAGAGCAGTTCCTCGACGACGGAACGGGACTCGGGGCCGGCGGTCGCGGGCACCGCGAGCACCAGGGCCGGGGACCCGGCCGGGATCTCGGGGCGCTCGGGGCGGCGGTGGCGCCCCCGCGCACGGGAGCCTGGGGTGCGGACGGGCAGTGGCGCGCCCGGGATGGCTGCGGTGCTCATGGCGGAGATCGTAGGACATCCGGGCGCCCGGCCTGCAGTCGGCTGCCGAACCGGGACGGGCGGCTTGCCCGAAAAACGGACATACGCTGCCGAATCCCCGCGTGGCCACGGACATCTTCCTAGACGTGCTTGACGGGCCCCCGCGTTGCACCCCCGGCGCGTGAGATGTCTCACAGGCCGCGAGGCGTCTGACGGAGGGTCACGGGGGCGCGACTCCCGGCGTTCGAAGATCAACATTCAGCGGGGAGCCGCCTACGGGCGGTTATCGGCGGCTTGCCGATTCAGTCGGCTATGTCCGCTTACGTGCCGTCAGGTGGCGGGGTCGTGAAGAGTTGCAGTTTGGTGGCGAACGGCCCGTGCACCTGCAACGTCCCGTGCTGATGCACGTGCACTGGAGCTATCATCACGTCAAGTGAGGCGTTGTGCCGGGCCGGTACGGGGCCGGCCCAGCCGTTCGGCTGTGTGCCGGGGCGCCGAGCTGGACGGCCACTCCGGAGCTCTTCGGGAGATTTCTATGCACAACACGTACGACGTGTACAACGGGATGGCGGCTGCGGACCTCGAGGACGTGGTCTGGCAGAAGAGCCTGCACAGCAACTCTCAGGGCAACTGCGTCGAGTTCGCCGCCCTCCCGGGGGGCGAGGTGGCGATGCGCAACTCGCGCTTCCCGGACGGTCCGGCGCTGATCTACACCCGGGCGGAGATCGCGGCGCTGCTGCTGGGCGCCAAGGACGGGGAGTTCGACCACCTGGCGGTCTGACCGGCCGCCGCCTTCGCCATCGGGGGGCCGTCGTGGGTGCTGACACCGCGACGGCCTTTGTCTTGTGCGCGTCCTCGCCGGCTCACGCCGCCGCCCGGTGCGAGCCGTGAAGGGCGATGCGTGAGGCCTGACGCGCGCCCGGGGTGAATGTGGTCCCACCCCAGGGCCTGCGGGCCGGCCGGCAGGCCGGGCTGGTCGGTGCACCGGCCCGGGCGTCCTCCTGCTAGGCCGAGCGGCGGTGCCGGCCGCCGAGTTCGGGGATGGCGTCCGCCGCACTCTCCTCCGCCTCGAACATCGCCCAGACCACCTTGCCGCCGCCCAGCGGGTGCCAGCCCCAGGAGCGGCTGAAGGAGTCCACCAGGTGGAGTCCGCGGCCCGACTCGGCGACGAAGTCCGCCTCCCGGGCCACCGGGCCCGTGCTGCTGGGGTCGCTGACCGCACAGACCACCTGCGGTGCGCGGTGCACCAGGCTTATTCGGATCGGCAGCCGCCCGTCGGTCGTGGGCCGGCCGGAGAAGTCGAAGTCGTCGGACGCGTTGCACGCCGAACCGGGGTGCGCGCCGATCGCGTGCCGCAGGGCATTGGTCACCAGCTCCGAGGCCACCAGCGCGACATCGTCGAACAGCTCGCCCAGGCCCCAGCGCTGAAGAGCGGTTCTGGCGAAGTCGCGCGCGGTTCTGACGGCTTCGTAGCGAGGGGCGAGCGTACAGGTGACCACATGGGGATCGACTGCCAAGGCCGTACCGGTGCTCATGAAGAGCTCCTCCCATAAGGGGGCGGACACGGCTGGACCCGCCGGGGTCATGCCGGTCACCTCCGACTCGCTCGGCCGCACGGCCGCCCCCTCGACCAGGCGCGCGCGCACGAACGCCCGGTGGCGCGGGGGCGCTGCCGGGCTGGTGCACGGAGTCGCGCGTGGGGTCGACGCGGAGCCCGCGGGATTGCCAGGGATGTGCAGGTGCACGTGCACCATGGTCCTCTGCGCTCACTGCAGATGCAAGAGTCGATTCACGTGCAGTCGTTCAAATGGCATATGCAAGCGCCGAATGCACGTGCATCCTGGTGCGAGGGGTGCAGAACTGATAGGAACATCCGTCAGTATCGGCACCGTGAGCGCTCAACTGATGGCAGACTGTGCGCTGTTTGCCCTAGGTGGAGGTTTCGACCGCATGACCACAGTTCAGCCGGGCGGCGGCTCGATGGTCCGCCGGATCCTCCTCGGCTCCCAGTTGCGCCGGCTCCGCGAGGCGCGGGGCATCACGAGGGAGGACGCGGGCTACGCGATCCGCGCCTCGGAGTCCAAGATCAGCCGCATGGAGCTCGGCCGCGTCAGTTTCAAGGAGCGGGACGTCGCCGACCTCCTCAGCCTCTACGGCGTCGACGACGGCGTGGAGCGCGAGGCCCTGCTCGGCCTCGTCCGCGAGGCCAACAAGTCCGGTTGGTGGCACAGCTTCAACGACGTGCTGCCGGGCTGGTTCCAGACCTACGTCGGCCTGGAGGAGGCCGCCGCGCTGATCCGTACGTACGAGGTCCAGTTCATCCCCGGACTCCTGCAGTCCGAGGAGTACGCGCGGGCGGTGTTCGGCCAGAGCCGGCCGGTGATCAGCGAGGAGGAGGTCGAACGCCGGGTCAGCCTCCGGCTGCGCCGCCAGAAGCTGCTCACCGAGGGCGACAGCCCCCGCCTCTGGGCCGTCATCGACGAGGCCGCGCTGCGCCGTCCGGTCGGCGGGCCCGAGGTGATGCGCGGTCAGGTGCAGTACCTGATCGACGTCGCCGAGCAGGCCAACGTGGTGATCCAGGTGATGCCGTTCCGCTTCGGCGCGCACGCCGGGGAGTCCGGGGCCTTCACCATCCTGCGCTTCCCCGAGCAGGACCTCGCCGACGTGGTCTACCTGGAGCAGCTCACCAGCGCGCTCTACCTCGACAAGCGGGACGACGTCGACGCGTACATCCAGGTCATGGAGCGGCTCTGCGTGGACAGCCTCACGCCCGAGCGCACCATCGACCTGCTCGCGTCGATCCTGAAGGAGCGCTGACACCCCGCCGCACGGCACGCTCGGCGCGCAGCGCGCCGACGACCGCCCGGTCCCGCTCAGCCGCGGGCCGGCGGCCGTTCGCGCTCCGGCGGTGTCTGCTGTGGCGGCCGGCCCAGCCGCCAGTCCAGGTCGTACCGGCGGAACAGGTCGGCCCGGATCGGGGCCAGCGGCAGCTCGGCCCCGGGCAGCAGCACGCCGATGCAGCCGCCCATCAGCGCGCTGCGCAGCACCGCGTGCTCGGCGGCGGGGTCCGGCGCGCCCCAGTCCCGCAGCAGCCCCTGGAGGATCGCGCCGAGCTGCTGCTGCTCGGGGTCCTGGACGAACGCGCCGGTGTCCGGATCCATGATCAGCGCCAGGTGTGAACGCATCACCCGGGGGTGGTCCATCGCCAGCCCCAGCACCGCGTCTATGGCCCGGGCCAGTCGGGCCTCCGCCGTGGAGCCGGGCGCCAGCTCGCCCAGCGCCGCCGACAGTGCCTGGTGCATCATCCGGTGGGTGGCCGACTGCATCAGCAGCCGTTTCCCGTCGAAGTAGTAGGAGAGCAGCCCGCGGGCCAGCCCGGCCCGTTCGGCGATGTCGGTCAGGGTGGTGCCGGCGTACCCGTGCTGGTCGACGAGTTCGACGGTGGCGCGCATGATGCGCCGGCGGGAGCGTTGGCGCATTTCCTCATTGACCGAATCCCCGCGAGGTGCCATCGTGTCTGCTCCGTACGTTCGTTGGCTCCCGGCCAATATACTGGCGGCCGAACCGTGGCATCCGCACGCGGCGGGCGCGCACGGGCCGGCTCGTACGGAGGTGCCGACTCCACCAACACGGGGGTTTGGTGGAGTCGGCACCCGCCGGGAACGAGGGATCGGCCCGGGCGTCGTTCAGCTCTTGGTCAGGACCTCGCCCCGCCGGTTGTCCAGGTCGACTGACGGATAATCATAGTCGGGTACCGAGACGGTAGTTGCCGTCTTCCGTCGGTCGAGCACCGCGCCCACCGCGGCGACCACGAAGCCGACCAGTGCGACCGCGGTGACCAGGAGCAGGGCCGGCCGGTAGCCGTCCAGCTGGGCCGCAGGGCTCTCGCCGCCGCCGCTGCCGGCGGTGATCACCGCCGTGACCGCGGCCAGCACGATCGCGCTGCCGACCTGGAAGGCCGTGTTGACCAGGCCCGAAGCCAGCCCCTGCTCCTCGTCGGCGACGCCGTCGGTGGCAGCGATGTTCACGGACGGGAACGCGAGCGCGAAGCCGATCCCGAGCAGGATCATGCTGGGGAGCATCAGCTCCGGGTACGAGCTGTGCTCGTCCAGTCGCAGGAAGACGGTGTAGCCGAGCACCAGCGCCAGTACGCCGATCGGTAGCAGCCGCCCGGTGCCGAAGCGGTCCACGATCGCCCCCATCCGGGTCGCCGAGAGGGCGACCAGGGCGCCGGCCGGCAGCAGGCCGAGGGCCATCTCCAGGGCCGACCAGCCGAGCAGTCGCTGCAGGTAGAGCGTGACGATGAACTGGAAGCCCGTGTACGAGCCGAAGATCGTGAACGCGATCAGGTTGGCCCGGGCGGCCGAGCCGTTGCGGAAGATCCCGAGCCGGACCAGCGGGTGCGCGGCGCGGCTCTCGGTGACCAGGAAGGCGGCGGCCAGCGCGGCCACCACGGCCAGCGAGCCGAGGGTGCGCAGGCCCGCCCAGCCGGCACCCTGCGCTTCGGTGACGGTGAAGACCAGCAGCAGGACGGCGGCCGTGCCGGTGATCGCGCCCAGGACGTCGTACCCGCCCTTGGCCCGGTCCTCGGCGGGGCGGGGGAGGATCCGGACGGCGAAGGCCAGGGCCAGCAGGGCGACCGGGACCGGCATCAGGAAGGTCCAGCGCCAGCCGACCGAGGTGAGCAGGCCGCTGAGCACCAGGCCGAGCGAGAAGCCGCTGGCGCCGCAGGTGGTGTAGATCGACAGGGCGCGGTTGCGGGCCGGGCCCTCGGCGAAGGTGGTCGTGATGATCGACAGGCCGGCCGGCGCGGTGAAGGCCGCGGCGACGCCCTTGAGGAAGCGGGCGGCGATCAGCAGGCCGCCGTCGTCGACCAGGCCGCCGAACAGGGAGGCGGCGGCGAAGACGGCGAGGGCGGCCAGGAAGACTCGGCGGCGGCCGAGCAGGTCGGCGGCGCGTCCGCCGAGCAGCAGCAGGCCGCCGTAGCCGAGGACGTAGCCGGAGACCACCCATTGCAGGGCGGAGGTGGAGAGGTGGAGCTCGGAGCCGATGGACGGCAGGGCGACGCCCACCATGGAGGTGTCCAGGGCGTCCAGGAACATCGCGGCGCAGAGCACGATCAGCGTGCCCCAGAGGCGGGGAGTCCAGTGAAGCCCGCCGGTTGATGAACCGTCAGTCGGATTGGTGGTCGCGGTGGTCATGCGGAGGACACTACATGCACATGCATTCAATGCAAGTGAATTAGATGTGGCCGCATAAGGTTCATGCGCACGTGCTACCGTGGCGCCGTGGCTGAACTCGACTCCGACGCGGATGCGGCGCTGGTCGCGTCCTGGCGCGACCTGCTGGCCCGGCATGCCGCCACCGCCTGCCTGCTCGACCGGGAGCTGGGCGAGAAGCACGGGCTCGGCATGAGCGAGTTCGAGGTGCTGGAACGCCTGGTCGAGGAGCGGAACGCCGACAACTCCCACACCCTGCGGGTGCAGGAGCTGGCCGACACCGTGCACCTGAGCCAGAGCGCGCTCTCCCGGCTGATCGGCCGCCTGGAGAAGGCCGGCCTGGTCACCCGCACGATGTGCCCGGACGACCGGCGCGGCATCCAGGTCGCCCTGACCGAGGAGGGCTGCCGCCGCTACACCGAGGCCCGCCCGCTGCAGCGTGAGGTGCTCGCGCTCACGCTCGGCGGTCCGCTGGAGGGCGGCTGCGCCGGACCGCGCTGAGGACGGGGCCGGATCCGGCCCCGTCCGGGGACGCTCAGAACAGGGTCGAGAGCCCCGGCGCGGCGGCCAGCAGGACGGTGGCCGCGGGGGCGGCCAGTGCCGCCACGGTGAGCCGCAGCCGGTGAGACACGGGCAGCCGGGGCCGCCCGGCGAGCAGCCGGTCCACCCGCTTCGGCGACTGCGCCAGCCCGGGCGGGCAGGAGCCGAACACCCCGCTCCCCAGGTTGAGTTCGGCCAGCGCCAGGGCGGTGGTGTGCCGCCCGTGCCGGCGCGCCGCCCGGTCGTCCGCCGCGAGCTCCACCAACTCGCCCACCTGGTCCCGGAAGGCGCTGAACACGCCGACGCCGGGGAAGCCCGAGGCGAGCGCCTGGGAGCTCTGCGACAGCCAGTGGTGCCGGGCCCGCACGTGCCCGCGCTCATGGCTCAGCACGGCCGCCAACTCCCGGTCGGTGAGTTGTTGGAGAGCCCCGGTGGTGACCACCAGCCGGGAGTTGTGGCCGGGCAGCGACCAGGCCTCGGGGCGGACGTTCTCCAGCACCACCAGCCGCTCCCGCCGACTCCGCAGCGCGTCGATCGACTCGGGCAGCTCGGGGGCCCGCGTGGCCAGTTGGGCGTGCCGCCGGTTGCGCAGCGCCTTCGCCGAGCGGACCTCCCGGGTCAGCGCCAGCACGGTCTGCACCCCGCCCGCCGCCAGCACCGCGGCGCAGAGCCGCCCCCAGCCCTCGGCGCCCTGCAGCCCGTACGCGGCCTCCACGCCGTGCGGCGCGCCTGCGAACACCAGCGCCCGCAGCTCGGGCAGCGCGGCCGAGGCGGCCAGGAGGAGGCTCAGCGCGCAGCACAGCAGCACGGCCACCACCAGGCACTGCCAGACCAGCAGGGCCAGCACGGGTTCGCTCTCGGCCCAGCGGGCCCGGGCCAGCAGCCGGGGCGCCACGGTCGAGAGCAGCAGTCCGAGCAGCAGCAGGCCGAGCAGGGCCGTCATGGCATGGGCTCCCCGAGTACGCACGGAACGCGACAGCGCTCTGCTGGCCAACCTAAGCGGTGGTGGCGCCCGGTGGAACGACTTTCGGCCACCCAGTGACCAACGCCACGCGCGGTGCGACGGGGGCTCGCGTCACATCGTCAGGAGCATGGCGAACATGCCGATGCCCATCGACAGCCGACAGGCCTGCGGCAGGCCGGCGGTGGCCGCCCCCGCGCCCCCGGCGGCCCCCGGCGGCCCCCCGGTCGGGGTGGCCAGCAGCCGGGTGCCGGCCCAGAGCGAGTAGCCGCCGAAGTAGAGCAGCAGCGCGCCGGTCAGCAGGGGCGTCCCCGCGCTCGCCGCGTGGTGGTGGCCGCCGTGCCCGGACGCCGCGCCCATGGCCAGCGCCATGTACGTCATCGCGAGCCCGCCGATCGCGTGGTGCAGCCGGTGCGCCCGCCGGGCCGGGGTGTCGGGACCCGCCCAGACGGCGGCCAGCAGGAAGGCCGCCGCCGGGGCGCCGAACACCAAGGCCCAGACCGGGGCCGGCACGGCGCTGCCGGAGACGGCCATCGCGGCCATCCCGAACCCCATCAACGCCTCGGCGGCGTTCGACTCGTAGGCGTGCAGCCGACCGGTCGCGGGCCCGCCGGCGCAGGGGGAGCGGCGCAGCCGGGTGAGGCAGTAGCCGCCGGCGGCCGCGGTGAGGAGGGCCAGCAGCCAGCTGACCAGGACTGGTCCGTGCAACGGCGGCCTCCCGGGCGGCGCGGACGGGCGTACCGTCCACGATCACCGCTCGGAGCCGCGTGCAGCAGGGCGCGCACAGGGGCGCACGGTGGTGCCCGCCGGAGTGAGGACTCCCGGCGAGCACCCCCGCGGTCATGGGTTCAGCCGCCCCGAGGCGATCACCCGACTGAGGAACCGCCTGGTCCGCTCCTGCTGCGGATCGCCGAACACCTGCTCCGGCGGGCCCTGTTCGAGCACCACCCCGGCGTCCAGGAAGCAGACCTGGTCGGCCACCTCGCGGGCGAAGCCCATCTCGTGGGTCGAGATGACCATCGTCATGCCCTGCTCCTTGAGGTCCCGCACCACCGCGAGCACCTCACCCACCAGCACCGGGTCAAGCGCCGCGGTGATCTCGTCGAGGAGCAGCAGGCGCGGCCCGGTGACCAGCGCCCGGACGATGGCGACGCGCTGCTGCTGGCCGCCGGAGAGCCGGTCCGGGTACTCCTTCGCCTTGGCCGCCAGGCCGAGCCGCTCCAGCAGGGCCAGCGCCTGCGCCTCGGCCTCGGCCCGCGCGACCTTGTGCACCCGGCGCGGCGCCAGGGTGATGTTCTCCAGCACCGTCAGGTGCGGGAACAGGTTGTAGGACTGGAACACCACCCCGATCCGGCGCCGGACGGCGTCCTCGTCGGTCCGCGGGTCGGTGATCTCCTCGTCGTCCAGGAAGACCGCGCCGTCGTCGATCCGCTCCAGCAGGTTGGCGCACCGCATCAGCGTGGACTTGCCGGAGCCGGACGCCCCGATCAGCGCCGTCACGGAGTGCTCGGGCACCGCGAGGTCGATGTCGCGCAGCACCACCTGGGCGCCGAAGCTCTTGCGCACCGACTCCAGCCGCAGCACCGCGGGCCTCGGGTACTCGGAGGTCGTCACACCGCACCTCCCTGGTGCTGACGGCGGTTCATCCGGCGGGTCAGCCAGTCGGTGAACCGGGTGAGCGGGACGGTCAGGACGATGAAGACCAGGCCCGCCACGAGGTACGGGGTGTAGTTGAAGGACCGGCCGGTGATGATCTTCGCCGCGTAGACCGCGTCGATCGCCCCGCCGATCGAGACCAGGCCGGTGTCCTTCTGCAGGCTCACCAGGTTGTTCAGCAATGGCGGCACGACCCGTCGGACCGCCTGCGGCAGCACCACGTACCGCATCGCCTGGGCATTGCTCAGCCCCAGCGACCGGGCGGCCGCCCGCTGGCTCGGGTGCACCGCGTCGATGCCGGCCCGGAACACCTCGGAGACGTACGCCGAGTACGTGAGCACCAGCGCGGCACCGCCGAGGAGGATGGGGTCGCTGGTCACCCCGGCCAGCCGCAGCGCCGGCACACCGGTGATCATCACCAGCAGGCAGATGATCATCGGCAGGCCGAGGAAGAAGTCGACGTACGCCGTGGCCAGCAGCCGCACCGGAAGGAAGACGGGCCCGCGCAGCGTCCGCAGCACCGCCAGCAGCAGGCCGAGGACGAGGATCAGCGCCCCGCACCCGAGCATCAGCTCCAGATTGATCCGCAGACCCTTCAGCACCTCGGGCAGCGCCTGGCGCGCGTAGTGGGCGTTGAAGAAGGTCTTCCGGGTCGCCTCCCAGCCGGGGGAGTTGACCACCACCAGGTACAGCGCCACGGTCGTCGCCAGCGTCGACACGCCGGCGATCAGCGCCGAACGGCGGGCCCGCTGCCGACGGTACGCCTCGTGGGCCAGCCGGCGCCCGGACGGGCGGTAGCCGTCGTCCGGCCCGTCCTTCTCCTTCTTCTTCCGCAGGACGGTCACGGGCTCCGTGCTCATCGCGGGCCCCCTGTCCGTCGCGTACTCGCCGCTCACCGCGGGGTCCGTGTTCATCGCGTGGTCGGTCACTTCAGCACGGGTGCCGCGACGGCGTCGGCGAGCCACTGCTGCTCCAGCTTCGCCAGGGTGCCGTCCGCCCGCAGCGCGTCCACCGCCCGGGTGACGCAGCCGGTCAGCCTGGAACCCTTGTCCAGCACCAGGCCGAACTGCTCGCCCTGCGGCGAACCTTGTGCCGAACCCTGGGCCGAAGGCTGCGGCGCGCCCTCGAACTGCCCGACCACCTGGGCGTCCGTCACCTCGGCGCCGGTGATGTAGAACGCCGTCGGCAGGTCCACCACCAGGGCCTCGATCTGGCCGTTCTTCAGCGCGGCCTTCGCGAGGTCGTTGGAGTCGAAGACGGCCGGCTGGGTGCTGGGCCTGATGGTGTTGGTGACCACGTCCAGGCTGGTGGTGCCGACCTGGGCGCCCAGCTTGGCGCCCTTGAGGTCGGCGATGCTCTTGGCCGAGGAGGCCTTGGAGCTCTTCAGCGCGATCACGGCCTGCCGCACGTCGTAGTAGCCGGACGAGAAGTCCACCGCCTGCTTGCGCTCGGCGCTGATCGAGACCTGATTGATGTCGAAGTCGAAGTCCTTGGCGCCAGGCGTGGTGGCCTTGCCGAACGGCGCGACCACCCAGGACACCTTGTCCTTGGGGTAGCCCAGCTTCTCGGCCACCGCGTACGCCACCGCCGACTCGAAGCCCTTGCCGTTCTCCGGCTGGTCCTCGGCGAACCACGGGTCGTAGGCCGGCTTGTCGGTGCCGACGGTCAGCGTCCCTGCGGTACGGGTGGCCAGCGCGCCCGGCGCGCAGCCGCCGGCCGTCCCCGACGCGGTCGCGCCCGCGTCGGACGCGGTGTCCTGCGGGGCACAGGCGGCCAGCGCCGCGGCGGCGACGACCAGCAGGGCGGCGAAGGGCTTGCGGAGGGAGGTCATGACAGGGCTCCTGATGAGGGACCGGGCAGGGCGGGGAACGGCGAGGGGCGGCGGCCGGGCACTGACGGGGGCCGCACCCAGGCGGGTCACTTCCCCCCGGTGGCGGCGCCGGAACACAGGCGGCATGGTCGGCGTACGGGGCCACGTCCGCGGCGCCCCCCGAGCCGGATCAGCAGCAGCGGCAGAGGCCGCGCGCACAACCGCAGGCGTGACAACACGAGGGCGCCCGGAGCTGGTCGATGTGGCGCCGGGCCACCAGGGTCACCGCCGGGAGCATGGCGGGAGGTTCGCATCCCCACGGCGCTTCTGTCCAGAAGATCCAGATCCCCGTCCACATGCCGGACATCCGGCCGTCGGCCGGCGCCTACGCCCTCCACGGGACATCCGTCGGCAGGGCCCCCCTTGAACAGGAGAACCTTTCGTACTTATGGTGGTCTCGTTGAAAACCCTCCTGTCGAAGTGAGTCCACGATGCAGAATCTTTCGCCAAGGCTCGCTGTGGCGGCCGACGCCCCGGTCTCGCCCCGCGCCGGTCACCCGGCCTGGCTGCGTCTGAAGGAAGCCGTCGAGGCCCTGCGCCCGCTCCAGTCCAAGGACGGCTCGATCGACCTCGCCGCCGTGCAGCGGCACGCGGTCGACCCGCTGGTCGCCACCGTCCGCGGCGCCGTCGAGGAGCTCGCCCCGCTCTTCCCGCACGACGCCGACTACCTCGCGGCCGTCGACGCCGACCTCGCGAAGTGGGCGGACACCGGCTACCGGGAGCCCGACTTCCTGGACTCGCTGCTCGCCTTCCAGCCCGCCGACCAGCGCGAGGACGGCCTGGAGCACCTCGTCGTCTTCCCGATGTACACCCAGAACGGCAACCCGGACCGCAACCTGGAAGCCGTCCTGCTGCGCGTCGTCTGGCCCGACTGGCTGGCCGAGCTGGAGCGCACCCGCTTCGACAACCCGATGTTCGTGCCGATCACCTTCACCGACTTCACGGCCGGCTACGACACCAACTCCGCCGTGCTCTTCCCCGAGACCGTGGCCGTGCGCAAGGCGCCGGAACGTTTCACCTGGGGCGGCATCTTCTGTGACCGCGAGGCCGCCCGCTTCCGCGCCGTCACCACCAGCGCCGTCCAGCAGCTCGGCCTGGAGATCCCGGCCGACGCCGAGGGCCTGCTCGGCGACCAGCAGCGCGCGCAGGAGACCTTCGTCCTGTGGGACCTCGTCCACGACCGCACCCACAGCCACGGCGACCTGCCGTTCGACCCCTTCATGATCAAGCAGCGCAGCCCGTTCTGGATGTACGGCCTGGAGGAGCTCCGCTGTGACCTCACGACCTTCAAGGAGGCCGTGAAGCTGGAGGCCGAGGGCAACGAGCACGCCCGCGACGTCCAGTACGCGATCCTCTTCGACCGGATGTTCCGCTTCCCGGTCAGCGGCGACCGCGTGCGCAACTACGACGGGCTCGGCGGCCAACTGCTCTTCGCCTACCTGCACAAGCACGACGCGCTGCGCTGGCGGGACAACCGCCTGACCATCGACTGGGAGCGCGCCCCGCAGGTCACCAACGCGCTCTGCGGCGAGATCGAGACCCTCTACCGGGACGGCATCGACCGTCCCAAGCCGGCCCACTGGATCGCTGCCTACCAGCTGGTCTCCCGCTACCTCACCCCGCACCCCGCCTCCACCTGGGCGAAGGGCCCCGACGCGCTGCCGCTCGACATCACCGACGGCAAGGCGCTCAACAAGGCGCTGTGCGACGCGGTTCTGCCCGACGAGTTCCCGCTGAGCATGTTCTACGAGGCCCTCTCGAAGAAGCTCCGCAACGTCATCGCCTCCACCACCGGCATCACCGGCGCGGGTATCCAGGGAGCTGCCGCATGAGCGCACACCTCGCAGGCAAGGTCATCGCCGTCGCCGGAGCCAGCGGCCCGGCCGGCCAGGCCGTCCTCCGCCGCCTCGCCGCGGACGGTGCCACCGTGATCGGCGCCGACATCGACGCCCAGCGGCTGGAGAAGGCCCTCGACGCCGTGCGCGCCGCCGTCCCCGGCGCCCGGGTCAGCGGGCAGGTCATCGACCTGCTCGACCCGCAGGAGGTCCACGACTGGGCCGACCACCTGGAGGCCGAGCACGGCCACGTCGACGGCCTCTTCCACCTGGTCGGCGGCTGGCGCGGCAGCAAGAAGTTCTTCGACACCCGGATCGACGACTGGGACTTCCTCCACGACACCGTGGTGCGCACGCTCCAGCACACCTCGCTGGCCTTCCAGCCGGCCCTGGTCCGCAGTGAGTCGGGCCGGTACGCGATGATCTCCGCCTCCGCGGCCCACAAGCCCACCGCCGGCGGCGCCGCCTACGCGGCCGCCAAGGCCGCCACCGAGGCCTGGACCCTCGCCATGGCGGACTCCTTCAAGAAGGAGACCACCGCCGAGGACGGCGAGCCCACCGCCGCGGCTGCGATCCTGGTGATCAAGGCGTTGGTCAGTCCCGAGATGCGGGCCGAGAAGCCGGACGCGAAGTTCACCGGCTTCACCGACACCGCCGACCTCGCCGAGAACCTGGCGGGCCTCTGGGACCGCCCCGCAGCAGACCTGAACGGACAGCACCTGTGGCTGACAGCCCGATGACCGATTCCACCCGCACGGACGCGGTACGGCGGCACGACCCCGCCGTCCGCGGCTTCGCCAGCGACAACTACGCCGGCGTCCACCCCGAGATCCTGGCCGCCATCGCCCTGGCCAACGGCGGCCACCAGGTCGCCTACGGCGAGGACGACTACACGTCGAACCTCCAGGACGTCTTCCGCCGCCACTTCGGTGACACGGCCGAGGCCTACCCCGTCTTCAACGGCACCGGCGCCAACGTCGTCGCCCTCCAGGCCCTGCTCCCGCGCTGGGGCGCGGTGATCGCGGCCGAGTCCGCCCACATCAACGTGGACGAGGGCGGCGCCCCCGAGAAGATGGGCGGCATCAAGCTGCTCACCGTCCCCACCCCGGACGGCAAGCTCACCCCCGAGCTCATCGACCAGCAGGCGTGGGGCTTCGGCGACGAGCACCGCGCGCAGCCGCTCGCGGTCTCGATCACCCAGAGCACCGAGCTCGGCACCCTCTACACGGTGGAGGAGATCCGGGCCATCGTCGACCACGCCCACCAGCACGGCATGCTCGTGCACGTGGACGGCTCGCGCCTGGCCAATGCCGCCGCCTCGCTCGGCGTGCCGCTGCGCGCCTTCACCACGGACGTGGGCGTGGACGTGCTCTCGTACGGCGGGACGAAGAACGGCCTGCTCTTCGGCGAGGTCGTGGTCGTGCTCAACCCCGAGAAGGTCCGCAACATCAAGTACCTGCGCAAGACCTCGATGCAGCTGGCATCGAAGATGCGCTTCGCCTCGGTCCAGTTCGAGGCACTGCTCACGGGGGACCTCTACCTGCGCAACGCCGGCCACGCCAACGCGATGGCGAGCCGGCTGGAGGCGGCCGTCCGGGACATCGACGGCGTGACCGTCGTGCGCCCGGTCCAGGCCAACGCGGTCTTCGCGATCCTCCCGCGTGAGGTCAGCGAGCGGCTGCAGAAGCGTTACCGCTTCTACTTCTGGAACGAGCACACCGGCGAGGTCCGCTGGATGTGTTCCTTCGACACCACGGAGGCCGACATCGACGCCTTCGCGGCCGCCATCGCCGAGGAGATGGGCCGCGCCTGACGCGTGCCCGAACCGCTGATCGCCCCCGCCCGGATGCCCGGGCGGGGGCGATTTGCATGTGGCGGGGCGGTCCCCGTACAGTTCCGGAGTCGCACCGAGAGGGGCGGCGGAAAGCAAGTCCGATGAATGAAACTCCGGAAAACGGAGCGGAAAACGTCTGATAAGCTTCAAACACGAAAGAACGAAGCGCCCGGAGGGCCCGCTGGAAGGCGGTCCGAAGGAAGTGTCCGTTCCTTGAGAACTCAACAGCGTGCCAAAAGTCAACGCCAGATATGTTGACATCCCCGGCCTCGGTCTTCTGACCGGGGTTGGAGATTCCTTTTGAAGTAAAACACTAGCGAGGACGCAGTGCGCGGGATCACCCTATTCCGGTGGTTGCCGTGCCGCTCGACGCGAGTGCGGCTCGCGCTCTTAATTGAGCACTGACGAGCAGACATTCACGGAGAGTTTGATCCTGGCTCAGGACGAACGCTGGCGGCGTGCTTAACACATGCAAGTCGAACGGTGAAGCCCTTCGGGGTGGATCAGTGGCGAACGGGTGAGTAACACGTGGGCAATCTGCCCTGCACTCTGGGACAAGCCCTGGAAACGGGGTCTAATACCGGATATGACCTGGGACCGCATGGTCCTGGGTGTAAAGCTCCGGCGGTGCAGGATGAGCCCGCGGCCTATCAGCTTGTTGGTGGGGTAATGGCCTACCAAGGCGACGACGGGTAGCCGGCCTGAGAGGGCGACCGGCCACACTGGGACTGAGACACGGCCCAGACTCCTACGGGAGGCAGCAGTGGGGAATATTGCACAATGGGCGAAAGCCTGATGCAGCGACGCCGCGTGAGGGATGACGGCCTTCGGGTTGTAAACCTCTTTCAGCAGGGAAGAAGCGCAAGTGACGGTACCTGCAGAAGAAGCACCGGCTAACTACGTGCCAGCAGCCGCGGTAATACGTAGGGTGCGAGCGTTGTCCGGAATTATTGGGCGTAAAGAGCTCGTAGGCGGCCTGTCGCGTCGGATGTGAAAGCCCGGGGCTTAACCCCGGGTCTGCATTCGATACGGGCAGGCTAGAGTGTGGTAGGGGAGATCGGAATTCCTGGTGTAGCGGTGAAATGCGCAGATATCAGGAGGAACACCGGTGGCGAAGGCGGATCTCTGGGCCATTACTGACGCTGAGGAGCGAAAGCGTGGGGAGCGAACAGGATTAGATACCCTGGTAGTCCACGCCGTAAACGTTGGGAACTAGGTGTTGGCGACATTCCACGTCGTCGGTGCCGCAGCTAACGCATTAAGTTCCCCGCCTGGGGAGTACGGCCGCAAGGCTAAAACTCAAAGGAATTGACGGGGGCCCGCACAAGCAGCGGAGCATGTGGCTTAATTCGACGCAACGCGAAGAACCTTACCAAGGCTTGACATATACCGGAAACGGCTAGAGATAGTCGCCCCCTTGTGGTCGGTATACAGGTGGTGCATGGTTGTCGTCAGCTCGTGTCGTGAGATGTTGGGTTAAGTCCCGCAACGAGCGCAACCCTTGTTCTGTGTTGCCAGCATGCCTTTCGGGGTGATGGGGACTCACAGGAGACTGCCGGGGTCAACTCGGAGGAAGGTGGGGACGACGTCAAATCATCATGCCCCTTATGTCTTGGGCTGCACACGTGCTACAATGGTCGGTACAAAGGGCTGCGATGCCGCGAGGCGGAGCGAATCCCAAAAAGCCGGCCTCAGTTCGGATTGGGGTCTGCAACTCGACCCCATGAAGTTGGAGTTGCTAGTAATCGCAGATCAGCATGCTGCGGTGAATACGTTCCCGGGCCTTGTACACACCGCCCGTCACGTCACGAAAGTCGGTAACACCCGAAGCCGGTGGCCTAACCCGTAAGGGGAGGAGCCGTCGAAGGTGGGACCAGCGATTGGGACGAAGTCGTAACAAGGTAGCCGTACCGGAAGGTGCGGCTGGATCACCTCCTTTCTAAGGAGCAATATGCCGCTTGCAGGCGAATGTTCTGCACGGTTGCTCATGGGTGGAACGTTGACTATTCGGCACGAGTGAAGAGCACCTGCTAGTACTGCCTCCGGGCGTGGAAGACGGGCTTGCGATTGACTTGTGTCGGGCACGTTGTTGGGTCCTGAGGGAACGGCCGTATGGCTGTTGCTTCAGAGATGCCGGTCCCACTGAAGAGATCCGTTCGGGTCTTGGGGGTGGGTGACTGGTCGTTGTTTGAGAACTGCACAGTGGACGCGAGCATCTGTGGCCAAGTTTTTAAGGGCGCACGGTGGATGCCTTGGCACCAGGAACCGATGAAGGACGTGGGAGGCCACGATAGTCCCCGGGGAGCCGTCAACCAGGCTTTGATCCGGGGGTTTCCGAATGGGGAAACCCGGCAGTCGTCATGGGCTGTCACCCATACCTGAACACATAGGGTATGTGGAGGGAACGCGGGGAAGTGAAACATCTCAGTACCCGCAGGAAGAGAAAACAACCGTGATTCCGGGAGTAGTGGCGAGCGAAACCGGATGAGGCTAAACCCAGGTGGTGTGAGACCCGGCAGGGGTTGCCACTTGGGGGTCGTGGGATTTTTCTTGACCGGTCTGCCGGCCGGTCGGCGAGTCAGAAACCGTATGGATAGTCGA
Source organism: Kitasatospora sp. NBC_00039 (assembly GCF_045160625.1). NCBI lineage: Bacteria > Bacillati > Actinomycetota > Actinomycetes > Kitasatosporales > Streptomycetaceae > Kitasatospora > Kitasatospora sp. NBC_00039. Next base: position 1,772,292 of record NZ_CP108289.1, on the reverse strand, counting down.
AGGACATGCGAAAGGTCCGGCGTAGAGGGTAAGACCCCCGTAGACGAAATCTGTGCGGCTCGTTTGAGAAACTCCCAAGTAGCACGGGGCCCGAGAAATCCCGTGTGAATCTGGCGGGACCACCCGCTAAGCCTAAATATTCCCTGGTGACCGATAGCGGATAGTACCGTGAGGGAATGGTGAAAAGTACCGCGGGAGCGGAGTGAAATAGTACCTGAAACCGTGTGCCTACAAGCCGTGGGAGCGTCGGACATGCAGCTTGCTGTGTGTCTCGTGACTGCGTGCCTTTTGAAGAATGAGCCTGCGAGTTTGCGGTGTGTAGCGAGGTTAACCCGTGTGGGGTAGCCGTAGCGAAAGCGAGTCCGAATAGGGCGTTTGAGTTGCACGCCCAAGACCCGAAGCGGAGTGATCTAGCCATGGGCAGGTTGAAGCGGAGGTAAGACTTCGTGGAGGACCGAACCCACCAGGGTTGAAAACCTGGGGGATGACCTGTGGTTAGGGGTGAAAGGCCAATCAAACTCCGTGATAGCTGGTTCTCCCCGAAATGCATTTAGGTGCAGCGTCACGTGTTTCTTGCCGGAGGTAGAGCACTGGATAGGCGATGGGCCTCACCGGGTTACTGACCTTAGCCAAACTCCGAATGCCGGTAAGTGAGAGCGTGGCAGTGAGACTGTGGGGGATAAGCTCCATGGTCGAGAGGGAAACAGCCCAGAACACCGACTAAGGTCCCTAAGCGTGTGCTAAGTGGGAAAGGATGTGGAGTCGCAGAGACAACCAGGAGGTTGGCTTAGAAGCAGCCACCCTTGAAAGAGTGCGTAATAGCTCACTGGTCAAGTGATTCCGCGCCGACAATGTAGCGGGGCTCAAGCACATCACCGAAGTCGTGTCATTGCAGCAATACCCCCAACGGGGGCTGTGATGGGTAGGGGAGCGTCGTGTGCCGGGTGAAGCGGCGGTGGAAACCAGTCGTGGACGGTACACGAGTGAGAATGCAGGCATGAGTAGCGATACAAGAGTGAGAAACTCTTGCGCCGATTGACCAAGGGTTCCTGGGTCAAGCTGATCTGCCCAGGGTAAGTCGGGACCTAAGGCGAGGCCGACAGGCGTAGTCGATGGACAACGGGTTGATATTCCCGTACCCGCTTTGAAGCGCCAACGCTGAACCTCTTGATGCTAAGCCCGTGAAGCCGGCCCGGAGTCTTCGGACAAAGGGACGTGGTGGAGCCGGTGACCCAATGGGGTAGTAGGTGAGCGATGGGGTGACGCAGGAAGGTAGTCCAGCCCGGGCGGTGGTTGTCCCGGGGTAAGGGTGTAGGACGAACGGTAGGCAAATCCGCCGTTCACATAGTCTGAGACCTGATGCCGAGCCGATTGTGGTGAAGTGGATGATCCTATGCTGTCGAGAAAAGCCTCTAGCGAGTTTCATGGCGGCCCGTACCCCAAACCGACTCAGGTGGTCAGGTAGAGAATACCGAGGCGTTCGGGTGAACTATGGTTAAGGAACTCGGCAAAATGCCCCCGTAACTTCGGGAGAAGGGGGGCCATTCCTGGTGACGGCACTTGCTGCCAGAGCTGGGGGTGGCCGCAGAGACCAGCGAGAAGCGACTGTTTACTAAAAACACAGGTCCGTGCGAAGCCGTAAGGCGATGTATACGGACTGACGCCTGCCCGGTGCTGGAACGTTAAGGGGACCGGTTAGCTTGGATTCGTCCAGGCGAAGCTGAGAACTTAAGCGCCAGTAAACGGCGGTGGTAACTATAACCATCCTAAGGTAGCGAAATTCCTTGTCGGGTAAGTTCCGACCTGCACGAATGGCGTAACGACTTCTCGACTGTCTCAACCATAGGCCCGGTGAAATTGCATTACGAGTAAAGATGCTCGTTTCGCGCAGCAGGACGGAAAGACCCCGGGACCTTTACTATAGCTTGATATTGGTGTTCGGTTCGGCTTGTGTAGGATAGGTGGGAGACTTTGAAGCAGCAACGCCAGTTGTTGTGGAGTCGTCGTTGAAATACCACTCTGGTCGTGCTGGATGTCTAACCTGGGTCCGTGATCCGGATCAGGGACAGTGTCTGGTGGGTAGTTTAACTGGGGCGGTTGCCTCCTAAAGGGTAACGGAGGCGCCCAAAGGTTCCCTCAGCCTGGTTGGCAATCAGGTGTTGAGTGTAAGTGCACAAGGGAGCTTGACTGTGAGACTGACGGGTCGAGCAGGTACGAAAGTAGGGACTAGTGATCCGGCGGTGGCTTGTGGAAGCGCCGTCGCTCAACGGATAAAAGGTACCCCGGGGATAACAGGCTGATCTTCCCCAAGAGTCCATATCGACGGGATGGTTTGGCACCTCGATGTCGGCTCGTCGCATCCTGGGGCTGGAGTAGGTCCCAAGGGTTGGGCTGTTCGCCCATTAAAGCGGTACGCGAGCTGGGTTTAGAACGTCGTGAGACAGTTCGGTCCCTATCCGCTGTGCGCGTAGGAGTGTTGAGAAGGGCTGTCCCTAGTACGAGAGGACCGGGACGGACGAACCTCTGGTGTGCCAGTTGTCCTGCCAAGGGCATGGCTGGTTGGCTACGTTCGGGAGGGATAACCGCTGAAAGCATCTAAGCGGGAAGCCTGCTTCGAGATGAGCACTCCCACCTCCTTGAGAGGGTAAGGCTCCCAGTAGACGACTGGGTTGATAGGCCGGATATGGAAGCCCTGTGAGGGGTGGAGTTGACCGGTACTAATAGGCCGAGGGCTTGTCCTCAGTTGCTCGCGTCCACTGTGTTGTTCTGAAACAACGACCCCCATGCCTGGTCACGGTATGGGTGCGGCCGACAGTTTCATAGTGTTTCGGTGGTCATAGCGTGAGGGAAACGCCCGGTTACATTCCGAACCCGGAAGCTAAGCCTCACAGCGCCGATGGTACTGCAGGGGGGACCCTGTGGGAGAGTAGGACGCCGCCGAACAAGCATTCACAGAGAACCCCCGATCCGTCACGGATCGGGGGTTCTCTGCATTTCCGGGACACCGACAGGTCGCCGGCTCTAGCCTGGCGCGGTGACAACTCGAAACCGAACCACCCGTACCGGTGCGGCTGCTCTCGTGGCTGCCGGCCTCGTGTTCCTCGCCGCCTGCGGAAACGACGGCTCCAGCAGTGGTGGAAACAGCGCCGCCGGCAAAGCGAGCCACGTCGGCTGGTACCGCACGGTCGGCGACCTCTGTGCGGCGGTGGGTGATCCTGGCCTGCCGGGGCAGCTGAGGAGCTCCATACCGGTGACGAGCGACGGGATCGCGAGCGACCCGTCCAAGACGATCAGCTGCAGCTACGACGGCGGGACGGCAACGGAGGACTGGCGGGTGAGCATCGACGTGACGGTCTTCGAGGCGGCCCGCGGCTGCCACTGGCTGGAGGTCGAGGCGGACATCGCCAAGTCCCCGCTGGGCGGGCCCAAGCCGACCGAGACGCGAAAGTTCGAGAAGACCGACGGCGGGGGGCTCGGCCAGGAGGGCTACCGTGTGGCGGTCCGGCATCCGCTCACCGACACCATCCCCGGGCCGGTCGACCAACTGACCTTCAAGTCGGGAATCTGCGACGGGAACCTGCGTGTGACGGTCGACGTCGACTACGGCGCGGGCGCGGAGATGTCCGCGGATTACCCGGGCGCGCTCGACAAGGCGGAGCAGGCGTCACAGAAGAAGGCCGCCGAACTGCTCAAGCGGACGCGGGACAAGCTGTACGAGCGTGCGATGAGCCCGCAGCCGACGGCTTCGTGACAGGCCGGCGCCCCGGCTAGGGGGCCACAGCCGTGCCCCAGGCTGGCCGGCTTTCCCAGCGGTCGGTGGTGCTGGTGATCGGGGCAACGTTCGAGCCGTCGCTCTTCATGGTGAAGAGCTCGGCGTTGCCGTTGGCCGGGGCCTGGGTGAAGGCGATCGAGGTGCCGTCGGGGGAGTAGGCGGCGGCGCCGTAGAAGACGTCGGACGGGCCGGGGGTGAGGGCGCCGATGGCGGTTCCGTCGGGGTGGACGGTGTAGATGCCGCCGCCGGGGGTGCCGTCGGAGCCGGCCGGGTAGGTGGTGAAGACGATCTGGCTGCCGTCGGGGGACCAGTTCGCCCGGTCGCCGGCGCGCAGCTCCCAGGGGGTGAGCTGGCGCAGGCCGGTGCCGTCGGCGTTGACGAGGTAGAGGGCGCGGCTGTTGGCGGGCTGGCCGGTGGCGCTGGTCTGGTAGGAGAAGACGATCTGCTTGCCGTCGGGCGACCAGGCGGGGTTGGTGACGCTGCCGGAGTACGGCTTGTCGTTGGTGAGGAAGGTCAGCCGCTGGACGTTGGTGCCGTCGGGGCTCATGGCGTAGAGGTCGCTGTACTGGATCTGGTCGGCCGTCGAGTCGGTGGCGCCCCAGGTACGGCTGAAGGCGATCTGCGTGCCGTCGGGGGAGAAGGCGGGGGTGACCTCCGCCTCGTTGGTGCAGTCGGGGGCGCCGGCCTCGCAGAGCGGGCCGATCTGGTGGGCGTTCGCGCCGTCGGCGCCGATCGTCCAGATCCGGCCGGGGGACTCGCCGTCCGTGCGGTCGAAGGCCAGCGTGGTGCCGTCGGGTGACCAGTCGGGGTGGTCGTCGCGGGTCTGGGCGGGCGGCTGGGTGAGCTGGTGGTCGCCGCTGCCGTCGGAGGCGACGGTGAAGAGGGCGCTGGTCGTGTGCGCGCTGTCGAGGAAGATCCGGCCGGCGATGAGGCCGTTGTGCCGGGTGGCCGTGACGGCTCCGGCGGGTGCCACGGCGTCGGAGGTCGGGACGGAGACGGCGACGGCGGGCTCGGGTGTGGGGCTCGCGGAGGGGGGCTCGGACCGGATCTCGCTGAGCGGGATCTCGCCCGGCTCGGCGCCGCACCCGGTGAGCAGGGCGCCGGCCAGGAGAAGGCCCGCACCTGCGCGGGCGCGGGCGCGGGCACGGGCCGTGGTGGTGAGTGGCAGCTGCCGTTTGCCGGTCATCGCCGTGTCATCTCCGTCTCTGGTGCAGGACAGGGCCCCGAGGGAGCTGTCACTGTGGCAGATCGGGAGTGCGGACGGGCGGGCGACACGCGACGCTCCGGCATCGGCCGGTCACACGGAGTATGAAGAGCCGACCGTCCGGTTGACCGATCGGGCACGGATGGATCGAGCGTGGACCGGTCGGTGCCGCGCACAGGAGGGTGCGCACAGGCGGGTTCGGCGGGGCCGGGTACGGAGGGCCTCAGTACGGACGGACCGGGGACGGACCGGGTGGGCCGGCCCCCGACGGGCCGCTGACCGGTCGGTCAGTCCCTGGCCGCGCGGCGTTCGGCCCGGGCGGTGGCCTCCGCCTCGTCCTCGGCCTCGGCGATCTCCAGGGTGGGCGCGGTGCCGCCGAGCTGGGCGGGCATCCACCAGGTGTCGTCCGGGCCGCTCGGCTTGCCGGGGTACTCGCGCTGGGCGATGTCCAGCATCTCGCTCATCGCGGCGCGCAGCCGACGGGTGACCATCACGGGCTTGTCGCCGGGCTCCAGCACGATCGGCTTGCCGATCATGATGGTGACCGGGACGTGCCGCTTGGTGAGGGTCTTGGGACGGCCCTTGGTCCAGAGCTGCTGGGTGCCCCAGAGGATGACCGGCAGCAAGGGGGCGCCGGAGTCGGAGGCCATCCGGGCGGCGCCGGTCTTGAATTTCTTCAGCATGAACGAGCGGCTGATGGTCGCCTCGGGGAAGACCCCGACGACCTCGCCGGCGCGCAGCGCGCTCACCGCGGCCTCGTAGGCGGGCTGGCCGTCGGTGCGGTCGACCGGGATGTGCTTCATGCCGCGCATCAGCGGGCCGGAGATGCTGTGCCGGAAGACGTCGTCCTTGGCCATGAAGCGGGTCTTGCGCTTGCCGCCGCGGTAGGCGCCGAGGCCGGCGAAGAGGAAGTCCAGGTAGCTGATGTGATTGCTCACCAGGACCGCTCCGCCCTTGGCGGGGATGTTCTCGGCACCGACGATCTTGATGCGCACGTCGAGCGCGCGGAAGACGGTCAGTGCGGCGCCGATTACCGGCGGGTACACGAACTCAGCCACGGTCAGTCCTGACTTCCCACGGGCTCTGGCGGCCCGGTACGGCGGTACCCGGGCCGTGCGGTGGGGGCCGACCGGAGGCGCGGCACGCCGCGGCGGCCACGGGTGATACACGGAGATGATCCCCCGAACGGGTGCCCGCTGTCACCTGAACCGGGTCGCCGGGCGCGATCCGGCGGTGTGATCTCCGTGATGGGTCGGACGGGAACCTTCCGGTGGTGCCGGGCGACAGCGGGCGGAAGCCGGTCGCGCGGCGGGCTCAGGCGGCGGGGTCGAGGCGGCCCTGGGCGCGGCGGACCAGCAGGTACATCTCGCAGCCGAGGCAGTAGCCGAAGGCGGCGTTGAGGAAGGCCGCGGCCAGCGCGAAGCCGGTGGCCAGCAGGCCGAGCCAGGTCACTCCGGTGAGGAATCCGAGCGTGCCGACCACGGCGAAGGCCAGGCCGACCCCCTGGGCGAAGCGCGGCGGGCGCTCGTCCTCGGTCTCGGTGGGCGGTGCCAGCCGGGGGCGGACGAGCGTGCGGTACAGCCCGCCGTACGGGGAGCGGTGCAGGCCCCCGACGGCGCCGAGGGCGAAGACGACGGCCTGGAGGGCGAGCAGAAGCCAGCTGCCGGTGATCAGGACGGCGATGAGGACGAGGGTGGTGAGCACGGCGGCGAAGCGCGGGCCGCGGGGGTCGATCTGCACGAGGCTCCGGGGGTGGGCGCGGGGAGAGGGTGACGGCGGGGCGCGTCAGCGACAGCGCGAGGCCGCGGCCCGGCACAGGTCGACCACACGGCGGGTGGTCAGCAGCAGCTGTGCGGGGCGGTCGGAGTCCACTCGGCGATCGTACGGCGGTCCGGCCCCGGCGGTCGACCTGCTTGCGGTCGCCGGGCGGCCCTGGCGCAGACTGGGGGGATGACCGGGTTGGTGGTGTGCGTCGTCGTGCTCGCGGTGGCGAGCGCGTTCGGGCTGCTGCGGGCCAAGCGCGACGGGAGGCTGCGGGTGCGCACGAAGGACGGGGCGGTGCGGCTGTCCGTGGAGGAGCTGGGCGAGCCGCTGGGCGAGCGGGCCACGCTGGTCCAGTTCTCGACCGCCTTCTGCCAGCCCTGCCGCGCGACCCGCCGGGTGCTCGGCGAGGTGGCGGGCATGGTCGAGGGGGTCGTGCACGTCGAGCTGGACGCGGAGGCGCGGCTGGAGCTGGTCCGCCGGCTGGAGATCCTGCGGACGCCCACCGTGCTGGTGCTGGACGCGGGTGGCCTGGTGGTGCGCCGGGCGGCCGGGCTGCCGCGCAGGGCGGACGTGATCGCGGCGCTGGGCGAGGCGGTCTGACCGGCGCCACCGGCGCACTGCGCCGCTCCGGCGGGGGACGTGCGCACCGACGTGCCGCCCCGTCAGGTGGTACCGGGGGCGGGCTGGGGCAGGATGGGCGCTGACGGCAAGTGCAGGCCGTCCCGCCGCTCGTCCGGATCCGGGGGTCTCCGGGGCCGTCGCGGGTACCGCGCGGGGCGTCCGGCCGGGCCCGGCGGCGTAAGCTACTGGCCAGTAGTGACCACTGAGCTACCGGCGAGTATGCTGCCAGGAAGTTCCGGACCGGCACGGGAACACGCTGCCCGGAGCGGGTGCGTGCCGTGTTCGCGCCCGCTTGCACAGCCGCAGCCGCCGGACGAGACCAGTACAGGAGACAGGCCGTGAGCTTGAGGATCGTTGTCTGTGTGAAGTACGTGCCGGACGCGACGGGTGACCGTCGTTTCGCGGACGACCACACCACCGACCGGGAGGGCGTGGACGGCCTTCTGTCGGAGCTGGACGAGTACGGCGTGGAGCAGGCGCTGCGGATCGCGGAGGCGAACGAGGGCGCCGAGGTCACGGTGCTGACGGTCGGCCCGGACGATGCGAAGGACGCGCTGCGCAAGGCGCTGTCGATGGGTGCGGACAAGGCCGTGCACGTGAACGACGACGACATCCACGGTTCGGACGTGATCGGGACGTCGGCGGTGCTGGCGAAGGCGCTGGAGAAGACCGGGTTCGACCTGGTGATCGGTGGTATGGCGTCGACGGACGGCACGATGGGTGTGCTGCCGGCGCTGCTGGCGGAGCGTCTGGGTGTGCCGCAGGTGACGCTGCTGTCCGAGGTGTCGGTCGAGGGTGGTGTGGTGAAGGGCCGCCGGGACGGTGACGCGGCGACCGAGCTGGTGGAGGCGACGCTGCCGGCGGTGGTGTCGGTGACCGACCAGTCGGGTGAGGCGCGTTACCCGTCGTTCAAGGGGATCATGGCGGCGAAGAAGAAGCCGGTCGCGTCGCTGGACCTGGACGACCTGGGGATCGAGGCCGGCGAGGTCGGTCTGGCGGGGTCGTGGACGGCGGTCGAGTCGGTGGCGGCGCGTCCGGCGCGGACCGCGGGCACGGTCGTCAAGGACGAGGGCGAGGGCGGCAAGCAGCTCGCCGCCTTCCTCGCCGACCAGAAGTTCATCTAATCCCACGCGTTCGCGTTTCCAACGATCGATCAGGAGCAACGAATCATGGCTGAGATCCTGGTTCTCGTGGACCACGCCGACGGTGTGGTCCGCAAGCCGGCCCTGGAACTGCTGACCCTGGCCCGCCGGATCGGCGAGCCGTCGGCCGTCGTCCTGGGTGCCGGTGCGGCCGCCGCCGACATCGCCGCCAAGGTCGGCGAGTTCGGTGCGGCCAAGGTGTACGTCGCCGACGGCGCCGAGTTCGCCGACCAGCTGGTCGTCCCCAAGGTCGACGCGCTGGCCCAGATCGCCAAGGCCACCGAGGCCGCCGCGGTGCTGGTCACCTCCTCCGGCGAGGGCAAGGAGGTCGCCGCCCGCGTCGCGCTGCGGATCGGCTCCGGCATCATCACCGACGCCGTCGACCTGGAGGCCGGCGCGGACGGCCCGGTCGCCACCCAGTCGGTGTTCGCCGCGTCCTTCCAGGTGAAGTCCAAGGTGTCGCACGGCGCCCCGGTCATCACCGTCAAGCCGAACGCCGTCGCCCCCGAGGCCGCTCCGGCCGCCGGCGCCGTCGAGAACGTCACCGTCGCCTTCACCGGCAACGCCGCCAAGGTCACCTCGCGCACCCCGCGGGTCTCCACCGGCCGCCCCGAGCTGACCGAGGCCGCGATCGTGGTCTCCGGCGGCCGCGGCGTCGGTGCCGCCGAGGGCTTCGGCGTCGTCGAGGAGCTCGCGGACGCGCTCGGCGCGGCCGTCGGCGCCTCGCGTGCCGCCGTCGACGCCGGCTGGTACCCGCACAGCAACCAGGTCGGCCAGACCGGCAAGCAGGTCTCCCCCCAGCTCTACATCGCGGCCGGCATCTCCGGCGCGATCCAGCACCGGGCCGGCATGCAGACCTCGAAGACCATCGTGGCCGTCAACAAGGACGCCGAGGCCCCGATCTTCGAGCTGGTCGACTACGGCGTGGTGGGCGACCTCTTCGAGGTGCTGCCGCAGCTCACCGGCGAGGTGAAGGCCCGCAAGGGCTGATCCGCCGCGTGCGTCACAACCGCAGGGCGCGTCCGGGACCTCCCGGGCGCGCCCTGCGGTCTTGCCGGGGTCTGCCGCCCGGCCCGTAGAGTCGGCCCCACGACCGGCCACGACACGGCCGGCGGGGACGGGGCCGGTCACGACAGGGCCGGCGAGGACAGGGCCGCACACCGTGAGCAAGGGCGAGGGCAGAGGCATGACACTCCTGACGGCACTTCAGGGCGACTTCGGCGATTCCGGTGACGCGCTGCGGATCGACGGCCGCGAGCTCTCCCGCGAGGAGCTGCTCGGCGCGGCCACCGCGGTGGCCGACCGGGTGACGGGCGCCCCCGCCCTGGCGGTGCTGGCCCGGCCCACCGCCGAGACCGTCGCCGCCGTGGTCGGCGGGCTGCTGGCCGGCGTGCCCGTGGTACCGCTGCCGCCCGACTCCGGCCCCAAGGAGCGCGCGCACATCCTGCGCGACTCGGGTGCCGCCCTGCTCGCGCACGCGGCCGCGGACACGGTGCCGCAGGACGCCGGGGTGGCGGCGCTGCCGGTCGACCTGACGGAGCGTTCCGCCACCACCTACGCCGAGCCCGCGGCGGACGCCACCGCGTTCGTGCTCTACACCTCGGGCACCACCGGCGCGCCCAAGGGGGCGATGATCCACCGCTCGGCCGTCGCCGCCGACCTGGACGCCCTCGCCGAGGCCTGGGCGTGGACCGCCGACGACACCCTCGCGCACGGACTGCCGCTCTTCCACGTGCACGGCCTGGTGCTCGGCGTGCTCGGCGCCCTGCGCACCGGCAGCCGGCTGGTGCACACCGGGCGGCCCACCCCGGGCGGGTACGCGGCCGCCGGCGGCAGCCTGTACTTCGGCGTGCCGACCGTCTGGTCCCGGCTGGCCGCCGACCCGGAGGCCGCCGGGCAGCTGGCCTCGGCCCGGTTGCTGGTCTCCGGCAGCGCCCCGCTGCCCGTGCCGGTCTTCGGGAAGCTGACCGCGCTGACCGGCCACGCCCCGATCGAGCGGTACGGCATGACCGAGTCCCTGATCACCGTCTCCACCCGGGCGGACGGCGAGCGCCGCCCCGGCAGCGTCGGCCTGCCCGTGGCCGGCGTGCGGACCAGGCTGGTCGGCGAGGACGGCGAGCCCGTCGCGTCCGACGGCGAGAGCGTCGGCGAGCTGCAGGTCGCCGGGCCGACCCTGTTCGCCGGCTACCTCAACCGGCCGGACGCCAACGCCGAGTCCTGGACGGCGGACGGCTGGTTCCGCACCGGCGACGTCGCGGTGATCGGCGAGGACGGGTTCCACCGGATCGTCGGGCGGGCCTCGGTCGACCTGATCAAGAGCGGCGGGTACCGGATCGGCGCCGGCGAGGTGGAGGCCGCCCTGCGCGACCACCCGGCGGTCGCGGACGCCGCCGTGGTGGGCGCTCCCGACGACGACCTAGGCCAGGCGGTGGTCGCCTATGTCATCCCGGACGGCGCGGTGACGGGGGAACAGCTGACGGCGTTCGTGGCGGAGCGGCTCTCGGTGCACAAGCGGCCCCGGAAGGTCGTGCTGGTGCCCGAACTGCCCAGGAACGCCATGGGAAAGGTGCTGAAGAAGCAGCTGCTGGCGGAGTCGGCACACGGGTGACGGGAGGTCACCCCGTGGTCGTCCGGACGGTCGTCGGGTGACGGACGCTCACCTGATCGACCGTCTCCCTGCTCACCATCCGTGAACCCTTCCTTTGGCGCACTCCACTGCGCGCCGTGAGCGGACGCGTGCCTACCGTGACACGCAGGCAGAAGCGAATCCCTGGACGACATGTGGCGGCTTCCCGGTCGCAGGACCGGAAGCCGTGGCATGTCGGCCGGGGGGTCTCTGCAGTTCCCGCTCAGCAAAGGAAGACAGCAGGATGACGACCGTCAACACCGGCGCACCGGGCGCCGCCGACGACCCGACCGGGCAGCACGCCACCACCGACGCGCGGCCCCGCGCCGCCCGTCCTTCCCGGGCGGGGCGGGTCCGCCGGGGGATAAGCATGGTGGCCGTGATCGCGGCCGGAGCCGGCGTGATCGGCCTCGGCACCAGCGTGGGCAGCGCAGCCGCCGAGCCCGCGCCGGCCCACGCCGGCTGGGACGGCTCGCGGTACTGGTTCAAGAACAGCCAGGGCCAGTGGCGCTGGACCACGCACTACGACGTCTACCAGGCCCGCACCGGGGGCTCGTCGTCCTCGGCGGCCTCGACCTCCTCGGGCTCCTCGTCCGGTGGGATCAAGCAGGGCTGGGACGGCTCGCGGTACTGGTTCAAGAACAGCAAGGGCGAGTGGCGCTGGACCACGCACTACGACATCTACCTCGACCGCACCGGCGGCGGGTCGTCGTCGGGCTCGGGCTCCTCGACCTCGGCGTCCGCGGACTCCGCGGCGCCCGCGGCGGACGGGGACGTCGAGACGGCCGTGCTGTTCGCGCTCGCCCAGCTCGGCAAGCCGTTCATCACGGCCGGCAACGGGCCGGACGGCTACGACTGCTCGGGGCTGGTCCAGCAGGCCTTCCGGCGCGGCGGGATCGACCTGCCGCGGGTGGCCAACGACCAGTACGCGGCGGCCACGCCGGTCCGCGCCAGCGAGCTCCGGCGCGGCGACCTGCTCTTCTGGTCGACCGATGGTACCGCCCGGGGCATCCAGCACGTGGCGATCTACCTGGGGAACAACCAGTACGTGGAGGCCGCCCGGCCGGGCACCAACATCCGCATCTCCGGCATCAGCAGCGGCTACTACCCCACCCACATGGGCCGGCCCTGAGGCCTGCGCGCGCCGGTGCCACCACGCCCGGGCCGGTCGGGAGGCACATCGCCTCCCGACCGGCCCGGGCGTTCGGTGTGAGGGTTCGGGGTGGGCGGTGCGCAGGAAGTCGGACGGGCCGACTCCTGCGCGGAGGGGTCGGGTACGGAGGGGGCGCGCAGGGCGCAGAGGGGGCGCGTACGGAGCGGGTGAACGCCGGTGATCGGGGGCGTGCGGACCGGCGGTCGCGAGGGTGTGCGGCGGGTAGGGTAGGCCGCCTGGCCTGGGCACATGCCGCTGTCACGGGGCGGGGCACAGTTCGGCGGGAGGGCCCGCTTCCGAGGCATGGGGACCGGCGCGGCGGGGGTACCACCTCGGGTGGCGCCGGCACGGCTGACGGGGGCGCCGCCCGGTGCGAACGGTACCGGGGGAAGTCGAGGGGCAGGGGACGTTGTGATCGTCTGGGTCAATGGCACGTTCGGCGCGGGCAAGACGAGTGCCTGTCGTGAATTGGTGGAGCTGCTGCCCGGCAGCATGCTTTTCGACCCGGAGCTGATCGGGTTCGGGCTGCGCGGGATGCTGCCGGCCGACCGGCTGGCGACGGTGTCGGACTTCCAGGACCTGCCGGCCTGGCGCCGGCTCGTCCCCGAGACGGCGGCCGCGCTGCTCGGCGAGGTGCCGGGCCCGCTGGTCGTCCCGATGACGCTGCTGCGGGAGGAGTACCGGGACGAGATCTTCGGTGCGCTCGCCTCGAACGGGATCACGGTGCACCATCTCGTGCTGGATCCTGAAGAAACGATCCTGCGTGAGCGGATATCCCGGCGCGAGGAGGTCCCCGGCGATCCGGAGCACAGCGCGCGCATCCGGCAGTGGTGCCTGGAGCAGGTGCCCCGCTACCTGACCGCCCGCCGCTGGCTCGGCCGAGACGCCCGGCTGGTCGACAACGGCACCCTGACCCCGCGCGAGACCGCCGCCCGGCTCGCCCAGCTGGTCCGGGACGGCTCCGCCCGCTGTCCGATCGTGCAGACCCCCGACCCGACCGGCGACACCGTGGCCTCCGCCGTCCTCTTCTTCGACGAGCAGGACCGGGTGCTGCTGGTCGACCCGGTCTACAAGCCGGACTGGGAGTTCCCCGGCGGCGTGGTCGAGCGCGGCGAGGCGCCGACCGACGCCGCCCTGCGGGAGACCGCCGAGGAGCTGGGGCTGCGCCTCGACCCGGCCGCGCTGCGCCTGCTCGCGGTCGACTGGGAACCGCGCACCGGCCCGCGCCGCGGCGGCCTGCGGCTGGTCTACGACGGCGGGCTGCTGGATGCCGACGCCCGCCAGAGCCTGCTGCTCCCGCAGGAGGAACTGCGCGGCTGGCGCTTCGTCAGCCTGGAGGAGGCCGCCGGCCTGCTGCCGCCGGGCCGCTACCGCCGGCTCGCCGCCGCGCTGGACGCCCGGCGCAGCGGTGAGCTGCGGTACCTGGAGGCCGGGCGGCGGGCCGCGCTTGGCCTGGCGAGAGCGGCCGACGCGGCGTAGCGGCGGGGGCGGTGCGGGGGCCGGGCCGGTCCGGGGTGGCGGCCCCGGGCTCGTTGTGTCGCGGCGGCCGGGGGATGCCAGGGCAGGCCGCACCGGTGGACCGGTGACGGCAGGATAGGGGCATGCCGTTCACCTTGAGCCATCCGGCCGCCGTCCTGCCCCTGCTGCGCGCGGCGGGGGCGCGCGGGCCGCTGGTCGCCTCGGCGTTGGTCGCCGGGTCGATGGCGCCCGATGTGCCGTTCTTCGCGGATTCGCTGCTGTCCGGCCTCTACGGGCAGGGCGGGCTGACCCATCAGTGGTGGGCGGTGCCGACGGTGGACGTGGCGATCGCGGGCGTGCTGGTGGCGGGGTGGCACGGGCTGGTGCGCGGGCCGCTGGTGGGGTTGCTGCCCGACCGGTGGGCGGGTGCGGCCGAGGCGCTGACGGCCCGTCGGAGCGGTGCCACGAGGGCGGGCGGCGTCGTGGGCGCGGCGTGGTTCGCCGGTTCGGCGGCGCTGGGTGCGGCCACTCACGTCGGCTGGGACGCCTTCACCCACGAGGGCCGGCTGGGTGTCACGCTGCTGCCGGTCCTGGACCGGACGGTCGCCGGGCTGCCGCTGTACACCGTGCTGCAGTACGGCAGTTCCGCGCTGGCGCTGGCCGCCCTGGCCGGGCACCTGGGGCGGGCGGCCCGGGCGGTGGAGCCGGCCCGGCCGCAGGTGGTGCTCCCCGCGGGGGTGCGGCGGACGGCCGTCGCGGCGCTGGGTGCGGCGATGGCGGCCGGGGTGGTGCACCGGCTCGCGCCGCTGCGGCGGAACCTGATCCCCGAGTTCTGCTTCGGGGCCGGAGCGGGCCTCGCGGTCGGCGCCGTCGGCTACGCGCTGGTGCACGCCGCCGCACGGCGGCTGGGGAGGTGGGGCGGCACCCGCCCGGGCGATCGCGAGCGCGAGCGGGTGCCGGTGTGACCGCCGGGCGGCCTCAGGCCTTGCGCAGCTCCGCGTAGCGGCGCAGGAAGAGCGCCTCGGTGAGCGCCATCCGCTCCAGCTCCAGCGGGTCGACGCTCTCGTTGACGGCGTGGATCTGCGTGGTCGGCTCCTCGACGCCGATCAGCACGATCTCGGCCTGCGGGTAGAGCGAGCGCAGCGTGTTGCAGAGCGGGATCGAGCCGCCCTCGCCGGACGCGACCATCGCGGTGCCGAAGGCCTCGGCCATCGCCTCGCCCATCGCCTCGTACGCCGGGCCGGAGGTGTCCGCGCTGAAGGGCGCGCCGTTGCCCTGCCGCTCGATCCGGATCTGCGCGCCGAACGGCACCTGGGCCTCCAGATGGGCGACCAGGGCGTCCTGCGCGGCGGCGGTGTCCGTGCCCGGCGGCACCCGCAGGCTGACCAGTGCCTTGGCGGCGGCCTGGACGGAGGAGGTCGCGCCGATCACCGGCGGGGCGTCGATGCCGAGGACGGTGACCGACGGACGGGCCCAGAGCCGGTCGGCGACGGTGCCGGTGCCGGTCAGCGCGACGCCGTCGAGCACCTTGGCGTCGGCCCGGAACTGCTCGTCCGCGTACTGCACGCCGGACCACGTCTGGTCGCTGACCAGCCCGGCCACCGCGACGTCGCCGTGCTCGTCGTGCAGCGAGGCCAGGACCTTCACCAGGGCCTGCAGGGCGTCCGGGGCGGCGCCGCCGAAGGCACCGGAGTGCAGGTTGCCGGCGAGCGTGGTGATCGCCACCTCGACCACCGTCATGCCGCGCAGCGAGGCGGTGACGGTGGGCAGGCCGGCCGCGAAGTTGCCGGTGTCGCCGATCACGATGGCGTCGGCGGCGAGCAGCGCGGGGTGCGCCTCGGCGTACCGCTCCAGGCCGCCGGTGCCCTGCTCCTCCGAGCCCTCGACGATGATCTTCAGCCCGACCGGGTAGGCGTCCCCGTACACCTCGCGCAGCGCCCGAAGGGCCGTCAGGTGCATCAGGATGTTGCCCTTGCAGTCGGCGGCGCCGCGCCCGTACCAGCGGCCGTCGCGCTCGGTCAGCTCGAAGGCGGGGCTCAGCCAGGCGGACTCGTCGAGTGGGGGCTGCACGTCGTAGTGGGAGTAGAGCAGCACGGTCGGTGCGCCGGCCGGGCCGGGCAGCTCGGCGTAGACGGACTGGGTGCCGTCCGGGGTGTCCAGCAGCTGCACGTTCGTCAGGCCCTCGGCGGCGAAGGCGTCGGCGACCCAGCGCGCGGCCTTCTCGCACTCCTCGACCGGGAACTGGCGCGGGTCGGCGACCGAGGGGAAGGCGACCAGCTCGGCGAGGTCGGTGCGGGCACGGTCCATCAGGGACCGGACGGCGTCGGCCAGGGGCTGCTGCGGCATGCGGATGCTCCGGGAGGGCTGGTCCGTCCGGGGGGATGGTCCGGGCGGACGGTGCTGACGGGGATACCGCCGATCATAGGCCGAGTCGAACGGGCGGCCCCGGGGGTCCCGCGGACGCTCGGGGCGGCGCGGCGGGCTCCGGCTCACCCGGCCGCATAGGATTGCTCGACGTGACTGACTCCGGAAGCTCCGATTCCCGTAGCCCGCTCGACGCCGCGGCGTCCGGACAGCCGTTCGAGCGGCAGTCCCACGAGCCGCAGCCCGACGAGCCGCAGCCCGACCGGGCTGCGCCCGGGACCGACCGCCTCGACGGCGTCTGGGACGTCGTCGTGGTCGGTGCCGGACCGGCCGGGTCCTCGGCCGCGCACGCCGCCGCCTCGCAGGGCCGCCGGGTGCTGCTGCTCGACAAGGCCGAACACCCCCGCTACAAGACCTGCGGCGGCGGCATCATCGGCCCCTCCCGGGACAGCCTGCCGCCGGACTTCCGGCTGCCGCTGCAGGACCGGGTGCACGCCGTCACCTTCGCGTACGGCGGGCGGTTCACCCGGACGCGGCGCTCGAAGCGGATGCTGTTCGGGCTGGTCAACCGGGACGAGTTCGATCTGCGCCTGGTGCAGGCGGCCAAGCAGGCCGGCGCCGTGCTGGTCACCGGAGTGACCGTCACGGGCGTGGAGCAGCGCGGCGGCGAGCACCGGACGGCGGTCGTCACCGCCGCCGACGGCCGCACCTTCGAGGCGCGCGCGGTGGTCGGCGCGGACGGCAGCGCCGGCCGGATCGGCCGGCACGTCGGGGTCTCCTTCGACCAGATCGACCTCGGGCTGGAGGCGGAGATCCCCGTCCCGCCCTCGGTGGCGGCCGACTGGGCCGGCCGCATCCACCTCGACTGGGGGCCGCTGCCCGGCAGTTACGGCTGGGTCTTCCCCAAGACCGAGGCCGGCAGCCTCACCGTCGGGGTGATCTCGGCCCGCGGCGACGGTGAGCGGACCAAGCAGTACCTGGCCGACTACATCCGCCGGCTCGGCCTGGCCGGCTTCCCGCCGAGCGTGGAGTCCGGGCACCTGACCCGCTGCCGGGCCGAGGACTCGCCGCTCTCCCGCGGCCGGGTGCTGGTCGCCGGCGACGCGGCCGGCCTGCTGGAACCGTGGACCCGCGAGGGCATCTCGTACGCGCTGCGCTCGGGCCGGCTGGCCGGCGAGTGGGCGGTCAAGGTGGCCGAGGCGGGCAACGCGGCGCAGGTGCGGCGCGAGGCGCTGAACTACGCGTTCGCCATCAAGGCGGGGCTGGGCGTGGAGATGCGGGCCGGCAAGCAGATGCTGGCCGCGTTCGAGCGCCGGCCGTACCTGTTCCACGCCGCGGTCTGCCTGGTCGCCCCGGCCTGGCGGGCGTTCGCCCGGACGACCCAGGGGCACACCACCTTCGCGCAGGTGCTGCGGCAGTACCGGGCGGCGCGGAAGCTGACGTCGCTGGCCTCGCGGTAGCGGTCTGCGCGGGGGCTCCCGAGAGCGTGCGGCCACGCTCGCGGGAGCCCGGCGCTCACCTGAGCCCGGTGTCCAGGGCGGTGATGAGGGAGCCTCCCGGCGTGTCGCCGGTCATCTCCCAGATCATCGCGCCGAGCAGGCTCTTCGGCTTCAGCGTGGTCTTGCGAGGAACCCCGGCCGGTCACGGCCGGGAGGAATCGCATCGCGAGCCCTGCGGCGCGGAGCGTTGCAGCAGCACTCCGGAAAGCTGGAGGGCCGCCTGTCAGGGGCGGCTGTTACGGTTCCCGCCGTGAAGCTCGTGGTGCAGGTCAAGCTGCTGCCGGGCGCCGACGCGGCGTTCGCGTTGCGCTCCACCCTGCGAACGGTCAACGAGGTGGGCGAACTGGGTGTCTGTCGTGGCGTTCGACCGCGGAGTCCCGCGCGAGTACGAGCTGCGCAAGCACACCTATGCCGAGTTGCAGGCGCGCGGACTGGGAGCCCAGGCCGCCCAGCAGACCATCAAGAAGGTCCGCGACGCCTACACCACGTTGAAGGCGAACATTCGCGGCGGGAACCTGGGCAGGCCCGGATCCAGATGCCGCCGCAGGGCGGAGTCCAAACCGATCACATTCCGGGCGGAGGCCGCGCAGCCGTACGACGACCGGTGCCTGTCCTGGCAGTTGGACCGGCAGACTGTCAGCATCTGGACGACGACCGGGCGGCCCTACGCCCGCCGCGGGGCGCCGCTCAGTTCGTCACCGAGCGCGCTGCGACTGTAGAGCACCGAGCGGCCGTGCCGGGCCCGGGTCACCAGGCCGGTGCGGTACAGCACCGCCAGGTGCTGGCTGATCGCACCCGGGGTGACCCCCAGCCGGTAGGCCAGGTCGGTGGTCGAGGCCGGTTCGGCCAGCACCGCGAGCAGCCGGGCCTTCGGGGCGCCGAGCAGCTGCTCCAGCGCGCGCGGGGTGACCGGGGCCGGCCGGCCGGCCATCCCGCCCTGGCCGCGCGCCGGGTAACCGATCTGCGGTGCACGGTCGTTGCTGATCATCGTGACCGCCCCGCGGGCGAAGAAGGTCGGGGTCAGCACCAGCCCGCGCCCGTCCACGGTGATGTCGTGGTCCTGCGCCGACCAGCGGCGGTTGATCGAGAGCACACCGTCCTCCCAGTGCAGCCGGTGGTCCAGGTCGGCGAAGAGCGCCGCCGCGCCGTGCTGGGAGAGCACCCGCGCCCGGTACACGAGGTCCGCCTCCAGTACCGCGCGGGCCTGCGGCCACCAGGTGGGGGAGAGACAGACCTCCCAGTACTCCTCCAGCGCGTCTGCGATCCGGGCCAGCAGCCGGGCCGGATCGGCCAGTCCGGCCGCCAGCGGAGCGGGCAGTGGTGCGCCCTGCGGCAGGAAGGTCTGCTCCAGTTCGGGGCGCAGCTGCTCCGGCGGCAGTGCGCGGACCACGGCCAGCTCGGTGCGGAAGTCGGCGGAGGGGGTGGCGGGGCGGGGCGTGAGGAAGTCCGGGATCCAGCGGTTCCCGGCGACCAGCGAGCGCAGCAGCGTGGAGTCCAGCCGTTCGAAGGCCGGGCGCAGCCGCTCGAAGGCGGGGGCCTGCAACACGTAGACGCCCGGGTGGGTCCACATCCGGAGGCTGAGGGCGGCCTCCTGGATCGGCGAGCAGGCGAACCAGGTGGTGGCGAGGTCGGCCAGGCCGAGCCTGAACCTGTGCATGTCCCGCCCCCCGGTGGCTGCCACTTTTAGACAGAGCCTAAATCAGTACTGCGGGGTGGGAGAACGGGGTGTGATCATCGGCATGACCACCTCACAGGCGGAGACCTCCGCACCCGACTCCGACCTGACCGGCGCCGGTTCGTCCGGCCCCGGGTCGCCCGGCCCCGGGTCGCCCGGCGCCGGGTCGCCTGGCGCCGGTTCGTCCCGCGCCTCACGGCTGCTGCACCCCGATCCGATGGTGCGCCGGCTCGCCGGGCTCACCCTCGTCAACACCGTCGGCAGCGGGCTCTCGCTCGCCGTCGGCGTGCTCTTCTTCACCCGCGTCCTCGGGCTGAGCGCCACCCAGCTCGGGTTCGGCCTCACCGCCGCCGGGCTCTGCGGGGTCGCCGCCAGCCTGCCGGCGGGCCGGGCCGCCGACCGGTGGGGTGCGCGGCCGGTGTTGGTGGTGCTGGTCGCCGTGGACGCGGTGGGAACCGCCTGCTACGCCCTGGTGCACAGCTACCCGGCCTTTCTGGCGCTGGCCTGCGTCGTCACCGCCGTGGACCGGGGCTCGGCCGCCGTGCGCAACGCGCTCTACGCCGAGGTGCTGCCCGCCGACCGCCGGGTGGCCGGCCGGGCCTACCTGCGGGTGGTGACCAACGTCGGGATCTGTCTCGGCACGGGGATCGGCGCGATCGCGCTCCAGATCGACACCCGGCCGGCGTATCTGACGGCGATCCTGGCCGACGCCGTCTCGTACGCGGTGGTCGCGGTGCTGTTCCACCGGCTGCCGGACGCGCGGGCGGCGCGGAAGGCCGAGGCGGCGTCGGCAGGATCCGCGGTCGGATCTGCGGGCGGGCCGACCGAGGGGCCGGCTGAGGGGGCCGCGGCCGGGGCGGCGGAAGGCGAGGGCGTCGGGGGCGGACGGCGGCGCAACCCCGCACTGCGGGACGGGCCCTTCCTGGTGGTGACGGTGCTGAACGCGCTGCTCTGCCTGCAGTTCGCGATGCTGGAGGTCGGCGTGCCGCTCTGGATCGTCCACCACACCGACGCGCCCAGGATCACCGTGGCCGCCACCATGGTCGTCAACACCGTGCTGGTCATAGCCCTGCAGGTACGGGCCACCCGGGGTACCGAGGACCCGGCGACCGCCGCCCGGGTCTGCGGCCGGGCCGGACTGATCCTGGCTGCCTCCTGCCTGGTGCTCGCGCTCGCCCACGGCCTGCCCGCGGCCGTCGCCGCGGTGGTGGTGCTCGGCGGCGTCGCCCTGCAGGCGCTCGGGGAGGTGCTCAGCCAGGCCGGCGGCTGGGCGCTCAGCTACGACCTGGCCGGCGACCGCGACCACGGCGCCTACCAGGGCGTCTACAACGCCGGCACCTCCGGCGCAATGATGATCGGGCCGGCCGTGGTCAGCAGCGCCGTCATCGCGCACGGCCTGATCGGCTGGTCCGTCCTCGGCGGGGTGCTCGCGGCGGCGGGGCTGGCCATGGGCCCCGCCGTCCGGTGGGCCCGGCGACGCGGCCGGGCCACCGGCGAGTAGGGCGGGGCCGACGGACAGCCGCCTGGCCTGTCAGGACTGGCCGGGGACCAGGGCGAGCGCCTCGATCTCGATCAGCACCTCAGGCAGGAACAGCGCGGCGACCTGCATCGCCGAGCTGGCGGGGAGCGGCGTGGAGCCGAAGTGCTCGTCCCGCGCCTCGCGTACGGCGGGCATGAACGCCATGTCGGTGACGAAGTAGGTGAGCTTGACGACGTCGGCGAAGCCGGCACCGGCGGCGGCCAGGCAGCGGCTCAGGTTCTCGAAGACCTGCCGCGCCTGCGCCTTCGGGTCGCCGGCCCCGACCAGCTGCCGCTGCTCGTCGAACGCGACCTGGCCGGAGACGGCGACCAGGCGGCCGGTGCCGGTGACGACCTGGGTGTAGCCGGTGCCGGGGGCGACCCCGGGCGGCTCGGTGATGTGGGTGAGGTGCGGGGTGCGGGAGCTCATGGCCCCCATCGTGGCCGACGAATGATCACCGCACCAGCGCCTTTCGCCGTCCGGCCGGTCAGTGGACCACCTCGGGCAGCTCGCGGCAGTACGGACGGTCGGCCGCGGGGAGGCCGGCGGCCGGGCCGCCGGCCCGCAGCACCACGTCCAGCACGGAGGTCGGGGTGCATGCGTAACCGCCGCTCGCCCAGGCCGCGTTGGCCTCGACCACCGCCCAGCGGCCGCCGTCCAGCGGACCGACGTCGATCACGACGGCGCTCGGCAGCGTCCCGGCCGAGGCGGCCAGCACGTCCGCGGCGAAGGCGGTCACCTCGGCGCGGTACCGGTCCTCGTCGAGCGGCGCGACGTCGAGGTCACCGTCCACGGCGTAGCGTGAGGCGGTGCGCACCTCGCCGTCCAGGACGAACAGGCGGTACTCGCGGAGGAACCGGACCACCTCGCTGGCCAGCACCGGGGTGTCGTCGTCCAGCGCGTCCGGGCCGGGCAGGCCGGAGCCGTCCGGGTAGACCTTGGCCGGGAACAGCTTGTCACCCGGCGGCTTGAGAAACATCGGGCGGCGCAGCCGGCGGGCCTCGGCCAGCGTGGTGAGGGAGAGCGGCCGGCCGGTCAGCTCCCGCGGCAGGAGGGCCGGCCAGTCGTCCGGCGGCTGCAGCAGGCCCAGGCCGAACGCGCCGCCGACCGCATCGCCGAACAGCGGGCCGCCGTAGACGTGCACGGACGCGCCGAGCAGCTCCGCCGGGGCGCGCCAGGCCGTCGCGGTGTGCGCGCGCAGGCCGCGGCGGCCGGCGGCGGTGCGCAGTTGGAGCCCGGTGTCGTTGATCCGGGGAGCGAGCAGCAGGACGGCGTCGGAGGTCATGGGCACCGATGCTGCCGTGTCCGGCCGCGGGCCGACCACCGGTTTTCGGCACGAAGGGGTGACGGGTCTCGCGGCGGGTGGCTCTGGCCGAGCGGCGGGTGGGCATGTCAGAGTCGTCCGGGCGCCGTCCCGGGAGGACCGGCGCCACGGCAATCCGACCCACCCTCAGCCGGAAAGCAGGCCCGCACCGATGACCCGCGAAGTGCCCTTCGTCCGCGTCACCACCACCGACGCCGTCACCACCCTCACCCTCGACTCGCCGCACAACCGCAACGCGCTCTCCACCCGGCTGATGGCCGAACTGACCGCCGGCCTGACCGCCGCCGCGGCCGACCCGGAGGTCCGCGCCGTGGTGCTCGGCCACACCGGCAAGGTGTTCTGCGCGGGCGCGGACCTCTCCGAGGCGACCGGCGCGGACCCGACCGTCGGCCCGCGCGGCCTGGTCGACCTCCAGCGGGCCATCGTCGACTGCGCGAAGCCGGTGATCGCCGTGATCGACGGGCACGTCCGGGCCGGCGGCCTCGGGCTGGTCGGCGCCGCCGACCTCGCACTGGCCGGGCCGGCCGCCACCTTCGCGTTCACCGAAGTCCGGCTGGGCCTCGCGCCGGCCGTCATCTCGCTGCCGCTGCGCCCCAAGCTGGACCCGCGCGCCGCCTCCCGGTACTACCTGACCGGCGAGGTCTTCGACGCCGCCGAGGCCGCCCGGATCGGCCTGATCACCGAGGCGACGGACTCCACGGAGTCCACCGGCACCGCGCTCAAGTCACTGCTGGACGCGCTGCGGCTCGGCTCGCCGCAGGGCCTCGCGCAGTCCAAGCGGCTGGCCAACGCCGAGGTGGTGCGTTCCTTCGAGCGGGATGCCGACGAGCTGGTCGAGCTGTCGGCCAGGCTGTTCGGCTCGGACGAGGCGCAGCAGGGCATGCGGGCCTTCCTGGAGAAGCGGCCGGCGCCCTGGGCCCGCTGAGGGGGGCGTGCGGCGCGGCGAGGTGATGTGCTCGGTGATCTCCGTGGCGCACGAGCGTGGCACCCGTCGGCGGATTTCGGACGGGGTTCCGAGCCGGGTGTGATGTTGGCCGCCTGCCCGGTGACGGCGTCCTACGGACCGGTAACGTGGCCGCATGTCGATCACCCGTTCCCTGTTCTCCGCCGTCCGGTCCGGCGGCCGCCGCGCCGCCGGCCGCCTCGTTCACCGGGGCTGGCAGTGGGTGCAGCGGGCCGGTGCGGTGTCCAGCGAGAGCCCCGGGCCGTACCGGTTCGGCGAACTGGGCGCGGGGACGAAGCTGACCTTCCCGCTGGGCGCGGTGTTCAACGAGCAGTGGATCACCATCGGCCCGTTCTCGATCATCGGCGAGCGCGTCACCATCAGCGCCGGCTTCCTGCCCGGACTCGACCTCGGGCCCGAGCCGATCATCCGGATCGGCGGCGGCTGCGTGATCGGCCGCGACAGCCACATCGTCGGCCACCAGTCGATCGTCCTCGGCGACGACGTCTGGACCGGCCCCGGCGTCTACATATCCGACCAGGCGCACGAGTACCGCGCCACCGACCTGCCGATCGGCAAGCAGTGGCCGCGCAACGAGCCCGTCGAGATCGGCGCCGGCAGCTGGATCGGCACCGGCGCGGTGATCCTCCCCGGTGCCCGGCTCGGCCGCAACGTGGTGGTCGCGGCCGGCTCGGTGGTCCGCGGTGAGGTGCCCGACCACAGCGTCGTCGCCGGTGCGCCCGCGAAGATCGTCCGCCGCTGGACCGCCGAGGAGGGGTGGCAGCCGCCGTTCCGCCACGACCCGCCCGACCCGCTCGCCGACGACATCACCGCCGAGCAGCTGCGGGCGCTGGCGGGCTGGGACTTGAGGCTGCCGGGCGAGTCGGGGGCGTGAGAGGGGCCCGTCGGGTTCCTGAGCTGCCCGGGGCGGGCGGGTCGCTGCGGGGCTCGGCGCGCCGGGACGAGCCGCTGCCGGGCCCTGCGGGCCGCGGTCGGCTCGCGGGCGGCTGCTCGCGGGCGGAGGCGACAGCTCCGCCCTCGGGTCCGCACCCCGTTCTCTGCCCGCCTGTGCCGTGCCGGTGCCGGTGCCGGCGTCAGGCCGGCTCCTGGGTGCGCTCGGCGTCGTGGGCGGCGATGGCGGCGGTGATGCGCAGGAGGTCGGCGGGGCGGGTGGGGTCGAGGCCGGTGAGGACGGCGATGCGGCGCAGCCGGTAGTCGACGGTGTTCGGGTGCAGATGGAGGGCGCGGGCCGTGTGACGGCGGTTGAGGCCGCCGGCCAGGTGGGTGCGGAGGGTGGCGAGCAGGTCGCCGGAGCCCGCCAACGGCTCGATCAGGGAGGCGAGTCCGGACCGGGCGTGGCTGGGCCGGCTGAGCTGGTACTCCAGCAGGACGTCGTCGAGCCGGTGCAGCCCGGGCGGGCGGCCGAAGGCCTGCGCGACCTCCAGCACCTCGTGGGCGAGCGCGGCCGCGCCCGGGACGCCGGCGGGGGTGGCCGCCGCGACGCCGGCCTGGACGGCGGCGCCTGCCGTGCGGGCCGCCCGGTGGACCGTGTCGGCGAGCTGCTGCCAGGTGGTGACGGGGACGGCGTCCGGCCGGTGGTCGAGCGGGACGAGTGCCACACCGCCGGAGACGGTGAGCGAGGTGAGCGCCGACTGCCGGGTGCGGTGGTCGAGTTCGGCGCGGAGCCGGCGGAGTTTGCGGTGGCCGGCCACCGTCCGGTCGACGCCGGGCGCCCGTTCGTCGGGGTGGTCGGCGACGGCGAGGCAGAGCACGGCGTACGCGGGCGGGAGCCGGAGGCCGGCGCGGGCGGCGGCCTCGTCGGCGGGGGCGCCGTCGAGCAGCGCGGTGAGCAGGGCGTGCCGGGTGGCGTGCCGTTCGTCGGCGAGGCCGCGGTGCTCCTCGACGTAGCCGGCGCCGGCGGCGGAGGTGGCCTGGCGGAGCTGGTCGAGCAGCAGCCGGTTGAGGACGAGCAGGTCGGCGGCGTCGCCGTCCCCGGCCTGCCGGGTGACCAGCTCCCAGCAGACCTCCATGCCGAGGTGGTGGGCGAGCAGGACGGCGTCGAGTGGCAGCCCCTCCTCCGCCCGGCGGGCGGCGGCCTCCCGGACGGCGGCGAACTCGGCCTCGGGCGCGGGCAGTCCCGTGCGGACGGCCTGGGCGAGGGCGCGGATCCGGCGCTCGGTGACCTGGGCGAGTTCGCCGGTGACCTGTTCGCGCGGCAGCCGGCGGTAGGTCGGTACGCGTTCCAGCAGGGCGGCGATGACGGTCTCGACCAACTCCGGCACGGCGCCGAGCAGCCGTTGGTCGGCGGGCACTCCACCGATCACCGGGATCCGCCAACCGGGTGCGCAAGCGGGTGAATTGTGACTGGTCACAGAAAACACCGTCCAGGTCTGGGGGACACCCAAGGGCCGGGTCGGAGGGGCGACCGCATGATGGAGGCACTCGGGTTACCTGTTGGTAACAAACTTCCGCTGTGGAGGCAACAGTTGGGAACCCCACTTCTCCGCTTCTCCGCAAGACCGGTCCGCCGCAGGCTGCTCGGCACCCTCGGCCCGGCCCTGTTGGCCGGTGCGCTGCTCGCGGGCGGGCAGGCCGGTGCCGCGTACGCGGCTGCCGGGACGGACGCGACCCCCACCGCGTCCGCCCCGTCGGTCCAGCTCCCGGAGGCACAGCCCTCCTCGGCCCAACTACCGCCGGACGGTGACACGGTGGCCTCGCCGCCGGGCGCCAATGACTGGTCCTGCAAGCCGACGGCCGCGCACCCCGACCCGGTGGTCCTGGTGCACGGCACCTTCGCCAACCGGTACGAGAACTGGCTCGCCCTCTCACCGCTGCTCAAGAGCAAGGGCTACTGCGTCTTCGCCCTGGACTACGGCACGGTGCCGGGCGTCACCTCGTCCGGCAGCGGCCTGCTGCTGCCGATCGGCGGGCTCGGTCCGGCCGACCGGTCGGCGGCCCAACTCGGCCGCTTCGTCGACCTGGTGCGTGCGGCGACCGGCGCGGCCAAGGTCGACCTCGTCGGCCACTCGCAGGGCGGCATGCTCCCGAACTACTACCTGAAGTTCCTCGGGGGCGCGGCCGAGGTCGACAAGGTCGTCGGCCTGGCGCCGTCCAACCACGGGACCACGCTCGACGGCATCACCAAGCTGGCACCGTACTTCCCCGGGGCCGCCGACCTGATCTACACCGCCTGCAACGCCTGCCGGGACCAGGCGGTGGGCTCCGCGTTCAACCAGAAGATGGCCTCGGTGCCGGACACCGTGCCGGGCGTTCGCTACACGGTGATCTCGACCGTGTACGACGAGGTGGTCACGCCGTACCGCACCCAGTTCCTCAGCGGTCCGAATGTGGACAACGTGGTCCTCCAGGACAGCTGCCCGGTCTCGCTCGCCGAGCATGTGGCGATCGCCTTCTCGCCGACCGCGCTGCACCTGGTCGCCAACGCGCTCGACCCGGCGCACGCGACACCGGCGTTCTGCGGCTGATCCCCAGCCGCCGCGTCGCTCGCGTTCGTCTCGTTCGGTGCCTTCGTCGCGTGCGCCGCGTTGACTGAGGCCCTCGCGTTCGCTGTGTCCGCGGAGTCACCTGTGTCCGCGGAGTTCGCTGCACAGGAAGTCGGCAGGTCCGACGTCCTGTGCAGCGGCGTTTCAGGGGGTGGCCGTGCGGAAGGTGACCACGGCGGTCACGCCGTCCGGCCGCAGCTCGTACGTGCCCGGCCCGTCCAGCAGGGCGGCGTCGAAGCGGTCGAGGGCGGTGCCGTCCGCGAGGGCGGCGGTGCCGACGAGGCAGAGCACGAGGGAGGTGGCGCCGGCCGGGACCGCCACCGGCCCGGGCGCGGTGACCAGGGCGAGGCCGGCGGTGGTGCGGCCGCGGCGGGTCATCACGTTGAAGTCCACCACCGGGCCGCCGAGCAGACGGCAGTCGGTGGCCGCGTCGCCGGAGAACGCGAACGGGCGGAACGGGGCGTCGACGCTGTGCTCGTCGCCGTCGACGGTCAGCGCCATCCCCGGGCCGTCGACCAGCGTGATCACCCGGTCGATCCCAGGGAACACCGAGAACGGTCCGGCGGAGGCGACGTCCGCGAGGCTCACCCGCCAGTCGAAGGCGTCCAGCCCGGCCCCGGCCGGGAAGCCGGCGACCTCCCTGGTCACCCCGCCCCCGTTGAGCCACGCCGTCGCCGGGCGCTCGCCCGCCCGCAGTACCTGGATCCGCCCGCTGGTCGTCATGGCGGCATCCTGCCACGGGGCCGGGGGAGAGGTCAGAGCAGGACGACCTCGACCCGGCTCTCCCGCAGGATCTCCAACACGAGGGGGAAGCGCGGCAGCGCGGCGAGGTCGGCGTGGTGCCAGCGGAGGCCGTCTTCGCCGCAGGTCAGGCGGTACAGGGCTCCGTCCACCGTGCCAGGTACGGGTGACGCTCCATGGGGCCGGTGGTGAGGGGCGTCGGCGGCCGTGCCGGGAGCGGCGCCGCGCGCTGTGTCAGCGGCGGGTGCGGACGGTGAGGGGGAGGAAGGCCGCCAGCGCGGCGGTCACCGCGACGGTGGTGAGGGCGAGCGGCAGGCCCACGGCGTCGGCGAGGAAGCCGATCACCGGCGGGCCGATCAGCATGCCGCCGTAGCCGAGGGTGGAGGCGAGGGCGACGCCCTGCGGGCCGCCGGTGGCGCCGGCCTGGGCGATGGCGAGCGGGAAGAGGTTGGCCAGGCCGAGGCCGACCAGGACGAAGCCGGTGAGGGCGAGCGGCACCGAGGGGGCGAGCGCGGCGAGCAGCATGCCGGCCGCGGCGGTGAGTCCGCCGAGGAGCATCAGCCGGGTCTGGCCGAAGCGGATGGAGAGCCAGGTGCCGGCGACCCGCCCGCTGGTCATCGCGAAGGCGTAGGCGGCGTACCCGGCGGCGGCCGTGCCGGCACTGGCGTGGACGTCGTCGGTGAGGTGCAGGGTGGTCCAGTCGGCGATGGCGCCCTCGCCGTAGGCGGTGCAGAGGGCGGTGAGTCCGAGCAGCAGCACGAGCAGCCGGGCGTGCGGCAGGCGGTTGTCCGGCGCGTCGGAGGAGGCCGACGGGGCCGGGGCGCGGCCGGGGGCGATCACCGGTGCGGCCGGGCCGCGGAGCAGGACGACACCCGCGGCCACGGTGACGGCGAGCCCGAGCAGGCCGCCCAGGGCGAGTGCCCAGGCGGTGGTGAGGGTGGTCGCGAGGAGGCCGCCGACGCCCGCGCCGAGCAGGCCGCCGAGGCTGTACCCGGCGTGGAAGCTGGGCATCACCGGGCGTCGCAGCTGCGCCACCAGGTCGACGGCGGCGCTGTTCATGGCGACGTTGGCCCCGCCGTACCCCGCGCCGAACAGCAGCAGGACGCCGCCGAGTGCCGCCACCGAGTGGGCGTGCGCGGGCAGCGGGACGGCGAGGCTGAGCAGGGCGAGCGAGCCGACGGTGACCGGCCGGGAGCCGTACCGGAGGCAGAGCCGGCCGACCAGGGGCATGGTGGCGACGGCGCCGGCCGAGACGCAGAGCAGGGCGAGCCCGAGTGCACTGTGCGAGGCGCTGACCTGGCTGCGGATGTCCGGGATGCGGACGACCCAGGCGGCGAAGAGAAAGCCGTCGACGGCGAAGAAGGCGGTGAGCGCCAGGCGCGCGGCACCCCAGGAGCCGTCGGTGGCGCCCCGTGGGGAGCCGTCGGCGTCCCGGGGGGTGTCGGAGAGGGCGGGCGTGCTGCGAGACTTGGGGGACGGCCGGTCGGTGCGGGCATGGTCTTGGATTTTGTTTCGGAGCGGCACAAAGTAACAATAGGGGCGTGCAGCTCACTCCTTCAAGTCCGAAGCCCTCGAGTCCGAAGCCCTCAGGACCGCGGCCCGGCGCTGAGGCCGACCACGACGCGCAGCGCGAAGCCCACCGCCGCGCCGCCCCCGATCGCGGCCGGACGCTGCTCGGCCCCGCGCTCGCGCTCATCCACACCGGCCAGACCCCGACCCGCTCGGCCCTCACCCGCGCGCTGGACGTCACCCGGGCCACCGCCGGCGCCGTCACCGCGGAGCTGGAGGCGCTCGGCCTGATCACCGTCGACTCCCGCCCGGCCGGCGGCGGACGCGGACGCCCCTCGCACCGGCTGGCCGTCGACCCCGAGGGCCCGGTCGTCATCGCCGGGCAGATCCACGCCGACGGGCTGAGCGTCACCCTCGCCGGGCTCGGCGGACTGCTGGAACCGCCGGTCCACCAGCCGCTGCCCGCCGCCACCGACCCCGTCCGGATGCTGCGCGCCGTCGCCGAGGCCGGTGCCGAACTGGCCCGCAACAGCAGCCGCCGCTGCCTCGGCGCCGCTCTCGCGCTGCCCAACCCGGTCACCGAGCCCGACGGCACCGCGCTCGCCGCCCTGCACTTCGCCTGGCCCAGCGGCACGCCCGTCGCCGACCTGTACGACGTCGAGGTCGGCCGCGCCGACAACGGTCCGCGCGCGCTCGACCCGCTGCCCACGGCCATCGCCAACGACGCCAACCTGGGCGCGCTCGCCGAGTACCGGCACGGCGCCGGCCGCGGCGCCCGCCACCTGCTGCTGGTCACCTCCGGCCACCGCGGCGTCGGCGGCGCGCTGGTCATCGACGGCCGGCTGCACACCGGCAGCGCCGGGCTCGCGCTGGAGGTCGGCCACCTGACCGTCGACCCGCAGGGCCGGCCCTGCCAGTGCGGCAACCGGGGCTGCCTCAACTCCGAGACCGACCCGGACGCCCTGTTCGCCGCCGCCGGGCTCACCCCCGACCCGGACCGGCCGCTGCTCGACCAGGCCCGCGAACTCTGCCGAGCCGCTGCCACCGACGAGCGCGCCCGGGCCGCCGTCGAGCACGTCATCGACCGGCTCGGCCTCGGGCTGGCCGGCGTCGCCAACATCCTCAACCCCGACCGGGTGGTGCTCAGCGGGCTCCACCTCGACCTGCTGGAGGCCGCCCCCGAGCGGCTGCGCGCGGTGGTCGCCGAGCGCTGCCTCTGGGGGCGCAGCGGCCGGGTGCCGATCCTCGGCGCGGAGCTGGCGCACGGCGCGCTGGCCGGTGCGGCGGAACTCGCCTGGCGGCCGTACCTGGCGGACCCGCAGTCGGTGGCGGCGGGGGTGTAGCCCGCCTCCACGGAGGCGACCGGGGCGGGGCGTGGTGTGGCCGCTCTGCGGCTCGGCGGCTCTGCGGCTCGGCGGCTCCGCGGTTCGGCGGCGGTGGGCGGCGGGGCGAGGGCCGGCAGGGAGATAAGCGGAAGCTGGGGCTACGAAAACGGCTACTTATCGTGACTCTCGTACACTCGTAGTGAGCAATATGGGGGGTCGAGCGAGGAGAGCAACCATGGGAAGCCAGCTGAGCGCCGAGCGGACGAGCAGCGCGCGGACCGACGACGTCGACCGCTCCGACGCGGCCTACCGCAGCTGGCTCAAGGAGGCGGTG
This sequence comes from Kitasatospora sp. NBC_00039, assembly GCF_045160625.1. NCBI lineage: Bacteria > Bacillati > Actinomycetota > Actinomycetes > Kitasatosporales > Streptomycetaceae > Kitasatospora > Kitasatospora sp. NBC_00039. Next base: position 1,741,816 of record NZ_CP108289.1, on the reverse strand, counting down.
CGCAAGGTCCACGCCGACGCCAACCGCTCCGCCGACACCCACCTGCTGCGCTTCCCGCTCCCCGCCGACTGGGGCATCGACCTCTACCTCAAGGACGAGTCCACCCACCCCACCGGCTCGCTCAAGCACCGGCTGGCCCGTTCGCTCTTCCTGTACGGGCTCTGCAACGGCTGGATCCGCCCCGGCAAGCCGGTGATCGAGGCGTCCAGTGGCTCCACCGCCGTCTCCGAGGCGTACTTCGCGCAGCTCATCGGCGTGCCGTTCGTCGCGGTGATGGCCAAGTCCACCAGCCAGGCCAAGATCGACCTGATCCAGTTCCACGGCGGCGAGTGCCACCTGGTGGAGCGCTCGGACGAGGTGTACGAGGCGTCCGCCCGGCTCGCCGAAGAGACCGGCGGCCACTACATGGACCAGTTCACCTACGCGGAGCGGGCCACCGACTGGCGCGGAAACAACAACATCGCCGAGTCGGTCTTCGCCCAGCTGCGCCTGGAGCCGCACCCCGAACCAGCCTGGATCGTCGCCACCGCCGGGACGGGCGGCACCTCGGCGACCATCGCCCGGTACGTCCACTACATGCAGTACGACACCCGGATCTGTGTCGCCGACCCGGAGAACTCCTGTTTCTTCGACGGCTGGGTCCAGCACGACCCGGAGGCGCTCTGCGACAGCGGCTCCCGGATCGAGGGGATCGGCCGGCCCCGGATGGAGCCGAGCTTCGTGCCCGGGGCGATCGACCGGATGATGAAGGTCCCGGACGCCGCGTCGATCGCCGCCGTGCGGGTGCTGGAGGACGTGCTCGGCAAGAAGGCCGGCGCCTCCACCGGGACGGGCCTGTGGGGAGCGCTGAAGATCGTCGCGCAGATGCGGGCGGCGGGGGAGCGCGGCAGCGTGGTCACCCTGATCTGCGACCCGGGTGACCGCTACCTCGACAAGTACTACTCGGACGACTGGCTGGCCGGCGAGCGGATCGACATCGCGCCGTACCGGGCCGGCCTGGAGTCCTTCCTGGCCGGCGGCGCCTGGTCGGGCTGACGCCGGCCACGGCCCGCTCGGGTCAGGCGCCGGGCCGACGCTCGGTGAGGAACAGGGCGCCGGTCAGCGCGACGAGGACGGCCGTGGCGCCGTGGATGCCGTAGGCGGCCGCCGCCGGGCCGTGGTGGCTCAGCACGTTCAGTGCGTCGCACAGCGGGACGAGCGCGTCGACCAGCAGGAGCATGCCCAGGGCGCGGCGGTGGCCGGTGGCGAGCAGGGCCAGGAGGGCGATGCCCGAGGCGAGGTCGCGGATTCCCTTGACGTCGAAGAACGCGGCGGCCCCGCCGTGCGGCCACTCGGGCAGGCCGAAGCCGGTGACGGTGGTCTCGGGGGCGAACAGGTAGCTGACGCCGACGTATCCGATGCCGAGGGCGAGCAGGACGGCCAGGACGGTGGCGGTCCTCTCGCGGGCGGTGCGGGCGGTGCGGGTAGCGCGCACGGGGCGGGTGCCGGTGGCGGTGCCGGTGGAGGCCGCGGTGGTGGCGGCCGGGGCGACGGTGGTGGTGCCGGACATGGTGGATCCCCCTTGATGCGAACCGGAAGCCTGCGCCGCACTGCTTGCTAGCGCCGCTAGGAACTGAAACGAGGCTAGCTCTATCGACGCTCCCTTGTCTAGCGCTGCTAGGATTCGCCCCATGTCAATCCGGGAGCGCCGCGAGCGCGAACGCGCCGAGCGGCATCAGCTGATCATCCGAACCGCCCGCGAACTTGCCGAGGGCGAGGACTGGGAGGCGGTGACGACCCGTCGGCTCGCCGAGCGGATCGAGTACAGCCAGCCCGTGCTCTACAGCCACTTCGCCAACAAGGACGCGATCGTGGCGGCCGTCGCACTGGAGGGCTTCTCCGCGCTGGCCGCCGACCTGCGGGCCGCCGTACGGGAGGCCGACGGGCCGGCCGAGGCCTTCGGCGCCGTGGCCGACACCTACCTCACGTTCGCGGCTGCCAATCCGGCGCTCTACGACGCGATGTTCACCCTCGCGACGGACCTGCCGTTCGGGGAGCCGGGCTCGCCCGCCCCGCTGAAGGAGGCCTTCGCCGCGCTCGTCGGGCCGATCGCCGAGGTGGCCGGCGCCGAGGATCCGGAGCCCTTCGCCGAGATGGTCTGGGCGGCCCTCCACGGCGTCGTCACCCTCGCCCGGAGCGGCCGGCTGCGCCCGGACTTCGCGGAGCAGCGGCTGGCGCTGCTGGTGGAGCGGATGCTGGGTGGTGCAGCCCGTCGGGGGTGACGGGACGCCGCTGACAGAGGCACTGTGGGCGGAGAACAGATGGCAGATGTCTCCTCTGCCGCTTGTCAGGTGCCGCTCCGCTGGTCAGGCGCCCTGCCTGCCCGTGCGGCGGAGCACCGCCCTGCCGCCCGCGAGGTCGATGCCGGTCCGCTTCGGCGCGCCGTCGTGCTCGTCGTCCCGCAGGACAAGCTCGATCCGCCGCTGCTCCAGCTGCACACGCTTGCCCGGGTAGAGCAGCGCGTGCAGCTCCTCGGTGGCGGTCGCTCCCGCGCCGGCCCGACCCGCGCGCGATCCCGGATGCGCGCCCTCCGCCCCCGGCCGGGCGAGCAGCCGGCGGGCGACCGCGCCGAGGAAGAACACCACGACCAGGGCGGCCGGCAGCAGTAGCCCGCCCGCCGCGCCGGTGAGAAGCATGCTCATTCCGGTTCAACGCCCGGTGGGTGGAGGGGAGTTCCTCGCCGGTCGGTGCCACGCCGAGGTGGCCGGGGCCACGCCGAGCCGGACGGTGCCATGCCGAGCCGGTCGGGGCAGTCGGTCAGGGCGGCCGCTCGGGGCAGCCGGTCAGGGCGGCCGCTCGGGGCAGCCGGTCAGGGGAGCCGGGCGCCCGGGAGGTCGCCGGGGACGAGCAGCTGGAGCTCCTCGGTGGACGGGTCCTCCAGGTGGGCGACCCGCATCGCGTGCCGCTCGACCATCGTCTCGAAGACCTGCCGGGCCGTGCGCCCGTTGCCGAAGTTGGGGCCGCGCTCCAGGCCGGCGAAGTGGTCGAGCAGCGCGCCCTCGGTGGCCTCGGCCAGCGCGTACTCGTGCTCGGCGCACTGGGCGCGGGCGATCTCCAGCAGCTCGTCCGCGCTGTAGTCGGAGAAGGTGATGGTCCGTGAGAACCGGGACGAGACACCGGGGTTGGCGGAGAGGAAGCGTTCCATCTCGGCGGTGTAGCCGGCCACGATGACGACCACCTCGTCCCGGTGGTCCTCCATCAGCTTGACCAGGGTGTCGATCGCCTCGCGGCCGAAGTCGCGGGCGCCGTCCTCGGGGGCCAGCGCGTACGCCTCGTCGATGAAGAGCACCCCGCCGCGGGCCCGGTCGAAGGCGGCGGCGGTGCGGATCGCGGTGGAGCCGATGTGCTCGCCGACCAGGTCGACGCGGGCCACCTCGACCAGGTGGCCGCGCTGCAACACCCCAAGTGAGGCGAGGATTTCGCCGTAGAGCCGGGCCACGGTGGTCTTGCCGGTGCCGGGGGCGCCGGTGAAGACCAGATGGCGGCGGAGCGAGGGGGCCTTGAGCCCGGCCTGCCGGCGGCGCCGGCCGACCGAGATCAGGTCGATCAGCGTCCGCACCTCCTGCTTGACCGTGGCCAGGCCCACCAGCGCGTCGAGTTCGGCGAGCGCTTCATCGGCGGGCCGGCAGTCCGGAATCGGCCCGATCGCCGCCGATGCCGGTGCCGACGCCGGGGCGGGAGCCACCAGTGCGGTCAACGGAGGAGCCGGTGCCGCGAGTTGGGCGGTCCGTGGGGCGGGCAGCTCGGGCCCGGGCGCGGCCGGCGCGACGTCGTCCGAGGTGCAGGCCTCCACCACCGGCCCGGGCTCGGAGAACTCGAAACCGGCCCGCTCGTTCTGCTCCGCCCGGCAGCGGGTCAGGACGGTGCGGCAGCCGTCGATGATGTGGAAGCCGAAGCCCTTGCCGTGCGAGACCCGGCAGTCCTCGAAGGTGCCGCGGCCCTGTGCCGAGACGTACACACCGGCGTCCGAGCTGGCCCGGACGGTGCAGTCGCGCACCACCGGGTCGGCGCCCTTGGTGACGATGACGCCGGTGGCCACGTCGGAGATCTCGCAGTCGGTGAGCAGCCCGCCGCTGCCGTGGTCGCGGAACCAGAGCCCGGTGCCGGCCTCCTGGACCCGGCAGCGGGTGAGCGTCACCCCGGCGCCGCCGCTGACCGAGACCGCGGAGCTGCGGATCCGGCTGAACGAGCAGCCCTCGGCGGTGGCGGTGGAGTCGCGGTCCAGGACGAAGAGTGCGTCCGGCAGGTCGTGCAGCGAGCAGTCGGTGAGGGTGAGCCGGGCGCCGTCGCTGACCCAGAGCGCCGGGTACTCGCCGGACGATCCGTGGATCTCGCTGGACTCGGCGGTGGCCTCGGTGCCCTGGTCCCAGACCGAGAGCGCACCGCGCCCGAAGTCCCGCACGGTGCTGTTGACCAGGCTGAGCCGGGCCCGGCCACGCAGGTCGGCGCCGTTCTCCGGAAGGTCGTGCACCCGGCAGCCGGTCAGCACCAACTCGGCCTCGCTGTCCAGGGTCACGCCGTTGCCGGTGACCCGGTGGATCTCGCAGTCGACCAGCCGCCCGCCGGCCTGCGCCTCGGCCTGCACGCCGCTGCCCCGGATCTCGTAGATCTCGCAGCCGGTCAGCTCGGCGGCGCTGCCCGGGTCGGCCAGGAGCACGCCGGCGCCGCCCGCGTGGTGGATCCGGCAGCGTTCGAGTGCGGCGGTGGCGCCGTCGAGGACGGCCAGTCCGGCCTGCCCAGCGGCGGCGACCTCGCAGTCCTCGAAGGCGGCCGCGGTCCCCTCGCCGCGCAGCCGCAGGCCGAGACCGGCCGGGTTGGTGACCACGCAGCCGCGCAGGGTGGGCCGGGCGCCGCCGGTGACCTCGACGCCGGTGGCCGAGCGGGTCTCCACCCGGCAGCCGCTGAGCGAGGGAGTCGCCTCCGGGCCGGTGACCAGCACGGCCGGGACGGAGCTGTCGCTGCCCTCGATCACCAGGTCACGGACGATGGCGGCGGCGGTGACGGTCAGGGGCACGCCACCCGGCGGGTCGATCCGGACCGTGCCGGGGCCCTGCGCGGGGACGACGGTGACCGCCTTGTCCAGCACCAGGTTCTCCCGGAAGGTGCCGGGCCGGACGGTCACCGTGTCGCCCGGCTCGGCGGCCGCGAGGGCCTCCGCGAGCGTGTCGTACTCGCCGGCGCGGCGCCGCCAGCGGGATGCGCTGTCCTGGGTGACCCGGACCCTGTGCTCAGCCATGACGGTCTGTCGTCCCCACCTTCGTCGAGCCGGCGATCAACGGGCCGTGTGCGCGTGGGTGCGCGGGCCGCCCGCCCACCGTAGCGCGCCCGCGGGGGTGGTCCGGCCCCCGGCGCAGAGAGGCGCCGGGGGCCGTTTCGTCTTCACCACATGCTTCAACGAGCGCGCACAGTTCCGGTTCCGGACGGGACGGGAACGAAGGAGGCGGCCGGGAGGCTCAGACCGGCTCGTTCGCCGGCCAGTGGGCGCCGTCCTCCAGCACCTCGACCTCGTCACCGACCCGGAGCGTGCCGAGCACGTCGCCGTCGGTGCCGGCCGGGCGCTCGGGGATCAGGTTCTGCCCGAACGCCGCCTTCTTGAGCAGCTTGTGGTGCCGGGCCAGGGTGCGCAGCGGCTCGGGGCCGCGCCGCTCGCCGCTCTCCTGGTCGGTGGTGGTGACCACGCACCGGCCGCACGGCTTGACCACCTTGAAGGTCAGCCCGCCGATCCGGATCCGGCGCCAGCCGTCCTCGGCCCACGGCTCGGCACCGCCGACCACCACGTTCGGGCGGAACCGCTCCATCGGCAGGGTCTCGTGGCCCTCCGGGTGCTCCTCGCCGATCAACGCGTTGAGCTTCTCCAGCGAGGCGGTGGTGGCGAGCAGCAGCGGGAAGCCGTCGGCCATCGAGACGGTGTCGCCGGGCGCGGAGAACTGCGGGTCGACCGGGCGGGCCCGCGGGTCGTCCAGGTGCACCAGGCGGTAGTCGCCGAGGTGCTCGGCGATCCAGAGGCGGGCCTCCTTGACCGCCTCGGCGGCGCGGAACCGGGTGCCCCAGACCTCGACCTCGGCGAGCGGGGCGCCTGCCGCGACGGCCGGAGCCGGGACGTCGATCCGGGAGCCGCCGGGGGCGGTGAGGGTGAGCGTGCCGTTCTCGGTGAGCTCGGCGCGGACCTGGCCGAGGGCGGCGTTCTCGCGCTGGCTGACGAAGCGTCCGGTGGCGTCGGCCAGCATCCAGCGGCGGTCGCCGACCAGACCCCACGGTTCGACCCGGGCGCTCGCGGGGCTCAGGCGGTACATCGACTTGACAGGGTAGACGTGGAGTCCGGTGAGCAGCATCCCCCCATCCTGCCAGCACCCGCCGGACCGCCGGCACCCCCGGTGGCCGGGGCTGCGGCGGCACCCCCGTACGCGCACGGACCGCCCGGACGCCGTGGGGGGCGGTCCGGGCGGTCCGTGGATGACCCGTTTCTCCGTACGCCCGGCGCGCGGTGGCGCCGGGTGGTGCTCAGGTGGTGCGGGTTCGGGCCGGGTGGGGCCGGCCCGAGGGCGTCAGTAGCCCTGGCCCTGCGGCTGGTAGCCCTGCTGGAACTGGCCCGGCTCGCCGTACGCGCCCGGGCGCTGTGGCTGCATCGGGCGGACCGGCGCGACAGGGGAGACGGCCGGGCGCAGCTGGGCGCCGCCGAAGCCCTGGTCCCCGCCCTGGCCCTGGAAGCCGGGGCCGCCGGCCGGGCCGGCGCCGGCGAAGGACTGCTGGCCGCCGAAGCTCTGCGGGCCGCCGTTCGGCTGGCCGGCGGGCTGCGGCTGGCCGCCGAAGGACCCCGGGCCGCCCATCGGCTGCGCGCCGAAGGACTGCGGGCCGCCCTGGCCGGCGCCGACGAAGGTGTTCTGCCCGCCGAAGCTCTGGCCGCCGGACGGCTGGTAGCCGCCGCCGGTGGCCTGCGAGAAGCCGGGGGCGGGAGCCTGCGGACGCTGGCCGGACAGGTACGGCTGCGGGCCTCCGTAACCGGGGACGGGCGGCTGGGGCGCGGAGGCGTACGCCGGTGCGGGCTGGGCCGGGATGTACGCCGTGGCGGGGCCGGCGGAGGGACCGCTGCTCGGGCCGGGGCCCAGGGCGAGGCGGGCGGGCGGCAGCGCGGGGAGGTTGCTGCCGGGGGTGTCGTACCCACCGCCGTACCGGTTGTCGTAGGACGGGCCGAGGCCGGATCCGTAACCGGACGACAGTGCCGGCGGCAGGGCGGCCGGCACGTTGATGGGCGCGATCTGCGGGACACCGCGCTCTGCGACGAGGGAGTCGTAGATGGGCGTGCCGGAGGAGAAGGACGGAGAGGGGTAGCCGACTCCGTCGTAGGAGCGGGGCGAGGTCATGGGGCATACGGTAAGCCCACAATGCGCCTGCTGAGGAGAGTGGGAGGCCGAGCAGTTCGAGTGTTTACACAGTCTTCGCTCGCACAAAGGTTCCGAAAGTAGTAAGAACGGACATTCCGGCGGCGAGTTCAGGCCACGTTCGGGCCGGGGTGCGGCCTCGAACGGAGTTCGGACGGGGCCCGCGAAGGCCGGTGCGGTGACGGGGCAGTGGACGGTTCGGGTCCCGGCGGAGAAACCTTTGCGGGCGGGGCGTGCGCTGGCGCATTCGAGCCCCTGTCGGGCGGCCGACCGGGGCTCGTGAATGTTTCGGGAATAAATTTCCCGTGAGGGCTGGCCAGGGGCACGAAGCCCGAGGTCAGCGAGCCTGCGCGGCCGCGGGCCGGTGTGTCGTGGATGTGTGGGCCCTGGTGTGCGGGCCCTGGTGTGCGGGCCGTGGGCGTGTGGGCCGTGGGCCCGGGCGTCAGCGGGCCTGGGCCGGCTGCTGGTGGGACGCCTGGGCGGGGAAGCCCGGCCGGCCGGCCACCTCGGAGGTGCAGAACGAGCAGCGCACCGCCGCCGCCGGGATCGGGCTCAGGCACTCCGGGCAGTCCGCCTTGGCGACCGGTGCCGGCTTGGCGCCGTCCAGCCTCGCCTGGAGCTTGCCGACCGGCACCACCACGATGAAGTAGATCACCGCGGCCACCAGCACGAAGCTGATCAGCGCGTTCACGAACACGCCGTACGGGAAGGCGGTGCCGGCCACCGCGAAGGTCTTCTGGGTGAAGTCGCCGACGGCGCCGGTGGCGACGCCGATGAGCGGGGTGAGGAAGGCCGTGACGAACCCGGTGACGACGGCGGTGAAGGCCGCGCCGATGACGATGCCGACCGCGAGGTCGACGACGTTTCCGCGCAGCAGGAAGCTGCGGAATCCCTTGAGCACCGGGTGACTCCAAATCCGTACGGGGGAGCGTGAGATGGGACCGCGGGCCCCGGCCGGACATCCTGCCGACCGGGGGCGCCTGCGGTCCAACCGCGTTCACCCGATCCGCCTAACCGGGCGGGCGGCCGGTCAGGTGGTGCGCAGGCGCTCCGCGTACGGCTGGATCCGGGCCACCGCCGCGGCGATCCGGCGGACGACGGGTGCGTCCATGTGCGACCAGAGCGGCACGGTGAGCACCGCGGAGGCCAGCCGGTCGGTCACCGGCAGGGCCTCGGCCTGGCCGAGGTGGGCGTAGGCGCGCTGGCGCTGCACCGGCGGGTGGAAGTAGCGGCGCGAGTCGATGCCCTCGGCCCTCAGGGCGTCGGCGAGTCGGGACGCGGTGAGCCCGAAGGCGGCGGCGTCCAGGATCAGCGTGAGGTCCTTGAAGGTGGAGACGTCGCCCTCCTCCGGCAGGGCCAGCCGCAGCCCCGGAAGGCCGGAAGTCTCCGCGGCGAACTCGGCCACAAGAGTGCCTCGATGGGCCACCCGTTCGGGCAGCCCGGCCAGCCAGTTGAGGCCGACGGCGGCGTGCAGTTCGCTCATCCGGGCATTCAGGCCGGGGAAGAGCGTGTCGTAGTCGCCGGGGTTGCCGTAGTCGCGGGCGGTGCGCAGCCGGCCGGCGAGGCCGGCGTCGCGGGTGGCGACCAGGCCGCCCTCGCCGGCCACCGCGACCTTGGTCGGGCTCATCGAGAACACCTCGGCGTAGCCGAAGTTGCCGACCGGCACACCCTTGCGGCGACTGCCGAAGCCGTGCGCCGAGTCGTAGACCAGCGGCACGCCGGCCGCGTCGGCGGCCTCCTGGAGCCGTTCGACCTGGCAGGGCGTGCCGTAGACGTGGGTGGCCATCAGCGCGGCCGGGCGGTCGGCGGCGGCGAGCCGGGCGGCCGCGTCCTCGGGGTCGAGAGTGATGTCCTGCTCGCGGGCCTCGGCGAACACCGGGGTGCCGCCGGCCCAGTGGGCGGCGTGCGCGGTGGCGGAGAAGGTGAAGCCGGGCATCACCACCGGGCGCCCGCCCCCGACACCGGCGGCCTGGAGCACCAGCATCAGGCCGGCGGTGCAGTTGGAGACGGCCACCACGTGCGGCACGTCCAGCAGCTCGGCGGCGGTCTCCTCCAGTTCGGCGACGGTGCGGCCGTTGGTCAGCTGCCCGCTGTCGAGGACGGTGCCGAGCCGCTCCAGCAGCGCGGCACGGTCGGGGACCCGCACGCGGGTGAGCGGGAGTCCGTCCGGGAACGCGGGCGTGCCGCCGAGGGCGGCGGGCAGGGCAAGGGTGTCGGTGGTCATGGCGCGGTGGATCCCCCCTGGAACGGTGACTGGGACTCGGAGTTGCGCGGGAACGGGCGCCTGCCCGCCGACGGTGGCCCGGACGGTGACCGGGGCGAGGGCTGTGACGAGGGCAGGGTCGAGGACTGTGAGGGGGGCCGGGGCGAGGGCTGCGGTGGTGGGCAGGGAGGCGGCGAGCCGGACGACGCAGCCGCCTCCGGGCGGCCCGGACCGCCGACGCGGCCGACGGGGTGGACCTCGGGCGGCCGCAGCCGCTCGCCCCACTGCCCCGGCGCGACCCGCCAGACCGGTGGCGAGCGGCGCTTGGCCGGCCCGCGGGCGGGGGTGGCCGCCGGGACGACCAGCAGCACCAGCACCAGCGGCAGCACCTGGACGCGCTCGCGCGACAGGATGCCCATGTTGTTGATGGTCGAGAAGGCCCAGCAGAACAGCAGTGTGTAGACGGCGGTGAAGGCGAGGTACGAGCGCTGCACGAACAGCCGGGGCAGGCGGCTCAGCCGCGGCCAGCTGCGGATGAACATCACCAGCAGCGCGAAGCACTCCACCGACTGGATCAGGTTCTGGATGTTGGACGCCTCGAACGGGAACGGCCGGAAGAGCACGCTGACCACGGCGACCGGCAGCCCCGCCGGATTGAGGCTGAACCTGGGCGCGGCGTCCTCGGGCGCGGTCGCGCTGATCATGGAGTTGCCCTGGCTGGTGCGCCGCGACGTCTCCGAGAGCACCTGGTTGACGGCGTCGCCGCCGGTGCCGTCGGTGCCGAAGAAGGTGGAGACCTGCTGGAGCATCAGCACCGCCATCGCGCCCAGCACCACCGCGGTCAGGATGGTCCGAAGCGGCCCGAGCGCGCTCGCCTGCTGCGGGCGCTTGCGCAGCACGTACGCGACCATCAGCCCGGCCCCGGCGAGCGCGGTGACGTGCGGGCGGACCATCGCGGTGCCGAGCGAGCCGAGCGCGATGCAGGCGAAGGCGCCGAAGCTGCGGTCCAGCAGCCGGGCGGTGCCGTAGGTGGTCAGGCCCAGGCAGAACATCATCCAGGCGTCCTTGCCGATGCTGGACGGCCAGAACAGCAGCGAAGGCAGGAAGAAGACCAGCTTGGCGTACTTGCGGGTGTCCGCCTCGGGGAACGCGATCTGCAGCGCCCGCCAGAACAGCAGCAGGCCCCAGAACCCCAGCCAGGAGAAGACGAGGAACCCGCCGATCAGCGACGGCCCGGTGATCGCGTAGACGACGCCGGTGACGATGATGACGAAGCCGGTCCCGGCGACCTTCATCCCGAGGTCGTAGTGGACGCCGGCGAACAGGTCGGCCTGGTCGAGGTAGGCGGCGAGCTCGGTGCCCTTCTGGTGGTACATCTTGGCGTCGGCCGCGCCGCCGTACAGCACGAACGCCATCAGGTAGCGGGGGAAGGCGCAGAGCAGCTTGGCCGTCATGGCCAGCAGCAGCAGGCGGAACACGTCCCGCTCGGGGTTGGTGGCGGCGATCCGGGCGAGGATCGGGGTACCGATCGCCATCAGCGCCGGGAGGATCAGCAGGGCGCCCCAGGTGTCGTACGAGGTGTGCACCATGGCGAGCACGAAGAGTGTGACGTAGCCGGTCACCAGCGCGGCCGCGACGGTGGAGGGCCAGGGCACGCGGGTCAGTGCGGCCCGCGCGGGGTGCAGCGCGGCCCGGGCCGCCGGGGCCGGCCAGGGCATCAGAAGACCTCCAGGTCGCCGAGGGTGAACCGCCAGTCGGCGACGGTCAGTTCGGTGCGGCCGGCCGGAGTGCGGGCGGCCAGCCGCATGCCGGTGCGCGGTGCGCGCAGGTAGCCGGTGCGCAGTGCGGCGGCGGCCGCCTCCGTGCCGGGGGAGAGGTGGGTGGCGACGTGGTCGCAGCCGGACTCGTGGGCGGCGGCGCGCAGCAGCCGGGCGGCGCTGTCCCGGTCGCCGGGGCGGACCAGGACGTCGGCGAGGGTGAACTCGGCCAGCGGGCCGCGCCGGCGGGACCGGCCGAGGGCGAGGCCGGTCAGTTCGCCGCCGCGGTGGGCGGTGAGGACGCGGTAGTCCAGGCCCGGGGCCCGCCCGTAGCGCCAGTGCAGGAACTCCGGGGTGCGGCGCACGGCCAGGCGGGGGTCGGCCGCGTCGGCCGCGGCCCGCTCGCGCAGCAGCTCGGCGAGCGGGCCGTCGGCCGGCTGGGCATCGAACCAGTCTCCCGCGGTGGGGAGTTGGCAGGCGACCGGCGCCGCCGGCCCGGCCGGACGGCGGTCCAGTGCGGCGCGCACGCCGCGGGCGAACGCCGCCGGGCGCACGGCCCGCAGCGCCACCGGGACTGCCCCGAGCTCCTGCCAGCCCATCGTCCGGTAGCCGGGCAGGCTCTTGCCGTTCGGAGTGTTGAACACCAACTCCGTCTCGCCGGAGACCTGTTCGAGCAGGTCCAGGGTGAGCCGGCGGAAGATGCCGCGGCCCTGGAAGTCCGGGTGGGTGGCGGTGTCCACCGGCCGGACGGCAGCGATCGTACGGCCGGTGGCGCCCTCGTGCCACTGCCAGCGCAGGAAGAGCCGGACGCCGGCGAGGCGCCCGTCCGGGGTCTCGGCGAGCAGGCCGGGGCTGGCGCCGAAGGGGTTCTGCCGGTGCTTCCAGGTGAAGAACTCGGCGGTGCGGGTGCCGGTCGGGCCGCCGGCCAGTGAGGCGGTCAGCAGGTCGAGTACCGCCGGGAGGTCGGCGTCCGTGAGCGGGCGGAAAGTCGGCTCGGCGGGGGAGGGGAGGGCGCTCACGTCCGGACTCGCACTCAATTCGGTGGTAGGGCCTCCGGAGGAGGCGGTGGTCGGGGGTTCAGCGCCGCAGGACCTGCTCGTACACCGCCTCGACGGCCCGCTGGGCGCCCGCCACGTCGAAGCGCTTCGCGCGCTCCCGAGCCGCCGCGCCGAGGCGGTCCCGCAGCTCCGGGTCGCCGGCCAGCCGGGTCAGGGCCCCGGCCAGCGCGGTCGGGTCGCCGGGCTCCACCAGCAGGCCCTGCCCGCCGTCGTCCAGCACCTCCGGCATGCCGCCGACCCGGGTGACGACGGACGGCAGGCCGGTGGTCATCGCCTCCATCAGGGCCACCGGCAGGCCTTCCTGGCGGGAGCTGAGGGTGAACACGTCCAGCCCGGGCAGGAGCAGCGGCACGTCGGAGCGGGAACCGGCGAACAGTACGCTGTCGGCGACGCCCAGTTCGGCGGCCCGGGACCGGAGTTGGCCGTCCAGCGGGCCGGCGCCGACCAGCACCAGCCGGGCCTGCGGGTGCCGGCGGCGCAGCGCGGCGTGGGCCGCGAGCAGGGTGGCCTGGTCCTTCTTCGGGGTGAGGTTGCCGACCGTGCCGACCACGAACGCGTCCTTCGGCAGCCCGAGTTCGGTGCGCGCGGCGGCGCGGGCGGCCGGACCGCCGGGGGCGCCGGCCAGGTCGGGGCCGTGGTGCACCACGTGCACCCAGTCGCCGGGGCGTCGGCGTTCGGCGGGGATGGTCCGCTCGACGGCGTGCGAGACGGCGATCACCGCGTCGTTGCGCCGGTAGGTCAGTGCGTTGGCCCAGCGGGTGGCCGGCCGGTAACGCTCCCAGACGTTGTGCTCGGTGTGCACCAGCCGCGGGGACCCGGCGGTGGGGGCCAGCAGCCGGGCGGCGGCGGCCGGGATCGGCATGTGGGTGTGGACCAGCCCGTAGCGGCGGCCGGCGAGCAGCCGGCGCAGCCGCAGCGGCCAGCGCGGGTCCGCCCGGCCGGGGGTGCCCGGTGTGCCGCCGAGGCAGTGCACCCGCACCCCGGCCGCGGTGAGTGCCGGGGCGAGGGCGTCCTTCCACGGCAGCACGTACGCGACCTCGATCTCGTAGCGCGAACGGTCCGCGTGGCGGGCGCAGTTGAGCAGCAGCTGTTCGGCGCCGCCGCGGCCGAGGCCCTTGGCCAGCCAGAGGACCCTGGTCGGCCCGCTCACCGCTCCTCCGCCTCGCGCAGCAGGGCGGGCTCGTCGTGGTCGTCGTCGCCCTTGGGGTCCGGGCCGCCCTGGGCGGCGTGCCCGCCCTTGCCGCCCTGGCCGATGTGACCGCGCTGACCGCCCTGACCGTTGACACGGTGGCCGTCGGCGCCGTGGCCGTCGGCGCCGTGGCCGTCGGCGCCGCGCCGGGCCCAGCTGGGCGCCGACCGTTCCGCCGGCCGCTCGGCCCCGCGCTCCTGCGCCCGCTCCAGCGCCGGTGCCGTCGTCGGAGCGGCCGCGCGCGGCAGGGCGGTCTGCGCCGAGCGGCCGCCGACCGCCACCGGACCGCCGCCCGCCGTGCTGCGCCGCCGCCGCCCGGCCGGGCCGTAGGTGCCGAGCAGTGCCACGCCGGCCACCGGCACGCCCGTCCGGGAGAGCAACTCCGCCACCCGGTCCGCCTGTTCCGGTGTCACGTTGCCGCTTCGCACGGTCACCAGGACCGCGTCGGCGTGCTGGACCAGGTCGTACGCGTCATTGGCGTGCAGCAGTGGGGAGGTGTCGACCAGGATCACGTCCGCGTGCCGGCGGGCCCGGCGCAGCACCTCGGCGGCCCGCAGCACCAGCGCCGCCGGGTAGGCGGTGGTGTTGCCGCCGGTGATCAGCGAGACGCCCTCGACGTTGGTCGGCCGGATCAACTCGTCGAGCTCGCCCAGCTGTTCGCCGCTGAGCAGCTCGGCCATGCCCGGCCCGCCGCCCACGCCGAGGTGGGCGTGAAGCTGCGGGTGGCGGAAGTCGCAGTCCAGCACCAGGACTTCGCGCCCGGTCTCGGCGAGCGCGGCGGCCAGGTTGGAAACCGTGGTGGTCCGCCCGTCGCCGCTGCTGCCGGAGGCGACCAGGACCACCGGCGCCGGTCGGCTGAGCCGGCGCGCGACGCCTTCGGCCGGCTCCCGGCCGGTCTGCCCGTGGGCCGGCAGGGCGAGCGCGTCCGGGCCGGTGAGCAGCAGGGTGGAACGCAGCGAACGGTACGCCTCGGCGGCCGGGTCGGACGGCCGGGCGCGCACCAGCGGTTCGCGCAACCGCCTCAGCCGGCGGGAGAGTTGCGGCACCTCGCCGATCACCGGCAGGTTGAACGCCTCCTCGACCGCGTTGCGGGTGCGCAGCCGGGTGTCCATCCGGCTGAGCATCAGCGCCGCGACGACGCCCAGGGCGAGGCCGAGGGCCACCGCCAGGCCGAGCCGGACGCTGCGGGTGGGGGAGGAGAGCAGGTTGCTGGTGCCCTGGCGGGCGTCGATGCTGCCCCACTGCTGGATGGCGTCGGTCTGGGCGCCGTTCTGCAGCTTGCTGATCGCGGTGAGCGTCGCGGTCAGCGAGGTGGACGCGGCGGTCAGCTTGGGCTGGAGCTTGGGCTGGTCGCCGGCCGAGGAGTGGTTGAACTGCTGCTGGATGTCGTCCAGCGCCTTCTGCTGGGCGTCGGCCTGCGACTGGAGCCTCTTGATGGTCTCGGCGGCGCTCTTGGCCGACTCGTCGCTGAAGCCCTTGATGATCGCGGCCGAGTAGGCGGCCGCCAGGTCGGAGCAGGACTGCTGGGTCGGCCCGGTGGTCGCTATCGACAGCATCTGGGCGCTGTCGGCCGTCACCGTCCGGCGGGCGATCACCGCGGCGGCGTCGGCGATGCCGAGCTGTTTGGCCGCCGCCGTCGCGACGTCCGAGCCCTGCGCGTACGAGAGCACCTGGTCGGCCCGCACGGTGTCGCCGGCCCCCGCGACCGGCGTGATGGCGACCTTGCACTTCCATTTGGCGTTGTCCACCGTGTCACCGGCCGGGGTCAGCAGCCAGCCGACGACGAGTGCGGCGAGCGTGCAGCCGACGAGCAGCCGCCAGTACCGCCGCAGGACGGTGAAGTGGTTTGCCGGTTCCACCGGTTGGATCCCCTCGCGTTCGTGGTGCGGTGGTGCTGTGGAACTCCCGCACGGGGGCGGCCCGTTCGGGAGCGCGACGGTCCGGGTGCTGCTACCTGTGCCGGACTCGCGGCACGGTGGGATCCCTCGGCTGATGTCGCAACTCGCCCCCCTGACGACTCGCTCCCCGGCGTTCCCCGTCCGGCGTCGCCGCGCGAGCCCGCTCTCGGCCCGCCGCCCCCGCCGGTCCCCCCTGCGATGCTTGCCGAGCCGCGACGTGCGGCGCAACCGCTTTGGCGATACTGGGACCGGCCGATTCCCGACGAACGGCCCGGTGGTGGCCGGAACCCGTCAGACCGCGCGCACCCGCAGCGATCGCTCGTAGAACTCGACCATCTGCGCCGACACCTGGTGCAGGGTGAACGAGGTCAGGAACCGGGCCCGGGCCGCCTTCGCCCGCACCCGGGCCGCCGCCCGGTCCTCCAGCGCGTCGGTGAGCGCCGCCGCCAGTTCGGCCGGCCGCTCCGGCGCCACCAGCCGGGCGTAGTCCTCCGAGCCGACCGTCTCGCGCAGCGCGGGCACGTCCGCGCAGACCAGCGGCACGCCGACGCCCATCGCCTCCATCGCGGCGCTGCCCAGCCCCTCCCAGCGGGAGGGCACGGCGAACGCGTCGGAGGCGGCCATCAGGTCGAAGACGTCGTCGCGCGGCCCGAGGAAGCGCACGTTCCCCGCCGCCGCGGCGAGCGCGGTCAGCCGGGCCGTCTCGCCGCCCTCGCTGCCGGCCAGCAGCAGCACCGCGTCCGGCTCGGCACGCAACACCCCGGGCCAGGCCTCCAACAGCACGTCCAGGCCCTTCTGGTACTGCTGGCGGGCCGCCGCGAGGACCACCGGGACGTCCTGCGGGAGGTCCAGCGCGGACCGGACGGCGGCCCGCCGGTCCGGGGTGACGGACCCCAGCAGCTCCGGGTCGCGCCCGCGCGGGACGACGTCGATCCGGTCCCGCGGCACCCGCAGCCGCTGCGCCATCGTCCCGGCCACGTACCGGGTCAGGGCGTGGAAGCGCCGGGTGCCCTGGGCGGTCGCGGCGTCCACCGCCTGTGCGGCCCGCACCTTCCACGGGCTGAGCCCGCGCGCGCCCCGGTGCTCCGGGCCGTACGACGAGTTCACCAGGCTGGAGACCACCGGGGTGCGGGCCGACAGGGCGGCGGCCCGGCCGAGCACGTCGGACTCGTAGAGCGTGGTGTGCACGAGGTCCGGCCGGCGCTCCCGGATCAGCCGGTGCAGTGCGGCGCCCGTCCGCCCGCGGGTGGCCCGGCCCAGGCCGAACACGTCGGCACCGGCCCCGGTCAGCTCCGGCTGGAAGCCGCCGGGGGAGTCCTTGAGGTACGCGACGTCCAGTTTCACCCCGGCCCGCACCAGTTGGGGGGCCATCGCCACCAGACCCTGTTCGGCCCCGCCGACCCGGCTCACGCTGTCGATCACATAGAGCACATGCACAGGCCAACCCCCGCCCTCCTGGGGCGCGCCCGGTCTCCCATGCCGGCCGGCACCCTGATTGCCGATCAGCATCGCAGGTGGCGGCCGCCGCCCGCCAGGGAATCGGCCAGGACGCTCCCCCGCCTCCCGGGGCGGCCGGGGGCGCGCAGCAGGGCGCAGAGCCGGCGCGCCCGGCGGGCGGTGTCATCCCGCGGCGCGCTGCGGGAGTACCCACGCGGGCGCGCAGGCCACCACGGGGTTGCGCGAAGGGGCTGTACCGCGCCGGGCCCTGTGCCAAGGTCGTTCCCATGCCCGACGCGATGCCGGCGAAGACGGCCGGAACCCGCCCCCGCATCCTGCACCTGATCACCGATCCGCGCCGCCGCGGCGCCCAGAACCTCGCCAGGGACCTCCACCGGGAGCTTCGCCGCCGCGGCCAGGCCTCCGCACTGCGCGCCCTCGCCCCGCACCCCGACGCCCACCCGGACGCGCCCGACACCCGTGCCACCACCGTGCTCGGACCGGGCCGGCTGCACCCCGCCACCCTGCGCGCCCTGCGCGCCGCGGCCCGCACCGCCGACCTCGTCGTCGCGCACGGGTCCTCCACCCTCCCGGCCTGCGCCCTCGCCCTGGCCGGCACCCGCACGCCCTTCGTCTACGTCTCCATCGGCGACCCCCGGCACTGGACGGCGAGCCCACTGCGCCGGCTGCGCACCGGCGTCCTGCTGCACCGTGCGGCCGTCGTCACCGCACTGGCCGACGAGGCCCGAGGCGTCCTGCGGGACCGCTTCCGGCTGCCCGCCGGCAGGGTCCGCACCATCCCCAACGCCCGCGCCGCCGACCGTTACCCGCCCGCCGACGGCGAGGCCGGCCGGCGGGCCGCCCGGCACGCCCTCGGCCTGCCCGCCGACGGTCTGCTGGTCGCCTGGATCGGCGCGATCGCGCCCGAGAAGCGGCTCGACCTCGCCCTCGACGCCCTCGATCGCCTCCCCGACGTCCGCCTCCCCGACGTCCGCCTCGCCGTGGCCGGCGACGGCCCGCAGCGCGCCGCCCTCGAACAGCATCCGGCCGCGGCCAGGGCCCACTTCCTCGGCACCCTCGCCGACCCGGGCCCGCTCTACCGGGCCGCCGACGCGCTGTTGCTCACCAGCGACAGCGAGGGTGTGCCCGGTGTCCTGATCGAGGCCGGGCTGGCCGGGCTGCCCGCCGTCGCCACCGACGTCGGCTGGGTCCGCTCGGTGGTCCGCGACGGTGTCACCGGCGCCCTGGTCGCCCCCGGAGACCCGCTCGCGCTCGCGGAGGCGCTGGCCAAGGTGCTGGCCGGCGACCGTGCCGCGCTCGGCGCCGCCGCCCGCGCGCACACGCTCGCGCAGAACGAGCTCGGCGTGGTGACCGACGCCTGGCAGGGCCTGTTCACCGAGGTCTGGCGCCGGAGCTGACCGGCCCGTGCCCGGGGCGCGCACCGACGATGCGTCAAAACGGCATCCGCCCCTGGGAACGGATGCCGGACAGGCGCATACTTCGCTGCGCGGCGCGCCCGTACGACGGAGCCAGCAGGGACTCCGCCCGGGTGCGCCGGCACGGGGAAAGGTCACCGGCATGGTGGTACTCGCGGGCCTCGCGGCCCTGGGAATTCTCTGGCTCGCCACCGGGGTACGGGTGGTGCAGCAGTACGAGCGGGGTGTGGTCTTCCGGCTGGGCCGGGTGCGCGGACGGGTGCGCCAGCCCGGTCCCGCCCTGCTGGTGCCGGTCATCGACCGGATGCGCAAGGTGAACGTGCAGGTCATCACCATGCCGGTGCCCGCCCAGGAGGGCATCACCCGGGACAACGTCTCGGTGCGCGTCGACGCGGTCGTCTACTTCCGGGTGGTCGACCCGGTGCTCGCCACCGTCGACGTGCAGAACTACACCTTCGCCATGTCGCAGGTCGCGCAGACCTCGCTGCGCTCGATCATCGGCAAGAGCGAGCTCGACGACCTGCTGTCCGGGCGGGAGAACCTGCACCGCGGGCTGGAACTGATGCTGGAGAGCCCGGCCGTCGGCTGGGGCGTGCACATCGACCGGGTCGAGATCAAGGACGTTGCGCTGCCGGACTCGATGAAGCGCTCGATGGCCCGGCAGGCCGAGGCCGACCGCGAGCGGCGCGCCCGCATCATCACCGCCGACGGCGAGTTCCAGGCCGCCGCGAAGCTCGCCCAGGCGGCGGAGATGATGGACAGCACGCCGTCCGCGCTCCAACTGCGCCTGCTCCAGACGGTCGTGGAGGTGGCGGCGGAGAAGAACTCCACGCTCGTCCTGCCGTTCCCGGTCGAGTTGCTGCGCTTCTTCGAGGGCGCCACGCCGAAGGCGGGCACCGCCCCACGGCAGTCGCCCGAGCCGGCCGGCGAGCAGCGCCCGGCCGGGGAGCAGCGCCCGGCCGGGGAGCCGCCCGCCCTCGCCAAGGCCGCGCCCGTGCCCACGCCCGCGGTGGTCCCGCCGCGACCGGAGCACGCGCCGCGTCCGGAGTGACACAGGCCCCGGCCTGGTCCGGCCTGGTCCGCCTGTCGCCGTGGCGGTAGCCGGCTCCGGGGCGGGCCGGGCCGGGGCCGGCCCGGGCGGAGCGGCCGGCCGCGCTGGGCCGTCCGGGTGAATCCGTCCGCGCCGCACCGGCGGAACCGGCCGGTCGCGGACCGTGGCCGCGAGGATGCGCGGTGTGAAATCGCTGTTGAGGTCCACCGTCCTGCTCGCCGTCGCCACCGGGATCGCCGCATCCCCTGCCCAGGCCGGCGCAGCGACCCATCAACCCGCCACCGAGGGTTCCCAGTTCATCCGCCTCGACCACCCGCAGGCGGCGCGCGCGAGCGCCCGCACCGACGCGCTCGAGTTCTTCTGGTACGACTGCAGCCACTCCCAGCAGCTGGAGAAGCCGCTCCAGGCCTGGGCCGAGAAGCACCGCGAGGACGTCGACCTGCGCCGGGTGCCCGCGATCTGGCCGGGCCGCCGCGAGGAGGCCGCGCAGCGCGGCCACGCGCGCCTCTACTACACGCTGGAGCGCCTCGGCCTGGTCGAGCGCCTGCAGACCAGCGCCTTCCGCGCGATCCACTCCGACAAGCAGGACCTCACCACCGAGAGCACCGCCACGGACTGGGCGCTGCGCCAGGGCGTCGACCCGCAGCAGTTCCGGGACGCGTACCGCTCCGCCGACGTGCGGCATGCCGTCGACGACGCCGCCGCGCTGTTCGTCCGGTACGGGATCGACGAGCTGCCCACCGTCGTCGTCCACGGCGCGCACCGCACCTCGCCGACCCAGGCCGGCAGTGTCGACGCGATGCCCGGTGTCCTCGACCAGCTGGTGCAGCAGGACCAGCAGCGCAACCCGCGCCAGCTGCGGTACTGACCCGGTCTGATCACCTTCACCGAACCGACCCCCGGCGACCACACTCTGTGCCAGAGTGGACGCCGGGCCGCACCGCCGAGGCCGGGAACTGCCGTGGCGGAAGGCCCACTTCTCGATTCCGGCGGTACCGGAGAGGGCAGGGGTCCGTGGGGGGACAACGCGCGCAGCTCGTCGACGAGCGCGACAGCCAGACATCGGCCGCTCCGTGGCGGCCCGCGGCCGCCGACGGGCCGCCACCGGAGCTGGTCTTCAAACGCCACCTGCGTCCCGTGCAGGTGGCCCGGGAGCTGTGGGGCGCGCGTGAGCTGGTCCGCGCGCTGGCCGAGCGCGACCTGCGCGCCCGCTACAAGCAGGCGGTGCTCGGCTTCGCCTGGGCGGTGCTGACCCCGCTCGCGCTCTGTTCCATCTTCACGCTGGTCTTCCACCGCGCGGTGAAGATCGACACCGGCACGGCGGCCTACCCGCTCTTCGCCTACGTCGGCCTGATCGTCTGGCAGTTCTTCAGCAACACCATGAACCAGGGCGCGCTGAGCCTGGCCAACAACCTCAGCCTGCTGAACAAGGTCTACTGCCCGCGCGAGGTCTTCCCGCTGGCCACCATGCTGGTCGCCAGCGTGGACATGGTGATCGGCATCGGCGTCCTCGGCCTGCTCTTCCTAATCTTCTGGACCGCCCCCGCCGCGACCTTCCTCTGGGTGCTGCCGCTGCTGCTCATCCAGTTCGCCTTCACCTACGGCGTCGCGCTGATCCTCTCGGTGGCCGTGGTCTACCTGCGCGACGTCCGCCACCTGCTGCCGATCATCACGCAGATGGGCGTCTTCGCCACCCCCGTCGCCTACCCGCTGGCACAGATCCCGCAGCGCCTGCAGGAGATCTACGTCGGGTTCAACCCGCTCGGCGCCGTCATCGAGGGCTACCGCGGAGCCCTGCTGTACGGGGACGCACCGGACGTCACGCTCACCTCGATCGCCGCGGTCTCCTCACTGGTGTTCCTGGTCGGCGGCTACCTGCTGTTCAAGAAGCTGGAGACGGGGATCGCCGATGTCGCCTAGCCAGACGTACCCCCTGGGCACCATCCGCACCGACCAGGTGTGGAAGCGCTTCAAGGCCGACCAGCAGCGGATGCTGCTGCGCGACAAGGTCGACTCGCTGGCCCGCCGGCTGCGCGGCGAGAAGGGCGAGGACTGGCGCTGGGCCCTGCGCGACATCACGATGCACATCGAGCCGGGCGAGTCGGTCGGCCTGATCGGCTCCAACGGCTCCGGCAAGTCCACCCTGCTGAAGATGCTGACCCGGGTGATGTACCCGTACGGCGGCGTGATCGACGTACGCGGCCGGATCGGCGCGCTGATCGAGATCCGGGCCGGCATCCACCCCGATCTGACGGGCCGGGAGAACATCTACCTGTTTGGCGCGTTGCTGGGCCTGCGGCGGCGCGAGGTGGGCGCCCGCTTCGACGACATCGTGGAGTTCGCCCGGCTCGGCGGCGCCATCGACCGGCAGGTCAAGTTCTACTCCTCCGGCATGCAAATGCGCCTCGGCTTCGCCGTCGCGGCCTACCTGGAGCCCCATGTCCTGCTGGTGGACGAGGTGTTGGCGGTCGGCGACGCCGTCTTCCAGCAGCGCTGCCTGGACCGGATGCGCGAGGTCGCGGAGCAGGGCACCACGATCGTCTTCGTCTCCCACGACCTGCCGGCGGTGGAGTCGATCTGCCGCCGCGGCATCTGGCTGGAGCAGGGCTCGGTGCGGGTGGACGCGGGCATCAAGGAGGCGATGGCCGGCTACCGGGACTCCATCGAGGCGCAGTCCGAGGCCGGCGGCCGCACCGGCGAGCCGCTGCAACTGCTCAAGCACGCCGTCCGGGGCGAGGACCGCGACAGCCTGACCACCGACGAGCCGATGACGATCGGGCTGACCCTCGGCGGCGACTACCGCGGCGACGCCACCCTGCACCTGGGTGTCAGCGAGGGCACCTCCAGCCCGATCTTCCAGATCAGCCACGAAGTCCGGCTCCCCGGCGAGGACCACGAAGTCGCCTGTGTGATACCCAGGTTGCCGCTGCCGCGCGGCCGGTACACGCTCTGGGCCGGCGTCTACAGCATCGGCCGGACCGACGGCGGGACGCTGATGAGCTGGCACTCGGTCGGCCAGTTCGACGTGTTCGGGCCGATGCTGGACACGCCGCCGCGCGCGGTCGTGCTGGCCGCGCCGGTGTTCGTCCCGCACCACTGGGAGGAGTGAGCCTTGCGACCTGTCCGGGTGCTGGTCCATCTCAACAACCTCGCCCTGGGCGGGGCCCAGCTCAACGCCGTCGACATCGCCCGCACCCTGCGCGACCGCGGCCACGACCCGGTGCTGTTCGCGCAGGGCGTGGCTGGCCCCGCCCCGCTGGTCGAGGTCGCCGCCGGGCACGGTCTGGAGGTGGTGGTCGCGGGCGGGCCCGACACCCCGCACGCCGAGATCCGCCGCCGTCTCGGCCGTCTCGCCGCCGAGCACGGCAGCCAGCTGCTGCACGCCTGGGAGGTCCGGGCCGCCCGCAACTCCTACTTCGGGCCCGGGCGTTACGGCCGGCTGCCGGTGGTCACCACCTTCTACGGCATCCGGATGCTGCGCGGCCTGCCGCGGCACCAGCCGCTGGTGCTCGGACTCGGTGCGCTGATGGGGGACGGCCGGGCCTTCGGCCACCGGGACATCAGCCTGATCGAGCCGCCGGTCAACACTGCCACCGACGCACCCGGCCAGGTGGACGGGGCCGCGTTCCGCCGCGAACACGGCATCGGTGACGACGAGTTGCTGCTCGCCATCGTCACCCGCCTGGTGCCTGCGCTGGAGAAGGACGCCGGCGCCGAGCTGACCGTCGACGCCGTCCGGCAGCTGTACGACCCGAGGGTGCGGCTCGTCATCGTCGGCGCCGGGCCCAGCCTGGAGAAGCTGCGCGCCCGAGCGGCCGGGGCGAACGCGGCTCTCGGCCGCCAAGCCGTCCTGGTCCCGGGCCAGTTGGCCGATCCGCGGCCCGCCTACCAGGCTGCCGACGTCGTCCTCGGCATGGGCGGTTCGGCCCTGCGCGGCCTGGCCTTCGGCAAGCCGGTGGTGGTCCACGGCGCGGCCGGGTACACCGCCGTGCACGAGCCGGGCCCGCTGGTGGAGCCGCACGCCTCACGCTGCATGTACGGGTTCGGCGACGGCTCGCGCGCCCCGGAGGTGCTGGCCGGCCAGCTCCGCGGCCTGCTGGACGACGCCGGGCGCCGGGGTCGACTGGGCTCCTGGGGGCGGGAGTGGGTGGTCGGGCGGTTCTCGCTGGAGAGCGTGACCACCGCCTTCGAGGAGCTGTACGGCCGGGTGCTGGCCCGGCCGGCCCGGGTGACGGGCTGGCTGAAGGACCTCGAACAGATGACGCGGTACGAGTTCACCAAGCCGGCCGTGCTGCGGCTGCTGGGGCGGTGATCGCCGGGCCATTGCTTCTAACTATTACTGCGGTATTTAATGGTTAGCATGAGCGAGCTGACGATCCCGCACATCCGGCACCGCCACGTCGACGTCGACGGCCTGCGCGTCTTCTACCGGGAGACCGGTCCGAGCGACGCGCCCGTCCTCCTGCTGCTGCACGGATTCCCCTCCGCCTCCCACCAGTTCGGCCGGCTCCTCGACGCGCTCGGCACCCGCTACCGCCTGATCGCCCCCGACTACCCCGGCTTCGGCCACAGCGACAGCCCCGCGCCCGGCGACTTCACCTACCGCTTCGACACCCTCGCCGACGTCGTCGAACGCTTCTGCCTGGCCCTCGGCCTGGACCGGTTCGCCCTCTACGTCTTCGACTTCGGCGCCCCCGTCGGCCTGCGGCTGGCCACCCGCCACCCGGAGTGGATCACCGGCCTGGTGGTCCAGAACGGCAACGCCTACGAGGAGGGACTCTCCGACCAGGCCCGGGAGTTCATCGCCAACCGGCACGGCGTCGACGGCGCCGCCGAACGGGCGCGCTCCATCCTCACCCTGGAGATCACCCGCAGCCAGTACGAGGGCGGCACCGGCGACCCGGAACTCGTCGCCCCGGACGGCTGGACCCTCGACCAGCACTTCCTCGACCAGCCCGGCCGCAAGGACATCCAGGTCGAACTCGCCCTCGACTACCACTCCAACGTCGCGCTCTACCCCGTCTGGCAGGAGTGGCTGCGCACCCACCGGCCGCCGGCGCTCGTCATCTGGGGCCGGAACGACCCCTTCTTCACCGAGCCCGGCGCCCGCGCCTACCTGCGCGATCTGCCCGACGCGGAGCTGCACGTGTTCGACACCGGGCACTTCGCGCTGGAGGAGAAGCTCCCCGAGATCGCCCCGCTGATCGACGACTTCCTCGCCCGCACGCAGAAGTGATCGCCTGCCGGGACGAGCCGGCCCTCAGCCGAGGCGCAGCAGATAGGTGACGAAGCCCAGGGTGCCCCGGTAGCCGTGCAGCCACTCGGCGCGGTGCCGGTCCGCCGCCTCACGCGCGGCCGCCGCGTCCGGGTGGTCCGGGTGGTCCAGCGCCCACTCGGCCAGCGAACCCGTCCAGGAGAGCTCGTAGTCGTCCCACTCCTGCGGGCTGCTGACATACCCGTACACCGGAGTCCAGCCGTCCGCGAGCACCCGGTCGGTGGTGGTCGCCAGGTCCGCGTAGTCGTCCCGGGCCGCGCCCAGGCCGTCCAGCACGGTCCGGGCGGGCTCGCGTTCCCAGAATCCCTCGCCGACCAGCACCAGGCCACCCGGCGCCAGGTGCTCGCGGGCCGCGGCCAGGGTCGGCAGCAGGCCGCCGAAGGCGTGCGTCGCCCCGACGTTCAGCACCAGGCCGAACGGCTCGGTGGCCGTGAACTCCCGGGCGTCCAGATGGTGCAGGCCGATCCGCCGCTCCACCCCGAGGGCCTGCGCGGTCTCCCGGGCCCGGGTCAGGGCCTCCGCGTCCAGGTCCACCCCGACCGCCTGCCAGCGCGGACGGGCGGCCAGCAGGCGCAGCAGCCAGCCGCCCTCACCGCAGCCGAGGTCCAGCGCCCGGCCGGCCTCGGAGCGGGAGGTCGCCCGGGCCAGCAGCCTGGCCACCGAGTCGTCGGCGACCGGCGCGGCGATCGGGTGGTGGGCATGGGCGAGGCGGGAGATCGTCTGGCGGTCCATCCGAACAGTGTGGACCAGCCGAGGTCAGTACGTCCGGCCTTTCCACGCGGCTCCGCGCCCGCGCCAGTGCTGCACCGCGGAGTCCACCGTCATCAGCAGGTAGAGCGACGCGGTGAACGGCAGCAGCAGCGCGGCCGGTGCCGGCTGCCCGTAGTAGCGCAGCATCGGCAGGAAGGTCCCCGCCATCAGCGCCCACGCCACCCCGCCCGCCGCGGCCACCGCCCAGCTGCCGGTGGCCAGGCCGGCCAGCGCCGCCACCGGCGGCACCAGGTACACCAGCGTCAGTCCGA
Organism: Kitasatospora sp. NBC_00039; assembly: GCF_045160625.1. Classification (NCBI taxonomy): domain Bacteria; kingdom Bacillati; phylum Actinomycetota; class Actinomycetes; order Kitasatosporales; family Streptomycetaceae; genus Kitasatospora; species Kitasatospora sp. NBC_00039. The sequence continues at coordinate 1,716,072 of NZ_CP108289.1, read as the reverse complement.
CGACGGTGCCGAGCAGCAGCAGCGGCGAGTGCCGCAACTGCGCGTACGCGCTGCGCGAGACCATCCGCCAGAGCTGGGCCAGCCGCGGATACGGGCGGACGCTGTCCACCTGCTCGGCCAGGCCGAGCCAGGTCCGGCCGCCCGCCGCCTTCACCGCGCGGGCCAGCGACACATCGTCGATCACCGCCCCCCGGATCGCCGCCACCCCGCCCACCCGCTCCAGCGTCTCCCGCCGCACCAGCGAGCAGCCGCCCGCCGCCGCGGCCGTCCGGGCCCCGGGCCGGTTGCTGCGGCGGAACGGGTACAGCTGGGCGAAGAAGTACACGAACGCCGGCACGATCAACCGCTCCCACCCGGTCTCCACCCGTAGCCGGGCCATCTGCGACACCAGGTCCAGCCGGTCGCCCTCGGCGGCGGCCACCAGCTCGGCCAGTGAGTCCGGACCGTGCGCGATGTCCGCATCGGTGAGCAGCAGGTACTCGGCGTCCGGACCGGCCAGTTCCACCCCGTGCCGCAGCGCCCACAGCTTGCCGGTCCAGCCCGGCGGCAGCAGGGGCGGGGTGGTGACGGTCAGCCCCAGCCCACCGGGCGTGGCGAGCGCCCGCGCCAGCGCGCCGGTCCCGTCCGAGCTGTGGTCGTCCACCAGCACCACGCGGGCCCGCCCCGGATACTTCTGCGCCAGCAGGCCCGGCAGGCTGAGCGGCAGCACCTCCGCCTCGTCCCGGGCCGGTACCACCACCACGACCTCCGGCCAGCGGGCAGGCGGGCGACGCGGCGGAAGCCGGACGTCGGTACGCCAGAACAAGCCGTGGCAGCATGCCAGCCAGAGCCAGACCAGCAGGGAGAGCAGGGCGATCCACAGCAGGACGGTCACCCGGGCAGTCTGCCGCACCCGGGGCCCGCGGCGGGGCATCGACTAAAGTCTTGCCCTGTGAAGATCGCACTGATGGACTCGGGAATCGGCCTGCTCGCCGCTGCTGCCGCCCTGCGGAAGCTCCGCCCGGACGCCGATCTGGTGCTTTCCTCCGACCCCGCCTCGATGCCCTGGGGCCCGCACACGCCCGAGGAGGTCACCGCGCTCGCCCTCGGCTGCGCGCGGGCGGCCGCGGACCTTCGGCCGGACGCCCTGGTGATCGCCTGCAACACCGCCTCCGTCCACGCGCTCGCGACGCTGCGCGCCGAACTGGAGCCCGCGCTGCCGGTCATCGGCACCGTCCCGGCCATCAAGCCGGCCGCCGCCCTCGGCGGCCCGGTCGCCATCTGGGCCACCCCCGCCACCACGGGCAGCGCCTACCAGCGCGGCCTCATCCGCGACTTCTCCGGGACCGCCGCCGTCACCGAGGTCGCCTGCCCCGGCCTGGCGGACGCCGTCGAGCACGGCGACGACGCCGCCATCGACGAGGCCATCGCCGACGCGGCCGCCCGTACGCCGGCGGGCACGGCGGCGATCGTGCTCGGCTGCACCCACTACGAACTGGTCGCCGACCGCATCCGCACCGCCGTCGCCCCCCTCGCGGCCCCGCACCTCACGCTGCACGGCTCCGCCGACGCCGTCGCCGCCCAGGCCCTCCGCCGCGTCACCGGCCCCGGCCGCACCGGCAACGCCACCCTCACCGTCCTCCACGCCGGCGCTCCCGCGACGCTCCCACCGGCGGCGCTCCTCTACCCGCAGGGGCACGCCCTGGCCGCTCCGGCCCCGGCGGTCTGACGAGCGGGAACGGGTGGGGCAGCGGGGCGGTCCGGTCGCCGGAGAGCACCTGCTCCCCGGCCGGCCCGGTCGTCGAGCCTGACCGCCGTGCGCGAGGCGTGACCACCTGCCGCCGCACCCCGCTGCTGCACCCCCGCCACTGCGGCAGCCGGCCGCACCCTGCACCACTGCACGGGACGTCGGCCCCGCCGACGTCCCGTGCAGCGCCGAGCCGCCCTAGCTAGGCCACTGCCTGGCCGCGCCAGCGGCGGTAGGCGGGTTCGAGTCCGGAGAGGATGGTGTCGAAGCGGCGGGTGCTGGTGGTGGAGTCGACCTGGAGGCGGCTGATCTGGAGCGGATGGTCGGGGAGGCGGGGGCCGAGGCGGTGGTCGGAGAGGAAGCCGAGGCGGTAGCCGAGCTCCTGGAGGACGGTCTCCGCACGGGGGTCGTGGCCGCCGTCGGGGTAGGCGAAGGCGGCCGGCGGTTCACCGAGCCAGCGGGTGAGGGCCTCGTGGGCACCGGTGATCTCGGCGCGGACGGTGGCATCGTCGCAGCGGCCCAGGCAGGGGTGCCCCTGGGTGTGGTTGCCGATGGCGACGCCGCCCGCGCGCAGGGCGAGCAGGTCGGCGGGGGTGAGCTGTTCCTGCCGGGGCGGTCGGCGGTCGGCGCTGACCCGGAGCTCCTGGAGGCTGCGGCGCCGGTCGGGGTCGGGCATGGCCTTGAGCCGGGGGAGCAGTTGGTTGGCCGGTCCGCAGTCGAGGGAGCGGGCGCGCCCGCCGTGCCGGGCGAGGAACTCCGCCTCGTGCCACCAGAACGGCTTCTCGGTGCCGATCAGCTCGGAGATGACGAACGCGGCGGCCGGGATGCCCCGGTCGTTGAGGGCGGGGAGGGCGTGGGTGAGGACGCTGCGGTCGGCGTCGTCGAAGGTGACGAGCACGCTGCGGGCCGGCAGGGGGCGTCGTTCGGTGACGGCCTGCTGGACGGCGGCGAGCGAGACGGGTGTGGCAAGTCTTCGCAGGCGGTCGAGCTGGGCGCCGAAGGAGCGCGGGTCGGTGACGCCGTGGTACGCGAGCACGGCGAGCCGCTGCGCGGCCCGGGCCCGGAACAGCGGCTGGACGGGCGCGAAGCGCAGCCAGTCACCCCGCCCGGCGGCCGGCCGGGGCGTCGGGCGGGGCGTGGGGCGGGGGGCTGCCACCGGAAGGACAGTGGGTTGCCGGACGGGCGTGCGAACGGCGGGTTGCCGGGCGGCCGGCTGCCCGGCGGCCGCCTGCGACAACGGGCGCACGTTCACACTCGGCAGGGCTCGGACCACGGAGCTGGTCCGGGTCCTGGAGGTCGATGTCATGGACTGGGACTGCGGCACGGTTCCCCCTCGGTCGCCGGTGCGGCGTGGCGGTACCGCCGGAGGACGGAGCCCGGCCTCCGACTCCAGGGCACGGCGGCTCCGCCCCCTGGGTTCTTCCGGTCCTCGGCGGGGACTCCCAACCCGCACCGCGGACGGCTCCTGGATCGCTCAATGTAGTGGAGACCCCTACACGCCGTAGATGGTTGTACCGGACGGCCGAGGGATTTTTCGCGGGCCCGGAAACGGCGCCCCGGATGTGCGCCGGAGTGCTTCCGGCGCCCTTTCGGTTGCGCAGGGTCGCGCCGGGATCACTCCCTGCGGGCTGCCTCCGGAGCGGCCTCGCGGTACCTTGGGCTCATGGCAGATGCGGAACGTGATCACTTCCACCTGCACGGTGCGACCCGGATGGCCCGAGCGTGGAGTGGTGGCGCACTGGTCACCCACCAGATCCCGCTGGCGGTGGTCGGTCTGGCCTGTCTCGCGATCGGCATCGTGGTCGCGGTGGCGGTTCCGGACAGTGACGGCCCGGCCTGGGCGATGGCGGTGGCCGGCTGCCTCGCCGCCGGGGTGCTGCTGCTCGGCCGGATCGCGTTCGCCCTGCTGCGGTACCGGCGCGGCGCGACCCTCTGAATCCGGGGCGCGATCCCCTGACGCGCGGGCCGGGGAGGCCGGAAAGCCCGGCCGCCTGAACGGCCGATCGATTCCAACCGGTCAGATCGGCCGGTTTTCAGCCCATCTGCCAACTCCTTCTCGCTTCTTTCACAACTTCGGGGCACCAGCCCCACAGTTCCCCCTACTGTGATTTCCATCCGGGCGCCAACTGCGCCGGATGAAAGGCCACTTGACGGCGCCGGGGAGGGCGCTGCCGAGAGCGGCAGAGGGCAGAGGGGGAACGTTGAGCGGCACCACCGGGCCCACGAAGGCCGGGACGACACCCACCGAGGCCGAGGCGACACCGATCGAAGCCGGGACGGCATCCACCAGGGCCGAGGCCGGTACGACCGGGGGCGCCGCCGAGGCCGGTACGACCGGGGGCATCCGCGCGCAGGTCAAACGTCACCTGGCACGCAGGGTCGGGGCCCGGCCGGGCGAGGGCGCCACCGTCCTGATCTACCACCGCGTCGGCGGCGGCAGCCCGGACGAGCTGGACGTCACCACGACCGACTTCACCGCCCAGGCCGACCTGCTCGCCGAACTCCCGCCCGGCCGGGTGGTCCCGCTGGACGAGGCGGTGGACCGGATCGAGGCCGGCCGCCGTACCCCCAGCACCGTGCTCACCTTCGACGACGGCTTCGCCGACGTCTACGACAACGCCTGGCCGCTGCTGCGCGAGCGCGGCCTCCCGTTCACCATCTACCTCGCCAGCGGGCACGTCGGCGGCGAGATGCGCTGGGAGGGATCGACCGCGAAGACCTCGGGCGCCCCCGGGCTCAGCTGGGAGCAGCTGCGTGAGATGACCGCCTCCGGCCTGTGCACCGTAGCCAACCACACCCGCAGCCATGCCCGCCCCGAGCTGCTGACCACCGCCGAGCTGGACGCCTGCAACGACGACGTCGAGCAGCACCTCGGCGTCCGCCCCCGGCACTACGCCTACACCTGGGGTGTCCCCGTGCCGCACATGGAGCCGGCCTTGCGGGCCCGGTTCCGGACCGCGGCGACCGGCGAGGTCGGCCGCAACACGCCGGGTGTCGACCCGGTCCGGCTGCGCCGGGTGCCGGTCCGCCGCACCGACCCGATCGACTTCTTCCGCGCCAAGCTCTACGGGCGGCTGATACCCGAGCGCGCCTACGCCCGGATCGTGGCGAGCGCGAAGGCGGTGGGGGCCCGTGCCTGAGCCCGTGACGCCCGGGCCCGTGACACCGGCGCCGGCCGCACCCGCATCCCCGACTCCCGCATCCCCGACTCCCGCATCCCTGACACCCACACCCCTGACACCCACACCCCTGACGACCGAGCCCGTGACGCCGATGCCCAGACTCCGCGGCCCCGGCGGCCGCCCGCTGCGCGTCGCCCACCTCACCACCGTCGACATGAGCCTGCACCTCCTCCTCGCCACCGAACTCAAGGTGGACCTGGAGTCCGGCTTCGAGACCTACGGCATCAGCGCGCCCGGCCCGTACGTCCCCGAGATCGAGGCGATCGGCGTCCGGCACGAGCCGCTGCACGCGCTCACCCGGGCCTGGCAGCCGCGCGCCGACGCCGCGGCCGCCCGCGAACTGCTCGCCGTGCTGAACCGGCTGCGCCCGGACGTGCTGCACACCCACAATCCCAAGACCGGGGTGCTCGGCCGGGTGCTGGGCCGGCTCGCCCGGGTGCCGGTCGTGGTGAACACCTGCCACGGCCTCTGGGCGCAGGCCCACGACCCGCTCGCCAAGCGGGCGTTCGTCCTCGGTGCCGAGGCCTTCGCGGGCCGCTTCTCGCACGCGGAGCTGTACCAGAACGGCGAGGACCGCCGTACCCTGGCCCGCGCCGTCCCGGCCCGCCGCTCGCGGGTGGTCGGCAACGGGGTCGACCTCACCCGGTTCGCCACCGACCCGGGCGAGCGGGCCCGCACCAGGGCCCGGGTCCGCGCGGAATTCGGCGTCGGTCCGGAGGAGTTGCTGGTCGGCGGAGTCGGCCGGCGGGTGGCCGAGAAGGGCATCGGCGAGTACGCCGAGGCGGCCCGGGCGCTGGCCGGCAAGGCCCGGTTCGTCTGGATCGGCCCGGACGACCCGGAGAAGCCGGACGCCCACGGCGCCGAGTCCGGAGTCGAGTTCCTCGGCGCGCGCAGCGACATGCCCGCGGTGTACGCGGCCCTCGACGTCTTCGTGCTCCCCTCCTACCGGGAGGGGTTCTCGCGTTCCGCCATGGAGGCCGCCGCCGTCGGTCTCCCGATGGTGCTCAGCGACATCCGCGGCTGCCGGGAGATCGGCGGCCACGACGAGCACCTGCTCCTCGCCCCGCCCGGGGACGCCCGGGCCCTCACCACCGCGCTGGACCGGCTTCTCACCGAGCCCGGCCTGCGCGGCCGGCTCGGCGCCGCAGCCCGGCGCCGCGCGACGGCGCACTTCGACCAGCGCGCCGTCGCCAGGGTCTCGCTGGAGACCTACGCGGCCGTCGCCCGCGCCAAGGCCCTGCCCTGGACGGTCGGCTGAGCCCATCCGCCACACCACATCAGGGGGAAGGACCGTCATGAAGCGAGGGGGGGACCTCGCGGTCACCGTTCTGGCCGGGATCGTCGCGATTCCGCTCGGCCTGGTGATCGCCCTGCTGATCCGCTGCACGATGGGCGGACCGGTGCTCTTCCGTCAGACCAGGACCGGGTGGCACGGCAAGGAGTTCGAGATCCTCAAGTTCCGCACCATGCGGGACAAACGTTTCCCCGAGGAGCCGGACGCGCCCCGCATCACCCGGCTCGGCGAACTGCTCCGCAGGACCAGCCTGGACGAGCTGCCGCAGCTCTGGAACGTCGCCCGCGGCGAGATGGGCGTGATCGGGCCCCGGCCCACGCTGCCCGAGCAGGTCGTCCACTACTCCCGGCGCCAGCGCGGCCGGCTCGACGTCCGCCCGGGGCTCACCGGCTGGGCGCAGGTCAGGGGCCGCAACTCGATCACCTGGCCCGAGCGGATCGAGCTGGACCTCTGGTACGTCCGGCACCGCTCGCTGCTGTTGGACCTGCGCATCCTCGTGCTCACCGTCAAGGTGCTGCTGAACCCCAGCGGCATCACCGCAGCCGGCGGGGTCAACCCCGGTTTCCCGGCGCCCACCGAGCCCGCCGAGCCCGCCGAGACGCCCGTGGCAACAGCGCCGGCGGCAACGGCAGCAGCAACCGCACCCGCGCCGGTCACCCCGTTCCCGGCCATCAGCCTGCCCCGGCAGGCCACCGGACCGCGCCTGGCGCAGCCCGTCCGCACCGTCGTCGAGGAGCCCTCGTGAACACCGAACCGAGCAGGCCGGGCCCGGAACCGGGCAGGATGACCGCCATGACCGCCACGACCGCGATGACCGCCGCCACGGACCATCAGGAACTCTGGATCGCCGGCGCCGGCGGCGTCGGCCGCGAGGCGCTGGACACGGCGCTCGCGGTCGGCGTCCCGGTGGCGGGATTCCTCGACGACCACCAGCACGGCGCCACCGTCCGCGGCCTGCCCGTCCGCAGGCCCGCCGACGTTCCGTCCGGCGCCCGCTACCTGGTCGGCATCGCAGACCCGGCCGTCCGGCAGCGGCTCGCCGCCCTGCTGGACGGCCGGGGCGCGGTGCCCGCCACCCTCGTCCACCCCCGGGCGCTGATCGCGCCGGACACCGTGCTCGGGCCGGGCTGCCTGGTGATGGGCGGTGCGTACGTGTCGAGCAGCGTGCGCCTCGGTGCGCACAGCCAGGTGCACTACAACGCGACCGTCGGCCATGACACCGTGTTCGGCGAGCGGGTGACGGTCTACCCGGGCGGCAACGTGTCCGGCGCGGTGCTGCTGGCGGACGGCGCCACCGTCGGCAGCAACGCCGTCGTCCTGCAGGGCCGCAAGATCGGCGCGGCTGCCTTCGTCGGCGCGGCCGCCGTGGTGACCAGGGACGTCCAGCCCGGTGAGGTGGTGGTCGGCTCGCCCGCCCGGCCGCTGCGGGCCTCCGGTTCCTGACCGCCGCAGACTCCCGACGACATCCTCCACCGGGGTTCCCGACCACGGCTTCCCGGCCACTGGTTCCCGTCCACCGGTTTCCGTCCACCGGTTCCGACCCGTCGTTCCCGACCGTCGTTCCCGGCCGCCGGATAGGGTGCGGGACATGGCCATTCCCGCGTTCCTCGCCGACCTCCGCGCCGTCGTCGGCACCCGCAAGCTCTGGCTCAGCGCCGCCATCGCCGTCGTCCTGGACGACCAGGGCCGGGTGCTGCTCATCCAGCGGGCCGACGACGGCCGCTGGGCGCTGCCCGGCGGCATCCTCGACCCGGGCGAGCAGCCCGCCGACGGCGTGGTGCGCGAGTGCCTGGAGGAGACCGGCGTCGTCGCCGTCCCCGAGGTGCTCGCCGGCGTGCGCGTCACGGACGACATCACCTATCCCAACGGCGACGTGTCGCAGTACCTGGTGCACGTCTTCCGCTGCCGGCCGGTCGGCGGCGAGGCCCGGGTGAACGACGACGAGGCGCTCGCCGTCGGCTGGTTCGACCTGGACGACCTGCCGCCGATGATCGACGAGGAGCACCAGTGCCTGCGCCAGGCCAGGGAGTCCCGGGGCGGGACCTTCTTCGAGTGGGAGGGCAAGGAGCGCCCGTGACCGGATCCCCGGCAGAGCTGACCGAAGTCCCGCTTCCGGCCGGGCCGGTGGAGTTCCGCGGTGCGCTGCACCTGGAGCGCACCGCGGCCGGTCTGCGGCCCTGGCGGCTGCCCGCCTGGACGGCCGCGCAGTTCCCGGGCGACGCGGTGCGCCGGGTGGCCACGATGCCGTCCGGCGTGCGGCTGGCCTTCCGGACGGCGGCGACGGTACTCGAACTCGTCCTGCACGCGGCGCCGGAGCCGCCGCACCCGGGCGCGGTCGAGCTGGTGCTGGACGGCGTGCGGGCCGACCGGGTGCCACTCCCGGCTGCGGGCGGTCCGGCCGTCCTGCGCTTCCACCCCGGCGCCCCGGACGCCGAGCGCGAGGTGGAGCTGTGGCTGCCGCAGTGGACCTCCGTCGAGCTGGTCGCCCTGCGCGCCGACGCGGCGGTCCACCCGCCCCGGCCGACCGCGCGGCGGCGCTGGCTGCACCACGGCAGTTCGATCAGCCAGGCCCCGGAGGCCGACTCGGCCGCCGACGTCTGGCCGTGGATCGCCGCGGAGCGGGCCGGCGTCGACCTGCTCAACCTCTCGCTGGCCGGCAACGCCCATCTGGACCCGTTCACCGCCCGCACCATCCGCGACCAGCCGGCCGATCTGATCAGCCTCAAGATCGGCATCAACGTCATCACCGCGGCCTCGTTCCGCCGGCGCGCCTTCGTCCCGGCCGTGCACGGCTTCCTGGACACCGTCCGCGAGGGGCACCCGGACACCCCGCTCCTGGTGGTCTCCCCGCTGCTCAGCCCACCGTTCGAACGGACCCCGGGCCCGGCGGCGTACGAGCAGACGGCGGACGGGCCCCGGTTCGCGGCGCTCGGCGACCCGGCCGACATTGCGGGCGGTGCGCTCACCCTGGAGGCGGTCCGCGCCGAGCTGGCCGAGATCACGGCGGCCCGGGCGGCCGGCGACCCGCACCTGCACCACCTGGACGGGCTCGCGCTGCTGGGCCCGGAGGACGCCGAGGGTCTGGCCGACCTGCTGCACCCGAACCCGGCCGGGCACCGGCTGATCGGCGAACGGTTCGCCGCGTTGGTCTTCGGCCCGGGCGGACCGTTCGGCGACGAGGCCCGGGACGGGGACGACAAGGGTGACGAGGGCCGGGACGGCGAGGGTCAGGACGGGGACGTCCGGGACGGCGAGGGCCAAGGCGCGCCGTGACGCGGCGCGCGGGCCGGCACCCTCACGGCAGGCCCTCCCGGCAGGCCCTCAGAGCGCCCGGAACCACTCCGCCGTACGCTCCAGCCCCTCGCGCAGCGGCACCGGGCGGACGTTCGGGAAAAGCCCGCGCAGCCGGGAGTTGTCGGCCTGGGAATCCCGGACGTCGCCGGGCCGCGGGTCGGTGTGGGTGACCTCGACGGGGCGGCCGAGCACCGACTCCAGCTCGCCGACCAGCTCCAGCAGCGACGTGCGGGTGCCGAAGGCCAGGTTGACCGGGTCGGCGTGCACCACCCGGCGGACCACCGCCTCGCTGATCACCTGGGTCACCGTGCCGACGTAGGTGAAGTCCCGGCTCTGGCCGCCGTCCCCGTGCACGGTCAGCGGCCGCCCGGCCAGCGCGGCGTCCAGGAAGGCGGGCACCACCGCGGCGTACGCGTGCCCGGCCGGCTGGAGCGGGCCGAACACGTTGAAGAACCGCAGCGGGAGCACCCCCAGCCCGTAGCAGTGGTGGTAGGCCGCCAGGTACGACTCGGTGGCCAGCTTGCTCACCGCGTAGGGGCTCATCGGCGCGGTGCGCATGGTCTCGCGCTTGGGCAGCTCGCGGTTGGCGCCGTAGACCGAGGACGAGGAGGCGGCGGCCACGTACAGTCCGCCGGCCCGCCGCGCCGCCTCCAGGACCTCCAGGGTGCCGGTGGCGTTGGCGTGGTGGCTGGCCAGCGGGTCCTTGACCGAGCGCGGGACGGAGGGCAACGCGGCCAGGTGCACCACCGCGTCGGCACCCGTGAACGCCTCGTCCAGCAGCGCCGGTTCGAGGATGCTGCCCTCGTGGAGCACGGCGCCGGTGCCGGCCAGGTTGGCCTTGCTGCCGGTGGACAGGTCGTCCACGACCCGGACCTGGTCCACCTCGGGGCGGGCCAGCAGGGCCCGGACCAGGTTGGCTCCGATGAATCCGGCCCCGCCGGTGACGACCACGCGCATGGCTGAGGTTCCCCCCTCCGACCGACCGGCCCGCCCGGCAGGTCCTGCGCCGATGGTAGCCGCGCCGTCACCCGCCGTGGGGTGGAACGCCGAGAAGCGCCACCGGGAACCGAGGCGGTGACGGCGGCTCAGTCCTTGTGCTGGCGGTACGCCTCCTCGGCGGCGTCCAGCACCGCCGAGAGGTCGCCCCCCGCGGTCGCGGTGGCGACGGCCGCCACCGCGCCCTCCACGAACGGGGCATTGGCGAAGCGGACCGGGAAGGGCAGGCCGTGCTCGTCCGCGGCGGCGAGCAGCGCGCGGACGGTGGAGACCGCGCCGCCCAGGTCGGCCAGGATCACCACGCCGTGGCCCTGGTCGACCCGGCGGGTGGCGGCGGCCACCAGGACGGCGCTGATGCCGGGGCCGGAGACCAGGTCGCCGCCGGTCGCGGCGATCGGGGCGGGGGAGTCGGAGCCGGCGAGTGCGAGCGTCAGGGCGCGGACGGCGGCGGCCAGCTCCTGGCTGTGCGAGACCAGCACGACCCCGACCCGGCCGTGCGCGGGGGGCCGGCCCGGGGTCGGCCGGGGCAGCGGGGTGCGCGAGGGCGGGGTGCGGGGCGCCGGAGGGTGGGCCGAGGGGGCGTCGGAGATGGGGATGACATCGGCGCGGGTGCCGTCCCGGCGGCTCATCGGCTGCTCCTGGGGGCGCGGGGTGGGGTGTTCGGTGGGGGTGCTCGGTGAAGCTGCTCGGCGAGGGTGCTCGGTGAAGCTGCTCGGCGAGGGTGCTCGGTGAAGCTGCTTGGTGGGGGGTGCTCGGTGGGGGCTTCCCACACTCTGGCAGCTCGCCCGCCGCCCGCCCGGGCGGGACACGCTCAGCGCTTCCGGCGCACCGGCTCCGGTCCACCGGCGGGCGGCGAGGGGCGGGCGGGGCCGATCGAGTACGGCCCGGGCGAGGAGTCCCACCGTCGGGGGAGTCCTCGGCAACCCCCTGACCGGGGTGGCGGCGATGGCTAGGCTGGCCCCGGAAGACCGTCGGGAGGAGAGCAGCAGTGGCAGCCAACATCGGGACTGACGTGGAATCGGCCGTCGGGGCGGCCGGAGGGTCCGCCGTCGAGGGGGCCGGAGCCGTCCGGGAGCTCGCGCCGAACGGGAAGCCGAAGGTCGACTTCACCGGAGCCACCTGGCTGTGCAGCAGTCAGGGCGTCGGGGATGTCCAGATCGCGTTCGTGGACGGCTACATCGGCATGCGGGACGGCCGTCAGGACGACGGCCCGGTCCTGGTCTTCACCCCGGGCGAGTGGCGGGCCTTCGTGCTCGGCGCCCGGGACGGCGAGTTCGACCTCACCTGAGGCGCCGGCCGGGCCTCGCCCCGGACCCGCCCGAACGGGCCCCGACCAGGGGCCCGTTCCGCTGTGCGCCCCCGGGGCATCGGGGTTGCATCGGTCCGATCTCATTTGAGCGTACCCGGTCATAATTTCTGTTGACTGTTAGACAAACGCAGCTCAGAGTATGAGCACAGGCAGACGCCGTGCCCACCGCCCCCACGCGGCCAGACACGGCGCCTGCTGTGTAGCCCGGCAGTACTGCCAGGCCTGCCTCCCAGTCGTCCCCTGCGCACCGGGGGTGCGTCGGCCGGTCCCGACCCCACGAGGGGGCCGGCAGTCGCCGGGAGGCTGGCACCGGAACCGAGAGCGACTCGGAGCCGGTACCGGGTGCTCGGGACCCGCACGCCCCCACGCGGCGGCGTCCCGAGCAGATCCGCGGGAGCGACGGGCCGGGGCCCCGCGGACCTTGCTTGTGTGGCATGGAACTGTTGGCTTCTGTGTTGTGCTCGCTGTGCAGTGCTGTGTGCGACGACGAAGCTGGGTGCTCGACGGTTCGGCACGACAAATGTGCACAGTGAGGGATACGCGTGTAGGGCCGCGTTGCGACATGCCGTCCCCCCGGAGGGTGAAACCCAGAACGGCTGTCGTGCTGAACCGAACGTAGCCCGGACGGTTGCTCAGAGTCAACATTGGTCTCTGAGCGTGGATCTCCGTCCGGTGCCCCACCCACCCCGTGAGAGCGGTGTGCCGGGCACGTACGATGTTCCCATGTCTTTTCTCCGCCGTCGCTCCGGACAGCCCACCGGCCCGGACTTCGACGTGCTCGCGATGGACCCGGGCGACTGGCCCGGCGACTTCGGTGCGGCCATGATGACCGGTCCGGACGGCTCCTGCCAGGGGATTTTCCTGCGCTATGACCTGTTCGGCGGCAGAGGCCCGGCGATGTTCATCGGCAACCTCCCCGAGGGTTCGCCGGCCCGCGACACCGGGGACGACGTGCCCTTCGAGGTCCGGCAGCTGCTCGCGGCCCTGGAGAACGAGGAACCGGTCGAGTTCGTCTCGGCCGAGGACTTCCCGGTGATGCTCGGGGACGACCTGCTGATCGTGAAGAAGGTCAAGGTCAGCGAGGGTCGACTGTTCTGCTCCCAGTTCGGGCGCAGCGACGGCGTGCAGGTCACCATCGCCTCCTGGGACCGACCGATTTCGGACGACCTCTACCAGCTGCTCAAGCCGCTCCCGGCGGACATGTTCCAGCAGGGCTGACCGGCACCCGACCCGTACCCGGTCGGATTCCGGCCAGGAGGACGGCCAGGAGGACGGTCGGGGCAGGCCGGGAGTGGCCGGGCCATCCCGCGGCCCGGTCGCTGCTTGACGGTTTCGATCACCGGTTCGTACAGTCGCGAACATGTCGTGCCGTCTCCCGCTGCTGACCCGCCGCAGCTACCTGGACCTGCGGCGCACCGCCAGCGCGGCGTGTCCGGGCCACTGAGGGGGATTCGTCCCCGAGGCGGCGCGCGGCCGGCCGGAGGGCCGGCGCCGATCCGGGGGCGGGCGTTCCGCTGACTTCCGGGGCCGCCGAACCGGTACCGCGCGCCCGCCGGCGTGCCGCCCGCAGTTGCCGAGCCCACGCTGCCGCCCGGAGGCACCAGCACCATGACCAGCACCGCGACCACCTTCGCCGCTGACCAGTCGCCCGTCGCCACCGCTCTCGCGGGACTGCCCCGGGTCGTCGACCTGCTGGCCGCCCGGGCCGAGGAGCACGACCGCGACGCCACCTTCCCGTACCAGGGCATCGAGGCGGTGCACGAGGCCGGACTGCTCACCCTCACCGTCGGCCGGCAGTACGGCGGGCCGGGCGGGACGCTCGCCGACACCGTCCGGGTGCTCGCCCAACTCGGGCGCGGAGACGCCTCTGTGGCCGTGGTCACCGCGTTCACCCTGCTCCGGCACGCCGAGCAGGCCCGGGTGGCGAGCTGGCCGGCTGCCGGCTACCGGCGGCTGCTCACCGAGTCCCGGCGCGGGCCGGCGCTGGTCAGCACCCTGCACGCGGAGCCCGGCGGCCAGGGCGGTGGGCCGGGAGATGCGATTCCGGCCACGACGGCCCGCCGGGACGGCGATGGATGGCTGCTCACCGGCCGGAAGACGTACTGCGCCGGCGCCGAGGCGCTGGCCTGGATGGCGGTCACCGCGCGGACCGACGAGCCGGTGCCGCGGGTCGGGACGTTCCTGGTCCGCGGTGAGAGCGAGGGCCTCGAGGTCGACCCGACCTGGGACCAGCTCGGCCTGCGGGCCAGTGCCGGCCATGACGTGGTGCTGGACGCCGTCCGGGTGCCGGCCGTACTGGCCCTCGGGCTCGCCGTGCCGAAGACCGTGGCCGGAACCGTTCCCTCGGGATCCGCCGCTCCTTCGGGAGCCACCCTCGCCGGAACCGTCCTGTCGGGAGCGGCATGTTCGGGAAGCGGAACCTCCCCTTCGGGAAGCGCGCCGACAGGAACCGGAACTGCCCCTTCGGGGACCGGAGTCGGGGAGTCCGCCGTGCCGGCCGCCGAACTCACCCGGGCCTGGCACGACCTGGCCCTCTCTGCGGTCGCCCTCGGGGTGGCCCGCTCCGCCGAGGACTGGCTGGTGCGCTTCCTGCACCAGCGCACCCCGGCCAACCTGACCGAGCCGCTCGGCCGCCTGCCCCGGTACCGCTGCGCGCTGGGCGAGATCGAGGCCCAGCTGATCGGCGCCGAGGAGCTGGTCAACGGCCTTGCCCGGCGCGTCGACCGGGGTGATCCGGACGCCGTCGCCCGGACCGGGCCCGCCCACCTGCTGGTCACCCGCGCCGCGACGACGGCCGTCCAGCAGGCCGTCTCGCTCACCGGCAATCCCGGCCTGAGCCGGCGTCACCCGCTCGAACGCTACCTGCGCGACGTGCTCAGCAGCCGGGTGTACTTCGCCCCGGACGAGGCCGTCCTGGACGCCGCCGGCCGTGCCGCCCTGGACGGCGGGGCCCGGTCCTGAGGACCGGGCCCCGCCGTCGGGCCTGACGCGCAGCCGGCTTCCGCCGACCCTGCTCAGCGCGTGCCGACCGCGGCGCGGACGGCACGGCGGGCCAGTGCGGCGTCGTCGTACAGCCGGCGGATCATGATCCGCTGCTCCTCGCCGGCCCCCGGCACGTCGTACAGCCGGATCTCCCGCATCAGCACCAGTACCAGGTTGACCAGGAACGCGTCCCGGGCCAGCGTGCCGCCGCTCTGGGCGAGTTGGCTGATCTGGCGGCGGGCCGCGGTGTCCCCGGAGAGGACGCTCCAGAGCACCGCCAGGTCGTAGCCGGGCAGGTACCAGCCGGCCTGCTCCCAGTCGACCAGCACCGGCCCGGACGGCGCCAGCAGCATGTTGCTGAGCAGGGCGTCGCCGTGGCAGAGCTGGAGCGGGGTGTGGCTCAGCCCGTGCAGCAGTCCACGCAGGTCGCCGGCGTCCCGGTCGGTGAGCTGGCCCACCGAGTGGTACCGGGCGATCTCCAACTGGTAGTCCAGTCGCGGCTGGAACACGTCGGTCGGCGGCCGCCACAGGTTGAGCGTGCGGACGGCGCCGAGCAGCGCCCGCACCTCGCCCGGGGTGGGCGCGTTGACCGGGTGGCGTTCCCGGGCGGCCGGCCGCCCGGGAACGCGCTCCATGACGAGCACGCAGCGGTCGTGGTCGGCCGCGACCAGCCGGGGCAGCCGCACCGGCGGACGGTGCCGGACGAAGGCCCGGTAGACCGCGACCTCGTGGTGGAAGTCGGCCACCAGCTGCTCGAAGTACTCACTCCGCACCGCCTGCGGCGCCAGGCACTTGGCGACCACCGGCGCCCGCCCGATGGTGCCCGCCACCAGGATGTGGCGGCTCCCCTCGCGCAGCACCTGGCGCGGGGTGAAGGCGGGACATATCCGCGCGACTCCGGCCAGCGCGGCCCGGACCGCGGGCGTCTGCAGCGCAGACGGGTCGATCCGCTCGGCGGTGCCGGGCTGGCCCGGCCGCATCGGCGGGCGCAGCATCCGGCCGTCGCCCGGGCGGGCGGCCGGGACGCGGGCGCCGCCCGGCAGGACGGAGTCGGGGGCGCGCAGCCCCAGCGCCGTGCGCGCGGCCTGGCCCCGGGCGTCCGCGGACCGGCCGTCGGTGCCGCGCGGGGCCGCGGGGCGGCTCGGCGGCGGGACCTGCTTGGGGCCGGGACGGCCGGTGGCTGCGGTGGGGGGGCGCAGCGCGGTGCGGGTCGCGGTCGGCGAGGGGGAGGTCGCTGAGGAGTACATGGGGTGAGGGTGGTCCCTTCCTGTCCGTCGGCGGGTACGCCCCGCGGTGCGGGGAGGGCCGGTGCCGCGTGCTTCCTGGCGTGACGGCGGCCCTGGTGCGGTGGGTGGAGCGCGGGCGCCGGGCACGGACGCGGGGGCCGAAGCCCCTTGCTGCGGCGGTGGTCCGGCCGCCCGCACCCTGGGGAATGCGGTCGGCCGGTACTGCCGTGGCCGTGCCCGGCGCCCCCGCGCCACCCGGCCGCGCCACCCCCTCGGGTGAGGACCGGGGACGCCCCCTGACACGGGCGGGGAGTCCCCGGTCCGGCCTGGGGCGCCGCCCGACCCGAGGGGCGAGGTGGCGCACCTCTACATCACACCCGGATGGCACTGGTTGGTAATGTGGCGGACCCTGGCGAAGCCTGGCGAATGCTCGCCTGGCACATGACGGAGCCTCTAGCCTCGAACCAGCCGAGGAACCTGGGGGCTTCACGTGAGCAGGGGACCCAACACCCGACTCGCCGATCTGTTCGTCCTGACCGGATGGTCGAAGGGCGAGCTGGCACGGCTGGTCAACCGGCGTGGTGCCGCGATGGGACAGCAGCAGCTGTCCACCGACACCTCACGGGTCCGGCGGTGGATCGAGCAGGGGGAGATCCCGCGCGATCCGGTGCCGAGGGTGCTGGCAACCGTGTTCACGGAGCGGCTCGGCCGTGTCGTCACCACTGAGGACCTCGGTCTGGAACGACACCGGCCCACCAGGACCGGAGCGGCGCAGCCCGCAGCACATCCATGGGAGCCGGATCGTACGGCCGCGGTCCTCACCGAGTTCACGGGAATGGACCTCATGCTGAACCGACGTGGATTGGTGGGCGCGGGTGCCGCGCTCACGGCCGGGGCGGTCGTCGCCGACTCCCTGAAAGGCTGGCTGGGCGGGGACGCGGTCGCGTACGCGGCCTCCGTGCCCGGCCCGCGACCGGTGGTCACCGGGCAGGGCGGTGGCCGTCCGGTGGTGGACGTGTACGACGCGGGCCCGGTCGGGCTCGACGAGGTGGAGGCGCTGGAGCGCTCGGTGCAGGTGTTCCGCGCCTGGGACGCCGCGCGCGGCGGAGGCCTCCAGCGCAAGGCGGTGGTGGGTCAGCTCAACGAGGTGGGCGGTCTGTTGACGAGCCGCCACAACCCTGCGGTGGAGCAGCGGTTGTGGCTGGTCGCCGCCAACCTGGCGGTGCTGGCGGGCTGGATGTCGCACGACGTCGGCCTGGAGCCGACCGCGCAGAAGTACTTCGTGATCGCCGCCGAGGCGGCCAAGGAGGCCGGCGACCGCCCGAGGGCCGGCGAGGCGATCTCGCGCGCCGCCCGTCAGATGGTCCACCTCGGCCGGGCCGACGACGCGCTCGACCTGATGTCGGCCGCGAAGGCCGGCGGCGGCCGGGCGCTGCCGAGAACGCGCGCGATGCTCAACACCGTGGAGGCCTGGGCGCACGCCTCGATCGGGCACTCCCAGGACACCTGGCGGCTGCTGGGCGAGGCCGAGGACCTCTTCGCCGAGGACGTCCCCGAGCCGCCGCCGTCCTGGATGCAGGTCTTCGACGAGGCCGAGCTGCGCGGCATGCAGGCGCTGGTGCTGCGCACCCTCGCGGAGCACGACCCGTCGGCGGCCCCGCAGGCCAGGAAGCAGGCCGAGCGGGTGATCAAGCTCCGCGAGGGCACCGGGCAGCTGCGCTCGGCGCTCTTCGACCGGATCACCCTCGCCTCGGTGCACTGGCTCACCGGCGAGCCGGACGCGGCGGAGCTCCAGGCCAAGATGGCGATGAACCTGATCGGCCAGAACTCGTCCCACCGCACCTGGGACCGGCTGCGCGAGATGTACCGGCTGACCGCCCGCTACCGGGGGGTGCCGGTGGTGGACGAGCTCCGTGCGGAGCTGGGGCGGGAGTTGCGGCAGGCGGACGCCAAGAACCGGCCGAAGCTCGCCTGAGCCCGGGGGTCGTCGACTTCGGTCCGACCGTGATCCGGTCTCGGCGCGGGGCAGGCCGGCACCGGCGGCGTTCGTGCGGGACCTCGCGTGCGCGAGCTCGTGCGCGACCTTGCGCAGGACCTCGCGTGGGACCTTGCGCGGAACCTCGTGCGCGACGGGAGGAGGCTCAGGCCCGGTCGGCCGGGCGGATCAGCAGGCGCAGCGCGGTGACGGTGCCGTCGGTGCCGAGCACGGGCTCGCCCGTGCACTCGATCGCGCCGTGTCCGCCGAAGGGGTGGCGTACCTGAAGGGTGCCGTAGGCGTGGCGTCCGTGCACCAGGGTTTCGGTCATCATGCGGCGCAGTTGTGGCCGGTCCGCCTCGTCGAGGCGGTCGGGCAGCCGGTCGAGGCTGAGCGGGCCGTGCCCGGGGTCGCACCCGAGCAGCCGGAACACCTCGGCGGACCACCGGACGTCGTCGGTGAGCAGATCCCACTCGGCCGAGCCGACTCCGGGGTCGGACGGCGCCTGCGCCGTGCCGTCCACTCTGCCGTCCACCGCGTCGTCGGCCGCCCCGGCTCCGGACCGGGTGCCCGTTCCGCTGCCGGCCCGGTGGCCCGTGGAACCGTCCGCTCCGCTCCGGCCGGCGCCGTCCGCCGGGCTGCCCGCCGGCCCGTCCGCCGCGGCGGTGCCCGGCGGACGGCCGGCGGTTCTGGGCATGCTCATGGCGGTTCCATCGGTCGGAGGAGGCGGCCTTGAGGGGCCTGTCCGGGTGGTGAAAAGACTGTTGCACAGCGGCCTGACCCCCGTGGGGGATTTGGGCAGATCCCCGGCAAAATTCCTCCGGCATATGCCAACCGGACAGTAGGGTCGGTCGCCCTGTGTGCGGCGGGGTGCCCGAGGCGGTAACCTTCGGTGATTCCGGCGCCCGGGCGCCCACCGCAGTACCGACCAGTGACCCCGGCGACGGAAATCCCGTTGCCACTACGACCGCCGCAACGGATGCTGACCTCATGTTCGAGCCAGTGATAGCACCCAGTGCCAGCCTCCTCGGCCTCCTTCAGCGAGGTCGCGGTGACGGGCAGCTCCATGCGCTGGCCGCCGACCGCACCGAAGCCATCGCCGCGCTGGAGGAGTGCGTCACCAGGGACCCGCGAGCCGACTGGCAGGTCGAGAACCGCTCCCTCTACTACGCACGCCTCTACATGGAGCTGGAGGCGCCCCTCGGCGGCATCGAGGACCACCTCCACGACCCGGAGGACCTCCTCGACGACGACGAGGGCCGCACGGGCCTCGCGCTCTCCGTCCTCGGCCACCTCGCCGCCTACGGCCGGCGCGACGCGCTGCTGATGCTGCGCGAGTACGCCGCCACCGGCACCAACTGGGCCTGGGCCCTGGACGAGCTGGCCCTGCGGGACGACGACCGCGGCCTTCTGCTGCTCGGCACCGCCGTGCTGGACCGCTTCCCGCCGGGCCCCGAGGGCGATGCCGAGCTTCGCGACTTCATCCGCGCCGCGTACGAGCCCCGGCCCTGGCGGCTCTGGGCGGCCTACCACCCGCGGGTCGCCGCGGCGAGCGAGCAGTCCCCCTTCGACCTCTGGCAACGCCAGCTGAACCGCAGCGGCGTCACCCCCGGCTGGTCCACCGCGGACGTGCTGGCCTGGGCCGACCAGGGCGAGCTGGGCGGCCTGAGCGCCGGCGCCTTCGCCGGCCAGCCCGACCGTCCCGAGCCCGCCCGCGACGCCGGTGACCCGGCCGGCCCCGACGCCGTGGACCGGCGCGCGGCCGCTGCCGCGCGCTGCCTGGCCGCGGTGGTGCGCCCCGAGGACCGCCCCGCGGTGCTGGAGGCGGCCCGCAGCGGCCTGCCCGGCGCCCGCCGGGCAGCCCTCCGGTACCTGGTCGACCGGCGCGATCCGGCCGCGGCCGGCCTGATCGAGGCCGCCGCCGCCGACGTGGACGACCGGATGGTGCGCGCCGCCCTGGAACTGCTCGGCCGGATGCGCGGCCCCGAGGTGCTGGCGCACGCCCGCCGCTGGGCCGACCCGGCCACCGGCGGCGCCGACAGCGCCCTCGGCGAGGCCGCCGTCCAGCTGCTCGCCGACGCCGGCGAGCCCTGCGACGCACCCCTGGTGGTCGCCGGGCTGCGTCGCTGGATCTCGGTGCGCGGCGTGACCGGCACCGGCACCGGCCTCGGGACGCTGGTCGACGGTGCGGGGCGGCTTGCCGCGGCCGAAGCCGTCCCCGTCCTGCGCCACATCTACGGCGAGGCCGCCTCGTCCGAACTGCGCGGCCGCGCCGCCCGGGCGCTCGCCGCGACCGACGTGCACTTCCCCGAGGGGCCGGCCGTCGAGTGCCTATGGGACTGCGAGGAGTCCACCCGGGAGCTCGCCGCGAGGCACGTCGCCACCACCGGCGACGCCCGCGTGCTGGAGCGCCTGCGCCGCCTCGCCGCCGACCCGGCCGAGGAGGCCGAGGTCCACGCCGCCGTGCGGGGCCGGCTGACCGCCGCCCGCGAGCGAAGCCGCTAGGCGCGGGGGGCTGTCTGACGAGCGCGGCCGTGAGCCGCTTCCGGGACGACGAAACGGGCCGGGGCACCTGGTGAGGTGTCCCGGCCCGCTGCTGTCGGTGGAGCGGTGGAACCGCGGTGGAACCGCGTTCTACTCGGGAAGGCCACTGCTCCGGAGAGGCACGGCTTCCGCAGCCGCTGCTCTCGGATCCGCTGCTTCGCGGACCGGAGGCTTCTGGAACGGCTGCTCCGGACCAGCTGCTTCTGGACCAGCTGCTTCTGGAACGGCTGCTTCTGGACCGGATGCCTCTGGGACGCCGCCTACTTCACGACGCCGGCGTCGGGCGCCAGGGTGCCGACGCTCACCAGCGCGATGATCAGAATGCCGAGCGCCACCCGGTACACCACGAACGGCATGAAGCTGTTGTGCGAGATGTACTTCAGGAACCAGGCGATCGCCGCGTATCCGACGACGAAGGCGATCAGGGTGGCCAGGACGGTCGGGCCCCAGGCCGGGGCCGGGCCCTCGCCGATCTTGAACAGCTCCAGCAGGCCGGAGGCGAGCACCGCCGGGATGGCCAGCAGGAACGAGTACCGGGCGGCCGCCTCGCGGCTGTAGCCGAGCAGCAGGCCAGCGCTGATGGTGCCACCCGAGCGCGAGACGCCGGGGATGAGCGCCAGCGCCTGCGCCATGCCGTAGACGGCGGCGTGCGGCAGGGTCAGGTCGGTGATCGGCTTGGCGTGCCGGACCGCTCGGGTGCGGTCGGCCACCGCCAGGATCAGGCCGAAGACGATCAGCGTGGTGCCGATGATCCGCAGGTCGCGGAGGTTGGTCTCGATGGTGTCCTGGAACAGCTTGCCCAGGATGCCGATCGGCAGAGTGCCGATGATCACGAACCAGCCCATCCGGGCGTCCTGGTGCGAGCGCAGCGCGGGCCGGAACAGCGAGAGCGTCCAGGTCTTCACGATCGAGGCGATGTCGCGCCGGAAGTAGATCAGCACGGCGGACTCGGTGCCGAGCTGGGTCACGGCGGTGAACGCCGCGCCCGGGTCGTCCCAGCCCAGCAGGGCCGAGAAGACCCGCAGGTGAGCGCTGGAGGAGATCGGCAGGAACTCGGTGAGCCCTTGGATCAGGCCGAGGACGGCTCCGTGGAACCATTCGATCACCGGACACCCGCCCGGGGTATCCGTCGCTCGATGCGCATCAGCGGTCCTTGTTGGTCGTCGGTGCGGGAGCATGCCCGACAGCATGCCCGGGGCACATGCCGGCGGCATGCGAACGGCCGGTCCCGCCCGACGCTCGGGGCGCGCGAGGGCCCGGCGCGCGCCTGATGGTACGCGGTGAAGGTGACGGGTTTCCGTTCACCCCTGCCCCGGTCCCGCTCCACCGGCGCGGCCGGTGTTCGAGCCCTGTTCAGGCGGTGTCCGGCCGTGCCCTGACCCAGGTCCGGTCGTCGGTCAGGTAGCGGTCCACGGTCAGGCCGGCGTCGGCCAGCGCCTGCTCGAACTCGGCGGTGCCGAGGGGGCGGGAGAGGAAGGTCTGGGTCCAGCGCGCGTCCGGGAACTCGTACTCGGCGACCACCGAGTTCGCCCCCTCGCCGACCGGCGTGGACGAGGCGATCCGGACCAGCCCGTCCCGGCCCAGCGGGCGTTCGCGCGGCACGTCGCGGTGCCAGTCCTCGCCCTCCCGCTGGATCAGGATGCAGCCGTCCGCGGCTACGTGCCGCCGGCAGGTGGCGAGCAGCCGGCGCCGGACCTCCGGGTCGCCCGCGTGCACCAGGAAGGAGGCCAGCATGACGACGTCGAAATGCTCGCCGAGGTCCAGCCCTTCGATCGGGCTGCGGACCGTCCGGGCCCCGCGCACCCGGGCCAGCATCTCGGCGGACTCGTCCACGGCCGTCACCGTGAAGCCCCGTTCGAGCAGCGGGTGCGTCACCCGGCCCACGCCGCAGCCCAGTTCGAGGATGCGCGCGCCGGCCGGTACCGCCTGTTCGATCACCTCCGGCTCGCCGTGCACCGGCAGCCGTGTGTACAGCTCGACGGCGCAGCCGTCCGGTGTGATCGCGCCCGGTCCCGTGCCGTCGTAGCCCCTGCGTCGCTCATCGGTCATCGTCCCATCGGAACACGGGCCCGCGGGGGTGGGGAAGAGGGCGTCGGAGAGATGGTTTGCGGCATACCCCCAGGGGGTATATGTTCATCACCGACGGAGCGAGGAACGAAGCGCCAGGGCAAGCGGAGGACGACATGGCACACCCCGCACAGCACGAGCAGCACGCCGGACACGGGTACCACGAGCAGCACGGCCACCCGGCCGGGCACGAGAGGCGCGACCTGCACGCCGGTCACGCCGGTCACGTGGGCCACGCCGGTCGCGCGGGTCACGGCGCCGGGCACGGTGGCGGGGCGAGCTGGCGGACCGCCGCGCAGGCGACCCTGCACTGCCTCACCGGCTGCGCCATCGGCGAGATCCTCGGCATGGTGCTCGGCACCGCCTTCGGCCTGCACAACGGCGCGACCGTGGTGCTCTCGGTGCTGCTGGCCTTCGCCTTCGGCTACGCCCTCACCATGCGCGGCGTGCTCAAGGCGGGCCTGGACGTCCGGGCCGCGGTGAAGGTGGCGCTGGCGGCCGACACCGTGTCGATCCTGGTCATGGAGCTGATCGACAACACCGTGATGGTCACCGTCCCGGGGGCGATGGACGCGGGCCTCGGCGACCTCCTGTTCTGGATCGCGCTGGCGGGCTCGCTCGCCCTCGCCTTCGCCCTGACCGTGCCGGTCAACAAGTGGATGATCGGGCGAGGCCGCGGCCATGCGGTCGTCCACGCCCACCACCAGCACTGAGCGCCCGTCCCGAAGGCGCCGGGGACTCGCCTGCGGCCCGCACCGACCCGCTCGACGGTCGGTGCGGGCCGCGGCGTTTTCGCGGTGCGTCGGGGGCTACTGCCCGGTGCGTCCGGGCTGCTGCCCGTTGCGCTCCAGCTCCACGAGGGTGTCGTGCAGCCAGGTCAGCTCGGCCTCGGTGGTGGCGCGGGCGATCAGCAGCATCCCGCGGCGGAACGGGTCCGTCGCCTCCTCGGCGCCCACCGGGTGTGCCCCGTCGTAGAAGAAGCTGGCCGGCTCGCTCAGGAAGGCCAGGCGGCGGCGGAGTACGGCGGCCTGGGCGGCCGGCTCGCCGTCGAGGTGGCGGAGGAAGGCCAGCACGGTGAACCAGCGGTTCTCGTCGCTGATGTCCAGCTCGTCCGGAGTGCGCAGCCGGTCGAGCAGTGCGGTCCGCCCGGCCTCGGTGAGGTGGAGGGTGTGGCGCGGGGCGGCCGCCGTCCCCGGCTCGGTCTCGCGCACCAGCAGGCCCCCGGACTCCAGTCGCTTGATCGCCGGGTAGAGCGTGCCGTCACTGATAGGCCGGACGTGCCCGGTGAGCGCTGCGAGGTGGTGGCGCAGCTCGTAGCCGTGCAGGGGCCGGTCGTGGAGGAACCCGAGGATCGCGAGCTTCAGCATGGGACCACTCTCTCAGAGGGTCGTTCCCGGGCTCGGAGGGTCGTTGTCGGGTTCAGGGGGTCGTTCCCGGGTTCACGGCGTCGGCCCGGGCGTCCGGAGAGTCGTTTCCGGGTCCGGGCGGTCGTCGGCCGGCGCCCGTTCGCTATATCGCTACCGCTATACCTCGATCGCGAGGTATGGTTCCTGTGGCTGGACAGCGAACGTTGCGATACCCCGACCCGAGGAGGAGAACGACCGTGCATCACGCAACCGTCACCCCGAACGGCGACCGGATCCGCTGGGTGGAGCTGCCGGGCGCCGAACCGGCCCGGCTCTACCTGCATGGTCTCGGCGCCAGCTCGCCCGTCTACTTCGCCGCAGCTGCGGCCCACCCGCTGATCGCCGGGCGCCGCTCGCTCCTGCTCGACCTGCTGGGCTTCGGCATCAGCGACCGGCCCGCCGATTTCTCCTACACGCTGGAGGCTCACGCCGACGCGGTGGCGGCGGCGCTGGACGCGGCCGGGCTGGCCGAGGTCGAGGTGGTCGGGCACAGCATGGGCGGCGCGGTGGCGATCGTGCTCGCCCACCGGCATCCACGGCTGGTGGCCAACCTCCTCCTGGTCGACTCCAACCTCGACCCGATCACGCCCACCCGCCGCCCGGGCAGCAGTGGGATCGCCACGTTCACCGAGGAGGAGTTCCTGGCCGGCGGCCGGGAGGAGGTCGGCCGGTGGGTCGGCCCGCTCTGGTGGTCCACCATGCGGCTGGCCGGCCCCGAGGCCCTCCACCGCAGTGCCGTGAACCTCGCCCGAGGCACCGTTCCGACCATGCGGGAGCTCTTGCTCGACCTGGACGTCCCGCGCACCTTCCTCCACCCGCAGGCCGACGGTGCACCGGAGGGCGCGGACCGGCTGCGCGAGGCGGGCGTGGAGGTGGTGGCCGTTCCGGACTGCGGGCACAACATCATGCTCGACAATCCGGAGGGCTTCGCCGACGCCGCCGCCGTGGCCCTGGCACGTCGCGCCGTGGTGGCATGACACGCTGATGAGGCAGGTCGTGTCATGGTGGCCTGCCCTGCCTCAGCGGCACGACGTGCCACCTCGGCGCGGTGCGCCGCACACTGGCCTGACAGGCGTCCGCCCGTACGACACGCGCCTGCCCCGTCCGCCCCGCCGCCCCAGGAGCCGCCCGCCATGCCGGCCACCTTCGAACCACCGGTCCGCGTCCCGGACGCGCTGACCGCCTCCCTCGCCGAGTGCCTCGGCGACCGGGGCCGCGACTGGGCCGCCTGTCTCCCCGCGCTCGCCGCCGAGCTGTTGGAGAGGTGGTCGCTGCGCCCGGAGGCCCTGGTGGGGCGGTCCCGCTGACTGCTGCGCCCCGACTGCTGCGCCCGACCCGGACTGCTACGCCCGACTGCTCCACCCCGACCGCGTCGCCCTGACGGGTCGTCGCCGGCCACGGGTGCGCGCAGCGCCGGGCCCTTCCTCGCGCGGCTCACCATGCTGCCGGGGGAACGCCCTACCGCCCCCGCAGCAGCACGAACCTGACCGGCGTCCCCGGGCGGGCCTGGGCGGCTGCCGCGAGGTCGGCGCGCGGGACGACGCCGAGGACGGGATAGCCGCCGGTGGTGGGGTGGTCGGCGAGGAAGACCACAGGCAGCCCGTCCGGGGGGATCTGGACGGCGCCCAGCACCATGCCCTCGCTCGGCAGTTCGCCGCCGTGCGCCCGGCTGACCGACGGGCCCGCCGTCCGCAGGGCGATCCGGTTGCTGGCCGGGGCCACCCGGTAGCGCTCGCGGGCCAGCCAGGCCACCGACTGCGGTTCGAACCAGTCGGCGCGCGGCCCGAGCCGCAGCCGCAGCACCAGTTCGGCCGGGGGCGCGGGCAGCGGCACGAGGCCGGGGGCAGGCCGGTACGGCGGGGGCGGCCCGACCGGCAGCCGGTCGCCGGCGGCCAGCGGGGCCGGGCCGAGGCCGGAGAGCAGATCGGCCGAGCGACTGCCGAGCACGGGCGGGACGGCGAGCCCGCCCGCCACCGCCAGGTAGCCGCGCACGCCGTGGGTGGCGGCACCGACCTCGATCAGCCCGCCGGCCGGCACGGCGACGGGCGCGCCCCACGCGGCGGGCCGCCCGTCCACCCGGACCGGGGAGGGCGCACCGGTGACGGCCACGACCACCGGCCGGTCCGCGCGCAGCGCGACCCCGCCGAGGGTGGTCTCCAGGGCGGCCGCGCCGGGCTCGTTGCCGACCAGCCGGTTGGCCGCACGCAGCGCCGGCTCGTCCAGCGCACCCGCCCGGGGCACACCGAGGTGGGCGACACCCCGGCGCCCGAGGTCCTGCACGGTGGTCAGCGGGCCGGGCCGGACGACCTCCAGCTCGGCCCCGGGCTCCCGCTCAGCCACGGTCACCCCGCGTCGCCGCCGCCCCGTCCTCCGTGCCTCCGTTCGCCGCGGCCCCGTCCGCCGTGGACCGTGCCGCCGTGAACCGGACCCGCACACCCGGTGCGAGCAGCGCGGCCGGTTCGCGGGCGGCGTCCCAGAGCGGCAGGCCGGTGCGGCCGAGGAGCTGCCAGCCACCGGGGGAGGAGCGCGGGTAGACGCCGGTGTAGGGGCCCGCCAGGGCGACCGAGCCGGCCGGGACGGCGCTGCGCGGGGTGGCACGCCGAGGCACCGCGTACTGCTCCGGCAGGCCGGTGAGGTAGCCGAAGCCGGGGGCGAAGCCGCAGAAGGCGACCACGTACTCGGGCTCGGTGTGGATCCGTACGGCCGCCTCGGGGGAGACCCCCCAGAGCGCGGCCACCTCGGCGAGGTCGGCGCCGTCGTACACGGTCGGCACCTCCAGCAGCGGGCCGGGCGTGGCGTCCGCCGCCGTCGGGCGGGCCGGCCGCAGCAGGGCGGTGAGTGCGGGGATGTCGGTGACGCCGTCCAGCAGGACGGTCCGGGCGGCGGGGACGATCTCCTCGACGGCGGGCAGCTCGCCTGCGGCCTGCCGCTCGCGCAGCCAGGCGTACAGGGCGCCCACCTCGGCCGTCCCGGCGACCTCGACCAGCAGCGCGTGCTCCCCGGCCGGCCGGAGCTCCGGCTCGCGGCCCCCCGCCGCCATGACGCCTGAGCCCTCGGCGCCCGGACCGACCGCCCCGGCGCCCGAGCCCGCCGCCCCGACACCCGGACCCGTTGGGCCCGCACCGTCCCCCCGGCCCTCGCCGCCCCCCGCCGCCGTCACGCGAAGGCCTCCACCCGCACGCCCGCCGAGGCGAGCGCGCCCCGGATGCGCCAGGCGAGCTGGGCGGCGCCGGGCGTGTCGCCGTGGACGCAGAGCGACCGCGCCTCGACCGCGATCGGCTCGCCGCCGACGGCCTCCACCGTGCCGTCCCGGGCGATGCCGACCGCGCGGGTGATCACCGTCTCGGGGTCGTGCACCACGGCGTCCGGCTCGCGGCGCGGTACCAGGGTGCCGGCCCAGGTGTACGCGCGGTCGGCGAACGCCTCGGTGACCACCGGGAGCCCGACGCCCTCGGCGACCGCCAGGAAGCGGGAGCCCGGCAGGCCGAGCACGGGCAGCGGGCCGTCGCAGACCGCCCCGGCCCGCAGGACGCCCGCGACCACCGCCTCGGCCTGCTCGGAGTCGCCCACCACCCGGTTGTAGAGGGCGCCGTGCGGTTTGACGTACGAGACCCGGGAGCCGGCCGCGCGGGCGAAGACCTGGAGGGCGCCGATCTGGTAGGCGATCTCGTCGGCCAGCTCTTCCGGCGGGACATCCATCGCGCGCCGGCCGAAGCCGGCGAGGTCGCGGTAGGAGACCTGGGCACCGATCCGGACGCCGCGCTCGGCGGCCAGCGCGCAGACCCGGCGCATGGTCGACGGATCCCCGGCGTGGAAGCCGCAGGCGACGTTGGCGCTGGTCACCACGGAGAGCAGTGCCTCGTCGTCGGTCAGCGTCCACCGCCCGAACCCCTCACCGAGGTCCGCATTGAGATCGATCACCGCATCGGTCACGCCCGTCCGCCTCCCACAGCTGTTGAGCCAGATGGTAGGGCCTGCGTGTGAAGCCCGGTGCCGTCCACCCGGGCAGCGGCCCGCCCACCGGCGGCCCGCTGCCCGGGCGTTCCCCCGGACGGATCACCCGGTGGCGGCGGTGCCGCGGGCAACGGCGTCGGCGGCCCGTTCCAGAGGCCGCAGTGCGCGCAGCACGATCAGCAGCGGGACGACGCCGACGACGCCGAACGACATGTCGATGAATCGCCAGTACAGCGGGATGCCCCGGAGCGGACCGCAGATCAGGGCCAACGGGATGATGCCCGCACAGGCGAGGACGGCCCAGCGGATCACCCAGATGTTGCGGACCGGGTCCTTGAGCGGCCCCCGGAAGGCGGCGGCGATCACCAGGTGTGCGAAGGCGAGCCAGTCGGTGCCGTAGGCGAGGAAGGCGTAGCGGGCGTTGGTCTCGGCGAGGCCGTCGCGGACCCGTTCGAGCCACTCGACCAGGGCCGGCAGGTGGTCGGTGACGGGGGCGGCCGGGCCGGTGGCGAATCCGGCCAGCCACCTGGTCTCGGTCTCCAGCGGGAAGGCGGTCAGGCCGCTCAGCACCAGGCAGACCACGAAGGTCCACAGCCACCGGCGTACCCGCCGCAGGATCGCCTCGGAATCAGTGCCCATCGTGCCAACCTCCATGCCGAAGGACAGGTGGGGCCTTGTCCCACCTGCGCAGCACGACTCTAGACCCACGAATTGAACGCGTTCAACTTTCGGCTGCGGGTGCGCCTGGGTCGAGCCCGTGGTCCGCCCCGGGGCACACCCGGCACCCGCCCGTGGTCCGCCCGGAAACGCCGGTGGCCGGACGCGAACCCCGCGCCCGGCCACTGCCTGCGAAACCCGCTACGCGGTGTACGTGAACCGGTCCGCCGCGCCGATCGCGCTCGTCCCGCCGGCCGTGGTCACGGTGACGTCGACCACGCCCGCCCCCGCCGGGGCGGTCGCCGAGCAGAGCGACACGCCGCAGGAGTAACGGGTGGCCGGGACACCGCCGAAGCGCACGGTGCCCTGGGCCAGGTTGCTGCCCTGGACGTAGATCTGGGTGCCGCCGGTGGCCGGGCCGGAGCCGGTGGTCAGGCCGGTGACCGCCGGGGCGGGCGGCGCCGGGGGAGCCGCGCCGGTGTAGTCGAACGGGGTGGGGGCGGCCGCGGAACCCCCCGGGGTGACCACGGTGACCGGCGTGCTGCCCGCGCCGCCGGGGGTGGTCACGGTGCAGGTGGTGCTGGTGCAGCCGCCGGCCGCGACCGAGTCGCCGAACAGCACGAAGCCGTTGTCGAGGTCGGTGCCGGTCAGCGTGACGGCGGTGCCGCCCGTGCCCGCGCCGGACGAGGTGTCGATACCGGTCACCGCGGGCGCCGCCTGGGTGGCCGGGGCCTGCGGGCCGCTGCCGAGCACATAGGTCGAGACGTTGTCGGACGGGTCCGCGTCGTTCCGGTTGGCGGCCGTCACCTTGATCGTCCCGGCGGGCCTGGTGCCGTGGGACTGCACGAAGACCTTCATGAACTCGCTGCGCCCCGG
Source organism: Kitasatospora sp. NBC_00039 (assembly GCF_045160625.1). Classification (NCBI taxonomy): domain Bacteria; kingdom Bacillati; phylum Actinomycetota; class Actinomycetes; order Kitasatosporales; family Streptomycetaceae; genus Kitasatospora; species Kitasatospora sp. NBC_00039. The sequence continues at coordinate 1,686,584 of NZ_CP108289.1, read as the reverse complement.
AGCCCGGTTGCCGGTGAAGTAGGCGTCCAGGCGGCGGGCGTCGGGCGAGATCGTCTCGGTGAAGGTGTAGTCCTGGAACGAGGTGATCGTCGCGCCGCTCGTGGTCAGACCGGGCGGCAGTTCGACGGTGAGGTGGGTGACGCCGGTGAGGTCGGTGGTGCCGGAGGACTTCCAGGTCACCGAGAAGTTGGTGTTGTCGACCGGGAAGATCGGGTAGTTCCCGGCCTGGGTGACACTGACGTTCGGGCCGGTGACCGCCGTCCGGGCGGGGGTCGCGGCGGCGGAGACAGCGGCGCCCGCGGCGAGGGCGGTCGCGGCCAGTGCGGCGGCCAGGCCGCCTCGAACCAGTCTGGTGATCATAGGACGCATGATGGCCGGGCCGGGCGCGCCGCGAAGCCGTTTTCTCGAAATCCAGTTCTAGCGGCGCGCGTTCGGCTCGGCCCCGGCCCGGCCCCGGCCCGCCCGTAAGGTCCGTTTCGGTCGAAGTCGGTGCCTGCCTCTAATCTTGTCCACCGTGACCGCCATCGCTGACCCGCCCACCGAGCACGGGCTCCGGCCGCCCGCCGGGCCCGCCACCGCCGCCGTGCGGCCCGCGCCCGGCCCCGCAGCCGACGAGGGCCTCGCCCGCCGGCTCAAGGCGCTGGCCTGCACCGCCCCGCTCCACGACCTGGACAACCGCAAGGGGATGCTGGCCGGCGAGTACGGCGGCTACGCGATGGCCGAGGTCGGCCTCGCCGCGATCGACCTGGTCACCCTGCACATGGACTTCGACACCGGGGCCGACCGCGACATAGTGCTCGCCCGGCTGCTGCCCCGCGTCGCCGCCCAGGCCACCGGCCGGCCCACCGCCGAGCACGAGCGGGTCGCCCGCTGGGTGCTGGAGTCGCTGATCAACGTCGGCAGCGTCGACCGCGGCTTCCGCGCCGTGTACGGCACCTTCGGAGCGGACGGCTCGTACGTCCGCCGCGACTACGACTTCAAGCTGATCGAGGAGGTGCCCGGCCCCGACGGCGGCGTCTACCTGCGCACCACCGACGAGGCGGTCAACGTCCTGGTCGGCGCACTCGACACCGACGTCACCTCGGCCCAGATCGCCGCCGAGGTCAAGCTGGAGGTGCTGATCCGCCGGGGCCGCCTGGCGGACGCCCAGCTCGCCGCCGAGCAGGCCCGCTACCGGACCGTCCAGTACGCCGAGACGCTTCGCCGCGCCCTCGACGCCACCCGGCGCAACGTGCGTGCCGTCGACTGGATGCAGGCCATCCCCGACCTCATCGACGAGGCGCTCGACCACATCGCCGACCGCTACCGGCACGAGAACGCGATTCTCACCAACATCCGCAAGGCCCGGGACGAGGCCGAGCCCCACACTCCCGAGGGGGCGGAGCACAAGCGCCGCGCCGCCGAGCTGCTCGACATCGTCAAGGACTGCATCCGCCGCCACACGAAACTGCAGACCCGTCTGCTGGAGGCCGGCCCGCTGTTCCGCGCCGAGCAGGACCGCCAGGCCTTCGCCACGCCCGGCGCCCGCAGCGGCATCGACCTCTACGGGCAGCTGCTCGCGCCCGTGCTGCGGCTGCCGGTGGAGCAGGCCGTCCGGCCCACCGGCGCCTTCTTCGCCCGCGGCACCGGCCTGCGCACGCCCGTCTCGGTCCGCGTCGCCGACCTGGTGGACCTGCTGCTCACCCCGCCGGTCGAGCGCGAGCACCTGGGCGCCGAGCTGCCCGACCCGGACCTCGTCGCCACCCCCGATGACAGCCGGTTCTCCGAGGCGCAGCTGGAGTCCGCGCTGGAGCTGCTCGACCTGCCCGCCGACGCCCCCCGCCGGCTGTCCGGCCTGCTCGCCGACGCCCGCAAGCAGGACCCTGAGCTTCCGTACCTGGTCGCCCTGCTGGCCGTCCACGCGGCCAGCCCGCCGGTCGGCACCGCCTACCGGCAGGGCGAGGAGCGGCTGCTCTTCGCGGTCGACGACGGCACCCGGCTGCACGACCCGGAGTTCGGCGGCGCCGACCTCATCGTCGGCAGCGCCCTGCTGGACGCGGCCGGCATGGCGGCCGACCGCAAGGACGCCAGTTGACGCACCGCCAGACCGTCGGGACCGTACAGGCCATCCGGGCCATCCGGACCGCCCGGACCGCTCGAACCGCCCGGACCACGCAGACCACGCAGACCACCCGCACCGGTGGCAACACCCCCGAGGAGCACCGCCCGTGACGACCCACCACGACACGTCCTGGGTGCCCGAGACCGAGCCGGCCGCCCCCGCCGCGATCACCCCGGCCGATGTCGCCGACGCGGCCCGGCTGGTCTCCTTCGGTCTCCAGGCCAAGCTGCTCCCCGCCCGTGACGCCGAGTACGCCGAGCTGGTCCGCCGCCACCGCGAGGACCCGCCGTTCGCCCGCCTCGCCGACGCGGTCGCCACCGGCATGGGCCTGGTCGTGCTGGAGGTCTCGCCGCGCGCCGGCATGGCCGTGGCCGCCGCCGAGGACTCCGTCTTCGCCGTCCGGATGGGCGACTACTCGCGCCGCGCCGCCTCCGAGTCCACCGACCGCTTCCTGCACGGTCTGGCCCACCTGGCCGTCGCCGCGATGGCCTTCCCCCGCCCCGAGGACCTCGCTGACGACGGCTACCTCGGCCGGATCACGGTCAACGGCGTCGACTCCTTCGTCCGCCAGGCCTGCCGCCGGCTGGAGGAGCAGGCCGAGGCCGACGGCGCCAACACCGACCCGCAGAGCGACGCCCCCGGCCTGGAGGCCGCCTGGCGGGTCTGGGCCCGGCGCACCGCCACCGGCGCCACCAAGGACGCCCGCCGGCTCTCCGGCTCGACCATCGGCATCGTCGCCAAGGCCGTGATGTTCCTGGTCGACTCGGGCTTCCTGCAGAAGACCTCGGACGACGCCGGCGGCACCTACCGCACCACCGCCCGCTACCAGCTCCAGGTGCGCGACCTGGCCGGCAGCGCCGCCATGGCCGAGCTGCTCGACCTCGGCGTCGTCCCCGTCTCCGACGGCACCGCCAGCCTGCTCCCGCCGGACACCGCCGACGAGCTGGTCGCCGACGCGGGCCTGCCGTTCCACTCCCTCTGACCGAACCTCCCCGCACCGCCCGTCTCCTCCCGCACCGCCCATCTGGAGAACCGCCGCACATGTACGAGCTCAACCGGGTCCGCCTCTACTCGATCGGGCCGGCCGGCGCCCGGTACGCCGACACGGTGCTCGACCTGCGCGGCGTCGGCGAGCCCGTCGCCGACCCGGCCCCGCAGCAGATCGGCCTCTTCGGCGAGGAGGCCGAGGGCCCGGTGCGCCGGCCCGCCCCGGCCGGCGTGCTGTTCCTGGAGAACGGCGGCGGCAAGTCCGTCCTGCTCAAGCTGATCTTCTCGGTGATGCTCCCCGGCCACCGCAACACCCTCGGCGGCGCCAGCTCCGGCGTGCTGCGCAAGTTCCTGCTCGCCGACGACTGCGGCCACGTCGCCCTGGAGTGGCAGCACACCGTCACCGGCGAGCTGATCGTGGTCGGCAAGGTCAGCGAGTGGCGCGGCCGCCAGGTCTCCTCCGACCCGCGCAAGTTCGCCGAGACCTGGTACTCCTTCCGACCCGGCCCCGGCCTCACCCTGGACTCGCTGCCCGTCGCCGAGCGGGTCAGCCTGGCCGGCGACCAGAAGGCCCGCGGCCGCCGCCGCACCATGAAGGGCTTCCGCGACGCCCTCACCGAGGCCGGCAAGGCCCACCCGCACCTCGACCTGGTCTTCGAGGACGGCCACGACCGCTGGACGGAGCACCTCGGCGACCTCGGCCTCGACCCCGAACTCTTCCGCTACCAGCGCGAGATGAACGCCGACGAGGGCGAGGCGGCGGGCCTCTTCGCGGTCAAGCACGACAGCGACTTCACCGACCTGCTGCTGCGCGCCGTCACCGACACCCGCGACACCGACGGCCTCGCCGACCTCGTGCACGGCTTCGCCGCCAAGCTCGGCCGCCGCGCCGAACTCACCGCCGAACGCGACTTCACCGCCGGCTCGCTCGACCTGCTGGAGCGGATCGCCGAGGCCACCACCGCCCGCGAGACCGTCCGCGAGGCCCACCGCACCGCCGAGCGCCGCACCCGCCGACTCGCCCACGCCCTCACCTCCCGGGCCGCCGCCGAACGCGACCGCGCCCAGGACCTCGCCATCGAGGTCGCCGCCGCGGCGAGCGCGGTCACCGCCGCCGAGGCCGACCGCACCCGGCACACCCTGATCACCGCCGAACTCACCCACCGGCACGCCACCCTGGGCCTGGCCGCCGCCACCACGGAGGCCGCCGCGCTGCGCCGCGAGCTGACCGAGGCCCGCACCCTGCACGCCGCCTGGCAGGCCGCCGAGGCCGTGCTGCGCCAGCGCGCCGCCGCCGACCGGGTGGCCCGGGTCGCCGCCGCCATCCGCGAGGCCGAGCTGGACGCCGCCCCCGCGCTGGCCGCCCGCGCCCGCGCCGCCACCGCCCTGGCCCGCGCCCTCGAAGCCGCCGCCGCGGCCGCCGAGGACCGCGCCGACACCGAGGAGCAGCGGGCGGGCGAGCTGCAGGCCGACGGCTCCAAGGCCCAGAGCGACGCCACCGAGGCCGCCACCGCCGCCCAGAAGGCCCGCAGCGAGGCCGACCACCTGCGCCAGCGCCTCGCCGAGGTCGAGCAGGAGACCGCCGCCGCCGTCGAGGCCGGCTTCATCGACGCCGACGGCGACGTCGACCCGGCCCGCGCGGCCCTGCACGCCGCCGACGTGGAGAAGGCCGCCGGCGCCGCGCTCGCCCAGGCCCGCACGGCCGCCGAGTCCGCCGCCGCCCGGCTGCGGGAGGCCGCCGCCGCCACCGGCCGCGCCGAACTCGCCGCCGAACGCGCCGGCGACGCCCGCAAGGCCGCCGCCCAGGCCCTCGCCACCGAGCAGCGCACCGCCGCCCTGCTCGCCACCGAGCCGCGCCTCGCCGACCTGCTCTCCCTGACCCCCTACCAGGACGGCGCGGAGGAGGAGGCCGGCTTCCTCACCCCGGCCGTGCTGGACCGCTCCGCCGAGGCGCTGCGCGAGCAGCTCGACGAGGCCATCGCCACCGCCGAACGCACCCTGTTCGACCTGCGCACCGCCGCCGCCGACGACTCCCGCATCCTCGCCGCGCTCGGCGACGGCGGCCTGCTGCCGCCCGGCCCGGACGTCCTCGCCACCGTCGAGTACCTTGCCGAGCACGGCATCCCCGCCCTGCCCGGCTGGCGCTACCTCGCCCAGTCCGTCGACCCGGCGGACCACGAGGCGATCCTCGCCGCCCGGCCCGAACTGGTCGATGGCGTGGTCATCACCGACACCGACTCGCTGGAGCGGGCCCGTGAGGCGCTCCAGGCCGCCGCCCTGCTGCCGCGCTCCACCGTGGCCGTCGGCGCCGCCGCCTCGCTGATCGCCCCGATCACCGACGAACCCGCGTTCTTTCTCGTGCCGCCGAACCCGGCCATGCACGACGAGTCCGCCGCCGACGACGAGCGCCGCGAACTGCGCACCCGCGCCACCGCCCGCGAGGAGCACATCCGCGAACTCGCCGCCCGGCTCGGCGGCGACCGCGCCCTCGCCGCCCGCCTCGCCTCCTGGCACGCCAGCTGCCCGCCCGGCACCCTTGCCGAGCTCGCCGCCACCGCCGAGGCCGCCCGCGAGCACGCCGAGCAGGCCGCCGCCGCCCTCGGCACCCTGCGCGCCGACCACGACGAGGCCGAGACCGACCACGCCGCAGCCGCCTTCGCCCACGAGGAGCACCGCGAGGCCGCCCAGCGCGCCCGCCGCCGCGCCGACGCCCTCTCCGGCCTCGCCTTCCGGCTGCGCGAACGCGCCGGCTGGACGCGCTCCCTGCGCGAACTCGCCGAGGACGCCACCGAGTGCGACCGCCGCCAGGCCCAGTGCGCCGAGCGCGCCCGCACCTGCGACGAGGACCGCCGGGCCGCCCAGCGCGCCGCCGACGACGCCCGCCGCACCGCACGGACCCTGCGCGCCGAACGCGCCGAGATCCCCGCCGCCGAGCAGGACGACGAGCCCGACACCGGCACCCCCGCCGCCCTGCCCGCCCTGCGCGAGGCCTACCGCGCCGCCTCCCAGCTCTACGAGAAGGTCGGCGTCGGCGCCGACCTGCGTGCCGAACAGGCCCGTGCCGAGGGCGACGAGGCCGCCGCCGCGACCGAACTCGACCGCCTCACCAACAAGGTCCGCACCCGCGCCGAGGAGCTGCTCGGCAGCCCCGACGGCGCCGACGGCCCCGCCCGCCAGGCCGCCGCCGCCCGCGCCGAGGAGCTGGTCGCCACCATCGAGGCCCGCTCCGCCGCTGCCAGCGAGCAGCTCGGCCGGCTGCGCGGCGAGGCCGAGCGCTCCGCCCCCGCCGACGGCGAGGCCCACACCGAGCTGCCCGAGGACCTCGTCCCCGCCGACCCCGAGCACGCCCAGGTCCTGCTGCGCACCGCCACCAGCCGGCTCGCCGAGCGCCGCGAGACGGTCGAGACCGCCCGCACCGCGCACGCCGACCTGCAGCGCACCTTCGACGCCGCCCAGGCCGCCGCCGCCGACTTCGACGAGCACGCCGGCCAGCTCCGCGACGGCCTGCGCGAGCACCAGGACGACGACGGCCGGCCGGCCGAGCCCTACCTCGGCGCACTCGCCGACGCCCGCACCGCCGCCGCCGAGGCCCGCCGAGCCCTGCGCACCGCCGCCGGCGAGCTCTCCTCCGCCGAACTCGCCGTCCGCGACGCCTCCGACGCGCTCGTCCGGCACGCCAACGCCGTCCGCTACGAGGCCGTCCGCACCCCCGCCCGCCAGCAGATCCGCGAACTGCCCGCCTCGGCCCTGCCCGACCACGCCGCCGCCTGGGCCACCGCTTTCGCCCCCCGGCTGCGCGTGCTCACCGACGAACTCGCCCAGCTGGAGCGCAACCGCGGCTCGATCGTCGACCGCCTGCGCGGCCTGGTGGAGTCCTCGCTCACCACCCTGCGCGCCGCCCAGCGGCTCTCCCGCCTGCCCGAGGGCCTGGGGGAGTGGTCCGGCCAGGAGTTCCTCCGGATCCGCTTCGAGGACCCGGACCACGCCACCCTGGTCGAACGCCTCGGAGAGGTCATCGACGAGGCCACCCGCGCCGCCGTCAAGAAGAACAGCGACCTGCGCCGCGACGGCATGTCCCTGCTGCTGCGCGGCGTCGCCGCCGCGATCGGCCCGCGCGGCGTCTCCGTCGAGATCCTCAAGCCGGACGCCGTGCTGCGCGCCGAGCGGGTCGGCGTCGGCCAGATGTCCGACGTCTTCTCCGGCGGCCAGCTGCTCACCGCCGCCATCGCGCTCTACTGCACGATGGCCGCGCTGCGCGCCAACGACCGCGGCCAGTCCCAGCTGCGGCACGCCGGCACGCTCTTCCTGGACAATCCGATCGGCCGCGCCAACGCCACCTACCTGCTGGAGCTCCAGCGGGCCGTGGCCGACGCCCTCGGTGTCCAGCTGATCTACACCACCGGCCTCTTCGACACCACCGCGCTGGCCGAGTTCCCGCTGGTCATCCGGTTGCGCAACGACGCGGACCTGCGGGCCGGGCTCAAGTACATCTCCGTGGAGGAGCACCTGCGCCCGGGCCTGCCGGCCGCGCCGGACCCGGACGGCCCGGCCATCCACGGCGAGATCACCGCCACCCGGATGTTCAAGCGCCCCGCGGAGGCCCCGATCGCGTGACAGGTTGTCAGGTGACGCCGTCCGGTGGTCGTACTAGCGTGTCCGCATGTTGACGATCGCTCACTTCAGTGACATCCACATCGGCCAGGACCAGGACGTCGACGCCGGCGCCCGCGCGTACCGGCGGGCCGAGCAGGTGATGGCCCACCTCAACGCCCTTCCCGGCCCGCTGGACGCCGTGCTGGTCACCGGCGACCTCGCCGACCACGGCCTGCCAGGGGAGTACGAGCGGGTCGCCAAGGTGCTGAGCTCCCGTCACCAGGTGTTCACCTGCCCCGGCAACCACGACCGGCGCGCGCCGTACCGCGAGGTGCTGCTCGGCGAGGTGCCCGCCGAGGGGCCGGTCAACCGGCGGCACGAGCTGCCCGGTGCCGACCTCCTGATGATCGACTCCTCCGTCCCCGGCCGCGACGACGGCCTCCTGGACGACGAGACGCTGGCCTGGCTGGACGCCCGGCTCGCCGACGGCCGCCCGGAGCTGCCCGCGCTGGTGGCCTTCCACCACCCGCCGGCCGACCTCCAGCTGTCGTACGTGGACCCGATCCGCCAGTTCGGCGAGGAGCGCCTCGCCGAGGTGCTCGCCCGCCACCCCCGCGTGGCCGCCCTGCTCTGCGGCCACGCCCACACCGGCGCGGCCACCACCTTCGCCGGGCTGCCCGTCCTGGTCGCGCCCGGCGTCGTCTCCACCGTCACGCTGGCCTGCGAGGGCGAGGCCGACGTCACCTTCGACCAGCCGCCGATGCTCGTCTTCCACGTTCTGGACGACACCGGCCGGCTCACGTCGCACTACCGGGCCGTCCCGGCCTGACCGTCTGCGAGAGCCGCGGCGGGCGCCGTCCTGTTCGGCCCGCGAACCGCTCCGCCACCCGTACCGGCCGCTGCGCGCCGTCCGCGAGCCGGGCGCCGCGTACGACCGGCCAGAGCCGTACGGCTACGCGGTGGGCACCCGCGGCTGACGCGGCGGGCCGCCCGGCGGCGGACCACCCGGTGCCGGACGCCCGCCCGGCGTGGCTCCGTAGGGCGTGCCCGCGCCCGGGCTGCCTCCGTAGGCCGTGCTGCCGTGGGCCGGTGGGCCGGCCGGGCGGGGGAGCGGCCGGGGGCCGGAGGGGGCCCGGCTCCCCGCCATCGGCGACGCCGAGTTCGAACCGCGCATCCGCTGCGCGGCGACCTGGCGCGAGATCAGGATCTCCAGCAGGCACCACGCCGAGCCGAAGACCCCGAGCCCCATCGCCATCAGCGCGGGCGTCATCAGCCAACTGCCCGCGTACGAGGCCAGCGTGGCGATCAAGAGGCCGACCAGGGTGAACGCCAGGCAGAGCACCGCCCGGACGGCGGCGACCCGTACCTCGTCGGGCAGACGGCGGCGACGGCGTGCGACGGACATCGGGCGACCCCCAGCGCGGTCGACGGTGGCAGGCGTGCGGGACGGGCGCACGAAACGCGCCCCCCGGGGAAGACTCTGCCCTGCCGTACCCGGACTATGCGCCCGAATTCACCGAACTGCTGTCAAATCGTGTGATCTGTACCGGAAAGCCCCGGCTCAGCCGCGGGTCGGTCCAGCTGCTGGTTGAGCTCCTCCAGAGCGCCCGCCACGATCGTCCGCATCGCCTGCTCCGCATGCCCGGCATCCCCCGCGCAGATCGCCTCCGCGACCTCGCGGTGCAGCCGGATCGCGTACGACTCCGGCTGATGGGGCATCAGATCGTACTCGGTCCGGCCGGTCAGCACCGCCCCGACGGTCTCCCCGAGGTGGGCGAACATCTCGTTCCCGGACGCCCGCAGCACGGTGGCGTGGAAGGCGATGTCGTGCCGGAGGAAGGTCTCCAGATCGGCGGCGCGCGCCGTCATCGTCAACTCAACCGCCAGTGCGCTGAGTCGGCGCCGGTCGTCGTCGCTGGCGTGCTGTGCGGCCAGGGCAGCCGCGGCCGGCTCCACCGCGACCCGCAGTGAGCCGAGCGAACGCAGCTGCGCCGGCCGGTCGCTGCCCGCCAGCCGCCAGCGGATCACCAGCGGATCGAAGACGTCCCAGTCGGACTTCGGCTGGACGGTGATGCCGACCCGGCGCCGGGACGCCACCAGGCGCATCCCCTCCAGGATCCGCACCGCCTCGCGGACCACCGTCCGCGACACCCCGAACCGCTCCTCCAGCTCCTCGCTGCGCAGCACCGCGCCCTCGGGAATCTCCCCGGACGCGATGGCCGGTCCGAGCTCGGCAAGCAGTCGGCCGGGCAGCCCCTGGATCTCCATCCGCCCAGCCTAGACGTCACCCGCCGCCGCGTGCCGCGCGGCCCTCGTCCCCGCCGCCCGATGCCCGCCGCCCGATGCCCGCCGCCCGCGGAGCCCGTCGCCGTCGGAGTCCCTTCCATCCCCCGTCATCAAAAGTATGACGATTTGGTTTCCACTACTTGAATACGTCATATCTTTGGAGCGATAGTGGCGGCCTGGCAACGAAGGAGCACCACCCATGGCTCTCAGCGTCGAGAACCACGACACCCTCGCGCCCACCACCCCCGGCCCCCTCACGGTCGTGGTGATGGGCGTCTCCGGTGTCGGCAAGACCACCCTGGCCCGCCTCCTGGCCGTCCGCCTCCGCCTCCCCTACGCCGAGGCGGACGACTTCCACCCGCCCGCCAACATCGCCAAGATGTCGGCCGGCATCCCGCTGGACGACGAGGACCGCGCCCCCTGGCTGCGCGCCCTCGGCGGCTGGCTCGGGGAGCGGACCGAGGCCGGCACCGGCGGCGTGGTCACGTGCTCGGCGCTGAAGCACCGCTACCGCGACACCCTGCGCGCGGCCTGCCCGGGCGCCTTCTTCCTGCACCTCAGCGGCGGTCACGAGCTGGTCGAGGACCGGCTCGCCCACCGCAGCGGCCACTTCATGCCGCCGTCGCTGCTCGACTCGCAGTACGCCGCCCTGGAACCCCTCGGGGCGGACGAGCGCGGCGCCGTCCTGGACGTCGGCCCGTCCCCAGAAGAACTCGTCGAGATGGCCGTGGCTCTGCTGCGGCCCGTCAATGGAGACCTCGCGTGACCCCCACCCTCGTGCTCGCGGCCGCCCCACCGGCCCTGCCGCACACCGGCAGCGACTCCCAGCTGCTGATCGCGGTGCTGCTCAGCATCGGCGCCATCGTGCTGCTGATCACCAGACTGAAGCTGCACCCGTTTCTCGCCCTGACCCTCGGTTCGGGCCTGCTGGCCGCCGTCGCGGGCGCTCCGTTCGACAAGCTGCTGTCCAGCTTCTCGACGGGCTTCGGCGCCACGGTCGCCGGCGTCGGCCTGCTGATCGGCCTGGGCGCGATGCTCGGCAAGCTGCTCGCCGACTCCGGCGGGGCGAACATCATCGCGGACACCGTGCTGTCCCGCTCGGGTCCCAGGATGCTTCCGTGGGCGATGGCGCTGATCGCGGCCGTCCTCGGCCTGCCGCTGTTCTTCGAGGTCGGCGTCGTCCTGCTGATCCCGATCGTGCTGCTGGTCGCCCGCCGGGGCAACGTCCCGCTGATGCGGATCGGGATACCCGCGCTGGCCGGCCTCTCGGTGCTGCACGGGCTCGTCCCGCCGCACCCGGGCCCGCTGGTGGCCGTCGACGCGCTGAAGGCCGACCTCGGAGTCACCCTGGCGCTCGGCCTGCTGATCGCCGTCCCGACCCTGATCATCGCCGGGCCGCTGTTCGCCCGCGTCGCCGAGAGGTGGGTCGGCCCGCTGGAGATCCCGCAGGCCACCGCCCCGGCGGAGACGGAGAAGCCCGAGCGGACCCCGTCCTTCAGCGCGGTGCTGGCGACCATCCTGCTGCCGGTCGTGCTGATGCTCGGCAAGGCGCTGGCCGACGTCGTGATCGACGACCCGAAGGCGATGGTCCAGCGGGTGTTCGACTTCGTCGGCTCCCCGCTGATCGCCCTGCTGGCCGCGACCCTGCTGGGCATGCTGACCCTCGGCCGGGCCGCGGGCTTCTCCAAGCAGCGGATCTCCGACACCGTCGGCAGGTCGCTCGGCCCGATCGCCGGCATCGTCTTCATCGTCGGTGCGGGCGGCGGCTTCAAGCAGACCCTGATCGACGTCGGCGTGGGCAACGCGGTCAGCGAGTGGTCGGGCAAGTGGCACATCTCGGCGCTGCTGCTCGGCTGGCTGATCGCCGTCCTGATCCGGCTGGCGACCGGATCGGCCACCGTCGCCACCATCACCGCCGCGGGCATCGTGGCCCCGCTGGCCGCCGACATGTCGTCGACCCACGCGGCCCTGCTGGTGCTGGCGATCGGCGCCGGGTCGCTGTTCTTCTCGCACGTCAACGACGCCGGCTTCTGGCTGGTGAAGGAGTACTTCGGGATGAGCGTCGGCCAGACCGTGAAGTCCTGGTCGATGATGGAGACGGTGATCTCGGTGGTCGCCATCGCCCTGATCATGCCGCTCAGCCTGATCATCTGACGCCGGCTCCACCACGCCGGCTCCACCGCACCGAGCTGTCGACCGCGCCGGCTCCACGGCACCGAGCTCTCCACCGCGCGAGCGCGACCGCACGCCGAAGGGCGGCACCCGTACGCAACGGGTGCCGCCCTTCGGCGTGTTCGCCGCCGCGGAGGGCTCAGTCGAGCAGCCCGCCCAGCACCGCCGCCGACGCCGCCAGCAGCTCCTCCGCCGCCGGGCCGCCGGCCGCCGTCCGGGCCAGCAGGCCCTCCCGGGCGGCCAGGATCACCGCGGCGGCCTGCCCAGCCGTCGTGCCCGGCGGCACCAGCCCGGGCAGCGCCCGCTCCAGTACGGCCGCCAGCGCCGCGGACACCGCCCGGTCGTGCTCCGCGACCCGCTCGGCCAGCCCGGGTGTCCGGGCGGCCAGCAGCCGGAACTCCAGGAAGAGCAGGATCCAGCCGGTCTCGGCCGGCTCGACCCGCAGCAGTGCCTCGACCAGCCGCCGTGCCCGTTCCTGCGGCGCCAGCGCCCCGGCGGCCGCCGCCAGCCGCTCCAGCTCGTCGATCCGGCCCGCCGCCTGCTCGTCGAAGAGGGCCAGCAGCAGGTCCTCCTTGCCCGCGAAGTTCGAGTAGAAGGCGCCGCGGGTGTAGCCGGCGGCGGCGCAGATGTCCTCGATGCTCGTCCGCCCGTACCCGGCGGAGAGGAACAGTTCACCGGCGGCCGCGAGGATCCGCGCCCGGGTGTGGACGCGCCGCCGCGGGGGTCTGGGGGCATCGGGTTCGACCGTGGGTGGGTTCACAGGATCACGATACATGGTGTATTCAATACAGGTCGTATTGAAATCTTCGCCCCGAACTCTGCCCGCCAGGAGAACCGCCGTCATGAGCCGACTGCTGATCACCCATGCCCACCTGCTCCACCCCGAGACCGGGACCCGTACCGACACCGGCTGGATCGAGATCGCCGACGGCCGGATCGCCGCCACCGGCACCGGCCGCCCGCCCGTGCCCGGCAACGGCGTCCGGGTGATCGACGCCCAGGGCGCCACCGCACTGCCCGGCCTGATCGACGCCCACGTCCACCTGCTGGTCACCACCCTCGACCTGGGGTCGGTCGCGAACTGGACCCCGGGCTACCTCACCGTGCGGGCCCTGGCCGAGGCCGGGCGGATGCTGCGCCGCGGCTTCACCACCGTCCGGGACGTCGGCGGCGCCGACCACGGCATGGCCCGCGCGCTGGACGAGGGCCTGGCGCTCGGCCCCCGGCTGGTCCACGGCGGCAAGGCGCTCTCCCAGACCGGCGGCCACGGTGACCTGCGCCCGCTCGGCGAGGACACGCTGCCCTGCTGCGAGTCCCGCCCGAACTTCGCCCGGATCGCCGACGGTGTGGACGCCGTCCGCGCCGCCGCCCGCGACGAGTTCCGCAAGGGCGCCGCCCACCTCAAGGTGCTGCTCTCCGGTGGTGTCGCCTCGCCGCACGACGAGATAGCCGCCGTCCAGTACAGCGAGGAGGAGATCCGCGCCGCCGTCGAGGAGGCGGAGAACCACAACCGCTACGTCACCGTGCACGCCTACCACCCGCGCGCCGTCGACCGGGCGCTGCGGGCCGGCGTGCGCTGCGTCGAGCACGGCAACCTGATCGACGACGAGACGCTCGCGCTGCTGGTGGAGAAGGACGCCTTCCTGGTGCCGACCCTGATCGCGTACGAGCAGACGGCGAAGCTCGGAGCCCGGTCCGGCCTGCCCGAGTCCTCGCAGCGCAAGCTGGCCGAGGTGCGCGACGCCGGGCTGGCGGCGCTGGAGCGCGCCCACCGCGCGGGCGCCAACCTGGTCTACGGCAGCGACCTGCTCGGGCCGCTGCACCCGGCGCAGCTGGAGGAGTTCCGGCTCCGCGCCGAGGTGCAGCCGGCCGCCGACGTGATCCGTTCGGCCACCAGCACGGCGGCGCGGCTGCTCGGGATGGAGGGGCAGATCGGCACCCTCGCGCCGGGCGCGCACGCCGACCTGCTGCTCGTCGACGGCGATCCGCTGGCCGACCTCGGGGTGCTGACGGCCCCGGAGCGCCACCTGAAGCACGTGGTCAAGGCCGGCGCGGTGGTCTGACCCCCGGCACCGGCCACCGAACACCGGACCGCACCCCTGGCACCGGCAACCGAACGCCGAACACCGACTGCGCTCCCGGACCGCCGGCACGACGGAGGGCGGGCGCCCCCAGCCCTGGGGTGCCCGCCCTCCGAGTCGGTCGCAGAGCCCTGCGCTGCTATGCGCGGCCCTGCGTCACCTGGTCCCGCCTACTTCGTGCCGCGCTTCGCGAGGAAGGCCTCGACCTCGTCGCGGATCTCCGGGGTGTCCAGGCCGCGCACGGTCATGGTGGTGCGGCGGCGCAGCACGTCGTCCGCGGTGTACGCCCACTCGCTGTCGGCGGCGTAGGCGACCTGCGCCCAGACGTCCGGCCCGTCCTCGTGGATCGGCCGGCCCAGCTCCGGGTTCTCGTCGATCATGCGGGCGATCTCGAAGGAGAGCGTGCCGTAGTGGCTGGCCAGGTGCTTGGCGACCAGCGGCTCCATCCGGTTGCCGGGCTCGCGGTCGATCAGCAGACGGTGCGCGACGGCGTTCGGCGCGCCCACGCCGGGCAGCGGCACGGTCGGGGCGATCGGCGACATGTCCTCGCCGAGGCTGGTGCCGGGCACGTGGGCGAGCTTCTCCAGCACGGTGCGGCCGATGTGCCGGTAGGTGGTCCACTTGCCGCCGGCGACGGACAGCATGCCGCCCCGGCCTTCGGTGACGACGGTCTCGCGCTTGGCGGCGGCGGTGTCGCCGGGGCCGCCGGGCAGCACCCGCAGGCCGGCGAACGCGTAGGTGATCAGGTCGCGGTCGATGTGCTCGTCGCGGATGGCGTGTGCGGCCTCGCCCATGATCTGGTCGATGTCCGCCTCGGTGGCCCGGACGTCCTGCGGGTCGCCGGTGTACTCCTCGTCGGTGGTGCCGAGCAGGACGTGGTCCTCCCACGGGATGGCGAAGGAGACGCGGTACTTGTCGATCGGGATGGTCAGGGCCGCACGCCACGGGGAGCGCCGCTTGACGACGACGTGCGCGCCCTTCGACAGCCGGATGGACGGGGCCGCGCCGGCGTCCTCCATCTTGCGCAGGTGGTCGACCCAGGGGCCGGTGGCGTTGAGCACCAGGCGGGCGTCGACGCCGAACTCGGTGCCGTCCAGGCGGTCCTTCAGGTCGGCGCCGGTGACCCGGCCGCCGGTGAAGCGCAGGCCGGTCACCTCGGCGTGGTTGAGCACCACGGCGCCGGCGTCGACGGCGGCGCGCACCGTCATCACGGCGACGCGCGAGTCGTTCATCTGGTGGTCGCCGTAGACGGCCACCGAGCGCAGGCCCTCGGTGCGCAGCGCGGGCACCTGCTGGGCGGCGTGCGCGGCGGTGGAGACCCGGCCCATGCCGTCGCGGAAGGCGGAGAGCGCCGAGTAGAGGAAGACGCCGGCACCGAGCTTGGGCGCGCTGTGCGGGCCGCCCTTGTAGACCGGCACGAAGAAGGTCAGCGGGTTGACCAGGTGCGGGGCGACGTCGGTGGCGAGCGCGCGGCGCTCCTTGTGGTTCTCGGCGACCAGCTTGACGGCGCCGGTCTGCAGGTAGCGCAGACCGCCGTGGACCAGCTTGGAGGAGGCGCTGGAGGTGGCACCGGCGAAGTCGCCGGCGTCGACCATGGCGACCTTGAGGCCCGCCTGGGAGGCGGTCCAGGCGACGGCCGTGCCGAGAATGCCGCCGCCGATCACCAGCAGGTCGTAGGTGGCCTTGCCCAGCAGCTCGCGGGTCTCGGCGCGGGAGGCGGTGCGGCCGGCGGTGCGCTCGGCGCCCAGGGTCGGGATGGTAGCCATGGTGTGTGTACGGCGGCGCGGGTCGGGCGGCGCCGTTACTCCTCTCGGTGTGCGGTGCGGCCCCTGCTGAGAGGCCGGTCGGCCCGGTGCGGCGGGCCGGTGAAACGGGGGCAAGCCGGCCGGGGCCGCGGGGCCCCGACCGGCTTGGCGGGTCAGCTCTGCTCGTCCTCCTCCACCCAGCCCATGGTGCGCTCGACGGCCTTGAGCCACTTCTTGTACTCGCGCTCCCGGGTGGCCTCGTCCATGCGCGGGGTCCACTCGGCGGCGCGGTGCCAGTTGGCCCGCAGGGTGTCCAGGTCGCTCCAGAACCCGACGGCCAGGCCGGCCGCGTAGGCGGCGCCCAGCGCGGTGGTCTCGGCCACGTACGGGCGCTCGACCGGTGCGTCGAGCACGTCGGCGATGTTCTGCATGAGCAGGTTGTTGCTGGTCATGCCGCCGTCGACCTTCAGGGCGGTCAGCTTGACCTTGGAGTCCTTCTCCATGGCGTCGACGACCTCGCGCGTCTGCCAGGCGGTGGCCTCCAGCACGGCCCGGGCCAGGTGGCCCTTGGTGACGTACCGGGTGAGGCCGGCGATCACACCGCGGGCGTCGGAGCGCCAGTACGGGGCGAACAGGCCGGAGAAGGCCGGGACGAAGTAGGCGCCGCCGTTGTCCTCGACGGTGTTGGCGAGGGTTTCGATCTCGGCGGCGGTGGAGATGATGCCGAGCTGGTCACGCAGCCACTGGACCAGCGAGCCGGTGACGGCGATCGACCCCTCCAGGGCGTAGACCGGCTTCTGGTCGCCGATCCGGTAGCCGACGGTGGTCAGCAGGCCGTGGTAGGAGTTGACGATGTCCTCGCCGGTGTTCAGCAGCAGGAAGGTGCCGGTGCCGTACGTGGACTTGGCCTCGCCCTTGTCGAAGCAGGTCTGGCCGAACAGCGCGGCCTGCTGGTCGCCCAGCGCGGAGGCGACGGGCACGCCCTCGAGGTCGCCGACGGCGTGGCCGTAGACCTCGGCGGAGGAGCGGATCTCCGGCAGGACGGCCAGCGGCACGCCCATGGACTCGGCGATCTTCTCGTCCCAGGCCAGGGTCTGCAGGTTCATCAGCATGGTGCGGCTGGCGTTGGTGACGTCGGTGACGTGCTTGCCGCCGTTGGCACCGCCGGTGAGGTTCCAGATCACCCAGGTGTCCATGGTGCCGAACAGGATGTCGCCGGCCTCGGCACGCGCACGCAGGCCCTCGACGTTGTCCAGCAGCCAGCGGATCTTCGGGCCTGCGAAGTAGCTGGCCAGCGGGAGGCCGGTCTCGCGGCGGAAGCGGTCCTGGCCGACGTTGCGGCCCAGCTCGCGGCAGAGCGCCTCGGTGCGGGTGTCCTGCCAGACCAGCGCGTTGTGCACCGGCTCGCCGGTGTGCCTGTCCCACAGGACGGTGGTCTCGCGCTGGTTGGTGATGCCGATCGCGCGGATGTCGTCCCTGGTCAGGCCTGCCTTCTCCAGCGCGCCGCGGACGACCGACTGGACGCGGGTCCAGATCTCGGCGGCGTCGTGCTCGACGTAGCCGGGCTGGGGGAAGATCTGCCGGTGCTCCTGCTGGTCGACGGCGACGATCCGTCCGTCCGCACCGAAGATGATGCAGCGGCTGGAGGTCGTGCCCTGGTCGATCGCGGCGATGTAGTTGCCCGTGCCAGTGGAGGTCATGAGGGTCCTCGGCTCAAGAATGGGGGTTCGGGTGGTGGGTCTGACTGTCCGGTCAGTCCCCGTGCTCGGGTGGCGCGAAGCCTGGCGGCGGATATCCGGCCGTGGCTTTAGAAGATGGCGTTGTACAGGCCACCGGCCAGCAGACCGCCGACGACCGGGCCGGCCACCGGGATCCAGGCGTAGGACCAGTCCGAGGTGCCCTTGTTGGGGATCGGCAGCAGCGCGTGCACGATGCGCGGGCCGAGGTCACGGACCGGGTTGATTGCGTAGCCGGTCGGGCCGCCGAGCGAGAGGCCGATGCCGACGACGGTGAAGGCGACGATCAGGATGCCGAGGCCCGAGTCGGCGAGGCCCGTGTTGACGCCCTGGGTGAGGATGCCGAAGCAGAGCACGAAGGTGCCGATGATCTCGGTGAGCAGGTTCTGGACGGGGTTCCGGATCTCGGGACCGGTCGCGAAGATGCCCAGGGTCGGCTCCTTGTTCTCCTGGAACTGGCCGAGGTAGGTGGCCCAGACGAGAACGGCGCCGATCATCGCGCCGAGCAGCTGCGAGCCGAGGTAGACGGGGACGTCGCTCCATTCGCCGGACTTGACGGCGAGGGCCAGGGTCACGGCCGGGTTGAGGTGCGCGCCGGACTTGGGGGCCGACATGTAGGCGGCGATCATCACGGCGAAGCCCCAGCCGAAGGTGATCGCCAGCCAGCCGGCGTTGATGGCCTTCGACTTCTTGAGAGTCACAGCGGCACAGACGCCGCCGCCGAGAAGTATCAGGGCGGCGGTGCCGAGGGTTTCGCCGACGAAGATGTCGCCGGTGGAGAACGCGGACACAAAGACTCCCTTGTCCATATGGCCCGGAGGTGCGGGGGGTGGGGGCAGGTGGCCGAGCGATCACTGTGCGGGTGAGCGCTTTGTGGGAGAGGTTCGCTCGGCCATCGTTCGACAATGTCGACCGTCATGCGGAAGCTTCCTCCCCGGGCCGCCTTCACGTCAAGGCCGGGTTACGCAGCTGTGACCCTTCACTCCTGGTGACCGATCGGTTAGCGCCACATGCGGACAAAACGCTAAGGCGCGGACAGGCGTCGCGCCTGTCCGCGCCTCAGCGTGAACGTCGGATCTCCGGCACCGACCCGCCGGACCGCCCCCTACGGCGGCGTCAGAACCGCCCGGCCCCCAGGTCCCGCGAGATCGCCCGGGCGGCGCTGCGCACGGAAGCGACCAGCGAGGGCTTGACGAAGCCGTCCTCGCAGACCCGTTCCACCGCGCCGCTGATGCAGACCGCGCCCACCGGGTTGCGCCGCCGGTCCTGGATCAGCGCGCCGATCGAGGCCACGCCGTCCCAGGTCTCCTCGACGGAGTCCGCCCAGCCGCGCTCGCGGATCAGCGCCGCCTCCGCATCCACGTCGGCCGCCTCGGTCAGGGTCCGCGGGGTGTACCCCTCGAACGGCCCGTCGCCCAGCTCGCCGCGGGCCACCGGGTCGTACGCCAGCAGCACCTTGCCCAGCGCGGTGGAGTGCAGCGGCTGCATCGAGCCGACCTCCAGCACTTGCCGGGTGTCGTCCGGCCGGAAGACGTGGTGCACGATCAGGACGCCCTGCTGGTGGAGCACCCCGAGATAGACGGTCTCGCCGGACGCCCTGGCCAGGTCGTCCGCCCAGACCAGGGCCCGGGCGCGCAGCTCGTGGACGTCCAGGTAGCTCTGGCCCAGCCGCAACAGCTCCGCGCCCAACTGGTACTTGCCGCTCTCCGGGTCCTGCTCCACGAACCCCTCCTGCTGGAGGGTCCGCAGGATGCCGTGCGCGGTGCCCTTGGCCAGGTCCAGCGCCGTCGCGACCTCGGACAGGCCCAGGCGGCGCTCGCCGCCGGCCAGCAGGCGCATGATCGCGGCGGCCCGGGAGAGCGACTGGATCGGGCCGGGCATTCGGTACCTCCGGGCTGACAGGCGGTCGACAATGTCGACCGCAGTGGTAACGGGATGAGTCTGCCAGGCCGCCCCCGTCCGTGCACCTTCCCCCTCGGTAATCTCAGCGCCGGCCGCGCGTCACCTCGGCGGCCAGTGCGGAGATCTCGGACGGGCCGACCCGGCAGCAGCCGCCCACCAGCCGGGCGCCGGCGGCCAGCCAGCCGCCCACCCGGTCGGCACGGAACGTCGGACCGCCGCGCCAGTCCCGGGCCCCGGCGTCCCAGGACTCACCACTGTTCGGGTAGACCACCGCCGGCTTGCCGGTCACCCGTGCGGCCAGCGCCACCGCCCGGTCCGCGTCCTGCGGTGTGCAGCAGTTCACCCCCACCGCCACCACCTCGTCGGCCTCCGCGGCCAGGGCGAACGCCTCCGCCAGAGGCTGCCCGGCCCTGGTCCGCCCGCCCGCCACGCTGTACGACAGCCAGGCCGGCACCCCCAGCCCGCGCACCGCGCACAGCAGCGCCCGCGCCTCGTCCGCGTCCGGCACCGTCTCCAGCGCCAGCACGTCCGGCCCGGCCGCCGCCAGCACCTCCAGCCGCGGCCGGTGGAACGCCTCCAGCTCGCCCACCGTCAGCCCGTACCGCCCCCGGTACTCCGACCCGTCCGCCAGTACCGCCCCGTACGGGCCCACCGACGCCGCCACCCAGAGCGGCCGGCCCGCCCCCTCCGGCAGTTCCGCCGCCCGCCGTGCCGCCTCCCGCGCCAGCTCCACGCTGCGCGCCAGCAGCCCCGCCGCCTCCGCCCGGCCCAGCCCGCGCCGCGCGAAACCCTCGAAACTCGCCTGGTAGCTCGCGGTGATCGCGACCTCCGCCCCCGCCGCGAAGTACGCCCGGTGCGCGGCCACCACGGCCTCCGGAGCGTCCGCCAGCAGCCGCGCCGACCACAGCGCGTCCGACAGGTCGTGCCCGGCCGCCGCCAACTGGTTCGACATCCCGCCGTCCAGCACCAGCGGACCGGCGGCCACCGCCGCGGCGAAGTCCGGCGGGGGAGTGGCGGGCATGACGGCCTCCAAGACCTGTTCTCGGGCAAAGCTCCTGGCCACAGCCTAGAAGACGGCCCGTACGGGCCTCCCGGAAATCCGTTTGCCGCAGAGTCAACGGGTCGCTACGTTGTGCTCATCCCGAGAACGACGACGCCGTACCGGGCGCCACACCGGAAAGGAGCCGGCCATGGCCGTGGAGCAGCCCCCCGTCACCGCCGGCATGGACGAGCGCGCGTGGCTCGCCGCCTACGACCCACGCGCCTACACCCCGGTGGCCGTCACCGTCGACGTCGTCGCACTGACGCTGCGCCACGGCAGCCTCCACGTCCTGCTGGTCGAGCGCGCGGGCCCGCCGTACCAGGGCTCCTGGGCGCTGCCCGGCGGCTTCCTGCGGGCCGGCGAGGAGGGCCTCGACGAGGCCGCCGCCCGCGAGCTCGCCGAGGAGACCGGCCTGCACGGCAGCTCCGACGCCGAAGCCGCCCTCAGCCGCATCCACCTCGAACAGCTCGGTACCTACGGCGCCCCCGACCGGGACCCACGCATGCACGTCGTCTCGGTCGCCTACCTGGCCTTCGCCCCCGACCTGCCGGATCCTCAGGCCGGCTCGGACGCGGCGACGGCCGCCTGGCACCCCGTCACCGCCCTCGACCTCCGGCCGCCCACCGGCCGGTCACCAGCCGCCGGCGGGCCCGTCGACACCCACGGGGGTGGCGTCGACGGGCCCGCCGGCCCCTCCGCCGAGGCCGCGCAGCCCCACACCGCGCAGCCCCACACCGCGCAGCCCCACACCGAGGAGCCCGACGACGGCCGGCCCGCCCCCATCGCGCTGGCCTTCGACCACGCCCGCATCCTCGCCGACGGCCTGGACCGGGCCCGCGCCAAGATCGAGTACAGCCCGCTGGCCACCGCCTTTCTCCGGCACGACTTCACCATCCCCGAGCTGCGCGCCGTCTACGAGGCCGTCTGGGACGAGAAGCTCCACCCCGGCAACTTCCACCGCAAGGTCCTCTCCGTCCCCGGTTTCGTCGAGAGCACCGGCACCACCACCGAGCGCGGCGGCGCCCGCGGCGGCCCCCGCGCCCGCAACTACTGCGCCGGCGACGCCCAACTCCTCCACCCGGCCCTCCTCCGCCCCACCCGCGAGGACGAGATCCGCTGACCGGCGCCACCGGTCCCGTTCCCTGTGCCCTCCGACAGGCCCCAGTACCGGCCCGCCGGCGCACACCGCCCGGGACGATCCGACCAAGATCGGCGGAGCGCTGCCGCCGGCCACCCGGCGGCACTACCATCCGGCCATGACCACTCAAGAGGTGAGCAGGACGAGCAACCGGCCCAACTCCCACTGCCACTGGTGCGGCACGCCCTACCCGCCCGGCACCGAGGCCTGGCCCCGCACTTGCTCGGGCTGCTCCGAGATCAGCTACCGCAACCCGCTGCCCGTCGTCGTCACCCTCCTCCCGGTCACCCAGGAGAGCGCCGAGCCCAGCCTCGTCGTCATCCGCCGCACCATCGAGCCCGGCTACGGCGAACTCGCCCTGCCCGGCGGCTACATCGACTACGGCGAGAGCTGGCAGCAGGCCTGCGTCCGCGAACTCCGCGAGGAGACCGGCATCCTGGCCGACGCCGCCGATGTCACGCTGGTCGCCACCGACTCCGACACCAACGGCGGCTTCCTCTGCCTCTTCGGCCTGCTCCCCGCCCGCCCGCTGGCCGAACTCCCTCCCTCCAAGCCCACCGACGAGACCGACGGCTGGCAGCTCGCCACCCCGGAGACCCCACTCGTCTTCGCCTTCCACACCCGGGTCTCCCGAGCCTGGTTCAACGGCGAGTTCCCGCCGCGCTGACCGGCCACCGGCACCGGGCTGACCAGGCCCGCACCCCCGGGGCAGACCCTGGCGCACCGGGCGATCACATGGCAGGGTCTGCACCGACAGCCCCAACCGGACGGGCCCTGCCACAAGCACCCCCGTCCCATCCACCGGCCGGGAGACCACCACCGTGAGCACCCCACCCCAGGACCAGCCGCTCTGGCGCCCCACCCCCGCTCGCGCCGCCGCCACCACGCTCGTGGCCTTCCAGGCCTGGGCCGCCGAACACCACGGCGCCCCGGCCGCACCGCTCGCCCCCGCCGGCGACGACCAGCAGGCCGCCCGGCGCTACGCCGACCTGCACGCCTGGTCCACCGAAGACCTCGACCGCTTCTGGACCGCCGTCACCCAGTGGTTCGACGTCCGCTTCACCCAGGCCCCCGACGCCATCCTCGCCGACCCGGCCATGCCCGGTGCCCGCTGGTTCCCCGGCGCCCGCCTCAACTACGCCGAGCACGCCCTGCGCGCCGCCGAGGACCGGGCCAACGCCGACAAGCCGGCCATCCTCCACCTCGACGAGACCACCGACCACCCGGTCGCGCTCACCTGGGGCGAGCTCCGCCGCCAGGTCGGCTCCCTCGCCGCCGCCCTGCGCGCCCGCGGCATCGGCCCCGGCGACCGCGTCAGCGCCTACCTGCCCAACATCCCCCAGGCCGCCGTCGCCCTCCTCGCCACCGCCGCCGTCGGCGCCGTCTGGACCAGCTGTGCCCCCGACTTCGGTGCCCGAAGCGTCCTAGACCGCCTCCAGCAGATCGAACCCGCCGTCCTCTTCGCCGTCGACGGCTACCACTACGGCGGCAAGGACCACGACCGCACCGAGGTCGTCGCCGAACTCCGCCGAGAGCTCCCCACCCTGCACACCGTCGTCCACATCCCCCTGCTCGGCGGCCCCGCCCCCGAGGGCGCCCTGCACTGGGACGCCCTGGTGGCCGACGAGGTCGAGCCGGTCTTCGAACCCCTCCCCTTCGAGCACCCGCTCTGGGTCCTCTACTCCTCCGGCACCACCGGCCTGCCCAAGGCCATCGTCCAGAGCCAGGGCGGCATCCTGCTGGAACACCTCAAGCAGGCAGGCCTCCACCTCGACCTCGGCCCCGACGACCGCTTCCTCTGGTACACCTCCACCGGCTGGATGATGTGGAACTTCCTCCTCGCCGGCCTCCTCACCGGGTCAACGATCGTCACCTACGACGGCAGCCCCGGCCACCCCGACACCGGCGCCCTCTGGTCGGTCGCCGCCCGCACCGGTGCCACCGTCCTCGGCACCTCCGCGGCCTACGTCATCGCCAGCCGCAAGGCCGACCTCCACCCCGGCCGCGACCTCGACCTCTCCGCCGTCCGCTGCATCGGCACCACGGGCTCCCCGCTCCCGCCCGACGGCTTCCGCTGGATCTACGACGAGGTGAAGGACGACGTCTGGCTCGCCTCCGTCAGCGGCGGCACCGACGTCTGCTCCTGCTTCGTCGGCGGCGTCCCCACCCTCCCCGTCCACCTCGGCGAGATCCAGGCCCCCTGCCTCGGCGCCGCCGTCGAGTCCTGGGACGTCCAGGGCCGCCCGCTCACCGACGCCGTCGGCGAACTCGTCGTCACCAAGCCGATCCCGTCCATGCCCACCGGCTTCTGGAACGACCCCGACGGCGCCCGGTACCACGACAGCTACTTCGACATGTACCCCGGAGTCTGGCGCCACGGCGACTGGATCACCGTCACCTCGCGCGGCACAGTCGTCATCCACGGCCGGTCCGACTCCACTCTCAACCGCCAGGGCGTCCGGATGGGCTCCTCCGACATCTACGAGGTCGTCGAACGCCTGCCCGAGATCGCCGAATCCCTGGTCATCGGCCTGGAGGAGCCCGACGGCGGGTATTGGATGCCGCTCTTCGTCGTCCTCACCCCCGGCGCCACCCTCGACGACGACCTGACCGGCCGCATCCGCAGCTCGCTGCGCACCGAACTCTCCCCGCGCCACGTCCCCGACGAGGTCATCGCCGTCCGCGGCCTCCCGCACACCCTCACCGGCAAGCGCATCGAGGTCCCGGTGAAGCGCCTGCTCTCCGGCACCCCGCTGGAGCAGGCCGTCAACCCCGGATCCGTCGACAACCTCGACCACCTGCGCTTCTTCGAGCAGCTCCGCCGCGACCGCCAGGCCTGATCCGGGCACGACGAAGGGGCGCCCCCAGACGGCGGGGGCGCCCCTTCGAGATCTCCGGCTGCCGCCGCTCGTGCGGCGGGCGACTCGTGCTGCTACTCGCCGGACAGCACCTGCTGCGCCGCGGCCCGTGCCCCCTCGGCACTGTCCGCGGCCCGCGCCGCCTCGGCCGCCCGGCGGCACTGCGCCAGCGTGTACTTGGCCAGCGCGGTCCGCACGTACGGGATCGACGCCGCGCCCATGGAGAGGCTGGTGACACCGAGACCGGTCAGGACGACGGCCAGCAGCGGGTCGGAGGCGGCCTCGCCGCAGACACCGCAGCTCTTGCCGGTGATCTGCGCGGCCTCGGCCGAGAACGCGACCAGGTCCAGCAGCGCGGGCTGCCAAGGGTCCTGCAGCCGGGCCAGCGCACCCACCTGGCGGTCGGCGGCGAAGGTGTACTGGGCGAGGTCGTTGGTCCCCAGCGAGAGGAACTCCACCTCCTGGAGGATCGACCGCGCCCGCAGCGCCGCCGACGGAATCTCCACCATCGCGCCGTACTTGGCGCTCAGCCCGGCCTCACGACACGCGTCCGCGAAGTCCTTGGCGTCCTTGCGGTCGGCCACCATCGGGGCCATCACCTCAAGGTGCACCGGCAGGCCCTCGGCGGCCTTGGCCAGCGCGCGCAGCTGGGTCTGCATGACCTCGGGGTGCTCCATCAGCGTGCGCAGACCGCGCACACCGAGCGCCGGGTTCGGCTCGTCCGCCGGGGTCAGGAAGTCCAGCGGCTTGTCCGCGCCCGCGTCCAGGGCCCGGACGACGACCCGGCCCTCCGGGAACGCCTCCAGCACCTTGCGGTACGCCTCGACCTGCTTCTCCTCACTGGGCGCCTTCGCCGAGTCGTCCAGGAAGAGGAACTCGGTCCGGAACAGCCCGACGCCCTCGGCCCCGGCCTCCAGCGCGGCCGGCAGGTCGGCCGGGCCGCCCACGTTGGCCAGCAGCGGCACCCGGTGCCCGTCCGAGGTCTGCCCCGGACCGGAGGACGCGGCAAGCGCGGCCTTGCGCTCGGCGGCGATCCGGCGCAGCTCGTCCTGCTTCTCCTGAGACGGCTCCACCAGCACGTCGCCCGAGCTGCCGTCCACCGCGACGACGGTGCCCTCGGGGACATCGGTCGCCCCCGGCAGCGCCACCACGGCCGGCACGCCCATGGCCCGGGCCAGGATGGCGCTGTGGCTGGTCGGCCCGCCCTCCTCGGTCACGAAGCCGAGCACCAGCGTCGGGTCCAGCAGCGCCGTGTCGGCCGGCGCCAGGTCCCGGGCGAACAGAACGTAGGGCTCGTCGCTGTCCGGCACACCCGGCATCGGCACGCCCAGCAGCCGCGCCACGATGCGGTTGCGGACGTCGTCCAGGTCGGCGACGCGGCCGGCCAGGTAGTCCCCGGCCGACGCCAGCAGCGCACGGTAGGCGGCGAAGGCGTCGTAGATGCCGCGCTCGGCGCTGCTGCCAACGGCGATCCGGCGCGCGACGTCGGCCATCAGCTCCGGGTCCTGCGCCATCAGCGCCTGAGCCTCCAGCACGGCCTGGGCCTCGCCGCCGGCCAGGTTGCCGCGAGCGGTGAGGTCCGCGGCCACCGCCTCGACGGCCGCCTGGGCGCGGGCCTGCTCTCGGGGGGCGTCCTCGGTCGGGATCTGGGTGGCCGGCGGCTCCAGCACCGCCGTCCCCATGTGCCGTACCTGGCCGATCGCGACCCCGTGGCTCACACCCACGCCGCGTAGCGTCTTCTCCATAAGACCTTCTTCCGAGTGAACCACCGGCCTCCAGCCGGCAGGAGAAATCGACGTCTTGGGACCGAGGCCACGAACGGCGCCATACACCAGGGCCCTGCTCCCGGGCAGCGGTCAGGGCTTGGCCGTCATGAGGCTCGACACAGCCACGTGAGAAGCCCCCTGCAAGCAAAGAAGGGGGAGGAGTCACAGTGACTGTCTCCGTTGGCGCGCGAGACACCAGTAGTGCGGCCTGGTTGGCCGCAGTAGGCTGGGCGGCCCCGTCCAGCACGGGGTCCCGGTTCGGGTGACGGAGGTCAGCTCCAGCTGAACAGGGCGTCGCCCACGGCGACCTCCCCGTCCTCGCGGAGTCCGCCGAGCGAGTCGGCCGCAGCCTCCAGTGCGACGATCGGCGAGATCGGAGACTTCCCGGCGGCCTCGACGGCGGCCGGGTCCCACTTGATGACGGCCTGGCCGCGGGTCACCGTGTCGCCCTTGTTGACGAGCAGCTCGAAGCCCTCGCCGTTCAGCTGGACGGTGTCGATCCCGAGGTGCGTCAGCACACCGTGCCCATCCGCGTCCACCACGACGAACGCGTGCGGGTGCATGGAGACGACGACACCGTCCACCGGGGCCACGACCTCGGTCGGCTGGCGAACCGGGTCGATCGCGGTGCCGGGGCCGACCATGGCGCCCGAGAAGACCGGATCGGGCACGCCGGCGAGCCCGACGACACGGCCGGTCAGCGGCGACGTCACAGTGGTCATGGTTGAGCCTCCCAAGTGCGCAGTACAGCGAGCGGCCGCGAGCTGCGGCAGGACATCGGGTGAAGCCTAAATCATGTCAACTTCGGACATATGCTGACATTCCCGGGCGAAGAACCACGCCCCGTCCACCCAACTCGGCCGACATCTCAGCGACCGACAGTGGTCTAGTCCTCTTCACCGATGCGCCGCACTCTACAGGCATCTTGGCGGATCGGGACCATTGCTGTATATGCTCGCGAGAGCAACAAATCATGCCTCCGACCGGGTGATGCCGGGTGCGGCCCGGTTCGCGATCCAGCGCGGGACCCGCTATGGTTGGTCGAGTCGCCGCAAGTCGACGGTTAACAGCAGATTTCAGATGCGAAAAGCGCCGGAAAACGGAGCGGAAATCATCTGGTAAGCTGGAAACACGAAAGAACGAAGCGCCCGGAGGGCCCGCTGGAAGGCGGTCCGAAGGAAGTGTCCGTTCCTTGAGAACTCAACAGCGTGCCAAAAGTCAACGCCAGATATGTTGACATCCCCGGCTTCGGTCTTCTGATCGGGGTTGGAGATTCCTTTATGAAGTAAACACTAGCGAGGACGCAGTGCGCGGGATCACCCTATTCCGGTGGTTGCCGTGCCGCTCGACGCGAGTGCGGCTCGCGCTCTTAATTGAGCACTGACGAGCAGACATTCACGGAGAGTTTGATCCTGGCTCAGGACGAACGCTGGCGGCGTGCTTAACACATGCAAGTCGAACGGTGAAGCCCTTCGGGGTGGATCAGTGGCGAACGGGTGAGTAACACGTGGGCAATCTGCCCTGCACTCTGGGACAAGCCCTGGAAACGGGGTCTAATACCGGATATGACCTGGGACCGCATGGTTCTGGGTGTAAAGCTCCGGCGGTGCAGGATGAGCCCGCGGCCTATCAGCTTGTTGGTGGGGTAATGGCCTACCAAGGCGACGACGGGTAGCCGGCCTGAGAGGGCGACCGGCCACACTGGGACTGAGACACGGCCCAGACTCCTACGGGAGGCAGCAGTGGGGAATATTGCACAATGGGCGAAAGCCTGATGCAGCGACGCCGCGTGAGGGATGACGGCCTTCGGGTTGTAAACCTCTTTCAGCAGGGAAGAAGCGCAAGTGACGGTACCTGCAGAAGAAGCACCGGCTAACTACGTGCCAGCAGCCGCGGTAATACGTAGGGTGCGAGCGTTGTCCGGAATTATTGGGCGTAAAGAGCTCGTAGGCGGCCTGTCGCGTCGGATGTGAAAGCCCGGGGCTTAACCCCGGGTCTGCATTCGATACGGGCAGGCTAGAGTGTGGTAGGGGAGATCGGAATTCCTGGTGTAGCGGTGAAATGCGCAGATATCAGGAGGAACACCGGTGGCGAAGGCGGATCTCTGGGCCATTACTGACGCTGAGGAGCGAAAGCGTGGGGAGCGAACAGGATTAGATACCCTGGTAGTCCACGCCGTAAACGTTGGGAACTAGGTGTTGGCGACATTCCACGTCGTCGGTGCCGCAGCTAACGCATTAAGTTCCCCGCCTGGGGAGTACGGCCGCAAGGCTAAAACTCAAAGGAATTGACGGGGGCCCGCACAAGCAGCGGAGCATGTGGCTTAATTCGACGCAACGCGAAGAACCTTACCAAGGCTTGACATATACCGGAAACGGCTAGAGATAGTCGCCCCCTTGTGGTCGGTATACAGGTGGTGCATGGTTGTCGTCAGCTCGTGTCGTGAGATGTTGGGTTAAGTCCCGCAACGAGCGCAACCCTTGTTCTGTGTTGCCAGCATGCCTTTCGGGGTGATGGGGACTCACAGGAGACTGCCGGGGTCAACTCGGAGGAAGGTGGGGACGACGTCAAATCATCATGCCCCTTATGTCTTGGGCTGCACACGTGCTACAATGGTCGGTACAAAGGGCTGCGATGCCGCGAGGCGGAGCGAATCCCAAAAAGCCGGCCTCAGTTCGGATTGGGGTCTGCAACTCGACCCCATGAAGTTGGAGTTGCTAGTAATCGCAGATCAGCATGCTGCGGTGAATACGTTCCCGGGCCTTGTACACACCGCCCGTCACGTCACGAAAGTCGGTAACACCCGAAGCCGGTGGCCTAACCCGTAAGGGGAGGAGCCGTCGAAGGTGGGACCAGCGATTGGGACGAAGTCGTAACAAGGTAGCCGTACCGGAAGGTGCGGCTGGATCACCTCCTTTCTAAGGAGCAATATGCCGCTTGCAGGCGAATGTTCTGCACGGTTGCTCATGGGTGGAACGTTGACTATTCGGCACGAGTGAAGAGCACCTGCTAGTACTGCCTCCGGGCGTGGAAGACGGGCTTGCGATTGACTTGTGTCGGGCACGTTGTTGGGTCCTGAGGGAACGGCCGTATGGCTGTTGCTTCAGAGATGCCGGTCCCACTGAAGAGATCCGTTCGGGTCTTGGGGGTGGGTGACTGGTCGTTGTTTGAGAACTGCACAGTGGACGCGAGCATCTGTGGCCAAGTTTTTAAGGGCGCACGGTGGATGCCTTGGCACCAGGAACCGATGAAGGACGTGGGAGGCCACGATAGTCCCCGGGGAGCCGTCAACCAGGCTTTGATCCGGGGGTTTCCGAATGGGGAAACCCGGCAGTCGTCATGGGCTGTCACCCATACCTGAACACATAGGGTATGTGGAGGGAACGCGGGGAAGTGAAACATCTCAGTACCCGCAGGAAGAGAAAACAACCGTGATTCCGGGAGTAGTGGCGAGCGAAACCGGATGAGGCTAAACCCAGGTGGTGTGAGACCCGGCAGGGGTTGCCACTTGGGGGTCGTGGGATTTTTCTTGACCGGTCTGCCGGCCGGTCGGCGAGTCAGAAACCGTATGGATAGTCGAAGGACATGCGAAAGGTCCGGCGTAGAGGGTAAGACCCCCGTAGACGAAATCTGTGCGGCTCGTTTGAGAAACTCCCAAGTAGCACGGGGCCCGAGAAATCCCGTGTGAATCTGGCGGGACCACCCGCTAAGCCTAAATATTCCCTGGTGACCGATAGCGGATAGTACCGTGAGGGAATGGTGAAAAGTACCGCGGGAGCGGAGTGAAATAGTACCTGAAACCGTGTGCCTACAAGCCGTGGGAGCGTCGGGCATGCAGCTTGCTGTGTGTCTCGTGACTGCGTGCCTTTTGAAGAATGAGCCTGCGAGTTTGCGGTGTGTAGCGAGGTTAACCCGTGTGGGGTAGCCGTAGCGAAAGCGAGTCCGAATAGGGCGTTTGAGTTGCACGCCCAAGACCCGAAGCGGAGTGATCTAGCCATGGGCAGGTTGAAGCGGAGGTAAGACTTCGTGGAGGACCGAACCCACCAGGGTTGAAAACCTGGGGGATGACCTGTGGTTAGGGGTGAAAGGCCAATCAAACTCCGTGATAGCTGGTTCTCCCCGAAATGCATTTAGGTGCAGCGTCACGTGTTTCTTGCCGGAGGTAGAGCACTGGATAGGCGATGGGCCTCACCGGGTTACTGACCTTAGCCAAACTCCGAATGCCGGTAAGTGAGAGCGTGGCAGTGAGACTGTGGGGGATAAGCTCCATGGTCGAGAGGGAAACAGCCCAGAACACCGACTAAGGTCCCTAAGCGTGTGCTAAGTGGGAAAGGATGTGGAGTCGCAGAGACAACCAGGAGGTTGGCTTAGAAGCAGCCACCCTTGAAAGAGTGCGTAATAGCTCACTGGTCAAGTGATTCCGCGCCGACAATGTAGCGGGGCTCAAGCACATCACCGAAGTCGTGTCATTGCAGCAATACCCCCAACGGGGGCTGTGATGGGTAGGGGAGCGTCGTGTGCCGGGTGAAGCGGCGGTGGAAACCAGTCGTGGACGGTACACGAGTGAGAATGCAGGCATGAGTAGCGATACAAGAGTGAGAAACTCTTGCGCCGATTGACCAAGGGTTCCTGGGTCAAGCTGATCTGCCCAGGGTAAGTCGGGACCTAAGGCGAGGCCGACAGGCGTAGTCGATGGACAACGGGTTGATATTCCCGTACCCGCTTTGAAGCGCCAACGCTGAACCTCTTGATGCTAAGCCCGTGAAGCCGGCCCGGAGTCTTCGGACAATGGGACGTGGTGGAGCCGGTGACCCAATGGGGTAGTAGGTGAGCGATGGGGTGACGCAGGAAGGTAGTCCAGCCCGGGCGGTGGTTG
Organism: Kitasatospora sp. NBC_00039; assembly: GCF_045160625.1. Classification (NCBI taxonomy): domain Bacteria; kingdom Bacillati; phylum Actinomycetota; class Actinomycetes; order Kitasatosporales; family Streptomycetaceae; genus Kitasatospora; species Kitasatospora sp. NBC_00039. Next base: position 1,655,301 of record NZ_CP108289.1, on the reverse strand, counting down.
TCCCGGGGTAAGGGTGTAGGACGAACGGTAGGCAAATCCGCCGTTCACATAGTCTGAGACCTGATGCCGAGCCGATTGTGGTGAAGTGGATGATCCTATGCTGTCGAGAAAAGCCTCTAGCGAGTTTCATGGCGGCCCGTACCCCAAACCGACTCAGGTGGTCAGGTAGAGAATACCGAGGCGTTCGGGTGAACTATGGTTAAGGAACTCGGCAAAATGCCCCCGTAACTTCGGGAGAAGGGGGGCCATTCCTGGTGACGGCACTTGCTGCCAGAGCTGGGGGTGGCCGCAGAGACCAGCGAGAAGCGACTGTTTACTAAAAACACAGGTCCGTGCGAAGCCGTAAGGCGATGTATACGGACTGACGCCTGCCCGGTGCTGGAACGTTAAGGGGACCGGTTAGCTCCATTTCGGTGGGGCGAAGCTGAGAACTTAAGCGCCAGTAAACGGCGGTGGTAACTATAACCATCCTAAGGTAGCGAAATTCCTTGTCGGGTAAGTTCCGACCTGCACGAATGGCGTAACGACTTCTCGACTGTCTCAACCATAGGCCCGGTGAAATTGCATTACGAGTAAAGATGCTCGTTTCGCGCAGCAGGACGGAAAGACCCCGGGACCTTTACTATAGCTTGATATTGGTGTTCGGTTCGGCTTGTGTAGGATAGGTGGGAGACTTTGAAGCAGCAACGCCAGTTGTTGTGGAGTCGTCGTTGAAATACCACTCTGGTCGTGCTGGATGTCTAACCTGGGTCCGTGATCCGGATCAGGGACAGTGTCTGGTGGGTAGTTTAACTGGGGCGGTTGCCTCCTAAAGGGTAACGGAGGCGCCCAAAGGTTCCCTCAGCCTGGTTGGCAATCAGGTGTTGAGTGTAAGTGCACAAGGGAGCTTGACTGTGAGACTGACGGGTCGAGCAGGTACGAAAGTAGGGACTAGTGATCCGGCGGTGGCTTGTGGAAGCGCCGTCGCTCAACGGATAAAAGGTACCCCGGGGATAACAGGCTGATCTTCCCCAAGAGTCCATATCGACGGGATGGTTTGGCACCTCGATGTCGGCTCGTCGCATCCTGGGGCTGGAGTAGGTCCCAAGGGTTGGGCTGTTCGCCCATTAAAGCGGTACGCGAGCTGGGTTTAGAACGTCGTGAGACAGTTCGGTCCCTATCCGCTGTGCGCGTAGGAGTGTTGAGAAGGGCTGTCCCTAGTACGAGAGGACCGGGACGGACGAACCTCTGGTGTGCCAGTTGTCCTGCCAAGGGCATGGCTGGTTGGCTACGTTCGGGAGGGATAACCGCTGAAAGCATCTAAGCGGGAAGCCTGCTTCGAGATGAGCACTCCCACCTCCTTGAGAGGGTAAGGCTCCCAGTAGACGACTGGGTTGATAGGCCGGATATGGAAGCCCTGTGAGGGGTGGAGTTGACCGGTACTAATAGGCCGAGGGCTTGTCCTCAGTTGCTCGCGTCCACTGTGTTGTTCTGAAACAACGACCCCCATGCCTGGTCACGGTATGGGTGCGGCCGACAGTTTCATAGTGTTTCGGTGGTCATAGCGTGAGGGAAACGCCCGGTTACATTCCGAACCCGGAAGCTAAGCCTCACAGCGCCGATGGTACTGCAGGGGGGACCCTGTGGGAGAGTAGGACGCCGCCGAACAATTCTTCGAGAGAAGCCCCCGCCGGGGAACCGGACGGGGGCTTTTCTGTTGTAAGGTCAACGTGCAAAGTCGTCACACGGTACAGGAGGCCCCCGGGTGGAGGTCCAGGAGACGCGGGTCCAGACCGATCGCGTCCTCACCATCCCCAACCTGCTGAGCATGGGCCGGCTGGTCGGTGTTCCGCTGTTCCTCTGGCTGATTCTCTGGCCGGTGTTCGGCGGGCCGAACAATGACGGCTGGGCGTTGCTGATCCTGATGCTGAGTGGCATCAGTGACTACCTGGACGGAAAGCTGGCCCGCAGGTGGGGGCAGATCAGCCGGGTCGGCCAGCTGCTCGACCCGCTGGCGGACCGTCTCTATGTGCTGTCCACGCTGGTCGGTCTGACCTGGCGTGAGATCCTGCCGTGGTGGCTCACGGCGATCCTGCTGGCCCGTGAACTGTTTATCGCGGCGCTGCTTCCCATTCTCAACCGGCACGGCTACGGGCCGTTGCAGGTGAGTTTCCTGGGGAAGGCCGCGACGTTCAATCTGATGTACGCCTTTCCGCTTCTGCTGCTCGGCACCGTCGCACGGCCGGCCGAGGTCGTCAGCTGGGCCTTCATCTGGTGGGGGACCACGCTCTACTGGTGGGCCGCCATTCTTTACGCGGTGCAGGCGCGACAGATCGTCCGGGGCGTCTCGGCCTCCTCGGCGTCCACAGTCTGAGACGCGATCTGAGAGAAGTCCCACGGCGACACGGTGCGTCGGACGATATCTTCCGGGTAGAGAACCTCTGGAACGGTTTGATGGACCTGCAGGTCCACCACCGCGAAGGAGGACGCACCCGTAATGAAAGCCGTTGTAATGGCAGGGGGCGAAGGCACCCGACTCCGCCCGATGACCTCCAGCATGCCGAAGCCGCTGCTTCCCGTGGCCAACCGCCCGATCATGGAGCACGTGCTGCGGCTGCTGAAGCGGCACGGCCTCTCCGACACCGTCGTCACCGTGCAGTTCCTGGCCTCGCTGGTCAAGAACTACTTCGGTGACGGCGAAGAGTTGGGTATGCATCTGACATATGCGAACGAGGAGACGCCGCTAGGCACTGCGGGGAGTGTCAAGAACGCCGAGGACGCGCTCAAGGACGACTCCTTTCTGGTGATCTCCGGCGACGCGCTGACCGACTTCAACCTCTCGGAATTGATCGAGTTTCACCGTAGTAAGAACGCCCTGGTCACCGTCTGTCTCACCCGAGTGCCGAATCCCCTGGAGTTCGGCATCACGATCACCGACGACGAGGGGCGCGTCGAGCGCTTCCTGGAGAAGCCGACCTGGGGGCAGGTCTTCTCCGACACGGTGAACACCGGGATCTACGTCATGGAACCCGAGGTCTTCGACTACGTGGCGGCGGGGGAGTCCGTCGACTGGTCGAGCGACGTGTTCCCGCAGTTGCTCAAGGAGGGCAAGCGGGTCTACGGGTACGTGGCCGAGGGCTACTGGGAGGACGTGGGCACCCACGAGAGCTATGGCAAGGCCCAGGCGGACGTCCTGGAGGGCAAGGTCGACGTCGAGCTCGACGGGTTCGAGATCTCTCCGGGCGTCTGGGTGGCCGAAGGGGCCGAGGTGGACCCGGAGGCGGTGCTCCGCGGGCCGCTGTACATCGGGGACTACGCCAAGGTCGAGGCCGGCGTGGAGATCCGCGAGCACACCGTGCTCGGCAGCAATGTCGTCGTGAAGCGCGGCGCCTTCCTGCACAGGGCGGTCATCCACGACAACGTCTACGTCGGGCCGCAGAGCAATCTGCGGGGGTGCGTGGTCGGGAAGAACACCGATGTGATGCGGGCCGCGCGGATCGAGGACGGAGCGGTGATCGGGGACGAGTGCCTGATCGGCGAGGAGTCGATCATCGCGGCCAACGTCCGGGTCTACCCGTTCAAGACCATCGAGGCCGGCGCGGTCGTCAACACTTCGGTGATCTGGGAGTCCCGCGGCCAGGAGCACCTCTTCGGGCTGCGCGGCGTCTCGGGCATCCTCAACGTCGAGATCACGCCCGAGCTGGCCGTGCGGCTGGCGGGCGCGTACGCGACCACGTTGAAGAAGGGGGCGACCGTCACCATCGCGCGTGACCACTCGCGTGGTGCGCGTGCGCTCAAGCGGGCGATGATCTCGGCGCTCCAGACCAGCGCGATCGACGTCCGCGACCTCGAGAACGTGCCGATGCCGGTGGCCCGGCAGCACACCGCGCGGGGGAGCGCCGGCGGGATCTTCCTGCGGACCACGCCCGGGGTGCCGGACTCGCTGGACATCCTCTTCTTCGACGAGCGCGGCGCCGACCTCTCGCAGGCCGGGCAGCGCAAGCTGGACCGCGTCTACGCGCGCCAGGAGTACCGGCGCGCTTTCCCGGGAGAGATCGGCGACCTGACCTTCCCGTCCAGCGTGTTCGACTCCTACGCGGGAAACCTGCTGCGGACGATCGACACCACGGGTGTCCGCGAGGCCGGGCTGAAGGTGGTCGTGGACACCGCGCACGGCAGTGCCGGGCTCGTTCTGCCGAGCATCCTCGGCCGGCTCGGGGTGGAGGCGCTCACCGTCTCCAGCGGCCTGGACGAGTCACGGCCGACCGAGGACGCCGAGGAGCGCCGGGCGGGGCTGGCCAGGCTGGGCGAGCTGGTGGCGTCCTCCCGGGCGGCCTTCGGAGTGCGCTTCGACCCGGTGGGTGAGCGGGTGGCCTTCGTGGACGAGCTGGGCCGGGTGATCGACGACGACCGGGCGCTGCTGGTGCTGCTCGACCTGGTCGCGGCGGAGCGCCGCAGCGGGCAGGTCGCACTGCCGGTGACCACCACGCGGATCGCCGAGCAGGTGGCGGCGTACCACGGCACCCAGGTCATCTGGACCACGACCACGCCGGACGACCTGGCCAAGGCGGCCGCCACCGAGGGCACGGTGTTCGGCGGGGACGGGCGCGGAGGCTTCGTCGTCCCCGAGTTCAGCGGTGTGCTGGACGGTGCGGCGGCGTTCGTCCGGCTGGTCGGGCTGGTGGCCCGGACCCAGCTCACGCTGAGCCAGATCGACGCGCGCATCCCGCAGGCGCATATCCGGCGTCGGGACATCGCGACGCCGTGGGCGGCGAAGGGCATGGTCATGCGCTCGGTGGTGGAGGCGGCCGGCAACCGGCGGCTCGACACCACGGACGGCGTCCGGGTGGTCGAGGCGGACGGCCGGTGGACGCTGGTGCTGCCGGACCCGGCCGAGGCGGTCACCCACCTCTGGGCGGAGGGCCCGGACGACGAGGCGACCGAGGCGTTGCTGGACGAGTGGGCGGCGGTGGTCGACGGCGCCGGCCGGTGACCGCCGGGTGATCCCCGGCCGACTCCGGGAGGGCGGGGCGGGGCGGCGAGTGCCGCCCCGCGCCGCTCGTCCGCCCATCGGCGGATCTGCCTGACCTCCGATTGCCCGGTTGTCCGTTTTGGAGGCCTTGATGGTGATCCGTCGCTTCTGGTGACTGCGCAGGTCAGGGGGAGTGCACAGGCCCCTCCGTCGACGTGGGACGATGGTCCGCATGCCAGCGACGCCGACGCCGAGTGCCAGCAACGGACGGTTCAACCGTCCGGACGCCTCGATGTCCTTGCTGACCAACGTGATGGACCACGGTCTGGACGAGGGCTACGCCGAGGCGGCCGCGGCGCGGGGCGGTGACCGCGACAGCCGGATACCCGGCACGGTCCGGGGCCTGCTGACGCTGGGCGCCGGGCTGGCCCTGGTCGGGGCGGTGGTGACGGTCGGCGCGGTGAACGCGCACAAGGCGGAGCCGACGCTCGCCAAGGAACGCGACGCGCTGATCCACCGGATCAACGACAGCAACGGGTCGGCGGACCGCCTGCAGAAGCAGGTGCAGGACCTGCGGCGGAAGGTCGACAGTACGCAGCAGCAGGCGCTGGCCCCGGGGGACGGCGACCCGGCCGCCCTGGCGGGCGCGGTGGGCCTGGCCGAGGTCACCGGCCCGGGGGTCAAGCTCGTCCTGGAGGACGCGGCCGGTACCGGCGCCGGCGGGAACGTCGATCCGCGCGCCGGGCAGGGGTTCTCCAACAGCGGCCGGCTGCGCGACCGGGACCTCCAGCTGGTGGTGAACGGGCTCTGGGAGTCCGGCGCCGAGGGCATCTCGATCAACGGGCAGCGGCTCACCGCACTCTCGGCGATCCGCGCCGCGGGCGAGGCGGTGCTGGTGGACAACCGGCCGCTCGTCCCGCCGTACAGCGTGCAGGCGCTCGGCGACGGCACCAAGCTGGTCGGCGCCTTCGAGAACAACATGGCGGGCCAGTACCTACGTCTGCTGCAGGAGAAGTACGGCATCAAGTCGACGCTGTCCGCGCAGAAGAAGCTGACGCTGCCCGCGGCGGTGGGCGTCACCCTGCGGACTGCCCAGCCCGCCACGCCGGAGCCCTCGCCCTCGGCGAGCCCGTCCGCCACTGCCCCGAGCGCCGCGGCGTCCGGCGGGTCGCCGAGCCCCTCCGCGAGCACGTCGCCGTCGGCCACGCCGACCCCGCAGAGCTCCGGGAAGCGCACGCCGAGCGGCTCCGCCAAGACCACCACAGCCCACTCGCCCATGGCGACCACGAGCGGGTCGTCCACCGCAGGGACAGGAGCAGCCAGACCGTGATTGCCGTACTTGGTCTCGTGATCGGGGTGGTCGTCGGACTCTTCGTCCAGCCCGAGGTGCCGGACGCCGTAGTGCCGTACCTTCCGATCGCGGTGGTCGCGGCGCTCGACGCCGTGTTCGGCGGTGTCCGGGCGATGCTGGACGGGATCTTCAACGACAAGGTGTTCATCGTCTCCTTCCTCTCCAACGTGGTGGTCGCGGCGCTGATCGTCTTCCTCGGGGACCAGCTGGGGGTCGGATCGCAGCTGTCCACCGGTGTGGTCGTCGTCCTGGGTATCCGCATCTTCTCCAACGCCGCTGCGATCAGGCGCCATGTCTTCCGCGCCTGAGCCGGGCCGCGGTGAGGCGGCGGAGGAGAAGACCGGGGACGGAGCGGCGGGAGAAGGCGTGCGCGAGAACGGCAGCGCGGAGCGGGAGGCGGCTTCGGGGACGGAGAAGCCGCTGCGGAAGCCTGCGGAGGCTGCCGGGCCCGTCGAGGCCGTGACGCCTGTCGAGCCCGTCGAGGCGGTGCAGCCTTCCGAGCCGGTGGGGGCGGTGCAGCCTTCCGAGCCGGTGGGGGCGGTGGAGGCTGCCGAGCCGGTGGAGGCCGTGGCGCCTGTCGAACCGGTGAAGCCGGTGGAGCCGTTGAAGGAGAAGGAGAAGGCGGAACCGGTCGAGGCGGCGCGTCCGCAGGCCGGGGAGGTCAGGAAGACCGAGGGGGGCGAGCGGAAGCCGGACGGGGAGCAGCAGAAGCCTCAGGCTGAGGTGGAGGAACCGGAGGTCGCGGCGGCGCCCGCCGAGGCCGCCGAGCCGGCGCCCGCCCCGCAGGACGCCGACCGCGGTGCGGGCCGGCGCCGGCTGAAGGCGGCGCTCTGGCCGCCGCGGCTGTCGCGGGGCCAGCTGGTCGTGGCGCTGCTGCTGTTCTCGCTCGGCCTGGCGCTGGCGATCCAGGTCCGCTCGACCAACGACCACCACAGCCAGCTGCGCGGCGCACGTCAGGAGGATCTTGTCCGGATCCTCGACGAACTGGACGGCCGTCAGCAGCGTCTCCAACAGGAGAAGGCGGAGCTGGAGCAGTCCCTGGCCAAGTTGGAGAACAGTTCCAACCAGGCCAAGGAAGCCCAGGAACAGACCAGGAAGAAGGTGACGGAACTCGGTGTGCTCGCGGGAACCGTCAAAGCCACTGGTCCGGGCATCGTACTCACTGTCGATGATCCCCAAGGGCAGGTGAAGGCGGATATGCTGCTGGACACCCTGCAGGAACTCCGAGCGGCGGGGGCGGAGGCGATTCAGATCAACGATGTGCGCGTGGTGGTCAACACCTACTTCACGGACCTGTCCGGTGGCGGTGTGCAGATCGACGGCAAGAAGGTCTCGCAGCCCTATCGCTTCACCGTCGTGGGGAACCCGCAGGACCTCACACCCGCGCTGAACATCCCGGGAGGTGTGGTCCGTACCCTGGAGAGTCATCAGGCCCGGGCGACCATCTCCCAGCAGCAGAAGGTGGTCGTCGACGCCCTCGTCGATCTGAAGACGCCGCAGTACGCCAAGCCGGCTCCGAAGTGACGGGGCACCGGCCGAACGGCCCCTCACCTGCGGGCGGCCCCCGGTGCGGGGGGTCGTCGCCGCGTGGGCGAGACTGGTCCACACCAGCACATACCGGAGCACCACACGTCGGAGTACCACTCCAGCCGGCCCGGTCCGAGACCGGGCCCGCAGCCTGTCCGAGGTTCTCACCCTGCCCCGCGGGCGGGTCTGTCACACGCAAGGGGATTCGCCCGTGAGTTTCTTCTCGAAGTTGTTCGGTCGTAACAAGGGCCGTGACGCGGCCGCCGTCGAGGCACCCACCGCGCGTCACCGCCGGGCCGACGAAGAGCCCGCCGTGCCGGGCATGCGCCCTGCCCCCGAGGGGGTGGAGTACGCGGAGCGGCCTCTGTTCCGGGACGGCGCCAACCAGCAGTTCGCGGGGAATCCGGCGGGCTACGGCGCGTCGGTTGACCCCTCCGGCGCGCCGCGCATAGGTTTCCCGTCAGGACCCTCAACCTCTGGTGGAGGGTTTGCCCCGGATCCGTACGCCGGGCACAACCCGTCGGGTGTGCCGCGCCAGGAGGCTGTGAACATGGCTGGCCCCACTCCGTGCCCCAGGTGCGGCAACCAGAACCCGGCCGCGGCCCGCTTCTGTTCCAACTGCGGTACGGCGCTGCGCGGCGGTGCGTTGCCCGAGGGGGCGGCGGAGACCACGTCGACCATCTCGATCTCCGGCCTGGAGTCCTACGACCCCAACACCACGACCGGTACCGGCGCCACGCCGGCCCTGTCGGCCGAGGTGCTGGCGGCGATCGACGCGCTGCCGCCGGGCACGGCCCTGCTGATCGTCCAGCGCGGCCCCAACTCGGGCAGCCGGTTCCTGCTGGACTCGGACAAGACCACGGCCGGCCGTCACCCGCAGGGCGAGATCTTCCTGGACGACGTCACCGTCTCGCGCAAGCACGTGGAGTTCCGCCGGACGCCCGGCGGCGGGTTCACCGTGGCCGACGTGGGCAGCCTCAACGGCACGTACGTCAACCGGGAGCGGATCGACGAGGTGCCGCTGAACAACGGCGACGAGGTGCAGATCGGGAAGTACCGGCTGGTGTTCTTCGCCAGCCACCACCGGGGGTACTGAAACCAACGTCGGCAGGAGCCCGAGTGAGTACGAATACCCCTTCATCTCTCGGGGCGGCCACCCCCGCGTCGTCCGGTCCGCAGACGGACCAGGGCACGCGGGGAGTGGTCGCGGCCCCCAGGCAGCCGGTCCGCCCGGACCGGCCCGCCGGGGGCGGCCGACGGCGCGGCGGCGACGAGCTGCTGAGCATCGGCGCGGTGCTGGCCTTCCTGCGGGACGACTTCCCCGAAGTCACCATCTCGAAGATCAGGTTCCTGGAGGCGGAGGGCCTGGTCGAGCCGCAGCGCACGCCCTCGGGGTACCGCAAGTTCAGCCCGGCCGACGTCGAGCGGCTGGCCTACGTGCTGCGGATGCAGCGTGACCACTATCTTCCGTTGCGGGTGATCCGCGAGCACCTGGACGCCATCGAGCGCGGTGAGAGCCCGCCCGCGCTGCCCGCCGCCGACGCCCGGCCCGGGCCGCTGGAGGAGGCGGACCGCGAGCTGGTGGCCGGCGCCGAGAGCCCGGCCGGGGTCCGGCTGGGCCGGGCCGAGCTGCTGGCGGCCGCCGAGGCCGGCGAGCGGCAGCTGGCCGAGTGGGAGTCCTACGGGCTGGTCGCGGCGGGGCCGGACGGCGGCTACGACGGCGAGGCGCTGCAGGTCGCCCGGCTCGTGGCGGAGCTGGGCCGGTACGGGCTGGAGCCGCGCCACCTGCGCGCCATGAAGGCGGCCGCCGACCGCGAGATCGCGCTCGTCGAGCAGGTGGTGGCGCCGCTGCGGCGGCACCGGAACCCGCAGACCAGGGCGCATGCCGAGGCCACCGCCAGGGAGCTCGCCACGCTCTCCGTCCGGCTGCACGCGGCCATGGTCCAGGCCGGTCTGCGGACCCGTGCCTGACCGGCCGACCCCGCTGACCAGCGCGGTCGGCTCTGCGCTTTCATATCCGGGTCAAGGGCCATAGGGTTGCCTGTGTGAATGAGCTCGACGTCGTGGGTGTCCGGGTGGAGATGCCTTCCAACCAGCCGATCGTGCTGCTCCGGGAGGTCGGGGGCGACCGTTACCTGCCGATCTGGATCGGCCCCGGCGAGGCGACCGCGATCGCCTTCGCCCAGCAGGGCATGACTCCGGTGCGCCCGCTGACGCACGACCTCTTCAAGGACGTCCTGGAGGCGCTCGGGCAGCAGCTCACCGAGGTGCGGATCACCGACCTGCGGGAGGGCGTCTTCTACGCCGAGCTGGTGTTCGCCGGCGGGGTCGAGGTGAGCGCCCGGCCGTCCGACGCGATAGCGCTGGCGCTGCGCACCGGTACGCCGATCTACGGGAGCGAGGAGGTGCTCGCCGAGGCGGGCATCGCGATCCCGGACGAGCAGGAGGACGAGGTCGAGAAGTTCCGCGAGTTCCTCGACCAGGTCTCGCCCGAGGACTTCGGCGGCGGCACGCCGCAGTAGCCGGCCGCCTGCGGCGTGTCGCCCGGGGGCCGTGTGTGGCGTTGTGCCGTGTACGTTCGGCCGTTTTGCCAAAAGGCGTCTACCTACCCACACTAGGGGCACGAAAAACCACTCTCCTGAGTGACGTGGTTTGTCCCGCCCGGCGTGGCGATCGTTGACGGGCCATAGGGGACTGCCTACCGTCAGGGGTGGCTGCCCGGGTGTCTGTCGCCCGCAGTCTGGGTTGCCCGCAGCATGAGTGGACGGAGGTAGGCATGACCGGCACCGGCGATGAAGCGGCCGTGGGAGGCCTGTGCGCCGTGCACATGCCGCGCACCGCCCGCAGCGTGACCGACCTGTCCCGGACGGAGCTGCCCCGGCTGGGCCGGTTCCCGGCCGTACAGCCCGGTCAGCCCGCCATCGAGCGGCTCGCGCCCACCTCGGAGCTGATCGGCTACCGCGGCCCGACGGCCTGTGCGGCGGCCGGGATCACCTACCGCCAGCTGGACTACTGGGCCCGGACGGGGCTGCTGGAGCCCAGTGTCCGCTCGGTCTACCCGGCGAGCAGCCACCGGCTGTACAGCTTCCGCGACATCCTGCTGCTGAAGATCGTGAAGCGGCTGCTGGACGCCGGCGTCTCGCTCCAGAACATCCGGGTGGCGGTCGCCCATCTGCAGTCGCCCGATGTCGCCGGCCTGGCAGGGCTGACGCTGATGTGCGACGGTGCCACGGTGTACGAGTGCACCACGCCGCAGCAGGTGGTCGACCTGCTGAAGGGCGGTCAGGGCGTCTTCGGCATCGCCGTCGGCGCGGTCTGGAAGGAACTGGAGCTGGCTCTCGGGCGGCTGCACGCCGAGCGGACCGACACCGGTGAGACGGTGGTCGGGCACGACCCGGGCGACGAGCTGGCGCAGCGCCGCAACCGCGCGGTCTGACAAGCGTACTGACGAGGCTGCGGGCCCGGACGGGGAACCGTCCGGGCCCGCGGCCTCGTCGTGCCTGGTGAACCGATCAAGCCTGGTGAGCGACTCAAGGGGGAGCACGTGCGGTTCGGCTCCGGAATACCCGGCCTGCTGCGGCGGCGGGCACGGCGGCTCGGCGTCCGGCTGGGACGGCGGCGCACGCAGCGCCGGATCTTCCAACTCGTCACCGCGGTCTGCGCGCTGGCGCTGGCGCCGAGTGCCTGGCTGTGGATCTCGGCGGACGACCGGGTTGGTACGGTGGCGAGCGCGCCGAAGGCACCGGTGGCGGTGGTGTTCGGCGCGGGCCTGTCCGAGGGCAAGCCGTCGCCGTACCTGGCGCACCGGCTGGACGCGGCGGTCGACCTGTACCGGGAGCAGAAGGTCCAGGCGGTCCTGGTCACCGGCGACAACGGGCGGGACAGCTACGACGAGACCGACGCCATGCGGCAGTACCTGATCGAGCACGGGGTGCCGCAGGTACGGGTGGTGGGCGACTACGCGGGCTTCGACACCTGGGACTCCTGCACCCGGGCTCACCGGATCTTCGGGGTGGACCGGGCGGTGCTGGTCAGCCAGGACTTCCATGTCCGGCGGGCGCTGGCGCTCTGTGAGGCGGCCGGCATCGACGCGTACGCGGTCGGGGTGCCGGAGGTGCACGACGCCACCTGGCTGTACGGCGGGCTGCGGGAGATCCCGGGGGCGGGCAAGGCCGCGCTGAACGCCTGGCTGCGGCCGGACCCGCTGTTCCTCGGGCCCAAGGAGGAGGGCATCCCGCGGGCGCTGGCCGACGCGGGGGCGGCGCAGCCGCGGTAGGCCCTGTCGGGGGAGGGACTTCACCGGGGCGGGACCTCGCCGGGGGTGGGGAGGCGGCCGGGTTCGGCCGGACTGTCGTACCCGTGCGGCATGATCGGCAGGTGCGGTCACTGCCGAGCATCATCCACCTCGACATGGACGCCTTCTTCGCCGCGGTGGAGCAGGCGGCCAAACCGAGTCTGCGCGGAAAGCCGGTGATCGTCGGTGGTCTGGGCGGGCGCGGGGTGGTCTCCACGGCCTCGTACGAGGCGCGGAAGTTCGGCGTGCACTCGGCGATGCCGATGGCGCAGGCGCGCCGGCTCTGCCCGAACGCGGCGTTCCTGTCCGGGCGCTTCGAGGCCTACCGGCAGGTGAGCGAGCTGGTGATGGGCCTGCTGCGGGAGCTGTCGCCGCTGGTCCAGCCGCTCAGCCTGGACGAGGCGTTCGTCGACCTGGAGGCCGGTCCGTACGGTCCGGCGCTGGCGGCGGCCGACCACGGGACCGGGGAGCGGCTGGTGCTGGCCCTCGCGGAGGACCTGCGGGCCGACATCCACCGGCGGACCGGGCTGACCGCCTCGGTCGGGGCGGCCGGGTCCAAGCTGATGGCCAAGATCGCCTCCGAGCAGGCCAAGCCGGACGGGCTGGTGCTGGTCGAGCCCGGCCAGGAGCGCGCGGTGCTCGGGCCGATGCCGGTGCGCGCGCTGCCCGGCATCGGCCCGGCCACCGAACAGGTGTTGCGGCGGGCCGGGCTGAACACGGTGGCCGACCTCGCCGAGGCGGGGGAGGCGGAGCTGGTGCAGCTGCTGGGGAAGGCGCACGGCGCCGGCGTCCACCAGATGTCGACAGGGGTGGACGACCGGCCGGTCGTCGCCGACCAGGACGCCAAGTCGGTGTCGGTGGAGGACACCTTCGAGGTGGACCTCGCGGACCGGGACCGCGTGCTACGCGAGGTCGATGTCCTGGCCGCGCGGTGCGTGCGGCGGCTCCGCGCAGCCGGCCGGTCGGGGCGGACGGTGGTGTTGAAGGTGCGGCGGTTCGACTTCTCCACGCTGACCCGTTCGGAGACGCTGCGCGGCCCGACGGACGACGAGGCGGTGATCACCGAGACGGCCCGGCGGCTGGCCTCGCAGGTGGACATCACCGGCGGGGTGCGGCTGCTCGGCGTCGGGGTCTCGCAGCTTGCCGACTACACCCAGGAGGACCTGTTCGCGCAGGCCGTCCGGGAGGAGGCCGCCGAGCACGAGGTGGTGGAGGGCGAGGAGGAGGACGAGCCGGAGCCGGCCGGGCCCGCGGTGCGGCACTGGATGCCGGGGCAGGACGTGCGGCACGGCGAGTTCGGGCCCGGGTGGGTGCAGGGCAGCGGGGTCGGGCGGGTGACGGTGCGGTTCGAGACGCCGTGGAGCGGGCCGGGCCGGGTGCGGACCTTCGCGGTGGACGACCCGGCGCTCGAACCCGCGCGTCCGCTGCCGTTGCGGGGCCGCGAGGGCGGGGGCGCAGACGGGGGCCCGGGGGAGGGCTGAGCGCACGAAACGGCCCCACCCGGCAGGGGAACCGGGTGGGGCCGTGTGAAGTGCCGGCCTCGGATGGTCGCGATGCCCTCGTCGACCGTTCGGGGACCGGTCCCCCGCGCCCTGTCCCTGGGCGCGGGGGGTGGACGCCTCGTCAGGCGTCGGTCTTGGCCAGCGCGGGGCTGGAGTTCAGGTCCGCGACCTCGTTGCCGGCGGCGACGGTGGCGGCCGGCTTGACGGAGCGGATCAGGAACGGGACGGCGCCGGCGATCGCGCAGACCACTGCGGCGGTCCAGAACGCGTGCTTGTAGGCGTCCAGGGTGGGCAGCGAGACCGGGATCGGCAGCTTCATGGTGTCGCCGGTCAGGATGGCGGCCATCACGGCGGTGCCGATCGCGCCACCGACGGTACGCAGCACGGCGTTCATGCCGTTGGCGATGCCGCTCTGCTCGACCGGGACGGCGCCGTTGATGTAGGCGGGCATCGCCGAGAAGGCGAGGCCGATGCCCAGACCGAAGATCGCCGAAGCGGTGTAGATGTCGGCCTCGTGGCTGTGGCGCGCGGCCAGGTAGGCCATCGCGATCGCGCCGAGCACGCCACCGAGGACCAGCGGCAGGCGCGGGCCGCGGCGGGCGATGAGCAGGGCGCCCAGCGGGGCGGCGACCATCGAGCCGATGGCGGACGGCAGCAGCATGACGCCGGCGTGCAGCACGGTGGCGGTGAAGCCGTAGTGCGTGAACTTCTCCGGGGTCTGGGCGAAGTTGCTGATCACCATGAACGAGCCGTACATGCCGAAGCCGATCAGCAGGCCGGCCAGGTTGGTGAAGGCGACGGCCGGGCGGGACATCATCTTCATGTCCACCAGCGGGTGCTTCACCTTGACCTCGATGACGCCCCAGATCAGGGCGACCACGGCGGCGACGGCGAACAGGCCGAGGGTCTTGGTCGAGGTCCAGCCCCAGTTGTTGCCCTGGCTGACCGCGACCAGCAGGGCGGAGAGCCAGCCGGCCAGGGTGATGGCACCGAGCGGGTCGGCGCCGCCGTCCTTGTCGGTGACCGGGTCGCTGGGAACGCGCAGGGCGACCAGGGCGACCGCGATCAGGCCGAAGACCAGGCCCATCCAGAAGATCGACTTGTAGCTCCAGTGCTCCAGCAGGAGACCGGTCGCCACCAGGCCGAGGCCGGAGCCGACGCCCATCGAGGCGCTGATGGCGGCGACGCCGCCGGTCACCTTCTGCTTCGGCAGCTCGTCGCGGACGATGCTGATTGCCAGCGGCAGCACGCCACCGCCGGCGCCCTGCAGGACACGGGCGACGACCAGCCAGGTGAAGGAGTGGGTGCTGACCGCCAGCGCGGAGCCGGCCACCAGGCCGGTCAGCGAGATCAGCAGCATCGGCTTGCGGCCGCGCAGGTCGCCGAAGCGGCCCAGCAGGGGGGTCAGCACGGCGGCGGAGAGCAGGTTGGCCGTCATCAGCCAGGTGATGTTGGAGCCGGAGACGCTGAGCTCCTTGGCCAGCGAGGGCAGGATCGGGACGACCGCGGTCTGCACCACGCTGAACGACAGCATCGCCAGGATGAGGGCCGGCAGGACCCGGGCGCTGCTCTGCTTCTCGGCCGCGGTGGTGGGCTGTGGTGCCTCACTCACGGTTGCTTCCTCCCGTACATAGTGAATGAACTGAAATAACCATGCAGGGAGATACTTCAGTGTGTCAAATATCGATTGGTGAAGCTTTGGCAAAGTCGAAGGACCGCGGCCCCGAAGGCCGGGGTCGCGGGGTGGAAAACACGAAGGGCCCCGGGCCGTGGGCGGGCCCGGGGTCCTCGGTGAGCTGCTCTGTCAGGCGAGAGGCCTGAGGGGGGCCGGGCGGGACGGCTCGTCGGCCGATGCGGGGGTGTGGGCGTAGGCGGGCGGCGTTGCGGGGGCCGGGGTCGGGGTCGGGGTCGAGGCGGTGTTGTCGTGGACCTCGACGTGCTCGCGGCGCAGCTCGTCGCGGATCACCTCCTCGGCGGTGTACCGCTCGACCACCAGGCGCACCCGCTCGATCGGGGCCAGGTACTTGCGGACCACCGGGTGCTCCTCGCGCAGCGTGACCTCCTCCACCGCCTCGGCGATGTCCTTCTCGCTCAGCGAGGCCCGCTCCGCCTCGCCGACCGGCATCCGCTCCACCCGCACGCGCTCGCGGACCACCGGGACGCGGCGCTCGACCGGCTCGCTGGTCACGTACTTGCGCAGCTTCGCTGTGCCGAGGACGTGCCACTCGGTGGTGATGTCCAGGCGCTCCTCGCGGCAGGTGATCTCCACCGGGCCGCTGGGCGCGGACGAGGCCGGCGCGGATGTGGAGGCGGCCGGGGTGGACGTGGAGGAGGCCGGGGTGGACGTGGGCGTGGCCGGGGTGGACGTGGACGTGGCCGGGGCGGCAGGGGCGGCCGGGGTGGACGTGGACGTGGCCGGGGTGGACGTGGAGACGGCCGGGGCGGCAGGGGCGACCGGGCCGGTGGTGGCCGGCGCGGCCTGGGGGCGCGACTCGGGGGTGACCGGCGCCGTGGGGGCGGCGGGTGCGGAGGTGCTGAGGGTCCGCACGTTGGCCTCCGTGGCGGGTTCGGACGGCTTGCCGAGGTCGGCTGCCGGGGTGGTGCGGGGGGAGGCGGCCGGGGTGTCGGCCGAGTGGAAGGCGAGCGGCTTCGCGACGGGCGCGGCCGGTCCTGCGTTCGGGGCCGCCGGGGTGTCCGCGGGCGCCGGCGCCGTGTGCGTGGCCGCGGCCGCCACGGTGCCGGCGGCCGCCACGGTGCCGGCGGCCGCCATCGGGGCCGCCGCCGGGACGGAGCCGAAGTCGTGGTCGGCCGGATCGGAGCCGGAGCCGTCGCCCGCCGACGGGCGGCCGTCCATCGGGGTGTCCAGCCCGTAGTAGCGGTACAGCTGGAGCTCCTGGGCCGGCGACAGGTGCTGGCCGACGCCGAAGTCCGGCGACTCCTTCACCAGTGACTTGTCGTACGGCACCCGCAGCTCGTCGCCGGAGAACTCGCTCGTGGTCAGGGGGACGAAGGCGTCCCGGCCGAAGATGCCGGTCCGGACGGCCGCCCATTCGGGCTGTCCGGTGGCGTCGTCCAGGTACACCTCGTCGACCGTCCCGATCTTGTCTCCGTTGCGGTCGACCGCCTTGTGGCCGATGAGGTCCCGGGGGTCGATATCGGTCTGCACTCTTTCCTCCAGTGCGCTGCGCCTGCGGAACTCCCGCAGGCCGACGGCCGGCCCGCCCGTTCCATCCGCCACTTCACACCAAAAGCCATGAACCGGACGCCCGCGACCGGGGCGGGGCCGGACGGGCCCGGTGCTGCGCCGTCCGGGTCACGGGGCCGCCCCGGGATCGACCCGACGCACCCGTGATCGAAGGGCCTCCCGCTGGTACCCTGGGCGCGACCGCCGAGCCCGCTCGGGAGAGTCCCCGACAGCGAAAACCACTGGTCGGGGCGCCGAAGGAGCAACTCCTCCCCGGAATCTCTCAGGCATCCGTACCGTGTGGGATAGGTCACTCTGGAAAGCAGGGCAGGACTGCCGGCGAGGGAGCCGGTGGCCACCACCCTCACCGACGGTGCAAGCCGGCGGCGCGCCCACGGCGTGCCGCGCGGGCGAAGCTCTCAGGTCCCGATGACAGAGGGGGAGGCCTGTTGGGTCCGCCCGCCCAGGCCCTTCCGCTGTTGTCCACAGCGGTGGAGCCGTACGGCGTGCGTACCCCCGCCGGTCCGTGACCAGGAGGCCTCGACCACCATGAACGCCCAGCCGAACGAGGGACGCCCCACCGGCGCCCCGACCCTCACCGAGCTTGAGCTGGCCAGTCCCTTCGAGAACCGCCACATCGGCCCCGACGCCGCTGCGCAGGAGAAGATGCTGGCCCAGGTCGGCTACGGCTCGCTGGACGAGCTCGCCGCCACCGCCGTGCCCGAGGCGATCCGCTCCATCACCGGCCTGGACCTGCCCGCCGGCCGCAGCGAGGCGCAGGTCCTCGCCGAGCTGCGCGAGCTGGCAGGACGCAACCAGGTGCTCCAGCCGATGATCGGCCTGGGCTACTACGGCACCTTCACCCCGCCGGTGATCCTGCGCAACGTCCTGGAGAACCCGGCCTGGTACACCGCGTACACGCCGTACCAGCCGGAGATCTCGCAGGGCCGCCTGGAGGCGCTGCTCAACTTCCAGACCCTGGTCTCCGACCTGACCGGCCTGCCCACCTCCGGCTCCTCGCTGCTGGACGAGGGCACCGCGGCCGCCGAGGCGATGGCGCTGGCCCGCCGCGTCACCAAGGTCAAGGGCGGTGTCTTCCTGGTCGACGCCGAGACCCTGCCGCAGACCATCGCGGTGATCGAGACCCGCGCCGAGCCGACCGGTGTCGAGGTCGTCGTCGCCGACCTCTCCGCGGGCATCCCCGCCGAGATCGCCGAGCGCGGCGTCTTCGGTGTGCTGCTGCAGTACCCGGGCGCCACCGGTGTGGTCCGCGACCTCGCCCCCGTCATCGAGCAGGCCCACGGCCTCGGCGCGATCGTCGCCGTCGCCGCCGACCTGCTGGCGCTCACCCTGCTGAAGTCCCCGGGCTCGCTCGGCGCCGACATCGCCTGCGGTACCTCGCAGCGCTTCGGTGTGCCGATGGGCTTCGGCGGCCCGCACGCCGGCTACCTCTCGGTGCGTGCCGAGTACGCCCGCTCGCTGCCCGGCCGCCTGGTCGGCGTCTCCGTCGACGCCGACGGCACCCGCGCCTACCGCCTGGCGCTGCAGACCCGCGAGCAGCACATCCGCCGCGAGAAGGCCACCAGCAATATCTGCACCGCCCAGGTGCTGCTCGCCGTGATGGCCTCGATGTACGCCGTCTACCACGGTCCGGACGGCCTGGCCGACATCGCCCGCCGCACCCACCGCTACGCCGCCGCCCTCGCCGAGGGCCTGCGGGCCGGCGGCGTCGAGCTGCTCCACGGCGAGTTCTTCGACACCGTCACCGCCGTCGTCCCCGGCCGCGCCGCCGCGATCGCCGAGGCCGCGCGCGCCCACGGCATCAACGTCCACCAGGACGGCGAGGACCGGATCTCGGTCTCCACCGACGAGACCACCACCCGCGAGCACCTGGCGGGCGTCTGGGCCGCGTTCGGCGTCGAGGGCGTGGAGGCCGCCGAGAGCGCTGACGCGCTGCCGGCCGCGCTGCTGCGCGAGGACGAGTACCTGACCCACCCGGTCTTCCACAGCCACCGCTCCGAGACCGCCATGCTGCGCTACCTGCGCCGCCTGTCGGACCGCGACTACGCGCTGGACCGCGGCATGATCCCGCTGGGCTCCTGCACCATGAAGCTCAACGCGACCACCGAGATGGAGCCGGTGACCTGGCCCGAGTTCGGCCAGCTGCACCCGTTCGCGCCGATCGAGCAGGCGCAGGGCTTCCTGACCCTGATCCGCCAGCTGGAGCAGCAGCTGGTCGAGGTGACCGGGTACGACGCCGTCTCGATCCAGCCGAACGCCGGCTCCCAGGGCGAGCTGGCCGGCCTGCTGGCCGTCCGTGCGTACCACCACGCCAACGGCGACACCCAGCGTGACGTCTGCCTGATCCCGTCCTCCGCGCACGGCACCAACGCGGCCTCCGCCGTGATGGCCGGCATGCGCGTGGTCGTGGTGAAGACCCTGGTCGACGGCGACGTCGACGTGGACGACCTGAAGGCCAAGATCGAGCAGCACCGCGACCAGCTCGCCGTGCTGATGGTCACCTACCCGTCCACCCACGGCGTGTACGAGACCGAGATCACCGACATCTGCGCGGCCGTGCACGAGGCCGGCGGCCAGGTGTACGTGGACGGCGCCAACCTGAACGCCCTGGTCGGCCTGGCCAAGCCGGGCAAGTTCGGCGCGGACGTCTCGCACCTGAACCTGCACAAGACCTTCTGCATCCCGCACGGCGGCGGCGGCCCGGGCGTCGGCCCGGTCGCGGTCCGCGCGCACCTCGCGCCGTACCTGCCCAACCACCCGCTCCAGGCGGAGGCCGGCCCGGCCACCGGCGTCGGCCCGATCTCGGCCGCGCCGTGGGGCTCGGCGGCCATCCTGCCGATCTCCTGGGCGTACGTCCGGCTGATGGGCGGCGAGGGCCTCAAGCGCGCCACCCAGGTGGCGGTCCTGAACGCCAACTACATCGCCAAGCGCCTGGCCCCGCACTTCCCGGTGCTCTACACCGGCCCCGGCGGCCTGGTCGCCCACGAGTGCATCATCGACCTGCGCCCGCTCACCAAGGAGACGGGCGTGACGGTGGACGACATCGCCAAGCGCCTGATCGACTACGGGTTCCACGCGCCGACGATGTCCTTCCCGGTGGCCGGCACCCTGATGATCGAGCCGACCGAGTCCGAGGACCTGCACGAGATCGACCGGTTCTGCGACGCGATGATCGAGATCCGCGCCGAGGTCGACAAGGTCGGCTCGGGCGAGTGGACGGCCGAGGACAACCCGCTGCGCAACGCCCCGCACACCGCCGCCACGCTGGCCGGCGACTGGGCGCACGGCTACTCGCGGCAGGAGGCGGTCTTCCCGGCGGGTGTGAACCCGGCGGACAAGTACTGGCCCCCGGTCAGCCGCATCGACGGCGCGTACGGCGACCGCAACCTGGTCTGCTCCTGCCCGCCGCTGGACGAGTACGGCAACTGAGCGAGCCGAGCTACGGCAGGGCCCCGGCGGAGCTCTCCCAGCCTTCGGCTGGGAGGTGCTCCATCACCGGGGCCCTGCCCGTTCCTCGACGTCTGTCGGCGGCTGCCCCCGCCTGCGGGTCAGGCCGCGTGGGCGACCGGGCGGCGCGGGGCGATCACCCGGCCGTCGGGCAGCAGTTCGCCGGTGTCCTCGAAGAGCAGGACGCCGTTGCAGAGCAGGCTCCAACCCTGCTCCGGGTGGCAGGCCACCGGTACGGCCGCCTCGCGGTCCTCGGACTCGGCCGTCGGGCATTCAGGACGGTGCTGGCACATACGTACCCTCGCTTCGCTCTGCGATCCTCCCCGTGGTGCGGCGCCGTCGGATGCCCGTCGGGAGCCGCCGCGGTAGTCGGATCCTGTCCGGCGCCGGACAGGTGTAGACCGGCGCTCAAGTGGGTAGGACAGGTGGTCCTTCCACGCTGGTTCCCAGTGTCGGCATCCCGGGACGATCGCGCAGCAATTTGGTGACATGCGCCACAACCCGAGGGCAGAGATCACCCGTTCAGGCGGCTGCGGCTCGGAAAAGCCCCCGGACGGGCCATCAGGCGGCTGGCCTTTCAGGGCCATGCCCGATGGCCCGTCCGGGTGGGGCTGGCAGATCGGTGCCGGCGCGGAGCGCGCCGGCGGGGCGATCGGTGAGGGAGCGGCCGGCGAGGGGAGCCGGCCGGCGGGGGAGGGCTCAGGACGAGCCGAGCAGCAGCGCCCGGCCCAGCGGCGCCCGGGCCAGCACCGGCAGCAGGTCGGCGGCCGGGTAGGCGCGGTGCGCGGTGACCCCGAGCGGGGCCGGTGCCAGCGGGATCAGAAGGTCCGCCCCCGGGTCGGCGTCCGGACTGTGCAGCCAGAGCGCCGTCGCGTACTGGCCCGGGAAGGTCAGCAGCCGGGGCTGCCGGCGGGCTCGTGACGTCTGGGTGAGCTGCCAGGCCTGGCGCAGCGCCCGGACGGTCGAGTCCAGGTAGGGCCCGGCGGTGAAGTGGGAGAAGGTGTGGCCCTCGACGCCCTGCACCACCTCGGCCGCGGCGGCCACCTCGGTGCCGTCCTTGATCAGGAAGCGCCAGCCCGTCCGCCGGGCGGCGGTGAGCTCGGGGCGCGGCCCGTCCAGGACGTGGACCGCGAGCGGGTGCGCGGGGAGCAGCGGTCCGGTCGGATGACGCAGCGCTGCGGCGGCGGGCTGGCGCAGCGCGTCCTCCGAGTCGAGCGCGGCGAGGACGGCGCGCAGGGCACTGGGCGGGGGCTGGGGGGTCTGCAGAGTCATGGCGGGGTCGCCTCTCCGTGCGAGATCGGCGTGCGAGTGCGGCATACCGGCATGGCGCGGTGTGTCGTCGGTGACGGGACCTGGCCATGTCCGGTTGTGCATGATCGCGGTGCGGGTGCGGCCGCCGCCGTCGACGAGGGTTTCGGAGCGGCAGCGGGCCGGCCTGGGCGCAGTGCGAATTCTATCGAACAGGTGCGCAGGGTGACCTGTTTATCACAGGCGGTGGCGCCGGGCAAGTCGGCGGATGTGCTGAAAGGCCGTCAGTTTCCTTGCATTGCAAGCCGTTCGAAGCAATCGGGTATCGATCTTCGAGGTGGGCATGATGCATGCACGGTCGCTCGGCCGGGCGGCTCAGGAGGAGGGGATCATGGGCGAGAAGGTCGTGGCGACGCGCGCGGACCTGTCGGACCGGCAGCTGTACCGCCGCAAGCTCCAGTCCTGCCTCGACGCGCTCGGGCGGATGCTGCGCGAGGACCGCTTCGACCGGCCCCGGGCGGTGATGGGCCTGGAGATCGAGCTCAACCTCGCCGACGAGCAGGGCCTACCGGTGATGCGCAACGCCCAGGTGCTCAGCGCGATCGGCTCCAGTGACTTCCAGACCGAGCTGGGGCAGTTCAACATCGAGGTCAACATCACCCCGCACCGGCTCTGCGGCCACGTGTTCGAGGAGCTGCGCGAGGAGATCGACACCGGGCTGCGCTACGCCGACCGCAGGGCCGCCGAGGCCGGTGCGCGGATCGTCATGGTGGGCATCCTGCCGACCCTGGAGCACGACCACACCGGGCTGGACGCGATGTCCCACAACCAGCGGTACAGCCTGCTCAGCGACCAGATCCTGGCCGCCCGCGGCGAGGACATCACGCTGGACATCGAGGGCGTCGAACGCCTCCAGCTGGAGTCGATCACCATGGTCGCCGAGGCCGCCGCGACCTCGTTGCAGCTGCATCTGCAGGTCACCCCCGAGCGGTTCTCCTCGGTCTGGAACGCCGCCCAGGCGATCTGCGGCCCGCAGCTCGCACTCGGCGCCAACTCGCCGTTCCTGTTCGGGCGCGAGCTCTGGCGGGAGACCAGGCCGGTGCTCTTCCAGCAGGCGTGCGACACCCGTTCGGCGGAGCTCAAGGCCCAGGGCGTGCGCCCGATCACGTGGTTCGGCGAGCGGTGGGTGGACTCGGCGTACGACCTCTTCGAGGAGAACCTGCGGTACTTCCCGGCGCTGCTGCCGATCTGTGACGACGAGGACCCGGTCAAGACGCTCGCCTCCGGGGGCGTGCCGCGGCTCGCCGAGATGCGGCTGCACAACGGCACCATCTATCGCTGGAACCGGCCGGTGTACGACGTCAGCGACGGCGTGCCGCACCTGCGGGTGGAGAACCGCGCGCTGCCGGCCGGCCCGACCGTCGCCGACACGCTGGCCAACGCGGCGTTCTACTACGGCCTGGTACGGGTGCTGGCCGAGCAGCCGCGGCCGATCTGGAACAGGCTGCCGTTCGAGCGGGCCGACGAGAACTTCCGGCAGGCCGCCCGGTACGGCATCGACGCGGTCTTCCAGTGGCCGCGGCAGGGCCGGGCCGGTCGCGGCGGCGGGCTCACCACCGTGCCCGCCGTCGACCTGATCATGAACGAACTGCTGCCGATGGCCCACCAGGGGCTGGACGAGTGGGGCGTGGAGCCCGCCGACCGGGACCGCTACCTCGGCATCATCGAGCAGCGCTGCCTGCGCCGGGTCAACGGCGCCTCCTGGCAGAGCGCCACCTTCCACCGGCTGCGCGAGCAGTTCGGGATGGACCGGCCGGCCGCGCTGGCGGCGATGACCCGGCGCTACGCCGAGTACATGCGCGGTGGCGAGCCGGTGCACACCTGGCCGGTGGGCTGAGGGTCCGACCGCCCCTTCACCGCCCCTGTGGAAGGATGACCGCTCCGGCGGTCGGCCGACGGCCGGAGCGATGCCGGACCGCTGGAGCACGCCGTGACGACCGCCTCGACCGAACCGGAGACCGCGAAGCCCACGCGCCGGCTGCTCGGCGTCGAGCTGCTGACCGTTCTCGGCCTCTCCCTCGGGGCCAGTGGCATCGGCGCGCTGATCAGCTTCACGGGATCGCTCACCGAGACGCTCAGCCTCGGCCAGCAGGTCGCCACCCTGAACTCCTCGCGCGCGCCCGGCCGGCCCTGGCTGGACCTCGCCTGGCAGCTCTACTACATCGGGCGCGGGCTGATGCCGGTCGTCCTGGTCGGCTACCTGCTGGTGCGCGAGGGCACCTCGCTACGGGTGATCGGCTTCGACCTCGGGCAGAAGCTGCGCGACCTGGGCCGCGGAGCCGTCGTGGCCGCCGCGATCGGAGGCTCCGGGCTGGCGCTCTACCTGCTCTCGCAGGCGGCCGGGTACAACCTGACGGTGGCGCCGTCCGGGCTGCCGGACGTCTGGTGGCGGATCCCGGTGCTGGTCGCCTCCGCCTGGCAGAACGCGATCCTGGAGGAGGTCGTCGTCCTCGGCTACCTGCTGCGCCGGCTCGGGCAGCTGGGCTGGTCGTGGCAGGCGGCGCTGGTGGCCAGCTCGGTGCTGCGGGGCTCGTACCACCTGTACCAGGGGGTCGGCGGGCTGGTCGGTAACATGGTGATGGGCGCGGTGTTCTGCCTGCTGTACCGGCGGTGGGGCCGGGTGATGCCGCTGGTGGTGGCGCATGCGCTGATCGACACGGTGGCCTTCGTCGGGTACGCGCTGCTGTCCGGGCACGTCAGCTGGCTGCCCACCGGCTGACCAACGGCGGGACGGCGAGCGCGCGGGGCGGGCGGGCGAGCAGCCGGTCGACGTGCGGGCGCTCCAGGCCCTGGCCCGGGTCGATCGGGAGCAGGAGGCGGTCGCGCCGCCAGAGCGAGTTGCGGACCAGGCGGCCGGGGATGACGTCGTCGACCCAGGCGAAGGGCCGGCCGGCGGCGTACCGCAGCAGTGGGGCCCACTTGTGGGCGGAGAACAGCTCCATCAGCGACACCTTCGGGTCGCCGGGCTGCGGGACGTAGCCGGTGAAGCGGACCACCGGCAGCTCGGGCAGGCCGATCGCCGGGGCGATGTGGGCGTTGGCCTGCTCCTCCCAGGTGGTGGCCCAGACGAGCTCGTACGTACCGGCCAGCTCGCGCAGCCAGGTGCCGTGCCGGGCGGAGAGCAGCACGGTGTAGCCGAGCAGGGTGTGGGCGTCGAAGTCGGCGTCCGCTTCGGGGCAGACCGGGTTGAGCACGCCGTCGACGTCGAGGAACAGCAGTGGCTTCGGCATCGGGCGCCCCCCAGGTCTGACTCCGTCGTCACCTGGTCGGACGAGCGGCGCCCGCCGGTGGTTGCCCACGGGAGGGCGCACGCGGGGCGCACCGGGCGCGTCAGCGGGTGGTGGCGGGCTCCGCGAGCGGTGCGGACGGCCGGTCGGCGGTACGCCGGGAGAGACGGCGGACCTGGGGTTCCAGCAGGACGACGGCGCTCAGCAGCAGGCAGAGCGCCGCACACGCCCAGAGTGCGCCGGAGAGGCCGAGTGCGTCCGCTGCGGGGCCGGCCAGGGCGGTGCCGACCGGGGCCAGCGAGAGTGAGCCGAGCTGGTCGTACGCCGAGACCCGGGAAAAGGCCTCGGCCGGGATCTCCTGCTGGAGCGCGATCATCCAGTTGACGCCGAAGACGGTGACCCCGGCGCCGGACAGGAACATCGCCACCACCAGGGCCGGCAGCGGCACGGCCAGGGCGAGCGCCAAGGCGGGCAGGCCGAAGAGGAAGACGCCCCAGTTGCCGATCAGCAGGATCCGGCGCGGCTGCCAGCGGACCATCACCAGGCCGGTCACCACCAGGCCGATGCCGTGCGCGGCCAGTGCCAGGCCCCAGTCGCGGGCCCCGTCGAGCCGCTGCTCGGCGACGATCGGCCCGTACACCGCGTCCACGGCGGTGATGCAGGCCATCAGCACGGCGAACTGGAGCACGATCACCCAGAGCCAGCGGCGGGAGGCGAACTCCTGCCAGCCCTCGCGCAGGTCGCGCAGCATTCCGCCGCCGGGCTCGGCCGGAGCGGCCGGCTCGGCCTCCAGGAGGAAGCGCAGCGAGGCGGCGAGCAGGAAGCAGCCGGCGTCCAGCGCGAGCACCCAGCCGGGGCCGACGGCGGCGGTGAGGGCGCCGCCGAGCGCCATGCCGCCGATCTGGGCGGAGTTGAGCGCCATCCGGAAGACCGAGAAGGCCCTGCCGGCGTGTTCGGCCGCCACGCTCTGCATGATGATGCCCTCGGATGCGGGGGCGTAGAAGGCGTGGCCGGCGCCGCCCGCCGCGGAGAGCAGCATCAGCTGCCAGAGCTGGACGTTCCCGGCCAGCACCAGGGCGGCCAGCACGGCCTGCGAGACGGCGCTGAACAGGTTGGCTGCGACCATGACGTGGTGGCGCGGCAGACGGTCGGCGAGCGCGCCGCCGACCATCAGCAGCAGGACCACCGGGACCAGCCGGGCGGCGGTGACATAGCCGACCTCGGCCGTGGAGCCGCCGTTCTCCATGACGGCGAACGCGGTGGCGATCGGGGCGCCGGCATTGCCGAGACCGCTGATCACGGTGGCGGCGGTCTGGATGCGGTAGTTGCGGCCGGCCCAGGGGAAGCGGCGCCGGTGCGGGGGTGGGGGTTGGCTCTGCACCCGGCGACTATGGCCGGGGAACTGTCAGCTGTCCAGCGCGTTTCGGCCCTTACGGCCTCCGTCAGCCGAGATGGCCCCAGAGGAAGCTGAGCGTCCGCCGCCAGGCGATCCGGGCCTGGAGCGCGTCATGGGTGCCGAGCAGGTTCTCGTCGTTCATGAAGGCGTGCCCGGCCGGATAGAAGTGGATCTCCGGGCGGACGTCGGTGGCTTCGCCGATCCGGATCGCCGCCTCGTCCACGGCGGCCATCGGGATCGAGCGGTCGTGCTCGGCGTAGTGGCCGAGGACGTGGGCGGTCAGGCCGCGGTAGTCGAAGTCCGGGTCGGGCGGCAGCCCGTAGAACGGGACCACCGCGGCCACCCGGTCGCCCTCGGCGGCGGCCAGCAGCAGGGCGAAGCCGCCGCCCATGCAGAAGCCGACCACGCCGACGGCGTCGCCGACCACGCCGTCCAGCCCGAGCAGGAAGCCGACCGCGCCGCGCAGGTCCACCACGGCCTGCCCGACCGGGAGTTCGCGTTTGAGCCGGGCTGCCTCGGCGGCGTCGTGGGTGGTCGTACCGCCGAAGAGATCCGGCGCGAGGACGGTGAAGCCGGCGGCGGCGAAGCGGTCCGCCATCGCCGCGACGTGCGAGGTGAGGCCCCACCACTCCTGGACCACCACCAGCCCGGGTCCGACGCCCTGCGGCGGCCGGGCCAGGTAGCCGTGGGCCTCGCGGCCGTTGCTGGGGAAGGTGACGTTCTGCCGGGAGCCGCCCTGCTCAGGCATGGCTTCCTCTCGGTGGGACGGGCCGCGCGCGGCGGCGTGGACGGCGGTGCCGCGGACGGCGGGCTCAGCCCATCTCCTCCAGGGCGCGGCCCTTGGTCTCCTTGATGCAGAAGACCACGAAGGGGATGGAGAGCAGCGCGAAGACCGCGTAGATCACGTACGTCGCCGACAGGTTCCAGTCGGCGAGGTCGGGGAAGCTGACGGTGATCGCCCAGTTGGCGATCCACTGGGCCGAGGCGGCCACGGACAGGGCGAGCGCCCGGATCCGGTTGGGGAACATCTCGCCGAGCAGGACCCAGACCACCACGCCCCAGGAGAAGGCGAAGCAGAACACGAAGACGTGCGCGGCGACCAGGGCGACGGTGGCGTGGGCATCGTCCAGGGTGGCGGTGTCACCGGTGCCTTGCCGGTAGGAGAACGCCCAGGCGGCGGTGGCCAGCGAGAGCGCCATGCCGGCCGAGCCGGCCAGTGCGAGCGGCTTGCGGCCGATCCGGTCGACCAGCACCATCGCGACCACCGTGCCGATCACGTTGACGATCGAGGTGGAGAGGCTGATCAGCAGCGAGTTGGCCTCGTTGATGCCGACGGACTGCCAGAGGAACGAGGAGTAGTAGAAGATCACGTTGATGCCGACGAACTGCTGGAACACCGAGGCGCCGATTCCGACCCAGACGATCGGCAGCAGCCCGAACCGGCCGCCCAGCAGGTCCTTGGCGCGCGGCTTGTGCGTGGACTCCAGCACGGCGCGGATCTCGGCGACCCGGGCGTCGAGATCCACCTCCTCGCCCTCCACCTCCAGCAGCACCTCGCGGGCCTGCGCCTCGCGGTGGTCGGCGATCAGGTAGCGCGGGGACTCCGGGATGGCCAGCGCCATCAGCCCGTAGACCAGGGCCGGGATGGTCTCCACGCCGAGCATCCACTGCCAGGCCTGGATGCCGCCGAGGTGGCCGGTGGACTCGCCGCCGGCGGCCTGGTTGAGCGCCCAGTTGGCGAGCTGCGAGATGGTGATGCCGAGCACGATCGCCATCTGCTGGAAGGAGGCGAGCCGGCCGCGGTAGGCGGTCGGCGCGACCTCGGCGATGTAGGTCGGCGCGATGACCGAGGCGATGCCGATCGCGACCCCGCCGACCACCCGCCAGGTGGCCAGCACCTGGATGGTCGGCGGGAACATCGAGCCGATGCCGCTGATCGCGAACAGCACGGCGGCCAGCAGCATGGTCCGGACCCGGCCCAGGTGGTCGGCGAGCCGGCCGGCGGCCACCGCGCCGGCCGCCGAGCCGAGCAGCGCGATGGCCACCACGAAGGCCGTCTCGCCGTTGCCCACCCCGAAGTGCTTCTGGATGCCGGTCACCGCGCCGTTGATCACCGCGCTGTCGTAGCCGAACAGGAAGCCGCCCATCGCGGCGGCCGCGGAGATGAAGACGGCGTGCCCGAGGTGCGCCTCACCGGCGGCCGGATGGGTGTGGGTTGTGGACACGCACGCTCCCCGAGTGGACGGGCCCGCCGGCACGGCCGAGTGGGCAGGACTCGTCTCACATTCGATCAGCGGCCGTGGTGGCCCGCCCGGCATCGGGGCCCGAACGGGTGACTTTGCGTCAGTGCCGCGACCCCGTACGGCGGGCGTTGCGCCGGAGCAGCTGGGCGCGGACGCCCGCGTCCAGGCCGTGCCCGCGCTCGGCGAGCCGGTCCGCGAGGGCGTACTGCTCGTCGGCGGGCTTCTTGTCGTCGTACTTGAACTTGGCCCGCACCTCGCGGACCGCCAGCCGCAGCCCGCGCAGACCCGGCAGGAGCGGGCCGAACGGGCGCTCGCCGGGGGCGACCCGGGTGTCCGGCGTCTCCGGCTGGAAGTGCGCCAGCTGACGGTTGAGGATCTCCGCCTTGCCGGCCGCGTCCTCGACGACCGAGGCCGTGCAGTGGAAGTGCACCGAGGCGTAGTAGCTGGTCGGCGTGCCCGGCTCGCCGCGCCAGTGACCGGGCGCGAAGGCGTAGTCGTCGGTCACCGCCAGGGTGACCGCGGGGTCGGCGCGGACGGCGGCGAGCAGGGGGTTGGGCGCGGCGAGGTGGAGCAGGATCTCGCCGGCCTCCGCGTCCAGCAGGAAGTGCGTGGGGACCAGCACCGGGCCCTCGCCGGCGCGGCCGTTGGCGGCGAGCAGACCGAAGTCGCGCCCCTCGGCGAGCCAGGCCTGCCACTCGGCCTCGTCGCCCCGGTCCCAGGACCTGATCAGCATCGCCGGGCCCCCGTCACCCGGTGAAGTCGCGCAGGTGCGCGGGGAGCGGCACGGTGGTGGACTCGTGCGGCTCGGGCGTGCCGTAGACCGTGGTCACCGGCACCACGCCGGCCCAGTGCGGGAGGCCGAGGTCCTCGTCGTCGTCGTCGGCGCCGTCGGCCCGGGTCTTGGCGGAGACCTCGTCCAGGACGAGGCGGATGACGGCGGTGGCGGCCAGCTCCTTGGCGTTGGCCGGGCGGACCTCGGCGGAGCGGCCGGGGACGGTCTGGTCGACCAGCGCGTCCAGTGCGACCGACAGCTCCTCGGGGTCGGTCACCTGGTGGGCGGTGCCGTGGGCGACCACCGAGCGGAAGTTGATCGAGTGGTTGAACGCGGACTTGGTCAGCACCAGGCCGTCGACCAGGGTGACGGTGACGCAGACCGGAAGCCCCTCGTCGCCCTTGGCGCCGCGCAGTGGCCGGCTGCCGGTGGAGCCGTGGACGTACAGGCGGTCGCCGACCCGGGCGTAGATGGTCGGCAGTACGACGGGGGCGCCGTCGGCTATGAATCCGAGGTGGCAGAGGTAGCCGCTGTCCAGAATGGCGTGAATCGTGTCCTGCTCCCAGGTCGCGCGGTCCTTGTAGCGGGTCGGGGTGGTGCGCGGGGTGCGGGAGTAGGACGCAGCGCTGTCTGACATGACAACCTCTATGTACTAGTGCATAATCTCTTTTGTGCTAGGAGACTATCCGATCAAGGGGCGGCGCGCCAGCGAAATCGCGGCCGACGTCGAGCAGGGCGTCAGTGCCGGACGACTCGCGCCCGGCACCCCGCTGCCCCCACTGCGTGACCTGGCCGCCGAACTCGGCGTCAACCCCAACACCGTCGCCGCCGCCTACCGGCTCCTCCGCGACCGGGGCGTCATCGAGACCGCCGGCCGCAAGGGCAGTCGGATCCGCCCGCGGCCCGCGACCACCCCGCGCGACCAGATCCGGATGCCCGTCCCGCCGCACGCACGGGACCTCTCCAACGGCAACCCCGACCCGGCGCAGCTGCCCGACCTCACCCCGGCCCTCGCCGCGGCCGCCGAGGCCGCCCGCCGCGACCCGGTGCGCTACGGCCGCGCCTCCGCCGACCCCGGACTGCTCGCACTGGCCTCCGAGGGCTTCCGTGCCGACGGCCTGCCCGCCGGGCCGGTCGCCATCGCCTCCGGCTCGCTCGACACCATCGAACGGATCCTCGCCACCCGGCTGCGCCCCGGCGACGTCGTCGCGGTCGAGGACCCCGGCTGGGGGAGCCTGTTGGACCTGCTGCCGGCACTCGGGCTGCGGGCCGCCCCGGTGCGGCTGGACGACGACGGCCCGCTGCCCGACGCGCTCGCCCGGGTGCTGGCGGACGGTGCCCGCGCGGTGGTCGTCACCAGCCGGGCGCAGAACCCGACCGGCGCCGTGCTCACCGCCGAGCGGGCGCGGGAGCTGCGCGCGGTGCTGGCCGAGCACCCCGGCGTCCTGCTGATCGAGGACGACCACGGCCACGGCATCGTCGACCAGCCGTACCATCCGCTGGCCGGCGCCGGGTCGGAGCACTGGGCGGTGGTGCGCTCGGCGGCCAAGGCGTATGGGCCGGACCTGCGGCTCTCGGTCGCGGTCGGGGACGCGGAGACCATCGGGCGGGTGCTGGGCCGCCAGCGGCTCGGCGCCGGCTGGGTCAGCCACCTGCTGCAGTGCACCGTCGCCGAACTGTGGCGCACCGACGCCGCGCCGGTCTCGCGGGTGGCCGCCGCCTACGGGGCCCGGCGTGGCGCACTGCTCGGCGAGCTGGCCGCGCGCGGCATCGAGGCGCACGGTGCGAGCGGGCTCAACATCTGGGTGCCGGTGCCGGACGAGACCACCGTGCTGGCTGCACTGGTGCAGCGTGGCTGGGTCGCGGCGCCCGGCGCGCGTTTCCGCCTGGACTCCCCGCCCGGCCTGCGGATCACCGTCGCGGAGCTGGACCCCGCCGACGCGCGGCGGCTGGCCGACGACCTGGCGGCCGTCCTGGGAACGGACGGTGCCGTCTCGCGACCGATCTGAACCGACCGGTAACACAGCGAGAAACCTGGTGCAGATACCTAGCGGTAACAAGTGCGGGCGTGTCATGTTCATCGCGCCACCGGCCGGCGGCCCACCCTCACCTACGCGTCTCCCCGCCCCCACAGCGCGGGCGAGACCGACCGCAGGAGTTCCGCCGTGCCCGAAAGCTGTTCGAGCATCACTCGCAGAACCACCCGCACCACCCGACTGACCCGATTCGCCCGCCGGCTGCTCGCCGCCGGGCTCACCCTCCCGCTCGGCGCGGCCGGCCTGCTGGCCGTCGCCGCCGCACCCGCCCGGGCCGCCGCCGGGACGGGGACGACCGCCAGCGTGACCCTCGGCGACAGCTACATCTCCGGCGAGGCCGGCCGCTGGAAGGGCAACTCGGTTGTCACCAGCGGCAACCGGGCCGGAACCGACCGGGCCTGGACCGGCAGCGCGTACGACCCCAGCCGGGTGTACGGCGCGACCGCGGCGAGCGGGTGCGACCGCTCGGACGTCGCCGAGGTCCGCAGTGCGCCCTCGGTGGCGCAGACCCAGATCAACCTGGCCTGCTCCGGCGCCGTCGCCGCCAACGTCTACCGCGCCGCCAACGGCGGCCAGTCGTTCAAGGGCGAGGCCCCGCAGGCCGACCAACTCGCCACCGTGGCCGGCCAGTACAACGTCAAGCTGATCACCCTCTCGATCGGCGGCAACGACCTCGGCTTCGCCGACGTGATCACCACCTGCGTCTCGGACTACCTCGTCTGGTACTCCTACTGCAACGACGACCAGCAGTCCGCGATCGACTCCCGGATGCCCGCCGCGGTGGCCGGTGTCGGCAAGGCGCTGGACGAGATCCGGGCGGTGATGTCGAACGCCGGCTACAAGACGGGCGACTACCGGATCGTGCTGCAGTCCTACCCCTCGCCGATCCCGCGTAGCGCCGAGATGCGCTACCCCGAGAGCGGCTGGAGCCGCTCCGACACCGGCGGCTGCCCGTTCTGGAACGGGGACGCCGACTGGGCGCGGGACTCGCTCGTCCCGCAGATCTCCCGGGCGCTGGCAGGCGTCGCCGCCGCGAAGGGCGCGCAGTTCCTGGACCTCGCCGACATGCTGCAGGGGCGTGAGGTGTGTGCGACGTCGGCCCGCCAGGCGACCTCGACCACGGCGCCGTCCGCCACCACCAGCGAGTGGGCGCGGTTCGTCGACGGCGGGCTCAGCTCCTCGCAGGGCGTCATCCAGGAGTCGATGCACCCGAACTACTACGGGCAGCAGGCCCTCGGGCAGTGCCTCACCCTGCTGTACGCGCGGCCCAGCGGTGACTACGCGTGCCGCAACACCGCGGGGAAGGACGCGAGCGGGATGTACCTGACCGCGAAGTAGCGGCCGGGGACGGGTCGGTACCCCTGCCGGGATCGGCAGGGGCACCGGTCGTGCTGCGTTCTTGCTGCGAGGTTGCCGGGGTCGTGCCTTGGGTCGTGTCGCGGTCGTGCCGGGGCCGGGTGGCTGGGCGGGCCCGGCGGTCGTCAGCCCTTGGCCAGCAGGGCCTGGGCGTGCGCCCTTACCTGATCCTTCGTCAAGTAGGCGTCGGTGTACTCGAAGTCGCGGAGCCGGGCGGGCTGGCGGGCCAGGAAGCCGGTCCGGACGAAGTCGTCGCCGGCGGTGGCGTTGAGCAGCCAGTTGGCGCCGACCCGGAACTTGGCCGCATTGGTGCGCATCGCCATCAGGTGGTAGCCGCGTGCCACCAGCTGGGCGGGGACGCCGCGCAGCTCGACACCGAGCGGCTTGGAGACCGCGTCCTTGCCGCCGAGGTCCACCACCAGGCCCAAGTCCTTGTGGTAGTAAGGCTCCAGAGGCTGGTTGCGCAGCGCGGCGATCACGTTGTTCGCCACCGCCCTGCCCTGGCGGGCCGAGTGCTGGGCGGTCGGCGGGCAGACCGCGCCGTCACCCTTGGCGAGGTCCGGCACCGCGGCCGCGTCGCCGAGCGCGAAGACGCCCTCGAACTGCGGGACCCGCATCTCGGCGGTCACCGCGATCCGGCCGCGGACGGTCTCCGCGTCCAGGGTGGCGATCAGCGGGCTGGCCGCGACCCCCGCCGTCCAGATCAGGGTGCGGCTGGGGAGCACCCGGCCGTCGGTGAACTTGACCGACTCGGCACCGACTTCGGCCACCGAGACGCCGAGCGAGACGTCGATGCCGCGCCCGCGCAGCACCTCCAGGGCCGCGGTGCCGAGGGCGTCACCCAGTTCGGGCATCAGCTTCGGGGCGATGTCGATCAGGTGCCACTTGATCTGCCGGGAGTCCAGCCGCGGGTAGCGCTGGGCGGCCGCGGTCGTCAGACGCTGGAGGCAGGCGGCCGTCTCGGTGCCCGCGTAGCCGCCGCCGACCACCACGAACTGGAGCCGCGACTCGCGCTCCTTCTGGTCCAGGGTGGCCGAGGCGAGGTCGAGTTGGGCGATCACGTGGTCGCGGACGTAGGTCGCCTCGGCGAGCGTCTTCATGCCGCGCGCGTAGTCGGTGAGGCCCGGGATGTCGAAGGTGCGGGTCACGCTGCCGGGGGCGAGCACCAGGTAGTCGTACTTCTGCGCGACCACCTCGTCGGTGATCTTGCGGACCACGCAGACCTTGGAGCGCGGGTCCACGCCGATCGCGCCGCCCGGGACGATGTGGGTACGGCGCAGCGACCGGCGGAGCGAGACCGCGACCGACTGCGGGGTGAGCACCCCGGCCGCGACGTGCGGGAGCAGCGGAAGATAGAGCTGATAGCTGAACGGCGTGACCAGCGAGATCTCCGCCTCGGAGGGCGAGAGCTTGCGTTCGAGGCGGCGAGCGCACTCCAGTCCGGCGAAGCCGCCGCCCACGATCAGGATCCGAGATCGTTCCATCGCTCATCCTTACAGTGCAGGTCGTACCGCGCTGGGTCCGAGGCCACTACTGCCCGCCACACTCGCACGGCGCAGGGCGGGGTGCCACCGGGGCGGCGCGGATGGTGGAGGCGGGGGTGGTGGGGCCTTCGGGGGTCGGGTGGGGTCGGGGCGGGCCGGTCGGTGCGGGCCGGGCTGGGGTGTCCGGTCGGTGCGGCGTGGTCCGGGGTGTCCGGTCGGACGGTGCGGGGCTCGGGGCCTCCGGGCGGTGGGGCGGCGCGGTGGCTGGAGGTGGGTTGGGAGAGCCCGGGCCGTGCATATGCCCGATAGGCTGTCCGGCGTGCTCCCCGAGGTGACGGCGGTCCGTTATGTGACCCCACTGCGAGAAGGCGGCTCGATGCCGGGCCTGGTCGAGGCCGACGACCGGCGGCTGTACGCGCTGAAATGGGTCGGCGCGGCGCAGGGCCGCAAGGCGCTGGTGGCGGAGGTGCTGGCGGGCGAGCTCGGCCGCCGGCTCGGCCTGCCGGTGCCGGAGTTGGTCACCGTCGACCTCGATCCCGTCCTCGCCCGCAGCGAGCCGGACCAGCAGGTCCAGGACCAGATGCGCGCCAGTGGTGGTCTCAACCTGGGCATGGCCTTCGTCAGCGGCGCGCTCAACTTCGACCCGCTCTGCTTCGACGTGGACGCCGGGCTGGCCGGGCAGGTGCTCTGGTTCGACGCGCTGATCGGCAATGTGGACCGCTCGTGGCGCAACCCCAACCTGCTGGTCGCCACCGGCGGCCTGCGACTGATCGACCACGGCGCCAGCCTGATCTTCCATCACCACTGGCCCGGCGCCGCCGGGTGGGTCCGCCGTCCCTACGACGCCTCCGACCATGCGCTGCTGCGGGCCGAACCGGACCTGGTGGCGGCGGACAAGGCGCTCGCCCCGCTCGCGGAGGCGGCGATCGAGGCGGCGGTGGCGCAGATCCCCGACGTCTGGCTCGCGGACGAACCGGGCTTCGACTCGCCCGAGGCGGTGCGCGCCGCGTACCGCGCCCAGCTGACCGAGCGACTGGCCGGTCCGCGCGACTGGCTGCCGGAGGTGTCCGCATGACCGAGCCCGTGCTGCCGGCTGCCCTGCCGGCCGTCGCAGAGCTGCACGACTACGAGTACGCGGTGGTCCGGGCGGTGCCCCGGGTGGAGCGCGGCGAGTGCATCAACGTCGGTGTGCTGCTGTACTGCCGGCAGAGCGCGCACCTGGCGGCGCGGACCCACCTGGACCAGGCCCGGCTGCTGGCGCTGGACCCGGTGGCGGACGTCGCCGGAGTGCGGCGCGCGCTGCACGGGATCGAGGCGGTCTGCGTGGGCGGGCCGCCGGCCGGCCCGGCGGCGTCGGACAGCCCCGGGCAGCGGTTCCGCTGGCTGACGGCGCCGCGCAGCGCGGTCGTCCAGCCGGGGCCGGTGCACACCGGGCTGACCGCGGACCCGGAGGCCGAGCTGCGGCGGCTCTTCGACCAGTTGGTGCTCTGAGCCACGGCCTGGGCGGCCGGACCCATGACCTTGCCGTGGTCAAAGCTTGAGTTGCTGAAGCAGTCGGCCGTACGCTGGCTCCATGGGTTCG
Organism: Kitasatospora sp. NBC_00039; assembly: GCF_045160625.1. Lineage (NCBI taxonomy): Bacteria > Bacillati > Actinomycetota > Actinomycetes > Kitasatosporales > Streptomycetaceae > Kitasatospora > Kitasatospora sp. NBC_00039. The sequence continues at coordinate 1,619,620 of NZ_CP108289.1, read as the reverse complement.
ACAGCGACGACGACCGTACCGACCAACGCCGAGCTGATGGAGGCGTTGGCCGCCGTCGGCGCCGCCTACTTCCAGGACTTCGCGGCTGCGGCGGCCCGGCACGGGCTCTCCTCCTCGCAGGCGAAGGCGCTCGGCGCGGTGCAGGAGCCGGTGCCGATGCGGGCGCTGGCCGGGCGGCTCGGCTGTGACGCCTCCAATGTGACCGGGATCGTCGACCGGCTGGAGTCGCTGGGCCTGGCCAACCGTGAGGCGGCGGCCGGTGACCGGCGGGTCAAGATCGTCGTGATCACCGGGCAGGGCCGGGAGATCCTGGGCCTGATCCGCGCCGAGATGAGCCGCACCCACCAGGCCTTCGAGGCGATGACGGACGAGCAGCGGGTGTCGCTGCACTCGATCTGCTCCCAGGTGCTGCCGGTGCTGACCGGCCGGGCCGCCGGCGCGCAGTAGACCGGGCCTCCGCGCGGCCCGGAGTCGCGCAGCATGGGCCGCACAGCCCGGGTGTCCGGTGTGGGTCCGGGAAGCCGGGCGACCGTGCGCCCGGCGGCCGGCGCGGTCCCGGCGACCGTGGGGCGCTCGGGCCTCCGTGGTGAGGAGGCGGCCGGCCGAGGCGGCCGCCAGCTCCTCGGCGTGCGTCGGCGGCGCGGCGCCGGCGCGCAGGTGGCGTTGGACCACGGCGAGGGGCAGATCGACCACGGCGAGGGCGACGCGCTCGCCGTCCTCCGGCGTGGTGGCGCCGAGCCGCCGGGCCAGGGCGGCGACGGCCTCGCCCACCCGGGCGTTGCCGCGCGCCGCCCGTTCGGCCTGCGTGGCGGGCCACTGCGCGTGGCCGAACTCCTCCGGCCCGCGAAGCAACAGCGCGGCCCGCGCGGTGTTCCGCCGACTCCAGGCGACCACCTCGCGGGCCGCCGCCGCACCCGCCGCCACCGGGTCGCCCGCCGGGGCGAGGGCGTCGAGCCAGGCCGTCTGGAAGTCCTCGACGGTGCGCAGCCAGAGCGCGGCGAGCAGCGCGGGCCGGTGCGGGAAGCGGTGGCCGGGTACGTGCCCGGGCGGTGGGTGCGGTTCGCCTTCACCGGGCCGCACGGCTCCGACGGGTTCCACGAGTACACCGTCCACCGGCTCGACGAGGGGCGGACGGCGCTGCGGCACGCCCTGGCGATGCGTGCGCGCGGCCCGGCGCTGCTGAGCCGGCCGCTGCTCTACCGGCTGCTGCACGACGCGGTGATCGAGGACAGCCTGGACCGGCCGAGCGCCCCTGCACGGGCGCGGCCATCCGGCCGGCGCGGTGGAGTCCACTGGTCAGAGTGCTGCGGCGAGCGGTTCGGGCGGCGGGCCGTGGTGGAGCAGAATGAGCCGTCGCGGGGCGCGGGAGGCGGCCGTGCGCGCGTCGCGGCCGTCCACCCGGTCCGGCGCCGTTCCGCCTGACCTCGGCTGTTAGGCTTGCGAAGCGTGAGCGCGAAGCCCCAGATCCCCAATGTCCTGGCCTCCCGGTACGCCTCGGCGACCCTGGCCCAGCTCTGGTCCCCCGAGCACAAGGTGGTCCTCGAGCGCCACCTGTGGCTCGCCGTCCTGAAGGCCCAGCAGGACCTCGGCGTCGAGGTGCCCGCGGGCGCCGTCGCCGACTACGAGCGGGTGATCGACCAGGTCGACCTCGGCTCGATCGCCGCCCGTGAGCGAGTCACCCGCCACGACGTGAAGGCCCGGATCGAGGAGTTCAGCGAGCTCGCCGGCCACGAGCAGATCCACAAGGGCATGACCTCCCGGGATCTGACCGAGAACGTCGAGCAGCTCCAGATCCGCCAGTCGCTGGAGCACGTGCGCGACCGCACGGTCGCCGTGCTGGTGCGCCTGGGCCGGCTCTCCGCCCAGTACACCGAGCTGGTCATGGCCGGCCGCTCGCACAACGTCGCCGCCCAGGCGACCACGCTGGGCAAGCGCTTCGCGACTGTCGCCGACGAGCTGCTGGTCGCCTTCCGCCGCCTGGAGGAGCTGATCGCCCGCTACCCGCTGCGCGGGATCAAGGGCCCGGTCGGCACCGCCCAGGACATGCTGGACCTGCTCGGCGGCGACACCGACAAGCTCGCCGAGCTGGAGAGCCGGGTGGCCGGCCACCTGGGCTTCGACAACGTGCTCACCTCCGTCGGCCAGGTCTACCCGCGCTCGCTGGACTTCGAGGTGCTGACCGCGCTCGTCCAGCTCTCCGCCGCGCCGTCCAGCCTGGCCAAGACGATCCGCCTGATGGCCGGCCACGAGCTGGTCACCGAGGGGTTCAAGGAGGGCCAGGTCGGCTCCTCCGCGATGCCGCACAAGATGAACACCCGCTCCTGCGAGCGCGTCAACGGCCTGGCCGTCATCCTGCGCGGCTACGCGTCGATGACCGCCGAGCTGGGCGGCGACCAGTGGAACGAGGGCGACGTCTCCTGCTCCGTGGTCCGCCGCGTCGCGCTGCCCGACGCGTTCTTTGCCTTCGACGGTCTGCTGGAGACCTTCCTGACCGTCCTCGACGAGTTCGGTGCCTTCCCCGCCGTGATCGAGGCCGAGCTCGACCGCTACCTGCCGTTCCTGGCCACCACCAAGGTGCTGATGGGCGCGGTGCGCGCAGGCGTCGGCCGGGAGACCGGGCACGAGGTCATCAAGGAGCACGCCGTCGCCTCGGCGCTGGCGATGCGGGCCGGGGCCCGGGAGAACGAGCTGCTGGACCGGCTCGCCGCCGACGAGCGGATGCCGCTGGACCGGGCCGCGCTGGATGCGCTGCTGGCCGACCGGCTCTCCTTCACCGGCGCGGCCGGTGCACAGGTCGCCGAGGTCGTCCGCCAGGTCGAGGCCGTTGCGGCCGCCTACCCGGAGGCCGCCAAGTACGCGCCCGGCGACATCCTCTGACGGTTTCTCAGACGATTTCCTGACGATTTCCCAGCCGTACGAGGGCTCCGCTGCCGGTCAGGTGGCGGGGCCCTCGGGCGTTTCGGGGGCCCGCGGGGCGGACGCCCCGGCGGCGAGGTGGCCCGGGTCGAGCGGCGGGGCGTTGGTGGCGCAGGAGTAGCGGCAGTCCGGCTCGGCCACCGGGTGGTCCTCGGCGGCCAGGACGTTGCCCCGGACGGTCGTGAAAGCGGTGAGCCCGCCCGTGACCAGCAGCCCGGCGCAGATCAGCATCGCCGTCCGGAAGGCGGAGTTCACGGAGGAGGGCACCTGGTAGGCGTCGCCGCTGAGCCCGGCCAGTGCGGGCAGCGCGGCGACCGCGAGCAGGCCGGCCGCGCGGGCGGCGGCGTTGTTGACGCCGCTGGCGATGCCCGCGTGCCGGACCTCCACCGCCGCCAGCACGGTCGCGGTCAGCGGTGCCACCAGCAGGACCATCCCGCAGCCCATCACGGTGACGGCCGGCAGCACGTCCGTCCAGTACGAGGCCCCCGGGCCGATCCGCAGCATCAGCATCACGCCGGCCGCGCAGATCAGCGGGCCCACGGTGAGCGGCACTCGTGGGCCGATCCGCTTGCCCAGCCGGCCGGCCCGGGCGGAGAGCGCCAGCATCAGCACGGTGATCGGCACCAGGGCCAGCCCGGAGACGAGCGGCGAGAAGCCCGAGACGATCTGCAACTGCACGACCAGCAGGAAGAACACCCCGCTGAAGGCGGCGTAGACGCAGAGGGTGACCAGGTTCACCGCGGTGAACAGCCGGGAGGAGAAGAGGCCGAGCGGCAGCATCGGCTCCGGGGTGCGGCGCTCGACCACGACGAAGGCCGCGCCCAGCAGCAACCCGGCCGCGCCGGTCAGCCAGACCCCGGGGGTCAGCCCGTCGCCGGCCGCGGTCAGGGCGTAGGTGACGGAGCCGAGGGCCAGCGCGGCCAGCGCCGCGCCGAGCACGTCGAACCGGCCGGTCGCGCTCTCGTCCCGGCTCTCCGGCACGTGCCGGGACGCCACGGCCACGACCACCGCGGCCAGCGGGATGTTCAGCAGGAAGATCCACCGCCAGCCGGGGCCGTCCACCAGCCAGCCGCCGAGGAAGGGGCCGACCGCGGCCGACACCCCGCCCAGGCCCGACCAGAGGCCGACCGCCGTCGAGCGGTCGTCCGGGTGGTAGACGGCCTGAAGCATCGCCAGCGAGCCGGGGGTGAGCAGCGCCCCGCCGACGCCCTGGACCGCGCGGGCGGCGATCAGCACGTCGATGGTGGGCGCGGCGGCGCAGGCCGCCGAGGCGACGGCGAACCAGATGACGCCGAGCAGGAAGACCCGGCGCCGGCCGTAGCGGTCCCCGAGCGCGCCGCCGAGCAGGATCAGCCCGGCCAGGGTGAGCAGATAGGCGTTCAGAGTCCACTGCAGCGCGGCGAGCGGGGCCCCGAGATCGGTGCCGATCCGGGGCAGGGCGACGTTCACGACCGTGCCGTCGAGCATCGCCATGCTGGAGCCGAGCACCGTCGCCAGTAGTACCCAGCGGCCCTGCGCGGTGCCCAGGCGCAGGGTGCCGGCCTCGGAGTTGGTCACGGCCCGATCGTCCGCCCCGGGGGGCCGACGTGACAAGGGTCACCGGGGGTGTGTCGGTGAATGGCTTTCCGTAGGTGATCGCATGCGGACGGACACCGAAATCGGCGGAGCGTCGTGGATCAGTGGCGCGCGGTGAATCGATTGTGCACGTACTGTGCAGCCGATCATTCGGAGTGTCACCGTCATCCCGGCTTTTGTTGCCCGTTCAAGAGATCGACATTGCTTCACCCGATCGGATGGGCTTTAGTTCAGCGACCGCCCGGCGTTGGCCCGGGTGGCCACCGGGTGGAACGCCTAGTCCTGCCGCTGCCCGGTGGTACGAACTGAACTCTGTACGGCAGGAGCGGGGGACCCAAAGGTAAGTCGCCGGACCGGAATTCACGGTCCGGCTTGGGGTGAAGTCGCGCATGCGGCCGGGCAACTCCAGCCCGAACCCGACAGCTCACCTCGCAGGCGTCGGAGAGGAAATTCCCACATGCCCGCACAGGCTCGTCGTATCGCCCTGCCCCGCGCCGCCCGCATCGGTATCGCCACCGCCGTCACCGGCGCCGCGTTCGCCCTTCCGCTGGTGACCACCATCAGCGCCCAGGCCCACACCGCCCCGGCCGCGAAGCCCGCGCAGACCAGCACCTGGACCGGCGCCACCAGCGTCGACGCCGCCCCGGCCGCCGCTGCTCCGGCCGCCGCTGCTCCGGCCGCCGCCGAGGCCGCCAAGCCGGCCGCCGCCCCGGTCGAGGAGAGCTACAAGGTCGTCGGCGGGGACACCCTGTCGAAGATCGCCAACGCCAAGCACGTCGACGGTGGCTGGCAGGCGCTGTACGACCACAACCGCTCGGTCGTCGGCTCCAACCCGAACCTGATCTTCCCGGGCCAGAAGCTCGCGCTGGGCGCCAAGGCCGCCGCCGCTCCGGCCGCCGCCGAGGCCGCCAAGCCGGCCGCCCCCGCCAAGCCGGCCGCCCCCGCCAAGCCCGCCTCGCAGGACTCGGCGAAGCCGGCCGCCGCCCCGAAGCCGGTCCAGGCCGCCAAGCCCGCGCAGGCCCCGGCCGTCAAGCCGGCGCCCGCTGCCGCCAAGCCGGCTGCCCCGGCCACCACCCCGGCCCCGGCCGCGGTGGCCAGCACCTCCGGCTACGTCGCCCCCGTCGCCAACCCGAAGCTCGGCACCGCCTACGGCGTGGCCGGCTCGATGTGGGCCTCCGGCCACCACACCGGTGCCGACTTCGTCGCCTCCACCGGCACCCCGCTGCGCGCCATCGCGGCCGGCACCGTGGTGAAGGCCGGCAACGGCGGCGCCTACGGCAACGAGGTCGAGATCAAGCTCGCCGACGGCAAGTACGCCCAGTACGCGCACCTGTCCTCGATCGGCGTGAAGATCGGTCAGACCGTCACCGCCGGCCAGCAGATCGGCCTCTCCGGTGCGACCGGCAACGTGACCGGCCCGCACCTGCACTTCGAGATCCGCACCGGCTCGGAGTACGGCTCGGACATCGACCCGATCGCCTACCTGCGGGCGCACGGCGTCTCCATCTGACCTTCGGGCAGAGACCACCGCAGGGTGCGGGGCGTACGACCTCCCGGGATGGTCATGTCGGGTGACCGCTCGACCGGGTGATCGCCGCACCACCGGCGGAACAACGGGCGCGGGACACGCCCAGGCCGGCCCGGCTCGCGAAGCTACTTCGCGGGCCGGGCCGGCCGTTGTCGTTTTCCGGGGAGCTTCCTGTGCCGATGCTCGACCCGGTTTTCGCCGCCTCGGTTTTCGCCGCCTCGGGTCTCGACCGGGTTCTCGACGCGCTTCACGCCTCGGTTCTCGGCCGGGTGGCGGTCCGGTGGCGTTCGGTGGCGGGTCCGGCTTCCGGCCCGGTGCCGGGGGCCCGGGTCGGCCCGTACGTCGGTTCGCGCTGCCCGCCCGCCCGCCCGGTCAGAACCGGCGGGCGGGCAGTCCGCTGTGGGCGGCGGTCAGCAGCTGGTGCAGCCGGTGGCCGAACTCGTCGGCGTCGCGGGCCGGTTCGGGGAAGACCAGGCGGACGTCGCGGTGGCCGTTCGGGTGGGCGAGGCGGAGCACCAGGCCGTACCGGTCGAGCGCGAGGGGGCGGATCTCCGGGCGGCCGGCGAGGAGTCGGGGGTCGATGAGCCGGGTGAGCACGGCGAGCGCGTCGCGGTGGTCGTCGGCGAGGTGGGTGAGCAGGCCGGCCTCGTACGGGGCGAGCGGGTCGGGCACGGCGAGGGCGAGATCGGCGCCGGTGAGGGCACTGGTGCCGTGCGGGGTGGCGAGGACGGCGTGGGCGACGTCCAGGCGGAGGTGGACGCTGATGCCGTCGTCGGCGAGGTGGGCGAGGCGGAGCCGGCCGGCCAGGGTGAGGCGGCCGCGGACCCGGTCGCGCACGGCGACCGGGGCGATGTCGGTGAGGTCCAGGACGACGGCGAGACCGTCCGGTTCGCGGGTCACGGCGAGGGTGAGCGGCGAGTCGAGCGGTGCGCTCAGGCGCAGCCGGGAGCCGTGCACCGCGACCGGGGTGTCGAGGTCGTGATGCTCGCCGCAGGCGCGGACCACCACCGAGGAGGTGGCGCCGAGCAGGCTGCAGACCCGTTCGGCGGCGGTGGGCTCGGACACCTCGACGTCGGTGGGGCTGGGGCTCATGACGACCTCCGAGTTAGTTAGGTGAGCCTAACCTAATGAGTTTGCCGGATGGGGGCAAGGTGGGCGGGGCGACTTCGGGGTGAGTGTGCAAGCGGGTATAGGCCGCGCTTGCAACTATCTGCCGAGCGGCCGTATTGTCGACGCTGGTAGTTGCATACGCAACGTTCTCTGTTTGCTCCGGAAAGCGGTTCCCTCATGCCCCTCGCGCTCCTGGCGCTGGCGATCAGTGCCTTCGGCATCGGTACCACCGAGTTCGTGATCATGGGCCTGCTGCCCGAGGTCGCCGGAGACTTCTCGGTCTCCATCCCCACCGCCGGCCTGCTCATCTCCGGCTACGCGCTCGGCGTGGTGGTCGGCGGGCCGCTGCTCACCGTCCTCGGCACGCGCATTCCCCGCAAGGGGATGCTGCTGATGCTGATGGGCCTGTTCATCGCCGGCAACCTGGTCTCCGCCGTCGCCCCCGCCTTCGGGCTGCTGCTCGTCGGCCGGGTGCTCGCGGCCTTCGCGCACGGCGCCTTCTTCGGCATCGGTTCGGTGGTCGCCGCCGAACTGGTCGCCCCGCACAAGCGGGCCGGCGCCATCGCCCTGATGTTCACCGGGCTCACCGCCGCCAACGTGCTCGGCGTCCCGATGGGCACCCTGCTCGGCCAGCATTTCGGCTGGCGCTCCACCTTCTACGTCGTCGCGGCGCTCGGTGTGATCGGCTTCGCCGGGATCGCCGCGCTGGTGCCCGTCCAGCCACGCGCCGCGGACACCCGGCTCGGCCCCGAGCTGGCCGTCTTCCGCAAGCCGCAGATCTGGCTCGCGCTCGGCATGACGGTGCTCGGCTGGGGTGGCATCTTCGCGATGTTCACCTACATCACGCCGATGATGACCGAGATGGCGGGCTTCGCCGACTCCAGCGTCACCTGGCTGCTCTTCCTGTTCGGCGTCGGCCTCTTCGTCGGCAACCTGCTCGGCGGCTGGTTCGCCGACCGCGCACTGATGCGCAGCCTGTACGTGATCCTCGCGGTGCTGGCGGTGCTGCTCTTCGCCTTCACCTTCGCCGCGCACAGCAAGGTGGGCGCGATCGTGGCCATCCCGCTGATCGGCGTCTTCGGCTTCGCGACCGTCGCGCCGTTGCAGAAGCGGGTGATGGACCAGGCCGCGGGCGCGCCCACGCTGGCCTCGGCCGCCAACATCGCGGCCTTCAACCTGGGCAACGCGCTCGCCGCCTGGCTCGGCGGGCTGGTGATCTCGGCCGGGCTCGGCTACGACGCGCCGAACTGGGTGGGCGGACTGATGGCCGCCGTCGCCCTGGGCATCGCGCTGTTCTCCGGTGCGCTGGAGCGCGGGGCCGACGGCGTGGACACCGGCGGTGTCGGCGTCGGTGTCGGCGTCGGTGGCAAGGTCGTGGCGCGCGGTGGCACGGCGGCCGAGGAGACGGTCACCGCGGGGCGGTGAGCCGGTGATCCGGTGCGTGGTGCACGGCGTGGGGTGGCCCGTGAGCGCGGTGACCCGTGACCCGGTGGCCCGGTGCGGGGTGCTCCGGTGGGTGATGCGGAAGGGCCCGGACGGTCGGTCGTCCGGGCCCTTCGCGGGTGTGGCCGGTCAGCCGATCACGGCCTGCGCGTCGATCTCGACCAGCATCGGCTCCTGCGGCAGCTCTACGAAGATCGTGGTGCGGCAGGGCTTCACCCCGCCCGGCTTGATGTTCTCCTCGATGAACTCGGCGTAGACCTCGTTCATCAGCGGGAAGTCGGCCCGCTTGGTGAGGTAGACGCGGAACATCACCACGTCCTCGACGGTGGCGCCGCCGGCCTCGACGATCGCCTTGACGTTCTCCAGCGTCCGGCGCGTCTGCGCCTTCACGTCGCGGTGGTGCAGGTACTCGCCGGTGGCCGGGTCCTGCGGGCCCTGGCCGGAGACCTGGAGGATCGGGCCCTTGCGGACGCCCTGGGAGAACATCCAGGCCGGGGCGGGGGCGCCGTCCGTGCGGATCTCGGTCTTCTGGATGGAGTCGGTCATGAGCTTCCTCTGGTCGGCGGCGGGCGGTCAGCCGGCCGGGGGCGTCTGCCCGCAGTCGGCGGAGATGGCGCGGGTGGTGGCGAGCAGCTGCGGCAGCAGTTCCAGCACCTGTTCGTAGGGGAGGACGACGTCCGGGACGGAGATCGAGGCGGCCGCGACGACACGTCCGCCGGCGTCCCGGATCGGGGCGGCCACGCAGTTGATGAACGCCTCGTGCTCGGCGTGGTCCTGCGCCCAGCCCTGGGCGGCGACCTTCTCCAGCTCGGCCATCAGGGCCTCGGGGGTGGTCAGCGTCCGGGCGGTGTGCGGGGTGAAGTCGAGGCCCGCCACCACGCGGCGCCGCTCGACAGCCGGCAGGTCGGCCAGCAGCACCTTGGAGACGGCCGCGCTGTGCAGGGCCGCGCGCAGGCCGATCCGGGAGTACATCCGCACCGGGTGGCGCGAGTCGTACTTGTCGATGTAGACGACCTCGCCGCCCTCGTACGCGGCCAGGTGCACGGTCTGGCCGGTGGCGGCGTTCAGCTCGGCCAGGTGCGGTGCGGCGATCCGGCGGACGCCGCGCTGCTCCAGGGCGAGCCCGGAGAGTGCGAAGAGGCCGGCGCCCAGGTGGTAGCGGTAGGCCGGGTCGCGGTAGACGAATCGTTCCTCTTCGAGGCTCTGGAGCAGCCGCAGCACCGTGGTCTTGTGCACGCCGAGCACCTCGGCGAGCTGGTCCAGGGAACGCTCGCCCTCGCCGAGCTCGGCGAGGATGCGCAGGGCGCGGGTGACGGTCTGGCTCATGGGGCTCCAAGGGCCGGGGAAGGAGCCGGTAGCGGGTCTGTGCCCGCCCCGGGGCGTGCGGCTGCCCCCGCGGTCGTCGGCAGGACGGGCGACACGATGCCGTCCGCCGACACTCGGGTCGCCGCCCAGTCCGCGGTGGAGGCGGCCAGCAGGGCGTCGACCGCGGGCGCCGGCGGCAGCTCGGCGTGGTCGCCGTGGGCGGTCAGCGCACAGGCGGCGCTGAGGTGGCCGAGCCGCAGCCGGCGGCGCTGGTCCAGGCCGCGCACGGTGCCTGCCAGGTAGCCGGCCGCGAAGGCGTCACCCGCTCCGGTGGCCTCGACCACCTCGACGGCGAGGGCAGGCTCGGTGACGGCCGTACCGTCCCGGTCCAGCGCGGTGACCAGCCGGGCGGCGTCCTTCACCACCACGGTCGCCGGGGAGGGGAAGCGGCGGCGCAGCGCCCGCGGGTCGCCGGTGCCGAAGGCGGCCTCGGCCTCGTCGGCGCCGAGCAGCAGCACGTCGGCGGCGTCCAGCAGTGGCGGCAGTACGGCCGGGTCGCGGTCGCGCCAGAGGGCGGGGCGCCAGTTGAGGTCGAAGCTGACCAGCCGGCCCGGCCGGCGATCGGCGAGCAGGGCGCGCAGCAGGGACAGGCAGTCGTCGGACAGGGCGGCGGTGATGCCGGACAGGTGCAGCAGGCGGGCGCGGGTCAGCAGCCGGGCGGCCGCCGGGTCGGCCAGCAGGGCGGGCGAGAGCGTGGCGGCGGCCGAGCCGCGGCGGTGGTAGTGCAGGCGGCTGCGCCCGGGCCCGAGGTCGTGGCGGCTGCCGGTGGTGCCGCCGACCTCCTTGAGGTACAGCCCGGTCGGGCGGTACCGGTCCACGGTGACCGCGGAGACGTCCACCCCGCGGGCGGCGACCTCGGCGAGCAGGCGGCGGCCGAAGCCGTCGTCGCCGACCCGGCTGATCCAGGCGCTCGGCACGCCGAGCGCGGCCAGCGCGCCCGCCACGTTGGACTCGGCGCCGCCGACGGCGAGACGGAAGTGCTCCACCGACTCCAGCGGGCCCGGCCGGTCCGGCAGCAGCACCGCCATCGACTCGCCCACGCAGACCGCCGTCGGAGACGTGGGCCGCGGGGCGCCCGAGCTCGCGGCGGGATCCTGTCGGGGCATCAGCTGGGCTCCTCGCGTGCTGCGGCGGCCGTTCCGTTGACCTTGGTCCGGCGCCGATGCTAGAACCGTGCTGCCAGCATGTGCAACCCTCGTTGCACATGTTGCAACACGGTAGATGGAGGAAGACGGTGGACCAGACCTTCGCAGGCACCTTCGCAAGCACCGGCACCGGGCCGGCGATCGACACCGGCAAGGTGGCGGCCCTGGCCGACGAGGTGCTCGACTGGCGCTTCAAGGCGCTGCCGCCCGCCGCCTTGGGCCTCAGTGCCCGTGACTACCTCGCCACCGGGCCCACCCTCGCCGGGCTCGGCACCCCGCTGCTCACCCTCGACGGGGCCGCCGTCGACCACAACGTGCGGACCATGGCCGACTGGTGTGCCAAGGCCGGCGTCGCTCTCGCCCCGCACGGCAAGACCACCATGGCGCCCGCGCTCTGGCAGGCGCAGCTCGACGCGGGCAGCCACGGCATCACGCTCGCCAACCTGCCGCAGGTCAGGGTCGCGCGGGCCTTCGGCGTACAGCGGATCCTGCTCGCCAACACCCTGCTCGACCCGGCCGGGCTCGGCTGGCTTGCCGCCGAACTGGCCGCCGACCCCTCGTTCGCCTTCGTCTCCTGGGTCGACTCCGCCGAGAGCGTCCGGCTGATGGACGAGGCGCTGCGGGCGGCCGGAGCCGATCGCCCGGTCGAGGTGCTGGTCGAACTCGGCGGCCCCGGCGGGCGCACCGGCACCCGCGGCGTCGACGCGGCGGTCGAGGTCGCCGCCGCCGTGCTGCGCGCACCCACCCTGCGGCTGGCCGGCATCGGCGGCTACGAGGGCGCACTCGCCCACGACGCCGGTGCGGACGGTCTGGCAACCGTCCGGAGCTACCTGCGGGACCTCGCCGAGCTGCACGGGCGGCTCTCCACCGCCTACGACGACGCTGCCGCGCCGCTGGTCACCGCCGGTGGCAGTGCCTACTTCGACCTGGTGGTCGAGGAGTTGAACGCCCTCCCGGAGGCCTTCGTGGTGCTCCGCTCGGGCGCGTACATCGCCCACGACGACGGCTTCTACCGCGGGATCTCGCCGCTCGTCCGAGGCGCCGGCGACACGCCGTTCCGCGGCGCGCTGCACGGCTGGGCCCGGGTGGTCTCCCGGCCGGAGCCCCAACTCGCCCTGCTGGACGCCGGGAAGCGAGACCTGCCGTTCGACGAGGGCATGCCCGAGCCGCAGCTGGTCCGGGGAGGGGCTGATCTGACCGGCACGACGGCGAGGATCACCGCGCTCAACGACCAGCACGCCTTCCTGCGCGACGCCGGCGACCTCGCCCCGGTCGGCGCCGTGCTGCGGCTCGGCATCTCGCACCCGTGCACCGCCTTCGACAGGTGGACGCTGATTCCGGTGCTGGACGACGCCTCCGCGCCGGAGCCGAAGGTCACGGGCCTGGTCAGGACCTTCTTCTGATGGCTGCGGGCCGGACGCGTGGTGGTCCGGTGCGTGGTGGTCCGGTGCACGGCGGTCCGATGCGTGGTGGTCCGGTGTACGACGGTCCGACGCTTGGTCGTCCTGAGGGCGGCGCTCCTGCGAGTGGTGGTCCGCTCGTCTTCAAGGGCGCCACCGTGATCGACGGCAGCGGCGCCGACCGGTACCGGGCCGACGTCCGGACCGACCGGGGGCTGATCACCGAGATCGGTCAGGGCCTGGGCGCCGCACGGGAGGTGGACGCCGACGGGCTGGTTCTGGCTCCCGGGTTCACCGACATGCACGCCCACTCCGACCTCGCCCTCCTGCTCGAACCCGAGCACCCGGCCAAGGTCACCCAGGGCGTCACCTGCGAAGTCCTCGGCCAGGACGGCCTGTCCTACGCGCCGGTCGACGACACCACACTGCCGGCGCTGCGCCGCCAGATCGCCGGCTGGAACGGCGACCCGGAGGGCTTCGACTGGGACTGGCGGACGGTGGGGGGAGTACCTGGACCGGCTGGACCGGACGGGTGCGGGCGTCAACGCCTGCTACCTCGTCCCGCACGGCACGCTGCGGATGCTCGCCGTGGGCTGGGAGAACCGGGCGCCGTGCCCGGCCGAACTCGACCGGATGCGCGCGCTGTTGGGGGAGGGGCTGCGGCAGGGGGCGGTCGGGATGTCGAGCGGGCTCACGTACACGCCGGGGATGTACGCCGGCACCGCCGAGCTGGTCGAGCTCTGCCGGGTGGTCGCGCAGTACGGAGGCTTCCACGCGCCGCACCAACGCTCCTACGGGGCTGGCGCGTTGGAGGGCTACGCGGAGATGGTGGAGATCGCCCGGCAGTCCGGCTGCCCCGTCCACCTGACCCACGCCACCATGAACTTCGGCGTCAACCAGGGGCGGGCCGGCGAACTGCTCGACCTGGTCGACCGGGCCCTTGCCGACGGCGTCGACCTCACCCTCGACAGCTACCCCTACCTGCCGGGATCCACCACCCTGGCCGCCCTGCTGCCCAGTTGGGCCACCGAGGGCGGCCCGCGGGCCACCCTGGCCCGGCTCGGCGAGCCGGACGCGCGCGAGCGGATCCGGTACGAGGTGGAGGAGAAGGGCAGTGACGGCTGCCACGGGGTGGTCGCCGACTGGGCGACCATCCAGCTCTCCGGCGTCCGGAACCCGGCGCTGGCCGGGGCCGTCGGGCGGACGGTGGCCGAACTCGCCGCCGAGCGGCGGCAGAGCGGGACGGACGTCTTCCTCGACCTGTTGCGCCGGGACGAGCTCGCCACCACCATCCTCCAGCACGTCGGCCACGAGGAGAACGTCCGGGCGATCATGCGCCACCGCGCGCACACCGTCGGCAGCGACGGCCTGCTGGTCGGCGCCCGCCCGCACCCGCGGGCCTGGGGCACCTTCCCCCGCTACCTGGCCCGCTACAGCCGGGAGTCGGGGGTGCTCACGCTGGAGGAGACCATCGCCCGGATGACCGGCCGCCCCGCCGCCCGGCTCCGACTCGACCGGCGCGGCCTGATCGCCCCCGGCCACCACGCCGACCTGGTCCTCTTCGACCCGGAGAAGGTCCAGGACACCGCCACCTTCGAGCATCCCCGGCGGCCCGCCGCGGGCATCGAGCACGTCTACGTCAACGGCACCGCCGTTGTCCGGCAGGGCCGCACCACGGGCGCCCGGCCCGGGCGCGCCCTGCGCCGAACCGACCGAGGGACCCGAGCCGCATGAGCCCCACGCCCGCCGTCCTCGCCCGCATGCGCGCCGTGCTGGCCGCTTCGCCCGTCATCGCCGTGGTTCGCGCCCCCCGGATACCCGACGCCGTCGCGCTCTGCGCCGCGCTCGCGGAGGGCGGTATCAATCTGACCGAATTCACCTACACCACACCGAATGTGACGGAACATCTGCGCCACGCCGCGCGGGAGGGCTGGCGGGTCGGGGTCGGCACCGTGCTGACCGTGGAGCAGGCGGAGGGGGCCCTCGCCGCCGACGCCGCGTTCCTGGTCACCCCCGGGCTCCGGCCCGACGTGGCCCAGCGCGCGCACGCCGCCAGGGTGCCGGTGGTGCTCGGCGCACTCACACCGACCGAGGTGGCGCAGGCGGTCGAACTCGGCGCCGCGGCCGTCAAGATCTACCCGGCCCGGGCGTTCGGCCCCGGTTACTTCAGGGACCTGCGCGGCCCGTACCCGGACGTCCCGCTGGTCGCATCCGGTGGCGTCAACGCGGGCAACGCCGCGGAGTTCCTGGCCCAGGGCGCCCTCGCGGTCTGCGCCGGGACGGATGTGGTGGCGCCGGACGTCGTCGCGGCCGGCGACTGGGCGGAGATCACCCGGCGGGCGAAGGCGTTCACCGAGGCGTGCGGGGCGGCCCGCTAGCGGTACGGCGCGTTCCGGTCAGGGCCGGTGCCGGTGCCGGTGCCGGTGGCGGGGTTGGGGCTTGGCCGGGTCGGCCGGTGCCGTGCCGGGCCTGGTCGGGGCCGGGGAGGGGCAGGGGCCGGGGCGGGGTCGGGGATGGGAGAGGGGGGAAGCGGGCGGTCGGGTCGGTCGGGTCGGGGAGGGGCAGGGGCAGGGGCAGGGAGTGGTGGATGCGGGCTGTCCGGACGGCCGGGATTGGACGAGAATCGGTAGACCCGGCCCCCGGACCCGGCAGGAGGATCCACCCCATGACCTCGACCCGCCCCGGCCCCGACTGGCTGGCCGACGCCGTCCTCTACCAGATCTACCCGCAGACCTTCGCCGACTCCGACGGAGACGGCATCGGCGACTTCGCGGGCATCGCCGACCATCTCGATCACCTCGCCTGGCTCGGCGTCGACACGGTCTGGCTCAACCCCTGCTTCGCCTCGCCGTTCCGCGACGCCGGCTACGACATCAGCGACTACCTCGCCCCGGCCCCGCGCTACGGCACCACCGAGGACCTCGCGGCCCTGGCCGAGGCGGCCGGCCGACGGGGCATCCGGTTCCTGCTCGACCTCGTCGCCGGCCACACCTCCGACCGCCACCCCTGGTTCCTCGCCGCCGCCGAGGACCGGTCCGACCACCGCTACATCTGGTCCGACCGCCCGGTCGACGGCTTCGTCGCCTCGCCCGGCAGCCGCCCCGGCTGGTACCGGCCGAACTTCTTCGACTGCCAGCCCGCGCTCAACTTCGGCTACGCGCGCACCCGTTACGACGAGCCCTGGCGCCAGCCGGTCGACGCCGACGGCCCGCGCGCCAACCGCGCCGCGCTGCGCGAGATCATGGCTCACTGGCTCGGCCTCGGCGTCGCCGGCTTCCGCGTCGACATGGCCTCCTCGCTGGTCAAGGACGACCCCGGGTTCACCGAGACCGCCAAGCTCTGGACCGAACTGCGCGACTGGCTCGACCGGAGCCACCCGCAGGCCGCCCTGTTCGCCGAGTGGGGCGACCCGGCCACCGCCGTCGCCGCCGGATTCCACGCCGACTTCTTCCTCCAGTTCGGCGGCGCCGACCGGGGCCTGCCGCTGCGCTCGCTCTGGAACAACAACGCCGGCACGGTGGAGGAGTACTGGAAGCAGGGCCCCTGCTACTTCGACGCCGAGGGCCTCGGCACCCCGCAGGTGTTCCTGGACGCCTGGCGCTCCGCAGCCGAACTCACCGAGGGCGCCGGGTACATCGCGCTCCCCACCGCCAACCACGACTTCTCCCGGCTCGCGACCGGCCCGCGCACCGCCGCGCAACTCGCCGCCGCCTTCGCCCTCCTGCTCACCTGGCCCACCCTGCCCGCCGTCTACTACGGCGACGAGATCGGCATGCGCTACCTGCCGGACCTGCCCGACGTCGAGGGCAGCGTGCTCGGTCCGCAGTACAACCGGGCCGGCTCGCGCACGCCGATGCAGTGGGCGCCGGGCCCGAACGCCGGCTTCTCCACCGCACCGGCCGAGCGCCTGTACCTGCCCGTCGACCCCGACCCCCGCCGGCCCGACGTCGCCACCCAGCGGGCCGACCCGACCTCGCTGCTGCACACCGTCCGCCGGCTGATCGCGCTGCGCCGGGCCCACCCGGGGCTCGGCGCGGAGGGTGGAGTGGAGGTCCGGCACGCCGGGTACCCGCTGGTGTACATCCGGGCGGGCCGGTACCTGGTCGCCGTCAACCCGCGGCGGGAGCCGGGCTCGGTGCCGCTCGGGTCGGTCGTTGCGCGGCCGGGCTCGGTGGCGGCGGGGCGAGGGTCGGTCGTTGCGCGGCCGCTGGACGTGCAGGGGGTGCGGGTGGTCGACGGGGAGCTGCTGGCGGAGGGCTTCTCGTACGGGGTGTTCGAGCTGGGCTGATGCCCGGGTGGGCGGGCCGTGGTCCGGGGGCGGGCCCGGGGGGCCTTTCTCCGATCACAAAACGGTTGTACACTGCACCTAGATGGTCGGCGTGGCCGTCTCGCTCGTGGTGAGCGTGATCGGGATCGTCACCGCGGGGCCGCTCTTCCATGTCGTCGACCACGACCGGCTCGCCGTCTGGGCGCCCGGCTGGCTCTACTCGGCGGGCGTCATCGCCGTCGGCGTCGGCCTGCACATCTTCCTCAAGCGGTGGACCACGCTGGCCATGATGGTGCTGTTGGTGATGCTGAACTTCACCACCTCCGGCGGCATCTACCGCCCCGACCTGCAGAACGGATTCTTCGGTGGCCTGCACTCCTTCCGGACCGGTGCCGGCTTCCTGGAGGGCGCGCGCAGCATCCTGTACTTCGACGGCGGCGCCGGTCTCGGCGGGCACGTGCCGACGCTGGCGCTCTGGCTGCTGCTCGGCGGCGCGGTGATGGCCTGCGCGGCGCTCCACGAGAAGCGCGGGCGGGCGGCGGTGTGGCGGGAGGCCTCGGCTGGCGCCTCGATGCAGACGTCGGCGGAGGCCGTGGAGGAGATGGAGGAGGAGACGGAGGAGGCGGTCGCGGTCTGACCCCCGCGGGAGGGCTTCACCCGGCCTCACCGGCGCCAGGGGCGTCGGTGCCGGGTGAGGACTGGCGGTCCTCTGAGCGGTGGGGGAGTCGGCCGTCCAGCCAGGCTCTGAGCTCGGCGGTGTGCTCGCCCAGCCGGGGCGGGCGGCGCTCGTAGCGCGGAGGTGTGCGGGAGAGGCCGATCGGGTTGGCGACCAGGTCGAGCGGTTCGCCGTCGTCGGTGCCGTCCGGGCCGGTCAGTGTGGTGCGCGGTTCCAGGCCCAGGGCGTCGGCGAGTCGGAAGGCGCCGGCCAGGTCGTTCACCGGTCCGCACGGCACACCGAGCGGGGTGAGGAGGGCGCACCACTCGGCGGCGGTCCGGTGCCGGAGGCGGGCGGTGAGTTCGGTGGCCAGCACGTCGATGTGGGCCACGCGGTCCGAGTTGGTGGCGAACCGGGGATCCGTGGCGAGCTGCGGCACGTCCAGCCCCCGGCAGAGTGCGGCGAACTGGCGGTCGTTGCCGACGGCGATCACCAGCGGCCGGTCGGCGGCGGTGAGCACCTCGTACGGCGCGATCGACGGGTGGCGGTTGCCGAGGATGCCCGGGACCACGCCGGTCAGGGTGTACCCGGCGGACTGGTTGACCAGGCTGGAGAGCAGCGTGGAGAGCAGATTGACCTCCACCAACTGGCCCTCGCCGGTGGCGTCCCGCTCGCGCAGCGCGGCCAGCACCCCGACCGCGGCGTGCAGCCCGGCCAGCACGTCCACCAGGGCCACGCCCGTCTTCACCGGCTCGCCGGGCGCCGGTCCGGTCACGCTCATCAGCCCGCCGACGGCCTGCACCAGCAGGTCGTACCCCGGCAGTTCGGCGCCCGGGCCGGTGCCGAAACCGGTCACCGAGCAGTAGACCAGCCGGGGGTTGAGGGCCTTGCTCTCCTCGTAGCCGAGGCCGTACTTCGCCATCGTGCCCGGGCGGAAGTTCTCCACCAGGACGTCCGCGCGGCGGACCAGTTCGACCGCGCGGGCGTGGTCGGCCGGGTCACGCAGGTCGAGTGCGATCGAGCGCTTGTTGCGGTTGACGGAGAGGAAGTAGGTGGCCTCGCCCCCGACGTGCGGCGGGCCCCAGGCGCGGGTGTCGTCCCCGGTGCCCGGCCGTTCGACCTTGACCACGTCCGCGCCCAGGTCGGCGAGGAGCATCGTGGCGTACGGCGCCGAAAGGACGCGGCCGAAGTCGGCCACCAGGACGCCGGAGAGAGGGAGGTTCATGAGGTGCCTCCAGTGCTGGGGAGGGGGACGCATATGCGGAGGTACACGGTACGGGTGGTGGGGACCGCTCGTACCGGCGTCTCGCCGTACCGCTCGGCGCGGGAGGCGGTGGTCGCCGCCATCGCTGCCTGCCTGGTGAGCACCATCGCTCTCCCTCTCGCTCGTCCGGCTTTCCTGTCGTCCGGCTTTCCTGTCGTTCGGCTGCGTGTCGCCCGGCTGCGTGTCGCCGGGCTTTGTGTCGCCGGCCCGGTGCCGTCGCCCGGCCGGTCCGTCGGGTGCGGATCATTCTGCGCGGCCGGGGGCAGCCGTGCGCAGTCGACGCGATGTCTCGTGGAGTGCCCGGGCCGGATGGACGTTTCGTCGGGCGGGGTCCGTGGTGCCGTGTTCCCCGGACGGCGGTGGCCCGAGCGGGGGATCCCGTGGTGGCGCGGCGGCGCAGCGCGGGTGACGGGGCGGTGTGCGTGCTCTGCTGACAGGTGCGCGTTAAGCCCACCCACGTTCGGTTCTGAGTTCGAGTACGACTCCGAGTTCGACGTCGAGTTCGAGGAGTCTCAATGACTGAGTCAAGCCGCCTGCGCGACCGGGTCGGGAGTGAAGATCCGGTTGTCGCGCAGGAGGGCCCACAGGACGCTGACCCGGCGGCGGGCCAGGGCGATGATCGCTTGGACGTGCTTGCAGCCCTCGGCGCGCTTCTTGAGGTAGAAGTCCCGGTTGGGGCCGTCCTTGATGATGCTGGTCTGCGCGGACATGTAGAACACCCGTCGCAGGCGGCGGCTGTAGCGTTTGGGCCGGTGCAGGTTGCCGGTCCGGCGGCCGGAGTCGCGGGGGACCGGCACGAGCCCGGCCGCCGAGGCGAGGTGGCCGGCGTCCGCGTAGGCCATCAGGTCGCCGGCTGCGACGACGAGCTCGGCACCGAGTATCGGCCCGATGCCGGGCATCGACTCGATGATCTCGGCCTGCGGGTGGGTGTGGAAGGTGTCGCGGATCTGCTTGTCGATCCGCTTCAACCGGTCGTCCAGGGCCAGGATCTGTGCGGCCAGGTCCGCGACGATCGCGGCGGCGACCTCTTCCCCGGGCAGGACGGTGTGCTGGGCGTCGGCGGCCTCCAGGGCGGTGGCGGCCACCGCATCGGCGCCGCGGACGCTGCGGTTGGCCAGCCAGGCCGTCAACCGGGCCCGGCCACGGCGGCGCAGGGCGGCCGGGGTCTGGTAGCCGGTCAGCAGAACCAGGGCGCCCTTGTGGGAGGAGTAGTCGAAGGCCCGCTCCAGGGCGGGGAAGATGCCGGTCAGCACGTCGCGGAGCCGGTTGATCATCCGCACGCGGTCGGCGATCAGGTCCGTGCGGTGGGCGGTCAGCAGAGCAAGGTCGGCCGCGAGCTGGGCGGGTACCTCGATCGCGGTGAAGTCCCGGCGCTGGCGGGCGGTTTCGGCGATGACGTAGGCGTCGCGGGCGTCGGTCTTCGCTTCGCCCCGGTAAGCGCCGGACATGCGGTTGACGGTCCGTCCGGGCACGTAGACGGCCTGCTGGCCGTGGGCCGCGAGCAGGGCCAGCAGCAGCGCGGAGGCTGTGCCGGAGATGTCCACCGCCCAGTGGACCTGATCGGCCAGCTCCAGGATCTCGCCGAGTGCGGTCAGGATCGCCGTCTCTTCGTTCTCGATCTTCTTCGACCACAGCGTCGCGCCGGCGTCATCGACCACCGCCGCCCAGTGGTGACCCTTGCCTGCGTCAACACCCGCCCAGGCATGGGCAATTCGCTCGCTCACTCGCCCCTCCTCGCACCCGCCGTCATCCCGTTGGCCCGAGGGACACCCCGCCGTCGTCTCCGTAAACAGCGACCGCACATGGCGCGCACATCTCAATCAGCAGCCAGGGCGCCCCGGAGAGCCGGACGGCCACTCCTCGGGAGCCATTGAAGGCAGAAACCCATAAGCCACATCCGGCCCTCCCAGGCCGACTAACACCTTACGGAGACACCCATGACCCGCCCGCCCCGCCGGTTTGCCGGCCTGCTCGGCACCGCCGCCTCCACAGCCCTCGCCCTGCTGGCGGCCACCCCGGCCGTCGCCGTCGCGCCGCCGCTCTCGCAGCCCCGGATCATCGCCCACTTCAACCTGGACCTGGGCCTCCAACCGGAGAACATCGCCCTCGAACCGGACGGCTCGGCAGACCTCACCTTCTCCTTCGCCCGCAAGATCGGCCGGGTCGACCGGGCCGGAAACCTCACCGAGCTGGCCGTCCTGCCCGCGCCCGCACAGCCGGCCACCCCGCTGGTCGGTGCGGCCGTGGTGACCGGCATCGCCCGCGCCCACGACGGAACCCTCTACTTCGCCTACGCCACCGGCACCGAGGACCTCACCGGCATCTGGCGCCTCTGCCCCGGCGGCACCCCGGAACGCATCTCCGCCCTCCCGGTCACCAGCTTCCCCAACGGCCTCGCCCTCGACGAGCGCGCGGGTCTGCTCTACACCGCCGATTCGGCGCTCGGAGTCGTCTACGCCACCCCTCTGGAGGGCGGAGCCTCGACGGTCTGGTCCGACGACGCGCTGCTCAAGCCCAACGGCGGTTTCGGCGCCAACGGTCTCAAGGTGCACCACCACGCCGTCTGGGTCGGCAACACCGACACCGGCAACCTGCTGCGCATCCCGATCGACGGTGACGGCACAGCCGGGCCGGCCGAGACCCGCGCGACCGGCCTGGTCGGCATCGACGACTTCGCCTTCCTCGGGCACAGCAACAAGGTGATCGCCGCGATCAACGGCACCAGCGAGGCCGTCTACATCGCCGGGGACGGAAGCCACCACACGGTCCTCACCGGACAGGACGGCCTCTCCACCCCGACCTCGGTGGCCGTCCGCGGCGACACCGTGTATGTCCCGAGTGCGGCTTCCCTCACCCGGACCGACCCCAACCTGCTCCTCGCGACGTTGGAGCGGTAGCCGGTAGCCGGTAGCCGGTAGCCGGTAGCCGGTAGCCGGTAGCCGGTGGCCGGTGGCGGCTACGGATTCGTTTGCGGTCGCGGCGAGTCAGTGGACCCGGGTGGGGGAATCGGCCTCGCTCGGGCCACCGGTGGGGCCCCGGCGGGGGCAGGGGTGCGGGGGTGCGGGGGTGCGGGTGGGGGGCGATGAGTCGGTGTGACCCGTGGGGCTGCGCTGAGGACACGCTCACTGCCACTCAACCAGGTTGTGGGGCAGGTGAGTTCGATGCAGTCCACCCAGGTGGCCAGCTGGTCCGGGCTGCTCCGGCCGGCCCGTACCCACAGGCCGAGGCCCCGCCGGCCCACGAGCCAGACGACCGGGAAGGTCCGTAGCATCGGCGGGCCGGCGGTGGCGAGAGAGGTGGAGAGGGGTGTGCAGACGCCGACGACGGGGGAGAGATACGTGAACCTGAGGGAGACATTGGCCCAGAATTCATGTCGCGCCTGAACCGGGGGCGTGACGTGACGCTCGGGGCCAGGGCACGGGGAAACATACGAGAGTGAGTTTCCAGGGGCAAGGGGTCACGGCTGTCTGCGTTGTACGCTGCCGGAAACACTCGGCAGGACGGTGATCGGGGAGGGCCCGCCATTGACCACCACCGGGAGTACGACCCCGCTGCTCAGTGCCGTCCTCGCCCCGCTCACCGACCTCGGCCGGGCCGATGCCGTCGCCCGCCGGATCACCGAGGCGATTGCCCTCGGCCTGGTCGCCGACGGCGACCAACTGCCCAGCGAGAACGACCTCGCCGACCAACTCGGCGTCGCCAACGGAACCCTGCGCGAGGCGCTCGCCCTGCTCCGCGACGCCGGTCTGATCGAGACCCGGCGCGGCCGCAACGGCGGCAGCTTCGTCCGCACCCCGGCGGAAGGATCGGACCGCCTCCAGCTCGCCCGGCTGCGCGAACTCGGCACCGTCGAGTTGCGCGACCTGGGGGACGAGGAGCTGGCAGTCGCCGGAACCGCCGCCCGGCTCGCCGCCGAACGCGCGCCCGCCGACCTGGCCGTCCGTCTCACCCGGCTGGTCACCGCGCTGCGGGAGGCCCGCACCCCCGCCGAGCTGCGCCGTGCCGATGCCCGCTTCCACATCGAACTCGCGGTCGCCGCCCAGTCGGTGCGCCTCACCCAGCTCGCCGTCCGGCTCCAGGCCGAACTCGGGCCGCTGCTCTGGCTGCCGGCGCCCTACGCGCCCGACCGGGAGCGGTTCGCCGAACAGCATCGGGAGATCCTGGTCGCGGTGGTTGCCGGGGACGGGCCCGGCGCCCGCGCGGCGGCGGAGGCGCACACCGTCGCGTGCGTGCACCACCTGGTGCGGGGGCACCTGGAGCTGACGGACTCGACGCGGGTTCCTCGGCCGACGTCCTCGACCTTCCTGGCGGAGCGATCATGAGCGTGTCGGCCTCGTCCCCGGCCGGGGTGGCCTTCCGGCTGGGCATGCCGGGCCGGATGCGCGCTTGACCTTCGACCTCGGAGGTATCCCGTCCGGCTGTGGCTGTAGCTGCGCCTGTGGCCGGGTCGGCGGTGCCGTCAGTGGCGGTGGAGAGGTGCTCAGGTGCGACGGGGTGGCCGGGTGAAGCAGCAGTCGCCGCAGACTCCCGCGCCCGGGCCCACGCGGTAGTAGAGGCAGCAGCTGTTCCGCCGGAAGCCGGTGCCGCCCAGGATCCCGGCGCCGGCCAGCGGCGGCCGGTCGAGCAGCCCCGCGACCAGCGCCCTGGCCCGGCCGGGAGCCGCGTGGGGGCCGAGCATGCGCAACGCGCCCGCGAGTGCGGATGCGGCGTTGCCCTGGAGGAGCCGCTCCGAGAGCGGCACCGTGGCCCGGACGGCGGCGGCAAGCGGCGCCAACTGGCCCTGGACGAGAGCTCGGTGGAGGCGTTGGGCCAGGGCTTCTTCGTCGTTGGCCCGCGTGCCCTCCGACCGGGGTTCGTACGGTGTCCATAGATCGATCGGCCCCTGCTCCGGCACGCGTACGAATGCACTGCCGGGGTCCAAGGAGGGGACCACGCCGAGCAGGACGGCTGCGCCGAGGCTCACCGAGCAGAACCGGGCGGCCAGTCCGAGGTGCAGGATCGAGGCCGCCACCCGGGGTTCGCCGGTGCCGAGCCGTCGCGCGACCTCCCGCACGCGTGCGGGGAGCAACCCGTCCGGCCCCTCCGCGTAGAGCTCGTGCAGCAGCCGGAAGCCGGGAGGCGGCGTGTCGGTGGGCGCGGTGGCGGCGTTCAGCACGAAGTACGGGCCGATGGCGGCGAGTCGGCTGTAGTCGGGAGGGGTGGTGGTCATCGGGCGGCCGCCGGGTCCGTCGGGCCCGCCACCGGGTCCGCTGTGGGACCCGCTGTGGGACCCGCTGTGGGACCCGCTGTGGGGCCCGCTGTGGGGCCCGCTGTGACGCCTGCGCCGGACCGAGGGCGGGCGGCGCGGAAGGTGCGGCCGGCGGTCGGGCGGTGGTGGGGCATCGGGCGGTCCTTCGGGTCGGGCGGGTCGGGCGGTCGGCCCCGTACGTGACGTTGCCGTTGTCGGTACCGACGAACGGTACCGCGCCCCCGCGGCCCGGGATCGGGACGCCCCTCGACCCGGGTTGTGACCGCGCCGCACCCTTGGTGACGGCGGTGCCGCCGCTGCCCGGGAGTCGTGACGGAGGACGAGGGTGCATGTTCGGTGCCGGCGGATAGATCCGACGTTCAATCAGCACTTCTTCTGTGGTGGGGTGATGTGATTGTCTCGGGGAGGGTCCCGGCCTCCCCGGGCGTTCGGCCCGCGGAGTCCGGTGGGCGCCGCGCCATAGGCTCGGGCGCATGCGTTCCGAAATCCCGGCGTCGGACGGCCGGTCCACTTCGGCTGTCCCTCCCCAGCAGCCGGCCCCGCCCCGGCCGGCTCCGGATCGGCCGGCTCCGACCGGGCCCCCGGCCGCCGCCATTGCGGCGCGGCTTCGCCGGCCGCTGTCCGCCGTCGCGGCGCTCGGCATGCTGGCGCCGGTGGTGCTGGCGCACCCGGGCCAGCACGCGGCCGCGTTGCTCGTCGCCGCCATGGCCGCGCTCGCGGCGGCGGTGGCGCTCCTGCGGTGGCCGTCCCGCCGGGTGACGCCGGCGGCCGCGGCGGGTGCCGTTGCGGTCGCCTCGCTGGTGCTGGATGCGGGCTACTCGGGTCCGTACCGCCTCGCCGCGTTCTGGCTGCCGTTCGAGTGGCTTGCGCTCCTGATGCTGCTCGGCCGGGCGGCGCGGCGGGTGCGCGGCCGGTGGGCGGGGCCGGTCGGGGTGGCGGTCGGCCTGGCCGTGCTGTTGGTGCCGCTGCGCTTCACCCTCCGGGTACCCCAGGCGGGTTGGACCGGTTCGCTCGTCGCCCTGCTGCTCTCGCTCCTTCCGGCAGTCGGTGTGGCCGGGGCCGGCCTCTACCTGCGGGCCCTGGACGCCCGCCGGGAGCGGGCAGTGGCCGGCGCCCGCCGCGAGCAGCGGCTCGAAGTGGCCCGGGGACTGCACGACTTCGTCGCCCACGAGATCACCGGCATCGTGCTGGAGGCCCAGGCCGGCCAACTGCCCGGCCTGGACGCAACGGAGGCGGCCGCCCTGCTGCGCCGACTGGAGGAGGCCGGTCTGCGGGCGCTGGACTCGATGGACGCGATGGTGGGCGCGCTGCGCGACCCGCAGGCGGACGAGGTGGCGGAGGGTCGGGCGGTCGGGGCCACCCGGGTGCACGGGCTGGCCGACCTGCCGGAGTTGGGCGGGCGTTTCTCGGGGCGCGGTTCGACCCGGGCCGCCGTCGAGCTGGCGCCGGAGGCCACCGGGCTGCTGTCGCGCGAGGCCGAGGCCACCGCGTACGCCGTCGTGCTGGAGGGGCTGACCAACGTGCGGCGGCATGCGCCCGGTGCGGCGGAGGTGATCGTGCGGGTGGCGGTTGTGGGCGGCCCGGTCGGGTCGGCGGGTCCGGGTGGGTCCCACGACTCGGGTGGTTCGCGTCATGGGGGCGGGGCTGCGGCGGTGGCGCTGTGGTCGGTGGTGGTGTCGGTGACGGACGACGGTGGGAGCGGGGGTGGTCCGAAGGGGCTGCTGCGGCTCCCGGGCAGCGGCGGCACCGGACTGGCCGGCCTGGCCGAGCGGGTGGGCGCCCACGGCGGGACGCTCGTCGCGGGTCCGCACCGGCCGTCGGGCTGGCGGATCAGCTGCGAGCTGCCGGTGCGGTAGTTGCAGCTGCGAGAACCGGTGGGGAGCCGGTGGGGTGGTCGGTCGGTAGGCCGTTCGGCAGGGGTTACCGGCGGAATCGGGGCTGAGCGTGGCGAATTCGGGGCCGGAAATCTGCCGAACGGCAGATGGCAGCTGCGCGCGGAACGGCGAAGCTCGTAGCTGTCACCGCCACTCCTTCACTCCCACCATCACCACCCTCCTTCACCTTCACCTTCACCTTCACCGCCGCCGTCGATTCCCCGGGAGGACCCTTCCCATGACCGCCACGCCGGCTGTGCCGGACACGCCCGTCCGCCAGGTGCTTGCCACCGTGGTCGCGCTGGTCGCCCTCGCTGCGCTGGTGGCTGTCACCGGTTGCGCGAAGGCCGACGAAGCCACCCCGGAGGACAAGACCTTCGGCTATCACGGCACCACTCTCGACGTTGTCTCGCTCCACCACGTCCCGACCGATCCGGTGATGGCGGACCGTCAGGACATCAAGGTCACCCGCTGGTTCAAGACGGACGTCATCGGAAACCAGAGAAGCAGCTGGGCGTTGGACGACGACACCCTCACTCTGGAAGCGAGTTGTAGCGGAATCGCCAACTGTGACGCCCGGTTCCGCGTCGAAGTCCCGCCGCACATAACCGTGCTGCGCGACGGCAGGGCGACGGAGCTCAAGGGCGACGCCGCCTGAGCCGCTGGGCGCGGGGTGGAGGGCGGTGCGGGGCATGCGAGACTGCTCCCCGTGACGAGTCCCCATCCGGAGCGCAGCCCGAGGAGTCCGGTGTCTGCTGCGGCGCGTGCAACGCTACCCGCTGCGGTGCCGCCAGGGGTCGCGTCCTCGACGGTGGCCGGCGCGGAGTCGCCGGAGGCCGCCCAGGCTCCGATCCGCACGCTGATCGCGGACGACCAGGAGGCGGTCCGCCGGAGTGTGCGGCGGATCCTGGAGGTGCAGCCCGACATCACCGTGGTCGGCGAGGCCGCCGACGGCGCCGCCGCGCTCGAACTCGCCGCGCAGCTGCGCCCGGACGTCGCGCTGGTCGACATCCGGATGCCCCGGATGGACGGCCTGGAGCTGACCCGACGGCTGGCCGGGCCGGGTGCCGTCACGCCGGTGCGGGTGGTGGTGCTGACCACCTTCGACCTCGACGAGTACGTCTACCCGGCTCTTCAGCACGGGGCGTCGGGCTTCCTGCTGAAGCGGTCCGGACCCGCCCTGCTGGCCGAGGCGGTCCGGGCGGCGGCGAGCGGGGAGAGCCTGATCAGCCCGTCCGTCACGGTCCGGCTGCTGAAGCACGTGACGGCGCCCCGGCGTCCGGAGAGCCGTCGTGGTCTCGTCGTGCCGCTCACCGAACGGGAGGTGGAGGTCGCCGGTCACGTCGCAGCGGGCCGGACCAACGCGGACATCGCCGCCGAGCTGTTCATCTCACCGGGCACGGTGAAGACGCACGTCGCCAGCATCCAGCGGAAGCTGGGCGTGCAGAACCGGGTCGGCATTGCCGTGCACGCCTGGGAGATGGGGTACGCGGCCCCGACCGCGTAGTGGCGCCGCGTAGTGGCGCTGAGTCCCTCGCACGTTGCCCGGCCGTTCGACGGGGAGCGCGGGGGAGAGCGGGGGATGGGGGGAGAGCGCCGGGGATGCGGGGAGGGGGCATGGGGAACCTGCGAGGCGGGGGTGGCCTCCGGACATCGTGTCCTCCGGCCTCACAGTTCGATCGTCGACCGAGGTACCAGCGGCAGACCCTGATCCGTCTCGATCTGTCGCCACTGCCTCCTGCGGTCGAACTCCCTCATCTACCTCGCAGGTCCACCTCCATAATGCTCCTCCCATGCCGGTTGCACCAGAGTCTTCCGGTGCGAAATCGGGCAAAGTGTGCAGGTCGGGCAGGGGTGGGAGGGCGCGAGGTCGAGAGACCGGCCCGCGGGGATGTCCGGGGGTGTCCGGGGCTGCTCGGGGGCTCCTCGGGCGCTGATGAGGATGGACGGCCGCTAGCGCAGGGCGTCCTTGCGCAGGAACCGCTTCAGCCGCTGCCACGTCCAGGTGTTGATCACGTCCTCGGTGGTCAGCCAGGCCCGCTGGGCGGTGCCGATCCCGTACCGCGGGTAGGCGAGATGGCCGGTGGCGTGGGCGTCGCTGTCGATCGAGAACTTCACTCCGTAGCGCTTCGCCCGCAGCACGTCCTCGTCGCGGAGGTCGAGCCGTTGCGGTGAGCTGTTGATCTCGATCGCGGTGCCGGTACGGGCAGCGGCCTCGAAGACCGCGTCGAGATCGACGTCGATCGGCCCGCGCCGGCCGATCCGGCGGGTGGTGAGGTGGCCGATGATGTGAACGTACGGGTTCTCGCAGGCGCGGATCAGCCGACGGGTCTGGGTGGCCCGGTCGGCGCCGAAGTGCGAGTGGACGGAGGCCACGCAGACGTCGAAGCCGGCCAGGAACTCGGCGGGCCAGTCGACTCCGCCGTCCGGGCCGATGTTGAGCTCGGTGCCGTGCAGCAGACGCATCCGCCGGTGCCGGCCGGCGAGTTCGCGCAGCTGACCGCGCTGGGCGAGCATCTTCTCGTCGGTCATCCGCTGCATGACCAGGTCGGGTGCGTGGTCGGTCACGGCGTAGTACGCGTAGCCGCGGGCGGCCGCCGTGTCGATCATTTCCTCCAGGGTGGCCAGACCGTCGGTGAGGTTGGTGTGCGAGTGCAGGTCACCGCGGAGGTCCGCCTCGGTGACCAGCTCCGGCAGTTCGCCGCGCAGCGCCGCCTCGACCTCACCCCGGTCCTCGCGCAGCGGCGGCGCGATCCATGGCAGCCCGAGCGCCGCGTAGACCTCCTCCTCGGTCGCCGACGCCACCTTCGCGCCGCCCGCGCCCGCGCCCGCGCCCGCGCCCGCGCCCGCGCCCGCGCCCGCGCCCGCGCCCGCGCCCGCGCCACGGTCGCCGGTGCCGGTGCCGGTGCCGGTGCCGGTCCGCTCCGCGTCCTCGGCTTCCTCGGTGTTCTCGGCTTCGAACAGCCCGTACTCGGAGAGCTTCAGGCCGGCCCGGACGGCCATGGTGCGGAGCTTGATGTTGTGGGCTTTGGAACCGGTGAAGTAGACCAGCGCCGCACCCCAGTCCTCCTCCGGCACCACCCGTAGGTCCACCTGGAGGCCCTTGGTCGTGCGCACCGAGGTCTTGGTCGGACCGCGCACGATCACCTCGGCCACGTAGGGGAGTTCGGAGAGTGCGGCCATCAGCGGCGCGGAGTCCTCGGCGGTGGCCAGCACGTCGATGTCGCCGACGGTTTCGCGCATCCGGCGCAGCGAACCCGCGTACGCGCAGCGGGTGCAGCCCGGCACGGCCGCGATCGCCGCGACGATCTGATCGGCCTGCTCGGTGGCCGCGTCGAGCAGCGTCCGCCCGCCGGACTGCCGCATCATCTCGATGCCGTGCAGGATCTTCTCGCCGCTGCGCTCGCCGAACCCGGCCACCCCGCTCAGCCGGTCCGCGCGGATCGCCTCGGCGAGCTGGTCGACCGAGGCGATGCCGAGATCGCGGTAGAGGGCGAGGGCGCGTTTGGGGCCCACGCTGGGGACGGCCATCATCTCGCGCACCCCGGGCGGGATCGCGGCGCGCAACGTCTCCAGCGCCTCCATCCGGCCGGTGGCGAGGTACTGGGCGACCTTCTCGGCGGTGGACTTCCCGACGCCGGGGATCTGCTGGAGGCCCTTGGCGTCCAGCCCGGCGACGTCCTCCGGGTAACCGCCCACGGCGCGGGCGGCCTTCTCGTAGGCGCGGGCCCGGAAGGCGTCCCCGCCGGTGATCGAGATCAGGTCGGCGTACTCCTGGAGCAGTTCCTGGACCTGGTCGTTGAGCCGGGTCATGGGGTCAGTCTAGGTTCGGCGGTCGGATCGGGCCGGGTGGGTGGGTGGCCGGGTGGGTGGGCGCCGGACGGCATTCCGGGCAGGCGGCGCTCCGACGGCGCGCCGTGGGCGGATCCGGTTGACCGGACCCGCCGGTCGGCCGGGCGGTACCCGCCGACCGGCGGGGTGCGGTGGCCGATTTGCGTCCATGAGCCGGATTGTCACCCGGGTGGCGGAGGCGCAGGCTTGGCGCAGGGGCCCGGAAAGCGGCCCCGTCCGGCCTGCTGCGCCTCCGGCAGTGGCGGCCGGTGACGTACGAGGGGCAGGGCGATGGCACGCGGGAAGCTCTGGGGCTATGTCGCGTCGGGAGGTGCCCGGGTACTCGGTGGGCTGGGCGCGTTCGGCGGACTCGGCGGACTCGGCGGACTCGGCGGCCCGGGCGGCTCCGGGGCCGCCGGGCGCGGGGGCGGCGGCCGGGACGGTGGATTCGGGAGCGGTTCGGACGGTGCCGCTGACGCGGGCCGGTCCGGTGGTGCCGGCTCCGGCTGGGCGGGCGGTCCGGGGTGGCCGCCAGGGGAGATGGCCGCACCGCGGGCACTCAGCAGGCCCGAACTGGAGCGGGTGCGGTGGACGGAGCGTACGGAGGGCTGCGATCCGCAGGCGCAGCACGTCCAGGTGGCCGAGGTGGTGCAGCGGGTGCTGCGGGGCGGCGGCCGGGCGGCGTCGGTCTCGGTGCGGATACCGGCCGGCCTGCCGGTGGTGGCCGTGGACGCCCGGCGGCTGGAGTCCGCGCTGGCGGGGCTGGTCGACCATGCGATCCGGCGCAGCCCGGCGGGGGACCGGGTGCTGGTCCGGGTCGACGCGGTGTCCGGCCGGAAGGGTTCGGGAGGTTGGGGCGGCGTCGGAGGCGCGCGCGGTCCGGGTGGGTCGGGCACCGTGGCGCGGGCCGTTCGTGGCCGGGAGCCGGGGCCGGCCGGTGCGGCGTCGGACCGGGCCCGGGTGGAGCTGAGGGTGGTGGACCGCGGGCCCTGTGAACTTCCGGAGGCCCGTGAGTGGCTGCTCGCCGGAGTGCGCCCGGACGGCCCGGTGGGCCCGGCCGGCTACGGGCTGATCCGCGCGGCCGGCGGGCGGCTGGCGGTGGAGCCGACCCCGGGCGGCGGCATCACCGTGGTCCTGATCCTGGCGGTGGCCGGCGACTGACCGCAACGGACGGCCACCCCGCGGTATCGAGCGGCCCGGCCCGGCACCCGGGAAGATCGCCAAGACTTCTTTGCAAATAACCCTTTGCAAAGAAGTGCTTGCGGTTCTAATCTGCTGCCATGACCGAAGAGCAGAAGTGGCCGCACGGTCCGGATCCGCAGACCGATGTCGTCGTCCTCGACGCCAAGGGCCTGCGAGCCCTCGCCCACCCCGTGCGCGTGCAACTGGTCGGGCTGCTGCGCCGGCACGGACCGTCCACGGCGACCAGGCTCGCCGAGCGGATGGGGCTGACGTCGGGCGCGACCAGCTACCACCTGCGCCAGCTGGCGGCCGCCGGCTTCGTCGCGGAGGACACCGAGCGCGGCAACGCCCGTGAGCGGTGGTGGAAGCCGCTCCACCAGATGACCTGGTTCGCCGACCGGGACTTGGCCGACGAGGAGCCCGAGGCCGCGTTCGCCTATCTGCGGTCGGTCGTAGCGGCCAACGCGCTGACCACCCAGCGCGCGCTGAACTCCTTCGAGACCATGCCGCGGGAGTGGCGGCACTCCTTCGACTTCAGCGACTGGTCGCTGCGGCTGACGCCGGAGGAGGCCCGCCGCCTCGCCGAGGAGGTGGCGGAGGTGGTCGCGCGCTACCGCCGGGCCGCGGGCCCCGAGTCCGAGTCCGAGTCCGAGTCGGAGTCCGAGGCGGTGCCGGCGGGGGCCGAGCGGGTGGCGGTGGTGCTCCAGGTGCTGCCCGACCCCGCGGGCGAGCCGGAGTCGGACGAATCGGAGGGGCGCACGTGAGCACCGTCCCGGCTGAGGCTTCCCGGTCCGCCGCTCCGCGCACCGTTCGGCCGCTGGCCGGAGTGCTCGGGGCGATGGCGATCTCCCTGACGGGGACGCGGGTCTCGGCGATCGCCCTGCCCTGGTTCGTCCTCGCCACCACCGGCAGCGCCACCATGACGGGCGTCGTCGCCTTCGTCGAGATGACGCCGTACGTTCTGGTCAAGGCGCTTGCCGGGCCGGTCATCGACCGGCTGGGCCCGCGGGTCATCTCCTGGACGACGGATGCGGTGAGCGCCGTTGCCGCCGGTCTGGTTCCGTTGCTGCACGGCCTGGGGGTGCTTCCGTTCTGGCTGCTGCTGGTCATGGTCGGGCTGGTCGGAGCGGTCCGCGGCCCGGGGGACTTGGCCAAGGAGGTGATGGTCCCCGAGGCGGCCGACCGTGCCCGCATCCCGCTGGAGCGGGCCACCGGGCTCTCCGGGGTCACCGAGCGGCTGGCCTCCACGGTCGGCCCGGCGATCGGCGGCGGGTTGATCGCGCTGCTCGGCCCGATGGCCGGTCTGACGGTCAACGCGGTCGCGTTCGCCCTCGGCTCGCTCGTCATCGCGCTCGTGCTGCCGCGCGGCATGGGCCGGGCGGCCACCGCGCCGCAGCCGACGGGGGAGAACGCGCCGGAGCAGGAGGCCG
This sequence comes from Kitasatospora sp. NBC_00039, assembly GCF_045160625.1. Lineage (NCBI taxonomy): Bacteria > Bacillati > Actinomycetota > Actinomycetes > Kitasatosporales > Streptomycetaceae > Kitasatospora > Kitasatospora sp. NBC_00039. The sequence goes on along the minus strand of NZ_CP108289.1, from coordinate 1,587,387 downwards.
GCTACTGGCGGATGTTCCGGGAGGGCTTCACCTTCGTGCGCAGCGAGCCGCTGATGCTCACGGTGATCGTGATGATCGGTGTGACCAACCTGCTGGACGCCGGGTTCATGACGGTCCTGGTGCCGGTCTGGGCGCAGGAGTCCGGCGGGGGCCCGGCGGCCATCGGCCTGACCGGCAGCGCCTGGGGAATCGCCGCGGTCGGCGGCAGCCTGATAGCGGCGGCGTTCGCCCACCGGCTCCCGCGCCGGATCGTCTTCTTCGCCGGCTTCCTGCTCTGCGGGGCGCCGAGGTTCCTGGTCCTCGCCATGGACGCACCGATGGGCGTCGTGCTCGCCGTCTTCGTGGTGGGCGGGTTCGGCTCCGGCTTCCTCAACCCGATCCTCGGCGCGATGCTGTTCGAACGGGTGCCGCGCCACCTGCTCGGCCGTGTCGGTGCCCTCGGTGACTCCCTGGCCTGGGCCGGCATCCCCCTCGGCGGCCTCCTCGCCGGCGCCGCCGTCGCCCTCACCGGCCTGATACCCGTGCTGTTCGTCTGCGGTGGCCTGTACTTCGCGACCACCACGCTCGCCGGACTCCGCCCGGAGTGGCGGGAGATGGACCGCCTGCGCGGCCACGGCCCGGCGGGCGAGGTGCCGGAACCCACGCGGTCGGCGGCCTCGGCCTGACGCCGTTCCTCCGGACGTCGGGCTCGCTCGGAACGGACGCTGACCGGGCGCGCCCAGCATGCCCGGCACGCTGGATCCCGTGGGCGCCGGCCGAGGGTGTTTCGCCCGGGGAACGGGCGGACACCGATTGCCGGTCAGTTGCCCGTTGACTTGCCGATGACGGCTGCGGCGATCTCCTACTGTCCGTCAAGTGACCGGAGAAAATAAATCGTGTCGGGTGATCGAGCAAGAACTCTGTGACATCTGGGCGGGCGTCCTCGGCGTCACGGCCCAGCCGCACGACGATTTCTTCGATCTGGGCGGGAATTCGCTCAAGGTGGTCGATGTCGTCATCGCTGCACGGCAACGCGGAATATCCGTGCGGAGCTCGGCGGTGTTCCGGAATCCCACACCGGCCCGGCTCGCCGAAAGCCTGACGGTGGGCGGCGTCGGGTCCGTTGATCCGCCGGCCGGGATTCCGGTCCCGGCCGTGCTGACGGACTCCGCCCCCGCGCCTGTCTCCGGCAGCACGCCGGCGTCCGTCCCCGCGTCGGCCCCAGCCGCCGTGTCAGCTCCCACTCCCGCCCCCACTCCCGCCCCCGTGCACGGCGGGCCGGCCCTGACCGTGCTCGTCGCGGACGGTGCCGGGGAGCCGCTGTTCCTCGTCCTCTCGGAGCAGTTCTCCGACCTCGAGCGCGAGGCCGCGCGCGGCTGGGAGACCGGGCGCCCGGTGTACACGCTGTCGCTGGAGCACGACCCGGGTACCAATCCGGGTGCCAGTCCGGGCGTCGACCCGGGCGCCGACCCGGCTGCCGAGCCGTGGACGGCGACCGTCCCCGAGCTGGCCGAGCGGTTCGTCGGCGAGCTGCTGGCCGTCCAGCCGGCGGGCCCGTACCACCTGGCCGGCGTCGGCAGCGGCGCCGTGCTCGCCTTCGAGCTGGCGCGTCAACTGCGCGCGCACGCACGGGAGGTGGGCCGGGTGGTGCTGATCAAGCCACCCGCCCTGCCCGGCTCGCCGGTCGACTTCGACCTCGCGCTGCGCCGCCGGCTGGCCCTGGTGGTGAAGCGGTTCGGCCTCGGCGGCGAGGAGGACGCGGAGCAGGTACTCGCCCTGCTGAGCCGGGAGGGCTGGTACGGCGCGGACACCGGGGCGGCCGACCTGGCGCGGCTCCAGCGGGTGGCGGCCGGCCTCGCGTGGGCACTGAGCCGCTACCGCCCCGGGGCCTGCGACGTCCCCGTCGTCCTGCTCCAGGACGAGAAGGAGGCCGACGCCGCCGAGCTGCTCTGGGGCCGGGCGGCCGCGGACCTGCGACCGCACTGGTTCGACTACGGCGTCGAATGGTTCGGGCCGTTGCTCGCCGATCCCAGGGTGGCTGACGTCATGAAGGCGGAGTTGCTGACATGACGTACGAGCAGCGCCTGCCGAACGGCCTGGTGGTGCGGTGCCTCAACCGCCATGAGGCCGAGTATCTGTACAAGGAGATCTTCGAGGACGGGGTCTACCTGCCGCCGGACGGCAAACCGCTCCCGGACGACCCGGTCATCGTCGATGTCGGGGCCAACATAGGGATGTTCGCGCTGTTCGCCGCGCAGCAGTGGCCGACCGCCCGGATATTCTCCTTCGAGCCCGCTCCGGAGGTCTTCCGGTTGCTTTCCGGCAATGTCGCGGGGCTTTCCAACGTCACGGCTCTCAACCAGGCCGTCGGCTCCGTCGCGGAGCGGCGTGAGCTGACCTTCTACCCGCAGTACACGATGATGTCCGGATTCGACGCGGATCCTGCCGAGGACAAGGAACTGGTCCGCTCCTACATCAGGAATGTCGCCGCCGGCCTCGACGACGAGGAGCGCCGCGCGGTGTTGGTCGAGGAGACCGAGGAGATCCTGGCCGGCCGCTTCGAGGAGGTCCGGAAGGTCTCGTGCGAGGTGGTGCGGCTCGACGAGACGGCGACGAGGCTCGGCATCGACCGCATCGACTTCCTGAAGATCGATGTCGAGGGTTTCGAGCTGGAGGTGCTGCGCGGCATCGGCGAGGAGCTGTGGCCGAGGATCCGGCTGGTGGCCGTCGAGGTCGAGGGGGAAGGCCGGCTGGCCGCGGCCGTCGACCTGTTCACCGTCCACGGCATGACGACCACGGTGGAACAGCCCGAGGAGTACCGCGGCACCGATGTCCACACGTTGTTCGCGCGGAGGAACTCATGAGGGGGACACTGGTCAACCGGAAGTGGGTCGTCAGGCCGCGCCCGGTGGCCGAGCCGGACGTGCGGGTGATCTGCTTCCCGCACATCGGTGCCGGGGCCTCGATCTACAACGAGTGGGCCGACCGGCTCCCGGCCGGCGCCGAGCTGTGCGCCGTCCGGTTCCCCGGGAGGGAGAACCGGCTGGACGAGCCGCCGATCGAGGAGATGCCGGAGCTCCTGGAGACGTTGGGCAGCATCCTGGCACCGGTGATGCAGGGACGGTTCGTGCTGTTCGGGCACTGCTCCGGCAGCCTGGTGGCCTTCGAGTTCGCGCGCTGGCTGCGCGCGCAGGGCCGGCCGGAGCCGGAGCTGCTGGTCGTCTCGTCGATCGAGGCGCCGGCCGTGCGCTCGATCGCGTCCCCGCTCCATCTGCTGCCCCGTGAGGAACTCTTCGAACAGGTGGCGTCGTTCGGCGGCGTGGCGCCGGGGGTCCTCGGCGACCCCGACCTGATGGAGATGTTCGAACCCGTGCTGCGGGCGGACTACCGGCTGATCGAACGGGCCCCGTACGCCCCCGGGCTGCCGCTGGACGTCCCGATCGCCGTCGCCGGCGGCATGCACGACCACTTCGTGACCTACGAGTCCATGGCGGCCTGGCGGTGGGAGACCACCCGGCCGTTCTCGCTGCACATGTACCCGACCAGCCACTTCGTGCTGGACGAGGCGTCGGAGCTGGTCTCCGCCCTGCTGCGCGGTGCGCCGGCGGCGGGCGCGGGACCGACCGGCTGACCGACGCCGCTGACGCGTGCACAAGCTCCAGAGAGAGACGAAAAGATGGCAATCATTCTCACCGACCAGGACGTCCGCCGGGCGACCGACGTCAAGGGTGTACTGAACGCGCTGGACGAGGCCTACCGGGAGGACCACGCCGGCAACACGACGATCACCGAGCGGGTCAACCTCCGCTTCGAAGGAGGCTGGCTGCGGCTCATGGCCGCGGCGCTGCCGGGCCTCGGCGTGGTCGGTTACAAGGAGTTCCACCTGGTCGGCAGCACCGTCCGGTTCCAGGTCAACCTCTTCGACATCAGTACCGGTGAGTTCCTGGCCGCCGTGGACGGCAACCACCTCACCGTCCTGCGCACCGCCTCCACCGCCTGCCTGGCCGCCGCCAAGCTGGCGCCGGGCGCCAGGAGGGTCGGGATCATCGGCTCCGGCGCCGAGGCACGCATGCAGGCCACGGTCATCAGCCAACTGCTGGACCTGGAGCGGATCTCCGTGCACAGTCCGCGCAAGGAGCGGCGCGACGGGTTCGCCAGGGACCTCTCGGAGCGCCTCGGCGTGGAGATCGAACCGGTCGCGGGCGGGGCCACCGCCGTGCAGGACGCCGACCTGATCCTGGTGGCGACCAACACCGGTGGCAACGGCCCGGCCTTCTACGCGGACTGGATCCCCGAGACCGTCCACATCAGCTCCACCGGCTCGACCCTGCCCGAGGAGCGGGAGCTGGACGCCGAGGTCTGGCGCGCGCCCGGGCTCATCGTGGTGGACCGGCTGCAGGCACTGGAGGAGTCCGGCGACGCGATCACCGCCGTCAAGGCCGGCACCCTGGACACCGGGCGGGTGATCACGCTCGCCGAGCTGTGCAGCCGGCCCGCCGACGCGCCGCGCCCGGCCCGCACGCTGTTCAAGTCCGTGGGCTCGCCGCTGCAGGACGTCGCGGTGGCCGCGTACGCCTACCGCAGTGCCGCGGCGCAGGGCCTGGGCACCGAGCTGGCGGGATTCCCGTCCACCAAGGGCAGCGTCCCGGTCGTGGCAGGCGGTCGGAAGTGACGCTCGGCGGCGCGCCGCAGACGGTCGAGGTCGGCGAGGGCGTGTTCGCGTACGTCCAGCCGGACGGCAGCTGGTTCCTGAACAACACCGCCTTCCTGGTCGGCCGGCAGGGCGTCATCAGCATCGACACCTGCGCCACCGAGAGCCGGACGCGTGCCTACCTGGACGCGGTCGCCGGGGTGACCAGGGGTCCGGTCCGCACGCTGGTGAACACCCATCACCACGCCGACCACACCTTCGGCAACTACCTGCTCCCCGGCGCCACGATCATCGGGCACGAGCAGGCGCGGGCCGAGGTGATGGCCTTCGGGCGGCCGTACAACCGGGGCGTGTGGAACGAGATCGACTTCGGCGAGTTCGAGCTGGCACCACCGTTCCTCACCTACACCGACGGGGTCACGCTCTGGTCGGACGAACTGCGCTGCGACGTGCGGTACGTGGGGGGCCCGGCACACACGACCAACGACTCGATCGTCCACCTGCCGGACCGGTCCGTGCTGTTCGCGGGTGACCTGCTCTTCAAGGGCGGCGCGCCGTTCGTGCTGATGGGCTCGGTCAGCGGGGCGATCGAGGTGCTGGAGAAGGTGGTGCGGCCGCTGGACGCGCAGACCATCGTCCCCGGCCACGGCCCGGTCTGCGGGCCCGAGGTGATCGACGAGGCGCTCGGCTACCTGCGCACCGTGCAGGAGATCGCCCGCGAGGCCAAGGACGCCGGGCTGAGCCCGCTGGAGGCCGCCTTCGAGAGCGACCTCGGCGAGTACTTCGCATGGCTGGACGTCGAGCGGATCGTCGGCAACCTGCACCGCGCGTACGCGGAGCTGGACGGCATCCCGCCCGGCGCCAGGATCGACACCGCCGCCGCCTACCGGGACATGGTCGTCTACAACGGCGGCAAGCCGCTCACCTGCCACGCCTGAGCCGGCATCACCCGGAACCGACTATCTCTGCCCTCGGGAGGGGGATTCCCTTGACGCGACCCTGGCGGATAGCCGTCGTCGGCAGCGGCCCGCGCGGGCTGGCGGTGACCGAGCGCCTGGTGGCCCGGCTGACCGAGCAGCCCGGCGACCGGCCGGTGGAGCTGCACCTGATCGACGCGGTGGAGGTGGGCTGCGGGCGGATCTACCGCACCGACCAGCCGGAGTGGTTCCTGATGAACACGCCGGTGGGCCTGATCTCCGCGTTCTCCGGCGCCCAGGACGACGGGCCGGCCCGGGCCGGTGCGGGGCCGACCTTCGACCAGTGGTGGTCCGCCCGCCTCCCCGGCCACCCGGGGCCGGAGGGGTACGCGCCCCGGGCGGTGTACGGCCGCTACCTGGGTTTCGCCCTGGACGCGATCGAGGCCCACCTGCCGGCACACGTCCGGTTGACGCGCCTGCGCGCGGCCGTGACCGACCTCGAACCGCGCGGTGGCGGCTACCGCCTGACCACGGCCGGCGGGGGCCGCCTGGACGCGGACCGGGTGGTCCTGGTCACCGGTCACGCCGGGCCGGCGCCGGCGGAGCGCACCGAGCGGGAGCTTCTCGACTTCGCCGCGGACCGCCCCGGTCTCGGCTGGATCCGGGGCGACTCGCCGGCCGAGATGTCCCTCGACGCCATCCCGGCCGGCGCGGCCGTGGGCGTGCTGGGGCTGGGGCTGTCCTTCTACGATGTCATGGCGGCCCTCACGGTCGGCCGGGGCGGCCGGTTCACCGAGGACGCGGACGGCGAGCTGGTGTACCGGCCCGGCGGCGCGGAGCCCGTCCTGCTGGCCGGTTCGCGCAGCGGGCTGCCGCTGCTGGCCAAGGGCGACAACAACCGGCCTCCCGGGTACTCCTTCAAGCCCGTCCTCTTCACCCCGGACCGGGTCCGCAGCCGGGCGGCCGGGCCGGTGCTGGACTTCACGGCCGACGTGCTGCCCTGGCTGACCGCCGAGATCGACCTGGTCTACTACGCGACCGCGTTGCGCCACTCACACGGGCCGGGGGCCGCCGAGGAGTTCACCGCGGAGGTGGTCCTCGCCGTCGGCGCCGGGCTGCCGGACGTCCGCACGATCGCCGCCCGTCACGGTGTCGCCGGGATGCCCCCGATCGACCTGGAGGCGCTGGCCCGTCCGTTCGCCGGGCGGACCTTCGCCGGGCCGGAGGAGTTCGACCGCACGCTCGCCGCGCTGCTGCGCGGGAGTGTCCGGGAGGCCGAGCGCGGCAACACCCGGTCGCCGCTGATGGCCGCGCTCGACGTCATCCGCGACACCCGCTGGGTGATGCGCGAGTGTGTCGACTTCGGGGGGCTCGACCCGGCTTCACACCGGGAGGCGTTCCTCGGCTCGTTCGTGCCGGTCAGCTCGGTGCTGGTGGCCGGGCCACCGCCGGTGCGGCTGCGGCAGGCGCTGGCGCTGATGGCGGCCGGCGTGCTGCGCGTGGTCGGGCCCGAGGTGCGGATCGCCGCCGATCCGGTCCTCGGCCGGTTCACCGTCTCCTCGCCCCGGGTGGCGGGCTCGGGGACGCCGGTCGACCACGTGGTCGACGCCCGCGTCCCGGTGCCGGACCTCGGCCGCGACCCGGCGGAGCTGACCCGCAACCTCCGGGGACGCGGCCTGTGGACCGAGTTCGTCAACCGGGACGCGCAGCACGCCTTCCGCACCGGCGGGGTGGCGGTCACCACGGCCCCGTTCCACCCGGTGGACTGCACGGGCCTGCCCGACACCGGCCTGTACGTCCTCGGCGTACCCACCGAGAACACGCGCTGGTTCACCCAGGTCGGCTTCGGCCGCCCCGGTCCGTGGGGCGACTACGTCCGGGACGCCGACGCGATCGCGGCCCACGCGCTGTCCGGCGTCCGCCCCGGCGAGGAACTGCCCGCGCGGGCGACTCCGGCCTACCAGTAGACGGCACGTCGCGCGCGTGCCGCGGTGCGACCACGAGGAGAGACCGCATTGACCGTCACACTGACCCTGCCCACCGCCTGGCAGCCCGGGCACGCCGCGGGCGAACCCGCCGAGACCGTCGTGGAGTTCGGCGATCTCGCCGACGGCCTGGGCGCACTGGCCGCGACCTGTGGGGCGACCGTCGGCGAGGTGCTGGTCGCCGCGCACGTCAAGGTGCTCGGCATGCTCACCGCGGACCACGGGCTGAGCACCGACGTCAGCCTCCCCGAGCACGAGCGGCCCGTCGCCGTCGAGGTGCACCGGGACGCCGAGACCTGGCGGCAGCTGCTCCAGCAGGTCGTCAAGGACCTGCGCTCCGGCGAGGAGAGCGCCGCCGCCCCGGCCGGCCGGGACGCGACCCGCCCCGACCGGGTCCTGTTCGCCGCGGCCGCCGGGCCCGGGACGGCGTACGCCCTGCTGGTCGCCCCCGAGGACGGACGGTTGCGGCTGACGGCCCGCGCCGAGAGCGTCGCGCCCGCCCGGTTCGCCGTCCTGGCGGAGATGTACCGGCTGGTCCTGGAGGCCATGGCCGCGGCACCCGACGGCGACGCCCTGGCCGCCCGGCTCCCGGCCGGGGAGAGGCAACTGGTGCTGCACACCTGGGCGTCCGGTGACACGGTCGACCACGGGACGGACACCGTCGACGTGCTGATCCACGCCCAGGCCCGCCGCACCCCGGACGCGGTGGCCGTCCGCTCGGACGAGGGCACCCTGACCTTCCGCGAGCTCGACGAGCGGGCCAATCGGATCGCCCACCACCTGAGGGACCTCGGCGCCGAACCCGGCACCCTGGTCGGGGTCTGCCTGCGCCGAGGCCCGGACCTGCTGCCCGCCTTCATCGGGGTGTGGCGCTCCGGCGCCGGCTACCTGCCGCTCGACCCCGACCTGCCGCCCGAGCGCCTCCGGGTGATGGTCGAGACCGCCGGCTGCGAGACGGTGCTCACCGAGACCGCGCAGCTGCCGCTGCTCGAACCGGTGGACGGCGTCCGGAGCGTGCTCGTGGACGGGGACCGCGCCGCGATCGACGCCCGGCCGTCCGGCCTCCCCGACACCCCGGCCGACCCGTACCGGCTCGCCTACGTCATCTACACCTCCGGCTCCACCGGCGCGCCCAAGGGCGTGATGGTCGAGCACCGCGGCCTGGCCAACTACCTGCTGTGGGCGGCCACCGCGTACGCCGGCCGGGGCACCGGTGGCTCCGCCGCCTTCTCCTCGATCTCCTTCGACCTCGGCATCCCGAACCTGTTCAGCCCGCTGCTCGCCGGTCAGCCGGTCCACCTCCTCCCGGACCCGCTGCCGATCGCCGACCTGGGCGAGCACCTGGTCGCCGGCGGGCCGTACAGCTTCCTGAAGATGACCCCGGGCCAGCTGGACCTGCTCAGCCTCGACCTCACCCCGGAGGAGACCCGGGACCTCGCCGGGATCGCGATCGCGGCCGGCGACGCGTTCACCGCCGACCTGGCCGGCCGCTGGATCGCCGCGGCGGGCCCCGACGGCACCGCCGTCGCGACCGAGTACGGCCCCACCGAGATCACCATCGGGAACTCCGGGTACGTCGTCACCGAGCCACCGGGCAACGTCCTGGTGCCGCTCGGCGACCCGATCCCGAACACCACGATGTACGTGCTCACCGACCGGCTCGAGCCGCTCCCGGTCGGTGTCGCGGGCGAGGTCCACATCGGCGGCGTGGGCGTGGCACGCGGCTATCTGCACCGGCCGGAGCTGACCGAGGAGCGCTTCCTGCCCGACCCGTACGGCCCGCCCGGCGCGCGCCTCTACAAGACCGGCGACCGGGCCCGCTGGTTGCCGGACGGCTCGCTGGAGTTCCTCGGCCGGGTCGACCACCAGATCAAGATCCGTGGCTACCGGGTCGAGCCGGGGGAGATCCAGGAGCAGCTCCGCCGCCACCCCGGCGTCGCCGAGGTCGTCGTGATCGCGGCCGACCCGGACGCCCGGACCCAGAGCCTGGCCGCCTTCGTGCTGCCCGGGACGGGGGCCGCGCCCGAGGCCGCGAGCCTGCGCGAGCACCTCGGCGGGCGCCTGCCCGAGTACATGATCCCCAGCAGTTTCGTGACGGTCGACCGCTTTCCCCTGACCGCCAACGGCAAGGTCGACGTCCGGCAGCTGCGAAGCCGGCTCGAGCCGTGACGCTCCCGCACCACCAGACGAGAGGCACCAGTGTGACCGCCCTTGCATCCGAGCCCGTGTCCGTGGACGCGATTCGCCTGGCACTCACCACCGAGGAACGCGCCGTCCTGCGCGGCCTGGCCGCGGAGCTCGTCCGGACCCCGCCGGTCCTGCTCGACGACCCCGACTGGCTGGTCGAGGCCCGCCGGCTCAGCTGCCGGCTGCCGGTCCGGCTGATCGAGGCGTTGCGCGGACTGCGACAGGACGCCGGGGTGGCCGGCATCCTGTCGATCACCGGGCTGCCGGTGGACGAGAGCGCCCTGCCCGACACCCCGACGGTGAAGGACTCGGTCCAGCGGATCCCGGCGGTCCCCTCCGCGGCGGCGATGCTGCTGGCCCAGCAGCTCGGCGAGGTGATCGCCTACCGCGACGAGAAGCACGGCGCCCTGGTCCAGGACGTGGTCCCGGTCCGCTCGCTCGCCGGGTCCCAGAGCAACGCGGGCTCGGTCCCGCTGGAACTGCACAACGAGAACGCCTTCCACCCCTACCGCCCGGACCTGGTCGGCCTGCTGTGCCTGCGCGCCGACCGGGACGGCCGCGCCGGCACCCTGGTCTCCTCGATCCGCGAGGCGTTGCCGCTGCTCGACGACGAGGACCTCGCCGTCCTCAACAGCCCCCGCTTCGTCACCGAGGCGCCGCCGTCCTTCGGTTCGGGCGACGCCACGGCGCCGCACCCGGTGCTCGGGGGCAACGTCCGGGACCCGGACATCCGGGTCGACTTCAACGCCACCACCGCGCTGGACGACGAGGCCGCCGGGGCCATGGAGCGGCTGGGCACGGTGCTGACCAAGGTCTCCTCCTCACTGACCCTGGCGCCCGGCGAGCTGGTCTTCATCGACAACCGCCTGGTGGTGCACGGCCGTAGCGACTTCACCCCGCGCTACGACGGCCGTGACCGCTGGCTGCACCGGGTGTACGTGCACCTCGACAGCAGGCGCAGCGCCGCCCACCGCAACGGCCGCGGGCCCGTGCTGATCTGATCGGCCGTTCCGTGCCGGGAAGGGCCGGGAAGGGCCGGGAATCGGGAATTCCCCGACTTTTCCCGGGACCGGTCGTCACCTGTTCGCAGGCACCTGCTTTCTGCCCCCGAAGGTGCCGCAATCCACCGGCCGAGGCCCCTAGCGTTGTCAATCTGACGTCTCGAATGGAACCGGGCAATGGGAGGCGGATACGCCAGTCGCCCGGCGTGAGGAATTGGAGCTCAACAGTGTTCTCGCCCTCCGTCAGGCAGCAAGGCCTGTGGTTTCTGAGTCGGCAGGAAGGCTTGTCCCCCACCTACAACGTGCCGAGCGCGGTGCGGCTGGTGGGGGAATTGGACCGGGAGGCTCTCCGGCTCGCGCTGGGCGACGTGGTCGCCCGCCACGAGCCCCTGCGAACGGTCTTCGAGGTCGTCGACGGCACCCTCTGCGGGCGGGTCCTCGACGTCGGGGACGGCGGCGTGGACCTCCCGGTGACCGAGGCCGACGAGGCGGGCGCCGCCCACACCCTCGTCCGGCTCGGCCGGGTGCCGTTCGACCTCGCCAAGGACCTGCCCTTCCGGGCGCACCTCCTCGCCCTGGGCGAGCGGACGCACGTGCTGCTGCTCGTCGTCCACCACATCGCCACCGACGGCACCTCGGAAGGGCCGCTCTTCCGCGACCTGGCCGTGGCCTACCGGGCGCGGACCGGGGGCCGGGCCCCGGTCCGGGAACCGCTGCCGGTGCAGTACAGCGACTACGCCGCGTGGCAGCGCGACTTCCTCGGCACCCCCTCGGACCCTGCGAGCGAGGCCGCCGAGCAGCTGGCCCACTGGCGCGAGGCGCTGGCCGGTCTGCCGGAGGAGGCGCTGATCCGGCCGGACCGCCCGCGGCCCCTCACCGCCTCGTACCAGGGTGTGGCGCACACCGTCAGCTGCTCCCGGCAGGTCCACTCCCGGCTGCTGGAGATCGCCCGGGAGACCGGGACCACGCTGTTCATGGTGGTCCAGGCGGCGACCGCCGTCCTGCTGTCGCGGACCGGGGCCGGCGACGACGTCCCGATCGGCGTGCCGGTCGAGGGCCGGGCCGACGAGGCGCTGGAGGACCTGGTCGGCTTCTTCGTCAACACCGTCGTGCTGCGGACCAGCACCGCGGGCAACCCGTCCTTCCGCGCGCTGCTCCAGCGGGTGCGCGAGACCGACATCGCCGCCTGGGCCAACCAGGACGTCCCGCTCGACTGGGTCGTCGAGGAGCTCAACCCGGAGCGCTCCACCAGCCGCAACCCGCTCTTCCAGGTGCTGCTGACCCTGGAGGAGGCCGGAGACCACCCTCTCGACCTGCCCGGACTCACCGTCAGCGCCGAGCCGGTCCACATCGGCACCGCCAAGTTCGACCTCTCCATCGGCTTCAGCCGGCAGCGGACCGAGCACGGCCTCCCGGACCGGCTCGCCGTCACGGTCGAGGGCAGCACCGACCTCTACGAGCAGGCGACGGTCCGTGCCGCGGCCGAACGCCTGGCGCTGGTCCTGGAGGCGGTGGCGGCCGAGCCCGACACCCCGATCCGGGAGATCGCGCTGCTGGACGCCCGCGAGCGCGGGCTCCTCACCGAGTGGAGCGGCACCCTCGGGGCCGAGCCCACCGCCACCCTGGTCGGGCTGTTCGAGGCGCAGGCCGCCGGCCGGCCCGACGCGACCGCCGTGGTGGACGGTGAGACCCGCGTCACCTACCGGGAGTTGAACGCCCGGGCCAACCGGCTGGCCCGGCTGCTGCGCGCCCGGGGTGCGGGCCCCGAGGAGCGCGTCGCGGTGCTACTCGACCGCTCCGCCGACCTGGCCGTCGCGCTGCTGGCGGTCCTCAAGACCGGTGCGGCCTACCTTCCGGTGGACCCCACGTATCCGGCCGAGCGCATCGCGACCCTCTTCGAGGAGGCACGGCCCGCCCTGGTGGTCACGGACGGCGCCGCCTCGGCGTCCCTGCCGCCGCAGTTCGAGGACGCCCCGGTCCTGCTGGGCGCCGGCGCCGTCGAAGCGGACCTCGCCGCCAGGGACGCGGCCGACCTGACCGACGCCGAGCGCACCACGCCGCTGCTGCCCGGGCACCCGGCGTACGTGATCTACACCTCCGGCTCCACCGGGCGCCCCAAGGGCGTCACCATCGCGCACAGCAGTGTGGTCGCTCTCCTGGAGGCCACCCGCGAGCAGTTCGCCTTCGGCGGCGACGACGTGTGGACCTGGTTCCACTCCTACGCCTTCGACGTGTCGGTGTGGGAGATGTGGGGCGCCTTCGCGCACGGCGGCACCCTGGTCAGCGTCCCGTACGAGGTGTCGCGCCTGCCGAAGGACTTCCTGGCCCTGGTGGCGAGGGAGCGGGTCACCGTGCTGTGCCAGACCCCTTCGGCCTTCTACCCGCTGATCCCGGAGGACGCCAGGAGCACCCCCGAACTGGCGCTGCGCGCCGTGATCTTCGCGGGAGAGGCGCTCGACTTCGCCCAGATCTCCCCCTGGTACGACCGGCACCCGGACGACCGGGTGACGCTGGTCAACATGTACGGCATCACCGAGACCACCATCCACGCCACCTACCTGGCGCTGGACGCGCCGAAGGTGGCCGGATCGGTCGGCCGGAGCCTGGTCGGCGGGCCGTTGGCCGGCCTGCGGATGTTCGTGCTGGACGAGCGGCTGAGCCCGGTGCCGGTCGGCGTGGTCGGCGAACTGTACGTGGCGGGGCCGCAGTTGGCGCGCGGCTATCTGAACCGGCCGGGCCTGACGGCGGAGCGCTTCGTGGCCTGCCCGTTCGAGGGCGCGGGTGAGCGGATGTACCGCAGCGGCGACCTGGCCCGCTGGAGCCCGGACGGCGGGCTGGACTACATCGGCCGGGCCGACGACCAGGTGAAGGTCCGCGGCTTCCGCATCGAACTGGGCGAGGTCCAGGCGGTGTTCACCCGCAACCCCCGGGTCCGCCAGGGCGCGGTCATCGTGCGCGAGGACGTACCCGGTGACAAGCGCCTGGTGGCCTACGCGGTGCCGGCGGACGACGGTGTGACGGCCGGCGAGCTCCACGAGGACCTGCGGATGCAGCTGCCCGACTACATGGTCCCGAGTGTGATCATGGTCAGCGAGCTGCCGCTCACCCCGAACGGCAAGCTGGACAGCCGCGCACTGCCGGCCTGGACGGTCACCGGCGGCGGGGTGCGGGCCTCCGGGACACCGGTCGAGAAGGCGCTCTGTGCGCTGATGGCCGAGATCCTCGGCGTCCCGGACGTCGGTGTCGGCGACAACTTCTTCAACCTCGGCGGCCACTCGCTGCTCGCCGTGATGTTCCTCGACCGCGTCAAGGACATCGCCGACATCGGCGGCGTCCCGCTGACCATCCGCGACCTGTACCGCTGGCCGACCGTGGCCCAGCTGGCCCAGCAGCTGACCAACCGCACCCGGGGCAACCCCATGGAGCCGGTCCTCACCATGCGCGAGGGCGTCGGCGAACCGCTGTTCATCCTGCCGGTGGCCTCGGGCCTGAGCTGGACCTACTCCCCGATCCTGCCGCACCTCGACGACGACCGCCCGGTGATCGGCCTGCAGTCCGCCCAGCTCGCGGGCGGGCTGAAGCCGGCCTCCATGGCCGAGATGGCCGACTCCCACGTCGCGGCGATCCGCGAGCTCCAGCCGCACGGGCCCTACCACCTGATGGGCTGCTCGTTCGGCGGGGTGCTGGCGTACCTGGTCGCCGTCCGGCTGGAGGCGGCGGGGGAGGAGGTCGCGACGCTGGCCCTGCTGGACGCCCGGCCGCTGCCCGAGGAGTTCCGGCCGGCCGAGGCGGACAGCCGCTGGGTGATGGAGGTCCTGCTGGGCCACCGCGCCGACGGACTGGCCGACCCGGCGAGCCACGAGGAGCTGGTCGACCTGCTCCGCGCGCACGACCCGGTGCTCGGCATGCTGGAGTGGAAGCAGGCCTCCACCGTCGCGGCCACCACCGTCGGCAACTGCGAGGCGTTCCTGCACTACCACGCCGAGGAGCGATTCTCCGGCGACCTGCTGTTCTTCAACGCCACCCGGACCAGCGACCGTTCGGGCGCGCAGACGTGGGGAGCGTTCGTCGACGGCGAGATCCTGCAGCACGACCTCGACTGCGGGCACCTGGAGATCACCGACCGCGAGCCCCTGCGGGAGATCGGTCAGCTGATCGACGACCACCTGGCGCAGTGGTGAAAGCAGTGGTGAAAGCGGAAGGAAACCGAATGTCCACCAGTGTCACCCCCCGGCGCAAGCCCGCCTCTGACGTCAACGTCCTGGGCGTATCGGCCGGTTACCACGACTCGGCAGCCTGCCTGATCCGCAACGGCAAGCTGGTCGCCGCGGTCCAGGAGGAGCGGTTCACCCGGGTCAAGAACGACAAGTCGTTCCCCCGGAACGCGCTCCGCTACTGCCTGGACGAGGCCGGGCTGAGCCTTGCCGACGTCGACGCCATCGGCTACTACGAGGACCCGGTGCGGAAGCTGGGCCGCCAGATCTGGATGGGCCTGATGCCCGGCGTGCCGGCCAAGCGCCGCCGCGACATCCAGGACCGGATGACCAGGACCCCGCCGATCGACGTGCTCCGCACGGTGACCGGGTACGAGGGCCCGGTCGAGATCGTCGACCACCACCTCTCGCACGCGGCGAGCAGCTACTACTTCTCCGGCTTCGACGAGGCGGCCATCCTGACCGTGGACGGCGTCGGCGACTGGCCGACGACCACCTACGGCTCCGGCAACGGGCACCTCGTGGAGCGCTTCGAGCAGGTGGACTTCCCGGACTCGCTGGGCTTCTTCTACAGCGCCGTCACCGGTTACCTGGGCTTCGAGGTCAACGAGGGCGAGTACAAGGTCATGGGCCTGGCCCCCTACGGGGAGCCCCGCTACGCCGACCGGATCCGCGACCTGGTCGAGCCGGGCGAGGGCGGGCAGTACCGGCTCAACATGAAGTACTTCTCCTTCCTCTCGGAGGAGTCCATGTACTCGCCGGCGCTGGCCGAGCTGCTCGGCCGGCCGGCCCGGGTGCCGGAGTCCGAACTCCAGCCCTTCCACCTGGACGTGGCACGCAGCGTCCAGGTGGTCCTGGAGGACATCCTGCTGGAGAAGGTGCGCTACCTGCACGAGAAGGTGCCGAGCGAGAACCTCTGCATGGCGGGCGGTGTGGCGCTGAACGTGGTGGCGAACAGCCGCTGCCTGAGGGAGGGCCCGTTCGAGCGGCTGTTCGTGCAGCCGGCCGCCGGCGACGCGGGCGGTTCGATCGGGGCCGCCGCGGTGGCGCACGTACGGCTGACCGGTGAGCGGCCGGAACACAAGCGGCAGGAGCACGTCTACCTGGGGCCCGCCAGCTCCGGCGACGAGGTGCACCGGCTGCTGAGGAACACCTCCGCGCGCTACCGGGACTTCCGGGGCAAGGAGGAGCAGTTGATCACCCACGTGGCCCGGAAGCTGGCCCGGGGCAAGGTGGTCGGCTGGCTCCAGGGGAGGATGGAGTTCGGCCCGCGCTCGCTCGGCGCGCGTTCGATCCTGGCCGATCCCCGGGGCGCCGGGACGCGCGACCGGATCAACGAACTGGTCAAGCTGCGGGAGTCGTTCCGCCCGTTCGCGCCGGCCGTGCTGGAGTCCGAGGCGCAGAACCACTTCGACCTGGACCACCCGTCTCCGTTCATGCTGGAGACCCACCAGGTGACCTCCCCGATCGACCTGCCCTCCATCACGCACGTGGACGGCTCGGCGCGGATCCAGACCGTCAACGACGGGAGCAACCCGAGGTTCGCGAAGCTGCTGGGCGAGTTCCACCGGCAGACCGGGTGCCCGATCCTGCTCAACACCTCGTTCAACGTGCGCGGGGAACCGATCGTGTGCACTCCGCTCGACGCCATCAGGTGTTTCGTCAAGAGCCAGATCGACCTCCTGGTGATCGAGGACTTCGTTCTGGACCGTTCGTCGATTCCGCTGTTGTGGGAGTTGGAGACCGCGATTCCCACGCCGCTGGCCGGCGAAGCGGTCGACCACCTCGTCTACACGCTCCTCTGAACAGGAACGGGCCCATGGACCGACCTTCGGATTCCCTGAAGTTCTTCGCCGATCAACTGGCGCGGCAGCTCTCGACCGACGACGGCGCGCGGCTGGCACAGCTGCTGCGGCTGCTGTCCACCGACCCTCCCGGCCCCGCACCGGCGCCGGGCGCGTCGGCCGGGCCACCGGACGTGCAGCGGGTCGGGATCTGGCAGCGCACCGGCGGCGACGAGCCGTTCGTCCGCGACCAGGAGCGGCGGCTGGAATGGCCCATGTGGGCCAACGCGGGTGAGATCCCGGCCAAGGCGGGCGGCCGGCGGGTGCTGCTCCTCGGCGAGTCGGTGGCCCGCGGTTTCCTGTACGACCCGGCCTACAATCCCGCCGGGGTGCTGGCGGCGCTGCTGGAGTCCCGGCTGGGGCCCGGCGAGGTCGAGGTCGTCGACCTGGCCCGTACCTCGCAGGGGCGGGAGATCAAGGACCTCGCTCTGGCCGCCGCCGTGCTGGAGCCCGACGCGGTGGTGCTCTTCTGCGGCAACAACTGGCGCTACGAGCTGCCGACCGAGCCGCTGGAGCGCGGAGTGCTGGCGGCGGCGGTGCGCGAGCGGGGCCCTGCCGGGTACCGGGAGCACGCGGAGGAGTTCGTCCGGCGGACCTCGGAGGAGATCGTCGACGAGGTCTCCGCGTTCTACGCGGAGCGCGGTGTGCCGGTGCTGTGGATAGCCCCGGAGTTCAACCTGGCCGACTGGCGCGACCCGGTGGCGAACGCCGCCCACCTGCCGGACGACGGCAACCCGCGGTGGGCGGCCCTGTACGGGACGGCCCGGGCCGCGCTGGCCGAGGGCCGCTTCGAGGAGGCGGCCGAGGCCGCCCGCCGGATGGTCGAACTCGATCAGGGCACCAACGCGGCCGGCCACTACGTCCTGGCGGACTGCGCCCGGGCCGCCGGCGACGAGGACGCGGCCCGGGCGGCGCTGGAGGCCGCCCGGGACGCCCAGATCTGGGACACCACCGTCGTCTACGCCCCGCGGAGCACCGCGCCGGTCCTCGCGGCCCTGCGCGAGGGCGCCGAGCGGCACGGCGGCCTGCTGGTCGACTCGCCGGAGCTGTTCCGCGAGCACCTCGGCGGCGGCATACCGGACCGGCGGCTCTTCATCGACTACTGCCACCTCAACGCGGAGGGCATCCGGGTGACCATGGCGGCCGCGGCCGCCGCGCTGCTGGGCGCGTTCAAGGAGACCGCGGTGAGCTGGCGGGAGCTGCTCGCCGAGGCACCCGGTCCGGAGGCCGGAGCGGAGGCGGAGACGCTCTTCCTGGCCGCCGTCCACAATGCGCACTGGTGGCAGGACGGGGAACTGGTCGAGCACTCGATCGAGCGCTCCGTCGGCCTTTCCGACCGGCTCGCGCCGCTCATGTCGGCCTATCTGGAGCTGCAGGCCCGGCGCACCCCGATGCTGATGTGCGAGTCCGCGGAGAGGCTGCTCAAGGCCGGTTCGCCGCAGATCCAGCGCTACCTCTTCGTGAATGTCCGCCAGTATCTCGATCCGCTCATCACGGGATCGATCGCCAACGTACTGGCGAAGTACGGCCAGGACGTCCGCCGGCAGGTCGAGAAGGTGTGGATCGACGAGCATTCGGTCGGACTCCGGAAGGCCGATCTGCTCGACCCCTCGTACAACTCGGCCGGCCGCCAGGCACTGGAGCTCCAGTGGTCGACCCCCGGTGCCCCGGCGTACGAGCGGAACTACTACAAGGCCTTCTCGGCGCGATCGGTGTTCTTCTTCGTGGGTGAGGCCGGCCGGCCGGTCGAGCTGGACGCCACCTGGCGGACACCGCACCCGGCCGGCGCCGGGGGGCAGGTGTCGGTCGAGGTGAACGGTCGGCCGGTCGCCACCGCGTCGGGCGGCGCCGGGTGGGAGCGCCACGGGATCTCGCTGCCCGGCGAGATCGTGTGCGACGGCCTCAACGAGGTCGTCCTGGCCTGGCCGTCACCGGCCTTCCCCGGTGACGCGGGGATCCGGAGGTTCTCCGCCGACGTCCTGGCGGGCCGGACGCCCGACCCGTACTGCTCCTTCGGTGACGTCCACACGTTCACCGCTGTCGCCGGGGGTGCCGGCGACAGCGACCGACCCGGGGCGGGCCGGTAACAACGCATTCCCCGAACGGCGGTGCCGAAATCATCGGCACCGCCGTTCTGCGTGTACGAGCGAAAAATGCCCGATGGCACACCAAGGGAATTGGGCGCGTCCTCCGGCCCGCTTCAGACAATCACGGTGCGGCCGATGGCCGCAAACGGTTGTCCACCATGCGGACGTGACGGCGAGACGCCCTCCGGGACTGCGGAAGATTCCTCTCCCGGCTGGCCGGAATGAGCCCCTCCGGATGGCCCGGAACGTGAGGATCCCGGCTGTGGAGCGGCACGCGGCACTCACAACCGGGCTCGCCGGGGCCTGACGAGACGGTGTAAAGCGGGCGTATCCGCGGCCGGAGATATGCCGGGGATGTGCGCTTCTGGGGGCGATCAAGGGCGTTTGGCGAGCTGCTCGGGACGGCTTCGATCGAGCCAGGCGCTTTCCTTGTGTACCCGTCATGTGTTGTCATCTGATGCCGCACGAACTGCGGTGAGCGCCGTCAGGTTGCCGGAACGGGGGGGTGTCATGCCGGGCAAAACCGACATTTGGTCCGTCAGGCGGAAGACCGGAGAAATCGTTCTGGGGGCGACGCTCTGTCATTCGGTGGCCATGCGCCGCGCATGAGCCACCTCCGGTGGTCAAAGGTTCCCCGAGAGCTCGGGGTCGATTCAAATATCTCCGCAGCAGGCCGTTGCGATGACCGAATCCCTCTGCGTGTCATTTCTGGCGGACGGTGGCTGCGAGCCGAATGGCCGATGCGGAATCCCATGTGATCTCCATGAAATCGGTGAGATCGGCGCATTCCGTCCGGGCCGGCCAGTGGTGTGGTCCGCCCGAGGGGGTGCGGTGACGATCTAGACCCATCCGTCCGGCCGATCCCAGCGAATCGGACGGCAATCTCTGGAGCGTGTTCAAAATCACTGCCAATCATGTGCAGAATGCACAGTTCAGTGTCCTGCTGCGAAATGCGCGAAAGCGCGTGGGGATGACCCAGCGGCAGCTTGCCGAAATCTCCACGATCAGTGTCCGGGCCATCCGCGACCTGGAGCTTGAACGCACGAGGACCCCGAGGATCCAGACCATCCGGCTGCTCGCCGACGCCCTGCGGCTGAGCAAGGCCCGCCGGGCCGAACTCGAGGCGGCGGCCGGCCCCTTCGTCGGCGAGCCGCTCATCGACGAGCTGATCGCACCGCCCGCCCCCCTGGGCCCGATCATCGGCCGCGGGCGCGAGACGGCCACGCTGACCGCCATGCTGGAGTCCTCCGGACACCGGCTGGTCAAGGTCGTGGGCATGCCCGGCGTCGGCAAGACCCGCCTGATCCACGAGGTCGCCAGCGTGCTGCACCAGAGCGGCCGGATGCCGGCCGTCTGCATCGAACTGAACGGCCCCGGGCCGGTCGGCGACGATCCGCGCGACCCCGCGAACACCCTGCTCGGCCGGATCGCCGATCTCCTGGGGTGTGAGCCCGCCCTCGACGACCTGGCCGCCGTCCTGGCCAAGAACGACATCCTGCTCACCGTCGACGGCCGGGACCTCGATCAGGACGACGAGCTGATGCTGCGTCTCATGCTGAGCCGCTGTCCGGGACTGCGAGTGCTGTACGAGACCTGCGAGACCTCGCCGACCGCCGGCGACCCGGTCTTCCCGGTCTTCCCGCTCGCCGTGCCGGAGTGGGCCCGCGGCGAGGCCCGCGACGCCGACCTCGCCGCGTACCCGGCGGTGGAGTTCATGCGATCGCGCTGCGCGCAGCTCTACCTGGAGACCGCCGCGGACATGGAGGTGACCGCCGCGATCGCCCGCATCTGCTGGCACCTGGACGGCGTTCCCGCAGTTCTGGAGGCCGCGGCCTCCTGGCTGCTCCTCTACGAGCCCGCCCAGCTCCTGGACCCCGCGGCCGGCCTGCCCGCGATGCTCACCAACGCCCTGGTCAACGCCGACGACTCGCTGACCGCCTGGCTCGCCCGCACGGTGGCCGCGCTGCCGGTGGAGGACACCGAGGGGCTGCGGCGTCTGGCCGACGCCGACCCGTGGACGGTGGACCAGGCCGTCGGCCTGCTCGGTGGCCCCGCCGCCGCGGCGTTGCGCGCCATCCACCTGCTGCGCACGCTCGGCCTGGTGCGCCGGATCGCCGGGGCGAGCGGCGAACCGCCCCGCTTCTCCGTGCTCAACCTGGTGCGCCACGCCCTCCCGCCCAGAACCGTCACGGTGCAGCGGCAGCTGACGTGCACCGTGCCTTAGGTCCTGCCCGGCCTCGAGCCGGAGCCCCGTCGGACCGGGCCGAGGCGGCGGAGCGGATATTGCCTCCGCTCTGCCGCCGATGGTGCCGATGGAGGCGTTCCGAGGCGACTTATTCTGACCGTCGACGGGTGTGTTCTCGCAGCTCGACGGCGGTGAACGAGCGTATCTACACGAGGTGGGGGTCGGCGTGGGCGACAGTGCTCGGCGAGCGCTCCGCGAGCTTCTGGCGGAGGTTCTGGGTGTGGCCACGGTGCGTGGGGAGGACTCCTTTCCCGGCCTCGGCGGTGACTCGCTGAAGGCCGTTCGGCTGGCCGGCCGGGCACGGGCCGAGCTCGGGGTGACGCTGAGCGTCCGGGACCTCTACGACGCCCCGGACGTCGACGCGCTGGCCGCCCTGGCGGTGCCGGCGGACACCGCCGCCCCCCGGGGAACCGCGCCGGACGGCGCCCGCCTTCCGCTCACCTCCGCCCAGCAGGGCCTGCGCTTCCTGGAACGGCTGGAGGGGCCCGGCGCGAGCTTCAACCTCCCCCTGGCGCTGCGCCTGCGCGGTCCGCTCGACCGGGAGGCGCTGCGGGCCGCGGTGGACGACGTGGCCGCGCGGCAGGAGGCGTTGCGCACGGTCCAGGGGGAGACCGGCGGTGTCAGCGGGCAGCGAGTGGTCGACGCCGGTGTGGCGTTCCAGGTCGAACGGGTCGCCGAGGAGGAGCTCGAGGCCCGGCTGGCCGCCCTGACGACGTACGGCTTCGATCTCGCCGCGGAGATCCCACTGCGGGTCTGGTTGCTCGAACTCGGCCCGGACGACCACCTGTTGCTCCTGCTGACCCACCGGATCGCCGTCGACGAGGCCTCACTCGGACTGCTCGCCCGCGACCTCGACACGGCCTACGCCGCCCGCTCCCGGGGCGGTGCGCCGGACTGGGCCGAACTGCCCGCCCGATTCACCGACTTCGCGCACCGCCAGAGCCGGTTCGCGGCCGCGGCCGGCTGCGCCGACCCGGCCGTGGCCGCGCGGTTGAAGGCCCGCGCGGAGCTGCTCGCGGGCATGCCCGACGAGCTGGCCCTGCCGTACGACCGGCCGCGCCCGGCCGTCGCCACGCACCGGGGTGAGGAGGTCGGCCTCCGGCTCGACGCGCAGACGCACCGGCGCCTGGCGGAGGTGGCCCGGGCGGCCCGGAGCAGCATGTTCATGGTGGTCCAGGCCGCCGTCGCGGTGCTCCTGAACCGGCTCGGCGCGGGCGAGGACATCCCCCTCGGCACCCGCGCCGAGGGCCGCACCGACGCCGACCTGCACGACGTGGTCGGGCCCTTCGCCAACCTGCTGGTGCTCCGTACCGACGTCTCCGGCGACCCGACCTTCGCCGAGCTGCTCGGCCGGGTGCGGGAGACCGGCCTGGACGCCTACGCCGACCTGGACATCCCCTTCGGACTGCTGGTGGGTGCCGTCAACCCGGCCCGCTCGCTCGCCCGGCACCCGCTCTTCCAGGTGCTGGTCACCGCGGGGACCGACCGGGCCCCCGCGTCCCTGGCCGGCGTCGACGCGCAGCCCCACGGGACGGCCCCGCACCCCGCCCGGCACGACCTCGCCTTCGCCTTCGCCGAGCGCTTCGGCGAGGACGGCGCGCCCGGCGGCATCGAGCTGACCCTCACCTACCGGACGGACCTCTTCGACCGGGCGACCGCCCGGACCGTCGGAGAACGGCTGCTGCGCGTGCTCGCCGCCGTGGCCGCCGACCCCACCGGAAAGGTCGGCGGGATCGACGTCCTCGACCCCGCCGAGCGTCATCGGCTCCTGGTGGAGTGGAACCGCAACAGCCCGCCGTTCGAGGTGCCGCGCAGGACCCTGCCGGACCTGCTGGAGGCCCAGGCCGGGCGGACCCCCGACCTGCCGGCCGTGCAGATGGGCGACACGGTGCTCACCTACGCCCAGCTCAACGCCCGGGCCAATCAGCTCGCCCGGTACCTGGTCGGCCACGGCGTCGGGCCCGAGTCGGTGGTGGCGCTGATGATGGAGCGCTCGGTCGACGTGATCGTGGCCCTGTGGGCGACGCTCAAGGCGGGCGGTGCCTACCTGCCGGTCGACCCGAGCTACCCGGCCGACCGCATCGCGTTCATGCAGAGCGACGCCGCCCCGGTGCTCACGCTCACCGAACCGGTCGACGCCGGACACCTGCCGGCGACCGACCTCACCGACGCCGACCGCCTGGCGCCGCTGCGGCCCGAGCACCCCGTCTACGTCATCTACACCTCGGGCTCCACCGGCCGGCCGAAGGCGGTGGTCATGCCGGGCGCCTCCCTGGTGAGCCTGCTGACCTGGTACGAGACCACGCTCACGCCCGGGCGGATGGCCCAGTTCTCCTCGCTCAGCTTCGACACCTCCGCCTTCGAGGTGCTGTTCGCCACCACCAGCGGCGGCGCCCTGGTGGTGCCGCCGGAGGAGGTCCGGCGCGATGTCGACCTCTTCGCGCGGTGGCTGGCCGACCACGACGTCCACGACATGAATCTGCCGAACCTGGTGCTCGACGCGCTGTGCGAGTCCGCCGAGCGGACCGGCGTCCGGCTGCCCGAACTGCGGATGATCGCCCAGGGTGGCGAGGCGTTGACCCTCTCGCCCCGGCTCAAGGCCTTCTTCGAGCCCGAGCGGCGCCGGCTCGACAACTACTACGGTCCGACCGAGACCCATCTCGCGATCGCCCACTCCTTCCCCGCCAGGGGCGCGGACTGGCCGGCGGAGGCGCTGCTCGGCCGGCCGATCGGCAACATGCGGGGGTACGTGCTGGACGGCCGGCTGCAGCCGGTGCCCGCCGGCGTGGTCGGCGAGCTGTACCTGGCGGGCGAGCAGTTGTCCCGCGGATACCTGAACCGTCCGTCCGCGACCGCCGCGCGCTTCGTCGCCAATCCCTTCGACGGGCCGGGCAGCCGGATGTACCGCACCGGTGACCTGGTGCGCTGGACCGGGGACGGCCACCTGGTGTTCCTCGGGCGGGTCGACCACCAGGTGAAGATCCGTGGCTTCCGGATCGAACTCGGCGAGATCGAGACGGTGCTGCGCAGCCATCCGGCCGTCGCGCAGGTGGCCGTCCTGGCGGTGGAGGACCGCCCGGGCGCCAAGCGTCTGGTCGCGTACGTCGTGTCGGAGTCCGGCCCGGTGGACCAGGCCGCGCTGCGCGCGCACGTGGCCGAGGCGCTGCCCGACTACATGGTGCCGTGGGCCTTCGTCCAGCTCGACAGGATGCCGCTCAATCCCAACCGGAAGCTGGACCGCGGGGCCCTGCCGAAGCCCGGCCGCGCGGCCGCCGGCCGGGCGCCCCGCACCCCGGTGGAGCGGGCGCTCTGCGGGATCTTCGCCCAGGTGCTGGCGGTGCCCGAGGTCGGCATCGACGACAGCTACTTCGACCTGGGCGGCACCTCACTGCGCGCCGGCGAGGTGACCGCGCTGATCCGGGCCGAGCTGGGGGCCGAGCCGCCGCTGCGGGTGCTGTTCGAACGGCCGACCCCGGCGGGTCTCGCCGAGCACCTCGCCCCCGGCGCCGGGCACCCCGCTCCCGGAGCCGCCGACCTGGCCGATCACGGGTCGGCCGATCACGGGTCGGCCGATCGTGGGACGGCCGCCCGGGTGGTGGCCGGCTCCGCGTCGGCCTTCTCCGGCGGCTCGCCGGGGGGACCGGCACGAAGGCGCCCCGTCCCGCCCCGTCCCGAAATGCGGACAGCCGTCCTCGGGGAGATATTCTCGGAGCTCCTGGAATGCGGCCCGGTTTCCGGCGAGGACAACTTCTTCGCGCTGGGCGGCCATTCCCTGCTCGCCACCCGGCTGGCCAATCGGATCAGGGACGAGTTCGGCGTCGAGGTGTCGCTGAAGTCCCTGTTCGACAGCCCCACGCCGGAGGGAATAGCGGCGCTGCTCGACGGAGGGCGGGCGGCGCGGCCCGCCCTGAGGGCCCGGCCGCGGTAGCCGGGCGCCCTGTCGGCACGGCCTGACTGGGCGTCAGATGAGCGTGGGCGGGAAGCATTTCATTCCGTTCCGCCGAGGGGATCCGATATAGTTGGGGCCGGAGTCGAGAGGCGCTGCAACGGGAAATCCTCCCGCCACGCTCGACTTGAAATCACTCGACCAAGGGCGCCTCCGGTGATTTCGTACGGAGGTTGTCGAAATGAGTGATTCTCGTACCCGACGCGACGCGACCGCGACGCTGAGGCGGCTGATGAGTGAACGGATCCTGGTTCTCGACGGCGCCTGGGGCACCCTGCTGCAGGCCATCAAGCTGGGTCCGGCCGACTACCGGGGCGAGGTGATCGACGGGGCCCACCCGTACGACGTGACGGGTGACCCGGACCTCCTCAACCTGACCCGGCCCGATCTGGTCCTGGACGTGCACCGGCGCTACCTCGCGGCCGGGGCGGACATCATCACCACCAACACCTTCACCGCGACCAGCCTCGGCCAGGCCGACTACGGCCTGGAGCACCTGGTCCGGGAGATGAACCTGAGCGGGGCGCGGCTCGCCCGGCAGGCGGCCGACGAGGCCGGGGGCAAGTTCGTCGCGGGCTCGGTCGGCCCGCTGAACGTCACGCTCTCGCTCTCCCCGAAGGTCGACGACCCGGCGTACCGGGCGGTCACCTTCGAGCAGGTCAAGGCGGCGTACGCGGAGCAGATGGCGGCGCTGGCCGAGGGCGGGGTCGACCTGCTGCAGATCGAGACGATCTTCGACACGCTCAACGCCAAGGCGGCGATCGCGGCCGCCCGCGAGGTCGCGCCCGAGCTGCCGCTGTGGCTCTCGGTCACCATCGTCGACCTCAGCGGCCGCACCCTGTCGGGGCAGACGGTCGAGGCGTTCTGGCGGTCGGTCGAGCGGGCCGAGCCGCTGATCGTCGGCGTGAACTGCGCGCTCGGCGCCGCCGAGGTGCGCCCGTACGTCGCCGAGCTGGCCCGGCTGTCCGGCGCCCACGTGGCCTCCCACCCGAACGCCGGCCTGCCCAACGCCTTCGGCGGCTACGACCAGACGCCGGAGGAGACCGGCCGGCTGATCGGCGAGTTCGCTCAGGCGGGTCTGGTCAACATCGTCGGCGGCTGCTGCGGCACGTCGCCCGACCACATCGAGCAGATCGCCGCCGCCGTGGCCGGGGTGACGCCGCGTGTCGTCGCCGAGCCGCCCGCCGCGACCCGGTTCAGCGGGCTGGAGCCGTTCGAGATCGGCCCGGACACCGGCTTCGTCATGATCGGTGAGCGCACCAACGTCACCGGCTCGGCGAAGTTCCGGCGGCTGATCGAGGCGGACGACTACCAGGCCGCGGTCGACGTCGCTCTCGAACAGGTCCGCGGCGGCGCCAACCTCCTCGACGTCAACATGGACGCCGACCTGCTCGACAGCGAGCGGGCGATGACCACCTTCCTCAATCTGGTGGCGACCGAGCCGGAGGTGGCCCGGATCCCGATCATGATCGACAGCTCCCGGTGGAGCGTGATCGAGGCGGGTCTGGCCTGCGTGCAGGGCAAGGGGGTGGTCAACTCGATCAGCCTCAAGGAGGGCGAGGAGCCCTTCCTCGCCCAGGCCCGGCGGATCCGCGACTTCGGGCTCGGCGTCGTCGTGATGGCCTTCGACGAGCTGGGCCAGGCCGACACCACCGAGCGTAAGGTGGACATCTGCGGCCGGGCGTACGACCTGCTGGTCGACAAGGCGGGCTTCGCGCCCGAGGACATCATCTTCGATCCGAACGTCCTCGCCGTCGCCACAGGCATCGCCGAGCACAACGGCTACGCCAAGGCGTTCATCGACGCCCTGCCGCTGATCAAGCGGCGTTGCCCGGGCGCGCGCACCAGCGGCGGAATCTCGAACCTGTCCTTCTCGTTCCGCGGCAACGACGTGGTGCGCGAGGCCATGCACTCGGCCTTCCTGTTCCACGCGGTGCGCGCCGGCCTGGACATGGGCATCGTCAACGCCGGACAGCTCGCGGTCTACCAGGACATCCCCGCCGAGCTGCTGGAACTCGTCGAGGACGTGCTGTTCGACCGCCGCACCGACGCGACCGACCGGCTGGTCACCTTCGCCTCCACCGTCACCGGCAGCGGCACCAAGCGGACCGTCGACCTCTCCTGGCGCGAGGGCACCGTCCAGGAGCGCCTCTCGTACGCCCTGGTCCACGGTGTCGTCGATTTCGTCGAGAAGGACACCGAGGAGGCCCGGCAGGTCCTCGGCCGCCCGCTCGAGGTGATCGAGGGGCCGCTGATGGACGGCATGAAGATCGTCGGAGACCTGTTCGGCTCGGGGAAGATGTTCCTGCCGCAGGTGGTCAAGAGCGCCCGCGTGATGAAGCGCTCGGTCGCCTACCTGGAGCCCTACATGGAGGACGAGAAGACCTCCGGGCGCGGTCAGGGCAAGGTGGTGCTGGCGACCGTCAAGGGCGATGTCCACGACATCGGCAAGAACATCGTCGGCGTCGTGCTCGGCTGCAACAACTACGAGGTCATCGACCTCGGTGTGATGGTGCCCGCCGCGAAGATCCTGGACACCGCGATCGCCGAGGGCGCCGACGCGATCGGCCTGTCCGGCCTGATCACGCCCTCGCTGGACGAGATGGTCTCCGTCGCCGAGGAGATGAGCCGGCGGGGCATCGAGCTTCCGCTGCTGATCGGCGGCGCGACCACCTCCAGGCAGCACACGGCGGTGCGGATCGCGCCGGTGTACGAAGGCCCCTCCGTGCACGTCCTCGACGCCTCCCGGGTCGTCGGCGTGGTCTCCGACCTGCTCGACCCCGAGCGGGCGGCCGAGCTGGACACCGCCAACCGCGCCGAGCAGGAGCGCCTGCGCGAGCAGCACGAGACCCGGCACCGCGTCGCCCAGCTCACCCTCGCGCAGGCCCGCGCCAACAGTGAGCGGATGGACTTCACCGACCTGCCGACGCCCGCGTTCACCGGCGTGCGCACCGTGACGCCGGAGATCGGCGAGCTCCGCAAGCTGATCGACTGGCAGTTCCTGTTCCTCGCCTGGGAGCTCAAGGGCAAGTTCCCGGCGATCCTCGACCAGCCGGTCGCGCGTGAGCTGTACGACGACGCCATCGCCATGCTCGACCGGATCATCGCCGACGGTGCCTTCCAGGCACGCGGCGTCTACGGCTTCTGGCCCGCCCACTCCGAGGGCGACGACATCGTGGTCGACGGCGTCCGGCTCCCGATGCTGCGCCAGCAGACCGCCAAGCCCGCCGGCCGGGCCAACCGCTGCCTGTCCGACTACGTGGCCCCGTCCGGTGACCACCTCGGCGGATTCGCGGTCGCCATCCACGGCGCCGAGACGCTGGCCGCCCGGTACGAGGCCGAGCGTGACGACTACCGGGCGATCATGGTCAAGGCGCTCGCCGACCGGCTGGCCGAGGCGTTCGCCGAGTACATCCACCTGCAGGCGCGCCGGGAGTGGTTCGAGCCGGACGCCGACCCACTGCTCGAGGACCTCCACGCCGAGCGGTTCCGGGGCATCCGCCCCGCGCTCGGCTACCCGGCCAGCCCGGACCACTCCGAGAAGCGCGAGCTGTTCGAGCTGCTCGACGCCGGCTCCCAGGAGATCGGCCTGACCGAGTCGTTCGCGATGACGCCGGCCGCCAGCGTCAGCGGTCTGATCTTCGCGCACCCGGGGTCGCGCTACTTCAGCGTCGGCCGGATCGGCCGCGACCAGCTGGAGGACTACGCCGTCCGGCGCGGCTGCGAGCTCGCCGAGGCCGAGCGCTGGCTGCGGCCCAACCTGAGCTGACGGCGGCTCGGAAACGCCGCGGCGGCCGGATCCCGGGTGTCCGGGATCCGGCCGCCGTCGTCTGCGGGGCTCAAGCCTCCTTGCAGATCACGCCGAGCGCGGAGAGCCGGATGCCGGGGGTGGCGACCACCGACTCCAGCAGGCGGCCGAACTCGCCGACCGCCCGCGTGACGGTCGCCCGGTCGTAGAGCGCCGTCGGGTACTCCACGGTGCCGAGGACGCCGGCGGGGGAGCCCTCCTCGTCGAGCGTCTCCGTCAGGGTGAGATCGAGATCGAGCTTGGCGGAGACGCCGCGCATCGGGAAGGCCTCGACGGCCAGCCCCTGCGGTCCGAAGGCGAGCGAGGTGTGGTGCTCCATGGTGAAGCCCACCTGGAACAGGGGGTTGCGACCGGTGGCACGCGGCGGGTTGACCGCCTGCACGACCTTGTCGAACGGCACGTCCTGGTGGGCGAGCGCGGCGAGGTCCGCGGCGCCCACCCGCGCGAGGAACTCACGGAAGGCGACGTCCACCGAGAGGTCGGCCCGCAGGACCACCGTGTTGATGAGGAAACCGACCAGCTCGTCGAACTCGGCGTGGGTCCGCCCGGCCACCGAGGTGCCGATCGGGATGTCGTTGCCGGCGCCGAGCCGGGCCAGCAGCACCGCGAAGCTCGCGTGCAGGGCCATGAACAGGGTCGTGCCGGTCTCCCGGGAGAGCCGCAGCAGCGCGGCGTGCAGCTCCGGAGCGATCGAGACCGCGACGGTGTCGCTGGACGGGTCGGCCATCGCGGACCTCGGACGGTCGGGCGCAAGCGTCGCCTCCGCGGGCAGGCCGGCCAGCGTCGCCCGCCAGAAGGCGAGCTGACGGTACGTCTCGGACTGCTCGTCCGTCTCGTCGCCGAGCAGCTCGTGCTGCCAGAGGGTGTAGTCCGGGTACTGCAGGGCGAGTTCGGGCCACTGCGGTCCGGCGTTCCGCAGCCGCGCGGTGTAGGCGGTCGTCAGGTCGGCGAGCAGGGGGCCGGTCGACCAGCCGTCGCAGACGGTGTGGTGCATGAGGAGCAGGAGCACGTGCTCGCCGGGGGTGCGGGTGAAGAGGTGGGCGCGGACCAGTGGCCCCCGGGCGAGGTCGAAGACGTGGGAGAACTGCTCGGCGACGAGGCCGGCGAGGTCGGCCTCGGTGGTGTAGCCGGCCCGGTGGAGGTGGAGGTGTGCCTCGGTGGGTGAGAGGACGTGCTGGTGGGGCTCCCCGTCGGTGTCGTGGAACTCGGTGCGGAGGGCCTCGTGGCGGGCGATCAGGTCGTTGAGCGCGTGGTGGAGCGCGGTGGCGTCGAGGTCGCCGCGCAGGCGCAGCGCGATGGGGACGTTGTAGGAGGCGCTGGGCCCCTGGATCTGGTCGGTCATCCACAGGCGGAGCTGGGCGGGCGAGAGCGGTAGCGGGGAGGGGCGGGGGTCGATCCGGCGGGGGGTGACGCGGGGGCGGGCGGCGGACTGCCGGATGTGGGCGTCGAGCTTGGCGACGGTGGAGGCCCGGAAGACGGTGGCGAGGTCGAGTTCGGTGTCGAAGACGGTGCGGACGCGGCTGGCGACGCGGACGGCGAGGAGGGACTGACCGCCGAGGTCGAAGAAGTCGTCGTGGAGGTTGACGCTGTCGCGGCCGAGGAGGTCGGCGAATATGCCGCAGAGGATCTCCTGGGCGGGGGTGCGGGGCCGGCCGGCCTCGGTGGTGCCCGCGGTGCCGGCGGCGGCCTCGCCGACGGGGGCGTCCCGGTCGGCGGCGGCCGGGGGCGGCGGGAGTTCGAGGTGACCGTCGGGCCGGCGGCGGGCGCGCTGGCCGGTGGGGAGGGTACCGGTGACGCCGAGGGGGGCGGGCCGGCCGGCGCGGTCGAGGACGGCGAGGGGGGTGGCCACGGTGGGGCGCAGGTGGGGGTGGGCCCGGTGGAGGGCGGCGAGGGTTTCGGGGGCGGGGACGTCCCCGGTGAGGTGGAGCCGGGTGAGGGAGGGGTCGGTGGCGAGCAGGGCGGCGAGCTCGCCGGTGTCGACCGTGGGGGCGTCCGGCGGTGTGGCGGGGGTGCGGCCGAGGAGGTCGGCCTCGCCGGGCACCAGGATGTCGGCGTGGGAGACGGGTGCGTCGGGCGTGGTGGAGAGGGCGTCGAGGACGAGGGTGAAGCGTCGGGCGAGGAGTGCGGCGGAGTCGTGGTCGAACAGGTCGGTGGCGTAGTTGACGTGGCCGCGGATTCCGGTGGGGGTGCCGTCACGGTCGAAGGTCTCCGCCAGGTCGAGGTAGAGGTCGAACTTGGCGGAATGGCGCTCGACGGATTCGGCGGTCTGCATGCGGACGTCCAGACCGGGGAAGTCGGGCACGGCGGTGTCGTGGTTCTGGAGTTCCAGCATGGTCTGGAAGAGCGGGTGCCGGCCGGGGCGGCGCTGTGGTGCGGCGGCGTGGACGACCGCTTCGAACGGCGCGTCCTGGTGGTCGAAGGCGCTCAGGTCGAAGCCACGGACACGGTCGATGAGTTGGAGCCAGGTCGGGTCGCCGGAGAGATCGGTGCGCAGCGCGACGGTGTTGACGAAGAAACCGACGAGGTCGGTGAGGGCTTCGTCGGAGCGGCCGGCGGTGCCGGTGCCGATCGGGATGTCGTCGCCGCCGCCGAGGCGGTGCAGGAGGGCGGCGAGGGCGGCGTGCAGGACCATGAAGAGGCTTGCGCCGCTCTCCTGGGCGATCTGCCGTAGCCGGGCGTGGAGTTCACCGCCGGTGGAGACTGCGGCGCCCCCGCCCCGGTGGGTGGCGACGGCCGGGCGGTGCCGGTCGGTGGGCAGGGCGATCTCGTCCGGCATGCCGGCGAGGGCGGTGCGCCAGAAGCCGAGTTGCTCGGCCAGCAGTGACGTGGGGTCGTCGACCGACCCGAGGACCTCGCGCTGCCAGGCGGCGAAGTCCGCGAACTGCACCGGCAGCGGCGGGGAGGTGGGCGGGGTGCCGGCGAGCCGCGCGGAGTAGGCGTGGGCGAGGTCGCGCATCAGCGGCCGCACCGACCAGCCGTCCACCACGATGTGGTGGAAGACCAGTTGGAGGACGAAATCCTCCGGCGCGGTGCGCAGCAGCCGGGCGTGCACGGGGGCCTGGCGGGTGAGGTCGAACAGGTGCCGGCCGCCGGCTTCGAGCAGGTCCGGCAGGTCGTCCCGCGTCGCGTCGACGAGGTGCAGCACGCCGCCGGCCGGGGGCGCGGCGATCTGCTGGACGGGCGTGCCGTCCACGTCTGGGAAGCTCGTGCGCAGCACCTCGTGCCGGGCCAGCACGTCCCCGACGGCCGCGTCCAGCGCGGCGACGTCGAGCGGGCCCGAGATCGCGGCCTGGACGACGATGTTGTACGTCCAGCCGGTCCGCTCGAACCGGTCGAGCAGCCACAGCCGGTGCTGGCCGAACGACACAGGGATCACGAAATCTCCTCCAGGGGTATCGAGGGCCGCCACCACACGCCGCAATGGTCAACATCCGAACGCTAGACGCCGGGCCCCGCCCGCACCGGCACCCCGACCGGCAGAACCCAGGCACCTGGGCCGGCCCGCGGAACCGCCGGGGGAATCTGCCGCCCGGCCGCCTCCGGCGCTGCCGATCCCGGGCTTCCCGATCTCCTACGGTCGTGATTCGTCGTACGCGGCGGTTTTCGGCAGAACGGCAATCCCGAGGTGGGTCAGTGAGCGCTCTATTCGATGATGTGGACGGCGAGTTCCTCGTCCTGGTGAACGGTGAGCGGCAGCACTCGCTGTGGCCCGCGGCCCTGGACGTCCCGGGGGGCTGGGCTCGCGTGCACGGCGGGGACAGCCGGCAGAACTGCCTCGACTACATCGACCGGCACTGGACGGACATGCGCCCGGCGTCCCTGGTCGCCGCCGTCGAGGGCACCGCACGGGCGACCGCCCCGGGCGGTAGCCCGTCGTGACCGGCGCGCAGACGGTCCTCGCGCTGGAGTTCCGCGGTGCCGGCGACACGGCCGACTTCGGGTTCCTCGCCCGCGAGGGAGTGGCCGGGCTGGTCCGCGTCGACCCGCTGGTGCACCACGTCGACCGGCCGCTGACGCTCTCCGAGCAGGCCGCCCTCGTCGCCGCCCGGCTTCCGGACCGGCCCGCCCTGGTGCTCGCCTACTGCGGCACGGCCGCCCTCGCGTTGCACGTCTCGGCGCTCACCGGCACGCCGGCGCTGCTGGTGGACCCGTATCCGGTGACCGTCGAGGACATGGTCCAGGACTTCCGCAGGCTGTGCGCGGCGACCGGCATCGACCCGGACACCGCGGCGGAGCCTGCCACCGGCCCGGACGTGGCCCGGTGGGAGAGGGCGCTGTCGGCCGGGCGGGACGCCATGGCGGACGTGCACGGCGGCGACGAGGAGGCGTACGAGATGGTCGACGACCTGCTCGACCGCTACCGCGCCTGGCTGCGCTTCCTCCAGGCGAGCAGGGCCGCCGAGCCGGTGGCACCCGCTGCGCCGGTCGTCGGTGTGACGGCCCGCCCGGATCCGCGGCTGGACCTCCTGGTCGCCGACCCGGCCGCCGTCGAACTCCACCGCGTCGACGTCCCCGCCGGGCTGCTCGACTCCCCGGAGGTCCGGGCCCGGCTCACCGCCGCCATCCACCGGTACGCGCCGACCGCCGCAGCCGCACAAGGGAACAGTTGAGTTGATGGAGCAAGTCACCGGACCCGGCACGCTGCACGAGCTGATCGAGGCGCGCGCCGAGCGGGCCCCCGACGCGGTCGCGGTCGTCGCCGGCGGCGAGTCGATCACGTACGCGCAGCTCGTCGCCCGCGCCCGCCGGCTCGCCCGCTGCCTCGTGCGGGCGGGCGCCGAGCCCGACACCTTCGTCGGAGTGGCCGTCGACCGTTCGGTCGAGGCCGTGGTGGCCGTGGTGGGCACGCTCTTCTCCGGCGCCGCCTACATCCCGATCGCCACCGACCTGCCCGGGGACCGGATCCGCCTGATCGCCTCCGAGGCGCGGCTGCGGCTGGTGACCGGCGTGGACGCCGAGGTCGCCGCGGCGGCCGGCGCCGAGTTCCGGCCCGTGGACGCCCCGGAGGACGACGGCGACGACGGCGAGCTGCCCGTCGTCCACCCCGACCAGGCGGCGTACGCGATCTTCACCTCCGGCTCGACCGGCCTCCCCAAGGGCGTGGTGATCTCCCACCGGTCGGTGGTGGGCTCGACCCTGGCCCGGTTCGGCAGCTACCCCGAGCCGTCCGTCTACGCCGTCCTCGCGCCGCTCACCATCGACGCCGCCGTCGCGGGCCTCTACTTCACGCTCGCCGCCGGCGGCCGGGTGCTGCTCCCGGGGGAGGAGGAGATCCGCGACCCGCAGCTCCTCGCGGACCTGCTCGGGACCCACGAGGTCAGCCATCTGGACGGACTCCCCTCGCAGTACGCGGCGCTGCTGCGCTTCCACCCGGAGGCCGCGGAAGGGCTGCGCTGCGTCATCCTCGGCGGCGAGGCCCTGCCGTACCCGCTGGCCCGGGAGCACCTGGCCGCGGTCCCGGGGGCGGAGCTGCACAACGAGTACGGCCCGACCGAGTCCACCGTCTGGGCCACCACCCACCGCTGCACCGACACCGACACCGGGCCGCACGTACCGATCGGCACCGGCGTCCCGGGCATCCGCGCGGAGGTGCTGACCGATGCGCTGAAGCCCGCCGCGCCCGGCGAGGTCGGCGAGATCTGGCTCTCCGGCCCGCACCTCGCACGCGGCTACCTGGCCCGGGCGCGACAGACGGCGGAGCGCTTCGTCGCCCACCCCGACCCGGGCTTCCCCGGCGAGCGGATGTACCGCACCGGCGACCTCGGGCACCTCGACGAGGCCGGCGAGATCGTCTACCACGGCCGCTCGGACCACCAGGTGAAGGTCCGGGGCTTCCGGGTCGAGCTGAGCGAGGTCGAGGCGCGGCTGCTGGAGCACCCCGAGGTCCTGGACGTGGCCGTGGTGCCGCACACGGGCATCACCGGCGTCCGGCTGGTCGCCGTGACCGTGCTCGCCCCCGGCTCGGAGCCGGGCGCCCGGGCGCTGTCCGCGTTCGCCGCCGGCCGGCTGCCCGCCTACATGGTGCCCACGGTCTGGCGCCGGGTCGACGTCCTGCCGGTCGCGGTGAGCGGCAAGGTCGACCGGCAGGGGCTGCAGGCGGACGCCCTCGGCGTGGGCCCCGCGCTGCCCGCGTGACCCGCGGCGCGACCCGACCAACCCGGGGCGCCGCACCGGCGCCCGCCACGAGGCAACGAACAGAGGAAGCGGAGGTCCGGCACCCATGAACGGCCATGCCGACGAACAGAACCCCGTCCGGTCGGACGGCACACAGGCCGGCGCCACGGGCGGCGACCTGTCCGCGCTCGTGCTCGCGCTCGCGCACGAACTGCTGGAGCGGACCGACGTCCGTGCCGACGAGGACTTCTTCTCGGCCGGCGGCGACAGCATCCTGGCGATGCACCTGGTCGGCCAGCTGGCCCGCCGCACCGGGCTCAAGCTGCGAGTCTCGCTGCTCTTCGCCAATCCGGTGCTGCGCGACTTCGCGGCCGAGGTCGAGCAGCTGCGTGCCGCCGCCACGGCCGCCGCCGCGGCACCCGCCGCGGCACCCGCCGTGCCCCTCGCCGCCGCCCTGAGCGCCGCTCGCGCCACCGACGGGAGTGCCGCCAGTGCGTCGTGACTTCGATCCGGTCCAGGCGGCCCTGGTCACCGAGGTCGACGAGGTGCTCGACGGCCTCCGGCCGGACGCCGGCGTCCGGGAGTCCTTCGAGGCGCTCGGCGCCGCACGGCTGCTGGCCGTGCACTACCCCGAGGAGTACGGCGGCCGGGGTCTGAGCCTGGCCGCCCACTCGGCGGTGTCGGAACGCATCGGCCTGCGCGGCCTGCCGGACGTCGCCCACCTGATCACCGTCCAGGGGGTGGGCTGCCCGCTGCTGACCTTCGGCACCGAGGAACAGCGCCGCCGCTGGCTGCCCCCGATCACCTCCGGCCGGCTGCTGGCCAGCCTGCTGCTCTCCGAGCGGGGAGCCGGCAGCGACCTGACCCGCGTCACCACCGGCGCCGTGCCCGACGGCGGCGGCTGGCGGATCACCGGCGAGAAGACCTGGAGCCTGCTCACCGAGTTGTCGCAGATCGCACTCTGTTCGGTGCGCACCCGGCAGGGCGACAGCCGGTACGACGGGATCTCCCTCTTCCTGGTCGACCTGCACGACCCCGGGGTGCGGATCGAGCCGGTCGCCCGTGCCTCCGGCGAGCCGTACTACACGGTCACGCTGCGGGACGTCCGGGTCGACCGCGATGCGCTCGTCGGCGAGCTGCACAAGGGCTGGGCCCTGCTGCCCACCGTGATCGGCTTCGAGCGCGGTGGCTTCGACTACCTCACCCGCGCCCAGTCCTGGCTGGCCGCCGCCCGCACCGAGCTGACCGCCCGGCCGGAGGCCGAACGGCGTCTGCTGGCAGCGGACTTCGCACGCCGTCAGTTCCTCGTCGAGAACGCCCGGGCGCTCGCCTACCACGCCGCCGGAACCGCCGAGGACCTGGAGACGGACGAGACCGTCACCGCGTACGCGAAACTCGCGAGCGGCCTGGCCGCCCAGGCCGTCACCCGCTGGGCCGCCGAGGAACTGCTCTCCGTGCCGGGCCCGGACGAGGCCGCACCCCACCGAACCCTGCTGCGCGCCGCGGTGGCCGAGGCTCCGGAGCTGACCATCTCCGGCGGCGCGCAGGAACTCCAGCTCGACCTGATCGCAGGAGAATTCATGATCGGCAGGACGGTCCGATGAACCTCCAGCTGGATGCGACCCAGCACCGGCTGACCGACGCCGTCGGCAAGCAGGAGGCGGCGGCCGCGCCCGACGCCTCGGGCTGGGACGTCCTCGACGCGGTCGGCCTCTCCGAACTGCTCGCCCCCGCACCCGGTGCCCGGCCGCTGTTCGGGCAACTCGAATGGCTCCTCGTGCTGGAGGAGCTGGGCGCGGGCTGCCGCCCGCACACCCTGGTGCGCTCGGTCCGCAGCTACCTCGACGTGTACGCGGAGGGCGGCCACGCGCCGGCCGCCGCCGAGGCCTACCGGGCCTGGGTCGGCGACCACCGCACCGCGCCGGCCGCCGCCCTGGTGGAGCACGCCCCCGACGGCCGGTGGCGGCTGTCCGAGCCCCGGCCGGAGGCGCTCGCTGGCCTGCCGCAGCCGGTCCTCGACGCCTCCGCGGCGAACGCGGCGCGCGACCGCGACCTGCTCGCCCTCGCCGCGTACGCGTGCGGGGTGGCCCGGCGCTGCCTGGAGGCCGCCCAGGAGCGGGCCGGCGAACGCGTGGTCGCGGGCCGCCGCCTGCTGGAGCACCAGGGCACCGCCCACCGCATCGCGCGCTGCGCCGTCGACCTGACCATCGCCCGGATCGGGCTGTGGCGGGCGGCGCACGGCGAGGACGAGGGCGTGCCCGCCGGTCACCTGGCCCCGTCCGCGGCGGCGGCCTGCGTGTCGGCGGCGCTGGACAGCGCCCACACCGTCGTTCAGGCCTTCGGGGCGGCCGGTACCAGCGACCCCGGGATCGTCCGGCTGTTCCGCACCGCCTGCTCGCTGCCGGCGCTGACCGGCTCGCCGCGCGCCCTGTGGCAGGAGGCCGGAGCGCGGCTTCCGCTCACCGTCTGAGCGGCCGCCGCCGTCCACGAGAAAGGCCCGGGCCGATGGCCCGGGTCTTTGACGTGCGGCGTGCCCTCACGCGGCGGTGTCTTCGGCCGTACGGCGGGTCAGCGGGGTGACCGGGGCGGCCTGGGCGGCGCAGAGCGCGAGGCCGGCGACCGTCGGGGCGGAGAACACGTCCGCGACGGCGACCTTCACACCGAGCCGCTTGCGTGCCAGGGCCGCCAGGCGGATGGCGAGCTGCGAGTGGCCGCCGAGGCTGAAGAAGTCGTCGTCGAGGGAGATCTGCCGTCCGTCGAGTTCGAGCACCTGGGCGAACAGCTCGCGCAGCGTCTCTTCCACGGCGGTGGGGGTGTGCTCAGTGGTCATGTCGGTTCACTTTCCTGACTCCGGGAGTTCCGGTCTGCGGAGGGACGAGGGCGGCCGCCGCACCGGGGCGGTGGCCGGCGTGAGGGACGGCGCCGCGGGTCAGACGGCGGTGGCGACGGGCTCGCGCCCGGCGGCGAGCTTGGCCGGCGTCATCAGCCGCCAGACCAGCGCCGTCATCACGGTCATCGCCACGAAGCCGACCCAGAACGGCGCGGTGATGCCGAACGACCGCGCGATGACGCCGCCGAGCAGCGAGCCGATCGCGGCGCCGCCCATGCTGAACAGCATGTAGACGCTGTTGATCCGGCCGAGCATCTCGCTCGGGGTCACCCGCTGGCGCAGCGTCACCCCGACGACGCCCCAGATCGTGGCGTGGGCGCCGAAGAACACGAGCGTGAGCGCCGCGATCCACGGCGCTCGGGTCACGGCGAGGACGAGATGGGAGAGGGTCTCGATGAGCAGCCCCGCGCGGAGCAGGGCGGCCGATCCGAACCTGGCCTCCAGGCCCGAGACGGACACGGTGCCGATCACCCCGCCCACGGCGGACACCGCGAGCAGCAGGCCGTAGCCGGCTCCGGTCAATCCGAGCCGCTCGCGTGCCCACAGCACGTACACCGCGAAGATGCCGCCGTAGGTGAGGTTCATCAGGCCCATCGTCACCGCGAGCATGCGCATGGCCTTGTGCTGCCACAGCCAGCGGAGGCCCTCGGCGATCTCCTGCCACACCGTGCCGCGCGCCGCGGGCGTGGCGTCCGGGGCCGGCTCCGCGGCGTCACCACCGGGGCTGTGGCTGTGGCTGTGGCTGGGGCGGGGGCGGAGCGAGAGGACGAGGACGGCGGCGAGCACGAAGCAGGCGGCGTCCGTCCCGAACGGAAGGGCCGCCGCGAAGACGAACATCCAGCCGCCGAGCGGCGGGCCGGCGAACTGGTTGCACACCATGCGGATGCCGGACAGCCAGGCGTTGGCCTTCGGCAGCTCCTCCGAGGAGACCACACTGGGCAGCAGCGCCTGACCGGCGTTGTCCGCGAGCGTGGCGCCCACGCCCAGCAGGAAGACCGCCGCGTAGACGGCGGGTATGCTCGCCCACCCGCGCCACACCAGTACGGCGAGCACGGTCATCACCACGGCGCGCAGCACACTGACCGCGCCCACGACGAGCCGCCGGTCCACGCGGTCGACGAACACACCGCTGAAGAGCGAGAAGAGCAACCACGGCAGCTGTTGGGCGAACACGGCGCCGGCGACCACCGCGGGATTCCTGCTGATGGTCGCCATCAGCAGCGGGCCGGCGGCGACCGTGACGCCGTCTCCCAGTGAGGACATTCCGGATGCCAGCCAGAGCCTGGCGTAGTCACCCTTGAGAAAAGCAGCCATGGATGAGGGATCCTAGCAACGTAAACCTGCGCCGGGGGAGGAGATATCGCGCCCGTCACAGCGGCAATTTCCCGGGCAGAAATGCGGCAGATCCGCCGAGTCGGGCTCCCCGTGTGAACTACTGGCAGGCGCCGGCGTTCGATGGCGGCATTCACCTGGAGAACCGGATGGGGAGAGCGGAAATGAATGACGGGGTACTGGTCCTGACCCGCGAGCAGGTCGGCTCCTGCCTGGCCGGCGGGCAGGCCGAGGTGCTGGCCGCGGTGCGGTCCGCCTACGAGGCGCACGCGGACGGTGCGACGGCCGTACCGCTCTCCAGCTTCCTCACCGTCGCCACCCGGCCCCGGGACCGCATCGTCGGGATGCCCGCCTACCTGCGCACCGACGAGGAGCGGGCCGGGATGAAGTGGAGTTCGTCGTTCCCCGGCAACGCCGAGGCCGGCAAGGACCGCGCCTCCTCCGTCATCGCACTCAACTCCCTTGCCGACGGCCGCGTCACAGCCCTCATGGAGGCCTCGGCGATCAACCTCGCGCGCACCGGCGCCAGTGCGGCCCTCGCGGCGTCCACCCTGCACGGCGAGGAACGGCTGACCGCCGTCGGCGCCATCGGCTGCGGGCCGATCAACCTCTCGATCGTGCGCTACCTCCGTGCCGTGTACGGCGAGGGGTGGCGCCTGCTGGTGTTCGACATCGTGGCGGAGCGGGCCCACGCCTTCGCCGCCCGCGTCAGGGAGTTCGCGCCCGACGCCGCGGTCGAGGCGGTCGGCTCGGCCGAGGCGGTGCTGAGCGCCGCTCCGCTGGTGTCGATCGCCACCAACACGCCCGCGCCGCACATCGAGAGCCTGGCCGGGTGCCCCCGCGGCGCGACCGTCCTGCACATGTCGGTGCGCGACATCGCCCCCGACGAGATCGAGCGGCACGACAACGTGGTGGACGACCCCGACCACGTCCTCCGGGTCAACACCTCGCTGCACCTGCTGGAACAGCGCCACGGCCGACGGGACTTCATCCGCACCACGCTCGGCGACGTGGTGCGCGGCCGGCAGCCGGCCCGCCGGAGCGCGGACGGCGTGGTGGTGTACTCGCAGTTCGGACTCGGCATTCTCGACATCGCCGTGGCGGCCCACGTCCAGGCCGTCGCGGAGAAGGCCGGCATCGGTACCCGGATTCCCGACTTCCACGTCGGTTAGGTCCCGTCCGGCCCGCCCCGGGAGATGGCGGCGGCGTCCCGCGGCCGGACTCTCCGCCCGGACACCGGCTGACCAACGGTCACCGCGCGGACACGGAAATGCCGCAGGGCCCGGCCCGTCGTATCCGACGGGCCGGGCCCGACGCGTTGTGCGGCGCATCCGGCGGGTGCGAAGGCTGCCTCCGGCCTGCCTCCATTGCCGCCCGTCCGTTCGGCCTCATCCGCCTAGCATGGGTGTCCCCGAGGACGAGTTGCGCATATCTGGACAGCAATTCCTCGCACGATCTCCTGGGCGAATCCCCCCGCCGGCGCTGTGCAGCCTTTCACGCGGTGATCGCATTCCTCTGGGGTCCAATGAGCGAGTCAAGGAGTGAGCCATGCGTACGCAGTTGATCGGCAAGATCGAGCTCGACCGGACGAAGCTGTCGGACGACCTGGAGGCGAGCTTCGGCATCAACTTCGGCGAGCCGTACGACGAGTTCGTCTGCGGCCGCCCGTGGAAGAGCGCCATGCTGATGACGCCCGGCGGCGGTGAGGGCACCGTCCTCTCGCAGTTCGACCCGTCGGAGCCGGCCGCGTTCACCGCCGACGGCGTGCGCCTGCCGTACGTCCAGGAGCTGATCCGGAAGCACTTCGCGACCGAGCACATCACCTTCGCCCGTCTGGTGGCACTCAGCAACAGCGTGCTGGTCCCGCACCGCGACTACGTCGAGCTGTCCGACGACGTGTCGAAGGCGCGGATCGCGCACCGCGTGCACATCGTGCTCTCCACCGCCGAGGACGCGATGTTCAACGAGTCCGACTCGGTCTACCGGATGAAGGAGGGCGAGGTCTGGTTCATCGACGTCACCAAGCCGCACAGCGCCGGTGTCGTCGGCGACACCCGCCGCGTCCACCTGCTGATCGACGTCGCCAACGTGGACGACGTGGAGAAGCTGTTCAAGTTCGAGCACGAGCTGACGGGCGGCATCCCGGAGGCCAACCTCTGCGAGCGTCCGGAGCTGACCGCCGAGGAGCGTGAGGGCATTCACGCGCTGTCGGGGGTCATCGACGAGGAGAACATCATGGAGGTGCTCGGCCTCGTCATCAGGAAGCACTACCGCAAGGACGGCGGCCCGAAGTTCGTCTGGAGCACCATGACGGAGATCGCCCGGCTGAGCGGCGACGAGCGGATCGTCAAGAAGGTGGCGGACCTGTACCACCACACCAACCTCGAGCGCATCGAGAAGTAGCGGCCACACGACGAGGGGCACTTTCCACTCGCGGAACGGGCCGATGCGGTGGCCAGGGACTCCTGACGGGCCCTGGCCACCGGCACGCACACCGCGCCACGAATCGGGCGAGCTGACAGGAATCATCAATGACAGTCCACCACCACCATATCGGCATACAGACTGCGGACCTGGACAACTGTCTGGCGTGGTACCGCGACTACTTCGGTGCCCGGGAGACCTGGACGCTGGACACCTTCTCGGAGCTGACGCTAAGCCGGCTTCCCGGGATCACCCGCCTGACCGAGGTGATGGTCGGGGACGTCCGGTTCCACCTGTTCGAGCAGACCGGTCAGGACGACCGGCTGCCCGGCGGCAACACCGTGCAGTTCCAGCACACCTGCCTGTCGGCCGACTCGCCGGAGCGGCTCCAGTGGTGGCGGGACCACTGGGTGGAGCTCCACGAGTCCGGGCGCTACCACTTCGCCCGGCCGGAGGGGCCCACCGACATCGTGATCGACGCGGACGGCATCCGGAGCTTCTACACCTACGACGTCAACGGCCTCGAATTCGAGTTCACCTACGTGCCGGATGGTTCATGAACATCAGCTTTGAGGCACTGTCCGCCGAGCTGTCCACGCCTGAGGGCTGGACCTTCGCCGGCCGCCCCTACGGCCTCGAACCGCTCATCCTGCCGCCGCCCGTGGCTGCCGACGAGGAGCTCGGGCGACTGCGGCTGGACGCCGCGTCAGGACCCGACCTGCGCGATCTCTGCCCGACCCTGCTCGCGCACGGTGACTCCCCCCTGCCCGGAGGCCCGTCGTCCGGCGTGGACGCCGCCACGGACGCACCGGATCCGAGGGTCCACTGGTTCCGCTGGATCACCGGCCACCAGATCTCCTTCGTCATCTGGCGGCTGCTGGCGCAGGAGATGCGTACCGCGACCCTCACCGAGGGGGTCCGGCAGGCGAACGCCATCGCGGCGATGTCCGCGTACGTCCGCGGCTACTGCGCGATGCTGCTCTACACCGGATCCTGCTCGCGCGAGGTCTACGAGGAGCTGATCCGGCCCTCGATGTTCCTGGCGCACCCCGGCTTCAGCGGCACGTGGGCGCCCGACTTCACGGCCGTGCGCCAGGTGTTCCGCGGGAGGCAGCTGTCCTGGCTGGGCGGTGGGTCCGTGGTGGCCGAGCTGCGCCGTGCGGTCGCCGTCAGTCACCTGGTCCACTCGGGCGTCGCCGCCAAGCTCGTCCCGGCCGGCGGCTCGCTGCTCCAGGAGGCCGTCTCGACCGGCAGCAACCGGCGCCCGAACCTGCTCGGGATCCTGTACGACAACTACTTCATGACCGCCCGCGCGCACGACGCCGACGACCAGGTCGTCCCGCAGCTGCTGCGCCGGCTGGAGGCGGTCGCCCTCGACGTGGCCGCGCACGGCCTGAACTCCGGGGGCGCGGACGAGCAGCGGCCGCCGGAGCTGCGGGACGCGGACGTGCTGGAGGTCGAACGCGACCTCCTCGGAACCATGGTGCGGGTGGCCGAGCACGCTGCGGGGCTCGACTCCAGCGACCTCGACCTGCAGCCGCAGTCGGTCTGAGGGAAGTGACGAGATGCGATACGGTGCGCTGATTCTGCCCGACCGCCGCTGGGCGGACTCCCAGCGGCGATGGGTGCGGGCCGAGGAACTCGGCTTCGACCACGCGTGGACCTACGACCACCTGATGTGGCGCTGGCTGCGGGAGAAGCCCTGGTTCGGGGCGGTACCGACGCTGGCCGCGGCCGCCGCGGCCACGTCGCGGATCCGGCTGGGCACCATGGTGGCCAGCCCGACCTTCCGCCACCCGGTCACCTTCGCCAAGGAACTCATGGCGCTGGACGACATCTCCCAGGGCCGGATCATCTGCGGCCTCGGCGCGGGCGCCGGCGTCTACGACGACGAGGCGACCGGCGGGAAGTCACCGAGCGCCCGTGAGCGCGGTGAGCGGTTCGCCGAGTTCGTGGAGCTCACCGACCGCCTGCTCCGCTCGCCCGAGACCAGCTACCAGGGTGCGTACTTCACCGCGCACGAGGTACACCTGCACCCGGGGTGCGTGCAG
Organism: Kitasatospora sp. NBC_00039; assembly: GCF_045160625.1. Lineage (NCBI taxonomy): Bacteria > Bacillati > Actinomycetota > Actinomycetes > Kitasatosporales > Streptomycetaceae > Kitasatospora > Kitasatospora sp. NBC_00039. The sequence continues at coordinate 1,543,712 of NZ_CP108289.1, read as the reverse complement.
CGCCCCCGGGTGCCGTTCGCCGTCGCGGCGACCGGCCCGCGCGGCATGCGGCTGGCCGCCGAGCACGGCGACCTCTGGGTGACGGCCGGCGAGGCGGGCAACTTCGAGCGCCGGCCGTACCAGGACCTGGTCCCGCTGTTCCGCCGGCAGATGGAGGCACTGGACCGGGCCTGTGAGGCGGCCGGCCGGGACCCGGCGACCATCGACCGGGTGCTGCTCACCGGCGGGATGGTCGACGGCACCCTGGAGTCCGCCGGTTCCTTCTTCCACGCGTCCGAGCTGTACGCCGGGATCGGCTTCACCGACATGGTGGTCCACTGGCCCCGGGAGGAGTTCCCGTACGAGGGCCGGGAGACGATCATGGAGGAGATCGCCGCCCGCTTCCCGAGCCGGACCTGACCCGGCCGGCCTGCTCCGGCCTGACCGTGGCCGGACCTGATCCGGTCCGGGCCCACGGCGGTCAGCTGCGCGGAGGGCGGCCGGTCCAGTGCAGGAGGAGCAGACTCGCCAGGGCGGCCAGCGCGCACCAGGTGGAGACGAACGCCAGCCGCCACAGCAGTGCGCAGACGACGGCGCCCACACCGGTGAGGAGGTCGAGGCGGCGGAGCAGGCGGTCGCCGCTGAGGAGGAGCGAACCGACGGTGGCGAGCAGGTAGCCGGTCAGCAGGACGGCCGGGTGGGGGAGACCGATGGCGTAGCTGAGGGTGTGGCCGTGTTCGGTGGCCGCCACCGGGTGGACGGCGACGGCCACGGTGAGCGGGACGGCGACGAGCAGCCCGAGGAGGACGAAGGGCAGGACCACGCGCCGGCGGGCCGGTTCCCGGGCCGCGCACCAGACGCCCGCCGGGACGAGCACGGGCAGCAGCGGCAGCGCGATCGCCGCCCAGGCCGTACGCGCCCACCCGGCCGGTCCGGCGGGTAGCCCGCCGTCGATGCCGTACCAGACGGCGGCCTCGACCAGCTGGTGCACGCCCAGGAGGAGGGGGAGCGCGGCGAGCGGCAGCCGTTCCGGCCGTCCGGCGCGGTGGGTCCGGACCAGGCAGAGCACGCCGATGCCGGACACCACGCCGCCTGCGACCAGGTCCGCCTGCGCGCTCCAGCACATGTCGCCGCCTCTCCGCCGCCGTTGGCCCGCGGTCGCGGGGCCGTTACCGGGAGCCGCCGGAGCGGCCGGAGCCATCGGAGTGGCCCGAGTGGCCCGAGTGGCCCGAGCCGTCGGCGTCGTCGGTGCCGGGGCGGCCGCCGGTGGGGTGCGGCGGGTCGGGGGCGCCGCGGCCGCCGGACCCGGGCCCGCCCGCGGGCTCGCTCGTCGCGAGCCCCTCGTCCTCCACCGCCTCCCCGTCCACGTCCTCCGGAAGTTCGCCGACGGTCTCCAGGAGGTCGCGGGTGGTGCCGGGCATGGCGGGGTGGCGGCCGATCACGATCACGCCGATGATGATGGCCACCAGTCCGGCCGACTCCCAGGCCAGCGCACCGGGGGTCACCCGCAGGCGGTCCCCGAGGAAGCCGACCGCGCACACGATCCCGGAGATCGGCTGGGCGGCGGTCAGCGCGGGCAGCGACATCCGCAGCGGCGCGGCCTCGAACGCGCTCTGCACCAGCAGCAGTCCGACCACGCCGGCCGCCACCACCGCGTACGGCTGCCAGCTGCGCAGGACGGCGTCGAGTCCGTCGTGGTCGAGGCGCTGGGTGGTGGTCCGGGTGAGCGCGTCCTGGAGTCCGTAGAGCAGGCCGGCGGCCAGGGCGAGCAGGGTGGCCTCCTCGAACAGCGGCAGCCGGCGGGCGAGGGAGACCAGCAGCAGGGTCAGCCCGGTGACCGTGCCGACGACCAGCCAATGTCGCAGCTCCCCGGCCGGTGGACCGCCTCCGCTGGGACGGCCGGCCACGATGAAGGCGGTCACGCCGAGGCCGAGCAGCAGCACCCCGGCCCAGCCGGAGCGGCCGAGGCTCTGGTGGGTGAGCACCCGGGAGAGCGCCATCGCGAACAGCAGGTTGGTGGCGAGCAGCGGTTCGACCAGCGAGACCTCGCCCTGGTTGAGGGCGAGCGCGGAGAGGATCAGACCGCTGACCATGAAGCCGGTGCCGAGCAGCCACTCGGGCATCCGCACCAGGTCGAGCAGCAGTCGCCAGTGCAGCAGGTCGGAGCGCGGCGCCCGCTGTGCCGCGTGCTGCTGGAGGACGAAGCCGAGGCCCAAGCAGCAGGCGGCGCTGAGTGCGAGAAGGAAGACCGCCACGGAGGGACCACCCGAACGTCGCTGCCGGCGCCGGACCGTCGGTCCGTGGTTCGACCGCGGCTGTGGCGCGCTGTCGCCAGCCTACCGCCGGGGCGGGACACCGACCCCCGGGACACCGCGGGCCGGGGGCCGGAGCTCGTGGCCGGGAGTGCCGGCGGAGTGCCGGGCCAGGAGTGCCGGGCCTGCCGGGCCTGCTGCGCCCGCCGCGCCCGCCGCGCTTGCCGCCGCAGGCGCAGCGGGCGCACGCTGGTGTGAGCAGCCGCCACGGGGTCCGCATCCGTGCCGGTCTGAACAGGCACGTCGGGGGCCGGCACCAGGAGGTGTGGCATGCACAACCAATGGGACGTGGAGCTGAGCTTCGAGGAAGACGGTGTGCACACGGGGTGCAACGCGAGGCTGACCGGTGCCAGGGCTCCGGGCCTCAGCGCCCACGGGGAGGCGGTCAAGAGCGCGGAGGACCGCCCGCTCGCCCGGATCGGCGAGGAGGTGGCGGCCTCCCGCGCGCTGGAGGAGCTCTCCCGCAAGCTGCGGGCGCAGGCCACCGGCGAGATCGAGGACGAGGGGCACCGGCCCGGCTACCTGATCTACTGACGACCGCCCCCGCCGGCACCCGTCGGGCTCATCGCTCACCCACCGGGGCCGCCGCCGGCCTGACCGGACCACGGAGAACGGCGGCGGACCCCGGCGGGCGGGAAGGCGGCCGCGGGCGGGAGGAGCGGGGCGTCACTCGAAGCCGCGTGACGTCCGGTCATGTCCGGGCCTGTCGTCACGTCCGGTCAGGTCCAGGCCTGGACCGGGGGGAGTGGCCAGGCGGGGGGTGTGGGGAGGGGAGCGTCGGCGGTGCTGCGGAGAGGGGCCTCGGCGCGGCCGCCGAGCCAGGCGAGCAGGGCGTGGCCGGGGGCGGCGACGGACGGGCCGGTCGGTGCGAGCGTCCAGTGCCGGCCCAGGTCGACGGCGTCGACCCGGCCGAGGGGGAAGTCGCGGGCGGCCAGGGCGGCGAGGGTGTCGTCGAGGGCCCAGGCGACGTAGGCGGCGGGCCAGTCGGGCGGGCCGTAGCCGGCGGCCAGGTCGGCGTGGTGGGTCTCCAGCTCCCGCCGGCAGCGATGGAGGGTGAACCAGGCCGGGTGGGGCCAGCCGGCCAGGGCGGTCACCCTCGCGTCCCATGCGGCCGCGGGCATGGACCGGGCATCCTCGATCAGGCCGGCGAGGGAGTCCCGCAGGCCGTTCACGAGGTCGGCGGCCGGGCGGGCCGCGCCGTCCTCGACGGCTCGCGCCAAGGCCCCGGCGTCCGGGCGCGGGTCGGGCCCGGCGCCGGTGCGGGCCGCCTCCAGCAGCCCGCGGTAGGCGTTGGCGCTGCGGGCGAGGTGGGCGACGACGTGCGCGCGTGTCCAGCCGGGGAGGGCGGACGGGGCCCGCAGGTCGGCGTCGGTCAGGCCGGCGAGTGTGTCGGCGAGCCGGGCACCGGAGCGGACGAGCTCGTCGACGAGGGCGGACCGGGAGAGGGAACGGGAGGCGCGAGGATGCGTGGTCATGACGGCGGGACCAGGCCGCTCGCTCCCAGGACGCTGCGGCAGTGCGCCCGGGCCGGGTCGGACAGCAGTGGCCGCCACCGGGTGAACAGGTCGAGCAGGCCCGCGCCGTGGCGGGTGCGGAACTCCGGGCTGACGGCGGCGAGGTCCAGCTCGTTGGCCGCGGTGAGTTCGGCGAAGTCCCGGCGTTCCCGGAGGCTCGGGCACCGCTGCGTGCCGGTGAAGCGGTCGACGAACGGGCCTGCCTCGTCGGCCAGTCCGCGGTAGGAGGAGGCGCGGTCGCAGGAGGCGTAGAAGTGGACGAGCGCCTCGGCCTCGGTGCCGATCGCCTCGACCAGCTCCGCGCGGCGCCCGGGATCCAGCAGCGCGCCCGGGAAGCCGTCCGTCCCGTAGAAGGCGTGGCAGAGGCCGGCCGAGACCAGCGCCGGGCGAGCGCCCCACGTGTCGAGAAGGGCGGCGACCCGCTGCAGGTGCGCGAGCAGTGTGCCGCCTGGGTGTTCCACCCCCTCGGCTCCGGCCGCCCGCAACATCGCCAGTGCTGCTGCCGTCATCTCGACCTCACCTGTCCGAACGATCGCGGGTGCGTGCGGGACCTGCCCCCGATCATAGGAGCCGCCGGCCGCCTGCCGCACCGTCACCGGTGGGGTCGCGCCCGCCCGGAGCCCGGGCGGTGACCCTCAGGCGCGTCCGGGGTGTGGGGCGAGGAACTCGGTGAGATGGCGGTTGAGTTCGGCCGGCCGGGCCGTCAGGAGACTGTGGTGGGAGGTGCCGGGGAGGACGGTCACCGTGGCCTCGGGGAGGGCCTGCCGGGCGAGGGCGGCGACGCGGCGGGTGTCGTGCGGGCGGCTGTGCTCGGCGAGCACCACCAGGGCCGGGGCGCCGAGGGTGCGCAGACGGGCGGCGGCCGGGCGGGGGCCGGTGACCGGGCGGACGGCGGGGTAGTCGGCGTGGCCGAGGGCGTACACCTCGCGCCAGGCCGGGTCGAGGCCGGTGCCGCCGGTCTCCCAGCCGAGGTAGCGGCGCGCCTTGCCGGTGGTGCGGGGCGGCAGGAAGAGGGGGACGACGCGGAACAGGTAGCCGGGGCGGAAACCGGTGAAGCACTGGGTGGGGTCCAGCAGTGCGAGCCGGCGGACGCGGGCCGGGGCGTGCAGCGCGTACTCCAGTGCGATCCAGCCGCCGTACGAGTGGCCGCAGAGGTCGGCCCGGGGGACGGCGAGGCCGTCGAGGACGGCGTCCAGCCAGCCCAGCAGGCCGGGCACGCCGGCGAGCGGCGGGCCGTCGAGGGTGCTGCGTCCGGGGTCGCCGACGAGGTCGACGGCGAGGACGCGGTGGCCGGCGGCGGCGAGCGGGCCGACGTTGGCGAGCCAGCCGGTGGAGGTGGCGCCGCCGCCGTGGAGCAGTACCAGCGGGCGGCCGTCGCGGGGGCCGCAGGCGTTGACCCGGGTGGTGCCGTGCGGGGTGCGGACGGTGAGGGCCTCGACGGGGACGGGCCAGCGGGCCAGGGCGGCGTCGTAGGCGGCGAAGAAGGCGTCGAGTCCGGCCTCCGGGGGAGCGGTGGTGCCGGTGGCGTCGGACGTTCTGGCGGAGCGTGCTGACATCATGCCCTCCGGTGGGCGACGAAGTTACTCGCTGAACAATAATCTCGCTGAGCGAGAGAATAGTCGCACGGATGTGCCCGGGGAAGGACGACAGGGTGGACAGAACAGAGGAACCGATGCAGCTGGTCCATCTGCTGCGCGGGCTGACCGTCGAGCTCGACCTGTTCGGCGCCGGGTTCGCCGGACGCAACGGCCTGCATCCGACCGACCTGCGGGCACTGATCCACCTGCTGGACGCCGCCCGGGCCGGCACGGTGGTGACCCCCGGGCGGCTCGGCGAGGTGATGCGGCTCAACTCGGCGGGCACCACCGGCCTGATCGACCGGCTGGAGCGGCTCGGCCTGATCCGCCGCGAGCGCGATCCGGGGGACCGCCGCAAGGTCCAACTGCTGGTGGAGGATCAGGCGATGGAGCTGGGGCAGGCGTTCTTCGGTCGTCTGATCGCCGATCTGGTGGCCGCGATGGGCCGGTTCGACGAGGCGGAGCTGGCGACGGCCCGGCGGTTCCTGCTGGCCATGACGGAGGTGGTCGCCGCGGCCCGCGACGAGGAGTGACCGGGCCGACGCGACGGAGTCGACGCGACGGTGGAGGCGGGCCCGGCCGGCGCGGGGGCCCGCCTCAGGCCGGCCCGAGCGCCCAGCTGACGGCCGAGAGCGTCGCCATCGAGACGAGGGTGGACCAGAGCACCGAGTCCCGGGCCAGCGCGGTGCCCTTCCCGTACTCGCGGGCGTAGGTGAAGACGTTCTGCGCCGTCGGCAGGGCGGAGAACAGTACGACGGTGAGCAGTTGGTGGGGCGGCAGGTGGAGGAGGAACGCGCCGACGGCGAACGCGGCCAGCGGCTGTATCAGCGTCTTGACCGCGACGGACACCCCGACCTCCGCGTACCGGGCCGTGCCGGAGGCTGCCGGGCGGTGGTGCAGCGACATGCCGAGCGCCACCAGCGCGGTCGGCACGCCGGCGCCGCCGAGCAGCGTGCAGGAACGGTTGAGTTCGTCCGGCAGGTGCCACCCCGTCGCGGAGGTCACGGCGGAGACCACGGCGCCGGCGGCGACCGCCAGCAGGATCGGGTTGCGCAGCGGGAGCGTGCGCAGCGCTCGACGGCCTTCGCGCCCGTTGTCCAGCACGGTCAGCACGGCCGGCGTGACCAGCAGGATCTGGAACAACACCACCGGTGCGACGAAGGACGCGTCGCCGAGCACCTGCATGGCGACGGGGATGCCGAGGTTGGCCGAGTTGACGTAGCCGGCCGCCATGCCGCCGATCGCCCGCTCGGGGAGCTCCCGGCCGAACAGCCGGTGTGCGGCCAGCAGTCCGAGCCCCGTCGCGACCACCGTTCCGGCGGCGAAGGCGAGCATCGAGGGGTTGGCGAACCGGTCCAGCGGCTCGCGCGCGATCATCAGGAAGAGCGCGGCAGGCATGGCCACATGGAAGACGAACCGGTTCAGCACCGTGTCCGCGTGCGGCCCGAGCAGGCCGCTGCGGCCGACCAGGTAGCCGACCCCGGTGAGGGCCCAGATCGGGGCGAAGCCGGAGAGCAACGGATGCAGGCTGGGCATGGTTCCTCGGAGGGCTCGGGTCGCCGGGTCGGGACGGCGACGTGGCGGCCTGGCGGCGTGGCGCGGTGGCGACACGCGTGTCGGCCGCCCGTGGGCGGTGCGTGGGCGCGGCCGGGGGTCGCCCGGCACCGCCGCAGTCAACCAGATGCCCGGGGGCCTACGATGACCTGGTGGACTATCTGAGCCTGGCTGAGGTGGAGACGATCGCACGGCGCGCGCACGAGGGGCAGGTCGACAAGAACGGCCACCCTTATGCCGAGCACCTCGCCGCGGTCGCCCACGGCGTGGCGGACCGCGGCGGCAGCGCGGAGCAGATCGCGGCAGGCTGGCTGCACGATGCGATCGAGGACGACGCGCTCACCCGGGACTGGCTGGCCGCGGCCGCGCTCCCCGACACCACCAAGGCGATCGTCGACGCCCTCACCAAACGCCCGGGCGAGCCGCTGGAGGAGTACACCGCCCGCATCCTGGCCACCCCCGGCGCCCTGTTGGTCAAGCAGGCCGACCTCGCGCACAACGCCGACCCGGTCCGGCTGGCCAGTCTCGACCCCGCGACGGCCGAGCGGCTGGCGGCCAAGTACCGCCGCACGCGCGCGCTGCTCGGCCTGGACGAGGGTTGACGCTCGGCTGACGGGCCGTCGGCTCCCGCTGCCGGCCGCCGGCGGTGGGACGAGCCGGTGAACGGCCGCCGGCGCCGGCGCCGGCGCGGTGACCGGCCGGCTGGGCGCCCGGCCCGGGAACGGGCGAGAGGGCCCGTGCACGCGGATCACGCGTGCACGGGCCCTCTCGGTCACCCCGGTTCTCCCTGTCCGATCCCCGGGGTGAGGGGGGACAGCGGTCTGACGGCGGGCGTCGGAGCCCCAGCGGCTCAGCGGCTCAGCGGCTCAGCTGCTCGCCTGCTCGCCTGCGCGGTGGCTCGGAGACTCGGTGACTCGGCGGCTCGACGGTCCGGCTGGTGCCGGAGTGGAGCGGCTTAGTACCAGTGGTGGGTCTGCCAGAACGACCAGGCGGCGTTCGGGCTGCCGTAGCGGGTGTTCATGTAGTCCAGCGCCCACTTGATCTGGGTCTTCGGGTTGGTCTTCCAGTCCGCGCCGGCCGAGGCCATCTTGGAGCCCGGCAGCGCCTGGGCCAGTCCGTACGCGCCCGAGCTCGGGTTGGTCGCGGTCACGTTCCAGCTGGACTCGTGGGAGATGATCTGGCTGAACGAGGAGAGCTGGTTGGCCGGCACGATCTGGGCGGCGATGGCCTGCGGGGAGGCGGTCGCGGCCGAGGCGGTGGCGGGCATCAGACCGGCACCCAGGGCGGTCACACCGGCGGCGCCGGCAAGAAGAGCAGCGGAAGTACGCATACGGAGCTTGAAAGCGGGCATGAAGAACAGGACCTCAATCAGGTTGGGCCGGTGTCACGCCCCGCCTCGACCAATGGCCGGACAGGGGCCGAAACGGTCGCGGGGCGTGACTCGGCAGCTAGCCGTTCCCCGGCGGGACAGGTGCCGGGGCGGCTGACGACTGAGCCATTGTTGCCAGACCGGATCGGCCGTCGCCAAGACCCCCTGTTTACGATGCGTCGTCGTAGTGCGGGGCTGCGCCGTGGATTCGAAGGGCCCGCCACGGCGGCCGCCGAGGTGCCGCTGACGTCGGCGGATGCGCCCGAAGAGCGTCCGCCCGGACTGCCGCCCGCCGACCACTACCGGTCGTCGTGGCGGCCAATTGTGTGTGAGCGCACTCACCGACCGCCCGCCCGGGGCCGTCACCCACCGGACGGCCGGCGCCACTGCGTGTACAGACGATCTGAGAGCGGCGCCACACTCCGGCGAGGTCGCGGCCCCGCCTCAGCCCCGCGGGCGGACGTGCAGGTCCAGCCCGCTCGCCCCCGCCTCCTCCACCCCGGGCGGCAGCCGCATGTCGTGGTCGTAGTCGCCGCCGACGAGCGTGCGGAACGGCACCGGCTCGTCGGTGAAGAGGCCGTCGAGCCGCCGCGTGCGCCGCCCCGCCAGTGCGCCCTCGCCGTAGGGCGGCGGAACGGCCGGGCCGTAGCCGAAGCCGGCGGTGAACACCCGGTCGATCCAGCCCTTCATGATCGCGGGAGCCGAGAACCACCACATCGGGAACTGCAGGACCACCGCGTCCGACCAGAGCACCTTCTCCTGCTCCGCCGCGATCTCCGGCGCCAGCCGCCCCGCCAGCGTGGCCCGCTCCGAGGCGGCCAGGCGAGACGGGCCTGGTGGTGCACGTGTTCAGCGCCGGGGAGGGCAGCCCGGAGGCCGCCGCCCCCGACCGGCCGGCCGCGTCCCTCACCGCCGCGCCGGCCGCGTCCGGGCACACTCCCTGACGAGTCCCGCGCGGCAAGGCCGGCGGGCGGATGCGGGTGGTGGTGCGGTGCCGGCCCGCCCGGCCGCCGTCCTGGCAGGATGGCGCCATGGAACATGTGCTTGGAATCGGTGGGTACTTCCTGCGGGCCGCCGACCCGGTGTCCCTGAATGCGTGGTACCGCGACTGCCTGGGCCTGGACGCCGATGAGCACGGCCTGTGGCGTCAGGGGGCGGGGCCGACGGTCTTCGCGACGTTCGAGCCCGGGACCGACTACTTCGGCTCCCGCTCCCAGCAGACCATGCTCAACTTCCGCGTCCGCGACCTGGACGCGATGCTCGCGCAACTGCGTGCCAAGGGAGCGGACGTCGCCGAAGGGACGCAGGACATGGAGGGGGTCGGTCGATTCGGCTGGGTCACCGATCCCGAAGGCAACCGGGTCGAGCTGTGGCAGCCTGCCTGACCGCGTCCTCGCGGCGGCGCTGACTCGCGCCCGCCCGCCCCCGACCCGCGCAGGGGAACTCGTCAGCCCAGGACGTCCCCCAGCCGGCGGTGCCGGGCGGCGCGGGCGGCGAGGCGCTGCGGCTCCGTGGCGGCGGTGAGGGCGCCGAGCGCGGCGCCGATCGCCTGCCCGAGCCGGTCGCAGAAGGCGGCCGGCTCCTCGGCGGCGTCCGGCCGCTCGGGCACGACGGTGTCGACCAGGCCGACGTCCGCCAGGTCGTAGGCGCCGATGCCCTGTGAGCGGGCCAGTTCGGGCGCGTGGGCGCCGTCGCGGTGGACGATCGCCGAGGCGCCCTCGGGCGGCAGTGGGGCGAGCCAGGCACGTTCGGCGGCGAGCACCCGGTCGGCGGGCAGCAGGGCGAGCGCGCCGCCGCCCGAACCCTGGCCGAGCAGCACCGCGAGGACGGGTGTGCGCAGGGCGAGCAGGGTGGTGAGGCAGTGCGCGATCTCGATGGCGATGCCGTCCAGCTCGGCCTGGGCGGAGAGTTCGGCGCCGGCTGTGTCGACCACCGTGACCAGCGGCAGCCCGAGCTGTTCGGCGAGGCGGGCGCTGCGGCGGACGGCGCGCAGGTCGGCGGCGGTGAACGGGCGTTCCCGGCCCGGCTCCTGCCGCTGCTGCCCGATCACCAGCGCGGGCCGGCCGTTCAGCACGGCGAGCGCGCGCACCAGCGCACCGTCCCGGCCGCCGGGGGCGTCCAGCAGGACCAGCTCCTCGGCGGTGCGGCGCAGCAGCTCACGGGCGCCCGGCCGGTCGGGCCGACGGGTGCTGCGCACGGACTCCCAGGCGTCGGGGCGGGCCGCGGGCCCGGTGGGCCGGGCGTCCGTCCGGGCGCCGCCGGGCGCGGGCGTCGGTTCGAGGGTGAGCACGGCCAGTGAGCGCCGCAGGACCTCGCGCAGCTCCTCCGGTGCGACCACCGCGTCCACCAGGCCGCGCCCGGCCAGCGTCTCGGCGCGCTGCACGTCGGCGGGCAGCTCCACGCCGCGCAGTTCCTCGTACACCCGGGGCCCGAGGAACCCCAGCCGGGCGTCCGGTTCGGCGAAGACCAGCTGCCCGAGCGTCCCCCAGGAGGCGAACACGCCGCCCATGGTGGGGTTGCGCAGGTAGGTGAGGTAGGGGAGGCCGGCCGCGCGGTGGGTCTGGACGGCGGCGGTGATCCGGAGCATGCAGACGAAGGCCGACGAACCCTCCTGCATCCGCGTCCCGCCCGAGACCGGCAGGGCGACCAGTGGCAGCCGTTCGGCGGTCGCCCGCTCCACGGCCCGGGTGATCCGCTCGGCCGTGGCCACCCCGATCGACCCGCCGAGGAACCCGAACTCGGAGGCCACGAGCGCGACCGCCCGGCCGCCGATCAGCCCGGCCCCGGTGACGACCGCCTCGTCCGTGCCGGTCCGCTCCCGGGCCCGGGCCAGCGCGGCCCGGTAGCCGGCCTCGGCGGGCTGCGGGGCGAGCGGCTCGTCCCAGCTCCGGAAGGTGCCGGAATCGACCAGTAGGTCCAGCAATTGACGAGCCGTCAGAGAAGTTCCCGTACCCAACGTCCACCCCGTCACCCGAGTGCCACCCGCACCGACAAGATCCACCCTACGCAGCGGCGGCGGGCCCGTCCCGGTCCGACGTGCGGATGTGAGCAGGCCGACAGGCTCGGGGAGCCGGCAAGCCCGTCGCAGACCGCGCGGGCCTTCGGCACGCCCCGAGGGACCGGCCCGACCGCCCGGGCCCGGCCTCAGCCGCGGGCGATCGCCGGCTCCGGCCGCCGCCGGGCCGCGTCGTCGTGCGTCCGGTCCTCGCATGCCCGGTCCTCGCATGCCCGGTCGTCGCGTGCCAGGTCGAGGCATGCGCGGTCGTAGCGGGCGGCGACCAGGCGGGCGAGGGTGTCGTGGGCGCCGAGCGGGGCGCTGGTCCAGCGGGCGGCGGTGCCGGCGGCGCGGTCGGCGAAGAAGCCGGGGCCGAGGAGGTGGGTGGCGACGGCGACGTGCTGGTGGCCGTCGGCGTGCAGGGCCTCGACGGCCTCGCGCGGCGTCGGGCGGGCGGCGGACAGGTAGGCGGGGACGACGAGCCGGCCGTCGGCGAGGCGCGAGGCGAGCAGGCGGGCCATCCGGCGGGTGTCGGTGACGGCCGCGGGGTCGGAGGAGCCGGCCGCGGCGAGCACCACCGGGCCGGCGCCCGCGGGCCGCCCGCTCTCGGCGAGCCGGTCGGCGAGCACGGCGGCCAGCAGCGGGTCGGGGCCCAGCGCGGGGGCGAGCCGGACGTGCGGCGGCCGGGCGGCGGCCAGCGCGCCGGGGATGTCGACCCGCAGGTGGTAGCCGGTGCCGAGCAGCAGCGGCACGAGGACGGCCGGCCGGTCGTCGCGGAGCCGGGCCAGTGCCTGGGGGAGCGAGGGCGTGGCGAGCTCCAGGAAGCAGCAGCGGACGTCCAGTCCGGGCCGCTGTGCGCGCACCCGTTCCAGCAGCGCCCTGGTCGTGGCGACCCCGGCCGGGTCCCGGCTGCCGTGCGCGACGGCGAGCAGCACCGGACGGTCACCCCGCCCCGGGCCCGCGCCCGGACCTGCGCCCGGGCCCGCGCCCGGAGGCGCCCCCGGCCCCGGCCGCACGCCGGCGCCCATCAGCCCGCCGCCAGGCGGTAGCCGCGCTTGGGCACCGTCCGGATCAGCCCGCCGTGCGGCCCGAGCGCCGCCCGCAGTCGCCCGACCGCCGCCTCGACGGCGTGCTCGTCCGCCGTGGCGTCGGCCCAGGCGGTGCGGAGCAGTTCGGCGCGGCTGAGTACGCGGCCCGGCCGCTCGGCGAGGGCGCGCAGTACGGCGGCGCCGCGCGGGCTGAGCCAGTGGCTCCGGCCGTCGACCAGTACGGCGTTGCCCTGGAGGGTCAGCACCCGCCCGGCGAGGGCCACCTCCTGTCGGCCCCTCCCGGGCAGCGCCTCGGCGAGCAGGCGGACCAGCGAGCCGAGCCGGCCGCGTTCGGGGAAGACCACGGGCAGGCCGAGTTCGGCGAACGGCCGGGCGCAGAGCGCGCCGACGCAGACCGGCAGGACGTCCCCGCGCAGCGCGTCGAGCAGGGGTTCGCGCAGGCCCTCGGCGGTGGCGGTCTCCACGAACGCGGTGACCGCCGGGGCGCTGGTGAACGTGAGCGCGTGGACCTGGCGCCGGACGGTCTGCTCGACCAGCCGCCGCACCGGTGCCGGGTCGTCCGGCGGCTCCCAGCGGTAGACGGGGACGGAGATCACCTCGGCGCCGCGCTCGCGCAGGGCGGCCGCGAAGGCGTCCAGCCGGATGCCGTGCTCCTGGACGGCGATCCGGCGGCCGGCCAGCGGGCGGGCCAGCAGCCAGGTGAGCAGCTCGTCGGTGGCCTCGGAGTCGGGCGAGAAGCCCTCGCCGAGGCCGCTGGCCCGGACCGCACCGGTGGCCTTGGGGCCGCGGCTGAGCACCACCGCGTCCCGGCAGGCGTCGGCGAGGGCGGCGCCCCGGCCCCAGCCCTCGGCGGCGCTCATCCAGCCGCGCCAGCCGACGCCGGTGGTGGCGACCACGTAGTCGAGCGGCGCCGCGAGACAGCGTTCGGTGGCCTGACGCAGGGCCAGGTCGTCGGCGAGCGGGGTGATCCGCAGGACCGGCGCCTCGACCACCTGGGCGCCGCGCCGGGTGAGCAGGGCGACCAGTTCGTCGCGGCGGCGCGCGGCGGTGACCCCGATGCTGAAGCCGGTGAGGGGGCCCGGCTGTGCAGTGGGACGCGGACCGGCGGGTGTGGGGGAGGGTGCCATGGCCGCAAGGGTGGGGTGGCCGCGTTACGCGGGGATTGCCCGCCCGTCACCTGCGCGTTAGCGAATCCGCCCGTCCGGTTACGACTGATGTCCGGCCGCGCACCCCGGTCCGGCGAGGGCGTGAGCGAGGCGTACCGCGCGCGCAACACGGGGGACCCGGCGGCGAAACGATCACCGGTCAGATTCGTCGCCATGACGACGACCACCGACACCCACTGCCCGTACTGCTCGCTGCAGTGCGGCATGCGGCTGCGCACCGGACCTCAGGTGGGTGCGGCCCGGGCCGAGGTGCTGGAGCGGCCGGACTTCCCCGTCAACCGTGGCGCGCTCTGCGGCAAGGGCCGTTCGGCGCCCGCCCTGCTGGCGCGGGACGTCCGGCTGACCGGGCCGCTGCTGCGCGACCGGCCGGGCGGGCCGCTGCGGTCGGCGGGCTGGGCGGAGGCGCTGGACCGCGCGGCCGAGGGCCTGGCCGCGGTCCGCGAGCGCCACGGGGCGGACGCCGTCGGGGTGTTCGGCGGCGGCGGGCTGACCAACGAGAAGGCCTACCAGCTGGGCAAGTTCGCCCGGGTCGTGCTGCGCACCGCCAACATCGACTACAACGGCCGGTTCTGCATGTCCTCGGCGGCGGCCGCGCACCGCAGGGCGTTCGGACTGGACCGCGGACTGCCGTTCCCGCTGGAGGACATCCCGCACACCGACTGCCTGATCCTGGTCGGCGGCAACCCGGCCGAGACGATGCCGCCCGCGCTCCGCTACTTCCGCGAACTCCGGGAGAACGGCGGCACGTTGATCGTGGTCGACCCGCGCCGCACCCGGACGGCGGCCGAGGCGGACCTCCACCTCCAGCCCCGGCCCGGCGGGGACCTCGCGCTGGCGCTCGGTCTGCTCCACCTGGTGATCGCGGACGGCCGGGTCGACGAGGAGTTCGTCGCCGCCCGCACCACCGGCTTCGACCGAGCCCGGTCCGCCGCGATGGCGCACTGGCCGGACCGGGTGGAGCGGCTCACCGGCGTTCCGGTGGCGCAACTGCGCACCGCCGCCGAGCTGTTCGGCAGGGCGGCGACCGGCATGGTGCTGACCGCCCGCGGGCCGGAGCAGCAGAGCAAGGGGACGGACACCGTCGGCGCCTGGATCGACCTCTGCCTGGCCACCGGCAAGGCCGGCCGGCCCCGCTCCGGCTACGGCTGCCTGACCGGCCAGGGCAACGGCCAGGGCGGTCGCGAGCACGGCCAGAAGGCCGACCAGCTCCCCGGCTACCGCTCGATCGAGGATCCGGCGGCCCGGGCCCACGTGGCCGGCGTCTGGGGCGTGGACCCGGCGGCGCTGCCCGGCGCGGGCCGCTCCGCGTACGAGCTGCTGGACGGGCTCGGGCGGCCCGGCGGCGCCCGGGCGCTGCTGCTGATGGGCTCCAACCCGGTGGTCTCCGCGCCGAACGCCGCCCACGTCACGGCCCGGCTGCGCGCCCTGGACCTGCTGGTCGTCGCCGACCCGGTGCTCTCCGAGACCGCCCGGCTGGCGGACGTGGTACTCCCGGTCACCCAGTGGGCCGAGGAGGACGGCACCACCACCAACCTGGAGGGGCGGGTCATCCTCCGCCGCCGTGCGCTCGACCCGCCGGAGGGCGTGCGCGGCGAGCTCTGGGTCATGCGCGAACTCGCCGCCCGCCTCGGTGTGGTGGACGGCTTCCCGGCCGAGGCCGAGCCGGTCTTCGAGGAGCTGCGCCGCGCGTCGGCCGGCGGGGACGCCGACTACGCGGGCATCAGCTACCGGAGGATCGCGGCGCAGGACGGCGTCTTCTGGCCCTGCCCGGACGAGGCGCACCCGGGCACGCCGCGGCTCTTCCTCGACCGGTTCGCCACTCCCGACGGCCGCGCCCGGTTCGCCGGCGTCACCCACCGCCCGGCGGCGGAGGAGCCGGACCGCGACTACCCGCTGTACCTGACCACCGGCCGGGTGCTCGCCCAGTACCAGAGTGGCGCGCAGACCCGGCGGGTGCCGGAGCTGAACGCCGCCGCGCCGGGCCCCTTCGTGGAGCTGCACCCGCGGCTGGCCGCCCGCCTCGCCGTCGCGGAGGGCGAGCTGGTCACGGTGGTCAGCCGGCGCGGCCGGGCGGTGGCGCCGGCCCGCGTCACCGACACCATCCGGCCGGACACCGTCTTCATGCCGTTCCACTGGCCGGGTGCCGGGCGGGCCAACACCCTCACCAACCCGGCGCTCGACCCGGTCTCCCGGATGCCGGAGTTCAAGCTCTGCGCGGTCCGGGTCGAACGGGCCGGGGAGGTGGCGTCATGAGGACCGTGAAGGACCGCAGGATCGCGGTGGTCGGCGGCGGCATGGCCGCGGCCCGCTTCGCCGAGCGCCACACCGCGCTGGGCGGCACCGGCAGGGTCACCGTCTACGGCGCCGAGGCCCGCGCCCCCTACAACCGGGTGCTGCTCGCCGACGTGCTCACCGGCCGCTACGACGCCGAGGCGATCGCGCTGCCGCTGGGCGGGGCCGAACCGCGCCCCGGCTGCGAGGTGGTGGCGCTCGACACCGCGGCCCGCACGCTCGGCCTCGCCGACGGCACCGTGGAACCGTGGGACGACCTGGTGCTCGCCACCGGCTCCAACCCGGTGCTGCCGCCCATTCGCGGCCTGCGCCGCGCGGACGGCCGCGGCCTCACCGAGGGCGTCCACACCCTGCGCAGCCTGGACGACTGCGCCCGGCTGGCCGAAGACGCCGTCGTCGCCCGCCGGGCGGTGGTGATCGGCGGCGGGGTGCTCGGCGTGAGCGCCGCCCGGGCGCTGGCCGTCCTCGGTGTACCCGTCGAAGTCGTCCACCAAGGGCCCTATCTGATCGAGCGTCAACTCGATGCCGAGGCAGGATCGGTGCTCCGGGCCGGCCTGCGTGCGCTCGGGGTCGAGACCTACACCGGCAACCGCGCCCGCGCCCTGCGGGGCGAGGAGCGCGTCACCGGCGTCGAGCTGGCGAGCGGCTACCTCCTGGAGTGCGACCTGGTGGTGCTCGCCTGCGGCACCCGGCCGCGGACCGCGCTCGCGCACACCGCCGGCGTCCCGGTCGCCACCGGAGTCCTGGTGGACGACCGGCTCGCCACCGCCGTACCCGGCGTGTACGCGATCGGCGACTGCGCCGAGCACCGCGAGACCGTCCACGGCCTGGCGCTCCCCGCCTGGGACCAGGCCGACGTGCTGGCGCTCCACCTCTCCGGCGCCGACCCGGACGCCCGCTACACCGGCTCCCGGCCGCCGGCCCGGCTCAGCACCGGCGGCCTGGAGTACGCGGCCTTCGGCGACGTGGACGAGACCCTCGACCCGGGCCTGGACGTGCTGCGGCTCACCGACGCGACCCGGGGCAGCTACAAGAAGCTCGTCCTGCGCGGCGACCGGCTGGTCGGCGCGATCCTGCTCGGCGACCTCTCCGGCGTCGACGGCCTGGCCGAGGCCTGGCAGCGCGACGACCCGCTCACCGGCCACCCCCTCCACCTGCTCACCTGAGCGCCCACCCCTTCCACCTGCTCACCTGAGCACTCCTGCTCACCCGCACACCCACCCCCCTCAACTCCCCACCCGCACGCCCGCACGACCCCGAGGAGTACTGCGATGACATCCCACACGCCCGACCGACCACGGGACCTCGTCCTCGTCGGCCACGGCATGGTAGGCCAGCGCTTCCTGGAGGCCTGGACCGAGCAGCCCGGCGCCGGGCGGTGGCGGGTCACCGTGCTCGCCGAGGAGCCGCGCCCCGCGTACGACCGCGTCCACCTCAGCGCGCTGTTCGACGGTCGGACACCCGAGGACCTCGCGCTCTGCCCGCCCGGTTTCCTCGCCGAGCACGGCATCGACCTGCGCCTCGGCGACCCGGTCACCGCCGTGGACCGGGCGGCCCGCACCGTGACCACCCGGTCCGGCCGGGAGGTCCGGTACGACGCCCTGGTGCTGGCCACCGGCTCCGTCCCGTTCGTGCCTCCCGTCCCCGGCAAGGACGCGGCCGGCTGCCACGTCTACCGCACCATCGAGGACCTCGACGCGATCCGGGCCGACGCCGAGCACGCCAGGACCGGCGTGGTGGTCGGCGGCGGCCTGCTCGGCCTGGAGGCCGCGGGCGCCCTGCGGGCCATGGGCGTGGCCACCCACGTGGTCGAGTTCGCGCCCCGCCTGATGGCCGTCCAGGTCGACGACGGCGGCGGCGAACTGCTCCGACGCAAGATCGAGGACCTCGGCGTCACCGTCCACACCGGCGCCGGCGCAAACGCCGTCGAGACCGCCGCCGACGGCCGGGTCCGCGCGCTCGCCCTCTCCGACGGCCGTGAACTCGCCGCCGACCTGGTGGTGTTCTCGGCCGGCGTCCGCCCGCGCGACCAGCTGGCCCGCGACTGCGACCTGCCCGTCGGTCCGCGCGGCGGCATCGTGGTGGACGAGCACTGCCGCACCGCCGACCCGGACGTACTGGCCGTCGGCGAGTGCGCCCAGACCGTGGACGGCCGGGTCTACGGCCTGGTGGCCCCCGGCTACCAGATGGCCGAGACCGCCGCCCGCGCGCTGGCCGGCAACCCCGGCCCCGGCTTCACCGGCGCCGACACCTCCACCAAGCTCAAGTTGCTCGGCGTCGACGTGGCCAGCTTCGGCGACCCGCACGGCAGCGCCGAAGGCGCCCTCGACGTGCTGTACAGCGACAGCCGTCTCGGCGTCTACCGCAAGCTCGTGATCGGCGCCGACGGCGCACTTCTCGGCGGTGTCCTGGTCGGCGACACCGAGGCCTACGGCACCCTGCGGCCGCTCTCGGTGGCCGGCAAGCCGCTCACCACGGCGCCCGAACAGCTGGTGCTGCCCGCCGGGTTCGCCGCCGCGGGCCCGATAGCGCTCCCCGACGAGGCGGTGCTCTGCTCCTGCCACAACGTCACCCAGGGCGCCGTCCGCGCGGCCGTCCACGAGCAGGGCTGCGAGAGCGTCGCCGCGGTCAAGAAGTGCACCCGGGCCGGCACCGGCTGCGGCAGCTGCATCAAGCAGCTCACCACCGTCGTCAACGAGGAGCTGGCGGCCACCGGCGTCGCCACCCAGACCGGCCTCTGCGAGCACTTCCCGCAGAGCCGAGCCGAGTTGTACGAGATCGTCAGGGTCACCGGCATCGCCGGCTTCTCCGAACTCCTCGACCGGTACGGCAGCGGCGAAGGCTGCGAGGTCTGCAAGCCGACCGTCGCCTCGATCCTGGCCAGCCTCGGCGGCGGCCACATCCTGGACGGCGAACAGGCCGCGCTCCAGGACTCCAACGACCACTTCCTCGCCAACCTCCAGCGCAACGGATCCTATTCGGTCGTGCCGCGGGTGCCCGGCGGCGAGATCACCCCCGAGGGCCTGATCGCCATCGGTGAGATCGCCCGCGACTACGGCCTCTACACCAAGATCACCGGCGGCCAGCGGATCGACCTCTTCGGCGCCGGCGTCGACCAGCTCCCCGGCATCTGGAGCAGGCTGGTGGACGCCGGCTTCGAGTCCGGACACGCCTACGGCAAGGCGCTGCGCACCGTGAAGTCCTGCGTCGGCGAGACCTGGTGCCGGTACGGCGTCCAGGACTCCACCGCCCTCGCGATCGAACTGGAGCTCCGCTACCGGGGGTTGCGCTCCCCACACAAGCTCAAGTCCGCCGTCTCCGGCTGCGCCCGCGAGTGCGCGGAGGCGCAGAGCAAGGACTTCGGCATCATCGCCACCTCGGCCGGCTGGAACCTCTACGTCGGCGGCAACGGCGGCATGACGCCGCGTCACGCCGATCTGCTGGCCGCCGACCTGGACCGCGAGACGCTGATCCGCACCATCGACCGCTACCTGATGTTCTACATCCGCACCGCCGACCGCCTGGAGCGCACCTCGGTCTGGCTGGACCGGCTGGAGGGCGGCCTGGACCACCTGCGCGCCGTGGTGATCGACGACTCGCTCGGCATCGCCGCCGAACTGGACCAGCTGATGGACGATCACATCGCCGGCTACCAGGACGAATGGGCCGCCACCCTGGCCGACCCCGACCGGCTGCGGCGCTTCTCCTCCTTCGTCAACGCCCCCGGCACCCCCGACCCGGCCGTCACGTTCGTTCCCGAACGCGGCCAGATCCGACCCGCCCGCCCCGGCGAGGACGGGCGCATCCTCACCACCCCCACCCCGGTCCTGGTGGCCGGTCCCCGACTGGAGGTGCTCACCCCATGACCGTGGAGATCCACGACGGCACCCGCTGGCAGCCCGTCTGCACCCTCGACGACCTGCAACCCGGACGCGGCGTGGCCGTGTTGCTCGACGGCGCCCAGGTGGCCGTCTTCCGCGACCGCACCGGCGCCCTGCACGCCGTCGACAACCGCGACCCGTTCAGCGGCGCGCACGTCCTCTCCCGCGGCCTGCTCGGCAGCCGCGGCGACCGGCCCACCCTGGCCTCGCCGATGTACAAGCAGGTCTTCGATCTCACCGACGGCCGCTGCCTGGACGAGGACACCGCCCCCGACGGCAGCCCCGCCGTCCTGCGGCTCTGGCCGGTCCGCAGCAGTGACCCCCGCGCCACTTCCCGGACGGAGAACGCGGCATGAGCAACCGAACCATCGAAAGGTGCGTGTGGGCGAATGCCCCTGCCGAGGGAAGCGAGGGGGACGCATGAGCGAGCGGAGCGAGCGAGTCATTGTGGGGTGCGTGTGGGCGAATGCCCCCGCCGAGCGAAGCGAGGGGGACGCATGAGCGCCGTCGTCGAGACGCAGTCCGCCGGCGGCAGAGCCGGCACCGGCCCGCTCACCCACTGGGACCCGGAGGATGCCACCTTCTGGGAGCGGACCGGAGCCCGGATCGCCCGCCGCAACCTGGTCTACTCGGTGCTCTCCGAGCACATCGGCTTCTCCGTCTGGAGCCTCTGGTCGGTCCTGGTGCTCTTCCTCGGCCCCGAGTACCACATCGACACCGCCGGCAAGTTCACCCTCACCGCCCTGCCCACCGCCCTCGGCGCCCTGCTGCGCCTGCCCTACACATTCGCGGTGGCGCGGTTCGGCGGCCGGAACTGGACGGTGGCCAGCGCCCTGCTGCTGCTCCTCCCCACCATGCTGGCCGCCCTGGTGCTCACCCCCGGCGTCTCCTACGGCACCCTGCTCGCCGTGGCCTGCGTCGCCGGGGTCGGCGGCGGCAACTTCGCCTCCTCGATGGCCAACATCAACGCCTTCTACCCGCACCGCCTCAAGGGCTGGGCGCTCGGCATCAACGCGGGCGGCGGCAACCTGGGCGTCCCGGCCGTCCAACTGCTCGGCCTGTTCGTCCTGGCCACCGCGGGCGCGGCCCACCCCAGGCTGCTGCCGCTGCTCTACCTGCCGCTGATCGTGCTCGCCGCGGCCGGAGCCTGGGCACGGATGGACAACCTGGCCGCCCCGCCGCGCGGCCAGGCCAGGGCGTTGCGCGAGGTGGCCCGCGACCCGTACGGCTGGGCGGTCTCCACCCTGTACATCGGCACCTTCGGCTCGTTCATCGGCTTCGGCTTCGCCTTCGGCCAGGTGCTCCAGGTCCAGTTCCACGACCGATTCGACACCCCCGTGAAGGCGGCCGCGCTGACCTTCCTCGGCCCGCTGCTCGGCTCGCTGCTGCGCCCGGTCGGCGGCCGGCTGGCCGACCGCTGGGGCGGCGCCGTCGTCACCCTGGTGACCTTCGTCGCGATGGGCGCCGGGACGGCGGTCGTCCTGGCGGCCTCCCGGGCCCACTCGCTGCCGCTCTTCCTCTCCGGCTTCATCGCGCTCTTCGTGCTCAGCGGCATCGGCAACGGCTCCACCTACAAGATGATCCCGGCTCACTACCAGGCCCGCGCCCGGGCGGCCGTCGCGGCCGGCGCCGACCCCGGCGAGGCCGAATCCGACTCCCGCCGCCGCTCGGCCGCGCTGATCGGCCTCGCCGGCGCGGTGGGCGCGTTCGGCGGGGTGCTGGTCAACCTGGCCTTCCGGCAGTCCTTCCTCGCCAGCCACAACGGTGACGCCGCCTACCTGGGCTTCCTGGCGGCGTACCTGTTCTGCTCGGCGCTCACCTGGGCGGTCTGGCTGCGGCCCCGCGCGGCGCGCTGACGGCGGGTCGATCGCGGGTGACCGGCCCCTGGGCGCTCGACGCCCCGGGGCCGGCGCCCGACCGGGCAGCGCCGGGCTTCGCCTTCCGGGGCGCCGGGCGTCGCCCGCTGCGACGCCGGGCTTGCCTTCCGCGGCGCCGGGCCCCTGCGTCGGGGTTGCTAGGGTCCTGGCATGGCACCAGGCAGCGCACAGACCCCCGGACGGCTGCGGCGCGACGCGCAGCGCAACCGTGACCTGCTGCTCGCCACCGCGCGCGACCTCTTCGCCCGGCACGGTCTCGACGTGCCGCTGGACCAGATCGCCAAGGAGGCCGGGGTCGGAAACGCGACGCTGTACCGGCACTTCCCCACCCGGGAGGCGCTGATCGGCGAGGTGTTCGCGGACGTCGCCGCGGTGCTCGCCGACGCGGGGGAGGAGGCCCTGGCAGCCGAGGACTCCTGGGGTGCGATCGAGCACTACTTCGAGCGGATCTTCACGCTGGTCGCCGCCGACCGCGGCCTCAACGACCTGGTCACCCAGGCCATCCCGGCCGTCCCCGCGATGACCGGGATCAGCCGGCAGAACGCCGAGACGGTGGGCGCGCTGGTCGCCCGGGCGCAGCAGCAGGGCACCATGCGCGCCGACGTCGTCACGCTGGACCTGCTCTTCCTGCTCGGACCCCTCTGCCGTGCCCTGCCCGCCACCACCGAGCTGCGCCCGGATCTCTGGCGCCGATACCTCGCCCTACTGCTGGACGGATTCCGCGCGCAGGCCACCCACCCCCTGCCGGTACCGCCGGTCGGCGAGGAGCACCTGGACGAGATGTTTGCCGGCCTCTGGGGCGCGGACAGGCCGGGAACCGGCGGGTCTGGGGTTGGCGGGCCGGAGGCCTGAGTCGCCCCGACGCCCGACCCGCCCCGAGGCCTGAGTCGCCCCGACGCCCGACCCGCCCCGAGGCCTGAGTCGCCCCGACGCCCGACCCGCCCCGAGGCCCGACGGCCTCACCCCCGCGGGCGGCGTCCGTGCAGTTCGCGGTGGGCCGCCAGCAGCCGGCCCGCGGCCGGCTCGTCCACCGGCCGGATCGCCTCGCGCAGGGTGAGCCCGGAGACCCGGTCCAGCCGCCGCCCCAGCCAGCCGGTGACCTCGGCGGGGTGGTGTTTGACCCCCTCGCGCAGCGTCCAGCCCACCGCCTTGCGGACGAAGAACCGGGGGTCGGTCAGCAGCGGATCGGCGAGTGCGGTGAACTCCTCGAAGTGGTGTGGGAATTCGCCCGGGTCGCGAAGCGCGAGGACGTACGTGAGCACTCCGCCGCGCCGCACCCACTGTTCCTCGTCGCGGCTCCAGCGCAGGAAGTCCGCCGCCGTATCCGGTGCCCGCAGCAGCAGTGCGCCGGCCACCTTGGACGCGAGCAGGTCGACGTGCGCCCAGGTCGCGCACTCCCGCAGCAGGCGCTCCAGAAAGGCGGTGTCCTCCGGGAGGAGGAGTTCGGCGCGGTACTCCAGGAGCAGCAGCGCGCAGGAGCGGGACTCGTGCACCGGCGGTGCCCACAGCTCCTCGGCGAGCTCCAGCACCCCGGCCCGGTCCAGCCCGGGCGCGGCCCGCAGGGTGTTCCGGACCAGCGCCCGCATCGCCGGCACCGGCACCCCGAGGTGGTCCAGCCCGCTCTTCAGGTACGCCCGCTCGGCCTCCGCCCGGCCCGGCACGGCACTGTCCTCCAGTGCGGCCCGCAGCCGCCCAGCCACCACCGCGGCCGGCTCCGGCGCCCGGCTGGGGTCTCCCAGGTGTGCCATCAACTCACCTCGTGGTAAGGAAACTTCAGTTCCGCAGCCCAAAGGTACTCGCAGGCCGGGCGGGCCCCGCGCGGTTCGGTCCGGCGGTAGACCTCCTGCCAGACCGCGCCGACCCGCTCGTTGCGGTACGCGATCCCCGGCCCCTCCCGGCGGTACCAGCGGACGACCTCCAGGAAGAACGGCCCGGTGTCGTCCTCGCCGTAGTACACCACGGCCCGGTCCCCGGTGGTCAGCCGCTCCGCGCGGAGCACGGGCCAGTCGCGCCGCATCAGCCCGTGGAAGTCCGCCACCTGCTCCGGCGGCACCAGATAGTGGGCCAGCCCGGTGTAGGCGTGCGGCGTGGGGAGGTCCGGTTCGTCCTCGAAGTACGCCATCCGCTGTACGGGCGCCTGCTCCACGGCCGGCCGGCCCGCGCGTGCCTCGGTGAGCGCCGTCAGCTCCCGTCGGACGGCCCGGACCTCCGCGACCTCGGCCGCGCGCCGGGGCGCGTCCCGGTCCGTCCAGGTGACCAGCTCGTACAGCACCGGACCGGAGTCGCCGGCGGCGCCGTACGTCACCGCCGGTTCGGCGGGCACCAGTCCGTGCGCCCGCAGCGCCGGCCAGTGCCGTGCGACGGCCTCCCGGGCCCGGTGGGCGCGGTCCGGGCGCACCAGGTAGGTGGTCAGCGTGCGGGCGGGGTGGCCGGCGAGGTGGTTCCTGGGGGAGTCGGGGGTGGTCACCCCGGGGACGGTAGCCGCTCCCGGGCCCGCGCGTTTGACCGTCCTGGACAAGTTCCGCCGCGCACCGCCGTGCCGGGTGGACACCGCCCGCCGCGCCCTGGTTCGTTGAGGCCCGCACCGCCGCCCGGGCGGGCAAGCCATCTGGCAGAGCAGGAAGTTGCCGCCTCATGACCAAGACCGACCACCGCCGGACGGACGCCGCCCTCTACAGTGCCAAGGCCGCCCCGCGGCCCGTCGACGTGCCATGGCTCGACTTCCTCGCCGTCGACGGCGTCGGCGACCCGGCGGGCGACCCCGCCTTCGCCGCGGCGACCGCCGCCCTCTACGCCGCCTCCTACACGCTCAAGTTCGCGGTCCGCGCCGAGACCGGCGTCGACTACGCCGTCCTGCCGCTCGAAGGACTCTGGCGCAGCGACGACCCGGAGTTCGACCCCGCCGACCCCGACGCCTACCGCCCCGAGGCCCGCACCCACTGGGCGTGGACACTGCTGATCCGCCAGCCCGTGCCGTACGGCGACGCCCAACTCGCCACCGCCCTGGCCAAAGCGAAGGCCAAGGCCGGCGCCGAGGCGGCCGCGGGCCTGCGCCGGGTGTCCTTCGCCGAGGGCCGGTGCATCCAGGTGCTGCACCGCGGGCCGTACGCGGAGGAGCCACGCACGGTGAAGCTGCTGCACGAGCACCTGGCCGCCGAGGGGCTCGCCCCCGCCGACCGGCACCACGAGA
This sequence comes from Kitasatospora sp. NBC_00039, assembly GCF_045160625.1. Taxonomy (NCBI): domain Bacteria; kingdom Bacillati; phylum Actinomycetota; class Actinomycetes; order Kitasatosporales; family Streptomycetaceae; genus Kitasatospora; species Kitasatospora sp. NBC_00039. The sequence continues at coordinate 1,518,957 of NZ_CP108289.1, read as the reverse complement.
TCTACCTCACCGACCCGACCCGCACCGCCCCCGAGCGGCAGCGGACCATCCTGCGCCAGCCGGTGGCTTGACGTTCACCAGAAGGAGGCGAGTCCGGACCGCAGTGTCGGTGGCGTGTGGCATGTTGATCGCATCGACCGAAGGGGCCCGGTCATTCGTCGGCTTCGGCCGGAGGAGGAGTCACGAGGACCGAGACACTCACCAGCCACGACGAGCGCCTGCGCCGCGCGCTCCCGCTTCTCGTCGCCGGACTGCGGGACGGCCGGGCCGAGCTCCGCCTGGAGGACCTCGCGAGGGCGGGCAACACCACGCCCGACTACCTGCGCCACGTCTTCCGGGACCAGGCCGGTGAACCGCTGCACCGCCACCTCCGCCGGCTCCGCCTCCTGCTCGCCGCCTACCACCTGCTCCACAGTGACCGTGCCGTCATCGGCATCGCGCTCGGCGCCGGCTACCACTCCCACGCCGCCTTCACCCGCGCCTTCACCGCGGTCCACGGCCGCTGCCCGAGCGACCTGCGCACCGACCCGGCCGGCGGCGCCCGCCACGGCGGGGGCCCGGATGCCACCGTCCCGCGGCGGCTCGCCGTCCCGGAGCGCACGGTGGCCTTCCCCGACCACCTCGGCCCGGCCGGCGGCACCGCCACCGCCTGGGAGCGCCTGCGCGACTGGCTCACCGGCGCCGGCCACGGCGCGGCGCTCTTCCCCTGCCCGTCCCGGACCAAGGCGCTCGGCGTCACGGTCGACGACCCCGGCCACTTCCTCGACGCCCGCACCCGTCCGGAGCCACCCGCCCCCGGCGCCCCGGTCCCCCGCGCCCCCGGTGCCGACTTCGCGGCCGCCGCCCGGACCGTCCCCGCCGCCTCCGGCCTCGCGCTGCGGCACACCGGCCCGCCCGAACTGATCCCCTTCACCTACCTGCGCCTCGCGGTCACCGCCGGCACCCACGGCCTGCTCCCCACCGGCCGCCCGCCCCTCCCCTACTACCTGGAGTTCACGCCCGCCTCCTCCCCGCACCCCGAACGGCAGGTCGCCGTCGACGTCTACGTCCTGCCGGGCAACCCGCCCGCGCCCGCCTGACGTCAGGGCCGCGTACGGATCCGCGCCCCGCGCGTCAGAACTCCGTCAACGAACGGCAGGCCCGCGCACCGCCCGGCTTTGCTGGAGCCGACAGCACATCAGCACCAGCCGGAAGGACGGGCAGGGCCATGGCGGACAACGGTGCCGGAGCCGACAGCGAAGCGCTCGACACGCACGAGGCACCCGAGGGCCACCGCCGGATCGTGGTCGGGGTCAGCGGCTCGCTGGGCAGCCTCGCCGCCCTGCACGGCGCCGTCGCCGAGGCCCGCCGGACCGACGCCGAGGTGCTGGCCGTGCACTGCTGGAGCCCGCCCGGCGGCGAGTTCGGCTACCGCCGCTCCCCGTGCCCGCCGCTGCTCAGCGCCTGCCGCGACGCGGCCGCCGCCCGGCTGCGGCAGGCCCTGGACGAGGCGTTCGGCGGCGGATACGCGGGTGTGCGGCTGCGAAGCCAGGCCGTGCGCGGCGAGACCGGCCAGGCACTGGTCCGCTCCGCCGACCGCCCCGGCGACCTGCTCGTCCTCGGTGCCGGCGGCCGCGGCGTGCTCTCCCGCGCACTGCGCCCGTCCGTGACCGCCTACTGCGTCCGGCACGCCACCTGCCCGGTCCTCGCCGTTCCCAAGCCGCCGCTGCAGCGCGAACTCGAAGCGCTCCAACGCCACCACACCCTCCTGCGACCGCTCGCCGTCGGGCGGTGACGACCCCCATGACCCGGCCCTCCCGGCTCCCCGCCGCGATGTCCGCCGCGGTGACCCTGCTCGCCGCCGCCGCCCTGCTGCCCGCGCTCGCCGTCCTCGGGGAGCTGCGCCCGACGTGGGTCGCCCTCGCCGCCTACGCGCTGCTCTGCGCCGCCGTCGGCCGCCACTCCCGCCCGGCCGCCGCCCCGCTGATCGCCCTGGCCGCCTGGCTCTTCCACAACGGTTTCGTCGAGCACCGCCACGGTGCCCTCGGCTGGGCCGGCCCCGCGCCCGAGGCCGGCCACCTCCTCCTCTTCACGGCGGCGGCGCTTCTCCTCTCCCTCCTCACCGCAGCCCGGAGCCCCGCCCGGGCGGCCGCCCGCGACGCCCGCGACGGCTGGCACCGGGCGGCCTGACCGGGCTAGGCCACCCCGGCCGCCTCCGCCAGCACCCGCGCCGTCGCCCGCCCGGCGCGCACCGCGTGCCCGGCCCGTCCGGGCACACAGCGCTGGAGGGCCGGGTCGTACTCCGCGAGGACCACCCCGGCGTGGTCGGAGTCCAGCTCCAGAAGGTGCGAGCCCTGCGAAAGGGCGGTGTTCAGCTCCCGCGAGCACTCCACCGGCACCAACGCGTCGCGCGTGCCGTGCACCAGCCAGAGCGGTATGGGGGAGGGGCGGCCGGCGAGCAGCGGCAGTGGCACCTCGCCGGTGGTGACGGCGGGGCGGACGTAGCTGGAGGCGATGCCGACCGCCGCCGTCGGGCGCACCTCGGCCGGCGTGCTCGGGTGGGTGGCCAGGGCGACCGCCTCCTTCCCGCCCATCGACCACCCGGCCAGCACGAACCGCGCCGGGTCGCCTCCGTATGCGGCCGCGTGCTGCCGCGCGTGGTCGAACGAGGCCCGCAGGTGCGCGGCGCCGCCGTCCTCCTCGTCCGACCGCCAGTCCGGGACCAGCACCAGCAGCCCCAGCTCCGCAGCCTCGCGTGCCAGCGGCCGCATGGCGTCCCGTTCGTCGGCCCCCCGGCCGTGCCAGAGCAGCACCACCGGCAGCGGCCCGCCGGCGCTCCCGGTCGGCCGGTGGATGTCCATGAGCCGGCCGGGGCCGTACTCGACGGTCTCGTGCGTGGTCCGGTCGTTGCTGGTCATACGGGGTTCGCCTCCGGTCAGGGCAGGGGTTGTCAGCTGGTAGTGTTCTTCCTGTTGCGAGAGAGATGATCTCTCGTCAGGCGTCAGTGGTGCTACCGGAGCACGTCCTACTTTCAGTAGGAAGAGTCCGTTCGACCCGGGCCTGGCGCTCCACAGTCGGACGAGGTCCGGTGCCGTTCCAGGTGCCGGGCCTCGTCCGCGTTCGCGGGGCATGCTGGCCGGTGGCCGGTGGCCGGTGGCCGGTGTGCGGCGCGGGTTGCGGGGCAGGGGCTCTGACCTGCTAGTGTTCTTCTCGTCGCGAGGGAGATCATTCCTCGTCAGGCGTCAGTGGTGCTACCGGAGCACGTCCTACTTTCAGTAGGAAGAGTCCGTTCGACCCGGGCCTGGCGCTCCACAGTCGGACGAGGTCCGGTGCCGTTCCAGGTGCCGGGCCTCGTCCGCGTTTCGCGGCGCCGCCGGGAAACCCGCGCGGGCGCCCCGCCGAGGGGCCTGGCCCGCTGAGGGGCCCCGGCGGGATGATGCGCGGCTTCGTCGCCGCAGTCCCGGTCTCCATCGAGGAGGCCGCCCGGATCGACGGCGCGAGCCGGACCCGCATCCTCTGGCGGATCCTGCTCCCGTTGGTGGCCCCCGGCCTGGCCGCGACAAGCGTGTTCTCCTTCATCGCGGCGTGGAACGACTTCGTCTTCGCCAAGACCTTCATCATCAGTGCCACCGAGAACCAGACCCTCCCCTCTGCGCTGCCGGTCTTCTTCAAGCCGGACGAGAACGACTGGGGCGGCATCATGGCGGCGTCCACGCTGATGACCGTGCCGGTGCTGATCTTCTTCATCGCGGTGCAGCGCAAGCTGGTCTCCGGGCTGGCGGGCGCGGTCAAGGACTGACGGCGGTCAGACGCGGACCGGCCATGGCAGGTGCCGGCCAGGGCCGGCCAGGGTCAGGGCCGGCCGGGGTGGGGATTAATGCGGTGTCGAGGGACGCGGGGCGGGTGTAGCGTCCCGATCATGGATGTGGCGCCCGTGAACCGGGAACGTGCCGACGGGCAACTCGCCCTGATCGCCGAGACGATGGGCCTCGCCCGCCGCCTCGGCATCGGCGTCTGGCTGCGTGGCGGCTGGGCGATGGACTTCTTCCTCGGTGAACTCACCCGGGACCACGAGGACATCGACTGGTTCGCCCCGGCCGCCGACGCCCCCGTCCTCGCCGCAGGCCTGCGCGAACTCGGCTACCGCCCGCTCGACGCCGGGCCGCCCGAGCAGCAACTCGACTTCATGAAGGACGACTTGGAGTCCAGCTTCGCCCTGCTGGACTTCGCCCCCGACGGCCGGGCGCTGGTCGCCGGCGGCCCCTGGGCGGGCACCCCCTGGCCGGCAGGCCTCCTGGACGCCGCACCCGGACGGCTCGGCGACGTCGAGTGCCCGATCGTGAGCCCCGAGGCGCAGATCGAGATCAAGCAGATGATGCCGGTCTGGGACGCGCGCAGGCCGCGCCGCGCCAAGGACGCCGCGGACATCGCCCGGCTGCGGGCGGCGCTGGACCGAGTCTCCTGACCGCCGGACCAACACATAGGGCTCGCGGTCGAGTCGGGCCCACAGCACAGCACAGCACAGCCGAGCCCAGGTCTCGGTGAGCACGGTACTCCGCGCCGTCCCGGTCGCGTCAGGCCGTCTCGGCCCGTTCCCCCCTCTCCGCGGCATCCGTCGGCTCGGCTCTCTCCGCCGGCTCCGCCGAGTCGCCCTGGGGCACGGTGATCAGGGTGAACGCCGCCCCGCCGTCGTCCCGCACCACGGCCACCCGTCCGAACGGTGTCGGCTCCGGCCCGTCCAGCACGCTCCCGCCGAGCCGGACCGCCCGCTCCACCGTCCGGTCGGTGTCCGCCGTGCCGAAGTACACCGCCCAGAGCGCCGCCGGACCGTCCGGATCCACTCCCGGGTTCCCGCCGATCCCGCCGGCCGGCTGCCCGCCGGCCCGGAACACCGTGTAGTCGCCCGCCGGGCGCGCGTACTCGTACCCGAGGACCTGGCGGTAGAACGCCCGGGCGCCGTCCGGGTCCGGGGAGAGGTGCTCGTTCCAGGTGAACGTGGCCGGCTCGTTGACCAGGCCCGCCCCCGGGTTCAGCCGGGCCTGCCAGAGGCCGAAGACCGCGCCGAGCGGATCCACCGCGAGCGCGCTGCGCCCCAACTCGGCCACCTCGCCCGGCTCCCGGACGATCCGTCCACCGGCCTGCCGGACCGCCTCGGTGACCCGGTCGGCGTCGTCCACCGCGAGGTAGGTCAGCCAGGCGGAGCCGTCGCCCCCGGGCCCTCGGGCGATCCCCGCGACCTGCGCCCCGCGCAGCGTCGCCACGGTGTACCCGCCCGGACCGTCGTCCGGCTCGTCCTCCGGCCCGTTCTCCGAGCCCTCGCCCGGGCCGTCGTCCGCCCCGACGAACTCCCACCCGAACAGCCCTCCGTAGAACCGCCGGGCCCGGCCCAGGTCCGGCCCGCTGGCCAGTTCGACCCAGCACGGCACGCCCCCCCGGTACCTGCCCGCCTTCGGCATGCCGTCCTCCTCGGTCCTCCCGCCAGCCTCCGCCGCGCCCGGACCTCCGGCAACCGGACCTCCCGGTAACCGGGGTGCCCCCCGCTGCGCTCAGGCCACTCCGCGCGGCCGGAACTGGATGCTGATCCGCGGGCCCACCGGCCGGGCCGTCTTCGGAACGGCGTGCTCCCAGGTCCGCTGGCACGACCCGCCCATGACCAGCAGGTCCCCGTGCCCCACCAGGTGCCGCACCACCGGTCCGCCCCCGCCGCGAGGCCGCAGCAGCAGCGCACGCGGCTCCCCGACCGAGACGATCGCCACCATGGTGTCCTCGCGTTCCCCGCGCCCGATCCGGTCCCCGTGCCAGGCCACGCTGTCCCGCCCGTCCCGGTAGTAGCAGAGGCCGAGTGTCCGGAACGGCTCGCCCAGCTCCCCCGCGTAGTGCGCGCTCAACGCCGCCCGCGCCGCCCCGACCACCGGATGCGGCGGCGCGTCCCCCTCCCCGTACGAGGCGAGCAGCCGCGGCACCTCCACCACCCGCTCGTACATCTCCCGCCGCTCCGCCCGCCACGGGACCTCCGCCGCCAGCTGTTCGAACAGCAGGTCCGCCCCCGTGACCCACCCCGTCACCACGTCCACCCAGGCCCCGGCCCCGAGCACCTGCCGCCGCACCCCGGCGAGCGTTCCGAGCGCGATCCCGCCCGGGCCGGCGTCGTCGAACAGCGAGGGCTGGAGGTGAACGGTGCTGCGCATGGCTCCAGCGTACGCCTGAATCGAACACATGCTCGATATTAAGGGGGCATCGGCGTCCCTGGCGACCGGCCGGCACCAGGCGCCCCGTCGCAGCTGAGGCCGAGCGTTCTCGGCGGAAGGCCGGCCGGTGAGCTTCCTGCTCGCCGAGGCCAGGGGGTCTGGTCGGAGCCGGCGCCCCGTGCGCTGCGAGGACGCCACGCGGCGTCCGTCCGGCCGGCCTCGTGCGTGAGCGACGGCCTCGGGCTGCGGATCAGGTCTGCCCCGGGTATGACGCTGGTACGACTCGGATCATTGCTGACATCTCGATCTCCTCGACGGCTTCGTCACCGGCCCTGGCGCCGGCCCGGACAGCGGTCTGGGCGCCGGCGGCGAGGCCCTGCGCACCTGGGCGCTCTCCGACAATCTTTTCGCGGAGACCGCTCAAGTTGACATCGTGCTGGACTCGGGCGAGTTGGCGGTTGCCGACGGGATCACGAAGGAGACCAGTGCTGCGAGGGCCGCCACGCTCGCTGCGAGTGCCAAAGTGCCTGGAAGAGACCAAGTCGCGACTGGTCCGGCAACTGCTGCCCCCAGGGCGAATCCGGTGATCTTCAGGCTGGCGCCGGTGGTGAAGATCTGGCCTCGCAGGTGATCTGGAGCCTCCCGGTGGCGGACTGCGAACAAGGCGGCCAGTTGGGGTCCTTCCCCTATGCCCACGATGAGTACGGCCACGATGAGTACGACTCGTTGACCCCACGCGGCCAACGCCAGCGCGGCAGCCTGGACCAGGGCACTGGCCCAGATGATCGTGTCGGGGGCGACTGCACGCGGGAACCCAGCGAGTACGACGTTGGCCGCCAAAGCTGCTATCGCCACGCAGGAGAGCAGCACCGCGCCGCGGCTGGCCCCGCCCAGAACACGTTCGCCGAGGAGCGGGATGCATGCCATCAGCATTCCCTGGGCGATGCAGGAGACGGTCGAGGTGAGAGTGGCTCGGGCCAAAGACGGTCTTCCGAGGATGACCCGTACTCCGGCAACAAGGTCGCTGGTCACCGAAGTTGCCTGCACTCCCAGCACTCGACCGAGACGGGAGGGCAGCATCCACGCGGCGGGCAGCGCCAAGGCGATGAGCACCACAGAGACCACCACGGCCATCGGGGCGCCCAGCGCCTCTGCCACGCCGCCAGCGAGAGCCGGACCGGCCAGACTCGCCATATTGAACGTCATGGCATCGAGCGCATTCGCCCGGGGCAGTTGGCCACCCTCCACTACACGCGGAAGTTGGGCCGTCCATCCCCCCGACAGGGCTGGCCCCAGCAGCCCTGTCACCGCTGCGATCAAGATCGTGACAGCGAACGGCCATCGGCCGAGGCCCCCAAGGATTATCCCCAGCCCCACCGCATACAGGACGAGGGCCCCAGCCAGCATGCGTCCCGGCCGATCCGCTCTGTCGAGGAGCGCCCCGAGTATCGGCCCCCCTACCGCGGCAGAGATCGTGATGGCCGCGAGCAGCGACGACGCGGCGATGGTCGATCCGGTCAAAGCAAATGCTGTCAGCATCAGCGCCGGTCCTGACATCTCGTCCCCGGCACGGGCTGCCACTGCTCCGACGAGATAGAAGCGGAGTGAGTAACGCTTTCCCATCGGCAGGACGTTACGGAAGTAACTCAAACCTCCGCAAGATGCGTTACATTCCACAGGTGTCATTCCACAGCGACGATTGGTCCACCCGGCACTCCGTGCTGACCACAGCCCGGCGCACCGCCGCCCTGATCAACGTCCTTGCTGGTGGCTGCCCCGACCCGACTGATGTCGCCGACGTGCTCCGCGCATACGGCGAGACCGACCCCGTCGACCTCACCACCCGCGATATCGCAGAGATGCAGGCAGCTGCCTCCCTGCTGCGGCAAGTCTTCGCCGCCGAGCACGCCGATGGCGCCGCAGCCACCCTCAACCAGCTCTTGACGGACCACACCGGACCGCTCCGCCTGACCTCACACAGCGGCAGCACTCCCTGGCACCCCCACCTCGACAGCGATGACAACGCCCCCTGGGACGAGTGGCTTCTCGCCTCGTCCTGCATGGCCCTGACCGTTCTCGTCTGGGACCGCCAACGTCCGCCCGGCAGGATCTGCGCATCCCCCACCTGCCAGAACGTCTTCATCACCCAGGGCAGCGGCCCGGAGCGTCGCTACTGCTCCCGCCGATGCGCGACCCGCGAACGAGTCGCAGCGCATCGACGCTCCCGCTCTGCCGAGCAGCCGAGCGAAGCCAAATAGGGCGCCAAAGCCAAGCGCAACATCGCTCAACCTTCGATGAGAATCACTCAATCTTCACTGCGACGGGTCACCGACGACCCCGGCGACCGGCGGCTCCTGCGCGAGGGGACCGCCCGCTCGGGCGCCGTCGTCCTCGGCCGCGGGCACTTCGACGTGGTCTTGGAGGATGCGACCGCAGCGGTCGAGCGAGGTCGGGAAGGAGAGTGCAGGAGCGAAGGCCGCACGTGCTGGACAGCCGATTCCAGAAGTCTGGGCAAAACCCCTTGCCTAATGGTCAAGAAGTGTTGACCATTAGGGACATGCCTACCGATGATCTTCCCGGGACGTTCCACGTCACCACTGACGAGCAGCTACGCGCCGTTTCCAATCTCACGCGTCACCGGATCATGGCCGTGCTCCGCTTCGAGCCCGCGACGATCACGCAGATCGCCGAGCGCGTGGGCCTTGCGAAGGGCAGTTCCAGCTATCACGTACGGCTGCTCGAACGGGCCGGCCTGGTGAAGGTGGTACGAACGCGGAAGGTCCGGGGGGTCACCGAGCGGTACTACGCCATGGCCGCACGGGCGATCGTGCTGCCGGATCGGGGCGAGGGAGAGCCGGATGTGCTGATGCGGCATGCGGTGGCGGACCTGGAGGCAGCGCCGGTGGATGGTGAGCGGCACGTCCGGATGGCGCATCTGCGGCTCACCGAGGAGCAGTTCGCGGAGCTGGGGGCGCGGCTGCAGGCACTGGCCGACGAGTACCGGGAGCTGTCCGATCCGTCGCTGCCGGACGCGTCACTCGTCTTCGCACTGTTCCACCCGACACCGCGCCAGCAGCCCGAAGGGGACGCCAAGTGACGTCAGACGTTCGGAAGTTGCCGACCGGGTTCGGACGGCTGTGGACCGCGCAGACAGTGTCCTCGCTCGGTGACGGGGTGTCGCATGCCGCGCTGCCGCTGCTCGCGTTGACGTTGACGCGGGATCCGATGGCGCTCGCCGTCGTCACGGCCACCGGAACGCTGCCGTGGCTGCTCTTCGGGGTGGTCGGCGGTGCGCTGGTGGATCGTTGGGACCGTCGGCGCACGATGTGGGTCATGGACGCGGCGCGTGCGGTGCTGCTCGCGATACCGGCGGCAGCGGCCGCGCTCGACGTGCTGAGCATTCCGCTGCTCGCGGCCGTCGCCTTCCTGCTCGGCCTCGGCGGACTCTTCTTCGACACGGCCGCGACGGCCTACCTGCCGGATCTGCTCGGCCGCGACCCCGCGCTCCTGGAGCGCGCCAACTCCCGTCTGCGCGGCGCCCAGACCGCCGCGTCCGGCTTTGCGGGGCCGCCCGCGGGCAGCGCCCTGCTCGCACTCGGGCGGGCGGTTCCGCTGCTCGCCGACGCGGTGTCGTTCGCGCTCTCCGCACTGCTCGTAAGGTCGCTGCCTGCCGCACCCCGGCCCGTACCGCAGGCCCGTGAGTCGCTGTTGCGGCAGGCGCGGGCCGGCGCCTCGTACGTATTCCGTGATCGGCTGCTGCTCGGGCTCGCGCTGCGTCCGGCGGTCGGGAACATCGCCTTCCTTGCCGTGGAGACCGTACTCGCCCTCTTCGCGCACGATCGCCTCGGCGTCGGCACCTTCGGCTTCGGCCTGCTCCTCACGGCGGAGGCCACCGGCGGTCTGCTCGGCGCGGGCATCGCCTCCTTCCTCGGCCGGCGACTCGGCACCGGCACCGCACTCACCTGCACGGCCGCAGTCGAGGGACTCGCCATCCTGGGCCTTGCCGTCGCCCCGAACCCGTACGTCGCCGGCCTCGCGCTCGCCGTCTGCGGGGCGGGCATGGGCGCCACGATGGTGCTCGGCCCCTCCCTCCGACAGGCGATCGTCCCCGCCCACCTGATGGGCCGGGTCGCCTCCACCTCCCGCATGCTCGCCATGTGCGCCGCCCCGTTCGGCGCCTTCCTCGGCGGCTGGCTGGCCACCACGTACGGCGTGCGCACCCCGCTCTACACCGCCGCCGGCCTCCTCCTCACCATGACCGCCGTCACGTCGACCATGACCAGCAACCGCCAGGTCGAGGCGGCGCTGCGTGCCGCTGCCCCGGCCGATGATCCAGATCACGCGAAATCCGGGGGGCCCGTTCAGGAGGGTGTCATTGAGGGCTCCGCGAGGTCGTTGAGCCAGTGCTGAGCCCAGCTCGGCGTTCCTCGCCTCGGCCTGGAGCATCGGGTGGCGCGTCCGCTCGTCCCACGGTCCGGGTTCCCCGTGGGCTCCGGGGACTTCGAGGCCGCGCGGCGAGGCCCTACGGGAGGTCGCGGCGGACGAGCGCCTCGGCGAACGGCTCGCCCGTGCGGCGGGCGAAGGCCATCCGCTCGCGGACCTCGCCGAGGGTGCGGGGGCGGTAGCCGCCGCAGCGGTTCTTGTGGAAGCGCACGCCGGCGTCGAGCAGGACGGACAGGGTCCGCCAGGCGGCGGTGTCGCGGCGGCGTGGCGCCTCGACGGCGGAGCCCCCGCGGATCAGGGGGCGGGTGCAGCGCGGGCAGGGGCGCTCGCGGGGTGGGTGTCGTCGTACGGCTGCTTGCAGGATGCGCGGCGGGTCAGGCGGACGAACGAGGTGTTGGCGTGGGCCACTCGGTGAGCCCAGGGCCACGACCGGCGGACTTCGACGGCTTCGCGGCGCAGGCTCCCCCGTGCCCGACCGGCGGGCCCCGTGTCCGACCGGCGGGCCCCGTGTCCGACCTCCAGGTCCCTCGCCCCACCCCACAGGTTCGATTTCTGAGCAGGCGTGATGTCCTGCTAATGTTCTTCCCGTCGAGAGGAAATGATCTCTCGGACAGGCGTCAGAGGTGCTACCGGAGCACGTCCTACTTTCAGTAGGAAGAGTCCGTTCAACCCGGGCCTGGCGCTCCACCCCGAGGGGGCCGTTCCGTACCGGAACGGCCCCCTCGTCGTTCCCCACGGTGCCGAGTGGACCTGACCTCACGCGCCGCGCCCCGTCCGGCGGCGACGAACGCCCTGAGCGCGCCGCCTCAGCGCCGTCAACACGTGCGCCGTCCGTCCCGCCCGTACCGCCGCCGGCCCTTGCCGACGGTTCCGGCCGCGCGCCGGATTCCCTCTGCGACGCGGCGCCCAGGCAGGCGGGTGCGAAGCGGCGACGCCGCCCGCCCCGGCCACGGCGTCCGGCGGTGCTGTCGACGGATCGGTCTTATCGCAGTCCGTGGCCGGAACTCTTCCTCGTGGCCGACAACCGGCCAAGGTCCCACTCCAGGTGGGCCGCTGGTTGGTGTCGCGAGGTCGGGCAGCGGGTGGCTCTCGCCAGCGCGTTTGGGCAGCCGGTCCGAGCTGATGAGCCGTCATAGCTTGGCTGAAATCAGCCCCTTGTGGTGTGAATATGCCATTGGAATGTTCGTCATACGGAATCGGCCAGTAGCCTTCCGTGTCGAACCCGCCACTCGTCGTGGCGGTCCGGCCGGCGCCGGCCCAGCGCGCCCGGCTGCCCAACCGCCCGAAGGAGCCCGAGTGCCGGGGATCGACGAATGCCTGTCCGGGGCCATGGCGATCGCCGGGGCCCGCGCGGCCAGCCTCATCGACTGGAGCAGCGGACTCGCCCTCGGCAGCGTCGGCGTCAGCCCCGCCGGCGACCACGAAACCTCGGCTGCCGAGGCAACCGACTTGGTACGCGCGGCTGTTGAGAGCGAGACCTTCACCGCGGCGGAGGATCGCCGGGTGCCGTTACAGGACATCATCGTCACTGCGGGCCGCAGTTACCACCTGATCTGCTTCATTGACACCGTCTTCGACAGCCCGCTCGTCCTGCACCTCTGGCTGGACCGGACCGAGGGCAACCTCGCCGCGGCCCGCTACCGGCTCCAGGCCCTCGCGGAGGAACTGGTGCTGGGATGACTGGTACGCCGATGACGAACGCCCTGCCGGGACAACCCGGTGCCGCTCCCGCCCGCGGCGTCGCGTTTCGGCCAGCGGGCCGCGGTACCGGGCCCGCCGCAGCCCCCGGGCGGCCGGCGTGAACGACGTCGACGCCATGGCCACCGGCGGGGCCTTCGCTGTTGTCGAACAGCTGGCCGGAGAGCGCGCGACGGGTGTGCTGCGCGGCCCCACCGGCACGCTCCACCTCGCCGACGGCCTGGTGGTGCACGCCGAGTCCGACCGCGCGCCCGACCTGGCGACCCTGCTCACCCGCTGCGGCCGGATCACCCGCGAGGCCTGGCAGGAGGCCGTCCGCTCCTTCGGCCCGCACGGCCGGGTCGGCGGCGCCCTGGTCGAACAACGGCTCCTCACCCGGGGCGAGTTGGAGGTCTGCCAGCTCGGCGTCCTCTATGACGCCGCGTTCTTCGTCCTCGGCGCCACGGGCACCCCGGCAGGCCCGTGGTCCTTCGAGCCGGGCGTACGGCACTGGCTCGGCCCGGTCGCGGCGGTGAGCGCCCGGCGGCTGCGGCGGGAGGTGGAGCGCCGGCACCGGCTGCTCGAGCGGATCTGGCCCTGGCCACAGCTCGACACCACGCCGGTCCGCCCGGCGGACACGGTCGGACCGGTCCGTCCGGGTGGCGCCCAGGAGCGCTGCGCCGCCCCGGGCACCCGCGTCGGGGGCCGGCCCTGTCCGCCCAGCCGCCGCCAGCGCGAACTGCTCGACCACGCGGACGGGCGAAGAACCCCGGCGGAGCTGGCCCGGCTGCTCGGCCGCTCGGCCTTCGCCACCACGGCCGACGTCCGCCGCCTCGCGGCCGCCGGGCTGCTGGCCACTCCGGTCCGCGGCGCCCCGCGCCACGCCGCCTGGGCGGCGGCCGCCGCCGGCCGCGCCATGGCCGCGGGTACCTCCGGTGGCGCGCGGCCCGGCCCGCAGCCCGAGCCGAGGCCGGGCCCGCAGCCCGGAGCGAGGCCCGCGCCGCAGTCCGAGCCGCAGTCCGAGCCGCGGGCCGGAGCGCGGCCCGGCCCGCAATCCGAACCGCGGCCCGGTCCAGTGCCCGGCCTGCACCGCCGTGTGCCCGGCGCGGCCCTGGCCGCGCTGCTCCCGGCGGGCGCCGCCCGCTCCGCCCACCACCGCCCGTCCACGGCCCTGGTCCACGCCCCGCCCCTGGCCCACCCGCCGGCCCCGGTCCACCCGCCGGGCCCGGCAGCGGCCCACCCGCTGACCGTCCCCGACCCGGACATCGCGCTGCTGACCCGGGTCCGAATCCTTCTGGAGGCCCGACTTTGAACCACTCTCCGCCCGCGACCCCGCTCTCACGGTCATGAGGCGGGCGCTCAAGCAGCGTGTCGGAAGGAGACAACTGATCGCCTTGGAGACGGACCTGTTGGCCGAACTGCGTGCCCTCAAGCACCGGGTCCCGCACCTCGCGGGCGGCCTGGTGGCCAGCGTGGACGGCCTGTTGGTCGCGCACGACACCCACGGGACCGAGCCCACCGGCCTGGCCGCGATGACCGCCGCCTCACTCGGCCTGGCCCAGCGGCTCGCCGACACCACCGGCCAGGGCGAGTTCCGTGAGTCGCTGGTCCGCGGCGAGCACGGGTACGTCGCCACCTACGCGGCCGGCGGCAGCTGCGTGCTGACCCTGCTGGCGCACCCGGACGTGAACGTCGGCCGCCTGCACCTGGAGGCCCGACGCTCCGCCCGGCGGATCGCCGGCCTCCTCAACGACGCGCTGACCCCGAAGGACCCTCCGTAAGCCCCTCCGACGACCCCTCCCAAGGGCCGCCCTCACCCCGCCGACCTGGATCCCACCGGGCCGGACCCGGTGACGTGGCTCCGGTGACCCGGATCCAGTGACCTGGACCCACCGACCTTTTCCGACCCTTCCGACCCTTCCGGCCCTTCTGATCTTCCGATCTTCCGAACGAACTGGAGACACCGCCATGACCGACGCAGCCGGCGCGCTCAAGCAGACCATGACCGTGATCGAAGGCGCCCTCGGTGCCGCCCTCGTCGACTACAACAGCGGGATGGCCCTCGCCACCCTCGACGGCCCCGGCGGCCTCGACCTCAACGTCGCCGCCGCAGGGAACACCGACGTGGTCCGGGCCAAGATGCGCACGATGGACATGCTCGGGCTGCAGGACGGCATCGAGGACATCCTCATCACCCTCAGCAGCCAGTACCACCTGATCCGCCCGCTCACCGGCCGCAGCGGCAAGGGCCTCTTCCTCTACCTCGCGCTGGACAAGAGCCGCGCCAACCTGGCGATGGCCCGGCACCAGCTCACGAAGATCGAGGCCGACCTGGAGGTCTGACGCCGCGAGGCCGGGGGCTCCCGCACCGGGGAGCCGTGTCCGGTGGAGGGACCCCGCGTCGCGCGGCGCGGGGTCCGTCCGGACGGTCGGTGACAACGCCCGGGCCCGGGCAGCGCCGAGGTCCGGGCGGTGCCAGATCCTGAGCGGCGCCAAGTCCTGGGCAGGGCCCGGGCGTGGGCGGTGTTCTCGGCAGCGCAGCCCACCGCCCCGGACGGACCGGCTCACCCGTCCGATGCCGCCAGGCCCTCCGGCCCCTCCCGCCCCTCCTGCCCCGCCGGCTCCTCCGCCCACGCCACCTCGCCGCCTGCCAGTCCCGCGCAGACGGCGCCGTCGGGCGTGAGCACGCTCCACGGCGCGACCTGCGCGTGCGGCGGCACGGACAGCACGGCGTCACCGTCGAAGGCCAGCTCCAGCCCGCCCGCCATGGTCACCCGGGCGGCACCGACCGTCCGGCCCACCAGGCCGAGCAGCGTCCCGGACGGGCGGAAGGTCAGGGCGGGGAAGAAGTGGTCCACCTCGGACGGCACCGCGAACACGAATTCGTGCGCCACCCGGACGGTCACCGGTCCGTCGAGCGTGATGTCGAGCCGGCCGCCGCCGCTGACCGCCTCGACCCGGCGTCCGGCCAGTACCTTCCCGATCGCGTTCTGCATGGGCCCAGTGTGGACCAGGAACTCCGTTCGGTCCGGCGGAGCGGCCTGCCCGCAGGGCCGTCAGCCTGCGGTCGGTCCGCCGGCCGCTCGCCGCCGGCCGCCCGCTCGCCGCCGGTCCGCCCGGCCGTCAGTCCGCCGGTCGGCCGCCGACCAGTTCGGCCGGGCCGCCCGGGCGGGTGCGGGCGGCGAGCGCGGCCGCCGTACGGTCCCACGACGAGGCGGACAGCAGGGCCCGCGCCTCGGCCGGGTCGCAGAGCCGCCACTCGACCAGTTCGTCCTCGGCCATCGTGATCGAGGCGAGCCGCTCCTCTGTTACCGTCCCACCGTCGAAGACGTAGACCAGTACGGCCGTGTCCCGCCGGCTCGCCGGGTCCGCGTCCCTCCCGGGCAGCCAGTCGAGGGCCAGCAGCCGGCCCGGTTCGCACTCCCAGCCCAGCTCCTCGCGCACCTCCCGGCGGGCCGCCGCCCGGGGCAGCTCCCGGTCCGCCTCGATGCCGCCGCCGGGCAGTACCCAGTACGGCTCCTCGCCGCCCGGGCCGGCCCAGGGCCGCAGCCGTACCAGCAGCACCCGCCCGGCCGCGTCGGTGAACAGCGTGCGCGCCTTCGCCCGGATCCGGGGGCGGGTGGCGATGTACGTCTCCCGGTCCAGCGGGGGAGCGGCGGGCTCGGCCTGGGGCAGGTCGGGCGTGCCGGTGAGCGTGACCCCCGCCGGCCCGGTGTACGCGGGCGCCGGCACGGCCGCCAGATGGTCGAGGGTGTGCCCGGCGGGCCGGCCGTCCTCCAGCTCCAGCGGCCAGGCCTCGCGCGGCGCCCGCAGGCAGGCGCTCACCCGGCGGGAGAGCCGGGGCGGCAGCGCGTGAGCCGCCTGCTCGGGCGTCAGCCACGCCCAGCCGCCGACCTCCGCGGTGTCCGGCGTGAAGGCGGCGCACTCCTCCGGGGTGAGCGGTTCGGCCCAGTAGAGGTGCGCGGCGATCGGCGGCCGGAAGTCGTCGAGCGTCCAGTCGATGCAGGCGAGCGGCCCGAGCCTGGGTGTGAACCCCAGCTCCTCCGCGATCTCCCGGACGGCCGTCCGGCGTGGTGAGAGGTCCTCCGGCTCCCAGCCGCCGCCCGAGATGGCCAGCGGATGCTTCCGGTCGTAGGGCAGCCGGACCACCAGTACCCGGCCCTGCCCGTCCGGGAACAGCACCCCGGCTGCGGCCAGCAACTCGCGCCCCGCACGACCGTCCTGGCTGCCCGAAGGCGGTGACGTCACCACAGCAAGTCCCTCCACCGAACCGGGCGGACCCCCGCCCGCCTGCCCACCACGACACCCCCGCCCATCTCAACGGTTCCCCGCCACCCCCGGGGATCGAACCAGGGGTCAGACCCGTTCGAGCGGCCGGTGCGGCCCCTCCGGCAGCTCCACGGCGATCGCGTCGCCGGGCCGCACCGTGCCGCCGGCCCGCACGACGCCCATGATGCCGGCCTTGCGCACGACGTTCCCGGCCTCGTCCCGGCCGACGACCTGCTTCAGCAGCCCGGCCTGGAAGTTGTCGAT
This sequence comes from Kitasatospora sp. NBC_00039, assembly GCF_045160625.1. Classification (NCBI taxonomy): domain Bacteria; kingdom Bacillati; phylum Actinomycetota; class Actinomycetes; order Kitasatosporales; family Streptomycetaceae; genus Kitasatospora; species Kitasatospora sp. NBC_00039. Next base: position 1,502,137 of record NZ_CP108289.1, on the reverse strand, counting down.
CTGCAGGCACGGATTGCGCAGCCCGGTGACCTCGACGACCGCCTCGCCGCCGATCCGCAGCAGCGCCCCGGTCGGCAGGCCGAGCAGGTCGATGCCCCGGGTGGTGACGTTCTCGCCCAGATCGCCGGCCCGCACGCCGAACCCCGCCGCGCCGACCTCGGCGAAGAGCTCCTCGTGGATGAGGTGGACCTGCCGGAGGTTCGGCTGGGTCGGGTCCTGGGCGACCCGCGAGCGGTGCTTGACCGTGACCCCGGCATGGACGTCCCCCTCCACCCCGAGCCCGGTGATCAGGGTGATGGCGGCCCGGTTGGGCTTGGTGAACGAGTACTCGCCGTTGCTGCTGACTGCTGTGACCGTTCCGCTCATTTCGGCGGTCCCCTCCGTTCGTGGCGCCGTTCGCGGCGCTGCCTCTGTTCGTGGTGCTGCCACTGTTCGTGGCGCCGTTCGTGGCGCCGCCTCTGTTCGTGGCCGTACCCCGTCAGGAGCGTAGCCCCGGGCCCCCGGCAGCGGGTCGCCCGCCCCGGCCCGCCCGATCGAGGCGAGCGCCGCCTCCGCCGCGCGGGCCATCCGCTCGTCCTGGCGGCCGGTGGCCCCGCGGAGCCGGGCGAAGCCCTCGACGGCGGCCAGCGCGAGCAGACCCGGGAGCAGATCGGTGCTGCGGTCGGCGACCCAGCGGGTGCCGCGGGTCGCCATCCACCAGAGGTCGGCCAGCGCGCCCGGCGGCGGCTCGGCGGGTTCGGCGGCGGGGGCCGGGCCGAGCGGGCGGCCGGCGGCGGCGAGCAGGTCGTGGAAACCGTGGGCGATCACATGATGCCCCTCGGCGCTGGGGTGGAGCCGGTCCACGCTCAGCAGCTGCCGCTGCGCCGTCCACGGCAGCTCGGCGATGTGCAGGTGGACCGTTCGGTGGCGCACGGAGAGGGCGTGCACCACCGTGTTCACCGCGCGCATCCGGCGGGCCAGCGGACGGGCGAGGGGCTGTGGCAGCCGCAGCAGCGTGCCCGGGTCGGGCAGGCACGCGGTGAGCACCAGCGCGCCGCTGCGGGAAAGTTCACCGAGAGTGGTGTCCAACTCCCGCGTGGTGCGGCCGATCTCGAACCCGGCGCGCAGGGTGTCGTTGCCCCCGACCACGACGGCCGCCACCGCCGGACGCAGCGCCAGCGCGGCGGGCAGCTGTTCCGTCGTCAGATCGGTGCTGAGCGCCCCGCTCCGCGCCAGGTTGGTGAACTCGACGCCGACCCCGGCCGGCGCCAACGACCGTGCGAGCAAGGCCGCCCAGCCCCGCCACCCGCCGGCCACCGGGTCGCCGACCCCCTCCGTGAGCGAGTCCCCGAGCGCCACGAACCGCACCGGCCCGGCCGCCCGCCGCTCGCCTGCTCCTCGCACCCCGCCCGGGAGCGTGCCGCCCGGGAGTGTCCCGCCCGGGGCCGTCCCGCCCGGGGCCGTCCCGCCACCCTCGTCCCCGACCACCGCCGTGCTCACTGCCTGCCTCCCGATTCCCCGTCCCTCGCCGCCGGAGCAGGAAGTCGGCCCGTCCGACGTCCTGTGCGCTGCCGGTTGCCCTCGCTCGCCCGGGACGCCGCCCCGGCACCGCCGCCCCCGCCTTCGCCCGTGCCCCCGGAGCCTCCGCCCGTCCCTGCCGCCCCCGCGCCGTGGGCGGCGAGGAAGGCGGCGACGGCCGCGGGCCAGCCGTACTGCTCCGCCTGCGCGCGGGCCGCGCCGCGGCGGGCGGCCTCGGGGCGGGCGAGGAGCACACGGACCGCCTCCGCGAAGCCCGCGCCGGTGTCCTCCGCGGCCACCCCGGCCGGCCCGACCAGCCCGGGGAGCGCCGAGGAGCGGCTGACCGCCACCGGTGTGCCGCAGGCGAGTGCCTCCATCGCGGCGAGGCCGAAGGTCTCCACCGGCCCCGGTGCGAGGACCACGTCGGCGCAGCCGAGCAGCCGGGCGAGGGCGTCGCGCCCGCCGACGTGCCCGAGGAAGTGCACGGGCAGCCGCAGCCGGGCGGCCCGGGCGGCCAGTCGCGAGCGGAGCGGTCCGGTGCCGGCCACCACGAGGACGGCCGGCACCCGGCTCGCGCGCAGTTCGGCCAGGGCGTCGACCGCCCGCTCGGGGTGCTTCTCGGCGGAGAGCCGCGAGCAGAGCACCAGCAGCACCTGCCCCGGCTGCGCGTACCGCGCCCGCTCCTGCGCCCGGTCCCCGTCGGCCGGCGGCCGCATCCCGGCGAGGTCCACACCGAGCGGTGCGCGCGCCAGGTTCCGTACGCCCAGGCGCCGGAACTCGGCCGCCGCCCAGTCCGTCGTGCAGACCACGGTGTCGTACGCCCGTGCAGTCCGGGCGTTGAGCCGGTCGGCGGCGGCGCCGGCGAGCGGGGCGGGCAGGCCCCAGGTGCGGAGCACCCCGGCGGCGCTCTCGTGCGACACCATGACCGAGCGGATGCCGTGCCGCCGCGCCCAGCCGCCGGTCCAGCGCAGGGTGGTGCGGTCGGAGACCTCCAGCCGGTCGGGCGTGAGCCGGGTCAGCTCGTGGGCGACGGCCCGCCGGTCGGTGAGCAGCCGGTACCCGCCGCTGCCCGGCAGGACGGGCCCGGGCAGGGTGACGACCAGGCCCTGCTCGGTCTCCTCCTCGCTGCGGTGCTCGCCGGGCACGACGAGTACCGGGACGTGCCCGGCGGCCCGGTAGCCGGCGCCGAGGTGACGCAGGGCGGTCCGCAGCCCGCCGGAGACCGGGGTGACGAAGTTCGCCACCCGGACGATCCGCAGCGGGCCCCCGTGCCCGGTCATGCCGACAGCTCCTGCGCCATCGAGGCGTCCACCGCCGCGTCCACTGCCGGGGCGTTCACCGCCGGGACGGCCGCCGTCGGCGCGACCGGGGCGACCGGGGCGGCATCCGCGGCGACGGCGACCCCACGGTGCTCCGCCAGCACCTCCGCGTAGTGCCGCAGCAGCAGGTCCCCGACCGCCTCCCAGGTGCGGGCGGTGACCTCCGCCCGCCCGGCGCGCCCGTAGCGTCCCCGCAGACCGGCGTCGGCGGCCAGCGTCCCGACCGCCCGGGCGACCGCGGCGCCGTCCCGGGGCGGTACCAGCAGACCGGTGCGGTGGTGGGCGACGAGGTCCAGCGGGCCGCCGGCGGCGGGGCCGACCACCGCGACGCCACTGGCCATCGCCTCCTGGATGGTCTGGCAGAAGGTCTCCAGCGGACCGGTGTGCACGAATACGTCCAGGGTGGCGAAGCAGCGGGCGAGTTCGTCGCCGGTCCGGCGGCCGAGGAAGACCGCGCCGGGCATCGCGGCCTTGAGCCCGGCGGCGGACGGCCCGTCGCCGATGACCACCACCCGGACCCCGGGCAGCGCCGACGTGGCGGCCAGCAGGTCGACCCGCTTCTCCGGCGCGAGCCGCCCGACGTAGCCGACCAGCACCTCCCCGCCGGGGGCGAGTGCCCGGTGCAGCGCCTCGTCGCGGTGGCGCGGGTGGAACCGGGCCGAGTCGACCCCGCGCGGCCAGAGCTGGACCCGGGGCACGCCGTGCGCCGTGAGGTCCTGCGCCGCCGGGGTGGACGGCGCGAGGGTGCGGGCGGCGGCCCGGTGGATGGTGCGGATCCGGTGCCAGGCGGCGGCCTCGCCGAGCCCGCGCCCGGCCCGGTAGGCGTGCGCGTAGCCGGCGAGGTCGGTCTGGTAGACGGCGACGGCGGGGACGCCGAGCCGGTCGGCTACCTGCACGCCGCGCGCGCCGAGCACGAATGGGCCGGCCAGGTGGACGAGGTCGGGCCGGTGCCCGGCGATGGCGGCGGTGAGCTGCCGGCTGGGCAGGGCGATCCGCACCTGCGGGTACCCGGGCAGCGGGACGGAGGGGATCCGGACGACCGGCAGTTCGGCGGCGGTCGGGCCGGCCCCGAAGGTGTGCGGCGGGCAGTCGGCGCCACGCGCGGGCGCCGGGGTGATGACGAGTGGCTGGTGGCCCCGGCGGACCAGATGCTCGGCCGTCCGCAGCACGCTGTGGGCGACTCCGTTGACCTCGGGAGGGAAGGATTCGGTGACGATGGCGACGCGCATGCCTGAGTTGTGTCCGGGGCCGGCGTGCAGGCGGCCAAAGGGATCTGTCGTACAAACGAACGCGGGTCGGCGATTTGTCCCGCCGACCCGCGTTCCCGCCCTCACCCCGCCGTCACCGGCGGGCGCCCGCTCAGGCCGGACCGGCCGCCGTCTCCTTCAGCTCCGCGTAGGGCGCGAGCTTGCGGATCGACTCGATGCTCCTGATGCAGTCGTCCCGGCTCTCGTGCGGGTCGCCGGTCACCACGACGGAGCCGTTGCTCGCCTTGAGCCGGAACCGGTGCATGCCGGTGTCGTCGGTGTACAGCTCGAACTTTCCTGCCATGGCAGCGTTCGCCTTTCCTTCGGGTAGCCCCCTCACGTGGCAACGTAGGCCCAAAGGGCTTCTGCTGCTTGTCAGATGAGGCATTCGGGCCTCCGCCGAACGGGTCACGGCCACTGTCCGGATCACCGATATCCACTTCCGGGCCCTGCCCGCCACCCGCCGACAGACCGCGTGACAGGCCCAACCCCTCCAGGGCCTGCCCGGCCCCCGGATCCATCACCGAGGCAACCGGGGGACCGGACGGGTGCTCACGACAGCCTTGTGTGCCCGTCGCCAGAGGCCACGTGCTGCCCGCTAATCCATGCGCCTCAACGTGCGACAGATTGCGTCGACCATCAGGCCGTTTGCCAGGAGCAGTAGCCACCCTCCGTCCATGAGCACGCTACGAACCTTGTATGCCGGGTTGTCATCCGAGATTTCCACGCCGAACGTCATCGCGAGAGGGAACAGAGCGCAGATTCCGGCGACGAGGATCCAGAGGAAAAGGAGCAGGAGTGCAGTCGTGCCCCACATCCTGACCTTGCGGTTCCCGGCCAGCCCCAGCAGGGACAGGACTGCGCAGACGAGCGCGGCCGCTGTGCCGATGAACCCGACCGATACCACCGGCCAGTCCGTGCCCACGCCGGGGATGCCGCTGGGAACCGGTTCCCACAGGTGGTGCAGGTCGAAGAACAGTGTCACGTGCGCCAATTGACTACTGGAGGACATCCCCCTCCAGGACTCCGACATGATCGGCAGGGAGGACGCCCAGGTGAGTGCCACCGCTGCCAGGAGGATCTCTGTCACATGGGCGGCGATCATGCCGCCCACCGAGGCAGGCCCGGTCCGTTTCGACGTCTGCTCCGGCGTGGTCGCAGTGCCCGGCAGGGCGGGGGAAGCCGCCGGCGCGGCCGGCGTGGCGCCGCCTTCGCTCTCCACGGTGCCACGGGTGGAATCGGGTCGGCTGGGGGAGTCGGTGCCGGCTGCTTCCGAGCCGGGGAAGGTGAGGGCGCGCAGGGCGTAGGTGCGCTGCTGGATCGCCGCGCGGGCACCGGTGATCCCCATCCAGATGCCCGGACCGAACGCGTCACCCAGCTCCTCCTCGCACCATTCCTGCACACGTGCCGGTGTCGGGCGCTGGGCAGGATCCTTGTGCAGGCAGGCGGTGATCAGCCCGCGTAGGGGCGGGGCCAGGGGGGAGACGTCAGGGGCGTCCGCGACGATGCGGTGGACAACGGCCCACTCGTTCTCCGCGGCGAACGCCTCACGGCCGGTGGCTATGAAGTACAGGGTGGAACCGAGCGCGAAGACGTCGGAGGCGACGCCTACTGCGTGGCCGGTGGCCTGCTCGGGCGACATGTACAGCGGAGTGCCGATCCGGGTGGAGTGACTGCTGTAGGTCACCGACTGGGTCAGGGACTTGACGATGCCGAAGTCGATGACCTTCGGTCCGCTCTCGTCCAGCATGATGTTTCCGGGCTTGAGATCCCGGTGCACCACCTTCGCGGCGTGGATGTCGGCGAGGGCGTGGGCGATGCCCCAGGCCAGTAGCATCACCTGGGCGGCCGGTAGCGGACCGTGGTCGATCACCAGGTCCCGCAGGGACGGCCCCGCCACATAGGTGGTGGCCAACCACGGCCGCTCGGCCTGGGGGGCGGCGTCGAGCAGCGGCGCGATGTGAGCGCCGCGCACCTTCTGCGCGGCACCCACCTCGCGTGCGAACCGCTGGCCGAACTCCGTATCCCTGGCGAACTCGTTGCGAACGATCTTCACAGCCGCCGGCTGCCCGCCCGGGGAGAGGGCGAGGAACACCTGCCCCATGCCGCCCTCGCCCAGCCGCGCCACCAACCGAAAGCCGCCGAGACTGTCCGGATCGTGAGCCTGCAGTGCAGGGAACCGAAACGCTGCCGTCGACATGTGGCCCTTCCCCCTCTTCTCCCCGCCCTGGAACGCCTCATGACCCGACCACCGGTGAAGGTGGGGCACGTCATGGCTTTCCGGCTGCAGCGTACTTCCGTCTCACCGGACTTCGACCTGTCTCACCGAAGATTGCCGGGTGCTCCGAGCAACACGCGACTGGGCCTGTGCTGCGGGGCGCGGTGGCCACGCCCGGGTCGGCTCGGACCTCGACGACCGACCCGGGCCGGACCCGTCGGCCACGCCGTCGCGGCGCCACCGGACCGTGCCGGGCGCGTCAGAAGAGGTCCAGGAGCTCCGTCAGGGAGGTGATGGAGGGTACGGGGGAGGCGGTCGCGTCCCGGTGCAGTGCGCGTCCCGCGTAGCCGAGGCGGATCGCCGCGGCGACCAGGTCGGGATCGTCGTCGACGAACAGGCACTCCGCGGGTGCGAGGTCCAGGGCGTCGCTGGCGTGGTGGTACATGCGCGGGTCCGGCTTGGTGCAGCCGAGGACGGCGGAGATGGCGTACGCCTCGAAGAACCGGTCGATCCCGAGTCCGGCGTGGAGCGCGGGCAGGTTGGGCCAGGCATCCGACACCACGGCCATCCGGACTCCCCGGCGGCTCAGCTCCCGCAGGGTCTCCTCGACCTCCGGGTACGTCTCCAGGAGTACGCGAGGGGGGACTTCGCGGCGCAGGTCGGCGAGCAGGTGCGGGGTCGGGTCCACGCCGAGGTGGTGGAGCATCACCCGGTGGTAGTCGTCGTAGTCGGGCGTCGACGACGAGGCGGCGAAGAAGTGGTCCCCCACCGCGATGGCTGCCGCGAACTCCTCCGCTGTGGTCGAAGGGGCATGGGCGAGGACGGTCTGCTCGAAGTCCGCTCGCGGGTTCCATCGGCCGCCGATCGGCCGTATGAGTACGCCGCCCGAGTCGAAGAGAACGGCGCGGAGACGGTCGGAAGAGGCCGGGGATGTCGTCACCCGTCCAGTCTGGTGGGCGAACGCCGTTGTCGACCCCCTTCGAATCGGACATCGGCAGCCACGCCCGCCCCGGCGAGGACGGGCCATTGCGCGTGCCGGACGCGCCGGTCGGGTCTCCCGCGCCGCGGGCTCCGTCCAGGGGGGCGATCGGCCTGCCCGGCCGCTGGTGGGCGGCCCCGAGCGCCGGCGCGGCGGCGGCGAACACGACCGTCCCGGCGGGGCGGTGACGGTCGGTCGCTATCATGGCGCCGGTCGACGAGGGGGTATGCGGTGGCAGCCGTACGCGACGGGGTGGCGGGCGAGGGGGAGCACGAGGGCCTGGTCATCGCCGGCAGATACCGGCTGGTCCGGCGGCTGGGTGCCGGCGGCTTCGGACAGGTCTGGCAGGCGTCCGACCTCGCTCTGCATGTCGACGTCGCGGTCAAGCAGGTCTGGCTGGCGCCTTCGATGAGCCCGGCCCAGGCCGAGGAACGGCTGGTCCGGGCGCAGCGGGAGGCCCGCAGTGCCGCCCGGCTGCGGGACCACCCGCACGTCGTCGCGGTGCACGACGTGATCGTGGCGGACGGTGTGCCGTGGACGGTGATGCAGCTGATCACCGGGGGCTCGCTGGCCGACCGGTTGGCGGCCGGGCCGCTGGAGCCCGAGGCGGTGTCCCGGATCGGTGCGGCGATGCTGTCGGCGCTGGGTGCGGCGCACGCGGCGGGCATCGTCCACCGGGACGTGAAGCCGGCCAACATCATGCTCGCCGATGACGGTCAGGTGCTGCTGACCGACTTCGGCATCGCGCTGCGGCACGAGGACACCGCGCTCACCGCGACGGGCGCCGTCATCGGGTCGGTCGAGTACATGGCGCCGGAGCGCCTCCACGGACAGGAGGACGGGCCGGCCGGGGACCTCTTCTCGCTCGGCGTCTCGCTGTACCAGGCGGTCGAGGGCTGGTCCCCGTTCCAGCGCGGCACCCCGACCGCCTCGTTGCTGGCCGTGGTCTCGGACGAGGCGCCGCCACCGTGTCGCGCGGGGGCGCTCGCGCCCGTGATTGAGGGCCTGATGGCCAAGGACCCCCGGCGCAGGCTCACCCTTCACGAGGCCGCCGCGCTGCTGGCTCAGCCCGCCGGCGTCCCCGGTCCCGCTCGGGTGGTCCCCGGGCCGGTGGTCCCCGGGCCTGTGCTATCCGGGCCTGTCGTGCCCGGGGCGGTGGGTCCCGTTCCCGTTACCCGTCCGGTGCTGACCGGTCCGGTACACCCCGCTCCGTCGCCGATGGCCGCTGTGCCCGGACCGATGGCGGGCGACGCCACGTCGGCCGGCGTCATCGACGCGTACGCCGCACTCACCGTTCCCGCGCCGCCGCCGCCCGCGCCGCCGCCGCCCGCGTCGTCGGCGACCGCTGCCGTTCCTGCGCCGCCCGCCACCGCGGTCGCACCGCTCACCGCCGTCACCCCCGGGACGGCCACCGCCCCGGGGCCGGCCTCGGGCCGGTCGTGGCGGCCGTGGGCGGTGATCACGGCGTCGCTCGTCGCGGGAGCCGCGGCGCTGGGTGTGGCGTTCGCCGTGCCCTACTTCTCCGAGGGTCGGGCGATGCAGACCAAGCTGCTCCAGAAGAGCGAGCTGCCGGCGGGCTACAAGGAGAACCTCGGTGCGGGGGACATGGGCTACGGGCGTCCTGTTGCGGGCACCTGGCCCTGCGAGGCCCGCAACCGGGAGACGCGGTGGAAGCACACCGCGGACGACACCGCGGAGTACTACTACAACCCGGCGGGCGGATCGAAGGAGCACTACTCGTTCAACGAGCAGCTCAAGAAGGCCGACGCCGCCGAGATCACCCGGTCAATGCAGGCGGTCCGGGACCAGCTCAGCAGCTGCCCGTCGTACACCGCGAACATCAAGTTCGGCAGTGACCCCCAGAGCTGCGAGGTCACCGTCAAGGCCCTGCCGGCTCCGGCGATCGGCGGGGACGTGGTGGCCCGCCGTGAGACGTACACCTGCACCTACGGCGGTACCACCTACGCACCCGCCGTCGTGGACAAGGTCACCACCAGCAAGGGTGGTTACCTCGTCGAGTTCTTCGCCACGGAGTCGTCCCCCTTCCCGCCCGGCGGTGTGGCCGAGGCTCTGATGACCAAAGCCCTCGGCAAGCTCCCCTGACGCCGGCACGACGACGCCGGCACGACGACGCCGGCCGGACCGGGCCCGGGGCGGGCCTCAGAGGCGCCCTGCGGGGGTGCCCCGCAAACGTTGGCATGTGACAGAGATGACCCGGCCGGGTGAGCCGGCCGCGCATTCGGGTCAGCGGTGGCCGGTCGCGGGGCGTGCGGCCGGTCCCGCCGCCGCATCGTCCGCCGGCTCGGGCGAAGCCGCCGGAACAGGTAGCGACTCCGGCATCGCCGCCGGCCCGGGCGCAGACCCCGGCCCCGACACCGGCGCCGCCCCGCCGCTCGGCCGCATGGCCGTCAGTCGCCGTTCGCAGGCCCGCCGCTGGACGACGGACAGGCCGGCGACTGCCGCCCCGAGGCCGAGCCAGCCCGCCGGGCCGGTCGCCATCACCACGCCGGTCAGCAGCAGCGGTCCGGCGGACTTCTGGACGGACTGGGCCATGCCGGCCACGCCCAGGTAGGAGGCCCGGGCCCGGTCGGGCGCTAGCGAGACCGCCAGCTCCCAGGAGGTCACCGACCGCACCAGCTCGGCGGCGGTCACCAGCGTCGCCGTGACCAGCAGGGCGATCGACGCGCTCCAGGGCCCGCCGCCGGTACCGAACGCCAGGACCGCGCAGGACGCGAGCACCGCCACCCCGTACAGCGTCACCGCGGCCGCCGCCCGGTGCGGCCCCTCGGCCCGCGCCGAGACCCGCAGTTGCAGCACGACCACCAGCACGGTGTTGAGTGCCAGGAAGGCCGGGACGAAGGCGTGCGGCGCCGAGGTGTGGTTCACCAGCCAGAGCGGCAGTCCGACGTTGAGCAGCGAGTCGTCCAGGCACATCGGGATGTCCAGCAGGACGAAGCGCAGGTAGCCGGCGTCCCGCCAGGGGCTGGGCGCCGGCCCCGCCGTCGTGGCGTCCGGTGCGGTGGCGGTACCGGCCCGCGCCGCCACCCGCCCGCCGCCCTGGGGCTCCCGGGTACGCCACACCAGCGCCGCGGTCACCGCGAAGGAGAGCGCGTTGGCCAGGACGAGCGCCCGGTAGGCGTTCTCCGTCCCCACGGCCAGGCCGATCGCCGCGATCCCGGCACCCAGCGCGTACCCGGCGTTGGCGGCACTGCGGGTGAGTGCCTGGTAGGTGGAGCGCCGCTCGCCCGTCGCCCGGGTGGCGAAGAGCATCTCCAGCGTCTTGGCCGCCCGCTCGGCCAGGCAGATGAGGGCGATCACGGGCATCAGGGTGGTGAAGCTGTCGCAGAGCAGCACCAGGCCCATCGCGCCCAGCCGCAGCAGGTGACTCCAGATCAGCAGCCCCCGCAGAGGGAACCGCTCGGCGAGCTGCCCCGCCAGTGGCGACCCGGCGATGCCCGCCACCGCGGCGACGCCCAGCAGCAGGCCGACCTGCTGGGCGTCCAGCCGCGTCACGAAGGTGAAGTAGAGCACCGAGGCCGCCGCCCACACGCCCGTCCCGGCCCGGTCCAGGAACTGGGCGAGCAGCATGATCCGCCCGTCCCGCCCGCCCGGCGGCCGTCGCAGCTGCGCCAGCAGCCCGCCCCCGTTGTCTCGCATGGCCCGCCACTCCCCGTTTTCCGTTCCGGTGCTCGGGGAGCAGCCTGCCGGAGATGAATCTCGACGTCAAGATACTTGATGTCGACAGACCTCCGGCCGTCAGGCGAGCCCTAGTGATGCCTGCCATCTCCCGTCCGGCTCCGGCCGGAACCGCCGAGCGTCTCGCGGAGCAGCCTGCGGTCGGGCTTGCCCGCATCGGTGAGCGGCAGGTGGTCCACGGCGTGGACGGCGGCCGGCGCGTACATCGCGCCCAGCCGGTCGGTGATCCGGGTGCGGACCAGTGCGCCGTCCGCGTGTCGGCCGGCCGCCGGGACGACCGCTACGTGCAACTCCTCGGTCCCGTCCTCCCGTTGGACACCGAAGGCCGCGCACTGGGCGACGGCGGGGTGGGCGAGCAGTGCCTGTTCCACCTCCGCCGGGTAGACGTGGCCGCCCACCACGATGACCATCTCCTTCAGCCGGTCGACCAGGTGGAGGTAGCCCGCGCCGTCGAGGTGGCCGACGTCCCCGGTGCGGATCCAGCCCTCGTGCAGCACCTCGGCGGTGAGGTCCGGCCGGCGCCAGTAGCCGCTCATCATCATGGGGGTGCGGACGTGGATCTCCCCGTTCTCGCCGGGGGGCAGGGCGGTCCCGGCCGGGCTGCGGATCTCGATCTCGACCCCGGGATCGGCCCGGCCGGCGGTGATCCGGCCGCCCGGTCCGGTGATCGTGTGCTCGTCCGGGCCGACCTCGGTGATCGACCCCGCCTCGGTCTGGCCGTACCAGCCGTGCAGGACCGGCCCGAACACCTCGGCAGCCTGCCGCAGCCGTTCGGCGGAGGCGGGGGTGCCTCCGTAGAAGAGCCGCCGGAGGGCGGAGAGGTCGGTGCCGGCCGCCGCCGGGTGGTCCAGCAGTCGGTACAGCAGGGGCGGCAGCAGCCACAGCTCGGTGATGCGTTCCCGCTGCAGGGCGGCGAGGACGTCCCCCGGTTCGAAGCCGGGCCGCAGCACGACGGTGCCTCCGGCCAGCAGGGCGGCGTCGGCGAGGATCCCGGCCATGTGGGCGAGCGAGGTGCAGGCGAGGGTGCGGGGCGGGGCGCCGGCCCGCATCCGGCCGGCGAGGCGGTCGAGCAACTGCCGGTAGGGGCCGTGCGCCATCGGGATGCCCTTCGGGGTCCCGGTGGTGCCCCCGGTGAAGCGCAGGCACCAGTCGTCCTGCGCCCGGACGGGATCGGCCGTCGTGGCGGGGGCGGCTGCTCGGGCCGCGGCACCCGGCGGCACGGTGGTGCCGAGCGGCACCACCACCGGCACCCGCACCCGGGCGAGCAGTGCCTCGGCCGCGCCCGACCGGGCCGGACCGACCAGCAGCACGGGTGCGTCCACGCTCGTCACGATGTCCGCCTGTACCGTGGCGGACATGCCCGCGCCCAGGAAGGCCACCCGTGCGCCGAGCAGGTTCGCGGCGTACCGTGCGACGATCGCCTCCGGCCCGTCGTCGGCGAGGAGTACCACGGTGTCCCCCCGGCGGACGCCGTGGCCGGCGAGGTTGGCGGCGAACTGCCGGACGTCGTCGTTGAGTTCACCGGCCAGGACGGTGCCACCGTCGGCGGTGACCAGCACCGGCCGGTCCGGGGTGCGGCGGAGGACCGCGAGGACGGCCTCGACGTAGCTCTCGAACCGACTCTCGGACGCCGGCGGCGGGTTGGCGGACATGCGGCAGCTCCTTCGGTGTGGCGGCCGTCGGGCGAGCGGCCCGGCCGGAACCTCTCCTCGGAGGCTAGGTGAGCCCCGTTCATCAACTCCAAGACCGAATAGGGCATGAGATGATGCCTTCGGAGTTATGAGCGATGCCCGGGGGAGGGGAGAGCCCGTGGATCTGCCCGCGCTGCGCTGCTTCCAGGTCGTGGCCCGGCACGAGCACATCAGCCGGGCCGCCGAGGAACTGCGCGTCGCCCAGCCCTCGGTGAGCAGGACGATCGCCCGGCTGGAGGCCGAGTTGGGGGTCCGGCTCTTCGACCGCCGGGGCCGGCGCATCCACCTCAACGACCACGGCGCGGCCTTCCTGCGCCGGGTCGACCGTGCACTTCGCGAACTCGACGACGGGAAGAGCGAGTTGGCGGACGCCGTCCAGGGAGGCGGCCGGGTGGCGCTGGCCACCGAGACCCTGCTGACCGCCACCGACCTGCTGGCCGGCTTCCGGGCCGCCCACCCCCGCATCGAGGTGAGGGTGCGGCAGTCCTCCGTCGATGCGATGGCGCGCAGGCTCCGCACCCGGGAGGTGGACCTCTGCCTCGCCTCCCAGCCTCTGGTGGGCCCCGGGCTGGTCTCCGAACTGCTGCTGCGGGAGGACGTGCTGCTCGCGGTGCCGCGGGGCCACCGGCTGGCCGGACGCGAGGAGGTGCCGGTCGGCGAACTGGACGGAGAGCCGTTCGTCACCCCGAGCCGGGGCCACTGGCAGCGCGCCCTCGCGGACCGGCTCTTCGCCGCGGCGGGCGTCGACCCGGTGATCGTCTGCGAGGGCGACGAACCCGGCGCCGTCGTCAACCTGGTCGCCGCCGGGCTCGGTGTCGCCCTGCTCCCCGCGATGGCGCGCGCCTCGGACGTTCGCGCGCCTCTGCGCTGGGTGCGGCTCGCCGGGCCCGACTGCCACCGCGAGCTGCGCCTCGTCCGCGACGGGGACGCACCCCCGTCCGCCGCCGCCGGGCTCTTCGGGGCCTTCGCCGTACGTCACTTCCGCCGGACCGGTGTGGGCACGGGAGGCTGAGCAGCCGTACCCGCGCCGGGGCGCGCTGGTGCGGCCGCGCGTGGTGTGCGCGCCGCCGGAACTGTCCTTCGTGCTCGTCGTGCTCGTCGTCGGGTCGGGGCTCGGCCGCCGGGTTGCCGGGATGGAGCCGGCCGCGAGCGCGGAAGCAGGCCGTAGCGTGCCCCTTTGCCCGCCGCAGGCCGCCCGCGGGGGCGGGCGCGGCGGGACGCCAGGCGGCCCCGGGGCGGGGGCACGCGGGGCCGCACCGGGGACGGCCCGCCCCGGTCCGCGCGCCCGCCCGGTTGTCCGACCTCGCGGTTAGGGTGGGAAGCCCGCTGTCCCGCCGTCCCGGAAGGCCCACCCGATGTACGCCCTGCATGCGCTCTGGCGGGCCGACGGCCGCCTCGCGCTCTGGGCGGAGGACGCACACGCGTACCGCAACGGCAGGCCGGCCGCCCGCCGTGCCGAGGGCGGCGCCCATCCGTTCGCGTGCCCGGCCGGCGAGGTCGCGCGGCTTCTGGGGGCGATCGGCCCGGGCCTCGACTGGCTGGCCGGGCAGGGCGCCGAGCGCTGGACGGGCCTTCTCCTGCCCACCCTCGGTGACCGGCCGGTCCCCTCGCCCGACCTGCCGGCCGGCAGCGCGCCACGCGGCCTCGCGCTGAGCCCCTGGCGGGTGCCGACCCTGCTGTTCGACGCCGCCGGGGCGGCCCAGCTGCTGGGCGCGGTCCACGACCCGCACTGGCCGGGCGCGACCGTCGAACTCCCCGGTGGCGGGCCCGGTGAGTCCGGTGGCGAGCTCGGCGGCGCGTCCGTCGAGCTCGCGTACGGCGCCTCGCTGCGCTGGCTGTCCGCCGTGCACGACCTCGCCTGGCGGCTGGTCGGGCGCGGGCGGCTGCTCCCGGTGCTCGGCGAGGAGGCGCCGGCGGCGTGGGCCGCGCGGTGGCGGCCCGCCCCCGACGTCGCGGCCCGGCGCGAGCTGGCCGCCCTGGCCGCCGGCTGCCCGCCCGTCTGCCGCGCCGAGTACCACGGGTCCGCGCCCGCCCAGGCCGGGCCCACCGGCTCCGGCCTGGCCACCGCCGTGCTGGACACCCTGGTCGACTGCGAGGCCCGGGCCGCCCTCGCGGACCTCGAACCGCCCGCCGAGCCCTGGCTCGCCGCCCTCTGGTCCGCCGACGGCCGGCTCCCGGGGCCGCCGCCGGCCGGCCTGCCCGAACGCCTCGCCGCCTGGCACGCCGCCCGCCCCGCGGGCAGCCCGCTGCGGCTCAACCTCCGCCTCACCGAGCCACTCGCGCCCGACCTCGAAGTCCCCGACCTCGAAGCCCGCGACGGGGGAGCCCCCGACCTCGGACTCCACGAGGGGCCCCGCGACCAGGCCGCGCCGGGCGAGGCCGCCCCCGACGTCTGGCGCCTCGACCTGCTGGTCCAGGCCGTCGACCGCCCGTCCCTGGTCGTCCCCGCCGCCGACCTGTGGTCCGAGGAGGCGGGGTACGCCGCCCTCGCCCGTACCGTCCCCGACCCGGCGGCCTCCTACCTCGCCGAGCTCGACCGTGCCTCCCGCGTCCACCCGCCGCTGCGCACCGCCCTGTTGAGCCCCCGCCCGACCGGCGTCGAGCTGGACCGCGAGGGCGCCCTGCGGTTCCTGCGCGAGGCCGCGCCCGCCCTCACCCGGGCCGGCTTCGGCGTGCTGCTCCCGGCCTGGTGGCAGCGGCGCCCCCGGCTCGGGCTGGCCCTCACCGCGGCCCCGGCCGCCATGCCGGGCGCGGTCAAGCGCACCGCGCAGATCGACCGGGACGACGTCCTGGACTTCCAGTGGCAGCTCTCCCTCGGCGAACTCACCCTCACTGAGGAGGAGCTGGCCGAACTGGCGGCGGCCCAGCAGGGCCTGGTCCGGTTGCGCGGCCGCTGGATCGAGGTGGACCAGGCCCAACTCGCCGTCGCGGTGCGGTTCCTGGCCGAGCGCGGCAGCGGCGCCATGGAGCCGGCCGAGCTGCTCCGGCTGGCCGTCGACGACCGCGCGGCCGTGGACGGTCTGCCCGTCACCGCCGTCCGGGCCACCGGTCCGATCGGCGAGCTGCTGGCCGGCCGGCCCGGCCCGGCCTCCCGCGTCCCCGACCTGCCCGCCGGTTTCACCGGAACGCTCCGCCCCTACCAGCGGCGGGGGTTGGCCTGGCTGGACGCCCTCGGTCGGCTCGGCCTCGGCGCCGTGCTGGCCGACGACATGGGCCTCGGCAAGACCGTGCAGACCCTCGCCCTGCTCGCCCTGGAACAGGAGCGTGGCGCGGCCGGGCCGACCCTGCTGGTCTGTCCGATGTCGCTGGTCGGCAACTGGCAGCGCGAGGCGGCCCGGTTTGCCCCGGGCCTGCGCGTGCACGTCCACCACGGCGCCGACCGCACCGTGCCCGACACGTCCGCCGACCTCGTGATCACCACGTACGGGCTGGTGCAGCGGGACGTCACCGAGCTGCGCCGGGTCGGCTGGCGGCGGATCGTCGCCGACGAGGCGCAGCACATCAAGAACCCGGCGGCCCGGCAGTCGCGGGCGGCCCGCTCGCTGCGTTCCGGCCCCCGGATCGCGCTCACCGGCACGCCGGTGGAGAACCGGCTCGCCGAGCTGCACGCCGTCCTCGACTTCGCCAATCCGGGGCTGTTCGGCAGTGCGGAGTCCTTCAAGGAGCGGTTCTCGATCCCGGTCGAGCAGTCCGGCAACGCGGAGGTGGCGGCCCGGCTACGGCGGCTGACCGGTCCGTTCCTGCTCCGCCGCAGCAAGAGCGACCCGCTGATCGCCCAGGACCTGCCCGCCAAGCAGGAGTTCACCGTCCGCTGCAACCTCACCACCGAACAGGCGGGCCTGTACCGGGCGGTGGTCGCCGACCTCCTGCAGCGCCTCGCGGGAATCCGCGGGGTGGAGCGCAAGGGTGCGGTGCTGGCGGCGATCGGCCGGCTCAAGCAGGTCTGCAACCACCCCGCCCAACTCCTCCACGACGGGACGGAGCTGGCGGGCCGCTCGGGCAAGGTCGAGCGGCTGGTCGAGCTCCTGGAGGAGGCGCTGGCCGAGGGCGACCGGGCGCTGGTCTTCACCCAGTACGCCGAGTTCGGCACCATGCTCCAGCCCTACCTGAGCCGCCGGCTGGGCGAGGAGGTCGCCTACCTGCACGGCGGTGTGCCCAAGGGACGGCGGGACGAGCTGGTCGAGCGGTTCCAACGCCCGGACGGGCCAAGGGTCTTCCTGCTCTCGCTCCGCGCGGGCGGCACCGGCCTCAACCTCTCCGCCGCCAACCAGGTGATCCACCTCGACCGCTGGTGGAACCCGGCGGTCGAGGACCAGGCGACCGACCGCGCGCACCGGATCGGGCAGCACCGCGACGTGCAGGTCCGGCGGCTGGTCTGCGTCGGCACCGTCGAGGAGCGGATCGACGGCCTGCTCGCGGCGAAGCGCAGCCTCGCCGACGCCGTGATCGGCGGCGGC
This sequence comes from Kitasatospora sp. NBC_00039, assembly GCF_045160625.1. NCBI lineage: Bacteria > Bacillati > Actinomycetota > Actinomycetes > Kitasatosporales > Streptomycetaceae > Kitasatospora > Kitasatospora sp. NBC_00039. The sequence goes on along the minus strand of NZ_CP108289.1, from coordinate 1,485,033 downwards.
GAGCAGTGGCTGGCCGAGCTGTCCGCGGAGCGGCTGCGCGAGCTGCTGACCCTCTCCGCCGACGCGATCGGAGAGTGACCGCCGTGATGCCCCGCGTGCGGAGAGCGACCGTCGTGATGACCCCGTCTGCGGAGAGTGACCACTGTGATGCCCGCACCTGGTGACCGCCCGCTGGCCGAGTGCCTCGACACGTTCTGGCAGGGCCGCGTCCCGTCCGCCCCGAGTGGCGCCGACGAGACCGACCCCGTCGCGCCGGCCGTCGACGACCTGGGCCCGTCCGGCCTCGCCGTCCGAGGGCGGCCCCTGGAGGCCGCCCTCGGACCGGCCTACCGGCGCTTCACCGGCAAGGGCTGAGAAACCGGCCGGGACACCCGGCCCGGGCACCCGGCTTGGGGCCCCCGACCCGGGCGCACCCAGCCCAGGACCCGGCTCAGGACCCGGCTCAGGACGCAGCCCGGGTACCCGGCCGGCGTGCGCGGCCGCTCAGCCCGCCGACAGCGGGTAGTGGTCGGACAGGTCGGTGTAGGTGTAGCTCTTGCCCCAGCTGCTCACCGTCCACGGTGAGCTGTGGAAGCGCACCACCGTGTTGGTGTAGCTCGCCGGCTGCGCGTGGTCGGCCCGGTAGAGGACGTAGTCGAGGTCCTCCTTGGGCTCACCGGGGTAGCGGTAGGCGGCGATCGAGTTGTCCACGGTGTCGAAGGAGTCGGCCCACCCGTCGCGGGTGGTGGCCGGCGACACGTTGGCGTTGCTGAGCAGCGACGGGTACTCGCTGCCGTGCGAGTCGATGTTGAGGTCGCCGGCGAGCAGCACCGGCTCGGCGGCCGGGATGTTCTTGCCGTCGATGAACGCCTTCATCGCCTTGAGCTGCGCCGCCCGGACGGCGGCCGGCTGGCCGGCGGAGCAGCCGGTGTCGGTGGACTGCAGGTGGGTGCCGACCACGTGCGTGCGCACGCCGTTGACGTCCAGCACCGCGTAGACGAAGCCCTTGTTCGACCACCAGTCGCTGCCGCAGGCGTCCTTGAAGATGTACTGCTCCTTGCGCAGGATCGGCCACTTGCTGAGCAGCGTCACCCCGCCGTCCTCCGGGGTGGACGAGGCGAAGCTGCCGCCGGTGGCGTCCCACCCGCTGGTCGACCGGCCGACGACCGGGGTGTGGTACGGGTACGCGGCGGAGGCCTGCGAGGTGAGCAGGTCGGAGGCGGCGTTGTCGAAGGCCTCCTGGACCACGACCACGTCGTGGCCCTGGAACACGTCCGAGGCGGCGATCGCCTTGGCCCGGTAGTCCTGGCCCCAGTTGGGGTACAGGTTCTTGCTCATCAGGAAGACGTTGTAGGTGAGCACGTTCAGTGCCGGAACCGTGGTGGCGGCCGTGCCGGCGACCGGGGCGGCCGCCGCCGAGGCGGCCGGAGCGGCGGCCACCGGGGCGAGCAGCGCGGCGGCGACGGTGCAGGCGGCGGCCAGCCGGGTGCCGTGACGAAGCGTGGTGGAAGTTGGCATGCCCGCAGTCAACGCGTAGCCGGTCACGTCCGGCAAGACTGCGGACGATAACCATATGAACTCGGCGGTAACTTAAAGCTGTCTGGTCAACTCGCTCTCGGGGCGGCTGACTTGCCTGGACAACTTTCCCGGCCACCACATGTGACGGTCCAGGTCCATGGTGAGCGCGGTGACCAGGACCGACCGCACCACCAGGGTGTCCAGCAGCACGCCGAGCGCAACCGCGAAGCCGATCTCGGCGAAGCCCACCACCGGTAGTGTGCCGAGCACCGCGAAGGTGCTCGCCAGGATCAGCCCGGCCGAGGTGATCACCCCGCCGGTCGCGGCCAGCCCGGCCACCGCCCCCTGCCGGGTGCCGTTGTGGGCGGACTCCTCCCGCACGCGCGTCATCAGGAAGATGTTGTAGTCGATTCCGAGCGCGACCAGGAAGACGAAGACGAACAGCGGGAACGCGTTGTCCTCGCCCTCAAAGTGGAAGACGTGCTCGAAGAAGAACGCGCTGATCCCGAGCGCCGCCGCGTACGACAGCACCACCGTGGCGATCAGCACCAGCGGCGCGGTCACCGCCCGCAGCAGCAGCGCCAGGATCACCAGCACCACGCCGAGCACCAGCGGGATGATCGCCCGGTTGTCGCTGGCCGCGGCCCGGCCGGCGTCCAGGATCACCGCGGTGGAGCCGCCCACCTTGGCGTCGGCGCCGGGCACCTCGTGGACGGCCGCGCGCACGCGGTCCACGGTGTCCTTGGCGGCCTGACTGTCCGGCGGATCGGCCAGCGTGGCCTGGAACAGCGCCTGCCCCTGCCGCTCCACCGGCACCGACGTCCCGGCGATGCCGGGGGTGGCCTGCGCCACCGTCCGGACGGCGCCCGCCTCGCCCGCCGTGCTGATCACGGTCAGCGGCGCGCCCGTCCCGCCGGGGAAGTGCTGCTCCAGCACCTGCTGGCCGACCACCGAGTCCGGCGTGCCGGTGAAGCTGCCGGCGGTGGACAGGCCGGTGGCGTTGAGCGAGACCAGCCCGACGCAGCAGGCCCCCAGAGCCAGCGCGGTGCCGATCCAGACCTTGCGGGGCCGTCGGCCGATCCACGTCCCGACGTGCGCCCAGCGGCCGGTCCGCGTCGGCTCCGGCGTGCCGAAGGCAGGCTTGACCGGCCAGAACACCCAGCGCCCGACGACCACCAGCAGCGCCGGCAGCAGCGTCAGCATCGCGGCCAGCGCCACCAGCACGCCGATCGCGCAGACCGGGCCGAGGCCGCTCGTGGAGTTCATCTCGGCGATCAGTAGGCAGAGCATCGACGCGACCACGGTGGCCGAGGAGGCCAGGATCGCCGGCCCGGCCCGGTGCAGGGCGAGCGCCATCGCCTCGTGCCGGTCCTCGTGCCGTCTCAGCTCCTCCCGGTAACGGGCGGTGAGCAGCAGGGCGTAGTCGGTGCCCGCGCCCAGCACCAGCACGATCAGGATGCCGGCACTCTGCGCGTTGACGGTCAGTCCGGCGTGTTTGGCCAGCAGGTAGATGACGGCCTGGGCGACGACCAGCGCCCCGGCCGCGGAGAGCAGTGGCAGCGCCCAGAGCACCGGACTGCGGTAGGTGAGCAGCAGCAGGATGATCACCACGCTGACGGTGGCGGCCAGCAGGGTTCCGTCGATTCCCGCGAACGCCTCGGCCTGGTCGGCGCCGATCCCGGCCGGTCCGGTGACGTGGGTGGTCATGCCCAGGCTGTTGTCGGCGGCGGTGGCACGCAGGCTGTCGACCGCCGGGCGCAGGTCCTGCCAGCCACCGGTGCCGATGTCGACCGGCACGATGGTCTGCATGGCCCGGCCGTCGGTCGAGACCACCGGGCCGATCACCCGGCCCAGCACGTGCGGCGCGTCGGCGAAGGCGGTCGCGTCCCGGGCCGCCTCGACCTGGTCGGTCGGGGTGATCCCGCTGTCGCGGGTGTAGACCACCACGGCCTGGGCCGTGTCCACCGGCTGGAAGGCGCGCTGCTCGTTGAGTACCTGGGTGGACTCGGCGTTGCCGGGCAGCCAGCTGGACGCCTGGTTGTCCTCGGCGTCGGTGAGCTTGCCGGCGAGCGGTCCCGCCGCCAGCAGCAGTACCAGCCAGAGCGCCAGCACCACCCATTTGCTGCGGCGTCCGCACGGGAGCGTGGCCAGTCTCCGGGTCGGGCTCATCGCAAACCCCCAGGGGCCTGAGACATCACTCGTTCCAGCCTGCCACCGCCCCGCCGACCCGGCAGCCCGGGACGCGTCCGCCGGCGGGAACGGGCTACGCCGGCGGGAACGGGCTACACCGGTACCGCGGCCCGCTCGCGCAGCTCCTTGAGCACGGCGATGTCGAGCGCGTGCCCGGTGCCGTCGCCGCCGTGCTTACGGTCCGGCGTCTCGACCACCAGCGGGACGCCGGCCGTCTCCGGGTGCTCGAACAGCTCGCGGAACGGCTCCGCCCCGATCCGCCCGGCGCCGATGTTGGCGTGCCGGTCCTTGCGCGCGCCGACCACGTCCTCCGAGTCGTTGGCGTGGATCAGCCGCAGCCGGCCCGGCCCGGCGGCCGCGACCAGCGCGTCCAGCGTCTCCCGGACGCCGCCCGGCGCGGCGAGGTCGTGGCCGGCCGCGAAGGCGTGGCAGGTGTCCAGGCAGACCCCGACCTTCGGGTGGCCGTCCAACGCGTCCACGTACGCGGCCAGGTCCTCCATCCGCGAGCAGAGCGAACTGCCCTGGCCGGCCGTCGGCTCCAGCAGCAGCCAGGGCGCGTCCTCCCCGAGCGCGTCCAGCTCGTCCAGCAGCGGACGGACGTCCTCGCGGACCTGCGCCATCGCCTCGGCCCGCCGGGAGCCGCCGCCCGGCGCCGTGCCGACCGCCGAGCCGGTGTGCAGCACCACGCCCAGTGCGCCGATCGCGTGGCCGCGCACCAGCGAGTGGCGCAGCGAGGCGGCCGAGCGCTCGCGGGTCGCCGCGGTGTCCGAGCCGAAGTTGATCAGGTACGGCGCGTGCACGTACGCCGGGATGCCCTGCTCGGCGCAGGCGGTGCGGAACTCCTCGTCCTGCGCCGGGTTGCCCGGGGGAGTGGCCCAGCCGCGCGGGTTGGCCACGAACACCTGGACGGTCTCGGCGCCGACCCGCCGCGCGTACGCGAGCCCCGTCCCGGCCAGCCCGCGGGCGGCCACCGGCACATGGGCGCCGACCGGGTTGCGGACGGCGGTGACCGGCGGTACGGCGGCGACGGGCGGGAGGACGGCGGCGGTGTTCATGGCCCCGAGCATGCCACGCGCCACGGACGCCCCGGCGCGCAGTCATCCGGGGCCGGCGATCGTATGCCGATGACACGCCAGGAACAGCTCTCCTCTGTACCCGATCGAGTGAATCGGACCTCGAATGCCAGGCCGGACGGCCCCGTCGGCGTCACTGCCCGTGACAGATCAGCGCACCGGCGCCCACCACCGGCACCCCGCTTCCCACCGGCACCCGCGCCCACCACCTGCACCCGTGCCCACCACCCGTCCGAAACCCACGCGCGTAACCCACGCGCCCGCCCGCACCCCCGCGGCCGGGCGGGCCGCCATGTCCGCCGGCGCGCCACCCCCGCCGCGCCGGCCCCCGCCCGCAGCCGTCCGGCCTGCCCCGCGCACGCCCGGCTTCCTCCGGTTGCCGACGCCCCGTCAGTCCCGCAGCCCAGCCCTGGTGGCGGGCCCACCCGTGCGCCCATAGCGTCGATGCGACCGACCCCACCGACCGTCATCTCCCGCACACACCGCGTCACCGCGCCGGCGTCCCCGCGAGCGCGCCAGAAAGCAGGTCACCACTCATGCCCACGCGACGGGTCCACCATCTCGCCGCGGCCACCGCTGCCGCCACGACCGCCCTCACCACCGCCCTGACCACCCTCGCCGCCGCGCCCCCGGCCCACGCCGCGGGCGCCCTGCACCTCGTCCAGCCGGGCGAATCGATTCAGCAGGCCGTCGACGCCGCCAGCCCCGGCGACACCGTCCAGCTGCTCCCCGGCACCTACCGCGGCAGCGTCCGGATCACCACCGCAGGCCTCACCCTGCGCGGCGCCGGCCCGAAGAGCGTGATCACCCCCGGCACCGCCGAGGACGGCACCGCCGGCGACTCCGTCTGCGCCACCGCCGGCCACGGCCTCTGCGTCGTCGGCACCGACGACCACCCGCTCGGCGGCATCACCGTCGAGGCCCTCGCCGTCACCGGCTTCCGCAAGAACGGCATCGACGTCAGCGCCACCACCGGCATGACCGTCCGCGCCGCCTACGTCCACGACAACGGCCAGCAGGGCATCAGCCAGGAGAAGTCGACCCGGGCCGTCATCACCGGCAACGAGTCCACCCGCAACGGCCAGTCCGGTGTCTTCCTGGCCAACTCGGTGGCCAACGAGGGCGGTGCCATGGACACCGACGGCGCCGTGGTCAGCGGCAACCTGCTGACCGACAACCGGATCGGCGTCACCGTCCGCCGCCTGCGTGACCTGGACATCGAGGCGAACGAGATCCACGGCAACTGCGGCGGCGTCTTCATCGTCGGTGACGAGGGCGTCCCCCGGGCCGGTGCGCTGAGCATCGCCCACAACCGGGTCGTCGCCAACAACAAGTACTGCCCGCCCAACCCGCGGCTCGACTACATCCAGGGCACCGGCATCCTGCTCACCGGCGCCGAGGACACCACGGTGACGGAGAACCAGGTCCGCGACAACGTCGGCGCCTCGCCGATGTCCGGCGGCATCGTGCTCTTCCGCAGCCTGGTCGGCGCGCCCAACGCGCGCAACATCATCACCGGCAACCACGCGGTCGGCAACGGCCCGGCCGACCTGGTGGACGCCGACACCGGCACCACCAACTCCTTCACCCGCAACCACTGCGCGGTCTCCATGCCCGCCGGTCACTGCTGAACCGCCGCGCGTCCCACCGGCTCCGCGACTCCCGCGGAGCCCGAGGGCGTGTCCGTGAAGGCCCGCCCGCCCGGCGACACCGGGACACCGGCCCAGCCCCCACCTCCCCTTTGCAGAAAGACGGCACATGACCACCACGCCCGCCACCACCCCGCCGGCCGCGATGCGCCTGCGGGAGCTCGTCTTCGGCGCCGCCTGCGCCGCCGCCGTCCGCGCGGCCGCCCGGCTCGGTGTCGCCGACGCGCTCGGCGACACCCCGACCACCGCCACCGACCTCGCGGCCGCGCTCGACACCGAGCCCAAGCAGCTGCGCCGCCTGCTGCGCGCGCTCACCTGCTACGGCATCTTCCAGGAGACCGGCGGCGACCGGTTCGAGCACACCGAGATGTCCCGGCTGCTGCGCGAGGACGCCCCCAACAGCCTCCGTTACATCTCCCTCTGGTGCACCGAGCCGTGGACGTGGGAGGCCTGGCCGAAGCTGGACGAGGCGGTCCGCTCCGGCCGCAACGTCTTCCCCGAGCTGTTCGGCAAGGAGTTCTTCGACTACCTGCACAGCGACGCGGGCGACTCGGCGAAGGTCTTCGACAAGGCGATGACCACCTCCAGCCGCCAGTCCGCCGCAGACTTCGCCGCCTACCTGGACCTCACCGGGATCGACTCGGTGGTCGACATCGGCGGCGGCCAGGGACACGTGCTGGCCAGCCTGCTGGAGAAGCACCCGGCGCTGCACGGCACCCTGCTCGACCTGCCCAAGGTGGTCGCCGGCGCCGACCCGCGGCTCCGCGACGGCGGCGCCTACTCCGCCCGGGCCCGCCTGGTGCCCGGCGACTGCCGGGTGGACATCCCGGTCCGCGCCGACCTCTACATCATCAAGAACATCCTGGAGTGGGACGACGAGAGCACCCGTCGCACCCTCGCCAACGTGGTCCGCGCAGCCCGTCCGGGCGCCCGCGTCGTGGTGGTCGAGAACCTGGTCGACGACAGCCCGTCGATGCGCTTCACCACCGCCATGGACCTCATGCTGATGCTCAACGTCGGCGGCGCCAAGCACTCCGAGGAGAGCCTGGTCCGGCTGATGGAGGAGGCCGGACTGGACGTCGCCGAGGTCCGCCCGGTCAACCCGTACCTGCACGCCTTCGAGGCCACCGTGCGCGGCTGACCCCGACCCGCGCACGACGAGACCGCCCGCACCGGGAGCCCCGGTGCGGGCGGTCTCGTCGTGGCTGCTCGTCGTGGCGATGGGGTCTCGTCGTGACGGCTCAGGCCTTGTGCGAGGACTCCAGGTGCGCGAAGACCACCACGTTGTCCAGGTAGTCCTTGCGCTTCTTGTCGTAGGTGCCGCCGCAGGTGATCAGTCGCAGCTGGGCGTCCGGCGTCTTCCCGTAGACCTTCTGGTCGGGGAAGGCGCTCTTGGCGAAGGTCTCCACCGAGTCGACCGTGAAGACGGCGACCGTGCCGTCCGCCCGCTGCACCTCGACCTTGTTGCCCGGCAGCATCAGGCTGAGCAGCAGGAACACCGCCGGGCCCTTGGTGGTGTCCACGTGCCCGGCCACCACGGCGCTGCCGCGCTCGCCGGGGGTGACGCCGTCGCGGTACCAGCCGACGAGGTTCTGGTTGTCCGGCGGCGGCGCGTTGAGCTGCCCGGCCGGGTCCAGCGTCAACTCGGTGAACGGTGCGTCCACGGCGATCTGCGGGATCCGCAGCCGGGTCGGAACGGACCGCTTCAGCGCCGGCCCGGACGCCTTGGCCGGTGCCGGGGAGGCCGCCGGTGAGGCGGACGCGGCGCCGGGGGACGCGCCGGCGGTGGCCGCCGGGGGAGCGGCCTGGCCCGGCGGAGGCTCGGCCGAGGGTGCGGCGTCCACCGAGTTGTAGATGAGCAGCAGACCGGCCGCCGCCGCGCCCATACCCGCGCGCAGCAGCCGGGACGTACCAGGGACCAGACCGGTCATGACTCCACTCCTCGGCCTTCACGGCGACTCGGCCTTCAACGCCGACCCGGCTTCAACGGCGACTCGGCTTCAAGTCGGCACAGCGGTGGCACCGCCGCCGGAGGACCGCCCCGCGTGCCCCCGCCGTGGCCGGCGCACGGAGCGGCGGCCACGGCGGGGAGGCGACGGGAGGTGACGGGCGGCGCCTGACCCGGCGACACAGGTCAGATCGTGGCTCCGGTGGCGCGACGGCCCTTGCGCAGCGCGATCGCGCCGGCTCCGAGACCGCCCAGCAGCAGGACGGCGCCGGCCCCGAGGCCGCCGCCGGACAGCGCCAGGCCGCCGCCGCCGGTGTGCACGCCACCGTGCGGGGTCTTCTCGTCGGCCTTGTGCTCCTCGCCCGAGGAGGAGCCCTTGTCCTTCTCCTCCCAGCTCTTCTGGCTGTCGGGGCTGGCCGACTTGTCCTGCTTCTCGTCCCAGGTCTTCTGGCTGTCGGGGCTGGCGGACTTGTCCTGCTTCTCCTGCCATGTGAGGTTCTTGTCGGAGCCGTCGGCGAAGGCGGCGGGGGCGCCGACGGTGAGGGCGGCGGCGACGACGACGGCCCCGGCGAGAAGCGTGCGTGCAGAACGCATGATGGTGATCCTTCCGGCGCGGCCCGCGACAGCCGACACGTCGTCGGGCAAGGGGACTCGCGGAGTGGTGCGCCTGATCCACCGTCAACCACCCCGGCGGCCGCTGCCACCCGAGCAGGGGGGTGACGGCGGTGCTTGTGCGCCCCTTCGAGTGGACTCATTGGAGTGTTCACCCGACTGCCCCGGCGATCCGGGTGAATCCGGCATGGACCCGGGCCGCGGGCCCGCCGTCCCGACGGGCGAAGGCCGGCGTGGATCCGGGTGCGCGCGGGCAGGCTTGGCGCATGGTCGAGATCTCGAAGGACGTCCGGGCGCGGATCGAGGCGGGGCACATCTGGTTCGTCGCCACGGTCAACGCCGACGGGTCGCCGCACGTCAGCCCGATGTGGGTGGGGACGGAAGGCGGCCTGGTGCTGTTCAACACCTCGGTCGGGCGGGTCAAGGAGCGCAACCTCCGGCGCGACCCCCGGGTCTGCCTGTCGCACGCGGACGCGGCCGACCCGTACGACCGGGTGCAGATCCGCGGGCGGGTGGTCCGGTTCGTCGAGGGGGAGGAGGCGGACCGGAACATGGACCGGCTGGCCGGGGTCTACCTCGGGGCGGAGCGCTACGAGTGGAGGATCCCCGGCGAGCGGCGAGTGGTGGTGCTGATCGAGCCGACCCGGATCAGCCGGGTGACCGGCGTCGAGATCCTCCCTCCGGGTGCTCCGGGTGCTCCGGGTGCTCCGGGGGCTCCGGGGGCCCGGGGGTAGCCCCTTCTCCCCGGTGGCCACCCCCGGGGAACCGGCCGCGACCTGCCGCGTCTATCTTGATGGTCCACTGACACGAGAGGGAGCGGTCGATGAGCACGGTCGGTCGGAAGGTTGCCGCGGTGGCGGCGACGGGGGTTCTGCTGGGCGTGCTGGCGGCCTGTGGCTCCGGGGGGTCGAAGACCTCCCACGACACGGCGAAGGGCAGCGCGAGCCCGGCGGCAGGCGCGACCGCGGGAGCGGCCACGACCGCTCCGGCGAGCCCCGGGGCGCGCCAGGCCGGCGCCGGGGGCCAGGCGGCGGCCGGCGGCGCGACGTCCGCAGCCTCCGGCGCCGCGGCCGGTACCTCCGGCTCGCCCGCGCCGGGCACGCCGGGCACGCCGGCCCAGGGCGGGGGAGCGGGCGCCGCCGGCGGCGGGGCCGCGCAGCCCGCCGGGGCGGACTCCGACACGCTGCTGCTCGACGACAAGCTCCTGCTCCAGCTGATGCCGGACCAGAAGGCCATGACCGGCTGGGAGGAGGAGAAGCGCCGGGTGGACACCGCCGACCACGCCACCACCTGCACCGGCGCCGGGTCGTGCAGCGGCAAGCCGCTCAGCGGGTCGGCCCGCTTCTCCTCCGGCGAGGTGACCGCGCGCTTCGGGATCGACACCCTCCCGAGCAAGGCGGCGGCCAAGGACAAGCTCGCGGAGGCGTACGCGGGGTACGCCGACGGCAGCAAGTACCACGCGGTCGAGCTGGCCGCGCTGGGGAGCGAGAGCCGCGCCTTCCAGGGCGATCTGGCCGGCCGGGACGGCGTCGCCATCGTGCTGCGCTCCGGCACGGTGGTCGCGACGGTGACCACCGAGGGCGGCCCGGTCGACCCCGCGGCCACCAGGCGGCTCGCCGCGCTGCTGGTCCAGCGCGTCGAGCAGGCCCAGGCGGGCCGTACCCCGGACGCCGCCCTCGGCACGGCCTGACGTACGCCCCGCCGCCCGCCCGACGCACGCCCCTGAGGCACGGCCCGACGCACGGCCCGACGCACGGTCCGGGCCGCCGGCGCTCAGGGTGGCCGACGCTCAGGGCCCCGTCCACACGCCGGTGCCCCGCAGGCCTTCCTGCGGGGCACCGTGCGGTCCGGGGCGCGGCTCAGTTGAGGCCGCCACGCTCCCAGCGGTAGAACTCGCGCGCCATGGCGTCCTTGGGCTCCCGCCAGGTGGCCGGGTCGTACGCCTGGACGTAGGCGGTGAGGGCATCGCTGACCGCCCGGAACTCCGGGTGGCCGGCGACCTGCGCGACGGCCGGGCCCGGGGGGCGGTCGGCCTCGATCAGGTGCAGGTAGACGTCGCCGAACTGGAAGAGGCTGCGGCCGGTGACGCCGATCAGGTGCGGCAGTTCACCGCGGTCGGACTCGGCGAACACGTCGGCGATGCCCGGGGCGGCGTCCGGCTTCATCCGGGCGACGATCAGTGCGCGGTGCATCCGGCTCACACCTCCCCGGCCTGCTTCTCGACCTTCTCGCGGATCAGCTGCATCTGGATGCGCGAGTTGCGGTTGATGTGGTTGACCATGCCGTCGTCGTCGACCGGGGCGGTGGGCTTCATCGCGAAGTCCTGGACCCAGCGCATCTTCGTGCCGGCCGGGACCTCCGCGTACTCCCAGCGGATGTCCATGAACTCGAACGGCCCGGGCTCGACCCGGCGGGCGCGCACCGCGAGCGAGGCCCGGTCGGTGGTGCGCTCGGAGACCCAGCTCCAGATCTGGCCGTTCTCGTCGGGGTGCATGGTGAGCCGGAAGCGCACGCTGTCGCCGTCCCGCTCCAGCACCTCGACGGAGGCGTACTCGCTGAAGAGCTGCGGCCAGTTCTCCAGGTCGTTGGTGATCTCCCAGACCAGGTCGAGCGGCGCGGCGATGACGATCTCGTTGTCCGTGTGTCCAGGCATCTCAGGCACCGGCCTTCGCGGTGAACGCGGCGTTCACCAGTTCCAGGAATTCGGCCGGGGTCTTGGCCGACTCCGCACCGTTGGTGACCTTGACGCCGTGCCGGTTCTCCAGTTCGCCGACCACGCCGAGCAGACCGAGGGAGTCCACGCCGAACTCGTCGAAGCTGACACCGGGGCGTTCCAACTCGATCGGGTCGATCGCGACACCGGCCCGGGCCTGGATCAGCGCGGCCAGTTCGGGGTGGCTGAGGGTGATGCTCACGGGAAGTCCCTTCTAGGTGAGCCAAATAGGGGTTGTCGGTCAGGCCCGGTCGTCGCGCCGGAGCAGCAGCGCGGCGTTGGAGCCCATCAGCCCGCGGCTGAGCACCAGTGCGGTGCGCAGCTCGGCCGGGCGGGCGCGGCCGGTCACCAGGGCGAGGTCGTGGCAGACCTCGGTGACGTTGGGGGTGGGCGGCACCAAGCCGTCCTCCATGGCGAGTACGGCCGCCGCCGCGTCGAGCAGCGGCGCCCCGCAGTAGGCCCGCCCGGTGCCCGCCTTGGGCGCGGTCACCGGGACGCGTTCGGCGTAGGGGCCGAGCGCGTCGGCCAGGGCGAGCGCCTCGGCGCGGTCGGCGGCCGGGACGCCCAGGGCGTCGGCGAAGACCACGTCGACCTCCTCGGGGGCGATCCGGGCCTGGTCGAGCGCGATCCGGATCGCCGCGGCCAGCCCCTCCCGGGACTCCTCCCAGCGGGAGGCGCCGGTGAAGGTGGCGCCGTGCCCGGCGATGTGCGCCCGGACGGTGGCGCCGCGCCGGAGGGCCGTCCGCTCGTCCTCCAGCAGCAGCATCGCGCCGCCCTCGGCGGGGGCGAAGCCGTTGGCGTCCGCGGAGAACGGCAGGTAGGCCCGGTGGGGCTCCTCGGAGAGGCTGAGCTCGGGGTATCCGAGCTGGCAGACCATCGAGTAGGGCGCCAGCGGTGCCTCGGCGGCGCCGGCCACCACCGCGTCGGTGCCGCGCTCGATCGCGCGGGCCGCGTGTGCGAGGGCGTCCAGGCCGCCGGCCTCGTCGCTGGCGACCACACCGCACGGGCCCTTGTAGCCGCCGCGGATCGAGACCTGGCCGGTGCTGGCTGCGTAGAACCATGCGATGGACTGGTACGGTCCGACGAACTGTGGCCCCTGGCCCCAGAGTTGCTGCAGCTCGCGCTGGCCGAACTCGCCGCCGCCGGAGCCGGCCGCGGTCACCACACCCACCGCGTACGGCTGTTCGGGGTCGGGGGTGAAGCCGGCGTCCGCCACCGCCAGGTCGGCGGCGGCCATCGCGTAGTGCGTGAAGCGGTCGGTCTGTACCAGGTAGCGGCTGTCGATCACGGACTGCGGGTCGAAGTCCCGGACCTGGCCCGCGATGCGCAGCGGGAGGTCGGCGCAGCCCTCGCGGGATATCCGGTCGAGGACGCTCACGCCCTGCCTGGTGGCCTTCCAGAAGGCGTCGGCACCGACGCCGTTCGGCGCCACCACGCCGAGGCCGGTGACCACCGCCCGGCGTTCCTTTTGACGTGACGTCATGGATCTCACCCCGTTCTGTTGAGCACGACGGCGGACTGGAATCCGCCGAATCCGCTGCCGACCGACAGGATGTGACGGAGCGGCAGCTCGCGCGCGGTGCGCGGCACGTAGTCGAGGTCGCACTCCGGGTCCGGAGTCTCGTAGTTGGCGGTCGGCGGTACCACGCCGTGGGCCAGTGCGAGGGTGCACGCGACCACCTCGATCGCGCCGATCGCGCCGAGCGAGTGCCCGACCATCGACTTGATCGAGCTCATCGGCGTCTCGTACGCGTGCCCGCCGAGCGAGCGCTTGACGGCCGCCGTTTCGTGCCGGTCGTTCTGCTTGGTGCCCGAGCCGTGCGCGTTGACGTAGTCGACGTCGGTGCGGTTCACCCGGGCGTGGTCGAGCGCGTCGTCGATCGCCCGGGACATCTCCAGCCCCTCCTGGGTGAGGCCGGTCATGTGGTAGGCGTTGCCGAAGGTGGCGAAGCCGCCGATCTCGCCGTAGATCCGGGCGCCGCGCCGGCGGGCGTGTTCCAGCTCCTCCAGCACCAGCACGGCGCCGCCCTCGCCGAGCACGAAGCCGTCCCGGTGGGCGTCGAAGGGGCGGGAGGCGTGCTCCGGGTCGTCGTTGCGTTCGCTGGTGGCCTTGATGGCGTCGAAGCAGGCGACGGTGATCGGCGAGATCGGCGAGTCGGAGGCACCGGCGATGCAGATGTCGGCGCGCCCCTCCTCGACCGCCTGGAAGGCGTAGCCGATCGCGTCCAGCCCGGAGGTGCAGCCGGTGGAGACGGTCTGCACCGGGCCGTGCGCGCCGGTGCGCTCGGCGACCGTGGAGGCCAGCGTGGACGGCGCGAAGGCCCGGTGCAGCTGCGGTTCGGCTCGGCGGTGGTCGACGTCCCAGCGGGCGCCGCCGGCGCTGACCAGGGCGTAGTCGTGCTCCAGTCGGGTGGTGCCGCCGACGGCGGTGCCGAGGGAGACGCCGATCCGCCACGGGTCCTCCGCGGCGAGGTCAAGACCCGCGTCGGCGACCGCCTCGTCCGCCGCCACCATCGCGAACTGCACGTACCGGTCGGCCCGTTGGACGTCCTCGGGGCTCAGTCCGTGCGCCGCCGGGTCGAAGTCGCACTCGGCGGCGATCCGGGAGCGGAACCCGGTGGGGTCGAAGAGCGTGATGCCCCGGGTCGCCGTCCGGCCGGAGGTGAGCAGCCGCCAGAAGGCGGGGACGCCCACGCCACCGGGTGCGACCACGCCGATCCCGGTGACGGCGACGCGCCGTGTCACGAAGCCACCTTGGCGTGTTCCGGCGGGCCGGAGGTGACGGCCCCCTCGGTCTCCTCGGTGTCGACGTGGCCCAGCTCCGGACGGGGGGCGAGCGGGCCGAGGTGGAAGACCATCCGGGCCTCGGTGTCGCCCACGTTGCGGAACCGGTGGCGCATGTCGATCGGGATCATCAGGCCCTGGTTGGGCTTGAGCGCCCGGGTGACCCCGTCCAGGTCGACCTCCAGGTCGCCGCTCACCACGAAGACGAACTCCTCGGAGTACGGGTGGTAGTGCTCGCCGATCCGCTCGCCGGGCTGCACGATGGCCAGGCCCATGAAGCCGCTGGTCGCGCCGCAGGTGGTGGGGGTGAGCATGGCGCGCAGGTCGCCGCCGCGCCGGCGGTTCTCCGGTGCCTCGTCGACGTGCACGATCCGTGGGTACTGCGTGGACATGGTTCTTCCTCCGAGTGTCGGTTCCGGATCTGGTCCGGCGGTGGTGCGGGTCCGGCGGTTCTTCTCGCGGCGGCGTCGTGCCGGCGCCCCGTCAGCCCTCCTGCGAACTGCGGTCGGTGACCGGGTTCATCGCGCGGGCCGCGAGGAAGGCGCTGAGTCCGGCGACGGTCCGAAGGTCGCCGTCGGCGCCGAGGTCGAGGAGCCGGCCGAGGACGGTGGCCTCGCGTTCGCCGGCGACACCGAGGGCCGCCGCCGGGTCGGCCTCGGCGGGTACCCGCAGGTCCACCAGGCGGACCACGACGTCCTCCCGGTGGAAGACGAAGGACGCGGCGACCGGGCCGGTCGGGTCCGCGGTGGCCAGGTTGTCGTGCTCGGCCAGCAGCGCGGCGACGGCCTGCCCGTTGCCGGGCTTCACCGGGTAGAGCACCGCGTGCCGGTGCAGCCGCCCGGAGACGGGGGAGCCCGCGATCGCCTGGTGCTCGGCGGGCAGCGCCGCCTTGGCGAAGAAGGCGCGCGCGGCCTGCGGGTCGCCCAGCTGGCGGGCCTCCTCAAGGTACGGGTTGATCGCCTCCTCGACGGCCCGGACCTCGGGCTGCATGGCGACGTGGCGCAGTGCGTCACCGAGGTTGCCGATCACCTCGACGGCCCGGACGACGCGGTTGCCGTGCATGAACAGCGAGGTGCGGCGCAGCCGGGTGGTCTCGTCGACCTCGGCCTTGGGGGAGGTGTAGCCGGACAGGATCCGGGCCACCTTCTGCTCGCTGCCGGGCTTCACGGTGAAGGTCAGCGCGTGCCGGGTCACCCCGTCCGGGCCGGGTGCGGCCTGCGGCGGGCCGACGTGCCCGGCCGGCGTGGTGCGCGGCAGGCCGGGCGGCACCTCCGCCGGGGCGCGGGTGCCGGTGACGCCGGCCGCCGAGGTCTCCCGGAGGATGGAGTAGCGCAGTGAGCGGAAGCTGTCGCTGACGCAGCCGTGCATCGGCTTGACCATCTCGCGGTGTGCCGGGCTGTCGACCCACTCCAGGAAGGTCTCCTGGTCCTCCCACTCACTGGTGATCAGCCACTGCCGAGGGTCGTTGATCGACTGGCAGAGCTGGTCGCTGACATGCCCGGGGACGGACGCCACCTGGTGGCGCAGCGTCTCGTACACGTCGAGGAAGCGCTGCTGGGCGCCGTCCTTGATCTCCAGCATCAGCATGACGCGCAGCCGCGTGTCGGTCTCGGCCTGCTGTTGCGCCTGCGGTTCGGACAGAGTCGTCATGATCCACTTTCTGCTTCTGGGGCGCCCGCGTCCGGCCGCGCGGGGCGGCGTCCGGCCGGTGGGCCCGACGGGGGAGGGCGGTGCGGTGGCGGTCGGCCCGGGCGTCGGCGTCAGGCCTGAGGTCGATCGTGCGCGGAGCCCGCGGGGTGGCGCGAGATTTGCGGGCCATCCGAGCGAAGGGGCGGCAGAACGACCCCGGGGAGGGGGATGGAGAGACGGGGCCGCCGTGTGTGCGTGCCCCGCCGAGGGCGGCGCCGAGCCCGAAGCCGGACCGCGAACTCCCGTACAGGCTGGAGTAATTGATGAATCCGAAGGTTGACGACCGGGTGCCGGTCCTGATCGTCGGCGGCTCGCTGGTCGGGCTGTCGGCCTCACTCTTCCTGGGCCGACTGGGTGTCAGACACCTGCTGGTCGAGAAGCACGCCGACACCTCGCGTCACCCGCGTGGCCGAGGCAACAACGTCCGCACGATGGAGCTGTACCGGGTGGCCGGGATCGAGCAGGCGATCCGCGAGGCGGCCTCGGTGCTCGCCGCGAACCACGGCATCCTCCAGGCCCCCTCGCTGACCGGCGAGGAGCAGGAGTGGCTGTTCCGGGAGATCGACCCGGGGGGCCGGCTGGCCCGGTTCAGCCCGAGTGCATGGTGCCTGTGCAGCCAGAACGACCTGGAGCCGGTGCTGGTGCGGTCCTCCCGCGAGCTCGGCGGTGACCTGCGCTTCGGCACCGAGCTGCTCTCCTTCGAGCAGGACGCCGACGGGGTGACGGCGCTGCTGCGCAGCCGGGAGACCGGCGAGGAGCGCACCGTCCGGGCGCAGTACCTGGTCGCGGCGGACGGCCCGCGCAGCCCGGCCCGGGATCGGCTGGGCATCGGCCAGACCGGCAAGGGCGAGCTGTTCCACAACGTCAGCATCACCTTCCGGGCCAAGCGGCTGGCCGAGGCGGTGGGCGACCGGCACTTCATCGCCTGCTACCTGACCAACCCGGAGGCCGACGGCGCGCTGCTGCCGGTGGACAACCACGAGGAGTGGGTGTTCCACGCGCCCTGGCACCCAGAGCGCGGCGAGCCGCTGGAGGCGTTCACCGACGAGCGGTGCGTGCGGCACATCCGGGCGGCGGTCGGCGTACCCGACCTGGAGGTGGAGGTCACCGGGAAGGCGCCCTGGCACGCGGCCGAACGGGTGGCCGAGCGGTACTCCGGCGGACGGGTCTTCCTCGCGGGGGACGCCGCGCACGAGATGTCGCCGACCGGCGCGTTCGGCTCCAACACCGGTATCCAGGACGCGCACAACCTGGCCTGGAAGCTGGCCGCGGTGCTGGGCGGCTGGGCCGGGCCGGGGCTGCTGGAGACGTACGGCCAGGAGCGCCGTCCGGTCGCCGAGGTGACGAGCGAGCGTGCCTCGGCGCGCTCGGCCGAGCACAGCCACCCCGGGTACGCGGTGGTGCCGGGCGTCGGCCGGCAGGCCGGCGTGCTGGCGGTGGCGCTCGGCTATCGCTACCCCGAGGGTGCGGTGGCCGGGGCGGATCCGGCGGGCGCGGTGGTGCCGGAGAAGTTCGAGTCGGCCGGCGAGCCCGGCAGCCGGGCGCCGCACCAGTGGCTGCTGCGGGCGGGTGTGAAGCTCTCCACCCTCGACCTGTACGAGCAGGCGATGGTGCTGCTCACCGGCCCCGAAGGCACGGCCTGGCACGAGGGCGCCCAGCGGGCGGCCGACCGGCTGGCCGTCCCGCTGGACGCCTACCGGATCGGTACGGGCGCCGAGGACGACCTGGCGCCCGAGCCCGGCGCGGACTTCGCCGAGCTCCACGGGGTCCGCCCGGACGGCGCGGTGCTGGTCCGTCCGGACGGCTTCGTCGCCTGGCGCTCGGAGGGCGCGGTGGCGGATCCGGAGGCGGCGGTGACGGCGGCGCTGCGCGCGGTGCTGAAGCTGTAGGGCGCCGGGGATACGGGACGGGCCCGCCGGGGTGAACCGGCGGGCCCGTCCTGTGGTGGGACCGAGGGTCAGTGACCGCCCGCGTCGACCACCTCGATGTCCTCGACGTTCCGCTCGATCACGTCGGCCGGCAGCGCGACCCGGATCGCCCAGAAGTAGATGCCGAGGGCGAAGACCGAGACCACGACCATGTCCCACCACATCGGAATGTGGCCCTGGCCGCCGAAGGTGCCCTGCCAGGAGATCACGCCGAGACCCACCAGGTACGCCGGCAGCCACTGGGCGGCCCGCCAGTCCAGGCGCGGCGCGTTCGGCAGGCCCTTGCGGATCGCGTACACGGCGTAGCCGCCGAGCAGCAGGTAGCCGATCAGGATGGCGAAGCCCAGGCGGTACAGGGTCTCCCAGCCGGACCAGTAGATGATCAGGCTGGCGACCACGAAGGACAGCGGGGCGATGACGGCACCGCCGGGCAGGCGGTAGGAGCGCTCCCGGTTCGGCAGGCGGCGGCGCAGCGCGCCGAAGGCGAGCGGGGCGCCGGCGTACATCAGCACGCTCGCGGAGGTGATGAAGCCGACCAGCTCGTGCCAGCTGGGGAACGGCAGGAAGCAGATCACGCCGGTGACGAAGGACATGATCAGGCCGAAGTACGGCACGCCGTTGCGGTCCACCTTCTCGAAGGCCTGCGGCGCATAGCCGTTCTTGCTCAGGCCGTAGGAGATGCGGGAGGTGGAGGTGGTGTAGATCAGGCCGGCGCCGCCGGGGGAGATGATGGCGTCCACGTAGAGGACGTAGGCCAGCCAGCCGAGGCCGACGGTCATGGCGAGGCCGGCGAACGGGCGGCTGATGCCCTCGAAGTCCAGGCCGGCCCAGCCCCCGGCGAGGCTGGCCGCGGGGATCGCGGCGATGAAGACCACCTGCAGCAGCACGTAGATCAGGGTGCCGATGCTGACCGAGCCGATGACGGCGCGCGGGATGTCGCGCTTGGGGTTGCGGCTCTCACCGGAGATCTGCAGGGCCTGCTCGAAGCCGAGCAGGGCGAAGATGATGCCGCTGGTGCTGATCGCGGTCAGGACACCCTTGATCCCGAACGGCGCGAAGCCGTGCTCGGTGAAGTTGCCGGGGTGGAAGTTGGTGATGGCCAGGACGAAGATCGTGGCCAGCGGCACGGCGATCTTGAACCAGGTGGTGATGCTGTTGGTGCGGGCCAGCACCTTGACGCCGAGGAAGTTGACGGCGACGAAGAGGGCCATGAGGAAGACGGCGACGATGAGGCCGCTGGTGGTCAGCGTCTCGTCGGGCCGCTGCAGGCCCTCGGCGAAGGACCAGTGCGTGGCGTAGTTGATCATGGCGAAGACCTCGATCGGCGCCACGGTCGCCGCCTGGAGCCACGAGAACCAGCCGAAAGACATCCCCGCCAGGCCGCCGAAGGCGTAGTGCGGGTAGCGGGCGGTGCCACCCGCGACGGGGAAGAGTCCGCCGAGCTCGGCGTGGACGAACGCCAGCAGTGCGATCGCGATGGCGCCGATGCCCCAGGAGATGAGGGCGGCGGGGCCGGCGACCATGGAGGCGTTCTTCGCGCTGAACAGCCAGCCGGAGCCGATGATCGAGCCGACCGAGGCCCACATGAGGCCGATCAGTCCGACCTCGCGGCGCAGCGAGCGGTGAGTGGGGGTACCGGTGTCGGTACCCGTGCTCGGCGGGGAGAGCTGGTTGAGGGATGCCATGCGAAATCTCTCTGTGGTGTGGGGGCCCCGGCGATCGGAGCGCGGAGAGTTGCCACACAGTAGGCGTATTCATAGGCCTCTGCACAGATTTCATTACTGAATGTTTACCTACTTGGCCGGACATCCTCGCAGGTAGGGGGCATTCAGTTCATACATGTGTTACATAACTGATGAGTAGGTTCAGTACTTGAGCGGGAATTGAGCTTCGCCTCAAGATCTGGCAATCTGGACGGCGAATAGGGTTATAGAAATAGCGCCCACTGCATAGTGATACCGGCCCGGGCTGGTGGGGCGGCCTGCCCCAGGGGTGGTTCGTCCGCTACGGTATGCGCCACCACCGCGGCACAGCGTCGTGTCCGCGCGCTCTTACCTCCCCTCGAAGGTGCGCGCAGATGAAACTCACCCCCCACGAGCAGGAGCGCCTGCTCATCCACGTGGCCGCCGATGTGGCCCGCTCCCGGCGGGGCCGCGGCCTGCGGCTCAACCATCCCGAGGCGGTCGCACTGATCACCTCGCACGTCCTCGAAGGTGCCCGCGACGGCCGGACCGTCGCCGAGCTGATGGACTCCGGCCGCGAGGTGCTCACCCGGGACGACGTCATGGAGGGCATCCCCGAGATGATCCCGGACGTCCAGGTCGAGGCGACCTTTCCGGACGGCACCAAGCTCGTCACCGTCCACGGGCCCATCCAGTGAGCGCCGGCGGAAGCATGACGCCGGGTCAGATCATCCACGGAGAAGGCGAGATCGGCCTCAACCTCGGGCTGGACGTGACCCGGCTGACCGTCCTCAACGGCGCCGACCGGCCCGTCCAGGTCGGCTCGCACTACCACTTCGCCGAGACCAACCCCGGACTCGCGTTCGACCGGGCGGCCGCCCGCGGCCTGCGCCTCAACATCCCCGCCGGCACCGCCGTCCGCTTCGAGCCGGGCATCCCGGTCGAGGTCCAGCTGGTCCCGATCGCCGGCCGCCGCGAGGTCGCCGGACTGCGCGGCGAGACGGCGGGAGCCCTCGATGACTGAGCACCTCGCGGCCGGCCGCCCCGCCCTCCGGCTCACCCGCGAGCGCTACGCCGACCTCTACGGCCCGACCACCGGTGACCGGATCCGGCTCGGCGACACCAATCTGCTGATCGAGGTCGAGGAGGACCGCAGCCGCGGCGGCGACGAAGCCGTCTTCGGCGGCGGCAAGGTGATCCGCGAGTCCATGGGCCAGGCCCGCACCAGCCGCGCCGAAGGGGCCCCGGACACCGTCATCACCGGCGCCGTGGTGCTCGACCACTGGGGCGTCGTCAAGGCCGACATCGGCATCCGGGACGGCCGGATCACCGCGCTCGGCAAGGCCGGCAACCCCGAGACCATGGACGGCGTCCACCTCCGGCTGGTGATCGGCCCGGAGACCGAGGTGATCGCCGGCAACGGCAGGATCGTCACCGCCGGCGCCGTCGACACCCACGTCCACTTCATCTGCCCGCAGCTGGTGGACGAGGCACTGGCCTCGGGTGTCACCACCCTGGTCGGCGGCGGCACCGGGCCCGCCGAGGGCACCAAGGCCACCACCGTCACCCCGGGCGCCTGGCACCTCGGCAGGCTCTTCGCGGCGATGGACGGCCTGCCGGTCAACGTCGGACTGCTCGGCAAGGGCAACACCGTCAACGAGGCGTCGATGCACGACCAGCTGCGGGCCGGCGCGCTCGGCTTCAAGATCCACGAGGACTGGGGAGCCACCCCGGCCGTGATCGACGCCTGCCTGCGGGTCTGCGACCGGACCGGTGCCCAGCTCGCCCTCCACACCGACACCCTGAACGAGGCCGGCTTCGTCGGCGACACCCTCGCCGCGATCGCCGGCCGGGGCATCCACGCCTACCACACCGAGGGTGCCGGCGGCGGCCACGCGCCCGACATCATCACCGTGGTGAGCGAGGCCAACGTGCTGCCCAGCTCCACCAACCCGACCAGGCCGCACACCGTCAACACCGTCGACGAGCACCTCGACATGCTGATGGTCTGTCACCACCTCAGCCCGCACGTGCCCGAGGACCTCGCGTTCGCGGAGTCCCGGATCCGGCCCTCCACCATCGCCGCCGAGGACGTCCTGCACGATCTCGGTGCCATCTCCATCATCAGCTCCGACTCCCAGGCCATGGGCCGGATCGGCGAGATCGTGCTGCGCACCTGGCAGACCGCCCACGTGATGAAGGCCCGGCGCGGCGCGCTGCCCGGGGACGGTCGCGCCGACAACCACCGGGCCCGGCGCTATGTCGCCAAGTACACCATCAACCCCGCCGTCGCCCAGGGGCTGGACGGCGAGATCGGCTCGGTCGAACCCGGCAAGCTCGCCGACCTGGTGCTCTGGTCGCCGGCCTTCTTCGGGGTCAAGCCCGACCTGGTCGTCAAGGGCGGCCAGATCGCCCGGGCGCAGGTGGGCGACGCCAACGCGTCCATCCCCACGCCCCAGCCGGTGCTGCCGCGGCCGATGTTCGGCGCCACCGGGCGCTCGGCGGCGGCCAACTCGCTCAACTTCACCGCGCAGGCCGCGATCGACGACGGCCTGCCCGCCCGGCTGGCCGAACAGCTCGGCGTCGCCAAGGAGTTCACCGCGATCCGGAACACCCGCGGGGTCACCAAGGAGCAGATGGTCAACAACAGCGCCCGCCCCGACGTCCGGGTCGACCCCGACACCTTCACCGTCACCGTCGACGGCGAGGTCATCACCCCCGAACCGGCCACCGAACTGCCGCTCGCCCAGCGGTACTTCCTCTTCTGATGGCCCTCGCTGCCCTGCTGATGCTCGCCGACGGCCGGTTCCCCGCCGGCGGGCACGCGCACTCCGGCGGCGCCGAGGCGGCGGTCAAGGCCGGGCGGGTGTACGACAGTGCCACGATGGCGGCCTTCCTCACCGGGCGGCTGCACACCACCGGCCTGGTCGCCGCCGCCCTGGCCGCCGCGGCCGCCGCCGGACAGGACATCGTCGTCCTGGACGCGGCGGCCGAGGCCCGCACCCCGTCGCCGGCCCTGCGCGCCACCAGTCGCCGGCTCGGCCGCCAGCTGCTCAGGGCCGCCCGCGCCGCCTGGCCGCACGACCGACTCGACCGGCTCGCCGGCGAGTTCCCGCGCGGCGCGCACCAGCCGGTGGTGCTCGGCACCGCCGCGCTGGCCGCCGGGCTCGCCCCCGCCCAGGCCGCCTCCGCCGCCGTGTACGAGAGCGTCAACGGGCCGGCCACGGCATGCGTGCGGCTGCTCGGCCTCGACCCGTACGAGGTCGCCGCCGCGCTCGCCCGCCTCGCGCCGCAGCTCGACGCCGTCGCCGGCGCGGCCCTCGCCGCGGCGCTGCGCGGCGACCCGGACGCGCTGCCGGCCGCCTCCGCCCCGCTGCTCGACGTCTACGCCGAAGAGCACCACTCCTGGAAGGTCCGTCTCTTTGCATCGTGACCACGTCGACCCCGTCGACGCACCCGTCCGCCACACGTACGCCGCCGCCGGCCGCCGCCGCGCCCTGCGGATCGGCCTCGGCGGGCCGGTCGGCTCCGGCAAGACCGCCACCGTCGCCGCCCTCTGCCGCCTGCTGCGCGAGGAACTGTCGCTGGCCGTCGTCACCAACGACATCTACACCACCGAGGACGCCGAGTTCCTGCTCCGCAACGCCGTCCTGCCGCCCGAGCGGATCAGCGCGGTCGAGACCGGCTGCTGCCCGCACACCGCCATCCGCGACGACATCTCCGCCAACCTGGAGGCCGTCGAGGAGTTGGAGGACGCCGTCGGCCCGCTCGACCTCGTCCTCGTCGAGTCCGGCGGCGACAACCTCACCGCCACCTTCAGCCGCGGGCTGGTCGATCACCAGATCTTCGTCATCGACGTCTCCGGCGGCGACAAGATCCCGCGCAAGGGCGGCCCCGGCGTCTCCACCTCCGACCTGCTGGTGATCAACAAGACCGACCTGGCCCCGCTGGTCGGCGCCGACCTCGGCGTGATGGCCCGCGACGCCGCCGCCCAGCGCGGCGAGCTGCCCACCGTCTTCTGCTCGCTCACCTCGGCCGAGGGCGTGGCCCCCGTCGCCGCCTGGGTCCGGCAGAAGCTCGCGGCCTGGCGCGAGGCCGACCGGCGCGAGACCACGCAGTACGGGGCCGACCCGCGTGAGGCCACGCAGCACGGGGCCGACCGGCGCGAGGCCGCGCGGCACGCGACCGACCGGCGCGAGGCCCGGTGACGGCCGCAGTCCTCGCGCGGGCCCGCATCCTCGCCGAGCCGGACGGGCGGGGCACCACCGCCCTGCCCGTCCTCTCCGGCGCCGGCCCGCTCGCCCCCCGCCGCACCCGGGACGACGACGGCGCCGCCCACGTGGTGCTCGTCGGCTCGATGGCCGCACCGCTCGGCGGCGACCGGCTCGCCCTCGCCGTCGACCTCGCCGGCGGCGCCGCGCTCACCGTCACCAGCGCGGCCGCCACCATCAGCCTGCCCGGGCCCGGGCCCGCGTTCTACGACATCGCGTTGACCGTGGGGGAGGGCGCCCGGCTCGACTGGCGGCCCGAACCCGTCGTCGCCGCGAGCGGCAGCCACCTCGTCCTGCACACCCGGATCACCCTCGCCGCCGGCGCCCGGCTGCGCTACCGCGAGGAACAGATCCTCGGCCGCCACCACGACTGGGCCCGTGGCGCCGCCCCCGGCCGGCTCACCTCCCGGCTCACCGTCCGCCGCGCCGGCCGGCTCCTGCTCGACCAGCAGACCGACCTCGGCCCCGGCGCCCCCGGCTGGGACGGCCCCGCCGTCCTCGGCGGCCACCGGGCCACCGGACAGCGGCTCACCGTCGGCCACCCGCCGCCGCCACCGCCCGGGCGGCCCGCCGGGGGCGACGCCGCCCTGCTCACGCTGCCCGACCCGGACGTCGCGCTGCTCACCGCCGCAGCCCCGGACGGGCTCGCACTGCGCCGACTCCTGGGGTAGCCCACCCGGGGCGGGCGTGGCGTACCGGCGCGGCTGTGAGCACCCGCCCTAGCCGCAAGCACGACGCGGTGCTCCACCTCGTCCCCCGGATCGGCGACTTCATCACCCCCGGCACCCCGATCGTCCGGGTGGCCGGCGCCCGACCGCCGCGCCCGCGGCGGATCGCCCTGGCCTTCAACGTCGGCGTCGACCGGACGATGCACCAGGACCTCGGCTTCGGGTTCCGTCAGCTGGTCGACATCGCCATCCGTGCGCTCTCGCCCGCCGTCAACGACCCGACCACCGCGGTGCAGTCCATCGACCGGATCCACCAACTGCTCGCCATGCTCGTCCACGAGAGCTTCGGGGACCTCTGCTTCCGCGACCGGGCAGGCGCCGTCCGGCTGGTGGAACCGGTACCGGACTGGCGCTGCGTGGTCGACCTCGCCTTCACCGAGATCCGCCTCTGCGGCGCCGGGCACCCGCAGGTGACACGCCGCCTCGCCGCCTCCCTGGACGACCTGCTGCGCATCGCCCCCGAGCATCGGCGCACCCGACTCATTGAGCAGCGCGTCCTGTTGGACCGGGCCGTGGCGGAGAACCTGTCCGACCCACGGGCCCGGACGTTCGCCCTGGTGCCGGACCGCCAGGGCATCGGCTGAGCCGCCGGCTGCCGCTAGCCGCCGGTCACCAGGTCGGACGGGTCGGTGTTGGCGCCGCAGAGCAGGACGGCGATCCGCTCGCCGTCGGTGCCGTCCACCGCGGCGAGGGCGGTGGCCGCCGCGTGTTCGACGGCGATCCGGCGCTCGTCCCAAAGGTCCTGCCGGGCCCGGACGATGGCGGTGTCCGGCACCAGCACCGAACGGACGCCGTCCTGTCGGGCGGCATGGACGGCGAGTGCGGTGGCCCGGCGGGCGCCCAGGGAGTCCGAGGCCACCGACTCCACCGGGACGTCCACCGGACTCCCCGCCGCCAGCGCCGCGTTCAACGCCCGGCTGCCCGCCGGCTCCACCGCCACCACCCGGACGTCGTGCTCGCGCGCCGCGGCCGCCACCCCGGCGAACAGTCCGCCGCCTCCCACCGACACCACCACCGTGTCCAGGCCCGGGAGTTGGTCCCGGATCTCCTCCAGCACCGTCCCGGCCCCAGCCGCGATCAGCGGGTGGTCGTAGGCGTGCGAGGCCAACGCGCCGCTCGCCGCCGCGAACTCCTCGCACGCGGCCAGCGCCTCCGCGTACTCACCGCCCGCCAGCCGTACCTCGGCGCCGTAGGAGCGCAGCCGCGCCATCTTCACCGGCGGCGCCGTCTCCGGCAGGAACACCGTGGCGCGCACGCCGAGTTCACGGGCCGCCCAGGCACAGGCCAGGCCCGCGTTCCCGCCCGACGCGATGGTCACCCCGGCGGCGGGCAGGGTGCCCGCCCCGGCGTGCGCGAGCAGGAAGTTCTGCGCGCCGCGCGCCTTGAAACTCCCGGTGTGCTGCAGGTACTCCAGAGCCAGCCAGACCCGCCCGCCCTCGTCTCCCGGCGCCACCACCACCGGTCGCACCCGCCCCGCGATCCGCTCCCCGGCCGCCTTCACGTCGCTGTACGTCAGGTGGTCCACGCCGCTGCTCTCCTCCGCACCCGGGGGTGGAGGACGACCTCCACCGCGTCTCCGCCGACGGTACGTGGTCACCGTGGGCGAGAGAAGATCACGACCGGCCGGGGGCGGGGGCTTCACGGATCCCCCGCGACACCGACGCGGGGGCGCGGGGGCGCGGGGGCACGTGGCTACGGCACCGGCCGGAGCGTCGGCGGCCGGGGGACGAGGGCGCGCAGGACCAGCTCGATCCGGACGTGGGCGGCGCCGGCCCGCAGCAGGGCCGCGGAGATGGCCCGTAACTCCTCGGGGCCGGTGCAGGCGAGGCGGAGTTCGAGGTCGGCGTCCCCGGCCAGGGCGAGTCCGCTCTGCACGGCGGGGAACTCGGCGGCCAGCCGGTCGAAGTCGAGCGGGACGGGGCCGAAGCCGACCCGGGCGAGGGCGTGCAGGGACCGGGCTCCCTCGGGCTGCGGCGCGGCGCCGCCGGGGACCAGGTGGAGGGCGGTCACCGGGGCTGGAGCTGGGCCGCCGGGGCAGGGGAGCAGGTGGCGGGCACGGGCGGCGCCACCAGGCGCGGGTCCAGGACCACGGTGTCGACGCCGAGCGGTGCGGCGAGTGCCCGCAGTGCGGGTTCCGCGAGCTCGGTGGACGCCTGGCCCGGCCCGAGCAGGGCGGTCAGGGCCTCGGCGGAGCTGAAGCCGACCGCGCAGCGGCGGCCGTCGCGGAGGCGGAACAGGCGAAGGGCGGTGGTGCGTCCGGTGACGGTGACCGGGACGTGCCAGACGACGCGGGCCATGCGGGTGCTCCCGAGTGGTGGAGGGGCCTGCCGGAACTGCTTCTCCGACGTTAGGGGGCCCGCGGTCCGCCGGGCGCCGTCCTGACGCGGTGTTGACCGAATGCGGCGCCGCGTTGACGGACTCCTGACGTTCGCCCGGCCGTCCTTCCTCAAACATCCTTATTCTTCCCTCTGGCCATGCTCGGTATGGTAGTTTGCGGAGTAATAGAGCAGTCCAAGGAGGGTGGCACGCGTGCCGCAGTACTACTCGGTGGAACAGGTGGCCGAGCTGCTCGGGCTGCATGTCCGGACCGTGCGCGGCTACGTCCGCGACGGCCGGCTGAAGGCGGCCCGGATCGGCAAGCAGTACCGGATCACCGAGGAGGACCTGGCGGCCTTCACCGGCACCCCGGCGACGCCCGCTCCGGCCGCCGCGCCGGAGCTCCATGCCGAGGCCTCGACGATCGTGCAGGTCGACGGCATCGGTACCCGGGAGGCCGCCTGGCTCGCCAACACCGTGATGGCGGCGATCGCCGGCCCCCGTGAGGGCAGGCCGCTGAAGCTCCAGACCGTGCACGACGAGGAGCGGTCGACGCTCAAGGTGATCATCCTCGGGGGGCTGGCCGACACCGCCGAGCTGCTCGTCCTCATCAATGCGCTGACCAGGGAGAATCGTCATGTCTGAGCACCACGAGGCCACCGACACCGTCGAGCCCGCCGCGGCGGTGGCCGCCAGGGCGGAGGCCGTCGAGGTCGCCGGGGCCACCGTGCTGCGCCTGCCCGCCGAGGGCCCGGCGGTCCGCGGCGAGCGGGACGCGATGGACCTGATCGGCGACGCGATGGGCCACGACGCCGCCTGGGTCGTCGTCCCGGCCGCCCGCCTCGGCGACGACTTCTTCCGGCTGAGCACCCGGGTCGCCGGCGAGATCTCGCAGAAGTTCGTCAACTACCGGATCGGCCTGGCCGTCACCGGCGACATCTCCGGACACCTGGCCGCCAGCAGCGCCCTGCGCGACTTCGTCTACGAGAGCAACCGCGGCAACCAGCTCTGGTTCGTCGCCGACGCCGAGGAGTTCGGCGCCCGGCTCGCCCGGGCCTGACCCTTCTCCGCTTGCCCCGCGCCCGTCCCGGGACCACGGTGGACCTGACCGCCGCCGACCCGGGGCGGGCGCCGGCGCGTGCTCCGGAGCGGGGGGTGGTGGAGCGGAGGGGCGATCACGAGATATCTTGACATCAAGACGTTGGAGACGTGAAGCGGAGTACCGATGACTGACTCGACCATCATCTATACGCACACCGACGAGGCGCCGGCCCTGGCAACGTATTCGTTCCTGCCTGTGGTCCAGGCCTACGCCTCGACGGCGGGCGTCCGGGTGGAGACTCGCGACATCTCCCTGGCCGGGCGGATCATCGCGAGCTTCCCGGAGCGTCTGGAGGAGGGCCAGCGGATCGAGGACGCCCTCGCCGAGCTCGGCGAGCTCGCCAAGACCCCGGGCGCCAACATCATCAAGCTGCCGAACATCTCGGCTTCCATCCCGCAGCTGAAGGCGGCCATCGCCGAGCTGCAGGCGCAGGGCTACGCGCTGCCGGACTACCCGGACGACCCGCAGACCGACGAGGACAAGGACGTCCGCGCCCGGTACGACAAGGTCAAGGGCAGCGCCGTCAACCCCGTCCTGCGTGAGGGCAACTCGGACCGCCGCGCCCCCGCGTCGGTCAAGAACTACGCCAAGACGCACCCGCACCGTATGGGCGCCTGGACGGCCGACTCCAAGACCAACGTCGCCACCATGGGCCAGAACGACTTCCGCTCCACCGAGAAGTCCGCCGTGGTCGCCGCCGACGGCTCGCTCCGCATCGAGCTGGTCGGCGAGGACGGCACCACCACCGTGCTGCGCCCGTCGGTGCCGGTCCTGGCCGGCGAGGTCGTCGACGCCTCGGTGCTGCGCGTCGCCGCGCTGCGCGAGTTCCTGGCCGCGCAGGTCGCCCGCGCCAAGGCCGAGGGCGTGCTGTTCTCGGTGCACCTCAAGGCCACCATGATGAAGGTCTCCGACCCGATCATCTTCGGCCACGTGGTCCGCGCCTTCTTCCCGAAGACCTTCGCCACGTACGGCGAGGCGCTCGTCGCCGCCGGCCTCAACCCGAACAACGGCCTCGGCGGCATCCTCGCCGGCCTGGACGGCGTGCCGCACCTGGGCGAGGAGATCAAGGCCTCGTTCGAGGCCGAGCTGGCCGAGGGCCCGGCCCTGGCCATGGTCGACTCCGACAAGGGCATCACCAACCTGCACGTGCCGTCCGACGTCATCGTCGACGCCTCGATGCCGGCCATGATCCGCACCTCCGGCCACATGTGGGGCCCGGACGGCAACGAGGCCGACACCCTGGCCGTGCTGCCGGACAGCAGCTACTCCGGCGTGTACCAGGCCGTCATCGACGACTGCCGCGCCCACGGCGCCCTCGACCCGGCCACCATCGGCTCGGTGCCGAACGTCGGCCTGATGGCCCAGGCGGCCGAGGAGTACGGCAGCCACGACAAGACCTTCGAGATCCCGGCCGCCGGCACCGTCCGCCTGGTCGACACCGAGGGCAACGTGGTGCTGGAGCAGGCCGTCCAGGCCGGCGACATCTTCCGCGCCTGCCAGACCAAGGACCTGCCGATCCGCGACTGGGTCAAGCTGGCCGTCACCCGCGCCCGCGCCACCGGCAGCCCGGCCGTCTTCTGGCTGGACGAGGGCCGTGCGCACGACGCCGTCCTGATCGGGAAGGTCAAGGCGTACCTGCCGGAGCACGACACCGAGGGCCTGCAGATCGAGATCAAGACGCCGGTCGAGGCGACGAAGTTCTCGCTGGAGCGCATCCGCCGCGGCGAGGACACCATCTCCGTCACCGGCAACGTGCTGCGTGACTACCTGACCGACCTCTTCCCGATCCTGGAGCTGGGCACCAGCGCCAAGATGCTGTCGGTCGTCCCGCTGATGAACGGCGGCGGCCTGTTCGAGACCGGCGCCGGCGGCTCCGCCCCGAAGCACGTCCAGCAGCTGGTCAAGGAGAACTACCTGCGCTGGGACAGCCTGGGCGAGTTCTTCGCGCTGGCCGCCAGCTTCGAGCACCTGGCCCAGTCCACCGACAACGCCCGCGCCCAGGTGCTGGCCGACACGCTGGACCGCGCCACCGGCACCTTCCTCAACGAGGACAAGTCGCCGAGCCGCCGCCTCGGCGGCATCGACAACCGTGGCAGCCACTTCTACCTGGCCCTCTACTGGGCCCAGGAGCTGGCCCGGCAGACCGCCGACGCCGCCCTGGCCGAGGCGTTCGCGGGCCTGGCCAAGTCGCTGGCCGAGCAGGAGCAGACCATCGTCGAGGAGCTCATCGCCGTCCAGGGCGCCCCGGTCGAGCTCGGTGGCTACTACCAGCCCGACCCGGCCAAGGCCGCGGCCGCGATGCGCCCGTCGAAGACCTTCAACGACGCGCTGGCCAACCTCGGCTGAACGCAGCCCAGTCGAACCGGGAGGCCCCGGGGTCCGCTCCTTGGGACCCCGGGGCCTCCCGGCGTTCGTCCCGAGGACACGGCGACCGGCCCGCCGGCCGGGCCCTACCAGCGCCAGCCGGCCACCGCCCCGGCTGCCGCGAGCAGCAGGCCGGCCGCGCCGTTCACCCGCGGGTAGAGCAGGGCGGTCGCGACCACCTCGCGCAGGACGGCACTCGGCCAGTAGTACGCGGCGGTCGGCGCCCCGACCACCTGGCCGGGCACGCCGGCCCGGCGGGCGGCGATGGCGGAGCGGAGCACGTGGAAGCTGCTGGTGACCACGGTGCAGTGGTAGCCCGGGTGCTCGCGCTCCATCAGCTCGCGGCTGAAGGCCAGGTTCTCGGTGGTGCTGGTGGCCTTCTCCTCCCGCCGGATCCGCTCGCCAGGGCAGCCGCGGGCGAGCAGGTGGGCGGCCATCGCGGCCGCCTCGGTGCAGCTCTCGTCCGGCCCCTTGCCACCGGTGACCAGCAGCAGCGGTGTGTGCCCGGCCGCCTCCTCGGCCCGGTACAGCGCCAGCGCCCGGTCCAGCCGGGCGGCCAGCAGCGGTGGCACCTCGCAGCCGTCGAGCCCGGCGCCGAGCACGACCACGTAGTCGGCGCCCGGGCGGACGGCCAGCCGCCGGTAGAGCAGGGTGTATCCGAGGAAGCAGAGCAGCAGGAACGCGCCGTAACCGCCGAGCAGGACGGCGGCGCCGGCGGCCGCGCGCAGCGCCCGCACGCTCAGGTAGGTGGCCGAGAGCAGCAGCCCCAGCAGCCCGAGCAGGGCCGCACCGGTGAGCAGGGAGAGCAGGCTGGCCGGCCGGGTGCCCTCCCGGCGGACCATCGTGACCCCGTTCGCCACCAGCAGCGCGGCCGCGACGATCCCGCTCAGCCAGACCGCGCCTGCCACCCCGGCGGTGACGGCGCCCGCCGCCGGCGCCGAGAAGTGGCCGACGGCGCTCACCGTGCCGACCGCCACGCAGAGGCCGGTCAGCCCGAGCAGCACACCGTTGCCGAACCGTCGCGGTTCCTGGATCCGGGAGAGCAGCACCACGGCGAGCAGGGCGGCCATCAGAAGGGCTTGCATGCACCGGATGGTAAGCGGACGCCACCGCCCGCCGGGTGCTGCCCCGGTGGGCGGTGGCGGTACGGAGGGGTCAGTGCTCGCCGCCCGGGCGGGCGTTCCGGGGGAGCAGGAAGGCGGCCAGGAAGGCGAGGGCCAGCAGGCCGGCGGTCAGGCCGAAGGTCCAGCCGGCCGCGTGCCGGAAGCCGTCCGAGCCGGCCCAGCCGAAGAACGCGGTGCCGAGCAGCGCGACGCCGATCGAGCCGGCGAGCTGCTGCTGGGCGTTGAGCACTCCGGAGGCCGAGCCGGTCTCGGAGTCCTCGACGCCGGCCAGGGCGATGTCGAAGAACGGCGCCATGATCAGGCCGAGGCCGAAGCCCGTGACGGCCAGCGCGGGGGTCAGCTCCCAGCTGGTCAGGCCGCCGGACCAGTGCTCGACGGAGGCCCAGAGGCCGAGCGTGCCCGCGGCGGCGACGGCCATGCCCGCATGCAGGACGCGCCGGCCGTACCTGGGGGCCAGGAAGCCGCCGGAGAGGATCGCGCCGGCCACGATGCCGAGCGAGAGCGGGATCATGGTGAGGCCGGAGTGCAGCGGGCTCCAGCCGAGGCCGAGTTGCAGGTAGAGGGTGAAGGTCAGCAGCAGGCCGGAGAGCGCGGCGAAGAAGACCAGCCCGGTGGCGAGCGCCGAGGTGAAGGCCCGTTTGGCGAAGAGCGAGGGCTCGATCAGCGGGGTGCCGCCGCGTCGCAGCACCCGGCGCTGGTGGACGGTGAACAGCCGGAGGACCGGCAGCGAGGCGGCCATGGCGAGGTAGGTCCAGAGCGGCCAGCCCAGCTCGCGTCCCTGCACCAGCGGGTAGACCAGCAGCAGGACGGCGGTGCTGAGCACCAGGACGCCGACCGGGTCGAGCCGGCCGGTGCCGGCGGTGCGGGTGGTGCGGTCGGCGGGCAGGACCCTGACGGCGGCGAGCGCCGCGAGCAGGCCGAGCGGCAGGTTGATCAGGAAGACCATCCGCCAGCCGGTGCCGAACAGGTCGGCGTCGGTGAGGTAGCCGCCGAGCGTCGGCCCGAGGACGGAGGAGAGCCCGAGGACGGGGCCGAAGAGGCCGAACGCGGCGCCCATCTCCTTCGGCGGGAACATCGCCTTGATCAGGCCGAGCCCCTGCGGGATCAGCAGGGCGGCGAAGAGGCCCTGGACGGTGCGGGCGGCGATCAGGGTGCCCGGGCCGGCCGAGGCGGCGCAGAGCACCGAGGCGAGCGTGAAGCCGGCCGCGCCGGCGACGAAGAGTTTCTTGCGGCCGAGGAGGTCGCCGAGCCGGCCGCCGGTGATCAGCAGGACGGCGAAGGCGAGTGTGTAGGAGGCGGAGATCCACTGGATCTGCGCGTCGCTGCCGCCGAAGTCGCGCCGGATGGCCGGGGAGGCGACACCGACGATCGTGGTGTCGAGGAGGTCCATCACCTCCGCGGCCAGGATCACGGCGAGGGCGGCCCAGCGCAGGCGGTAGCCGGCCGGTGCGGGCTCGGCCGCCGTGGCGGCCGGGGGAGGGGCGGTCTGACTGGTCATGGGTGGGCTCTCCGGATGGTCGGAGCCGGACGAACCGCGTTCGTCCGAACGAACACTGTTTTCTTGCGACGAACAGTGTTCTCCCATGGAACGGTGTTCGTGTCAAGTAGTGTGGGACCCGTCGCCGACCACGAAGGAGCCCCCCATGACCAGTGCCGCCCCGCGTCCGAGCTGGTCGGCGCACTGGCAGGAGAAGGAGAAGACGGCCTCCAGGCGCCAGCCGCTGAGCCGTGAACGGATCGTCGAGGCCGCTCTGCGGATCGTCGACACCGAGGGCATGGACGCGCTGAGCATGCGCAGGGTCGGCCAGGAGCTCGGCACCGGCGCCGCCAGCCTCTACGCCCACGTCGGCAACAAGGACGAGCTGGTCGAGCTCGTCCTCGACCTGGCCTACTCCGAGATCGCCCTCGAGCAGCCGGACCCGGGCGACTGGCAGGAGCAGGTCAAGCGGCTGATGCGCCGCTCGCGGGACGTGCTGCTCGGCCACCGCGACCTCGCCAAGGCCGCCGTGGTCGCCAACGTCCCGGTGACCCCGCACGCCATGGACGTCGCCGACACCATGCTGGGCATCCTGCGGGCCGGCGGGCTGGACGAGCAGACCGCCGCGTACGGCGTGGACCTGCTCGGCCTGTACACCACCGCGACCACCTTCGAGGCCTCCACCCGGAGCGGCCACACCGAGGCCGACGCCGATGCCTACACCGAGCGGGTGCGCGAGTACTTCAGCACGATCCCGGCCGACCGCTACCCGATGGTCACCTCGATGGCCGCCGCGCTCACCCGCAACGTGGGTGACGAGCGCTTCGAGTTCGGCCTGGACATCCTGGTCGCCGGCCTCGCCCGGCAGGCGGCCCCCCGCGGCTGACCCCGTTGAACGACGGAACCCCGCGGCTGACCCCGGGAACGACGGAACCCCCGCCCGGGCATCGGGCAGGGGTTCGTCGGGGGAGCGGGGCACCCGGGAGCGGGCTCAGCCGGCGTCGGCCGCCGGCGCCGGGCGCTGGCCGCGCTTGTCCAGCGAGGCCAGGTACGCGTTGTACGCCGCCAGCTCGGCGTCACCGTTGCGGTCCTCGGCGCGGTCCCGGCGGCGGGACACCCGCTGTTCGGAGCGCATCCACTGGTAGACCAGCGCGATCAGCACGATCGCCGTCGGGATCTCGCCGAACGCCCAGGTGATGCCGCCGGCCAGCTTCTGGTCCGCCAGGAGGTCCGTCCCGGGCGGCGCGCCGGCCTCGGTGAAGGTGGTCACCAGCGAGTGGCTGGCCATCATCACCGCCACACCGAAGAAGGCGTGGAACGGCATACCCATGAACAGCTCGATGATCCGCATCACGTGGCCGGGGCGGTTCGGGCCCGGGTCCACGCCCATGATCGGCCAGAAGAACGCCAGCCCGGTGGCCAGGAAGTGCACCATCATGAAGATGTGCCCGAGGCGGTACTGCATCAGGAAGTCGAAGAGCGGGGTGAAGTACACCCCGTAGAGGCTCGCGATGAACAGCGGAATGGTGAACGCCGGGTGCGAGATGACCTTGACGTAGGTGCTGTGCAGCAGCGCCACCAGCAGCTCGCGCGGGCCGCGCGGGCGCCCCTTGCCGGCCGGGCGCAGGGCGCGCAGCGCCAGCGTGATCGGCGCGCCGAGCAGCAGCAGGATCGGCGAGAGCATGGAGAGCACCATGTGCTGCATCATGTGCGCGCTGAACAGCACCATGCCGTAGTCGTTCAGCCCGGTGCAGGTGACCAGGATCACCGAGCCGGCACCCGCCACCCAGCCGACGGTCCGGCCGATCGGCCAGCGGTCGCCGCGCCGGTACAGCCGCACCACGCCCGTCCCGTACAGCGCCAGCGCGACCAGGCTGCCGATCAGGAACACCCAGTCGGGCGACCAGGTCATGACGTTGGAGAGGGAGAACGGCCCCAGCTCTGTCATCCCGCCGTGGTGGTGCATGCCTGACATTCCGTCGCCCATGGGCGGGTCCTGCTTTCCCTCGTCGCGGCCCCCTGGTGGGTCCGGTTCGCCCGTTTTGCTTGCGTCTACAGACTAGGCGGGCCTTACCCCGGGGCTTCCCCCGGCCCCCGGCTCCGCGGACGTGGGCGGCCGGGGGGTTCGCCGGCGGGCCCGCCGGAAAGGTTTGCTGCATGGCGATCCTCCACGGCCTCCCGGGCCGGGGCCGAGCCGGG
Source organism: Kitasatospora sp. NBC_00039 (assembly GCF_045160625.1). NCBI lineage: Bacteria > Bacillati > Actinomycetota > Actinomycetes > Kitasatosporales > Streptomycetaceae > Kitasatospora > Kitasatospora sp. NBC_00039. The sequence continues at coordinate 1,449,687 of NZ_CP108289.1, read as the reverse complement.
CGGCGGCCCGAGCCGGGCGGCCCCCGTAGCGAAGGGCTCCCTGCCACATGACCGCCGGACGTGTGCGAGTCCTCGCAGCCTTCGTCTCGTTCGGCACGTTCTGGGGTGCCTGGGGCGTGCTCCTCCCCGAGGTGCAGCGCCAGGCCCGGGTCGGCGACGGCGAACTCGGCGTGGCGGTGCTGATGATCGGGTTCGGCGCGCTCTGCTCCATGCGGCTCGCCGGTGCGGTCATCGACCGCTTGGGCCGGCCCGCGGTGACGGGCTGCCTGGTGGCCATGGCGCTGGTCGGGTTCCTGCCGTCGCTGGCGACGTCGGAGTCGACGCTGATCGGCAGCCTGGCGCTGACCGGTGCGGCCTCCGGCGCGATGGACGTCGCCGTCAACGCGTCCGCCGTGGAGGAGGAGGCCCGCACCGGGGCCCTCATGACCGTCGGCCATGCGTGCTTCTCGACCGCGGTGGTGGTCTCCGCTCTGGTTACCGGCGCCCTGCTCGGCGGCGGGCACGGACGGCGCAGCGTGTTCGCCGGGGTGTCCCTCATCACGCTCCTCGTGGCCGTTGTCGTGCACCTCCTCGACCGGGACGCCACGCCGGCGGGGCAGGTCCGGGCCTCCGGGCCCCGGAGGACGGTACGGACCCGCCGCCTGCTGCTGCTCGGAGGGCTCTGCGCCCTCGCCTATCTGGTGGAGAACGCCTGGCAGAGCTGGACGGCCGTGCTCCTGCGCTCGGCCTTCGCCAGCAGCGCCGAGGTCTCCGCCCTCGGCCCCGCCCTGTTCGCCGGGTCTGCGGCCGCCGGCCGGGCCCTGGGGCACGGACTGCTCGCGGGCACGTCACAGCGGGTCGTCCTCACGGCGGGCGCGCTCGTCGCCGCCACCGGCACCTTCGTCGCCGCACTCGCTCCGAGCGCCGCGCTCACCCTGGCGGGCGTGGTGGTCGCCGGCCTGGGGACATCCGTGTGCGCCCCCACCATCCTCTCGCTGGCCGGCGCCGGCGCCGATCGCGCTTCGCGGGCGTCGGCGATCCCGCTGGTGACGACCGTGGGCTACGCCGGCTTCCTGCTGGGCCCGGCCGCCGTCGGGCTCGCGGCATCGGCGACGAGCCTGCGCACCTCCCTGGCCGGGGTGGGAGTCGTCGCCGTCGTCCTGGCCGGCTGCGCCGCCCTGGTCCGCACCGCGGCCTCCGACCGTCCCCGGTCGGAGCCGACGGCGCCCGCGCGTGCCGTGGCGGAGGACGGCGGGGAGACCTCGGCCGGCTCCCGCGGATGAACTCGCAGGCCGCGAAGGGTCCGCCCGTACCCGCAGGACGGTCCGGGTCCGGACGCTCCTTTCTGGTCAGGTGCCGGTGGCCGGGACGAGGGTGTTCTCGTTGGTGCGGCCGGCTTCGTGGTCCTCGATGTTGCGGGCGGTGGCGTCGATGATCTGGCCGACGGCGGTGCGGGTGAAGTAGGCCTGGTGGGAGGTGACCAGGACCTGGGGGAAGGTCATCAGGCGGGCGAGGGTGTCGTCGCTGATGCCTTCGACCGAGCGGTCGTAGAAGAAGACGCCGGTCTCCTCCTCGTAGACGTCGAGGCCGACGCCGGAGAGCCGGCCGGCGCGCAGGGTCTCGACCAGGGCGGCGGTGTCGACGAGGCCGCCGCGGCTGGAGTTGACCAGGATGGCGTCGTCCTTCATGCGGGTCAGCGCGGCGGCGTCGATGAGGTGGTGGGTGGCGGGCAGCAGGGGGACGTGCAGGCTGACGAGGTCGGAGCGGGAGAGCAGCTCTGGCAGTTCGGTGTAGGTCATGCCGAGGGCGGTGCAGGCCGGGTTGGGGGCGATGTCCCAGCCGAGCAGCTCGGTGCCGAAGCCGTGGGCGATCCGGGCGAAGCACTCGCCGATCTTGCCGGTGCCGATCACGCCGACCGTCATCCCGTGGATGTCGCGGCCGAGCAGCCCGTCGAGGCGGAAGTCGAACTCGCGCGAGCGGTTCGCGGCCCGGGTGAGCCGGCGGTTCACGGCCAGGGCCAGGGCCCAGGCGTGTTCGGCGACGGCGAAGGGGCTGTAGTGGGAGACCCGTGCGACGGTGAGGCCGAGTTCGGCGGCGGTCTCCAGGTCGATGTTGTTGAAGCCGGTGGAGCGCTGGGCGATCAGCTCGGTACCGCCTGCCGCGAGGAGGGTGAGGGTGCCGGCGTCGAGGACGTCGTTGACGCTGCTGCTGACGGCCGGGTAGCCGGCGGCCAGTGGGGCGGTGTCGCGGTTGAGGAAGACGCTCAGGCAGCGCAGCTCGTGCCGGCCCGCGAACGCCTGCTCCAGCAGCGGCCGTTCGTCGGCCTGTACGCCGTACGCGAGGATCTCCATCGGCTGGTTCCTTCCCGTGGTCCGACGGTTGTCCGGCGGCGCCCCGCCGGTGGTCCGCTCCACCGGTCACGCTAGCCCGCGGGCGGGGCCGTCGGGCGGGAACGACACCGGCCCCCGAGCGGGTGCTCGGGGGCCGGTGGCAGGGGGCGGGGGAGGGTCAGATGACCGTCTCCGCCTCCAGGTATCGATCCTGCGGCACGGTCTTCAGCTCGGCGACGGCCTCGCCCAGCGGCACCAGGTTGATGTTGGTGCCCTGCAGCGCGGTGATGTGGCCGAAGGCGCCCTTGTGGACGGCCTCCACGGCGTGCCAGCCGAACCGGGTGGCCAGCACCCGGTCGTACGCGGTCGGGGTGCCGCCGCGCTGGGTGTGGCCGAGGATCACCGGGCGGGCCTCCTTGCCGAGCCGGTGCTCCAGCTCGCGGGAGAGCTGGGTGGCGATGCCGGTGAACCGCTCGTGGCCGTAGATGTCCTTGCTGCCCTCTTCCCAGTGCATGGTGCCGGGCTCGGGCTTGGCGCCCTCGGCGCAGACCACGATCGCGAACTTCTTCTGCCGGTCGAAGCGTTCGCGGACGACGGCGGTGAGCTTGTCGATGTGGAAGGGGCGCTCCGGGACGACGATCGCGTGGGCGCCGGCGGCCATGCCCGCGTTGAGTGCGATCCAGCCGGTGTGGCGGCCCATGACCTCGACGACCATGACGCGCTGGTGCGACTCGGCGGTGGTCTTCAGCCGGTCCAGGGCCTCGGTGGCGACCGAGACGGCGGTGTCGAAACCGAAGGTGACGTCGGTGCAGGCGATGTCGTTGTCGATGGTCTTCGGCACGCCGACGATCGGCAGTCCGGCGTCGCTCATCAGCTTGGCGGCCTTGAGGGTGCCCTCGCCGCCGATCGGGATGACGGCGTCCAGGCCGAGGTCCGAGCAGTACCGCTTGGCGCGTTCGACGCCGTCGCGCAGGTGGCTCGGCTGCACCCGGGAGGAGCCGAGGATCGTGCCGCCCTGGGCGAGGATGCCGCTCACCGATTCCAGGGTCAGGGGGCGGTGGACGCCCTCCAGGAAACCGCGCCAGCCGTCCTCGAACCCGATGATCTCGTCGCCGTGGTCGACCACCCCCCGGTGGACCACGGAACGGATCACCGCGTTCAGGCCGGGGCAGTCACCGCCGCTGGTCAGCACTCCAATACGCATTGCTTTGCAACTCCCGAGCAGAACCGAGGAACGGCCGGACTACAGGCTGGGACGACGAACCGTCACCGTAGCGGCCCCGTTCCACGCCGTGATGGCGGGGAGATGACCGTGGGGTGAAGGACCGGCCGATCCGGACAGAACATCCGAAACCGGCCGGGAGTGTCGAGCATACGGCCCCTGCGTCCGGCCGGGCAGGAGCCGACGCGGGAGCGGCGCCGTCGGCGCCCCCGCGCGGAAGTGCAGCCTGCTGCCGAGGAGGGTGTGCAGCCGGCAACCCCATTGTCGTACGTCCGGGCCCGTCCGTGGACCGGGTGACCGCATCGCGGGCACCCGGTCGGAGTGGACCGGCGCACGACAGCGCGTGTTACGCGGGGCGCGATGTGGCCGCGATGCGCTCGGCGCGCAGCGCGTCGTACCAGGTGGTGTCGGCCGGCGGCAGGGCGTTGACGTCCAGCGCCAGCTTGATCAGCATGTCCGCCACGGCGGGGTTGCGGGCCATCACCGGCCCGTGCAGGTAGGTGCCGAAGACGGTGTCCCGCCAGGCGCCCTCGGTGCCGTCCCCGGTGCCGTTGCCCCGGCCCGCGGTGACGGTGGCCAGCGGCTGGACGCCCTGGCCGAGGTGGGTGACGCCCTGGTGGTTCTCGAAGCCGGTCAGCTGCGGCAGGCCGAGGCGCGGGTCGACGTCGGCCAGCACGTCGCCGACGCAGCGGGCGCCCTCGCCGCGGGTGGTCCAGACGTCGAGCAGGCCGAGGCCCGGCTCGCGCTCGCCGAGGTCGTTGACGAACTCGTGGCCGAGGATCTGGTAGCCGGCGCAGACGGCGAAGATGATCGCGCCGTTCTCGGCGGCCCGGACGAGGCCGCTGTCGTTGCGCAGCCGCTCCGCGGCGAGCCGCTGCGGCCGGTCCTCGCCGCCGCCGATCAGGTAGATGTCCCCGCTGGTGGGCACCGCCTGGTCGGAGCGGACGTCGATCCGGGTCACGTTGAGATGGCGCTGGCGGGCCCGGCGCTCCACGACCAGGGCGTTGCCCCGGTCGCCGTAGGTGCTGAGCAGGTCCGGGTAGACCCAGACCACGCGCAGGCTGCTCTCACTCATCCTCGAAGGCCTTCCGTCACGCAAACTCGATGGGGCTGCTGGGCCGGCATCAGCCGGCCACGACCTTCCGCAGCTGCTGGAAGGCGGTGTAGTTGGCGATCGCCTCGATCCGGCCGGGCGGGGCCATCCGGACGGCCTGCTCCAGCGAGTCCACCACGTGGAACTGCAGCCCGGCGACCTCCAGGCGGACGGCCAGGTCCAGCTTGCGCTGGCCCATCACGAAGACGGGGTGGCCGGCGAGGCGCTCGTAGTCGACGTCCCAGAGCCAGGAGGTGTCGGTGCCGTCGGCGTCGAGCGCGTTGACGGAGAGGATGACCGGTGTGGGCGGGCCGTCGATCAGCGAGAAAGTCTCCAGCCAGCCGGCCGGGTTCTTGGCCAGCAGCAGCCTTATGTCGCGGCCCTGGTACTGGACGACGTCGTAGCGGCCGGCCACGGCCGTCACCGACTGCATCCGCTCCAGCGCGACCTGCGGGGAGACGCCGAAGACGGCGGCCACGGCGGCGGAGCTGGTGGCGTTGGCCAGGTTGGCCCGGCCGGGGAGCTGGAGCCGGATGGGCCAGGCGCCGCGCTGCGGGTCGATCACGTGGGTGCCCTGGAGTGCCCAGTGCGGGTTGGGGCGGCGGAAGCCGCACTCCTGGCAGAACCAATCCTCGCCGGGGCGCTGCATCACGCCGCCGCAGGCGGGGCAGGACCAGGCGTCTTCCTTCCAGGCCTGCCCGGCAGCCACCCAGACCACCTTCTTGCAGGAGGAGGCGGCCCAGGTCACCAGCGGGTCGTCGGCGTTGGCGATGACCACGGCCTCGGTGTCCTGGAGGCCCTCGCGCCACTTCTCGGCCATCATCCGGGTCTCGGCGGCGCGGTCGAGCTGGTCGCGGGAGAGGTTGAGCAGGGCGATCGCCTTCGGGTGGGTGTCGCGGGCGACCCCGGCCAGGTACTTCTCGTCCACCTCGATGACGCCGAAGCGGGCCTCCGAGCCGCCGGCCAGGGCGGAGGTGATGCCGGCCGGCATGTTGGCGCCCAGGGCGTTCGAGACCACCGGGCCGGCGGCGCGCAGCGCCTCGGCGATCAGCCGGGTGGTCGTGGTCTTGCCGTTGGTGGCGCTGACCAGCACCACGTCCAGGTGGTCGGCGAGAGTGGCGAGCAGATCGGGGTCGAGCTTGAGGGCGATCTTGCCGCCGATCACCGAGCCGCTGCCTCGGCCCGCCTTCTGGGACAGGGCGGCGGCCACCTTGCCGGCCGTGACCGCGATCTTGGCGCGGGCGGGCAGCGAGGCGTCGCGTGCGCCTGTGGGCTCCGATTCGGTGCCTGCCATGCTCAGTGGTTCCTCCTTGCTGCGGCACCGCCCGGGGCCGGATAACGGGCCGTCGGGCGGCGGGGACGGGGCCAGCCTACCGACTCCGCCGCCCGGCTCGACGATCCGGACCCCACGCCGCCAGCTGCGACGGCCCCGGCGGCCCGGCCCGCGGGCCCCTGACGTTCCGTCAGAAAAGGCGGTGTACGGACGGGCCTTCCGCTGCTGGGGACGCCGTTCCGGGCCCCGGCGGTTCCCGGCGGGCGGGAGCGCGACCGGGCCGGACGGCGGGGTCGCCGTCCGGCCCGGGGTGCACCGTGAGGATGTGGTGAAGAAACGATCACCTGCCCGGCCGGGTCGGCCAGGGGACGGGGAGCTCCTCGGCCGCCTCGGCCAGGTGGGCCGTGATCACCAGGGTGCCCTCCTCGACCTGGTAGTCCAGCGGGGCTGCCAGCTTGCGCATGGTGGCGATCAGCCCGGTGTTGGAGGACTGCGTGACGGCGTACACCGTCTCCACATCGGCCTCCAGGGCCAGCGCCGACATCCGCCGCATCAGGTCCAGTCCCAGCCCGCGCCGCTGCCAGGCGTCCTCGACCAGCACCGCGACCTCGGCGCTGCCGTCGTCCCACATCAGGTGCCCGAGGGCGACGATCCGCCCGTCGGTGGCCTCCACCGCCAGCGTCTGGCCGTGCCGGGCGTTCAGCAGGTGGTCCAGGTAGCGGTCGGCGTCCCGGACCGGGCCGTGGTAGCGCTTGCGCAGGGTGTCGGGGGAGCAGCGGTGGTGCATGGCCAGCGCCGCGGCCTTGTCGCCGGCGTCCGCGCGCCGCACGGTCAGGTCGGCCCCGGCGGGCTGGGCCAGCCTGGCCCGGACGTCCGGCACCCGGGGGCCGAGCAGGGTGTCCAGCTCGACCAGGGCCTGCGCCCGGGCGAACTCGGTCGGGGTGAACGGCAGGTGCGGGCGGCTGAGCTCGATCAGGTCGCCGGACGGCACCGGCAGCCGCATCACATGCCCGTCCACCCCGGTGCCGCCGCGCCCGGCCGCGCCCGGGTACTGCCGGATGGTGCACTGCCCGAAGAGCTGGCGCAGGGCGATCGGCAGCTCGGCGGCGTCCAGCGCGGTGCGGGTCGCCAGCGCCAGCACGTGGGTGGGCACGTCCACCAGGTCGTGCGCGTCGGCCGGGGCGCTCCAGATGTCGTGCCCGCCGGCCGCCGCCACCAGTGCGGCCAGGTCGGCCCGGGTCAGTGCCTGGGGCGCGCGGACGAAGAACTCGTCCACGGTGCCGCTGGGCAGCGGGTGCGACTGCATCGAGACGATGTTGACCTGCCGCTCCGCGAAGGCCGTGCAGACCCGGGCCAGGCTGCCGGGGGAGTCCTGCACGGTGGTGCGCACCCGCCAGAGCGTGGTCTGCTCGAAGTCGTGCAGCGGCCCCTTCAGCGGCTCCTTCGCGGCAGCCGGCGCCCCGGCTGCGGCCGGGGGTGCGGGCGCGTCCGGGGCCGGCGGCCCGTGCAACTGGTGGCGGTGCGACCACCAGGTGTGGAAGAGCGCCGTGGCCACCAGGGCGACCGCGGAGGCGGCCAGCACCACCGGGCCGTCCGGGCCGTGCACCACGAGCTTGGCCACCAGGTCGGCCGCGGTCACCGAGAGGAAGACCGCGGCGAGCTCCACGGTGTCGCGGCGCCAGCGAGGGGTTCTGGTGTCGCGCCGCTGGGCACGGGAGGGGTTCGGCGTCGAGGTGGCGGTCGGTCCGGTCGTCGTCAGCTGCTCCGTGTGCTCCATGCCATCAATCTGCCGCCCCGGTGTTTCACGATCACGAATCCCCCGTGACCTGTCGGTTAATGTCGGTGACTCGCCGGCTCGCGGCCCGCGTCAGAGCAGCTCGCGGGCGGCGGCCTTCACCTCGCTGAGCAGCAGTTCGAGGTCCGCCTCGGTGGTGTCCGCGTTGAGCAGGCAGGCGCGGAGCATCTCGCGGCCGCCGAGCCGGGCGCCGGTGACGAAGACCCGGCCGCGCCGCTGGACCGCCACCGGCAGCTCCCGGTTGACGGCGTCGAGGGCGGCCTCGTCCAGCCCGGGGGCGCGGTGGCGGAACGCCACGATCGATGTCTGCACCTCGGCCAGCAGCTCCAACTCACCTTCCTTCTCGACGAGTTCGCCGAGATGGCGGGCCAGGGCGGTGCACCGGGCGATGTCCCGGGAGAGACCGTCGCGACCTCGGTGGGCGATGGTGGCCCACACCTTGAGAGCGCGGAACGGGCGGGTCTGCTCGGAGCCGTACTCGGAGAACCAGCCGAGCGCGCCGGCCGCCTCGTCGCGCAGGTAGGAGGGCACGAGGCTGAAGGCGGAGCGCAACTCCTCGGTGTCGCGGACGAGTGCGCAGCCGCAGTCGACCGGCACGCCGAGCCACTTGTGCGGGTCGAGGGCGAGCGAGTCGGCCCGCTCCAGCCCGGCATAGCGGTGGGCGATCGCCGGGTCCAGCGCGCCGAAGGCCCCGTACGCGCCGTCCACGTGCAGCCACAGGCGCTGCTCGGCGCAGAGGTCGGCGATCGGGTGGAAGGCGTCCACCGCCCCGGTGCCGACCGTGCCGGCCGAGGCGACCACCAGGAACGGCAGCAGCCCGGCGGCCCGGTCGCGCCCGATCGCGGCGCGCAGCTCGGCGACGTCGAGCAGCCCGTCCGGGCCGGTGGCCACGGCGCGCAGGTGCCTGCTGCCCAGACCCAGCAGCTCGGCGGCCTTGCGGACGCAGGAGTGGGTCTCCCCGGTGACGTAGCCGACCAGCGGCGGCATCCCGGCGAGGCCGTCCTCGCGGACGTCCCACCCGGCCGCGCGGGCGGCGCGGTTACGGGCGGCAGCCAGGCAGACGATGGTCGCCATCGAGGTGCCGGAGGTCAGCAGCCCGCCGCCGGCCGGGTGCGGGAACCCCACCAGCTCGGCGATCCAGCGGACCACCGCCCGCTCCAGGTGGACGTCGGCGTGGTCGCCGCCGGCCGAGCTGGGGTTCATCGCGGAGGCGGCGAGGGTGGCCAGCACCCCGGCCGGGGCCGGGGCGGAGTTCACCCAGCCGAAGAAGCGCGGGTTGCCGTTGCCCATCGGGTACGGCAGGACGTCGCGCCCGATGGCGGACAGCAGCTCGGTGAGCGGGCGGCCGTCGGTCGGCAGCGGCGCGTCCAGCAGGGCCTGCCGGGCGTCGTCGTCCATCGGCTGCCAGACCGGGCGGGCGGGCAGCTCGGCGAGGTAGTCGCTGACGAGGTCGGCGGCGGAGTGCGCGGCGGCGCGGAAGTCCTCTGAGGTCACGGGGTGCTCCAGCGGGTGGGGGAGGCCTCGTGGCGCGGCGTCCTCGGCGCACCTGATCGGGCCCGATCCTACGGAAGGGGGCCCGCACCGTGCGGTGCGGGCCCCCTTCGTGCGGCGCGGGTGCTCAGTCGAGCGAGGCGGAGAGCCCGCCCGCGGAGCGGCAGTAGCCCTGCATCTCCTTGTCGGTGATCTTGGCGCAGAGCCGGCCGGCCGCGCCGCCGTCCGTGTAGTTGACCGTGTAGTAGCTGACCAGGCCCTCGGCACAGGCCTTGCGCTGCCAGCCGTCCGCGGCGGTGGCGCACTGCTGGGCGGCCCAGTCCTCGCGGTCCAGGTTGTACTTCATGGTCCGCGAGCCGACGCCCCGGCTGCAGTCCACGGCCCCGCCGGAGGCCTTGCCGTTGAGGCACCACTTCAGCGCCTCGCCGTACACCTCGGGGTGGTTCGGGTAGTCGTGCGAGGAGAGGTAGAAGGTCGGCGCGTAGAAGTAGCAGGCGGACTGGAACAGCGACGGCTGGTCCTTGCACGGGTACAGCGGGTCCTGGGCGAGCTTGTCGGCGGGCAGGTTCGCCTTCGCCTTCTCGTCCTCCTCGTCCGGCCCGAACAGCTGCATGAACAGGCCTTCGGAGCAGCGGATCCGGTTCTGGTCGGTGGTGAACTTGTTGCACAGGTCCCGGGCCTTGGCCACGTCCTGCTTGGCGACGAACATCGTGCCGTGGCCGACGCCGTGGATGCAGGGCCCGCTGTTCTTGGGCGCGCAGAGCTTCAGCAGGTCCACCTCGGGCTGGGCGGAGGCGTTCAGCATCTCCTCCACCGCGCCGTGCAGATAGCCGGCCGCGCAGGTCTCGTGCGGGAAGGAGATGACCTTCTGGAAGTCCGTGTTGTACCGCTTGACCGCCTGGTGCCCGAGCTCGTGCGCGATCGGGTGGCAGAACCGGACGGTGTACGGCTGGGCCTTGGTGATCTTGTCCAGGTCGGCCAGCGCGACGCCGGGGTCGGTGGCCTCCATCTCGGCCATCAGCTTGTTCCGCAGCGTCGAACGCGTCCAGACCGCCGGGTCGCCGGTCGGGGTGGCCGTCGCCCCGGCCTGCTGCGCGCCGGAGGGCGGTGCACCCGAGCCCCCCGCCCCGGCCGTGCCGGGGGTGGCCGACCCGGCCGCCGAGGTGCCGGCGGCGGGCGTCCAGTCGGTGACGGCCAGCGACCCCAGGCCCAGGACCCCCAGCAGGAGGGCGGTGAGAATCGCGAATGCTCGCGGTTGCATGACGGAGATCCCCCGGCGGATCGAGACGGACGGTTCGCTCCCCATCCTGACGGCACGGCGCTGCGAAGCCGTGTTTTCAGCCGCCATTCGGGAGGTGTCGGCGACGCTATCGCACGTCGTACCCGGTCAACGAAGCGGGATGGCCGGGGGTCACCACCCGGACGGCGCAGCCGCGGACGGGGCCCGCGCCGTGCCGTCCCGGTGGTGACGGTGGCTCAGAGTTCCAGCGAGACCTTGTACTCCGTCAGCCAGGTGTTGAGGTCCAGCGCCAGGTCGGCCCCGAGCCGGACGGACTGCGGGTCGGTCTCCGGGGCGAGCGCGTCGGCGAGCGCCCGGCGGTCGAGCAGTCCCAGGACGGGGGCTTTCGGGTCGGTCGCCAGCTCGGCGAGCTCGGCCCGCAGCAGCGCCGGGTAGCGCGGGTCCTGGACGACGGGGTACGGGCTCTTCAGCCGGTCGGCGATCGCGTCCGGCAGCACGTCCCGGACGGCGGCGCGCAGCAGGCTTTTCTCCCGGCCGTCGAAGGACTTCATCGCCCAGGGCGTGTTGAAGACGTACTGGACCAGCCGGTGGTCGCAGAACGGCACCCGGACCTCCAGGCCGTTGGCCATGCTCATCCGGTCCTTGCGGTCCAGCAGGATGCAGACGAAGCGGGTGAGGTTGAGGTACGAGATCTCCCGCATCCGCCGCTCCACCGGGTCGGCCTCCGGCAGGTGCGGGACTTCGGTCAGTGCCTCGCGGTACCGGGCCCGCCGGTACTCGTGCACGTCGAGCTTGCCGATCAGCCCGCGGTCCAGCAGCTGCTCGCGCGGCCCGGTGCCCGTCCCGCCGAGCCGGGTCACCGCGCCCGCCCACGGGAAGTCGTCGGCGGCGACCAGCCGCGGGTCGTGGAACCAGCGGTAGCCGCCGAACAGCTCGTCCGCGGACTCGCCCGAGAGCGCCACGGTGGAGTGCCTGCGCACGCCGCGGAAGAGCAGCAGCAGCGAGATGTCCATGTCGCCGAAGCCGCCCGGCATGTCCCGGGCGCGCAGCACGGCGGCGCGCTGGGCCGGGTCGGTGAGCTCGGCGCTGTCCAGCTCGATGACGCTGTGGTCGGCGCCCACGTGCCGGGCCAGCAGCCGGGCGTACGGGCCGTCCGGGGTGGACCGGACCTCGTCGGCCCGGAAGTGCTCGCTCTGGCCGGTGAAGTCGACCGCGAAGGAGCGCACCGCGCCGGCGCCGGCGGCGCGCAGGGCCCTGGCGGCCAGGGCGGTGACGGCGCTGGAGTCGAGGCCGCCGGAGAGCAGCGAGCAGAGCGGTACGTCCGCCTCCAGCTGGCGGTGGACGATGTCGTCGAGCAGGGCCCGGACGGTGGCCACCGTGGTGTCCAGGTCGTGGGTGTGCTCGCGGGCCTCCAGCGCCCAGTAGCGGCGGACCGAGACGCCCTCGCGGCGGACCCTGACCACGTGGCCGGGCCGCACCTCCACGATGCCCCGGTAGACCGAGCGGCCGGGGGTCTTGGTGACGGCGAACATCTCGCGCAGCCCGTCGAGGTCGACCACCGGCCGGACGTCGGGGTGGGCGAGCACGGCCTTCACCTCGGAGCCGAAGATCACGCCGTGCGGGGTGGGGCAGTAGTGCAGTGGCTTGACGCCCATCCGGTCCCGGACCAGCAGCAACTCCTCGAGGCGGGCGTCCCAGATCGCGAAGGCGAACATGCCGTTCAGCCGCTCGGCCAGGCCCTCGCCCCACTCCAGGTAGGCGTGCAGCACCACCTCGGTGTCGCTGCGGGTGCGGAAGCGGTGGCCGGCGGCGGTCAGCTCGGCCCGCAGCTCCCGGTGGTTGTACACCTCCCCGCTGTAGGTGAGGGCGGCCAGCACCCGGCCGTCGTGCTCGACCGTCATGGGCTGGGTACCTCCCTCGACGTCGATGACGGCGAGGCGGCGGTGGCCGAGCGCGGCGTGCCGCTCCAGGTGGACCCCGCCGGCGTCCGGGCCGCGGCAGAGCTGGGTGGCCGTCATCGCGTCGAGCACTGGACGTTCGGTGGTGAGGTCGCGGTCGAAGGCGACCCATCCGGTGATCCCGCACATCAGCAAGCCTCCGGTCTTCCGACACGTATCTCCGATGCGTGTGCGGAGAGTCACGCTACGTGGCGATCCGGTGCCGCTACAAGGGTGTGTCGACAAGGTGACGAATACATGCTGCGGCTTCCGGGGGGCGCCGGTCGGGTGTCCGGCGGTGTTCCTTGCGCCGAAAGTCTCAAGATCTGCCCGAATTCGGGCAGGATCTTTGATCTCTCCGGTCGGCCCGGCCTAGAGTCCTCACTCGTGTCCAGCTCACCCGGCGCCTCGCACCCTCACGAAGACCTGCTCGCCCACCTCACCCGGACCAGCCCGCTCGGGCCCCGCGAGGCGGCGCGGGTGGTGGCGGAGGTCCTGGCGTACTTCTCCGAGACGACCGAGGAGTACGTCCGCCGCCGCCACGGCGAGCTCCAGGCACGCGGCCTGACCAACGAGCGGATCTTCGCCCGGCTCGCGGAGGAACTGCCCGCCCGGCGGGTCGCGGCGCCCGGGCTCTCGGCCCGGCAGCTGCGCCGGATCGTCTACGGCTGAGCGCCGCCCCCCTTGTCTCACGAAGGAGTCATCCCCATGTGCGGAATCGTGGCCTACATCGGCCCCAAGGACGCGACCCCCTTCCTGCTGGAGGGCCTGGCCCGGCTGGAGTACCGCGGCTACGACTCGGCCGGCGTGGCCGTCACCGGCCGCACCGGCGGCCTCAAGGTCCGCAAGGTCAAGGGCCGGGTCGCCGACCTCGCCGCCGCCGTGCCGGCCCGGTTCAAGGGCGCCACCGGCATCGGCCACACCCGCTGGGCCACCCACGGCGTGCCCAGCGACGCCAACGCCCACCCGCACCTGGACAACGCCGAGCGCATCGCCGTCGTCCACAACGGCATCATCGAGAACGCCGACGAGCTGCGCGCCCGGCTCACCGCCGACGGCGCCGTCTTCCGCTCCGAGACCGACACCGAGGTGCTCGCCCACCTGATCGCCGCGCACGCGGCCGAGGGCGCCGAGCTGGAGGACGCCGTGCGCGCCGCGCTCGGCAAGGTGGTCGGCACCTACGGCATCGCCGTGCTCGACGCCGAGCAGCCCGACCGGATCGTGGTCGCCCGCAACGGCAGCCCGATCGTGCTCGGCATCGGCGAGAAGGAGATGTTCGCCGCCTCCGACGTCTCCGCGCTCGTCCGCTACACCCGCCAGGTCGTCCACCTGGAGGACGGCGAGCTGGCCACCGTCCGGGCCGACGGCTTCCGCACCTTCACCGAGGACGCCCGCACCACCCACCGCCAGCCGTCCACCGTGGACTGGGAGATCGACTCCTACGACACCGGCGGCTACGAGCACTTCCTGCTCAAGGAGATCCACGAGCAGCCCGGCTCCGTCGAGCGCACCCTCAGCGGCCGGCTCGACGAGCGGTTCGCCACCGCCCACCTCGGCGGCCTCAACCTGGACGCCCGCGAGCTGCGCGAGATCCGCCGGGTCAAGATCCTCGGCTGCGGCTCCGCCTACTACGCCGGCGAGATGGGCGCCCAGCTGATCGAGGAGCTGGCCCGCATCCCCGCCCACAGCGAGCCCGCCTCCGAGTTCCGCTACCGCAACCCGGTGATCGAGGCGGACACCCTGTACGTCGCGGTCAGCCAGTCCGGCGAGACCTACGACACCCTGGCCGCCGTCCAGGAGATCAAGCGCAAGGGCGGCCGGGTCCTCGGCGTCGTCAACACCGTCGGCAGCGCCATCGCCCGCGAGTGCGACGGCGGCATCTACCTGCACGCCGGGCCGGAGATCTCGGTCGCCTCCACCAAGGCGTTCACCTCCACGGTCGTGGCATTCGCCCTGCTCGCCCTGCACTTCGGCCGCATCCACGACCTCTCGCCCGCCGACGGCCGCCGCATCGTGGCCGGCCTCAAGGCGCTGCCGGACCAGATCCGGGAGATCCTCGCGCAGAGCGACGACATCGCCGGACTCGCCGCCGAGTACGCCGAGTCCGAGGGCGTGATGTTCATCGGCCGGGTCCGCGGCTTCCCGGTGGCCCGCGAGGGCGCGCAGAAGCTCAAGGAGATCTCCTACGTCCACGCCGAGGCCTACCCCGCCAGCGAGCTGAAGCACGGCCCGCTCGCGCTGATCAGCCCCGAGCTGCCGACCGTCGCCCTGGTGCCGGACGACGAGCTGCTGGACAAGAACCTCACCACCCTCGGCGAGATCAAGGCCCGCTCCGGCCGCGTGGTGGCCGTCGCGCACCGCCGCCCCGAGGCCAAGCTCGCGGACCACTGCATCCTGGTGCCCAAGAACGAGCCCGAGCTGGACCCGCTGCTCCTCAACATCCCGCTCCAGCTGCTCGCCTACCACGCCGCGGTGGCGCTCAAGCGGGACGTCGACAAGCCGCGCAACCTGGCCAAGAGCGTGACCGTCGAGTAGACCGCCGTGCGGTTGCCCCGGGCCCGGTCGCCGTGCGGTGGCCGGGCCCGGACGTGCGGAAGCCCGCCGGGCTTCTGGGGCTCGGTGGGCTTCCGGGGTGCTGTGCCGCCGGACGGGCCGGCGGCGTCAGACGTCAGAGGGGACGGGGGAGTGTCACAGCAGGTAGAGCTTGGCAAAGGGCGCAGTGATCCTCTTCTCCTGCGAGCCGAAGTCGACCAGGACCGCGGTTGCCCCGCCCTCGACGGCGACGACACGGCCGAGGCCGTACTCGTCGTGGGACACCCGATCGTCGACGGCGAAGTGTTTCGGTGGCGGGGGCACCTTGGCTCGGAAGGGACTGGTGGGCAGATGGCGCCTGGGCACGGGTGCGTTCGTCATTGCTGCCAGTATGCGCCCCGAAGGGCACCGAACGCGCCGGGACGGCGGCCCGAATTCCTCCGCCGGGCGAGGTCCTTGGACCCCGGCCGCTGCCGCGCGTCGGGGTCCGCGAACTCCACCCGCTCGGTCGGGCCACCGGAGCCGCCCCGGACACGCCCTCGACGTGGGGGTGGACGGCCGGCGGGGTGCGGGCGAGTCGTGCGAGGAAAAAACGCCGTTCGGGTGCGCTACCTGCTACAGTCGACGTCAGTTGCAGTTTTGGTTCCCATGAACTTTGTGTGCGCCTGCCGGTTGTGACCGCTGGCGCATTTTTTGTTTTCCCGATTTCTTCTTCGGGTGGGCCTCATCGCGGCGACACGGGCCCCTGCGAGGTGCAGGACCCGCATTTGCCTTTCAAGGAGATTTTTCATGGCTAATGGCACTGTGAAGTGGTTCAACGCGGAGAAGGGCTTCGGCTTCATCGAGCAGGAGGGTGGCGGCCCGGACGTCTTCGCCCACTACTCGAACATCAACGCCCAGGGCTTCCGCGAGCTGCTTGAGGGCCAGAAGGTCGAGTTCGACGTCACGCAGGGCCAGAAGGGCCCGCAGGCGGAGAACATTCGCCCGCTGTAGTTATAACCGCTGAGCGGCACCCGCCCTTTTCCGGGCGGTGACGGCCGAACAGCACGGGCCTGCACCGAGCCATTCGCTCGGTGCAGGCCCTTCGGCGTTTTCCGGCCCCGCCGCGGGCCACTGCCCCCGGCGAGGCCGCTCCGTTAGTCTGGAGGCATGCCGAAACCGGATCCGCTGCTGACCAGTATCACCGCGATGGTGGAGTCGACGGGCAGCAATCAGATGCCGATCACCGTCGTCGTGCCCGGAGCGGTCATCACCGGACGGCTCGCCGCCGAAGCCGTCTGGCGTGAACGGGTCGCGGAGGTCCTTGAAGCCTCCGACCGCCTCAAGCCGTTCGCGCCGCTCTTCGCCGACGCGGCCGCCCCGGCCCCCGGCGCCGCCCCGGTGACCCACCTCCACCTGCACCTGGCGAGGATCCTCCAGGGTGACTTCGGTCTCCCGCACACCGGCGGGATGTACCGGATCGCGATCGAGGACGTCTCCAGCTGGACCCTCGGGGACCTCGGCTACTCGGACCAGTGACCGGCTCCGGGGCCGCCCCCCCGGCTCAGCCCGCCCGGTGGACCGCCTCGCCGCCGACCACGGTGAGGTCGACCCGGGCGCCCAGGCAGGTCTTCGGGTCCAGGGCGAAGAGGTCCTCCGAGAGCAGGACGAGATCGCCCGGCTTGCCGGGGGTGATCGAACCCAGGCGGTCGTCCAGGAAGTTGGCGTAGGCGCTGCCGAGGGTGTAGCCGCGCAGGGCGGCGGCCAGCGAGACCGTCTCGCCGGGCATCCGGCATCCACGGCTCGCCTCCGGCCAGCCCCCGGCGGGTCACGGCGGTGTAGAGGCCGACCAGCGGGTCCATCTCGGCGACGTTCCAGTCACTGGAGAAGGCCAGCACCGCGCCGGCGTCCTGGAGGCTGCGCATCGGCCAGGCCTTGGACCAGCGCTGCCCGCCGACCGCCTCGGCCCAGTCCTTGCCCGGGCCGGCGATGTCGGGGGAGCAGTGCCGGGGCTGCATGCAGGCGACCACGCCCAGCTCGGCGAAGCACGGCACATAGGCAGGGTCCAGGCACTCCACGTGGACCACCTGGTGGCGGGCGTCGCGGGGGCCGTTGACCCGGCGGGTGTGCTCGACCGCGTCCAGCACGGTGCGGGTGCCGCGGTCGCCGGTGGCGTGCACGAAGGCGGTGCTGCCTGCCCAGCCGTCCGGTGAGCTGACGCCCGGGCAGATCGCGATCACCGGGAAGGTGATGACGAGGACTCCGGCCAGCAGGACGTCGGGGGTACGGCAACCGCCGGTCAGGCGCTGGGGGATTCGGTGGCGGGGGGCTCGGCGAGGGCGCGGAAGGCGATGAGGGCGATGTCGTCGCGGGCGTCGGGGACTTCGGCGAGCAGACGGTCGAGGAGGGCGTGGAGCGGCAGGTCGTGGGCCTGTTCGGCGGCGGTGGCCAGCCGGGCCAGACCGGTGGCCAGGTTTTCGCCGGGCACCTCGATCAGCCCGTCGGTGTAGAGCAGCACGGTGTCGCCGGGGCCGATCGGCGTGCGGTAGGTGTGACGCGGTTCGGCGGGGGCCACGCAGAGCGGGACGTCGGCCTCGTCGGCGTCGAGGAAGCGCGGCGGGCCGTCGGCCGGGAGCAGCAGCGGAGGCGGGTGGCCGGCGTTGGACCAGGCCGCCTGCCAGCTGCCGTCCGGGGTCGGGGCGAGGTGGAGGTGGACGGCGGTGGCGAAGACGGCGACACCGAGTCCGTCGGCGGCGGCGTCCAGCCCGGTGAGGGCGTCGGCCGGGGTGTGCAGGTGGGTGCGGTTGTAGGCGATGGAACGCAGCATGCTGCGCAGCTGGCCCATGGTGGTGGCGGCGGTGAGGTCGTGGCCGGCCACGTCGCCGATGGTCAGGGCGAGCGACCCGTCGGGCAGCGTGAAGGCGTCGTACCAGTCACCGCCGACCTCGGCGGCGCGGTTGCCCGGCTGGTAGCGGGCGGCGAGTTCGGCGCCGGGCACGGTGGGCGGGGCGGTGAGCAGGGCCCGCTGGAGGACGAGGGCCGCGTGCCGGGTGCGCTGGAGCTCCAGGGTCTGGCGCAGCGGCACCTGGGCGCGCTGGAGCACCTCCTGGAGCAGCTCGATGTCTGCGCGGCCGGGCGGCGGGGTGTCGTCGCAGCCGGCCGCGGCGGCGAGGGCGACGGTGGCGCCGTCGATCACGATGGGCAGCAGGGTGAGGCTGGTGGCGCGGGCCCGGGCCAGCCACCGCGCCGACTCCTCGGGGACCAGACCGGGCGGGACGCGGCCGGCCGGGAAGGTCATCAGGGCCGGAGCCCGGTCGGCGACGGCCCGCCGGGCCGAGGGCCCGAGCAGGAAGGTCTGCTGGTGCAGCGGCGGCAGCGGTGGCAGGCCGGGCCGGGCGGTGGAGGCGATCCGGGTGCCGCGGATCTCGTCGGGCTGGGACGAGTGCTCCCGGCCGGAGAGCACGAAGACCGTGCAGGCGTCGGTGAGGTCGGGCACCACCAGATCGGCGACGGCCGCGAAGGCGTCCTCGGTGCGGGAGGCCTCGGTGACCGCGACGGCCCGGGCGAGCAGGCGTTCGCGCAGCCGGTTGCGCCAGCGGTCCTCGACGTCGGAGGTGGCGCCGATCCACTCCACCAGCTGCCCGTTGCGCACGATCGGCACGGCCCGGGACGCGACGTGGCGGTACTCGCCGGAGGAGGTGCGGACCCGGAAGCTGTGCTCGAACATCGTCGGCTCGCCCTCCGCCGCGTCGAGCCAGCGCTGGGCCAGGGCCTCCCGGTCCCGGGGGTGGATGAGCTCGAACCACTCCTCGTCCATGGTCTCCCGCCACGGGTACCCGGTCAGCTCCTCCCAGCCCGGGACCAGCTCGGCCATCGTGCCGTCCGCGCGGGTGAGCCAGACCAGCTGGGAGACGGCCGACATCAGCGCCTCGTAGCGCTGGAGCGCGTACAGGCGGTCCAGCGAGAGCCGCTCGGCGCGCTGGGCGGAGTGCACCTCGGCGGTGGTGTCGATCGCGCTGACCAGGACGCCCGCCCCGAAGCGGGAGGAGACCGGCGAGCAGCTGTAGACGAAGTGCCGGTGGCCCTCCGGGTCGTCCTCGGACGTCTCCACGGTGCGCGGCGTGGTGACCTGGCGGGCCGTCCCGTCGGCCCGGACCTGGTCGAGGGTCTCGAAGAAGCGCTCCACCCCCGGCTCGGTGAACACCTCCCGGATCGGCACCCCCACCGGCCGTGGGCCGAACAGGTCGTGGAAGGCGTCGTTGCGGTACACCAGGCGGTGCTCCGGCCCCGCGGTGAGGGCGATCGCCACGATGGCCCGGTCGAAGACCTCCGGAGTCAGCTGAGGCTCGGGCACCCGTGTCGTCCCCTTCGGCGGTGCACGGCCGGGGCACGCGCAGCGCCGCGGCCGCTCGGTGATCGACGGCATCGACGGCCGGGAGGCGAACAGCGGTGACCGACGACGGCCGTCACCCGCACGCTACCGGCGGAGCGGGCGCCTGCGCGCCGCAGAGCCGCCCCGACGGCCGACGTGTCGCACACGGAAGGCGTGCGGCACGCCCCGGCGCGGCTGATCCGGGTGCCGCGCGAGGGACCGGCGACGCCCGGCCGGGCCCTCCGGCGGCACCGGGCGGATCACCGGCCGGTCGTGGCGCGGGCGGCCTCGGCGGCGCGGACGGCCGCCCCGGCCAGACGGTGGTTCTCCGACGCGCCGCCGCCCTCCCCGAAGGCGAACCGGCGGCGGGTGTAGCTGTACGCGAGGCCGCTGCGGGGGTCGGCGAAGGACTGCGCGCCCACCGCGCCGCTGTGGCCGAAGGCCTCCGGGCCGAGGAACGGGTACCGGGCGCTCTGCGCCTCGAAGCCGAGGCCGAAGTGGTCCCGTTCGCCGGTGACCAGGTCGGTGCCGTGGGTGCGGACCCGGCCGAACTCCGCGATCGTCTCCGGGGTGAGCAGCGGAGGCCGGCCGTCCAGCCCGCTCGCCGCCGCCGCGTACAGGCCGGCCAGGCCCCGGGCGTTCCCGACACCGCCGCTGGAGGCCGAGCCGAGCGCGCGCACCGCACGCGTGTTGGCGTACGCGACCAGGTCGGTGGGCGGGGTGGCGTTCAGGTTGAAGGCGATCCCGGTGAGGCTGTCCGGCGCGGGCGCCCCGGCCGCCGCCACCGCCTCCTGCTCCGCGGTGAGCAGCGCGGGCAGGACCGGCAGGTAGCGCGGCTCCAGCCGGGCCGGAAGGCCGAGGTGGAAGTCGAGCCCGTACGGCGCCCGGATCCGCTCCTCGTACAGCTCCTGGACCGAGCGGCCCGTCCGGCGGCGGACCACCTCGCCGGTCAGCGCGCCGATCACGAACGCGTGGTAGCCGTACGCCGACCCGGGCTGCCAGTATGGCTTCTGCGCCGCCAGCCGGGCGGCCAGCCGCCGGTCGTCCGCCAGCTCCTCGGCGGTGAAGCCGCCGTCGACGCCGATCAGCCCGGCCCGGTGCTCCAGCAGCCGGCGCAGGGTGATCCCGGCCTTGCCCTCGGCGGCGAACTCCGGCCAGTGGCGGGCGACCTCGTCGTCGAGACCGAGCACGCCCTCCTGTACCAGCAGCGCCACCACGAGGTGTGCGGCGCCCTTGGCCGAGGAGTAGAGGGCGAACAGTGACTCGCCTGATACGCCCTCGCCGGTCCAGAGGTCCACCACGCGGCGGCCGTCGAGGTGGACGGCCAGCTGGGCGCCGCCGACGTCCGGCTCGGCGGCCGCGACGGCGGCGAACTCCGCGCGCACCTCCTCGAACCCGGGCGCGACGCTTCCCTGGACGGTGGCACTGCTCGACATGGCTCCCCCTCGGTACCGGCCTGGTCAGGCCTCTGATCACCGGCCTGCCGAGGCGTCAACCTCCGTCCGGCGGCTGGCATTCCGGGGGCTAGGGTCGGTGCGGGAGCCGGGGTCGGTCCGGCGTCACCTCGCGGAGTGCCGGGTGGCGAGCGAGTTGAGGAGCGCGGCGCCGCGCTCGGCGTCGTCGACGCTGACGGCGAAGTCGGTCCCCTTGCGCGAGCGGACGACCAGGCAGTCGCCGCCACGGAGCATCACCGTGGTGCCCAGGCCGCTGAGGCGGTAGCCCCAGCCACCGACCTGGGCCGGGGTCCGCTTCTCGGCGCGGGCCGACTCGATGGTGTCGAGAGGCCAGCGGCGGACCGGCCAGCCGGCCGGGCCGAAGGCGACCTCCAGGCCCTTCGGGGTCACCAGGGCCTGGACGGAGGAGCAGGCGAACATCGCGACGGCGGCGACGGCGAGCGGGAGGGCGACGGCCCACAGCGGGACGGCCAGGCCGGCGGTCGCGGCGATCGCGGTACCGGCGGCGGCCAGGCCGACCAGGGTCGCGGTCAGCTGGAGCCAGGGGTTGACGGTGCGGGAGAGCCAGGCGAAGCGCTCCCCGGCGGGGACGTCGAGCTGCGGGCCGACGGCCGTCCCGTCGGCCCCGGTGGCGGACGGTGGCGGGGTGGCGCGGCGACCGGCGAGCCGGCCGAGCAGGCCGGCCAGGGCCGAAGCCGCCAGGATGGCGACGACCTCGGGGCCGACGGAGCCGGCGTCCGTCCAGGAGGTCCGGTCCAGATTGGCGTGCACGATCGACGCCTGCGCGCCGGTGAGCAGGACACCCCCGGAGAGCAGCGCAGCTCCCGACCAGGACCGCGCCGCCGGGCCGGCCCGCCGGACGGTCAGGGCCAGCGCCAGGACCATGACCACCCAGATCCCGGCGGGGGCGAGCGGTACCGCCCAGAAGGGCATCGAGTCGTCGGGGCGGCCGCCCGCGCCCCAGTGGGTGGCCACTTCGTCCGGCAGCCGGCCGGCCGCCGCCAGGGGCAGTGCGACCAGGGCCGCCGGCACCCCCGCCGTCCAGGCGGCCGCGCTCCACCACACACCACGTTTCCGGTTCCCCCCGCCGTTCACGGCAGCCTCCTGATCAGTTCGACGAGATCGGTCCTGCTGTAGCCCAGCCGCGCGGCCTCGGCGACCAACGCGGCTGCCTGGGCGAGTAGTTCGGCCCGTTGGTCGGCGCCCGCGGCCACCGTCACGCCGCGGCCGCGACGGAACTCCAGGACGCCCTCGTCCCGGAGTGTGCGCAGGCCGCGCAGGACGGTGTTGGCGTTGACGCCCAGCGCCCGGGACAGCTCCCGGGCGGGCGGCAGCCTGTCGCCCGGCGCGCACTCGCCCTCGGCGATGGCGCGCCGGATCGCACCGGCCACCTGCTCGTGCAAGGGGCGGCTGTCGGAGAGATCCAGCTTCAGCAGCATGATGCTATCGACAGTAGCACCATTTGGGAGCGAGTGGCTTCTTCGGGAGCACGGAAGGGGCGGGGGACGGCGTGGCCGGGGCAGACGGGGCGCAGGCGGGGCCGGCCGGTTCCGGAAGGATCCGGGACCGGCCGGCTGGGTGGCTCAGTAGTCGACGCTGGGGGCGGCCGCCGTGGGGCCGAGGTCGGGGTGGTCGCGGAGTTCGACGGCCTCGGCGTGGGTCTCCAGTTCGAGGACGACGAGCTCGTTGCCGCCCGCGTGCCAGAGCGGGCCGGGGGCGTAGAGGGTGCGCTGCGGCCCCTCGTGGGTGTAGCGGCCGAGCAGGAAGCCGTTGAGCCAGAGCAGTCCGCGGCCCCAGCCGGGCAGGGCGACGAAGGCGTCGGCGGGGGCGTCGAGGGCGGTGGGAACTCGGGCTGCTCGGCAGGATAGTTGGGCCGGCCGGGCAGGCGGCGGGTTCGGCGGTCCGGGCGCGCCGGGGCGGTCCGGTGCGCCGGCCCGGAGCCTCAGGTGCCGGCCGGCGGGGAGGGCTCGGCGGGCGGCGGCAGCGGTGAGGAGCGGGCGCGGTTGGCGTTGAAGTGGGCGAGGTAGTAGGTGGCGCCCTCGTACTCCAACTCCATCGGTGGCGGGTCGGTGACCGGCCTGATCCGGCGGACGAAGGGCTCGCCCGGTACGTGGACCTGGGCCGCCAGCCTCGGTGTGCCCCAGAACCGCACGTACGACTCGGCGTCCTCGGCCGTCCAGAGCGGCCCGCCGCCGAGCGCCCGCAGCAGCGCCGGGCTGTGGACGGTGGCTACGCGGAAGTTCTCCAGGAACCTGCGCGGGACGACGATCCCGGTGTAGCGGCGGCCGTTGCCCCGGTGCCGGCCGACGACGTGCACGTCCGGGCCGCCCCACCGCAGCGGTGCGATCCAGACCTTGGCCCCGGCGGCGAAGTGCCGCAGCCCGGTGCGGATCTCCAGCCCGCCCTCGCCGTGGGTGGTCTCCCGTGCCACGTTGGCCACCACACAGAGGCCCGGCGCCTCCTGGTCGTTCCCGTTCGTCATGCCGCCATCATGGCGGGGCCGGACCTGTCCGGGGTAGCGGATGTCCGGGGGAGCGGCGGGCTGTCCGGACGGAGGCCACGCGCCTAGACTGCGGAACTCGCGCGGTATTACCGGCCGGTAGGGGATGGGGAGTCGTATGGCGGAGGAGCGGGTCCACGCGTTCGGGGACGACGCGCTGGGGGAGCACGACGCGGTGGCGCTGGCGGCGTCGGTACGGGCCGGGGAGGTCAGTCCGGCGGAGCTGGCGGCGGCCGCGGCGGCGCGGGCGGAGCGCGTCGACGCGGCGTTGGCGCCGGTCGCGTTCGCCGCATACGGGCAGCCGCGGACGGCGCCGGCCGGTGACGGCGGCGCGCTGTTCGGGGTGCCGAGCTATCTGAAGGACAACGTGGACCTGCGGGGAATGCCGACCGGGCAGGGGAGTTCGGCGTTCCGGGCCAAGCCGGCACGGCGGACCGCGGGCTTCGCCGAGCAGTTCCTCAGTACCGGGCTGGCCGTCATCGGCAAGACCCGGCTGCCGGAGTTCGGCCTCAACGCCTCGACCGAGTTCGCCGAGGCCCGGCCGGTGCGCAACCCGTGGCGGCCCTCGCACTCGCCCGGGGCGTCCTCGGGCGGGGCGGCCGCGCTGGTCGCGGCCGGCGTCGTCCCGATCGCGCACGCCAACGACGGCGGCGGGTCGATCCGGATCCCGGCGGCCTGTTGCGGGCTGGTCGGGCTGAAGCCGACCAGGGGCCGGCTGGTCGCCAACGACCAGGGCCGGCGGCTGCCGATCGACCTGGTCACCGACGGCGTGGTCACCCGTTCCGTCCGGGACACCGCCGCCTTCTTCGCGGAGGCCGAACGCCACCACCGCAACCCGGCGCTGCCGCCGCTCGGCCTGGTGGAGGGGCCCGGCGAGCGGCCGCTGCGGGTCGGGCTTGTGCTCGACTCGCCGGTGGCGGTCACCGACGGGCCGACCCGCAACGCGGTGGAGCGGACGGCGGGGCGGCTGGAGGCGCTGGGGCACAAGGTGACGCCGACCACGCTGCCGTTCGGCGAGGAGTTCTCCCGGGACTTCACCCTCTACTGGGGCTGCATCGCCTTTCTGATCGCCACCACCGGCAAGCTGCTGCTGGACCCGGGCTTCCAGGCCCGCAAGCTGGACGGCCTCACCACGGGTCTGCGGCGCACCTTCCACCGCGAGTTCATGAAGACACCGGGCGTGCTGCGCCGGCTGCGGCAGACCGAAGCGGCGTACGCGGGGCTGTTCCGGGACCACGACGTCATCCTTTCGCCGGTGCTCGCGCACATGGCGCCGCCGATCGGGCACCTGAGCCCGAACGTCGCCTTCGAGGAGCTGCTGGACCGGCTGCACCGCTACGTGGCGTTCACTCCGGTGAACAACGTGACGGGCGGCCCGGCGATCTCGCTGCCGGCCGAGCCGGCGGGCAACGGCCTGCCGGTCGGCGTGCACCTGTCGGCGGCGCACGGCCAGGAGCGGCTGCTGCTGGAGCTGGCGTTCGCGCTGGAGGCGGACCGGCCCTGGCAGCGGATCCAGGACCAGGGCGTCTCGTAGGCCCGTCCCGGAGCCGTCAGCCCGGCCCGGGGGCCGCGATCACCCGCGCGGCCCGGACCTCCTGGTGCAGCGGGGCCAGCACGCCGTCCCGCTGTTCGTCCGGCTCGTCCGGGCCGTCCGCCGTCACCGGGGCCGCCGGCGCCGCCCCGGCGCGCAGGGCGCCGGCCAGGTCGCCCAGCTCCCGGACGATGGCCGCGACCTCGGCCGTGGGCGGCGGCGGGACGCCGTGGTCGACCCGGACCCGGGTGGCGGTGGTGGCCTCCACGATCCGCTCGACGGCGATCACGAGCGGCCACCACGCGGCGGCCAGCGCTCCGGTCGGCGGCGGTTCGGTGAGCGCGCGCTGGAACTCCGAGCGGACGGCGGACAGGTCGCGGTAGAGCCGGCGCCGGTAGCGCAGCCGGGCGGCCTGGTCCCGTCCGGGGGCCGCGGGGAAGGCCAGCGTGACGTAGGACGCCGTGTCCGCGACGGCGTCGGCGAGCCGGTCGCCGATCCGGGTGTGCCAGGACTCCGGCCAGAGCAGGTAGCCGGCGATCAGCGAGATCGCGCAGCCGATCAGCGAGTCGTAGAGCCGGGGCAGCACCAACTGGAAGCCCTGGTGGTTGATCTGGTCGGAGAGGAGCAGGATGACCGGGGTGATGGCAGCGGTCTGGAACGCGTAGCCCTTGGCCGAGGCGGCGGGGATCAGCATCGCGAGGAACGCCGTCATCGGCACGTCCCACCACCCGCGGGGCACCTCGGCGAGGACCGGGATCGCGATCAGCAGCCCGGCCGCGGTGCCGAGCGCGCGCAGCACGGCGCGCGAGAAGACGGAGCCGAAGTCGGGCTTCATGACGAAGGTGACGGTCAGCGCCACCCAGTAGGACCGGGGCACGGGCAGCACCGAGACCACTGCCTGGGCGAGGCCGATGCACAGGGCCAGCCGCAGGCCGTACCGCCAGGACGCCCCGGAGAGCAGCGCGGCCCGCGCGGTGCGCCGGGCCCGCACCCGGAACGCGGCGGGGAGGCCGAGGCGGTCGGCCGGGCCGAACGGGTCGGGCGAGGGCTCGTGGGCGACGGCGGCCGCGTAGCGCAGCGCGTGGTCGATGGCGCGCTCCGACGGACCGGTCGGTGGCGGCAGGTCCAGCAGGCGCGCGCCGGGCCGGCCCCGTTCGACGGCGGCGGCCAGCTCGCGGACCGCCGCCGGGTACGCCTGCGCCAGCGGGCCGAGCGAAGCCGGCCGCAGCTTGGCCGCCGAGCCGGCCTCGACCACCGGCATCACCGCGTTGAGCTGGGCGATCAGCCGGGCGAGCGCGGGGGAGCGGCCGTGCCGGCGGGCGCGGTGGGCGAGCAGCAGGTCGTAGGACCGGTCGAGCGAGTGGGTGACGGCCTGCCGCCGCTCGTCGTGCGCGGGCGTGCCCGCCGCCTGGAGGAAGTCGGCGACGGTCCGGTACGTCCCGGCGACCGCCGTCCGCTCCGGTACGCCGCCGCGCAGC
Source organism: Kitasatospora sp. NBC_00039 (assembly GCF_045160625.1). Lineage (NCBI taxonomy): Bacteria > Bacillati > Actinomycetota > Actinomycetes > Kitasatosporales > Streptomycetaceae > Kitasatospora > Kitasatospora sp. NBC_00039. Next base: position 1,423,481 of record NZ_CP108289.1, on the reverse strand, counting down.
GGCCAGGCGACCAGGGTGAGCACCAGCACCACCGCGCCGCCGAGGGTGAGCAGCAACGGCGGCTTCCACCAGGGGGCGGGCATCGGCAGGCCGGCGCCGATCACGGCGTTGAGCAGGAGCAGCAGCCCCGAGGCGGAAGCGACGGCGCCGATCGAGGAGATCATGCCGGAGACCAGCGCGACCGTCGTGAGCACGGCGACGGCCGTCCAGCCCTGCCCGTACACCAGCGTCCCGAGCGTGACGCCGAGGGCACCGAACAGCTGGGGGACGGCGATGTTGAAGAGCCGCATCCGGTACGCGTCGGCGGTGTCGCCGATGACGGCGGAGAGCGCGCCCATCGACACCAGCGCGCCGTAGCCGGGCTCCCCGGCGGCCAGCCCGACCGCGAGCGGCGCGGAGAGCGCGACGGCGGCCCGGGCCACGGCGGCCCACGGGATCGGCGCGGAGTGCGGCCGCAGGCCGGCGGTGAGCCAGCTGGGGGGTGCGAGCCGGGCGGCTCGTGAGCTCCGTGCCATACGAGAAACGTACGGCTCCGGGGGAGGTCGGGCCCGGTCGGGCAGGTCGGCTCCGGGCGCCGCCGCCGGAAGCGTGGGCAGAACAGTTTCACTTTCCTACCGGATACACCGTTCTGGGCTCGCCGCCATCCGGCGGGCGGCGAACGCCCCGGCGACACCGCCGCTCGCCGCGGACGCGATCAGCCCGCCGACGGTGCCGGAGGCGAGTCCGACCTCGCGGATCAGGAAGGCGACCTGGATCGACTGGTACCCCATCAGGGTCAGGTTGGAGGCGGCGCCGAACAGGGTCGGCGGAACACCCTGCCAGCCGGAGTTCCGTGGCAGGATGGCCCGCCCTGATCGGAGGTCGCTTCGTGTCTGACCTGCCGTTCGTCGACCTCTACCTGCGAAAGTCCCGGATCGTGCTGCACATCGTCCAGTGCGCTCCCGTCGGATTCAGTGTTCTGAGACGATCAGTAGTCTGCGGGGTCGTCGGGGTGTGGCCGCAGGCAGGCCGCGGAGATGGCGAAATGGCGCAGGGCCTCGAAGCCCTCGGGCAGGTCGAGGTGGCCTTCGGCCGGATGGTCGTGATGCTCGGGACGTCCGGCGACGAGGCGACGCGCGTGCGCGAGGTAGCCGGCGAGATGCTCCTCGCCGTGGCGGACCGGTGTGTCGGCGGGCTTCCCGCCGGGGCCGTGCTGGGTGTCGAAACGGAAGTCGGCCAGACTCAGCGGGGGTTCCGGCGTGGCGTCGCGGTGGCGCCAGAGGCCTGCGCCGGGGGTGAACCGGTAGTCGGGGAGCAGGCGGTGTCCGTCCGTGGCTATGAGGTCGACCGCGTCGATGATGTAGTCCCGGACGGTGTCGGACATGAAGTACGGAAAGCTGACGCGTGTCCAGCCGGGCTTGATGCCCTCGTGGCCCTGCACGATGATCTCGTCGCGCAGGGCCGCTGAGTGGTCTTCCCCGATCCCCAGCAGCCGGTGGCCGTAGGGGCCGGCGCACGAGCAGCCGCCACGGGCCTGGATGCCGAACAGGTCGTTGAGCAGCGCGACCACAAGGTTGTGGTGCAGGTAGCGGTCCTTGTGCCGGACCAGGAACGAGACGAGCGGCAGGCGTCGTACGTGGGTGGTGCCGAGGATGACGATGTTCGGGTTGTCCTGCCAGCGGTCCAGGACCGCCTGCCAGGCCCGTTCCTCCGTGGCGTGGATCAGCTCGGTACCGACCGCCTCCTTGACTCCGAAGGCGAGGCCGGCACGGATCGACTCGACGATGGCAGGGGTGCCGCCCTCCTCCCGGGCGACCACGTCCTTGAGGTAGTACTGGTGCCCGGGGTCGACGAAGGCGACGGTACCGCCGCCCGGCATGGTGGGCACGCGGTTGCGGACGAGGTCCCGCCGGACGACGAGCACCCCCGGGGACTGCGGGCCTCCGACGAACTTGTGGGGTGACAGGAAAACGGCGTCCTTGTGGTCGCCGCGGCCCGGTGCCGACTCGGTGACCCGGATCGGCAGGTACGGCCCGGCCGTGGCGAAGTCCCAGAAGGCCAGCGCTCCGTGGGCGTGCAGCAGGGCGGCGATGCGGTCGGTGTCGGTGAGGATGCCGGTCACGTTGGATGCGGCCGAAAAGCTGCCGATCCGGAGCGGTCGGTCCGCGTGGCGGACGAGCTGGGCGCGCAGGTCGTCCTCGTCGATCCGGCCGTCCGCGTCCAGCCCGATGACCACGACGTCGGCGACCGACTCCCGCCAGGGCAGCTCGTTCGAGTGGTGCTCGTAGGGGCCCACGAAGACGACCGGCCGCCGGTGCGGCGGGACGACGTCCCCGGGGCCGGGCCGCCAGGCGGGCTCGACCGGGCTCTGCAGCTCCAGGATGCCGACGAGCTTGTTCACGGCGGCCGTGGTCCCTGACCCGCAGAAGAGCACGACGTGGTCGTCGGTGCCGCCGACCGCGCGGTGGATCAGCCGGCGGGCGTCCTCGCGCAGGCGGGAGGTCTGCCGTCCCGTGGCGGAGCTCTCCGTATGGGTGTTGGCGTAGCGCGGAAGGACCGCGGCGCGGAGCCAGTCCTCGACGAAGTCCAGCGAACGCCCGGAGGCCGTGTAGTCGGCGTAGGTGATGCGCCGCGGCCCGTAGGGCCCCGGCAGTACGTCGCCGTCACCGATGAGGCCGCGCCGGATCCGGGACAGCAGCGCCGTGGCGGCGTCCGGCGGTGCCGCTGTGTCCGACCGGCCGGGAGTCGCGTGTCCGGCAGACTGCTTCCCGTCCAAGGCGTCCGGATGCACGCCCGGCTTGTTCCGGCGGGACCGACCGATCAGCCCGAACGGTTTCCTGAGGGTCGTGATGACAGCGTTCTCTTCCACGGAAGGCCTTACGACGGTGTCCGGCCGAAGGTTCAACGTGACGCTGGTCACGGGTGGCACACGCGGCGCCTCCCCGCGTCCGTCAGGTCTCCTGGCGAACGCGGCCCTGCCGGGCGGCCTCGGCGGCGATCTCGACCCGCGACCGGAAGGAGAGCTTGGCGAGGATGTGCGAGACGTGCGTCTGGACCGTCCGGGTGGAGAGCATCAGCTCGGCGGCGATCTCCGGATTGGTGCCGCCGTCGACGATCCCCTGGGCGACGCGCAGTTCCGTCGGTGTCAGGCTCTGCCAGCCGGAGGAGGCCCGCGGCCGGGGGCCACGCGCACCGAGGCGCAGCCCGGCCGCGCGCAGCCGGGCCTGCGCGCGCCGTAGCCCCCAGCCTGCGCCGAGGCCGGTGTACACGGCCGCCGCCTCGTCCAGCCGACGCCTGGCGTCCGCCGGACGCCCCTGCCGGGCCAGCAGTTCGGCCGCGTCCTCCAGGGCGTTCGCCCGTTGCAGCGGCCGGGAGGACGCCGCGTAGTAGTCGGCGGCGGTCAGCAGCGGCGCCGGATCGGCCTCGAGCAGACCGGCGGCGTGCTCGGCGGTGTGCTCCCAGTAGGCGACGCCGGGCGCCCGGGACGAAACGGTGCCGGTGGCCGCGGTTCCGGCGGCGGCCGCGGTCTCGGCGGTCGCGCGGTCACCGACCGCCAGCGCCAGACGGACGACGACGGGCAGCCAGGCGAAACGGTCCTCCGGGTCCGTCGCGGTCTGCCGGTCGAGGACGGGCAGTAGGGCCGCCAGCGCCTGGTCCGGCCGCCCGGCACGTTCCGCGGCGATCGAACGCGCCATCACGAGCCACCGCGCGGCTCCGGGGTCGGCGGGAGCGCGCAACGGGCAGTCCCGCAGGAGCCGCAGCCGTGCTTCGGACACGGAGGTGTCATCCCGAAGGCCGGCCACCAACGCGGCCAGGCCGTGCACCCGGACGGCGGCGGGCGGGAGCTCCTCCCCGGCGAGGTGCTCGGACGCGGCCAGATGCTCGATCTCGGCGAGTGCTTCGTCCCACTGCCCGGTGCGGAAGAGATGGGCGGCGATCGAGACCGCCGCGTGCTGACCGTGCGTCCGGGGGCTTTCGCCGAGGCGGCGAAGCGCGGTGATCTCCGTCTCGGCCTCGGAGATCCGGTCCCGGAGGCCGGCGATCACGAGTCGTTGGGTCCGGAGCAGCCGCTCGACCCGGGGATTCGCGCCGTCCACGCACAGGGCCAGGCCACGCTCGCTCAGGTCCACGGCGCCGTCGAGGTCGCCGTCCCGGGCCCGGGCGATCACCGTCCGCATCCAGGTGGCGTAGGCGACGGCGAAGGCCTCCCCCGAGCGGCCACCCACGGCGACCGCGCCGACCGCCGCCTCGGCGGCCTCGTCGAGCCGGCCCGACCGGAACAGGTAGAAGGAGCCCTCGGCCTGCAGCCGCGCCCTGGACCGCTCGCTGATGCCGTCGATCCTGGTGGCGGAGGCCACCAGCTCCGCGGCCTCCCGGGCCCCGGTGCCGGTCGACGACCGGGCATACAGCGCCTCGCCGAGCAGCCAGGAGGCCTCGGCCGCCGCCTCGGGTTCGACGGAGGGCGCGGCCAGTAGCCGACGCGCGATCACCTCGGCCTCGTGGGGCCGGCCCAATGCGTTGAGTGCCTCGGCCATGCACAGCCACAGGCCGGTCCGGTCGGCTGCCCGACCGGCCCCGGCGTCGGCTCGGGTCAGGATCTCCAGAGCGGTGGCCGGCGAGCGGGTGACCAGCTCGCGGGCGTGGCGCGCCACCCATCCGTGCAGCCAGGAGTCCGTGGCCACGGAGGTGGCCCGGGTCAGGTGGCCGGCCACCTGGTCGAGTGGCGCACCGGCCAGGTCGAGCGCCTCCGCCGTCTGGCGGTGCAGCGCCCCGCGCAGAGCCGTCGGGGTGCTCGCCACGAGCGCCTGCCAGACCAGCTGGTGACGGAACCTGAGCCGCTCTCCGGCCGGATCCAGCACCGCCCCGGCGAGGGCTTCCTCGAGCAGGGGAACGAGGGTGACGAGCGGACGGCGCGACACCGCTGCGAGATCGGCCGGCCGGAACTCGGCGCCCAGTACGGCGGCGATCCGCAGGACCGCGCGCAGCTCGGCGGACAGCCGCTGGAGACGGTCGGTGATCGCCGTCCCGAGCGAGAGGTCGCCATGGTCGGACGCGACCTCGAACCCGTGCGGCCCCCTCGTCAACGAGCCCTGGCGGTGAAGCAGGGCCAGCACCTCGGTGAGGTGGAGCGGATTGCCACCGGCCCTGCCGAGTGCCTCCAGCAGGGCCGGTCCCACCGGGCCGCCCAGCTGACGGGCCGCGAGGGCCGCCACCTCGTCCGGGAGCAGCGGCTCCAGGTCCACGATGAGACCGCCGCAGTGTCGTAGCGCCCTCGTCGCGGCGGCCTCGGCTTTCCCCCCGGTGCCGGGCGTGACGGCTGCCGCCACCATGAGCGGAAACCGTTCGGCATGGTGGGCCAGGCGCGTCCAGAGTGCCGCCGAGGTCTCGTCCGCCCACTGGAGGTCGTCCACCACGACGAGGACCGGGTTCGTCGCGCACTGCTGCTCCACCACCTGGAACAGCCGCTCGGTCGCAGCCGACACCGGATCCGTCATGCCGGCGGCCGTGCGCGGTGCCGAGGCCGCCACCGCGGCCCGGTACGCCGCCCGCAGTTGGCCGGAGGACGGTTGGTCCCGCTCCAGGAGGTCCAGGAACGTCCCCAGGGGGAAGTTGCGCTCCGACTCGTTCGCCGTACCCCGGAGCACGGCGAAGCCCGATTCCACGGCACGGTCGGCACAGGCTCCCAGCAGGGTGGACTTTCCGCTCCCGGCTTCACCCCGGATCAGGACGGCGCGTCCCTGGCCGGCTGCCGCTCTGGACAGTACTTCGTTGAGCTGCGACGACTCGGTCCTCCGACCGATTGGCGCTGCTCCCGCCCGGGTGGTTCTCATTTGCAGGATTATCGCATCGACGATCATCGGCGATGCATCGGCGAGATGTCGGCCGGTCCTGAGCCTCCGTTCCCTCGGTCCTGGTGTCCGTTGGCGGTCTGGGACACTTTGTCTGGTAACGGGGTGACCCGGCGAGCGCCGCCCGAGGCGCTGAGCAGCTGTGATGGCCGGGCGACGGGAAAGTGAAGCTGGAATGGCACTGACGGTGCAGGGCCGTGAAGCCGAGCGGACGCGCCTTGAGCTCGTGGTTCGACAACTGGCGGCGGGCACGGGCCAGGCGATGGTGTTCCGTGGTGAGCCGGGCATCGGGAAGTCGGCCGTTCTCGACCTCGCCGATGCCCTGTGCCGGTCCGCCGGGATCACGGTCCTGCGCGGTGAGGCCGGTGAGATCGACCGGTCGCTGCCGTTCGCCGTGCTGAGCCAGTGCCTCGACGTGGGTGCCGCGGAACACCCCGGGGTCGCTCGGATCCGCGGCCTGCTGCGGGGCGACGAGCGGGTCAGCGCACCGGCGGGGGCCGTCGGCCAGGAGTTCCTGATCGCCGAGGCCATCCTGTCGACGCTGGACGACTGGTGCTCGGCCGAGCCGCTGGCCTTGCTGGTGGACGACCTGCACTGGGCGGACCTGGCCAGCCTGGCCGTCATCCGTCGCCTGGCACGCGCGTTGGACCAGCTGCCTCTCCTCGTAGTGGTCACGTGCCGTCCCGCACCGGACGATTCCGCCATCGCCGCGCTGCTGCGCGACCTGGAGGAGTGCGGCGTCCCGACGACCGATCTCGCTCCCCTTGCCGAAGCCGGAGTCGCCGCCCTGGTCGCCGACCTCGCCGGTGGTGTTCCGGGCGACCGGCTGCGGTCCCTGGTCGCGGGCGCGGCCGGCAACCCGCTCTACGTGACGGAGCTGATCAGGGACCTGTCGGGTACGGGCCGCATCGAGCTCCGGGGATCGACCGCCGAGATCAGCGCGGAGACGCCCCTCGTACCGGCTTCGCTGAGTGCCACGATCCTCCACCGGCTCGACACCCTGAGTGCGCCGACCCGCGAGATGCTCCGCGTGGTGGCACTGCTCGGCCGCGCCTTCAGTGCGGCCGAGATGACCGCCGTCCTCCAACTCCCGGCCACCGACCTGGTGGAGCCGGTGGTGGAGGCGCTCGCGGCGGGAGTGCTCGAGGAGCGCGGGAGCGGGCTGGGGTTCCGGCACGACCTGATCCGACGGGCCGTGGTGCAGAGCCACTCCCAGGCGGTCAGGACGGCTCTGCACGAGCAGATCGGGGTCTCGCTGGCCGAGGCGGGCGCGGCCGTCGAGCGTGTCGCGGAGCACGTGCTGGAGGCCGGGCCGTTGAGCCGGCGGGACGTGGCGTGGCTGCGCGCGTCGCTGGATCCGCTCCTGGTCCGGGCACCGGCGCTCGCGGTCGAGCTGTTGCGCCGTGCCACCGCCACCGCGGGCGACGACTTCCAGGATCTGGACGTCGAACTCGCTCGGGCACTGCTCTGGGCCGGTCTGCCGGCGGAGGCCGAACGCGCCGCTAGAGCCGCACTCGCGCGGTCCCTTCCGATCGGCCGCGCGGGTACCCTGCGCGGGTGGCTCGCGCAGGCCCTCATGGAGCAGGGTCGGCTGGAGGACACGGTGGCCGAGGTCCGTTCGGCGCTCGCCCTGGAGGGTCTCCCGCAGAACCAGGCGGCCCGCTTCCACGCTGTTCAGGCGCAGGCGCTCCACTTCATGAGCCGCATGGAGGAGTCGGAGGCGGCCGCTCTCCTGGCGGTGCGGAACGGGCGGGAGAGCGGCGACGGCTTCGCCACGGCGTACGGTCTCACGACCCAGGCGGCGGTCCTGGTGGTCACCAGGAGGGTCGAGGAGGCACTCGCCCTCACCACTGCGGCCCTCGACAATCTCGGGGCGACGGGGATCTCCTCCGATTTCCAGCTCTCCCCACACCTGGCCCGGGCCTACTGCCTGGCCGACCTGGACCGCCTGACGGAGGCCCACGCCCACCTGCGCACGGGCGCGCGCGAGAGCGAGCGGGCCGGTGTGGCGCTGCTGACCGGGTACCAGTCCGCCATCGCCAAGGTCGAGTTCCTGTGCGGAAACTGGGACGACGCCCTGGTCGCCGTCCAGAGCGGTCTGGACTCCATCGATCCCCTGGACATCGGCCCCGATCTGCACGCGGTCGCGGCGTTGATCGAGGTGCGCCGCGACCAGCGGTCCGAACACACCGACACCATCGTGAACGCGTCGAAAGCCCGGCCCGCGCGCTCCCACACGGAGTTCCTGCACTGGTGGGCTCGGGCCCTGGTGCTGGACGCCGAAGGCGACGGCGCGCGGGCCTTCGACCTCCTCGAGTCGTACCTGTGGGCGTCAGGAGGACTGCGCAGGGTGGTGAACCTCGACCACCTCTTCCCGGACGCCGCCCGGATGGCCTTCTGCCTGGGCCGCTCGGACCGGCTGGCCGCGCTCGCCGCGTCCACCCAGGAGATGGCCGACTTCCAGCCGTCCCCGAACAAGCTCGGCACCGCCGCGCTCTGCCGGGGGCTGGCCGACGCGGACGGCTCGTTGCTCGCTGAATCCGCCGCGGCGTACGACACGGCGGGGCGCCCGCTGTTCGCGGCGTTCGCCCGCGAGAACGAAGCGGTGCTGTCGGCCCGCGCCGGCTTGTCGGACCGGGCCACCGCCGCCTCGGCCGAAGCCGTCGACGGCTATCTCGCACTCGGCGCCTCGTGGGACGCCCGCCGCACCCGGGAGCGCCTGCGGGCGGAAGGGATCACCGTCGGGAACCGACGGACGGTGGCCAGGAGCGAGACGGGCTGGGAGGCCCTGAGTGCGACCGAGCGCACCGTGCTGACCATGATCGCGGAAGGCTGTTCCAACCCGCAGATCTCCGAGCGCCTGTACATGTCCCGCCGGACGGTGCAGGTGCACGTGTCGCGCATCATGGCGAAGCTCGGCGAGTCCTCGCGGGTGGGGCTCGCCGTGACGGCGACGTTGCGAGAGGCTCGGTGAGCAGCGGGGCTGGGCGCCGATCCGTCCCTGTCGGGGGACGGATCGGCGTGCACCGGCGCAAGGCCCGCGGGATCGTCTTCCTGCCCCGCCGGTCTCGGCTGCGGTCCTGATCCGCGTCAGTCGTGGGAGAACCGGAGGGTCGGCAGGATCCTGCCGAGCCAGGCCGGGGTCCACCATGCGGCACGGCCGGTCAGCCGGAGCAGGACGGGCAGCAGGACCAGCCGGACGAAGGCGGCGTCGAGCAGGACGGCCAGGCCCAGGACGATGCCCATCTCCTTCGGGGGCAGTGGGCCGGAGAGGGCGAAGGTGAAGAACACGGCGACCATGACGGCGGCGGCCGCGAAGACGACCCGGCCGGAGTGGGTCAGCGAGGCGACCATGGCCGTGCGGGGGTCGCCGCTGCGCTCGTAGTGTTCCTTGGCCGAGGCGAGGAGGAAGACGGTGTAGTCCATCGCGATCGCGAAGATCATGGCGAAGAAGAAGACCGGTGCCCACCCGTCGAGGAAGCCCTGCGGGGCGAAACCGATCAGTCCGGCCCCGTGCCCGTCCTGGAAGACGAGACGGGCGGCGCCGAAGGCGGCCGTGGTGGCGAGCAGGTTGGTGACGGTGCCGATCAGTGCGACCAGTGGCGCTTGCAGGGCGAGCAGGAGCAGGACGAATCCGAGCGCCAGGATGACTCCGACGACCAGGGGGGTCTTGGCGTTCAGGACGTCCTGCAGGTCGAGGTTCTCGACCGCGGCGCCGCCGACCAGCGTCTGCTGGGGCAGGTGCCCGCGCAGTTCGGCGACGGTCGTCCTCAGGGTGGGGTCCGCGGGGTCGACGGCCGGGACGGCCCGGATGAGCGCGAGGTCGGAACGGTCGGCCGCGTTCGTCGCCGGCATCATGCCCGCGATCCCCGGGGTGCTCCTGAGGACCGCGGTGACGGTCTCGGCCTGGGACAGGGGCGTCACGATCTGAAGGGCGCCGGGAGCGCCGGCACCGAACGCCTCCTGAACGGCGACGTAACCCGTCCGCGCAGAGGAGTCCGCGGGGATGACGGTGACGGACGGCATGGCGGTCCGGAGCCCGATCACGGGCACGGCGAGTGCCAGCAGGGCGACGAGAGCCGGGACGCCGTACCGCAGCGGGTGTGCCCACAGACGTTCGGCCCAGCCGGCGAAGCGAGGTGAGCCGGCCGGGTCCGCGGGACGGGTGAAAGGCAGGGGCGCCGCGTTGACCCGGAGGCCGAGGCTTCCGAGGACCGCCGGCAACAGCGTCAGGGTCGCCGCCAGGACGAACGCGACCGCGATCATGATGCCCAGCGCCATGGACCGGAACGCGGGTGACGGGACGAGCAGGACCGCGGACAGGCTGACCAGGACGGTGGCGCCGGACAGCGCGACGGCCTTGCCGGCGGTGTCCATGGTCTCGCCGACGGCGTGCCGGGCGGCGCCGTGCCGGGCGAGCGCCCCACGGAACCGCACGACGATGAACAGGGCGTAGTCGATACCCAGGGCGAGGGCGAACATCATCGCGAAGTTCATCGCCCAGATGGACGTCGGTGTCAGGTGGTTGAGCAGCACCAGCGCGCCCGCTGAGGCCGCCAGTCCGGCCATGGTCAGCAGCAGTGGGAGCCCGGCGGCGACCAGCGAGCCGAAGGCCAGTACCAGGATGGCGAGGGTCACCGGCCACGACAGCATCTCCGAGCGCATCATCGCGTCGTGGTTGGCGGCGTTGAAGTCGCTCCACAGGACGGAGGCGCCCGTGGCGCTCACCCGGACGCCACCTCCGGACAGTGCCCCGAGCGGACCCTTGAGGTCGTCCGCCGCACGGACCATGGCGTTGGTGTCGGCCTTCGCGCCGGCCAGCACGACCGCGGTGCGCCCGTCGGGGCTGATCGTGGCGCCGGGTTGGGGTGGCACCACCGCGCTGATGCGCGGGTCGGCCCTCAGCAGTGCCATCGCCCGATCGACGACCTGCTGAACGGCGGGATCGGCCACCGGACGGTCTGCGGCGACGACGACCTGGAGAGCCGAGGAGGTGTTGCCGTCGAAGTGCCGCTCGGCGAGCTCACGAACGCGAACCGACTCCGAACCGTTGGCCTGCCAGCCCGCGCCGGCCAGCGCGGACGTCACCTGCGGGGCGAAGGCGCCGAGCCCGGCGACCACGACGAGCCAGAGCGCGGCGACCAGCCGCAGGCGGCCGGCAGCCCAGAGACCGAGACGGCCCAGGAGGCCCAGCGGTCCGCTCCGTTCGGGGTGAAGGCGCTCACGCCCGCCCTTCGTTGGGCGAGGAGGGTGGTGCACCGGGCCGCGGTGCTGCGCGTGCGGGTGGTCGGTCGTCGTCATGCGGGGCCTCCGTGGGGGCAGCCGAAAGCGGGTGTGGGCAGGCGTGGTTCTCGTCGCGGCGGCGCGCGTTCCCGATGTCCGTCGGCGAGCCGTGCGCATTGCGTCGGGTCGGCTATGCGACCGGCTGGTGCTCTCGCAGGGTCGTCCGTAGCGAGCGGAGCGCGTAGTGGCAGCGGGACTTGACGGTGCCGGGAGGCACGCCGAGGATCTCGGCGGCGGCGTTGATGGAGCGGTTCTCGAAGTAGACGTGCGTGACCACGGCGCGGTGCTGATCGCTCAGGGACGCCAGCGCCGAGCGGACCGACCAGGTCGTCAGGAGCAGGTCGATCTCGTTCGCGGCCGCGCTCTCGTCGACGAGCGTGTCGAAGTCGTCGAAGCCGACCTCGACGGGCCGGTACCGGCGCGAGCGCAGGTGATCGATGAGCAGGTTCCGGGCCACCCGGTAGAGCCATGGCAGCGCGCTCTGGTGATCGGCCGACAGCACCTCGGGATGGTGCAACGCGCGGAGGAAGGTCTCCTGCGTGAGGTCCTCGGCCAGCTGCGGATCCCCGAAGGTGCGCTTGGCGAGGTAGGAGAGGACCGCGGTGCGGTGCATGGCGCTCAGTCGGCGAAACGCGACCTCGGGCATCCGGGCCCGGACGGCCGGGGAGCCGTTCACCCGCGTGGGTCTGCTGTGGGTGAGCGTTCTCATGAAGGTCCTCGCGCGTCGATCAGGGAGCTGTGCCGGTCGTGCCGACGATCGAGGTTTGCATGGTGGAGAAGAGGGGAACATCCGCCGGCCAGGCGCGATTGGGCAGCCAGTCGGCCGGCAGGTGGGGGCACGTCCGGGGCGGCCCGGCTCGACATCGGCTACACCGGCAGCACCCGGCGACTCCCCCGGACAAGCCGTCTGACCTGTGCTTCTGTGCCGACTGGCGGATATCTGGAGTATCCGCGCACTCAGGCCGGGTCGGGCGCGGCGCCGGACTCCGGGCCTGCGGATGGATCACGCGCGGGCCGAAGCGGTGGGGGAGGGGGCCGAGGCAGGCCGAGGCCGGGACGTGTCAGGCAGGTCGCGCGGACGAGGTAAGGGGGGACAGCCAGAGCACGGCGGCGCTGAGCGGGACGGCTGCGGCGGCCAGCCACATGGCGGGAAGGACGCCCAGGACGGAGGCGGCCGCGCCGCCGGCGAGGGCGCCGAGGGGGGATGGTTCCGTAGGTCGGGAAGGAGCCGTTGGCGCTGATCCGGCCGAGTACATGGGTGGGGGCGCGGCGCTGCTGGAAGGTGGCGCGGGTGACATTGCCGGCGACCATGCCGGCCGAGACGGCGAATCCGCCGCCGACGTAGCAGGTGACTCCTGTACCCGGGGTGGTCAGCGGGATGAGCGGGGCCGGCATCGGTATCCGGAACAGGAAGACCATCATGGCGCGCGCGGTCTCGATCGCGGCTCCCGGCCGGTGGCGAACAGCCGCTCGGCGCCGAGGGGGTCGGCGAGCCGGCGAGGCGCCGGTGCGCAGGTCAGGCCGGGGTCGAGGTGCTGCGGGCGGAGGTGCCGGCGGTGCTGCGCGTGCGGGCGGCGGGGAAGTCCCGGGTGCGGCCGACGGGGGAGAACAGCAGGATCAGGGCGGCAAGCGGGACACCGGCGGTGGCGATCCACATCGCGGGGCGCAGGCCGAGCGTCGTGCCGAGGACACCGGCGAGCACCGCGCCGAGCGGGATGGTGCCGTAGTTGAGGACGGCGGCGCTGGCGGAGAGGCGGCCGAGCAGCTCGGGCGGGCAGTAACTCTGCTGGAAGCCCGACTTGAGCACGTTGCCCGCCACCACTCCGGCGGAGACGCTGAACCCGCCCGTGACGTAGAGCAGCACGCCCACCCCGTCGGTGGTGAGCGGGATCAGCAGGGCGAGGCCGGGCAGGCCCAGCTCGAAGAGGAGCATCGCGCGGGCGGTGCCGATCCGGGCGGCGACCCGGCGGGCGGCGAACGCCCCGGCGATGCCGCCGCTGGCCCCGGCCGCGATCAGCCCGCCGACCGTTCCGGAGGCGAGCCCGACCTCGCGGATCAGGAAGGCGACCTGGATCGACTGGTACCCCATCAGCGCCAGGTTGGAGGCGGCGCCGAACAGCGTCAGCGTGCGCAGCCAGCGGTCACCGGCGACCAGGCGCAGGCCTTCGCCGACCTCGCGTCGCAGCGCCCGTTCCTTGCGGGGGGCGGGGGTCTCGCGGTGGCGGATCCGGCTCAGGCAGACGAGCGAGACCAGGAAGGTGGCGGCGTTGGCGAACATGCCGTTCACCGCGCCCGCGAACTGGGCGATCAGGCCGCCGGAGCCGAGCCCGGCGAGCTGGGCGGCGGACGCGCTGCCGTGCAGCTTGGCGTTGCCCTCGGGCTGGTCGGCGGGGTCGAGCAGGCCGGGTAGGTAGGCGGTGTAGGCGGTCTGGAACAAGACGGCGGCCGTGCCCGTCAGCAGGGAGACGGCCAGCAGCAGGCCGATGCTCAGGTGGCCGAGCCGGTCGGCGAGCGGGACGGCGGCGAACAGCAGCAGTGAGGCCGCGGCGGTGGCCAGCATGATCGGCCGGCGCGGTAAGCGGTCCACCCAGACGCCGGCGGGCAGGCCGATCACCAGCCAGGGCGCCCAGGCGGCGGCGTTCAGCAGGCCGATCTCGAAGGTCGAGGCGTGCAGGTCGGAGACGGCGATCAGCGGCAGCGCCACGCCGGTGACGGAGGCGCCGAACTTCCCCGCGGTCTCGCCGCTCCAGAGCAGGCGGAAGTCCCGGTGGCGGCGGAGCAGCCCGCCGCGCGCGGCGGGGCTCACTCGGCACCCCCGGCGCGGCGCGGGAAGGACTGGAGCTGCACCACGATCGGCAGCGCGTCCGGGTCGGGTTCTGCGTCCGGCCCGGGGGTGTGGCGGGCGATGACGGCCTCGAACTCCTCGTTCAGTGCCTTGAGTTGGCTGGGCGTCAGGCGCAAGTGGCTCCAGTCCGAGACGGTGCCGACGTCCCGCCACTCGTCCTCCCACTCCTGGTCGATGTAGGCGGTGACCCGGTTGAAGGAGTTCTGCACCACCTGGTGCACGTAGAGCGTGAGCGCGCCGTGGCTGGCGGGGTCGTCGCGGAAGTCCGTGGTGTCGAGCCGGTTGGCCACGGGCACCCGGCGCCACCAGCGTTCGCGCTTGGTGCCGCGGCCGGTGTCCTCCTCGATGAAGCCGTGGTCGGCGAGGTGGCGCAGGTGCCAGCTGACGGTGCCGGTGTTCTCGCCGAGCCGCTCGGCGAGCCGGGTCGCGGTGGACGGGCCGTCCAGGTTGAGCAGTTCGAAGATCTGCATCCGCAACGGGTGGGCCAGGCCGCGCAGGCTCGTGGCGTCGAGCCGGCGCTGCGGCGTAGCGGGCGGGATCGGCTGTTCCGGGTGCTCGGTCATGGGGTCATCGTAGGTTGCAGAGGATTCTCTGCATAGAGGTCTCTGCAGAGAATCCTCTGCAATGTGGGCGGGCGGTGCTCTGAGATCATTCCGGCGGCCACGGCGGCCGGCCGTCCCGGGGCGCGGCCCGGAGGTGCGGTGGATCGGCTCCGGCCGCGCCTCCGGACGGCAGGCGCCTCAGGCGGACTTGGCCGTCGCCCGGACGCCGAAGTGGACGTACCGGCTGCCGTCGGCGAGGGCGTAGAACACCACGGGGATCCACGCGTCCTTCTCGTTGCGGCGGCCGGCGAACACCGTCTTCGCCGGCGTGTGCGAGACCGGCGTCAGGTGCCAGACCAGCGGGTCGAAGGTGCCCGCCAGGCCGTCCGCGCCCTCGTACCTCAGCCGCAGCGTGCCCGGGCCGCCGTCGCCGGCGGCGATGGTCATGAGGAAGCCCTCGCGCTTGTAGCCGCCGAGGAACGGCTCCGTGTCCACGGCCGGGGGTTCGGCGGCCGGCGCGAACCCGGGCATGGTGACCCCGGCGAGTTCGGCGCAGAGCTCACGGCAGAGCGCCTCGAAGACCTTGGGCGCGGCGCCGCCGCCGTTGGTCAGCAGGGCGATGGCGAGGCCCTTCTCCGGGATGGCGCGCAGGTAGGCGAGCTGGCCGAACGTGGAGCCGTCGTGGCCGAAGCCGCGCGCGCCGTCCCACTCGAACAGGCCCCAGCCCAGGCCCCAGTGGGCGCCGAGGAACCACTGGTCGGGCATCTCGACCTCGCGGGTCAGCATCGCGTCGACCACGGCGGCCGGCAGCACCCGGGTGCCGTCCGGTGCGGCACCACCGTCCACGAAGACCCGGGCGAACCGGGCCACGTCGGCGGCGGTCGCGCTGATTCCGCCGTACGGACCGGCGGAGCGCGGCAGCATGTTCCAGAGCGGGGTGGGGACGGGGGGCTCGCCCGGCTCGCCCATGTGCCCCATGGCGGCGCGGAAGCGCAGCACCTCCTCGGGCAGGGTCATGGTGTGCTCCAGCCCGAGCGGGGCGAGGAGAAGCTCCTTGAGCGCCTCGTCCCACGTCCGGCCGGTGACCACCTCGACGATCCGGCCGAGGACGTTGTAGGCGGTGCTGGAGTACGACATGGTGACGCCGGGCGGGTTGGTCAGGCCGACGGTCCGCGCGCTCTCGACGTAGCGGGCCAGGCAGTCGTCGCCCCGGCCGGTGTCGTTGACGTGGTCGCCCTCGATGCCGCTGGTGTGGTTGAGCAGCTGGCGCGGCGTGATCGTCCGGCCGGCCACGGCGTCGGCGACCGCGAAGTCCGGCAGGACGTCCGCGACCGGCGCGTCGAGGTCCAGCTTCCCGGCGTCGGCGAGCAGGACCACCATGGCGGCGGTGTAGCCCTTGCTGACGGAGCCGATCTGGAACACGGAGTCCGGGGTCACCGCGACGCCGGTGCCGGTGTGCAGGATGCCGGCGGCCACCTCGTGGATCTCGCCGTCGGCGAGCACGGCCAGGGCGGCGCCGGGGATGTGGTGGGCGGCGAGGAGCTCGCCGAGCCGGGCCTGCCAGCGGGCGGTGTCGAACGCCGGGGCGCCGTCGCATGCACCCAGCGCCCGGTTGACCGTACGGGCCACGTCGCGGTCGGTCTGTTCCAGGATCCTGGCCACCTCCTGGTCGACCAGTTTCGACACTTCCCGGCGCAGGTTCTCCGGCATGCTCTCTCCCTCGTGGTCATGGTGGAACGGCGGGGCGGGGCGGGCGGCGCCTTCCGGCTAGCCGGCGCTGCTGGTCCGCCGTCCGACAAGCCCGGTCAGCGAGGCGACCGTCGTGCGCGGCGGCTGCACGAGGTCGCGGTCCGGTCGGAGGACGGTGCGGAACGCGGCCCAGACGAGTGCGCCGAGGGCGAAGCCGTAGGCGGAGACCAGCCCGTGCCCGTTCTCCTGGGCGAACCACATGGCCAGGCCGAGCACCGGCACGCCGAGCGCGAGCAGCCGGGTCTTGCGGACGGCCTTGCCGCGGCCGGCGCCCTCGTCGTCGGAGCCCTTCCCGGCATCCCGGCCGGAGGTCTCGTCGGCGCCGCCGCGCAGCAGCAGGGCAGCGGCCAGCGTCGCGCCCAGGAAGTACGTGGCGCCGGAGCTGCCGGCGAAGTTGCGGGGGTCGGTGCTGTGGGAGGTCTGGCCCCACAGCTTGTCGATCTGCTCCGGCAGCAGGATGCCCGCGGCGAACAGGCCGAGCGTCAGCGGCGCACCCCAGAACCAGTCGGCGAAGGCCGCGACGGCCGCGAGCGTGGCAATGTTCCAGGCGGCCCCGCCGAAGCCGCCGTTCTGCATGAAGACCGAGGTGACCACGCGCCACCAGCCGGACTTCGCCGGGTCCGCGTCGAGTGCGCCCATCGCCCCCGACCAGCAGAGCTGGAGCGCCACCCCGGCGAGCGCGATCCCGGTCAGGCCGACGGCCGCCCAGGGGATCCGCCGCCGGCTCAGTGTGCTCTGGCCGACCAGGGCCAGACCGCCGTTGAACATCAGCACCATCAGTGCCGCCGTGGTCACGTTGAACAGCAGGACGTCCATCGTCACCACCCCCCTCCGAGCCGTGTGCGATTTTGCTGATCATGACATTAGCGCGACCCGGGAAATTTTCAAACATTGTTTGAAAGCCGGCCGGCGCAGCTCGCTAGACTGCGGCCGTGAAGCTGACTGCAGACCGGATCATCGACGCGGGGATGGCGGTGTTCGCCCAGACCGGCTACCACGGCTTCTCCGTGCGCCAGGTCGCGGACCGGCTCGACGTGCACGCCGGCAGCCTCTACTACCACGTGCCCAGCAAGGCCGCGCTGCTCCAGCTGATGGCCGACCGGGTGGTCCGGCAGGCGTACGAGGCCGGCACCGCCGCTCTGGCCGGACTGCCCGCGCAGGCGGGCTGGCCGGCGCGGGTCACGGCGCAGGCCGTCGCCCTGCGGCAGAGCATCCGGCAGCACCCCGGCGGGGCGATCATGCTCGCCGGCAGCCCGAAGACCCTCAGCTCCGGCGCGCTCTCGCTGATGGAACGGCTGCTCGCCACCCTCGCCGAGGCCGGTGTGCCCCCGGAGCACTGCGGCACCGCCGCCGACACCGTGCTCAGTCACGTCACCGGCTACGTGCTCCAGGAGCAGAGCGAGCCACCCGCCGTGCCGGTCACCGCCGAGGACGTCGCCGCGCTCCACCGGAGCTTCCCCCGGACGGTGGCCGCCGCGGCCGCGCACGGGCCGGACGAGAAGTTCACCCGCGGCCTGGACCTGCTCTGCGCCGGCATCGGGACGCTGATCCGGCCGCCGTCCGGGGGAGCGCCGACCGAAGGAGCGCCGTCCGGAGGACCGGACGGGAGGAGCTAGGCGGCGCCCCCGGTGGCGGCGTGCCGGGCCAGGCTGTCGCGCAGGGAGGTCAGCCGGGCGATCTCGGCGTCCAGCGTGGCCAGGCGGTGCTCGACCACCGGGGCGAAGGTCTCCGGCCCGGCATCGCCGGTGGAGGCGCAGCTGCGCGGCGGGTCCTCGGTGAGCAGGTCGAGCCGGTGGGCCCGGCTGCGGAGGTCCTCGACGGTCAAGCCGAGCGCGAGCAGCTCGCGGATCGCCCGCACCCGGGCCACCTCGGCCGGCCCGTACTCGCGCTGGCCGGTGGCCGTGCGGACCGGCGGCGGCAGCAGCCCGCGCTGCTCGTAGAAGCGCAGCGCCCGAGGCGTGGTTCCCGCCGCTGCCGCCGCGTCGCCGATCCGCATCCGCGCCCCCCGCTGCCGTTCCCGCTACACCTCGACGATCGTGGCTCCGAAGGTACGGCCTTCGATCAGCCGGGACAACGCCCCGGGGGCCCGGTCGAGGCCCGACACGGCCGTCCACGGGAAGGTGATCTCCCCGGCGCGCAGCCACGCGCCGAACCGCTGCCGCCACTCCGTCTCCAGATCGGGATGGTCCTGGCCGCGGAACCCGCGCACGGTGACGCCCTGGTTGAGCAGCCGGAAGGTGTCGACCACCGCCGGGGAGCTGCCGCCGCGCCGGCCCGGCGCCATCTGCCCGGCCAGCGCCCCGACCAGGGCGAACCGCGCACCCGGCCGGGCCGCGCCGACGGCGGCGGTCAGCTGCTCCCCGCCGACCGTGTCCAGCAGGACGTCGATGCCGCCCGGCGCGGCCTCGGCCAGCTGCTCGGCGATCGGCCCGGCGCCGCGCACCAGCACCGCGTCGAAGCCGAGCTCGGCCGTCAGCCGCTCCGCCTTGGCGGGCGAGCCGGTGGTGCCGATCACCCGCGAGGCGCCGAGCAGCCGGGCGACCTGCCCGGCGACCGTGCCGACCGCGCCCGCCGCGCCGGTGACCAGCACGACGTCACCCGCCCGTACCCGGGCCGAGCGGGTCAGCCCGCCGTACCCGGCCGAGGCGGGGGAGAGCAGCGCCACCGGGTCCGGCAGCGTGTCGTCCACCGGGGTGAACCCGGCGGCGTCGCCCACCGCGTGGTCCCGCCAGCCCTGCATGTGGGTGACCAGGTCGCCCGGGCGCAGGCGGCCGTCCGCCGGCGCGGCCAGCACCTCGCCGAGCGCGGGGCCGAACAGTGCCCCGCCGGGCAGGATCCGCGGCAGCGCGAGGTCCGCCAGCTCGCCGCCGATCAGGGTGCGCAGGCCGGGGAAGACCAGGAAGGCGCGGTTGCGGACCAGCACCCGGCCCGGGCCGGGCGCGGCGAGCGGGGCCTCGACGAGCGCGAAGTGCTCCGGGGCGGGCAGTCCGTCCGGGGCGGTGATGAGCCGGACCTCGCGGGCGGTCGTCGGCAGAGGCATGTGGAACTCCAGGAGGAACACGGGCAGCGGCCGTCCCGCTGCGGGCGCCGGGACGCTAACCCCTGACCCGCGGGTCAGGGGCAAGCGCGGGGGGAAGCGCTGCGGAACGGTGGCTGTGCGGAGGGTGTCTGACGGACCGTTCGGCGGACGAGGGGAGCGGTGATCTCCTAGAGTCACCACCGGTACGACCGAATGACCGCACCGATCACACCGACCGCACCGCGTGCACCACGGAGAGGCAGCACCATGAGCGAGCAGCAGGCCCCCGAGCCGTTCGAGCCCGTCACCGAGGACTGGCAGACCGCACTGGCCGTCGTCGCCCACCCCGACGACATGGAGTACGGCGGTGCCGCCGCCGTCGCCCGCTGGACGGCGCAGGGCAAGAAGGTGGTCTACCTGATGGTCACCAGCGGCGAGGCGGGCATCGACTCGCTGAGCCCCGAGGAGTGCGGACCGCTGCGCGAGGCCGAGCAGATCGCCTCCGCCGCCGTGGTCGGCGTCGACACCGTCGAGTTCCTCGGCCACCCCGACGGCGTGCTGGAGTACGGGCTGCCGTTGCGGCGCGACATCGCCCGCGCCGTCCGCCGGCACCGCCCGGACATCGTCATCACCAGCAACTTCCGCGAGACGTACGGCGGGACCTTCCTCAACCAGGCCGACCACATCGCCGTCGGCCGGGCCACCCTGGACGCGGTGCGCGACGCCGGCAACCGGTGGGTGTTCCGCGAGCTGACGGCCGAGGGCCACGAGCCGTGGAACGGTGTGCGCGAGATCTGGGCGGTCGCCTCGCCCGAGTCCCGGCACGCCGTGGACACCACCGACCACTTCGAGCAGGGCGTCGCCTCGCTGGCCGAGCACAAGGCGTACCTGGACGGGCTGGGCGGCGTGATGAGCGACCCGCGCGAGTTCCTGGAGGGCTTCGGCCGGGGCGCCGGCAGCCGCCTCGGGACGCGCTTCGCCGTCCCGTTCGAGGTGTTCCCGCTGGGCTAGGGCGGCGAGTCCTGGTCCTGCGAGTCCTCGTCCTGCGCGCCCTCGTCCGCCCGCTCGCGCCGTCCTTCGTCCGGTCTGCGGCGGCGGCGCAGCAGGTGGCGGACGGCGAGGGCGGCGCAGAGGGCGGCGAGGGCGATCAGAAGCCAGAGCTGGTAGCGGATCGCCGTCCGGTAAACCCCGCCGATGTTGGCGCCGGCGAGGTAGCCGAAGGCGGACCAGACGCCGACCCAGAGCGCCGCCCCGAGCACGTTGAACGGCTGGAACCGCCGCCAGCGCATCTCGGTGGTGCCGGCGATGATGCCGTTGGTCTGGCGCAGCCCGTCCACGAAGCGGGCGACGGTGACGACCTTGCCGCCGTGCCGGGCGAAGAAGCCGTCGGCGCGCTCCATCCGGGCCGGGGTGAGCAGCACGTAGCGGCCCCAGCGGTGGACGAAGGCGCGGCCGCCGGTGCTGCCGATCAGATAACCGAGGCTGTTGCCGACGACCGCGGCGGTGAAGGCGATCGTCACCACGGCGGCGATGTCGAGGTGCCCGGCGCCGGCGTAGACGGCGGCGAGCACCAGGATGGTCTGGCCGGGTGCGGGGATGCCGCAGTTGTCGAGCAGCACGAAGACCGCCACGGCCAGGTAGCCGTACTGGTCGAGCAGCGGTGCGAGCCCGGCGAGCGCGCCGGGCAGTGCGGGGGCGGGCGCGGACACGTGAGTCACCACCCCGCGCCGCGGGAGCGCGGGGTGGTGGCCGCCTGGGTCAGCGGAGCGCCTCGCGGCGTTCGATGTTGCAGTCGGGCCCCGGGTAGATCAGGCCCGTGTGGCCGTCCTCGAAGCGGACCATGTACGGCGGCTCGCCCTCGGCGCCGCGCACCTCGATGATCTCGCCCTTCTGGTCGACCATGCCCACCGACCTGCTGTGGATGTGGAGCTGGTCACCTACCGCTGCGTGCATGGTCTGCTCCTCGGGTAGCGGTGGCCGCGCGGGCGGCCGTTCTGCTTCCACTGTGCTGCGGCGGGGACGGCCTCGCAACGGCGTGACGGTGCCGGGGACGCCCGGGGGTGCCGTCGCGGCCGGGCTCGACGCTCG
Organism: Kitasatospora sp. NBC_00039; assembly: GCF_045160625.1. Taxonomy (NCBI): domain Bacteria; kingdom Bacillati; phylum Actinomycetota; class Actinomycetes; order Kitasatosporales; family Streptomycetaceae; genus Kitasatospora; species Kitasatospora sp. NBC_00039. The sequence goes on along the minus strand of NZ_CP108289.1, from coordinate 1,402,127 downwards.
GCGAGGGCCTCGGCACGGGCCCCGGCGGGGGTCCTCAGTGGGGGCCTCGGTGGGGGCCCGGGGGTTCGGCCAGGTAGCAGCGGACCAGCCGCTTGGACTCGGCGATCAGGACCGGGTCGCCCTCCGGGTCGCCTCGGAAGGCGAGCTTGAGCACGGCGTCCGCCGCCTCCAGGGCCACCCGCAGGCGCAGCGTGAGCGCCGCCGGGTCGGCCGCGGAGAAGAGCCGGCCGCCGAGCGCCTGGAGGCGCAGGGCGACGGCCGTGTTGTTGTCCAGCTCGGCGTCGATCAGGTGCCGGTCGTCCCGGACCCCGGCGGGCACGGCGGCGCCGGCCAGCCCGAAGTCCACCTGGCCGAAGCCGGGCACGGCCCGCTTCATCGTCACGAACTCGTCCACGGCGAGGTCGGTGAACCCGGCCGGGCCGTCCGGGGCCTCGGTGCTCAGCCGCCGGTCCAGCCGCTGGAGGTAGCGGTCGAGGTTGCGGCCGGCCAGCGCGGCCAGCAGGTCCTCCTTGCCGGCGAAGAACTGGTACAGCGTGCCGATCGGCACCTGGGCGCGGTGCGCGACCTCCTTGGTGGTGAGCGCGGTGGCCCCGACCTCGTCGAGCAGCCCGGCACAGGCGTCCAGGATCCGGCCGTACCGCTCCTGGCTGCGCTGCTGCACCGGCCGCCGGCGGCCCGGGGCGCGCTCCCCGGCGGCGTGGTGACTCCTCGTGTCCGGGCTCATGGGGCCACTGTGCCGCATCCGGCGTTCCCGCGGCCAATCACGAGCATGATCACTTCTCATGTCCGCCCAGGGCGGGCCGCTCGCGGCCGCGAGCGGCCCGCCCCGGTGACCGTCCGTCAGGCGGCCTGCTGCCAGCTGACCGGCGAGAAGTAGGCCGGGCGGAGCTCCAGCCGGTGCCGGGTGGCGGTCGGCTCGCCCGGCGCGGCCGCGGCCTGCTGGGCGGCCGCGGCGCGGGCCCTCAGTACGGCGGTCAGGGCTGCGAGCTCCTCGTCGGAGAGCGAGCCGCGGACGACGCGGATGCAGGGGGCGGCGGAAACGGCCATGATCCGGTTTCTCCCGGGCGGATGCGTGGTGTGTGGTCGGTGGCACCGGAACTGAGGACTGAGGGACGGCGCTGCTACATCGGCGGGTTGCCGTGCTTGCGGCTGGGCAGATCGGCGTGCTTGGTGCGGAGCATGGCGAGCGAGGCGGCGAGGACCTGGCGGGTCTCGGCGGGGTCGATGACGTCGTCGACGAGGCCGCGTTCGGCCGCGTAGTACGGGTGCATCAGTTCGCTCTTGTATTCCTTGATCTTCTGGGCGCGCATGGCCTCGGGGTCCTCGGCGGCGTTGATGTCGCGTCGGAAGATCACGTTGGCGGCGCCTTCGGCGCCCATGACGGCGATCTCGTTGGTGGGCCAGGCGAAGGAGAGGTCGGCGCCGATGGAGCGGGAGTCCATGACGATGTAGGCGCCGCCGTAGGCCTTGCGCAGGATGAGCTGGATGCGGGGCACGGTGGCGTTGCAGTAGGCGTAGAGGAGCTTGGCGCCGTGGCGGATGATGCCGTCGTGTTCCTGGTCGACGCCGGGCAGGAAGCCGGGGACGTCGAGCATGGTGACCAGCGGGATGTTGAAGGCGTCGCACATCTGGACGAAGCGGGCGGCCTTCTCGCTGGCGTTGATGTCCAGGACGCCGGCCAGCGACTGGGGCTGGTTGGCGATGATGCCGGTGACGTGGCCGTCGATGCGGGCGAGGACGCAGAGCACGTTGGTGGCCCAGCGCTCGTGGACCTCCAGGTACTCGCCGTGGTCGACGATCTCCTCGATGACCTTGCGCATGTCGTAGGGGCGGTTGCCGTCGGCGGGCACCAGGTCGAGGAGGGAGTCGTTGCGGCGCTCGACGGGGTCGTCGTTGACGACGGTGGGCGGCATCTCGCGGTTGTTCTGGGGCAGCAGCGACAGGAGGTAGCGGACCTCCTCGATGCAGGACTGCTCGTCGTCGTAGGCGAAGTGGGAGACGCCGGAGACCCCGGAATGGACGTCGGCGCCGCCGAGCCCGTTCTGGGTGATCTTCTCGCCGGTGACGGCCTGGACGACGTCGGGGCCGGTGATGAACATCTGCGAGGTCTCGCGGACCATGAAGATGAAGTCGGTCAGCGCGGGGGAGTAGGCGGCGCCGCCGGCGCAGGGGCCGAGCATCACGGAGATCTGCGGGATGACGCCGGAGGCGCGGGTGTTGCGCTGGAAGATGCCGCCGTAGCCGGCGAGCGCGGTCACGCCCTCCTGGATGCGGGCGCCGGCGCCGTCGTTCAGCGACACCAGTGGCGCGCCCGCGGCGATGGCCATGTCCATGATCTTGTGGATCTTCTGTGCGTGGGCCTCGCCCAGCGCGCCGCCGAAGATCCGGAAGTCGTGCGCGTAGGTGAACACGGTGCGCCCGTGCACGGTGCCCCAGCCGACGATCACGCCGTCGGTGTGGGGCTTCTTCGCCTCCAGGCCGAAGCCGGTGGCGCGGTGCCGGCGCAGCGGCTCCACCTCGCGGAACGAGCCCTCGTCGAGCAGCAGGTCGATGCGCTCGCGGGCGGTCAGCTTGCCCTTGGCGTGCTGGGCCTCGGTGGCCTTCTCGCTGGGGCCGCGGCGGACCTGTTCGCGCAGTTCGTGCAGCTCGGCGACCCGCCCGTGGGCGTCGGCCGGGACCTCGGGGATCTCGTCGCCGACCGGCGCCTCATGCACAACCGTCATCTCGAACCACTCCAAGGGTGAGGGAACCGTCCGAGCCCGCAGGCGGCGATCCGCTCCGCTGGGCGAACACATCTTCGGTCATGCACACTACTGAACGCGGAGGCATCGTGGCGGATGGTTGATCAAGTTCGTGGCCGGGAGCGGGTGTTGCCCGAGTATCTGGCTGATACCGCATCACCTGCGCCCGAAATCAGCGGTCCGAATGGGTCCCGAACCGGTCGGTGCCGGGATTTTCGCGGGCCGGCCCACGGGTGATCGGGCGGCGGGGGGACCGCGTGGATCGGGCGCACGGAAGGGAAGTCGGCGGAGGGTCGAGGGCGGCCCCGCGGACTGATTCCGTCGCTCGCTGTCCACCCCTCGTCAGCACAGTTCACCAATCGTTTACTTGACGATCGGTTAGATCTTGCAGGATTCTGTTCCGCGAAGGGCATGTCCATGGGTGTCGACAAGAGGGGAGGTCCCTGCATGGCCGGAAGCGGTCACCTCAGGGCCTTGACTCGACGGACATCATGGAATACCCCCGCCCGTGCCGACCTGTCCCGGGCTGCCGGCGGACGGAATGCCACACATCTCGGGGGCATTCGGCAGGCGCAGGTCGAGGACTGCGCGAAAGAGGACCGCCGCGGTTGGGAGCGCATCAAAACACGAAGCGACACGCAATCCGGCTGATCGCCGTCCAAGGGCGAGTCGGGTTGTGTCGCGTCGAAAAGCCGTGGTCAGGCGAGGACCAGACACCGGTCGGTGGATGCCGGCAATGACGCCGGTCCGGTGTGCCTGTTGATGCCCGTCCGGAGTTCCGGCTCCGGCACGTGCAATTCGACGCTCGACGCCGAGGCACGCCCGCTGCCGTGGCACAGCCATGGGAGCAGTCCGTTACGGCCGGGGCACCGGGGATGTCAAGAGGGGTCTTCCCATGCAGAAGAACGACGTTGCTGTCATCGGCATAGCGTGCCGGTTTCCCGGGGCGGAGAACTACCGCCAGTTCTGGGACAACCTGAAACACGGTCGCTCGCACATCGGCGAAGTCCCTCAAAGCCGTTGGGACTGGAGGAAATACGCTTCTCCGGACGGCGATCCCGGCGCGGGTCGGGCGCGTACGGGCATCAGCAAATGGGGCGGCTTCCTCACCGGCGTGGACGCCTTCGACGCGGCGTTCTTCCATCTCTCCCCGCTGGAGGCGGAGAGCATGGACCCGCAACAGCGAATCATGCTGGAACTCGCCTGGTCGTGTATCGAGGACGCCGCCGTCCGGCCCGACGCACTCTCCGGAACCGATGTCGGGGTCTTCCTCGGTTCCTACAATCTGGACTACAAGGAACTCCAGGAGCGGGAGCTCCGCGAGGTGGCGGCGCACCACTCCACCGGAACCGCGGGTGCGGTCATCGCCAACCGCATCTCCCACTTCTTCGACCTCCGCGGGCCGAGCGTGGCCGTCGACACGGCGTCGTCCGCCTCCCTGCACGCGCTGCACCTGGCCGTCCGGTCGCTGAACCAGGGCGAGTGCGGCGTCGCGCTCGCCGGCGGGATCAACCTCGTGCTGACCCCGGGCCGGAACGTCTCCTTCTCCAAGACCGGCATGCTCTCCCCGACCGGCTCCTGCAAGACCTTCGACGAACGGGCCGACGGCTACGTGCGCGGGGAGGGCGCGGGGCTCGTCCTGCTCAAGCCCCTGGCCGACGCCGTCCGCGACGGCGACACCGTCCACGGCGTCATCAAGGGCAGCGCCGCCAACCACAGCGGCCGCACCCGCACCCTGACCTACCCCAACGACGAGGCGCAGGCGCAGGTCATCGCGGACGCGATCCGCCGGGCGGGGATCTCCCCGGACACCATCGGCTACGTCGAGGCGCACGGGACGGGGACGCCGACCGGCGACCCGGTCGAGATCCAGGGCCTGGTGAAGGGGTTCCGGGCGGCGCGCGGCGACGGTGCGCAGGAGGGCGCGGACGGGCAGGCGGGCGAGAAGGCGGAGGCGGGCCGGAAGGCGGAGCCGGAGTCCGGCTCGAACCACTGCGGCCTGGGCTCGGTGAAGCCGAACATCGGCCACCTGGAGGCCGCCGCGGGGGTCGCGGGGTTCATCAAGGCCCTGCTGGCGCTGGAGCACCGGCAGCTGCCGGGCCTGAACAACTTCCGGAGTCTGAACCCGCGTATCGAGCTGGAAGGCACGCCGTTCCACATCGTGGAATCCCTGCGCCCCTGGAAGCCGCTGCTCTCGGAGACCGGCGAGCCCCTTCCGCGCCGCTGCGGCGTGAGCTCCTTCGGCTTCGGCGGCACCAACGCGCACATCGTGCTGGAGGAGGCGCCGCCGCGCCCCGCCGCCGCCCGGCAGCCCCGCCCCGGCTACCTGATCTGCCTCTCGGCCCGGACCACGACGGCGCTGGAGCAGCGGATCCGCGACCTGTCCGACTGGCTCGACCAGGAGTGGCCCGGCACCGACCTGACGGACCTCAGCGCCACGCTGCTCCTCGGGCGCGAGCACCTCGACCGCCGGACGGCGCTGGTCGTACGCAGCGCCGACGAACTGCGGGTGAAGCTGAAGCGCCTGCTGGAGGCCGGCCGGGCCCGGAACTGCTTCCACGACCGGGGCTCCGCCGGGCAGCCGGCCCCGGCCGGGGGAGAGCGGTCCGCAGCACCCCGTCCGGACGTCCCGGACACGTTCCACCTCGGCGCGGACCTCCCCGCCGACGAGTACACGCAACAACTCCTGGCCCTGGCCGAGGCCTTCAGCGAGGGCGCCGACCGCTCCTGGGCGGAGCTCTTCCCGGCCGTCGGGGCGCGAAGGCTCCGCCTGCCGACGTACGCGTTCGACCGGCGGTGCTTCTGGATCACCCCGGACGCCGCCGACGCCGCCGACGCCGCCGACGGCGCTCCGGCGTCGGCCCCGGCCGGGCACGCAGAGGCCGGGCACGGGGAAACCGCACACGAAGAAGCCGGGCACCAGGAAGCCGGGAACAAAGAACCAGCATCGGATGCGGCCGGGAACGCGCGCCGCGGGGAGTGGGCAGGTTTGGGCGTCGAAGAGAGTGTCGAGGCGGATCTCCGCAGCATCGCGGGCCAGGTCCTGAAGCTCGCGGCCGACGAGATCCACCCGAAGGACCGGCTGACCGACCTCGGGTTCGACTCGGTCGGCAACACGCAGCTGGCCCTGCGGCTGAGCGGGCACTTCGGGATCGACGTCACGCCCGAGCTCTTCTACACCTACTTCACGCTGGAGATGGTCCGGGACCACCTCGTCCGGGACCACCGGGACGCGGTGCGGCGTACCTACGGGGTGGCCGGGGAAGCCGCCCCCGCCGCGGCCGAGCCGGCGGCGCCCCGGGCCGAAGCCGCCCCGGCCCCCGCGCCGACCGGTACGGCCGCCGCCGACGACGCCATCGCCGTCATCGGGATGAGCGGACGCTTCCCCCAGGCCCGGACCGTCGACGAGTTCTGGAACCTCCTCGCCGAGGGCCGGGAGGCGATCGGGCGGATACCCGCCGACCGGGTGGAGAGCTGGTGCGGCCCCCTCGACGTGACCGGCGTCAGGGCCGGATGGCTGCCCGGCGCGGCCGAGTTCGACCCGCTGTTCTTCGAGATCTCCCCCAAGGAGGCCGAGACCATGGACCCGCGGCAGCGCCTGCTGCTGCAGGAGTCCTGGCGGGCACTGGAGGACGCCGGGTACGGGGCGAAGCAGCTCCGCGACAACACCATGGGCATGTTCGTCGGCGCCGAACAGGGCGACTACCAGCGCCTGACCGGTGACGAGGAGACGCTCACCTCGGGCCACGACGGCATCCTGGCCGCCCGCCTCGGCTACTTCCTGAACTTCTCGGGCCCGGTGCTCAGCATCAACACCGCCTGCTCGGCGGGCCTGGCGGCCGTGCACCAGGCCTGCCTGAGCCTGCGCAGCGGCGAGTGCGACACCGCGGTCGCGGCCGGCGTCAACCTCCTGTCGACCTCCAGGTTCTTCGAGCACGCCACCCAGGCCGGCATGCTGTCGGAGGACGGCGTCTGCTACGCCTTCGACCGGCGCGCCAACGGCCTGGTGATGGCCGAGGCCGTCGCCGTCGTCGTGCTGAAGCCGCTGTCGAAGGCGGTCGCCGACGGCGACCGGATCCACGCCGTCATCCGGGCCAGCGGCGTCAACTACGACGGCCGCACCAACGGCATCACCGCGCCGAGCCAGCCGTCGCAGGCCGCCCTGCTGAGCACCGTCTACGACCGGTTCGGCATCGACCCGGCCGGCATCGACCACGTGGTCGCGCACGGCACCGGCACCCGGCTCGGCGACCCCATCGAGGTCAACGCACTCGCCGGCGTCTTCGGCCGCCACACCGACAAGAAGCAGTACTGCGCCCTGACCTCGGTCAAGACCAACGTCGGGCACACCCTGGCGGCCTCCGGCGTGGTCAGCCTGATCGGCCTGGTGCAGGCCCTGCGGCACGAGACGCTGCCCGCCAGCCTGCACTGCGAGCAGGAGAGCGACTACATCGACTGGGCCCACAGCCCGTTCTACGTCAACCGCGAGGCGCGGCCCTGGAAGGACGAGCCGGGCCGCAAGCGGATGGGCGCGGTCAGCTCCTTCGGCATCAGCGGCACCAACGCCCATGTCGTGGTGGAGAGTCACGGCGCCGAGCCGGTCCGTTCCGGCGCCGGTGACCGGCCGTCCCAGCTGCTCGTGCTCTCCGCGAAGACCGACGAGGCACTGCGGACCAGGGCCGCGGAGCTGCTGGCCTTCCTGCAGAACGACGGGGCCGGCGAGACCGGCCTCGACCGGATCAGCGCCACCCTGCTCGGCGGCCGGCACCACTTCGCGCACCGCTGCGCACTGGTCGCCGCCACCCGGGGGGAGGCCGAGCAGCTGCTCCAGCAGTTCCTCGACGGCAAGAAGGCCCCCCAGCTGTTCCGCGGGGTGGCCGGCCGGGACTTCCAGCCGCAGGTCGCCCTCACCGAGTACGGCAACGAGCTGGTGGCGCGCGCCGCCGGCGCGGCCGCGGACCGTGGCCGGTACCAGGACGCCGTCCGCGCCCTGGCCGACCTCTACACCCAGGGCTACGAGCTCGACTGGGAGCGGCTGTTCGGCGACCGGCCGCCGCTGCGCGCCTCGCTGCCCGGCTACCCCTTCGCACGCGAGACCTACTGGGCCGAGGCCGCGGCGGCCGGGTCGCGCCGCGCCCTGCCGGCGGCCGGCCCGGGGCCCCGCCCGCGCCTGCACCCGCTGCTGGACGGCAACGAATCCACGCTCCACGCACAGCGGTTCGGCAAGCAGCTGTCGAAGGACGAGTTCTTCCTGCGGGACCACGTCGTGGACGGCAAGATCCTGCTCCCGGGCGTCGCCCACATGGAGATGGCGTACACGGCGGCCCGGCTCTCCAGCGGCTCCGAGGCCGTGACGCTCCAGGACATCATCTGGGGTCACCCGATCGTCATGGAGGACGACTCCCGGACGGTCAACATCGAGCTCAGCCCGCTCAAGCAGGACTCGCTCGAGTACCTCATCTACAGCGAGAGCGACGGCAGGCGGACCGTCTTCTCCCAGGGCCGGGCCAACTACGCCGCGGAACAGCCCTCGCGGGTGCGGGGCAGCATCGACATCCCCGGCATCCTGGGGCGCTGCACCGGCCGCCAGGAGAACGCGGAGATCTTCGCGAGCTTCCGGGAGCTGGGCTTCGGCTACGGCGAGACCTTCCAGGCCATCGAGACGCTCCACTGCGGCGAGACCGAGGCCCTGGCCCGGATCGTGCTCGGGGACGGCCTGGCGGGCGAGTTCCCCGAGTTCACCATGCACCCCTCGCTCTTCGACGCCGCGCTCAACACCCTGCGGGGCATCGGCGAGCAGGACGGCGTGCTGAGAATCCCGTTCAGCCTCGAAGAGCTCGTCGTCTTCGCCCCCATCCCGAGCGTCTCCTACTGCCACGCCACGATCCACCGGATCGCCCGCGACGGCGCGGTCAGCGTCAACCTCGCGATCTGCGACGAGAACGGCGCCGAGTGCGTGCGGGCCACCGGGCTCGTCTTCAAGGAGTTCGCGGCCAGGAAGGACGAGGAACTGCACCTCTACGTCCCGCGCTGGACGGAGGGCACCGGCGAGAGCACCGGGCAGGAGCCGGACTCCGCCGGCGCGGAGCACGTACTGCTCGTCCTCGACGACGACGAGGCGCGCCCGGCGCGGCTCGCGGACACGCACCCCGGCCGCGTCCTCCGGGTGACGGCCGGGCCGGCCTTCGCGGAGCCGTCCCCGGGCGTCTTCACCGTCGACCGCCGCAGCGGCGCCGACTTCGACCGGCTGCTGCGCACCCTCGACGAGCGCGGGCAGCTGCCGCACGCGATCGCCGACCTCTGGGCGCTGACGCCCGGCCGGTCCGGGCTCACCCTCGGGCTGGAGAGCCTGCGCCACCTCTTCCGGGCCGTGCAGCAGGTCGGCATCGAGCACGAGATCCGGTACCTGGCCGTCCTGCCCGGCGAGCAGGGACCGGCCCGTGCGGCCGCGGAGGCGCTCTCCGGGTTCGCGCGCGCAATGACGCCCGTCAACCACCTCTTCCGGATGAACAGCCTCCAGCCCGACGCGACCGCAGGCGCCTTGGCCGTCGCCGACGGCGTGCTGCGGGAACTGCGCCTGGCGGAGGGCCCCACCGCGCGCGGCGGGCACGAGATCCGGCACGCCGACGGCACCCGCTCCGAGCGGGTCCTCCAGCCGTGGAACGGCGGTGGCCGGCCCGCGGCCTCGGCGCTGCCGCTGAAGGAGGGCGGCGTCTACCTGATCAGCGGCGGCGCCGGAGCGCTCGGGCTGCACCTCGCCGGCTACCTCGCCCAGCAGTGCCGGGCCAGGCTCGTCCTGCTCGGCCGCCGGCAGCCCGACGCCGAGCGGCGCGAGAAGCTCGCCGCCCTGGAGGCGGCCGGAGCCGAGGTCCTCTACCTCGCCTGCGACGTGGCCGACCGCGACGACGTCGGCCGGGCACTCGCCACGGCACGCGAGCGCTTCGGCACGCTGGACGGCGTCTTCCACAGCGCCGGACTCGTCGGCAGCGCCGGCGTCATGGAGGCCGGGCAGGCCGAGTTCGACGCCGTCCTGGCGCCGAAGCTGCACGGCACCGTCCACCTGGACGAGCTGACGCAGCAGGACCCGCTGGACTTCTTCGTCCTCTTCTCGTCCATCGCCGCCTACGTCGGCGACTTCGGGCAGGGCAGCTACGCCGCCGCCAACCGGTTCCTCGACGCCTACGCCCACCAGCGGGAGGCGCTGCGGGCCGAGGGCCTGCGCCACGGCCGGAGCATCTCGATCAACTGGCCGTACTGGGACGAGGGCGGGATGCTCGGCGACATCGAGCAGGACGGCACCGCCAAGACCCTGTACTACGACTACTCGGGCATGCGCGGCCTCAGGACGGCCGAGGGCATCCGGGCGCTGCTGACGATCCTCGTCTCCGGCGAGACCCAGGTCGTGGTGACCAAGGGCGAGCGGGCGAAGATCGAGAAGGTGCTGCGGGTGGCCGGCGCGGACCGCGTCAAGGCCGCCCGGAAGGCCCCGGTGCCGCGGGCCGCGGTGCCCGCCGCGACGGTCCGCCCGTCGGTCGGGGCACGCGTGACCGTCTCCGCCCCCGTGGCCGCGGAGCCGGTGGTGGTTGCGGGTGGTGGTTCGGAGGAGTTGCTGGGGCGGACGGTCGAGTATCTGAAGGACCGGTTGTCGCAGGTGTTCCGGATTCCGAAGGGGCGGATCGACGCTGCTGCGGAGTTGGGTGAGTACGGGATCGAGTCGATCCAGATCATGGAGTTGATGCGGCTTCTGGGGAAGGACTTCGAGTCGATCCCGGGGACGTTGTTCTTCGAGTACCGGACGATCGACGAGTTGGCGGGGTACTTCTCGGAGAACCAGGCGGAGCGGCTGCGCGAGCTGCTGGGCCTCGGGGAGTCCGCGGCCGCGGCGCCGTCCGCACCGGTGGTCTCCGCGCAGCCGGTGCCGGCCGTGCCGGAGCCGGTGGTGGTTGCGGGTGGTGGTTCGGAGGAGTTGCTGGGGCGGACGGTCGAGTATCTGAAGGACCGGTTGTCGCAGGTGTTCCGGATTCCGAAGGGGCGGATCGACGCTGCTGCGGAGTTGGGTGAGTACGGGATCGAGTCGATCCAGATCATGGAGTTGATGCGGCTTCTGGGGAAGGACTTCGAGTCGATCCCGGGGACGTTGTTCTTCGAGTACCGGACGATCGACGAGTTGGCGGGGTACTTCTCGGAGAACCAGGCGGAGCGGCTGCGCGAGCTGCTGGGCCTCGGGGAGTCCGCCGCCGCGGCGCCGGCCGCCCCCGCTCAGCCGCTCCGGACCCAGCCGGCTCCGGCCGTCTCCGTCACCCCGGCGGCCACCGCCGCGCCGGCCGTGCAGGAGCGCCCGCAGGCTGCCGGACGGTCGCGCGACGTGGCGATCATCGGCGTCAGCGGCCGCTACCCGAAGGCCTGGGACCTCGACGAGTTCTGGAAGGTCCTGGAGCGCGGCGAGGACTGCATCGAGGAGATCCCGCCGCACCGCTGGGACAAGGACGAGCACTACGCCGCCGAGAAGACGCCCGGCAAGAGCAGCAGCAAGTGGGGCGGGTTCATCGACGGCGCCGAGAACTTCGACGCCCTGTTCTTCAACATGTCGCCGAACCAGGCCGCGCTGACCGACCCGCAGAGCCGGCTGTTCCTCCAGTCCGCCTGGGAGGCGATGGAGGACGCCGGGTACACGCGCAAGACCCTGAGCCCCGGCAAGGCGCGCAAGGTCGGCGTCTACCTCGGCATGATGTGGAACGAGTACCAGCTGCTCAGCGGCCAGGAGGTGGTCCTCTCCGACCGCGCCGCGGCCTCCAACGCCGTCTCCTACTTCTTCAACCTGCACGGGCAGAGCCTGACCGTCGACACCGCCTGCTCGTCCTCGCTCTACGCGATCGCCATGGCCGTCGAGAGCATCCGCAACGGCACCGCCTCGCTGGCGTTCGCCGGCGGGGCCAACCTCTCGCTGCACCCCAACAAGTACGTGTCGCTCAGCCAGATGAACTTCTTCGCCAAGGACGGGCGCTGCCGCTCCTTCGGTGACGGCGGCACCGGCTACGTGCCCGGCGAGGGCGTGGGCTGCGTCCTGCTCAAGCCGCTCGACCAGGCCGTCGCCGACGGCGACCACATCCACGGCGTGATCCGCGGCGTCGCCACCGTCCACGGCGGCAAGACCAACGGGATGACGGTGCCCAACCCGCTGGCCCAGGCGGAGATGGTCACGGCTGCCCTGGCCGACGCCGGCCTCTCGGCGGAGGACATCAGCTACATCGAGGGCCACGGGACGGGCACCTCGCTCGGCGACCCGATCGAGATCACCGGTCTGACCCGGGCTTTCCGCAAGCACACCGCGAAGAAGCAGTACTGCCCGATCGGGTCGGTCAAGTCGAACATCGGCCACCTGGAGGGCGCGGCCGGCGTCGTCGCCGTCACCAAGGTGCTGCTGCAGATGCGGCACGGGATGCTCGCGCCGTCCCTGCACTCCGAGAAGCTGAACCCCTACATCGACTTCGCGAACACGCCGTTCTACGTCCAGCAGGAGCTGGAGCCGTGGACCCGCCCCACGCGGACGGTCGACGGCGTGACGCGCGAGCTGCCCAGGATCGCCGGCGTCTCCTCCTTCGGTGCCCACGGCGCCATCGCCCACGTGATCATCGAGGAGTACGTCCCCGCGGAGGAGCCGCGCACCGGGCGCACCGCGCAGCCGCAGATCATCGCGCTGTCCGCCAAGGACGGCGACCGCCTGCGGGAGAAGGCCCGGGCGCTCCTGACGTGGCTGTCGGAGCAGGGCCGCGACGCCGCTCTGCCGGACATCGCGTACACGCTCCAGGTCGGCCGGGAGGCCATGGAGGAGCGGCTCGCCCTGGTGGTCGACGGCCACGACGCGCTGCGCGAGAAGCTCCGGGCCTTCCTGGACGGCGGGCAGGACGTCGAGGACGTCTTCCACGCCGGCGTGCGGCAGCACAAGGACACCGTCGCCCTCCTGGAGGCCGACGAGGAGATGCAGGAGGTGGTGGCGCGGTGGCTGGAGCGGGGCCGGGGCGAGAAGCTGGCCGAGCTCTGGGTCAAGGGCCTGGCCCTCGACTGGGACGCCCTCGCCCGAGGCGCCGAGGTGCGCCGCATCCCGCTGCCGACGTACCCGTTCGCGCAGGAGCGGCACTGGCTGGACGCGCCCAGGCCGCTGTCGCTCGGCCGGGCACCGGCCGGGCCGGTCGCGGCTGAGCCGGCCGCCGTCGTGCCGGTTGCCCTCGCGCCGGCCGTCGCGGCGTCGACCGTCGCCGCCCCGGTCCCCGTGTCCGGGGAGCGGACCAGGCCGCTCGCCTTCGTGGAGGGCTGGGAGCCGCAGGCCCTGGACGGGGCGGCGGCGCGCAAGGTCGGCGGGATCGTCTTCCTCTGCACCGGCGCGGAGCGCCAGGCCGAGATCGCCCGGGCGGTGCGGGAGCTCGACCCCGCCCTGCCGGTCGCCTTCGTCGGCCTCGGCGACGCCTGCCGCAAGGTCTCGCCGGACTCCTACGACGTCCGGCGCGGTGAGCCCCAGGACTACCGGGAGGCGTTCCGCGACCTCGCGGCGAACCGGCCCGGCATCGACGCGGTCGTCGACCTCCGGGCGCTGGAGCCCGGTTCGGACCTCGAGGACTTCAGCGACGTCGTCCTGACCCTCCAGGCCGTGGCCGCGGCCAAGCACCCCGCGCGGCGCCTCGTGCTCGCGGGGGAGTACCGCGACGGCGTCGAGCGCGCCCTGCTGGAGGCGAACCTCGGCTTCGAGCGCTCGCTGGGCCTCGTGATGCCGCAGCTGTCCGTCGTGGCCGTGCTCCAGGACGCCGCCGACCCGCAGCGGCCCGCCACCGCGGCCGCGTGGACGGAGCGGCTGCTCGCCGAACTGCGCACGGAGAAGGCCGTCAGCGCGCTCTACCGCGCGGGCGGACGCTTCGTCAGCCGGGTCCGGCCCGTCGCCCTCGCCGAGCGCCCCGGCGCCCTGCGGCGCGGCGGCACCTACCTGGTCACGGGCGGGGCCGGCGGCCTCGGCATGATCGTGGCCCGCCACCTCGCCGAGAACTACGCGGCGAACCTCGTGCTGACCGGCCGTTCCGCACTGGACGCGGCGCGGCAGGAGAAGCTCGACGGCCTGACCGCGGCCGGGGCCCGGGCCGTGTACGTGCAGGCGGACGTGGCCGACGCGCAGGACATGAAGCGCGTCGTGGCGCAGGCCCGCGAGCGCTTCGGAGCGCTGAACGGGGTAGTCCACGCGGCCGGCGTCCAGGGCGAGGGCAGCGTCCTCCAGAAGGACCTGAGCGCCTTCGAGGGGATCCTGGAGCCCAAGATCCGCGGCACGCTGGCGCTGGACGAGGCGCTGGCGGGCGAGGACGTCGACTTCGTCTGCTACTTCTCCTCGACCTCGGCCGTCATCGGTGACTTCGGCACCTGCGACTACGCGGTCGGCAACCGCTTCCAGATGGCCTACGCCGCCCACCGCGACGCGCGGGTGAGGGCCGGGCAGCTCTCCGGCCGCACGGTGGTCGTCAACTGGCCGCTGTGGCGCGAGGGAGGGATGGGCTTCGACCAGGACACCACCACGATGCTGCTGCGGTCGAGCGGCCAGGACTTCCTGGAGACGCGGGACGGCATCGCGCTGTTCGAGCAGCTGCTGGCCCAGGACGCCTCCCAGCACATGATCCTGGTGGGCCGGCCGAGCCGGGTGGTCCGCTTCCTCGGCCTGACCCAGCCGCAGCCGCAGCCGGCCGCCGTCCCGGCCCGGCCGGCCGTCCCCGCCGCGCCGGCGGTGAGCCCCGAGGAGGGCCTGGACCGGGACCTCAGGGAGATCATCAGCGGGGCCGTCAACATCGCCCTCGACAAGATCTACGAGGACGACAACCTCTCCGACTACGGCTTCGACTCGGTCAGCCTGGCCGAGCTGGCGGCCCGGCTCGGCGCGCACTACGGCGTCGAGGTCTCGCCCTCGCTCTTCTACAGCCACTCCACGCTGCGCAAGCTCAGGGGCTGGTACGCGGCCGAGCACAAGGACGTCCTCGCCGCGTTCTACGGCGGCGGCGCGGACGACGCCGCGCCCGTCGTCGAGGTGGCCGAGCCCGACTGGTTCCGGGAGGCGCTGAACCAGGCCGCACCCGAGCCCGCCCCGGCCCGGCCCGCCGCCGGCGCCCCCGGCGGGGCGGCCGAGGCCATCGCCCCCGTCGAGGCCGCCACGGCCGGGCAGCGGACGGCCGGCACCCTGCCGGAGCCCGCCGCCCGGGCACCGTTCGGGCGGGGCGGGGACGACGACGCCATCGCCGTCATCGGCATGAGCGGCCGGTTCCCCGGCGCCGACGACGTCGACCGGCTCTGGTCCGTCCTCGCCGAGGGCCGCGACACCGTGACCCCGGTCGGCCGCGAGCGCCTCGCCCTCTGGGGCGAGCCCGAGGACAGCCCGTTCGGCGCCTTCCGGGTCGGCCAGCTGTCCGGGCCGGACGAGTTCGACCCTCTCTTCTTCGAGCTCTCCCCCAAGGAGGCGCAGAGCCTCGACCCGCGCCAGCGGCTGCTCCTCCAGGAGTCGTGGCGGGCGCTGGAGGACGCGGGCTGGAAGCCGGCGGCCACCCGCAGGGTCGGCATGTTCGTGGGCGTCGAGCAGGGCGACTACGGCGACCTCGCCCGCGGCAGCGGCAGCATCACCGCCAACCACGACGGTATCCTCGCCGCACGGCTCTCCTACTTCCTGGACCTCAACGGCCCGGTGATGGCCCTCAACACGGCCTGCTCCTCCGGGCTCGTGGCGGCTCACCAGGCATGTGCGAGCATCCGCAACGGCGAGTGCGAGACCGCCATCGCCGCCGGGGTCAGCCTGATCACGACCCCGCAGCTGCTGACCGGCACCCAGCAGGCCGGAATGCTCTCCGAGGACGGCGTCTGCCACGCCTTCGACAAGCGTGCCAACGGCATGGTGCTCAGCGAGGCCGTCGCCGTCGTCGTCCTGAAGAAGCTCTCCGCGGCCGTCGCCGACGGGGACCGGATCCACGCCGTCATCCGCGCCAGCGGAATCAACTACGACGGCCGGTCGAACGGCATCACCGCGCCCAACGGGGACGCCCAGACCGAACTGCTGCGCTCCACCTACCGGCAGTACGGGGTCGACCCGGCGGACATCGAGTACGTGGTCGCGCACGGGACGGGCACCCGGCTCGGGGACCCGGTCGAGATCAACGCGCTCAACGACGCCTTCAAGGGGTTCACCGACAAGCAGCAGTACTGCGCCCTGACCTCGGTCAAGTCGAACGTCGGGCACACGCTCGCGGCCTCCGGCCTCGTCAGCCTCATCGGGCTCGTCCAGGCCATGCGCCACGAGACGATCCCGGCGAGCCTGCACTGCGAGCAGGAGAGCGAGTACATCGCCTGGAAGGACAGCCCGTTCTTCGTCAACAAGGCGAACCGGGCCTGGCCCGAGCGCCCCGGGCGCAGGCGCCTCGCGGCCGTCAGCTCGTTCGGGATGAGCGGGACCAACGCGCACATGGTTGTGGAGAGTTATCCGGTGCAGAACGACGACGAGGCCGCGACGATGCCCGCCCACCTCCTGGCCCTGTCGGCCAAGTCCGAGGAGTCGCTGCGGCAGCGGGTCGCCGACCTGATCGGCTTCCTGGAGGACGCCACCCGCCCGCAGGGCCTGCGCGAGGTCGGCGCGACCCTGCTCGACGGCCGGCCGCACTTCCGGCACCGCTGCGCCGTGGTGGCCCGCGACGCCGCCGAGGCCGTGCGCCTGCTGCGGCAGTGGAGCCGGGACGGACAGGCGCCGGGCGTCTTCACCGCACGGGTGCCCAAGGGCTTCGCGCCGAAGGAGGAGGTGCGCGAGGCCGGCAACCGGCTGCTGGAGCAGGCGGCCCTGCTGCACCACGACGCCGCGCTCCACACCGACGCGCTGCGCGCCGCCGCCAAGGCCTACTGCCAGGGGAACGACCTCGAATGGCTGCGGCTGTTCGGCGGCCGCCGCCCGGCCCCGGTCTCGCTGCCGGGCTACCCCTTCGCCCGGAAGCAGCTGTGGCAGGACGTCGCGCCGCAGGCGCCGGGCGCGCCCGGCCACCCGCTGCTGCGCGCCGCCGAGCCCGGCCGGCCGGCCGGCACGACCCTCACCGGCCGGGAGTTCTTCCTGCGCGACCACGTGGTGGCCGGGGAGAAGGTCCTTCCCGGTGTGGCCCACCTGGAGCTGGCCCGGGCCGCCCACGCCGCCGACCGGGCGGACGGGGGCGGGCGGACCGGCGGCGTCTCGATCCGGGACGTCGTCTGGATGCGGCCGGTCACGGTCGGTGACACCCCGTCGGACGTGCGGGTCGAGCTCGAACCGGACGCCACGGGCATGCGCTACCGGATCCTCGCCCCGGTCACCGGCGCGCAGCCGGCCGTGCACAGCAAGGGCCGCATCGTCGTCGCCGACACCCCGCGCCCGGCCCCGCTGGACCTGGCCCGGCTGCGGGCCGAGTGCGGATCCTTCGAGATCGCCGCCGCCGAGGCCTACGCCTCGTACCGGCGCAGGGGGATCGCCTACGGGCCGGCCTTCCAGGGCCTGGTGCGGATCCTCGTCGGTGAGGGGCAGGCGCTCGCCGAGCTGGCGCTGCCGCAGGAGGCGGAGCACGGCCTCGACCGCCTCGTGCTGCACCCCAGCCTGCTCGACGCCGCGCTGCAGGCCTCGGTCGGACTGCTGGACGCCACCGACGGCGCCCACCTGCCGTACGCGCTGGAGGAGTTGGAGATCCTCGGGCCCTGCGCGCCGACCATGTGGGCCTGGCTGCGGCGCAGCGGCCGGGCGGCCGCGCAGGGCGTTGGGGCGCAGGGCCGGGCCGCGCAGGGCGGCGACAAGCTCGACATCGACCTGTGCGACGCGCAGGGCAACGTGAGCGTGCGGATCAGGGCGTTCAGCACCCGTCCCGTCAGGCGCGACACCCAGGCGGTGCCCGCCGAGGCCCCGGCCGCGGGGCGGCTGACGCTGCTCAAGCCGGGCTGGGAGCAGGCCGAGCCGCCGTTCCCGCCGGCCGCGCAGCGCGGCCCCGGCGGCCGGATCCTGCTCGTCGGCGACCAGCCGGACGCGCTGGGCTCGGTCCTCACCGGGCACGAGGGCGTCGAGGTCCTGCTGCTGCGGGCCGGCGACACCGTCGAGGGCCTGCGGGCCCGCCTGGCACGCGGCGGCGCCGCCTACGACCAGGTGGTCTGGGTGGCCGGCGGCGGCACGCCGGTGGGGCCGGAGAGCGACGCCCTGGTCGAGCGGCAGGAGGAGGGCGCGTACGCCGGCTTCCGGCTCGCCAAGGCGCTGCTGGCGCTCGGTTACGAGAAGCGGGCCCTGGAGTGGACCGCCGTGACCGTCCGCAGTCAGTTCGTCGACGACGCCGACGAGGTCGACCCGACCCACGCCGGCGTCCACGGCCTGCTGGGCTCGCTGGCGAAGGAGAACCCGCGGTGGCGGGTGCGCCTCGCCGACGTCGAGGAGCTGCGCGAGTCCGTCCTGCGCGAGGCGCTCGACCTCCCGGCCGAACCGGTGGCCGCCACCTGGGCGCACCGCGGCGGGCAGTGGTACCGCCAGGCCCTGGTGCCCGTGCCGGCCGACGAGGCGGCCCGGGAGGACGCCACGGCGTACAAGCACGGCGGCGTCTACGTGGTCATCGGCGGCGCCGGCGGCCTCGGGGCGGCCTGGACCGAGCACGTGGTGCGCGACTACCGGGCGCAGGTGGTCTGGATCGGCCGCCGCCCCGAGGACGAGGCGATCCGGGCCCGGATCGCCGAGCTGGGCCGGCTCGGCCCCGCGCCCTGGTACCTCCAGGCCGACGCCACCGACCGGGACTCCCTCGCGGCCGCCGTCGCCCGGGTCAAGGCGCGCTTCCCGCAGATCAACGGCGTGGTCCACTCCGCCATCGCCCTGCTCGACCAGAGCGTGGCGCGGATGACCGAGGACCGGTTCCGGGCCGCCGTGCAGGCCAAGGTGGACGTCAGCGTCCGGATGGCCCAGGTGTTCGCCGGAGAGCCGCTGGACTTCGTGCTGTTCTTCTCCTCGCTCAACTCCTTCCAGCGCTCCGCCGGGCAGAGCAACTACGTCTGCGGCTGCGTCTTCAAGGACGCCTTCGCCCGGCTCCTCCAGCAGACCTGGCCCGCCACCGTGAAGGTGATGAACTGGGGCTACTGGGGCAGCGTCGGCGTCGTCGCCGCCGACGCCTACCAGCGGCGGATGGAGCTCGACGGCATCGGCTCCATCGAGCCGGCCGAGGGCATGGCGGCCCTGGACGTGCTGCTCTCGGGCCCGTTCGACCAGCTCGCCGTCGAGAAGACCACGACCCCGAAGCGGGGCGGGCACCGTGCGGCCGGTGCCGCCGGCGCGGTGCGGACCGCGGACGAGCGCCGGCTGCAGCGCGTCCTCGCCGACTCCGGCAGCGCCCGGGGCTTCGACGACGAGCTGCTCTGCGAGCTCC
The DNA here is from genome assembly GCF_045160625.1 of Kitasatospora sp. NBC_00039. NCBI lineage: Bacteria > Bacillati > Actinomycetota > Actinomycetes > Kitasatosporales > Streptomycetaceae > Kitasatospora > Kitasatospora sp. NBC_00039. Next base: position 1,382,974 of record NZ_CP108289.1, on the reverse strand, counting down.
TCTTCACGCAGCTGCGGGCCCTGGGGCTGAAGGCGGCGGGCGGCAGCGTCGCCGAGCTCCGGTCCGCCCTGAAGCCGGGCGGCGGCTACGACCGCTGGCTCGACGAGAGCCTGCGCATCCTGGCCGGCCACGGCTACCTGGCGTACGACGGGCACGGCGCCGGGCACTACACGCCGACCGCCAAGGCACCGGCCGACGGTGACGCCGTGTGGCGGCGCTGGGAGGCGCTGTGCCGGGAGAGCAACGGCGCCAGCGCCTACGTCAACCTGCTGGACCCGGCGCTGCGCGCGTTCCCGGAGGTCCTCACCGGCCGCCGGCCCGCGACCGACGTCATCTTCCCCGCCTCGTCCATGGCGCTGGTCGAGGGCGTCTACCGGCACTGCGACAGCGCCGACGCCCTGAACGAGATCATGGCGGACGAGGTGGCGGCCCGGGTCGCGGCCCTGCTCGACCGGGACCCGGCCCGCAAGGTGCGGATCTTCGAGATCGGCTCCGGCACCGGCGGCACCAGCGAGAAGGTGCTGCGCCGGCTCGCCCCGTACCGCGACGGCGTCGCCGAGTACCGCTACACCGACCTCTCCCGGTACTTCCTGCTCAAGGGGCAGAAGGAGTTCGGCGCCGAGCACCCGTACGTGCGGTTCGACCTGTTCGACGTGGAGCGCGAGCCCGCGGCGCAGGGCGTGACCGAGGGCGGTTACGACATCGTCCTCGCCACCAACGTCCTGCACGCCACCCGCGACGTGCGGGCGGCCGTCCGGCACGTCAGGGCGCTGCTGGGCGCCGACGGCGAGCTCGTGCTCAACGAGATGGCCGCGCGCACGCTGTTCCTGCACCTGACCTTCGGTCTGCTCGACGGCTGGTGGCTCTACCAGGACGCCGAGCTGCGGATCGAGGGCTGCCCCGGCCTGGCGCCCGCGACCTGGCGGACGGTGCTGGAGGAGGAGGGGTTCGGCCCCGTCGCCTTCCCGGCCGCCGCGGTGCACGACGCCGGGCACCAGATCGTCGTGGCCCGGGCCGGTGCCGTCGCGGCCGCGCAGGCCGGGGCCGCCTTCGTGGCCGGGTCTGACGACCTGGCCGTGGCCGCCGCGGTGACCGCCGCCGTGCCGGTCGCGGTGACCGCCGCCGTGCCGGGCGAGGTGCGGGCGCAGGTGCAGCGCACGATCGTCGACCGGATCCAGACCTCCCTCGGGCTGGCCGCGAGCGAGATCCACGAGGAGGACGCGTTCGCCGACTACGGCGTGGACTCCATCCTCGGGGTGCAGCTGATCCAGGACCTCAACGAGGTGCTGGGCGGCGTGCTGGTGACCACCGACCTCTTCGACCACGGCTCGGTGCGCCGGCTGGCGGCTTACGTCGCCGACGCCTTCCCGGAGCAGGCACGGGCGCTGGTGGCCCCGGCCGTCGCCACGGCCGAAGCTCCGGCGGTGGTTCCGGCCGTGATCCCGGCCGTTCCGGCCGGGGCCCGGGAGGCCGGTGCCTTCGACGCCGCGGCTGCCGAGGCACGCGTCCGGGAGGTGATCGTCACGCAGATCGAGCACTCCCTCGGCCTGGACCGCCGGGAGATCTCCGAGGAGGACGCGTTCGCCGACTACGGCGTCGACTCCATCCTCGGGGTCGGGCTGACGCAGGATCTGAACACCGCCCTCGGCATCACGCTGGCGGCCACCGACCTGTTCGACCACAGCTCGGTGCGGGCGCTGGCGCGCTACGTGGTGGAGTATCACCGCGACGAGCCGGCCGCCGCCTTCGTCGGGGAGCCCGCGCCGGTCGCCGCGACCGTCGCCGCCGTCGTGCCCGCCGCCGTCGCCCCGGCTCCGGTCGTCGCCACCGCCGTCCTTCCCGCGCCGGTGCCCTCGGCCACAGTCGCCCCCGTCACCGCCGCCCCCGCGCCGGAAGCCCCCGTGGCCGGCGCCCCCGCCGCTGCGGCGGACCCGTCCACCGAGCCGATCGCGATCATCGGCCTGAGCGGCAGGTTCGGTACCGCCAAGGACGTCCACCAGCTCTGGCAGCACCTCGCCGAGGGCCGCAGTCTGGTCGGCGAGATCGACCGCTGGGACCTCTCGACCTGCGTGTCCCCCGGCGCCGGCCACCCCCGGTACGCCTCGCTCATGGACGACATCGACCTCTTCGACCCGATGTTCTTCCAGATATCCGGCCTCGAGGCCACCTACATGGACCCGCAGCAGCGCCTCACGCTGGAGGAGTCCTGGAAGGCGCTGGAGGACGCCGGCTACGCCGGTGAGGCGGTCCGCGGCCGGGCCTGCGGGGTCTACATCGGCACCCAGGTCAGCGACTACCTGACCGCGCCCGCCGAGGACGCCCCGGCCCAGGCCATGTGGGGCAACGCCGAGGCGATCATCCCGGCGCGGATCTCCTACTACCTCGACCTCCAGGGCCCCGCCATCGCCGTCGACACGGCGTGCTCCGGCTCGCTGGTCGCCATCCACCTCGCGTGCCAGGCGCTGCGCGCCGGTGAGGTGGAGCTGGCGCTGGCCGGCGGGGTCTCGGTGCAGTGCGCACCCGACTACTACCTGGCGGCCCACAAGGCCGGCATGCTCTCCGACACCGGGCAGTGCCACACCTTCGACGAGCGGGCGGACGGCTTCGTCCCGGGCGAGGGCGTCGGCATGGTCGTCCTCAAGCGCCTGCGGGACGCCCTCGCCGACGGCGACCACATCCACGGGGTGGTGCGCGCCTCCGGCCTGAACCAGGACGGTACCTCCAACGGGATCACCGCGCCCAGCGCCAGGTCGCAGGAGCGGCTGGAGCGTACGGTCTACGACACCTTCGGGATCGACCCGGCCGGCATCCAGCTGGTCGAGGCCCACGGCACCGGCACCAAGCTCGGCGACCCGATCGAGTTCCAGGCGCTGAGCCGGGCGTTCCGCCACTACACCGAGAAGCAGGAGTACTGCGCGATCGGCTCGGTGAAGACCAACATCGGGCACGCGGCACCGGCCAGCGGCGTCGCCGGCCTCGCCAAGATCCTGCTCGCCATGCACCACCGCGAGCTGCCGCGCTCCCTCCACTTCGAGCAGGGCAACGCCCACATCGCCTTCCGGGGCAGCCCGTTCTACGTGAACACCGTCCACCGCGACTGGACGGCCGAGCCGGGCCGCCCGCGGCTGGCCGCGCTCAGCTCGTTCGGCTTCAGCGGCACCAACGCGCACCTGGTGATCGAGGAGGCCCCCGAGCGGCCGCGCACCGCGTCGGCCGCCGCGGGCCAGCTGGTGGTGCTCTCCGCGCTCTCGCGTGACCAACTGCGCACCCAGGCAGCGCAGTTGCTGGACCACCTGGACGGCAACCCGGGCGTCGGGCTGGGTGACATCGCCCTGACCCTGCTCCTGGGCCGGCGGCACTGCCCGGTCCGCCTGGCCTGCGTCGCCAGGGACACCGCCGACCTGGTGGCGCGGCTGCGCGAGTGGCTCGCGGACGGCCGCGAGGAGCACGTGCGCGTCGCCGACCTCGCGGACCACGCGCCGCGCCCGCAGACCTCCCTGGAGCAGTTCGGCAACAGCTGCATCCGCCAGTGCGCCGAGGGCGCGGCCGGGACGGCCCGGACGGAGCAGCTGGAGGCCGTGCGCGACCTGTACCTCCAGGGCTACGAGCTGGAGTACGCGCGGCTCTTCGCCACCGGCGCGCACCTGCGCGTCCCGCTGCCGACCTACCCCTTCCTGCGGCAGCGCTACTGGCTGCCCGAGGAGGCCCGGGCGCAGCGTCCGGCCCTGCCCGCCGCCCCTGTTGTCGCCGCCCCCGCAGCGGCCCTGCCCGCCGCCCGCACGGCCGGCCCGGAGGACGCCGACCACCTGTCGCTGGCGCCGCTCTGGGTCCGCGAGCCCGCCCCCGAGGCGGCCGCCGGCCCGGGCACCGTCCCGGCCCTGGACGGCAACGTCGTGGTCGTCGGGGGAGATGCCGCGGAGCACGCCGCCATCGCCGCCCTCTGTGCCACGCCGCACTTCCTCACCACCGGCGACACGCAGAGCATCGAGGCGCTCACCGCGGCGCTGCGGCGCGTCGGCACCGTCCGGCACCTCGTCTGGATCTCGCCGGCCGACGACAGCGCCGAGGCCACCGCGCTGCTGCGGCGCACCGATGCCGGCGTGGTGACGTTCTTCCGCCTGACCAAGGCCCTGTTCGCACTGGGCTACGGCAGCGAGGAGCTGAGCTGGACGGTGGTGACCCGGCAGACGCAGTCCGTGCTGCAGGGCGAGACGGTCCACCCCGCCGACGCGGCCGTGCTCGGCCTGGCCGGCGTGATGGCCAGGGAGCTGCCCGACTGGGGTGTGAAGTCCTTCGACCTCGGCGCGACCGAGCCGGCCCCCATGGCCGCCCTGCTCGGCGCTCCCGCGCGGACGGTGCGGGCGCTGCGGGGCGGGCAGTGGTTCCGCCGCAGCCTGGCCCGGGTGGAGCTCCCCGCGCCGGCCCGGACACCGTACAAGGAGGGCGGCGTCTACGTCGTTCTCGGCGGGGCCGGCGGGATCGGCGAACTCTGGAGCGAGGACGTCATCCGGCGCTTCGGCGCCCAGGTGGTCTGGATCGGCCGCCGGGAGAAGGACGACGCCATCCAGCAGAAGATCGACCGGCTGGCGGCCCTGGGCCGCGCGCCCTGGTACGTCCCGGCGGACGCGGCCGACGCGGAGTCGCTGCGGGCCGCGTACGCGAAGGTCAGGGAACGGTTCGGCACCGTCCACGGAGTGGTCCAGTCGGTCTTCGGCCTGGTGGACCAGAGCCTGCCCAACACCAGCGAGGAGCAGTTCCGCCGGGGCCTGAGCGCCAAGGTCGACGCCAGCGTGCGGATGGCGGAGGTGTTCGACGCCGAGGGCCTCGACTTCCTGCTGTACTTCTCCTCGATCGCGTCGATCAACCAGACCATGGGCTACTGCAGTTACGTGGCCGGCAACGCCTTCGAGGACGCCCTCGCCGACCGCCTGTCGGCCAGGCGCGGCTACGCCGTCAAGGTCGTCAACTGGGGCTACTGGGGCGCCGTCGGGAGCGGGCTCGACGTCCCCCAGCACGTCCGGGAGCGGATCTACCAGCAGGAGGGCCTGGGCGACATCGACCCGGAGCTCGCCATGGACGCGGTCGAGCGGCTGCTGGCCGCCCCGCTCGGCCAGCTGGTCTACGTCAACACCCGCAAGCCGGAGCGGTTCGAGGCCTACGCGGACCACGAGTCCGTCCGGGTGCTGAGCCCGGTGGCCGCCCAGGCCGGCCCGATCACTCCCGAACTCCCCTCGCGCCAGGGCGCGTTGCGGACGGTGGAGACGCAGGCGAAGGACAAGCTCCGGGAACTGGACGCGCTGCTGGCCAAGCTGCTCTGGTGCGAGCTGCACGGCCGTGGCTGGTTCGCCGGCGGAGCCTTCGACGCGGCCGCCCTCCAGCGGGCCAACGGGATCACCGGCAAGTACGACCGCTGGCTCCAGGAGACCCTCGAACTCTTCGTGCGGCAGGGCTGGCTCGTGGAGACCGGTGCCGGCTACCGCGCCGGCGCCGTGAGCCCGCTCGACCCGGCCGCCACCGCGGCCGAGTGGGAGCGCAACAAGCGGGCGTGGCTCGCCGACCCGGAGCTGCGCGCCTCGGTGGACCTGGTGGACAAGACCCTCCGGGCGCTGACCGCCATCCTCACCGGGGAGACCTCCGCGGTCGACGTCATCTTCCCCGGATCCTCCCTGGACCTCGTCGAGGGCATCTACAAGCGGAACATGATCGCCGACTACTTCAACGACGTCGTCGGCGACTGCACCGTCGCCCTGGTCGAGCGCCGGCTGGCGGAGGACCCGGGCGCGAAGTTCCGCATCCTGGAGGTCGGCGCCGGCACCGGCGGCACCACCGCCACGATCATGCGCCGGCTGCGCCCGTACGCGGAGCACATCGGGGAGTACTGCTACACCGACCTCTCCCGGGCCTTCCTCATCCACGGCAGGCAGCAGTGGGGAGCGGAGAACCCGTTCCTGCGCTGCGAGCTCTACGACGCCGCCCGCCCGGTGGCGGAGCAGGGGTTCGAGGAGGGCGGGTACGACCTCGTCATCGCGACCAACGTGCTCCACGCGACCAAGGACATCCGTGTGTCGCTGCGCAACAGCAAGGCCCTGCTGCGGCCCGGCGGCGCCGTCGTCGTGAACGAGATCGACGGCTACACCGTGTTCGGCATGCTGACCTTCGCGCTCCTGGACGGCTGGTGGCTGTACGACGACCCGGAGCTGCGGGACGCCGGAGGCCCGGGGCTGGAGCCCCGGATGTGGCAGTCCGTCCTGGAGTGGGAGGGCTTCGCGGCCGTCGAGTTCCCGGCGCGGGACGCGCACCCGCTCGGCCAGCAGGTCGTCGTCGCCTTCAGCGACGGCGTGATCCGCCAGGCCGACGGCGGCCGGCCGCCGGTGGTGGCACCCGCCGACGTGGCACCCGCCGTGGCGCAGCCTGCGCCCCAGCCGGTTGCGTCCCGGCCCGTCGCGGCGCAGCCCGCGCAGGCCGACCCGGCGGCGTTCAAGGGCGCGATGCGGACCTACCTCACGGAGCTGGTCGCGCGCACCCTGCTCATCCCGGCGGAGTCCATCGACGCCCGGGAGGCGCTGTCCGCCTACGGCATCGACTCCATCCTCATCCTCCAGCTCCTCAACAACCTCAAGAAGGACCTGGGGGAGGTCAGCAGCACGCTCTTCTTCGAGTACCGCACGATCGAGGCGCTCACCGAGCACTTCGCCGGCCGTCAGGACGAGGCCCTGGAGCGGGCGGTCGGCCTCGCGCCCGCCCCCATGCCGGCGGCCCCGGCCGTGGCGACCGTCGAACCTGCGCAGGAGGCCCCGGCCGCCCCGGTGGTGCAGGCGGTCCGGACGGCACCGGTGGTGGCGGCCGAGCCGTCGCGCCCCGTACCCGCCGCCACGCCCGCCCGCACCGGTGACATCGCCATCGTCGGGATGAGCGCGCGGTTCCCGCAGGCCGAGACGCTGGACGCGTACTGGGAGAACCTGCGGTCCGGCCGGAACTCCGTCACCGAGATCCCCGCCGACCGGTGGCCCCTCGACGGGTTCTACGAGCCCGACAAGGAGAGGGCCGCCGCGGAGGGCAAGAGCTACAGCAAGTGGGGCGGCTTCCTCGACGGATTCGCCGACTTCGACCCGCTGTTCTTCGAGATGACGCCCAACGAGGCCCTGGAGATCGACCCGCAGGAGCGGCTCTTCCTCCAGGAGACCTGGAAGGCCTTCGAGGACGCGGGCTACACGCGGGCACGCATCGAGGAGGAGTTCGACGGCCGGGTCGGTGTCTTCGTGGGCATCACGCGCGCCGGGCACAACCTCTACGGGCCCGAGCGGTGGCGCCGCGGCGACACGGCCTACCCGTACACCTCCTTCGGGTCGGCGGCCAACCGCGTCTCGTTCAAGCTGAACCTGAACGGCCCGAGCATGCCCGTGGACACCCTCTGCTCGTCCTCGCTGACGGCACTTCACGAGGCGTGCGAGCACCTGCTCCGCGGCGACTGCGAGCTGGCCGTGACCGGCGGCGTGAACCTCTACCTGCACCCGTCCAGCTACCTCAACCTGTGCAACCTCCAGATGCTCTCGGACGAGGAGAAGTGCCGCAGCTTCGGGCTCGGCGGCAACGGCTTCGTCCCCGGCGAGGGCGTCGGCGCGATCGTGCTCAAGCGGCTGGAGGACGCCGAGCGGGACGGTGACCACATCCACGCCGTCATCCGCGGCACCGGCATCAACCACGGCGGGACGACCAACGGCTACACCGTGCCGAACCCGGTGGCGCAGGGCAAGGTCGTGCGCCAGGCGCTCGACCGGGCCGGCGTCGACGCGCGCACCATCAGCTACGTCGAGGCCCACGGCACCGGGACTGCGCTCGGCGACCCGATCGAGATCAACGGCCTGACCAGGGCGTTCTCCGGCGACACCCGGGACGTCCGGTACTGCGCGATCGGCTCGGCCAAGAGCAACATCGGCCACGCCGAGGCCGCGGCGGGCATCGCGGGCGTGCTCAAGGTCGTGCTCCAGCTGCAGCACGGCGAGCTGGCCCCCAGCCTGCACGCCGAGGAGCTGAACCCGCACATCGACTTCGATTCCACGCCCTTCGTGGTCCAGCGGGACCAGGCGGAGTGGAAGCGCCCGGTCCTCACCGTGGACGGCGTCACCGCCGAGGTGCCGCGCCGCGCCGGTGTCTCCTCCTTCGGGGCGGGTGGCGCCAACGCCCATGTGGTGATCGAGGAGTACGTCCCGAAGGCGCCGGCCGCCGCGGGCGCTCCGGCCGACGGGCCCGCCGTCGTCGTCCTCTCCGCCAAGGACGAGGACCGGCTGCGGGAGCAGGCCGCCGCCCTGCTGCGCTGGCTGCCGACCGGGGAGCGGCGCGGGGTGTCCGTCACCGACGTCGCCCACACGCTGCAACGCGGCCGCGAGGCCATGCCCGAGCGGCTGGGGACGGTCGTCGGCTCGCTCGGCGAGCTGCGGGAGCGGCTCCAGGGCTTCCTCGACCACCCGGAGCGGACCGAGGGGCTGCACCGCGGCCGGGTGAAGCGCCACGACCGCGCGCTCTCCGCGCTCACCGCCGACGAGGACATGGGCGCGATCCTCGAAGTCTGGATCGCCAAGGGGAAGTTCGCGAAGGTGCTCGACCTCTGGGTGAACGGCTTCGAGCTCGACTGGCGCAGCCTCCACCCGGGGCGCACGGCCCGGGTCGTCCCGCTTCCCACCTACCCCTTCGCCCGCGAGCGGTACTGGATCGGGGAGAAGCCGATCGACGGTGCCGGGACGGGCGATCCCGGGACGGACGCCGCCGGGACGGGCGGTCCCGAGGGTGCGACCGGCGCGGCCGAGGCCGGCCTGCCTGGGGCGCTGCTCGACGACGTCCTCGACAGCTACCTGAATGACTCCCTCGGCATGGAAGCCGCCGCAGAGCACATCCGCCGGTCGTTCGACGACGCCGGCCGCACCACGGACAACGGGGGTCGCTGACCATGGACAGGCAACTCGAGCAACTGCTGCTGGATCTCAAGGCCGAGCGCGTCTCCAAGGAGTACGTCAAGGAGTTCCTGAGGCGCCGCCAGGAGGAGGCCGGCCAGGAGCAGGCGGTCCGGGACCAGGCGGTCCGGGACCAGGCCGGTCCGGAGCTGGTCCGGTTCCACCCGGTCTGGCAGCCGGCGGACGGCACCCCGGCGACCGGGCGCGAGCCCGGCCACCTCGTGCTGCTCGCCGGCCCGCGCGACCTGGCAACGGCCCTGGAGGAGTCGGACACCACCGCTGTGGTGCGCCTCCTGGAGAGCCCCGCCACCGGCGTCGCGGAGCGTTACACCGACCTCGCGGGCCAGGTGCTCGACGCCCTCCGCCGGCTCCTCGCCCTCCCGTCGCTGCCCCGGACGCTGGTGCAGCTCGTCTGTCCGTGGAACGGCGAGGACGCCCTCGGCGCCGGCCTGCTGGGCCTGCTGAAGAGCGCGGCCCTGGAGAACCCCCGGCTCGTGCCCCAGCTCGTCCTGGTCGACGCCGCCGCGCCGGCCGCCGCCACCGCCGCGCAGCTCCTCGCCGTCCGGGACCGCCCGGACGAGCGCGCCGTGCGGCTGCACGACGGCGGCCGCTCCGTCCTGGCCTGGCAGGAGCTGCCGGCCCCGGAGCAGCCCGCGCTGCCCTGGAAGGAGGGCGGCACCTACGTCATCACCGGCGGCCTCGGCGGCCTCGGGCTGATCTTCGCCCGGGACGTTCTGCGTTCCGTCCGCAGTGCCACCGTCCACCTCACCGGCCGCTCCCCGCTCGACGCGGGCCGGCGGCAGCTGCTGGAGTCGCTGCGGCGCCCGCGGGCACAGGTGCACTACACCCCGCTCGACGCCGCCGACGCCGCGGGCGTGGAGGCGTTCCTGGCCGGGGTGCGGCAGGAGCACGGCGCGATCAACGGCATCATCCACAGTGCCGGCGTCCTGCGGGACGGCTTCGTCCTCCGCAAGAGCGAGGACGACCTGCGCGCCGTTCTCGCCCCGAAGGTGGCCGGGACGGTCAACCTCGACGCGGCCAGCCAGGGCGACGCGCTGGACTTCTTCGCCCTGTTCTCCTCCGCGGCCGCCGTCACCGGCAATGTCGGCCAGGCCGACTACGCGGCCGCCAACGCCTTCCTGGACGCCTTCGCCGGGCACCGCGCCGGGCTGGTCGCCGAGGGCCTGCGGTCGGGCCGCAGCGTCTCGCTCAACTGGCCGCTGTGGGCCGAGGGCGGCATGGCGCCGGACGCGGAGACGGAGCGCGCCCTGCTGGAGCAGGTCGGCATGCATCCGCTGCGGACCGAGTCCGGCGTGCTGGTCCTGCACGAGAGCCTCTCCCTGACGCACCACCAGGTGTTGGCGGTCGAGGGGGACGGGGCGCGCATCCGCGGGGCCCTGCTGGGGCAGCCGACGGCCTCGCCGGCGGCCGGCCCCGCCCCGGCCGCCGCCGAATCCGCAGGCGTGCCCACGGCCGCACCGGCGGCCGTCGCGGCCGTCGCGGCCGTCGCGGTCGTCGACGAGGGGGCGCTGCGCGACAAGGTCGTGCAGCGGCTCCGGCAGGTGCTCGGCGGCGTGATCGGCCTCCCGGCGGCGAAGATCGACGCCGAGGCCCCGCTGGAGAGCTACGGGATCGACTCCATCGTCGTCACCCGGCTCAACCGGAAGTTCGCCGAGACCTTCGCGGGGCTCCCGAAGACGGTCCTCTACGAGTTCAACTCGCTGGACGCCCTGGTGGATTACTTCCTCCGCGAGCACCGGGGGACGTGCCTCGCCTGGACCGGGCTCGCCGCACCGGCGGCCGCCGCAAAGCCGGCCGCGGCCGCAGAGCCCGCCGCCGCCGCAAAGCCCGCCGCGGCCCCGGTCGCGGCCCCGTCCGCCGCCGTTGAGCCCGTCGCTGTCGCGCAGCCCGCCCCCGCGCCCGAGGCCCCGTCCGCCCCCGCGCCCGAGGCCCCGTCCGCCGCCGACGCCATCGCGATCGTCGGCATGAGCGGCCGCTTCCCGCAGGCGGCGAACCTGGACGAGTACTGGCAGAACCTCGCCGCCGGGCGGGACTGCGTCACGGAGATCCCCGCCGACCGCTGGGGGCTGGAGGGCTTCTACCACCCCGACCGCGACGAGGCGGTCGCGCTGGGCCGCAGCTACAGCAAGTGGGGCGGCTTCCTCGACGGCTTCGCCGACTTCGACCCGCTCTTCTTCGGCATCTCGCCGCAGGAGGCCATGAACACGGACCCGCAGGAGCGCCTGTTCCTCCAGGAGTCCTGGAACGCGCTGGAGGACGCCGGCTACACCCGCCGTCGCCTGGCCGACGCGCATCGCGGGCGGGTCGGCGTCTTCGCCGGCGTCTCCAAGACCGGGTTCGACCTCTACGGGCCCGCGCTCCGGGAGCAGAACGAGAACCTCCACCCGCTGACCTCGTTCGCCTCCGTCGCCAACCGCGTCTCCTACCTGCTCGACCTCCGGGGCCCGAGCCTGCCCGTCGACACCATGTGCTCGTCCTCGCTGAGCGCCGTCCACGAGGCGATGGAGCACCTGCGGCGCGGCGAGTGCGACCTGGCGCTCGCGGGCGGGGTCAACCTCTACCTGCACCCGTCGAACTACACCCTGATGTCCGGCAAGCGGATGCTGTCGCACGACGGGAAGTGCCGCAGCTTCGGCGCCGGCGGCAACGGCTTCGTGCCCGGCGAGGGCGCGGCCGTGGTGCTGCTCAAGCGCCTGGCGGACGCCGAGCGGGACGGCGACGTCATCCACGCCGTGCTGCGCGGCAGCAGCATCAACCACGGCGGCCGGACCAACGGCTACACCGTGCCCAACCCGGGCGCGCAGGCCGAGGTGGTGCGCGAGGCGCTGGACCGCGCCGGGGTCTCGGCCGGCGACGTCAGCTACGTGGAGGCGCACGGCACCGGGACGGAGCTCGGCGACCCGATCGAACTCGACGGGCTCACCCGGGCGTTCGCGAAGGACACCGACGCCCGGCAGTACTGCGCCGTCGGCTCGGCCAAGACCAACATCGGCCACCTGGAGGCCGCGGCCGGCATCGCCGGGCTGCTGAAGATCGTCCTGCAGATGCGGCACGGCCGGCTCGCCCCCAGCCTGCACGCGCAGGAGCCCAACCCCAACATCGACTTCACCCGGACGCCCTTCCGGCTCCAGCAGGAGCCCGCCGACTGGCAGCGCCCCGCCGGCGCCGACGGCACGGCGGAGCGGGCCCGGATCGCCGGCGTCTCCTCCTTCGGCGCGGGCGGATCGAACGCGCACGTCGTCGTGGAGGAGTACCGCCGCGCCGGCACCGCCGGCGCCACCGCGGACGCGAGCACCCCGCGGCTGATCGTGCTCTCAGCCAGGGACGGCGAGCGGCTGCGGGAGCGGGCGCAGGCCCTGCTGGACTGGATCGCCCGCCAGGGCGAGGCCGGCCCGGACCTCGACGCCGTCGCCCACACCCTGCAGTCCGGCCGCGAGGCGATGGAGACGCGGCTCGCGCTGCCCGTCACCTCGGCCGCCGAACTCACCGCCAAGCTCACCGCGTTCGTCGCGGGCGACGACACCGTCGAGGACCTCCACCTGGGCAACGTCAGGGACCACCGGGACACCCTGGCCGGCTTCGCCACCGACACCGACATGGCGTCGACCGTCGACGCGTGGATCGAGAAGGGCAAGTTCGACAAGCTGCTCGACCTCTGGGTCAAGGGCCTGGCCGTCGACTGGAGCCGCCTCCACCGCGGGCGGCGCCCCCGGATGCTCCCGCTGCCGGGCTACCCCTTCGCCCGCGAGCGCTACTGGGTGGGCGACCTCACGACCGGCCGGGCCACTGCCGCCCCCGGCGCCGTCCGGCTCCACCCGCTCGTCCACGCCAACACCTCCAGCCTGGACGCCCAGCGCTTCGGCTCGGTGTTCTCGGGCGAGGAGTTCTTCCTGACCGACCACGTCGTCCGCGGCCGCAAGGTCCTGCCCGGCGCCGCGTACCTGGAGATGGCGCGGGCGGCCGTGGAGGCCTCGCTCGACGCCCGCCCGCAGGGCGTGACGCTGCGCAACGTGGTGTGGGCCCGTCCCGTCACGGTGGACGGGCAGCCCGTGCACGTGCGGACCACACTGGCGGTCGAGGAGGGCGGGGAGGTCGCCTTCGAGATCGCGAGCCTGCCGGACGGCGCCGCCGCCGGGGCCGAGCCCGTCGTGCACAGCCAGGGCGTGGCCGTCCCCGTCGCGACCGCGCCGGCCGCTCCGGTGGACGTGGCCGCGGTGCTGGCCGCCTGCTCCACCGCGCGGCTGGACGCCGAGGAGTGCTACCGGACGTACCGGGCCATGGGCCTCGACTACGGGCCGGCGCACCGCGGCGTCGAGAGCATCGCGATCGGCGACGGCCAGGCGCTGGCGCGCCTGGTGCTGCCCGCCGTGGCGCGGGAGGCGCTCGACGCGTTCGTGCTGCACCCGGGCCTGCTGGACTCCGCCTTCCAGGCCTCCGTCGGCCTGTTCGGCCGGGCCGACGGCACGGTGCTCCACCTCCCCTTCGCCCTGGACGAGTTGGAGGTCTTCGGGCCGCTCGCCCCGGAGCTGTGGGCGTGGGTGCGGTACAGCGCGGACGACCGGCCGGCCCTCGGGGTCCGCAAGCTGGACATCGACCTCCTGGACGACGCCGGCGCCGTCCGCTGCCGGCTGCGGGGGTTCACCTCCCGGGCCTACGACGCGGACGCGGCCCGGGACGCCGCCCCGGCACCGGTGGAGCGCACCGGGCCCGAGCGGGCGCGGGACACCGAGCCGCCGCAGCCCGCCACCACGCAGGCGGAGCGGGCCGGACGCTACCTGGTCGGCCTGCTGGCCTCCCAGCTGCGCCTGCCGGCCGACCGGATCGATGTGAACGATGCCCTGGAGCACTACGGCATCGACTCCATCATGACGATGAACCTGACCAACAAGCTGGAGCAGGTCTTCGGTTCGCTGCCCAAGACCCTGTTCTTCGAGTACCAGAGCATCCGGGCGCTGACCGAGTACTTCCTCGACGCCCACGGGGAGCGGCTGGCCGCGCTCCTGGGCACGGACGACCCGGAGCCCGCCACCACCACCCCCGCCGCGATCCCCGCCACCGCCGGTGCGGCCGTCGCTGCGGCCGTCACCCCGGCCCGCACCGCCGCCCCGCGCCGCGGGCGGAGCGCACGGCGCGGGGCCGCCCGCCGTACCGAAGCGGCCTCCGGGGGCCCGGAGATCGCCGTCATCGGGCTGGCCGGGCGCTACCCGCAGGCCCGCAACGTCCGGGAGTTCTGGCGCAACCTGGCCGAGGGCCGGGACTGCATCACCGAGATCCCGGCCGACCGCTGGGACCACAGCGCCTACTTCGACCCGGACGGCAACGTGCCGGGCCGCACCTACACCAAGTGGGGCGGCTTCCTGGACCGGGCGGACCACTTCGACCCGCTGTTCTTCAACATCTCGCCGCGCGAGGCCGCGTTCATGGACCCCCAGGAGCGGCTGTTCCTGGAGTGCGTGCACGAGACGCTGGAGGACGCCGGCCACACCCGCGAGACGCTGAGCCGCTACGGCGACCGCGGGCTCGCCGGGAACGTCGGTGTCTTCGTCGGCGTGATGTACGAGGAGTACCAGCTCTACGGCGCCCAGGAACAGGCGAAGGGACGCAACGTCACGCTGTCAGGCAGCGCCTCGTCCATCGCCAACCGGATCTCCTACGTCTTCGACCTGCACGGCCCGAGCCTGGCCGTCGACACCATGTGCTCGTCCTCGCTGACCGCCCTGCACCTGGCCTGCCAGAGCCTGCAGACCGGCGGCTGCGAGCTCGCCGTCGCCGGCGGCGTCAACCTGTCGCTCCACCCGAACAAGTACCTGATGCTCGGGAACGGCAAGTACGCGTCCAGCAAGGGGCTCTGCGAGAGCTTCGGCGAGGGCGGCGACGGCTACGTGCCCGGGGAGGGCGTCGGCGCGGTGCTGCTGAAGCCGCTGGACCGGGCGATCGCGGACGGCGACACCATCCACGGCGTCATCCGGGGGACGGCCCTCAACCACGGCGGCCGCACCAACGGGTACTCCGTCCCCAACCCCCGAGCGCAGCACAACGTGATCGGCCACGCGCTGCGCGAGGCGGGCATCGACGCGCGCTCGGTGAGCTACGTCGAGGCGCACGGCACCGGGACGTCGCTCGGCGACCCGATCGAGGTGGCGGGCCTGACGAAGGCGTTCCGGGAGTACTCGGACGACCGGCAGTTCTGCGCGATCGGCTCGGTGAAGAGCAACATCGGGCACGCCGAGAGCGCGGCCGGCATCTCGGCGCTGACCAAGGTGCTGCTGCAGCTGAAGCACGGCAAGCTGGCGCCCTCGCTCCACTCCGAGGTGCTCAACCCGCACATCGACTTCGCGAACAGCCCGTTCTACGTGCAGCGCGAGCTGTCGCCGTGGCAGCGCCCGGTCGCCGCCGACGGCACCGAGACGCCGCGGATCGCCGGCATCTCGTCCTTCGGCGCGGGCGGCTCCAACGCGCACGTCATCGTCGAGGAGTACGTCCCGGCGCGGGCCGCCGAGGCCGCCGCGCCCACCGCCGGCCGGCCCGCCGCCGTGGTGCTCTCCGCGCGGACGGCGGACGGCCTGCGGGCCCAGGCGGAGCAGCTGCTGCGCTGGACGACCGAGGAGGAGGGCGCCGGTGTCGCGCTCGCCGACCTCGCCCACACCCTCCAGGCCGGCCGGGAGGCGTACGAGGAGCGGCTCGGCCTCGTCGCGGGCACGACCGGCGAACTCGCCGCCAAGCTGGGGGCGTTCCTCGCCGGCGAGGCGGGCGTCGCCGAGCTCCACCGGGGGCGGGTCGAGCGCCGGCAGGGCGCACTCGCCGTCTTCGCCGCCGACGAGGACCTGGCCCGGGCGCTGGACGCCTCGATCGCCGAGCGCGAGTACGGCAGGCTGCTGGAGCTCTGGGTCACCGGCCTGGTGGTCGACTGGGCGAAGCTCCAGGACGGCACCGCCCGACGGGTGCCGATGCCGACCTACCCCTTCCAGGGCGAGCGCTACTGGCTCTCCCCGGGGCCCGGCGCCGACCAGCAGCCGGCCACCGGCGCCGGGCGGCTCCACCCCCTGCTCCACGCCAACACCTCCAGCCTGCACGAGCAGCGCTTCACCTCGGTCTTCACGGGCGAGGAGTTCTTCCTGAAGGACCACCAGGTCCACGGCGAGCGCGTGCTCTCCGGCGCGGCCTGCCTGGAGCTGGCGCGGGCCGCCGTGGCGGCCTCGCTGGACGAGCCGCACGGCTCCCTGCGGATCCGCAACGTCGTCTGGTCGCGGCCCGTCACGGTGGAGGGACGGGCCCGGACCGTCCAGGTCCGCCTGCTGCCGAAAGGCCGGGACGAGATCGGCTTCGAGATCTACAGCACCGGCGACGAGGACGCTCCGGCGGCGCAGCCGGTGATCCACAGCGAGGGCCTCGTCCGGGTGGCCCCGGAGGCCGCCCCGGCCGCCGCCACCGTCCTCGACCTGCCGCAGCTGCAGGCCGCCTGCCGGGGCGCCGAGTCGGGCGCGGACGAGGCCTACGAGGCGTTCCGCGCCCGGGGCATCGCCTACGGCCCCGGCCACCGCGGGCTGGACCGTCTCTGGACCGGCGATGGCCAGGTGCTCGCCCGGCTCGTCCTGCCCGCCGCGGTGCGGGGGACGCTGGACAGCTACGGCCTGCACCCGGCCCTGGTGGACTCCGCCCTCCAGGCCTGCGCGGGCCTGCTGCCCCCGGCCGGCGAGGGCGGGCCGCTCCTGCTGCCCTTCGCGGTGGACGAGGTGGAGACCGGCGGCCCGTGCACCCCCACGATGTGGGCCTGGGTGCGCGAGGGCGGCGGCCGGGCGGGCGAGGCCGTCCGCCGGCTCGACATCGACCTCTGCGACGACGAGGGGCGGGTGTGCGTCCGGCTCAAGGGCGTCTCCCTGCGCGCCTACACGGCGCAGGCCACCGGTGAGCCGCCCGCCGCCGGCGGGCAGCCGGCCGTCGGCGAGCTGCTGGCCGCGCCGTGCTGGGTCCCCGCGGAGCGCGCGGAGCGTTCCGGGCCGGCCGAGGCCGGCCTGGTGCTGGTTGCCGGGCTGCCCGAGGTCGCGGCGGCGCTGGAGTCGCAGGGCACGGCCCGGGTCGTGCGCCTGGAGTCCGCGGCGCCGGGCATCGACGCCCGCTACACCGAGGACGCGCTGACCGTCCTCGCCGCCGTCAAGGAGGTGCTGGGCGAGCGCGGGCAGCGGAGCGTCCCCGTCCAGCTGGTCGCCTCGGCGGCCCACGAGCCGTCCCTGTGGGCGGGGCTGGCCGCCGTGCTCAGGTCGGCCCGGCTGGAGAACCCGAAGGTGCTCGGCCAGCTCGTCCTGGTCGACCCGCAGGACGGCCCGGAGCAGGCGGCGGCCCACGTCGCCGCCGACCGCGCCGCGCTGTCCGACACCGCCGTCCGCCACCACGGCGGCACGCGCGAGGTGCTGCGGTGGCGCGAGGAGGAGGACGGCCCCGCGGCCGAGCCGGCCTGGAAGGACGGCGGCGTCTACCTGGTCACGGGTGGCGCCGGCGGGCTGGGCGCCGTCTTCGCCCGGGACATCGCCGCCCGGGTGCGCGAGCCCCGGATCGTCCTCGCCGGCCGGGCGCCGCGCGACGGGCAGAAGGACGCGCTCCTCGCGGAGCTGACGCGGCTCGGCGCCCACGCGGCCTACGAGCGGGCCGACGTCGCCGTGCGGGACGACGCCGAGGCGCTCGTCCGCAGGCTCCGTGAGGCGCACGGCCGGATCGACGGCATCCTGCACAGCGCGGGGTTCATCAAGGACGCGTTCATCCTGCGCAAGGACGCGGACGACTTCGCCCGCGTCCTGGCACCGAAGGTCGCCGGGCTGGTCAACCTGGACGAGGCCACCCGCGAGGACGGACTCGACTTCCTGGTCGCGTTCTCCTCCGTCGCCGGGGCCCTCGGCAACGTCGGCCAGTGCGACTACGCGGCCGCCAACGCCTTCATGGACGCCTACGCGCACCACCGCAACGCCCTCGTGGCGGCGGGGGAGCGGCAGGGGCGGACGGTGTCGCTCGGCTGGCCCCTGTGGGCCGACGGCGGCATGCACGTCGACGCGGGCACCGAGCAGTCGCTGCGCGAGCGGTTCGGCCTCGTCCCGCTGCGGACGGAGACCGGCGTCCGCGCCCTCCACCGGGCGCTGGCCTCGCCGCACAGCCAGGTGCTGGTGCTGGAGGGCGACCGGCCCCGGCTGCGGGAGACCCTGCTCGCCGACCTCCTCGCCGACCGGGCCACCGCCGCCCCGGCCCCGGTCGTGGCCCCGGGCCCGGTCGCGAGCCGTCCGGCGGCACCGGAGGCCGCCGCGGGCGGGACCGACCCGGACGAGGGCACCGCCCGGAAGGCCACGGCGTACTTCAGGAAGCTCCTGGCCTCGGTCATCGACCTGCCCGCCGCCAAGATCGACGCGGAGGCGCCGCTGGAGGACTACGGCGTCGACTCCGTGATGACGATGGACATGACGCGGACCCTGGAGACGGTCTTCGGCTCGCTGCCGAAGACGCTGTTCTTCGAGCACCGGACCATCGCGGCGCTCACACGGCACTTCCTGGAGACCGAGCCGGACCGGATGCGCGAGCTGCTGCCCACCACGGGCACCCGCCCGCAGCCCTCCCCGGCCGCCCCGGAGCGAACGGCGTCCGCGCCCGGGCGCACCTGGCGCACCCTGGCCCCGGCCCGGGCCGGGGCCGCCCCGGCCGGGGACGCCGCCGCCGGCAGCGGCGACGTCGCGATCATCGGCCTGGCCGGGCGCTACCCGCAGGCCGCCGACGTCCGGGAGTTCTGGCAGAACCTCGCCGCCGGCAGGGACTGCGTCACCGAGGTGCCGGCCGACCGCTGGGACGTCGGCGCCGTGTTCGACCCCGCCCCGGGCACCCCCGGCAGGACATACAGCAAGTGGGGCGGATTCCTCGACGGCGCCTACGACTTCGACCCGATGTTCTTCAACGTCTCCCCCCGCGAGGCGGAGATCATGGACCCGCAGGAGCGGCTCTTCCTCCAGTGCGTCCACGACACCCTGGAGGACGCCGGCTACACCCGGGCGTCGGCGAAGGGCCGGACGGGCAACGTGCTCGACGGCCGGGTGGGCGTCTTCGTCGGCGTCATGTACGAGGAGTACCAGCTCCTCGGCGCCCAGGCGCAGCTCGGCGGCACGCCGCTGGCGGTGGCCGGCAACCCCGCGTCCATCGCGAACCGGGTGTCGTACTACTTCGACCTCCGGGGCCCGAGCATGAGCGTCGACTCGATGTGCTCGTCGTCGCTGTCGGCCGTCCACCTGGCCTGCCAGAGCCTGAAGTGGGGCGACTGCGAGGTGGCGGTCGCCGGCGGGGTGAACCTCTCGCTGCACCCGAACAAGTACCTGCTGCTCAGCCAGGGCAGGTTCGCGTCGACCAACGGCCGCTGCGAGAGCTTCGGAGCGGGCGGCGACGGCTACGTGCCGGGCGAGGGTGTGGGCGCCGTCCTGCTCAAGCCGCTGGCGAAGGCCGTCGCGGACGGCGACCGGATCTACGGCGTCATCAAGGGCACGGCCGTCAACCACGGCGGCAAGACCAACGGCTACTCGGTACCGAACCCGCAGGCCCAGTCGGACGTCGTCGGCCGGGCCCTGGCGACGGCGGGCGTGGACGCGCGCGCCGTCGGCTACGTCGAGGCGCACGGCACGGGGACGGCCCTGGGCGACCCGATCGAGATCGCCGGGCTGGCGAAGGCGTTCGGCGAGCACACCGACGACCGGCAGTTCTGCGCGATCGGCTCGGTGAAGAGCAACATCGGGCACGCGGAGAGCGCGGCCGGCATCGCCGGGATCACCAAGGTCCTGCTCCAGCTCCAGCACGGCAAGCTCGCCCCCTCGCTGCACGCGACGACGCTCAACCCGCACATCGACTTCGCGCAGACGCCGTTCGTCGTGCAGCGGGAGCTGGCCGACTGGCCGAGCCCCGGGCCGGCCGACGGCACGGGCACCGCGGCCCCGCGGGTCGCCGGCGTCTCGTCCTTCGGCGCCGGGGGCTCCAACGCCCACATCGTCATCGCCGAGTACCTGCCCGAGACGGCTGAACCGGCCCCGGCCGGCGACGAGCAGCCCGCCGTCGTCCCGCTCTCGGCGCGGACGCCGGAGCAGCTGCGGGCGCAGGCCCGCAACCTGCTGGACTGGCTGGAGCGCCCGGAGCACACGGGGCTCGCCCTCGCGGACGTCGCCCACACCCTGCAGGTGGGCCGCGAGGCGATGGAGGAGCGCCTCGGCGTCCTCGCCACGTCGGTGCCCGACCTGGCGGCGAAGCTGCGGGACTTCCTCGACGACGGCGCCGGCGGCGAGGAGGTCGTCCGGAGCACCGCCACCCGCGACGGCGGCGTGCTCTCGCTGTTCGACCCCGACACCGACCTCGACGCGATGATCGCGGCCTGGGCCGCCAAGGGGAAGTACGAGAAGCTGCTCGAACTGTGGGCCAACGGCGTGCCGCTGGACTGGCGGCTGCTGCACGGCGCCGGCACCCCCCGGCGGATCGCGCTGCCGACCTACCCGTTCGCCCGCGAGCGCTGCTTCCCGTTCGACGGCGCGCCCGTCGTGGCGCGGGCCCCGCACGCCCCGGGCCGGCTGCACCCGCTGGTGCAGGCCAACACCTCGGACTTCGCGGAGCAGCGGTTCAGTTCGGTCTTCACCGGCCAGGAGTACTTCCTGCGCGACCACGTCGTGCAGGGCTCCCGGACGATGCCCGGCACGGCGTTCCTGGAGATGGCGGTCGCCGCCGCCTGCCTCACCTGCCGTACGGCCGTCGGGCCGTCCGCGCCGGTGGCGCTGCGCAACATCGTGCTGGCGCAGCCGCTGCGGGTCGGCGACCGGCCGCAGGAACTGCACGTCGGCCTCCACCCCGAGGCCGACGGCGACATCCGGTTCCGGGCCTACAGCTCCCCGGAGGGGGCGGAGCCCGTCGTGCACAGCGAGGGGGCCCTCTACTTCGTGGAGGGCGTCGAGGAGACCGTGCTCGACCTGGAGGCCCTGCGGGAGGCCTGCGACCTCCCCGGGCTCTCCGCCGAGGAGTGCTACGAGCTCTACCGGGCGGCCGGGATCGCCTACGGGCCGGCGCACCGGGGCGTCCGGCACATCCGGACCGGGCCGGAGCAGGCGCTGGCCGAGCTGGCGCTGCCGGACGTCCTCCGGGGCACCGAGGGCGACTTCACCCTGCACCCGAGCCTGCTCGACGCGGCGCTCCAGGCCTGTGTCGGCGTCCTCGGTCGGCCGGGCGCCGAGGGGGCGGCGGCGGACGGCTCCGGCCTCGCCGTGCCGTTCGCCGTGGACGACGTCCTCGTCCTCGACGTCTGCACGGACGCGATGTGGGCGTGGGTGCGTCCGAGCGCGGACCAGGGCGGCGACGCGGCCACCCGCAAGCTCGACGTGGACTTGGCCGACCAGCACGGATGCGTCCGTGTACGCATCGGCGGGCTGTCGTTCCGCACGCTGGATCTGACAAAAAATCATGATCCGATTTCCATCCCGGAGTCGACTGGTGATCATGTAACGTCTCCTCAAGTGACGTTGCCTCATATTCCGGTCGATCCCGCGAGGATCCCCGGCGCAGCGGCACTCTCCTACCCGTCGTGGCAGGCGAGGCCCGCGCAGGACGGGCCCTCCACCGTGGACGGCGCGCGGCGGACGGTGCTCCTGGCCGGGCTGCCCGAGGCGGCGCAGCTGCTCCGCGGCAGCGACGACAGCGAGGTCGTCGTCCTGACCCCCGAGGGCGGGACCCTCGACGGCCGGTACGCCGGCTACGCGGTGCAGCTCCTGGAGCGGCTGAAGTCCGAGGTGCGCGGTACGGCCGGCAAGGCCCACCTCCAGCTGGCGTTCGCCGGCGGCCCGGACGCACTCCCGTTCGCCGGCCTCGCCGCGATGCTCCGTACGGCCGGGCTGGAGAACCCGAACGTCACCGGCCAGCTGCTTCTCCTCGACCCGGCCGACACCCCGGCGACGGCCGTCGGACGGATCCTGGAGAACCGCGCCCACCCGGAGGACGCCCTCGTGCGCTACCGCGACGGCCGGCGCGAGGTGCAGGTCTGGGCCGAGGACGCCACGGCGTCCGCCACTCCGCTCCCCTGGAAGGAGAACGGGGTGTACCTGGTCACCGGCGGCATGGGGGCGCTCGGCCTCGTGTTCGCCCGGGAGATCGCCGCGCAGACCGGGAACGCCACCCTGGTCCTGAGCGGGCGCTCCCCGTCCGACCGGGACAAGCGCCGCACGCTCGACGAGCTGGTGGCCCTCGGCGCCCGCGCCGCGTACTACGAGCAGGCCGACACGGCGAGCCGCGCCGACGCCGACGCGCTGGTCGCGCGGACGCTGGAGCGGTGCGGTCGGATCGACGGCGTGATCCACGGCGCCGGCGTGACGCACGACGGCTTCATCCTGCGCAAGCAGGCGGAGGAGTTCCGCGACGTCCTGGCACCCAAGGTGTCGGGCGTGGTGAACCTCGACGCCGCGACCCGCTCCCTCCCGCTCGACTTCTTCGTGACCTTCTCGTCCGTCTCCGGTGCCACCGGGAACGTCGGCCAGGTCGACTACGCGGCGGCCAACGCCTTCCTCGACGCCTACGCCTGGTACCGGCAGGAGCTCGTCGCCCGCGGCGAGCGCGCCGGGCACAGCCAGTCCGTCAACTGGCCGCTCTGGGCCGACGGCGGCATGCACGTCACGGCGGAGACGGAGGCCCTGCTGCGCTCGCGCCACGGCGTCGTCCCGCTGGGGACGGCCGAAGGGGTCACGGCGTTCCACCGCATCCTCAACTCCCCGCACAGCCAGGTGATGGTCACCGCCGCCGACCCGTCCGGACCACCTGGAACACCTGCCTCGCCTGCCTCGCACCAGACCCTCCCTGTCACCTCTGCCGTCGGGACGAATCCGTGACGCACAACGACAACGACGAGCTCGAAGCGAAGGCGACCGCGTACCTCAAGGGCCTGCTCTCCCAGGCCACCAAGGTGCCGGTCGGCCGGGTCGACGCCCACCGGGCGTTCGAGAGCTTCGGCATCGACTCGGTCATGGCGATGACCATGACGGCAGAGCTCGAAGCCGTCCTCGGGTCGCTGCCGAAGACCCTCTTCTTCGAGTTCCGTGACCTCCACGGGCTGGCTCGGCATCTCCTCGCCACCCACCGGCCGGCGCTGCTGCGCCTCCTCGGCGGCGCCGAGGAGGAGACGCCCGCCCCGGCCGGCCGGCCGCGCAAGGCGGTGCCGGGCGGTACCGCGCAGGCCAAGGGGGTGCCGGGCGGTGCCGTGCCGCGCAAGCCCCTGACGTCGAGCCGGTGGGCGACGCGGTTCGAGGCGCCCGCGCCGGCCCGCCGACCCGAGCCGGCCCGCGCGCCCGAGCCGGCGCCTCCGGCCGGGCCGGACGCGTCGCGGGGGCTCGACATCGCGATCATCGGCCTCTCCGGGCGCTACCCGCAGGCCCGCACGCTGGACGAGTTCTGGGCCAACCTGGCCGCCGGCCGCGACAGCGTCACCGAGATCCCGGCGGACCGCTGGGACCACCGGGCCTACTTCGACCCGGACAAGGACGCGCCCGGCAAGACGTACAGCAAGTGGGGCGGATTCGTCGACGGCGTCGCCGAGTTCGACCCACTGTTCTTCCACATCTCGCCCTCCGAGGCCGAGTTGATGGACCCTCAGGAACGGCTCTTCCTGCAGTGCGCCTACGAGACCGTCGAGGACGCCGGCTACACGCCGGCCGGCCTGAACGCGCCCTCGGAGAACGGTGCGGTGCCCAACATCGGCGTCTACGTCGGCGTGATGTACGAGGAGTACCAGCTCTACGGCGCCCAGGAGCAGGCCCTCGGGCGCCCGGTGGCGCTCTCCGGCAACCCCTCGGCCGTCGCCAACCGGGTCTCCTACTACTTCGACTTCCGCGGCCCGAGCATGAGCGTCGACACGATGTGCTCCTCCTCGCTCAGCGCCATCCAGCTCGCCTGCCAGAGCATCCGGTCCGGTGTGTGCGAGGTGGCGCTCGCCGGCGGCGTCAACCTGTCGGTGCACCCCAACAAGTACCTGATGCTCGGCCAGGGCAAGTTCGTCTCCAGCAAGGGCCGGTGCGAGAGCTTCGGCAAGGGCGGCGACGGCTACGTGCCGGGCGAGGGCGTGGGCGCCGTCCTGCTCAAGCCGCTGGCCAGGGCCGTCGCGGACGGCGACCGCATCCACGGCGTCATCCGCGGCATCGCCGTCAACCACGGCGGGCGGACCAACGGCTACGCCGTCCCCAGCCCGCTGGCGCAGGCCCGCTCGATCACCGACGCCTGGCAGCAGGCCGGGGTCGACCCGCGCGCGGTCAGCTACATCGAGGCGCACGGCACCGGCACCGCGCTCGGGGACCCGATCGAGATCTCCGGGCTCACCAAGGCGTTCCGGCAGCACACCCAGGACGACCGGTTCTGCGCGATCGGCTCGGTCAAGAGCAACATCGGGCACGGCGAGAGCGCGGCGGGCATCTCCGGCCTGACCAAGGTCCTGCTGCAGATGCGGCACGGCAAGCTCGCCCCCTCGCTGCACTCCGCCGAGCTCAACCCGCACATCGACTTCGACGGCACGCCCTTCACCGTCCAGCAGACCCTGGCCGACTGGCAGCGGCCCGTCCTGACGGTCGACGGCGCCGAGCGGGAGCTGCCCCGGATCGCCGGCATCTCCTCCTTCGGCGCCGGCGGGTCCAACGCCCACCTGGTCGTCGAGGAGTACCGGGCGGAGCCCGCGGCCGCGGCAGAGACCGGTTCCGGAGCGCCCGTCCTGGTCGTGCTCTCCGCCCGCAGCGCCGACCGCCTGGCCGAGAAGGCGCGCCGACTCGCCGACTGGATCGAGGCGAAGGGCCTCTCCGACGCCGACCTGCCCTCGCTCGCCCGGACGCTGCAGGTGGGGCGCGAGGCCATGCGGGAGCGGCTCGGCGTCGTGGTGGACTCCCTGCCGGGCCTGGTCGCGCGGCTCACGGCCTTCGCCGCCGGCGAGGAGGCCGAGGGCCTCGTCCGCGGCCGGGCGAGCGGGGACTCCGAGGCCCTCGCGCGGCTCGCCGCCGACGAGCGGTTGGACGACGCGCTCGCCGGCCGGGACCTCGCCACGCTGCTGGACCTGTGGGTCAGGGGCGTCACCGTCGACTGGACCGGGCTGGACGACGGCGAGGCTCCGGCGCGCATCGCCCTGCCCGCCTACCCGTTCAGCCGGGACCGCTACTGGATCGACACCTCGCGCACCGCCGCGGCGGTGGCCGGCACCCCCGTGGAGCAGGCCCCGCCCGCGCTGGTGTTCACGGAGTCCTGGGAGCCCGAGGCACTGCCCGCCGGCCCGGCCGCGGCGCCGCGCACCCTGGTCTGCCTCTGCGCGGACCGCGACGTCCAGGAGGAGCTCGCGCGCGCCGCCCGCAGCCTGGACCCCGCCACCACGCTGGTGTTCGTGACCAGGGGCGAGGCCTTCCGGAAGACCTCCGACCACTCCTACGAGGTCGACGCCCGGGAGGCGGGCGACTGCGTCCGCGCCTTCGAGGAGATCGGGGCGCAGTACGGCCCGGTCGACGCCCTGCTCAACCTGTGGGCGCCGGCGGACGGCGCCGGCCCGGCCGCCTACCCCGCCACCGTCCACCTCCTCCGGGCCGTGGCCGCAGCCGGGCTGACGGTCCGGCGGATCCTTCAGGCCGGGGAGTTCCGTGACGGGACGGAGGAGGCGTACCTGGAGTCCTGGCTCGGCTTCGAGCGCTCCCTCGGCCGGGTGCTTTCGGGCGTCGGGTTCACCGCCGTCCTGGAGGACGCCCGGGACGGCGACGGCCGGACGGCGCCCGGGGACTGGTTCGCCCGTCTCCTGGACGAACTGACCGCCGCCGAGCCGGCGAGCGCCCTGTACCGCGGCGGCGTCCGCCACGTCAGCAAGGTCCGGCCGAGCACCCCCGGCGCCGGGAAGGACCTCCTCAAGCAGCGCGGCACCTACCTCGTCACCGGCGGCCTGGGCGGCCTGGGCCTGCTCTTCGCCGAGCACCTCGCCCGGACCCGCTCCGCCCGCCTGGTGCTGACCGGCCGCTCGCCCCTCGACGCCCGCCGGGAGCAGCTGATCGCCCGGATCGAGGCGCTCGGCGGCGAAGTCCTGTACGGCCGGGCCGACGTCGCCGACCGGGAGGCCGTGCGCGCGGTCGTGACCGCGGCCCACGAGCGCTTCGGGGCGATCGACGGCGTCATCCACGCCGCCGGCGTCGCCGGGCAGGGCAGCCTGCTCACCAGCGACGCCCGGGAGTTCCGGGACCGGCTCGCCTCCAAGGTGGACGGCACCCTCGTCCTGGACGAGGTCCTCGCCGGTGAACCCCTCGACTTCGTCTGCTACTTCTCGTCCACCTCGGCCGTCCTCGGTGACTTCGGCAGCTGCGACTACGCCGTCGGCAACCGCTTCCAGACGGCCTACGCCCGGCACCGCGACCAACTGGTGCGGCAGGGGTCGCTCTCCGGCGCGACCGTCGCCGTCAACTGGCCGCTGTGGCGCGACGGCGGCATGGGGTTCGCCGACGCGCAGGGCGCCGAGCTGTACCTCGCCTCCAGCGGGCTGCGCCTGCTCGACCGGGAGGAGGGCATCGCGCTCTTCGAACGGCTGCTGGGGCAGGGCTCGACCCAACAGCTCGTCCTGGCCGGGGAACCGGACCGCGTCCGGCGGCTGCTCGGCGTGGACCGGGCGCCCGCCGGCCGAGAACGGCCCGCCACACCCGCTGTACCCGCGGCACCGGCCGCACCTGCCACCACCACCGCGCACACCGCGCTTGTCCCGGGATCGGAGCACGTGGACCTCGACGCCCTTGTCCTGTCGGACCTGGAAACGATGATCGGTGAGACGCTCCGGGTACCCCGCGAGCAGATCCACGCCGACGAGAACCTCTCGCACCTCGGATTCGACTCCGTCAACCTGGCGAAGCTCGCCGAGGCCATGAGCCGGCACTTCGGCTTCGAGGTGCTGCCCTCGGTCTTCTTCTCCCACCCCACCCCTCAGCGGCTGGTGGCGCACCTGGTGGCGGAGCAGCAGGAGGCCCTGCGGGCCCGCTACACGGCGCGGCCCGAGCGCCCGGCCGCCGCGGCCCCCGAGGTCACGGCGGCCCCCGAGGCCGAGCGCGCGGCCCGGCCCGCGCCGGCCCGGCGGCGCAGCGAGCAGGACGGCCCGGAGGCGATCGCCGTCATCGGCATGAGCGGCCGCTTCCCCGCCGCCCGGTCGGTGGACGAGCTCTGGAGCATCCTGGAGCGGGGCCGGGACGTGCTGTCGCCCGTCCCCGAGGACCGCCGCGCCGACTGGAGCGACCCGCAGGCCCAGGACCCGGAGCGGACCAGGGTCGGATTCGTCCCCGGCATCGCCGAGTTCGACCCCGCGTTCTTCGAGATCTCGCCGCGCGAGGCGCAGAGCATGGACCCGCGCCAGCGGCTGCTGCTCCAGGAGGCCTGGCGGGCCCTGGAGGACGCCGGCTACGGCGAGCGCCGGCTCCGTGACGAGCAGATCGGCATGTTCGTCGGCGCCGAGCAGGGCGACTACCTGCACCTGACCCAGGGCGAGGGCAGCATCACGGCCCAGCACGAGGCGATCATGGCCTCGCGCCTGGCCTACCTGCTCGACTTCTCCGGGCCCGTGCTCGCCATCAACACCGCCTGCTCCTCGGGCCTGGCCGCCGCCCACCAGGCGTGCGCGAGCCTGCGCAGCGGCGAGTGCGACGCCGCGGTGGTGGCCGGGGTCAACCTGGCGACCACCTCCAGGGTGTTCGCCGAGACGAGCAAGGCCGGCATGCTCTCCGAGAGCGGCGTCTGCCACGCGTTCGACACGCGGGCCGACGGCATGGTGCTCGGCGAGGCCGTCGCGGTCGTCGTCCTGAAGCGCCTGTCGCAGGCCGAGGCCGACGGCGACAACGTCCTCGCCGTCATCCGCGGCAGCGGCATGAACTACGACGGCCGCACCAACGGCATCACCGCGCCGAACGGCGCCGCCCAGGCCAACCTCTACCGCAGCGTCTACCGCCGGCACGGGATCGACGCCGGGCGCATCGAGCACATCGTCGCCCACGGCACCGGCACCAGGCTCGGCGACCCGGTGGAGGTCAACGCGCTCAACGAGGTCTTCAAGGAGCGCACCGGCCGGGCCGGGTACTGCGCGCTGACCTCGACCAAGACCAACGTCGGCCACACCCTGGCCGCCTCCGGCGTGGTCAGCCTGATCGCCCTCGTCCAGTCGCTGCGCCACGGCGTCATCCCCGCCAGCCTGCACTGCGAGCAGGACAGCGACTACATCGCCTGGAAGGAAAGCCCCTTCTACGTCAACAAGGCGGCCAGGGCCTGGCCGGCCGGCGCGGAGGGCACCCGGCTCGGCGCGGTGAGCTCGTTCGGCATGAGCGGGACCAACGTCCACATGGTCGTGGAGAGTCACCGGGCCGCCGTGCGCCCCGCGCCGACCGCGGAGGCCCCGGCCCGGCTGCTCGTCCTGTCCGCCAAGACCCCCGACTCGCTGGACGAGCGGATCCGGGAGCTGCGGGAGGCCCTGCGGGCGGGTGACTTCGACGCCACCCGCCTCGGCGACGCCGCGTACACCCTGCTGGAGGGCAGGCAGCACTTCGCCCACCGCTGCGCGCTCGTCGTCGGCGACGCCGGCGAGGCCCTCGCCGCGCTGGACGCGGCGGCGGGCGGCGAGGGACTGCCGACGGTCCGCCGCGGCGAGGTGCCGCGCGACCGCAAGGACCGCTCGCTGCTCGACATCCAGGCGCAGGCACTGCTCACCGAGCTCGCGGCGGCCGGCATTCCGGCGGCCAGGCACCGCGACGTGCTCGCCGCCCTCGGCGCCCTCTACTGCCAGGGCGCCACGCCGGACTGGCAGAAGCTCTTCGCGGGCGAGCGGCCGCACCTGACGGCGCTGCCCGGCTACCCGTTCTCGCGCAAGCGGTACTGGGCCACGCAGCAGCGTCCCGTGGCGGCGGAGCCGGTGGCCCCGGTGGCTGCGGTGGCGTTGACTCCCGTGGCGCCGGCTCCCGCCGCACCTGTTGCTCCCGCCGCCCCCGCTGCGCCTGTGAAGGCGGGCACCGCCGGACGGGCGAAGATCGTGCTGCAGAGCCCGGGTGTGAAGGCGTCCGCGCCCACCTCGCCCGTCGCCAAGCCGCGCAACGTCCGGCTGGGCGAGCTGGGCCGCCCGGCCGAGCGGCCCGCGCCGGTCGCGAGCCCGGTGGTGGCGGGCCCGGCGGCTGTGAGCCCGGTTGCCGCGGGCTCCGCCGTTGCGGTGCAGCCCCCGGCCGCGCCGGTGCGGTCCACGAGCGTCCTGCGGCAGGAGCTGCGGGCCGGCCTCGCGGAGGCGCTGTACCTGCCGGAGAGCGACATCGACCTCAACCGCAACTTCATCGAGCTGGGCCTGGACTCCATCGTCGGGGTCGAGTGGATCAAGACTCTCAACAAGAAGTACGGCACCGCGCTGACGGCCGCGCGGCTCTACGACTACCCGACGGTGCGGGAGTTCGCGGACTTCCTGAACGGTGAGATGGCGGCCTCCGCACCGGCACCGGCACCGGCGCCGGTGCCGGTAGTCGAGCCCGCGCCCGCGCCCGTGGCGGAGCCCGCCCCCGTCGTGGCCGGGCCCGCGCCCGTGGCCGCAGCGCAGCCCGCGCCCGTCGTGGCCCGGCTGGTGCGCCCGAAGTCCGTCCTCATCGACGAGTTGAGGAGCAGCCTCGCCGAGGCCCTGTTCCTGGAGTCGGGAGAGATCGACGCCGGCCGCAACTTCGTGGAGCTCGGCATGGACTCCATCATCGGCGTCGAGTGGGTGAAGACGATCAACCGGATGTACGGCACGTCGCTGACGGCGACGCGGCTGTACGACTACGCGACGCTGCGCGAGCTGGCCGGCCACCTGGAGACGCAGATCCCGGCCCCGGCCGAGCCCGCCGCCGTCCAGCCGGCCCCGGCGCCCGCTCCGGTCGCGCCCGCTGCGCCCGCCGCTTCGGCGGAGCCCGCGCCGGCCGCCCCCGCCGCCCCGGTCACCCCCGTCGCCCCCGCACCCGCCGTGTCGACGCCCGCCGTCTCGACGCCCGCCCCCGCCCCGGCCCCGGCCGCGCGCGAGGCCGCACCGCCCGCCGTCCGAACCGGCAACCGGGCCGCCGTCATCGGCATGTCCGGGCGCTACCCCGGGGCGGAGAACCTCCGCCAGTACTGGGACAACCTCAGCAACGGCCGCAACTCCGTCCGCGAGGTGCCGCCGTCCCGCTGGGACGTCGCGCAGTACTACGACCCGCGCCCCGGCCAGAAGGGCAGGACCACCTGCAAGTGGCTGGGCTACCTGGAGGACGCGGACTGCTTCGACCCGCTGTTCTTCAACATCTCGCCGCTGGAGGCGGAGGGGCTGGACCCGCAGCAGCGGCTGTTCCTCCAGGAGGCCTACCGGGCGTTCGAGGACGCCGGTTACGACCCGCAGTCCCTCAGCCGCAAGAAGTGCGGCGTCTTCCTGGGCATCAGCGGCAACGAGTACAGCTTCCTGGTGTTCCGCAACGGCGCGGAGACCAACGCCGCGACGAGCAGCAGCAACGCCATCGCCGCCTCGCGCATCGCCTACTTCCTCAACCTCAAGGGCCCGGCGATCGCGATCGACACCGCCTGCTCGTCCTCGCTGGTGGCGCTGCACCTCGCCCAGCAGGCGCTGGCGAGCCACGAGATCGACATCGCACTGGTCGGCGGCGTCTCGCTCTACCTGCTGCCGGACACCTACGTCGGGATGTCCGAGGCGGGCATGCTCTCGCCGCACGGGCAGTGCCGGTCCTTCGACAACGGCGCCGACGGCTTCGTGCCGGGCGAGGGCGTCGGCGCCCTGGTGCTGAAGCGCCTGGGCGACGCCGAGGCCGACCACGACCACGTCTACGGCGTCGTCGCGGCCTCGGGCACCAACCAGGACGGCAAGACCAACGGCATCACCGCGCCCAGCGCCAACAGCCAGATGGAGCTGGTCCGTTCGGTCTACGACCGACACGGCATCGACGCGGCGTCCATCGGCTACGTCGAGATGCACGGCACGGGCACCAAGCTCGGCGACCCGATCGAGCTCGACGCGCTGGGCACCGTCTACCGCGAGCGGGGCGTGCCCACCGGCTCCTGCGCGATCGGCTCGGTGAAGAGCAACATCGGGCACACCTCGGCGGCCGCCGGGGTCGCGGGGGTGCACAAGGCGCTGCTGAGCATGCGTCACGGCCTGCTCGTGCCGTCGCTGAACTTCGAGACGCCCAACGAGCACTTCGACTTCGCCCATTCCCCTTTCCGTGTCAACACCCGCCTCGAACCCTGGGAGCCCCAGGCCGGCCGGGCGCCGAGGCGTGCTGCCGTGAGCTCGTTCGGATTCAGCGGAACGAACGCCCACGTCGTGCTGGAGGAGTATCGCAATGCGTGACAGCAGTGTGCGGACCGCTTCGGCGGCCGTCGTCGTCACCCTGTCGGCCAAGACCGAGGCGCAGTTGGACAGCGCGGCGGAGAACCTGCTCGCCTTCCTCGCGGACGAACCCGGGCTCGACCTGACCGACCTGGCCTTCTCGCTCCAGGTGGGCCGGGAGGCGATGGACCACCGGCTGGCCTTCGTGGCCGACTCCACCACCGCGGTCGCGCGGGGCCTGCGGACCCACCTGGGGCGGGGCGGCGACACCGCCCTCTTCCGGGGCCGGGCCCCCGAGCAGCTGACCTGGGACGAGGAGGACGAGGACCGCAAGGCGCTCGTCCGCTCCTGGATCGCGGCCGGGGACCGCGCCGCCGTCGCGCAGGCCTGGGCCGGCGGCTGCGCCGTCGACTGGCCGCTGCTGTACGCGCCCGACCGGCCGTTCCGGATCCCGCTGCCCACCTACCCCTTCGCCAAGGAGCGGTACTGGGTCGAGGCGCAGCCGGGCGCGCAGGCCGGCCCCGCGGCGGCCGCTCCGGCGGCGCCGCACCCGCTGGTGCACCGTGACACCTCCCAGTTCGGGCGGCAGCGCTACACCTCGACGTTCACCGGCGAGGAGGCGTTCCTCGGCGACCACCGGATCCGCGGCGAGCGGATCCTGCCCGGCGTCGCCCACCTGGAGATGGCGCTGGCGGCCGCGGCCGGCGGGCGGACGCCGTCGGCGGGTACGGCCCTCACCGACGTGGTCTGGGCCCGCCCGTTCCGGGTGGGCGGGAGCCCGCGCGAGCTCCACGTCGCGCTGCGGCCCGACGAGGCGCAGGGCGTCCGGTTCGA
Organism: Kitasatospora sp. NBC_00039; assembly: GCF_045160625.1. Taxonomy (NCBI): domain Bacteria; kingdom Bacillati; phylum Actinomycetota; class Actinomycetes; order Kitasatosporales; family Streptomycetaceae; genus Kitasatospora; species Kitasatospora sp. NBC_00039. The sequence goes on along the minus strand of NZ_CP108289.1, from coordinate 1,350,835 downwards.
GGTCTTCGCCGCGGACGAGGACGCGGACGGGCCGGCCACGGCCCAGGTCCTGCACAGCACCGGCACGGTCGTGCCCGGCGGCGGCACGCCCGGCCGGGTCGACCTGGCACGGCTGCGGGCCGAGTGCGGCGCGCGCAGGCTCGACGCCGACCAGGTCTACACGGCGTTCGCGGCGGCCGGGATCGAGTACGGCCCGTCGTTCCGCGGCATCGACCACCTGCTGGTCGGCGCGGACCAGGTGCTGGCCCGCCTCGTGCTCCCCGCCGCCGCGCAGCCGGGCTGGGACGCCACCCGGCTGCACCCGGGCCTGACGGATGCGGCGCTCCAGGCCTGCCTGGGGATGCCGGCCGCCGACCCGGACGCCCCGCAGCAGACCCTGCTGCCGTTCGCCGTCGACCGGGTCGAGGTGTTCGGTGCCCTCACGCCCGGTCTCTGGGTCTGGATCCGCCCGAGCGCGGCGGGCCCGCAGGAGACCTCCGTCCGCCGCTTCGACCTCGACCTGTGCGACGACGCGGGAGAGGTCCGGGTGCGCCTGACCGGCTTCGCCGTCCGGGCTGTGCCGTCCGAGCCCGCGGCGGGCAGCGTCCTGGCCTCCCCGCAGTGGCGCGAGCGGGCGCTGCCCGCGCCGGCGACCGTGGGGGCGCGCCGCACCCTGGTCTTCGCCGAGGCGGGCGCCCTCGCGGACGCGATCGCCGCGGACAGCGGCTGCGAGGTGGAGGTGCTCACCTCCCCGGCGGCCGGCCTCGGCGGCCGCTACACCGACTACGCGCTCCAGGTGTTCGAGCGGACGAAGGCGGTCCTGACCGACAACACGCGGTCCGAGCTGCTCGTCCAGGTCCTGCTGGCGGACGGGCCACAGGCACCGGCCCTCTCCGGGCTGGGCGCACTGCTGCGGACGGCCCGCCTGGAGAACCCGCGGATCACCGGTCAGGTCGTCCTCGTGGACGCCGCCACGGGAGCGGAGGCCCTGCGCGCGCTGCTCGCGGCCGAGCGCCGCACCCCGGCCGGCACCGGCGACGGCACCGCCGAGGACCACGCCGCCGGCACGGCCGTCCGGTACCGCGACGGCCGGCGCGAGGTGCTGACCTGGGCCGAGGAGCCCGCGGCGGCCCGCCCCGGCCCGCCCTGGCGGGCCGGCGGCGTCTACCTGGTCACCGGCGGCCTCGGCGGCCTCGGGCGGATCTTCGCCGAGGAGATCGCCGGCCAGGTCAAGGACGCCACGCTCGTCCTCGCCGGCCGCTCGCCGGAGAGCGCGCGGACACGGCGGATCGTGGAGCGGCTGCGGGCTTCGGGGGCGGACGTCTCCTACGCCCGGCTCGACGTCGCCGACCGGGACGCCGTCGTGGCCCTGGCGGACCGGATCGTGCGCACCGCCGGGCACCTCCACGGCGTCATCCACAGCGCCGGCGTGATCGAGGACAACTTCATCCTGAAGAAGCCCGTCCGCGAGTTCCGCGCCGTCCTGGCGCCGAAGGTCGCCGGCCTGGTGAACCTGGACGAGGCCACCAAGGACGCGGACCTCGACTTCTTCGTCGCGTTCTCCTCCGGCGCCGCCGTCACCGGCAACGCCGGCCAGGCCGACTACGCGGCGGCCAACGCCTTCATGGACGGCTTCGCCGAGTACCGGCAGAGCCTGGTCGCGGCCGGACTGCGGCGCGGCCGCACGCTCTCCGTCGACTGGCCGCTCTGGGCGGACGGCGGCATGCGCCCGGACGCCGCCACGGAGGCGGTGCTCCGCGACCGCTTCGGGATCTCCCTGCTGGAGCGCGCGGCCGGGATCGAGGCCCTCTCCCGCAGCCTCCAGACGAACCACCACCAAGTGCTCGTCGCCGCAGGCGACGTGGCCCGGATCAGGCAGGCGCTGACGATGCAGCAGGCCGGTGAGGACACAGGACCAGTGAGCACCGACATCCCCGTCGCGGAACCGGAGCGGCAGGACGACGGCCTGGAGGACAGGGCCGTCGGGTACGTCACCTCGCTGCTGGCGGGCGCGCTCAAGGTGCCCGCGCACCGCATCGAGGCCGACCTGCCGCTTGAGCGGTACGGCATCGACTCGGTGATGGCGATGAACCTGACCGCCAAGCTGGAGGAGGTCTTCGGCCGGCTGCCGAAGACGCTCTTCTTCGAGTACCGCGACATCAAGCAGCTCACCGGCTACCTCGTCGACGCGCACCGGGAGCGGCTGGCGGAGCTGCTGGGTGTGCCGGCCGCGGCTCCCGCGCCCGCTGCGGTGCCCGCTGCGGTGCCCGCCCCCGTGTCCGTGCCCGCCGCCGCGGTCGGGGCCCCGGCGGCTCCGGCGCCCGCCGTCGCGTCCGAGCCCCGTGCGGCGGTCGCACCGCGCAGCGCCGACATCGCCGTCATCGGCCTCGGCGGCCGCTACCCGCAGGCCCGCGACCTCCGCGAGTTCTGGCGCAACCTGGCCGAGGGCCGGGACAGCATCACCGAGGTGCCCGCGGACCGCTGGGACCACCGCGCCCACTCCGCCGAGGACACGGCCGAGCCGGGTACGACCTCGCACAGGTGGGGCGGGTTCCTGGACGACGTCGACCGGTTCGACCCGCTGTTCTTCACCATGTCGCCCCGCGAGGCCGAGTTCACCGACCCGCAGGAGCGCCTGTTCCTGGAGTGCGTCTACGAGACGCTGGAGGACGCCGGGTACACGCGGCAGGACCTCCTCCGGCACCGCTCGAACGGCGTCGAGGGCAACGTCGGCGTCTTCGTCGGTGCGATGTACGACGAGTACCAGCTGTACGGCGCGACCGAGCAGGCGATGGCCGAGGGCCGGGTGATCCCGGGCAACGCGGCGAACATCGCCAACCGGGTCTCGTACTTCTGCAACTGGCAGGGCCCGAGCATCACGCTCAAGACCATGTGCTCCTCCTCCCTGACGGCGCTCCATCTCGCCTGCCAGAGCCTGCAGCTCGGCGACTGCGAGGTCGCCGTCGCCGGCGGCGTCAACCTGTCGCTCCACCCGAACAAGTACCGGCTGCTCGGGCAGACCGGCTTCGCGTCGAGCAAGGGCCGGTGCGAGAGCTTCGGCGAGGGCGGCGACGGCTATGTGCCCGGCGAGGGCGTCGGCGCCGTCCTGCTGAAGCCGCTGGACCGCGCGATCGCCGACGGCGACCGGATCCACGGCGTCATCAAGGCCACCGCGGTCAACCACGGCGGCCGGACCAACGGCTACACGGTGCCCAACCCGACCGCCCAGAGCGGTGTGATCGCGCACGCCCTGGACAAGGCGGGCGTCGACGCGCGGACCGTCAGCTACGTCGAGGCGCACGGCACCGGGACGTCGCTCGGCGACCCGATCGAGATCGCCGGCCTCACCAAGGCGTTCTCCCGCCACACCGACGACCGGCAGTTCTGCGCGATCGGTTCGGTGAAGAGCAACATCGGGCACGCCGAGAGCGCGGCCGGCATCTCGGCGCTGACCAAGGTGCTGCTGCAGCTGAAGCACGGCAAGCTGGCGCCCTCGCTCCACTCCGAGGTGCTCAACCCGCACATCGACTTCGAGGGGACGCCCTTCCGCGTCCAGCGGGAACTCGCGGACTGGGAGCGGCCGGTGATCGACACCGCCGACGGCCCCCGCGAGTACCCGCGCATCGCCGGTGTCTCCTCCTTCGGCGCGGGCGGCTCCAACGCGCACGTCGTCGTCGAGGAGTACGTCCCGGCCGCCCGCCCGGCGGAGACCGACCCGGCCGGGCAGCCGCTGGCGTCCGTCGTCGTGCTCACCGCGCGCACCGCCGAACAGCTGCGGGAGCAGGCGCAGCGGCTCCTCGACTGGGCGCAGGAGGAGCGGATCGGCGACGCCGACGTGCCCGGGATCGCCTTCACGCTCCAGACCGGGCGCGAGCACCTGGACGAGCGGCTGGCCTTCCTGGCCGGCTCCGCCGAGGAACTGCTCGCCCGGCTGCGGGACCACCTGGACGGCAAGGACGCCGTCGGTGAGGTGTACCGGGGCCGCGTGAAGCGCGCGAAGGACGCCGTGTTCTTCCTCGCCGAGGACGAGGACATGGCGCACACCATCGAGGCCTGGGTGCGGAAGCGGAAGTTCGGCAAGCTGCTCGAACTCTGGGTCAACGGGCTGGGCCTGGACTGGCGGAGCTTCTACCCGGCGCCGCTGCCGGGCCGGGTCTCGCTGCCGACCTACCCGTTCGCCCGCAAGCGGTTCTGGGCCCCGGCGTCCGCGCCGGCCGCCCCGGCCGTGACCGCGCCCGCCGTCTCCGCTGCCGCGCCCGCCGCCGTGGTCCCGGCCGCCGGCGCAGTGGCCGGGCCCGTCGCGCTGAAGCCTGTCGCGCCGGTGCGGCCCGCCGTCACCGCCACCGCGCCCCTCCCGTCGGGCGGCTCCCGCACTGTCGCGAAGCCGCGGGGGATCGGCCTCGCCCCGCTCGGCGGCGAGCCGGCCACTGCGTCCGCCCCGGCGCCCGTGCGGCGTCCCGCCCCGGCGGTGACCCTTGCGCCCGTGGGCGCGGCCGCCGCCGCCCCGGCGCCCGCGCCGGCCACCGCCCCGGCCCCGGCTCCGCTTGAGGCGCCCGCCCCGGTGGCCGCGGCGTTCGCCGGCCCGGACGAGGAGACCCTCGTCGACGAGCTGGCGGCAAGCCTCGCCCAGGCCCTGTACATGGCGGAGGAGGACGTCGACACCGACACCAACTTCACCGACCTCGGGCTGGACTCCATCGTCGGGGTCGAGTGGATCAAGGCGATCAACAAGCAGTACGGGCTCGACCTGGCCGCGACCAGGCTCTACGACACGCCCACCGTCCGCCAGTTGGCGGCCTACCTGCACAACGTGCTGCGCACCGCGGCGCCCGCCCCGGCGGCGCCCCCGGCCGCGCCGGTTGCCGCCGTCGCGCCCGTGGCCGTCGCGCCCGTCGTGCCGGCGGAGCAGCCGCAGCCGGCGCTCTCTGAGGAGGACGTCCAGGCGGACCTGCTGAGCAGCCTGGCCGCCGCCCTGTACGTGTCGGAGGACGAGCTCGACCTCGACCGGAGCTTCACCGACTTCGGCCTCGACTCCATCATCGGCGTGGAGTGGATCAAGGCGATCAACAAGCAGTACGGGCTGGACCTGCCCGCCACCAGGCTCTACGACCACCCGACCGTCCAGGAGCTGACGGCCTGCATCCTCCGGGAGCTGGGGAAGGGAGGCGCCCCTCAGGGGCGTCCCTTTCGCGGGCTGACTGCCCCCGCCCCCGTCGCCGCACCGGCCCCCGTGGCCGCACCCGCCGTCCTGCCGACCCCCACGCCGAAGCCCGTGCCCGCCGCCGAGCCCGTGCCCGCCGCCGAGCCCGTGGCGGCTCCTGTGGTGGTGCAGCAGGCCGCTTCCGCGCCCGCCCCCGCCCCCGCCCGGGCCGAGGCGCGCGCCGCCGACCCGCGCCGCGGTGACGCGATCGCGATCGTCGGCATGGCCGGCCGCTACCCGCGCTCCGAGAACCTGGCGGAGTACTGGGACAACCTGGCCAACGGGCGCGACTGCGTCCGGGAGATCCCCAAGTCCCGCTGGGACGTGGACGAGTACTACGACCCGCGCCCGAGCCAGAAGGGCAAGGTCTACTGCCGGTCGATGGGTGTCCTCGACGACATCGAGGTCTTCGACCCGCTGTTCTTCAACATCCCGCCGGCCGAGGCCGAGGCGATGGACCCGCAGCAGCGGATCTTCCTCCAGGAGGCGTACCACGCCTTCGAGGACGCGGGGTACGACCCGCGGGCGCTGAGCGGGGAGAAGTGCGGCGTCTACCTGGGGATCATGAGCAACGAGTACAGCATGCTCATGCAGAAGCAGGGTGCGGACGCGAGTTCGGCCACCAGCAACAGCAACGCCATCACGGCCGGCCGGATCGCCTACTTCCTCAACCTCAAGGGCCCGGCCATCGCCCTGGACACGGCCTGCTCCTCCTCGCTCGTCGCGACCCACCTGGCCTCCCAGGCGCTCAAGAGCGGCGAGATCGACATGGCCCTGGTCGGCGGCGTCACCCTCTACCTGAGCCCCGAGGCGTACATCAGCATGTGCGGCGCGGGGATGCTCTCGCCGGACGGCCGCTGCAAGACCTTCGACAACGGCGCCGACGGCTTCGTGCCGGGCGAGGGCGTGGGCGCGCTCGTGCTGAAGCGGCTCGACGACGCGGTGCGCGACCGCGACCACGTCCACGGCGTCATCCTCGGCTCGGGCATCAACCAGGACGGGAAGACCAACGGCATCACCGCGCCGAGCGTGGTGAGCCAGATGGAGCTGGAGCGCGACGTCTACGGGCGCCACGGCATCGACCCGGCCGGCATCGGCTACGTCGAGATGCACGGCACCGGCACCAAGCTGGGCGACCCGATCGAGCTGGAGGCGCTGGCCACCGTCTACCGCGAGCAGACCGACAAGGTCGGGTACTGCGCCATCGGCTCGGTGAAGAGCAACCTCGGGCACACCTCCGCGGCCGCGGGCATCGCCTCGATCCAGAAGGCCGTGCTCTGCATGCAGCAGAAGCACCTCGTGCCGACGCTGAACTTCGAGCGCCACAACGAGCACTTCGACTTCGAGCGCTCGCCGTTCTACGTCAACACCGGGCTGACGCCGTGGAAGACGGAGGCCGGCACGGCGCGGCGTGCGGCCGTGAGCTCGTTCGGCTTCAGCGGCACCAACGCCCACCTGGTCCTGGAGGAGTACGAGGAGGCCGCCGGGGACACGGCGCCGGAGCCGCTGCACGCCCCCCGCCTCTTCGTCCTGTCGGCGAGGAGCGAGGAGCAGCTCAGGACGGCCGCCACCCGCCTCGGCGACCACGTCCGGTCGCACCCGTCGCTGGACCCGAAGGACCTCGCGTACTCGCTCCAGCTGGGCCGCGAGGCCATGACGCAGCGTCTGGCGCTGGTCGCCGCCACCCCCGGGGAGCTGGCGGAGAAGCTGAGCCGGTTCGCCGAGGGCGGCCGGGCCGGCGGTGTCCACACCGGTCAGGCCAAGAAGGTCCGGGGGAGGGGCGCCGTGCACGTCCCCCCGCCCGCCCCGGGCGGCACCCCGTCCGCGGCGGAGTGCGAGCGGCTGGCCGAGCTCTGGGTGACCGGGACGGCCGTCGACTGGGCACAGCTGTACGCGGACGGGCGACCCCGCCGCGTCCCGCTGCCCACGTACCCGTTCGCCCGTGGGAGCTACTGGTTCACGCCCGCCGAGGACGGCACCGACGCTCCCGCCGCAGCCGTTCCCGCGCCCGCAGTGGCCGTGCCGGCCGCACCCGTGCCGGCCGCACCCGTGCCGGCCGCGCCCGCGCCCGCGGCCGTGGCACCCGCCCGGGCCCCGTCGGCCGGGGCACCCGCCTCCGCCCCGGCGGCCGCGGCGAACATCCTGCTGAAGCCTGTCTGGGACGTCGTCCCGAAGCCCGCCCTGCAGACGCCCGCCGCGCCGGACGGCCGCGTCCTCGTGGCCGGCGGCACGGAGGAGCACTGGGAGCGGATCCGCACCGTCCACCCGACCGCCGAGCGCCTGCCCGTCGGCCCCGCGGACACCGTGGAGACGATCGCCGCCCGGCTCGACGAGGCCGGCGGCCCGCTCGCCCACCTGGTCTGGCTGGCTCCCCAGCAGACGCCGCCGGGCGTCACCGACGACGCGCTGGTCGACGCGCAGGAGGGCGGCCTCTACGCCTGCTTCCGCACGCTGAAGGCGCTGCTGAGCCTCGGCTACGGCCGCCGCACGCTCGACCTGACCGTCGTCACCGAGCAGAGCCTGCCGGTGCGGCGCAGCGACACCGTGGACCCGACCCATGCCGGCCTGCACGGCCTGCTGGGCTCGGCGGCCAAGGAGTACCCGGGCTGGAACGTGCGCCTGGCCGACCTCGACAAGGGGTACGACTGGCCGCTCGCCGAGCTGTTCGCGCTGCCCTGCGAGGAGCGCGGCAGCGTCTGGGCGTACCGCCGCAGGCGCTGGTACCAGCAGGCGCTCCTCCCGATCCGGGAGAGCGTCGCGGCCGACACCTCCGCGCCGGGCGCCCACCCGGTGTACCGGCAGGGCGGCACGTACGTGGTGATCGGCGGCGCGGGCGGCATCGGCGAGGCGTGGACCGAGCACATGATCCGCACCTACGGGGCGCAGGTCGTCTGGATCGGCCGCCGGGCCGAGGACGCGGCGATCCGCGAGAAGCTGGAGCGCCTGGGCCGGCTGGGCCCGGAGCCCCGGTACGTACAGGCCGACGCCGCCGACCGGGAGTCACTGCAGGGCGCGTACGAGCGCATCAAGCAGAGCCACCCGGCCGTCCACGGCGTGATCCACTCGGCGATCGTCCTGCTCGACCAGAGCCTGGAGCGGATGGACGAGGGGCGTTTCCGCGCCGCCGTCACCGCCAAGGTCGACGTCAGCGTGCGCCTCGTCCAGGTCTTCCGGACCGAGCCTCTGGACTTCGTCCTCTTCTTCTCCTCGATGAACTCGTTCCTCAAGGCGCCCGGGCAGTGCAACTACGTGGCCGGCTCCGTGTTCAAGGACGCCTACGCCCACCGGCTCGGCTCCGCTCTCTCCGCCCCGGTGAAGACCATGAACTGGGGCTACTGGGGCAGCGTCGGCATCGTCGCCTCGCAGGAGTACCAGGAGCGGATGAGCAGGGCCGGCGCGGCCTCGATCGAGCCCGCCGACGGCATGGCGGCCCTCGACGTCCTTCTTTCCGGCACGTTCGACCAGCTCGGCCTGGTCAAGGCTCAGGGGGGTAACTCGTAACATGCAGCACATCATCCGGCGCGAAGCCATCACCACGGCCCGCAGGGGCACACGGGTTCCCCTGGCCCGCCTCTGCCGGGAGATCGCGGACGGCACGGCGGCCCCGGCCGTCGACGGCACCGACCGCGACGCGGGCGCCCTGGTCGACGACGACCTGCTGAGCCGCCTGCTGCTCAGCCAGCTGCAGAGCGTGGGCCTGTTCTCGGACGCCGCACCCCGTCTGCCGCTCGGCGACGAGCTGCGGCGCTGGCTGGACGAGTCCGTCCGCCAACTGCTGGACCGCGGCTACCTGCACGGCGACGACCCGTACCCCCGCCCGGTGCACGCGGTGAGCAGCCGCGACATCTGGGCGGAGTGGGAGGAGCGCAGCGCGCAGTGGTCGCGCAACGCCGACCTGCGCGCGCAGGTCCTGCTCCTGGACGCCATGCTGCGCGCCCTGCCGCGGATCCTGACCGGGGAGGTGCTCGCCACCGACGTCATGTTCCCCAACTCCTCGATGGAGCTGGTCGAGGGGATCTACAAGAACAACCCCGTCACCGACACCTTCAACGGCGTCATGGCCGACGCGGTGGCCGGCATCGTGCGCGAGGTCCTGCGCAGCGACCCGTCGGCGCGGATCCGCCTCCTGGAGATCGGCGCGGGCACCGGCGGCGGGAGCGTGAAGGTCTTCGAGAAGCTCGAACCCTTCGCCGCCCACGTCGAGACGTACTGCTACACCGACCTGTCCAAGTCCTTCCTGATGTACGCGGAGAAGGAGTACGGCCCCAGGTACCCGTACCTCGACTACCGGATCTTCAACGTCGAGGAGCCGCTCGCCGGCCAGGACGTGGAGCCGGGCTCGTACGACATCGTGCTCGCCACCAACGTGCTGCACGCCACCAAGGACATCCGCCGGACGCTGCGCAACGCCAAGGGGGCGCTGAAGGAGAACGGCGTCCTGCTCGCCAACGAGCTCTCCGCGCACTCGCTCTTCACGCACCTGACGTTCGGTCTGCTCGAAGGCTGGTGGCTGTACGAGGACACCGAGCTGCGCATCCCCGGCTGCCCGGGCCTGACCCCCGAGTCCTGGGAGGAGGTGCTCGACGAGGAGGGCTTCGGCGCGGTCTCGTTCCCCGCGCAGCGGCTGCACGAGCTGGGCCACCAGGTGATCGCGGCCGACAGCGACGGGCTGATCCGGCAGGAGCTCGCGGGCGCCCCCGCCGCCGAGGGCGCCGCCCCCGCGCAGGCCGTCGGCGCGCAGGAGACGCCGGCCCGGCCCGAGGCCCAGGGGCACCGCCCCGCGCGGGCCGGGGCGCGGACGCCGTCGGTCACCGACGAGATGCTGGAACAGCACGTCAAGGACGTCATCTTCGAGCAGCTGAAGCTCTCCCTGAAGGTCGACCGGACGCAGATCGCCGCCGACGACGCCTTCATGGACTACGGCATCGACTCGATCATCGGCGTGCAGCTGATCCAGGAGATCAACCGGAAGATCGGCATCGACCTGGCCACCACCGACCTGTTCGACCACGGTTCGGTGAACCGGCTGGCCCGGTACATCGCCGGTGCCCACCGGGCGGAGGCCACCGCCTCGCTGCCCGCCGAGCTGCGGGCCCCGGCCGCCGGGCCCGCGCCGCTCCCGGCGGCGCAGACGGCGGCCCCGCACCAGGCCGCCGCGCCGCAGGCCCAGCAGGCCCCGGCGCGGGCACCGCACGAGCCGGCCGGCGTGCTGCGCAAGGAGCCGATCGCCATCGTCGGCATGAGCGGCCGGTTCGGCGGCTCGCCCGGCGTCGAGCAGCTCTGGGACCACCTGGCGCAGGGGCACGACCTGATCGAGAAGATCTCGCGCTGGGACATGTCGGGCTACCACACCGAGGGCGCGCAGCGCTGCGACCACGGCAGCTTCATCGACGACATCGACCGCTTCGACCCGACGTTCTTCAACATCTCGGGCATCGAGGCGACCTACATGGACCCCCAGCAGCGGGTGTTCCTGGAGGAGTCCTGGAAGGCGCTGGAGGACGCCGGGTACGCCGGCTCCGGCACCCAGGGCCGCAAGGTCGGCGTGTACGTCGGCTGCCAGGAGAGCGGCTACGCGCAGCTGTTCGGCGGCGAGGCGCCGCCGCAGTCCATGTGGGGCAACGCGCTGTCGGCGATGCCGGCGCGCATCTCCTACCACCTCGACCTCCAGGGCCCGGCGATCTCCGTTGACACGGCCTGCTCCAGCTCGCTGGTGGCGATCCACCTCGCCTGCCAGGGCCTGTGGGGCGGTGAGACCGAGATGGCCATCGCCGGCGGCGTCGCCATCCAGACCACGCCCAAGTTCTGGGTGATCGCCGGTCAGGCCGGCATGCTCTCGCCGAGCGGCCGCTGCCACACCTTCGACGACCGGGCCGACGGCTTCGTCCCCGGCGAGGGCGCGGGCGTCGTCGTCCTCAAGCGGCTCGCCGACGCGCTCGCCGACGGGGACCACATCCACGGCGTGATCAGCGGCTCCGGCGTCAACCAGGACGGCGCGTCGAACGGGATCACCGCGCCGAGCGCCAAGTCCCAGGAACGGCTGGAGACTTCCGTCTACGACGCGTTCGGGATCAACCCCGAGCACATCCAGCTGATGGAGGCCCACGGCACCGGCACCAAGCTCGGCGACCCGATCGAGTACCACGCGCTCAAGCGGGCCTTCCGCCGCTACACCCAGCAGCGGGACTACTGCGCGCTGGGCTCGATCAAGTCCAACCTCGGACACACCATCACCGCCGCCGGCGTCGCCGGCGTCATCAAGGTGCTGCTCTCGCTCCGGCACCGGCGCATCCCGCCCTCGATCAACTTCGAGCGGGGCAACGCGCACATCGACTTCACCGACAGCCCGTTCTACGTGAACACCGAGGACCGCCCCTGGGAGGCCGGGGGAGACGGCACCCGCCGCGCCGCCGTCAGCTCCTTCGGCGTCAGCGGGACCAACGCCCACCTGGTGATCGAGGAGGCCCCGTACCGGGCCCACCGCACCGGCGGGCCGTCCGCCCACCTCGTCACCCTCTCCGCCGGCACCGCCGAGCAGCTGGCGGAGCAGGCCGAACGGCTCCTCGCACACTGCGAGCAGCAGCCCGGCCTCGACCCGGGCGACATCGGCTTCACCCTGCTCGTCGGCCGCAAGCACCTGCCGCACCGGCTGGCCTGCGTCGTGCGCGACCAGGCCGAGCTGGTGGAGAGCCTGCGCCAGTGGACCGCCCAGGGGCAGAGCCCGCGCGTCTGCGTCGGCGAGGTCCCCGCGCAGGGCCACCAGGAGCGCGCCGCGCTGCGCAACTTCGGCAACGAGTGCATCCGGCAGGCCGCGGCGGGCACCGACCCCGGCTCGCTCGCCGAGCTGCTCGCCACCGTCGCGGACCTCTACGTCCAGGGCTACGGTCTGGACTACGCCGCGCTCTTCTCCGACTGGCAGTACACCCGCGTCCCGCTGCCGACCTACCCGTTCGCCCGTGAGCGGTACTGGGTGCCGCAGGCGCCGGAGCAGCGCCCGGCGCTCCCGGCCGGCCGGCACGGCGGTACCCGGGCCGGCACGCACCCGCTGCTGCACTCCGAAGCCTCGGACTTCCGCTCCCGGCGCTACCGGTCGGAGTTCACCGGCGAGGAGTTCTTCCTCCGGGACCACGTGGTGAAGGGCCGGAAGGTCCTCCCCGGCGTGGCCTGCCTGGAGATGGCCCGGGCCGCCGCCGCCCTCACCCTCGGCGGGCCGGCCCAGGACGGCCCCGGCCTGGCCCTGCGCAACGTCGTCTGGGCGCGCCCGGTGACCGCCGGCGCGGAGCCCGTCACCCTCACCACCTCACTGGTGCCCAGGGGCCACGACGAGGCCGAGTACGAGATCTCCGGCACCTCCGGCGACACCCCCGGCGCCGCCCCGGTGGTGCACAGCCAGGGGCAGGTGGTCCTCAAGGACGTCGCCCCGGCCGTGCTCGACCTCCCGGGCATCCGGGCGGCCTGCGGCCGGACCGAGGTCGCCGCCGACCGGCTCTACCCGGCGTACGAGGCCATCGGCTTCAGCTACGGCGACGCGCACCGCGGCATCGAGCGGCTGCACATCGGCCGTGACCAGGTCCTGGTGCAGCTCACGCTGCCCGCCTCGGTGCGCGCCACCCGGGACGACTACGTGCTGCACCCCGCCCTCCTCGACGCGACACTCCAGGCCTCGCTCGGCATGGGGCTGGCGGCCGGCGACGCGGACACCCTCGACGTGTCCGGCATGAAGCCCTCGCTGCCGTTCGCCCTGGACGAGCTGGAGGTCCTCGGCTCCTGCACCGACGCCATGTGGGCCTGGATCCGCTACAGCGCGGGCGTCGAGCGGGGCGGCAAGGTCTTCAAGCTCGACATCGACCTCTGCGACGAGCAGGGCGGGGTGCGCGCCCGGATCAGGGGCATGTCCTACCGCGTCCTGGACGGCGAGGTCGGCGCGGCCGCCGAGACGCCCGCGGCAGGGACCGCCGAGGTGTCGTCGGTCGCCTTCCTGCCCGCCTGGCGGGAGCCCGCGCCGGGCGCTGCGGTCATCGAGCCGCGGCAGCACGTCGTGCTGCTGCCCGACCTGCCCGCCCTCGCCGACGCGCTGGCCGGGCAGGATCCGGCGGTGCGGGTGCTGCCGCTGACCTCCACCGCGACGGGGATCGCCGAGCGGTTCACCGAGTACACCGAGCAGGCCCTCGCCCACGTCCGGGACCTCCTGGACGACCGGGCGCAGGAGCGGGTGCTGGTGCAGCTGGTCGTCCCCGACCGGGAGGGCCTGGCGACCGTTCAGGGCCTGCTCGGCCTCCTGAAGTCGGCCCAGGCCGAGGACCCGCGGCTGCTGGCCCAAGCCGTCCTCGTCGACCCGGCGGAGCCCGCCGGGCAGCTGGTCGCCCGGGTCGCCGCCGGGCGGCGCCACCCCGGCGAGTCCTGCCTGCGCTTCCGCGGCGGCCGCACCGAGGCGCTGACCTGGGCCGAGGGCGACAACCGCCCCGAGACCCGGGTGCCCTGGCGGACCGGCGGGGTCTACCTCGTCACCGGCGGGCTCGGCGGCGTCGCCACCCTGTTCGCCCGGGACATGGCCGCGGTGCGCGACATCACCCTCGTGCTGGCCGGCCGGTCGCCGCTGCGCCCCGCGCAGGAGGCCGTCCTGGACGGGTGGCGCGCGCAGGGGGCGGACGTCCGCTACGAGCGGGTGGACGTCGCCCGGGCGGACGAGGTGCGGGAGCTGGTCGACGGGATCCTGCGGGACCACGGCGCCCTGCACGGCATCATCCACAGCGCCGGCGTCCTGCGGGACGGCCTCCTGCGGCGCAAGACCGCCGGGGAGTGCCGCGAGGTCCTCGCGCCGAAGGTCGCGGGCCTGGTCAACCTGGACGAGGCCAGCAAGGACGTCCCGCTGGACTTCCTGGCCGTCTGTGCCGGTGCGGCCGGGGTGTTCGGCAACGCCGGGCAGGCCGACTACGCCGCCGCCAACGCCTTCCAGGACGCCTACACGCACCACCGCCAGGAGCTGGTGGCCCGCGGGCAGCGCTCCGGTGCCTCCGTCTCCGTCGACTGGCCCCTCTGGGCCGAGGGCGGGATGCGGGTGGACGGCGCCACCGAGACGGTGATGCGCGAGCGGCTGGGCATGGTGCCCATGCCGACCGCCACGGGGCTCGCGGCGCTGTACGCCGCGCTCGACGCGCCGCGGACCCAGGTCCTGGTGATCGCCGGGGACGCCGCGAAGATCCGGGAGACCGTGCTGCACCGGGCCCCGCAGCCCGAGCCGGCCGCCGTACAGCCGGCCGCCGGCCGGTCGGCCGTCCGGCCGGTCGGGGACCGGCCCGCCGCGGGCGCCGCGGGTGCCGGCCGGAAGGCCGTGCGCGCCGAGCTGGTCACGTACCTCAGGAACACGCTCGCCGAGGTGATCCGGGTACCGGCGCACCGGATCGACCCGGGCGCTCCCTTCGAGCGGTTCGGCATCGACTCGGTGCTGGCGCTCGCCGTCACCAACCGGCTGGAGACCGACTTCGGTTCGCTGTCGAAGACGCTCTTCTTCGAGCACCAGAGCATCGACGCACTCAGCGGCTACTTCCTCGACGCCCACGCGGGTGCGCTGGAGACGGTGCTGGGCCTCCCCGCCTCGTCACCGGAGCCCGCCGGCGCGCCCGTGCTGCCCGCGGCGCCCGCCGCGCCCGTGCTGCCCGCCGCGCCCGTGGCGGCCCCGGTACCCGTGGCGGCCGTCGCACCTCAGCGGCGGTCCGAGCCGGCCGGGCCGCAGGAGGACGCCGTCGCGGTCGTCGGCCTCGCCGGCCGCTACCCCGGCGCCAACGACCTCGACGAGCTGTGGGAGAACCTGCTCGCGGGCCGTGACTGCGTCACCGAGGTCCCCGAGGACCGCTGGGACCACAGCCTCTACTACGACCCGGAGCCGAACCGGCCCGGCCGGACCCCCACCAGGTGGGGCGGGTTCATCGACGGCGTCGCGGACTTCGACTCGCTGTTCTTCAACGTCTCGCCCCGCGAGGCGGCGATCACGGACCCGCAGACGCGCCTGTTCCTGGAGTGCGTCTGGAACCTCCTGGAGGGCTCCGGCTACACCCGGGACCGCCTGCGCACCGCGCACGGCAGCCGGGTCGGGGTCTACGTCGGCGCGATGTACCAGCAGTACCAGCTGCTCTCCTCCGACATCGTCCACGAGTCCATCACCTCGGTGATGTCCTACAGCGCCATCGCCAACCGGGTGTCGCACTTCTTCGACCTCCAGGGGCCGAGCCTCGCCGTCGACACGACGTGCTCCTCCTCGCTGGTCGCCATCCACATGGCCTGCGAGGAACTGCGCCGGGGCAACTGCGAGATGATGATCGCCGGTGGCGTCAACCTCACCCTGCACCCGAAGAAGCTCCTCGGGCTGAGCCTGACCGGCCTCACCGGCAGCGACCCGGGCAGCCGGGCCTTCCTCGACGGGGACGGCTTCCTGCCCGCCGAGGGTGTCGGCGCCGTCCTGCTGAAGCCGCTCTCCCGGGCCGTCGC
Source organism: Kitasatospora sp. NBC_00039 (assembly GCF_045160625.1). NCBI lineage: Bacteria > Bacillati > Actinomycetota > Actinomycetes > Kitasatosporales > Streptomycetaceae > Kitasatospora > Kitasatospora sp. NBC_00039. The sequence goes on along the minus strand of NZ_CP108289.1, from coordinate 1,335,171 downwards.
GGACGGGGACGAGATCCTCGCCGTCATCCGGTCCAGCGCCACCAACCACAAGGGCCGCACCAACGGCCCGATGGTGCCCAGCCCCGACCGGCAGGCGGAGCTGATCGAGGAGAACCTGGAGCGGGCCGGCGTCCACCCGCGCACGGTCGGCTACGTCGAGGCGTCGGCGAACGGCTCCCAGCTGGGCGACGCCATCGAGTTCGCGGCGCTGCGCAAGGTGTTCGGCAAGCACACGCGGGACGAGGGGTTCTGCGCCCTGGGCACGGTCAAGTCCACCTTCGGCAACGCCGAGGCGGCCTCCGGCATCGCCCAGCTCAGCAAGGTCGCCCTCCAGCTCAAGCACCGCCGGCTCGTCCCGTTCGTCGGCCAGGGCGGGCTCGACGGCCAGGACGGGCAGAACAGCCAGGACGGGCAGGACAGCCAGGACGGCCAGCGCAGGCTCAACCCCGGGGTGGTGCTGGACGGGACGGCGTTCTACCTCCCGCGGGAGGCGCAGCCCTGGCACCGGCCGGTGGTGGACATCGACGGCCGGGAACGCGAGTACCCGAGGCGCGCGACCATCAGCGCCGTCGGCGCCGGCGGCTCCAACGCCCACCTGGTCGTCGAGGAGTACATCCCCGTCCGGCACGCCGCCGAGGAGTACGCGGACGACGGCGCACCGCAGGTCGTGGTCCTCTCCGCGCGCAACGAGGACCGCCTCAGGGCCGTGGCCGGGCGCCTGCTGGACTTCGTGACCGCACAGCCGGAGCTCTCCCTCGCGGACCTCGCCCACACGCTGCAGAGCGGGCGCGAGGCCATGGACGCCCGTCTGGCCCTGGTGGCGGGCAGCACCGGCGAGCTCCTCGCAGGCCTCGGCCACTACCTGGACGGCACCGCCGGGCAGGCCCCGGTGCCGCTCTTCACGGGCGACGCCCGGCGCGACGACTCGGACCTCGGCGCCCTGCTGAGCGGGCGGGTCGGGGACGCGGTTGTCCGCGAGCTGCTCGCGGAGAACCGGCCCGAGAACGTGGCCCTGTTCTGGGCCCGGGGCGGGAGCGTGCCCTGGGACGCCGTCCCGCGCGAGGGCCGGGCGCCGCGGATGCTGCGGACGCTGCCGACCTATCCGTTCGACCGGAAGCGGCACTGGCTGCCCGAGGTGACCGAGGGTCAGCCGCAGGCTCCCGTGGCGCCGCCGGCCCTGCCCGTGAGCAGCGAGGCCGCCCCGGCGCACACCGGCGCCGCGGAGCGGATCGCGGCCCTCGTCGCCGACCTGCTGGGCGTGCCGGTGGACGCGCTCGACCTCGACGCCCCGCTCGAGGACCTCGGGTTCAGCTCGATCCTGGCCATGCAGCTGGTGAAGGGCTTCCAGACGGAGGTCGACCCCGCGGCCGATCTCCAGGCCCTCGCCGACTGCCGGTCCACCCGGGACCTCGTGCGCCGCTTCGGCTCCGCCGCACCGTCCGGTGCCACGGCCGCCACGACCGCCGTCCCCGCGGCGTCGGCGCGCTTCCCGGAGGTGATCCGCCTCAACGCCGGCGCCGAGGGCCGGCCGGTCTTCTGGTTCCACGGCGGGCTCGGCGGTCTTGAGGTCTACGGCGCGATCGCCGACAGCTTCGGGCGGCCCTTCTACGGGATCCAGGCACGCGGCTGGATGTCCGACGCCGCTCCGCTCAACGGCATCACGGCGATGGCGGCCCACTACGCGCACATCATCCGCACCGTCCAGCCCGAGGGGCCCTACGATCTGGGCGGCTACTCGCTCGGCGGTCTGCTGGCGTACGAGGTCACCCGTCAACTGCAGGAGCAGGGCGAGACGGTGGAGAGCGTCGTGATGGTCGACGCGATGTACGGTGACCGGGTCAAGGAGATGACCATGTCGCGCAGGGACATGGTGCTCCAGCAGGTCAACGCCCTGCTGTTCGCGGCCGTCAGGCCGGCGCCGGAGCGCTTCGCGGAGGCGTTCATCGCCGCCGCCGAGGTGGACTGGAGCCGGGGCGACGACGAGCTGCTGGACCGGCTGATCGCCGTCGCGCAGGAGCGCGGCCTGGGCGGCTCCGCGCAGGCGCTGCGCGCACGCGTGGAGCAGAACGTGCGCGTCCAGGAGGCCTACGGGGTCCTGGAGTACGACGTGCGGCCGCTCGCCCGGCCGGAGTCCGTCACCTGCTTCTACTTCCGCAACAAGAGCGGCCTCTTCTACGGGGAGCTCGAAGCCGTCTTCTCCACCCAGGAGGACGGCACGGCGCTGGACCAGGTGAACTACTGGGAGGAGTGGCAGAAGCAGCTGCCGAACTTCCACCAGACCGACGTGGACTCCTCGAACCACTTCGTGATCCTCAGCGACCCGAAGTCGCTGGCGCCCATCCGCTCCTTCTGCGAGCTGTTCTACTCCGGCAGCCGGGAGGAGAAGCGGATCGCGGCCGCGAAGACCTGGGTCGGCCGGCGCAGGCGGGGGTCGCGCAGCAAGAAGTGACCGGGGCGCGGTGCCCGTAGGAACGGTAGGAACAGTGGGCGGGGCGGCCGCCTCCCGGAAGCGGGGGGCGGCCGGCTCCCGGCCGTCGAGCAGGGGGCTGCATGGACAGGGTGGCACGGAGGCTCGGGAGCGAGCCCTTCCGCAGGGACTTCGGAGTCGACTACGCGTATCTGTCGGGATCGATGTACCGGGGAATCGCCTCGAAGGAGCTGGTGGTCGCCATGGGGCGCAGCGGCTTCATGGGCTTCCTCGGTGCGGCGGGCCTGAGCCACGACCGGGTGCGGGGCGACATCGCCCACATCCGCCGGGAGCTGGCGCCGGACCGGCCGTTCGGCGTCAACCTGCTCTGCAACCTTCAGGACCCGGCGCGGGAGACGGCCAACGTCGAGCTGCTGATCGGCGAGGGCGTCCGCTTCGTCGAGGCCTCGGCCTTCGTCAAGGTGACGCCGGCCCTGGTCCGGTACCACCTGAGCGGGCTGCGCCGGGCGCCCGACGGCACCGTCGTGCGCGGCAACCGGATCCTGGCGAAGGTCTCCCGGCCGGAGGTGGCCCGGGAGTTCATGCGGCCCGCGCCCGCGGAGATCGTCGCGGGGCTGCTGGCCGAGGGCCGGGTCACGCCCGAGCAGGCGGAGCTGGCCCGGGGCATCCCGGTGGCCCAGGACCTCTGCATCGAGGCGGATTCGGGTGGCCACACCGACCGCGGCGTGCCCACCGTGCTGCTGCCGTCGATGCAGGGCCTCCGCCGCGACCTGACGCGGGAGTTCGGCTATGCCGAGGCGATCCGCCTCGGGTCCGCGGGCGGGATCGGCACCCCGCAGGCGGTGGCCGCGGCCTTCACCATGGGCGCGGACTTCGTGATGACCGGTTCGATCAACCAGTGCACGGTGGAGGCCGGGATCACCGACGCGGTGAAGGACCGGTTGCAGGGAATCGACGTCCAGGACACCGACTACTGTCCGGCCGGTGACATGTTCGAGATCGGCGCGCTGGTCCAGGTGCTGAAGAAGGGCGTGCTCTTTCCGGCCCGGGCCAACAAGCTCTTCGCGCTCTACCGGACGTACGACTCCTGGGACGCGATCCCGGAGGGCACCCGGCGGCAGATCCAGGACACGTACTTCAAACGGAGCGTGGACGAGGTCTGGCGGGAGACCAGGGAGCATCTGGAGCGGACGGGCCGGGTGGCGGAGATCGGGCGGGCCGAGCGCACCCCGAAGCGGAAGATGGCGCTGATCTTCCGCTGGTACTACGGCTACACCAGCCGGCTGTCCTTCTCGGACCCGGAGCGCGACCCGGCGAACGTCCAGGTGCACACCGGCCCGGCGCTCGGCTCCTTCAACCAGTGGGCGAAGGGGACGCCGCAGGAGAGCTGGCGCAACCGGCACGTGGACCGGATGGCGGCCGGGCTCATGCGGGAGGCCGCCGAGATTCTGACGCAGCGTCTGAACGCCCTGGCCTGAGGGCCGGGGTGGTGGACCGTCGGCCCCCGCGCGACGGTCGATGGGGATCGTCACACTGGTCACCCCGTGCGGCCAGGCACTATGATCTGATTATCCGTCACGGTCGGTGACCAAGGGGGGGCACAAAGGCTGATGTCGCGTCATCCGGCGACCGGTGGTACACGGTCGAGCGGGGCGGGACGAGGTGCCGGCCGGCGAGAAGCACGGGGAGCCGCGGGCATTTTCCGGGACGGGCCGGTAAGGGGGCAGCGCGCTCGGCGCCCCGGCGCACCACATTCATCGCAGCACGAGCAGTCGAGCGGTCGAGCGGTCGAGCGGTCGAGCAAGCATCGCCAACACACCGAAAGACGAGAAAGGGTTCTCCATGCGGACGTACGTCTTCCCCGGGCAGGGATCGCAGCGGAAGGGAATGGGCGGCGCGCTGTTCGACGAGTTCGAGGACCTCACCCGGGCCGCCGACTCGATCCTGGGCTACTCGGTCAAGGCCCTCTGCCTGGAGGACCCCGAAGGCCTGCTCAAGCAGACCGAGTACACCCAGCCCGCGCTCTACGTGGTCAACGCCCTCTCCTACTACCGCAAGCTCCGGGAGACCGGCCTGGTCCCGGACTTCGTGGCCGGTCACAGCCTCGGCGAGTTCAACGCGCTGCTGGCCGCCGAGTGCTTCGACTTCGAGACCGGCCTGCGGCTGGTGAAGAAGCGCGGCGAGCTGATGGCCCAGGCCACGGGAGGCGGCATGGCGGCAGTCCTGAACGCCTCCGAGAAGGAGATCAGAACCGTCCTGGAGCAGAACGGCCTCACCTCCGTCGACCTGGCGAACTACAACACGCCGTCGCAGATCGTGATTTCCGGCCTGGTCGAGGACATCAGGGCCGCGCAGCCGCACTTCCAGACGGGCAATCACCTCTTTGTCACGCTGAACACCAGCGGTGCCTTCCACTCCCGCTACATGGAGCCGGCCCGGGCCGAGTTCGCGGAATTCCTCGCCGGCATCCCCTTCTCCGAGCTCCGGATTCCGGTCATCTCGAACGTGACCGGTAGGCCGTACGAGAACGACCTCGTCAAGGAGAACCTGGCGAAGCAGATCGTCAGCTCGGTGCGGTGGACCGACACCGTGGAACACCTCCTCGGTTACGAGGGAATGGAGTTCGAGGAGATCGGGCACGGCGACGTCCTCACCAAGCTGGTGAAGAAGATCCGCCGCGAGATCCCGAACCCGGCCCGGCACGCGGCGCCCGCCGCCAAGCCGCTGCCGGCGGCGGCGAGGCCGCGCCCGACGGCGGCGGACCTGGTCCGGCAGTGGAACGAGGCGCACCCGGTCGGGACCCTCGTGAAGTCCACCGCCGGCGACTACGGAGACCTCCGGACCGCGACCGAGGCGACCGTCCTCTTCGGTCACCGGCCGGCCGTCTACATGAACGGCTACCGGGGCTACTTCGATCTCACCGAAATCGAGCCTGTCCACTAGGTCCTGCGCAGCGAACCGGCCCGAGCAGTCCAGCAAGCCCCAGGGAGAGAAAAGATGACGACCGTCGGAATCGAAGCGATGAACGTCTTCGCCGGCACCTGCCAGGTCAACGTGGAGAAGCTGGCGATCCACCGCGGACTCGACACCGCGAGGTTCGACAACCTCCTCATGAAGGAGAAGACCGTCGCGCTGCCGTACGAGGACCCGGTGACGTTCGGTGTCAACGCGGCGAAGCCCATCATCGACGCGATGTCCCCCGAGGAGCGGGACCGCATCGAACTCGTCATCACCGCGACCGAGTCGGCCTTCGACTTCGGCAAGTCCATGAGCACGTACTTCCACAGCCTGCTCGGACTCAACCGCAACTGTCGTCTCTTCGAGATCAAGAACGCCTGCTACTCGGGCGTGGCGGCCCTGCAGATGGCGGCCAACTTCATCCTCGCGCAGACCTCCCCGGGCGCGAAGGCCCTGGTCATCGCCACCGACATCACGCGCTTCATGGTGGCCGAGGGCGGCGACGCGCTGTCCGAGGACTGGTCCTTCGCCGAGCCGAGCGGCGGCGCCGGCGCCGTGGCGATGCTCATCAGCGACATCCCGAACGTCTTCCAGATCGACGTCGGCGCCAGCGGCTACTACGGCCACGAGGTGATGGACACCTGCCGTCCGCTCGCCGACAGCGAGGCGGGCAACGCGGAGCTTTCGCTCCTCTCCTACCTTGACTGCTGCGAGAACGCCTTCCTGGAGTACCAGCGGCGCGTCGGCGACGTCGACTTCGTGAACAGCTTCGGCTACCTGGCCTTCCACACCCCGTTCGGCGGGATGATCAAGGGCGCGCACCGCAACCTGATGCGCAAGTTCGTCAAGGCGCGCCCGGCGGCGATCGAGGAGGACTTCCGGCGCCGGATGCACCCGGGCCTGACGTACTGCCAGCGCGTCGGCAACGTCATGGGCGCGACCACGATGCTTTCGCTCGCCAGCACCATCGACAACGCGGACCTCTCCAGCCCCCAGCGCGTCGGCGTCTTCTCCTACGGCTCCGGCTGCTGCTCGGAGTTCTTCAGCGGCGTGGTCCGCCAGGAGAGCCAGGACCACGTGCGGCGCTTCGACATCGAGAAGCACCTGGACAAGCGCTACGAGCTGAGCATGCCCGAGTACGACATGCTGCTCCGGACCAACCACGCCGTGAAGTTCGGCACCCGCAACGTCGTGCTCGACACCGGCATCGTGCCCGAGGCCCGGAAGACGCTCGGCAAGGAACTCCTCTTCCTCAAGCGGATCAACGAGTTCCACCGGGAGTACGAGTGGCTCTCCTGAACACCGCGGAGTTCGAGACCGTCAAGGTCAGGTTCCAGGACGAGATCTGCTTCCTCCAGCTCCACCGGCCCGACGCCGACAACGCGATCAACCGCCGGCTGGTCGAGGAGTGCACCGCCGTGGTGCGCCACTGCGAGGAGCACGCCAAGATCCTCGTCCTGGAAGGCCTGCCCGAGGTGTTCTGCTGGGGTGCCGACTTCCGGGAGCTGGGCTCCCAGGAGAGCGGCGGCCACGAGAAGTCGCACGCCGAGGCCCTCTACGACCTCTGGCTCGCGCTGGCCCTCGGCTCGTTCGTCTCCATCGCGCACGTCCGCGGCAAGGTCAACGCCGGAGGCCTGGGCTTCGTGGCCGCCTGCGACATCGTCGTGTGCGAGGAACGGTCGGTGTTCAGCCTCTCGGAGCTGCTCTTCGGCCTCATGCCGGCGTGCGTCCTGCCGTTCCTGATCAGGAAGGTCGGCCCGGCCAGGGCCAACTACATCACGCTGACCACCCAGCCGTTCACCGCCCGGCAGGCGGTGGAATGGCAGCTGGTGGACGCCGGCGAGGAGAACAGCGGCAACCTGCTGCGCAAGCACATCCTGCGCTTGCGGTACCTGCCCAAGACCGGCATCACCCGCTACAAGAAGTACCTGCGCAACCTCGACGACATCCTGCTCCCCTCCCGGGAGAAGGCCGTCGAGGCCAACCGGGAGGTGTTCTCCGACCAGGAGAACCTGCAGAAGATCGCGCGCTACGTGAACACAGGGAAGTTTCCCTGGGAAGGGGAGTAGGGCATGCCGGGCGCAGCCGTCGACTACACCCAGCTCGGACCCTCCGTGGTCCGGATCACCATGCAGGACAAGGAGCACAAGAACACCTTCTCCGACGAGCTCATCATCGGCCTGAGCGACGCCTTCGGGAGGGTCAAGGCCGACGAGCGGTGCAAGGCGGTCATCCTCACCGGCTACGGCACCTACTTCGCCAGCGGCGGCCGGAAGGAGAGCCTGCTGCAGATCCAGGACCGGCAGATCAGCTTCACCGACTCCGACATCTACGGCCTGGCGCTGGACTGCCCCGTTCCCGTCATCTCCGCGATGCAGGGCCACGGCATCGGCGGCGGCTTCGCGATGGGGCTCTTCTCCGACTTCGTGATCCTCAGTCAGGAGAGCATCTACACCACCAACTTCATGCGGTACGGCTTCACGCCGGGCATGGGGGCGACGCTGATCCTCCCCAAGAAGCTCGGCTTCAGCCTCGGCGAGGAGATGCTCCTCTCCGCGAAGACCTACTACGGCCGCGACCTCAAGGAGCGGGGGATTCCCTTCCCCGTCCTCCCGCGTGCCGAAGTGCTTCCCTACGCCGTCGAGTTGGCCGAGACCCTGGCCGAGAAGCCGAGGCTCTCGCTGATCACGCTCAAGGACCACCTGGTGGCCGAGCTGCGCGCGGAGCTTCCGCGCTACATCGAGCGCGAGGTGGCCATGCACGACAAGACCTTCCACCAGCCCGAGGTCCGCGACCTCATCACCTCCCAGTACTAGGAGAGCCGACAACCATGTCGAACCAGGACGTCTTCAACCTGATCGTCGAGCACACCCGCGAGGTCATCCCGGAGCTGGAGGAGCACACCTTCGACCCGGCGGACTCGCTGAAGGACCTCGGCGCCAACTCCATCGACCGGGCCGAGATCATCATGATGACGCTGGAGTCGCTGGAGGTCAGCATCCCGCTGTCCGAGCTGGCGAACGCGAAGAACATCGGTGACCTGGCGGGGCTCATCCATGGCAAGTCGAACTCCTGACACCCGCGATATCGTCGTCACCGGCCTCGGCGTCACCAGTGCGGTGGGGCAGGGCAAGGACGACTTTGTCGCCGCACTCCTCGGCGGCCGCCACGCCTTCGGCACGATGCGGCGTCCCGGCCGGCAGGTGCCGCCTGCCCCGGCCGGCCGGGACGGTGCCGAACAGGCCTTCCTGGGCGCCGAGATCGCCACGCTGACCACGCCCGCGGCCATCCCGGCGCGGGTGCTGCGAACGGCCTCGCTCTCCTCGCAGGTGGCCCTGGCCACCCTCGACGAGGCGTGGCACGAGGCCGGACTGGACGACGCCGACCCGCGCCGCATCGGCCTGGTGATCGGCGGGTCCAACGTCCAGCAGCGGGAGCTGACGCAGCTGCACGCCCGCCACGCGGACCGCCCCGAGTTCCTGCGTCCCACGTACGGCATGGCCTTCATGGACACCGACCTGTGCGGGTTCTGCACCGAGGCCTTCCCGATCCGGGGCTTCGCCCAGACGCTGGGCGGGGCCTCGGCCAGCGGGCTGCTCGCCGTGCTCCAGGCGGTGCGGGCGGTGCAGTCGGGGCAGGTGGACGTCTGCATCGCCATGGGCGCGCTGATGGACCTCTCGTACTGGGAGTGCCTGGCGTTCCGGGCCATGGGCGCGATGGGGTCGAGCCGCTGGGCCGACGACCCGGCCGCCGCCTGCCGCCCGTTCGACCGGGGCCGGGACGGCTTCGTCTTCGGCGAGGCCTGCGGCGCGGTCGTGGTCGAGCGGGAGGGTGCCCGCCGGCACCCCGCGCCGTACGCGCGGTTCCTCGGCGGCGCCACCGCGATGGACGGCAACCGCAACCCCAACCCCTCGTTCGACGGCGAAGTCGGCGTCGTCCGGGCGGCGTTGGCGGAGGCCGGCCTCCCGGCGTCCGCGGTCGACTACGTCAACCCGCACGGCACCGGATCGCCCACCGGGGACGACACCGAGCTGCGGGCGCTGCGCGAGTGCGGCCTAACCGGGGCACGGATCAACGCCACCAAGTCGATCACCGGGCACGGGCTGAGCGCGGCCGGCGCCGTGGAGGTCGTCGCCACGCTCCTGCAGATGCGCGAGCAGAAGCTGCACCCCACCCGCAACCTGGCCGACCCGGTGGACCCGTCGTTCCACTGGGTGCGCGAGCAGGCGGAACCCTGGTCGTTCGAGACGGCCGTCAGCCTCAGCATGGGCTTCGGCGGGATCAGTTCGGCGATCTGCCTGCGGAAATGCTGACCGCGGCGGCGCCCCGGAACGCCGCAGTCCCGCCCACGACCGACACCCCTTGGAAGCACAGGCGATGACCAAACCCACTGTGTTCATGTACTCGGGCCAGGGCTCCCAGTACTTCCACATGACCCGCGAACTGTACGAGCAGCACCCGCGCTACCGGCTCTGGCTGGACCACTGCGACGAGATCGCCTCGCCGATCCTCGGCAAGTCGCTGCTGGACACCGTCTTCGACCCCGGCCGCCGGAAGAGCGACCCCTTCGACTCGCTCGCGGACTCCAACGCCGCGCTGCTCTGCGTCGAGTACAGCCTGACGCGGGTCGTGCAGGAGCTCGGGTACCGGGCGGACTTCCTGCTCGGCTACAGCCTGGGGGAGATCACCGCGGCCGTGGTCGCGGAGGTCTTCCCGCTGGAGCTCGGCATCTCCTTCGCGGTGGACTTCGCGCACCTGCTCGCGGAGCGGACGCCGCGCGCCGGCATGCTGGCGATCGTCGGCCCGCCGGAACTCCTGGACACCCACGCCGCCCTGTTCGCCGGCTGCTGGGTGACGGGCCGCAACTTCGACGGCAACTTCGTGGTCAGCGGGCACGCCGCGCAGATCGACGGACTCCAGGCCGCCCTCAAGCGCGAGGGCGTGCTCTGCGAGCGGCTGCCCGTGAACTGGGGCGTGCACACGGAGCTCATCGACCCCGTCGAGGCGGAGGTCCGCGGCCTCCTCGGCGGCCTGGACTTCGCGCCGCCGCAGATCCCGATCGTGTCCTCCACGGCCGCCGGGCCGGTCGACGCCGTGACGGCCGACGGGATCTGGGCCGCCATGAGAAATCCGGTGGAATTCGCGCGGACCATCGGGAAAATGACCGCCGAGACCGATGCGACCTTCATCGACCTCGGACCCAGCGCCACGCTCGCGACCTTTGTGAAGTACCTCCTTCCGCCGGGCAGCGGCTCTGCGCAGACCAGCACCATCAACCGTTTCGGAAACAACCTGAAATCGATGAGCGATTTTCAGGAGCAGACGGCCTCGACAAGAGGCTGACGGCCTCGGACCGAGGCCGATCATCGGAGTCCTGGAGGAAAACCCGGTCATGGCAGCGCAGAGCAGCGCAATCAGAATCTACAAGGACGCCACCGCGATCATCACGGGCGGCGCGTCGGGAATCGGCCGCGCACTGGCGGAGGACCTCGCCGCCCGCGGCTGCGAGGTGGTCCTGGCCGACCTCCAGTTGGAGCAGGCCGAGGAGACGGCCGCCCGGATCAGGGCCGCCGGCGGGAAGGCCACCGCGGCCCGGCTGGACGTGACCGACCACGCAGAGTTCGCCCGGCTGGTCAAGGACACGGTCGCGCGGACCGGGCGCCTGGACTACCTGTTCAACAACGCCGGCATCAGCCACGGCATGGGCGCGGGTGCCCGGCACTACCGGATCGAGGACTGGCGCCGCGTCATCGACGTCAACCTCGGCGGCACCGTCAACGGCGTCCAGGCCGCGTACAACGTGATGATCGACCAGGGCTTCGGCCACATCGTGAACACCGCCTCCATGGCGGGCCTGGTCCCGAGCCCCGGCACCACGTCCTACGTGACCACCAAGCACGCCGTCGTCGGCCTCTCGCACAACCTGCGCGCGGAGGCCGCGCAGCTCGGCGTGCGGGTCAGCGTGCTCTGCCCGGGCGTCATCCGGACCCCGTTCATCGAGGGCGGCGCGTACGGCCGCGAGGTCGAGGGCGTGACCGGCGAGCAGACCAAGGAGATGTGGGAGGAGAAGAAGCCCATCTCCCCCGAGGAGTTCGCCAAGAAGGCGCTCGACGCGGTCGCCAAGAACCAGGGCGTCATCATCGTCCCCGGATTCTGGAAGCTGTTCTGGTGGCTCTTCCGCATTTCCCCGTCGTTCTGCCTCAACATCGCGACGAAGAACTTCAAGGACCTCGGACGGAGCACCGCCTCCGGCGGCCCGCGCCGTGCGGAGAGCGCCGCATCGGCCGCACCGGAAAAGTAACGCCGGGTTCTCTTCGGCACGTACCACCTTTCCACTGTCCGACGCGACCGATTCTTCCGCGAGGAAATCATGAAACAACAGAGTAGTAGCCCGTCGGTGGCCATTCCTGCGCAGGCTGCGGCTCCCCCGAAAGCGCCCTCCGAGCGGTACCACGGCCTGGACGCGCTCCGCGGCTTCGCGCTGCTGCTCGGTGTGCTGCTGCACGCGACGCTCGCCTTCATCCCCGGGTTCACCTACACCGGCTGGCCGATCGTCGACAACTCCCCGAGTTCGCCGCTCGCCTTCGCCTACTTCGTCATCCACCTCTTCCGGATGCCGGTCTTCTTCCTGCTGGCCGGCTTCTTCGGCCGGATGCAGTACCGGCGGCTGAAGGCGCGCGGGTTCTTCAAGGAACGCAGCAAGCGCATCCTGCTGCCGCTGCTCTTCGGCACCCTGCTGGTGCTACCGATGAACGTGATCCTGATCGCCGTGGTGCTCGGGATCAAGGACCCGGTGACCAGCCTCGTCCCGGCCCGGGCGATCGTGCCCATCCCGCTGGCGCACCTCTGGTTCCTCTGGGTGCTGTACTGGCTCTACGTGGCGGTGCTCGTCGGGCACAAGCTGCTCGGCCTGTTCCGCAAGGGCGGGGCGTCCTCCCCGGAGGCCGGCGCCGTGGAGCGGGCAGTCGGCTGGGTCTGCGCCCGCGGCCTCGAACCGGTCGTGCTGGCGCTGCCCGTCGCGGTCTGCCTCTACTACTTCGACCAGTGGCACCTGTGGGAGGGCCTGCCCACGCCCAACACCGACCTGGTGCCGCAGCTGCCGACCATCGTCGGCTACGCGGTCGCGTTCTCGTTCGGCTGGTACCTGCAGAAGAACCCCGGGACCCTCCAGGGCTGGCGCCGCCGCTGGGTCGCGTACGTCGCCGCCGCGGCCGTCGTGACCGTCGCCACGGCCGCCCTCGGCGGCTTCGACCCGCAGTCCTCGCTGGTCACCGTCGACGGCCACCTCGAACTGGAGCCGCTCACCGGTACGACCAAGCTGCTCTGCGCGCTGGGCTACGGGCTGGCGGGCTGGCTCTGGACGCTCGGTCTCGTCGGTGCCGCACTGCACTTCTTCGCGGACTTCAGCCCGGTCCGGCGCTACATCGCGGACGCCTCGTACTGGATCTACATCATCCACATGCCGCTGGTGATGGCCCTCCAGGTCGTGGTGCGGAACTGGCCGGTGCACTGGGCGCTCAAGTACCCGCTCATCCTGGCCGTCGCGCTGCCGATCCTCTTCCTGAGCTACCACTACCTGGTCCGCTCGACCTGGATCGGGAAGATGCTCAACGGCCGGCGCTACCCGCGGACCCTGCCCGCCGACCCGGCCCGGGCCCAGGGCTGATCCTCCTGGCCGGTCTCCGGCCGATCCTCCTGGCCGATCCTCCGGTCGACTTTCCGGGCCGCTGCCGACGGGCAGCGGCCCGGAGCCGTCTCCGCGCCGAGTCACCGCCCGGAGCCGTCACTGCCCGGTGGGTCGCTCCAGTGCGATCGCGGTGACGACGAGACCGCCGCGGCAGAGCCACCGGCCGCTGAACCCCTCCAGGTGCCTGCCCCCGGCGCTCACCCCCGGGACGAGCAGTCGCGCCGAGAACGTACCCGCCTCCGGATCGAAGCCCAACTCCGCCTCCGAGAAGTCGAGTTCGCGCGCCGCCAGCGGATACCAGGTCTTGAACACCGCCTCCTTGGCGCTGAACAGCAGCCGGTCCCAGCAGACGTCCGGCGCTGCGGCCGCCAGTTCGCGCAGCCGGGCGCGTTCCGCGGGCAGGGAGACGAACTCCAACAGGTCGTCCGGCAGCGGCTCGTTGGGCTCGGCATCGATGCCCAGCCCCAGATAGTCCGAGGAGCGGCCCACGGCGGCGGCCCGGTACCCGGCACAGTGGGTCATGCTGCCGACGACGCCCGCCGGCCACTGCGGAGCCCCCCGCCGACCCGCCACCAGCGGCGCCGCCGGCACCCCCACCCCGTTCAGCGCCCGCCGCGCGCACATCCGGACGGTGGCGTACTCCCGCCGCCGCTTCGGCACGGCGAGCGCGACGGCGGCGGCCTCCTGCGGGTACAGCGCGGCGAGGGCCGCCTCGTGGTCGGTGAACGCGTGCGCCGTACCGGCGGGCGGGGGTATCAGTTCCTCGATCACGACGCTTCCGCGGTCTCCTCGTTGTCACGGCCGGACCCGTCCCGGAGTCTTCCGCCCGCCGTCGAGCGGCGTCAACCCCCGGCTCTCCCGCCGGCACGGCAGGTCGCTGCCCGCCCGCTCGCGGCGGCGTCCTGGTGCGGGGCCGGGCGCTGTCGTACGGTCGGTCGGCGTGACGCTCGACCAAAGCGAACGTGAACCGGATCTTCCGCCGAATGGCCCAGCCCCGGAAGCCTGGTGGCCCGGATGCGGGAGGGCGGGCTGAGCGCCGCGGAGTCCGAGACCATGTTCTTCCTGTTCGCGGTAGTCAAGCGGACACCCGAAGATGTCTATAACTCGAAGGACTGATAAGGGAGTTGGCTCGAACTGGTCTCGTGGTCGGCAGTTGTGGCTACCCTTCCCGGCTGGGACCGCGTCCACATGTTCTTCCGGCGCTGGCGGAACAATGGCTTGGTCGCCGAGTTCTACGACCGTCTGCCGATGCGGGTCCGGCCGGAAGCCCGAACTGACTGGTGGGCGTCACTCCGGCGGCGGTCGGTCGTCTGCTGGTGGGATGGCGGAAGGGGGCGGCCCCGTTCGGGGCCGCCCCAGCAGACCGATCGACTCCCAGCCGGCGCGCCGGCGCTCGCGACCGGGGTAGTGACGAGCAGTCGGCCGCCGGGGACGAGGAGGCGGCGGGCGCAGGCGACGGTCGGCACGAGGTCGACGAATGGGAGGAACAGCCGACAGGTGATCAGGTCGAACTCGCCTGCCGGGAGCAGGCCCAGGCCCCCGCGGTCAGCGTCGAGGAGCCGGAAGTCGAGCCCGTCGCGCTCTCCCTGCCGGTCCTGGGCGGTGGCGACGGCGACCTCGGAGAAGTCGACCCCCGTGACCTGGAAGCCCAGATCGTGGAGGGCGGCGGAGTATTCGCCGGTGCCGCAGCCCACGTCGAGCGCCCGGCGGCCGTTGCCGGGGCCGAGATGCTCGGCGAGCAGGTCGACCTCCGGCTCGGCGACGGGACGAAATCCTTTCCCCTGCTTGTAGTGGTCGTTCCAGTGGTCTGCGGCGGACACTGCCGCTCCTCTCGGTCGGGGCGCCGGCGGACGGGTCAGTCGGCGTGGTGCAGGCCGGGCGGGTGCTGCGGACCGGGAGCCAGGCGCTCCAGCAGCCGGTCCACACTGCCGTCGGGCCGGTAGAGCGTGCGGTAGGCGTACGGGTGCCGTCCGCCGGGGAGCGTTGCGACGCCTTCGTCCGTTACGGTGCGGCCCTGGGTGATGGCGAGCAGCCGCAAGTCGATGTCCGCGGGCAGAGCCGCCTGCTTGCCGGTGGGCAGGCGGCGGTGGCGGCCGGCCATCTCATGCCTCGACCAGGGCGCGCAGGTCCTCCGAGGCGTCCCAGCCGTAGGTGGAGAACCCCCGCCCGTCGCCGGCGAGGTAGGCGGTGAGGGCGGCGTGCGAGGTAGGGAACATCGGGGTGGGCAGCGCGTCGGCGTCCACCCAGAGGACGGCGAGGTGCTTGTCGGGCTCGGTGTTCGTCAGCTCGCCCTGCCAGGACGTCGCGGCGAAGACCGAGAGCAGGAACGGGCCCTTGCCGTCCCACCCGGCCTTGACCTGGATGGTGTGGACCAGCCGCAGGTCCTCGGGGGCGACGGCCAGGCCCGACTCTTCGTGCAGCTCGCGGGCGGCGGCCTCGTCCAGACGCTCGCCTTCCTCGGCCTTGCCGCCGGGGACGGTCCAGGCGGGCACAGTGGACCAGGAATCGTTGGCGTAGTGGACGCAGGCGACCTTGCTCGCCTTCTCGTCGTGGACGATGACGCACACGGCCTGACGCAGGGACTGCACGGAGACTCCAACCGGTAGTGAGGAAAAGGGTGTTCACGCAACGGGGTTCGGGTGGCGTAGCAGGTCGAGGACGGTGCGGGCGTAGCCGAGGACCTCCTCGTCCCGGCGGTGGCCCATGGCCCAGCGCAGCGCGGCGGGGCAGTCGATCGCGGCCCACGCTCGGCACGCCGCCCGCTCCTGCGGCGTGAGTTCGCGCCCGTATCCGGTGGTGAATGCGGCTCGCAGGTCGGGGCGACGGGGGGTGAGCTGGCACGTGAGGCGCATCAGGTCGCGGCGCGCGGGTGCTTCGACGTGGCTGCGCTCGAAGTCGATTACCCCGAGCAGCAGCCGGTCGTCCTCGCGGCGCACGATCCAGTTCCGAGGGCCGAAGTCGCCGTGGCAGTAGGCGAGCGCCGTGCGCGGGGGTTCGTGGCGGGTCGCCTCGGCCAAGACGGTGATGTCCTCCTCCGGGAGGCGCGCCTCCCGGGCGCGGGCCAGCGCGCGTTCGCGCTCCTGGTCCCAGGGCAGGTACTCGCCGACGGGAGCGCCGGCCGTCGGCTGCGCGTGGATGACTGCGGCGAGGTGCCCGGCCTGCCGGTACACCTCCCGCTCCTCGGCGGCGGTGAGGTCGGTGCTGATGACCGGGGTGCCGGGCAGCGCGGAGGTGACGACGAGCAGCGACCGGGTGTCCTCGGAAAGCAGGGCCGGTGCCCGGCCGCTGCCGAGCCCTGGTGCGAGGATCCGGTAGGCGGTGGTTTCGCGCTGGTGCATGAGCGCGTTCTTGTGGCGCTTGGCGAACAGCCTGCGCCCGTCGTCGGCGGCGACCTCCCAGACGACCGGGTGGCCGGCGCGGGCGAGGGACCGCACGCCCACCAGCTCGTACCGGCCAGTCGTCGCGCGCAGCAGCCGGTCGACATCGGCCGGCATGTCGGGGGCGCTCACGGGGTCCACCCGACGGTGGACAGGGCGCTGCCGCGGGTGATCTCGGCGAGCGCGTGGGCGGTGTAGGGGACGGTGTCGTCCGGCAGCGAGTCGAGCGGCCACCAGTGCAGTTCCTCGCACTTGTGCGGCTCCGCGTTGCGGAGCCGGCCGTGGTAGCGGGTCGGGCGGAAGAACAGCTGGAGGCGGCTGCGGCCGTCTTCGGCGTCGAGGTGATGCAGGGTGTGGACGAGCGCGAGGTCGTCCTCGGCGATGGTGATGCCGAGTTCCTCCTCCGCCTCGCGCGTCATGGAGCGGGTGACCGGCTCGCCGCGCTCCATGTGCCCGGCCGTTCTCTGGGCATCCGAGTGCTGTAGAAATAACTCTCTGAGCATGGGGGAATTATGGATGGTCTGGAGCGCTGGTCCGTCGACTTCTACGAGATGGTGGGAGCCGTTCCGCTTGACGCTGAGGAGGAGTTCGCCTGGTTCGGCGACCTCCACGAGCGAGCTGCCCGCAACGGCGCCCGGCACGGCACACCGATCTTGATCGCCCCCACGGGCTATCCGGACCCGCGAGTGAACCTCTTCTTCCGCACGGGCTCGATGGCCGGCGCGCCGGTGAACACCATGCGCCGGTACGCGTACTCGCTCGCGGTCTGGCTGACCTTCCTTCACGTCTTCGGCCGCACCTGGGACGAGGCGACGGCGGGCGACATCGAAGCGTTCAAGGACTGGCGCATTACGGACGTCCGCAACGAGGAGCGGGTGAGGGGTACGAGCTTCGACACCGACCGGGCGGCGCTGAACTGCTTCTACACGTGGGCCAAGCCGCGCTACGGCACGGACAATCCGGTGCTGTCGCTGCCGAGTCAGTCCGAGCGCTTGAGTCGGCCGTCCGGCGTGCTCAACGAGGACGGAGTTCCACTGGCCAGGAACGGGCGGGATCCGATTCGGCCGGCAGCGACGCGGCGGCGGCAGGTGAAGTGGCTCCTGCGGATCGGGTTCGAGCAGTGGCGGAACATCGGCCTGCGCGGCTACGGCTTCGACGGCCTGCGGCGGGGCGGCTGGCGCGGGTACAACGAGGACCGGGACACGGCCTTCGTCGACGGGCTTTACGGGACCGGCCTGCGGGTCCAGGAGTGGGCGAGCATCTTGGATGTCGAGTTGCCGCTGTCCGAGGAGGGGCGCTTCCCGCGGGCCTGGCTGGCGGCGGCGTGCATCAAAGGGGCGAAGGAGGGGCGGTACTACCGGATCCCGCGCCGGGTGATGGGCTCGGTGGCCTCCTACATGGACGAGTGGGAGGGATCCCGGGCGGAGGTGATCCGCCGAGCCCAGCGCGCCGGGCGGTACGACCGCCTCACCAGGGTGTGGATCGTGACGGGCTACAGCCCGCGTACACGGGAGCTCCACCTCGAGGGCCGGTCCGGATCATCGGTGCCGACGGCGCTCGATGTCATCGGCCCGGACCAGCGCAGACTGCTGTTCCGCCGAACGCCCAACGGCCTTGAGCCGCTTGCTCTCTGGCTCTCCCATGACGGACTGCCGAAGAAGGTCGGCGGCTGGGAAGATACCTTCCGCGACGCCAACGAGCGAATCGCCGACCTGTGGGTGGACCTGGCCGCCGAGACGCTGACACCCGAGCAGCGCGAGCGGCGCCGGGCGGAGTGCCCGCTGTGGGCACGAGCCCATATGCTCCGCCACTCTTTCGCCCTTCGCTGGTTCCTGGTGCTGTCGTTGGTCTGGCAACCGCAGGTCCAAGGCTTCAGTGACGAGCAACTCATGGACCTGCGTGACCAGTTCGGTGATGTTTGGTATGCATTGTCTATTTTGATGGGACATGCGCATCCGGATACCACTCGCGACTACTACCTGGAGCCGTTCACCGGACTGCAGGTCGACTACCTGATGGCGTTGTTGGATGAGGACGAGCAGGCAGGGGTGGATGCCTTGGTCCGCGCGGCTGCCGCGGACAGCGGCCTGGTGATGCGCGGCGTGAAGGGGGCACGGTGAGCCGGGGTGGGCGCCGGGCGTCCCTCCCAGAGCCGTCTTGGCGGCCGCCGCAGCGTGGAATCCTGCCCGAGGGCGGCGGGACGCTGGTCCGCTTCCTGGAGGAGTCCGGCCGCCGGTCCAGAACATATGACTTCTCGAAGTTCAAGGTCACGCCCGCCATGCAGCAGTGGCTGGCCCGGTCCTTCAGCCGGAGAGTCGGTACGGCCCGGACGTCGAGCAAACGCTTCGGGACCGCCGAGGGGCACTTCTATACCGCCAGTGGCTTCGCCGACGTGCTTGCAGGTTGCGATCCGCAGCCCACGTCGCCTGAGCAACTGACGGGGCGACACATCCAGGCGTTCGTCGATCACTGCGAAGGGCGGCATGGCCAGTCCAACTCTGTGAAGCGCCTGCGCACGCTGCTGCGAGAGGACCCAGAGCTGCCTGACGCCGCCCGGCAGGCGCTGCTGAACGTGCGCGTCAAGGGGCCTGAGATCGAGCGGCCCGGCGCGTATCCGGACACGGACTGGCAGGCGATCACGACGGCCGCCCGCCGCGATGTCCGGCTTGCTCGGGAGAGGATCGAGTCGGGGCGCCGGCTGCTGGCCCGGTGGCGCGCCGGCGATCCAGCCCTGAGTCTGCACCAGGCGGAGGTTGGCTCGCTTCTCGACACTTTCGACCGCACCGGAGATCTGCCGCGCATACCTTCTGGCGGCCACACGGCGGCGGTAGTGCGTGCAGGCGGCTTTCGTGTCCTGGCCGCTCGCCTGTGTCTGACGCGGTCGGAGGCGACGGCGTTCTGCCTGCTGCTGACCGGGTTGACCCAGGAGAACTTCGGCACGGTGGCGGCCTGGCCTGCCGCGCATTTCCGTCCCGGCGGGGCGCGTGAGGACGACGGAATCGTGCTGATCGAGGAAGTCAAGCCGCGTCGCGGTCCCGAGCGGGAGCACATGATCGCCGCTCTTGAGGACCTGCCCGCCGATCTCGCGGACCTGTTCGCCGCGAGCGCCGAGGAACATCGGCTGATGCTCTCACCGCTGCGGCTCTACCAACTGCTGTTGTCGCTGAGCGAGTTGCCGCGCCGACACGGCCGGTCGTCGGCGGCGTTCGCCTCGCTGTACCTCGGCAGCGGCAAGACCGGATCGTTCTGGGGCTCGGGGACGGACGCCAGCGATGTCCGGGCGTGGGCACGGTCGCACGGCTTTCCCGCGGCCAGGAACGTCGTGCTTGGCGGCCCGCCGGCCGTGGACGTGAAGAGGATCCGGCAGACGGCGCTGGAGCGTCGGCGCCATCCTGTCGCGCACTCGCGGCGCACCCTCAACGACCTCTACCTCAAGGGCAGCCGCACCGTGCAGGCCGACAGTCGGCGGGTCGTCGGCGCCGCCCTGCGGCAGGAGGTAGCCAAGGCCCGGGCCGTGCAGGCCGTCCCGGTCTTCACCTCGGACTTCGTCGCCCAGGCCCAGCAGGACCTGGCCGGGGCCGCCGCCCAGGTGGGGCTCGAGCCGCAGTCATTGAAGGAGCTCATCGGCGCCCAGCGTGACACCGCGACCGTGGGCTGCGTCGACCATCTCGCCAGCCCTGTCGCGGAGGCCGGCCGGCCATGCCCGGCCTCGTTTTTGGACTGCCTGAGCTGCGGGAACGCCCGAGCGCTTCCGCATCAGCTCCCGATCCAGCTGGCAGTGCGCGACGGCATCCTCCAGCGCCGACCGAACCTCGACCCGGCCCTGTGGCGAGCTCGCTTCCGCGATCCTCTGCAGCAGTTGGAGGAGATCATCGAGCACTACACCGACGCCGAGCTCGGCAAAGCCCGCGCGGATCTCACGGACGACCACCAGCACCTGGTCGACGATCTCCTCGACGGCCGATTGGACCTGCGATGACGACAGCCGCGCTCCTGCCGCTGGAGCAGCATGAGAGTCCGTGGCCGGCCGCGGACACGGTCGTCCTGCGCAACCGGCCTCTTCGCGTGGGAACCGACCCGGCCATGCTCTCCCGCTTCGGCGATCCGGTCTGGCACATCAAACCCGCGCACCCCGACGCGCACCTCAACATCGCCGCTCTCATCTGGGCCCGTTACCCGAACACCTTCCAACTCCCCTTCAAGACCTTCTTCCTGGCCGCACTCGACCACCCCTACCCCGGGGATCCAGCTGTGCAGCGCGGGGGTGAGCGCGCCGGCGTCGCCACCTTCCGCTACTGGTTCATGGACCTGGAGATCTTCGCGAAGTGGCTCGACGACCACGGGATCACACGCCTGTGCGATGTCACTGCGCAGGACCTGGACGCCTATCGCGCGCATGTCCTCGGCCTCTCACGCAAAGAAGGCCGGAAGATCGACATGCTTGCCGCGGTCCGCACGTTGTGGCTCTACGGCCCCCACCTGCCCGAGGAAGGACGCCTGTCCACCGGCTACCCGTGGCCGGGAGCCTCCGACGACGATCCGAAGCGTCCAGCCGAAGGCCGCGAGAACAAGACGCCCCGGATTGCCCCGGAGACCATGACAGCGCTGCTGGCCTGGGCTTTGCACGTCGTGGAGTCAGTGGGTCCGGACGTCCGCGACGCCTGGGTGACCCATCAGCAGATCAACGCAGGCGTTCACCCCTCCCAAGCCGAGTACCGCGGGCCGACCTTCGACCGTGTGCTGCAGTACATCGAGCGGTGCCGCCGCACCGGCGAGTCGCTTCCGGGCCTCCGGCAGAAGGACGGCACGGTGACGGTCAACTGCAATGCCATCAAGCGCATGATCCGCACGCCCGAACTTAAGGTTCGCGTGGGCATCACCCCGAGCCAGAAGCGGATGCTGAGCGACTCGGGGCTGCCGATCGCGCAGGACACCTATGTCGGGCAGATCGCCGGAATGATCGACGGTCGGCCCTGGCGCGAGACGCCCATCACCCTCACGGAGCTGCGGACGCTGGTCCGCATGGTCGCCGCCGCCTGCTTCGTGGTGATCTGCTACCTCAGCGGCGCTCGCCCAGGCGAGGTGCTCAACCTGCGGCCCGGCTGCCGGGAAGTCGATGAAGAGACCGGAGAGCTGCTGATGGTCGGCCGCCGGGGGAAGGGCTTCGATCGCGCCTCACTGCTGCCCGAGGAGGTGACGGAAGACCAGCGTCCATGGGTGGTCGTCGCCCCGGTCCACGCCGCAATCGCCCTGCTGGAGAGCCTCGGCGACTACCCGTTTCTCTTTCCCGCCAGCTTCACGAACGCACACGCCGCACGCCCGAACGAGTTCAACGCCCGCCAGGGCTGGTCGATCAACAACGACCTGGAGGACTTGCTGGCCTGGGTGAACGCGACCTTCCGCCGCCCCGGTGAAGCCCTGCCGATCCCACCGGACCCGACCAAACACCTCCATGCCAGCCGGTTCCGGCGCACGCTGGCGTACTTCATCGTCCGCCGGCCACGCGGACTTGTGGCAGCCGCCCTGCAGTACGCCCATGTCCACACGAAAGTGACCTTGAGCTACGCGGGGCGCTCTGACACGACGTGGATGGACGACATCCACATCGAGACCCTGGAGTTGGTGCTGGAGCAGAACGAGCAGGACGCGCGCCTGCTCAATGAGGGCGAGCACGTGTCCGGGCCCTCGGCCGACGAGTACCGCCACCGGGTTCGGGCTCGTGCCCGCTTCGCCGGGCGCGTGGTCACCGCCGGAAAGAGCGTGGAGCGGCTCCTGGACCAGGCGAACCCGAACATCCACCACGGCGAGGGCATGACCTGCGTATGGCGACGCGAGACCGCGGCCTGCCGCCAGGCCCGGCTCGAGGCGGGCCTGCCCGCAGAGGACGGCCCCGACGAGTCGGAATGCCGCTCGGCGTGCACCAACCTGGCCTACACCGACCGGAGCATCGTCGAGCAGCGACTGCGACTCAAGCGGTGGGAGGTCACGGCCGCGGACCGGCTGGCACCGCGCCCTCTGCGCGACCGTGCCGCAGCCCTTGCCGCCGGCAGCCGCGCCATCATCGACGCGCACGGGCATACGACCGATTCCAACAACCAGACACGGGAGCACTGATGGGACGCCGTCCACGCGATCAGGACGCCGATCGGGCCGCCATCCGCGCGGCGGTCGACCGTCTCCTGGCCGGCACACCCCTGCGCTCATCGTCCGGAAAGCTCACGGCTTCCGAGCTGATCACCGAGAGCGGTCTTCGGCGCGACATCGTCTATGGCCACACCGACCTCGTCCAGGACTTCCAAGCCCGAGCCAAGGCCCAGGACTCCACACCGACCGCGATGCAGGAACTCGCCGACGCCAACCGCGCGCTCAAGGCAGAGGCATCGGAGCTGAGGGCCGACCTGGCCGAGGAGCGGTCGAGGTCCAAGGTGATGCGCCGGATCATCGCCGAACTGTCGCTCGAACTGGAGCAGGCCAAGGCGGAACTCGGCACCGCCGCCGGCGTGGCCCGGCTACCCGTGAGGACCGGGCCGTCGGGGACGGTGAGGCGGGATTAAATGTCTGCGATCAAGGCATAGAGCGCCTTATGGTCATGAACCTCCCAAGGGGGAGAAAGAGGGCAGGTTTGCAGATTTCCGAAGGACGGTGGCGACGAACCCGCCCGTCAACGAAGCTGGTGCTCCCTCCGACGGGCGGGTTGAGGCTTCAGCTTGACGTCTAAGGCCGGTCAAGATCCAAGTGAGCGAGGTGCGTCAGGCACCGGCGCAGACGCAAACGAATCAGTCCAACATCAGCAAGCCCAATCCATCAGCCTAACCCGGATGGGTGCGGTTCGCTTCGCGTGAAGGCTCCAGCTCGGTCGCCCGTCACAAATAACCCAACTTCCTTGCCACTAGCTAGGCTTAGGCTCACCTCAAGGCGGTAATCATTCCGAAGCTAGATCTCGTGGAGGTGCAGCGTGGGACGGGTCATAGCAGGCCGCTACGAGATTCAAGGGTGGCTCGGCAGCGGTGGCATGGGCGAAGTCCGGTCGGCACGCGACAGCGTGATCGGTCGCCAGGTCGCCATCAAGATGTTGCAGCCCCACCTGGGCGAGCATGCCGCCGAACTGCTCTTCCGCGAGGCGCGTACCGCAGGATCACTCAGCCACCCCGGTATCGTCACCATCCATGACTTGGGCCAGGACGCTGACGGTTCACTCTTCCTCGTGATGGAGCTGGTCAGCGGTCGAAGCCTGAACCAGGTACTGCACGACGACGGGGTGCCCGCTGTCACACGAACCGTGAGGTGGGGGGTGCAGATCGCTGACGCCCTCTCAGCGGCCCATCAGGCCGGCCTGGTGCACCGAGACCTCAAACCGGCCAATGTCATGCTCGCCGACACCGGGAGGGTGAAGGTCTTGGACTTCGGCATCGCCCGACGCCTTGAGACCATCAGTCCAACCAGCACCAGCATCATGGGCACACTCGCCTACATGCCGCCTGAACGCTTCAAGACCGGACGCCAGGATGCCCGCGGCGACCTGTACTCGCTCGGCTGCCTGTTGTACGAGCTCCTCACTGGCAACACCCCTTTCGGGGGCCTGCCCAATACAGCTCTGATGTTCGCCCACGTCAACCGCGTTCCCGAGGCGCTGCGCGCCCGACAGCCCAACATTCCCGTCTCGCTGGACACCCTCGTCGCCCAGCTACTCGCCAAGAAGCCCGAGCAGCGGCCGAAGTCCGCCAAGGAGGTCAGCTCCCGCCTCCGGGCGGCGATCGCGGCCCCGGGGCGCTCGGGCCCGCCGTTGACTCAGCGGCCTCCAGCGGAGCGCCCGAAGCCCAGTGCCATGAGAAAAATGGCGGTGTATCTGGGCCTGATCGAGGACAGCGATTGATTGGGGGCAGCGAGGCCGTACTGGGGATTGTTCAAGGACACGCCGCCCCGCGAGCATCCTGAGTACACGCAACTGCGCTCCCTGAACGTAGCAGCCTGCGCTCTGGCCCTGACACTGGGGCCAATCTGCTACCACCGCTGCTGGCCGGGCCTGGCAGGCCCTGCGGTGACCGGTGATCACAACCCCAGGGTGCGCCAGCCCTGGGTGATCTGGTCCTGAACGGCGCCCGGGGCGGGGTGGGCGGTCAGCAGTTCCAGCAGGGCCGCGCCGTCGACAGGGCGGCCCGCCGGGTTGATGGTGAGCGCACGCACCACGACGGCGGCCAGCGCGGGGTCCAAGGCCTGGACGGCCGCGAGTGCAGTGGGCTCCGGGCCAGTGTCGACGATCCGCCGGATCACCGCGCCGGTGCTGGTCGCCGCGAACGGGCTGGCACCGTGTGCGGCGCAGACCACGCAGCAGGCCCAGGCCCAGACGTCGGCGGCCGTGCCGACCCGCTCGTCGCCGAACTGCTCGGGCGCCATGTAGGTCAGGGTGCCCGGCCCGCCGCCGGCCATGGTGAGCCTGGTGCCGTCCACCAGTGCGGCGATGCCGAAGTCGAGCAGGCGCGGCCCAGCGGTGGTCAGCATGATGTTGGCCGGCTTGAGGTCCCGGTGGATCAGGCCGAGCCGGTGCACTCCGGACAGAGCCGCCGCCAGCGCGAGCGCCAAGGCCCGCAGCGCCTCGGGAGAGCGGATCAGGCCCTGCTCCCGCAGATGAGCGTCCAGGGGCTGGCCGTCCAGCAGCTCCATCACGAGGTACGGCCGTCCGCCGTCCACCCCGCCGTCGAGCACCCGGGCGGTGTAGGCACCGGAGACCATGCCCAGCACCTCTGTCTCGCGCTCGAAGCGGCGCAACAGCTCGGCGTTGTCCAGCAGTTCGAGGTTGATGGTCTTCAGCGCCACCTGCGTCGCCGCACCCTCCCGCCGGGCCAGGTACACCGTGCCCATCCCGCCGGAGCCGATCCGGCCGAGCAGGTGGTACCCGCCGATCGTCCGCGGCTCGCCCTGATGCATCGGCTGGTTGGCGACTGTCGCGACCGGAGCGACCGGAGCGACGGCCGCACCGTGGTAGGCCTGCTCCGCCGGGGACTGCGGGTGCACCGCGGGCGGGTAGACGTGCGCAACGGCGGCGTTGAGCCTTTGTAGCCGTCGCCTGGTTCCCACGGAGACCGCCCAGGCCACAATGACAGCGAGAAGGATCAGGCCGATCGGGACCAGCCGGGAGACCAGCGACATGCGGCCACCCTAGGGCGTGTCTGAAGGTTCCCGCCAGGCGCGCGACGCTCCCCCAGCCTTCGGCTGGGAGGCGCCCCCCACCGCATGGACTCTCTCCCAACACTCGGCCGGGACGTGCGGGCGGCTTTTGGTGACCCGGCAGTGCGGCGGGCCGCGGCGGAACAGGCAGCGGCCGGCCGCACGGTCGACGACGTCCGATCTCGGAGTCCACGGGCCATACGGCGAGCGGCTGGTCCGGCTTCGGCAGTGCCTCGATCGACCGCCGCGATGGGGGCCCTGCAGCCGCCAACGACACCGTCCGGGTGCGCTGGCCCGAGTGGCGCAGGCAGTGCAGGTCCAGCAAGCGTCCGGCGTTCTCACCCGCACCCCGCGCTGGACGACTGGCTACCGCACTGGACCGGCCGCCCCCTTCTCGGGGCCAGCCGGTCCGGTGCCGTCGACGGGTTCAACGTGGTGTCAGGGCTTCTCGATGACGATCTCGGAGATCACGACGTCATGCTGCGGGCGGTCCATGTTTCCGGTCGGGGTCCTGGCGATCCAGTCGACGACCTTCTGGCTCGCGGCGTCGGCGACCTCGCCGAAGATGGTGTGCTTGCCGTTCAGCCACGTCGTCGGGGCGACGGTGATGAAGAACTGCGACGCGTTGGTACCCCGGCCCTTTTGATTGCCGGCGTTGGCCATGGCCAGCAGGTAGGGCTTGGTGAACCGCAGGTCGGGGTGGATCTCGTCGTCGAACTGGTACCCCGGGCCGCCGGTGCCGGTGCCGGTGCCGGTGCCGGTGCCGGTCGGGTCACCGCCCTGGATCATGAAGCCGCTGATCACCCGATGGAAGACCACGCCGTTGTACAGCGGGCCCTGGCCGGCTCGGCGGACACCACCACGACGCCACCCCCAAGACGTGCGCTCCTGCGAGCACATCCAGCACTTCTCGCTGATAGCGGCGCGAAGACCGGCGCCGCGACCCGCATGGAGCCGGGCTTCGCAGACTGGCGCTTGGCAGCGTCCTGACGACGGCGGCTCGGATCATCCTCTCCGGGCCGCTGATCACCGCGACTCTGATCTGAGTGCCCGTCACGCAGCCCGGACGCGCTCGATGAGATCGGCGACGCCGTCAACCTGGCGGTATGGCTTGAACGCCGGCGCGAGTTCGCGGACCAGGGTGACGCACCGCTCGGCGCCGATGCGGGTGGCCAGATCGAGGGATTCGGTGGTGACAGCGAGAGCCTGCTCGACGTCGTTGGATTGCAGGAAGCCCTTGGCCTGGTAGGTCAGGAAGATGCCACGCGTCTTGTCCCGGGCCTTGGGCAGGAGGGCCAAGCCCTCGGCCATCCTGACGTGCGCCTCGTCGGCCCGGCCGAGATCGAGCAGGCACTGGCCTGAGTCGACCGCGAGGTCTGCGGGGCTCATCCACGCGCACCAGCCTGGCGCGGGGTCGCTAGCCCGCGTCGACAGTGCAGTCTCGGCGTCGGACAGGTCGCGGTAGCACGCGGAGCGTTCGCCGAGCGCGGCGTAGGCCCTGGCCCGCCGGAGGAACAGCAGCGACCGGGCCGTGGGGTGCTTGGTACCGGACAGTGCGTGGCCGAGCTGGTCCACCGAGATGTTCGGCTGGCCGATCCAGTTCGACTGGTAGGCGAAGTCGGAGAGCACACCGGCGCCGAAGTCGCGGTCACCTGCGGCGTTGGCGGCTTGCAAGGCCCCTGCCCAGAGCTTTCCCGCGGCGAAGTGCTTGCCCTGGTCGAAGCGATACCAGCCGCAGGTGGTGGCCAGTGACGCGGCCAGGAGGTGCAGCCGCTTGGCGACGGGCTCGGCGTGGCCGCCGCCCTCGATCAGGTCCGTGACGGTGGCGAGATGAGCGTCCATCAGCTTGATCGTGTGCTGGCGCTGTTCGGTGGGCAGCGTCGTCAGCTTCGCGCTGGTTTCCTCCAGCCAGTCCACGAGCCCGGGGTCCACGGCCGTCCTGCCGTCGAGGGCAGAAGTCAGGCGATCGGGCTCAATCGTGGCCCACTGGGCGGCGAGGCCGGCCAGCGAGACGGCGCTGAAGGTCATGAAGCTGCGGCGGTCCATGGCGGCTCTCTGTGCATCTCGAAGTGCTTGGACGGTGTACGCCGATCCCAGTGGCAGCGGAACCTCGCGGCCGGGCAGCCAATCGGGCCACCCGAACAGCTCCATGTCGGCGATCGGAACGTCGAAGGCTTCCGCGATCAGGATCTGGGAGTCCAGGTTCGGCTGCTTGCGCCAGTTCTCCCACCGGCTGACGGCCGTCTTGTCCGCGCCGGAGCGGAGCCCGTGCTTGCGGGCGGCCCGGTCGAGGAACACGACGAGGTCGCTCTGTGACCACCCGCGCAGTTCACGGGCGTAGGCGAGGGGGTGCCGGATCGGGTCGTCCACGGGGCCAATTCCATCATCGACAGTGACAGGCAGCCTACTGCGCGCGAGCGCGGGACAACCCCGGGACTACAGACAATGCCTGTCCAGGAAAGCGGAGTTGGCGCTGTACTCGACACGCATCGACAAGTTCCCTCACGAAGCGGAAGGAGTCAGCCCATGAAACGACGCGCGGCGGTCATCGGCCTCGGACACCAGGCACTCGAAGACCACCTTCCCGGCCTGCTCGCCTCCAACCGGGCCGAGTTGGTCGCGGTCTGCGACAACGACCCGGATGCCCTGCGGGCCCAGCAGGACAAGCACCACGTCCCGGGCTTCACCCGGGCCGCCGACCTGCTGGACAACGTGGCGCCGGACTTCGTCATCGTCGCGGTCCCGCACCACGCCGGTCGGGCCGTGATCGAGGAGTGCGCCGTTCGAGGCGTGCACGTCCTCAAGGAGAAGCCGTTCGCCACCTCCCTGCCGGAGGCGCGTGAGCTCGCCGCGATCTGCCAGCAGGCCCAGGTGGAGCTGATGGTCACGCTCCAACGGCGCTTCAACCCGCTCCACGCGTCCGTGGTCCAGCTCCTGGACCAGATCGGCACCCCGTTCCTCATCGACGGCCAGTACACCTTCCACACCGACGACCCGGGCGCAGGCTGGCGCGGAGACGTCAGTCAGGCCGGCGGCGGCTGCATCATCGATATGGGCTACCACATCGTTGACTTGCTGCTGTGGTACTTCGGGATGCCCAACCGGATCATGGCTGACTTCTCGACCGCCGCGCTGCCGGGCGGCGGGTATGACGCCGAGGACACCGCCGTCATCCAGCTCGGCTACGACAACGACCTGTACGGCACTGTGCTCCTGTCCCGCTGGATGGCTCCGAAGACCGAGAGACTGCACGTGGTCGGCACCCTCGGGTCGGTCCTGCTGACGAAGGGCCAGGTCCAGCGCCTCGATGTGCACGGCAAGGTCGTCGATGAGCTGTCGCGCCCGCAAGCCCCGTCCAGCGCGGCCACCGCCCAGATCGACTACTTCTGCCGAGTCCTGGACGGCGAACGCCCCAACACCGCCGGCCCCGAACAACACCTGGGCCACATGGCCTTCATCGCGTCCTGCTACGAGTCCAAGGCCGTCGGCCGCTACATCGACCCCAAGGAGATGCTGTGACGAACAACCTCGCCCTGCTGGGCGGCGAGCCCGCGGTGACCGCCGGCGGCACGCACTTCGAGTGGCCGCCGATGGACGACACCACCGAGAGCAAGGTCATCGCCCAGCTCCGCTCGGCCATCTCCATCCCCGGCCGCTCGGGCGTCGTCGCCGACCTGGAGGACGCCCTCCAGGACTACTTCGGGGTCCGGCACGCGGTCACCTTCAGCTCCGGCACCGCGGCCCTGCACGCCACCTACGACGCCGCCAGGATCAAGGCCGGGGACGAGGTGATCGTCCCCGCCTGGACGTTCCACGCCACAGCCTCGCCGCTGTTCCATCTGCGGGCGGTGCCGGTCCTGGTCGAGACCGGCCCGGACGGCAACATCGACCCCACCGCGATCGAGGACGCGATCACTCCACGCACCCGCGCCCTCATGGTCACCCACCTGTGGGGCAGGCCGGCCGCGATGCTCGCCATCCAGGCCATCGCCAAGACCCACAACCTCCTCCTTCTGGAGGACGGCTCCCACGCCCACGGCGCCTCCCACGGCGGCAAGAAGGTCGGCACCTTCGGCCTGGCCGGCGCGTTCTCGCTCAACGGCCCCAAGCCGCTGTCCGGCGGCGAGGGCGGGTTCGTCCTCACGGACGACGACGACACGTACTACCGGCTCCTGACGTTCGGCCACTACAACAAGCGAGCCAAGTCCGAGATCCCGACTAAGCACCCGCTCGCGAAGTACGCGGTCACCGGGTCCGGTCTCAAGCTCCGGATCCACCCGCTGGCCGCCGTCATCGCACTCGATCAGCTCGGCCACCTCGACGGCTACCTCGCCGGACGGGCGGAGATCGCCCGCTACCTGACCGAGGAGTTCGCCCGGATCCCCGGGCTGGAGGTCATCCCGATGCCCGAAGGAGTGATCCCGTCCTGGTACGGCTTGACGCTCACCTACCGCCCCCAGGAGCTCGGTGGCCTCAGCGTCGAGCGGTTCCACCAGGCCTTGGTCGCCGAGGGCGCCGTCGAGTTCGACCGGCCGGGCTCCACCTGCCCCATGAACCAGCTACCGCTGTACCAGAGCCCGGCCATGCTGTTCCCCGGCCACCCGCACGCCCACCGCCGCTACCAGGCAGGGGACTTCCCGGTCGCCGAGCACACCCACGCGCACACGATCAAGCTCCCGGTCTGGCATCGTGAACAGGATCGTCCGCTGGCCGAGCAGTACATCCGCGCGGCCATCAAGGTGAGCGACCACCACAAGGAGCTGCTATGAACTCTCCCTTCGACGACCCCACGTTCGAGGACACGATCCGCGCCGCCGCCGAGACGGACGGCGTAGAACGGTTCGTCGTGGCCGCCGTGATCGCCGACGGCGACCGCATGCTGTTCCTGCGGCGCCCGGCCGGCGAGTTCATGGCCGGCCTGTGGGAGCTGCCGTCGGGCAAGGTCGAGAAGGGCGAGGGCATCGAGCAGGCCCTGCTGCGGGAGGTCGACGAGGAGACCGGCCTGCGGATCGACGCGGTCGAGAAGTACCTCGGGCACTTCGACTACACCTCCGGCAGCGGCGCCCTCACCCGGCAGCTGACCTTCGAGGTCACCGTCACCCGGCCCGGCCCGGTCACCCTCACCGAGCACGACGCGCACGAGTGGGCCGGACCCGACGAGATCCCCGCCGTCAGCGACGCCGTACGGGAACTCGTCACCCGCTGATCGTGCACCGTGAGCTCATTGACCAGGCCCGCGGAGACGGATACAACGCCTTCTGCGTGGGTGCACTCATCGTCCGCCACGGCCGGCTCCTGATGCTCCGACGTACGGCGTCGGACTCCTGGGCCGGCCGTTGGGAACCGCCCGGCGGCGGCGTCGAGACCGGCGAATCCCTCGCCGAAGCTCTCGCACGTGAGGTCCAGGAGGAGGCCGGGCTGGCCATCGCCAGCGCGCTGTACATCGGCCACCTGGACTACCCAGCCCGTGAGAACCCCCTGCTGCCCGCCAGCAGGGGGTTCTTCTTCGCCGCCGAGGAACCGCCCGGTCACTGGCCGGTCCGGATCAACCAGACAGAACACGATCGCTTCGCCTGGTCCACGGCTGACCGTGTCCGGTCGACACGGCCTGACCTCCGCGCTCTCGTTATCCGGCGGCTGGCGCTTACGGCCCGGAGCGCTCTCGAACCCTGGTGAACGCCCGGATGCGGCTGGGCGGACCGACACACCTACCAGCCCGGAATCGGAACGGACCTCAGAAGGCCGGTCACGTCGTGGACGCCAGCCGGCAACGATCTCCCCTCACCCCACCAGGAGTGGATCTCCTTCCAGTCGAGCTTGGCCGAGGAGACACCGTGGTCCAGAGCGCGCAGGCACTCGTTCGTGACGATCACCGCCGTCCAGACGAAGTTATGCGCTCTCAGGTCGCGGCACTCCTCGTCGATCCGGGCGAACATCACCAGCACGTACAGGTCATTCGCGGGCACCGGACCGTCGCGCACCAGCTCGAAGGGCACCGCATTCAACGGGCCGTGGCTCGGCGCATCAGGTGCGAAGCGGGCCTTGACCTGCAGGCGGGCCAACCCCGCGTACTGGTTCTGAGGCGGCCCGTCGGATCCGATGCCGTACGCCCCGCCTGAAGCCACATCCCATGCCCACCGCTCGCCCTGGCGCTGGCGCGCGAAGTCCGCCAACGTCGGCACCCGCTCCACCAAGGACCGCCAGGGCACCACGAGGTCGACAGCCAGTGAGTTCCTACGACCGTTCCCGGTCACCGGCATGGAGCCAAGCGCCGGCCCGAACTCGCCTGAGCGATCGATCCCAGTGCGGACGCCGCGCGCCCTGTCGTAGGCCGCCCGCACCGAGGCACTCGGCCAAAACGCTGCAGCGGCAAGAGACTCCGCGAGGCCGCCGATCGGGTCGCTGCGGTTGGTCGCCAAGCCCGCCTCTAGGAAGCGGTCCCGAGCCGACCAGAAGCCGAGCAGCACGTCGCCCAACACGGGCGCATCGCTCGAAGTGTCCACGTTCAAGACTGATCTC
Source organism: Kitasatospora sp. NBC_00039 (assembly GCF_045160625.1). Classification (NCBI taxonomy): domain Bacteria; kingdom Bacillati; phylum Actinomycetota; class Actinomycetes; order Kitasatosporales; family Streptomycetaceae; genus Kitasatospora; species Kitasatospora sp. NBC_00039. Next base: position 1,303,037 of record NZ_CP108289.1, on the reverse strand, counting down.
AACCCTTCTCGAAGGTAGAGCCGGATACGCTGTGGAACGCATAGCCGACAACTTCAATCACGACACACGGCTTGCCTAGTGAACGGCCGGCAGGTGCCACAGGCCGTTCGCATAGGCGGTGTTGCGGCGCCGGCCGAGCAGTACGCGGTCGGCGTTGGTCAGGACGAGGTGGACGCCGACGACCAGGGTCAGCGGGTCGCTCCCGGAGGCCGGGGTTGCGGCGAGGCGGCTGTCGTCGCGGGGGTTCACGCGGTCCTCCTGGCAGGTCGGGTTGCCGCGGTGGCGAGGAGCGGCAGGTAGTGCTGCATGTAGGGCGGGACCTTGAACAGCGGCATTTCGTCGAGGGGGACCATGCGGACGGCCAGGCCCTCGTCGCCGAGTCGCAGGTCGCTCTCGGGGCCGTTCCAGACGGCGTGCAGGACGCGGGTGAGCGGGAGGCCGAAGTCGTGGGGCGGGTCGGGGAGGGTCCGCAGGTCGGAGACGGTGATCCCGGCCTCCTCGGCGACCTCGCGCGCAGCAGCCTCCCCGGCCGTCTCCCGGCCCTCGCGCCAGCCGCCGATCGGAGTCCAGTAGCCGGGCCAGGGCATGCCCGGCCGGTCCTCGCGTAGGTGCATCAGCAGGCGACCCGCCGGGTCGGTGACGAAGACCAGGACGCCCTCGAAGTCGTCTTCGGTCCGGGCGGGGCGCTCCAGGTAGAGCGGGACACCGGAGCGGTGGGCGCGCAGCACCTGCCGGAGCCGCTGGTAGCGGTCCGGCTCCATGAGCGCGCGCCAGTCGTGGGCGGTCTCGAACCGCCACTCGGTGTGCTCGGCCGGATCGAGGCGGATTCGCGCCTGCTGTTCGGGGGTGAGGACGCCGCCGTCGAAGACATAGCCGCAGACCGGCACCGGGTACTCGGTGCCCGCCTGCTCGTGGATGACGGCGACCAGGCGGCGCCGGGCGATGACCTCGGGGTTCTCCGCGGCGAGATTGAGGCCCAGCTCCTCCTCGGCCTCGATCAGCGCGGTGGCGAACGGTGTCCGGCCGTGCTCGACGTTGCCGCCGGGGAAGTTCCACACGTCCGGGTTGATGGTCGAGCGCATGCCGAGGATGCGGCCCTGCGGGTCGGTGACCAGGAAGCTGCCGTAGGACGTGGGCCGGGCGACGGTGGTGATGTAGCCGCCGACCGGCCGCCAGCCGGGGATGGCCAGACGTCGGACGAGCCACTCGACGACGTCCCGCTGCCCGTCGCCGGTCGAAGGCAGAGCGTCCGCACTCGCCCACTGGTGGCCGTCGTGGTCCCGGGAGAGGGCGATCGGGGTGCCGTCCGGCACGATGGTGGTGAAGACGAACTGTCGCACGCGTCTGCCGCACTGGTTGGTGAAGTCGAGGTGCCGGGCGTACTCCAGCGGCAGGCCGGTGAGCCCGGTCTCCTCGGCGAGTTCGCGGGCCGCACCGGCGTCCACGGGCTCGTCGCCCTCCCGGCCGCCGCCCGGGTACTTCCAGAGACCCGGCAGCACGTCGTGCGGGGAACGGCGGATCATCAGGATCCGTCCCGAGGCGTCGCGGACCACGACGCCGACGCCGATCCGCTCGATGCCTTCGCGGGCGGCCAGGCCCGTGAGTGTCTCGAAGTCGATCACTGGAGGGGCTCCTCGGTGTCGCGGGCGGGCAGGGTCACCCGGCCGTGAGGCCGGGCGCGGGTACTGAGAGCCGGGATGGTCGGGCCTTCCACAGGGGTACCTCCGGGCGCTGGTGGTGTTCGGGCACGCCGAACCGGCTGTCGACAGCGGAGTTCGCCGCAAGTGCGCTGTCAGGACGTCGAGTTGGACGGTTCGGAGTGTGGGGTGGCGACTGATGATGGTGCTGTTCGATTGCGTCGCTCAAGCGGATTTCCCCCGGGCGATCCCGGGTCGAACGGGGCTATTTCGACCACCCTTCGGGCGTGGTCGAGGGCCTCCTCCAGTCGGCACCGGAGGGTCTCTGGCAGGGTGCCGGAGTCCAGTGCGCAGGCGGCGAGCGCCCGTTCGAGCGGGCTGATCCGGTCTGGTTCGAGGCGGGTGCGGACGCCCTCGTGGGCGAGGAGGTCGCGAAGTGCGTAGCCGTCGCCGGATTCACTCGTTCGGCTGGTCAGCTGCCGCAGCAGGTTTTTCGCGGAGGGGGTGTCCGGATCGGTGGCGTCGAGGGCGGTCAGTGTGAGGCGGGTGGTGAAGGCGGCGAGGCCCTCCTCTGCGTCGAGCGCGAGGCAGTGGTCGATCGCCTGGTCGGCGGCGTCGTGGTCGCCGGGGCGGCACAGCGCGCTGAGCACGGCGGTCACGGCGTCCTCCCAGGCGTCGCCCGGCTCGGTGTCCTCCAGCAGGGCGAGGGCGCCCGCCAGGTCGCCGGTGGTGGCGTCGGCGAGGACGGCGACCTGACGGCCGTCGAGGATGCGCCGGCCGATGCCGCGGTGCCTCGATGTGTCGCAGGGCATCCTTCCAGCGGCCGGCGGCGGTGAGGGCGCGGGTGCCGTCGGCGATGACGACCCGCCACAGCCACGCCCGCACTTCCGCGCGCTGCTGGTCGGTCTCGGTGAGCTCGGCCGGGACGGTGATGCCGTCGAGGAGGGTGGCGGTGGCGGTGGCGGTGGCGGTGGTGACGGCGCGGTAGAGGTCGAGGAGCAGTTGATGGCCGCGTTGGTGGTGGCCGGCGCGGATGTGGAGGCGGGCGAGGTTGACGATCGGCTCGAGTCCGCGGATGGCGCTCATCGCGGGCAGCGGGCCCCGGGGCAGGTAGAGGTCGGCGTGGCGGTGACACAGGTCGCGGGCGTAGTCGGGCAGGGCGAGATCGGAGGCGAGGAGGGCTGCCTGGTTGAAGACGGTGGATGCCCGGCCCGGGTCTGCTCTCTGGGAGGCCGTGTTGGCCAGCTCGCGGAGCCGGCCGACACGGGCGTTCAGGGGCAGGCACGCGGGCCGGATCCTGGCGACCACCGGGAAGCGCCGGGCGATGGGTCCGGTCGGGTGCACGGCGGCTACTCCCAGGTGATGGTGATCGGGTGGCTCGGGCGCTCCAGGACGAAGCGGCCGGCCGCCGGGTCGGCGGCGCCGGGGGTGTCGGGGAGGGCGATGCGCAGGTTCCGGGTGCGGAAGTCGGTGTTCCAGGTGCAGATCTGCTCGGAGACGAGGTCAGCGAGCGCGGCGCCGTCGGGGCCGTGGCCGATGACGCCGGTCTCGTAGGTCTTGCGGCCGTCGGCGGTGGGCTTGCCGGGGCGCAGGGTGAGGTGGGCGAGGGAGCCGCCCTGGACGGTGGCCATGGCGCCCCAGTCGAACATCGGGGTGACGATGCCGCGCTCGCGGGCGGAGCGGCCTGTCGGCGGGCCGGGCACCCGGGTAGCCGTCGGGCCAGCCGATCCCGCTGTCCGCCACCACGTCGAGCAGCGGCACCAGCGCGCCCCTGCCGTACCGCTCGTAGAAGCGCTGATGGTAGGCCCGCCACGCCGCTGTTCCCTTGGGCGCCGGACTGAGCCTGGTCAGGAGGAGGGCGGCGCGGGCGGCCTCGTCAGCCACCGCCTGCGGGAGGACGATGTCGGTGCCGGCGGTGCGCCGGTTGTCCAGGATCTCGGCGACGCCCGGCAGTTCGGCGGCACCAGCGCCCTCCACGGTGGTGTGCAGGTGAGTGACGGAGTCGGGGTCGGTGGCCGGCGTGTGCAGGCTGGTGATCAGCGCGCGGTGGGCGACCAGCTCGGTCAGGGCCGTCTGCCTGATCAAGGAACGTAGCCTCGCGGAAGCCTGCCGGCTGGCCGGCCGTACCTACCTTCAGGTGCCGGAGGCCCACCGTACGGAGATCCTGGGCTCCCGAGCGCGGGCGGTGATCGACGTCCTGCCGCCCCGGCTGCGCTCGGTGCGCGCGGTCCGCGAGCTGGGCGAAATTCTCGCGCTGCCACCGGGCGCGATGTGACAGCGGGGCGGCCGTCCGCCAGCCTTACGGGTATGAGTGCACCGAGCCGGATCGGCGGCTTCAGTGAGTCCGAAGTGAACCGTGTCCTCGAAGCCGCCTGCCGTGCGGTGGGCTTGGACGCGTCAGGCGCCACCGTCCTGCGCGGGCATACCAACGCGGTCTTCCTGCTGGCCTCCAGCCCGGTGGTGGTCAAGATCGCGCGACGCGGCTCCACCATCGCGGAGGTGCGCCGGACCGTCCAGCTGGTCGAGTGGCTGGTCGGAATGGATTTCCCGACCGTCCCCCTCCTGCCGCTGGAGCAGCCGGTCCTCGTAGACGGGCATGCCGTCACGTTCTGGAAGTACATACCTCAGCCCGACCATCCGGTCGCAGCACAACAACTCGCCGCACCACTGAGGATGCTTCACCAGCTGCCGGCCCCGCCGTTCCCGCTCCGGTCCCTCGACACCGTCGGTGCGATCCGCCGCTCGCTGGCCGCGATCACGGCGCTCGCCGACAAGGATCTGCAGCATCTGTCCGCCCGTCTCGACGGGTTGGAGAAGTCCCTCGCGGAGGTCCGCTTCGCCCTGCCGCCGGCGCTGCTCCAAGGGGACCCGCAGCACCGGAATGCGCTGCACGATGGCTCGGCGGCCGTGCTCTGTGACTGGGACACGGCCAGCTACGGGGAGCCGGAGATCGACCTGGTGACGATCGAGATCCACTGCCGCCGGTTCGGGTACGGCAAGGCGCACTACGAGGCCTTCGCCCGGTCGTACGGCTTCGATGTCGTCGAGTGGCAGGGGTGCCAAGTTCTGCGGGACCTACGTGAGTTGAGGATGATCACGACGAACGCGAAGCGCGCCGCGCCGGGTTCGGTGACTCTGGCAGAGGTCGTCCGGCGGATTGCCGGGCTGCGCGAGGGCGACGACGGGCAGCGCTGGCACATCCTGTGACGCTGATGCCGATGCGGGAGTGTGGGTGAGCCGCGGTGTATCCCGTGCAATGCCTGATGCCCCGCCGGGGTTCACCTGGCCAGTGCGGGGCTCGCACGACGGCAGACAGGGCGGCGCGGTGAGCCGGCCGATGTCCCCGACTCCACGATGTCGGGGTGGCCAACTGCTGTGGCATGCGCCCCGGAACTTCGTCGCCCGAGTCGAACGCCGCCCGAGGTGGCAGGCGATGGCCCGGTTCCGGCTGCACTTCGCCGACGGCTCGGCGGTGTCGATGTACACCGCGCGTCGCCGCACCATCGAGTCCCTGGCCGATCACCTCGTACGGTGACCGGAGGCCCGCCAGGCGCTCACGCCCTGTCGAGGCGGCTGCCCGTTCCGGCGTTGGTCCCGGGCGCGGCACCCGGCCACGTCCTCGATGGGTGCGTCGATGACGCGTTCGACGGTCATGGTTTCCATGGCGGCTGTCCTCGTCGGTCGAGCGGGCGTGGCGGTTGGTTGCCTTCCTTGTGCGCCAGGGAGACGCCCTTCACTGGTGAAGCGTGACAACCCGCCGCAGTGATGCGCGCCACAGTGTGGCGCCGCCTGCTGACGGAGCGTCAGAGTGCCGGTGGCGGCGTCTCGTACGCGGAGTGCGGCAGGCCATCGTCGAGCGGCCAAGTCAAGCCTTACTTTCGAAGAGGTTTGGCCGCATAGTGGTGGCTCGAACTTGAGAGGGGCCCTGTTTTGTCGCAGGTCAACGATGGTGCCGCGGGTGTGGTGGAAGCGGAGCGGGCCGAGGTGTCCGCCGTGTACGGGCTGCTCGAGGAGCGGCTCGCCGGTGCGCGGGCGGAGCTGGTCCAGGTGCTGGCGGCGCCGGCCGAAGGTGCGAGCGAGTCGTACGAGCGGGAGCTCGCCGCCGGGCGGCTGGCCAGCGAGGTGCGCCGGCTGGAGGGGGCGCGGGAGGGGCTGGTCTTCGGCCGGATCGACGCCGGGGACGGCTTCTCCCTGCGGATCGGCCGGATCGGCCTGCACGTGGACGAGAGCGACCTGCCGCTGCTGGTGGACTGGCGCGCGGACGCGGCCCGTCCGTTCTACGAGGCGACCGCCGTCCACCCGATGGGCCTGCGGCGCCGGCGTCACCTGCGGATGGCGCAGGGCTCGGTCGTCGGCGTGAGCGACGAGCTGTTGGACGGCTCCGCCCCCACGGACGAGGACGTCGTCGGCGACAGCCCGTTGGCCGAGGCCCTCCAGGCGCGGCGCACCGGCCGGATGGGCGCGGCGGTCGCCACCCTCCAGGCCGAGCAGGACGCCATCGTGCGCTCCCGGCACCGGGGGGTGACGGTGGTTCAGGGCGGGCCCGGCACCGGAAAGACGGTGGTCGCGCTGCACCGGGCCGCCTACGTGCTGTACGCGTTCCCGAAGGCCGCCGAGCGCGGCGTGCTGGTGCTCGGGCCGAACGCGCGGTTCCTCGACTACATCTCCCAGGTGCTGCCCTCGCTCGGCGAGAACGACGTGGTGCTGGCGACCTGCGCGGAACTGGCCGGGGTCGAGCCCGGCGCCGTGGAGCCGGCCGGGGCGGCGCGCCTGAAGGGCGGCGCGGTGCTGGCCGAGGCCCTGGCGGGGCTGGTGCGCGCGCGGCAGGCACCGGAGGGCGGGTTCGCCGTGCGGGCGGGCCAGGAGTGGGTGCGGCTGGACGACGACGAGGTGGCCAGGGCCAGGGACGCCGCCGCCCGCCTCGACCTGGGCCACAACCGCGCCCGCCAGGTGTTCAAGGAGCTCCTGGCCGACGCCGTCACGGACGCGATGGAGCGCGGCGCCCTGGAGGCGCTGGAACTCATCGACGCCCAGGTGCTCCAGCTCACCGGCATCGACCTCGACCGCGTCGCCGCCTCGGACCTGCGCAACCTCGGTCTGGAGGGCGCGCCCGCCCCGGACCCCCAGGACGAGTTCGACGCGGACGCCGTCCGGGCCGGCCTGCTGGACGATCTCGGTGTCGAGCGGGCGGTGGAGGAGCTCTGGCCGCACCTGCTGCCCGAGGACGTCGTCCGCGACCTGCTGGGCAGTGCCGACCTGCTCGCCCGGTACCTGCCGCAGCTGACCGACGAGGAGCGGGACGGTCTGCTGCGCGCCCCGGACGCCCCGTGGACCGACGCCGACGTGCCGCTCCTGGACGAGGCGGCCGCGTTGGTCCACGGCGCGCCGGAGCGGGTGTACGGGCACGTGGTCGTCGACGAGGCGCAGGAGTACACCGCCATGCAGTGGCGGATGGTCGGCCGCCGGTGCCCGGCCAGGTCGATGACGCTGGTCGGCGACTTCGCCCAGGCGGGCCCGGCGACGACCGCGCGCGGCTGGGAGGAGGCGCTGGCGCCGCAGTTCGGCACGCGGTTCGCCCTGCACACCCTGACCGTCAGCTACCGCACCACCGAGGAGATCCTGGCCGCCACCCGGGAGCTGCTCGCCGAGATCGCCCCCGGCCAGACCCCGAGCCGCTCGATCCGCCACGGCGAGGCACCCCGCACCCTCACCGCCGCTCCGGACGCCCTCACCGCCGCGCTCGCCGCGGAGCTGGACGTCCAGGCGCTGGCGCACCCCGGCGAACTGGCCGGTGTGATCTGTGCGGACGCCAGGATCCCGGAGCTGGCCGCCGCGGGGATCGCCGACCGGGCGCGCCTGGTCCCGGCCTCCCAGGCGCGCGGCCTGGAGTTCGACACCGTCCTGGTCGTCGATCCCGCGGAGATCACCGCGGCCCGCCCGGGTGGCGAACGGGATCTCTACGTCGCCATGACCCGGCCCACCAAGCGGCTCTGCACGGTCACCGTCACGCCTGCGTGACCCGGCCCGGGCGGCTTCGACCGGGCAGCCCTGCGAGGCCGGGCGGCGCTGCGAGGCCGGGCAGCGCTGCCCGGTCGGACAGCACCGCACGGTCGGGCAGCGCTGTGCGGTCGGGTGCGCACGCTCGGTGTCCGAATCGGTGCCGGCCGTAGCACCCGACAGCTCTGCCGGACCGCCCGGCGCCGCGCTGTGGAGGATCGGACGGTGTTCCCGCGCGCCGCCGGCACGAAGCATGGATGGGTTGGCGCGGCCCGGTCCGCGCCGGCAGCCAGTGGCGCGTCGCGAGCCGGGGCCGGACCGCACCGGCCGCCCGACCCCGGAGGGGCGGGCGGCCGGAACGCGGCGCCGCACGGTGCGGGTGGGGCGTCAGTTCTTGTCGTACATGCCGAACAGGTCGACGATCAGGTCGGTCGGCTGCCAGCCCCGGTTCCACACGTCGACCATCGAGGTGGTGCCGGTGCTCGCCTGGACGAGGTTCGCGACGGTGGCGTCCTTCGTCCAGTTCAGGACGGAGGAGTCCGGCGGGGTCGGCCGGACCGCCGTACCGTGCATGTAGTCGTTGATCGTGTTCGGGTCCGGGGCGACCGAGAGGTGTCCGCTGCCCTGCGGGTTGGTGACGGTCGTGTTCAGGACGACTGCTTCGAGCGCCATGCCGGACGCACCCATGAGCATGTTGCGGTAGTCCTGGCCGGCGAGCGGCCAGGGGTACGGCGTCCGCGAGTCACTGAGACGCTGGGGCTCGAGCGGCAGGTAGGCGGCCTTGCCGTCGGCGCTGTAGTAGCCGGTGACGTCCACGATCACGTCGGTCGGGTCCCCGGCGTTGTTGCGGACGTTGATCCTGCCGTCCGGTCCGACCGGCACGATCACCGCGTTGGCGACCGTCTGTCCGGCGGTGAAGTTCACGCTCGACGTGGACGGCGCCTGCTGACCGCTCGGGAAGACGGTCAGGTTCCCGGCGCCCTGCGGGTCGGTCACCGTGACGTTGAGGGCCACGGCCGTCACGCCCTGGGCCGGCAGCCCGCCCTGGCCGGCGATCTGGACACCGAAGGTGGTCTGGGCGGCGGCCTGGCCCTTGGCCGAGCCCAGCCCCTCCCGGGTGTCGACCAGCCGGGACGGCTTGACGGAGGTGTAGCCGTCGGCGGCGGAGCGGGTGAAGTAGCCCGTCACGTCGGCGATCAGGTCCACCGGGCCGGCGCTGCGGTTGGCCAGCTCGACGTACCCGTCCTCGCCGACCGGCACGATCGCCAGGTTCGGCACGGTCTGTCCCGCCGCGAAGTTGACGTTCGAGGTGGTCGGCTGCGCCTTGCCGGAGGCGTACGCGATGACGTGCCCAGCCGCCGAGGTGTTGGTGGCGGTGATGTTCAGGGCCACGGCGGTCACCCCGGCCGGGATGCCGGCGTTGCCGGCGATCTTCACCCGGGTCGTGGTGAGCGGGGCGACGGGGCCGCCGGCCGAGGTGCCGGTGCCGTCGCGGGTGTCCAGCAGCCGGGCGGGCGCGTGCGGGGTGAACTCGGAGCCGTCCACGACGACGTCCTTGGTGGTGACGGAGGTCGTCTTGGTGAGCAGGTCGGTCGCCGTGACCGTGATCTTGTGGGCGCCGGCCTTGGCGTACCTGTGCTTGAAGTGCGCGAAGTCGCTGGCGGGGCCGAGGTCCTGGTCGGTGGTGCCGTCACCCCAGGCGACGTCGTACTGGACGCTTCGACCGGCCGGCTCCAGGTCGGTGTTGACGGTCGTCGCCAGGATGAGGCTGTGCGCGTAGGTGTTGTAGGTGCCCACACCGACGTCGAAGTGCGAGCTCTGTGCGCGTGCCGACAAGCCCGGTCCGTCCGGCGCGCTCTGCGCATCGGCGGTCTTGGCCCGGGCGCCCCGCGCCGTGGCGTCCTTCGCGGCGGCGCTCTCGGCCGCCTTCCGCCCGGCCGCCTCCTGCGTGTCGGCGTCCTGGGCGGAACCGGCCCCGGGGGCCGGGGAGGCGGCGGTCGCGCCCCGGCCGGGGTCGGCGGCCGGACCGGCTGCCTGGGCCGTGGCGGGTACGAAGCCGACGGCTGCCGCGACGGCGGCGGCGGAGATCATGATGCGGTGACGGTGCACCGGCCCCCCAATGCTGAACGTGTTCACAAAATTAGTGATCAGACTATATGCCTAGTGATTCACGTCCGATGGGGCATTTCCGCTCCAGGCGGCGCCCCCGCGAGCGGTGTGTCCGTGGGGGCGCGACCCGGCGGATCGCCCGGGCCGGCAACGCCGCCCGCGCGGTGCGCAGCGGGTCAGGCGGCGGCCACGGCCAGGCGGCGGGACAGGGCGTCGGAGGCCTTGGCCGTGGCGTAGAGCGAGACGGCCAGCGCGAGGACGAGGGCGGCGCCGGCGGCGAAGACGCTGCCGGAGGAGACGGCCTTGGCACTGCCGGCCTCGGTACGGGCCGAGCCGGCGATGAACGGCATGACCACGAGGACGGCGACGCCGAGGGCGACCTCGCCCCAGACGACCTTCGGGAAGTGCCGCAGGGTCAGGTGGAGGAGGGAGGAGGAGTCGTCGGCGAGGCGGGCCCGGGTGATGCGGGGCATCAGCCAGAACTGGTTGAAGGCGCCCGCGGCGACGAGGCCGGCGACCAGGAGGATCTTGACGAGCAGGGCGATGCCGTAGCCGGTGGTCCACAGCTGGGAGATCGCACCGACGTGCTTCCAGCTGAGCCAGAGGCCCGAGATGGTCACGGCGCCGACGCAGACCATGGCGACGAGGCTGAACCGGCGCCACATGTCGGCCCAGAGAAGGCCGGCGCCGTCGCCGAGGCGGCCGCGGGTGCCGGCGAGCGCGACCAGGAGGGCGAGGCCGCCGAGCCAGACGACGCCGGAGACGATGTGGGTCTGGTCGAAGGCGAGGTCGAGCCACTTGTCCAGGTCGGCGGGCTTGGTGGCGGGCACGGCGGCGATCAGGGTGACGGCCAGGGAGAGTGGCAGTGCGGTGAGGGCGATGGTGTCCGTGTGGCGGCGGACGGCCGGGACGAAGAGGGCGATGAGGGCGGCGGCCGTCACGGCCAGGACGGCGTTCTGGACGAGGTGGACGGTGCCCTGGGCGACCCAGGCGCCCTTGGCGGCCGGGGCGTGGAGGTAGTCCCAGATCCGGTCCGGGGCGAGGGCGTCGCCGAACGGCATGCCCTTGCCGGCGCGGGCGAGGCGGGCGGCGAGCTGGAAGTAGCCGGCGGCCAGCAGCACCAGCCCTGCCCAGGCGAGGTAGGTCGCCGATCTTCTTCGCAGGACCTCGGCGTCCTGGCCGGCGGTTTGCGGGGCGCGCAGCGCGGGGCGCACGGTGGTCGCGTACGTGACGGTGGCGCCGATGGCTCCGCTGAGGCCGATGAAGTAGCCGGCCTTGGTGAGGACCCGCCAGACCTGGGGCATGGTGTATCCGGCCGTGGTCGCGGCCGACAGGACGTGATGCATGAGGTGAGGCTAGCCTAAATAAGGGCGCCCTTACTCACCTGGGTGGCGCCGCTTGTTCAATCGTCATCATCCTGTGAGCTGCCGGCCGGTCGGCTCCCGCCCCGGCGCACCCAAAGCCGTTCCGCCTGGTGAGACGGCCGCCGGCGCCGCGGTCGTCCAGGTCGACGAGCCGGCCCTGCGCGAGACCCTGCCGCTTCGGGCCGCCGACCGCCCGGCCCACCCGGACTGGGCCACCGTCGCCTTCCGGCTCGCCACCTCCGGGGTGCGCGCCGACACCCAGATCCACACCCACATGTGCTACGCCGAGTTCGGTGACATCCTGCGCGCCATCGACGAGTTGGACGCCGACGTGATCTCGCTGGAGGCGGCCCGCTCGCACATGCAGGTCGCCGGTGAGCTGGCGGGCGCCGGCTACCCGCGCGAGGTCGGCCCGGGTGTGTGGGACATCCACTCGCCGCGGGTGCCGAGCACCGACGAGGCCGTCTCACTGCTGTGGGCCGGGCTCGCGGCGATCCCGGCCGAGCGGCTCTGGGTCAACCCCGACTGCGGCCTGAAGACCCGCGGCTGGGCCGAGACCCGCGCCTCGCTGGAGAGCCTGGTGGGCGCCGCCCGCCGCCTGCGGGGCGAGCTGGCCGGCTGACGCTCCGCGCGGGGCCGGGGGTGGGACAGGGGCCGGGCGCCCTGTCCCACCCCCGGCGGTCGGCCGGCGGCCGGTCCGCACGGGCCGCCGACCGCGGCCTCAACCTGATTCGGGCAGTCCGAGATTCTGGTGGATCTCCGTCGTGACCACGGAGAAGTCCGTGGTGTGAAAGGAAGTCAGAGGACAAGGGGAGGCCAGGTGACCGGCTGCGTGATCTCGGTCGCACCGGTGACTCGGCCCGGGCCGGGGGGATGCCGTGATGTGACCCACGATCCCTTGACCCGGTCTTCCGCGCCTCGCCATGATGGGCCGTCATGTTCTGACTCCGCCGCTGGGGGAAGTCCGGTCGAATTCCGGCGCTGACCCGCAACGGTAGGCCGCCGACGGCTGTCGGAGGCGAGCCCGAGTACCCGTCGGCGGAGGTGTGTCCCCTCCTCCCGTCGTGGTCTGCGGGCCGGAGCTCCGAGGGCTGCCCGGCGCTGTGCCGACGCTCTCCGGGCCCCTGCGTCCACCGGCCGGGTCTTCGGCCCGGGCTTCGGCTTCACGCTCGGCTGCACCTCCCTGTTCGCCTCCGCCCTCCTCACCGGCGGCGTCGGCCCCTGGATGCCCTACCAGATGTTCGGCTGCGCCTTCGTCGGCATGCGCCGGGCTGCTGCCCGGGCTCCCGCGCCGGTGGGAGGTGCCGACGCTGGCCCTGTACGGGGCGGGCTCCGGGTACCTCTTCGGCTTCCTGCTCAACCTGTCCTTCTGGCCTTCTCGACCGACCCGAACAGCTCGATCGCCTACCTGCCCGGCCTGCCGTTCACCGAGCAGTGGCACCGCTACCTGCTGTTCGACCTGGCCACCTCGCTCGGCTGGGACACCGGCCGGGCGGTCACCACCGGCGTCGCCGTCCTCGTCGTCGGCCCCGCCGTCCTCACCGTCTTCCGCCGCGCGGCCCGCCGCGCCAACTTCGAGCCGACCGTGCGCTTCGAGCCGACCGCGCGCCACGAGGGACCGGACGCCTCCGCCGCCCCGGCGGAGGCGGCCGGCGCCGCACAGCCGGCCGGAACGGCGTCCGCCTGAGTCCGAACGGACATCACCGTGCCCGAGGCCGAGAGGCCCCGGACGCTGACGGTGGACGGTGGCGAGCGGTCCGGGCGGAACAGACCGCCCCGCCGGGCCGGGGCCGTCCCGGCTCGCCGGCCGAGCGCGCTCGGCGATACCGCCGTCCCGGCCGTCGACCGGCCGTCGCCCGGCCGCCCCCGGCCGTCGACCCGCCGTAGCGCGCCGGGCACCGCCGTCCGGGCGGCGACGAGCGGCATCACAGCGGCGCCGCGTCAGCCCAGCGCGCGGTCGAGGTTGAAGGCGGCGCTGATCAGTGAGAGGTGGGTGAAGGCCTGGGGGAAGTTGCCGAGCTGTTCGCCGGTCGGGCCGATCTCCTCCGCGAACAGACCGAGGTGGTTGGCGTAGGTGAGCATCTTCTCGAAGGCGAGCCTGGCCTCCTCCAGCCGGCCGGCGCGGGCCAGCGACTCCACGTACCAGAAGGAGCAGATCGAGAAGGTGCCCTCGGGGCCGTGCAGGCCGTCCGGGCTGGTGGCCGGGTTGTAGCGGTAGACCAGCGAATCGGAGACCAGGTCCGTGGTGAGGGCGTCCAGGGTGGAGAGCCACTTGGGGTCGGTGGGCGAGACGAACTTGGCCATCGGCATCATCAGCAGCGAGGCGTCCAGCTCACCGTCGTCCAGCGCCTGGACGAACGCGCCCCGCCGGGTCGACCAGCCGCGCTGCATGATCTGCCGGTAGATCGCGTCCCGGGCCTGCCGCCAGCGGGGCAGGTCGGCCGGCAGGCCGCGGCGGTTCGCCATCCGCATCGCCCGCTCCAGCGCCACCCAGCACATCAGCCGCGAGTACACGAAGTCCCTGCGGCCCGCGCGGGTCTCCCAGATTCCCTCGTCGGGCTGGTCCCAGTGCTCGCAGAGCCAGTCCGCCACCGCGCCGACCTCGTCCCAGCGGTCGCTGCTGATCGGCTGCCCCCACTTGTCGTACAGGTAGACGGAGTCGATCAGGGCTCCGTAGATGTCCAGCTGGAGCTGGCCGGTGGCGGCGTTGCCGACCCGGACCGGTGCGGAGCCGAGGTAGCCCTCCAGGTGCGACAGCTCGTACTCGGGCAGCTCACTGCGCCCGTCGATGCCGTACATGATCTGCAACGGGCCGGTCGCACCGGTGCCGCGCAGGATGCCGCGCTCGTCGAGGAACCCCATGAACGCCTCGGCCTCCGAGGTGAACCCCAGGCGCAGCATGGCGTAGACGCAGAAGGCGGCGTCCCGGACCCAGACGTACCGGTAGTCCCAGTTGCGCCCGCCGCCGATCTGCTCGGGCAGGCTGGTGGTCGGTGCGGCGACGATCGCACCGGTCGGCGCGTAGGTGAGCAGCTTCAGCACCAGCGCGGAGCGGTTCACCATCTCCCGCCAGCGCCCGTGGTAGCGCGACCCGGCCAGCCAGCGGCGCCAGTACCGGACGGTCGCCTCGGCCTGCTCCTGCGCCTCGGCCCGCGGACACGACCGGGCCGGGACGCCGTCGCCGATCTGGTCGAGGGCGAACACGTGGGACTCGCCCTCGACGAGCTTGAAGTGCGACCGGACATCCGGGCCGTCGCTCTCCAGCGGTGCGGTGGCGGTGAGCGCGAGCGTCAGTGACGGGGAGCGGAACACCGCCGCATGACCTTCGAGGTGCGTGGTGTGCGCTTCGGCGCCGTAGCCGAAGCGTGGGGCGATGCGCGCCCTGAACGGGAGGGCTCCGCGGACGCAGAGCACCCGCCGGATCAGCCGGTGCCGGGCCGCCTCGCGCGAGTCGTCGACCACCGGCATGAAGTCCTGGATCTCCGCCACCCCGTCGGCGGCGAAGAACCGGGTGATCAGCACGTTCGTGTCAGGGAAGTAGAACTGCCGGGTGCGGGTCGGGACCTCGGCGGCCAACTCGAACGACCCGCCCCGGTCGGCGTCGAGGATGGCCCCGAAGACGCTGGGCGCATCGAAGCGCGGGCAGCAGTACCAGTCGATGGTGCCGTTCGTGCCGACCAGGGCGGTCGTACGAAGATCGCCGATCAGGCCGTGTTCGGAGATCGGCAGGTAGCGGTAGTCGTCCGCCTGCTCGAAACCGGTCGTGTGGAACGCCATGTCGGCCTCCCTGCCGCTGCGCGCGGGCCCGGAGATGCACCTTGCTCTTCATGCTAGATCGCTGCTCGGGGCACGGCTCGGGGCGGAGCCGTGCGGACGGGACTCGGCAGCCGGCTCGTTTCGGGCCGCCCCGCCGGCACTTCCCGGGGTGGCCGCGGCGGCTGCCGCCGAGCGGTCGATCGGCGCCGTCGCCGCCGCGTGAGGCGGCCGGCCCCGACGCGGCGCGGGGCCTCCTGCGGACCGACGACCGTCCGGGAGACCCGGTCCCGAGGCCCGCCCCGGTCAGCCCGTGGCGTGGTTGGCCCAGAGCGACGGGTCGTCCACGTTCTCCTTGGTGACCAGGGCCGAGGGGAGCTGGTCCTCCATGCCGTTGGGCAGCTGGATGATGGTCGACCGGTGGTCGGTGGGCCCGGGCTGGAAGGTCTTGCCTTCCGCGGCGGCCTTGGCGTAGTAGAGGGCGTATTTGGCATAGAGGTCGGCGGGCTGGGAGACGGTCGCGTCGATGTCGCCCTTGCGGATCGCGTTGAGCTCGGCGGGGATGCCGTCGTTGGAGACGATGGCGATGTGGCCGGGCTGGCCGGCGGGCTTGAGCAGGCCCTTCTGCTGGAGCAGGGCGAGGGTGGGCTGCAGGAAGACGCCGCCGGCCTGCATGTAGATGCCGTTCAGGTCCCGGTTGGCGGCGAGGGTGGCCTGGAGCTTCTCGGAGGCGACGTCGGCCTTCCAGTCGGTGGCCAGCGCGATCACCTGGATGCCGGGGAAGTTGCGCTTCATGCAGGCGGCGAACCCCTCGGAGCGTTCGTATCCGTTGATGGAGGTCAGCGCGCCCTGGAGTTCGGCCACCTTGCCCTTGCCGCCGAGCTGCTTGCCGAGGAACTCGCAGGCCTTGGTGCCGTACGAGCGGTTGTCGGTGCGGACCACCATGTAGACGGTGCCGTGCTCCGGTTCGGTGTCCACGCTGATCGCGTGGATGTTGGCACGGAACAGCTCGGAGAGTGTCGTATCGGTGGTCATGGTGTTCTGCGGCGCCATGACGATGGACTTGGGATGCCGGCCGGCCAGTGAGTGGACGTTGGCGGCGAACGTCGCCTCGTCGCCGTCCGAATGGGTCGGGGGCAGGACACTCAGCTGCTGGTCGTTGATCTCCTGCTGGAGGTACTTCGCGTACGCCTTCCAGAAGTCGGAGTCGGCGCGGGGGATGTCGATGGCGATCTGCGGGCGGGAGTTGCCGGGGTCATCCGTGCCCCCGCAGGCGGTGAGGCAGCCGGCGAGCAACACGGCGATGCAGCCGGCGCAGGTGGTCCGGGTGGTGCGGCTCTTCATGTGTCAGACCGTTCTGAGTGGTGGGGTCGTGCGTACCGAGGGAGATGGGAACGGGATGTGCGGGAGCCGGCGGTCGCCGTCAGGCGATGGTGCCGAGCGCCAGGGGGTCGGTGCCGGTGGCCAGCCAGTCCTCGACGGCGGCGACGTGCACGGTGCTGGCACTGGCGGCCAGGACGGCATCGCGGTTGGCCAGGGCCCGCCAGATGGCCTCGTGCTCGCGCTGGGCCTGTGCGCAGGCGGGGGTGTCGTGCGTACCGCGCACGATGCGCAGCCGCTGGGTGTGGGTGGAGAGGATGCCGAGCAGGGTGGACAGCACGGGGTTGCCGACGGCATCGGCGATGGTGCGGTGGAACTCGATGTCCAGCTCGATGAACTCCTCGATGCCGGCGGCCGCGGCGCTCCGGTCGAGGACGGCCCGCAGCGTCCGCAGGCGTTCGTCGGTGAGCAGGCCGGCCGCGAGGGCGGTGGCCTGCGGCTCCAGCAGGCGCCGCACCTCCAGGAGTTGGCGGGCCGTGTGCCCGTGGGAGACGTCGGCGGTGAAGGCCATGGCTTCCAGCAGGAGGTGGGGTTCCAGGCCGGAGACGTAGGTGCCGTCGCCCTGCCTGGGGACGAGGATCCGCATCGCGGTGAGCGCCCGGACGGCCTCGCGCAGGGAGTTGCGCGACAGCCCGAGCTGTTCGGCGAGATCGGCCTCGTTGGGGAGTCTCGCGCCGGGTGGCAGGGCGCCGGAGACGATCATTTCCTTGATCTTCTCGATGGCCCGGTCGGTCACCGCCATGGGTGTTCGCCTCCTGCGTGCCGTAATGGGAGTGGTGGTCGGGGGGAGTGGGGGCCGGAGGCGGGGAAGGGGAGGCCGAAGCGGCGCGACCGGTCCCCGGTGGGCCGGCCGCGCCGCTTCGGCGGCTCTCAGGCTGTCGGACCAGTCACTCCTGCTTCTCGCCCGAGGCGAAGCGGGAGATGATCAGCGCGACGATGATGATCGCGCCGTTGAGGAACTGGTTCCACAGCGGCGGCACGCCCGCGAGGGTCATGACGTTGACCACGAGCTGGAGGGTCAGCACGCCGGTCAGGGCGCCGAAGAGCGTGCCGCGGCCGCCGTTGAGGCTGACGCCGCCGATGACGGTGGCGGCGAAGACCTGGAAGATCCACCCGTTGCCCTGGTCGGCGGAGATGGAGCCGTAGTGGCCGGTGTAGAGGACGCCGGCGAATGCGGCCAGCAGGCCACCGAGGATCAGCACGATCCAGGTGATCCGGTCGACCCGGATGCCGGCGGCGCGAGCGGCCTCGGAGTTGCCGCCGATCGCGTACAGGGCACGGCCGTGGCGCAGCCAGGCGAGGGCGCAGCCGCCGGCCAGGAAGAGCAGGGCGCAGATCCAGATCGCCGCCGGGACGCCGAGCCAGCTGGTGCTGCCGAGGTAGGTGAAGGAGCCGGGCAGGTTGACGATCGACTGGCCCTGGGAGATCGCGACCTGGAGGCCGCGGAGCAGGGTGAGCGCGCCGAGGGTGACGATGAAGCCGTTGAGGCGCAGCTTGAGGATGAGGAAGCCGTTGATCGCCCCGATGAGCGCGCCGACGGCCAGGCACAGCGGGATGGCCGTCCAGGAGGGGAAGAGGCCGAGGCCGTTGAAGCGTGCGCCGTGGTCGGGGAGGACCAGCCATACGGCGATGACGGGGGCCACGCCGATCGTGGACTCCAGGGACAGGTCCATCCGGCCGACGATCAGGATCAGCGCCTCGGCCAGGACCAGCAGGCTCAGTTCGGTGGCCTGCTGGCCGACGCCCAGGAGGTTGTCGGAGGTGAGGAAGGCGGGTGAGACGGCGAAGCCGATGACGCCCAGGACGAGCAGGACCGGGACGAGCGACAGGTCGCGGTAGCGGGCGAGGTCGAAGCGCCGACCGGCCGGTACGGCGGGGGCGGTGGCCGCGTGCGCACGGACCTCAGTGGTGGGAGACATTGCGTTCCTTCGTGTCGGTCGGGCCGGACATGCCCTCCATGGCTGCGACCAGCTGTTCATCGCTCCAGCCGTGCTCGAACTCGGCGACGACGCGGCCGTGGAACATGGCCACGACGCGGTCGCAGACCCGCAGGTCGTCGAGTTCGTCGGACACGATCAGAGCGCTCCTCCCGGCGTCGGCGACCTCGCGGACGGTGCCGAGCAGGGACTCCTTGGACTTGACGTCGACGCCGTTGGTGGGCCGGATGGCCACCAGGACGTGCGGCTCGGTGGCCAGCGCCCGCGCGATGACCACCTTCTGCTGGTTGCCGCCGGACAGGGCGGACACCGGGGCCGAGGGGCCGGGCGTCTTGATGTCGAGGTCGCCGATCATCCGCTCGGCGAAGGCCCTGGTCCGCGAGGGCAGTACCGTGCCGAAGGGGCCGAGCTGGTCGGTGACGGTCAGGGTGGCGTTCTCGGCGACGCTGCGCTGCGGGATGAGCCCCTGGATGTGCCGGTCCTCGGGCACGAACCCGATGCCGGCGGCGAGAGCGGCGGGAACCCGGCCGGTGCGCACCGGCCGGCCCGCGACGCTGATCGTGCCGGCCTGCGGGCGGTGCAGGCCGGCGACGGTCTCGCCGAGCCGGACGTTGCCGCTGGCGGCCGCTCCGGCCAGGCCCACGACCTCGCCGGCCCGCACGGTCAGGGAGACGTCCTGGTAGGCGCCGGCCAGGCTCAGGCCCGAGACGTCCAGCAGCGGGGCGCCGTCGGGGCGCGTCCGGCCGGTCACCGACCAGGCGGGCTCGCTGCCCCGGGCGCTCTCGCCGGTCATCGCCTCCACCAGGGCCTGCTGGTCGAGTTCGGAGACCGGTGCGGTGATGATGTGCCGGGCGTCGCGGTAGACCGTGACGGTGCCGCAGAGGTCGTAGACCTCCTGCAGGTGATGCGAGATGAACAGGAAGGCGACGCCCTGTTCCTGCAGTGAGCGCAGCTTTTCGAAGAGCCGTTCGATGCCGCGCGCGTCGAGCTTGGCGGTGGGCTCGTCCAGGATGATGAAGCGGGCCCCGAAGGAGAGAGCCCGGGCGATCTCGACGAACTGGCGCTGCTCGACACTCAGATCCTCGGCGCGCGCGGTCGGGTCGACGTCCACGCCGTACTCGGCGAGCAGCTCGGTGGCGCGGCCGCGCAGCTGCTTCCAGCTGATCGGGCGCAGGACACCTCTGCCCTGCCTGTCCAGGCTGTGTCTGTTCAAGAACAGGTTCTCGGCGACGGTCAGCGCGGGGATGATGGTGGAGCGCTGGTAGACGCAGGCGACCCGGGAGCGCCAGGCGTCGGTGTCACCGGGGGCCGGGGCCTGCTCGCCGTCGAAGCGCAGGGTGCCCGTGTCCGGGTTCTGCAGGCCGGTGAGGATCGACACGAGCGTGGACTTGCCCGCGCCGTTGCGGCCCACCAGGGCGTGCGACTCGCCGGCTGCGACCGAGATGCGGGCGTCGCTGAGGGCGACGGTGGCGCCGAAGCGCTTGCTGATCCCGTCGGCCTCGACGACGGGGCCCCGGACGGGGCTGGGGTCCGCCATGGCGGGGACGTCCTTTCCGCAGGATCCGTGAACGGCGGCCTCGGAGGGGGAGTCCGGGCCGCCGCTGACGGGAGGTCAGTGGGGTTACTTGCCGACGCCGTTGCCCCAGAGGGACTTGTCGTCGACGTTGTCCTTGGTGACCAGGGGGGCGGGAAGCTGGTCCTCCAGTCCGTTGGGCAGCTGGATGATGGTCGACTGGTGGTCGGTCGCGCCGGGCTGGAAGGTCTTGCCCTCGGCGGCGGCCTGTGCGTAGAACAGCGCGTACTTGGCGTAGAGGTCGGCGGGCTGGGAGACGGTCGCGTCGATGTCGCCCTTGCGGATCGCGTCGAACTCCTGCGGGATGCCGTCGTTGGAGACGATGGCGATGTGACCGGGCTGCCCGGCGGGCTTGAGCAGGCCCTTCTGCTGGAGCAGGGCGAGGGTGGGCTGCAGGAAGACGCCGCCGGCCTGCATGTAGACGCCGCCCAGGTCCGGGTTGGCTGCCAGGGTGGACTGGAGCTTGGCGGAGGCGACGTCGCCCTTCCACTCGGTGGCCAGCTCGATCACCTGGATGTCGGGGAACTTCTCCTTCATGCAGGCGGCGAAGGCCTCGGAGCGGTCGCGGCCGTTGACGGAGCTCAGTGCGCCCTGGAGTTCGGCGACCTTGCCCTTGCCGCCGAGCTGCGTGCCGAGGAATTCGCAGGCCTTGGTGCCGTACGCCTTGTTGTCGGCGCGCACCACCATGTAGACGTTCCCCTTGTCGGGGCGGGTGTCGACGCTGACCACCGGGATCTTCTTGGCGGACAGCTGGTCGAGGGTGGAGGCGATCGCGCCGGTGTCCTGCGGGGCCATGACGACGGCCTTGGCGCCCGTGTTCTGGAAGACCTGGACGTTGGCGACCAGCTTGGTGACGTCGTTCTGCGAGTTGCTCACCGGCAGGGTGTTGAGGCCCTGGGCGGTGGCGTCCTGCTTGACGTACTGCGCGTAGGAGTTCCAGAAGTCGGAGTCCGCACGCGGCAGGTCGATCCCGAGTGCGGGCTTGCCGCCGGCGGCGGAGTCCGACGCGCTGCCGCGGTTGCAGGCCGTGGCGGCCCCCGCCAGGACGATCACGGCGGCGGCCGTGGCCGCGATTCTGGAGGAGCGAGGCTTCATGGTGCTGATCTCCTTGGCTGGGATGTCCGGCTCCCCTGCGGGGGCAGGGAGCCGGTGTGGTGGGAGGCCGGGAGGCCCGTCTCCGGGAGGTGAAGCGGGGGTGGTTGAGCCGGATCTCCCTTCCCGGCCGTCATCCAGGAGGGAGGCCATGGATGCGGCGGTCGTGGCAGGCGCGCCGGATCGTGCTCGCGCTCCCCGAAGTCATCGGATGGATTGCGATCACGAGGACCATACGAGCTTGGCACCTGACTGACAATAGGGATACCTCGGACGAATCTCAACCGTAACGTCCAGGCTTCCGTGCCGGGTTGCAGAGAGTTCTTGTCTCCGTTCTGAGCTGGAGATTTGATGAACAGTGAGGAGATATTCGGCTCCCGGGTCCCGGCGGGTGCCGACAGACATCGGAGGACTTCTTGCGGTGTGTGGCCGGCGCTCGTATGGTCAGGGCGTCACGGATACATCCGATGTGTTGGCCCGGTGAAGAGTCCCGGCCCGCAGACCTTAGGACGGGAGTCAGAGCGTGAAGCTACTGCGGATCGGACCGGCGGGAGACGAGGTTCCGGCGGTCCTCGGCGATGACGGCCGGGTCTTCGACGTCTCGGGCCTGACCGGTGACATCGACGGGGCGTTCCTCGCCTCGGACGGGACCGACGGCGTCCGCGCCGCCCTGGCCGCCGGAGAGCTCCCCCCGATCGACCCGGCCGGCCTGCGGATCGGCGCACCCGTCGCCCGGCCGGGCAAGGTCGTCTGCATCGGCCTCAACTACCGCGACCACGCCGAGGAGACCGGCGCTGCCGTCCCCACCCGGCCGGTGGTGTTCATGAAGGACCCGTCCACCGTGGTCGGCCCCCACGACCGGGTGCTGATCCCGCGCGGCTCGGCCAAGACGGACTGGGAGGTCGAACTCGCGGTCGTGATCGGCCGCGAGGCCCGCTACCTGGAATCGCCCCAGCAGGCCCTCGCCCATGTCGCGGGCTACGCGATCAGCAACGACGTGTCCGAGCGGGAGTTCCAGTTGGAGTACTCCGGGCAGTGGGACCTCGGCAAGTCCTGCGAGACCTTCAACCCGCTCGGCCCCTGGCTGGTCACCCCGGACGAGGCCGGCGACGTGCGGGCGCTAGGCCTTCGTCTGGCCGTCAACGGCGAGACCCGCCAGGACGGCAACACCAAGGACATGGTCTTCGACGTCCCGTACCTGGTCTGGTATCTCAGCCAGTACATGGTGCTGCGCCCCGGAGACGTCATCAACACCGGCACCCCGGCCGGCGTGGCCCTGGGCCTGCCCGGCACCCCCTACCTGCGCGCCGGCGACGCGGTCGAGCTGTCCATCGACGGCCTCGGCACCCAGCGCCAGACGTTCGCCAACGCGTGAAAGGCACCACGTTGTCCGCAACCACACCGCGGATCACCGCCGTCGACACCTACGACATCCGCTTCCCCACCTCGCGGGAGCTGGACGGGTCCGACGCCATGAATCCCGACCCCGACTACTCCGCCGCCTACGTCGTCCTGCGCACCTCCGACGGCGAGCCCGAGGGGCACGGGTTCACCTTCACCATCGGCCGCGGCAACGACGTCCAGGTCGCCGCCATCGACGCGCTGCGCCCGCACGTCGTCGGACGTTCCGTCGCCGAGCTGTGCGCCGACCCCGGCTCCCTCTCCCGCGACCTGATCGGCGACAGCCAGCTGCGCTGGCTCGGCCCCGAGAAGGGCGTGATGCACATGGCCGTCGGAGCCGTCCTCAACGCCGTCTGGGACCTCGCCGCCAAGCGCGCGGGCAAGCCGCTGTGGCAGCTGCTGGCCGACGCCGACCCCGAGTGGCTGGTGTCCCAGGTCGACTTCCGCTACATCGCCGACGCGCTGACGCCCGACGAGGCCCTCGAACTGCTGCGCAAGGGCAGACAGGGCGCCGCCGACCGTTCCCGGCACCTGCGGGAGGTCGGCTACCCCGCCTACACCACCTCGCCCGGCTGGCTGGGCTACAGCGACGAGAAGCTCACCCGCCTCGCCGCGCAGGCGGTGGCCGACGGCTTCACCCAGATCAAGCTGAAGGTCGGCGCCGACCTGGAGGACGACATCCGCCGCTGCCGCGTCGCCCGCGAGGCCGTCGGCCCGGGCATCCGGATGGCGATCGACGCCAACCAGCGCTGGAACGTGGCCGAGGCGATCGAGTGGACGAGCGCTCTCGCCGCGTTCGACCCCTACTGGATCGAGGAGCCCACCAGTCCCGACGACGTCCTCGGCCACGCCGCCATCCGGCGCGGTGTCCACCCGATCAAGGTCGCCACCGGCGAGCACGTGCAGAACCGGATCGTCTTCAAGCAGCTGCTCCAGGCCGGTGCCATCGACGTCCTCCAGCTGGACTCGGCCCGGGTGGCCGGCGTCAACGAGAACCTCGCCATCCTGCTGCTCGCCGCCAGGTTCGACGTCCCGGTCTGCCCGCACGCCGGCGGGGTTGGCCTGTGCGAACTCGTCCAGCACCTGTCGATGTTCGACTACGTCGCGCTCTCCGGCACCACCGAGGACCGGGTGATCGAGTTCGTCGACCACCTGCACCAGCACTTCCTCGACCCGGTGGTCATCGACAACGGCCACTACCGGGCACCCACCGCGCCCGGGTTCTCCGCCGAGATGGACCAGGCCGCCATCGACACCTACCGCTACCCCGACGGCGCTTTCTGGGCAGCCGACCTGGCCGGCGGCGACAAGGAGGAGCTTTCATGAGGACCGACCTCGACGGGCTCACCGCCCTGGTCACCGGCGGCGCCTCCGGCATCGGCCTGGCCACCGCCCGACTGCTCGGCGAACGCGGTGCGGACGTCGCCGTCCTCGACCTCGACCCGAGTGGTGTCCACACCCCGCTGCGCGGCTTCACCGCCGACGTCGCCGACGACCACTCCGTACGCGCGGCCGTCCAGGCGGCGGCCGAGGCACTCGGCGGGATCGACATCCTGGTCAACAACGCCGGCATCGGCGCCGCCGGAACCGTGGAGGACAACCCGGACGAGCAGTGGCACCGCGTCCTGGACGTCAACGTGCTCGGCATCGTCCGCACCACCCGCGCCGCCCTGCCGCACCTGCGCCGCTCCGCCTCCGCCTCGGTGGTCAACACCTGCTCGATCGCCGCCACGGCCGGACTGCCGCAGCGCGCGCTGTACTCGGCGAGCAAGGGCGCCGTCCTCTCGCTCACCCTGGCCATGGCCGCCGACCACGTCCGCGAGGGCATCCGGGTCAACTGCGTCAACCCGGGCACCGTCGACACCCCCTGGGTCGGCCGGCTGCTCGACGCCGCCGACGACCCGGCCGCCGAACGCGCCGCACTGAACGCCCGCCAGCCCACCGGGCGGCTGGTCACCGCCGAGGAGGTCGCCGCGGCCATCGCCTACCTCGCCTCCCCGGCCGCCGCGAGTGTCACCGGCACCGCTCTCGCGGTCGACGGCGGCATGGCCGGCCTGCGTCTGCGACCGGAGCCGCGCCCGTGAAGCTGCGCCGCAACCCGCTCGGCCGCAGCACGGCCCGGGTCACCGCACTCGCCTTCGGCGCCGCCGGCATCGGCAACCTGTTCACCCCGGTCACCGACGAGCAGGCCGAACAGGCCGTCACCGCCGCCTGGGAGTCCGGCGTACGGTACTTCGACACCGCCCCGCACTACGGCCTGGGCCTGTCCGAGCGACGACTCGGCGAGGCCCTGTGGGCGTTCCCCCGGGAGCAGTACACGATCTCCACGAAGGTCGGACGCCTGCTGGAGCCGGCCCCCTCCGGCGGCGGCGACGACCTGGCCAACGGCTTCGCCGTGCCCTCCACCCACCACCGCGTCTGGGACTTCAGCGCCCAGGGGGTGCGCCGCTCCATCGAGGACAGCCTGAACCGGCTCGGCCTCGACCGGATCGACATCGCCTACCTGCACGACCCCGACGACCACGCCGAACAGGCACTCACCGAGGCCTACCCGGAACTCGAACGCCTGCGCGCCGAAGGCGTCCTGGGAGCGATCGGCGTCGGCATGAACCAGGCCGAGCTGCCCGCCCGGTTCATCCGCGAGACCGACCTCGACGTCGTCCTGCTGGCCGGCCGCTACAGCCTCCTCGACCAGCGGGGCCTTGCGGAGCTGCTGCCGCTGGCCCACCGGCGCGGCGTCGGCGTCGTGATCGGCGGCGTCTTCAACTCCGGCCTGCTCGCCGACCCGCGGCCCGGCGCCACCTTCGACTACACCGCGGCCCCCGCAGACCTGCTCGCCAGGGCGACCGACCTCAAGGCCGTCTGCGAGCGGCACGGCGTACCGCTGCGGGCCGCCGCCCTGCGGTTCCCGTTCGGGCACCCGGCGGTGACGAGCGTGCTGGTCGGCACCCGCAGCGCCGGCGAGGTCCGGGACGCCGCCGCCATGCTCCAGCACCCCGTTCCGGCGGCGCTCTGGGCAGAGTTCAAGGAACGCGGTCTGCTGCCCGCGGACGTCCCGACCCCCGAGGAGGTGAGCTGATGCGCATCGCCCTGTTCATCACCTGCTTCAACGACGCCCTCTTCCCCGACACCGGCCGCGCGGTGGTGACCGTGCTGGAGCGGCTCGGCCACCGCGTCGAGTTCCCCCGGGAACAGACCTGCTGCGGCCAGATGCACTTCAACACCGGCTACCGCCCCGAGGCCCTCCCGCTGGTGACCCGCTTCGCCCGGACCTTCGCCGACTACGACGCCGTGGTCACCCCGTCCGCCTCCTGCGCCGGAATGGTCCGCGACAACCACCCCGTGCTCGCCCGGGAGCACGGACAGCCCGACCTCCAGCAGCAGGTCGCCGAACTGGTGCCCCGGGTGTACGAGTTCACCGAGTTCCTGACCGACGTTCTCGGCGTCACGGACGTCGGTGCCCGCTTCGCGCACCGCGTCGCCTACCACCCCACCTGTCACTCCCTGCGCGGCCTGCGCCTCGGCGACCGCCCGGACCGCCTGCTGCGCGCGGTCGAGGACATCGAGCTGGTCGACCTCCCCGCGGCCGACTCCTGCTGCGGCTTCGGCGGCACCTTCGCCGTCAAGAACGCCGACACCTCCGCCGCGATGCTCGCCGACAAGAACGCCGCCGTCCTGGACAGCGGAGCCGACGTCCTGTGCGCCGCCGACAACTCCTGCCTGATGCACATCGGCGGCGGACTGTCCCGCCAGGGCTCGGCCGTGCGGACCGTGCACCTGGCCGAGATCCTCGCCGCGACCGAAGGAACCGCACGATGACCGGCCCCGGCAGCCGTGGCGTCGTCTGGCTCGGCTCCCCGTCCTTCCCCGACGCCGCCCGCGAGGCGCTCGGCAACACCCAGCTGCGCGCCAACCTGAAACGCGCCACCACGACCATCCGCGACAAGCGGCTCGCGGTCGTCTCCGAGCTGGACGACTGGGAGCACCTGCGCGACGCCGCCGCCGCGATCAAGAACCGCACCGCACGCCACCTCGACCACTACCTCGTCCAGTTGGAGGCCGCCGTCACCGCCGCGGGCGGATCCGTGCACTGGGCCTCGGACGCCACCGAGGCCAACCGCATCGTGACCGAACTCGTGCGGGCCACCGGTGAACGCGAGGTGGTGAAGGTCAAGTCCATGGCGACCCAGGAGATCGGCCTCAACGAAGCCCTCGCCGAAGCCGGCATCACCGCCTATGAGACCGACCTCGCCGAACTCATCGTCCAGCTCGGCGACGACCGCCCCTCCCACATCCTCGTCCCCGCGATCCACCGCAACCGGACCGAGATCCGCGACCTCTTCGCCACCGAGATGGCCCACTGGGGGCAGCCCGCGCCCGAGAACCTCGGCGACGACCCGCGTGAACTCGCCGAAGCAGCCCGCCTGCACCTGAGGGAGAAGTTCCTCACCGCCAAGGTGGCCGTCTCGGGCGCCAACTTCGCCGTCGCCGACACCGGCACGGTCGTCGTCGTGGAGTCCGAGGGCAACGGCCGGATGTGCCTCACCCTGCCCGAGACGCTGATCACCGTCATGGGCATCGAGAAGACCGTCCCCACCTGGTCGGACCTGGAGGTCTTCCTCCAGCTGCTGCCCCGCTCCTCCACCGGCGAGCGGATGAACCCCTACACCTCCACCTGGACCGGGCTGGGTCCGACCGGAGTGGCCGACGGCGACGGGCCGAGGGAGTTCCACCTGGTGCTGCTCGACAACGGCCGCACCGACACCCTCGCCGACGAGGTCGGACGGCAGGTCCTCGGCTGCATCCGCTGCTCGGCCTGCCTCAACGTCTGCCCCGTCTTCGAGCGCACCGGCGGCCACGCCTACGGCTCGGTGTACCCGGGACCGATCGGCGCCGTCCTCACCCCGCAACTGGTCGGCGCCGGCAGTGACACCAGGAGCGGGGCGGCCACCCTGCCGTTCGCCTCCACCCTGTGCGGCGCCTGCTACGACGCCTGCCCCGTGAAGATCGACATCCCGGAGGTGCTGGCGCACCTCAGGGCCAGGGCCGTCGAGGCCAAGCGGCGACCGCTCGACCCGGAGGGGCTGGCCATGAAGGCCGCCGCCACCGTCCTCGACTCCCCGCGGCTGCTCTCCGCGGCCCAGAAGGCCGCCGCGCTCGGCGGCAGGGTCCTCGCCAGGGACGGGCGGATCGGCCGGCTGCCAGGCCCGTTGCACGGCTGGTCGGACACCCGCGACACCCCCGCACCTCCGGCCGAGTCCTTCCGCACCTGGTGGCGCAAGAACAGGGAAGGTGAACGATGAGCAGCCGTGAGGCAGTCCTCGGCCGCATCCGGGCGGCGCTCGCCGACGTCCCCGCCGACGAACGGCCCGACGACGTCCCCGTACCCCGCGCCTACCGCCGCAGCCACACCGCGCCGGGCGAGGACACCGTCGCCCTGTTCGCCGAGCGGGTCGCCGACTACCGTGCGAACGTCACCCGCACCGACCAGGCGGGCCTGCCGGCCGCCATCGCCGCCGCGCTCACCGCGTGCGGCGCGAAGAACCTGGCACTGCCCGGCGGCTTTCCCGCCGAGCTGCTGCCGCCCGGCGACTGGCAGTGGCACCGGGAACCGCTGGACGTCCAGGCCCTGAACGCCTTGGACGGCGCCTGCACCCTCGCCGCCGCCGGTATCGCCGTCACCGGGACCATCGTCCTCGACACCGGCCCGGGCCAGGGCCGCCGCGCCCTCACCCTCGTCCCCGACTACCATCTGTGCGTCATCCGCGCCGGACAGGTCGCCGCCGACGTCCCCGACGCCCTCGCCCGCCTCGACCCCGCGCTGCCGCTGACCTTCATCTCGGGACCCTCCGCCACCAGCGACATCGAACTCGACCGCGTCGAGGGCGTGCACGGCCCCCGCACCCTGCACGTCATCATCGTCGACCACCCCACCCACCCGGAGAAGCCATGAGTGTCGCCCTGCACACCCGCCTCCGCCCGGACCGGATCGCCGAGTACGAGGCCGCCCACCGGGACGTGCCCGCCGGACTCGTCGTAGCCATCCGGGCCGCCGGCGTCACCTCGTGGAGGATCTGGCGCAGCGGGTGCGACCTGTTCCACCTGCTGGAGTGCGAGGACTACGCCCGGCTCCTCGCCGAGTTGGAGCACCTCCCGGTCAACGTCGCCTGGCAGGAGAGGATGGGCGAACTGCTCGACATCAGCCACGACTACTCCGACGCCGGTGCCGGGGCCGGCCTCCCGGTGGTGTGGGAGCTGTGACCGGACGTCAGATCGTCGACGCGCACCACCACGTCTGGGACCTCGACACGCGGCCGCAGCCCTGGATCAGCGGCGAGGCCCTCGCTCCGCTGGCCCGCTCCTTCACCGCCGCCGATCTCGCCCCCGAAGCCGCGGAGGCCGCAGTGGCCGCCACGGTCGTCGTGCAGACCGTGTGCGTCCCCGAGGAGACCCCCGAACTGCTGGCGCTGGCCGACGGCAGCGACCTGATCGCCGGCGTCGTCGGCTGGACCGACCTCACCGCCCCCGACGTTGCCGACGCGCTCGCCGCCCTGCGTGAACTCCCCGGCGGGGAAAGGCTGGTGGGCATCAGGCACCAGGTCCAGGAGGAGCCCGACCCCGCGTGGCTGCTGCGCCCCGACGTCCAGCGCGGCCTGCTCGCCGTCGCCGAGGCCGGCCTCGCCTACGACCTCGTCGTCAAGCCGCACCAGCTGCCCGCCGCCGCCCTCGCGGCCGCCCGGCTCACCGGCCTGACGTTCGTCCTCGACCACCTCGGCAAACCCCCGGTCGCCGACGGCACGCTCCACCCCTGGGCAGCCGACCTGCGCCACCTGGCCGCGCTGCCCAACACCGTGGCAAAGCTCTCCGGCCTGGTGACCGAGACCGCGCCCGGCCGGTGGCGGACGGAGGACCTCACGCCGTACGCCGACACCGCCCTGGAGGCCTTCGGCCCGCAGCGGCTCCTCTTCGGCTCCGACTGGCCGGTGTGCACCCTGGAGGCCGGCTACACCGAGGTCGTCCGGATCGCCCGGCGCCTCGTGGACGGGCTCAGCGCGGGGGAGAAGGACGCGGTGTTCCGGCACAACGCCGTCCGCGTGTACGGGCTCGGGCTTGTCTGACGACTCCCGCCGCGCCGCGCATTGTCAGGCGAGCCCTCGGCGCCCCGTGTCGGCCCGCGGAGGGGCGCGCTGCCCCGCCGGGACCGTAGCCGGCCCGGACGAATCACGGCCTGCGCGGGGCAGCCGTCGTACGGAAGGCGTCCGGTGGATCTTGCCGGACGGCCTTGACCGATCGCGATCAGGGCCGGCTCCGGGCAGGTGCCGGGGAGACTATGCTGCAGGGATCAGGACCAGGGAGGCAACGGCGTGCCAGTCACCGACTCGGCGATCGAGAAGATCAAAGCCATGATCGTCGATGGTGAGCTGCACCCCGGTTCGCGACTCCCCAATGAGGCCGACCTGGCCGAGCGGCTCGGTCTGTCGCGCAACTCCCTGCGTGAAGCGGTGAAGGCCCTCTCGCTCATCCGGGTACTCGACGTACGCCAGGGCGACGGCACGTACGTGACGAGCCTGGAGCCCAACCTGCTGCTGGATGCGCTGGGCTTCGTCGTCGACTTCCACCAGGACGACTCGGTGCTGGAGTTCCTGGAGGTCCGCCGCATCCTGGAGCCCGCCGCCGCAGCCATGGCCGCCCGGGTGATGCCGGACGAGGACATCGCCGCGCTCGGGGAGGTCCTGGAGAGCCTGAGCGACGACGCGGGCCTGCAAGAGCTGATCGACAATGACCTCGAGTTCCACCGCAGGATCGCGGCCGGTTCGGGCAACACCGTCCTCTGCTCGCTGATCGACGGCCTGTCCGGCCCGACCGCCCGGGCGCGGATCTGGCGTGGGCTGACCGAGGAGGGCGCGGTCGACCGGACCCGCCAGCAGCACCGCGCCATCCTCGACGCCATCGCCCACCGCCGCCCCGACCTCGCCCAGGCCTGGGCGACGGTGCATGTGGCAGGTGTCGAGCAGTGGCTGCGGGACACCCTCGGCGCAGCCGGATCCTCGCTCGGCTGACGCGGGGTGCGTGCCTCAAGGGGCGTGACCTCCGCGCAGCCGGGGCGGCGGCCGAAGGCCTGGGACCGGCCTGCCGGTCTCACGCGGCGACGTCGAGTACCGCACACCGGGCCGTCCGGGAGCCGCCGGAAAGCTCTGCCAGGCCCCAGTTCGTCCCGAGCCCGCCGACGCTGAGGACCGTCCGGGCGCCCCGGCGCCGGGCCTCGGGCAGCAGCCACTCGAGCTTGCGGACCTTGTTGCCGCCCCAGCCGCCGCTGCCGTAGCCGCTCTCGTCCTTCAGCCACACCGGAGAAACGGAAGCCGAGCTCCGCCAGGGGGCGTACCGGCGTCGGCCCGTCTCCCAGCGGGAGGTGCGGCAGGGACGCGGCGAGCGCCGGCCGGAGCCGGTGGAGCAGCGGACGACGTCTCATGAGGGCGACTGCAGGGGGAAGTCCAGGTGCGAGGGGAGAGCCCCGGGTGCCCGTTCGATCCCGAACCCTTCAAGCCCGCCGTGCCCGAGGCCGCATCCCGTGCCGGAGCCGGCCGGCTCCGTCGGAACGTCTGACATGGTGTCAAAGTTCCTGGTTTTCCTGCGAACTTGTGCGGAGCCCCTTTAAGATCCCTTTAAGGAATGAGCGGCTTCCTGCCCATGCGTGAACTCCTTCGCGAGGTAGGGGCGGCAGGCCCGACTGCACGATGAGAGCAGGGATGACAACGACACGTGAACAGAGGCCCGGTGCCGCGCGCGGCCCGGAGCGGCGGCGGTCGGGTGTGTTCGGCCGCCGCGCGGTGGGCGGCACCGCGGCGCTGGTCGTCGGAATCGGCGCCGGCTCGTTGGTGGCGGCCCCGGCGGCCTTCCCGCAGGCAGGCGACGGGACGGTGACGGTCCGCGTGGTGCGGGCCGTGGACACGAGCGGGGTGTGGACGCCCGCGCTGGAGCCCGGCCTGGCCGGCGTGAAGGTGACCCTCACGGACGACGCGGGCGCCGGCATCGAGGGCACCACGGCGGCGGACGGCACGGTGACGCTGGCGCCGGCCAAGCTCACCGGCGGCAAGTACCGCGTCCAGGTGGTGAATCCGAAGCCGGGCAAGCTCTTCCCGGCCTTCGCCTCCCGGCAGGGTCTGACCGGCGCCCCCACCCAGCTGAGCAGCAACGAGGAGTTCGTCGACCTCTCCGGAGGCAAGAAGGTGGCGTACACCACCGGGCTGTGGAGCCCCGGTGACTACTGCCAGAAGAACGCGCCCCTGGTGACGACCTGTCAGCCGACCACGCGCGAGGGCGGGGGGCAGCGCACGCTGGTGTCCTTCCCGTACAGCGCGCGCGGGCAGGACGGCGTGGACGTCAACGTCACCGACCTCGCCACCAACGCGGAGACCGGCACGCTGTACGGCATCGCCTGGAACCGGGCGGACCGGCGGGTGTTCTCCTCGGCCGTGGCCAAGCGGACCACGGACTACGGCCCCGGCGGTGCGGGCGCGATCTACGTGACCGACCTCGCGACGAAGAAGACCTCGCTGTTCGCCACCGTCCCGAACGCCGGTGCGAGCGTCCACGGCGCCGGCACCGACGACGCGTTCCTGGCGGTGCCGGGCAAGGAGAGCCTCGGCGGTATCAAGATCACCGACGACGGCAAGGACCTCTTCGTCGTCAACCTCAACGACCGCAAGCTCTACCGCTACGACGCCACCGGGCCGACGGCGGCCGCGCCGAAGGCCGCCTACCCGATCCCGGACCCGGGCTGCCCCGCGGCCGGGGACTGGCGGCCGTTCGGCCTCGGACTGCAGGACGGCACCGGCTACCTCGGCGGCGTCTGCTCGGGCGAGTCGACCGGCAGGGCGTCCGACCTGCGCGCGGTGGTGCTGCCGTTCGACCTGGCCACCGGCGTCTTCGCGGCGGCGGTGCTGAACCAGCCGCTCGACTACCCGCGTCAGTCGACGGTCGGCAGCGGTCCCTGCGACGGGGCGGGCTGGTTCCCGTGGACCGGCACCTACCCGACCTCGCAGAACGGCAACGCCTGCGGTGCCTCCGTCATCGCCAACCCCGAACCGGAGTTGGGCGAGATCGCCTTCGAGGCCGACGGCTCGATGCTGCTGTCCTTCCGTGACCGCTTCGGCGACCGCGCGCCGGCCGGTCCCACGCCGGGTACCGCTGCCGTCGTCATGTCGGGCGGTGACCTGAACAAGGCCTGCCCGGTGAA
This sequence comes from Kitasatospora sp. NBC_00039, assembly GCF_045160625.1. Taxonomy (NCBI): domain Bacteria; kingdom Bacillati; phylum Actinomycetota; class Actinomycetes; order Kitasatosporales; family Streptomycetaceae; genus Kitasatospora; species Kitasatospora sp. NBC_00039. Next base: position 1,270,557 of record NZ_CP108289.1, on the reverse strand, counting down.
CGGCGCGTACGGTATGGACACCAACAACGGATGCGGACTGTCCCCCCGGGGCACCCGCTTCTTCGACACCAGCTGGGGTGGCCACCGCAACACGGCGTTCGCCGGCATGGCCTCCTCCAAGGTCGAGAACACCATCGCGACCTCCGCCTTCGACCCCAACCACACCGCCCTCGGCTACGGCACGTCGTTCCTCCAGCGCGACGGCAAGCAGGACCCGAAGTTCGGCCTGCGCCTCAACCCGGCGGGGACGGTGGCGCCGTTCGGCAAGGGCGCCTCGATGGGTGACCTGGAGGTCCTCTGCGACCAGGCCCCGCTCCAGATCGGCAACCGGGTCTGGTACGACCCCGAGCGCAGCGGAGTCCAGCGCCCGGGCCAGCGCCCCGTACCGGCGGCGACCGTCAACCTGTACGACCAGTCGGGGAAGCTCGTCGGCACCACGAAGACCACGGCGCGCGGCGAGTACTACTTCGACGACTCCAACGTCACCGGTGGCCTCGAACCGCGCACGAAGTACACCGTCAGGCTCGACAACCCGGCCGACTACGCCAAGGGCGGCCCGCTGTACCAGTGGGTGCCGACCGACGCCGACGTCGGCGACAACCGGTTCGTCGACTCCAAGGGCGTCGTCCCGGCGGGCGGGCAGTACGCCGAACGAGCGCTCACCACGGGCGGGCCGGGCGAGAACGACCACACCTACGACTTCGGCTTCCGACAGCAGGAGGGCGCGCTGCGCCTGGTCAAGCACGACCAGGACGGCAAGCCGCTGGCCGGCGCGAAGTTCCGGCTGTGGAAGGAGAGCAACGGCACCGACGGGCTGCAGAGCGACGGCGAGAAGCCCGACACGTCGGTCGGCGACCCCTGCACGACCGGGGCCGACGGCATCTGCAAGGGCAGCGGTGTGCCGGGGACGTACTACTGGCAGGAGCTGGCGCCGCCGGAGGGCTACGCCCAGCCGGAGGTGACGGTGTTCGGGCCGCTGGTGCTGAACGCCGAGAACCTCGCCACCGGAGTCGAGGTGACGGCCGTCAACCGGCTGATCCCCACGCCGACTGCGACGCCGACTCCGACGCCGACGCCGACGCCGACTGCGACGCCCACGTCGACGCCGACCCCGGCACCGACCGAGGCGACGCCGACGACGCAGGCTCCGACGCTGCCGAGCCCGGCGGCGACGCCGCCCGCCCCGCCGGCCACCGCCCCCGGATCGCACCTGCCCGGCACCGGTGCGAGCGAGGGGATCCCGGTGATGCTGGCCGGTGCGGGCACGGCGACCGCGCTCGGCGCGGCGCTGGTACTGCTGGCCCGCCGGCGCAGGGCCCGGCAGCAGTAGCACGCCCTGCGTGGCGGTCCTGAAGGACCGACACCGATCGGGCGGGTCCGTGGACTCCGGTCCCCGGACCCGCCCGACTGTCGTGACCGACCGACGAGAGAAGGCAAGCGCATGGCCCGGACGGCGGAGCCCCGCAAGGCGGCAGCCCGGAAGGCCGAGGACCGGAAGGCGGAGCCTCGGAGAGCCGAGCCCGGGAGGGTGGCGGCCGACACCCGTGGGCCGCGCCGCCGGTCCGTCCGGCTCGGGGCCGTGATCGCGCTCGTGGCGTGCGCCGTCGCGGCGGGCGGCGTCGTCGCCTACCGGACCGTCACCGACGGCACCGGGGAGCGGGCGGTGACCGTCGACGAGGCCTCCCGGCTGGCCCTGTCGCGCCTGAACCTGTTCCAGGCCAGCCCGGTCACGGTGGCACTCACCGCCGCCGAGGGCGGGGGCGTCGACGTCCGGGTCGAGGGCGTCGTGGACTACCGCACCCGCCGGGGCGTGGGCCGCTACCGGGTCACCGGGGCGAGCGGCCCGCTCGACCACGGCCTGGTCGTCTGGGACGCCGGTGGTCTCGGGCTCGCCCCCGAACCGGCCGGTGCCGACGGCCCGGCCTGGCAGCAGGCCGAGCACGTCCCCCGGCAGGGCTGGTCCCCGCGCACCTACACGGCGGACCCGCTGGACGCCGGGCTCCAACTGCTGGTCCAGCTCGGCGCCGACCGGCCGGACAACCCGCTCCTGCTCGCCCAGTCCGGGGCTCGTTGGCTCGGCAGCGACCGCCTGGACGGCCGCACCTACGACCGGTTCGCCGGCCCGCGCGCCCAGGGCGCCGCGCCCGACGGCGGACGGTCGCCGCTGACCTACTGGGTCGACGGCGACGGCACGCTGCGGCGGATGACGATGCGGATGCCGGGCCTGGGCACCCCGGCCACGGTGGAGTTCGCCGGGCAGGACACCGGCGCCAGGCTGCCCGAGGCGCCCTGGCTCACCGGCTGACCCCGGCCCGCCGCCCGCCGCCTCGGCCGTCCCTCACCCCGACGGCTGCGCCCCTCACCCCGCCGGCCGCGCCGGGAGCGTGCCGGCGTCCGTCGGGAGCGGGTACGCCCCCGGGTCCACCGCGCCCGGCAGGCCGGTCGCCGGGCGGCCGGGCACCGTCGGGTCGGGCAGCGACGGCTGCGCGGGCGGCGCCGGCACCCGGCTGAACGGGACACCGGGCGGCGCCTGAACCGGAGCCGTGCGGCCCGGGGACAGCGGCCCGCGCCCCTGGCCGCCGCAGGCCGCCGCGGCCTCCAGGCCGTCCGGGCTCTGCGTGGCGGGCCGGTTGCCGCCGAAGCAGTTGCCGGGATCGGCCGAGGCGAGCACCAGGTCGGCGCCGTTGCCGTCCACCTGGTTGCCCTCGACCCGGTTGCCGCTCGCCGGGTGCCCCGCCGGGTCGGTGACGATCACCCCGGCCGCGCGGTTGCCCCGGACGAGGTTGCGCTCCACCCGGTTCGCGGTGCCGCCGCCGATCCCGATGCCGATCCCGAAGCCCCCGTCCGCCTGCTCGGGCGTGTCGGCGGCGTTGTTGTCGACGACCACGTTGCCCGCGATCACCGCGCCGTGCTGCGGGGCCAGCGCCTCCAGGTCGTTGGAGTTGACCGTGACGCCCACCCGGTTGCCGGCCACGCGGTTGCCCAGGATCGACAGGCCGTCCGAGGCGTTGGTCAGCTCGACGCCGACCGCGTTGCGCTCCACGGTGTTGCCGCGCACCAGGGTGTCGCAGGGCTTGCACTGGCCGACGTAGATGCCGGAGTCGGCGTGACCGGAGGCGTAGGAGTCCTCGATCACGCCGGCGCGCGCGTCGAAGGCGTAGATGCCGTACAGGCCGTTGTTGTACGCCGTCACCCGCGTCGCGCGGAAGCCCTCCACGGGCGGGAAGCGGGCGGTGTCCAGTGGGTCGTACGCCGAGCCGCCCGCGCCGCGCTGCTGCAGCTTCGCGTCGGTGACGCCGGTGAACAGGACGCCGTTGGCGAGGTAGCCGTGGACGGTGAGGTTCTCCACCACCGAGCCTGGGCCGGTGACGGTGATGCCGTTGGCCAGCTTGAGCCCGCCGTCGAGCACCACGGTGGAGCGGTCCGTCCCGCGCACCACGACGTTCCGCTTGGTGACGTGGACGCTCTCGGGGTAGGTGCCGGGGCCGATCAGCACCGTGTCGCCCTCGCGCGCGACATCCACGGCCTTCTGGACGGTGGGGAAGTCCTCCGGCACGCGGACCACGTTCCCGGCCGGATGCCTGGCGTCGTCCGAGGCCGGACCAGCGGAGGAGCACCCCGCGGTCAGGGCGACCGCGACGACCAGGGCGGTCGCGGTCACTGTGACCATAAAAGTTGACTGACGATCAGGCGGCGTGATTTGCATGGCATGTGTTCTATCGTCTCCAATAGGGCGCATGCCCACCGAACCGGAAAACGCGTCGTCGTCGAGCCCGCCCGTCGCGCCCGGTCTCGGGCGGCGACGGGCGCTGCTGGCGGCCGGTGCGGTGCTCGCCGCCGGTGTCGGGGCGGCAGCCGGCGAACTGGCGGACGGCGACCGCCCGCCGGGCCGCGCCACCGCGCTCGGTGGGCCACCGTCCGAGGCGCCGGCTCCGTTCCACGGCGCCCGGCAGTCCGGGCTGACGTCCCGTCAACTCCCGGCGACGAAGCTCGTAGCCTTCGACCTCCCGCCGACCTCCGCCGCCGCGGACCGGGAGGCCCTGCGCACCCTCCTCGCCGGCTGGACCCGCATCCTGGCCGCGGCGACGGCGGGGTCCGGCCCCTCGCCCGACCCGCGCCTGCGGGCCGACGGCACCACCCGGCTGACCTCGCTGGTCGGCCTCGGCTCCGCCCTCGCCACCAGGCTCGGCCTCGCCGTCCCCGCCGGACTGGCCGAGCTGCCGCCGTTCCCCGGCGACCGCCTCGACCCGGCGCGCAGCGGTGGCGACGTGCTGCTCCAACTCTGCGCCGCCGACCACTGGACGCTCGCCGTCGTCACCGAACTCGCCACCACGGCCGCCCACTCCGCCGGCGCCACGCCCCGCTGGTCGCAGTCCGGCTTCCTGCCCGGGACGGAGCCGGGCGCCACACCCCGCAACCTGTTCGGTTTCAAGGACGGCACCGCCAACCCGGACGAGGACGCCGCCCGCCAGTGGGTCTGGGGCCCGCCGGGGCCGCACGAGAACGCCACCGTCCTGGTCTACCGGCGGATCCGGATGGACACCGCCGCCTTCGCCGCGCTCCCCGAGGAGAAGCAGAACCTCGCGATGGGCCGCCGTGCGGGCGACGGCGCCCCGCTGACCGGCACCGCCGAACACGACGAGCCCGACCTCTACGCCAAGCACCCGGACGGCGCCTACGTCATCCCGGCCGCCGCCCACGTGCGCCTCACCGGCCCCCGTCTCGACGGCGGCGCCCGCATGCTCCGCCGGGGCTACAGCTACGACGACGCCCCCGGCGACCGTGGCCTGCTCTTCTGCGCGTTCATGCGCGACCCGGGGCAGTTCACCCGCGTCCAGGACCGCCTCGCCGCCCGCGACGCCCTCAACCCCTTCGTCGAACACACCGCCTCCGCCGTCGCCTACGTCCTCCCCGGCGCCTCGGAGGGCACGTCCCTGGGCGACCATCTGTGGTCGTGACGCCCTGGGGCCTCCACGCCCGCCTCCACGCCCGCCTTCAGGCCCGGCGGACCGGGCACGCGGTCACCGCGCTGCTCGACGAACCGGCAGTCAGCCTGCTGCGCTGACCCGGCCCGCCGATCGGACTTCCACAAGTTCGTCACAAGGGCGCCGTGCCCCCTCCCCCCGACGGCCACGTCCCTGGAAGCATCGTTGCCGGGCATCGGGGAGATGCCCGGCAACGCGATCGAGGGGGTTGCGATGAACGCGCGCATCAGGGACGCGAGGCCGCCCGGCGGATTCCGACGGATCGCCGGGCCGGTCGTCCGTGTGCTGACGCAGGTCCTGTTCCTGGTGGCCGGACTGGTCACCACCGTGCTCGGCTTCACTTGGTTCGTCGACGGCTACCACGCGGTGGGTGCCTACCACCACGCCCCGATGTGCGGCACGGCGGCGGCCACGCCCGGCACGGACTGCGTACTGCACGAGACCGGCAAGGTGGCGGCGCGGAGGGCCGACAACAGCGACGAAGGCACCACCTACTCGCTGACCGTGGCACGCGAGACGGCCCCCAAGCACACCTACACGGTCGGCAAGGCCTTCTACAACGACGCGAAGATCGGCCTGGACGTGGACCTGGCGGTCTTTCGGGGGCACGTGTCCGAGCTCTCCTACCACGGGCACCGCGCCCAGAACCCGAACACGCCCTGGCTGACCAGCCTGAAGGTGGCCCTCCTGGCCGGCCTGGGATCGGCGCTCACCGCCCACGGCCTGACCTGGTGGCGTTCCGGCGCGCAGGCGGGCCCCATCCTCATCGCCGCCTTCCTCACCTTCCTCTCGTTCTTCGGCAGCCTCATCCTCATGTCGACGCAGTGGCCGCTCGCCGTCACCCTGGGCATCCCCGCCCTCGGCTGGCTGGTCATGACCGCCGGGAGCACGGCCGCCGCCTGGGACGAATGACGCTCCCGGCCCCGACCCGGCCGGGAGCTCCACAACTGCGGGACAGGGAGGACGGGTTAATCCCGCGCCCCTGGAACCCTCCCTGGTGAACAGCCTGGAACACCCGCCGTACGGCGGTGCTGTCCCGGCTCGCCGGTGCGGGATCGCGGCTACGACGGACCGACGGTCCCGGCCTGGGCGAAGTCGATGACGCGCCCCCGGTCGGGCACCCGCCCGGGCCGCTTCACGCCCCCGCCACGCCGGTGCAACACGCCGCTGGGAGCATCGACCGCATGCTCTCCCTGGTTGCCCCGCCCACGCACGGCAGAGCCCCGCTGCCCACCGAGGGCGGCGGGGCCGGGGCCGTGTTGCGCGCGGTACTGACCGGCGGCCCGCTGACCCGCAGCGCCGTCGGCCGGGCCACCGCCCTCAGCCCGGCCGCCGTCTCCCGGCACACCGCCGACCTCACCGCTCTCGGGCTGCTGCGCGTACTGCCCCCGCCGGACGGTCCGCCCAGGGCGGGGCGCCCGCAGCTGCCGCTGGACATCGACACCCGTCACCACCTCGCCTGCGGGGTGCACATCGGCGTGCCGTGGCTCACCTTCGCCCTGCTGGACCTGCGCGGACGGGTGGTCGCCCACGAGCGCCTGCCCCGGCGTGGCGACGCCGGCGCCGTCCTGGGCACCATCCGGGCTTACCTGCCGGGCTTCCTGGCCCGTCGGGCCACCGGCCACTCCGTGCTCGGCCTCGGAGTGGTCACCGGCGGCTGGGTGGACTCCGAGAGCGGCAGCGTCGTCGCCCACGGCCCGCTCGGCTGGCACGACGTCCCCGTCCGCGACGTCCTGGCCGGCGCCACCCGGCTGCCGGTGCACGTCGACAGCCACGCCCGGGCGCTGGCCCAGGCGGAGCTGCTGTTCGGCGCCGGCAGCAAGGCCACCGAACTGGTCCAGCTGTTCGTCGGCAACGTCGTCGACGCGGCCATCGCCACCGGCGGCAGCGTGCTGCGCGGGCGGCGGTCCCGCGCGGGCGACATCGGCCACCTCGCCGTACCCGCCTCCACCGAGCCCTGCTCCTGCGGGCGTACCGGCTGCCTCCAGGCCGCCGTCGCGGATCGGACCCTGGCCCGCCGGGCCCACGCCCTCGGCCTGGTCCCCGAACCCGACTTCGGCCTGCTGCTGGACCTGGCCGGCGCCGGGAACCGCGCCGCGATCCGCCTCTTCGAGGAGCGGCTCCGGCTCGTCGCGCCCGCCGCCGGCCTGCTGCTGGACGTCCTCAACCCCGAGGTCCTGGTGGTCAGTGAGGCGGGGCTGTCGGTGGCGCCCTGCCTGCACCCGTACCTGGCCGAACAGATCCGCCTGCACTCCAACGCCGCACCCGAGCAGCTGGTCACCGCCACTGCCTTCGGCGTCGACGTGCTGGCGGTCGCGGCCTGCGCCGGGGTGCTCGACAGCGTCTACCAGCGGCCGATGGAGCTGCGGACGGCCGGGAGCTCGACCGCCCGGGCGATGCGTTGAGCCCTCGTCAACGGCGCATTAATTCCACCGCCAGGCGAATCGTTGAACGGCCGGACGGCGGGTCGGAGAATCGGGTCAATCCCCTTTCTCCCGCCCGCCTGCCGAGCCCCGGAGCGTTCCGCCATGCCCGAAAGTCCCGCCGATCGCCAACTCCACTTCAACCTCTTCCTGATGGGAGTCGGCCACCACGAGGCCGCCTGGCGCCACCCCCGCACCGACCCGTCCGCCGCAGGTGACGTCGCGCACTTCCAGCGGCTCGCCCTGGCCGCCGAGGCGGCCTCCTTCGACTCGGTGTTCCTCGCCGACGGCGTCGAGGCCCGCTCCGACGGGGGATGGGGCCTGATCAGCCACTTCGAACCGTTCACCCTGCTCACCGCGCTGGCCGCGGTGACCACGAGGATCGGCCTGATCGGCACCGTCTCCACCGGCTTCTCCGAGCCCTACAACCTGGCCCGGCAGTTCGCCTCGCTGGACCACATCAGCCACGGGCGGGCCGGCTGGAACATCGTCACCTCGGCCGGCGACCGCGCCGCCCAGAACTTCGGCCGCAGCGCCAACCAGGACCACGGCGTCCGCTACGAGCGGGCCGCCGAGTTCCTCGACGTGGTCACCGCCCTGTGGGACAGCTGGGAGGACGACGCGCTGCTGCTGGACCGCGCGAGCGGGGCCTTCGCCGCCCCGGGCCGGGTGCACGACATCGACCACGTCGGCAAGCACTTCCAGGTGCGCGGGCCGCTGAACATCCCGCGCAGCCCGCAGGGCCACCCGCTGCTCGTGCAGGCCGGATCCTCCGACAACGGCAGGGCCTTCGCCGCCCGTTGGGCGGAGGCGGTGTTCACCGCGCAGCAGACGCTGGCGGAGGGGCAGGCCTTCTACGGCGACCTCAAGCGCCAGACCGCCGCGGCCGGCCGCGACCCGGCCCAGGTGAAGATCCTGCCCGGCGTCGTCCCCGTCCTCGGCTCCACCGAGGCGGAGGCACGCGCGCTGGACGAGGAGCTGGACGCGCTGATCAACCCGGCCCGCGCGGTCGGCGTGCTCTCCACCGTGCTCGGCGTCGACCTCACTGACCACCCGCTCGACGAGCCGCTGCCGCCGCTGCCGCCGGTCACCGAGATCAACGGTGCCAAGAGCCGCTTCGAGCTGATCCGCGACCTCGCCGAACGCGACCGGCTGACCCTGCGCCGACTCGTCGGGCGGCTCGGCGGCGGCCGGGGCCACCAGGTCGTGGTCGGCACCCCCGAGCAACTCGCCGACCACATCGAAACCTGGTTCACCCAGGGCGCGGCCGACGGCTTCAACATCATGCCGCCGGTCCTGCCCGGCGGCCTGGACGACTTCGTCGAGCAGGTGGTCCCGATCCTGCGGGCACGCGGCCTGTTCCGCGAGGGCTACACCGGGAGCACCCTGCGCGAGCACTACGGCCTGCCACGCCCGGCCGGGCGGTACACCACGGCGTGACGGCCGCACGCCGGGCCGGCCGCGCGGAGCCCTCCGCGCGGCCGGGCCGCCGGTCAGGGCGTGTAGTGCAACGCGTCGTCACCCTCCAGCACCTGGCTGGACTCCCCGGTCACGCCCACCGGGACGTCACCGGCGACGGTGACGCGGTGCAGGCGGCGCGGCAGGCCGTCGTAGTCGTCCGGCGCGTAGTGCTGGGTGGCGCGGTTGTCGAACAGCACCACGTCCCCCAGCTCCCAGCGCCAGCGGACCACGTTCTCGGGCCGGGTCACGTACGCCTGCAGGCTGCGCAGCAGGTCGTGGGACTCGGCGTTCGGCAGGCCGACGACCGACTCTGCGAAGCCGCCGATGAACAGCCCGCGCTCACCGCTCTCCGGGTGCACCCGTACCACCGGGTGGGCGGTGCGGTACTTGCGGGCGGTGAAGACCCGGCGGCGCTCCTGGTCCGCGGCGTCCAGCTCCTTGCCCTGCGCGTAGTCGTAGTCGTTGGTGTGCACGGCCCAGAGCCGGCCGGCGAACTCGCGCAGTTGCTCCGGCAGGTCCCGGTACGCGGTCTGGGTGTTGGCGATCAGCGTGTTGCCGCCGTACGGCGGGACGATCAGGCTGCGCAGGGTACTGGCCTTCGGAGGCGTACGGACGAAGGTCACGTCGGTGTGCCAGCGGTTGGCCCGGCCGCCGTCCTCGCTGTCCACCGCCAGGACGTTCGGCTGCCCGTCGAGCGCGGGGACGGTCGGGTGCGCGGTGGTGAGGGCGCCGAAGTTGGCGGCGAAGCGGGTCTGGCCGTCGTCGTCCAGCCGCTGGCCGCGGAAGAAGAGCGCCTTGTGCTCCACCAACGCGGCGTTGAGCTTCTCGACGGTCCCCGCGTCGAGTGCGGCGGCGGTGTCGACGCCGAGGATCTCGGCGCCGATCCGGCCGCCGACCTTGCGGATCTCGAAGGTGCTGGTCATCGGATCTCCTTCGGACGGTGTGTACGGTGCGGACATTCAGGAGGTGATGGGGGTGGCCGAGGCGGCCGGCCCCACGGCCGGGCCGATCGCGCGCAGCGCGCCCGGGGTCCGGCCCCGGCCCCAGCCGATCTGCGCGCGGTAGCTGCCGAGCAGGCCGGCCTCGGTCAGCCGCCGCTCGTCACGGACGGCCGGGTCCTGCGGCAGCGGGTGGGTGTACGGGGCGACGAACAGCGCGTCCACCGGGCAGTTGGCCTCGCACTGGAAGCAGGTCTGGCAGTCGTCCGGCCGGGCGATCGACGGGATGCCGTCCGCGCCCCGCTCGAAGACGTCGGTCGGGCAGACCTTGATGCACCGGTCGCAGGCGATGCAGCGCTCCGGGGAGACGAGGTCGATCACGCGGCGGCCTCCGTGGCGGTGCGGGCGAGCGGGCGGGTCCAGACCTCGCCCGGACCGCCGGTGGCGATCCGGTGGTGCTGCGCCGGATCCTGGTCGGGGTGGTCGAGCCGGCGGGCCATCCCCCGGTGGCACCTGGGCCGGGCGTGGCGCCGCCGGGTACGCTCGGGCGCTCGGACCCGGTGCCCGTCGTCGCACGCTCGCCCCGGCCGGTTGGGCCGGGCTGCGCCCCACCGGGACGCCCGGCGGGGACGCCCGCGAGATCGCCGCCGCCGTCCAGCGCGAGGTGCTTCCGTACGCCGCCGGGCCGCCGCCGATCACCAGGACGTCGGCCGCGAACTCCTGTTGTGTACTCACGTCACACCTCTCAACTGCCCAGCGGGGCGCGCCAGGCGGTGAACCGGCGCTCCAGCGCGACCAACAGCTGGTTGAAGACCAGCCCGATGACGGAGATCGTCACGATGCCCGCGTACATCTGCGGGATCGCGAAGTTGTACTGCGACGCGTTGATCAGATAGCCGAGCCCCGCCTTCGCCCCCACCATCTCGGCGGCCACCAGCACCAGGATCGACACCGCCCCGGCGAGCCGGACACCGGTGAAGATCACCGGCACCGAGGCGGGCAGGATCACCTTCTGGAACAGGCGGGGTGCGGAGAGGTCCAGCGAGCGGGCGAGCCGGATCAGCGTCGGGTCCACACTGCGCACCGCGCTGATGGTGTTGAGCAGGATCGGCCAGAGGCAGGCATACAGCACGATCGAGATCTTGGACGTCTCGCCGATGCCGAGGATCAGCACGAACACCGGGAGCAGGGCGAGCGCCGCCGTGTTGCGGAACAGCTCCAGCAACGGGCTGAGCAGGTTGGCCACCGGCCGGTACCAGCCGATCAGCAGGCCGAGCGGCACACCGATCACCACCGCCAGGCCGAAGCCGCTGAGCGACCGGGTCAGGCTGGCCGCCGCGTTGTCGGCCAGCTGGCCGTTCTGCAGCAGCCCGTACCAGGCGTCCAGCACCTCGCTGAACGGCGGCAGGAAGGTCGGGTCCACCAGCTCGAAGCGCGGGGCGAGCTCCCAGAGCAGCAGCAGCGCGAGGATTGCCACGGACTTCGTGGCGCCGCCCAGCAGCAGCCCCGCGAGGCGCCGCAGCACCCCCTGCCCGTGGGCCGGGGCCGGCGTGCCCGTGGCACCGGGCGGCCGGTGCTTCGGCTCGGCAGACGAAGCCGGGGCGGGCTTCGCGGCCGTCCGCGCGGCCACCGCCGGGCGCGGGTTCAGGTCGGTGCTCATACGCGGCTGACCTCTCTCTCCAACTGCTGCGCACGGCTGACCTCGTCGTGCAGCAGGCTCCAGATCTGGTGGCGATAGCGGGCGAACTCCGGGCTGGAGCGCAGGTCGTGGCCGGCTGCGCGCTCACCCAGGTCGATCGGGACGACTTCCTTCACCCGGCCCGGGCGCGAGGTGAGCACCGCGACGCGGCCGCCCAGGTAGACCGCCTCCTCGATGCCGTGGGTGATGAACACGACGGTCTTGCCGGTCCGCTGCCAGATCCGCAGCAGCTCGTCCTGGAGCGACTCGCGGGTCTGCGCGTCGAGCGCCGCGAACGGCTCGTCCATCAACAGGACGGCCGGGTCGTACGCGAGACTGCGGGCGATCGCGACCCGCTGCTTCATGCCGCCGGAGAGTTCGTGCGGGTGGCGGTCCTCGAAGCCGGTGAGACCGACCAGGTCGAGGTACTCCCGTGCTCTGGCGACCCGTTGACGCCTCGGCACGCCGGTGGCCTCCAGGCCGAACTCCACGTTGCCCTGGGCCGTCCGCCACGGCAGCAGTGCGTACTGCTGGAAGACGATGCTGCGGTCGATCCCCGGGCCGGTGACCGGCCGGCCGTCGAGCAGGATCTCGCCGGAGGTCGGCGCCGTCAGACCCCCGAGGAGGTCCAGCAGGGTGGACTTGCCGCACCCGCTCGGTCCGACAACCGCCAGGAACTCGCCCTTGGGGACGTCGAGTTCGACCGAGTCGAGGGCGGTGAATCCGGAGAGCCGGCGGTCACCCGCGCGCCCCGGTACCGGGAACGTCTTGGTGACCTGGCGAAAGCTGATGTGATCGGTCATCGCGGGCTCAGCTCCCTGCGGCGGTGGGCGTCGCGGCCGGGTAGCCGTTGAACCGGTTGGTGTAGAGGTCGGCTGCCTTGACCTGCCCGGCTTTGATGTCACCGTGGGCCGTCAGCCAGTCGATCCAGAGCTGGAAGGTCCGGTCCGTGATCCGGCCGCCGGGTTCGGCGACGCCGAAGGACTTCCAGTACTGGAGCGCCGCGACGTCCTCGTTGCGGCCACGTCGCCTGATGATGTCCGCGCTGCGGGCTATCACCTCCTCGCGCGGCGTCGTCCTGGCCCACTCGATCGCCTGCGCGACCCCTGTCACGAAGACCTTCGACGTGCTCGGGTTCTGCCTGAGGAACTTGTCGGTCAGCACGTACGTGCCGGCGCTGAAGGCGCCCAGCAGGTCGAAGTCACTGAACAGCGGCCTGATCCCGCCCGCCGCCAGCGCCTTGTCCCGCAGGACGCCGCCCAGCGAGGCGACCTCGATCTGCCGCTGCCGCAGCGACTGCTCGGTGTTGACCGGGGGCACGACGACCCGCTCGACCCGGCGCAACTCCGGTGCGGCGAAGCCGTTGCGCTGGAGGTAGGTGTCGAGCACCGCCTCGACGTGGGCGCCGAGCGTGTTCATCCCGACCTTCTTGCCGATCAGGTCCCGGGCGGAGCGGATCGGGCTGTCCTCCAGTACGTAGTAGCCGTTGAAGGAGGCGGCGTCGACGCCGTAGTAGCTGATCGCCGCCTTCACCGGCGCCCCGGCCGCGATCAGCTTGACGACGGCGCCGTTGAACGCCCCGCCGAAGTCCGTCTGCCCGGTCGCCGCCGACTGGATGTCCTGCGGGCCGCTGATCGTGTTGCCCACCCACTCCAGCTTCACGTCGCCGAAGTAGCCGAGGTCCTCGGCGAGTTCGGGCAACGTCACCTGCCCCACCCAGCCCTGGTAGCGGAGCTTCTTCGTCTCGGCCCCGCTGCCTGCCGCCCTCGCCCGGCCGCAGGCGGCCGCCGCCGCCGCGACCGCGGCCAGCGCGAGGAACCGGCGTCGGGAGGTGGGTCGGGAGGCGGGCCATGAGGTCACGGGCATGGGAGGTCCTTTGCGGGGTCGGCAGAGTACGCCGACGGGGACGGGCAGCGGGGCTGCCCGTCACGCGGCGAGGCGGGTGAACGGCCGGTGGTGGACGGGAGCACCCGGCGCACAGGGCCGGGGCGGAGGCTGAGGAGGACGGCACGGCCGGGTACGGCGACAGCCCGGAGCGGCGGCCGCGACGGCAGGGTGACCGTGCCGGCAGGGTGACCGTGCCGGTTCAGGCCGGCAGGTGAGAGCAGCGCGTCAGCGCGAAGGAGCGCCGGTCAGTGGCAGACAGCACAGATGGCGCTCGCGTGCCGTCGTAGATCGACGTGCAGGCGGCCCACAAGGCGCTCGGATTGGTTCACGTCCGACAGCCTGGCAGCCGACCCGGACCAGGTCAACGAATGTTCAGCCGGCGGAAGAAAACCCGCCTCCGCCGGTGGTGCCACGCGCCCCTGATCACGGCTTCGTCGTGCGTGCCGGGGTGCGCCCACGGACGGCCCCGGATGCGCCGGGCCCGGCGAGGTGGTCAACTCACGACGACGGGACTTCCCGAAGAAACCACACACGGAGTGGAGGCCCACCGATGCCCAAGGTGTCCAAGAAGACGGCGACGCAGGTCCAGGAATTCGGGCCGGTTGTCGACCGGCGTGCGGAGATGGGGGGCTACACGGTCGAGTTCGTCTCCTTCGGGGCCGATTCCGACCTGGACGGGCCGCTGCAGGCGCTGCCCGGCGGGGCGTGCCAGTGTCCGCACTGGGGCTACGTCATCGCCGGCCGCATGCGCTACGTCTTCGGAGACCGCGATGAGGTGTACGAGGCCGGCGACGCGTTCTACCAGCCGCCGGGGCACCGGCCGTACGTCGAGGCGGGCACCGAGCTGCTGCAGTTCAGCCCGACCGACCAGCTCGCCCGGACCGAGCAGGCGATCGCCGAGTGGATGAGCGGGCAGCAGGGCGGCACGCCCTAGCCGGCCGCTGCAGCCCGCTCAGGAGGATCGTTGCGGGCCGGGTAGTCCGCTCGGCCGAGTCCGGTCGGCCGCCAGCCGGCCGGTTCCAGCCGGGACGGGATGGCGCGGTGGGCGCAGATGCCGCCGGCTCAGGCCCGCTTCACCCGCGTCATCGAGCCGCCCCCGGGCTGCGGCCCGACCCTTCGTCCGGCACTCGATCACCATCGGGTGAGCCCACGAACGGCGGTGTCCGTCCGGGGTGTGCTCGTGTGAATCGCCCATGGCGAACCCGGCCCGGGTGTTCCGGGAGGGAACACGGGGCGGCTCGTGCCGCTGCCCACGGAGGCGGAGGCGGAGGCGCACGGGCGGGGTGAACGGCTCGCCCCAGTAGTCGGTCACCCGGACCGCCATGCCGTTTTCAAGCTCGGCGATGGAGACGTTCCGGTGAATCCGGCCCTCGCCGTAGTCGGTGCTCCACTCGACGACGACGGTGTTGCCGCAGGCATGCCGCCTCCCCACCCCGAGTCTCGATCCGACGAAGTGGGACTCCACGTCGGCGATCCGTGACCTCCCCCTGATGAGTTCGCCGCTCTGCGGCCACTGGCGAACCGCGTCCTCCGAAAGCTGAACGCCGAGGATCCGCTCAAGGCGGGTCGAGCGCGCGGATTCTCCCATGAATCGCACAGTAGAACCGATCGCCCCGACGTCCGCAGAGGCTCGCGCT
Source organism: Kitasatospora sp. NBC_00039 (assembly GCF_045160625.1). Lineage (NCBI taxonomy): Bacteria > Bacillati > Actinomycetota > Actinomycetes > Kitasatosporales > Streptomycetaceae > Kitasatospora > Kitasatospora sp. NBC_00039. The sequence continues at coordinate 1,255,548 of NZ_CP108289.1, read as the reverse complement.
ACCCGCGCAAGTGCGGTTCCGGGAGTACCGTCGTGGTGGATCGCCGCCCTGGCCTCTGCCGGGAGACTGCAGAGGCACGGCTGTGCCGGGCCTCCCACCGACGGGCCGGCGCGCGTGCCGGCCGGCACAGCCAGGCGTTGGTTCGTGGCCGCCGCGACGAGTAGACCGGCACCCGGGAGGGCGACCAGCCGACGGCGCGTGGTGCAGGGTGAAACCGGTGGTGACCAGCGTGAGCACCACCAGGCTCTGGATGAGCAGACAAGGTGGCGGATGGCCTCGCGCTCGTTCAGCGCCATGGCCTCGGCAGTGCAGTCCTCCTCGATGACGAGCCTGTGTGCGAGCGGCGTACGGACCGGCCCTGGCGGAGTGCAGGGCGGAAACCTTAACGCCTCCTTGACGCTCCGCTAGCGCGTTCTTGACGTAAAGTCTCCACCTGGTGTGCCGGGAAGCCTGGTCGGCGGTCAGTACTTCGTTGCTCGTGAAAGGCCTGCCGTGGCTTCCCGCAAGACCGTCGTGCCCGTCGCTGGCCCGCCCACCGCTGCCGGCCGTGGCCCGCGTCGCTCGGTGCTGTTCTTCGCCTTCGCGTTCGCTGTGATCGCCGACCCGGTCTCCTCCGTCGCGTACGCGATCGAGGCCGCGCTGCGGGCCCTGCACGGCGATCTCGCACTCCTGCTGCCGACGATGGCGCTGGTGGTGGGCCTCGTCGTGGTGGTCACCGCCAACTACTGGCAGCTGGTGCGGCGCTTCCCCAAGGGCGGCGGCGCGGCGGCGGCCGCCGGTCGCGCATTCGGGCCCCGCTGGACGTTCCTGCCGATCGGCGCACTGGTGGTGGACTTCGTCCTGACCATCGGCATCTCCATCGCGGCGGCCGCCAGCGCGATGATCGCGCTCTTCCCGGGATTGGCCCCCGTCCGGATCCCGCTGGCCCTGGTCCTGCTGGTGATCGTGGCCGGGCTGACCTGGTTCGGGCACGGCGGGCGGCTGCTCTTCGCGGCCATGACCGTCGTGTTCGTGGTCATCTCCGTCGCCGTCGTCATTCTGGGCTTCGTCGCCCCGCACAGCGTGGGCGGCGCGCCCACCAGCACCGACCCTGGCCGGTCCGCGGTCCTGGCCGTGGTGCTGGCCTTCCCGGTCGCGATGGCCCTGGCGACCGGCATCGAGGCACCATCCACCGCGATCGCCCAGCTCGGCCAGCTCGACGACACCCATCGCCGCCGCTTCGGCCGCGGCACCCTCGCCCTGCTCCTGGTCATCGTCGGCGGCCTCACCCTCGCGCTGACCGCCCTCGCCGTACGCCTCCACATCGGCCTGCCGGGCGCCGACTCCACCCAGATCGCCGACATCGCCCACGCCGCCACCGGCCCCGGCTGGCTCTACGGAGCCTTCCAGCTCGCCAGCTCACTGCTCCTGTTGGCCGCAGCAAGCTCCTCCTTCCAAGCAGGCCCCGGACTCCTGAAGGCCCTCGCCGGCACGACCGAGAACCCCAGTGTCCTGCCGGCGGTTCTCGGCCGGACCAACAAGCACCACACCCCGTACTGGTCGGTCGTGGTCTACCTGGCCGCCGCTGCGGTGATCATCGTCGCCGCGGCTGGGCAGGAACAGGAACTGGTGCTGTTCTACGCGGTGTCCGTGTTCGTCAGCTTCCTCGTCGGCCTGCTCGCCATGGCCCGGTTCGCCCGCACCGAGCGCAAGCCCGTCCTCGCGCTCGTCAACGCCCTCGCTGCGGCAGCCGTCGCCTTCACCCTCCTGGTCAACCTCATGCGCGGCTGGCCGATCCTCTCCCTCGTCGCCACGCTCCTCATCGGCGGAGCGCTCTACGCGCTGTGGGTGCGGGCGGGAAGTCCCAGCGGTATCGAGGACCTCGAGCGCCACGCCGAGGAGAACTGAACTCGTCATCCGAGAGCGGCGACCGTGTCATGGAGGCGCGGGAGCCGGACCTCGATGGCCTCGCCGGCGGACCGGGCGAGGCCGCGTTCGCCCAAGGCCCGCTACTTGGGCGGCAAGGTCGCCGCGAAGGTTCGGCCTCGGTCGATCCAGTCACGGAGGGCCGCGTCCTCGGTGAGGGCGGAGGAAGCGACGAGGACCCAGCCGCGCATCGGGCGCCCGTGATGTCGAAGAGGCGGACGCCCGGGCGCGCCGGGGCCGCGTCCGTGTCATCAGGGCGGAGACGGACGATGACGGCCAGGATCGCACAGGACCTCAGCATGCTGGCCGAGGTGGAGCAGCAGGTACCGGAGGCGTTCAGAACCGGGCGCGGCGTGCCGTACTCGGCCTGCCCGCGGTTCCAGGCGCTGCAGGCGGAGGAGTCCGGGGAAGTCTACGATCTCGCCCTCGTGGAGGGGATCGTCCCGCTCGTTCCGGGGTTGGCGGACCGGCTGTGGGAGGGAATCGAGGAGATTGATCACGACTCAATGCGCGCCCAGTGGGCGCGGCCGCACGTAGTGATCGGAATTAAGCGCCAAATCGCCCACCCGTTTGATGGGCGTTCACGCGCGCAAAGCCCGACGCGCTCGTGGTCCGCATCGCCGACCGCGAGCCGCACGTCCGACGCGCGGGCTAACGACCAGAATTTCCGGCCGCGTGTACTAGGATCCGCCTCTAGCATCACTCGATCGACCGCTGCTCACCCAATCGATAGGAGGCCCGATGATCGGCGTGCTCGTGACTTTCGCGCAGACCGACAAGTTCGATCGTTCAGCTATCACAAAGATTGCCGGCGAACTCCGAGGGCCGTTCGAAGGCATGGCTGGCCTTCGCTTCAAGAGCTTCATGCTCGATGAAGACGGCGTTCAGGCAAGGAACTTCTACGTGTGGGATGACGAGGACAAAGCCCGTGCCTTCTTCACGGAGGAGCTCGTCGACAAGGTGACGGGGATTTATGGCGTCCCGCCCAAAATCGAATACCTCGATATCGTGGGGTTCGTCGACAACTCTGGCACCTGATTCTCAAGGGGGCTGTCGCGCAAACCCCTGCTGTCCGGGCCTTTTTGGACCATCGGGCATGCCACAGAACTTCCTCACATGCGATCGAGACCAACCGCCGCTGCGGCCCTGCAGTCCCCTGACCTGAGTGACTGGCTGCCTGAGAAGCCGTTGTCTTTCTGATAGCGACGGGTGCTTTTTCCACTGGTCAGGCATAGTGTCGGCGCCTCGAGGGCAGAGGCGGGGTGTCGTGTCGTCTCTGCGGTGGAGGCACCGGATGCCGTCGGTGATGGGGCTGCTGGAGAAGCGCGAGCGTGGGAGGGTTCGGCCAGGTGGGCCGGCCACTGGGCCGGCAGCCAGCACGCGGCTATGGTGCCGTCCTCCTCCAGGCGGGGGGCGACGGCCGGCCGTGCGCACGCGCAGAACGACGAACTCGCTGGTCAGGTGGTCCCGGGAGCCATGTCGCCAGGTAACCGTGCGGGCCACCGGCCGGCCGGTGGCCCGCACGTGCTCGGCCAGTTGGGACGGGGGCCGAGTCCGCCGTAGGGCGGCTGATGGGCGACCGCATCCATTGGGTGGGCGGTTGCCAGGCCCTTGACCTGCACGATCCACCGCAGGTCGTGCTCGTCGAGGGCGGCGCGGAAGTGCGCGTTGTCGCCGTAGCCGGCATCGGCAACCACCACGGGCGGGACGAGACCCCAGGTGGCGAGTTGGTCGAGCATCTCTACCGCGAGGCGGCATCTGGGGCGGTGTCCCTCGTCGGCGGGGATGCGGCATCGGGTCCGCCGCCGCCCGGCATGGGCGGCGTCGGCCGGGTCCGTGGCGTGCTCCGGATCCCAGGTGGCGGGCCGGAACAGGCGCCAGTCGGGCGGGCAGGACGCCCTGTCGGTGACCGCGTGGACACTCACCCCGACCTGGCAGTTGCCGATCTTGCCGAGTGTTCCGGAGCACTGGCAGGCGACCCCGGGCGAACTCCTACCGTCCTTCGGGACCAGACCGCCGACCTGCGGGCCTGCCAGGCCCCGGCTGCGTTCTGTACTTCGTCAAGAAGCACCCGCGCCGCGAGTGGTGCTCCGCAGGCTGTGGGACCAGGGCCCGCGCGGCCCGCCACTACGAGAGGACCGAGGCGGCCGGGCGCTGACGCCTCGGCGAGCGCAGGCGGGCCCATCTGAGGCGCCGGGGCGGAAGGGCGGCCGGGCGGTGCGCTTCCGGGAGGCGCACCGGCCTGGGCTGTTCGCGGGTCCTGCCGTGACCCAAGGCCGGGACGAGGTGGATGCGGCCGACCCATGGGGGAAGGGGCCCATGGCCGCGGGCGGCAGTCGGCCCGGGTTGCGCACGCCCGGGTGTGGGGACCCGGGCCGACTGCCGTGTGCGGGGTCAGAAGGCGACGATGCCTTCGCCGCCGGCGGCGCCGGGGACGGTCTGGGAGCCGAGTGCGGCGAGGGAGCCGTCAGTGTTGATCGCGAACTCGTCGACGATGCCGTTGATCCCGGTCTGGGCGTAGAGGTAGCGCCCGTTGGAGGAGATGGCGGCGTCGACGGTGCCGGGGTCGGTGGGCGTGTTGCCCAGAACGGTGAGCTGGCGGCCACGGTCGGTGGTGCGCAGGCCGGTGAGGGTGGAGCTGCCCGCGTTGGAGGCGTAGAGCAGGTCGCGCACACCGACGATCCAGCAGGTGGCCGCCTGGCCCGTGGCCGCGAACGCCTCCTGGGTGGCGGTGCCGTCGCGGTGGATCGTGAACGTGGCCACGGCGTTGGTGCCGGCCTCGGCCAGGAACAGGCCGTGTCGGCCGTCGGGGACGAACGCGAAGGGCACAGCGCCCGGCAGGCTCGTGACGACGGGGGTGTCGGCGGGAGCGCCCAAGCGGTTGAGGTTGAACACCAGGAGGCTGCTGCCGTTCGCCTTGGTGGTGACCACGAGCTGCGAGCCGTCGCCGGTGAAGCCCACCTGCCCGGGGGTGTTGGTGAACTGGGGCGTGGCGTTCGGGTCGAGCGCCAGAGCGCGGTTCCAGTCGGCCTTCCGCTTCAGCCGTCCGTCGCGGACGGTGTAACCCTGGATCGAACCGCCGTCCAGGGCGTTGAGCACGTAGACGGTGTCGTCGTGCACCGCAATGCTCACCGGGAAGCGGCCGCCCGAGTTGACGACCTGCCGCAGCGCGAGGCGGTCGCCGTCCACGGAGAACACGGAGACGGTGTCACTTCCGGCATTCACCGCGTACAGCAGCGCGTGATCTGGGTCGTAGGTGAGGGATCCCTGGGAGGCGAGGTGGTCGGCAACCGACCCGTCCAGCACGCCGCCGAGCCCGTTCGTGTCGTAGGTGCCGGCCGGGGTGAGCTGCCCGTCGTCCGCGCGCCGGTAGGCGACGATCTGATTGCCCGCCGGGTTATCGGTCTGCACGAATACGGCGTGGCGCCCGCCACGCGGGTGGCCTTCACCGCCGTACGCGGCTGCGGTCGACGGGGCGCCCGCGGCTGCTGCCGCGAGCGCGGTCGCGACGGCCACGGCGAGCCGAGTGATCTTCTGCATGAGGTTCTGCCTTCTGGAGGTCCGGGGCCGATCCCACCCAGGCCGTGGTCGCCATGGCCGGGAGTCGGAGCGACGTGGGCGAGGGCCGTGGCAGGAACCCCGTCGACGGTGACCGGCACGAGAGAGCTCGCCACATTCCCTCTTGATACGGTATGTGACGTTCTGTCGGAATCGGCTGAAGGCAGCGATCCCGGCCCCGCCGGGGTGCCCACGGCATGAGATCACTCGTTCGGCTTGGCCTGCATCTGTGCAGCCTCGGTGTCGCGTGCAGGGGCGACGCTACCGCCGCTCTGTGATCCACATCACATCCGGTTCCTGTCAGCAATCGGTCCGCTGTTCCGCTCAAGCCACCGGGAGCAAGCGAACCGACAGGAGCAGCACATGAAGCACCGCATCGTCGTCCTCGGAGCCGGCTATGCCGGGGCCTACGTGGCCGGGAACCTGGCTCGCCGGCTGTCCCCGGCGGACACCGAGATCACCGTGGTCAACGCCGTGCCGGACTTCGTCCAGCGGCTGCGGCTGCACCAGCTCGCGGCCGGCCAGGAGATCGAGGCTCCACAGCTCGCCGACGTCTTCGCGGGCACGGGGATCCGGCGGCGCCTGGCCCGCGTCACCGCCGTCGACCCTGACCGCCGGGTCGTCGCCGTGGCCGACGCCGACGGCGGCGGCGAGCTCGGCTACGACACGCTCGTCTACGCGCTCGGCAGCCATGGCGACGACCACGGCGTCCCCGGCGCGGCCGAGCACGCCTTCGACATTGCTAGATGATCAATTCCAAGGGGTTCAGTGGTCGTAGGCAGTGAGCGTGCGCATGGTCGGCTGGCCAGTGCGGTCGTTGTGCCAGATCGCGGCGGTGAGCGCGAGGATGCGTTGCAGGACTCGGACGGCTACACCATTGGGGGTGCGGCCTCGGTGTCGTTCGAGGTCGAGCTGGCCCTTGAAGGTCTCGTTGACCGACTCGATGACCTGGCGCAGTGGCTTGAACAGCTGTGATCCGGCTCGCTGTGGCTCGCCCTTGCGGGTCGGCCGCAGGAGGCGGATGTCCATGTCGGCGAGCCGCTGTTCGAACTCTCGGCCGAAGTAGTTCTTGTCTCCGATCAGTGTCTGTCCCGGGTGCTCGGCGGTGAGACGGGGTTCGACGGCGAGCAGGTCGAGCAGGGTCTCGCGCTCGTCTGCCTTGGCCCCGGTGAGTGCGAACGCGATCGGCAGGCCGTGAAGGGTGCAGACCAGATGCAGCCGCAGGCCCCAGAAGTAGCGCGAATGGCTGGCGCAGTAGCCGTACTGGGCCCATCCGGCCAGGTCGGAGCGTTTGACGGTCTCTCGGGAGCGCCCGCACTCGACGGGCGTGGAGTCCGCCACCCACACGTCGTCGCTCCACAGTGTGGTGTCGCGGGCCAGTGCCCAGGTGACCCGGCGGATCAGTTCGGCGGCCTTGCGCAGCCGCTTGTTGTAGCCGGGCTGCTGGGGCAGGTACGGAAAGAGGTGGCGCAGGTGGGCGCCGGCGTGGCGCAGCCAGCGGGCCTCGGAGGTGAAACCGAGCATCGCCTGCATCATCGCCAGCGTTACCAGCTCGGCGTCGCCGAGCTGCGGCACGATGCCCACGGCCGGACGCTGCGGGGCGAATTGCGGCGAGTCCTTCAGCAGGTCGTCGGTCTTCACATAGAGTGCGGTCGCGAGGGTGTCCAGGTCGTTCGTCACAGACTGACCTTGGGCGCCCTCGCATCGTCCGCGCAGTCAGTGCGAGAACTTCGCTCAGCTGGGCGCGACAGGCTGTTCGAGGAGCTCGTCCGGTCCGTCGAATCCGCAGCGCCGGTACAGCGGCGCACTGCGCTCAGACGGCCACACGATCAACGTATCCAGGCCGTGAGCGCGCGCATAGCCGGTGGCCTCGTCGAGCAGGGCCCTGCCCAGACCGCGATTGCGCTGTTCAGGGGCGACGTAGAAGTTCGTCACGTAGCCCAGGGCGTCGGAACCCGGGTAGGGACTGGGGACCTTCTCCACGAGGCACACGAACACGTGACCACAGGGCCGACCGCCCACTTCCGCAACCCAGGCACGCCACGGCCCGACCATCCGGGAACGCAGCCACTGCTCGCACTCGGCAGTGAACTCCTCTTCGTTCCGCGGGACTTCATCTCCGCCGTCCTCCACCTTGAACCGCCAGCGCATGGCTGCCAGTGCGGTCGCGTCATCGGACTCGGCCCGACGGATAACAACGTCACTCATGACCAAACTCTCGCAGACCGATCCGCCGGAGCGAAACTGCCTACGACCGTTCAACGACCCCTTGGAATTGATCATCTAGCCGGCCCTCGGCGCTGCGCCTGCGCGAGCGCCTGGACAGCCTGGGCGATGGCGGGCGTGTGGTGGTCGTCGGCGACGGGCTGACCGGCATCGAGGCCGCCACCGAGATCGCCGAATCCCGGCCCGGCCTGTCGGTGGCGCTCATCGCCCGCGGAGAGCTGGGCGCCCGGCTCTCCGCCGGGGCCCGCGGCCACCTGCGCCGGGCCTGCGACCGGCTGGGCATCACCGTCCTGGAGCACACCAGCGTCGAAGCCGTCGAAGCGACGCGGGTGCTGTGCGCGGAGGGCGCCGCCCTGGCGTCCGACGCGACCGCGTGGACGGCCGGGTTCGCGGTCGACCCCATCGCCGCCGCCGGCGGGCTGGAGGTCACCGAGAACGGTCGGATCGTCGTCGATCGCACCATGCGGTCCCTCTCGCACCCGAACGTCTACGCCGCCGGCGACAGCGCCTACGCCATCGGCGACAACGGCCGGCCACTGCCTATGTCCTGCGCCTCGGCCGGCTACACCAGCGTGCAGGCTATCGAGGCGATCGTGGGACGCCTGACCGGCCGTAAGATCGCAAACACCACGCTGGCCTACACGTACAACCACATCAGCCTTGGGCGGCGGGACGGGATCCTGCAGATGGTCGACGACGAGGCGCAGGCAAAGCCGAAGTACATGGGCGGCCGGAAGGCCGCGTGGATCAAGGCGGGCACCCTCTGGACGTCGCTGTGGGCCACCTCGCACCCGACCTTCGGCCTGCCCAAACGCAAGCGCCACCTGGCCGCCGCGCCGAACGCGGCTGCTGAGAAGGCGATCGCGCACAGCGAGAACGCGGTCGCGTAACCGGCTCGCCAGGGTGATCCGCGTGGACGCCACCGCCATTGATCGCTTCGACACCAGTCGGTTCGAGGCCAGCCGGACGCGGCTGGCCTCGTTGGCCTACCGACTGCTGGGCTCCGCCGCCGACGCCGAGGACGCCGTGCAGGATGCGTTCCTGCACTGGCAGGCCGCCGACCGGCAGCTGATCAAGGTGCCGGAAGCCTGGCTGACCAAGGTCGTCACCAACCTCTGCCTCGACCGGCTCCGCTCGGCACAGGCCCGCCGCGAACGCACCGCCGGCGCCTGGCTGCCCGAACCGCTCCTCGACGGCGACCCGATGCTCGGCCCGGCCGACACTTTCGAGCAGCGCGAATCGGTCTCCCTGGCCGTGCTGATGCTCATGGAACGCCTGTCACACCTCGAGCGGGCCGTCTACGTCCTGCGCGAAGCGTTCTCCTACCGTCACGCCGAGATCGCCGAGATCCTCGACGTCACCGAGTCCGCAAGCCAGCAGCACCTCCACCGGGCCCGGCACCGCATCACCGCCGTGCGCCGCGGCGGTGGCGAGGTCGACCCGGCATCCGCGCGGAGGATCGTCGAGGAATTCCTCGCTGCTGCCTCCTCGGGCCGCACCGAACGCCTGGTGGCGCTGCTCACCGTCGACGCGACCGCGATCTCCGACTCCAACGGCGCCGGCCTGGCCAAGACGCTGCTGCGGTACGACACTCCGCAGCGCATCGCCGCCATCGCACGGGCCGGGTTCAAGCCCACACCCGCGAAGCGGCGACTTGTCGGCGGCACGCCCACCGTCCACTACGCGCTCGTCAACGGCGACCCCGCCATGCTCTTCGTGCTCGGCGACCAGGTCATCGGCTCCGTGACGTTCGACATCACGGACGGCAAGATCGCAACCGTGCGCGGCATCGCCGCCCCCACCCGCCTCGCCCGACTCACCGAAGCCTGGCGGCAGCACGAACCGGACCTGCCGCTTATCGCCCAGTGGTAACCCGACGCCGACGCCGGGCCGCAGCACCCGCGCTGCGATGAACCGCTCCCGGGCTTCGCGCTACCAGCCGGATGGGGACAAGCGTGCAGCGGCTCGCTGCCGTCATGCGCTGAGAGCCCGGCCAGTCGCCGACGGGGGCGCGATCTGCCGCAGCTGCCGGTCACGCGTCGGCGTCTTGAGGCCGCCTCTGGAAAACGGACGAGCCACCCATGGCTGAGAACACTGACGTCGTCGTTATCGGCGGCTACGCCGGCGTCATGGCCGCCAACCGGTTCCCGCAGCGCGACGACGTGACCGTAACCCTGATCATCCCGCGCCCGGTCTTCGTCCTGCGGCAGAACTGGCTCGAGTGATTGAACGCCCAGACGCGTTCTGGGCGGGGGTGTGCCTGCGGCTCTGCTCGACAAGATCGAGATGCTTCAGAAGGCATCCGCAATCCGCGTGCGGCGTATGACTTTTCGCTGTTCAGGCATGGTGTGCGGGGTTGGGCGGCAGGGTTTCGGCGTCGAGTTGTCGAGGTCGGAACGGAGTATGTGATGCCGCCGTCGCCGCTGGGGTTGCTGGAGGAGCGTCGGGAGGCCGCCCGGGCGCGGGTGGAGGATCTGGAGGCCGAGTTGGAGCGCCTCGAGGGTGAGCTGCGGTCGGCGAGGGCGGTGTTGGAGCGGCGGGTGGTGGCGGTTGAGGAGCTGGCCGAGGCGCTCGCCCCGGCCGAGGATGACGCGGGGCCGGCGGAGGCGGGGGTGCGGGTGCCGCCGAAGGGGGCGGTGGTGCCGGTGTGGCGGGAGGGTCTGGATCCGGTGGACGCGCTGGCGCCGGACTACCGGCAGCTGGTGGAGGCGGTGGAGTCCGGCGGGCAGGGCGGTGTCGGCCGTTATGCAGTGCTTCTGAGACTCAGGACACTACGGCATCCCCGGCGAACGCCTCCGCCACCTGACCGCCGAACAGATCCACGGTGCCACGAGCGAGGAGACATCTCTCCAACTCGGCCAGTCAAGGCTATGGATCCCACCACGCCTGGCCGAACTCCTCCACCAACTCGCCGACGAGCCGTACCAGCGCTCCGCCATGACCCGAAACCTCACCGGTCAGCTGCCGTGGCTGTTCCCCGGCGTCGTTCCCGGCCGTCCACTCAGCCGCAAGGCGTTCAACGACCGGCTCGCGCGCCAGGGCATCCACACCAGACCTGCCCGCACCGCAGCCCTCATCGCCCTCGCCACCGAGCTACCCGCACCGGTACTGGCCGACCTCCTCGACATTCACATCCACACCGCACTGAAGTGGGCCCGTCACGCGCAACGCGACTGGAGCACCTACCTCACCGCGAGGGCCACCGACCTGACCGCTGCCACGCAACCAGCTCGGCCATGAACGCCCTGCACCACAACCCGGCGGCGTCTCTGGAGGGCAAAATAGAAGACTACGAGCGTCCATCTCATCGACACTGGGCAAGAATTGACGTTCACTCCGTTGGCTTCGTCCAGCGCGGGGCTGCCCGGGGCGCCCTGCTCATCCATCGTGAGGAGACCTGGCTTGACTGTCTCATGGGATCTGCTGATATCCACCGCAGGTGGTGTCACCGCAACGGTCGTCGGCGTCATCGCCGGCGGTGTCGTCGGGCGCCGCGGCCAGCACCAGCAATGGCTGCAGGGGACGCAGACCGCCGCCTACGAGAAGTTCCTGCAGGCGTTCGGGGGCGTGGAGGCGGAGCTGCGCGAGGCATTCCTCGACGAGCGCAGGCCCGCTGTTGACTGGGTGCCGTTCGTGGCCGCCCAGCACTCGGTCAGCCTCGTTGCCGACCCGGCGACCAGTGCAGCAGCCGAGCGGGTCTGCGAGATCCTGGAGGACTTCACCATCCTCTTCCATGGGCGTCAGCCGACCGACATCGAAGAACTGCGGCCGATTCATACCGCGCTGGGTGAGGCTCACCTGAGCTTCGTCAATGCGGCTCGCCGCTCCCTTGCCCCGTCCCAACGGCGCCTGGACCGATCACTGGGCGGCCCCTCGCCCTGGCGGGGCGTCGAGTCCTTCTACACCCGACCTGACAGAAGCCTCGACTAGGCCTTGGCTGGACGTCCGACTGAAAGGCAGGAATACCATGAATCTCCCTTGGGGAACCCTCATATCCACCGCCAGCGGAGTGGCCGCGACAATCCTGGGCATCCTCGTGGGCACCCTGGCCGGGCGCCGCAATGAATCCGGGCAGTGGATACGCGATCGGAAGATCGCGGCGTACGAGCGCCTTCTCCAGAGCTTCGGCGCGGTCGAGATCGGCATGCGCCACGCGTACTGGGAGCAACGCGAGCCCGAGGGGATCGACTGGGAGGAGTGGAACGCCGCCTTGGTGTCGGTCAGCCTGGTTGCCGACACCGATGTGGGGATCGCTGCGGAGCAACTGTCCTCATTTGTGGGAGAGTTCAGTGCCTTTCCGTTCGGGGAGCCAAAGGACATGGCGATGCTTCGTCAGATTCATACGAAACTCGACGCTGCGCAACGGGAGTTCGTCAACGCCGCCAGGCGATCGATCCACGCGTCAGACACGAAGCAAGTCCCCTGGCGTTTGGGTGGTCCGCCACCCTGGGGTGAGCTTGAGGAGATCCATCAGAGAGACAACCACATCGGTCGCATCATCCCCTGAACCACATGGGGTTTGGAGCGTCACGGGACATGAACAAAGGGACCGTCCCATACCATTTCGGGCCGAACAGTCACTCGAACGACGGCCAGCGGTAGGCGGCCCACTCTCGCCAGCCCGCCCAGCCGGAGGGCGGGCCGGCGACCTCGCCGCCTCCCAACTCCGCCGCGTCGGGTTCCTCGAAGTGCGCCCGCCCGTTCAGGATGTCGGCCTCGGTCATCGGGAACGTCTCCTCGGGGGTGGTTGCCCAGCGATGGGCGATCCGGGCGCGTTGGGTCCGATCGTCCACCGGCAGGTAGAGCATGCGGAAGGACGCGCCCTCGGCCTGCGCCAGCCACCGGATCGCGGACCGTTCGTCACGGGACCAACAGCCGTAGTCCACCACAACGTTGGTGCCCAGCTTGACTGCCTCCAAGGCGAGCCAGAGCATGCGCCCCTCCAACACGTCGCGCTTCCCGTCCGCCTCCGCCTCACGGAACAGGGGAATCATCCAGTCGTCGGGTGTCAGGCGCAGCGCGCCGTGCTCATCGGCGAGCTGCCGAGCCCTCGTGGTCTTTCCGGCCCCTGGCAGGCCGACCATCAGGAACAACGTGGTCACACCCAGATGGTGGCAGGGAGGCCGGGCAGGCGACCACCGCTTTATCTGCCTGATGCCGGTCAGACCGCCCGCCCCACGACCCGAACAACGGCTCAACGTGATGCGTCACGTGGTCCGCCCGGACAGAACCTGGCCGAAGGAATACTCCCCATGCTCAAAAACCCCACTGCACCAGTTGACCAGCGGCTGCGAGCGGAACTGACCCAGGACGACTTCGTCCTCGCCGGACCGGAGGCGTGAGAGTGAGAACCCCGGGCAGCCGGCACCGCACGGGTGCCGGGCGTCTCAGTCGAGACTGTCAGAGAGGGTAGTCATCGATGTTGCGGGCGGTGGTGTCGATGATCTGGCCGACGCGGTGTGGGTGAAGTAGGCCTGGTGGCTGGTGGCGAGGACCTGGGGGAAGGTGACGAGGCGGGCGAGGGTGTCGTCGGTGATGCCTTGGATGGATTGGTCGGTGAAGAAGATGCCGGTCTCCTCTTCGTAGACGTCGAGGTCGATGTTGTTGAAGCCGGTGGAGCGCTGGGCGATCAGCTCGGTGCCGCCGGCGGGCTGGTGGGCCAGCGTTCTGGCGTTCAAGGCGTCGTTGAGCCGGCCCGGGGCGCGCCGCAGGCCTGGCTCTGCTGCGCCCAAGTAGCCATCGCCCGACCGAACACGCGATCCGCCCGTCATTGTTGTGGGTCGGTTGTTCCGCGAGTCCGGCACGGTTGGCGCTTCGAGCCTTCGCACGACATCTGGTGCTTCGTCGGTTAGTCACTAACATGAGGACTCCTCATATCTGATGCTTCCATTGAGTGCATACTCATCGCCATCGCGAGCAAGGAGCGGGCCATGTCTAACCGACTCGACCTCCCGGCGGGCTTCCGCTGGGGCGTTTCCACCGCCGCCTACCAGATCGAGGGAGCCGTCGAGGAGGACGGGCGCGGCCCGTCCGTCTGGGACGTCTTCGCCGCCCGCCCCGGCACGATCCGAGACGGGCACACGGGAGCGGTCGCCTGCGACCACTACCACCGCTATCCCGAGGACATCGCCCTGATGCAGGGTCTGGGGCTGGACGGCTACCGCTTCTCCATCGCCTGGCCCCGCGTGCAGCCCACCGGGGCCGGCCCGGTCAACCGGGCCGGACTCGCCTTCTACGACCGCCTGGTGGACGCGCTACTGGAAGCCGGCATCACCCCGCTGCCCACCCTGTTCCACTGGGACCTCCCACAGGCCCTGGAAGACACCGGCGGCTGGCTGAACCGCGACACCGCGTACCGCTTCGCCGAGTACGCCGCGGTCGTCGCGGACCGGCTCGGCGACCGCGTGCCCGCCTGGATCACCCTCAACGAGCCCTTCGTGCACATGGTCTACGGCTACGCCCTCGGCATCCACGCGCCCGGCCGCGCCCTGATGCTCGACGCCCTCCCCGCCGCCCATCACCAGCTCCTCGCCCACGGCCTCGCCGCCGCCGCGCTGCGCGAGCGCGGCCTGGAGGTGATGATCGCCAACAACCTCACCCCCGTGTGGGCCGCCTCGTCCTCCGAGGCCGACCTCGCGGCCGCCGAGGCCTACGACGCCCTCCACAACCGCCTGTTCACCGATCCGCTGCTCCTCGGCCGCTACCCCGACCTCTCCGCCTACGGCGTCGCCCCCGACCTCGGCGGCTGCGTCCACGACGGCGACCTCAAGCTCATCTCCGCCACCCCGCTCGATGGCCTCGGCGTCAACTACTACAACCCCACCCGCATCGCCGCCCCCACCGACCCCGGCCTCCCCTTCGCCGAAGCCCCCATCGACGGCGTCCCGCGCACCGCCTTCGACTGGCCCGTCGTCCCCGACGGCCTCCGCGAACTCCTCGTCGGCCTCCGCGACCGCTACGCCGCCGCCCTCCCGCCGATCACCATCACCGAGAACGGCTGCTCGACGACCGCGGCCATCGACGACCAGCCCCGCATCGACTACCTCGCCGGCCACCTCGACGCCCTCGCCGAGGCCGTCGCCCAAGGCGTCGACGTCCGCGGCTACTACACCTGGTCACTGATTGATAACCTAGAGTGGGCGGAGGGGTTCAATCAAAAGTTCGGCTTGGTGTGCGTCGACTTCGAGACGCAGCGCCGCACGCCGAGAGCCTCGTATGACTGGTACCGGGAGCTGATCACTGCCCATCGGGAGCGACTCGCGAAGTAGGCTCCCGGACTGTCGCCTTCAACCCCCTGTTAGATCGCATACTTGGAAAATGTGGTGACTTAGAGTTAAGGCTTCCCTAGAATGACAGCCTGTTCGACGGGCTGAGGGGTTCCACCAGCGCTTCGGTCTCGTCCACGTCGACTTCGGGACGCAGCGGCGTACCTCGAAGGCCTCGTTTGCCTGGTACCGCGACCTGATTGCCGCCCATCGGAGCCGCGTCGCGCGGTAGATCGAGGCGGTCCCGTAGGTCTGACGAGGAGATCGCAGCGGGCACAGCCCGCGGCCGTCTCCGGGCCGCCGGGGTACCGGTCAGGGGGGCGGGGGCGGCGGGCCCGGAAGGGTCGCCGCCTCGGCGGGGCCGCGCCGGATGGACGTTGTGAGCTGCCTCCCCAGAGCGGCTTCCGCCTGCGGGGCCGCAGGCCGTGGCCGGCCGAGGGCGTCGTAGAGCAGGCCCCGGTGGTTGACGAACGTGGCATCGACGAGTTCTGCGTATCGGGCCGCGCTGGTCAGCAGCGCGAGGTACGCCAGCACGCACCCGGTGGCGGCCACCAGGAGGATCCAGGGGCTGGCGACCGACCGCACTGAGAGCAGGAGTGCCCACAGCCACCAGGTCGTGCCGGTGTCCAGCGCGGACCGGGCGCCGGCGACCTCGTTGCGGGTCTGTTCCGGCAGTAGCAGCCACAGCGCCGGCCAGCAATGCACCGGGTCCAGTCCGTACTTGTCGTGCACTCCGGTCTCACCGGCGCGCAGGACGTTCCCGAGCCGAGTGGGGAGGATCCTCCCGGGGCGGGACGAAAGTGCCGCCAGGAGGTGTTCCACGGCGAGAAGTTCGTCCTCCTCGTCGGGTCCGGCCGACCGCTCCACCACCCTCGGGTAGAGGTGCTGCCACCGGTCCTCCAGCTCTGCCAGACGCGCGCGCTGGCGCCGGATCAGTCTGCTTCGGAGGGGTGCCAGGGGACGCGGCCAGAAGCCCTGGAGCATGCGCAGAGCTAGGGGCACCAACTGCTTCACCAGGCCCTCGGTGGCCAGCACGACCATCAGGAACACGACCAGGGCCACGACCTGGGTTGTCGGTGAGAAATGCACGACCCGGTCGAGCGAGGCGTCGAACCGGGACCGTCGGAAGACGAAGAACCAGCAGGCACCGATGCTCCAGAACGCGAGGGCCGGGCTCACCAGCAGCGCGACGGTGCGCTCCGCGAGCCGTTCGCTCACCCCGGACCAGAACTCCGCGATCAAGGCCGAACCACCGCCGGCGTCGGCACCGGCCGTATGTGGTGGGTTCGGCAGAGTGGCACGGAGTGCCCCGCCGTCCGCCGGTACCACACGTAATCGCCGTGCGGGGAGGACGCGAGCCCCGAGGGCGGGGCGCCTGGTCGTCGTGCCGACCGGTAGGGCAGGGTGGTGTCCATGGCAAGTGTGGCGGATCCTGCGGCGTGGAACTCGCTGCGAGAGGCGGCGTTGCCACAAGTGCCTCCGGAGAGTGAGGGCGTCATGCTTTCGGTTCTGGGTACCCGATCCCTGTTGCTGTATCGGATCGATGAGGGCGAACATCGCAGGCGGCAGACGGTAGGCGCCGAGCGGTTGGACAGCATCCCCGTGTTGGAGTGCCTGAGAGCGAGTTGTTCCTGGACCGCTTGGTCGAGCGGGTCCGAGGCAGGGAGCTCGCCGGCCCGTTGCAGGTAGGGTCGGTCCGCCGTCGCGGTGCCGCGCTCGTAGAACGCGGGGGTGCGGGCCGCCGAGCGCGGGCGGTCCTGGTACCAGGCTCCCACCGCCGAGCGCGGCCGAGCAACCGGACCGGCTGCGCCGGTTCATGCGCTTCCCCGCCACGATCGCGGGGATCGTCGCCACCGACAGCGTCGCGGGCAGGACGTAGCGGACGGAGGAGGCCATCAGCGCGAACGCCACGATCATCGCGGTGCAGGCCACCAGGAACGCCGGCCAGGTGCAGACGCGGCGGCTCCACCGGCGACGAAGCCAGCCCGTACGCCCACCTGACCGGCGGGTCGGGAACTCGTGACCGACGGGTCGGGACCTCGGAACAGCCGGACCCGCCTTGGGGTACGACCGGCACGCGGAGGCTCGCCGGACCGGACACCTCCAGCCAAGAACGAACACCACGAGATCGCAAACCAGGGACGCCCGTCTCCAACCGCTCAACCGGCTGACGGCCGGGCGCGGGACGCGGCCGCCGCAATCGCTCCATACCGGCCCCGTAGACGTTGACGTTCACTCAGTTCCGTCACGGCTGCCCGGTCCGGCACCGGAGGGCCTCGCGTCGCCAGTGCGGACGGTACGCAGCGTCACGGCGACGGCCGCTCACCGGCAGCTGTCCGCAGCGGGGCGGCGGCCACTGTCCGTGAACGTGCGATTCCTGCGAACTGGGTATACTGGCAACAGATTTGTGTCGAAATGTCTGGCCCGGAGCTACAAGGCGGAGCCTGCCGGTCCACTGCCGCTTCACTTGCGAGGCAGCCTTCTCCGGCTCCGCATCCCTGGTGTCGAGTGCCCGAACGGTCTCGGGCTTCCTCAGGATTCCTCACGCGATGCGTCGGAGGTGGCTGGGTTGAATACCCAACGGCGCTGGGTCCCCCTGATGAGCGTGTTCGGTGTGACGGTGGCCCTGCTCACGGCCCTCTACTATGCGTTCCCGGACCAACGGCTGATCTTCGTCGGAATCGGGCTGGCCGGTGTCACCAGCATGCTCGTCGGCGTCGCCGTCAACCGGCCGTCCCACCGGCTGCCCTGGCTGGTGCTCGCCGCGGCGAACTTCAGCTTCGCGGCCGGCGAGGCGACCCAGATCGTCCTCATCCAGTTCCTGCACCAGGAGAACCCGTTCCCGTCCCCCGCCGACGCCTTCTACCTGGCGACGTACGTGCTGTACGCGGTCGGGCTGCTGGGATTCGTCCGCTGGCGTTCGGCCGGACGCGACCGGGCCAGTTTCATCGACGCGCTGACCCTGACGGCCGGCCTGGCCCTGCTGTCCTGGATCTACCTGATCGTGCCCTACACCCACGTCGCCGGTCTCACCTGGCTCCAGAAGGCGATCTCCGTCGCCTACCCACTCGGGGACATCCTCGTGCTTGCGATGCTGCTGCGCCTGCTCGCCCCGCGGGGCGGCAAGAGCCCGGCACTGGTGCTGCTCACCGTGGGCACGGTCGGTCTGCTCACCTCCGACGTCCTGTACGCGCTTATCCAACTGCACGGAACGTGGCACACGGGTTCGGCGGTGGAGCTGGGCTGGGCGTTGTTCTACGGCGCCTGGGGCGCCGCGGCCATCCACCCCTCCATGGTGACACTGACCCAACCCGTCAGGTGGCGCGCCGACACCGCGCCCGGCCGCCTCGGCCTGCTCACGCTCGCCTCACTGATCGCACCGGCCGTGCTCCTGCTGCAGGCGGCGCGGGGAGTCACCGCGAACGTCGGCGTCATCGGAGCCTTCTCGGCCATCCTCTTCGCGCTGGTGCTCTACCGGCTGGCGGGCGTCGCGGCGACCCATCGGCAGGCCGTCGGCCGGGAACGGGTCCTGCGCGTCGCCGTGGCGTCGCTGGGCACCGCCGCCGAGATCCGGGACGCGGCCGCCGCGATCCGCACCGCCGTCGCGTCGCTGCTGCCGGACGCCCAGAACCTCGGCGCGCTGCTCGCCATCAAGGACGCCGACATCCTCTTGCTGGTCGACTTCGAGAACGGGGAGCGCCGCGCGGCGTCCGTGGAGACCGCCCGGGCCGTGCACGCCCTGACGCAGACAAGCGAGGCCCGTCTGGTGAGCCGGGCCGACCTGGACCAGGAGCTCGCCGCGGAACTCGGCGAGGCACACAGCGTCCTGGTGTGCCCGCTGGCCGTGCCGGATCGTCCGGAGGACCAGGCGCCGCAGGACGGCCCTGCAGACCCCGGCATCGGGGCGCTGATCGTGGCCGGGGACGAGCAGCGGCTCGTTGTCCTTCAGGACTCGCTGGTCACGCTGACGGCCCAGGCCGCGCTCGCGATCGAACGGATCGCCCTCAGCGAGGAGGTCGACCGGCGCAAGAGCGAGGCCTACTTCCGGACGCTGGTGCAGAACTCGTCCGACGTCATCCTGATCCTCGACGAGGAGGACAGGATCCTGTACGCCAGCCCGTCGGCCGACCAGATCCTCGGACATCCCTCGCTGGAGGGAATGCGGCTGACGGAGCTGATCGCTGCGGAGGACACCGGCGACGTCGTCCAGAGCCTCGCGCAGATGCGGGTCCGGGACTACCCGGGCAGGCGCGAGCACTGGCGGATGATGCGCGTCGACCACGCGGTCATCGAGGTCGAGGTCAGGTGCAGCGACCTGCGGGCCGAGACGACGGTCGGTGGCATCGTGCTCACCCTCCGGGACGTCACCGAGCAGCGCATGCTCGAACGCGAGCTGACCCACCGGGCGTTCCACGACTCGCTGACCGGCCTCGCGAACCGAGTGCTGTTCCAGGACCGCGTCTCCCACGCGCTGACCCAGAGCCAGCGCGACGGCACCGTGGTCGGTGTGCTCTTCGTCGACATCGACGACTTCAAGGTCGTGAACGACATGCAGGGGCACAGCGTGGGCGACGAGTTGCTGGTCGCCGTCGCACTGCGCCTGTCGTCGACCGTCCGGGCGTCCGACACCGCGGCCCGCATCGGCGGCGACGAGTTCGCACTGCTGGTCGAGGACTCGGTGACGCCCGGCGACGTCGATACCTTCGCCGACCACGTGATAGGCGTGTTCGCGGAGCCGTTCCGCCTCAGCGTCGGGCCGGTGAGCGTCTACGCCAGCGTGGGCATCGCCACCACCGAGGACAGCATCGACTCGGTCGAGCTCCTGACCCATGCCGACCTGGCCCTGTATGCCGCGAAGACGGCCGGCAAGCGCCAGTGGCGCGGGTACCAGCCCGTCCTCCAGAGCGGTATGGCCGAGCGGCACCAGCTCCAGGAGAGTCTTGACAACGCGCCCGTCGAATCGTCGTTCGCGGTGCTGTACCAGCCCATCGTGGAACTCACCACCGGGGAGATCGCGGGGTTCGAGGCGCTGGTCCGCTGGCCGCACTCCTCGCGCGGCATGGTGTTCCCCGAGCAGTTCATCACCCTGGCGGAGGAGAGCGGCCAGATCGTCCCGCTGGGAGCCTGGGTGCTCGGCCAGGCCGCGGCCGAGGCCGTCCGCTGGCGGGAGCTGCCGACGACGAGGCGCGATGCGCTGAGCACCGGGCTGTACGTGAGCGTCAACGTCTCGCCCCGGCAGTTCCGGGACGACGGGTTCCTCGACGAGGTCCACCACACGCTGGAGCTGTCCGGTATCGAGCCGTCGAACCTGATCCTCGAACTGACCGAGACCGTCCTGATGCGGCACGACGACCGCATCCGGACCGTGATGAGGAGCCTGACCGATCTGGGCATCCGGATCGCGATCGACGACTTCGGAACCGGTTACTCCTCGTTGAGCTATCTGCGCGAGTTCCCGATCTCGATCCTCAAGATCGACAAGTCGTTCGTCGACGAGCTCGGACGCTCCCCGCAGCAGTACGCCCTGGTGGAGGGAATCACCCATCTGGCGGAGACCCTGGGCGTCAAGGTGATCGCCGAGGGTGTGGAGAACCCGACCCAGCAGAAACTGCTGATCTCGATGGGCTGCCCGCTCGGCCAGGGCTTCCTGTTCTCCCGGCCGATCCCCTCCGGCGAGGCGGAGGCCTTGATCGCGACCCCGTCCGTCTCGTGGGCCCCGGCCGGTCGGCTGGCGGTCTGAGGCGGTGTCGGCAGGCTCGGCGTCGGCCGGGTCGGTGCCACCGCCCCGGCCCCCGACTGGGACAGGGGGTGTAGCGGGGGAGCGACGGGCTGCGGCAAAGCGGAGGCGTCCCGGCCGGTGGGACTTCCTTCAGGGACGGGTGCGAACGATCAACGGCCGGCAGCCCTCCGGTCGGCTCCGGGCGGTACCACCGATCAACGCGAGGATGCCGTTCTGCAGCCCGTCGCGTCACCTGCGTGAAGCCGACCGCATTCACATGGTGGATCAGCTGCAGGCGAAATCCACCGTCCGGGCGCTCACGGCCGAACCGGGTTCGAGCCGGCCCGCGATCATTCTGAGGATTCGAGGTACCTGCCCACGCGGAAGCGGCGGATATCGGTCTCATAGCGCCCCCCCGGCCACTGAGGCTGTCGGCAGTGGCGGGCGCCGCGGCTGGGATCGACGCTCAGGACGATGCGGTGTCGTGTTCCGCCGGGACGACAACGACCGGGAGGCGGGCGTGATGGACGACCTCGGTACTGGTCGACCCGAGGGCGAGGCGCCCCCAGGCGCCCGATCCTCGGGAGCCGACCACGAGCAGGCAGGCGTCCTTGCTCGACTCGAGGATGACCTGCGCCGGACGACCGCGCTCACAGAGGATCTCCACGTCCACGGGCGGTCCGCCGAGTTGTTGCTGCAATTCCTCGACGGAGTCGGCCACGGCCTGCGTGACGAGATCGCTCTGCTGCGGGATGGGGCCGCTGCCGGGGCCGGAGTCGGCCGTCCATTCGAAGCCGGAGTGCTGGGTGGGGGCGTACTCGTACGCGCAGACGGCCCGCAGGCGGGTACCGCGCAGTTGGGCCTCGCGGAGCGCGAAGGTCACAGCCTGCCTGGCCGGGGCCGAACCGTCCGTGCCGACCACGATCGGGCCGACCGGGTGGAGGACAGGAGGATGAGTCATCGAGACCTCCAAGGATTCGGCGGGTGTCGAGACGTGCGGGGCCGTCGCGGCGTATCCGACGGTGGGTCCGCATGGTCGTCTGTCGGCGGGTGCGCACTTCTAAGCCTGCCCCTGCCCATCCATGGGCACCAGCGCACGTCGCGCAGAGGAAGACGTGGCCGGCCCGCGAACCGTCGGTGGGCACCGCATCTCCGTTCCTTGGGCGGCCGACGTATCGGAGCAGTCGCTGGCGGCGCTGACTGTGGAGGGGAACAGCTGCGCCTCGCCCGGCTGGCGGCAGCCGAGGGGGTGCGACATGACGCAGTCGTGCCTTCTGCGGCTGAGGGTGCGCGGGTGTCCGTAGGATGACAGCCTGTCCGACGGGCAGAGGGGTTCCACCAGCGCTTCGGTCTGGTCCACGTCGACTTCGAGACGCAGCAGCGGACGTCGAGGGCCTCGTACGCCTGGTACCGGGACCTGATCGCCGCGCATCGGAAGCGGTCCACGAAGTAGGCGGGCGGCGCGAAGGCGGAACCACAGAGACCCGACTGGCTGGGACGAGCGGACCGCTCCGCTCGTCCCTGCCGCCACCGACCCACTGCCTGCCCCGGAAGCGCCCTGCCTGAAGCGCCCCTCTGCATCGCGAGTTCGTCGGACGGCCGGACAAGATCCATGCGGCACGGGTTCGAAGCAGCCGGCCTGTCGGCCCTGCCCGGTGACGGCCGTCCCCCTCCACCCCGAGGCGCAGGTCGTGGACGGGTCACCTCACCAAGGCCGGAGCCCGCGAAGCCGTCGACGCCGTCACCGAACAACTCGTGGGCGGGAGGGCGAGCAGTGAACCGGTGGTGAGCGGGTGCTGGGCCGGGACGTCTACCGGCCGGCGCCGTTCGGGGCCAGGGTGGGCGGGGGGATGCGCAGCACCGGAAGTGCGCAGAGGGCGGCGGCCGCCGTGGCGCAGATGGCGGCCATGGCGAGGACCGTCCAGGCGGAGGGCGCGCGGGCGATGCCCGCGCCGATGCCGCTCAGTTCGCCCTGCCGGTCGATGAGCCGGCGGACGAGCGGGATGGCGACGGCCGAGCCGACGGCGACCGTGATGAGGGCGATGGCTGTCCCTCGGACGGCGAGCACGACGGCGGACTGGCCCGGAGTCAGGCCGATCGCCCTGAGCAGGCCGAGGTCCCGGCGGCGTTCGTGGAAGCCGGCGGTGGCCGTGGTGAGCACGTCGACCAGGGCGATGAGGGCGAGCAGGAGTAGGAGGCCGACCACGCTGGCCCGCAGGGCGCCGGGCCGGGTGACCGGGCCGGTGGGAAGGCGGATCTCCGTCTGCCCGGCGAGGCCGGCGCGGGCGGGGAGGTCGCGTTGGACCTCTGCCGGGTCCTGGCCGGGGCGCAGGGTCAGCTGCCAGAAGTCGGGGTGGGTGGGGTCGCCGGGCCGGTCGAGGGTGTCGAAGCCGGTGGACAGGACGCGGCCGCCGTGTTCCGGTTCGAGATTGCGTCCGACGATGTGCAGGATGCGCGGGGTGCTCCCGGTGGTGAGCCGCACCCACTGGCCGACCCGAGCGCCGAGGAGGTCGAGGGCGCCCTGTCCGGCGACGGCCTCGTCGGTGGCGCGGATCGCCCGGCCCTCGACGACGGTGTACGGGTACGGGGCGTCGGTGGTGCCGACGGCGCGGAGGGTGAGCGTCGCGGACTGGCCGGGCGCGAGGGCCTGCATCTCGGTGCCCGGATAGACGCCCTGCACGGCGGCGTCGGCGGCCAGGGCGCCGGCGAGCTGCCCGTCGCCGGGCGTCTGATCGGAGGTGGTGCGGCGGGCGGTGACGGACGGGCCGGTGGCGCCGCCGTCGGGCCGGGTGACGGCGTCGAGCGTCGTCCAGGTGCTCAGGGCCAGGGTGGCGGCGACGACCGGGACGGTCAGCCGCAGGGCGCTTCCGACCAGGTCCGAGCGCCGGCGCAGGACGCTGCCGAGCCCGAACACGAGGGCGGGCGGCAGCCGTCTGAGTGGGCCGAGCCGGACGGGCCGGGCCGTCATGACGGGTGGCCGGGTGCCGTCGGTCGGGGGCACGGGGGCGACCCGGGCGGCCCGCAGTGCGGGCAGTGCGGCGGCGGCCCCGACGGCGAGGAGC
This sequence comes from Kitasatospora sp. NBC_00039, assembly GCF_045160625.1. Taxonomy (NCBI): domain Bacteria; kingdom Bacillati; phylum Actinomycetota; class Actinomycetes; order Kitasatosporales; family Streptomycetaceae; genus Kitasatospora; species Kitasatospora sp. NBC_00039. Next base: position 1,231,813 of record NZ_CP108289.1, on the reverse strand, counting down.
GCGGCGGCGACCACGGCGCCGGTGGTCGCCGTGCCGCCGGGGACGAGCCCGTGGAGCGCGTCGGTCCCGCCGCCGAGGGCCGGTACGGTGTGGGCGGCGATCGCGGCCCCGCCGGCGCCGAGCAGCACTCCGGCGCCGGCCAGCAGGAGCTGTTCGGCGATGAACATCCAGGCGACCTGGCCGGCGGTGAAGCCGAGCGCCTTGAGCAGGGCGATGTCGCCGGTCCTGGCCCGGATCCGCCCGCCGGCCGCGCCTGCCACCGCGAGGGCGGCGGCGAGCAGTGCGGCGAGTCCGCTGAGGCCCAGCAGCAGGCCGGCCAGCCGGTTGTCCTGCTGCCGTGCGGCCCGCGCGTCCAGCCAGGTGGTGATCCGGGAGACCCGCTCGGCGCCGAGGACGCTGACCACCCGCTGGGCCGTGTACCCGGCGTCGGAGGGGTGGGCCAGCCGCAGGCCGAGGGTGAGTCCTTGGGCCGCCCGTTCCGGCTGCACGAGGTCGAGGGTGGCAGGAGGGGCCCAGCCGAGGTCGTAGCCGGCGGCCTGGCTGGGCAACTGGTCGGGGCTGTCCGCGATGCCGAGGACCTGGAGGTCGACGGGGCCGCCGTGGGCGTCGAGGACGGTCAGGTGGTCCCCGGGGCGGGCCCAGGCGGCGTCGGCCGCGGACTGTTCGAGCACGATGCCGTGGATGTCGTCCGGATCGAGCCAGGTACCGGAGCGCAGCAGCGGGTGGGCCGCGTCCGGGGTGTCGCCGCGCAGTACGAGCGTGGTGCGGCCGGGTGGGCCCGCGGTGGTGGCGCCGTCGGCGCGTCGGCCGACCAGTGTGGTCTCGGCGGTGTGCTGGGGTGGTGAGACGGCGAGTACGCCGGGTTCGCCGGCGAGCACGGCGGCCGAGGGTTCGTCGGCGCTGCCTTGGGCGGGCGCGGACGGGCGCAGGTCGATCCGGATGTGGGGTGATCCGGCGGCATGGAACTGCCTCTGCCACGGGTCGGCGGCGGCGCCGAGCAGCGTGCCGGCGAGCAGGAGGGCGGCGGCGGTGCCGCCGGTGGCGAGGACGATCAGCAGGGCGTGGAGGCGGTGCGAGCGCAGGTCGGCACGGATCCAGCGGAGGATGGCAGGCACCGGCTCACCCGCCGAAATCGATGATGTCGCGAACCCCGACGGCGCGCCGCGCGGCCGGGGGCTCCTCCACCCGGGCGTCGTCGGCGATCCGGCCGTCGAAGAGGCTGACGACGCGGTCGGCGGTGCTCGCCGCCCTGGCGTCGTGGGTGACCAGCACGATGGTGGTGCCCTGTTCGTGGTAGCGGCTGAGCAGGGCGAGGACATCGCGGGTGCTGCGGCTGTCGAGGTTCCCGGTGGGCTCGTCGGCGAGGAGCAGTTGCGGCCGGTTGACCAGCGCGCGGGCCAGGGCGACCCGCTGGCGCTCACCGCCGGAGAGCTCACCGGGCCCGGCGGCGGCCTTGTGGGCGAGGCCGAGGTCTTCGAGGAGTTCCTGGCGGCGTTCGCGGGCGGTGCGGCCGGACATGCCCGCGAGCACCGCGGTCAGTTCGATGTTGTCGGCGACGGAGAAGTCGGGGAGCAGGTTGCCGCTCTGGAAGACGATGCCGTAGTGCCGTCGGCGCTGGCGGGCCCAGGCGGACTCGCGCAGGCGGTCCACCCGGCGCCCGTCGAGCCACAGCTCGCCCTCGTCGGGCCGCAGCAGGCCGGCGAGGAGGTGCAGCAGGGTGGACTTGCCGGCGCCCGAAGGGCCGGTGACGGCGACGAACTCGCCCCGGTCGATCCGCAGGCTGACGCCGCGGACCGCCGGTATCAGGGTCGAGCCGCTCAGGTGCGAGCGCACCACGCCGTCGGCGGCCAGCAGCGGTGGTATCGGCTCCGAGCCGGTCACGTGAGCTCCTCCTGGCAACGCTCCAGCCAGTCGAGGTCGGCCTGCAGGTGCAGGACCGCACCCTCGATCAGCAGCAGCGAGGTCCGGTTGCCGCGCTCGGTGGCGGCCAGCTTGTTGAGTCCGCGCATCGTGTTGATGCAGTGCCGGCGCTGGTTGTTGATCAGCGTCAGCTGGTCGGCGAGGTCGGTGCCTTCGGCCAGGATGAGCTTCATGAAGAACTCGTCCCTGACCCGGGGCCCCTCGGTGGGCGCCTCGAACCAGCCGGCGAGTTCCTCGGTGCCCTTCTCCGTGATCTCGTAGACCTTCTTGTCCGGCCTGCCCTCCTGCGTCACCTCGGTGCCGCGGATCAGTCCGGACTTCTCCAGTCGGCTCAGGGTCACATAGATCTGGCCGATGTTCGGCTGAGGGTACGCCGCGCCGAAGGTCTGCTCAAGCCCCTGCTTGAGCTCGTACCCGTAGGCGGGCTGCCGGGCCAGCAGCGCCAGCAGCTGATGGCGCACCGGGCGTCACCTCTTCCTTCTCGTCCCTGTTCGCTGGTTACACCTCGGTCACACAGTACGGGCAGACGGGTCCCCACCAGCAGGGAGGCCGTATAAAGGGACGTACGTCGGCGCCCACCCGTGCCGGCGGATCGAAGGAGCTCCATGGACAACCGGCCGCCCACCGGGCCCGACACGGGCCGTCGGCGCGTGGTGCGCGCGCTGGTGGGCGGGGCGGCGGTGCTCGCGGCCGGGGGCGCGTCCGCCTGGTACGGCCTGGCCGGCGGTGCGCAGGCGGCGGGCGACCCGGAGGGCGTCGGGCCGGTCACGCTGGCCACCGGCCGGGACACCACCCGCTACCTGCGCGGGCTGCTGGCCGACTGGAACGCCGAGCACCCGGACCAGCCCGCCGAGCTGGTCGAGCTGCCCGAGGCGGCGGACGAGGTGCACGCCCAGCTCGCCGGCGAGCTGTCGGCCGGCGGAAGCCGCTTCGACGTGCTCAACCTCGACGTGGTGTGGACGGCCGAGTTCGCGGCCAAGCGTTGGACCGTGCCGCTGGACGAGTCGGACTTCGCACTGGACCGCTTCCTGCCGCCGGTCGTGCGGACCGGATGCTACGACGGGCGGCTGTACGCGGTGCCGTTCGTCGCCAACGCCGCCCTGCTGTACTACCGGAGCGACGTGCTGGCCGCCGCCGGTGAGCAGCCGCCCGCCACCTGGGCGGAACTGGCGCGGCAGGCACGGACGCTGGCCCCCGCGCACGGGCTGTCCGGGTATGCGGGCCAGCTGAGCCCCTACGAGGGCCTCGCCGTCAACGCGCTGGAGGCCATCCGCTCGGCCGGAGGGGACCTGCTGGCCGGCGACGGAACCGTGGTGGTCGACAGCCCGCAGGCCCTGGCCGGACTGGAGTTCCTGGCCGGGGGCGTGCGCGACGGCTGGATCCCGCCCGAGGTGCTCGGCTACCAGGAGGAGGAGTCCCGCGCGGCCTTCGGCCGGGGAGGCCTGCTCTTCCTGCGGAACTGGCCGTACGTCTACCACGCGGTCGGCGCCGCCGGGTCCCCCGTGGAGGGGCGGTTCGGTGTGGTGCCGCTGCCCGGCCCGAACGGGCCCGGCAGCGGTGTGCTGGGCGGCTCGGGCCTGGCGGTGAGCCGGTTCTCCCGGCGCCAGCGCACCGCCCGGGCACTGATCGGCTACCTGACGAGCCGCCGGGCGCAGCGCCGCGTGCTGACCGACGGCGGGCTGCCGCCGGTCTGGGCCGACCTCTACGCGGAACCGGACCTGACGGCCCGGTTCCCGTACCTGCCCGTGCTGCGTACGGCGATCCTGGCAGCCGGGGCGCGCCCCGGTGTGCCGCAGTACCAGCAGCTGAGCCTCGCGTTCAGCGAGACGGCGTTCGAGGTCGTGTCGGGCCGTCGGACCGCCGAGGCGGCGCTGCCCCGGCTGGCCTCGGACCTGCGCGCCATCGTCGGCTGAGCCGACGCCGGCGACGACCCGGGGGCGCTCAGCCCCTGCTTCGCGGGGCCCCTACCCGCGAGTACCTAACACGTATCTATGACTGATTAGGCATGTCGTCTCGTAACTCCTGGGAAACTCCATCAAGCAAGGGCTTAACAGCGCTGGCATCTGCCTGCTATACCTAACGCGAATGCATAACCGTTGGAGTAGCGAGATGCCCAACCCCACCCTCCCCGACGGCGACGCGGTCACCCTGCCGCGCGCTCGTTCGCACGCCCCCACCACCCCCGCCGCCCCCGCCTGGTGGCGCGACGCCGTGATCTACCAGATCTACGTGCGCAGCTTCCGTGACACCGACGGCGACGGCGTCGGCGACCTCGCCGGCGTTCGGGAACGGCTGCACCACGTGCGGCGGCTGGGCGCCGACGGCGTCTGGCTCAACCCGTTCTACGTCTCACCCCAGCACGACCACGGCTACGACATCGCCGACCACTGCGCCGTAGACCCGGTCTACGGAGACCTCGCCGAGTTCGACCGCCTGGTGACGGACTGCCGACTGCTCGGCCTCAAGCTGGTCCTGGACGTCGTCCCCAACCACTGCTCAAGTGATCACCCGTGGTTCCAGAAGGCGCTGGCCAACGGCGCCGGCAGCCCCGAGCGGGCGCGGTTCCACTTCGCCGACGGGCGCGGCGAGGCCGGGGAGCTGCCGCCCAACAACTGGCGGGCCATGTTCGGCGGCCCGGCGTGGACCAGGGCCACCGAGGCCGACGGCCGGCCCGGCCAGTGGTACCTCCACCTGTTCACTCCGGAGCAGCCCGACTTCAACTGGCGCAACCCCGACGTCGCCGCCCACTTCGAGGAGGTGCTGCGGTTCTGGCTCGACCGCGGTGTCGACGGCTTCCGGATCGACGTGGCGGCAGGGCTGTACAAGCATCCCGAGCTACCGGACTCGCCCGACCCGGACGTGGACGAGCGCACCCGCGACTCGGTCAACCCGCTGGCCTGGAACCAGCCGGAGGTGCACGAGGTCTGGCGCCGGTGGCGCGCGATCTGCGAGGAGTACACCGTCCGCGACGGCCGGCAGCGGCTACTGGTCGGCGAGGCGTCCGTGCCCACGCCGGCCGACCAGGCGCTGTACGTGCGCCCCGACGAACTGCACCAGGCATTCTTCTTCCACCTGCTGCACGCGCCGTGGGACCTCGCGCACGTCCACCGGGTCATCGACGACGCCGTGCGGGACATCACCGCCACCGGATCGACGGTCACCTGGGTGCTCAACAACCACGACCAGGTCCGCACGGTGAGCCGGTTCGCGGGGGAGGATCCGGCCTCCGGCCCCGCCCGGGCCAAGGCCGCCGCCCTGCTGATGCTGGCCCTGCCCGGAGCCGCCTACATCTACCAGGGCGAGGAATTCGGACTGCCCGAAGTCCTCGACCTGCCAGATGAGTTGATCACCGACCCGATCTTTCGCCGCACCGGCAGCCGGACCGGGATCCGCGACGGCTGCCGGATACCGCTGCCCTGGTCGGGCGCCGAGGCCCCGTTCGGCTTCAGCCCGCCGGGCAGCCCGGCCGCGCCGTGGCTGCCGCAGCCGGCCTCGTTCGCCGCCCACACGGCCGAGCGGCAGCGGGCCGATGCCGGATCCGTGTTCCACCTGTACCGCACCGCCCTCCAACTGCGCCGTGAACTCCCGCAGCTCGGCGAGGGCACGCTGCGGTGGCTGGAGACCCCGCCCGGCGTCCTCGCGTTCGTCCGCGGCGAGGGCCTGGTGTGTGCCGTCAACTTCGGCGACACCCCCGCGCCGGCCCCGGTCGTCGGTCCGGCCCTGCTGGCCAGCGGTCCGTGCGATGACGACTTCCTGCCGCCCGCCACCGCCGCCTGGTGGGTCAATCCCACTGCTGTCAGCGGTATCTGACCCTTCATCACATAGCGAAGCCCCCACCCGCCTCACGGAAGAAGACTCGACGATGAGACTCCGTAGCGCTCTTCCCACCCTGGCCGCCTCCGTCGTGCTGGCCGCCACCGCAACCGCCTGCGGCAGCGGGGGAGGCGGCACCACCGCCGACTCCGCCACCCAGGAACTCAAGGGACAGACCCTGACCGTCGCCGCCGTGTGGAGCGGTACCGAGCAGGAGAACTTCAAGAAGGTGCTGGACGCCTTCACCGCGAAGACCGGTGCCACCGTCAGCTACACCTCCACCGGTGACAACCTCTCCACCGTGGTCGGTAGCAAGATCGAGGGTGGCGACCCGATGGACGTGGTCATGGTCGCGCAGCCCGGCGTGATCAGGCAGTTCGCCGAGAAGGGCTGGCTGGCGCCGCTCTCGCCCGCCGTCACCGACGCCGCGAAGAAGGACTACGCCGGTATCTGGTCCAGCCTCGGCACCGTCAACGGCACCCAGTACGGCCTCTACTTCAAGGCCGCCGACAAGTCGACCGTCTGGTACAGCCCCACCGCCTTCCAGAACGCCGGCGTCCAGCCCCCGGCCACCTTCGACGACCTGCTGAAGGCCGGCCGGACGCTCTCCGACTCCGGCACCCCGGCCTTCTCGGTCGGCGGCCAAGCCGGCTGGACCCTCACCGACTGGTTCGAGAACGTCTACCTCTCCCAGGCCGGACCCGAGCTCTACGACAAGCTCACCCGGCACGAGATCCCGTGGACCGACCCGTCGGTCCTCACGGCCCTGACCATCCTCGGCAAGGTCTTCGGCGACAAGCAACTCGTCGCCGGCGGCGGGCAAGGCGCCCTGCAGACCGACTTCCCGACCTCCGTCCAGGAGGTCTTCGGAACACAACCCAAGGCCGCCATGACCCACGAGGGCGACTTCGTCGGCGGCGTCATCGCCTCCGAGCTGAAGAAGCAGGTCGGCACCGACGCCAAGGTGTTTCCGTTCCCCGCCGTGGACGGCGGCAAGGCCCCGGTGATGGGCGCGGGCGACGCGGCAGTCGTCCTCAAGGGCGCCAAGCACCCCGAGGCCGCGCAGAAGTTCGTCGAGTTCCTGGCCGGCCCCGAGGCTGCGACCGTCTGGGCCAAGGCCGGCGGCTTCATCTCGCCCAACAAGGCCGTCGACCCCTCGGTCTACCCCGACGACACCACCCGGCAGTTCGCCAAGTCGGTGATCGACGCCGGCGACACCTTCCGCTTCGACATGTCGGACCAGGCCCCCGCCGCGTTCGGTGGCACCGCGGGCCAGGGCGAGTGGAAGGACCTCCAGGACTTCCTCGCCAACCCCTCCGACGTCCAGGGCGCCGCGGCCAGGCTCGAAGCCGACGCGGCCAAGGCCTACAAGGGCTGATCCACCATGTCTCTGCGCTCACCCCGCAGGGGCCGGGCATCCGGTGGCGCCCTCCGGCGCCACCGGGGCCTCGCCCTGCTCTTCGTCCTGCCCGCCCTGCTGCTGCTCGGCGCCCTCGTCGTCTACCCCATCGGCTACTCGGTGGCCCGCAGCCTCTTCGACGCCTCCGGCCACCGCTTCGTCGGTCTCGACAACTACGGCACCGCCTTCACCGACCACGCCACCCTCACCGCCGTGCGCAACAACGCGATCTGGGTCGCCGTCGCCCCGGCACTGGTGACCGCCGTCGGCCTGGTGTTCGCGGTGCTCACCGAGAAGGTCCGCTGGGCCACCGCGTTCAAGCTGCTCGTCTTCATGCCGATGGCGATCTCCTTCCTCGCCGCCGGGATCATCTTCCGCACGGTGTACGACGCGGACCCGCACCGCGGCGTGCTCAACGCCGCCGCGGTCGCCGTCCACGACACCTTCAACGACCAGCCGACCTACCCGGGCGCCCACCCGCGCCCCGGCGGCGGCCTCGACCAAGCCCAGGGCGGCGGCGACGTCACGGCGCCCACCAGCACGCGCGTCGTGCTGCTGCCGCTGGTCGGCGTGCAGCCCGGCGCGCTCCCGGCCACCGCCCGGACGGCCCAGGAGCCGGCCGCCGGCGACGGGGTCAGCGGCACGGTGTTCCTGGACTTCGTCCCGGGCGGTGGCGGCCACCCCGGCCGGCTGGACGCCGGGAAGAAGGGCCTGCCCGGCGTCACCGTCCAACTCCGGGACGGCGGAAGGACGGTCGACACCACCACCACCGCCGACGACGGCACCTTCCGGTTCGGCGCGGCCCCGTCCGCCACCACGTCGGTGGTGATGCCGGCCGCGAACTTCGCCGCCCCCTACCGCGGCGTCGACTGGCTCGGCCCGGCGTTCATCACCCCGGCCATCATCGGCGCCTACATCTGGATCTGGGCCGGCTTCGCCATGGTCATCATCGCCGGGGGCCTCGCCAACCTGCCCCGCGAGACCATCGAGGCGGCCAGGATCGACGGTGCCGGCGAATGGCAGATCTTCCGCCGCATCACCGTGCCCCAACTCGCCCCGGTCCTCGGCGTCGTGTTCATCACCATGGTCATCAACGTGATGAAGATCTTCGACCTCGTGTACATCATCGCGCCCGGACCGGTGCAGCAGGACGCGAGCGTGCTCGCGCTCCGGCTCTACCTGGTCTCCTTCGGCGGCGGCAACGACCAGGGCCTCGGCAGCGCACTCAGCGTCCTGCTGCTGCTGCTCGTCGTCCCGGTGATGCTCCTCAACGTCCGACGCTTCCGAGGGAGCCGCGCATGACCACCACCCAGGCGGCCCCGTCCGCCACTACCACCATGCCCGCACCGGTGCCCGCCGGCCGGTCCGCACTGCCGCTCACGACCCGGCTCGCCGCCCTCACCCGGAGCGGCCTCGTCCAGGCCGTGCTGATCGTGGCCGCCGTCGCCTGGCTGGTGCCCACCGTCGGCCTGCTGGTCTCCTCGCTGCGCCCCAAGCAGGTCGCCGCCACCGGAGGCTGGTGGACGGCACTGACCGAGCCCGCCCAGCTCACCCTGCAGAACTACACCGCGCTGCTCGGCGGCGGCGACGTCCCCAAGGCGTTGTGGAACACCGTACTCATCAGCGTCCCGGCGACCCTGCTGACCGTCGCCCTCGCCGCGGGCGCCGGCTACGCCTTCGCCTGGATGCGCTTCCCCGGCCGGGACGCCGTCTTCCTCGGTGTGGTCGGGCTGCTGGTCGTCCCCGTCCAGGTCGGGCTCATCCCGGTCGCCAAACTCGAGGGCGCCGTCGGGCTGTTCGGCACCATCCCCGGCGTCGTGCTGTTCCACGTCGGCTACGGGCTGCCGTTCGCCGTGTTCCTGATGCGCAACCACTTCCTGGAGATCCCCGCCGAACTCCTGGAGGCGGCGCGGATGGACGGCTGCGGGGAGTGGCGGATCTTCCGCACCCTCGCCCTGCCGCTCGCCGCACCGGCCGTCGCCTCGCTGTGCATCTTCCAGTTCCTCTGGGTCTGGAACGACATGCTGGTCGCGCTGATCTTCGCCGGCAACGACTCGCAGCCGCTGACCGTCTACCTGCAGTCCCAGATGCGGCAGTTCGGCAGCAACATGGACATCCTCGCACCCGGCGCGTTCCTGTCCCTCCTGGTCCCCGTGGGGGTGTTCCTCTGCTTCCAGCGGTTCTTCATCCAGGGAGCGATGGCCGGATCCGTGAAGTGACACCAGCGGGGGCGATGACGAGAGATGACCGCCCTGGCCGGGCGCGCTCACCAGCGGCCCGGCACTCTCGAAACGCACTCCCTAGTCGGCCGGGGTGAGGCGGCTTCCGGTGGCCAGTTGGTGGAGTAGTCCGATGGTCTCGTCTTCGTGTGATGCGAAGACTCCGTGGTCGCTGTGCCAGGTGATCGCACGGGTTGCGCGTGTGGCGAACCGGTGTTGCAGGTCTGGGTGCATGACGCGGTCCTCGGTGCAGATCACGTAGGTGCTGGGCCGCTGGTGCCAGGCGGCGCTGGTCGTCGGCTGATGGCCGGGGGCCATCCTCTGGGGGACGAGCTCGGTGGTGTGGCGGGCACGTTCTTCTTCGCCGAGTTGGGCATGGAACAGTCTTCCCGCTGCCTTCGGGTCGATCGTCGTGGTTCCGGCAGGGTCACCGATCATGCTGGCCCCCAGGTCGGTGGCCGGTGCACTGGCGAGAAGGCCGAGGGCGGTCTCGCCGCGGTCGGGCACACAGGTACGCACGCCCAAGGCGTCGTCCGCCTGGTACGGCGGCCTGATCGCTTCCCACCGTGCTTGGCAGAAGCGGTAGTTGGTAGCTGCATCTGAGATGACACAGAGTCAGTCCGATGAATCGGGTGCCCGAAGTCGCATTCGATGGCGTCATGGCACTGCGCTGCGCCTGGCAGAGGCCATCTCGTCACCGGATGCATCAGCCGGCCGGCAGGCTCTCCCGCGTCGAACCCGGCGAGCCGAAGCATGGGAAGATCGCTTCCCGACACCATCCGCGTCAACGCGGTCGGCGAAGCCGTCCGAATCGTCATCGAGGAGTAGCTGTGACCGAGCAGCACGGCCCGCAGCAGCGCATCGCCGACGCCATCCGACCAGCGATGCTCAACGGCCTGCAGGACGCCGAACTGATCGGCGCGCCGGGTACCGAGCGCATCAACGAATGGGTCGACTGGATTGCGGCGGTCGTCGCCGGCGAGGTGGTACAGCCGATCGCTGCCGAACGCGACGCCTTCGCGGACCGGGTGGACACCCTCACGCACGTCGCCAGGCGCAACAAGGAGGGATGCAAGGACGCGGCCCGAGACGTGCAGCTACTCGAGGCCCGTGTCGCCGAGCTGGAAGCGGAGGTGACGCAGTTGCGTGTACCCGGTGTCGTGCTCGCCGGTTTGGGGGTGGAAGCCGACGCGGCATCGGTGGCCGGCACGCCGCCGCAATCTCTCCGGGACCGGCTCCGCGCCAAGTACCCCGCCACCGCAGAGGCTCTGGACCGCCGGGATGCCGAGGCCGGTCCGAGTCGGAGTGCCGAGGACTGACGGTCCGTCGGGTGCATCGGCGTCAGTCGTAGGGCGCCGAGCGCACCAGGAGGGAGGCGCCGCGGCGCCTCGCATGCTCGTGGGTGATCCGGACGATCTCGTGCCAGAAGGGCGCCGCGGTGAGGTACGTGCCGAGCGCGGCCATGATCCCCAGGGCCACGTCCACGCTGATCCGGCCCTCCTCGGTGTTTGTTCCGGCACGCCCGTGTCCCGCGAGCAACATGTCTCGCAGGACTAGGCAGTGTCCTGCCGATCACGAGTGGAGCCAGATGACGAGTGCGGCTGCGGTGACGGTACCCAGGTAGACGTAGCCGCGCTTGTCGTACCTGGTCGCGACCGCGCGGAAGGTCTTGAGCTTGTTGATCGCCCGTTCGACGGTGTTGCGCTTCTTGTAGCGGTCCTTGTCGAACCCGGGCGGTCGGCCCCCGGCGCTGCCGCGCCGGGCTCGGCCGGCCTCTTGGTCGCGCTTCTCCGGAATGACGTGTCGGATCCCGCGCCTGCGCAGGTAGCGGCGAGTTCGGCGGTTGCTGTAGCCCTTGTCCGCGCTGACGCTGTCCGGGGTGGTGCGCGGCCTGCCACAGCCCAACCTCGGCACGCGGATCTTCTCCATGACCGGCTCGAACTGGGTGCAGTCGGCGCACTGTCCGGGCGTGATGACGAGCGACAGCACCCTGCAGTGGCCGTCCGCGCTCAGGTCGATCTTGGTGGTGAAGCCGCCGCGCGAGCGGCCGAGCGCTTCACCTCCCGCACCACCTCCGCCAGCCGGCCGATCAGTTCCGCCCGGACTCGAGCGGCTTTGACCATCTGCGCGGAGCCCCCTTTGAGGACGGGCGGCGGAGCGTGGCGGGCGCCGGCGGCGTGGTGATGCGCGCGCACGGACGTCGAGTCGACCGAGACGTCCCAGTCGATCTCGCCGGCCGCGTCCGCCTCCGCCTGGATCCGGCGAAGGAGCATCTCCCACGTTCCATCCGCCGACCAGCGGCGATGCCGCTCGTGCACTGTCTTCCAGGGACCGTACCGCTCCGGCAGATCACGCCATTGCACGCCCGTACGTATTCGATACAGCACCCCGTTCACGACCTGGCGATGATCCCGCCACCTGCCACAACGCCCGTTGCTCACCGGCAGGAGCGGCTCCAGACGCTCCCACTGGGCATCCGTCAGATCCGTTCGACTCCCCATAGTCGACCGCCCGCCTCGCCCACGCCTTCCCGCACGCCGATGTCGTCGGCGTGGACGCCGACCCCCTCCTCCTCGGCCTCGCCGAGGAGGCCGTCACCGGCACCACGGCCCGCCTCCTCGCCCGTGACCCGAACATCCGGCGGCCGGCCGGGACGGGGCCGTGGCGCTGCGAGAGGAGGACCCGGCCGCCGGGGGCGAGCAGCCGGGCGACGAGACGGTCGCGCTCGCCCGGGCCCGCGGGCTGGACCATCAACGACTCAACTGATCGGCAGGACACTGCCTAGTGCAGCGCCGCGTTGATCCTTCGGGGGTTCATGCGGCTTGGAGTGGGCTGCCGTCGTAGGTCCAGCGGTAGGGCTTGGCGTCGTGTTCGTCGTAGGCCAAGACGAAGGTGGCGCTCGGCGATGCCGGCGATGGGAACCTCGCGCCGCTGGGGATCTCAGGGTGTAGCCAGCACCACCCTAAAGACGGAAGCCCGCATGATCGAGCGTCAGGGCGGGGCCGGGCAGGATCGTGCCCGTGAACACTACCTCGAACCGCAAGCGCCGTATCAGCGCTGTCGCAATCCTGGGTCTCGCCGCATCAGTGGCCGCGACCGGCACCGGACTCGCCGCCACGACCCCGCCGTCCACCGTGCACGCGACCGCCGCCACAGCTGCCGCCGCGCCCCCGCGGTCCTTCCAGGGCACGCTCCCCGCGCCGACCGGCCCCTACGCCGCCGGCGAGGACGTCATCCACCTCACCGACGCGAGCCGTCTTGACCCGTGGGTGCCGTCATCCGGCCCCCGCCAACTAGCCGTCACGATGGTCTACCCGGCCGTCCCCGGGACCGGGACTCCGGCCCCTTATATGACCCTCGCCGAGGCAGCCGGAATCGTCCAGCGGCAGAATTTGCCGGCGAACTCCGGCGTCACCCCACAGACCCTTTCCAGCGTCACCACTCACGCCTTCGACGGCGCGCGGCCGCAGCGCGGCAAGTATCCGCTGGTGGTCCTCTCACCCGCGTACGAGGACCCGCGCATCACGCTCACCTCGCTCGCGACCGACCTGGCCAGTCACGGCTACGTCGTCGCGCTCGTCGGCGACACCTACGAGGACAGCGGCGAGACGCTGGCGAACGGCCAGACGCCGCCGTGCGCGATCTGCGGTGACCCGGCGCGGATCGACTCCATCCCCGCCAGCCGCGCGCTGGACGTGTCCTTCTTGATCGACCAGTTGACGCATGGCAATACCGCGTGGCGCCTGGCACACCTCATCGACAAGCACGAGATCGGCATGGCCGGACACTCCATCGGCGGAGCGGCGGCCTCCGCCACGATGGTCGCCGACCCGCGAGTACGGGCCGGCGTGAACATGGACGGCGCCTTCAAGCCGGCCCCGATGCCCGGCCAGATCAACCGGCCGTTCCTCATGCTGGGTACGGCCGACAACCCCGACGACACCACGTGGGGGCAGGCCTGGGCCGCCCTCGGCGGCTACAAGAAGTGGCTGACGGTCGCCGGCGCCGACCACTTCAGCTTCTCCGACCTGGACCTGCTTCACGAGCAGGCCGGGTTCCCAACGCCGCCCCTCTCCCCGGAACGCGGGGTGGAGATCACGCGTGAGTACGTGACAGCGTTCTTCGACCAGACGCTGAAGCGGATCCACCGTCCGCTGCTGGACGGCCCCTCGCCGAACAATCCGGAAGTACTCTTCCAGTACTACTGAACTTGATTGGGTGATGTCGGAGCCGTTCGCCTGACGGCGGTCGGGCCGTTCCGGTAGCCCTGGACCGTGAGATACGCACAGGGCGGCGGGTTGACCGACGCCGGGAGGGCCGCGAGGGAGCGGGTCCGGCTGCAGGCCGTGGAACGCTTTGAGGGCGGGCAGAAGAATCAGGAGATCGCTACCGCGTTGCGGGTCAGCGAGCGGTCCGTGGAGCGGTGGCGGCGCCAGTGGCGCGAGCGCGGCGAGGCCGGGGTGCGGTCGAAGGGATCGCCGGGGCGTCCGAGGCTCAGTGAAGTGCAGATCGCCAGGCTGGAACGGGAGTTGGAGCGCGGTCCGTTGGTCCATGGGTGGGTCGACCAGCGCTGGACACTGGCACGGATCAAGACGCTGATCGGTCGCTTGTTCCACGTGAGCTACACGGTGGAGGGCACGTGGCGGCTGCTGAAGCGGCACGGCTGGTCCTGGCAACAGCCGGCCCGGCGGGCGATCGAGCGCGACGACGAGGCGGTCGAGGTCTGGAAGAAGGAGACGTGGCCGTTGGTAAGAGCACCGCGGCGGCGTGCGACGGCTGGATCGTCTTCGAGGACGAAGCCGGGCAGTCGTTGACGCCGCCGCGCGCGAGAAGCTGGGGACGCAAGGGCAGTACGCCGGTGATCCGGGTGCGTGGCCGAGGCTCGGGCCGGGTGTCCTTCGCCGGCCTGACCTGCTACAAACCGGGGAAGCGGTCCCGGATGTTCTACTCGGTCCGCGAGTATCGGGGCCGCAAGGGCGAGCCGAAGGGGATCGGCTGGCGCGACCTGCGCGACCTGCTGGTCAGGGCGCACATCCAGCTCGGCGGCCCGATCGTGCTGGTCTGGGACAACCTCCGCATGCACCTGGTCGAGCCACTGCGCGAGTTCTTCGCCGCCCATGCCGATTGGATCACCGTCTTCCAACTTCCGAACTACTCACCCGACTTGAACCCACAGGGGGGCATCTGGTCGCTGGTCAAGCGCGACATCGGCAACCTCGCCGCAGCCAACCTCGGTCAGATCACCCGGGCCGTGAAGCGCAGGCTCAAGCAGATCCAGTACCGCCCGGACCTGGTCGACGGCTGCCTGGCCGGCACCGGCCTGATCATGGACGGCTGACCGACATCACGCATTCAAGTTCAGTAGCGGCTGTGGTGGCATTCGTCAGGTCGATCCAGGCTGACGGGGTGTCGTGGAACAGGCGCCCGTGGTTGCGCAGCCGACCCCGGCCGAGATCATGCGGATCACCGAGAGCGCCCTGCGGGCACTCGACCCCGCGCTGCGCATCGCCGTCGAGAAGGAGATGGCGGCGATGGACGACGGCAGGATGTCGATCACCACGCCGCAGCGTGGCCGCGAACTGATCGACGAGCTGGGCCGAGTCGGACGGCGTCACCCGTGCCGGCGATACATCGGCACTGGACTCGCCCGTCGTTCTGGTGACGGCCGCCCAGGCCAAGGGACTTGACTGCCCGCCTGGCGGCAGAGGTTCCACAAAACTCGGCGCGACTCATAAAATGATCACCGGCTTACTCACCCCTCGGGAGTTGACCACGGCTCAGCACTCGCCGGGTCGGCCCGCAGATCACCAGCCCAGGAGTCGCGCCCATGACCACACCTGAAGCCGCCACGGAACGGGAGACGTTCGAGGCCTTCCTCTCTTCCCTCGGAGCCGACGGACGTGCGGCTGGACCCGAGTGGCTCAGGGGCGTGGGGGAAGCGCTTTTCGAGGCGATGGAGGCCGACGCGGCGAGGGACTGGGCGCGTCGGGTGCACCTTGAGCTGGTGCGGCTGGACGGGGAGGTGCCGTTCGGCGTCGTCCACGACTGGCACCACCGCAGCGTGCAGCCGGTCCTGGTCGAGGCGAGCGAGCGGCGCGGTGGGGTCGCCGCTCGGCATCAGGCCGTGGCGGACCTGCACGAGCGGGCGTCGAACGGCGAGTGGATCGGCGAGACGGCCTGGGCCGCCGAGCTCCGGCCCGCGCTGCGGGAGCTGTACGGGTACGCCTACGCCTATGCCGACGCCTACGCCGCGGCCGCCTCGGCGGCGGGCGCGTACGCGTTGGCGAACGGCTACGGCGAGGCCGAGGCCGCCGCGTACGGTGCGAGCTACGCCGAGCTGAACACCGAGGCCAACGCGCGGGCCCACGCCGACGCGAACGCCCTCGCCAACGCCCCGGCCGTGGCAGGCGCGTTGGCGGCCACGGACCCGGCGGCCTACGCCGCCACGTACCCGGCCGCGCGGGTCCGGGCCGTCGTCCGGGCCCACGCGGAGCAGGACCGGACGAGGACGAGGGACGTCGGCGCGCGGCTGGCCGACGGCCTCGCCGACAGTCTGGCCCGGGTCGCGGCGGCCTGACGGTGAGCGGCGGACCGAACTCCGCGGGCCGCCTCAGCCCATCAGCGGGCCGCCGTTGATCGCCACGCGCTGCCCGTAGCGCGTGAGGGGGTGGTAGTCGTACGTCGCGTGGTGCTGGACGCAGCGGTTGTCCCAGAAGACCAGCGTGTTGGGGGTCCAGCGGACGCGGCAGTGCAGCAGGGGGCGCTCGGATATGACCTTGAAGAGCATGTCGAGCAGCGCCCGGCTCTCCTCGGCGGACAGCTGCGGGATGCGCCCGGTGTAGGCCCGGTTGACGTAGAGGATCTTGCGGCCGGTCTCCGGGTGGCGCACCACCAGCGGGTGTTCGCTCTTCGGGATGACGTAGTCGGCCGGCGGGGTGTAGCCCTGGAAGGCGATCCGGCCGTCGTGCACGGCGGTCAGACCGTCCAGCAGCTCCCGCATGGTCGGGGACAGCATCTCGTAGGCCAGGTGCATGTTGGCGAACAGGGTGTCGCCGCCGCTGCCGCCCTCCGGGATGCGGGTGATGTAGAGCATCGACCCGAGGGAGGGTTCGGCGTCGGCGGTGCCGTCGGCGTGCCAGCCGTTGCCGGCCACGTTCTCGGCCTCCGGTGTGGTGCTGATCTCCAGGATGTACGGATCGGCTTCCACCGGAGGCGGGTTGACGGGGCGGAGCTCGCCGAAGTGGGCGGCGAGGCGCTTGTGGTCCTCGGCCGTGATGATCTGGTCGCGCAGGACCAGCACGTGGTGGTCGAGGAAGGCGGACTTGAGCTCCGCCAGCTGCTCCTCCGGCAGTTCCTGTGAGAGGTCGATGCCGGTCACCTCGGCGCCGATGACCGGGGTGAGGGACTTCACCTCGATGGTCCGGTACTTCCGCGCGGGCCTCGTGGTGAGCTGCTTGACGGCGTCGAGTTCGTACTGCTCCATGGGGGACTCCTGAGTGGGGTGTGGGGGATTCGGGTCGGGGATGGAAGAACTACAGGCCGCGCTCCTGCAGTTCGGCCAGGATCAGACGGCCGAAGGCGAGATTGCCGTGGATCGCGTCGTCGGGTTCGCACAACTCGGGCCGCTGGAAGCCGTGTTCGTCGGTCGTCCGGGCCCGCAGGTCGATCATCTCGACGCCGAGGCCGGTCAGCGCCTCCCGGACGACGTCCTGTGCCGCCATGAAGACCAGGGGGTCGGCGTGCGCCGGTACACGTTGCGGTGGCATCACGGCCAGCACCCGCAGGCCCAGGCTGAGTGCGTGGCTGTAGAAGGCCAGCGCGGCGCGGACCGAGGCGCGGACGATGTCGGCGAACAGCGCGCTGGACAGGAAGCCGGGCATCAGACCGTGCGGGCCCCGGTAGAGCTGCCAGTTGTCGGCGGTGGCGACGAAGTGGACGCTGAGCCCGAGGGTCGAGACCACCGGTACCGCGACCGCTTCGAGACCGGCCACCTGCAACCTGGACAGGAAGCCGCGGTAGTGCTGCTCGGCCTCGGGCGTGCGGAACACGAGGTCCGCGTCGCGCGGTTCGAAGAAGTCGGCGATGAACTCCCGTCCGGCACCGAGCGGTCCGCCCTCGAAGGGCAGGCCGGCCGCGCGAGCGGCCCGCCCGATCGGGCCGGCGTGCGAGTCGCCGAGCAGCAGGAACCTAGCGGGGGCGGTAGTAGTCGAGGACGGCGTCTTCACAGGGGTCTCCTCCCGGTCCTGCAGTGGGGGTCAGGGACGGCCGAGGTGCAGGGCCGGGCGCGCCGAACGCGGCCAGGAAGTGGCGCAGGACGAAGGCGACGCCCTCGGGCGTGACGGTCCGCAGATTCGGCTCGTACCAGGCGCCCTTGAAGGGGGCTCCGGTGACGAGCTCGTACGACGGGAAGTAGTCGACGTGGGCGTGGTCCCGAGCCAGCTGCCCGGCGACCGCACGCAGGACGGACTTGGAGTAACTGTTGGCGCTCAGCACGTGCTCGCCCGTCGCGGTCGCGGTGAGCGGGACCGGCGAGACAGTGAGGAGGATCCGCAGGTCCGGATTGGCCGAGCGGGCAACGGCGATGGCCCCGAGCAGGTCGCGGTGCACCTCGTCGAAGGTGGCGTGGTGGAGGACGTGCCGATCGGCGTCGAAGGTGCCGCGTACGGTACCGGGGCAGACCGGGTAGGTGGTGCCGTCGGCGCGGTCCCGCCACGCCTCGGTCAGACCGAGGGTGAAGACCAGGCAGCTCGCCGTGGTGATGCCACGGCGGATCGCGGCGAGGGTCGCCTCCCGGGCGTCCAGCATCTCCTCGGCGGACGCGTAGCCGTCCGGTTCGACGGCCGGGCGGTAGGGGTCGTAGTGCCGACCGTCCTCCGTCCACGCCGTGCGGGGTGCGGCGGTGTGGCCGAAGGCCCAGGACAGCCACTGGTGCAGGACGGCGGGGGTGTAGATGTTGCCGGTGCGGAACGAGAACAGGCCGTAGCGTCGGTTCCTCCGCTGCTCCCCGGTCAGCCCGGGAGGGGCCGGCTCGGCGTCGTACCAGTTCATGCCGCGTTCCAGCAGGGCGCGGCCGATGTGGGCGGCGAAGCAGGAGCCGGCGGTCAGGACGGGATCGTCCTGGCCGAGTGCGAACTTCGGTGTCCAGAGGCCGTCGATGGCGAGCAGGTCGGGCTCGGCCACGGCCGGGCGCCAGAAGGAGCGAACCGGCAGTGCCTGGTAGGGGTTTGCTGGGCTCACGGCAGTGCGTCTCCGATGGTGGGGCGGCCGGTGACGGCCGGGCAGGTGCGGACGGTGGGCCGAGGCGTCATGAGGGCTCGGGCACCTCGTCCAGAGCCGCGTTGATCGCGGCCGCCACCGCGTGCACGTACGGCGGCCGGACGACGCCGTAGTGGGTGGTGGCGAGCCGGTGCCGGCTGCTCGGCGCCGGGAAGTGCTCCTCCCACAGCGCCAGTTGCTCGTCCGGCGTGCCCTGGTGGGGAAGTCCCTCCACCGGTTGTTCCGCCAGCCACAATTGGCCTGGCGTGGCAGACAGTTGCGGTAGCTCGTGGTCGGCCATGCTCGCCAGGTTGGCTCGGCAGCACTGGGTGAGCCGTCCGGCGTACGCCTTCGCTTCGTCGGTGAACGTGGCGCCACTGTCGCCGAGTTCATGGGCGAACACCGCTTCTAGCTGCGTCTCGTCGTAGCCCTGGAACAGCGGGCCGGAGCCGGGCGCGGGTGGGTCGAGCAGGTAGAGCCCCTGCGCCGGCCGGCCGGCGGCCTCCGCCTCGGCCGCCATGCCCATCGCCGCCCAGGCGCCGAAGGACCAGCCCGCCAGGTACAGGCGCCGCGTGCCGTCGGCGAGGTGTCCGTGCAGCGCGGCGTGGTAGTGGCGGGCGCGTTCGGCCAGCGGCCACGCGGGCGGTGCGGGTCGGTGCGGGCCGGTCCGGCGCAGGGCGGGGTCGGCGATGAGGCAGACGGTCAGCCGCCGGTCGATCGCGGACACCAGGGGCCGGTAGGCCTGGATGTCGCCACCGACCGGGTGCACCAGGCACAGCACGTCGCGCCCGGTACCTTCCTGCCAGATCTCCACCGTCACGTCGTCCGCCTCGCCCGCCCCGCGCGGGGCGGCCTCATCGAGCCTGGTCAGGATCTCGTTGACGGAGACCTGGTGGCTCAGCCGGGACAGTTCGAGTTCGACGCCGAAGTGCTGTTTGACCGAGCCGATCAGGTCGAGCATGGTCAGCGAGTCGGCGCCCAGGTCGTACAGGGCTTCATCCGGGTCTATGTGCTCGACGCCCAGCCACTCGCGGAGCCGGTCGGTGAGGAGGTCGGCGGGGGAGAGGGCTTCCTCGGCCGTCGTGGCGGACAGGGCGGTCGGAGCCGGGGCGGGGGCGCTGTAGAACACCCGAGACTTCTCGATGTCCGTGGTGGAGACCAGGAGTTGCGGTAGCTGGAGAGCCACGGCGCGGGCGAACACCCGCTTCCCCTCGTCGGCCGTCAGGCCGGTCGCCAGATGGGCTTGGTGCCGGGCGTCCGTGGCGGGCGCGCGCAGTGCCATACCCGTCTCCCGCCACACGTCCCAGGCGATGCCGAGCCGCGCGGTGGCCTGCGGACCCGTCCCGGTGCCGCCGGGCCGGTGGTGGGCGAAGCCGTCGAGCAGGCCGTTGGCAGCGGCGTAGTCGAGCTGGCCGACCCCGCCCAGCAGGGCTGACATGGAGGAGCAGTAGACCGCGAGAGCCGGTGCGTACTGCTCGATCAGCCGCTCGACCAGCAGCGCGCCGTTGAGCTTGGCTGCCTGGCTGGTCGCTGCAGCGTCGCGTCGGACGATGAGGCCGCCGGTGCCGACACCGGCGGCGTGGACCACACTATCGAGCCGCGCGGTACGGCCGCCCACGCGCCGCAGGACTTCCTCCACCCCGGCTTCCTGGGCGAGATCCCCCTCGATCAGGTCCACCCGGTCGGCCCAGCAGGCCAGTTGGGCCGGCAGCTGCGGCCGTCTGGCCAGCAGCAGGACCCGACCCCCAGTCTGTTCCAGCAGCCAGGCCGCCACGCTCGAGCCGATACCGCCAGTACCGCCCAGCACCAGGTGGACGCCGTCCCCCTGGGGGATCGCCGGAGCGACCGCCTCGGCCACGGCTACCGGGGAGGTGACCTGCTGCCACCAGTAGCCCTGCCGTAGGGCCAGCTGCCTGGTGCGCCCGATGCCGTCCCCGGTGAGCAGGGCGGTCAGCGTCGCCGCCCAGTCGGCCAGGGCGGCGCTGGGCAGATCCACCCAGCGACCGTCCACGGGAGTCTCCTGCGGAGCGACCTCGTTGATTCCGGCGAGCAGGCCCGACTCCGGCCGCTCGACGGCGCCTTCGACGGGCCTGGCTCCGTACGAAAGCCACCACAGCCGCACTGGGGGTGATCCCGGCATCCCGGCCAGCGCCTGGACGAGGGCGGCAGGAGCGTCGACGCACGCCCAGCGGGCCTGCCTCACGGAGCGCGGGCCGACCGGGCCCGCGACGCCCAGGGGCAGCGCGTGCAGCCAGTCGACACCCTGCTGTCCCGCCTGTGCGGTCACCACGTCGAGCAGTCGGCGCAGCGAAGCGGGGTCGGTCGCATCGACCTCGAAGACGTCCTCCCCGTGCCGGGCGAAGGCGTCGGTCGCGCTCACCCGGACGACCCGGGCGTAGGCTGCCTCGAACACCCGGATCGCCGCAGCGGGTGCCGGGCCGTCCGTGACCACTACCAGTACGGCGGACCTGCGAGGGCCGCCTGTGGTGGTCGCGCGGCGCAGCCGTACCCAGTGAGGCTGGCTCAGCCAGTCGGTTTCCGCGAGCCGCTGTGGACCTTCGGGCCCAGGGTGGGGCGCCGTAGCTGTGGCGCGCTCGAAGTCGTACGCCGCCAGCCCGAAGGCGGGTGGCGGGAAGTCCCACGGTGCCTGTGCCGGACCCTGCGGCCAGTCGATCTCACACCCGTCCACCCAGGCGTCGGCCAACTCGCCCGCCGTACGGCCCGCAGTCGGCACGGACGCCACGTCCGCTCCCACCGGCGCGACCGGTACGGCAGTGCGCAACCACTCCACCGCAGCGGACGCGTCGGGACAGACTGCTGCCAGCCGCCACTGCCGGGCCGGCCGGCCGGCCTGCAAGTGCCGCAGCACCTCGCCGTAGGCCTCGGGGCGGACGGCCAGGTAGTCGGCGATGCGGGCGGCGTCGGTACGCAGGGCAGCCGCACTGCTGCTGGACAGCACGAGGCAGCCGTCCGGGGCGGGCGCCGCGGCGCCGGACGCCGGGACCGTCGGCGCGGGCGCCTCCAGCACCACGTGGGCGTTGGTGCCGCCGATGCCGAAGCTGCTGACGGCTGCCACCCGGGGACGGTCGGTCGGCCAACTGTGGCCGGTCGTGGGGATGTAGAAGGGAGTCGGGTCGGCGGCTATGTGCGGGTTGAGGGCGTGGAAGTCGACGTTGGGCGGGATGAGGTCGTGGTGGACGCTCAGGGTGGCGCGGATCAGGCCGACGACACCGGCGGCGGCACCCAGGTGGCCGATCTGGCTCTTGACCGACGTCAGCGCGCAGCGGCCGGAATCGGCGACGCCGAACGCCTGTCGCAGGGCGTCGACCTCGACCGGGTCGCCCAGGCGGGTGCCGGTGCCGTGGGCCTCGACGTAGGCGAGGTCCGCGCCGGTGCGACCGCTGCGGCGCAGGGCGGCGCGGATCACCTCACGTTGGCCGGCGAGTGAGGGTGCGCTGTAACTGAGCTTGCCGGAACCGTCGTTGTTCAGCGCGGAGCCCGTGATCACCGCGTAGACGGTGTCGCCGTCGCGCCGGGCGAGCCGCAGCGGTTTGAGCACCACCACGCCGACGCCGCTGGCACCGATCGTGCCGCTCGCGTCGTCGCTGAAGGGCCGGCAGTGGCCGTCCACGGAGAAGATGTGCTGGGGCTGGTAGCGGTAGCCGCCGGTCAGGGCCGGGTCGACGAGCACACCGCCGGCGAGCATGACCTCGGCGTCGCCCTGGCGGAGCAAGCCCGCGGCGAGATGGACGGCGACCAGCGAACTCGCGCAGGCCGCCTGGGCGGTGAAGGCCGGGCCGGTCAGCCCGAGATGGTAGGCGGCTTTGGTCGCGAGGAAGTCCTTCTCGTGGTGCAGGGCCATCCGGAAGCCGTCGGGCAGCCACCCGGGGTCGGCCTCCCGCAGCATGGCCTGGAAGTACGTGTTCTCGCCCGCCCCGGCGATCAGGCCGACTCGCGGACCGGACGACGGATCGCGGATTCCGGCATGGGCCAGCGCCTGTGTACAGGCCATCAGCAGGTGGCGCTGCTGAGGGTCCATCAGTCGGGCGTCGTAGCGGCTGATGCCGAAGTGGTCCGGGTCGAAGTCCAGCGGTCCGTCCAGCTGACTGCGCGCCCCGACCAGGCCGTCCGCCGCGTCGAAGTGCTCGATGCCCCGGCCGGCGGCGGTCACCATCTCCCAGAAGGCGGCCAGGTCCGGGGCGCCGGGGAGCCGTACGGCCATGCCGATGATCGCGATCGGTTCGTCACCCGCCACGGCCTCGGTCCGGGCACCCGTCGTGCCGACGGTGCTACCGGTCGAACCTCCGGGTCCGTCGAGGAACCGGGCCAGCCGTCGTACGGTGACGTGCTCGAACAGCTCGGCGACCGTGAAGCGCAGACCCAACTCCGTTGTACAGTAGAGGTGGTAGCGCATAAGCGTCAGGCTGGACGCACCCGCGTCGAAGAAGGAACGGTCGGGGCCGATGGCCGCGCCGGTCACCGCCTCGAACGCCTCGGCCAGCCGGGCTTCGTGCTCCGACAGCACGGGCGCGCCACCCGTACGTCCGTGCAGCTCCTCACCGGGGGAGCGCAGGGCTCCCGCGCGGTCGAGTTTGCCGCTGGGGGTGCGGGGCAGGGTCTCCAGACGCCGGAAGCGGTCGATCCGTACGTAGGCGGGCAGCAACGCGGCCAGGTGGGCGGTGAGTTCCCCGGCCGTGGGTGTCCGTCCGCGACCTTGGAAGCAGGCCACCAGCAGCTTGCCGTCGCGCGCCACCACGGCGTTGACGATCTCCGGGTGCCGCAGCAGGGCCACCTCGATCGAGCCCAACTCCAGCCGGTGACCGCTCAGTTTGATCTGCTGGTCGTCGCGGCCCAGGTAGTGCAGCAGGCCCTGCCGGTCGAAGCGGGCCCGGTCGCCACTGCGGTAGAACAGCCCCAGGCCCGGCAGTTCGACGAAACGCCCGTCGCCCGGTCCGTCCTCGCCGAGGTAGCAGCGCTCGGCCATCGTGCCACCGATGAGCAGGTCGCCGGGGCAGCCGGCCGGGACGGCCTGGTCGGCCTCGTCCACCACCCGCAGCACGGCGCCGGCCACGGGTCGGCCGATGGCGGGGCGATCCGGCCAGTGAGCGGGGTCGCCTTCGAGGCACAGGCTGCTCACCACGTGCGTCTCGGTCGGGCCGTAGTGGTTGAAGAGACGGGCACCCGGCAGGCCTGCGAACCAGCGTCGAATGGCCTCGGTGCAGACCAACTGCTCTCCTGCAGTGACCACTTCACGCAGCCGAGCGGGGTAACGACCGAGGTGGACGGCGTGCTCGGCGAGGAGTTGCAGGGCCACGTAGGGCATGAAGACACGCTCCACCCCCGCCGACTCCAGCTGCGCCAACAGGGCCGGCCCGTCCTGCCGCCAGCCGGGCCGCACCAGGTGCAGGCGGCCGCCTCCGCAGAGCGTGCCGAAGATCTCCTGGAAGGAGACGTCGAAGGAGAGCGCGGAGAACTGCTGGGTCACGGCGGGCGCCCCCAGGCCGCCCGCCTCAGCCTGCCACTGGAGCAGGTTGCACAGGGTCCGGTCCGACACCTGGACGCCCTTGGGAGTCCCGGTGGAGCCCGACGTGAAGAGGGTGTAGAGCGGCCGGATGCCGTCGTGCGGAGGAAGAGCGGGCGCGGGAGTGCCTACGGGGGCCAGCGTGACGGCGTGTCGCGTCACGCCGCCCGGGTCGACGGCGTCGAACGCCGCCTCACCGCCCGGCGGCAGCAGAACGCACAGCGGCTCCGCCTGTTCTAGGATCAGCCGCAGCAGGTGCGGCGGGTAGGACGGGTCGAGCGGCACGATCGTCAGGTTGAGCCGGGCCAGCGCCAGCAGTGCCACCACGTGCTCGACGCAGGGGTCGAAGTACAACGCGACGCGGCACGGGAGGTCGGCCTCGTCCGGCGCCGGGCACGCCGACCGCAGTTCGACGGCGAGCGCGGCCGCGTGGGCGTCGAGTTCGGCGTAACTCAGCGTGCGGAGACCGTCGTCCAGGGCGGTCGCGTCCGGGGTCCGGGCGACCTGCCGGGCGAAGCCGTCGGCCACGGTCGTGTACGTCATCTCCGCCGTCGGGCCGTCGCCGTGCTGCGGCAGACTGTTGCGGTAGGGAGCCGCCAACTCGGCCACGGTGGCGGGCTCGTCGGCGGCGAGCAGGTCCAGGCCGCGCCGGAACAGCCCGGCCATCGCCTCGACCTGGGCGGCGTCGAAGTGGTCGGCGGCGTACTCCCACACGCAGTCCAGGTCACCGGCGTGCTCAACCACGAACAGGGTCATGGGGCACTTGGCCTCGGCCGGCGCCCACCACAGCGGGCGGGCGGCGCAGGATGGCAGGGCCAGTGCCCCGAAGTCGGTGTTCTCCTGGACGAAGAGGACGTCGAACGGCGACTCCCCCGCCGCTGGGCCCAGGTCGGCCAGCACGTCGGACAGCGTGACGTCCTGCCGGTCCAGCACCTCGCGCACCCCGGCGCCCAGGCGTCGCAGTTGGTTGCGCAGCTCCTCACCGGGCGTGAGGGACAGCGGCAGCAGCACGGTGTTCGCGAACATGCCGACGCCCGCCTCGAACTCCTGCACCGGCCGGTTGGCCACCGGAGTGGCCACCCGCAGCCTGGTCCGGCCGGTCACGGCGTACAGGCTCCAGGCGAAGACGCCCAGCAGCAACTGGAAGCGGGTCAGGCCCAGTTCGCTGCAGAGCCGGTCGACGTAGGCGCGGCGCACGACGTCCAGCGTGGTGTGCAGCAGCCGCCCCTCGGAGAACGGGCGGGCGTGGCTCGGCTGCAGCGGCTCGGCGACGTCGTCCAACCCGGCGTAGTGGGCCAGCAGTTCGGCGCGCTGCGCGCGGTATCCCGGGTGGTCGGACCACTCGGCCTGCCAGTGTGCGAAGTCCAGCGGCGTGAGCGCGGGCGTGGGCTGCGCCCGGGGCGGTCCGTTCCCGCCGCTCAGGGCGGGCTCGTACCCGGCCGACAGGTCGCGGAAGAGCACGTTGAGCGACCAGCCGTCGACGGCGATGTGGTGCAGGTGGAGCAGCAGGACGCCGCCCCCGTCCTGCGGCAGCCAGCAGGCGCGCAGCATCCGGGGCCGCGCCAGGTCGAAGGCAGGCGCGAAGAACGCCTCGGCGAAAGCCCGTTGGCCGTTCTCGTCGTCGGGCGTGCCGGTGTCGGGATCGGTCCAGGGGTCGTACGGCTCGCCCACCACCTGGCGCAGGCCCTCGGGCGTCGCCTCGAACCCGGTACGCAGCGCCGGGTGTTGGTTCACCAGGCGTCGCAGCGACCGTCGGAGAGCCGCCGCGTCGACCGGACCGTTGATCCGCACGGCGGTGGTCACGTCGTAGGCGCGGGAGCCTGGTGAGCGCTGCTGGAAGAGCCACAGCCGCTGCTGCTCGCTGGTCGCCGGGGCGGTGCGGGCCTCGGTGGGCCCGGTCGGCACGGGATAGTGCGCCTGTCCGGAGGCGCGGGCGGTGGCGATGGCCTTGGCGAGCGAGGCGAAGTCCCCTCGTAGGACGGTGGACTGTGGCAGGTCGCAGTCCCAGCGGCGCCTGACCTCGAAGCGCAGCCGCAGCGCCTTCAGCGAGTCGCCGCCGACGCTGGTCCAGCCGTCGTCGAGCCGGGGGTCGGGTATGCCCAGGACCTCCGCCACCAGCTCCAGCACCTCACGCTGCCAGGCGGTCGCGACGGTGCCCCGTCCGTTCGTCCGTCGCCAGGCCCGGTCGTCGCGGTCCAGCAGCGCGGCCTGGTCGACCTTGCCGTTGGCGTTCAGCGGCAGCGCGTCGAGCAGATAGAGGTGGTGGGGCCGCATGTAGGCGGGCAGCCCGCTCGCCAGGTGGCGGTCGAACTCCTCGAAGGTCAGCTCGCCGTCGAGCACGAGGTAGGCGAGCAGCTCGTTCGGGCCGTACTCGCCGTCGCGGCGGGTGCAGACGTACGCCTGCCGCACGGCCGGGTGCTTGACGATCTGCCGTTCCAGCTCGCCGGGTTCGATCCGGAAGCCGCGGACCTTCACCTGGCGGTCGGCGCGTCCGACGTACTCCACGACGCCGTCGGGGTCGGCACGGACCAGGTCGCCCGTCCGGTAGTGGAGGTCACGGCCGTCGTCGTACCAGGGCAGCCGGACGAAACGCCGTCCGGTCTCCGCGGGCAGGTTGCGGTAGCCGGCCGCCAGACCGGCTCCGGCCAGGTGGAGTTCGGCGACCTCGCCGGGTGCGGCCTCCCGGTCGGTACCCGGCACGACGAGGACCGCCCGCGTGTCGGGCAGCGGGCGCCCGATCGGGACGACGTCCGCTCCGAAGTCCCGGGGGATGGGGTGGTAGAGCGCGAACGTGGTGGTCTCGGTCGGGCCGTAGACGTTGTGCAAGCGGGTGGGGCTGTCCGCGTTGTGACGGTACCAGCGGCGTATCAGGCGGGCGTTGAGCTGCTCGCCGCCCACCAGCACCTGCCCCACGCCGGCGAAACAGCCGGGGACGGCGTCCACCACGGCGTTGAAGAGTGCCACGGTGACGAAGAGGGTGTCGATCCGTTCGCGCAGCAGTGCGGCCGCCAGCCGGTGCGGGGTCTGGACGTCCGCGTCGTCCATGATCACGCAGCAGCCACCGGTCAGCAGCGGCGCCCACACCTCGAAGTTCAGCGCGTCGAACGCGGGGTTGGACATGCAGGCGTAGCGCGCACCCTGCTCCAGCTCGATGTACCCCGGGCGGGCCAGGCGCAGCACGCCGCTCTCCGTCACCTCCACTCCCTTGGGGAGGCCGGTGGTTCCGGAGGTGTAGAAGAGGAAGGAGACTGGCGCTCCGGTGAACATGGGTTCCGGCGCGGGGTGTCGGCCGGGCGAGAGGGCGAGCAGGGCGGCTGCCGGGAGGGGGCGTACGCCCTCCGGCAGGTCCTCGGGCGCTGCCTCCGCGTGGATCAGTGCCACGGCGGCGGAGTCGGTCAGGATGTGACGACGGCGCTCCGGCGGGCTCTGCGCGTCGAGCGGCACGACCTTGGCGCCGACGCGGAGGACGCCGAGCATGGCGCAGACCAGCTGCCAGGAGCGGGGGAGGTGGACCGCCACCGCCTGGCCGGGCTGGACTCCGCTGCGGCGCAGCCCGTCGGCCACCGCCGTTCCGGCCTCGTCCAGGGCGGCGTAGTCGAGCCGCTGGTCGCCGTCGATCAGCGCGAGCGCGCCGGGGGTCTGCAGCGCCCATGCGTGCACGCCTTGGGCGAGGCCGGTGACGGGCGGTGCGGTGACGGGTTCGGCAGTGCTTCGCATCACGCCTCCCGCACGGCGTGCAGGTCGCCGGTCGAGGACACCGACGGCAGGGGGGAGGCCGGGTCCGGCACCCGTGGCAGTTCCGCCGCGATCAGCTCCGCGATCCGCGGCACCGCGTCGCTCTCCAGCATGTCCCAGTGGCTGCAGCCCACCGGCTCCACCACCAGGCCGTCGCCGGCGCGCCGTTGCCAGAACGCGCGGGCGTCGCGCTCTGCCGCCTCGTCCCCCCCTCCCTCGGAGGCCTGGACGAACACCAGCCGGGCCGGTGACGGCGGCACGAGGTAGTCGCGGGCGGACATCCGGTTGTGGTTGTAGATCCGGAAGTACCGGTCGATCTGGTCGTCCTCGATGCCCGGGTACATCCCGTTGAACCTGACCAGCTTCTCGCGGAAGTCCGCCGCCTCGACGGGCTCGATCGCGGCCCGCTCCTGCGGGTCGTCGGTGCCACGGGTATCGAGCAGGACCACGCTGAACCGGGGGTGCCCGGCCTCGGCCAGCAGCCGGCCCATCTCGTGGGCGACCAGTCCGCCGTAGGAGAGCCCGCAGAGCACCAGCGACTCGTCCGCGCGCGGCCCGACCAGCTCCAGGTAGTGCCGCGCCATGGCCTCGACGGTGGGCAGCGGCGTTTCGCCGGGGTCCAGGCCGGGTGACTGGATGCCGTACACGCCGATCTCCTCCGGCAGCGCGGCGGCAAGCGAGAGGTAGCAGAAGGCGGTGCCGCCGGCTGGGTGGACGCAGACCACCCGGCGGCGTCCGTCGCCCGCACGGAACTCGATCAGGCTGCCGCTCCGCTGCCGGGCCGCGCCGGTGCGCAGGCGCTTGGCCAGCGTCTCGATTGTCGGGTGCGCGATGACGTCACGGATGGGCAGGCTGTCGCCGAACTCCTCGCGGACGGCGGCCGCCACCTTGATGGCGGAGATCGAAGTGCCGCCGATCTCGAAGAAGTTGTCGGTGATGCCGATCGCGGGGTGCAGCAGCACGCGCTTCCAGATGCGGTAGAGGGCCATCTCGACGTGGTCGCGCGGGGTGGCCGTGTTGACCTGCCGAGGGACGGCCGCCCGGGCCTGCCGCAGTAGTTCGGCGCGGTCCAGCTTGCCGCTGCGGCCCCGCGGCAGCGCGGGCAGTTCGACGAAGAGCGCGGGAATCATGTAGTCCGGCAGCCGCTCGGACAGCGCGGCGCGCCACTCGTGCGGTTGCCTCGGCTCGGCACCGCCCCGGCCGATGGTGGCCACCAGGCGCAGTTCGCCGGCCTCGTCGCGGTCGGCGAGGACGGCCGCGTCGCGCACACCGGACACGGCCAGCAGTGCCGCCTCCACCTCGCGGGGCTCGATCCGGAAGCCGCGCAGTTTGACCTGATCGTCACGGCGGCCCAGGAACTCGGCGTTGCCGTCGGGGAGTCGGCGGGCGAGGTCGCCGGTGCGGTAGATACGCTCACCCGGTACGAAGGGGTCGGGGAGGAACCGTTCGTCCGTCAGGTCCGGCCGGTTCAGGTAGCCCGCGGCGAGTCCGGCGCCACCGGTCCAGACCTCTCCCGTGACCCCGGCGGGCACTGGCTGGAGCCGTTCGTCGAGCAGGTACAGGCGGGTGTTGCCCAGCGGCCGGCCGATCGGGCAAGGTCGGTCGAGGGGCTGCGGGTCGGTGTAGAAGGTGCAGTAGAGCGTGCTCTCGGTGGGGCCGTAGCCGTAGCAGATCCGCAAGCCGGGCAGCACCTGCGTCATGCGGTGGAGCGCGATCTCGGGGAGGGACTCCACGCCGGTCAGCAGCTGGCGCAGGGCGAGACCCGCCAGGCGCTCCTCGGGTGCCTCGTCGATCCACCGGATGTAGGCCGGAGGCAGGAACGCCTGCACGATGCGGTGCCGGCGCATCCACTCCATCAGCGCCTCGGGGTCGGCGCGCAGGTCGTCGGGGACGACGTGCAGCACGGCACCCGTGGTGAGCGGCAGTAGGATCTCGTGGATCGTCGCGTCGAAGCCGATGCTGGACCACGCCGAAGTCGCCTCACCGGGTGTCGCGCCGAACCGGGCGAGCCAGGTGTCGAAGAGGTTGAGCACACTGCCGTGCGTCACCGCGACGCCCTTGGGGCGGCCGGTGGAGCCCGAGGTGTAAAGCACGTAGGCCAGGTGCGACGGGCCGACCGCGATCGCTGGGGCGTCGTCACGTACACCCTCCGCCTCGACCGTGCGCAGGTCCTGCCAGCCGTCCTTGGAGGTCGCGGTGCTCAGTACCAGGGCCGGCGCGGCGTCCGCCACCATGGCGGTCAGCCGCTCGGTGGGCTGGCCGGGATCGAGCGGGAGGAAGGCGGCACCCGCCTTGACGATGCCGAGGACACCCACGACCAGTTCCGTGGACCGTCCGGCGTGCAGGCCGACCACCTGGTCGGGTCCGATCCCGCGCGCGATCAGCGCGTGCGCCAGCCGGTTGGCGCGCCGCTCCAGTGTGGCGTAGTCGGTTCGCTCACCGGCACAGACGAGCGCCGGTCCGTCCGGGCGGGCCCGCGCCTGCGCTTCGAAGCGTTCGATCAGGCTGCCCAGCCCGGAGGGCGGTACGGCTTCGGCGCCCTGGGTGGCGTCCCAGTCCGTGAGCAGCCGGTGCCGCTCGTCCGCGTCCATCAGCGCGAGCTCCGCGACCTGCACGTCGGGCTCGTCCACCATCTGGGCCAGCACTCGTCGCAGGTAGCCCGCATAGCGTTCGGCGCTGTCATGGTCGAACAGGGCGGTGGCGTAGTCGAGATGGCCTACCAGACGGCCGTTCTCCTCGGCCAGCGAGAGGGCGAGGTCGAACTTGGCGGCGGCGAAGGGGATTTCGAGGGGCTCCGCCTCGACGTCCGGCAGGTCCAACAGGCCGCTGCGCGACGGCTGCCAGGCGAACATCGTCTGGAACAGCGGCGAATGGGCGTTGCTGCGCGGCGGGTTGACCAACTCCACGACACGCTCGAACGGCAGGTCCTGGTGGTCCAACGCCCCACGGACGGCGGTGCGTGTCCGACCCAGCGCGGTGGAGACCGTCGGTGCACCGGACAGGTCGACCCGCACGGCCAGGGAGTTGACGAAGAAACCGATGAGTCCGGCGAGATCACGGCTGCGGCGGTTCGCCGTCGGTACGCCGACCACGATGTCGGTCTCTCCGGCCAGCCGCGACAGCACGAGGGACCAGCCCGTCAGCGCGGCGACGAAGAGGGTGCCGCCGTGCCGCCGCGCGAGCGTCCGCAGGCCGGCCGTCAGCTTCTCGTCCAGGGTGATCGTCACCCGGCCGCCGTGATAGTTCTGCTCGGGCGGGCGAGGCCGGTCGGTCGGCAGTTCGAGCAAGGGCGGGGCACCGGCCAGGTTCTGCTGCCAGTACGCGGCCTGGGAGGTCTGCTCCTCGCTGTCCATCCACTCGCGCTGGCGGCGAGCGTAGTCGGCGTACTGGAGGGGCAACGGTGGCAACGGGTCGTCGTCGCCGCGGAGGAACGCCGAGTAGAGCACGGTGAGTTCGCGCATCATGACGTCCATGGACGATCCGTCGAACACGGTGTGATGCATCGTGAGCAGCAACGCGTGATGGTCCGCGGCCAAGGTGACCAGGCGGCCACGGGCCAGCGGGCCGCTGCCCTGATCGAAGGGTGCGGTGGCTTCCGCACGTTGCAGGGCGGCCAGCCGCGCTTCGGGATCGGGGACACCGGTCAGATCGTCCGTCAGGAGCGGGTACCCGATACCCGGCCGATCGATCCACTGGTGCACGTCGCCGCCCGTGGGGACCAGGCGGGTCCGCAGCACCTCGTGCCGAACGACGATCGTGTCCAGCGCCCGGGCCAGCACCCCATGGTCCAGCGGCCCGCGCAGCCGGTGGACGACCGACTCGTTGTAGGCCTCGCCGGCGCTGGTCAGCTGAGCCAACGTCCAGAGCCGTTGCTGCGCGAAGGAGAGCGGCTGCGGTTCGTCCCGGCGGGCCGCCGCCGATTCGTCTGAGTCGTGCCGTGACCCGTCGCGGTGGCTGCTGGTGGTCGAAGGGGAGGTGCGTATCGTCGGCAAAGCCAGCTCTTTCCTCTGATTGGAGGACAGTTGGGGAGGCGTGAGAAAACAACTCACTGGCCCGGCGGCGGGCGCGAGGGGATGAATGACTATTCGACGGGTGCGCCGCTCGGACTGCGGACACCTGGTGTGCCTATCAGCGGTGCGCCCACAATGGGTCGCCGGGCTGTTCCTCGTTCAGGCGGACTCAGTGCCTGCCGATGAGCCGAGACCGCGTATGGCCGGCGCGGGCGGAACGGCCGCCTCCTTCCACAAGTGCCCCTCGGCGGAGCGGATGTTCGGCACGGCGTGTATTCACCATCTCACCCACCGCGTGCTCATTTCCTGGCAGGACAGGCAGTCGACGGCCAACTGTCTGAACAGGGAGAAAGGTTGGTCGCCGTTCTGATCCAGCGTCTCGCTTGATGATTGATCATGTCGCTGGAGGTGTCAATGCCCGATCTCCTCCGCATGAGCGGCACGGGTTTTTCAGCACCTGGAACAGGCAAGTGATCCGGAGACCGGCAGTTGACGGGTCTCCGCGCCGACCCGGGGCAGCCACCTCGACAAGGCCCTCGCCGAGGGCATGGCAGCCTCCGTCCCTGCGGATCTTCGGGACGCCACCGGCGGAGCGATGTGTGCAAGGAGAAGGCTTGACCGATGCACCGCGTCTCAAGCACGACCGGGCCGACCCGGGGCCGAGGGGTTCGGTCAGCGCCTTGGCCTGGTCCACGTCGACTTCACGACGCAGAGGCGTACTCCCAAGGCCCCGTATGCCTGGTATCGCGCGACCTGAGTGACACTCACAAGGCGAGGTATGAAAGGTAGTTGGGTGACGAGTGACAAGGCCGCACTGGTGCTGGGGGGTTTGGAATCACCTCGACACGGCCACCGTGGTGGCCGATGCGATTCCGTACGCGGGCTTCGGGCAGGCCCACAACCGCATGACGCCGACCAAGCTCATCCGGCACGCCCTGCGCCGCGAGACCGTGGTCCAGACGGCCGGGCCCGATCTGGGACTGGCGGTGGAGCTGGCCAAGGTCTGGAACGGCAGGACCGATGACCTGGCTTCCGCCCTGCGTGAGTGCTGCCACGCGGACGACGCCGTAGAACGGGGCTCCCAGGGGCGGGGCACGCCCGGAGCGGCGTACGCGCCGCTCCCCGAGAACGGCCTGCGCGAGGCGTGGTCGGCCGGGCTGGTCGACAGCTGGGAAGGGCAGATCCGGCACAGCCCCCGCGCCGGTGTGGGGAGATCGGGTGGCACGGAACTCGCCAAGCTGGTCTGGCAGGCTCAGAACCGCGTTCTCCTGCCCCTCATCGACGACGCCCGCGTCGGCTTCGTCGAGCTGCTTCCGCGCATAGCGGTGCGCGGCGTCACCCGACTCGTCGACACCTACGTCCGACAGTCCCTGCGCGACGCCAACGGCGCGTCGGCGGATCCGGCTTCCATGGAACTCGGCGAGCTGTACGACGCGGCGGTGCACCGGGACATCACCCTGACCGGCGAGCAGTTCGATCGGCTGTCCACGCTCCGGAGGGCACGCAACAAGCTCGCCCATCGCACGCCCGTCGACGATGTCCTGCTCCAGGACCTCCTTGACGCCCTCTCCGGCTTCTGACACCTGAGCTGACAGCCGTCCGCGGGGCCGGAGGCTCGGATCACCTCAGCCGGGGAGGACCGGTGACCGGGACGGGGTGGCCGGATCGTGCAGGGTGTTCGCGACCGGGCAACACCGAAGGTGTCCGGTCGCGTGCGTGGGACGGCGTTCGTCCGGGCCGTGGGTGGCAGTCCATCACCCCGCGACAGTGGGCGGATCGCCACCCTCGACTTCGTCCGAGCCGCTCCTTCGCGGATGCGATGTCAGGGTTCCGGCCGGGGCGTCGGTGGGTCCGCGTACGGTGGTGACCACCGGGGACACGGGGAGTCGAGGGGAGGACAGGCTTTGCGGAGGGTGCCGCCGGAGATGTTCCGGTTCACGACGGGGGACAAGGCCGAGCTCTACGGTGCGATCCTGCAGGCCTTCGGTGCGGCCAACGAGCGGTTGGAGACCGCGCTCGGGCTGGACGACGTCCGTGCCCGTCTACGGACGGTCGGCTGGCTGGACGCGATTCATGACGACGATCTGCAGGAGGCACTGCGGAAACTCAGGGAGTGGCAGCTGCTGGATGTCGTCCAGAACCACGCGGAGAACTACCGCACCGCCGAGGAGTACGAGCGCCGCAACCTCCAGTACTCACTGACCCGGCGTGGTGAGGCGGCGTTCGCCGGGGTCGAGCACGCCCTGTCCGTGCTCGCATCGACCGGTGCGCTCCAGACGGCGGTGCTGGAGGCGATCACGGACCGGCTCGACGAGCTGTACGTCCTGCTGGGGGACTCCGCCTCCTCGGACCGGCGGGTGTTCACCACGCTGCAGGAGCTGGAGGGCCACCTGGACGCGCTGCTGGCCAACACCAAGGCGTTCAACGGCGAGTTGCAGCGCCTGCTGCGCGCCGAGGGCGCGGACCTGGCGACGTTTCGGGAGGTGAAGGCGGCGACGGTGGCCTATCTCCAGGAGTTCCTCGTCAACCTCGATCAGCGGGGAAGCGCGGTTGCCTCTGCCGTGGAGCGGCTCGAGGAGCGCGGGGTGAACCTGCTGCACGCGCGGGCACTCCAGGGCGCCGAACTGCCACCGGTCGCCGACGGCGATCCCGTGCCGGCCTGGCTGGAACGACGCCGGGCGCGTTGGGAGGGGCTTCAGGCCTGGTTCCGGCCGGCGGACGGGTCGCGACCCCGCGTGGAACAGCTGCACGACGTCGCACGGCGGGCGATCGTGACGCTCTTGCGGGTCCTCGACCGGATCACCGAATCACGGCGGCGCTCGTCCAGCGCCGTCCAGGACTTCCGGGAGCTGGCCCGCTGGTTCGCCGCGGCGCCCGGTGAGGACGACCTCCACCGCCTGTGGTCGGCCGCTTTCGGTCTCGGCCCGGCCCGCCACGCCCATCTCGCGCACCCCGATCCGGAGTTGGTTCCCTCATCGGACACCTGGGCCGAGGCCCCGCCGGTGGAGGTGTCGGCCCTGTTGCGCACCAGCGGCCGCACCGAGCGGTTCACGCGCACCGGCAGGGTGCGCGACATCGGGGGCCTCAAGGCGTCCCGGGCCGAGCGGGCCCGGAAGGAGCGCGCCGAACTCGAAGCCGCCTGGGACGTCCTGGGCACCGACGGCCCGGTGCGGCTCTCCGGCTTCGGCACGCTGGACCACGCCGTCTTCGAGCGGTTGCTCGACCTGCTCGGCCGGGCGCTGGCGGTACGACCGGACGCCGGCGGAGCGCGCCGGGCGGTCACCTCCGACGGCCGCGTCGAGGTCGTGCTCCGGCCGCTTCCCGACGGCGGGCGGTCCGTGCTGCGGACCTCCCGCGGTCGGCTGGAGGGGCCCGACTTCCTGGTGGAGATCCGCAGCGCGGGCGCCCTGCGGGCGGCCACGCGTGAGGACACCGCATGAGCGACCGGAGTGTGATCACCATCGGGAGGGGCGCATGAGCACCCTGGCCAACCAGCTGGTCCTGGCCGAGAAGCAGGACGTCGCCCGGGGCATCAGACTGCTCCTCGGGCGGCCGCTGATCACCGAGCGCGGTGACCCGCCGGCCTTCGAGCTGATCCGCCGCCGGCAGGACCCGCTGACGAAGTGGTTCGACTACCACTGCGGCTGGCAGCTGGTGGTGGAGCCGCGCCTGGGGTACGCGCGCCTGCTCAAGATCCGGGCGGTCCCCGACGCCTCGCGCCCCGCCCGCCGACTGCGGTCGGGCAAGGCTCCGTTCGACCGTCGCCGCTACACCCTGCTGTGCGTCGTGGCGGCCGAGCTGCTCCCGGTCCCGGTGACGACGGTCGGCCTGCTCGCGGACCGGGTCGTCCAGGCCTGTGCCACCGACGAGGCACTGCCGTCCTTCGACACGGCGAGCAAGTCCGAGCGGATGGCCTTCGTGGACGTCCTCAAGATTCTCGAGGCCCACGGCGCCCTCCTCACCGTGGACGGCGTCACGGAGAGCTTCGTCGACTCGGCGAAGGCCAAGGTCCTCTACCGGGTGGACGCCACCGTGCTGATGCGACTGCTCGCCGCGCCCGTCGGGCCGTCCCGGACGGCCGTGCCGGCGGAGGACGTACCGCTGCGCTTCGAGGAGCTCCTGCGGGGCATCGTGCGCGAGAGCCGGTACGGCGGTACCGACGCCTCCGACGCGCAACGCAACCTCCGGCTGCGGCACTCGGTGCTACGCCGGCTCTTCGACGATCCCGTCCTCCACCACGACGACCTCGGCGCCGACGAACTGGCCTACCTCACCTCGCCGACCGGGCGCCAGATCGTGCGGCGCGCCGCCGAGCAGGGCGGCTTCGTACTGGAGGAGCGGGCCGACGGCCTGCTGCTCGTCGACCCGGACGGGATTGCCACCGACAGTCGCTTCCCGGACGACTCCGCGACGGCCCGCGTCGCCGCGCTGCTTCTGCTGGATCCGCTGACGGCTGCTCCGGACGGGATGACACCGGAACAGCTCACCGTCGAGGCGAACGAACTCCTGCGGCGCTTCCCGCAGTGGGCGAAGAGCTACCAGTCGGAGGACGGCGCCCAACGCCTCACGGCCGATGCCGTTCGCGTCCTCGGGGACTTCGGTCTGGCCTGCCGGATCGGCGACCGCACCGTTCCCCGGCCGGCGGCGTTCCGGTACCGGACGGTACCGGGCCACCGTGACCGACGGCCCCCCGAACCGAACAGGGAAGACTTCCGATGACCGTGACACAGCTACCGCAGCGCTCGGCGTTCCCGACAGCGGCCGCAGCAGTGCGATGGCAGCCCTCCAGAGCCGGCATCCTCAACGTCTGGCGCTACTACGACGAGACCTTCACCTTCCACCAGGGCCGATTGCTTCTGCGGGGGCAGAACGGCACCGGCAAGTCCAAGGCACTGGAGGTGCTCCTGCCGTTCCTGTTCGACGCCAGCCTGCGCCCCAACCGGCTCTCCACCTTCGGCGGCTCCGAGCGCACCATGCACTGGAACCTGATGGGCGAGGGCACCTCGGGCAAGACCCGTGTCGGGTACGTATGGCTGGAGTTCGTCCGCGACGACGGCAGCCCCGTCCATTTCACCTGCGGCGCCAGACTCCAGGCCAGCGTGCACACCACCGGTGTCACCGTCGACTACTTCACCACCGGTGCGCGGATCGACCACCCCGGCGGT
Source organism: Kitasatospora sp. NBC_00039 (assembly GCF_045160625.1). Classification (NCBI taxonomy): domain Bacteria; kingdom Bacillati; phylum Actinomycetota; class Actinomycetes; order Kitasatosporales; family Streptomycetaceae; genus Kitasatospora; species Kitasatospora sp. NBC_00039. The sequence continues at coordinate 1,194,776 of NZ_CP108289.1, read as the reverse complement.
CTCTCCCTGGTCAACGACGCGGGCCAGCCGCTCACCCGCGCCGCCCTGGCCGAAACCCTGCAAGGCCGGGGCGAGCTGCACGGATCACCGACCGACTACCGCAGCACGGTCCGTAGCACGCTCTTCCCCGGGCTGAGCGAGCAACGCTACGACGCCCTGATCACCGCACTGCTCCAGCTCCGCACCCCCAAGCTCTCCGAGCGCCTGGATCCCTCGCTGCTGTCGTCCCTGCTCTCACGGGCCCTGCCCCCACTCGGCCAGGGCGAGATCACCGAACTTGCCGAGGGCTTCGAACGCCTCGACCGCCAGCGCGAACACCTGAAGACCCTGGACGACGAGGTGGCCGCAGCCACGGCCGTCTCGAACCAGCAACGCGGTTACGCCCAGCGCGTCCTGCGTGCCGGGGCGGCGGCGCTGATCTCCGCGACGACCGAGATGGACAATCTCACCCGCATCGCCAGGGAGAGCGAGGAGGAGCACGCCGCGGCCCTGGGCCGGCGCGAGGAGAGCAGGGGAGCGCAGCAGGAGCTCGAGCACCGACGACAAGAACTCGACGGCGCCATCGAGGGACTGCTCGGCTCCGAGGTCTACCGGCAGGGGCAGGAACTCGACCAACTCCGCGGCAGGGCCGACCAGGCCGCCCGGACCGCCGACCGTGCCCGCGCCGCCGCCGGCCGGAAGGCCGACGCGGCCACCGAGGACGCCAGGCGTGCCGACGACGCGCGGCTGAGATCCGAGCAGCGGGCCGAACACACCCGCGCTGCCCGGGAGGAGACGCGGGGCGCAGCCCGGCGAGCAGCCATGGAGTCCGTCTGCGCCGAGGTGCAGACGCTGCTCGGCTCCGCACCGGATCCGTCCGGCGGCACGGAGGATCGGGGGCGCAGGGCACGCCGCCTGTTGCGCGGCGCGGTCGTCTCGCGGCACGGCCGGATCGCCGAGGTCCGTGCCGCCGTCGAGCGCCATGAGCGTTCCGCCGCGGACCGGACGACGGCGGAGCAGCACCTCGACACGGCGCGCGAACGGCTGGCCGACGCGACCGCGCGACGCGAGGGCAACGCCCACGCCTACGAGACCGCCGTCGACGCCCACGCCGACCTGCTGCACCGGTGGGCGACGGTCGATTGCACCGAGCTCTCCATCGACGACGCAGTGGAACTCGCCTCCCGTGCCGCTGTCGAGACCGACGTCCTCGCACTGGTCGAGGCCGCCGCCCGGGCAGCGGAGAGCTCCATCACCGCCGACGAGACGACCGCCCGCGCCGGCCGGGACGACGCCCGCGCCCGGCGTGACCAGGTCGTCGAGGAACTGGAACGCACCGCGGCTGCGGCCGACCTCCAGCCGGTCCCGCCACGCACGCGCACGGCCGACCGGTCGGTCCAGTCAGGAGCGCCACTGTGGCGCCTGCTGGCTTTCCGGCCGGACGTGCTGCCCGCCGCCCAGGCAGGCATCGAAGCGGCGCTGGAGGCGGCCGGCCTGCTCGACGCCTGGATGACCCCCGACGGCGGCCTCGTCGTCGCCGGCCACGACACCCTGGCCGACCCGGCATCGGCCGTGCCCGCCCCTGGCCCCTCGTTGCTCGATGTCCTCTCTCCCGAACCCGACGGCCCGGTGCCACCTGGCCGGGTACAGCGGCTGCTGGCCGGCATCGCCTACGGCCCCACACTCCCGGCGGGCCACCCGGCCGCCGTGGCGGCCGACGGAAGCTGGCGGCTGGCGACGGCGGTCGGCTCCTGGGCCAAGGAGGAGGCCGGCCACATCGGTGCCGCGGCCCGGGAACGCGCCAGGCAGCGGCGGATCGCGGACCTCACCGCCGAGCTGGCCGCGGCCGACACCACCGTCACCGGCTTCGAGACGCGGCTGCGGGCCCTCGCCGACCGCCGGACGCGCCTCGGCGCAGACCTCCGCTCCCGGCCGCACCACCGGGAGGTGGAGCAGGCCAGGCGCACCTGGGAACGGTCCGAGTCCGATGCGGGCGCCCGCGAGGACACCGTGCGCGAGGCCGTCGAACGGCTCGCGCGGCAGGAGGACGCGGTCGCGGACGCGCTGCGCGCGCTCGCCGTCGCCTCTGCCGAGCACGCCCTGCCGACCGATCGCGCGGCCCTGGACGCGACTGCCACGGCGGTCGACACGCTGCGCGAACTGGCGGACGTCTGGCTCGACGCCCATCTCGCCTGGACGGCTGCCCAGCACGCCTGGGACACCGCCCGCGGCCACGCCGAGGCGACCCGGGTCGCAGCAGCCGAGAGCCTGGACGAGGCCGAGGCCGCCGAGGCCGCCGCCCGCGGACTCCGGTCCGGGCTCCAGGCCGTCGAGAGTACCGTCGGCGAGGACTATCGTGAAGTGGCCGCCCGAATCGGCGACTTGCGGATCGCGCTCGACCGGACCCGTCGTGAGATCGACACCGGCACCGCGACACTCCTCACCCTCGAAGGCCGGATCGGTGCGCTGGGCGCCACCATGGCCCAGGATGCGGTCCTGCGCGACGGCGCCGTGGCGGCCCGCAACGAGGCGGCCCGCAGTTTTCGGCGCCTGTGCGTCCTCGGGTTCCCCGAGGACGCGGGCCTCGGCCTCGTCCTCACCTCCGCGGACGGCACCCGCGCCACCCTCGAAGCAGCGCGCGAGACGGCCGCCGCCTGGCCCAATCTGCCGCACGGGACCAGGAACCTCGGCGACTCCCTGAACCGTCTCTCCGAGGCCGTGCACCGAGCCCGCCAGAGCCTCAGCAGTCGCGTGGACCTCGAACTCGAAGCCGAAGAGGACATCCACATCCTCACCGCCACCATCGACGGCATCCGGGTCGGCGCGACCAGCCTCCTCGCCATCCTGACCGGCGACCGCGACCGCAGCCGGGACGACATCACGGCCGCCGAACGCGGCCTCTTCGACCGGACCCTCACCGGTGACACCCGCCGCCACCTCGCCTCCCGGATCCGCCAGGCCGGTGAACTCGTCGAGCGGATGAACGGCCACCTCGAACGGGTCCGCACCGCCTCGCGGGTGGCCGTCCGTCTGGTGTGGCAGATCCACCCCGACCTGCCGGCCGGTACCCGGGCGGCCCGTGAACTGCTGCTCAAGGACCCTGGCCGGATCACCGAAGCCGATCGAGAGGCCCTGCACGCTTTCTTCCGAGGCCGTATCGAGGAGGCCAAGACCCGCAACACGGCGGCGACTTGGGAGGAGCAGCTCGCCGAGGTCCTCGACTACACGGCCTGGCACCAGTTCGTCGTCAAGCTGGACCGCGCCAATGGCTCCGGGTGGCAACTGCTCACCAAGAAGCTCCACGGCGCGCTCTCGGGCGGCGAGAAGGCCATCGCCCTCCACCTACCGCTGTTCGCCGCCGTGGCGGCCCACTACGAGGCGGTGCCGGAGTCCCCGAGGCTGATCCTGCTCGACGAGGTCTTCGTCGGCGTCGACACGGTCAACCGCGGGCAGGTCTTCGGCCTCCTCGCGGCGCTCGACCTCGACCTGGTGCTCACCTCCGACCACGAGTGGTGCACCTACCGGGAGCTCTCCGGCATCGCCGTCCACCAGCTGATCACCGGAGGCGACGGCGACGACGCCGTCACCAGCGCCCGCTTCACCTGGACGGGTACCGACCTGCTGCCCGACGAAGCCGGCCCGGACGGATCGGCATGACGGGCCGCCACCCTCTCGACGTCCCCGAACTCCGACCCCTCTGGTCGGCCGTCCACGATCGCCTGTCGGCTGGCCGCCCCGTCAGCCGGGTGCGGTCCGGACCCCTCGACGATGCTGGTCGCGAGGCGTTGGCCGACCTCCTCGGACTCGACCGGCTCCCCGGCGCCGAACCGACGATCCCGCTCGCCGGACTCGACCGCGCCGTGCTGGAGACCTGCGGCCGACCCCTCCGGGACGTGGTCGCCGCGATCCTCGGCCCTGTCCACGACCGGGCCGCCGAGCGTGAACGCAAGACCGGCCAACGCGACGCCCTGTGGGGATGGCTGGCCGGCCACGAGGTGGTCACCGCCCAGCCCGTTCTCCTGGAATGGGTCGGCCACCTGCGGTCCAACGGCCTCGTCGACGGCTCACCCGACCGGACCCGCGCCCTGCTGACCACCGCGCTGACCGTCCTCTCCGCACTCCCGGCCGGCGGTGAGCCACTGCCGGTCCTCGCCGCCCGCCTCCTCGACGGCGACTCCCACGCGCTCGACGACGGGACTCGGCTGTCCTCCCTCGTCCTGCGCGCACTGGCGGTGCTGTACGGCACCGACATGCCGGACGCCGCCGAGGGGCGCCGCGCCCTCTGGAGCCGGGCCGGGGTGGCCGACGACGACCTGTCCGCCACGGTGCTCGCCGTCGGTCTTCGCCCTGGGGGAGAGGGCCCGGTCGCCGGGGTCTCCCGCATCTGCGCCGGAGCCGGTCACCCCGTCAGCCTCACCCTCGCCCAACTGCGCTCACCCGGCGAATTCACCGGGCCGGCAGGGCCGGTGCACGTCACCGAGAACCCCAGTGTGCTCGCCCTGGCCCTACGGCGCTTCGGTCACCACTGTCCGCCGTTGGTCTGCACCTCCGGCTGGCCCAACACCGCCGTGATCCACCTGCTGCGTCGACTCGCCGACGACGGCGCAGCCCTGCGCTACCACGGCGACTTCGACGGCGAGGGCATCCGCATCGCGGCCCACGTCCTCGCCAGGACCGGAGCAGCCCCCTGGCGGATGGGATCCGACGACTACCGGGCCGCCGCGCCCCGGGTCCCCGCAGGCCCCGGCCCGGGGCGTCTCACGCCCGCGCCGTGGGATCGGGCGCTCGTCGAATCCATGGCCGAACTGCGAACCGCGGTGGTCGAGGAGGTGGTCGCCGACATCCTCCTCGACGACCTGGCCGAGTACTGGAACGTGGAATGACAGCCCGTTCGACGGGCAGAGGGCTACCACCACCGCTTCGGTCTCGTCCACGTCGACAACCCCCGGATCGACGTTCAGGAGGATGCCGTGTCGTCGTCCATCGGGACGACGACGACCGGGAGGCGGGCGTGGTGGACGACCTCGGTACTGGTTGACCCAAGGGTGAGGCGTCCCCAGGCACCCGATCCTCGGGAACCGACGACGAGAAGGCAGGCGTCCCTGCTTGCTTCGAGGAGGACCTGCACCGGACGTCCGCGTTCACACACGATCTCCACTTCCACCGGCGGGCCGCCGAGCTGTAGCTGCAGTTCCTTGATGGAGTCGGCCACGGACTGCATGACGAGATCGCGCTGCTGCGGGATGGGACCGCTGTCGGGGCCCGAGCCGGCCGTCCGCTCGAAGCCCGAGTACTGGGTCGGGGTGTACTCGAATGCACAGGCGGCCCGAAGGCCGGTGCCACGCAGCTGCGCCTCGCGGAGCGCGAAGATCACGGCCTGCCGGGCTGGGGCTGACCCATCCGTGCCGACCACGATCGGGTGGGTCGGGCGGGAGACAGGAGTATCGGTCATCGGAGACCTCCGGCGATTCGGCGGGCGGGGAGGCGCGGTCTCTGCGCAGTGAGGGTCGGGGATGTCCCGGGTGCCCCGCTCGCTTGCCGCGTGCGCGGACCACCGTGCACCGCTGCCGATCCCTGCTTGGCTGGCCCTGAGGACGCTGGTCCGAGCGGGTTTGACCAGAGGTTGGTAACCCGTGCGCTTCTCAGCCTGCGCCCGTTCGTGCGCGGGCACCAGCGCACGTCCGGCGTCGGTGGCAAGCGTGCCTTCCCGCAGGACCGCGGGCCCGACTCCGCGATCGGCGGTTCCTGTACGACGACCGTTGGGGGGTGGTGTAGCCGGGCGACCCGCATGACGGTCGGTACGGTCCCGGGCGGCTCGATCGGACGGGCGGCCGCAGCGGTGAACCCACGCGACGGTATTCGTGCACCAGACGGGCCCGGTTACGCGCTTTGCCGGAGTAACCTGGGAGGTGCCGGAGAACTTACCGGCAGGACGATCGCGAGGAGTTGAAATATGCAGATCAGTGGAGCAGGAGCCCTGATTCTGCGACTCGTGGTCGCTAAACCCCAGCCCAGCCTTCTGGCCGGGGCATAAAGGGACCGCCGAGGTGGCGGGGGCGCAGGTGCAAATCCTGTCGTTCAGATCAGCGTTTATTCAGGGCGTGGGCCGTTTTCGCAGAGATGCGGAGGCGGCCTTTTTGTTTTTCCGCCGGACGGTAGTCGCAGTGCGATCCCATCGCGCGGCCATAAGCGTTCGGGCCGTTTCTGCCCCTCCGGGCGGCGGGACCCCTACCCAGAAGTGGATCTCAGGCACTTAGGTGGTCCGCGGACATCCGGTGGCCGTCCTGGCCGAGGCCTCCGAGCATGCCCTGGCCCTGGTAGTCGGCAGGCGGGGCGCCGGAGGTTTCACCGGCCGGCTGCTCGGGTCCGTCGGCCAGGGCGTCCTGCATCACGCTCGGTGTCCCGTCGTCACAGTGTCGGGGACGGTCGGGCCTGGCGGATTCACGCGAGGGCCTCAGGCTGAAGGGCCGCAAACCGCCCGGCACGCTGTTCGCAACAAGCGCTGTCGGGTCCTTCCTCGGCGTCAGTCGTAGGGCACCGAGCGCGCCAGGAGGGCGACGCCGCGACGCCTTGCGTGCTCGTGGGTGATCCGGACGATTTCGTGCCAGAAGGGCGCCGCGGTGAGGTACGTGCCGAGCGCGGCCATGATTCCCAGGGCTACGTCCACGCTGATCCGGCCCTCCTCGCTCCAGTACACGTCCTGGAGGTCCAGCAGCAGCGCGAGCTCGTCCGCGATCAGGGCCGTGCCGGCTCCGTAACCCGCGGCGACCAGCGGATGCCGGACGGCCCGCTCGTCGCCGCGTACGGCGACCAGGCCGACGCCGGCCAGGGCCGCGATTCCGATGTTGTAGTGGTGCAGGTGCCGCCCGCCCACCGACACGTTGCCCCAGGGCAGCCAGCCACCCCGGATGCCGTGGGTGATCAGCCGGACGGTGCCGAAGGTCGTACCGAAGGCGGTCCAGGTCACCAGGAGAGACCGCTTGGTCGGTGTCAGGTGCGTGTCGGCCGCCTGGCTCCAGCTACGTGCCAGGCCTGTGGGCGGGGCGCCGTGCTCCTGCCCTGTGCGGGCGCTCATGAATCAGCCCCTTCTCGTTGTCCTGCGGACGCTCGGGCGATGCGTTCCCGCCGGGCCCCGCGCGGGCGCATTCCCGTGGATCTGCCACCCCGACGGCGCAAGGCCGCTGCCGCCGGCACGAGGGCTCGGCGGTGCGCGGCCGGTCCTGACGGCCCAAACCCTGTGCTCCTGTCAACGGCTCGGCGGAGCGGCCGGGGCAAGGGACGGAGCGGTAGCCGGGAAGTGGGGTGGAGGTCGCCCCCGGCAGACTCCGTTCAGGTTGGCGCGGATCCGAGAGAGGCGAGCCCGCGGCTGCGCAGCACAATCAGGAGTGATGACAGGGTGACTTCGAGACGCAGCGCCGCACCCCGAAGGCCTCGTACGGCTGGTACCGCGACCTGATCGCCGCCCATCGGACTCGAGGAGTGCAGTGGTTGATGTCTCATAGGGCTTGGCGCTCGTCTGGCTTGCTTCGTACTCGGAGGGGGTCGGTGCGAGGTAGGTGCGCTGTCGCCTCGTCGGTCGGTGGGCGAGGCCCGGGAGCTGTTGCTGCGACAGGTCCCGGGCCGGGCGAATACGGTCGACGGGACGGGCGCAGAGGGGGCGTCACGGGTGTGACATCAGACACATCGTTGCCGCCCGGGTGGCGGCCAACTGGCGTTCGCAGTAGCCGAATTTGCAGGTCACGGGCACAATCCGCCGGCCCGGGTGAACCGGGGCCGGTCAAATGACCTGGCCACCCGGGGAGGATTGACCCTAGCCTGCCCGCCATGTCCCAGAACACGAACACCCCCGGCTTCCCCGGGCAGCCGGCCGCTCCGGTCGGCGACTCCGCCAAGGTGCAGCGCCAGGTACAGCAGCAGGCGGGCGTCGGACCGGTCTCCGGTGGCGGCGGCACCCTCTTCTCCGAGCCGGTCCTGGTGGTGAACCAGAAGGCCAAGCTGATCGAGCTGACCAACGAGTACGCGGTCTTCGACCAGCAGGGGGCCGCGCTGGGCTCGGTGGTCCAGGTCGGCCAGAGCGCTCTGCGCAAGGTTCTGCGGCTGCTCTCCTCCATCGACCAGTACCTGACCCACAAGCTGGAGATCCGTGACGCGCAGGGCACCCCGGTGCTGCTGCTGACCCGCCCGGCGAAGCTCATCAAGTCGCGGGTGGTCGTGCAGCGTCCGAACGGCCAGGAGGTCGGCCAGATCGTTCAGCAGAACGCCATCGGGAAGATCAATTTCGCGATGGAGGTCGGCGGGCAGAAGGTCGGCGCCGTCAAGGCCGAGAACTGGCGGGCCTGGAACTTCTCCATCGTCGACGAGACGGACACCGAGATCGCCCGGATCACCAAGACCTGGGAAGGCCTGGCGAAGACGATGTTCACCACGGCCGACAACTACGTGCTCCAGATCCACCGCCCGCTCGCCGACCCGCTGCTCAGCCTCGTCGTGGCGACCGCGCTGACCGTGGACACCGCGCTGAAGCAGGACGCTCGCGGCCTCGGATAGCTGCAACCCGTACGTGGTCCGAGCCCCGCCCCCCGACGACGGTTTCCGGCGGGCGGGGCTCCAGCATCATGGCCTCCCGGGCCCCGGCGTCCGAGCCGTCCGCGTAGGCGCGGCGCAGATTGCGGCCGATGGTGCCGATCGCGGTGAGGGCGAGGCCGTGACCGAGTCCGCCCGGTGCTCGTGCAGCGCCGCCAAGCCCGCGACCAGCGAGTCGGTCGTCGGGTCGGGCACGGTGTCGGCGAACAGTCGTGGGTCCAGCCCGGCCTGGAGCAGCGTCGCCGTCAGGCGCTCCGCCGCGCCGGTCCCGACCAGGAACGCGGCCGTGACGAGCAGGGGGCGGTTCAGGCCCAGTCCTGCGACGACGTCGCCCGGTTCCTGGGCGGCGCCGCGGCCGACGCGCACGATCCGGGGCAGGGACAGGCCGGCAACCACGGAGTACCCCTCGAGGCGTCACAGTCGGAGCACCGTCGGCCGGCGCGCCCGGCCGCCGTTCCTCCCACAGCACGTTCGAAACGCTCCCTAGCCGACCGGGGCGAGGCGGCTTCCGGTGGCCAGTTGGTGGAGTAGTCCGATGGTCTCGTCCTCGTGTGACGCGAAGACTCCGTGGTCGCTCTGCCAGGTGATCGCACGGGTTGCGCGTGTGGCGAACCGGTGTTGCAGGTCTGGGTGCATGACGCGGTCCTCGGTGCAGATCACGTAGGTGCTGGGCCGCTGGTGCCAGGCGGCGCCGGTCGTCGGCTGATGGCCGGGGGCCATCCTCTGGGGGACGAGCTCGGCGGTGTGGCGGGCACGTTCTTCTTCGCCGAGTTGGGCATGGAACAGTCTTCCCGCAGCCTTCGGGTCGATCGTCGTGGTTCCGGCAGGGTCACCGATCATGCTGGTCCCCAGGTCGGTGGCCGGTGCACCGGCGAGAAGGCCGAGGGCGGTCTCGCCGCGGTCGGGCATCATCGCGGCGAGGTACACGAGGTGGTCGATCCTTTGTGGCGGAAGGCCGGTGATGACGGCTCCGCCGTAGGAATGACCGCACGCGATGGCGGGGCCGCCCTCGGGCAGCTGGTCCAGTGCGGTCTCGGCCGCGGCTATGTCGGCTGCCAGCGACCCACGGTGCAGCTCGGCGACGGCCACGGCGACACCACGTGCCCGCAGCCCGGCCGCGACGCCGTCCCAAGCATGACCGGTGTGCCATGCGCCGTGCACCAGCAGCACTCCCCGGGGCGCGAAGGAGGGTGAGGAAAGGATCATGAGGGGCCTCTCGGTGTTCGGTCGATTGCGGAACAGGGGGGCATGCGGACGGCACCCGCACGCGGGTGCCAAAGCTGTGGGACGGCGGCGGGCGTTGCCTACGACAGCGCCGTGGCCGCGTCGCCTGCTGCGAACGCTGCGTCGTACATCTCGGGCTCGGGATGGCTCAATGCGCTGTCGGGGGTGCTGTTCATCGTGCGTTCTTCTCGGGACGGGTGTTCAGGTGCTCGTGCACACCGGCACCGCAACGGCCGCCGTGCCGACGACGACCACAGCTGCCGAACCTCCTCCAGCACGTCCTTCCAGCCGTTCGACCATAAGAGCGACCAGCCGGGAAAAGGATTCAGCTTCCGCCCGGAAATCCTTCGTAGGGGGTCTGCGCGGTCGTCGGCGTCCGCGAGCGGTACGGGCCGTGGGAGCGGATCCACGATCCCCCATGCCCACCCGCGAACCGAACACCGTCGGCGTCCTGATCGCCCGCATCGATCTCGCCGCGACCCAGACCGCGCTCCGACAGGCCGCCGTGAAGGCGGAGTTCCAGCGCAGGAACAAACCCGTTCTCGAAGCGCACCCTGCATCCGATCCGAGCGCCGACTCCGGCGTCGGACGCTCCCGGCCCGATGAACCGCTGACGGAGGTCCTCGACCAGGCCGGCCGCGTTGCCCTCGAACCGGCCGTCGCCGCTGTGCTGCCCGAAGCTCGCGAGGATCCGAAGCTCAGTTCCTCGTCGGCGCCGGGGCCTTCGCCGGCCCGGCCAGGTGCTCGGGTTCGAGTACGAAGACCGGGATCACGCGGTGGGTCTTCTCCTGGTATTCGGCGTACGGCGGATACGCGGCGACCGCGCGCTGCCACCACTGGGCCTTCTCGTCCCCCGTGAGCTCACGGGCCGTCATGTCCTGGCGTTCGGGTCCGTCCTGGAGCTCCACCTGCGAGTAGGCCTTGAGGTTGAAGTACCAGACCGGGTGGCGCGGGAAGCCGCCCTTCGAGGCCACCGCCGCGTACCGCCCGTCGTGCTCCACGCGCATCAGCGGAATCTTGTGGATCCTGCCGCTCCTCGCGCCGCGCATCGTGACAATGACGACCGGCAGGCCCGTGTCCCAGAGCGTCGTGCCCTGTGTGCCACCCGAACTCTCATACAGCTCGACCTGTTCGCGCACCCACTGCGCCGGACTCGGCTCGTACTCGCCCTCAAGAGGCATCGCATTCACCCCATTGTCGTGTACGGACTATGTCGGGACAGTCCAACACAGGCCTCGCGCGAAGGGGAGACCGCCGCCCCCGCTCTGCCGACGGATTCAAGTGTGACGGCAAGGTCCCGGAGTCGCACCCGGCTTTGCGTCTCCGCAGGTCAGGGCCGCACCCGACAGCAAGGTCGAATGAGACAGGGCAGTTGCGGTCGGTGTCCGGTCAGATGCCGGGGGCGGTCCGCCGAGCACGGTCTCGGCGGACCGAGGGACCGCGAAAGGTCCGGACGGCGCTGTGCGACGTCGCGACGCCGTCGGGTGCGGGCCCCCAGTCACGGCACGGCCGCTCGCCCGGCGGCGCCCGCCGCCCGACCGCGAGTACCGGAAGGCGTCCTTTCCGCTGTTGGTCAGCGTCGCCGGTCGGGTGCAGCCGCTGGCGTGGTCGACCTGCGGTCCTCCGGCGCGCGGCGTTGCGGTGACCGGGGCGACTCCGGTGTCACGCGGAGGTGCAGTGCGGCGAGCAGTACGCAGAATGCGGCCATCGCGGACCACAGCGCGGTCGTCCCCGCGTGAGCGAGCAGCTGGGTGCCGAGGACGGGTGCGAGCGTCGCGGCGATCCCCCAGCTGGTACCGAAGACGGCCAGGTAGCGGCCGCTTGCGCCGGGTGGTGCGAGGTCGGTGACGAGCGCGTAGACGCGGCCCATGACCAGCAGATCGCCGAGGCTCTTCACGGCGGCCGAGGCGAGCAGCGTCGGCAGGGTGCGGCTGAGGGCGAGGCCGGTCAGTCCCGTGGCCAGGAGGAGATGGGCGAGGGCGAGCGCGACGGGGGTGGTGAGCCGGGTCGCCCAGGGCAGGCGGATCAGCGGCTGGGCGAGCACGGTGGTGGCCGCGGCGGCGGTGAACAACAGCCCGGCGTCGGCGGCGGGCAGGCCCTGCCGCGCGAGTGCGAGCGGCAGGGCGATCACGGCCTGTTGGTTGATCAGGGCGTAGGCGGTGCCGGTGGCCAGGACGCTCAGCAGGGCGCGGTCGCGCAGCGGCCGTACGGCGGTGTCGTCCCGGTCCGCTGCGGGCGGTGCCGGGCGGTCGCGGGGGAGGGCCAGGTGGATCAGCAGCGCGCAGGCCAGGCAGGTGGCGGCGTCGGTGACGAAGAGCCAGCGCAGGTCCCAGCGGCCGAGGAGGGCGGCGAGCAGCCCGGCGCCCATGGCGCCCGCCGCGAGCGCGGCGCTGAACAGGCTGAACGCCCGCACCCGTTGCTGCTCCGGCACGGACTCGCCGATGATCGCCTGGCTCGGCGGCTCGTAGAGCTCGAAGGCCAGCCCGAGCAGCACCGCCCCGGCGACCGCCCAGGTGAGCGACGCGGAGGCTGCGATCGCCAGCTGTGCGACCGCGCATCCGCAGAGCCCGAGCACGATGGTCGTGCGTCGGCCGATCCGGTCGGCCAGATGTCCCCCGGCCAGCCGTGAGGGGATCGTCGCGAGCCCGAAGACGGCGCTGACCAGACCGGCGGCGGTCAGGCTCGCGCCGTGGTCGGTGCTGATCAGCACGGTGAGAAAGGGCAGTGAGAAGGCCCCGAGCCGGTTGACGACCCGGGCGAGTAACAGCAGGCGGACGGTGCGGGGCAGTGGTTCGGAGCGCGACATGGCGCCTCCTGTTCTCGTGGAAGGAATCGTCGATGTCGGGGATCGGCGGGGGGTACGTGCGCCGAGGTCCGTCTCGTCCTCGTGCGATCTGCGAGCCCTGCCCGACGCCGGCGGCGCCGGTCGCAGCATCGGTCTGCGCTGCCGGGGCCGGCGATCCACCGTCAGGTCGGACCGACGCCACGGGCGAAGTGCGGCAGCACCATCGCGACCAGGGCGTCGACATCGGCATCGACCATCGGTTCGCCGGTCATGCCCATCCGGTGGAGCAGGGTCCCGACGACGGCATCGATGAAGAACAGCACCCTGTTCTCCGGCTCGTCGAGCGCGTCCTGGAGGGCGAGGCGGTAGGGGTCCTGCAACCGTGCGGAGAGGATCTCGCGCAGGGCCGGGTCGCTGACGGCGTCGCTGAACACGCCCGCGAACGCGTCGCCCACCCCGGGCTCGCCGATCTTCGCCGCGATCCAGCGGATGACCGAGGACATGAGCTCGGCCCGGTCGGCGCCCTCCTGCAGCGGCACCGGGCCGAACGCGTCGAGGAGGCAGTCCACGATCAGCGCGCCCTTCGACGGCCAGCGGCGGTAGACCGTCGTCTTCGCGATGCCGGCCGCGGCGGCGATGCGCTCGACCGTGGCGCGCGCGTAGCCGAGTTCTCGGACGGTGCTCAGCGTGGCGGTGAAGACCTCGGCGTCGACGCCGGTGCGTGGGCGTCCGGGCGGTCGGGCGGGAGACGGCGTTCGAGTCATTCCCTCACCATAGCTAGTTCCGCTACCTTGGGTATCGATACCTGAGGTAGCGGAACCATCCGGGGAGGAGAAGGCATGAGCGGGGACAGCGGTGCGCGGCAGCCGTCGGCGGGCAGCAGCGGGTTGCGGCAGCAGGCGTTGGGGGGTGAGCCGGACTGGGCGGGGATGACCGGCGAGGAACTGGCCGCCTACCGCGAGGCGGAGAACCGCAGGCGGGCGTCGCCTGCGATGCGGGCGATCACCGGGATGCCGGACCCGGGTGCCGCGATCGACTGGCAGTCGCTGGAGCTGCCCGGCCGCCGCCTGCCGGTCCGGGTCCACCGGCCGGTGCGCGAACGCGGCGCCGGCTCCGCCGGCCGGGCGGCGGCCCTGCCCCTCGTACTCCACGTCCACGGCGGCGGGTTCGTGGGCACGGCGGTGCAGAGCGACTGGATCAACAGCCGTCTCGCCGCCCGGTTGCCGGCCCTCGTCGTCTCGGTCGAGCACCGTCTCCTCGCCCCGGACACTCCGCTGTCGGCCGCCGCCGACGACGGCTGGGACGCGCTCGACCACCTGGTGCGGCACGCCGCCGACTGGGGCATCGACCCGGCGCGCACCGCCGTCTTCGGCGAGAGCTGCGGCGCACTGATCACCGCCCTGGCCGCGATCCGCGCCAGGCGGGCCGGCCTGCAACTGCGGGCGCAGGTGCTGGTCAACCCCGTCGCGGACGTGACCGGGGCGATGTTCGACCACCCCTCGGTCACCGAGCACGCCCACAGCCCGACCCTGACCGTTCCCCAACTGCGGCTGGTGCACCGGCTCGCCGTCCCCCCGGGAACCGATCCCCGTGCGCTGTCGCCGCTGCACGCCGGCAGTCTCACCGGGCTCGCCCCGGCGCTGGTGGTGGTGCCGACCCATGACCCGCTGGCCGACCACGGCCGCCGCTACGCCGAGCGCCTGCGCGCGGCCGGGACGCCCACGCGGCTGACCGAGTTCCCGGAGGCCACGCACGCCTTCGTCAGCATGCCGGCCGTCGTGCCGCAGGCCGAGGCGGCACGGGCGGAGATCACCGGGTTCCTCCGGGACGCCCTCGGCAGTCGCCCCGGCGGTGGCTGACCGAGCGAGTCCGACGGACGGCCCGCCGCATGCGGCCTCTGGCGGGTCGGCGCCGGAGCGGCGGGTCGGTGCCGGAGCCGCTGGTGGTCGGTGCCGAGGAAGCATGGGCCAGGAAGAGACTGTAGAACGCGTCCCCCCACACGGTGCCGGGGGAGCGTCCGCTGACTCGGGTCGGACAACGCTCGCCGGGCAGCGCCGGTCCGGGTTCAGCTGACGGCGATTCCGCTGACGGCGGATGGGGGTGGACCAACCGGCACGCGGTGGGGACAGTGGCTCACATGCGACTTCTCATGCTCGGTGGATCCGGCTGCGTCCGACGGGCCGACACCGTCGCGGCGACGTCGCACGCGGCGGCCCACCGGTCCGACCGGAGGCCGTTCCGCCGATGGTCGAGCACACTGGCCCCGGCCCGCTGTCCGCAGCCGGCCGGGGCCACCGTTGAGCGGCGGCCCCGGCCGGATCGGCAGACGTCGCCGCCGGCCCGGCGAAGGCGTGCCTCCGGGCGGCCCCTCCGGCGCTCCGCACCGCTTCAACTCCACGATGACACCGCACACCTGCTGGGATCACCATGCCTACTCTCATAGCGCCTGACGGCACCGAGCTCGCCTACCGTGTCCTCGGGGAGGGCACCGGCACCCCCGTGGTCTGCCTGCCGGGCGGACCGATGCGGGATTCCGTCTACCTCGGCGACCTCGGAGGCCTCCCCGCGCACCGGCGGCTGGTCGTGGCCGACCAGCGCGGCGCCGGGCTGTCCGCGACACCGGAGGACCTCGCCTCCTACCGCTGCGACCGTCTGGTCGGCGACGTCGAGATGCTGCGCGAACACCTCGGCCTGGACCGGATCGACCTGCTCGCGCACTCCGCCGCCGCCAACCTTGCCGTGCGATACGCGGAGCAGTACCCGCACCGCGTCGGCCGGCTCGTCCTCGTCACGCCCGGCACCACCGCCGTCGGCCTGGAGGTCACCGGTGAGGACCGGCGCGAGGTCGGGCGGCTCCGCAGGGACGAGCCCTGGTTCGCGACGGCGTCGGCGGCATTCGACGCCATCGACGCCGGCCGGGCCGAGGCCGATGACTGGGTGGCCATCGCGCCCTTCCTCTACGGCCGTTGGGACGAGACGGCGCGCGCCCACCGGGCGGCCGAGGAGGCCCAGTGGAACGCGGCGGCGGCGGAGGTCTTCGGATCCGAGGGTGCCTTCGACCCGGATGCCACCCGGGCGGCGCTCGCCGCGCTCGACACGCCGGTCCTGGTCCTCGCCGGGGAGTTCGACCTGGCCTCGCCCCCGCACCTGCTGTCCCGCTTCGCCGCGCTGTTCCCGCGTGCCGAGTTCGTCGTCCAGCCCGGCGCGGGCCACTACCCCTGGCTGGACGACGCCGACAGCTTCGTGTCGGCCACCGTGCGGTTCCTGACCTGAGACCCGGCCCGGACACGCCGTGGCCGGTGGTCGCATGACACCGGGCTTCGTACCGGACGTCCGACCCACCCCGAGCGGCCGCAAGCCCGGGTTCAGCCGGCCCGGCCACCGGCGCTGTCGCAGAGCCGCGCCGCCAGCGCGGTCGGGCCGGGCATCGCCGAGATCTCCGCGCTGACCTCGTGCGCGGCCCGGGCCAGCGCGTCGTCGGCGAGCAACCGGTCCAGCAGCGCCGGCCCGATCTCCTCGGCGCCTGCGCTGAGTCCGGCTCCCCGCTCGCGCACCGCGTCCGCGTTGACGAAGCGGTCGGACCCGTCGGGCAGCGCGAGCTGCGGGACGCCCGCGTCCAGCGCGGCGAGCGCGGTACCGCTGCCGCCGTGGTGGATCGCGGCCGCGCAGGTGCCCAGCAGCGCCCGCCACGGCACCCAGCCGTACGAGCGGACGTTGTCCGGCAGTGTGCCGAGCGTACTGAGGTCGAGCTCGCCGGTCGCCAGCACGAAGTCCGCGTGGACGTCGGCTGCCGCCGCGATCACCCGCTCGATCCTGGTCAGGCCGTCCGTCCTGGGCGGTACCGTGCCCAGGGTCACCGCCACGCGCGGACGACGGGCGGGCGCGGCCAGGGGCTCGGGGAGCGCGCCTTCGCCGTTGTAGGCGACGGGCCGCATCGAGCAGCCGTAGCGTTCTCCCCGGACCATGCTCGGCGGCGCGAGGTCGACGGTGTCCACCGGCTCCGGCAGCCGGTCGATTCCGTGCCGGGCGAAGGTCTCCGCCATCTCCGCCAGCATCAGCGCGCGCAGCCGGGGGGTGCGGACGAATCCCAGGTCGTGCTGGACCGCGGGCACGCCCAGGCTGGTCGCCGCGAGCAGTGCCACCGGGAACAGGTACTCGTACACCACCAGGTCGGGTCGCCACCGCGCGGCGAGTTCGACGGTCGCGTCGGCCACCGCGCTGTTGACGTGGGCGGCCAGCGGGACGAAGGCCTCGCGGTCGGCCGCATCGGTCTCGACCACCCGCCGCATCAGGTCGGGCCGCCGGGTGCGGCCGGCCTCCCGGATCTCCTTGCGCCAGTCCACCCCGGGGGCGAGGGGCAGGTACGGCAGTCCGCACGCGGCGACCGGCTCGCCGCCGTCCATCGAGGCGACCGCGACCACGTGGCCCAGGTCGCGCATGGCTCGGGCCAGCGGGACCAGGGGGAAGAGATGGCCGACGCCGGGGGCGCCGGCGAACAGTACACGCATGAAAGTACCTCGGTGATCGGCCGGCGGTATCAGCCGGCGGCCCGGTGCAGGGCGGCTTCCAGACCGTTCAGCACGGCGTTGCAGTCACGGCGCAGGGTGGCGGCGTCGGCGGCGCTCAGCAGGTACACCCCGAGCCAGTTGCGCGACCCCGCGGCGGGGTCGAATGCGGGCACCCGCTGTCCCGCCGGCATGGCGAAGGCGGGTACGTCCTCGATGGTGCTGCCCGGTGACAGCAGGCTCTGCCAGTCCACGGCCTGCGGGTTCCAGACGGGCCTGCTCCGCCAGGGCACTCCGGCCGCGTCGGCCGGGACGACGGCCACCGACGCGGCGGCCCGGGCGCCGTCGGTGAGCATGGCCTCGGGGTAGTCGACCCGCTCGCCCAGCAGCTGCCGGACCAGCATGCCGATCGGGTCGAGCCCGAACACCTCGTGGACCTGCCTGGTCGTCAGCAGGCCGCCGAACCGCGCTGCGGTCTCGATGACCACCAGCTCGCCGTTCTCCATCAGCTTGAACTCGGTGTGGGTGCCGCAGTTCTCCAGGCCGAGCGCGTCGACGGCCTGCCTCGACACCTCCTCGATCCGGCGCTGCAGTGGCACGGGCATGACGGAGGGCGAGGTGCTGGCCACCTCGACGAAGGACGGCACGGTCGGCAGTTTGGCGGTGATGGCCAGCGGACGGTACACACCGTCCGCGACGATCCCCTCCACGCTCACGTAGTCGCCGTAGCCGGGTTCCGGGTACCAGCCCTCGGTGGAGCCCAGGGCGATCTCCTCGACCAGCCGGTCCCGGTCGGTGTCCGCGGCGTAGAGCTCGTTCATGCCGACCCGGCTGCCGGCCTGGAGTCCGCGCTCGATCTCGCTCCACGCCGGGGCGGCGTCCCCGGCCGAGTCCAGGACGATCTGGGCGACCGACCCGGCGCCCCAGGCCGGCTTGAGCAGCAGCGGGGGTGTGAACTCGGCCAGCGCGGCGTCCAGGTCCGCAAGGCTGTCGACCCGGCGGAACCGCGGTATCGGCACCCCGGCGGCGGCCCACGCCTCCCGCATCAGCCGCTTGTCCCTGGCGCGGATGATCCCCGGGCCGGCACCGGCCAGGCCGAGCCGACGCGCGGCGTGCGCGACGGCCAGCACCGCGAACTCCGAGAGCGTCAGCACCGCGTCCGCCCCGATGGCCTTCGCGTGCTCCACGATCAGCTCGACCAGTTCGTCGCCGCGCGGCGCCTCGGGGAGCAGCTCGATGCCGGTACAGCTGGGCCGCCACACCTCCTCGGCGGTCGTGGGCAGCGGAGCCAGTGCGAGCACGTGCAGCTCCCCGCAGGCGGCGATGCGCGGGAAGGCGTACTCCAGTGGGGCCCCGCCCTTGACGTAGACGTACAGAATCCTCTTCAACGTACTTTCTCCTGACGGAAGTTCACTGTCCTCACGGACGTCGGCCGGCGCGCTTCAGCCGGCGACGCGGAAGGGGCGCAGCTGCAGCAGGCTGACCCGGTCGCCCTCGATCGCCCACTCGATGTCGACCGGGGCGGCGTAGCTCTCGTCGGGTGAGAAGTGCGACTGCAGCAGCCGGCTGATCAGCGCCAGTCGGCCCAGGAGGTCCTTGGTCGCGGAGTCCAGGTCGGCGGTGGCGGCGCCCAGCGAGACCGTGCGGCTGCCGCCCTCCACGGTGTTGCACAGGTACTGGAGCGGGGCGCCCTGGCCGGAGACCACCTCGGTCACCGAGTGCGGTGAGATGTTGAGGTAGACGTTGCGGAAGTCCTGCGGGCTCAGCGGGTTGCAGGTGACCAGGACGCCGCCGGTGGTGGCGCCGACCTGCTCCTGGACGATCACGCCCATGCGGCAGTGGTCCATGGGGATGCCCGCCTGGTGGCGCAGCAGTACGGCCCGCGGCGAGAACAGCGAGGCCCAGACCTCCCGGACCGCGTCGAGGACGGCGTCGGCGCCGCTGACGTGAGCCACCGACTCGTAGAGTCCGGCGGCCGAGAAGCCGGGCAGGTCCTCGGCGTTGGAGGAGCTGCGGACGACCTGGACGGGTGCGCCGTACAAGTGCCGGTCGATCGCCCGGTCGATCTCGCTCCGGATCGGATCGGGCAGCGGGGTGGCGCGGATCAGCTGCTGCGCCTCGCGACAGAGGTGCTCGATCCGGGAAGTACCGTCCACACCTGCGGAGTCGAGCCGGTCGACGGCGGCTCGGAGCTCCGCCGAGGAGTCCAGGAAGCGCTGTTGGAGGGAGAACGGCAGCACGATCCCGCGCGGCACCTCGGCGTGCTCCTTCACCAGGAGCTGTACGGCGGTGGTCAGTTCGCCGTCCGCGCCCCCGGGGATGTCGAGTTGCCGGGCCAGGTAGTGCAGCAGGTTGTCCCGGGGCGGTCGGGGGACGCGGTAGTAGCCGAGCCAGCGGGGTGAGCCGTGCTGCAGCAGATGGATGACTTCACCGAGGTTCGCGGCCTTGGTGCCGAACCGGACGTGGTCGCCCGCGCGCAGTTCGGACAGGGGGGTGATCGGGCTGGGCGAGAGGTCGGGCCGGTCCACGGTGATGCGTTCGGCCGGCGGCGGCGTCGGCCGAACGCCGTCGCGTCGCGGCTGCGCGGCTTCGAGGAGGAGGTCGGAGCCGTCGGCATCGACCCGGTAGTGGATCCATCGGCCGTTCAGCCCGGCGCGGGCGATCCGGTCGGCGGCTCCGATGCCGACGGCGTTGGGGATCCGCCATCCGGCGGCCATCACGTTGATGTGGGAGAGCGGGGTGGTGTGCTCGGTGTGGATGATGCCGGACACCCGGGGGATGTCCTCGGGCACCCGGGGCATCGCCACGATGTCGTGCCACTCCAGCGGTTCGGGGCTGGCCCGGTACTCCTCCTCGGAGCGGAACACCCGCAGCCGCCCGTGGGCCGC
Source organism: Kitasatospora sp. NBC_00039 (assembly GCF_045160625.1). NCBI lineage: Bacteria > Bacillati > Actinomycetota > Actinomycetes > Kitasatosporales > Streptomycetaceae > Kitasatospora > Kitasatospora sp. NBC_00039. The sequence continues at coordinate 1,174,812 of NZ_CP108289.1, read as the reverse complement.
CCCGGGGTTCAACGGCACGAAGGAGGCCGTGGAGTAGAGCTCGTGGGACAGGACGCGCGGTATCTCGGTCTCGGGGATCCGGGCGACGTAGCCCTCCTGCCGGTGGTTGGCCGGTTTGAGGACCAGCGGCAGCGACGGGTCAATGTGGTCGCGCACCCGGTGGTAGAAGGACCGCAGCATGTCCTGGGACATGGTGTCGACGTCGACGGTCTCCAACGACATGAAGGTGTCGGCCACTCGGCCGCCGACGCCGCCGCGCCGGGTGTGCAGGGCGAGGGTGCCGAGATAGAAGCGGCGGTCGGGATTCCGGTAGACCTCGTCGTTGAACGAATCGAGATCGCGGGCCAGCTCTTCTATCGACATGCCGAGTATCTCGGACGCGATGTAGCGCACGTGGAGCGTGCCGTCCGCACTGTCGATGAAGTGGAGCACCGAATCGGTGCGGTCGAGCACGATTTTCACGTAGGGATAGCCGCCGACGTTGCCGGCGAGCCGGGAGAACTCCTGGAGGGTGAGATTTTCGCCTGAGAGGCGAGGCCGCGTGGTCGCTTCGTTGCGACCCGAACGGTTGCTGCGCAAAGTTGAGCCATTCGTCATCGTGTACACGTTCAGTGTGCAGAAGGCCAGAGAGGTGGTACGGCCGCACACATATTGCCATCAAAGCAGAATGTCTGATGAAGTGTCAGATTGGATTTGGCCACTGCGCAATGATCCGGCCATAAAGGCCCGCCTTCGTGAACGTGACTGCAGGTCAGGCTGTGGCAAAGGTCACAACAAGGGTGTGTATGACCCGGGCCAATGATCGAATTTCTCCGGAAATGTTGATTCCTGCACGATCTCTGTTCGGGGTGAACCGTGTCCGGGTGCCTGTCATGCTCAATGCAATTCGTCGGCGTATGGCGAGGCGAGCCCATGGCTGTGCACAGCGCCCGGGGAGGTCATGACGGGGTGTCCGAAAGGCTCCACGGTCTTCGCGGCGGTCCGGCCGGTGGCCCCGCCGAGTGGAAGGTCGGCTCCGGCGGATTCGCTCCGCACGTTGATTCCCGGAGCCGGACGGCCGGGCTCGTGCGGGGTCGGGCCGGCCCGCTTCCTTCGGTGAACGGAACGGACGACGGGCACGGGTGTGCCGTCCGAGGTCCACGCAACCGGCCTCGTCACCATGGGGTATGGCATCAAGCCCTGGGGCGGCCGGTCCGCGGCCTCCCTCGTCGTGGCCGCCCTGGTGGTCGCCCGGGCGATCGACATCCTGCAGTGAACGACGCGTGCACCGGCCCGGGTGAGGAGCCGCGTCATCGAGGAGGTCCGTCGAACGGGCCCCGGCGCGGCGTGGCGATGCCGGTGGTGGGCGTCGCGGTCGTGCTGCGTGGATCGTCTCGCTCGGACCTTCTCCGGCGCGCGCCCTCCGCCCGCGCCGACGGGTCAGCCGTCGCTGCGGAAGTGGTCCATCGAGATCTTCACCGGGCCGTTGGCGGTCACGGAGACGACCCGCACGATCGCGATGTCGTGGGTGCTGCGCGCGCGTAGGCAGAAGGCTCGTCCGGCGGGCAGGTCGCCGAAGCCGAGAGCCGTCGCCGGCTGCCGGTCGATGGCCGCCGAGCACTCGGTCGGGGTGGGCCGGCCGCCCGGGGCGATGGCGGCGTCGCTTCCCGTCGGGATCAGGAACTCGTTGGCGTTGTGCCCCACGGACCACTGGGTGGACTCTGCGGGGGTCAGCCTGCCGGTCTCGATGTCGAAGTCGTAGGACTCGTCGGGGGCGGTCAGGTCCGCACCGGTGTAGACCGCGGTGTACGTGGCCGGGTTGGCGGGCGTCGGGCCGTCGGCCACCGGTGCCGGTGTGTCCGGGCCGGTGTCACGGGCCGTCGGGCTGTCGTCGGCCGATCCCGTGGCTGCGAGGACCCGGTCGAGCTTGTCGGACAGGACCACGCCGCCGACCGTGCCGCCGAGAGCCACCACCAGCGCCGTCGACAGCAGCACCGTCTTCCAGGTCACGCCCTTGCGGCGGGGCCTGCCCACCGCGGGTACCGCGGGAGCGACGACGGTCGGCAGCGGGGGCGGAAGCAGAGCGGTCGGCGCCTCGGGCAGGGGCCGCACAGCGCCGTACGAGCCGGGCGGGGCCTGGACGGCGACGACGTCGGGGGAGATCACGGTGGGCAGGTCGTGCGGGAGGCCCTGCGCCGGGTCCTGCGGCAGGTCGGAGCGGCGGGTGATGTCGCTGCTGACCCGCGTGGGCAGCCAGTCGTCGGCGAAGCGCAGCCCGCCGCCCACGGCGGGGTGGTTGCGGGCGGCCTCGATGATCTCGGCGGGTGTGGGCCGGTCCTCGGGTTGCTTGGCCAGGCAGCGCAGCAGCAGCGCGTGCAGGTCGCCCGGGACGCGGCCGAGGTCCGGCTGCTCGTTCACCACCCGGTAGAGCACCGCGGTCTCCGGTCCCTCGCCGAACGGCTGGGTGCCGCCGGCGGCGTAGGCCGCCAGCGAGCCCAGCGCGAAGACGTCCGTCGCGGGCGTGACCGGCCGGCCCAGCGCCTGCTCGGGCGCCATGAAGGAAGGCGAACCGATCCGGAAACCGGTGCCGGTCAGCGCGACGGCGTCGGCCGCGCGGGCGATGCCGAAGTCGATCACGCGCGGACCGTCGGCCGCGATCAGCACGTTGGCGGGCTTGAGGTCCCGGTGCACCACCGCGGCGCCGTGGATCGCCTGCAGGGCCTCCGCGATCCCGCCCATCAGCAGCAGGACCGTGCGCACCGGCAGTGCGCCGTGTTCCCGGACCACCTGTTGCAGCGACGGGCCCGGAACGTACGCGGTGGCCAGCCAGGGCACGTCGGCGTCCGCGCCGGAGTCGATCACCTGGGCGGTGTACAGCCCGTGGATCCGCCGGGCGTTGGCCACCTCCTGTGCGAAGCGCCACCGGAACTCGGTGTCCTGTGCGAACTCCGGCCGGACCGTCTTGAGGGCCACCGGCCGGCCACCGGGGGTGTAGGACAGGTAGACCCGCCCCATGCCGCCCGCCCCGAGCCGGGCGTGCAGCCGGTAGCCGCCGACGTCACCCGGGTCGTCGGGCTGCAGCGGCTGGAAGGGCGGTGACATGGTCAAGGAGTCCGGGGACATGTCGACGGGCACGTGGAAGGTCTCCAGTAGGGCGAGCTGGGGGCGGGGGCGGGGCGGCGCGGGGGAGTCCCGGCCGTTCAGCAGGTCGTCCCGCTCGGAACCGGCTTCAGGTCGATGAGGTAGGCGTCGACGGCATCGGTGACGCAGGCATTGCTGCGGCCGTAGGCGGTGTGGCCGGGCCCCTTGAAGGTGAGCAGCATGCCGCCGGGCAGTTGGGCCGCGAGGCCTTGCGACCACGGGTAGGGCGTGGCCGGGTCGCCGGTGGTGCCGACGACGAGGACCGGGGGCAGGCCCTCGGCGTTCACGCGGTGCGGCTGCTGCTGTCCGGCCGGCCAGTCCTTGCAGGTGAGTTCGGCGAGCACGGCGGAGGTGCCGAAGACTCCGGCCTCCCGGTCGGCGCGCTCCATCAGGTCCCAGTAGGGCTGCGGGTCCCTGGGGTGCGGCTGGTCGAGGCAGTTGACGGCGGTGATGGCGACGGCGGAGTTGTCGGGGGCCCGCTCGCCGGAGCCACCCGGTTCGGACCCGGAGCCCGCGCTGTCGTTCTGGCCGGATATGCCGGGGCCGGCGATCTCGGCGAGTTTCGTCCCGTCGCCGCCCCGCGCGGCGCGCAGTGCCTCGGACAGGTCCTGCCACTGGGACTCGGGCGAGTACATCGACTTGGTGAGGGCGGTGAGCAGCATGTTCTGGTCGAGCCGCTCGGTGGTGCCCTTGATGGGCAGCGGGTGCCTGGCCGTCCGCCGGTGCAGGTCGGCGATCACCTTCTGGATGCCGTCCGGGGTGGTGGCGGGGCAGGCGTCGTGGACCACGGTGGCGCACTGCCGGGCGTAGTCGTCCACCGACTTCCGGAAGGCTCCGCCCTGCTGGAGGGCGGCCTCGGACCACCCGAGCGAGGGGTCGACCGCGCCGTCGAGGACGAGCGCGCGGACCCGGTGCGGGAACAGCTCGCCGTAGACGGTGCCGAGGTAGGTGCCGTAGGACCAGCCGAGGTAGCTGAGCTTCTCGTCGCCGAGGGCCGCACGCAGCACGTCCATGTCGCGGGCCGCGTCCAGCGTCCCGACGTGCGGCAGGACGGCTCCGCTGCGGGCCTTGCAGGCGGCGACCTGCTTCTCGGCGTCCGCGAGCGCGGCGCTGCGTTCGGCGGCGGTCTTCGGGTACGCACTCGTCGGCGCGGTGTCGGATTCGGGCTGGTCCTGGTCGGCGGAACCGGAGGAGCCGCAGTCGACGGCCGGCTTGCTGCCGGCCACGCCCCGGGGGTCGAAGCCGACGATGTCGAAGCGGGCGCGTGCCCGCTCGCTGAAGGAGGAGAGGCCGCCGGACTTCAGCTGCTCGACCCCGGATTCGCCCGGTCCGCCGGGGTTGAAGACCAGGGAGCCCATGCGCTGGGCGGGGTCCGTCGCCACGGACCTGGCCAGCGGCAGGGTGAAGGTCCGGCCGGTCTCCGGGTGCGCGTAGTCCATCGGGACGGTCAACGTGGCGCACTGCAGCTCGCCGCACGTGGACCAGGCCGGCTTCTGCCGGTAGAAGGTCTGCAGGGCGCTCTGCTGTGCGGAATCGGTCGGCGCCGTGCCGGTGCCCTCCTCAGCCGTGTCCCCGTACGCCGGGATGCATCCGGCAAGTGCCGTCACGCCGAGTGCGGCCAGGGCCAGGATCAGGCCGGCACGCTTGCTCGTCGGGTGGTTCATGAGGGTGCTCCAGAGGGAATCGGCAGGGTTGTTGCGTACGGCGGCCGCGGTGGTCGGTGGTCGGCGGGACCGGCACCACCCCGGTAGCCCGGGGCGGCCGGGCCGAGGGCTCCGCCCGCCGGCCGGTACAGCGGTCCCCGGGCGCGTGGGGGATCGCGCCCGGGGATGTCTCACGGCGCCGCGTGCCGGTCCGCCCACGGATCTCCCGGGCGAACGGCCGCGCTGTTCGGCTCCTGCCGGTTCGCTCCGCTGTGACCTCACAGATGATGGCCGGGCGAAGCTGAGGATTTGATGAGGGCGGCCCCGGCCGCACATCGGGCTATCCTGGCCGCCGTGCGAGTACTGGTGGCCGAAGACGACGATGACCTGCGGTTCGCCGTGGCCGCGGCGCTGCGCAGCGAGGGGCTGGCGGTCGACGAGGTGGCCGATCTGCCGGCCGCGGACGAGGCGCTGTTCGTCACCGAGTACGACTGCGCGGTGTTCGACCGGATGCTGCCCTCCGGGGACGCCGTCGACTTCGTGCGCGAGCTGCGCCGGGCCGGGCGGACCGTCCCGGTGCTGTTCCTCACCGCCCGGGACACGGTCGCCGACCGGGTCGAGGGGTTCGCCGTCGGCGGCGACGACTACCTGGTCAAGCCGTTCGCAGTGCCCGAGCTGGCGGCCCGGGTGCACAGTCTGTGCCGACGGGCGGCCACCGTCCGGCCCCCGGTGCAGCGGTTCGCCGACCTGGAGATCGACACCGCCCGCCGCCAGGTGCACCGGGACGGCGTGCTGCTGATGCTCACCCGCAAGGAGTTCGCCGTACTGGAGCTGCTCGCGGCCCGGGCGGACCAGGCGGTGCCCCGCGGCGACCTGATCGAGAAGTGCTGGGACGAGATGACCGAGCCGAACTCCAATGTCGTCGAGGTGCTGGTCTCCCAGCTGCGCCGCAAGCTCGGCGACCCGCCGCTGATCCACACGGTCCGCGGGGTGGGCTACCGGCTGGCACCGCCCGGCGGCGACGGCGGCGGACGGTGATGACGGCCGCAGCCCGGATCCGGCGGCTGCGCAGACGACTCACCGCACTGTTCGCTCTCACCAGCGCGATCGGACTGATCGGGCTGGCGGCGTTCGCCATCCGCACCGACGACAACGCCTGGAGCGACCGGCTCGACGACGCGCTCACCCTGCAGACCAGCCAGGCGATCCTGCTCCTGAGCTTCGACGACGACGGCCAGTTCGACGCGCAGGCCCTTCAGGACGGGATGGAGACCGATTGCCCGCCGGTGACCGTGGTGACCGGCACGGCCGACCGGCCCGCCGTCGCCTACACCCCGCGCAAGCCCTGCGTTCGGGCTCATCCCGAGGACCTGGAATCGGTGGCCGCGGAGGCCATGCGCGAGGGATCGGCCGTCGTGGCCGACGCGCGCAGCGACAACGGCCACCGGATCCGGCTCCTCGCCGAGCCCTACGCGGGAGCCGACGGCCAGTCGACGGCCGGTGCAGTGGTCGCAGCCGATGACACCACCGGTGACCGGGCTGCGCACCGCAAGCTGGCTCTGCTGCTGGTGGCCGGCTGTGCGGTCCTGGTTGCGCTCTCCGCGGTGGCCGGGCACCTGCTGTCCGGGCGGGCGATCCGGCCGGCGCTGACGGCGCTGCAGCAGCAGGAGGAGTTCCTCGCCGACGCGGCCCACGACCTGCGCACACCCACCGCATCGCTACGCGGCCTCGCGGAGACCGCGCTACGCGACGACGAGCACCGCACCGCCGCGCTCGAACGGACCGTGCGCCTGGCCTCCCGGATGGGGGACCTGATCGACGGCCTGCTGACCCGGGCCCGGTTGATGGCCGGTGTCGGCACCCTGGCCAGCCAGCCGCTGCGCCTGGACCAGCTCGTCGAGGTGGTCGTCGACGACACCGAGACCGGCGAGCACCGCGTGACCGTCCACACCGACCCGGTCGTCGTGGTCGCCGATCCCGACCTGCTCCGGCGGGCGGTGGCCAACCTGCTCGGCAACGCGCTCCTCCACGGCCATGCCCCGGGCCTGCCCGCGGAGGTCGACGTCACCGTGGCCGCCGACGGAACGGTGACCGTCGACGACGCCGGCCCCGGCGTCCCCCCGGCTCTGGCCGACTCCCTCTTCCAGCGCTTCCACAGCGGCTCCGGCTCCACCGGACTCGGGCTGTCCATCGCCTCCTGGGTCGCCCAGGCCCACGGCGGCACCCTCGATGTCGGCACCAGCCCGCGCGGCGGCGCCCGCTTCACCCTCCGCCTCCCGCCCCGGACGAAGTAGGCCGACCCCGTCGATGGGCGGGGAACCGGCCCTGTCCCGTGTTCCCGACCGGCCGCCCGCCCCGAGTGCGGCTGCCGGAGCCCGCCGCGAGCGCAGCCGCCGGCACAGAAGTGCGCCGGACTGCCTGCCGGCGGAGCCGGGTCGGCCGGCCGGACGGCGCTCGGTCCGTGGTCAGGTCCGGCGCAGGGCCTCGGTGAGGTGGCGGGCGGCTTCGATGATGGCCTGGGCGTGCAGCGGGCCGGGGTGGCGGGTCAGGCGTTCGATGGGGCCGGAGACGGAGACGGCGGCCACGACGCGGTTGGAGGGGCCGCGGACGGGTGCGGCGACCGAGGCCACGCCCGGCTCGCGCTCGCCGATCGACTGGGCCCAGCCGCGGCGGCGGACGCCGCTCAGTGCGGTGGCGGTGAAGCGGGCGCCCTGGAGGCCGCGGTGGAGCCGCTCGGGCTCCTCCCAGGCCAGCAGGACCTGGGCGGCCGAGCCGGCCTTCATCGGCAGGGTGCTGCCGACCGGGACGGTGTCCCGCAGGCCGGAGAGCCGCTCGGCGGCGGCTACGCAGATCCGCATCTCGCCCTGGCGGCGGTAGAGCTGTGCGCTCTCGCCGGTGACGTCGCGCAGGTGGGTCAGGACCGGGCCCGCGGTGGCGAGCAGCCGGTCCTCGCCCGCCGCGGCGGAGAGTTCGGAGAGGCGGGGGCCGAGGATGAACCGGCCCTGCATGTCCCTGGTGACCAGTCGGTGGTGTTCGAGTGCGACGGCGAGTCTGTGGGCCGTGGGCCGCGCCAGACCGGTGGCGGCGACCAGCCCCGCCAACGTGGCGGGGCCCGACTCCAGTGCGCTGAGCACCAGAGCGGCCTTGTCGAGAACGCCGACGCCGCTGCTGTTGTCCATGGGTAGTACCAAGTCTCTTTCTTCGAGGCGCGGTTGACCCGCCGGCCGCACGGTGGCGGCAGGCGGTACCGGCGCGCGGCGCCGTCGGCGGTGTGTCGGGTGGGGCACGTCCCGCGTCGTCGCGGGGCCGCCGGTCGGAGCCGGGGAGGGGTGGGGCCGCCGGTCGGAGCCGGGGGAGGGGTGGGGGAGGGCACGTCGCGCCCGGCGGCCGAGGGGCCGAGGCCCGGGGCGGGCGTCCGGTCAGCGCGTGCGGGCGCCCGCGGTGGGGGGCGGCGTGGTGGCCCACGCCGGGGCGCCCGCCGTGGAGCGGCGTCCGGCGTGCGGCGTGGCGCGGGTCACGGTGAGCGGTACCGCGAACGACGTGTGCGGGGACGCGGGGGCGGACGGGCCGGTGGCGTCGCTCGGGGCGGGCCGCTTCAGCGCGCGCGGATCCCAGGCGACGGAGGGCAGAGAAAGCACCGCTTCTCCTCATCTCTCCCGGCGCCACGTTGGCGACGGGCCGGAGTTGGCACTGATCCCGGTGGTCGCGCCCGTGGTCGGGCATCGACGTGGCCGGGGAGTTGCCGGGGCTTCGTAGGGCCGGTCCCTCCACCCCTCTGGATGATTCGCCAGAAACCATACAAGACGGTCGCGCCGCTCTGCCAACGGCCTCCCGTGCCGGGTGACCGCGAGGTGTTCGAGACGGGTCGCCGCCTCCCGCAGCCGACCCTGCGGTTCCCCAGTCCGCGCACGGAGGTCGCCGGGCAGGGTCCCGCACCTGGTGCCGCGACCTGAGCGCCGCCCAACGCGCCGGTCACATGGGGTGGTTGGGTTCCGTCGTGGAGATGTCACCCACCCTGGGCGATACCGGTCGACGGGCATCGTGAATGACGACGTTCGCGCTGCGCACCCGCGTTCACGACTCCGGGACGGCAGGTGAGTCGAGGCCGGGGCCGAAGGGCCCGGGGGCGTCGGCCGGGGTGGCGGCCTCGGTGGCCGGACCGTGCTTCGGTGCGCGGGCGTCGAGCTCGTCGAGCATCTTCCGGGTGAAGCCGAAGTAGTACGTGGCCAGGAGGCCTGTGGCGTATCCGGTCACCAGACCGGCGGCGTAGACGGCCGCGCTGACCCCGAGGCCGCGTGAGCCGGTCAGCAGCGGGAACAGCGCCCAGCCGGAGGGGCCGATGGCGGTCGAGCCGATGGCGGCACCGAGCTGGCCCAGCAGCCCCACGACGGCTCCGCCGCAGGCACCGCCGAGACAGGCCGTGACGAACGGGCGTCCGAGGGGGAGCGAGACCCCGTAGATCAGCGGCTCGCCGACGCCGAGGAACCCCGCGGGCAGGGCGGACCTGATGGTCGCCCTGATCGAGGCGTTGCCGCGCAGCCGAAGGTAGACGGCGACGGCGCAGCCGACCTGCCCGGCCCCGGCCATGGCGAGGATCGGCAGCAGCTCGGTGGAGCCCTGCTGCTGGATCAGGGTGGTGTGGATCGGGATCAGGGCCTGGTGGAGGCCGAGCATGACCAGGGGGAGGAACAGACCCCCGAGCACCATCCCGGCAAGGGCGCCGCCGTGGGACAGCAGCCAGGTCGCGAGAACGCCGATCGCCGTGGAGACCTCTCCGGCGACGAACATCAGGCCGAACAGGGTGGCCAGGCCGGTGACGAGCACGGTGACCGTCGGAGTGAGCAGGACGTCGAGGGCGTCGGGCATCACCCGCCGGCTCCACCGTTCGACCCGGACCGCCAGCAGTGCGGCGGCGAGCGCTCCGATCACCCCGCCCTGGCCCGGTGCGAGGTGGTGGCCGAAGGCTTCCACCTTGGAGACCCCCGCGTAGACGGTCACACTGGCCACGGCGCCGCCGAGCACGGGTGTGCCGCCGAACTCCTTCGCCGTGTGGTAGCCGACGAAGACGGCGAGCAGGGACATGAACCCGGAGGAGATCGCGGTGAGGGCCGGCGCCAGTCCGGGAGCCCAACCGAGGTTGGTGAGCGCGCCGTTGACACCGGCCACGATGCCGCAGCCGATCAGCGCGGGGATCAGCGGCACGAAGACGTTCGCGATCCGGCGGAGCACGAGCTTGACCGGGGTCGCGTTCCTGGCCCCGGCCTCCGCTCTGATCGCCGCCCCGCGCCGGGCCAGGTCCTCGGCGCCGACGGCGGCGCCGGTGCCGGGGCCCTCCCGGGCGTCATCCGGTCCCGGGGCGGCGCCGTCGTCCTCCCGCTCCCGCCGCCCGTCGAGGAGCGCCTGGAGCTCGGGTGCCACCCGGGCGACGACGCCCGGGCCGAGGACGATCTGACAGGTGTCGTCCTCGACGACGCCCAGTACGGCGGGAAGGGCGCGGAGCTTCTCCTCGTCCACCAGGGAGCGGTCGCGCAGGCCGAGCCGCAGCCGGGTCATGCAGTGGGCGACGGAGTGGATGTTGGCGGGGCCCCCGACGAGCGGGAGGATGGCTTCGGCGGTGGCACGATGCTTGTCGTCGGACATGACGGGCCTTCCGTGGGCTCGATGCGGAATGTCGGAGCTGCCGGAGCGCGTCGCGCGGTCGACCGACGGAGCGATGGAACAAACGCGGCGGCGGCCGGAGCGTCGAGCGAGTCGAGGATCACCACAATGGCGCTCCCGACCTCGCCGCCGGTGGCAGGCGGAGCCGGTTCCACGGTTGTGTCGTCCCTGTCCGGGCTGCCGGCGGGGTGTCGACACCGTTGTGTTCGCCTGAGGACCGCGCGCGGATCCCTCTCCTGGGAGACCATGCCCTCATGGACACCGAGACGGTCGTACGCACCCGCCGCGCCCTGCACGCGGTGGCCGAACTGGTCCTCGCCGGCCCCCAGCACCGGGCCGGCGGCACGATCCGGCTGCGCGCCTGTGCGGGCGGTTTCGCCACCAGCGTCGAGCCGCAGCTGCGAGTGATCGGCGCGGAGCTGGTCGCGCCCGGGCAGGTGCTGTCCCTCGAACGGACCACCTGCACCGCGCTCGGCGCGGCCCTCGGGCTCACTGTCGGTGCTCCCGTCGGGCTGTACCAGGACGGGCCGGGCATCGCCGCCGACGCAGCCATCGAGGCGGACCCGTCCGCCGCCCGCCGGCTCGCGCACTGCTTCGCGCTCGGCGACGCCGCGCTGCGCGGGCTGTTCGCGGGAGCGGACCCGGTCATCTGGCCCGAGCATTTCGACATCGCGGTGACCGCCGGCGAAGTGAACTACGGCATCTCACCCGGCGACGCGTTCCAGCCGGAGCCGTACGCGTACGTCGGCCCGCACGCCCCGCTGCGGGGTGCGTTCTGGAACGCGCCCTTCGGCGCCGCCCGGACGATCAGTCAACTCGGCGGCGTGGTAGGCATCATGGCCTTCCTGGAGCAGGGCCGTCGACTGGCCGACGGAGCCTGACCGGTCCGGCGGACATCGAGCCGTGATCGCCCTCTGCCCGACGAGTGCGCACGCAGGAGCCGCTCCTGGACGAGGGCACCTCCTCGTACGACGCGGGCCCCGCGGCGGAGTCGCTGCCCCGGTGCCCGGCCGGCCGGTGGAATTGCCCGAAAGGGCCGCTGCCGGTCGGTCCGCTTGGCCCGACAGGCCGTCAGGTGGTCGAATCGCTCCGTGCGTCCGGGCCGACAGGCCCGGACGGCGTCCGTTCCGGCCACTCATTCACCCGGGAGAGGCATGTCCTTTCTGTCCCACCACCGCAAGACCGCCGTCGGCGTCGTGGCCCTCACCACGCTTGCGATCTCCTGCGGCTCGGCCACCGCCAGCAGCTCCGCCGCCGCGGCGGGCAAGGTCCTGTGGACCCCGAGCACCAGCAAGGGCCCGTCCTCCTTCGCCGCCGTCCAGTGCGCGTCGGGCGACTTCGGCGTCGTCAAGGACTCCGCCAAGGGCAGTGTCTGGCGGGCGTTCCAGGCCGCGGGCGAGGAGCGCTGCGAGACGCTCGGCCCCGACCTGAAGGAGGGCGACACCTTCTACCTCGGCTGGTCGTCCAAGGTGGACATCAAGGACTCGAACAGCCGCTACGTCTTCCAGCTCAAGTGCTCGCCGAGCACCGACACGGCGAACCACCCGATCGAGATCGACGCGACGACCGGGCGCATCCGCCTCCAGGAGTGGGACACCGACCACGTCGCGCACACGCTGTGGACCGCGCCGACCGCCAACAACAAGTGGCACTCCTACGCGCTGAAGATCCGCCTGGGCCGCACCGACGGCACCATCGACTTCTGGTTCGACGGCGTGAAGCAGACCTTCACCACCGGCTCGGGCACCTTCAAGGGCACCACCTGGGACGGCGACCGCAACTACCTCAAGTGGGGCTCCTACCACCCCTCCTCGGGGGACGCGACGAACACCTTCACCAGCCCGATCATGGCGACCACCCTGGAGGCCGCCACCGCCGGCTCGTAAGGGCCCGGTGGCCCGGCCGAGCCGCCCCGGCCGGGTCCACCTGACCTTACGCACACCGGCTGCACGTCGGCCGGGTCCGGCCGGGCACCTGCGCGAGAAGGGCGCGGCGTTGCGCGACGCGGCCCGGCGGCGGCCCGAGGGTACGCGGTGTCGCAGCAGCATCAGACGTCGGCGGTGCTACCCGAGAACCGTCCGGAGCCCATGACATCGCCTCCCGGAGCCAGGCGGCCGCGCTCACCGGGGAGCAGGCCGGAGCGTACGAGTTCGCGATCTCCTACCGCCGGCGGTTCGCGCATGCCTCGAAGCGGTGAGGCGAAGTTCGGGAGGAAGCTCAGCGTCATACCGGCTGCGCCGATCCACAGGGTGGCCGGTGCGCCGAGTGCGGCGCCTGCGGCTCCGCCCAGGACTGCGCCCAGTGGAAGGCCGCAGCACGACACGAACCGGGTGGTCGCGCTCATCCGGCCCAGGAGCCGGTCCGGCGTGAGGGCCTGTTGGATGCTCGACTGGGCAACGACACGGACGACCCCGCCCAGCGAGAGGGCTGCGAGCCCGGCCGCTGCCACGTAGACGGTGCAGCCGGGTCGGGCCAACGGCATCAATGCCGTCAGCGGACAGGTGACGGGGGGCATGAGCCAGATGATCGGACCGTGCCCGAGCCGCTTGGACAGTCGGCTCGCCGACAGCGCGCCTGCCAGGGCGCCGAAGCCCATACCCGAGAACACGAGGCCGATGCCGGAGGAGTCGAGGCCCATTTCCCGCCGCAGGAAGACCAGCAACATGGTCTGGTACATGGCCAGGAAGAGATTGAAGACCGCGTCTCCCAGCACGGTCGCGCGGAGAACGGGATGTGTGAGAACGAAGCGCAAGCCCGCTCCGATGTCACGGAGCAACCGAGGTCGCTCACCGGGTTCCGGCTTCGGTTCGCGCCTTCGGATGCCGATCGCCAGCAGGCCGGACGCCGCCATACCGATCGAGCTCGCCAAGAGCGTGGCAGGAGCGCCCACCCAACCGACCAGCGGACCCGCCACTGCCGGACCGCTGATGCTGGTGACCGAGCGCACCGCCGAGAGCTTCGAGTTTCCTTCGACAAGACTGCCGCGCCCCACGAGGTGCGGGAGACAGCTGACGTACGCGACGTCGAAGAAGGCGGTCAGTGCACCGTGAAGCAGGGCGATCGCGAAGAGCCACCCCGTGGTGAGAAGACCGGCCCACCACGCCACCGGTATCGTCGCGAGGGCCAGTGACCTCACAAGGTCGGTGCTGATCATGACCGACCGCTTCCGCATGCGGTCCACCCACGCGCCTGCCGGCAGTCCGGCCAGGAGCGAGCCCGCCGTGGTCATCGCGGTCAGCAGCCCGACCTGGAACTCGTCGGCATCCAGGGCCACGATGGCAACCAGTGGCAGCGCCAGGAAGATGATGCGATCGCCCAGCTGGCCGAGTGCGGTGGCGGCGAACAGGCGCCGGAAGTCGGGGTCGCGCAGGAGCCCGGGACGGAGGGGCAAGGACATTCGGTCACCCACCGTCGGTGGCGAAGCGGCCCATCGGGCCCATCAGTGAGGGGTGGTCGACCCCGAACTCGTAGACCACTTCGCGGCGCCCGTCGGGAATGACGATGTCGGCGGTCTCCACGGGGCGTCCGCCGGTGTCGTAGATGGTCCGCTCGATCCGGAGTACCAGGTCCCCGGTGCTGATTCCCAGAAGGTTCGCCTGTTCCCGGGTGGCGTGAGCCGGGCGTGGCCGCTCGACCACAGTCCGGACCACGACGCCTAGGGAGCGCATGCGCTCGACCACCCCCTTGCCCGCGAGCGGTCCCGTCTCGGGGAGAAGGATCGGCGTTCCGCCCGTGATGGCCATCGGCTCCCAGGATTCGGAGAGTTGGACGGGTTGCCCGTCGGCGAGGAACTCGTAGTGCGTGGTGACGCAGGGATCCCCCGGGTCGACGCCGAGCCGCTCGGCGATCGCCTCAGTGGCGGGAACGCGCACCTGGCTGTGCGCGTCCCAGGCGTTGGCCCTGCCTCGCTCCTCCGACCGGAGGCGGGCGGGGGAGCCGGTTCGGTGTTCGCGATGCCTGGAGCGGACCATCTGAAGGCGTTCGAGTGGGACACGGACGTAGGTGCCCGAGCCCGCGCGTCCTTCCAGGAGGCCCTCGACGATCAGACATTCCACCGCTCGCTGCGAGACGTTGCGTCCGACCCCGTACTCCTCGGCGAGCCGCACCCGCGACGGCAGCCTCTCCCCGACCTCCCACTCTCCCGCGAGAATTCGTGCACGCAGTGCGTCGCTCACGGCAAGATACGGCGCCTCTCGGGGCAAGGTGTTCCTCCGGTTGCTCTGCTGCGCGGCAGCTGACGACTCCAGGCGGTACCGGCAAGCTATTCCATCGGGCGCGAGCTACTGGAGTAGCGCTGCGCTCGGTGTTCGTGCGGTGGGAGGCCGGGTGCGGAGTGGGAGCACCCGGGCCCGGTCTACCGCCGCGCGGAGCGCCGCCGGCGCAGCGGGAGCCGGGCACGCCGCCAGGACCGCCGGCCGGGGCGCCGGAACCCGTGGTCGTTCCGGAGGAACTGCATGGCCACCACCGCGCCGAACAGCCAGAACAGCGCCGAGAATGCCAACCTCGGCCACGAGGCGCCGCCCGCGACGATCCCGGTCACCGGCCAGAGCGTCCACAGCCCGAACCACACCCAGGCGAAGGCGCGCGTGCCCAGCGTGCCGAAGAACGCGTGGGCGCTCCCGCCGCCCAGCGCGGACCACAGCACCACGCCCAGGCCGATCCAGGCGACGAGCAGGTCCCACATCAGCGCGTTGGTGGACGACGGCGTCATGGTGTCCCGCTTGCCGTCGACCGTGACGCCCACGACCTCCCCGTACCAGGTCTCCAGTTCCGCACCGGCCCCACGTTCCGCTCCGCCGAACAGTGCCCCGCCGACCTCGATCGTCTCTACCGCCCCCGAGGCCCGACGGACCGACAGCTGGTAGACGGTCTCGGTGGTCGTGGACGACGTGTCGGTGGTGCCGGTTGTCTTGGTGCGCGTGGAGGTGTCCTTGTCGACGACCTGGCCGGTCTCGTGCCCGATACAGTCCTGCTGCCCACCCGCCGGGCTGCCGCTCGGGCACGGTTTCGCGTACCGGAACTGCACCGAGTTCCGGTAGGGCTCTCCCGCCAGGTCGACTCCCGCCCAGATGGCCGCCAGGCCGAGCAGCGCCGCACAACAGCGGACGATGATCCGCATCATCCCGGTTCCTCCTGCCTCCCCGCTCAGTTTCGCGGGAGGCCAGGGGTCGAGCAATGCATTTGCGCGGAGCAACACAGGTGCGCGGATTGGGAATTGGAGGTCGACTGCGTCGACCTCCGCGCGAAGGAGGGAAGTTGAAGCACCCTTGGTCTCCGACCGGCCTGATTGTCAAGTCCGCACCGGAACCGTCCGTTCAGCAGTAGCCTCGGCTTCGGTAACGACGGGCGTGGAACAGCGAATCGGAGGCGGCGGTGGCCGAAGGGGAGCCCGAGGCCGGGGGTGACGGCGGGGCCGGCAAGGACGGCTGTCCGCTGCACGAGCGCGAGGCCGAGATCCGGTCCGCCGGGCAGGCGGTCGAGGCGCTCACCCGGCCCGCCGGTGCCGGGACCGGGGAGCTGCTGCTCTACACCGGTGCGGCCGGCCTGGGTAAGACCGCGGTGCTGACCGAGGTGCGACGGGAGGCGAAACGCGCGGGTTGCACGGTGCTGTTCGCCCGGGGCGGGGAGCGGCAGCGCCATGAGCCGTTCCGCGTGGTGCGCCAGCTGGTGCTGCCGGTGCTGGCGGCCCTGTCCGACGAGGAGCGGTCACAGGCCCTCGGGCCGTGGGAGGACATCGTCGGCCCGGCGGTGGGGCTGCTGCCGCCTGGAGGGCAGCTCGACCCGCAGGGTGTGCGGGACGGGCTGGACTTCGTGCTCACCCGCCTCGTGCAGCGGCGCTCGCCGGTGGCCGTGATCGTCGACGACCTGCACTGGGCCGATCCGGAGTCGCTCGGCTGGCTGGCGGGCTTCGCGCTGCGCGCACGGGAGCTGCCGGCCCTGCTCGTGCTCGCCTGCCGCGACGAGTTCCCCGACGACGCCCTGACGCTGCAGCACGGCCTCGTCGGCAGGGCCGACCGGCGGCACGAACTGCGGCCGCTCCAGCCGGCCTCGGTCGCGCACCTGGTCCGCGCGGCCCTGGGCACGCAGGCGGAGGACGCCTTCTGTCGCCACGTCTGGGCGGTCACCGCCGGGAACCCGTACGAGACCACCGCCCTGCTGCGCGAGGTGCTCGACCAGCGGCTCGACCCGGTCGAGGAGAGCACTGGACAACTGCGCGAACTCGCCGCCGTCGCGCGGGGGATGACGCCACGGCACTGGCTGGACAAGCTCGGCCCGACCACGCTGCGATTCGCCTGGGCCGCGTCCATGCTGGGCACCGACATCCGCCCGGACCTCGCCGCCGTCATCTGCGCCCAGGGCCCGGAGGCCGCCGCCCAGTCGATCCGGGAGCTGCGCCGGCACGGGGTGCTGACCAGTACGCCGGGAGACCGGCTGGAGTTCGTCCACCCGCTGATCGCCACCTCGCTCTACCAGTCGATGCCGCCGGCCACCCGGACCGGGATGCACGGGGTCGCCGCCGTCGAGACCGAGAACGCAGGCCTCGGCCTGCTGACGGCATCCCGGCACCTGCTGGAGACGCTGCCCGACGGGGACGGCGAGATCGTCGGCAAGCTGCGCCGGGCGGCCCGCGAGCACCTGGCCATCGGTGCGCCCGAGGCGGCCCAGCGCTGCCTGCGCCGCGCCATCAGCGAACCGCCCGCCGACGAGGACCGGGCCGGGGTGCTCTACGAACTCGGCTGCTCGGCGCTGCTCACCGACCCGGCGACCACGGTCAACCAGCTGCGCCTGGCGCTCGCCGACCCGTACGGGCTGGGCCCCGAGCTGAGGGTGGACGCGGTCTTCCGGCTCGCCCAGGCCCTCGCCCACAGCAACCGGCTCGGCGAGGCCGCCGCGCTGTGCGTCGAGGAGGCCGCTCGCACCCGGCCCGGTCCGGGCCGCCTGCGCCTGGAGGTCGCCCACTTCATGTTCGCCGCCTTCCAGTTCGAGGACGAGGACGGCCCGGGCCGCTCCCGGCGGCTCGCGGAGTTCGACCGGATGCTCGGCACGATCGGTCTGGCCTTCGCCGACACGGGTATGGCCGGCGAGCCGACGCCGGACGAGGCCCTGTTCGAACGTGACGGCCTGGCCCATGCGGTGGCCGTGCTGCGCTGCTGGGATCTCACGCTGCGCGGCGCGGACCGCGAGGAGGCGATCGCCCTGGCCGAGTCCGCGCTGCCGGACGGCCGGCTGCCCCGCAGCCTCGGCTGGACCAACACCACCTGGGGTTTCGAGCTGCCCGGGATCCTCGGCATCAGCTACCTCTACGCCGACCGGGTCGACCGGGCGGAGGAGTTGTTCACGGAGGCGGTCCGCGCGTACGAAGTCGCCGGGTGGAGCGGTGGTCACCTCGGCTTCGCCTACCTGCTGACCGGCATGCTCCGGTTCCGCTGCGGTGCCCTGGCGGAGGCGGAGGACTACCTGCGCCGGGCGCTGCGCATCGCCGAACGGATAGGCCCGGGCGTCCCGCTGCACTGGGACGCGGTCGGGGCGCTGGCGGAGACCCTGGCCGCGCGCGGCCGGCTCGCCGAGGCCCTGGAGCTCGCGCACGCGCACGACTTCGGCCCGCCGTACCCGACGGTGATGGTGCTGCCCGACGCCCCCACGCTGTACGGCCGCCTGCTGCTGGCCCGCGGCGACGCGCCCGGCGCGGCCGCGACCCTGACCGCCGCCGGCGCGGCCCTGGACGCGCGCGGGTGGCGCAACACGGTGTGGGCGCCGTGGCTGGGGCACCTGGCGCGCGCGGTCGCCCCCGACCAGCCGGACCGGGCCCGCGACCTCGCCGAGGAGGCCGTTCGCCGGGCCCGGGAGTCCGGGACGGATTCGGCTGTCGGCAGCGCCCTGCGGCTCTGCGCGGCGGTACACGACCGGCCGCGCGCGGCCGAGCTGCTCGCGGAGGCCGTCCGGCACCTGGAGCGGTCACCCGCCCGGTACGAGCACGCGATCGCCCTGGTCGACCTGGGTGAGGCGCTGGGTACCGCTCCGGCCGCCCATACCGCCCTGGCCCGCGGGCTGGAGCTGGCCACCCGCTGCGACGCCGACGGCCTGGCCGCCCGGGCGGGGGAGCTCCTGCGGACGGCGGGTGCGGCGGGCTGAGGCGGTGACGACCGCATCCGGGTGAGCTGAACCCATGTTCGGGCCGCCGGCGCCGCAGTGGCGGCGGCGGCCCTGAGCAGCTAGAGCAGGTGGTCGGCCTTGCCCGCCTTGATGTCCAGGATGAGGGTGCGCAGGGCAGCCCTGGAGTCGGTGATGGCCCGGTCCTCCTGGCCCTTGACGGCGATGTAGGCGTTGTCGTCGGCGTCGGTGCCTAGGCGGAAGCATGAGTTACCCTCGCCGCAGAAGGGGTCTTCCCAGATGATGGTGGGCATCGAACGTCTCCTTACAGTTGGTTGGCGATCTCGCGGATGAAGTCACGGGATGCTTGCGGGGTCAGCGCCAGATCTTCCAACCGATCAAGCTGGGCGCGGTATTTCGTCAGCTGACCTTCTGCCTCCAGGAACTCGGGGCCGTGTGCCCTGTCCACCTGAACCGTGTCGAGCTGCGGCACCGGCCCCTCCGCGTAGAGAACGGTGTGCCCGGCGCCCGGAAAGGCCCCGTGCTCGAACGGAACGACGCGAAGCGTGACGTTGTCCCGTTCGGATGCGTCGAGCAGGTAATCCAGTTGGGCGTGCATGCCCTTGCGGCCGCCGAACTGCATCCGTAGAGCCGCTTCGTGCACAACGGCGACATAGTTGGGCGGGTCGTCACCGGTGAGCACTTGCCGGCGTTCCGTCCGATGAGCGAGTCGCAGGCCGACCTCATGCTCGGGCAGCGGCGGGAACACTGCCCGGAATACGGCGAGAGCGTGGTCCGAGGTCTGCAACAGCCCTGGAACGTGGACGGTGTCGGTGGTGCGGAGTCGCTTCGCGCGTGCTTCGAGCTCGGCGATGTCCAGCAGCCCCTGGGGAAGACTGCCGCGATACCGCTCCCACCAGCCCTTGTCCCCGGGCTGCGCCATGTCGACCAGGGCATCGACGTACTTCTCGTCTGCGCAGTGGCAGTTGTGGGCCAGGGTGCGCAAGCGCTCGGTGGTGATCGGCCGAAGACCCGACTCCATGTTGGAAATCTTGCCGCGATCGACGCCGAGTAGCCCCGCCGCGTACTCGGCACTCATGCCTGCCGAGGTCCGGATCTTCCGCAGCTCGCTCCCCAACCGCTTCTGACGTTCAGTGAGAGACATCCTGGGAGTCATGCCGTTCCTTCCGTGCGACGTGGGATGCAGTCTGCCGCCCGCAAGGACCAACCCACTACCCGGGGTCAGATTGCCATGACGCTCGGCAAATTTACCCCGCACTGCGGTACTCTCGGTGTTGCAAGGATCACAATCGGCAATGTCCGGAAGTGCACCGCGCGAGCATGCCCGCCTTCCCTGGGACGGGTGTGCCCGCGCCCAGGGAGGCGTGCCACCGGCGGCGGAGCCGCATCAGCGCTTGCTCAACCACTGCACATCCGCGAGGAGTCAGCCATGCCTGGAATCCCGCTTCCGTCCACCTCTGTCGTGCTCGCGCCGACGCCGCCCGGCGTCCCCGAGGTGCCGTCGCACTGGCGCTTTCCCGCCGAGCTCGCCTCCGTCCAACGGGCCCGCCGGGCCGTGGCCGGCGCGATCCCGGAGCCCCACGAGACCCAACTCTCCGACGTGCTGAGGCTGGTGACCTCGGAGCTGGTCACCAATGCGATCCGCCACGGTGCCCGTGCCGGCGAGGACGAGCTGATCGAGCTCGTCCTCTGGATCGCCGACGGCCACTGCTGGCTGGCCGTCTCCGACCCGGGGGCCGGCCGACCCGTGCTCGTCGAACCGCACCCGCAGGAATGCGGCGGGCGGGGCCTGCTGCTGGTCGACGCGCTCTGCGACATCTGGGCCGTCGTGCCCCGCCGGACCTGCGGCAAGTCCGTGGTTGCGGGGGTCAGACTCCACGCGGCCTGACGGACGTCAAAAACAAGCGGCTGCACCGCCGGAGGGGACGGTGCAGCCGCTCGTGGTGCCGGCTGTCGGGCGAAGGGCGCTACAGGCGTTCGGGGACGGGGTTGCCGACGGCCTCGATGGCGCGGCGCAGCGGCACCTTCGTCAGCAGGGCGAAGCCGATCACGAAGAACACCAGCAGGGAGATGATCGCCGAGCGGTAGCTGCCGGTGATCTGGTAGGCGAGGCCGAAGACCAGCGGGCCCATCCAGCTGGTGCCGCGGTCGCTGACCTTGTAGAAGCTGAAGTACTCGGCCTCCCGGCCGGCCGGGATGAGATGGGAGAACAGCGAGCGGGAGAGCGCCTGGCTGCCGCCCAGTACCAGGCCGATCATGCAGGCCAGGGCGAAGAACCAGACGGGCTGGTGGGCGGGCATCAGGTACCCGAGGGCGAGGGTGACCACCCAGCCGACCAGCGAGCCGAGGACGGTCCGCTTGGCGCCGTACCGGCGGGCGATCCGGCCGAGCAGCAGCGCGCCGCCGATCGCGACGATCTGGACCATGAGCACGGCGGCGACCAGCGAGGTCTGGTCCATGCCGAGCTCCTCGCTGCCGAAGAGCGAGGCCTGCGAGACGACGGTCTGGATGCCGTCGTTGTAGCAGAGGAAGGCGCCCAGGTAGAGCAGCGTGAGCGGGTACTGGCGCATGCCGCGCAGGGTGCGGGCGAGTTCGCGCAGGCTGCTGGTGGTGGGCCGGCCCGGCTCGGCCGCGGCGCGTTCGGGCGCCACCCCGGCCCGGGAGGGCAGCCGCAGCAGCGGGACGATCGTGAACAGCGCCCACCAGAGGCCGGCCGAGGCCAGGCAGATCCGCACGGCCGTGCCGGAGGAGACGCTGAGCGCGTCGTGGCCCTCGAACAGCGCCAGGTTGGCGATCAGCAGCAGGCCGCCGCCCGCGTACCCGTACGCCCAGCCCTTGGAGGAGACGGCGTCGCGCTCGTCGGGGGCGGCCAGGCCCGGCAGGTAGGCGTAGGAGAGCGCGACCGACGCCGCGTACGCGATGTTCGCGACCACCAGCAGCGCGCCGCCGAGGAGGTAGCGGTCGCCGTCGAGG
Source organism: Kitasatospora sp. NBC_00039 (assembly GCF_045160625.1). Lineage (NCBI taxonomy): Bacteria > Bacillati > Actinomycetota > Actinomycetes > Kitasatosporales > Streptomycetaceae > Kitasatospora > Kitasatospora sp. NBC_00039. Next base: position 1,153,306 of record NZ_CP108289.1, on the reverse strand, counting down.
AAGAACATCCCCATCGTGGCCGTTGCGCCGACGTAGGCGAAGCCGCACATCAGCTCCTTGTGCCGCCCGGTGCGGTCCGCGATCGTCCCGGTCAGCAGCATCACCGCGACCGAGAGGAGCACGGAGAAGGAGACCGTGTAGGGGAAGAACGACCCCGCGCGGACCGAGAGGCCGAGCGGGTGCACGTTGCCGGCCGGGTCGGCGGCGTCCTTGGCGATCGACGTCAGGTACGGCCCGAGGAACACCGTCAGGACGGTGGCGGAGAAGGCGGCGTTCGCCCAGTCGTTGATGTACCAGCCGAACTGCATCCGGCGCAGGGCGCGGTCGTCGGTGGTGCCCGCCAGGTGGTCCGGCGGGTGGGTGGTGGTGGTCATGAGGCTCCTGCCACGGTGTCGGAGCCGGTGCTGCTGTCGGTCCAGCAGCCGCGCTCGCCGAGGACGTCCCGCAGGACGTCGATGCGATCGGCCATGATGCCATCGACACCCAGGTCGAGGAGAGCCCGGATCCGTGTGGGATCGTCCACGGTCCAGACGTGCACCTGCAGGCCGGCGTGGTGGGCGGCGCGGACGAAGGCGCGGTCGACGACCGGCAGGCCCCGGTGACGCTCCGGCACCTGCGCGCACACCCCGGTGAACGGCGCCCCGCGCCCCCGCAGCAGCGGCCCGGCCAGCGAGCGCAGCCGCAGCCGGGCCACCTCGCGCGGGCCGAGCGAGGTCGCCAGCCGGGGGCCGGCGGCGGCGCGGACGGCTGCGAGGCGGCTGTCGGAGAAGCCGCCGACGCAGACCCGGTCCCAGGAGTCGGTCCGGCGGATCGCCTCGACCAGCGGCCCGATGGCCGGTGCCGCCTTGACGTCGATGTTGAAGCGGGCTGCGGGGAACGCACCGAGCAGGTCCTCCAGCAGCGGTACCGGCTCGGTGCCACCGATCCGGGCCTGCCTGACGGCGTCCCACGGAAGTTCGGACACCGCCCCGGTACGGTCGGTGACCCGGTCGAGGCGGGGGTCGTGGAAGGCCACCAGCACGCCGTCGCGGGTGGCGTGCACATCCGTTTCGAGGTACCGGTACCCGAGGGCCACGGCGGACTCGAAGGCGGCGAGCGAGTTCTCGGGGCGGCCGAGGTCACCACCCCGGTGCGCGAAGGCGAGCGGCCCCGGATGGTCGAGGAAGGGGTGCATGTCGTGCTCCGAGCTGCTGGGAGTGGGACCGGCCGGGCCCGCGAGGCCCAAGGCGGCGCTGCCCGCTCCGACGACGTCCGGGTGGTGCGCGTTACAGTATTACGCACGTTGTCAAGCGGTAACGTCCGGTGCGGGTGGCCGGATCGGCGCCCCGGCCGGCCGGCCGGCGCCCCCGTCCACGGGGCCGGGCACGGAGAGCCGCCCGTCCACCGGGCCGGGCACGGAGAGCACCGCACCGGCGACGTTGCGCTGTGGGGCTGCCGTACGGGCCTCGGTGCGATGTGACCACCTCCTGCCCGGGCGGGACCATGGGTGTATGGCCAGAGACAAAGGCTCCTCTCCCCGGCCGCCCTCGCGCCGGTCGGGAGGCCGTCGTGGGCGGCGCGACCCACGCCCCGTCCCGGGGGAGTCGTCGGCCAGACCCCTGCGGTCGATGCTGAGCATCCGCAGCGTCGCCGGGCAGATGTTCGTTCTCCAGGTGCTGATCGTGCTGCTGCTCGTGGTGGCGGCCGTCGTCGCGCTGCTGATCGAGTCCCGCAGCGACCGGTACGCCGCAGCGCGCGACCGCTCGCTCGCCGCGGCCGAGTCGTTCGCCCACAGTCCCGGTCTGGTGACGGCGATGCAGGGCCCCAACCCCAGCGCAGAGCTCCAACCGCTGACCGAAGCGGCCCGCAAGGGCGCCCAGGTCGACTTCATCGTGGTGGCCGACCGGAACGGCATCCGCTTCACCCACCCCGAGCCCGAGCAGATCGGCAAGAAGTTCGTCGGCACCATCGGGCCGTCGCTGCAGGGCAAGGTCACCGTCGAGCAGGTGAACGGCCCACTCGGCCGGGAGTACCAGGTGGTGGTCCCGGTGGAGGACGCCAACGGTGCGGTCGTCGGCATCGTGTCGTCCGGGATGAAGATCACCAATGTGAGCAGCGCGATCAACCATCAGCTGCCGGTCGTCCTGGGTGCCGGCACCGTCGCGCTCGGCCTGGCCACGGCCGGTACGGCGCTGGTGGGCAGGCGTCTCCTCCGGCAGACCCACGGCCTGGGGCCGGAGGAGATGACCCGCATGTACGAGCACCACGACGCGGTGCTGCACGCGGTGCGCGAGGGAGTGGCCATCGTCAGCGGCGACGGCCGCGTCCTGCTCGCCAACGACGAGGCGCGCCGGCTGCTCGACCTGCCGCCCGACGCGGAGGGGCGCGCCGTCACCGACCTCGGCCTCGGCCCCCGGACGACCGAGCTGCTGCTCGCCGGCCACGCGGTCACCGACGAGGTGCTCTCCGTCGGCGACCGCGTGCTGGCCGTCAACCACCGCCCCACCGACAGCGGGGGAGGCCCGCCCGGAAGTGTCACCACCCTGCGCGACTCCACCGAGCTGCTCGTCCTCGCCGGGAAGACCGAGATCGCCCGCGGCCGGCTCAGGCTGCTGTACGACGCGAGCATGGTCATCGGCACGACCCTGGACGTCCGGCGCACCGCGGAGGAGCTCGCCCGGATGGCCGCCCGGGAATTCTGCGACTACGCCACCGTCGATCTGGCCGAAGAGGTCATGCGCGGCGAGGAGCCGCGGCCCCTGGCGGTCGGCGCCCCGGTGGAGCTGCGGCGGGTGGCGCTCACGGGCATCCGGGACGATTCGCCGCTGTACCCCCAGGGGGAACTGGTCACGTGGGCCGGGAGCACCCCGCAGGCGGAGGGCTTCGTCAGCGGGCATTCCGCGCTGGTCCCCGAGCTGGCGACCGACGCCGGGTGGCGCATGCAGGACGCCGGGCGCACGAGGGCGGCGCTGGAGTTCGGCCTGACATCGCTGATCGCCGTTCCGCTGACGGCACGGGGTGTGCTGATGGGCATCGCCTGCTTCTGGCGCGGCCGGGACAGAGGTCCGTTCGAGGAGGACGACCTGTCCCTGGCCGAGGAGCTGGCCGCCCGGGCCGCCGTGTCCGTCGACAACGCCCGCCGCTTCACGCGCGAGCACGCGATGGCCGTCACCCTGCAGCACAGCCTGTTGCCGCGCGAGCTGCCCGAGCAGAGCGCTCTCGACATCGCCTACCGCTACCTGCCCGCCCAGGCAGGGGTCGGGGGCGACTGGTTCGACGTCATCCCGCTGCCGGGCACCCGGGTGGCGCTCGTCGTCGGAGACGTGGTCGGTCACGGCCTGCACGCGGCCGCGACCATGGGCCGCCTGCGCACCGCGGTCCAGAACTTCTCCACCCTCGACCTGCCGCCGGACGAGCTTCTCGGGCACCTGGACGAACTGGTCAGCCACATCGACCAGGAGACGGCCACCACGGAGGGGGCGCTCGCGATCAGCGGCGCCACCTGCCTCTATGCCGTCTACGACCCCACCACCGCCACCTGTGTCCTGGGCGGGGCGGGCCATCCGCCGCCCGCCCTCGTCCACCCGGACGGCAGAGTGGAGCTCCTCTCCCTCCCCGCCGGTCCGCCGCTGGGCGTGGGCGGGATGCCGTTCGAAGCCACGGAGGTGCGGCTGCCGGAGGGCAGCAGCCTGGTCCTCTACACCGACGGCCTGGTCGAGGACCGTACCCGCGACATCGGCGTCGGCCTGGACCTCCTCACCGCCTCCCTGGCCCACCCCGGCCGGTCGCCCCACGAGGTGTGCGACGCCGTGCTCGATGCCCTGCTGCCCGCCCGTCAGACGGACGACATCGCCCTCCTCGTCGCCCGTACCCGCGTGCTGGACCCCGGTCGCACCGCCGAGTGGGAGGTGGCCGGGACCCCCGCGGCCGTGGCCCAGGCACGCGCCGAGGCCACCCGGCTGCTCACCGAGTGGGGCTTGGACGAGGCCGTCTTCGTCACCGAACTGGTGCTGAGCGAGCTGGTGACCAATGCCATCCGCTACGCGGCCGGTCCGATCAGGGTGCGGCTGCTGTACGACCGCTCGCTGATCTGCGAGGTCTCGGACTGCAGCAGTACCGCCCCCCACCTGCGCTACGCGGCGGCCGAGGACGAGGGCGGCCGCGGCCTGTTCCTCGTCGCGCAGCTCGCCGAACGCTGGGGCGTCCGTTACACCCCCGAAGGCAAGATCATCTGGGCCGAGCAGTTCCTGCGACCGGACACCCCGACGGCCTGACGCGTGGGCGGGCAGCCCGAGAAGCGGGGCGCCCGAGAAGGCGCGTCGCCGGACCGGTGGGCCTGCGCACCGCCCCGATCGCAGTCATGGCGGCCCGTACCTGCAACACGAGTGGTCGCCACGGGCGTTGGTACCGTTCCCTGCGGATGCGACGTACAAGCGGCGGCCGGCAGCGGAGAGAAGGAGTGCGCACCGGCGCGCGCATCCGTGTGCGACATCGGTTCCACGGCAGGCCCCTTATCTGGAGTGACGCGTATGAAGTTCGATATTTTCTGCAGTCTGACGCAGGCTCAGCCAGGCGATGCCTTCCCCCCGCATGCCACGGTGTTACAGAACTTTCTGGAACAGGCCCAGGTGGCCGACGACTCGGGATTCCAGACCCTCTGGGTGGCGGAGAGTCACTACAGCAGTGAACTGCAGCGCACCCACCGGCAGCCGGTGATCCCGCACTGGCGCGGTGAAGTCGGACTCAACACGGATTTCTGCCAGTTGGCATCGCGCGTGCTCGCCCGCACCCGGCGGATCGACGTCGGGTCGGCCATCATGAACGTCGTCTGCAACGGCGGCCCGCTGGCCGCCGCCGAGCGGGTCGCCGCCCTGCTGGCCTGGCACGGTCTGGATCCGGCCGAGCAGCGCCGGCTGCACGTGGGCTTCGCGGGCGGGCGCTTCGACTACATCAACCGGCTGAGCGGAGTGGACGCGCGGACAGACTGGGAGCGCGCCGCCTGGCCGCAGGTCCGGTCCGCGATCACCGCGGAGGCCGCGGAGATCTTCGTTCGGCTGCTCTCCGGAGAGGTCCTCACCAGCGAGGACATTCCGGAAGCCGAACTGGGACCGGAGCAGTTCCCCGACGCGGAGAGCTACCGGCAGGCCCTCAAGGAGACCGGGTCGCCCGGGGACCGGGTGGTCTTGCCCCGCCGCTGGCAGTTCGAAGCGGTCAAGGCCGTGCCGGAGCCCGCCCGGCCCGAACTGCTCACCCTGGTCCTGGGATCGCAGGACCAGGCGCTCCAGGCGCGCCTGAACCGCTTCCGGCCGGTCCGGGTGTTCAACCTGAGCATCACCCCGCCCGAGGTCATCGAGGCGACGCACACCCGCCTGGCGCAGGCCTACCACCCCTCGGGCGGGCCCTGGCAGCGCTCGTACATGCCGCGCACGGTCTTCGTCTTCCTCGAGGACCGGCCCGGCTGGTCGGCCGAGCGCTCCCGGGCCGCGGCGCGCGAGGACGCCGAGCGCCGCCTGCGCGCGTACTGGACGGCCCTGGAAGGCACCCTGGATCCCCGAAAGGTCGCCTCCGCCGCCGACAACGCCCTCATCGGCACGCCGTCCGACATCGCCCAGCAGATCACCGAACGCTTCCATCCGGACGACCGGCTGATGCTCTGGTTCGACTTCTTCACCCACGACAGCGCGCAGGTGTGCCGGCAGATGGAGAGCTTCATCGCCAAGGTCGTGCCACTCCTGCCCAGCCACTTCGGATCCCACCAGGAGGCGCAGTTGAGCTCCCGCCAGGAGGCGCCGGCCGGCCCGCAGTCCGGTCACCGCTGACGGGCACCTGAGGGCCGACGGCTTCGGATGCACCGACGATGCCCCCGAGCGACGATGCCCCCGCCCGTGGGGGAGCGGTGTCATCCCGTGACGAGGCGCACCGCCTGATCGCGGGCCCGCACCGTCCACCCGGCGCGGTGCTGCTCCAGCACCGCGCCGGGTTCGGCCGGGAGCCCGGACGGCGCCGTGTACGGCTGCTGGAGCGGCAGTCGGAGACCTTCCGTGCTCACCCGGGCCCCGTGGCCCGAGCACGTCGAGCGCGGCGGCCTTGCGTTGCAGTGTCGCCGCCGGCTCGGTGAAGTCGACAGGTGCGGAGGGCAGTTCGCTGCCCGGTTGTGCTGTCACAACGTCAGTTCCCGTCGAGTCGGCAGGCAGTTGCGGCAACTCGGTCGTTCTTTCGAATGATCCGCGTGATCGGGCATATCCTGCCGGTGCCCGCCTTGCCCGGCGGGATCGTATGAGGCGAAAGGGGCTTGGTGTGGGGGATGTTGGGTGGGCGGGCCGGTACGACAGCAGCTGCGCCCTGAGGCCGGCGGGCGCCGGCGCGCAGCGGCGCACGCTCGCGGACGAGGTACCGGTCCTCGCGTGGTCCTCGCGACGGGCGTCGTTCCGGTCCGCGTTACCAGCGGGACGGCTGGCTGCGGGTGGCCGTTTAGCAGGGATGCGCCTGCCGGACGGGAGCGGTGCCGCGTGAGCTCGATGACCGTGTATCGGCAGTACACCGCGGAGCAGTTGGCCGTACAGTACTCGCCCAGCTCGTGCGTGCCCGACCTGCGGGTGGAGTTGGACGCGTACGCGGCGGCGAGCGCCCGCACCCGGGCCGCGCTCGAGTGGCGGACCCTGAGCTACGGGCCCCGCCCAGAGGAGCGTCTGGACTTCTTTCCCGCCCCCGCACCGGCCGGGCCGGGCGGTCCCGGGGCGCCGCTGGTGGTGTTCCTGCACGGGGGCTACTGGCAGGAACTGGGCAGGGCGGACGCGTCGTTCCCGGCGGCCGGGCTGAACTCCCGTGGTGTCGCGTACGCCGCCCTCGGCTACGGTCTGGCTCCCAGGTACGGGCTGGACGCCATCGTTGCCATGGTCCGCAAGGGGGCGCGGTGGCTGCTCGCCCACGCGGGCGAACTCGGTTGCGACCCCGCCCGGATGGTGCTGGCCGGCAGCTCCGCCGGCGCGCACCTGGCCGCGATGTGCCTGCTCGACGAGACGCCGGCGGCCGCACCGGGGCAGTCGGCCGGATGGGCCGGCGCGGTGCTGCTCAGCGGCGTGTACGACCTGGAACCGGTGCGCCTGACCTATGTCAACGACCGCGTGGGCATGACCCGGGACGAGGCGCGGCGCAACAGCCCCCTCCACCACCTGCCGCGAACGCTGCCCCCGCTGGTGCTGGCACGCGGAGAACACGAGACGGACGAATTCGCCCGTCAGCAGCAGGACTTCGCCCGGGCGGCCTGCAGCCGCACCAGCCGGCTGGTCGAGGTGGTGGCCACCGGCCGGAACCACTTCGACCTGTGCTTCGACCTCGCGGACCCTTCCACGGCGCTGGGTCGCGCGGTCGGCGAGGTCACCGACTCCGTCCGCACCGGGCCACACGTCTACGAGGAAGCCACATGACCACGGGTGGCGGGCGCGGCCCCACCGAGGCAGCCGGCCCCCGAACGCGCCAACCGCTTCGCGCGACCACGTCACCGCCGGTCGGACAGCTTCTCGGACTGGACTGACCCCGGCTACCGCTTCCGGCCGAGGGTTTCCACCGGCGCCTCGCCCCGGTCCACGTCGAGTTCCGGACACGGCGCCGCACGCCGAGACCCCGGTCCTCCTGGCGGAGGCGTCTGATTGTCACTCACCACCGATGCTCACATGGGTAGTGAGGGCTGGGGACCTGTCTGGCCGAGATCCGACCGGGTGCCTCGCGCAGCCCGGGGACTCGGGGCAGAGTGGATACGACCGATCGGCTCGCGGGCCCTCGGCAGAGTTCCCCGCCGAGGTGGCGGACCGGCGCTCTTCCGCTGCCGGCACGCCACCTCGGCCATGCCGTCGGAGCCCTGGAGGGCGCAGCGGCTGCCGGATCGCTCTCTCTTCGCCACACGTCGGCGCGGGGAGGGTTGTCTGCCGCTCATGACCACCCTGGCCCGGACACCGACATGAAACGACATGAAGGAGTACGTTCCTTGACCACTCACCTCAGGCACGGCGCCGGCCCGCGGATCCTACCGGCGCTGATGGCAGCGCTGTGCGGGATCATCGGTGTCACCGTGACGGGTACGACCCCGGCGGCGGCAGCCGATCAGCGTCAGGCGATCTACGCCATCGCGCACCGCGTCGACACCCTGGACGGCGTGGACGCCGCGCTCGGCCACGGTGCCAACGGCATCGAGATAGACGTCTGTGCCTGGTGGAACCCGAACGAATGGCGCGCGTACCACGACTGTTCGTCGGCCGGTGACTCCCGGCTCGGGCCCAGCTTCGACAGCATGATCGACCGCATCGTCTCCAACGCCAACGCAGGGCGTCGGCTGGCACTGGTCTGGCTGGACATCAAGGACCCCAACTACTGCGGGGAGGAACCGAACCGTGGGTGCAGCGTCGCCGGACTGCGGGACAAGGCGCAGCGGCTGACGGCTGCCGGGATCCAGGTGCTCTACGGTTTCTACGAGTACCACGGTGGCAGCACCCCGGATGTCGGCGGCAGGGGCTGGAAGAGCCTGGAAGGCAAGCTCGGCCGCCTGGAGGGCATGACGACGACCGGTACCCGCGATCAGGCCCGAAGCGCCTTCGACCGGTCCGGTGCCGCGATCCCGCCCGGTCACCGGGCGATGGACTACGGCGACAGCAATATCGCCAACGGGTTCGGCAACTGCACGGAAGCCACCTACAACACCTGCGCGGAACTGAAGAAGGGCGCCGGGGACCGTGCCGCGGGACGGCTCGCGGCCACGCTGTCCTGGACGACCACCTACAACGATCCGTGGTACGTCGACAAACTGCTGGGCGACGCGCGTGTGGACGGCATCATCGCGGGCTACGGCAGCTTCACCGGAGTGCGCGAGTACGACAACAGCTGGCAGTGCGCCAACGCCATCAACCTCGTCCGTGACTGGGTGAACCGCCACAGCACCACGCACCGCCTCGCCACCAGCGCTGACCGCATGTTCGGGTAGGGCGCGCCCCTCGCCGGGCTCGTCCCGAGGGAGCCGTGAGCCGCGGACCTCAGGGCAGCAGGATCAACTTGCCCGTCATACGCCCACTTCGGCTGAGCAGGTGGGCCTCCTCGGCGGCGGTGAGCGGCAGGGTCCGCGCGATCGCCACCCGGAGCCGGCGGTCGGCCACCGCAGCCACCAGCGGTGCCAGCCGCCGGCCGGTGGGCCTGCCCAGGATGCCCCTGGAGCGCGACGGCGCCACGAGCATCTGCACGAGGGCTGCGGGGTCGTCGCCCGCCACCATGATGTGGCGCCCTCCCGACGACAGGAGGGCCCGGCAGCCGGCGCCGGAGTAGCCGCCGACGCAGTCGATGACGAGATGGAAGGGAGCATGGGCCCGGGCCTGGACCAGCGTGTCGCCCCGGCCGTAGTCGAGGACCGCGTCGGCGCCCAGCCCCCCGACCAGGTCCGCGTTCTTCGCCGAACAGACGCCGACCACGAACGCGTCCTCCGACTTGGCGATCTGCACGGCGAGTTGGCCCACGGCGCCGGAGGCACCCAGCACCAGCACGCGGCGGTCGGCGGTGCTCTCCCGGCGGATGCGGCCGAGGTCCACCACCGCCATCCGGGCGGTCACGCCGCTCACCGGCAGGGCGGCGGCCACGGCGATGTCGACGGAGTCGGGGACGGGGCACAGCTGGTCCTCGCGCACCACCACGGTGTCGGCGTAGGAGCCGCGTTGCCCCCGGGAGAAGTCGGTCCCGCCCACCACCCGGTCGCCCGGTGAGAAGCCCACGACCCCCGGGCCGACGGCGTCGACCACCCCGGCGAAGTCCACCCCCACGACCACCGGTGGCTTCGGCCCCAGCAGACGGGCGGCCTGCCGCAGCGGGCCGTGGCTGCGCATCTTCCAGTCCACCGGGTTGACCCCGACGGCCTGGACACCGACCCGGACCTCACCCCTGCGCGGTTCGGGCGTGGGCAGCTCCACGAGCTCCAACCGCTCGCCGGCCTTCCACGTGCGCTGCGCCATGGCTTTCATGAGTCCGTAGCGTACGGTGGCGGGCGGCCTGCCGGGGAGCGTCATCGCGCAGGTTCCTTCCGGCGGACCGGTCAGGAATGGGGGAGGGCCCCGCGCACCGCCCGCACCGCACCGCCCGAAGCGACCGGCGCGATGGTGACGTTCAGCGCCTGACGCGGCGCGCCCGCAGGTATTCGAGGCCGAGCAGGCGAAGGGCGGCGAGCTTGGGCGGGCCGGCCGAGCGGCGCAGCAGGGCGGGGATGTCGGCGCGGGCCGCGGTGCTGGTCAGTTCGTCCAGGCCGATCATGCAGCGGACCATGGGCCGGTGGGCGGGCGGGACGTGGCCGACGACGGCGCGGCCCTCGGCGAGGGTGCGGTCGACCCGGTCGAGTTGGTCGGTGATCAGCGCCCGGATGCCCGTGAGGTTGCGGGCGTGTTCCAGGTCGGCGCGGGTGACCTCGTGCCGGTTCAGGGTCTGCTCGGGGATCGTCAGGCGGTCGTCGGCCAGGTCCTCGGCGAGGTCGCTGACGAAGTCGAGCCGTTGGCTGGCATCGATGAAGGTGCGACAGGCGGCACGGTAGGCCGTCTGGTCTCCGTCCGGGCCGAGCAGGGTGGCGACGACCATGAACGCGGGCAGCGAGTAGGCGTCCACGTAGTGCTGGTAGTCGGCCTCGGTGGCGAACCCGGCGAAGTCGAGGTCGGCGCCTGCTCCGGCGAGGTGCTCCAGCGCGCGGTCGCGCAGGGCGGGGTGCGCGGCGACGGTGTTCAGCAGCGGACGCAGTTCGGGGTTGTCCGTCCCGCCGTTGGCGAGGCTGTCGGCGACCTCCTGCTCCCAGCGCGAGTACGCGGCTTTCCGCTCGTCGCGCGGCCCGCTGTCGAGCAGGGTGTCGGTGCGGTGCATGTGGGCGGTGGCCGCGATCACGTGCGGCACGAGCCGTGCCGGCAGGAGGAGATCGGCGGCCAGCACGGCCTCCCGCTTGTACTGCGTGACCTGCCGGCGCTGCCGGCTGTAGTCGTCGCGCAGTCCCGGGTCGTCGATCCCGGCCGCGTCCAGCGCGCTCTCCCAGCTGCCCACTCGTGTTCGCCCTCTCCTTGGTCGATGTCCCCGAGCCTAGACGCCGGGGGACATCGTCCGAGCAGGAGGCCGTGATGCTCGCGTTGCCGCGTCGGCAGCCCTTACCGGCCGAGTGGGGCGGTGCTGCCGGTGTTCCAGCGGATCGCGGCCGCGCCCGCGTAATCGCCCGCGTGGGCGAATCCGCCCAGCACCACGAGGTCGCCCTCCTCGACCCGTCCTGAACGGATGGCGTGGTCGAGGGTGATGGGGATCGCCGCGCCGAACAGGTTGCCGCAGCTGTCGAAGGTGTCGGGGTGGCGGTGCGGCGGCAGCCGCAGTTGCTCGCGCCAGTTGCGCAGGAACGTGCGGTTGGGCTGGTTGGTCACCAGCAGGTCGATCTCGCCGGTGGTGACCCCGAGCCCACGGCACAGCTCGGTGACCACCTCCGGCACCAGGCGGTTGCCGCGTTCGAGGACCTTGGCGGTGGTGGCCTCGGTGAAGCCGATCCGCAGCTGGGACTCCCCCGGCTCCCAGTACTTGCGACCGTCATCGAGGACGGCCTTCATGTCGCCGCCGTGGCCGGCGATGTGACGAGTGATCAGATGCAGGACGGGAGAGCCCTCCGATGTGGTGACGTACCCCACCCCGCAGCCGTCCCCGGGGATCGCGGCCTGGGCGAGCCGGCGCACGTCGGGCTGGGTGAACAGCTGGCCGGCGGCGCTCTGCGCGTTGCAGATCAGCGCGGTCCTGGCGTCGGTGGTGGTGAGGATCTGCCGGGCCAGTTCGAGCATGTGGACGAAGGAGGCGCACCCGGCGTTGGCCACGTCGATCAGCCACTGCGGTTTCAGTCCCAGCCGGCGTGCCACCTCGGTCCCGGCGCCCACGAAGGGCGAGTCCGGAAGCTGACTGTGCATCAGCAGGACGTCCACGGAGCGGATCTCGGCTGCCCCGTGCCGCTCGATCAGGGACGCGACCGCGCGCTCGACCATGTCGACGTTGGTCTCGCCCGCGGCCACGTGGTGGCGCATCGGGGGAATCCTGAACATGGGGTTGTCGCGGAGCCTGTCCTCCGCGCCGGGGTACTCGGTGTAGAACTCGGCGGGGACCGGCTCGCCGGGAAGGTAGCCGGCGACGTCGGTGAGGCTGACCGTGGTCACCGCACCACCGCCGTGGTGGGGGAGGAGCAGACCGGCAGGCCGTTGCGGTGGCGGTGTTCCAGGATCGCCTTGAGGTTGCCCATCTCCACCGTGTGGCCGGCGTAGAAGAGGTCCCAGTAGTCGCCCACCCACGGGCGGTCGGCCCGCGGGGCCAGGCCGGGGTGGGGGTTGGCGTCGTAGTACGGGTGCCGGCAGTTGGTCCAGGTGATCACGGAGCCGGGCTTGCCGAGCACCGACCGGGCAGGCAGGACGCGCATCAGGTACACCATCCAGAGCTCGTCGCCCTGGTCCCAGGAGCAGTGGAAGTCCACCGTCATGGCCTCGGCGTTGGTCTCCACCCTGCAGAAGATCCGGGTCTGCTCCTCCAGGCGGTCGTCACCGACCCAGAGCCCCGGGGTCCCGGTGGGGCCGAAGTTCCGCAGGCTGTACGTCCATTCCTCCAGGTGGTGGCCCTGCCTCAGGTACTCGTACGCCTGCTCCGGCGGGCAGGCGACGTATTCCTGGATCGTGCAGTACTTCCCGTAGACCTCGCCGTGTGGGTAGGCGGGCCGGGTCAGTTCCGCGCAGCGGGCCGTCAGCTGCTCCAGGTCGGTGTTCTCGACCCTCGTGAGGCCGGGAATGTCAGCCAACACGGACTGGTCCGCGCTCATGGGAGGTCTCCTCGTTCTGGGCCGGCTCCCGGCCGGCGATGTTCAGGAAGGGAAGGAACGGCGGTATCTCGGCAGGATCGAAATCCAGCGTGACGAAGGCGGGACCGTTGCTCGTGTTGCTCCGCAGCAGTGCCCGGCGCAGCTGTGCACCGTCCTCGGCCCGGGTCACGTCCAGGCCGGGGAACATGCCGGCCATGCCCCTGGCGATGTCCGCCGGGCGGAACAGGTTGCCGGGGTGCACGGCCCCGAGGAACAGGTGCTCACGAGTGGCGCACATGGCGTGGGCGTTGTTGTTGAAGATCACGAAGGTGACGGGCGCGGCGTGCTCGACCGCGGTGTGGACCTCCATGCCGTGCATGAAGAACGCGCCGTCACCGGCGATCACGTACGTGCGCTGCCCGGTGGCCAGCGCCGCGCCGATCCCGGCACCGAAGGTGTAGCCCATGCCGCCCATGCCGACCGCCACCACGAAGCGGCCCTCGCGCGGCGCGGGGAGCAGGTGGATCGCGCTGGCCCCGGCGTTTCCGGCGTCCACGAAGACGTGTGCGTCCGTGGGCAGCGCGGCCTCGACCGAGGCCACGGCCGCGGCATAGGAACCCGCCGCGGGGTGGGAACCGGCCGGGGCCTGCGGGGTCGGCAGAGGGGAGGGGCCGGCATGTGCGGGGGCCGGGTGCCGGCCGGGAGCGAGCCGGGCGGCGAGCGCGTGCAGGGTGTCCCGCAGGTCGCCGCGCAGGGAGGTCCCGGGCACGAACGGTGCCTCTGGATCGATGCAGATCACCGGCGTCCCGGCCAGCGCCTGCTCCAGGCCGCCGCGGGCGAGGGCCGGCAGCCGGGTGCCCACCAGCAGGCAGGCGTCGGCCCGGCGAAGGCACTCTGCCACGTTCGCATGACCCATCACCCCGGCCACCCCGGCGAACCGGGCGTCCCGGTTGTCGAACACGTCCTTGGCGTCCGGGGTGACGGCCACCCAGGCACCGAGCCGGCCTGCCACGTCGGCCAGCTCGGCCCGGGCGTCGGCCGAGGCCACGCCCTCACCGGCGATGACCAGGACGCGTTGTGCGCGGCGAAGGACGTCCACCGTGGGGCCCGGGAGGTGGGGTTCCGTACGGACCGGCGGGGCGGCCGGCAGCGGCTCCCGGAGCTCCACCGGTGCCCGCTGCACGTCCTTGGGCAGCAGGAGCACGACCGGGCCCTTGGGATCGGTCTGGGCCACCGCGACCGCCCGGGACAGCAGCTCCGGGAACGAGTCCGGGTCGTCGACCCGGGCGCAGTACCGGCTCACGGGGGTGAACAGCTCCCGGGCGTCGATGGAACCCGCCCTGCCGCTGGAGTCCTGGAACGCTCCGAAACCCTCCTGCTCGGTGGGCGGTTGTCCCACGATTGCCAGCATCGGCACCCGCGAGGCGTACGCCTCCGCCAGCCCCGGCACCAGATTCACCGCTCCACCGCCCGAGGTCACGGCGACGACGCCGAGGCGCCCGGTGGCCCGGGCCTGGCCGTCCGCCATGGTGGCGGCGGAGAACTCGTGCTTGGCCACGACGGTGCGGATCACGTCGCCGGAGGCGTGCAGGGCGTCGTAGAGATCCTCGATGTTCGCGCCGCCGACACCGAACACGTGCCTGACGCCGGACTCGGCCAGCTCCCTCGCGAGGTGGTCGACGAGCCGGACCACGGCGGTCATGCGGAGCTCCTGTCGGACGGGCCCGGCCCGACGATGCGGCCGGCCGGCGAGGCGGTCTGGAAGCGTTGGCGGTATTCCTTCGGGGTCAGTTCCAGGGCTCGGCCGAAGGAGCGGAAGAACGTCTCGGGGGCCGGGAAGCCGCAGCGCCGGGCGATCTGGGTGACCGGGAGATCGGTGGACTCCAGAAGCTTGCGGGCCCGGGCGATGCGCATCTGGTCGATGTACTGGCCCGGGGGTGTCCCCACCTCGCGCCGGAACACCCGGGCGAAGTTCCGCACGCTCATGTTGGCGCGCTCGGCGATCTCGGGCACGGGCAGTGGCTGTTCGAGGTGCGAGAGAATCCACTCCTGCGCGGCGCGGATCGGCGCGCGATCGGCGAGTTGCGCCTCCAGGACCGTGCTGAACTGCGACTGCCCGCCGTTGCGCTTGAAGAACAGGACCAGGAACCGCGCCACGTCCAGCGCGAAGGCCGCACCGTGGTCGGCCTCCACCAGGGACAGGGCCATGTCTATCCCGGTGGACACTCCGGCCGAGGTGACGAAGGAGCCGTCCCAGACGAAGATCGGCTCGCGGTCCACCGTCACGTCCGGGTACCGCTGGGCCATCTCCTCGCAGAAGGCCCAGTGGGTCGTGGCGCGCCTCCCCGTGAGAAGGCCGGCCTCGGCGAGCAGGAACGCCCCGCCGCACACCGAGGTGACCCGGCGCGCCCGAGCCGCCGCCCGGCGGATCCAGGCGACCAACTCCCGGTCCGCCAAGGCCTCCTTGAGGCTCCATCCGCCCGGGACGAGGAGGGTGTCGATCGGGCCGTCCCCCGTGGCGAGCGGCTCGGCCGCGATCACCATGCCCGAGCAGGTCCGCACGAGCGGTGTGTCGGGGGAGACGAACTCGATCCGATACCGGACACCCGCCTCGGGGAGCATGCGGTTCACGGTGTCGAACACCTCGATCGGACCCGCTATGTCCAGTGCCTGTGCACCGGGATAGACCAACACCACAACTCGTCGCTGATGCACAGTCACAGCCTGTATCCGGAGCGGAACGGCGGCAATGACGGTCTACTGACGAATTCGGCCATGGGTCCGTCGCCGGGGGCTACGGACCGGCACTGACCAGCTCTGTTCGCGGAGAACGACGGTCCGGTGTGAAGTGGCTCACGGTGAGGGTGGGTCGACAGGAGCCGCAGCCGCATTCGCGCGGGCACATCCGCAGCTCGTCGGCCTCCGAACCGAGCCGGACGGGGAGCCGTTGCGGACGGGAGATCGTGGTGGACGTCCCCGGTCCAGCCGGGTCACCGCCAGCAACGTCTCCCTCCGCTCCCGAACACCGCTCACCGGGGTCGGCCGGGTGCCCGCTCGGGGCGGCGGATGCGCAGAGCAAGTGCCGGGCACTGGTTCACGGCCCGGCGGGCGCCGTGTTCCTGCCAGGGGGCGACGGGGACGGTGGTCGACGCGGGATAGCCGTGCGGGCCGAGCCGGACGAGGCCGGGAGCCAGTACGCCGCACAGCCCGTGCCCGGCGCAGCGGGACCAGTCCACCTCCAGGCGTGCGCTCTCGTCGCGGGGGAGCGGCAGCACGCCGAGGACCGGCCTCCCGCACCCGGCGCCGGCGACGTGGGCCTCGACGTCCCGGGTGAAGACGTCGAGCGCGCTCAGCACGAAGCGGGCCGTGCCGTCGGGGTGCGAGCAGGCGCCGCCACCCTGCGCGCCACCGAGGGCGCGCCGGACATCGTCCAGGACCGCGGGCCCGCCGGCGCCCGCGGCCAGCACGGCGAGCGCTTCGGCGGCGTCGGGCAGCCCGCTCCTGCACGGCCCGCACTGCCCGGCCGACTCGCCCGCCAGCCAGGCCGCGACCCGGGTGATCTCGCCGAGCGGGCACGTGTCAGCAGGGAGTGCGACGATCGCACCGGCGCCGAGGGTGCCGCCGACCTCGGCGAGACCCGTGCGGGAGAGGGCCGCCCCGGCGGCGTCCGCCGGGGCCAGCCAGGCACCGTGATAGCCGCCCACCAGCACGCCGTCGCCCGGCCGCAGCCCACACGCGTCCAGTACGTCTCCCAGCCCCGTTCCGAAGGGGGCCTCGACCACGAGAGGACCCGCCGCGGGGCGGTTGACCGTCAGCAGGACAGTGCCCGGCTCGGCGGCGGTGCCGACGGCGGCGTAGGCCTCGGGGCCGAGCCGGGCGGCCACGGCGAGCTGAGCCCAGGTCTCGGCGTTGGAGAGCAGCGTCGGGCGCCGCCGAACGCCTCCCGTTCCGCCCTCGGCCGCGCGGGTCTTCACCGCGGCGGGTTGTACCGGAAGCCCGTTGACCCCGCGGATCAGTGCGCCGGACTCCCCGGAGACGAAGCGCTCGGGAAGACGTACGGTCCGGGCCGGGCACGGCAGGTCGCGCTCGTCGAGGGCGGCGGGGATCGAGACCTCACCGGGGCTGCCGGCGGCGACGCCGATCACGATCTCCTCGGCCCCGAAGGCGGCTGCGGCGAGGCAGGCGCCGTCGAGCACGAGGTGCGGCGCTCGCGCGAGCAGCATCCTGTCCTTGGCGCTCGGGGGCTCGCCCTCCGCGCCGTTCACCACGATGACAGGACGGGTTCCGGTTCGGCCGGCGGCGGCGACCGCGGCGCGGGCCTTGCGGGCGAAGGGGAAACCCGCGCCGCCGCGTCCGCGGAGATCGACGCGCTCGGCCAGGTCCAGCACGTCGTCCCGGGTGGGCCGGGGCAGGGGAGGGTGGACGCGGGTGTGGGCGGCGAGGTCGAGGCGTTGGAAGCGGTCCAGCCCAGCGGTCAGCCGGGCCCGCCCCATGTGGCGCACCTGCGGCAGGTCGATCCGGGCGCTCACAGGCCACCACCGGGCCGGGCCAGCCCCAGATGCCTGGGTGCTGTTGGTGCGGCGTGCCGCGGCTGGCGCGGCACCGTGCCGCTCCGGGCCGCCACGCCTGCCGTTGCCGGGGGCCTGCCCCGGACAGCCGCCAGATCGCCACCGTGCGGTGCCGACGGTGCGGAGAGGGCGATCAGCCCGGCCGGGAGCGGTGCGCCGGCCCGGTGAGCCTTCGAGCGGCGTCGGTCCCGGGTGACGGTCCGGCGGCGTCCCAGCCAGGCGAGGATTCGGACCAGCAGAGCGAGGGCGACCAGCGCCGCACACAGGCCGTATCCCCACAGGACCCAGGCGTGCGCCGCGCGTCCGGCGGTCAGACCGTGGGCCAGCGCGATCGGCCAGCAGGCGTATGCGCCCGCATGCATCACCCGCCAGAGCCAGGCGTGCCGACTCCCCGCGAAGCGCCCGCGGACCGCGCCCGTCGCCGCGACCAGGACGAGCAGGTCGGCTGCGACGGTTCCCAGGCTCACCGCGACGGCGGTGCCGCCGGTGAAAGGGACGACCGTGCCCTGCGGGCCGGCGTGGCGTTCGGCGACCTTGACAGCGATGTGGACGGCCAGGAACCCGAGCGCCGCGACGGCGGTTGCCCGGTGCACCGACTGGACGGCCACCCTCAACCGGGGCGTCAGGACCAGGCGGTCCGTGGCGACCAGCCCGCATACGACCGCCGCGGTCACCGAGACCAGGGTGAAGACCCCGGCGAAGTAGTCCAGGAAGGTCATGACGCGGCCGGCCACAGCGGCCGGCGCGCCGCCGACCGCGGCGGCCCCCAGAAGGGCAGGTCCGGACATCTGAGTACCTTCTTCCGTGGGTTCGGGTCAGCCGGCAGGGAGTGGGCCGACAGCGGTGTCGGATCGGCTGTACCCGCCTCGAAGCCACATCGGGGAGCGCGCACCCGGCTGTGGGGCGGGTGGCACGGCTTGACCCGCTCCATTCTTAGCGGGGCCCGAACCGGGGACAAAGGTTGCCGAATACGACACCGGGCCGTAGGACGGCCCCGTCGCACGGGGTCTGTCCGCAGCCCGAGCAGGGGGACGTGCCTACGGCCGGCCGTAGTAGGTACCTGGAGTGACGTAACCGGGCTCACGCTCCGAAGCCGCAGGCGGCAATGGATCGTAGTCGAATGACCTCGCTCGGTCGGTCACCGACCGTGCCTGCCGACGGCGACCCGGGATCCGGCCGGCCCGGAGGACAGGTGCCCACGGCGCCGTCCCGCGGCGGTGTCGGCTGGACCAGGCCGCGAACCGCCGCGTTCACAGCCCTCCGGGCGGTTCCGCTCCCGGTCTGTCTGTACTGACCCCGCCGGGAGCGGGGGGCCGGTGCCAGTCGGTCGGGCCGCTCGGCGGGAGGTGGCGGGGCAGGCCTTCCGTCCATCGTTTGGTGCCGTCGGGCAGGACGGCGAGGGCTTCGACGCCGGGTTGCCGGGCTACCCAGGAGAGGGCCCGGTCCGGGCCCATGGCGAACGCCGCGGTGGTCCAGGCGTCGATGCGGGCGATGCCGGTGCCCGGGCCGGCGACCAGGGTCAGCGAGGCCAGGCCGGTCGCGGGGCGCCCGGTGTGCGGGTCCAGGATGTGCGGGCCGCGCTCGGCGGTGCCGGAGGTGGCCACTGCGAGACCGCTGCCGCCCAGAACGGCGGTGAGCCGGCCGGCCCGCAGGGGGTGGGCGACACCGATCCGCCACGGGCCGCCGGCGGTCTGCACGTCCCCGCCGCCGCTGACGCAGAACTCCCGGGATCCGGCGGCGTGGAGCGTCCGTGCCGCCTCCTCGACCGCCCAGCCCTTGACCCAGCCGCTGGGGTCGAGGCGGCCGCCGGGCCGGTCGGTGAAGTAGCCGTCGGTCTCCGCGGCGACCGCGCGGCAGGCCGCGTGCACCTCGCGGACCTCCGGGGCGCAGCCGTCCGGCCCGAGTTCGCCGCGGTCGAGGCGGCTGATGTCGCTGTCCGCCCGGTAGGTGGAGAAGACCGCGTCGATGCGGTGCAGCCGGTCGGTGATGTCCCGGAACACCGCAGGGGTGTCCGGGCCGGGGTCGCGGACGGCGATCGAGAAGACGGTGCCCATGACGGGTTCGGTGTGGCGGAGCACGGCAGCTCAGCGCCCGGCCTGGTCGAGGGCGCTCTGCAGCGAGCGGATGTAGCCCTGGCTGGTGAAGGTCGCGCCGCTGACCACGTCGATCCCGGCGCTCTGGGCGGCTATCGCCTCCTGGTTGAGCAGCGGTAGGGCAGAGCTGTTGATCTCCCGGTCGCGACGGTCCTCCGTCGGGTACTTGATCACGTCGACGGTGGTGATCCGGCTGCCGGAGAGGGTGATCCGGACCTGCACCGGCCCGTAGCGGGTGCTCGCCGCGCTACCGGTGACCTTCCGCGTCCCGCCCGTGCCGGTCGCCGCCGATGAGGGCGCCGTCCCGCCGGTCGATCCTGTGGCGCCCACGGACGGCGAGGCCGCGTCCGACGGCCCGGCGGCGGCGCCGGACGCGTCGCTCCCGCCCGAGCTGATGACCGCCGACGGGCCGGCGGCCTGGTGTGGTTTGAGGGAGAGCAGCAGGATGATTCCCGCCGTGGTGGCGGCGCTGCTGACGACGGCTCGGCGCATGGAAGGTGCTCCTCGGGAGATCAGAAGGTGAAGGACTCGCGGTGGATGCGGCCCCGCCGTACCCCGGCCGCCCGCAGCGAACGCACGGCCTCCTCGGCCATGGCCTCCGGGCCGCACAGGTAGACCTCGTGGTCGGCGAGGCCGGGGAGCAGCCGGGCGAGGGCCGTCCCGAGGTCGCCGACCTGTGCCCTCGACCCGACCAGCTCGTACGCCCGACCGCCGCGCCGACGGGCGACCTCCGCCAGTTCCTCCCGGAAGAGGAGGTCCTCCGGGCGCCCGGCCCGCTGAACCAGGGTCACCTCGCCCGGCATCGTCTCGAACAGGGCCCGCAGCGGGGTGATCCCCACGCCCGCCCCGATCAGCAGCACGCGGCGGCGTCGCTGCACGCGTGCCGTGAAGGCCCCGTACGGGCCCTCGGCGCGGACGCGGGTGCCCGGGCGCAGCGAGGCCACCGCTGCACTGTGTCCGCCGAGCTCCTTGACGGTGAAGCGCAGGAAGTGCGGGTGCGGCGGTGCGGACAGCGAGTACGGGTTGGCGGCCCAGCGCAGGCCGGGCGCGTCGAACTGCAGCCGGAAGAACTGTCCGGGCTCGGCCCGCAGCTCGTCGAGCCGATGCCCACGCAGGAAGAGGGACACCACGCCTGCGCCTTCGGGCCGGACCTCGGCGACCGTGAGCTGATGGCGGCGGTCGCGCAGCCACGGCCGCACCAGTCGGTACCAGCCGAGCAGGCCCGCGGTGCCCAGGTAGAGGGCGCACCAGGCGGCCCGGGCCGGGCCCCCGCCGAGGTCGGCGCCGGTGGCCAGCTGATGGCCGAAGGCCAGGGCCACCGCCAGGTACGTCGCCAGGTGCAGGTAGTACCACGTCTCGTAGGAGAGCCGGCGGCGGGCCGCCCGGGCGGACACCGCGCCGGTGCCCAGCATCAGGAGCGTGGCCAGAGTGGCCTTGAGCATCTCGGGGAAGTGGAACACGATCTCCACGCCCTCGCCGAGCACACCGCGGCCGTCCGTGAGGGCGTACCCCCAGACGATCGTGAGCACGTGCGCGGTCACCATGGCTACCAGCCATCGGCCGCCGAAGGCGTGCCAGCGGGCCAGGCGGTCGGCGCCGACCTCCCGTTCCAGCGGCGGGAGCCGGGCCACCAGCAGGAGCAGCACGGGTGCCGCGTACCCGGCGAGCAGGCCGGAGATCCGGCCTGCACCCTCCAGCCAGCCGGCCGCACCGGTGACCGCGGTCGTGTTCGTCCACCACAGTGCGACGACACCGAGCGCGCCGGCGACGATCAGGCCGAGGGCGGCGGCCGGTGCGGCGGCGGACGGACGGCGTGGTGCCGCCCGGTGTATCGGGCTCGCGGAGCGCGGCGGGGCGACGCCGGCCATCGGGATCTCCTTCCTGTCGGCGGCGGTGGCCACCGGGGTGATCACGATGGCACCGCAAGCTCTCAGTTGCCTCTGAACCCGCACCGGCGCCCCGCCCGTCCGAGCGGCATCGGCGCAGCTCGGAGGCTGTTCCGCCGGATCACCCGGCAGATCCGATCTCATGGCTTTCTCACCGTTGCGTGACCAGAATGAACGCCGACGACAGCGCATGCCGAGGGAGCACCATGGACGACACCGCCGAGACGCGAGCCTGGCGAATCCTCGTGGTGGACGATGAACCCGATCTGGTCGAGGTGGTCTGTGGTGCGGTCCGCTACGAGGGCTGGCAGGCCCTGGGCGAGACCACCGGCCTGGCAGCCGTGCGGACCGCGGCGTCCTGGCGGCCGCACGCCATCGTGCTCGACATGATGCTCCCGGACCTCGACGGCATGGAGGTGCTGCGCCGCGTCCACGAGGACCAACCCCAGGTCCGGGTGCTCTTCCTCACCGCCCGGGACGCCGTCGAGGACCGCATCGCGGGCATCGCCGCCGGCGGCGACGACTACGTGACCAAACCGTTCAGCCTGGCCGAGGTCGTCGTCCGGCTGCGCGGGCTGCTCCGCCGCACCGCACCGGCGGGGGCGGCGCTTCCCCCGCCCGCGCACGCGCTGGTGCTCGGGGATCTCGTCCTCGACGAGCAGGCTCGTGAGGTGACCCGGGGCGGCGACACCATCGACCTGAGCCCCACCGAGTACGCGCTTCTTGCCCATCTGATGCACCATCCGCGGCAGGTGCTGAGCAAGGCCCAGATCCTGGACGCCGTCTGGTCCTACGACTTCGGGGGGCAGGCACACGTGGTCGAGCTGTACATCAGCTACCTGCGCAAGAAGGTGGACGCGGGCCGGGCGCCGATGATCCACACCGTGCGCGGGGCCGGCTATCTGATCAAGGCGGCCGCGTGATCGGCGGCCTGCGCGGCCGGGCGGCCCGGCTGGTGCCGAGGACACTGCGGGCCCGGCTGATCGCCGGGCTGCTGGTGCTCCTGGTGGTGACCTGCGCCGCCGTCGGGCTCGCCACCACGGCGGCGCTGCGCCACTTCCTGGTGGACCGGCTCGACCAGCAGCTCGCCGATGCCGGCGGGCGGTACGCGGCCAGCCTGGAGCACGCCGGACAGGGCGGCGACACCCGTGCCCAGGCGCCCGGCACTTTCGGAGCCCGGCTCCTGAACGGCCGGGTGACCGCGGCCGCCGTGGTCGACGGCGACGCCGACGATGCGGACGACCCCAACGACGATGACCGGGTGGCGCTGTCACCGGCCGGGCAGCGTGCTCTCGCCGCCCTCCCGGTCGGCGGGCCGGCCCGCACCGTCGACCTGGGCGGTTCCACCGGCCCCTACCGGGTGCGCGCCGTCGCCGGCCGGGACGGTGACCTCCTGGTCAGCGGATTGCCCCTGCAGCAGGTCGAGGACACCGTCGACCGGCTGGCGACGCTGGAGGTCACGGTGTTCGCCTTGGCGGCCGCCGGGGCGGGAGTCGCGGGTGCGCTCTGGGTCCGCTGGTCGCTGCGCCCGCTGGACCGGGTGGCGAGCACGGCCGAGCAGGTCAGCGCCCTGCCGCTCGCCAGCGGCGCCGTCACCCTCGCCGAACGGGTCCCGGACGACGATCCGCGCACGGAGGTCGGCCGGGTCGGTACGGCCCTCAACCGGATGCTTGATCACGTGGGGGCAGCCCTGGCCCGTCGGCACGCCGTGGAGGAACGGCTGCGGGCGTTCGCCGCTGACGCCAGCCACGAACTGCGCACCCCCGTGGCAGCGGTCCGCGGGCATGCGGAACTCGCGTTGCGCCACCCCGGTGCCGTGCCCGGGCCGGTGCGTCACTCACTGGAACGGATCAGCGCGGAAGCGGACCGGATGGGCGCCATCGTCGAGGACCTGCTGCTGCTCGCCCGGCTGGACGCAGGCCGGCCGCTGGCCGACGAGGAGGTCGACCTGACCAGGATCGCGCTGGACGCGCTGGCGGACGCCCGAGCCGCCGGACCGGAGCACCGCTGGCGTCTGGCCCTGCCCGAGGAACCCGTTCTGGTTCGCGGGGACACGCACCGGCTGAGCCAGGTGGTGGCCAATCTGCTGGCGAACGCCCACACCCACACCCCGCCCGGTGCCGAGGTCGAGCTCGGTCTGGAGCGGTTCGGGGACCAGGTCCGGATGACGGTCACCGACAACGGCCCGGGTATCCCGCCCGAGCTGGCCGACCGGGTGTTCGAGCGTTTCGTCCGGGGCGACCGGGCCCGCTCGCGCACGACGGGATCGACCGGCCTCGGCCTGTCGATCGTGCGGGCCGTGGTCCGAGCACACGGCGGTGAGGTGGAGGTGACGAGTCGTCCGGGGCGCACCGTGTTCGCCGTGCGGCTCTCGGCCGCGCCTCGGACGTGACCGGCGGGCGGTGGATCGCCCGGCCGTCGGTGGCTCAGGTGGTGGCCGACGCCGGGTCTCCCAGGTAGCGGCGGCCGGCTATCTGCTCGAAGATCAGGTTGGTCCGGGTCTGTGCGACCGCCGGGTGGGTGGTCAGGTTGTCCACGACGAAGTCGCGCAGGCCCTCGGGGCCGGCGACGCCGACGTGGAGCAGGTAGTCGTCGGACCCCGCCATGTGGAACACGGCAAGGACGCCGGGCAGGTCGGGGGCGGTGCTGCGGAAGCTCTCGTTCTGCTCACGGGTGTGGGCCCGGAGCCGGACGGAGATCATCGCCTGCAGCGGCAGGCCGATCGCGGCGGGGTCGACGTCCGCCCGGAACCCGCGGATGATCCCGCGCTCCTGCAGTGCGCGCACCCGGGCCAGGCAGGTGGAGGGGGCGATGCCCACCGCCTCGGCGAGCGCGTTGTTCGGCATGCGGGCGTTGTCGGCAAGGGTGCGCATGATCGCCCGGTCCACGTCGTCGATGGGCGCCCTCCGGGCCTGCGGATTATTCGGCATGCGGGGCATGATTCCAGCTGATCCCGCCGATTCGCAAGACATTTCGCGGCCATACCGAATGATGTTCGGAAGATCTTCCGCTCGGCTCCGCGAAGTTCCATCCTGGCCGCGGGCGGCGAACGCCCCTCCGCCGCTCCCCGCCCGTGGACCGGCCCGCACCGACCCCGGAGTGCCGCGTCCATGAGCCCCACCGCCACCTTCGCCACCATCGCCGCCGAGACGGCCGAGACGGCCGGGACAGATGCGACCGCCGTGACCGCTGCGGCCGCCGCGACCGCCGGCACCGTCGTCGACCCGGGGGCGGAGCTGGACGGCCGCGACTTCGAGCTCCCCGCGAGCGGGTTGGACGACGACCGGCGGCTGCGCGCCCTCGACACGGTGGACGAGTACCTGTCGAGGAAGCGCCGGCACCTGGTGGGCTACCAGGCCACGCAGGACATGCAGGGCTGCGCGCTGGACCTGGCCCGGTTCATGCCGAACAACATCAACAACCTCGGCGACCCGTTCCAGAGCGGCGGCTACAAGCCGAACACCAAGGTCGTCGAGCGCGCGGTGCTCGACTACTACGCGGCACTGTGGAACGCCGAGCGGCCGCACGACCCCGCCGACCCCGAGTCGTACTGGGGCTACATGCTGTCCATGGGCTCGACCGAGGGCAACATGTACGCGCTCTGGAACGCCCGGGACTACCTGAGCGGCAAGGCGCTGATCCAGCCGCCGGCGGCCCCGTTCGACGCCCTGCGGTACGTCCAGGCCGCACCCGACCGGCACAACCCCAATGCCCACCGCCCGGTGGCGTTCTACTCCGAGGACACCCACTACTCCTTCGCCAAGGCGGTGCGGGTGCTCGGCGTGGAGACCTTCCACGCGGTCGGCGTGGAGAAGTACGCGGACGAGTGCCCGCTGGTCGACCCCGACACGGGCCGCCGTGAGTGGCCCACCGAGGTGCCCTCCCGCCCCGGCCCCTCGGGCCGGTCCTGGGACGGCCCGGGCGAGATCGACATCGACGCCCTCGCGGTGCTGGTCGAGTTCTTCGCCGCGAACGGGCACCCGGTCTTCGTCAACCTCAACCTCGGCAGCACCTTCAAGGGGGCCCACGACGACGTCCGGAAGGTCTGCGAGCGCCTGCTGCCGATCTTCGAGCGGCACGGTCTGATCCAGCGCCAGGTGACCTACGGCACGGACCCGCGGACCGGTGAGCCGCTGGTCGACCTGCGCCGGGGTTTCTGGATCCACGTGGACGGCGCCCTCGGCGCCGGCTACGCGCCGTTCCTGAGAATGGCCTCCCAGGACCCGGCGTACGGCTGGACCCCCGAAGTGGAGCTGCCCGAATACGACTTCGGCCTCAGGCTGCCCACCACGGAGTTCGGCGACCTCGACATGGTCTCCTCCATCGCCATGAGCGGCCACAAGTGGCCCGGTGCGCCGTGGCCCTGCGGCATCTACATGACGAAGGTCAAGTACCAGATCTCGCCCCCGTCCCAGCCGGACTACATAGGCGCGCCGGACACCACCTTCGCGGGCTCCAGGAACGGGTTCTCCCCGCTGGTCATCTGGGACCACCTGTCCCGGCACTCCTACCAGGACCAGGTGGACCGGATCCGCAGCGCCCAGGAGCTGGCCGGCTACCTGGAGCGGCGCCTGAGGGTCATGGAGCAGGAGACGGGCGTCGAGCTCTGGCCGGCCCGCACCCCGGGCGCGGTCACGGTGCGCTTCCGCAAGCCCAGCCCCGAGCTGGTGGCGAAGTGGTCGTTGTCATCCCAGGACGTGCTGATGGTCCCGGGCGACGAGTCCACCCGCCGCAGCTACGTGCACGTCTTCCTGATGCCCTCGGTCGACCGCGCGAAGCTGGACGCCCTGTTGGCCGAGCTGGCCGAGGACCCCGCCCTGCGCGCGTAGGTCCCCGGTCAGCTCCGGCGCGCCCGGCCGTGGTCGGTCACGCCGGCCCGGCGGAGCTCACCCGGTCGACAGCTCCGCCACCAGCCGCGTCGTCAGCGGCACCCGGATGCCGTGCCGTTCGGCCGCCCGCAGCAGGGCTCCGCCGATCGCGTCGAGCTCCAGCGGGCGGCCCGCCTCGGCGTCGCGCTGCATGGACGACCTGCTGTCGGCCGGGAACGTGTCATACCGCGCCAGGACGTCGGCGACCGCCGTCCGGCCTCCGCAGGCCCGGCTGACCGCCACGGTTTCCTCCACCAGGGCCGTCAGCTCGTGCCGCCGCTCGGACCGGATGGCGCCGACGGGCAGCCGGTGGCGGGTGGTGAGCAGGGCGAAGGGGGCCAGGAACGCGAGCTTCCCCCAGAGGACTCGGTCCTCGTCCGGCATGACGCGGGTCGTCACCCGTGCACCCTCCAACAGTGCGGCGAGCGGCGCCATCGGCTCCGGCCGGCCGGCCAGGTCGATCTCGACGAACGGGCTGCCGTGGTCGATGACGCCCGGCGCGGTGCGGGTCGATTCCACGCGGACCACGGCGGGGACGACGCGCTCGCCCCCGTAGCGTGCCCGGAGGGCCTGCGTGTGCTCGACGCCGTTGAGCAGGGGCACCACCACGCCGTTCGCCAGCCACTGCGGCGGGAGGCGGTCGAGTGCGGCGTCGAGTGCCGTGTTCTTGACCGTCACCAGGCACAGGTCGACGGGCTCGCGCAGGATGTCGTCGGCCTCCACCGCCGCCGTGAACTCGCCGAACTGCCTGCTGCGGACGCGGATGCCGTCCCGGCGCAGCGGGCCGGCGGTCTCCTCGCGGGCGAGGCAGATCACGCGGTGCCCCGCACGGGAGAGCAGTGCGGCGAGCAGGCCGCCGACGCCTCCGGGGCCGAGCACGGCGATGGTCGGACGGGTCGGGAAGGGGGCGGATTCGATGGTGCGCTGTCCGGATCCGGACATGGCTGGGTTCCTCTCAGCTTGCGGGTCGACACCCGGAATGGGTTGTCGCCCTGGGCCCTGCGTGATCATCTCCGCGGGTCCGCGGCCGAGTCAATGCCCTCGGGGGCGTCCGCCACGCGTCGTCCGTCCGCACCGCGCCGGACTCCGTCGGCTTCCTGGCGGTGGACACGACCTGCACTATGGAAGGAAGGCGGTGGGTCCACCGTCGGCTCGAACGAGAGAGCTGCAATGGACATGTCACGGGATGGGGCGCCGCAGCCCGGATACGAGGCTGCCGAGGCGGTGGCCGGGCGCGGCCTGGAGGTGGCCGCGCAGATCCTGCGGTCGGTGCCGGACACGCTGGGCGCCCACTCCGGCGGTCTCTACCTGCTGTCGGAGGACCAGCAGGTGCTCGAACTGGTCATGACGTTCGGAGCGGTCCGGCAGTTCACCAGGCCGTGGCAGCACATCGGCATGAGCGCGCCGATTCCGGTGGTCGAAGCCGTGCGCAGCGGCCAGGCCGTCTGGGTCGGCGGTGCGGAGGAGATGGCGCGACGCTACCCCAGGGTCGCGGTCGCCATGCCCTACGCTTTCGGCCTCGCGGCGGCGCCGCTCGTCACGCGCAGGACCACGTACGGCGCCGTCTTCGGCATCTGGCCCGCCGCCCACCCCGCCGAGCTGTCCCCCCGCGAACGCGACCTGCTCGACGCGCTCGCGCTGCGCCTGGCCGAGCTGCTGGCGGAGGCGGCCAGGGCGGGCCGTCCGATCAGGCCCTCCCCCCGCGCCGCGACGGCGGAGAACCGGTCCGCCAACGCCCTGACCATGGTGGCGGCGCGACTGCCGGAGGGCATCTGCGGCATCGACCTGGACGGCCGGCTGGCGGCGGTCACGCCGGCCGCCGCCGAACTGCTCGGCGCGCCGGTGGAGCGGCTGCTGGGCGTCCGGCCGTGGACGGCGCTGCCCTGGCTGCGCGATCCGGTGTACGAGTACCACTACCGGGCAGCGGTGATCGGCGGGGCGACCACCTCGTTCGTCGCCATGCGGCCGCCGGACCGGTGGCTGTCGTTCCAGCTCTACCCGGACGCCACCGGAGTCACCGCGCGGATCGCCGCCGCCGATGCCTCGCTGTACGAGCACACCGAGGCACCCGCCGAACAGGCGGTGCACACGCGGCCCGGAGCCCTCTACCACCTCCTGCACCTCGCCAGCGCGCTGACCGAGGCCATCAGTGTGCAGGACGTGGTGAGCATGGTCGCCGAGCAGATCCTGCCGGCCTTCGGCGGCCGGGCCGTCGCGGTCCTGATGGCCGAGGGCGGACGTCTGCGCCTCGCCGGTCATCGCGGCTATCCGGCCGGCCTGGTCGACCAGTTCGACGGCACCCGGCTGACGGAGCCCACGCCCGGTGTCCAGGCGTCGACCAACTCCGTGCCGGCGTTCTTCGAGACCCGTGCGGAGCTGGAACGGCTCTACCCGGACCGCCACGAGACGCAGGACGGGATGTCCGCCTGGGCCTATCTGCCCCTGGTGACCTCGCGCCGGCTGCTCGGCACCTGCGTGATGGCGTTCGACGAACCGCACCGCTTCGACGTCGAGGAGCGCGCCGTCCTCACCGCACTCGGAGGTCTGATCGCCCAGGCCCTGGACCGTGCCCGGCTGTACGACACCAAGCTCGTGCTCGCCCACGGTCTCCAGGAGAGCCTGCTGCCCCGTGCGCTGCCCGTCGTACGGAACCTGGAGATCAGCGCGCGCTACCTGCCGGCCACCGAGGGCATGGACGTCGGAGGCGACTTCTACGACCTCATCAGGGTGGGGCCCGACGCCGTGGCCGTCGTCATCGGTGACGTCCAGGGCCACAACGTCCACGCCGCCGCGCTGATGGGCCAGGTCCGCACTGCCGTCCGTGCCTTCGCCGCGGCCGATGCCGATCCGAGCACCGTGCTCGCGCGCACCAACCGCCTGCTGGCCGACCTGGACACGGCCCTGCTGGCCAGCTGCGCCTACCTCTGCGTCGATCTCGAACACCGCGAGGCCTGGCTGGCCAATGCCGGGCACCCCGTGCCCCTGCGGTACGGCCCGGACGGCCGGGCGGAGGCACTGGAGTCGCCCGGTGGCATGGTGCTCAACGTCGACCCCGATGCGGAGTACCCGCCGATCCGCATCGACCTGCCGATCGGCACCACCCTGGTCCTGTACACCGACGGCCTCGTCGACAGGCCCGGCACCGACCTCGACCAGGCGATGGCCGGCCTCGTCGACACGCTGGCCCGGCACGGCCGCGAACCGCTGGACCGGCTGGCCGATGCGCTGATCGGCCAGACCGGGCAGTCGGAGCACCGCACCGACGACATCGCGCTGCTGCTGGTCCGCTCCGTCCCCGGGTGAACGGACGCGGTCCGTCGCCGGGTGAACGGACGCGGTCCGTCGCGGTGAACCGACGGCGGGAAGAAAGTGGCGGCCGGCCCGGGTCCGGTCAGATCCGCTCGGCGGACCAGTGGGGGTCGCGGCCGGTGAGGGCCAGCAGGAGCTCCTGGGCGTCGGCACCCGGCAGTGCGGTGAGCGGCGGGTCGAACAGGCCGGTGCCGGCCAGGTCGCGGTAGCCCCGGAACTCCGCGAGCGCGTACCGGGCGGCGCCCTGCGGCATCCGGCCGCTCTCGCCCAGCGCCCGGGCGAGGTCCCAGCTGTGCACGACGGTCTCGGCGGTCAGCTCACGGACGTACCCGCCGACGTCCCGCACCCCGTACGACACGTGCACCAGGAGGTCGGGGGCGCCCGGCCGGCCGAGCGCGCGTACGGCGCTGTCCACGGCCATCTCCCACACGCCGAGCGGGTTACGGCCCAGGACGTCCCCCTGGAAGCGGCGGCCGATCTGGTCGGGGGTGTAGCCGGCGATCGCCTGGCAGACCCAGAGGTGCTGGGCGGCCAGGTGGTTCACCAGCGTGCGCACCTCCCAGTCACGGCAGGGG
Source organism: Kitasatospora sp. NBC_00039 (assembly GCF_045160625.1). Classification (NCBI taxonomy): domain Bacteria; kingdom Bacillati; phylum Actinomycetota; class Actinomycetes; order Kitasatosporales; family Streptomycetaceae; genus Kitasatospora; species Kitasatospora sp. NBC_00039. Next base: position 1,123,214 of record NZ_CP108289.1, on the reverse strand, counting down.
GTGGGCGCCGACCACTGGTCCTCGGGAGCGGTCCGGATCAGCCGGGCCACCTCCGCCCCGGCGGCTGCGTAGTGGCGGCGGACCTCCGTGTGGGTCCCGGACGGGTGCGGACATTCCATCGCCGGGCCTCCGTTCCTGCCCTGCTCCCTCCCAGTAAACCGCTACGGGGCGTGACAGGCCAGAGGTGCCGGGCCGGTTTCGACGGCGAGGCCGGTCGGCGCTGTCGTGGTGACGCCGGGTGCCCGTCCGGGCCGTGGCGGACGGCTGTCCGCCGCCCGGCCGTCCCTCGCCACCCCGGCACCGTCACGGCCCGTGCCCGGTCCGTGTCCGTGTCCGGTCGGTGGCCGCTCCGAGGGGGCGCGGCGGCCCTCTCGGAGCGGTCCGTCATGGTGACAGGGTGTTCACGGACCGGGGGCTGCCGCCGGCGTTCCGGCCGCGTCCCCGCCGCGGGCGCCGCCCTGCCGTACCCGGAACACGTACCGGACCCGGATCACGTACCGACCGCCGGCGGGGCTCGCCCGCCCAGCGGCGGGCAGGCGACCCTGGCCGAGATCGTCCGGAAATCGCGCGGCTTCCGGTCCGGAAGGGCTCAGACCTCCATGCCTGCGTATTCCAGCGTCACCTGGAAGTCGGGCCCGTCGACCTGGGCGTGGAAGATGAGCCCCGCCCGGATCCTCGCGGACAGCTCGGCGGGGTGTTCGTCGGTCCATTCGGGGGCCTCGACGGGGGTCACGAACGAACTGAGGACGATATCCGCATCCACCCGGACCTCGCCCAGAGTGAGTCCGGATTCGAAGGCCTCCACCAGGTGCCACTCCACCGTCAGGAGGTCGGGCTCCAGGTGCTCGATCGTGGCGTCGGACGCACCCGACAGCTCGGGCACGTCCGGTTCGAGGCCCAGCTCTATGACGTCGCCGTGCAGGTCCTCGCAGGCGCTGACCACGGCTTCGCGCAGCGCTTCGTCGAGTGTCCGCGCCCTCGGCGCCACAGGACCGTGAACCGGGATCCGCAGGACGACGACCTCCGACGTCCGGCCGGCGCCGTGGACGGTGGTCACGCCGACATCGGGCGAGATGTCGAACAGCTCGGAGTCCCGTATACCGTCGGATCGGTCGAGCACGACAGTGACCCTGAGAGGCTCTCTCACGCTGCTGATCATGATCGCGTCCACTGGGCCCAGTCCGCGAAGACTCACGGTGCGAACGTCCACAGGCATACGGAAGTCACCGTCAGCCTCCTGGACGTAAAGCGTCGTCACGTCGGATTCCGCCCGACGGACGACGAGTTCGGGTTCCAGATTGCGGGCGAGGAAGTCTTCGACCGAGCGCTCCACCATCGCCGACGGCCTCTTCTCGGTCAGCGTGATGACGTGGTTGCTGGCGAGCGTGATCAGCGCCAGGAGGATGCGGTGGATCTCGTTGTAGAACCGCACGGGATACCGGGCCACCAACTGGCCTCGCACGGCATGGCACACCTGGGCGAAGACGTCGCGGAGGTGGGGCTCGACATAGCCTGGCGCTCTCCGGTTGCGGAGCATCGCGAGCGGGCGCCTTGACGCGCCTGAGCCGTCTCGCATCCCGCTGGCCGCGTCCCGGTGCACGCCGGCGGCGACGGTGGGGAAGTCCAGTAGTTCCGGTGCACCCGGTAGTCCCATCTGCAGTAGGCCGAAGAGGTGATCGGCGAGCAGGAGCGAGTGTTCCGTGGCGTTCACGTCATGGGTGGACAACGCGTAGAAGTCCGACTCCGGGCTGCCGTACCCGAGATGCGCCCCGGCTCTGCTGCTGCCGCACAGGTCCATCAGCAGCACCACTCGGTCGGGCGGCTTTCGGGCGAGAACCGCGCTCAGCCGGGAGAGCAGAAGCCCCGCGGTGTCGTCCAGCGCCAGGAGAGTGTCGGTGCCGCGCGCCCCACTCGTGACACCGTGCCCGGCGAAGTACACCAGAACGGTGTCATCGGCCCGGTCGCAGGCGGCCCGGAGAGCGTCGAGCACCATCTCGGGTGAGCTCGGGTCGAGTAGGGTCTGGCAGCGGTCGGTGCTGAGGTTCCAACTGTTCGACGAGGTCAGAACCGACCGCATGTCCTCCAGCGCCTGTTCGACACCGGGGGGCGATTGCAACGCCCGGTACCCGGACACTCCGATGAGCAGTGCCGCGCTTCTGGCCGGGTCGGGGAACTCGGGCCCGGCGGATTCGGCCTCCGTCGGTTCCTCGTGCGAGAGCGCCGGTTCGGGCGTGTCTGCCCGGGCTTCCCGTCGACCTCCGTCGAGCACCGCCAGCAGCTCGTCCGAAGCCACCGCGAACGGCTGGACGTCAGGCGGGAGGAGGGCCGGGTCCTCCACCGCGACGGCCGCCAGCCCGCGGCCTGCCTGGGGCCGGTGCGAGGCGATGTGGCGGGTCAGGGCGGTCTGGACCGTCCACGCGTCGTGACGGGTGACCAGGCGGGACAGTCGGGTGCGGGCGGCCTCGTGGAAGGTGAGGATGGCCGGGGCGTTCTCCACGACCTGGATGTCGAGGAGGCCGCTCGTGAGCAGCTCGGCGACGTCACCGACGGTGGCCTCCGGCACCGCCGTCTGGCGGACGAGCTGGAGCAGCGGGAGGCTGAGACGGGTGAACGGGCTGCACAGGGCCGCCAGTTGCCTCGCTGCCGGGGAAGCGGTGTGCAGGAAGGCCGCCGTGCGCCGCGCGGCATCGGGGGCAGGCTCGGCATGGTCGGCGAAGGGGGAGTCGAGGACGCCCGACGCGGGGACGAGCACGGCATCGTAGCCCGCCGGTGCGCCGCGCATCACGCCGTTGGCCCAGCGGTGGAGTGAGTGCGGGGTGAGGGCGAGGGTCGGCAGCGGCATCCAGCCGGGGTCGGTGCCGAAGAGGGCGCTCACCATCAGTGGTACGTCGTAGGAGAGTTCTGTGTTGTGGGCCGACGGCTTGCGGTTCTGTACCCGGACGGTCGGCAGGTCGAGGCCCGTGGCGCTCCATAGCCTGCTGGGTAGCGGGTTGAGCAGTACCACCGGTGTGCCGGCGCCCCAGGAGCGCAACAGCTGCCAGGATTCCGGCCGGCGCCAGCCGGGGGCCGCGCAGTCGGAGAGGACGAGGATCAGCCGCCGCCCTCCCGGTGCGGTCACCCGGCCACGGGGGACGGCGCGGCCGCGGTCATCCGTGATCGGCGGCTCGCCGTCGACGGTGAGCCGCAGCGACCGGACCCGGCGGAACGCGCCGATTCCCGCCAGCAGGGTGGTGAACTCCTCGATGGTCTCCCGCCACACCTCCATGGTCGGATGGGTGTCGACCAGGACGACGACCTCGAACCACGGCTCCGGTGCGGGACCGAGGACGGGCGCGAGCTCGCCGCCCCGGGCGTATTCGCGTACGGTCGCCTCCAGGTCCAGTGCCCGCCGCACACCGCGCGGGTGGCGGCGCTTGAACGGGCGCAGCGCACGGCCGAGTTCAAGGGCGTGTGGCAGCGCCCGGCCGGCAGCCACCCGCACCGGGCGGCCTGGCGCTGAGGGCCCGGCAGGCAGGTTCTCGTACAGCGGCACGCCGGGGACGGCCTCGGGCGCCGGGTTCGGCAGGGTGTCCGGCGAGGGAGCGGCCGTGCTCGGGCGCGTCCCCTCCGGTAGACCGGCCGCGGCGGACGGCGACGGCATGCTCGCCGGCTCGCCACCGTCGGTCGTGTCCTCGCCCGAGTTGGCGGCGAGCCAGAGCGCGTCCGCCACCGTGGCGGCGTCCGTGTCCGGAGGCAGGATCCGGCTGAGAGCCGCGACCAGGCCGACGACTCGGTCACCCACCGGAAAGATCCCGCAGCATCAGGTCCAGTAGCCGGCTTCGCAGTGCCCCGGTGGGCGCGTCCGCGTCGGTGACCAGCCGGACCGCGTTCAGGAGTTGGTCCACCGCCAGGCTGTCCCCGCGGGCGACCCGCTCGGCGAACGCACTGATGAGTGTGGCTGCTTCGCCCAGCTCGTCGCGTCGGAGCCCCAGATGGGACTCGACGGCCCGGCACAGCGTCTCCTCCGTGGGAGTCGGCATGTCGAAGCGGATGCAGCGGCGCAGGAACGGCGCGGGGAAGTCCCGCTCGCCGTTGCTGGTCATCACGATGAACGGGAATGTCGTGCACTGCACCAAGCCGTCCACGACGGTGTGGGTGGCCTTCGCGTCCCACTCCCGGACGGCCACCTCCCGGGTCGAGTGCCGCGCGAGTTCATGGATCTCGAACCGCCCGCTCTCCAGAACATCAAGGAGGTCGGCGGGCAGGTCGATGTCGCTCTTGTCGATCTCATCGACGAGGAGTGCCCGGGGCCGGTTCCCGGGAAGCAGCGCGGTGCCCAGTGGGCCGAGTTGGAGAAAGGGCGCGATGTCCGCGGGTTCCTCCGAGCGCCCCTGCTGGAGCCGGAGCGCGTGGATGTGCCCGAGCGCGTCGTACCGGCACAGGGCCTCCGGCAGGGTGCTGCGCGAGGTGATGTGCCACCGCAGGACCGGGCCCAGCTTCAGTTCGGCCGCGACCTGCTCGATGACCGTCGACTTTCCCGTGCCGGTGTTGCCGGTGATCAGCAACGGTCGGTGCAGGTAGAGGGCGGTGTTGACGGCGTCGGTGAGGCCCTCCGGCGGAAGGAACGCCTTGTGGGCGTCGTTCCGGGTAAAGCTGCGCCACGGCGGCGGAGGTGCGAGTTCGACGTCCCGTGGCTCGCCGTCGCCTCGGTAGTAGTTGTTCCAGGACATCAGGTGCTCCTCGGGGCGGGGGAGGGGTGCTGCGCGTAGCGGCTGCAGAAGTCGAGCCAATCGCGGTCGTGCCACGCCGAGCGGACGTCGGCCAGGTCGTCGAGGTGGCCATCGGTCTCCGGGTCTCGGCCGCCGGGGCCGTGCCAGCGACGGCGGTAGGCGTCGCTGAAGCCGTCGGGCAGGGTTTCCCAGAGGTGGGCCAGACAGGGCCACTCGGTGCGGGAGAGGTCGGCGTCCGCGCTCGGCCAGAACAGGATCGGGGTGTACGGCAGCAACGTCGTGACGAGATCCTGAAGGTGGGGTGGGTGGTGGCCGATCCCGATCGCCCGCTGGTACGCGCCCCTCTGCAAGGCGCGCAGCAGTTGCGGCGTGCCGGCGCCTGCCAGGTCCACCCAGTCGACCGGTGCGCCTTGGTCGAGGGAGGCTCTGTCCATCTTCTCCAGCAGGGCACGGGCGTGTTCGTTCATGCCGCGGATGTAGCCCGGCACGACGAGCCGTCCGGCCCAGCGGAGGGTCACGGTGCGAGTGGCGCCCAGGACGAACATGCCGACCATGGTCTGTTCGGGATGCCAGTCGAGCAGGACGGGCGCGGGAACGACGATGTCGACGTGTGTCACCTGAACCTCCCCGGGAAGCCGGTCCTCGGCCCAGGCGACCACCTCGGGAAGTGCCTTCTCCACACCGTGCCGGTCCGGCACGCAGGGGAAGTGCTGGTGGTGGACGCAGTCGGGCCCGCTACGCAGGCAGGCGGAGAGGGAATCAGGCCAGTCGACCCGGGCGGCGTGCAGGCTGACCACCAGCCGGAGCGCCCGCCCGTGCGAACGGTGTGCCTCGTGCATCGCGCGGGCGTCGTTCAGCGCGATCTCGGCGCCGGTCTGCTCGGCCCAGTGCCTCACCCTGGCATCCGACGGGTCGAACCCGCACGCCTCCGCCGCTGCGACCACGTACCAGGCCAGCGCGAGGTACGTGGGCTGCTGACTGTCCGTCATCGTCGCCAGCAGGGCGGCGTGTTCGAGGAGGTACTGGAGCAGCGGTCGGCCGGCGAGCGCTGCGGGCGGTCGGACCGGCCCGGGGAGGCGGTCGGCCCATTGGCGGTTGAACTCGGCGGCCAGGCGGCGGAGCAGCGGCGTGTTCAAGGCAGGACCGGCCGACTCCAGAACGAGGCGGCCGGTGTCCATGGCAGCGACCACGCCCGCGGCGACCTCAACGGCCCACCCCGCGCCGGAGCCGGCGGCCTGTGCGGCCAGCTCGACCAGGCCCTGACGAGTCCAGACGGCCGGTGCGGCCGGGGCGTCAGGCCAATTCCGGAGGGCCCTGGCGATGTGGTCGGTGCCGATCCGGCCGATGGCCGCGCTCGGCCGCCATGCGGGGCGTTGGCTGTTCAGCGCGAGCCACAGCGGTCCGTCGGCGTCGGAGTCGCCGTCGAACTCGAACGCCTTGACGTTCTGCTGTCTCAGCCTCCCTGCTACTGGCAGCTTCACCACTCCGGTGCGCAGGAACTCGCCCTCCCCCGGAACGCCCTGGGTCAGTGTGGCGACGAGCTCCCGGGTGAAGCTCAGGCCGTACGCCTCCTGCCGGGCGCCGCACGCCGCCAGCACGGCGATTCGCTTGCCTCCGGCGTTGAAGCCTCCGATCAGCGCGCTGATGTCCGGCATCGCGGCTTCGGCGTGGCAGGTGTCGATCACCGCGATGACTCCGGCCACCCCCCTGCAGTCCGCCGCCATCTCGAGCAGGGCCGGCACGTCGACGGACGTGTCGGTCTCGTCGGCCTCGCTGTCCGCGGCCATGTACCAGAGCCGCGTCCCGTTCGAGGGCGTCTGGCCGTGGCCCAGGAAGGCGAGGACGAGCGTCGCCCCGGCCTGGCCGGCCGCGCGGACGGCTGCGCGGACGGCCTCGTCGATCTCGCGTCGGCCCACCGATCCCGACCGGAGGCGGGTGGCTTCGGCCGCGGGGCTGGGCAGGCAGCCCCCGATCGCCGGGTCGGTGAGCGCCCTGAACAGATCGTCGGCCGCCGACTCCAGCTGCGGCAGCTTTTCCCCCGCCGCGTCCGACTGGGTGGCTATCAGCAGGACATGGCGGGCCGGGGGCTGCCACGCCTCGTTCATGACCGCGCGGTCCAGGCTGCCAGCGTCTCCATCACGGGCTTCGCGATCTCTTGGCGCCTCAGGTAGGTCGTCGCGGTGTGGGACCAGAACAAGGCCGACTCCAGCCGATCGGGAACCGGCTGCACACCCGCGGTGTTGGGCGCGACGAGGTCGGCCAGCCTGCGCTTCGGCACGACGACGTCGTCACCGTCCCGGAAGTCGAGCCAGGCGGCGACCGACTCGGGAGTCGCGGGGGGACGGGGGCGCAGCAGAGGCCAGATGAAGCCTCGCATGGCGATCGGCGAGCCGACCGTGACGAACAGCTCGACCGGGCCCCGATATTCGGCCAGCGCCTCCAGCGCCACGACGGTGCCCAGTGAATGGGCCACCACGATCGTGGGCCTTCCCGGATCGAGACAGTCGAGCACCCGCTCACGAATCCGCTGGTCCAGCGTTCTGCCGGACTCGTCCGACTCGGCCCGTCGCAGGTAGCGGCCCGGCTGGGAGAGGATCCCGAGGAGTTCGCGCTGGCTCAGCTTCCGGGCACCCCAGCTCAGCCCGGGGAGGGAGGCGACAGCGGCGAGCAAGCTGCTGAGGTGCCGGCCGGCATTTCCGATGCCCTGTGCCTCGCCGTCCGGCCGCACCTGAGCACGGATCCGGGCCAGGCGCCGGTTGTCGCGGTGTTCGGGCAGGACGGCCAGCTCGCCGAGGAACTCCTCCAGCAGGCCGAGAACGATGTCCGTCTGATCCTCGTCCAACCCCTCCGCTCCGGCCGACCCCTGGGCCTGTCGGTCCGAGGCGAACAGGTCCCCGTAGTAGGCGAACGAGCAGTCGGCTGACCACTCCGCGGTCAATGCGGAGATCTCTGAGGCGTACCCGGACTCCCGCGCGCCCTCGGCCAGCGCCCTCTTCCAGTCGGTGAGTTCCGCCTGCGCGTCGCGCCGGCCGCCGATCCCGTGCACAAAGACCAGCTTCGGCTTCACACGCTCGATCGCCATGGTCCGTTCCCCCGCTCCACCAACGCGTCACCCCACCGGCACCGACTGCCCCGTCCGCGCGCAGCACTGCCCCTGCGTACCGGAGACGGCGGAAAAGAACCGTACCAACAGCACGGGTTCTGTGAGGAACCGACGAGGCATGTCCCGTCCGAAGGGCTCCGGCCACCGGCACCTCCCGGAGGGCCGATGCGCAGGCCGGTGCCGGTGAGCGCGCCGGCGTCGGCGGCGCGGGCGATGCCGAAGTCGATGACGCGGGGGCCGTCGGCGGCGATCGGGACGTGGGCTCCCGGGCCGATGCGGCGGCGAAGGCGAGGCTCCAGTCGCTCTTCCCCGGCCGCGTCGTCGAGCAGCTGAACATCGACTACATCGGCCTGGGCGGCGGCGGGATCCACTGCGTCACCCAGCCCCAGCCGGTCGCGTAGGCCTGTCCTCCCCGCGGCGGTCCCTTGCGGCCCTGGTGCGGCGACAAGGGGCCGCCGCGGGCGCGTCGGCCGAGATCGTCTCCGGCCGCGCCGGAAGCAGGCGTACAGGGCGGCATCGCCCTGTCGAATTCCGGTACGGCGGGTCATCGCGACGCGGTAATTCGGCCACTCGGAATCCAATTTCCTGACGCGCAATCACCTGTCCGAAATGCGAGCGGCGGACGGGAATGCGCCGCACCACGGGCCCGGGCCTCGTCCGGTCGCTGTACGAGACGGTAAGGTCACGGAACCGGAAAATAGCACCGGGAAATAACAATTGACTCCCGAAGGCTGTCCGGAATTCCGCCGGGGGCCTAGGCTGCGGCGCGTGTCGATATTTCGAAGACTTCGCGCTTCCGGCCCGCGTCTGCTGCCGGAACTCGATGACGTCAGACTCGGCCGCGTACGGCGGCAGCTGAATTCCCCCGGGATACCGGGCCAGGACGGCATTCAGATCGACCAGGTCGAGCGGCTTCTCCAGGAGGCCGGTACGGACTGGGACCGTCGTGGGCACCGATTCGCCGTGCTCGCCGAGGCCGCGGCGCCCTCGGGACTGGCCCGCACCTGGCGGCTGCGCCGCGCGCGCAACGCGGACTCACTGGTCTTCGAGGCGTGGGTCGAGCTGGTCCGCGGCCGGCACGCGGGGCGGATGGAGGACCCAGCGGCCGCCGCCGACCACTGCCACCGAGCCGCCGAGGCCCTCCCCGACGACCCCACGCCCTGGGTGGTGCTGCTGGGCATCCTGCGCCAGACCCGCGCCGATTCGCGCGAGCTGTTCGCCGTCTGGCACGAGGTGACCGCGCGGGACCCGTGGAACCGGGAGGCCCATCTGCAGATGCTGCGCTACCTGTCGCCGGAGGAGTGCGGTTCGCGCAGCGGTCAGCAGGAGTTCGTGCACGCCGTCCGGGCCGGGGTGCCGTCGACCGCGCCGGCCGTGGGCGTGGAGTTGACCGCGCTGGTCGACGAGCACGCCCGCACGCTCGCCCGGGGTGGCGTCGAGGGGCTGCTGGTGCGCCGCCAGTGGGCGACCCAGCGGGCCACCGGCGCGCTGGACGCCGCCCTGGCCGGCTGGCTCCGCCCCGGTCAGCTCACGCACGCGGCCGCCCGCGCCGACCTCAACCTGCTCGCCTACGCGCTGGTCCAGGCCGGGCGGGTGCGCGAGGGCGCGGCGACGTTCGACCTGATCGGCGACACGGTCACGCCCTGGCCCTGGGCGCTCGACGGCGACCCGCTCCGGCAGTTCGGCTACTGGCAGTCCAAGGCACTGGCCTGACACGCCGTCGGCCGTGGGGGAGTGACCCCCGGACATGCGTCAGGGATCCGCGACGGCCTGGATGCCGGTCAGGGCGACGAGGAGTCTGCCCTGATCGATGGCCGGGTGCTCCGGGCGGTCGTCACCGTCCGGAACACCCACCGGCCACCGAGCCGCAGCCGGCCTACCTGGCGAGTTCGACCGGTTCGTCCAGCCGTGTCAGCTTCTGCGGGTTTCTCACCACGTAGATCCGGGTGACCCGCCCCTCCTCCACCACGAGGCTCACCGTGGACGGCTCGCCGTCGATCTCGATCCGGCCCGCCGGCGCGCCGTTGAGCCACACGGTCGTCGTCTCGAACGCCGCCACCACCCGGTGGGCCCGCGCGAGCAACGGCGCCACCAGTCCGGCCCCGTGAACCGGAGCCAGAGCGGCAGCCACCAGTCCGCCACCATCGGCGACCATGACGACGTCCGGTGCCAGCACGTCCATCAATTCCTGTAACTGCCCCGTGCGCAACGCGAACAGGAACCGCTCCACCACGGCCCGCTGCTCCGACCGGCTCACTCCCGTCCGAGGCCGCCGGGCCGCCACGTGCTCGCGTGCCCGCCGCGCGATCTGCCGTACCGCGGCCGCGGACTTCCCGACGGCCTCGGCGATCTCGCCGTACGGCAGCTCGAAGACCTCGCGGAGCACGAACACCGCCCGCTCCGCCGGCCCGAGTGTCTCCAGCACGGTCAGCATCGCGATCGAGACGCTCTCCGCCAGTTCGACGTCCTCGGCAACGTCAGGACTGGTCAGGAGCGGTTCCGGCAACCACTCGCCGACGTAGTCCTCCCGCCTGCGCGACAAGGTCCGCAGGCGGTTGAGCGCCTGCCGCGTGACGACCCGGACGAGGTACGCCCGCGGATCCCGCAGCTGCGACCGGTCGACGTCGGCCCACCGCAGCCAGGACTCCTGCAGCACGTCCTCCGCGTCGGCCGCCGACCCGAGCATCTCGTAGGCGACGGTGAACAGCAGACGGCGATGGGCGACGAACGGATCCTCGGTCATGCCGTTTCCGCGACGTCGGACTTCTTCTGACGCTTTGCCAGCGGAATCGCGCAGGCGTCGCCGAAGCCCTGCGACGCGACCCCGTTCGCGTTGTTGTTCCTGGTCGCCATGTTGACGAAGGCGATGTAGGCGGTCAGCTCGACCATCGCCGCCGGGCCGAGCCGCTCCAGCAGACCCGCGTACAGCTCGTCGGTGACGGTCGGCGGCGTGTTCGTCATGGCCTCGGCGTACTCCAGCACGTCCCGCTCCAGCGGCGTGAACACCTCCGACTCCCGCCAGCGCGGCACCTGGCTCGCCTTGGTCAGGTCCAGGTTCTGGTTCTGCGCCTGGAAGTAGCCGACGTCGAGGCACCAGCTGCAGCCGACCTGAGCCGCGACGGCCATGTGCGCGAACGACTTGAGGCTCGCGTCGGCCGCATCCCACTCGCTCAGCCTGGCCGAGAACTCCAGGTTGGAGGTGGCCACCCCGGGGTTGTGCCACACCACCTCGACGGGCTCGGGCACGGCGCCGAGCTGCTTGATCATGTTCTCGCTCATCTCGGTGGGGAGCTTCGCCTTGGGAATGCGCAGTGTCATGGTGTTCCTTCCGTCGGACTGTCTGACATGAAGACACCGACACCCCCCTCGCCTGTGACAACGGCGGCCGGGGAGCGATCCGGTCCGCCGGTCCGCCGGTATGGCGAAGCGGCCGACGCGTACATCCGGGAAGGGGTCCGGGCCGGCGGTGGCGGCGGCGGTCGCCGCTGCCGCCGGAGCTCATGCCCAGGACAGGGCCGCCCGGGTGCGCCAGTACGCCTCGGCGGGCTCGGCGAGCGGGGCGAGGCCGGCCAGCCGGTCGGGGGTGAGGCCGAGCCCGGCGGCGGTGAGGTTCGACGCCAGCTGCGCGGGGGTGGCCGCCCCGGAGAGCACGATGTCCGCCCACGGCTGGGCCGCGGCCGCGGCCAGTGCGAGGGCGTCGCAGGACGCCCCGGTCCGGGCGGCGAGGGCACGCAGCGGGGCCGTGTCGGGCCCGGTGGCGTTGCGGTCGGCGAGGCGCCCGTTGGCCATGCCCTCCTTGACCACCACCAGCCAGCCCGCCGCGTGGGCCTCGGCCAGTGCGTCACCGGCGGACGGCTCCAGCAGGTTCCAGGTCGACTGGACGGCGGCGAACAGCGGCCGGCCCTCGGCCGTCACCTCCAGCGCCGCCCGGACGGTCGCGGCCTGGGCCGGGCCGCTGGTGGACAGGCCCACCCGGACGCCCTCGGCGGCCAGCTCCGCCAGCCGGGCGTGCAGCGCGGCATCGGTCAGCGCCGGGCTGTCCGGGGTGACCGAATGCACCAGGTACACGTCCAGCCGCTTGCCCAGCAGCTCCCTGGTCTCCTTGATCTGACGGTCGAACACTGCCGCCGAGTGCTCCTTGACCTCGTGCACCGGCACCCCGGAGGCCTGCCAGCCGGCGGTGTAGGTGTAGCCCCACTTACTTCCCACCCTCACGTCGGCGGCTGCCTGCGGCCGGGTGTCCAGCCACTCGCCGACGAACTCCTCGGCGCGGCCGTACGACCGGGCCGTGTCGAAGTACCGGACCCCCGCCGCGTAGGCGGCGTCGAGCAGGGCGTGCGTCCGCTCGCGCAGCGCCTCGACGGTGCGCTCGGCCGGCAGGTCGAGGTCGCGCCCCAGCGTGATGTAGCCGGGCCTCCCGACGGCGGCCGTGCCCAGGCCGAACCGCGCGAGCGGCGGGGCGGCGGGGTGGCCGGTGGCGGGTGCGGTCGGCATGGTGAGGGTCCCTTCGACGGTTCCGGCGGGCGGCGGCGCGCGCCCCACGGACTGAACCCTAGACGGGTCGCCGGGGACCCGGCGGACGGCACCGGGCCGCTGGCGCACTGGCGCCCGCGGCCCGGTGGGGCGGCCCGGCCCGGCCGGTCAGACCCGGTCGGCCGCGATCAGGACGTACTGGAAGGAGCCGTCCCTGTAGGAGTTGATGAACGCCTCCTCGATGCCCGTGACGAGGGAGGAGGTGGCACGCAGCTCCCAGTAGGGCAGGGTCGCGGGCGTCAGGTCGATGACGGCCTGCGGTACGAGGCGGTTGTCCGCCATGGCGCGCAGGTACTCGCGGCGGGAGTGGATGTTGCACTCGAAGTGCGCGTTGATCTGGGAGACCCACTTCGACGGCTGCCCGTAGGCGGGGTTCCAGCAGCCCGTGATGGTGACGTACCGGCCGCCGACGGCGAGGATGCGGGAGTGCTCGGCGAAGAGGTCGTGCAGGTCGACGTACATGCTGGACTCGTTGTTCCAGGAGCCCGCCACCCGGCCGGTCTCGAAGGGCATGTCGAGCATGTTGCAGACCTGGGCGCGGACGTGGTCCTCGATGCCGAGCTCCCGGGCGCGCCGGTTGCCGAACTCGGCCTGCTTGGCCGAGAGGGTGACGCCCTCCACCTTGCAGCCGAAGCGCTGGTGGGCCATGACGCTGGAGCCGCCCCGGCCGCAGCCGGCGTCCACGAGGGTGGCGTCGCGCCGGACGGCGCCCAGGTGGTCCAGGAGCACCTCGGCCTGCGCGGACTCCAGCCGGTGCAGCTCGGTGATCACCTTTTTTTCGCGCTCGCTGTCGTCCGGGTCGCCCAGCGAGGCGTGGTCGACGTCGCCGATGCCGTAGTGGTGGTGGTAGAGGCCGTCGACGTCACCGAGGCGCAGGTTCACGGGCCGGGCCTCATGGTCCCAGTACCGGGCGATGTCGCCCTGGTAGGGAGTGGCCGGGCCGGGGAGGGAGACGGTGGTCGCGGGGAGGTCGGTCGTCGTCACGGGATGAGCTCCTTGGTTACCAGAAATCGGGAAGGCTGTAGCGGTAGGTGTTGGTCCGGTGCCAGTAGTGGTTGCCGTCGACCCACACGGCTACGCCGCGCAGGAACCGCACCAGGGACGGTGAGGGCCAGGCGGCGGCCAGGGCGGCGGCCTCGGCCTCGAAGTCGTGCATGAGGTCGTTGTGCACCTCGACCGCCTTCAGGTAGGCGTCGCGGTCGGCGAGGTCCTCCTGCTCGGCGAGGACCACGGGCAGGTTCAGGTGCCGGCCGGGGCCGGCCAGTTCCTTGGTGTAGGAGTACAGGTCGTTGACGATCGTCGTGGCATTGGACGCGAGCGCGATGACCCGTTGCAGGGCGGGCAGGGCGTGGAGGTCGGCGGGCAGTTCGTAGCCGCCGACGGTGTCCGTGATCGTCGGGCAGGGGCGGAAGTTGTTGAACTGGCGCATCGCCAGGTACTCCCACACCGCCGGCACGTGGTCCGTCTCGGCCCAGGCGGCCTCGGCGAGGTACCCGAGGTGCAGGCGGGCCATGTCGTGCCGGAACCGGTCGGTCTGGGCCGGCGTGGCCGCGCGGGTGAAGTAGTCCATGGCGGAGCGGTAGGCGCGCCGGGGGGCGTCCTCGTGCAGCGACTCCGCCCAGGCCGGCTGGTACTCCCGCGTGGTGTGCACGGGGTCGAGAGCCGTGTGCGCCAGGAGGAGGCGCCCGCCGAGCCCGATCGGCGAGCCCCCGTGGTCCTCGCAGTAGCAGTCGTCGACCGCGTTCTCGGCGGCCATCAGCCGGGCGGCGATCATCAGGTGCTCGATGTCCGGCGCGTCGGGATGGCAGGCGACCATGTAGCGGCCCACCGAGAAGCCGTCGAACTGGTCCTCCCACTCCGGCGGGTAGAGCTCGACCTCGTCCTCCGCCCAGGCCTTGATCCGGCGGCCGACCTCCGCGGAGCGTTCGGCGTCCGGCTCGGGCACCGGGTGGTGGTACAGGCCCGGGATCGGATCGCCGGGCTTCGGGCGCCCCTCGCGCCGCCCCGGGTGCAGGCTCGCCGTCCCCAGGCCGCTGGGGCCGCCGAGGATCCGCTCCAGGGCCGTACGGCTCATGACCGTACCGCCGGGGTCTCCCCGTTGCCGGTCTCCACGCTGTTCCCGGATCTGGTGTCCGCGGACATGGAAGTGCCTCCCTCTGTGAAGGACTGACGTCGAAGAAGCGCATGCCATGACAGGCCGTCACCTGGCATGGCAGAAAAGGGATCGCCGCATCGGGCGTCCCTTGTCGCTTGCTGATCAACGGTAGGCGGGGCGGCGGGCCCCGCGGCGCTACGGAGTGTTCTCTGTACCCGATAGGGTGAACGTTCGGGATTCCCAGGTTTGAAGCGCACAGCCAGCCTCCGCGGCTCTCCGCGGCGGAGGGGCCGGGCCCCGGGGGCCGGCCCTAGCCCTGCGGGGCGGCGGTCTCGGGGAAGGCGCGGCCCAGCAGGGTGTGGAGGGTGTCGCGCTCGTCGGGTGTGAGCTGTTCCAGGGCGGTGAGGCCGGACATCAGCTCGGCGCGGATGCGGCCGACGGTGTGCTCGCCCTGGTCGGTCAGCACGATGTTCTTGATCCGGCGGTCGGCCGGGTCGGCCTCGCGGCGGACGAGGTGCTGCGCGGTGAGCCGGTCGACGATCCCGGTGACGTTCGAGGCGTCGCAGGCCAGCAGCTCGGCGAGGGCGCGCATGGGCCGGGGGCGGATCAGCAGGCTGAGCGTCTTGCCCTGCATCAGCGTGAGCCCGTGCCCGGCGGCCACCGTGGCGAAGTGGCGGTAGTAGGCCGCGGCCACCCGCGCGAGCCGGTCCATCAGCTCTTCGGGGGAGGGGGAGGGTGCGGGCCGGGGCGTCTGGAGCATGCCTCCAGCATAGGGAGATTGCTTGACATCATCAACCATTGAGGTCTACCGTCGAATTACTTGAAGACATCAACCATCTAGGCCTTCAAGCCCCCGGAAGGACCGCGAGACCCTCATGACGCACCCCCCGACCTCCACCGCGGCAGACATCCCCACCCTGGTCGCCCGCCTGCGCGCCACCTTCGACAGCGGCCGGACCAAGCCCCTCGCCCGGCGCCTGGATCAGCTGGCGGCCCTGCGCTCGCTGCTCACCGAGCAGGCCGAGGTGTTCCAGCAGGCGCTCGCCGCCGACCTCGGCAAGAGCGCGAAGGAGGCGTACCGCACCGAGATCGGGTTCACGCTGAACGAGCTCGACCACACCGTGGCGCACCTGGAGGAGTGGCTCCGGCCGAAGCCGGCCGCCGTCCCCGGGTTCTTCCAGCCGGCCGACGCCCGTGTGGTCCGCGACCCGCTCGGCGTGGTGCTGGTCATCGCGCCGTGGAACTACCCGCTCCAGCTCGCGCTGGCCCCGCTGGTGGGCGCCCTGGCCGCCGGCAACACCGTGGTCGTCAAGCCGAGCGAGCTCGCCCCCGCCACCTCCGCGGCGATGGCCCGGCTGCTGCCGCGCTACCTCGGCCCGGAGACCGTGGCCGTGGTCGAGGGCGCCGTCCCGGAGACCACCGCCCTGCTGGATCAGCGCTTCGACCACATCTTCTACACCGGCAACGGCACGGTCGGGCGGATCGTCATGGCGGCGGCCGTCCGGCACCTCACGCCGGTCACCCTGGAGCTCGGCGGCAAGAGCCCCGTCGTGGTCGAGCCCGGCGCAGACCTGGCGCTCACCGCACGCAGGATCGCCCGGGGCAAGTTCCTCAACGCCGGCCAGACCTGCGTCGCCCCCGACTACGTCCTCGCCATCGGCGAGACCGCCGCCGGGCTGGAGAAGCACCTGGCCGACGCCGTCCGCGAGATGTACGGCGCCGACCCGGCCGCCGACCCCGAGTACGGGCGGATCGTCAACGACCGCCACTTCGACCGCCTGGCCGCACTGCTGGACGACGGGCGGCTCGTCACCGGCGGCGGGCACGACCGCGCCGAGCGCTACCTCGCGCCGACCGTCCTCGCGGACGTCTCCCCGGACGCGCCCGTGATGCGCGCGGAGATCTTCGGCCCGATCCTGCCGATCGTCGCCGTCCCCGACCTCGACGCGGCGATCGCCTTCATCAACGAGCGGGACAAGCCGCTCGCCCTCTACGCCTTCACCGAGTCCGAGCGGACCAAGCGGCGGCTGACCGAGGAGACCTCCTCCGGCGCGCTCTCCTTCGGCCTGCCGGTCTCCCACCTGGCCATGCCCGAGCTGCCGTTCGGCGGCGTGGGCGAGAGCGGGATGGGCCGCTACCACGGCGAGTACTCCATCGACACGTTCAGCCACGCCAAGGCCGTCGTCGACAAGCCCCTCGTCTGAGCCGGACCCAGCCACCCGGGAGAATGACCCTCGTGACCACCACCACCCTCGACCACGCCGCCGGCGTCGCAGCCGAGACCGCGCGCCTCGTCGCCACCGTCCGGACCGCCGATCCGACCACCCCGGTGCCCAGTTGCCCGGGCTGGACCCTGACCGACCTGGTGCGCCACACCGGCAGCGTGCAGCGCTGGTTCACCGTCCTGCTGCGGCAGAGGATCCAGGAGCCGCCGCGCAGCCGCGACGTCGACCTGCACCTGCCGCAGACGCCGGACGGCTACCCCGACTGGCTGGCCGAAGCCGCGGCGCAGGCCGGCGCGGAGTTCGCCTCGGCCGACCTCGACGCGCCGATGTGGGCCTGGGGCGCCGACCAGCACGCCCGGTTCTGGGTGCGCCGGATGCTGTTCGAGACCCTCGTGCACCGCGTGGACGCCGACCTCGCGCTGGGCCTGAACCCCGGCATCGACCCGGCGCTCGCTGCCGACGGGGTGTCGGAGTTCCTGACCAACCTGCCGTTCGCCGCCGGCTTCGCCCCCGGGACGGCCGCGCTCCGCGGCGCCGACCGGACCATCCGGTTCACCCGCACCGACGGCGACGGGGACTGGCTGATCCGGCTGCGCCCCGACGGTTTCGGGCTCGAGCCGCAGAGCGCGGACGCGACCGCCGACGCGACCGTCCGGGGCTCCGCCGCGGACCTGCTGCTCCTCCTCTACGGCCGGCTGGACCGGTCCGCCGACCGCTTCGAGGTGCGGGGGGACGACGAGCTGCTGGCGCACTGGGTCGCCAACTCCGCCTTCTGAGCCGCGGACGGGACCGTCCGCCGGGAAGCCGGTCGGCCACGCGGCCACGCGGCCACGCGGCCGGGCGACCGGGCGGCCGGGCGGCCGGGCGACCGGGCGACCGGAGCGTGGGACCGCCGGCCCCGGGGCGCGTGGCCCCGGAGCCGGCGGTCCCACGCCTCCGCGGTCCCACGCCTCAGTACGCCGTGACCCGGTCGGGCTCCGGGGCCGGTGCGGCCGCATGGTGCCGGGGGCGGCCGCCCGCGGTGGGCCGCGGACGGACCGGCCACCACAGGGCCCGGCCGAGGAGTGCCGCCAGGGCGGGGACCAGCACCAGCGAAAGGACGAGCGCCGAGAGCATGATGCCGAGCGCCATCGCGAAGGCGACCTGTTCGCTCCCCGGGGTGGTGGCGAGGGTGGCGAAGGAGCCGGCCAGCACCAGCCCGGCCGTCGCGATGGCCGGTGTCGTGTGCCGCACCGCGCGGGCCACGGCGGCGCGGGCCGGGCCCGGCCGCTGCATCTCCTCCCGGATCCGGTCGGCGATCAGGATGTTGTAGTCGGTGCCCAGGGCCACGACGAACAGGAACAGCACCAGCGGGAGGGTGAAGTCGACGCCCGGCTCACCGAGGGCGTGCTGGAACAGCAGCGTGGCGGCGCCGAGGGTGGCGGCGAAGCCGAGCCCGACGGAGAGCATCAGGACGACCGGTGCGAGCAGGCTGCGCAGGAGCAGCAGCAGGATCAGCGCGATCAGCGCGGCCGCGACGGGGAACACGACCCTGAGGTCGTGGTCGACGGCGGTCGAGACGTCGGCGAGGACCGCCGCCGTCCCGCCCACGTGTGCTGTCGTCCCGGCGGGCGTGTGCCGGGCGACCGCGGCCCGGACCGGTCCGGCGACCAGGTCGCGGGCCTGCTTGCTCTGCGGGTCGGCGGTCGGATAGAGGTCGATCCGGGCGGCGCGGTGGTCCTCGTTCAGAACGGTCGGTGCGACGGCGCCCACGCCGTCGACCCGGGTGAGCGCGCGCGAGAGGCCGTCGAGCCCGGCGGCGGTGAGGGTGGCGCCGTCCGGGGCGGTGACGAAGACGCTCGTCGGGTCCGACACCCCGGCCGGCAGCGCGCGGGAGATCTCGGCCGCGGTGGCCACGGCAGCGGTCCCGTCACCCGAGCCGCCCCGGCCGTAGTCCATCCGGATGCCGGCCGACCCGGCGGCCAGGGCGGCGAGCAGGGCGACGGAGGCGGTCAGCATCGCCAGCGGCCGCCGCGTGACCAGCGCGCCGAAGCGGGCGGCGCGGCCCTCGCGCGGCTCGCGCTGCAGGGTCCGCGACGGCCAGAACATCCTGCGCCCGGCGGCGGCCAGCAGTGCGGGCAGCAGGGTGAGGCTGCCGAGCAGCATCACCAGGACCGCGACGGCGATCGCGGGGCCCAGCGAGCGGAACTGCCCGAAGGTCGCCAGCCCCAGGGTGGCGAACGCGGCCACGATGGTCAGCGCCGCCGAGGTGATCGCGGCACCCACGCGGCCGGAGACCTGCTCGGCGGCCTCGCGGGCGGGCTGATCGGGCCGGGTGCGCAGTTGCTCGCGGAAGCGGAACAGGAGGAACAGCAGGTAGTCGATGCCGATGCCGAGCAGGACGACGTTGATCAGCCCCGGGGTGCCGGCGTCGAGCTTGCGGCCGGTGAGCACCGCGGCGCCCGCGACGGCTCCCGTCGCCGCGCCGCCGATCATGGCGACCGCGAGCAGCGGCAGCAGGGCCGCGAGCACGCTGCGGAAGACCAGCACGTTGAGCACGACGATCAGCCCCGTGACGAGGGCGCTCCCGACCGTCGCGGCGGTGCTGTGGGCATCGGTGGTGTCGACGCTCCCGGCGAGGCTCCCGGTGAAGCCGGTGCGCATCCCCGCCTCGGAGAACTGTGTCCGGGCGGAGTCCCGGAAGCTCCGGTAGACGCCCTGGACCCCCTTGTCGGTGGGATTCCCGGTCAGCTGGGCGGCGAGCAGCTCGAAACTCCGGTCGGGCGCCGTCATCGCCGGGGCGATCCGGGGCGTCTGGGAGCGGTCCGGGACCAGGAACCGCGGGACGTCGTCCTCCCGGGGCATGGCGACCCGGCGCCGGCCCAGCTGCGCCGCCTCGGCCTCGATCCGCTGCTGGTCGGCGGCGTCGAGGGGCTTGCCGTCGGACCGGGCGACCAGCACCGTCACCGTGGTGGCGTCGGGGTTCACCCCGAACCGCTCCTCGGCGATCTGCTGTGCGGCGGCCGAGTCGTAGCTGCGGGGAAGGAAGTCCCCGGTCTGGTGCTGGGTGACGCGGGCGAGCAGCGTCGGGGTCAGGGCGCTCAGGACGACACCCAGGACCACCCAGAGGGCGATGACCTTCCACGGGTGTCTGGTGGAGTAGCCGGTCAGGGCGCGGATCATGTGGTGTCCTCCGGCGGACGGACTGGGGTGCGGACGTTTGGCGGGGTCTCCCGGCCGGTCTCCAGACCATCAGCCGCGGGGGCCGCCGGGCGTCGTGGGAGCGGATGATCCGGACCGGGGACCTGGGGCCCTGCCGGGCCCCTGACCAGGACCACGGTCCTGGTCAGGGGCCCGGGGCCGCCAGCCGCCGCCGGTGCTGACACCACGGCCGGTGTGCAACCCTGTCCCGGGAGACAGGAGGCCGGAAGGCCGGCAGAGGGGGGAACGGACATGCCCAGGAGCCGACACACCGGGCCCGGCGGTGCCGGGGAGCCGTTGGCGGTCGACGGGGCCGAGCCGCCGTGGTCGCGCAACGACGCGCTCGTGACCGCCGGGGCCTGCGCCATCAACGTGCTCAGCTACGCGTTCTTCGACGACCCCGGCGCCCAGTACGACGTGAGCGTGGCCGGGTTCCTCCTCGTCGCGGCGGCGGCGTTGCCGCTGCTCGGCCGGCGCCGCCACCCGGTGGCGGCGCTCGCCGCCGTGCTGGTGCTCGATGCGACGGCCGCCCTGACCGTCCCGCTGCCCAGCCACTTCGGCGCCGTCCTGGTGGTCGCCCTGTACGCGGTCGCCAGGGCCTGCCCCGGCCTGGTGACGGCGGTGGCGGCCGTCGCGACGGCGTCGGTGACGGTCCTGAGCCAGAGCAACGGCCGGATTCCGCCCTGGCACGTGGCCGTCGGCCCGCCCGTCTCCAGCCTGATCGTCGTCGGCACCGCCCTGGTGATCAACCGCTGGCAGCGGGAGGTGGCGGCCAACCGCAGACTCCTCGCGGACCGTGCGGTGGCCGACGAACGCCGCCGCATCGCACGGGAGTTGCACGACATCGTGGCCCACCACATCACCACCATGCAGCTGATGGCCGGGGGAGCCCGGGCCAACATCGCCGATCCGGAGGTGGTCCGGGACGCCCTGGTCACCCTGGAGGCCTCCGGGCGGCTCGCGCTGCGCGAGATGCGCCAGCTCCTCGACGTGCTGCGGGCCGGAGAAGAGCCGGAGACGGCTCCGGCGCTGCCCCAGCCGGGCGTCGACGACCTCGACCGGCTGGTGGCGGAGTCCCGCCTCGGCGGACTGCCGACCGAGTTCGGCGTCCACGGGGCGCGGCGGCCGCTGCCGCCGACCGTCGGGCTCACGGTGTTCAGGATCGCCCAGGAGGCTCTCACCAACGCCCGCAAGTACGCGGGGTCGGCCCGCGTGTCCGTGCAGTTGACGTACCGTCAGGACGGGGTGACCGTCGAGGTGCGGGACGACGGCGGGGGCGCACCGCCGCAGGAGGGGGTGCCGGCGGCGGGCCCGGGCGGCTACGGCCTGATCGGCATGCGCGAGCGCGTCGCCCTGCACGGCGGTACCCTCGCCGCCGGCCCGCAGGCCGGCGGCGGGTTCGCCGTGGTGGCCGACCTGCCGCTGACCACGGACGAGGTGGACGAGGCGGCCGTCCGGTGCGAGGGGGCGAGCCGATGACCGGTGCCGGCCCGACGCCGCCGAGGATCAAGGTGCTGATCGTGGACGACCAGCCGCTGGTCCGGCGCGGCCTGTCGCTGATCCTCTCCCCCGACCCGTCCTTCGAGGTGGTGGGAGAGGCCGAGAACGGTGCGCAGGCGGTCAGCCTCGCCCGCCAACTGCGCCCCGACGTCGTGGTGATGGACATCCGGATGCCCGTCCTCGACGGGGTCGGCGCGACCGGGGAACTCGCCGCGACCGTGCCCGGCTGCCGGGTCCTGGCCCTCAGCACCTTCGACCTCGACGAGTACGTCGTGGGTGCCCTGCGCGCCGGAGCCTACGGGTTCCTGCCCAAGGACAGCTCCCCGGAGGACCTGAGCGCCGCGATCCGCACCGTCCACGCGGGCGATGCCGTCGTCGCGCCGCGCCTGCTCACCCGGCTGATCTCCACCTACGTACGGGCACCCGCCGCCGCCCGGCCGGTCCCCACCGGCCGGGGTGAACTCACCCCTCGCGAGATGGAGGTGTGGCAGCTGATGGCCACCGGCCTCGACAACACCGGGATCGCCCGCGCGCTGGACATCAGCCTCTCCACGGTCAAGAACTACATCACCAGCATCTTCGACAAGCTCGCCGTCCGCGACCGTGCCCAGGCGGTCATCGCGGCCTACGAATCGGGTCTGGTCGCCGCCCGTGCCGCGGCCGCGGACCCGCCCGGCGCCGGGCAGGCGGGCCGGACCTAGGTCGCGCGTTCCAACGCGGCCGGGTCCATGGGCGGAGGGCAACACCCCCTTCTGGTACGTAGGGTGACGGTATGACTGTTGATGTGGAAAAGTACTTCGCACGCATCGGGTGGGACGGGGAGCCCACGCCCACCCTGGCCACCCTCCGTTCCCTGCACCACGCCCACGTCCTCGGCATCCCCTTCGAGAACCTCGATGTGGTCATCGGCTCGGTCCCGTCGCTGGACGTCGCCGACCTGCACACCAAGCTCGTCGAGGAGGCCCGCGGCGGTTACTGCTTCGAGCACAACACCCTGTTCGCCGCCGTACTGGACCAGCTGGGGTTCGAGGTCACCCGGCTCACCGGCCGCGTCCGCGTGGGCGCGCGCGCCGGGGAGATCCGGCCGCGGACCCACATGGTGCTGGCCGTCCGGGTGCCCGGTGATCCCGGCCGTTACCTCGCCGACGTCGGCTACGGGTCGATCGGCGCGCTGCTGGAGCCCCTGCCGATGATCCCCGGGCAGGTCCGCGAGGCCGCCGGGCGCGTCCACCGCCTCGTGGTGGAGGAGCCGGACGGCCCCGCGCCGGTCTGGGCGCTCCAGGCGAGGACGGGCGACACCTGGGGGGACCAGGTCGCCTTCACCCTGGACCCGGTCCCCGCCCCCGACATCACGATGGCCAACTGGCACGTGGCGACCCACCCGCGCTCGCCCTTCCGGCGGCTCTACATCCAGCGCACGAGCGCCGACGGCCACCTGCGGCTCGAAGGCACGACCTTCACCCGTACCGAGGCCACCGGAACGACCACGACCCGGGAGCTCGAAGGCCCGGAGGATATCGGCGAGGTGCTGGAATCCGAGTTCGGGATCACCCCGCCGCCCGGCCTCGGGGCGGCCCTCTGACCGGGGTCCGCCCTTCTCTCCGCCTTGGCGCCCGTGGTGCTCAGCCGGTGCCGGAGCGGAACCGGAGGCGGTACTGAGTCGGTGTCGTGTCGAGCCTGCGGCGGAACGCCCGGACGAGGGTGTCCGTCGTACCGAAGCCGCAGGCGGAGGCGATGCGTTCGAGGGTCATGTCGGTGGATTCGAGGTGGTTGCGCGCCATTTCGACCCGGGCCGACTCGATGTAGACGCTCGGGGTCATGCCGAGCTCGGCCTTGAAGATCCGGGTGAGCTGCCGCTCGCTGACGTGGGCGAACTCGGCGAGGCCGGCGACGGTGTGCTGCTCGCCCAGGGTGCGGGTGATGTGGTGGCGGAGGTCCTCGATGCGCCGGGTCGTGGAGACGGGTTCGAGGGGAACGCTGAACTGGCTCTGCCCGCCCGGGCGCTTCAGGTACATCACCAGCTGCCGGGCGACGCGCAGCTCCGTGGCCTCGCCGAAGTCGTCGGCGACGAGGGCGAGGGACAGGTCGAGGCAGGCGCTGATCCCCGCCCCGGTCCAGATGTCGCCCTCGCGGATGAAGATCGGGTCGGCGTCGACCTCGACAGCCGGGTGTTCGGCGGCGAGTTGCTGCGCGGTCGACCAGTGGGCGGTGGCGCGCTTGCCGTCGAGCAGCCCGGCGGCGGCGAGCAGGTGCGCCCCGACGCAGACGGAGGTGACCCGTCGCGTCGTCGCGGCGAGCGTCCTCACCCAGCCGACCACGGCGGGGTCGGTGAGGGCGGGGACGCGGCGCCGGTCGTCGACCTCGACCGCGCCGGGCACCAGGAGGGTGTCGATGGCCCGCGCGGACGCCTCCTCGAAGGTGAGGTCGGGGAGGATGCGGACGCCGGCGGAGGTGGTGACCGGGTCCAGCGTCTCGGCGGCGAGGACGACCTGGTAGCCCGTCGCGTCGTCGGTCTCGCGCCGCACCGACGCCTGCGCGACGCGGCCGCTGCGGTCGGTGGGCGTCGAGCCGACCGCCGAGCAGATCCACCACGGCGCGCTCGCGACCGTCGCCGACCTGTACGGGGTCGTCGTGGAGTCCGGGGAGTCCCTGGGCTGAGCCCCTGGGCCGAGTGCCGGCGGCCGTGCGAACCGGCCGTGCGGCACGGCCGGCCGGTCACCCGGGGCCGGCCGTCACGTGCCGGGGGGCGCCGGGCCGCCGCCGAGGTCGTCACGGGTCACGTGCTCGCCCGGCGTCGCCAGCTCCTCGACCGCGTCGGCGCCGACCACCGCGCCTGTGGACCTCTTGCCGCGCCGCAGCCGGCCCTCCAGCCAACCGGCGAAGGAGGTGAGCGCGAAGTTCAGCAACACGAAGATCACCGCGACGACGGTGAAGCTGGCGATGGTGTTGGCACCGTAGTTCGCGCTCATCGGGCGGACCGACGCCAGCAGCTCGGAGAAGCCGAGCAGCGCGCCGCCCAGTGCGGTGTCCTTCACGATCACCACCAGCTGGCTGACGATCGCCGGCAGCATCGCGGTGACCGCCTGCGGCAGCAGCACGTGGCGCATGACCTGGTTCTTGCGCATGCCGATGGCCTTGGCCGCGTCGGTCTGGCCCCGGGGGAGGGAGAGGATGCCGGCCCGGACGATCTCGGCGAGCACGGAGGCGTTGTAGAGGACGAGACCGGTGACCACGGCGTACAGCGGCCGGCTGTCGGGGCTGACGTCGGTGAACTCGGAGTACGCCGCGTTCGCGAAGAGCATCAGGATCAGCACGGGGATGGCACGGAAGAACTCCACGACCGTGCCGGCCGCGCCCCGTACCCACCGGTGCTCCGAGAGCCTGGCGATGCCGAACAGCGCTCCGAGCGGCAGCGCGAGGACCATGGCGAGCGCGGCCGCCTTGAGCGTGTTCCGCAGCCCCGGCAGGAGGAACGTCGCCCAGGCGCGGGAGTCCGTGAAGAAGGGCCGCCACTTGGCCCATTCGAGCTGGTTCTTGTCGGCGAGGCTCTGGACCACCCACCAGACCAGGAGCGCGAGGGCGACCAGGAACAGCACCGTGTACAGCACGTTGTGCCGCTTGGCGCGCGGCCCCGGGACGTCGTAGAGCGTGGTCGGCCCGGTCACCGCCGCACCGAGACCTTCTTTCCCACCCAGCCGAGGAAGAGCCCGGTCGGCAGGGTGAGACAGATGAAGCCGAACGCGAAGACGGCGGAGATGAGGATGAGCTGGGCCTCGTTCTCGATCATCTCCCGCATCAGTGCGGCGGCCTCGGCGACCCCGATCGCGGAGGCCACCGTGGTGTTCTTGGTCAGCGCGATCAGCACGTTCGCCAGCGGGCCCACCACCGAACGGAAGGCCTGCGGCAGGACGATGAGCGTCAGCACCTGGCCGAACCTCAGGCCGATGGCCCGCGCCGCCTCGGTCTGGCCGACAGGCACGGTGTTGATGCCCGATCGCAGTGCCTCGCAGACGAACGCCGAGGTGTAGGCGATCATGCCGAGCACGGCGAGCCGGAAGTCGATCGTCTTGAAGGTGCCGCCGCCGAGCGTGACGCCGAGCGTCTGGAACAGGCCCAGCGAGGTGAAGACGATGATCACGGTGAGCGGGATGTTCCGGACCACGTTGACGTAGGCGGTGCCGAAGCCCCGCATCAGCGGTACCGGGCTGACGCGCATGGCGGCCAGGACGGTTCCCCAGACCAGGGATCCGATGGCGGACCAGAACGTGAGCTGCACCGTCACCCAGAAGGCCCCCAGCAGGTCGTAACGGTCAAGAAAGTCGAACACGGTCTCCCGGCCTTCCGCGTGGGTGGAGCCTGCAGCGGGGTGGCGCTCTCGCGCGGGTGAACGGCGGGGCGCGCCGCTGCGGGGCGGCGCGCCGTTGGTCACCCGCTTCAGCTGACGATGACGCCGATCTTCGGTGCGGGCTCGTTCTGGTAGCCGGCCGGGCCGAAGTTCTTCTGGACGGCCGCCTCCCAGGAGCCGTCGGCGACCATCTTCTCCAGGGCGGTGTTGATCTCCGCCTTGAGCTCGCTGCCCTTCTGGACGCCGATGCCGTAGTTCTCGTTGCTCATCTTGAAGCCGCCCAGCTTGAACTTGCCCTTGAACTCGGGCTGCGCGGCATAGCCGGCGAGGATCGAGTCATCGGTGGTCAGGGCATCGACGGCCTTGTTCTCCAGGCCGGTCAGGCACTCCGAGTAGCCGCCGTACTCCTGGAGCTGGGCGTTGGGCGCGATCCTCGTCTTGACGTTCTGCGCCGAGGTGGAGCCGGTGACCGAGCAGAGCTTCTTGTTGTTGAGGTCCTCGGGCTTGGTGATGGAGTCGTCGTCCGCCCGGATCAGCACGTCCTGGTGGGCCAGGAGGTAGGGGCCGGCGAAGTCGACCTTCTCCGAGCGTGCGGGGGTGATCGAGTACGAGGCGGCGACGAAGTCGACGTCGCCGCGCTGGAGGAGGGTCTCGCGGTCGGCGCTCTTGGCCTCCTTCCACTGGATGTCGCCGGGCTGGTGACCGAGCTCCTTGGCGACGTATGTGGCCACGTCGACGTCGAACCCCGTGTACGTGCCGTCCGGGGTCTTCAGCCCGATGCCGGGCTGGTCGAACTTGATGCCGACGGTGATCTTGCCGCCGCCCGTACCCGCGCCCGAACCGCCGCCCGGGCTGCCGCCGGCGGTGCTGCCGCTGCTCGTGCCGCCGCCGGAACTGCAGCCGGCGGCGGTCAGGGCCAGCGCGAGCGCGGCGGTGGCCGCGACCGTGACCTTGCGAAGCTTCATGGTGATCTTCCCTGGTGCTCGAGGGGGTCCCGTCAGTGGTGCAGGATCTTCGCGAGGAAGTCCCTGGCCCGCTCGCTGCTCGGGTGGCTGAAGAACTGATCGGGCGTCGTCTCCTCCACGATCCGGCCATCCGCCATGAACACCACGCGGTTGGCGGCCGAACGGGCGAATCCCATCTCGTGGGTGACGACGACCATGGTCATTCCGTCCCGGGCGAGCTGCCGCATCACCTCCAGCACCTCGTTGATCATCTCGGGGTCCAGCGCGGAGGTCGGCTCGTCGAAGAGCATGATCTTCGGGTCCATGGCCAGCGCTCTGGCGATCGCGACGCGCTGCTGTTGGCCGCCGGAGAGCTGGGCCGGGTACTTCTCCGTCTGGGACGCCACACCCACCCGGTCGAGCAGCCGGCGGGCCCGCTCCTCGGCGGCCTTCCGGTCCTTCCTGCGGACCTTGATCTGGCCGAGCGTCACGTTCTGCAGCACGGTCTTGTGCGCGAAGAGGTTGAAGGACTGGAAGACCATGCCCACGTCGGCCCGGAGCGCGGCCAGTTCGCGGCCCTCGTCGGGCAGCGGCCTGCCGTCGATGGCGATCTCGCCGGAGTCGATGGTCTCCAGGCGGTTGATGGCGCGGCACAGGGTGGACTTCCCGCCACCGGACGGCCCGATGACGACGACGACCTCGCCGCGCGCGATGGTCAGGTCGATGTCCTGGAGGACGTGGAGCGTGCCGAAGTGCTTGTTGACCTTGCTCAGCACGACCAGGTCGCCCGTGGCCGCGGTGGGGATCTCCTGGGTCACCTGTCCCTCCGCTCGTCGGCCTCATGGTCCGCCCTCGCGAGGACGGCCGCACGCCGGGGGCAGGGGCCCGGCGCGCCGGCGAACCGGGCCCGGCCGGCGGCGGGCAGGGGAGCGGCAGGGGAGCGGCAGGGGCGGCCGTCGTCACGATGGTCGGGCTGCAAGATCATCTGTCGATATGCTGCGGGACCGCCGGGCGCACGGGGTGCCCGGCAGCTGATCGAGGGATGGTTCTCGCCATGATGGGACCGGCACACGCGCTTTCCGGGGCGGCGGCCTGGCTGGGGGTGGGCGCCGCGGCGGCGGCCTGGGACCACCCGATGCCGTGGCCGGTACTGCTCGCGGGGGCCCTGATCTGCGCCGGTGCGGCGCTGGCGCCCGACCTGGACCACAAGGCGGCGACGATATCGCGGGCCTTCGGGCCGGTCTCCCGGACGCTCTGCGAGGTGATCGACAAGCTCTCCTACTCGGTCTACAAGTCGACCCGGGGCAAGCGCGACCCGCGCCGCTCTGGCGGGCACCGGACGCTCACCCACACCTGGCTCTGGGCCGTGCTCTGCGGCGCCGGCGCGGCGGCGGTCTGTGTGTACGGCGGCCGCTGGGGCGTGCTGGCGGTCCTGTTCGTCCACATGGTGCTGGCGATCGAGGGGCTGCTCTGGCGGCACGCCCGGGTCTCCAGTGACGTGCTGGTCTGGCTGCTGGGCGCGTGCAGCGCCTGGATGCTGGTCGAGGTGCTCGACCGGCCCGGCAACGGCGCCGGGTGGCTGTTCACCGAGCCCGGCCAGGAGTACCTCTGGGTGGGCCTGCCGATCGTGCTCGGCGCGCTCGTGCACTGCGTCGGCGACGCGCTGACGGTCTCCGGCTGCCCGATCCTGTGGCCGATCCCGGTCGGCCGTCGGCGCTGGTACCCGGTCGGGCCGCCGAAGGGCATGCGGTTCCGGGCCGGCAGCCGGGTCGAGATCAAGATCCTGATGCCCGTCTTCATGGCCCTCGGCGGGGTGGGGGCGCTGGGCGCGCTCGGCCTCATCGGCTGACGCGCGCCCCTCGGCCGGCCGTTCGGGTGATTGACGGCGCTCCAGGCGCTCCAGGGGATGACCGTCAACGCGGCCCGGGCCGCCGGGGGGAGGGGACGGCCGGCCGCCTGGCCGTCGGCCACCGGGCCGGCCTCACCGTGCGCGCAGTGCCCGGAGCGCGAGCCGGGCGTAGGCGCGGACGTCGGCGTCGGGGTCGGCGAGGCGGGCGCGCAGGGCCGGGGTGACGGCGGGTTCGGCGGCGGATGCGGCCAGCGCGCGGACGGCGGCCTTGCGGACGTCCGCGTCCGGGTCGCCGAGCAGGCCGAGCAGGGGGGCGGGCGACCCGGCGGCGGCCGGCGCCGCGGCGGACGCCTTGCGCACCTGCCAGGCCTCGTCCCCGTGATCAGGCGCTCGACCAGGTCTCGCAGCTGTCCGGCGGTGACCGCCGCGAGGTCGTCGCCGGGCCGCAGCCGGACGGCATCCAGCGGTGCGACCCACGAGGTCCGACCCGCTTCCAGGGCGACGACCCACGAGTACGGCCAGCCCGGGATCATCATGTGCTTGCTCTCACCACGGCCGTAGGTGTGGCAAAAGAGCGGGCATCTCATGTGGCAGCGCCGGGCCGCAGCCAGGGCGAAACGTCCACTGCCAGGATCAGCCGGCCGTCAGCAGCCCTGGGCAGCGGCAAGTCGGCCAACGCAGTCCGCAGCCGCCGCGGAACAGCCGCAAGGTCAAAAGACAAGTTCAAGGCTTGTGCTCATTCGTCCGGCAACCGCCGGCCTCGCTCCGGGGGCTCCCGGAGCGAGGTCACGGCTGCAGCCGTCGCTCCTGCGGGCCCCCGCCGTCCACCGCCTCCGGCCCGGGGTCCTCCGCCCCGGGCGGCAGGACGAGGGTCGCCACCGCGCCGCCGTCGGGGTGGTTGGCGAACGTCAGCGCCGCGCCGATCACCCGGGCGTGGCCCTGCGCGATCGTCAGCCCCAGCCCGTGGCCGCGTCCGCGCTCGCGCACACCGGTCCGGAACCGCTGGGGCCCGTGCCGCAGCAGGTCGTCGGGGAAGCCCGCCCCGTGGTCCCGCACCGTGATCCGCAACCCGTCCACGCCCAGCAGCACCGGGCCGCCGCCGTGCCGGTCGGCGTTGACCAGCAGATTGCCCAGGATGCGGTCCAGCCGGCGCAGGTCGGTGCGGACCACCCCGTCGGCCTCGCCCGTCACCGTCACGGTCAGCCCGGTGAGCGCGACCGTGCGGCGCACCGCGCGCTCCAGCGGCACCGCCGACAGGTACGGCGTCTCGGCGTCCGCATCCAGCCGGGACACCTCCAACAGGTCCTCCACCAGCGAGCGCAGCACCTGCACCCGGTCGCGGACCAGCTCGGTCGGCCGGCCCGGCGGCAGCAGCTCTGCGGCCGTCACCAGCCCGGTGAGCGGGGTGCGGAGCTCGTGCGCCACGTCCGCGGTGAACTGCTGCTCGTCCTCCAGCCGGCGGTGCAGCGCCCGGGACATCGAATCGACCGCCGCCGCGAGATCGGCGACCTCGTCCCGCCCTTCGACCAGCTCGCCGATCCTGGTGTCCGTCCTCCCGGCGGCGATCCCCCGCGCGGCCGCCGCGGCCGTCCGCAGCCGGCGGCTGATCCGGTCCGCGACCAGTAC
This sequence comes from Kitasatospora sp. NBC_00039, assembly GCF_045160625.1. Taxonomy (NCBI): domain Bacteria; kingdom Bacillati; phylum Actinomycetota; class Actinomycetes; order Kitasatosporales; family Streptomycetaceae; genus Kitasatospora; species Kitasatospora sp. NBC_00039. The sequence continues at coordinate 1,093,105 of NZ_CP108289.1, read as the reverse complement.
CCCGGCCAGCACCGTCGTGAAGACCGACGCGGTGACGGCGATCAGGATGATCCGGTCGAGGTCGGCGATGGCCTGCCGGTCCTGCGCGAAGTCCACGCGGACGGAGAGCGCCCCGTTCCGGACGGGCGTGGCCGCCCACATGGCCTCGCCCTGCGACCCGACGGCCAGGACCGAACCCTGCCGGCCGTCCGCCACCAGCGTGCGCAGCGGCTGCGGCAGCGCCGGGTCGTCCAGGGCAGCGCCCCGGCCGGCGACCTCGCCGCTGCGCTGGTACACCGCCAGCGACGAGTCCAGCGCGGCGAGCGCGGATCCGCGGGCCTGGTCCATGTGCTGGCGGACCATCGCCTGGTGCACCAGCAGGCCGACGGTGACCGCGACCAGGACGGAGATGGCGGCGACGGCGGTGGCGATCTGACGGCGCAGCGTCATACCGGGCGCCGCAGCTTGTAGCCGAATCCGCGCACCGTCTCGATCCGGCCGGCGCCGATCTTCGCGCGCAGCCGCTGCACATGGACGTCCACCACCCGGGTGTCGGCTCCCCATTCGTAGTCCCACACCCGCTCCAGCAGGCCGGAACGTTCCAGCACGATGCCGGGCGCGGCGGTGAACTCCAGCAGCAGCCGCAGCTCGGTCGGGGTGAGCGGGACGAGCCGGCCGTGCACCCGTACCTCCATGCTGTCGGTGTCCACCTCCATCCCGTCGAGGCTGCGCACCGTCCGGGCCGGTGGCGCGGGCACGGTGCCGGCCGTGGGGACCGCAGCGGCCGACGGCCCGGCAGGCGTGGAGGGAGCGACGGCCGGGCCGGAGGGAACACCGCCCGGGAAGGGGACCGGTGACAGCGCGGCGGCCGGTGGCGGGGCGTCGGCCGTCGGCACGACGCGGACCCGGCGCAGCACCGTCCGGATCCGGGCGACGAGCACCGCGCTCTCGAACGGCTTCACGACGTAGTCGTCCGCGCCGGCCTCCAACCCCGAGACCACGTCCACCGGGTCGGTGCGGGCCGACATCATCAGGATCGGCAGCTGGCTCTCCTCACGGATCCGCCGGCAGAGGCCGACCCCGTCCAGGAGCGGCAGCATCACGTCGAGCAGCAGCAGGTCCGGGCGGACGGCGTGGAACGCCTCGAGACCCTCCAGGCCGTCGGCGGCCGTGGAGACCGGAAAGCCGTACCGTTCCAGGGCCATCCGGGTGGCCTCCCGGATCACCTCGTCGTCCTCGACGATCAGGATGTGCGGCTGGGCGGGCGGAGCTGCGGGGTTCATGGCTTCGCTTCCGGGGGAGCTGGGGTCGGACGGGCGGGCGCCGGGACGGCCCCGCCGGTTCCGTTCCCGACGGTGGGGGCGCCGGGCTGGGCCGGGGCGCGGCTGGGGCGGGCCGCACTGGGCACGGCGGTGGGTGTGGCGGTGGGCGGCGCCCCGGTCTCGGCGGCACCCCCCTGGCCGGGGGCGGGGACGGGGCCGATCCCCTCGTCCTTCCGCTCCACCAGGCCGAGCCGGACGCCGTCCCAGTGGTAGCGGCTGCTGGTCCGGACGGAAACGGTGGTCGGCTCGTGCAGCCACAGGTCGGCGCCGACCGTCTCGGCACTGAAACCCTTCAGCACCTGGACCCGCAGCACGGGCACCACGCGGTCCCCGGCCAGGGTGTAGACGTGCAGCACCACCGGCCCGACGGTGCCGACGGCGGCGACCAGTTCGGGCCGCCCGTCACCGGTGAGGTCGCGGTACTCGGGGCTGCGGAGCTCACAGCCCGGGCAGCCGTCGAGGGTGCGTCGCTCGTCCGCCGTCACCTGTGGGTCCTTGGCGAGCACGGTCCGGGTGTCGAGCGCGGTGATGTCCTGGCCCGGCACGGTCACGTCCGGGACGGGCTGCGGCGGCGGATCGGTGGCGGCGGTCGGGGGCGCCGGCGGCGGCGCGGTCGCCAGGCCCGCCCAGAGCGGCTGGGCCACCGGCGGTGGAGTCACCCGCGCCGTCGCACCGTTGTCCCTCAGCTCGCCGGGCGTCGCGCACCCGGCGAGCACCACGGCCAGCGCGGCACCCGCCAGGGCCGGCACACCGGCTCGCCGCCGGGCCGGGAAGGCTGTCGTCACGGCCCGCCCCTCCTTAGCTGGTCTGCGGCGATCCGCCGGTTCGTCCACGGTGATAGGTCGTCCGGAGGGGAGCCCCCGGTTCCGCCCCGCGACGGACGGGCGGGGCCCGCGGCAACCGCCACGGGCCCCGCCCGTCCGTCGCGGGGCCGGCTCACCCCGCCTTGGTGGCCAGGTCCGCCAGGATGATGATGTTGTCGGTCCAGTGGCCGTCCGCGCCAATCCGGCCGCCGCAGGTGATCAGGTGGAGCTCGGGCGCCGGGGTGTCGCCGTAGACCGTCTCGGTCGGGAACCGGTCCTTCGGGGCCTGGAGCAGCGTGCGGACGCGGAACTCGACCGTGCTGCCGTCGGCCCGCTGGACCTGGATGGCGTCGCCCGGCCGGAGCTTCGGCAGCGAGTGGAAGACGGCCGGGCCGTGCGCGGTGTCGTAGTGCCCGATCAGGACGGCCGGGCCGGTCTCGCCGGGGGTCGGTCCGTTGCGGTACCAGCCGACCTCACCGGCCCGGTCGGCGGCCGGGACCTCGACGGTGCCGTCGGCGTTCAGGCCGAGTCCGGTGACCGGGGCGTCCACGCCGGCGGCCGGGACGAGGAGCCTGGTCGGCGCCGAGGCGGCGAAGGGGCGTGGGGCGGTGGCGGGCGTGGTGGGAGCTGCCGTACCGGTGGTCGGCGCGGACGCCGCGGGCGGGTCGGCGGCGTTGTGCACGGAGGGTTCCACGCGCACCACCGGGGTGCGCTGGCCCGACAGTGCCACGGTGGCGCCGAGCACCAGGCAGAGCAGGCCGGCCGCGCCGAAGGCGGTCCGGCGCAGCCCGTCCGCGCCGGGTTTGGTGTCCCGGCGGCCGCGATGGGCTCCGGTACGCCTGCCGCGGCGGTCGGCCGAGCGCCCGGCCCGGTGGGCGCCACGGTCCGCCCCGTCCGCCGGCTCCGTGCGGTCCGCCGCTTCGCCGGTTCCGGGTCTTCCGTCGTCCGGCAGGGGCCCGCCGCCCCACCCCGGTACGTGACCGTACGGGGGCGGGGCGGCGGGGTGCCCGGAGGGCCCGGAACCGGTGTCAGCCGCGCGCACCGGAGCGGCGGCGCAGGACGGCGTAGCCCAGCGCCCCGGCCCCGAGGGCGGCCACGGTGCCACCGCCGACGAGCATGAGGCCGGAGTCACCGGCGGAGCCGGAGCCGTCCCCGGCCTGGGCCGCGCCCTTGGGCACCTCGCGGACCTGCGGGGCGGTACCGCCGGGGGTCTGCGGCTTCACGGGCGTCGCGGTGGGGGTGGTGCCGGCTCCGGCTCCGGCGACGGCGGGGGCGGAAGCGGCGGGGGCCGCAGGCTGCGGGGTGGCGCTGGGAGTCTTGGCGCCCTCGACGGCCGGGGCGCTGGGGGCGCTCGGGGTGGCGGACGCGGGGGCCTGGGAGGGGGTGGCCTTCCCGCTGCCCCCGTCGGCCCAGGCCGTTCCGCCGGTGACGGCGGTCAGCAGGGCGGCGCCGGTGAGGGCGCAGACCGCCAGGCCCCGGCGGGCGGTCGAGCGGTCGGTACGGCTCCTGGTCATACGGGGTGTCTCCTTCATCGTGACTCGCGCCCGGCCGGGTTCGGCCGGGGTGTCGTCAGTGACGCTAGGAGCGCCGTGTCGCGGTCCCCGGCCGGTCGTGTCACGGCCGCCCATCGGCTCTGTAACGGTGTCGCGGGCACGACCGGAGGGGCCGGATACACGGGGTCGGCTTCCGGGGCCCGGCCCCGCCCCGGGGTCGGTTCTGCGGCCCCTGGTGGAGGGCGCGGAGACACCTGCTCTCCACCGACGTCAACGGTGACCGGGCGGAGGGAGGTCACCAGCCGGCCAACCCGATCGGCGTCTTCACCGCCGAACTCGAGGCGGAGTTCCGCCGGTCCCAGGGCGTGTGAAACCGGGCTCCGCCCGGGGTGCGGAGGCGTTCGGGCCCCGGTGGGGAGTTCGCTACGGTGGGGTGCCTGGTGGACAGGCCGTACGTACTGGGGGAGTGGCCGGCAGTGGTGACGACATCCGAACCGTCCGATTTTCATGGCTTCGACGTGGTGCGGCGGGGCTACGACCGTGTGCAGGTCGACGGCTGTCTCGCGGCCCTGGCGGCCGGGGACGCGCCGACGGACCCGCCGGTGTTCAAGATCGTGCGGCGGGGCTACGACCGCGATCAGGTGGACGCGCACGTTCGTGGGCTGCTGGCGCGTCGCGGCGATCACGCGTAGCAGTCGGGCCCCGCATGGCGCTGGGCAGGCCCACCCCTCTTGCGGCGGGTCCGGCCCGCCTTCGGCTCAGGCGTCCGTCGGCAGGGCCGGTGCGGAGCGGCGGGGAGGTGCGCTCCGGGGGTGGGCCGGGAGGGGGAGGGTGAGGGCGTCGGGGGAGCCGGCGGGCAGGGCGAGGGCGGCAGTGACCTCGGCAGGGAGGTCCCGCAGGCCGAGGAGGCCGGCCCCGAGGCGGGCGGTGGCACGGTGCCAGTCGCCGATCCGCTGCAGCAGGGCGTGGCCGCTGCCGGCCACGGTGTAGCCGCAGACCCGGGCGCCGGCCTCGCGGCCGCGGGCGGCGAAGTGGAGGGTCTCGGCGGGGGAGGTGACCTTGTCCCGGTCGCCGTGCAGCATCAGGACGTCCCGGCCGGCGAGCTGCTCGCAGGGGTCCTCGGGCGGGCACCAGGGGGCGAGGGCGACGACGCCGGTGACGTTCGGGTGTCCGGCCGCGCGCAGGGCCGCCCGGCCGCCCATCGAGTGGCCGACCAGGACGGTCGGTACGTGGCCCAGCTCCTCGGCGAGGTCGCCGAGCGCGGCGTCGGTGTCCCGGGCGGCGTCGGCGCGCTCGCCGTTCCAGCCCCGGTGGCGGTAGCGGACGGTGCCGATCGCCACCCCCGCGCCCGCCGTTTCGAGGCGCAGCGCGCGGAGGAAGCCGTACATCCGCAGGCCGGGCAGGTTGAGCGGGCCGGGCCGGGAGAGGCTGTGCTCCTCGCCGCCGTGCAGCACCAGCACCGCGGCCGCCGGCTGCTCCGGCAGTTCGCGCCAGACCAGCGCGCGGTGTCCGCCGGTGCTGCTCGCGCGGCCCCTTCCGGCCGTGCCCGATGCGTCGTTCCCGCTCACCCGTACCGCCCCGCCCCGCTGTCCGTTCCGTGGACCGCCACTGTACGCGCCGACGGCGGGCCGGCGGCAGCGGTGGCGGCACAGCGCCGGGTGGGCGCCGCCGACCGGCCCGCTCGCCCACCCGGCCGTTCCGTCGGCCCGGGCCCGACGGAACGGTGCGACGGCCGCCGCCGTGAGCGGTCAGGAGCCGAGCAGGCCCTGTTCGCGGACCAGCCAGCAGATCGCGGTCAGCCGGTGCACCGCGTAGTCGTAGCCCACCGGCTCCAGCCGGCCGGTCTCGCCGAGCGCGTCCAGCAGGCCGAGCGCGTAGTCCGACAGTTCCGCACGGTCCAGCGGCCGGGGCACCAGCTCCGGCCCCTGCGCGTACAGCAGCTCGCGGATCTGGGCGGCGTGCTGGTCGACCACGGCGCCGAAACCCGGCTCGACGGCGAACTCGGCGAGCCGCGGCGTGAAGGCGGCGACGATCCCGGGCAGGGGACAGCCGGGCGGCTGGTCGGGTGAGCCCCGGTGGGACTCGTCGGGCGTGGCGAACATCCGTCCACGGTAGGCGAGCCGGGCGGCCGTCCGGGCCGCTCCGGCTGAGACCTTTGCCACCCGGAGGAGCCGGGGCCCGTCGCCCTGCCGAGACCGGGCGCCGGCGCCCGGCGGATTCGGCGAATCGCCGGGAGCGCGGGGCGATCTGCACCAGAATGGCCCGTATGGATCTTCGAATCTTCACCGAACCCCAGCAGGGCGCGAGCTACGACACGCTGCTGCGCGTTGCCCGGACCGCGGAGGAGCTCGGCACCTTCAGCGCGTTCTTCCGCTCCGACCACTACCTGAAGATGGGTGGCGCCAGCGGCCTGCCCGGCCCCACCGACGCCTGGATCACCCTGGCCGGCCTGGCCCGTGACACCAGCACCATCCGGCTCGGCACCCTGATGACCGCCGCGACCTTCCGGCTGCCCGGCGTGCTCGCCATCCAGGTCGCCCAGGTCGACGCGATGAGCGGCGGCCGGGTCGAGTTCGGCCTCGGCGCCGGCTGGTACGAGGAGGAGCACGCCGCGTACGGCATCCCCTTCCCGAAGGAGAAGTTCGGGCGGCTGGAGGAGCAACTGGCGATCGTCACCGGCCTCTGGAACACCAAGCTCGGCGACACCTTCGACTTCACCGGGGAGTACTACCGGCTGACCGACTCGCCGGCGCTGCCCAAGCCCGCCCAGGCGAAGATCCCCGTCCTGGTCGGCGGCACGGGCCCGACCCGCACCCCGGCGCTGGCCGCCCGCTTCGCCGACGAGTTCAACATGCCGTTCACCTCGGTCGAGGAGAGCGCGGCCCAGTTCGGCCGGGTCCGCGCCGCCGTCGAGCAGGCCGGCCGCCGGGCCGACGACCTGGTGTACTCCAACGCCCTGGTCGCCTGTGTGGGCCGCGACGACGCCGAGGTGGCCCGCCGGGCCGCCGCGATCGGCCGCGAGGTGGACGAGCTGAAGGCCAACGGCCTGGCCGGCACCCCGGACGAGGTGGTGGCGAAGCTCGGCCGCTACGCCGCCGTCGGCACCGAGCGCGTCTACCTGCAGATCCTCGACCTGGACGACCTGGACCACCTGGAGCTGATCGCCTCCCGGGTCGCTCCGCAGCTGGGCTGAGCGCCCGGGCCCCCGCGCACCGTCACCCCCGTCGCACCGCCGTCACCCCCGTCGCCGTCGGGGCGGCGGTGGTGCGGTGCTGTGAACGGACGGTGAAGGCGCTCGCCCGGAGCCGCTGACCACTAGTCTTTACTTCCTCTTGGAGCAGGGAAGGCTCCTTCGAGAAGCGGAAGCCGGGGGAGTCAGGGGGGAGAGCCGGTGGCGGAGACGACGGTGCCGGGGGCGGGTCCCTCGGGAACGGGGCTTTCCGGGGCCCGGGTGCCCGTGCCGAGAGCGGGGAGCGCCGCCGCCGTTCGGGCGGCCGGCCCGAGCGGGCTGTCCGAGCCGGTGCTGCGCCCGCGCGGACTGCACGACCAGCGGCGCGACCGCCCGGGACAGGTGCCGGCCGGCCCCGCGCCGGCCGCGCTGCACTACCGGGCGGACGACCTGCTGGTCGTCTCCGGCCTGCCCGGCAGCGGCAAGAGCACCCTGATGCGCCGGTGCATCACGGCCGGCCTGGTCGACTCCCAGCAGGTGCGGGAGGAGTACGCGGCCCGGTTGCCCGGCTGGCTGCCGTACTTCGTCTACCGCCCGCTGGTCCGGGCCGCGCACTACCGGCGGCTGCGCCGCGCGGTGCTCGACGGCGGCCCGCTGGCGGTGCACGACTGCGGGGCGCTGCCCTGGGTGCGGCGCTGGCTGGTCCGGGCAGCGGCCCGCCAGGGGCGGCGGGTGCACCTGATCCTGCTGGACGCCGCCGCCGGCGAGGCCCGGGACGGCCAGCATGCCCGCGGCCAGCGGGTCTCCGCGTACGCCTTCGCGCGGCACCGGGAGTCCGCCCGGCGGCTGCGCCGCCGGCTGGCGGGGACGGGGGAGCCGCCGGCCGGATGTGCGTCGGCCGTGGTACTCGACCGGGCCGGTGCGCGTGCCCTGCGGGAGATCGTCTTCGTGGCGTCGTAGTCTCGGCGAGGCGGTGCGGGGCCGCCCGCCGACCCGTCCGGGTGGCCTTCCGGGGCCTGCCGGGGCTCTCCGGGGCGGACGGTGTGTCAACTTTCGGACAACTCGGGGTCATTGCTGCGATCGCTCGACACGGGAAATGTTCCACCTGTAGCCAGTGTCGACCTATCAGGCTTCCGGGTTATGTCCGATTTGGCGTCAGGACTTTCAGGCCGGAAGACATCTGACGCGTACACGTGGCCCTGCGTAGCCTTGGCTCGGCGGCTCCCCCAAGCGGCCGCCCCCCACAACTCCCCCTCAGGAGCGCAGATGCGTCGTTCTGCCCGCGTCCCCTCGAGTGTCCCCCGCAGATTCCTCAGCGCCGCCGCCCTCGTCGCCGCCCTCGGGCTCACCCAGTTCGCCGCCCCCGCCTCGTTCTCCACCGCCGCCGCCCAGGCCCCGGCCGCCCAGTGCGTCGGCGGGGACGGTGCGGTGAGCCAGGACGCGGCCGCCCGCAAGCCCGCCGGCAGCGCCGTCGGCCAGGAGCCCAACGCCGTCACCCAGGCCCAGGCCCAGGCCATGGACGCGGACCTGCAGGCCCGGGTCGCCAAGCTGGCGCAGTCCTCCCAGGGCAGCGCGCTGCTCGCCCCCGGCACGCTGGCCGCCACCACCACCATCCCGGTGTACGTGCACGTCGTCCACTCCGGGACGACGGGCAAGCTCTCCGCGACGGACATCGGCAAGCAGATCTCCGTCCTCAACGCCGCGTACAGCGGCCAGGGCGCGGGCAACACCCCCAGCCAGTTCCAGTTCCAGCTGGTCGGCACCGACTACACCGACAACGCGACCTGGTACAACGGCATCACCCCGGGCTCCTCGGCCGAGAAGTCGATGAAGAGCTCGCTGCGCAAGGGCAGCGCCAACGCGCTCAACCTCTACACCGCCAAGCTCGGCCAGTCGCTGCTCGGCTGGGCGACGTTCCCCAGCTCCTACAGGTCCAACCCGAGCGACGACGGCGTCGTCATCCTCGACTCCTCGTTCCCCGGCGGCTCGGCCGCCAACTACAACGAGGGCGACACCGCCACCCACGAGGTCGGCCACTGGCTCGGGCTCTACCACACCTTCCAGGGCGGCTGCGGCGGCCAGGGCGACTACGTCTCCGACACCCCGGCCGAGAAGAGCGCCGCGTACCAGTGCCCCGCGGGCCGCGACACCTGCACCGCGACCGGCCTCGACCCGATCCACAACTTCATGGACTACACCTACGACTCCTGCATGACGCAGTTCACCCCCGGTCAGGTCGCCAGGATGTCCAACTCCTGGGCCGCCTACCGGGCCTGACGGCTCCGGCCGGCCGAATCCCTGGCGGGTGCGTGGGTGATGGGGCCCGCGCACCCGCCAGTACCAGTTCCGGGCCCGGGAGCGGGCTCAGCAGAACGTCTCGACGTAGAGCAGGGTCCGGCCGTCCTGGCCGGCGAACTCGTAGGCCAGGTAGGACGGCAGCGCGTCGACGTTGCAGCGGCCCCCGATCTCCAGCCAGGCGGCCGGGCGGTCGGCCTCGGGCAGGAGGGCCGGGAAGCGGCGCTCCTGCTCGTGGTCGTAGGCGCTGCCCATGGTCATCAGGTCCGCGCTCACGGCGAGCCGCTTGGCGCGGCGCGGGTCCAGCGGGCCCCGGACGAGCGTCCATCGGCAGTCGGCCGCATCGGTGAAGCCGTGGTCGGCGACCGGCGACCGGACGGACCCGGGCCACTCCTCCTTCGCCGGCCGCTCCGGCCCCGTCAGGGTTTCGGCGAAACCGGCGGTGAGATGCGGCTTCTTCGGCCTGTTCCTCGCCATCCGGCCAGGATGGCACAGGGTTCGAAAGTGTTCGACGCCTTCGGTGCGGCAATCGGTGGTGGAATGTCCCTGTTGATCTATGTTTGGGGAGTCAGAGGCTGGTGAAACCGAGGTAGCAGTCGAGCAAGGAGCAGCGGCATGGCCAACAGCGCCACCCCCCGGATCGTCGTCGGCGTGGACGGCTCGCCCGCCTCGGAGCAGGCGCTGCGCTGGGCCGTGGACTACGCCCGGCTGGTAGGCGGCAGCCTCAACGCCATCGCGGCCTGGGAGTACCCCGCGTTCTACGGCTGGGCCGGGCTGAGCGTGCCCCCGGTCGAGGGGTTCAACCCGGAGGAGCTGGCCGGGCGGACGCTCTCCGAGACGGTCGCCAAGGTCGTCGGCGACGACCCCGGCATCCGGATCACCGAGTCCGTGCTGCCCGGCAACGCCGCCCAGGCCCTGCTGGAGGCGGCCGCCGGCGCCGCACTGGTCGTCGTCGGCAGTCGCGGGCTCGGCGGGTTCTCCGGCGCACTGCTCGGCTCGGTCAGCCGGCACCTCACCGAGCACGCCCCCTGCCCGGTCGTCGTGGTCCGCGACCAGCGGGGGCCGGCGGCCGGCTGACCCCCCGGGGGCGATGTGCCGGACCCCCGGCCGGCCGAACGGGCCGCCGCGCGGAGCCCGGACGGGGCAGGATGGAGGCATGCCAGAAGGCGACTCCGTCTACCGCGCGGCGGCCCGGCTGCACGACGCCCTCGCCGGCCAGCTGCTGACCACCGCCGATCTGCGGGTGCCCGCCCACGCCACCGCCGCCCTTGCCGGACGGCGGGTGCTGGAGGTCGCGCCGCGCGGCAAACACCTGCTCACCCGCCTCGAAGGCGGCCTCACCCTCCACACCCACCTGCGGATGGACGGCCGCTGGGAGGTCTACCGCCCCGGCGAACGCTGGGCCGGCGGGCCCGACTGGCAGATCCGCGCCGTCCTCGGCACCGACAGGGGCACCGCGGTCGGCTACCGGCTGCCTGTCGTCGAACTGCTGCGCACCGCCGACGAACAGCGCGCCGTCGGCCACCTCGGGCCCGACCTGCTCGGCCCCGACTGGGATCCGGCCGAGGCCGTCCGCCGGCTCCTCGCCCACCCCGGCCGGTCCGTCGCCGAAGCCCTCCTCGACCAGCGCAACCTGGCCGGCATCGGCAACGTCTACGCCAACGAACTCTGCTTCCTCGCCGGTGTCACCCCGTGGACCCCGGTCGGTGAACTGCCCCGCCCCGAACGGCTGGTGGAGCGGGCCCGGCAGCTCCTCGACGCCAACAGGCTCCGCTCCGGCCACATCACCACCGGCGACACCCGGCGCGGCCACCGGCACTGGGTCTACGGCCGTGCCGGGCACCCCTGCCCGCGTTGCGGCACGCAGGTGCTGACGGCCGCCCAGGGAACGCCGCCGCAGGAACGGGTGGCGTTCTGGTGCCCGTACTGCCAGCGCGGCCCGGCGCCCAAGGCCCGGCCTACCGGTGCTCGACCAGGGCCGGGTGCCGGGGGTCGTCGACCCGGACGATGAGGTCGGCGAGGTCGGCCGGGACGGTCTCGGCCTCGTAGCGGGCGAAGGCGGGCAGCGTCCACTGCTCCTCGGGCGGGGTCCGGCGGGCCAGTGCGGCCGGGGAGAGCGCCAGGTGGACGGTCAGCTCCAGCGGCAGCCAGCGGCCGAGCAGCAGTGCGCCGTCCAGCAACAGGACGCCACCGGGCGGCAGTTCGGTGTAGGGGGCGCGGGTCGACCGGTCCGTCACCGGGTCGCGCAGCGAGGGCAGGACGCGGCCGCTGCCGCCGGGCTCCAGCGGCTCCAGCACCTCGCGCAGCAGGGCGCCGTCGTCCAGCCAGAGGTCGTGGAAGGCGTCCGCGTCCTGCCTGCCGTACTCCAGCCGCACCGAGGCGGGCCGGAGGAAGCCTGCCGCCGACACCCGCAGCGCGGGGCGCCCGCGCAGCCGCAGCGGCTCCACCAGGGCGTCCGCCAGCGCGCCCGGCCCGGCGGCCGTGGCGCCGTCCACCGCCACCCGCAGCCACCGCTCCCCGGCCCCGGGGAGCGCGGCGATGCGGTCGGCGAGGAGCTCGGCGAGGCGGTCGGGCGAGATCGGGTGTACCTGCACCCGCCCATCTTGCCCGGACGCCGCGCGGCCGGGCGGCGCCGGGGTGGGGTGGCGGGGCCGGGAGCGGTGGCGCCGGGGTCGGGCGGCGCCCGGTCAGGGGAGGGGCAGGGCGTGCAGGACGTCGTCGTGGCCGGCGTAGAGACGGGTGGGATCGTTGGAGAGCGACCAGACGTCGACGCCGGGGCCGGAGTCGCGGAACGTCCAGCGCTCCTCGCCGGTGGCCGCGTCGAGCGCGCAGACGCCGGCGGCCGCCGGGCCCGGCACGAAGAGCGTCGGCCCGGCCAGGAGCGGACGGCTGCGGCGGTCCAGCCGGAACGGCAGCCGGTGCGACCAGAGTTCGGCCCCGGTGGCGACGGCGTGCGCGGTGACCAGACCGTCGTCGCGGGGCAGGTAGACCCGGGCGCCGTCGCTGACCGGCGGCAGACAGCGCCACTCCTCGGACGGCCCCGGCACGACCGACCAGCGCGGGGTGCCGTCGGCCAGCCGCAGCGCCCGGACCCCGGCCGAGTTCGCGGGTGCGTAGACGTGCTCGCCGTCGGCGACGGCCCAGCTCGTGTTCACCTCGACGGGCACCTCCCAGAGCCGCTTGCCGGTGGCGGTCTCCAGCAGGGCCAGGTGGCTTCCGCCCGCCTGGGTGTCGACGACGGGGACACGGCCGTCGGCCGAGGTGAGCGGGGTGAACGGCCGCTCGCCGCCGACGGACGGACGGGCCCAGCGCACGACCGTCTCCGGGTAGCGCACGGCGAACAGGTCGCCCGCGGAGTCGAACGGCCGCGGCGTGGCCCGGCCGTAGACGAGGTCACCGTCGCAGCCGAACAGCGTGATGCCGCTGCTCAGCTCCTCGGGCAGCGGCAGGCTCCACTCCGAGGCCGGGTCGGTGAGGTGGCGGCTGTCGATGTGGCCGTTCGAGACGGTGTACACCCGGTCGCCGCCGATGGCGACGCGGGCGTTCGACAGCTCCACGTCGCTCGGCCAGTCCGTTTTGGGCACGGGGAAGGCCAGCGTGCGCAGCGGGGTACCGGTGGCGGGGTCGAGCACCTGGAGCCCGGAGCGGGAGACGAAGACCGGCCGGGAGGGGCGGTCGCTCAGCCGCTCGGGCATCATCGCATCCGGGCCCCGGAACGTCCAGAGCGGCTCCGGGCCGGCCAGCCGGGTCGGCCGCGGCTTGGGCGGCACGGGGCCGGGCCCGCCGCCGCCGGACCGGGTGAACGCCCAGACCGCCCCGCCCGCCGCCAGCACCCCGGCCCCGGTCAGCAGCTGCCGCCGGCTCAGCCGGGGCCCGCCGTCCTCCCCGCCACCCCCGCTGACCACGTCGCCCGGCGCCTCCGACGTCTCACCGCCGTCGCCGTCCCACTGCCACGACGCCCCGCCCGCCCCGTCGGGCTGCCCGGGCACACGCGCTGCGGAACGGTCGGACGCTGCCGGCTGCATCTTCGGTACTCGCTTCCCCCTGGGCAGCCGCTGCGCTGCGCTGTCCGAGCGAGGATATCGAAGCGGCGGGCGATCGTTCGCAGGCGCCCGTCCACCGGTGCCGCTCCGTCAGCCGGCGGCAGTAGGCTGTGCTGCGCAGTCCGAGTCCGCCGAGCAGGCTCCGGGGAGGTAGGCCGTGAGCGCCGAGATGATCGCACCCGCGTGGATGCACCGGCAGATCACCAGTGACCAGTACGACTCCTGGTCCGAGGAACAGTGCACGGGTATCGAGATCGTGGACGGAATGGTGGTCGTGAGCCCGAGTGCCTCCAAGCGCCACAACCGGCTGGCCCGCCTTCTGGCCAACGCGCTGGACCGCGCCGGGGGTGCGGAGTGGAACGCCGACACGGACTTCGATGTCCGGTTGCAGGACGTGCCGCTGAACAACCGCCGCCCCGACGTGGTGGTCTACCGGGCGGACACCATCGACATCGCGCCGACGAGACCCGAGCACGTGGCGCTCGTGGTGGAGGTCGTCTCGCCGGGGTCGGAGACCACCGACCGGGTGGTCAAGGTGGATCAGTACGCGAAGGCCGGCATCCCGTTCTACTGGCGGGTCGAGCAGGTGGCCTCGGGCGTCCCCGTCGTCTACACGTCCGTGCTGGACCCGGCGAGCTGCGCCTACCGGGACGGCGAGGTGTTCGCGGGCACGGTGAGGACGGCGGTGCCGTTCCCGGTGGAGATCGACCTCGGCGCGCTCTGAACCTCAGGCCTCGCCGCCCGGGCCGTGGTCGGCGAGGTCGGCGAGGACCTGGGCGTGGCAGGGGAGGGGGACGCACCAGCAGCCGAGCCGGTGGCCGCGGAGCTCGGGGACGAGGGCGAGCAGATCGGGGCGGGCCAGGAGGTGGGCGCGGTACAGGGTGAGCATCCGCTCGCGGGTGAGGTCCGGGCCGGGGCGGTAGGGGCAGTGCAGGGGGTGCTCCGGGAGGTGCCAGCCGCCGCGGTGCATGGCGCGGCCGACGTAGACGACGTCGGCGTACGCGGGGTCGTCGCGGTGGCCCTTGAGGTTGACGACGGTGGTCGGGCCGGTCGGGCCCCGGTCGGTGCGCGCCATGGTGACCATGCTGGCGCAGCCTCCGGCGGCGGGCATGCCGGGGCGGGGCCGGGCTCGCCTTGACAGTCTCTTGACCCGGGCGTAGCAAGAGAGGATGCGCCAGGGTGTGCCGGCGGACCGGTCCGGTCCGCACGTGACCGGCGGTCCCCGGGCGGTGCGGCCCGACCCGCACCGCCCCCGGGAGAGCGATGCCGCGGCCAGGGCGGCCCACGAGCGGGACGCCCTGCTCGCCACCGCTGTCCGCAAGGCGCTCGGCAGCACCGACGCGTACGGCGGCATGGTCTACCTGCGCTCGCGCGACCGGCGGTCGCTGGTGCTCTGCACGATCGCGGGCGTGCCGCTGTCGATCATCAGCGCGTTCCGCCGGGTGGCCGCGGCCGGGCCGCTGCCGGTGGCGGTCAGCTACCGCACCGGGCGGACGGTCACGCTCTCCGACAGCGAGGACACGATGCGGCGGTTCCCGCAGCTCGCCGTCGGCATGCCCTACGACTTCGCCTCCGCCTGTGTGCCGGTCACCAGGGGCGAGGAGCGGTACGGGGTGCTCAGCGTGCTCTGGGCGGCCTCCGACGAGGGCGTGCCGGAGGGCGCGCGGCGACACCTGCGGTCGGTGGCCAACCGGCTGGCGGCCGGGCTGGCGGCTCTGGAGGCGGACGGGCACCCGGTGGAGCCGAACGGCGACACCGCCGTGGTCGAGCTGGTGTCGGCCACCCCGCCCAGCACCCGGGTGGGCCTGTTCGACTGGAACGTGGCCACCGGGGCGCTCTCCGTCGACGACCAGTTCTGCGAGATCTTCGGCCTCGACCCCGTCGAGTTCGACGGCCGCGCGGCCACCCTGACCACCCGGATCGCCCCCAGTGACCTGCCGGAGTTCCGGGCCGCCGCCCGCGCGGCCCTCGACCGCGGCCGGATGCTGGCCGCCCGGGTCCGGGTGCTGGACCAGGAGGGGCGGCCGTTCCCCGTCGAGCTCTGGGGCAGGGTCCCCGAGGGCGGCGGCCCGGGCACGCGCACCCACCTGGTCGGCGCCGTCCTGGACACCCGGACCGGCACGGCCGCGGCGGCCGCCGTCGAACGGCTCCGCGACGGCGTGTTCTCGCTCGACCCGGACGGCCGGATCACCTACGCCAACCGCAGCGTCGAGCTGCTGCTGCGCACCCGGCGCGAGGACCTGGTCGGCCACCACCCCTGGGAGGCGCTGCCCTGGCTCTCCGACCCGGTGTACGAGAACCGCTACCGGGCCGCCATGCTCTCCCAGCAGCCCACCGCCTTCCTGGCGGCCAGGCCGCCGGACGACTGGTTCGCCTTCTCGCTCTACCCGGACGCGCACGGCGTCACCGGCCGCGTCGTCGCCGCCGAACCGCCGCCCGGTGCGGCCGAGCCGCCGAGCGAGCCCCCGCCGGGCGCCCGGACCGGCGTCGGCGGCATGTACCACCTGCTCCAGCTCGCGAGCGCGCTCACCGAGGCCGTCACCGTCCGCGAGGTCTGCCGGGCGGTCGCGGACGAGATCCTGCCGGCCTTCGGCGGCCAGGAGCTGGCCATCTACGCCGTCCGCGACAAGCACCTGCACCTGATCTCGCAGAGCGGCTACCCGGATGGGTTCCTGGACCGCTTCGAGGGCACCCCGATCGGCGCCCGGGTGCCCGGCGCCGAGGCGCTCAGCACCGGGACGCCGATCTTCTTCGAGTCCGTCCACGAGCTCGCCGCCGCCTACCCCGGCATCGCCCTGGACGAGATGCGCGCCTGGGCCTTCCTGCCGCTGATCGCCTCCGGTCACCCGGTCGGCAGCTGCATCATCGGCTTCGACGAGGCCCGCGCGTTCACCGTGGAGGAGCGCGGCCTGCTCACCGCCCTCGGCGGCTTCATCGCCCAGGCGCTGGAGCGCGCCCGCCTCTACGACGCCGAGTTCGCCCTGGCCCGAGGCCTCCAGCAGGCCCTGCTGCCGCACCGGCTGCCGCGGATGGACGGCATCCGGATCGCCGCCCGGTACCTGCCCGGCACCCAGGGCATGGAGATCGGCGGCGACTGGTACGACGCCATCGTCACCGGCCGCGACCTCACCCTGGTCATCGGCGACGTCGAGGGCCACAACGTGGGCGCCGCCGCCACCATGGGCCAGCTCCGCAGCGCCGTTCGGGCCTTCACCACCGGCGGCCACCCGCCGGACGAGGTGCTCGTGCGCACCAACGAGCTGCTGCTCGACCTCGACCCCGGACTGCTCGCCAGCAGCTGCCTGATCCGGCTCACCCCCTCCGACGGCAGCGCCCTGATCGCCCGCGCCGGGCACCTGCCGCCGGTGCTGCGCCACCCCGGCGGGCGCACCGAGGCGCTGTACGTCGCGGGCGGCCCGCTGCTCGGGGTCGACCACAGGTCCGAGTACCCCGTCACCGAGCTGCGGCTGGCCCGGGGATCGCTGCTCGCCCTCTACACGGACGGGCTGGTCGAGGACCCGGCGGTGGGGATCGACGAGGGCGTGGACCGGCTACGGGTCGCCCTCGCGCACGCCAGCGGGGCGGCGGATCCGGAGGAGGAGGGGCTGGACCGGCTGGCGGAGCGGCTGCTGCACGAGGTCGGCTCCACGCACCGGGTGGACGACGTGGCGCTGCTGCTCACCGCGTACGGGTGAGCGCCACAGGCCGTGTACGGGCCGTACGGGGCCGTCGGGCCCGGGCAGGGGAGGCGGCCGCAGCCGTTCGCCGGGGTGCGGGCGCTGCTTCGGCGGGGGTACGGGCGTTACCCACGTAGGGTGCGGTCGCTGCTTTCGCCGGGGGCGTGGTCGGGTGCGGCCGCTACTTTCGTCGGGGGTGGATCGAGACGAAGGGTGAAGGCGCCCGGTGCGGTGGATTCGTTAGCCTCGACGGGTGGATGCACTGGCAAAGGCCTGGTCGAAGGCGGTACGGACGGCGGTCCCAGGGCCCTGGCGGCCCAGGCTGGTGGTGCGCGAGGCCGGCGGCGCGCTGCTGCTGGGCGCGCTGGGGGTACTGATCGAGCTCGGCAGCGACCCCGGCCTCTGCGTGGTCTCCGGGCCGGTCGCCGCCGCGCTCTTCCTGCTCCGGCGCGGCCTGCCGGCCACCGTCCTGGTGCTCACCGCGACCGCGAGCGGCTTGGGCGCCGGGCCGCTGCCGCTGCTGGTCTGCGCCGGCTGGTCGGCCGGGGCCCGGGTGAAGCGGGTCGCCGTGCTGGCCGGCTCGTTCACCGGCGGGTTCCTGCTGATGACGGCCACGGGCGTGCTGAAGGACGCCGGCTCGGCCCCGGTCAAGCTGGTGATCGGGTTCTCGCTCGGCGGCTTCCTGCTGCTCGCCGTGCTGCCCGCGCTCTGGGGCCGCTACCGGGCACAGCGCCGGGCCCTGCTGGACGCGCTGCGCGAGCGCAACGACCAGCTGCTGCGCGAGCGCACCATGATCGCGCACCAGGCCCGGCTGCGGGAGCGGCACCGGATCGCCCAGGACATGCACGACAGCCTGGGCCACCAGCTCGCCCTGATCTCCGTTCACTCCGGCGCCCTGGAGGTGGACCGCACCCTCACCGACCGGCAGCGGGAGGCCGTCGGCGTGCTGCGGCTGGCCGCCGTCGCCGCGATGCGCGAGTTGCGCGAGGTGGTCGGCGTGCTGCACGACGAGTCGGCCGCCCCGCCGTCGGTGCCCGGCGCCGCGGTGGCGCCCGGAGGCGGCCGCACCGGCGGCCTGGACGGGATCGGGAAGCTGGTGGAGTCCTCCCGGGCGGCCGGGACGCAGGTCTCCCTGAGCGAGGCGGGCGAGCACCGCCCGCCCGCCGCCAACGTCGGCCACGCCGCGTACCGGATCGTCCAGGAGGCGCTGACCAACGCGCACAAGCACGCGCCCGGCGCTCCCATCACGGTCGCGCTGCGCTTCGAGCCGGACGCCCTGGTGGTGGAGGTCGTCAACCCGCGGGCGCCCGAGCCGGCGGGCGTCCGGGCAGGCGGCGGCACGGCCGTGGTCAGCGGTGGCCAGGGGCTGACCGGCCTGCGCGAGCGGGCCCGGCTGGTCGGCGGCATGGTGCACGCCGGGCCGACGCCCGGGGAGGGGTTCCGGCTCGCCGCGGTGCTGCCGTACGAGGGGACGGGTGGTGCGGCGGACGGCGCGGCGGGTGCTGCGGCGGGCGCGTCCGGGGACACCGGGGGCACGTCCGGGGCCGGGGGCGCGGAGGCGTGGATGCTGGACGCGCTGCCGGCGGCCGAGGGCGGGACGGGTACGCGGCGGTGGCGCAGCCCTGCGCTCGGCTGCGCCGTGGGTGGGGGGCTCGTCCTGCTCACCGTGCTGGGCCTGCTGGTCTGGGGCGTGGTGTCGTTCGTCCGTGCCGCCGACGAGGCGACCGTGCAGCGGTCGGTCTACGACGCGATCGAGGTCGGGACACCGCAGGCCGACGTGGAGAAGCGCCTGCCTGTCGGCAACGACTTCTTCACCAGGGAGTACAAAGGCTCCGGCCCCACCCCGCCGGCAGGCTCGGCGTGCAGCTACTTCCTCTCCGGGGAGGCGTCCGCCGGCTGGGGAGAGGACAACATCGTCCGGCTCTGCTTCAAGGACGGTGTCCTGGTCGACAAGCAGCACTACCCGGCGAAGTCCTGACCGCCGGAAACGCCGGGGGCCGGAGGTGTGAGGATGGTGCCGAGCAGTGCCACCCGCACCACCGAGGGGATGACCAGCAGTGATCCGAGTCCTCGTCGCCGACGACGAGCCGCTCATCCGGGCCGGGATCAGGATGATCCTGTCCTCCGCCGACGACATCGACGTGGTCGCCGAGGCCGCCGACGGCCGGCAGGCCCTGGATCTCGCCCTGGCCCACCGGGTGGACGTCGTCCTGCTGGACATCCAGATGCCGGTGATGGACGGGCTCACGGCGCTCACCGAGCTGCGCCGGGTGGCGCCCGGCGCGCGGGCGCTGATCCTCACCACCTTCGGGGAGCGCGACAACGTGCTGCGCGCCGTGACGGAGGGCGGCGCCGGATTCCTGCTCAAGGACACCGCGCCGGCCGAGCTGATCCAGGCCGTCCGGGCCGCGGCCACCGGCAACGCCTTCCTCTCACCCGCCGCCACCCGGCACATCGTGGACTCGCTGGCCGGTGGCGGCTCCGGCCCGGCCGCTGCCCGGGGCGCGGCGGCCAGGCGGCGTCTCGAGGTGCTGACCGCGCGTGAGTTGGAGGTGCTGGCGCTGCTGGGCGAGGGACTCTCCAACGCGGACGCCGGCGCCCGGATCCACATGAGCGAGGCGACGGTGAAGACGTACGTCAGCCGGATCCTGGCCAAGCTGGGCTGCGAGAACCGGGTGCAGGCGGCGCTGCTGGCGCGGGACGCGGGGCTGGACGGCGGGGTCTGACCGCTCGCGGCACGCGGGGGCCGGGGGTGGGCGGGGGCGCGCAGGCACGTCTGGTGCATCGGATACGGACCGGTCGTGCACCATGCGCTGCGCCATCGCGCGGCCACGGAGAGTGGTGAGTGTGGGCGACGCCACTGCGGGCCGGCGCGGAACCGGGAACTCCGGAGGCGTCGGTGACGGTGCGTCAGTATTTCGTCACGCCGGGTCGACGGTGTGGGCGGCCTCACGGATGGACAGATGTGAGTGCGGGCACGGAAATTGACCATTTGATCTTGAAAATGCCGTCAAACCCGGTCATTCCGGACCGGGTTTCATGATCGATACCGCCGGTAACAGTCAACTGGCCTGCGGCGTCCAAGAATTGCTTGTGGCGGCCCGGGAGGGCCCGTAGCTTCATTGGCGGTGCAACGAGCACCACCCGGGTTCACCCCCGACGCACAGCCCGCCGACTGACCCCCGGCGCGAGGGCAGTGCCCGCCGACACGGCCGGCTCGAACAGGCCGTCGGCGAGCGAGGGTGGCCGGGGCGGCAGGGCACGTCCGACACGTGCGTGGCCGCCCGTCGAGTGAGGTGAGCGCGAAGGCCCTGCCAGGGGTCTGGTTCCGCCTGCCCGCCCGGGGCTTGTCGAGAGGACTTTCATGACTTTCCGTCACGAGACCGCCGCTGCCACCACCAACACCGCCACCACCGGCAGGCGCCGCAACCGCGCCCGCCTGGTGCTGGTCGGCGGGGCCGTCGCGGCCCTTCCGGTGGCCGGCCTCGTCACGGCCACCTCGGCCTCCGCCGCGTCCACCTCGACCTGGGATGCGGTCGCCCAGTGCGAGAGCGGTGGCAACTGGAGCATCAGCACCGGCAACGGCTTCTTCGGCGGACTGCAGTTCACCTCGTCCACCTGGGCCGCGTACGGCGGCACCGCGTACGCGTCGCAGGCCGGCCGGGCGACCAAGGCGCAGCAGATCTCGGTCGCCGAGAAGGTCCTCGCCTCCCAGGGTCCCGGCGCCTGGCCGGTCTGCTCGGCCAAGGCGGGCCTCAGCAAGGGCGGCGCCCCGGCGGCCGTCGACACCTCGGCCCCGGCCGCCAAGGCCGAGGCCCCGAAGCCGGCCGCGCCCAGGGCGGCTGCGCCCAAGGCCCAGCAGCAGGCCAAGCCCGCGCAGACCCCGCAGGCGAAGCCGGCCCAGGGTGAGCAGACCCGGCCGGCCGGGAAGTCGCAGAAGTCGCAGTCCTGGAAGTCGCAGGACACGGCCAAGCCGGCCGCCTCGGGCACCAACACCGCCGGCGGCAGCTACACCGTCAGGAGCGGTGACACCCTGAGCGACATCGCGGCCAAGTACGGCACCGACACCGCGAGCCTGCACGCCAAGAACGCCAAGGCGATCGGCGACAACCCGGATCTCATCTTCCCGGGCCAGGTCCTGAGCCTCTGACGGACCGCCCCGCCTGTCCCGAGCGGCCGTCCCTCACGGGGGCGGCCGCTCCGGCGGGCCGGGGCGCGTGCACCGGGTGCCTCGGCGGCGCGGCCGCGCGAACCCGCGCGAACCCGCGCGAACCCGCGGGGATTGTTGAACGTTGAACGCGACGTCCGAATACCGCCGGACTCGCGAGCGCCACGGGCCGAAGATCGAGTCATGTCCGAGAACGAGTCGAGGAGTTCTACCGATATGACGACGATGACGGCTGTGACGACCGGGGCGAGCGCCAGGCCCGGGAAGCTCGACGGCAAGGTGGCCCTGGTGACGGGCGGCAGCCGCGGGATCGGGGAGGCGGTCGCGCTGCGGCTGGCCGAGGAGGGAGCCGACGTCGCGCTGACCTACCGGGGCAGCGCCGAGCGGGCCGAGGCGGTCGCGGCCAAGATCACGGCAATGGGCCGCCGCGGCTGGGCGGTCCGCGCGGACAGCGCCGACCCGCAGGAGGTCCGGGACGTCGTGGAGGCGGTGGCCGAGCGCTTCGGCCGCCTCGACATCCTGGTCAACAACGCGGGCGTCGGCGTGTTCGGCCCGATCGAGGAGCTCGCGCTGGACGACGTGGACCGGGTGCTGGAGGTCAACGTCCGGGCACCGTTCCTCTTCGCCCAGGCCGCCTCCGCCCACCTGGCCGAGGGCGGCCGGGTCGTCACCATCGGCAGCTGCATCGCGAAGCGCGTCGCCTTCCCCGGCGCCTCGCTCTACGCGACCAGCAAGGCCGCGACGATCGGGCTCACCAAGGCGCTGGCCCGCGAGCTGGGCCCGCGGGGGATCACCGTCAACGTGATCCACCCCGGGCCGATCGACACCGAGCTGAACCCGGCGGACGGCCCGTCGGGCGACTTTCAGGCGGGCCTGACCGTGCTCGGGGCGTACGGCCGCGCTGCCGACGTCGCCGCCACCGTCGCCCACCTCGCGGGCGAGGACGGCCGCTACATCACGGCCGCCGAGATCGCCGTGGACGGCGGGCTCGCGGCCGCCTGACCCGCCGAGGGGGCACGGGCGGGGGAGGCGCCGGGGCGGGTGGCGCCTGGATGCGGGCGGGCGAGCGGGGCGAGCGGGGCGGACGGAAGGGGACGGTGATCGGCCCGGCGCGGTGTTGCGCCGGGCCGGGGGACGGCGGTCGCGTTTACGATCGGCCGGTCCGAGCACACGTCCCAGCCCCGAAGAGGTGTCGCCATGACCGCAGCGGAAGACCCGATCGACCTGCTCGCCCGGGCCCTCGCCCAGACCGCCGGCCTGATCGACGGCGTCGGTGCCGAGCAGGCCGGCCACCCGACGACCTGCCGGTCCTGGGACGTGGCCGATCTGATCAGCCACCTCCTCTGGGACCTCCGGCAGTTCACCGTCCGGGCGAACGGCCACGACCCGGACTTCACGCAGTCCTTCGAGCGGGTGGAGGAGGACTGGCTGCACGCCTTCGAGGCGGGGGCCGAGAAGCTGGTCGCCGCCTGGCGCAGCGCCGGGGAGCTCAGCGGCACCATCGAGGCCCCCGGCGTCGGCGTCATCCCCGCACGCTTCCCGGTGGACCAGCAGACCGCCGAATTCGCCGTCCACGGATGGGACTTGGCCCGTGCCACCGGCCAGTCCACGGCGGGTCTCGACCACGACGTGGCCCGTACCTCGCTGGCCTGGGCCCACGGCGCGCTGCGCCCCCAGTACCGCGGCAGCGAGGGCGACGGCCGCGCCTTCGGCCCCGAGGTGACCGTCCCCGAGGACGCGCCGGTCTACGACCGGCTGGCCGGGTTCTTCGGGCGCGATCCCCGGAGGGTCTGAGCCGCCCCGCCCTGCGGTCAGTGGAAGACGGTGAGGACGGCCCCCCACTGCGACGTGGTCCGCCCGGTCGCGGCGCAGGGGCCGTCGGCCGTCGCCACCTGGTAGGCGGTGGTGAGCCGGTAGGAGGAGAGGGCCAGCACCGGGAGGGCGGTCCACCCGGTGCCGAACTCGGGGGCGGTGCCGGTGTTGGTGCCCGCCGTGCCGACCATGAGGTCGCCACGGGCACAGGTGGCGGGGGTGGCACTGGTGGTGAAGGTCGTCCCGCCGGACGGTCCGTGCGCCTGGGCGGTGCCCCGTGCGACAGAGATCCCGCGGAACTCGTCCACCGCGATGTGGTACTTGCTCGCGTGCGGGTAGGTCACGTGGATGGAGTCCGCCGTCGTCAGCGCGGGGACGCCGAAGGCCGCGAAGACCAGCACCCGGTGCCGCCTGGAGTCCGTCACGTCCCCCGCCGTCTCGAACGGATCGCCCCGGGTGTCCGTGACCGTGACGCTCCCGGGGCAGGTGCTGGTCAGCATCATCGTCACGACCAGCGCGTCCCCCCGGACGACCGGGGAGAAGACCGGCAGGACGACATCCGTGCCGGGGAGGGCCTGTTGGTCGGCGGCCGGACGGGCCACCCAGGCCGGATCCGCCGCCGTGGCGGGCTGCTCCGTCGCAGGGCGGGGCGCGCCGGCCGGCGGGCCGGCCGCGTCGACGTCCGTGGCGGGGGACCGGACGGGCGCGGGGTCTTCGGTCGGACAGTCCTGGGGGAGCGGGGCCGCGGCGACGGGCTCGTGGAAGGAGAGGACGCCCAGGGTGGAGCAGACCCCGACCAGTGCGCCGACCAGCAGGGCGACCGCGTGGGTCCAGAGCCGGTGTCCGCGCGCGGACGGTCCGGCCGGTGTGACGGCCGGGGGCGCCGACGGTTCGTCGGCGGGCCGGTCGGACGCGGTGGGCTGCGGGGGTACGGCCGGCGGGGTTCGGGTCGGCGGGTTTTCGGGGGCCGCCTCCCTCCCCGTTGCGGCGGACCAGCGGCGGCGCCACTCGGCCTCGTCGCCGCCACAGGCCTGGACGTAGGCCCTGGTGGTGGGCCAGGACGGCAGGCGTGAGCCGGAGGCCGCCTCGTACAGGGCGGTGTGGGAGATCGAGCCGGCCTTCTTCGCCATGGTCCGGAACGAGGGCTGGCCCGCCTCCCGGCGCAGTCGGCACAGCTCGGCGGCGAAGCTCTCGGCCGCCGTCCGCGCCTGTTCTCGCTCCTCGGCCTGCGGCTCCCGATCCACCATGACGCCCCCTGGTGTCAGACAGTGTCAGATCCATCGGCGACCACTGTTCGCTTGTCGCGTACGGATCATAGCGGCGAGTGGCGGCGGCGATCGGCGATCGCCCAGATCCTCGTGGGGGAAGGGGTGTTCGGGACAGGGGGCCCTCGGTGTCAGCTGTTGTCAGTTCCTGTCAGCCGGTACCGAACACCGCAGGTGGTCGGGTCAGCTGTCTCCGCCGCCGCAGTCATGGCGGCGGCACCCGAGGAGACGACGGACCACAGGGGAGACCGGTATGAGCAAGGGACTTCTGCGCAGGATCGGGCGCCGCGGGGCCACCACGGCAGCGGCGGTGGCACTGGCGGCCGGCGGCGTCGGCCTGTCGGCGGGCGACGCGTCCGCCGACGGGTGGTACTACATCAGCAGCCACACCCCCAGCGGTCACGGGGTGGGCCTGTACTCCCTGCCCCAGTCGTACGCGCCGTCCTACAAGCCGTGGAGCCTCGACCTGGGCTCCTACGCCGGGTGGGGCGACAAGATCGCCCCCGACTGCTGGACCCGGGGCGAGAACATCAACAACCAGGGCAACGTCTGGTACAAGATCCATGCCGCCTACTCGTACAACTACAACGCCACCTACGTGGGGACCGTCTACGTGTACGGCGCTTACGCGGACGGCAACTGGTACTTCCACTACGCCTGGCAGAACGGCGCCATCGGCGAGTGCTGACGGCCGGCTGACCCGGTCCGCCCCGCTCGCGGGCGGGGCGGACCTCCTACCGGGCGGCCGTGCGGGCGGCCGCCTGCTTGATCGCCTCGCGGATACGGGGGTAGGTGCCGCAGCGGCAGATGTTCTGGATCTGGTCGATGTCCGCGTCGGTCGGGGCCGGGGTGCGGCGCAGCAGGGCGGCCGCGGTCATGATCTGGCCGGGCTGGCAGAAGCCGCACTGGGCGACGTCGCAGGCCAGCCAGGCCTCCTGGACGGGGTGCAGGGTGTCGCCGTCGGCCAGCCCCTCGATGGTGGTGACGCGGCGGCCGGCGCAGTCCTTGACCGCCACCGTGCAGGGCTGGAACTCCTCGCCGTCCAGGTGGCTGGTGCAGGCGCGGCAGACGCCGACCCCGCAGCCGTACTTGGGACCGGTGACGCCGAGCTTGTCGCGCAGCACCCAGAGCAGCGGCATGTCGTCCGGGGCCTCGACGGTGACCGGCTGCCCGTTGAGGACGAAGGTGTGGCTGGGCATGGGGAGTTGCGTCCTTCGGGAGTCGGTGGAGCGGATCAGAAGTCGATCGGGAAGGAGCGCGGGCTCATGCCGGTCGCGCGGGCGTACGCGTTGGCGACCGCCGCCGAGGCGGCGGGAACGCCCAACTCGCCCGCACCGCCGGGCGGTCCGCTCGGCGGCATGAGGTGGATCTCGACCGACGGCGGGCTGTGCCGCTGCCGGGCGTAGCGGAAGTCGGCGTAGCTGCCCTCGCGGACGGCGCCGTGGTCGATGTGGTTGCCGGCCTGGAGGACGACCGAGATGCCGTCGATCAGCGCGCCGGTCAACTGGGCTTCCAGGCCACGGGGGTTGATCACCAGGCCGAGGTCGGCGGCGATCACCGCCTTGGTGACCCGGGGCTGCTTCGGGTCGGTGGCGTCCAGCTCGACCAGATAGGCGGCGCGCCCGCCGTTCTCGTCGTGGTAGCCGATGCCCTGGGCCTGGCCGACGGGCATCGCGCGGCCCCAGCGGCCGGCCTGGGCGACCTTGTCGAGCACGGCCCTGCCGACGGCGCCGCGCACCCGCGCCCGGCGGAAGGCGACCGGGTCCTGGCCGAGGCGCCGGGCCAGTTCGTCCATCATGATCTCGTCGGCGACCCGGACCGTGCCGGAGTAGACCGAGCGCCAGCTGCCGGTGTGCATGTCCAACGGGACCTCGGCGAGGAGCTGGGTGGGGATGCCGACGTCGTAGGGGTTCTTCTCGCTGAGCAGGAAGAACGCCTGGGCGAGGCTGATGCCGGCCACCGAGAGGTCGACCCCGGCGGCGGTGAGCGCCTCGCCGAGGCCGTGCCGGAAGTCGGTCCGGACGGTGGCGGCCCGGTGCTCGTAGCTGATGACCTGGCCCAGTCCGTAGGTGGCGCGGATCCGGTGGTGGCTGGCGGGGCGCATCCGGCCGTGGCGCATGTCGTCGTTGCGGGTCCACATCAGTTTGACCGGGCGGCCGGCCGCCCGGGAGATCCGCGCCGCCTCCAGAGCGGCGTCGAAGAACAGCCGGCGGCCGAACGAGCCGCCGCCGCGCACCACATGGACGGTGACGGCGTCCTGCGGCAGGCCGAGGTCGGCGGCGATGGTCTGCTGGGCGACGATCGGGGTCTGCGAGGCGAACCAGATCTCGGCGCGGTTCGGGCGCACGTCGGCGACGGCCGTCAGCACCTCCATCGGCGCGTGGTTGACGAAGGCGAAGTCGAACTCGCCGTCCACGTGCTGGGTCAGCAGCGGCGGGACGAGGAACGGCAGGTGGGCGGCGCGCAGCCGGGCCCGGATGTCGGCGTCGGAGAGCGCGGCGACGGGGCCCGGGTTCCAGGTGGTCTGCAGGGCGTCGCGGGCCTTGAGCGCCTGGTCGAAGGTCTCGGCGAGCACGGCGACGCCGGTCGGGACGGTGACCACGCCGAGGACGCCCGGCATCGTGCGGGCGGCGGAGGCGTCCAGTGACTTGAGGGTGCCGTTGATGGTGGTCGGGCGGGCGACGACGCAGGGCACGGCGCCGGGGACGGCGAGGTCGCCGGCGTACTCGGCGCGGCCGGTGACGATGTCGCGGGCGTCGATCTGGCCGGTGGGCCGGCCCACCAGGCGCTGCTGCTCGGGCGGCTTGGGGGCGGAGGGCACGGCCGGGACGGCGATGCCGGCGGCCGCGGCGGCGAGTTCGCCGTAGCCGGCCCGGCGCCCGTCGGGGGCGAGGACGGCGGAGTCGGCGGTGCGCAGGGTGTCGGCCGGCAGCGACCAGCGGCGGGCGGCGGCGGTGACCAGCCGGGCGCGGGCGGCGGCCGCGGCGGCGCGGACCGGGTCGTACAGCGAGCGCACCGAGTTGGAGGCGCCGGTGAGCTGGTTGAAGAGCAGGTCGGGACGGCCGTCGGAGAGCGGGACGTCGACGTCGGTGAGCCGGGCGTCGAGCTCGTCGGCGACCAGCATGGCGATGGTGGTGGTCAGGCCCTGGCCGACCTCCAGGCGGGGGAGGTGCAGCGCGGCGCGTCCGTCGGCGGTGACCTCCAGCACCAGCAGGTGGGAGGTGGGCAGGCCGGCCAGGATCAGCGCATCGCCGAGGTCGAGGATGTCCGGGATGCCGGGAAGGCCGAGCAACTGGTGCGCGGCGGCGGGCCCTTCGGCGGATGCGCCCTCGGCTCCGGTCCGGACGGTGGCCCGGGCGGTGGCGGGCGCGGCGGCGTCCGGGCCGAGCCGGGCGGCGACGGTGAGGGTGGGGGCGGCGAGCAGGTAGGTGAGGAAGCGCCGGCGGCCGGCGGGGGCCGGGGACGGGTCGGCCGGGAGCTGCGCGGTGGTGGCGTCGGCCGGGCGCTTCTGTGCCGGGCTCTCCTGTGCCGGGGTGGCGGCCGGGGTGGTGGCGTTCCGGGCGCTGTCCGAGGGTGCGATGGAGGTGCTGATGGGAGGAGCCCTTCGAGCCGGTGACGGCTCCGGCCGGGCGGGCCTGGGCGGCCCCGGCCCCGGTGCCGGATCGCGAACGCGGACGAGCATAGGAGGGGGCTACTGGCCGGTCAACACGGGCACTTCGGGCCGGATCGGACATCCCGCCGGCTGTCGGATGGGGCGGACACGGACGGCACCGGACGGGCCGGGCGCGGCTACGGTGCCGCCGCTCGGGTGACGGTTCGTCCGTTCCCGTACCGGAGTTCGGCCCTCGCCGGCCCGTGCGGGGCGACGGCGGCGAGGGGTGGTCGCGGGGTGGGCCCCTGGCGTCCCAAGTGGCCTGCTCGGACGGGCTCCGACTGGACCTGTCCAGTGGTCCACCCGGCCTCTAGGATTGATCATGTCAGGTCAGTGGGGAACGGGCGGTCTTCGGGGCCGCCGTACCGGGGGAGTGTCGTTGCCGATCCGTCTTGCACCACCCGCAGGCGTCCAGCGGACGCTCGCCACCGCCCAGTTGGTCGGCTCGATCGGCGACGGCGCGTACTACACCTGCTCGGCGCTGTACTTCACCCGGGTCATCGGGATGTCCCCCACCCGCCTCGGCCTCGGCCTCGCCGTGGCCTGGGCGGTCGGATCACTGGCGGGCGTCCCGCTCGGCCACCTCGCCGACCGGCGCGGGCCGCGCGGCACGGCGGTGCTGCTGGCGCTCGCCACCGGCGCGGTGGTCGCCTCCTTCCTGGTCATCCGCTCCTTCGTGCCGTTCCTGGTCGCCGTCTGCCTCTACGCCACGACACAGTCCGGGCTGTCCGCGGCCCGGCAGGCACTGGTCGGCGGGCTGGTCGACCGGGCGGAGCGGACGGCACTGCTGGCCCGCCTGCAGGCAACCCTCAACGCGGGCCTGGCCCTTGGCGCCGCACTCGGCGGCATCGTGCTGAGCACCGGGAGCCGGGCCGGGTTCCTCGTCGCCTTCGCGGTCACCGCCGTGGGGTTCCTGGTCAGTGGCCTGGTGCTGCTGCGACTGCCCGAAGTGCCGCCCGCGCAGGCGAGTTCGGGACCGGGGCGGAAGCTGGCGGTGCTCTCCGACCGCCCGTACGCCGTCGTCACGCTGATCAACACCGTGCTCCTGCTGCGGATGCCGCTGCTCAGCCTGGTCATTCCGCTCTGGATCGCGGCCCGCGCCGACCACCTGGCCTGGCTCGGCTCGGCGCTGTTCGTCCTCAACACCGCGGTGGTGATGGCCTTCCAGGTCCGCACGGCCCGGGGTGTGACCGGGCTGCGCTCCGCCTCGCGCGCCGTCCGCGACGCCGGTGTCATCCTGCTCGCCTCCTGCGCCGTCTTCGCCCTCTCGGCCGGGGACGTACCGCTCTGGGTGATGTCCGGGCTGCTCGTGGTGGCCGCGACGCTCCAGGTGATCGGCGAGATGAAGCAGTCCGCGGGCTCCTGGCAGATCAGCTTCGACCTCGCGCCCGCCCACCAGGCCGGCCAGTACCAGGGCTTCTTCGGCTCGGGGGTGGCGGTGGCGCGCACCGTCGGACCGCTGCTGCTGACCACCCTGCTGCTGGACGGGGGCGTGCCCGGGTGGCTGCTGCTGGGCGGGCTCTTCCTGGCGGCCGGCTGTGCGATGGGGCCGGCGGTGCGGTGGGCCGAGCGCCGCCGCCCCGGGGTGGCGGCGCCGGAGCAGGCCGCGGTCGCGGTGCGGGCCTGAGGAGCCGGACGCCGGGCCGCCCCGGCGTCCGCGCAGGGGGCGCGCGGGGCCTGCGCGGCGTCCCCATGGTGGGGTCCGTGTGGCGTCGGTGTGGTGTCGGTGTGGCGTCCGCGTGGCGTCCGCGTGGCGGACGACCGCCACCGGGGAGACGGCCGCGGACTGGCGATGTACCGTCACGGCGCCGTGGATTCTGCGCCCGAGCATCCGTCAGAACCGGGAAATACCGGTCAGATGACGGTTAGCCAGAAGAATCTGCGGCTGTTCATGGTCTTCCGCTCCCGGTCCCCGGCTGCCAGGCTGGCCGGGTTTGCAGAACCGGAGGAGTTCACGTGTCCCGCATATCCAGTCTGGCGTTGACGTTTGCCAGCGCGCTCTCCCTTGTCGCCGGAACCGCCGCCGCGGCGTCAGCCGCGCCGGAACCGCCCTCGGCCGCGCCCGCCGCCGAGGCCCGGGTCGAACCGGTCGCCTGGACGCCCTGCAACCCCGACCCGTCGAAGCCGGACCCCGGCATCTACGACTGCGCCGTCTACCCCGTCCCGCTCGACTACGCGGACCCGTCCGGCGAGAAGATCGGCATCGCCATGATGCGCCGCCGGGCCGGGGACCCGTCCAAGCGGATCGGCTCGCTGTTCCTCAACCCCGGCGGCCCGGGCGGCAGCGGCTACCTCTGGGCCACCACCGGCCGTTTCGACCCCGAGGTGCAGGCCCGCTTCGACCTGGTCGGCTTCGACCCGCGCGGCGTCGCCCGGAGCAACCCGCTGAAGTGCTTCACCACCGACGAGGAGGCGGCCGCCGTCTTCGGCCGGCAGACCGGCGTGCCCGTCACCAAGGCCGAGATCGACGGCACCTTGGCCGCCACCGAGGACTACACCGACGCCTGCGACCGCAACGCCGGCCCGCTGATCGAGCACATGTCCACCGAGAACGTCGTCCGCGACCTCGACCGGATGCGCCGGGCCGTCGGGGACAAGCAGCTCACCTTCGCCGGCTTCTCGTACGGCACGCTGATCGGCGCCACCTACGCCAACATGTACCCGGACAAGGTCCGCGCGCTGATCATCGACGGCAACGTCGACCCGAACCTGCGGTTGCACAACGGCCTGGAGTACGACCGGCAGCGCGCCGCCGGCTTCGAACTCGGCCTGGACGAGTACCTGAAGCGCTGCAAGACGGCCGGAGCCCCGCGCTGCGCCTTCGGCGACGGCGACACCCGGGCCAAGTTCGACGCGATCCGCGACCACCTGCGCACCAGCCCGGTCACCCTGCCGAACGGCACCCAGGTGACCCTCTCCAGCTTCACCAGCCAGGTCGCCGACGCCCTCTACGCGCAGACCCGGCAGGCGCCGCTGGCCAAGTCGCTCCAGGCGCTGCACGAGGTGCTCCAGCAGCAGGGTGCGCCCTCGCTGACGGCCCCGAAGGCCGCCGACGACGCGAACACGCTGGCCGTGACCGTCCCCACCGCCCTGCGCGAGGCCCTGCCGGAGACCCCGTACAGCTCCGACGACTCCTACTACGGCGTCAACTGCCAGGACAAGCCGTACCCGTCGAACCCGCGGGTCTTCGCCAACCTGGCCCGCGCCTGGGAGAAGGACTCGCCGACCTTCGGCCGCTACCAGGCCTTCGACGCGCCCGCCTGCGCCACCTGGCCGGCCCCGGCACGTGACTCCGACCGGTACACCGGCCCGTGGAACCGCCGCACCGCCAACCCGGTGATGGTGATCGGCAACCTCTACGACCCGGCCACCCAGTACAAGTTCGCCCAGAACATGCAGCGCCAGCTCGGCAGTGCCGTGCTGGTCAGCGTCGACGTGATCGAACACTGCGCGGTGGGCCGGAGCAAGGAGCTGAACAAGCTGGTCACCTCCTACCTGGTGGACAAGGCCGTGCCCGCGCCCGGCCGGCTGCTCAAGCCCGACGCCGAGGCCTTCCCGCCGGTCGCCTGACGCCGGGAGCCTGACCGTCGGCCCTCGGCCGCCGGCCGGACAACTGGGCCGCCCCGGGCGACGGTGCTCGGGGCGGCCCTGTGCGGACGGTGGCGGGGCAGCGGCAGGGGGCGGTCAGAGTTCGTTCAGCGGGACGCCCGGGTCGGCCAGGGCCGCAGGGTCCACCGGTCGCCCCGAGCGGACCAGCTCGCGGATCGGGTCGGTGACGTCCCAGACGTTCACGTTCATCCCGGCCAGGACCCGGCCGCCGGACAGCCAGAAGGCGATGAACTCGCGGGCGGCGCGGTCCCCCCGGAAGACCACCCGGTCGTAGCCGCCCGGTTCGACGTAGCCGGTGTACTCCATCCCCAGGTCGTACTGGTCGGTGAAGAAGTACGGCACCCGGTCGTAGACCGCGTCCGGGCCGTCCTGGCCGAGCATCGCCCGGGCCGCGGTCTGCGGCTGGTTGAGCGCGTTGGCCCAGTGCTCGACCCGGACGTGGCGGCCGAGCATCGGGTGGAAGGCGTTGGCGACGTCGCCCGCCGCGTAGATGTCCGGGTCCGAGGTGCGCAGGTGCTCGTCGGTCTTGACGCCGTTCTCGATCTCCAGGCCGGCCGACTCGGCGAGCGTCGTGAGCGGGGCGATGCCGATGCCGACGATCACCGTGTCCGCCGCCACCGTCGCGCCGTCCGCGAGGCGCACACCGGTGACGGCTCCGCCCTCGCCGGTCAGCTCCTCGACCTTGGCGTTGAACCGCAGGTCCACGCCGTGGTCGCGGTGGAGGTCGGCGAAGACCTGGGCGACCTCGCGGCCCAGCACCCGCAGCAGCGGCAGCTCGGCCGCCTCCAGCACGGTGACCTCGGCGCCCGCCGCCCGGGCGGCCGCCGCCGTCTCCAGTCCGATCCAGCCCGCGCCGATCACCGCGACCCGGGCACCCGGCTTCAGCGCAGCCCGGAGCCGCTCGCTCTCCCCGACCCGGCGCAGGTAGAGCACGCCGTCCTGGTCCGCACCCGGCACCGGCAGCCGGCGCGGCACCGAACCCGTGGTCAGCAGCAGCTTCGCGTACTCGATCCGGCCGTTGTCGGCGAGCGTGACGGTGTGCCCGGCCGGGTCGACCGCGACGACCGGGGTGCCGAGGCGGAGGGTGACGTCCTGCTCGGCGTACCACTGCGGCGGATGGACGTAGATCTTCTCGCGCGGCGTCTTGCCGAGCAGGTAGCCCTTGGAGAGCGGCGGCCGCTCGTACGGCCGCTCGTGCTCGTCGCCGATCAGGACGATGCCGCCGCGGTACCCGGCCTCGCGCAGTGCCTCCGCGGCCTTGGCGCCGCCCAGGGAGGCGCCGACGATGACGATGGGCCGCTCGCGCCCGCCGCCGTCGGCCGTTCCTGCTGTGCCCGTGCCCATGCTGAACTCCTCGCTCTCCGGCCGGAATCACGGACAGCCTGCCGCCGTTCGGGGGACCTGTCGAGGCCACGCCAGGCGCGCCGCGACAGGCTCCCCCGAACGGGTGAACCGGGCGAGGGGTACGGGGCGGCCGCCTGCTAGGGAGTCATGGCGTCCCGGACCAGGGCGGTGTCGACGAACTGCTCGAAGCGCACGATCCGGCCCCCGCGCACGGTGAAGTGGTGCGCCACCCGGACCGCCAGCGGGCGGTGGGTGGTCCGGTGCACGGCGGTGTAGCGGGCCAGCACCACCACGTTCTCGCCGTCCACCACGTAGCTGTCGTCGTGGGCCGTCCAGCCGTCCCACTCGGCGGCCAGCCGCTCCATCACGCCGCTGGTGACGCCCTTCGGGGTGCGGTACGTGCCGGCCAGCGGGAATCCGGCCATCTCCGTCCACTCGACGTCGTCGGCGAGCGTGGCGCGCAGCGCGCCCAGGTCGCCGCGCGCCGACGCCAGGTACTGGCGGCGGACCACGTCGGCGGGGGCGTCGGACTCGGCGAAGGAGGCGGCGGACCTCGGGATCTCGATCATCTCGGCTCAGCCCCAGGCCATCTCGCCCTTGGCGACCTTCGTCCCGAGGTCGACCGCCAGCTTCATCCCGAGGTCCGGGAACCGCCGCTCCAGCGCCTCCTTGGCGGCGGCCGCGTCGGTGGCCCGGCCGATCTCGGTCTCGAACGCCCGCAGGTAGGCGCGGGTGTGGTCGATCGCGGTGGTGATGGTGGGTGCGCCGGCCCTCCGGTGGCCGGCCACCACGAACCCGGGCTGCAGCGCCTGCATGCCGTCCAGCAGGTCGATCCAGGCGGCCCGCTGTTCGGGCGTCGGGGTGTCGGCGGTCCAGACGTGCAGGCCCTCGAAGAGCAGCACGCCGCCGAGGATCGTGCGGTGGTGGTGCTGCCAGAGGTAGTGCCGGTCCGGCAGGTGGAAGTCGGCGCCGCGCAGCTCGAACCGGTGGCCCTCGAAGACGAGTTCGTCGCTGTGCAGCACCTCGGGCCGTACCAGCCGGGTCGGCAGCTCGGGGCCGAGGTGCGCCCAGGCCTTCAGCTTGCCCTCGTAGGACTCCTGGATGTGCTCGACGGTGGTCGCCGTGGCCAGGAACCGCGCCTGCGGGAAGGCGTCCTGCACCTCCTGCGCGCCGAAGTAGAAGTCCGGGTCGCCGTGGCTGACGAAAACCGTGGTCAGCCGCTTGCCGCAGGCCCGGATCCGCTCGACCAGCCGGCGTCCGTCGGAGCGGGTGAACCCGGCGTCCACCAGCAGTGCGTCGTCGGGGCCGGTCACCAGGACGGACGTCTTGTTGAGCGAGCTGTCGGGGCTGTCGATGACCTCGAAGTCCAGCGCGCTCATGCCCCCACCCCGCTTCCCTCGGCTCGGGCATGCGCCCGTGCGCGCCCGTCGATGACTCGCTCGCTCTGCTCGCTCATACGGGGTGGTCCTTCCTCGGGCCGTCCCGGCCGTCGGTCCGCGCGCCGGCACGGGCTCCGTGACACCGGGCGCGTGCGCCGCCTGGGAGATGTCAGACAGGCCCCAGCATCGGCGACCGGCGGACCGGCCGCATGTCGGGCGGGGGCGGCGGGTGGTGCCGGCGGGCTGCGGGCCGTCCGGCTCCTCGCCCGGGTCGTACTCCCGTTCGAGCTTCTCGCCGGTCACCGCATCGAAGAGGCCGTGACCACTGCCGGACACCGTCAGCACCAGGTCGTGGCCGGTGGCCGGGGCGGTCGCGAAACCGATGCCGAGCAGCCCGCCGACCGGGATCAGGCCTCGCCCGACCGGCTGCCACGGCGGCGGCGGTGCGACGACGGGCGCGGCGAGGAAACGGTCGCGGAGCAGCTCCTGGTACGCGGTGACGGCCATGGGGAAGATCATCGCACCGGTACTGCGTGGTCGAGGGTGGAGCTGGGGAGCTGGGCGCCGGCGGCGCGGGGCCTCGGCGGCCCGGTGCGGCAGGGGAGCCGGGGCGCCTGCGGGGGCACGTCATCGGTGCGCACCACCATCCGGTGCGGGCGGGCGGGAACAGCGGGCCGAGGGATGGTGTTCGAGCGATCATGACCAGTGACGCCGTGGCCGTGGCCACCCCCGACGCCGACATCCTGCGCTATGCCGCCTTCTCCAGCGACCCGGCCGGGGGGAACCCGGCCGGCGTGGTGCTCGACGCCTCCGGCCTCTCCGCCGAGCAGATGCTCGCCGTCGCCGCCGAGGTCGGCTACTCCGAGACGGCGTTCCTGATACCCGACACCTCGGGTGGCGCCGAAAGCGCCTACACCGTGCGGTACTTCAGCCCGCTGGCCGAGGTGCCGTTCTGCGGCCACGCCACCGTCGCCTCGGCCGTCGCGCTCGCCGAGCGGACCGGTCCCGGCCGGTACGTCTTCGCGACCCAGGCCGGCGAGGTGCCGATCGAGGTCGACAAGGGCGCGGACGGTGTCCTGCGCGCCACCCTCACCAGCGTGGAGCCGCACGTCGAAGAGGTGGGCGAGGCGGACGTCGCCGAGGCGCTCGCGCTGCTCGGCTGGTCGGCCGACGAGCTGGACGCCGCACTGCCGCCCCGGATCGGCTACGGCGGCGCCCGCCACCTGGTGCTGGCCGCCGCCACCCGCGACCGGCTGGCCCGCCTGGAGTACGACTTCGACGGCCTGGCCTCCTACATGACGGCCCGGGACCTCACCACCGTCCAGCTGGTCTGGCGGGAGAGCGAGCACGTCTTCCACGTCCGCGACCCGTTCCCGGTCGGCGGAGTCGTGGAGGACCCGGCCACCGGCGCGGCCGCTGCCGCCTTCGGCGCCTACCTGCGCGAGCGGGGCGCGGTCACCGCCCCGGCCACCCTGACCCTCCACCAGGGCGAGGACCTCGGCCGGCCGGGCGTGCTGAAGGTCGAACTCCGTGAGGGCGACGCCCGGATCCGGGTCTCGGGCACGGCGGTGCCGATCCCGTAGCCGGACCATGGCCGGCCGGCACCCGCGGCGGTCCCGCGGGCGCCGGCCGGGCTTGCGCGGCCCCGGCGGCCGCGTCCGTCCGCAGGGGCGCAGGGCAGCGGGAGGAAGAGACCCCTCGCTCGGAAGGGGGACGACGAGGACGGATCAGCCGGACCGGTGGGGCTGCCGTCGGGTCACCTCCCAGGGCGTCCGGTCAGCGGGACGCTGCGGGGTGCGGTACGTGGAAAAACGGTCGCGCGGGCGGGGCGGATAGGGGAGTCTGCCCGGATGAAGCGAGCGAGCAGCCGGTCCGTCACCGCCCACCTCACCTACGGGGAAGACTACTTCGGGCCGCAGGGCCCGTACGAGGTGAGCGAGGGGTGGTGGTCGGCCGCCGCGCCGGTGGTCGAGCGGCTGTCGGAGGAGCTGGGGGTGCCGGTGGTGGTGCTCCGGCTCGCCGAGGTGGCGGAGGGCGGCGGCGGCCACGGCGGGCATGTGGTCTACCACGTCGAGGCGCTGGAGCGGCCCGCCGGGCTGGTGCCGCGTCAGGCGGGCCCGGACACCGCCGCTCTGCTCGGCCCGGCCGAGCGGCGGGCCGGCTGGGCCACGCCCGCCGGGCTGCGGGAGTCGTTCGACTGGGCCGAGCAGGCCCTCGACCGGGCCGGCCGCCCCGCGACCGGCCGGGCCGAGCAGATCCGGACGTGGAACCTCTCCGGGCTGTTCCGCTACCGCACCGCCACCGGCGGCGACGCCTGGCTGAAGGCGACCAACCCGACGTTCAACGCCCGTGAGGGCGACGTGATCGCGCTGTTCGGCTCCGTCGACCCCACGCTGGTGCCGCCGGTGCTCGGCTCCGACCCCGAGCGCGGGCGTCTGCTGCTCGACCACGTGCCCGGGGAGGACTGCTGGGGGCCGTCCGCCGAGGAGGTCGCCGACGTGGTACCCCGGCTGGTCGCCGCCCAGGCGGCGCTGGCCGCCGACGGCCGCGCCGCCGCGGCCGGCCTGCGCGACCGCACCCTGCCCACGCTGGTCCTCCAGGTGAACGACGT
Organism: Kitasatospora sp. NBC_00039; assembly: GCF_045160625.1. Classification (NCBI taxonomy): domain Bacteria; kingdom Bacillati; phylum Actinomycetota; class Actinomycetes; order Kitasatosporales; family Streptomycetaceae; genus Kitasatospora; species Kitasatospora sp. NBC_00039. The sequence continues at coordinate 1,056,484 of NZ_CP108289.1, read as the reverse complement.
GCTCGACCGGCTCGCGGCCGATCCCGGCCCCGAGCTGACCGCCGGTGAACTCGACGCGGCCCGGGCGCTCGCCGCGCGGCTGCCCGCGCTGGTGGCGCAACTGGCCGCATGCGGGCTGCCCGAGACCCTGGTGCACGGCGACTTCCACCCCGGCAACTGGCGCTCCGACGGCACCCGGTCGGTGGTCGTCGACTACGCCGACTCCTGCCTCGGCCACCCGGCCCTGGACGGGCTGCGCCCGCGCCAGTACGTCGACGACGAGCGGTGGGCTCAGGCCGCCGAGGTGTGGGCGCGGGCGTGGCGGGAGCACGTCCCCGGGTCGTCGCCGGAACGTGCGCTGGAGCTGGTCGAGCCGCTCTACCACCTCGCGTACGCGGTGCGGTACCAGGAGTTCCTGGACCACATCGAGGCCAGCGAGCGGCCGTACCACGAGGGCGATCCGGTGAGCGAGCTTCGGGCGGCGCTGGCCTGCGCGGACCGGGTCTGACGGCCCGCCGGCAGGGGCGGGGTGTGCGCCGCCGCGCGACACACCGCCCCGGCCGCCGGCGCCGCCCCGGCGTGCGGAGCGGCGTCGACGCGGGTCTCATCCGGGCGCCCGGAGGCGGGAGTCATCCGGCTCGGGTCGGGGGCGGCCCTCATCCGGATCGCATCGGCGGGGGCCTCACCCGGTGGGCGTGATCCGGCGGCCGTCGCGGGCGGAGTACAGGGCGAGCGCCTCGACCGGGCAGAAGTCGACCGCCTCGGCCAGCTTCGCCGTCAACGGCTCCCCGACGGGGTCCGCGCCGGCCGGCCGCGGGGTGCGCACCGGGTGGGCCAGTCCGTCGGCGCCGAGCACCAGCGACCCGGGCACGGCGAGCGCGCACATGCCCGAGCCGACGCAGCGCCCGTGGTCGACCCGGACCACCACCGGCTCGTTGAGCGCGGGTCCAGCGGGCCGCGCCGGGTCGGCCGTCACCAGGCGACCTGGAGGGTGTGCGGACTACGGGTCACCAGGCCGCGCCGCCAGTCGATGGCGTCCGTCGGTGTGGTGAGCCGCAGCGCCGGCAGCCGGCGGGCCAGGCGGTGCAGGGCCAGCTCCAGTTCCATCCGGGCCAGCCAGGCGCCCAGGCAGTGGTGCGGTCCGGCGCCGAAGGTCAGCATCGGCGCGGCCAGCGGGGAGAACAGCTCGGTCAGCAGGTCACCGGTGTAGATCTCCGGGTCCTGGTTGGCCGTGCGGGTGTCGGCGGCGACCACGCTGCCGGCCGGGATCACCACACCGCCGATCTCGACGTCCTCGATGCTGCGCCGCAGGAGTCCGGGGAGGTGCGCGGTGTCCACGAGCGGGATGGCGCGCAGCAGTTGTTCGGTCGCGGCCGCCGCGCTCTGTTCGTCGGAGGCGAGCCGCTGCCAGGCCTCGCGGCCGTCGCCGAGCAGGTAGACCAGGGCGTTGCCGAGCGCGGTCATGGTGGTCTCGTGCCCGGCCACCACCAGGCCGATCACCAGCGAGACGAGCTGCGGTTCGGTGATGCCGTCGCTCTCCCCGGCCGCCGCCAGCAGGCTGCTGACCAGGTCCTCGCCCGGGGCGGCGCGGCGTTCGGCGATCAGCTCGACGCTGAAGCCGGCGAACTCCGCCAGCGCCGTTCGGATCGCCTCGGCGGAGTACGCGGTGGTGGCGAGCGCGTGGTCGCTCCAGTGTTCGAGGCGCTTGCCGTCCACGCCGTCCAACCCCATCAGCCGGCTGATGACGGCCGTCGGCAGCGGGCGGGTGTAGGCGGCGACGATGTCGGTGGGCGAGCCCTGGTCGATCAGATCGTCGAGCAGGCCCTCGACCACCGAGGCCACCCACGGCCGCCAGCGGGCGATCGCGCGCGGGGTGAACGCCCGCTGCACGGTGCGGCGCAGCCGCTGGTGTTCGGCGCCGTCGAGGCTGAGCAGGCCCTGCGGGTCGTCCAGGAGGTTCGGGACCAGCGAGACCGGGGGTGCGTCGGGGGCGAGCAGCGGGGCGCGGCCCAGCCGCGGATCGGTGAGCACCTGCCGGACGTCGGCGTGGCGGCTGACCAGCCAGACCGGGGTGCCGGTGGGGAGCGTGCCGAGCCGGGGCGGGCCCGGGGCCAGGCGGCGCACACAGTGCAGCGGGGGGAGCGGGGGCTCGGCGGTGGCGGTTGCGACGGCGGCTCGGGCACTGCCGGTGCCGGCGCGGGTGGCACTGTTCTCGGCGGACATCCGTACTCCAGACTCCAGGGCGGTGGGCGGCGCGAGGCGGCCCGGCGGGGGGCGGATCCGGGGAGGTGCGCGGGGACGGGGAGGTGCGGTCGGGCGGGGGCTTGTAGGGCGTGTACAGGGGCAGGGGCAGAGGTGGAGCCGGCGGGACGGGTGGGTCGGACGGGTCGGGTTCGGTACGACCGTACGTGGGCGGCGCGGCACAGTCAGCAACGATTCCAGCCAACGCCGGGTGGCTGACGGGGTGATGACGGGCGCTCGGCAAAGGCCGCGCGCCCCTGGCCGGCCGTCGGGGCCGGTGGCTCCGTCAGGGCCGGGCGGCTTCGGCAGAGGTGGGCGGCTCGCGGCTCGGGGGGCACGTGGGCCGCCCCGGGTGAGCCGGATCACCGGGGCCGTTCGCCGGGCACGGACCGGCGCGGACGATACGCTTCGTGGGCAAGTCGTTTGAGCAGGTCACGCCGGTGCAGAGCCGCATCGGCCGACGGAGGTGGAATCGGATGGCCCAGCAGGTCAAGGCAGTCATCGCGCGTGCCAAGGGCGCGCCCGTGGAGGTCACGACGATCGTCGTACCCGACCCGGGGCCGGGCGAGGCGGTGGTCCGGATCCAGGCCTGCGGCGTCTGCCACACCGACCTCCACTACCGCGAGGGCGGTATCAACGACGAGTTCCCGTTCCTTCTGGGCCACGAGGCGGCGGGCATCGTGGAGTCGGTCGGCGCCGGGGTGACGGAGGTCGGGCCCGGTGACTTCGTGATCCTCAACTGGCGTGCGGTCTGCGGCCAGTGCCGCGCCTGCAAGCGCGGGCGTCCGCAGTACTGTTTTAACACCCACAACGCCACGCAGAAGATGACCCTGCTGGACGGCACCGAGCTGTCGCCGGCCCTGGGCATCGGCGCGTTCGCGGAGAAGACGCTGGTCGCGGCCGGCCAGTGCACCAAGGTCGACCCGGCGGCCGAGCCGGCCGTCGCGGGCCTGCTGGGCTGCGGGGTGATGGCGGGCATCGGTGCCGCGATCAACACCGGCAACGTCGGCCGTGGCGACTCGGTCGCGGTGATCGGCTGCGGCGGCGTCGGCGGGGCGGCCGTCCTCGGCTCGCGGCTGGCCGGCGCGGCGAAGATCATCGCGGTGGACATCGACGACCGCAAGCTCGCCACCGCGGAGAAGCTCGGCGCCACCCACACCGTCAACTCCCGTACCACCGACCCGGTCGAGGCGATCCGGGAACTGACCGGCGGCCACGGCGCGGACGTGGTCGTGGAGGCGGTCGGCCGTCCGGAGACGTACCAGCAGGCGTTCTACGCCCGCGATCTGGCCGGCACCGTCGTCCTGGTCGGCGTGCCGACCCCGGAGATGAGGCTGGAGCTGCCGCTGCTCGACGTGTTCGGCCGCGGCGGCGCGCTGAAGTCCTCCTGGTACGGCGACTGCCTGCCCTCGCGGGACTTCCCGATGCTGATCGACCTCTACCTCCAGGGCCGCCTGGACCTCGGCGCCTTCGTCACCGAGACCATCGGACTCGACGCCGTGGAGCAGGCGTTCACCCGCATGCACGAGGGCGACGTGCTCCGCTCGGTGGTGGTCCTGTGAGCGGGGGGACCACGGCACGGATCGACCGGCTGGTGACCGCCGGCACCTTCGACCTCGACGGCGGCAGCTGGGAGGTGGAGAACAACGTCTGGATCGTCGGCGACGACGCCGAGGCCGTGGTGATCGACGCGGCCCACGACGCCGAGGCCATCGAGGCCGCGCTCGGCGGGCGCCGGCTGGTGGCGATCGTCTCCACCCACGCGCACAACGACCACATCGACGCGGCCCCGGCGCTCGCCGCCCGGACCGGCGCGCCGATCCTGCTGCACCCGGACGACCTTCCGCTCTGGAAGCTCACCCACCCCGACCGGCTGCCGGACGGCGAACTCGCCGACGGGCAGCGGATCGAGGTGGCGGGCACCGCGCTGACCGTGCTGCACACCCCCGGCCACGCACCGGGCGCGGTCTGCCTCCACGCGCCCGAGCTGGGGACGGTCTTCACCGGGGACACCCTCTTCCAGGGTGGCCCCGGCGCCACCGGCCGGTCGTTCTCGCACTTCCCGACGATCATCGACTCGATCCGGGACCGGCTGCTCTCGCTCCCGCCGGAGACGGTGGTCCGCACCGGCCACGGCGACCCCACCACCATCGGCGCCGAGGCCCCCGCGCTGCCGGAGTGGATCGCGCGCGGCCACTGACGGAACGGTGCCGTCGGACGCCCGGTCCGACCGGGGCCCGGTCAGGCCCGGCCCTGCCTGGGCCCGGTCGGGTCAGGCCCCGGCCTGGCCTGACCCGACCCTGACCAGCCCCCGGCCCGGCGCCTCGGCACCGGGCCGGGCGTCGTACGATCGCGGGCATGGCCCATGATCCGCGCGAACTCGACGAAGCCTTCCTCGCCTTCTGGCAGGAGCGGCACATCTCCACGCTGACCACGCAGCGGCCGGACGGCTCGCCGCACGTGGTGCCGGTCGGTGTGACGTACCAGCCGGAGACCGGGACCGCGCGGGTGATCAGCGGCCGGACCAGCCGCAAGGTGCGCAACGTCCTCGCGGCCGGCCCGGCGGGTATGCGGGTGGCGGTCTGCCAGGTGGACCGGGCGCGCTGGTCGACGCTGGAGGGCGTCGCCGTGGTGCGGGACGAGCCGGAGGCGGTGGCCGAGGCCGTCCGGCGGTACACCGAGCGGTACCGCGAGCCGCGCGTGAACCCGGACCGGGTGGTCATCGAGATCACCGTCGACCGGGTACTCGGCCGGGCGTAGGCCGGACCGGCCCCGACGGGGTCGCCAGCCGCCAGCCCAGCCGCCGCCAGCCCAGCCGCCGCCAGCCCAGCCGCCGCCAGCCCAGCCGCCGCCAGCCCAGCCGCCGTCAGGCGCTCGCTGTCCGTCAGTCGCCGTCCTTGACGAGCTCCCCGGTGTCGTCGGAGGAGTGGGCCGCCCAGTCGCCCTTTCCCAGGGCGGGGGCGGTCAGCAGGTGGGCGAGGCCGGGGCTACTCCGTCAACGGATCGACTGTCACGGAGTTTCGCAGCGAATGACCCGCCGTAGGTGATCTGTGACGATTTGACCAGCGGGCCGCCATGGCCCGATGGGACCCGCGCCCCGCCGTGGGACCGGTGCATTCCACCCGGCCCCGGTGGTGCGGTCGGTCAGCGGCTGCCTTGTTTATCGGGTGTTGATCGTCGGCGCCTAACGTCGGGCACATGAACGAGGGAACGACCGAGGTACAGAGCGTGCGGATGCTGTCCGAGGGGCGGATGACGGAGCAGGACACGGAAAGGTTCCGGGTGTTGCTGGCCCGCCTGGAGAGCTCGCTGATGGCCGACCGGCGGGCGGCGGAGACGGGCTCCGATGCCTGAGGCCGACCCGGCGAGAGCCGGCGGTCTGCGGAGGGTCGAGGTGCTGCCACTGTGGGAGCGCGGCCCGGCGCCGGGGCCGGGGCTGCTGCCGGCGCGTCCCCCGGTCTCGCCGGCGTGGGCCGGTGACGGCGCGCCCGGCCGGGGGCCGGAGCGGGCCGAACCGGACGGATACGTGGGCTACTTCAGGCAGGCCGCCTCCGGGTAGGCCGCCGACGGGTGGTCCGGCAGTGGGCTCAGGACCCGCCGCGCGGGCGGGCTCGCCGCTAGGACGAGCCCGGCTCCGTCTGCGGTCGCGTCAGTTTCCCTCCGAACTCGGGGAGCTCTCCCGGGAAAGGCGTGCGGAGAGCGCTCAGCAGTCGCAGCCGCAGTCACAGCCGTCGCACCCGCAGCCGTCACAGCAGCCGCCGTCGCCACAGCACTGGCAGCAGTCCCCGCAGCCGCTGCAGTCCCCGCAGTTGCAGTCGCAGTCGTTCCGGACGCACCAGCCCTGGCGGTGCTCGCGAGAGAACGGGTCGTTGTGGTCGCAGCACATCAGCTGGCACGTGCAGGCCATCAGCGCCCAGACCGCGCAGCCCGCGAGCAGGTTGCGGCGGTGCGGCGGCCGGGCGCCGGGCGGGTCGAAGCCCGGCCCCTGGGGCACCCACGGCGGGACGGGCGCGCCCGGACCGGTCGGCGGCGCCTGGTTGGGGTCGTACCCGGGCGGTGTTCGGTAGGGGTTGGAGGCGTCCGGCGCCGCTGCGGGCGCCGTCCGGGTCTTGCAGGCGGCGGCGTGCGAGGCCGGGCCGAAGACCCGCTCGACGGCGCGCTCGGTCTCGTGCGCCAGCAGGACGTGCACGAGCGCCCGGTCGGTCAGCTCCACCTCGTGCAGCGCGAGTCGGATGCCGTGGACGGCGTCGCGGCAGAGGCGCTCGGCCTCGGCCCGGTCGGTGCCGGTCGCGGTGAGCGGGTTCCAAGCGCCGGTCGCGGTGTCCGCGGCCTGGTCCTCGGCGGCGTCCAGCAGGTGGGCGAGCCGGCCGAACAGCCGCCCCGCCTCGGCCAGCGGCGCGGCGTTGGCGGGCCGCCCGGCCAGCACGGCGGTGTGCGCGAAGGCGGCGGAGGTGGCGCTCTCGGTGGGCTCGGTGACCAGCAGGACGGACCCGCCCGGCCCCAGCCCGCGCTCCAACTCGCCCTGGCGGGCGGCGGCGTCGAGGAGCACGGCGGTGTCGAAGCCGACCACCGAGGCGCTGCCCGCGCTCTTCCGGTCCCAGTGCCTGGTCACGGCGCGCGCCCCGGCCGCGACCGGCCGGCGGGCGAACAGGCCGTCCCCGTCCTCGACATGGTCACGGATCTTCACCGAGGCGAGTGCCAGCGAGACCGCCGCCGCCAGCCGCGCGCCCTCGCCCTTGGCGACCGACGCCGTCCGCATCCCCCGGAGCGGGCACGGCCCGGCGGTGCGGCGCCAGGAGGCGTCGTCCTTCGCGCTCTGGGCCTCGACCAGCACCGAGATGATCAGACCGTCGTAGTTGGTCGCGGTCCGCGCCAGCTGTCCGTGGTCGTCCCGAAGGGCGAGGCAGAGCCCGCACAGGTGTGCCATCCACGAGCTCTGCAACCGCTCCGAGAGCCGGTGGCGACACGGCCTGATGATGCCGAACATGATCCCCCCTTGACTGCCTGGGCCTTGGCCGGCCCCTGGTCGCGGACATCATATGACCAGCTGGCCGGGGGTCCGAGGAGTCCCGAGGAGCCCCGAGGGGGCCCAAGAGGGTGCGAGGGGGTGCGAGGGACGACGACGCACTCGGCGGCGTGAGGCCCGGCGGCGGCCTGAGGCCTGGTGGCCTGGCGCTACGGCGGCCCGGCCACCCGTGTGCGGGCTCAGCCCGCGCGCAGCGTCGTCGCCGCCTTGTAGGTGCGCAGCACGGGCGCCGTCGCGATCCGCGTCACCGCATCCCATGCCACCCGCCGCGTCAGGTAGTGGTGCAGGGCCTGCAGGGCGTGGATCAGGCGCCGGTCCGGATCATCCAGTTCGAGCACAATCACGAAAATAGCCGACCTTGATGGAAGTGATCACCGATGACGGGTCGTCTACGAGCTCCGGCCAGGACCCCTGCAGTCGATCTCACATCCGGGATAGCATCGCGAATATGGGAATCGACACGGCCGCCGACGAGCGGCTGGCAGCCCGCCTCTCCGAGCTGCGGCTCGAACGCGGGTGGACCTTGGAGGAGTTGGCGCGGCGGGCGGATGTGAGCCGGTCGACGCTGTCACGGGTGGAGCGGGCGGAGGTGAGCCCGACGGCGGCGTTGCTGGGGCGGCTCTGCTCGGTGTACGGGCGGACGATGTCGCGGCTGCTGGCCGAGGTCGAGTCGGCGCCGGCGCGGTTGGTGCGGGCCGGGGAGCAGGCCGTGTGGCGGGACGAGGCGACCGGGTTCGTCCGGCGGTCGGTGTCGCCGCCGCACGGGTCGCTGCGGGCGGAGGTCGTCGAGGGCCGGCTGCCGGCGGGGGTCGACATCGCGTACGACCGTCCGTCCGTCCCCGGGCTGGAGCACCATCTCTGGTTGCTGGAGGGCGGGTTGGAGCTGACGGTCGACGGCGAGCCGCAGCTGCTCGCGGCCGGTGACTGCCTGCGCTTCGTCGCCGAGACCACCCGGTTCCGGTGTCCGGGCCCGGGCGAGGCCCGCTACGTGCTGGTGGTGGTCGTCCCGTGAAGCCGTCCTCCGCCGGTTCGATAGCCGCGGCGCCCCGGGAGCGGTTCGACGCCGCGGGGCGCCGGGTGCTGCTGGTCTGTGTCGCGGGTGGGTTCACCACCCTGCTCGACCAGTCCGTGCTCAACACCTCGATCCCCGCCCTGCGCGAGAGCCTGCACGCCCAGCCGGCCCACCTGCAGTGGATCGTGGCCGGGTACTCGCTCGCCTTCGGGCTGGCGCTGGTGCCCGGGGGGCGGCTCGGGGACGTCCGGGGCCGCAAGTGGTTCTTCGTCACCGGCCTGGCACTGTTCACCATGGTGAGCCTGCTCTCGGCGACCGCCACCGAGCCGTGGGTCCTGGTGGCCGCCCGGCTGCTCCAGGGGGCGGGGGCCGGGCTGGTCAACTCGCAGATGATCGGCACCATCCAGGACGTCTTCAGCGGGCAGCTGCGGGCCAGGGCGCTCGGCATGTACGCCGTGACCGGCGGGCTCGCGTTCGCGCTCGGCCCGCCGGTCGGCGGTGCGGTGCTGGCCGCCGTCGGGCCCGAGCACGGCTGGCGGCTGACCTTCCTGCTCAACGTGCCGTTCGGGCTGGCCACCGTCGCCCTGGCCGCCCGCCACCTGCCGAGGCCGCGCCCGAGCGCCCGGCACGCCGACCTCGACCTGGTCGGACTGCTGCTGGTCGGCGCGCTGACCCTGACGCTGATGCTGCCCTTCGTCCAGCCGCCCGCCTGGACCGGCTGGCTCGGCTTCGCCGGCGGCGCCTGCCTGCTGCTCGGCGCGCTGGCCTGGTGGCAGCGCCGCTACGCCCGGGCCGGCGGCCACCCGCTGATCCATCCGGCACTGACCCGCTCCGCGCCGTACGCGCTGGGGACGGCGGTGGCGATGGCCCAGTTCGGCTCCTCGCTCGCGGCAGGGCTGGTGCTGGCCATGTTCCTGCAGGACGGCCTCGGGCTCTCCCCGATGGGTGCGGCGCTGGTCTCGCTGCCCTCGGCGGTGTCCATGGGGGTCGCCTCCGCGCTCGCCTGGCGGGTGGTGCAGCGGTTCGGCCGGCGGACCGTCACCGCGGGCATGACCCTCTCGGCCCTGGTCATGCTCACCAGCGGCCTGGTGGTGCACTGGGCGCCCGCGGGTGCGCTGCCCTGGCTGCTCGCCGCGCTGCAACTGCTCGGCGGCGCCGCCGTGGGCGTGATGGGGGCCACCAACCAGGCGTACGTGCTGCGGCACGCACCCGCCGAGGCGGCCGGGGTGAGCGGGGCGATTCTGCAGATGACGCAGCGGATCGCGGCGGCGGTCAGCATCTCGGCGCTCTCCGGCGTCTACCTGCGGGCGACCGGGGGCGGCGGCGGGCACCGGGCGGCGTACACGTACGCGAGCGCGGTGTGCGCGGCGCTGGCCGGGCTGGCCGTGCTGGCGTCGGTGTGCGCGGGCCGGGCGTCGGCGGCGCGGGAGGCCGAGGCGGCGGCCGCAGGAGCGGCGGGCCAGGACGAGGCCGTTCAGGAGGACGCCCGGGGAGCGGAGGCTCGACCGGCCGTGCCCGGCCCGGCCGAGGCACGGACACAGCAGTAGGTCGCGGGCAGCGGCGAACCGTTGAGCGGTGGGCGAACGGACGGGCCGGGTGCGGCGGCCACGGCATACGGTGGGCGGCATGACTGATCACCGGATCGTGGAGCTTCCCGAGGTCGCCCTCGCCTACCGCGAGCACGGCACTCCCGGCGGCCCGCCGCTCGTCCTGCTGCACGCGCTCGGCGAGCGGGCCACCGACTGGGACGGCGTCCTGCCGGGCCTCGCCCCGCAGCACCACGTCTACGCGCTCGACCTGCGCGGCCACGGTGACAGCGGCCGGCCCGGCCGGTACGGCTTCGAGCTGATGCGGGACGACGTCCTCGGCTTCCTGGACGCGCTCGGGCTGGAGCGGGTCGACCTGGTCGGCCACTCGATGGGCGGCGTGGTCGCTTACCTGCTCGCGCAGGAGCACCCCGGGCGGATCGGCCGGCTGGTGCTGGAGGACATCCCGGCGCCCTACCCGCGCCCGGCGACCCCGGCGGCCGATGCCCCCGCCGAGCCGGTGAGCTTCGACTGGGCGGTGGTCAGGGCGATCAAGGGGCAGCTCGACACCCCGGCACCGGTCTGGCTGGAGCGGATGGCGGCCATCACGGCTCCGACCCTGGTGGTGGCGGGCGGCCCGGCCAGCCACGTGCCGCAGGACAGGATCGCCGAGATGGCCGACCGGATCCCGGACTGCCGGGTGGTCACCATCGAGGCCGGGCACCTGGTGCACCACCTGCGGCCGGCGGAGTTCGTCGCGGCGGTCGCGCCGTTCCTGAACCCCGCCGGCCGGGAGTGACGGGCCGGCCCTCGGACGCCGTGCTCGGCCTGGGGCGGCGACCCGTCGGACGCCGTGCTCGGCCTGGGGCGGCGACCCGTCAGATGCCGTGCTCGGCCGGGAGCCGGCCCGCCCTTATGGCCGCGAGCAGGTCGGCGTGGTCGGCCTCGGTGCGGTCGGCGTACGCCACCGCGAAGGCGGAGACCGCCTCGTCCAGCGCCTCGTTCTTGCCGCAGTAGCCGGTGATCACGCCGGGGTCGGCGGTGTGCGCGTGGGCCCGGGCCAGCAGGGCGCCGGTGATCCGGGCGTAGTCGTCGAGCTGGCCGGGGAGCAGCGCCGCCGGGTCCACGCTGCCCTTGCGGTTGCGGAACTGCCGGACCTGGTAGGGCAGGCCGTCCACGGTGGTCCAGCCGAGCAGGGTGTCGCTGACCACCTGCATGCGCTTCTGGCCGAGCACCACCCGGCGGCCCTCGTGCGCGTCGGAAGCCGGCGCCGCCACCGCGAAGCCCGCGCGGGCCAGGTGGGGCAGCAGGACCGAGGGGCGCGCCTCCTTCACCTGGAGCACCAGCGGCTGTTCGCGGTGGTCGGTGAGCAGGACGACGTAGGAGCGGGTGCCGACGCTGCCGGTGCCGACCACGCGGAACGCCACGTCCTGCACGTGGTGGCGGGAGAGCAGTGGGTGCAGCTCGGCGGGCACGGTCTGCACGTAGGGGCCGAGCGAGGCGGCGACCGCGCCGGCGGTCGAGTCCGACACCTCGCTGAGGACCGGGGGAGCGGCGGTGAACCGCCAGCCCCCGTCCTCCGTCCGGACGGTGGACTTGGCGGCGAACTTGGCGCTGGTGTTGCCGAGCGCCTTGGCACCGACCTTCTGCAGCGCCTCGGCCAGGTCGTGCGCCTGGGCGAAGGAGACCAACTGGTCGTCGGCGACGGCGTTCCAGGCGTCCAGCGCGGGCAGCTTGGCCAGCGTGCGCATGGTCCGGCGGTAGGAGCCCGCCGCGTCGAACGCGGCCCGGCGGGCGGTCGTCTCGTCGGCGCCGATCTCACGGCCGGCCAGCACCAGGCTGGCGGCGAGCCGCTTGAGGTCCCACTCCCACGGGCCGGGCACGGTCTCGTCGAAGTCGTTGATGTCCATGACCAGCCGGCCGCGGGCGTCGCCGTAGAGGCCGAAGTTGGCGGCGTGCGCGTCGCCGCAGAGCTGGGCGGTGATCCCGGTGGCCGGGGTGGCGGCGAGGTCGGCGGCCATCAGGCCGGCCGAGCCGCGCAGGAAGGCGAACGGCGTGGCCGCCATCCGGCCGAGCCGGATCGGCACCAGGTCGGTGAGGCGGCCGGCGTTGGAGGCCTCGATCGCCTCGACGGCGCCCGGCCGGTCGGTGCCGAGCGCGAACTCGGCGTGCCGCTCGCGCGGGGTGCGCTCGCGCAGTGCCTTGCCGCGCTCGCGGGCGCGGCCGTCGTGGCGTGGCGCGAACCCGTCCACCGCGAACCGCCGCCCCGGCCCCCGGCCGTGCCCCACCGCGTCCGCCCGCAGGCCGGACCCCTCCACCGCTTCGGTCAGCTGCGTCACTGCGCCCCGCCCCCGTCTGTCCGTCGTTCCCGCCCGCGACCTGCGCGGACCCGGCCCCTCGGCGGGCCGGGCAGCAGGCTACCCGGCCAGGGGGCCGGCGTTCGGACCGGCCTGCCGGCACGGCCTGTGGGCGGGGTCCGTCGGGAGGGAGGGACGCCGATCGGGTGGCGGCGGTTCCGGGGGAGGGTGGGCGGCCGCCCCGGGCAGGGCGAGCGGGACGGCGGCGCCGACCAGGACGTTCAGCACCGTTCGACCGGGATGTTCGACACCGTGACTGCTGAATCGATGGATCGGGCCGACTCGTCGAGGCGGCCGCTGCCCTCCTCTCTGCCCGTGCTCAGCCCCTGACTCTCTGCCCGTGCTCAGCCCTTGGCCCGGCGGCGGAGGCCGACGACGTAGCCGATGACCAGGCCCGTCGCCAGCGTCACGGTGAGGACGGCCCAGAGCGGCAGTGTGACGGTGGCGACCCACAGGGTGATGGACACCGATCCGGTGTTGGCCGCGATGAACCACACGGCGAGCACCGCGAGGACGGCGACCCCGATGGTACGCATCCGCACGTCGCGCCCCTTGACCGTGACGGTCGGCGGACGCTGCGGCGGGGGATTTTTCTTCGCCATCTCCCCAGTATGGTGCGTTCCGCGGGCCGGGGCCTGTCCGAAGGGCGGGCGCGGGGTTCTCGCCCCCCGGGACTGCGTGCGTGCCCGTGATCCGGGCCGTGGGTGATCGCCGGGGTGGGTGTCGGGCACCCCTAGGCTGGCCGGCATGGAAGATCTTCGGGGGAGGCGGGCCGGCCGGGCCGTGCGGGCGGCGGCCCTGGCGGCCGCGGTCCTTACGGTGGTGGCCGGGCTGGGCGTGCGGGCGGTGGGCGGCGGGGAGTTCGCCAAGTACGCGGGGGACGCGCTGTACACGGTGCTGGTGTACGCGCTGGTGCTGCTGGCCGCGCCGCGGCTGCGCCCGCTGCCCGCCGCGGGCCTGGCCGCCGCGCTGAGCTGGGCGGTGGAGCTGTTCCAGCTCACCGGTGTGCCCGACGAGCTGGGCCGCCGGAGCACGCTCGCCCGGTTGGTCCTCGGCTCCACCTTCAACCCGCCGGACCTGTTCTGGTACCTGGTCGGCGCCGCACTGGCCGCCGTGCTGCACGCGGGCGCCGGGCGGCCGGCCCGCCGGCCCGGCGCGGGCCCCTTCGGTTCTCCCGGGGGGCCCGCGCCGTCTGACTGCTGACGTGTCGTCAGAGCGGCATGAGATCCGGGCGCTTGGCCTCGACGTGGTCGCCGGAGGACTCGCCGCGCAGCCGCCGGCCGACCCACGGCAGCAGGTACTCGCGCGCCCACTGCAGGTTCTCCCGGCGGTGGTCGGCGGCCGACTGGACGGGGAGGGCCGGCCACGGCGCCTCCGGGTCCTGCTCGGTGCGCAGGCCCAGCGAGCGGGCGGCCAGCAGGGCGACCCGCTGGTGCCCCTCGGGGGAGAGGTGGAGCCGGTCGTCGCTCCAGGCCCGGCGGTCCTGCACGGCGCGCAGTGACCAGAGGTCGGCGACCTTGCAGCCGTTGCGGTCGGCGACGGCGCGCATGTGGCCGTTGTAGGTGGCGATCTTGCCGCGCAGGTGCTTCAGCAGTGGCACGCCCCGGGTGTCGAAGCCGGTGCAGATGAGCACCGTCCCGGCGGAGTCGGTGAGTTGGGTGATCGCCGCCTCGAAGCGCTCGGCCACCTCGTCCGGGTCGCTGCCCGGGCGCAGGATGTCGTTGCCGCCGGCACAGAAGGTGACGAGGTCGGGCTGGATGCGTCGGACCTGCGGCACCTGCTCGGCCGCGATCTGGTCGAGCAGCCGGCCGCGTACCGCGAGGTTGGCGTACCGGAATCCGCCCGGCGGCTGTCCGTCGGCGAGCAGCCCGGCCAGCCGGTCCGCCCAGCCGGCGAATGCACCGGCCGCGCCGGGGTCGTTCAGGCCCTCGGTGAAGCTGTCCCCGAGGGCGGCGTACGAACTGAGGTCAAGGGTCTCCTGGAGGTTCGGCATGTAGGAGATAGTTCACTGTCTGAAGTGACTTACGCCACCGTAGGTGGCCCGTGGCGGTACGTGAGATCGGCCACGTGGGGGAGTGGGCGAGGGGGAGGTGCGCGGGCGAGGGGGAGAGGCCGCGGGGCGCGCGGGGTGCCGTCGTGCGCCGGAGGCCGCGCCGGGTGCGCGGGGTGGTGCGTCGGCCGGGGGCGTCCGCGCGTGTGTGCGGACGGCGCGGGCGGGGCAGCCGCCCTCTGGGCCGTGCTCGCGTGCGACCGCGGCCCGTACGCCCGTGTCCCGATCCCCCCGAACAACCGGACGGCGGAGGTTGCCGCATGCCGAACCGAACCCCGGAGCGCACGGCCAGGCCACGGCGCTACCTGATGTGCCGGCCGACGCACTTCACCGTCGACTATGCGATCAACCCCTGGATGGACCCGGGGCGCCCGACGGACACCGCGCTCGCCCTCCTCCAGTGGGATCGCCTCCGCACGCTGTACCGGCGGCTCGGCCACACCGTCGAGCTGATCGACCCGCTGCCCGGCCTGCCCGACATGGTCTACACCGCCAACGGGGCGACGGTGCTGAACGGCAGGGCGCTGGTCGCCACCTTCCGGCACCCGGAGCGGGCGGGGGAGTCGGAGGCGTACCAGGAGTGGTTCCGGGCCCACGGGTACCGCGAGGTCCACCGGGCCGGCCACGTCAACGAGGGGGAGGGCGACCACCTGGTGGCCGGCCGCCGGGTGCTCGCCGGGACGGGGTTCCGCACCGACGCGGCCGCGCACGCCGAGGCCCGGGCGCTGTTCGGCGTCCAGGTGCTCAGCCTCACCCTGGTCGACCCGCGCTTCTACCACCTGGACACCGCGCTCGCCGTCCTCGACGACGACCACGTCATGTACTACCCCGCGGCCTTCTCGCCGGACAGCCAGGCACTGCTGCGCAGCCTCTACCCGGACGCGATCCTCGCCGACCGCGCCGACGCCGAGGTGTTCGGCCTCAACGCCGTCTCGGACGGCCGGCACGTCCTGCTGCCGGAGGCCGCCAAGGCGCTGGCCGGCCGGCTCGCCGAGCACGGGTACGAGCCGGTTCCGGTGGACGTCTCCGAGCTGCTCAAGGGTGGTGGCGGGGCGAAGTGCTGCACGCTGGAGCTGCGGCCGGTCTGACCGCGGTCAGTGCTCCGTGACGAGCAGGACCTCCAGGGTGCGCGGGCCGTGGACGCCCTCGACGCGGTCGAGTTCGATGTCGCTGGTGGCCGAGGGGCCGGAGACCCAGGTCTGCGGACGGGTGGGGTCGAGCCGGGGGAGGGCGAGCGGGACGGAGGCGACCACCTGCCCGGGTGCCAGGACGACGCAGAGGTGGTGCTCGGGGACGAGGCTGAGCAGGCGGCGGCCCTGGGCCGGGCCGGCGTCCAGGACCAGGGTGCCGGCCTCCGCGATCGCCAGCGCGCACCCGGTCAGCACGCTGTCCGTCCGGTCCAGCCGGTCGGCGGTGAGGGTGCCGTCGTCCGCTCGCTGTTCGACGGTGGTGGCGGCGCAGAGCCAGGCCGGTGGCAGGCCGGCCGGGACGGCGACGCTTCGGGAGCCGCGCGCCGCGAGGAGCGCGGCGACGAGTGCGGGCAGTCCGGCGGCCGTGCAGCGGTGGACCTCGGCGCGGTGGTCGGCCAGGTTGTGGTGCAGCAGGTCGAGCAGGGCGGCCGGGTCGTCCGCCGGTGCGTGGCTCGCCGAGTAGCCCCGGGGGAGCGGCTGTTCGCCGGAGTCGTGAGCGGTGCGGCCGTGGAACGCGGCGCGGATCCGGCCGAGGATCAGCTCACGGGATCCGGGCGGGCGGTGCGTGGTCATCGGCGGTTCCTCCGCCACCAGTCGCGGAAGGGTTCGGCGGGTGGATCCGGGAGGTCCCGGGTGTCGGTCCAGGCCCGGCCCGGCCCGGGCAGCCGGCGCGGAAGGAACCGCCTGGCCCGGGCCGCCGCCCGCTCGGCCGCACGGAGCAGCCCCGGGTGATCGAGCACGTATCCGGCCGCCGCCATGGCCGCCCGCTCCAGCGGGTGGCCGCGCTGCCCGGCGACCCGCTCGCGCAGGTGGACCAGGACCTCGGGGATGTCGATCGCCACCGGGCAGACCTCGTAGCAGGCTCCGCAGAGCGAGGAGGCGAACGGCAGCGAGGCCTCCACCCTGCCGGTGGTGCCGCGCAGTTGGGGCGTGAGGATGGCGCCGATCGGCCCCGGGTACACCGAGCCGTACGCGTGCCCTCCGGCCCGCTCGTAGACCGGGCAGACGTTGAGGCAGGCCGAGCAGCGGATGCAGCGCAGCGCCTGGCGGCCGACCTCGTCGGCGAGGGCGGCAGTCCGCCCGTTGTCGAGCAGGACGAGGTAGTCCGACGGTCCGTCGCCCGGGGTGGTGCCGGTCCAGAGCGAGGTGTACGGGTTCATCCGCTCGGCGGTGGAGGAGCGCGGCAGCAGTTGCAGGAACACCTCCAGGTCCCGCCAGGCCGGCACCACCTTCTCGATGCCGACCACCGAGATCAGGGTGTCCGGCAGGGTCAGGCACATCCGGCCGTTGCCCTCGGACTCCACGACCACCAGCGTGCCGGTCTCGGCCACCATGAAGTTGGCTCCGGAGACGGCCACCCGGGCCCTGAGGAACTTCTCGCGCAGGTGCAGCCGGGCCGCCTCGGCGAGATCCGCGGGCGTGTCGGTCAGCCCCTCGGGTGCCGGGCGCCCCCAGGAGGCCATCCGCCCGGCGAAGATCTCCCGGATCTCGGCACGGTTGCGGTGGATCGCCGGGACGAGGATGTGCGAGGGCCGGTCGTCACCCAACTGCACGATCAGCTCGGCGAGATCGGTCTCGTACGCCGTGATGCCCGCGGCGGCGAGCGCCTCGTTCAGCCCGATCTCCTGGGTGGCCATCGACTTGACCTTGACGACTTCACGCTCGCCGGTCGCGCGGACCAGCCGGGTCACGATCGCGTTGGCCTCGTCCGCGTCGGCGGCCCAGTGCACGGTGCCGCCCGCCGCCGTCACGGCCTCCTCCAACCGGACGAGGTAGCAGTCGAGATGGCGCAGCGTGTGGTCCTTGATCGCCTTGCCGGCGGCGCGCAGCTCGGCCCAGTCCGCGAGCTCGGCCACCGCACGGGCCCGCTTGTCGCGGATGGTGTGGGTGGCGTGCCGCAGGTTGGCGCGCAGCGTCGCGTCCCGGGTGGCGCGGGCGGCGGCCTCCGGGAAGGCGGGCATGCCGAGAAAGGTGCTACCGCTCAACTCGCCCTCCAGGGTTCGGCCTCGGTGCTCGCCAGGATCTCGGCGAGGTGCAGCGGACGCAACGCGCCGCCCCGGCGGTGCAGCATTCCGCCGAGGTGCAGCAGGCAGGAGTTGTCGGCGCCGCAGAGCACCCGGGCGCCGGTGGCGAGGGCGCTGCGCAGCTTGTCCTCGCCCATCGCCGCCGAGACCGCCGGGTTCTTCAGGGCGAAGGTGCCGCCGAAGCCGCAGCACTCCTCGGCGCCCGGCAGCTCCACCAACTCCAGCCCGCGGACCGCCCGGAGCAGCCGCCGGGGCCGATCGCCGAGGCCCAGCACCCGCAGCCCGTGACAGGACGGGTGGTAGGTCACCCGGTACGGGAAGTGAGCGCCGACGTCCTCGACGCCCAGCACGTCGGTCAGGAACTCGGTCAACTCGTACACCCGCGGAACGAGTTGCGCGGCGACATCGGCCAGTCGGGTGCCTCGGCCCTCGGCGGCGGCCCTGGCCCCGATCCGCGGGTAGTTGTCGCGGATCATCGCCACGCAGGACCCGGACGGCGTCACCACGTGGTCGTACCCGGCGAACACCCGGGCCGTCCGGCGCACCAGCGGCTCGCAGGCCCGCCGGTAGCCGGTGTTGAACTGCGGCTGCCCGCAGCAGCTCTGCCCGGCGGGGAAGTCGACGTCCACCCCGAGGCGCTCCAGCAGGCGGACGGTGGCGACCGCCGTCGACGGATACAGCGCGTCGTTCACACAGGTGGCGAAGAGCGCGACCCGCATCGTCCCTCCCTGCGCCGGTGGTCGGGGGAGCCGTCGGCCGGCTCGCCGGTGATCGTGCGGCAGCGATGCTACCGAGCGGGCCTGGCGGGCGGGAGAGTGCCGCGCCGGGCGGGAGGATGCCGCGCCGGGCCCGCGTGGGGCTCCGGGCCCGGCGCGGCGTGGCCGTTCAGGCGTCCCGGCCGAGCCAGAGGTCGGGGCCGAACACCTCGTAGTGGATGGCCGCGGCCGGAACGCCCGCCGCGAGCAGCTGGGTGCGCACCGAGCGCAGGAAGGGCAGCGGGCCGCACAGGTACGCGGTGGTGCCGGCCGGGACCGCGACGGTCGAGAGGTCGACCAGGCCGGTGCGCTCCCGCGGCCAGTCGCCGAGCGGCTGCTCGTAGAAGACGTGGGCGGCGGCGCCGGGCAGCTTGGCGGTGAGCCGGTCGAGGTCGGCGCGGAAGGCGTGCGAGAGCTGGTCGCGGTCGCCGTGGACGGAGATCACCGTCCGGGTGGAGCCGGTGGCCGCGAAGTGGGCGAGCATCGCCGTCATCGGGGTGTTGCCGATTCCGGCCGAGGCGAGCAGTACCGGGCCGTCGGCGCCGGCGCCATCGGCGAGCGTGAGGTCGCCGAGCGGCGGGGCGAGGTCGAGGACGTCGCCGGCGTGGACGTGGTCGTGCAGGTGGTTGGAGACCTCGCCGACCGGTCCGCCGGCGGCCGGGGCCGCCGCCCGCTTGACGGTGAACTGGAGGGCGCCGTCCGGGTTTCCGGAGAGGCTGTACTGGCGGATCTGCCGGGCGCCGTCCGCCATCGTGGCGCGGACCGAGACGTACTGGCCGGGCCGGGAGGGCGGCACCGGGCCGCCGTCGGCCGGGCGGACCAGGTACGTGGTGACGTCGTCGGTCTCCTGGTAGCGGGCGACCACGGTGTACGGGCGCCAGAGCCCGGCCGGGTCGCCGCCCTGGGCGGCGGCGGACTCCGTCCGCAGCCGGTCCTCGACGGCGATCAGGGCGTTCGCCATCAGCCAGTAGACCTCGTCCCAGGCGGCGGCGACCTCGGGCGTCACGGCCTCGCCCAGCACCTCGACGATGGCGGCGAACAGGTGCTCGTGGACGACCGGGTACTGGTCGGCGCTGATGCCGACCGAGACGTGCTTGTGCGCGATCCGGGCGAGCATGGCGTCAGGGCGCCGGTCGGGGTGGGCGATCAGGGCGGAAGCGAAGGCGGCTATCGAGCCGGCCAGTGCCTGCTGCTGGCTGCGGTTGGCCTGGTTGCCCCGGTTGAACTGGTCGCGCAGCAGCTCGGGGTGGGCGGCGAAGAGCTTGTCGTAGAAGAGCGGCGTGATCGCGCCGATCGCACCGCCCACGACGGGCAGGGTGGCTTCGATGACCTCGGCGGACTGGGCGGACAGCATGGGGCTCGCTCCAAAGTGGTATCTGAGAGTCGTATTTTTGGTCGCGGGAAGGCAGGGCAGTGGTGATGGGCCGGTGTGGCGAGGGGTACCGGTTCGGCGAGGGGGGTATCGGGCGGCGAGGGGATCAGTCGGCGGGTCTGCCGGAGAGGCTCAGCAGCACCGGTCCGGTGGGAGAGGCGACCAGATCGCCGATGGAGAGCGGATCGAGCGCGACGAAGAACGCCTCCTGCGCCGTGCGCAGCGCTCCGCGCAGCCGGCAGGCGGCCCGCAGCGGACAGGGCGGCTCGTCCTCGCAGCCGACCACGTCGCCGACGCCCTCCAGCTCGCGCAGCAGTAGCCCGAGCGAGCCGGTCCGGCCGGCGAAGGTGAGGACCAGGCCACCGCCGCGCCCGCGCCGGGCCTCCACCACGCCGAGGTGCTGGAGCCGGGTGACCACCTTCGCCGCGTGCGTGTACGGCACTCCGACCGCCTCGGCCACCTCCCGGGTGGTCGGGTTGGCGTCCTCGTCGAGGACGGCCAGCCGCATGGCGATGCGGAGGGCGATGTCGGTGCTCTTGGTCAGCCTCACGTCCGAAGGCTATCTAATACGACTCCAGGAATCCAATTTCTTCCGGCGTGGCCCGGCGGGCGGTCCGGTAGGCGGTTCGGCGGGTGGCACGGCAGGCGGTCCGGTAGGTGGCGCGGCAGCCGGGTTGTCGGGCGGTTCGGCGGCCGTCCGGCCCGCGGCCGAACCCCGCCGGCCCGTCGGCGATGGAAAGTGTTTCCCGAACCACTTCTTGATGGTGAGTCACTTGCTGACTTTACTTGACATGGCTCCGTCGTAGGCGGGGCCGGTTTCCCTGCATGGTTCCGCATGGTTCCCTGCACCTTCCGCTTCAGGAGGACACCCGCATGGCGCTCTCCCGTTTCCGCCGCGTCACCGTGGCGGTCGCGGCCCTGTCGCTCGCCGCCCTGGCGGCCGGCCAGGCCGCGGCCGCTCCGGCGCCCGCCCCCGCTCCCGCCCCGGCCCCGCAATCCGCGGGCCGGGTCGCCACGATCGAGGACCAGGTCGCCCGTGACCTGGCCAGATCCCTCGCCGACCCCGCCTGGCGCTCCCGGGTGCAGTCCGCGGCCGGGTCCGCCGGCACCGCACTCGCCCCGCTCGCCGCCGCCTCCGGCACGCCCGCCGCTCACACCCTCGCCGAGACCGCGGCCGCCGCCGACCAGAAGATCGCCACGGCGAAGGGCCTCGACGCCGGTCTCGGCCCGCTGCTGCGCGTCCAGTTGGCCGATCCGTCGATGCGGGCGGCCCTCGACGCCGGCGTCACGCCGCTGGTGGCCACCGCCGTGGCCGACGACCGCGCCCGCACCGTCCGCGCCTACGACACCGCGGGCCACGTTCACACGCTCGACGCCACCCGGGTGCCGGGGCAGCCGGTCTACCTGGTCGACATCGACACCGCGAAGGCGATGGCGGCCGGATCCGAGGTGCTGAGCCGGGAGTTCGCCGCGCAGGGCCTTGCGGGTACGCAGGCCGCGGGCGGCTGGTGGGCCACGAAGATCGACAGCATCGAGGTGTCCGACGACCAGGAGCCCTGGTTCAAGGGCGCGGCCGAGGTGTTCGGCCTGGTCACCGGGTTCGGGCAGGACGGCAAGGTCCGGGTGGACTCGGTCGCCATGCCCTACCTGCGCTACGACGGCACGGTGTACAACCCGAACCAGATCCTGGTGAACTGGTCGAACTACAAGTACAACCTGGCCGACGTGGTCCTGATGGAGGACGACGGCGACACCAACTACCTGGCCCTGGCCCAGGCCGTCGCCGCCGTCCTGCTCACCATCGCCGACCAGGGCGCCTACATACCGCTCGTCAACGCGGTGCTCGCCGCGCTGCCCACCTCCTGGTGGACCGACGACCCGGACTACGTGGAGTCCTGGTACACCCTGGCCCGGACCAGCTCCGGCCGGCTCAACGGGGCCACGGGCAACGGCTGGATGACCGTCGCGCCGTACTGGGTGGAGCAGTTCTGAGCCGGTTGGTCCCGCCCACCGGCTGACGCGTCGACCTGCCGGCCGGTTGATCCCACGCCCCGGCCGGTCTGCGGGCCCGCGGTGTGGACCACCCCGCCGACCCGGCACAGGACGCAGGGCCGGCCCGGCGCGGGTACGGCGGCCGCCCCCGTGCCCGCAACGGCACGGGGGCGGCCGCCGTTGTGCACCGCCGGGCATCGGGGCCGCCGTCGTTGTGCACCCCCGCGCATCGGGGCGGCCCGGGATCAGCCGGCTCCGCGTCCGGCCTCACCCCCGGCCTCACCCCCGGCCCCGGTGATCTCGCGCACCACCTCGTCGTAGCGGTGGAACAGACGGGGCCCGGGCGCGGGGTCGGACCGTTCGGCGTGGAGCAGCAGCCGCCAGCAGTCGGCGGTCAGCGCGCGGGCCTCGGCGCCGGGCCAGGGCCGGGGCAGCAGCTCCGGAGGCAGCAGCGGGTCGAGGGTCGTCGCCCGGGTGAACTCGGCGGCCAACTCGACCGTGATGGCGAGGCGTTCGGTCCGGCCCGGGAGCCCCGGGGAAGTGGCGGCGGTCAGCCGGGCCAGCCGAGCGCGTGCGACGGCCGCCAACCGGCGGTGCCCGTCGGCGAGTTCGTCCAGCGGCCAGAGCCGGCGGGCCAGGGCGATCGGGTCCGACTCGCCGCCGATGCGCAGGTCGGTGCTGGTCAGGAGGGTGAGACGGCCGCGGACGCCGAGCCGGTCGGCCTCCGCCTCGACGTACGGTTCCCACGCGTTGGCGCAGGCGTAGACACCACCCTGGACGGCCGCTCCGCCCAGCCGGACCAGCGTCTCGCGCAGTGCGTCCCGGGCCTGACGGGCGGGCTCGGGCACGGCGAAGGCGGCGAGGTGCCAGCTGCCGTCCCAGGGGGCGAGTCCGGCGTCCTGGGCGTACATGTGCCGGACGAAGTCGACCTCGGGGTCGGCCACCCGCTGCGCCTCGGCCGTCTCCCGCAGCACGGCGCGCCGCCCGCGGCCCTCCTGGACCAGCAGGCCGTCCGCCGCCATCCGCTTGATGCAGAGCCGCACCTGCTGGTCGGACATCCCGAGCGCGCCCGCCACCTCGTACAGCTCGCCCGCGTCCACCGTGCCGTCCGCCCGGACGAGCCCCTCCACCAGCGTCCTGGTGGGGACTTCGGTCCGCAGTTCCTCCGTCATCGTGCCGCTCCCTTCCTCCGGGGAGTGTAGTACGCTCGAAACTATCGAGAGAAGAACGATAGTTTCAGTTGCGATAGATATGGTGGCGAGATGGCACGAGGGACACCCCGCACCCGGATCCGGTGCCTGCTCGGCTCCCTGCTCGCACTGGCCCTGGCGGCCGGCGCCGCGGGCGGCTGGGTGGCCTACCAGCACAGCTACGACCTGCGCGAACAACGCGTCACCATCACCGGTGGCGCCCAGCCGCTGGACGGCGTGCTCGCCCGGCCCGAGGGCGGTGACGGGCCGTTCGGCCTGATCGTCTTCGTCCACGGCGACGGGCCTGCCGACGCCACCCGCGACACCTTCTACCGCCCGATCTGGGAGGCCCTCGCCAAGGCCGGCTATGCCTCGCTCTCCTGGAACAAGCCCGGTGTCGGCGGCGCCCCCGGCGACTGGCTCGACCAGAGCATGGACGACCGGGCCGCCGAAGCCGCCGCCGCCATCGCCTGGGCCAGGTCGCAGCCCGGGATCGACCCCGGCCGGATCGGCCTCTGGGGCATCAGCCAGGCCGGCTGGGTGCTGCCCAAGGTGGCCAACCGGGTGCCCGGGGTCCGGTTCGTGATCGCCGTCTCCCCGGCCGTCAACTGGCTCCGGCAGGGCCGCTACAACCTGCTCGCCGAACTCGCCCACGACCATGCCCCGCAGACTCGCGTCGATGCGGAAGTCGCCCGCAGCGAGCGGGTCGACGAGCAACTGCGCCAGGGTGCGACCTACGAGCAGGCGCGGGCCGCGCTCGGCCCCGACCTCGGCGACCTGACGCCCGCGCGGTGGCGGTTCATCGGCAAGAACCGCACCGCCGACGCCACCGCCGACCTGACCGCGCTGGCCGCCCGCAAGGTGCCCGTCCTGCTGGTGCTCGGCGGCCGGGACCGCAACGTCGACGTGGCCGACACCGAGGCCGGCTACCGCCGACTCCTCACCGGGCCGGGTCAGTTGACAGTCGTCCGGCACGTGGACGCCAATCACAACCTGGTGCGGCCCGAGGTCGAGGACGACGAGACCCGGGGCCTGCTCACCATGCTCGCCGCACCCCGGTCGATCTACGTCGACGGCTATCTCGACGACCTCCGGCGCTACGTCGCGGCCGTTCCTCCGACCGGGACCGGGGGGCACCGATGAGGATCCTCGCGCTGGGAGGTGCCGGAGCCATGGGCGCCGCCGCCGTCCGTGCGGCCGTCGCGCTGCCCGGCGGCCGCGCCGGGACGGGCTACACCGTCGGCGACCCCGAGCCGGTCACCCTGAGCCGCAGCCTCGCCCCCACCGGGAACGCGGCCTGCCTGATGGTGGTCACCCGGGGCACCGTCGCCTTCCTGGACGGGCTCCGTCGTGACCTCGACCGCGGCCGGCTGGACAACGAGTCCGCCGCTTCCCTGCTGACCGGCCCCCCGCTCGGCCGCGCCCTGACCGCGGGCGTCCGGGCGGCGGGGTTCCGCGGCCCGGCCAGCCTGCCGCCGTTCTTCGCCGTCGCCACCGGCCGGCGCGACGGCCGCCCGCTCACGGTCCTCGCCCGCCCCGCCGGGGATCCGCCGCGCCTGCTCGCCGACATGGCCCTCGCCACCGGTGTCCCGCTGGCCCTCGGTCTCGCCCAGGTGCTGGACGGTACGGCCCGGCGCCCGGGCGTCCACCCGCCGGAGGCCGTCATCGACGCGGCGCGGTTCTTCCGCGACCTGGAGCAGTACTCCCCGGGCGTGGTGGTCGAGGAGGCCGCGGCACGGTGGGGCCGGCCTCGGCGTCCACGGTGGAGGGCTGACCGGCGTGCTTCCACAGCCCGGCGGCGGTAGCGGTCCGGCTTTGGTGCGGGCCCCGCGTCGGAGAGGGTGAGCCGCCCCGGCCGGTGCTCACTGCCGAGGGGCGGTGCCCCCGAGCAGAAGAGCGCGGTCCCGCCAGGCGCCTTCCCACTGGCGGGTCAGCGCCGGGTAGACGACCAGGTGGCGGAAGGGCGCGATGAGGGCCATGTAGAGCCGGCCGGACCGGCCGTTGGGCTTGACCAGGACCGCCATCCGCAGCTCGTGACCGCCGTCGCCGGTCGGCACCCAGCCCAGGTGCATGAGGGCGTGGACGGTCTTGTTCGCCAGTTCGAGGACGGCCTCGTCGGCGAGCCGGTACACGGGGGTGAGCGGCATTCCCTCGAAGGCGAAGCCTTCCGCGCTCTCGCGGAGGTCGTCCGGCAGGCGGTCGCGCAGCGACCGGACTCGCGCCCCGAGCCCCGCGTCGGTCCTGTCCCAGCCGAGCAGGGCGCCGAGCTTCCACCGCACCGCGAACAGGAACCGGGCCGGCGGGCTCTGCTCGGCGCTTCCGGCGCCGGCCCGTATCGCGGCGAGCATCACGGGAAAGTCGTCCGGCCCGGCTCCGGGGGTGCGGAATGACCACACGTCCTCGGTCCGGAAGTCCTGGGTGAACTCGTGGCTCCGCCACGGCCGGCGGGTGTGGGCTGTGAGAGGAAGTTTCATGGCTGCTGCCGCCTTTCCCGCTCGGGGCGCCGCGTGCCGCCCCCGTTTTATACGCTTGCGTACAAGGCGAGGCTAGACCCTGATATACGGTTGCGTACATCAGGGCGACGAGTGAGGTGGGACACACCGTGGGCACTGCTCGCACACCGCGCGACCGATGGGTCGAGGAAGGCCTGCGGGCCCTGGCCGGCGGCGGACCCGACGCCGTCAGGATCGAGGCGCTGGCGAAGCGGCTCGGCGTCACCAAGGGCGGTTTCTACGGGTACTTCGCCGACCGTGACGCACTGCTGGAGGCGATGCTGGACACCTGGGAACGGGAGGCCACCGACGAGGTGATCGACCGCGTCGAGCGCGAGGGTGGCGACCCGAAGACCAGGGCGCGGCGCGCGGGCATGCTCACCTTCTCCGGCGACCGCCTGCTCCCCATCGACCTCGCCGTCCGCGACTGGGCCCGGCGCGACGAGGCCGTCGCCGAGCGCCTGCGCCGGGTGGACAACCGGCGCATGGCCCTGTTGCGAGAGACGATCGGCACCTTCTGCCCCGATCCCGACGAAGTCGAGGCCCGCAGCCTGATCGCCTTCTGCGTGGCGATCGGCCACCACTCCCTCGCCGCCGGCCACGAGGGCCGCACCCGCGCCGACGTGCTCGCCCGCGCGGCCGACCTGGTGTTCGACCCGCCGCGGTAGGGCCGGGCGGTCCCTCTCGCCGGGATCCGTGGCCAGGGCTCCCGTGACCGGCGGCGGAGGCGTCCCCGTTCTCAGGTGAACGTGACCCCCCGCTTGGCCGCGTCAGGTGCGACGAAGGCGAGAAGGCGCTCGGCCTCGTCCAGCACGGCCTGTGTGCCCGCGCGCGACAGCGGCCGGAAGGGGGAGATGCGCAGGACGGAGCCCTTCACCGCCCATGTGCCGTGGACGAAGCCGTCAACGAGGAAGGTGGGCCGCACCATGGCCTGACCCGGCATCACCAGCTTGCGGTCTGCCTCGCTGATCACTCGCGTGCGGTCCGCGTGCCCGAGGAGCAGATTGTCGAAGGCGGGCAGGAATCGCACCGGGACGGGCAGGTCCGGGTCGGCGAGCGACGCGTCGGGCAGGTCGAAGAGCTCGGTGCCCCGCTCGTCGTGGAAGACGCGCAGCTGTGACCGCAGCCCGTCGAGAGTCTCCCGCAGGCGGGTCAGCCCCGACCACGTCTGGATGTCCCTGACGCCGGCCGGGCCGAACGCCGCCAGGTAGCGGCGGATCACCGTCTCGACGCGTGGCGTTGCCATCGGTCGGCCGATCCAGTCCTCCGCGAGGGTGATGGCGATGTTGGGCCGGTTGCCCCAGGCGCCCCAGGCGCCGGTGACCGGGGCGTGCACCATCGGTACCCGCAGCTCCACCGCCCCCGCGAGCACGCGGCCGTCGCGGCCCGGGAAGCGCTCGGCGAGCGACAGGGCGAGCTCCCGCCGGGGCAGGATGTGGCCGGCCGTCAGCTCCCGGCCGGCGTCGGTGAGCTCGGCGATGCTCAACCCGGCGGTCTGCGCGGCGAAGTACCGCGCCCGGGCGGTGCGGTCCAGGACGGGCTGGAGGGCGGGCCGCAGCCAGCGGAAGTCGTTGCCGCTGGTCAGGTGCTGGGTGCTGCGGAGGGCTGCGGAGCGCACCACGCGCCCGTCGCGGAGCAGTGCCGTCAGGTCGTCATGGCGGAAGCCGGCCAGCCGGGTCCACAGCCCCACGTAGGGCCAGTTGGGCTCCTGCCCCTGCAGGGCGACCAGGTGTTCGACGACGTCGAGCGCCGGGCGGGAGGTTCGGGCGGTCAGGAACTGCCGCTGGAGCAGTGTCCGGTTCAGGGTGCGGGTGGACAGTACGAGGGCGTCGGTCATGTGGTGCCGGTTCTCCTTGGATGGTGGGGGCGTCACCGGGAGAGGGCCGCCCGTCCGGGGGTGACGGGCGGCCCGCTTCGTGCCTCAGCCGGCGACCCTGACGGAGACGTTGCCCCGGTAGGTTCCCTTCAGCAGGGAGACGAGCGCCTGGGGAGCTGCCGAGAGGCCGCCTTCCACGATCGTGTGGGGGAACACGAAGCGGTCCTCGCTCAACCAGGTGCTGAAGTGCTCGGTCCACGCCGCGATCTGCTCGGGGGTGTGACGGGTGGAGAACGGCCGGACCTCGATCCCCTTGGCGGCCGCCGCGGTGAGGTCCGGCTCGGGGAACCGGTCCTCGTGGTCGCCGATCTGCGTGGCCAGTGCGCCGCACAGCGCGAAGCGGGCCCCCGGGGCCGCCGCCTCGACGGCCGCATCGAACTGCTTTCCGCCGACGTTGTCGAAGAACACGGTGATGCCCTCGGGCGCAAGCTCCCGCAGATGGTCGAGGACGGGTCCGTCGCGGTAGTCGAACGCCGCGTCGAAGCCGAGCTCGTCAACCAGGTAGTCGATCTTCGCCTGGCTGCCCGCGCTGCCGATCACCTTCGCGGCGCCCCGGCACCTGGCGATCTGTCCGGCCAGCGACCCGACGCCGCCCGCGGCGCCGGAGACGAAGACGACATCGCCGGCACCGGCCTTGGCGATCTCGGACATCCCGTAGTAGGCGGTGGGCCCCTGGCTGAGGTGGTGCACCGGGCTCGGGAACAGGTCGGGGTCCAGCCTGGGGTACTGGTCGGCGGACCCGGCCGAGTACTCGCACCAGCCGGCCATGGTGCGTACCCGGTCGCCGACGGCCAGGTCCGCACTGGTGGACCGCACGACCGTGCCCACCGCGGCGCCGCCGATGCGCCGGCCGACCTCCCACGGCGGGATCGGCAGACGGGAGTCGGCCCGCAGCATCTCCAGGTACGCCACCGACAGACCCAGGTAGTCCGTGCGGACCAGCACCTCTCCCGTGGCCGGCTCGGGCGTGGGTACTCGTACCAGCTCGAAGGTGTCCGTCCCGAGGTCTCCCTTCAGGTGCTTGGCCAGCCGCACTTCCCCCATCGTGGCGGGGGTCGTCATCGTGGCGGGGGTCGTCGACATCGTGCTGTCGGTCATGGGTCTCCGTAAGGTGTTAGTCGGCCCGGGAGGGCCGGATGTGGCTTATGGGTTTCTGCCTTCAATGGCTCCCGAGGAGTGGCCGTCCGGCTCTCCGGGGCGCCCTGGCTGCTGATTGAGATGTGCGCGCCATGTGCGGTCGCTGTTTACGGAGACGACGGCGGGGTGTTCCTCGGGCCAACGGGATGACGGCGGGTGCGAGGAGGGGCGAGTGAGCGAGCGAATTGCCCATGCCTGGGCGGGTGTTGACGCAGCCAAGGGTCACCACTGGGCGGCGGTGGTCGATGACGCCGGCGCGACGCTGTGGTCGAAGAAGATCGAGAACGAAGAGACGGCGATCCTGACCGCACTCGGCGAGATCCTGGAGCTGGCCGATCAGGTCCACTGGGCGGTGGACATCTCCGGCACAGCCTCCGCGCTGCTGCTGGCCCTGCTCGCGGCCCACGGCCAGCAGGCCGTCTACGTGCCCGGACGGACCGTCAACCGCATGTCCGGCGCTTACCGGGGCGAAGCGAAGACCGACGCCCGCGACGCCTACGTCATCGCCGAAACCGCCCGCCAGCGCCGGGACTTCACCGCGATCGAGGTACCCGCCCAGCTCGCGGCCGACCTTGCTCTGCTGACCGCCCACCGCACGGACCTGATCGCCGACCGCGTGCGGATGATCAACCGGCTCCGCGACGTGCTGACCGGCATCTTCCCCGCCCTGGAGCGGGCCTTCGACTACTCCTCCCACAAGGGCGCCCTGGTTCTGCTGACCGGCTACCAGACCCCCGCCGCCGTGGCCGGGCCCGGTTGACGGCCTGGCTGGCCAACCGCAGCGTCCGCGGCGCCGATGCGGTGGCCGCCACCGCCCTGGAGGCCGCCGACGCCCAGCACACCGTCCTGCCCGGGGAAGAGGTCGCCGCCGCGATCGTCGCGGACCTGGCCGCACAGATCCTGGCCCTGGACGACCGGTTGAAGCGGATCGACAAGCAGATCCGCGACACCTTCCACACCCACCCGCAGGCCGAGATCATCGAGTCGATGCCCGGCATCGGGCCGATACTCGGTGCCGAGCTCGTCGTCGCAGCCGGCGACCTGATGGCCTACGCGGACGCCGGCCACCTCGCCTCGGCGGCCGGGCTCGTGCCGGCCCCCCGCGACTCCGGCCGCCGGACCGGCAACCTGCACCGGCCCAAACGCTACAGCCGCCGCCTGCGACGGGTGTTCTACATGTCCGCGCAGACCAGCATCATCAAGGACGGCCCCAACCGGGACTTCTACCTCAAGAAGCGCGCCGAGGGCTGCAAGCACGTCCAAGCGATCATCGCCCTGGCCCGCCGCCGGGTCAGCGTCCTGTGGGCCCTCCTGCGCGACAACCGGATCTTCACTCCCGACCCGGTCGCGCAGGCGGCTTGACTCAGTCATTGAGACTCCTCGTTTCGATCGGTCGGCGCGCCCGGCCCGGGCCCGTCCCGTTCTCGTGAGACCCACGCTAGGAGCCATAGCGGTCACTTTCCGGCCTCAATTGCCGCCATCCTGGAGGGCATGGCGAACACAAGCTCACGGACTCTGCGGCTGCTGTCCCTGCTCCAGACCCACCGGCACTGGCCGGGCGGCGAGCTGGCCGACAGGCTCGGGGTCTCTGCGCGTACCCTGCGGCGCGACGTCGACCGGCTGCGTGAGTTGGGCTACCCGGTCGAGGCCAGTCGCGGTGTCGACGGCGGCTACCAGCTCACGGCAGGCGCCGCCCTGCCGCCGTTGGTGCTCGACGACGAGGAGGCGGTCGCGCTCGCCATCGGGTTGCGTGCGGCCGCCCAGGGCGCGGTCACCGGAATCGAGGAGTCCTCGATCCGCGCGTTCACCAAGGTCGTGCAGGTCATGCCGGCGCGACTGCGTCGACGGGTCGACGCCCTGCGGGTGGTGACCGTACCCTCGGTCGAGGGCGGTGGGGAGACCGTCGAGGCCGGAGTGCTGACCGCCATCGCGCAGGCATGCCGGGACGAGGAGCGGCTTCGCTTCTCCTACACCGCCCGCGGTGGCGAGCGCAGCGCCCGCCATGTCGAGCCCCACGGGCTGGTCTCGCTCGGGTACCGCTGGTACCTGGTCGCCTACGACCTGACCCGGCAGGACTGGCGTAGCTTCCGCCTCGACCGCCTCGACGATCCGCGCGGGACGGGAGAGCGCTTTCGCCCGCGCGAGCTGCCCGCCGACGACGCCGCGGCCTTCGTCCGTGCGGGCAGCGGCGGCGTCGCCGTTCCGCACACCGTCGAAGCGCTTGTGCACGCCCCCGCAGCGGCTGTTCGCGCGCGCGTCGGCCCGTGGGCGACGGTCCAGGAGGTCGACGAGCAGCGGTGCCGGGTGAGGATGACCTCGCAGACCCTGGACTGGCCGACTCAGGCACTGGGCAATGTGGGTGCGGAGTTCGAGGTGCTGGGCCCTCCCGAGTTCGTCGACTTCGTCCGGGAGTGGGCGGCCCGCTTCACCCGTGCCACCCGCCCGTGATGCCGGGTGGCGGAGGTCCGCCGCCCGCGAGGGCCCGGCCGCCGCCCGCGCCCCGCGGCGAGGCCGGCGGCCGGCCCCGGGTGAATCTCGGCCGGGCCTGCCCTGCGGAGGGTAGGCCGGGTGAGCATTGGTTGAAGACGGCCGTCCTACCGGTGTCCCGCCGCCACCCGGGTCATCGGATGCACCATCAGCTCACAGGCCTCCGAGGACATTCCATGGCGGCCTTCGGGCTCACCTTGGCCGGCGCCCACGCGCCGTCACGTCCGGTAGCGGTAGAGGATCCGGCCACGGGTGAGGTCGTACGAGCTGAGCTCCACGAGTACCCGGTCGTACGGGAGGATCTTGATGTAGTTCTTCCGGATCTTCCCGCTGATGTGCGCGAGCACCTTGTGCCCGTTCTGGAGCTCCACCCTGAAGGTGGCGTTGCGCAGACACTCGACGACGGTGCCTTCGACTTCGAGGCCCCCTGCTGTTCTTGCCATGGTTCTCCCAGTTCTTCGGTCGATGGTGATGTGGTGGGGCGTCAGCGGCACACCAACTCCAGGTTGCTGCCCGCGCGCCGGGCGCCGACGCCCTCGAAGAGCGCCGCCGCCGCCCCGTTGGACTCGTTCACCTCGGCCGACGCCGTTTCGACCCCGGAGCGGTGCAGCGAACCCAGCACGTGGGCCAGCAACGCCCGGGCGATGCCGACGCGGTGCTGGTCGGCCCGGACGGCGATCAGCCCGATCCGTGGCCGTCGGGTCACCGGCGCCAGCCTGAGCAGGCCGACGTACTGGCCCGACCGCGCTGCCACCGCGTACGTCGACGGATCCGGCACGGTGGTCCCGTGCGGGCGGGGCAACACCTCGGCCGGCATCGCCTGCCAGCCGACGGTGGCCTCGACCTCCTCGCGAACGGCGCGGTCCAACGCGCGCAGAGGGCCCTCCTCCGCTTCGCCGACGGGCACGATCGTCACGCCCGGCGGCGGTTGCACCGCGTCGAGCCCCGTGATCTGCGGGTCGGTGGGCACGACGTACTCCCACTCGCGGCGTCGGACCGTGAAACCGACCCGCTCCCAGGCGGACGTCACGTCGCCGTCGGCCTCGTCGACCACCGTGTACAGCGGCCTCGGCAGGTCGGCGAGCATCGCCTCGGCAAGTCGGTCGAAGACCGCGCCGTGCCACGAGTCGATGCTCAGGAAGATCCGCCCGTCGGGCCTGCGTGAAACGTCACCGCTGCCGACCACCCGGTCGTCGGCCAGAGCGTGCCACTGCTGTTCCGCGACCCGCGTGACCACTGCCGGGGGCTCGTCGGTGCCCGCAGTGAAATGCACAGAATTCATAGGTGTCTGCCTTTCGGGAAAGCCTTGTGTTCAGGCGCTCCCGGCGACACCTACGTCAGTCGCCCGACCATGAAGGAAAAGGGGGAGCACCCATGGGACACAGCGTTCACGGGTCTCACCTCCTGATGACGGCTTCACGGTCGCCCGAACGCTACCAGCCGGGATCGTCCCGCCCAACCGCTTTTTGGCGCCCTTCCGGCAGGCCGCCGGGGGCGGCGCACAGATGGCCGGGGTCGCTCCGCGTTCCCTCTCTCGGCGCGGTGGTGCGGTAGCCGTTGCCGGGAGGCCGTTCAGCATCGATCAGGCCCCGGTCGGGCACGGATGGACAGTCAGAACCACCAGCTGATCATGTGGTTTGATGTCCGCTGCTGATCTTCGAGGTGAAGAACGAAACGGGGGCACCACGATGGACAAGCTGAGGCGGCACGGGCGCACTCTCGCCCTGGCGGGGACGGCCGCCGCGCTCGCCCTGGGGGTGGGCGCGTGCAGCTCCGACGGCGGCGGAGCGGCGTTCAGGGCCGGGGTCGCGCTGTCGCATCCGGACCAGGTGCAGGACGCGCTG
This sequence comes from Kitasatospora sp. NBC_00039, assembly GCF_045160625.1. Lineage (NCBI taxonomy): Bacteria > Bacillati > Actinomycetota > Actinomycetes > Kitasatosporales > Streptomycetaceae > Kitasatospora > Kitasatospora sp. NBC_00039. The sequence continues at coordinate 1,023,934 of NZ_CP108289.1, read as the reverse complement.
CCGAGCCCGGCCTCGCTCCCGTCGGGCTGGCGGCTCGCCTCCGGTGCGAAGCCGCCACAGGTCATCGCGCAGGCCGAGGCGTCCAGCACCTGTCGGAAGAAGCTGTCGATCAGCTGCTCCGGTCTCCAGCAGGGCGGGACCGTCCGGTACGAGTTGGCTTCCAACACCGACAACGACATCCGCTTCACCCTGCTGGCCTTCGACGCCGTGGAGAACGCGGGCCCGGCCTTCGAGGCGATGGTGACGTCGCTGGAGAAGGACGACGACAAGGCGCGCCGGATCAATCTGAAGGCGGCCGCCGAGCAGTCGCAGGGCTTCGAGCGGCCGGCCGATTCGAGTGATTCCGCGAGTGGGGTCGTCGCCTCGGCCATGGTCATGCGGGTCGGCACCGTCGTGGTCCTGATCGAGCTCGACGAGGACGAGCGCGACCACAAGACGCTCCAGCAGTTCACCGCTCTCCAGGCGGAGCGGATCAAGCGGGTCCAGCAGGGCACCAACCCGGACGCCTGAGTCCGGGCCGTTACCGGACGAGCATGGCGCACGACTGACCGAACGGCGCCTGGGATCGGCGTCAGGGGCCGGCGTTGCCCATGACCTCCGCCAAGGCGTCGGCCGACTCGGAGGCCGGACGGTAGAACCCCTGGAGGCTGGCCGCGCGTTCCAGGCGCCCATCCACCACGTATTTCGGACCCCGGGTCTGGCCACAGCGATTGCCGGTGACTGGCGTCCTGTGCGACAGCCGCCGCAGCCTGCCGTCCTCTCCAGTTCACCGTGCTCCAGGCCGAGCGGATCAAGCCGGTCCAGCAGGCACCAGCCCGGACGCGGATGCCCCCAGGCCTCGGGCTCTCGCGGCGTCCCACCGGCCCGTTCGTCCTGGTCGGTACGGGTGCGATACAGGTGCGCCGAGGCGCACCTGTCATCGGTCTCCTGCCGGTGGCCCCGCCACCTGCCGCAACGCCCCGCCCTACTCGGCGGGGATTCCGCGGAGGAGGAAGGGGAGGTGGGCGCCGCGGGCGAGGGCGGTGAGGGCCTGGGTGGTGAGGCGGTGCTGGTGGGTGGCCATGACGTCGGGGAGCCGGGCTTCGGGGACCCAGTGCAGGCCGGTGACGTGCGGGGGTGGGAGGTGGCGCGTGACGGTCGTCTCCTGGGCGCGGGTGAGGCGGCCGCCCCAGTAGACGAAGTGGACGGCTTCGGGGAGGAGTCGGGTGTCGGTGTAGTCGGTGGCGAGGAGGGTGCGGAGGGGGAGGACGAGGCCGGTCTGGGTCTCGGTGTGGCGGCGGGCGGCTAGGTGGGGGAGTTCGTCGCGTTCGGCGTTGCCGCCGGGGAGGGTGTGGCCGTTCTTGTGGGTGGTTTCGAGGAGGAGGACGGCGCCGTCCGAGTTGAGGACGAGCGCCTGGTGGCCGAGCCGGCGGCGGGGCGGGTTGGTGAGGATCTCGGGGAGTGGGTACAGCAAGTCGGGCTCCTTGGGGTCGAGTTGGTGGTGAGGGGCACGCCCGGTTCGTGAACCGGGCGGGAGTTGGGGGTGGCTCGGTCGGGTTCGGTCGCCGCCGGGAGCCAGGGGGAGCAGGCCGGAAGGCCGGCGACGATGCCGGTCACGAGCAGCAGAGCGACGATGAGCAGGCGCGGCCCGCAGGGCCCGTCGCGGATCGGCCAACAGGCGAGGACGGCTGCGCCTGCGCTGACGGCGGGCACGGCGGTGACGGCCGCGAGGAGTCCGGGGGTCGGGCTCATGCGGCGTCGTGCGCGCGGGGCCTGCTGGGGTGCTGGACGGTGAGGTGGCGGGGGTGGTCGAGCCGCTGGAGGTGCTCGGGCTTGGTGGTCCACTCGCAGCCGCCGGCGGCGGGGCGCAGGTAGGCGAGGCCGCCGAGGGTGTCCATGTAGACGCCTTCGGTGGGGTCGCCGGTGGCTGCGCGGTGGGCGAGGTCGCGGACGATCTCTCCGACCTCGGGCCTGTAGGCGGGCATGCGGGGGCAGCTGGGCATGTCGGCTCCAGTGGTAGCTCTGTGCTTCGAGTCCTTACGGTTCGTGTTTATGATGGCTCGCCTCGGCGCAGGATCAGCCCGAGATCTGAATTTGATGCTGATGATCCACAAGTTGGTGAGACATGGTGAACCGTAAGCAACTTGATCCGACGTCAGGTCCTTGGGCGCCGTTCGGGGTGCAGCTTCGCAGGTCGCGTGAGGCGAAGGGGCTCACTCAGGCCCAATTGGCGAGGAGGGTCGGGTTCGACCCGTCCTACGTCTCATACGCTGAACTTGCAACGCGCGAGCCCCCCAGTGAGAAGTTCGCCGGCAGGGCGGATGAGGCGCTGGAGACCGGTGGCACGCTGCTGTTGATGTGGCTGCAGAACAAGCACTCGGCGCTACTTGAGGGGTTCCCGGAGTATGCGAGCCATGAGGCGAGCGCAGTCGAGATACGGATCTTCGAGGCTGGCGTCGTCACCGGGCTGCTCCAGACCGAGGCGTACGCAACCGCCTTGGCCTTGGCCGATGTTCGCGGAGGAACAATCACTCGAAGGCAGGCCGAGGAGCGAGTGACCTTCCTGCTCACTCGTCAGCAGTTGCTCAAGCGGAGCGGCCCGCCGCTGGTTCACGCCGTATTGGACGAGAGCTGTCTTCGGCGCCCGATCGGCGGACCGGCCGTGATGCATGAACAGTTGACCTTCCTTGAGGAACTGTTCGACGCGAGCCACGTGATTCTCCAGGTCGCCCCGTTCGCGATGGCTGAGCACAGGCCGTTCGCTCTGCCGATGGTGCTGCTGACGCTCGCCGACCAGTCCTTGTTGGGCTATTCGGAGTCCGAGGGCCGCAGCCATCTTGAGCGGGATTCCGACACGCTGGCAGTTTGGAAGAGGCACTACGATCGACTGCAGGTGGGAGCGCTGGCTGAGACGGCGACTCTCGATGTGATTCGCGCAGCTCGGGAAGGAAGTTCATGTCCGACTTCAACTTGACTCGCGTCGCGTGGGTGAAGTCCAGCTACAGCCAGCAGGGCGGCAACTGTGTCGAGGTGGCGCCGGGGTTCTCCGGGCTCGCGCCCGTGCGTGACTCCAAGGATCCCTCTGGGCCCGCGCTCGTCTTCCCCGCCGAGGCCTGGCAGTCGTTCATCGCCGGCGTCCGGGCCGGCGAGTTCGGCGCGGTCTGACCCCGCCCGTCAGCCCGAGAGCCCCGGCCGGCACCCCGGTCGGGGCTCTCGCGTGTACTGTCCGCCGCCGTACCGCAGCCTCGCCGACAGCCCTGTTGGCCCGCCGGGATCCGCACGAAGCCGACGATCACGCGTGTGAAGCCATCAGCACCGTCTCCGGTGGGGGCGACTACCGGTGCACGTCCGTGCCCCAGGGTTCGGGCACGCCCACCCGGACGTCCAGGTCCCACAGGACGCATTCCTCGTCGGGCCGGGCCACGAACGACCAGGCCACGGCGGTGCGATGCAACTGTTCGTGCATCGACCCCGCGCGTCGCGCGCTGCCCGGGAGCTCGCCACCCTGGGGGTGGTGGTGCAGGAACCGTCCGTAGGCCGCCTGGCAGAAGGCCGCGTAGCGTTCGGTGCAGAGGATCAGCCCGTGCCATGCCTCGTCGACGGCGAACGAGGGCATGCCGATGATCTGCTGGTCCAGCATCGCCGCTCCGCAGCACCTCAGCCACTGCCGGAGCCCGGTTTCGACCAGCTCCCGCGGCTGGAACGGGCAGGTCTTGTAGACGGCGGGGGGAAGTTCGAGCGTGTCGACCGCAGACTGCACGCGGTCGACCCGTCGTGAAAACGTTCGTGAAAGCACGCCGCTCTCCGTTCTGGGTGGTGGGTGGCCGAGCCGGGGGCTCAGCTGCCGCCGCCGCAACCCCCGCCGCAGCCGCCTCCGCCACAACCGCCCCCGCCGCAGCCGCCTCCCCCTCCGCCGCAACTCCCGCCGGAGTCGCCGCTGCCGCCGGTGTCCCCGCCCGTGTAACGGGACCTCCTGCTGTCGCCGTCCCTGCCCGCGGCCCAGGCGATGATCTTGATGACGACCAGGATGACTCCGCCGATGATGATCAAGCCTATGAAGCTCATCTCTCTACTCCCCCCAGTAGCGCCGGACGAGGCGCATCGCGGAATGTGACCGGATGGCTTCCGCGAGCGGTCGCGACGATTGCGCGGGATCCGGGATCAGCCGCGCCAAGACGTCCCCTCGTCAGCGGCGATACTTCATTATGCTCCCAGGTACTGACACTGAAACGCCGTCAGATTGCCTGCGGAAGAACGCTGACCCGGTGGTCGAGGCGTTTGCACGGACGGTCACGGAACCGCAATCCGTCACCTGTCGCACCTGCCGCGCTCGTCGTACCTGCCGCAACCCTGTCGAGCCGGCCCCGGCGGCAGCCGACGGCAGCCCGACGGCGGGCCTCACCCCGCGTCGAACGTCCGGCGCAGGCCGCCCACCAGGCCGTCCGGGGTGGGCGGGTGGAACCGCCCGGCGAGGTAGCCGTCGGGGCGGATGAGGAAGGCCTCGCCGGGGCGGGCCGCGTAGGCGGCGGCGAACCCACCCTCGGCGTCCCGCACGGACGGCAGGCGCCACCGGGGTGCCGGCGCGTCCGGGGCGAGCACCGCGTACACGTCCAGCAGGCCGTGGGCGGCGGACAGCGCGGCCATCGCGCACGTGGTCACCTGCTCGTCCGGGGTGCCGGTGCCCACGTGGAACAGCAGCGTGTGGCGCGGGCTCCGCAGCAGGTCGAAGAGGCGGACGGGGTAGTTCGCGAGGTCCCGCTCCAGCCCCCGGCAGTCCGGAGCCCGCTCACCGGGGGCGGGCCCGCCGGTCGTGCCGTCGGCAGCGGGGACCGGCTCCACCAGGGGGCTGTCCGGATACCCGACCAGCAGCTGTGCCTCCCGCCGCAGCACCGTGTCGAGGTTCCCGTCGTCGCCGGGCACGCCGTCCCGCGCGTGCCGCACCGTCCGGCCGACGACCTCCTCGCCGACCGGGTGCCGCTCGGCGTGGTAGCTGTCGAGCAGTCCGGCCGCGCCGATGCCCCGCACCGCGAGGCCCAGCTTCCAGGCCAGGTTGACGGCGTCCTGGATGCCCGTGTTCATGCCCTGCGCCCCGGTCGGCGGGTGGATGTGGGCGGCGTCCCCGGCCACGAAGAGACGCCCCGCCCGGTAGCTGTCCACCAGGCGGTGGCTGATCCGGAAGGTGGACGACCAGCGCAGCGCCGAGGCCTGCGCCGGCCGGGGCGAGAGCCGGTCGAGCACCGCCTGGATGTGCCGCAGCTCGGGTACCCGGTCGCCCTCCAATCCGTGGGCGACAGCGTCCCCCGCGCCGCCGTCGCCGGACAGTTCGTCCGGCACGAGCATCGAGATCCGGTACCGGCCCCGCCCCGGCAGCGGGATGCAGACCAGGATGTCGTCCACCCGGCCGGCCTCGTCGTGGTGCATGGCCCGGATGCCGTAGCCCTCGGGGAGGTCCCAGTCGACCTCGACGTCGCCGAGCATGTACTGCTCGGGAAAGGCGTCGCCCTCGAACCGCAGGCCGGCCGCCTTCCGGACCAGGCTGTGCGCGCCGTCGCAGCCGATCACGTAGCGTGCGCGCACCTCCTGAGGCCCGGACGTGGTCCGGAGCAGAGCCCTGACGGCGTCGGCGTCCTGCTGGACGGAGAGCAGCTCGGTGCCCCGCTCGACCTGGGTGCCGTACCCGGCGAGGTGCTCGGTGAGCAGGCGTTCCGTCGTGTACTGGGGCAGCGCGGCGAAGCCGTACGGGATGTCGGGCGGCAGGGTGAGGTCGATCTGCGGGCCGGGCCGGCCGTCGGCGAAGAGGAGTTGACCGCGCATCGGGACGGCCTCGTCGAGCGCCGCGCGGACCATGCCCATCAGGTCCCACAGCTCCATCGTGCGCGGCTGCACCCCGACGGCCTTGGCGTAGTGCTGCGGAACGGCCAGCCTGTCCACGATCCGGCAGCCGACCCCGTGGCGGCGCAGCTCGGCCGCGGCGGTCAGGCCCACCGGGCCCGCGCCCACGACCAGTACGTCGATCTCGTCCATGACTGCTCCTCGGCCGCGGCCCCGACCGCTTCCCGGGCGTGCGCGGCGGCCTCTTCCAGGCTGCGCCCGACCGGCTCGGGGCCGCCACCCGTGGCGCCCGGCCCGCCTCGGAGGTCAGGCCCGGGCTCCGGTGCGTCCGGCCTGGCCCGGCCCGCCTCGGCGACCCGACCCGGCCTGGTCCGCCCGCTCCCGCCCGGCCGGGTCCGCAGGCTAGCTGCCGTAGCCGTCATCGGGCAGGCTACGGTCGGTCGGGCTCCGGGCACTCGCCGTGGGAGAGGCCCCACAGGTTGACCTTGTCCAGGATCCAGTCCTCCAGCAGCGGGGAGTCGTAGCTCTCCCGGCTGACGAAGGTGAAGCTCACCCGCACGTCGTCGTCCGGCCCGGTCTGCAGACTCCGCTGGTCGGTGAGGTTCTCGTACTCCACGGTCTCCCATCGGCAGCCGGCCCGGACGAGCGCGGCGGTCAGCTCCGACTCGGTGACGCGTGAGTCGACCGTGCGCAGGTCACCCGGGCGGGGGCCGGGGAGCTCCAGCTCCTCATGCCAGGCTGGAATGATCATGGAGTCCAGTCGGCGGCACCGGCAGACGACCAACTGCACGCTGCCGTAACGGAACCAGCGCGGCCAGCGGCTCTGCTCGTAGACGCGCCCACCGGTCACGGGCGCACCGTGGGCGGCGGCCAGTCCGGGAAGGGTGGCACCGTAGGACAGGGCTCCCAGCTTCCCCGTCGTCGCCAGTACGGCCAGTTCCTCCGTGAAGTCCATGCGGTGGATCATCGCACCGCGGGCACGGCCTGCGGCCTCCGGGGCCCGATGCGGGTGGACCATCGGACCCTGGGCTCACAGCGGGTCAGCCCCAGTGCGGGGGAGGGGCGGAGCCCACAGGCGGACGCCGGGCGGCGGGGGCGGACGCCGGGAGGGCAGCGAGGGCAGGGAGGCCGGAGCGGTACGAGGCCGGGAGGCGGTACGACCTCACCCGATGGGTGCGACTCGGGCGATCCGCCCCGCCGCCGTACCCGGCCGGGCGGGGCCGCATGCCACCTTGGCGCTACTGCCCGGCCGGGGGCCGTCGACCCGCCGGCAGCCGAAACCTCCTCTGCCACCGTCCCCACCGGAGCCATCCCATGCGCCGACGCAGGAGCCTGCTCCCGCTCGCAGCCACTCTCCTGGCACTCACGGTCAGTACGACCCAGACCGCCTCGGCCGCCGACACGCCGGGTGCCCGCCCGGACGTCCAACGGGGCGTCGTCCGCAGCGGGGACACCCCGATCGGGGCGGCAGACGTGACGCTGTACCGGGCGGGCGACCGTCCGGGTGCGCCGGCGGAGGCCCTCGCCCGGGGCCGGACCGACGCCGAGGGCCGCTTCCGCCTCGGCTACCACCGGCCCGCCGACCCCCGGGCGGTGCTGTACCTGTTCGCCGAACGCGGCCGCGGCGGCCCGGTCGGCCTGGCCGCCGTGGTCGGCTCCGCGCGCGAGCACGCCGCCGTGCCGGCGATCAACGGGGCCCGGGTGGACGAGGTGGTGGTCAACGAGCGCACGACGGTGGCGGCGGCCTACGCGCTGGCCCGGTTCGCCGGCCCGGAGGGCATCTCCGGTGGCTACCCCGGGCTGCAGAACGCCGCCGCGATCTCGCACAACCTCGCCGACGTCGAGGACGGGGGCGTCGCCCGGGTGCTCGCCACCGCGCCCAACGGCCCGGAGACCTCCACGCTGCCCGCCTTCAACACGCTGGCCGACATCCTGGCCGGCTGCGTGGACGGGCCGACCTGCGCGGAGCTGTTCCGGCTGGCCCGGCAGCCCGGGCAGGCGGAGCCGGCCAACACCTTCGAGGCCGCCGTCGCGATCGCCCACGGGCCCGGCGAGCACGTCGGCGAGCTGTTCGCCCTGGCCGCCGTGCGACCGCTCTACCGGCCGGCGCTGCCCGCTGCCCCCGACGCCTGGACGCTGGCGCTGCGGTACACCGGCAACGGCCGCGAGCTGGACGGTCCGGGCAACATCGCCTTCGACGCGGACGGCAACGCCTGGGTCACCAACAACTACCAGTACGCCGCGGACCCCCGGGCCTCCGTGTGCGGCGGCCGGAGCCTGCTGCGGCTCACCCCGACCGGCCAGGACGTGCCGGGCGCGCCCTACCGGGGCGGCGGCCTCTACGGCGCCGGCTACGGCATCACGTTCGACCCGAAGGGGGACGTCTGGGTCGGCAACTTCGGCTTCCAGGGCTCCGGTTGCCCGCTCGACCCGGGCCCGCTGTACCGCAGCGTCTCGCAGTTCGGCCCGGACGGCGCGGCCAAGTCCCCCGCGGAGGGCTGGCGTTCCGGCGACATCGTCCAGCCGCAGGGCACGATCTCGGACCGGGAGGGCAACATCTGGATCGCCGACTGCGGCGGCCGGAGCGTCACCGTCCTGCCGCACGGCGACCCGCAGGCCGCGCGCCGGATCGTGCCGCCGGACGGCGCCCTGGTCAAGCCCTTCGACGTGGCCGTCGACGGGTACGGACAGGTGTCGGTGACGGGCAACGGCAGCGACAGCGTCCTCCAACTGTCACCGGAGGGTGAGCCGGTCCGCACCGTCACCGGCGGCGGCATCGACCACCCGCTGGGCGTCGCCACCGACAGCCGGGGCAACGCCTGGGTGGCCAACAGCGGTGTCGTTCCGCTTCCGTGCGAGGACGGCACGCCCGCCGGCCTGGCCGACACCGTCCGCGACGTGGTGCAGCGGGTGCCGGGCGCCTCGGTGACCATGGTCGGCCCGGACGGGACCACCCCGGACCGGCCCTTCGTGAACGACGGGCTCTTCCTGCCGTGGGGCATCGCGGTGGACGGCGACGACACCGTCTGGGTTGCCAACTTCGGCGGCCACCGGGTCGCCCAACTCTGCGGCACCCGGCTCTCCGCCTGCCCGCCCGGCCACCGGACGGGGCAGCCGATCTCGCCGCCCGGCACCGGCTACACCTTCGACGGCCTGTCCCGGAACACCGCCGTGCAGATCGACCCTTCGGGAAACGTCTGGCTCGCCAACAACTGGCAGACGGTCCCGCTGCAGACCAACCCGGGCGGCCGCGAACTGGTCGTGTTCATCGGCGTCGCCGCCCCGGCCTGCGCCCCGCTGATCGGCCCGCCGCAGCAGCCCTGACGCCGGGAGGCCCCGCCGGGGAGGGTGACGTGGCCACCCGGCGGCGTTCTCCTGGAGGTCACTGTCAGGGCGTGACCGGTTCTGAACAGTTGGAGACAATCCCGGTCAACTCCTGACGTTCCGTCAAGCCATCTCCTACGCTTCGTCCGGCCCCGGCAGGCGCCGGTGCCCCGCGTGACCCGATGGTCCGACGAGTCTGGAGAAGACCCCCGTGAGAATACGTTCCCCGCGCCGCTCCTGGACGGCCGTGGTCGCCACCGGTGCGGCCACGGCCGCGCTGTTGTCGCAGCCCGCCGCCGCCGAGGCGGCCGCGCAGGCCGCGCCGCCGCCCGCCGTGACCGGCACTGTCGCGGTGGCGGCGTACCCGGCGGGAGTCGCGCTCGCGCCGGACGGGAGCCGGGCGTACGTGACCAGCCAGAGCACCGGCGCCGTCAGCGTGCTCGACACCGCGACCAACGCCGTCACCGGCACCTTCACGGCCGGCACCGGCTCGTACGCCGCCGCCTGGACGCCGGACGGGCGGCACGCCTACCTGACGCACCACCTCGACGGCACGGTCAGCGTGCTGGACACGACGGGCAACACCGTCACGGCCACCGTCCCGGTCGGCGCCGGGGCCTTCGGCGTCGCGGTCGCGCCCGACGGCGCGCACGCGTACGTCAGCAACACGGGCGACGCCACCGTGAGCGTGGTCGACACCGCGACCAACACCGTCACCGCCACCGTCCCGGTCGGCGCCGAACCGCACGGCGTGGCCGTCGCCCCGGACGGCGCGCACGTCTACGTCGCCGCCTCGGGCGCCCAGGCGGTGGACGTCATCGACACCGCGAGCAACACGGTGAGCGCGAGCGTCCCGGTCGGGCACGGCGTCTTCGGCCTGGCGCTCAGCGCCGACGGCTCCCGCCTCTGGACGGCCAACGGGGGCGACAACACCGTCAGCGTGCTGGACACGGCGGGCGGGACCGTGGCCGGCACCGTGACGGTGGGCACCAACCCGTTCGCCGTCGCGTTGTCGCCGGACGGCCGGTACGCGTACGCGTCCAACTACGCCGACGACACGCTGAGCGTGATCACCACCACTGACCGGGCGGTCACCGCGACGGTGCCGGTCGGCGCGAGTCCGTTCACCCTGGCGCTCAGCCCCGACGGCCGGCGCGGCTACCTGGCCGACTTCACCGGCGACGCCGTGACCCTTCTCGGGTTCCCGCTGCCGGTGCCGGTGGTGACCCGGGTCAGCCCCGCGTCCGGGCCGCAGGCCGGCGGGACGGTCGTCACCATCGCCGGGACGGACCTGGCCGGCGCGACGGCGGTCAGCTTCGGCGCCGCCGGGAACGCCACCACCTTCTCGTGCACCGCGACCGCCTGCACCGCCACCGCGCCCGCCGCCTCCGCCGCCGGCGTCGTGGACGTCCGGGTCACCACCCCGGGCGGCACCAGCGCCGTGACCCCCGCCGACCACTTCGGCTACACCGCGCCCACCGCCGACCTCGCCGTCGCGCTCGGCGCCAACCCGGTGGGCGGGCTGTTCTCCGGCCGGGTCGACTACACGCTGACCCTCACCAACCAGGGCCCGGCCGCGGTGGACTCGGCCACCGTCACCGCCGATCTGCCCGCGGGCTTCACCGCCTCGTCCACCGACTGCACCATCGCGGCCTCCAAACTGGCCTGCACCGTCGCCGGCCCGCTCGCCGCCAAGGCGAGCACCACCCGGCATCTGACGCTCCAGGTCGGCCTGCTCAACCTCGGCCGCAACTTCACCGTGACGGCCGTTCGCACCGCGAGCACGCCCGCCGACCCGGTGCCGGCCGACGACCGGGCCTCCCGCACCTGCTCCGCCACTCTGGCGCTGCTGATCAGCTGCCGCTGAGCCCCCCGGCCCCCGTCCCGACGCCCGGGGCGGGGGCCTCGTGCCGACGCTAGTGGACGAACAGTCCAGGTTGGACGTACAGTCCAAATATGACCGCAGAGACTCCCGACCCGCGTATCCAGGCCTGGGCGCCCGTCTGCCAGGCGGTGGCGCTGCTGCTCGGCCCCTACGCCGAAGTGGTGCTGCACGACGTCGCGCAGGACGAGGTGCTCGCCCTCTGGAACCCGATGAGCAGCCGCGCCCCCGGCGACCCGTCCCTGCTCGGCGAGCTGGACGAACTGGACCCCTCCGCGCCCGACGTCTACGGGCCCTACGAGAAGCTGCTCCCCGACGGGCGGCGGCTCTCCTCGGTCAGCGCCGTGCTGCGCGACGCCGACGGTCGGCCGTCGGCGGTGCTCTGCGTCAACCTCGACCGCGGACCGCTGGAGCACGCCGCCACCCTGCTGGCCGGCTTCGCCGCCCCGACCGTACCCCGCCCCGCGCCGCTCTTCGAACGCGACTGGACCGAGAAGATGAACGACGTCATCGGCGGCTACGTCCGTGCCCACGGGCGCCCGCCGGAACGCCTCGGCCGTGAGGACCGGCTCGCCGTGCTGCGCGAACTCGACCGGGCCGGGGTGCTCGCGGTGCGCCGCGCCGTTCCCGCCGTCGCCACCGCGCTCAAGGTGTCGCGTTCCACCGTCTACACCCTTCTCGCCGACCTCAGGGCCGAACCCGGGGCCGCACCAGGGGTCGCGCCTGGGCCTGCACCCGGGGACGAGCCCGTGACAGGGACCGCGAGAGAGACCGCGACCGCGACAGAGAACACGACAGCGACCGCGACAGCGACAGCGACCGACGCACCGCAGAGGAACGACCGATGACCAGGCTCCCCGACTTCCGGCTGGAAACCTACTTCTCCCGCTGGGAGTTCACCGCCCGCCACCACCTCACCGCCTCCGACGCGCAGACCATGGGGATGTCCGAACTGCTCGCCCTGGCAGGCCCCGAGGACCGGCACGCCTGGGAGACGCTCACCCTCGGCTATACCGAGACCTTCGGCGACCCGGCGCTGCGACAGGCCGTCGCGGGCATGTACGAGCACGTCGACGCCGACGACGTGATCTGCTTCGGCGGCGCGCAGGAGGCGCTCAACCTCGCCATGCAGGTGCTGCTGGGCCCCGCCGACCACGCCGTCGTGGTGACCCCCAACTACCAGTCCGCGGAGACCATTCCGCTCTCCCTCTGCGAGGTCACCGGCGTCGCCCTGGACGCCGGCCGGGACTGGGCGCTCGACCTGGACGAGCTGACCGCCGCGCTGCGGCCCAACACCCGGGTCGTGTCCGTCAACTTCCCCAACAACCCGACCGGCAAGGTCATCGACGCCGCCGACTTCACCCGGCTCGCCCGGATCTGTGACGAGCGCGGCATCCACCTCTTCAGCGACGAGGTCTACCGCGGCCTGGAGCGCGACCCGGCCCGCACCCTGCCGCAGGCCGCCGACCTCTCCGAGCGGGCGCTCTCGCTCAACGTCACCTCCAAGTCGCTCGGCCTTCCGGGCCTGCGGATCGGCTGGATCGCTTGCCGTGACCGGGAGTTGCGCAGCCGCCTGGAGCGCGCCAAGCACTACACCACGATCTGCAACTCCGCGCCCAGCGAGATCCTGGCCCGGATCGCGATCAACAACCGTGAGCCGATCCTGGCCCGCAACCGCGCGGTCGTCGCCGCCAACCTGCCGCTCTTCGACGCGTTCTTCGCCGCCTTCGCCGACCTCTTCGAGTGGCGGGCCCCGGACGGTGGCTGCGTCGCCTACCCCCGCTACCTCGGGCCGGACGGGGTGGAGGAGTTCTGCACCGCACTGGTCGAGGAGGCCGGCGTCCTGCTGCTGCCGGCGAGCATCTACCGCTCCGACCTCACCCCCACCCCCGCCGACCGCTTCCGGATCGGTCTCGGCCGCCGGGACCCGGAGCCCGCGCTGGACGCCTTCGCCGGCTGGCTGAAGGGCCGGCGGTGACCGTCCCCGCCGGAGGAGGGCGGGCGGACGGGGTGAACCGGTGGGTGCCGCCGGCCCGTTGAGGCAGGTGCGGGGCCGGGTGGCTCCGGGCAGCGGAGGACCTCGGGAGGCCGGCTGTGCTGAGGATGGACGGGCCGTGGCGGATCACGGTCATCGGCAAGGACGCCGCCTTCGACCAGCGGGCGGTGATCCGGGCCTCGTACGGGACCAGCGTCCTGTCCGGTCGGGTGGGCGAGTTCCTGGACGTCCGGGAGGACGAGTGGGAGCTGGAGCTGGAGCACAGCTGGGACGGGCGCTGGTGGCCCAACGTCCGCGTGCGGCCCGGCCCGGTGCAGAGCCTCGGCTCGGGCGCCCGCACCCGGGAGATCCGCAGCAAGGACGCCGACTGGACCGGCGGTCACCCCGACCATCCGAACTTCGTGCTGCGCCTGGACTCGCTGGAGACCACCGCCCCCCGGGCGGGGGAGTCCGCGGGTGCTGCGCCCGAGGCGACGGGGCGTGCGGCGGTGACGGGGATCGTCCCGGGCGTGCTGCTGTCACCGGCAGCCCGCGCCGGCGCCCCGATGGCGGCCGCCATCCAGGCCACCCGTGCCACCCAGGCCATCCAGGCCATCCAGGCCACCCGTGCCACCCCGCCGGCCACCGCCGGGGCGGGCGTGCCGGCCGCGACGCAGATGGTCCGCACCAGCTCCGGCCCCGCGCCCGTGACCAGGCGGCCGGCCGAGGAGCCGGAGCGGGCCGCAGCTGCGGGGCAGGCCGGGACCGCACCGGCCCCGCGGGCGGCGCGCACCAGCCGGCCGTAGCCGGATCTGCCGCATCGTCAGGGCTGAGCAACGACCGGCTCCGCCGGTGCTCAGCCCTGACGGGCCGCCTTCGCCCGGTACTTGAGGCCGAGCAGCACGCCCGAGAGCCCGTGCGGCACCAGCCAGGAGACGTCCTCGCGGTCCTCCGCGTCGAACCGGTACTTGTACGGCTCGGTGCCGCGCAGGAAGTCGAAGGTGGCCAGGCCCTGGCCGGCGGCGGCCCGGACCGCCTCGGCGATCACCGCGGTGCCCAGCCGCAGCGGAGCCCAGCGCTGGTCCCAGCCGATCTGGTAGTAGGCGAAGGTGTCCCGCCACCGGAAGCCGTAGAGCACGCCGACCACCTCCCCGGCCCGTTCGGCGACCAGGAAGGCCGGGCCCTCGCCGCGCCCGGTGGCGGCGGCGCGTTCGAGCAGCCGCAGGTGCAGCGGTGCGCGGGCCGCGTCGAAGGTGGTCGGCAGGCCGAGCGCGGCGCGCCGCTGCCGGTGCAGCCTGAGCACGGCGTGCAACAGCTCGACCCGCTCGGCGAGTTCGTCCTCCCCGACGGCCGGCGCCTCCCAGCGGAAGGTGATCCCCTCGGCGGCCAGTTTGCGGCCGTAGCGGCGCAGGTCGGCGCGGAACTGCCGGGAGCCGAGCGCGTCGGGCCCCGCCGTGAGGTCGGCGCGCGGGCACGGGGGGGCGGCCGGTCTCCACCGCGCCGGGCGGCAGCAGTCCGCCCTGCCCGGGGTCGAGATCGCCGAGCAGCAGCGTGGCGCGCCGCGCCCGCCGGTCGAGCCAGGCGGCGACCTCGGCGCAGCGCTCGGGTGCGGCGGTGAAACCGCAGTGGTCGGCCGCGCCGGGGCCGGAGCCGAGCACGGTCAGGCAGGGGACGGCGAGCGGCGCGCGCGGGTGGAGCCGGCGCCAGGTGCGCAGCAGCGGGACGACGGCCGAGACCCGGCCACCGGGCTCACGCCAGACCGTGATCTCGCCGGCGCCCTGCTTCGCGCCGAGCGTCTCCCACCAGGCCAGCGTCCACTCGGGCGTGGTGAACCACGAACCGCCCGGGTCGGCCGCCGCCAACTCCCGCCAGCCGTCCAGGACGTCGGCCGGGAGTGCGGCGCTCCGGTACCGCACGGGCGCGGCCGCCCGCGTCACCGTCCCGGCCTCGGCCGCAGTAGCTTCGACAGGAACCCCCTCGGCCGTCGTCAGGCTCCGCCGCGCAGTCGGTGCAGGGCCGGATGGAGCCCGGAGAGAATTGTGTCGAACCTGTCCCGGCTGGTGGTGGAGTTCACCCGAAGACGGCTGGTCCGCAGCGGCCGGCGCGGCAGCAGCCGGTCGTGCCGGTGGTCGAACAGAAAGCCGACCCGGTAGCCGAGCCGGCGCAGCACGGTGTCGGCGCGCCGGTCGAAGTTGCCGTTCGGGTAGGCGAAGGCGGTGGGCTCCTCGCCGTCGAGCCAGCCGGTCAGGGAGCTGTGGGCGGGTGATCTCGTCCCGGACGGCGTCGTCGTCGCAGTGGTCCAGGCAGGGGTGGACGGCGGTGTGGTTGCCGATGGCGATGCCGGACCGACGGAGCGTCAGCAGGTCCTGCGGGCCGAGCTGTTCCTGACGGGGCGCACGGGCGCGGGCGCTCTCGCGCAGCTCGGCGAGGGCGGTGCGACGGTCGGCGTCGGGCAGCGTCTTCAGCCTCCGCACCACCTCGCCGGGCGCGCAGCCGGCCAGTGCGCGGGCGGTGCCGCCGTGGGCGGCCAGGAAGGCGGCCTCCGACCACCAGAACGGCTGGTCGCCGCCGATGAGTTCGGTGACCACGAAGGCGGCCGCCGGGATGCCGAGCCGGGTGAGGACGGGCAGGGCCTCGGTGAGTACGCTACGGTCGCCGTCGTCGAAGGTGACCAGCACACTGCGGTGCGGCAGCGGCCGCCCGGAGCGGACGGCCTGGTCGACCCTGGCCGGCGAGACCGGGCGGGCGGTCCGGACGAGGCGCTCCATCTGGAGGGAGAAGGTCCACGGGTCGTCCACGCCGTGGTAGGCCAGGACGGCGAGCCGGCGGGTGGCGGCGAGGCGGAACAGCGGCTGCGCGGGGGAGTTGCGCAGGGCGGCGTCGACGGTGGTGCGCCGGCCGGCCAGGCGGCCGCGCGGTGGTGGTGCCGCGGCCGGTCGCGGGTCCGCGGTGTCCGGATCAGCGGGGGGCCGGGCGGGTTCTCCCGGCGGCCGGGCCGCCGGCCGGGTAGGCAGCCGGGGAGGTGTCCGGGGCGGTGTCGGGACCCGCCGGGCCGGTGCCCGGGCCGGTCGTGCCGATGGTGGGGCCGCCGTCGGCCCCGGTCGAACGCGTGGTCCCCTCGGGCATCGACACGCTCCCCCTTCGTCCCCGTCGGTGCTGCCGTGGCGGGGGTGGAGCGCGGTGCGCGGGCAGATTCCGCCGTGCGGCGCGCGCCTGCCCGGTGGGCGGCCCGCCCCGCTCCACGAATTACCAAGATAGTGCAAAGTCCCATGCTCCGAAGAGGGTTGCGCGCTCCGGGTGGGTTTCGGCGGGAGGTCGGCGCATTGTCGGCGAGCCCTTGGCCTGAGTGCGGGCTGGGAACTTACCGAGTGGCTGCCGGTGGAGCCGGGGAGGTTCGGGGGGAGCGGATCTCCCGTGCCCCCCGAACCGCTTTCGGTCTACGGATCCCCCACGGACCCCGGAGACCTCGAGCACCTCACCGAGATCAGCGTCTCGCCGAGAAGTGGCCGCACCGGGCCCGGAACCCCACTGGGCTCAGAACCCCGCCGGGATCAGAACGGGTTGGTACAGGTGGTGACCCGCTGCGCGGCCTCCAGGGCCGGGCCGCCGGTGGCGCAGATCATCCGCAGGTCCTTGGTGACCACGCGCGGCGTGACGGCCTTGGCGGACCCGTGGGTGACGGTGGTCGCGGAAGCCACGGTGACCCACGGGCTGCCCCAGGCCTGCTGGGTCCGGATCTCGACCCGGACCAGCGTCAGCTGCGCCGGGTCGGCGGCCGACACCTGCGCGACGCCGATGAAGCCGCCGCCGTCCCGCTCCTGCCAGGCGCACGGCTGGTTGACGACGGTGGTGCAGGCCACCTTGCCGGACTCGTCGGTGACCGTGGCTGCCGTGGCCGGCAGGGCCGTCGCCGCCGTGATCCCTGCCACCGTGACCATCAGAGCTGCGATCCGAGCGTGCATGATAGGAACCTCCTTGGAAATCAAGGGAATCTCACTGGATGGGATGAGTCTTGCACAGATTGTGGACATGCCATATGTGCGCTGCATCACACTCCAGGTGACTGTTCAACTACATGCTGCAACCATGACGACCATCCGCCCCGGTCGCCCCAGCCGCCCCGCGTCGCTCCCCCCGGGCGCCCGTCGCCGACCGCTCGGCCGGCCGTTCAGCCGGCCGGCGGCAGCACCATCCGCCGCCCGGCCGTCGCTCCGCCGTCCACCGGGACGGACACGCCGCTCTGGTAGGCGAAGTCGTCCGAGGCGAGCGCCAGGATCGCCCGGGCGATCTCGGCGGGCTCGGCCATCCGCTCCAGCCCCTCGACGTTCAGCGGGCCGAACGCCTGCTTGAACCGCGCCCAGTCGGCGTCCGGGATGCCCGGCGGCCGGACGAACGCGGTGTCGGTGGTGCCCGGGAGGATCGCGTTGATCCGGATGCCCCGAGGCCCGTAGGCCAGGGCCGCCGCCTTGACGATGCCCTGGATCGCCCGCTTGCTGGCCGCATAGGCGCCGCCGTTCGGCCGGGTCTGCTCGGCGGCCGAGGAGGCGGTGCAGACGATCACCCCGTGCCCGGCCTTCAGCATGTGCGGGATCTGGTACTTGACGGCGAGGAAGACGCCACGCGCGTTGGTGTTCATCACGTCGTCCCACTCGGCGACGGTCAGCTCGTGGAGCAGCTTGCCGCTGCCGATGCCGGCGTTGTTGACCGCGATGTCGATCCCGCCGTACCGGGCCGCGACCTGCTCGGTGAAGCGTTCGACCTGGGCCGGATCGCGGACGTCCGCCGGGAAGTAGGAGGCCTCTGCGCCACTGCGGCGGATCTCCTGCTCGACCTGGCGGCCGAGTTCGGCCCGCCGTCCGCAGAACCCGACCCTGGCGCCCGCCGCCGCGAAGGCGCTCGCTGCGGCCCGGCCGATGCCCGAGGTGGCGCCGGTGATCAGGACCGCCCGGCCCTCGAACCGGCGCGGCGCTCGCTTCTCCTGCGGTGCGGCCTCGGCGCGCCCGGCGGCGCCCATCGTGCCGGCCGCCGTGGCCGCGGCCGCCAGCCCGAGCGCGGAGGCGCTCAGGAGGGCCCGTCGCCCGGGGGCGGCCGTCGGTGAAGTCATGCCCTGTTCAGGGGAGTTGGTGGTGTCCATGGCCGTAACCCTGGCAGCCGGGTGCCGCCGCGTCTCTCGGCCGACCGGCCCGACCCACCGGCCTGGAGGAGGAGCGGCCTCCGCCTCAAGGAGGAGGCCGGGCTCGTCCGACCGGCCGCCAACTCCTCGTCCGGACCGTCGGATTGACCGTCCCGGGCGGCAGTCCGGTGCCGCTCCGCCACGGGTGTTCACTCGTACGGGTGGCGGACCGGTGTGAGGCCGTTCGGACGGCTACGATCGACGCGAACCACGGAGGTGGCCTGCATGGACACGGTCATCGTGCAACTGCCCGAACCCCGCCCCGACGCCCGCCGCGAACCCCCCTGGGGGCCCGCGCCCGGCGGACCACCCACCCGGCCCGGTGGCTCCACCCGGCCCGCGCTGCTGCACCTGGGCCCGGGCGAGGTGGCCGAGTTCGGGCGCGGCGAGCCCGGCCGCCCCGTCGCCATTCCCCTCAGCGACCAGGGCGTCTCGCGCCGCGCGGGCGAGATCACCGCCGCCGAGGACTACTGGCGGCTCTCCAACTTCAGCTCCTCCGCCACCTACGTGGTGGAGAACCTGGAGGGCGCGGGGGAGCACGTCAAGGTGGCGCCCGGCCGGCTCGGCGCGCCGGTGCCGTTCGAGTTCTCCCGGGTACTGCTGCCCGCCCTCGGCGAGCCGGCAGCCTTCAAGGTCTTCGCACCGCAGCACGCCTACCTGGACGGCGAGTCCGGTGCCGGCGAAGGCGAGCGCACGGTGAGCCCGTTCGCCCTCGACCCCACCTCCAAGTACTTCCTCGTCCTGCTGGCCCTCTGCGAACCCCGGCTGCGCTCGCCCTCCGCCGCCCTCGTCCCCGGCGCTACCGACGTGGTGACCAGGCTGCGCGCCCTGCCGTCCTGCCGCGGGCTCACCCGCTCCGCCGTCAACTACCACATCGACTACCTGGTGGCCACCAAGCTCCGGCTGCGCGAGACGCCGGAGGAGGCTCCGGACGGGGCCGGCCGCGGTGGCGGCAAGCGGGAGGAACTCGTGGCCCTGGCCCTGAGGTTCGACCTCGTCCGGGAGGAGCACCTGGTGCTCCTCCCGCCCCGGCGCGGCGGCTGAACCCGCCGTGCTACCGCCCGCGCAGCCCGCCGCACCACGGCCGGACCGGCCCGAGGAGCCGCCGCCCGCGGTGCCGCCCGGCTACCCCGTGGCCGGCTACCGCACCGGCGAACCGATCGGAGCCGGCGCCTGGGGCAGCGTCTACGCCGCCCACGGGGAGGGCGAACTCCCGGACGCCGCCGTCAAGTTCCTCAGCCCCGCCCGGCTCAGCCCCGGCCAGCGCCGCACCATGGCGCAGGTCGCCCGCAGCGAGATGCGGTTCAGCCGCCTCGCCGACCACCCGCACCTGATCCGCACCCTCGCCGTCGTCACCGTCGACGACCCGGCCCACCCCGGGCTCGACGGCGCGGTGGCCCTGGTGATGGAACGCGCCGCCCGCAGCCTCCAGGACGTCCTGGCCGCGGCCCGTCCGCACGAGCCCGTCCCCGGGGCCGAGCGGATCCTCGCGGAGGTCGGCGCCGGCCTCACCCACATGCACGGCGCCGGCTGGGTGCACGGCGACCTCAAGCCCGGCAACATCCTGCTGATGGCGGACGGCACCGCCAAACTCGCCGACTTCGGCCTCACCGCCGAACTGGAGGGCACCCACGCCTACGCCCCGCCGCTGGGCTCGCCCGACCACGTGCCGCCCGAGTGGTGGTCGGAGCGGACCGGCGCCCGCGGTGTCGCCCTGCGGCCCAGCGCCGACATCTGGGCCTTCGGCGTCCTCGCCCACCAACTGCTCACCGGCGGGCTGCACCCCTTCCTCGGTGCCACCGCCCGAGCCCGCTCGCTGGCCGCGCTGGCGTACGCGCGGGGCGCGGCGCCGCTGCGGCTGGACGACGCGCTGCCCGCGCGCTGGCGGGCGGTGGTGACGGCCTGCCTCGCCGCGGACCGGGAGGCGCGGGGCGGGGTGGACCTCGCCTCCCTGCTCACGGCCGCAGCGGGCGGTCCGGGTGGGCCGTCGAGCGCCGCCACCGGACCGGTGCGCCGGCGCAGGCTGCTCGCCGAGGCGGGAGGACTGGGCGTGACGGCGCTGGTGGCCGCCGCCCTGCTCGCCCTCACCGGCTCCCCGGAACCCGCCACCCCCGCGGGGACCGCCCGCCCGGCGCCGGTCCCGGCCGCCTCGGCGGGCGCGGCGGCTGCCGGTACGGTCCCGGCAGGCGCGATCCCGCCCGGTGCCGACGTGCCCGCCGCGCTGCGCGGCCCGATCGAGGACGCCGCCCGCCGCTGCCCCGAGCCGGAGATCACCCCGGCGCTGGTGGCCGCCATGCTCAAGGCGGAGAGCGGGTTCGACCCGAAGGCCGCCCACCCCGAGTCCGGCGAGTACGGCGTCGCCATGTGGACGCCTGCCGTCTTCAACGCCTGGGCGCAGGACGGCGACCACGACGGCGTGAAGGACTACATGAACCCGGCGGACGCCATCGCCTCGATGGGCAACTACGTCTGCTGGCTCGACCAGCAGTTCAAGCACCGGGGGCTGACGGGCAACCTGCCCGCCCTCGTCACGGCCGGCTACCGGACCAGCGACAAGTCCGTCGCCGACACCGGCGGCGTACCCGAGCGGGTGAAGGCGCACGTCGCCAGGGTGCTCGGCTACCTCGCCGAGTACGGAGGCTGACCGGCGTGGCCGGCGCGCACCCGGCTGGCCGGCGCGGTCGGCGCGCACCCGGCTGACCGGCCCGGTCGCATCGGCCGAGGGTCCCCGGCGGCGTTGGCCGGCCGCCGGGCTGCCGGGATGCGATGCTCGGCCGCATGATCATGAAGCTCCGCGCGGCCGTCACCCAGTGGACCGCCGTCGTCCCGGTGGCGGCCTTCGTCGTTCTCGTCCTGACCTGGCACCGGGACCTGCCCGGCTGGGTGGTGGCCGTGGTGGCCTGCGTCCTGGCGGGCGCGGTGCCCGCCGCCGTGCACCACGCCGAGGTGATCGCCCACCGGGTGGGGGAGCCGTTCGGCTCACTGGTGCTGGCGGTGGCGGTGACCGTCATCGAGGTGGCGCTGATCGTGACGCTGATGGCCGACGGCGGTGACAAGGCCGCCACCCTGGCCCGGGACACCGTGTTCGCCGCGGTGGTGATCACCTGCAAAGGCATCCTCGGCCTGTCCATCCTGGTCGCCGCGCTCAGGTACCGCGTGGCGGTGTTCAACGCCGAGGGCACGGGCGCGGCGCTGGCCTGCATCGGGACCTCGCCACGCTCAGCCTGGTGCTGCCGACCTTCACCACCAGCTCGCCGGGCCCGCAGTTCTCGTCCACCCAGCTGATCTTCGCGGCGACCGCCTCGATCGTGCTCTACGGGCTGTTCGTCGCCATCCTGACCTTCCGGCACCGGGACTACTTCCTGCCCGTCACGCCGGAGGGCAAGGCCACCCCGCTCCAGGGCGCGGTGCACCTGGCGGTGCTGGCGGCGTACGTGGTGCTGGCGGTCAACCCCTGACCGGAGCGCCCGAAAGCGGCGGGAGGGCCGGCGACCCCGTCGGTCGCCGGCCCTCCCGCCGCGCTGTCCGGGCTCAGCGCCCCCCTCAGGCCCCCCTCAGGCCCCCCTCAGGCCCGGGCTCGGCGCCGGGGCCGTGCGGGTCGCTGCGGGTTCAGGACGACCGGCGGGTGCGGCGGGTGTAGACCACGGCGCCCGCACCGGCGAGCAGCAGCGCGGTACCGGCGCCGGCCACCAGGAGGCTGCCGTCGCTACCGGTGGAGGCGAGGCTCTTGCCGGCCGCGGCGGTGCCGGGGATCGGGGTCGGGACGCTGGCCTTCGCGGGCACGATGAGCGGCTTGTCCGGGTTGACCACGGTGCCGGCGGGCGGGGTCTGCACCGGGACGGTCGCGGTCGGGGCGGTCGACGGGCCGGCGGTGGGAGCCGGGGCCTCGGTGCCCGTCCCGGCGGTGGCCGAGGTGCTCGCGGAGGCCGACGGCGTCGCCGACGGGGTGGCCGACGCGGTGGCCGGGGTCGTCGTCGAGGGGCCGGCCGACGGGGTCGTGGTGGCGGTCGCGCTCGCACTCGGCGAGGCCGAGGTGCTGGGCGTGGCGGACGGCGACGGCTTGCCGGTGGAGCTGGGGGAGGTGGTCGCGGAGGGCGTCTGCGACGGCGACGTGGTCGGCGTCGTGGTGGCGCTCGGCGAGGCGGAGGCGGTCTTGGTCGGGGTCGCGCTCGGCGAGGGCTTGCCGGTGGGAGCGGGGGTGCGGCCGCCGCAGTCGACCTTGAACACCTTGTGCTTGGGGTTGTTCAGCTCGGGCTCGGCCGGCAGCTTCCCGTCGACCAGCTCGACCGAGGCCCAGTACAGCTTGTAGTGGCCGTCCGGCAGGTTGATGTCCTCGGTGCGGACGTGGCCCTTGCCGTCCACCGGCAGGTCGCCGAACGCGACCGCGGTCTCGGTCTTGTCGTGCACGTCGGCGATCAGCCAGATGACGTCCTGGCCGGGGTCGAAGCCGAAGGAGTCCAGGTAGAAGGTGCAGACCTTGGGCTCGTTGCGATTGTCCTCCTGCCCCGTCGCGCTGTCGTGGATCTTGACGGTGCCGTTGTTGCCCTTGGGGGGCGTGCCTCCGGCGGCCGCGTGCGCGGTCGGCGCGAGCAGCAGCAGGGCGGCGGCGGTGGGGACGGCGACGAGGGATCTCGCCGTGGTGGAGCGGATGCGCATGCTGGTGTCCATCGTGGAGGGCGGGCGGGGGAGGCCCGCACGGCAGGTGGGGGGAGCCCTCGGGCAGCCGGGGACCCGGCCGGTGACGGTGGGTGACGGCGCACGAGAGGCCCTAAGGTCCCGCAGTCGCCGCGGTGGCGCAAGGCAGATTTGGGGGGATTGCCATGCCGCCGGGGTGATTGTCCGACTTAGTCCCACGCAACGATCAGATCACCCGATTGTGAGAGAGACGTGCGCCGCTCCGCGCGGCAGTGGGCCCTCGGTCGCCCCGCATCCTCCGCCCGCGGCGAGGGGTGCGAGGATGGCCCCGACCGCCCTCGACGGCGGACCTCCGCCGACCGGCCGCCCCCACACCCCGGGGCGGCCCCATCCGGGCACACGGCGAGGTGGTCCGCCCTGCGTACCCCGGCAGCCCTCAGGCGCGGCGTCTCCCCGAACGCACTCCCTCACCTGCGAAGAAGACGCATCGCGATGCACCGAACCCTCATCACCCCCGCCTCCGGACCTGCCTCCGGACCTGCTTCCGGACCCGCCTCCGGACCCATTCCCCCGCACACCCCCGCACCCCCCTCCGGACGCTCCTGCCGGCCACTGCGCGCCGCCGCCGCGCTCGGCGCCGGAGGGCTGCTGCTCACCGGCTGCGGCAGCGGCGCCGCCCCGGCTCCCGGCAGCCAGGACGACCTGAAAGCCCGGCTCCCCAAAGCGGTCAAGGCCGCCGGGGTACTCAAGATCGGCTCCTACCTCAACTACCCGCCGGTGGACTTCAAGGACTCGTCGGGCGCGCCCGAGGGCCTCGACCCGGAGCTCGCCAAGGCGCTCGGCACCACGATCGGGGTGAAGGTCGAGTTCACCGACATGCCGTTCGAGAAGCTGATTCCGGCCGTCCGGTCCAAGCAGATCGACCTGGCGATGTCGGCCGTGATCGACACCAAGCAGCGCCAGCTCGGCGCGGCCGACGACGGGCACCAGGCCGACGCGGGCGTCGACTTCGTCGACTACTTCGGTTCCGGCACGTCGATGGTGGTCAAGTCCGGCAACCCGCTGAGCCTCTCCTCGCTGGAGAGCCTCTGCGGCCGGGGCGTGGCCGTCCAGCGCGGCACCGTCCAGGACGAGCTGGCCACCCGGCAGACGGCGGCCTGCCTGCGAACCGGAAAGCAGTTGCAGATCCACCGTTTCGACACCGACGAGCAGGCGCTCGCCGAGGTCGCCTCCGGCGCCGCGGCCGCCGATCTGAACGACTACCCGGTGGCTCAGTACAACACCACCCAGCCGGGCCGCGCCGGAACGTTTCAGCTGGCCAGTACCAACTTCCTGCAGGCCGGCCCCTACGGCATCACCGTTGCCAAGGACAACACCGCCCTGCGCGACATCATCGCCAAGGCGCTCGACGAGGTGATCCACAGCGGCGAGTACGACAGGATTCTCGCCAAGTGGAACCTGCACCGCGGCTCGGTCTCCAGCGCGGTCGTCAACGGAGGCCTCTGACCGCCTCCGGCGTTCCGTGCACCCCGCACGGGTGCCGACCCCCGCCCCGATGGCCGGTATCGACCGGTCATCGGGGCGGGGTCCGCGTGTCGGGGCGCGGCGCGGCGGCTGCTGTCCCTATCGTCGGTGACCGCGAGTCCGCAGCCGATCCGACCCGTGGGAGTTGCCTGATGCCCGGCCCAGAGCAGCAGTTGTCCACCGACGTCGAGCCCGGACGCGGGCCGGACCACGCCGATGTGATCGTGGTGGGCGCGGGACCGGCCGGTTCCACCGCCGCCTACCACCTCGCCCGCACCGGGCTCGACGTGCTGCTGCTGGAGAAGTCGGCCTTCCCCCGGGAGAAGGTCTGCGGCGACGGCCTGACGCCGCGTGCGGTCAAGCAGCTGGTCGATCTGGGCATCGACGTCTCCGAGGAGGCCGGCTGGCTGCACAACCGGGGGCTGCGCCTGGTCGCCGGAGAGCGCCGGCTGGAGCTGGACTGGCCGCAGCTTTCGGCCTTCCCGTCGTTCGGACTGGTCCGGCGGCGGGCCGACTTCGACGAACTGCTCGCCCGCCGGGCCGCCTCCGCCGGCGCCCGGCTGGTCGAACGGGCCAACGTGACAGGCGCGTTGGTCGACGAGCGGACCGGCCGGATCACCGGGGTGACCGCCCGCCTCGGTGAGGAACGGACGCCGGTCAGCTACCACGCGCCGCTCGTGGTCGCCGCCGACGGCAACTCCACCCGGCTGTCCCTCGCCATGAACCGCTACCGCCGCACCGACCGGGCGATGGGCGTCGCCTACCGGACGTACTTCACCACCCCGCGCCACGAGGACCGCTACCTGGAGGCCTGGCTCGACCTGCGCGACCCGAAGGACCCGGCCCGGCGCCTGCTGCCCGGCTACGCCTGGGTCTTCGGCATGGGGGACGGGACCGCCAACGTCGGCCTCGGCGTCCTTGACACCGCCGCCGTGGCCCGCGAGGTGGACTGGCGGGACCTGCTCCGCCGCTGGTGCGCCGACCTTCCGCCCGAGTACGGCTTCACCCCCGAGGGCGTCACCGAGCCCGTCCGGGGCTCCGCCCTTCCGATGGGCCTCAACCGCCAACCCCACTATGCCGACGGCCTGTTGCTGATCGGCGACGCGGGCGGAACGGTCAGCCCGGCGACCGGCGAGGGCATCGCCTACGCGATGGAGTCCGGCCGGTACGCCGCCGAGACGATCGTCCAGGCCCTGGCCCGGCGCACCGACCGCGGCCGTGAACTCGCCCTGCGTGCCTACCCGCAGGCGCTGCGCGCCGCCTACGACGGTTACTTCGCGCTCGGCCGGCTGGTCGCCGACGTGCTGGGCCGGCCCCGGCTGCTCGGCGCTGCCGGGGCGCTCGGCCTCGGCCACCCGGCCCTGCTGAAGGTGGCCTTCCGGCTGATGGTCAACCTGACCGAGCCGAACTCCCGCGACGCGCTCGACCGGCTGCTGCACATCCTCGGCAAGGTGGCCCCCAGCAGCCGGTCCTGACGCTCAGTCAGTCAGCTAGGCGTTGAACCACCGCCTGCCCTCGTGCGACATGAAGGCCGTGACGATCAGCAGGGCGATGGCGAGACCGGCCAGGGCGAGGGTGGCGCCGGAGAAGAGCTGGAGCACGCCGGAGATGATCGAGAGCCACTCGATCACCAGTACGGTGATCCGGGTCCAGCCCGCCCGGTGCGGGGCCAGGGCGGCGCAGAAGCAGAGCACGATGGCGATCATGATCGACAGGACGGCGACGAACCGGACCAGCCCGACGCCCTCCCCGTCCTCGCCGCTCATCAGAGCGAAGAGGAAGAGCCCGGCGAGGCCGTTGAGGACGGCATGAACCCAGACGCCCGCGACCGCCCACCTGATCGAGCTCGGCATCCGCTCGGAATTCCACTGGTGCATCTGGTTCGCCATCACTGACCACCCCCGGGTTCGGTACGGCCGCGACCCGGCGGCCCGGCCGTATCCGAGATGGTCCGGTCGGCCTGACAGGGTGTCAACGTGGTGCGTGGCACCCGGAACAGCTTCGTTACGGTCGAGCCGGGGGCTCGTGGTGGAGGGCGCGTGCCCCGGAGGGTTCGCGGCCCTCCACCCTGTGCGCCCTCCGGGATCGGGCATGGGCGGGTCGGCCGAAACGGGAGAAAGCAGTGGCCCTCCGGGCCCGTCCTGTTGACGTGGAGTCAGGTGATCCGCTTGCCTGGGTGCCGACCTGGACACGGAGGGTGACGGATCACCCCCCGGTCGCCATGACGCTGATACGACGGAGACATCGTGCGCCTTCGCCTTCGCCTGTTCCTCGCACCGCTCGCCGCGGTCGTCGCCCTGCTCGCCCCGGCCCTCCCTGCCACCGCCGCCGACGCGGCCACCGCCGGGGCCGCCACCACGACCCCCTCCGACGAGTGCTCGGCCGCCGACTACCACGGCGACGTCCGCCTCGGCCCCGAGGACCTGCCGACCACCGGCCCGGTCGGCCGCGAGCTGATCGGCTACAAGCGCACCGGCAACCTCTCGGAGGACAAGTTCCTCGCCACCTACTACAGCCCGACCGCCAACAACGGCAGCCCGGGCTGGATCTACCCGCCGGCCAACGGCTACGTCACGCTGCCGGACGGCACCCCGGTCGAGTTCGAGATCACCCTGTACCCGAACCAGAACATCGACCGCTTCGGCAGCGAGTACGGCTCCTTCCTCGCCCCCGAGGGCCTGCCCTACGCCAGCCGCTCGATCCCGCCGCAGAGCCTCGACAGCAACCCGGCGGCCGGCTGCAACTACCACGACTACAAGGTGCTGAAGCCGTTCAAGGTGCACGCCGGCCCGATCGCGCCCTGGTTCGGCCAGCCCGGCTACGGTTTCCAGTACCAGCTCGACGCCGCCCTGGTGCCGAACGGCCCGGCCCGGCTGAACGTGCTCTGGCTGGTCGACAACGGGTACCTCGCCCGGATCTGACGCCCGTTCGTACGGGCGGGTGCGGCCGGTGGCCGGGGGTGCACGCCCCCGGCCACCGGCCTGTCCAGGGGGAACGCGCGGGCACGCACGGGAGCGCGCCGGGAAAACGCACGGGAGCGCGCCGGCGCCCGCCGTGGTGGCCTCCCGGCAGGCCTGCCGCGGCCCTGCCGGGCCCGTCGCCGCGCCCTCCAGGCGGGCCCACCGCCGCTCCCGGCTCGGGTAATTCGCTGGCGCACCCGCCGGGAGCCGGGATAGGAAAAGCGGATGAGTACCGCTGAATCCACCTCCGACCAGCGCTCCTTCGTCCCCGTCACGCTCGACCTGGGGGACTTGGTCCTGCGCCCCTGGGGGCGGAAGACCCTCGTCCGCGGCGGCGCCGTGCCCGGCCTGGTCGCCGCAGCGGCCGACCC
Organism: Kitasatospora sp. NBC_00039; assembly: GCF_045160625.1. Lineage (NCBI taxonomy): Bacteria > Bacillati > Actinomycetota > Actinomycetes > Kitasatosporales > Streptomycetaceae > Kitasatospora > Kitasatospora sp. NBC_00039. The sequence continues at coordinate 996,279 of NZ_CP108289.1, read as the reverse complement.
GGCCATCGCCCTGTGGAACCCGATCCGCACCACCGACGAGGCCGCGGCCGAGGCGTACCTCGACCGCTGCGACGCCGGCTGGGAGAGCGGCAACACCGCCGCCTTCGCCGTCCTCGACGCCGCCGACGACGCACTGCTGGGCAACGTCGCACTGCGCTGGGTCGACCGGGCCGACGGCCTCGCGATGATCGGCTACTGGCTGCGGCCCGGCGCCCGCGGCCGCGGCGCCGCCACCCGGGCGACCAGGGCCGTCACCGGCTGGGGCATCGCCACGGCCGACACCCGCCGGATCGAGATCGCCCACGCGGTGGGCAACGACGCCTCCTGCCGGGTCGCCGATCGCTGCGGCTACCCCGCCGAGGGCACCCTGCGAGCCTCGTACCGGTTCGGCGACGGCAAGTACCACGACGAGCACCTGCACGCCCGGCTCGCCACCGACCCCGAGCCCGCGTAGCCGGCCAGCCGTGGGCAGGCGGGCCTCCCGGAGTGGTTCGGCGAGGACGCGGTGCCCACGCTGCGAGCCGTCGGGGGCGCGGCGCAGCGCATCCACCACGGGCCCTGACACAGCCGGCCCCCTCCGTGCGGGGCCGGGGCGGAGGCGGGGGCCCGCGTGCCCGGGGCGCCGGCCCCGCCCGACTTCCCGGGAGGGGCGCTGTGGCCGGGCGCGGGACGGGGGTGGGGGCCTAGTCTGGAAGGGCGCGCCCCGTGCGTGGCACGGCAACGGGAACGGTGGGCCATGACGGTCATCTCGGCGGCACTCTTCGGTACCGACTGGCGCGGGGCGCTGCCCCGTACCGCGACCGGTCCCGCCCCCGCGCCGGGCGAGGCCGAGCTGCTGCGGGAGTGCGCCGCGCGGGGCTGGACGGTGGTGCTGACCGGGCCCGGTCCGGCCGGGGTGCCGGTGCTCGCCGTGACCGCCCCGGGCGGCGACCCCGTCCGTGCCGCCCTCGACCTGGTGGACGGTGCCGCATCACACGCCGTGTTCGTCGCAGGGAGCGTCGCCGAGGTACGGGCAGCCCGCCGTGCCGCCGTGCCGTGCGTCGCACTGGAGACCGGCGGCGCGAACGGTCCTGAACTGCGGGCGGCCGGCGCGGCCGAGGTGCACCGCGACACCGCCGCCCTTCTGAACGTGCTCGACGACAGCCTGCTGGCCCGACCCAGGGCCTTCGGCGGCTGCCGTCCGACGGCCCCGGCCGTACCGGCCGGCCGGAGCGGTTAGGGCACACCCGAACCGGGCAACCGCCCGGATGTGAGAACGACGTCACCGGACGGGTCGGAGGTGACCGAGATGGACGGACCCGCGTTGAGCGGCCGGGAACGGCGGCTCCTGGACGAGATCGAGTCCGATCTGCGCCAGGACACGCGCCTGGATCGACGGTTGAGCACGATGGGGGCCAAACAGCCGAGCCGGGTCCGGGTCGTGCTGCGCCGCGTGGCGCGCAAGCTCCCGCCGGGGGTGCTGATGACCGCGCTGGTGATGAGCGCGATCTGCCTCAGCATCGGCGTGCGCACCCCGACCGCGCCGGTCCTGACCGCCGTCGCGCTGGTCTGGGCGGCGAGCGTGGGCATCGCGGTCGCCGTGGCGGTCCTGCTGCGCCGACGCCGTCCGGGCCGCCTGCTGGACGCCGAGGGCACGGACCTCCTCGGCGGCGGGGGCCGTGACTGGGGCGAACGCGGTGACCGCCCCGATCGCGGTGAACACGGGGAACGACGCCCGTGGGACCAACCGGAGGCGTGAGTGCCATGACGACCGACCTGTGGGAGTACCGGCCGGGCTCCCACCATGCCGCCGACCTGAACCTGGTCGGCTACGAGGTGGAGGCGACGGACGGCCCGCTCGGCCGGGTCGAGCAGGACGCCGGCGACCACCTGCTGGTCGACGCCGGGCCGTGGGTGCAGGGCACCCGGCTGCTGGTCCCGGTGGGGCTGGTGGCCCGGATCGACCACCTGGAGCTGGTGGTCCACCTGGACTGCCCGCGCGCCCGCGTCCGCTCCGCGCCGCCGCCCGCCGCCGTCGAGCTGACCCCGGGCGACCTGGGCACGCACGGCCGCACGGCGCTCGACCAGCACTTCGCGGCGACCGGCCACCTGGCAGGGAACGGGCACGACGCAGGGAACGGGCGCAACGCAGATGACGGCCACCTGACAGGGAACGGGCGCCCGGCGGGGTGAGCGCCGATGCCACTGGTGACCCTGACCGGCCGCACCGTCGCCTTCCTGGTCGCGCCGAAGGGCGTCGAGCAGATCGAACTGACCTCGCCCTGGCAGGCGGTGGCCGAGGCGGGCGGCACGCCGCGGCTGCTCTCCACCCGGCCCGGACGGGTGCAGGCCTTCAAGCACCTGGACCGCGCCGACACCTTTCCGGTGGACGACCTCGTCGGTGAGGCGGACGTCGACCGGTACGACGCCCTCGTCCTGCCGGGCGGCGTCGCCAACCCCGACCATCTCCGGACGGACCGGGCCGCGGTGGCCTTCGTCCGCGCGTTCTGCACCTCCGGCCGCCCGGTCGCCGTGATCTGCCACGGGCCGTGGACGCTGGTGGAGGCGGACGCGGTGCGCGGACGGACGCTGACCTCTTGGCCGAGCATCCGCACCGACCTGGTCAACGCGGGTGCCCACTGGGTGGACGAGGAGGTGCACATCTGCCGGGACGGCCCCGGCGTCCTGATCTCCAGCCGCAAGCCGGCCGACCTCCCGGCCTTCAACGACGCCCTGGTCACGGAGTCCGCGCACGCGCCGCGCGCGAAGTCCCGCCCGCCGTGGCCCACGGCGCACGAGCCCGCACCGTCGCGCCACGTTTCCGGGTCCCGCGGTCCGGAGGAGCCCTGAGTAGCGTCAGGACGCTCGCGAGGGGGGCCCGGTTCAGTCCCCGCGCAGGCGGACGAAGGCCGCCGTCGGCGGCCGGCCGGTGACCGTCACCTCCGCCCGCAGCAGCGCGGTGAGCGGCCGCAGCGTCCCGTGGTCCGGATCGCGGACGGGTGCGCCCAGCCGCCCCTGCGCCGCCTCGGCGACCTGCCGGGCCTGTGCCGGCGTCAGCTGCGGGGTGGACAGCAGCACCCGGCCGTCGGCCAGCTCCAGGACCAGCGCCCGTGGCCGGGCGGCCGTCCCGACGACGGCGCGGACGGTCGCGTCGAGGGTGTCGCTGCGCCGGTACTTGACCCACACGTGGCCGGCGCCGCGCGGCCGGTACGAGGAGCCGGCGGCCTTGCAGACCAGCCCCTCCACCCCCGTGTCGGCCAGCTGTTCCATCCACGCCAGCGCCTCGGCCCGGTCGGTCGTGGCCATCACCGGCTGGACCGGCGGCGGCACGTCGGCGAGGGCGGCGAGCAGCAGCCGGCGCCGGTCGGTGAGCGGCAGCCTCCGGACGTCCCGCCCGGGCAGCGCCAGCACGTCGAAGGCGATCAGCCCGAGCGCCGTGTCGTCGGCGGCCCGGGCCTGCCGGGTGCGCAGCAGCTCCTGGAACGCGAACCGTCCGCCGCGCCAGGCGACCAGCTCCGCGTCCAGCACCAGCCCGGCCGGCAGCCGCGCGACGGCGGCGGCGATCGGCGGGAACTCGGCGGTGAGGTCCCGCCCGGAGCGTGACTGGAGATACGGGGGCCGCTCCCCGCGCGCGAACGCCACGCAGCGGAAACCGTCCAGCTTGAGCTCGTACAGCACGCCCGAGCCGCCCAACCCGTCCGGTGGCGGGACGGCGGCGACGGCGGCCGGGCGCATCACCTCGACGGGCGGGTCCAGCACCAGGGGCGAGCGAGCGGCCGCGGGGGCCGGGGCAGCGGCGGGAGACGGCGTCGGCGCCGCCGGGAGGGGGCGGGCCCGGTCCGCGTCCAGCAGCGGGGCGAACAGGTCACCGGACTCCGCCAGCCGCCCCGGGACTTCGGCGATCGTGAAGACCAGCTCCTCCGCCGAACGGGCCCGCTCCAGCTCCGCCCACGACAGCGGTGTGGACACCGTCGGCCGGGCACGCGCCCGCACGGTGTAGGGGGCGGCGGTGGTCTTCTTGGCGGAGTTCTGCGACCAGTCCACCAGCACCCGCCCGGTGCGCCGCGCCTTCGCCATGGTGTGCACGACGAGGTCCGGGTGCGCCACCTCCAGCGAGGCCGCGAGCGCCTTGGCGTAGGCGGAGACCCGGGTGCTCGGCGTCGGCTCCAGCGGCACCAGCAGGTGCAGGCCCTTGGAACCGGAGGTCTTCACCCAGCAGTCGAGCCCGTCCGCCGCCAGCCGCTCGCGGAGCAGGACCGCCACCGTCCGGCAGGTCAGCACGGACGCGCCCTCGCCCGGGTCCAGGTCCAGGACGAGCCGGTCCGCCAGCGCGGGGGCGGCGGCGTGCCACTGCGGCACGTGCAGCTCCAGGCAGCCCAGGTTGGCCGCCCAGAGCAGCGCCGCGCCGTCGTCCAGCACCACCTGCCGGAGGTCCCCGCTCGTGCTCGGCACCTCCACGGTGCGCACCCAGGGGGGCGTTCCGGCGGGCGGGTTCTTGGCGATGAAGACCTCGCCGTCCACCCCGTCCGGGCAGCGCAGGAAGGAGACCGGACGGTCGCGCAGGTGCGGCAGCAGCGCGGTGTGCACGGCCGCGTAGTAGCGCAGCACCTCGCCCTTGAGCGTGCCCGTGTCCGGGTAGTACACCTTCTCCAGGTGCGAGAGCGCGAGCGTGCGCCCGTCCACCACCATCTGCGGCATGGCCGCCTCCGAGCTGCGTCGGGCCGCCGCGCCTGTTCGCCGGGCCCGCGCAGCCAGTCTGCCCGTCTGCCCCGCAGTCCGCCCTCCCGGCAGGGCGGTGACGGCCCGGGCAGCGCCGGGGCGGCCCGGGGCGGGGCTCGGCGGCTCCTCGCCGGGGCAAGGAAGGCCTGCGCCCAAGCCCGTCTCAGCCCACGACCAGGGCGTGCGCGTCCGCCACCAGGTCCTCGATCCGGGCCCAGTCGACCGGTGGTACGTCCAGGTCGACCCCGATCCAGCCGCGGTGGCCGACGTACGGGGGCCGGAAGAAGCGGTCCGGGTCCTCGGCGATCAGGAACTCCTGTGCCCCGGCCGGGGCCGGACACCAGAACGCGAGGCGGTCGTCGTGATGGTGGTCGGCGAGCATCACGAACACCCGCGCCCGCCGCCCCGCCCCCGCGAACCAGGTCGGCTCGCCGTGGCTCACCCGCTCCGCCACCTCCGGCAACGACAGGCAGAGCGCCCGCAGCCGTTCGACGCGGTCCTCGGGGGAGGGAGGCCGGGGGTCCGGGGCCCGGCCGGCCGACACCCCCGTGGCCGGCCGCCGGGCGACTCCTGCGGCGCCGGGCGCGTGCCGGCCCGCGTGCGCCGGGGCACGGGACTCAGCCGGCCGAGGGGCGCGGGGCGCCCGGGTAGGTGCCGAAGTACCAACGGTTGCCCTCCGGGTCGGCGGCCGCGAAGTCCCGCGAGCCGTAGTCCGTCTCGTACGGCTCCGTCGTGATCCGCGCCCCGGCGGCGACGGCGCGCGCGTGCACCGCGTCCGGGTCCGCCGTGACCACGTACGCCGTGAAGCCGCCCGGCCGGCCCGGCCAGGGTTCGGCGCCCTCGGGGTCGGGGCGGACCGAGCCGAGCATCACGCCGCCGCCCTCCGGCCAGGCCAGTTCGGCGTGCGTGACGAGGTCGCCCTCGCCGTACACGACCACCTCCTGGAAGCCGAAGGCGTCCACCAGGAAGCGGATCAGGGCCCGGGCGTCACGGGCACGCAGGCTGGGCCAGACCTGCGGGGCGGGAGTCTTCGTCTCCATGGCGGCAGTCCTCCTCGGAGCGGCTGTGGCGAACCGGAGCGGTTGTCACAGCTCCCACTCTGGCGCCGCCGCACCCGCCCCGCCTTGGACGTTTCGGAACTTCGCCGAGTCCGGGCCCTCCTCCGCCAGCCACACGCTCGGCGCACAGCCGGCGAGCGCACGGAACTCGCGGGCCAGATGGGCCTGGTCGAAGTAGCCGCAGCGCGCGGCCAGCTCCGCCAGCCGGGGCACCGGCCCGGGGGCGCCGAGCAGCCGCCGGGCCCGGTCGAACCGGATCACCCGGGCGGTGGCCTTCGGGGTCAGCCCGGTCTCGCGGCGGAACCTGTCCTGCAGGTGCCGGCTGCTCCACCCGGTCTCCCGGGCCAGCGCCGAGACCGGTAGGGCCCCGCCGCTGCGCCGCAGTGCCTGCCAGGCCCAGGCGACCTCGGGCGGGACGTTCCCGGAGGGGCGCGCGGCCCGCAGCAGTGCGCCGTCCAGGGCGGCGAACCGTTCCGGCCAGCCTCCGGCCTGCTGGAGCGCCTCCTGGAGCAGTGCGCTCGCCCGTCCGAGCACCGCGTCGGCCGGGAGGTCCACCCCGGCCAGCTCGCCGGCCGGCAGGCCGAAAAGCACCCGGGCGGCCAGCGGGTGCACGGCGATCTGGACGCCGGACTGCCGGCCGTCGTGGGTGATCAGCGCCGGGGAGGTGTGCAGGCCGCCCAGCAGCGTCGCGTAGCTGTCGGCCGGCTGGGCCGGATCCGGGTGCCCGGCGACGGTGAGCGGCTCGTCCAGGGTGAGGATGAAGGTCAGGTACGGCGAGGGCAGCCCGCGGTGCACGGCGGGTGCGATGCCGCGCTGGCGGTAGCCGGAGTACCAGGCGACGTACGGCCGCAGAGCCGTGGCGGGCCGGCTCCGGACGGCTTCGTCGACCGTGTCGGCGAGTTCCTGCGTCACCTCCCCAGTATCGGCCGCCCGGGACGGCGCCGGCCCGGCCGTCCCGTCTGCTCGCGGGCTCGCGAGCGGTGAAGGTGTTGCTTATGGTGATCGCACCGGAACACCCGGTATTCGGGGGCGGACCTGACAAGGAGTCCCAGTGACCACTGCCCGAGACATCATGCACACCGGCGCCCAGTGCATCCGTGCCGACCAGACGCTGGCCGAAGCCGCCATGATGATGCGCGACATGAACGTCGGCGCTCTTCCGATCTGCGGTGACGACCAGAAGCTGAAGGGCATCATCACCGACCGCGACATCGTCGTGCGATGTATTGCCGAGGGCAAGGACCCGGCCGGCATGATGGCCATGGAGCTGGCCGGCCATCTGCACTGCGTCCGTGCGGAGGACGGCATGGACATGGTGCTGAAGAAGATGGAGCAGCACCAGATCCGCCGTATCCCGGTCATCGACGGCGAACGGCTGGTCGGCATGATCAGCGAGGCCGACCTGGCCATGGGCCACCGCAACGGCCAGCGCCTGACGGACCAGCAGATCATCGAGTTCATGGACAGCGTGTACATGATGCGGTGACCGGCAGGGCTCGGTGAGAGTGCCCTCGCGCGCCGATGCGTGCGAGGGCACTTGCCGTTTCCCGCGCCAATCCGGCGCTGCCTGGGTCCCGACCCGGGCGCCCGACCCCGCCTCGACCCGCGTCCCGGTGGCGCCTCTCCGCCTCGCGTCTCGGCATACGAGAGACGTGTTCTTACTATCCGGGATGAGGCAGAATCGCCGTCATGGGGAAGACATACGAGAAGATCGATGGCCGCCTGCGGGAGTTCATCGAGCGCCAGCCCGTCTACTTCGTCGCGACCGCGCCACTCGCCGCTGACGGCCATGTCAACGTCTCGCCCAAGGGGAGGTCGGGCACGCTCGCGGTGATCGATGAACTCACCGTCGCCTACCTGGACTTCGGCGGTTCGACGGCGGAGACCATCGCCCATCTCCGGGAGAACGGGCGGATCACGCTGATGTGGTGCGCCTTTGACGGTCCGCCGACCGTCGTGCGCGTCCACGGGCAGGGCGAGGCGGTGTTCCGGGACGACAGCAGGTTCGCCGGACTGCTGGGGCACTTCGACCCGGGGGCGGACGGCTCGGCGCTGCGGGCGATCGTCCTGGTGAAGGCCGACCGGGTGAGCGACTCCTGCGGATTTGCGGTGCCGTTGATGGAGTACCGTTCGGACCGGGACCTGCACGTGCAGTACTTCGACCGCAAGTCGGAGGAGGAGTTCAACACATACTGCGAGGGCAAGCAGTACGTCGGTACCAGCATCGACGGCCTGCCCGCCCTTCCGCTGCCGCTCCCGCCCCGTCCGGCATAGCCGGTCGAGCCCGCCGGCGTCAGACCGCGGGCCGGGTCCGCTCGCGGTAGAGGTCGCGCAGGAGGGCGATCTCGGCGCCGTGGTGGAGCAGTTCCTGGTTGACCCACCACACCGTCTCGCGGAACGGGTCCTCCGGGTCGCTGCCGTAGGGGTAGGCGCTGTGGCCGATGGTGTCGAGCGCCTTGTCGTCGGCGTCGACCAGGACCGACCGCCACGCGTCGGCCGCCGCGGCGAAGGCCGCGAGCGCGGTCGCCGCGTCGTCGGCCACCGGGTGGTCGTCGCGGGTCAGCGCGCGGCTGCCACCGGTGTGGTCGGCCCGGAGGGCGAGCATCTCGGTGAGGTGGCTGAGCCGCCAGGCCAGTGTGGTGAAGGGCGGCGGCACCGGGTGCGGGGCGGGGGCGGTGTCGCGGCCCCAGGGGCCCTTGCCGACGAGCAGGGTCGCGCGTGCCCCGGGACCGTCGGCGTGGCGGCGGACCGACCAGCAGCCGGCGACCGGCTCCCACAGGTACTCGTCGTCCGTCATCGCGCCGACCGGGACGTCCGTGCCGTTGCCGCTGTTCACGACCGGTCCGGCCAGGCGGTCGGCGAGGCGCCCGCGGGCGAAGTCGTACTGCTGGAGTAGGGGGACCATGCGTGGCGGCATCGTCATCTGGCGCTCCCACGGTAGACGCTGATCGGCTCCGGACCGGGGCCGGCGATTCCGGGACCCGCCCGCACCCTGCCACAGCAACCGCCGCACCGCGACGGGTTATTCGCCCGGTGCCGGTGTCCGTGCGGCCCGATAGGTGTGTGGAACGCCGCGACGCCGCTGTTCCCGGACCGTGGGTGTTCGGTCGGGTGCAGCGGCGTTGTCGTGGGGGTGACGTCGGGTGGGCGTCGGGGGGCGGGCGGGCCGGTGGGGTGGTGGCCGGGTGCCGCCTGGTTGGTGGTGGGGGGTGTTACTTGGTGAGGCCGGCCTTGACGGAGCAGACGGGCCAGGCGCCGGGGCCCTGGGCGGCGAGGACCTTTTCGCCGATGGTGATCTGCTGGGCCTTGGTGGCCTGGTGGGCCTGGGGGGCGTAGGCGGTGCCGCCGAAGGCGGCCCAGGTGCTGGAGGTGAACTGGAGTCCGCCGTAGAAGCCGTTGCCGGAGTTGATGGCCCAGTTGCCGGTGGCCTCGCAGGCGGCGACCTTGTCCCAGACGGAGGCGGGTGCGGCGGAGGCGGTGTTGGCTGCGACGAGGCCGGCCACCGGCAGGGCGGTGAGGGCGCCGGCCATGAGTGCCATGCGGACGCGGTTGCGGCGCTTGGTGGTGGTGGCGGTGGTGGTCTCGTTGCGGAGGGTCATGTGGTTCCTTTGCGTGTGGCGTGTGGCGTGTGGCGTGAGGTGTGTGGCGGGTGTGCGGGCGTGCGGAACCAGGCCCTGGGGGCTGTTGGTTTCGGGGGGTGTGTCGCTCGCGTGGGTTGTGCGCCGTGGTGCTCCGGGGTGGGGGCCTCGGGGCGGTGTGGTCGGTGCAACGGGTTCGAAGTTACGGGGGTGGTGGTGGGGGTTTCAAGGATTCGTGGGTTTGGGCACGTCAGGGGGTTGTTACCGCGGGTAGGGATCAAGGAAATGGGATGATTTGAAGCCAAATGCCCCATTTTTCAAGATCGAATGGGGGTGGAAGTGGTCCGGGCCACACGGGTGGTGGTGTGAGGCCGCGCACATCGTCGACGGTGGGTGACGGGTCCTCGGCCGCGCGTGCCGAAGTGGTGGGGTGGTGACGGGGCCGGGGGTGGCCCGCGCCACAGCCCTCACCCGTCGTGCCCCGCGCCGTCACCCGCTGTGCCCGGGAAACGATCGGGAAGGCGGCGCAGGCCTGTCAGCCGAGGAGCGAGATGCTGTTGCCGCAGATGTTGAACTGCGCGTTGATCGGGATCTGGACCTGGTTTCCGGAGAGCACGCCCGGGGAGCCGGTGACGATGCCGCTGGCGGTGGCGCTGCCGGTGTTGATGCAGGTGGTCCCGCCCTGCGAGCCGTCGAGCAGCACGCTGTCGGCGAGCGCGGCGGCGGGGTTGTCGGAGACCACCGAGGCGGGGGCGCTGACCCGGCGCTGTCGCAGTCGCCCGCGAAGGCGGGGCCGGCGGAGAAGACGGCCAGCGCGGCGCTGAAGCCGGCGGGGACCAGGTACTTCCTGGTATTGGTCATGCCGGAAGGAATAGCCAGGCGACACGCCTGACACGACACAATCCGCCCACCCGAATGCAGTCCTGATCCGCCCCCGATGCAGGAGCCGCGCCACCCGGTCGGAGCGCCGCCGCCCCCGCCGGAGTGCGGACGGCCCACCCCCGGGGCCGTCGGCCGCCCGGCGATAGGGTTCGTGACCATGACGGACACCCGGACCGCCACCCCGGCCACAGGCGTGGCCGCCACCGACGACACCGCCGCCACCCCGGCCAGAGGCGTGGCCGCCACCGACGACACCGCCGCCACCCCGGCCAGAGGCGTGGCCGCCACCGACGACACCGCCGCCACGACCTCCGGCAGCGACCTGCACCTCGAACTGCCCGCCACCGGCGGCCGACGCGCCGCGCTGATGGCCGCGCTGCGCGAGGCGATCCGCAGCGGCCGCCTCGCCCCCGGCACCCGGCTGCCGCCCTACCGCGCGCTCGCCGCCGACCTCGGCATCGCCCGCAACACCGCCGCCGACGCGTACGCGGAGCTGGTCGCCGAGGGCTGGCTCACCGCCCGGCAGGGCTCGGGCACCACCGTTGCCGACCGGGCCGAGCCCGTCGCGGCGAACCGGGCCCGCCGGGCGTCCCCGCCCCGCCGGCTCGCCCACGACCTCCGCCAGGGCCAGCCCGACGCCGCCTCCTTCCCGCGCACCGCCTGGCTCGCCGCCGGGCGCCGGGCGCTCACCGCCGCACCCAACGAGGCCTTCGGGCCCGGCGATCCGCAGGGGCGGCGCGAACTGCGGGCCATCCTCGCCGACTACCTGGCCCGCGCCCGCGGAGTGCGCACCGACCCCGAACGGATCGTCGTCTGCTCCGGCTTCGCCCACGCGCTGCGGCTGCTGTTCGACGGCGCGGGCGCCGTGCTGCCCGCCCGCGAGCACGGTCCGCTGGCCGTGGAGGCGTACGGGCTGGCCTTCCACCGCGCGCTGCTGGCGAGGGCGGGGGTGACCACCGTGCCGCTGCCGCTGGACGAGGACGGCGCGCAGGTCGGCGGGCTGGCCGCGCTGCCCGACGTCCGGACGGTGCTGCTCACCCCCGCCCACCAGTTCCCGACCGGGGGGCCGCTGCACGCGGCCCGGCGCGCGGCGGTGGTCGACTGGGCACGCGGGCGCGGCGGGCTGGTCCTGGAGGACGACTACGACGGCGAGTTCCGCTACGACCGGCAGCCGGTCGGCGCGGTGCAGGGGCTCGACCCGGAGCGGGTGCTCTACCTCGGCACCGCGAGCAAGAGCCTCACGCCCGCGCTCCGCCTCGCCTGGATGGTGCTGCCCGACCACCTGGTGGACCGGGTGCTGGCCGCCAAGGGCGAGCGCGAGGCCTGGGCGAGCACACTCGACCAACTGACGCTCGCCGAGTTCATCGACTCGGGCGGCTACGACCGGCACGTCCGCCGGATGCGCCGCCGCTACCGGGACCGCCGTGACCACCTCGTGGCCGCCCTCGCCGCGCGGGCGCCGCACATCGAGGTGTCCGGCATCGCGGCCGGCCTCCACGCGGTGCTCCGGCTCGCGCCCGGCACCGAACGCTCGGTGCTCAAGGCGGCCGCGTACCGGGGGCTGGCCGTGGACGGGCTGGCGGACTACCGGCACCCGCTGGCCGGGCAGGACGCGATGCCCGCGACGGACGGCCTGGTGGTCGGGTACGCCACGCCGCCGGACCACGCCTACCAGGCGGCCGTCGCCGCGCTCTGCGACATCCTGCCGTCACCGGTCTGATCGCAGCGACCGCCGCACCGGCGGCCGCCGGTAGGGCCTCGGACTCCGGGATCCTCGACGTCCCCGGCAACGAGGATCCCTGCTCCTGAGTCGTCTCGAAACCGGGAATCCCGGGACTTCCCTCCCGGACGCCCCCCGAGCCCGTCAGGTGCCGGCCGCCCCCGTACCGGCACCTGACGGGCCGTCCGCACGGACGCGTGGAAGTCCGGACGCACGGAGGCGCGGATGTGCCGATGCGGGGACGCGGGATGCACGGACTGTCAGACCCGGATGGCAGGCTTGGGCCCATGGCCGAACCGCTGACCTCCGACGCGCCCGAGCCCGGCGCGCCGACCGGGACCACCACCGTGACCGGGACCACCACCGCGACCAGCCCCGATGGTGCCCTCCCGGGCTGGAGCGCCGTACGTCCGGGCGAGACGCTGCCGACCGACCTCGGGCTTCCGATGCCCTTCGCCGTGTACGAGGCGATCCGCGCGCGGGCGGACGCCGACACCGCGCCGCTGGTCGACCGGCTGTTCCGGCCGTCCCTCGCACTCGATGCGGTGGCGCCCGGCCCGGAGGCCGGACGGCTCGGCGGACTGCCCGCGCTGCCGGAGGGTACCGAGTGGCCCGAGTTCGCCGGCCGGCCGATGCAGTTCCTCGCCGGGCTCGACTGCGGCGGGCTGGCGGAGGCCTTCCGCGCCACCGGCGCCACCGGCGACTGGCCGCTGCCCGAAGACGGCCTGCTCCTCTTCTTCCACGACGACTGGATCTCCGACTTCAGCGGGCGCGGCTGCCGTGTCCTGCATGTCCCCGCCGATGCGCCGCCCCGGCCCGCGCCGGAGAGCGAGCTGAGTACGCCCGCCGTCGCGGCCGTCCCCGTCCGGGCCCGCTGGCTGCTCTCCGCTCCCTCCTACCAGGACCAGGAACTGGAGTACCTCTTCCCGGACGACTTCATGATCGCCCTCGACCTCGCGGCCGACTTCCGGGACCACCTGCCCCGCCCCGACGTGCGCGTACTGGGCTGGTGCGACACCGACACCGGCCGCCCCGCCGGACACCGGCCGCTGCTCCAGGTCGAGAACCAGGCCCTGGACGTGGAGTGGGGCGAGTGCGTGAACGTCTCGTTCTGGATCACCGACGAGGACTTGGCGGCCGGTCGCTTCGACCGGGTCCGGCACGGGTTCGAGGTGGCCTGAGCGGCGGCGCGAGCGGGTCCGGCGCGTCGCCACTAGGCTGCTGGGAGAGGCCGCGGCACCCGCTCGTGGCGGCCCGCGGCCGAGGGCGAGCGGCCCGGGGCGGAGGTGGCCGGGGCGGAGCGGGCCGAGGTGAAGCGGTGAGCGCCGAAGCGGTGAGACGGACGTGGCACCAGAGGGATCGTCGGTACCGGTACCGGAGCAGCACGGCGCGCCCGAACCCCCGGTGGCGGAGCTGCTGCGCGCGGTCCGGGCCCACCCCGCCCAGCTGCCCGAGGTGCTCGCCGTGTTCGCCGTCCGCCACCGCGGCCCCCGTGCCGCCCGCAGGGTCGCCGCGCTGCGGGCCGCGCACCCGGACGCGGCGCAGGGCGAGCTGGTGGCGCGGTCCGTCCAGCACGCCCGGCGGGTGACCCAGAGCGAGGGCGCATTCGTCGGCGGACCGTTCCTGTGGCTGGTGCCGTTTGCGTTCTGCACCGCCCTGCTGGAGCAGGGGCAACTGCTGCTCGAACTCGCCGCCCTGGCCGGCAGGGACCCGGCCGCCCCCGCGCGGGCCGCCGAGGTGCTGGTGCTCCAAGGCGCCCACCCGGATGTCGCCGCCGCCGAGCGCGCCCTCGCGGCCCCGCCGACCGGGGGCAGCGGACGCCGCCGCCGCGGGTTCTGGTCGCTGATCCGGCGGATGGCCCGGCTGCTCGGGCTGACCAGCGAGGGCGTCGACCCGCCGCCTTCCCGTTGGCGGACGGCCGGCTCGTGGCTACTGGTGGTGGTGGTCCTCCTGGTCGGCATGGTCGTTCCGCTGGTCTGGCTGCCGTACATGGCGGTCTCCTACGCGCGCGCCACCGACCGCGTCGGGGTCCGCGCCGTCGACTTCTACTTCGATGGCGACCCGGCCGGCTGGGCCGAGCATCGCCGCGCGCGCACCGACCCCGGGATCGTCGCGGCGGGCGTCCGGGCGGGGGTGTCGCTGGTGCTCCCGGTGGCGGCCGTGGTCACCCTGCTGCTCGCCGACATCCGGGTCGCCGGGAGCCGGTGGCCGGTCCTCACCGTCGTGCTGCTCGGCCTGTCCGGGCTGGTGGGCGCGCTCTGGTACCGGCGCCGCCGGCGTACGCGCAGAGGCTGAGCCCGGGGGCGTGCCGGTGGCGGCGGTGGGCGCGGGCTCTGGTCGGACAGTCAGCCGTCAGCCGTCAGCCGTCCCGGGCGTTGTCCGTTCGGGGGTCGAACGCCTGTCCGCACGGTTGGTGTCTCCCGGGCCGGGCCCCCAGCCCGGCCGCTGCTCCGTTCGGATGGATGGGATGGTTCCGGGCCGGGGGCGATTCGCATGCACAGGAATTCGGGGTTCCGGCTGGGGGCAGTTGACGGATTCCAACCGCCGCACGGTCGAGATTCACCCTATCGGGCGGCACTCGCTGTGCGTACGAGGTCTGCCGGGTGGCGGTGATCTAGGGTTCCCGGTGGGCCGCCCGAGAGGGCGGAGAAGAGCGCGGATCATTCGCCAACGCCCCCACTATGACGCCTATCTGACGATCTGCCACGGCAGCTGCCGAGGCGGGTCGGCGTGACCTGACCAGATGAAGGAGAACCCTGCCGATGCCGGTGGACACCAGCCCGGAGACACAGCAGGTTCCGCAGCAGTCGAGCCTCACGACGGCCGCTGCCCGCAATCTCGCGACCACCACCAAGTCCGCGCCGCAGATGCAGGAGATCACCTCCCGCTGGCTGCTCAAGGTACTGCCCTGGGTGCAGGCCGCGGGTGGCGCCTACCGCGTCAACCGACGCCTCACCTACACCGTGGGCGACGGCCGCATCGAGTTCGTCAAGACCGGTTCGGAGGTCCGGGTCATCCCGCGCGAGCTGGGTGAACTCGCCCTGCTGCGAGGCTTCGAGGACGACGACGTGCTGACCGCCCTGGCCGACCGCTGCGAGCAGCGGGACTTCGGCCCGGGTGAGGTGCTGGCCGAGCGCGGCGCGGCCGCCGACCGCATCCACCTGATCGCCCACGGCAAGATCAACCAGGTCGGCACCGGCAAGTACGGCGACGAGACCGTCGTCGGTGTCCTCGGCGACGGCGACCGCTTCGGCGAGCAGGCGGTGCTCGACCCCGACGCCGTCTGGGAGTACACCGCCAAGACCGCCACCGCCGGTACCGTGCTCTCCCTGCCCCGGCGGGAGTTCCAGGCGATCCTGGACGGCTCGACCGCCCTCCAGGACCACATCCGCGACTTCCTCGCGCTGCCGCTCCAGCGCCAGAACGAGCGTGGAGAGGCCGAGATCGCCATGTCGGCCGGCCACCGGGGCGAGTACGAGCTGCCCGGCGCCTTCGTGGACTACGAGCTGAAGCCCCGCGAGTACGAGCTGAGCGTCGCGCAGACCGTGCTGAAGGTCCACACCCGGGTCGCCGACCTCTACAACCAGCCGATGAACCAGACCGAGCACCAGCTCCGGTTGACCATCGAGGCGCTGCGCGAGCGCCAGGAGTTCGAGCTCATCAACAACCCGGAGTTCGGCCTGCTCAACAACGCCGACTTCGACCAGCGGATCCAGACCCACTCCGGCCCGCCCACCCCGGACGACCTGGACGAGCTGCTCAGCCGCCGCCGCGACCCGGACTACCTGCTCGCCCACCCGCGCGCCATCGCGGCGATCGGCCGTGAGCTGAACGCGCGAGGGCTCTACCCCCACCATGTCGACCTCGGCGGGCAGCAGGTGCCGGCCTGGCGCGGGGTGCCGATCCTGCCGTGCAGCAAGATCCCGATCACCAAGGAGAACACCAGCTCCATCCTGGTGATCCGGACCGGCGAGGACAACCAGGGCGTCATCGGCCTGCACCAGACCGGTATCCCGGACGAGTACCAGCCCAGCCTCTCGGTCCGGTTCATGGGCATCAGCGAGAAGGCGATCATCTCCTACCTGGTCAGCGCCTACTACTCGGCCGCGATCCTGGTGCCGGACGCGGTCGGCGTCCTGGAGAACGTCGAGATCGCGCACGGCCGCCACTGAGTGGTCCGCCGGGCCGTCGGCCACTGACGGCCGGACAGGACGCGGTCCGGCCGTAACCCGGCCCACCGCAAGATCGTTTCACCTGATGTCGGACGGCCCGCCCTTCGAGGCGGGCCGTCCGGTGTCGGCCCTCCCGGCGCCGGCCGATCCCCCTGACGACGCTCCCGACGATGCGAGAGGTGCATGGAGCCCATGCTGCAGCGACAGCAGTCCCAGCGGCCACGACGGATACCGGTGGACGGGCAGCCGTGACCGCAGACCTGATCATCGTGAGCGGTGACGGCGGCGTCCTGCGCGGACGCCTGGTCCGGTTGGCCGGAGCGGCGGCCGGGGTCGCCGCGCTCTGTGCGCTGCTGAGCGGCGCGGCCGGAGCCCGCGCCCCCGAGCACCAGGGCGGGGGCAAACCCCACGGCCCGGTGGTCG
Organism: Kitasatospora sp. NBC_00039; assembly: GCF_045160625.1. Classification (NCBI taxonomy): domain Bacteria; kingdom Bacillati; phylum Actinomycetota; class Actinomycetes; order Kitasatosporales; family Streptomycetaceae; genus Kitasatospora; species Kitasatospora sp. NBC_00039. The sequence goes on along the minus strand of NZ_CP108289.1, from coordinate 979,748 downwards.
AGACCTGTGTCGACACCGACACGGACGTCTCGGTGTCGGTCGGCAAGGGGGGCGTGGACGTCGAGGCCGACGTCGACGTGGAGGTCGGCGTGACGGTCGACCTCTCCGGGGTGCTGCACCACCCCAAGCCGCACCCGCACCCGCACCCCAAGCCCGGTCACCACCACCCGTGCCCCACCGCCACCCCCACCCCCACTCCAACGCCCACCGCAAGCCCGAAACCGACGCCGATGCCGACGCCGACACCGACACCCGTTCCGACGTCCCCGCCCAGACCCACCTCGGCGCCGACACCGCCGCCGGCCCCCGCACCGGTACCGCCGGCCGCGCCCTCCCCGACGCCGAGGCCCACCCCGCCGCCCGCGTCACCCCGGCCTACGCCGCCACCCGCGCCGAAGCCCCCCGCGCAGCCGGTCGTCCCGCCCCCGGCGCCCGCACCCGAGCCGCCCGCGCCGACGGTCGCTCCCAGCCCGCCGGCCCCCAGCCCGGTGCGGCCCCAGCCCGTGGTCAAGCCCGTCCGGGTGCCGCTGGCCCCGCCGGTGCCCGCGCCGCAGCGCCACCACGGCGGTTCGCCGACCAGGACGATGCTGCTGGTCACCGTGCCTGCCGTGCTCGCGGCGGCGGCCCTGCGCCCGCGCGGCGGCGGCCGGTCCGGTCGCGGTGGCTCCGGCCGTTCCTGACCGCGGTGCGGGCGCCGACACCGCCCCGCGACGAGCACATCCCCCGGCGTGCGGCCGCTTCCTACGACGCGGCCGGACGGACGCCGGACCGACCGGCCGGCGAACCCGGCCGGAAAACCCCAGCCGAAGAAGGGAGTTCCCATGTCCGAGTGGTTAGCGCTGGCCATCGCCATGTCCGCGGCCTGCGTCGTCGTGGTGGCGGTGGTGCTGCTGAGGCACCGCCGGGCCCGCCAGGACGAGGACGCCGACGAGACGCCCGACGTCATCGAGTACATGACGATGATGATCGGCGTGGTCTACGCGATCGTGCTCGGCCTCGCCATCGCAGGTGTCTGGGAGGCGCGCGGCGCCGCCCAGGACGACGTCCTGCGCGAGGCGCAGTCGCTCCACGAGGTGAGCGAGCGCGCCCAGGTCTACCCGGTCGAGTTCCGCGACAAGGTCCGGGCCGATGTGGACGCCTACGTTTCGTACGTGGTCGACGTCGAGTGGAAGTACATGCGGGACCACGGCGAGATCTCCGAGCAGGGCACCGCGCTGCTGGAGAAGCTGCGTACGGACGTCGCGACCCGCGCGCCCGCGTCGGACCTGGAGGCCCAGGCCTACCAGCCGATCATGGACCGGATCGGCATCGCCGACGAGACCCGCAACGCCCGTGGCCAGAACGCCGGACCGACCATGCCGGGCGTGGTCTGGTTCGGCCTGATCGTCGGGGCCGTGGTGACGGTGGGCATGGTCTTCGCGCTCCAGATCCGGCGCTCGACCCGGGAGTTGCTGCTCGCGGGGGCGTTCAGCGCGCTGATCGCCTTCCTGCTCTTCCTGATCTGGGACTTCGACGATCCGTTCGGACGGAGCGTCTCGGTCACCACCCAGCCGTTCACCGACCTCTTCCCCACGCTCGGTGGCGGCCAGGAATGACCCGTCCCGGCCGGTCCGCGCGGATGCATCCTTCGATAATCTGATCGGTCCGTCGGGGATCGATCCCGTCGGGTGTCTCCGAAGGGATCGTGAGCCGTGGCCTACCCGCCGCCGCGCCAGCCTGCCCCCCATCCGCCGCGGCGCCCCGAGCGGGCGTGGTGGTGGCTGCCCGAGAAGGAGCGTCGGCGGCGGCAGTTGCAACGGTGGGAGTGGCTGGGCGGCAGAACCGCAAGAAGAAGGACCGCGACTGGTCGGACGCCTGCGACGCCTGTGACTGCTGTGACCTCGGCGATCCCTGCCTGATCGCGCTGGTCCCGGTGATGACGGTCGCGGGCGTCCGGTTCGCCCTCACCGGCGGCCGCGGCCCGCGCCGCGGCCACGCCGACCCGGCAGCGCCGGCGCCGGGGGGATTCGCGGCCGGCGTGCTGTACGGCGCGGTGCGGTACTACCGGACCGACATCAGCCCGAAGCGCCCGGCCTGCTGCCTGTACACGCCGACCTGCTCGACCTACGCCGTCCAGGCGCTGCACCGGCACGGTGCGGTGCGCGGGGCCCGGCTGACGGTCGGCCGCCTGCTCCGCTGCCGCCCGGGCGTGGCGCGCCGCGGCAACGGGGCCGACCCGGTGCCGGAGCGCTGACGCCGGACGGCTGAGCGCTGACGGCGGAGGCGACCCGGGGCCGCGCGGATCACCGTGATCCGCGCGGCCCCCGGCCGCATGTGACGGAGCGTCAGTGAAGGCTGCTGTCGATCGCGTTGAGCAGCGTGCCGGAGGCGTCGTCGTTCTCCAGCGAGAAGGCGAACATTCCGGCCAGGCCCTTGCTCCTGGCGTAGGCCCCACGTGCCTGGATGGCCTGCAGGGTGTCACCCGTCCAGAAGTTGGTGCCGTCATGGACCCACGAGGTCTCGGTTGCCGTGACCTTGCCGGCCGTCACGCCGGTGGGCGTGGTGACCTTGCCGTCCCCGGCCGGGCCGGTGTCCGCCGAGGTGGGGCTGCTGGAGGCGGTGGGGCTGGTCGTCGCCGTCGGGCTGGTCGAGGCCGTGGGGCTGGCCGTCGCGGTCGGACTGCCGGACGCGGTGGGGCTGGTGGACGCCGTCGGGCTGGTGCTGGTGGTCGGCCCCGCCGGGCCGGTCAGGGTGGGGTCGCCCGGCGCTCGGCAGGGCGCGCGGGCGTGACTCTGTCGTGCATGGGGTGTCCTCCGGATGAGTGGGGGTTCCGGCGGTGCGATGGGCCCGGGCGGGCCTCGGGGAGCCGGGCCGAGCGCTGTGGGGGCGCGCGGCCGGGGTGAACACGTGCTTCGGTACGGCGTGGTGGCGCGGTGGGACCACTGGTCCGTACGCATCGACGACATCACGGATTGGACTGGATCAATATTCGCTGTCAAGGGCGTCCGCCCGCCGGATGGCCGAAAGCCGCCGCGCCGGTACGGTGGCGACAGGGCGGCCCCGCCGGACGGACGCGCCCCGCCGAACGGAGGACGAGCGATGGACAGCCGGGACTGGGACGAGCGCTACGCCGCGAGCGAGCTGGTCTGGGGAGCGGAACCCAACCGCTGGGTGGTCCGCGAGATCACCGGGCTCGCCCCCGGCCGGGCCCTGGACCTCGCCGCCGGGGAGGGCCGCAACAGCATCTGGCTGGCCCGCCAGGGCTGGCAGGTCACCGGCCTCGACTTCTCCGCCGTCGCCCTCGAACGCGCCGGGCGGCTCGCCGCCGGACTCCCCGGGGAGGTCGCCGCCCGGCTCGCCTGGCGCCGCGGCGACGCCCGCACCCTCCCGGCCCCGCCCGCAGGCTATGACCTCGTCGTGGTCGCCTACCTCCAGCTCCCCGCCGACGACCGCCGAACCGCGCTGCGCCGAGCCGCCGCCGCGCTCGCCCCCGGCGGTACCCTGCTGGTGGTCGGCCACGACACCACCAACCTCACTAAGGGGGTCGGCGGCCCCCGGGACCCGCGCGTCCTCTTCACTCCGGACGACATCCTCGCCGACCTCGCCGACTCCGGCCTGCGCACCGTCCGTGCCGAGCGTGTCCGCCGCCCGGTCGCCGCGGAGGCCGGCCACCGCCACCCCACCGAGGAGGGCTCGGGCCGGGCCGAGGCGATCGACGCGCTGGTACGGCTGGAGCGGGCCGGCTGACGGGGGGCTGCCGCGGAGCAGGGTGCTCTCGGGGGAGTGGTGTCGATCCCCCGGGATCTCTGCTCCGTGCTCGGATGATGTGGTGTTGATCGTAGGAGTGGGGTACCTGGTCTTCTGGGAACGAATGCCGCGCGCGGATGGAACGTCGGCCCAGGGAATCTCTACAGTGCTGTAGATTCGAGGCGCGCACGGCGGAGGAACGAGGAGGGCACGATGAGCGTTTCCCTGGCCAAGGGTCAGAAGCTGAGCCTGGAGAAGCCGGGCGGGGGTCGGCTGGGTCTGGTGCGGATGGGCCTCGGCTGGCGCGCCGCGCAGAAGAAGGGGTTCTTCGCCAAGCTGCTGGCCTCGCAGGAGATCGACCTGGACGCCTCGGCGGTGCTGTTCGCCGAGGGCAAGCCGGTGGACGTGGTCTTCTTCCAGCACTTGCAGAGCAACGACGGTTCGGTGCGGCACAGCGGGGACAACCTGACCGGCGGCGCCGGTGACGCCACCGACGACGAGTCGATCACCGTGGACCTCTCCCGGGTGCCGGCCGAGGTCGACCAGATCGTGTTCACCGTCAACTCCTTCACCGGGCAGACCTTCCAGGAGGTCGAGAACGCCTTCTGCCGGCTGGTCGACGAGCAGACCGGCGCCGAGCTCGCCCGCTACACGCTCACCGGCGGCGGCCCGTACACCGCGCAGATCATGGCCAAGGTGCAGCGTACGGCGGGTGGTTGGCAGATGGCCGCGATCGGCCAGCCGGCCAGCGGCCGGACCTTCCAGGACCTGATGCCGGAGCTCGGCAAGCACCTCTGAGCCCACCCCTTCGGCCGGCCCCGGCCGGCCGCCCCCGGAAGCAGCGGGGCCCGTCCGATCTCCCCCCGGACGGGCCCCGCACCTGTAGCGCCCTGTCCGCCCGCGGGCACGGACGATCACACCGCCCCGCCTGGCCGGGGTCGGAGCCGCCGACCCCGGCCGTCGGGGTCAGTGCGCCGAGGGCGAGGGTGCGGCCGAGGGGGAGAGGGCGGCGGAGGGGGTGGCGGTCGCGCTCGCGCTCGCCGACGGGGTTGAGGTCGGGGTAGGGCAGCCGGGAGCGGTGGGCGTGGCCGTCGAGGTGGCGGTGGCCGAGGGGGATGCCGTCGCGCTCGGCGTGGCCGTGGCCGTGGGGACGGGGCAGGTGGTCGGCGTCGCGGTCGGCGTGCCGCTGGGGGTGGTGCTGGGCGTGCCGCTGGGGGTCGTGCTCGGTGTCCCGGTGGGCGTCGCCGTCGGCGTGGGAGTCGCGGTGGGAGTGGTGGTGGGCGTCGCGGTGGGCGAGGCGCTCGAGGTCGGGCTTGCCGTCGGACCGGTCGTCGGTCCCGCGGTGGCCGAGGGGGAGGGCTGTGAGGTGGGCGTCGCCGTCCCGGACGGCGCGGACGGCGTGCCCGAGGTCGTGGCCGACGGGACCGGCGTGGTGGGCGCCGTGGGCGGGAGGGGGGCCGTCGGCACGGTCGCCGGAGCCGGGCGGTCCGGGGTGGTGGCCGGGGTGCCGGTGTCGAAGTGGGCCATCCAGTTCTTGACGGTCCGCAGGTACTCGCCCGAGTTGTTGTAGCCGAGGATCGCCCGGTCGAGCTGAGCCGGGTCGGCGAGGTCGCGGCCGCCCGCGCAGAGGTAGCGGCCGGCGCCCTCGGCGGCGTCGAAGATGTTGTTCGGGTCGGCTTGGCCGTCGCCGTTGGCGTCGACGCCCCAGGTGGACCAGGTGGAGGGGATGAACTGCATCGGCCCGACGGCCCGGTCCCAGACGCGGTCGCCGTCGTACCGTCCGCCGTCGGTGTCGGGGATCGCGGCGAAGCCCTTGCCGTCGAGCACCGGGCCGAGGATCGGCCGGTACGTCGTCCCGGCTGCGTCCACCGCGCCGCGGCCGGCCTGGCCGGACTCGACCTCGCCGATCGCGGCCAGCAGTTGCCACGGCAGGTGGCAGCCGGGCGAGCGCTGGGCGAGGGCCGTCTCGGCCTTGCGGTAGGCGGCGAAGACCGTCTCCGGCAGGGCGGGCCCGGTGCGGAACGGTCCGGCGGACGGCCCTTCCGGCAGGGAGGTGGGCGGCTGCGGCAGCGGGCTGGTGCCACCCCCGTCGACGGGGAGGCCGCCGCCGGTCGTGTTGGCGAGCGTCGGCTGTGCGGTGCCGGGGAGCGCGGCGCCGGGCAGGGTGGTGGAGGCGGAGACGGCGGTGACAGGCTCGCCGGCGGCGGTCGCCGTGCCGGCCGCCGCGACGGGCGCGAGCCCGAGGCCGGTCACCTGAGAACCGGTCAGAGCCGCCAGCGCGGTGAACGCCGCGGCCGTCCCGGTGACGCGCTTGCCCAGTCGTAGCCGGCGCCCCGGGAGCCCCGTGCCGCCGTGTCCAGCGTTGCCCAGCCCTGCCCTCATACCGTGCCCCTCCCCTGACCGTCCGGACCCTCGGGGAACGGACGGGCTGTCACCATCGTGCCTGCCCGTGCATGACAGTTCGCATTGCCGCAATGATTAGTATCACGACGATCTGGCGCGGCCCGGGTGAGCGGAGGGCGTCCTGGGCGCCACCGTTCGGTGAACGCGCAGGTGGTGAGGGGGTCGGTCGGCGAGCGGGAGTCAGAGCTCGAGCAGCATCCCGTCCTCGGTGACGGCCGGCGTCCACTCGGCGCGCCCGGGCGCGTGGACGGCGCCGGCCCGGCCGTCGGCGTCGGTGAACCGGAAGCCGCAGACCCAGTCCGCCCGGCCCTCCCAGCCCTCGCCGGGGAGGTCGGCCGTGTAGCGGGGCCGCTTGCCGCCGAGCGCCAGCGGCTCGGCGCAGGCCACCCGCCAGCTCGACCGTGCGGCCCGGGGTGAGGGTATGCCAGCCGGCCTTGGTGTACGGGGCGAGCAGAGGTCCGGCCGGGAAGGCCGAGTGGAGCGCGCAGCGGACCGGCAGGGTGGCGTGCACGGTCAGTTCGGCAGCCTCGCGCAGGGCCAACAGGCCGAGCGTGTGGTCGAGTTCTCCGCTGGTGAGCAGGACGCCGCGCAGCGGGGTGTTCCGTGCGCCGGGGGCGGGGGCGGGGGTGAGTTCGGGGGCGGCGAGCAGCTGACCGCGCAGGTCGGGCGAGGCGTTGAACGGGAGGCGCCGCCCGGCGCCCCCGGTCGCCTTCGAACGGCCTCAGGCCGCCTCCGGGCGGTCCGGGCCGCCGGGCCCCGGCCCCGGGAGCCGCGGCGGCCGGGGATCAGCCGAGCGACTTGGCGAGCACCAGGGCCAGCGTGCTCTCGGCCAGAGCCTCCGCAGGGGCGTTGACGTTGTCGCCGGGGCCGCGGTCCTTCACCACCTCGACGGAGTAGGCCTGGCCGTCGGCGACGAAGTAGACCACCGGGTGGGTGCCGTCCTTGCGCTGCGCCAGCAGCGCCTCCTGGCCCACCCCCGGCACGGCGGTGATCTGGTAGTCCGGGTTCGCCTTGACGGAGGCGAGGACGGTCGGCTTCACCTCGCGGATCGACGCGTACGACTGGCGGGAGCCCCAGGTGCAGCCCCAGACCGGGCTGCCGTCGCTCGCCGGGTCGGGGTGGGTCCCGGCGAACGGCCCGCCGGTGCCGACGGCGGCGATCACCTGGGGGGAGTTGAGCAGCGTGCAGGCGTCCGCGGGCCGTTTGGCGGCGGCACCGGTCGGCGCCGTGGTGGCGGGGACGGCCGGGGTGGACGCGGCAGGCGTGGACGCCGGGGCCGAGGTGGTGGGCGCGGCGGCCGGGGCGGTCGCCGCCGTGGTGGCGGGCGCGGAGGTCGCCGCCGACCCGCCCCCGCCGGAGGAGGAGCACCCGGCCAGCGCCGCGCCCGCGAGCGCCAGCGCGGGCAGCCAGAGGTGCCGACGGCTGTACGGGAGCGTTGACTTGAGCAGCATGGGATCCCCCTCCGATGACGTCCACCGCGGCGGCGGACTGCCTCGGGCAGGATCCTAGTGGCCGGGTGGGTCCGGTATTTCCGGTTTCGGCAACGGGAGTTGTACGGATCCGTCACGGCCGGCACCCGGGGCGGACGTGAACCGGGCGCGGCCGGGAGCCGAACAGGCGGTCCGGGGCACGGCGGTGGTGCGCCCACGTGCGAGCGGGCTCCGGGCGGCGCCCGCCGGTGAGCGGCCTGACCTGGCCCGATGTGTCGGTCCCCTCATACCAGGGCGCGCCCGGAGACGTCACGCTCTACACCATCCGCTCCCCGGACGGGTGATGTTCCGGTGAAAGTGGTCATGCCAGGAACGGGGACCCGTCATCCTGGGCCCGTGACCAGGCGCACCCTGTGACCGAACAGGCGGACCCCATCCCGGTGAACCCGATTCCGGCGGACCCGATCCAGGCAGATCCCGTGACCAGGCGGACGGAGGCCCTGACAGTGAGCACGAACCTGCCGGAGACCGTGACGGGGCGTCCGGCCGTACTGCCGGCCCCGCCCCGGGTGGTCGACGACCTGGCCCGCGACCTCACCCACGCCGCGGCCGCGGTCAGGGCGGTATCCCGGGTCGGGCGCAGCGGCGGCGACGTCGCGGTCGCCGCCTACACCGCCGTGGTCTGCACCGGGCGTTCGGCGGCCCGGGCCCTGGAGGAGGCCGCCGCCTGGTGCCGGCAGGCGCCCGAGGCCGAGGTGCACTCGCTGGCCTGGGCCCGCGTCCCCGGCCACTGCGACGACGTTTTCGAGTACCGCGTCACCCTCGCCGTCAGCTTCCCCGACCACGAGACCGGCGAGCACACCGGCGACACCCACCACGCCCTGCGCTGACGTCGGGTTAGGATCCCCTTCATGGATTCCGGGGGCACGAACGAAACGCGGGAAACGGCTGCGGAGGAAGGCGAACTCTCCACCGGCGCGGCCGTGATGGTCACCATCGTGGCGGCGCTGGGCGCGGCCGGGGTGCTGCTGGCGGTCTTCCACTGGCTGGGCTGGACCCTCCCCGGCCTCGGCTGGCTGCTCGCCAAGGGCGCCGTCAAGCTCTGCGCGGGCGGAGCCGTCGGGCTGGTCGCCGCCCTCGCCTGGCTCCGCCGACACCGCGCCGGGCGCGGGTAGTCCGAAGGCCTGTCGGCAGGCCGGGCCCGGCACCGGTACTCGGCGTGGACGCCCGACGGGACGTCCGGCCGGTCGCGCAGGCCGATCGTGGGGTGGACTACGCGCTCACCCCGCCCCCGCCCCCGCCCCCGCCTCTGTTCCCGTCCCGTCCCCGACTCCGTCCCCGCTTCCGTCCCCGGGGCGGAGGCGGAGCCGTGCGCGGGGCTGCGCCGCGGCGGGTGCGAGCGCGGGACAGGGGGAATCCCGGTTCTCGGCCCAAGATCACCAAGGAGTAGGATCGGCCCGCAACACGACGCGAAGGGGAGCCAGTGGCGCGGGTTGCGATCATCGGTGGGGGCATCAGCGGGCTGGGGGCGGCGCTCATGCTCGGCCGGCGGGGCCACACGGTCACGCTGTTCGAGCAGGACGCACGGCAGGCCGGGGAGGATCTGGACCGGGACTTCTTCGACTGGCACAGGCCCCGGATCCCGCAGGCCGTCCAGCCCCACTCGCTCCTCGCACCCGTACGCACCGTGCTGCGCACCGAGGCCCCCGACGTCTACGCGGACCTGCTGGCGCGCGGAGCCCGGGAGTACCACGAGTTCGACTGGTTCGGCGAGCACCCGCCGTACCGGGACGGCGACGAGGAGCTGGTGACCCTGCGCACGCGCCGCATCGTGCTGGAGGCCGCTCTGACGGCGGCCGTGCGACGGGAGCGCACCGTCGAGGTGCGGCGAGGGTGCCGGGTGCGCGGCCTCGCCGTCGAGGAGGGCCGCCCTGCCCGGGTCGCCGGCGTGCAGGCGGGTGCGGACGTACACCGGGCGGACCTCGTCGTCGATGCGTCCGGTCGCCGCTCGCCCGTCCCCGCCTGGCTGATCGCGGCCGGCTGCCGTCCGCCCGTGGTCGACAGCCACCGTGCCGGGATCGCCTATCTGTGCCGCTGGTACCGCCTGCGAGCCGACGGCCCCCGTGACCCCGGGCGGGTGAAGAACGGCTCGGCGGCACCGTTCGCGCTCGCCGGCGTCTTCCCTTCCGACAACGACACCTTCGCGGTGAACCTGGTGCTCTCCACGGGGGATCCAACCCGCGGCGCGCTCACCGACCCGGCCGTGTTCGAGGCTGCCGCCCGCCGGTTCCCCGCCACCGCCGCCTGGCTCGGCCTGGCCCCCGAACCACAGTCGGCCGTCCTGCCGATGGCCGGACTGGACAACCGCTGGACCGCCCTCGCCGACGCTGACGGACCTGTCGTCACCGGCCTGGTCAACGCCGGGGACAGCCTCATCCACACCAATCCCACCCTGGGCCACGGCGCGGCCCTCGGCCTGCGCGCCGCCCAGCACCTCGCCACCCATGCCGACCGGATCGCCGCGGACCCAGTCGGCTACCACACCTGGACGGTACAGGCCCTCCGGCCGTGGTTCGACACCCAGGTGACGGCCGACCGTATCAACGCGCAACGCCTCGCGGAGAGTTCACCGCTGTCGGACCGGCGGGCCGCCGCCCTCGCCGCCTGCGCCTTCGACGATCCCGTGGTCATGAGGGCCCGGGCCCAGGTGCGCCATCTCCTGCGACCGGCCGACGACGCCTACGGCACGGACGAGGTGGACCGGCACGTCACCGCCTGGCTGGCCGCCAACCCGGACTTCTCGCCGACGCACGACGGCCCGACCCGGGATCAATGGGACGCACTCATCCCGGCTGAGCGTTCGACCGGCACCTCACCCTCGGCGCCCGGGCCCGTCACCGCTGGACGGTGACGGCCTCGACCCCGCTGAAGTCGCCGGCGGCCAAGTCCTCGTCGCGGATGACGAAGTAGAGCGGGCACTCGGTGAAGTCCGGGCGGCCCGCATCGAGCAGGATCCGCTCCGGGCCCCGGCCGTACGGCGCCACCACGTACTGGTCCGTCTCGCGGTCGGGGCCGAGAAGCACCATGGAGGCGCCGTGCTCCGGCGCGACGTCGAGGGCCGCGGGCGCCAGGGTGGCCAGGCGCTCCGCGGCCTCCTCGGGGAGGTCGACGAGCGGGTCGTCGTAGAACCGCTCGATCCGCGCCGTCATGGCCTTGCCGGCCGCGTACAGCGGGGCCGGCGGGCCGGTGAACTCCCATGGTGGGGCGCCCCACCCGGCGGTGAGGTCGGCGAACGCCGGATCGGCGGCCACGTCGTAGGGGGCGGTGTCGGCGGCCGACCGGTCGGGGAAGAAGAGGACGGCCACCGGGTCGCGGCCGGCGAAGCCGTCATGGCCGGGGAAGAAGAAGTAGAGCAGGCCGCGGGGCGGCAGCAGCCCGTTGGCGTCCTCCCGCGAGATCTCCGCCAGGTCGATCTGGGCGACGAAGCAGTCCGGCAGCGACTCCGGGCCGTCCGCCGTCCCCGGCCAGACGAAGCCGGGAGGAACGGCCGGTACGCCGCCGCAGCGGGAGAACGGCTCCGGCCCCTCGAGGCCGGCCGGCCGCGGCCCCAGGGCGATCGCGTGCTCGGCCACGCCCATCAACTCGTCCTCCCACGGCGCGAGTCCGGCCTCGCCGATCAGCCGGCGGAGCATCCGCGCGTCGGCGGCGGTCACAGGGTTCGGGCGCATCATGCCGCCACTCTACGGAGGGGATTCCTCCCGGCGGAGGCGAGGCCGGCGGTTCCGCGGCCGCCGGCGTCCGGAGGCCGTCGGGCCGCCCGTGCGGGGGTGGTCTGCCGGCCAACCGCCCGGAGCCGGGCTCCGAAAACCCGGTGACCGCGGTCGGCTCCGTTCCCTAGACTCGGCTCGCAGACATGCGCCGCCACCGTTCCGGGGGCGGTGCCACCGTGACGAGTTGAGGGAGGGCTGGCCGTGCGCTACCGCACCGCTGTCGTCGTTCCCTCCTCGCGGTACGAGGTGATCCTGGTGTCCTCGTGCGCCCGGTGCCCGCTGCGCGGCCGGCATCGGATTCCTGCGACGAACGCCTGAACTCGCCACCGTGGTGTCCCGGTTGACGGGGTGCCCGAGTGAGGTCCCGCGTGCGCGTGTGCTCTCCGGCCCCGCGTCGTGGCCGTTCCGTCGCCGCAATCGCGCCGCCCTTTTCCGGAATACCCCGAAAGGCACCGGGCCATGCGCACCGACCTCGCCACCACGACCGTCCAGACCATCGCCGGCGTCCGCAACCTCGGCATCCTCGCCCATGTGGACGCGGGCAAGACCACCGTCACCGAGCGCATCCTCTTCCTGACCGGGGAGACCCACAAGCGCGGTGAGGTCCACGACGGCACCACCGTCACCGACTTCGACCCGCAGGAGCGCGACCGGGGCATCACCATCTTCGCCGCGGCGGTCAGTTGCGCCTGGGGCGGCCACCGGATCAACCTGATCGACACCCCGGGCCACGTCGACTTCGCCGACGAGGTGGAGCGCTCGCTGCGGGTGCTCGACGGCGCGGTGGCGGTGTTCGACGCCGTCGCCGGCGTCGAACCGCAGAGCGAGGCGGTCTGGCGGCAGGCCGACCGGCACGGCGTGCCCCGGATCGCCTTCGTCAACAAGCTCGACCGTGCCGGCGCCGACCTGGACGCGGCCGTCGCCTCCATCCGCGATCGGTTGCACCCGGCCCCGCTGGCCGTCCAACTGCCGATCGGGCGGGAGGACGGTTTCACCGGGGTGGTCGACCTGCTGACGATGCGTGCCCTGACCTGGGAGGACCAGCCCGGCCCGGACCCGTACCGCGAGGGGCCGGTGCCCGAGGAGCTGCGGGAGGAGGCCGAGCGGCGCCGCCACGCGTTGGAGGAGGCGGTGGCCGGGCTCCATCCCGGCGCGCTGGAGGAGTTCTGCGACCGCGGGTCGCTGGCCCCCGGCACGCTGGCCGCCGCCCTGCGCGACCTCACCCGCACCGGCGAGGCCGTGGTCGTGCTCTGCGGCTCGGCCTATCGGAACCGGGGCATCGAGCCTCTGCTGGAGGCCGTGGTGGCGTACCTGCCCTCGCCGCTGGACGTGCCCGCCGTGCGCGGCACACCGGTCGGCCGTGCCAAGGGCCTTCCCACCGGCCTTCCCGCCGGCGATTCCACGGGCGGTCCCGAGGGCGGTTCGACGCGCGGAACCGACGGCACGGTGCTGGAGCGCACCGCCGACCCGGCCGGGCCGTTCGCGGCGCTGGTCTTCAAGGTGAACGCCACCTCCACCGGCCGGCTCACCTATCTGCGCGTCTACTCCGGAACACTGCGAAAGGGGGACACGGTGCTGGACGCCGGCACGGGACGCACCGAGCGGATCGCCCGGATCCTCCGGGTGCAGGCCGACCGGCACGCCGAGACCGGGTCGGCGGTGGCGGGAGACATCGTCGCGGTGGTCGGTGCGAAGGCCGCCCGTGCGGGCGCCACGCTCTGCGCGCCCGGCGCGCCGGTGCTCCTGGAGCCGACCGTCGCGGCCGACCCGGTCGTCACGGTGGCCGTCGAGGCCCGGCGGGCCACCGACACCGACCGGCTCGCCACGGCACTGGCCCGGCTCGCCGAGGAGGACCCGTCGCTGGTGGTCCGCACCGACCCGGAGACGGGCCAGCGGGTGCTGTCCGGCATGGGCGAGCTGCACCTCGAGGTCGCGGTGGAGAAGATCCGCCGCGCCCACGGGCTGGAGGTCACCGTCGGGCGGCCGCAGGTCGCCTACCGGGAGACCATCGCCGGCGGCGTCTCCGGCCTGGTGTACCGGCACGTCAAACAGGACGGCGGCGCCGGCCAGTTCGCCCACATCGTGCTGGACGTGGCGCCGCTGGACGGCGAAGGGGCCGAGGGTTTCGTGTTCCGTTCCACCGTCACCGGCGGGCGGGTGCCCAAGGAGTACGTCCAGGCGGTCGAGGCCGGCTGCCGGGACGCCCTCGCCGAGGGCCCGCTGGGCGGCCACCCCGTCACGGGCGTGCTCGTCACGCTGACCGACGGGGCCACCCACCCGAAGGACTCCTCGGACCTGGCGTTCCGCACCGCCGGGCGTCTCGCCCTGCGCGAGGCGCTGCGGAAGTCCGGCCCGCTGCTCCTGGAGCCGGTCGCCGAGGTGACGGTGAGCGTGCCCGAGGACGCGGTGGGTGGCGTGCTCGGTGACCTCGCCGCCCGCCGCGGCAAGGTCCAGGGCTCGGCGCCGAGGGCCGGCACCGCGGTGGTCTCGGCGACCGTTCCGCTGGCCGAACTCTTCGGTTACGCGACCAGGTTGCGCAGTCGCACCCAGGGCCGGGGCACCTTCACCACCCGGCCCGCCGGTTATGCCCCGGCGCCGCAGTAGCGGCTCCGGCCGGGGGTAGGTCCTGCCAGGACAAGACCTACCCCCGGCCTTGGCCCAGCCGTGCGGGAGCGGAGGAGTACGCCTCGGGGCGGGCGCCGGGCCGGGGTGGTCACGGGCCGGTACGGCTCGGTGCCGGCGCCGGGCCGGGTGGTCGAGGACCGGGCCGTGCCCGTCGCGCGCGCCGTGCGGCTCCCGTAGGTGCCGGCCGCCGGCCGTGGAACCGTTGGCCGCATCATGATCGTCTCTGCTCGGTAGGCGTGGACGAACGATCGGGCGGGGGACGGGCATGGCAGGGACGGCGACCGCGGCACGGGTGGCCTTGACGGCGCTGCTGCTGGGACTGGCCGGTGTGGTCTGGTTCCTCGGCATGATGGCCGGCTTCGACACCCGCCCGACCCGGCCGTGCGTCAACGCGATCGAAGGCGGCTGGAGCGCCCAGGGGTACCGGGCGCCGGAGCACCAGGGGATCCGGTTCGAGGAGGGGTTCTTCCCGCCCTCGCACGTCTGCCGCTGGCCGGACGGGCGCTCCGTCGAGCTGGTGCCGTGGTGGAACGCCCCGCTCTTCTTGGGGGCGCTGGCCGGGGCGGTCGCGGTACCGGTCGCCCCCCTGGTCCGGCGGCGCCGGCCGGCGCGGAGCGGTGGGCCTCAGAGCGCCCCGGAATCGCGGGCCGTCCACACCGACGGGTAGAGCGGGCGCCACCCCAGCTCCCGGCGGATCGCCGCGGTCGAGACCTGCCCGTCCCACGGGTCGGGCAGGTCGAGCCCGGCCACGCCCTCCGGCTGCGGCACCCCGTTGATCTCGTGCAGGTCCCAGGCCGTCACCGGCGCGTCGTCGCCCACGTTGTATGTCCGGCCCTCCGCGCCGGGCATGACCGCCGCGCGCCACAGCGCCTGCGCCACGTCGGCGTGGTGGACCACGGCCAGCCGGCGGTGCGCAGGCCACCGGCCCGCCCAGTGCAGTGAGGCCGCCAGATGCGGGTCGCCCTCGCCGTAGACGAACGCCAGCCGGGTGACCACCAGCGGCAGCCGGCCGCCCAGCTCCCGCAGCCCCGCCTCCGCCTCGGCCTTCGACGCGGCGTACGCACCCCAGGCGGCATCCGGGTTCAACCGGTCCGCCTCGAGGGCCGGGCGGCCCAGCCCGCACCCGTACACCAGGTTGGTGCTGGTGTGCACGAACCGGCGCACGCCGGCCCCGGCCGCCTCCCGGCCCAGCGCCACCGCCGCGTCCCGGTTCACCGCGAACGCCTCCCCGTCGGGTACCCCGCGCAGCGCCGCCGCCACGTTGACCACCACGTCCGCGCCGTCCAGGGCACGGGCCCGGTCCGCCTGCTCCCGCAGGTCGCCGACCATCACCTGCACGCCGAGCGCTGCCAGGGCGGCGGCCCGAGCCTCGTCCCGCACCAGCACCCGGACCGCGTCCGCGCCGGCCCACTGCGCCAGCCGCGGCACGAACCTGCGGCCGACCTGTCCCGTCGCCCCGGTCACCAGAAACACCGTCATCGTCGACTCCTCGTCGGCTGGTCGTCCGGCGGTCGGCCCGTCCGGCCGCCGCGACAGACTCTTCCGGGCCGGCCGCGGCGGCGGGAGAGACCTCCTCAACCAGGGATCGGCGATCCCTGGCTCGGCGTGCCGCCGGTGCGCGATGCTGAAGGCATGATCGACCGACCGGCCCTGGCCGACTTCCTGACCCGTCGTCGTGCGCGCCTCGCCCCCGCCGACGTGGGCCTGCCGCCCGGCGCCCGGCGTCGCACGCCGGGCCTGCGCCGCGAGGAGGTCGCCCAACTGGCCGGGCTCTCGGTCGACTACTACGCCCGGCTGGAACAGCGGCGCGGCCCCCAGCCGTCGCCGCAGCTGGCCGCCGCCCTCGCCCGCGCGCTACGCCTGACCGACGACGAACGCGACCACCTCTTCCACCTGGCCGGCCACGAACCGCCGCGCCGGCACAGCCCGTTGAGCCACATCCGGCCCGGCCTGCTGCTGATCCTGGACCGCCTGCACGACACCCCGGCCCAGGTCGTCTCGGACGTCGGCGACGTCCTCGCCCAGAACCCGATGGCCGCCGCGCTCCTCGGCGACGCGGCGGACCGGGCGCCCCACCTGCGCAACGTGACGGTCCGCTGGTTCGCCGACCCCGCCGCCCGCGCCCTCTTCCCGCCCGAGGAGCACGACGCCCTCGCCCGCGCCCACGTCGCCCACCTGCGCGCGGCCCACGCCGCCCGGCCCGGGGACCGGCACCTCGCCGCCCTGCTCGACCGGCTGCGGGCCACCGGCGAGGAGTTCGCCGCCTACTGGGAGCGGCACGACGTCGCCGTCCGGCGCAGCAGCCGCAAGACCTTCCTGCACCCGGTGGTCGGCCGGCTCGACCTCGACTGCGAAGTCCTGGCGACCGGCGGCCAGGACCAGCTGCTGCTGGTCTACACCGCCGACCCGGGTTCGGACACGGCGGAGCGGCTGGAGCTGCTGCGCGTCGTCGGCAGGCAGGACCTCGGTGCCCCGGAGCCGGGGGGCGTCCTGCCGTGACCACGGCCGACCCGCGGGCTCCGGCGGACCGGCGGGCTCCGGCGGGCCGCCCGGCTGTCGCTGGAGGAGCTCGAAGGGGACCCTGTCATCTGTCAGGGACCGCTCCCGCCGCACCCCTCCTACGCTGCTGACCACTGGCCAGACCAGCCACACCAGAGGGAGATCCACCCATGCGCAAGATCATCCACGCCGCCGCCGCGCTCGCCCTCGCGACCGCCGCCATGACCGCCCTCGGCACCACCGGCGCCCAGGCCGCCGACGGCTCGTGGGACGGCTGCCCGTACGGGGCGGTCTGCGTCTACGGCGAGGGCGCGCCCACCTCCACCCCGCCGACCGACGTGTTCTGGAGCTACGGCGCCCACAACCTGCAGAACAAGACCGGCTGGCACTGGGTCCTCAACAACCAGTCCGGCGGCGCCCACTCCCACCTGTGCCTCGGCTACAACGGCACCAACTGCAACTACGACATGCCCGCCCAGAACGGCGTCTGGGCCGACCTCACCCCGGTCAACTCCATCACCCTCGACCGCCCCTGAGGAGCTGACCACCCCCTGAGCACCTGACCGCCCCTGAGCGCCCCTGAGCGCCCCGACACCCGCCCCTGCCCCGTGGCCGCCGGATTCCGTCCGGCGGCCACTGCCGCGTCCGCGGGCCATCCTCACGAGGCCGACGTGACCGCGGAGGCCGGATGCCGGCTGCCGATGCCCGGCTCCGCTCGCCATCGGCTGGGCGAGGCGCTGCCGTCGGTCGACGGCCCGCCGCTGGAGTACGTCGCCGATGACCCGGTCAACTCGTCTGCGGAGAAGCGCAGGTGAGGTCACGCGCGGGTATCCGGTCGGCGAGCAGGTAGGACTCGACGACGTCGCGGACGCAGGTGTTCGGGCCGGGGTACTGGCCGTGGTCGCCGTTGCCGGTGACCGTCACCAGGCGGGAGCCGCGCAGCGCGCGGTGGGCGGAGAGGGCGGCCTCGTAGTACGTCGCCGGGTCGTGGACCGAGTTGAGCATCAGCGTGGGCGGCAGCCCGGCGCCGGTGACGCGGACCTGCGGCGCCGTGGGGGCCGGCCAGGTGGCGCAGACGGCGGCGAAGGCCAGTGTCCGGGCGCCCACCAACGGCCACCGGGCGGTGTTCTCGGCGCCCCGGGCGGCCCAGACGGAGAGGTCGCGGCTCCAGGCCGTGTCGTTGCAGGTCACCGAGAAGAACTCGACGAGGAACTCCGGGCCGAGGTACTCGCCGAAGACCCGCCGCGCCGTCGCCCGTGCGGCCGGGTCGGCACCGGGCCAGTCCTCCAGTGCCGTCAGCGAGGTGGCCAGCAGCGGGAAGCCGTTGTCCCTGCTGTAGATGCCCTGGATGGTGCCGTTGTCCAACTGGTTGGGGCCTATCGTCAGCGTGCCGTCGACGAGCGGGTTGTCGTGCAGGGCGGCGCGCCGCTGCTCCCAGCGGGCCTTGGCCTCGGCGGGGGTGGAGCCGTAGTGGTAGGTGCTGTCGCGCGCCGCGAGCCAGGGCAGGAAGTCCTCCTCGAAGCGGCGCTGGAAGCTCATCGGCTGGCCGAGCTGGAACTGCTCCCAGCTGCCGTCGAAGCCGATGTTGCTGTCCAGTACCATCCGCTCGACCCGCTGCGGGAAGAGCGTCGCGTAGTACGCCCCGATCATGGTGGCGTAGGACGGGCCGTAGTAGGTGATCCGCCGCTCGCCGAGCAGGGCGCGGAAGAGGTCGATGTCGCGGGCGGTCTGCTCGGTGTTCAGGTAGGGCAGCAGGCCGCCGCTGCGCTGCTCGCAGTCGGCCGCCAGCTTGCGGGAGTTGGCGATGACGCGGTCCCGTGCGGCGGGGGAGTCGTCACGAAAGTCCCCGGCGAAGAAGGCCTGGAACTCCTCGGGGGTCTGACAGACGGCCTGGGTGCTGTGGCCGACCCCGCGCTGGTCGAAGCCCACCACGTCGTACGCGGCCCCGAGGGCGGGCGCGTCGTGGACGAAGCCGGCCGGGCGCAGCAGACCCTTGCCGCCGGGGCCGCCGGCCGCCATGAGCAGCGTGCCGCGCCGCTGGGCAGGGTCGGCCACACGGTGCCGGGAGACCGCCACGGTGAGGTCCGGGCCGCCCGCCGGGTGGTGCCAGTCGCGCGGGACGGCCATGGTGGCGCACTCCAGCGAGGGCTCCTCGGCGCAGGGCTGCCAGGCGAGGTGCTGCTGCGCGTACCGGGCGGGGACGGCAGGTGTGGCGGGTAAGGCCGAAGCGCCGGCGGCCCCGGCGGTGGCCGGCAGGGTGACGGCGGCGAGCAGCGCGGCCGTCAGGGCGGCGAGCGGCGTCCGGCGCCGGCGCGTGCCGGTAGGGGCGCCGGTGCGGCTGTCGGCCGGGGTGGACGGGTCAGGGCGGGTCACGTTCGCGTTCACGTCCATGATCCTGGCCGCCCGGAGCCGGGTGATCGATGGGGTGGGCACCCGTCTTGGGGGTGTAGCTGGATACACCGCCCGGACGGTGACTGTCCGGGGGGTGTCCGGGGCACGCAGCACAGCTGTCGGAGCATCGGCAGCCCCTGATGGAGTACTCGGGGGACGAACACCGGGGCAGGACGGACGGTGCTTGCCATCGACGGCGGCCCGTTGTCCGTGACGGCCGCTAGGCTGCCGTCCGCAGCGATCAGGACGGCACCACAGCAGGGCGGGCGGTACAGACATGACGACGGACCAGGGCACGGACCGGGGGACGGATCACGGCACGCACCGGGGCGCCGGGGAGGGCGTGAGCCACGCGCAGCGGGCGCTTGCCGCGCTGCACGCGCTGGCCGAGGAGCTGCCCGACGAGGTGGAGCTGCTGGCCGGCTTCACCGACGAGCAGATGGACTCCTGGCCGGTCTTCGTGCCCGAGGCCTGCCGGGCGGTACTGCGTGAGGTCGGCGGCGTCGAGAGTGACGAGTGGGGCACCTACTCCTTCGGACCGTCCGGACCGGGCGGCTTCGGAGACGGCTACCTGGCCGTCGGCGGGACCGGGTACGAGGGCGGCGAGGTGCTGGTCGGCGTTGGGACCGGGCAGCGTGACGACTGGGGCCCGGTGCTCCTGATCGAGCCCTGGGACGAGGCGGAGAGCATCGCCGAGGCGCCCGGATTCGTCGGGTGGCTGCCCGAGTTCGCCGGCCGGCTGGCCCGCGGCGGCGAGGCCTGGGAGCAGACCCCCCCGGGCCGGGACGGTGGCCGCCGTCCCCTCGCTGCGCGCGGCCGCCGACGACCCCGGGCTGGCCCGGCTCGCGGGCCCCGGCGACAGCCTGACCGACGTCGTGGACCTGCGGGCGCTGCCCGGCTACCCGTGCCTGCTCGCCTGGGAGCCCTACTACTCCTTCTCCTACGACACGGCGGACACCGGCAGCAGCGAGACCGGGTTCGCGCTCGCCGGCGACGGCCAGGTGCTGCTGATCCGCAGTCTCGTCAGTGGTGACTTCCTCGGCCGCCCGGTGGCACGCCCCGCCGTGCCGGCCGACGCGCCCGAGCGCGCGGTGGCCGAGCTGCGGGCCCTGGCGGCGGAGCTGCCCGGCCTGGTCGAGCTGGACGAGGGGTGCGGCGAGGCCGAGCTCGATGCCTGGCCCGTGCCGCTGCCCGGCGACGTGCGCGCCGTGCTGCGGGAGCTGGGCGGCGTCCGGATCGCCGGGCTGGCCCCGGTCGAACTGCGCGCCGGGTCGGCCGCCGGGCGGCTCTCGCCCGCGCTGGTGGAGATGGTCGGCGGTGTGGGGTCGTTCTGGCCGGTCGCGTCGATCGAGTACGGCCGCCGGAGCGCCTCGGTCCAGGTGCGGATCGACCAGGAGTCGGGGGCGTGGGGCTACGTCGTCTCCGTCCCGGCGGACGCGGAGCGGCTCGCGCAGTCCCCGGAGCTCACCCTGCTCGCCGAGTCCTTGCCGCACCTGCTGCTCCGTCTGGCCCGGATCGCCCGTGGCGCGGCGCAGCGGGCGAGGACAGCGGAGGGCGGCGTGGACGGCACCGGCTTCGCGAGCCGGGCGCTGGCGGGCGGTCAGCACTTCTTCCCCAACACCGGCGAGCCGTGGGTCCACCCGGCCCCGCCGCACGGCTGGTCGGCGGACGGTGACCCGCTGCGGGCCGCGGCTGCGGCCCGACTGCCGGCGAACGCGCTGGTGGCGGACCTGCGGGATGCCCCCGTCCCGGCCGACCTCTGCTTCCACCGGGTCAAGGGGTGGGGCCATCGGGCACGGGCCGAGCGGCTGCGGTTCTTCGGCGGCGGCCGGCTCGCCGCCGTCGTCCCGGCTCCGGCACCGGACCGGGCCCCGCGGTAACCGGCCGGGCGGGCGCCGGGCGTTCCGCCGGGCCGGGGTCTCCCGCGTCGGGCCGTCGGCCCGTCTCCAAGCGCGACCGGTCGACTACTGTATGCGCGGAAAAGCGGGGGCGGCTGCGGCTCGACCCCCGGCCCTTCGACGCAGGAGACAGACGGTGGCTGAGAGCCTCATCGCGACGCTGGACACGACCCTCGGCACGATCAAGGTCAGGCTGTTCCCGAACCACGCGCCCAAGACCGTCCGCAACTTCGTGGAACTCGCCCAGGGCGAGCGCGAGTGGACGCACCCGGAGACCGGAGAGACGTCGAGCGACCGGCTCTACGACGGCACCGTCTTCCACCGGGTGATCGCCGGCTTCATGATCCAGGGCGGTGACCCGCTCGGCCTGGGCGTCGGCGGTCCGGGCTACAAGTTCGACGACGAGATCCACCCCGACCTCTTCTTCAACCGGCCCTACCTGCTGGCCATGGCCAACGCCGGGAAGCAGAACGGCCGGGGCACCAACGGCTCGCAGTTCTTCATCACGGTCGGCCCGGCCCCGCACCTCAACACCAAGCACACCATCTTCGGCGAGGTCGTCGAGGGCACCGACGTGGTGGACGCGATCGCCAAGACCGAAACCGGCGCCAATGACCGCCCGGTCGAGGATGTCGTGCTCCGGACGGTCACCATCGAGCGCGTCACCTCCTGACGCCGTCGCGCCCGGGCCCCCGCATCGTCGGTCCGACGGTGTGGGGGCCCGGGCGCACGGTTGTGCCTGCGCGGCGTCAGATGCGGCACTCCCCGGCCACTCAGTAGGCCGCGGTGAAGCGGGTGCGGTGGTGGGCGGGGTGCTCGGCCTCGTCGAGGAGCACGACGGCGAGGTCCTCCATGGAGATGGCCGAGGTGCCCGCGGCGTCCACCACCAGTTCGTCCCGGCCGAGGCGGTAGCGGCCGGTGCGCTCGCCCGGTGCGAGGAGCGCGGCGGGGCTGAGGTAGGCCCAGTCGACCGCGGTGTCGGCCCGGTAGAGGGCGAGCTGCTCGCTGCAGGCGAGGGCGATGGGGAGCCAGCCGGCCGGGAAGCCGGGGCCGTCGACG
The DNA here is from genome assembly GCF_045160625.1 of Kitasatospora sp. NBC_00039. Lineage (NCBI taxonomy): Bacteria > Bacillati > Actinomycetota > Actinomycetes > Kitasatosporales > Streptomycetaceae > Kitasatospora > Kitasatospora sp. NBC_00039. Next base: position 957,947 of record NZ_CP108289.1, on the reverse strand, counting down.
ACGGTGGCGCCGTTGCCACCGGGCAGGGTGAGGCTGCCGGCGCCGCCGACGGCCAGCAGCCGCACGCCCGTTCCGGCCAGGCCGGCCAGCAGGCCCTTGGTGGCGGTGGCCAGTTCGCCCTCGCTGCCGGGTGCCGGGCGGGTGGCGCTGATCACCACGTCCCGGCCGGCGGCGAGCCGGGTGACGTCCTCGGCGTTGCGGGCGTCTCCGGTGGCGATCGTGGCCTCGGCCGGCAGACCGTGCGGCCGGGACGGGTCGCGCACGACGGCGGTGACCTGGTGGCCGCGGGCGAGGGCCTCGGCGATGACGCGGCTGCCGACATTGCCGGTGGCGCCGAACACGGTGATGCGCATGGGGTTCTCCAGAGATCGGTGGGAAGGGGAAGCGGGTGGCGGGAGGCCCGGCGTCGTGCGCGCGGCGGGAAGTGTCAGACAAGCCCTAAGCGGCGTGCTCGCGCGCGGGGTGCTGCTCGTCCGCGGGCCGGGGGAGCGGCGCCGTGTCGGCCGGGCGCGGCCGCTGGGTCTGGGCGGCGACCAGTGAGCCGAGCACGATGACCGCGCCGACCGCCTGGACGGGCGAGAGGTCCTGTCCGAGGGCCAGCCAGCCGAGGGCGGTGGCGACCACCGGGCTGAGCAGCCCGAGGAAGGTGACGGAGGTCGGCGGCAGCGCCCGGATCCCGCGGAACCAGAGCGCGTACGCGATGGCGGCGCCGATCAGGCCGAGGTAGGCGTAGCCGAGCAGGTTGGCGCCGGTGAGGTGGGACGGCGGTGCGCCCTCCACCAGGAGCGCGACCGGGACGAGCATCAGGCCGCCGGCGGTGAGCTGCCAGCCGGTGGTGGCGAGCAGCGGGGCGGGCGAGGTCCACCGCTTGGAGAGGACGACGCCGGTGGCCATCACGACGGCGCCGCCGAGCGCGGCCGCGACGCCGAGGGCGTCGAGCTGGGCGTTGGCCCGCAGCACCAGCAGGCTGACCCCGATCACGCCGGCGATGCCGGAGATCAGGGTGCGCAGTGAGAGCCGGTCGCCGAGCAGTCCGGCGGAGAGTCCGGCGGCGATCAGCGGCTGGACGGCGCCGACGGTGGCGGCGACCCCGCCGGGCAGGCGGTAGGCGGCGATGAAGAGGAGGGCCATGAACGCGCCGATGTTGAGAGCGCCCAGCACCAGCGAGCGCCACCACCAACTGCCCGTCGGCAGGCGGCGGGTGACGGCGAGGAGGAGGATTCCGGCGGGCAGGGCGCGGAGCACCGCGGCGAGCAGCGGGCGGTTGGGCGGGAGCAGTTCCGTGGTGACGAGGTAGGTCGACCCCCAGACGGCGGGGGCGAGAGCGGTCAGCAGCACGATTCCGAGGCGATTCCTTAGCACTAAGCAAATGTATCTCAGCGCTAAGGAAGATTGCCCCGGCCGGGCGAATCGGGTGATGTGAGGTATCTCACCACTAAGGCATCGCATAGGCTGGACCCGTGGCAGATCATGTGGACCGACTGGTGCGGCAGTGGGGCGCGGAGCGCCCCGACCTCGACGTCTCCCCGATGGAGGTGATCGGCCGGCTCAAGCGGGTCTCCCGCCTCGTGGACGCCGAGCTGAAACGCAACTTCGCCGAACACGACCTGGACGCCGCCTCCTTCGACGTCCTCGCCACCCTGCGCCGCAGCGGCCCGCCCTACCGGCTCACCCCCACCGGGCTGATGCAGTCCGCGATGGTCACCTCCGGCGCGATCAGCCAGCGCCTCGACCGGCTGGAAGCCCGAGGCCTGGTCACCCGCACCCCCAGTGGCTCCGACGGCCGCAGCCGCGACGTGGCCCTCACCCCCGAAGGCCACGCCCTGGTCGACCGCACCCTCCCCGACCACCTCGTCACCGAACGGCGCATCCTGGCCGACCTCGACGCCCCTCGGATCGAGGCCCTGGTGGCCACCCTGCGCACCCTGCTCACCACCCTGGGCGACGGGGACGACGGGGTCCGGTAGCGCGCCCGCGTGCCGGATGTACCGCCCCGTGAGCCCTGTCATCGACCCCGATGGTCAGTTCACCCGGGATTTGACCGCCACCGCCTTGAAGAAGGTGTAGTGGAACGTCCCGCCCTCCTCCGCGGTGCGGCGCAGGTCGGCGATGCCCTCGTCGAAGGCGGCCGCCGTGGTGAGGCCCGCCGCGAGCGCGGCGGCGCGGACGGACTCGACCATCGCGACGAAGGTGCGGCGGGTGAACCCCTCGACCAGCTCCGGGCGGCTCCCGTCCGCATAGACGGTCCGCGGGCGGACGGTGACGTCGTGAAACCCCGCCTTCGTCAGCAGTGGGTACAGGCGGCGCCCGAGCTCGCCGTCGCCGCCCGCATCGGCCTGCAGCCGGACGAGGTGGTCCACCGTCGCGCGGGCGGCGGGGCTCTCCGGGTGGAAGAGCGCCGAGCCGTGGTCGCCCTCGATCACGGTGATCGTCCCGCCCGGCCTCAGCACCCGGCGCAGGGCGGCCAGCGCGGCCACCGGGTCGGCCAGGTGCTCCAGCACGAAGCAGACGAAGAGATGGTCGAAGGAGTCGTCGGCGAACGGCAGCTCGTGCAGGTCCCCGTGGTGCCACGTCACCTGCGCGCCGGGCGCGTGCGCCGCGACCCGGGCACGGGCCTGGGCGAGCGAGTCGGCCGAGATGTCGGCGGCCGTCAGCCGCACCCCGGGGCTGCCCGCCAGCAGGTGCAGCGTCTGGGCCCCGACGCCGCAGCCCGCCTCCAGCACCCGGCTGCCGGCCGGGTACGCCGTGCCCGCGTGCAGCAGCTCCGCGAGGGTGTCCGCCTGGTCGCCGAGCCGCTGGGCCTCGGTCGTCGAATAGCCGTGCACATAGGCGTGGTCCTCCGTGGGGCCGGCGGCCCGCGACTGCGAGATGGTCTCCGGGAATGTCGTTTCCGTCGTCATGGCCCCAGCCTGGCCCGCACAATGGACCGGTGAACAGGTCCAAAGAGACGGCCCTTGGCAGGTCCAAAACCGCCGGGACCGACTTCCTGCAGCTCGACACCGCCGACGCCCCGGCCGGCGGGCTCGCCGACTGGCTGGCCCGGCGGCTGCGCCGGGCGATCACGGACGGCCGCCTCCCCCCGGGCAGCCGGCTGCCCGCCACCCGGGTGCTCGCCGCGGAGCTGAAGGTCTCCCGAGGGGTCGTCACCGACGCCTACCGGCGGCTCACCGAGGAGGGCCAGATCGCGGGCCGGGGCAGGGGTGGCACCGTTGTCGTCGCCACCCCCGCGCCGCCGCCCCCGCCGGCCGGGCCGCCCGCCCCGGCGCCCGCCCTGTTCGACTCCGTGCCCGTCCCCGAGAGCTTCGACGCGCTGCGGGCCACTCCCGCCCGGATCGACCTCTCGCCCGGCGTACCCGACCTCGCCGCCTTCCCGCGGGCCGCCTGGCTGCGCGCCGAACGCGCCGTCCTCGACGGGCTCCCCGCCCGCGAGTTCGGCTACGGCGACCCGCGCGGCACCCCCGCGCTCCGCCTGGCCGTCTCACACTGGCTCGCCCGTAACCGGGGCATCCGCGCCGACCCCGACGAGGTCCTGATCGTCGCCGGAGCCGCCCAGGCCCTCGCCCTGCTCGGCCAGGTGTTCGGCCGGGCCGGCATCACCGAGGTCGCCGTCGAGGACCCGGGCTCGCTCGGCACCCGCCAGCACCTCGGCCACTGGCTCACCGCGACCCCGCCCGTCCCGGTCGACGCCGACGGCATCCGGGTCGACGCGCTGCGCGCCAACGGCGCCCCGGCCGTGCTGCTCACCCCCGCCCACCAGTTCCCGGCCGGTGTGGTGCTCGGCGGTGAACGGCGCCGCGACCTGCTCCGCTGGGCCGGCGAGGGCGGCCTCGTCATCGAGGACGACTACGACGCCGAACACCGCTACGACCGCGCCCCCGTGCCCGCGCTGCGCGCCGTCCTCCCCGAACAGGTCTGCTACACCGGCAGTGTCTCCAAACTCCTCGCCCCCGCCCTGCGCACCGGGTGGCTGCTCGTGCCGGCCCGCCACCGCGAGGCCGTCCTCGCCGCCAAACGCTTCGCCGACCTCGGCAACGCCGCCCTGCCGCAACTGGTGCTGGCCAGGCTCATGGAGACCGGCGAGCTGGAGCGCCACCTGCGCCTGCTGCGCCCGCGGCACCGGCGGCGCCGGGACGCCATGATCGCCGCGATCGGCGCCCACCTGCCGGGCGCCGTCGTGCACGGCGCGGCGGCCGGTCTGCACCTGATGGTCACCTTCCCGGCCGGGCTCGACTGCTCCGACACCGAACTCGCCACGGCGGCGCTCGCGCACGGCGTCAAGGTGCAGCCGCTCTCCTGGCACGCCAGGCTGCCGCACCCGCCCGGGCTGGTGCTCGGCTACGCGGCCGGCGCGCCGGGCGACATCGCCGAGGGCATCGCGGTGCTCGGCCGGTTGTTAGGGCGGATGGGGTAGCGGGGGCGCGTCGCGCCCGGCCCGGCCGGGCCGGATCCCGATAGCCTGGCGCACCGGATCGCCCGGCCCCGCCGGTCCCCGTTCCGTCCGCGTTCAGTCCCCGCTCCCTTCTCCATCCGCCCCGAGCCGCGCGCTCAGCCCGATCTGTCGGACGTCCCACCGCCCGACGCCCACCGTCCGACGCTCTGCCCGTCCGACGCCCTGTCCGTGCCGGCCCTGTCTGTGCCGAGACCTGTGTCAAGCCCCGTCCCCTACCCGGGAGGCCCGATGCCGTCGCTCCGGCGGACCGTCCGCTGCGCGGCGCTGGCCCTGCTGCTGACCGCCCTGACACCGGCCCCGGCCGGGACGGCGCGCGGCACCCACCGGCCGCCGCCGCCCATCGCGGAGAGGAACACCCCCATGCCGACCGAGGACTCCCGGCTGCTCGCCGGCCGGCGGATCGTCTACTCCTACCCCGGCCCGACCCCGCCGCCCGCCCTGATCCAGGCAATCCGCGAGGGCCGGGCGGCCGGCGTCATCCTGTTCGGTGACAACACCGCCGTGCCCGCCCGACTCCACGCCGCTGTCGAGCAGATGTGCCAGGCCGCCGCCGAGGCACCGGGTGGCCGGCCGCTGCTGCTGATGACCGACCAGGAGGGCGGCAAGGTCCGGCGGCTCCCCGGTGCACCCGAACTCTCCGCCCGCCGGGCCGGGTTGGCCTCCGACCCGGTCGGCGAGGCCGCCCGGTCGGGCGCCGGCGCCGGCCGCAACCTCGCCGACACGGGCCTGAACACCAACCTCGCCCCCGTCCTCGACGTCTACGACACCCCCGACAACTTCATCGACCACTCCGAACGCTCCTACGGCCAGGACCCCGCCGTGGTCGCCACCTTGGGCGCCGCCTTCCTCACCGCCCAGCAGGGGCTCGGTGTCGCCGCCACCGCCAAGCACTTCCCCGGCCTCGGCTCCGCCGCACGTGACCTGAACACCGACCTGGGCCCCGTCACCCTCCCGGTGCCGCTCGCCGAGCTCCGCGCCCGCGGCGAGGAGCCCTACCGCGCCGCCATCGCCGCCGGCGTCCGGCTGGTCATGACCTCCTGGGCCGTCTACCCCGCCCTCGACCCGGCCCGCCCGGCCGGCCTCTCGTCCGCCGTCGTCCAGGGCGAACTCCGCGAGCGCCTCGGCTTCCAGGGCGTCACCATCACCGACGCCCTCGAAGCCGGCGCCCTGGCTTCCTTCGGCGACACCCCCGCCCGGGCCCTCGCCGCTGCCGGGGCGGGCATGGACCTGCTGCTCTGCTCGGCCCGCGACGTCGGCCAGGGCGACGCCGCGGCCGCCGCGCTGGCCGACGGCCTGGACAGCGGCCACCTGGACCGCCGGGCCTTCCTCGATGCCCTCCACCGGATCGACACCCTGCGCTCCTCCCTTGCCGGGCGCGGCCGTTAGAGTGAGGGGCGTAGCGGGGGATGGCCGGGTCCGCCGAGGATCGTCTCGCCCCGGGCCTCGCGGTGCCTGGTCGCTCGGCAACCCCGCCACCCCGATGCTCCGTCAGCCTGATGCTCCGTCAGCCCGTCGCGCGTCGCTCAGGCGTCGAGCAGTTCGCGCAGGTCCAGGAAGCGGTAGCCGCGGGCGCGGACGGCGTCGATGATCAGTGGGAGCGCCTCGGCGTCCAGGCACCGGTGGTCGGGGCTCTCGTCGGGTGCGCCGACGTGGAGTTGGAGGATCGCGCCGGGCACGAGGGCGGCGAGCGCGCGGTCGACGGCCTTGACGGTGGTCATGCCCCCGGCGGGGCCGAGGTAGCCGTTGGTGTCGGCGGTGAACTCGAGGTCGGCGAAGCCGAGCGCGTTGACGTCGGCGATCCGCTGCGGCGTCGTCTCGCTGTAGGGGAAGCGGAAGAACGGGAGTGGCTCGGCGCCCGAGGCGGTTCGGATCGCGGCGTCGGCGCGCAGCACCTCGGCGCGCGCCTGCTGCGGGCCGAGGTCGGCGAAGAACGGGTGGCTGTAGGAGTGGTTGCCGAGGCTGTGCCCGGCGGCGGCCACCGCGCGGACGGCGTCCGGATGCTGCTCGGCGAACTGCCCGGTGGGGAAGAACGCGGCGGGCGCGGCACGCTCGCGCAGCTCGGTGAGTACGGTGTCGAGCCCGGTCTCGTCCCAGGCGGCGTTGAAGGTGAGCGCCACGACCCGGTCCTCGGTGGGGAGCCGGCGGACCTCGCCGCCGAGCAGTGACGCGGGCGGGGCGGCGACCGCGGTCAGCGTGAGGGCGGCGGTCACGGCGGCGGCGATCGCGAGGAGACGTTTCACGCCCGCTCAACGCCGGCGGCCGGTCAAGGACACGGGTTCGAGCGGTTCGGGGGTTGCGGGCGGCCCACCAGGTGGGGAGGGCCGGGATCGCGCCATCGAAGGCCGCTTTCCGGTCTGTCCGGTGAGTCGATGCCCGATCGGCGGCCGGGCGTTCGAATCGTGTGCGAGGGTGGCGGAACGCCACATGTGAAATGTCACATGTGGCGCTATGAGAAATTGAGAAACGGAGAACCGCATGAACCGAATCACTCTGCTCGCCGCGGGCGTCGCCGGTGCGGCGACGCTGCTGGCCGTTCCGGCCGAGGCGGGTGCGACCACTGCGTCGATCACGGCCACGACCGTCACCTGTGGCGCGTCCGGGCTGCAGGCCGGGCTGTCGACCAAGGTGTGCGCCGAGGTCACCGGCGACGGCGTCCAGTTCTACGGGCAGGTCGCCCTGGCCGGGCCGCCGAGCCCGGGTGGTCCGCAGCCGCAGACCCGCGAGCTGCTGACCGGGCTCTCCGGGCAGATCGTGGGCGGCGCCTCGCTCGGCTCGGTGAACGGGCGGACGCTGTTCACGGCCAGCACGGTGCAGGTGCGGGGTGTCGGCGGCACGGTGCCGTGCGGGTCGACCGTGCACGGCAGCTTCAGTGTGGCCGCCTACCCGTGGAACCCGGCGCCGGTGACCGTGGACGTCGCGGTGTCGTGCTGATGACCGGCCGGTAGTACGGCGGGGCCCGGGAGGTGGGGTAGCGGACTCCCGGGCCCCGCCCGTTCGGCTGCGAATACTCGGCCGGCGAAGGTGCGGCTGCGGGCGATCGCGGGCGCTGCCCGCGGGGCCGGGCGGCCGCGATTCGATGACGACTTGAAGAATTCTTCATCCACAGGGGATGATGCTCCACGGCCGAACCGGCCGAACCGGCCACCCGCCGGTGGTGGCACCGGCCACCGCCCACCGGGCACCACGGCGCGCAGGCGAGCACCAGGGAGGGAGCGGACGATGCCGGTCCCGCTGTACCAGGCGAAGGCGGAGTTCTTCCGCACCCTCGGGCACCCGGTCCGCATCCGCGTGCTGGAGCTGTTGCAGGACGGGCCGAGGCCGGTGCGCGAGCTGCTGGCCGAGATCGAGGTCGAGCCGTCCAACCTCTCCCAGCAGCTCGCGGTGCTGCGCCGGACCCAGCTGGTCACGGCCACCCGCGAGGGAAACACCGTGGTCTACGCGCTGAGCACGCCGGACGTGGCCGAGCTGCTGCGCGCCGCCCGGCGCATCCTCACCGACCTGATCACCGACCAGGGCGCGCTGCTCACCGAGCTCCGCTCGCCCGGTGCCCGCGCCGTGCAGGCCGCGGACGCCGGGCGCGCCGCCCGCACGACCAGCAGGTGAGAGCCGGGCGGGCGGCGTCCCACACCCGCCCGGACCAAGCCCACACGGCACGACCGCCCGACCCGAAGGAGAACCCGGCCATGGCCGACGGCATCAGCGACGAGAAGAGCAGGCGCAAGGCCATGCTGATCCGCGCGGGCATCTACATCTTCGCCACACACCTCTTCGCCGGGTTCGTCATCCTGCTCTTCACCCTCGGCGACCGCCACTGAGGTGGTGCCCCTGATCGAGGGCGCGACCGTCACCGAGGCCGCGACCGTCACCGAGGCCGCGACCGTCACCGAGGCCGCGACCGTCACCGAGGCCGCGACCGTCACCGAGGCCGTGACCGTCACCGAGGCCGTGACCGTCACTGACGTACCGGCGGGTGGTGCTGGTCCACGCGTGGACGCCGTCGACCAGCTCCCGGGTGCCGTTCAGGTACCAGTGGCCGGCCGGGTGTCGGAGCAGCAGGCGCCGGCGGAGGGTGTCGCTCTCCTCCCTCAGACGTGCGACTCGGGCACGGACCGCCGCCGCGGCCTGGGTGCGGGTGCAGCCGCGGATGCGTTGCAGGGCCAGCACGGTGTTGAAGGCCACTGCCGCCTGGCGCTCCTCCCGCTCCAGTGAGTACAGGTCGTTGATGAGTGTCGCCGCGTCGGCGGTGTGCGCCCGCAGCCGGTGCAGCGCGGGGTCGGCGTGCAGCCTGGCCGGCGCTTCGGCGCCGTGGACCCGCTCCAGTATGTTCATGAACGGGTAGAGACAGCTGGCGTGGCGGCGCAGTCGCACGGTCTCCGGCAGGCCGGGGGAGGTGCGCCCGGCCCGGTGGGCGGACTCGGCGAGGAAGGTCTCCAGACAGGACCGCCACTCGGCGGTGCTCCGCTCGCGCCAGGTGGGGGACATGGCGTCGCACTGGCGCTCCCACAGCTCCCGCCACGAGTGCAGCAGCGGCGGGTCGCCGGCCGCGGCCGCCGGGGCGTTCCCGTCCAGGACGGCGAGCAGCGGCTCGACGACGGCGTGCGCCTCCGTCGGCCGGCGGCCGGGAGGGCCGTCGAAGCGGTCGTCGAGGATGGTGAACCAGCCGAGCACGTCGACCAGCAGGTCGAGTTCGGCGCCCCGGGCCCGCGGGTAGGAGTGGCCGATCAACGAGGGGAGCGCGTAGGCCTGGTAGCGCGGCAGCTCGGCGGGGGAGAGCAGACGGTGGTGGAGTGCCCAGTCGGCGTGCCGGTCCGTGGCGGTGCGCAGCTCGCCGGGGAGGCGGCGACGGGCGGCCGCGGCGGGCAGGCGAGGCGCCGGGTACGCGGGCCGGGCCGGCCGCGGGACGGCGGCGACGGCCGGTGCGGCCGTGCCCGGTGTGGCGGGCCGTGCGGCGGCCGGCCGTACGGTGGGCGTCTTCGGTGCGCCGGGGGTCTCGCGCGGGGCGAGCCGGACGCGTAAGCCCTGGGCCTGGACGGTGGTCCAGACCACCTCGCGGGCCCGGGTGCCCGGGACCGCCGTCGGCCGCCAGCGGCGCAGGATCGCGGCGGCGGCCACGGTCAGCTCCGCCCAGGCGAACGCCTCGCCGATGCACTTGTGCTTGCCCGCCCCGAACGGCAGGAACGCATGCCGGCCGCCGCTCGCCGTGCCGCCGCCCCCGTGCCGCCGCCCGGGCTGGAAACGCAGCGGATCCGGATAGAGCAGCGGGTCACGGTGCAGCGCGGTGAGGCTGTAGAGCAGCTCGGTGCCGGCCGGGATCCGGTACGGGCCGAGCTCGACCGGCACGCTCGCAGTCCGCATCAGGAAGGCGTTCGGCGCGTGCAGCCGGACCACCTCCCGGGTGACGCTGCGGGTGTACGTGAGCCGGGCGAGCGCCTCCGGGGTGGGGACGGCGCCCGGCGGGAGGTGCTCGTCCAGCTCGGCGAGGACGCGGGCCTCCACCCGGGGGTGCCGCAGCAGCTCGTCGATCAGCCAGGTGAGCGTGGTGGAGACGGTCTCGGTGCCTGCGCCGAACATGGTGATCGCCTCGGAGCGGACGTCCGCCTCGGTGAGCGGGCGGCCGGTGGCCGGGTCGCTCGCGGCGCGCAGCAGCCCGGGCAGAGTGGTGTCCGCGTTGCCGTCGGACCGCCCGGAGCCGTCGGCCGGGCAGCCGGTCGGCCGCGCAGAGCCGTTGACGGCTTGGTCGACCACCTGGTTCAGCACCCGGACGGCAGCGTCGAACCGCCGGTTGACCGGCAGCGGCAGCCGGGCGAACGCCGGGTGCGGGTAGAGCGACTGGACGATCTGACCCTTCACCATGTCGGGCAGCGCCCGGTGGAAGGCGAGCGTGGCGTCCTCGCTCAGCCGCGCGTCGAACAGCGTCCGGGTGACGATCTCGAGTGCGAGGTGGTTCATCTCCTTGGCGACGTCGAGGACTTGGCCCGGCCGCCAGCGTGCGGTGCGCTCCTCGGTGACCTGATGCATCACCGCGAGGTATCCGGCCATCCGGTCCGGGCCGAATGCGGGCTGGACGACCCGGCGGCGGTCGCGGTGCGCCTGGCCCTCGGACATCAGCAGGCCGTCGCCGAACGCGGTCTTGAGGGTGTCCTGGACGGCGCCGCGCGGGCAGTCGTGGGCGAGCGTCACCAGCAGGGTGTGCACCAGGCGGGCGTCGGTGACCACACAGACCGTGCGCGGCCCGAGTCGGATGCGTACGACGCCGCCGTGGCGGGAGAGCGAGCCGAGGAAGCCGAGCGGATCACGCAGCAGGGCGGGGGCGTGGCCGAGGCCCGGGAGCGCGCCCGGCGCGAGTGGGGGAGCGGCCGGGGCGGCTGGCCGGGGGGCGCTTCCGAAGGGAACGATCGGTCTACGAAGCTCGGTCGTCAGGGGCATGACATCACCTCTCACCAGGGGGACCGGCGCGGCGGGCCCGCCGGAGCCGCCGCCGTGCCAGGCGGGATCCGAGGGCCCCCGACCAGGGCGGACCCCCGCGTACGCCGTGAACAGAGGGGCGCACGCTATGGCAAACGCGCCGGTCCGGCGAGCGTTGCGCCATACCTCGGGGGATCACTCCATCGGCGGATCGTGCGCGCCGTCCCCCGGGCGCGGCGCGCGCGGTGGGCGAGTCGGACGGCGGGGGTGTGGTAGGCGCGCCGGCAGGTGGGCGGCGCGGCCGGGGAGGGTGCTGAACCGTTCCCGCGCCGTCAGGCCCGGTGGCCCGGCCTAAAGTCGGCGTCCACCCGGTCGAGCGGGATCGTCTCGGTCTCGGTCTCGTTCACGGGCGGAGTCTGGCCGGGGGTGGACGGTGTCCGCAACCGGCCCTCGGAGGGGACGGCCGGCGTGGCGGGTACCCGCATCATGCCCGCGACCGGGCGCCCGGTTCCGTGTGCAGGGCCTGATCTGGGCGGACGGCCTCGGCCGAAGGCGCGTCCGCCCTTGCCTCACGGGCAGGGCCCTTCGGCCCTCGGCCGGAGGGCCCCCGCCGGTCCAGCATGGTCCGGGACCCGTCCGGTCGGTCCGGGACCCGTCCGGTCGGTCCGGCGCCTGCCCGGACGGCCCGCGACCCGCCCGTAGGGTCCGCCACCCGTGTGCACGCCCGGAACCGACGAGGAGCCTGATGACCCGTCCGTACGGCCTCACCCGCCGGCCGTTCGGCATCCATGTCGATCCGGGCGGCGGTCTCGGCCCTGCTTGTCCGCCGCCGCCACGACGGGCACGAGGGCCACGACGGCCTGATTGCGCCGGTGGAGAGGGCCTTCTGACGGGCAGGACATGATCGGGTCCAGGTCCGGGTCCGGGTCCGGGCCCAGAGCAGGCAGGCAGACGGCCGACGAGAACCAGGCGACGAGTAAAGAGCGACGAGTACACCCACCGACGGGCACACCCGAAGCAGAAGGCGGAACCAGGACCATGGACTGCGAAGAAGTCATGCTGACCGTCCGGATCACCGCGGCCGAGCGGGCGCTGCTGCGCGCACTCGCGCGCGGCCACGGCAGCGACGTGTCGGAGGTGGCGGCGGACGGCCTGCTCGACGTCATCCCCGCGCTGCACGGCGACGCCGCCGCGCTCCGGCTGACGCGCGTCCTGGCCCGCCCCGCACCCTGCGCCGTCACCCTCTGGCTGCCCTCGCCCGTCGCCGACCTCCTCCCGTTGCTCGGCGACCGGGTCGCCCTGGACTGCGGGCTGTCGACCTGTCCGGCGAGCCTCGCGCTCGCCGCCGCGTTGCGGCTCTGGCTGGCCGGTGACCCGGCCCGGCTCGCCGCCTCCCTCGCGACCATGCACGCGCCGAGGGCCTGCCGGACCGCCGTCCCCCTGCTGGGTGTGGCGGCCTGAGTGTCCTCTCCGGCCGCCGGTGTCCTCACCTAGCCCCCGGCGCGCGGCCCTACGGCAGCACACCGGGCGGCGCGCACGGCGTGTCCCGGCGCTCGTGGGGACGTCGGAGAGCCCCCGTCCGGAGGCTGCCGTGGCAGCCGGAGTGACGCTTCGTCGGAGGTGTCCCGGAAGGTCTCCCCGAACGTCTCCCTTAAGGGCTCCCGGATTGCTTCCCGGATTGCTTCCCGGGTGGTGTCGCGGGTGGTGGTGCGGGTGTGCACGGTGAGTTCGAATGGCATGTCAGGGGCGAGAAGTCTGCTGGTCAGGGCTCTGGTCAGGGCCATCCGGCGGGTCTGGCATTCCGGTCACCGCAGCCGGAGCCCGGCCCCCCGGCCGGCCCGGCCGGGGGGCCGCCACCACTCCCTGTCGGGGAGCGCGTACCCCTCGAGCGCGCTCCCCGGCACGGCCGCGCGCCGACTGCTCAGGGCCGCTCACGGCCGGACGGGGCGGCACGATCATCATCGCCGGACCCCCCGGCCGGGCTGACGTCTGCGCCGGGCCGCGCCGGCCGCGCCGCTCGTGGCAGGCCGTTTCAGGCCGTTCCACGCCCAGCACGGAACCTCTCCGACGGCCGTCCGGCCGGGCGCCGCGGCCGGGTGCACCGAAGCCGGACGGAACGGGCCCGTCCGTGTGCGACCGGAGCCACCGTCAGGCCCGGAGAAGGGCCTGTGGCGGCGTCCGCGGCCGGGGCCGCCGATCCGCCTGATCGAATTTCGAAAGAGGTTTCTGTTATCCCCTCCCGTCGTGCCCGGTCTCCGTGGTGTCGGAAGGCCCGACCGCCACGTTGCGTGGCGCGGGCCTCGTACCGAGGACAGGAGAGAGCGCGATGGGACACCGGAGCACGGAACACCGGCGCAAGCGGCGCAAGAGGTCGGGGCGCCGCACGGCGCTGCTGGCGGTGGCGGTGACGGCCGGACTGGTCGCGGGCGCACTGGGCATCCAGACCGCGCTGGAGCCGGCCGCCGTTCGGGCGGGCGTCACGGCGGCGGTGGACGGATCGGCCGACCGGGCGGAGGCGGGCACGGCCGGAGTCGTCGCCGACGACGGCGGGCCGGGGGAGACCGGTACCGCCGAGGGTGCCACCCAGGCGCCCGCCCCGAAGCGCGATCAGAAGGCCGCGCCGCTGCACGAGATACCCAAGGACCAGCCGGAGCGCGGTCTGGTCTATGCCGGTCTGACCCTGCCGAGCGGCGACCGGTGCGCCGGTTCGCTGGAGGTGACCGGAGGGCAGCTGTGCAGCCACGGGCCGGACGCGCCGCCCAAGGAGGTGGACATCCACAAGGACGTCCCGCCGGTCGCCGCCGCGGCTGCCCAGGTACCGGCGCTCACGCCGCCGGCCGACGCCCAACCGCCCGCTGCCGCCGACCTGTTGAAGGGTTCGGTGCCCGTCCTGGACGCCGGCCAGAAGGCGCTGCTCAGTGACGCCGGCACCCCGGCGGCGGGCGCCCCCGCGGCGCCGCAGCAGACGCCCGCCGCCGGCCCCGCCGTGGTCTGCGACGGCGACGGCAGCGCCGGCAACCGGGTCCAGGTGGTTTACGTCCACACCGCAAGCAGCGACCGCTTCGCCCAGTACCTGCCCTCGTTCAAGAAGTGGGCGGCGGAGGTCGACACCATCTACAACGCCAGCGCCCAGGAGACCGGCGGCGTCCGGCACGTCCGCTTCGTCACCGAACCCGACTGCACCGCCTCGGTGTTGAACGTGCAGATCTCGGACTCCGAGATCGGCGACTTCAACGCGAGCAACCGCGCGCTCGCCGCGCAGGGGTTCAACCGCAAGGACCGCAAGTACATGATGTTCACCGACGCCAAGGTGTACTGCGGCATCGGCACCTTCGCGGGCGACGAGCGGCCCGGCCAGGACAACCTGAGCAACTTCGGTCCCTCGTACGGTCGGACCGACTCCGGCTGCTGGGGCGGAAACACGGCGGCGCACGAACTCGGCCACAACCTGGGTGCGGTGAGCAACAGCGCACCCAACTCCAGCAAGGGTGGCCACTGCGTCGACGAGTGGGACCTCATGTGCTACTCGGACACCCCGTACTACCCGGCGATGAAGACGGTCTGCCCGGACAACGCCAGTGACAGCCGGCTCGACTGCCGTCACGACGACTACTACAACACCGCTCCCGCGCCCGGCAGTTACCTGGCCACGCACTGGAACGTCGCCAACAACCGCTTCCTGATCGCCGGCGGCGGTACCGGCCCGAACCCCACCCCGACCCCCACGCCCACCGCGACGGCCTCGCCGACCCGCACCCCGACCGGCACGCCGACCGCGACGCCGACCCGGACGCCGAGCCCGACCCCGACGGCCACCGGGGGCACCCCGAGCCCGACCGGGAGCCCGTCGCCCACCGGGAGCACCACCCCGACCCCGACCCCGACCGCCACGCCGACCGGCGGCACCACCGGCCCTGACATGACGGTCAGTCAGATCACCCAGAACTCGGTCATGCTGAGCTGGCCCGCCGTCCCGGCCGCCGCCGGCTACGACGTGCTGCTGAACGGCCAGGCCATCGGCACCGTCCGCGCCACCGTGGTCGGTCTGGTCCGGCTCGCCCCCGGCACCTCGTACACCGTGGCCGTCGCCGTCCGCGACAGCGCGGGTGCGGTCTCCAAGCCCGGCCGCGCGGCCACCTTCCGCACCCTCGCCGACGCCGGCCGTCCGCAGCCCGGTACCAAGTACACCCTGGTGAACGGGCTCACCGGGCAGGCCGCAGACCTCTGGGGCAGCTCGCTCAACGACGGTACCGTGGCCATTGCCTACCAGCGCACCGGTTACGCCAACCAGAAGTGGACCTTCGAGGACGCCGGGTCCGGCGCGGTGCGGATCAAGTCCGCCCGCTCGGACAAGTGCCTCCAGCTCGGCGGCGGCCCGGTGGCCGGCCAGTACCTCGCCCAGCAGCCCTGCTCCGACGCGGCCGCCCAGAAGTGGACGCTCACCGCGTCGGGTGGTGGGTTCACCCTGAGCGCCGAGGGATCGACCCTGGTGCTCGGCGTCAGCAACCGCTGGTACTACGGTGGTTGGCTGCTGGAGCTGCAGAAGCCCAACGGTCAGGCCTACCAGTCCTGGTCGCTGCAGAAGACCTCCTGACCTGACCTCGGGCCCGTCTTCGAACACCGCTCTGCCCGAGGGTGTTCGAAGACGGGCCCAGGCCCGTTGACACCCATCCGGGTGCGGCCGCCGCCCGTGTCACCGCGGCGGCGGCCGCACCCGGGGCACCCCCACGAGGAACCCCGCCATGCGTACCCGACCGCTCGCCGCCGCCCTCGCCCTCGCCGGGGCGGTCGTCCTCGGACCCGCCGCCCTCCCCGCCGCCGCCCACGGCGACACCGTCCACCTCGACGTCACCGGCCAGGAGGGCGGGCACGTCACCACCGTCGCCACCTTCGAGAACGACCACGAGCCGGTCGTCGAGGAGTTCGCCGGATCACTCGCGGCCACCTCCGCCGACGGCCGCTCGGCCGGCCCGTGGCGGCTGGTCGCCGTCCCCGGCCACCCCGGCTCCTACACCACCCGGGAGATCCTGCCGGCCGGCCACTGGCGGATCAGCGTCGACTGCGCCTTCCCCTCGCTGGGGCACGGCGAGCGCGAACTCGACGTCGAGGCGGCGGCCATCACCGACCCGCCGCTGCCGACCCCCACGGTCGTCGTGCCGACCCCGACGACCACGGCCGCGCCCACCCCGGCCGTCACCGCCGCGCCGACCGTCCCGCCCACCCCGGCCGTCACGGTCGGCCCCACCCCGGCCCAGAGCGCCGGCCCGTCCGGCACCGCCGCGCAACCCCCGCAGCGGACGGAATCGGACAGCACCCCGGACGCGGCCACCTGGGCGGCCGTCGGTACCGCCGTCGCGGCCGTCTTCCTGGTCAGCCTCGGCTACTGGCTTCGGCGCCGCTGCCGCAGGAACTGACCCGCAGCCCCACGGAGTGATCCGCGGCCCGGTGGAACCGATCGTTCCCGTCCGGCAGTCCCCACTGTCACCGGACGACGACCGAGACGTCCGACCAGGCAGGGGAGCAACCGCATATGAAGAAGGTCCTGATCACCGGTGGCGCGGGTTACATCGGCAGCACGGTGGCGTCCGCGCTGCTCGACCAGGGCATCACGCCGGTCATCCTCGACGACCTGTCCAAGGGCCGGGCGGAGTTCGTCGAGGACCGGGCGTTCTACCAGGGCGATATCGCCGACGGCGCGCTGCTCGACCGGATCTTCGCCGAGCACCCGGACATCGACGCCGCCCTGCACTGCGCCGCCCGGATCGTCGTCCCGGAGTCGGTCGCCAAGCCGCTCTTCTACTACCGCGAGAACGTGGCCAAGACCGTCGAACTGCTCGACTCCCTCCAGCGCAACGGCTGCACCCGGGTCGTCTTCAGCAGCTCGGCCTCCATCTACGCGCCCACCCCGGACGCCCGGGTGGACGAGACCTGCGCCGTGGACGCGAACAGCCCGTACGCGCGCACCAAGCAGATGATGGAGCACGTCCTCCAGGACTGGACCCGGGGTGACGGCGCCGAGGGGATCCGCGTCATCGCCCTGCGGTACTTCAACCCCGTCGGCGCCGACCCGCAGCTGCGCACCGGCCTCCAGGACCTCAACCCCACCCACGCGCTCGGCAAGCTGATCGAGGCCCACACCGACGGCACGCCGTTCACCGTCACCGGCACCGACTGGGCGACCAGGGACGGTTCGGGCATCCGCGACTACATCCACGTGCAGGACCTCGCCGAGGCCCATGTCGCCGCGCTCATCCGCTTCGACGAGGTGGTCGAGCCCGCCGCCGACGACCGTTACCGGGTGATCAACGTCGGCACCGGCGAGGGCACCACCGTCCGCGAACTGATCGCCGCCTTCGAAGCGGCCGCCGGCACGAAGCTCGACGTCCGCGAGGCCGACCCGCGCCCCGGCGACGTCATCGGCTGCTATGCCGCCGTCGACACCGCCCGCGAGCTGCTCGGCTGGACCGCGCGGCGCACCATCGCCGACGGCGTCACCGACGCCCTCGCCTGGCGCGCCAAGTGGTCGGCCCGCCTCGCCTCCGCCTGACCCAACGGGGCCCCGGCTCGGCGCCCGCCTGGCCCAGTGCCCGCCCGCCACCGGCACCCGCCCGGCCCGGCGCCCGCCCGCGACCGGGGGGCGCCGGGCCGGACGGCGAGGGCGGTGGTGCCCGAACCGGCCGTCACCGGCTGAGAGCGAAGGCCTGCCGTCAGGCCCGGCCGGCCGCCTTCTGGGAGCGGCGGGCCAGCGAGTCGATGACCACCGCGGCCAGCAGCACCGCGCCGGTGACCATGAACTGGATGGCGTTGCTGAGGCCTTCGATGTTCATCCCGGACTGGATCGAGCCGATCACCAGCGCGCCGAGCAGGGCCGACCAGGTCGAGCCGCGTCCGCCGAAGAGGCTGGTCCCGCCGATGACGGCCGCCGCGATGGCGTTCATCAGCAGGTTGCCGCCGCCGGAGGTCTGGCTGGCCGACTGGATCTGCGCGGCGAGGAAGAGACCGCCGACGGCCGCCATCGTGGAACAGATCATGAAGACGCTGATCCGGATCCACGAGATGTTGATACCGGCCCGGCGGGCGCCCTCGATGTTGCCGCCGAGCGCGAAGACCTGCCGGCCGTAGCCGGTGCGGCGCAGCACGAAGTCCAGCACCACGATGAAGATCAGGAAGATCAGGAGCGCCAGCGGCAGCCCCTTGTACTGGTTGAGCGTGTAGGCGGCGAGAAAGGCGATGATCGCCAGCACCACGGTCCGTGTTGCGATGTCCGACGCAGGGCGGGACGGCACGCCCGCGGCCTGGCGGCGGCGCGCGTCGAACAGCGAGGCCCCCAGGAAGATCAGGACGCCGATCGCCGCCGTGCCGTAGGCGGCGATCTCCTGCCCGTAGATCGTGCTGTAGAGCCGGGAGACGATGTCGTTGCCGGGCAGGTTGACCGTGCCGGTGGTGCCGAGAATCTGCAGCATCAGGCCGTTCCAGCCGAGGTTACCGGCGAGGGTGACCACGAAGGCGGGGACGCCGACCTTGGCGAAGAAGACGCCCTGGATGCAGCCGACCACCGCACCGCCGACGAGGGCGGTGAGCAGCGCGACGTACTGGTTGACACCGTCGGTGACACTCAGGACGGCGTAGATCGCCGCGCACAGGCCGCTGACCGAGCCGACCGAGAGGTCGATCTCGCCGAGCAGCAGTACGAAGACCACGCCGATCGCGATCATGCCGGTGCCGACGATCTGCTGGGACAGGTTGGAGAGGTTCTGGGCGGAGAGGAAGCTGCTGTCGAGGCTGCCGAACACGGCCCAGATCACGATCAGGGCCAGCACCACCGGCAGTGAGCCGAGTTCGCCGCTGCCGAGGCGGCGGCGGAACTCGCTCAGGTACCCCTTGATGCCCTCCTGGCGGACGATCAGCCGGGGATCGACGGCTGGGGTGGCCTCGGCCGCCACCGGGACGGGCGCGTTGACGCCGCCCTTGGGCATGCTGTCCTCGGGCAGCGGGACGTGGTGGCGCTCGGGCTCGCCGCCCCCAGTGCCCCCGGGGAAGTTCTCGCTCACTGGGAATCCTCCTGGCCACGGGCCTTCCGACGGGTCACGGCGTTGTCCGTGGCTCCAGTGATGGCCGAGATGATCTCTTCCTGGTTGGTGTAGCGCCTGTCGAAGACCCCGTTGTTGCGGCCCAGGCGCAGCACCGCGACGGTGTCCGCGACGGCCATCACGTCGGCCATGTTGTGGCTGATGAGGATCACGCCGTGGTCCTGTTCGCGGAGCCGCTCGACCAGGTCGAGGACCTGGGCGGTCTGCTCGACGCCGAGGGCTGCGGTGGGTTCGTCCAGCATCACGACCTTCGGCGAGCCGATCAGCGCGCGGGCGATCGCGACCACCTGGCGCTGACCACCGGAGAGCGAGGCGACGGGGATCCGCACGCTGGGGATGCGGATGGACAGGGTGTCCAGCAGCGTGCGGGAGCGCTTCTCCATCGCGACCTCGTCGAGGATGGTGAAGCGCCGGATCTCGCGGCCGAGGAAGAGGTTCCCGACCACGTCGAGGTTGTCGCAGAGCGCGAGGTCCTGGTAGACGGTGGCGATGCCCAACTGCTGGGCGTCCTGGGGGCGGTGGATGGCGACGGGCTTGCCGTGCCACTCGATGACGCCGTCGTCCGGCTGGTGCACGCCGGCGATGGCCTTGACCAGCGTCGACTTGCCGGCGCCGTTGTCGCCGACCAGTGCCAGGACCTCGCCCGCGTGTACCTCCAACTCGATGTCGGTGAGCGCCTGGACGGCGCCGAACCGTTTGGAGACCCCGCGCAGGGCCAGTACGGTCTCACCTGCCACAGTGACCAACTCCCTTGCCCCGTCTCCGGTTTGGAGACGGGGCATGCTCGTGACGGGGTAGCGTCGGGCTACTGGAGGCCGGCCGCGGTGCAGGCGGCGGCGTAGTCCGGCGTGCAGATCTGGGCGACGGTGTAGAGGCCGTCCTGGACCACGGTGGTCTTGATGTTGTCCTTGTTCACGACGATCGGCGTGATCAGGTTGGCCAACGTCTTGTTGTTGCTGCCGTTGGTCGCCGTCGTCGGCACGACACTGGGGTTGAGGGACGCACCGCTGGCCAGGCCGACGGCCATCTCGGCCGCGGCGTCGGCCTCCGGTTTGAAGGGCTTGTAGATCGTCATGGTCTGGGTGTTGATCAGGATGCGCTGGATGGCGTCGAGCTGGGCGTCCTGACCGGTGAGCGGGACGTTGATCCCGGCCGCCTTCTGCGCGGTGGCGACGCCGGCGGCCATACCGTCGTTGGCGGAGTAGATGCCGACGACGTTGTTCGCACCGATCGCGGTGATGCCCGCGGCGGCCTCCTGGTTGGCGGTGTTCGGATCCCACTGGGGAGTGTCGTACTCCTTGCCGATCTTCAGCTTGCCGTCGATGGCGCTGTGTGCGCCGGCCTTGAAGTCGGCCGCGTTCGGGTCGGTGGGCGAGCCGTTGATCATGATGATCTGTCCGGCGCCGGCCTTGTCGCCCACTGCTGCCACCAGGGCCTGGCCCTGCAACTGGCCGACCTTGTGGTTGTCGAAGGACACGTACGTGTCGACCGGCCCCTGGGCCAGGCGGTCGTAGGAGACCACCTTGACACCCGCGTCGTGGGCCTTCTGGACGGAGGACTGGATCGACTTGGAGTCCACCGGGTCCAGGATGAGGACCTTGTCGCCCTTGGTCAGGGCGGTGTCGACCTGGGTCTGCTGGGTCGTCGCGTCCTGGTTGGCGTTGTAGTAGTCGATCTGCGCGTCCGGCGCCAGTTCCTTGATCTTCTGCTCGATCAGCGGGCGGTCGAACTGCTCGTACCGGGTGGTCTTGGTCTCCGGCAGCAGCAGGCCGATCTTGACCGCCCCGACCGAGGTTCCGCTCGCGCTGCCCGAGGACGTGCTGCCGGTCGACTGCTTGGCGCTGCCGCAGGAAGTCAGGCCGACTCCGACGGAAACCACTGCGGCCGCCGCGAGGGCGCGGCGAAGAGCGATGCTCATGAGGATGCCTCTCCGGTTGAGTCCACCCCCGCCTACGAGTCTGTGAACACCGGGCCGTCCCCACGATTCGGATTGCGCCGAACGGGTAGGGCGGGTACCCCGGACGGCCCCTGCCGGAGGGCCCGCCGTCGTCCGTTGGCGGCGACGGCCCGCGGACCGCCGTGTCCGCGGGCCGGACGCGGCCGGGCGTCGTCGTCCACCGCCGGGCGGATGGCGGGCCCGCCGGTCAGAGGAGCGTCTGCCGCCAGTCCCACGCGGTGACCGTGGCTCTGCCCGGGTCCAGGGCGGCGCCGCGGCGGCGGGCCACGGACGCGGGGTCCAGGGCCCGCCGCAGGGCTCGTGGAGGGCCTCCCGTTCGGACCGCGCGTGGACGGCGCAGATCTGCCGGCCGTTCCCGGTGCGGGCGGCCACCGGGATCTCGACGATCCAGAGTGGCCCGGCCGGCTCGGCCCGGTTCGGCCGGGTGGCGGAGGAAGTGCGGCCGGAGGTGAAGGGCACTTCGGAGGCAACAGCGTCCACGGATGGCACCGCCTGTTCGGGGCTCCTTCCGCCCTCGGTGAGGGTGCTCGGCAGGAGGCCGTCCCGTGTTCCGGTGCGTCGCACCGGACTCGGGCGGTGCGGCCCCCTGCCGCACCGGAGGTCCCGCCATCTGAACCGGCCCGGGCGCCGGCGTCAATGGTCTAGGCCTTTATGGCGGGGCGCTGCACGTCAGCCCCCGGCGTGTCGGGTGTCCCGGGCGTGTCGGGTGCGCCCGGTGCGCCGGGCCCGGCGTCGTGGCCGCGGGCGAGGTACGGGGACTTGCGGACCCACCGCGCCCAGGCCGCGGCCGGCAGCCCGGAGCCGATCATCAGCGCGGGCACCAGCAGCTGGAACCAGCCGTTGTCGGCGCTGAGCTCGAAGTGGTCGGCCGAGCGGTAGAACGTCCAGGCGAGGTAGCCGCCGACGGCAAGCAGCACGGCCGCGCCGAGCAGCGGTGCCACCACCGCCCGCAGGCCCTCCCACGGGGCGGTGCGCAGCAGGTGGCGGAAGCGCACCGCGGCCGCGACGGCGGTCAGCGCGTAGGAGAAGGCTGCCACGATGCCGCTGGCGTTGACCGCGGCGGAGATCAGGTCGCTCACGGTCGGGACGGTGAGCGAGGCCAGGGCGATCGCGGTCGCCAGCGCGCTGATCAGGACCGTGCCGGTGGCGGGCGTGGCGAACCGGGGGTGGAGCCGGGTCCACACCGGGCCGAGGGTGCCGTCGCGGCCCATGGCGAACATGCCGCGGGCGGTCGGGATGACCGAGGCCTGGAGGGAGGCGGCGGCGGAGAGGGTGAGCGCGACCAGCGGCAGCGCCGCGAGCGGCTGGCCGGCGAGCTTTGCGCCGAAGTAGCTGAGGCCCTGGGCGCCGTTGCCGGCGAGCTCGTCCAGCGGCAGGACGCGCTGGAAGGCGGTGCCGGCGAGGAGGAGCAGCAGCATGATCATCGTGAGGGCGATGAACCCGCCCCGGGAGGCGTCGCGCGGGTCACGGACCTCCTCGCCGATCGAGAACACCGACTCGAAGCCCCAGTAGCAGAACACCGCCAGCACCATGCCCTGGGCCAGGGCGGAGAGCGACGGGATGGCGAACGGGTTGTACCAGTCGAGCGAGAACGGCTGGTCGCCGGCGACCAGGCCGTAGCCGCAGAAGCCCAGCAGCACCGCGTACTCGAAGACCAGCAGGTACTTCTGCAGCCGGGCGGCGAGGTCGAGGCCGCGGACTGCGACGACCGTGGCGGCGGCCAGCACCGCCAGGCCGATCAGGGTGGTCTGCAGGGTGGAGTCGGGGTCGAGGGCGAGGCCCGCGAGGCGGTGCAGTCCGGCCTGGCCGGCCAGTTGGAGGACGGCCGAGCCGGTGACCGCCGTGGTGTAGGCCATGAAGAGGAGCGTGCCGACGATGCTCGCCCAGCCCGACAGGAAGCCCAGCCAGGGGCTGAGGGTGCGGCCGACCCAGCTGTAGCTGTTGCCGGCGTTGGGCTCGACCCGGCTGAGCCGGCCGTAGCCGCCGGCGATCGCGAGCACCGGCAGGAACGCCAGCAGCGTCAGCGCCGGCAGGTGCAGGCCGACCACGCCCGCCGTCAGCCCCAGGCCGATGCCGATGCTGGTGGTGGCCGCCGTGGTCGAGGCGGCGATGACCACGCCGTCCTGGATGCCGACCGACCTGCGCATGGTCGCGTGGGAGCGCGCGACCTGGGTTCTCCGGGCGTGGCCCCGGTCCCGGACCGATGGTGCCAAGGGTGTACCGCCTCGCGTGTGGGGGGAACCGGCCGGACTCGGGGGCGGCCGGTGGCTGGAAATGAAACCGTCCGCGCGCTTCACACGTCAATGCCGTTGTCATAAGCTCCGCGGCATGAGCGAACGAGTGGTCCCGGAGTCGCAGCGGCGGCGCAGACGGCCGACCCGCCACGGCACGGTGCTGTCCGCGCAGGTGATCGTGGAGACGGCGCTGAAGCTGATCGGGCAGCACGGCGCGGACGCCCTCACCGTGCGCAGGCTCGGCGCGGCTCTCGGCGCCGACCCCAGCTCGCTGTACCGGTACTTCCGCAGCACCGACGACCTGCTGCTGGCCATCGCCGACGAACTGATCGGACGTGCCCAGCACGGCCGGCAGGCCACCGGCGACTGGCGGGCCGACCTGCGGGACATCGGGCTGCGCATCCACGCCGCGTACCAGGCGCACCCCCAGGCGGCCATGCTGGCGGCACACCGGACGACGGGCCGGGAGAACGAGACGCGGGCGGTCGAGGCGATCCTCGGGGTGTTGCGGACGGCCGGGTTCCCGGACGGTGAGGCGGTGCGGATCTACCACGCCTTCGTGGACCAGGCGCTCGCCTTCGCCGCCCTGGACGCGGCCGCACTGGCCCTCCCGTCGCAGGCGCAGGCGGCCGACCTCGGGGTCTGGCGGGCGAGTTACGCGACGCTGCCGGCCGCCACCCATCCGAACATCGCCGCGACGGCCCGGCTGCTCGCGGCCGACATGCGGCGCAGCGGGTACCCGTTCGCGCTGGAGCTGCTGCTGGACGCCGCCGCCGCCCGGCTGGAGCCGCCGGCCGGGTGAGCTGCCGCGTCGGCCCCGGTCGAGGCGGTCGAGGCGGGCGACGGCAGTGGAGCAGGCGAGGCGGGCGACGGCGGGTGGAGCGGGCCCGGCCGGGCGGCCGGACCCCGACGCCCTTGTGCAGGCTCAGAGCCGGGCGATGCGCTGCCAGGGCCGGACGGCCTCCAGGGCCGCCGCTGCGCGGAAGACCGTCACATCGTCGTACGTCCGCCCGACCAGCTGCACGCCGGTCGGCACCCCGGTCGAGGCCACCCCGGACGGCACGCTCAGCACCGGGCAGCGCCCGGCGATGTTGAACACCGTGGTCAGCGCGGCGTCCATGTAGTGCTCCAGCTCCTGGCCCCCGACCGACACCCTGGTCACGGTGTAGTCGTCGTCGGCCAGCAGGGCCGGAGTGCCGATGGTCGGGCAGAGCAGCAGGTCGTGGCGGTCGAGCAGGTCGCCGAGCACCGCCTGGATCCGCGCCTCGATCTCCAGGCCGGCCAGGAACATCCCCGGCTCCCGGCAGGCCTCGCCCACCTCCTCGGCGAAGGCCAGTGCGTAGGGGGTGAGCAGCTCCCGGTGCTCGGCCGCGACCGAGGAGACGTACGGGCCGAAGATCGCCCCGAAGTGGATCATCGCGGCCTCCCGCACCTCGGCCCGGGAGAGTTTGACGTCCACCTCCTCCACCACGGCGCCCGCCGCGCGCAGCGCCTGTGCGACGGCGCGGGTGTTGGCCTCGACCTCGGGGTCGACGGGCCAGTCGCCGAGGTCGACGGAGAGGGCGATTCGCAGGCCCCCGACGCCCTCGAAGCGCTCGGGCAGCACCAGCTTGGGCCGCAGCGAGACGCCGTCCAGCGGGTGCGGTCCGGCGATGACGTTCTGCAGCAGCGCGCAGTCGGCGACGGTGCGGGCCATCGGGCCGTCGTGGCAGTAGGTGTCGAGGTTGAACGGCGCCATCGCGGGCACCCGGCCGTACGGGGGCTTGAAGCCGACCGTGCCGGTGCACGAGGCGGGGAGCCGGATCGAGCCGCCGATGTCCGAGCCGGTGGCGAGGGTGGTCTCGCCGGCCGCGAGGGCGGCGGCCGAGCCACCGGAGGAGCCGCCGGGGGAGTAGGCGAGGTTCCACGGATTGCGGGTGACGCCCCAGAGCCGGGACTGGGTGAACGCCGCGCAGCTGAACTCCGGTGTGGTGGTGCGGGCGTGCACGATCCCGCCGGCGTCGAGGATGCGCTCGACCACCGGGTGGGTGCGGTCGGCGGTCTCGTGTGCGAGGGCCAGCGAGCCGTCGGTGGCGCGGCGCCCGGCGATCGGCTGCTCCTCCTTGGTGGCGACGGCCAGGCCCTCCAGGGGGCGCGGCGGCTCACCCCTGCCCGCGTACCGCGCCTCGGCGGTGCGGGCGGCGGCGAGCGCCTGCTCGAAGGTGCGCTCGGCGAGCGCGTTGACCCGGGGCTCGACCGCCTCGGCGCGCTCGATGACGGCGGTCATCAGCTCGACCGGCGACAGCGAGCGGTCCCGGAAGCGGCGCAGCGCCTCGGTGGCGGACAGGTGGGCGAGTTCGGTGGAGTCGGTCATCGGATATCTCCAAGGAAACCTCGGCCTTTGGGCCGGGGAGGAATTGGATCTCCCGCGTAGCGGGTCGGGGAAGCCGGACTGCCGTCAAGGCAGTACGGGGTCGCGGTAGGTGATCATCCATCAGTTGCTCACACAGATGAGTGTTGGTGTGTAATCCATGGCTACCACCCACGTGAAGCGGGCTTTCAAGTACCGCTTCTATCCGACCGATGCGCAGGCGGCTGAGCTGTCGCGCACGTTCGGGTGCGTGCGGAAGGTCTACAACATGGCGTTGCAGGCCCGTACCGAGGCATGGACGCTGCGTCAGGAACGGGTCAACTACCACGCCACGTCGGCGATGCTGACAGTGTGGAAGAGGACCGAGGAGCTGGCATACCTCTCCGAGGTGTCGTCGGTCCCGTTGCAGCAGACGCTGCGGCACTTGCAGGGCGCGTTCACCAACTTCTGGACCAAGCGGGCGAAGTACCCGACGTTCAAGAGTCGGAAGAGGTCGCGGAAGTCCGCCGAGTACACGTCGTCCGCTTTCCGGTTCCGCGATGGTCGCCTCACTCTCGCGAAGATGAGCGATCCGCTGGCCATCGTGTGGTCTCGGCCATTGCCCGAAGGTGCTGTGCCGTCCACGGTGACCGTGTCGCAGGACAGTGCCGGCCGGTGGTTCGTCTCGATGCTGTGCGACGACCGGCCCACCATGCCCGCGCCCGTGAACGCGGCCGTGGGCATCGACGCGGGGATCACCAGCCTGGTGACGCTGTCCACCGGGGAGAAGATCACCAATCCCCGGCACGAGCGCCGGGACCGGGAATGCCTCGCCAAGGCCCAGCGCAACCTTGCCCGCAAGGCCAGGGGTTCCAACAACCGGGCCAAGGCTCGGCTCAAGGTCGCCCGCGTGCACGCACGCATCGCCGGCCGCCGCCGGGACTTCCTCCACAAGCTCACCACTCGACTCGTTCGTGAGAACCAAGCGATCGTGATCGAAGACCTGAGCGTCCGGAACATGCTCTAGAACCGGACGCTCGCCCGCGCCATCAGCGACGCGAGCTGGACCGAGATGCGGTCCATGCTGGAGTACAAGGCCGAGTGGTATGGCCGCGACCTGGTGACCATCGACCGGTGGTTCCCCAGCTCCAAGCTGTGCTCGGCCTGCGGCACCTTGCGGGGCAAGATGCCGCTCAACGTCCGTGAGTGGACGTGCGGCTGCGGGACGACCCATGATCGGGACGTCAACGCGGCACGCAACATCCTGGCCGCCGGACTGGCGGTTACAGCCTGTGGAGACGGTGTTAGACCTCAACGGAGCACTCCGGGCGGGCAGTCGTCGGTGAAGCAGGAAGTAGTCCCACCGCCGCGCACGCGCGCAGCGGCTCAGCCGCGAGGCTGAGGGGAATCCCCGTCCTTCAGGCCAGGGAGGATGTCAAGCGAGGCTCTTCCGGTCGGACGGGTGGTTCAGTGCGCGGCGGCCCTCGGCGATGCGGGCCGGGGCCCAGCCGGGGTGCGGGACCGAGTCGAGCAGCAGTCGGGTGTAGGCGTGCTGCGGGTTGCCGAGCACGTCGGCGGTCGGGCCGGACTCGACCACCCGGCCGTCCCGGAGCACCACGACCCGGTCGGTGATGTGCCGGACGACCGCGAGGTCGTGGCTGACGAAGAGGAAGCCGATGCCGGCCTCCCGGCGGATGCCGGCCAGCAGGTCGAGGATCTGGGCCTGGATGGAGACGTCGAGCGCGGCGACCGCCTCGTCCAGGATCAGCACCCGCGGTTCGGCGGCCAACGCCCTTGCGATGGCGACCCGTTGGCGCTGCCCGCCGGAGAGCCCGCGTGGCAGTGCGGCGGCCTCGCGGGCTCCCAGCCCGACCTGGTCGAGGAGTTCGGCGACCCGCGCGCGCCGTGCGGAGGCGTCCAGTGCGGTGTGCAACCGCAGCACCTCGCCGACGCAGGCGGCGACGCTGATCCGCGGGTCGAGCGAGAGGTACGGGTCCTGGAAGACCATCTGGATCTCCCGGGCGCGGGCCAGCCGTTCGGTGCGGCCGCGGGCGCGGGCCGAGCGGTCGCGCCCGTCCAGGTGGACGGTGCCGCCGTCGGGCCGTTCCAGGCCGACCAGCATCCGGGCGGTGGTGGTCTTGCCGCAGCCGGACTCGCCCACGATGCCGAGCGAGCCGCCCGGCGGCAGGGTGAAGGAGACCCCGTCGACCGCCGGGTGATCGCCGAACCGTTTCCGCAACCCGTCCACGACCAGGCCGGGGGAGGAGCTCACGACAGGATCCCTTCGTCGGCGCGCAGGCACGCGACGAGGCCGTCGTCGTGCGGTTCCAGGACGGGCCGCGCCGCCGTGCAGCGCTCCTCGGCGAAGCCGCAGCGCGGGGCGAAGGCGCAGCCCGGCGGGGACTCGGCGAGCGAGACCGGCCGGCCGGGGACGGGGCGCGGCGGTGCGGCGTCGGGCCCGAGCCGCGGCGTGCAGGCGAGCAGGCCCGCGGTGTACGGGTGGCGGGGGCGGTCGAAGAGGGCCCGGGCGGACCGCGTCTCCACGATCCGCCCCGCGTACATGACGTAGACGCGGTCGCAGATCGCCGAGGCCAGCTCCAGGTCGTGGGTGACGAAGAGCATCCCGGTGCCGCGCTCGGCCTGCAGCCGGGTGAGGATCGCGATGACCTCGGCCTGGGTGGTGACGTCGAGTGCGGTGGTCGGCTCGTCGGCGAGCAGCAGGGACGGCTCGCCGGCCAGCGCCGCCGCGATGACGACGCGTTGCAGCATGCCGCCGGAGAACTGGTGCGGGTAGCGCCGCAGGGCGCCGCGCGGATCGCGGATGCCGACCGCCTCCAGCAGTTCCTCGGCCCGCCCGGCAGCCCGGTCGGCGGGTGTGCCGGCCGCCCGCAGGCCCTCGGTGAGGAAGTCGCCGACCCGCCGCAGCGGGTTGACGCACGCCCGCGGGTCCTGGAACACCATGGCGACCTGACGGGCCCGGAGTACGCGCAGGCCCGCCCGGTCCATGGTCAGCACGTCGCGGCCCCCGACCCGGACCTGTCCCTCGGTGCGGGCGTGTTCGGGCAGCAGGCCGAGGACGCTGCGACAGGCGACCGACTTCCCGGAGCCGGACTCGCCCACCAGCGCGACCGTCTCGCCGGCCGCGACGTGCAGCGAGACGCCGTCCAGGATCGGGCGGGCGGCCCGCCCGTCCGGCAGCCGTACGCAGAGGTTCTCGATCTCCAACAGGGGTGTGGTCATGGCTCTCACCGCTCCCGCTTCGCGACCCGGTCGGCGATGCCCTCGCCGACGATTCCGAACGCCACGACGGCGATCACGATGCACGCGGACGGCGCCAGCGCGGGCAGCATCGCTCCCTGCTGGACGGCCGACTGGCCCTCGTTGATCATCGCGCCCCAGTCGGCGGTCGGCGGTTGCACGCCGAAGCCGAGGAAGGAGAGCGCCGCCAGGTCCATCAGCGCGTACCCGAAGTTGACCGCGGACTGCGCGAGGACCGTCGGGGCGATGTTGGGCAGCAGGTGCCGCAGGCAGATGGTCCGGCCCGACCAGCCCTGGACCAGGTAGGACTCGATGTACGGCCGGCTCCTCTCCTGCCGGGCGATCCCGCGCACCAGCCGCCCCACGTACGGGGTGTAGGCGACCGCCATGGCGATGACCGGTGCGGTCATGCCCGGGCCGGTGACCGCGACGAACATGATCGCCAGCAGGAGCCCGGGGAACGAGAACACCACGTCCAGCGCGCGTGACAGCAGGGCGTCGGCCCAGCCGCCCCGCCAGCCGGCCACCACGCCGAGCAGGATGCCCAGCAGTGTCGACACCCCGACCACCAGCAGCGGCCCGAGCAGGCCGGTGCGTGCGCCGTACAGCAGCCGGGAGAGGATGTCGCGGCCGGACTGGTCGGTGCCGAGCAGGTGGTCGGCGCTGCTTCCGGCCAGGCCGGACTGCAGGTCGATCAGGTCCGGCTCGTACGGGGCGAGCAGGGGCGCGAGGGCCGCGGCCAGGACGAGCACGGCCAGGACCACGACGGCCGCGGTGAACAGCGGGCCCTGTCCGAGGGCCCGCAGGCGGCGCAGGCCGGGGCGGCCCGGCGGGGCCAGGGTGGCTGTGGTCATGAGGCACCTCGGCGGGTGAGGGAGAGCCGGGGGTCGACCAGCGGCGCGAGGAGGTCCACGGCCAGGTTGACCACGACGAAGCCGGTCACGGTGAGCAGGGTGAGCGCCTGGACGACGGGGAAGTCCTTGACCGTCACCGACTGCACCAGCAGCGAGCCGATGCCGGGGACGTTGAAGGCGGTCTCCACGATCGAGGTGGAGACCAGCAGGCCGGCCAGCATGGTGCCGCCGACGGTGACGATCGGGCCGAGCGCGTTGCGCAGCACGTGGCGGCGGACCACCGTGCGCTCCGGGACGCCGCGCGAGCGGGCCACTTCGACGTGTTCGCGGCCGAGTTCGTCGAGCATCGCCGAGCGGGTCACCCGGGCCAGCAGGCCGGCCAGGGTCACCGCCAGCGCGGCGGCGGGCAGCGTCAGGTGGTAGAGCCGGTCCGCGAGGCCGGTGCCCTGGGAGCCCGGGCCGGGGAACCAGCCGAGCTGCACCGAGAAGAGCGAGACCAGCGCGATCGCGGAGACGAACGGCGGGGTCGCGGTGGTGACGCCGGTGCCCAGCAGCACGGCCCGGTCGAACCAGCCTCCGCGCAGCGCGGCGAGGACGCCGGCCGGCACGCCGACCACGCAGACCAGCGCTGCGGCGTACCCGATCAGCAGGGTGGTGCCGGGCAGCCGGGAGGAGATCAGCGCGCCGACGTCCTGGCGGAACTGCACCGAGCGGCCGAAGTCCCCGTGCAGGACCCCGCCGAGCCACTTCAGGTACTGGGTGAGGAACGGGTCGTCCAGGTGGTACTGGGCGGTGATCGCGGCCCGGGCCTCGGGCGTCGCCGGATGACCCTTGAGTAGGAAGGCCACTGGGTCCCCGGGGGCGAGGTGCACGGCGCTGAAGACCACGAAGGAGGTCGCCAGCAGCACACCCGCCAGGCCGAGGAGCCGGCCGAGGAGGTAGCGGGTCATCGCTTCGCGGCGCCGATCGTGGCCGCCCACGGGTAGTACAGCTGGGCGATGCCGGTCGGCGCGCCGGTGATCCGCTTGTTGAGGAACACCGAGTAGGGCTGCTCGTACAGCGGGATGCCGGGGAGTTCGCGCACGGCGATCTGCTGGAGTTTTGCGGTCAGGTCGGCGCGGGTGACCGGGTCGGTGGCGGCGATCGCCTGGTCGAAGAGCGCGTCGTACTCGGCGTTCGACCAGCTGCCGTAGTTGGCGAAGTCGCCGGTGCGCAGCGACTGGTAGAACTCCAGCGGGTCGGGGGTGCTGTCGTAGCCGTTGGTGACCACCAGGTCGATGCCCTCCCGCGCGGCCGGGTCGGTGAAGAGCGCGGTGTACGCGTCGGGAGCGACGGGCCTGAGCTCGACGTCCAGGCCGATCTGCTTGCCGGCCGCCTGCACGGCGTTGGCGACCACGCCGATCTCGGGGGCGAGCGTGCTGGTGGCCATGACGACCTTCCTGCCCGCGGCGCCGGCCTCCTGGACCAGTTTCCTGGCCGCCGCCAGGTCGTAGGCCGGTTCGGGCAGGGCGGCGAAGTAGCCGGCGGTGCGGTCCGGCGCGATGCCCCAGGCGGCCTGCGCGGCCGGGGCCTTGGCCGGGGTGCCGATCCCGCCGATCGCGGCCTTGATGATGCTGGGCCGGTCGAGCGCCTCGGAGAGCGCCTGACGGACCTTCGGGTCGCCGAGGGTGCCCTTGAGGTCGAGGACGGCGAGGTCGGTGGCGGCGGTGTTCGGGCCGAAGTGCACCGTGCCCTGCGCGGAGGCCTTGAGCTGCGCGAGCGAGGCGGACGGCACCATGTAGCCGCCGTCGACCGATCCGGAGAGGAAGGCGTTGGCGCGGGCGGCCGGGTCCTGGATGAAGACGAACCTGACGCTGTCCGACTTGGGGGCGAGCGAGGTGTCCCAGTAGCCGGGGAACTTCTTCAGGGTGAGGCTGTCGCCCTGCGCCCACTTGTCGACCGCGAACGGGCCGGTGCAGTCGACCCCGCCCTTCGGGGTGCCGTAGTCCTTGCCGGCCTTGGCGAGGAAGGCGGCGCTCTCGACGGTGCCGGGGGAGGCCGCCAGCAGCTCGTTCAGCAGGACGTCGGGCTTGGTGAGCCTGATCGTCACCTCCAGCGGGCCGGACTTCTCGATCGAGGCGACGTTCTTGAAGGCGGTGCCCCAGGCCGAGCCGGTGTCCGGGTCGAGGTGACGCTGCAGGGAGGCGACCACGTCGTCCGCCGTCATGGTCGAGCCGTCGTGGAACTTCACGCCCGAGCGCAGGGTGTACACCCAGGTCAGCGCGTCGGGGTGGGCGAATCCGGCGGCCAGGGCCGGCACGGTCTTCATGTCCGGGGTGACCCGGAACAGCTGTTCGCAGACGTTGGCCAGCACGGTGTTCGGGGGGTAGTCGTAGGCCAGCGCGTAGTCGAGGGTCTGCGGTTCCGCGTACAGCGACCAGGTGAAGGACGGGATCGGGCCCTGGGCGGCGGGGGTGTCCGGGGTGACCTGGTAGGCGGCGCCGCTCGCGGAGTCGGTGCCGCTCCTGGTGGCACCGGAGCAGCCGGTGGCCGCCGAGGCGACCAGGACGGCGGTGGCGAGCAGGCTGGCGGATCTGGGCATGCGCAAGGAGACCCACCCCTTTCAGGGGGTTGTGGGGGCGCTGGGAGTTGGTGGCGAGTATTGATGCGGGAACGTTCCCGCACAAGGGTTTGCGGGAACGATTTTCCACAGGTCACGGGAGGGTGACGCGGAGCCCTCGGGGCTGGCAGCATCAGCACATGACCGATACCCCCCGCCCCGGCGGCCCGGCGGCCGTGCCCCGCGTCCGCCTCGTCGACGTCGCCCGCGAGGCCGGCCTCTCCAAGACGACGGTCTCGGCCGCGCTCAACGGCACCGGCCGGATGTCGGACGCCGTGCGCGAGCGCGCCCGCGAGGCCGCCCGCCGGCTCGGCTACCGGCCGAACGCCACCGCGCGCCTGCTGCGAGCCGGGCACGCCCGGCTGATCGGCTGCGCGGTCGGGGAGTTCGCCACCGAGCCGTGGGCCTGCCTCGACTCGCCGTACTACGCACAGCTGACCGGTGCCACCGCGCGGGAGGCGCTGCGGCACGGCTACGCACTGGTGATGCTGCCCACCGGCTCGGCGCCGGAGGCCTGGGCCGACCTGCCGCTGGAGGCCGCGATCGTCGCCGACCCGGTGGCCGGCGACCCGCTGGTGGAGGACTTCATCGCGGCCCGCATCCCGGTGTTCACCGACCGCTCGGTCGAGGGCCGCCCCGGCGCGCACTGGGTGGACATCGACACCGAGGCCGCCGTGACCGAGGTGCTGGACCACCTGCGCGCCGAGGGCGCACGGCGGGTGGCGGCCGTCGTGCCGGACACCGCGATCCGCTTCCACATCGAACTGCTGAACGCCTACCGCGGCTGGTGCGCCCGGCACGGGGCCGAGCCGCAGGTGGTGCTCTCCACCGCGCCCGGCAGCGGCCCGGCGATCGCGGCGGTGGAGCAGGCGCTGAGCGGCGCCGAGCCACCGGACGCACTGCTGGTCGCCAGCGAGGCGAGCCCGCCGTTGGTGCTCGACGCGGCCCGGCGGCACGGCCGTTCGGTGCCCGGTGACCTGCTGCTGGTCTGCGTCAGCGAGGACGCCTCGGCCGAGCACGCCGACCCGCCCGTGACCACCCTCAGCCTCCAGCCGGAGCGGGTCGCGGTGGCCGGGATCGAGCTGCTGGTGGCCGCGTTGGAGAGCGGCAGCCAGGAGCCGACGGGCACGCTGGTGGAGACCAGGCTGGAGATCAGGGCCTCCTCCCGGCGCTCCCGGCCGTAGCGGTTGCAGCCGGGCGCGGTGGCGGCGGACGGCCCGCCGCGGCCCGCCCCGCCGCCGGTCGGGGGCGCGCCTGGTGCGCCCGGATCCGGCTCGCGGGCGCCGTGCCGGATCGGCCGGCCGTCGGCGGGGGCCTGCGTAGGGGGCCGCCGACGCCCCTGGGCGGGGACTTCCCGCGAAAGGTCCGGCCGCGGGGAAGCCGAAGGGGCGGCCCGCTCGTTGGTCAGGGTGTGGCAGACGAGGCGGATGGTGGTGCCCGGCGGGCGCCGATGGTGTGGGCGTTCGCGGTGCGCGAGTCGGCGGGCGCCCTGGTCGCCGAGGCGATCGTGGAGGTCGGTGTGCGGCTGCACGGGGAGCTGGTGGTGGACGCCGTGGACAGCGGCTTCGTCCTCGCGGCGGGGGAGCCGCCGCCGACCACCGGCGTGGTGGAGGTGGGCGGGCAGCGATTCGAGCGGCTGGTGCTGGTGGGCGGCCGGCAGGTGTGGGAGCCCGCCGCCGGGGTGGCGGTCTCGCCCGGCTGGCTGGCGGCCGCCGAGGGGCGCGGTGGCGTGGTGGTGATCGTGGTCCCGCCCGGTACGTGGCCGGCGGGCCTGATGAGCCTGGAGCCGCAGGAGCGGGTCGCGGCGTTCACCCGGAGCCTGGACGAGGCGCGGGCGGCGGGCCGGCTGCTGCACGGGACGGTGGGTATCGAGAGCCGGTGAACGGCCGCCGCCGGCGGAGCGGTTCACCCGACCGGGTCAATGCCGAGGGGGCCGCCGTGGCCCCGGTACGACCGCGCGGGAGGGCGGTTCCACGGCGTGTCCGCCGGGCGGAACGCGAGGGCGCCCGGGCGCCGGGGCGGGCGCGGTCGTAGCGTCGGGGGCATGACTGCCGACGAGACGACGATGGTGGCGGTGGGAGTGCGTTCCGCGGCGGAGGTGTTCGCCGCCCTGGAGGCGGCGAACAGCCGCCGCCAGCCGTGGACGCGTTACGAGCACGGCGTGCTGGGTGCCTACCGCTGGGCGGTGGGTGCCCAGGTGGGCGCCCCGGTGACCGCGTCCGCGGCCGTCGGCGCCGTCGGGCCGTGCCGGGCCCAGC
Source organism: Kitasatospora sp. NBC_00039 (assembly GCF_045160625.1). Classification (NCBI taxonomy): domain Bacteria; kingdom Bacillati; phylum Actinomycetota; class Actinomycetes; order Kitasatosporales; family Streptomycetaceae; genus Kitasatospora; species Kitasatospora sp. NBC_00039. Next base: position 923,513 of record NZ_CP108289.1, on the reverse strand, counting down.
TGCTGGCGGAGTTCCAGGCCGCCGCCGTCCAGATCCGCGCGGGCGCCGGGCGTGGCGTGGACGCCGACTACGCCCTGGGTGCCTACGGGGCACTGGCCTGGCTCTGCGGCCATCACGAGGAGCACCCGTAGACCGAGCCCTCGCTGCAGCGCTTCACCGCCCGGCGGTGGTACCGGACGCCGGGCGGGGCGAAGACGGCGGCGATTCCGGCGGGCGGCCGGCCCCGGCCGATCTCCGGCCCCCGGCCGTTCTCCGCCCCTGCCGATCTCCGGCGGCCGGAGAGCAGCCGAGGCCGCCCCGGCACCCGGGGCGGCCTCGGCCGGTCCGACGAGGTGTCAGTTCACCGTGTAGGTGTACGGGATCGCCGCCAGGACCGAACCCGTGGTGCCGAGCTGGTTGTTGGCGGTGGCCACCGTGGTCGGGCCGGAGACCAGGTACAGCACGCCGTGGACGGTGCCGCCCTTCGGGCCGGTCGGGGTGAGCGTGACCTGCAGCGTGCCCGTGGCGCCGGGCCGGACGGTCACCGGGACGGCGGCCGGGGCGGTGGCGCTGACCGCGGCGGCGAACGGATCGCCGGTGCTGGAGGCCACCGCCAGGTCGAACGCCCGGGTGTGTGCGGCGGCGGTGATGGTGGCCGTACCGGCCGGGGCGCCGGCGGCGCCGAACGGGCCGATCTGCTGCACGAAGGTGCTCCACCTGCCCGGGACGACCGGCTGCGCGGGGCTGCCGGCGTCCCTGGCGACCGAGACGGTCGAGCCGTTGCGGGCCTTCTTCAGGTCGCCGAACAGGTCGGGCGAGCCGGCGGCGCCGCTGATCTCCAGGTGGGCCGGCACGGAGGACGCCGACACGGCCGTCAGCGCGTCGGTGGCCGGCGGGACCAGGAACGACGGGGTGGTCGAATCGGCGGTCAGCGGCAGGCCGACCGTCGCCGAGGTGCCCTGCGGCACCAGCGGAAGGTCCACCCGGCCGTCGAGCCGGGCGTTGGTCGCGACGTTCTGGGTGGCGACGGTGTTGTTGGTGTAGTTCACGCTCACCGTCACCGGCTTGCCCGCCGCCAGCTTCGTCCGCGGGTCGTTCGGCAGGCCGGCCGCGGTGGCCCGGTCGAGGTCGAGGCCGATCGTACCGGCGAACTGCTGGCTGAGCTCCGCACCGCTGACCGGGCCGACCACGGTCAGGACGAACCGCCAGCGGCCCGCGACCGGGTCGACCGTGGTCGCCGAGACACCGGCGGTGGTGCCGGTGAGGTGGCCGCTCGCGTCGAGGAGCGCGTTGCCCTCGATGTCGACCGGTGTGCCGTTCGGGCTGATCAGCGCTCCCTGCATGAGCAGCTTCGGGTCCTTGGCGACCGTCACGCCGACCCGCAGGTCGTGCCGGCCCTTCGGGACGTCGAAGGCGTAGGCGAAGCTCTGGGTGGGCGAGCTGCCGCGGGCGTTGCCGCCGGTGAGGGTGCCGGTGAAGCTGCCGGTGCCCTGGCTGACCGGGACCAGGCTGCGCAGCACCACCGGCACGCTGGTGGTGCGGCCGTCCGAGGTGGCGACGGTGACCGACTCGCTGGAGTCGCCGCCGGTCGCCGGCGTGGTGACCTGGACGTGGAGGGTCCTGCTGGCGCCCGGCGCCAGCTCGACCACCTGCGGGCTCACGCCGCCGGCCGGCACCGCGCGCTGGGTGGCGGTGTCCAGGAGGACCGGGCCGGTGTAGCCGCTCTTGCCGGCCGGGGTGTAGAGGACCGCGGTCCAGTCACCCGCCACCGGGTGCGGGACGTCCACCAGGCCGAAGTCGGCCGGGGTCGCACCGCCCTGTGGACGGGTGTTGGTCTCGAACCGTCCGGACGGGTCGAGCAGCGTCATCCGGACCACCGGGCCGTTGCCGGCCGGGCCGGCCGCGCCCTGCCAGGCGATCGACGCGGCCAGGCGGTCGGCGCCGGCCGGAACGCTGAACCTGACCTTCTGCTGGACCCAGGTGGCGCCGTTGGTGGCGTACGGGAAGGTCTGGTCGGAGGAGGAGTCCAGCCGGACGGTCTGCCGGTCGTCGGAGAGCGGGGCGAAGCTGCGGGTGGCTCCGCTCACCGTCTGCGGGGTGGAACCGGTGTTGGTGACCGTCACGTCGGCGGTGTGGGCTGAGCCGGGGGCACCGGTGATGTCGATCTGGCCGGTGGTGACGACGACGGTGTCGCCGTCCTTCGCGCCCGCGCCGCTCTGGTAGCCCCGGGCGGCCTCGACCGCCGCGCGGACGTTCAGCAGGCCCGCGCCCTGCTCCTCGGCCGGCAGCCCGAGGTCCTGGGCGGTGCCGGTGAGGAGCTTCTTCACCAGCGCGGGAGCGGGCGAGTCCCCCTTGTGGGTGTCGCGGTACGCCTGGATGACCAGGGCCGCGGCTCCGGTGACCATCGGCGCGGACTGGCTGGTCCCGCCGAACGGCTGGATCGGGGAGCCGGCGCCGCTGAAGCCGTTGCAGTCGGTGTACTTGGCGGTGTCCGGCGAGCACAGCGCCCAGTCCGACTCACCCGGGGCGACCAGGTCGACCGTCCGGCCGGCCTGGGTGAAACCGCCCGAGGAGAGCGCGGAGATCCGGCTGTCGTCCCACGTGCCGTTGGAGAACCGGGCCGCCGCGTACCCGGTCTGCTGGTAGTTCTGGTTGTCGGTGGAGGCACCGACCGCGATCACGTTCGGGTCGGTGGCCGGGGTGCCGATGGTGCCGCTGATCCCGGCGTCGCCGGTGGACACGGCGATGGTCACGCCGGCCCTGACGGCCTGGTCGTTGAAGAGCGAGATGGTGTCGTGCGCACCGCTGTCGGGGGTGACGTTGCCCCCGAAGGACTCGTTCAGGACGTCGACGTGGTTGGTGACCGCGTAGTCGATGGCCTGAAGGATCGCGGAGTTCGGCAGGATCTCGCCGCCGGCCCTCAGCGCGACCAGCGAGGCGTCGGGGGCGATGCCCCGGACCCGGATGTTGCAACCGGCCGGCAGCGGGAGCGCGGGGTTGACGAACTTCGAGACGTCGTAGACCTGGCGGCCCTGGGCGATCACCGTCGAGGCGTCACCGAAGGCCTCCGCACCACCGGTCGGTGCGTCGGTGCCCTCGCCCGAGAAGTCCTGGTAGTCGACGACCGCGTGCGAGCCGTCGGCCCGGATGAAGTCCGGGTTGTCCGGGTCGAGGCCGTCCGCGATGTACGCGACCTTCACGCCCTTGCCGGTGGCCAGGTCGGCGGCTCCGGGCGAACCGGCGGTGCCGACCGTGCGGGTGGAGTACAGCGCCTCCGGCTCCAGCAGCGGCTTGGCCGGGTCGGACGGGCAGACCGTGTTGGTCGCGTTCTCCTCGCCGCCCTTCCCGCCCCCGGTCGCTCCGGGAGCGGCAGCGGTCGCCTTCGGCGCCTGGGCACCGGGGGCGGCCGCGGGGGCGTCCGTCCGGTCCTTGCCCGTGCCCCCGGTCGGCGGCGTGACGGCGACCTGGTCGTCCGTCACCACCGAGGCGACCGCCGGGTCGGCCTGCAGCGCAGCCCGCAGTACCGGGCCGACCGTGGCGGAGAAGCCGTTTCCGACCACGAAGCTCTTGATGTTGGTGCCGCCGCCGGCCCTGACCCGGTCCAGCAGCGGCGCCTGGGCGGACGCCGCCTTCTGCTTCCGTGCGCCCAGGTGCCCGGCGTCCGCCGGGGCCTCGGCGATCTGGTCCCTGAGAATCACGATCACCGGTGCCGGAGCTCCGTCCGCCGAGGCCGCCGGAGCCGCCTGGGCGTTCGCGGAGTCCGGGACGGGCGCGCCGTTCGCGCTGGTCCCGAAGGTCAGGACCATGGACGCGGCGGTGACCGTGACGGCAGTTGCCAGCTGGGATTTCCGCCAGCCGATCATGGACATCCTTTCGTCTGATGAGACGTCAGGTTGCATGGCCCGGGCGCGCGGATCCGGTAGGACGCGCGATGCCTCCGGACCGCGCGTCCCGACAACGCTCGAATTCCAGCGCATCGAACACCAAGGCAACAAGGGGACTAATGCCATCGGAAAGTAAAGAAAGGAGAAGGAAATCCGGCTATTTGCAGACGTTTTCGTCACGCGGGGCCGGTGGCATCGCCGGGTCGCGATCAGGGGGAAGTGGCGGACTCCGGGCAGCGGCGAACACCCGCCACCCGGGTCCGCCGCGGGGCGCCCCATGGGCCATCCGGGGGTGAGCCGGCTCGCCCCCGGTGAGCCCCGGCGCCAAGTCGGGCGGGCGTCCGGCGATCGGATCGACCGTCACCTGGCGCGGAGTCATCGTGGGGACGGTGGCGGGGCGATCGGCCGGGGGGCGCGTCGCCCGCGACCGCGGCCGCCTCCTCCGATGCCGGCGCCGGCGGGAGGGCGCGGGTCCGAGGCATCCGAACTGGGGAACAATCCCCGTTTCCTGGTACGGTCGGACCGTTAATCGGGGAACAGTCCCCGCTTGCTCCGCCGGGAGGGACCGCCGTGACCGCTCCAACGCTTCAGGACCTCGCCCCCGCAGGTCTCGACGTCACCACCGACCCGTACCCCGTCTACGCCGCACTCCGCGCCGAGGGGCCCGTCCACCGCGTCCTGGTGCCGGAGTCCGGGGAGGTCTGGCTGGTCGTCGCCCGCGACGAGGCCCGGGCCGCCCTCACCGACCCCCGGCTGCGCAACGACATCCGCCACTCCTCCTCCTGGAGCGATGACGGCGGCCACGCCATCGGCCTCAACATGCTCCAGACCGACGCGCCCCAGCACACCCGGCTCCGCACGCTCGTCGCCCGCGACTTCACCCCCGGCCGGATCCAGGCGCTGCGCCCCCGCATCCAGGAGATCGCGGACGGCCTGCTCGACGCGCTGTCCGACGCCCTGCCGCCCGCCGGCCGCGCCGACCTCGTCGCCTCCTACGCCCTGCCGCTGCCGATGACCGTCATCTGCGAACTGCTCGGTGTACCGGCGGCCGACCACGGCGACTTCCACGCCTGGTCGGCGGAGATCGTCGCGCCCGGCTCCGCCGAGGCCGCCGGTGCGGCGGTCGCCGGCATGACCCACTACCTGGGCGCCCTCATCGAGGCCCGGCGTTCCACCCCCGCCAGGGACCTGCTGAGCGCACTGGTCGCCGCACCGGCCACCGGCGACGGGCCCGGGGGCGACCGCGTGCCCCCGGTGTCGGCCGAAGAACTCCTCGGCATGGCCTTCCTGCTGCTCGTGGCGGGGCACGAGACGACCGTCAACCTCATCTCCCGCGCCGCCCTCGCCCTCCTCACTCACCCTGGCCAACTCGCCGCCCTGCGAGCCGATCCCGGCCTGGTCGACGCCGCGATCGAGGAGACCCTGCGCTACGACGGGCCGGTCGGCGCCGCCGCCTTCCGTTTCGCGGCCGAACCACTGGAGATCGGCGGCACCGCCATCCCCGCCGGCGACAGCGTCCTCGTCTCACTCGCCGCTGCCTCCCGCGACCCGCGCCACTTCCCCGACCCCGACCGCTTCGACATCCGCCGCGAACCCCGCGGCCACCTCGCCTTCGGCCACGGCATCCACCACTGCCTCGGTGCCCCGCTCGCCCGGACGGAGGCCGCCATCGCCCTGCTCTCCCTCCTCGGACGCTTCCCCGACCTCGCCCTCGACGCCGAGCCCGCCGACCTCCGCTGGCGGGCGAGCACACTCCTGCGTGGCGTGCAGAGCCTTCCGGTGCGCCTGCGGGGCTGAGGCACAGCCGCCCCCGCTCCGGGCACCTCCGGCAGCCGGGCCGGGGTCGGCCCGCACCTCCCCGCCGCTCTCGGCCGGACAGGACCTAAACCGCCCGGCGGTAGAACCAGACGCCGAGCGGCGCGAAGACCGCGACGATCCCGGCGTCCCAGGCGAGCGCCTCCCAGACCGCGGAGACGGCCGGTCCGCCGAGCACCAGGACCCGGACCGCCTCGGCGGTCTTGGAGACGGGCTGGTGGTCGGCGAAGGCCTGGAGCCAGCCGGGCATGGTGCTCACCGGCACGAAGGCCGCGGAGGCGAACACCAGCGGCGCCAGCACGGGGAACGCGGCGGCCTGGGCGGTCTCCGGATCTCCGACCGCCAGACCCACCACCGCGAAGATCCACGACATCGCGAAGCCGAACGCCAGCACCAGCAGGACCCCGCCGAGGAACGAGGCCACGCCCGCGTGGATCCGGAACCCGAGGGCGAAACCGACGGCGGTCATCAGCGTCACCACGAACACGTTCCGCGCCAGGTCGGCCGTCGTGCGGCCGGACAGCACCGCCGACCGCGCCATCGGCAGCGAACGGAACCGCTCCATCAGCCCGGTCTGCATGTCGGTCGCCAGGCCGATCGCCGTGTTCATCGAGCCGAAGACGGCGGTCTGCACGAAGATGCCCGGGATCAGGAAGTCCACGTAGTCGACCCCGGGCGGCAGCGCGGGCCCGACCACTCCGCCGAAGACGTAGCGGAACATCAGCACGAAGACCAGCGGCTGGATGGTGGAGAAGACGAGCAGCCGCGGCACCCGGCGCAGCGCGATCAGGTTGCGCCAGGCCACCGCGAGGCCGTCCCGCACCGGCGCGGCGATGCGGGTGCCGAGCTGCCCGAGCTGCCCGGCGTCGATCACGGTCATGACGGGCCTCCGGGAGAGGCGGGGTCGTCGACGGGTGCGGAGCCGCCGGTGGGCGCGGGGGAACCGGCGGACGCGGAGTCGCCGGTGGGCGCGGAGGCCTCGCCCGGCGCGGGCGCCCCGGCCGGCCCCGCATCGCGCGTCCTGCGTCCGGTCAGGGCCAGGAAGACGTCGTCCAGGCTGGACTCGCGGACGGTCACCGTGTGCGGGACGAGACGGCCGGCCTCCAGTGAGTGCAGGACGTCGAGCAGCAGCCGCGACCCGTCCCGGGAGGCCAGTCGGAGCAGCGCGCCCTCGCGCTCGGGCGGTTCGCCGACGCGGTTCGCGATCAGGGAGGCGGCCCGGACGGCCCGGGCCTCGTCGCCCATGCCCAGCTCGATCACCGTGTTCCCGAGCCGGGCCTTCAGGACGGCGGGGGTGTCGTCGGCGATGATGCGGCCCTCGTTGACGACCACGACCCGGGTGGCGAGCCGGTCCGCCTCCTCCAGGTACTGGGTGGTGAGCAGGACGGTCGTGCCGTCCCGGACCAGTTCGCGGATCAGTTCCCAGAGGGCGGTGCGGCTCTGCGGGTCCAGGCCGGTGGTCGGTTCGTCGAGGAAGAGCACCGGTGGCTCCGGCACGAGGGCCGCGGCGACGTCGAGCCGGCGCCGCATTCCGCCCGAGTAGGTGCGGACGGGGCGGTCGGCGGCCTCGGCGAGGTCGAAGCGGTCCAGCAGCTCGGCCGCCCGGGGGCGCCGACGGGCGCGGGGGAGCTGGGTGAGGCGCCCGATCAGGCGCAGGTTCTCCCGCCCGGTGAGGTTCGGGTCGACGGCCGCGTACTGGCCGGCCAGGCCGATCAGCCGCCGCACCGTCGCCGCCTCGCGGACCACGTCGTGCCCGAGGACGGCGGCGTGGCCGCCGCTCGGCCGCAGGATGGTGGTCAGGATCCGGATCGCCGTCGTCTTCCCCGCGCCGTTGGGTCCCAGCAGGCCGAACACCGTTCCGGCCGGGACGTCGAAGTCCACCCCGTGCAGGGCGGTCACCGACCCGAACCGCTTGCTGAGACCGACGACGCTGATGGCTGCCTGTCCCATGGGCACGTCCCCACTCGCGATGACGGTTGCCGCCGGGACCGGCCCGGCCGGACCTTCTTCCATTGTCGCCTCCCCCGCGGTCCACGCCCACGGCAGCGCCGCGGCCCCGCGTTCGCCCCGTCGGCCACCCCGGCCGGCCGCAACGCCGCGCCGAATCCCGCCGGACGTGCCGGTGCCGCAGGCAGGCCGGAGCCCGGCGAACAGTCGGTTCCACCGTTGCCCGCCCGCGCGGTCGGCTGAACCGGCGGTCGGATCCGGGGCGTTATCTCCTACACAACCGTGTCGTTGTCCGTCCCCGTACAGGAGTCATCGCGCCGCATGTCTGTCCAGGCCTCCAGCCCGCTGCCCCTGACCGGTCTCCACCGGCCTCCCGCGGTCCCGGGCGCCGCTGCCCGCCCACCGGCGGGGAACGCGCCGCCCGTACGGTCGCCCCGGTCTGGGGAAGGGTCGGTGCGGGCCTTCGCCGGATCCTGGCGCAGCGATGCCTGCCCGCCCGACCGTGCGAGCGGGCGCATCCGCCAGTGGAGGGTCTGGAGGGATGCGCTCGCCGTGGTGGTGATCGCCGCCGCGCCCGCCGGCCTGCTGTCGTGGCATCCGTGGAGCCCGGACGACGTCGGCCGGCAGAAGCCGACGGAGTTCACGACGGCCCCCGACAGCTCCCCCCGCTTCGGCACCGACGAGCAGCTCTACCCCGACAAGGTGCGGGCCGGGAACGGACTCGACGAGAGCCCCGAACAGTCCGCCGCCGAGGTCGATGCGGTCCTCGGCGACGAACGGAACGGCCGGGGCGCGGACACGACCTGTCCGGCCGGCCCTGACAGCTGCGCCGGTCCGGCGGCAGGCCCAGCCGACCGGTAGCACGAGCTTCCCTCGGACACGGCCTCCCTCACCGACGCGGTGCGCCTCGGCGATGCCGGCGAGAAGGAAGGTCTGCACGGCCGGGAGTGCGCATCGCCCGGCTTCGATCAGCGGGCCGACCCGGTCACCCGCTCCCACCAGTGCCGACCGCGGGCCGTCGACGGATGCCGAGTCAGTCGACGGCCCGCGGGTGTGCGGCGGCGGTTGGACGGTTACAGGGTGGTGAGGCTGATGCGTTCGAAGCTGGGCTGCGGGCCGGCCACGACGGCCTCCGCAGCAGCCGCCCCTGCGGCGGCACCCGCGACGGCACCCGGCACCGGCTGGGGGATGGACGGCACGATCGAGACGGTGACCGGCCCGTCCGGCAGCAGACCCTGTTCCCGCAGCCGGTGGACCTGCTCGGTGACGTCGAAGCTCACGTCGTGGCCGCCGTGGTCGTGTTGGAGGCCGTCGAGGTCCGCCGCACCGAAGAAGGAGATCCAGCCGACGAAGTAGGGCCCGTCCGGGTCGAGTTCGTCCCCGGGACCGTTGAGGAAGACGTGGAACGGCGTTCCGGGCGGCACGTTCGTGCGTACACCGTGCACGGTGAGGATCAGGCCGGATTCCGGCACGTCGCCGGCGACCGCGGCCGCCATGGCTCGGCCGGCGTCGCCGGCCGGCTCCAGGCTCACCTCGGTCGGCCCCTGGACGCTGAGAAGCTGCCGGGGGTTGGCCGCGGCGGCCGCCAGTACTCGCTCGCCCGCTCGGATGACCGGGGCGGGCGGCACGATGGCGCGCGGGGTCCCCGTCCCGTCGGTCAGCGAGTCGTACGCGTAGTCGAGTGGATCGATGCCCAGGAACTCCTTGGGCGTGGGCTGCTGAATCTGCCCGTTCTCGTCGAAGAAGATGAACTGCTTGTCCAACCAGGACGTGTGGTTCGGGTTGACGTTGTCCCGGCTCAGCCAGCTCGACCACAGCCGGTCGATGTTGCTGTGGTGCAGCCAGAAGATCGGATCACGGGGGGAGCCGGACACCATGCCCATCCAACCGCCGAGACCACTGTGGACCTGGTTGTGCGGAACGTGCTCCAGCTCACCGAAGCCGCCACGGCGGAAGTGGTCCAGGGTGGTGTAGCTGATTTCGCTGCCGAAGCTCGGCTGGTGAGTCGTCTGATGGCTGCGTGTGGCGGCGAAGACCGGCTGGCTCATGGCGGTGAAGGGATTGACGTCCGTGTAGCGGAGCACCTCGAAGGCCGCGTTCTTGCCCAGACCGCGATGCGGGGTGTCCCAGAACTCCGAGTCGGGCACCGGCGCGTCCGGAAGGAAGAGGGGGTTGTCGAGCGTCAGGTCGTCGCCGTCCGGACTGGACGGCATCTTCGGGCTGCGGAAGGCTTCCGGAAGGGCACGCGGGGTGAAGTCGGTGGCCGGGTCCCGGCCGGGGCCGCCCAGCGCGTAGTCCCAGTACGGCAGGGCCCAGGTGGTGGAGGGGTCGGGGGTGATGTTCTCCTCGGCGGCGATCTCCTTGATGGCCGCGCGGACGATCCGCTCGAAGTACCAGAGGTAGCCCCGGTGCCACGGAAGGAAGAACCAGCCACCATGCGGACACTGGTTGAAGGCCTCGTTCGTCTCCGACACGGTGGGCGGAACGCCGTGGATACACGCTTGGAAGACCCAGCTGGTCGGGTCCGTCGCCGGCCGCTGCTGCATCCTTCCCACGGCCCGGGCGTACCAGTAGAGCACCGGATCCCAGGTGGACTCCATCTTGGTAGCGTCCTGCCGCACAAACGCGACACCGTTCGCCATGCTGCTCCTAAGTTCTGTGGGGGGAGCCCGAGTGGGCGCCCCAGATCCTTACCGGAGCCGACGGCCGGACCCATCAGGATTCGTCCACAAGCCTTCAGGGGAGTGAACCTGGCTCACCATCCGGACGAGCGGCGGCGAGGCCGGGAGTCCACCCGTTCGACAGGAGCGAGCCCTCGCACACGGCGTCCACGCACCGCCGGAGCCGTCCCGCTTCCTGGCGCTGAGGTGCGACGGCGCCTCACCCCCTGTCGGTCGTCGGGCCGGGGACTGCTCGGCGGTCAGCTCATGCCGACCAGCATGTAGAACATGCCGATGGCCATCACCGTCCGCCGCGCGGCAACCGGCCCGGGGGAGGCCAGGAGGACCGGTTCACTGGCGCTGACGAGCCGGACGCCGGCGGCCGGGCGCGGCAGCAGTGAACCGACTCCACAGACGGCGTAGCCCAAGAAGTACGCGGCCAGGGTGAGCAGCGTCCATTCCGGCACCGCCGCATGGGTGCCCACGTGGGGGGCACCGCCACCGGCATGGTGGTGCGCCGGCGCCATGAAGAGCATCAGCGCGGCCATCGCGGCCGCGCTGAGAACGTGGTGGGGGTAGTGGTGCCAGGTACCGGCCGACGCCGAGCCGGAGTGGTGGCCCACCCGTTCCGCCAGGAGGAGTGCCGGCCAGACCGCAGAGGCGGCGAGCAGGGCCGCCCACAGGACGTTCGGCAGCGGGTCGAACGCCGGAGCCATCATCGCGACCATGGCGAGCGCCATCACGATCTCGGTCGCTTCCAGCCGGCGGTCCGGGCAGCGACGCCCTGCGATGACGAGCACGCAGTGGACCGCGCACCAGCCGGTCAGGGTGATCAGGAGGGCGGTGGCGATCACGGGTTCTTGCACGGGAACCCCCGTTCCATGGCCGTACTCCGGCCCGGTGAGGAGCCGCCGGCAGCGGAGCCGCCCTCGCACCGCGGGGCAGTCGGCCGCGGGTTGCCGGCGCTCCTACCACCACGGTAGGCCGGGGTGCCGTTCGACGCTCGCGGGGACCGCACGGGGGCGGAGGCGATCCGGTCACCGTCCGTTTCCGCGCCCAACTCACCCACCGTGCAAGGCGACACCGCTTCGCTCGGGCAACCGGTCAGCCTGTGGAGCGGCCCCGTCCGCGCCGCCACCACCGGGCACCGGCGACGGCCAGAACGCCGACGGCGACGCCGACGCCGACGGCGATGGGGACAGCGGGTGAGGAGCCGTCCCCGTCACCGGCGGTGCTCGCGACAGCCGTGACGGAGCCCGTGGGGCCGGTGCTTGTCACAGCGGTGGACGAGGCCGGCGGCGTGGCACCGGGCGATGCCGGCGTGAGCTTCAGGACGGGGGCCGGGTGCGCGGGCTCCGAGCCGTTCTGCGGCAGTTCGATCCAGCGGTCGACATGGCCGTCGCTGTACGTCTCCAGGGTCTTGAAGACCAGTTCGTCCGTGTTGGGCAGCCGGCTGATCGTGACCTTGTACACGGCGTCCTGGCCCACCGCGAGGGCCGGTCCGCCCACCGTGTAGCCGTCGGTGGTGGCGGCGAACGTCCAGCCGGCGGGGGCGTCCGCGAGCGTGACGTCGCCCGGGCTGATGCCCTCCGGAAGGACGACCCGGAAGTTCGCCAGACCCGCGGTGCTCGACTCCGCCTCGGCGGTGAAGGTGACCGTGACGTCCGTGCCCAGGGCCCGGGCGTTGTCCGACTCGACCTCGACGTGCGCGAGAGCCGCGGTGGCGGTCAGTGCGACGGCGGCGGCGGTCGACGCAGCAATGGTCGCGGCGCGGGCGACAGCGCGTGAGCAGAGGACGGACACGGCGTTCTCCCGGGAGACGGTGGCCGCTCCGAGTACGGCCGTGACGCAGCCATCGTGCACCAGCCCGGTCCGGCTCGCCTCCACGACGGGCCGGACCGGCCCGGGAAGCGGAGGGATCGATGCCGTGCTCACCCCGCAGCGGCACCGAGGCGGTGGCAGCGAGGACGCGGTGCTCGGCCCTCACGTCGCACAGCGGCCACGCGCACCCGACGTCGCGCTTCACGCTGCGCTCCCGGGAGACCGGCCGAGTCGCCGCGATGGTCCGCTTGCGGCCGGTGATCAACGCCGGTCGGCCGCAACGCCGTGTCCGAATCCCGCCGGACACCGCGCGCGACGACCCGCAGAGTGGACGCAGAACGACACGGAAAAGACGGACAGTTGAGAAAGGGGCGCGCCACGATGACCGCCTACACCACGATCGACACCCCGGTGGGGGAGCTGCTGCTGGTCGGCGAGCCCTCCGCCACCGCCACCGGCGGCACCGCGCTGGTCTCGGTGTCCATGACGGGGCAGAGGAACGCCGCCGTCGTCCAGGACGGTTGGACGCACCGGCCGGAGGCCTTCGCCGAGATCGCCCGGCAGATCCGGGCGTACTTCGCCGGCGGGCGGAGCACGTTCGAGCTGGAGTACGCCACTCGCGGCACCGACTTCCAGCGACAGGTCTGGGCGGCGCTGGAGACCGTCCCGTACGGCACGACCACCACCTACGGCCGCCTGGCGGAAAGGGCCGGCATTCCGCGCTCGGCCGTGCGCGCGATCGGGGCGGCGATCGGCGCCAACCCGCTGCTGCTGGTCCGCCCGTGCCACCGGGTGATCGGCGCGGACGGCTCGCTGACCGGCTACGCCGGCGGCCTCGGCCGCAAGCAGCAACTCCTCGCCCACGAGGGCGCGACCCGGGCGGCCTGAGCGCGGCACCGGGCGGCCCTCGAACGGACGCCGCCCGCCACCCCCTTCGGAACCCGCCCCTGACCTCGGACGAGACGAACCCATGACCCTCACCACCCAGCCCACCGACCGCCTGGCCGCCACCGACTGGCCGGCGCTGGCCGGCGAGCTCGACGCCTTCGGCTGCGCCCCGACCGGGTCGCTGCTCACTCCCGAGGAGTGCGCCGCGATCGCCGGCCTCTACGACGAGGTCGGGCACTTCCGCTCCACCGTCGACATGGCTCGCTACCGGTTCGGCTCCGGCCAGTACCGCTACTTCCAGGAGCCCTTCCCCGCACTGCTGGCCGAGTTGCGCGAGGCGCTCTACCCATGTCTGCTGCCCGTGGCCCGTGACTGGGCCGCCAGGCTCGGCCGTCCGGCCCCGTGGCCGGACGGCCTCGCCGAGTGGCTGGACCTGTGCCACGAGGCCGGGCAGACCAGGCCGACCCCGATCCTCCTGCGCTACGGCCGCGGCGACTGGAACGCCCTGCACCGGGACCTCTACGGCGACCTCGTCTTCCCGCTCCAGGTGGTGATCGGCCTCGACGCCGCCGGGGCCGACTACACCGGAGGGGAGTTCCTGATGGTCGAGCAGCGCCCGCGCGCCCAGTCCCGCGGGACGTCCGTCACTCTCCGCCAGGGCCACGGCCTGGTCTTCACCACCCGTGACCGGCCCGTGGCCTCGGCGCGCGGATGGTCGGCCGCACCGATGCGCCACGGGGTGAGCACCGTTCGCAGCGGGTGCCGCCACACCCTCGGGCTCGTCTTCCACGATGCCGCCTGACCCGCCGTGGCCGTGACCGAGGAACTCCCGCCCGCGCCCGCTAGGCCGGCGTTCACGCTGCTCGGCGCGGACGGCCGCAGATACCGCAGCACCACTCCCGGCACGCTCGGCGGCCACCGCCGGGCCCGCCTGTACGGACGGCTCGACTGCCCGTCCGCGCTCCGCGCCCTCGCGGCCGGCGGGTACGTGCGGCACCGGGTGTTCTTCGCCGACGAGCCGGCGGCCGTCGCGGCCGGCTACCGCCCGTGCGCGGTCTGTCTGCCCGCCAAGTACGCGGCCTGGAAGGCGCGGAGGAAGGAGGAGACGTGAGCACCGCGCGCAGCCGTTCGCCCCTCGCCCCGCGTCCGGGAGGCCACCCACCACCGCCCGAGCCGCACACCGAGGCCGAACTCTTCGCACTTCTCGGCCTGTTGGCGTCACCTCGGCCGCGGATCGGCATGGTCGTGATCGGCCACGGCCGCGACGCCGCCTCCGTGGCCGCCGCGAACGCCTTCGCCGGCGTCTGGCGCGGGGCCGGCAGAACCGTCCTCGCCGTCGTGGACTGGCCCGAGGACGCCGCCTCCTGGCTGCGGCCCGCGCGCCGCTTCACCGCCGCCACCCCGGACGCGTGGGTCGTCGCGGGCGGGCCGCAGGGCTGGTCCCGGATGAGCAGGCGGCTGCGCCACAGCACCGACTGGGATCCGGCCCGGACCTTCGGTTTCGCCTCCACCGGCAGCATCACCGCCGTCGAACTGGCCGGTGCCGCAACCCTCTCGGGCATGCGGGGAGCCGCCGCCGACGGAGGCTCATGGCGCATCGGCGGCGAACTCATCGCCTACTACCCGCCGGAGCCGGCCGGGCGGTGACTCCCGGGCGGCAGTCCAGGGCCGGCCCGGAGCACCGGTGTGTGACAGTAGGCCTGTTGACGGTGGCTCAGTTCGGCGCGACGACCGTCTCCGTCGGAGCGGGAGCGGGAGCGGGAGCGGAAGTGGAATCGGGAGCCGGGGTCGGGACCGAAGCCGACGCCGGGGCCGGAGCGGGCCGGTTGCGGCGGGCCAGGGCCGGCAGTGCTGCGCCGGCCGCCACTCCGGCGAGCAGGACGACGGCGCCGACCGTGGCCGCGTGGCCGACGGCCCCGGTGAACGCCTGCGCCACGTCCTGGGGTCGGGGGCGCGCCAGGCTGCCGAGCCGGTCCTCGAAGCGGGTGGTCATCAGGGTGCCGAGGATGCTGGTGCCGAGGACCGCGCCGACCTGGCGGGCGGCGTTGACCGTGCCGGCCGCCACGCCCTCCTTGCCACGCGGCACGTGGCCGACGGCCAGCGCGGTGGACGGTGCGTTGGCCAGGCCGCAGCCGAAGCCGAAGACCACCAGTGCCGGGGCGTAGCCGCCGAATCCGTCGGCCGGTCCGACGCCGGCGAACAGTGCGGCGCCGGCCGCCGCCAGCAGCAGTCCGGTGAAGATCAGCGGTGTGGCCCCGACCCGCCGTCCGAGCACCCCGGCCAGCACGGAGGCGGCGATGAACATGCCGAACTCGGCGAGGAGTCGGACGCCCACCTGGAGCGCGGTCAGCCCGCGCACCTGCTGCAGCCAGAGCACCTGGAGCAGCGAGAGGCCGACGAAGCCGAACAGCACCGTGGCGGCGAGCAGCAGGGCGGCGCTGTACGAGGGGTTGCGCATCAGCCGCAGGTCGAGCAGCGGGTGGTCGCGGCGCAGTTCGACCACGGCGAAGACGGCGAGCAGGACGACCGCGGCGACGGCGGCGGCCGGCGGTGCGCCCGCGAGGTAGCCGTGGTGGCCGCCGTCGATCAGCCAGTAGATCAGCAGGGCCAGCCCGGCGGTGGCGAGGAGCTGCCCCGTCCAGTCCAGCCGGCCGCCCTCGACCCGGGACTCCGGCACGCCCCACAGGGCGGCTGCCGCGGCGGCCGCGGCGACCACCGGGCCGAGCCAGAAGGCGGTGTGCCAGGTCGACCAGCGCAGCGCCAGCCCACCGGCGATCGGCCCGAGCGCGAGGCCGAGGCCGGAGGCGGCCGCCCAGGCGGAGATCGCCCCGGCCCGGCGGCGCGGGTCCGGGAAGGCGTGGGTGACGAGGGCGAGCGAGCTGGGGGTGATCAGCGCGCCGCCGAGGCCGGCGACCGCCTGCCCGGCGAGCACGGCGGCGAGACTGTCGGCCGAGACCAGCAGCAGGCCGCCGGCGGCCATCGCCACCGTGCCCAGCAGGAAGATCCGCCGCCGCCCCCAGCGGTCGGCGAAGGCACCGGCGCCGAGCACCACGGACGCCACCACCAGGGTGTACATGCTCGGGATCCAGACCAGCTCGGCGGCGTCCAGGCCGAGGTCGGCGCGGACGGCGCCGAGGGTGCCGATGGTCTGGGTGGTCTGCACGAAGACGGTGAACAGGCCGAGGCAGGCGGCCAGCAGGACGGTCCCGCTGCGGTCAGTAGGCGGCATCGGGCACCTCCCGGACGCGGGTCGTGGCAGGGCAGGGGAGGGTCACGAGGGGCTCCCGGGCGGTGGAGGGGCCAGTGGGTTTGAAATCGCGACCCACTTTAGCGTCAGTGCGTTTGAATATCCAACCGCCAGGTCGGTTGGGACAGAACGGCGGCGGGGCGCCTCGGTGGGTCCGAGGCGCCCCGCGGCGTGGGAACGGCCGGGTCAGCTGGGTGTGCCGCCCGCGGGAGTGGTGCACGGCGGGAGGGTCGAGGGCGAGACGGTCGCGCAGGTCGCCGTCGTCGTGGCCGACCGGTGGGCCTAGGTCGTCGTGCCCGTCGCCGTGCTCGCGGTCGTCGTGCCCGTCGTCGTGCTCGCCGTCGCCGTCTTCGCGGTCGTCGTCGCCGTGGACGGCGTCACGCTCGCGGAGGACGGGCCCGGCGGCGAGGACGAGGTCGGGCCGGCGGAGGAGGTCGACGACGAGGCCGATGCCGAGCCCTTGCTCGCCGAGGACGACGGGCCGGACGGCGAAGCGGAGGAGCTGGAGGCCGAGGC
This sequence comes from Kitasatospora sp. NBC_00039, assembly GCF_045160625.1. NCBI lineage: Bacteria > Bacillati > Actinomycetota > Actinomycetes > Kitasatosporales > Streptomycetaceae > Kitasatospora > Kitasatospora sp. NBC_00039. The sequence continues at coordinate 906,756 of NZ_CP108289.1, read as the reverse complement.
CGACCCGGTCGAAGGACCGGTCGAGCCCGAGGTCGAACCGGAACTGGCGCCCGAGGACGAGGCCGAGCCCGAACCCGACGTACTGGCCGAGGTGGAGCCCGAAGTGGAGCCCGACATCGAGGCCGACGGAGAGGCCGGCTTCATCGGCGCGGCCGGCGGAATCCCCGGAGCCAGCTCCTTCGGCGGCTGGACCGGCCGGTCCACCACCTTGATCTGCCCCGTCACCCGGGCGAACCAGCCGCCGGTGGAGATGTTCACCATGACGAACTCGCTCACCGGCTTCGGCGCCGGCACCACGACGACCAGCGTGGACGGCTGGAAGCCCGTCCAGGACTTGCCGGTGTACTTGGCGTTGCTCACCAGCGCCGGAGGCGTCAGCGGATTGCCGCAGCTGCAGCGAACCCGGGGCACGCCCTGGGAGTCCACCAGGACGGAGGTGCCGGCCTGCAGCACCGACTGGTAGGCGACCGAAGCGCCGCCCTTGTAGCCGTGGTTGGTGACCCGGGTGTCCGTCCGCAGGTAGGCCGAGGTCAGCGAGCGCATGTAGCTGGGGATGGCGGACTGTTCGATCCCCTGGGCGGACGCCCAGGCCCGGCCGGTGTCCCCGGTCGACGTCATGGAGATCAGCCGCTCCACGTCACAGGCCGGCTTGGACTCGGCGCCCGCGTAGAGCCCGGCCGACGAGCCCTGCACGTTGTGGATGCCGGTCGGCGAGGCCGCTGCGGTGGTCTTCGTGGTGCCGGTCGGCTGGGCGGGGGCGGAGGTCGGTGCCGGCGCGGAGACGCCGGCGGTCTCCACCGAAGGGGTGAACGGCGCCGGGCCCGGATCGCTCGGAGACTGCAGCGCCACCTCGTTGGCGGCCGGGATGGCGTCGCTGGCCTGGCCGCTGTTGCCGCTGTTGCTGTTGACGATCAGCACCGTCGCCACCACGGCCAGCGCCGCCGTGCCCGCCGCCAGCGCCAGCTTCTTGCCGGAACGCCACCACGGCGTCGGACGCCCGCCGGGCGGGCCACCCGGCGCACCGCCGGACGAGCCGCCGCCGCCCGAGAAACCCGAAGGCCCGGAAGGCCCGGACGGGGGAACGGACGGCGGGCCCGACTGTCCGCCCGAGGGCGGCCCGGAGAGCGGGCCGGACGGGGGTCCGGAAGGCGGCCCGGAGGGCGGGCCGGAAGGCGGTTGGGAACTCATCGAGGCTCCGTTTCGCAGGCGGCCGGCGAAACGGCCGGCACAGCAGGCTCCCCCACCGCTTCCATTTCTGCCCCCGCCGACCGGACGCCGCAACAGCAGGTGAAGCGGTCGAACCCGTCGGTAGGCGTCGTCGTGACCGTCCGTACGCAGCGCGCGGCGGACCGTCCTGGGTCAATCTGGGAGCAGACGCGAGGGGGGTACCCGAGTCCACCAGGAGCCCGTATGCATCCGGAGCCCCCCACCGCGGCGGCCGGTCCGCCCGGCGTCCTGCGCGGCTGGCTGGACGCGCTCGCAGTCGTCCTCGCCGGGCTCGCCACGATGGCGGCCGTCGCCGCGCTCGGCCTCTGGGCGGCCGGCGCCGACGAGCTCCCGGGCGGCGGATTCCCGTCCGTGCTGGCCGCCGCGCTGGCGCTGGCCGTGGGCGGGTCCGTCCAGCTCGACGGCGGCGCCGGTTTCTTCGCCCAGGTGGACGCGGGGATCACGGCGATGCCGCTGACCGTCGGCCTGCTCGGCGCGCTGGCCATGGCCGAGGTGTTCCTGCGCCAGCTGCGCTTCCGGGCCGTCGCCCACGGCGGCGAGCTGCTCGGCCGGGTGGCCCGGACGGCCGCCGTCTGGGTGGTGGCGCTCGTCCTGCTCACCCTCGGCGCCCGGCACACCTTCACCGTCGCGGTGGGCAACGACCTCGCCCAGCAGCTCGGGGGCGCCCTCGGCCTGACCCCCGAGATCGGCTTCCACGCCGAGGCGGCGAGCACCATCGGCCTCGGGCTGCTCTGGCTGCTGGTCGTCCTGGCGGCCGCCTTCGCGGTCTCCCGCCGGGCGCCGCTGCCGCGCGCCCTGGTGCCGTTCCAACAGGCCGTCCGCCCGGCCGCGTTCGCGATGCTGCTGGTGCTGCTCGTCTACGTGGCGATCGGGGTGGTCGTGGGCCTGCTCACCGCCGCCGTGCACGGCAACGCCCGGGAGACGATGGCCGTCCTGCTGCTGGCCCTGCCCAACCTGGCCTGGCTCGCGTTCGGCGTCGGGCTCGGCGCGCAGTGGCACGGCCACCTGACCGGCGCGGTCGGCCTGCCGGTTCCCAAGGTGCTGGCCGAGGTGCTCCGCGTGCCGGACGGCCAGGAGGCCACCGTCAGCCTCGGCACCCTCGCCGACCAGGACGCCCGCGCCTGGTGGCTGCTGCCGCTGGCCGCCGCGCTGATGCTCGCCGCCGGCGTCCTCACCGCGTACCGCTCACCGCGTGGCGTCCGGCTCTGGCGCCACGCCGTCCGGCTGGGCGTGGCGGCGGCCGTCACCCTGCTGCTGGTCGGCGTCTGGACGCGGGTCTCCGCCGACTACGGCCTCTCGGTGCTCGGCGTCGGCGTCGGCGAGGACGGCCTGGGCGGGCTCCTCGGGTCCGTCCTCGGCGGCAGCAACCCGCTGGCCGGACTCGGCGGCGGCGCGCTCACACTGAGCCTCCAGTTCTGGGTGGCCGTCCCCCTGGCTGCGGCGTGGGGCCTGGTGGCGGGCTGGCTGGGCGGCCTGCTGGCGGCGCGGCTGGGGCGGCGCGGCGAGGTCGGCGGCACCTGACCGGTCTCAGGCCAGGTGGGTGACCGGTCGCGGGCCGGGTGGGTGACCGGTCGCGGGCCGGGTGGGTGACCGCTTTCAGGCCAGCTGGGCGATCAGGACCACCGCCGGGGGCACCGCCTGGCCGAGGGCGCCGCGCCAGAGCCTGGGCTCGGAGACGAAGAGGGTGATCCCGCCAGCGATCATGAAGGCGCTGACGTAGACGACCACCGCGCGGCCGGCCGTCTCGTGGCGGGTGTGCAGGGCGGTGACGCCGGCGGCGAGGCCGAGCGCCAGGAACAGGTTGTAGAAGCCGACGTTGAAGCGCCAGAGCCGCACCTCGGGCGCGTCCGCCGTGCTGCCGGTGAGCAGGTAGCGGACCCGTGGGTGCCCGTAGAGGAAGCTCTCCAGCGGCCACACGATCACGTGGATCGCGGCGGCGAGCAGGGCGAAGAGCTGGCTGACGGCGTTCATGGGGGCTCCGCGTTCAGGGGGACGGGCTCGGGCCGGGCGGGGGATCAGCGCCGCGGCGGCGGGTGGACGACCGGGAACGCCCAAAACGGGGGCTCGGGGACGGCGGACGGTCCGCCGGGCGTGGCCGGGCCCTGGACGGGAACGACCTGGGTCGGCGGCCCGCCCGACTGCCAGGCGTCGTCCGACCCGGACGCGGGGCCGCCGGCGATCGCCGCCCGCAGGTCGGCGACGAACGCCAGGCAGTCGGTGTAGCGCTGGTCGGGGGCCTTGGCGAGCGCCCGGGCCACCACGGCGTCCACGGCGGCGGACAGGTCGGGGCGGTGGTCGCGCAAGGCGGGCGGCGGGTCGTTGAGGTGGGCCCAGAGCAGCGCGAGGTCGCTCTCACGGCGGAACGGCGGCGCTCCGGCGAGCATCTCGAACACCACGCAGCCCAGGCTGTACTGGTCGCAGCGGCCGTCCAGCGGCCGGCCGGAGATCTGCTCGGGCGCCGCGTAGTCCAGGGTGCCGACGATCTGGCCGACGCTGGTCAGCCCGCTGAGCGAGAGCGACTTCTTGGTGAGGCCGAAGTCGGCCAGGTAGAGGTGCTCGGGGTGGTCGCTGTCCGTCCCGGCGGCGACCAGCACGTTGCCGGGCTTCACGTCCCGGTGGACCAGGTCGCGGTCATGCGCGGCGTCGAGCGCCGAGGCGATCTGCAGCGCCAGCCGGGCCGCCCGTTCGGCCGGGAACGGGCCGCCACGGTTCATCAGGCCGCGCAGGTCGCCGTTCTCGACGTAGCGCATCGCGATGAACAGGATGCCGTCGGCCTCGCCCGCCTCGAACACCGGGATGATGTGCGGATGGTCGATCGCGGCGGCAGCCTCCGACTCGTGCATGAACCGCTGGCGGAAGACCTCGTTGCGGGCCAGTTCGGGCGCCAGCAGCTTGACCGCGACCGTCCGGCCCAGCCGCAGGTCCTTGGCCCGGTAGACGACCGCCATGCCGCCCCGCCCGATCTCGGCCTCCAGCCGGTAGCCGGCCACCTGGCGGCCGACCATGCCGGACGGCAGGCTCGGGGCGCTCTCCGTGGCGCGCGGGGGAGCGGACGCCGTTCCGTCGCGGTCCGGGCCGTCCTGGTCCCGGCCGTTCGGTGCCGTGCCGTTCGGCCCATTTGGCTCATTCACCCTATTCAGCCCATTTGGCGCGTTCGGTCCGTTCGGTCCGTTCGGTCCGTTCGGTTCCGTGCCGACCTGGTCCGGGTCGGCCTCGTTCGGGCGGGCCGCGTTCGGGCCGTTGGGCTCGGGTCCGTCCGGCTTCGCGCCGCCGGGCCGGTCGTGGGGGATCACGGCTCGCCCGTCCGGGTCGGTTCGTACGCGCCGGGCGGGGCTGGCGGCACCGACTTCGGGTGCCCGGACACGGCGTAGGTCTGGAGCTGGAGGCCGTCGCAGTAGCACCAGCGGTCGTGCACCGGATCGAACACCCAGAGCGCCTCGCCGGCGATCACCAGCCCGATCCGCAGCCCGCGCGAGCGTTCCTGGAAGGTCGCCAGGTCGGCGCCGCCGGCGGCGAGGTCCTCCAGCAGGGAGCGGTAGCGGGCCAGCACCCCCTCGGCCTCGGCCAGCGCCGGGCGCGGGTCGGCCGTCCGGGCGGGCGGGCCGGTGGCGGCGGGCGGCGCGTCGGGGAGGGCGACCAGCAGCCGGCCGTCCACCCAGGTGGACCAGCCGTTGGAGCAGAGCACCTGCCCCCAGTCGCCCTGCCGGCCGATCAGCCGGACCGGCAGCAGTGGGTCCAATGGGGTGGAGGGCATGCCCGGGTCCGGCGCCGCCCAGGTAGCCATCCCGTCGGGCGGGGCGACGTGGGTCGGGCGGAACGCGAACTCGTCCATGGGCGGCTGCCTGTCTCCCGGCTGCTTCTCGTCGGGCTGCTTCCGGGGTTCTCGCTACTTCGTTGCTTCCGTTGCTCCCGCTATTTCCGCATGATCGCCGGCTCCTGCCGGCGCAGCAGAGCCAGCACGGCGAAGAACAGCACCGTCGACAGGCCCACCAGGATGCCCATACAGCGCAGCCAGCGGGCGCGGTCGGGGCGGAACAGCGGGTCCGCGGTGATGGCGGTCGGGAAGATCGTGTGCAGGTCGACGGTCTGGGCCATGGCGGCCAGACCCCAGCGGGAGGGCACCAGCCAGGCGAACTGCTCCAGGCCGGGCACCCCGTGCAGCTTCAGCATGGCGCCGCTGAAGACGATCTGCACCACCGAGAGGAGCACCAGCATCGGCATGGTGGCCTCTTCCTTGCGGACCAGCGCCGAGACCAGCAGGCCCAGCATCATGGCCGAGAAGGAGAGCATGGCGACGGCCAGGATCAGCTCGGCCAGCGGCGGCAGCACGACGCCGCTGTGCACCCGGACCCCGGTGGCCAGCGTCGGGCTGAGGTTCACCCCGGCCAGGCCGACGGTGGTCAGCACGGCGGCCTGGGCCACCGTGATCGTGCCGAGCACCACCACCTTGGAGACCAGGTACGCCGATCTGGACAGCCCGACCACCCGTTCGCGCTGGTAGATCGGCCGCTCCTTGACCACCTCGCGGACGGCGTTGGCGGAGCCCGTGAGCAGCCCGCCGATGCAGAGCGTGAGGACGACGTTGATGGCGTTGTCGGAGGAGATCCGGGAGCCGGCCATCGCCCGGCACATCACGCCGATGATGAACGGCAGGGCGATCATCACGGTGAGGAAGAGCCGGTCCGCGGCCAGCACGGCGGTGTAGCGGCGGACCAGCGTGGCCAGCTGGGAGAACCAGCCCTGCGGCTTCTCCCGCCCGAAGGGGCTCCCGGCCTCGGCCGGGTGGGCGGCGGGGACGACCGGCACGGAGCCGGTGGCCACGTACCGCTGGTACTGCGGGGACTCCCGGTACCGGCGCTGCCAGGCGGCGTGGTCCTCGCTCTCGAACGCCTCGAAGGCCTCCGGCCACTCGGAGTAGCCGAAGAACTCCAGCGCCTCGCCGGGCGGGCCGTAGTAGGCGGTGCGGCCGCCGGGGGCCAGCACCAGCAGCCGGTCGCAGACGGACAGGCTCAGCACGCTGTGGGTGACCACGACGACCGTGCGGCCGTCGTCGGCGAGGCTGCGCAGCATCGTCATCACCGAGCGCTCCATGCCCGGGTCCAGGCCGGAGGTCGGCTCGTCCAGGAAGAGCAGCGAGGGCTTGGTGAGCAGCTCCAGGGCGACGCTGACGCGCTTGCGCTGGCCGCCGGAGAGACTGGAGATCACCAGGTCGGCGCGGCCGTCCAGGCCGAGTTCGTGGATCACCTGGTCGACCCGGGCCTCCCGCTCCTCCTTGGTGGTGTCGCCGGGGAAGCGCAGTTCGGCCGCGTAGGAGAGCGCGCGGCGGACGGTGAGCTGGGTGTGCAGGATGTCGTCCTGCGGCACCAGGCCGATCCGGCGGCGCAGCTCGGCGTAGTCGCGGTAGAGGTCGCGCCCGTCGTAGAGGACGGTGCCCTCGTCGGCCGGGCGCAGGCCGGTGAGGGCGTTGAGCAGGGTGGACTTTCCGGCGCCGCTCGGGCCGGCCACCGCGAGCAGGGCCTTCTCGGCGAGCGGGAAGCCGACGTCGTCCAGCAGCACCCGGTGGTCGGGGCCGACCCGCACCACCAGGCCCTGGACGTTGAGCGAGATCTCGCCGGTGTCGGTGTACTCGACCAGCTCGTCGCCGGAGAGGCAGAGCGCGGAGTGGCCGATGCCGATGATGTCGGCGGGGCCGACCGGGGCCCGGGTCACCGGGCGGCCGTTGAGGTAGGTGCCGTTGTGGCTGGTGAGGTCGACGATCTCGTGGCCGCCGTCGGGGAGGGTACGCAGCTCGGCGTGGTGGCGGGAGACGAGGAGGTCGTCCAGGACGAGGTCGTTGTCGCCCGCCCGGCCGATCCGTGCCGTGCGGCCCGGCAGCCGGATGATCGCGCTGGGCTGGCGGAAGACGCCGGAGGCCTGCGGGGCGACCAGCGAGGGCCGCTCGGCGGCGGCGGGCGCGGGCAGGCCGGCGAAGGTCGCGGCCGGGCCCTCGGCCGGGTCGCCGAACCGCAGCCGGGTGCCGGGGACGACGTCCTCCTGCTGGATCCGGCGGCCGTCGGCAAAGGTGCCGTTGGTGCTGCCGACGTCCTCCAGCTGCCAGTGGCCGTCGGTGGTGTGCAGCACGGCGTGGTGCCAGGACACCCGGGGGTCGTCGAGGACGATCTCGCTGGTCGGGTCGCGGCCGACGTGGTACGCCCGGCCCGGGTCGATCAGCTGCGAGTCCGTGTCGGTGACAAGAACCATTGGCGGCGCGACGGGCGCGCCTGCGCGCTCTCCCATGGTTGGAGTCTAGTCCGGTGGGGCGGGCGCAGCAGGGTGGAGCGGGCCCGGCAGGCTGGGGAATTGGACTGGACCACTGGATGTGCACCGGGCCGCCGCCCTATCGTTCGGGGTGCCGCCCCGCCCTTCGGGGGTGCCGCCCTGTCATTGCTGTGCACGACTCCTCGCGAGCCCCGGGGCGGACACATGAGCGTCTGGCCGCAGTTGCGCGACTCCCGGCTCGTCCGGGTCGGCCGGGCTTCCGGAACGGTCCTGCGCTGCGGGCTGATGGACACCATGCTGGCCGACCTCTCCGTCTCGGTCGTCCTCTTCTTCGAACAGGCCCTGGACGAGGACCGGCTCGCCGCAGGGCTGGCCCGGGCGCTGGAGCGGGTCCCGGTGTTCGCCGGACGGCTGCGCACCGTCGGCGGCGCGCTGGAGGCCGTCTGTGACGACTTCGGTGTTCCGATGGACAGTTACGACGTGGACGGCACCCTCGCCGAGGCGATGGGCCGGGTCACCTCGGCCGGCGGGCAACTGGTCGACCCGGTGGACGCCCCGGCCGCGCGGGCCGGCGGCGTCCCACTGCTGACCGTCCGGCTCACCCGGCCCTCGGGCGGCGGCACGGTGCTCGGCCGCTCCTGGCACCACGCGATCGGCGACCTGCAGAGCTTCATGCTGCTGATGCACGCCTGGTCCGCCGCGTCCGAGGGTGCGGAGCTCCCGGAGGCAGAACTGACGGAAGATCCATGTCGGGGATCAGGTCCTCCCGGCCGAACGCGAAGGCGGCGGCGCGGCAGTGCACCGGCGCGTTCTCGATGATCTCCCAGGTGGTCGAGGTGAAGTCGACGGCGGCCTGCGGCACCCCGGCGCTCTTCAGCGCCTCCGGCACCGGGGTACCGGCGCGCAGCAGCTCCAGGAAGTCCTCGACCGGCTTCGGGTCGGCGCCGGCCTGCCGCATGCCCTCGACGTAGAGCTCGAAGTGGCTGGTGTAGCCCTCGCCGAGCTCGTCGCTCTCCTCCACCAGGACGATCTCGTTGATCAGCCGCCGGCTGGCGGTCGGGCCGTCCGGGACCCACGGCACGTCGACGTTGGTGAGCTCGCGCTGGAGGCTCTTCAGCAGCGACATGAAGTCCCAGACGGCGAAGACGTGCCGGTCCAGGAACATGCGGACCCGGCCGATGCTGTTCAGGCCGCAGTAGACGGTGTGGCCGACGACCTCGCGGCGCAGCGGGTCGATCGCCTGCTGGAGGCTGGTCAGGCCGGGGTGTGAACGATCCCAGTGGTAACGGTTGTTGGACATGTGAAGCTCCCTCACGGGTGGGGCAGGATTCTGTCACGCTGAAGACACATCGCAAAGAGGTTGCGCCGCAGCCGAGTTACTTCCTGACGGTCCGAGTCCATGACGGCGCTACTTCATGACGGCGCTACTTCATGACGGCGCTACTTCATGACGGCGCGCAGCGCGTGCCGCAACTGCTCGCGGCCGGGCTGGAGGGCGCGGTCGAGCGCGGGGGCGAAGGGGAGCACCGCGCCGTCCGGGCGGGTGATCCGGCGAGGTGGCGCGATGAGCCGCATCTCCTCGGCGGCGGTGGCCAGTATCTCGGCGCCGATGCCGCAGCTGCGGTTGGAGTCGTCGACTCGCCCGGAGTTGCGATCAGTGGTGGAGAAATGGGTCGGAGGCACGTCGCCATCCCCTGTTCGAGGCCGACAGCGCAACCAGGTTCTTCGCCGGTATCTCCGGGCCTGGCCCGGCCGGCCGGGGCGACCGCCCCGGCCACGGGGCCGCGCCACGCCCCCGCCACGTGCCGCGGGGGCGTCCACGCACGGTCCCTCAGGGGCGCCGGCGGTCGTTGAGCCGGGCGGCCCGGCGCGTCAGGTGGTCGCGCTCGGCGAGGTCGGGCGCCTTCCGGGCCGCCTCGGCGTACAGCCGTGCCGCCGTCGCCACGTCGCCGTCGCGCTCGCGGAGGTACGCCGCCACCGCGGTGTGGCGGGGCAGCGCGTCGTCCAGCGCCGCGAGCGCGGCCAGGCCGGCGCGTGGTCCGTCGGCCTCTCCGACGGCCACCGCCCGGTTGAGCCGCACGACCGGGCTGTCCGTCAGCTGCACGAGCTCGTCGTACCACTCGACGATCTGCACCCAGTCGGTCTCCTCGGCGGTGGGCGCGTCGGCGTGGAGTGCCGCGATGGCGGCCTGGGCCTGGAACTCGCCCAGCCGGTCGCGGGCGAGGGCCGCCTGCAGGATCCCGACGCCCTCGGCGATCGCCCTGGTGTCCCACCGGGCGCGGTCCTGCTCGGCGAGCGGCACCAGGCTGCCGTCGGGTGCCGTCCGGGAGGCGCGCCGGGCGTGGTGGAGCAGCATGAGGGCGAGCAGCCCGGCCACCTCGGGGTGGTCGACCTGGGTCGCGAGCTGCCGGGTGAGCCGGATGGCCTCGGCGGCGAGGTCGACGTCGCCGGAGTATCCCTCGTTGAAGACCAGGTAGAGGACGCGCAGGACGGTGGCGACGTCGCCGGGCCGGTCGAGGCGCGTGCCGGAGACGGTGCGCTTGGCCCGGCTGATGCGCTGTGCCATGGTCGCCTCGGGCACCAGGTAGGCCTGCGCGATCTGGCGGGTGGTCAGCCCGCCGACGGCACGCAGCGTGAGCGCGACCGCGGACGACGGCGTCAGCGACGGGTGGGCGCACAGGAAGTAGAGCTGGAGCGTGTCGTCCACCGCGGGTGCGGGCCCGGGCGCCGGCTCCTCGTCGACGAGGTCCTCACGGCGGCGGCGGGCGGCGTCGGACCGGGTCGCGTCGAGGAACTTCCGCCAGGCCACGGTGATCAGCCAGCCCTTCGGGTCCCGCGGCGGGTCGGCCGGCCAGACGCGGACCGCCTCGACCAGCGCTTCCTGCACGGCGTCCTCGGCCGCCGCGAAGTCGGCTCCGCGGCGGACGAGGACGGCGAGCACGCTCGGTGAGAGGCTCCGGAGCAGGGCCTCGTCCATCGATGAGGTCACTCCGTGATGGTGGGCGGCGCGGACAGGAAGGGGCGCAGCTCGAGCCACTCGTGGATCGGCTTCCCGCCCGCCCCGGGGGCGGCCGACAGCTCCCCGGCCAGTTCGACGGCGCGCTCGTAGCTGTCGACGTCGATCACCATCCAGCCGGCGATGAGGTCCTTGGTCTCGGCGAACGGGCCGTCGGTGACCGGCGGGCGCCCCTCGCCGTCGTACCGGACGAACGTCCCCCCGGGGGCGAGTGCCTGACCGTCGACGAACTCACCGGTCTTCTCGAGCCGGGCCGCGAAGTCGTTCATGTACTGCACGTGCGCCGAGATCTCCTCCGGAGTCCACTGGTCCATCGGCACGTCGTTGACCGAAGCCGGGGCGCCACGGTAGTGCTTGAGAAGCAGGTACTTGGCCATCGTGTTTCTCCTCGGTACTGGTGCGGCCCATTGTGGTCGCTCTCAGTGCGGGGACGGAGCCGGCCACCGGTTCTCGACATCGCGGTCGGAATTATTTTGGCGCCCGGGGACGAGCCGGGTGAGCCGCCTCGCGGCGCTCCGGTCCACGGCGCGGCGCGGCGTGGCGCGAGGTCGGGACGGAACGAGGTCCGGTGCCGTGTCCGGCAGGCCCCGCCCGGACGCCGGGGGCCCGGGCACAACGCGGGCCCGCCCCTCGCCGCCGGTCACCTCACCTCCCACTCATGCCGCCTCCGGTGCGGGCCCGGCCGTGCGGGCAGAGACTGGTGGTGGATCCTGCCGCCGAGGCTGGGAGAGCCATGCTGCTCGGACTCACCACCGCGCTGGTCGCGACCGTCTGCTTCGGCTTCGGGTCGGTCTTCCAGGCCCGCGGCGCCCGGTCGGCTCCCCGGGCGGACCGGGTGCGGGTCGGGCTGCTGGCCGCGCTGGCCCGCTCCTGGCAGTTCCTGCTCGGCACCGGCCTGGACATCGCCGGCTTCGCGTTGAGCATCGTCGCGCTGCGCACCCTCCCGCTCTTCCTCGTCCAGGCGGTCACCAACGCCAGCCTGGCCGTCACCGCGCTTGCCGCCGCCCGGCTGCTCGGCGCCAGGCTGCGCCGCTCCGACCTGGCCGGGATCGCGGCGGTGGTGGCCGGTCTGACCCTGCTCGCGCTCGGCTCCGGCCACGAGGGCCGCGACCACGCCCCGCCCGCCTTCCACTGGTCGCTGCTGGCCACCACGGCGCTGATGCTGCTGCTCACCTTGGTGCTGGCCCGGCGCAGCGGCAACGCGGCGGCGGTCGGCCTCGGACTTCTCGCGGGCGTGGGCTTCGGTGTGACCAGCCTGGCCGTGCGCGTCCTGGACACCGCCGGCCCGGCGGATGTCTTCACCGATCCGGCGGCGTACGCGCTCGCCGTCGGCGGGCTGGGCGGCTATCTCGCGTACGCGCTCGCCCTGCAACGCGGGACGGTGACGGCGGCGACGGCCGCAGGGACGGTCGCCGAGACCTTCGGCCCGGCCCTGGTGGGGGTGGTCGCGCTCGGGGACGCGGCGCGCCCCGGCTACGGCTGGTGCGCGCTGACCGGCTTCGCGGTCGCGGTCGGCGGCACCTTCGTCCTCTCCCGCTTCGGCGAGGTGGAGCCCGAGGTGGGCCCCAGTGCCCGTCCGGCGCCGGACGAGGCCGCCGAGGCCGCGCTGCCACCCCGGTAGGCCGGCGGACGGCCTCAAGCACCTCGAACGACACCTGCGCACCCGAACGACACCTGCGCTCGCCGAACGGCACCCGTGCCCCGAACGGTGCCCGGTCGCCCGGACGGCGCTGCCGTGCGAAGGTGGCTTGCCGGGCAAAACATGACGGACCGAACACACCGGACGAACCGAGCAGGCACAGGCCACACGGCACAGGCCATGCAGGGCACACGCGCCGGACGCACGTTCGGGACCCCCGCGCCCGACCCGGCCGACGGCGCGGCGCGCACAGAGCGGCAGGAGCCATGACGGACGAAGCCCAGCACTCCTTCCGGAAGCCATTCCGGAAGCCCCGCCGGCCCGTGGCCGACCCGCCGGTGGTCCTGGTGACCGGCGCTTCCTCGGGCATCGGCGCCGCCACGGCGACCCGCCTCGGTACGGCCGGCTGGCAGCTGCTCCTCTCCGGAACGGATCGCGCCCGCCTGGACGATGTCGCCGCCCGCACCGGCGGCCGGGCCCTGCCCGAGGACCTCGCCAAGCCGGACGGCCCGCAGCGCCTCGCCGAATCCGCCCTCGCCGCCGCCGGCCGGGTGGACGCGCTGATCGCCAGCGCCGGCCTCGGCTGGCGCGGCCCCTTCGCCGAGACGCCCACCGACACCCTGGACCGGATGATCGAGGTCAACCTCGCCGCCCCACTGCGTCTGGTCCGCCTCCTTCTGCCCGGAATGCTGGAGCGCGGCCGCGGCCGGATCGTGCTGCTCGGCTCCATCGCCGGCCAGGTCGGCGTGCGCGACGAGGCCGCCTACGCCGCGACCAAGGCCGGGCTGGCGATGTTCGCCGAGAGCCTCTGGTACGAGCTGCGCGGGACGGGCGTCGGCGTCCGGATCGTGCTGCCGGGTGCGGTCGAGACCCCGTTCTTCGCCCGTCGCGGCACCCCGTACCAGCGCGAACGCCCCCGCCCGGTCACTCCCGAACTGGTCGCCGAGACAGTGTTCGCCACTCTCACCACCGCCTGTGACCGGCCGTTCGTCCCGCGCTGGCTCGGCTTCCCGGCCCGGATCCACGGCGTCGCACCTGGGGCGTTCCGGCGGATGGCCGCCCGGTTCGGCTGAGGCAGGCGCCGATGGACCGGGCCCGTACCGTCCGCCGGGCCGCCCTGGCGGTGGCGGGCGTCCAGTTCGTCCACCTCTCCCCGGCCGCCGTCCGCCTGACCGCCGTCCGCCGTACGGTGGCCCGCCGCACCGCCGGGTACGGCACCGAACCCCGCCATGTGGCACTGACCTTCGACGACGGCCCGGACCGGCGCAGCACCCCTTACATCCTCGACGCCCTCGACGGCATCGGAGCCCGCGCCACCTTCTTCCTGCTCGGCGCGATGCTGGAACGCGCCCCGGGCCTCGGCCGCGAACTGGTGGCCCGCGGCCACGAGGTGGCCGTCCACGGCTGGCACCACCGGCAGCAGTGGTACCCGGCCCCGGGGCGTGATCTGCGGGAGCTGCGCCGCGCCACCGAGGCGGTCACCGGGCTCTGCGGTGCCCGGCCGCGCTGGTACCGCCCGCCCTACGGCGTCCGCACGGCCGGCCCGGCGCTGGCCGCCCACCGCCTCGGCCTGCGCACCGTCCTCTGGACGGCCTGGGGCCGGGACTGGACCGACCGCGCCACGGCCGACTCCGTCTTCGCGACCGCCCGCCCCGGCCTCACCGGCGGCGCCACTCTGCTGCTCCACGACTCGGACTGCACCTCGGCCCCCGGCTCCTGGCGCGCCACCCTCGGCGCCCTCCCGCTGATCGCCGCCCACTGCCGGAGCCACGGCCTGACCCTCGGCCCGCTGCGCGACCACGGCGTGCCGTGACGCGCCGGGCGGGCGGCCGTAGCCCCACGTGCTCCGGCCCACGTGCTCCGGCCCACGTGCTCCGGCCCACGTGCTCCGGCACCGCCCGATCCGGCCCCTGCTACCCGCCCTGCTCCGGCCTGCTACAGCCCTGATGCCGCTCTGGTACAGCCCTGCTAGAGCCCCACCCGCTCCAGCGCCGCCGCGAAACCCGTCCGCCATCCCTCGGGGGAGGCGCCGGGCGAGGGGGCCGGGGAGGGGCGGTCCAGGGCGGCGAGGGCGTTGCGGACGACCTCGGCGGGGCCGGCCGAGGTCACGTCGGCGTGGCCCAGCTCCAGTTCGTGCTGGAGGTTGTCGCGGCCGTGCCCCTGGACGACGTCCAGCAGGAGCAGTCGGCGGCCGAGCGCCCGCGCCTCGCTGCAGGTGTCGCCGGAGCTGGTCACCACCAGGTCGGCGGCGGTCATCAGCGCCGGGATCCGGTCGGTGTACCCGAACGGGTGCAGGTTGGGGCGGGGCCCGGCGGCGTGCCGGAGCCGGCGCTCCAGCTCGCGGTTGCGGCCGGCCACGGCGAGCACGTGCGGCCCGGCGTCCGCCAGCGAGGCCGCCGTCCGGGCGAGCGGGCCGAGGCCCCAGGACCCGGACATCAGCAGCACGCACCGCGCGTCCGGCGGCACACCGCACTCGGCCCTGGCCTGCGCCCGCCCCGGCGGGCGGTAGAACGGCTCCCGCAGCGGCGCGGGCAGTACGGCGACCGCCGCGTCGGGGTGGTAGCGCCGCACCGCGCACGCGGCGACCTCGGAGGTGACCAGGAAGAGGTCGGTGCCGGCCTGCACCCAGAGCCGGTGGGGGGTGACGTCGGTGCAGAGGACGAGGTGGCGGAAGACGGGCGCGCCGTGGTCCCTGCCCAGCCGGTTCACCGCCGAGGTCGCGGTGGCGAACACCGACACCACCAGCTCCGGCCGCTGCTCGGCGACCAGCTTCCGCAGGGCCGGCACCAGCCGGGTCCGGGCCGCCGCGTCGGCGAGCAGCGCGATCCGGGCGCCGGGCCGCAGGGCGGAGAAGTGGAAGGCGTCGTAGACCCCGGGCAGGCCGAGCAGCCGGCGGAAGACCAGCTCCCCGGCTGCGCCGGACCGTTGACCGAGCAGGGCCATCGCGTCCACGGTGCTGGTGGTCCACCCGCGGTCGTGCAGCGAGTCCGCGCAGGCCTGGGCCATCACGTCGTGGCCCTGTCCGAGTGAGCCGGAGACCAGCAGCGCGTGCGGCACCGGGCGCGGCCTCAGGGAGTGCCCGAAGCGGGCTTGGGCGCGGGGGCCGGCGCCGCCTCGTCCCGGTACCAGTCGGCGTACTGCCGTACCCCGTCCGCGAAGTTGGTACGCGGCGACCACCCCAGCAGCCGCTTGGCCTGTGCGGCCGAGATGCGGCGCCCGGAGTAGTCGGCTGCCCGCGCCTCGATGTGCTCGATGCTGACCGGACCGAGCAACCGGTCGACGGTGTCGGCGATGTCCCGCACCGAGATCGCGGTCGAGCCCTCCAGGGCGAAGGTCTGGTCCTCGGCGGTGGGGGAGAGGGCCCGGACGTGGGCGTCCGCGAGGTCCTCGACGTAGACGAAGTTGCGGCTCTGCCGGCCGTCCCCCGCGATGGTGATCGGCCGTCCGGCCAGTGCCGCCTGCACGAACCGGGCGACCACCAGCTCGTCCCGCATCCGCGGCCCGTACGGGATGCCGTAGCGCAGGATGGTGAAGTGCCGCCCGTACAGCTCCCGGTAGCTGTGCACCAGCATCTCGGCGGCGAGCTTGGTGGCGACGTACAGGTGCCCGCTGTGGTCCAGCTCGATCGGCACGTGCTCGTCCAGCTCCTGCTCGCCGTTGTCCATCCCGGCCTCGGCGAGCGCGGCGCCGTAGACCCAGACGGTGCTGGCCAGCACGGTGCGGCTGAGCCCGCTGCGCCGGGCCGCCTCCAGGACGGCCTCGGTGCCGTCGATGTTGGTGCGCACGGCGCGGACCGGGTCGGCGGCGACGTGTTCGACGTCGGCCATCGCGGCGAGGTGGAAGACCACCTCGCTGCCGTCCAGGGCGGCGGTGAGCGCGGGCAGGTCCAGGATGTCGATCCGGGCGTGCTCGGCGCCGGGGTTGAGGTACTTGTCGGTGGTGTCCACCGCGAGCACCTCGTGCCCGGCCGACAGCAGCCGGTCCACGACGTGTGAGCCGATGAATCCGCACCCCCCGGTGACGGCTACGCGCACGTTCTCTCTCCTTCTCCGGCTGGCTGGGTCGGGGCTCTCCGGACGGCGGGGTGCTCCCGGCAGGGGCTCATCCCGCGAGCCGCCGGTGGACGGCCGTGACCGCCGCGATCACCTGGTCGGTCTCGTCCTCGGTCATGTCGGAGTGCACCGGCAGGCAGACCTGCCGGGCGCAGAGGTCCTCGGCGACCGGCAGCGGCCCCCGTCGGTAGGGGGCCAGGACCGGCTGCAGGTGCAGCGGGAGGTCGTACACCTCGCCGGAGAGCCGGACGGCGTGCTCCTCGGCCACCGCCCGCTTGAACGCGGCGCGGTCGACGCCGGCCGGCAGCAGCACCACGTACTTGTAGTAGTTGCTGCGCGAACCGGCCGGCTCGGCCATCGGCCGCAGGCCGTCGAGCCCGGCGAGCGCCGCGTCGTACCGCTGGGCGACCCGGCGCCTGGTCTCGACGAACTCCTTGAGCCGCCGCAGGTGCACCGTGCCGACGGCGGCGTTCAGCTCGCTCATCCGCCAGGAGGCGCCGAACCGGACGTGGTGGTTGGTGGTGAACGATCCCTTGCCCTGGTCACGGTGGATCCGGGCCTCGTCGCGCAGCTCGGCCGACTCGGTGAGGATCATGCCGCCCTCGCCGCTGGTGGTGACCTTGGTCGGATAGAACGAGAAGGCGCCGGCCAGGCCGAACGACCCGGCGGGGCGCCCGTCGTAGCTGCTGCCGTGGGCGTGTGCGGCGTCCTCCACCAGCGGGATGCCGCGCCGGTCGCAGATCGCGCGCAGGGCGTCCACCTCGGGGGTGATCAGCCCGCCGATGTGCACCAGCACCACGGCGGCGGTGTCCGGGGTGAGCGCCGCCTCCAGCGTCTCGGGGCTGAGGGCGAAGGTGGCCGGGTCGACGTCGGCGATGACCGGCCGCCCACCCGCGTGCAGGATGGCTCCGGCGGTCGCGTAGAAGGTGACGGCCGGGACGACCACGTCACGGTCGCGGACGTCGACGGTGCGCAGGACGATCTCCAGCGCCGCAGTGCCGCTGGCGACGGCGACCGCGTGCGTGGCACCGTGCTCGGCCGCGAAGGCCTCCTCGAACCGCTCGGTCCAGGGGCCGAGCGTCAGCGCGCCGGTGGCGAGGATCTCCGTCACCGCGTCCGCGACGGCCGAACGGTCGCTCTCGTCGAAGACGATGCGAGCGGCTGGAACGCCCATCGGGCCTCCTCCGGCAGCAGGATGAACACTTCATCGAACAGGCATCTCTGGGAAACACGTATCTCCGGGCAGACCGGGCAAAAACGGTCGGGCCAGGCACATCACGCTACTTCGCCCGCCCGGCCCCGGCCCGTCGTCACCGCCCACCCGGGTGATCCGCGGCCCCCAGCCCGCCGCGCCCCGCCGCCCTCGCCCGCCGCCCTCGCCCGCGCCCGCCGCCCGCCCAAGGGCTCCGGGAGGCGACCCCTCTGTCGCCCTGCGCAGGCCGCGGATACTCCGTCCGGGTGTCGCCATCGCTGCGCACACAGCACTCACCGGGCGTGTCCGAGGACGCCCGCGGCGCCCTCCCAGGCCCGGGCGCCCTCCCAGGCCCGGGCGCCCGACCAGGTCCGGCCGGGTCCGGCCGGGCCGGAACGGGGCGGCGGGGTGCCCACGACGGAGCGACAATTGACTCGGCCCGACTCAAGGCCCGCAGCCCGGCGGGGCCTGTGCGGAAGGAGGCCGGCGATGGTTCGTTCGGTCGGGATAGACCTGGGCACCACCAACTCCGTCGTCTGTGTCCTGGAGGGCGGCGAACCCACCGTCGTCCCCAACGCGGAGGGCGCCCGCACCACGCCGTCGGTGGTGGCGTTCGCCAAGGCCGGCGAGGTGCTGGTCGGCGAGGTGGCCAAGCGGCAGGCGGTGACCAACGTGGACCGCACCGCCCGTTCGGTGAAACGGCACGTCGGCGAGGCGCAGTGGCGCTTCCCCGAGGCCGGCGACGTGGACGGCCGGCGCTACACCGCGCAGGAGATCTCCGCCCGCGTGCTGCAGAAGCTGAAGCGCGACGCCGAGGCCTACCTGGGCGAGGACGTGACCGACGCCGTCGTCACCGTCCCGGCGTACTTCAACGACTCCCAGCGCACCGCGACCAAGGAGGCGGGCGAGATCGCCGGCCTGAGGGTGCTGCGCATCGTCAACGAGCCGACCGCGGCGGCGCTCGCGTACGGGCTGGACAAGGAGAACGACCAGACGATCCTGGTCTTCGACCTCGGCGGCGGCACCTTCGACGTCTCGCTGCTGGAGATCGGTGACGGGGTGGTCGAGGTGAAGTCCACGAACGGCGACACCCGTCTCGGCGGCGACGACTGGGACCAGAAGGTCGTGGACCACCTGGTGCAGCAGTTCAGGAACGGCTACGGGATCGATCTCGCCAAGGACAAGATGGCCGCGCAGCGGCTGCGCGAGGCCGCCGAGAAGGCCAAGATCGAACTCTCCTCGGCGAGCGAGACCAGCATCAACCTGCCCTACGTCAGCGCCTCCGCCGACGGTCCGCTGCACCTGGAGGAGAAACTCACCCGCGCCCAGTTCGAGCAGCTCACCGCCGACCTGCTGGAGCGGTGCAAGGGCCCGTTCCACCAGGCGGTGCAGGACGCCGGGATCCAGGTGTCCGACATCGACCACGTCATCCTGGTCGGCGGCTCGACCCGGATGCCGGCCGTCACCGAGCTGGTCAGGTCGCTCACCGGGAAGGACCCGCACAAGGGCGTCAACCCGGACGAGGTGGTGGCGGTCGGCGCCTCGCTCCAGGCCGGTGTGCTGAAGGGCGAGGTCAAGGACGTCCTGCTGCTCGACGTCACCCCGCTGTCCCTCGGCATCGAGACCAAGGGCGGCATCATGACCAGGCTGATCGAGCGCAACACGACCATTCCGACCAAGCGCTCGGAGATCTTCACCACGGCCGAGGACAACCAGCCGTCCGTGCAGATCCAGGTCTTCCAGGGCGAGCGCGAGATCGCCTCGTACAACAAGCGGCTCGGCATGTTCGAGCTGACCGGCCTGCCGCCCGCGCCCAGGGGCCTGCCCCAGATCGAGGTCACCTTCGACATCGACGCCAACGGCATCATGCACGTCGGCGCGAAGGACCTCGGTACCGGCCGCGAGCAGAAGATGACCGTCACCGGCGGCTCCTCGCTGCCGAAGGACGACATCCAGCGGATGATGCGGGACGCCGAGCAGCATGCCGAGGAGGACCGGCAGCGCAGGGAGACCGCGGAGACCCGCAACCAGGCCGAGCAGCTCGTCTACTCGACCGAGCGGCTCCTCGCCGACAACCCCGAGAAGGTCCCCGGCGAGGTCAGGACCGAGGTGGAGGCGGCGCTGGCCGACCTCAAGGAGAATCTCAAGGGCGAGGACACCGCTGCCGTCCGGATCTCGCTGGAGCGGGCGGCCCTCGTCGCGCAGAAGATCGGCACGGCCATCTACTCCCAGGCCTCGTCCGGCTCCGGCACCCGGCCCGCGGAAGGCGCCACGGACGGCTCGGCAGGCGGCCCGGCGGGCGGCTCCGAGGGCGCGCCGGGTGGCGAGGAGGAGGTCGTCGACGCCGAGATCGTGGACGAGGAGAGGCCTGGCCGTCCGGGCGGCTGAGCCGGGCCTCTCCTCGTCCGGAACGGCCGGCCGCGGCCCGCCGGCCTTCGCATAGAGTCCGGCCCATGGGGAACAGGGTGGGAGCGCGTGAGCTCTACGAAGGACTGCTGGGACACGAGGGCACGGATGCGTACGGGGAGGTCGTCACCCCGTGGCTGGACCGTGCCCAGGGTGGCTACCGCACCTCGCTCGCGGTGGCGGCCGAGTGCAGCGGGTGGTGGACGGCCTACCGCACCGACGACAGCGTCCTGAGCCTGCACCGGCAGCTCTACGCCCTGAGCCGGGTGAGCGACATCCTGCTGCTCGGCCGGCAGCCCTCCGGCGATGCGGTGGACGACGTCATGCCGTGGCCCGCGTTCCCGGACCACGAGTACCTCGGGCTGTTCGGCGCCCTCGGCATGACACCGGCCGGGGCCGGGGCGGGGCGCCGGTTCGACCCCGTCCTGCACGAGATCGTCGAGGTCGAGCAGGCCGACGACCCCCGGTCGCCGATCGAGGTCACCGGGGTGCTCTGGCCGGGCCTGATGCTCGGCGACCTCGTGTTCGGCCGGGCGGGCGTCCGGGTCCGGGCCGGCGCCGAGCATGCGCAGCGTGGTGTGGCCGACCGCTCGCCGCTGTACTGGGGCTTCCGGCGCCGTCACCGGCCGACCGTCGACCTCTCCCAGGGCTGGGGCGGCAACTCGCAGTGGGCGACCGGCCTGCGGCTCGACTACCGGACCTCGTCCGGCGACCGGCTCAACGTGGACGGCGACCGCCCGATCGACGGCAGCACGGCACTCGGCCTGGACCACCCGGAGAACCTCAGCCCGCAGGAGCGGCTGCTGACACCCCGCGAGCGCCGCGAACTGCTCCGCCACCGCTGCCTGCTCCGGACACCCGAAGCCGCCGCCGACCTGGCCGCTCTGGCCCCCTGGGAGAAGGAGCTGACGCCCTTCGACTGGATCCTCCCCGCCGGCGAGGAGTGAGCGGCGTGCCTCCTCCCCGCAGGCGCCGGCCCACCCGGCCGTGCGGCGGGAGTACGGGTAGTGTCGGCGGTCGTCAGGCCGGGGTGCGGCGCCGTGCCGGGCCCCGCCTCCTGCGGACGGAGGGCGATCGCCCGTCCGGTTCCGCGCGGCGGCGGAGGCCTCCGCCTGGCCGAAGGGTGGGTGGTCCCATGCCGTCGGGTCGTAGGGATCCGCTCGGACCGGCAGCCGGTGCCTGGGTGGCCGGCATCGACGTCGGCGGCACCGGGATCCGGCTCGCCCTTGCGCCCGGCACCTGGCCCGAGGATCTTTCCGGCGCGCGGACGACGGCCGTCGCCGTGGCTGCCCGGGTCGGCGCGTCGGGCCATGACGCGGACGCGCTGCTCGCCGCACTGCTCCCTGCCCTCGACGCCCTGGCCGCCGGGCTGCCCACGGGCGCGAGGATCGGCGCCGTCGCCGTGGGCGCCACCGGGATGGCCCTGCTCGGCCGCGACCTCGCCGCCAAGCTCCCCGGTCCGCTGGCCCGCGCCACCGGCGCGGCGCGGCTGGTGCTGGCCGGTGACGCCGTCGCCGCGTACGCGGGCGCGCTCGGCACCCGGGCGGGCGTCGTGGTGGCGGCCGGCACCGGCCTGGTGGCGGTCGGCTACCACCCGGTCGCGGGCTGGCGGCGGGCCGACGGCTGGGGCCAACTGCTCGGCGACTGCGGCAGCGGCGGCTGGATCGGGCGCGCGGGCCTGGAGGCGGCTCTGCGCGCGTACGACGGGCGGGCCGGCGGCTCGCCCGCCCTGCTGGCGGCGGCCGAACAGCGCTACGGCCCGGTGACCGGCCTGCCCGCCGCGCTCCAGCCACGCCCCGACCGTGCCGCGCTGCTGGCGGCCTTCGCCCCGGACGTGGCCGCCGCGGCCGACACCGGCTGCCCGGTCGCGGACGGGATCGTCCGGCGTGCCGCCGGGGAGATCGCCACCAGCGCGACGGCCGCCGCCACCGCAGCCGGGCTCACGGCACCCACGCTCGCCCTGACCGGAGGCCTGTTCCGTCTCACCCGCCTTCGCGAAGCCACCCGCACCGCTCTGACCACCCGCCTCCCGTCGGCCCGTCTCCACCGGCCCGACGGCCCGCCCCTGCTGGGAGCCCTCCGCCTGGCCGCCACCGCGGCGACGGGCCTGCCCTGGCCGGTCGATCCGCCCCTGCTCGACGTCCTGCGCACGCCCGCCGCCTGAACGCCGACCGAACGCCGCCACCGGCGGGAGGTGCGCCGTCAGGCCGTCCGGACGGCGAGCGTGCCCTCGAAGCGCGCCCCCGATGGGCGCTCCTGACGGTGCCCCCGGCGCGTCCTGCGGACCCGCCCCGGCTCCCTCGCCGGGCGAGCCGGGGCAGAGCGGCGCAGGATGGATCCTCCCGGGCAGCACGAGGCTCCCGGGTTCCACCAGCGGAACGGGCCGGCGATGGGAGGCCGTCATGATCGGTATGGCGGACATCAGGGAATGGCGCGGCCAGGCCGTGGTCGACGAGAAGGACCACCGGATCGGCACGCTCGAATCCGTCTACGTGGAGACCGCCAGCGATCAGCCGTTCTTCGCCACGGTGACGGTCGGCCTGCCGACCCGCCACCGGCTGGCGTTCGTCCCGCTGGACGGCGCCGTGGTCGGGCCGGGGTACGTACGGGTCGCGTTCCCCAAGAGCCTGGTCAAACAGTCGCCCTCGATCGATCCCGACGACGTCCTGCCGGCCGAGGACGAACCGGCGGTCTTCGCCCACTACGAACTGGCCTACGAGACCGGTGCCGGCGGCGAACGCCGGCTCGCCCGGCGCTGAGGCCGGCCCCGGGCCGGTCCCGGCGCGCCGTTCCCCCGTGCGGCCGCGCCGGGACGGGACACTCGGTCGTCGCCTCCCGGCACCGCCGGGCGGAGTCCCGACCTGTCCGACCGCCACCTCCCACCCCCGGGCTGCCACCGATGTCCGTCTCCATCGCCCTGTTCACCCAGGACCTCCGCCTGCACGACAACCCCGTCCTGCGGGGCGCCCTGGACTCCGCCGACGAGGTCGTGCCGCTCTTCGTCCTGGACCCGGACGTCGCCGCCGCCGGCTTCGCCGCGCCCAACCGGGCCGCATTCCTCGCCGACTGTCTCGCCGACCTCGACGCCGGGCTGCGCGCCCTCGGCGGGCGGCTGGTGCTGCGACGCGGACCGGCCGCCGTGGCGACGGCCCGGCTGGCCGAGGAGGTCGGCGCCGCCTCGGTGCACGTCGCGGCCGGTGTCAGCGCCTTCGCCCAGCGCCGGGAGCTGGCCCTGCGGGCACTCCTCGGCCCGCGCCTGCACGTCCACGACAGCTCGCTCACGGTGGCCGTGCCCGGGGCGCTCACGCCCGCGGGCAAGGACCACTACGCCGTGTTCACCCCGTACTTCCGCGTCTGGCAGCAGGCGCCGCGCCGGCCGGTCCACCGCGCGCCCACGGCGGTGCGCACACCGGCAGGCGTCGGCGGCGAGCCGCTGCCCGCCGCCGTCCCCGACTCTCCGGGCCTGCCGGCCGGCGGGGAGCGGGCCGGGAGGAAGCTCTGGCGGGGCTACGCCCTCGCCCGCTACGACGAGTTGCACGACGACCTCGCGGCCGACGGGACATCACGCCTCTCGCCGTACCTGCACTTCGGCTGCCTCTCCGCCGCCGAACTGGCCGCCTCCGCCGGACGGAAGGGCGGCAGCGGTGCGGACGCGTTCGTCCGGCAGCTCGTCTGGCGGGACTTCCACCACCAGGTGCTGGCCGCCCGCCCGGAGGCCGCCCACCGCGACTACCGCACCCGCGGCGACCGCTGGCTCTCCGACAGTGCGGAGGCCGAGGCCTGGCGCGAGGGGCGCACCGGCTTCCCGCTGGTGGACGCCGGGATGCGCCAACTCGCCCACGAGGGCTGGATGCACAACCGCGCCCGGCTGGTCACGGCGTCCTTCCTGGTGAAGACGCTCTACCAGGACTGGCGGACGGGGGCCCGGCACTTCCTGCGCCTGCTGGTCGACGGTGACGTGGCGAACAACCAGCTCAACTGGCAGTGGGTGGCCGGGACCGGCACCGACACCCGGCCGAACCGCGTGCTGAACCCACTCGCCCAGGCCGACCGGCTGGATCCGGACGGCGCCTACGTGCGGCGCTGGGTGCCCGAACTCGCCGCCCTCCCCGGGCGGGCCGTCCACCGCCCGTGGCGCCTGGACCGCCCGCCCGCCCGCTATCCGGCACCACTCGTCGACCCCGACGCGATCTCCGCCCGCCTCCGCCACGGCCGCGGTCTCGACTGAGCAGACCGGCCGCTTGGTCGCCCGCGCCGCCCGTACCCGCATGCCTGCCGCGCCCGGCCGCCGTGCCCGCCGTGCCCGCCCGGGACGTCGGAAGCGGGCGCGCCGCGGACCCGCGGGTCCGCCTGGATCGTCCCGGAGTTCCCGGACCGCCCGATATTCCGTCATGCGTCGTTCATGTCCCGGTCGCTGACCTTCGGATGAATGGGGCCGCACGCAGTTGTACAGCCAACTGCGGAAACCCTCCTCCCGCCTCCGTGACCAGCCGCCGACGGACCCGGCCCTGCCCGTACCCCCGGGCGGGCCGGCTGCCCGAGCGCGGCGGACAGGACAACCGTGGCCACCGGCAGCGCCCTGACGCTCACCTCACCCGCCAGCCCCGTCGAGGGTGACCGGCTCACCTTTCACTGGACGACCGACGCTCCCGACGCCAAGAACTGGGTCGGCATCTACGACGGCACCCGCCAGCCCGGCACCGGCAGCTCCCTGCTCTGGAAGTACACGGCGGCCGCCGCCGGCGACGTCCAGCTCGACACCTCGGCGCTCACCGGCGGCCCGTACACCGCCTACCTGCTGGCCAAGGACGGCTACGGAATCCTGGCGAAGACCGCCCCGTTCACCTTCCGCCCCAAGCCCGCCGTCGTCCGCCCGCACAGCGCCGTCGACGCGCTGACCACCGCCCCGGTCGCCCCCGGCGCCGCCGTCTCGGTGCGGCTCGGCGGCCTCTGGTCCCGCCCGGCCGGGAACCCGGCGGGGACGGCCACCTTCCGCAAGATCAGCGGAGCTTCCTGGCTCTCGGTGGCCGCCGACGGCACGGTCACCGGTACCGCGCCAGCCGGCGCGACCAGGAACCCCGAGACGGTCGTCGTCGGCGTCCGGGACAGCGCCGGTGCCACCGACAGCGTCACCGTGCAGGTCCCGGTCGCCGATCCGGCCGGCCCGCTGCGCCTGAAGGTGGCGAGCTGGAACCTCGCCGAGGCGGGCGCCGCCTTCACCGACGCGCCGGAGAAGCAGCTGCGCGTCGTCCTCGCCCAGGGCCTGGACGTGCTGGCGCTCCAGGAGACCGCCGGGACGGCCGCCCAGAGCCTGGCCGGCGCCCTCGGCTGGTACGCCTACCAGAGCGCCGGCAGCGTGGGCATCCTGAGCCGGTACCCGCTGACCGCCGTCACGGCCGTCACCGCCTCGCTGCCCGCCGCCGGGGCCACCCTCCAGCTTCCTGGCGGCCGCGCCGTCCGTTTCTGGGCCGCCCACCTGGACGAGGCCGACTACGGCCCGTACGCCGTCCAGGACGGCCGGAGCGCCGCCCAGGTGGAGGCCGCCGAGACCGCCTCCACCCGCGGCCGGCAGGCCAAGGCGCTCGCCGCCGCCGTCCAGGCGGACGTCACCGCCGGGCGGGCCGTCGTCCTCGGTGCCGACCTCGCCTCGCCGTCGCACCTGGACTGGACGGCCGCCACCGCCGCCTCCCACAACGGGGTCGGCCCGGTCGGCTGGCCGGTGACCACCGCGCTCCAGGCCGCCGGACTGACCGACAGCTTCCGTGAGGAGAACCGCGACCCGGCCAAGGCGCCCGGCCACACCTGGTCCCCGGTCCGCAAGCAGCGCGGCAGCAAGCCGGAGCCGCAGGACCGGATCGACTACGTCCTGTACGGCGGCCCGCTGAAGCTGGTCGAGGCGCACACCCTCGTCGCCGACTGGCCCGCCACCGGCACCGACCCGGCCGCCCTCGCCGCCAACCAGTGGCCCTCCGACACGGCCGCCGCCGTCGCCACCTTCCAGCTCTGACGGCCCGGCGCGCACCCGCGCGCCTCCGCGCCCCGGCGCCCGCCCACCCTCCTCCGCCACCCCCGAGAGGCCCGTTCGCCATGTCCGAACTCTCCCGCCGTACCTTCGTCGGCGCCACCGCGGCCGCCGGCGCCGCCGTGCTCACCGGCCTTCCCGCCGCACCCGCCGACGCCGCACCCGTGCCCGCCGCAGGCCGGCTCACCGGCACCATCGCCGACGTCAAGCACGTCGTCGTCCTCATGCAGGAGAACCGCAGCTTCGACCACTACTTCGGCACCCTCAACGGCGTCCGCGGCTTCGGCGACAAGCAGGCCCTCCGGTTCCCGGACGGGACGGACGTGTTCCGCCAGCCCGACGCCGGGCGCAGCGACGGCGGCGTGATGCTGCCGTACCGCATGGACACCTCCAAGTACAACGCGCAGAACGCGGGCGGCCTCGCCCACGACTGGGCCACCGGCCACCAGGCGATCAACAACGGTGCGATGAACAAGTGGATCGCCGCCAAGGGCGAGCGCACGATGGGGTACTTCACCCGCGCCGACATCCCCTACCAGTACGCGCTGGCCGACGCGTTCACCCTGTGCGATGCCTACTTCACCTCGTTGGCGGGCCCGACCGACCCCAACCGGCTCTACCTCTGGACGGGTACCGCCGGTCCCGGCCGGGACGGCACCACCGGCCCGTGGATCGACAACACCCCGGTGACGGACAACCCGGTCGCCGACTGGACGACCTACGCCGAGCGCCTCCAGGCAGCCGGTGTGAGCTGGCGCGTCTACCACAACCCGAGCAAGGACGACCGGACGGGCGACTACGACGACAACGCCCTCTCCTACTTCAAGCAGTTCCACAACTTCCCCACCACCGACCCGCGTTACGTCAACGCGATGACCAGGTTCGACCCGGCCGCGTTCGACGCGCACTGCAAGGACGGCACCCTGCCGACCATCTCCTGGCTGGTCGCGCCGTACCTCTTCTCCGAACACCCGGAGGCCGGGCCGGCGTACGGGGCGCACTGGGTCGACATGGCGCTGCAGTCGCTGATGTCGAACCCGGCGGTCTGGCAGCACACCGTCTTTCTGGTGATGTACGACGAGAACGACGGCTACTTCGACCACATGGTCCCGCCCACCCCCGAACCGGGCACGCCCGAGGAGTACACCCAGGGGCGGGCGATCGGCCTCGGCAACCGGGTGCCGCTCTGGGCCATCTCGCCCTGGTCACGCGGCGGATACGTCAACTCCCAGGTGTTCGACCACACCTCGGTGCTGCGATTCATGGAGCAGGTCACCGGCGTCGCCGAGCCCAACATCTCCGCGTGGCGGCGGGCCGTCTGCGGCGACCTCACCAGCTGCTTCGACTTCACCGCCCCCGACTACTCGATACCGGCGCTGCCCGACACCAACGCCCTGATGGCCAAGGCCGACGCGGGCACCAAGCTCCCGGGCGTCCAACTCCCGGCCGCCGGCGCCCAGTCGATGCCCGTCCAGGAACGCGGCGAGCGCCCGCACCGCCACCTGCCCTACCAGCCCTGGGCCGACGTCGACGTGGACCGGAAGACCGGCAAGGTCACCTGCACCATGACCAACGACGGCACGGTCGCCTTCCCGTACACCGTCTACCCGAACATCGTGCTCCCGTTCGCCGGCACGCCCTACACGGTGGCCCCCGGTGCCACCGCCACCTACGTCTGGGAGGCCGCCGCGACCCACGGCCGCTACGACTTCACGGTCCACGGCCCCGACGGCTTCGTCCGCCGCTTCGCCGGCACCGTGGTCCGTGACGGCCGGAACGCCCCGGACGGCCCGGACGGCCAGAACGACGTCGGCGTGCCGATCGTGACGGCCGACCTGAGCAACTCCTCCCGGCTCACCCTCCAACTGGTCAACGACGGCATGACCGACGTCGCCTTCACCGCCGCGCCCAACGACTTCGCGGGCACCGCGCAGACCGTCTGGGTCAAGCCCGGCAAGCAGGTCAACCTGGCCTGGCCGCTGGACAAGCAGGGCCGCTACGACGTCGTCGTGACGGCCGCCACCGGCCTGCGGTTCACCCAGCGCTACGCGGGCTGGGTCCACTGACCACCCCTTGAGCGAGACCGCCTGCTGAGCGCGACCACCCGCCCCAAGCCCGGCCGCACCACCGTCCGGGGGCTCCGAACCGGTGACCCCCGGACGTGGCGCGGCCACCCCGCCGGGCCACGCGGCTACCGTCGGGCGCATGCAGAAAATCATCACCTTCCTCTGGTTCGACGACCAGGCCGAAGAGGCCGCCCGCTTCTACACCTCGCTGTTCGCCAACTCCCGGATCACCGTCATCACGCACTACGGCGCGGACGGCCCCGGCAAGCAGGGCTCCGTCATGACGGTCGAGTTCGAGCTCGACGGCCAGCGCTTCGCCGCCCTCAACGGCGGTCCCACGTTCCACTTCACCGAGGCCATCTCGCTCCAGGTGGAGTGCGCCGACCAGCAGGAGGTCGACCGGCTCTGGACCGGGCTCCTCGCCGACGGCGGCGAGGAGAGCGCCTGTGGCTGGCTCAAGGACCGCTACGGCCTCTCCTGGCAGATCACCCCCCGCGTTCTGATCGACCTGATCGCCGATCCGGACCGGGGCAAGGTCGACCGCGTCATGGCGGCCATGATGCGGATGCGGAAGCTGGAGATCCAGCCGCTCCTCGACGCGGCGCGGGGGTGAGGCCGTGAGTGCCGCGCCCTACCGCTGCATCCTCTACCTCAGGGCCACCCCCGAGCACGTCTGGCACGCGCTCACCAACGCGGACGAGTCCGCCGTCTACTGGGGCCACCGCAACGTCTCGACCTGGCTGCCCGGCGCCCGCTGGGAGCACCGGCGCGCCGACGACTCCGGCATCGCCGACGTGGCCGGCACCGTCGAGACCGTCGAACGCCCGCACCTGCTGGTCACCACCTGGGCCGGTCCGGACGAGCAGCGCCCGGCCGGCCCCTCCCGGGTCACCTTCGAGCTCCAGGGGCACCTGGACCTCACCCGGCTCACCGTCACCCACGACCGGCTCGCCGACGAGGCCGAGCGCGCCGACGCCGAAGCCGGCTGGGCGGCCGTCCTGTCCAACCTGAAGACCTACCTGGAGAGCGGCCGGCCGCTCCCGCAGGAACCCTGGTCGATGCCCTGACACCCGGCCGTGGGGCGTGTCCGACCGCTCCCGCCCGGCGCTCCCCAGGTCAGAACACCTAGGCCCGCTCGCCCGCCCGGTTGCCGCGCCAGAGCCGGGCCAGCCGGGCGGGCCGCAGCCGTCCGGAGCGCAGCCGCTCGCCGCGGGCGAGCCGGCGCAGCCACGCGAACCGGGAGAACCGCTCCCGGTTCGCCACCGAGGCCCGGTCCAGCTCCTCCATCAGCCGCCGGCTGCGGTGTTCGAGGTCCAGCTCGTCCAGGATCCGGTCCACCTCGGCCAGCAGCGCGCCGTGCAGCTGCCACGCCTCCGGGTGCTCCTGCACCTGCCGCAGCAGCAGCTGGGCGACGTTCTCGCGGCTGGCCCAGGCGGCGGCCAGCTCTGAGGTGAGCCGCCGTTCGGCCTCCTCGGCGTTGCTGCTCACCTGGGTGGTGACCAGCACCGCGAAGCTCACCAGGGCCCCGCCGACGTGCGCCAGCAGCTCCTCCAGCGCCACCGCGACCTCGGCCGGGAGGAGCCGCTCGCCCGGTGCGCGCCGCTTGGCCAGGTCGGTCAGCGAGCGGGCCAGCACCCGGATCACCACCACGCAGATCTCCAGCGTGTCCAGCCCCGTGCGCAGCACCAGCCGGGAGAGCAGGCCCTCGCTGATCCGCGGGTTGAGCCGCAGGCTGTCCTCGGCCTGCCGCAGTGCCCCGTCCACGTCGGCGATGGCCTGGTCCAGCCGCCGGGCCTCGTGCAGGCGCTCGGCCGCGCGCTCGACCGGAGTGGGCCGGCCGAGCTCCTCGGCGATGCCGTTCAGCAGGTGACGGGCGCGCCGGGCGAGGTCCTCGATCGACTCGCCGGCCGTGTCCACCCAGACCGGCGGCGCGAACACCAGGTTGAACAGCAGCCCGACGACGGCGCCGATCAGCGTCTCCAGCACCCGGTCCCAGGCCTGCGAGGTCACCTGCGAGACGCCCAGGATGAGCATCGCGCTGATCGCCACCTCCTGGACGAACTCGTCCACCCGGACGAACCGGCCGATCGTCAGCGAGGCCAGGATGATCAGCCCGAGGCTCCACCAGGAGAGCCCGACCACCGAGCTGAACCCGATCGCGATCAGCACCCCGACGACCACCGAGTTGACCCGGCGGATGCTGGTGGTCAGCGTCGAGTAGACGGTGACCTGGACCACCAGCAGCGCCGTCAGCGGCGCGGTCAGCGGGGCCGGCTCACTGCTCAACTGGGTGGCCACCGCGTACGACAGGGTGGCGGCCACCGTCGCCCGGATCGTCTGGACGACGAAGGGTTCTCGGGTGCCGCGGCGCAGTGCGGTCGCGAAGGACTCCGGTAGTAGGGCCATGCCGCCCTTCTTCCCCCGTGACGCGGCCTCCACCGCCGAACCGCCGGACCGCTACCCGAAAGAGCCGCCCGCCGGTGCGGCCGGGGGTGGTGCTACGGCTGCTTGCGCTGGTCGCGGAGCAGCTTCCACGGCGCCATCGCCGACTCGACCTGCACCCCGAGGCTCATCTTCGACGCGCCCTTGATCCGCTCCTCGAAGCGGATCGGCACCTCCCGGACGGTCAGCCCGCGCTTGACGACGCGGTAGTTCAGCTCGACCTGGAACGAGTACCCGTTGCTGTTCACCGAGGGCAGGTCGATCGCCCGCAGGGTCTCCGCCCGCCAGGCCTTGAAACCGGCGGTGGCGTCCCGGACCCCGAGGCTGAGGATCGTGTTGACGTAGAAGTTCGCCCAGGCCGACAGGGCCTTGCGGTGCCACGGCCACTCCTCGGCGGTCGAGCCGCCGGGCACGTAGCGGGAGCCGATCACGACGGCGGTGTCGTCGGCCAGCAGTGTCTCCACCATCACCGGGAGCACCGACGCGGGGTGCGAGAGGTCGGCGTCCATCTGGATCACCACGTCCGCGCCCTCCTCCAGGGCCCGGGTCATGCCCGCGATGTACGCCCGCCCGAGGCCGTCCTTCTCGGTGCGGTGCAGCACGCCGACCGTGCCGGGGGAGTCCGCCGCGAGCTTGTCCGCGACGTCCCCGGTGCCGTCGGGGGAGTTGTCGTCGACCACCAGCAGGTTCAGGCCGGGCAGCTCGAGGTCCGCGAGCAGCCCGGCGAGGACCGGGAGGTTCTCCCGCTCGTTGTACGTGGGTACGACGACAACGACCTTGGGGGAGGCCTCGACCATGTTCTATCCCTCGCGCGATCCCCGGCCCGTGGCGCGCCGTCGGCGCCTGCACCCGGCCGGACAGTTGTTCATGTCGGTCGGGCGAGTCTAGCCGCGTGGGGATGGGCGGGTTCCACCGCGGGTGCCCGGTGGTAGGCCCAGGGGCGCCGAGCGGGCGACGCGCGGGGGCACGCCCGCCGCGTTCCCGGGTACCGGTGACCAGGTCACATAGCCTGACCGGGCCGTCCGTCCGGCGGCCAGTGGTCGGGAGCCGCACGAGGGTGGGCGGCCGGCGTCGTGGACAGGGGAGTACGTGGGCTCGTCAGCTTCGGCCGATCCGGGGGCCGCTCGGGGGCCCGCCCCGTCGGTACGACAGCGAATTCGCGCGTGGATGCTCCAAGGCGCCGAAACGGCGACACAGCACCCGGGCCCCCACGCCCAGGCCCCCGTCGAGCACAAGGGCCAGCGCTGGTGGCGGGTGATGTGCCTGACCGGCCTGGACTACTTCTCCACGCTCGGCTACCAGCCCGGGATCGCCGCGCTGGCGGCCGGCCTGCTGTCGCCGGTGGCGACCATCGTGCTGGTGCTGGTCACGCTGTTCGGTGCGCTGCCGGTGTACCGGCGGGTGGCGCAGGAGTCCCCGCACGGCGAGGGCTCGATCGCGATGCTGGAGCGGCTGCTGTCGTTCTGGAAGGGCAAGCTCTTCGTCCTGACGCTGCTGGGCTTCGCCGCGACCGACTTCATGATCACCATCACCCTGTCCGCCGCCGACGCCACCGCGCACCTGGTGGAGAACCCGCACCTGCACAGCGCGCTGAGCGGCCGGCAGGTGCTGATCACGCTGATCCTGGTCGCCCTGCTCGGTGGCGTCTTCCTGAAGGGGTTCAGTGAGGCGATCGGCCTGGCGGTGGTGCTGGTCGCGGTCTACCTGAGCCTGAACGTGGTCGTCGTCATCACCGGTCTCTGGGAGGTCCTCCGGGCCCCGCACCTGGTCACCGACTGGAAGGACGCGCTGACCGCCGAGCACGGCAACGCGATCGCGATGATCGGCGTCGCGCTGATCACGTTCCCCAAGCTGGCGCTCGGCCTGTCCGGCTTCGAGACCGGCGTCGCCGTGATGCCGCACATCGAGGGCGACCCCGACGACACCGAGGAGAAACCGACCGGCCGGATCCGCGGCGCCCGCAAGCTGCTGACCACGGCGGCGCTGATCATGAGCGTCTTCCTGATCACCACCAGCTTCATCACCACGCTGCTCATCCCCAAGCCCGCCTTCCAGCCCGGCGGCGCGGCCAACGGACGCGCCCTCGCCTACCTGGCCCACGAGTACCTCGGCAACACCTTCGGCAGCATCTACGACCTCTCCACCATCCTCATCCTCTGGTTCGCCGGCGCCTCCGCGATGGCCGGGCTGCTCAACCTGATGCCCCGCTACCTGCCCCGCTACGGCATGGCTCCGGACTGGGCCCGCGCGGTGCGCCCGACCGTCCTGGTGCTGACCGCCATCGGCTTCCTGGTGACGTGGCTCTTCGACGCCAGCGTGGACGCCCAAGGCGGCGCGTACGCCACCGGTGTGCTGGTGCTGATCAGCTCCGCCGCCATCGCCGTCACCATCGCCGCCCACAAGGCGAGGGAACGGAACTGGACGATCGGCTTCGCGGTGATCGCGGCGGTCTTCCTCTACACCACGGCGGTGAACATCGCCGAGCGGCCGGACGGCGTCAAGATCGGCGCCTGCTTCATCGCCGGCATCATGCTGCTGTCGCTGCTCTCCCGGCTCAAGCGCGCCTTCGAACTGCGGGTCACCGACGTCGTCCTGGACGAGGCGGCGGAACGTTTCGTCCGCGACTACACCCACCGGCCGCTGCGGCTGATCGCCAACGAGCCCAACAACCGCGACCTCGTGGAGTACCAGGAGAAGAAGCGGCAGATCCGGGCGGACAACGACATCCCGGCCGAGGACGACCTGGTCTTCGTGGAGGTCACCGTACGCGACCCCTCGGAGTTCGAGGCCGTGCTGCGCGTCCACGGCGAGGTGCTGCACGACCGCTACCGGGTTCTCTCGCTGGAGAGCTCCAGCGTGTCGAACGCGCTGGCGGCGCTGCTGCTGACGGTCCGCGACCGGACGGGGCAGCAGCCGCACATCTACTTCGAGTGGACGGAGGGCAATCCGTTCGCGCAGTTCCTGCGGTTCTTCCTGTTCGGCCACGGCGAGGTCGCCCCGGTCACCCGCGAGGTGCTCCGGGAGGCCGAGCCGGACCGGCACCGCCGCCCCCGCGTCCACGTCGGCTGAGTCCTCGGCCGCTCCCGGGCGGCCCGCCCGGGCCCGGGGCCGTCACCTGCTGGGGCGGGACCTGCTCCAGGCGGGGGCGACGAGGGCGATCAGGCCGATGGCGAAGACGAGCTGGAGGAGGTGGCGGATCCAGTCGATGCCGGAGGTGTGGCGGACGCCGACCCAGCCGGCCACCGCGTTGCCGAGCAAGGCACCGGCGGCGCCGAGCAGCATCGTCAGCCACCACGGGATCGCCTGCGGGCCGCGCAGGATCAGCTTGGCGATCACGCCCAGCACGAAGCCGATGAGCAGAATCCACAGGAGCTGGAACATCGCATTCCACCTTTCGAGGCGCGTCGTCACATGATCGCCCGGATCGCCGGGCCCGGCACGTCGGAGCGGTGCGTGGCGTCCGCGTGCCCGGTGTCCGCACGCCCGCAATCTGCGTCAAGTTGTCTGGACAGCTTGGGGTCGACGGGTCGTCACCGAGCCGACATGCGGCACTCCGGCACCGTCCATCTGGGGCACGTAGACATAACGGGTCCGGGCCGAAACCAGCCCCCGCCCGGCGCCCGTGACAAGGAGCAACCCCCCGATGAGTCCGATGCCCGAACTGTCGCGCCGCACGATCCTCGGTGGTGCGGCGGCGGCCGCCGCGCTGTCCGCCCTCCCGCTCAGCGTGCGCGAGGCGCTGGCCGCGCCGGCGAAGCCCGGCAAGCCGGCCGCAAGGGCGTCTTCGACTCCACCCTCGTCTCGCCCGCCGTCCCGATCCCGGCCGGCACGGGCACCCTGCACCTCGCCTTCGACTCCCACTACCGCCAGGAGGCCCCGCAGAAGGCGACGGTCACCGCCGTCTTCGACGACGGCACCGAGACCCGCCTGCTCGCCTACGGCAGCGACGCGACCGGAAACGACAACGCCGGCAAGGACGTCCAGGTCACCTTCGTCACCAAGCAGTTCGCCGTCCCCGCCGGCGCCCGCACGGTGACCCTGAAGTTCCGGATGTACGACGCCGGCAACAACTGATACTGGGCCGTCGACCACATCCGCCTCGACACCAGGCCCATCACCGTCTGACGCCCCGGCAGGCCCCGGCCCGCGCACCCCGCCCGCCCGGGGTGCCCGGGCCGCGCGCGTGGGGAGCGGATTCGCGCCGGGTGATCGCCGGAACGGGCCGGAAAGTCGCTGTGCGTCAACGCGGCGTCACGTCAGGATGTCATGGACGCGGACACGCCGCGTCGACGAGAGGAGCCGAGAGCCGTGATCCGTCTTCGGGCTGCCGCCCTGACCCTGGGCTGTACCGCTGCTGCGCTGACCCTGACGATGTCCACCGCGCACGCCGCGCCGGGGGACACCACCAACGTCTGCGGGTCCGTGCTCACCCCGAGCGGGTTCGTCGACGTGCAGTGGTGGAACAGCGCCGGCTGCGGGGCGGGCACCTTCAGCCCCAACTCCAAGAAGATCATGCAGCTCACCGGCTACCCGGTGGGTACCGTGGTCAACGCCTGCGCCTCCACCTGGCCGCCGGCGGGCTGGGTGCAGGTCAGTGACTTCTACAGCTCCAGCTGCAACTACTCCGCGGTGCCCAGCTTCAGCAAGAACTCCTGGCAGCTGAAGCGCGTCTCCTGACGCTCCGCCGCTGCTCCCCGCGGACCCGGAGGTCCTGGCTGCTGCCTTGCTGGAAGCCTCCGGGTCAACGCGGTGAGGTCGTGCACACGGATGTGCCGGTGGCCGCACAGACGGCCACACCCGCGCCGAGCTGCATGGGGACCGAGTTGCCGCTCTGGCCCAGCTGTTCCCAGGCGGCAGCAGCCTGGGCCCGCGCCGAGGGGGCGAAGCAGCCCGGGTTCTCCTTGACGACGATGGCTGCCGCCCGTGTCTTGATTGTGCGCACGGTGTCCTCCGTGCCCAGCTTCGACCACTCGTCCATGAGGTCCGCCGCCGTGCGCCGCGGCCCCGAGCACGACGGCTCGGACGGACTGTGCACCTGCGCCCCCACGACGTACCCTCCACTCGCGAACACCACAGCACCGGCGGCCAGAGCCAGGACGATCCCCCAACGCCTTCTCATGGCAACCCACCGTAGGGCCGCCCGGCTCACGAGACCAGTGATTACGTCGGGCCGTCGGCGGCCCGCCGTCCCGGCCGGAGGGAATTCCTCCTGACGTGTCGAATCCGGCGGAGGAGCCGCGTCGTACAGGATGAGGCCGCGGATGCGAGGACGCCCTCCAGGGCGCCTGGATCACCGTCGCCGCCCGGCGCAAGGCGATCGACTGGCTCCGGCGCGGATTGGCCGTCGCCGACCGTGCCCGCCCGGCTCGCCCCCCTCGCCCGTCTCGACGCCCAGGAGCACCCCGCCGAGCCGGACGACCCGGGGCGCCCGAGGGCGACCGGCTGCGGCTGACCTTCACCTGCTGCCACCCGGCACTGGCCCTGCCGGCCCGGGTCGCGCTCACCCTGAAGACCCTCGGAGGCCTGAACACCGGCGAGATCGTCCGGGCCTTCCTGGTCGGCGAGACCACCGTGGCCCAGCGGCTGGTCCGCGCCAAGCGAAAGATCGCCCAGGCCGGCATCCCCTACCGGGTGCTCGGTCGGCTGGACCCGTCCCCGGTGGTCGAGGTGAACCGCGCGGTGGCCGTCGCCCGCGCCACCCGCCCGAAGGCCGGCCTCACCCTGCTCGCCCCGCTGCTCGACGACCCCCGGCTGGCCCGCTACCAGCCCCTGCACGCCGCCCGGGCCGACCTGCTGCGCCGGGCGGGCCGCTACGGCGAGGCCGCGGACGCGTGCCGGGAGGCGATCCGGCTGACCGCCAACGAGGTCGAGCGGGCCGAACTCGAACGGCGGCTGGGCGCCCTGCCGGGCTGACCGTGCCCGGCGCGCGCGGTCAGGCCTCGCGGCCGGGCAGGGCCGTCCGGCCGGGCATGACACCCCGACCGGAGGGCCTCGCGGCAGGTCGGGTCTCTCGACCGGTCAAGTCTCTCGATCATTGAGATATATGATGCGACCGACCGTCACCGGCCCCGGCACGAAGGGCGCTTCACGATGCTCACCGGCAGCCCCACCGCCCGGCGCCGAGCCCGGCTGCTGATCCCGCTCGCCCTGCTGATCGTCTGGCTGGGCCTCGGCGGGGCGTTCGGCTCGTACGCGGGCAGGCTCTCCGAGGTCGCCACCAACGACCGGGCCGCCTTCCTGCCGCGCAGCGCGGAGTCCACCGAGGTGGCCCGGCTCGGGCAGGAGTTCCAGACCGCCGCCACGCTGCCGGTGATCGTGGTCTGGGAGGGCCGCACCGGGGCCGTCGGCGACGCGCAGCGCGCCGCCGCCGAGCGCGCCCTGGCCGCAGCCGCCCGCGTCCCCGGCGCCACCGGGCGGGTGTCGCCCGCCGTGCCCGCTGGGGACGGCCGAGCCCTGCAGGGCGTCGTCCAGCTCCGTGCCGACCTCGGGCGGCAGACCGGCGACAGCGTCCGCGCCGTGCGCGAACTCGCAGCCCGGGTGCCGGACACCACCGTCGGCCTGGCCGGCCCGGCCGCGGTCGCGGCCGACCTCGGCAGCGCCTTCGCCGGCATCGACGGACTGCTGCTCGGCGTCGCCCTCGGTGTGGTGCTGCTGATCCTGCTCGCGGTCTACCGGGCCGTCCTGCTGCCCCTGCTGGTCATCCTCGGCGCGGTCTTCGCCCTCGGGATCGCCTGCGCCCTGGTCTACCTGCTCGCCGGCCGCGGCCTGGTCCGGGTGGACGGCCAGGTGCAGGGCCTGCTCTCGATCCTGGTGATCGGTGCGGCCACCGACTACGGGCTGCTGCTCTCCGCCCGCTTCCGGGAGGAGCTGCACCTGCACGGCGACCGGTTCGCCGCGATGCGCACCTCCTGGCGGCGGTCGGTCGAGCCGATCGCCGCCTCCGGCGCGACCGTCGCCCTCGGGCTGCTCGTCCTGCTGCTCTCCGACCTGACCAACAACCGGGCGCTCGGGCCGGTCGGCGCGGTCGGGATCGGCTGTGCGGTCCTCTCCGCGCTCACCTTTCTGCCCGCCGCCCTCGCTCTGCTCGGCCGCGCCGCCTACTGGCCGGCCCGGCCGGCCGCCGACGGACGGGCTCCGGTACACGCCGTCTGGGAGCGGGTGGCCGCGCTGGTCGGCCGCCGGCCGCGCGCCACCTGGGCGGCGAGCCTGGCGGTGCTCGCCGCCCTGGCCGCGTTCGCGCCCACCCTGGACTCCGGCGGCGTGCCGCAGAGCGAGCTGTTCGTCAAGGCCCAGCCCTCGGCGGCCGGCCAGCGGCTGCTGTCGGCGCACTTCGCGGGCGGCTCGGGCAACCCGGCCGTCGTCCTCGCCGAGGCCGGGCAGGCCGAGGCGGTGGCCGCCGCGGCCGCCGTCCCCGGGGCGGCCGGCGTCCGGCCGTACACGGGTGGGGCGCCGGGAGGCGTTCCCAAGGTGGTGGACGGGCGGGTCCGGCTGGACGTGACGCTCGCCGACCCGGCCGACAGTGACGAGGCCATCGCCACCGTTCGCCGCCTGCGGCAGGCGGTGCACGCGGTGCCGGGCGCGGACGCGCTGGTCGGCGGGTACACCGCGCAGCAGTACGACACCCGGGTCACGGCGGAGCACGACCGCTCGTTCATCATGCCGGTGGTGCTGCTCTGCATCCTCGCCGTGCTCGTCCTGCTGCTGCGCTCGCTGCTGGCACCCGTCCTGCTGGCCGCCACCGTCGCGCTCTCCTACCTGGCCACACTCGGCGTCAGCGCGCTGGTCTTCCCGCACGTCTTCGGCTTCACCGCCACCGACCCCTCGGTGCCGCTGTACGGGTTCGTGTTCCTGGTGGCGCTGGGCGTGGACTACAACATCTTCCTGATGACCCGGGTGCGCGAGGAGGCGCAGCGGGTCGGCACCCGGGAGGGGGTGCTGCGCGGGCTGACCGCGACCGGCGGGGTGATCACCTCGGCCGGGGTGGTGCTCGCCGCGACCTTCGCCGCGCTCGGCGTGATCCCGCTCGCGTTCCTTGCCCAGATCGCCTTCATCGTGGCCTTCGGAGTGCTGCTGGACACACTGCTGGTGCGGTCGCTGCTGGTGCCCGCGCTGGTCCGCGACCTCGGGGAGGGGGTCTGGTGGCCCGCCCGGCCGGGCCGGGTGACGGCTCGTCCGGCGGTGCCGGAGCAGGTCGGCGAGCGGGTCTGACGGCGCCCGTCGGCGGGTGCCGTCGGCGCGCGCCGCGGGTGAGCGCCGCCCGTTAGGCTGAACGGGTCAGCACGCCGTACACGACCCGGAGCGGATGATCTTGTCGGAGCAGGAGCCGAGCACGCCCCCGACGATGCCGGTAGCGGCCGACGCGCCGGCTCTCGGGCGGCTCCTCCAGGACCTCGCCTCCGAGCTGCACCTGCTCGGCCACGGCTTCGCCGCCGCGAGCGGCCTGCATGCCACCGACGTCCAGGCGCTGCTGGCCGTCATGCGGGCGGCGCCCGGGCAGGACGGCGGCCCCGGCGGGATCACACCCGGCCGGCTGCGCGAGGAGCTGGCCCTCACCTCGGGCGCCGTCACCGCGGTGCTGGACCGGCTGGAGCGCGCCGGGCACATCCGGCGCACCCGGGACGCCGCCGACCGCCGGCAGGTGCTGGTGCACTACCTGCCGGGCGCCGGG
Organism: Kitasatospora sp. NBC_00039; assembly: GCF_045160625.1. Classification (NCBI taxonomy): domain Bacteria; kingdom Bacillati; phylum Actinomycetota; class Actinomycetes; order Kitasatosporales; family Streptomycetaceae; genus Kitasatospora; species Kitasatospora sp. NBC_00039. The sequence continues at coordinate 867,768 of NZ_CP108289.1, read as the reverse complement.
CTGATGGCCGCCGAGTGGTTCGCGCCGGTCGCGCGGCGCACGGAGGTGGTGCGCGGGGAGTTCACGGCGGCGGAGCTGGCCGCGGTGGCCCGCTTCCTCGGCCGGCTCACCGGCGAGCTGGAGGAGCTGCGGTACACGCGCTGACCGCGGCGCCCGCCCCGGCCGGGGCACATGCGCCGGCAGCGGCACCTGCACAGACCGCGCCACCTGCGCTGACCGTGCCTCCCGCGAGCTCTATCGGCCGAGCCGACGGGTGATCAGCGCGTCCAGGCCGTCCAGGATGCGCTCCAGGCCGAACGCCAGGGCCTGGTCGTGGCCGTCCTGCGCCGTCATCGCCACCGCGAGCGCGGGGAAGCGGTCGGCGTGCTCCTGGACCAACCCGCCGAGGACGGCCAGCATCTGCGACTCGGGTCCGCCGCCCGGCCCGGCGGCCCGGGCCTGCTCGGCGATGCCGCGGACGTGGCCGGCCAGCAGGACGGCGGCGTCCATCCGCTCGGGCCCGGTCAGCCCGTTTCCGTCCAGCGCGGCCACCACCCGCTCCAGCCAGGCGAGTTCCCTCGGGCCCATCACCCGGGGGCCGACGGGGGCGTCCAGCAGCCAGGGGTGGGCGCCGAAGACATCGGTCAACTGCGCGGACCAGTCGCGGAGTTGCTCGCGCCAGTCGGGCGCGCCGGTGGCCGGGGCGGGTTCGCCGACCGCCTCCTCGACCATCAGCGCGACCAGCTCCGCCTTGCCCGGCACGTACCGGTAGAGCGACATCTTCGTGTAGTCGAGCAGTCCGGCCACCCGCTGCATCGAGACGGCGCCGAGCCCCTCCGCGTCCGCGATCTCGATGCCGGCCCAGGCGATCCGCTCCAGGGTGAGCGCCGGCTTGGGCCCCCGGGTCGGTTTCGGGTGGGGGCCCCAGAGAAGTCGGGCCGTGTCGGCCGCCCCGCTGCCGGATCCAGTGCTCAATTCCCGCTCCCGTCCTGCCTCCGGCGCCGGCTCCTTGCCGAACCGGCCCCACTGTGTCTACCGTACACAGCAGCAATCAGTGTCCGACAGACACAGTTTCTGGAGGGCGACGGACCTCGCCGCGCCCCGCCGGCTTGCGGCGGGCTGCGGCGATCTCATCGGATGGAGCGGTTTCTCATGGGCACGAAGGTCCTCATCTCGGGGGCGAGCATCGCCGGGCCCGCGCTGGCCCACTGGCTGGGGCGGTACGGCTTCGAACCGACCGTCGTCGAGCTGGCCCCCGCCCTGCGCGGCGGCGGCCAGGCCGTCGACTTCCGCGGCGAGACCCACCTGACGGTGCTGGAACGGATGGGCGTGCTGGACGAGCTTCGCCGGATGGGCACCGGCGGCAGCCCGATGAGCTTCGTCGACCGCCGCGGCCGTCAACTGCTCCACCTGCCGGCCGACTTCGCCGGAGGTGACGTCGAGGTGCCGCGCGGCGAGCTGGCCCAGGTGCTGTACCGGCACAGCCTGCCCGCCACCGAGTACGTCTTCGGCGACTCGATCACCGCGCTGGAGGAGACGCCCACCGGCGTCCGGGTGGAGTTCCGGCACGGCGCGCCGCGCGCGTTCGACCTGGTGATCGGCGCCGACGGGCTGCACTCCAACGTCCGCCGGCTGGCCCTCGGGCCCGAGCGGCGCTACGTCCGCCACCTCGGCTACTACGCCGCCACCTGGCAGCTTCCCAACGACCTGGGCCTCGCGCCCGGTTCGGTCGGCCTCAATGTGCCGGGCCGGCTCGCCTCCGTCGGCGCGGACCACCGTGACCCGGGCAGGGCCGGCGCCTTCTTCCTCTTCGCCTCGCCCGAACTCGCCTACGACCGGCACGACATCGAACAGCAGAAGAAGCTGGTCAGGGACGCCTTCGCCGGCCTCGGCTGGGAGGTGCCCCGGCTGCTGGAGAGCCTGCGCGAGGCCCCGGAGCTGTACTTCGACTCGATCAGCCGGGCGGACGTGCCCGTCTGGTCCACCGGCCGGACCGCCCTGGTCGGCGACGCCGCCTGCGGCGCCACCATCGGCGGCATGGGCACCGGCACCGCCGTAGTCGCCGCGTACGTCCTGGCCGGCGAACTCGCCCGCGCCCGCGGTGACCACCGCGCCGCCTTCGCCCGGTACGAGAACACCGTCCGCGGCTACGCCGAGGGCTGCCAGAAGGGCGGCGACCGCACCGGCCCGTTCCTCGCCCCGGGGACGGCGGCCGGACTGCGGGTGCGAAACGGGCTGCTGGGGCGGCGGTGGATCCTCAACCGGATGCTGGAGCTGGGCAGGAAGGTCGGCAGCACCATCGAACTGCCCGACTACGAAGCCGAGTCGGCGGCACACTGACCGGTGCGGCCCCCGCCGTCCGGCGGGTTCATCTCATGGGCGTGATCCGGGTGCCGCCGTCCAGCACGGCCTCCACCGAGACGGTGGCCCGGGCGGGCCGTTCGACGGCGAGGGTGTGGTCGGGCGCGGGCCGGTCGGCCGTCCAGTCGGGGCCCTTGGCGGTGATCCGGGCGACCCGGCGGCTGCCCGCCGCCAGCAGGAACTCGGTGCCCTGCGGGGAGCGCCACCACGTCCAGCCGACGGTGTCCTGCTCGAACCGGCTGCACGCCCGCCCGGGCCCGCCCCCGGTGCGCTGCGGGCTGCGCGCCCCCGGCAGCAGGACGGCGGTCGCGGCGCTGCCTTCGCCGTTCCACCGGTCGGCCCGCAGACAGACCCAGGACGCCGCGCCCGCGTTCTGCGGCAGCTGCTGCACCGCGAACGCCCAGAGGTCCAGCTGCTTGACCCCCGGCGTGCCGTCCGGCACCGCGCAGCCGCCGTGCGCCCAGGCCTGGAGCGCCTCCGGAGTGACCGCCTCGCGGGGCTCGCGGTCCGGCTGGGTGCGGTCCGGCGGCGGGGTGTAGCTGAGATGGGCGGGGACGAGCCCGCCGAGGTCGGCCAGCAGGAAGGCGTGCTTCTCGGCGATCACGGGGGAGGAGTACAGCTGGAGCACGGCGGCGCCCCGGCAGTCCGCGAGCGGCCCGGGGGAGCTCATGGCCGCCGGGGCGCCCGGGGCCACGGCCGTCACCCCGTCCGCGCGGTCCAGCGGCTTGGCGGGAGCGTCCGGCTGGTCGATCCGCCGGGTTTCGGCCGCGTCGATCCAGGGTGCGAGCAGGTAGCGGGCGGAGGTGCCCTGGCGGCGCAGCACCACCGCGCCCGCGGTGGTGACGGAGGAGCCGTCGGCCCGGGCGAGGTCGAGCCCGCCGCCGCGCCCGTCGCTGTAGCGGGCCAGCCGCCCGCCGTCGTACAGCACCACCACGGCCGTGCCGTCGACCGTGCCGGCGAACAGCAGGTGCGGCGTCCCGGTGGGCGGGGCGGTGTCCGTGCCCGGCTCGGCCCTGGTCTGCGGGCCGGGCCGGGCGGCCTGTGCCCAGGCGGTGAGCGCCTGGCCGAGCAGGGTGGTGTCGTCGCGGCGGTCGCCACGGGCGGGCCACGCGGAGAAGTCGAGCCGTGCGGTGTGCTGCCACTGGTCCGGCGCGACCCGGACCAGCCGGGCCGGGTCGGGCGCCGCCCCGGCCGGCGGCGCGGGGAGCGGGTGGGCGGCGGCCGGGCCGCCGCCGGAGGATCCGGACAGCACGGCGGCCGTGGTGGTGAGCGCCAGCGCGGCCGCCGCGAGCGAGGCGCCCACGGTGCGGCGGCGGCGCAGCAGGTCGGTGGGCTGGACACGGACGGCGCAGGGGTCGAAGGCGGGCAGTTCCGGCGCGGCGGAGGGGAGTTCGGCGGCCCGGTCGACGGCCCGGTCCGGCTCGGCGGCCCCGGCCGCTCGCAGCACCTCGGCGGCCTCCCCGGGCGTCAGGCCCTCGACCGCCAGCAGCGCGAACGCCGCCCGCGCGGACGCGTCCAGACCGGCCAGCTCCCGGTCCAGCGCCGCGTCCTCCTCCCCGCCGCCCGGGGTGAACAGCCGCACCCCCCTGACCCGTGGCGCGAGCAGCCGGTCCACGGGCCGCGGCCGCAGGGCGGCGCGGAGCACCCGCAGTCGGAGCGCGGCGTACACCGGGTCCTCGTCCGGGCCGGCCGGGGCGCCCGGGCCGGCGGGGCGGCGCCAGCGGGAGGGCAGGGCGCACTGGACGGCCGCGTGCGCGGCGAGGACGCGGCTGTGGCGGTCCCGGTCGGCGGGCAGGGCCAGGTACGCCAGCCGCACCAGCCGGCGGTAGTGGCGTACCAGAGCCGCCTCGGCCTGTGCCACCGGGCGCACGGAGGCGCCTTGCGGCGATGGTCCGGCTGTCCGTCCTGCCAACGCGTCCTCCCCGGAGCCGTGCGTGGTCGTGGTGGACGGTCCAACGAGTCGATCATGTGATGGTTGCGCCGTCCGGGGCGGGTCTTCGCGGTGCGGGCGGTGGCGGGGCCGGCGCGCGGGCCGTGAGGGGGGTGTTGGGCGGGCAGGGCCGTTGGTCCCCGATTTTCAGCCCGTTGGCCTCTGGCGGTGTGCCTGGGCAGGGGCGATGCTCCAGGCGTACCCGGCCGGACGACGGTCGTCCGGCCGACATCCTTCGCGGACGAGGTGAACCGGCGTGCGGCATGCCACCGTCGAATCTGTGATGACCAGCCCTGTGGTCCGGGTCGCGCCCGAGACCGGCTTCCGGGAGATCGTCGCGCTGCTGGCCGAGTACGACATCACCGGTGTGCCGGTGGTGGACGCGCAGGGGCGGCCGCTGGGCATCGTCTCGGAGGCGGACCTCCTGCTCACCCTGGCCGCGCAGGAGGACCCGGGCAGTCTCCTGCCGGCCCCCGAACTGCCCCGGACCGGGCCGGGCGGCGCCGTCACCGCCGCCGACCTGATGACCGGCCCGGCGGTCTGCACCACGCCGGGCACCAGCGTGGTCGCGGCGGCGCGGCAGATGCGCCGGCACGGGGTGAAGCGCCTGCCGGTGCTGGATGCGGAAGGCCGGGTGTTCGGCATGGTCAGCCGGGGCGATCTGCTGCGGGTCTTCCTGCGCGAGGACCGGGTGATCCGGCGGGAGATCGTCGAGGAGGTGCTCGGCCGGATCGAGGGTGTCAGCCCCGCCGAGGTGGGCGTGGAGGTGGACCAGGGCCGGGTGGTGCTCAGCGGCACCGTCCCGGAGCCGCACCTCGTCCCGATCGTGCTGAACCTGTGCCGTTCGGTGGACGGTGTCGTCTCGGTCACCGACCGGCTGGGCAGCAGCGGCGCGGCGCCGGCCCCGGTCGGCTGACGGCGGCCGGCCGCCGGTCGCCGGTCGCGGACCCGGAGGATCCGCTTCGCATACTGCGGAGCGTATCGGGTAAGTCACTCTGTGTACCGGCCGGCATCGGGCCGCCGGTGCGCAGGGGCACCGGGGAGGCGGCCGTGGCAGTCGTGTTCGATGCGGACTTCACTTCGACCAGGCAGTGGACGGCGGGCCGCAGCAGCGCCTATCCCCGGATGGGGCCGACCAACCGGGGCGATCACAAGCTCGACTTCCTCGGCCGCGCCTACTGCCCGGGCGGGGTGTTCACCGCCACCCGGCGGCACGGCGGCGAGCTGTGGACGTGCAGCCTGCTCACCACCGAGGGAAGCGCGGAGGGCTTCCAGGTCCGCACCGGCGACGTGATGGATGCGCGGGTCACGCTCCCGGTCGAGCTGGGTGCCTGGCCGGCCATCTGGACCTGGCGGGACGGCGGCAACGAGGTGGACGCCTTCGAGTACCACCCCGACCACCCGGACCTGCTGGAGATCTCCAACCACGTCCGTGGCGGCTTCCGGTACTGGCACGGCGGCGCCGCCGGCATAGCCCCGGGCGCGACCTTCGACCTGAGGACCGTGCTCGGGGCGTACTCGGTCGACTGGTTCGTCGACGGCACCCTGGTGCATGCGGACCGCCGCGGGGTCGGGCCGGACTGGCACGCGTACCTGATCGTCAACATGTCGGTGGCGGACGGCACCTACCACGACCGCCCGCCGGCCGACGGGCCGGACCGGCTCAGCTGGGTCTGCCACAGCCTGCGGGTCGAGCGCTGAGGCCGTCGCCTGCGGGTCGAGCGCCGAGGCCGGCGCCCGCGGCAGGGCCGCCCGGCCTCAGGCGGCCGGCGGGAACGTCGCGGTGATCAGGCCGCGCGGGCCGGAGCGCTGGAACCAGACCACCCGGCGGTGCGGACCGATGAACGCGGGGTGCGTCACGTAGAGATCGTCGCGTGGGGCCTGCTCGTTGCCGGGCGTGAGGGCGGCGTCATGCGCGTCGTCGGCGATGGCGCGCAGGAGCGCGTGGGCGGTCGCGGTCGCCGCGGACGGGGCGATGGCGAGGGCGGTGAGCTCGTCCCAGAGGCGGGTCGAGACGTAGGCGATCGGCGAGCGGCCGAGGGCCGGGTGCGGGCGACCGTCCTCGTAGCGGCGCAGCACCCCGGCCGCGACGAGCCGCTCGCGGTCGTCCGCCGGCGGATGGTGGTCCATGGGTCGCAACGCTACCCGCTGGCCCTGACCGGCGGGGCGGGAGAGCTTTTCCGGGCATTCTCAGACAGCCTCACGTCCGCCCGGTCGCTTGCGGGCGCACGATGGTGGGTGGGGTGCCGCGGTGGACGGGGCGCCGGACACCTCGGCGGGCCCGGGCGGGCCGGAAGAGGAGGTCGTCATGAGGCACTGGTACGGACACGGGCACGGACACGCCCTCGGCGGCTGGGGCCTGGGGCTGATGGCGATCGTGATGCTGCTGGTCGTGGCGGTGCTGGTGCTGGCCGTCGTCGCGCTCGTCCGCCATCTGTCGCGGACGCCGCGGACGGTGCCGCCCGGCGCGTGGGGGCCGGGTGGGGCGGCAGCGGTGCCGCCCGGGCGGGCGGAGCCGCCGACGGCGGAGCAGTTGCTCGCCGAGCGGTTCGCCCGCGGGGAGATCGATGCGCCGGAGTACCGCCACCGGCTGGACACGTTGCGCGCCGCCGAGGGGCCGGGGCCCGGCACGGGCGGCGGAGGGTGAACGGGCGGAGGGCCGCCGCGTCGACTTGGGTTCGCGCGGCGGCCCTCCGGTCTGTGTCAGGTGCTGTTACTCGACGACCAGCTCGACCGGGATGTTGCCACGGGTGGCCCGGGAGTACGGGCAGACCTCGTGCGCCTGCTTGACGAGCAGCTCGCCGCTCTCGCCGGCGAGGGCATCCGGCAGCTCGACGCGCAGGACCACCGCGAGGCCGAAGCCGGCGCCGTCCTTGCCGATGGAGACCTCGGCGGTGACCGAGATCTCGCCGGTGTCGACCCGCGCCTGCCGGCCGACCAGGCTCAGGGCGCTCGCGAAGCAGGCCGCGTAGCCGGCGGCGAACAGCTGCTCCGGGTTGGTGCCCTGTCCGCTGCCGCCGAGAGCGGGCGGCATCGCCAGGGCGAGGTCCAGCTGTCCGTCGGAGCTGACGGTGCGGCCCTCCCGGCCGTTCGCGGTGGCCACTGCGGTGTAGAGCGCGTCCATGGGTCCGTTCCCTTCCGTCCTGCGTCGGTCGTGCTTCTGTCCTCGGCGGCCGGGTTGACCGCCTTGCGGGTTCAAGTAGAGCACGCAATTCAATTGCGCACAACTGAATCGCGCATGTGGCCGGTACGATGGGGTTCATGGCCAAGCTCCCCGAGACCGATCGCTCCGACTCGACCGACGCGTACCTGCTCCGCGACGAGGAGCTGCTCCGCCTCGACCAGCAGATCTGCTTCTCGCTGAACGCCGCCTCGCGCGCCTTCGGCGGCGTCTACCGGGTGCTGCTCAAGGACCTCGGCCTCACCTACCCCCAGTACCTGGTCATGCTCGTGCTCTGGGAGCACGGCGACCTGCCCGTGAAGCGGATCGGCGAGCGCCTGCGACTGGACTCCGGCACCCTCTCCCCGCTGCTCAAGCGGTTGGAGGCGGCGGGCCTGGTCCGCCGCGAGCGCAGCCCCGAGGACGAGCGGTCGGTGAACGTCAGCCTCACCGACGCGGGGTTGGTCCTGCGTGAGCGGGCGGGCCAGGTGCCGCGCCGGCTCCTCGCCGCGACCAGCCTCCCGGTCGAGGACCTGGCCGCCCTGCGCTCCCTGCTGGACCGGGTCACGGGCGCGCTCGACTCGGCCGTCCTCGCGGGCGGCGACGGCGCCTGACGTCGGCGGACGACGGCGGACCTGCGGAAACGGCGGCGGACCCCGGCTGGCGCCGGCGGACCTGCGGCGACGGCTCAGGGCGTGTTGGCGGGGGAGCGGCGGTGAGTTGTGATCGGCTTGGCGGCATGCTCGGGGCCCGCTCCCTGAGCGGACCTCGCCGGATGGATCAGAAGGGCCTGCGATGGAGCTGTTCCCGCCGATGCCGCTCGCAGGGTGGCAGGACACCAAGGAGACGCTGCACCGCTTCGCTCAGATCGTCGGGAAGATCCGGCTCGCGGCGAGTGTGCGGCGCAACCACTGGTGGAACGTGCCGTTCCACCTCACCGGGCGAGGGATGACCACTCGCCCGATGGGCCGGATCGACGGCATTCCGGCCGCCGGCGCGGTCTCCGGTCCGATCTTCACGATCGACTTCGACTTCGTCGAGCACCGGCTGGTCGTCGCCACGGTGGACGGCCGGACGGTCTCCTTCCCGCTGGCCGGCCAGTCCGTGGCCTCGTTCCACCGCGCGACCCTGGACGCCCTGGCGGCCCTGGGCGTCCAGGTCGAGATCCGGATCCCCCGCCCGTACGCCCTGCCCGACGCCGCCCGGCCGTTCGCCGAGGACGTCGAGCACGCGTCGTACGATCCCGACTGGGCCAACCGGTACTGGCGGGTCCTCGGCCAGGTGGCACTGGTGCTGGAGGAGTTCGCGGCCCGGTTCTCCGGCAAGGCCAGCCCGGTGCACCATTTCTGGCACAGCCTGGACATCGCCCACACGCGGTTCTCCGGGCGGATCGTCCAGCAGCCCCCGCAGGCGGACCCGGTCACCCGGGAGGCGTACTCGCGTGAGCTGATCAGCTTCGGGTTCTGGTTCGGCGACGCCGACCTGGGCGAGCCGGCCTTCTACTCGTACACGGCCCCCGAGCCGGCCGGGCTCGCCGAGGAGCCGCTCACGCCGGCCTCCGCGCGGTGGCTCGCGCGCAACGGCGGCCACCTGGCCGTCCTGCCCTACGACGCGGCGCGTTCCGAGGCCGACCCGGTGTCGGCCGTGCTGGCCTTCTACGAGAGCGCCTACCAGGCCGGGGCCACGCGTGCCGGCTGGGACGCCGACGGCCTCGCCTGCCCCGGCGGCATCACGGACCAGCACCTGCGGGGTCCGTCGCTCTGAGGCGGTCAGTGCAGGTGGAGCTGCCAGTCGGCGGGCACCTTGCCGCGCGGTCCCGGCGTCGGCTGGGAGAGCGGGTGTGCGGCGGGCGGGGCCAGCTGCGGGCCCTCGTAGTACTGCCCGGTCTCGACGTTCCAGAACCACGCCTCGCCGGGTTCGAAGCTCGCCAGGAAGGGGTGCCCCGCCGCCCGGGCGTGCTTCGTGGCGTGCTGGGAGGGCGAGGAGTCGCAGCAGCCGATGTGGCCGCACGCGGTGCAGCGCCGCAGGTGCAGCCACCACCCCGGTCCGTCATCCGTCAGGCACTCCACGCATCCGTCCCCGCTCGGCCGTGCAGTGGGGTCGATGCCCGGGATGTCGTCATCGCTCATGTCGCATGCCTCCCTGGTCGGGCGCGGGCGCGGGCGCGGGCTCGGGTGCTGCGGCGCTCGCGGGCACTCCGGCGGTCCCGGGCACTCCTGCACTCCGGCCCCACGACGGTCCGGCGCCGGGTGTACCGGGCCGTACTTGCATCGTAACGGCGGGAGGGGCCGGCCGGCGGACCCGTTCGGACGCAGTGCCCCGAGCATCGCCGTCGGGGCGGGAGTGCGCCGCGTCGAGCGGCCGGGGCGGTCCCTCCGGGGCGGCGAGGCGCACCGTGTCCGGCACTCCGAAGTCCGGCGCGTTGGCACCGGAGGCGGTTCGAAGTGTCCGGTACGGGCGATATGGGTCCACACTCTAGGGAAGAGCTTGTCGCCCGTCCGGCGGCAGGCCCGCACTCCTCTCCCGGAGGTACTTCATGTCCAGGATCAGTGACAGCGACTCCATGCCCACGCCGGACCACCTGCTCCACACGGGGGCCGAGCACCCCGTCGACCCCGAGGACATGGTGCGCGCCTCGGGGCGCGAGCCCACTCCCGCGCTGATCGAGAAGGCCCGGCAGGACCTCGCCAAGTACGGAGCCGCAGCGGTGGAGCGCCTGCTCCCCTGACCCGCCATCTGCGGGAATGCCGGCCACCCCCCCGAACGCCGGCGCCCGCGCGAAGAGCCGGCACCGCCAGAAGGCCCCGCAGCGAAGCGGGGCCTTCTGCATGTCCGGGGCCCGTCGCCGGTGGAGCGCGTGGGGGCGATCGGCGTCACCTTCCGCGGGTGCCGCGGGTCTGCATATGCAGGTAGTCGACATATCTTGTCTGATGACTTATGGTCCTCATGTGGCGGCCCGTCAGCTACGGGCGTCCAGCGGCCCCGTGCCCGCCGACGCCCCTGCTCGCCGACCTCCGTGACCGCTGCCACGGCGTGCTGGTCCGGCAGGTCGGGCGGACCGGCCGCGAAGTGACCGTTCATCAGATGCCTGCGTGTCGCCGGCACAGATCCGTGTTCCACGAGAGGAGCGCAGTGCACCACCGTTCCCGCACGCCCAGGGTGTTCGGCGTCGGCATAACCGCCGCCCTGAGCCTGGCCCTGGCCGCGCCACCCGCGCTGGCCGGACCGGCCACGGACCCCGATCCCGTCCCCGGCCTGGTGGCCGGCCAGGGCACCGCCGCCCCGCAGCTGGTCACAGGCCTGGCCGAGCCGGCCTCCGGCAGCCCGGCCGACGCCGCCCGGGCCCATCTCGCGGCCCACCCGGACCGCTACCGGATCGATCCCGGTGAGCTGGCCGAAGCCGGTACCGAGCGCAGCGCCGACGGCCGACGTACCGTCAGGTTCCAGCAGCACCACGGCGGTGTGCCGGTGCTCGGCGCGCAGTACCTGGTCCACCTCACCGGCGACGGTGCCGGGCAGAAGGTCGAGTCGGCCGGCGGCAAGTACTTCACCGGCCTCACCGCGCCGACCACCCCGGCCGTCCCGGCCGCGACGCTGCGCGACCTCGCGCTCGGCTCGCTCACGGACCCGCGCGCCCGCGCCGCGGCCACCGCCGAGGACGCCGGACTGGTGATCCTGCCCGGCGGCGCCGGCCGGCTGGCCCAGCACTTCACCCTGCGCGGCGCCGACCCGGCCACCGGCGGGCGGCTGGTCCGCGAGGTCTTCGTGGACGCCACCGCCGGAGCGATCGCCCTGGCCTTCGACGCCCACGCCCCGTACGACGTCGGGGGCAACACGACGACGCGCGCCGCGGCGGCCGCCGTCGAACCTGCCACCGGCACCGCCCCGGACGCGTTCGGGCGCTCCGTCAAGGTGAACATCGGCCGCCTCCCGGACGGGAGTTACCAGCTGACCGACCTCACCCGGCCCGCCACCATCACCACCTACGACGCGGCCGGGCGGGACGCCGAGGACTTCCGGGGCGCCATCCCCGCCGACGCCCTCCCGGCCCACTCCCCGACCCCGGACTTCCCGGCGGCCAGCGGCACCAGCGGCGCCACCGACGCCCACCTCAACGCCGCCACGGTGTACGACTTCTACCACGACCGCCTCGGCCGGGACGGTCTGGACGGAAAGGGCGGCCCGATCACCTCGGTGGTCAACGTGACGGCCGGCGGCGATCCGTTCCCGAACGCCTACTGGGACGGGAAGAAGATGGTGTACGGCGCCGCCGACGCCACCAAGTACCAGCCGTTCTCCGTCGCGCTCGACATCGCCGGGCACGAGATGACCCACGGTGTCGTCCAGAACACCGCCAACCTGATCTACGCGGGCCAGTCCGGCGCGATGGACGAGGCGCTGGCCGACTACTTCGGGAACGCCATCGAGGTGACCGCCCGCGGCCTGCAGATGAACGACCCGAAGGCCGCGCTGCTCGGCGAGAGCAAGTGCCGCACCGGTACCCCGGAGGCCTGCGCGGACCGCCGGTTGGACGACCGCCGCACCACCGTGGACGACTACGTCGGTGCGGGGCGCGGGCTCGACGGCGGCGGGGTGCACCTCAACTCGACGATCTTCTCCGGCGCGTTGTGGGACATCCGGCGCACCCTCGACCCGCTCACCGCCGACCGGCTCGTCTACCGTGCGCTCGCCGACTACCTCACCCCGCTCGACGACTTCGTGGACGGGCGCAACGCCGTGCTCGCCGCCGGGCGTGCGCTCGACCTCAGCCCGGCCCAGCTCCGTTCGGTGGCGAAGGCGTTCGACGGGCACGGGATCCGGGCCGGCTGGCAGTCCCGGATCGGCCTGGACAGCCGCACCGTGCTGCCCGAGGTGAACAGCATGCTCGCCGCGCCGGCCGCCGCCAACGGCCGCTGGGTGATGTCCAACAGCGATCCGCTGGGCAAGACCGTGCCCGCCCTGTACACCGGCTCCGTCACCGGCGGCGGTGCCCCCACCCGGCTCAGCCCGGACGACGGCCGCTACCACATCGCGGCCGCCACCGACGGCAAGTCCGCCGCGTGGCAGGTCCAAGGACTCGACTCCGAGCACCGGTGGGGGGCCGAGGTGCTGACCCGCTCGCTGTCCGGCGGCGAGATCCGCAGCCTGTTCCGCTCCGCGACCCAGCAGCCCAGCGAGGTCCGGATCTCCGGCAACGACATCGCCTTCATGGTGTCCGACTCCGACGGACGGTCCCGGGTCCACCTCTCCCACAACGGCGCCCCGGGGGTGGAACTCCCGCTGCCCGACGGTCACGCGCCGATGGGCCTCACCCTCAAGGACGGCACCCTCGGCTGGACCGAGTACTGGACGGCCGGGGAGGACCGCGTCTACGCGCCGACCGTCTACTCGATCGCCGCCGGCAAGGTCACCGCCCAGTACCTGCCGCAGGACGGGAAGGCGCGCATCGCCTCCACCGTGCTCGCGGGAGGACGGCTGCTCTGGGTGGAGACGCCCGGTGACCCGACCAAGCACACGGCGATCCGGTCCGGGGCTCCGGACGGATCCGGGGTGACCGATGTGCTGCCCGGCAACGCGCCGTACGCCGCGCCGAGCGCCACCATCACCGCCTCGGACCGGGCCGTCACCTACGAGTCCCCGAGCAGCAAGCCGAGCACCGGCTGGTCCAACGCCGCGCTGCCCAAGCTCTGGCAGATCCCGGTCACCGGCGGCACGCCCCAGCGGCTCTCCTGCAACCGGGGCGGCCAGTACCAGGCCTCGGCCGACCAGGGCACCCGGGTGATCTGGCTGGACGCCACCCCCGGCCGCACCGACCTGGTGGTCCGCGACCGTCCGGCCGGCGGCTGCTGACCCCTCCTGCTCCACGGCCGGCCGGCCGCCGAACCCTTCGGCGGTCGGCCGGCCGTCGGTTCGTCCGTCAGGCCGACCGGCCGACCGCTGCTGTGCGATGCGCGCACCCCGGTGCCGCCGCGAACCCGCCCGCCACGGTGTCCGTCATGTGAGCGTCCCGGGCCCCGAACCGGCCGACCGGTCAGCCCCGCACCTCTTCGGCGGCTCTCCGGGCAGGCCCGTGGTCACGCTCGGACGGGGCTCCGGCCGCCGATCGCGCCGCCGGCCGCCAGCAGGTGCAACGCCTGCGCGCTCGCCCCCGCCCACCACAGGAGTGCCGTCAGCAGCAGCCCTCCGGCCAGTGCCGGTATCGCCGCGCGCCGGTCATGTGCTGCCCCCCGTTGTGGTCGTGCAATCCGTGAATCCCCAGGTCAGGTGGATAGTACGGGATGCTGCGCCGACGACCGGTCGACCGTCCGGGGGGCGGGCACGGGCGGGGCGGGGACTCCCGGGCCCTCTTCGGTGAACCGGGCCGACGAACCGTCACCGGTACCAGATCCTCAGCACCCTGATGACCAAGGGCGACGCGAAGTACTCCACGCCCTTCCTCACCGACCTCGCCGACGACATCGTCGACAGCGAGAAGAAGCACCCGGGCCTGTGGAGCTACCGCGCATCGCACGACGGCACCTCACTGGGCGCCGACCCGCTGGACGAGGTCCTCGGGGTGATGGGCCGCCGGCCCGAGGCGGCGACCTCCTACCTGGACCCGGGCGCGGACGCCTCCAACAAGCGGCTGCACTACCTGTTGAAGGAACGGGACTGGCCCGAGGGCTACCTCACCGGCTACACCGGCATGATCAAGATGGAGGACCCGCTCTCCCAGAGCGCCCCGGCCGCCGCGATCGAGGCCGCCTCCACCGGTGAGCGGGCCGGTACCGCCCACGACGGCAAGCACACCGAGGGGCAGGCCCGCGTCATGCACGACACCATCGTCACCATGGACGAGGGGCACGGCGGCGACAGGATCAAGGACACCCTGCGCCAGCCGCTCGCCAACGCCCTCGCCGACTACGTCGGTGACACCCACGAGCTGCTGAACGGCCGCAACGACGCCTACAACGGCCACACCGGGCACGACTCGGTCTGGAAGGACGGCGACACGACCCGGATGGCCGTCGGCCAGGACAGCCCGGTCCGGTTCATGCGCGGTCTCTCCGAGGATCCGGCCGCGTACGGCACCCTGCACCAGGCGGAGACCGGGAAGATCGCCCAGGAGCTGGCGGCCATCGGGCCCAACCCCACCGGGTCCCAGATGAAGGACCCGATGGGCAAGGGCGCTGCCGCGCTCGGTGTCTTCGACGCCATCCGGGCCGACGCCGCGATGGACATGCGCGACGACAAGAACGCCCAGGCCGACTGGAAGGCCAAGGTCCTCTACCACACCATCGGCGCGCCGATCACCCCGATCGCCCCGCTCGGCGACGGCGCCCAGCGCATGGTGGACACCTGGACGTACGCCGTCAGCCTGGAGGAGAAGGACCAGAACAACACCGAGGCCAACGCGAAGATCTCGGACACCTACCTGGGCGCCAACCGCGAGATGTCCGACCTGGTCGGCATCTGGGCGCGGGACCGCGGCCAGAACCCGGACAGCCCCGAGATCAACTCGCTCCAGGACGACATGCTCAACAGCCGCAACCGCAGCAACGACGTCGCGAGCCGCTACCTCGGCCGGGGCAACGCCTGATGGTGTCCGCCCCCGTCTCCCGCCGCACCGCGGCCGCCGCCACCGCCCTGGTGGCGGCCGCGGTCGGCGCGGGTCTGTGGTGGTCCGCCGGGCGTGACGTCCCCGACCGCGACTGCGCCGGACTCCGCGGCGACGACCGCGTCCGCACCGTGCTCGGCGCCTCCTGGCGGTCCGACCTGCCGTGCGGCGAACTCGCCGAGGGCCTGCGCCGGGCCACCGTCGGCGGCGACCCCGGTAGCCACACCCTGGAAGACCCTGGAACAGGCCCGCGCCCTGCGGACCGTCCTGCTGGCGGTCGCAGGCCGGGCGGACCACCGCGTCCACCCCGACGTCCGCAGGCCGCTCGCCGAGGCGCTCGCCGACTACGCCCTTGACACGCATGCCGTGCTCACCGGGATCAACGACGTCTCCACGGCCCACGACGGGCCCGGCGCGGACGCCTGGCAGGACGGGCTGGCTCCAGCAGGTGGCCGCCGCTCCCGACCGCTTCGCCCGTCTCCACGACCAGGCCGCCGGCCTCCTCGCCCTCTGGGCCGAGGCCACCCACCGGGACAAGGAGAAGACCGGCCTGCCCGCGCTCCAGGACCGGGCCCGCACCACCACCGACCGTGAACGGGCGGACACCGTCAAGCAGTGCGAACAGGGCAGCGACTGACGCCCGGTCTCCCGGGTCGGCGTGGGGACCACCGGCGCGCGGGCTACCGGGGCGGGCCGCAGAGGTGGGACTCTTCGGGTATGGACCGGGAGCCCGAGTACGGCGGAGCCGGGCCGGCCGGGGTACTCGATGTCGCGCCGACGGCCCGTACGGCGCTCGCGTGGCTTCCGCCCGAGCAGCTGTGGCCGCCGATCCAGGACATCCGCTGGGAGCACGACCCACAGGTCCGCCGGTGGCCGCCGCACGTGAACCTGCTGTTCGGGTTCGTACCGGAGTCCGAGTTCCGGCGGGCGGTCCCGGCCGTAGCCGCCGCGGTGGCGCGGACGCAGCCCTTCACGGCCCGCCTGCACGGGGTGCGCAGCTTCCGGCACCGGGCGTATGCGACGGTCTGGCTCGACCCGGCTGCGGCCGGTGCGGCACCGTGGACCGCGCTGTACGGGCTGCTGCTGGCGCGGTTCCCGCGCTGCGGCGGCCGGCGCCCGGGGTTCACCCCGCATCTGTCCCTGGGCCGGACCCGGGATCCGCAGGGCCTCGCCGCCGAGTGCGCGGCCCGGCTCGGGACGGCGTCCGCGGAGGTGCGGGAGGTGGTGCTGCTCTCCCGCCGCGGCGGCGACGATCCGATGCTGCCTTGCGCGACCGTCGCCCTGGGCAGCGGCGAGGTCCGCTGGGCGCCCGGCCCCTCCCCGCCCGGCCCCTCCCCGCCCGGAGCCGGCTGAGCCGCCCGGGCGACGCCGGCCGGTCTGCCCGTTCTCCCACGGCAACGGGCCGGCTCACGGCGGCAGCGGGGCCCTCCTGCCCTCCGCCCGGAGCCAACCGGCCGAGGCGGCCCGCAGGATGCGGCGGAATTTCGGGCACTCCCGGTGGCTGGGCGCGGGGCAGTCGGCGGCGTGCTGCAAGGAGTCGCGCAGGGCGCTGAGTCTGCGGATCGTCGCGTCCAGCTCCTGCGCCTTGGCGGCGAGCATCAGCCGGTCGAAGCGCGGCTGTCCGTCGGGCGCGAGCATGCCGGCGGTCTCGTCGAGGGAGAACCCGGCGGCGCGGGCCAGGGCGATCAGTCCCAGCTGTTCGATGACGCCGGGATCGAACTGGCGGCGCAGGCCGCGCCGGCCGGTGGAGGCGATCAGCCCTTTCTCCTCGTAGAAGCGCAGGGTGGAGACGGGCACTCCGGTGCGTCGCACCACCTCGGCGATGTCCAGGTCTGTCATCTGTTGACCTCAAGTCGGCTTGAGGTGGAACGGTGTCATCCCCGGCCCGCGAAGGCAACCGACAGGAGACGGCCATGGAGAACACGCAGAACGCGCAGACCACCGCCGAGGACCAGGCGGCACGGTGGAACGGCCCCGGCGGCCGCGCCTGGGTCGAGGCCCAGTCCGTGCTGGACGCGATGCTCAAACCGTTCGAGGACCTGCTCCTGGAAGCGGTCTCCGTCGGAGCCGGAGACCGGGTGCTCGACGTCGGCTGCGGCACCGGCGGCACGACGGTGGCAATCGCCGGGCCGGCCGGCGCGCAGGGCCGCTGTGTCGGCGTCGACATCTCCGAGCCCATGGTCGCCGCCGCCCGGGCGCGCGCCGAGCGGAAGGGCTCGCAGGCCCGCTTCGTCTGCGCCGACGCGCAGGAGTACGCGTTCGAGCCCGCCGCCTTCGACGTGGTCGTCTCCCGTTTCGGCGTGATGTTCTTCGACGACCCCGTCCGGGCCTTCGCCAACCTGCGGCGCGCCGCGCGGGACGGCGCCGAGCTGCGGTTCCTCTGCTGGCGTGGCCTCGAGGAGAACCCGTTCATGACGACGGCAGAGCGCGCCGCGGCGCCGCTCCTGCCGGACCTCCCCCCGCGCCGGCCGGACGCGCCGGGGCAGTTCGCCCTCGCGGATCCGGACCGGATCCGCCGTGTGCTGGCGGAGAGCGGCTGGGACGGGATCGACCTCCGGCCGGTCGACGTGGTCTGCACCCTGCCCGAGCGGGAGCTGGTCCCGTACTTCACCCGGTTCGGCGCGCTCGGTCCGGTACTGCCCGGGGTCGACGAGCGGACCCGCGCCCAGGTCGTCGAAACGGTCCGCGCGGCCTTCGACCCCTTCGTGCACGGCCCGGAGGTCCGCTTCACCGCGGCCTGCTGGCTGGTCGGCGCCCGCGCCTAGCCGGCCCCGGGCGCCGGTCACGCCCCGTCCCCAGCGTCGAAGCGCGCAGGGGACGGGGCATGACCGGGACGTCTCGCGGCCGGTTGCCGGCGGAGTCAGCCCATGGTCTTGGCGCCGTCCAGGGCCTCGCGGATGATGTCGGCGTGGCCGGCGTGCTGGGCGGTTTCGGCGCTGATGTGCAGCAGGACACGGCGGGCGGACCAGCGGGCGCCGGGTTCGAACCAGGGGGCCTTGGGCAGCGGGTGGGAGGCGTCGAGGTCGGGGAGGACGGCGATGAGTTCGTCGGTGCGACGGGCGGTGTCGGCGTAGTCGGCCAGTACGCCGACGAGGGTGTCACCCGGGAGCATCCGGAACTCGTCGGCGCGCCGGGCGAAGTCGGCTTCGGTCATGGCGCTGAAGTCGCCCATGGCCGTGGGGCCTTCGAGGATGAAGTCCACCCATCCGCGCTCGACCGAGGTGACGTGCTTGATGAGGCCGCCCAGGCAGAGCTCGCTGGCGGTGGTGCGGAGTCCGGCCTGCTCGTCGGTGAGGTCGCGGGTGGTGAAGCGCAGGAATCGGCGGTGCTGGCCCAGCACGGCCAGCAGGTCGGCGCGCTCCCCGCCGACCGCGACGCCGCTCTGCTCGGGGGCGCTCTGCTCGGGGGTGGTCGACTCGGGGGTGGTCGTGGTGTCGGTCATGGTCTCCGCCTTCGTTGGTCCTGTTCCGTGGCCAAGAACTACGGTAGGGGCCATGTGGGTCAGATCATGTCCTAGTTGACGAGTGATCGGGAGTCGGTTGCCTACGCCGGCCCGACCGTCCGGCGTACCTCGTCCTTGCTGACCACGGCCACGGCCGCACCGACCATGCCCATGGCCGTGAACTCCTCCCGGAACTGCCCTGCGAACTCCGCCCAACCGCCGCGGCCGCCGCCGCCCGCGCCGAGGTCGTCGCCCGGCCGCCGAGCCCCGCCGCCGGCCCTCCCGCCGCCACCGCTCGCAAGACGGCCCGTCGCGTCGGTCCGCCCGGCGTGGTTGTTCCGGCCGCGCTGAGATCCATCACTGTCCCTGGGGCGAGGTCCGGGGCGTCGGGGGCCGGGGGTCGGGTGACCGGCCTCGGCCGCCGACCACGGGCCTTCGAACGCCGGGGTGCTGATCGTCAGTAACAGGGGGCTGCCGTGAGCACCACGAGAGGCCGACGTGACGGCGTGTTTCCTACCGTCCGATCATCAGCCCGTGTGTGTGAGCGGTCCCGCTCCGGACGGGTGGCCGGGGCGCACCTCAGGTGAGGAAGCCGGCGTGGACGTGGTCGCGGTGGGTGGGATCGGAGAAGAACTGGTTGGCGGTACGGCCGCCGCTCAACTGCCGGGGCCCGCCCACGTTGTAGGAACCCGCGGCGGCCGCTGCACGCATGAAGCCGTCGACGAGTTCGGCCGGGGTGGCCGGGTCGACGACCGGATGGCCGTCGATCTGCCAGGTGTCGAAGGCCCGGCCCTGCGGGTGGTCGCTGGGGCGGGTGGTGCCGAAGACGTCCAGCGGGTGGCCGGAGCGCACCACGCTGACCTGGAAGGTGTAGTCACGGGCGAGGGCCAGCATCGTCTGCAGCACGCTGTCGTGGACGGTGCCGCTGCGCAGGTCCGCGACAGCCGCCGGCGGCAGCTGGATGCGCTGCTCGGCGAGTACCTGCCCGGCGGCCGTCGGCAGGACGGCCGCGGCCTGCCCGGGCTCGGCCGGGTGCAGGGCGGTGACCGTCCAGAGCGGCTCGGCCCGGCTGAGCCGTACGTCCACCGTGGTGCCGCCTGGGGTGAGCGTGCCGTCGGCGGCCAGGGTCCACTGCCGGCAGACCACCAGCACGCTCGCCGAATCGGTGAGGATGCCGCCGTACTGGGCGTCGACCACCTGGAGCGCGGCCTGCGGCGCGGCGGGCAGCAGGGCCCCGGCCTGGTCCGCGAGGGCCGCCGGCAGCCCGAGCGCCGCCACCCGCTGCTGCGCCGCCGCGGCGCCCTGGCCGCCGGGGCCCCACGCGCCGAGCGCCTGGACGACCTCGACGGCACGGCGTTTGACCTCCGGACTGACCTCGCCCGGGCCGGGCTCCCAGGGCGTGGTGGCGGGCAGTGCCGCCGCGGCGGAGGGGGACGTGGAAGCAGCGGGGGATGCAGAGGCATCGGGGGCCGCGGTGCCGGACGGGGCCGACGGGGCGGCCGGGGCGGTCGACGGGGCTGCGGAGTGGCCGCCGGTGCCGCAGCCGGCCGCGCCGAGCAGCACCGCCAGCCCGCCGGCCAGCACCGTCCGCCGCCCGGGGGCGCAGGGGAGGTCGCTCACGCCCCCACTATGGGCAACAGGGCGCCCGCTGCGCGAGCGGACGCGGCCGGTGCCGGGCGGGCCGCTTGCGCGCGACGGGGTGGGCCGTGGTGGCGGACGGGGCTGCGCAGTGGCCGCCGCTGCCGGCACGCTGCCGGTGCCGGGCCGGCCGGCGCGGTTTCCCCGCCGTGGCAGGGCTGCCGCGGCGGGGAACAGGAGGCCGCCGGGGCGGTCCCGCGGTGGCGGGACGGCCCGGCGGCCCGGGTGCCGCGTGGGGCGGGCGGGGGTTACGTGGCGGTCCGCTCGTTCACGCAGAGGATGTTCCCTTCGCTGTCCTTGAACCAGGCCGCGCGCATGCCCTCGGCCTCCGCGACGCCGTTGACGGTCTTCAGTCCCGGCATGTCGTACTCCTCGAACGTGATGCCGCGGCCTCGCAGCGTCGCCATCTCGGCGTCGAGGTCCGAGACCTTGAAGCTCGCCAGCGTGTGGGCTGCCTGCCCGGCGCTCGGCGTCTCGTAGAGGCCGAACTCCGTCCCGCCGCACTCGAAGGTGAGGTCCTGCGGGCTCTCCTCGCTGACCTTCAGGCCGAGAGTGTCCGTGTAGAACCTCCTCGCCCGGGCAATATCGGCGGCCGGGATGATGGCCACCAGCGGTGCGTCTCCAAGCATTGCCATCGCCTCCTCCTCCTTCCAGGCTAGGGACCTCGGCGCGGTGGCGCGCGGTGCCGGTGCGGCAGCCGTGGCGGGGCGGTCCGTGGAGCCCGGGTGTCCGGCCCGGGTGTCAGGCCATGGTGTCCGGCCATGGTGTCCGGCCGGGGCGACGTGCCGGGGGAAGTCACCCCGGCGGTGCGGGCCGCCCGCGGAGGGCCCAGCCCCGCGGTACCCGTTCCAGCACACCCCCGGCGAAGACCTCGTAGAGCGGCAGCGTCTCCAGGTGCACATAGCCGATGTGGCAGTCGCAGACCGGCAACGGGCACTCCCGGGGCAGGAGTCGGGCGCGGTACGAGCCGTCGTAGAGGTTGCCGAGCACGTCACGGACGAAGTGGCAGCGGCGGGCGGTGCCCTCGCCGTCGACCGAGAGCACCGACTCGCCGGTGCGGCAGGGCCGGCCGGCGCTCGGGTGTGCGTGCCGGCTGTAGCCGAAGTGCGGGTCGAGCGCGTGCCAGTCGGCGGCCTCGGCGTCGGTGTAGGTGCGCCCCTCCTCGGCGTTGATCCAGAGGTAGACGGCGGGGGAGAGCGCGGCGCGCAGCCGGCGGGCCTCGGCGAGGTGCTCGGGCCGGCCGACCACGCCGACGCTGTAGCGCACGCCGAGCCGGTCGAGCTCGCGGCACTTGGCGAGGAAGCGGTCGTGGCCGACCTGCCCGGGGTGGTAGGTGACCCAGAGCGCCAGGGTGGCGAGGTCGGCCTCGGCGAGCCAGTCGGTGCGGCAGCTGAGGTTGGTCTGGATCGCGACCCGCCGTACGTGCGGCATCCGGCTCAGTTCGACCAGCGCCCGCCGGTACCAGGACCGCACCAGCCCCTCGCCCCAGGGCGTGAACAGCAGTGACAGCGTGTCGCCGGTGCCGGCTCGACCGGCGGCCCAGCCGGTGAACCGGTCCAGCGCGGCGCGGTCGGCCCGCAGCTGCCCGGGTGTGTCGCGCCGCTTGGCGAACGGGCAGTAGGGGCAGTCGTAGTCGCAGGAGGCGAGCGGGCCCCGGTAGAGCAGGGTCAGGTCGAGCCCGCCGTCCGGGACCGGGGGAACGGCCGGGGCCGGGCGTATGGCCGGGGCCGGCCGCGCGCCTGGGGCCGCGGTGACGGCGTCGTCCCCCTCCGGGCCGGTCGCGGGCATGCCGAGGAAGGTCATTTCACCTCGTATTCGGCCATCAGGCGGTGCACCTCGGGTGAGAACAGCATCGGACCGGCGAGGTCCGAGTGCGCCAGGCCCTCGGGGGAGAGCACCAGCCGCAGCGGGTCGGCGGCCAGCCAGCCCCGTGCCTCGAACTCGGCCAGTTCGGCGGGGAAGTCCTCGGCGGGTGTGGAGCCGAACCGGTCCCGGTACTCCGCCAGCGGCATTCCCTCGGCCTGGAGCAGCGACTGGACGAGGTGGCGCCGCCGCGCCTCCTCGGGCGTCGTGTACCGGCCCACCTCGGCGCGGTGGAAGTCCCCGGTGGCCACGTAGTCGTCGATGATGCCGCGCACCTCGGTGGCGTTGACCGCGTAGTCGAAGGAGTAGTGCAGCCGCGAGGTGTACGAGCGGGCGCCGCAGCCGAGGCCGACCATGCCGTCGGTCTGGCACGCGTACTCGCCGCTGCCGGCCTGCGGGGAGGCGGCGCGCCGGAACATCCGCATCGACACCTGCTGGTAGCCGTTCGCGAGCAGGTGGTCGCGGCCCGCCCGGTAGAGGGCGAGCCGCCGGGCGTCCCAGTCGGCCGGGCTCTCCTGCTCGCCGCGCCTGGCCAGCCCGGTCAGCGGCCGGACGTACAGCGGGTAGAGGTACAGCTCCTCGGGCTGCCAGGCCAGGGCGGCGTCCAGTGAGCGCAGCCAGCCGGCCTCGGTCTGGCCGTCGATGCCGTAGATCAGGTCGATGTTGAGCACGGGGAAGCCGGCGGCGCGGATCCGGCCGAGGGCGGCCTCGACCTCGGCGCGCTTCTGGGGGCGGACGGCCGAACGGGCCTCCCGGTCGTCGAAGGACTGCACGCCCAGGCTCAGCCGGGTGGTGCCCCGGGCGGCCAGCACCTCCAGCCGGTCGGTGGTGGCGGTGGCCGGCGAGGCCTCCACGGAGAGCGGGACCGCCTGAAGGTCGGCGCCCATCCGCCGCTCGGTGATGTCGCAGAGCCGCTCCAGCTCGGCGGCGGTCAGGTACGTGGGCGTGCCGCCGCCGAACGCGGCCAGCGCGAACCGGGCGCCGCCGTCCAGCGATCGGCGGACTGCGGCGGCCTGGCGGTCGAGCGCGTCCAGGTAGGCGGTGGTCAGGCCGTCAGGGCTGCCGATCCGGGTGAACAGGTTGCAGAAACCGCAGCGGACCTCGCAGAACGGGATGTGGAGGTAGAGCGAGAGCGCGTGCTGTGGCTCGCCGGCCCACAGCTCGCGCAGCGCCGGGCGCTCCGGCAGTGGGCGGTACGCGGTCTTGTGCGGGTAGGCGTAGACGTACGAGCGGTAGGGGGACTCGGCGGGTCGGGCGGGCACCGTGGTCATGAGGTCTCCTCGGCGGTGGCCGTCGGGCGGGGCGGCTCGGCACCGCCGGCGGTGCCGGAGGGGCCGGTGCCGACGGGAACGGCGCGTACGGGGGCCGGGCCGGTGCCGGCGGGGATGGTGAAGTGCGCGTACGGGACCGTCCAGACCACCTCGTGGCCGATCCGGTGGCCCGTGTAGCCGTCCTCGCCGTACGCCGTGCCGTGGTCGGAGCAGACGATCGCGAAGCACGGCCGGCGGGCGCTCATCGCCGCGAAGAGCCGGCCGATGTGCGCGTCCACGTACACCAGGGCGGCTGCGTGGCTCCCCCGAGAGTCCCCGTGCTCGCGCGTGGCGCCGGGCAGGTGGAACCAGTTGGGCTGGTGCAGCGCCGAGACGTTGACGAAGAGGAAGAGCGGTTGCCCGTCCGGCTGTGCGGCGGCGACCTGCTCGGCCCGGGCCACCTGAGCCTCGAAGGAGACGGGGGAGGGGACGCCCATCTCGGGCGCCCAGTGGCTCTCCTGGAAGAGCCCGGGCAGCACCGAACCGAGCGGCCCCTGCTTGTTGAAGAAGCCGACGCCGCCGATGCAGACCGTCCGGTACCCGGCCGTGGCGAGCGCGCCGGGCAGGTCGGGCGCGTCGAAGACCCAGGTCCGCGGCGCGGTGGTCTCCGAGCCGGCGAACCGGGCGGCGAACAGGCGCGGGTGCGGCCCGTCCGGGGAGGCCGGGGTCGGCAGGAACCCGGCCAGGATCGCCTGGTGCGCGGCGTAGGTGAAGCTGCCGGGGGAGTGCCGGCGCTCCCACCGGCCGCCCGGGAGGAAGGCGGCGAGGTTCGGGATCCGCCCGGCCGCCGCCAGCTCCTCGGCGACATCGAACCGCAGCGTGTCGAGCGTGACGAGGAGCAGGTCGTGGCTGCCCACGACGGCGTTCATGTCGGGTGACGGTGCCGGAGGCGTGGGCCCGGGGTTCTGGTGGCTCATCGGATCGGTTCCCTGGGTGCGTTGTTCGCCGGCGCCGGAGGGCCGTCGAGGTGGTGGCGGCGGAGGAAGGCGGCGAGCTGGGCGCCGTACGTGTCGAGGCCCTCGGCGGGGCCGCCGGGCAGGCCGGTCAGGTTGGGCAGGAGGTCGCCGAAGGCGTTCACCTCGCCGACCAGCGCGCGGCGCCAGCCGGCGGTGGGCAGCACGTCGACGCCGACCATCAGGGAGTCCGGGAAGCAGGCCGCTGCCCGCTCCGCCGTCTCCAACAGCGCCGGCCAGGCGGCCCCGGCGGCCTCCCGGGCCGACGCGAGGCTGCCGCGGGCGCCGCCGAGGTGGAGGTTGGTCATCGGCTGGGAGCCGGTGCGCACCACCGCGTGGGTGGCCCGCCCGGCGACCACCACCACGCGGAGGTCCGCCGAGCGGCCGGACTGCGAGGCCTTCGGAATCCACTGCTCGACGTGCAGGCCGTCCGGTGCGAGCCGGTCGACCAGCTCGGCCACCTGCCGCTCGCTCCGGTGGCGCCGGACCCGCAGCGAGTTGTGCAGCTGCCCGCCCGCCGGCTCGGCCGAAGTGGTGGCCAGGACCTGCCCGCGCGGGCCGAACTCCAGCGCCACCACGCCGGAGGCCGAGGAGCCGTGCGCGGGTTTGACGAACACCCGGCGCAGCCCGGCGGCGCGCAGCCGCTCCCGGAGGTCGTCCCAGCCGTCGACGGCCGCGCCGCCGAGCGCCCGGGGCACCGGCACCCCGGCGGCCGCCAGCAGGGCGTGCGCCCGGCGTTTGTCGAACATCACGGCGATCTCCTCCGGATCGCCGAGCAGCCGCACCCCCGGCAGCCGGGCCAGCCCGCGCAGGGCGGCCATCACCCCCGCGTACCAGGCCGCTCCGCCCTCCACCCTGGTCGGCGCGTAGGAGGGGCCGAGCGCGGGGCCGCGCAGCAGCTCGTCCACGGCCGCGTCCTCGCCGGGCGACTCGATCCGCACCACGCTCCCCTCGGGCAGGTGGTACGCGCCGCGCAGCACGTCGATCCAGGGCAGGACGGCGGGCTCGGGCAGCCCCGCCGCCCGGGCCGCGGCGGCGAACAGCGTGACCCGCCGGTGCCCGGGGTTGCCGAGCACCGTCAGGAGCGGACGTGTCGGCTGTGTGGTCATGTGCGGTACGGACATCAGGACCTCCGCGCGGTTACTCGGCGACGGCGACGTACCGCCACTGGTCGTCCGGCTTGCCGGCCTCGGAGAGGTCGGTCGCGACCCCGGGCAGCGCCTGGCGCAGCCGCTGCTGCATGGCCTCCGTGAGGTAGTGGTGGTGCAGGTCGAGGGCCTTCAGATGGGTGAGCGGCTGCCCCTCCAGGAGGGCGGTGGCGCCCTGGTCGGTGAGCACGCCCATGGAGAGGCTGAGCGACTCCAGCCGGGCCACCACCGGGGCGTGGGCGACGGCGGCGGCGATGTCGTCCTGCCTCTCGCTGTCCTGCAGGCCGAGGTGGCGCAGCGCGGGGAACCGGGAGCCGTCGAGGAACGGCGCCAAGTCCTCCAGGGTGGAGTCGCCGCCGTAGTTCTCCACGCCCAGCCAGAACTCCAGCCGCTCCAGCGCCGGGAGCTCGCTGTCCGCGACCGCCCGCAGCACCGCGGCCGGCAGGCCGCCCGACTCGAACCGCAGCGCCCGCAGGCGCTCGTGCCGCACCGGCTTCAGGGAGAGGCCGTCACCCTCCACCATGTCCCCCGCGGCGCCGCGCACCACCAGCTCCTCCAGCAGCGGGAACGTCGTCAGCACCGGGGTGACGTCGACCATGTCGATCCAGGAGATCTCGCACTCCTCGTACGTGAGGTCCCCGAGGAAGAGGGCGCGCAGCGCCGGCAGGCGGCCGGCCGCGGCGAGGATGGCCGTCAGCGGCTCGGCGAAGCTCTCCGGCCCCTCGTGCGACCACTCGCCGACGACGACTGCGGTGACCCGCTCGGTGTCGACGGTGCCGAGGAAGTGCTGCCACTGCTCGACGAAGCTCTTCGGCGAGTCGTACTCGATGCCGATCTTCCAGGCGACCGCCGCCGCATCGGGCAGCGCGGCACCCTGCTCGACGGCCGGGACGAAGTCGAGGACGGGGAGGCCGTGGAACTGTTCGATGTGCTTGCCGACGGTCATGCGCTGCTCCTCCGGGGGGTCGGGACCGGTCAACTGTCTACCAGTCGGGTCCGACAATCCGGCGGCCGGGGCACATACCGGGCGCGCTCCCGGGCGGGTCGGCAAGGCGGTCGCGAGGCGGCCGGTGATCCACCACCCGGCGGTGCTCCGGCGCAGCGGCGTGTTCCGCACGTGCGACACCGCCCGCGCCGGAGGGGGTGCGGGCGGTGGGTGGGTGCAACGCGTCGTCAGGAGGCCCCGTTGCCGTTGAAGGAGCCGGCCACGTGGTCGCCGCCGGTGTTGGAGATGTCGGCGCCGGCGAGCTGGTTGGCGGTGCCGATGACGGTGATGGTCGTGGTGGTCACGGTCGGGCCGTCGGCGAAGGCCTGGGCCGGGACGGCCGCAGCGGCGCCGACGGCGGTGAGGAGGACGGCGAGGGCGCGGACGGTGCGGTACATGGCGTAATCCCTTCGTGGGCCAACTTGCCCCGCACACTGGGGACTCGTGTCGCGAACCCGGGGGGAATGTCACTCGGGCGGGGTGTCTCGCGTGTCGTCCGGGGACCGGCCGCCGCCACGGCGAGGAGGGTGGTGACGCCGGTGGGGCGGGGGCGGATCGGCGTCGGCCCCGCCGCCCCGGCCGCCCGGCGGCATCACCACCGCCGCGGAGCGGCCCGGGCGACGCCCGGAAGCATGCTCTACAGGCCCGAAGGCCGGTACACCGTCAGGCCGTTGGGTGTTTTGGCGAGCCGGAGTGCGCCGGCCGCCGGGACGCTTTCGCCGTCGACGGCGATCCGGTCCGCGGTGCCGATCGAGTCGAGGTCGAGCGCGGTCAGCCGGGCGGCGTGGTAGACGCGGGAACGGGAGAGGGTGCCGGAGAGGAAGGCGGCGGTGAGCCTGGTGCGGGCGAACGGGCTGCCGCCGTCGACCACCCGGATGTCGAGCAGGCCGTCGGCCAGGCCGGTCCGGCGGGTGGGGGCGAACCCGGGCGGGTCGTACGCGCCGTTGCCCGCGAACAGCAGCCAGACGCGGCGGGTGCGGCCGCCGGCCTCGACGGTGACCGGTTCGGCGACGGCCAGGGCTCGGGCGACGGCCACCGCCAGGGCCGGCCACTTGCCGAGGCGGTCCTCCAACGACTCGCGCAGCCGGACGAGTTCGGGGTAGACGCCGAGGCTGAAGGTGTTCAGGAAGACCCGCCGACCGGTGTCGTCCACGGCCAGCCCGAGATCGACCCCGCACGCCGAACCGGTCGCCACCGCCTCCGCCGTCGCCTCGGGCGTGTCGATCCCGAGGTCCAGCGCGAAGTGGTTGAGCGTGCCGCCGGGGAAGACGGCCAGCGGCAGGTTGCGTTCCGCGGCCAGCGACGCGGCGAGGTTGACGCTGCCGTCGCCGCCGCAGACCCCGAGCGCGCCGCCGGCCGCGGCTGCCCGGTCGGCGGCCTCGGCGAGCAGCGCGGGCAGGTCGTCGTCCGGGCCGTAGAGCCGTACGTCGGCCTGCGGGAGCAGGGCGCGCAGCTCGGCCGCCGTCTCGTCCGGGTCGGCCGGCAGCAGCGCTCCGCCGCCGGAGCCGCTGTTCACCACCACCGACAGGCCCGCTCCCTCGGGCAGGGCCGGGGCCGAGCGGCGTGGCGGGCCGGCGGGCGGCGGACGGTCGTTCGACCGGGGCCACCAGCGCAGGGTCACCGCCGCCAGGGCCGCACCGAGCCCGAGCCCGGCCAGCACGTCACCCGGGTAGTGCGCCCCGGTGTAGACCCTGGACGCCCCGACGGCGGCCGCCACCGGTGCCAGCGCGGCGCCCAGCAGCGGCGCCTCGATCGCGACGCCGGTCACGAAGGCCGCCGCCGAGGCCGAGTGCCCGGACGGGAAGGAGGTCGTCACCGGCTGCCGCAGCAGCCGCCGGACGGCAGGCACCTGGTCGAGCACCGGGCGGGGCCGCCGGGTCAGTTGCTTGGCGGCGATGTTGGCCGCCGTGGAGGCCAGCGCCAGCGAGCCGATCCCGCGCAGGGCCGCCCGCCGTCCCTCCCGCCCGCCGACCGCGCCGAGCACCGCCGCCGTGCCCAGCCAGAGCACCCCGTGGTCGGCGGCATGGCTCAGCCCGCGCAGCCACGGCTGGGTACCGCGCAGCCGCGCGAGCGCCACCCGGTCGAACAGGGCCCGGTCCACCGCATCGAGTCGACTCATACGGCGAGCCTAGGGCCGACCGGCGCGCGTCGGCAGGTGCGGCGCCCTCCAGGGCACGGGACGAGTACCCGGTTGAGTACGGGTACTCAGGTGCGGCGCGGTGGTGCGGCGGAGACTGGTCGGCAGCTCGCCCGCCCATCGGAGGATCACGTCGCCGCCATGCTCAGCCGCACCGCATCCCTCCTCGTCCCCGCCGTCGGCACCCTGCGGGTCACCGTCGACCCGGGGGCCGACCTCCGGCCGGGGAGCATCGTCGCGGCGAACCACACCGCGCTCACCGACCCGGCGATCGTGCTCGCCGCCCTGCACCGCCTCGACGCGCGGCCGGTGGTGCTCGCGGCGGCCGGTCTCTGGCGGGTGCCGATGCTCGGCCGGCTGCTGCGGCGGGACGGCCACATTCCCGTCCACCGCGGCACCGAGCACGCGGCCGAGGCGCTCGACGCGGCCGCCGACGCGCTCGCCGCCGGGCGCGTGGTGCTGATCTACGGCGAGGGCGGGCTGCCGCGGCGCCGCGACTCCGGCGAGCGCCCGCCCGGCCCCTTCCGCAGCGGCGTCGCCCGCCTCGCGGCGGCCACCGGCGCGCCCGTCGTCCCCCTCGGCCAGGCCGGCGCCCGCCGGGTCGCGTCCGGCGGCCCGCTGAAGCAGCTGGCCGGCCTCGCCACCGCCCCCGCCCGCCGGCCGTCCCTGCACGTCCACCTCGGCGCGCCGCTGCGGCTCGGTGGCGACCCGGTCGCCGCGACGAGGGCGGCGCACGATGCGGTGACGGCGGCCTGGCGCGTGGCGGCGGGGGCCGCGGGGCGCTGAGGGGGCGGGCGGGAGGCGGTGCGGGCACTCGGGCGGCCACGCTGTCGCGTCGCCGCGGAGCCGCACTGCTGCATCGCCGTATCGCCGTATCGCGGACACTGCGGACCCCGCGGCCGCGCCCCGTACACCGCTGCCGGGCCGCCGCCCGGCCGGCCCCGGCCGGGGCGAAAAAAACCGGTTGGCCGGGGCCTCCGGGTGCCGGGATGATGTGGGTGTGTCGCGTACGTTCGAAGAGCTGATTGCCGAGGCCGAGGCCGTGTCCGTGGACGGCTGGGACTTCTCCTGGCTGGACGGGAGGGCCACCGAGCAGCGGCCGTCCTGGGGGTACCAGCGGCTGCTGGGGGAGCGGCTGGAGGCGGCCTCGGCGGCGCTGGACATCCAGACCGGCGGCGGTGAGGTGCTGGCCGCGGCCGGGAACTTCCCGCCGGCCATGGTCGCCACCGAGTCGTGGCCGCCGAACATCGCCAGGGCGACGAACCTGCTGCACCCGCGGGGCGCGATCGTGGTCGCGGACCCGGACGAGCCGCCGCTGCCCTTCGCCGACGCGGCGTTCGACCTGGTGACCAGCCGACACCCCGCGACGGTCTGGTGGGCGGAGATCGCCCGTGTGCTGCAGCCCGGCGGCACCTACTTCGCACAACACGTCGGGCCGGCGTCGGTGTTCGAGCTGGTCGAGTACTTCCTCGGGCCGCAGCCCGAGGCGCGCCTGGGCCGGCACCCCGACGGCGAGAGCGCCGACGCGCGGGCGGCCGGGCTGGAGGTGGTGGACCTGCGGTCGGAGCGGCTGCGCATCGAGTTCCACGACATCGGGGCGGTGGTCTACTTCCTGCGGAAGGTGATCTGGATGGTTCCCGGCTTCACCGTCGACGCCTACCGTGACCGGCTGCGCGAACTCGACGCGCTGATCCGGGCGGAGGGGCCGTTCGTCGCGTACTCCGCCCGCTTCCTGATCGAGGCCCGTAAGCCGGTCTGAGCCGGCACCCCCGCTGCCCGGCGCCCGGGCGGGCCGGGTTCGGGTCGGCGGGCTAGCCTGGTGGGAGGGGCCGGCCTGACGGGTGGGTCCGTGTGGTTCCCGGCCCCCGGCCCGAACCGGTCGAGGCCGCCGGCCCGGGCAGTGGCGTGCGGATCAAGGGCGGGTGACCGAGGGCCCGCGGATGCGCCGGCCGCCCGCCACCGCGTGCCGCCCTTCGGCGAGGCCGCTCGCGCCCCCGGACCAGGCCACCCGGCCTCACCGCTCAGGATTCCAGGAGCTGTTGTGAGCAACGAACCCAACGGATCGGGCGAGCTGGACGAACCCGGCCCCATCGACTACGTGGTCATCGAATTCCCCGGCAGCCGGTTGACCGGTGAAGGGATGCCGCTCCTGGTCGACCTGGTCGATCGCGGCATCATTCGTATCCTCGACCTGACGTTCGTCACCAAGCAGGACGACGGCACGGTGACCGGGCTCGAACTGGCCGACGTGACCGGCGACGGGAAGCTCGATCTCACCGTTTTCGAAGGTGCCTCCTCGGGACTGTTCGACGAGGGCGACCTCACCGAGGCCGGGTCCCTCCTCGCGCCCGGTGACTCCGCCGCCGTCCTCCTCTACGAGAACCTGTGGGCCGCGCCCCTGGCGGCGGCCCTGCGCCGCGCCGGCGCCCGCATGATCGCGGGTGGCCGTGTTCCGGTCCAGGACGTCATCGAGGCGCTGGAGGTGCTCGACTCCACGACCTGACCGGGCCGAAACGACAGGTCCGATGCTCGTACCGTCCCCCTTCTCACCACTGGCAGGAAGCCATGCCCGGACTACTTCGGGGAGTCGCCCGAACCGCGGTCGTCGCCGGAACGGCCACCGCGGTCTCCAACCGCGTCTCCCGCCGCCAGGCCGGCCGCTGGGCCCAGCAGGAACCGGCTGCGGCCCAGCAGCAGGCCTACAGCGAGCCGCCGCCCCCGGAGGCTGCGGCGCCCCCCTCCATGGACGACAAGATCGGCCAGCTCAAGGAACTCGCCGCCCTCAAGGAGCAGGGCGTCCTCACGGAGGACGAGTTCGCCGCCCAGAAGGCCCGCATACTCGGCGGCTGACACGGGCGGGCAGAGCCGCCGGCCCGAGCCCCGCAGCACGCAGGGCCGGCGGCACCCGGCGGGCCCGCTCCGCGGAATCCGGAGCACCCGCCGACCGCGGCACTCGCGTGCGGCCGGGCGCCGGACAGGGTGGTTTCGGCCAGCGGGAGGTGAACCGGCGGGATAGGCGGTCTTGCCGGGGCGGGCGGGGCGGCGCTTCCATGACGGCATGGGTCCACGCGAGCTCGTTCTGATGACCGATCACAGCTCGACCGAGGGTAGCCGGGAGACCCTGTCCGCCGCGGTACGGCTGCTCACCGGCCGAGCGCCCGTCGAGCTCGACGCGCGGCACTTCATGACCGGCGGTACCGGCCGCATCACCCGGGCGGGGCGGGGCGGCGCCGGGGCGGACGGCACGGACGGCGGGGCGGACGCTGCCGGACAGGCCGGCGCGGTCCGTCTGGAGGTGCCCGCGGAGGGCATCGCGGTGACGGCGGAGGCGGTGCTCGTCTACGAGATCCCGCCGCACCGGCGCCGCGAATTCGAGTCGTGCCAGCGTCAGTTGCTTCAGTGCGGCGCCCGATCGCTCGGCACGGACACCGACGCCTGGCGGGCGGCCACCGAGAAGAACCGCACGGTCGAGCGGTTCGCCCGCGACGGCATCCCGCAGATGCCCACCATCGCGCTCTCCCGGCCGAGCCCCGAGGCCGCCGCCGAGGCGTTCGAGCGGCTCGGCGGCGACGTCTGGGCCCGCCCGACCGTCGGCATGGGCGGCAACGACGTCTTCCACGTCACCACCCGCGCCCAACTCGCCACCGCCGCGCGTCACTACGCCGCGGCGGGCGCCGACTGGCTGCTCGCCCGCGACGCCGGGAACTTCACCGCGGAGGGCCGGCGCCACCAGTACCGGGTGGTGGTGCTCGGCGGGCGGGTCGTCCGCGCGGTGGAGCATGTGCAGCCGGACCCGGACGCGCCCTGCAACGAGTGCCAGGGCGCCGTCTCCACCTTGCTGAAGGAGTCCGAGCTGCCCGCCGGACTGGCCGAGTTGGCGGTTTCCGCGACCAAGTCGCTGGGCCTTCCGCTGGCCGGGGTGGACCTCGCGGCGGAGAACGGCGGGGTGGTCTTCGAGGTCAACGTCCACCCGGTCTTCGGCACCGTCGGCGGACTGGAGACCGTCGCCGTCCCGTACGCCGCCGCCCACCTCGCGCCGCGGTAGCAGGCCGGCCGCGAGGCGTCGTGCCGCGGCCGGCCCTCCCCCGGCCGCAAGCAGTCGTGCCAGGCCCGCCCGGCCGCCGGCCGGAGGGGGGATGGTCGGAGGGAGGCCCGGGAGGGTACTAGACTCGGTGAGGTTGTGAAGGCACCTCGTTCGGTGAGGCGTCGCCATGGACACAGGCCACTGACCCCACGACGTCGAGAGACGCCCAGGTTCAGGACAGGTCTCCCCGGCCTAAGGGGTGACCCCAAGTGGCTGCACCTCCGGGTGCTACGCCGTGGCGTGCCAAAGCTCTGACGAGATCAGGGGTGCCCCCCGTCCTGCGGGCCTGCGTGCCCGCGCGGGGTGGATCCTCCTGATGGCCCGGTAACGGCGACCCGGTGTGCGGGCGCCCGACGGCGAGGAGGTGAGAGCTGTGGAGTCCAGTAGTCCGGGCCGAAGTCGGCCCCGTCCCAGGATGTCCCCCTCATCTCCTGGCACCCGGCAACCCTCCTCCCGTACCGCTCCCACCCCCTGCCGCCGCGCCGCCCGCTGACACCGACGGGCACCGCCGCGCGGCCGGGCGCCGTGCGTGGTGGAGGGCGGCCGGGCGTCTCCCCTTCCTGCCCCGCCCGGCGACCGCGGTCCCCGGAGCGGCGGACACCGAACCGTGGAGGTACCCGCCATGTCCGACTGGCGTGTGCGCGCCGTGCGCGCGAGCAAGCGTCCGTTCTCCCGTCCCGTCACCGCCACCGCCGGCAGCGGTGACGGCCAGCCGGCGCCCGAGCAGTCGATGGACCCGCGGCACGAGCAGCCCGCCGAGCCGGTGACGCTGGAGCGTTCCGTCGTGGACGCCGCGGTCTACCGCGAGGGCCGCCGGGCCGGCGAGCCGGCCGGCCTGGCCGACGTCTACCGCCAGCTGCCCGGCAAGCCCGGCACGATGGCCTGGATCGGGCTGTACCGGCCCGCCGAGGCCCAGCTGCTGGAGGCCGCCGAGCGGTTCGGCCTGCACGAACTGGCCGTCGAGGACGCCATCGTCGCCCACCAGCGGCCCAAGCTGGAGCGCTACGGCGACACCCTCTTCGTCGTGCTGCGCGCCGCCCGGTACCTGGACGACGTGGAGGAGGTCGACTTCGGCGAGATCCACCTCTTCGTCGGCCCCGACTTCGTCCTCACCGTGCGCCACTCGCAGGCGCCCGACCTGTCCGCCGTCCGCAGCCGGCTGGAGGCCGACCCGGAGCTGCTCGCGCTCGGCCCCGAGG
The DNA here is from genome assembly GCF_045160625.1 of Kitasatospora sp. NBC_00039. NCBI lineage: Bacteria > Bacillati > Actinomycetota > Actinomycetes > Kitasatosporales > Streptomycetaceae > Kitasatospora > Kitasatospora sp. NBC_00039. Next base: position 833,982 of record NZ_CP108289.1, on the reverse strand, counting down.
CCGTGCTCTACGCGGTGCTGGACGCGGTGGTCGACGGTTACGCGCCGGTGATCGCCGGGCTCCAGCACGACATCGACGAGATCGAGACCGAGGTCTTCGGCGGCGACCCGCAGGTCTCCCGGCGCATCTACGAGCTCTCCCGCGAGGTCATCGAGCTCCAGAGGGCCACCCGGCCGCTGCTGGAGATCATGAAGAGCCTGGAAGCCGGCTTCGGCAAGTACGGCACCGACGACGAGCTCCAGCGCTACCTGCGCGACGTGGCCGACCACGCCACGTACGCCGCCGAGCGGGTGGACGGCTTCCGGCAGATGCTGCAGAACATCCTCACCGTCAACGCGACCCTGGTCTCGCAGCGGCAGAACGAGGAGATGAAGCAGCTCGCCGAGGCCGGGCACGTGCAGAACGACGAGATCAAGAAGATCTCCTCGTGGGCCGCCATCCTGTTCGCACCCACGCTGGTGGGGACGATCTACGGCATGAACTTCGACAACATGCCGGAGCTGCACTGGGCAGCCGGCTACCCGTTCGCCATCCTGCTGATGGCGGCGGTCTGCACGAGCCTGTACGTGATCTTCAAGAAGCGGGACTGGCTGTAGGCGGCGGGGCACCCGGCGGACCGGGCGCCCCTCGGGCTGCGGCACGTCGTCACCGGCCGGAGCGCGTCCAGGGTCCGGCCCGCGTCAAGAAGGCGTCAAGAGGGGTGGCATACGGCGTCAAGGAGGCGTCAGGGACGGCCCGTCCCCCGATCACCGCGGCATAGCGTCGGCGGTGAGGAAACGGTTCCGCTTCTGCTTCGTGGGGAGTACGGGCGGGTCCGCTCTACGGGGGAGGGGGACGCGCGGCCATGGCCACGGCGGGTTCGGGTACATCGGGTTCAGGTGCAGCGGGTGCGGGCACGGTGGCCGCCGGCCCGGGCAGGACGGGCTCACCGGGGGAGGCGGGGCCCGGACCGACCGCCCCGCGGCCGCGGACCGCGACCATCGCGCGCACCCTGCGGCGGCGGGCCGGCCGGCCGCTGCCCTGGACCACCCCGCGCCTGGTCCGCGCCCTCACCGCGCTCTGCCTGGCCGCCCTGCTCGGCACAGGCGCCGCGGCCGCCGCCGTGCTGACCGGTGCCCGCGCCGACACCGACGCCATCGGCCACCGCGACGCCCCGCAGGCGGCCCGCGCCGCAGACCTCTACTTCGCGCTCAGCGACATGGACGCCCAGGCCGCCAACCTCCTGCTGCTCGGCGCCGACCCGGACTTCGCGCCGCTGCGCCGTCAGACGCTCGACACCTACGAGCAGCGCCGAACCCAGGCCGACGCGGACCTCCAACAGGCCGCCGAGGCCGCCGCCGGCGACCCGGCCGGACAGCGCGCGGTGCACACCGTACTCGGCCAACTCGGCGGATATGAAGCGCTGGTGGCCCGCGCCGAACTGCTGGAGGAGCAGGCCGGCGCCCCGGCCGGGCAGCCTTCCCCGGCCGCGCTGGACGCCTACCGCCAGGCCACCGACCTGTTGCGGCAGCGGCTGCTGCCCGCCGCCGACGAGGTGGGCGCGGCGAGCGGCGCCACCGTGGACCGCGTCTACGGCGGGGGCCGCGCCGGCCTCGCCACCGGCCGGTGGTGGATCCTCGGCACCGGCCTGCTCGCGCTGGCCGCCCTCGCCGGGCTCCAGCGGCTGCTGACGGTGCGCTACCGCCGCCTGGTCAACCCGCCGCTCGCCGCCGTCACCCTGTTGACCGTCGTCGCCCTGACGGTCGGGCTCCACCTGGTGACCCGGGCCGACGAGCATCTGGTGGTCGCCAAGAGCAATGCCTACGACTCCGTGATCGCGCTCAGCCGGGCCCGCGCGGTCGCGTACGACCTGAACGCCGACGAGAGCCGCTACCTCACCGACCCGGCCCGCGCCGCCGCGTACCAGCAGAGCTTCCTGGACAAGACCCAGGCCGTCGCGCGGGTCGACGGTGCCACGCTCGCGGACTACAACGCCGGGCTGGCCACCGTCGCGGGCCGCCACCGCGCCGACCACGCGGCCGTCCCGTTCGGCGGCTTCCTCGGCACCGAGCTGCGCAACATCACCTTCCCCGGCGAGCAGGAGGCCGCAGAGCGCGTGCTCGCGGCGTTCCAGGCGTACCAGCTGGACGACCGGCGGATCCGCGAACTGCGCGACGCCGGGCGGCTGAAGGAGGCGGTCACGCTCAACACCGGCCTGGCGCCCGGGCAGTCCAACTACGACTTCGAGCGGCTGGCCCGCGCGATCGGGGACACCCTCGACGTCAACGCGCGGGCGATGGACGAGGCGGTCGCGAAGACCGGCTCGGACCTCGACACCACCACGGCCGCCCTCGGTGCGCTGACGCTGGCGGCGTCGCTCGCCCTCACGGCGTTGGGCGTCCGGCCGCGGCTCCGGGAGTACCGGTAGGGAGCCGACGGGTGGTCGGAGGGGAGCCGGACACCTCGAGCCGAAGGACGAGGGCGCGTTTTGCCGCGACCTCCCGCGCCCCTGGCTCGTCACCGGCATCCACCCAGGCGCGCGTACTCGGCCTCCGGATCGAGCTGGGCCCGGTAGCCGAAGTGCAGCCGTAGGGTGCCGTCCGGGCCGGCGTGGGTGGTGAGCGGGGTCCGGCCGGCCGGGAACAGGCGTGGCGCCGCCCACTGCTGGGCCAGGACGGCGAGCGGCGTGGCGTCGCCGGCCGTGGCGATCCAGGTGGCCCGCCCGCCGGCGACGGTGGCGAGATAGCCGGCGGACAGGATCCCGTCGAGGAGCGACCGGACGGAGGTGTCGTCCGGCACGTCCCGCGTCACGGCGTGTGGCGCGGCGACGTCGTCGCCCATCGCGACACTGTCCCGGGTCAGTTGGACTCGCACCCCCGGCAGCCTAACCGGTCGTTCCGGATGAGACCGGCGCAATCGACGTCGAGTCGCCGGCGTTCCTGCGGGGAGTCACCGGAGCCGGACAGGCCGGCGAGCACCCGGGTCGCGCTGCCGGTGCTCGCCGGCCTGTCACCGGCCACGCGGCGGCGATGCCGCTGATCGTGCCGCGGTCAGCGGGCGGCAGCGAAGTGGGCGAGGGTCTCCGCGAGTTGCGAGTGCTGGGGCTGGGGAAGGTCCTCGAGGCCGAACCAGTCGAGGGCGTCGAACTTGTGGGGCTCGCCGATGACGACCTGAGCAGGGTCCACCTCGACGGCGAACAGGACCGCGACCCAGTGCGAAACCGGAGTGCCGCGCAGGATGTTGCGTACGCCCAGGGTCTCGACGGCCAGGGCCTCGGCGCCGTACTCCTCGCGGACCTCGCGCCGCACGGCCGACTCGAAGGACTCCCCGTGCTCCAGCGCCCCCGCTCCGGTGTCCCAGGTGCCCGGCTCGTCCCGGGCGCCGGCGCTGCGCCGGGCCAGCAGGATGCGGCCGTTGCCGTCGTGGCAGACGAAGACGCAGGACACCGTGGGGGCGGTGAGTGCCCTTTCGGCGGGACGTTCGGTCGAGGTGGGGTTCATGCGGTGGTGCCTCCGGTGGCGAGGACGGTCAGAAGTGGTCGAGGAGCTCACGGAAGGTGCGAAGCCGCAGGACGGCGTCGTCGGCTGGGTCCAGCTCGCTGTGCTCCAGCACCCAGGTGTGGTCGTTGGGGATGAAGACGGCGTTCATGCCTGCTGCCCGCGCCGGCAGGATGTCCGACTTCGGCGAGTTGCCGATCATCCAGCTGGTGGCGGGGGTGAGGCCGTGCTCCGCCACGAAGCTGCGGTAGGTCGCGGCGTCCTTCTCGTCGACGATGTCGATCGCCTTGAAGTGGTGCGCCAGTTGGGAGCCGTCGATCTTGCGCTGCTGCTCCTCCCGGTTGCCCTTGGTCAGCATCAGCAGGGTGTGCCGGCCGCTGAGGACGGAGAGGGTCTCGGCGACGTCGGCGATGAGCTCCACCCGGTAGCCGACCAGGACGGCGGCCAACTCCTCGATCTCGGAGAGCTCCTGGGCGGTGGCGGGCCTGCCGCGCAGCTTCTCGACGCAGTCACCGAGACTGCGCAGCAGCATCCGGCTGCCGTACCCGTGGGTGACGGCGTTGGCCCTCTGGACGTCGTCGAGGACGGCCCGCAGCTGGGCCTGGTCGAGCGTGGGGTGCCGGAGCCAGTTCAGGTAGTCGTGGATCACGCGCTCGAACAGCACGTTGTTCTCCCACAGCGTGTCGTCCGCGTCGAAGACGAGTACCTGCCCGGTGTGCGGCATCAAGACCCCCAAGATCATTACACTGACTACCCGGTGACCCTAACCGGAATCGCGCCGGCCTGCCCGGATTATCGGGAAGGGCTCCCCCGGGCCGAACGGCCCTGCTCACCCCTCGGGTACGGAGCAGCCGGCAGGCTCGGCCGGGCACCCGGCATCGCCGGGCCCGCCGGCGGATCCCACCCGGACACCCGCCCACGGACCCCGCCCACGGGCCCGCTCTGCGGATGCGCCGCGCCTCGCCCGGGTGCTGCCCGTTTGACAAACCCGGTTGCCGGAGCGGCAGATGGATGGCATGGCCCATTCCCACCACACCGACGACGCCGCGGACGGACCCGGTGCCACCGAGGAGCTCTCCACCGTCCTGGACGCGGTGGGCCCGCGGCTGCGGGCGCTGCGGCGTGAACGGGGAACCACGCTGGCCCGGTTGAGCGAGGCAACCGGGATCTCCCTGAGCACCCTCTCCCGCCTGGAGTCCGGCGGGCGCAAGCCCACCCTGGAACTGCTGCTGCCGTTGGCCCGGGAGTACCGCGTCCCGCTGGACGAGCTGGTCGGCGCCCCGGCCACCGGGGACCCGCGGGTCCACGCCCGCCCGTTCACCCGGGGTGGCCAGACCTTCGTCCCGCTCACCCGCCACCTCGGCGGGCTGCACGCCTACAAGCAGATCATGCCCCCGGGCTTTCGGGCCGGCCCCGAGGTGGAGCCCAAGGTGCACGAGGGCCACGAGTGGGTGTACGTCCTGGCGGGCCGGCTGCGCCTGCTGCTCGGCTCGCAGGACCTGGTGCTCACGGCCGGCGAGGCGGCCGAGTTCGACACCCGGATCCCGCACGCCTTCGGCAACGCCGGGCCGAACGCGGTCGAGTTCCTGAGCCTGTTCGGCGCCCAGGGCGAGCGCATGCACGTCCGGGCGAGACCGGGAACCTGCGATCGTTAGCTGACAAGCGGGGGTTCCGTCCGGGCCCCGCAGGCCGTTCGGAGGGGCCCAGGGATGAGTGGCGAGAACACTGCGGAGACCGGCGGGACGGCTGGGGCATCGGATGCGGGTGATGCGGCCGGCCGGAGCGAGGTGATCGTCACCGACGAACTGGCGCGCGGCGCTGCGGAGTCCGGGAGCGCGGACGGGTCCGACGCCGGCGGGGAGCCGAAGCGCGGCCGGGCGGAGCGCAGGAAGCGCCCGTTCTGGCAGGAGCTGCCGATCCTGGTGGTGGTCGCCCTGCTGCTCTCACTGGGCATCAAGACCTTCTTCGTGCAGGCGTTCTCGATCCCCTCCGGCTCGATGCAGCACACCCTGGAGGAGGGTGACCGGGTCCTGGTCGACAAGCTGACCCCGTGGTTCGGCGCCACGCCCGAGCGCGGCGAGGTGGTGGTCTTCCGCGACCCGGGCGGCTGGCTGGAGACGGAGCCGGAGGAGTCCGGCAACTCCGTCGTCCGGGGCATCAGGAAGGCGCTCAGCGTGGTCGGCCTGATGCCCTCGCAGGACGAGAAGGACCTGATCAAGCGGGTGATCGCGGTCGGCGGCGACACCGTCGAGTGCAATGCCGGCACCCCGGTGAAGGTGAACGGCGTGGCACTGGACGAGCCGTACATCTACCCGGGGGCGACGCCCTGCGGCGAGGCGCCGGTCGGGACGGTCAAGGTCCCCAAGGACCGGATCTGGGTCATGGGCGACCACCGCAATGCCTCCCGCGACTCCCGCTACCACGTCAACGAGCCCGGCGGCGGCTTCGTGCCGGTGGACAACGTGATCGGGCGCGCCTTCGTCGTCGCCTGGCCGGTAGGTCACTGGGACACCCTGTCCGTCCCCGGCACCTTCGACCAGAAGGCCCTCGACAACCAGCAGGCACAGGCCGGTACGGCTGCGGCGAGCGGCGTCGGCGGCGCCGACCCGCTGGAGGAGTTGCCGGCCCCGGAGGCCGCCGCGCTCGCCGCTGTCGTCCCGCCGGCCCTCTGGCAGCGCCGCCGGGCCGCCCGGCGGACGGGCGCCCAGGAGGCCGACGGCGCGTCGTCCTGAGCTCCTCCGAGGGGTGGGGTGAACGGTTCTGCCCCGCCCCCGCCGGCCGGTCCGCACGGAGCACGCCGCCACCTGGTCCTGGGCCGGGCGGGGCGGACGGGGCCGGGCGTGAGGGTGTGGCAGCTTGTGCCGCGTTCCGTCCCGCTGAGATCTACACCGCTGTAGAGTCTGGCGGGTGAGCTGTACGTCCGGTCGCGCGGCCGTCCCGTTGCGGGGGCCGGCGGCCCGGTCCGGAACGGGAGGCGGAACCGTGGTGGAGAGTCGGCGCAGTCCGGTGCGGGACGGCGGGCACGGCGGTCCGGCGGTCGCGGAGGCGGACGTCGAGTGGGTCTACCAGCCGGTCGAGGTGCACTTCGGCGACGGCAGTTGGGCGCTCGGCCGGGTCAGCGGGTGGTGGCAGGACGCGGCCGGGATGCGCTGGTGCCGGCTGCGGGTGGCCCGCAGCGGCTCCCCGGCGTGCTGGGAGCCGTTCGACCCGGCCCGAGTGGTGCTGCTGCCGGGAGGCGGTCTCTGAGCCGGGCGTTCTGATTCAGGCGTTCCGATCCCGGCGTTCTGAGCCGGGCGTTCCGGCTGGAACCGTGGTCGCCGAGCCAGTCTCCGAACCGTGGCCGCCGCCCGGTCCACTTGGCCGGGATTGGCCCTGGCCGTCGCGCCCCGCGTCCGCCGAGGATGGGCGGCATGAGTGACTTCCCCGGCGCGCTGCGCCCCGAGAGCCGGACCGTCCACCCGCCCGTCCAGGAGGTGACCGGCAGCCGCCCGCTGGGGGTGCCGCTGCACCAGGGACACCTGTTCGCCTTCGAGGACTCCGACTCGCTGGTCGAGGCCTTCGCCGCCCCGGACCAGGCCTTCTTCTACAACCGGTTCGGCAACCCGACGGTCCGTTCGCTGGAGGCCGCGGTCGCCGGCCTGGAGGGCGGCACCGGCGCGATCGCCACCGCCTCCGGCATGGGGGCGATCAATACCGTCCTGCTCGCCCTGCTGCGCTCCGGCGACCACGTCATCGCCCAGCAGAGCCTCTACGGCGGCACCTTCGCGATGCTCGCCGACCTGACCCGGCGCTGGGGCATCGAGGTCACCCACGTCCGCGGCGACGACCCCGCCGAGGTTCGGGCCGCGCTGCGCCCCAACACCAGGCTGTTGCACCTGGAGACCATCTCCAACCCGACCACCCGGGTCACCGACCTGCCCGCCCTGCTCGCGGTCGCCCGTGAGGCCGGGGTGGTCGGCGTGGTCGACAACACCTTTGCCAGCCCGCTGCTCTGCCGGCCCATCGAGCACGGCGCCGACATCGTGATCCACTCCGCCACCAAGTACCTCGGCGGCCACGGCGACGTCCTGGCCGGCGTCGCCGTCTTCGCCGAACCCGAACTGCACCGCACCGTCTGGCACTACGCCACCGAACTGGGCGCCTCGGCCGACCCGTACGCGGCCTGGCTGACCCTGCGCGGCATGCAGACGCTGGCGCTGCGGATGCGCCGCCACTGCGACACCGCGCTCGACCTGGCCGGCCGGCTCGCCGCGCATCCGGCCGTCACCGCCGTCCACTACCCGGGCCTGCCCGCCCACCCCGACCACGAGCTGGCCCGCCGCCTGCTGCCCGAGGGCCACGGCGGCGTCCTCGCCTTCGACCTGGCCGGCGGCCGCGAGGCGGCCCGCGCCCTCACCGAGTCGGTCCGGCTCGCCTCCCTTGCCCCCTCGCTCGGTGGCGTGCACACCCTGATCATCCACCCGGCCAGCACCTCGCACCGTCAGCTGGACGACGCCGAACTGGCCGCCGCCGGCATCGGCCCCGGCACCGTCCGCCTCGCGGTCGGAATCGAGCACCCCGAGGACCTCTGGACCGACCTCGACCAGGCACTCGCCAAGCTCTGAGCAGGCGTCAGCACGCCGACCTGATCGTCGCCGCGCCGCACGTCGCCGCGCCGCACGGGCGCGGCGCCGATCATCGGCAGCGCCGGCCGGCCGGGTGAGCCGGTCCGGAGCCGGTCCGGAGCCACCCGAGCGGGGGGCGGCGGGCGCCGTCCGGGCCCCACGGCGTCCGCTCCCGCTCGGGGGACCCGTGGTCAGGCGTCGCCGTCCCGGGTGGCGCATCCGCCTCAGGCGTCCCCGCGCGGGCGGATGCCGTCGAGGGCGAGTTCGATGAAGCGTCGCCAGTCGCCGTGGCCGGTGCGGATGACTCCGGACATGCAGCCCACCAGGGTGTAGACATCCGCCACGGTGAGATCGTGCCGGAGGGTGCCGCTCGCGCTCCCCTGGTCGATCAGTGCCCCGACCGCGCTCTCGAGCCGGGTGAGCATCTCGCCCCTGGGCGCCGACGAGCCCACTGCTGCCGCGAGGGCCACGGACAGCCCCCGGTCCTCGGCGAGCAGCCGGCCGACATGGTGGAGGTACCGGACCAGCCCCTGTCCGGACTCGGGGTCGGACAGGCCTTCGGTGCGGGCGAACTCCAGGATCTCGGCGAACCGGTGCTCCGCCGCGGCCTCGACCAGGGCCTGCCGGGTCGGGAAGTGCCGGTACACGGTGCCCATGCCGACCCCGGCGGCGCGTGCCACCTCCGGCATCTGGACCTCGTCGCCGCGCTCCTCGAACAGGGCGCGCGCCGCTGCCAGGACGCGGGCGCGGTTGCGCTCGGCGTCGGCACGCGGCTTGCGGGCACCGGGTGTTGACGGCGTTGGCGGCGTTGACAACGCGACCACTCTCCTGCCTGAATGTAAACGGAAGCGGATTCCGGTTCCGATTATGCCATGCGAAGAGAGGCTGAGCTCATGTCCGAAGGCCGTTTCATCCTGCTCGGGCCGGGGGCCGCCCGCCCGGGGCGGGTCCCGCTGCCGCCCGCGTTCGCCGTCAAGGCGTCGACCGCCGACACCGAGGGCCGGTTCTCCCTCCTGGAGGTGACTCTCGCGAAGGACATCCCGCGGCACACCCACCACCAGGCGGACGAGTGCATCTACGTGCTGGACGGCGTCCTCGCGATCGAGTTCGACGACGTGACGCACTCGGCGCCGAAGGGCACGTTCGCCCTGCTGCCGCGCGGCGTCCCGCACGCGCTCCGCCGCGCCTCCGACCCGCCCCCGCGCGTCCTGCAGATCTCCTCGCCCGGCGGCTGGGAGCAGTACGTCGAGGACCTGATCGAGGCCGGTCCCGCCGTCCTGACCGACGGTGAGCTGGATCCTGCGAAGATCAACCCGATCGCGGCCCGGCACCACATCGCCTACGACGAGGGCGGGCAGGACTGACGGACCCGTACGAGGCCGGCCACCGTCGGCGCCCCGCAGGCGGTCAGCGCAGTGCGGCCGCTGCGGGCCCCGGCCCGTCCGCCCGCGGGCGCGGCCTGGCCGCCAGGACGGCGATGTCGTCCTCGGCGGCCGGGACGGTCGGCCCGGTGGGGGCGAGGGCGTGCAGGACGGCGTCCAGCAGGTCGTCCAGCTCGCCGCCGGCGGGCAGGCGGAGGGCGGCGAGGCGGGCGAGGGAGGCGTCGATGTCCACGTCCCGTCGTTCGACCAGGCCGTCGGTGTAGAGCAACAGCGTCGCGGGTGTAGCGGCGGGCGTTGTCGATGCCGGTGGCGGCGCGGGCGGCGAGGTCGCCGATGAGGGCGGCCTCGTCCGGGGTGAAACCGGGCGAGGCGGCGGTGCGGGCCAGGGTCAGCAGGCCGACCAGCCGGCCGCGGGCGGACAACGGCACCGCGAGCAGCGAGGTCAGCCCGGCGGCCCGGCAGGCGGCCAGGGCGGCCGGATCGGGCGCGGCATGGGCGAGTCCGTCGTCCGCCCCGTTCGCGAGCACCGCGACGCCGGCGGTCAGGGCGCGCGCCGCGGCCGATCCCTCCCGGTACCGCACGGTCTCGCCGGGCCCCGCGGGTGCCGCCGCCGCCTCGCTGAGGCGCCCGGTGCACTGGACGGCGGCACGGTGGAGCCGCAGACCGCCGGCCCGGCCGGTGTGGGCGGTGGAGTCGGGCGGCAGGACGTCGACGGTCACCAGCTCGGCGAGCCGGGGGACGGCGAAGGAGGCCAGTTCGGTGCAGGTGGTGCCGACGTCGAGCGTGGTGCCGATCCGTTCGGCGGCCGCCTCCAGCAGCGCCAGCCGGGCCCGGGCCTGCGCGAGTTCACGCCGCAGCTCCTGCTCCGGACCGGGGTCGTCCAGCACGACGACCACCACGCCGGTGATGCGCCCGCCGGCCTCCAGCGGCCGGTAGCGGACCCGCAGGCCGGCCGGCACCGGGGCGCCCGCGCCGTCCGGCCCGCCGGTGGTCTGCTCGCGGCGCCGGCCGTCGGCCAGGACGTGGTGCAGTGTGCCGACCGCAGCCGCGAAGGCCGTGCTCTCGACCGGCCGGCCGAGCAGGTCGGCGCGGCGCAGCCCGGTGGCGGTGGTGAACGCGGCGTTGAGGCACAGCCAGCGAAGCCGCTCGTCCAGCAGCGCGACCCCGACGGGGGCGACGGCGAGCACCTCGCGGAGCAGATCCGGGCCGTCACCCACCGTGACGGACTCGCCGCTCGCGGCCAGGGTCGCCGCTGCCGCCGCGCGTGACCGGCTGTCCGGACCCGCGGGCGCGGCACCCTCTCCTCCGTTGCCGTGCCGGAACCGCATACGCCCATGATCACGCGCCGGGCCGCGGCACGCCCACGGATCGGTGAAACTTTGACTCACCGGTGGCGATGTTGTCACCGGCCCGGGCCCGGTGCTCGTTGCCGGAATGTGTGTGACCCCGGCTCCGCGGTGTCGCCGGTCCTGGCCTTGCCCGGCCGCCGGTCGGAGAGCGGGCTCAGGCTCCGCGCCCCGTGGGCGGCCGCTTCAGTTTGGCCCAGACGGTTTCCAGCGCGGCGATGTCCGCGTCGTCCAGCCGGTCGTCGAAGGCCTCGGCGAGCGTCGCGCGCCGGGTGGCGTCGGCCTCGGCGAAGAGCCGGTGCCCCTCCGTGGTGAGTGCGATGCGGACGGAGCGGGCGTCGGTGGGGGAGGGGGCTCGTTCGACCAGGCCACGGGCCTGGAGCGAGTCGGCGACCCGGGAGACCTGGCTGCGGCTGAGCAGGGTCTTCGCGCCGAGGTCGGAGGCGGCGACCGGCTCGTCCTGGCCGTGCAGCCAGAGCATCACCTCGAACCAGGAGAGCGGCAGGTCGTGGGCCTTGGTCAGGGCCTGGTCGACGCGCCCGCTGAGGGTGGCACCGGCCCAGACCAGCCCGTAGAAGGCGTGGTCGCGGGCGGTGAGGTCTCCCAGGGTGAGGTCGGTGCGCGCCATGCCCGGCACTCTACCTGTTTGCGTGTGCGTGCACACAGTGCCTATGGTGTGTGTGCACGCACATACCTGCCCCTGGGAGCGCTCCGCATGACCACCACCCGCACCGTCCTGATCACCGGCACCTCCTCCGGCATCGGCCTCGCCGCCGCCGTGGCCGCCGCCCGCGCCGGCTACCACGTCGTCGCGACCATGCGTGACCCCGGCCGTTCCGACGCCCTGCACGCGGCCGCCGCCGAGGCCGGCGTGGCCGACCGGGTCGAGGTCGCCCGGCTGGACGTCACCGACCCCGCCTCCGTCGCCGACTGCCTGGCCGGAGTCCTCGGCCGGCACGGCCGGCTCGACGCCGTGGTGAACAACGCGGGTGCCGGCTACGTCGGCACCGTCGAACAGGACGGCCTCGACCCCGTCCGCGCCGCGATGGAGGTCAACTTCTTCGGCGTCGTCGACGTCACCCGGGCCGCGCTGCCGCACCTGCGGGCCACCGGCGGCCGGGTCGTCACCGTCACCAGCGTGGGCGGCGTCGTCGGCCAGCCCTTCAACGAGGCCTACTGCGCGGCCAAGTTCGCCGTCGAGGGCTTCATGGAGTCGCTCGCCCCGGTCGCCGCGACCGTCGGCGTCCATGTCACCGTGGTCGAACCGGGCGCCGTCGCCAGCGAGTTCGTCGCCAGCCAGGGCATCGACCTCCCCGCCCTGCTGACCGCCGCCGGCCCCTACGCCCCCGCGCTGAGCGCTTACGTCGAGCGCACCCGGGCCGCCTTCGACCAGGCCCAGACCCCCGCCGAGGCCGCCGAGGCGGTACTCGACGCCCTGACCGCCGTGCAGCCGCCGTTCCGGGTGCAGACCTCCGACCGGGCGCGCGCCTTCGTCGGTGCCAAGCTCGCCGACCTGGACGGCGCGGCCGTCCAGCAGCTCACCGGCACCTGGGTCCGCTGACCGCAGACGGCTGACCGCAGACGGCCGCCGGCTGACCACCACAGGCTGACCGCTGACGGCTGACGGCCGGTCACGCCCGGAGCCTCCTGCTCGGGCCGGCCTTGCTCCGGGCGGTAGTGGCCCCGGCATGACAGGCGATCACCTGCCGGGGCGCGAGGCCGACACCGTCGCCGCGATCGTCGACCACGACGAACCGGCCGGGAGCATCCTGTCGGCCGCGCCGTACCGGCTCACCGTCAACGGGCCCCCCACCCCGGCGGCTGACACGAGCGGCAGGTGTCCCACCCTGTGGGCCACCTGCCCCGCAGCCCGGTGGCCCGGCCGGTCACCGGTCATACTTGGGCGGCGGCGCCCGAGCCCGAGCGCCGCCGCGAGCCGCCACCACCGGGCCCGCGGAGCACGCCGAGCCCGGAGGACCCGATGAGCCGCCACCTGCCGACCACAGTTCCGCCGGGCGGGGCGCCGGCGCAGCCGTGGAACCGGCAGCGGCTGCGCAGCAACAACGAGTGGCTGCTGCTCGAACTGCTGCGCACCGGCGGCCCCTCCTCGCGCGCCCAGCTCGCCCGCGACACCGGTCTCTCCAAGCCGACCGTCTCCACCGCCCTCGCCGCGCTGGAACAGGCGGGACTGGCCCGGGAGGCCGGCCGCTTCGTACCCGAGCGCGGCCGGACCGCCGTGCTGTACGAGCCCGACCCGACCGCCGGCCACGTCCTCGGCGTGGACATCGGCCGGGCCCGGCTGCGCGTCGCGGTGGCCGACCTCGCCGGGCGGATCGTCGCCCGCCGGGACGTCCCCAACAAGGGCCGCACCGCCAACGCGGTGGCCGACGCGGTGGTGGCCGCGGCCCGCGAGACCACCGCCGAGGCGGGCCTGGCCGCCGCCGAGATCGTCCACGCGGTGATCGGCACGCCCGGCGTCTGGGACGAGCGGCGGCGCGGCGTCCGGTACGCCGCCAACCTGCCCGGCTGGGGCAGACGCGGGCTGTTCGACCGGATCGGGGAGGGCCTGGAGACCAGGATCACCGTCGCCAACGACGCCAACCTCGCCGCCCTCGGCGAGTACACCCTCGGCGCCGGCCGCGGCAGCCGGATGTTCGCCTACCTGCTGATCGGCACCGGCCTCGGTGTGGGTGTCCTGAAGGACGGCGAGCTCCTCTCGGGTGCCCACGGCGCGGCCGGTGAGGTCGGCCTGGTGCCGCTGCCCGCCCGGCCCGACGGCGAACCGGGCGGGACGATCGAGCAGGCGACCGCGGCGGACGCGGTGGTCCGGACGGCACTGGAGCTGGGCATGCGCGGCCCGCTGACGGCCAAGCAGGTCTTCGAGACGGCCCGGTCCGGCGACCCCCTCGCCGTGGAGGCGGTGCACCGCGAGGCCGAGCAGCTCGCCTATGCCGTCGCCGTCCTGTCGGCCGTGCTCGACCCGGACCTGGTCGTCCTCGGCGGCGGCCTCGGCAACAGCGCCGACCTGCTGCTGGAACCCCTGGAGCGCGCACTGCAGCGCCTCACCCCCCTGCGGCCGAAGCTCGCCCCGAGCGAGCTGGGCGAGGAGGCGGTCCTGCTGGGCGCCGTCGAAACGGCGCTGGAGACCGCCCGCCCCGAGGTCTTCGAACGGCGCTCGGCGCTGGTGGGCTGAGGTCCGTTCCACGCCTCCCGCGCGAGGCCGGGTGGCCTCTGCCGACCGGACGGGCCCGGTCGAGGCGGTGAACCCGGGCGACCGCCCCTGCCTGCGGGAGGAGGGGCGGTCGGCTCTCGGACGGGGCCCTGCGGCGTTCGTCTCCCGGCTACTGGCTGTTACGGGTGGCTACGGGCAGCTGATCGGTGCCGGTGTAGCCGGCGGGCCACGATGCGTCCGTCGGACTGCAGGGCCAGCGCGTGCCCGAACTCCACGCCGCCGAAGTCCGTCGTGACCTTCCCGCCCGCGCCGAACCCGGCGTCCAGGTCGCCCGGCGCGGCCACCGCGACCGCGGGCAGGGACAGTGCGAGCACCAGGCCGACGGAGCCCGCCACCCCGGCCCGGCCGGCGACCGGCGTCGGTGTGGCACGGCTCGCGCGGATCCTGGTCGCGGACCGGAAACGGACAGGGGCATGGACATGCCGTCCACTCTGCCTCTCATCGTCATGCAGCCGGCCACAGCGTCCGGTGGCCGTCACGGCGGCGGAATCTCCTCGCGGGTACCCCACGCACCCGCCGCCCCGGGCCGGACCTTCGGCAGACGATCGCCCTGCCCCGGAGCGTTGGCCGGCATGCTTCTGGCCACCCCTGTCGCGGACTCCCACGGCCGGGCCGCGCCGCGCCCGCCGGCGGCCGGATTCCACCCGCGCGGGTGAGGACGGCCCACGTCGCGGGGCGAGCGGACCGGGCGTCAGGGCCTGCCGCGCCTGCGGACGGCCCACGTCGCGGGGCGAGCGGACCGGGCGTCAGGGCGCGCCGCGCCGGGGCCCGTGCGGCGGATCCTGGAGGACGGCCGCCAGAAGGTTGCCGACGAGCGGGCTCCGGTCGTTCCTGCGCCAGGCGACGGCGACGCGAGTGCGGGCCGTGTCGGGTTCGATCCGGCGGAAGGCCACTCCCTTGAGCCTGATCCGCCGGATGCTCGCCGGGGCCAGGGAGACACCGAGCCCGGTCTCCACCAGCGCGCAGACGGTCTGCCACTCCGTCGCGTGCTGGACAACCCGGGGGGAGAAGCCGGCGGCGACGCACAGACCGGTGATCTGGTCGTGCAGCCGCGGCCCGACCTCGTGGGGCAGGAGAACGAACGGCGAGTCCGCCAGCCGGGAGAGGTGGACGGTTCGCCCGGACGCCAGCGGGTGCGCGGCGGGCAGGACGGCCACGAAGCTTTCGGTCAGGACGGTCTCGAACCCCACGTTCCCTGCATGACGGAGCGACGTACGATCCTCAGCGGTTCGACCTTCGAGGAGCAGATCGGTTATGCCCGCGCCGTGGTCGACGGCGACTGGGTGCACGTGTCCGGCATCACCGGATTCGACTACGCCACCATGACGATCTCCGAGGACGTGGTGGAGCAGGCCGGGCAGTGCCTGCGCAACGTCGGAGCGGCACTCACCGAAGCGGGGTGCGGATTCGCGGACGTCGTACGGGTGCGCTACCTGCTGCCCGACCGGGAGGATTTCGAGCCCTGCTGGCCCGTCCTTCGGCGCTGCTTCGGAGACATCGGGCCGGCCGCGACGATGCTCGTGTGCGGCCTGGCCGATCCCCGGATGAAGATCGAGATCGAGGTGTACGCCCGACGGGCCTTTCGGAAGGCCTGAAATCCGGAGGAGTACCTCGCTTGCAGGGTGCCGGATATGACGCCCCGGCAGTACCTTCGCGTACTGCGGCCGCTCCGCCACCGCGTCCTGCGCACCATCGGAGGCGCCCTGCCGAGGCGGGGTGCGGCCGGACGGGATGGGTCGGCAGCCGGACGGGGGTGGGTCGGCTGCCGGAAGGAAATGCCCGATCGGGCACGAAATACTGCGCTTTCCGCTGCCTTGTGGATCTTGCAGTACCGCGGCGGTGCCGGTAGACATGAGTCTTTGGGCCCGGTCCGGAGGCACCGCCGCGCAGGCACCCGCCGGACGCCGCGATCAAGGCGGGAACCGGTGGGCCGGGGGCGGCAGTCCTAGGGACGGGGGCCTCGGCCCGGAAGGCCGTGCGAGCGTCCGCGGCCTGTACGGGGCGGTGGCCGGATCCGCGGCGGGCCCTCCTCTTCCCGCGCACGTCACAGGGGGCGTCGCGCCCCGACCGAATGGAGTCCGATGTCCGAGATAACCGCCGAGGAGCCGCGCCGGGGTGCGGCCGACCCGACGGTCTTGGCTCTGGCCGCGATATCCGCAGTGATGGCCGCGCTCCTGGTCAGAGTCCTCCTGCTGGACAGTGAGTCGTCGGACTACTACTACTTCCTCGGCCCCTGGTACCAGTACATCTCGGAGCACGGCGGGTTCGGCGCCCTCAGGAACGCGGACTTCTCGGACTACAACGTTCCCTACCTCTACCTCATGGCGGCGCTCACCTACCTGCCGGTGCCGGCGCTGGCGGGCATCAAGTGGATCTCGATCCTCTTCGACCTGGCGCTGGCCTCCTACGCGTTCCGCATCGTCTCCCTGCGGCGGCCGCAGCAGCCCTGGCACGCCGTCGGCGCGGCGGTGGTCGTCCTCTTCCTGCCCACGGTCGTGACCAACAGCGGCTGGTGGGGCCAGGCCGACGCGATCTTCACCACCTTCCTGGTCGGCGGCGTCTACCACGTGCTCCGCGACCGGCCCTGGTGGGCGTGCGCGTTCTTCGGGATCGCGCTGGGGTTCAAGCTCCAGGCGGTCTTCCTCTTCCCGCTCCTGCTGGTGCTGGTGCTGGTGAAGCGGATCCCCTGGTCGAGCCTGCTGGCCGTCCCGGCGGCGTACGTGGCGCTCGACCTCCCCGCCTTCCTGCTCGGCGCCGACCCGTGGCAGTTGCTGACGGTGTACACCCGCCAGCCGGACACGTACAAGCAGCTCACGCTCAACGCGCCGTCCGTCTACCAGTTCGTCTCCGTGCCGCAGGGTGAGGAGGACGCCGTGCGCGGCGCCGGCGTGCTGGTCGCGGGAGCGGTGGTCCTGGTGCTGATCGGGCTGGCCGTATGGGCCGTCCGGCGGGCCGGTGGCGTGGCGGGACGGGGCGGGAAGCCGGTGCTCACGGACACGCAGGTCCTGCTGCTGGCCACCACCTCCGCGATCGCGGTGCCGTTCCTGCTGCCGTCCATGCACGAGCGCTACTTCTACGTCGCCGACGTGCTCAGTGTGATCGTCGCCTTCCAGCGCCCCCGGCAACTCTGGTACGTGCCGGTCCTGGTGCAGTTGTCGTCCCTCGGCAGCTACCTCAAGTTCATCGCCCCCGACGTGTCACCGTACCTGTCGATGCCGGCCCACGGCGTGCTGATGCTGCTCGCGCTGCTCGCCGTACTGCGGGCCACGGCGGGGGAGTTCCGCGCCGAGCCGGCGCCGGGTGTCCCCGCCACCCCGCGGGAGCTGGTCCACAGCTGATCCTCGAAGCCTCCCGCGCGATGGAGGCCGTCACGGCCGGCCCTGCACGAGCGGGGACCGGCCGGTTTCGGGCCGGGACGACGCCGGCCCAGGCTCCCGGCGTCCACAGCGTCATCGGCTGCCAATCCGGTTGACGGCGCTTGCAGACGGCGCGGGGCCACCGGACGTTGGGAGGGCTCTCATCGTCCCGCCGAAGGGGCGGGTTCTCCTGTGGACCTGCGCCGGATCACTGCGATCCGGCGCAGACCTCGGCTGATGTGCGCCGACCCCGCCCACCGCTTCGGCCACGACGCCGTCGGCCGGTTTCGGCCGTGTCCTCGCCCGCTACGCCCACCCTGCGCGGCGAGGGCGACGCCTCGTGGGCCCGACATCCGGAGCCGGCCCTTCGGACAGCCGTCAACCCGTGGGTTCGCCCGTCTGCTGGTCAACCACGCACCTGAGTCCGCTGGGCCGGCCGACCGGATCTCCCCGAATCAGGGGTCACCCGGATGGGCTAATGGGTGTGGTGGGGCAGTTCCAAGGGGCGGAGCGTCGGGAGAGGGGCTCGGACGACGACAGGAGAGGAGCGGGATCATGGCAGCAAGAACACTCGGCGGCAAAGAGAAGATTGTCACCGTGATCGAAGTGGCCCTGCGTGACGGAAAATGGGAGTACAGGGATCTCAACCTCACTCTCCCGGACCCTCAGAATTCCGCCGAGTACGCTACGGAATCACCGGATACTCCCGGCCCGCCGAAGCGGGTCGTACCGCTCGCCTCGACTCGCACAACGGTCTGGCGTCGGTGAAGTCGGGGAAGGACTCCCAGCGCATCTACTGCATCCCTGGGAGGTCAGGCATGGCGAGGCCGTGCGGTGGCGGAACTTCACCGCCGACATCGGTGCGCCGGTCGCCGGCCTCGGGATTCCGCTGGCAGCCACGGTGCCGGGCGGCCTGACGGCCCACTGCTTCGACCCGCAGTGGTCTCGGGCCCCTTCAACGTCGATGACCTCCCGGACCCGACCAAGGAGGATTCGATCAAGGCGGAGGTCGGCAGCGGCGGAGGGCGGAACCGGCCGACGCTCTCCTCGGTCGAACCGGCCCCGGCGGATTCGCCGGAGTGAGCGATCGCGAGAGGACACTCGGCGCAGCGGCGTTCTCCTGGAAATGGGAAATCGACAGCCATGGAGCTCAACCAGTTCATGAAGAAGTGTCCGGGTGGATATCAGATTCAGGCCGCCGACGTCGAGGCATACGGAACGCTGGGGGCGACGGTCCTGTGGGACGACAAGTTGGCGGCCATCACGGCGGCCCATGTGGTGGATTCGGTCGGGGCACCGGTGTTCCAGCCCTCGTGGTATGCGAAGCGCCGTGATGATGTGCATGTCATCGGACCCGTTTCGGGAAGGTCGCGATACTTCACCTATCGGAATGCGCTGGAATATGGCCTCCGTCTTGAGGACATGCTTTATGACTTTGCGTGGATAGCTCCGGTGGCGGGAGAAACCATCTCGCAGATCCCGGGGATTTATGACGGCGATGCTCCACTGAGGACCCGGGACCCCAAGGACGGCGAACCTGTGAGCTGGCTCGGCAAGAAAACTGGCTCCGTTCAACACGGGAAGGTAGTGGACATCGACCGCTGGGTGTTTCGGGGCAACGACACTTTGGGATTTACCAGCCTTGGTCCGTGCATGCAGATCGAAGGTGGTATCGGTCTGGCGGGAGACTCCGGCGCCGCAATCGTTTCCCAGGATGACGGCAGGGTCATCGGTGTGCACGCCTTTGCCGAAAAGGGCAACAGGTATTCGGTGGCATCCAAAATCCCCCCGACTGCTCAGGACTTGATCCAGCACAGTACCCGGACAGTCGACGAGGAGACGTACCTCAAAAGACTGGAAAAATGGAGGAAGAGCAGGCCTTGAGCGGCCCCGGTGGCTGCCGGCGTCACGGGTCGGGGCTCCCGGCGGACCCGAACGGGAGCTGTTGGGGCGGCATGTCGTTGGCCCACCGCCGGAGGGGCGGCAGGGTGATCGCGCCGCCCGGCCGGCCAAGCCGGCGGGTGATCTCCACCGCCCGCCCCGGTCGGTCCGGGTCTGCTCCGCCCGACCGCGCTCGGCTCGCGCCCGGCAGGGCAGTCGGCGCCGACGGCCGGACCAGGGGAAACGACAGGGCGCTGCCTCGGCCTCACGGGCGCGTCGAGCGCCCCGGCGGCGCGGGTGGGCGACGGGCCGTCGAAGCCGGCTGCGGAAATTCCCGGGCGTACGCAACCTTTCGCCCCGCTCGCGGCATCACAAGTGATGTCAGGGCCGCGAGAAGGGAGGGGTGCCGTACGCGAAGCCACGGATGCACGGGTGGGCAACAGGTGTCGGCGCGCATCCGTCGTCGGCGCCTTCCTCGGGCGGATTCCTCCCGGTCCGTGCCACTGGCGGGGGATGAATTGGTTGCAGGCGGCCCGAGTTCCTGCATTCCCATTGAGTACGTATGCGATGTGATATTCCGGGGATGGATTCGGTATCTGTTGCACGGCTGTGACAGTCCCGTGCGACAAATCGTTCGATCCGCGGGGTGCGAAGGCTAGCATTTCGGCATGGCATCGAATCTCCCTCCGATATGGAATTCATCCGACAGCACGGCTCCCCGACCGTCCCGCAACTCGCCGCTTCGGCTGGCGCGCTACGGGGCGACCTTCCTGGGTGTGAGCGTGGTGTCCGGTGCGCTGCTCGCCGGCATGGCCCTGCCCGCCGCCGGGGCGTTAGGGCTGGCTGCGAAGGACACCGCGGAGGGGTTCGACGACATTCCGGACGACTTCAGGACCCCGCCGCTGACCCAGGCCACGCAGATCTTCGACGCCAAGGGCGGGCTGATCGCCAAGGTCTACGAGCGCGACCGTACCGTCCTCGCCGCCGACCAGATGTCGCCGTTCATGCGGCAGGCGCAGGTCGACATCGAGGACGCCCGCTTCTACGAGCACGGCGCCGTCGACCTCAAGGGCGTGCTCCGCGCGGTCAGCAAGAACGCGGAGAGCGGCACCGCCTCGCAGGGCGCCTCGACGCTGACTCAGCAGTACGTGAAGAACGTCAACGTCGAGAAGGCCGGCGAGGACCTGGCCGCCGTCCGGGAGGCCCAGCGCAAGACCCTGGGTCGCAAGATCCAGGAGCTGAAGGTCTCGATCAAGCTGGAGGAGGAGCTGACCAAGGAGCAGATCCTCACCAACTACCTCAACATCACGTACTACGGGAACGGCGCCTACGGCGTGGAGGCCGCCTCCCAGCGGTACTTCAGCAAGAGCAACAAGGATCTGACGATCGCCGAGGCCGCCACCCTGGCCGGGTTGGTGCAGAACCCGTCGGCCTACGACCCGAAGCTGCACCCGCAGGCCGCGCAGACCCGCCGCGACGTGGTGATCGACAAGCTGCTGGAGAACAAGCACATCACCGCGGACCAGGCCAAGGAGGCCAAGGCCGCTCCGCTGGGCCTCAAGTACAAGGAGCCGCAGAACGGCTGCATCACCGCCCAGGCGGGCATGGGCTTCTTCTGCGACTACGTCCGCAACGTGGTCAAGCAGGACCCGGTGTTCGGCAAGAACGTCGCCGACCGGAAGAAGTTCTGGGACCAGGGCGGCCTGAACATCTACACCACCCTCGACCCGGACAAGCAGGCCGCCGCCCAGAACGCGGTGAGCACCAACGTACGGGTCACCGACAGCGTCTCGGCCGCCGCCACCATGATGGAGCCCGGCAGCGGCAAGATCCTGGCGATGGCCCAGACCCGCCCGTACGGCGTGCTCGAAGACAGGAACCAGACCGTCGTCAACCTCAACGTGGACGTCGCGATGGGCGGCGGCAACGGCTTCCAGCCCGGCTCCACGTTCAAGCCGGTCGTCGCGGCCGCGGCGCTGGAGGCGGGTCTGCCGCCGACCCAGGAGTACTCGTCCCCGAACAAGCTCGAGTACCCGACGATGAAGACCTGCGACGGGACGTGGAAGAACGAGGCCCGGCCCAAGACGGTCGTGCCCAACGAGTCCGCGAACGAGAAGGGCCCCTACCAGCTGAAGCAGGCGATGGCGCTCTCGGTCAACACCTACTTCGTGCAGATGGAGCAGGAGATCGGCCTCTGTGCGGTCAAGCAGATGGCCAACAAGCTCGGCGTCACCGCCCGGGCCAGCGGAAAGCCCCTGGACGAGGTCCCCGCGATGGCCCTGGGCGTGGAGGAGGTGAGCCCGCTGACGATGGCCAACGTCTACGCGACCTTCGCCGCCCAGGGCAAGCACTGCGCCCCGATCGCCATCAGCAAGATCACCACCGTGGACGGCAAGGACATCCCCGCCCCGGCCGGCCACTGCGAGAGGGTGTTCTCCGAGGAAACGGCAGAGGCGCTGAACACCGTCCTCAACGGCGTGACCGAGAACAACGGCACCGGCGCGGCGCTCAGCCTGGAGGGCGGCCGGCAGATCGCCGGCAAGACCGGCACCTCGGACCACAAGAAGGCCGCCTGGTTCAACGGCTACACCCCGCAACTCGCCACCGCCGTCTGGCTCGGCGGCCCCAAGGGCGGCGTCGAGATGCGCAACATCACCATCAACGGGAAGTACCACACGGAGGTGTTCGGCGCCGACGGCCCCGGACCGATCTGGCGGGACGCCATGAACCAGGCCCTGCGGGGCACGCCCAAGCTGCCGCTGCCGATGGCCGACATCCCCGACCCGGCGCCCAAGCCCGACCCGAACGCCACCCAGACCGGCACGGGCTCACCGGCCACCACCCCGCCCGCCCCGCAGCACTGACAGCGGTGACCCCCGGGGCCGGCAGCGGCGCCGCCGTCCGCGGTCCGGGGACCGGTCCCGCGCGGGCTGTCCCCGCCAGGCCCCGGCTCCACGCCCACTCGGCGGACGTGGGGCCGGGGCGCGGCCAACCGGCCGGAGCGCGGTCGTTCTCGGGGATGCGGAGACCGATGCCTTCTGAGTCGCCGAGCAGTGCGCTGCCGGACGGGTGGCACCGCCCCGGCGCCCGGCGGTTCGGGTTGGCTCACCAGCCTCCTTGCTCCAGGCGGCAGTCGGCGATGAGACACATTCCTGCGCCGCATGGGAGGGGGATGCCTCGCAATCAGTTCATCTGCGGCCCGAACCGCTCCTTGTATGCGGATGGAGTGATGCCGGTCTCGCGGCGCATCAGCGTGCGCAGATTGGCAGCGGTGCCAAGCCCGCTGCGCCGCGCGACCACCTCGAAGCGGTACTCACCTCGCTCGATCAACCGGCAGGCCAAGGCGAGTCGTTCCCCCGTGAGCCACGCCCACGGTGTCGTTCCCAGTTGTGCCCGGAAGCGGCGGTGCAGCGTCGCCGGACTGACCGCCGCACGTGCCGCAAGGTCGGAGACCGTGAGCGGCGAGCCCAATCGCTCCTGGGCCCAGGCCAGGAGGGGCGCCAGGGACTCGTCCGGCACGTCGGGCATGGGGCGCTCCACGAACTGCTGCTGCCCGCCGTCCCGGTGTGCGGCGAAGACCAGCCGCCTGCTCACCGAGTTGGCGACCTCCGCGCCGTAGTCGCGGCGGACCACATGCAGCCCGAGGTCGAGTGCGGCCGCGCTCCCCGCGGCGGTGAGGATGTCGCCGTCGTCGACGAACAGCACGTCCGATTCGAGGTGGACGGAAGGGAAGCGGGCTCGGAAGGAATCCGCCCACTGCCAGTGCGCGGTGGCCCGCCGGCCGTCGAGGACTCCCGCCTCGGCCAGTGTGAAGGCGCCGCTGCAGAAGCCGATCAGGCGCGCACCACGTGCGTGCGCCCGTCGGACGGCATCGAGCACGGCGGGGCGGCGGGGCACCTCGGTGTCCGGGCGGTTGGGGACGATCAGGGTGTCCGCCGCGTCGGCGGCTTCCAGATCGGCGACTCCCGTGAGCGTGAAGAACCCGTCTCGCATCAGGGTGCGGGGCTTGGGGGAGCAGAGCCTGAAGTCGTAGAGATCACGACCGAGCTCCGGTCTGCGCAGACCGAAGACCTCGGTCGCGCAGCCGAGCTCGAAGGGGTTCGAGTTCTCGTCCACGATCACGACGACCCGGTGTACGCCCGCGGCCTGCACTGCGTGAGAGGATTCTTTCGCCACATGCAATTCCTAGCACTCACACCGACCGTGTGGAACGGCTCAGGATGAGCTCATGAGTAACGAACCCATCCCCCTCGGCGAGGCTCTGGCCTCCTTCGATGCGCTGTGGAGCCCCCGCATCGTCACGCGCGTCAACGACTATGACGTCCGCATCGCCAAGGTCGAGGGCGAACACATCTGGCACGCCCACGACGACACCGACGAGTTCTTCCTGGTGCTCGACGGAGAGTTGCACATCTCCTTGCGCGAGCCCGGTGGCGAGCGCACGGTCCTGCTCCCACAGGGGGCGGTCTTCACCGTCCCCCGAGGTACGGAACACAAGCCGTCTGCTCCGTACGGCGCCGCAATCCTCATGTTCGAGCCCGCCGGGACACTGACCGTAGGCGATCGTCACGACGAGATCCCGGACCACGTGGACTCGACGACCGGACATGCACTCAACGCCTGAGCCGACAGGCTTCGGGCGTCCCCGCTCGGCCGCCGGTGCAACGGAGTCGGGGACAGCCGAGCAGCCCCGCGCCGATGCGGCGCGGGGCTGCTGGAGGTCCGCGGTGGGTCAGCTGTTGGTGGGGAAGTCGCCGGCATGGATGCCGGCGACGAAGGCCTGCCACGCGTCGGCCGCGAAGGCGAGGGCAGGGCCGTGGGCGTCCTTGCTGTCCCGGACCAGGACTGCGCTCTCCAACTGACCGAACTCGACGCAGTTCTCATTCGGGTTGCTTGCGGTGGCCTTCCTCCACGTCACGTGGAGGGAGGAGGCGACGGAGTAGTGGGTCACTTGAGCTGGTCTCTCTTCTCTCGGATGATGTTGAGGGATTCGTCGAGACCAAGGGCAGTTGCCATGATTTCGTCGAAGGCCGTTCGATAGATGTCGACGTGATCGGGCTTCTCCACCCAATTGCTGGCGAGCATGTCGCTGAGCAGCACAAGGTCGAGGTCTCGTTGGCGAAACTCAAGGAGTGCAAAAGGCCCATTCATGCCAGGGTGCGGAGGGGCGAACGCTGGCATGACCTGGATACTGACATTCGGGAGGG
Source organism: Kitasatospora sp. NBC_00039 (assembly GCF_045160625.1). NCBI lineage: Bacteria > Bacillati > Actinomycetota > Actinomycetes > Kitasatosporales > Streptomycetaceae > Kitasatospora > Kitasatospora sp. NBC_00039. The sequence continues at coordinate 809,498 of NZ_CP108289.1, read as the reverse complement.
CGCTCCACTGGACCAGCTTGTCGAGCTGATCGGCCATCACGCCATCCTGGGCCCTCATCGTCAGCGCGGACTCATGAATGACCGCCCACAGCTTCAGCGGGGCGTCACCACGTGTAAGGACTGACTGCCGATTGATCCGCACATCGACGCGCGCCTCGACGCTGGGAGTCGTGAAGACGCCGCTTGAGATGATGGCGTGCGCGTACCGACGTGTCTGGAGAAGGCCGGGGATGTAGGAAGATTCGTACGACTTGTTACCGATGGCGGTTTCTTCAAGTCGGATCAGATCGTGGTACAGCGGGTTCAGTTGATCAAATCCCGCCACCCAGCCGGGCCGGTGTCGGTCGCGGAGGATCTCTACGAGAACCTCCTTCAGCTCGGGTTCGCACTCGTAGAAGTCGAGGAGTTTTCGAACGATGTCGGGCTTCAACTGGACCCGCGCGTTCTCGTATCTGCTGAGCTTCACGAGGTTGAGGCCGTCGACCTGGGCGACCACTTCCTCGGCTGAGAGGTTCTTGAGCTCGCGGAGCCTCCTGAGCTCTGCCGCGATGCGCCGGTAGCGCACGGCCGGCACTGCAACTGCCATCTGCGTAACCCCTCCAGAGCTGTCCGTGGACCAGTGTGCATGCCGTCGGCGATGGTTCGCCACTGCCAATCCGAGCTTAGGGGCGGCACCTTGGCGACAGAACTGAAAGTTTTCATATTTGCCCGACATGGCTTGCGATGGCCTCGCACCATGCTCCATGCTGATGGTGACGGAGAGATGACGCACGGTGACATGCGTTGCCCGGCGTCTGTCCGTTGATGCCTCATGCCTCCGGCTGTCGCCGTGGCCTGATTCCCCGCATTCGGAAGGTGGTTCCCCCGTGTCCGGAACATCCGAAAGCCCGCCCGCAGCAACCGCTGGAAGCAGCTGCTGGCTGCTGCGCAGCAAGCGATCGCCGGGTGAAGCGCGTCGTCTGCTCGAAAAGCTGCTCGCCGACGTCCCTGACGGTCAACGCTTCGCCGATGTCGGGCTGTTGCTCGTCTCCGAGCTGGTGACCAACGCCGTGATCCACGGGACGCCAAGCGGCAACCGCATCCGCCTGGAGCTCTCCGTCAACCGCGTCCGCCTGCGGATCGAGGTGCATGACGCGCGGGCGGAGCGGGAGCCCGTGCTCCGCCCCAGCTCCGCCGATGACGAGAACGGACGAGGCCTCATCCTCGTCAAGTCCCTCTCCCAGCGCTGGGGTTGCTGCCCGCGAACGGGGCTCGGGAAGATCGTCTGGGTTGAGATCGGCCCGGCCGCCACCGTCGGGGGGTGTGCCGCGTGAGGGATGACCGCCTCGTCACCGTCGAGATCACCGGCGGCGTCATGCCGCCGACGACCTTCCCGCTCCTCCCGAGGGCCCTGGACTCCCTCTGGTCCGCCCTCCAGTTCCGCCCGCTGAGCAGGCCGCAGTGGCTGTGGTTCGAGCGTTACCTCACCGGCCCCTGCGCCGAGCGTGTCGTCGCCGAATACCTCAACTACACCGGGCCGTTGTCCCTCCCGGTCATCCTCCCCGAGGGCGTCCACCACCTGCGCATCGACTGGGCGCCCCCGGGGGACGTTCGGTGATCCGACTCCTCTACCCCTGGTGGTTCGTCCACTGCTCCCGCGCGCCGGTCGCGCGGCTCATCCGGGCCGAACGCCGCCGCATCGAGGCAGAGTTGGCGCACACACTCCCCGACTCGTCCGAGCGGGTCAGGCGTCGCGTCGAGCAGGCCCTCGCCGACCGACACCACTGACGCGCGCAGCCTTGGAGCCGTTGCCCCGAGGTCGCGCCATTCGCGATCGCGAGGCCTCAGGCCGACGCGAACTCCTCCCGTACCTCCCGCGGCCCGAACGGCCAGGTGCGTTCCGCCCGCGCCCAGAGCAGGAACGCCCCGCACCCCGCCGCCACCCACGCCAGCGACCACTCGATGGGGTGGAAGCCGGGCGCGTTCCGGTCGGCGTAGCCGTAGATCACCAGCCAGCCGACCGCGGCGATGACGCCCGGCGCCGGGTAGAGCCACATCCGGTACGGCCGCAGCAGCCCCGGCTGGCGCCGCCGCAGGACGCTCACCGCGAGTATCTGGGCGAGCGCCTGGACGATCACCATCACCGTCGTCAGCAGGTTGATCAGCACCGTGAGCGGCGGGTGCGCCGCACTGCTGCCCAGGTGGCGGCCGAGCAGGAAACCCGCGGCCGTGAGCGCGCCCATCGCGGCGAGCCCGTACACCGGGAACCCGTGCTTCGCGTGCAGCTTGCCGAAGGCGCGGAAGAACACCCCGTCGCGCGCCGCGTCGTACGGGACCCGGGAGCCGCCGAGCAGCCCGGCCAGTACGGAGGCGAACGCGGTGATCAGGATGAGGACGGTGACGACGTCCGCCGCACCCTTGCCCCAGGTGCTCTCCAGCACCGCCGAGGCGACCGACTTCGACGCCACCGAGTCCGGGTCCAGCATCGCGTGCCAGTCCATCGCCCCCAGCACGCCCACCTGCAGCAGCAGGTAGATCGCCATGATGCCGGCGATGGAGAGCACGATGGCGCGCGGCAGTACCCGCCCGGGCTGCCGGACCTCGGCGCCCAGGTAGGCGGCGGTGTTGTACCCGAGGTAGTCGTAGATGCCGATCGTCAGGCCTGCCGCAAAGCCGAGCCAGAACTGCCCGTGTGTGAGTTCGATCGCGTGGGCGGGCCAGTCGAAGGCGCGGCTCGGGCTGAAGTGGGTGTAGCAGGCCAGGATCACGGCCGCCACGGAGGCGATCATGACCACCCACATCACGGTGGTGAGCCTGGCGATGTTCTCGACCCGACGCCAGAGCAGGAGGACCACCAGTGCGCAGAACGCCAGGCCGACCGCGTCACCCTGCCCGTCCGTCATCCCGGGCCACAGGTAGCCGAGGTACTGGACGAAGCCGACCACGCCGGTGGACATGATCAGCGGGATGAAGAGCATCGCCGTCCAGACGAAGAGGAACGGCATCAGCCGGCCCGTCCGGTACTGGAAGGCCTCGCGCAGGTAGACGTACGTGCCGCCGGAGCCGGGGAGCGAGGCGCCGAGCTCGGCCCAGACGAGGCCGTCGGCGAGGGCGAGCACGGCGCCGGCGATCCAGCCGATCACCGCCTGGGGGCCGCCGAACGCGGCGACCATGAGGGGGATGGTGACGAACGGTCCGATGCCGCACATCTGGCTCATGTTGATGGCGGTGGCCTGGAAGAGGCCGATTCTTCGGGACAGACCTGGGGACGACACCGTGGGCCTCCGGAGTTGGGGGAGTGGGCGCCCGGCTGGGGCGCGGGGGTTCAAGTTAGGGAGCTTTACTAGATTCGTCAAGGCTGACCGGAGGTGACGGAGTTGACGGGGGTTAACGGGTCGATCATTGGGAAACTTTCCTAACGAAAGTCATTGACCGCGCGGCCCGGTGCCCCGATTCTGGTGGCGCCCGCCGCGGCTGCCGCGGCGCTCTCCCGTCCTCCCCCCGGCCTGTCGCCTCCGAGTGGCGGGCCGATGAAAGTGAGTTGGCATGCACAAGGCTGTAGGAGTCCGTCTCACCGCCCCGTTGCTGGCCGCCGCCCTCGGCCCGGCCGCCCTGCTGCTGGCACCCGTGAACACCGCGTCGGCCGCCCCCGCCGCCGCGAGCGCCGTACCCGGGATGGCTGCCGCGCCGTACGAGTACCTCGGCTGGGGCAGTCCGCAGAAGCCGACCGACGTGATGAAGGCGACCGGGGTCAAGTGGTTCACCCTGGCCTTCATCCTCTCCGACGGCGGCTGCAACCCGAAGTGGGACGGCAGCCGGCCGCTGGCCGGGGGCTCCGACGAGGCCGCGATCAAGTCGATCCGGGCGGCCGGCGGCGACGTCATGGTCTCGGTCGGGGGCTGGAGCGGCAACAAGCTGGGCGAGAAGTGCTCGAGCGCGAGCGCGCTGGCCGGCGCCTACCAGAAGGTGATCGACGCCTACGGGCTGAAGGCGCTGGACATCGACATCGAGAACACCGAGTTCTCCAACGCGACGGTCCGTCAGCGGGTGGTCGACGCCCTGAAGATCGTCAAGACCAGGAACCCCGGCATCGTCACCTACATCACCATGGGCACCACCCCGAGCGGCCCGGACGCCACCGGCAAGGACCTGATCAAGCGCGGTGCCGCGGCCGGGCTGGCCAACGACGGCTGGGTCGTCATGCCGTTCGACTTCGGCGGCCACAGCGGCACCATGGGTCAGGCCACGGTCAGTGCCCTGGACGGCCTGAAGGCGGCGGTCAAGAGCGCCTACGGCTACAGCGACGACGCCGCGTACCGGCACACAGGCGTGTCATCCATGAACGGGAAGACCGACGAGGCAGGCGAGACCGTCACCACCGCTGACTTCCGCACCATCCTCGGCTACGCGAAGCAGCACCACCTCGCCCGGTTCGCCTTCTGGTCGGTCAACCGCGACCGCGCCTGCGGCTCCGGCGCGGACGCCGACGCGTGCAGCGGTATCGCGCAGTCCCCGTACGAGTTCACCAAGATCGTCGTCCAGTACCAGGGTTGAGGAGCACCCCGATGGCACACCCGCGCCGCCCGCGGACGGCACTCGCCAGGGCCGGGGGCGCAGCACTCGCCACCGCTGGCCTGGTCCTCGGGGTGACGGTGGCGCCGTCGGCGACCGCCGCCCCGGCGGTCACGGCGAGCACCGATTACCAGGCCGAGGACGCCCTGCTGATGCAGGCCAAGACGGCCGCCAACCACACGGGGTACACCGGTACCGGCTTCGTCGACTACACCAACACCACCGGCTCCGCCGTCGAGTTCACGGTCAGCGCCACCGCGGCCGGCACCACCTCGCTGGCCTTCCGGTACGCCAACGCCGGCACGGCGAACCGTCCGATGGACATCGCGGTCAACGGGAAGGTCGTCGCAGCCGGTGTCGCCTTCCCGCCCAGCGCCGACTGGGACGCCTGGGCGGAGAAGACCGTCACCGTCGGCCTCGGAGCCGGCACCAACCGGATCCGGGCCACCGCCACCACCGCCGACGGCGGGCCCAACCTGGACCGCCTGCGGGTGGGCGCCGCGGCCGACACCACCCCGCCCGGCCGTCCCGGCCCGCCGAGTTGCTCCGGCATCGGGTCGAACGGCCTGACGCTCGGCTGGGGCGCCGCCACCGACAATGTCGGCGTCACCGCCTACGACCTGTACGAACACGGCAACAAGCTCGCCGAGGCGCCGGGGACGGCGACGTCCTGGAAGCTCATCGGGCTGACCCCCGCCACTACCTACAACCTCACGGTGATCGCCCGCGACGCCTCCGGCAACGCCTCACCGGCCAGCGTCGCCGTGGACTGCACCACCGCGGCGAGCACCGACCCGCCGCCCAGCCGGCCGGGCACGCCGGTCGTTTCGGCGGTCACCGCCACCGGCGCCACCCTCAAGTGGGCTGCCAGCACGGACGACAAGGGCGTGGTCGGGTACGAGATCCGCAGCGGCTCCGCCGTCGTGAAGACCGTGACCGGCACCCCGCCGGCCACCACGGCGACGGTCACCGGGCTCGCCTGCGACGCCCCGTTCACCCTGGCCGTCGTGGCCCAGGACACCGCGGGAGGCTACTCGGCGCCGTCCGGCACCGTGTCGTTCACCACCGGCGCCTGCCCGGCCGACGGCGGCGTCCCGGGCTCTCCGACCGCCTTCTCCGCCGGGTGGACGGTCCCCTGGGGCATCGGCTGGCTGCCGGACGGCACCAGTGCGCTGGTCACCGAGCGTGACAGCTTCAAGGTCTTCCGGCTCACCACCGCAGGCACCAGGACAGAGGTCGGCACCGTGCCCAACGCCGTCACCACCGACGGCGAGGGCGGTCTGCTCGGCACCGCCGTCGACCCCAACTGGTCGGCCAACCACTACGTGTACTTCATGCACACCGCGGCCGAGGGCAACCGGATCGTGCGGATGACGTACAACGGCAGCAGCCTGGGCGGCTACACGGTACTGCTCCAGGGGATCAAGAAGAACCGCTACCACAACGGCGGTCGGCTGGCCTTCGGCCCCGACGGGTACCTGTACGCGTCGACCGGCGACGCCCAGACGTCCTCCCTGGCCCAGGACAAGAACACGCTCAACGGGAAGATCCTGCGGCTGACCACCGACGGAAAGCCCGCCCCCGGCAATCCGTTCGGCAACTACGTCTACAGCTACGGCCACCGCAACCCGCAGGGCCTGGCCTTCGACCGCAACGGGCGGCTCTGGGAGGCGGAGTTCGGCGACTCCAAGCGGGACGAGCTGAACCTCATCAAGCCCGGGGCCAACTACGGGTGGCCCACGTGCGAAGGCCCGTGCAGCGTGGCCGGGATGACCAATCCCAAGGCGAGCTGGCCGGTCGACCAGGCCTCGCCGAGCGGCATCGCGATCGTCCGCAACGTCGTCTACATGGCCGCGCTGCGGGGCGAGCGGATGTGGCGCATCCCGATCGACGGGGACACCGAGAACGTCTCCACGCCGACCTCCTACTACGTCGGCACCTACGGCCGGCTGCGGACGGTGTCCAAGGTGCCCGGGGCCGACCGGCTCTGGCTCACCACCACCAACGCCGACAACAACGGCGGGGCGGCCGACGGCGCGGACAAGATCTTCACGCTCGCCATCGGCTAGTCGTGCCCCGGCGACGGACCGGCGGGGCCGATGCCTCACTGGTCCGCCGCGTCTGCTTGAGTGGTGGTCGGCTTGCGGGGTATCAGCCGAAGAAATTTCGAGGAGGACTGTCGAATCGGGATCGGCCGTTCGACATAAGGGTGTCGGGCAACAACAACCACCTGGAAGGACGGCCGCCATGGCTCAGTACGCGATCCTCATCTACGCGAAGGCCCACGTCGAGGTGGCCGAGGCCGTTCCCGGGGCGGGGCAGGCCCACGACCGCCACTTCGAGGACATGGTGAAGTCCGGCTCCCTGCTGGCGGCGTTCGCGTTGCAGCCCGCCGCCGACACGGCGACCTCGATCCGCGGCGACCTGGTGACGGACGGCCCGTTCGTCGATGCCAAGGAGGTCATCGCCGGCTTCGCCGTCATCGAGGCGCCCGACCTGGACGCCGCTCTGGAGATCGCTCGGGCCAATCCCGCCACGCAGCAGGGCGGTGGCGTCGAGGTGCGGCCCATCGAAGGCGGCTTCGTCGCGGATCGGCCCGCTGGGGTATGACGCTCCCGGCAGACGTCGAAACGGCGGTCGCCGACGCGCACCGTCGCGGCTGGGCCCTCGTGCTCGCCGCGACGGTGCGCGTCGCACGTGACCTGGACCTGGCCGAGGAGTGCGTGCAGGAGGCGTATGCCGCGGCCCTGGCGAGCTGGGCCGGCGACGGGATCCCGGACAACCCGGTGGCCTGGCTCACCACCGCGGCCAAGCGCCGCGCGATGGACGCGGTACGGCGCGAGCGGACGTTCCGTTCGAAGCTCCCGCTGCTGGTAGTTCCCGAGGAGACGGAGGACGAGGTGGCCATCGACGAACCGGCCGCCGCCGAGCCGCAGGACGTGGTACCCGACGAGCGCCTGCGACTGATCTTCATGTGCTGCCATCCGGCGCTGGCGCAGGAGGCGCAGCTGGCACTCACGCTGCGGTTGGTGTGCGGGGTGACGACCGCCGACATCGCCCGGGCGTTCCTGGTCCCGGAGCCGACGATGGCCGCCCGGATGAAGCGGGCGAAGAAGAAGATCGCGGCTGCGCGGATCCCCTTCCGGCTGCCGGGGGCGGCCGAGCTGCCGGATCGGCTGCGCTCGGTGCTCGGCGTGATCCATCTGCTGTTCACCGTCGGGCACACCGCGCCGTCCGGCGCATCGCTGGTGCGGGGGGACCTGGTGGACCGGTCGCTGCGGCTGGCCCGGATGCTGCGGGAGCTGATGCCCGACGAGCGGGAGGTGCGGGGGCTGCTCGCTCTCCTGCTGGTCACCGACGCCCGGCGTGCCACCCGGGACGACGACGGTCGCCTGCTGCGACTGGAGGACCAGGACCGATCGCTCTGGGACCGCTCGGCGATGACCGAGGCGCATGATCTGATCGTGGACGGGCTGCGCTCCGGGCGACCGGGCCGCTACCTCCTGCAGGCAGCCATCGCCTCGCTCTACGCCGAGGCGCCGTCCTACGACCTGACGGACTGGCCGCAGATCATCACCCTGTACGACGAGCTCCTGTCGGTGTGGCCCTCACCGGTGGTGGCGTTGAACCGCACGGTGGCGGTCTCGATGGTCGCCGGGCCAGTGCAGGCGCTGGAACAGGTCGCGGAGTTGGAGAAGGACGGCCGGCTCGCGAGATACCACTACCTGCCGGCGATCAAGGCGGACCTGCTGCACCGGCTGGGCCGCTCGCGGGAGGCGTCGATCGCCTACCGTCAGGCACTGGAGCTGACCGACAACGACGCCGAGCGCGAGTTCCTGACCGAACGCCTCGCCCGTCCGCTTCGGGCGTAGGTGCCGAACCATCGGCCGACAGCTCCGAGGCTGCCTCGGCCGGCTGCGGCAGATCGGCCGCCGGACTTCGTCCTCCTCCGAGCTCCGGGCGACCGCGACGGTCACGGCAACCATGCCTCGCACCCGTTCACCCGCTCGGCGTCCTCCCGCGGCAGCTCACCATCGAGGACTTCGAGGAACCAATGTCGTGAGACACCACACCTAGGCCTCGGTGCGGTCGATCTCGCTCTCCCGGACCAGCCAGAGCGCGAGCGCCGCGCCGACCAGACTGACCAGGCCGCCGAGCAGCAGCACCGTGTTGAGGCCGTCGAGGAACCCCGCACGGGCGGCGTCCCGGACGGCCTGCCGGGCGGGCTCGGGGAGGGCGTCCAGGGCCTCTGGCAGGCTGCCGGAGGAGGCGGCCTCGATCAGTTCGCGCGGGTGGGCGCCCTCCGCGGTCGGCGTGCCCGCGGTGAGTTCGCGGACCTTGTCGGCGCCCCGGCCGACGAAGATCGCCCCCCAGACGGCGATGCCGACCGCGATGCCGACCTGCCGGAAGGTGTCGTTGATGCCGGCCGCCATGCCGCTCTTCTCCTTCGGCACCACGCTCACCGCCACGTCCGCGATCACCGGGTTGATCAGGCCGACGCCCGCGCCGGCTACGAGGAAGCCGGCCAGCAGGCCCGTCCAGTCGTCGTCGGCCTGGATGCCACCCATCAGCAGCATGCCCGCGCCGACCGCGACGAGGCCGACGCAGAGCATCAGCCGGGCCTGCACCCGGGAGAGCATGAACCCGGCCAGGGGGGCGACGAGGAAGCTGAGCGCGGTGATCGGCAGGTAGCGCACGCCCGCCGCGAACGGGGAGAGCCCGAGGTAGTTCTGCAGGTAGAGCGTCAGGTAGAGGAACAGGGCGAAGAGCGAGCTGGACACCGCGAACGCGGCCAGCTGTACGCCGGTGAACGCGTGGCGGCGGAACAGCCCCAGCGGCAGCATCGGCTCGGGGACGCGGAGTTCGATCACCACGAAGGCGGCGAGCACCACGGCCGAGCCGATGAACAGCGACACGATCAGCGTGCTGCCCCAGCCCTCGGCATTGCCGCGTACCAGCGCCAGGACGAGCAGGAAGAGCCCGGTGCTGAACGTCACCACTCCGGCCCAGTCGACCCGGGTGGCGTTCGGGTCACGGCTCTCGGCCAGCTTGAGGTAGGTGACCACCAGGGCGGCCGCCCCGATCGGCACGTTGAGGTAGAAGATCCACTCCCAGCCGAGCGCGTCGGTGAGCGCCCCGCCGACCAGCGGGCCGACCGCGACCGCAACGCCGATGGTCGCCCCGTACGCCCCCATCGCGGTGCCGCGCTCGCGGCCGGGCGGGAACTCCTGGGCCACGAGCGCGAGCGAGACCGCGAACATCACGGCGCCGCCGACGCCCTGGACGGCCCGGGACACGTTGAGGAAGGTGGGGTTCGGTGCCAGGGCGCAGAGCAGCGAGGCGCCGGAGAAGATCACCAGGCCGACGGCGAACGCCCGGCGGCGGCCGAGCCGGTCGGCGAGCGAACCGGCCGTCAGCACCAGCGCGGCCAGGGAGAGCGCGTAGGCGTCGAACACCCACTGGAGGTCGGTGAAGCTGGCGCCGAGGTCCTTGCGGATCGACGGCAGGGCGACGTTGACCACCGTGATGTCGAGCAGCAGCATGAACGTCGCGACCGAGACGGCGATGAGGGTCCACCACTTGCGTTGCACGGCAGCCGGTCTCCTTGGCCTGCCGACCGGGGTTCGGTCGGGACGGCACCGACCGTATGCAACGGGATGGCGTAAACCCGGGCAAACGCGGCCGATCGGGGGTTTTAGGCCCTGTCCGGCGGAGGGGGGAGACGGCTGCCCGGCGGCGGGCGGCCCGGCTCAGGGGTCGTTCCGGCCCTGCTCCGTCACCGCGCGGGGCCCGCTCCCGCAGCCCCGTCTGCCGACCCCGGCCGCACAACCCCGTGGTCAGCTCCCGGCGGCGCCGAGGGCGGCGGCCACGGCCGGGAGGCGGCCCATGGTGTGGGCGACGGTCAGGCCGTCCATGTAGTCACGGGCGTGGACGATCAGGCCGTCCCGGACCCGCAGCACCAGCAGGCCGGGGAAGCTGAACGGTCGGCCCGTGGTGGTGAGTTCGCCGCGGACGAGCTGCTCGGCGACGATCACCTCGGGGTCGGTGCTCTCGTGCGTGGCGACCTCGCGGATCTCCAGCGGCTTCGCGGGGCTGGCGCTCCAGGCCGCCCGGTAGGCGGCGCGCACCTCCTCGCGGCCGTGGTAGGCGGTGGGCATCCCCGGGAAGAGGAAGGGGAGTTCGTGGACGCCGTCCTCCGCGTAGAGGCCGGCGAGGTCGTCGGCGGACTTGTCGAGGATGGCCTGGCGATAGCGGGCCAGGACGCTGCGGGCAGAGGTGCTGTCCGGCATGTCGCGGACTCCTTCCGGTCGGCTGCTGTGGTCGGCGGGCCGATCCTGCCAGAGGCGCCCGGCGCCCGGGGGCGGAATCACGGCGCCGGCGATCACTGCCGGGGCGATCGCCGACGCTCCGTAGTCGGGAGGTCTCGATCTGCCAACAAGTGCGCGAACCGTGTGGGCACGGTGTCGCCGATCTGATGGAATCACGATCCTCTTTCAAGTGGAACGGAGTGTTCTCCCCTCATGGATTCACGGATGCGCGGCGGCCGTCGCGGACTGGCCTCCGTCGCCGGACTCGTCCTCACCATCGGCCTGGCCCTGACCGGTTGCGACCCGGAGACCGGTGGCGCCGCGGCGCCACCGGCCGCCTCGGCGCCCGCCGTGACGGCGCAGGCCACGCCCAGCACCACGGCCCCCGTGCCGACCACCCCCGCCCCGGCCGTCCCGACCCCGCCCGCGTCGGCCCCGGCCGCCCCGACGCCGCCCCCGGCGGCCACCGTGCCCGCGTCACAGCCGCCCGCGCCGACCGCCCCCAAGCCGCAGGCGCCCGTCACCAAAGCCGCGCCGGAGCCGAAGGCGACCACCCCCCAGCCCCCGGCCGACCCCGAGCCCGAGCCCGCCCAGACCAAGGCCGCCGCCGGCGACTGCGAGATCCGCTCCAACGCCGGCAACTGCTACCAGGCGGGGCAGTTCTGCCGTAACGCCGACCTCGGCAAGAGCACCCATGAGGCCGGCGGCCGGGTGATCTACTGCCGGATGGTCAGCGGCAAACCGCACTGGCAGGCGTGACGTCGCGGGCGTCCGGCGGAGCGGACCACCCGACGCCCCCTCGGGATCAGCCGGCGGGGGTGGTGAGCGTCTCCCAGAAGAGCCGCTCATAGGCCTGGAGGAGCGTGCCGTACTCGCGTGCGGCGGCGAGGGTGAGGTCGTCCAGGCCGGGGTGGTCGTCCGGGGTTTCCGGGGTGCTTGGGGCGCCTGGGGTTTCCGGGGCCAGGGCCGCCGCGGCCTGCTGCTCCAGCGCGGTGGCGGGCTGGGCGAAGGCGTCGCGGCTTGAGCGAGCCGGGTAACCAGCACCCGCACCGCATGCACGACGCGCTGCCACACACGCGCCAGCCGCACGCGTCAGGCCGAGCTCGCCCTCTACGAGGACCCGAACGCGGTCGAGGACGAGGCCGAGCAACCCGTTACCAAAGCCACACGGGTCAGCTGCGGCCGAGCGGTGCGCCGTGCCAGCGCCAGTTCGTTCGGCGGGGGCGATCAGGCGTCTCAATGCGTCCGGTAGCCCACAGAAGAGTCGACCACGGGGTATCGATGACGGTGACGTCGGGGAACAGCCGCGCGAGGACTCGCTCGCTCAGGTCCTGCGGGGGCTCCCAGACGCGGTTCAGACCCTGGGCGATGTCGTGGGTGTGAACCAGGGTCTCGACGACGCCCATCGCTGCGAAGCCTTCCGGGTCGGAGGCGCCGAAGACGTGCGGGGCCAAGGTGGCTGCGTCGGTGGTGTCGACGACGGTCGCGAGCAGTCCGCCGCAGGCCTCCACGACGGTCAGGAGTCCCCCGGGTCCTGCCTCGTGGTCCCCGAAGATGACATTGGCCGGTCCATCCGGTCGATCACTGGAAATGCGCAGCGGGACGCGCGGTGCGGCGATGGGCTGCGCGAGCCCGAACCGTAGCGCGTACGTGAGCAGGTCGTCCGCGAGGTGCTCGAGGGTCTCCCAGCAGGTCCACTCCAAGCCGCCAGCCTGGGCGTGCCATTGGGCAGTCGGGACGCCTTCGAGGACGTGGACGCAGCAGGCGACGGCCTGGCGCACGTGGTCCCCGTTTACCGGCATGTGCGGCTCTTCAGGCTGTGGCATGCGGAGATCCTACAAGGCCGGAGCGGTGTGATCGGCTTGGCGGCCGTAACTCAGCGTCATCTGACCAGGACTCGCAAACTATCGTGCACCACTCGCAAACTGCGGTGCTCCGTCACACTGTCCGCCCACAGGCCAAGATCAAGATCTACAGCTGGTACTAGGTTCACCATGAGATCGGGTACAGGTTTCATGGCACCGTCCTCCTGCGGTGCCCTAGCGTCGTGCCATGACGATTCCAGCTGGACTGAGACGCACGGTCCTCCGGGCGCGGCGGGACACCGGCTTTCTTGCCGCTGGTGTGCTGCCGCACCTGGCGCTGGTGCCCGTGTGGGCCTGGGCGGCGGCGACTACCGCCAGGACGGGGAACTGGCTCCTTACGGTTTCCATGTCGGCCGCCCTGGTCCTGCTCGGAACCCCGGTGCTGACGGCCGTTCAGCGGGCTCGCTACCGGGTGCTCATCGGTGTGGACGTCCCCCGGCTCGCCCCCACCGCGCCGGAACGATGGACGTGGGCCTCGACCGCCCGGTGGCTCGCGGCGACGCGGCCTTGGCGCAAGATCGGCTACCACCTCCTGCTGGGCCCGCTGCTCGCGCTGCTGGAGGTGCTGGTGCTCGCGGTGGCAGCGGCGTGCCTGGCGGGCGTCATCGCCTACGCCTGGTCATGGGCGCTGCCAACCGGAATCCGCCAGGACTGGTTCGGCTACCTGACCCAGCTGCCGGCTTACACAGCGGCTGGACTCCTCCTCCTGTGCGCCCTGCCCTGGACCGCGCGGGCAGTGGCCCGGGCCGAGGCGCGGCTGGCGTTGGGCCTGCTCGGGCCCAGCCGGGCGCAGCGGCTCCAGGAGCGGGTCGATCAGCTGGCCGTGAGCCGGACCGACTTGATCGAGGCCGTCGACGCGGAGCGCCGCCGGATCGAGCGCGACCTGCACGACGGCACCCAGCAGCGGTTGGTGTCTCTCGCGGTCAACCTGGGTCTGGCCCTTGCCGCCCGCCCGGACCTGCCGAGTGATGACCGCGAGGTGATCGCGAGAGCGCACCTGGAGGCGAAGGAGGCGATCGCCGAACTCAATGACCTGGTGCGGGGGCTGCACCCGGCCGTGCTCGAAGACCGAGGTCTGGACGCGGCGTTGTCCGGGCTGGCTGCCCGCACGCCCCTGCCGGTGCGGCTGCGGGTCAATCTGGAGGAGCGGGTGGCGCCCAACGTGGAGTCGGTCGCGTACTTCGTGATCTCTGAGGCGCTGACCAATGCAACGAAGCACGCCAACGCGATGCATGCAGAGGTGATAGTCCGTCAGGTCGGAGAGGTGCTGCGAGTGCGCGTTACCGACGACGGGCTGGGCGGTGCCGACGCCGCCGCCGGCACGGGGCTGAACGGGCTGGCCAAGCGGGTCGGCTCCCTCGACGGGGCCTTCCACGTCAGCAGCCCCGTTGGCGGGCCCACCACCATCACCGCGGAGCTGCCGTGCGCGCGGTGATCGCCGAGGATTCGGTGTTGTTGCGGGTCGGCCTGATCAAGGTGCTGGAGATGGGCGGGTTCCAGGTCGCCGCGGAAGCCGGCGACGCGGAGGGGCTGTTGGCGGCAGTGGCGGAGCACCGGCCCGAACTCGCCTTGATCGACGTCCGGATGCCGCCCGGCTTCACCGACGAGGGGGTGCGGGCGGCGATGGAGATCCGTCGGCGCTGGCCGGGGACGCCGGTGGTGCTGCTTTCGCAGTACGTGGAGGAGCGGTACGCGGCTGACCTGCTGTCTGCGAACACCAGCGGTGTGGGCTACCTGCTCAAGCAGCGGGTCGCCGATGTCGCCGACTTCGTGGCGGCGGTCCGGCGAGTGGCGGACGGGGGCACGGCCCTGGACCCGCAGGTCGTCGCCCAGTTGCTGCTGCTGCGGCGCGACAGCGACCCGCTCGCGCGGCTGACCCCCCGCGAACGGGAGGTGCTCGGCCTGATGGCCGAGGGGCGCTCCAATGCCGGCATCGCGCAGGCGCTGGTGGTCAGCGAGAGCGCTGTGGCGAAGCACATCAACAACATCTTCGCCAAGCTTGACCTGCCCGTGGTCGACGCGGACCACCGCCGCGTCCTGGCCGTGCTGCGGTTCCTCGGAGCGTCCCGGGCCTGACCTTCCCATCCGTGGCGAGACCGACGAGGTCGACACCATTGCACCCTCGCGCAGTGCCTCTCACCAGGGCGGATGAGGCTGTCGGCAAGGGCAGGGCCGTCCGGGGGGATATCCCCGCGCAGTCCCCGCACGGGACCAATCCGGGCATATCAACCGCCCGATCGCGGCTCGTATCGAGTCTCGCGGATGCGCCAAAAACGAAAAGGCCCAGGTCAGTTGGGTTCTGACCTGGGCCTTGAAGAGGTGGGCCGCCAGCGGCTCGAACCCTGAACCTACGGATCGAAGGCCGGTATCAGGAGATGGAGAAGACGGACGCCCAGTTCTGGCTGGCCGAGCCGGCGGAAGCGGTGTTGGCGGTGACCGCCTGGCCCGCGGTCGCGTTGCCGTCCAGGACGAAGCCGGTGGCCGGGTTGGTCAGGGTGTATGTGCCGACGGCGTTCTGCGTCGCCTGCCACTTCTGGTTGGAGCCACCGAGGTTGACGGCCTGAAGGGAGACCTGACCGCCGGCGGTGGTCGGTGCGGTCAGGTAGAGCGGGATCGGGCAGCTGTCGTAGATCCGCACGGTGCCGTCGCCGTTGGCGGTGAACTTCCAGCGCTGCGAGGCTCGGGAGGTGTCCAGCGCGGCGAACTCGGCCACCGACGAGATGGTGACGCTGCAGGTCCCGCCGCGCTGGAGGGCGACGCCACCGCCGTTGCTGAGCGCGTGGTAGGCGTTGTCGCCGACCACCGTGGGGCCGTAGTTGATGGCGTGCGTGTCGAGTGCGGTCAGCGCGGCGCCGGTGGTGGACAGCGGCGGCACGGCCGTCGGGCGGACGTTCTTGAACCAGTCGGCGAAGGTCGCGGGGGTGTGCGAGGCCAGGGTGGTGATGGTGCGGTCCCAGCTGCCGTCCACCTGGTTCCACAGCTGGAGCAACGCGCCGTCCACGTTGCCTTGCACCTGGTCGCCGGTCTGCCAGTTGGCGGCGGCGGTGAACGGGTAGGACGAGCCGTCCGGGAACACGTAGCGCTGGTCGCCCAGCAGGTAGGCGGCCACCGAGTCGCCGAAGCCCTCGGTCCAGGCGCAGGTGGCGGACGACACCCGCTGGATGAAGTGCGGGTTGCAGTTGGTGACGGTCGGGAACGTGCCGTTGTACAGCCGGTTCTGGAAGAAGTGGCCCGCTTCGTGCAGCACGGTGTGCTCGGAGTCCGGGTCGGTGTCGGACAGGTGCACGGTGTTCGACAGGTCGTAGTACGGGCCGTCGAAGGACCCGGTCTGCCAGCGCACCGTGAGCGTGGTGCAGCTCGCGGCGTTCGTCTCGGCGGCCGTCCAGCACGGGGTGGTCGAGTTGGCCCGGCGCGACCAGAGCAGGTTGACGGTGTCGAAGGCGTGCCAGGCGCGGGCCGCGGTGGTCGGTTTGACGGCGCCGAGAGCGACACTGGCCGATATGTTCGACTGCGTCGGCGTGTCGTAGGTGTAGACCGTGCCGCTGGAGTCGGCGACCCGCCACACCTGGTTGTTACGGGTGGCGAAGTGCACGAACAGGTGGTCCATCGCAGTGGTGTTGACCGGGGTGTAGCAGAGGTTGAACGAACCGTCGGCGGCACCGGTCAGCTGGGTGTCGGTGTTCAGCTTGTGGTCGGTGTCGGTCGACTTCTCTCGGCCCCAGAGCTCGACCGAGGCGTTGCGGGCGGCCCGGGTCAGAGTCGGCTTGGCGGTGCCCGCCTCGGCAGACTGGTAGTCGAACTGAAGGGTGCCGCTCAGACAGATCGGCTGCGCGGCGGAGGCGACGCCTGCCGAGAGCGGCACGATGACGCCTGCGGCGAGCGCCGCCGGCACCAGCATGCGGAGCAGGGCGGTGGACCGGTGTGACATGGACGTCCTTCCCGAAGGTGCCCGGATCCGCCGACCGACGGACCTGGCGCAGGGGGGCCGGGTTCCCCGGCCCGGTCCACGACGCATCGTCGGATGACGGGCCGTCCGAACCGTGAGCCATCGTCGGTTCAGCGCCACGCCGCCCACCAGGGGCGCACGGAATCACAGCCATCGGTTGTGGAGTTCGCGTGTACGCCCGCGCATGCTCGGACCGGCCGTGCGCCCCTCATGTGCCGCGGTGTCCTCGTCCAGCCTCGCCGCCGCGCTGCCGGGCGGTCGGGCGGCGGGCCGAGCGTGGAGGCTGAACTCGGCGGTGCGGCAAGACCGTTCGGTGGGAGCGCGCCCGGGCCCCTGCCATGCGCCCCCGCGCCGTGCCTCGGCACCCTCGCGCCGCCTCGCCGCGCCGAACGGAGTGGAAGCCTTCCCGGCCGCCGGGTTGGCCGCCACCCTGCACCGCCACCTCTGGCAAATGTTCCCGACCGGAGCGCTCCCCC
This sequence comes from Kitasatospora sp. NBC_00039, assembly GCF_045160625.1. Classification (NCBI taxonomy): domain Bacteria; kingdom Bacillati; phylum Actinomycetota; class Actinomycetes; order Kitasatosporales; family Streptomycetaceae; genus Kitasatospora; species Kitasatospora sp. NBC_00039. The sequence goes on along the minus strand of NZ_CP108289.1, from coordinate 792,352 downwards.
AGGCGTCGGGGGCGGACGGCATCGCGACCGAAGGGTGTGCAGAGCTTTAGCTCCGACCCAAACCGAACGGATGCGGACCTGCGCGCGCAGCCGGTCGTGGAACTCCTTGATCACGTCAGCGGCGGAAGAACGCGTATACCCGGTCCCACGGCGGGAAGCCGGTCGGCGTCGCCGCCACTTGATGCCATTGGAGCAGGGCCTCCTGAACATCGTTCGATAGACAAACCCCGAGATCGGTACGACAACAGCCACTTACGTGCCTCTCACGGATTGGGTGTCATGAGGTGGCATCAGGCGTCATGCTGGGCCGGATGAGATAGGCCCTGACCTGCGCGACTCGGACTGGTGAAATCACCCGGCCGACCGCGGCGCTCGCGGCACAGCGGTGGCGCCGGTGAACGCGCCCTCGAGCGATGCTCGACGTGTACCGGGTCGCCGGACATCTCGGTCACGCGGGGGTAGCCGCGGTGGGTAGGCTCGGGCTCTACGGTGGTGACGTCCCAACCGTGGCCGGCGAGTTGACGGGCCAGGGCAACCCCGAGCGGGCGCTCGGCTCCGGTGATCGTGACCCGACCGGGGAGGAGGCCGTGGGCGGGAGCGCGAAGAACGGCTCCAGGTCCCCGTAATGTCGAAGCGGTCGATAGTGCATGTCTGGACTACTGGGCTGGTCCCATGGTTGGCCTGGTCCGGGACCCGGGAAGCGGCGCGACGAAGCTCCGGTTGTCCGGGGCCGTCCTAGGAAGGTCGCCCCGAACAACCGGAACTCGTCACGTCCGTGATGGCCTCAAGCCGCAGTGGCCGGCCAGCCTACGCGCCGTAGACCGCGAAGTCCCACAGGGAGTCTCCGAATCCGGTGGCCCGCTGGGTGCCGAGCATGCGGATGTAGCGGCCTGATCCGGTCAGTCCGGTGAGGTCGTTGACGCCGCCGGTGCCGGTGGTGGTGGCGTAGACGGTGGTCCAGGTGGAGCCGTCGTTGGAGGTCTGGATCTGGTAGGCCTTGGCGTAGGCGTTCTCCCAGGTGAGCTTGACCTCGTCGACGGTGTGGACGGCGCCGAGGTCGACCTGGAGCCACTGCGGGTCGGAGTAGTTGCTCGACCAGCGAGTGGCCGGGTTCCCGTCGACCGCGAAGGACGGCGCGAGCTGGCTGAGGCCCGACTCGGTGCTCGATGCGGTGGCGGGCCTGCCCTGGGCCAGGTCCGCGCGGGAGCCGTAGACCTCGAACTCCCACAGGGAGTAGCCCCAGGTGGTGGCCCGCTGGGTGCCGAGCATGCGGATGTAGCGGCCTGATCCGGTCAGTCCGGTGAGGTCGTTGACGCCGCCGGTGCCGGTGGTGGTGGCGTAGACGGTGGTCCAGGTGGAGCCGTCGTTGGAGGTCTGGATCTGGTAGGCCTTGGCGTAGGCGTTCTCCCAGGTGAGCTTGACCTCGCCGATGGTGTGGACGGCGCCGAGGTCGACCTGCAGCCACTGCGGGTCCGAGTGTGCGCTGGACCAGCGGGTGCCGTAGCTGCCGTCGGTGGCGTTCACGGCGGGGAAGGCCGTGGTCTCGGTCGAGGAGGCCGTGGTCGGCTTGTTGCGGGCCAGGTCGCCTGCGGCCACGTCGAGGGGCCAGCCGGGGTTGTGGCCGACGGTGGTGATGACCTGCTGGAACTCACTGTAGGTGGCCACCGGCTTCGGCGAGCCCCAGGTCTGCTGGGCCAGGGCGCGCAGAGGGTTCGCGATGCCGCCCGCGACCTGCTGCTCGGTCTCGGCGTCCGGGTGGTCGCACCACACGTGCAGCTTGGCCCCGAGGTCCTTGGACTTGTCGTCGATGGTCTGGTTGTTCTGGAAGATGCCGGGGTTCCACTGCTCGTACATGTACGTCGTGTCGGGCTTTGAACCGCCCAGTACGTAGTAGGTGGGCGTCCAGCTGCTGTTGTTCACGACGTGCCCGGCGTTGACGAGCTGCTGCGGGGACAGGCCGTAGTTGTACCAGTAGTCCACGACGATGTCCGAGGCGACCGGAATCGTGCCGTCGCCGGAATGGATGCCGTCGTTCCACATCCGCATGGTCTTGCCCGCGCCGCGCACGACGCCGTCCGCCCAGCGGATGAAGCCGTAGTACACGTCCTTGGCGGTGGCGGCCGACCCGTACTGCTGCTTCGCGTAGGCCTGCAGCTGCGGATAGCTGCTGTAGCTCGCGCCGTACTCGTCGGCTCCCAGGTGCCAGTAGGCGGAGGGGAACAGCGGCACGTACTCGGTGATCAGGTCCTTCATCAGGGTGTAGGACGCGGGGTTGGACAGGTCGATGTTGCTGCCGTCCGGGGTGGATCCGTCGGCGGCCTTGAGCTTGAGCTCGGGGTGGGCGGTCAGGATCGCGTCCATGTGCCCGGGCATGTCCAGCTCGGGCACGATCGTCACGTGGTTCGCCGCAGCGAAGGCGACCAGATCGCGGATCTCCTGCTTGGTGTAGTGCTGGGCGGAGACGACCTCGGGGTGCGTGCTGCTCTCCAGCCGGAAGCCGAGCCGGTCGGACAGGTGGAGGTGGAGGTAGTTGAGCTTGAGGTAGGCCATGTCCTTGATCTGGTTCTGCAACCAGGCCACGGAGTAGTACTTGCGTCCGAGGTCGACCATCATGCCGCGCTCGGTGTAGGCCGCCCAGTCGCGGGCCGAGCCGCCCGGGATCACCGGGCTCTGCTTGAGCAACTGCAGGATGGTGCGTGTTCCGTAGAACACCCCGGCGTCGCCGGCCGCCTGGACCGTGATCGAGGAGCCGACGTTGAGGGAGTAGCCCTCGGTTCCCAGTGAGGTGTCGCTCGCGCCGAGGGTGAGCAGGATGTCGCCCGGGCCCACCGAGCCCGGCGAGGCAGTGACCTGAGGGACACTCACGCCGGTCAGCTGCCGGATGTCGCCGGCGAATACGGCCGAGTCGCCGGCCAGCTGAGAGGCGTACGCGCTGTCCACCACGATGCGCGTGCCGGCGCCGAACGAGTACGAGGTGCTGCCGGGCGTCCACTGCTGCAACGCCGGGATCGTCTGCGGGGGTGCGGTGGCGGCCTGCGCGATGGTCGGCGCGGTGATGCCGACGACCGCCGCAGAGGCCAGGATCAGGACTGCGAGCAGCCCGACCTGACGTCTGGCTATCTTCATGAGGGACCTCTTTGAGGGATGAAGTGGACCGTGTGTACTGCGCTTCCCGCCCGGGTGCGGCGGGGGTGAAGCCTGGAGCAGCTGGACGTTCGGGTGGTGGACGGGGTGGCGCGAGATGCCGTGGCGGCGTCTACGAGCCCGGCCTCGGCCGATCCGGGGTGGAGCACGGCGACTTCGCGGATGGGCCTGGACCAACTGCTCTGGATGGTCTAGACTTTTGGCGAGACCGGTCTAGACCACTCGGGCGGGATCCTAACAGGGGTTCAGGCCCTTTGCTACACCTGCTGTCAGCAGGCCGCATCCTGCGCCCCCCGGGTCCCGGCCTCGCGCTGGCTCAACGCGCCGAGCCGCACCGCCGGTGGGCCGGTCGGAAGAGCGGGCCGCCCAGCTCCGTGGCCACCCGAGACGTCATGCCGCCTCCCGGCTCTCTCAAGGACCGGCCGAGCGGCTGGCCTGGGGCCCTCGGCGGCAGCTGTGCACACAGCGCACGGGTGAATGGCCCTGCCGCAGTGCGCTACGCCCTGTTCGGCAGTCTGTGCCGGGACTCGCCCAGCTGCTGTCACATCGTCACGCAGGCGGACGGTGCGTCAGGCCGCCTCCGCCAGGAGGGTGTCCGAGCTTTGACGCAAGCCGTTTCGCGGAGCACTGCCGTGGTTGAGCGGACGTCTGCCATTCCTATCGCTTTGCGGGGGCCTCGCGGGTGGCGAGACGGGCCCGCGCGCAGGTCCGTCCGGTGGGCTGCCCATGCGGAACCCGAACACGGCCATGTTCATGCCCATTGTCGCCCGGCCGACAGGTGGCGACGATTTCCACGGTACGTTCCTCGGTGATTTCGATCGCGTCATTCAGCGGGAAGCGGACCGGTTTCCGAGGGATTCCGGTGCCGTTCGCGCCGGTATCTCCGACGCATTCGGCGTAGATGATTCGGTCGGCTGTTCCGGGTTCCGGGCAAGGTCGCCGCGCAGTACTCTGACTCACCCCGCGGAGCACGCGGGCGGGTAGGGGGGAAGATGAGAGCCGGGAAGGTTTCGGTGGACGAACGCTATGCGCTGGCCCTGGGGTGCCGCGTGAGCGTCGAGGCCGGACTCAGCGCGACCAGGGTCAACTGGAGTGTCGGCCACATCTCGGGAGAGGAAAGGACCCGGCCGGAGCAGGGTGCAAAGGTCGTCCCGTTCACCTGTCACCGGTGCCGCCGCAATTTCTGTGTCACGGTCGAGAGCCGTGCCAAGGCGCGCTCGAAGCGGCTGGTCTATCAGGCGGTGGGGTGGGCGTTGTTGATTTCGCTGCTCGTCACCGTGCCCATGGTCGTCCACCTGGGTGGGCAGACCGTCGACGAGAACGATCCCGGGGCCACGGGCCAGTTGGGCATTCTCCTTCTGTTGGCGGCCGTGGGGTTCATCGGCGGGCTGACATTCGTCCAGGTCGGCCGGGCGCACGCCGGTGTCAGGAAGTTCCGCCTCGTCCGCGCGAGTGGCAAGCGGACCGTCTGGGTCGAGGGGCACCGGCTGTTCTGATCACCGAGCTCGGCCGGGCGCGGCCCGGTGCGGCCTGCCCGTGCGTGCTCAGCGCGCGTAGCGGGCCAGCAGGAGGTCGACACCGGACGTGATCTGGTGGGCGAGTTCGGCCTCGCCGAGGTCGGCGTCGGGGGTGAAGGTGGCCATCAGCTGGGGGACGCCGAGGGTGGCGGCCACGAGCTGTTGGACGGCGAGCTCGGGTTCGGGGGCGTCCAGTCTGCCGAGCTGGTCCAGTTCGGCGAAGGCCTCGGCGAGCGGGCCGTTGATCATGTCGTAGCTGAGCCGGTACCAGAGCTGGCCCAGCTGCGGGAACCGCTCCGTCTCGCCGATGACCAGCCGGCGCAGCGACATGATGTCGGGGCGCAGCAGGATGCGGGCCCAGGCGGTGGTGAGGTCGATCAGCGCGGCCCGCAGGTCGGGGGCCTCGACGATGGTGGAGGTGCAGGACTCGAGCCCGGCGTAGGTGCGGGGCAGGATGCCGCCGATGACGGCCAGGAACAGGCGTTCCTTGCTGCCGAAGTGCTTGTAGATGGTCGCCTTGGAGACGCCGGACCGGCTGGTGATCGCGTCCATGGAGGCGGCCGAGTATCCCGCGGCCAGGAATTCGGTGACCGCCGAGTCGATGATGGCCTGGCGCTTGCGCTGGGCGGCGTCGGTGGGATCCGGGATGATCGGGATGCCGTATTCGTCCGTCGCGTCAGCCGTGCCTGCCGTGTCGACGCCCATGGCGGTGTCCTCTTGCGTTCTCGTCCGGAGCGGGGGTTTCTCAGTATATGAACTGAACGGTTTGGTTCGCAAAGGCGGCGAAACGGACGCGCCGGCCGGCCGGGCTCACCAGGGGAGCCGCCCCATCAGGCCGAGGCCGAAGTCCTGCTGGGCCTGGCGCAGTTCGGCGGCGGTGTTCATCACGAAGGGGCCGCTGCGGGCGACCGGCTCGCCGATCGGCTCGCCGGCCAGGACCAGGACCTCGGCCGCCCCGCCCCGGGCCTCCACCGTGAACCGCTCGCCGTCCTGCGCGAGCACCGCGAGGTGGCCGTCCGGGAGCTCCGCATCGGGGGTGGCGGCCTCGCCGGACATCACGTACAGCATGGCGTTGTGCCCGGCGGGCGCCGTGAAGTCGGCCCGGGCGCCGGCCGCGAGGCGGGCGTGCACGACCAGGACCGGCGTGTGGGTCGCGAACGGGCCGGTGGCGCCGTGGGTGCTGCCGGCGATGACCGTCAGCTCGGCGCCGTCGTCCGTGGTGACCACGGGGAGGTCGCCGGCCTCGGCGTTCTGGCTGCGCGGCGGGACGGACTTGAGCCGGGCCGGCAGGTTCACCCAGATCTGCAGCATGTGCTGGAGGCCGCCCTCGGCGAGGAACTCCTCGGTGGGCAGGGCCTCGTGGACGATCCCGGAGCCGGCGGTGAGCCACTGCACGCCGCCGCCCCGGACGACGGCCCGGTGGCCGCGGGAGTCGGCGTTCGCGATGTCACCGGCGATGACGTACTGGATCGTCTCGAAGCCGCGGTGCGGGTGCGGGGGAGCGCCCTTGGCCTCGCCCGGCGCGAGCTCGACCGGGCCGACCTGGTCGACCATCAGGAACGGGTCGAGGAACGGCAGGTCGGCGGTGGGGAAGGGGCGGCGGACCGGGAAGCCCGCGCCCTCGTAGGTGTGGACGGGGCGGACGACGCGGACGGTGGACCGCGGGGTGGCGGTGGCGGGGGCGGTGGTCGCGGTGGGGGTGGCGGTGGCGCTCGATGGGGTCATGGCTCGAATGAACTATACGATTCAGTTCACTGTCAAGACTGAACTGTTTGGTTGACATAATGAACTGATCGGTTTAGTTTTCTCGGTGTCGAAGCCGCCCGGGTCACCGGACGGTCCGACAACTTCCTCCTGCCGTAGCCCTTCTGAAGGAGTCCCACCATGGCCACCGCCAAGATCTTCGCCATCTCCGGCTCGCTGCGCGCCGACTCGCACAACACCCAGCTGCTGCGCGCCGCCCAGAAGTTCAACCCCGGTGGCCAGGAGATCGAGATCTACGACGGCCTGCGCGACATCCCCGCGTACGACCAGGACCTCGACACCCCTGAGAAGCGGCCGGCCGTCGTCAACGACCTGCGCCGCCGCGTCCAGGCCGCCGACGGCCTGCTGATCGCCACGCCGGAGTTCAACTACTCCATCCCCGGCGTCCTCAAGAACGCCCTCGACTGGCTGAGCACCGACTGGACCAAGACCGAGGGGCTGCCGCTGCACCGCAAGCCCACCGCGATCCTCGGCGCCGCCCCGACCAACTTCGGCAGCGTCCGCGCCCAGCTGGCGCTGCGCCAGGTCTTCGTCTGGACCGACAGCGACGTCGTGGTCAAGCCCGAGGTCATCGCCTTCCGCTCGCACGAGCGCTTCGACAGCGAGGGCAACCTCACCGACGAGACCACCATCGGGCTGCTCCAGGACCTCCTGCGGGCGCTGCAGGCCAAGATCGACGCCGCCGCCGCGCGCTGACCCCCACCGTCGCGGTCGACGTCGGACCGTGGGGGTACGCCACCGGTCACCATCCACCGCGTGACCCGGTCACCACCAAGCGCATGACCGTTCCTAATCAGTGATCAGGAGTGAGTCTTGGACCCAGTCCTGTTCGCTGCGCGCATCCCGAACGGTTTTGGGTGCGCTGGTCGCCCGCGTTCTCGTTGTCCCCGTTCGGGCGCGCTGCTCTTGGCTACGGTCCGTTGCGGGGCGGCGGGTTTCCTCAGGCCCCCGTTCGCCTGGTCCGGCCTGGGCGGTCCGATGCCCGTGCACATCACTCTGGTGTGCACGGGGCGGTGCCGTCCGTCGCCGGATCGGGTGTCCGAGGGCGCGTCGTCCGATGGCCACCGCTGCCGCCTGGTGGCGGCTGGTGGCACGGGTCTTGGTGGTGAGGGGCTTCTTCCGGTGCTGGTCGCCCCACTGGCTGGTGTAGGCCGGATCCACGGCGATCACCGACAGGTCGTGTTCCGCGCACATGGCCAGGAGGCGGGCGCGGAGCCGGCCGGTGGGGATGCCGGAGATCAGCTGCCGGAACTTCTTCTTCGGGCCGTGCTTCTCCCGGGTCTTGGAGTCGGTGAAGTCGAGGTCTTCGACCGCGATCGCGCGCACGCCCGTGCTGACGGCCCAGTGCAACAACCGGGTGAGGGCGTGGCGGAGCTGCGCGTCCCGGTGGCTGGCGCTGCCGGACAGGTCGTAGTCGAAACGGCGGGGTTCGCCGACCGGGTTGCCGTGTGTGTCCAACTGCCAGGCTGCGAGGTGGTCGGCGTTGGTATCGACGCCGACAATGCCACCGGCCCGCAGAGAATCCAGGGGACCGACGGGCAGGTCTTTGCGGGTCCACGACGCGTCCAGGTACCAGCGGCCACGTTCCACATCGAGGTGGATGCGGTACGCGACGGCCCGGTTCACTTCGACGCGGTCCCGCCACTCGTCGCCCCGATGCGGGAAGGAAACGCGGGCGGCCAGCGCGTAGCGGCCGTGTCGGCCGTTGGCGAGGTCGGCGAGCGGGGCCGGGAGCTTGATCGACACTTCCCCGTCGGGGGTGACGCGGATCGTCTCGTTTCCGAACCTCTTGCCCGACTCCCCGTCAGCCGTCAGGAACCAGCGCGATACCTCCCAACGCTGCCGCCATTCGGTCTCGGTCAGGTTCGCGGCGGCGAGGTTGTGCCGCGTGTTGGCCGGCTTCCGGCCACCCCGCACCACATGCACCCGTCCGGCGTCCCGATCGGCCCGGACCAGCTCCAGCCGGTTCTCCAGCGCCGTGAGGCGGCGGGACTTGACGAACCACTCATGCCGGGAGCGGTAACCGCCCGGCGTGCGCTTGCTGCCCTTCTCGCCGATCGGCAGGGACAACCGGTGCCGGATGGTCTTGATCCCGGCGTCCAGGCCCCGCATGTGGGCGAACTGCGCCCGGCGGGACAGGCCCCACTGGGCGTGCGTCGCCCCGGTTGCCGAACCGGCCCAGCGCGACGACGACACGGCCGTCAGCTCCCGCTTACGAGCCGCCCACGTGTCGGTGGAATGCTCCAGCCCATCAGCACAACGGGTCTTGAGGTCAAGGGACGCGAGCGAGCCCATGTGCCCGCCGACCAGCCGCAGGACGTTCTCATCCTCGGGCGTGAGGCCCTTTGGTCGGTCCCGTATGCACACGCCGGATGCCGGGTCCGCGACAAACGGCCGGGCGATATCCCGCAGTACCTTCTTGGGCTCAGTCACTTCTTGGGCTCAGTCACCAGCCGCCGCCGCTTCAAGGGCCTTGCGGGCGCGGGTGTTCGCGGAACGACGACCGTACAGGCGGGCGCAGAACGAGGTCAGTATCTCGACCATGTCCCGCACCAGATCGTCCTCAACCTCGCCGTCGTCCAGAACGACCAACCGGCGGCCCGAAGCTGACAGGGCGGCCTCGACCAGCTCCACATTCATCCGGCCGAGCCGGTCCTTGTGCTCCACGACGACCGTGGTCACATCCGGATCGGCCAGCAGACGACGGGCCTTGGACCGGCCGCCGTTCATGCCCGAGCCGATCTCCGACTCGATCCGCACCACCCGGTGCCCGGCCTGAGCAGCCCACGTGGCGAGACGAGCGGACTGCCGCTCAAGATCAGCCTTCTGATCGTGCGACGAAACGCGGGCATACAGACCCACACCACCCCTCACCGACGGTGACGCATTCGCCTCGATATTCACCAGGATCGTGCGCAGGCCGACCCGTTCCGCCGGGACCGGCAGAGTTCCCTCACGGAACCGCTCAAGACATCTCATGGACACTCATGAACACTCAATCCCAGCAGTTCGACACCCCCGGGCGCCGGCGCCGTGCGACGGGCCGGGGTTCGGAAAACCGAACCTCCGATCCGGGGGCGAGCACGATCGATCGCCGCGACCGGCCCGGCCAGCATGGAGCCATGGCTGAGACGAGAATGACAGCGGTCGCGGAACCGGCCGCCCGCGCGGACGACCTGCACCGGGAGTACGGCCGGGGCGGCGCCGCCGTGCGGGCGCTGCGCGGGGTGTCGGTGGCGTTCGCCCCCGGGACCTTCACCGCCGTGATGGGGCCCTCCGGCTCCGGCAAGACCACTCTGCTCCACTGCCTCGCCGGCATGGACCGGCCCACCCGCGGCACCGTCCGGTGGGGCTCCACCGAGGTGTCCCGGCTGCCCGAACGCAAGCTGGCCGAACTGCGGCGCACCCGGATCGGGTTCGTCTTCCAGGCGTTCAACCTGATGCCCGCGATGACGGTCGCCCAGAACGTCGAACTCCCCGGCCGGCTGGCCGGCGCCCGCCCCGACCGCGCCGCCGTGCGGGACGCGCTCGCCCGGGTCGGCCTGGCCGGCCGCGAACGCCACCGGCCGGGCCTGCTCTCCGGCGGCCAGCAGCAGCGCGTCGCGATCGCCCGCGCCCTGGTCACCCGCCCCGACGTGCTCTTCGCCGACGAACCCACCGGGGCACTCGACCGCGCCACCGGTCACGAGATCCTCGCCCTGCTGCGCACCGGCGTGGACCGGGACGGGCAGACCTGCGTGATGGTCACCCACGACCCGGTGGCGGCCGGTTACGCCGACCGCGTCCTGCTGCTCGCCGACGGGCTGCTCGTGGACGAGCTGGCCCACCCGACGGCGGCGTCGGTCGCCGAGCGGCTGAGCCGGCTGGGCGGGTGAGCGCGATGACGCCCCCGCCCCCGGGCACCGCGCCTGACCTTGGCGCCGTCCCGCCCCCGGGCGCCGCCCCGGACCTTTGTACCGCTCCGGACCGGCAGGCCGCCCCGGACCGGCGGCCCACGCCGGGCAGGACGCCGCCGTCCCCCGCCTCCCGCGCCGGTCGCGCGGCCCCCCGCACCGGGCGCCCCGTACCGGCCCTCGTGCTCGGCCAGCTCCGCCGCCGACCCGCCGCCTTCGCCGGGCTGGCCGTGGCGCTCTTCCTCGCCGTCGCCACGGTGACGCTCTTCGGCTCGCTCTTCGCCGCCGAGGTCACCGCCCCGGCCGCCGCCCGCCGGGCTCCCGCCGGGCCGGGCCTGATGGTGATCGCGGGCGCGTTCGGCGAGATCGCGGTGCTGGTGGCCTTCTTCGTGGTGGTCAACGCGCTCGGCTTCGCGCTGCGCCAGCAGCACCGGGAGCTGGCGCTCCTGCGCACCGTCGCCGCCACACCCCGGCAGGTCCGCCGGCTGGTGCGCGGCCAGGTGGCCGCGACCACCCTGCTGGCGGCCGGGCCCGGCTGGGCGGCCGGGGCCTTCGCCGCCCGCAGGTTCCTCGCCGCCTTGCAGGAGCGCGGGATGGCCGCGCCCGCCGTCCGGGTACCGGGCACACCGCTGCCGATGCTGGTCGCGCTCGCCGCCGCCCTGCTCGTCGGCCTGGCGGCGGCTGCCGTCGCGGCCCGACGGATCACCCGGATCCCGCCGGCCGCCGCACTCACCGCCGGTTCGACCGAGCACGGCCGGACGGGCGCCCTGCGGCTGCTGGCCGGCGCCGGCACCCTGACCGGAGGAGCGCTGCTGCTCCGGCTGGCGGCGACCCGCCCCGCCGACCAGCTCGACAAGGCCGGGCAGGCGGCCCTGCTCGCCTCGCTGGTGCTGCTGGTCGCCGTCGCCCTGCTGGGACCGCTCGCGGCCCGCGTCCTGGCCGCCGTGCTGGGCGCGCCGGTGCGGTGGGCGGCGCCCCGTTCGGGCTGGCTGGCCGACGCCAACCTGCACGGCTACGCGCACCGGCTCTCGGCCGCGGTGGTGCCGGTCGCGCTCCTGGTCGGTCTCTCGGGCACCATGTCGATCATGACAAGCACCGCCGAGCACGCGGCGATCCTCGCCCTCCCCGGGGCCGCCGCCTCGGCCGCCTCCGTGACCTCCGCGAGCGACGTCTGGCTGCGCCAGGCGGAGCTGGCCATGCTGGTCTGCTTCGCGGCCGTCTCCACCGTCAACACCCTGGTCGCCCTGACCGCCGACCGCCGCCGCGAGTTCGCGCTGCTCCGGCTGCTCGGCGCCACCCGGCGCCAGCTGCTGCGGATGCTCGGCGTCGAGGCGGCGCTCACCACGGCGGTGGGCGTCCTGCTGGGTGCGGCGGTCGCCGGCGTCGCCTCGGCCGCCTTCAGCACGGCCGTCACCGGCTCCGCCGCGCCGACCGTCCCGGCGGCCGCCTGCGGTTGGATCGTGGCCGGCGCGGCCGCGCTGACCGTCCCCGGCATCCTGGGCACCGGCCTGCGTGCCGTCACCGGCCCGGCCGCGCAACTGGCCGGCGGCGAGCGTGGCTGACCGGCGCCCGTCCGGAGTGCGGCGGTACCTCACGGTCCGCGGCGGCGAACTGCTCTTCGCCGTCGCGGGCCTGCCGCCCGCCGTCCTCGGCGGCGCCTACGCCCTCGCCGTCCTCTACGCCGGGACGCTGCTCTCGCTCACCGTCCTCGGCCTGCCGTTCGTGGTCCTGGCGCTGGCCGGCGCGCGCGGCCTCGGCGGGCTCCACCGCCGGCCGGTCGGCCGGCTGTTGGGCGAGTACGTGGAACCACCGCCCCCGCTGCCGAGGCCGGCCGGCGCCTTCGCCCGCGGCCGCGCCGTCCTGACCGACCCGGTCGCCTGGCGGGCGCTGCTCTACCTGCTGCTGCGCCTGCCGCTCGGACTGCTCGGCTTCGCCGCCGCCGTCGCGCTGCCGCTCGCCTGCGGCTGGCTGCTCGGGTTCCCGCTCTGGGTACGGCTGTTGGAGCCGGGGGAGCGGCCCGCCGGCTGGCCGGACGCGGCCGCCGTCCTGCTCGGCCTGGCCGTCCTGGCGGCCCTCGCGCCCGCCAACCACGCGCTCGCCGCGGCCAATCGGAGCATCGCCCGGCTGCTGCTCGGCCCGGCCCGCGCCCAACAGCGGGTCCGCACCCTCGAATCCGCCCGCGCCACGCTCCTCGCCGCCAACACCGACCGGCTGCGCCGCCTGGAACGCGACCTGCACGACGGCACCCAGGCCCAGCTGGTCGCCCTCGCCATCACCCTCTCGCTGGCCGACGACGCGCTCGCCCCCGGCGCCGGCCCCGGGAGCCCCGACCTCGCCCGCCTGCGCACCCTCGTCGACCGCGCCCGCGGCCAGACCGACGACACCATCACCGGACTGCGCCGGCTCACCCGGGGCATCCACCCGGTCGCGCTGGACGGCGGCCTCGGCGAGGCCCTGCCCGGACTGGCCGCCACCTCGCCGGTCCCCGTCACCGTCCGCCTCGACCTTCGGGAACGGCCCGACCCGGCGATCGAGCAGGCCGTCTACTTCTGTGCGGCCGAACTGCTCACCAACCTCGCCAAGCACAGCGGCGCCCGGACGGCCGAGCTGTCGGCCACCGCCGCCGACGGCCGGGTCCGGCTGGTGGTGCGCGACGACGGCCGCGGCGGCGCCGTGCCCGGCGGCCCGGCCGGCGGGACCGGGCTGGCCGGTCTGGGCGAGCGGCTCGCCGCGGTGGACGGCGCGCTCCGGGTGGAGAGCCCGGCCGGCGGGCCCACCGTCGTCACCGCGGCTCTCCCGAGCCGCATGTGACGTCGCGTCAGCCACCCGTCTCGGAGAGGTAGGTGAGCACCGCCTTCACCCGGCGGTTGTCGGCATCCGTGGCCGGCAGGTCGAACTTGGTGAACACGGCGGCGACATGCTTCTCCACCGCCCGCTCCGACACCACCAGCCGCCCGGCGATCGAACGGTTGGAATGCCCCTGCGCCATCAGCTCCAGCACCTGCCGCTCGCGCGGGGTCAACGCGTCCACCCGGCCGCGCCGCTCGCCGTGCATCAGCCGGGTCACCACGTCCGGGTCCAGCGCCGTCCCGCCGTCCGCGACCCGGCGCAGCGCGTCCACGAACTCCGACGTCCGGGCGACCCGTTCCTTCAGCAGATACCCGACCCCGGCCGCGCCACCCGCCAGAAGGCGGGACGCCCAGGCGGTCTCGACGTGCTGCGAGAAGACCAGGATGCCGACCTCCGGCAGGGTCGCCCGCAGCTCGACAGCGGCGCGGATGCCCTCGTCGGTGTGGGTCGGCGGCATCCGGATGTCCACCACCGCGACGTCGGGCCGGTGCTCGGCCACGGCGGCGAGCAACTCCGGTGCCGTGCCGGCCGCAGCGACCACCTCGCACCCACGGGCGCCGAGCAACTCGACCATCCCCTCCCGCAGGATCACGGAGTCCTCGGCCAGTACCACGCGCAGCTGTCTGTCGATCACGACGCCATTATCGCGGCCGCCGGGGGAGTGCCGGCCCGCGCGGGCCGGAAGCACGACCGTGACGGCTCGACGGCCGGGCGACCCGGCGGTGCGGGAAACCGTTCGCGACCAGGCGTTCGGCTGTAACAGAATCACCCCCATGTCTCGCTCGACCGACGGACCCGCCTCCGCCCCGCACGTCGCCCCGCACCCCGCCGCCGAGCGCCTCCTCGCCGAGCTCGCCCCGCTGCCGCACCCCGCCCGGCTGCGGCACCTGGCCCGCGCCGCCCATGCGCTCGCGGGGCGAGGAGAGCTCGCCGCCGTCCTGGCCGTCCTGGCCGGCCGGGGGCGGTACGAGCGGCGGTTGGGGGCCCTTGCCGCGCTGACGGGCGGGCAGACGCCCTACCTGGCCGCGCGGCTGGCCGATCCCGATGACGTGGTGCGCCGCTACGCCCTGCGTGCCGTCCGGTGCCTGCCGGTGCCGGACGGGGCGGTCGAGGCCGCGTACGAGGGTGCCTCCGGGGTGGTGCGCCGCGAGCTGAGCAGGGCCGTGGTTGCCGCGGGGCGGCGGGAGTTGGCGGAGCGGCTGGTCGGGACGGTGCGGGAGCGGTGGGGTGACGGCGAGGCGGTGCGGCTGCTGCCGGCCTGTCCGCCGGAGTTCGCCGCCCGGGTGCTACCCGAGCTCGCGCATGCCGTCCGGCACTGGGGGCCGCTGGGGCGGTACCAGCCGCAGGCCGTGGTCGGCTACGCCGAGCGGGTGCTGGCCGGGCTGCCCCGGAACCTGCGCCGGGACTGGTGGACGCAGCACGCCCACGGCCTCGCCGCCGCCGCCCCGGCCGAGCCGCTTCGCGTGCTCGGGCTGCTGGAGCGGTACGGGCCCGCGCTGCTGCCCGGCGCGCTGCGGGACGGGCTCGCCACCCTCGCGGCGGCCGACGCCGAGCGCGTCGTGCGCCGGCTGACGTCCCCCGAGTGGCACCGGTCGCGGTACGGGCCGCGCCCGTCGCCGGCGCTGGTGCGTGCACTGGTGCAGGCGGATCCGCCGTCGCTGCCCGTGCTCGGGCGTGAGTGGCTGGCGCACCCGGAGCACTTGGCGGCGCTGCTGCGGGCGATGCCGCCGCACCGGCGGGAGGCGTTCTTCGACACCGTCACGGCGGGTGCGCCGCTGGAGTGGACGGCCGCCGCGGCGCCGCTGCTGGCCGCTCTGCCGCGGGACCGCCGCGCGGCCGTCGCACGGGAGCTGGTGGCCAGGGGGCGAGCCGAGGAGTGGTGGATCGGCGACGTCCTGGGAGCGCTCGCGCACCTGCCGGTGGCCGAGGCCCGGCCCGGACTGCTCACGGCCGTCCGGTCCTCCGACCCGGAGGACCGGGCGACGGCGTGGCCGTACCTGGTCGCCAACGCCGGCCACGCCCGGGACCACGCCGCCCTGTCCGAGGTGCTCGTCCTGATGGACGCCCGGCTGGGCAACGAGCGGGACCCGATCCGGGCGCAGGCCCTGAAGGCCCTGGCCGCCGTGCCGGGTGCGCCGTTCACCGCGGGCGACGTCGGGCTGCTGGACCGGATCGCCCTCGCGGCCGTCCAGGCCCGCGACTGCTCCTGGGCCACCCGCAACGCGCTGCGCGACCTTGCCCTGGGTGTCCTGCGCCACCACACCGCCGCCGGGGAGCCGGAGCTCCTCGACTGGGCGGCCCGCACCCTCGGCCGCCTCGCAGGCCGCACCGGCGGCGTCGACCTGGGCGGGCTCGTCCACACCCTGCGGCGCGGGCAGGAGGGGCTGGTCGTCGCCGCGCTGGAGCCGTGGCTCCGCGCCGGTGCCGACCACGGCGAGTACGGGCTGCTGTTCGCGCTCCACGGCGCGCTCGGCCGGCGTGCGTACCGCCTGCCCGAGCTCCAGGAGCTGCTGGGCGAGGCGCTGCGCAAGGGCGATGACGACGCCTTCCGCGCTGCGGCCCGGAGGTGGCTCGCCGATCCGGCGACCCGCGCTGAACGGGTGGCGGAGCTGCTGGCGTCGGAGCCCTCGGCCGCCGTCCTGCCGGCCGTCGGGGAGGCACTGGCCGCCCGCCGTACCGATCTCCTGGACGCCCTGCTCGCCGAGGAGCCGCCGTACGGCCGGTTCCTGCCGGGCCGGGCCCGCCGGCCGCTGCCCGACTTCCGGTACGCCGACCGCTGGCTGCCCCGGCAGCAGGAGGCGGCGGCCCGGCTCGCGCGCGACGCGGCCGGGGACGACAGCCGGCCGCTGGCGGAGCGGGCGGCCGCCGTCACCTCGGCGGCCGCCGTGCCCGAGCAGGGGCGCGCCCTCGCACTGGACTTCGCGGCCTCGGGCGAGGTGCTCCTCGCCGAGGCGGCCCTCGCCGCCCTCGCGCGGACGGACGAGCCCGCCGAGGACCTCGCCGTCCTGCTCGCGCACGCGGGCGGCGACCGGGCCCGGGTGGCCGTCTACGCGGCCGACCGCGTCGCCGCCCGCACCCCGGCGGCCGCGCTCTCCCGCCCGCTCGGCGCGCTGCTGACGGCCACCACCGGCGCGAAGGTGACCAGCCGCAAGGAGGCCGCCCGGCTCACCGCGCGCCACCTGCCGCCCGCGGAGGCGGTCGGCCTGCTCGCCACCGCGTACCGCACCCCGCGGCAGCACCCGGACGTACGGGCCGCGGTCGTCCGGTGCGTGCCCGGCCTGCTCGCCGCCGGCCCGCGGGCCGCTGCCGGCGTCTGGGAGCTGCTGGACGAGGCCGTGGGGAGCGACGCGCCGGCGGTGCGGCAGGCCCTGCAGGCGGCCCGTCCGCTGGACCTCCCGGCGGCCCACCGTCCGCGCTACGCAGGGCTGTTGGCCGGCCTGGCCGAGGACGCGGACCACGACGTGGCGGACAACGCGCTGTCCGCTCTGGAGGTCTGGGCCGCGTACGCGCCGCAGGCCGCCGACGCCGTCCGGCGGATCGCCACCGACCTGACCCGCAGCCGCTCCGGCTGGCACCGCGCCGCCGGGGTGATCGGCACACTGGCCGGCTCGGGCCTGCCGCACCCGGTCGGCGGCGGCGCTCCGGGCAGCCTGCTGCACCGCACTGTCACCGAGCTGCTGGGCGTCGTCCGGGGCGGGGAGCCGGAGGACGAGGCCGATCGGGATCTGCCGGCCTTCCGGCGGCTGCACCACCTCGTCACGATGGCGGTGAGCGGGCCGGAGGCCCTCGCGGCCGTGGCCGGCCTGCTCGCGGACGAGCCGGATCTCCTCCCGGCCCGGCTCTCGGCGATGACGCGGGCGCTGGACGTGCGGGCCGACCTGCCGGAGCTGGTGGCCGCCCTCCGCGCCCTGGCCGCCGCCCTGGACGGCCACCCCGCGCTGGCCGCCGCCACCGCCACCCACCTGTGCAACCTCCATGCGTACAACCGGAGTCGAGGGGTCGACGAGGCCACGATGCTGGAGGCGGTCCGGCGGCTGTCGGCCGGCGACGGCCTCGCGGAGGGCCTGCTGGCCACCGGGCTGGCCGAGGCCTTCGGTCCGGCGTTCCACTGGCCGCAGGGGTGGCGGTCCGCCCTGCGCACGCTGCGCGCGCACCCGGTGTCCGACGTCCGGCACGTCGCCCGGCGGGTGGCCATCGTCGCGGAGTGATGCCCCGGCCCGGTCCGCCCCCGGGGGAAGCGGGCCGGGCCGGGGAGCCGGCCCGCGCGGGGGACCGGGCGGACTTGTCCCGCGGCCGTCACGGTGTTGTTGTGTCTCCTTCATGTGAGGGATGCTCAGGTCCGGCATCGTCCGAAGACGACCGCCGTACGAGTTCTGACAAGGGGACAAGTCATCGTGACCGCACGCCGCGCCCTCGCCGGCACCATCGCCACCGGTCTGCTCGCCGCGGCCGCCACCGCCCTCCTGCCGGCCACGTCGGCCGACGCGAGCGGCCCCGCCGAGCTGCCCTTCGGCTCGGCCACCACCGTCGGGATCCACAACACCTACGACCCGGCCGCGTTCGGCTACCTCGCCCAGGGCCTGGACACCGGCACCGGCATGATCGAACTCGACGCGTGGACGGACACCGTCACCAAGGAGTGGAAGGTCAGCCACTCCAACCCGCTGGGAAACGCCAACAACTGCGCCGCCGCCGGCACGCCCGCGCAGCTCTACAGCGGCGGCACCAACAAGAACCTGGAGACCTGCCTCGACGACGTCCGGATCTGGCTCGGGGCCCACCCCGCCGCCGGCCCGCTGGTCGTCAAGCTGGAGCTGAAGGCGGGCTTCGCCGGCAACCGCGGCATGGGCCCCGCCCAGCTCGACTCGCTGATATCCGCCCACCTCGGCCCCGCCGTCTTCCGCCCCGCCGACCTGCTCGCCAAGCCCGGCGGCGGCAGCTACCCGAACGCCGACGAGGCCGCCCGCGCCGGCAACTGGCCGAGCCGTGCGGCGCTCGCCGGCCGGGTGCTGGTGTACGTCATCCCCGGGTCGTTCGAGGAGGGCAACCCCTTCGACACCCTGCCCACCGACGTCGAGTACGGGCGGCACCTGCGCGACCTCGCCGCGGCCGGCCGGATCGGTGACGCCCAGGTGTTCCCCGCCGTCCACGGCGCCGCAGCCGGCGACCCCCGCACCAAGTACGCGGAGACGGCGATCCGCCCGTGGTTCGTCGTCTTCGACGGCGACGCCGCCGCGTACACCGGCGGGACGGACACCTCCTGGTACGACAGCCGGCACTACCTGCTGACGATGACCGATGCCCAGAACGTCGCCCCCGCGATCAGCGCGACCGACCCGACGGCCGACCAGGCCCGCGCCCGCACCGAGCAGCTCGCCCGGGCCCACGCGAGCATCGTCTCCAGCGACTGGCGCAAGCTCCCCGCCGTCCAGTCCCTCGTACTCCCCCGGGGCTGACCCTCCCGAGGCTGACGGTCCCGGGGCTGACCGTCCCGGGGCCGATCACCCCCGCCCGGCGGCACGGCCGGAGGCCGTTGCCCGGCAGCCTCCAGGGGGATGACAACGCGACAGTTGGTGTGCGACGCTGCACCTCGCGCGTGATCATCCGCGCTGCGGAGGACTGGGGGGCCGCGTGAGCGACGAAGTGCCGTCGGGCGCGCCGGAGCGTGCCCGAAGATGGTCCGGCCGGTGGCCGGCGGGCGTGCTGGTGGTGGCCGGGCTCCTGGTGTCCGCGGCGGCGCTGCGGCCGGACGGAGGGCTGCTCGGGACGGCGGCCACCGGGCCGGCGGGGGCCGCGGGGCTGGTGGTGCTGCTCGGGGCCGGGTGGGCGGTGGTCGTCGGCCGGTTCGCGATGCGCTTCCGGGAGGAGGTCCGCCACCTGGACGGGCCGACGCCGTGGGCCGAGCGGCTGCGGCAGGGCGCCTCCGTGCTGCTGCCCGGGGCCGCGGTCGCGGTGCCGGTGCTGATGTACCTCTTCCGCCTCCGGGCCTCCGGGGCGGACGACCCACCGGCGGTGCCCCTGGAGCCGCTGCCGACGCTCTCGACCCGGCCGACCCCGCCACCGTCGATGGCCGTCGACGAGGGGTCCGGGAGCCTGTTCGGGTTGGTGTTCGCGGGACTGATCGCCGTGCTGGCCGTTGCGGCGGTGATCGCGCTCCTGGTGGTCCTCGTTTCGGGGTTGCGGCGCCTGCGCCTCCACCGGGAGGGGCCGGCGTCGTCGCTGCCCGCGGCCCCGCCGCGCCCCGAGGACGTTCTCGCGGCCGCCGTGGCCACCGGCCGCCGCGCGCTGAGCGGTGACGACGCGCGTGCCGCGGTGATCGCCTGCTACGCCGCGATGGAGGGCTCGTTGGCGGCCTCCGGGGTGTCCCGGCGTGTCTGCGACAGCCCGGCCGAGCTGCTGGAGCGGGCGGTGGCCGACGACCGCGTCGACCGCTTCCACGCGAAGGCGCTCACCGAGCTGTTCCGGGAGGCGCGCTACTCGACCCACCCGATGGACGACGCCCACGTGCGCCGGGCCCAGACGGCCCTGGACGCCATCTCGGCCCACCTGGAGAGCCGCGCGGAGGAGCCGCCCGCGCCCGTCGCGGCCGCGGGCAGGACAGGAGACCGCCGGTGACGACCGACCAGCAGCTGACCGGCTCGGTCCGGCACAGCCTGATCGAGCTGACCGTGGTGGGCGTCCTGGCGGAGATCGTGTTCGCCCTGGTCGGCGGCGCGCCCGCGGCCGGCGCCGGGGCGGTCGTGCTGACCGCCGTGGCCCTGGTCACCGGCCGGTACGTCGCCGGCGCCGGGTTCGGGGAGGAGGGCCTGCGCCAGCGCGCGCGGGTGATGGAGGCGCACGAGCCCGGGCTCGGTGACTGGCGCTGGACCATCCACCACGGGCTCGACCCGCAGGGCGACGGCCAACCGCTGCGCGGCCGGCTCCAACGGCTCTATGCCGCACGGCTGTCGGAGGCGCACGGGCTCTCGCTCCCCGCCGACCGCGACCGGGCCGCCGAACTGGTGGGCCCCCGACTCTGGCCCTGGATCGACCCCGAGGCCGCGGCCCCGGCGGCGACCGTTCCGGCGCCGGTCCTGCTCGCCCTCGTCGACCGGCTCGAATCCCTCTAGCCGAGGAGCCGGCCCCGCACCGCCACCCCACAGCACTGCACCCCTACCTCACGGCACCCCACCACCACCTCACGGCACCGCACCGCAGCCCCTTCAGGAGAGCCATGACCGCCGTTCCCCAGGCCCCCGCCGCCCCGGACGCCGCACCCACGCCGGAGGCCCCGGCCGCGCCGGCCGCCGTGCCGACCCCGCAGGAGGCCGGCAAGCGCGCCCGCGCGGTGGTCGAGGAGATCGAACGGGCCGTGGTGGGCAAGCCCGAGGCCCTCCGCCTGGTGATGCTGGGTGTGCTGGCCGGCGGTCACGTACTCATCGAGGACCTGCCCGGGCTCGGCAAGACCCTGCTGGCGCGCTCCTTCGCGACCACCCTCGGGCTGGACTTCCGCCGGATCCAGTTCACCCCCGACCTGCTGCCCTCGGACGTGACCGGCGCGCCCTTCTACGACCGGAGCAGCGGGGAGATGGTGTTCAAGCCCGGCCCGCTCTTCACGCAGCTCCTGCTGGCCGACGAGATCAACCGCACCCCGCCGAAGACCCAGGCGGCGCTGCTGGAGGCGATGGCCGAGGGCCAGGTCTCCGTGGACGGGGCCACCCGCCGGCTGCCGCAGCCGTTCGCGGTGATCGCCACCGCCAATCCGATCGAGTACGAGGGCACCTACTCGCTGCCGGAGGCGCAGCTCGACCGCTTCCTCCTGCGGGTCCGGATGGGGTACCTGTCCACCGGGCTGGAGGCGGCGATGCTCCGGGCCCGGCTGGACCGGTCGGCGCCCGAGCCGGTCCTGGAGACGGTCAGCAGCCCGGCCGAACTGCTCGCCATGCGTGCGGCGGTGGAGCAGGTCGAGGTGGACGACGACCTGGTCGAGTACGTGGTCGCGCTGGTCGACGCCACCCGCAACGACCAGCAGATCCAGGTCGGGGCCTCGCCCCGCGGCGGTCTCGCGCTGATCCAGCTGGCCCGGGCCCGCGCGATGATGGAGGGCCGCGACTACCTGACGCCGGAGGACGTCAAGGCGCTGGCCGTGCCCGCCCTGGCCCACCGCGTCACGCTCAAGCCGGAGTTGTGGGTCCGTCAGATCGAGGCGGACGACGTGGTGGCGGGGCTGGTCGCCACCGTCCCGGCGCCGCAGACCCTGCCGAGGGCGGCGGACGCGGAACGCTCCTCGGGCGGCGCCCGGTGAGTCCCGCGCCACCGGCCGAACCCACGGGACCCGCCGGGCGCACGGGCCCCGCCGAACCTGCCGGACCCGCCGGACCCGCCGGACCTGCCGGAGCCAACCGGCCTGCCGGAGACCCCGGCCCCGCCGGGCAGCCCGGAGACCGTGCCGGGGAGCGGGCCCGGCGACTCGCCGCGCAGACCGCCGGCCCCGGCCGCCGCCCCGTGCGGCGGCTGGCCTCGGCGCCCGCCAGCACCGACCGCAAGCCCTCCGCCCCCACCACGGCACGACCCCCCGCCCGAGCGCACGACCGGGTCACCGCCCGCCTGCTGGCCCGCAGCGCCCGGGCCACCGTGGCCGGCCTGCCGAGCACCCCGCCCTCGCCGCACTGGCGGGTCGGTGAGCAGAGCCTGCGCCTGCTCACCGTGGCCGCCGTCGCGTCCGTCGCCGCGCTGGCCACCGGGCACGCGTGGCTGCTCGCCCTGGCCGCCGGCCCCGCCGTCCTGCTGGCGCTCGCCGCCCCGGGCCGCAGCAGACCGTCCTGGCTGACCGCGGAGAGCACGGCCGAACCGCGCCGCTGCTTCGAGGGCGAGCAGATCGTCGTGCGGATCACCGTCCGGCACGACGGGCGCATCGGCCCGCTCGACCCGACCATCGCGCTCGGCCCCGGCGTGGCCCTGGAGGCGCTCACCGTCGGCGCGACCGGGGTGGACCTCGTCCTGCGCACCCGGAGCTGGGGCCGGTGGACCCTGGGCGCCGTCGACGTCGACGTCTACGACGCCGGGGGCCTGACCCGCCGCACGGTGCGCAGCGACCTCGGTGAGGTGGACGTCTTCCCGGTGCCCAGCGCCTCGCGGCTCACCCCGATCCCGGTCCGGCTGCCCGAACGGCTCGGCGAGCACACCACCGCCCAGGAGGGCACCGGCGTCGAGGTGGTCGGGGTGCGCCCGCACGTGCCGGGCGAACGCCAGCGGCGCATCCACTGGCCGTCGACCACTCGCCGCGACGCCGTCCAGATCAACCAGTTCGCAGCCGAGCGGGCCGCCGACGCGGTCGTCCTGCTGGACGCGCTGGCCGACTTCCGGGACGCGGCCACCGGACTGTCCAGCCTGGACGAGACGCTGCGCGCGGCCGGCGGGCTGACCCGCGCCTACCTGCGCCGGCACGACCGGGTCGGCCTGATCGCGGTCGGCGGGACGCTGCGCTGGCTGACCGCCGGCACCGGGGACCGCCAGTTCTACCGGATGGTGGAGAGCGTGCTGGAAGTCCGGCAGGACCGCCGCCACCGCGGCCCCGCCCTCCCGCGGCTTCCACTGCCCGCGCTGCCCGGCCACGCGCTGGTGTACGCGTTCACCTCGCTCGCCGACCAGCGGATCCTGGAGGTGCTCGGGCAGGTCCGCGAGCGCGGCAACCCGCTGGTGGTGGTGGAGATCCCGGCCGGCGAGCCGCCCGTGGCGCCCGGCGACGAGATCGACGCCCTCGCCCTGCGGCTCTGGCACGCCGAGCGCGAGGCGATGCGCTCGGCCCTGCGCACGAAGGGCATCCCGGTGGCCCGCTACGTCCCGGGGGAGACGCTCGACCTGGCGCTCGCGCCCCTGCTGCGCCGCCGGATCGGGGGAGGAGTCCGATGACCGCCGGTCCTGGCTTGCACGTGGGTCCGAAGAACGTGGATCCGAAGAACATGGATCCGAACAATGCGCGGCCGAAGAACGTGGATCCGCACCACGGCAGCCCGAGGAGTACAGCGAGCGTGCCGCCGAAGCGCTGGCCGGAGCGTGCCGCGCTGCGCGTCACGGGCGCCGCCCTGGCGCTCGCCGCCGCGGGGCCGGCGGGCAGCCCCGGCAGTGCCGTGGACCGGTTCGGGCCGGCCGCCGCCGTGGTCGCCGTCGTCCTCGCCGCCGCGGTCGCCGTGCCGCCGGTGGACGCGCCGCGCCGTCCGGTCGGCTGGCCCGCCCGGCTCCTGGCGGGCCGCGCCACCGTGCTGCCCGCCGGGGCCGTAGTGCTCGCCGCGCCGGGCGAGCCGCCGTTCTGGCAGGCCGCGGCGGTGGCCGTCCTGGTGACCGGCTACCTGCTGTTGGTCGACGCCTTCGGCCCGCACCGCCGCACGGCCCGGCCGGCGCACGCGGTGGCCGCGGTCGCCGCGTCCGTCCTGGTCCTGCCGGTCGCGTTCGCGCCGACCGGGGCGGGTGAGTGGTCGCGCCCGGTGGCGGTGCTCGGGCTGGTGGCGGCCGCCTGCGGCACCGGTCTGGCGGTCTGGCCCCACCGGCGTGGGCTGGGCCGGGAGTAGCCCGGCGGCCGAGGGGAAGGTACCCGCCGTCACACCACCCCAAGGGAGCCTCCCATGACGAACGGTCACCGAACCATCGGAGACGGTGCGCACAAGGTCCTCGTCCTGCACGACTGGTTCGGTACCAGCGCCGGTTGGGGCCAGTTCCTCGACCACCTGGATCCGGAGGCCTTCGCCTACGCCTTACCGGACTACCGCGGCTACGGCGAACGGCGAGACGTGGAGGGCGAGTTCACCCTCGCCGAGATCGCGTCGGACGCGCTCGCCCTGGCCGACCGGCTGGGCTGGGACGGCTTCTCCGTGGTCGGCCACTCGATGGGCGGAAAGGCGGCGCAGCGCGTCCTCGCCGAGGCGCCCGGCCGGGTGCGGAAGCTGGTCGGGGTGGCTCCGGTCCCGGCGAGCGCCTTCCCGCTGGAGGGCGATGCGTACGACCTCTTCCACGGTGCGGCCGAGCACCCGGCCAACCGGCGGGCCATCCTCGACCTGGTCACCGGGAACCGCGCCTGCGCGCGCTGGCTGGACGCGATGACGGCCCGCTCGGTGGCCGGCTCCCGCCCGGAGGCGGTGGCCGGCTACCTCCGGGACTGGACCACCCAGGACTTCGCGGCCAAGGTCGCCGGGAGCACCCTCCCGGTCAAGGTCTTCGTCGGCGAGCACGACCCGGCCCTGTCCGCCGAGGTGATGCGGCAGACCTGGCTGGCGCACTACCCGCAGGCGGAGCTGGAGGTCCTCGCCAACTCCGGCCACTACCCGATGCACGAGGTGCCGGTGGCCTTCGCCACCGCCCTGGAGGCCTTCCTGAAGGCCTGAGCGGCCCCCTCCGCGACAGCCGCCGACCCGCCTCCGACGTCCGACCGCCGGGTCCGCCGACCCACTGGGCCGGCCGCCCGGCGGCCGGCCCGCCCCCGTCCCTCCCGCCGGGCGGTTCGCAGGCGTACGGTGGCCACACACGGTGACGCGCAGCCCGGCGGCGCGCCCGACCGGCCCGGTACGGCGGCGTCACCGCCCCGCGTTGGCACGCCCTGCCGGAGACCGCGATGGCTGATTCCATGGCCGACCGCATGGCCTTCTTCACCACGCCCCGCCGGGCGCGCGAGCGCCGGCCCCCGCAGGAGCGGCTGGGGGACTGGCACGAGGTCTACCGGGAGGGGGCGCTGCTGCCGGTCATCGGCGCCCAGGCCGCCCGCTGCATGGACTGCGGCCTGCCGTTCTGCCACCACGCCTGCCCGCTGGGCAACGTCATCCCCGACTGGAACACCCTGGTCGCCCATGACGACTGGGGCGCGGCCGCCGCACGACTGCTGGCGACCAACAACTTCCCCGAGTTCACCGGCCGGCTCTGCCCCGCCCCCTGCGAGAGCGCCTGCGTGCTGGCGATCGACGCCGAGGCCGTGACGATCAAGAACGTGGAGCTGGCGATCGCCGACCGGGCCTGGGAGGACGGCTACGACCGGCCGCAGCCGCCGGAGCGGATGAGCGGCCTGCGGGTGGCGGTGGTCGGTTCGGGGCCGGCCGGCCTGGCCGCCGCCCAGCAGCTGACCCGGGCGGGGCACACCACGACCGTGTACGAGCGCGCCGACCGGATCGGCGGGCTGCTGCGGTACGGCATCCCGCCGTTCCGGCTGGAGAAGCACCGGCTGGACCGGCGGATCGACCAGATGGCGGCGGAGGGCACCCGGTTCCGCACCGGGGTGGCGGTCGGCCGGGACGTGTCCGCGGACGGCCTGCGCGCCCGGTGCGACGCGCTGGTGGTCGCGGTCGGGGCCACCGCCTGCCGGGACCTCCCGGTGCCCGGCCGCCGGCTGCCCGGGGTGCACCAGGCGATCACCTATCTGACCCTGGCCAACCGGGTCGACGAGGGCGACTGCCAGGCCTCCCCGCTGAGCGCCGAGGGGCGCAGCGTGGTGATCGTCGGCGGCGGCGACACCGCCGCCGACTGCCTGGGTACGGTGCTGCGCCAACGGGCTGCCGCCGTCACCCAGTTCGACATCAACCCGCGGCCGCCGGAGCGTCGCGCGCCGGGCCAGCCCTGGCCCGTCCACCCCAAGGTGTACCGGGTGACGACCTCGCACGAGGAGGCCGGGGGCTCGGCGGCCGAGCCGCGGGTGTTCGCGGCGGCCACGGTGGGGTTCGAGGCGGGCGCGGACGGTCGGCTGGCGGCGGTCCGCTTCGCCGAGGCGCGGCCCGGCGACCGCCGCCCCCGGCCGGGGACGGAGCGGACCCTCCCGGCCGAGCTGGCCCTGCTGGCCCTCGGCTTCAACGGCCCGGGGCGCAGGAGCGGCCTGGCCCGCCAACTCGGCCTGGCCGCCGACCGGCAGGGCCGGCTCTCCCGGGACGAGGGCTTCGCGGCCGGGACGGAGGGCGTGTTCGTCGCGGGCGACGCCGGGCGCGGGCAGTCGCTGATCGTCTGGGCGGTCGCCGAGGGCCGGGCGGTGGCCGCGGCCGTCGACCGCTACCTGCGTGGCAGCACCGACCTCCCGGCCCCGGTCGCCCCCTCGGACGGGCCGCTCACGGTCTGAGGGGGCGGAGCGGTCAGACCAGTTCGAGGACGAGCTTGCCGGTGTTCTCGCCGCGGAAGAGCATCTGCAGGGTCTGCGGGAAGTCGTCGACGGTGCCCTTGACCACGTGCTCCAGGGCCTTGATCTGCCCGGAGGCGATCCAGCCGCCGATCTCCCGGGCGGCCTCGGTGAAGCGCGGCGCGTAGTCGAAGACCACGAAGCCCTCCATCCGGGCCCGGCACACCAGCAGCGACAGGTAGTTCGACGGGCCCTGGACGCCCGTGGTGGTGTTGTACTGGCTGATGGCGCCGCAGACCACCACCCGGGCGCGCATCGCCAGATTGGCCAGGGCGGCGTCCAGGATCTCGCCGCCGACGTTGTCGAAGTAGACGTCGATGCCGTCCGGCGCATGGGTGCGCAGCGCCTTCTTGACGTTCTCGGTGCGGTAGTCGATGGCGGCGTCGAAGCCGAGTTCGTCGGTCAGCAGGGCGCACTTCCCGGCCCCGCCGGCGATGCCGACGACCCGGCAGCCCTTCGCCTTGGCGATCTGGCCGGCCATGGTGCCGACGGCGCCCGCCGCGCCCGAGACCACGACCGTCTCGCCCTCCTTGAGCGCCCCGACGTCCAGCAGCCCGAAGTAGGCCGTCATGCCGGGCATGCCCAGCGCGCCGAGGAAGGTCGACGGCGAGGCGGCGGACGCGTCGATCTTCAGTGTGCCCTTGCCGTCGGAGACCACGTGCGACTGGACGCCGAAGGTGCCGGCGACCAGGTCGCCGATCCGGAAGCCCGGGTGGTTGGACTCGGTCACCTCGACCACCGAGCCGGCCCGCATCACCTCGCCGAGGCCGACCGGCGGCAGGTAGGAGGGGCGGTCGTCCAGCCAGCCGCGCATCGCCGGGTCGAGCGAGACGAAGCGGGTCCGCCCGGCGAACTGCCCCTCGCCGGGCGCCGCGGCCGCCTCGGTGACGTGGTCCCAGTCCTCGGGCCCGACCTCGCCCACCGGGCGCCGGGCGAGGCGGATCTGACGGTTCTCTGCGGACAGCATGGCGGCTCCCGATGGCTGGACGTACGACGGAGCCGATTCTAAGCAAGCGCTTAGTCAGTGCGCCAGGGGCAATCGGTCAACCCCTACCGATCCACGACTGATTCCGGCCCGCCCACGCGCCCGGCCGACGTGATCTTCGCCCGGGGCGTTCCGGCCGGTTACCGGGGCGCGGACGCGCTGAAGCACTGAGCGCCGAGCCCCCTTTGCGCGAGCCTCCCCCGCAGTGCCCTTCCCGGGCACCGGGCCGACCGGGTCGGCCCGGTGGGCGGTACGGGCGAGGCGCCACGGCCGGGCGGAGGCGGACGGCTACGTTCGGGCGGGGGCCGACCGAGCGACGTCCACGGGAGAGCCATGACTTCGAACCGGCCTGAGGACGGTGTACGCGCCTGGCAGGTGCTGCGCAACCCCAAGGTCTGGATGGTGCCGACGATCATCATCGGCGCGGTGGCGTTCCTGTTGTCGCTGCTCTACATGGGCGGCATCGTCAACCCGCGCGCCGACCTGGACCGGCTGCCGATCGGCCTGGTCAACTCCGACGGGGGCGCCGTCGTGGGCGGGCAGCAGCAGAACCTCGGCGCGCAGATCACCGCCGGCATCGCCACCGCGCCGGACCCGAAGGGGCAGATCGACTGGCGGGTGCTCGACCGGGCCGGCGCCGACGAGCAGCTGTCCTCGGGCAAGCTCGCGGGGGCGCTGGAGGTCCCCGCCGGCTTCACCGCCGCCGTGGCGGCGATGGGTGCCCCGGCCGGGCCGCAGCCGCCGGCCCGCCCGACGATGACCGTACTGACCAACCCCGGGGTGGGCAGCCTGGCCTCCTCGCTGGCCTCCTCGATCTCGCAGGCGGCCGCGCAGCAGGCCTCGGCGCAGCTCGGCAAGACCCTCACGGCGCAGGCCCAGGCCCAGGCGCAGGCCAAGGCCCAGCCACCGGGCCAGCCGCCCGCCCAGGGCGGCGCGGCGACCAACGCGGCGGCGCTCCAACTGGCGGACCCGGTGACGGTCGAGGTCCGGGTCGGCCACCCCATCGGCCCGCACAGCGGCCTCGGCCTGACCGCGTTCTACTACACGCTGCTGCTCGTCCTCTGCGGCTTCCTGGGCGCGAACGTGATCAGCAACGGTGTCGACGTGGCCCTCGGCTACGCGGCCAGCGAGCTGGGCCCGCTGCGCACCCAGCGGCCGCTGGTGCGGATCAGCCGCACCCAGACGCTGGTCGTCACCAACGTGATGTCGGTCGGGCTGGCCGTGCTGACGTCCAGCCTGGTGATGCTGGCGACGGTGGTGGTCCTCGGGATGGACGCCTCGCACCTGCCGCTGCTCTGGGTCTTCTCGGTCTGCGCCAGCGCGGCGGTGGGGCTCGGCGCGCAGGCGCTGATCGCCGCGTTCGGCGGGATCGGGCAGCTGATCAGCATGTTCGTCTTCATCGCGCTGTCGCTGCCGTCCTCCGGGGCGACCATTCCGCTGCAGGCGCTCCCGGACTTCTACCAGGGGCTGGCGGTGTTCGAGCCGATGCGCCAGCTCAGCGACGGCGTCCGGTCGATCCTCTACTTCGACGCGCGCGCCGACGCGGGGCTTGCGCGGGCCTGGATCATGATCGCGATCGGGACGGTGGCGGCGCTGGTCTTCGGCTTCGCGATGACCAGGTACTACGACCGCAAGGGCCTGCACCGCTTCCACCCCGAGGTGAGCTGAGCGGCACCCGGGATGTCCCGCCGGGACTCATGTCCTCGCACGACATCCCGAGTGTACGGTGGGCGCCGTGAGCATCGAGACGGCCACGGCCACCGGGGAGGCCCCCGAGCGGCGGCGCGACCGCAAGGCCCGCCGGACCCGGGAGTCGCTGGCCGCCGCCGCCCTCCGGCTGGTGCTGGAACGGGGCCTGGCCGCCGTCTCCGTCGAGGACATCACCGACCTGGCCGACGTCTCCCCGCGCACCTTCAGCCGGTACTTCCCCTCCCGGGAGGACGCCGTGCTGGATTGCCTGCGGGCCGACTTCGCCCGCATCGACGCCGCCCTGGCCGCCCGCCCGGCCGCCTCGCGCGCCTGGGTCCGGCACCCCGCGGCCGGCGCCGCCGCCCCCGACCTTCCGGACCTCCTCGACCAGGCCTTCGATGTGCTCGCCGCCGAGCCGGTACCCGACGGCCGCGCCGCACCCCTCCCGGGCCCGGCCTCGGTGGGACCGCAGGAGGAGCGAGGCCGGTCAGGTGGTCCCGGAGACGGAGAAGGACTCCGTCCTGCGGACGGATGGCGGGCCGCGCGGGGCGCCGTATCGTCGCTGTCATGAGCCGACCGCTGCACTTGGCCGCCTACCTGCTGGCCTTCGACACCCGGGCCCAGGCCCTCCAGGACCGCACCCGGGCCGGCTTCCTGCTGCGCGCGGCCGCCCTGGCCGAACTCGCCCACCGGGGCGACCTCGCCGAGGACAGGAGCGGCCGGGTCCGGGTCGTGGCGACCGCCCCCGCGGAGGACCGCGTCCTCGACGCGGTGCTCGCCGAGCTGGACTCCCGCCCGCGCAGCTGGAAGTCGTGGATCAGACGGAGCCGGGACGAGACGCTGGAGGCCGTCGAGCAACAGCTCGCGGTGCTCGGCGTGCTGACGGTGCAGGACCGCAACCCCTACGGCGCGGTCGAGCCGCTGCGCCCGGTGGCCCTGGCGGATCCGCGCGAGGCACAGGACCTCCAGCTGAGGGCGGCGGAGGTCGTCCGCGGCGGCGGCCCGATCGGTGCGGTCCCGTTCGCCGACGCCGTGCTGGCGGCGCTGGCGGCACACGGGCACCTGCGGCTGGTCGTCTCCCGGCAGGACCGGCGGGACCACGCCGACCGGGTCGCCGCGCTCACCGGCCGGCTGGCCGAGGAGGCGCCGGGCCTGGCCCGGGCGGTGGCCGGCCTGGGGATGACGATGGTCGCCGCACAGGGCGGGATGGGGAGCGGCGGCTGACGGCCTCGCGCTGACGGTCCCGCACTGACGGCCTCGCGCTCACGGCCTCGCGCACCCGGGCCGGCCCGGCGATCAACCTCCGTCGGCGGACGGCACCGACGTCAGGCAGCGACATCAGGGACCGGCCTCACCTCGGCCGGCTCGGACCCGACGGACTTCGTCCAGGTGCCTCGCCTGCCGCCGCGCGAGCAGCTCGTCGACGGGCTCGAGCACGCGATCCCACGCCCGTTCAGCGTCCGCCGAGCCGACGGGCGTTCGCGCACACTCCCGGGCTGCGGTGATGGCCCGGTCGTAGAGGGCCTGGTCGTCCGGTGGCGCGGCCGACCGCTCGCGCCGGAACCACGTGATCAGCCACGGCATGTCCCGGGGCCAGTTCGGGTTCGCCAGTGAACGCACGCGCAGATACCCCAACTGGTCCCACCAGCGGCGGCTGTGCCACTTCCGCGAGTTCGCCGGCGGCAGGCCGTGAGGGAGGTCCTTCATGGACGCATCCTCTCCGGTGGCGGCGCCGTCGGGCTACGAGTTTTCCCGCTCGCCCCGGACGGCGGCCCTGGTGCCCGAGAGCGGGGGCCGGCGTGGCCGCGGGGCCTGTGGCCTGCGGCGTTGTCGGTACCGTCTGACAGGGTCTGCTCCGGCGGGACGACCGCCGATTCGCACACCACGAAGGGCTGGACGCATGGGCATGACTGCGGAAGCGACCGCCACCGACCTGCCGTCGATGACCTGGGCGCGGTTCTGGGAGCTGGTCGAGCTGCTCGGCGGCGAGGCCGGCACCGCGACCTGTGCAGGCATCGAGGCCGGCTGCGAGCGGCTGACCGAGGCGCTGGCCGCCGGAACGGTGGGTCAGATCATCGGCTTCGGCGAGCGCCTCGCGGAGGCGCTGTACGGGATCGACCAGGAGAGTTTCGGCATCCTGCCGGTCGCCGGGCCGGAGCTGTCCGGCGGCGAGCCCTTCCCGCAGTCGGACGACGGTTTCCTGTACGCGCGGGCCGCCGTGGTCGCCGCCGGCCGCCGTACGTACGAGAGCGTCTTCGGCGAGCCGGAGCGGTTCGCACCGTTCACCGGGCGGCACTGCGAGGAGCTGCTCTACGTGCACGAGGAGGCGTACGAGCGGGCGACGGGGGAGGAGTGGGACCGGCTCACCCGCTATGACTACGAGTCCTGCTCCAACCGCGACGGCTGGCCGGGGCGGGGCGACTGAGCGGTCCGGCCCCTGCACGGCCGGCCACCCGGAAACCCGCTCGTCGGCGCGGGTGCGGCCCCGTAGACTCCGGTGCTCGTGACCGAGACCAGCACCCACCCGACCGCCGGCGTCCACCCGGCCGCCACCACCCGCCCTTCGGCCCCCGCCGGGGACGCCGAACTGGTCGGTGCCGCCGTGGCCGCCGCAGGCCGGGGCATGATCGACCGTGAGACGGTGGCCGAGGTCGTGACGCTCTGCGCGGTCGCCGGTGAACACCTGCTGGTCGTCGGAGCGCCGGGCACCGCCAAGTCGGAGGCGGTGCGGCGGGTCGCCGGGCAGCTGGGCGGCCGTTACTTCGAGTACCTGCTCGGCCGGTTCACCGAGCCCAACGAGCTGTTCGGGCCGGTCGACCTGCGCCGACTCCGCGAGGGGCGGGTGGAGTTCGAGACCGCGGGGATGCTGCCCGAGGCCGACATCGCCTTCCTGGACGAGGTGTTCCTCGGCTCCACCGCCGTCCTCAACACGCTGCTCGGCCTGCTCAACGAGCGGGTATTCCGCCGTGGCGGCACCGTCCTCGCCAGCCCGCTGCGGGTCTGCGTCGGCGCCGCCAACCACCTGCCGGACGATCCCGCGCTCGCCGCCTTCGCCGACCGCTTCCTGGCCCGGGTCTTCGTCGAGCCGGTCGCCGACGCCCGGCTGGAGGAGCTGCTGGAGGCCGGCCGTCGCCCGGCTGCCGACCCGGCCCACCCCGGCGACCTGCTCGGCGCCGTGGACCGGCTCGCCGCCGCCGCCCGCACGTGCGACCTCGACGAGGTGACCCCGCTGCTCGCCGCCGCGCTGCGCCGGCTGCGCGGGGCCGGGGTGCCGCTCAGCGACCGGCGGGCGGTGCGCTCGCAGAAGCTGGTCGCCGCGGCCGCCGTGCTCGACGGCCGGAGCTCCGCCTCCGCACGCGACCTCTGGGTACTGCCGCTGATCGCCCCGACCGCCGACACCCAGGCGCTGGCCCGGGACACCCTCGCCGACCTGATCGAGAAGGCCGCCAACCGCAGCCTGGTGCACGCCGCCGAGGAGCTGTCCCGCAGCACGGCGGCCCGGGCGGAGCGGCTCGCCCGCGCCGGTACCGCGCTGCTCGCCGAGCACCGTGGCCTGCCCGGCGGTCGCGACTCGCGGTTGCGGATGGAGGCGGCGCTGCGGGAGATCGACGCCGGCTTCGACCCGGCCGACCTGCCGGCCGCGCTGGCCGGCATACGCGCCGACCTGTTTGCGGCGGTCGCGCCCTCGTGACCCAGGCCCCGCCCGCCTTCCCGCTGCGGTGGGAGCGCCGTGAGCCCCCGCTGCCCGCCGCCGCCGTGCTCGCCCTGGGCGACGCGGTGCCCGCACTGGCCGCCGCCACCCGGGACCGGCTCCGCGCCGGCGCCCGCCTCGGCGTCCTCGCCGACGGCCCGCCGCCTGCGGACGCCGTGCCGACCGCGGGCGGCCCAGTGGCCGCAGCTGGTGTGCTGTCCGACCCCGGTGCGGTCGCGCTGCTCGTGCTGGGCTCCGAGGCCGACCTGCCGTGGGCCGACGGCGCCCGCTACCTCGGCCGTGACGCCGGCCTGCTGGTCCCCACCACCGCCCGCCCCGGGCCGGCCGCCGCACTCTGGCGCCGCGCGCTCGGCGCCGGGGACGGCCAACTCTGCGTCCTCGTCCCGGGCCATGCCCTGGTCGCCGACCCTCCCCCGCCCGTGGCCTCCCCGGACGCGCTGGAGCCGTACACCCGGAGTGCGCACCGATGACGACCACCCGGCTGCCCGCCGCCCTCGCCCCCTGGGCCGCCACCCTCTCCGCGCTCAGCCCCGAACTCGCCGTCGCCCTCGGCCCGTTGGTGCGCCGCCTGGACGCCCTGGTCGGGGCGCGCGAGCCCGTCGCCGACGTGCTCGGCGACCCGGACGGCCTCGGCGGCCTCACCCGCGCGGGCCGGCCGGACCGGCTGCTGCCCTCCGAGTGGCTGCTCGCCGACGCCTACCCGGACGAGTTCCTGCGCCGCCTGGCGGACGGCGAACTCCTCCACCATGCAACGGAGTTCCGCACTCCGGTCGCCCGCGGCCGGATCGTCGCGCTGGTCGACACCGGCCCCACCCAGGCCGGGGCCGGCCGGCTGGTCCAGCTCGCCGCGCTGCTCGTCCTGCACCGCCGGGCGGCCGCGCGCGGCACCGAACTGGCGGTCGGCGTGCTCGGCGATCCGTTCGGCCGCCTGCTCGCCGGCGACCTCGCCGAGCTGCTGCCGGCCTGGCTGGCCGCCCGCCGGCCGGCCGACCCCACCACCGAGGACGTCCGGCGGGCCCAGGCCGGCCTCGACGCCGAGGACCACGCCTGGCTGCTCGCCTCGCCCCGGCTCGCCGGGCAACTCCCGGCCCGGGCCCGGGTGCTGGCGAGCGAACCGGCCCGCTGGTCCGCCGACGGAGCCACCCACGTCACCGTCCGCCTCGACGGCGCCGCCACCGAACTCCCCCTGCCCGCAGCGGAGATCGCCGTCCGGGCGCTGCGCGGCAGCGAGTTCCGGCGCGCCGTCGCGCCGGCCGCCGTCGCGTTGCCGGACGGGGCGACCGGGCCGGCCGGGGGCACCGGGGCAGCGCTGCCCGCCTTCACCACCGACGCCCGCACCCTGATCGCCCGGGGAAAGCGCGCCTCCACCCTGCTCGCAGTCAACCTGCCGAGCGGTGAGGACGGTCCCGTCACCGCGGTCCGGCCGCGGCGCCACGAACTGCACGGCCCGGTGGTCGCCGCCGGGCGCATCGGCCGGCGGCTGATCGCCCTGTACGTGCGCGGCGACCGGCTGATCCCCTACGTCAGCGGCCGGCCGCTCTCCGGTCGCGGCGGCCGGCCCGGCGGGTTCACCGCCGAGGCGGCCGCGTTCGGGCTCGACCGGGCCCGGCTGGCCGAGCAGCTCACCCGCCCCGTCCTGCCGCTGCTGCGCAACGGGGACGATCTGGTGCTGCCGTTGGCCGGCCGCTGGTGGCGGATCGCGCCCGACGGTGCCGTGGCCGACGACGGCGAGGTCGGCCGGGGCGTGGAGGGGCGGCAGTACTTCAACCGCTTCCGCGAGCCGCGGCTGTACGACCGGAGCCTGCCGCCCGAGGCCGCCCGGGCCCGTCACCTCGTGCACAGCGGCGCCACCGTCGGCTGGTCGGAGGACGGCAGGAACTGGCACGTGCGGACGTGGCGGGGCAGGAACTGGAACGGGCCGGCGCGGCAGGGGGAGGAGCTCCGGATCTCCTTCCGCGAGCCCGCCGAGGTGATCGGCCTGGTCCACCACGAGGCGGTGCCCGCGCTGGTCACCTGCACCCACAGCGGCCGTCTGGTGCGCACCGTCCGCGCGGACGGGGTCCGCACCCTGAGCCGCTTCTCCGGCGGCACCGCGCCGCCCACCGTCCACCCGACGCTGCCGCTGATCGCCGCCGAGACCCGGCCGGGCCGGATCGTGGTCGGCCACGCACACACCGGCCGGATCCACCACCTGATCGGGAGCGACGAGTGACCGCCACACCCGCCGCGGCGTTCCGCGCCACCGTCACCGCCGCCGGATACCTCCTCGACGTGCCGGTGATCGGCGCGGCCGAGGCCGCCGCCCGCGTCCTGACGCGCTGGCAGGACGGCGCCGTACTGCGTGAACTACCGGACGGACGCTGGCTGTTCACGCTGGCCGCAGCCGTGGAGGTCCGGGCCGACCGGGCCCCCGGACTTCCGGTCGAGCGTGCGGAGAGCGGTGCGCTGGTCGCCGTCGGCACGGACCGGCGGGAGATGCGGGCCGGGCGGCTCGCCTTCATCGCAGCCGGTCTGACGATCACCCACGACATCTCCGAACTGCCGGAGTTGGACCCGTCGGGCTGGCTCGACCCGACCGGCGTCGCCCTGCACCGCCCGCGACCGGTCGGTGGCGCCGCCGAGCCCGTGGCCGAACCGGTCGAGGAGGCCGTGCCGCAGCGACCGCAGCCCGACCTGCGGACCGCCGCCGGCATTCGTCCGTCGAGCGCACGGGCCCGCCGGCTCACCGGGGACGCCCCGGCCGGAGCCCGCCGGCGGTCCTTCGTCCGGCCGGGGCCGGGCACCCTCGCGGCCAAGGTCGGACCGGCCGCGTACTGGCTCGCCCTGGTCCTGACGCTGGGCGCCATGCTCATGGCCGCGGCCAGCTTCGTGGGGATCGTCGCCGACCGCAGCTTCCGCCCCGGCGGGTTCCTCATCGTGCTCGCCGTCGGGCTGGCTGCTGCCCGCCGCCGCGTGGGAGCCACCGAGACCACTGCGGCGGCCGGCGCCGCAAGCCCCGCCGCACCGGCCCCCGGCCGGCCCCGGAGCGCCCGCCGCCCGCGGCTGGGCGGCCTGCTGGCACGCCTGGCCATGCGCACCCCGGCGGCCCGACTGGTGCGCGGCCGCCACGCCCGCTACCTGCACGAACTCACCCGTGCCTTCGAACAGCGCCGCTGGGAGGACGCCCTGCGCGACGCCGTCCCGGTCGCCGGGGCCAAGCCGGCCGGCGGGAAGTCCTGGCTCTCCCTCGGCCTGCCCCGCCGCTACACGGGCGAGCTGCGGGCGACTCCGAAGGCCGCCGGCGCGGGCGGTGCGTCCCCGCTCTCCGGCCCCACCGTCCACGAGCACCTCGCCGGCCTCTACCGCCACGCCGCGGAAGCGCTGGAGCGCGAAGGCCGGGTCGACGAGGCGGCGTTCGTCCTCGCCGACCTGCTGAACGCGCCGGCCGAGGCGGTCGCCGTGCTGATCCGCAACGGCCGCACCGCACAGGCCGCCGAACTCGCCGAGGGCCGGGACCTGGCCGCCGACCTGGTGGTCCGGCTCTGGTGGCGGGCCGGCGAGCGCGAGCACGCCGTCCGGATCGCACACCGCCGGGGTGCATTCGCCACCGCCGTCGAACGCCTCACCGCCACCTACCCGCAGGCCGCCCGCGAACTGCGTGCCGCCTGGGCCGCGCACTGCCGGGAGGCCGGCGACCGCCTCGGCACCGTCGAGGCCGCCTGGCCGGACGAGGCGCTGCGGCCCACGATCGCGGCCGACCTGCGTGACGCGGTCGCCCTCGGCGGCCCGGCCCGCGGCCGGGCGCTGCCGTACCTGCTGGCACTCGGCGCGGGGGAGGCCACCCGGGCGCTGGCCCTGGCGGTCCTCGACGGCGACGGCGACCCGCGCGCCACCGGCCGCTCGGCGCTGGCCGCGGCCCTGGCGGACCTGCCCGCCGCCGACCCGGCCGCCGACCGTGAACTCGCCACCGCCGCCGCCCGGGCGGTCGTACGGGACGGCGGCTTCGGTGGCGTCCATGCCAGGAAGGCCGAAAGCGCCCTCGCCGAGCGGCTGTTGAAGCGGGCCGACCCACTGGCCGCCGCCGACCTGGCGCGGCCCCGGCAGCCCGCCCGTCCCGCCGGCGCCGCGCCCGCGTACACCGCCGCCGAGTGGCCCGGCACGCTGCCGGTGCTGGACGCGGCACTGCTCGGCTCCGGCGCCCTGCTGGTCGCCTGCGGCCAGGCGGGCGTGCGGCTGCTGACCGCCGACGGCCGCACCAAGGCCCGCTGGGACGTGCCCGCCGACCACCTGGTCCTCGCCGACCACGGCGGCAGCGCGCTCCTGGTGGCCGGCTACGGCCGGGTGCGGGAGATCGCCCGCCTCGACCTCGTCACCCGGGCCGTCCGGCCCTGGACCACTCTGCGGGTCCGGCAGATCGCCCCGTCCTTCGACGGCCGCCACCTGATCACCGAGGACGAGGACGGCATCGCCGTCCTGGACACCCTGGCGCCACGACCCACCGTGGTCTGGCGCGAACTCGGTGACGGGCAGCGGCTGGTGGGCCGGATCGCCCGTACGGCCGGCAGCTGCGCGGCCGTCGTGGTCTCCGCCCTGCCCGACGGTTCGCCGCTCACCGAACTGTGGCGCTGGGACCTGCCAGGCTGGGAGTTGCGCTCCCGGCTCCGCCTGGACGAGGCCACCACCGCCCCCGACGTCTCGGTGGCGCTCGCCTCCGAGGGCCTGCTCACCGCACACGTGCAGGAGCACCCGGACCGGACCACCCTCGTCCGGACGGACGAGTCCGCCGGCCCCGCCACCGAGATGACCGTCGCCGGTCTCGCCCCGTACGGCCCCACCGTGGACGGCGACCACTGGGCACTCACCGTCCCCCTGGCCGACGGCACCGGCGCCCTCGTCCACCTGGGCGCCGCCCCGGCGGCCGAGCCCACCGCCACGGCCGTCTTCCCGCACGCCGACCCGCCGTACGCCGGCCTGCGGGGACACGCCGGCGCGGTCACCCACTGGCACCGCTCCGGCCGCGTCCTCGCCACCTCCGCCGACGGCGCCACGCTCCTCGCCAACCTGCGCGTCACCGCCGAGTGAGGAGCGCCCCCGCCCCGGCCCCGGCTCCGCACGGGGCGCCGACGGGCGGGGGCGGCTCCGGCGAGCCGGCGGCAACCTCGCCTCGGGTGTACGCCACCGACCGCTTCGGCCCGGTGCGGGTGCTGACGGCCGGCTACCTCGTGCCGGCCGCCGGGCTCGCCGTACTGGCCCTGGCCCACCTGCTCGCCACGGCCCGCCGGGCGGGCTGAGGCGGGCACGCCAGGTGTTCGGATTTCTCCGCGCCGGTTGTCACATCTGCGGGATCGGCCCCGTCGGAAGAGATGACAGCACCACGGAGCAGAGAGAGAAGGACACCGCTGTGAGCGACGCCCGCATGGCCAACCCCGCCGTTGTCATCCCCGAGGCGCTGCCCGCGATCCTGGGCGTGATGAAGGCCGCGAAGAAGGGCGGCGTACCCGAGCCGACCCTCGAACTCGTCCACCTGCGCGCCAGCCAGATCAACGGCTGCAGCTACTGCGTCGTCAGCGGTGTGGCGAGCGCGAAGAGGAACGGCGAGACCGACGAGCGCCTGCACGCCGTCGCCGCGTGGCGGGAGGCGCCCTACTTCACCGACGCCGAGCGCGCGGCCCTGGAGCTGGCCGAGCACGTCACCCGCCTCGCCGACCGGGCCGTCGTACCGGACGACGTCTGGGGCGCGGCGGCCGCACACTTCGACGAGCGGCAGCTGGCCTCGCTGGTCCTCTGGATCAGCCTGAGCAACTTCTTCAACCGCCTCAACGCCACCACCCGCCAGCCCGCCGGCGCCACCTGGTGACACCGCCGCGTGGCCGACCGCCCCGGCACCGAACGGCGCCGGGGCACGGGCCGCCGGCTACCAGCCGACGCCCACCACCGGGACGCCGTCCGGACGGCCGGCGAGCAGGGCGGCGAGGTGGTCCGCGCACCGCAGGGCGGCGGTGGCCATCGCGCCCCGCGTCATCCCGGCGACGTGCGGGGTGAGCAGGGCGTTCGGCAGGCCGAAGAGCGGCGAGGCGAAGGCGGCGTGCTCATGGGCGAAGGTGTCGACGGCGGCCGCTGCGAGCGGGTGCGCCGGGTCGCGGAGCGCATCCGCCAGTGCCTGTTCGTCGACGATGCCGCCGCGGGCGGTGTTCAGCAGGACCGACCCCGGCCGCATGAGTGCCAGCTCCGCCCGGCCGATCAGCCCGCGGGTCTGCGGGGTGAGCGGCAGGTGCAGGGAGACGACGTCGCTGCCGGCCAGGAGCGCGGCGAGGGTGGGGGCCCTGCGCACCGGGGCCTCGGCCGGACCGCGTGAGAGCGCCTGGACGTCCATGCCGAGGGCGGTCACCCGTGCGGCCAGGGCGCGGCCGATCCGGCCCAGGCCGAGGATGCCGAGGGTCAGCTCCGACAGCTCCACCGCCGGTCCGGCCGGGGTGCGCCAACTGCCCCGGTGTGCTGCCTCGTTGTGGGCGGGCAGGTCGCGGGTCAGGGTGAGGAGCTGGGCCAGGGCGAACTCGGCGACCGCGTTCGCGTTGGAGCCCGGGGTGTGGGTGACGGTGACGCCGTGGCGGGCGGCGGCGGCCAGGTCGACGTGGTCGGTGCCGGCCCCGGCCCGGCCGACCGCCCGGAGCCGGTGGGCGAGCGCGGGGCTGGTCGCCGCGTCCAGGAAGGCGGCACGCAGCGGCACCCCGCCCCGGGACTTGACGGCGTCGTGGCCGAGGCCTCCCCGGACGGTCTCGGCGATCAGGGCGGACTCGTCGAAGGCGTCGAAGTCGGTGAACCCGACCCGGCCCGCCCACGTGGCGCGCACCGCCGTGTGGTCGGCCACCCGGCGGAGGTTGAGGGTGACGGCCAGTCCGTGGCCGACCAACCGCGCCAGCTCCCGGTCGAGCAGGTCGCCGGGGGCCGCGTCCAGCAGCAGGACCCGGGGCTGGCGCATGGGGTACTCCCTTCGGGGCATCCGGAGCCGAGCGCCCCACGGGGTAAGGCATGAATGATAGTGGTGGCTCTTACGAGATGCGCCCCGGGGTGCCCGACGTCGAGGCCTTCCGCGCCCTCCGTACCGCCTCCCGCATGAGCGATCGCCCGGGCCGCGGCGGTGGTCGCCGGCCCGCCGCACACCTGGTACGGCGTCACCGTGCGTACGGGCGTGCGCCGGGAGTGCCCCGGGAGCCGGCGGGTTCCGCCGGATCCGGATGCTCGGCGCCTCCGCCCGGCCGGCCTGGATCAACGGCCGGCCCGGCGCCGTGATGCACGACGCCGAAAGGCGCGTGGCCAGCGTGATCGAACTTGACATCGCCGACGGCGTGATCCAGGCGATCCACTCCGTGTCCAACCCCGACAAGCTCGGCCACCTCGGACCGGTGTCCGATGTCGCGCGGCCGGCGAGGTGACCCACCCTCACCTCGCCGCCGGGGCTGCCGGCTGTCCTTGTCCTTGTCCTTGCCGTTGCCGCGACGCGGTGGCCGGGGCCCCGGCATCGCCCGACCGGGTACGGGGCGGGTGCCGTGGGCGTGGGCGCCCGTGCGCCGTCCCCGAACTTTTGGTTATCCCGGCGGCCCTCACGGATCTCCTGTCTGTCACCGCCATCCATGCGCTCCTCGCGGCGCGCTGTCACGGGAAAGACCTGCTGATGCCCGCTCCTCATCGTTCGTTCTCCCGCGGCTGGGCGCTGGCGTCCTGTGTGCCGGTTCTGCTGTTCGTCGGCCTCGTCGCATGCGGTTCGTCGTCGCACTCCGGGCATCAGGGCATGCCGGCCACGGGCCACGGTGCGATGACCATGACGCCCGGCGCGGCGGCCCCGGCCATGCCGGCCATGCCGGCCATGCAGGGGATGCAGGGGATGCCGGACATGCCCGCGACCTCCCGGGGCCTCGCCGCCGAACGGGACGGCTACCGCCTGGACCCCGAGGCCGCCGGCCTGCCCGCAGACCGGACCGTGGGCTACCGGTTCACCATCACCGGCCCGGACGGGCGGCCGGTCACCGACTTCGCCGTGCACCAGACGAAGAAGCTGCACTTCTACGCGATCCGCTCCGATCTCACCGGATTCCAGCACCTGCACCCGGTGATGGCCGCGGACGGCACGTGGACCGCGGACCTCGCGGCCCTCGCCCCGGGAAACTGGCGGCTGTACACGTCGTTCATCCCGGACAGCGGCCCCCGCAAGGGCAGCGAGCTCGTCCTCAGCCGCACCGTGACCGTGCCCGGCGCGGCCGCCGCGGTACCGCTCCCCGCCCCGGTCGGCAGCACCACGGTCGACGGCTACACCGTCACCCTCCGGAGCGAGCCGAAGGCCGGTGCCCACCAGCTCACCGCCACCGTCGGCAAGGACGGCGAGCCCGTCACCGACCTCCAGCCGTACCTGGACAGCTACGCCCACCTCACCGCCTTCCACGAGGGCGACCAGGCGCTGGCCCATCTCCACCCGGCGAACGAGGTCGACGGCGACCACGGCGGTCCGACGCTGACCTTCCAGGCCATGTTCGACGAGGCCGGGAGCTGGCGCGTATTCCTGCAGTTCCAGACCGCCGGACAGCTGCACACCGCGGAGCTCACGCTGAACGTCACCTGACGCGACGCCGGCCGGGGAGGGAAAGGCCGGAGACGCAGGTGCCGGATGGCCCGACCGGCCCGACCGGCCCGGGCCGACCTGGGCCGACCTGGGCCGACCTGGGCCGGGCGGGGCTACACGGCCCCGCGGGCCGTCAGGGCCCGGGCGAGCACCTTGGCCCGGAACGGGTTCCGCGGCTCCAGCGCCTCCGCCACCGCGACCGCCTCGTCCAGCAATGCCCGCCGAGCCTGCGGCAGTTCGCGTAGCGCGGGCGAGCCGGCCGCCTCGACCAGCACGTAGGCCAGCTTGGACCCGTACACCTCGGGCGCGACCGTCGTCAGCAGCCGGTACACCGACAGCGCGTTCGGCCCGCGCAGCACCCGCCGGTCGGTGCTGAGCAGCATCATCCGCGCCCGCAGCACCGCGTCCTGGTTCACACCGTTCATGCCCTGTTTCCCCCTCGATTCGCCGACTCCTCCCGGCGGCCGGGCAGCACGCCGCGCGCGACGGCGCCCGCGGACGGGTGCCGGCACGGGGCCGGGGGAGTGGATGCGGACGAGTCTGCGGCCGGCACCGCACCCGGGGCAAGGAGAATCGGACGTGTCCCGAGTCCTACCGAAACGGCCGCTGACCGGGCATGATTGAGCCTGACACGCTGCTGCGGACCTGACGGCGGTGGCCGGAAACCCTGTTGTGGCGGGTGGGCGGCCGGGGACAGGGTGAAGACGTCGAGGGCGAGTCGGGCACCGGTGAGCCCAAGGGCCCGTAAAGCCCCCGCTTCGGCTGTGACGGTTCGAATCCGTTCCTCGCCCACCTCGTGCGTGCCCCGGTGTCCGCCACCCGGGCACGCGGCCAGGGCAGTTCAGCCCTCGGTCTCCACGATCACCAGAGTGCCCCGGCTCCCCGCCGCGACCGCGTGCGGGACGCCCGCCGGGACGACGTACATCCCGCCGGGCCCCACCGGCACGGAGGTGCCGTCCACGAGCAGCTCCATCCGGCCGTCGAGGACGAGCAGCACCTCGGTCACGTCGTGCCGCTCCTCCGCTACCGGCAGCTCGTCCATCCGCAGCACCTTGACCGCCGCCGGGCCCACCCGGCCCAGGACGCGGGAGCTCCATGCCCGCGGCAGCGCCGCGGCGGCTCCGGGGACGTCGATCCAGCTCATGGCACACCTCTTCCTGCGCGGGCTGCCCGCGCCCGGTGGTTGTCGGGGATGCCGTGAACGCTAGCCCCGCGGCGGGCCCGGTTGGTCGACCGTTCGGTAAAAATCCCGCAGT
The DNA here is from genome assembly GCF_045160625.1 of Kitasatospora sp. NBC_00039. Lineage (NCBI taxonomy): Bacteria > Bacillati > Actinomycetota > Actinomycetes > Kitasatosporales > Streptomycetaceae > Kitasatospora > Kitasatospora sp. NBC_00039. Next base: position 749,826 of record NZ_CP108289.1, on the reverse strand, counting down.
GCCAGGGTGACTGACGGTGCCTCGGAACGGGCGGTTAGCCTGGGGCACATGTTCGTTCTGGATCTGACCTACACCGCGCCCCTGGACCGTATCGACGCCGTGCTCTCCGAGCACCTGGAGTGGCTGAAGGCGCACTACGCGGCCGGGGCCTTCCTCGCCTCCGGCCGCAAGGTGCCCCGCGAGGGGGGTGTCATCCTCGCCGCGGGCGCCGACCGGGCGGCGATCGAGGAGATCACCGGCAGCGACCCCTTCGTCCTGGCGGGCCTGGCCGCGTACACGGTCACGGAGTTCGTGGCCACCAACACCGCCCCGGCCCTGGACTCGTTCCGCGAAACCCTGCCCGCCTGAGCCCTGCCGTTCGAGCCCTGCCCGTTCGAGCCCCGAGCCTGCCCGCCTGAGCCTGCCCGCCGTGAGCCCGGAGCCTGAGCTCAGAGCCCTGAGCCCTGAGCCCTGAGCTCAGAACCCTGAGTTTCGAGCCCTGAGTTTCGATCGCCGGCCCCCTGGCCACCCCTGTGAGCCGTACCCGGCGCCCGCCCGGTACGGCCACCGGTCGTGTTCTGGTTACGATCGGTGAGCACAGGGCATGGAAGCGCCGGGCCGGCGGGGCCGGCGTACGGACAGGGACTGGTGGGAGACACGTATGGCACACGCACGGGCCGGTCAGCTTGCGCAGCCGGACGACCTGGTGGACGTGGCGCGGCTGGTGACGGCGTACTACGCGCTGCACCCGGACCCGGAGGAGCCGGGCCAGCGCGTGGCCTTCGGGACCTCGGGCCACCGCGGCTCCTCGCTCGACGCGGCCTTCAACGACGACCACATCGCCGCCACCACCCAGGCGATCTGCGAGTACCGAACCGGTCAGGGCATCACCGGCCCGCTGTTCCTGGGCGCGGACACCCATGCGCTCTCCGAGCCGGCCAAGGTCACCGCCGTCGAGGTGCTGGCGGCCAACGGCGTCACCGTCCTGCTGGACAGCGCCGACGGCTACACGCCCACCCCGGCCGTCTCGCACGCGATCCTGGCGCACAACCGCCGCCACCCGCAGGCGCTCGCCGACGGCATCGTGGTCACGCCCTCGCACAACCCGCCGCGCGACGGCGGCTTCAAGTACAACCCGCCGAGCGGCGGCCCGGCCGGTTCCGATGCCACCGGCTGGATCCAGGACCGGGCCAACGCGCTGATCCGGGACGGCCTGCGCGGCGTCAAGCGGGTCCCGTACGCCCGCGCGCTGACCGCCGCGACCACGGGCCGGCACGACTTCCTCACCGCCTACACCGAGGACCTGGTGTCCGTCCTGGACCTGGACGCGATCCGGGCGTCCGGCCTGCGGATCGGCGCGGACCCGCTGGGCGGGGCGTCCGTCGCCTACTGGGGGCGGATCGCCGAGGTGCACCGTCTCGACCTGACCGTCGTGAACCCGGTCACCGACCCGACCTGGCGCTTCATGACGCTGGACTGGGACGGCAAGATCCGGATGGACTGCTCCTCGCCCGCCGCCATGGCCTCGCTGATCGGCCGCCGGGGCGAGTACGCGATCGCCACCGGCAACGACGCCGACGCCGACCGGCACGGCATCGTCACCCCGGACGGCCTGATGAACCCCAACCACTACCTGGCGGTGGCGGTCGACTACCTCTACCGGCACCGCGCCGACTGGCCGGCCGACGCGGCGGTGGGCAAGACGCTGGTCTCCTCCTCGATGCTGGACCGGGTCGCGGCCGACCTCAAGCGCGAGCTGATCGAGGTGCCGGTCGGCTTCAAGTGGTTCGTCGACGGGCTGCTGGAGGGCTCGATCGCGTTCGGCGGCGAGGAGTCGGCCGGGGCGTCCTTCCTGCGCCGCGACGGCGGGGTCTGGACGACGGACAAGGACGGCATCCTGCTCGCCCTGCTGGCCTCCGAGATCACCGCGGTGACCGGCCGCACGCCCAGCGAGTACTACCGCGACCTCACCGACCGCCACGGCGCTCCCTCCTACGCCCGCGTGGACGCGCCGGCCGACCGGGAGCAGAAGGCGCTGCTGGGCCGCCTCTCGCCGGAGCAGGTCAAGGCCGGCGAGCTGGCCGGGGAGCCGATCACGGCCGTCCTCACCGAGGCGCCCGGCAACGGTGCGGCCATCGGCGGCATCAAGGTCTGCACCGAGAACGCCTGGTTCGCCGCCCGGCCGTCGGGCACCGAGGACGTCTACAAGATCTACGCCGAGTCCTTCCGGGGCGACGAGCACCTGGCCCGCGTCCAGGCCGAGGCCCGCGAGCTGGTCGGCGAGGTCCTGGCCGGCTGAGCCGGCGGGGCCGCAGGGGCCGACCGGCCCGGTCCCTGCGGCCCCGCCCGGGGCCGATCACGCCCGGGCGCGCCCACCGCCGGCCGTCGGTGGGTTCGCCGCGGTCACCGCGGCCGTGGCCGGTGGGCGTGCCGATCGGCGGGGGCCGATCGACGGGTGTGATTCCGGCCCGGTGACTGATTGTCATGCGCAGTTTAGAGAACAAGTTACTTTTCGGTAATCTCAGGTCGTCTCACGGGTGAACCACCCGTCACTTCCTGAAGGAACCACACGTGCACCTCCCTTGGTCCCGCCGGTCCGGCCGCCTCGTGCGGTCGGCCCTGGCCGCCGCCGCAGCCACCACCGTGCTCGCCGTCGCCTCGCCCCTGCCCGCCCACGCGGAGTCCGCGGCCGGCACCACCACCGCCGGCGAGGGCGGCACCACCCACCTCGACGCGGTCGAGCGCGCCCTGCGCGAGGTGGCGCCCGGCCTGGCGGGCACCGTCTGGCAGCGCACCGAGGGCAACAGCCTGAACGCCTCCGCCGACGACCCGGCCGGCTGGCTGCTCCAGACGCCGGGCTGCTGGGGCGACGCCGCCTGCGCCGACCGCCCGGGCACCCGCGCGCTGCTCGCCCGGATGAAGGCGGACGTCGCCGCCGCCACCCGGACGGTCGACGTCTCCACCCTCGCGCCGTTCCCCAACGGCGGCTTCCAGGACGCCCTGGTCGAGGGCCTCAAGGCCTCGGTGGCGGCCGGCCACCGCCTCCAGGTGCGCATCATGGTCGGCGCCGCGCCGGTCTACAACGCCAACGTGCTGCCCTCCCGCTACCGGGACGAGCTGATCGCCAAGCTGGGCCCGGCCGCCGGCTCGGTCACCCTCAACGTGGCGTCGATGACCACCTCCCGCACCGCGTTCTCCTGGAACCACTCGAAGCTGCTGGTGGTCGACGGCCGCAGTGTCGTCGCCGGTGGCATCAACGGCTGGAAGGACGACTACCTCGACACCGCCCACCCCGTCTCCGACGTCGACCTCGCGCTGACCGGGCCCGCCGCCGGCTCGGCCGCGAGCTACCTCGACACGCTCTGGGAGTGGACCTGCGGCCGGACCGGCGTGTTCGACAACGCCTGGTTCGCCTCCTCCAACGGCGGCGCCTGCAGCCCCTCGATGGAGCGGGACCTCAACCCCGCCCCGGCCGCCACCGGTACCGTCCCGGTGATCGCCGTCGGCGGCCTCGGCGTCGGCATCAAGGCCAACGACCCGGCCTCCGCCTACCGGCCCGGCCCCGTCCCCGCCGTCTCCGACACCAAGTGCGGCCCGCTCGTCCTGCACGACAACACCAACGCCGACCGGGACTACGAGACGGTCAACCCCGAGGAGAACGCGCTGCGCGCGCTCGTCTCCAGCGCCACCAGCCACATCGAGATCTCCCAGCAGGACATGAACGGCACCTGCCCGCCCCTGCCCCGCTACGACTCCCGGCTGTACGAGGCGCTGGCCGCCAAGCTCGCCGCCGGCGTCAAGGTGCGGATCGTCGTCAGCGACCCGGCCAACCGCGGCGCCGTCGGCAGCGGCGGCTACTCGCAGATCAAGTCCCTCGCCGAGATCAGCGACGTCCTCAAGGCCCGGCTGACCGCCCTCACCGGCGACCAGGCCAAGGCCGGCGCCGCGCTCTGCAGCAACCTCCAGCTCGCCACCTTCCGCGCGGCCCCCGCCGCCACCTGGGCGGACGGCCACCCGTACGCGCTGCACCACAAGCTGGTCGCGGTCGACGGCTCGGCCTTCTACATCGGGTCGAAGAACCTCTACCCCGCCTGGCTGCAGGACTTCGGCTACGTGGTCGAGGACAAGACGGCCGCCGCCCAGCTCGACCGCGACCTGCTGGCGCCGGAGTGGAAGTACTCGCAGGCCACCGCAACCGTCGACTGGAGCACCGGCACCTGCAAGGCCTGACACCCGACCGCCCCGAACGGTCCCGGGCCGCCGCACGCCTCGGCGTGCGGCGGCCCGGCGCCGTTGGGCTCAGCCCTTCACGTCGCGGCCCGCGCTGCCCCTGACGGCCACGTTCCAGCTGATGACGCGTTCGGGGTGCACCCGCAGGATCTCGTGGTCGAAGAAGGACGGGTCCACCGGCGGGACGTCGACGGTCAGGGGCTCGGCCCGGCCACGGATCTCCACACCGCGGCCCCAGCCCGGCGCCGGCGCGTCGGGGTCGTCGGCCGGTGTGAGGTCGTCGACGAGGAAGGAGACCCGTGGATCACGCACCGCGTTGCGGTACTTCTGGCTGGCCGTCATCCCCGGCCCGCCGATGTCGATCGTCCCGTCCTCGTTGAGCCGGAAGCCCACCGGCCGGGTCTGCGGCGCGCCCTGCGGGCCGGAGGTGGCCAGCCGGCCGATCCGCTGGGTGGTGAGGTAGGCGCGCTCCTCGGGGGTGAACACCATGACTGCTGCGCTCCGTTCGGGCATCGGGTGGTAGCCGGACGAGGACGACCGTAGAAGGTGAAGCGGACTTCACGTCAAGCCCCGCAGGAGCCGCTCGGGCGCGTGCCGCCGACCGGAGCCGGACGGCGCCCCGGAGTCGTGGGCCGATCGGCAACGCCCTTTCGCCGTCGGGGTCCTGGGCGACGGCGGCGAGGGCGCCACCGGGCTTTCCCACGCCGCTCCGGCCGGTCGCTCAGCCGGCCCCGAGCACGGCCGCCTCCTGCCGGATCAGCTCGCGCAGGGCGGCGAGCCGGGGCCGCTCGTCGTCCAGCCGCCACTGCATCTCCAGCGGCAGGGTGGCCCGGTCGGCGAGCCGGACGGTGACCACGTCCTCGGTCAGATGGCCCGTCATCGAGGCGGGGACGAGCGAGAACGCGCGGTTGTGCGCGAGCAGGTAGAGCCGCGAGCCGACGATCCGCGGCGGGCTGACCAGCACCGGCGGTTCGACGCCGCGCGCCGAGCAGAGGCCGAGCACATGGTCGTAGTACCGCGGGTGCTGTTCCCGGGACCAGAGCAGCAGCGGCAGGTCGCGCAGCTCGCGCAGGTGGACGGCGCCCCGCCGGGCGAGCGGGTGGCGGCGGCTGAGCGCCACCTGCACCGGCTCGTCGGCGAGCTTCTCCCGCCGGTAGCCGGGCACCTCCTCCAGGAAGCGGCCGAGGCCGATGTCGGCGAGCTCGGAGGCGAGCGTCGCCGAGACGTGACCGGTGTCCACGGCCAGCTCCGCCGGCTCCAGCGCCGGCAGCTCCTGCTCGGCGCGGCTGACCACGGCGGGCAGCAGCCGGTTCATGACGCTGGGGGAGGCGACGATCCGGGCCGTCCCCCTCCGTGACTCCTCGTGCAGCCGCACCCGGGCGAGCAGCGAGCCGGCCTGTTCGAGCAGCCGGGCCGACTCCGTGGCCATCACCTCGCCGGCCGGGGTCAGCCGCACCGCCCGCCGGCTGCGGTCGAACAGCTCCACGCCCACCGTCCGCTCCAGCCGGGCCACCTCCTGGCTGACCGTCGGCTGGGAGATGTGCAGGCGCTCGGCGGCACGGCCGAAGTGCAGCGTGCCGGCCACCGCGAGGAAGACTTCGAGCTGACGCAAGGTGAAACCCATAGGCTGAAGCCTATGGGAAGGCCCAGGACTCATTCTGGATGCCGATGCGTACGCTCTCTAGGCTGAGCCCGAGTTGCCACACCGTGGTGGCATCGCAGAGAGAGCTCGTGCCATGACCGGACTGCCCATCCGTATCTCCGACGACGTCGCCCGGGCCGTTGCCGCCGGTGCCCCCGTCGTCGCGCTGGAATCGACCATCTTCACGCACGGACTGCCCCGGCCGCGCAACCTGGAGGTCGCGCTGGAGGCGGAGGAACAGCTGCGGGCCGCCGGGGTCGTCCCGGCCACGATCGGCGTCTACGCAGGGGTGCCCACGGTCGGGCTCGGAGTGGACCAGATCAAGGAGCTGTCCGAGGCGGACGACCTCGACAAGGCGAGCCTGCGCGACCTGCCGGTGGTCGCGGCGCTCGGCCGGCACGGCGGGACGACCGTCGCCGCCACCGCCTTCCTCGCCCACCGCGCAGGCATCGCGGTCTTCTCCACCGGCGGCCTCGGCGGTGTCCACTTCGGGGCGTCCGAGAGCTTCGACGAGTCGGCCGACATGACGACGCTGGCCGTCACGCCCGTCACCGTGATCAGCGCGGGCGTGAAGTCGATCCTCGACATCTGGGCGACCCTGGAGCGGTTCGAGACCCTCAACATCCCCGTCGTCGGCTACCGGACCCGCCAGTACCCCGGCTTCTACGTCACCGACTCGGGCCACCGGATCAACTACCGCGTCGACTCGCCCGAGGAGGCGGCCCGGGTGATCGCCGCCCGGGACGGCCTCGAACTGACCCAGGCCGTACTGATCGCCAACCCCGTCGACCCCGCCAAGCAGCTGCCGCCGCAGGAGCTCGACGCCCTGCTGGCCCGCGCCTGGGCGGAGGCCGAGCGCCAGGGCGTCACCGGCAACGCCTCGACGCCGTTCCTGCTCGACTTCATCCAGCGCGACACCCAGGGCCGCAGCCTGGACGTCAACGTCGAGGTCTACCGGGGCAACGTGCGGCTCGGCGGGCAGATCGCCACCGCGCTCGCCGCCCTGCGGAACGAGGCGTAGGCGCATGCTCGGAGTACTCGGCGACCTCGTCGAAGACATCGTCGTCTGGGTCGACGGCCCGCTCCGGCACGGCACCGACACCAGCGCCAAGGTCTTCCGGCGGCGCGGCGGCAGCGCGGCCAACGTCGCGAGCTTCGCCGCCGGCCAGTGCCCCGTGCGCTTCCTCGGCTGCGTCGGCGACGACCCGGCCGGGGACGGCCTCGTCGCCGAACTCACCGGCCACGGCGTCGATGTGAGGGTCACACGGAAGGGCCGGACCGGCTCCATCGTCGTCCTGATCGACCAGGCCGGCGAGCGGACCATGCTCCCCGACCGGGGCGCGGCCACGCTGCTCGACACCGTCCCGGACACCTGGCTGGACGGCCTGACCCACCTGCACGTGCCCGCCTACTCCTTCGACGGGGAACCGGTCGGCACCGCCGCCGTCGACGCCCTCCGGCGGGCCCGCCGTGCGGGCTGCACCACCTCGCTCGACGCTTCCTCGACCGGCATGCTCGGCCAGTTCGGCCGCGAGCGGTTCCTTGCCCTCGCCACCGAGCTGGCACCCACCCTGCTGTTCGCCAACCGGGAGGAGTCCGCCTTCCTCGGCCTGCTGGCCGATGGCTGCCCCGGCCCCGAGCGCGCGCGGCTGGCGGCCACCACCGTCGTCACCAAGTCCGGTGCGGAGGCGACCGTGGTGGACGCCCCCGGGCAGGCGCCGTTCACCGTGCCCGTCCCGCCGGTCGGAGAGGTCCGCGACCTCACCGGCGCCGGCGACGCGTTCGCCGCCGGCTTCCTGGCCGGCTACCTCGCCGACGGCGACCTGCGGGCGGCCGCCGGCCGCGGGCACGCGTGCGCGGCGAAGGTCCTGGCCTCGCCGGGGGCGACCTGCGGCGAGGGATGACCCCACGGCCCCGGGTCTACTCCCCGTCCCACGGGGTGGCGGCCAGGACGGTGCCGCCGGCCCGGCGGGCGTAGCGGCAGGTGACGGGAAGCCCGAAGTCGACGCGGGCGGGGCCGGTGACCGCCCGCAGGTCGGCGAGCAGGGCGTCCCCGGGCAGGCCGGCGGCGGCCTCCCGGAGGACGGGGTCGGCGGCGGCCCGGGCCTCGGGCACGGTGACGGTGCCCACCGTCGGGGGGCGGTCGTCCAGGGCCAGCCAGTGCTCGGCGAGGCGGTTGCCGAAGGCCCGGGTGGCGGCGGGGGTGGCGACGCCGTCCGGCCCGGTCTCGATGCCGCCCCCGGCTTCGGCTCCTGCTGTGGCTCCGGCTCGTGCTTCGGCTCCCGCCGCGGTCTCGGCTCCGGCCTCGGCGAGGGCCCGGAACGCGCAGTCGGCGACCTGGTGGAGCCAGGCCGGCAGGGACGGTGCGACGCGGGCGGTGTCGGTGGCGTCCCAGAACCGGAAGAGCGGCCCCCACGCCCCCGTGTCACCGTCCACGTCGACGTAGACGTGGCCGTCACCGTGGTCGGTGTGGACGAACCAGTGGCTCCCGGCGCCGCCTGCGTGGTCCACGTACCAGCTCATGTCGGAACCGTGGTAGCGCCCCTCGTTGTACGGGTGTGCGAAGTCGATGTGCTCGTGGGAGGTGTGGCCGTTCACCGCGGAGCGCGTGACGGTGAACCGCACGCCCCCGACCGACCGGAGCAGCACCCGGATCTCCTCGGGCACCGGGACGGGCCAGGCGTCCATCTGCGCGTCGCTGATCCCCGGGTCGAGGGAGACCAGTCCGGAGGAGGCCTCCGCCAGCCGGTGCAGCAGCAGTGCCGTCCCCGCGGTGTCGAAATCGGTCATGGCTGCCCCCGGGGTGCTCGTGTCGTGGTTTGCGGGCCGACCCTATCGCCGAGGTCGGACAAACCCGGTGACAGGGGCTGACGCGGACGGTGGTCGCGCCGTTATGGTGAGTGACGGTCGAATCGGCTGGCGGGAGGTCGGAGCTGTGGCGGTCACCGAGGTCAAGGTCCACCAGGACAACGTGCGGCTCCATGCGACGAAGCGCTGTGGAGGAGCGTTCGAGCCGGTCGCCTCGGTGGAGCTGCCGGAGCAGGTCGAGGTCTACCGGATCAAGGACAACTGGGGCGAGGCGGTGGCCTGTTCCGAGGCCGAGCGCGAGCGGTGGAGCGAGGCGGCGAGCATCTTCCTGGCCGCCGTGTCCCGTGCGCTGGAGGAGCTCTACCGCGCCCACGGGGGCCGTGGCGGGGCGTTCGACCTGGAGCAGGGCACCGGGGCCTGGCGCATCGTCCCCGCCCCGCGTCACTGGCCCGGCTGGAAGCAGCGGGCCGTCGAACGGTCGGAGGCCGCCCAGCGTGCGTTCCTGACGGAGGTGCAGCGCGCGAGGGAGGCCTACCGGCCGGTCCGGGAGGAGATCGACCGGCGCCTCGCGGAGCAGCGCGCGGCTCGGGAGGAGGCCGAGCGGGCCCGGGCACGGGAGGCGCAGCAGCGCCGCGCCGTCCTGGTGGAGGTGGCCGCCCGGCGGGTGTGGTTGTACGAGGTGGGCGAGGAGGCGGGCGAGGGCGACGTCGCAGTCCGGGTCCGGGTCTTCCGGACCGACCTCCCGCCGATCGCCGCGGACCGGGTCGATCCACCCCAGGAGCCGCTGACGGCCAGGGAGTTGGAGAAGGACCTGTACGCGTTGGCGCGTGCCCAGGAGGCCGGCGGGATCGCCCTGCGGTGGGACGAAGCCGCCCGGGCCGCCGTCGAGGAGGAGTGCCTGGCGCGGGGCGTCTCCGTCGTCTTCGCCCAGTGGTGGCGCGAGATGGCCCTGCACAGCTGGTCGGTGACGGAGGACGGCCCGCAGCCGGTGCGGCCGAGTCCGCCGGGCTCCGGCCCCCGTCCCAGCTTCGGCGGCACCGGCATGGGCGGCACCGGCGGCTTCACGGGCGGGCACAGCTACGGCGGCTTCGGCGGCTACTGACCGCGCCTGGGCGACGGCCGGCCCGCCGCTTGCCCGACCCACCGTCGGCCTGCCGCCCGTGCCGCCGCCCGGCCCGGCGGACTGTCGGTCCGGGAGCCTACGATGCGGACCATGTCAGTCAACATCGATCTTCACCTGAGCATCGGCAACCTCGGCAGCCGTGAGGAGGCCGAGCGGGTTCTGCACGCCCTGGTCGGCCTGTTGCGGGAGGAGGGCATCGAGGACGAGGTGCCCATCGGCTGGGTGGAGGACAGGGGTGAGTTCTTCCTGACGGGCGAGAGCAGCTATCCACTGATCATCACCCGGTTCTACCGCTGGCGGCCGATGTTCGAGGAGGCCGTGGCCCGCGTCGTCGGCGATGCCGCTGCGGCCGCGAAGGCCACCGTGACCTGGGGTTACCCCGACGAGGAGGTCTGAACGGCACCGCCGGACCGCTGACACGCCCACGGACGGCGGAGCGTCCGCCGCCGTGAACCGCCCTTCCGGTAGGGATGGCTCGTCCATCGCCTACCCGGAGGGTCCGTCGTGTCCCCGAACACCCCGAAGCCGCTGAAGTCCGCCGCCCGCGCGGCCTGTTCCGTCCTGCTGCTCGCCGCCCCGCTCCTGCTCGCCCAGCCGGCCGTAGCCGACAACGGGCCGAAGACGCCCGAGGAGTCCGCCGCCTGCCAGGGCGTCCTGAACACGCTGCTCGGCGGCTCGCTGTTCGGCGCGGGGGGCGTCAGCGCGGTCTGCGCCGTCCAGCCGGCCGACGAGGCGGGCCAGTCCGCCTCCCCCGGCCCGTCCACCCGCGGCGCCGTCACCTACGACCTTCCGAAGATGCGGCAGGAGGTCGCCGACCTGCGGAGCAAGGCCGCCGCCCTGGACCGGCTCGGCGAGCACGAGGCCGCCCGCAAGGCCCGCGCCGAGGCCGACGCCCTCCAACGCCGGATCGACGAGATCGTCCGGGCCGAGGAGAACGACTGACCCTCGCGGTGCCGCCCGCCCCGGACGTGTCCTGGCGGGCGGCTCACCCGGTCGCCGGCTCCCCGACGGGGCTCAACGGCTGCTCCAAGGCCGCGAGTTCGGCCGGGTCGAGGACGAGATCGGCGGCCGCGGCGGAGTCGCGGATGGTGGCGGGGCGGCGGGCTCCCGGGATCGGGACGACGGCGGGGGAGCGGGCCAGCAGCCAGGCCAGGCCGACCTGCTGGGGCGAGACACCGCGGACGGCGGCGATCCGGTGGAAGGCGCTGCGCTCGACGGCGGTGTCGTCGGGGTCGTCCAGCACGCTGCGCGACAGGCCGCCGAGCGGGCTCCACGGCAGGAAGGCCAGGCCGAGGCGTTCGCTGAGCCGCAGCTCCCGCTCGGCGGCGCGGACGGCCGGGGAGAACCGGTTCTGCACCGCGACCAGGCCCGGGCCGAGGATCTCCCGGGCCGTCAGGATCTGCTGTTCGTCCACGTTGGAGAGGCCGGCCGCGCGGATCTTCCCGGCGTCCAGCAGCTCGCGCAGGGCGCCCACCGACTCGGCCCACGGCACCCGCGGGTCGGGCTTGTGCAACTGGTAGAGGCCGATCGCCTCCACCCCGAGCCGCCGCAGCGAGCCCTCGCAGGCCCGCCGGAGGTGCTCCGGCCGTCCGTCGACCGTCCAGGAGCCGTCACCTGGGCGGCCGCGGCCGCCCTTGGTGGCGACCAGCACGGCCGCCCGCTCGGCGGCCGGCCGGGCGGCCAGCGCACGTGCCACCAGCCGCTCGTTGTGGCCGAGTTCGCCTGCGTGCCAGTGGTAGGAGTCGGCGGTGTCGAGCACGGTGACGCCGGCGTCGAGGGCGGCGTGCAGGGTGGCGAGGGCCGCGTCCTCGTCCGGGCGTCCCTCGACCGAGAGCGGCATCGCACCGAGGCCGATCGCGCCGACGGTGACGCCGCCGATGGTCCGCTGTCGCATGTCAGGCCGCCTTTCCGGGGAGAGCCGCCTCGGCGGCCTCGGCGACGGCGCCGGGCAGCCACCGGGCCGTCGGTGAGAAGCGCAGGCCGAGCTCGGCTGCCCGCCGGCCCGCCATCGGGTACCAGCGGTCGAAGGAGAACGGTGAGGCGTCCGCGCCGTCCGTGAACCGGTAGCGGGCAGTGGTGCCCAGCCGTTCGGCGACCAGCTCGCTGAGGGCGACCACGTCGAGCGCTCCCTCGGAACCGGCGTTGACCGGGCCGTCCGCCGCCCCGGCGGCCACCTGCACGAGGGCGGCGGCGATCTCCTCGTGGTGGACGAACGAGGTCGGCTGCGGCTGCGTGTGCACGGCGACCGGCCGGCCGGCCGCGATCAGCTCGGTGTAGTGGGCCAGCCGGCCGGTGAAGTCCCGCGCGCCGCCGCCCAGGACGTGTGCGCTGCGTACGCTCGCCCAGGAGAACGGAGGGTCCCCGGCGAGCACCGCCTCCGCCTGCCGCTTGCCCTCCGCGTAGCCGGTCGCCTCGTCGAAGTGCCGGGCGAGCGCCGCCGGATCGTGCCATGGCAGCGCGAGGTCCACCGGCCAGTTCGCGGGGTCGACGGCCTCCTCGGGCACCGGCACGCCCGGCACGGTGCGCACCAGCGGCGAGGTCGCCGGGTCGTACACCTCCATGGTGGAGGTCATCACGTACCGGCCGGTGCGGCCGGCGAAGACCCGGCGGGCCACCGCCGCCTGGGCCGGGGTGTACAGCACCTGGTCGATCACGCCGTCGAAGGTCCGGTCGCCGAGTGCGGCGGCCAGTGCGGCCTCGTCGGACCGGTCGGCGACCACGTGGTCGACGCCGGGCGGCGGCGGGGTGCCACCGCGGTTGACGACGGTGACGCGGGTTCCGGCTTCCCGCAGCAGGGTGACCAGGTGGAGACCGAAGTACCGGCTGCCGCCGATGACGCAGACGCTGTGCAGTCGGGTTCGCGTGATGTTTTGCATGGCCCCCACTCTGCTGCCGTATCGTCCCCAGCAGAACTGCCGACCTGCTGAAAGCGTCATCAGCAGAACTGTTGACTGGGGAGCACGATGATCGATGTCCGACGGCTGAGCATGCTCCAGGCGGTAGCCGAGCACGGCAGCTTCAACCGGGCGGCAGGCGCGCTGCTGCTCACCCCGTCCGCCGTCTCCCAGCAGATCGCCGCCCTCGAACGGGGCCTGGGCACGGCGGTGGTGGAGCGTTCGACCCGCGGGGTGCGGCTCACCGAGGCCGGGCGGCTGCTGGTGGAGGCGGCCGGCGCGATCGACGCCGAACTGCGCAACGCCCGCGAACAGATCGGCCGGCTCGGCGCCGACCGGCCCCGGCTCACCCTCGCCACCTTCACCAGCGGCGGCCGGCACCTGCTGCCCGCCGTCCTGGCCCGGTTCGCGGCCGACCACCCGGAGGCCGAACTGCGCATCCTGGAACGGGAACCCGAGGACAGCCTGCCGATGGTCCGCGAGGGCACCGCCGACCTCGCCCTCGCCTACCACTTCGACGGCCCGCTGCCCGTCCTCCCCGGTGACCGCTCCGGCCTCGACTGGACGCCGCTGATGGACGACCCGCTCTCGGTGGTGCTGCCGGACGGGCACCCGCTGGCCGACCGGGACGCCGTCGACCTGGCCGAACTCGCCGGGGAGCGCTGGGTGCTGGGCTGCCTCAAGACCGAGGACTTCCTGCGCCGGCACGCCGCACTGGCCGGCTTCGAACTCCGGGTGGCCGGCTCCACCACCGACTACTTCTTCGCCCGCTCGCTGGTCGCCGCCGGCGTCGGGGTCTCGCTCGTCCCGTACGTCGCCCTCGAACCGGCACAGCCCGGCACCCGGGTGGTCCCGGTGAAGCCCCCGCGCCCCGCCCGTCACTTCGGCGTCGCGCTCGCCCGGCGCCGCCGCCCCAACCCGTACGCCGAGGCACTGGCCGGGCTGCTCCGCGAGCACGTGGCCGGTCCGCCGTCCAGGTCCCGTCCGGCCGATCCGCGCTGATCCGCCACGGTCGACCGGCCAGGACCTAGGGTGAACGGATGACCTCCCCCTACCCTCACGTCCCGGTGCGGACGGCCACCTCCGCGGACATCGACGCCGTCGTCACCACGCTGACCAGCGCGTTCTTCCACGACCCGCTCTGGGGCCCGGCCTTCCCCGACGTCGAGCGGCGCGCCGAGCAGGCGGCCGCGATGTGGCGGCTCTACGTGACCTCGGCGCTGCGCTACCCCTGGCTGCTGGTGACGCCGGGCGTCGAGGCCGCCGCCGTCTGGATCCCGCCGGGCGGGCGCGAGCTCACCGAGGAGGAGGAGAGCGGCCTCGAAGGCCTGCTGACCAGGACCACCGGCACGGAGACGGCCGGGGCGATCCTGGCGATCTACGACCAGCTCTACGCGGTCGCCCCCGAGGAGCCCTGCTTCTACCTCACCCTGCTCGGCACCCATCACGACCACCGCGGCAAGGGGCTCGGCATGGGGCTGCTCGCCGAGAGCCTGGCCCGGATCGACGCGCTCGGCGCCCCCGCCTACCTGGAGTCGTCCAACCCCGCCAACCTGGACCGCTACCGGAGCCTCGGCTTCAGCCCCCGCGACGAGCTCACCACCGCCACCGGCCACGTCGTCACCACCATGTGGCGACCGGCCCGCTGAGGACTTCCCGGTGTCGCATCAGGCGGCGTTCGCCCTGACGGCCCGCCACCCGGACGGCTCACCGTGGGTACCCGGCTACTGGCCGGCCTCCGTCGCCTTGCGACTCCGGTAGGAGCGCATGGCGACCTGGGCTCCGCAGCGGTTCGGGCTGCAGTAGGCGGCGGAGGAGTTGCGCGTACGGTCGTAGAACCCGAGGTGGCACGGTGGGTTCCGGCAGGCCTTGAGGCGCATCCAGGAGCCGCGGAGAGCGACGTCGGACGCTGCCGCGAGCATCCCGGCGAGCGCACCCGGCACCCCGCTCCGGACGGGCGTGAGCCGGACGCCGGAGGCGGTGATCACAGGCGCCAGGGGGTACAGCTCCGCACCCCGGCGCAGGTACTCCTCGGCTTCGGCCCGGCCCGGCTCGTCCTGCTCGCCCGCGTGCGCGAGCAGCACCAGGACCAGAGCGTCCCTCAGTTCACGGGCGGCGGCGGCATCGGCGTCCGTGACCAGCGCGGCGGAGTCGATCAGACCCTCCTGTCGCAGCCACCGGGAGAAGGCGGCACCGTCGCGGAGCTCCTCCCGACTGCCGTCGATCGCACGGGTGTTGACGAAGGTGAGGACGGTCTCAGCCGCCGCCGAAGGGGTGAGCATCGACCCGCTCGCATCCATGGCCATGAGGCCCACACTACCCGATGGGGGAGAGGCGTCACCTCTGACACTCATAGACATCAGCGCGAACCCGGGCTTGTAAGTTAGTAGCTAACTGCCTATGGTCATAACCATGACGAACAGCGGCAACACCACGGACACGCCCCGCACCTGGTTCATCACCGGCTCCTCCCAGGGCCTCGGCCGCGCACTCGCGCTGGCCGCACTCGACCGCGGCGAGCACGTCGCGGCCACCGCCCGCCGCAAGGAATCGGTCGCCGACCTCGTCGACCGCTACCCCGGCCGGGCCGTCGCGCTCGAACTCGACGTCCGCGACGAGGGCGCGGCCCACCGCGCCGTCGAGCAGACCCTCGCCGCCTTCGGCCGCATCGACGTGGTCGCCAACATCGCCGGCTACGGACTCTTCGGGGCTGTCGAGGAGGCGACGGACGCGCAGGCCAGAGCCGTCTTCGACACCAACCTCTTCGGCCCGCTGAACGTGCTCCGCGCGGCGCTGCCCGTGCTGCGCGGGCAGCGTTCGGGCCATGTCATCCAGGGATCCTCGCTCTACGGGCAGTCCGCACACCCCGGCGTCGGCCTGCTCTCGGCGAGCAAGTACGCGCTCGAAGGGCTCTCCGACGCCCTGGCCGCCGAGCTCGCCCCGCTGGACATCAAGCTCACCCTGATCGAGCCGGGCTACCTGAAGACCGGCTTCCTCTCCCACCTCGTCTTCGCCGAACCCACCGCCGACTACGACCCGACCGTACGCACCGTCCAGAGTTCGCTCGGCGGGCTTCCCCCCGAGGCCTTCATCGATCCCGCCCGAGTCGCCGCGGCCGTCCTGGCCGCCGTCGACGCCGCACGGCCGCCGCTGCGCCTGGCCTTGGGACGCGCGGCGGAGGAGGGCCTCCGGGAGGCGCTGACCGCACGTCTCCAGGAGCTGGACGACTGGGTCGCCGTCACACGCGGCGTGGACAGCGCTCCCCAGCCGGTCTGACCCGCCGGGGAGGCCCGTTCACCAGCCGGCGACCGCAGCCGGCCGGCCGGCCCACCAGCCGGCCGGCCTGGCGTCAGGCAGTCGTCATCGCCCGGCGGGACATGAGCTTGCCCACCTCCCACAGGAGCAGGAGTGCGATGGGGGCCAGCAGGGCCCAGCCGAACTGGGCGAGGGTGATCTCGGTGGTGCCGAGGATGCGGCGGAAGGCGTCCATCTGGGTCACCAGGACCGCAAGGACGAACTCGGACAGCGCTGCCAGGTTCATCGGCCCGCTGTCGAAGGTGCTGGTGGTCAGCACGGTGGCGCGTTCGCTGCGGCATTCGTAGGCCGCCACGATCAGGCAGAGCGCGAAGGCGGTGAAGGCGATCGAGCTGCCGGTCTTCAGGCTGCCGTAGTGGTGCTCGCCCAGCTCGATCAGCAGGAGCAGGGCCACGGTGACGGCCAGGCCGCTGAGCCCGACAGTGAGCATGACGGACCTGGTCAGCAGCGAGTCGCCGCGCGGGCGCGGGGTGCGCCGCATCAGGCCGGGGCTCGCCAGGTCGAAGCCGAGGGCGAAGCCGAACGGCGCGTTGACCACGAAGTGGATCCACAGCACCTGTGGCGGGGTGAACGGCTCGCCGGCGGCGATGTTGAAGACGGTCGCGCCGAGGAAGGTCAGGACGAAGGTGACCAGCAGCATCAGGACGAACCGGACGTACTTGGTGAGGTTGTCGTAGAGCTTCCGCCCCTCCTCGACGGCGTACACGATGGTGGCGAAGTTGTCGTCGGAGAGGATCATCCGGCCGGCGTTCTTGGCCACGTCGGTGCCGCTGCCCATGGCGATGCCGATGTCGGCGGCCTTGATGGCGGGTGCGTCGTTGACGCCGTCGCCGGTCATCGCCACGACGTCGCCCTTCTTCTTGAGCGTGTCGGCGAGCAGGACCTTGTGCTCGGGCGCGACCCGGCCGACCACCCCGATGCCGTCGATCCGGGCCAGCCGTTCGTGCTCCGGCATCGCCGCGAAGTCGGCTCCGAGGATCGCCTCGCCCGGGATCCCGAGCTGGCGGGCGATGGCCTCGCCGGTGGTGACGTCGTCACCTGTGACCATGCGGACCCGGATGTGGGCGGCCTGGGCGCCGGCCACGGCGTCCCTGGACTCCGCGCGGGGCGGGTCGACCATGCCGACCAGGCTGGTCATCCGAAGGTCGGTGACGAGCGCGAGCAGGTCGCTGTCCGGGTCGAACTCCGACGGGTCCAGGTCGCGTTCGGCCGCCGCCATCACCCGCCGGCCCTCGCCGCCCATCCGTTCGGACTGGATCGCGGCACGGCCCCGCAGGTCGGCGTCCCAGGGGATGGTCCGGCCGGCGGCGAGTGCGGTGGTGGCGCGGGCGGCGACGGCGGGCGCCGCGCCTTTGACGAAGCAGCGCACCACCGGTCGGCCCGTCGCGTCCACGGCCGAGTTGAAGGTGGCCATCAGCTTGTACTCGGGGTCGAACGGCAGGGTGGCGAGCCGGGGGTAGCGCTCCCGGGTGGCGTCGATGTCCAGGCCGGCCTTGTGGCCGAGGAGGAGCAGCGCTCCCTCGGTCGGGTCGCCGACCACCGTGCCGTCCACCAGCTTGGCGTCGCTGGCGATCAGGTACGGCAGGATGGCGTCCTCGATGTCGGCGGAGGAGCCGGCGGCGTGGTGCACACGCCCCTCCAGACCGTAGCCGCTACCGGAGACGGTGTAGCGGTCGGTGGGGCTGAGGACCTCGACGACCGTCATCTGGTTCATCGTCAGGGTGCCGGTCTTGTCGGAGTTGATGGCGGAGGTGAACCCCAGGGTCTCCACGGACGGCAGTTCCTTGACGATGGCGTTACGCTTCGCCAGGTTGAGGCTGCCGACCGAGAGGATCACCTGGGTGACGGTGGGCAGGGCCTCAGGGATGGCGGCGATGGCCAGCGAGACGGCACTGACGAACAGGGCGTCCCAGGCCTGGCCGCGGCTGCGGCCGAGGGCGAACATCACCACCATGGTGAGGCCGGCCGCCGCCACGATCCACAGGGTCAGGGTGTTGAGCTCCCGGGTGAGCGGTGTCTGCTCCTTCTCCGTCGCCGAGAGCATCCCGGAGATCTTGCCCAGCTCCGTGCCGGCGCCAGTCCCGGTGACGATCAGCACGCCACTGCCGTGGGTGACCGGGGTGTTCATGAACGCCATGGTGGACTGGTCGCCCGGGCCGAGCTGATCGCCCGTCAGGGTGCCCGCCTCCTTCACCGCCGGTACGCTCTCGCCGGTCAGCGCCGACTCGTCGATCTGCAGCGAGCTGGCCCGCACGATCCGCCCGTCCGCCGGGACGGTGTCGCCGGCGGCGATCAGCACGACGTCTCCGACCACCAGCTGTTCGGCCGGGATCTCCGCCTCGGCCCCGTCCCGCCGGACCCGGGCCGTGGTCTCCAGCATCGACCGCAGCGCGTTCATCGCGCTCTCGGCCTTGCCCTCCTGCCGCAGCCCGACGACCGCGTTGAACAGCGTCAGGACGATCAGCAGGATCGCGGTGCTCCACTCCTTGATGGCCAGCGCGACCACCGCCGAAGCGACCAGGATGATCTGCATGTAGCTGCGGTACTGGTCGAGGAAGCGCAGCCAGCCCGGCCTCGTCTTCTCCTCCGGCAGCGCGTTCGGGCCGTGCGCGGCCAGCAGCTCCACCGCCCGGGCGGCGGAGAGTCCGACCTCCGGGTCCACGCCGAGCCGTGCCGCGACCTCGTCCGGCGGTGTCGCGTACCAGGGCCGCATGGCCGGGCCCGATCCCGGCGGGTCAGTCCGTGCCGCCATGGCAGCACCTCCGATACGTTCCGTTCCTCGCGAGGGTCGGCCCCTGCGGTGCTCAGCCACGGTGCCCGTTGCGGTGCTGGTGCTCGGCTGCGTACGGGTCGCGGGCGGCGCCCTCGGGGGCGTCCTGCTCCAGCAGGCGCTTTGCGGCGCGCAGCTGTTTGCGGGCCTTCTTGCCGACGACCGGGTACCGGGGGTCGATCTCCATCAGCGTGTGCACGAGCACCGCGGCGGCGCAGATGCGTGCGAACCACTTGCGGTCGGCCGGCACGACGTACCACGGTGCCCATGGGGTGCTCGTGGCCGAGAGCAT
This sequence comes from Kitasatospora sp. NBC_00039, assembly GCF_045160625.1. Classification (NCBI taxonomy): domain Bacteria; kingdom Bacillati; phylum Actinomycetota; class Actinomycetes; order Kitasatosporales; family Streptomycetaceae; genus Kitasatospora; species Kitasatospora sp. NBC_00039. Next base: position 730,773 of record NZ_CP108289.1, on the reverse strand, counting down.
CTCGGAGAAGGCCTGCTGGTACTCGTCCCACCTCTCGCGCTCGCGAAGGTCCGCGGCCGAGAACTTCCAGTTCTTCTCCGGTCGGTCGATCCGTTTCAGGAAGCGAATGCGCTGCTCTTCCTCGGAGAGGTTCAGGAAGATCTTCACCACCCTGAACCCGTTGTCGCAGAGGTAGCGCTCCCAGTCGTTGATCTCCCGGTAGCGGCGCGCCCAGACGTCCCGGCCCTTCGCCTCCTCGGGCAGTCGTTGGCGGTCGAGGTTCTCGGGATGCACCCGCACGACGAGGACTTCCTCGTAGTGCGACCGGTTGAAGATCGCGATGTCCCCGCGGGCCGGCAGGCGCCAGGCGTAGCGCCACAGGTAGTCGTGGTCGAGCTCTTCGGCGGAGGGCACCTTGAAGCTGCTGACGTGAACGCCCTGCGGGTTGACCCCGCTCATGACGTGACGGATCGTCCCGTCCTTGCCGCCCGCGTCGATCGCCTGGAGGCAGAGGAGCACACCGTAGGTGTCCTGGGCGGCCAGCTTCGCCTGGTACTCGGCGAGCAGGGCGACACCGGTGCGCAGCAGCTCGGCGCCGTCCCGTTTCTTGATCCGGGCCTTGTAGCGGGGGTCGAAGTCCTCGGCGAGGTCCACCCGTGAGCCCGGCTCCACGCGCAGCGGTTCGATGAACTTCGCGATCCGTCTGGCCTGCTTGTCCGCCATCGCCGGCAACGCTTCCTCTCGGTCCGCGACTGCTGTGGCTCACCCGCCCGGTCCCTGCCGTCGTCATCGCCCCGGCCGGCCGGGGTCGTCGGCCGGCTGGCCGGTCGGTCGGTCGGGTCCGGTGCCCGGCGCGCGGCCGGTCCCGCTGCTGCGGTGATCCGGCCCACCGTGCGGTGGGCGTCGGTACCTGTCACCCTCCGACCGGCCGTCGGGCCCGTCCAACCGGACGCCGCCGTCCGGGTGGCCGCGCGTCCCACCGCCGGGACGGGCAGGTTCAGAACGCCGCGCGCACCGCCGGCAGCAGCGTGTCCTGGGCCCAGTCGAGGAACGCGGGCTGGCTGTCGCCGCCGACCTGGACGAGGGCGACCTCGCCGAAACCCGCCTCGACGAACGGTCTGACAGCCTCGACGAACTCCTCGACCCGTTCGCCGCAGGGGATGGCCTCGGCGACGTCGTCGGGGCGGACGAACCGGCTCGCGGCGGCGAAGCCCGCCGTCCCGGGCAGTTCGGCGTTGACCTTCCAGCCGCCGCCGAACCAGCGGAACTGCTGGTGGGCCCGGCGTACGGCCGCGTCCCGGTCGGCGTCCCAACACACCGGCAACTGGCCCACCGCCGGTTTCCCGGCTCCGCCGTGCTCGGCGAACCCGGCGATCAGCTCCCGGTCGGGCTCCACGGCGATCACGAGGTCGGCCAGCCGGCCCGCCAGTTCGCAGGAGCCCGGCCCGGACACCGCGACCCCGATCGGCGGCGGCCGCTCGGGAAGGTCCCACAACCGCGCGCCCTCGACGTCGAAGTACCGGCCGTGACGGGTCACGTACCCGCCGTCGAACAGGGCGCGGATGATCTTCACCGCCTCGTCGAGCATCTCCTGGCGCACCGGCACCGCCGGCCAGCCACCGCCGACCACGTGCTCGTTGAGGTTCTCACCGCTGCCCAGGCCGAGCCGGAAGCGGCCCTCGGAGAGCAACTGCACCGTGGCGGCTTTCTGCGCCACCACCACGGGGTGGTAGCGGAAGGTCGGGCAAGTCACGTAGGTCATGAGCGGGATCCGGGAGGTGGCCTGCGCGGCTGCGCCGAGCACCGCCCACGCGTAGGACGCGTGGCCCTGCTCGTCCAGCCAGGGGAAGGAGTGGTCCGAGATCACCGAGAAGTCGAAACCGGCCCGCTCGGCACCCACCACGTCCGCGACCAGGTCACGCGGGCCTCGCTGCTCGGTCATCATCGTGTATCCGATTCTCACCATGACCCGCGCCTGCCCAGTTCGCCGCAGGTGACGCGCTGAGGTTCGGCCTCGAGGAGAACGGCCTCGAGGAGAACGGCCTCGAGGAGGAGAACGGCGCTTCGCACCGGAGCGGTATGGCTGAACACGACCGTGGACCTACCCCCGCCGGATCGCTCGGCCACCACTGAGGGCAGCGAGCGTACCCGGATGCGGCTCCCGGAGCGGAACTCCACGGCACGCCGTGCGGACCGCTGCCGGGTCCCGGCGTCCCGGCGTCGCCGCTCAGGCGGTCGGCGGGTACATGGCGGCGGTGCTGAGACCGACACGCCATGCTCCTTCCCTCAGGAGCGGTCCGCGCGGGCGCCGTCGGGGTCGACCGGATCCTCGGGAATGACATGGACCGCGGCCTCCTCCGCCGATGCGGCAGCGCCATCCACGCCGACGTCCACTGCGAACCCGTCCGGTCCCCGCCCCGGCGGCTCGACCAGGCGCCCGGCGCGCTCGTCGCCCACCTCGCGGTCGGCGCCGACCGGCTCGTCCGCCGCGCCACCGTCGGCCGGGTCGCCGACGACCTCCAGCGCAGGGTCCGGGACCTCCTCGGCCAGGCGCTGGTCGAGGGTCTCACCGGCCCGCTGCTCGGCCGGCGTGGTGCCGGTCCGGTCGACGGCCAGCGGACGTTCGACGGGTGACCAGCCCTCCTCGTACGGATCGGCACCGCGATCGATCAGGGTGTCCTCCGGATCGAGTACCCCGCTGTCCTCGCGCTGCTCACCGTCGGGCTGGTAGACCTCGTCACCCTTGGCTCCCTCCGGTGTCGCCGCCATGAGCCCGCTCCCTTCCGGTCGGTCGTGCCGAAGCGTCTGCCCGGCCCACCTCGGAGCATGCCCCCGGCGCAACGGCCGATCGCCGGAGCGACCTGCACGGCGCCACCAGCGGGGCGGCCCGGCCCTGGGGCCTTCCAGCGCCGGTCGAGCCGCCGGTCGAGCCGCTCGCGGACGAGGTCTCGCGGCTTGCCCCGGGTGCGGATGGGGTCCGGCACACTGCGACCGGACAGCCGCCGACTCGTGCGTGGTGTGCCCGCCTCAGGTGATGGGTTCGGGGGCTGGTGCCGGCCCCGGCAGCGGGCCCGGTTGCGGCCCCGGCCCCGGCCCCGGCCCCGGGGCGGGTGGCGGCGGCGGGTCGGGCTCGGGCTGCGGCGGTGCGGGCGGTACGGGGTCGGGCCCGCCCGGCGTGGGCACGGGCCCCGGCACCGGGCCGGGCTGCGGTCCCGGACCGGGTCCGGGAGCCGGCGTCGGACTGGGAGGTACGGGATCGTTGGGAGGGATGCCCATGACGCCTTCTTTCATCGGGGTCCAGGAGGGAGCAGGCCTCATCGAGGCGGCTACCCGTATGCGGCCGGGTGAAGCCGCTCGCAGGGCGGTATTGTGTCGGGCCGGCGCGTCGGGGGCGAGGATGGTGCGGTGGACCACACGCTCCCCGGAGGCCCGGTGCTGCGGCGCCCGGTTGTGGGGGACGCCCGTGAACGGGATCGCGGTGCCGGTCGCGGGCGACGGCGAGGGGTTCAAGCGGGTCGTTCGGGCGATGGTCGACGAGCCGGGCTCGGACAGGGTGGACGCGGGCGGCATCGACGAGTCCTGGCGCAGGCAGCCGGCCACCCCGGTGTACGGGCTGCGCGCCGGCGTCGAAGCCCCGGGCGCTCGCGGAGGTCTCCCCGGAGCGCCCGGAAGCCCACCGGGCGTAATGTCCCCGCGGATCATCGGGCGCCCGGTTGAGGATGAAGCGCCCGTGGTCAGGTCGAGGCGGCGTCGCCGCTCGACCTGACCGTTCGGCTACTCCTCAGGCGGGATTCCATCCAGCAGAGGAACGCCGTGGCTCAGCATCGCCTCTGTGACGGCGCGCCATTCGTCGCTGTCCTCCCGCCTGGGTTCATCACTTTGCCTTCCGGGTCGAACCGGTGGACCTTGCCACCCCCGCCCACTGGAATGATCGTCGACGAACGCATCGGAGACCCGAAATTCAGGGTTGACACGCGGGTCCAGGCAGCGTGTCAGCTGGGTTAGCTGTCGCCCCGTCAACCGGCTGCACTCGGGTCAGTGGTCAGACCGGTAACGGTCCGACGTGCACGCCTCAAGGACGTTGCGCCCGTCCGGTCCCGGTAGTTAGGCCGGACGGTGCGTTTGACGGTCTCGGTGACCTCCGGGTCGGCACCGTGCACCGGGTCCCTGACCCGGTGGCAGATCTGCTGCTGCCAGGCGGGCAGCGCGTCGATTCAGGCGTCGACGCGCGGACCGGTCGCGTGGGCGGCCATGGCGGTCCTCCTCGGGCGGTGCTGCGGACGGGAGCTCACCTCGGACGATTGTGCTCCTGCTCCACGGGGACGGCGGCGAACACTGCGCCGCCGGCGGCCCGTTCGAGGCGGTACCGCCTGAGCGCCCGGTCGAAGCGGGCCCGGCTGCCCGGCGGGGCCCCGCGAAGGTCGGCTATCAAGGCGTCGTCCGGTACCCGGGCGGCGAGTTCGGCGACCACCCGGTCCGTGCCGGGGCTCCGCAGTTCGGCCGCTGGGTACAGCGGCAGCGCGGGGCCGGTCAGGTTCAGGAGGTCCCAGAAATCGTCGGCGTACGGCTGGATGCCGTCCTCGAAGCCCGTCTCGTCGACCAGCTCCTCCGCGGTGCCGATCACCCGGTCCAGCCAGTCGGGCAGGGAGTCGGCCTCGATGAAGAGTCCGCCCTCGCGGTACTGCATCAGCACCTGGCCCCAACGGCCGTCGGTCTCGATGTCGACCCAGGTGACGCCGCCACCGCCGTCGTCGGTGACCAGCCAGTGCGGGTGCGGGAGGCCGTGGTCATGGGACTGGCGGGGGTGGCCGGTCAGCGTGAACTCCACCGGCGGCACCGAGAAGCCGCCCAGGCGGCGCAGCAGTTCGCGGGCCGCGGACGGCACCGGGACGGGCCAGCCGTCGAAGTCGTCGGCCGTTGCTCCGGGGCGGACCGCGAGGTCGAACGGAACGCGGGCGGCCAGCGCACGCAGCCGTGTCGTGAGGACGTCAGCGAAGATCACGCGTACACGCTAGCCGAGCGGTCGGACACCCTTCGTTGCGCCCGGACCTCGTGGTGCCCGGACCGTCCCTGCCTCGCTGCCCGGGTCACCCCCGCGCGGCGGCGGGGCACTTCGCCGTCCGGCGGCCCGCCGCCCCGGGTAACGGAAGGGTCTCGGGGTGGCGGTCGGCCGCGCAGAGGGCTTGACGGGGCCACGAGGGTGAGCGTTTGCTGTCTCCCACCCCACGGACCTGTTTGGTTCTGCTTGGTTTTGGGGATTTGAACGTTCAAATTCGGGAGGGATCTCATGCCGGTGCGCTCTGTCCCGGAGTACCTGCGGCAGTTCGGCGAACCGGCCGGGTATCTGGACTTCGCGCGGTTCGGGCCGGTGTCGGCTGCGGTGCACGAGGCGCTGGTCCGGTCGGCCACGCAGATCAGTCACCTGGGCTGGGAGGCGCTGGACTCCCTGGACGCGACGGGGGAGGAGGCGGCGCGGACGGCGGCCGAGCTCCTCGGGTGCGCGCGGCACGAGATCGCGTTCGTCGGCTCGACCTCGCACGGCATGTTCGCCGCGGCCCACGCCTTCGCCACCGCGCCGCCGGGGAGCACCGTCCTGGTCGGCCGGTCGGACTTCCCCGGCGCGCTCTACCCCTGGCTGCGGGCCGCCGGCAACGGCGGCCTGACGGTGCGGCTGCTGGACAACCCGGTCACCGCCGACACCGTGCGGGAGCACCTGGACGAGCGGGTCCGCGCCGTCTCGGTCTGTGCGGTGGACGGTGCCACCGGGTTCCGTGCGCCGCTGGCCGCGATCAAGGAGGTGATCGGCCCGGGGCGGGTCCTGGTGGTGGACGCGGTGCAGGCGCTGGGGGCGGTGGAGTTCGCCGCCGACGCCGCGGACGTCCTCGCCTCCGGCGGCCAGAAGTGGCTCCGGTCCGGCTGGGGCGCGGCTCTCCTGATGGTCCGCGACCGGGTGGCCGGGCTGCTCGCCCCCGGGCTCGGCGGCTGGTCGGGCGTGGTCGACCCGATCGACGCGCCCGACCACCCGCGCCCCGCCAGGACGGGCGCCGTCGCGCACACGCTCACCAACCCGGACGGCCCGGCCGTCGCCGCGCTGGGCGCCGGCCTCGGGCTGGTCCGGGACGTCGGCGTCGGGCGGATCAACGCCCGGATCGGCGAGGTGCTCGGCGTGCTGCTGGACGCCGCCCGGGCCGCCGGCGCCGAGACCTCCGGCAGCCCGGAGGCCGGCGGCGGAGCGGCCGGGGTCAGCGGGATCGCCCGGCTGCGGCTGCCCGGCGCCGACCCGCAGGCCGTCCACGACGTGCTGACCCGGGCGGGCCTGGCCACCACCCGGCGCGCCGACTGGATCCGGCTGTCGCCGCACGCCAGCACCGACCCGCACGCCGCCGCGCGGCTGGCCGAGGCGCTCAAGCGAGCCGCCACCACCTGACCGTTACGCACGGACCGGCGCACAGCCGCACGACTCCCGCCCTCGCGCGAAACCCGCCGTCGCGCACCCCCCGCCTCGCCACGGCCTCAAGCCCCCGCAGCCCCAAGCCCCCGTAGCCCCAAGCCCCCGTAGCCCCAAGCCCCCGTAGTCGCAAGCCCCGTAGCCCCAAGCCCCCGTAGTCGCAAGCCCCCGCAGGACCGGGCCCGCCCCCTGAATCGGGCCACCCCTCAGAGAGGAATGCAATGTCACACCTTTCCCGCCGCGATCTGCTGCGCGCCTCCGGAGCCGGCCTGCTGGCCCTGGCCGCCGGTGGTGCGATGTCCGCCTGCTCCGGCTCGGGAGGCGACGTCGCCTCGGGCGGAGACGCCGCCACCGGTACCGTCACCGTCTGGTCCTGGGCCACCGCGGCCGAGGCGCTGCGTGGCGTGGTTCCGGCCTTCGAGAAGGACAACCCCGGGATCAAGATCGACGTTCAGGACGTCGGCGAACCGGCGATCTGGGACAAGATCACCGTCAGCATGGCGGCCGGTGGCCAGGGCCTGGCCGACGTCCTGCACATCGGCTGCGACTACCTGCCCGGCTACATGGAGAAGTTCCCCGGCGGCCTGGCCGACCTCTCCGCGCTGGGCGCCGACGCCCACAAGGACAAGTTCGCCCAGGGGCTCTGGCCCGTCGTCACCGGCAAGGACGGCCGCGTCCACGCGCTGCCCTGGGAGGTCAACCCGCTCGGCTTCTTCTACCGCAAGGACATGTTCGACAAGGCCGGAGTCGACCCGACGACGTTCCAGACCTGGGACGACGTGCTCGCCATCGCCGACCGGTTCAAGGCCGCCAACCCCGGCAAGGCCCTGATCGGCCTCAACAAGCCCGCCACCCCCGGCGCCGACCTCGACTTCCTGCAGGCGCTGATGCAGCTCCAGGGCGCCTTCTACTTCGACCTGAAGGGCGACATCACCCTCGGCTCCCCGGAGGCGGTGCGGGCGCTCACCATCATCAAGCGCCTCGACGAGGCCGGGCTGGTCGCCGACGCCGCCGGCGACCACGGCTGGCGCAACCTGATGAAGGCCGGGACGCTCGCCACCGGCCCGCTGCCCGCCTGGGCCGCGCACTACCTGGAGGCCAAGTTCCCCGACCAGAGCGGCAACTGGCGCCTCACCCGGCCGCCGGCGGTCACCCCCGGCGGCCGGCGCACCGCGATCGTCAACTCCACCTACCTGGCCGTCGCCGGCTCCAGCCCACGCCGCGTGGCCGCCTGGAAGTTCGTCGAGTACGCGCTCACCCGGCCCGCCTCGGTCAACGCCATGTTCACCTCCGGCGGCGTCTTCCCCGCCCTGACCGCCGCCCACGCGGACCCGATGTACTCCGCGCCCAGCGACTACTACGGCGGACAGCCCGTCCTGAGGCCCTTCGCCGACCTGCTCGCCGAAGGCGCCGAGGCCACCAACTACTCCGCCGACTTCGCCCGCGCCCTCAAGCTCGCCAGCGACGCCCAGGTGAAGGTGTTCCTCAAGGGCGGAGACCCTGCCACCGTGCTCCAGGAGGCCGCCAAGCAGCTCGGCCAGCAGACCGGGCGTGCGGTCCGGTGACCGCGATTGCCCCACCCGCCGCCACGGTCCGGGCGGAGTCGCCGCCGGCCCGCCGCCGGGCCGTGCTGCGCCGCCGGGCGCTGCCGTACCTGCTGCTCGCCCCCGCCCTGGTCACCTTCGCGGTGTTCAAGGCCTATCCGATCGTCTCCTCGCTGCTGCTGTCGCTGACCACCGGCTCCGGTGCGGCCACCCACGGCGCCGGCGCGGCCAACTACCGGCGCCTGCTCCACGACCCGCTGTTCTGGACGGCCCTGGGCAACACCGCCCGGATCCTCGTCGTCCAGGTCCCGCTGATGCTCGCGCTCGCGCTCGGCCTGGCCGTCGGCATCAACTCGGCCGTCGTCCGCTGGCGCACCGTCTGGCGCTTGGGCGTCTTCATGCCCGCCGTCACCGGCCTGGTCGCCACCGGCGTGGTGTTCGCCTTCCTCCTCAACACCCGCCAGGGCGCCGTCAACCACGTCCTCGAACAGCTCGGCCTGCCCGGCGTCGACTGGCTCGGCAGCCCGTTCTGGTCCCGGATGGCCGTTGTCCTCGTCCTCACCTGGCACTACACCGGCTACAACGCGGTGATCTACCTGGCCGGTCTGCAGGGCATCCCCAAGGAGCTGTACGAGGCCGCGATGATGGACGGCGCCGGGCCGCTGCGCCGGTTCGCCTCGGTCACCCTGCCCGCCCTGCGCCCGGTCCTGCTGTTCACCGTCGTGCTCTCCACCATCGGCACCCTCCAGCTCTTCGACGAGCCCTACGTGCTGACCCGCGGCGGCCCGGACAACGCCACCCTCACCGTGTCGATGTACCTGTACGACAACGGCTTCCGCTACTTCGACTTCGGCTACGCGTCGGCCATCGCCTACGCGCTGACCCTGCTGGTGTCGGTGCTCGGCGCGGCCCAGATGCGTCTGATGGGAGAACGCCCATGAGCACCGCGAGGTCCGCGCGGCTGCGCGGCTGGCCCCTGACCCTTGTCCTCGCCGGTGTCGCCGGCCTCTCCGTCGGCCCGTTCTACTGGCTGGTGGTGGCCGCGACCCGGTCGGACTCCGAGATCTTCGACTGGCCGCCGAACCTGCTGCCCGGCGGCCACCTCGGCGAGAACCTCGACCACCTCCAGGCCAAGATCGGCCTCGGCCGGGTCGTCCTCAACTCCCTGGCCGTCGCCGGCCTGCAGACCACCGGCGCGCTGGTCGTCGCCCTGCTCGCCGGGTACGCCTTCGCCAAGTTCCGCTTCCGCGGGCGCACCGTGCTGTTCGCGCTGCTGCTCTCCACCCTGGTGGTGCCCGAACAGGTCATGCTGGTGCCCCTGTTCAAGATGATGATGTCGCTCGGCCTGCTCGACAGCTACCAGGCCGTGGTCCTGCCCGGCCTCTGCGTGCCGTTCGCGATCTTCCTGATGCGCCAGGCCCTGAGCAGCATGCCGGACGAACTCCTGGACGCCGCCCGGGTCGACGGCGCCGGCGAGCTGCGGGTGCTGTGGAGCGTGGTCGTCCCCGTCATGCGCCCGGCCCTGGCCGCGCTGGCGATCTTCCTCTTCCTCGGGTCCTGGAACCAGTTCGTCTGGCCGCTGATCGCCCTGCGCAGCCCCGGGATGCACACCCTGCCGGTGGCGCTGGCCACCCTCCACGCCAGCGAGAGCACCACCGACTACGGTGCGATCCTCGCCGGAACCGCAGTGTCCACCCTGCCGATGATGGTCCTCTTCCTGGCCCTCCAACGGCAGTTCATCTCCGGCCTGCTGGCCGGCGCCACGAAAGGCTGACCCATGGACGACATCTGGGAACCGCACGCCCCCACCGCCGGCGGACTCCGGCCGCTGCCCGCCGAGGGCCTTGACCTGCGGGTGAGCGGTGAGGCCACGGTCCGCCCGGTCACCGAGGGCGTGACCGAGGTGACCGCCGAGAGCGAGGGCGAGACCCGGGTCGAGTGGCGCGTCCCCTGCGTCGACGCCACCGCCTTCTGGACCCCCGAACCCCGCGGCACCGGCTGGCTGCCCGCCGCCTGGAGCGCCCCGCGCCGCACCGGCCTCGCCAAGGGCGCGCCGGTCGCCGCCCTGATCGGCACCGGCGACGTCGCGCTCTGCGCCTTCGCCGCCGACCGCACGGACGTCCTGGCCGGCGCGGGAGTCGTCGAGGAGAACGGCGAGTTCCGCTTCTGGGCCCAGGCCACCGGCCGCCTCACCGTCCGGATCGACACCTCCCGCCGGCACTTCGCCCGCAGCCTGGCCGACCTCGCCCAGTGGTGGGGGAGCGGCCGGGCGGCCCACGTCCCCGACGCGGCCCGCCGACCCGCCTACTCCACCTGGTACACGCTCCAGCAGAACGTCACCCCCCGGACGGTGGAGACCCAGGCCGCCCTCGGCAAGGCCCTCGGCCTCGACACGATCATCGTCGACGACGGCTGGATGACCGGTGACCGCACCCGCGGCTACGCCCACTGCGGCGACTGGGAACCGCTCTCGCTGCCCGACACCGCCGCCCACGTCGGCCGCGTCCACGACCTCGGTGTCCGGTACCTGCTCTGGTACGCCCTGCCGTTCATCGGCAAGGAGAGCGCCGCCTGGGATCGGCTCGGCCGCTACGCGCTCGCGGACGCCGCACACATGGGCGCCGTCGTCGCCGACCCCCGGTACCCGGCCGTCCGCGAGCACCTCACCGACCGGCTGGCCCGAGCCGTCGAGGAGTGGGGGATGGACGGGCTGAAGATCGACTTCATCGACTGGTTCGCCGTCCCGGATCCGCCGGCGCCCGGCCCGGAGGCGGACTGCGCCACCGTCGACGAGGGCGTCGAACGGCTGCTCGCCGCCATCCACCGCCGGATCACCGCCGCACAGCCCGAGGCGATGACCGAGCACCGCCAGCCCTACACCAGCCCCGGTCTCTGGCCGTACACCACCATGGTCCGCGCCAGCGACTGCCCGCTCAGCCCGCAGGAGAACCGCCAGCGCACCATCGACCTGCGGCTGGTCGCCGGGCCGGTCGCGGTCCACGCCGACATGCTCATGTGGCATCCGGCCGAGCCGGCCGAGCAGGTCGCCTGCCACCTGATCAACGTCCTCTTCGCCGTCCCGCAGATCTCCGTCGACCTGGCGGCCCAGAGCCCGGAGCAGCGCGAGGCCCTCGCGTTCTGGCTCGGCGTCGTCCGCGAGCACCTGCCCACCCTGCAGCTCGGCGAACTCCTCCCGGCCCGGCCCGACCTGGGCTACCCGATGGTGACCGCCACCGGCGACGGGACGGTGGCGGTCGCCCGCTACGCCCCGCTGCCCGTGCGGGCCGGTAGCGGCCCGTGGCACACCCTGCTCGTCGCCAACGCCGACGGCGACCCCGAGGTGCGCGTGCTGGGCGTCCGCGGCCCGGCCGCGGTCACCGTCCACGACGCCCGCGGGCGTATCGTCCGTAGCGACACCGCCGACCTGGCCGGCGACGGCGTCGTCACCGTTCCCCGCGGGGGGCTGCTGACCCTGCGCCGACCGCAGGCGTAGCCGCCCGGGCCGCCCGACACCTTACGGAGCACCGATGACCCAGGGAGCACGCCCGCCGCGCCGCGCCACCACCATCGCGGAGGTGGCCAACGCGGCGGGCGTCTCCCGTCAGACGGTCTCCAACACCCTCAACGCCCCCCACCGCGTCCACCCCGACACCCTGGCCCGGGTCACCGCGGCCATCGAGGAGCTCGGCTACCGGCCCGACCAGTCGGCCCGCTCGCTGCGCACCGGCGAGCGGCGCACGATCGGCTACCTCGCCCCGGTGGACGACCCGTTCGACCCGAACCCGCTGATGGCGGGCTTCCTGGAGGCCCTGGTGGACGCGGCCGCCGCGGAGGGGCACCGCGTCCTGCTGGTCCGCCCGGCGCCGGGCGAGGCGGCGGCCCGGGCGGCGATCGACGAGCTCGTGGCGGCCCGTCAGGTGGACGGCCTGGTCTTCGCGGACGTGCTGCACGACGACGCCCGGGTGGCCCGGGCAGCCGGGGCCGGCGTCCCGTTCGCCGCCTTCGGACGCACCACGGCCGACCTGCCGCAGCACTGGGTGGACATCGACAACGGCGCGGCGATGGCCGACGTGGTCCGGCACCTGGCGGCGCGCGGTCACCGCAGGGTCGGCTTCGCGGCCTCGGCCGCGGACCTGCCATGGATGGCGGCGCGGCGCGAGGGCTTCCACGCCGAGGCCCGCCGGCTGGGCCTGGACGTGGTGCAGCCCCCGCCGGGCGGGCCCGGGGCGCCCGGGGTAGCCGGCGCGCCGGGGGTGGCCCCACTCCGCGCCCTGCTGCGAGGCCCGGACCGGCCGACGGCCGTGGCGGCCGAGAGCGACCTGTCGGCCCTGGACGTCTACGAGGCGATCCGCGCCGAGGGCCTGGCCGTCGGGCGCGGCGTCGCCGTGACCGGCTTCCACGACACCCCGCTCTGCCGGCACCTGCACCCCGCGCTGACCTCCGTGCGGCTGCCCCTGCGGGCCATCGCCTCCGCCCTGGTGCGGCTGCTGCTCGCCCAGGTCCGCGGCCAGACGGTGCCCGCCGCCGGCCAGGTACTGGCCACCGAGCTCGTCGTCCGGACCAGCTCGGAGTAGTCGGGAGCAGCTCGGCCGGCTGGGACCGGCCTGGCACGGAGCAGCTCGGCCCGGCTCGGCCTGGCACGGACCGGCCCGGCGGCCCGTCGGCCACCGTTCGTACCCTCGGGCCCGCGTGTCGTCCTTGCGGACCCTTCCTGTGGGCTTCCGGCTTCCTTGTTGAGTACTGTTCGATAATGTTTGCTCCTGGTTTACTCCCGTCGCCGTGCAAGGAAGACGAAGAACACATGGCCGAGACCGCCGCCGCACCGACCGTCAGGACCGTGACCAGGCTGGCCGACGGGCGTGAGCTGATCTACTACGACCGTGGTCCGGCGCCCGGCCGGGACACCGCCGACCGCCGTCCGCTGGACCGGCCCTCCGGTGGCTCCGAGATCCGCCTGGATGCGGCCACCGGCGCCTGGGTCACCATCGCGGCGCACCGCCAGGCCCGGATCTACCACCCGCCGGCCGACGAGTGCCCGCTCTGCCCCTCCCGGGGCGGCCGGCTGAGCGAGATCCCGGCCGAGGAGTACCAGGTCGCCGTCTTCGAGAACCGCTTCCCCTCCCTGGCCGGCCTGCCCGGCCCCGACCTCCCGGCCGGCGAGGACCCGCTGCGCACGTCGCGGCCGGCGGCCGGCCGGTGCGAGGTGGTCTGCTTCACCGCCGACCACGACGCCTCCTTCGCCGACCTGGACGAGGAGCGTGCGCGGCTGGTGCTGGACGCCTGGACCGACCGCACCGCCGAGCTCGCCGCCCTGCCCGGCGTCCGGCAGGTCTACTGCTTCGAGAACCGCGGCGCCGAGATCGGCGTCACCCTCGCCCACCCGCACGGCCAGATCTACGCCCTGCCCTTCACCACCCCGCGCACCAGCCGCATGGCCGAGCAGGCCGCCCGCCACCGCGCCGCCACCGGCCGCAATCTCTTCGAGGACCTGGTGGCCGCCGAACGCGCCGACCCCGCACGGGTGGTGGCGGCCGGGGAGCACTGGACGGCGTTCGTGCCGTTCGCCGCCCGCTGGCCCTACGAGGTCCACCTCTACCCGCACCGCCGGGTGCCCGACCTCACCCGCCTCACCGCGGACGAACGCGCCGAACTCCCCGGCCTCTACCTCGACCTGCTCCGCCGCTTCGACCGCCTCTTCGGCACGCCGCAGACTCCCGTCCGGGCGCCCTACATCTCCGCCTGGCACCAGGCGCCCGCCGTCGGCGGAGACGAACTCGCGCTCCACCTCGAACTGTTCACCGTCCGCCGCACCGCCGAGAAACTCAAGTATCTGGCCGGCACCGAGTCCGGCATGGAGGCCTACATGAACGACGTCGCCCCCGAGGACGCCGCCCGCCGTCTGCGCGAGGTCGCCCGATGAGTGCCACCGCCTTCCAGCAGCTCTACGGCCACGCCCCCGACGGCACCTGGGCCGCTCCCGGCCGGGTCAACCTGATCGGCGAACACACCGATTACAACGACGGGTTCGTGCTCCCGATCGGACTCCCGCAGACCGTCCGCGCCCAGGCCCGCCGCCGTGACGACGGCCTGCTGCGCCTGCGCTCCACCCGCAGTGGCGGCCCGCCCGTCGAGCTGGTCGTCGACGATCTCGCCCCCGGCGCCGTGGACGGCTGGGCCGCCTACCCCGCCGCCGTGGTCTGGGCGCTGCGCGCGGCCGGCCACCAGGTCGGCGGCGCCGACCTGCTGTTCGACAGCGACGTCCCGGCCGGCGCGGGCCTCTCCTCCTCGGCCGCCCTGGAGTGCGCCGTCGCCATCGCCTACCGCGACCTCCACCAACTCGACCTGGACCGGAAGCAGTTGGCGCTGATCGCTCAGCGGGCCGAGAACGGGTTCGTCGGCGTCCCGTGCGGGGTGATGGACCAGATGGCGTCGATGTGCTGCCGCGCCGGTGCCGCCCTCCACCTCGACACCCGCGATCTCAGTGCCCGGCAGGTCCCGTTCGACCTGGCCGCCGCCGGACTGACCCTGCTGGTCATCGACACCCGGGTCAGGCACGACCTCGGGGACGGCGCCTACGCCGCGTTGCGGGCCGGCTGCGAACGGGCCGCCGCCCTGCTCGGGCTGCCCGCGCTGCGCGATCTCCCGGCCGCCGACCTCGACCGTGCTCTCGCCCGACTGCCGGACGAGCTCGGGCCTTTGGTGCGACACGTGGTGACCGAGAACGACCGGGTCCGGCAGGCGGTGGCGCTGCTCGACGCCGCCGACCCGGCCGGCCTCGGCCCCGTCCTCACCGCCGGCCACACCTCCCTGCGCAAGGACTTCCGAGTCTCCTGCGCCGAGACGGACCTCGCTGTGGAGGCGGCCGTCGCCGCCGGGGCGCTCGGTGCCCGGATGACCGGCGGGGGGTTCGGCGGCTCCGTCATCGCCCTGGTGCCCGACCGCGCCGCCGCGGCCGTCGCCACTCAGGTCACCGCCGCCTTCCGCGCCGCCGGCCACACCGGGCCGCGGATCTTTCCCACCCTCCCCGCCGAGGGAGCCCGCCACCTGGCCTGACCGCCCCGCGGTCTGCCGGAGCCGGGCCGGAGAGCCCCGAGCGCCATGAAACGGCCCGGGCGCGGTGCCGGACCACGTCCGACACCGCGCCTTCGGGCCGAGGTGAAGGTCAGCAGGTGAGAACGGGGTTCGCCCAGTCGGCGTGGTCGCTGTTGGTGCCGTCGCCGCCGTCGGTGACCACGAGGTGCAGCTCGTCGGCGCCCGTGAGGTCGGCGGTGAGGTGCTTGGCCGCGGACGCCGCGAGCATCAGGCCGCTGTCGGCGACCTTGGCGGCGTCCTTGTAGATCTCGAAGGTGACGCTGCCGCGGCCGTTCGCCTCGGCGTCCACGCCCACGTCGGTGGTGAGGGAGGTGCAGGAGCCGCCGAGGTAGTAGACCACCTCGCTGAGCGCGTTGACGCCCAGGCCCTTGGCGTACGTGGTGCCCGCGATGGTGATGGTCCGTCCGTCCCGGGCCTGGTTGTCGCCGTTGCTCATGTCCCTCTCGACCGGGCCCCAGCTGTTTCCGGCCGAGGACCAGGGGAGGCTGGAGAGCTGGTGGGTGCCGGCGGCCGGGCCGCTGCCGCAGGCGATGTGCGCGCCCGCCCAGTCGGCGTGGTCGTAGCTGGTGCCGTCGCCGGCGTCGGTGACCACCAGGCGGACGGTGGTGGCGCCGGTCAGGTCGGCGGTGAGGTGTTTGGGCTGGTCCTTGCCGGTGACGGTGCCGCTGTCGGCGACCTTGGCCCCGTCCTTGAAGACCTGGAACACCACCGAGCCGTTGCCGTAGGTCTCGTCGTCGAGCCCCACGTCGGTGGCCAGGTTCCGGCAGGCGCCGCCGAGGTGGAAGCTGACGTCACTGGGGGCGTGCACGCCCAGGCCCTTGGCGTAGGTGGTGCCGCGGATGCTGAGGGTGTGCCCGTCACCCGGCTGGTGATCACCGTTGCTGCGGTCCCGCTCGACCGGGCCCCAGTGGTTGGCGGCCGCGCCGAACGGGAGGTCGCTGAGCTGGGTCACCCCGGTCGGCGGGGGGACGGGCGAGCCCGGGGTGACCCGGAACATCGCCGTGCCGTGCCCCGGGACGGTGGCGCTGACGGTCCCGTTGCCGGTGGTGGTCTTCTTCGACCACAGGTCCTTGACCTTGTAGGAGTCCGCCCCGCCGATGCCGAGGGTCTGAGCGGTGGCCGTGATGGTGGCGTCGTAGGAGCCCTCGTTGGTCAGGGTGACCGCCCGGCCGCCGTCCGCCAGCGGCTTGGACATCACCACGAGGCCCTGTTCACTGGAGACCACGGAGCCCTGCCGGCCCAGCGGGTCCTGGTCCACCGCGATCACGTCGGTGTTGGTCAGGATCTCGAAGGTCTCCGGCTCGGCGCTGCGCAGGTCGGTGCCGATCATCAGGGGTGCGGCCATCTCGGCCCAGAGGCTGAAGTGGGTCCGGTACTCGGTCGCGGTCATCCCGCCGTTGCCGACCTCCAGCATGTCGGGGTCGTTGAAGGCCCCGGCCTTGGCGTAGCCGGCCAGGCCCTGGTTGGCCTGGGCGATGGAGATCATGCTCTGCCAGGTGTCGCTGATGTCGCCGGTGGTGCGCCAGGAGTTGCCGACCGACGGTGCCCAGTTCCACGGGCCGGTGCTGCCCCACTCGCAGATGCTGTAGAGGATCGGGCGTCCGGTCGCCTTCAGCGCGTCGCCCATCGCCTTGTAGCGGGTCTGGGCGTCGATGCCCAGGTTGTGGCAGTTGTCGTACTTCAGGTAGTCCACGCCCCAGGAGGCCCAGAGCCTGGCGTCCTGCCGCTCGTGGTTGAGGCCGCCGGGGAAGCCCTTGACGTCGCAGGTGTGGTCGCCCGCGCTGGAGTAGATGCCGAACTTGAGGCCCTTGGCGTGGACGTAGTCGGCGAGCGCCTTGATGCCGTTCGGGAAGCGGACCGGGTCGGGGACGAGGTCGCCCGCGGCGTTGCGCTGCGGCAGCGCCCAGCAGTCGTCCAGGTTGACGTACTGGTAGCCGGCGGCCTTGAGGCCCTTGCTGACGAAGAGGTCGGCGATACCCTTGATCATCGCTTCGTTGAACTGGGCACCACACTGGGTGGAGTTCCAGTTGTTGAAGCCCATCTGCGGCGTGAGGGCGAGCCCGTTGTCCGCTGCCAGCGCCGGTGGCGCGGTGGCGAGTTGGAGTCCGACGGCGAGGGCGCCGCCACCGGTGAGCAGAGTCAGGGCCGTCAGTGCCGACGCGATGCGGCGGGAGGGCGCGGAACGGCGGGACTGCGAGGTGCTGGGGGAGCGCAAAGGTCCTCCAGAGAAGGTGTGTTGGATGGGACCCCCGGCCCCGGCGAGACGCCGGAGCCGGGGGAGCAGGGGGTGGGGAGCATCAGGAGAGCAGGCTCCAGGACTGCCCCGCCGCCGATCCGTCGGACGGACTGAGGACCACCGGGGAGGTCGCGGCGGCCTGCGGGGCGGCCAGGACCAGACCGGTCGCGACGTTGGTGACGGTCAGCGCTCCGGTCGCGGTGTTCTGGACGACGCGCCACTTCTGGGCGGGGTTGCCGGGGTCGTAGGCGTTCTGGACCCGGGCGGGCTGGCCGGGCGTGCCCGGGCCGGTGAGCGTGCCGTGGATCTGCGTGCCCGTGTAGCAGTTGTCGGTGATGCGAACCGTGCCGTCGGCGTTCGCGGCGAAGTTCCACTGCTCCGAAGTGTGGGAGCTCCACCAGGTGTTGATGTCGACGGGGGAGCCGTCGGGGGCGCTGCACGTGCCCTGGACCTCCAGCGCCTGGCCGCCGGTGCCGCCGGCGCTGATGCCGTGGTACCGGCCGTCGCCGATCACCGTCGCCGGGACGGTGCCCGGCAGCGCCTTGAGGCGGTACAGGGTGACGCCGTGCGGCTCCACCTGGGCGCTGAGGCTGCCGGTCACGTTGCCGGTGGCGCCGGTCCAGAGGTCCTTGGCCGAGTAGCCGGGCCCGGTCAGACCGAGGTCGGCCAGGCTGGTGGAGACGGTCCGGTAGCCGGCCGGGTCCTGGTTGATCAGCAGGACAGCGGTGTCACCGTTGGCGAGTTGGCGCTTGAGGACGACCGGTGCCGTGCTGCTGTTGGGCGGGGCGCCGACCAGGGTGGCGGGCTTGGCCAGCCGGTCCTGGTCGATCGCGATGACGTCGGTGTTCTTGTAGACGGCCAGCTGGTCGGCGGTGATGCCGGTGGACCAGGTGAGGCCGTCCCGGGTGTGCTGGGAGTTGGCGGCGGTGCGCAGGTCCGCGCCGGAGATGAGCGGGGAGGCCATCATGGCGAGGACCGACATCTCGCTGCGCGACTCGGTCAGGGACATGGGCTTGTGGCAGGGGCAAGTGTCGGTCTGGCCGTACACGCCGTAGGGGTTCTGCCAGCCGGCGAACATCATGTCCATGTCATTCCAGCTGCCCGGCCGGGCGTTGCCGGGGTACTTCAGGGCCGTCTGCAGCTGCCCGTTGTAGAGCACGCCCTCCAGGTCCGGGCCGCGGTCGCCGCCGATCCGGCAGAGGTTGGCCACCTGCCCGCACCACACGCCGGTCGGGGCGTAGCCCGGTGCCTCGTTCGCGGGAGTGCCGGCCGCGACCACCACCGGGTCGGTGCGGGCGGGGTCGTCGGAGGCCAGGAGGTAGGGCACGCCGGTGTGCACCGGCTGCGCGGAGACGCTCAGTGCCACCCGCGGGCGCCCCTGGGACTGGGAGGCGGAGTCGAGCGCCCGCTGGAAGTCGCGAACCCGGGCGTAGATGGACCGGGTCAGCTCCCTCCCCTCGCCCTGTGTCCAGTAGTTGTGGCCGTCGGGGCCGATGATCTGGGGGCCGTACGGGCAGTCGTCGTACTTGACGAAGTCCACGCCCCAGGCGACGAAGTCGGCGGCGTCGGTGGACTCGTGGCCCAGGCTGCCGGGGCGGCCCTGGCAGGTGGTGTAGGTGTCCGTGGCGTAGAGGCCGAACTTCATGCCCTTGCTGTGGGCATACCAGGACAGGTACTGGATCCCGTTCAGGGACTGCCCGTTGACGGTGTGCGCGGGGAAGCGCGCCGCGTCGGGGACGAGGTGGCCGGAGGTCAGGTCGAACCCGGAGCCGTCGGTGCCGCTGGTGGGGTTGCGGTTGGCGTCGTAGAGCTGCATCGCGCCGTAGGAGTTCTTGACCAGGTCGGTGGTCTGGCCGTCGCGGTGGCCGAGCGACCAGCCGTCGTCGATGGTGACGGTGTCGTAGCCGGCCTGGACCAGCCCGTTGGCGGACATGAAGTCGATGGTCTGGACGACCTGTTCCTGGGTCACTCCGGTGCCGAGGGTGTTCCAGGAGTTCCAGCCCATCGGCGGGGTGAGGGCGAGTCCGTTGTCCAGGGCGGCCGCGGGGGCGGCCGCACCGAGGACGACGGTGCCGAGCCCGGTGGCCGCGAGTGACAGCGCGACCAGGGCACGGGGCAGTGAGCGGGGCAGGGGTATCCGCATGGGCGCTCCAGAGTGCGCGGGTGGGGGGTGGGGGTCGGCAGTCCACTGCCGTTGATTTCTGTTTGAAGTCCCAACAGAAAGCAACGCAGCATAGACACACGGACACGCCGGGCTCAAGTGCCTTGCACAGAGCCGCCGGTGACGGCCGCTCGACCCGAGTGGCACGGAGGGCTCCGCCACGTGCCGTGGCATGTCACAGGTTGATCTCGGCGTGACAACCTGCTTGACGCCAGCTCAGTGCAGCATGTGATATTTCACATCGCGTTGAAATTCGTTCAGTTCTGATCGCTTATTGAACAGGTGCTCGATCCCGGGCCTGTTCGGCGCACCCTCGATCCCCACCCGTGTCGGTACCGGTCCCGCACCGGCACAAAGGAGCGTTTCCCCCATGATCCGAAGCACCGCCGGCCGTGCCGCCACCACCGCCGGCCTCCTGCTCGCCCTCGGCCTGACCACGACCGCCTGTTCCACCGGTCAGGAGTCCGTGAAGTCGGGCGACGCCTCCGTGGCCACGGTGAGCGGGAAGATCTCGATCACCTACCTGCAGAAGCAGGGCGACCAGGAGTACTTCGTCGGGGAGGCGGCCGGAGCGAAGGCGAAGGCCGCGGAGCTCGGCGTCGACCTGAAGGTGGTGAACCTGGGCAGCGACGCCAACAAGACGGTCAGCGAGGTGCAGGCGGCCATCGCGCAGAAGACCAACGGGGTGATCATCGTCGTCCCGGATCCGGCCGTGGGGCCGCAGGTCGTGCAGACCGCCCGGGACGCCAAGGTCGCGCTCCTCACCTCGGACGACCAGGTCTGCGCCACCGGCCCGGACCCCGCCGCCTGCGCCAAGAGCGACCTGGTCGCCCGGATCGGCTTCTCCGGCCAGCAGATGGGCACCGAGGTCGGCAGGCGCGCCGCCCAGGAGTACAAGAAGGCCGGCTGGAGCCCGGCCGACACCCGGATCATCTCCGCCTGGAAGCAGGACGTCACCGTCTGCGGCGACCGCGTGAAGGCCGCCAAGGAGGCGTTCAGCACCGCCGCCGCCCAGGTGCAGACCATCGACGTCGCCACCGACAACACCCCCACCGGCGCCCAGGACAGGGTCGCCGCGACCGTCACCGCCAACGCCGGCGTCAAGCACTGGATCGTCTGGGGCTGCAACGACGAGAACGTCCAGGGCGGCGTCACCGCCCTGCGCAACGCCGGCGTGAGCGCCGACAACGTGGCCGGCGTCGGCCTCGGCGCCTACCTCGCCTGCAAGGACTGGAGCGGCACCCAGCCCTCCGGTATGAAGGCCGCGCTGTTCATCAACGGCCGGGACGTCGGCGCGCTCGCCGTCCAGACCATGTACGACAAGCTCAAGAACGGCAAGGACATGCCCGCCGAGGCATTCGCCAAGACCACCATGGTCGACGCCGCGACCTGGAAGAGCGCCGGGGTCACCTGCAGCTGACCGGCCGTCACCGGCGGCCGCCCGCCCCGTACGGGCCGGGCGTGCACCCGGTGCTGCGGCCCGGCGCCGACCCGGCGGAACGTCGTCAGGGGCGCGCTGCCGGCGGCCGCCGCGGTCGTCCGGCAGCGCGCAACGGGGACCGCGCCCCCGCGACCGCGCCGCGGGCCCGCCCGGGTAGGGCCGCACCGGGCGGCGCTGGTCGCCGAGGCGTCGTGCTCAGGTCGCGGGCACCTCGGCGACCACCAGTTCGCCGACCGCCTCCGCCAGGACGCCCCGGGCGTGCTCGCCCAACCCGGAGTCGGTGACGAACACGTCGATGTCCTCCAGCGCCGCGAACCCGCTGAGGCCGACGACGCCCCACTTGCTGTGGTCGGCCACCACCGCGACGCGCCGGGCGGAGGCGATCAGCGCCCGGTTGGTCTGCGACTCGGCGAGGTTCGGCGTCGTCAGACCGGCCTTCTCGGACACCCCGTGGGCACCCAGGATCAGCAGGTCGACGTGGAGCGCCC
Source organism: Kitasatospora sp. NBC_00039 (assembly GCF_045160625.1). Taxonomy (NCBI): domain Bacteria; kingdom Bacillati; phylum Actinomycetota; class Actinomycetes; order Kitasatosporales; family Streptomycetaceae; genus Kitasatospora; species Kitasatospora sp. NBC_00039. Next base: position 709,384 of record NZ_CP108289.1, on the reverse strand, counting down.
GGATCGACTGGTCCGCGAGCGGTCCGACCAGCGCCGCGGACGGCGTCGGGGAGCCCCCGGTCAGCAGCAGCGACGGCGCATCCGGATCGTGCTGCTCCCCGGCCGACCGGATCAGGTCGGCGACGGGCAGCGAGTTGGTGACGACGGTGAGCCGCGGCACCCGCAGCAGCCTCGCCGCGACCGCGAACGCCGTCGTCCCCGCCGAGATCGCGATCACGCTGCCCGGTTCGACCAGGGCCGCCGCCGAGTCCGCCACCGCCGCCTTCGCCGCGGACTCGAGGCCGGACTTCACCTCGAACCCGGGCTCGGCCATCGCCGTCTCCGACCCGAGCACGGCACCACCGTGCACCTTCTTCACCGTGCCCGAACGCTCCAGCGCGTCCAGGTCCCGGCGGACGGTCATGTCGGAGACGCCCAACTGCTCGACCAGATCCGCGACCCGCACCGCACCGCTGCGGCGCACGATCTCGGCGATCAGCGCCTGCCGCTGATGGGCCAGAAGTCCGGTATCCGCCACAGCCCCGCTCCCCTCACCACCACACCGAAAACACCAGAACCAAACAGCTACAGAGGATACGCAACCCACGGGCGCAGCGGCCCGGCGCGTACCGGGGAGCGCCTTCGAGGCGGTGCCCACCGGGATCGTACGTCGTCAGCCGCCGGCGGAAGGCCCGCCGTCGAACTGCTCCGCCAGCGCCGTCAACGTCGCGCCGAGTGGCAGGGAGAGCGTCACCTCCGCGTACGCGTCCCCACGCGTCCCGCCCTGGTTGACGATCGCGACGGGCTTGCCGGTGGCGGCGGCGTGCCGCACGAAGCGCAGGCCCGACAGGACGGTCAGGGAGGAGCCGAGGACGAGCAGCGCGCGGGCGTCGTCGACCAGGTCGTAGCAGTGCCGGACCCGTGGCCCGGGCACGTTCTCGCCGAAGAAGACGACGTCGGGCTTGAGGATGCCGCCGCACGCCGTGCAGGGCGCGACGCGGAAGGACGCGGCCGCCGCGTCGGGCAGCTCCACGTCCCCGTCCGGGTTCACCCGGGCGTCCGCGCCCGCGGCGGCGCCGTTGAGGGCGTGCAGGCGACGGTCGAGCTCCTCGCGGGTGCTGCCGCGCCCGCAGCCGAGGCAGACGACCCGGTCGAGTCCGCCGTGCAGTTCGACGGCGTCGACGGTGCCGGCCGCGCGGTGCAGCCCGTCGACGTTCTGGGTGATCACCGCCGACACCTGGCCGGCCCGGCGCAGCCGCTCGACCGCCCGGTGCCCGGCGTTCGGCCGCGCCTCGGCGATCGCCCGCCACCCGGCGTGACTGCGGGCCCAGTACCGGCACCGGCTCGCGTTGCTCCCCACGAACTCCTGGTACGTCATCGGCGTGTGCCGACGAAGCAGGCCGGTGGCACCCCGGTAGTCGGGGATGCCCGACTCCGTCGACAGCCCCGCGCCGCTCAGGACGGCGACGCCCCGCCCCGCCAGCAGCCGCCGGAGCTCGTCCAGCCCGTCGGCCTGCGGCACGCGCTCACGGGCGGCCGGCCCTTCGGGTCCTCGATGTACGGGCATGCAGCCAGCGTAGGACAGCCGCCGCCCGGGCGGGCCGGAGAGCCGCCGCTCGTCGCTCGGGGAAGGACGAGCGGCGGCCCCCGCGGTCAGCGCGCGGCGGTGGCCAGCGCGGCGACCTCGGCGCGCAGGGCGGGCAGGCTCGCGTACATGGAGCCGCCGGGGCAGTCGGTGGCGAGCCAGTCGCGGTGGCCGCTGATCATCTCGACCGGCTTCGTCACGCCGTTGACCGGGTTGACGAAGGTGACGTGGGCCTGCGGGTCGAGGTGGTGCGTGCCGGTGACGAGGGCGAGCAGGGCCGTCAGGGAGCGGCGGGCCTGCGGGGTGGGGTCCTGGGTGCTCAGGGTGCCGAGCAGGGCGATGCCGAGGTTGCCGGAGTTGAAGCCGGCGGTGTGGAAGGCGGTGACCACGTTGCCGGCGCCGTCCTCGGCCGGGGCACCGTCGTCGCCGGACCAGCGGCCCTCGTAGATCCGCCCGGCCTCGTCGATCAGGAAGTGGTAGCCGATGTCGCCCCAGTCGTTGGTGATTGCGTGGTACTCGTATATCGCGCGCACGGTCGCCGCCGGGTCGGGGTCGGCGTTCGGGGTGTCGGTGTGGTGGACCGTCAGGGTCTGGAGCGGGTAGTACTTCGCGGGGGAGTTCTCCACGCCGTTCTTGAAGCGCTTGGACTCGTCGGCGCCCCAGGCCGCCCGGGAGAGGTACTCGGCGCCGGCGAGGGTGACCGGCGAGGTGGGGGAGACGGCCAGGCGGCGGACCGGGCCGTGCACGGTGTCGATGGCGGCGGTGCGGACGTTGCCGGCACCGTCGGGCAGACGCAGGTCGTAGCCGGGCGCGCCGCCGGCGGCGACCAGCGCGGTGGCGGTACCGGTGTCTCCCGGACGGCCCGGGCCCTCGGGGCCGTCCGGCCCACCCGCGCAGCCGGCGGGCAGCGGCTGCCAGGCGCCGGGTACCGCGCCGTCCTGGTGGAGGCGGATCGCGGCGCCGCGCCGGGGGCCGTCCCAGCTGACGCCGACGTACCGGATCGGGAACCCGGCCCGCACGCTCGTGGCCTCGCTGCCCGCCGCGGACTGCGCCCGGGTGGCCGGGGCGCTGACGGTCCGCGCGCCCCGTCCGGTGGCGGGCGCGGCGGGCGCGGCCGGAGCGGTGGACGTGGCGGCCGCGGCGGCAGGAGCGACGGCGAGGGCGGCGGCAGTGGCGCCAATCGCCCCGACGACGGTGCGCCGGGTCACGGCGGGCTGCGGGTTCGGCATCAAGGGTCCTGTCCAGGGTGCGGGAACGGCTCCGAGGGCGCGACGACCTGCTCCGGCTCCGCGCCCCCGGTGACTGATCATCAGTCAGCCGCGAATGTACCCGATTGATCGTTTCTGCTGGTCAGATTTCGGATCATCTCCACCCATCTCTGCCCGAAGAGGCACACCGTCCGCACCGGGATTCCGGTGGATCCCGGCCACGGCCACCGGCCGGCCGGGATCCACCCGGGGCCGGCGGCCCACGCCGGAGGGCGGGTGCCGCACGCGCGGCCCCGCCCTCTGCCGACCAGCCCGGGCGCCCGCCGTCGTGCCCGGCCACGCCCTCCCGCCTCAGCCGGTACCGGCGCTCAGGAGGCCTCGACCGCCGCCTTGATGCGCCGCCCGAACGCGGGTGCGTCCTTGCGGGCCGCGCTCAGGGCCAGGCCCACCAGCAGCTTGCCCAGGCCGTGGCCCTCCAGCTTGTTGAAGATCCGCACCCGGGTCGTGGTCTCCGTGAGCGGCGCCAGGTCGTAGCCCCCGACGTCGGAGGTGACGAGGTTCTTGGAGACCTCGGTCCAGCGGAGCGTGGTCGGCGCGTCCAGTGCGGTGATCCGGATCTGCCGCCGGGTCTTCATCCCCGCGTCCTTGACCGTGCTGCTGAACACGGTGCCGACGGTGGTCGGACCGTCCGGCGTCTTGCTGATCTCCAGCACGCGCGGGCTGAACCTGGGGTCGTTCCGGCCGTCCGCGAGGAAGGCGAACACCTCCGCGATGGGCCGCTCGACCTCGATCACGGCCTCGAACTGACCTGCCATGGATCCTCCTTCGACATTGGGGTGACGTGGCGTCATGGTTCCAGTCCACCGGGGTGACTGACGTCAGGCGCGGCGCTGCATAGACTCGGTCGCCAGCTGTCCGGACGAGCCGAGGAGCCCCCGCATGCCCACCCCGCCTCCCAGCATCGACGCCGGCGCCTCGGCCACACCCCTGCTGGACGACACCATCGGCGCGGCCCTCGACCGTGCCGTCCGCGCCTTCCCCGGTCGCGAGGCCCTGGTCGACCTGCCCACGGGCCGTCGCTGGACGTACCGCGAGCTGTCCGCCGAGGTGGACCGGGTCGCGGGCGGCCTGCTGGCCCTCGGCGTCGGCCGGGGCGACCGGGTCGGGATCTGGGCCCCGAACTGCGCGGAGTGGGTCTTCGTCCAGTACGCCACCGCCCGGATCGGCGCGATCCTGGTGACCGTCAATCCCGGCTACCGCACGCACGAACTCGAGTACGTACTAACGCAGTCGGGCATCCGGACGGTCGTCGCCGCGCCCTCGTTCAAGACCTCCGACTACGCGGCGATGCTCGCCGAGGCCGGGCCGCGGTGTCCGGAGCTGAAGGACGTCCTGCTGATCGGTTCGACCGGGTGGAGCGACCTGCTCGCCGCCGGGGACACCGACCGGCCCGGGAGCACGGGCGCCGCACTCGGTCCGGACGACCCGATCAACATCCAGTACACCTCGGGCACCACCGGCTTCCCCAAGGGCGCGACGCTCTCCCACCGCAACATCCTCAACAACGGCTTCTTCGTCGGCGAGCTGTGCGGCTACTCCGAACACGACCGGATCTGCGTACCGGTGCCCTTCTACCACTGCTTCGGCATGGTCATGGGCAACCTCGCGGCCCTCTCGCACGGTGCCTGCGTGGTGATCCCCGCCCCGGCGTTCGATCCAGCCGCAACCCTGCGCGCGGTGGCCGCCGAGCGTTGCACCTCGCTCTACGGCGTCCCCACCATGTTCATTGCCGAGCTCAACGACCCGGCCTTCGCCGACCACGACCTGTCCAGCCTGCGGACCGGCATCATGGCGGGATCGCCCTGCCCGACCGAGGTCATGAAGCAGGTCGTCGAACGGATGGGAATGCGCGACGTGTCGATCTGCTACGGCATGACCGAGACCTCCCCGGTCTCAACCCAGACCCGCGTCGAGGACCCACTGGAGCGCCGCGTCTCCACCGTCGGCCGGGTCGGGCCGCACCTCCAGGTCAAGATCGTCGACCCGCAGACCGGGCAGACCGTCCCCCGCGGCACCCCCGGCGAACTCTGCACCCGCGGCTACTCGGTCATGCTCGGCTACTGGAACCAGCCCGACCGCACGGCCGAGGTGGTCGACGCCGACGGCTGGATGCACACCGGCGACCTCGCCGTGATGGACGAGGAGGGCTACCTCACCATCACCGGCCGGATCAAGGACATGGTCATCCGCGGCGGCGAGAACATCTACCCCCGCGAGATCGAGGAGTTCCTCCACACCCACCCCGACGTCCTCGACGCCCAGGTCATCGGGGTCCCCGACGCCAAGTACGGCGAGGAGCTGATGGCCTGGATCCGGCTGCGCCCCGGCGCCGACGAGCTGACCCCCGAGACCCTGCGCGCCTACTGCACCGGACGCATCGCCCACTACAAGATCCCGCGCTACGTCCACCTGGTGGACGAGTTCCCGATGACCGTCACCGGCAAGGTCCGCAAGGTCGAGATGCGCGACCGGGCCGCCGCCCTCCTGGGCCTCCGCACGGAGGCGGGTGAGGAGCACGCCTGACGGCTGCCCGGGCCTCGCCGGCTGCTGCCGGCGAGGCGGCCCCTGACACCTGTGCAGCGCTTGCCGCAGGTCAGCTGTACTCGCGGATGCGGATGTCCTTCGACCGCCACGGCTCAGGGATCTCGTCCGCGTCCGCCAAGCGCTGCATCCAGGCCAACTGCTCGGCGAAGTACTGCCAGTACGGCGTGCCGTCGCCCTCGCCCTTGTCGAAGACCAGGATCGGTCCGTCGGTCCCGCGTTTCCCGTGGCCGTACAGCATGACGCGCATGGTGTCGTCGATCTGCTCGATCGCGAAGCTGCACGGGAAGTCGTAGAGGTAGACCTTCAGGTCGGTGCCCTCGCGGGCGACGGCCTGGACGAGAGGGTTCAGCACCTCTCGCACGTAGCGATTCGGATCCTCCATCGCTGCCTCGGCCGGCTCCAGCCGGTACCGGTCTCTACGGGAGGCGCAGTGTGGATCCATGATGAAGATCCGAATGGGAACCTCTTTGGACTTGGAGGTGAACAGCGGCAGCATCTCGTCGTTGCCGTAGAAGTTCCTGGTAAGGCCGAACATGACGATGCGTTCACGCGCACCGCGCAGACGATCGATCAGATCGGCTTTGGAGTCAGCGTTGGTCAGCGGGAAGGCGCCGGACAGGCCGGCCTGTTCGAGGTGTCCCAGCATGGCACCACTGTAGTCATGCCCAAACCCCAACCGGTCGGGCCGCGTGCCATAGACGCGGCAAAGGTAGTCAACGCGCTCATCGGACGGACGACGCTGGCCGTGCTCCCAGCGGCACAGCTCAGCGTCCGAGACGTGCGGAGGATGAAGTCCGTCGTCCTCGTAGACGCGGTCGATGTGGGCCGACAACTCTGATCGACTCCACCCCTGTGCCCATCGGTGCGCCTCCAGAAGGTGCACGTTGGGAAGGGCCGTCAGGATCCGCATCACGATCTCGCTGGGCGGTAGGCCATCACGGATGCCCCCGAGCCGAATTGTTCGGGCTGCTTGCTCCGCTTGCCGGCGTGACCCACGGTCTACGCGCTGGATTGACGTCGTCACGGCGCTCATATTGACGGATGGCGTCAATGCTTTTGGCGTCTTTGCGCATACTGCCAGGTCGTCAGGCATCCGATGCTGAGTAGGCGGCCAGCTCAACTCCCGGCGGGCTGGCTTTCCAGCGGGAGACGGCAGGTCCAGACAACACCTGAACGCGGGGTAAGGAGCGGCGATGACGGTACGTAGGCAGCTGGGTGGCGATGCGGTCCACGCGGAGGAAGCCCAACCGCCCCCGAACCCCTGCAAGTACGCGCCCCCGGATGGGTGCGGGTGCCCCTCGCACGCGTGGCAGGGGGTGCTGGGTGGCGCTTCGTAGGACTGCCCCGCAAACGCCCGACGCTCCCGCGCCGGCCGCCCATGAGTGTCCCGAATGCGCGTTCTTCGCCGGCGCCGAGGAGCAGTACTCGGCGGATGAGTACCCCACGATCCGGCGCAACCTCGCCAAGGCCCGTGCACAGCACGTGGACGACGGGGAGTGCGTGGCTCTGGAGGCAGTACATGGGCAGCGCTGAGGAGCGGCACCCGGCCCCGTGGACGCACTTCCTGGGCGGCCCTGCACCGTACCCGTCGGATGTGCCGGGCGATGAACTGGCAGTGCCGGTCAACCCGTTCGAGTGGCTGAGGGAGCACCGGTGGCCGCCGAAGCGCCCGTCAGCTCCCCGCCCGGTTCTGACGCCGGAGGAGTTCAGCGAGATCCCGTTGACGTCGGAGCAGCGTCAGCGGCGAGCGGAACTGCTGGCCCGGGTTCGCGAAGCCAACCACCTGAAGCTCCGCTGATGCACCCGTACTCCGCGGCCGTCTTTGGCATCGGCGGCCTATGAGCTGACCAGCGCCGAGCGCGGGACGGCCTCTCACCTCCTGTGCCCCGGTAGGCACAGGACCTGCCCTCTTGGGTCCGCACAGATTCCCGCCCCGACCGTCAATCCCTGGCAGGCAGCCGGCCGGAGCGGGTTCCGCAACACCGAACGGCCCCGGCGTCGCCGACGTCGGGAACCCCGCAGTGTGAGGAGACACCAGTATGACCACTCCGACGCCGCCCACACCGCCGGCTCCGCCCGGATCCGGGCCGATGATCCCGGCGAAGCCGGACGCCCCGACGATGACGTTGCTCACGCGGGACGAGTTCCGCCGTGTTGCCCTGACCGTCGTCGGCAACAACCCCGGTATGGAGATGAACCTTGCCGGGCAGATCGTCGGGGAAGCCTTGGCCTACCTCGTCACAGTCTCGCGGAACCGGGACCTCCCGCTCGCGCCGTCGCCCGTGGTGGACGAGGGCTGGCACGCCCTGATCCTGCACACGGAGACGTATGGGCAGCTCTGCGAGAAGCTGGGTGGCTTTATCCACCACTACCCGGAGACGCCGGAGGAGACGGCGTACGACGCCGAGAGCATCGCCCTGACGCTCGCCACCATGGAGGCGGCCGGGGTGGCCCCGGACCGTGCGCTGTGGGCCGGCCCGGAGGAGAACGAGGTCGGGGTCCGGTCGATCGTCTGGCACACCCCGAGCTCCAACTGCGGGCCGATCAAGATCGAGAAGAAGCCGAAGCCGAAGCCCAGCAAGGCTGTTCCGGCGTAACAGTCGGCCACGCTCCGGGCAGTCCGTACGCTGCTGCGGGAAGGGAGACCTCATGGACAGCTGGACCGACCCGCAGTACGCGGATCTCGTCAGGACGTACCACCAGGCGGTCGAGGATGCCGAAGGGGAAGCGGAACAGCCCGTAGCGCGCATGTTCCTCGTTGACCCCGACCCGGAGTAGCCCGAGCCGGCCCGGCCGTTCCCACGTCCCCCACGGAGGACGGCTGGGCCCCTGAACGCCTCCCCCTCGCGCCGGCGCGCAGGTCTGGGGGAGAGGGCAGGGCAGAGCAGAGCCCCCGGAGACGCTTGGCGGTGTCATTCCGGGGGCTCTGTGCTGTGGGCGCGATTCTCGTGCGCTTTGTAAAGCGTAAATACAAGGTGCGGACTGTGTTCTTCAGAGCGACGCTGCTGAATTACTTCGGAATTGGCCCACGTGGAATAGAAGGATTGAACGCCAGGCTCCGTGATCTCTAGGGAGAATTGGCAGCCAAATTCGTCGCCCTCAAGTGAAGACTCGGCTATCTCCATTACTGCCGTGAACTCACCGGGGTTGCATGGCTGATTAATGGCTCTGGCGTCCCCTGCCCTGATCGAGCTGGTGAGTACCGTCTCGGTACCTTGGAACGTCGCGTCTGGTTGTTGCTTCTGCCTCGTCGGGAACATTCTCTGGCGAAGGCTTTTGTGATGGGTCTGGCCAGATTGGTGGTAGCTGGTATGAGACATGAAGCAGGGGCGTGCAAGGAAATTCCAGTAGACGTCACCGTCCTCGCTGCGACGAATGTCAAAAACCTGATGCAATCCAGCCCCATCCCGTACGGCGATGGCGTACTTTAACTTGCATTTCTTCTGCTCGAACCACAAGTCGCCCATGCCTATCGTCTAGGGGCGGTTTCGGCGGCCTGTCTGGTCGGGGGTGCGTGGCAGACTTCGCGTCTGAGGCGCACGCTGAAACTCGGATGAATTCGCGAACTGCTGCTACGGACCGTAACGCCAGGCCGTAGGCCGTCGTTAGACTGCCCTAACCCGCTCCACCGTCCGGCCAAGTCCACCGTCCTCCGCCCTATAAGCTGGACGAACAAACTGTTGCCTAGGTGTTCCATTGTCATTCGGCATGGTCATGGGCAACCTTGCCGCCCTCTCGCACGGTGCCTGCGTGGTGATCCCCGCCCCGGCGTTCGATCCAGCCGCAACCCTGCGCGCGGTGGCCGCCGAGCGTTGCACCTCGCTCTACGGCGTCCCCACCATGTTCATTGCCGAGCTCAACGACCCGGCCTTCGCCGACCACGACCTGTCCAGCCTGCGGACCGGCATCATGGCGGGATCGCCCTGCCCGACCGAGGTCATGAAGCAGGTCGTCGAACGGATGGGAATGCGCGACGTGTCGATCTGCTACGGCATGACCGAGACCTCCCCGGTCTCAACCCAGACCCGCGTCGAGGACCCACTGGAGCGCCGCGTCTCCACCGTCGGCCGGGTCGGGCCGCACCTCCAGGTCAAGATCGTCGACCCGCAGACCGGGCAGACCGTCCCCCGCGGCACCCCCGGCGCCGGCGAGCTGACCGCCGAGACCTCCACGCGGAGGCGGGTGAGGAGCACGCCTGACGGCTGCCCGGGCCTCGCCGGCTGCTGCCGGCGAGGCGGCCCCTGACACCTGTGCAGCGCTTGCCGTAGGTCAGCTGTACTCGCGGATGCGGATGTCCTTCGACCGCCACGGCTCAGGGATCTCGTCCGCGTCCGCCAAGTGCTGCATCCAGGCCAACTGCTCGGCGAAGTAGCTGGAAACCCCTGGAGCAACACGACCTGCCCCCGCACCCGCACGCGACACCCACCGAGGTGACCGTGGGCAGCTGGGGCGAGCTCAACGTCTTCGCCTGCCCCACCGACCCGGGCCACCCGCACCGCTGGAGCCTCCAGTAGGCCGCCGGCCCCCGGTCGGAGGCCCCCAGCGGGCCCCCACCGCCCCCGGAGGACCGTCAGGCGGACACCCGGTCGACGAGAGCGGCCAGCGCGCCCGCCAGTGCGCCGAGCCCCGAGCCCGCCGGGCCGCCGGGCTCGTCCATGTAGAGGTCGCGGCGGATCTCCACCATGAGCGCGCTGACGTCGGCGGCCTTCCCGTAGTACCGCAGGGGCACGTACGTGCCCGCGAACGGGCTGTCGAGGCCGGTGCCGCCGAGGCCGGCGAACGCCTGCTGCGCCGCGTCGAGCAGCGCTGCGGGCGTGTGGAAGGGGTCCGTGCCGAGGCAGATGGGCGGCCGGGGCCCGTCGCCGTGCAGCTCGTACGGCAGGGCCTTCGTCGGGTACGAGTGGACGTCGATGACCACCGCGCGCCCGACCGCTTCGAGGCGGTCCGCGACCGCGGCCGTCACCGCCTCCGCGTACGGGTGGAAATAGCGCTCCAGCAGCGGCTGCCCGTCGAAGCCGGCCGGGCGGAGCTCCTCGCGGTGCGTGGTCCGGGTGTAGACCGCCCCCATGCCGGCGGCCAGCATCTCCTCGCGCTCGTCGGGGAAGCGCTCGGGGTCGATGACGAGGCGGGACAGCCGGTTGACGAACCGCCAGGGAGTGACGCGCGCCGCCGCTGCCGCAGCGGCGGCGATCTCCGCCGTGTGCGCGTCGGTGATGTGGTCCAGTTCCAGCGCGAGCGCCTCGTCGTCCGGCACGATCCCGGCGCGGACGTCGGCGGGTATCGCGCGGGAGGAGTGCGGGACGTGCAGGATCACGGGGGAGCCGGGCGATCCGGGGTGGAGCCGGAAGGAAGCGGAGGCGTCGGTCATCTGTCCTCGATGCGGGTCGGGTCCGGTGATGGGGTGTCACCCCCATCATGTCCGCCCGACGGCCGGCTCCGTGCGGCCCGGGTGGCGTGCGCACGTGCGGGCAGGCGTGCCCGCTGATCCGGGCGCGCCATTTGCCCCCGGAGCCTCGGTGGCCTGCCGCGACAGGCGTCCTCGGCCTGCCGGGCTGCACCCGGGTTCACGTGCGGATACGCTGACGTTGCCCGCTCCCCGTCCGTCCCCGTTCGCTTCCGTCCGCTTCGATGGCTCTGCGTCCCGAGGCTCCCATGACCCACCGGCTGGTGCTCTCCGCCGTTCCCCGGCTCGCCGGCTCGGCGGTCCTCGGAGCTGCTGCCGGCGCGGCCGTCGGTGTGCCGACCAACCTGCCGCTGGGAATCCTCGCCGGCATCGCGGTGGCGGAGACGGTCTTCGTGGTGGCCGGGTGGCTCGTCCTGTGGCCGATGAACCCCACCAGCACCCATCACAACGTCGGGCGTGAGGAGTTCCGCCCCGTCGTCGAGGAACTCGCCGTCGTCGCGGCCGCCCTGTGCGGACTGGTCGGGATCGTGGTGCTGCTCCTGGTCGGCAAGACGGACGTGAGCCGGGCCGCCGCGGCGACGGCGCTCTGCGGCGTGTTCATGGCCTGGGCGGCGCTTCACCTGATGTACGCCACCCGCTACGCGTACCTCTACTACCTGCCGCCGGAGGGCGGGGTCGACTTCAACACCGACGACCCGCCCCGGTACAGCGACTTCCTGTACTTCAGCTACAACCTCGGGATGACCTACCAGGTTTCCGACACCGGCGTCTCCAGCTCGGAGCTTCGGGCGGTGATCCTCCGGCACTGCCTGCTGTCCTACGTGTTCGGTGCCAGCATCCTGGCCACCACCATCAACCTGGTGGCCGGAATCGTCGGGCTGACGGGCTGATGGGCTGACAGGTTGTGGGCAGACGGGCTGCCCGAACCGCAGGCGCCGACCTGTCGCCCGTCATCCCGAGTCCGCCCGCCTCCCGAGTCGCCCGCCTCCCGAGTCGCCCGTTTCCGGCCGTCGTTACCCGTCGTCCCCGCCGCCGAGGGAGAGCACGACGGCCGTCGTCCGCCCCCCGGGCGCCTCGTAGCTGACGGTGTCGCCGGCGCGGCGGCCGATCAGGGCGCGGCCGAGCGGGCTGTCGGTGGTGACCAGTGTCCGGTCCAGTGCCCCGGCGACCTGGCCGATCTGCAGGGTGATCTCCGTGCCGTCCGCGAACCGCACCGTCACGGTGCTGCCCACGCCGACCGCATCGGTACTCGGAGGGCCCGCCACGGCGGCCTGGCGCAGGCGGCCGTTGATCTCGGCGATGCGGGCGTCCAGCCGGTCGACTTCCGTGGCGCGCTGCAACTCGTCGGCCTGGTCCGCCCGGTCGCCCACCTCCTCGCCGCCCCGCAGGGTGTCGGCGACCTTTTCGCGGTCGGTGCGCAATGCGGCGAGCTCGCGTTCGAGTGCCTCGCGGGCGACAGTGCTGATGGGCTCGGCTTCACCGGTCATTCCTGGCTCCTCGGGGGGCAGGTGGCACGGGTGAGTGCCACAGGACAATTGCGGCATTTCCGAAGATATCAGGCAAGTGGTGGGGCTGCGGTGGCTGGCCGTGGCCCCACTCCCGGCCCCGGCCGGCCCGGGCGGGGCGGGTGGCTCGCCGTCGCTCAGGCGAACGGTGTGCGGTGGAGGGAGATCAGCAGGCGCCAGCTGTGGGCGGCGAGTTCGGCCGGGGTGGCCGGCACCAGGTCGTGGAGCCAGTCGGCGAGCAGGGCGGTGAAGGTGGCGGCCACCGCGGTGGCGACCAGGTCGGGGTGCGGGGCTCCGGCCAGCTGCCGCTCGGTGCGGCTGCGTTCGCGGAGCTCGCGGTGGAGGAGGTCGCCCAGCGGGCCGGTGCCGCCGGGCCGGAGCAGGGAGCGGTAGACCGCCGCGAGCCGGTCCACGTCGGTGAGGAAAGCGGTCAGGGCGGGTGGAGGGGCGGCGGGGTCGGGGGTGCCGCGCCACGCGTGCAGCGCATCGACGGCGTCCCGGACGACCTCGGCGCAGGCGTCCACGGCGAGGGCCTGGAGGTCCTCGTAGTGGAGGTAGAAGGTGGCCCGCCCCACGGCCGCCCGCCGGACCACGGCGGCCACGCTCACCTCTGCCAGCGGGCGTTCGGCGCACTCGGCGAGCAGTGCGGCACGGAGGCGGGCCCGGGTGCGGTCGGCCCGTGCGTCGCTCATCGGGCGGCCAGGACGGCGGCGAGAGCGAGGGTGCCGGGCAGGGCCTGGGCGAAGAGGATCCGGCGGTTGGCGGTCGCCGCGCCGTAGAGACCCGCCACGACAACGCAGGAGAGGAAGAACACCTGGACGCGGAAGCCGGTCGGGTCGTCGGCGACCAGGCCCCAGACCAGGCCGGCGGCCAGGAAGCCGTTGTAGAGGCCCTGGTTGGCGGCCAGCGGGGCGGTGGCCTTGGCCATCGGTGCGTCGAAGCCGGAGAGTCCCCGGCCGGGCGCGCGCTCCCAGAGGAACATCTCCAGCACCAGGATGTATCCGTGCAGTGCGGCCACCAGGGCCACGAGTGTGTTCGCCACGATGACCACGACGGGCCCCTTTCTGGACTGTTGTCCAGCAATCATAGACACATGTCCAGGAGCGTGGCGAACGCGATCGATTCAAGAGGTGAACTCACGTGACTGGGGCAGAAGTTCGTTGCTTCACCTCTTGACCGTGGCGGGCCAAGGCGGGACAGTGTGTCGACTGTGTGAGAGCGCTCTCAGGCGCGCTCTCCTTCATTCCCCTCTCGTCCGCCGCGCCCCACTGCGCCGAGGGAAGGCCTCCCCATGACGGCACCCGCCCCCGCCCCCGCCCCCGTGCCGGGGCCCGCCGGCCACCGCCCGGGCCTCGACAGCCCGGGCCTCGACAGCCCGGCCATCCGTCGCCCGGACCACCATCGGGAGGCCCAGCACCGACCGTGGCAGCACCGCCCGGCCCAGCACCGCCGGCCGCGACGCGGCCTGCCGATGGCCGTGCTCACGGTGCTCGCCCTCCTGCTCACCGGCCTCTGGACGGCGGCGGGCGCGCGGGCGGCCACCGACTACACCCAGTCGGCGGCCACCGCCGGCCCCGGCTCGGTCCGGTTCACCTTCACTCCGGCCACCCCCACCGGCCTCGTCGACGTCCACTACCGGCCGAGCACCGGCGGCCAGCAGGACTTCCGGATGACCCAGAGCGCGGGCAGCTGGCAGAAGACCGCCGACGGGCTGGCCGCCGGCTCCACGCTGGAGTACTGGTTCACCTACGAGAAGTCCGGCCCGCTCTACGACACCCCGCACTTCGCCTTCACCGTCGGCTCGTCGGAGCCGGGGACCCCGGGCGGGGGCGGCGGGCCCGGCACCTTCCCGCTCACGTTCGCGAACAACACGCGGGGCGCCTACGCCGACTCCCAGATCTACGTGACCGTCCTCGGCATGGTCACCCCCGGCCAGTGGTCCTACCTGCGGCCCGACGGCACGACGGCGCACATCGACCACCGCGACGCCATGGCCCCCGGCCACCTGACCAAGAACGGCGTCGCCTACCCGAACATGTCCTTCGCCCTCGACCGGGCGCGCACCGTCCCCTCACCGGCCTCGATCCGCGGCGGCCGGATCTACATCTCGCTCGGCTCGCCCCTGTTCATCCCCGTCTCGCCCGACGACCAGGGCTGGGGCGGGCCGGACCCACGCAACGCGGCCGACCCCAACAACGACGTCTACTACGACTGGTACGAGTACACCTACGTCAACGGCGAGGTCGCGTTCGGCGGCAACACCACCCAGGTCGACGGCTTCGGCTTCCCGCTGACCGCCCGGCTCCAGCAGGCGTCCAGCGGCTACGACACCACCGCCGGGATCACCCGGACCCGCGCCGAGGTGATGGCCGGCTACGCCGCGGCCGTCGGGCCCGCCTTCCGCCCCCTTCAGGGCACGTACCGGATCGTCGCGCCGCGCTCGTCGGACCTGTTCCTGGCCGGCGGTGCGCAGCAGGCTTACCTCCAGCCGGTGATCGACCGGTTCTGGTCCACCTACACGGCGGGCCAGTTCACCCTCACCCGGCTCGGTGAGACCTTCACCGGGCGGGTCGCCGGCGACACCCTGGCCTTCACCAAGAACGGCGCCGGGCCGTTCCACCTGGCCAAGCCCACCTCGCCGGACGTGATGGCCTGCGCAGGCGCGCTGGCCAGCGGCAACGACACCGAGAAGCAGCTCGGCGCAGAGCTGTGCGCGGCCTTCCACCGCGGGGTCGCGCTCACCCCGGCGGACTGGTACCGGCCCTCGGCCTACTACCACAGCGGCGTGGCCGGGAACGACTACGCGGCCTACCTGCACGGCGTCAGCCTCAACGGCCGCTCCTACGCCTTCCCGTACGACGACATCAACGACCAGTCGTCCGTGCAGATCCTCGGCAACGCCAACCCGCCCACCGGCCTGACCCTCGGCATCGGCTGGTGAACCCGAGCCGGCGGGCGGGAGGTGCCTTTTCGCCCGCCGTTCCGCCCGCACGCGGCTCCGCCGTACCGCCCGCGGCCGGCTCCGCCGTACCACCCGAACCCTGCACCGATCCCACGTCCGCCCATCCACGGAGGTGCACCACCGTGTCCGCACGTACCGTTCCCAGAACCACCGTCACCCGCCGCCGGCGTCCGCGCCGGGCGCTGGCCACCGTCCTGACGGCGGCCGGCGCCGCCACCGCGCTCTGCGCCGCGCTCCTCGGCTCCACCGCCACGGCCGCCGTCCCGCCCGCCCCGGCCGGCTGGACCACCGTCTGGAGCGACGACTTCGGCGGCGCCGCCAACACCCTTCCCGCCGGGGCCGACTGGATCGTCGACACCGGGACGAGCTACCCCGGCGGCGCCGCCAACTGGGGCACCGGCGAGGTCCAGACCTACACCTCCGACACCGCCAACCTCCGCCAGGACGGCGCCGGGAACCTGCGCATCACCCCGATCCGGGATGCCAACGGCAACTGGACCTCCGGCCGGATCGAGACCCGGCGCAGCGACTTCGAACCGCCGGCCGGGGGCAAGCTGCGGATCGAGTCCCGGATCCAGATGCCGAACGTGACCGGCCCGGCCGCCGCCGGCTACTGGCCGGCCTTCTGGACGCTGGGCGCGCCGTACCGCGGCAACTACTGGAACTGGCCGACCATCGGCGAGTTCGACCTGATGGAGAACGTCAACGGCGTCAACCAGGTCTGGGGCACCCTGCACTGCGGCGGAAACCCCGGCGGCCCGTGCAACGAGACCACCGGCCTCGGTGCCGTGCACGCCTGCCCGGGCTCCGCCTGCCAGGGCAACTTCCACACGTACGCGCTGGAGTGGGACCGGAGTGTCAGCCCGCAGCAGCTGCGCTGGTACGTGGACGGTGTGCAGTACCACTCCGTCACCTCGGCGCAGATGGACGCCGCCACCTGGAACGCGGCCACCGCTCACGGGCACTTCATCCTTCTGAACGTCGCGATGGGCGGCGCGTTCCCGGACCCGGTGGCCGGGTACAAGACGCCGACGGCGGGGACGGCGTCCGGCGTGCCGATGCTGGTCGACTACGTCGCGGTCTACAGCTCCGGGGGAGGGGGCACGACGCCGCCGACCACGCCGCCGCCGACCACCCAGCCCCCGACGACGCCGCCGCCCACCGCGCCGCCCGGCGGCACGGGCAGCGCGTACGGCACCATCCAGGCCGAGGCCTACAGCGGCCAGTCGGGAACGGAGCTGGAGACCACCACCGACAGCGGCGGCGGCCAGAACCTCGCCGCCCTGGCCAACGGCGACTGGGCGCTCTACCGGGGTGTCGACTTCGGTGCCACCGCGGCCCGGCAGTTCAAGGCGAGGGTGGCCTCGGGGGCGGCCGGCGGCGTCAGCGGGCTGGTGGAGGTCCGGCTGGACAGCCCGGCCAGTGCTCCGGTCGGCTCGTTCGCCGTCGCCAACACCGGCGGCTGGCAGAGCTGGACCACCGTGCCGGCCAACATCAGCGCCGTCACCGGCAAGCACGACGTCTACCTGACGTTCACCAGCGGCCAGCCGGCCGACTTCGTCAACGTCAACTGGTTCACGTTCAGCACCACCTGACGCGGGGCGCCGCGCGGCGGCAGACGGTCACCGTCTGCCGCCGCCGCGGCGTGCGCGGGTGCGGCGGCAACGGGCACGGCAGCGCTCATGCGAGCGCCCGTGGGAGGGCCGCATGGGAGCGCTCTCAACCGTGCGGCCGCGACCCGCTAGGCTCTGGGACGAAGCGTCCGCGTGCGAGAGGAGCCCACGGTGCCGGAGCAGACGCCGCGTCCCACGGCCGAGGCCGACGCGGCCGCGCCGCGACCGACACTGGAGTCGGTCGCCGAGCGGGCCGGGGTCTCCCGGGCCACGGCGTCGCGGGTGGTGAACGGGGGAGCGGGGGTCCGGGAGGCGCTGCGGGAGAAGGTCCGGCGGGCCGTCGAGGAGCTCGGCTACCTCCCCAACCTGGCCGCCCGCACGCTGGTGACCCGGCGCAACCACGCGGTGGCCGTGGTGGTGGCCGAGCCCGGCAGCCGGCTCTTCTCCGACCCGTTCTTCGCCCAGCAGCTGCGCGGAATCGGCCGTGAACTCTCCGCGGCCGACAACCAGATGGTGCTGATGATGGTCGAGGACCAGCACGACTACGAGCGGGTGGGCCGCTACCTGGCCGGCGGCCACGTGGACGGCGCTCTGCTGTTCTCGCTGCACCAGCCCGACCCGCTGCCCGAGATGGCGCGCAAGGTCGGGCTGCCCTTCGTGGTGGGCGGCCGCCCGGGCTGGCCGGGCGCCGAGTCCGACCGCGAGCTGGTCTACGTGGACAGCGACAACCGCGGCGGCGCCCGGCTGGCCGTCGGCCACCTGCGTGCGCTCGGGCGCGGTGCCATCGCCACCATCACCGGCCCGCTCGACCAGACCTCCGCCATGGACCGCCTGGACGGCTACCGGGACGTGCTGCCCGACGGTGACCCGGCGCTGATCGCCGAGGCGGACTTCACCCCCGACGGCGGCGGCCGCGCGATGGCCGAACTGCTGGGCCGCCGGCCCGACCTGGACGCGGTGTTCGCCGCCTCCGACGCGATGGCCTCGGGCGCGCTGCGGGTGCTGCGCGACGCGGGGCGGCGGGTGCCGGAGGACGTCGCCGTGGTCGGCTTCGACGACGTCGAGTCGATCGCCGCCTGGACCGAGCCCCCGCTCACCACGGTGCGCCAGGACATCGAGGAGATGGGCCGGCTGATGGCCCGCCTGCTGCTGCGCCGGCTCGCCGAGGCCGGCCCGGCCACCGGCGCGCCCGCGGGGCCGGCACCGTGGCCGGCGGTTGGACCGCGCCCGGGGGGTCCGGCCTCGGTGATCACCCCGACCAGGCTGGTCCGGCGCGCCTCGGCCTGAGTGGCACCTCCTCCCGAGTAGCGCCCTCCGGCTCCCGAGAGGCGCCTTCCGGCTCCCGAGTAGCGCCTTTCGGGTGCTGCCTTCTGCGCCGCCGCCTTCACTTCCTGAACGCCCGTTGGCGGTAACTCCGAGATTACGTTCGGGTTTCGACCCCTTGACCGGTGCGCCCACCGCGCGGCACTCTCCTCTCAGCGCTTGAGAGCGCTCTCAGAAAGCGCTCTCACCCACCGCGCCGCGCTCGCACCCATCGCGCCACGCACTCACCAAGCGCTCTCGCACCGAGCCCGCGCACTGCTCTCTTGCACCGCAAGCACCGCTCGCACCGCCTCGGCCGCCGATCTCGGTCGGCCCGCCCGCATCGCCCGCCCCCGAAGCCCGCCCGCCCCGCCAGGGAGACCTCATGCGCCGCTCCGCCGCCGCCCTCGGCAGCACCGCCCTCGCCGCCATCCTCCTGCTCACCTCGTGCAACAGCTCCGCCGGCTCCTCCGACACCGCCGCCGACGGCAAGGTGACCATCACCGTCGACCTCTTCGGCACCTTCGGCTTCAAGGAGAGCGGCCTCTACGAGGAGTACATGAAGCTGCACCCCGGCATCACCGTCAAGCAGACCGACACCCAGGACGAGGGCCAGTACTGGCAGGCCCTGCAGACCAAGCTGGCGGGCGGCGGCGGCCTCGCCGACATCCAGGGTCTGGAGGTCGGCCGGGTGGCCAGCGTGCTGCAGAAGCAGGCCGACAAGTTCACCGACCTGAAGACCCTCGGCCTCGGTGCGGTCAACGACGAACTGGTGCCGTGGAAGGGTGCCGCGGTGAAGACCGCCGACGGCCGGGTGCTCGGCGCCGGCACCGACATCGGGCCGGAGGCGATCTGCTACCGCACCGACCTGTTCAAGGCCGCCGGCCTGCCCACCGACCGCACCGAACTGGCCGCCCGCTGGTCGACCTGGCAGGGCTACCTCGACCTCGGCAGGGAGTACGTCGCCAAGGCCGCGCCCGGCAATGTCTGGACCGACAGCGCGGCCGGCATGTTCACCGCCGAGGTCGGCCAGCAGAAGGTCCGCTACGCCGATGAGAGCGGCAAGCCGGTCTTCGAGACCAGCCAGGCCGTGAAAACCGCCTGGGCCGACGCCGGCCGACTGGTTGCGGACGGCCTCTCGGCGAAGCTGCCGCAGTGGACCCCGGAGTGGAACAAGGCCTTCAGCACCGGCAAGTTCGCCACCCTCAGCTGCCCAGCCTGGATGCTCGGCTACATCAAGGGCCAGGCGGGGGAGGCCGGTTCGGGCACCTGGGACGTCGCCCCCGGACCAGGCCGGACGGGGAACTGGGGCGGCTCCTACCTGATGGTGCCGAGGGCGGCCAAGCACCCGAAGGAGGCCGCCGAGCTGATCAAGTGGCTGACCGCCAAGGAGCAGCAGACCACCCTGTTCACCAAGCAGGGCTCCTTCCCGTCCTCCACCGGCGCACAGGCCGCGATCAAGGGCGTCGCCGACCCGTACTTCAGCAACGCGCCGATCGGCCGGATCTTCAGTGAGTCGGCGGCCGGCATGCCCGCCCAGGTGCTCGGTGTGGACGACGGCGTGATCGGCAAGGCGTTCACCGACGCCCTCGGCGAGGTCGAGCGGACCGGCACCGCGCCCGACACCGCCTGGAAGCACGCCATGGACAACATCCGCAAGGCCAACGGCATCTGACGATCGATCACGAAAGCGCCATGATGGCCACCCTCTCCTCCGCCGGCCTGCCCGCCGCCAGCCCGGCAAAGGCCCGCACCCGCCGGGCCGGCCGGCTCGCGCCCTACGGCTTCCTCGCTCCCTTCTTCGTCCTCTTCGCGGCCTTCGGGCTCTTCCCCCTCCTCTACACGGCCTACGTCTCGCTCCACCGGGTCGAGCTGCAGAGCGCCGACCGGATGGACTGGCTGGGCCTGCAGAACTACACCCGCCTGCTGGTCGACCCGTTCTTCTGGAACGCGCTGCGCAACACCTTCACCATCGGCGTGCTCTCCACCGTCCCGCAGCTTCTGATGGCCCTCGGCCTGGCCCACCTGCTCAACTACCGGCTGCGCGGCCGTACCTTCTTCCGGGTCGCGATGCTGCTGCCGTACGCGACCTCGGTGGCCGCCGCCACGCTGGTCTTCGCCCAGCTCTTCGGGCGCGACTACGGCTTGATCAACTGGGTGCTCGGACAGCTGGGGCTCTCCCCGGTGGACTGGCAGGCCGACACGTGGGCCTCGCAGTTCGGCGTCTCGGCCATCGTCACCTGGCGGTGGACCGGCTACAACGCGCTGATCTACCTGGCCGGCATGCAGGCCATCCCCGGCGAGCTGTACGAGTCGGCGGCGGTGGACGGCGCCTCCCGGTGGCAGCAGTTCCGGCACGTCACCGTCCCCGGCCTGCGCCCGACGATCGTCTTCACCGTCGTCGTCTCGACGATCGGCGCCACCCAGCTGTTCGGCGAACCGCTGCTCTACGAGGGCAACGCCGGCGGCGGGATCTCCCACCAGTACCAGACCCTCGGCCTCTACCTGTACGAGCAGGGCTGGAGCTTCTTCCACCTGGGCCGCGCGGCGGCCGTCGCCTGGGTGATGTTCCTGTTGATCGTCGTCCTGGCCCTGTCGAACGCGGCGATCGCCGCCCGGCGCAACCGTACGGACCGGTGACCTCGTGACCCTCGTGCGACCTACCTCCCGCCTCCGGCTGGCCCGCCGCCTCCGGAAGGGCCCGAGCCTCCGGAAGGGACCGAGCCTGCGAAAAGGTCCCAGCCTCAGGAAGGCCCCCCGCTCGCCGCTGCACGGCGGCCCACTCGCCTACGCGGTGCTGATCGCCGCCACCCTGGTGTTCGCGTTCCCGTTCTACTGGACGCTGGTGGCCGCCAGTCGCTCCAACGCCGAACTCAGCTCGGCCGCACCGGCCCTGACCCCCGGGCCGAACCTGCTGCACAACATCGGTGAGGCCCTGCAGCAGGCCGCGATCGGCGAGGCGCTGCTGAACTCGCTGATCGTCTCTGCCACCGTCACGGCCGGGGTGGTGCTCTCCTCCACCCTGGCCGGCTTCGCCTTCGCCAAACTGCGGTTCCGCGGCCGCGGGCTGCTGCTGGCCGTCACCGTCGCCACCATGATGATCCCGCCGCAGCTCGGCGTGATCCCGCTGTTCATGCTGATCGTCCGCCTCGACCTGCAGAACACCCTGCCGTCGGTGATCCTGCCGTCGCTGGTCTCCGCCTTCGGTGTGTTCTTCATGCGCCAGTACCTGATCCAGGCCCTGCCGGACGAACTGGTCGAGGCCGGGCGCGTCGACGGCGCCTCGCTGCTGCGGATCTTCCGGTCGATCGTGCTGCCGGTGGCCCGGCCGGGGATGGCGGTGCTGGGCATGCTGACCTTCATGGCCACCTGGAACGACTTCTTCTGGCCGATCGTCGCCCTCAGCTCCCAGAACCCCACCGTGCAGGTGGCGTTGAAGTCGCTCGGCCAGGGGTACGTACCCGACCAGTCGATCGTCCTGGCCGGCACCCTGATCGGCACGCTCCCCGTCCTGCTCGTCTTCGGCCTGCTCGGCCGCCAGATCGTCGGCGGCATCATGCAGGGCGCCGTCAAGGGCTGAACCCCCGAGACGCCACCACCCCGAACCCGGACCCACCACCCCGAGAAGCCACCACCCCGAACCCGGACCCACCACCCCGAGAAGCCACACCCTTGAGAACCGGCGACCCCGGACCGGCGGTCCCGACCCACGACCCCGGACCCGACGGCCGGCCCCCGAACCCGCGACCCCGGAAGGCGACATGACCGACCACGCCCCGCCCCTCACGTTCCCCTCCGACTTCGTCTGGGGCGCGGCCACCGCCGCCTACCAGATCGAGGGTGCGGCCGCCGAGGACGGCCGCACCCCGTCCATCTGGGACACCTTCAGCCGGACACCGGGACGAGTCCGCAACGGAGACACCGGCGACGTCGCGACCGACCACTATCACCGCTACCGCGAGGA
This sequence comes from Kitasatospora sp. NBC_00039, assembly GCF_045160625.1. Lineage (NCBI taxonomy): Bacteria > Bacillati > Actinomycetota > Actinomycetes > Kitasatosporales > Streptomycetaceae > Kitasatospora > Kitasatospora sp. NBC_00039. The sequence continues at coordinate 687,258 of NZ_CP108289.1, read as the reverse complement.
TGTCGCGTTGATGGCCGAACTCGGCCTGCCCGCCTACCGGTTCTCGCTCGCCTGGCCGCGCGTGCAGCCCGGCGGCAGCGGGCCGGCCAACAAGGCCGGCCTGGACTTCTACGACCGGCTCGTGGACGAACTGCTCGCGCGCGGCATCGCCCCGGTGGTCACGCTCTACCACTGGGACCTGCCACAGGAGTTGGAGACCCCAGGCAACGGCGTCTCCGCCGCGGGCGGCGGCTGGACGGACCGGGCCACCGCCCACCGCTTCGCCGAGTACGCGGCGCTGGCCGCCGCCCGGCTCGGCGACCGGATCGGCACCTGGACGACGCTCAACGAGCCCTGGTGCAGCGCCTTCCTCGGCTACGGCAGCGGCGTCCACGCCCCCGGCCGTACGGACCCGGCCGCCGCCCTCGCCGCCCACCACCACCTGCTGCTCGCCCACGGCCTCGCCGTCGGCGCGCTGCGCGCCGAACTCCCCGCCGCCGCACAGGTTTCGCTCACCCTCAACCTGGCCGCCGTCCGCCCGCTCACCGAGGGACCGGCGGACCGGGAGGCGGCCCGGCGGATCGACGGCCTGGCCAACCGGATCTTCCTCGACCCGGTCTTCCACGGCCGCTACCCGGCCGATGTGCTCGCCGACACCGCGCAGGTCACCGACTGGTCCTTCGTCCGGGACGGCGACCTCGCCGAGATCTCCCGCCCGATCGACGCGCTCGGCATCAACTACTACACCCCGACCGTGGTCGCCGCCGACGACCCGGCCGATCCGGCCCCCCGCGAGGACGGCCACGGCGGTGAGCGGTCCCCGTGGCCCGCCGACCGGGGCATCCGCTTCCTGCCTGCCGAGGGCGAACGCACCGCCATGGGCTGGCCGGTGGACGCCGACGGTCTGTACGAGCTGCTCACCCGCCTCCGCGACGAGGTGCCCGGCCTGCCGCTGCTGGTCACCGAGAACGGCGCCGCCTACGACGACTACAGCGACCCGGCCGGCGCCGTCCACGACCCCGAGCGGATCGCCTACCTGCACGCCCACCTCACCGCCGTCCACCGGGCGATCGCCGCCGGCGCACCCGTGCGGGGGTACTTCCTCTGGTCCCTCCTCGACAACTTCGAATGGGCGTACGGCTACGGCAAGCGGTTCGGCGTCGTCCACGTCGACTTCGCCTCCCAGCGTCGCACCCCCAAGGACAGCGCCCGCTGGTACGCCGAGGTCATCCGCACGGGCAGGCTCGGGCCTGCGGCCTGAGCGGCCGACCGCGGCCCGGCCGGGAGGAGAGCCGAAAACCCACTGGCGCGAAGGCGGTGACTTGGCCAGGCTGCGGCCCATGGACTGGATGCCCCTGCTCTCCACACTCGCCGGTGCCGGTATCGGCATCACCGCCACCCTGATCGCGGACCGCAACCGCTGGCGGCGCGAGCAGGCCCGGCACGCGCTGGACGTCCGGCGCGAGGTGTACACGGAGTTCGTCTCCGCGCTCAAGGCGGCCGGTGAGGACATCCGGGCGGTCGCGCTGGGCGACCACCGCTCCGACGCGGCGCGCGACGCGGCCGTGCGGGAGGCCTTCCGGAGCACCGGCCTGTACACGGCGAGCGAACGCCTCTGGCTGGTCGGGCCGCCGCCGGTCGTCACGGCCGGCAACGAGGCCTTCCTCAGCCTGCGCCGGATCCGCGACGCCTACGCCCGCGGGGTGGCAGTCGGCTCCGTCGAGGACGCGCCCCTGATCGCCCGGCGCCGCACCGCCATGGCCCGGATGCGCGGCCTGATGCGCGAGGACCTCGGCATCGGGCCGCTGGGCTTCGAGTGACCGCGCCCCACCCGTGACCGCGCCCCACCCGTGACCGCGCCCCACCCGTGGCCGTGCCGGCGGCGCGGCACCGACGCGGGGCGCGGGGGTGGCTCTCCCCTCCGGACCCACCCCCGCGCCCCGTCCCCCGTGCGCCGGCCCCGTCCGTCGGCCGCCTCCGCACTCGTTGGCGTCCCGTCAGGCCAGCGGGCTTCCCACGTTGCGCAGCATGCGCTGCAGCACCCGCAGGGCCGCCGCGTAGTCCGCATCGTCGATGCCCTCGTGGATCCGGGCCCGGATGGCGGGCGCCTGCGACTTGAGCCCGGCCCGGGCCGCGTCACCGGCCTCGGTGATCCACAGCCGTCCGTCGTCGTCCCGGGAGACCCAGCCGCGCTCCAGCAGCACCTCGGCCTCGGCGTCCAGATCGTCCTCCGGCCGCAGGTACGACGCGGTGGCGTCGACCAGTTCGGGGACGGTCATGCCGTGACCGTCCTTGGAGATGTCGTTGCGCGACAGGTGCCGCAGCATCCAGTACTGCGGCTGGGTGAAGCCGAGTTCGGCCTGCTGGCGCCGGATGAACGCGATGATCTCCTCGTAGGCGACGCCGGTCCAGTACGCGACCGGTTCCGCGGCCAGCGCCTGCTGCGTGTACTCCTGCGTTTCCACGGTGGTGTGCTCCTTCGGTGAGGTGGTGTTGCGGGTGGGTGATGGAGGTGGCGGTCTGTTGGTCAGAGCGTGGTCCGGCGGGCGTACCAGACCGTCAGCGTGGTCAGCAGGCCGATCCCCGCGCCGGTCCAGAGAGCGGTGGTGAGGGTCGCCGCGTCGACGATGAGCCCGCCGCCCAGCGCCCCGAGGGCGATCGCGAGGTTGAACACCGAGGTGTTCAGGGCGGTGGCCGCCTCGGTGTCGCGGGGTGCGGACCGCAGGATCCAGGTCTGGACGCTCACGGGGACGCCGCCGAAGGCGAGCCCCCAGCCGATCAGCAGCGCCGCGCCACCGACCGGCGCCGTTCCGACGAGCGGGAAGAGCGCCAGGATCACGGCGAGCGCCAGGCCGATGGCCATGACGATGCTGCGGATGTCGCGCCCCACGGCCGCGCCGACGAGGAAGTTGCCGGCGATGCCGGCGACGCCGAAGGCCAGCAGCAGCGGGCCGACCATGCCCGGGCTGATGCCGGAGACGTCCTGCAGGATGGGGCTGACGAAGGTGAAGGCCGCGAAGTGGCCGCCCACCAGCAGGAAGGTGGTCAGCACGCCGGCCCGTACCGCGGGGTTGCGGAGCTGCGCGGCGAGCGTGGCCAGCCGCACCGGTTCGGTGGCGGGCATCGCCGGCAGCAGGACGAAGAGGGCGGCGACGACGAGCAGGCCGAGCCCGCCGACGGTCGCGAAGGCCGTCTGCCAGCCGCTGAACTCCCCGATCAACGTGCCGGCCGGCACGCCCAGCACGTTGGCGGCGGTGGCGCCGCCGAAGGTGATGGCCGTTGCCCGGCCGACGAACGCGTCCGGCACCATCCGGACGGCGATGCCCGCGGCGAGCGCCCAGAATCCGCCGATGCTGATGCCGATGAGGAAGCGCGCCCCCAGCAGCACGACGAAGTCGGGTGCCGTCACGGAGAGCAGGTTCGCCGCGGCCATCAGGCCCAGCAGTGCGATCAGGACGGTCCGGCGGTCCCGGCGTCCGATCAGTACGGGCAGCAGCGGCGCGGCGGCGGACGCCACGAGGCCCGGCACGGTCACCATGAGGCCGGCGACCCCTTCGGAGACGTCGAACGCGCCTCCGATGGGCGTGAGCAGCCCCATCGGCAGCTGCTCGGCGGTCACCATGGCGAACGTGCCGACGGCCACGGCCACCAGGGCCAGCCATCGTCGCAGGGGTACGGCGTCCGGGCCGGGAGCCGGTTCGGTGCCGGCGGTGGTCGCCCGGGCGGATTCGACTGTCGTCATGTGAGGCGTTCCTCGGGTGGGGGCGGGCAGGCGGAAGCAGCCGCCGGCCCGTCAGCGGACAGGCGTCGTGGGGTGCAGGGGGGAAGGGCCGGCGGCGCGTGCCGTCGGGGTCAGGCCATGACCGGGGTGGTCTGCGCGCTGCTGATCAGCCAGCTGCTCCCGGCTGCCGATCCGTCCCCTGCTTGGTCGAACTGGCCCTCATCGCCGACGAGTTGCCTGACGACGACATAGGTGAGACGCCCTGTGCGGGTGGCGGGCAGGCGGACGCCGGGGCCGTCGTCGGGTGACGGCTCCCGCTGGTCGAAGACGTGCTTCACGCAGGCCACGATCGCCGTGTCGGGGCCGATGAAGCGGATGTCGTCGATCTCGGTCCTCGTCAACACGTCCGCGAGCGACGATGCCAGCGCCGCGGTCATCGCCCGGGCCAGGCTCTCCCGGCCGGCGACCCGCCGGCCTCCGAAGTTGACGACGCTCACGTCCGCCGTGTGGAGCGGGATGAAGCGGGCCGGGTCGCTCTGGTACTCCTCGGCCTCGGCGACCAGCCGTCGGATGGCCGCGAGGTCGTGGTCCCGCTGGGAGAGATCATTCATCGTGCAAACCCCGTTCGTGTCGTCGATCGGCCTGCGCCGCGGGCAGGTCCGTGGAGGTGTCCGGTCCGGCTCGCCGGGCGTGGACCCGGCCGAAGTGCGCCCACTGCTCCTCGGTCACGAGGGCCTGGACCAGCGGGAGCACCGCCTGCTCCTCGTGGCCGAGGTGGCCGCCGACTCCCGCGACGAGCGAACCGGCGAGGTCGGCGAGGAGGTCCGGACCGGCGCCCGGAGCGGCCAGCGCCTCGTCGATCGCCCCGATCAGCCGGTCGATCGCGAGGTGTTCGGCCTCCAGCGCCTCCAGCAGCGCCAGGTCGAAGGGCCGGCCGTTCAGCGCCCGGCGCAGGACCGGCCAGAGCGCGTCGTCCTCGGCGCTGTGGTGGACGCGCAGCGCCTCCTTGAAGGGTTCCCAGACGCCTGCTGTGCGCAGGCCGTCCCGGGGGTCGTCCTCGGGGTCGGCCACGGCCTCGGCGATGCCGTGCAGGCCCCGTCGCAGAACCTCGTGCATGGCGTGCATCGCCGCCATGTCGAGCTTGTCGTTCACGGCCGTCCGTCCTCCGCGCTCGCGCGGTCCGGCGGGTCGCTCGCGGGTTCCGTCACGCGTACGGACACGTTGTCTCCTTCGGGGGATCGGTCGGTCGCCCGTTGAACGGGCAGGCCGTGGCGAGGGCCGGCCGCCGCTCGGAACAGGCGGGCACGGCACGTCAATGAGGTCTGCGGAAAGGCGAGTTGCGCCGACCGAGAAGCGCGGCGGACGTGCTTCCGTGGACTCTCCCACCTTCCACCCGCAGTAGTTCGGCGATCAACGTAGACTTCGCGCGCCGATCGATAACTCCGGGGTTATCGCACGTGAGGGGCGGGGGAGCCGTGGAGCTGCGCGATATCGAGATCTTTCTGACACTGGCCGACGAACTTCATTTCGGCCGTACCGCCGAGCGGTTGCACATCTCCCAGGCGCGGGTCAGCCAGGCCATCAAGAAGCAGGAACGCCGCATAGGCGCCGCCCTGTTCGACCGCACCAGCCGCACGGTGACGCTCACCCCCGTCGGACGCATCCTGCGGGTCGAGCTGCAGCAGGCCTACGACCTGATCCACGCCGGGCTGGCCCGCGCCAGCGACGCCGCACTGGGCGTGCGGGGCACGCTCCGGCTGGGGGTCATGGGGGTCATCGGCAACGAGATGCGCCCGATCATCAGCGCCTTCGAGACCCGGTACCCCGAGTGCACCGTCCAGGTCGTCGAGTACCACTTCAGCGACCCCTTCAGCCTGCTGCGGGCCGGCAAGCTGGACGTGCAGGTGGCCTGGCGCCCCGTGCACGAAGCGGACCTCAGTGTCGGGCCCACTGTCTTCACCGAGGGCCGCGTCCTCGGCGTCGCGGCCGGCTCGGACCTCGCCGACCGTGAGTCCGTCTCGCTGGAGGACCTCGGCGGCCGGCTGGTGCTCGACGGCGGGCCCCGCGTCCCGGAGTACTGGATCGAGGCCATGATCCCCAAGTACACCCCGAGCGGGCGCCCGATACCGCGCGGCAACTCCGTGCAGACCTTCCACGAGCTCCTCTCCCTCCTCGCCGCGGGCCAGATCGTCTGCCCGCTCAACGGCCATGTCCGCCGCTACTACACCCCACCCGGCATCGCCTTCATCCCCATCCACGACGCCCCACCCACCGAGTGGGCCCTCGTCTGGCCCACCGCCACCGAGCCCGCCCGCCTCCGCGCCTTCCTCGACACGGCCGCCGAGTTCGGCGCAGCCCACGCCCCGCGGACCGGCTGAGTCGTCGAGGCGCCTGCGGGCGCGGGGGAGCCGCGGAGTGGCGGCGGGAGCGGAGCCGGGCCTCCGGGGTGCCGGCCCGCAGCGGCGCGAGGGTCGCGACCGCCCGCACCGTACGCACCGCACCGCCCGCATCTCATGCACCTCACGCACCGCACTGCAGCACCCGCACGTCACGTACCACACGGCACCGCCCGTACCGCGCCGCACCGGCCTCCTCCGGCCAATTGGTGGCGACCGACGTCTTGGCAGGGCGTGGGCGCCGTCCTTACCGTCGAGTAACGCGATTGGGCGACACCGCCTCCGACTCGCGCTCCGACGCCTGCCCCCGCACCCCTGCTGTCCGGCGCCTGCTCCCCTGTGCCTGCTTTCCGATGCCCTGCTTTCCGACCCTGCTTCCGACTCTGCGCACCCGCGAAGGAGCGGCGATGTCCCCGCAAGAGCCCCGGTCCGACTCCGGCCCGTCCCGCCGATCCCGGCCCGCCAGGGCCCTGGGCGCCCTCGCGGCCGCCCTCGTCCTGCCCCTCACCGCCATCGCCCCGGCGGCCGCGACGGCCGGCGCCGCACCCGAACCCGCGGGCGCCGCCCTGCGCGAGGTGATGTTCGTCGGCAACAACTGGGACGGCACCGCGGACGTCATCCGCTCCACCGGCGACCTGGCCAGGATCGGCCGCGTCAACGTCGTCCCCGACAAGGACCAGCGGCTCGCCGAGATCTACCTCAACCCCGTCAAGCTCGCCTACTTCCTGGGCATCCGGCTGGGTCCGGGCGAGGGGCACGACCAGTTCGTCGACGACATGTACTCGACCCCGGACGGATCCGCCGTGGTCGTCTCCCGCCCGAGCTTCGCCGACGTGGTGTCCATAGACCTCGCCACCGGGCGGATCAACTGGCGCTTCCCCGTGTCGGGTTACCGCTCCGACCACATGGCGCTCTCCCCGGACGGCACCCGCGTGGCGGTCTCCGCCTCCACCTCCAACACGGTCCACGTGCTCGACGTCCGCACCGGCGCGCAGCTCGGCTCCTTCCAGACCGGCGACAAGCCCCACGAGAACCTCTTCACCGACGGCGGGCGGCAGATCTGGAACATGTCGATCGGCGAGGTCAACACCGCCCTCGACGCGCCGTGGCTGGACTGGACGAAGGGCGACCGCCGGATCACCGTGGTCGACGCCGCCACGTACGCGCCGGTCAGGATCATCGACATGCGGGAGCGGCTGGACGCCGCCGGCCGCTCGGACCTCTCCGACGCGATCCGCCCGGCCGCGTTCACCCCCGACGGGTCGACGCTCTACTTCCAGGTGTCCTTCTTCAACGGCCTGGTCGAGTACGACGTCGCCGCCGACCGGATCACCCGGGTCAAGACCCTGCCGAAGAACCCGGCGACCAGCGAGGACCGCACCACCTGGGTCAACGACTCGCGCCACCACGGCCTGTCGATGAGCCCGGCCGGTGACAAGCTGTGCGTCGCGGGCACCATGGACGACTACGCGACCGTGGTCGACCGGGCCACGCTCCAGGAAGGGCCGCTGGTGCCCGCCTCGAAGCCGTACTGGGCCACCGTGAACGGCGACGGCACGGCCTGTGTGATCTCCGAGAGCGGCGCCGACCAGGTCACCGCGATCGACTTCGCGACCGGGCGCAAGACCGTCTCCGTGCCGGTCGGCGACCACCCGCAGCGGGTGCGCCTCGGCCATGTGCCGGCCGACTGGACCGGCCCCTCGGGAGCGTGAGCGCGGCCGGTCCCGGCGTCACCCGTCAACGTCAATCGGTGTGGTGGACGATCAGGAAGTCGTCGAAGACGTGCCGCCCGGGCCGGCCGGCCACCTCGTCGAGCGCGCTGCGGACGTCGTGCAGCTGGCCGACCGTCATCTGCAGGGGAGGCTCGTCGGGCTGGTACGTGTAGCGGATCGGGTAGTCGACACCCGGCTGGTCGGTCATCTCGACGTGGCAGCCGAGCACGTGGCTGACCGGGTGGTCGGCCGCGAAGGCGATCAGCCGGTCGATCGTCGCCACGTAGGCGTCCCAGTCGGCGACGTACAGGCGGCCCGGGTAGACGGTGTCGCCGGTGAGCAGGAACCCGGTGAACGGGTCGTAGTAGGTGATCGCGGCCTCGTGGTGGCCGGGGCTCGTCAGACAGGTGAGCACCCGGCCGCCGAGGTCCAGCCGGGCCGGCTCGTCGGGGTCGTCGCCCAGGCCGAGGAACGCCCGGACGGTGCCGAGCCCGGCGTCCACCACCTCGGTGTCCGCGCGGTCGGCGAACTGGGCGTCCCCCGCGATGTGGTCGCCGTGGCCGTGGGTGTGCAGGACGAGCAGCCGGTAACCGGTGCGCGGGTGGCGGGCGAGCCAGTCCGCGACCAGCTCGTCGACGACGCGGCGCAGCGGGAAGTACGCGGGCGACGCGGTGGCCCCGGTGTCGATCAGGACGGCGCACTCGTTGCCGAACAGCAGGAACAGGAACGGCGCTTCGTAGTTGACGGCCTTGTTCTGCCGCAGGATGACGGTGTGCTCGTCGTAGTGGTGGACCTGGAGCTCGGGGTCGGTGTTGTGCTTCGCCGACTCGGAGCCGTGGATCCAGCGCACGTCGAGCGAGCGCCCCGCGAGGTGCGCGGCCTGGTCGGTGAAGTCGACCGGGCTCGTGAAGTCGGCCGGTTGCTGGCGGGGGGTCATGCGGTCTCCCGTGGACGTCCTCCTCGCCGGCCGAGTGCGGCACCTGCCCCGCCGGCGGCGGCCCGACTGCGGGCCGCCGTTCGCGAACCTACCAGGCACCGCGGCGGGAGCGCGGCGCCCCCTTCGGGCATGCCCGGCTCCGACCGCCCCGGGCCTGTGTCCGGGCGCCCGGGGATGCGCGGAGCGGCACCGTCGGCTATTCCTCCCGGGCCGGACGGAGTACCCGGCGCACGGCGTCACGCAGCCACTGGTGGCCCCCGTCGGCGGTGCGGCGCGGGTGCCAGGCCATGCCGATCGTCAGTGGCGGCAGCGGCAGCGGGATTTCCAGCAGGCGCAGTCCCAGCGCGTGCGCCGCGTCGCTGAGTGGTGACGGGGGCTCACCCGGCAGCGCGGTCGGCACCAGGCAGACCGCGTCGCCGCCTGCGGCCAGCGCCATCGCCGCCAGATGTCCGGGCAGGACGGCGCTGACCCGCCGGCTGAGCCCTTGCTCAGCCAGGGGCCGCGTCCAGCGGGCCGGTGAAGCGTCCCCGGCGGCTGACCGCCACGTGCTCGGCGGCGGCCAGCCTGGCGGGCGTCAGGGTTCCTTCGGCGAGCGGGCCGCCCGCCGCCGATCCCGCGTCGGCCCCCGGTCAGAGCGGGCGGCGCGGCTCGATCCGGAAGTCGAAGGCCGCGGTGCCCGGGTCGAGGGCGGTGACCCCGCCGTCGACCGTGAGCACCGCGCCGGTCACGTAGCCGGCCGCCGGCGACAGCAGCCAGCTGATGGCCGCGGCCACCTCCCCGGGCTCGCCGGGGCGGCCCGCGGGGGTGAGCCGGGTGGCCTCGCGGTAGGCCTCGTCCACGCCTCCGGCCAGTCCCTCCCGCTCCGCGAAGCGGGCCATCGGGCGGTCCGCCATCTCCGTGCGCACCCAGCTCGGGCAGACGGTGTTGGCCCGGAGCCCGAGGTGGCCGTAGTCGACGGCGAGCGAGCGGCAGAGCTGGAGCAGCGCGGCCTTCGAGGTGGCGTAGGCGGCGTTGGCGGCCCCGTTGCGCAGAGCCGAGACGGAGGCGACCGCCACGACGGCCCCGCGGGACCGCAGCAGGTGCGGCAGCGCGGCGCGCAGGAGGAGGAACGGGCCGGTGACGTTGGTGCGCATCACCAGCTCCCAGTCCTCCAGGGTGACGTCCCCGACCGAGCCGCCCCGGCCGACCCCGGCGTTGAGCACGAGCCCGTCGAGCCGGCCGAAGGTGGAGACGGCAGTCTCGACGAGGGCCTCGACGTCCTCGGGGTCGGTGGTGTCGGAGACGTGGGCGATCGCGCCGGTCTCGCGGGCGACGCGCTCCAGCGGTTCGGGGCGCCGCCCGGAGATCACCACCTGGTGCCCCTCGGTGCGCAGCAGCCGGGCGGTGGCAGCACCGATGCCGGTACCGCCGCCGGTGATGACGACGACGCGCTGGTCGGACATGGGGGTGCCTCCGTGGGGTCGATGGTCTGCGGATCATCGGATCCTATGCTCACGCAGCGTCAGGTCCACTCCCGGGGCTGCAGGGTTCTCCCGCCGCCCCTGCCCGACAGGACCGTCATCAAGGCCCTCGCTCACCACCCGCACACCCCACGGCAGTTGAGCCTGGCGAAGCTCCGGCTCGATGTCCGACCCGGGCCGGAGCCGGTCGAAGTCGGCGCAATCTCCTTCGACTTCGACGAGATCGTCCGCCGGCTCGCCGGGCCGGGGTCGACGCCGACGTCCCGGGGGCCCGGCGGGCCGAAGGAGGCCCTGGTTAGGATGAGATGACTTGACGTCACGGATCGCGGGGAGAACTCATGTGGGACGATGCGGTGCTCGGCGGGCCGGGGCAGGCGGTGACGGGGGAGTGGCGGCCGCCGGCGGAGCTGAACACCGGGATCCCGCACCCGGCGCGGATGTACGACTACTACCTCGGTGGGAAGGACAACTTCCCGGCTGACCGGGAGGCCGCCGAGAAGGTCATCGCGGCCATGCCCGACGCCCGGCTCGGGGCGCGGATCAACCGTGACTTCCTCGGGCGCGCGGTGGAGTTCGCGGTCGGCCAGGGGGTCCGCCAGTTCCTGGACATCGGCACCGGGATCCCGGCGGTGGGCAGTACCGGCGAGGTCGCCCACCGGGTGGCTCCGGACGCCCGGGTCGTCTACGTCGACAACGACCCGATCGTCCTCACCCACTCGCGTGCGCTGCTGGCCCGCCACCCGGCCGGTCACACCACCGTCCTCCACGCCGACCTCCGGGACCCGCAGGCGATCCTCGGCGATCCGGGCCTGAAGGAGGCGCTCGACCTCTCCCGGCCGGTGGCCCTGATGCTGGTGGCGGTGCTGCACTTCGTCCGGGACGAGGAGGGCGCCGCCGATACGGTGGCCCGGCTGCGGGACGCGCTGGCGCCGGGCAGCCTGCTGATCCTCTCCCACGGGACGCAGGACTTCATGTCGGCGGAGGCGGTCGCCGAGACGACGCGGGTCTACAGCCGGGCGAGTTCCCCGCTGGTCCTGCGGACCCGTCCCGAGGTGCAGGAGTTCTTCGGCGACTTCGAACTGGCCGACCCCGGGCTGGTGCAGCTGCCGCTGTGGCGGCCGCAGACGGACCTGCCGCAGGGATGGCAGCAGGCGGCCCCCGCCTACGCGGGAGTCGCCGTCAAGCGCTGACCGCCCGGCGGAGCCGGCCGTTGACGCCGACGGAGGCAGCGCTGACAGGGGCAACGGCTGACAGGAGTCAGCGGCCGACAGCGGCGACGGCCGACGAACGGAACGGTTGACGAACGGACCGGCCGACGGCAGCGACGGCCGGCGGACGCGGCGAAGGGGCCCGGCGGAGAGCCGGGCCCCTTCGTCTGCGGAGGGCCGGTCAGTCCGTGCCGGACTCCATCGCGGCGCGGTCCAGCAGTTCGTCGGCACCGGAGACCTCGCCCCGGGAGGCGATGGCCTCGGCGCCGCCCTGCGGCATGGCGCCGATCAGCCCGGTCGCGGCCGCCTGGGCGGCACCGACGGCGGGGTTGGCGTCGCCGATCAGGCCGAGCCGGGCGTACTGCTCCAGCTTGGCGCGGGAGTCGGCGATGTCGAGGTTGCGCATGGTGAGCTGGCCGATCCGGTCGACCGGGCCGAACGCCGAGTCCTCGGTGCGCTCCATGGAGAGCTTGTCCGGGTGGTAGCTGAAGGCGGGGCCGGTGGTGTCGAGGATCGAGTAGTCCTCGCCGCGCCGCAGCCGCAGCGTCACCTCGCCGGTGACGGCGGCGCCGACCCAGCGCTGGAGCGACTCACGGATCATCAGGGCCTGCGGGTCCAGCCAGCGGCCCTCGTACATCAGCCGGCCGAGGCGCCGGCCCTCGTTGTGGTACTGGGCGAGGGTGTCCTCGTTGTGGATGGCGTTGACCAGGCGCTCGTAGGCGGCGTGGAGCAGGGCCATGCCGGGCGCCTCGTAGATGCCGCGGCTCTTCGCCTCGATGATCCGGTTCTCGATCTGGTCCGACATGCCCAGGCCGTGGCGGCCACCGATGGCGTTGGCCTCCATCACGAGGTCGACCGGGGTGGCGAAGGTCTTGCCGTTGATCGTCACCGGGCGGCCCTGGTCGAAGCCGATCGTCACGTCCTCGGCGGCGATCTCGACGGACGGGTCCCAGAACCGCACGCCCATGATCGGGTCGACGGTCTCGACCCCGGTGTTGAGGTGCTCCAGGGTCTTGGCCTCGTGGGTGGCGCCCCAGATGTTGGCGTCGGTGGAGTACGCCTTCTCCGTGCTGTCGCGGTAGGGCAGGTCGTGGGCGAGGAGCCACTCCGACATTTCCTTGCGGCCGCCGAGCTCGGTCACGAAGTCCGCGTCCAGCCAGGGCTTGTAGATCCGCAGGTGCGGGTTGGCGAGCAGGCCGTACCGGTAGAACCGCTCGATGTCGTTGCCCTTGAAGGTCGAGCCGTCGCCCCAGATCTGGACGTCGTCCTCGAGCATCGCCCGGACGAGGAGGGTGCCGGTGACGGCGCGGCCGAGCGGGGTGGTGTTGAAGTAGGCGCGTCCGCCGGAGCGGATGTGGAACGCACCGCAGGTGAGCGCGGCCAGGCCCTCCTCGACCAGCGCCGCGCGGCAGTCGACCAGGCGCGCGATCTCGGCGCCGTAGGTCTGCGCACGGCCGGGTACCGACGCGATGTCGGGCTCGTCGTACTGGCCGATGTCGGCGGTGTAGGTGCAGGGGACGGCGCCCTTGTCGCGCATCCATGCGACCGCGACCGAGGTGTCGAGGCCGCCGGAGAAGGCGATGCCGACGCGCTCGCCGGCGGGAAGGGAGGTGAGGACCTTGGACATGGGAAGAGTATGCATGATCTCGCATGGTCATGCAAGAGGACGGTATGTCTCCGAAAATGCCGGAGCGGGAGGCCCGGCCGGCCCGGCGCCGTGGCGGCCACGGCAGCCCGACCGCGGGGCAGTCCGGCCGAAACCGCTGCGCGCGCCGCCCGACCGCGGGGCACACCGCCCCGGCTCTCCCGTCCCGTGCGGCGCGCCCGTCCGGCTAGGGTCGGGAGCCGACTGCCGGCCCGGGAGGACCAAGCATGACCAGCGAAGCAGCACCGTTCGACGAGCTGGACCGCCGAATCGTCAACGCCCTGATCGAGAATGCCAGGGCGAGCTTCGCGGAGATCGGTGCGTCGGTCGGCCTGTCGGCCAGCGCGGTCAAACGCCGGGTCGACCGGATGCGCAAGGACGGCGTGATCACCGGGTTCAGCGCCACCGTCCGACCGGCGGCCCTCGGCTGGAGCACCGAGGCGTACGTGGAGGTGTACTGCGACAGTGCCGCGCCGCCCAGGCGCCTCGCGGAGGTCGTGCGCGACTACCCGGAGATCACGGCCGCCATGACGGTGACCGGCGCCGCCGACGCGCTGCTGCACATCCGGGCGACCGACGTCCGGCACTTCGAGGAGGTCCTCGAACGCATCAGGAACGAGCCCTTCGTCCGCAAGACGATCAGCTGCCTGGTCCTCTCCCACCTGCTGCCGGAGAGTCCGGAGGCCGGGGTGGGCCGGGCGGGCGAGCGGGCCGCGCCCGGCCACGCAACGAACACGCGCTGACCGGCGGCCGAACGCAGCATTCGTGCGTACCTGAGCAGCGCAGACGCCTTGTCCCGCGGCTGTGGGCATTCCTACCGTTGAGACACGTCAGATCACCACCTCACCGGAAGCGGAGGAACCCCGCCGTGCCCACGAGCTGCGAGGTCCAGGAGTTCTTCGTCGCCCCGCAGGACCGCGGCCTCGTCGGCCGGCCCGCCGACCGCGGGTACGTCCCCGTCCCCGTCGACCGGCCGGAGTTCCGCAAGGCCGGCGGCGGCATCACGTGCTGCACCCAGGAGATCCGCGCATGACCACCCCCACCACCGCCTCCACCTCCGCCTCTCCCAGCGCGGCCTCTCCCGCCCGGGCCGCGCGCTCCTCGGCCGAGCTCATCCGGGCGGAGGAACCCGTTCTCGCGCACAACTACCACCCGCTGCCCGTCGTCGTCGCCCGCGCCGAGGGCGTCTGGGTCGAGGACGTCGAAGGCCGGCGCTACCTCGACCTGCTGGCCGGCTACTCGGCGCTCAACTTCGGCCACCGCCACCCGGTGCTGGTCGAGGCCGCGCACCGCCAGCTCGACCGGCTCACCCTGACCTCCAGGGCCTTCCACCACGACCGCCTCGCGGGCTTCGCCGAGGCGCTGGCCGGACTGACCGGCCTCGACATGGTCCTTCCGATGAACACCGGCGCCGAGGCGGTGGAGAGCGGCATCAAGGTCGCCCGCAAGTGGGCGTACGACGTCAAGGGCGTGGCCGCGGACCGGGCGACGATCATCGTGGCCGCCGACAACTTCCACGGCCGCACGACGACCATCGTCGGCTTCTCCACCGACGACACCGCCCGCGCCGGATTCGGGCCCTTCGCCCCGGGCTTTCGCGTCGTCCCCTACAACGACCTCGCCGCACTCGAGGCGGCGATCGACGAGACGACGGCCGCCGTCCTGATCGAACCCATCCAGGGCGAGGCCGGTGTGGTCATCCCCGACGACGGCTACCTGACCGGCGTCCGCGCACTGACCCGGCGTGCGGGCTGCCTCCTGATCGCGGACGAGATCCAGTCCGGCCTCGGCCGCACCGGGCGCACCCTGGCCGTCGACCACGAATCCGTCGTACCGGACGTCCTGCTCCTCGGCAAGGCGCTCGGTGGCGGCATCGTCCCCGTCTCCGCGGTGGTCGCCCGCCGCGAGGTCCTCGGCGTGCTGCATCCGGGCGAACACGGCTCCACCTTCGGCGGCAACCCGCTGGCGGCCGCCGTCGGTTCGGCCGTGGTCGGGCTGCTGGCCACCGGCGAGTTCCAGCGCCGCGCGGCCGAGCTGGGCGAGGTCCTGCGCAGCGGCCTGGAGGCCCTGAACGGCAGGGGCGTGACCGGCTACCGGGCCCGCGGGCTGTGGGCCGGGGTGGACATCGACCCGGCGATCGGGACGGGCCGCCAGATCAGCGAACGGCTCCTGGGCGAGGGCGTCCTGGTCAAGGACACCCACGGCGCCACGATCCGGATCGCCCCGCCCCTGACGATCACGCGGGAGGAGCTGGAATCGGCCCTCGCGGCTCTCGGAACGGTCCTCGGCCACCGAGGGTAGAAGCACCGCAGAGCCCTTGGCCGGGGCCCCCGCACCGGCCCCGGCCAGGGCCGCACGGGGCGTGCGCAGGGGCCGGTCCCGTTCGGCGTCCGCCCCCGTCACTTCCAGATACCGGTGATGTCGGATGCCGTCATCGAGCGGCCGGCGTGCGCGGTGCCGAACATGGACTCGATGGCGTGCAGCACGTCGTAGTGGTCGTAGCGGGTGCCGCTCGTGCTCCCAGTGGGACGCGAGGCCGGCGGCCGCGGCGCCGTCACCCCCTCCCCTCCAGCAGAACCCGGTGCTCTGGGCGTGGCGAACGGGGCACCGACCCTCGGCACGCCCGGCGCAGCGGCGCCTGTCGTGACGGCTTCGGCGGACACGCGCCGGGCCGCCGCCGGTCCGCCGTCCGTCCGCCGTCCGGACCTCCACCGGTCACCCGGGGGAGTGGTTCGGCGCCGGTTCCCGAAGGGGCGAACCGTTCACCGGGCGGGCCGTGCCGAAGGTGTGGCGGGAGCCCTGACGTCGTCACCCGTGCGACGGCCCGGCACGCCGCCGGCCCCGCCGGTGCGACGGTCCTTCCCCCCTTCGAACGGAGCCCCCGTGACCACCTCCCGACTGCTCCGGGCCGCCGGTGCCCTGCTCCTCGCAGCCGCGCTCGGCGCCTGCTCCAGCAGCAGCTCAGGAAACGGCGGTGCGAGCTCGGGCGCTGCGAGCACCGCCACCGCGGGTGCGGGCCCGGCGAGCACGAGCACCGCCGGTACGGTCAGCGCGAGCGCAAGCACCGCGAGCGCGTCCGCCACCGGCACGCCGTCGCCGTCGAGCACGACCAGCAGCGGCGCCGTGCAGGTGACGATCAAGAACTTCCTCTTCGAGCCGGCCGACTTCACCGTGCGGCCCGGCGAGACCGTGACCGTCACCAACGAGGACTCCGCCGCCCACACCCTCACGGCCGCCGACAAGTCCTTCGACACCGGCACCATCGCCCCGGGCAAGTCGGCGACCTTCACCGCGCCGACCCAGCCCGGCAGTTCCCCCTACATCTGCACGATCCACCCGTTCATGCACGGCACCCTCACCGTCGGCTGACCCGCCCCCCACCGACCCGTCCCAGAGACCCGCCCCCCGAGCCGTCCCACCGATCCCGGAGGTATCCGCCATGGCCGGCCCCGCCCCAGGCACCGTGCGCCGCGGACGAGCCGTCGACGCCGTCCTGCGCCTGCTCGCGGCGGCCGGTCTGGCCGTGGACGCCGCCGTCCACGCCCGCCTCGCCGGCCAGTACGACGCCGTCACCGCGGACATCAGCCAGGGAACCCTGTTCCGCGCCGAGGCCGCCGCGGCGAGTCTCGCCGTCGTCCTCGTCCTGCTCTGGCGCCACCGGGTCGGCGACGCCTTCGCCTGGCTCACCGCCGCCGCCGGCCTCGCCGCGATCCTCCTCTACCGCTACGTGGACGTCGGAGCGCACGGCCCGCTGCCCAACATGTACGAACCGATCTGGTCCACCGACAAGACCACCGCCGCCTGGGCGCAGGCGGTCGCGGTGGCGGCCCTGACCGTCCTGCTGCTCCGCCCCCGCGGCCGGCGCAGACTCCGGCGCACCGAGGCACCCGGCCCGGACGGATCGGCTTGACCCCGGTCCTCCCGGCTTCGCTCCCTACGACTCGGCGGGGGCGAGATGCCACACGCCGCGTTCCAGGTCGAGCGTAGCGACCTGGTCGGCCCGCTCCGGCAGCTCCTGGCCGAGGCGCCACCGCCGGGACAGGGCCGAGAGCTTGACGGTCACCACGGTCCCGGATGCGGTCCCGACGACTCCGATCCAGTGCGGGCTCTCACCGATCAGCTGCTCCGGCAATGATCCGTGCGGTTCCGGAACCCTCACTGATGAGACCCCATCGGCACCGACCAGAGCGGAGCCGGCCAGCAAGGCCAGAAGCCGGCCGAGGACCGAGGCGGGCACGGCCGGATCCGTGGATTCGATCGCCAGGTAGCAGTCGTCGTGCCCGGAGAACCAGAACCGCGAGCCGTCGAGGCGCGGAAGGACCGGCTCGTCGCCGGTGGCCGTGCCGATGGCCAGAGCGAGCTCATCAAGCTGATCGGGGGTCGCCCCCGCCGGCACGTCGACCAGCAGCAGCTCGTAGGGCCACCAGTCGTTGCTCAGGAACCGGGGCAGGCTGTCCCGGTGCATCACCAGGAACTCCTCGCCGAGCTCGATGGAGCCGGAGGCCCATGCCCCGACCGGGTGGACGGTGCAGTCGACCCCTTGCTCCGCTGCGATCAGGGACGGCCGCCATTGCTGGTGGTCCTCGTGCAGGAAACTGGTCGTCGCCAGGTTCACGACGACGACCGTGTGGTTCGCCGTGCGGGTGAGCACATCGATCAACTCTCCGGCCCGGGCGGCCGCTGCATTGATCATCCACGAGCCGTCGGCCTCGCGGACGCTGAAACTCAACGGGAACGGCAGACGCTCCAGCCCGACACAGTTGGCGTTGAAGGCCCCGTGGCGCTCTACCTCGATCACTGTCGCATCCCCGTGTGAACTCGCCCGCACCGTGAGCTGTGCAGGCCACCATCCCCTCGGGCGCCGGACGGTGGCTCTGCTCGGCCGGTCGACCCGCCAGCGATCGGCAAACACCCGGTACGGCGTCGTACCACCGGTTTGCTCGCGCCAAGACCTACCCTGGCCGCATGATCATCGGTGGGCACGTTATCGTCTACAGCCGCGATGCGGAAGCGGACCGGGCGTTCTTCAGGGACGTGCTGGAGTATCCGCACGTCGACGCGGGAGGCGGCTGGTTGATCTTCAAGCTCCCGCCGAGCGAGATCGCGGTGCATCCGACGGAAGGCCCGGGAAGCCAGGAGCTCTACCTGATGTGCGACGACGTCGACGCAACGAGGAGGACCCTGGTCGCGAGGGGCGTGGAGTTCGTCCAGCCGGTCACCGATGCGCGCTGGGGTCGGCTGACCAGGTTCCGGCTGCCGGGCGGTGCCGAGGTGGGCCTGTACGAGCCCCGCCACGAGCGGGCCACCGATCTGTAGTTCTCCCGGGACTCGCGCAGCACCCGTTCCTCGGCCGGCACGGCTCATGCCCCGCCCCGGCCAGCCGGGCTGGCCCGCGGCGGGGGCGGGCGGGGCGGCCGGTGCCGCCCGCAGGGGAGCCGGGTGCGCCGTGGAGGGGGCCAGCCCCATGGCCAGTGCCGACGCCGCCACGAGTGCCGACGCCACCCGCGGGCGACGCGACGACGCCGCACGGTCCGACGGTGAACGGTGTGGGGCATGGATTCGCTCCTCTGGGTCGGGCGGCCTGGGCGACCTGGGCGGCCTTCGACTGTGTGGGCGAAGATCATGGTGACAACGGATGTGTGGCCGGCTGCCGTTCCGCCTCCGCCGTTCAGTTCGGTCGCTGATGCATCGTCACGAGCCGCTCCGTGAAGCAGGATCGGGCCCGTTCCCGCGTCCGGTCGGGGGAGGACGCCGCCCGCCGTGTGCGATGGGGAGGCCCGGGAGGTCTGCCGGGCGTGGACTTCTCCCGGCTGGCCTGTCACATCTCCGGCCCGGGATCCGTCGAGGGGGTGTAGGCAGAAGAAACCGCTGAAGGGACCCGCTGTGAACACCACCATCACCACCACCGAGCCGTTCCAGCCCGCCGACACGCCCGTGACCTCGGCGCCGGCGTTGGCGTCGCGGATGCCGGACCCGTCGGAGCTGGTCCCGGAGCTGAAGGAGCTGGGCGGCTGGCTGTACCGGGCGACGGGCAACCGCTCGGTGCCGCGCACCACGATCGGCCTGGTCCAGCTGCGCGCGGGGCAGATCGTCGGTTCGACCTACCTGACCGCCCTGCACACCGGTCTGCTGCGCAAGGCCGGCGAGACCGACCAGCGGATCGACGCGGTGGCGACCTGGCGCACGGCCCCGTACTTCACCGACGCCGAGCGCGTCGCCTTCGCTCTGGTCGACGCCGTCCTCACCGCGAACCCTCACGGCGAGCGCGTGCCCGACGACCTCTACGCCGAGGCCGCCCGCCACTACGACCCCAAGGCCCTCGCCACCCTGACCATCGCCATCGGCCAGGTCAACTTCTTCGTCCCCCTCGCCCTGATCGGCAAGCCCGTCCCCGGCGTCGCCCCGTCCGAGCAGTGGACCTGACGCCCCGCCCGGCCGCCTGCCGCCCCGGCCCGGTGCCGGCAGGGCCGTGACCTGTGCGGTAGCGCCGCAGGCGCCCCGGGAACGGTTGCGGGACTGCCGCACCTGGCCGTGCGCGGCCCGCGGGGTCCCGCTCCTGACGGGGTGGGCGGTGCGCACCGGTGCCGGTGGAGGGGAATCACCTGCCGGCACCCGAGGGATGTCAGAAAGGCGTCAAGGACGGCCGCCTGCGCGTAGGCCACGCGTCAAGGCCGGCTGCGTCCGGCCCGCACCGGGGCTCCACTGGAGCAGCGGGCCCGAACCGGTGGTCCGCTCGAACCCCGGAAGGAAGCGTCCACCATGAGCGAGACCCAGACCGCCGTCGCCACTGTCGCGCGGCCGCTGCGCAGTGTCGCGCAGATCGGGCAGACCGCCGTCCTGCCGCGCCGCCCCGGCGCGGCGCCGGTCCCGGCGTTCCGGCCGGAGCCGGGCGAGGACGAGCCTGCGGACGGGCCGTCCGCAGCCGGTGCCCAGCCGCTGCGCGAGCGGGTGGCGCACTGCCGGATCGCCATGCAGTACCTCGATTGACGGCGTCTGTCGTCCGCCGTCCGCGGTCTGCCCGGGCTGTCCGCCGACGCCGTCCGCGCCGTGCGTGGGTCCGCCACCGACACGCCTCGCCCTCCCCGCAGGAGTACCCGCCATGACCAAGCCGTCAGCCACCCCGCTCGCCCTCCTTCCGCTGCCCGGCCGGCCGGCCCCCACCGCTCCGACCGCCACCGTTCCGGCCGCCGTCGCTCCGGGAGACGCCCCCGGTACCGGAGCCGCCACCGGCAGTCCCTGGCCGGCCTCGGCGCGCGCCGGCGCCGGCGGGGAGCTGCTGGTCGGCGGAGTCGGCCTCGCGGAGGCCGCCGACCGCTTCGGTACCCCGCTGTACGTCCTGGACGAGGCCGAGGTGCGGGCCCGCGCCCGTGCCTACCGGCAGGCGCTGCCGCACGCCGAGGTGCTGTACGCCGCCAAGGCGTTCCTGTGCAGCGCGATGGCCGACTGGGTCGCCGAGGAGGGCCTGGGCCTGGACGTCTGCTCGTCCGGCGAACTGCGGCTGGCCGCCTCGGCGGGCTTCCCGGCCCACCGGATCGTGCTGCACGGCAACGCGAAGACGCCGGAGGAGCTGCGGCTCGCCCGTCGGCTGCGGGTCGGCCGGATCGTCATCGACGGCGCGGCGGAGATCGCCCGGCTGGCGGCGCTGGTGGCGGCGGACACGCCGCAGCGTGTGCTGGTCCGGGTGCTGCCGGGGATCGCCGCCGGCCATCACGAGGCGGTGCGCACGGGCGTCGGCGGGCAGAAGTTCGGGTTCGCGATCGAGGGCGGGGACGCGGCCGACGCGGTGGCCCGCGTGCTGGCCCAGCCCGGGCTCGAACTGACCGGCCTCCACTGCCACCTGGGCTCGCAGATCACCGAGGTCGAGCCCTACCTCGCCGCCGTGGACGCCGTGGTGCGGTTCCTGGCCGGACTGCGCGACCGCCACGGTGTCGAGCTGCCGGAGCTGGACCTCGGCGGTGGCCACGGCATCCGCTACCTGCCCGGGGACGGCGAACTCGACCTCGCGGACTTCGCCGGCCGGGTGACCACCCGCCTGGCCGCCCGGTGTGCGGAGACCGGCCTCGCGCTGCCGCGCCTCGTGGTCGAGCCGGGCCGCGCCATCGCGGGGCCGGCCGGGGTCGCCGTCTACCGCGTGCTGTCCGTGAAGCACACCGCCGACGGCCGGGTCTTCGCCGCGGTCGACGGCGGTATGAGTGACAACCCCCGACCCGCGCTCTACGGATCGCCGTACACCGTGCGGCTGGTCGGCCGACGCTCCGACGCCCCGCCGGCCCGGACGGACGTGGTCGGCCGGCACTGCGAGGCCGGCGACGTCCTGGTCCGGGACGCGTGCCTCCCGGCCGACCTGCGGGCCGGCGACCTGCTGGCCGTCCCCGCCGCCGGCGCCTACCAGCTCTCGATGGCCTCCGGCTACAACCTGGTCGGCCGCCCCGCCGTCCTTGCCGTCCGTGACAGCCGGGCCCGCCTGCTGATCCGCCGCGAGACGGTCGACGACTTCCGCTCCCGCGAGGTCGGCCGCTGACCGGGCGGACGCACGGAGCCCGGGGCAGGCGGGCGCCCGGGGCGCGCAGCTGCCCGGCGGGCCGGGCGGCGGGACGGCTCCTCGTGGCCGGACTCCGAGGGGGTCCGCCCTTCCCGGCGGGACAGGAGGCCGGACCGGTCAGGAATCGAGAAGCGCAGGCCCCCGAGCGGCTCGAAGCTGGTTAGATCGAGCCGGGTGATGCCGGCGGAGACCGCGGAGGCGGCGCTGCCCGGCAGTTGAAGGCGGCCCCGCGCAACAGATGGAGACACGATGAGCACGGCCCCGAGGACGAACGCGCAGTCGCCCGAGCTGCACGTTGCGGACAGCCACGACCTGATCCGCGTGCACGGCGCGCGTGTGAACAACCTCAAGGACATCAGCATCGAGATCCCGAAGCGCCGCCTGACGGTGTTCACCGGCGTCTCCGGCTCGGGCAAGAGCTCACTGGTCTTCGGCACGATCGCCGCGGAGTCCCAGCGGCTGATCAACGAGACCTACAGTGCCTTCGTGCAGGGCTTCATGCCCACGCTGGCGCGGCCCGAGGTCGACGTCCTCGAAGGGCTGACGACCGCGATCCTCGTCGACCAGCAGCGGATGGGGGGCGACGCCCGCTCCACGGTCGGCACCGCCACCGACGCCAACGCGATGCTGCGCATCCTCTTCAGCCGGCTCGGACAGCCGCACATCGGCTCGCCCCGGGCGTACTCCTTCAACATCCCCTCGGTCAGCGGGGCGGGTGCGATCACGCTCGAACGCGGCGGGAAGACCGTGAAGGAGCGGCGCAGCTTCAGCATCACCGGCGGCATGTGCCCACGCTGCGAGGGCCGGGGCTCTGTCACCGACATCGACCTCACCCAGCTCTACGACGACAGCAAGTCGCTCAACGAGGGCGCGCTCACGATCCCGGGCTACAGCATGGACGGCTGGTACGGCCGCATCTTCAGCGGCTGCGGCTTCTTCGACCCGGACAAGCCGATCCGCAGGTTCACCAAGAAGGAGCTGGACGACCTCCTCCACCGGGAGCCGACCAAGATCAAGGTCGACGGCATCAACCTGACGTACGAGGGGCTGATCCCGAAGATCCAGAAGTCGATGCTCTCCAAGGACATCGATGCGCTGCAGCCGCACATCCGCGCCTTCGTGGAACGGGCGATGACCTTCACCGCCTGCCCCGAGTGCGGCGGCACCCGGCTCAGCGAGGCGGCCCGCTCGTCGAAGATCGGCGGAACCAGCATCGCCGACGCCTGC
The DNA here is from genome assembly GCF_045160625.1 of Kitasatospora sp. NBC_00039. Lineage (NCBI taxonomy): Bacteria > Bacillati > Actinomycetota > Actinomycetes > Kitasatosporales > Streptomycetaceae > Kitasatospora > Kitasatospora sp. NBC_00039. The sequence goes on along the minus strand of NZ_CP108289.1, from coordinate 664,431 downwards.
GCGATGCAGATCAGCGACCTGGCCGCATGGGTCCGCGCCCTCGGCGACCCGGCGGTGGCGCCGCTGCTCACCACGCTGCAGCAGACCCTCGACTCGTTCGTGGAGATCGGCCTCGGCTATCTCTCGCTCGACCGGCCCTCGGGCACGCTGTCGGGCGGCGAGGCACAGCGCGTCAAGATGATCCGCCACCTCGGCTCCTCGCTCACCGACACCACCTACGTCTTCGACGAGCCCACCACCGGCCTGCACCCCCACGACATCCAGCGGATGAACGGCCTGCTGCTGCGGCTGCGGGACAAGGGCAACACGGTGCTCGTCGTGGAGCACAAGCCGGAGACGATCGCGATCGCCGACCACGTCGTCGACCTCGGCCCCGGTGCCGGTTCGGCGGGCGGCACCGTCTGTTTCGAGGGCACCGTCGAGGAGCTGCGGACCGGCGGCACCATCACCGGCCGCCACTTCGACGACCGGGCCCGCGTCAAGGAGACGGTGCGCAAGCCCACCGGTGCGCTGGAGATCCGCGGCGCGACGGCGAACAACCTGCGCGACGTCGACGTCGACATCCCGCTCGGGGTGCTCACGGTGGTCACCGGCGTCGCCGGCTCCGGCAAGAGCTCGCTCCTGCACGGGTCGCTGTCCCGGAAGCCGGGGGCCGCCGACGAGGGCGTCGTGTCGATCGACCAGGGTGCGATCCGCGGCTCGCGGCGGAGCAACCCGGCGACGTACACCGGCCTGCTCGATCCGATCCGCAAGGCGTTCGCCAAGGCCAACGGCGTCAAGCCGGCGCTGTTCAGCGCCAATTCCGAGGGCGCCTGCCCGACCTGCAACGGCGCCGGCGTCGTCTACACCGACCTGGCGATGATGGCCGGCGTCGCCACCACCTGCGAGGACTGCGAGGGCAAGCGGTTCGAGGCATCGGTGCTGGACTACCACCTCGGAGGCCGCGACATCAGCGAGGTGCTCGCCATGCCGGTGACCGAGGCCGAGGCGTTCTTCGGCGACGGCGAGGCGCGCACACCGGCCGCGCACCGCATCCTCGCCCGGCTCGCCGACGTCGGGCTCGGCTACCTCACCATCGGCCAGCCGCTCACGACGCTGTCCGGCGGCGAGCGGCAGCGGCTCAAGCTGGCCACCCACATGGCCGACAAGGGCGGCGTCTACATCCTCGACGAGCCGACCACCGGCCTCCACCTCGCCGACGTCGAGCAGCTGCTCGGCCTGCTCGACCGGCTCGTCGACTCCGGCAAGTCGGTCATCGTCATCGAGCACCACCAGGCGGTCATGGCCCACGCCGACTGGATCATCGACCTCGGTCCCGGGGCCGGCCACGACGGCGGCCGGATCGTCTTCGAGGGCACCCCCGCCGACCTCGTCGCCGCACGCTCCACCCTCACCGGCGAGCACCTCGCGGCCTACGTCGGCGCCTGACGGAGGACTTTGCCGGCACCGATTGCCTGCCCGACCCGCGGCGGAGCGTGTTCCACGGGTCGGGCAGGCATTCCCCTGCCCGACCGGTGCCCTCTGTGGCACGATCTCGAAGATGACCAGCAAACCCGACGAGACGCAGCGCCTGAGCGATCTGGCACGGCTACGCCGCGTCCGCGACCGCATCGACCGGGAGTACGCGCAGCCGCTCGACGTGGAGGCGCTCGCCCGCGGCGCGCACATGTCGGCCGGGCACCTCAGCCGCGCGTTCCGGCTCGCGTACGGGGAGTCGCCGTACGGTTACCTGATGACGCGCCGCATCGAGCGCGCGATGGCGCTGCTGCGCCGTGGCGACCTCAGCGTCACCGACGTCTGCTTCGCGGTGGGCTACGGGTCGCTGGGCACCTTCAGCACCCGCTTCGCCGAACTGGTCGGCATGTCGCCCAGCACCTACCGCCGCGACGCGGCCGGCGCGACGGAGGGCATGCCGTCGTGTACCGCGAAACAGGTGACCAGACCGATCAGGACCCGCGAAACCCAGGCCTCCGCCGACCAGCCCCGGTAGCGACCGGGGCTGGCCGGCGGCTCCGGTCGCTGCGCAGGACCGGGCGCCGCCCACGGGCACGTCGAACCGCTCATCCATCGCACCGCCGGGGCCGCCGGGTCCACGGGCGACCAGGGCGTAGGCGGCGGGGCGTCACTCCCGGTGGGGCCGGGGGCCTGTGGCGGTGGTCGCCGCGGTGAGGACCTTCAGAGCGACGGACGGGTGGAACAGCACCGCGGGAGAGGCGGTCATGTTCACGACCCGGACGAACCGGGCCCAGACCCCCGCGTCCTTCACGGCGACCTGGAACAGCCGGGCGTTGTACCAGTGCGCGATCCGGGCGCCGAGCGGCTGCCTCTCGGGGTTCCACATGAGGTCGGAGTTGGTGGACAGCGTCCACGGCGCGAGCAGGAGCCGCCCCACCCGCTTCTGGCAGGCCCGGGCCAGCCCGTCCAGGCCCTCCCCGGGCCGCCGGGCCGCGAGCATCCGGCGCAGCAGGTCCGCCTCCATCGCGGCCACCGTCAGGCCCTGCCCGTAGACGGGGTTGAAGACGCAGACCGCGTCGCCGAGGGCGATCAGCCGCTCCGGCCACTCCCGGACGGCGTGGTACTGGCGCCACTGGTTGTCGAGGTTGGTGTAGCGGTAGGTGGGCTCCTGGGCGGTGCGCTGCTCGATCTGCTCGGCCAGCCGCGGGTTGCGCAGGCCCTTGGCGAAGCCGAGGTAGCCGTCGTCGTCGGTGGGCGGCTCGTCCTCGAACGCGAACAGCGAGCACGTCCAGCGGTTGTGCTCGACCGCCAGCAGCACGCCGGCCTCCCGCACCGTGGGAGCGGACAGCATCTGGTAGGCGATCCGGAAGTCGGCCGGCCGGTCCTCGGGCCGGTCGAAGTTCATCGAGGTGTAGGTGACCTTCGCCCTGACCACCCGCTTCGGCGGTACCGCGACGCCACCCGCGCGCAGCCAGTCCTCCAGCTTGCTGGTCCGGCCGGAGGCGTCGACCACCAGGTCGGCGGCGACCTCCTCCGGATCGGCGGCCTGCCGGCTGATCCGGACGCCCGTCACCCGGCCGGAAGGGTCGCGGAGCAGCCCCTCGCACCGGGTGGAGGGCATCAGTGTGACCTCGGGGAGGGCGAGCACCCGGCCCCGGATCCGCCGCTCCAGCTCGTCCCGGGTGAAGGTCTGGATCATGACCCCGGTCGGCTGCCGCGGCGCATACCCGGTCGGGAGCAGGAAGTCGATGCCCTGCCCGTAGTCGAACACGGGGGCCCCGAGGGCGGCGAGTTCGTCCCGCAGCCCGGGGAACAGCTTCTCCAGGACCTCGCCGCCCTTGGCGAGCATCGCGTGTGCGTGATACCCCTGCGGCGCACTCGGATGCGCCCCGCTACGGTCGTCCACGGCGTCCCGTTCGACGACCACCACCTCGCCGAAGAACTCGGCCAGGACGCGTGCGGTCACCAGCCCCGCGTAGCTGCCGCCGATCACGACGGCCTTCCCCGATGCGTACTTCTTGCCCATGCGGCCTCCGCCACCAGATTGCGAACCGGGTCCACCCTTGCGGCAACTCCCCGCTGGAATGCCGGTGTTGAGGAGAAGGCCACCCGAACGAGGGACGTGTGGATGTTCGGCTGTCCCGCGTCGCGGCCGGCCGTCCCGCGGGTGCGGTGCCGCCCCTGTGCCTACCCACGACGGACCGGCCGACGCCTGCCGCACCCCGTGCCGGGCAGGCCGTGGCCGTCAATTCGGTTGCGTCGATCTTGAGGAGGGCTAGGCTATGGCCGTTCTCGCTGCGCAGTTGGCGTGGCCGTGGTTCCGTGTTGCCGCGTGAGGACTGACGTAGAGACCCAGAGGAGGTGTGTCCGAATGGTTGCCGCCCTGTCGCGGCGCGCTTTCGTGTGCGCGCCATACGCCTCTCTCTTCCGTCTTTCGCCCACCGGCTGACGACGCGTCGCATCCGGCGCACCGGTGGGCCGTTCCTCAGGAGCCACCGCAGTGCGCGAGCGCTTTTCCGACAGCGATTCCTTCTCCCGTATCCGCCCCAAGGGCGCACCCCGGCGCGGCCGCCGGTCCGAGCGGTTCGACGACCACGAGCCCGAGTTCACCCACTCCGGAGCCTTCGAGCCCTTCGAGTCCTTCGAGCATTTCGCGTCCGGGACTTCCGGTTCCGGCGCCTTGGACGACCACTCCGACGACTCCGCCTTCCCCGCGCCGGCGGCCGACGGTCCGGCCGAGGGCGATCGCTGGTCCACCTGGGACCAGTCCACTCCCACCGAGAAGGGGCCCCAGCCGCGCCCCGCATGGGTGGTGACCGAACTCGCGGCCGTCGACACCGAACTCGGGATCGTCAAGACCGGCAAGGAGGCCGACGTCTTCCTCCTCGAGCGCGGCGTGCCGGGCACCGGCCGGCGCACGCTGATGGCCGCCAAGCGCTACCGCGACGCCCAGCACCGGATGTTCCACCGCGATTCCGGGTATCTGGAGGGCCGTCAGCACAAGGAGAGCCGGATCGCCAGGGCGATGGCCAAGCGCACCGCCTTCGGCAAGGAGGCCATCGCCGGGCAGTGGGCCGCCGCCGAGTTCTCGGCACTGTGCCGGCTCTGGTCGGCCGGCGTGGCCGTTCCGTACCCCGTGCAGATCACGGGCACCGAGATCCTCATGGAGTTCGTCGGCGACGCGGGCGGCACGGCGGCGGCGAGGCTCGCCCAGGTGCGCGCCGAGGAGGCGGATGTGGACGACCTGTGGGAGCAGCTCGGCCGCAGCCTGTCGCTGCTGGCCCGTGACGGCTACGCCCACGGGGACTTGTCGGCGTACAACATCCTGGTCCACGACGGTCGGCTGGTGATCATCGACGTGCCGCAGATCGTGGACGTGGTCGCCAACCCGCGCGGGCGCTCGTTCCTGGAGCGGGACGTGCGCAACGTCGGTGCCTGGTTCGTCGCCCGGGGGCTGCCCGAGCGGCGCGTCGGCGAGCTGGTCGAGTCGCTGGAGTTCGACGCACGGCTGGGGTGAGCCCGGGGGCCGCGGGGGAGGGCCGGCCGTGCCCCGGCCAACCCCCGGCACGGGCCCGAACGATGCGTATGAGAGGGTCGGCAGCCCGGACGAGAGGAGGCGCCGATGAACGGGAGCGGGCCCGGGGCCGTGGGCGGCCCCGCCGGCCGGGTGCTGGTGGTCGACGACGACGCGGCGATCCGGCGCACCCTGGAGCGCGGCCTGCGGCTGAGCGGGTTCTCGGTGAGCCTGGCCGAGGACGGCGAGGCTGCACTCGCCGTGCTGGCGGCCGCCGCGCCGGACGTCCTGGTGCTCGACGTGTCGATGCCCGGCCTCAGCGGCGCCGAGGTCTGCCGCACCCTGCGGACCCGTGGCGACGACATCCCCGTGCTGATGCTCTCGGCCCTGGACGAGCCCGCCGACCGCGTCGCCGGGCTGCAGGCGGGGGCGGACGACTACCTGGTGAAGCCGTTCGCGCTGGAGGAGCTTGTGCTGCGGCTGCGGGCGCTGCTGCGCCGCCGGCCCCCGCAACCGGACGAGCGGGTGGTCGCCGGCCCGCTGGTGATCGATCCGGCAACCCGGCAGGCCCGGCTCAACGGCGAGGAACTCCGGCTCACCCGCCGGGAGTTCGAGCTGCTCACCCAGCTCGCGCGCAACGCCGGCCTGGTGCTCTCCCGGGAGGTGCTGCTGGAGCGGGTCTGGGGCTACGACTTCGACGTCCGCAGCGACGCCGTCGACACCTTCGTCAGCTACCTGCGGCGCAAGATCGAGGCGGGCGGCCGGCCCCGGCTGCTCCACACCGTGCGGGGCGTCGGCTTCGTCCTGCGGATATCCGGCGGCGACGGGGCGGGGTCGCCGTGAAGCTCTCCACCCGGATCGCGCTGTGGGCGGCCGCCGTGGTGCCGCTCCTGGTGGCCCTGGCCGGGCTGTTGCTCCTACCGCTGGTCGGCCGGGACCTGCGCCACCAGCAGGACACCCGGCTCAACGACCGGGCGGCCGCCGTCCTGCCCAGCGTCCGCGCCCTCGTGGCCGCCGACAGCAAGGGCCGGCCCAAGGCCGAGCAGACCCAGCAGCGGAAGGTGCTGGACTCGGCCCTGGACGCGGGCGTGCGGGTGGCCGGCCAGGACGGGGCTGTCCTGCTGTCGGTCGGTCCGCAGCCCGCCGACGCGGAGGCCTTCCCCGCCGTGCCGGGCGGTCCGGTGACGGTGCGCGACCAGGGCAGGGCTTGGCGGGTGCTGACCGTCAGGGTCGGCGCCGCGGGGGCGGCCGGCTCCGGCGGCACGCTCTGGGTGGTGGCGCCCGCGGGGCAGACCGACAGTGAGACGGCCGCCGTCCGGCGGCGGGTACTGCTGGTGGCGCTGGTCGCGGCGCCGGTCTCCGCGCTGATCGGGTTCGTCCTCGCCGAGCGGGCGACGGCGCCGCTGCGCCGGCTCAGCCGCCGCGCGGCCGCGCTCGACCCGGCAGCACCGGCTGCCACCAGCGGGGCGAACGGTGCCGGCGGGCCGGACAACGCCGGCGGACCGGCCGGTGCACCCCGTCCGTCCGGCGGCGACGATCCGGCCGGCACCCCCGGGCCGGACAGCACCCCCGGTCCGGCCGACGCCGACGGCCCGGACAGCACCCCCGGTCCGGCCGACGCCGACGGCCCGGACAGCACCCCCGGTCCGGCCGGTCGCTGCTTCGTGGCGGAGCGGACCGGGACGACGGAGGTGGACGAGCTCTCCGCCGCGCTCGCGCTCCTGCTCGCCCGTTACGACGAGCAGGCGCGGCGCACAGCCCAGGCCCTGGACACCGCCCGCGCGTTCTCCTCCACGGCCTCGCACGAACTGCGGACCCCCCTGATGAGCCTGCGCACCAATCTGGACGTGCTGGCCGCCCACCCGGATCTGCCCGCCGCCGACCGGGCGGAGATCGTCGCCGAGCTGCGGGACGACCACGCCCGGATGCTCGACCTGCTCACGGCGCTGGCCGCGCTCGCCCGGGGCGACCTGGTCCAGGTGGACGCGTTCCGGTCGGTGGACCTCGCCGAGGTCGCCGACGCGGCGGTCGGCGAGGCCGCCCGCCGCCATCCGCGGGCGGCTTTCGAGGCGGACGTCCCGCAGGAGGTGCGGGTGTTCGGCTGGGAGCCCGGACTGAGGATCATGCTCGCCAACCTGCTCGGCAATGCCGCTGTGCACGGCCGCCACGGGCAGGAGCCGGCGCAGGTGGCGCTCCGGCTCGCGGCCGAGGGCAAGACCGTGCTGCTCACCGTGGACGATCGCGGCCCCGGGATCGGTCCGGCCGAGCGGGAGGCGGTGTTCCGCCGGTTCCACCGCCGGCGCGACAGTCCCGGCTCGGGCCTCGGCCTCACCCTGGTCGCGCAGCAGGTCGCGCTGCACCGGGGGACGGTCCGGATCACGACCGCGCCCGGCGGCGGCTGCCGGATGGAGGTCAGGCTGCCGCGGCCCCGCCCCGATGCCCCGACCATCGAGCTGCCGGCCGGCCGCGACTGGATCTCGGGCACCGGCCACTGAGCCTGGATCCACCGATCAATGATCGAGGCGGCGAGGGGCTGACGCAGAGAGATGCCCGTTGACCTGGGATGATGGGAGTTCTCACGCTTCAAACAGGCTCGATCAGCGAGGTACCTCGTAAGTGAAATCTTCCCACACTGCTGCGGTGACGCTCCCGCCGTGATGATCTGGGCTGCTACGTACCTTGGACTCCGCCTGTTGATACCGGCTGCGGGTACGGCGTCGTGGTCGTTCCGGTCAGCCAGGCTTTGAGTACCGCGGCTGCATCCACGGGGGTACCGCGCAGACCGCTGCCGAACAAGCGGTCGTAGAACAAGCCGTTCATGACGCCGATGAGATCGACGGCCCGTTGCTCGACGTCGGACACCCCGAGGGGGGCGAGTAGTTGCCGGGCCTGCTCCAGCACGGTGGCGCGGACCGGCGACGCCGTCGTGAGCAGGGCATGCAGTTCTGGATCGCCCGCGCTTTCGATCGTCAGCGCCATCCGGGCGCGGATGTCGACACCGCGGGCGACGACGTTCTCGAAAGCGGCGGTGAGTTGCGCGACGGCCTGGTCGGTCGTGCGCGGTGGCGGCGCGTCGGGTGCGCGCAGGTGCGCGATGCCGGCGATTCGCTCGACCACCATCAATACGAGATCGCGGCGGGTCCGCGCGTAGTTCGAGGTGGTGCCCTCCGGCAGGCCCAGGCGACGGTCGATCCGACGATGGGTGAGCGCGTGGCTGCCGCCCTCCGCGACCAACTCCATCGCCGCCTGCGCAATGTCGTCCCGCCGAGCCATGCATACCTCCTTGAAGCGGTCACTACGACAGTAGTACGCTTCCTACTACGATCGTAGTGATGGTAGCGCAGGGGGAGTCGGATGACAGGTGCACTGAGTACCACACTGATCCTGGCACTGTTCGCGGTGATCGCACTGCGCCCACCGATGCCCCGCCGCTCCTCGCCGTTCAACCTGCAGTTCGCCCTGGGCTGGTGGATCAACGAGATGCCGTTCGTGGGCCTGTACTGGCTGCTCGCGGGCACGATGGGGGCCCTGGCCGACCCGCGGTCGGGGTTCCTGTGGTGGCTGCTCGCCGGGTTCACGGCGGCGGACGTTCTATTGCTCGCCCGGATCGCGGTCCGCGCCCGGTCCGCCCGCCCGGCACTGGTGACGGCGTTCCGCGCCGCCTACGGGCCCGACGGCGTGCCCCGGTACACCCCTCCGCCCTGGTGGCGCTTCTTGCTGCCGATGGTCTCGTGGCGGCCGGACGTGCGCCGGATCCGCAACCGCCACTACGGCCCGGCACGCCGTGGGAACCGGCTGGACGTGTACGTCTCCCGCCGCCACCGGACCGCAGCACCGGTGCTGGTCTACGTGCACGGCGGCGCATTCGTGACCGGCAACAAGATGCTGGGGGCCCGCCCCCTGCTCTACCGGCTCGCCGCCCAGGGCTGGGTCTGCGTCAGTGTCGACTACCGGCTGTTTCGGGCCCGCTACGGGGATCAACTCACCGACGTGCGCGCCGCCCTGGCCTGGACCCGCGCCAATGCGCCGTCGTACGGGGGCAGCACCGAGGCGGTCTTCGTGGCAGGCGGTTCCTCGGGCGCGCACCTGGCCGCGACGGCGGCCCTGACCAGTACCGACGTTCGCGGCGTCATCGGCCTGTACGGCTACTACGGCCACGTCGGCCGCCGTTCGCCGGCGCCCACGTCACCGCAGGACTGCGTCAACCCCGACGCGCCGCCGTTCCTGATCGTCCACGGCGCGCTGGACACCCTGGTCCTGCACCACGAAGCCCGAGCATTCGCCGACCGGCTCCGCGCGGTATCCCAGCAGCCAGTCGTCTACGCCGAACTCCCCGGAGCGCAGCACAACTTCGACTTCTTCCACTCCCCGCGGTTCCACACCGTCACCGACGCCGTCGTCCGTTTCGCAGAACTCACCCTGGAGGCCCGCGGTGCCGGATCCGCGACACGGCCAACCTGACCGGCCGCTGCGGCTCGCAGCCTGGCTGCTCAGCGCCTCGTATCCGCATCATTCCGGCGTTGCTTCGGCAAGGCTTCGGCATAGTCGCGTGATGTCTGGTTTGTGATCACGTGAGGCCGAGGAGGGCGAGCGGCCGGGTGGCGTCTCGGGCGTTGCGGCGGAGGGCTGCGGCGATGTTGGTGACTCCGGCGAGCTTCAGGGCGCCGATGGCGAGGTTTCGCCAGGTCGCCATCGCGCGCGGTGCGTTGCCGGTGCGGAGCTGGGAGGCGTCCTCGGCGAACGTGGTGTCCCTGACGTGATGCAGGGCCTCGATGTGCCAGTGGTCGCGGATCAGCTTCGTGCAAGTTCTAGCTGCGGAGGGTGTCGGCGGACGTATCCGCTAGTGTCGAGGACAGGCAGACACTGTGATCCAGGAGGAGCGGTGTACTACAGCGGGTTGGGGCTCGACCGTGTCGTTGATCGGCGGGGAGACTCGGACTGGATCGAGGCACTGCTGACCAGGGCCAGTACCCAGGTCATTCCCCTGTGGCAGGACCAGTGCCTGGTGCGAAACGAAACGCCGTTGCGGCTGCCCTTGGCCCAGGCGAGGGACATCCTCGTCGCGGCCGGCGACCGGGTGCTGCTCGGCCTCGAAGGCGAGAGGGCGGTGTTCGCGGCTGATGTGTCCGGGCTCGAACGGGAGAGCGCCGTCGAGCTGGCCGGCGCGGACAGGATGCTGGACGTGCGGGCGATGGTTCCCACCATCACGCCGGACGAAGCGGGTCTGCTGGCGTACGCGCGGGGAATTCTGCACTGGAACCGCAATCAGCGGTTTTGTGGCGCCTGCGGGGGCCCGGCCCGGTCCTGCAATGGTGGCCACCTGCGGACCTGCCAGAACTGTGGGAAGCTGCTGTTCCCGCGGATCGAACCGGCCGTGATCGTGCTAGTCGAGCTTCCGGGCACGCCCCGGCGCTGCCTGCTCGGCCGCCATGCGGCATCCGGCCCGAACCGCTTCAGCACCCTAGCCGGGTTCGTCGAGATCGGCGAGAGCTTCGAGGACACGGTGCGCCGCGAGGTGCGGGAGGAAGCCGGCGTCACCGTGGGTGCGGTGACCTACCAGGGTTCCCAGGGGTGGCCGTTCCCGGCCGGGGTGATGATCGGGTTTCGCGCCGAGGCCCTTTCCGACGCGATCGATGTGGACAACGTGGAAGTGGTGGAGGCACGCTGGTTCACGGCCGCGGAACTGCGCGCGCGGCTGGCGGACGCTGCTCTCGGCGGCCCGTACCGGGTCGATTCGATTGGCAAGGCGCTCATCGACCAGTGGCTGGCCGACACAGACTGAACCCGGATCCACCGGGTGATCTGCACGGTGGAGCGACGCCCGAACGAAGAGATGCCTTGTGACCTGCGATGATGTGAGTTCTCTACGCTCCATCACGCACGATCAGCATGGCATCTCTTAAGTGCAATCCTCTCACGGCCCCGCGGCCGTCTCCGCCGTGTTCGATCGACGAGCCGAACCTGGTCGCTGATGCCGGGCTCGTCCCGCTGGTCCGCCTGGCCGAGCGGCTCGGCCTGCCCGGCTTGGTCGCCGACCGGGTCCGGATCGACGGCGCGGCCAACAGTGCCGGGGCGAACCCGGCCGCCAAGGCGATGAGCCTGGTCGCGGCGATGTGCGCCGGGGCGGACTCGATCGACGACACCGACCGTCTCCGGCACGGCGCGATGAACAGGCTGTTCGGCGGCGTGCGGGCCCCTTCGACCCTGGGGACGTTCCTGCGCGCGTTCACGCACGGACACAACCGCCAACTTCACGCCGTGCATCGGGAGTTCCTCGCCCGGCTCGCGGCATCCACGCCGCTGCTGCCCGGCGCGGACCAGGTGGCGTTCGTCGACGTGGACCCGACCCACCGCCGCGTCTACGGCCACGCCAAGCAGGGCGCCGAGGTCGGGCGCCTCAAGGGCCAACGGACGCTGCACCCGATCCTGGCCACGCTGTCGACGCCGCTGGCCCGGCCGGTGATCGCGGCGGTGCGGCTGCGGCGGGGCAAGGCCGCCGACGCCCGGGGCGCCGGCCCGTTCACCGGTGAGGCCCTGGCCGCCGCCCGGCAGGCCGGCGCGACCGGCGCCGTCGTGGTCCGCGCGGACAGCCAGTTCTACAACGCCGACGTCGTGGCGGCCTGCCGCAGAGCCGGGGCCCGGCTCTCGCTGACCGTCCGGATGAACCCGCACGTCGCCGCAGCGATCAGCCGCATACCCGAGACGGCGTGGCAGGCGATCCGCTACCCGGACGCGTTCGTGGACCCCGACACCGGCGAGCTGGTCTCCGACGCCGAGGTCGCCGAGATCGAGTACACCGCGTTCACCAGCCGGAAGAAAGCCGAGCACGTCACCGCCCGCCTGATCGTGCGCCGAGTACGCCGCCTGAATGCCGAAGTCGCCGCCGGGCAGGGCGAGTTGTTCACCGCCTGGCGCTACCACCCGGTCTTCACCGACAGCCCCTTCCAGATGCTCCAGGCCGAGCACCAGCACCGGCAGCACGCCACGATCGAGCAGGTCATCGCCGACGGCAAAGGCTCCGCGCTGGCTCACCTTCCCTCGGGATCGTTCCAGGCCAACGCCGCCTGGCTGACCCTGTGGGCGATCACCCACAACCTGCTGCGGGCCGCCGGAGTACTCGCCGGGACCTTCCACACGAAGGCCACCACCGCCACGATCCGCGCCCACCTCGTCCACGTCCCGGCCCGAATCGCCCGCACTGCACGGCGGTTGACGCTCCACCTGCCCACACGCTGGCCCTGGCGGCACAACTTCACCGACCTCTTCGACGCCGCCCACCCACCGCCGACACGCTGACCACCCGACCACCGCCCGCGAGGGCCCGACCAGGACAGACGTGGAAAAGCTGGGCAGACCAGCCGGCACCCCACACCCTCCAGTCGGGCATCAGCCCCGCGCGCCCGAAACGATCACTCCGCAATCACGCCGGTGGATTCGGGCTGAGCCGCCGTCCGGCTCCGCCACTGCCGCCCGATGCCCGCCGCTTGCCGCCGTTCCCCGTTCCACAGGGAATCCACAAAGAGCCGTCCTACTCTCCTGGCGACCGTCCCGGCACCGGCCGGTCCTTGTGTGCCCGGCCGGTGCCGGCACCCGTAACGGAAGGAAGCCACATGCCCGCCAACCGTGTGTCCGTCAGCCGCAAGGCCGCCGCCCTCGGCGCCCTCGCCATCGCCGGTTCGCTGCTCGCCGCCGTGCCGGCCCATGCCGACGGGGGCGGCGGCTCGCCGTCGGGTGCCCCGACCGCCGCGGCGACGCCGAAGAGTGACGGTGCGAAGAACATCTGCAAGCGGCTGCCCAAGACCGAGGAGCGAGTCACCAAGGCGCTGAACCGGCTCAACGGCGACGCCACCGTGGTCGGCTCGGTCGCCCGCCTGCAGCAGCGGGTCACGGAGGCCAAGGCCGCCGGCCACGCCGAGATCGAGACCTACCTCACCAACCGGCTGACCGCCCGCAAGGCCCTCGTCACCACGCTGCAGGCCCGCCAGGGCGACCTCAAGGCCGTGGAGACCTGGTGCGCCGCCCACAACGAGGGGGCCGGCAAGTGACCCGCCGCCCGGCCACCGGGCTCGCGGCGCTGGCCCTGGCGGCAGCCGCCCTCCTCACCGGCTGTGGCCCCTCCGGGTCCCACACGGGTGCCACCACCGGATCCTCCGCGGGCAAGCAGGACGGCGGCGCGGCCGACGGCGCCCAGGCCCAGGACATGCAGCAGAAACTGGACGCCGCCGAGAGCGCCGCCGCCCAGGCGGACACCGACACGGCAGCCGACAACGGCTGACGACTCACGGCGGACGGCGTGCGGCTGACGGCTCACGAGGTTCTCCCGGTGTTGCCGTTCGCCACGGTTGGTGGCGTAGCCACGGTTGCACGGGGCTGCTGGGCCGGCTCGCCCGCGGCCACGGAGCTCACCTGGCTGGTCCGCGACCCTGCCCACCAGGGCGGGCTGCTCGACGCCGTCCGGGCGGCCCGGTTCCCCGAGGGCGCGCCGTACGCGTGGATCGCGGGCGAGTCCGGGGTGGTGCGGGCCTTGCGGCGCCACCTGCTCGGCGAGCGCGGCCTCGACCGGCGGGCCGTCGACTTCTTCCCGGCGCCCCGGGAGCAGCGGCCACCGCGGGGCCGGCCGTTCCCGGGGCCGGCCCCGCGGGGGAGGCCCGCTCAGACCTGGATCTCCTGGATGTCGGCTGCCGTGCTCGTGAACCCGTTGGTCGAGATGATCCTCAGCTGGACCTGGTCGCCCGGGCGGAACTGGCTGCGGTCCACCTGGATCGTCGGTTCCTTCAGACCGACGCCGATCGTCTGCCACGTGGCGCCGCCGTCGGTGCTGACCTGTGCGGCGAAGGTCTGGCCGGCCTCCGGTCCCCGGTCGAAGTCCAGCGCCAGCCCGAACGCCCCGGCCTCGGCGCTCGCGTGGCGGGCGGCGCGCAGGGCCGGCGGTGCGCCGCCGGGGCGGAAGGTGTCCACGACCTGGCCGCCGACGACCAGCTCGATCGCCTCCGGGCTGGCCCCGACCGGCACGACGGTGTCCACCAGGCCGGTGCGGTCGTCGTTCGGGCCCAGCTCGGAGGCGAGCTTGACCGGGACCGGGATCTCGCGTGGCGGTGCGCCGTCCGTCTGCCGGATCCGCAGGACCACCTGGGTCCCGCCGTTCGGGCCGGCGGCCTCACCGTCCGGACCGGCCGCACCGCCGGGCTGGGCGGGCTGGGCGGCCAGGGGCGTCACCGGATTGACGAAGCGGATGCCGCCCTCGCGCCGGGTGAGGTTCACCGTGCCGACGACGCTGACGAGTGGCTCGGCCTCCGGGGCCGCTCCGGCCGCCCGGAGGGCGGGCTCGGCCGCCGGGGGAGGCGCGGGAGTGACGGACAGCTTCGGGAACCGCTCGTCGGGGCGGCCTCCCTCGGGCCGGGGAGGCCCGGCGACCGGGGCGACGGCGAGCGGGGCGGCGGCGGACACCGGGGTGTCCGCGGGCAGCGGGGCACCGGCCACGAGCGCGTCCTCGGCGGCCAGCCGCCGGCGGATGCCCTCGTAGGTGTAGCTGCTCATCCACTGGCGGTCGCAGTAGGTCATCACGTCGTGCCACTGCACCCCCGGCCTGGCCTTCATCGGCAGGTTCAGCGCAGGGTCGCCCACGTCGAACCCGACGAAGGTGTCCGGCCCGTCGGCGAGCTGCCCGCTCTGGAACGGGTAGCCCTGCCGGTCGTCCGCGGACTCACCGCAGAAGCCGGGGTGCAGGCGGCCGAAGGTGTGGCCGAGTTCGTGACCGCCGTACCAGTCGCCGTAGGTGCCGTCGAAGTCCCAGCCGAAGGAGGCCGAACCACACGGCGACGAGGCGACGACGCTCGGGTCGGCCGCCACGGGGAGGCCGGAGGAGCACCCCCGCAGGAAGAACCCGCCGTCGGCGACCTGGCCGATGTAGTGGGTGCGCCGGTCGCCGCCGACGCTGATGTCCAGGTTGCGGATGGCCGCGAGCTGGGCGTTGGTGTCGTTGCACAGGAAGGGAGGGGTGGCGGTGGCGTCGATGACGGCGTGTGAGCTGATGACCTCGGCCACCGGGTAGGCGCGCTTGAGCCAGCTGACCAGGGCGGTGAAGTCCAGATCCCTCGGGGTGAACGTGCCCGGCGGGTTCGTCGTGGTGTAGCGCAGTCCGAGGACGCGGATCCGCAGCGGGGGGCCGGTGCGGAACAGGACGGTCGGGCCGGCTCCCGTCGCGCCGAGCGGGAGGACGGCACCGGTCAGGGCATCGCTGAGGGTCACCGAGCTCACGCTGAGTGCCCCTTCCAGCGTCAGCGCGGGCGGCACGATGAAGTTGAGGCTCAGGTTCGCGTCGGCGCGGCGGGCGGCGAGGCCCTGGGTGGAGTTCGGGTCGAGGGCGATGGTGTTGACCGACGTCACCTTGACGCCGGGGTCCGTCGTCGACCGGATCAGCGTGACGGTACCGCGCACACCGGCGGGGGGTCCGCTGGTGCCGCTCACGTAGACGCGGATCACGGTGACCTTGCCGGCGATCAGGGCGACGCGGTGCTGGAGGTCCTGCACCGACTGGGTGACCTCCGTGGCGTCCCAGACGGCATGCGTCGGAGCTGGAGCTGTCATGACTGCCCCCATGGACAAGTGGTCGGGTTCTTTCAGGCTATGCCGGACGGGGCTCCGCCGCCCGCCCGCCGGCGCTGCCAGAAAGCGCTGAGCGGCCAACGTCTCTCCTGGTCGTACGAGTACGCATGGTTTCTGCGGTAGGCGTCCGCGACGCCGTCCAGGAACGCCGCGTAGTCGGCGAGCGCGGAGGCCGTCCGGCCGGGGGCGGCCAGGCACGCCGCCACGGTCTGCCCCGCGCGGGCGCCGGTGTGCAGCGCGGTGAGGATGCCCTGCGAGGAGAGCGGGTCGAAGGCGAGGGCGGCGTCCCCGGCCGCCACCCAGCCCGGGCCGACGGCCGGGCTCAGCCGCAGGCCGTGGGCGGGCGTCCAGCACGGCGCGGCGGTTGCGGCGGGGTCGTAGCCGGCCAGCCGCCGCCGTACGTGCTCGGTGCGGGTGATGCCGCGCCAGAAGCCGTGGGGTGTCCGCAGGGCAGGGTCGGCGAGGTCGGCGTCGGTCAGGTGGGCGACCAGGCGTCCGGCCGGGGTCAGGGTGGTGTACCACCAGCCGTGCGGTGCCGCCTCGACGAGGGTGCGCGCCTCGGCGTCCCGCGGCTGCGCCGGCTCCGCGGCGCTGGGATCGCGGAACACGGCGTACGCGGCGACGAGCCGGTCCTGCCGGTGGCGGTGGCCGTACCGGCGGCCGATGACGCAGCGCCGGCCGGTGGCGTCGACCGTCCAGCGGCTCTGCAGCTCCGTCACGGCGCCGGTGTCGCGCTCACGGAGGGTCAGGAGGCCGCCGGCGTGCTCCAGCACGGTGGCCCGCCGCAGCTCGGCGCCGGCCGCCACGGCCGCGTCCCGGAGGAAGGCGTCGAAGCGGAGCCGGTCGAGGTGCCAGCCGTGCCCGTACGGGTCGAAGAGGTGGCTGCGACCGTCCAGCGCCGCCGAACCCCAGGCCGCGTACGTCCCCGTGGACGGGGGGTGGCCGGCGGCCAGGAAGCCGTCCAGCAGCCCGAGATCGCGCAGCAGCGGGCGGGCGGCGGGCGGCAGGGACTCGCCGATCTTGAACGCGCCCCGGCGGCCGGCGGCCGCCGGGGACCGCCCGCCGGGGTCGAGGAGCAGGACGCGCCGGCCCGCGGCCGCCAGGACCAGCGCCGCGACCGCGCCCGCCGGGCCGCCGCCGGCCACGGCGGCGTCGACGGGCCCGGACGGGCGCGGGCGGACCGTCACCGGTGGCGCCGGAAGCGTTTGACCTTGTCGATGAAGCCCGCCGACACCTCCTCGTCGGGCAGCTCCGCCATGGTGACGGCGGTGGCCATCGCGGCCTCGCCGAGCACCGGGTCGGCGCCGAGCGGTACGTGCACGGCGACCAGGTTGCGCCGGGCGGGCGGAGCGGGCTCGGGCGGGAAGCTCACCTCGGACTCGACCAGCAGCTCCGCCGGCAGCCGGGGGTCGTCGGTCGGCCCGGGGCGGCGCTCGACCAGACCGAGCTTGCCGAAGTCCGTCACCATGGCGTTGATGGCGTCGACGTAGCGCGGGGGGAGCCAGCGGAGCCAGGCCCGCCGGTTCCCGAAGGCCGCCAGGCGCTCCGCCATGGGCCGGGAGGTGTCCATCACGATCGCGTACTCCTCCTCGGCGATCACGTGGTTGGGCACCCGGGCCGGCCAGAAGGTGGGGAGGTACGGGTCGTAGATGCCGAAGCCGGAGAGGTACTCGTAGCCCGAGCGGCAGCTCGCGGTGTCGGTCTGCCAGGGCACGGCCATCCACCGGGTCAGGTCGCCCGGCCGCTGGGCGTAGAGCGGGCCGTCGAAGGAGAGGGCGGTCTGCGGGGTGAGCTTCGGGCCGTAGGCGGGCGGGGGCGGCAGGTCCGGATCGCGGCGGCGCACCCGGAAGGGGCTGCTGTACAGGGTGGTGTGGCGCATCGGCCAGGTGAGTTCGCAGCCGGGGTGGAAGGCGTCGGCGAGACAGAACGACAGCGCGGCCCGGTCGAGCGTCTGGGGCCGCTCGGCGAACGGCACCTGGTCGAGGGAGGCGGGCGGTGAGGCCTGCGGGTCGTGGTCGGCGGCGAAGTCCCCGCCGGCCCAGCGCTCCAGGAGGCGGTACTGGAGCGGGGAGAGTGTCACGTGCTGGCGTACCGACTCGGCCGGTACGTTCATCGCGTCGCCGTAGACCCCCGGCCACGGCACCGGGGACGTGCCGTCGCGGTCGTAGTTGCGGATCGTGAGCCAGACCTGCCGGCGCAGCTCCTCGTGGACGGGCGAGGGGTCCGCCAGCGCGGCGAGGGTGTCGGGGGCGAGGAGGTCCTCCCGCCCGCCGTGCCCCAGCTGGACCGCCACACCCTGGTTGACCCACTGCAGGTCGCAGAGGCGGCGCAGGACGGGCAGCACGTCGCGGGTGAAGGACGGCTGCCGCGGTTCCGGGAGGAGGCCGGCGGTGACGAAGACGTCGCGGACCAGGTCGTACATCGTCCGCACCGAGGTGAGTTCGGGCGCGTAGTTGGGCGGTGCGGTGACCACCCAGCCCGGCTCGACCGGGATGGGCCGGCCGTCGATGCTGACCTCGGCGGTGACCGGGCCGTCGGAGACGTCGTCGTGCCAGCCGTCGTTGTTGGCGAAGGTGTCGGCGGGGGTGTCGGTGGCCGACGCGGACACGCCCCGGCCGCCGAGGAAGATCAGCCGGCCGCTCTCGTCGGTGCGCAGCTCCCCGAGGTAGACCGGCCGGTCCAGGAAGGTGCCGGTGTCGAAGAGGTGCTCGGGGCCGCCGGCCCGGTTGCGGCCGCGCACCGACCGGAAGCCGGGGTCGATGACCAGCCGCTTGCGCCGGTTGGCGGGGACCTTGGGATTGCGCAGGTTGCTGTCCTCGGTCTTGTCCGCCTCCGGGATGTCGAGGGCCAGCTGGAACTGGTACCAGGCGGCCTTCGAGTTGACGACGTGCACGGTCCAGCGCAGGTCCGCGTTGTCGGCGGTCAGCTCGGCGACCGGTTCGCCGGCGGCGTTGTAGCCGTAGACCCGGAACCGGACGGCCTGCCGCTTCAGGGCTCCGGTGGCGTCCTTGTAGCTCCCGGTGGGCAGCGGGGCCGGGTGGTCGACCTCGGGGGCGAGCACGTACTCGTCCACGCTGTCGCCGACCCGGGCCACGCCGATCGCCGGGTGCACGGCGGCCCGGACGATCCGGGTGTCGCGGGCGGGCGGCGGCGTGATCTGCGGGCGGGCCGGGCCGGGCTCGGCCGCCGGGACGCCGTTGACGTCGCGGCGCTGTTCGGCCGAGGCCTGGTAGACCGTCCTGCGGACCTCGGCGATGCTGCCCACCGGTCGGTGCTCGGCGAGGCTGTGCCACGGGTTGTAGGCGAGGTTCTCGCCGTACGTGGACTGGCCCCGGGCGGTGACGTCCTGCTTCTGGAGGGTCAGCCGGGCCACCTTCACCGGTTCGCTCTCGGACTCCTCCCAGCGCACGGTGGCCTGGTCCAGCGGCATGCGTTGCGGGTCGGTGCGGAACTGCAGCAGCAGGTCGAAGGCCGCCGTTCCCGCCGAGAGGCGGTGGCGCAGGTCGGCGCCCAGGTAAGCGGGATCCTCGTCGGGGGGCACCGCCGCAGGATCGCCGGGTTCACAACCGGCGGGCACCAGCTTGTACTTGACGAACCGCTCGGGGCCGAAGGCGTAGGGCAGCACACCCCAGTACGTCGCGGTGAGCACGCTCTCCTCGAACGTGGCCATCGCGTCGAGGATCTCCTGGGTGACCGGGTGGTCCCGAAGGTACGGCTCGTAGCTGCCGTCGACGACACCGGCCCTGGTGAACTCGCACATGTCCTGGGCGGTGTCGACGAAGAACACGTCGTGATTCTGCAGCAGCAGGTCCTGGGTTCCGGCCTCGGTGTCGCCGTCCAGCAGCTTCGGGCCGGGCACGCCGAACAGCTTGATGCCGATGCCGAGGGTGGTGTTGAGGTCGGGGCTGCCGGGCACGGTGTCGCTGGAGAAACGCACCCAGGTGGTCAGGCCGCCGGTCTGTTCGTGGGCGCTCTTGAGAAACCCGACTCGCAGGTCGGGCGGCAGGTCGGCGGAGACCGTCAGCACTCCGCGGGCCACACCGTGCGGCTTGAGGAACACCGGCCGCCTGACGGGGTCCTGGCCGCGGGAGATGCGGCCGCCCTGGGTCAGGTCGACGAACATCTGCTTCAGCGCGGCGGCCGCGTCCTCGGCGCAGCCCGGTAGCGGCGGAGGTCCTGCGTTCTCGTCGAAGGGTGCGGGGGTCCCGATCATGTTGTGCTCCGATCCGTGCAGCGGTCTGCCGGTCCGGAGGCCGTGCCTCCGTCCGTCCGTCCCCGGTCCAGCGTGCACAAACCTGTGAGGACCAGCGCGCCGACGTACGCCCGAACCGAGCACAGACCGGGCCGGCGGCGGGCCGGCTCACTCCAATCGGCCATCAGCGGTCGCATGTCCGGGTCCCGTGGTGGGAGCGTCGTCGGGCGCCCGCCGGTCCGTGGTGGCGAGGCCGCGGCGGCCGCCCCGGCACCAGGGCCCGAGGGGCGGGGTCGACGGGGCCGGGCCAGCGGGCCCCGCCCCGGGGCGGATCAGCAGGAGGCGGCGTCGGCGGGCAGCGCCAGCCCGGCGGTCACGATGCGGTCGCCCGGCACGGTGACGTTCTGGTCGTACGGCGCGGTGGGCGGCGGGTTCGGCGTGACCATGGTGAACTTCGCCGGGAGCTCCGCCTCCCGGACGGCTTCGCCCAGGTGCACCACGGACAGCACGCCGGTGCAGTGCGAGGTCGCCGGGGGCACGCTGCCCGCAGCGACGCCGTTGGCCGGACCGACCGCCACCCCGACCGAGTCCAGGGGCGTGTACGAGAACGAGAACTGCGACCCCGGCACCGTGCCGGTGTGGGCGAGCCGCACCGAGAACCGAGTGATGGTGACGGCCACCGGACGGCAGGGCCGTTCGTCCGTGCGGGTGTCGAGGTGGAGGCCGTCCAACCGCATGAAGAGCCCGGGATCGATGATGCGCGCGGTGCCGGGAAGGCGGGCCAGATAGCCGCTGACGGTCGTGTCACCGACCATCGAGGTGTCGAAACAGGTCTCGCTCGGCGACGGTGCGGGCGCCGACACCGTGGTGCCGGCCGCGGCGGCCGACGCCGTCGGCGAGGTGGTCCCGCTCGCGGTCGGTGACGACGAACCGGCTCCCGCGGCGCCCCCGGCGGCGCCCGACGAACAGCCGGTGACCGCCAGGGCCACCACCGCCACCGAGGCACCGAGCGCCCTCACGGACCGGCCGATGTGCTTGGTGCGCATCCCCACCCCCTCGTGGAACTACGCCGATCGTGCCAGAAATCCGCTCCGGGGATGGGCAGTTCACCTCAATCCGGTGCACCGGCGGGCGCCCGGCGCCGGCACCCCGGCTCGGGCCCGCTCCACGCGGTGACTCGGTGGCACGCCGGTCAGACGCGGGTGAAGGTCACGTGCGTCACGCCGCTCGGGCTGGTCACCGACTCGGTGCGGAACCGCTCTTCGAGCCCTTCGAGTCCCTCCCAGAGCCGTTCGCCGCGGCCGAGGACGATCGGCACCACGACGACGTGCAGGTGGTCGACCAGGTCGGCGGCCAGAAAGGCGCGGACGGTGCTGGGCCCGCCGCCGATCCGGACGTCCAGGCCGCCGGCGGCCGCCCGGGCCTGGCGGAGCGCCTCCTCCGGGGTGGCGTCGACGAAGTGGAAGGTGGTGCCGCCCGCCATCTCCACCGTGGGCCGCGGATGGTGGGTCAGCACGAAGACCGGGGTGTGGAACACCGGGTCCGGCCCCCACCAGCCGGTCCAGTCGTGATTCTCCCAGGGGCCTCGCTGCGGGCCGAACTTGTTCCGCCCCATGATCTCGGCACCGATGCCGTCGCCCCAGGCCCGGGCCATCGCGTCGTCCACACCGGTGTCGCCGCCCTCCTGGCCTTGCATCCGGCGGAACGTCCTGGTGTGGAAGAACCAGCGGTGGAGGTGGTCACCGGCGTGGCCGAAGGGTGCCTCCAGGCTCTGCCCCTCGCCGGTCCCGTAACCGTCGAGCGAGACCGAGAAGTTGTGGACGCGGACCAGGGACACGGCAGGACCTCCGGCGTTCGGCACTCCGGCACGGGCGGGCCGCACCGGCCGGAGCCCGAGGCTATCCCGTCCCCGCGGCGTTTCCCGGCGACCGACCCGCCCACGAGGCGGCCGAGTCGGGGGCGATCCGGCGGGCCGCCCGGCTGCCGTCGTCGCCTGCCGCCGCCGCCGTCGCCTGCCGCCGCCGTCGCCTGCCGCACCGGTCGTCCAGCACGCCGACCCATGACCGGCAGGCCGACGACCGGTCACATTACGTCGGGACGACTGATGCCTGTCGGTCGGCGCCGGGCCTACCGTCAAGGACGTCACCCCGCCTCCTCTGACCGAAAGCAGGTCGTGTGCGCCGTCTCACCTACTTCGTCGGCACCAGCCTCGACGGCTTCATCGCCGGCCCGGAGGGGCAGATCGACTTCTTCCCCTTCGAGGGCGACCTCGCCGCCGTACTCCTGGCCGAGTACCCCGAGACCGTTCCGGTCCAGGGCCGCGGGCCGTTGGGCATCGACGGGGCCGCCGACCGGAGGTTCGACACGGTCCTGATGGGCCGCGGCACCTACGAGCCCGGTCTCGCGGTCGGCGTCACCAGCCCCTATCCGCACCTCACCCAGTACGTCTTCTCCCGGACCCTTGCCCGGCTCGACCCCGAGGTGGAGATCGTCTCCGCAGACCCGGTCGCGTTCGTCCGTGACCTCAAGCGGCAGGACGGGGCGGGCATCTGGCTGTGCGGCGGGGCGGCCCTCGCCGGACAGCTGCTGGAGGAGATCGACGAACTGATCGTCAAGCGGTACCCGGTCGTCATCGGCTCCGGCCTCCCGCTCTTCCACGCACCCTTCCTCCCGGTGGGGTTCACGCTGACCGACTCTCGCGTCTTCAACACCGGCGCGACCATCACCACCTACGCAAAAGCACCGGAAATGAGCCTGAACATGTTGTTCCGCCCCACCGACGAGACCGACCTCGACCGCGTCACCGCCGTGACGGTCGACGAACCCGTCAGCTGGATCGACGCCGACCGCTACCTCGAAGAACTCGAGGAGGGCATGTACCGGCCGGAGTGGACGTGGATCGCCGAGGACGGCGGCCGGATCGTCGCCCGCGCCCTGTGGTGGGGCCAGGCCTCCAGCGAGCACCCGATCGCGCTGGACTGCCTGCACGTCGACCCGTCGGTCGCCGACCGCGCGGCCGTCGCGGCCGGGCTGATCACCGCGGGCCTGCGGGCCTTCGCCGAGCAGGGCGCGACCAAGCCCCCGCTGTACAACGTGACGCTGCCGAACGGCTGGCGCGAGCTCCCGGACGTCGTCGCCGCCCTGGCCTGGCGGCACGAGGCCGCGCTGGCGGCCGGGCTCACAAACGAGGTGGAACGGCTGCGCCTGGAGTGGACCCCCGACGCCGGGCTCCCGGCCTCCAGCGGGCGCCTCACCTTCACCGAGGGTTCGGACGAGGAGTTCCTCGACGTCTTCCGGCGCATCGCGGAGGGCAGCCTCGACGCCGAGACACGCCGGAACGTGGCGTCCATGGGAGCCGAGGCCGCCGCCCGCGAGGAGGTGGACTTCTACCTCGGCTGCCCGGGCGAGCGCTCGTGGTGGCGCCTCGCCCGCACCCCCGACGGGCAGGTCGCCGGGCTGGCCCTCCCCTCGGCGACGCCGTACAACCGCAACGTCGGCTACCTGGGTGTCGTCCCCGAGCTGCGCGGACAGGGGTACGTCGACGACGTGCTCGCCGAGATCACCCGGGTGCAGGTGGAGGCCGGCGCCGAGCTGATCACGGCCACCACGGACACCGGCAACGCCCCGATGGCCGCCGCCTTCGCCCGGGCCGGCTACCGGACCGCCCAGACCCGGATGATCTACTCGGCGCCGGAGGCCTCAAAGGCCTCAAAAGGCCTCTGAGGCGGCGCCGGCACCGGCCTCATGAGGCCAGCAGCGTGGCGAGTTCGGTGCGGGAGCTGACACCCAGCTTGGGGAACGCGCGGTAGAGGTGGTGCCCGACGGTGCGGGGGCTCAGGAACAGCTGCGTGGCGATCTCCCGGTTGCTCGCGCCGGACGCCGCCAGCCGGACGACCTCGCGTTCCTGCGGGCTGAGCAGGCTGATCGGCCCGTCCCGGCGGGCGGTCAGCCCCGTCTCCCCGCCCGCGGCTCCCAGCTCCGCCCGGGCGCGGCCGGCCCAGGGCTCGGCGCCGAGCCGCTCGAAGGCCTCCAGGGCGACGCGCAGTTGGTCCCGGGCGTCGATCTGGCGCCGCAGCCGGCGCAGCCATTCCCCGTAGAGCAACGCGGTGCGGGCCCGGTCGTAGGCGCTGCCGCCCTCGTGCAAGGCCAGCGCCGCCGTGAAGTGCTCCTCGGCCGTGCTGTCGGGGCCGGTCAGCGCCTGGCAGCGGCGGGCCAGGGCGGAGAGGGCGGGCTGCCCCAGCGCGGTGGCCCATTCCCCGAGCAGCCGGGCCGGCTCCGTCGCCCGTTCCGGGCGGCCGGCGCGTCCCGCCGCCTCGACGAGGTCCGGCAGCAGGGGCAGGGAGAGCAGCGGATGGGCCGCCTCGCGCCGCGCCGACTCCAGTGGTTCCAGCGCGGCCTCCGCCCGGCCCAGGCCGAGCCGGAGCAGACCCAGCGCCCACAGGGCGTCCGCCGTACCGCGTCCCACCCCGCGTGGTCGCGAGTACTCCAGGGCTTCGCCGGCCAGGGCGCGGGCCTGCTCCTCCTGTCCCCGCAGGCCCGCCAGCATCGCCAGGGTGGTGCGCAGATGGGCGGCCCGGTGGGCCAGGTCGTGGTACTCGGCCAGCTGGAGCCCCTCGGTGGCGTGCGCGGACGCCTCGTCATGGCTGCCGAGGGCCAGTTCGGTCTGGGCGAGCAGGTGGAGCGTGGTGGGAAGCCAACCGCTGATGCCCTGCTCGCGGCAGTGGGCGACGGCTCCGGCGGCGGCCTCCCGCGCGGCCGCGTGGTCGCCGGTCAGCTGGCAGTAGATCCCGGTCATCAGCCGGTCCATGACGCCGGTGGCCGGCTCCCGGCAGCTCTCCACGAGCGCTCGCAGCGCGCAGAGCGCGCCGGGCACGTCACCGCCGAACAGCCGGTCGGGCACGGCCAGTACCGGCAGGTCCGGGGCGCGGGACGCGATCTCCGCCATCAGCGTGGCGTTCCCCGCGGAGAAGGCCGCGTGGACCGCGTCGGCCAGCAGCGACGCCGTCGTGTCCGGGAGCCCGGCGCCGGTCAGGTCCGCGCTGTCGAGCAGGATCCGGGCGGCGGTCTCCGGCCTGCGATAGCCCAGCTCGACCACCGCCCGGGCGCGCGCGAACTCCGCCGCCACGCCCGGGTCCTCCAGCGGCAGCGGCACCTGGTCGGCCAGGGCGGCGCACCGCTCGTCCTGCCCGGCGTCGGCGGCCTTCTGCGCCGCCCGGACCAGGCGGCGCGCACGCCGCCGTGGATCCGCGGTGAGCTGGGCGGCACGCTCGTAGGCGGCGGACGCGGACGCCATCGCCTGCCGGCTCCCGGCCCACTCGGCGACCCGTTCCAGCTCCTCGGCGACCCGTTCGTCCGGGCCCGTCGACGCGGCGGCCAGGTGCCAGGCCCGCCGGTGCACGTGGCCGGCCGCGCTCAGCGCCTCCGCCAGCGCGCGGTGCGCGGCGATGCGCCGGGCGAGCGGGGCGCCCTGGTAGGCGGCGTAGCGCACCAGCGGATGCCGGAAGCGCACCCCCGCCCCGGACAGGAGCACGAACCCGGCGCGTTCCGCGGGTTCGAGGTCCTCGACAGCTCCGCCGAGCGGTTCCGCGGCCCGCAGCACCAGGGTGAGATCCCCGGTGTCGTCGGCGGCGGCCACCAGCAGCACCGCCTGGGTGGCGTCGGGAAGCCGTCGGATCTGCTCCAGGAAGCCGTCCCGGATCCGGCTCGGCGGCCCGGCGGCCGCCTCGGGGAGCGCCAGCGGGCCCAGCCGTCCGGCGCGCTGGGCCGGGGTGAGCGCGGCCGCCAGCTCGATCAGGGCCAGCGGGTTGCCGCAGGCCTCCTCGATGACCCGGTCCGCGACGTACGGCGGCAGGCCCGGCACCAGCTCGGCGGCGGTCGCGCGGTCGAGCCCGTCGACGAGCAGCCGGGGCAGGCCCTTCACGGTGGCGCCGGGCGCCCCGTCGCGCACGGCGAAGAGCATCACCACGCCCTCCGCCCGGAGCCGGCGCGCGGCGAAGGTCAGCATGTCCACCGACGGCTGGTCGATCCACTGGGCGTCGTCGACCAGGCACAGCAGCGGGCCGTCGGCCGCGGCGTCCGACAGCAGCGTGAGGACGGCGAGGCCGACGGTGAAGCGGTCGCGCACGCCGTCGGCGGTCAGCCCGAAGACCGCCCGCAGGGCCGCGGCCTGGGGCGCCGGCAGGGCGTCGACGAGGTCCAGCACGGGCAGGAACAGCTGGTGGAGGCCCCCGAAGGCCAGTTCCATCTCCGACTCGATGCCCTCGACGCGCAGCACGCGCACGCCGTTCGCCCGCCCGGCGGCGTGGTCGAGCAGCGCGGTCTTGCCGATCCCGGCCTCACCGTGCAGCAGCAGGGCGCTGCTCGTCCCCTGACGAGCGCCGTCGAGCAACTGCTCGATCCGGGCCCGCTCCGCGTTCCGCCCCCGCACGCTGTGCCCCTGTTCCGATCTCCCCGCCCGGGCCCGGCGAGACCGTGTGACAGCAGCCGGGAGGCCGCGTCGATGATCTTCCCGCCGGGCATGTCGGAGTCATTATCGCTGGTCAGACGGAGTCGCCGGCCATGCGGGACTGACGTCGTGTGCACCGCGGCCGGGATCGGGCGCCGCTCGCGCTGCCGTACCCGCCGCGCCGGTGGCGCCCGTCACGGGGCCGTGAGCGGCCGGGTCGTGGACGTGAACGGCGGCCCGGTGGGGTGACGGGCTCCCGCGACCGCCCCGCGTGGTCGGCTCGGCCCGTCTCAGCCGGTCTCGGCCGGGAGGCGGCCCGCGTCGATCGCGTCGACCAGGGCCCGGTGGTCCCGCTCGTTCTGGTCGGCGTACGCCTCCGCGAACCGGACCAGGGCCCGGTCGAACACGTCCCCCTTCCCGAGGTACGCGGCGATGGCGATGCGATCCCCGGACCGTGCGTGGGCCCGGGCCAGCGTGGCCCCGCACAGCTCGCCGAAGGCCCGCATGCCGCGCGGCACCATCTTCTCGGCGACCACGATGCCCTTCCAGTCGCGGAGCTGGCGGATGTAGAAGTCCCGGGTCCTGCCGTCGATCCCCTCGACGCGCTCCCAGCCGAGGAAGATGTCGCTGGTCGCCTGCATCAGACGCTGGCCGGCGACCACCCGCTCGCCCTGGTTGTGGTAGAGGCTCGCGCCGACGTACGGGGCCAGCACCGAGACGCCGGCCTCCTTGGCCTGGAGGAACAGCGGGTCGTCGCCGTCCCGGCCGAGCAGCAGGAAGATCCAGCACCGGGTGCCGACGCTGCCGACACCGACGACCTTGCGGGCCGCGTCCACCAGCCGGAAGCCGCTGAGCAGGGCCCGCCGGTCGGAGGGGAGGGTGCGTGCGTAACGCTGGACCAGGCCGTGGAACAGCGTCATCAGGGCCGACCGTTCCACATCCGGCAGGAGGTCGGCGATCGGGACGAGCAAGGGCGGATCGGCGGCGATCCGCACCCGGCCGTCCACCATCTCGGTGAGCTTGCCGAAGGCCTGCAGGCTGTCGCGGGTGCGCGCCTTCGACATCGCTTCGTCGAGGCCCTGGCGCGCCCGTTTGGACACCCGGCCGACCGCCAGCTCGCGCAGGCGCTGCGAGTCCAGCTGCGCGTACCAGACGTCCAGGTTGCGCATCCCCGCGAACCGCCGCATCGTCTCCCGGTACGAGCGGACCGTCGCGGCGACGATGCCTGCGCGCTCCGTCTCGTCGAACCCGTTCGCCCGGCCCGCGATCACCAGGCTCGACGCCAGCCGCTTCACGTCCCACTCCCAGGGGCCGGGCAGTGTCTCGTCGAAGTCGTTGATGTCGAAGACCAGCCGCCGCTCCGGTGACGCGAGCAGCCGGAAGTTCAGCATGTGGGCGTCGCCGCACAGCTGTACCCGGACGCCCGAGTCGGGGGTGCCCGCGAGATCGGACGCCATCAGCGCGGCCGCACCCCGGTAGAAGCGGAACGGGGACTCGCTCATCCGCCCGTAGCGGATCGGCACCAGCTCCGGCACCCGCAGTGCCGACTGGGCCTGCAGGATCGCCAGCGGATCGGGCCGGTCCGGGCCCGGCCGGTACTCGCCGTGGGCGGAACGCGGCGTCGGGTGGCGCGCCGCCCGGCCGCCCGCCGCCCGCTCCTCGGGGGTGGCGCGCCGCAGCGGGCGCGTCTGGTCGTGGCTCATTCGGTCCTCCCGTCCGACCGGGCCGCGCTCCCGTCTGCCCCGCCCTGAGGGGGAGCATCGGCCTGCCGGGGGAGCGTCGGCCGCCGTCCTCCGATCATCGCCGCCACCGTCCGATCCGGCCCGCCGGGGGAGAGGCGTGGGCCGCCGGCCGGATGCGCCGGGGCGGTCGGCCGTCGCGGATGCGCGATGGGCCGCCGTGGTCCGCAGCCGGTGGTTCGCGGCCCGCTGCACCGTGGCCCGCCGGACGGTCGGCGCCCGCGCACAGCCGGCGCCGGACGTCGCGGGCGCGCCCGCCCCGGCGCGTTGCGATGCGCCCTCCCGCACTCCCTGTACGTGACGGGTCACAGGTGATGACATGGACGCGACAACCCGCTGAGGTCCGCACGTGGGGGTGCGAGGCCGGAAACGGCGGGCAAGTGGAAGGAAACGCCCGTGACCGTACGCACCATGGCCGTCGGCGGCGCAGCCGCGGCACTGCTCGTCATCCCGCTCGGCGGCGTCGCCGCCGGCACGGGCTGGACGACGCCTCCGCCGGACAAGATCGTCATCGACGTGGCCACCGTCAACGGATCCGGCTGCCCGGCCGGCACGGCGGCCGTCGCCGTCTCCCCGGACAACACCGCCTTCACGGTCACCTACAGCGACTACATCGCGCAGGTGGGCGTCGGGTCCAAGCCCACCGACTTCCGTAAGAACTGCCAGCTCAACCTGAACGTCCACGTCCCTCAGGGCTTCACCTACGCGATCGCCTCCGCCGACTACCGCGGCTTCGCCCACCTGGAGAAGGGGGCGACCGGGACCCAGCGCGCCAGCTACTACTTCCAGGGCTCGCCCCAGACCACCTCGCGCAGCCACCAGTTCGCCGGAGCGCTCGACAGCAGCTGGCAGGCGACCGACACGGTCGACGTCGAAGCCCTGGTCTGGGCGCCCTGCGGGGAGCTGCGCAACTTCAACATCAACACCGAGCTCCGGGTCGGCGCCGGCACGTCGGACCCGACCAGGACCACCAGCTTCATGACCATGGACTCCACCGACGGCAGCATCAACACCATCTACCACCTCGCCTGGAAGCACTGCCCCTGATCGTGCCCCGATCCGGGGCGTCCGCCCGGCCGCGCAACCGGGCGGCCGGGCGGACGGGCGGTTCGCAGCCGGGAGCAGGAGCCGGCGCGGGGGCCGGGGCCGGGTGGGTCGGCCCGGCTTCCGCAGGCCTGCGCGGGCCCGGTGTGCGACGGTGGATAGCGGGAGCAGTGTTCCCGTCGCGAGAGGAGTGGCCATGTCGTCGAAGCGTCGTCGCAAGAAGAAGGCACGGGCGAGGCGCGGGGCGAACCACGGTCGTCGCCCGCAGTGCTGAGCTCCACCCCGTACGTCACCGGCAGCCCGGCGAGGGGCTGCCGGTGGCTCTTCTGCCGCCTCCGGCGCGGTCCGGGAGGTGCGCCCGCTCCCGCAGACCGGCAGGAGGGCCCCGCTGGGGGAGGCGTCCGTGCCGTGCGTCCCTGGCTGCGCGCCTGAGCAGAACCAGAAATCCCTGAAGCAAATCTGACTTAACGTCACCAGGTGTCGCATTCCCGTAAGACCGTCAGATCGCCGCCCCGGTAGGCATACCGCCCGTCCGCCGTCGGGGCCGCCTCGTAGGATTCCGGGCATGACGACGGTACCGTCCCTGGCCTCGGGCCAGCGCTCCCTCGGCGACCCGCAGATCCGCTATCCGCTGCTCCCCCCGCTGACCCGCGGCTGTCCGCGCACCAGCACCGGGACCGTCTCCTACCCGGTCGAGGTCGACTACGACTATGCGCGCGTTCCCGCCGACTTCCTCACCGCGCGGCCCGCCGGTCGCGGGCTCGACCGCTGGGCGGCGCTGCTGCCGCCGCTGGCCGCTCCCGGGCTCGGCGAGGGCGGCACGCCGCTGGTCGGCCTCGGCGGCGGCGTGTACGTCAAGGACGAGTCGCGCAACCCGACCTGGAGCCACAAGGACCGGCTCAACCGCTGCACCGTCAGCGCCGCGCTCGCCACCGGCGCCCCCGGCGTGGTGGTGGCCTCCTCCGGTAACCACGGCGCCTCCGCCGCGGCCTATGCGGCCCGCGCCGGGCTGCGCTGCGTCGTTCTCGCCTCTCCCGACGTGCCGCCGGCCGCCGCCTCCTTCCTGAACGCGTACGGGGCGGTGGTCCTGCCGGTGCCCGTCGAGGCGCGGTGGCCGCTGACCGAGCGCATCGTGGCGGAGTTCGGGCTCTTCCCGGTCAGCAACCTCACCCCCTTCCACACCGGCAGCTCCTTCGGACCGGAGGGCTACAAGACCGTCGCGTACGAGATCGCCGCCGACCTCGGCGTGCCCGCCGCGGTCTTCGTCCCGACCGGCTACGGCGAACTGCTCTTCGGCATCGGCAAGGGCTTCGCCGAACTGCACCGTCTCGGCCTCACCGACCGCGCCCCGCGGCTGTTCAGCTGCGAGCCGGCCACGGGAGGGCCGCTCGCCGCCGCCGTCCGCGAGCGGCTTCCCGTCGCCCGGGTCGAGGCCGGGGCCACCGATGCGTACGGCATCGACTGTCCGGTCAACGGCTACCGCGGTGTCCTGGCCCTGCGCGACAGCGGCGGCCGGCCGCTGCTGCTCGACGACCGCCGGCTGCGCGAGGCCCAGGCCGAACTCGCCGCCCAGGGCCTGTGGGTGGAGCTGTCGGCCGCGGCCGGGCTGGCGGGCCTGCGAGCCCTGGACGAACCGATCGACGGGCCGGTGGTCTGCGTCTCCACCTCCAGCGGCTTCAAGGACCGCGGCGTCGGCCTCAACTCGCCGGCCCCCGCGGACCCGGCCTGGGACGCCGTCCGCAGCCGCCTGCGCGCCGCGGGCCTCGAGGGCTGACCGGCCACCGCGGCACCGGGGGCTGACAGGCCTGCGCGGTCAGCCGTGCTGCGCGGCCCGCGGCCCGGCGCCAGGGGTGCGCGTCCCGGTCGGGTGGTGCCGCCGGGTCGGCGGCGACGTGAGCCGGGCGACCAACTGCCGGGCGGCCTCACGTCCGTCGGGGCGGGGCGCCGGCACCCGGGGGCCGGCCAGGTGCCGCTCGGTGAGCGACCTGGCGCGGACCGCGGCCCAGTCCTCACGGCTGACCACGGCGACGTGCCCCTCGACGTGGGCCTTGGCGTCCTTCCAGTCGTCCGGCGGTGCCATCAGGACGCGAAGGTCCCGGTCGTTCAACCACTCCAGTCCCAGCACCTGGCGGCCGAAGTGGTGCTCGATGAGCGATCGGACGGCGCCGGAGTCCAGGTCCAGGAGAAGGAGCTCACCCTCGAAGAGGTAGCCGCCGTCATAGTCGCCCGTCCCCATTGCGAGCATCGGCAGCGTCGGATGGAAGGCCATCGCCTGCACGGGGAAGTGCGTCTCCAGGAGCAGACGGCGGCGGGCACGGTCGGTGACATCGAAGACGCCGACGGTCCTGGCCCCGCCGTACTCGTCGGCGCCGGCCACGGCGACCAACTGCCGCCGCGTGGCGGTGACGGCGAGGATCGGCTCGCCGAGCTCGGCGAAGGGGCTGTCACCGGCAGGCCGGTCGACGGGGAGCGAGGTCATGCGGAGGATCGTCGCAAGGGCCGGGCCCAAGTGGAAATCGCCGGGCGGCAGTGTCGCGGGGGAGAGGCCGCGGCAGCGACGGACGCCGGGGTGGGCCGCCCTGGCGGCGGGGCTGATCCGGCGGTCGTCGGCGCTGTCGAAATCGGCGGTGAAAACGTACCTCTCCTTCTCCGGCGTGGGCAGGCTGATCCCGAAGGCCGTCGGCGTGCGATGCCTCCCGAAAGTCTCATTTGTGACACGTGGCTGACGCAGCGTAGGCACGTCCCCTACGGTGACGCCTGCCGTCGACCCGTACACGTCCGAGGGAGCAGCCTATGTCCCGGAGCCGGAAGCTCCACCGCCTCAGCAGCCCTGACACCGACGAGCGTCGCGCGCAGCGCATGCTGTTCCGCCACCTCCGCGACGACACCACCGCGAATCGCGGCCGGATGGCGAAGCGGGTTCGCGAGCTCCAGCTCCTGCTGGCGATGGACCCGGTGGAGTTCGAGCAGCTCATCGCCCGGTTGATGGAGGCGATGGGCATGAAGGTCGAGTTGACGGCCCGGTCGCGGGACGGCGGGGTGGACGTGCGCGGCGTCGACACCGACCCCTTCCGCGGC
The DNA here is from genome assembly GCF_045160625.1 of Kitasatospora sp. NBC_00039. NCBI lineage: Bacteria > Bacillati > Actinomycetota > Actinomycetes > Kitasatosporales > Streptomycetaceae > Kitasatospora > Kitasatospora sp. NBC_00039. The sequence goes on along the minus strand of NZ_CP108289.1, from coordinate 632,359 downwards.
GGCAACGTGATCGTGCAGGTGAAGCGGTACCGGGACACTGTGACGCCCTCGGCCGTGCGGGACTTGTACGGCACGCTGCAGCACGATCAGGCCGCGACGAAGGCCGTGCTGGTCACGACCAGCAGGTTCGGCCCGAGTTCGCACCAGTTCGTCGCAGGCAAGCCGATCACCCTGATCAACGGCGCCGAGCTGGTCGGCCTGCTCAAGCACCACGGCCTCCACGAGGTGTTCGCGGCCGCCCAGCACGGGGCCGACGGGGCCGACGGTTCCGGCGGCGGGGCCGACCTGCCCGGGATCGAGGTCGCCGCCGAGCCCGCCCGGCTTCTCCTCCACTGGACCGGTGAGGAGGAGTACGACATCGCCGCGCTGGTGTGCCAGGGGAACAGGGCCCTGTCGGACGAGCACCTGGTGTTCTACAACAACGCTTCGACGCCCGATGGTTCGGTGCGGCTGGTCACCGGCTACGGCGACGCCAACGCCTGCCTCATGGTCGACTTCGAGGCGCTGCCCGCCGCCGCGGACCGGCTCGTGATCGTCGCCGCGGCCGACACCGAGAACCACCCCGCGGCGACCATGGCGGGGTTCGCCGGGCCGGCGCTGATCCTGGAAGCCGGCGCCGACCAGGACCCGGCCGTGGCGCACCTGGCCGACGGTGCGGTGGCCAACACCGCGATGCGTCTGGGCCGGTTCGACCGCGACACTGCCGGGGACTGGGACTTCACGCCCGCCCTCGCCGGCTACCCGGGCGGACTGCGGCAGGCCGTCGTCGCCTACGGCCTGGAGGTCGACGAGGCGTAGGGACCGGCACCCGCGAGGGCGTCGGCCCGGTCGCCTTGGTGGCCGGGGGCGGAAGCAGCGCCGACCGCACGCCCGTACCCCCGCGGGGCCGGGGAGACCGGCCACCGCCGGGGGTACGGGGCGCAGGGCGTCAGTCGGCCAGGTTGACCGGGCGGTAGGCGTGGTAGCCGTCACCGGACTTCAGGCCGTAGCTGTGCGTGGTGTGGCGGGTGCCCACCTTGCCGGCCTGCTCGTAGGAGCGGTAGGAGTTGTGCTTGCCGTCCACCCAGCCGTCGAAGATGACGACGTGCCGGTGGTTGGAGTCGCTGCTGTTGGCCTTGATGACGAGGTCGCCCTGGCGCAGCTCGGACATCGCGATGGGCTTGGTCCAGCCGTCGTTCTTCAGCGACACCGTGTTCGGGCCCGACTTGGGGAGCTTGAGGGCCATCGAGGCGTAACCGGAGCAGTCCTGACGGTAGCCGTCCTTCCAGTTCTTCTTCTGGCTGTAGGGCACGGGCTTGCCCGCGTTGTCGGTGAGCCAGACCTTGGCCCGCCGGATCTCCTCGGCGCGGGTGATCTTGGGCGCGGAGGTCCGCAGGTCGGTGTCGGTCCCGGCATCGGTGGCCTCGCCGCCGACCGCCTCGGCATCGGCCGAGGCGGCTGCGTCGTCGGCCGTGTCGGTGACGGCGGCGGCGGCCGGAAGGGAGCCGGTCGGCAGCGCGGCGGCGGGCCCGGTGAGGACGAGCGAGCCGAGGACGGCGGTGGCGAGGGCGGTAACGGTCGAGCGGCGGATGTTCTTCATGGGTGCTGCCTCCTGTGGCATGCGGTGAGGGAAAGGGGCGGAGAGGGGAGTCGTGGGCGGTCTCAGCCCAGGTGGGCGAGGTGGCGCAGGGCGGCCCGGTCGGCGTGGAAGACGCTGGCGTCGACGTTGCCGGGGGTGCCGGGGACGGACGCGTGGTCGGTGTACTGCCAGAAGTCCCACCCGGTGGCGCCGGGCAGGGGCCGGGGCGGGGTGTCGCCGTAGCGGGCGAGCCAGACCGGGTAGCGGCTCAGCTCCTTCGTCCCGCCGAGGCAGTCGTCCACGAAGCCCTTGCGGGTGTAGATGATCGGGGCGGCGCCGGTGACCTTCCGGACCTGCTGGAGGAAGGCCTTCACCTGGCCGAGCTGGAGCCGGTGCCCCGCCTTCTCGCACTGCTCGAGGTCCAGCACCGGCGGGAGCTCGCCCGGCTTGGTGCCGGTGAAGCCCTCGTGGTGCAGCACGTCGAGGAAGTGGTCGGCCTGGGCGGAGCCGTCCTCGTCGGCGGTGAAGTAGTGGTAGCCGGTGCGGATGAGGTCCACCGAACGCGCGCCGGCGAGGTCCCGGGCGAACCAGCCGTCGGTGAAGCCGGTGCCCTGGGTGGCCTTGAGCATCACGAAGGACTGGCCGCTGCGGGCGATCGCCGGCCAGTCGAAAGCCTGCTTCTCCTCCGGTCCGTGGTCGCCGTGGTAGCTGTCGATGCCGCGCACGGTGTAGGCGTCCGGGCCGGCGCCGGCGGCCCCGGCGGGCGGCGCCGGCAGCAGGGCCGCCGCGCCCACGGCGACCACCACGGCGGCGGCGACGGCGGTCACCCCGATCGCGTGCCGGAACGTGCCACCGGCCGCGGCGGACGTGCCGCCGGGAGAGGCGGACGTGCCGCCGGCCGTCGGGCCGGCCGTCGTACGAGCCGCTGACGTACGAGCCGCCGACGTCGGGCGGAGTGCGGCGCGGGAGGTCGGGCGGGATCGGAGCTTCACGTCGGGTTCTCCTCTGCTGCGGTTCACGGGTGGTGACGGATCGTCCGGACCTGACGGCGTGTCGGCCGGCGGTCCGCTGCCCGGTGAGAGCTTGGCCCGGGAACGGCGATGCTCGCACCTGTTGCCTGTTGTCGGCTGGGCAGGACATCTCGACAACCCCTCTGACCTGCCGGAATCACTCCTCCGAGGGGATTGCCCGACAGTGCGTGACCAGGGCCTCACCGGCTCGTTGACCGATCGGGACCGAACAGAGCGGGGGCTGACGGTGAGCACGGAGAGCGACGTGACCGGCCCGGAGCCGACACCGGAACGGGCGCCGGAGCCGGACGGAGCGGGATTCGGGGCGGTACTGCGCACGCTGCGCCGCGGGGCCGGTCTCTCGCAGGCGGAGCTCGCCGGTCGCGTGCACTACGACAAGAGCCACATCAGCAAGGTGGAGAACGGAGACAAGCCGGCGACCGCCGATTTCGCCCGCGCGTGCGACCGTGCGCTGCGGGCGGGCGGCTCGCTGGTCGAGCTGGCGACGCGCGGGCAGTGCCCGTACCCGGGGCTCGCCTCCTTCCGGGCGGAGGACGAACGCTGGTTCCACGGCCGCGACCGGGCCCGCGCCGCCCTGCTCGGTCTGCTCGCCGAGCGGCTGGCGGACCGCGGCGGGCCCGTGCTGGTCGTCGGACCGTCCGGCGCCGGCAAGTCCTCGCTGCTGCGGGCCGGCCTGATGCCTGCTCTGCGGCGCGGCGGCCTGGCCGGGCTGGGACCCGCCCCGGCGGCCGTCATCACCCCGACCGGCCGTCCGCTCGACCGCCTCGGGAGCCTCGCCGACGGCCCGGACGCGGTGTGGATCGTCGACCAGGCCGAGGAGCTGTTCACCCTCTGCACCGACCCCGAGGAGCGGCGGGCGTTCCTGGACGCCCTCTGCCGGGAGGCCGGCCCCGGGGGCGGCCGGCTGGTGGTCCTGGGTGTCCGGGCGGACCTCTACGGGCACTGCCTGGCGCACGACGGCCTGCTGCAGGCCGTCCGGCGCGGCCAGCTGGCGCTCGGTCCGATGAGCGCTGCCGAGGTGGCCGAGGCGATCACCGGCCCGGCCCGCACCGCCCGACTGGAGCTCGAACCCGGTCTGCTGGAGCTGATGTCGACCGACCTCGGGCTGGAGGGGGCCGGCACCTCGGGCGCCTACGACCCGGGCGCGCTGCCGCTGCTCGCCCACACCCTGCGCGCGGTCTGGCAGCAGCGCTCCGGCCGCTCGCTGACACTGGCCGGCTACCGGGCCATCGGCGGGCTGCACGGGTCGGTCGCGGCGACGGCGGAGCGCGCCTGGGCACGGCTGGACGACGACGAGGCGCGGGCCACCGCCCGCCGGGTGCTGCTGCGGCTGGTCCACCTCGGGCCGGACGGCCGGACCTCGCGCCGCCGGGTGACGCGCGCGGCCCTGGCCGGCGCCCTGTCCGACGCCTGCGTGCCGGCCCAGTACCCTCCGGCCTCGCGCCCGCCGGCCGCCCAGCCACCGGCCACGCATCAACCGGCCGCGCCACAACCCCCCACGCCCGCACCGGACGACCGGGTGCTGAGCCACGTGCTGGCCTCCTTCGCCGCCGACCGGCTGCTCACCGTCGACGCGAGCGGCGTGACGCTCTCCCACGAGGCGCTGCTGCGCGCCTGGCCGCGCCTACGCGGCTGGGTCGAGGAGGGCCGGGCCGGCCTGCGCCTGCACCAGCAGCTCGCCCAGGACGCGGAGCACTGGGCCGCGGCGGGCCGCGAGACGGCGCTGCTCTACCGGGGGAGCCGGCTGGAGCTGGCCCGGGAGTGGGCCGCGGAGCCCGCCGGCGAGGAACTGCTCACCCGGGCGGAACGGGACTTCCTGGCGGCCGCGACGGCGCGGGCGGAGCACGAGCGGACGGCCGAGCGGCGCCGGGTGCGGACGCTGCGCCGGCTGGTGGCGGGGCTGGCCCTGTTGCTGGTGTCGGCGCTGCTGGCGGCCGGGTCCGCCTGGCAGCAGCGGGACCGCGCGACCACGGCCAACCGGACCAACCTCGCCCGTGCCCTGCTCTCCGAGGCGCAGCGCAACGCGGCCCAGGACCCGTACGCGGCGATACTGGCGGCGGTCGAGGCCCGCCGGACGGCACGGTCCGGTGTCACGGGCCTGGAGCAGGCGGCCGACGACGCGGTGCTGAGCACGCAGTCGCAGTACCTGACGGGGCGGATCCCGGGGTTCGCCTGGGGCGTCAACGCGCTCGCTCTCAGCCCCGACGGGCGGTTGGTGGCCACCGGTGACTCCCAGGGGCAGGTGGCCCTCTGGGACACGCGCACGACGGCCCTGGTGGCCGAGTTGCAGGACCACACCCTGGGCAAGCCGGTGCAGGACGTGGAGTTCAGCCCCGACGGCTCGCTGCTCGCCGCCGCGATCACTTGGGAGCCGAGCAGGCGGATCGTGCTCTGGCGGGTCGCCGACCGGCAGGAGCTGCCCTCGCCGGTGATGCCGCCGAGCACCACCGGGAGGTCCTCGGTGGCCAAGCGGCTCGCGTTCAGCCGGGACGGCGCGTTGCTGGCCGCGGGCAGCAGCGACGGCGACCTGCCGGGCCGGGTCTGGGTCTGGCGTACGGACGCCGGCGCGGCGCCTCCGGTACGGACGCTGACCGTCCACACCGGGGTCGTCCAGGGGCTGGGTTTCGGCCCCGGCCACCTGCTGGCCTCGGTGTCGACCGAGGGCGTCGTCCTGGTACGGGACCTCGACGCGCCGCCGGTCGGAGGCGGCCAGGAGGCACCGGCGGTGTTCGCCGGGCGGGCCACCGCGCCCCGTTCGCTGGCCTTCGCGGCGGACGGCCGGCTGCTGGCGGTCGGCAGCGAGTACGGCGGCATCCGGCTCTGGCGCCCGCCGTCCGGCGGTCCCGCGCCGTCCGGCGGCTCTTCCACCAGCCCCTCCGCCGACCCCTCCACGCCGCCGCCCGCCGACTCGTCCGAAGCCCCGTCCGAAGCCGCCTCCGAAGCCCCGGCCGCGAGCGCGTCCGCCGCCCCGCCCGCCGGCCCCGACTGGTCCGTCACCGACCTGACGCCCGCCCACCTCGGCTCGGTGAACGCGCTGGCGCTCACCCCGGACGGGTCCACCCTGCTCTCGGCGGGCGCCGACCAGTCCACCCGGGTCTGGGATCTCCCCACCGGCCGGGTCACGGCGGAGCTGCGCGGTCACCCGACCTTCGTTCTCGGCGTCGCGGCCGGCGGCGACAACCGGACGGTCGTCACCTCGGCCGGCATCAGCTCCCCGCCCGGCAGCATCCTGATCTGGGACCTGCGCCGTGGCACCGACCTCGCCCCCGGCCCGGACCGCCCCCGCGTGACGGCGGTCGCCGCGGCCGGCGACCGCGCGGCGGTGGGCACGGCCGACGGGCGGATCGCACTCTGGGACGTCGCGGGCGCCGCGCCGCGTGCGGTGGCGGTCTCCCCGCCCAGCGGACGGGCCGTCACCGGGCTGGCGTTCGACCGGGGCGGCCGCACGCTGGCAGCCGCGTTCGCGGGCGGCACCGTCCGGCTGGCCCGCGCCCGGGACGGCGTGCAGTCGGCCGTCACCGACGTGGGCGCCGAGCCGACGGCGGTGGCGCTCAGCCCCGACGGCACGGTGCTGGCGGTGGGGACGGAGAACGGACGGCTGCTCACCGGTGCCCCGGACGGCTCACCGCTGCGGGCCCGCCCGCACACCCCCGGCGGCCCCGTGCACGCGCTGGCGTTCCTCGGGGACGGCGCCGAACTGGCCTTCGTGTGCGAGTCGCAGGCGGTCTGGCTGCTCACGGTCGCCGACCCGTCCGCGGATGCCCGGGCGAGCACCATGAAGCATCTGGACCACATCCGCCACCTGGCCGTCAGCCCGGACGGCCGACGCCTGGCCACGGCCGGGAACGACCGCGTCGTCCTGGTCTGGGACGCCCGCACGGGCAAGCGGCCGGACGGCGGGGCCCACGCGGACGCCGATCCCGGCGGCGACGCCCGCACCGTGGGCTCCGACACCGTCCGGTCCCTCGCGTTCGCACCGGACGGCGGCGCCGTCGCGGACGTCGGCCGTCAGGGCGTGCTGCGCCGGTGGGGGCTGACCGCCGCGGCTCCGACCGCCACCCTCACCGGCCCGGGCCAGCCGCTCAACGGGCTCGCGTTCCTGCCCGACGGCCGCGTCCTGGCCGCGGGCGACAACGGCTCGGCGCCGCTCTGGAGCCTCGACCCGGCCAGGGCCGCCCGCGAGGCCTGCGTGGTCCTGCGCCCACCCGTCCCCAGGCGCGACTGGCTCCGCCTGGCCCCCGGCGCTCCCTACCGCCCCGGCTGCCCCTGACGGCGTGCCCCGGGAGCCGTCCGGCGGGGGAGGGCACGCCGGCAGGGGTGCACCGACCGGCCCCGCCTCCTCGGACCGGCCACGCCTGCGGCCGTTTGAGTGCGTGTCGGCCGCGCGCGTGTGCGGTGGTCGGGTGACGGCCCTCCTGGGCGAGCATCACGACAGCGGGTGACCGAACGGTCATTCGTGGCCGCGGACGGAGGAACCATCCCGCCGGTACCGGAACGGCCCCTGACGACGGCCGGATGACCGCTGGCCCGCCCGGGCCCCGGCCGCCGGCGCCGGCCGCAAGGCTCGCGTCCGTGGCGACCTCAGCGGTGGCCGCAGGCTCGCGTCCGTGACGACGTCAGCGGTGGCCGCCGGCCCGGCGGAGGCGGTGCAGGGCGGTCTCGGCGGCGTTGGCGCCGCACATGCCGTGGACCCCGGGGCCGGGCGGGGTGGCGGCGGAGCAGAGGTAGTGGCCGGGGACGCCGGTGTCGTAGGGGTGGAGGGTGATGCGGGGGCCGAACAGCACCTGGGGGATGTCCTTGGCCCCGGTCATGATGTCCCCGCCGACGAAGTTCGGGTTGTCGGCGGCGAAGTCGGAGGTGGTGCGGACGGAGCGGCCGATGACGCGCTCCCGGAACCCGGGGGCGAAGCGCTCGATCTGCGCAGTGACGGCCTCGGTGGCGTCACCGGTGTAGCCGTGCGGCACGTGCGCGTAGCTCCAGACGGGGTGGACGTCGCCGACGGAGCGTTGCGGGTCCGCCAGGTACTGCTGGCCGACGAGGACGAACGGCCGCTGCGGCATGCGCCCGGCGGTAATCTCCCGTTCGGTGGCGGCGACCTCCTCGAAGGTGCCGCCGAGGTGGACGATGCCGGCCCTCCGCGCCGGCTCGGCCGTCCACGGGACGCCGCCGGCCACGGCGAAGTCGACCTTGAAGGCGCCCGGTCCGTGCCGGAACCGGCGGTAGGCGCGGGCGACGCGGGGCGGCAAGCGGTCGCCGAGGATGCCCGCCACGGCACTCGGCGCGAGGTCGAACATCGTGATGTCCGCGGGCGGGAGCTCGGCGGCCGAGCGGATCCGCCGGCCCGTTTCGATCGTGCCGCCCAGGTCGGTGAGCAGTGCGGCCAGCGCCCGGCTGATCGAGCGCGATCCTCCGGCGGCCACGGCCCATCCGTACCGGTGGCCGGCGGCCAGGATGCCGAGACCGACGCCGGAACTGAGCGGACGTTCCAGGGGCTGGTAGGCGTGGGCCGCCACACCGCCGAACAGCGCGCGGGCCTGGTCACCGGTGAACGCGCGTGCCAGGACCGTGGCCGGCAGCAGGGCCGGGGCGCCGAAGCGGGCCAGGCGCAGCGGGTGGCGGGGGAGGCGCAGCAGCGGGCGCATGATGTCCTCGGCGAGTTCGTCGTAGGCCGCGGCGGGTGCCGCGAACAGCCGGCGCCAGCGCGCACCGTCCGCGCCGAGCCCTGCCGCGGTCTCGTCGACGGAGCGGTGCAGGACGCCGGCGGTGCCGTCGTCGAGAGGGTGGACGCAGTCGATCTTGGGCAGGCACCACCGGAGCCCGTAGCGGTGCAGGCCGAGGCCGCGCAGGAAGGCCGAGCCGACGGTGATCAGGTGGACGGCGGAGCAGTGGTCGTGCAGGAGTCCCGGGAGGATCGCCTCACCGCTTCGGGCGCCGCCGCCGATCTCGTCGGCGGCCTCCAGGACGGTGACACGGACGCCGGCCCGGGCGAGCCGGACGGCGGCGGCCAGCCCGTTCGGGCCGGCCCCGACGACGACGGCGGTGGCCTCGCCGGCCCGAGCGGCGTGTGACCGCCGGCCACGCCCGTCACCTGCTCCAGGAGTGCTGTCCACGGCACCAGTCTCCCGTGCGGGACCGGCCGAGGCCCGTGCACCACGGCGAGGACGACCGACGGTGCGGCGGGGCGGGCGACGGGCGCGGTGCGTCGTGCCCCTGCCGTCGGACGGGCGGCACCCCGGGGAGTCCTGTGCCCGGCCGCGCACACCGACTCCGGGAGCCGTTCCGAGCCGTGCCGTGCGACCGGGCGCGTCGGGAGCAGGCGCCAGGGCCCTGACGTGACGTGAGCCGACCCGACGCGGCCTGACCTGGCCCGCCGGTCCTGCGGGCCCATCCCGCGGAATCCCTGCGCCGGGGGCCGGCCTGCTGCGAGAGTGGTCGTCGTGCACGAACAGGACATCGAAACCACCGAGCCGACCGTCCCTCAGCTGGTCGAACAGCGCTGGGGGAGCGCCCTCCCGGCCGAGGGCCTGCTGCTGCGCTTCACGGAACCGGGCTGGAGCTACCAGGAGCAGGTGCCCCGCCCGTGCCCCGACTGCGGCGAGGCGTTGCACTCGCTGCGCCGCCCGTACGAGGCGGGCGGGCGCCAGTACCGGTACGTGGCCGTGGTCTGCCCGGCCTGCCCGCGCGCCTACACCCTCGCCGAGCTGGGTGTGAAGACCTACGACAAGCTGCTGCGCCCGGCCGCCCCGGCGTCCGACCCGGTGCCTGCCCAGCGGACCGTGACCGTGCGCACCGCCGCCCGGATCATGGCGGGACTGGAGCCCTGCGACCTCCCGGAGGGGACGGGACCGGGAGTGACCGTCACGCCGATCACGGTGTGGCGCCCGCCCGGCGCCACGGCCCGCCCCACGCCCGCCCCCGACTGGCCCGAGGACCTCCCCAGGCCCACGCAGCCGGAGACCCGGGCGCTCTGGTGGGGCAAGGTCACCGACCCCGCCCGGCCGCTTCCCGAGGCCGCCCTGCGCGCCGCCGACGACGCCCGGGTCATCCTCCCGGCCGGCGAGGACTTCGACGCCCTGGGCCGCGAACTGACCGCCCTCGGCGCGCAGGTGCGCCGCGCCGCGCACTGGGCCGAGGCCGAGCACGTGGCCACCGTGTCGGACCTCGGCGGGCGCACCGACCTGGTGGCCTGGCCGGCCGGCAGCGTCACCCCTGCCGCGGGCCCCGCCGCCCACGCGGCCCGGGACGCCTTCGCCGCCCAGTGGGACGCCCTGGACGACCTGCCCGCCGACGACGAGGACGCGTTCGTACCGGTCGAGGCGCTGGTGCCCGAGGCGTGGGCCGGGCTGCTGCCGCACCCCACCTTCAACCCGGTCCAGGCCGCCGCCGTCCCGGCCCTGCTGGACGGCGACGAGCACGTCATGGTGGTCGCCCCCACCGGGGCCGGCAAGACCGCGATCGGCGTGGTCGCCGCGCTCACCGCCTGCGAACGCGGCCGCAAGGCCGCCTGGCTGGTCCCGCAGCGCTCGCTGACCGACGAGCTCGACCGCGACCTCGACGCCTGGCGCCGGGCCGGGCGCCGCGTGGTCCGGCTGACCGGTGAGGCGGCCGTGGACACCGACCTGATCCGCGAGGCCGACCTCTGGGTGGCCACCACCGAGAAGTTCGAGGCGATCTGCCGCACCAGCTCACTGCGTGCCGCGCTCGCCGAGGTCGGCTGCCTGGTCGTCGACGAGATCCACCTGCTGGGCGATCCCACCCGCGGCCCGGTCCTGGAGGCCCTGCTCGCCCGGGTGCGGGAGGACGCCGCCCGGGTGCGGATCGTCGGCCTGTCCGCCACCGTGGCCAACGCCGAGGAGACCGCAGCCTGGCTGAACGCCCGTCTGATCCGCTCGCCCTGGCGGCCCACCCGGCTGACCTGGCAGCTGCCCGCGCTGCCCCCGGACGCGGACGCCCCCGACTGGGCGACCCGCAACCAGACCCGTACCCGGGAGGCCGTCCGGCTGGCCCGCCGGCACGGCGCGGACGGGGGCAGCGTGCTGGTGTTCTGCGGCAGCAAGCGCTCGGTGCGCACCACCGCGCTCGCTCTGGCGCACGACCGCGGCGTCGACACGGCCGGCGTCGACGCGGACGACGTCGACCTGGTGGAGCGCCTGTGCAGCAAGGCCGGAGTGCAACTGCACTACCGTGACTGGCCGTTCAAGCGCGAGGCCGAACACGCCTTCCGCACCCGCGGGGCCGACGTCCTGGTGGCCACCTCCACCGTCGCCGCGGGCGTCAACCTGCCCGCCCGGGCCGTGATCGTGCGGGACACCCAGATCGGCCTGGACCGGATCGAGGTGTCCATGGTCCAGCAGATGTTCGGCCGGGCAGGCCGGATCGGCGCCGGCGAACGCGAGGGCTTCGCCCATCTGCTCACCGCCCCTGGCGAGCGCCACCACTGGCAGGCCCGGCTGGCCGCCGGGTACACCGTCACCTCCCGCATCCGCGACCGGCTCTCCGACCACCTGCTCGCCGAGGCCGTGCAGGGCCGGATCGCCACCCTCGCCCAGGCCGAACAGTGGTGGACCCGCACCTTCGCCTTCCACCAGGGCCAGCACCCCTTCGACCCGCTGTACGACGCCACCGAGTTCCTCACCGCCACCGGTTACCTCAGCCGCGCCGAGACCGCCGAGGCCGCCGAGGCCGCCGAGACCGCCGAGGGCGACGCCGGGCTGGCGGCCACCGAACTCGGCAAGCTCACCAGCCGGTTCATGGTCGAGGCCGAACTCGCCGCCGCCCTCGCCGAGGCCGCCCACGCGCTGCCCGTCCCGGACGACCCGGAAACCGCCGAGGACGCCCTCATCGCCATTCTGGCCACCCGTCTGCCCGCCCTCGAACAGGCCCCCTTCACCGAGCGGGCCAAGCGGGCACTGTTCCAGGTGCTGCGCACCGCGGGCCGCCCCGACGCCCCCGAGCAGCCTGGCGATGAGGCGGCGGAGGACGCCAAGCCCGTGGCCGGCGACCTCGCCCGCGCCGTCCTGCTGCTGGTCGCCCACAGCCCCCAGGCGTTCCGCGGCCGCAGCGCCTACGTCCTGGGCATCCCCACCGACTCGATGACGCCCGTGCTGGAGGAGGCGCAGCGCTACCTCGCCTGGCTCGGCGCCCAGGGCCACCTCGGGACCGTCCACCCGTGGATCGCCACCGTCGCCGCCGACCTCGCCCAGCGCATCCGCTGGCGCACCCTCGGGCCGCGCCGCGGCGCCGGCCGGCTGCTCTGGATGTGCGAGCAGATGGCCACCCCCGCCCACACCACCGCCCTCGTCCCGGCCATGTGGAAGGCGGCCCGGGCCCGCGGCCTCGACTCCCCGGACTGGTCCGGCACCACGCCGCCCGGCAGCTGCCGGCTGTCCGCCGGGGACTACCAGGGTCTGCTGGCCGCGCGTGCGACCCGCACGACGATCACCCTGCACGCCGGCCACGCGGAGGTGCACGCCCCGCGCGGTGCCACCGTCCTCATCTGGAACGGTGCCGCGACCGCCCGTCACACCGGCACCGGCACGACCGTCGAGCTCACGTACCCCGCTCCCGCTCCGGACGACCCGGCCGCCGGTCGCACCGGCGCTGCCGTCTTCACCCGTGGTGACCACACCGCGGGTGGCTGGGCCGCTGCCTACCGCACCATCAGTTGATGGAAGGTCAGGAGCGGAGAGCTGCCGGCCGAGTACCCAGCCCGGACGTCGCCCGGGCGAGTACCCAGCCCGGACGTCGCCCGGGCGAGTACCCAGCCCGGACGTCGCCCGGACGCCGCCCGGACGCGGTTCGGTCCCGACGGGCGCGGGCCGGCCCGACGGCCTCAGTGGGTTGCCCGGGTCACCACGCCGACCAGGTGGACGATCGCCTGGCCCCACGGTGTGGCGGCGATGAGGACGCCGAACACGGTGCAGAGGAGTGCGGTGAACTTCTCGTCGGCCCGGGAACGGGCCTCGGTCCGGCGGCCCAGTCGGATGAGGATGATGATGGCGAGGGCCGCCGATGCGCTGACGGTCAAAGGAAGGTCCCCGTTCCTGAGAGCTGTCTGACGTGGTGTCCGGTCCGGTGGTGGGCTCCGGCCGCGGCCGGTCCGCGGGGCCGAGGCGTGGCGTACGGGGGGGGCTGGTCAGTGGCCTCGGCCGGACCGCGGTGCCGGGATGCGGGGCAGGAGGTCCCACAGCGGGCGGCCGTCGGCGGCCCAGCGGCCGAGGAGTTCTCGGTCGACCAGGACGACGTCCTGCTCACGGCCCCACTTCACCGCCGGGGCGGTGAACTTGCCGTTGGTGACGACGACGGGCACCTCGGCCCGGTGCACCCGTTCGTTGGTGCCGACCAGCGCGTACAGCACGCCGACCCCGACCGCCGTGCCGTGGGCCGGGTCCTGTTTGTGCTTGCACTGCAGCACCCAGCGGCGGCCCGTCGGGTCCGTCGCCAGGACGTCCGCACTCTGGTCGCCGCCGCCGCCGACCTGCTCCGCGCGGCACCCGTCGCGACGCATCAAGTCCCGTACGGCGAACTCGAAGGCCCGGTGCCCCATGTGGTCCAGGCCGCCGGGCCCGGTCAGCGCGAGCCGCAGCCGGCGCTGCCGCTCGCGCGCCGCGGCCTCCCGGGCCCGGCGGCTCCGGGCCGCCACCACGGCGATGGCCGCGCCGGCCGTGAGCAGGACCACCAGCACCCACCAGTGCGCGAACAGCCACCGGAGCAACGCCAGGACGAGGCCGGCCACGACCACGCCACCGACCAGCCACAGGACGGCGGACTCCCCGCCGCCGCCCTTCCTCGAACCCCCGCGCCGTGCCGGCGGCCTGCGTGATCCCACCCGTTCTCCCCGCGACTCGGTTGTCAGGCGACGCACCTATGACACCAGCCGCCACGGGCAGCACAGCAGCCGCGCACGGGAGCACGCCGACGGCGCCCGCCGAGGTCCTCATGCACCGATCAGGCCTCGGGGTCGGGAATGCCCGCCATGGTGCCGCTCGCGCCGCGGCCGGTCAGGCCCTTTCGTCGGCCACGTGACCGACGCGGCGCACCCCCCTCCGACCGCCGGCCGTTCCCGACCTCGGCGTACCCCGACCGTCGCCCCGGCCGTACTCCGGCGGTCAGCCCCGGTCGCACCCCGACCGTCGGTTTCGGCCGTACCCCGACCTCGGCCGGGCGGTCGGGTCGGAGAAGGGCCCGTCGGGGCCGAAGGCGAGACGGGCGAAGTTCTCGGCGATGCGGCGGTGACCGGCCGGGTCGGGGTGGATCTCGTCGGGCAGGGGCAACTCGTCGTAGTCGGCCGGGCCGTAGAGCGCGCGGCCGTCGAGGTGATGAAGGTGCGGGTCGTCGGTGGCGCGCCCGGCGACGATGCGGGAGAGCTCGTCGCGGATGACACCGAGCGTCAGGCGCCCGGCCGCGCGCTCGGCGGGATCGCCGGTGGCCCGGAACTTCAGCGTGCCACTCGTGAAATCCGGTGCGAGCGGGCCGGGGGTGTCCTCCTGGACCGGGCAGAACACGGGGAGACGACCAGGAGCGGCGTGCGTGGATGGCCCTCGCGGATCGTGTCGAGGAACCCGTGGACGGCCGGACCGAAGGCGCGCAGACGCATGACATCGGTGTTGACGAGGTTGATGCCGATCTTGAGGCTGATCAGGTCGGCGGGAGCGTCGCGCATCGCCCGCGCGGTGAACGGGTCCAGCAGGGCGCTGCCACCGAAGCCGAGGTTGACCAGCTCGACGCCGCCCAGCGCAGCGGCGAGGGCGGGCCACGTGGCGGTCGGACGGTCCGCGTTGGAGCCGTGGCTGATCGAGCTGCCGTGGTGCAGCCACAGCCTGCGCCCGCGGTCCGGCGCAGCCGTGACGGGGGCGTCGGTGCGCAAGGCTATCAGCTCGGTGATCTCGGTGTGCGGAAGCCAGATCTCGACCGTCTTGTCGCGCGCGGGCAGGCCACGGAACCACGCGGTGCCGGGCGGGCCCGGGTGCAGCTCGGCGGAGCCGGTGGTCATGTCGATCACCCGCGTGTTGCCGCCGGGAACGCCGGCCCGGGCGACCGGGTCACCGTCCACCAGGAGGTCGTAGACGCCGGACGCCGGCGCGGGCACACCCCGGTAGGCGCGCTTGGTCGGCAGGGTCTCCAGGCCGATCGCGGTGGCCCGGGTGCGGAAGACCAGCCGCACGCCGGAGGGCTGCGCCTCGGCCATGGCGAGCTGCTCGTCGGGGATCTGACGGCGGGCCCGGGCGGGCAGCCGGTGCGGCAGCAGTCCGTGGGCGGTGCGCTCGACGTCGAGATGGCCGCGCAGCAGGTCCGGGGTGACGGGTGTGGTGATCAGGTCGTGCTCGGTGCTCATTGCTTCCAGCCTGGTGATCAGGGGTGACCGGAGTGCGCGACGTTCGGGGAGGGGCCGCTCAGTGCGCGGCCCGGGCCCGCAGCACCGCGTCGAGGGAGTCGACGATCCAGTCCCACGACTCCTGCGGGTCGACGGCGGTGTGGCCGAAGCTCCCGCCCAGCTCCAGGCTGACGTAGCCGTGGAAGACGCCGCCCAGCATCCGGACGGCGTGGGTCTGGTCCGGCTCGGTCAGGTCGTAGCCCCGCAGGATCGCGCGGGTCATCTGCGAGTGCCGGACGCCGGCACTCGCCGCCGCCGTCCCGGGGTCGAGCCGGTACTGCGTGGCGGCGTAGCGCCCGGGGTGCTGCCGCGCGTAGCTGCGGTAGGCCTCCGCGAAGGCGGCCAGGGCGTCCTTGCCGGCGCGCCCGGCCAGGGCGTCGGAGGCCCGGTCGGCGAGCTCCTCCAGGGCGAACAGGGCGATCCTGGTCTTGAGGTCGTGGGAGCTCTTGACGTGTGAGTACAGGCTCGCGACCTTGACGTCGAACCGCCTGGCGAGCTCGGACACGGTCACCTGCGCGAAGCCGACCTCGTCGGCGAGCTCCGCGCCGGCCCGGGTCAGCCGTTCCGCGGTCACCCCTGTTCTGGCCATCATGCGCACCTTTCCTCTGCCTGCGCCGATCATGCTCTTACCTAAAGTGTTTAGGCAAATTCTATGGTCGGCTAGGCGGTCGAGTTGGCAGCCCTAGGCTGACGGCCGGGCCGGCCAGACCGTGCGTGGGCCGAGCACGCCGGCGCCGAGCGTGGTGACGCGGCTCCGCAGGCCGCGGTCCGCGGTGACGACCAGGCAACTCCGCCGCGGCCGGGCGGCCAGAGCCTCCTCGACCAGTTCGACGATCCGGTCGTCCCCGGAGCCGGACGCGTCCACCACCCGTACCAGCGGCACCCCCGCCACCCCGCGGGCGGCACCCTCCACGACCAGCACCACCTCCACGGGCCCGGTGGGCGCCGCAGCGGGCGACCCTCCCCGATCCGCCGGTCCCTGCTGCGCGACGCCGACCAGCGCGTCCCGCAGCCGCTCGGCGGCCCCGCGCCGGTCCCGCCACCAGCCGTCGGGCACCGAACCCACCACGTTGGCGGCATCCACCACCAGCAGCGGCACCTGCCCCGCGTCCCCACGGCCCGCCCCGCTCTCACGCATGTTCATGCCCCGCAGCCTGCCACGTCGGGGCCCGGTCGGCGGGCCACCCGGCCGCCCGGCCGTCGGGCGGCACGAGGCCGCGATGGCCCGTGCGCACGGGGCCGTCACCCCTCCGGCCGGAACGGGCCGGGCGGGCGCCGTCAGGAGCGGTCGAAGCAGCGCCTGAGCTCGTCGAGGTCGTAGAAGTAGCTGCCCTTGGCGACGGGCCGGCAGGAGGACTTGAAGGCGGTTTCCTTCTCGTTGTAGAGCATACGGACCAGGTACGCGGCCGAAGTGCCGTCACCGTGCTTGGCGGTGAGGTCGGTGCCGGCGTAGAGGTCCCACTGGATGTTCGCGGCCATCGGCACTACCTCGGCGCCGCGCCAGGGGTTGTTCCGGTAGGAGTACGGCTGCCCGGGCATGGCCGGCTCGGTGCTGCCGGGGAGGCCCATGAGGGCGGCGAGCGGCTCGATCTCCTCGGCGTGGGTGAAGCGCAGGACGGCGCCGTTGTCGCTGGTCCCCGCGGCCTTTGCCGCCGCCTGGGCGAACAGGTCGTCGAGCAGGACGTCCGCCATCTTGTAGGTGATGGTGCGGCCGCTGAATGCGGGGCCCTTCTGGTAGAACTCCTCGGCGTCGTCGAGGTAGGCGAACCACTGTGCGTCGCGGGGCGTCAGGAAGGGACCGAGGTCGACGCCCGGTGCCTCGACGACCAGGTCGGGCGCCGTGCTGTAGAGCGCGTACAGCGAGCGGGCGAAGGAGATCCGCTCGCTGTCGGACAGCGACGCGGCGAAGTCGTCCTCGAAGAGGCGCTCGACCACGTTCCGGGCCGCCTGGGTGGTGCGGGGCAGCCCGTCGATGCCGGCGAGGACGGTGGCGAGGTCCGGGTCGGCGGCCAGGTAGGCCTGGTAGTCGGCGTTCTGCGGCTGCTTGTGGAAGTACAGCAGGTTCTTGTCGGTGACCGGCGCCTTGACGAGCTCCGCCAGCGCCGGGTCGCCGCCGGTCAGGCCGGTGGTGAAGGCCTGGGCGCTCGCCACGGTGCGTGCCACACCCGAGGTCTCGACGACGATCGGTTCCCGGTCGGCGGCGATCGTCCGGAAGAGTGCGGGGAGGCGCTGCTCCATGCGCAGCGCGGTCTCCTGCTGCTCCCGGGCGCCGAGGCCGGAGAGGTTGCCGTATCCGAGGGCGGAGGCGGCGGTCAGGAGCGACTGGACCTGCGGGCCGAGCTTCTTGCCGAGGCCGGTGAGGGCGTTCCGCTCCTGGGCCGTCCGCAGCACGGCGAGCACCGCGTCGCCGTCCTCGCTGTCCGTCATGGCCCGGGAGCCGTGGCGGGCGACGTTCTCGGTGAAGACGGGGGTGAATCCCTTGGGTGCCCGCTGGTAGTGGCTCGCCGTGTCCTTCGGCTCGTACGGGGTCTTCGTGCCGTAGTACCCCCGGCCTGCGTGCCGGGCGCCGTCGTGCCCGTCCCGGTCGGCCGCGGACGCGGTGCCCGCGGTCAGCAGCAGGGTGGTGGCCAGGGTGACGGCCATGGCGGCGGGCAGCGAGGTCGTGCGCTTCAAGGCGGGCCTTTCGGACGGATCCCGCGAATGCCGGGCAGGAGCGGCAGGCACGGCAGGCACGGCTGGAGGGGCGCGACCGGCAGGACGGGCCGCGGCCGCAGTCTCCGGCCGTCAGCCGAACCGCGGTCGACCATTCGGCATGGCCGCGGCAATACGTGAGTGAACATCACGTGGAAGCCGCACGCCTGCCGTGTTCGAGGACCGGGCCTCTCGTCCGTACGCTCGGCCGAACCCGCCGAACCCGCCGAACCCGCCGAACCCGCACGCCGGGCAGCCGTGACTGTCCGGCGTGCGGGTTCGGTCAGGGGCGGGTGAGGCGTGCCGGTCGGGAGAGCCGGTCCGTGAGCCGGACCGCGCAGAGGGCGATCAGGTAGCCGAAGGAGAAGAGGACGACCAGCCGCTCCAGCATCGGGATCTCGAGCTCCATGCGCCTGTGGGCGAGGGCAGGGGCGAGCAGGGGCGGCGCGGCCAGGAGGGCGGTGGCCAGTGCCGCGCGGACCGCGGTGCGGGCGGTGAGGGCGATGGCGGCGCCGGTGGCGACGGGGGCGACGAGGTCGAATCCGCCGAGGAAGATCCTCTGCCCGAAGCCGTCCGTGAGCGTGGTGATGACGACCGCGGCCACGATCGGGACGGCGACCGCCCAGGGCGCCGCGGAGCGCGGGTGCGTCCGGCCCGATGGTGCGATGAGGAGGATGAGGGCGTTGAGCACGAGCAGCCCGGACTCCTGCCTGGTCAAGCCCAACGTGTTCGCGATGTCGACCGACAGGCCGAGCAGGCCGGGCCGGGAGAGGACGTCGAGTAACGGTGCCACCACGATGGTGGCCAGAGCCAGGGCCCTGGCTGCCGGCCAGCGGTCGGTCAGGACCGCGCCCGCCATCAGCGTCGCGGGGAGGAGCAGCGCCGCCGCCGCGACGAGCGGGCCGGCCTTCTCGGCGCCGTCGACGGAGAAGGTGGCGAAGTCGGGATCGGTGACCAGCAGGACGGCCCACCAGAGACGGGCCGCCGCGAAGGTCCCGGCCAGCACCGCGGCGAGTGGGGCGGCGGTGGCGAACGCCCGGCCCAGGGGGCGGTGGGAGACCAGGCCGAGCCGGGCGCGGGCCCCGTGCCCGGCGACGTCGGCCACCTCGCGCAACCCGGCGAGCCGGCCGGCGTGGGCGACGTGGCGTTCGGCGTGGTCGGCGACCTCCGTCAGGGCGCCGGCGCCGTACGAGGCCGGGTACAGCGCGAGGGCCCACCGCAGCAGCCGCGCGGCCAGGGGGTGCCGCGCCGGGGTCATGCCGTGCCTCCCACGAGAGGGGTCCAGTTCGTTCCCAGGCGCCGGTCGGCTTCGCGGAGGGCGGTCCGCAGACGCTCGCTCTCGACCCGCAGCGCCTGGGCACCCTCCTCGGTGAGGGCGAACACCCGCCGGGGGCGCCCGTCCACCGTTTCCTCCCGCTCGATGCGGATCAGCCCCTCGCTCAGGAGGCGGTCGAGGGTGCCGTACAGGCTGCCGGCGCCGAGCCGTACCTGGCCCTCCGAGATCGCGGTGACCTCCTCGCCGAGGGCGTAGCCGTGCCGCGGCTGGTCGGCCAGGGCGGTGAGGAGAAGGAAGGTTGGCTCCTGCATGGAGCGTTTGTTCTTCATGACAGCCACCATAGTACGGTCACTGTAGTGTCTGGCAAGGGGTCAGATGATCAGCCGTCAACTCGTCGATATCGGAGCAGGTTCCGGAGGGTGGGCTGAACGGGGGCCGGGGGCGGCGGCCGGCCGGGTTCGCCGTGCTGGTGAACGGCCGGGCCCTCCGACGGCGGACCCTCGCCGCGCTGGGGGCCGACCCCGACGGTCGGCCCCCAGCGCGAGGAGACCTGCTCAGTTCCGCACGAGGAGAGCCGCTCAGTTCCGCGCGAGGAGTTCGAGGGTGTCGATGACGCGGTTGGAGAAGCCCCACTCGTTGTCGTACCAGGCGACGACCTTGACGTGCTTGCCGTCCACGCGGGTCAGGGCCGCGTCGAAGATCGAGGACGCGGGCTCGCCGGTGATGTCACCGGAGACCAGCGGCTCGTCGGCGTAGTCGAGGATGCCCTTCAGCCGGCCGTCGGCGGCCTCGCGGTAGGCGGCGAGGATCTCCTCGCGGGTGACCTCGCGGGCCACGGTGGTGTTCAGCTCGACGATGGAGCCCACCGGGACGGGCACGCGGATGGAGTCGCCGGACAGCTTGCCGTCGAGGTTCGGGAGGACCAGGCCGATGGCCTTGGCGGCGCCGGTGGTGGTGGGCACGATGTTCACGCCGGCGGCGCGGGCGCGGCGCATGTCGCGGTGCGGGCCGTCCTGGAGGTTCTGCTCCTGGGTGTAGGCGTGCACCGTGGTCATGAAGCCGTGCTCGATGCCGGCCAGTTCGTCCAGCACCGACGCCAGCGGGGCCAGCGCGTTGGTGGTGCACGAGGCGTTCGAGACGATGACGTGCTCGGCCGGATCGTAGGCGTCGGTGTTCACGCCGTAGGCGAGCGTGACGTCGGCGCCGTCGGCGGGGGCGCTGACCAGGACCCGCTTGGCGCCGGCCTTGATGTGCGCACGGGCGGCCTCGGCCGAGGTGAAGCGGCCGGTGGACTCGAGCACGAGCTCGACACCGAGCTCCGCCCACGGCAGGGCGGCGGGGTCGCGCTCGGCGAGCACCTTGATGCGGTGCCCGTCGACCACCAGGTCGGTTCCGTCGACCGAGACCGGGCGGTTGAGGCGCCCGAGCGAGCTGTCGAACTTGAGCAGGTGGGCAAGGGAATCGGGCGCAGTGAGGTCGTTGATGGCGACCACTTCGAGGTCGCTGCCGCGCTGGAGCAGGGCGCGCAGGCTGTTGCGTCCGATACGACCGAAACCGTTGATGGCGATGCGGGTCATGGAGGTCTTCCCTTCCGTTCGTTTCGCCATCCATGCTCGGCGTTCGAACGAGGCCCGGACAGGGGCTTGATCGACAGGGTGCGCAAGTATCCCGCCACACTTGTTGCCACCGACCGCAAGGATCTCGCCAACGCCCCCGGGGGGCGGGCGTCAGGGGGTGGGTGTCAGGGGGCCGGGGCGGCGAAGGTGTGGCGGTACTCCGTCGGCGAGGTGCCGAGGATCCGGTGGAAGTGCAGCCGCAGGTTCGCGCCCGTGCCGAGCCCCACCCGGTCGGCGATCTGCTCCACTCCCAGATCCGTGCGTTCGAGCAACTCGCGCGCCAGGTCCACCCGCGCCCGCAGCACCCACTGCATCGGCGTGTAGCCGGTGTCCTCCACGAACCGCCGCGAGAACGTACGCGCCGACACCCGCGCGATACCGGCGAGCGTCTCCAGGGTCAGCGGCTCGGCCAGGTGCTCCAGGGCCCATTCGCGGGTGCCGGCGAACAGGTCGCCGAGCGGCTCCGGCACGCTCCGGGGGACGTACTGCGCCTGCCCGCCACTGCGGTACGGCGCGGCCACCAGGCGCCGCGCGACATGGTTGGAGAGCCCGACGCCGTGGTCACGTCGCACCAGGTGCAGGCAGAGGTCGATGCCCGAGGCCGCGCCCGCCGACGTGAGGACGTCGCCCTCGTCCACGAACAGCACGTTCTCGTCCACCGAGACCAGCGGGTGCTGCTCGGCGAGGGCCTTGGTGTAGTGCCAGTGGGTCGTAGCCTTCTTGCCGTCGAGCAGCCCGGTCGCCGCCAGCGCGAACGCCCCCGTCGAGATCGCCGCCAGCCGGGCCCCCCGCTGGTGCGCGGCGATCAACGCCTCGACCACCGCCGCCGGCGGTTCGGTGGTCGACGGATCCCGGTACCCGGGCACGAACACGGTGTCCGCATGCTCCAGGGCGTCGAGACCGTCGGCCACGTGGTACGCGAGCCCGTCACCGCCGGTCACCAGCCCGGGCGCCGCGCCGCACACCCGTACTTCGTAGGGCATGCTCGGCCTGCTGGAGAACACCTGCGCGGGAATGCCGACGTCGAGCGGCTTCGCACCCTCCAGCACGAGTACGGCGACGCGGTGTCTCCTGCGAGCCATCGGACCCTTCCTTCCCCACCGGCCCGGCCGTGCGGGCCTTTCGTCGTGCCCGTGACCGGGACCTCGTGACCGGGGCGCCGTGACGGGGCCCCTCTGACCGGACCGGTAACCCGGACCCGTGGCCGGGACGCCGTGTCCCGGACCCCGTGACCGGGACGCCACCTACCGCAAGCATCCTGCCACTGCCGGGCAGGCGCCCGAGTGCACGGCCCCCCGGGTGGGGCGGTCCGTACGGCGGCGACACCGGCTCAGCGCAGCAGCCGGTCCAGGACCCGGCCGAAGACGATCCTCCCGACGCGGGCCACAGCCGGATCGAGCACGGTCGGCAGGCCCGCGATCACGACCTCCTCCGCCCATGTCACCTGGCTCCGTTCGCCCCGCGCACCCACCGCCCGTACGCGGAGCTCGGCGCCGCCACGGATCGGGCGCCCGCGCTTCTCCAGCCTGCACACCCCGTCGCGCCCCGGCAGCGGTCCGGCGATCTCGACGATCTCCATCGGATCGTCGAACAGCCGGAACGCCCCGACGGCGGTTCGGGCCACGATCGTGTCACCTGGCCGCCGGCCGTTCCCCGAGCCGACCGACACCCGGGTGAACGGCACACGGTCGCCGTGCCGGGGCCAGTCGGTCAGCCGCGCCCAGCAGACATCGGGAGGCAGGGGCGAACGGCGGGTCAGGACGAAGCAGGCCATGCCTCACCGTACTGAGCGGCCGCCGCCTCCTCCCCGGCGCCGGGCCGGGGCTGTGGCCGGCCGGTTGCGAGCCCGCGATACTCGTCCGATGTTCCAACCGACAGGTCGCATGACCGCCTTCCGGCCCGAGACCGTTCACACCGACCGCCTGCTCCTCCTGCCTCTCACCGTCGAGCACGCCGAGGAGATGACCACGGTGCTGTCCGACCCCGGTCTGCACACCTTCATCGGCGGTGCGCCGGAAACCGCCGCGGCTCTGCGGGCCCGATACGAACGCTGGGTCGTCGGCTCACCCGACCCCTCCGAAGCCTGGTGCAACTGGGTGATCCGGCTGCGCGGCGAGGAGTGTCTCACCGGCACCGCCCAGGCGACGGTCACGGCCGACGACCGCGGGGCCACCGCGGAGATCGCCTGGGTGGTGGGGACCCCCTGGCAGGGGCGCGGAATCGCTGCCGAGGCGGCCCAGGGCCTCGTCACCTGGCTCCGGCGGCGCCCGGTGCACACGGTCGTCGCCCACATCCATCCCGACCACCGGGCGTCCGCCGCCGTTGCCGCCGCGGCCGGTCTCGCTCCCACCGACCGGTGGGACGACGGCGAGGTGAGGTGGCAGCTGCAGGTCGGCTGACCGCCGACGGCAACGCCTCCCGCACGGCCACCCGGTTCGCCGGAAGTGCAACGGCCGACCCGCAACAGGGCACGGGAGCGACAGCCCGGGCCAGCCGTGGGCGCCGTCCTGGTTCCGCCAGCCGGTGACGAGGGCGAGGGTGAAGCCGTCGTAGCCCTTGGCATCGACGGTCTGGACGGTGGTGGCGGTCAGACGGGGGTGGGCGGCGATGAGCTCGGTGAAGCGGCGCATGCCCTGGACCCGGGGTCGGCGTCGGCCGGGTCGGTGACGGCGCCCTCGCGTACGACGTTGTCCCCGATGATGACGCTGCCGGGGCGGGTGAGCCTGAGCGCCCACTCCAGGTACTCGGGGTTGGAGGGCTTGTCGGCGTCGATGAAGACGAGGTCGAACGGGCCGGCGCCCTCGTCCCGTGTCAACCGTTCCGGGGAAGGACCCCGTCCGGGTGATGTGCCCCGGTTCCTGAAAACGCACGACGCCGCTGTTCCCGGACCGTGGGTGTTCGGTCGGGTGCAGCGGCGTTGTCGTGGGGGTGACGTCGGGTGGGCGTCGGGGGGCGGGCGGGCCGGTGGGGTGGTGGCCGGGTGCCGCCTGGTTGGTGGTGGGGGGTGTTACTTGGTGAGGCCGGCCTTGACGGAGCAGACGGGCCAGGCGCCGGGGCCCTGGGCGGCGAGGACCTTTTCGCCGATGGTGATCTGCTGGGCCTTGGTGGCCTGGTGGGCCTGGGGGGCGTAGGCGGTGCCGCCGAAGGCGGCCCAGGTGCTGGAGGTGAACTGGAGTCCGCCGTAGAAGCCGTTGCCGGAGTTGATGGCCCAGTTGCCGGTGGCCTCGCAGGCGGCGACCTTGTCCCAGACGGAGGCGGGTGCGGCGGAGGCGGTGTTGGCTGCGACGAGGCCGGCCACCGGCAGGGCGGTGAGGGCGCCGGCCATGAGTGCCATGCGGACGCGGTTGCGGCGCTTGGTGGTGGTGGCGGTGGTGGTCTCGTTGCGGAGGGTCATGTGGTTCCTTTGCGTGTGGCGTGTGGCGTGAGGTGTGTGGCGGGTGTGCGGGCGTGCGGAACCAGGCCCTGGGGGCTGTTGGTTTCGGGGGGTGTGTCGCTCGCGTGGGTTGTGCGCCGTGGTGCTCCGGGGTGGGGGCCTCGGGGCGGTGTGGTCGGTGCAACGGGTTCGAAGTTACGGGGGTGGTGGTGGGGGTTTCAAGGATTCGTGGGTTTGGGCACGTCAGGGGGTTGTTACCGCGGGTAGGGATCAAGGAAATGGGATGATTTGAAGCCAAATGCCCCATTTTTCAAGATCGAATGGGGGTGGAAGTGGTCCGGGCCACACGGGTGGTGGTGTGAGGCCGCGCACATCGTCGACGGTGGGTGACGGGTCCTCGGCCGCGCGTGCCGAAGTGGTGGGGTGGTGACCGGGCCGGGGGTGGCCCGCGCCACAGCCCTCACGCCCGGCCCGCCGGCCGTCCACACTCCGTGACGAACCGCGGTCCGGCGCGGTGCCCGACGGCGGCTCCGCGGCCGGGGTTCAGCAGGTGGGTGCGGCGGGCTCGGCCAGGGGATCGTCGCCGGCGCTCGGTGCTCGGTGCTCGGTGCACCACAGGCCTCGTGAACCTTCACCGCACTGGCTAGAACTCCCCGCCCACCCCCAGGTCCTGCCGCATCGCATGCCGCATGGTCTTGATCAGCGCCCACAGCTCGTCCTGTGCCTCGGCGGCGGATCGCAGGTTCTCGCCGGGCCGCGCGTCGCCCTGTTCCAGGCGCTTCACCATTCCGTACACGTGGGTGAGGGCCTGGTTGGCGATGTCGCCCGGGGCTATCACGGCATCGGGTGCGATCATCAGGGTCTCGGACCAGTGGTTGCGGTGCGCGTCCTTCGCCTCGTCCAACGCCCGGGCGTCGTCCTCCCCGGGCGTCCGGTCGCGCAGGACGCGCAGGTGCCGGTTGAGCGCGGTCGCGAACTGCCGTGCGTCGCGGTACAGGTGGGTGTAGCAGTCGCGCCGCAGGGCGAGGTTCTCGCGGGTCTCCGAGAAGGCCTGGCTGAGCTCCAACTCGCGCCGCTTTGCTCGTTCGGCGCCCCGTTGGGTGAGCAGTGCGGCCCCGAGGGTCCCCGTCACTCCGGTCACCGCGATCGCCACCGCTGCTATGTCCACCGGGTCACTCTAGACACGTCGGCCGGCGGGCGGGGCGTGTTCGGGCGGGCCCGCTCTTCCTGGAGGTACCGGCCGGGTTGGCGCACACCCCAGACCCGTTGGTGGTGCGTGCGTGAGCCGAGCGGCCGACGTCGTGGGGGAGCACACCCAGCACGTGACCACCGACCTGCCGGAGGGCCGGCGACTCCGCGAGCCGCGGACCGTGGTCGCCTGGATGCGCGAGAAGTGGCCCGGGCACCGCAAAGGATGACGTCAACGCGCCCGTACGCGACGTCCTCGGTTCCGCGAACTCAGGCCCCTCTTCCACGTCCCGGCTCGGCACGTCCGGCCAGTGCGCCCCGAAGACGGGTCGGGGCGGGCGCTCAGGCCGCTGGTTCCGGTGGTCCGGGTGGCGGCTCGGCACGTCCGGCGGCGCCGGCCGCGGCCGCGGGGTCCGGTCACGGGATCCGGCCGCGACGCGGCGGTTTGCGGGGACGGGAGTCGTGTGATCCATTGGAAGGACACCGGATCGCCCGACACGCCCCGGTTCGCCCCCTCGGACCACCCGGGTTCGGCCCTCCCCCCGAACCACCCGAGCCCCGACGGGCCGTGGCGCCGGACCCCGTGCCGTCCGCGGCCGTCCGCGCCGCCGCGGAAGTCACGGGGGCGTCAGGGAGGGCGCCGGCGGGCGGGGCACGCGATCCGACCGGTGAGGAGGTGCTGACCGATGCCGGAGTTCGACCGCGGACCGACGACCGAGTTCGCGAGGTTGCTCGCCCAGGTGCCCGACCCGCCCGTCGCCGAAGCGTTCTGGTCCGACTGGGGGCCGATCTTCTACCGCGGCCGGCTCGACGGTTCGGCCCGCGTGCTGATCGTGGCCTCGGACCCCGGACCGACCGAACGGATCGCGGGGCGCAGCCTCGTCGGCAACGCCGGCCAGCGGGTACAGGGCTTCCTCGCCAAGCTGGGGCTGACCCGCTCCTACGTCTGCCTCAACGCCTGGGCGTACGCCGTCCACCCCGCACAGGCCCTGGCGATGAAGGAGCGGCTCGCCGACCCCGCGCAGGCGCAGTGGCGCAACGAGGTCTTCGGCCGGGCGGTGGGCACGGACCTGCAGGCCGTCGTCGCCATGGGGTTCATGGCCCAGGAGGCGGTGCGGCTCTGGAGCGACCGGCCCCAGGCCACGCTGGCGAAGGTGCCCCACCCGTCGAGTCATGACCCGGTGGCGTTGCTGGATGCCTGGCGCGAGGCGGTCACGACGCTGCGCCCGGTGGTCGGGCCGGACGACGACGGGGACAACACCGGGCCCAACTACGGCGCCGCCTTCGAGGAGTCGGACTACAGCCCGATCCCCCGACGTGACCTGCCCTTCGGCGCACCGGCGTTCCTCGGTGACGACGCCTGGGTGCGCGCCACGCCGGGCGGGGTCCAGAACTCCGTCAACCGTCCCGCGCCGGACGACGGGCACACGCTGGTCTGGAAGGCGCCGGGCTGATGGCACTCGTGCTGCTCGGCACCGTGGTCACCTTCGACGGCGACCATCGGATCCTCGACCCCGGCGCCGTGTACGTCGGCGACGACGGCCGCCTGGACGCGGTACAGCCGGCCGGGGCGGACCCGCCCGCGGGCTTCGCCGACGCACCGCGGATCGACACGGGCGCCCTGATCCTCCCGGGGCTGGTCGACCTCCACAACCACCTCGGCTACAACACCCTCCCGCTGTGGGAGGCCGTCGGCGTCCCGTACCTGCACCACGACCGCTGGGTCGACGAGAAGCATCCGCCCGACTACTCGACGACGGTCACCTGGCCCGCGAGGGTGCTCGGCCAGGCCGCGCCCGAGGCGCTGATCAAGTACGTCGAGGTCAAGGCGCTGATCGGCGGGACCACGTCCATCCAAGGGCCGCCCCACTCGACCCGCCCGGTCGACGGCTGGCTGCTGCGGATCATCGACAACGAGAAGCTGCCGGCGGGGCGTGACCTGGTGCTGACCTCGGCGCTCCAGCTCGACGCCGACGTGCTGCGCCAGGACCGGGCGCCGAAGCTCGACGGGACCCGTCTGCTGATCTACCACGTCGCGGAGGGCCGGCGCGTCGAGGAGGTGGACCCGGTGAGCCCGCAATCGGTCGTCCACCGCGAGTTCGCGGACCTCGAAACCTGCCTGAAGCCCGGGCTGATCGGTGTGCACGGCACCGCGCTGACCTCCGCCGAGTTCACGAGGTGGCGCGACTGTGTGGCCGCGATCGACGCCGCCGAGCGGGGCACCGTCGTCTGGTCGCCGTTCTCCAACTACTGGCTCTACCACGAGACGACGGATGTGGTCGACGCTGCGGGGAAGGGGCTGCGGATCGCGCTGGGGTCCGACTGGTCGCCGTCGGGGACCAAGCACGTGCTCGGCGAACTGAAGGTCGCCGACGCCCTCAACAGCCACGAGTTCGGCCGCCACTTCGACGACCGGGACCTCTGCGACATGGTCACCGCCAACCCCGGCGACGCCCTGGCGACCGCCTGGGGACCGCAGGTGGGGCGCCTGGAGCGCGGCAGCGCCGCGGACCTGCTCGTGCTCCAAGGTCACGACCCGGCCGGGGACGTGTACCGCAACCTCATCGACGCGGTCGAGCGCCACGTGCTGCTGGTGCTGGTGCGCGGCCGGCCGTGTTACGGAACGTCGGCACTGATGACGGCCGCCGGGGCGAGGGGCACCAACACGATCCCGGAAGCCGGGCCCGGGCGCAGCGTGGCGGTGCGCCAGCCGGGCCGGGCCGACGCCACGCTGGACTGGCGAGGCGTCAAGCAGGCGCTGGCGAAGGTCCGCCACGACCCGGTGGGCGCCTGGCGCGGTGCGCAGATCGCGCTGGCGGCCTGGGGAGGGCCGCCCGACGGCCCCGGTGCGCCGCTCGCGCTGTTCGGCGACATGCCGGAGGGCGATCTGGGGGCTTTCGCGGCCACCGATGACATCCCGCCGGACCTGGTCGTCCCGGGCCCGGCCGCGCTGACCCACGACGCGGCCTACTTCGCCGCCGTGGCACGCAGCAGGGTGCCCCAGCTCGAGCGCCTCAAGGCCTACTACACATGAGCCCGAGGATCACGGAGCCGCCGCGGCCCCTGCCGGGGTCGACCGGGCTCGACGAGTTCATGGAGCAGGCCGCCGCGGACCCGCTGCCGGTCGCGGCCCGCTACCAGCTGGTGGCCGCCGCCCGCGTCCTCGTCGAGGAGCTCTACGTCCACCTGCCGCTCAAGCGGGCGAGGTACGCCGCCGACCCGGTCCAGCGCCTGCGCCTGCTGGAACGCCGCGTGCCCTCACTCAGCGAACCGCAGTTCCACTCCGAGCTCGCAGCCGTCTTCCGGGACCTGCGCGACCTGCACACCGTCTACCAGCTCCCCGACCCGTACCGCGGGCACGTGGCCACGCTGGGTTTCCTCGTCGAGCGCTACGTCGACCAGGACGGGACGCCGCATTACATCGTCTCGAAGATCGACCGGTCGCTCGACCACGCGGACTTCGGCGCCGGAGTCGAGCTGGAGTTCTGGAACGGGGTCGAGATCGAGCGCGCGATCGAGCGCAGCGTGACCGCACAGGTGGGCTGCAGCCCCGACGCGCGGCTGGCGCGCGGGCTGGAGTCGCTGACGCTGCGCCCGCTGCGGACCAGCCCCCCGCCCGACGAGCGCCGGGTGCTGCTGTCCTACCGCACGCCCGACGGCCGCCCGCGGGAGACCAGGATCCAGTGGTGTGTGCGCGCCGCCGAGTGGCACGCCGGGCGGGCGCAGGACCCCGTCCCGACGCTCACGCCGCACCTCGGCATCGACGCCGGCAACGAGGCCACCCGCCACCTCAAACGTGCGCTGTTCACCCCGTACCGGGCACCGCGCTCGCCCGCACGTGGCCCCGGCGGCGTCCTGGCCTACCGGCTCGCACCGGGCCGCAGTGGTCCGTACGGCCACCTGCGGATCTTCTCGTTCAACGTGGCGAGCGCACGGCTCTTCGCCGAGCAGGTCGCGGAGATCGCCGCGAAGGCCCCCAAGGAAGGGCTGATCGTGGACATCCGCGGCAACCCGGGCGGCAACATCCTGGCCGCCGAGGCCGCCCTGAGAGTCCTGAGCGGGCACCCCGTCGCCCCGGTCCGCTTCTCACTGCCGACCACGCGGGCGGCACTCGCGCTGGCACGGTCCAACCCGGGCTTCCGGGACTGGACGAGCTCGATCCGCACCGCCGTGGAGACCGGCGAACCGTACTCGCAGGCGTTCCCGCTCAGTGACCCGGAGGCGATCACCGCCGGGCTGCCGCACTACCCGGGCCCGAAGGTCCTGATCATCGACGCCCTGACCTACTCGGCCGCCGACATCTTCGCCGCCGGCTTCCAGGACAACGGGCTCGGGAGCATCCTCGGGACGTCCGAGTTCACCGGGGCCGGCGGCGCCAACGTGTGGACGTACGACCTGCTGGGCGTGTGGCTGCCCGAGCTGCTCGGTCCGCTGCCGCGCGGTGCCGGGTTCCGCGTCGCACTGCGGCGCGCCACCCGGGCCGGCCGCAGCGCCGGGCTCGCGCTGGAGGACTTCGGCGTGCAGGCGGACGAGGTGCACCGCCTGACCCGGCGTGACCTCACCCTGCGCAACAAGGACCTGCTGACGAGGGCCGCCGCACTGCTGTCCTGGGCCGGCGCTCCCCCCTGAACCTGTCCTGAGCCGGCGCTCCTGTGAACCGGCGCCGCCGGGAGGAGCCCCGACGGGCGGGCCTGCGGTCGGTTTCGGTCACGAGGGGATAGTTTACGGACCGTTCCGTCGATGGTCGCCCGAATGCGTCCTGACGGCTCCGCCGCCATGGGAGCATCGATGTCAGATGTGACATATCACATTGCTTACAGGTGTCGGCCCCACACGGCATGCCTTGCCGACTCTCAGGAGAAGACCCGTGAACCGAACCGTCCCCGTCCTTGCCGCCCTGGCCGCCCTCGGCCTGCCGGTCGCGGCCGCCCCGGCGGCAGCCGCAGCCCCGGCGGCCGCCCCTGCCGCAGTCGCCTCCACTGCGACGACGACCTGCGGCCCGTCGGTGCGGATGATCAACCGGCTGAACACCGTCTGCGTGACGGTCGACGGGCCGTCCGTCCGCGTCCAGGGCACCAGCACGCAGCTGATCGCCGGGCCCGGTCGGAGCTACATCTACAAGCTGTCCGCGAGCGTCGTCGACGGCGCGTCGCTCGGTACGGAGAGCGACTCCGCCTTCCTCGGTTCCGGATCCGCCTACCTCAGCGGTCCGAGCGCCGTCGTCCCCTGCGGCTCGACGGTCCGGGCCTCGTTCTCGCTGACGGACTTCGGCACGCCCCCGCCCACCTCGGTCGTGGACGTGGTCGTCGCCTGCTGACGCCGGCCGGTCGTCAGGGGCCGCCCCCGGGGTGCGGGTGCGCATCCCGGTGCGGTCGGCTGCGACCGGGGTTCCGTCCGGGCCGTGGTCCTCCGCCTGCCCGGCATCATCTTCTATTCATTTGCCTAAAGGGTTTAGGCAAATTAGCCTTCCGTGTCATGAGGCAGCTGACCGAACAAGACATCCGCAACTCCTTCCTGAACTGCAGCAAGGGCGAGGCGAAGCGCCTGAACCTCCCCCGTGACCTGGCCGAACAGCCCTGGGGCGACCTGGACTTCCTCGGCTGGCGGGACCAGCAGGCCCCGGACCGCGCCTACCTCGTCACCGAGCTCGACGGCCGTCCGCAGGGGCTCGTACTGCGCAGCCCGGCCGCTGCCGCATGGCAGGCCCGGCGCAGCATCTGCTCCCTGTGCGTCACCACCCACACCGGCGGGGTCTCCCTCATGGTCGCGCCGAAGGCCGGACCGGCCGGTCGCCAGGGCAACTCGGTGGGCGCGTACATGTGCAGTGACCTGGCCTGCTCGATGTACGTGCGAGGGAGCAAGGACGCGGGCGCCGGCTCCCGGCTGCACGAGTCGCTCACCCTGGAGGAGAAGATTCGGCGCACGGTGTCGAACGTCGCCGCCTTCATCGCCAAGGTGACGGCCTGACCGCCCGCGCAGGGCTGCTGGTCCGGCGTGGGGCGGCCCGGTGCCTGTCGGCGGTGAGCCCGCACCGGCAGGTCGCGATCGCCCGCCTGCCGGTGCGGCACGCAGCCAGCGGTGGGGGAGGTGGGTGCGGCGGGGAGTCCGGGCGGACCGGCGCGCGGGGGAGGAACACGGCCGGAGGTCTGGGGCCGGACAGGACTCACGGCCAGCCCGTCGGCTTCGAGGTGACGGCGGCCCGGGCCGCCAGGATCGAGGCGCAGGCCTGCCCGACCGCCGGGGCCACCCAGCCGGACGGCAGCGGCCCCTGCGCCCTGAGTGCGGCGGCCTGGCGCTGGAGGTCGCGGAGTGCGCCGCCCTGAGCGCTGGAGAGGCCCATCTCCTGGTAGTCGCCGAGGTCCGAGCCACCGTCGAGGTACGTCTGCAGCCACGGCGTGATGCTCGTGACGCAGTCCGCCAGCGGGCTGTTCGACGGCTGCGGCTGCGTCTGCGTCTGCGTCTGCGTAGTGACGGCCGCGCTGGGCGCCGCGGCCGGCGCGCTTCCGCCGCACCCGGACGCCGCCGCGACCACGACCAGGCCGCCCAGGAGCCGTTTGCGCATGCCCGCATTGTGGCTGCCGTCGGCCGGTCGCACCAGAGGCCGTACCGCCGCGGTCGCCGGAGGCCGTACCCCCGCGGGGCGGCGCCCTGACGCCCCGGCGCCACACCTGACCGGCCCGTGCCCCGCCGGGCCCACGCCCGACCACCCGCCCTCCACGACGGCGGCTACCGGGTGAGGTCCTCCAGGACGGCCTGCGCCGCGTTGTGCCCGGGGATGCCGCTGACGCCGCCGCCGCGGACCGCCCCCGCGCCGCACAGCAGCACGTTCGGGTGCGCCGTCGCCACGCCCCAGCGGGCCGCGGCCCCTCCCGGATCCCCGGTCGCGAACGGGAACGAGAGGTCCTGATGGAAGATGTGACCGCCCGGCAAGCCGATCTCCCGCTCCAGGTCCGGCGGCGTCCTGGCCTCCACGCAGGGCAGCCCGGCGGCGTCCGGTGCCAGGCAGTCGGCGATCGGCTCGGCCAGCACCTCGTCCAGCTGCGCCAGGCTCGACGCCAGCGCGCTCTCCTTGGCCGCCGGGTCGGTGAACAGCCGTGCGGGCATGTGCAGGCCGAACAACGTCAGTGTCTGGAACCCCTGTCGGACTGCCTCCGGCCCCAGGATCGACGGGTCGGTGAGTGTGTGGCAGTAGATCTCCGACGGCGGCGCCGAGGGTATCCGGCCCGCCTCCGCCTCGGCGTAGGCCGTCTCCAACTGCCCGTAGGACTCGGCGATGTGGAAGGTCCCTGCGAAGGCGTCACGCGGATCCGTGGCGGCGTCCCTCAGCCGAGGCAGCCGGCGCAGCACCATGTTGACCTTCAGCTGGGCGCCCTCCGGTGCGGGCCCGGGCTCCTCGCCCAGCAGCCGTGCCAGCGTCGCCGGGGCGGCGTTCACCAGGACCCGGCTGCCCGCCGCCGTCGCCTCTCCGCCCTGATGACGGTAGGTCACCTCGGCCTCGCCGACGCCGTCGGTGGCGATGGCGGTGACCTCGCAGCCGGTCCGGATCTTCGCCCCGGCAGCCAGCGCCGCCCCGGCCAGCGCGCCCGTCACCGCGCCCATCCCGCCGACCGGGACGTCCCAGTCGCCCGTCCCGTTGCCGATCACGTGGTAGAGGAAGCAGCGGTTCTGCCGCAGCGAGGGGTCGTGGGCATGGGTGAAGGTACCGATCAGGGCGTCCGTGAGCACCACTCCGCGCACCAGGTCGTCGGCGAAGGTCCGTTCGATCGTCTCGCCCAGCGGCCGTTCGAACAGCGCCTCCCAGGCGGCGTCGTCCGCGACCAGCCGGCGCAGCCCGGCGCGTGAGGGCAGCGGCTCGGTGAGCGTAGGGAACACCCGCCGGGCGACCTGCCCGGTCATCCCGTAGAAGCGCTGCCAGGCGCTCCACTCGCGCTCCGAGCCGGTCAGTGCCCGGAACGAGTCCCGCGTCCGGCCCGGGTCGGCGGCGTCCACCAGCAGTCCGGTGGGCTTCCCGTCCCGGACGGCGGGGGTGTACGAGGCGATCCGGCGCCGGCGCAGGTCCAGCCGCAGCCCCAGCTCCCGGATCACCTTCCGCGGCAGCAGGCTCACCAGGTACGAGTAGCGCGACAGCCGGGCGTCCACCCCCGCGAACACCTGGGCCGACACCGCCGCCCCGCCCACCTCGGGCAGCCGCTCCAGCACCAGGACCCGTTGCCCGGCCCGCGCGAGGTAGGCCGCCGCCACCAGTCCGTTGTGCCCACCACCGACGATCACCGCGTCGTACCGGGCCGACGAGTTCGTGTTCACCCGGCCACGCTACGGCACGTCGGAACGCCGGGGAACAGCCGCGCACCGACGCGTTGCGCCCGGATGCCGGCGGTGACGCGTCGCCGCCGCCGGGGCGGGACGTCCTCACTCGGTGGGGGATCGCGGCGTGGGACGGACGCCGTTGTTCACCTCCGGCGTCGACGTGGCCGGGTGGGCGCGGCGCCGGTGCAGCCAGACGTACAGCAGCAGGCACGGCAGCAGCAGGCCGACGACGCTGAGGGCGATGAACGCCGCCAGGCTGTCGATGTGCTCGACCAGCCAGCCGAAGTTCTGCCCGAAGAAGCCGACCACGAAGGACAGCGGGAGGAACACGGTCGCGATGATCGTGAGCCGCTCCATCGTGGCGCTCTGCCGGAGGTTGATCCTGTTCTGCTCGACGGAGATCACCGCGATGTTCGCCTCCAGGACGGTGGTCAGCAGGTCGCGTTGGGCGGCGACCTCCTCGTTGACCAGCAGGAGGTGGTCGTGCACGTCGCGGAAGTACGGCAGCAGTCCGGCCGCCGACCTGCCGCCCCGGAGCCGCCTGGCGAGCACGGCGAGAAGGGGGTGGACGGCACGGTAGAAGTCGGTGGCCTCGCGGCGCAGGAAGTAGATCCGCTCGGTCGGGGCGACCGCGCCGGAGAACACGGTGGCCTCGATCTGCTCGATGTCGCGCTCGAGTTCGGTGACGACGGGTGCGTAGCTGTCGACCACCTGGTCGAGGATCGCCCACAGTGTCGAGGCGCTGCCGGTGCGCAGCAGTTCGGGGCTGCGTTCGAGCCGGCCGCGGGCACCGGCCAGCTCGCTGGCGATGCCCTGGCGGACGGTGATCACGAAGTGTTCGGCCAGGAAGATGCTGATCTCGCCGGTGTCGATCTCCTCGCGTTCGTCGTCGTAGCGCGCGGTCCGCAGGATGATCAGCTCGGTGCCGTCCTCGTACTGCTCGGCCTTCGGTCGCAGGTGGAAGGCCTGGGCGTCCTCGACGGCGAGCTCGTGCAGCCCGAAGCTCTCGCGGACCCTGGCCAGTTCTTCGGGGCCCGGCTCGAACATGCCCAGCCAGACGAATCCGCCCAGTGCGCAGCGCGCGGCCGCCTCCTCCAGCTGCATGGGGCCCTCGTGCTGCCGGCGCCCGTCACGGTAGTGCGCGCAGTCGACGATCATGGCCTTCCTCCTCGCACCCGGCCGACCACTCCGTGTGCCGCCCCACCGGCGGCTCGGCGCGCCGTGGTCGCCTCCGCAATAGATGCTCCTCCGATCCGGCCGGACCTGCTCCATGGCGGGCCGGGAGCCCGGCCCGCGCAGGTGTTCGCGGCGGTGAGCGGGCGGTGAGGGTGCGGTGAGCGGTCGTCGGCAGTCTTCGGTTCATCGCCGGAACCGCCGAGGGGCCGGCCACGACCGAGGGAGCATGATCATGGGTGAGCTGACCGGCAAGGCGGCGCTGGTGACGGGCGGATCGCGCGGGATCGGGCGGGCGGTCGCGCTGCGGCTTGCCGCCGAGGGCGCGCTGGTCGCGGTGCACTTCGGCGGCAACGAGGCTGCCGCCAAGGAGACCGTGGCGCGGATCGAGGCCGCGGGTGGCCGGGCGTTCGCCGTGCAGGCCCGGTTCGGGGAGAGCGGCGCGGTGGACCGGCTGTTCGAGGGGCTGACCGCGGGGCTGGCGGAGCACGGTGCGGACGGCCTGGACATCCTGGTCAACAACGCGGGCATCAGCTCCGGCAGTTCGATCGGGCAGGTCACCGAGGAGGAGTTCACGCGGCTGCTGGCGGTCAACGTGAGCACGCCGTTCTTCGTGATCCAGAGGGCGCTGGCGCTGTTGAACGACGGCGGGCGGATCATCAACATGGGG
Source organism: Kitasatospora sp. NBC_00039 (assembly GCF_045160625.1). Classification (NCBI taxonomy): domain Bacteria; kingdom Bacillati; phylum Actinomycetota; class Actinomycetes; order Kitasatosporales; family Streptomycetaceae; genus Kitasatospora; species Kitasatospora sp. NBC_00039. The sequence goes on along the minus strand of NZ_CP108289.1, from coordinate 597,103 downwards.
TCGACGGCCAGCCGGTTCGCCGTCTCCACGCAGATCGGGTACACCGTCACCAAGGCGGCGCTGGAGTCGATGGGCCCCTCGCTCGCCAACGAGCTGGGCCGGCGGGGGATCACGGTCAACACGGTCGCGCCCGGTGCGGTGCGGACCGACATGACCGCGGCGTACACCGGGATTCCCGCGGTGGTCGCGGGCCTGGAGTCGATCACCGCGCTGGGCCGGCTCGGCGAGCCGGAGGACGTCGCCGACGTCGTGGGCTTCCTGGCGGGCCCGCAGGGGCGTTGGGTGACCGGTCAGACGGTCGACGTCTCGGGCGGCACCTACCTCGGCCCCATCGTCCCGGCGTGATCATCTCTGGTGGATAATCACCCGCATGCGGTTCGGAATCCTCGGCGAGACCAAGGCGTGGCGCGACGACGGGGCCGAGGTCCCGCTCGGCGGGCCGGCCCGACGGGCACTGCTGGCACTGCTGTTGGTCCGCCCCGGCGAGGTGGTCTCCGCCGACCGGCTGGCCGAGGAGGTCGACCCGGTCGCCGAGTTGTCGGCGCACGCGGTGCAGTCCCAGGTGTCCCGGTTGCGGACGGCCCTGGGACAGACGGCCGCGATCGAGCGCGCAGGGGCGGGCTACCGGATCGTGGTCGAGCCGGACGCCGTGGACGCCTGCCGGTTCGAGAGGCTCGCCGGCGAGGGCCGTGCCGCTCTGCGGGACGGCGACGCCGAACAGGCCGTCGCGCTGCTGCGGGAGGCGCTCGGGCTGTGGCGAGGTCCCGCGCTGGACGAGGTCGCCGAGCGCGAGACGGCCCGGGCGGCGGCGGCACGGCTGGATGAGCTGCGGCTCGCAGCGCTGGAGGACCGGTTCGAGGGGGAGCTCCGTCTCGGCGAGCACCGCGCGGCCGTACCGGAACTGCGCGAACTCGTCGGCCGCCACCCGCTCCGTGAGCACCTGGCGGCGCTGCTGATGCGCGCCCTGTTCGCCGAGGGCGGCCAGGCCGAGGCACTGGTGGTGTTCGAGGAGACCAGACTCCACCTGGCCGAGGAGCTCGGCGCCGACCCCTCGGCCGAACTGGCAGCCCTCCACCGGGAGTTGCTGAGCACCGATCGGGCGCCGGCGCCGGCCGCGCCACCGGCGCAGCTCACCTCCTTCGTGGGCCGCGCCGACGAGGTGAACGAGACCGCGGAGCTGCTGCGGGTGGCCCGGCTGGTCACCCTGGTCGGCCCCGGCGGTGTGGGGAAGACCAGGCTCTCCGTCGAACTCGCCGGCGGCGTCGCCGACGAGGTGTGCTTCGTCGAGCTGGCCCCGCTGCGCGACGGCGCCGCGCTGCCGCAGCTGCTGCTGGGCGCACTCGGCCTGCGCGAGAGCGGGCTCCACCTGGACGGCGCGCGGGCACCGGTCGACCGCCTGATCACGGCGCTGTCGGACCGGGTCCTCCTGCTCGTCCTGGACAACTGCGAGCACCTGGTCGAGGAGACCGCGACGCTGGTGGCGCGGCTGCTGGCGACCTGCCCGCGGCTGCGGGTCCTGGCCACCAGCCGTGAGCCGCTCGGCATCATCGGCGAGAGCCTGCAGTACGTCGGGCCGCTCGACGAGGACGCGGCGATACGGCTGTTCACCGACCGGGCCGCCGCCGTGCGGCGCGGCTTCGCCGCCGATCCCGCTCTCCTGCGGAGGATCTGCACGGCGTTGGACGGCCTGCCGCTGGCCATCGAACTGACCGCGGCCCGGCTGCGCACGCTGGAGGTCGCCGACCTCGCGGGACGCCTGGACGACCTGCTCGGGATCGCCGCGCGCGGCGCCCGTACGGCCGACCAGCGCCACCGGACCCTGCGCTCGGTGGTCGCCTGGGGTTGGGAGCTGCTCTCCGAACCCGAGCGGCGGGCCGCCCGGCGGTTCGCGGTCTTCGCGGGCGGAGCGTCGGCCCAGGCGGCGGCGCAGGTGTGCGACGCCGACGGCGAGACGCTGGAGTCGCTGGCGGACAAGTCCTTCCTGCAGGCCGGCCGCGGCCGGTACCGGATGCTGGAGACGATCCGCACCTTCGCCGCCGAACAGCTGGCGGCGGCGGGTGAGCAGGACGTGACCGGCCGCGCCCACGCCCGGTACGTCCGGCAGCTGGTCCGGACCGCCGACCCGTACCTGCGGACGGCCGAGCAGCTGGAGTGGCTGCCGGCCGTCTCCGCCGTGCACGACGACCTCCTGGCGGCGGTGCGCTGGGCCGTCGCGGCGCAGGAGGCGGAGACGGCCCTGGAGCTGCTGGCCTCGGCCTCGGCCTACCTGTGGATCCGGGGCGCCTCGACGTCGGCGGCGCCGCACGCCGCCGCGCTGCTGCAGCAGATCGGTGACCGGCCCCCCTCGGGGTGCGGTGAGGAGTACGCGGTGTGCGTGCTGCTCGCGGCGTCCGGCAGCGCCGGGCGGCCGCTCTGGCAGCGGCACCGTGCCACGGCCGAGGAGGCGCTGGCCGCGGCCTGGCCGGGTGAGCGGGCGGGCCGGTATCCGGTCGCGCTGCTGGTGTGGATGATGCGGAGCGCCGGCCAGGCCCAGGCCGAGGAGCGGCAGAGCGCGTTCGAGCTGGTCTCGGCCCAGTGTGACTGCCCCGAGCCGTGGGCACGGGCGGTGGCCCGGTACGTGTCCGGATTCGGCTTCCTCGGTGCGGGCGACACCCCGGGGGCCGAGCACGCCTTCGGGCTGGCCGTCGACGAGTTCGGTGTGCTCGGCGACCGCTGGGGAGCCGCCTTGGCCCTGGACATGCTCGCCGGAGTGGCGTCCGGGCGCGGCGACCGGGTGGAGGCGGTCGCGCTGACCGATCGGGCCATCGCCCTGACCGAACAGCTCGGCGCCCTGGAGGACGCCGCCGACCTGCTCGTCAACCGGGGTGACCAGTTCGCCGCCGACGACCGTACCGCGGCCGGAGCCGACTACGCGCGCGCCGCGGAGCTGGCCGTCGGCGCCGGCAGCGCCGACGGCCTCGCGGCCGCCCTGCGGGGGCAGGCCGACCTCGCCCTGTCCGACGGCGACCTGACCGCGGCGGAACGGCTCTATTCCGAGGCGCTGGAACGGATCGACCCGCACTGGATCAAGGCCCTCGGCAACCGGGTGCGCGCGCTCGCAGGGCTCGCCCGCATCGCCGAACTGCGCGGTGACCACGCCACGGCCCGGACGCGCTACCGTACGGCCGCCGAGTCCGCGGCCGAGGTGGGCCACGACGCCCCCGCGCTGCTGCGCCTGCTCGGCCTTCCCGAGCCCGTCGTGGAGGCGGTGAGCCGGCGGTGAGCCCGCGGTGAGCACCCCCGGGCAGGCTCACCACCATGAAGAACCGCAACGTACTGATCTCCGGCGCCTCCGTCGCCGGCCCCGTCCTCGCCTACTGGCTCCACCGCCACGGCTTCAACCCCGTCATCGTGGAGCGCGCTCCCGCGCTGCGCGACGGCGGCTACGCCGTCGACTTCCGCGGCGAGGCGCACCTGTCGATCCTGCGCCGGATGGGCATCCTGGCCGAGCTCGAGAGCGCCCGTACCGGCACGGGCTCGATGTCCTACGTCAACAGCGCCGGAAAGCCGCAGGCCAAGCTGCCCGCCGACCTGTTCGCCGGGGATCTCGAGATCCTCCGCGGAGACCTCGCGCGCATCCTGTACGACGCCACCAAGGACCACACCGAGTACCTCTTCGGAGACTCCGTCACCTCGCTCACCGAGGACGCCGACGGTGTGACCGTCACCTTCGAGCGTGCCGCCCCCCGCAGGTTCGACCTGGTGATCGGCGCCGACGGGCTGCACTCCAACACCCGCCGCCTGGCCTTCGGCCCCGAGGAGGAGTTCGTCAGGCACCTCGGCGTCTACTGCGCGATCTTCACCACCGACAACCACCTCGGCCTCGACCACACCGGGCACGCCTACCGCACCGCCGGCAAGCTCGTCGCGATGTACAGCGCGCGCGACAACGCCGAGGCCAAGGCCGTCTTCTACTTCGGCTCGCCGCAGCTGGGGCTGGACCGCCGGGACGTGGTGCGCCAGCAGGCCGTCCTCGCCGAGCACTTCACCGGCAGCGGCTGGCAGAGCGACCGGCTGCTGCACGACATGCGGTACGCGCCCGACTTCTACTTCGACTCCGTCGGGCAGGTGCACATGGACGCCTGGACGCGTGGCCGGGTCGCCCTGGTCGGCGACGCCGCCTACTGCCCCTCCTCCCTGTCCGGCATGGGCTCGGGGCTCGCCCTGGTCGGCGCGTACGTCCTCGCCGGGGAACTGGCCGCCGCCGACGGCGACCACCGCGTCGCCTACGCCCGCTACCAGGAGCAGGTGCGCGCCTACGCGACCGGCTGCCAGAAGATGGGTGACGGCGTCGCCAAGCTCATGGTCCCGGACAGCCGCCTGATGGCCTCCGTGCTCAACCGCTACTACAAGGTCATGCCCTACCTGCCGGGCAAGAACATGGCCGCCAAGATCGCCCGCAAGGCCGCCGAGAACATCACGCTCCAGGACTACCCGGTCGGACTGCCGGGATCCTTTACGCGGCGGGGCACGGCAGTCGGCCAGGACCTGGGGCTTGTCTGACAAGCTCCGGCGGCGGCGGGCTCGGCCGGGTCCCTTCGAGGGCTCCGGCCGCCGCCCGGCCCCCGGGGGCATGGGCGGTTGAGGGTCTGGCGGTTCCGCGCCCGAGGGCGTCCCCGCTGCCGGGGACGCGCGGGAGGGGCGCGCCGCCGGCTTTTCCCGGCTCCCCGTAACTTCTGCGTGCGCGCACCGTTCATCCCATAGTCCGACCGACTTATGGGCTGAGGGGAATCCGCCGTGGCCACCGTGCCGTACCAGACGTCCGCCGACACCGCCGAGAGGCTGATCGCCGAGGCGATGAAGCAGGGCACCAGCCATCTGACGACCGGGCTGGACGCGCCACCGGGCACCCACCTGCGGATCGGGGGCAGGGATCTGGTCAACTTCGGTACCTGTGGCTACCTCTCCCTCGAACAGGACGAGCGCATCCAGCGTGGCGCCGTCGACGCGATCAAGCGCTTCGGCGTCCAGTTCTCGGTCTCGCGGTCGTACGTGGCGTCCGGACTGAACCTCGAACTCGAAGAGCTGCTGCGGGAGATGTACGCCGGTCACCCCGTGCTCGTGTACTCCTCGACGTCGCTGTGCCACATCTCCGTGCTGCCGGCCCTGCTCGGGGCCGGCGACATCGCCGTGCTGGACCAGCAGGTCCACTTCAGCGTCCAGACGGCCGCCCAACTCGTGCGGCAGCAGGGGGTCGAGCTCGCGATGGTGCGGCACGGCGACCTGGGCGCGCTGGAGCGGCGGCTGCGGCGCGCGGAGGCCACCGGCGAGAGGGTCTGGTACCTGATCGACGGCGTGTACTCGATGTTCGGTGATGTCGCGCCGGTCGAGGACCTCGTCCGGCTGATGGCGGCGTACCCCTCGCTGCACCTCTACGTGGACGACGCGCACGGCATGAGCTGGTACGGGCGGCACGGCGCGGGCTACGTCTTCGAGAAGCTCGGCCGGCGCCTCGGCGAGCGCGTGGTGCTGGTCACAACGCTCGCCAAGGGGTTCGGGACCATCGGCGGCGTGGCCGTGTTTCCCACCGAGCAGGCCTTCGAGAAGGTCCGGATCAACGGGGGGCCACTGATGTACTCCCACCCGTTGCCGCCCCCGATGCTCGGGGCGGCGATCGCCTCCGCGCGGATCCATCTCTCCGCCCGGATCGAGGCCGTCCAGGCGGACCTGGCGCAGCGCCGGGACTACTGCAACGAGCTGCTGGCCGCCGCCGGCCTGCCCGTCGTCTCCGACCCCCGGACGCCGATCTACTTCGTCGGCCTCGGTGAACCGGAGGTGAGCTACGCCATGGTGCGGCGGATGCTCGACGAGGGGTTCTACGTGAACCAGTCCTCCTTCCCCGTCGTCCCACTGAAGAAGTCGGGTCTGCGCTTCACCCTCACGCGGCATGTCGACCGTGACCACATCCGGGGGCTGGTCGAGGCTGTCGCGCACCACCTCCCGCAGGCGCTCGACGAGGCCGGCCGCACCATGGCCGACGTCCGGGCCGCGTTCGGGCCCATGCTGCCCGAGGCCGGCGCGGCCCCGGCGCGGACGGACTAGGGGCGCCCCGGCCCGGGGGGTTGCGGAGCGGGCGGCCGTCGCCCCGCGGCGGCGTCAGGCCCGTTCCGCCGCCAGGAGGGCGGCGGCGATGCGGCGTGCCCGTCGCGCGGGTTCCGTGGTTCCTTCGCGCACGGAGGTGACGATGGCGCCGTCGATGAGGAGGACGAGTTCTTCGGCGAGCGCGGCGTGCTCGCCGTGCCCGGCGTCCGTCAGCAACTGGTCCAGGTAGTCGATGACGGCGGCCTTGTGGGCGGCGGCCACCCGGTGTGCGGCGCTGCTGCGGTCGGCCGCCTCGACCATGGTGTTCACGAAGGCGCAGCCGCGGAAGTCCTGGCGGGCGAAGCGTTCCGCCAGGGCGTCGAAGACGGCGAGCGGGCGCTGCTCGGGTGGCAGTTCGCGGGCCACCTGACGGGTGTCCGGTTCGCGATCGAGGGCGGTTTCGTCCACGTCGCCGTGCCGGGAACGGCGGACATCCAGGTCGTCTCCGCGCCGGCCGTCCGCCTGCTCGGCTACCGCGCCCCGGCACCGGGGGAGAGCTGACGAACGGGCGAGGCCCCCGGCATCCCACCGTCCCGGGGCCGTCCGTACCGAGCGCCCAGGACTCCGCCGGCCCCCTCCCCCCCCGGCAGGGTCTGACAAAGCCCTGCCGGGGCGTCACCACGCCGGTACCCGAGACCCCGCGGCCGTGACATCGCCGTGTCGCCCGGTTGGCGCCGGCCGGCGGGACAGGCTGCCCGCCGGACGGTGCAATGGCAGACGAGGGTGGTCAGGGCCACGCCGAGATCCGGTTGACGCCCCACGGGAGCGAGGTGCGATGCGCCGCTTGCCCGGCCGGCCGGAGCACCCGCGCCGAGCCCGCCCCGATCCGGCGGTGCTACACCGCGCGGTCCGGGTCACCGCGGCCGCGTGCGCCGGCTTCTACACCTTCCGCTACGGCCTCCACCAGCCGGTGACGGCCACGTACGCGCTGTTCGGGGCGGTGGCGGTCGGTGTCCTGGCCCGGGTGGAGGGCGACGCGCGAAGCCGGGCGCGCACGCTGCTGCTGACACTGCCGTTCGCCTGGGTGCTGGTGTGCCTGGGCACCGTCCTGGCCGTGCACACCGGGGCGGCGGCGCTGGGGATGGCGGGCGTGGGCTTCGCGGTGGCCTTCGGCTCGGTGGGCGGGCCGCGCCTGGTCGGGCTGGCGAACGGACTCCAGCTGTTCTACATCCTCCCGTGCTTCCCTCCCTACGCCCCGGACACCCTGCCGCAGCGGCTGACCGGCGTGGCGGCGGGTCTGCTGCTGCTCGCCGCGGCGGAGCGGCTGCTGTGGCCGGAGCCGCCGCCGCCGGACTACCGCGGCCATCTGGCCCGCGCCGCCGAGGCGCTGGCGCGGCTGGCGGACCTGGCCGCCGCCGACTGCGCCGGCCGCCCGCCCACAGCGGCCCCGCGCACGGCGGCCCCGCCCACGGCGCCGTCCGACGGCCGCGCACCGCCGGGCCGGGCCGACGCGCCCCGGACGGCGCCCGGCAACCCGGCCGAGGCGCCGGACGACGCTGCGAACGGCGCGGCGGACGTGCCGGAGCAGGCCCTGGCCCTCCTCGACCAGCTGCGGTTCTCCCGGATCCCGACGATGGAGCGGCCCGCCGGTCCGGGCGCCGTCGATCGCGCCCTCACCCACTGCGCCACCACCCTGCACTACATCGGAGCCGAGTTGCTGCGGGTCCGCCGGCTCGGGCCCGTCGGCGGGCCCTACCCGCAGGCGGCCGTTCTGGTGACGGCCACCGCCGACGCCCTGCGCGCGGCGGCGGCCGGGGTGCGGGCGGGCGGGCCGGTCCCCTCCACCGCGCCGATCGAGGCGCGGATCGCCGCGTTCGAGGCCGCCCGCACCTCACCCGGGCCCGCCCCCGGCTCGGCCCTCGGCCCCGGCCCCGCCCTCGGCCCCGGCCCCGCCCTCGGCCCCGGCCCCGCCCTCGGCCCCGGCCCCGCCCTCGGCCCCGGCCCCGCCCTCGGCCCCGACCCAGGCCGCGACGCGGTGGCAGGTCATGCGCGGACGGCGGCGGCCCGGCTGGGGCTCGGCACGGTCGCCCTGAACGCCGCCGAGGGAGCCCGCTTCCTCACCCTCGCCACCCGCACCGCCCGCCACGCGCCGCCACCGGCCGACGACACGCCTCCCGACCAGCGGCCCGGCCCGTTCTGGTACGCCCACGAGCCGGTCGCGATGCTCTGGTGGCGCCGCATCCGCGGCAACCTGACGACCCGCTCGGTGTACTTCCGCAACGCCCTGCGCACGGCCGGAGCCCTGAGCGCCGCCCGCCTGGTGGTCGGCGCCCTCGACCTCACCCACGGCTTCTGGGTGCTGCTGGCGACCCTCACCCTGATGCGCACCAGTGCCGCCGACACCCGGATGACACTGCGTCCGGCCCTGGTCGGCACGGCGTGCGGCGCCGCCGTGACCGCCGCGGTGCTGCTGGCGGTCGGTGAACACCCGGCCTTCTACGCCGCGGCGCTGCCGCCGGTGATGCTGTTCGCGTTCGCCGTCGGCCCGGTGCTCGGGCTGGCCTGGGCGCAGGGGCTGTTCACCGTCGTGGTGGCCATGGTCTTCACCCAGCTGGCCCCGGCCAGCTGGCGGCTGGCCGAGGCCCGGCTGCTCAACGTGGCCACGGGCGCGGCGATCGGCATCCTCGCCGGGCTCTGCGCCTGGCCCCGCGGCGGTGGCCAGGACCTTCGGCGGCGCACCGCCGAACTGCTCGACCGGAGCGCCGCGGCCCTGTGCGAGACGGTCGCCGTGGTCACCGGGACGGGCCCGGCGCAGGGAGCCCTGGGCCGGGCCCGGCACTCCGCGCTGCTCACCGAGGCGCTGTACGCCCAGTACCGCAGCGAGCGGCACGATCCGGCCGAGGACGGGCCGAACTGGCAGGCCGCCGTGCTCACCGGGCAGCACACCGTTCGGGGCGCCGAGCCGCTGCTGGCCCGAATCCCGCCCGGCACCGCGGCCACCGGCCCGGACGGGGCGGCGAGGCTGGTGGGCCGTGCGGAGCAGGTCGCCGCGGCGTTCCGCCGCCAGGGCACGGCGCTGCTGGAGCGCGGCCCCGCCGGCACCGCCGACCGGGCGCTGGCCGACGCCCGTGCCGCGCTGCGCGACGAGCGCGCGACGGCCACCCGGATGCCCGCCGACCCGGCGTCGCTGCACACCGTCGATGTGACCCTCTGGCTCACCGGGCTGCTCGACGACCTGACCCGGGTGCAGGGCGGCGCCCGCTCGGCCCTCGGTGACACGGACGGACACCGCCCGCAGACCCGGGGACCATGACAGGTCCTTGACGGATCGTCAGATGGACGTCCCGGGGCGGGGGCGCCGTCGGTCCGTCTCGCCCGGCAGGCCGCAGGACTTTCGCGCACGAGGTCGCCGTCGTCCGTACGCGGCTGCCCGTCGCTCGGTCGAGGCCGACGAGCTGGACGGAAGAGCAGCGGCGACGCCGCCGCCGTCGGCGGTGAGCGCCCGCAGGAGGGCGGGTGGCGAGCGGTTGCGGACTCCGGGAGAGGGTCGTCGGCGCGTTGGTCCGGTGCGGCCTGCCGGGGGTGTGAAGCTGTGCCCATGCTCGCTCACCACACCGGTCGGCCCGGCGGGGCGGACTGGCACGCGCTGCTGCTCGCCGATCCGCTGGCGACGCTGATGGCTGCCCGGCGGCGGCACGGCGACCTTGCGGTGCTGACGGACGGGGTGCCGGTGCTCTCCCGGGGGCTGGGTACGGCGGGGTGCGTCGCGGCCTTCGGCGCCGCCAACGTACGCGAAGTCCTGGTGGACGCCGAGACCTTCGGCCGGCCGGCCACCATGGCCGAGCGCGACGGCCTGCCGTCGGTGGTCGGTGCGCTGAGCTCGGGGCTGTTCAGCATGGGCGGCGCCGTCCACCGAGAGCGCCGACGGGCGTTCGGGCCGGTGTTCACCCGGCGGGCCGCCGGCCGGTGTGTCGACCTGGTGGCGGCGGAAACGGCCGCCCTGACCGGGAGTTGGCGGCCGGGCGTCGTCGTGGGGCTCTGTGAGCAGATGAACCGGCTCGCGCGGGCGTTGCTGGGCGGACTGCTGTTCGGTACCACCGCCGAGGTCCGCGGCCTCGGCGACGGCTGTCACCGCTTGCTGGCCCTACGCCGCCGGTACGCCGCAACCGGACCGCCGGACGGCCGACTTCGGTCCGGGCTGCACGCCGAGATCGCCGCCGTGGGCGGCGGCCTCCACACCGCCCTGCGGGCCCGGATCGGCCACCACCGGGCGCCGGGCCGCCCGCCCGGTGAGGCCGGCTGCCTGCTGGCGCGGCTGAGTCTGGTCCGTGACGAGGCCGGACGGCTGCTGCCGGAGGGAGAACTCGCCGCCCACGCCAACGCGTTCTTCCTGGCCGGCAGTGAACCGCTGGCCGCCGCGCTCGTCTGGACGATTCTCCTGCTCACCCAACTCGACGACCTGCGCGGCGAGTTGTGCGAGCGGCTGCGGTCGGGGGAGGGTGCCGACGCCCGGGGGCGGGAGCTGCTCGAAGCCGTGGCCCGGGAGAGCCTTCGTGTTCTGCCGTCGAATGCCGTGATGGTGCGCGTGACCACGCGGGAGGCCCTTCTCGGCGGCCACCGACTCCCACCCCGGTGCGAGGTGCTGGTCTCCCCGTTCGTGGCCCACCGGGCGTTCGTCGGCGACGCGCAGGCGGCCACCTTCGATCCGGGCCGGTGGTGTTCGGTGCGCCCCCCGGCCTTCGACTACCTGCCGTTCGGGGCCGGGGGCCGCTACTGCCTCGGCCGTGATCTGGCCATGACGGCACTGACGGGCACCCTGGCCACGATCCTCCGCCGGTGGGACGTGACCCTGGCCGGGGACCAGGAGATCGACTGGCGGCTGCGCGCCACCCTGGTGCCGGCCGATGAGGTGCGACTGCTGGTCCACGAGCCCGGCCGAGGCCCGGCCGGGGGAGGGCGGGCCGGCGGACCCCTGCGCAAGCTGGTCCGGCTGCCCTGACCCCGCTGCCTTGACGCGCTGCCCTGACCCGCCGTCCGCGCCGTCCCGCTGTCCTGACCTGTACGGCCGGTGCGTTGACCCGTTCGGCCGACCTCGACTTGACGGCTCGTCACTTGTCCTTGACGATGCGTCACTGTTCGTGCACATATGGACAACTCCAGCATTGTTTCTACCTGATTGGGGTGATCTGTATGGCCAATCCGTCGAACGGCGGCAAGTCCTCGGCGCGAGGCCCGACGGTGAACGGACGGGCGGCGGAGCACAGCATCCAGCTGCGGTCCCCGAAGATCGAGCTCGGCTTCGAGCTCACGGAGGAGCGAAAGCAGGCCATCACCACCTGCCTGCGTAACGGCAACCTCCGGATGACCGCCCACAACGCCAGCATCGACATCCTCGACGGCGACATCCGCGCCGAGGACGGCTACATCTGGGACTGACCGTCTCGCCGGTGGCCTCCTCGCGCACAGCGGGGGGAGGCCACCGGCCACACCGGGAGAGCAGGACACGCGTGGAGTACTTCGACCCGGACCGCGCCGGCACCGCCGTCGGGCTGGCCCACAGCCCGTACGTCGCGGAGCTCGTCGAGCGGCTGCCCGGCGCCCTCGACTATGTGGAGATCCCGTTCGAGCAGTTGCGGCACGCCCCCGCCACCGCGGACATCCAGCGGCAGATCCCGCTCGTCCTGCACTGCGCGAGCATGTCGGTCGGCGGCTTCGTCCCGCCGGAGGAGAGCACGCTGGAGGCCATCGAGCAGTGGCGGCAGCGCACGCGCACCCCCTGGATCGGCGAGCACCTCGCCTACATCCGGGCCGAGGCCGCCGGGCCGGGCGCCGAGGGCGCCGACCCCACCTCGCTCAGCTACACGGTCTGCCCGCAGCTGAGCGAACAGACCCTCGAGCAGGTCCTCGACAACCTCAAGCCCCTCCAGGACCGCTACCCCGTGCCGATCATCCTGGAGAACCCGCCCCAGTACTTCCAGGTGCCGGGCAGCACGATGTCGCTGGTCGACTTCACCAGTCGCCTGTGCGAGCGCAACGACCGGCTGGACCTGCTGCTGGACCTCACGCACTTCCTGATCTCCGCCACCAACATGGGCTTCGACGCCGCTCGCGAGCTGGAACGGCTCCCGCTGGAGCGGGTGGTGGAGTTCCACCTCTCCGGGCTGAAGAAGCAGTCCGGGATCGCCTGGGACGACCACGCGCAGCCGGCCCCCGAGCCGGTCTTCGCGCTGCTGGCCCGGGCCGTGCGACGGGCGCGGCCCCGCGCGGTCACCTTCGAGTACAACTGGGCACCGGAAGCACCCGAACTCTCCCTGCTCCAGCAGCAGTTCCGGCGCGTGCGCGACCTGGTGGAGGCGTGAGCGGGGCGAGCGGCGCGGCGGCGGAGCGCGACCACCTGCTCGCGGCGCCCCGCGTCCACGCGTACATCGCCGCGGGGCTCGCGGACCCCGGGATCATCGGCACCTGGCCGGCGGCCGGGGGAGCGGGGCAGGGCGACGATGCGGCGATCACCCGCTCCCTCGACCTGGACGGCCTGCGCAGGTTCGCCGGCTTCGTCACGATGGTGCGCCAGAACCCACTGCGCCCCGTCCTGCCGCTCACCTTCGACGCCCTCGCCCGGGCCGACCTGGAGATCGAGGTGTTCGCCGACTACGCGCCCCACTTCACCCTCCTGGCCCGGCGCGGCGGGCTGGACCTGCGCCGGCGGCTGACCGCCTTCGCCGGGTTCCTGGAGAGCCGGCTCGCCGCCGACGACCCGGCGCACGCCGTGGTGCTGGACGCCCTGGGGCACGAGCTCACCGTCGAGCGGCTGCGCCATGCCGTCGGCGGGCCCTTCGCCGCTCCCGGGGCGCCACGACCGGACTCCGTACCCCGCGTGACCGGCGCGCTCGCGGTCCGGGAGGCGCGCCACCACCCGCGTACGCTCGCCCGGTTGATCGAATCCGGTGCCGTCGAGTCCGCCGTCCGCCGCGGCGAGGACGGCCCCACCCTGCTCTACTGGCGCGACGAGCACACCCACCGGGTGCAGGTCACCGAGATCACGCCGCTCGCCGGCTACCTGCTCGGCCTGGTCGACGGCCACGCCACCGTCGGGGAACTCGCCGACCGGCTGGGCGCGGCCACCGGCGAGCGCTGTGATCCGGCCGGTCTGCTCGCCGTCCTCCAGGGTTTCACCGACCTGCGCCTGCTGACCTTCACCGGCGCGGCCCCACCCCCGATCGGAGAGAGCCCGTGCGCCTGATCCTCGTCGACAACATGGTCCTGCCCGGCCACCACGACCTGGGCGCACTCGACGTCCACCCCCACCTCGGGCTGGTCTCGCTCGCCGCCGTCGCCCGCCGGGCCGGTCACCACGTCACCGTGTACGACCCGAAGCGCCTGGTCCGGTCCGGGCAACTCGACTACGACGCCTCCCTGTACCGGCGGGCGGCCGACGCACTGCTCGCCGGCCGGCCGGACGCCATCGGCTTCACCACGCTCGGCTGCAGCTTCATCTTCGCGCTGCGGGTCGCCGAACACCTCAAGCGCACCGCGCCCGACCTGCCCGTCCTGCTCGGCGGCCCGCACGCGACCATGCTGCACCGGGAGATCCTGGACCGCTTCGCCTGCTTCGACGTCGTCGTGCGCCACGAGGCCGAGGAGACCCTCCCGCTCGTCCTGGAGGCCCTGGAGCACCGCCGGTTCTCCCACATCCCCGGAGTCTCGTGGCGGCCGGCGCCGTTCGCCGCCGAGGTGCGTGCCACCGAGGGGCGCCCGCTCGTCACCGACCTGGACACCCTCCCGCAGCCGGCCTACGACCTGTACCCGGTCGACGAACTCCCTCTGGACTACCTGCGGGTGGAGGCCGGCCGGGGCTGCCCGTTCAGCTGCACCTTCTGCTCGACCGCGACCTTCTTCCAGCGCTCGTACCGGCTGAAGTCCCCGGCCCGACTGGTCGGGGACCTCGACCGGCTCCACCACCGGTACGGCGCACGGGACTTCAAGCTCGAACACGACCTCTTCACGGTCAACCGCCGCAAGGTGCTGGACTTCTGCGACGCCGTCCGCGACCGCGGCTACACCTGGCGCGTCTCCGCCCGGGTCGACTGCGTGGACGCCGAGCTGCTGGACCGGATGGCCGAGGCCGGATGCGTCGCCCTCTACCTGGGCATCGAGACCGGCTCGCCGCGCCTGCAGCAGGTCATCAAGAAGCGGCTGGACCTCGGCCTCCTCGAAGAGGTCCTCGACCACACCGAACGCCTCGGCGTCGCCGCCACGGTCTCCTTCATCACCGGCCACCCCGAGGAGGAACCCGCCGACCAGGACGCCACTCTCGACCTCCTCGGCGACTGCCTGCGCCGGCCGCGGAAGGCCTGCACCACCCAGCTGCACGTCCTGCTGCCCGAACCCGGCACCGCGCAGCACGCCGCGCTCGGCGACCGGGTGCGATACGACGGCTACCGCACCGAGTTCAACGGCTGGCTCCTCGACGAGGCCGACGAGACCTGCGTCCGCGAACACCCGGACCTCTTCCCCACGTACCACTACTACCCGGGCGCGATGCCGCGTGAGCACCACGTCTTCGCCGTCGACCTGCACCGCGCCGTCACGGAACTCGGGCACACCGTCGCCGCCTACCTCCTGCGCCACTTCGACGGCCGGCTGAGCACGTTCACCCGCCGGGCCCTCCAGTGGCACGAACGCACCGGATGGACAGACCCGGTGGACACCGCGTTCGTCCGGGCCTTCGTCGCCGACGCGCTCGGCGCGGGGCACCACACGCACTCGCTCGTCCGGTACGTCCGGGACCTCCGCGCGGCCGGCCGGCCACCCCGGCCCACCGCCCCCGAGGACGACGGACTGCGGTACTCGCTGGCGCCCCGCGCCGTCCTGTTCGACGGGATCCACGACTGCGCCGCACTGCTCGGGTGCATCGCCGCCCTGCCGGCCGGCGGCCCGCCGCTCGGCGAGCACGAGGCGGGCGGAGTCGGCTGCCGCGTGGTGCTCGCCGCGGACGCGGGCTGCCGCGACTACGCGATCGACCCGGCGACCCACGCCGTCCTGAGCCTGTTCCGCGAGCCCCGGACGATGGACGAGGTCCGCACCGCGCTCGGCGAGCTCACCGGCGGCTGGGAGCCCGGGGCGGAGCACCTGCGGCAGCTGGCCGACACCGGGGTCATCGTCCCCTCCGGCCGGCGGGCGGAGGCGGGCGTCCATGGCTGAGCGCCGGACCGCCCTCGATCTGGTCGAGGGGTTCCACCTGGCGCACGCGGTGGCCGCCCTCCACGAGGAGGGCATCCTCGCGGCGCTGGAGCGCCCCGGCCCCGCCGAGCCACTGGCCGAGCGGAGAGGACTCGACGCCGCCTGGCTGCGCATCCTGCTCGACTACACGGCGGCCAACACCGAACTGCTGGAACGCACCCCCGACGGCTACCGGGCCACATCGCAGTACGACGCGCAGGCCCGCGGCCTGCTCGACCAGTACATCGGCGCCTACGGGCCGAACGCACGGCAGCTGCGCACCCTGCTGCGCGAGCCCCGGCACGCCGCCGCCACCGTGGACCGTGCCCGGCACGCGGCCGCCTTCGCCGGACTCGACCGCTCCCCGGCGCTCGGGCTGATGGCCGAGGTCATCGCCCAACTCGGTCTCGGCCGCCTGCTCGACCTCGGCTGCGGGGCGGGCACGCTGCTCCGGGACCTGGCCGGGCGTGACCCGGGCCTCACCGGCTGGGGCGTCGATGCCAACGCCGCCATGTGCGAGGAGGCCCGCCGCCGGCTCGCCGGAGCGGGCCTGGCCGGCCGGGTGACGGTCGTCCACGGCGACTGCTCCCGCCTGGAACAGGTCCTGACGGCCGAGGTCAGGGACCAGGTCGAGACGCTCTCCGCCACCAGCCTGCTCAACGAGTTCTTCGCGGACGGCCCGTCCGCGGCCGTCGCCTGGCTCCGGCGGCTGCGCGAGCTTTTCCCGGGCCGGGCGCTGATCGTGGCGGACTACTACGGCCAGGTCGGCCGCCGGGAGCCGCCGTGGCCGCGCATGCACGCCCTGCACGACGTCGTCCAGGTCATCTCCGGCCAGGGCGTGCCCCCGGGCGACCGCGCCGGCTGGGTGGAGGTCTACGAGGAGGCGGGGTGCGTGCCCGTTCACCTGATCGAGGACGGGCGGAGCACCTTCTTCGTACACATCCTGCGGTTGTGACACCGGCCGCCCGGAGCCGGGCGTCAGAGCCGGTCGTCCAGGACCTGCCGCCCGGAGCCGGTCGTCCAGGACCGCCCGCTCGCCACCGGCGCCCGGCCGTACCCCCGACCGGGCCCGTTCGCCGGAACCTCCGGGGAGTCGCGCGCCGGATCCGCCGCGGCGAAGGGCCCTCCGAGTACGTTCACCCGCGCACCGGCCCGTGCCCCGTGGCAGCCGGCCGGCACCGGCAACCGACCACCAGACAGGCAGGGACACGATGGGGAACACCGAGAACGGGACGCCGACGCTGCGCGAGGCCGCGGTGGCCCGGCGCCTGGACGCGCTCTTCAAGGCGATGTCGACGGACTTCCTGCTGCGCGAGCAGTTCGTCACCGACCCCGCGCAGATCCTCGCGGAGTACGTGCGCGGCTCCAGGCTGACACCGCAGCAGGCGGACACCGCCAACCACTTCATCTACGCGGTCATGTCCAACCCCGACCTCGTCCGCTGGCTCCGCGAACAGATCCTGACGCACCGCCGCGAGGGCCGCCGGCCGGACGGGCTGCTGGTGGACTTCGGCCGTGCGGTGGTCGAACACCGCGCGGAGCACGTCGTCGGAGCGCTGCTGCGCAGCTCCGCCGACCAGGAGCCGATCGTCGGCCTCGACACCTTCGTGCCGTCGGTCCTGGTCGGCAGCCAGGTTTTTCGCGAGCTCGCCACGACCGAGATGTCCACGGGCGCCGACCCGCTGACCGAGCAGAGCGGCACCCACGTGTCGGCCGCCGCCGAGGCCGCCGACCCGCTCACCGAGCAGAGCGGCACCCACATCTCGACGGGCGGCGGGGGGACAGACCCGCTCACCGAACAGAGCGGCACCCACGTCTCGATGCTGGAGGACCTCGGTGACCTGAGTGAGCTCCTCGGGGCCGGGCAGCACTCCGTGGCCCTGGCGGAGCTGATGCGGTTCGCGACCCGGCTCCGTGACCGGGGCCTGCTCGGCCCGGCCGGGGTCAACCGGTGAGCGCTGGACCGACCCCTGCCGCGCAGGCCCGCGACCTGACGGCCGGGCTCGCCCGCAGCGGCCGGATCGACCAGTGCCTCGACCTGTGGCACCGGCCCGACGTCGCCACCCCCGGCAACCTCGCCTGGCTGGACCGGGCGGCCTGGCGCGCACTGGACGCCGGGGACCTCGCCCTCGGCGGCGACTACGGCCGCCTCTTCGCCCACGCCCGCTGGCGCAGCGGCCTCGACCCGCAGGGCCGCCCGACCGCGGGAGGGGAGGGCGCCCTGCCCCCGGTGCCCGTTCCCTACCTGTCCGTCCCCAAGCTGCACCACGACATCGAGCAGTTCCGCCACCTGCGGGAGCGCGGCCTGCTCGGCAGCGGCTTCGACGCCGTCATCGACCGCTACCGGCGGATCGCCGACCGGCTCACCGAGCAGGGGGTTCCCGGCCAGGTGCCGCTGACCGGCGCGGACGAGGAGGCGATCGGGCAGGTCTACAACAGGCTCGTGCACGTGGGCACCGCGCCCCGGCTGGAGCGGGCGCTCTCGGACAGCTGGGACCCCGCCGAGGTGGAGGGCCGCTACCTGGGCGACCAGGCCGGCGTGGTGGTCATCGACGACCTCCTCACCCCGCAGGCGCTGGAGAGCCTGCGGTCCTTCTGCCTGGAGTCGACCGTCTGGTCGGCCAACCGCTACGCGCACGGCCGGCTCGGCGCGTTCTTCCGGGACGGCTTCAACAGTCCGCTGCTGCTGCAGATCGCCCAGGAACTCCGTCATGCGCTGCCGCGCGTCATCGGCGCTCGGTACCCGCTGCGCCAGCTCTGGGCGTTCAAGAACGGTCACGTCCTCCCCCCGGGCGGGAACACCCACGCCGACTTCGCGGCCGTCAACGTCAACTTCTGGATCACCCCGACCGAGGCCAACCTCGACCCCGGCAGCGGCGGGCTCCTGGTGCACCGCGCGGACGCCCCGCCCGACTGGGACTTCGACACCTACAACGGCAGCCCGGACCTCATCTGGTCCTACCTGCGCAGCCGGCACGTCCGCTCGGTCGAGATCCCCTACCGGGCCAACCGGGCCATCGTCTTCAACTCCGACCTCTTCCACGGCACCGCCGGCGTCCGCTTCAAACCCGGTTACGAGAACCGGCGGATCAACATCACCATGCTCTACGGCGAACGCGCCGACGACGTCCACCACCGCAACCCGCAGGCGGACCCGGACATCGGCGCCCGCACGGCTGCGGCGGCCGCCACCGGAGCCTGGCGCTCGGCGGCGTTCGCCCGCGCCCGCGGCGCCCGCAGGTGACCTCGCAGTACGGGCAGGACCGCTTCGTCCTCCGGGCGTTGAACGGCCTGCGCGGCGGCTTCTTCCTCGACTCCGGGGCGTCCGACGGCGTCGAGGTCAGCAACACCCGCGTGCTGGAGCGTGCGTTCGGCTGGACGGGCATCTGCGTCGAGCCGAACGCAGCCCTGTACGCCGAGCTCGTCGCGAACCGGTCCTGCCACTGCGTCAACTGCTGCCTCTACGAGCGGGACGACGACGTCGAGTTCGTCGAGGCCGGGACCATCGGCGGCATCCTCGACGAGTACCACCCGGCCCTGCTCGAGCGGGCCCGCGGCCTCCTCGGCGCGGCCCCCGGCGGGCCACCACCGACCGTCCGCAAGCCCGCCCGCACCGTCCGCTCGGTGCTGCGCGAGTACGGCGCGCCGCCCGTCATCGACTACTGGAGCCTCGACACCGAGGGCTCGGAGCTCACGATCCTGCGCAGCTTCCCCTTCGACGAGTACACCGTGCGGGTCCTGACCGTCGAGCACAACTGGTCGCCCGCCCGCGCGGTCCTGCGGCGGTTCCTCGAAGCCCGGGGCTTCCGCTGGGCCGCGGCGCTCGGCTGCGACGACTGCTACGTGAGCGGGGCGGTGGCCGGCGCCGGCCCGGGCGCCGGCCTCGGGCCGGACAGGGCGGGGGGCGGTCTCTTCGGCGAGCGGGCCGTCGGCCATGCCTGGCGGAGCTCGGTCTGGCACCGCCGCTGACGCTCCGGAGCAGGAGGCCGCCTACGAGGCGGCCCCTCCGGCGTCCGCCCGTCGGGCGGCGCTGCGGTGCTTGGCGAGCTTGGCCAGCGCGAACACCACCATGGCGGCGCAGCCCACGGCAGCCCACGCCGGCAGGAACACCGACGCGGGAACCAGACCTGCCGAGGTGAGCAGCAGACACGGCAGGTACCAGCCGAGAACGGTACGCAGGGCATCCCCGTACCGCAGCGAGATGGCGGCGTTGGCGGAGTAGAAGGCGAGGATGCCGCCGCACAGCGCCCACCGGGAGCCGGGCGGCAGCGGATGGTCGGGCTCGGCCACCGCGGTGCCGAGGGCGGCGGCGATCACGGTGATACCGGAGACCAGAACGAACGGCAGGTACATCACGGTGTCGCGGATGGCGCGGTCCGACCCGCCCGCCTGCGCCCGCAGGAGCCCGCGAGCGGCCTCCGTGGTGCCCCAGACGAAGAAGATCATCGCGAGCTCGGCCACCACCACGAAACCGAGCAGCGCGGCGGTGCCGGACGGGCCGGTGAAATGGTCCGCGAGGGTGACGACGACGGTGAAGACGCTCTCCCCGAGCACGATGACGACGAACAGTCCGATCCGCTCGACCAGGTGCTCGGTGGACAGCCGGGCGTAGAACTCCGTGGTGATGCCGGCGCGGATCACCAACAGCGTCACCTCCAGCACGACAGCCGCGATCCAGAGCACGAACCTCCCCGGGTTCGGCACCGCGGCCGAGACCGCCCAGAGCACGGCCGGCGTCAGGCAGTAGAGCACCGGCCGCCAGCGCGGCAGCGGACTGCCGGGCTGCCGCGCCCGGCCGAACCAGATGCCGAAGAACGCGAGCCGCACCCATGCCGCCCCCAGTGCGTACGCCCACGCCCGGTCTCCCAGCCCGTCCGGCGCCGCGGCTGCCATCAGCCCGAGGGCGGGCATCGCGGCCAGCAGGAGTGCCTGGCTGCCGGGACGGTCGGAGCCGAACACGTTGATCGTGACCGTCAGGTTGGCCCAGGCCCACCAGGCCGGGAAGAACAGCACCAGAAAGGTGCCGAACTGCTTCGCTCCGGGATCGCCGTGCAGGTCGTGCGCCAGAACGCTCACGGTGACGACGAACACCAGGTCGAAGAAGAGCTCGAACCAGCCCGCCCGCTGCTCCTCCGGCACCGCCTCTTGTGCCACCACCCCACCACTGTGCCCGCCCGCCGGCGTCCGCCGGCGGAGGGCGCGCCGTCGGGCCGGGGCACCGACCGGCCCACGACCACCTGAACGGGGAGACGGGACTGCCCGGCCGGCGGGGGCGGGGCGAGCGTGGGAGCCAAGGCGCATCCCCGGCACACAGGCCGGCTACCCCCGCCTCCGGCCGCGCTGCCGTCAGGCGCCGAAGACGGCGACGGGGTCGCCGGTGAACCAGGTGTTGTCGATGCGCATCCGGCGGATGAGCCAGCGGCTGCCGTCGCGTACCAGGTCCACGGTGTAGGGGTTCTTGAGCAGGGCGTGCGTGCCCGGGTCGGCCGTGAGCAGGTGCTGGGCCTCGACGAGCGCGGTGAGGCGGGCGGTGTCCCCGTCGACGGTGATCCGCGGGTTGGTGACCTGGTGGGTGGTGTCCACGCGGCCGGTGAACATGGCGAGGATGGCGTCGACGATGGTGTCCCGGCCGCTCATCAGCGGCGGCTTGCCGCCCCAGCGTGCGGCGGCCGGGCGGAAGTCGAGCTCCGCGTCGGCGGTGAAGGCCGAGGCGAACAGCTCGCGGTCCTTGAGGTCCTGGCCGAGGCCGAACCGGTAGAGGGCGTCGGTGATTTCGGCGCGGTCGCGCAGTTCGGCGACCACCGCGGCGGTGTCGGCGGGCTGCGCGGCCAGGGCGTGGTGGGCGGTGGTGTCCATTGTGGCCTCCGGTGAGTGACTGACGTCGTGTTCGACGTCACCCACTCTGGCGCAGTGATCACTGGCGACCAACGGCCGTGTGCGCAATGATCGTGAACCCAGGCTTAACGGCAGGAGGGGCGCGTGATCGAGCGGCACGAGGTGGAGGCGTTCCTGGCGCTCGCGGAGGAGCTGCACTTCGGCCGCACCGCCGAGCGGCTGCACGTGTCCACCGCCCGCGTCAGCCAGACCATCCGCAAGCTGGAGCGGAGGGTGGGTGTGCCGCTGTTCCGCCGCACCAGCCGCCGTGTCGAACTCACCTCCACGGGCACGCAGTTGCAGGAGGAGCTGCGCCCCGCCTGGGCGGGAGTGCGGACGGCGGTGGAGCGGGCGGTCGAGGCGGGACGAGGCGTGTCCGGCACCCTGCACGTCACCTTCGTCAGCGCGGCCGGCGCGCAACTCCTGGCCGGCGTGACCAAGCTGTTCCGCGAGCGGGTCCCCGACTGCGAGGTGCGCATCCGGGAGGTGCAGGCGGGGCAGTTGCTGCACTGGCTGCACTCCGGCGAGGTGGACCTCGCGCTGAGCGCCCTCCCCGTCGGCGAACCCGGCATCGCCCATGGCCCGGTCCTGGTGCGCGAGGCGTGGATGCTCGCCGTCTCCACGGACCACCCCTTCGCCCGTCGCAGCAGCGTCCCGGTCGACGACCTGGCCCGCGTCCGCCTGGTGCACCTGCCGGATCACGCTGCCGTACCGTCACTGCAGTCGGGCCGGTCGCCGGCCGTCGCACGCAGCGTCATGCCCGTCACTCCCGGCCCGGCAGCCGGGACGTTCCAGGAGGCACTCACACTCGTCGGAGCCGGGCAGGGGGCCCTGGCCGTCGGCGCGCACACCAGGCGCTACTACGCACGCCCCGACGTCGCCTACGTACCGATCAGTGACGCCCCGCCGCTGGAGTGGGGCCTGATCTGGCCGGCGGACCGCGGTACCGCCCGTGTCCGGGCGTTCGCCGAAGCCGCGGTCGACCTGGTCGACGGGCACGGCTGAGGGCCGGGCCCGTCGTGGTGGCGGACTCCGTCGGCGGTGGTCCCCGTGATCGTCGGAGCGGCGATCACGGGGACCTCGCCGGGCTCAGGAACCGGTGAGGACGACGAGCCGCTGGGTCGCCCGGGTCATCGCGACATAGCGGTCGACCGCTCCTTCGATGCCCTCGCCGAACGTCTCCGGGTCGATGATGACGACCAGGTCGAACTCGAGCCCCTTCGACAGCTCGGGCGTCAGCGACCGGACCCGGGGCGACGCCCGGAACGCGCCGTCGTCGAGGTCACCGGCGGCGATGACGCAGGCGACCCCCTCGGCATGCGCATCGAGCCAGGTGCCGAGGACCGAGTCCAGATCGGCGACGGACCCGTGCACCACGGGGATGCCGCTGCTGCGGATGGAGGTCGGCACGTTGGCGTCCGGGAGCGCGGCCCGGATGACCGGCTCGGCCTCCGCCATGACCTCCTCCGGCGTCCGGTAGTTGACGCTCAGGGAGGAGATGGTGATCCGGTCGAGCCCGACCCGTTCGAGCCGTTCCTGCCACGACTCCGTGAACCCGTGCCTGGCCTGGGCGCGGTCCCCGACGATGGTGAAGCTCCGCGACGGGCAGCGGAGCAGCAGCATCTGCCACTCGGCGTCGGTCAGCTCCTGCGCCTCGTCCACGACGATGTGCGCGAACGGGCCGGCGAGCCGGTCCGGATCGGCGGCGGGCAGGGCGGTCTCGTCGATCAGGGTGTCCTGGAGGTCCTGCCCGCGCAGCATCGTCACCGCGCCCTCGCCGTCGTCGTCGGCCTCCAGCAGACCGGAGATGACGTCGGCCCGGCGCGCACGTTCGGCGGCGACGGCGGCCTCGTGGCGACGCTTGCGGACCGACGCCTCGGCGTCGCCGAGCCGCTGCCGTGCCGCGTCCAGGAGCGGCAGGTCGGACACCGTCCAGGCCTGGGCGTCCTTGCGCTGCAGCGCGCGGATCTCGTCGCGGCTGAGCCAGGGCGCGCACTTGCGCAGGTAGGCGGGGACCGTCCAGAGGTCTCCGACGAGGTCGGTCGCCTCCAGCATCGGCCAGGCGCGGTTGAGGGCCTTGATGAAGTCCCGGTCCTGCAGCAGGGACCTGCGGAGCAGCTCGGGGGAGGCGTCGCTGTCGTCCTTCTCCATCAGGATCGTCAGCAGCTCCTCGCGGATCTGGTCGCGGGCCTCGTTGTGCGGGGTGCCGGGTTCGACCGCTTCGAACGCGGTCGCCCAGTCGTCGGCGGACAGCCAGAGGTCCGACCAGTGGCTCGAGACGGTCATCCCCTCGGTGGGCGGCTCCTCGTAGATGCCGACGGCCGGCTCGATGGCCTTCACCATGTCCGCGGACGACTTCAGGCGGGCCACCTCCGGGTCGGTCTCGACCGGTGCCTTGGCGCCCTCGGCGACGAGCTCGCGCACGGTGCAGGTCTGCACGCCCTCCTCCCCGAGGCTGGGCAGGACGTCGGCGACGTAGGCCAGGTAGGGCTGGTGCGGACCGACGAACAGGACCCCGCCCCGACGGTGACCGAGACGGGGGTCGGAGTAGAGGAGGTGGGCGGAGCGGTGCAGGGCGACGACGGTCTTGCCCGTACCCGGACCGCCGTCGACGACGAGAGCGCCGCGGGAGCCCGCGCGGATGATCGCGTCCTGGTCGGCCTGGATGGTGGCGAGCACGTCCCGCATCCGGGACGACCGGTTGGCGCCCAGGCTGGCGATGAACGCGGACTGGTCGTCGAGCGCGGCGTGCCCCTCCAGCCCGTCGGCGGTGAACACCTCGTCCCAGTAGTCGCTGATCCGGCCGCGGGTCCAGCGGTACCGGCGGCGGCTCACCAGACCCATCGGGTTGGCGTGGGTCGCCGCGAAGAACGGCTCGGCCGCGGGGGAGCGCCAGTCGAGCAGCAGCCGGCGGCCGTCGCTGTCGGTGAGGCCGAGCCGTCCGATGTAGACGGGCTCGGAGTCGTCCGCACCGACGACGTGCCCGAGACACAGGTCCAGGCCGAAGCGACGCAGGGCGCGCAGGCGGCCGGACAGCCGGTGGATCTCCGTGTCCCGGTCCATCGCCTCCCGGCCGATGCCGCCGGGCGTCCTGCGTACCTCGTCGAGGCGGTCGGACAGTTCGGCGATCGCCTGCTCCAGGCTCTCCTCGATCGCCGCGAAGTGCTGCTCGTCGGCGGAGATCAGCGCAGGGGCGGCCTTGGCGGAGAGACGGTCGGGCAGGTCGAACGCGCTGGTGGTCAGAGGGTCCATGTCAGCAGCTCCGATGCGAGGTCGTTCCCGCGAAGTCCGGTTGCGCGCACTCCCGCATCTCGGCGCCGAGTGCCCGCAGCCGCAGCGCGAGTCCCACCCCCGCCTCGACGTCCCTGCACGACCCGTCAACCGACGACAACACACGCACCTTGTGAATCTCCCGTTTCTGCAGGTAGTGGCCTCGGCCCGCGATTCTGCCCCACCAAGGGGGCCTTGCCGCAAGCCCCCCGGTGCGCTATAAGTTGAGAGTGGCAAGGAGTGGGTTCTCCTCTTTGCCCTCGTTCCGTCGCATCCGCGGAGCCGCGTCGCACCGGAGGCCGCTGCTGACGCGGGCCTTGATGCCTCTCTCACCACCCCGCCGCAGGCTGGATCACAGGGCCTGGGAGTGGAAGCCGATCTCCGGGTTGCCCGGGGTCGGCCCGTCCAGGATCGGCTGCTCGACGCCCTTGAGATGCAGGTCGAAGAAGGCCGCGACGAACGACCGGGTGAGCTCCACCGACCGCTGGGCGGAGATCGTGGTGCCGGGCGGACTGGGGATGCCGAACTTCTCGGCCAGCAGCGGGACGTCGGTGAAGGTGCCGTGGTTGGAGCCGGCGACGGTCAGCCAGCGCTTCCAGCCGTCGAGGTTGGCCCAGCTCCGCGTCCAGGTGGAGTCCTCCCCGCCGTCGTCCAGCGGGTGGCCGAGCATCATGAACGGCTTGCCGTCGAGCCCGGTGGCGGGCACCTCGAAGTCCATGGTGCCGTCCAGGTTCACCCCGGCGAGGATCCGGTCGTCGGTGAGCAGGGCCGGGACGGCCGCCGCACCGCCCAGCGAGTGCCCGGCCGTGCCGATCCGGTTGGAGTCGATCATGCGCGCGTAGCGCCAGGCCGGGTGGGGGTGGGCGGTCAGCCGGTCGATGACGAAGGACATGTCCTTCGCACGGCTCGCGGACACGGCCTCGGGCCCGCCCTCGGGGAACCGGTCGCAGATGACGCAGGGGAGCGTCGTCCCGTCGGGGAAGGTCGTCCCGGTGTTCTCGTAGGTGTGGTCGATCAGCGCGATGACGTACCCGCGGCTGGCCAGGTCCTCGGCGAGGCTGGTCAGTTCGGTGCGCGGCATGGTGAAACCGGGGGAGAGCAGCACCAGCGGGAACCGGCCGGGGGCCGGGCGCGCGTCGGACTCCGCCCACGTGCGGGTGGCGGTGAGCGCCTCGGTGGGGATGGTGTTGCCCGGCACCTTCCCGTCGAGCATGAGCCGGGCGGCCTCGGGGGTCATGTACGGGGCCGGGCCGCCCGTCCCGCGCTTGGCGGGGTAGTACATCGACACCATCAGCCGGCGCGGGCCCGCCGACGGGACCCACGGGTCGGTCCGGTCCTGGTCGACGAGGTGCAGGATCTCCCGGCCGACCGCGTACGGGCCGGTCGGGCGCGGCAGTTCGGTGTGGTCGCCCGCCGGCAGGGCGGCGGGCGCGGTGGCAACGGTGCCGGACGCGGGTGCGGCCAGCGCCGGAACGGCGGCGGCGAGGGGCAGGGGCAGCGCGAGCAGCAGGGCCGCCGCGGCGGCAGTGCGGCGGGTTCCGGTCATGCCCAGGACGGTAGTCCGGGCGAAGGGGAGTTGACGTCAGCTCAGAAGAGTAGGGGGTGCGCCTGAGGGGACGGCCCACCGCCCCCGGGATGCCCCACGGGTGCCCCTTAGGGGACTCGGCGGGTTCGGGCCCGGTCCCGGCACCATGCCGACGGGCGTCCCGCCGGGGAACCGTTCGGGCGAGGTGGGCGGACCGGCCCTCCTGTGCACACCGGTCGGCCGGTCACCGGGTCTTCGCGGGCTCCCGGCGGGTGGCCAGCAGGGTGGCGCCGGCCGCCGCAGCGATCGCCCCGGCCGTCAGGAACCCGCCGGTCGAGCGCCAGGACAGCACCGACCAGCGGGAGCCGGCGGAGAGCAACGAGCCGGTGCTCAGCCAGGATCCGGCCGAGAGAAGCGAGAGGGCGGAGCCGAGCGATCCCACCGACAGGGCGCTGCCCACCGAGCCGATGGAGAGCACCGAACCGACGGACCCGATCGAGAGCACCGAACCGACCGAGCCGATCGACAGCACGGAGTTCCTCGATGCGAGCGACAGGAACGAGGCGTCCTCGTGGGGCTGGGAGGAGCGGTGGTCGGCCATGGGAGCCATCCTAGGCTGTGTCCGGCCGGCGCGCCGGGGCCGCTGCGGGGAACGGGGGGAGGGGTGGATGCCGGTCCGGGCCCGGGCGGTGGCCGTCCGGTACGCGTTCCGACGAGTCCACTCGTTCGGAGCCACCCCTGTGTTCGTGGCGGTCGTCCGGGCGTGGCGGACGAGGCCGGACGGGCCACCGCCGTCGTCGGACGGGCTGCCACTGCCGGCCGGCCGCCGGCGAGGATCCGGCCGAAAGGTGCCGGCCCCGGCGGACCGGACTGCTCCGTTCGGCTGATCGACCGGCGTGGCGCGCACCGGCCCCGAAACCGCACGTGGCTACTGTCGGGAGGTCCGTTCAGCTTCACGTCGGGAGAGCGATGGCGAAGGGCCGCACGTTCCGCTCGCGATGGCTGGGCGTCACCATGGGGTTCTGCGTGGTCGCGTCCGTCCTGGCAGGCTGCGGGAGCAGCGGGCAGGGCGGGCCGGTGACGTTGAACTGGTACAACTTCCCCGACGACTCCGGGGCTCTCCAGGCGGCCGCCGACCGGTGCGGCCGGCAGTCCGGCGGCCGGTACTCCATCAAGTACAACAAGCTGCCGCGCGGGGCCGACGGCCAGCGCCAGCAGCTCGTCCGCCGCATGGCCGCGCACGACGCGGGGGTGGACATCCTGGGCCTGGACGTCACCTGGCCGGCCGAGTTCGCCGAGGCCGGGTGGATCCGGGAGTGGACCGGGCCGATGAAGGAGCAGGCCGTCGCGGACACCCTGACGGCGGCGGTGCAGACCGCGACCTGGCAAGGGCACCTGTACGCGGCGCCGTACAACTCCAACACGCAGCTCCTCTGGTACCGGGACGACCTGGTACCGGCTCCCCCGAAGACCTGGGCGGAGATGCTGGCCCAGGCCGACGCGCTGGCGAAGCAGGGGAAGCCGCACTACGTCGAGATCCAGGGCGCCCAGTACGAGGGACTGACGGTCTGGTTCAACACCCTGGTGACCAGTGCGGGCGGCTCCATCCTCACGCCGGACGCCCAGGCGCCCTCACTCGGTCCGCCCGCTGTCGCCGCCGCCGGGGTGATGCACGACACCGCCACCTCGGCGGCCGCCGACCCCTCCCTGCCCAATCAGATGGAGGACCAGAACCGCTTGGCGATGGAGTCCGGAACGGCCGCCTTCGAGCTCAACTACCCTTTCGTGTACCCGTCGATGAAGGCCAACCAGCCCGAGCTGTTCCAGCACTTCCGCTGGGCGCCGTACCCCGCCGTCCTGCCCGACCGGCCGGCCACCGTCACCATCGGCGGGATCGACCTCGCCGTGGGCGCGTACGGCCGCAGCCCGGACCTCGCGTTCGAGGCCGCGCTCTGCCTGCGGGACCGTGAGAACCAGCTCACCAACGCGCTGAAGGGCGGGCTGCCGCCCTCCCTGCGCAGCCTGTACCAGGCGGCCGAGCTCACGTCGAGCTACCCGTTCGCCGCGGACGTGCTGGCCGCGCTGGACAACGCCAGCGTGCGGCCGCAGACCCCCGCCTACCAGAACGTGTCCATCGCCATCTCGCACTCTCTCTCACCGCCCGCCGACATCCGGCCGGAGAGCACCATCGCCGGTCTCCGCGGGCAGATCGAGGACGCGCTCGGCTCCAAGGGGCTGATTCCGTGACACCGTCCACCGCGCCCGCCGACACCGGCGGGCACAAGACCGAGCAGCTGTCCGAGGGCGCCCGGCAGGAGCGCCGGCTGGGCCTGCTGCTCTGTGCGCCCGCCGCGATCGTCATGCTGGCGGTCACGGCGTACCCCATCGGGTACGCGGTCTACCTCTCGCTGCAGCGGTACGACCTGCGGTTCCCGCAGCAGGCCCGCTGGGTGGGGCTCTCCAATTACGGCGCTGTCCTCAGCTCGCCGTTCTGGTGGCAGGCGCTGTGGGTCACCGTGCTGATCACGGTGGTGTCGGTGGCGATCGAGCTGGTCCTCGGCATGGTCCTGGCCCTGGTGATGCACCGTGCGGTGTTCGGGCGCGGCACCGTCCGCACCGCGGTCCTGATCCCCTACGGCATCGTGACCGTGGTCGCCGCCTACTCGTGGCAGTACGCCTGGACGCCGGGAATCGGCTACCTCGCCGACCTCCTGCCCGAGGGCAGCGCCCCGCTGACCGACCAGTGGCAGGCGATCGGACTGATCATCCTGGCCGAGGTGTGGAAGACCACGCCGTTCATGGCCCTCCTCCTGCTGGCGGGCCTCGCCCTCGTGCCCGAGGAGACGGTCCGGGCGGCGATGGTGGACGGCGCGACCTTCGGACAGCGCATGCGTCTGGTGGTCCTGCCCCTGATGAAGCCGGCGATCCTGGTCGCCCTGCTCTTCCGCACCCTGGACGCCTTCCGCATCTTCGACAACATCTACGTGCTGACCGGTGGCTCCAACGACACCGGATCGGTGTCGATCCTCGGCTACGACAACCTCTTCACCGCCCTCAACCTGGGAATCGGCTCGGCGATCTCGGTGCTGATCTTCATGTGTGTGGCGGTCATCGCCTTCGTCTTCATCAGGGTCTTCGGTGCCGCCGCGCCGGGTGGCGAACCGGAGCGTCGATGAGCAGCCGCCGGACGCGCACACTGACCGGCTGGGGCATCGCCAACCTGGTCGTCATCCTCTACGCGCTGTTCCCGGTGTGGTGGATCGTGGCGCTCTCGTTCAAGGACCCGAGCACCCTCACCGACGGCGACTTCGTCCCGCGCAAGTGGACCTGGGAGAACTACCGGGGGATCTTCCAGACGTCCGAGTTCACCCGCGCCCTCGTCAACTCGATCGGGATCGCGGTGATCGCCACCACGATCGCCGTGGTGCTCGGCACCATGGCGGCCTACGCGGTGGCCAGGCTGAGGTTTCCCGGCAAGCGGCTGCTGATCGGGGTGTCCCTGCTGATCGCGATGTTCCCGCCGATCTCGCTCGTCTCGCCGCTGTTCAACATCGAGCGCGTACTCGGCCTCTTCGACACCTGGGCCGGTCTGATCATCCCGTACATGACGTTCTCCCTCCCGCTCGCGATCTACACCCTGTCGGCCTTCTTCCGTGAGATCCCCTGGGACCTCGAGAAGGCGGCGAAGGTGGACGGTGCCACCCCGTGGCAGGCCTTCCGCCTGGTCATCGCGCCGCTGGCCGCCCCGGGCGTGTTCACCACCGGCATCCTCGTCTTCATCTTCTGCTGGAACGACTTCCTGTTCGCCATCTCGCTGACCTCGACGATCTCGGCCAGGACCGTGCCGGCGGCGATCGCCTTCTTCACCGGGAGTTCGCAGTTCCAGCAGCCGACCGGCTCGATCGCCGCGGCCGCCGTGGTGATCACCATTCCGATCGTGATCTTCGTTCTGCTGTTCCAGCGCCGCATCGTCGCCGGCCTCACCGCCGGCGCAGTCAAGGGATGAGACCGCCCCACCGGGCGGACCAGGAAGGCGAACCGTGGCCGAGATCGTCCTCGACGGCATCACCAAGCGCTACCCGGACGGCGCCCTGGCCGTCCGCGACTTCAACCTCACGATCGCCGACGGCGAGTTCGTGATCCTGGTCGGCCCGTCCGGCTGCGGCAAGTCCACCACCCTCAACATGATCGCCGGGCTGGAGGACATCACCGAGGGCACCCTGCGGATCGGCGGACAGGTCGTCAACGACCGCGCTCCCAAGGACCGGGACATCGCGATGGTGTTCCAGAGCTACGCGCTCTACCCGCACATGAGCGTGCGGGAGAACATGGGCTTCGCGCTGCGCCTGGCCAAGGTGGACAAGACGGCCATCGCGGCCAAGGTCGAGGAGGCCGCCCGGATCCTCGACCTGACCCAGCACCTCGACCGGAAGCCCGCCAACCTGTCCGGCGGACAGCGCCAGCGCGTCGC
Source organism: Kitasatospora sp. NBC_00039 (assembly GCF_045160625.1). Lineage (NCBI taxonomy): Bacteria > Bacillati > Actinomycetota > Actinomycetes > Kitasatosporales > Streptomycetaceae > Kitasatospora > Kitasatospora sp. NBC_00039. Next base: position 566,684 of record NZ_CP108289.1, on the reverse strand, counting down.
GATGGGCCGCGCCATCGTCCGGGACCCGAAGGTGTTCCTGATGGACGAGCCGCTGTCCAACCTCGACGCCAAGCTGCGCGTCCAGATGCGGACCCAGATCGCCGCCCTGCAACGGCGGCTGGGCACCACGACCGTCTACGTCACCCACGACCAGGTCGAGGCCATGACCCTCGGCGACCGGGTGGTCGTCATGCGCGGAGGTGTCGTCCAGCAGGTCGGCAGCCCCCAGCACCTGTACGACGCACCCGTGAACCTCTTCGTCGCGGGCTTCATCGGCTCGCCCGGCATGAACTTCCTCGGTGCGGTCCTGGAACAGAACGTGTTGCGCACCTCGCTGGGCGACCTCCCGCTGGACGACCGGAAGCGGCAGGCCCTGGAGCGGGCCGACGCGCCGCGCGACCTCATCGTGGGCATCCGCCCCGAGGACTTCGAGGACGCCTCGCTGGTCGACGACCACGGCAGTGGCCTCATCGGCACCGTCACCGTGGACGTCCGGGAGTCCGTCGGCTCCGATGTGTACGTCCACTTCGCCGAGGAGGGCGGGCCCGCCCGGACCGAGGAGCTCGCCGAGCTGGCCGCCGACTCCGGCCGGGCGGACACCGGGATGCAGGAGCATCACGTGGTCGCCCGGCTGAACACCGGGACCCGCGCCGCCGAGGGCGAGGCCCTGCGGCTGTGGGTCGACACGGCCCGGATGCACGTCTTCGACCCCGGCACCGGGGCCAACCTGACCCGGCGGGAGGACCCCGGGGCCTGACCGTTCGGCCGCCGGGCCCCGAGGCGGGGCCCGGCGGCGGCGCGGCTGTCGCCGACCCCCGCCCGACCGGGCGGGTTGCGGGGGAGCGGCCCGGCCGTCACCGACGGCGGCCCGGTGCGGGTCAGGCCTCGGTGACCGCCTGGAGGGGGCCCAGAGCGCAGGCCCGGCGGGCCGGGAGTGCGGCCGCGGCGGCACCGACGGCGAGCGAGAGCACGACGGTGAGGGCGAGGGTGCCCCAAGGGAGGGCGAAGGTGTACTGGGGAATGGCCCCGTTGGCGAGTCCGCTGATCCTCCAGGCTCCGAACAGGCCGCCGGCGAGGCCCAACAGGGTGCCGTAGGCGGCGACGGTGAAGGATTCGAGGCGGATCAGCTGGCGGATGCCGCTGCGGTCCATGCCCACGGCGCGCAGGACTCCGATCTCCCGGGTCCGTTCGGTGACCGACATCGCGAGCGTGTTGATCATGCCGAGCGCCGAGATGATCACGCCGATGGCGAGCAGCCCGAGGCCCATGGTGAGCAGGTCGCCGGCGACGTCGGCCTGCTCCCGGACGAGCTGGGCGCGGTTCTGGACCTTCAGCAGGGGGCTGTTGTCGACCGCGCCGCGCAGCTGCCTCTCGCGCTCCGGGGAAGCGGCGTCGGTGGTCACGAGGATGCGCTGGACGGAGTCCCGCAGGAAGCCGTGCTGCTGGACATCGCCGCGGTAGGCGAGGACCTCCTGCGCGGTGGGGTTGTCCTGGTAGATCCCGACGACGGTGTAGGGCCGGTCGCGGTCGCCCTGGCCGGGACCGATGCTCGCGTTGATCCTCCCGCCGGTGCCGATCCGGTTGTCACGGGCGAAACTGCTGGAGACGGCGATCCGGCCCGGTCCGAGGTCGGCGACGGAACCGCTGGTGAAGTGGAGCTTCATGACGGCCCCCACGGTCTTCGGGTCGACGCCGGAGACCTGCCGGACGAAAGCGCCGGTGGAGATGGTGGAGTCCGCGACGGCGGAGGCGGTCGTGATGCCGGGCAGGGCCGCGACCCGTCGGACGGCGCCCGGGTCGATGGCGGTGGTGGTGTTGCGGGTGCTGATGACGTAGTCGGCGCTCAGGCCGGCGGCGGCCTGGGAGTCCAGGGCCCGGCCGGAGGAGTGGTCGATGACGGCGAGTCCGGAGACCAGCGCGGTGCTGATCATCAGGGCGGCGGCGGTGGCGGCAGTGCGGCGAGGATCCCGCAGGGCGTTCTGCCGGGCGAGCTCGCCCACGACGCCGAACCGGGCGGTGAGCCGGCCGAGGGGGCGGATCACCGGGCCTGCCAGCAGCGGGGCCAGCATGATCAGCCCGGTCACCAGGACGCCGCATCCGGCCATCGCGGTCCGCAGGTGCTCGTCCGAGGCGTCCTTCGCGTCGCTCAGCGAGAGGAGCAGTCCCGCGCCGAGGAGGAGCAGGGCCGCGCCGGCCGCGCCCCTGAGCCGGGACAGCGCCGCGGAGGGAGGCTGTTCGGCGGTGCGCATCGCTTCGATCGGCGCGATCTTGGCCGCGCGACGGGAGGGCAGCCACGCGGCGAGGACCGTGACGCCGACACCGACGACGAGGGAGGCGAGGACCGGCGCCGGTCCGATCACCAGCGGGCCCCGGGGCAGTGCGTCGTGCGCGGTGCCGAGCAGGGTGGGCAGGACGCCGGCGACGGCGAGTCCGAGGGCGAAGCCGAGCACGGAGGCGCCGAGGCCGACCAGGGCCGCCTCGGTGAGCACGGAGCCGACCACCTGGCGGCGGGTGGCACCGATCGCGCGGAGCAGCGCGATCTCCCGGGAGCGGCGCGTGATCAGCATGGTGAAGGTGTTGACGATGAGGAACGAGCCGATGAAGAGCGACACCACGGCGAAGACCATGGGCAGCCGGGAGTAGCCGCTGGTCTTGGTGGCGATGAAGACCGACTGCTGGTCGAGCTGCGCGGTCGCGGTGGTCGCCTCGGCGCGGTCGGCCGGCAGCAGCGCGCCGACGCGCTGGGCCAGGTCGGACTGGTCGGTGCCGGGCGCCGCGGACAGGTTGATTCCGGTGTAGTGGCCGGGGGTGGCGAACAGTTTCTGCGCGGTGGCCCTGTCGAACACCGCGAGGGTGCCGCCGGAGGTGACCCGGGTGTCGTCCGTGGCGACGGTGCCGACGAGCCGCAGCCGCAGGACGGGGCCGTCGGTGGCCAGGGTGACGGTGTCGCCCAGGGAGTAGGCGCCGGCTGCCGCGGTGGTGCGGTCCAGGGCCACCTCGTCGCCGGTGCGCGGGGCGCGGCCGGCCGTCAGCGGGTAGCGGCCGTCCTTGCCGTCGGCACCGGGGAGGTAGGCGGCGGCCAGCCTGCCCATCGCGTTGTCGGCGCGCATCGGGGTGCCGTCCTTGGCGGCGAGGGTGACCGATCCGTCGACCGCCGGGCGGGCCGCCGTGACGGCGGGCACGGCCGCCAGCCTGGCCACGAGCGCGTCGTCGAGGACGGTGGTGCGTTCGTCGGCGGGGGGGCCCGGGGGGTACTTCGGGTCCACGGTGACGGCGATGCCGGCGTAGTTCTTGGCCATGGAGGCGCGGTAGGCGGCGGTCGTGCTGTCGGCGAAGACGAGCGAGCCGGAGATGAACGCGACCCCGAGACAGACCGCGAGGACGGTCATGATCAGACGGGCCTTGTGCGCGAGGACGTTGCGCAGGGCTGTTCGCAGCATGGTGGGCTTTCGGCGGGTGTGGGTTCGACGGGCATGGGTTGGGCGGGTGCGGGCACGACGGGTGTGGCTTCGTCGGGCGCGGGGTGGCGCCGGCGGGGCCGCGAGCGCGGTCAGGAGGTGCGGCCCTGGGCCTCGAACGCGAGCATCCGGTCGAGGACGGCGCCGGAGGTCGGCTCGTGCAGTTCGTCCACCAGGCGGCCGTCGGCGAGGAACACCACGCGGTCGGCGTGGGCGGCGGCCACCGGGTCGTGGGTGACCATCACCACGGTCTGCCCCAGCTCCCGCACCGAGTCGCGCAGGAACCCGAGCACCTCGGCGCCGGCACGGGAGTCGAGGTTGCCGGTCGGCTCGTCGGCGAAGACGATCTCCGGACGGGAGACCAGGGCGCGGGCCACGGCGACGCGCTGTTGCTGGCCGCCGGAGAGCTGGGACGGGCGGTGGGTGAGCCGGTCCGCGAGGCCGACGGTGGTGACGACGGTGTCCAGCCACGCGCCGTCGGGCCGCCGTCCGGACAGCCGCAGGGGCAGGGTGATGTTCTCCAGCGCGGTGAGGGCCGGCAGGAGGTTGAAGCCCTGGAAGACGAACCCGACCTTCTCCCGGCGCAGCCGGGTGAGCTGCCGGTCGTTCAGGGAGGCCAGCTCGACCCCGCCGATCCGGGTCGATCCCGCGGTCACCGGATCCAGGCCGGCCATGCAGTGCATCAGCGTGGACTTGCCGGACCCGGACGGGCCCATGACGGCGGTGAACCGGCCGCGCGCGAACTCCACCGTCACCGCGTCCAGCGCGGTGACCCGGGTCTCGCCCTTCCCGAAGGTCTTGGTCAGGCCCGACGCGCGGGCGGCCGGCTCCGTGAGAGCGGTGCTGGAGGAAGGGAACGTCTGGGACATGGATACTCCGCCTGGCGTGCGACGGCCCGCGAGGAGTTCCGCGAGCCGGGGGATGCGTCCATCCTCACGGCCCTGAACTGCGAAAAGGTCGTTCTGAAGGCGGGAGTTGACCTCTGCCGAAGGGACTAGGGCAGCAGGCCCGTCTCTGTCGAAGGGCAGAGACGGGCCGGCGGAGCCCTGCCCCGGGGCGGGGACGGCGAGAGCTTCGCCGGCGCCCCGGGCGGGCCGCCGACGGGGCTGGTGAGCGGTGCCGTCAGGTGGCCAGGCCGATCCGGTGGGCCAGCAGCGCGGCCTGGACGCGGCTCGCCGAACCGGTCTTGTCCAGGATCGCGCCCACATGGGTCTTCACCGTGCCCGTCCCGATGCCGAGCCGCCCGGCGATCTCCTGGTTCGACAGCCCCTCGCCGAGCATCGCCAGGACCTCCCGCTCCCGGCCGGTGAGCCGGGCGATCCGCTCGTCCGCGAGCGCGCCGCCCGCCTGCGGTCCGTCACCCGCGCGCAGCATCCGGGAGATCACCGCCCCCGTCACACCGGGGGAGAGCACGGCGTCCCCGGCCGCGGCCGCCCGTACCGCGCTGATCAGTTCCTGCGGGCCCTCGTCCTTCAGCAGGAACCCGGCGGCGCCCTCCCGCAGCGCCCGGACGACGTTGTCGTCGTCGCCGAAGGTCGTCAGCATGACCACGCGCGGTGCGGGATCGAGGGCGAGCAGCGGGGCGATCGCGGCCAGCCCGTCGCACACCGGCATCCGGATGTCGAGCAGGACCACGTCGGGGCGGTGTGCGGCGGCCAGCTCGACGGCCTGCCGCCCGTCCGGGGCCTCGGCGACGACCTCGATGCCGTCGGCGTGCCGGAGGATGAGGCGCACGCCGTGCCGGATCATCGTCTCGTCGTCGGCGAGCAGGACACGGATCGGCGGGGTGGATTCGGTCACGGGGTCTCCCAGGGTGCGGCGTCCCGGACCGACGGGACGATGAAGCGGTCGATGGCGATGAGCCGCTGTGCGGCGTCGAAGCAGTAGCGGGCGATGGTCAGGCCGCCGGGGCGGGACTCGGTGGCGCCGTTGAACGGGTAGATGCAGCCCACCGTCCCGGCAGGGCGCGGGGGTTCGTGGCCGGTGGCCGCGGCCCGGACCGCCAGGTTGTCCAGGACACCCGACCCCGCCACGTCGGCGTAGGTCATGCCGACCCGGGGCAGCGGGCGCGGTCCGGCGTCGTCCCGCGGCGCGGTGGCGTAGACGAAGGCCGTCCCGAGGGCCATGAGCACGCTCACCGCCACCAGCCCGAGGGCGAGCGCCACCACCTGCGCGGTCCGGCGGTCGGGAGGGACGTCGCCCTCGTCGCCCTCGATGCCGGTCCGGTCGTCGTCGGTCCAGCCGTCGTCGGTCCTGTCCTCGCCGGGCGCGTCGTCCGGTCCCGCAGGGCCGGTGGCGGGCCTCGCGGGGCCGGGGGCGTCGCCGGGCTCGGCCGGCAACGCCGCTTCCACCTGGAAGCCGCCGGAGGGCAGGGCGGCGGCGTCGAATGTCCCGCCCAGCAGCCCGACCCGCTCCCGGAGGCCGGTGAGACCGCGGCCGGTGCCCACGCTCCCGGCGGAGACCGGGGCGGTGGGCCGGGCGCCGTTGCGGACGGTGACCCGCACCGTCGCGTCGTCGTGCACCACCGTCACGGTGACGTGCGCCGCGCTCGCGTACCGGTGCACGTTGGTCAGCGACTCCCGTACCACCCGGTGTACCGCCCGGCGCACCCGTGCCGGGCGGGTGTCGAGGTCAGGCCCCGCCCAGACGAGCCGCACGGCGATCCCCCCGCCCCGGGACTCCGCGACCAGCGTCTCGATGTCGGCGCGGGTACCGGTGGCGTCGGTGAGCGCCTCCGTCCCGGTGTCCCGGCCCAGCGGCCCGAGCACCCCGAGGGCCTGCCGCAGCTCGTGCATCGCGTCCCGGGTGGTCCGCCGCACCAGGACGGCCTCCTCACGCAGCTCCGGGTCGGCCGTCTCCAGCGCCAGCTCCAGCCCGCCGGCGTGCAGCGAGATGAGGCTGAGCCGGTGCCCCACCAGATCGTGCATCTCGGCGGCGATCCGGGACCGCTCATGGAGGCGGGCCTCGCTGTCGGCCAGCCGGCGGGCCCGCTCCGCCGCGTCCGCGCGCTCACGCAGCGCCCGCACCAGCCGCCGTTGCTGCCCGTACGACGTGCCGACCAGCCCGGGGACGATGACGGCGGTCGGGGTGAGGATGAGGCCGAGTGCCAGCCCGTACGGCACCGATCCCGGGCCGAGCCAGGGGGCGGACAGCGTCGCGCACAGCACGAGCAGAGCGGCCGCCGCGGCCGGCAGGCGGACACGCCTGCGCGCCCCGGTCGTCCGCCGCGCCACCGTGTACGCGGTCGCTGCCGTGAGAGGTCCGACGCAGGACGCCAGACCCGTGAGCCCGGCGAGGGCCAGGAGCACGGCCGCGGGGAAGCGGCGCCGCAGCGGGAGGAGCGCCGCACCGGCGGCCAGCACCGCCAGCTGCGGATACGGGTGACGCAGCAGCCCGAGGCCGGCGACCGCCCCCCACACGCCCAGACCCGCGAGCACCACCCCGGCCGTCTCCGCCGCCGCGCGGCCGGCCGCGCTCGGAAACCCTCCGGGCGGACGCGTGCGGACTGAGCGACGGAAGGGACGATGACGAGCCACGCTGACCAGTATCGGTACCGGGTGTCGCGATGGTGTGCGCCTCACGGCGGATCCCGCCTCTACCGAAAGACAGAGACGCGAGGGTGACGGCACGGCGGTTCCGCGTCTGGCCCGCCCCCTCAGGAGCCGCACCCCGCCCCTGGGTACGGCCCGGCCCGGCGGCGCCCCCGCAGGCGGGGGCGCCGCCTCGTGGGCTTCAGGGCAGCGGGGTGTCCCAGGTGAGGAGGTGCAGGAGTTCCTCGTCGGGGCGGGAGGCCGGGCGCTCGGAGCCCTGCGGCGGGGCCGCGGCGGAGGGCCGGCCGGAGGTGGGGCCGGTGGTGAGGCGGGCGCTGGCGGCCATGTTCTGTTCGGTCCGGGGCCGGCGGTGGTGCTCGTAGCGGGCCAGGGCGGCGGCGGGGGAGGACGTGTCGCGCAGGGCCTTGGCGAGGACGACGGCATCCTCCAGGGCCATCGAGGCGCCCTGGCCGGTGGCCGGGGAGGCGGCGTGGGCGGCGTCGCCGATCAGGACCGCGCGCTCGGTGCGCCAGCGGGTGCCCGGCTGCAGGTGGAGGGCGTTGGTGACCATCAGCCGGTCGCCCGTCGTGGCGACCATGCGCGCGGTGGGCGTGTCGTCCGGGTGCAGCAGCAGGCCCAGCTGCTCCCGCCACTGGGCGGGAGTGGTGCCGGTGGCCTCCTCGGCGGTCACGGGCGGGCCGGGCACGCGGGCGAACCAGAAGGTCTCGCCGGAGGGGGAGACCAGGTAGCCGAAGGCGGTGGCGCTGCCGCGGACCATGGTGATCCGCTCGGTCGGGCCGGGGGGCGGCGGGGTGGCGGTGCTGTACCCGTAGAAGACGCGCTGGCCGGCGTAGCCGGGGCCGGGCGCGGTGGGATCGAGCCAGGCACGGACGGCGGAGCGCAGCCCGTCGGCGCCGACCAGGAGGTCGCCGGTGGCGGTGGTGCCGTCGGCGAAGTGGGCCGTGATGTCGGCGGCGGTCTCCGTGACGGCGGTGAGCCGGGCACCGTGGCGGATCGTGATGCCGCGTCGGCGGACCTCGGACCGGAGGGACGTGCCGAGTTCCGCGCGGCGCAGGCAGCGGTACCGGATGAGCGGGTCGTCGGGCTCGCCGAGCGGGGCGGTGGCCAGCTCGGCGCCGTGCTGGTCGATCACGTGCATGACGGTGACGGGGAAGCCGAGGGCGGCGACGTGTCCGGCCGCGTCGACCTGGGCGAGCGCGCGCATGCCGTTGGAGGCCAGGGTCAGGAAGGCGCCGATGTCCTCCCCGGTGTCGGGGTGCGCCTCGTGGACGGTGACGTCGAAGCCCGCCTTGTGGAGCGTCAGGGCGGCCGCCGCCCCGGCGATGCCGCCGCCGATGACCAGGATCCGGGTCAACTCGCGTCCCCCTCGGACGTGTTGTCCCGCCACCGGCCGGGACGGCTCGGGGCGGGTCGAACTCCTCGCTCGGGTCGGAAGTCTAGCGAGACGAGTGGCTCCGAAGTCGGTGGCACCCGCAAGGCCGGCTCCGCCCCGGACAGCACGGTGGTCGCACCATGAGGGCGGCACGCCTGACCGCCCGCGCCGCCACAGTCTGACGCAGGCTTCGGGCGCCGGGAAGCGCTCGCCGGTTCGGGGGCGCGGGCGACAGCGCGTGGGTGGAGACAGGCATGGCGCTCTCCCGGGCGACGGCGGCGGCTCCGGGTACGGCCACGAGGGAGCCGTCGCGCACCGGTCCGGTTCGGGCCGCCGCACGAGGGACCGGAGCGGACCACCGCACAAGCGCGACCACCGGATCGCTGCGAACCCGGTTCCCGGCCCCGCGGGGCGGGTACACCCCGCAGCGACTGCCGCCTCGTGGTGCGCCGCTCCCCGGCCGCGCCGCCCGCGGCCCGACAGCCTCAGCGCGTCAAGGGGGCCGTTCCATGTCCGATCACCCCTCAAGCGACCACCAGGCCCAGGACGAGCAGACCGTGCGACGCCTCCGCCTGGGCATCGGCGTCCTCGGCCTGCTGCTGCCGATCGTCCTGCCCGTCGGCAACAGCCTCACCTCCTCCCGCATCGCCCTGCTCAGCTCGATGAGCGCGTCGTACTACACCCACATGCGCAACGTCTTCGTCGGTGGCCTCTGCGCCGTCGGCGTCTTCCTGATCTGCTATCGCCACGACCGCCGGGAGGACCGCCTGAGTTCGGTGGCCGGCGTCCTGGCGATCCTGGTGGCACTCTTCCCCGCCGAGCCACCGGGGTCGGTCGCACCACACCCGACCACCGCGCAGACGACCATCGGCACGTTCCATCTCTGCTTCGCCGCAGGCCTGTTCGGCGTACTCGCGTACTTCTGTCTCCAGCTCTTCGCGGATTCCCCGTCCAGCGGTGGGCGGCGGCCCGCGCGCGACTGGGTGTACCTGGTCTGCGGCTGGGTGATCGTGGCGTGCGTTGCCCTGGTCGCGGCCGGAGCTGTCCTCCACCTCACCTGGGACTCGCCCCTGACCTTGATGTACGCCGGCGAGGCGGTCGCCGTCCTCGCGTTCGGGGTCGCCTGGCTGGTGAAGAGCGAAGCCGTCGTCAGCTTCGCGCCGCGGGCCGCACCGGACGCCGCCACCGAGTCCTGAGCGGCCCGGGGTCGTCGGTCTCGGCGCGCGCGACCAGGCGGTCCATGCAGGCCCGTGCCAACGGCGACTACGGCCCGGCCGTCACCGCCCCGGCCGGTGCCTCCGCCTTCGACCGTGCGCTCGCCCTCAGCGGCCGCAGCCCGGGCTGGACCGGCTGACCCACCGACGGAAGGCCGGTGGGCAGCCCGACCGGGGCCGACCCACCGGCCTTTGCTCACCCCTCGTCGCCGTCGCGGTGCGCCGTCCACTCGCGTGCGCTCGCCCGGACGGCCCCGCGCGGCCGGCGGCGGGGCGCCGACGGCCGCGCGGGGTGTGGCCGTCGGTCAGCGGAGGACGCCGTGGACGGCCTCCGGGTCGGTGGGCGCGAGAGGAGTGACGGCGGTGGCGGTCCTGCCGGTCAGGGCCGGCGGCGGGGTCACGTAGACGGGGTCGGGCTCGGGCTCGGGGGCACAGGTCTTGGCGATGCGGCCGCCGCCCTTGGGGAGGCTGCCGTCGCGGAGGTAGGCGGTGAAGGTGTCGTCCAGGCAGGCGTTGCCGTGGAAGAGGATCTCGTGGAAGCTGCCGCCGGTCTGGACGACCAGCTTCGAGCCGGGCAGCGCGTCGTGCATGGCGAGGCCGCCCTCGTACGGGGTGGCGGCGTCCTCGGTGGCCTGGAAGAGCAGGACGGGCGGCAGGCCCTTGCCGGTGATCTTCGTCCGGCCGGCCGGGTTGCCCTGGGAGGGCCAGAACATGCAGGCCGCGTTGTACCACATGTTGTTGTACGTGTAGAAGGGTGCGACGGCGTTGACCTTGGTCTGGTCCTTCTTCCAGAACTCCCAGTCGCGCGGCCAGGCGTTCTCGGTGCACTGCGCCGCGTTGTAGGCGGGGAAGGCGCCGTCGTCGCCGCCGGGCGCCGCGTAGCGGTTGTAGGCGATGTTCAGCGGCCGGGTGTCGTGCTGGGTGAGGTAGGCCGAGAGGACGGTGGCCATCCGGGGCCAGCGCAGGAAGTTGTAGCCGCCGCCGTAGAAGGTGTCCTCGAATTCGGCCGGGCCGATCTTCCCGGCGGCCGGGGCGGCGTCCACCGGGTCGGTGCGCAGGGCGGCCTCGACCTGGTCGTAGGCCTTCTTGACCGCGGCGGTGTCGGTGCCCAGGTGGTAGGTGGAGTCGGCCTTGGCCGTCCAGGCCGCGAAGGCGTCGAAGCGGCGCTGGTGTTCCTTGTCCTGAAGGATGTTGTGGTCGTACCAGCTGATGGTCGGGCCGACGATGCTGTCCAGCACCATCCGCCGCACGTGCGAGGGGAAGAGCTGGCCGTACGTGGAGCCCAGCGAGGTGCCCCAGGATCCGCCGTAGAAGTTGATCTGGCGGACGCCGAGAGCCCGCCGGATGCTGTCCATGTCGCGCGCGTTGTCGACGGTGGTCATGTGCGGCATCAGCCACGACCAGTCGGCCGCGCAGTTGGCGGCGTACCCGGCCGCCTTCGCCAGCCAGGCCTTCGACGTGCCCTGGCTCGGCTGGTAGTCGGGGCGCTCGCCGTCGAAGTAGTGGGCGTCGCAGACGACATGGGGATCGCTGCCGTTGGTGCCGCGTGGGTCGAAGCCGATCCAGTCGTAGGTCGAGGCGACGTCCTGCGGGATCTGCCCGGAGATGTAGGCGGGCATCCACAGCCCGGAGTCCCCGGGGCCGCCGGGGTTGAGCAGGATCGGGCCCTGCTGCTTGTCCTGGGGTGCGGTGGCGGGGAGGCGGTTCACCTTGATCTTGATCTTGCGGCCGTGCGGGTCGGCGTAGTCCACCGGCACGTCGAGCATCGCGCACTGCAGCGCGGGCGTGGCGGCGTCGTTGCAGGAGCTCCAGACGAGCTTGCCCTGGCCGACGTCCTCGGGGGCGGGTGTGTCGGATGCGGCGCTGGCGGACGCTCCGCCGAAGGCGACGACGGCTGCGGCCGCCGAGAGCAGGGCTACGGCTTTTCTCATGAGGAGCATAATGTGATATGTGCAATGGCACATCCAGAGGGTCGGCGGGACGTTACCAAGCTGTGACTGCGGGGAGTCGGGGTGCCCGGGGCCGGGGGCCCGGCCACCCCACGCCGCGTCAGGCCGGAGTGCCGCAGGCGGTGGTGCCGCAGCAGGCGTCCGGAGCTGCGCCGCTCTTGCCGAGGGTGTCGGCGTCGGCCTTGACCACGTAGACCTCCCAGGGCTCCTGGCCGGGGCCGGTCACCCAGACCTTGTCCTGCAGCGCGAAGCAGCAGGAGGTGTCGGCCTCCTCGAAGGTGGCCAGGCCGGCCTCCTTGAGCCGGGTGGCGGCGGCGGTGACGTGCTCGGTGCTCTCGACCTCGACGCCGAGGTGGTCGAGGCGGGTGTCCGCGCCGGCCTCGCCCTCGATGAGGACGAGCTTGAGCGGGGGCTCGGTGATGGCGAAGTTCGCGTAGCCGGGGCGGCGCTTGGCGGGCTCGGCGCCGAACAGCTTGGAGTAGAAGGCGATGGAGCCTTCGAGGTCGGCGACGCGCAGGGCGAGCTGAACACGGGACATGGCGGTCTCCCTGATCCGGAGGTCTTGTTTCGACATCTGTCGATACAGCGAGCTTGCCTCTTCGCTTAGATGGCTGTCAACATAGACGTATGTCGAAATCAGAGCTGGTCGTCCTGGGGCAGGACGACACCGTTGCGTGCTGCTCGCCGATGGTCCGCGAGCCGCTGGGCGAGGAGGCCGCCGTCGACCTGGCGAAGATGTTCAAGGCACTCTCCGATCCGGTGCGGCTGAGGCTGCTGTCACTGATCGCGTCTCATGAGGGCGGCGAGGCCTGCGTCTGCGACCTGACCGGTCCGTTCGACGTCTCCCAGCCGACCATCTCCCACCACCTGAAGGTGCTGCGGGAAGCCGGTCTGGTGGGCTCCGAGCGGCGCGGGACCTGGGTCTACTACTGGGTGCTGCCGGCTGCCCTGGCCAAGCTGTCCTCCCTGCTCCAGGCCCCGGCCGGCACCGCCGCCGTGGCCGCCGGGGAGGCGAGATGACGGGGACGGCGCCGCTGGGGCGCCGGGCCGCGGTCGAGTTCGTCGGGACCGGAGCGCTGGTCGCCGTCGTGGTCGGCTCCGGTATCCAGGCCACCCGGCTGTCCCCGGACGTCGGGGTGCAGCTGCTCGCCAACTCCCTGGCCACCGTGTTCGGCCTGGGCACGCTGATCGCTCTGCTCGGCCCCGTCTCGGGCGCCCATTTCAACCCCGCCGTCACCCTGGCCGCCTGGTGGGCCGGCCGGCGAAGCGGGGAGGGGCCGAGCCTGCGCGAGGCCGCCGCCTACGTTCCGGCGCAGGTCACCGGGGCGGCTGGCGGAGCGGTGCTGGCCGACGCGATGTTCGCCGAGCCGCTGGTGCGCTGGTCCACCCACGACCGCTCGGACCCGCACCTCCTGCTGGGCGAGGTGGTGGCGACCGCGGGCCTGGTCCTGCTGATCTTCGGCCTGGCCCGCACCGGCCGCGCCCACTTCGCCCCGGTCGCGGTCGCCTCCTACATCGGCGCGGCGTACTGGTTCACCTCCTCCACCAGCTTCGCCAACCCGGCCGTGACGGTCGGCCGGGCCTTCACCGACACCTTCGCAGGCATCGCCCCCGCCTCGGTCCTGCCGTTCGTCGTCGCCCAGCTCGCCGGGCTGGCCGTCGGTGTCGCCCTGGTCGCCGTGCTGTTCGGCCGCCCCGTGCCCGCCGCTGTGGAGGACGTCGTCGTTCCGCACGGTGAGCACCACCCGGCCTCCTCCGGCCGCTGACCCGGCCCTCCCTCCTGTCCTCCCCCTCGAAGGGACCCGCTCGTGAGTACTCCCGCCGTCCCGTCCGTGCTGTTCGTCTGCGTGCACAACGCCGGCCGCTCCCAGATGGCCGCCGCCTTCCTCGCCCGTCTCGGCGGGGAGCGGGTCGAGGTCCGTTCGGCCGGCTCCGCCCCTGCCGGCACCGTGAACCCGGCCGTGGTCGAAGCGATGCGCGAGGTCGGCATCGACATCTCCGCCGAGGTGCCCAAGGTCCTCACCGGCGAGGCGGTGCAGGCGGCCGACGTGGTGATCACCATGGGCTGCGGCGACGCCTGCCCGTACTTCCCCGGCAAGCGCTACCTGGACTGGGAGCTGGAGGACCCGGCGGGCCAGGGCGTGGACGCGGTCCGACCGATCCGCGACCGGATCGGGCAGCGCATCCGCGCCCTGCTGGCCGAGCTCGGCATCGAGACCGCCGCGTGACGGGCGCACCGGTGACCGTCGCCGCGATGCTCCCCGCCCACGCCGAGCAGGTCCTGGCGATCTACCAGGCCGGGATCGACGGCGGCGACGCCACCTTCGAGACGACCGCCCCCGGCTGGGAGGTGTTCGACGCCGCCCGGCTCCCGGAGCACCGCCTGGCCGCCGTCGACGGTGGCGGCCGGGTGCTGGGCTGGGCCGCGGTGGTGCCGGTCTCCGGCCGGTGCGCGTACACCGGGGTGGTCGAGCACTCCGTCTACGTCCACCCCGAGGCCCGGGGCCGAGGCGTCGGCCTGGTCCTGCTGCGGGCGCTGCTGGCGTCCACCGACGCCGCCGGCATCTGGACCGTGCAGTCCGGCATCTTCCCCGAGAACACCGCCAGCCTCGCCCTGCACATCAGGGCCGGGTTCCGCGTGGTCGGCACCCGCGAGCGTCTGGGCCGCCACCACGGCCGCTGGCGCGACGTCGTGCTGGTCGAGCGCCGCAGCCCGACCGTCGCCTGAGAACCCCCTACGGCTCGCCGCCATCCTCCTGGCAAATTCGGCACGGGATTTCGCCGGCCTTTCCGCCCGGTGGGTGCGGGGGTTCGCTTCTTCGGTCGCGATCCGCGGGAACTCCGGCACCGTTCCGGTACGGAAGATCTCCGGGGTGGTGTGGCGGCGGTGGGATCCGCCCGTGTTCCGGGAAATGCCGGACCTGTCAATCGCATACACACCACAGGGCGGGAAATCCCGCGAGGAGATCACTCTCCGTCGCCTTGGCATCGCTCATCGAAGTCGCTGGAGTCACAGGGGCCAGCCCTGCTGGACCTCGCCTCGTTCACATGTCAACCACAAATCCTTGAAGCAGCATCCTCAACATCCATTGTGGCTACGCATGTTCGAAGGTAGAGTCCCGGCTCGCCGAGCACCGACAAGGGCTCGCACGGCATTCTTTGGGGCGGGCATGACAAATAACCGCAATATCAACGGAGCCACTTCCGACCTGATTGACGCGTTCACGGAAACCGTGGGCCGATTTTCCGCACGACCGGCGATTGTCCACCACGGACACGTCCTGAGCTATCGCCAACTCGGCATGTTGGCGGGCGCGTTGGCCGAACGGCTGGGTGCCGCTCCGGGCGTGGTCGCCGTGCCGGCGGTCCACACACCGGAGACGGTGGTCGGGCTGCTCGGTGTGCTGGCGGCGGGCGGTGCGTACTGCCCGGTCGATCCGGCCATCCCGCCGCAGCGCCGGCAGGCGATGCTGACGGCGGTGGGGTGCCGCACCGGACTGGCCACCGCCACCGGTCCTGACGACCGGTACGGCCCGGACGGGCCGCTCCTGGCAGGGCCGCTTCTGGACGGGTGGGGCCTGGAGCCGGGCCTGGACGGGCCGGCCCTGGGGCTGGTCGGTCTGCCGCGATTAGCCGGTCCCGACACGGCGGATCCGGTGGCGGAGCCGCCGGCAGGCGAGCCGCGCCGGATCGATCCGGAGCAGCCGGCCTATCTCCTGTTCACGTCGGGTTCGACCGGGCAGCCGAAACCCGTCGTGACGCCCCGCCGGGCGATCTCCGTGACCGTGGCGTCCCTGCGCGAGCTGTTCGGGCTGACGCCCGACGACCGGGTGCTGCAGTTCGCCTCGCTGAACTGGGACACCTGCTTCGAGGAGATCCTCCCGACCCTCACCGCGGGTGCCACCCTCGTCCTCGACGCCGAGGCGCACTCCGGCTCGTTCCCCCGGTTCCTGCGGATGGTCGAGCGTGAGCGGATCACCGTCCTGGACCTGCCGACCGCGTTCTGGAACGAGCTGGTGCTCCACCTCACCGAGGAACGGCGGACGCTCCCCGGCTCCGTCCGGCTGGTGGTGATCGGCGGCGAGGCGGCCAACCCCGCCCGGCTCGCCGACTGGGCCGCCCTGGACACCGGCCGGATCCGGCTGCTCAACACCTACGGGTCCACCGAGACCACGCTGATCACCCATGCCGTCGACCTGCACGGGCCGCGGGCGGCCGAGCGGGCGCGGCCGTGGGCGGCCGGTGACCGGGTGCCGATCGGCCGGGCGCTCCCACACGTCCTGGAACGGATCGGCGAGCAGGACGAGTTGCTCGTCGGCGGGCCCGCGGTGGCGCTCGGGTACCACGGGCTGCCGGAGGCCACCGGGGCGCGGTTCGCCGTCGTCGACGAGGTCCGCTGGTTCCGCACCGGCGACCGGGTGAGCCGCGCGCCGGACGGCGTGCTGACTCACCGGGGGAGGCTGGACGGCGAGTTGAAGGTCCGGGGCATCCGGGTCGACCCGGCCGAGGTCGAGGCGGAGATCGCCGGCCACCCGGGCGTCACCGCCGTCGCCGTGACCGGGGCGACGCTGGCCGGCCGATCGGTGCTGGTCGCGTACGTGGTGCCGCGTCCCGGCGCCACCGCCGGCACGCTCGACGCCGACGTCCGCGCGTACCTGCGCGGCCGGGTGCCGGGCCATCTCGTGCCCAGCCGGATCACCGTCGTCCCCGAACTGGTGCTCACCGCGAGCGGCAAGGTCGACCGCGCCGGCTCGCACGGCCGCCACGCGCCGCACGGACCGGGATCCGGCCGGACACCCGGAGCCGCCCCGGTTCCGGCGGTTCCGTCGGTCCCGGCGGTTCCGTCGGTTCCGTCGCAGCACTAGCCCCCGGGACGGGTTCACTCCCTGCCCGCCCCGACGCGGCCGGCCGGGGCCCGGTACGGCCGAGGGCGGGGCACGCCCCAGCACGCCCCGGCCGGGCCTCTTGCCAGGCCACCACCAGGTGCCCCACAGGCGCACCCACAGGTCAAAGGAGAGCACTGATGACCAGCGTTGACACCACGTCCGCCGACGCGGAGGGCGTGGCGGTGATCTTCCGCCGCGTCCTGGAGAGCGCCGACGTCGCGGCGGACTCGGACTTCTTCCTCCTCGGCGGCGACTCCCTCATCGCCACCCGGGTGCTGAGCGCCGTCGCCCGTACCTACGGGGTCGAGCTGTCCTTCGAGGACTTCGTGCTCGCGCCGACCCCGGCCGGCCTCGCCGAGCTGATCGCGTCCGCCGGATGAGCGGCCGGAGACGCGCCACAGTCGCCTCCGCCGTCGTCGTCGGGGCCGGGCCGGCCGGGCTGACCGCCGCGGCCGGGCTCGCGGCCCGCGGGGTCGAGGTCACCGTGCTGGAGGCACGGGACCGGGTCGGCGGTCGGACGCACGGGATCGAGGTTTCCCCCGGCGCATGGGTGGACGCCGGGGCCGCCTACCTCGGCGACCGGCACACCGAACTCCTCGCCCTCCTCAAGGAACTGGACCTCGGCACCACGCCGACCACGATGCTGGGCGCCAGTCGCTTCGCACTCGGCGGCGACAGGGGCGGAGACCCGGGCGGCGACCAGGCCGGCGACCGGACCGGCGGCGGGCACGCCACCCGGGACGGCCGATTCCCGCCGCTCAACGCCGTGGCGCTCGGCGACCTCTTCGACCGGCTCGCCGAACTCACCGCCGCCGTACGGCCGGACGCGCCCTGGCTCACCCCGGACGCCGAGCGGCTGGACACCCTGACGGCCGCCGACTGGGCCGAGCAGGAGCTGTCCCACCCGGACGCCCGGCTCTTCTTCCCGCTCTTCCTGGGCGAGATGATGGCCGCCGACCCGGCCGACGTCTCCGTCCTGCACATGGCCTTCTACCTCCGCTCGGGCGGCGGTCTGCGGTATCTCAACGCCTTCGAGGGCGGCGCCCAGCAGGACCGGGTGGCCGGCGGCGCGCACCTGCTCTGCGAACGGCTGGCCGCCCGGCTGGTCTCCTCGCCCCGCGGGCGGCTGCGGCTCGGCGAGCCGGTCCTGGCGGTCCGCCAGGACGAGGACTGGGTCACCGTCCGTACGGCGCGGGGCGAGTACCGGGCGGACGTCGCGGTGGTCGCGCTGCCGCCGCTGCTCGCCGACGCGCTCGAACAGCACCCCGCGCCGGCCGCGCCCCGCTCCGGCGAACGGACCGGACGCGGCTGTGCGGTGAAGGTCCACCTGGTCTACCCGACGCCGCTCTGGCGCGAGCACGGGCTCTCCGGCTGGTCGGTCAACGCCGAGGGTCCGCTGCTCTCGACGGTCGACGACTCGCCGGCCGGAGCACCGACCGGCGTACTGACCGGCTTCGTCACCGGCGCCGAGGCGCACCGGTTCGCCGCCCTGGACGGGGCGGAGCAGCGCGCCTCGGCGGCCGCGCAGGCCACCCGGCTCTTCCCGATGCTCCCCGATCCGATCGGCTTCCACGTCACCGACTGGGTCAACGAGCCGTACAGCATGGGGTGTTACGCGGCCCTCCTCGGGCCCGGCGACTGGCTGCGGCTCGGGCCGGCGCTGACCGCCCCGCACGGCCGGGTGCACTGGGCCGGCACCGAGACCAGCACCGAGTACTTCGGGCTGCTGGAGGGTGCGGTCCGCTCCGGGCACCGCGTGGTCGCGGAGATCCTCGACTTCCAGGCCTGAGCACCTCGCCGACCGATCACCGCGGGCCGGTCACTGCCCGCGGACCGATCACCTCCCGGCCCGGTCGCAGCCCGCGGCCCGAGCACCCCCGGCCCGAGCACGGCCCGGCCCGGTGGCCGCCCCGCGCGACCCCCCCGCCGCACCACCGTACGTCCGGGCAGGACGGCGGAGCGGCAGTCCGGCACCACCACCGCACGAACCCGTCCGCCGAGCACCAGATCTCCCACACCACCAAGCCCGTCCGCCCGTTCCACGAGAACCAGGCCACGGGCCACCCCCCCAGGAGACGCCATGAGCGACCAGAGTTCCCACCAGAGTCCCGTCGCGCCCCTTGCCGCCCGCGAGCGGCTGATGACCGAGCCCGACCTCGGCGCCGGCAACTTCCTCGACCACGCCATCGCGGTGAACCCCCACCGCGCCGTCCCGTTCGCCTACAGCCACCACACCGACCACCGGGGCGCCGTCGTGCTGCGCGGCCACAGCCTGCTCGACCTCGCCGCCCTGCGCGACCGGTACGCCGCCTGGTACCACGCCAACGGCGTGCGCCCCGGCGAGCCGGTGGCCGTGGTGATCGGCGAGGGGCTGGAGCCGCTGCTGCACTTCCTCGCGCTGAGCGCGCTGGGCGCCGTCCCGGCCCTGGTCAACGACGCGATGCGGCACGACGTGATGGTCCGCTACCTCAACCACGTGGGTGTGGTCGGCGTGGTCGCGGACGACACCACCCGCCTGGCCGCCGCCTACCGCCAGGACCCGCAGCGCCGGCCCCGGTTCCTCGCGCTCGCCGCCGAGGTGCAGGCCTTCGACGCGGACGCCTCCGGCGGGCTCCCGGCGGTGTACCCGTACCGGCACGCGGCGGACGACGTGGTCGCGCTGATCCACTCCTCCGGCACCACCGGCACGCCCAAGTCGACGATGCTGGCGCACCGCCAGTTCTGGGACGGCAAGCAGCCGCGCATGCTGCGGTTCCCGGCGGAGCCGTACGACCGGCTGATGTCGCTGATGCCGCACACCCACGCGGGCGGCCTGAGCTACTTCCTCACCGCGACGCTGCTCGGCCTGCCGACGGTGGTCATGGCCGACTGGCGGCGCCCGGTCGTCGAGCCGGTGATGGAGGCGTTCGAGCCGACCATGGTGGCGTCGTTCCCGCGCACCTTCGTCGAACTCGCCACCGGGGAACTGCCGGTGAAGGGTGCCGCCAAGGTGCACTCCTGGTTCAACACCGGTGACAGCGCGCACTACGGGCACATCCGCCGGCTGGTCCGGCTGGGCGAGCGCCCGGCCGGGCTGATCCGGCCGTGGCTGCTGCCGAGCGAGAAGGCCGGGCAACCTGCCCTCTCCGGCTCGCAGTTCGTCGACGGGCTGGGCTCCTCCGAGATGGGCATGGCGCTGTTCGGCCAGGTGACCACGCCGGAGACCGTCCGGGACGACCGCTGTGTCGGCAAGCCGCTGGAGGTGGTCCGCCGGGCGGCCGTGCTGGACCAGAACGGCGAGGAGGTCCCGGACGGCGCGGTCGGGCTGCTCGCGGTGGACACGCCGTCCCGCACACCGGGCTACTGGAACAACGCCCGCCTCACCAGCAGCTTCGAGCTGGCCGGCTACTGGCTGACCGGGGACGTCGCCCGCCGCGACGCCGAGGGCCGGTTCTACCACCTCGACCGTACGGTGGACGTCATCGACACCGCGGCCGGGCCGGTCTACAGCCTGCCGATCGAGGAGGTTCTGCTCGCCGACTGCGCCGAGCTGGTGCGGGACTGCTCCGTGATCGGTGTGCCGGGCACGGCCGGCGAGGGCCAACGGCCCGTCGCGGTGGTCCGGTTGCAGGCGCAGGCCGAGGACGCGCGGGCCGAGGACGTCCTGGAGGCCGCCAACAAGGCGCTGGCCGGGGCCGGTCTGGCAGCGCTCGCCGCCGTCCGGATCGCCCGCACCGCGGAGGAGTTCCCGCTCGGGCCCACCGGCAAGGTGCTCAAGCGCGAGCTCCGCACCCGGTTCGCCACCCTCTTCACCGGCCAGTAGCCGCCCGGATGGACCGCCCCGAACCCCCGGTGCGCACCCCGCCGCAGCAGCCGTACCAGTACGTCCGGACGACGCCGGTCGAGCCGGACTGGCGCCGGCTGCCGGGCTGGCGCGACGTGACCGACGCCCAGTGGCGCGACGCCCAGTGGCAGCGGGCGCACTGCGTCAAGAACGCCCGGCAGCTGCGGGCCGTCGCCGGCGAGCTGCTCACCGACGCCTTCTATGAGCAACTTGCCGCCGACCAGGCCGAGTTCGCGACAATGCCGATCCTGCTGCCGCCGCAGATGCTGAACACCATGGCGGCGCAGGTCCCGGCCGAGCCGCACGCCTTCACCGAGGCCTTCCTGGCCGACCCGGTCCGCCGCTACATGCTGCCGGTGCACGCCGACCGGCACCCGCGGTGGCCCAGCCACCCGAAGGCCGAACGCGACTCGCTGCACGAGGCACAGATGTGGGTGGTGGAGGGCCTGACCCGCCGCTACCCCACCAAGGTGCTGGCCGAGCTGGTCTCCACCTGCCCGCAGTACTGCGGCCACTGCACCCGGATGGACCTGGTCGGCACCTCCACGCCCCAGGTCACCAAGGCCAGGCTGGTGCTCCGGCCGGCCCACCGCCAGGAGCAGATGCTCGACTACCTCAAGCGCACCCCGGCCGTGCGCGACGTGGTGGTCTCCGGCGGTGACCTCGCCAACGTGCCCTGGCCGCAACTGGAGTCGTTCCTGCTACGGCTGCTGGAGCTGGAGTCGGTCCGGGACATCCGGCTGGCCAGCAAGGCGGTGGTCGGCCTGCCACAGCACTGGCTGCAGCCGCAGATCCTCGACGGCGTCCACCGGGTGGCCGCGCTGGCCGCCCGGCGCGCCGTCAACCTCGCCGTTCACACGCACGCCAACCACGTCCGGTCGGTGACCCCGCTGGTCGCCGAGGCGGCCCGGGCGCTGCTGGACGCGGGCGTGCGGGACGTCCGCAACCAGGGCGTGCTGATGCGCGGCGTCAACGCGACCCCCGAGGACCTGCTCGACCTCTGCTTCGCCCTCCAGGGGGAGGCGAACATCCTGCCCTACTACTTCTACCTCTGCGACATGATCCCCAACGCCGAGCACTGGCGCACCAGCGTGCACGAGGCGCAGCGGCTCCAGGAGGCGATCATGGGCTACCTGCCCGGCTACGCGACGCCGCGTCTGGTCTGCGACGTGCCGGACCTCGGCAAGCGCTGGGTGCACCAGGCCGTCGGGTACGACCGCGAGCGCGGCATCTCGTACTGGACCAAGAACTACCGCACCGAGCCGGAGGTCCGCGAGCCCACCGGTGAGGACCGGCTCGGGCGCCGCCACCCGTACTACGACCCGGTGGACACCCTCCCGGAGGCCGGCCGCCGCTGGTGGGCCGACCTGGCCGGCCAGGGGGCTCGCCCCGGGCCCGCCGGGCCCAACGGCCCCAATACGCGCGCCGCACACCCGACGACCGCACGGACCACCCCGGAAGGAGCACGGTGAACCCCACCGGCCTCGCGAACGACCCCGGCCCGCTGCGCCGGATGTGCTGGATCTTCCCTGACCGCGAGTCCACCCGGATGACGGCGACCTGGCACCACTTCTTCTGGGACCTCTACGCCGAGACCGCCGAGGAGCTGGGCCTCACCTGGTGCCGGCACGCGCCGGACGCGGTCACCGTGGACGCCACCGACCCGTCCAGGCCGCTGGTCTACGTCGACGAGGAGCCGGTGACCGCGCAGGACACCCTCTTCGTCACCGCGCTCTACTCGCTGCCGTACCAGTCGATGGACATCTTCAACCAGTACGCGCTCTACGCGGTGCTCGAACAGGCCGGTTTCTACCTGCCGTTCCCGCCGCAGGTGTCGCTGATCGGCAACGACAAGCTCGCCACCGTGCTGCACCTCGCCGACTCCCCGGTGCCGCCGATCCCGTCGGTCCGGATCGGCACCGGCCGGGACATCAGCAAGCACCAGTACGAGGTCGCCCTCGGCAACCTCACCTACCCGGCCATCGTCAAACCGGCCGGCTGGTGCGGCGGCGGCGGGATCAACCTGGCCCGCGGCCCGGAGGACATCCGGGGCCTGGCCAGCCTGGCCCAGGGCGGCGACACCACGCTGATCGCCCAGCCCTACCTCGGCGACGGCACCGTCGACTACCGGGTCTACGTGGTCGACGGCGAGCCGTACGCGGTGATGAAGCGGATCCCCGAGCCGGGCTCGCCGGTCGCCAACGCCAGCCGGGGCGGGGCGATGGAGTTCCCGCCCGTGCCCCCCGAACTGGCCGATGCCACCGCCTACTTCGCGGAGAAGCTGGCGATCCCGTTCTTCTGCGTCGACTTCCTGTACGACGGAGAGCGGTACTGGTTCTCGGAGCTGGAGCCGGACGGCGTGATCGCCCCGGACTGGTCCGACCCGGACCGGACACTCCAACGGGCCGTCACCCGCGCCCGGTTCACCGCCTACCGGGACGCCCACGCCAAGTGGCTCGCCAACCGCACCCCCACCACCCCACGGACGGACCTCCGATGACCGACACGTTCTCCCTGCCGCCCGGGGCCGCCGAGCCGCACCTACCCGTCGCCGCCCGGGCTCTGGCGCGGCTGCGGACGGTGCCCGCGCTGGCCCCGCGCTACGCCGGCGTGTCCGGCACCGTCGGCACCCTCGACGAGCTGGCCGCCCTCCCGCCGTTGCTCAAGGACGACCTGAACGTGGCCCTCGCCCACCTGGAGCCGCGCGCCGGGACGGGCGCCACCTGGCTGTTCCAGAGCGGCGGTTCCACCGGCGCCCCCAAGGTCGGCTACGCGCCCACCGGCTTCTACATGGCCGGGGTGCACGCGCACTGGCAGCCGCTCGACCGCGACGACACCTTCGTCAACGCCTGGGGCGCCGGCCGGATGTGGGGCGCGCACTTCCTCGCCGCCGCGCTGGCCGACCTGGCGGGCTGCCGGGTGATCGCGCTCGGCTCGGTCACCCGGGAGGAGTACGGGGACTGGCTGGGTTTCCTCGCCGACCGGCGGGTCACCGCCATCGGCGGGACGCCCAGCGTGCTGCGGCTCTGGTTCGCCCACGCCCGCTCCGCCGGGCTCGAGCTGCCGGCCCTGCGCAAGGTGCTCTGGCTCGGCGAGGCCTGGCAGCCGCAGCTGGCGGAGGACATAGCGGCCGTCGCGCCGCAGGCCCGCCGCTGGGGCATGTTCGGCTCCACCGAGACGTGGGTGGTCGCCACCAACACCCCGGACTGCCCGGCCGACACCTTCCACCCGCTGCCCGAGCATCTGGTGCACGTGGGCCCGGACGGGGCGCTGGACTTCACCACCCTCAACCCCGAGATGCTCAACCCGGTGCTGCGCTACCGCACCGGCGACGCGGGCGAGCTGACCACCTGCCCGTGCGGGCGGCCTGGCCGCGCGATGCGGGTGCTGGGCCGCCGGGACAGCGTGGTCCAGGTGCGCGGCCTCGGCCTGCACGTGGACGAGCTGGTCGCCCGGGCGGAGCGCGAGCCGGGGGTCTCCCGGGCGCAGGTGGTGATCACCGAGAACGGCGGCCGGGCCACCGGCGTCGACGTCCTGGTGCTCACCGGCCGCGGCGTCGCCGTGGACACCGACCGGCTGCGCGCGGAGCTCTTCTCGGCGACGTTCACGCTGAGCACCGCGTTCCAGCACGACCCGGAGAACCTCCGGGTCCGCGCGGTCGACGAGCTGGTGAGCAACGACCGCACCGGCAAGACGGCCGGCTTCGTGGTCCGCGCGGCCGACCAGGAGGCCTCGTGAAGGCCCGGCGCCCGGCCGACCTGGGACGCGGCTTCAACCTGTTCTGGGCCGGCCAGACGGTCAGCGTGGTCGGCGACCGGATCACCGTCTTCGTCGTGCCCACCCTGATGATCTTCGTCCTGCACGCCTCCGCCCTCCAGGTCGGTGTGGTGGCGATGGCCCAGTACCTGGGCATCCCGCTGCTCGGGCCGGTGGCCGGCGTGCTGGTCGACCGCTGGAACAAGCGCTGGACGATGCTGGTCTGCGACCTGGTCCGGCTGGCCGCCGTCGCGGTGATCCCGCTGGCCTACTGGCTGGACTTCCTCTCCACCCCGCTGCTGTTCGGCTGCGTCGCGATGATCAGCGGCGCGACCATCTTCTTCAACGTCGGCTATCTGATCGCCGTCCCCGCCGTGGTGAAGGAGGACCAGATGGTCCGCGCCTACTCCCGGCTGGAGGGCAGCGGTTCGGTCGCCGAGGTGGCCGGCCCCTCGATCGCGGCGGGCCTGTACAGCGCGCTCGGCGTGGCCGCGCTGCTGGTGGACGCGGCCAGCTACGTGGTCTCCGCCGCCTGCTTCCGGTCCATGAAGCCGTGGGGCGAGCGCACCGTGGTCGAGGGCACGGTCTGGGAGCGGCTGACCGCCGGCTTCCGGATGAACTGGGCCGACCCGGTGCTGCGCCGGGTGGTGCTGGCGGCCGTCACGCTCAACTCCGGCGGCCCGGTCTTCGTCACCGTGCTGCCGGTCCTCGCCTACCGCGGCCTGGACGTCTCGGTCGGCGTCCTCGGCGCGGCCATGTCGGCCGGCGCCGTGGGCGCGCTGGCCGGCGCCGTGGTCGCCCCGTGGATCAGCGAACGGTTCGGCCTGGGCCGCACGCTCGCCTGGTCGCTGCTGCTGCACTGCCTGGTCGGGCTCGGCGTCCTGGCCGCGCCCGCACTGCCGGCCGGGCCGGTGATCGCCGTGACCATGGGCTGCTACGGCTTCTTCATGTCCTGCATCAACGTGTGCAGTGCGCCCACCCGGCAGTCCCGGATGTCCGCCGAGCACCAGGGCGTGATGCACGCGGCGTTCCGCACCGTCACCTGGGGCGTGATCCCGCTGGCCGCGCTCGCCGGCGGTCTCGCCGTCTCGCTGCTCACCGCACCCCTGGGCATCCGGGACGCCGCGCGCTGGACCATGGTCGGCGGCACCCTGCTGGCCGCCTGCTCCTTCCTGCCCGCGCTCGGCATCCAGGCCCGGCTCGACGCGGCCGCCCGTGAGCCGAAGGAACCCTCCGACACGGCACCGGAGTTGACGGAGACCGCGCGGTGAGCGGGCGCGTCGTCCTGATCACCGGCACCTCCTCCGGGATCGGCCAGGCCACCGCCGTCGCGGCCGCCCGGGCCGGGTTCACCACGGTGGCCACGCTGCGCGACCCGGCCCGTGGGCGGGTGCTCACCGAGGCGGCCGAGCGGGCCGGCGTGACCCTGGACGTCCGCCGGCTCGACGTCACCGACGCCGGCTCCGTGACCGCCTGCGTGGACGGCGTGGCCGAGACCTACGGACGGCTGGACGCGGTGGTCAACAACGCCGGCATCTCCAACTGCGATCCGACGCTGGAGATGTCCACGATGGCGGCGCTGCGGGCCAACCTGGAGGTGAACTTCTTCGGCGTCATCGCCGTCAGCCGCGCCGCGATGCCGCTGCTGCGCGCCTCGGCCGGCCGGCTGCTCACTGTCGGCAGCGTGCACGGCGTGGTCGGCCAGCCCTTCAACGAGGCCTACTGCGCGGCCAAGTTCGCCGTCGAGGGGTTCATGGAGAGCCTCGCCCCGGTCGCCGGCGCACACGGCGTCCGGGTCTGCGTCGTCGTCCCCGGCTTCGTGCCGGACACCGGGTTCGGGGTCTTCCCCGACATCAACCGCACGACCATCGAGGCCGCCTCCGGCCCGTACGCGCCCACCTTCGCCGACTACCTGGCCTGGGTCGGCGGCCAGGGCTGGGAGGCCGCCGGGCAACCCGCCCGGGAGGTCGCCGAGGTGGTCGTCCGGACCCTGCGCGCCGAACGGCCCGCCTTTCGCGTGCCCACCAACGCCTGGGCCGCCGCGTATCTGGAACAGAAGCTCGCCGACCCGGACGGCGCCGCCGTCCAGACCCTCGCCCGTACCTGGATCGGCCGCCCCGACCCCAGCTGACCAACCGTCAGGAGTGTTCGTGCCCGCCAAACCGCTGCCGGAGCTGATCGACTTCGCCCGGCGCAACTCCCCCTTCTACGCCGAGCTCTACCAGGGCCTCCCGGCCCGCGTCGAGCACCTCGACCGGCTCCCCGTCATCGAGCAGACCGCCTTCTGGGCCGCCAACTCCTGGCCGGACAACCGGCTGCTCACCGGACCGCTGTCGGACGCCGGCGTCTACAAGACCGGCGGTACCACCGGCGTCCCGAAGTTCTCGCCCTGGTCGCGCGCCGAGCACGCCGACTCGGTGACCGCCTTCGGCGCGGGCCTGGTGCAGGCCGGTCTCAGGCCCGGGCACCGGGTGGCGAACCTGTTCTGCGCCGGCGAGCTCTACGGTGGCTTCCTCTACATCGAGAACGCTCTGCACCACGCGCCGGTGGACAACGTCCGGCTGCCGGTCGGCGCCGCCCCCGACGCCTATGTGGCCGCCCTGATCGAGGACTTCGGCGTCGACGTGCTGGCCGGCGAGCCGATGAAGCTCAGCTCGGTCGCCGAGTACCTGGTCAGGCACGGGAAGACCGCCGAGCGCATCGAACTGCTGCTCTTCGGCGGGGACCTGCTCTTCGCCGACCTGCGGCCGATCCTCTCCCGCGCCTTCCCCAAGGCGGCCGTCGCCTCGGTCGGCTACGCCTCGGTGGACGCCGGGCTGGTCGGCGCGCCGGTGCCGGGCGACGACGTCCGGGTGCACGAGGCGTTCCCGAACCGCACCGTGGTGGAGCTGGTCGACGACGTGACCGGCGAGCCGGTCACCGCCCCCGGGGTGCCCGGCCGGGTGGTGGTCACCAACCTGTTCCGCACCCTGATGCCGATCCTGCGCTACCCGACCGGCGACCGCGCCGAGTGGGTCGACGTCGAGCGCGGGCGGTTCCGCCTGGTCGGCCGGTCCACCGAGGGCGCCCGGGTCGGTACGGTGGCGATGCCGACCGAGGAGATCCGCGCCGTCCTGGTCGCCAACGACCCGGACCAGGTCATCTCCGGCATGCAGCTGGTCCAGCGGCGCTGGGACGGCAAGGACGGCCTGATCCTGCGGCTCGGCTGCACCGAGGAGCCCCCGCCGCGCCTGGGCGAACGACTGGTCGAGGCGGTGTACCGGGCCCGGCCGCTGTACCCCGACGAGGTGGCGGCCGGCGCCGTCCACCACCTCACCGTCGAGTGGGTGCCGCGCTCCGGGCTGATCACCAACCCGCGCACCGGCAAGCTCCAGCAGGTCGTGGACGAGCGTCCGCCGGCCTGATCCGGCGCTCCGCGCCCGGCGGCCGGGCGGGGGCCGCCCCCGCGCCCGGTCAGCCGGCGTGCGGCTTCCCGGCGAGCATCACGCTCTGCCCGCGGAACTCCGCGATCACCTGTTCCGCGGAGTTCCGCACCGTCACGTCGTATATCCCGCTCCGCCCGGACCGGACGCGTTCCACGGCCTCGGCGGTCAGTTCGTCCCCGACCGCCGCCGGGGCCAGGAAGGTGACCTGCGCGGCCTGCGCCACCGTCACCGGGCCGTAGCTGTTGCACGCGTAGGAGAACGCCGCGTCGGCGAGCAGGAAGAGGTAGCCGCCGTGCGCGATGCCGTGGCCGTTCACCATGGTCGGAGCCACCGTCATGCGCATCCGCGCCCGCCCGGAGGACACCTCGTCGAGCGCGATGCCCAGCCCCTGGCAGGCCTCGTCGCGCTCGTACAGCGCGGCCATCCGCGCATTCCGCCCGGCGAATTCCACTGCTTCCGTGGTGTCCACGCGCATGATTCCTGCTTTCCCCCGGGAACAGCCCGAAACGGCCGGTCCGACCTGCCTCCGTATTGCACCCGCATTACACCGAGCCCCGCGACGGGCTGTCAACGGTCCACCGGGTGAACGGAATCCCTGCCGGCGGCCGCTGCGGCTCCGCCGAACGGAGTCTGCAGCGCCGGAGCCCGCGTCACTGGCGCCGCGTCACCGGGCCAGCCTCACCGGCCTGCTCACCCCGTCGGCCAAGCCCGCCGGACGGTCGGCATGTCCTGGGTGTGGCCGATGACGTAGGTGCCGTCCGGCCGGGCGAAGTGCTGCTGGACGTAGGCGGTCAGCTCGGCACGGTCCGGCAGCGGGTCCATGGCGGCCAGGTCGCCACGTTCACCATGAACTCGGCGACGTCCACCGCCTCGTCCAGGCGGTCGGTGCGGGGTAGGCGGCACCGCTGACGTCCAGCACCCGCAGCGGACCCGACTCCGCAGTCCTTGTCTCCGCCGGGCTACCCCTTTCGACGGCCGGCTTGGCCCGGCCATTGCACCGGGCCGGGCGCCTCCGGCGCGCAGGGACGTTCCTGCCCGCGTGTCGCGGGGCGGGTGCCGGGGTGTCAGCGGTGCGGCACGCCGCCGACGAAGTCCTTGAGGGCGTCGAGACGGGTCCGGCGGTCGGGCGGGTAGCGGCGCAGGGCGCGTGCGGCCTTGCGCGAGTCCGGACGGTAGCGCCAACGTGCCCAGGGGGACGTCGGTTTGGCCAGGCGCAGGACGCCGACCAGCCCGACCAGGGGGACCAGCAGGCCGATCACGCCCATCGCCGTCTTGCCCTTGAGGATCGTGCCGACGCACAGGGCCAGGTTGACGAGCAGCACCCCGGCGAAGACGAGCTGGTTGGCCGTGCCCGACCCGACGTCGGAGAACGGGTTGAACCCGGCGACCAGCAGCAGGCCGACCGCCGCCGCCAGGAACGCCGCATCGACCGATTTGCGGCCCTCCTTCGCCCAGTAGACGTCCTCCAGGTGCAGCCAGAGCGCGTACTCGTCGACCGTCAGGGCGGCACCCGCGCCGAACAGCACGGCCAGGATCTGTGCCCCGGGGGTGTCCGGCCGGTACGAGAACTCGATCGCGCCGGCCACCAGCATCGCGAGGATGCCGTACACCTGGTGGTGCACGTGGGTGCCGCCGACCTCGACGTTGCGGAACGGCCCACGGCCCGCCCGGATCAGCCGGGTGACCGCCCGGGTGCCGCCGAAGGTCAGGATGAAGGCGCCGAGCATCCAGAGACCGACGCCCTGGTCGGGGATGGTGATGACCACGTTGATGTCGACTTCCGTGTGACGCACGGTGGGTCCCGTCCCGTCAGCCGTGGTGCGCCGGCACCCGGAGCAGGTCGCGCACCGTGGCGGAGGGCATGTAGCAGCGCAGCAGGGACAGGCCGATCCGGGGCAGGTCGGCCTCGTCGCGGTAGAGCAGGAACATCGGCTCGTAGCGCGGCTGGAACTTCGCCTTGAAGGAGTGCAGCGAGCGGAACCCGTAGTACGGCTCCATGGCGGCGCCCAGCTGGTCGAGGATCCGGTCCAGCACGGTGGGTGCGTGGGCGGGGCCGGTGCGGGCCAGCGGCGCGCCGGAGAGCGACAGGTAGCGCGCGCCGTCCTCCCGGAGGGCGAGGCAGCTGGAGGCGATCATGAACTCGACCACCGGCCGGAAGCCGTCGCGGCGGCGGCGCATCATGTCCAGGGTCCAGCCCTGTGGCTCTCCGTCCGCGCCGAACACCGGCATCCACGACGTCACGCCGTGGAGGTGCTCCTCTCCCTCCATCGCCAGGCCGACCCGCATCCGCGGATCCATGGCCTCCTCCACGCCGCCGAGCGTGAATCCCATCTCCGGGAGGCCCATGTCGCCGACCCACTCCTCGGAGATGCCGCGGACCTGGGAGAGGACCGGACGGGGCTGCTCGGCGAGGGAGACCAGCCGGTACTCGACGCCGTCCTTCTTGGCCCGGTTGAGGGCGGTGCGCACGTCCTGCCAGGCCTTGCCGCGGAACTCGAGGTCGGGCAGGTCGATCACGGTGTCCTCGGCGACCTGGACGGACCGCCAGCCCAGCGCGTCGGTGGCCTCGGCGGCCCGGGCGGTGGCGGAGAACAGGCACGGGACCAGCCCCGTGCGGTCGCACATCTCGGCGAAGCGCGAGATCGTCCGGGCCCGGTCGTCCGCCGCGCCCACCGGATCGCCCAGCGCGACCGCGACGCCCGCGTGTGCCCGGTAGGCGATGTAGCTCCCGTCGTCGTCGGGGAAGAAGTAGGAGTTGTCCGGCCAGGTCGTCATCCAGGAGAGGTTCTCCCCGCCCCGGTGCACCAGCAGGTCCGCGGCCCGGGTCCGAGGGTCCCCGTCGGCTGACGGCGCCGGCGGCCGGGTGCCGGCCGCGGGGGCCCGGCGGCGGGGGCGCCGTGCCCGGAACGCGTCCCGGCCGGCGATCAGCACGACCAGTTCGGCGGTCCAGACCACCGAGGTGGGGACGAACACCGCGGCACCCGTGACCGTGACCTGCTCGTCGAGGGCCTTGCCGATCACGTACACGACCCCGACGAACAGGCCCAGCAGCGCGTTCAGCACGCAGAGCAGCACCGTCCAGCGCCAGGCGGTGCGGCGGCCGCGGCGCAGCCCGTTGACCAGCAGCCCGATGAGCGCCAGGGAGAGCAGGACCTGCCAGCCCGGTCCGCCCAGCCCCCTGGTCTCCCCGACCGGGCTGCGGCCGGGGGCCAGCCAGACGACCAGCAGGATCGCCGCGATCAGAAGCAGGCCGGCCACGGCCAGCAGCCGCCACTCCCGGCGGCTGAGCCGGCCGGAGGTCCGGGCGGCTCCCGGCACCCGCAGCCAGTGGGTCGCCGCCAGCCCGCCGGCGACCGCCAGCGCGTGCTCCAGGTCGTCGAGCCCTCCGACGTACAGCAGTGAGACGCCGGCGTAGGCGATCAGGCCGAGCCGCAGCCGCTGGCGCCACGGCGAGGCCAGGGCCGCCGAGGCCACCGCGCCCGCGCAGAGCGCGCCCGCCGAGATGCCGACGTCGACGGTGCCGGCGAGGTCCTTCGCCCAGGTCCATGCGGTGTGCCGCAGGGCGAACAGCAGCAGGGCGGCCAGGAGGACGGCGCCGAGCTGGCCGGCGGCCGTCACCGCGGCGGTCCAGCGGGTCCCGAGCCGTGCCTCCGCGAGCCCGCAGAGCAGGAGGACGCCGACGAGCACCGGGAGGTAGTCGATCGGCGTCGCGCAGAACAGCGGCCCGGTGACCAGGGTCCACCAGCGCCCCTTCTCGAACGAGGGCAGGCCGTACGCGATGTCGGGGTACCACGACCGGTCGGACACCGCGTCCCAGAGCCCGCCGACGGCAAGCCCCAGCAGCAGGATCACCGCGGCGGTGGCGAGTGTGAAGGGGAAGCGCCGTACTGCGGCGGTGACCGCGGTCAGGGCGTCGTGCCGCCACCGCGGCTCTGATTCTCCCGGCACCTCGCACCTCCGCACGGCGTGGCCGATCTCACCCCCACCTCGGGCCCGGAGCCACCTTGCTCAGCGTATCCGGATTCGGCGACCGGGGCCGGGCGAGGAGACCGGGTCCCAAGCGGGCCGTTCGCGCGGGATGACGGCTGGACGAAAAGGAGTCATGTGCCCCCGGTTCTTGACATGTGCGCGTCATCACGGCTTAACCTGTGACGCACTACCGATCGGTAGCATCAGCGTAGACCCGGACAGCGGAACAGCGGAACCGCGCGAGGCGCTCCAACTCACCCCACGGCCTTGCGGGTGCTGTGCGGGAGTTTCCATCCCCTCAGGTGCACCACGATGCATACCGGAGTGTCGATGACGCCCAGCTTTCCGCTTTCCGACCTCGTCGTCGGGATCACGCCGTTCCACGAGCCGGACGCCGGCCTCGCCGAGGCCCTGTGTCGGGCGGGAGCGCTGGGCGTGCTCGATCTCGGGGCCGGGGGTCGTCGGGCCCGCGAGGAGTTCGACCGGCTCCGTGAGCGTGTCCCCGGGCGGTTCGGCGTCAGACTGGGCCCGGGCTGCGGCCTTTCGGCCGGTGAGCTGCGCAGACCTGACGGCAGCGGCCCGCACACCCTGGTGCTGGCCGCCGGCGCACTGGAGGCCGGTGACGGCCCCGGCCGGGACCGGGGCGGGTTCACCGGCCTCCGCCTGCTGGTCGAGGTGACCGATCTGCGGCAGGCGCTGAACGCCGTCCGCCGTGGTGCGGACGGCCTGATCGCGCGCGGCAGCGAGAGCGGCGGACCGGTCGGCGAGCTGAGCACCTTCGTCCTGCTGCAGCAGCTCCTGGGCGCACCCGGGATCGCCGTGCCGGTGTGGGCGGCCGGTGGCATCGGCCTGCGCACCGCGGCGGCGGCGGTGGCCGGTGGCGCCGCGGGCGTGGTGCTGGACACCCAGCTGGCCCTGTTGGCCGAGTCCGGTGCGTCCGAGCAGGCCGCGGCCGTACTGCGTTCGGCGGACGGCTCCGAGACCGTGCTCGTCGACGGGCGACGGGTGTTGCGGTGGGGCGGGCCCGGCGGCGGGAGAACCGAGCTGACGGCAGGTCAGGATGCCTTCCTGGCCGCCAGGTTCGCCGACCGCTGGGAGACGGTCGCACGGAGCGTCCACGCCGTGCGCGAGGCGGTGCGCGACGTGGCGGCCGGCGCCGGCGTCGCACTGCTCGGCACCGGCTCGCCGCTCGGTGGCGCATTCGGCACCGCACTCCCGGTCGCGCAGGGCCCGATGACCCGGGTCAGCGACCAGCCGGGTTTCGCCGCCGCGGTGGCCGGGGCCGGCGCGCTGCCGTTCGTCGCCCTGGCCCTGGCGGACGGGCCGCAGTCCCGCGAGCTGCTCTCCCGGACCGCCGCCGAGCTGGGCGAACTCCCCTGGGGAGTCGGAGTGTTGGGCTTCGCCTCGGAGGAGGTGCGGGCCGCGCAGCTGGCCGAGGTCCTGGCCGCGCGGCCGAGCCACGCGGTGATCGCGGGCGGACGGCCCGCGCAGGCGCGAGCCCTGGAGGCAGCCGGGATCCGGACCTTCCTGCACGTGCCCTCGCCCGGGCTGCTGCGGCAGTTCCTGGCGGACGGTGCGCGCCGGTTCGTCTTCGAGGGCTCGGAGTGCGGCGGTCACGTCGGGCCGCTGCACAGCTTCCCGATCTGGGAGGCCCAGTTGGCGGTCCTCGAGGACTTCCTCGACGCGACCCCCGGCCGTACCGCTGAGCCGGCGATCGAGGTGCTGTTCGCGGGCGGCGTGCACGACGAGCGCTCGGCCGCGATGGTGGCGGCCCTGGCCGCACCCGTCGCGGAGCGCGGCGTCCTGACGGGCGTGCTGATGGGCACGGCGTACCTCTTCACCGAGGAGGCGGTGGCGCTCGGCGCGGTGCAGCCGCAGTTCCAGCGCCAGGTGATCGCGGCCCGCGGCACGGAGCTGCTGCTGTCCGCCCCCGGGCACGCGACCCGCTGCGTGCCCAGCCCGTTCACCGCGGAGTTCCGCCAGGCCCGGGAACAGATGCGGGAGCAGGGCGTGCCGGACCGCGAAGCCTGGGAGAGGCTGGAGCAGTTGAACGTCGGCCGGCTGCGCGTCGCCAGCAAGGGGCTGGAGCGCGTGGCGGGCGGGCTGGCGCCGGTCGACGAGCAGGGGCAGCTGCGGCGGGGCATGTTCATGGCCGGACAGGTCGCGGTGCTGCGCGCGGCTACCACGACGCTGGCCGAACTGCACGGCGCGGTGACGGCGGGGGCGGCCGACTTCCTCAGGGTGCGGGCCGCCGAACTGGCCGGCCGGCTCGGCGGGGAGGGCGCCCCGGCCGGGCGGCCGAAACCGCTGGAGATCGCGGTGGTCGGCATGGCGGGCATGTTCCCGCAGGCGCCCGACCTGCCCGCGTTCTGGGCCAACGTGCTGGCCGGGGTGGACGCGGTCACCGAGGTGGCGCCGGAACGCTGGGACCCTGCCGTGTACTACGAGGCCGACGGCGGTCCGGGCCGTACACCGTCCAAGTGGGGCGGCTTCCTGCCCCGGATCCCCTTCGACCCGCTGAGATACGGCCTCCCGCCGTCCGCGCTCGGCAGCATCGAGCCGGTGCAGCTGCTGGCGCTGGAGGCGGCCCGGCGCGCACTGGTGGACGCCGGCTACGACAGCGGCGCCGGCGACGCCGGCCGCGGCTTCGACCGCTCGCGCGCCGGTGTGGTGTTCGGCGCCGAGGCCGGCAGCGACCTGTCCAACGCGGGCGTGCTCCGCTCGGTGCTGCCGTCCTACCTGGGCCGGGTGCCCGAGGCCCTCGCGGCGCAGCTGCCGGGGCTCACCGAGGACTCGTTCCCGGGCATGCTGGCCAACGTCATCTCCGGGCGGATCGCGAACCGGCTGGACCTGGGGGGCGCCAACTTCACCGTCGACGCCGCGTGCGCGTCCTCGCTCGCCGCGCTCGACGTGGCCTGCAAGGAACTCACGGCGGGGACGGCGGACCTGATGGTGTGCGGGGGAGCGGACCTGCACAACGGGATCAACGACTTCCTGCTCTTCGCCTCGGTGCACGCGCTCTCCCCGACCGGGCGGTCGCGGCCGTTCGACGCGGCCGCGGACGGCATCGCCCTCGGCGAGGGGGTGGCCTGCCTGGTGCTGAAACGACTGGCGGACGCCGAACGGGACGGCGACCGGGTGTACGCGGTGGTGCGGGGCATCGGCAGCGCGAGCGACGGCCGCTCGCTGGGCCTGACCGCCCCACGGCCCGAGGGCCAGCGCGCGGCCCTGGAGCGGGCCTACCACGTCGCCGGCCTCGCGCCGTCCGAGGTCGGCCTGGTGGAGGCGCACGGCACCGGGACGGTGGTCGGCGACCGGACCGAGCTGACCACGCTGACCGAGGTCTTCACCGAGGCCGGCGCGGCGCCCGGCAGCTGCGCGCTCGGGTCCGTGAAGTCGCAGATCGGGCACACCAAGTGTGCCGCGGGGCTGGCCGGTCTGATCAAGGCGTCGCTGGCGCTGCACACCGGAGTCCTGCCGCCGACGCTGCACCTGGACCGGCCGAACCCGGCCTGGCAGGCCGGCCGGAGCCCGTTCGTGTTCGGTACCGAGCCCCGGCCGTGGGCCACGGCGCCGGCCGGACGCGTCGCCGGCGTGAGCGCGTTCGGCTTCGGCGGCACCAACTTCCATGCGGTCCTACAGGGTTACGACGGGCCCGCGCCCGTGCACGGTCTGCAGGGCTGGCCGGCCGAGCTGTTCCTGTTCCGCGGGGCGGACCGGGAGCGGGCGCTGCGCGGAGTCCGCGCGATCCTGCGGCTGGCCGAGGCCCCCGGCGCACCGTGGCGGCTGCGCGACCTGGCGATGGCCGCCGCCCGGCGGGCCGCGGGCGGGCACGGACGGGTGCAGGTCGCGGTGGTGGCCACGGACGTCGCGGAGCTGGTCGGGTTGCTGAACCGGGCGCTGGACGGGGAGCAGGCACCGCAGCACGGACTCCATCAGGCGGACCCGGCCCTGGACGCGGCCCCGGACCCGACTCCGGCCGCGACCCTGGACGCGGCGTCGGCTCCCGCTCCGGGCGGCGGGCCGGTGGGCGAGGTGGCGTTCCTCTTCCCGGGTCAGGGCAGTCAGCGGCCGGGCATGTTCGCCGAGCTGTTCACGGCGTTCCCGGCACTCCAGCGGCACCTGCGGCTGGGCCGGGACCACGCCGGCCTGCTGCACCCGCCCGCCGCCTTCACGGCCGAGGCCCGTGAGCGACAGCGGGCCGAGCTGACCGACACCCGGGTGGCGCAGCCGGTGCTGGGCATGACCGGCCTCGCCGCCTACGAGGCGCTCGCGCTCGCCGGGGTGCATCCGCAGCTGGCGGCCGGGCACAGCTACGGCGAACTGGTGGCGCTCTGCGCGGCGGGTGCGCTGGCGGCCGAGGACCTGCCGGAGCTCAGCGCCGAGCGGGCGCGGTCGATCCTGGCGGCGGTCGGGGTGGCCGCCGGGCCCGGGGACGCCGCCGACGCCGGGACGGACCCGGGAACGATGGCGGCCGTCGCGGCCGGGGCCGCCGACGTCGAGCGGGTCCTGCGGGAGGCCGGAACGGCCGGCCGGGTGGTGGTGGCGAACCACAACGGGCCGCGGCAGACGGTGGTGTCCGGGCCGACCGCGGAGATCGAGGAGGCCGCCGGCCTGCTGCGGGCTGCCGGGTTCGGGGTGAAGCGGCTTCCGGTGGCGTGCGCCTTCCACAGCCCGCTGGTGGCGGGCGCGGGCGAGCGCTTCGCGGCCGCGCTGGCCGACCGGACGGTGCGGGCGCCGGAGTTCCCCGTCTGGTCGAACCGCACGGCGGCCGCCTACCCGGCGGAGCCCGCCGCGATCCGGGCCGAACTCGCGGCACAGATCGGCGCGCCGGTGCGCTTCGCGGCACAGATCGAGGCGATGTACGAGGCGGGCGCCCGGGTCTTCGTCGAGGCCGGGCCGGGGACGGTGCTGACCAGGCTGGTCTCCGAGGTGCTCGGCGACCGGCCCCACCGGGCCGTCCCGCTGGAACGGCGGCGCACCGGTCTGCCGGGCTACCTCGACGCCCTGGCCGAGCTGGCCGTCGCCGGTGTGGCCGTTCACACCGACCGGCTGTTCCGCGGACGCGACGCAGTGGACGCAGGCCGTGCCGAGGCGCCGCGCCGGCCGGGCTGGACGGTCGACGGCCAACTGGTCCGCACGGCCGCAGGAGAGACACCGCCCGGTGCACTGGCACCGGCCCGACTCGTACCGGAGGCATGGGTGACCACGCACGAACCACGGCGCGACGACCCGCAGACGCTGATCGCGGACTTCCTGAGCAGCAGCCGGGAGCTGATCGCGGCACAACGGGACGTGCTGCTCACGTACTTCGGTGCGGCGGGTGCGGCCCAGGCGCCGGCGCTCCCGGCACCGGTGCCGCAGGCCGCGGCACTGCAGGCGCCGGCGCTCCCGGCCCCGGCCGCGGGGCCGCCGTCGGTGCAGGGAACGGCGGTTCGGCCGACGGTCCCGCAGCCGTCCGTGACGGAGCCGCCGGTGCCCGCCCCCGCCGGTGCGCCCGCCCCCGGACGGCTGCCGGTGGACCCGCCGGCCGTCGGCGCCGCTGCCGTGCCGACGGCGGCGGAGCTGCTGGCCATGGTGATCGAGGTGATCGGCGAACGCACCGGCTACCCGGCCGACATGATCGAGCCCGATCTCGACCTCGAAGCCGACCTCAGCATCGACTCCATCAAGCGCACCGAGATCATCGGCAGACTGGTCCGCCGCCTGGCCGGCCCGTCCGATGCCGGCCCGTCCGGTGTTGGCCCGTCCGGTGCCGGCCGTCCCGACGACCGGATGGCACTGGGTGACGAGGAGGTCGAGCACCTCGCCCGGGCCCGGACGGCGGCGGCCGTCGCCGACTGGCTCGCCGAGCGTCTCGGGGAGGCGGAGGCGCCGGCCGGTGCCCTGGGCCGGGACGCCGCGGGCGAGGCCGAGCCCGCTGCGCCGGCCGGCGGACGGACGGGCAGCGAGCTGCCCGAGCCCGTCGCCGCCGGTTCGCAGGCGGCCGGCGAGCCGTACCCCGCCCGCCGCGACGCGGTGACCGCTGCCACCGGTGTCGGCGGCCCGGACGTCAGGCCGGTGCCCGAGGGCCACGAGCCGCTGCGGCTCCGCGTCGAGCCGGTTCCGCTCCCGGAGCCCGCCGAGCCCGGCCGCACCCTTGCCGGCCGGCGCTTCCACCTCCTCGGCGACGACACGCACGGCATCGCCGCCGCCCTCACGGCCCGCCTGAACGCCCTCGGCGCCGAAGTGGCCTCCCACGACGCGGCGTACGAACTGTCCACCGCGGACGGCCCCGTGGACGGGGTCGTGCTGCTCGACCCGCTCTCGCCCGAGGGTGCGCCCGTGCTGCCCGCGGCCGTCCCCGCCCTGCAGGCCGCGCTGGCCCGGGCACCGCGCTGGCTGCTCGCCGCCCGGGCGGCCGACGGCCCGGCGACGGGTCCCGCCGCGACGGGCCACCCCGCGACACCCGCGGGGACCACACCCGCCGGGACTGCGCGCGCCGAGGGCCTGCGCGGCCTGTTCCGCACGCTGGCCGCCGAGTACCCGCATCTCTCCGCCCGCCTGGTCGAGCTCGACCGGACCGGCGACCCGGTCCTGGCCGCCGAGCTGCTCGCCGCGGAGCTCCGGGCCGCCGATCGCGAGCCGGTGGTGCTGCGCACCTCCGCGGGGCGGCGCGGCCTCACCCTGCGCGAGTCGGGTCTCGGCGTGCTCGGCAGCACCGGCGCCGGCCCGGCCGGTGACGGTGTGGCGGAGGCCGAGGCACTGGGCCTCGACCGCGACGCCGTCGTCCTGCTGGTCGGCGGCGCCCGGGGGATCACGGCGCGGTTCGCCGCCACCCTGGCGGCCGCGAGCCGCTGCCGACTGGAGCTGCTCGGCCGCACCGCACCGCCGGAGGGCCCGGAGGACCCGGTCACCGCGGCGGCCGGCGACCGCGCCGCCCTGCGCGCGGTGCTCGCCCGCGGTGGCATGCCGCTTCCGGAAGTGGACGCCGCGGCGTCCGGGCTGCTCGCCGGCCGGGAGGTCGCGGCCACCCTCGCCGAGCTGGACGCGTTCGGCGCCCGCGCCGCGTACCGGACCGTGGACGTGGCCGACGCGGCGGCGCTGCGCCAGGCCGTCAAGGAGGTCCACGCCGAACACGGCCGCCTCGACGGAGTGGTGTACGCCGCGGGCGTGATCGAGGACAAGGTGTTCGCCGAGAAGAGCCCCGCCTCGTTCGGGCGGGTCTTCACCACCAAGGCCGAGGGTGCCCGCGCCCTGCTGGAGGCGCTGGCCGAACTGCCGGCCGGCCCGCGGTTCACCGTGCTCTTCGGCAGCATCGCGGCAGTGCTCGGCAACCGCGGGCAGGCCGACTACGCGGCGGCCAACGACGCGCTGGAGGGCCTGGGCGCGCGCTGGGCCCAGCAGACCGGGCACCGCGCGCTCACCGTGCACTGGGGGCCGTGGGCGCCGTCCGGCCGGCACGGCGGCATGGTCTCCCCGGAGCTCGCGCACAGCTACGCCGACCGCGGGGTGAAGCTGATCGCGCCGGACGCCGGCTCGCTCGCCCTGCTGCGCGAGCTCGCCTGGGGCGAGCCCGGCCTGCGCTCGGTCGTCTACACGGCCTCGGGCTGGTGACGCGGTGACGGACCGTCAGCCACCCGCGGTGGCCGTGGTCGGCATGGCCGTCCTCCTGCCCGGCGCACCGGACCTCGCCACCTACTGGCGGAACCTGGTGGAGGGGGTGGACGCGATCACCGATGTCCCGGCCGGGCGCTGGGACGCCGAGTACTACGACCCCCGTGCGGCCGCGGACCCGGGCCATGTGGGCGCGGGCGCACCGGACAAGGTGTACTGCCGGCGCGGCGGCTTCGTGGACGAGCTGGCGGCGGTGCAGCCGACCCGCTTCGGACTGGTGCCGAACTCCGTCGCCGGCACCGAGCCGGACCAGCTCATCGCGCTCCAGGTCGCCGCCGCGGCCGTCGAGGACGCCGGTGGCCCCGACCGGCTGCCGGACCGCGACCGGGTCGGCGTGGTGCTGGGGCGCGGCGGCTACCTGACACCCGGGATCGCCCGCCTCGACCAGCGGGTGCGCGGCTCGCACCAGCTGGTCCGCACGCTCCGCGAGCTGCTGCCGGAACTGACCGATGGCCAGCTCGACCGGGTCAGGACGGCGTTCACCGAGAGGCTGGGCCCGGACCGGCCGGAGGCGGCGATCGGCCTGGTGCCGAACCTGGCCGCCTCCCGGGTCGCCAACCGGCTCGACCTGCGCGGGCCCGCGTACACGGTGGACGCCGCGTGCGCCTCGTCCCTGATCGCGGTGGACCAGGCGGTCGGCGAACTGGTGACCGGCCGGTGCGACGTGGTGCTGGCCGGCGGCGTGCACCACTGTCACGACGTGACGCTGTGGAGCGTCTTCACCCAGCTGAAGGCGTTGTCCCCCAGCCAGCGGATCCGCCCCTTCCACCGGGGCGCCGACGGCATCCTGATCGGCGAGGGCACCGGCGTGGTCGTCCTGAAACGCCTCGCCGACGCCGACCGGGACGGCGACCGGGTGTACGCGGTGATCCGTGGCACGGGGGTCGCCGGCGACGGGCGCACATCCGCCCTGGCCAACCCCGACCCGGGCGGTCAGGGCCGGGCGGTTCGGGAGGCCTGGCGTTCCGCCGGGCTGGACCCGACCACGCCCGGCGCGGTGGGACTGCTGGAGGCGCACGGCACCGCGACTCCGGCCGGCGACCTGGCCGAACTCCGGACGCTGGCAGAGGTGTTCGGGCCCCATGCGGCCCGGGAGCCGCGCGCCGTCCTCGGCTCGGTCAAGTCGATGATCGGCCACACCATGCCGGCCGCCGGGATCGCCGGCCTGGTCAAGGCGGCCCTGGCGGTCCACCACGGGGTGCTGCTGCCCACCCTGCACTGCGAGGACCCGCACCCGGCCCTGGCGGCCACGCGCTTCGCCACCATCGGCACGGCGCGTCCCTGGGAGGGCACCGACGGTCCGCGCCGTGCGGCGGTGAACGCCTTCGGCTTCGGCGGCATCAATGCGCACGTCGTGATGGAACAGGCCCCCGGCGCCGGTGCCGTCCCGCCGCCGGCGACTGGCATCGCGCGGACGGCCCGGCCCGCACCCGGCACCGCCTCCACGAAGGTCGTGGAGCCCGAGCGGGTCCTGCGCCTGGCGGCCGACACACCCGAGCAACTCGCGGCCCTCATCGGCGACGACGCCACCGGCCCGGCGGCCGCCGGCCTGCCCGAGCCAGGCCCGTCGGCGCCGTCCTGCCGCCTGGCCGTCGTCGGTCCGACGCCGAAGAGCATGGCCCTGGCCCGCCGCGCGGTCGCCCGCGGCCGGGCCTGGCGCGGGCGCGGTGACGTCTGGTACGCGCCGCGGCCCCTGCTCGGACCGGGCGGCGGGCGGCTCGCGTTCCTCTTCCCGGGCCTGGAGGGCGAGTTCGCGCCGCGGGTGGCCGATGTCGCCGACCACTTCGGGCTGCCCCGGCCGGCCGTGGGCGATGCCGCCCGGGTCGGCGACATCGGCCGGCACGGCGCGGGCGTGGTCACGGTCGGCCGCCTGCTCGACCGTGCCCTGCGCCGGATCGGCCTGCGGCCCGACGCGGTCGCCGGGCACAGCGTCGGCGAGTGGACCGCGATGATCACCGCCGGCCTGTATTCCGGCGCCTCGGTGGACGCGTTCCTGGAGTCGTTCGACCCGGACGCGCTGCACGTGCCCGGCCTGGCCTTCGCCGCGCTCGGCGCCCCGGCGGACCACGTCGTCGATGCCCTGGCGACGCTGCCCGGCATGGCCGAGGTCGTCCTGTCCCACGACAACGCACCGCAGCAGGCGATCGTCTGCGGCCCGCAGCAGCCGGTCACCGAACTGGTG
Source organism: Kitasatospora sp. NBC_00039 (assembly GCF_045160625.1). NCBI lineage: Bacteria > Bacillati > Actinomycetota > Actinomycetes > Kitasatosporales > Streptomycetaceae > Kitasatospora > Kitasatospora sp. NBC_00039. Next base: position 525,443 of record NZ_CP108289.1, on the reverse strand, counting down.
CGGTGGTTCCGGGCGCGCGGGGTGCTCGGGCAGGTCCTGCCGTTCCGGTCCGGCTTCCACACGCCGATGCTCGAACCGTACCTGGCACCGATCCGGGCCGCGGCCGAGCGGTTCGACCTGCACCGGCCGACCGTACCGGTGTGGTCGGGGACGACGGCCGCGCCGTTCCCGACGGCGGAGGCCGAGGTACGGGAGCTGTTCCTGCGACACCTGCTGGAGCCGGTACGGTTCCGGCCGTTGGTCGAGGCACTGTACGCGGCCGGCTTCCGGGCATTCGTCCAGGTCGGCACCGGACAGCTGGGCTCGCTGGTCGGCGACATCCTCCAGGACCGGGAGCACCTGGCGGTCGCGGCCAACTCGGCCCAGCGCGACGGCCTGGCGCAGCTGCGCCGAGTGGCGGCGGCGATGTGGGCGGACGGCGCCGAACCGGACGCGGCCGCCCTGCTGCCCGCCCGGACGGGGAGCCGGGGCACGGCGCGGGAGCACCCGGCGGTGCCGCTGGACCTCGGCAGCGCCCTGGTCTCGCTGGACCGCGCCACGCTCGACGGACTGCGCGCCGAGCTGACGCCGGCGGCCCGGACCGCGGAGACGCTCGGCGACCTCGGCCGGCGCTTTCCGCCGGCCGCCGGCCTGGACGCGCTCCTGCGCGAGACCGAGCGCACCGCGGTCGAGCTGTTCGGCGCGGCCGCCCGGATGCCGCACACGCCCCCGACGCGCCCGTCCGCCATGGCCCGCACCACCACGCTGCACCCCACTGCCCCGCACCCCACCGCCCCGAACTCCGTCACCCCAGTTTTCGCCACCCGGCCGGCGGCCGCACCGAACCCCGCACCGAGCCCCCGGCGGCACGTCCTCCCGCTGCACGTCTCGCTCGACGCCATGCCCTACCTGTCCGACCACTGCTTCTTCCGGCAACGCCAGGGCTGGCCCGATCCGACGGACCGCTGGCCGGTCGTCCCCGCCACCACGATCGTCCACCACCTTCAGGAGGCGGCCGAGCGGATCGCACCGGGCCGGATCGCCACCGGCGGGCGCGACCTGCGCTTCGGCCAGTGGGTACCGGCCGCCGAACCGCTCGACCTGGCCATCACCCTCCAGGAGACCGAACCGGGTCTGTACAGCGCCGAGTTCGGCCACTTCGCCCAGGGCGCCGTCGAGGTGGCGGACCGCTACGCACCGCCGCCCGCGCCGTGGCCGGTCCCGGTGGCCGGCGAGCAGGTGCCCGAGCTGACCGCGGCCGGCCTCTACCAGGAACGGTGGATGTTCCACGGCCCCGCGTTCCAGGGCCTGACCGAGCTGACCGCGATCGGCGCGTCGCACATCCGCGGCGTGATCACCGCCCCCGCTGCGCCGGGTGCGCTGCTGGACAACGTCGGCCAGCTGCTCGGCTACTGGATCATGGCCACCCGCACCGAGCGCACCGTGGTGTTCCCGGTCGGCATCCGGCGGCTGCGCATCCACGGCCCGGCGCCGCGCGCCGGCACCGAACTGCACTGCCACATCCGGATCACCGCCCTCACCGACCAGGTGCTCGAAGCCGACGTCCAGCTGCGCCCCGCCGGTGGCCCGGTCTGGGCGGAACTGCACGGCTGGCAGGACCGCCGCTTCGACAGTCACCCCGAGACCCGCCCCGTCGAACGCTTCGTCGACCGCAACACGCTGTCCCGGCCGCAGCCGGCCGGCTGGGTCCTGCTGCACGAACGCTGGCCGGACCTCGCCTCGCGCGACCTGATCATGCGCAACCACCTCGGCGCCGCCGAACGGGACCAGTACGCCCGGCAGCCGCCGCGCGGCCGCCGGGCCTGGCTGCTCGGCCGGATCGCGGTCAAGGACGCGGTGCGGCGCCGGCTGTGGGAGCACGGTGAGGGCCCGGTCTTCCCGGCCGAGATCGAGGTCGGCAACGACGCGGCCGGCCGGCCGGTGGTGGCGGGCGTCCACGGCCGGACGCTGCCGGAGCTCGACGTCTCGCTCGCGCACTGCGCCGAGGCCGCGGTCGCCCTGGTCCGCCCGGCCCGCGACGGCGTCGGCATCGACATCGAGCAGGTCGTCGACCGCCCGGGCGAGACGCTCCAAGTCGCCCTCGGCCGGGCCGAGTCGGAGCTCCTGGCCGCCTGCCGGGCCCGCGGCGGCCAGAGCGACGGCGACGGTACCGGCCCCGGCAACGGTCGCAGCGCCGGCCAGAGTGACGAACACAGCAACGGCCACAGTGGCGGACACAGCAACGGACACGGCACAGACCACGGCGACGCCGGCAGTGGTCGTGCCGACGAGGCCGGGGACGGGGCACTCTGGTTCACCCGGTTCTGGGCGGCCAAGGAGGCCGTCGCCAAAGCCGAGGGCACCGGACTGCGCGGCCGTCCACGGGACTTCACGGTGGTGGCGGCCGAACCGTCCACCCTGCTGGTCGAGACCGCCGGACCCGCCGGGCCCCGCCGCCACCGCGTGCACTGCACCACCGTCACCAGCCCGCCCGGCCTGCCCGGGCGGCGCTACGTGGTGGCCTGGACCGCCGGGCCGGACGACGGACCCCGGCCCGGACCCCGGCCCGGACCCCACGAGCAGACCGGACACACCGACCGCGACCCCGAAGGGACAACAGCCCCGTGACTGTCAGCGAGCAGACCGTGGACCACACCCCGCCGACCGCCCAGCAGGTCCTCGGCGAGATCACCGCCATGCTGGCCGCGCTGCTCGACGAGTACGGCCTCGACGAGGCCGAGGTCACCATGGACACCCGGTTCACCGCGGACCTCGAACTGGAGAGCATCGACCTGGTGACCCTCGCCGGGCAGCTCCAGGCCCGCTGGGGCGACCGCATCAACTTCGCCGAGTTCGTCTCCGGCATGGAGCTGGACGAGATCATCGAGCTGACCGTGGGCCGGCTGGTCGCGTACGTGGTGGAGCGCCTGAGCCCGGCCGAGCGGGGCTGACCGTGCCCTTCCTCGACCTCGAAGGGCTGCGCTGCCACGTGCAGCGGCTCGCCCCGTCCGACGGCCGCCCGCCCGCCGCCACGGCCGTCCTGGTGCACGGCCTGCTGACCGACAGCATGGCCAGCCACTACTTCACCATCGCCCCGACACTCGCCGCGGCCGGGCTGGACGTGCTGATGTACGACCAGCGCGGCCACGGCCGCTCCGGCCGGCCGCCCACCGGCTACCGGCTGGAGAGTTTCGTGGACGACCTCGCGCTGCTGCTCGACCGGTCGGCCGTCACCCGCCCGGTGCACCTGCTCGGCAACTCCTTCGGCGGCACCGTGGCCTTCGGCCTGGCCGTCCGCAGACCCGCGGCGGTGGCGAGCATCCTGGCCATCGAGTCCGAACCGGCCTCCCGGGCCTGGTCCGTGAAGCTGGACGGCATCCTGCGCCGGGCCGGGACCGAACTGCTCGACGAGGCCACCCTGGCCTGGGTCGCCGACCGGCGCGGACCGCACACCGCCAGGCTGGCCCGCTCGGCCGGACGGCTGCTCGCCGCGACCTCGCTCGCCCGGGACATCCCGGCGAGCCGGCTGCCGGGCGAGGCGGAGCTGCGCACGATCCGCTGCCCGGTCCTGGCCGTCTACGGGACCGAATCGGATCTGGCCGAGCAGGCGGCCTGGCTGGACGACCTGCTGCCGGACTGCCGCAGCACCTTCGTGTCCGGGCACGATCACTCGGTGCTGGTGGAGAACCCCGTCGTGGTGGGCGAGCTGGCGCTGGACTGGCTGCGCGAGCAGGGCGTGGAGCTGCGCGGCGAGCGGGCCGCCGTACCCGCCGGAGCACGCGACGAGCCGGCCGCCGTGGCCGCCGGAGCACGCGGCGACGACCGCACCGTGCTCGCACCGGGACGGACCCGCCCGTGAGCCGCTTCCTCTTCGTCGTCCCGCCCCTCGTCGGCCACGTGAACCCGGCCGTCGGGGTCGCCGCCGAACTGGCGCGGCGAGGGCACACCGTGGCATGGGCCGGAGTACCCGGCCTGATCACGCACCTGGCCGGACCGGACAGCGAGATCCACCCGTGCGCCACCCCGCCCCGGACCCCGGAGCGGCCACCCGACCTGCGCGGGCCGGGCGCGCTGAAGTTCCTCTGGCAGGACTTCCTGATCCCGCTCGCCGAGGCGATGGCACCGGGCGTCGCCCTGGCGTGCCGGCAATTCCGCCCCGACGTCGTCGTCGCCGACCAGCAGGCCCTCGCCGGCGCCCTCGTCGCCGAACGACTCGGCCTGCCCTGGGCCACCTCCGCGACCACCTCCGCCGAGCTGACCGGCGCGCTCGACGACCTGCCCCTGGTCGCCGCCTGGGTCCGCGACCTGCTCACCGGCCTGCGCGGACGGATCGGCGCCCCGCCAACGGCGACCGACCCGCGGTTCTCCCCGTACCTGGTGCTCGCCTTCACCACCCCGGACCTGACCGGGCCCGTGACCGCCGGCAGCGGCCCGGTCCACTTCGTCGGCCCCTCGATCGCACCCCGGCCGACGACCCCGGCCTTCCCGTGGCAGTGGCTGGACCGGGACCGCGCCACCGTGCTGGTCACCCTCGGCACGGCCAACGCCGACACCGGCGCCGCCTTCCTCACGGTCTGCAGGCAGGCGCTCCGGGCCCGTGCCGCCGGCCTGCAGGCCGTGATCGTCGACCCGGCCGGCGTGCTCGCGGACCAGCCGCCCGACCGCGACCTGCTGTCCCTGCCCGCCGTACCGCAGCTGGACCTGCTCCCGCACACCGCCGCGGTGGTCTGCCACGCCGGCCACAACACCGTCTGCGAGGCCCTCTGGCACGGCGTCCCCCTCGTGGTGGCCCCGATCCGCGACGACCAGCCGGTGATCGCCCACCAGGTCGCCGAGGCCGGCGCCGGCGTGCGGATCAGGTTCGGCCGCACCGACCCGACCCGGCTCGGCCAGGCCGTCGACACCGTGCTCGGCGACCCCGCCCACCGGGCCGCCGCCCGCCGGATCGGCGACTCCTTCCGCGCCGCGGGCGGCGCCGCCGCAGCCGCCGTACGGCTCGAAGCACTGGCCACCGGCCGCCACCTGCCGGACACCGGCACGCCGGCCGTCGCCCCGCCCGGCCCCGCCCGGTTCACCGTGCCGACAGCCGAACGGAAGGAGCCCCGATGACCACGCAACCGGCAGCCCGCTCCCGGCAGGCCGCCATCGCCGGCCTGCGCCCCGCCTACCAGAGCGAACTCGCCGACGGCACCGACCGGTTCTTCGAACCGCGCCGCACCGACTGCCCCTGGTGCGGCGCCTGCCTCCTCCGGCTGCGGCTGCGCACCCGCGACCTCCTGCAGTACAAGCCCGGCACCTTCGTCCTCGACGAGTGCGAGGCCTGCGGGCACGTCTTCCAGAACCCCCGGCTGACCGAGGCGGGCCTCGCCTTCTACTACCGCGACTTCTACGACGGCCTCGGCGAACAACGGCTCGGCGCCACCCTCGGCACCCGCAGGAGTACCTACCGCGGCCGCGCCCGGTCGGTTCTCCCGTTCACCGCCGCACCCGGTCGCTGGCTGGACGTCGGCACCGGCCACGGCCACTTCTGCGAGACCGCACGCGAGGTCTTCCCCGCCACGGTCTTCGACGGCCTCGACCTCAGCGAGGGCGTCGAACTCGCCGAACGCCACGGCCGCGTCACCCGCGGCCTGCGCGGAACCTTCCCCGGACAGGCCGGCCGGATGCCCGGACAGTACGACGTGGTGAGCATGTTCCACTACCTCGAGCACAGCACCGAACCGCACCGGGAACTCGCCGCGGCCCGGCAGGTGCTGCGCCCGGGCGGACTGCTGCTGATCGAGGTCCCCGACCCGCAGAGCCGCTACGCCCGGCTGCTCGGCCGCTGGTGGCTGCCCTGGCTCCAGCCGCAGCACCTCAACCTGGCCCCGGCGGCCAACCTGCGTCACCGCCTCGACGAACTCGGCTTCACCGTGTTGCTCGAACAGCACACCGAGCCGCACGACCCCGTCGACCTGCTGGCCGCCTGCTGGCTCCTGCTCGATGCGCTCGCCCCGCGCGAGGACGCGCCGTGGCGCGCAGGACGCCCCCCGGGCCGGCTACGGCGGGCGCTGCGCGCCGGTGTGTTCGTCGCGGGCGCGCCCGCCCTGCTCATCGCCGCTCTGGCGGACCGCCTCCTCGCCCGCGTCGCGGGTCCGGCGGGCCTCTCCAATGCCTACCGTCTGCTGGCCCGGAAGGACTTCGGCGGCGAGGCGCCCTGACCGGGCGCCGCACGTCGGCGGGTTGGATGAGTGCTTGGAACGCCGCGACGCCGCTGTTCCGGACCGTGGGTGTTCGGTCGGTGCAGCGGCGTTGCCACAGCCCTCAGCCCGGCCCGCCGGCCGTCCACACTCCGTGACGGACCGCGGTCCGGCGCGGTGCCCGACGGCGGCTCCGCGGCCTCACACGTACGACGCCTCCGCCCCGGCGGGGAGCGGGGCGGAGGCGGGGCGGCCGGCGTCAGGCGAGCGCAGCCGCCTTGCGCAGCAGCACGGACCGTTCGCGGCTGTTGCGGCACAGGCGTGCGGCGAGCTCCAGCTCCGCCCGTGCCTCGGTGGTGCGGCCGAGCCGCGAGAGCAGCTCGCCGCGCACGCTCGGGAGCAGGTGGGAGCCGGAGAGGCGGCCGGAGGCGACGAGCTCGTCGACGAGCGCCAGCGCGTCCTGCGGCCCGGTCGCCATGGCCACGGCCACCGCCCGGTTGAGTTCCACGACGGGGGAGGGCGCGACCCGGCCGAGCGCCTCGTAGAGGAGCACGATCCGCTCCCAGTCGGTTTCCGGGACGGACGGGGCCTCGGCATGGCAGGCGGCGATCGCCGCCTGCAGGCCGTAGGGCCCCAGACCGCGTCCGGTGGCCGTCGCCCGGTCGAGCGCCGCGAGGCCGCGGCGGACGGCGGAGCGGTCCCACCGGCGGCGGTCCTGGTCCTCCAGCAGGACGGGCTCGCCGTCGGGCCCGGTGCGCGCGGGGAACCGTGCGGCGGTGAGCTCGAACAGCGCGAGCAGCCCGAACACCTCCCCTTCGTCGGGCAGCAGCGCGGCCAGCGTCCGGGCCAGCCGGATCGCTTCGAAGGCGAGACCGGGGCGCAGCAGGTCATCGCCGGTCGTCGCCGTCGAGCCCTCGGTGAAGATCACGTACAGCACGCTCAGGACGCCGCCGAGCCGCTCGCGCCGCTCCGCGGGCGGCGGGAGCTCGAACGGCACCGCGGCCGCGGCGATCGTCTTCTTCGCCCGGGTGATCCGTGCCTGGACGGTCGGCACGGGGACGAGAAACGCGCGGGCGATCTCCTCACTGGACAGGCCGGCGACCACGCGCAGGGTCAGCGCGGCGCGGGCCTCCGGCGAGAGCACCGGGTGGCAGGCCACGAACATCAACGCGAGGACGTCGTCCTCGATCCGGTCCGGGTCCCACGGCGGGTCGTCCGACCGGTCCGCAGCGGGCTCCGCGCCGGAGCTCGCCTCGCCCTCGCCGAGCCGGGCCGCGAGCGCGGCGTACCGGTCGTCGAGGGCGGAGCGGCGGCGGAACTGGTCGATGGCGCGCCGCCGGGCGGTGGCCAGCAGCCAGCCCACGGGGCTGGCCGGCTCGCCGTCGCGCGCCCAGACGACGAGTGCCTGGGCCAGGGCCTCCTGGGCGACGTCCTCGGCGAGGTCGAAGTCCCCGGTGTAGCGGGTGAGTGCGCCGGTGATCCGCGCGGACTCGATGCGCCAGAGGGCCTCGACGGCCCGCCGGGCCGATTCGGTGTCCGGCGGGCCGTCGGAGCGTGCGGGTGTCAGAGCTGGCCGGTCCGCTCGCGCCATGCCCGCTCCTTGACGATCCACTCGTTGTCCTGCGGGAACTCGTCGATCCCCGGCACCCGGCGGATCTCCACCTTCGTGCCCGGGAACGCCGGGAGGCGCTTGGCCCATTCGACGGCCTCCTCCTTCGAGGCCACGTCGAGGATGTAGTAGCCGCCGAACAGTTCCTTGGTCTCACCGTACGGGCCGTCGGTGACAACGGGGGTCTCCCCGCCGAGATCGACCACCACGCCCTGCGAGGCGTCGTCCAGGCCCTCGGCTGCGACGAGCACGCCCGCCCGGATCAGCTCCTCGTTGTAGCGGCCCATCGTCGCGAGCATTTCGTCGAAGGGCGTCTCCATCATCTTCGCGACCGAGTCCTCGTTGCCTCGCATGATCAACATGTACTTCGCCATGGCTGGTCTCCTTGGTAGCGGGGCCGCTGTCCGACCCTCTCTCTATCTCAGGTCGAACGGGGCCGTCGCGGATCGACACGACGGAGAAAACCGAATCACCTTTCTTTCCGCCCCTGTGCCCCCGGTGGTGGGCGGGAGGGTGCGGCAGGCGGCGGGGCGCCGGCGTGCGAGGTCGAGGACGAGGTCGCAGCCCTGGGGCCGTGGGCCTCCTGGCCTGGTCACCGCCTGGGGGCGCCTGTCCTGAGCCTTCGGCGGTCCGGTCGCAGCCACCCCCGGGGAGTCGGCTCCCGCCCGGTGCCGGGTCCGGCGGAGCGGCCGGTCGTCGGACGGGTGCGCGAGGTGGCCGGGCTGTCGCGGACGGGCCGTAAGCTGTGGGCCGGTCGAACAGGGGAGTGGTGGCATGGCTGGCTGGATCTGGGCGCTGATACCTGCGGTGATGATCGGCGGGGGTTGGATCGGCGACAACGTCCGGGGCGCGCTGAAGACGCGCCACGAGCGGAAGATGGAGCTTCAGCAGGCCGCTGAACGGCGGCAGCTCGCACTCGACGCGGCGAAGCGGGCCCCGGAGCCCGTCTGCGGATGCACTCATCACCTGGCGAAGCACGACAAGCAGGGCAAGTGCCATGAGGCGGTCGAGGCACCCACGGCGTGGGACGCCGACCGCAAGCCCCTGCAGTTCGAGCCCCGGCAGTGCAACTGCCAACGGTACGTCGGCCCCGAGCCGCTGGGGACGGTCTTCGCACCGGAGATCGTCGACCCCCGCTGAGTACCACCCGGCCGGGCCGGCCCTCGCGGGCCCGTGTGCCGGCAGCTGACGACGGCCCCGGCGCTTCGGCGCCGGGGCCGCGGCCGTAGTGGGGGCAGGAGGTCCGGCCGGTCGTCCGGCTGACGTGTGTCCGGCTCCGGCTCCAGCTCCAGCACCGTGCCCTGACTTGAAATCACCGCATATCGGGCAAAAGGGGTGATTCGGCATGTCCGGGTGAGAAGTGTCACCTGTTCCGCGCGGCCGCCTCGGGAGGAGCGGGGCTGCCCCGGCCCGGCCCCGGTACAGACGGCCCGCGGGGTCGCCGCACGGGTCCCAAGGCCCGTCCGGTTCGGGACCAAGGACCCCAATCCGGTCGACCTTCGTCCTCGTGGGGACCGCTCCGGAGCGGGCAACCGTGGACGGTCGCCCGGTGTGTCCGGGTGACGGGGCCGCCCGCCCGGGCGGCCCCGACTTCTGCCGTCTACCAGGCGCACGGTGTGCGGGAGCACCGCCGTACGCCCCGGAGGACCCGAATTCCATGTCCCGAACCATCGACAACGCCCCGTATACCGGCTTCCATCGGAGACTGGCCCTGGCCTGCTCCGGTGGGCCCTTGCTGGACGGCTACATCCTGAGCATCGTCGGCGTGGCCCTGATCGGGATGCGTCCCGACCTCGGCCTCTCCACCGCCGAGGTCAGCCTGATCGGCGCCGCCGCCCTGGTCGGCATGTTCGTCGGTGGCGCGCTCTTCGGCGTGCTGACCGACAAGATCGGCCGGGAGGTGATGTACACCGCGGACCTGTTGGTGATGGTCGTCTGCTCCGTGCTCTCCTTCTGGGTCGACACGGTGTGGGCGATCGCCCTGCTGCGCTTCGTGCTCGGCATGGCGGTGGCCGCCGACTACCCGATCGCGACCTCGCTCCTCGCCGAGTGGCTGCCGTCCCGCCACCGCGGCCGGCTGCTCGGTCAGCAGATCGTCGCCTGGTACGCCGGTTCCGTCCTCGCCTACCTGACGGGCTATCTGTTCCTGCGGTTCGGCGGGCAGGGCAGCTGGCGCTGGATGCTGGCCAGCTCCACCGTCCTGTGCGTGGTGTTCCTGGTGATCCGGCGCGGCTCGCCCGAGTCGCCGCGCTGGCTCGCCGCCCACGGGCGGGTCGGTGACGCGGTGCGCGTGGTCGAGAAGCACCTCGGTGTCCGGGTGGACGGCCGGGAGTTGATGCCCGATCCCGCCGAGGCCGGCCGCCCCGGCGGTCTGCGCCTGCTGATGACCCAGCCCTACCGGCGCCGCACGCTGTTCTGCGGCCTGTTCTTCCTCTGCCAGGTCGGCCCGCTCTTCGCGATGCTGACGTTCGGTCCGCAGATCCTCTCGTCCTTCGGCATGCCGGGCGGCACCGTGCTGGACACGCTCGGCACCGGTCTGGTGAGCCTGGTCTTCCTGCTGGGCTGCTTCCCGGCGCTGCGGCTGATCGACACCTGGGGCCGTCGGCCGGTGATCATCTGGTCGTTCGCCCTGATGATCGTTCCGCTCGCGCTGCTGGGCGTCTGGCCCGCCGCCCCCGCCGCGGTCGCCGTCATCGCGCTGTGCGCCTACGCGTTCCTGTGCGGTGGGCCCAACGTGCTCGACTGGACCTACCCGAACGAGCTCTTCCCGACCGAGATCCGGGCGACGGCGGTCGGTGTCGCGACCTCGGTGAGCCGGATCGGCGCGGCGGTCGGTACGTATCTGCTGCCCCTGTCGCTCAGTGGGCTCGGTACCGGGCCGACCATGCTGATCGCGGCCGGCACCACGGCCGTCGGCCTGCTGGTGTGCGTCCTGTGGGCCGAGGAGACGCGAGGGACCGCCCTGGGTGCGGCGGCCTCCGGCTCCCCGTCGGCCGCGCCGGCCCGGCGCACGCCCGAGCCGGTGGGCTGACGCCGGCAGATCCACGAAGCCCGTGGAGGCACGGCCGCGCCGGCCGTGCCTCCACCGCGCCCGCCCTGTGGCCGGGCGGCTGTCCGCGGGCCGCGCTGACGACCGGCCCGCGGTGTGCGGCGCCTGACGAGCCCGCTGCCACGGCTACATCAGCGCCGCCAGGTACGTGAGCACGTCCTCGCGGGCGGCGGCCGGGGCGAGGAGGGCGACGTGGTTGTCCGGCCGGACGAGGACGAGGGCGTCGCCGGTGACCCCGTAGGCCCGGCGGGCCTCCCCGTCGGGGTCGTCGAGCGGCACCGGCCGGACGTGGTCGGGCAGCCCGGTGAGCGCGGGCCGGGCGCTCGGCCCGAAGCCGAGCAGCGTGAAGTGGTCGCCGGCGAAGTGCTCGAAGAGCCGCGCGGGCTCGCCGTCCGGGCCGGGGCAGGGGGCGTCCGGTGCCCGGTCGCCGGCCTGGAGCGGGCCGGCGGCGCGTCCGGTGGCGAGCCGGCTCCACCGGTAGCCGAGCGAGAGGCCGGTGAGGTCGCCGACCCGGCCGGCTTCGACGCCGATGCCGGGGGTGCTGATGCCGTCGATGACGGCGGTCATGCCGGTGCTGGTGACGTCGAGGGTCCAGGCGGCGATTGGCAGGCGTTCCTCCTGGTAGGTGTCCAGCAGGGCCGGAGCGGCGAGACCGCGCAGCACGTACCCGAGTTTCCACGCGAGGTTCCAGGCGTCCTGGATGCCGGTGTTCATGCCGAGCCCGCCCGCGGTGGGGTGGACGTGCGCGCAGTCGCCGGCCAGGAAGACCCGCCCCCGGCGGTACTGCTCGGCCATCCGGACGTTGACCCGCCAGGTGGAGAGCCAGGTGGCATTGGTGAGCCTGAGGTCCTGGCGGCCGGTGTGCAGGGCGGCCAGCCGCTGGAAGCTCTCCAGCGACGGGGCGACCGTCCGGCCGTCGGCGTCCGTCTCCGGGCTCGCCTGCAGCTGCCAGCGGCGGCTGCCCTCGAACGGGCAGAGCAGGAACACGCCCTGCGGCCCGAACCACTGGTGCCAGGAGCCCGGATCCAGCCCCTCGACCTCGACGTCGCCGCAGACCATCAGCGGTTCCGGGTCGCCTTCCCCGACGAACGGTACGCCCAGCAGCTTGCGCACCGTGGAGCGGCCGCCGTCGCAGGCGACGAGGTACTCGGCGGCGATCCGCCCGCCGTCGGCGAGACGCACCTCCACCCCTTCGCCGTTCTGCGTGAAGTCCACCAGTTCGGTGGCGAGTTCGACCGTCACCCCGTACTCGGCGAGCCGCTCGCGGAGCAGCCGCTCCACCCGCGTCTGCGGCAGCCACAGGCTCGCCGGGTACGGGACGGCCGCGCTGCGGCGGGCGCTCGCGAACGGCTCGGTCTCGTTGACGAACTCGCCGGCGAAGTACTTGCGGAACGGCAGGTGGGTGCGGCCCGCGGCCGCCAGCCCCTCGCCGAGGCCCAGGTCGGCGAGGACCTCCAGGCTGCGCGGGTTGAGCGTCTTCCCGCGGGAGCCGGTGTGGAATGCGGCTGCCCTCTCGATGACACGGACCGCGACGCCCTGCCGCGCCAGTCCGCACGCCAGGGTCAGTCCGGTCGGCCCCGCCCCCACGATCACCACGGTCGTCATGCGTGTGTCCGCCCTTCCGGCTTGTCGGTACACACCATGGAACAGCAACCCAGTAAGAAATGCAACCGAGTAACAAATGTCTCCGGGTTATGATCAGGGCATGAGCCCGAGCGAGCCAGACACGGGTCTGCGGACCCTCAAGAAGCAGCGCACCCGGCAGACCATCGCCGACGTGGCCATCGCCCTGTTCCTCGACCGGGGGTTCGACCAGGTCTCGGTGGCCGAGATCGCCGCCGCCGCCGAGGTTTCCAAGCCCACCCTCTTCCGCTACTTCGGGAGCAAGGAGGAGCTGGTCCTGCACCGATTCGCCGACCACCTCGGCGAGGCCGCGCGGGTCGTGCACGACCGCGAGGCCGGTCTCACCCCGCTGGACGCCCTGGAACGCCACCACCTGGATCGTCTGGCGGCCCGCGACCCCAACACCGGGCTGACCGATGACCCCGAGGTCCTGGCCTTCCTCCGGCTGGTCTACGAAACCCCCAGCCTCTCCTTCCATCTGCTCGACTATCTCGACGCCGACGCCCGCGCGCTCACCGAGGCGCTGGACCCGGACGGGAACGTGGCCGCCCGGCTGGTCGCCGCCCAGTACTCGGCGGTGCGCCAGGTCCTCGCCCGCTCCACCTGGACCAGGCTCGCCGAAGGGCAGGACATCGGCGACGTCGCGCCGAAGGCCGTCGCGGAGACGACCGAGGCGTTCGCCCTGCTGCGCGACGGCGCTGCCGGCCACGGATTCTGAGCCGGTCGCCGGCCGCCGCCGGGTCGTTGCGGCCTTGCCCTGCCCTGCCCTGCCCGGCCCCGGCGCCGGGTCGTTGCGGCCTCGCCCGGCCCCGGCCGGCCCTGCCCCGGGCTGTTGCGGCGCGTCGTCCTGGGAGCGGGGGTGCGGGGAGGCCGGCCGGCGGGGCGGTCGCCCCAGGGTGCGTGTCGGGTCGTGATCAACGAGCATCGCAGCTTGCGGGGCGGGTGCCCGTCCGGGGTGCGGGGCCCGGCGGTCCGCGGCTGCGCCGTGTGGGCGCGAGTGACCGGAGGCGATGCCGGAGGCACGCAGCCGGGGCCCGGGGACCCCGGCTGCGTGCCCGCCGGGGCGGTGGTCAGATCATGGCGAGCCGGTCCACCAGCAGCTCCACCCTGCGCTCGGTGTCCTCCGGCGGGAGCCGTCGCGCCCGGGTCAGGGTCGCCAGTCCGTGCAGGGCCGCCCAGAACACCTCGGTGAACAGTGCCGGGTGGACGCCGTCCCCGGCGACCTCGCCGAGGCTTTCCAGCAGGGCGGCGAAGGCGTCCTTCAGCGGTTCGGGGGTGTCCTCCTGCGCGAACGCCAGGCCGCCGTCGAGCTGGAACATCGCGTCGTAGACCGCCGGATTGCGTGCGGCGAAGTCGAGGTAGGTGCGGGCGAGGGCGGTGACCCGGGCGCGAGGGCCGTCCGCGGCGGAGGCCGCGGCCCGCAGCGCCGCGGCCATCTCGGCGGCGCCTTCGAGGGCGACGGCGCCGATGATCTCGCGTTTTCCGCGGAAGTGGCTGTAGAGGACGGGCTGACTGTATTCGATGCGCTCGGCGAGCCGACGGGTGGTGACCGCGTCCCAGCCCTGCTGCTCGGCGAGTTCGCGGGCCGTCGCCACGATGAGGCGTTCGCGCTCCGCCCGTTCGCGTTCCTTGCGTTCCTGTACTGACATGGTTTGATTCTAGCACTGCTAGACAATCAAGCGGCAGCAGTACTAACGTTGCCTTGTCATCTAGCAGCGCTAGATCCCAGGAGGGATCATCATGCTCAACGCACTCGAGGTCTTCACCACCGTGGTCGTCGGCGTGATGGTGGGGGTGGAGTTCTCCGTCGCCTTCGTCATCAACCCGATCCTCTACGGCCTCCCGGACGACAGCTGCCTGAGCGCCCGCGCCCACGGGGGACGGATGCTCGGCGCCGTGATGCCGGTCTGGTACATCACCTCGCTCGTCCTCGTCGCGGTCAGCGCCATCGCCGGACGGCACCACCACGGCACCGGCCTCGCCGTCACCGCCGGCGTGCTGCTGGCCGTCAGCGTGATCATGTCGGTCCTGCTGCTCGTCCCGATCAACAACCGGAGCAAGACGTGGACCGCTGAGAACCGGCCCGCGGACTGGAAGCAGCAGTCGAAGCGCTGGGACCGCTTCCACTACGCCCGCGTCGCCGTCCTCATCGCCGCCTTCGCCGTGCTGGTCGCCGCCCTCACCTGAGCCCGCAGGCCGACACCGCGCCCGGTGGCGCACGATCCCCGCTCCCTGGGCGGCGGCGGGCCACCGAGATCCCGGCATCCGGGACTGCAGCCGCCGCTGGGAGCCCACACCTGCGATCCCGACAAGCCTGCGGCATCCCCCGCTGCTGCCCGCCGGCCCTGAGCCGCCGGACCACGCCCTCGAACTGCCGGCGCAAACCGCTCGGGGTACGGGCCGTCCCCGTCGACCGGCAGGTCCGGCCCGATGAACTCCCGCTCCACATCGGTCGGCTGTGCACGCGTCACGCAGGACGATCCACCGGATCGAACTAGGGGTGGTAGAGCCGACGGGCGCGGGCGGAGTCGAGGGACCCGTCCTCGTCCAGGGACAGGAAGTGCTCCAGCTGCCAGGCCTGTGCGCTGCCGGCCTGGCGGTTGGTGGTGGTCACCCAGGGCGGGTAGACGCGGAAGGCGCGTTTCCCGCCGGCACCGTTCGCCGACACGACACCGTGCCGGCGGAGCGCGTCCATGGGAAGGACGAACTGGCCGAAGTGGTGACCGTCGCGGCTGCTGACGACGAAGAGGTCGACGGGGTCCGCGGCGTCGAAGGGCTGGATGGGCCCGCCGGGGGACCTCTTCCACACGGTGACGAACTGTCCGACCTTGGTGGGGGTCGTCTTCGCCGCGCGGAACCGGACGGAGCGGCCGTCGAGGGTGAACTCGTGGGCGGCGTACTCCGCGCTCTCGGCTTCGGGCACCGGCTGCGAGCAGATGAACCCGCAGGGGTCGTAGACCAGCGTCTTCGCGGTCAGGAGAT
The DNA here is from genome assembly GCF_045160625.1 of Kitasatospora sp. NBC_00039. NCBI lineage: Bacteria > Bacillati > Actinomycetota > Actinomycetes > Kitasatosporales > Streptomycetaceae > Kitasatospora > Kitasatospora sp. NBC_00039. Next base: position 510,022 of record NZ_CP108289.1, on the reverse strand, counting down.
CGCTGTGGGCCGCCGTGGTCTCCGACCACGGGGTGAAGCCGTCGGGTCGGAGAGCGGGTGAGTGGTCGCGGTCGGTCGTCATCCGTCCACCCTGTCACGGGTGCTCGGAGGGCCGTCGGCCTCCGCCCGGGCCGTGGCTCCGGCGAGGCGTTCCGAAGGCCCGCCCACCGGAGACGGTCACGTACCGGGACGGGTCGGTTCGGGCGCCGGCGCGGCCCGGTGCAGCAGGTAGGTCCCGGAGGCGGCGGCGAGGACGGCCATGCAGGCCGTGAACACCAGGCCGGCGTCGGCCAGGCCGAGCGCTTCGCTGAGCAGGCCGACCCCGATGACCGGGATCGAGATGCCGAAGTAGGCGACCACGAAGAGCATCGAGAGGGCGCCGCCGCGGTGCTCGGCGGGAGCGGCGGCCGCGACCTCGCCCACGGCTCCGCGCAGGCCCATGCCCTGGCCCGCGCCGCCCACCAGGGCGCTGAGCACCAGCGGCGGCAGGGTGGTCCACGCGAGCGAGGCGGCCAGCAGGGCCAGTCCGGCGATCAGCACCAGGCAGCCCAGCGGGATCGCCCGCGCGGTGCCCAGCCGGGGCACCAGGAGCTGGCCGAGGGTGGAGGCGAAGAAGGCCGCGAAGACGATGAGGCCGACGACCGCGCGGTTGTGGATGCCCAGGCTCTGGGCCAGGAAGGCGGGGCTGACCGAGGTGAACAGACCCAGCAGGGCGAAGCCGGCGAAGGCGGCGATCCCCGCCGGGACGAACACCCCGCGGACCTCCGCCGGCAGGGAGGGCCGCTGCGGACGGGCGGTGCGCAGCGGGCGGGCACCGGAGACCGTCTCCGGCAGGAACCAGGTCACCGCGAACGACGCGGCGACCAGCACGAGGTGGACGACGAACGGCAGGACGAGGGGATCGGGAGCGTACTCGGAGAGCAGCCCCGACATCAGCAGCCCGCAGCCCAGGCCGCCCATGTTGGCGGCGGTCGCGACGAAGCCGGCGCGGGCCCGGCGCGCGGGCGGGGCGAGCTCCAGTACGTACGCGGTGGCGGTGCCGGTGAACAGGCCTGCCGACAGGCCGGACAACAGCCGGCCCAGGCAGAGCAGCGGTAGGCCCCCCTCCGCGAGGAAGGCGACGGCGCTGCAGGCCGCGAGTGCCAGCCCGCAGAGCAGGACGGGCCGGCGTCCGACGGAGTCGGAGACGTTGCCGACGAGCAGCAGGACGCCGATGACGCCGAAGGCGTAGACGGCGAACACGACCGTCACCATGAGCTCGGAGAAGCCGATCTCCTGCTGGTAGAGCCCGTACAGCGGGGTGGGCAGGGTGGTGCCCGCCATGCAGACGGCGAAGGCGGCGGCGGCTCCGAGGTAGCCCGACCGGCCGGCGGCAGTCCGACCGGCCCGACGATCAGTCATCCGCCCACGGTAGGCGCCCGGCGCCGCCGGGCCGGGGCCCGGCGGGGTCGTGCTGCGCCGAACGGCCGTCATCCGCCACCTGAGGAACGCTCCCAGCCGGCGCGGCACCACGGCACGGGCACCGCCCGAGGCCGGCCGGCAACGTGCGCCGGTCACCGGACGGCGTGGGTCCGGGCGGGGAGCGGTCGGTGGTGCACCCGACACGCCGCCGACCGGCGGAACACGGCCCGACACTCCGGGAGCGCGCCTACTGTCGCCCTCGCCCAGCCAGGGATATTTACTGACAGAAGCGGAGAACCTCCATGAAGCGTCGCACCACGTGGTTGCCGGTCCTGCTCGCCGCCGTCGGAATCGCCGTCGTGCCGACCGTCGCCAGCGCAGACGTCGTCTCCGGCGGCAACCACGGGACGGTGATCGTCGGCAACGGCAATCAGGTCGCCGGCTACGACCTCATCAACGCCGGAAACGACGCCACCGTCGGCTCCCACAACGGTTCGGGGGCCGTGGCGGGCGGCGCCATGGATGCCGCCCAGGCCGCGGGAGGCAACTACGGCACGATCATCGTCGGCGACGGCAACCAGGTCGGCGGGGACGACATCATCAACGCCGGAAACGACGCCACCGTCGGCTCCTACAACGGCGCCTCCGGCCTGGCGGCGATGATCACCGACGCGCTGCGTCCGATCGCGGGCTGAGACACGGGCCGCCGCGGCGGGGCGACGGCGCTCCGCCGCGGCGCCCGGACGGTGCGAGCCTCCGGCCGCCGCCGGCGGGCCCGCCCCGGCTCCCGAGCCGGCACCTGCATCCCGGAGCCCCGGCCGCACCCGCACCGGTCCCGGCGGCACCGGCCGCCCCCTGCCACGGGAGGTGCCCGACCGGGTCGCCTCCCACCTCAGTGCGTTCGTCGCCCGTCTCGAGGAGGACCCCTGCCATGACCACCGTTGCCGCCTACGCCGCGCCCGCCGCGAAGGCCCCGCTGGAGCGGACGACCATCGAGCGTCGCGCGGTCGGGGAGCACGACGTACTGATCGACATCGCGTTCGTCGGCATCTGCCACTCCGACATCCACCAGGCCCGCGCGGGCTGGGGCGAAGCCATCTTCCCGATGGTGCCCGGCCACGAGATCGCGGGCGTCGTCTCCGAGGCCGGCCCCGGCGTGACGAAGTTCAGGGCCGGCGACCGGGTGGGCGTCGGCTGCATGGTCGAGACCTGCCGCGAGTGCGACAACTGCAGGGCGGGCCTGGAGCAGTACTGCGCCAAGAGCCCGGTCTGGACGTACAACGCCGTCGGCAAGGACGGGCGGCCCACCTACGGCGGCTACTCGCAGAAGGTCGTCGTCGACGAGAACTACGTCGTGCACATCCCGGACGGCCTCTCCCTGGACGTGGCCGCCCCGCTGATGTGCGCCGGCATCACCACCTACTCACCGCTGCGGCACTGGCGCGCCGGCCCCGGCAAGAAGGTCGCGATCGTCGGCCTCGGCGGTCTCGGCCACGTCGGGGTGAAGATCGCCCACGCGCTCGGTGCCGAGGTCACCGTCCTGTCGCAGTCCCTGCGCAAGAAGGACGACGGCCTGAGGCTGGGCGCCGACCACTACCACGCCACCAGTGACCCGAAGACCTTCGAGGAGCTGGCAGGCAGGTTCGACATCATCCTCAACACCGTCTCCGCCCCGCTCGACTTCGCCGCCTACATGTCGTTGCTGGGCACGGACGGGACCATGGTGAACCTCGGACTCCCGGAGGAGCCGGTGCAGATCGAGCTCCAGGCGATGTCCGGCAACCGCCGCAGCATGAGCAGCTCGGGCATCGGCGGCATCGCCGAGACCCAGGAGATGCTGGACTTCTGTGCCGAGCACGGGGTGGGCGCCGAGATCGAGCTGATCCGTGCGGACGAGATCAACGGCGCCTACGAGCGGGTTCGCGCGAGCGACGTCCGCTACCGCTTCGTCATCGACACGGCCACCATCTGACGGCGGGCCCGAGGGCACGTCACCGGGAGCGGGGGAGCCCGCCGGCCGCAGCGACCCGGTACGGGCGGCGGCGGAGACGCCGACAGCCGACGATCCGCCCCGGCCGGGCCGGAGCGGATCGGATGGTGCGGATCGGAAGGTCGGATCGGTGGGATGCGGCGCGCAGGAGCCCCCAGCCGCGGCAAGCCGGGCGGTCGGCCGGGTGCGGGACCCGGCCGACCGCCCGCGGCTGCGGCCCTACACGGAGGCCCGGTCGCCCGCCGTGGTCGGTCGGGCGGCCGGTGCCTGCCGGCCCCGGTCGTCGGCGTCGAGGAAGTGCAGGATCTCATCGACGCTCTGCTTGGCGTCCCCGAAGAGCATGCCGCTGTTCTCGCGGAAGAACAGCGGGTTCTGGACCCCCGCGTAACCGGAGGCCATGGACCGCTTGAACACGATCACCTGCTCCGCCTCCCACACCCGCAGCACCGGCATGCCGGCGATGGGGCTGGAAGGGTCGTCGGTGGCGGCCGGGTTGACGGTGTCGTTGGCACCGATGACGAGAACGACGGAGGTGTCGGCGAAGTCGTCGTTGATCTCGTCCATCTCCAGGACGATGTCGTAGGGCACCTTCGCCTCGGCGAGCAGCACGTTCATGTGACCGGGAAGGCGTCCGGCGACGGGGTGGATGCCGAAGCGGACGTCGACGCCGCGCTCGCGCAGCCGTCGGGTGAGCTCGGCGACCGGGTGCTGCGCCTGCGCCACCGCCATGCCGTAGCCGGGGGTGATGACGACGGACCGGGCCTGTGCGAGCTGGCGTGCCGCCTCCTCGGCGCGGATCTCGCGGTGCTCACCCTGCTCCTCCTCCCCGCCGGAGGGGGCTTCGATGCCGAAGCCGCCGGCGATGACGGAGAGGAACGAGCGGTTCATCGCCTTGCACATGATGAAGGACAGGTAGGCACCCGAGGAGCCGACCAACGCGCCGGTGACGATGAGCAGGTTGTTGTCGAGCAGGAACCCGGCGGCCGCCGCGGCCCAGCCGGAGTAGCTGTTGAGCATGGAGACGACGACGGGCATGTCGCCGCCGCCGATCGAGGCGACCAGGTGCCAGCCCAGCGCGAGGGCGAGCACGGTGACCGCGATCATCAGGCCGAGGCCGGGGCTGACGGTGAACCAGACCGTCAGCGCCACGAACGCGGCGAGCGCGCCCAGGTTCAGCCCGTTCTTGCCGGGCAGCACCAGCGGACGCGAGGCGATCCGGGCGGACAGCTTGAGGAAGGCGACGATCGAGCCGGTGAAGGTGACCGCTCCGATGAAGATGCCGATGAACACCTCGGCGTGGTGGATGCCCAGCAGGTCGGCCGGGACGGCGTCCTGTGCCGAGCCCTGCGACTCGACCTCCAGGTAGCTGTTCCAGCCGACCAGCACCGCGGCCAGGCCGACGAAGCTGTGCAGGACGGCGATGAGCTCCGGCATCTGCGTCATCTCGACCTGCCGTGCCCGCCACAGGCCGATCGCGCCGCCCAGCACCATCGCGACGACGATCAGGGCGACCGCGCCCGCGGTGATGCTCCGGGACGCCACCACGACGGTGGCGACCAGGGCGAGGGCCATGCCGGCGATGCCGTAGGCGACGCCGGCGCGGGAGGTGCGGTGCTGGGACAGCCCCGCCAGACTGAGGATGAACAGCAGGGCGGCGACCAGGTCCGCGGCGTGGGCGGCCGTCGTGGAAGTCATCGGGCTCAGCGCCTTTCGGGGGACGTCGAGAACATGCTCAGCATGCGACGGGTGACGGCGAAGCCGCCGAAGATGTTCACGCTCGTCAGCAGGATCGCCACGAAGGAGAGCACGGTGACGAGTGTGCTCCGGTGCCCGATCTGCAGCAGGGCGCCGATCACCACGATCCCTGAGATCGCATTGGTCACCGACATCAGCGGGGTGTGCAGGGCGTGGTGGACCTTGCCGATGACGTAGTAGCCGATGACCACTGCGAGCGCGAACACCGTGAAGTTCTCGGCGAGTTGTGCGGGGGCGAAGGCGACCAGCGCGAACAGCGCCAGCATGCCGACGCCGATCAGGCCGAGGCGGGCCGCCGGGGTGAGCCGGGGCGGCTTCGGCTCGACGACCGCGGGAGCGGCGGCGGGCTGCGCGGCGGGAGCGGCCGAGACGGCGACCGGCGGCGGCGGCCAGGTGATCTCGCCGTCCCGGACCACGGTCACCGCGCGCTGGACGACGTCGTCGAAGTCGACGACCAGCTGCCCGTCCTTGCCGGGCGTCAGCAGCTTGAGCAGGTTGACCAGGTTGGTGCCGAACAGCTGTGACGCCTGCGCGGGCAGGCGGGACGCGAGATCGGTGAAGCCGATGATGGTGACGCCGTTGCCGGTGACCACCGTGCGGCCCGCGACGGTGCCCTCGACGTTGCCGCCCTGGACGGCCGCCATGTCGACGATGACGCTGCCGGGCTTCATCGCCGCCACGTCCGCGGCGGTGAGCAGGCGCGGGGCGGGCCGCCCGGGGATCAGCGCCGTGGTGACGATGATGTCCACGTCCTTGGCCTGCTCGTGGTAGAGCTCGGCCGCGGCACGGTCGTAGTCGGCGGACGTCGCCTTGGCGTAGCCGTCGGTGCCGGCCTCCTGGGCGACGTTCACGGCGAGGTACTCCCCGCGCAACGACCGTACCTGGTCGGCGACTTCCGGCCGGGGGTCGGTCGCCCGGACGATCGCCCCCAGGCTGGAGGCGGCGCCGATGGCGGCGAGCCCGGCCACGCCGGCACCGGCCACGAGCACCTTCGCCGGAGGGACCTTGCCCGCGGCCGTCACCTGGCCGGTGAAGAAGCGGCCGAACACGTGCGCCGCCTCGATCACGGCACGGTACCCGGCGATGTTCGCCATCGAACTGAGCACGTCCATCGACTGCGCACGCGAGATCCGCGGCACCGCGTCCAGCGCCAGGGCGGTGACCGGGCGCGACGCGAGCGCCTCCAGCAGTTCGGGCCGCTGGGCCGGGGCGAGCAGGCCGACCAGGGTCGAGCCGTCACGCAACCGGGCGAGCTCCCCGGTCGACGGGGCGTTGACCTTCAGGACGATGTCGGCCGCCCAGGCGTCCCCGATGTGCGCGCCCGACTCGGCGTAGGCCTCGTCGGTGAAGCCGGAGGCCGCGCCCGCCTCGGACTCGACGACGACCTCGTAGCCGAGCGCGAGCAGCGCGCGCACCGTCGACGGTGTCGCGGCGACGCGGGTCTCCCCGGTGGCCGACTCGGCGACCACACCGATGCGCTGCGGGGGGTGGTGCGCGGTGTCCTGTGCAGACATCACCTGACTTCTCCCAGGAGGCTCCGGCCTTCAGGCCGGGGAGATGGGGGTCCCCCCGCCCGGAGGGTGGGGGAGGGTCCTTGGCTCGGGGCCGCGTAGCGGCGGAGCGCTTTGCTCATCTGCTGTGACCTGTGCTTTCTTCCACTGTCAGTGGGTGGCTGTAGGTTGCCCGACATGACGGTGCGACAGGTTGTGGAGGACACCGGGCATGCCCGGTACACCTACCGTCTTCGCGTGTCGTCCACCGCGCTCGCCCGGCTCGATGCCGAGTGGGGCCGGTGTCGTTGGGTGTGGAACGAGTGTGTGGCTGTGTCCCACAAGGTGCACTTGCACAACAAGGCCACCGGCGGGAAGACCACGTGCGGGCCCGCACAGCTCGACAGGATGCTGACCGAGGCCCGCCAGTCGATGGCGTGGCTCCGTGAGGGCGCTTCGGTGCCGCAGCAGCAGGTCATCCGGGACTTCGCCGAGTCCCGTGCGAAGGCGCTCAAGGACATCAAGGCGAAGGTTCCGGTGCGCCGGCGGGCCGGGATGCCCCGCGTCAAGCGAAAGCGTGAGGCACTGCCCACGCTGAACTACACCACGCGCGGGTTCCGGCTGAAGGACGGCCGTCTGCACCTGGCCGGCGGCATCGTGCCGACGGTGGTGTGGTCGCGTGACCTGCCGTCCGCTCCGTCGTCGGTGCGCGTGTACCGGGACGGCCTCGGGCACTGGTACTGCTCGTTCGTCGTCGTCGTCGTCGTCGTCGCCGAGACGCAGCCGCTTCCGGTCACCGGCCGCGTGATTGGTGTCGACTGGGGTGTGAAGGAGACCGCGACCACCACCAGTGACGCCCACGACCTCCCCCACGCAGAGCACGGCAGGATCGCGGCGCAGCGTCTTGCCCGCTACCAGCGGATGATGGCGCGTCGACGGACCCCGAAGAACAAGCCGGACACCAAGGGGTACAGGAAGGCCCGCAAACAGGCCGCGAGGGTGTCCAGGAAGATCGCCCGGCAGCGGCAGGACACCGGCCGCAAGTGGGCGAAGTCCGTGGTGCGGGACCACGACCACATCGCGGTGGAGGACTTCCGGCCGACGTTCCTTGCCGGGACCACGATGGCCCGCAAGGCGGCCGATGCGGCGATCGGTGCGACCAAGGCCGCGCTGATCGAGATGGCCCGTAAGCACGGGCGCACCGTGCACCTTGTCCACCCCGCGCACACCACGATGGACTGCGCGCCCTGCGGAGCGAGAGCCAAGCACGCACTTCCCCTTTCCGAAAGGACCTACACGTGCACCGCGTGCGGAGTCTCGTCCCCACGGGACAAGAACTCCGCCCGCGTGATGCTCGTCCGGGCTGGTCTCAACCTGGCTGGTGCTGATCTTGTAAGCCCTGCCACCTGCTAGGTGCCAGGCGAAGTGAGCCAGGAATCCCCGCGCTTCAGCGCCGGGAGGATGTCAATCGTGCCTCTCTCGTCGGAGGAGTTGTTGACGGTGGGATCTGCGTCCAAGGGGGAGTGTCCTCCCCTTGGACGAAGGAACCTACCTGCTCCGACCCGGTGGGGGGACGGGGCGAGGCCGTGACATGCTTCACCTGTTCGCGGCCTGTCGGAAGAGCCGGGTCACGTGCCGGGCGTTGCAGCGGCCGCGGATCGACCTGCCAGGGACCACTCGGGGGCGCACGCCGTGGGGGAGCGAGGACGGCTCCCGGCGGACGACTGTCGCCAGGAGGGCAAAGGTCAGGCGGGGGCCGGGACTTCAGCCGACCGACCGCCTCACCACGCGAGCCTCACCCGGCCGGCCGGCCGGCCGAGCCCGCCGGACGGTCAGCATGTCCTGGGTGTGGCCGATGACGAACGAGCCGTCCGGCCGGGCGAAGTGACGCCGGACGTAGGCGGTCAGCTCGGTGCGGTCCGGCCGCGGCTCCATGGTGGCCAAGTCGGCCACGTTCACCATGAACTCGGCGACGTCCACCGCCTCCTCCAGGCGGTCGGCCCGGTAGCGGAGGTCGAGCGTCTCCAGCGTGTACTCGTGGGCCGGCTCCCGCTCGCGCAGGCGGTCGGCCAGCGGCCGCAGGTCGTAATGGACCCCGGTGAAGTGCTCGGCCATCCGCATGCACGGGCTGTCCGGGTTCTGGAGCATCACCACCAGGGTGCCGCCGTGCACCGTCCAACCGAGGACCGTGCCGACCGTGCGCAGCCAGTCCTCCTCCGGCACGTAGTAGAGCACGTGCGAGAGGTGGACCAAGTCCGCCGGCCCGGGCGGCTGCGCCTCGTCGATCGGCTCCGGCAGGACCAGGGCGTCGGGACAGGCCAGGCGCAGCCTTTCGCGCATCGCGGCACTGGGCTCGACGGCCACCGTCCGTTCGAAGAACCGCCCCAGGTGTGCGGTGGTCCGGCCCTCGCCCGCGCCCACGTCCAGCAACACCCGGCGGTGCTCCAGCCCGGCGACGACCTGGTCCAGCCGGGCGTGGGTACGGAGCTTCTCGTCGGTGCCGGCGAGGAACAGCTCGAAGGCACGACGGTAGGCGGCGCCGGAGACGTCCAGCACCCGGACGGGCCCCGGCTCCGCAGTCCCTGCCTCCATCCGGAAACCCCTTTCGACGGTGCGCCGCGTCCGGTCCATTGCACCGGGAACCGGCGGGTACGGAGCGCAGGGACGTTCCTGCCCGCGTGTCGCGGACCGGGCGGACCCCGTCGGCGACGCCGCCGCGGGGGGTGTGGCGGCGCGCCGGACGGGCGAGGCCGGGCTGTCGGGGGGCCGGGAGCTCAGGTGGTGATGCCGCAGTACTGCTGCTGCTTGCCGATCACCCGGAACATGCAGTCGGCGGTCTCCACCAGCCGCAGCACGGCCTCGCGGTTGCGGCTGGTCTCCCGTCCGATCACCTCGTCCGGCGGGTAGAAGCCGCTGCTGCCGTTCGGGCCCGGATACATCTCGAAGGTGTAGGCGAAGATCCGCTGCGCGCCCCACAGCCAATCGTCGATCGCGCCGTCGGTGATGTAGAGGTCGCTGGACTGTTCGGGCGTGTAGCCGTTGGTGCCGGCCATGCTCCGGCCGAGGGTGGCGAAGGTGTTGGCCTCGTCGGCGGTCATCCCGGAGGCCGTGTCCGCGGTGGTCCAGCCGAACGGCCAGAGCACCAGCTCGCTGTAGGTGTGGAAGTCGATGGCCGCGGTGATCTGCTGCTTGCCGCCCACCACCCGGGAGCGGACGAAGTCGGCGACCACCTTGGTCTCCTTGGCGGACTCGGGCGCGGCGCCCCGGTAGGTCTCGCTGGAGGTGGAGCCGGAGGAGCCGCCGCAGCAGCCCCACTTGTAGTCCCAGTTGCGGTTCAGGTCGGTGCCGACGTTGCGGCTGCCGGCGTTGGGCTGGCGGTCCTTGCGCCAGCTGCGGTAGCGGCCGGTGGCGATGTCGTACTCGCCGCCGTCCGGGTTGAGGTCGGGGATCACCCAGATCTCGCGGCTGTTGACGGCGTTGGCGATCCGGCTGTCGGTGGCGAACTTGTCGCCGAACTCGTGCAGCAGGTAGAGCGCCATCTCGACGGTGAGGTGCTCGCGCGCGTGCTGGTGGGCGGTGAACAGCACCTCGGGCTCGTTCTCGTCGGTGCCGACGTTGTCGCTGATCTTGACGGCGACGATCGGGCGGCCCTCGTAGGAGGTGCCGATCACGCGCTTGCTCATGATGTCGGGGTGCGCGGCGACGACGGCGTCGATGTCGGCGGCGGCCTCGGCGTAGTTGTGGTACCCGGAGTCGGCGGGCGGGAAGTCGTACAGGCCTGCGGCCGTGCTCTCCCGGCCGTCCTCGACGCCGTACCGGGGCCCCGGCAGCGCGGTGGGGGACCAGCCGAGCGCGCGCAGGCGGGCGAGTTCGGCGGACGTGGCGGTGACCACCACCGAGTCGGGCCGGACGGCGTCGACGGAGGCGCCGGTGGCGGCGACGGCGCTGCGTTCGGCGACCGTGCGGGGGCCGTCGAGGAGGTACTGACGGGCGGTGTCGCCCGCGGCTTCGGCCGCGGCGACGGTGTCGCCGGCGACCGGCTGGGCGGCGACCCGCGTGGTGAGCGGCGAGGCGAGTGCGAGGGCCAGCAGCACGGCGGTGACCGCGGCGGGCTTCCCTCGGCGGGGCAGTCGCATGACTGTCCTCCTGTGGGGGGTCCGTAGGGACGGAGCAGGGGAGGAACTGCGGCGCGCGCCAGCATGATGGTCCGTCAGTGTCATGAGTTCGTCAAGACGGCGGTGTCCGTCCGGCACGGTCTGGAGTTCACCGGCGAGGAGCTGCCCGACTTCCTGCCCGCCGTGCTGGAGTTCACGGCCGCCACCGGCTCGGATGCGCTGCTGCGCGAGCACCGACCCGCCCTGGGGCTCCTGCGGCTCGCCCTCACCGAGCACGGCACCCCGTACGCCCGGGTGCTGGAGGCCGTGTGCGCCACGCTGCCCGGACCGTCCCCGAAGGACCGGGCTGCTGCCCAGGCCCTCGCCCGTGGCGGCCCGACGCGTGAGCAGGTCGGTCTGGACACCCAGCCGCCCTACGGCCACTTGGGCCTGCTCCCCGTCCTGCCCGTGGAGTCCGTCCGGCCCATGGGGTAGCTTCCGCCCGTGGGGTCTGTCCCGCCCGTGGGGTGTGTTCCGCCCGTCGCGACCGGAGACCGCCGATGAGCACCTTCCTCTGGGGCGCCCTGCCGTACCCCGCGGTCGCGCTGCTGGTGTTTGGCCTGGTCTGGCGTTACCGCTACGACAGGTTCGGGTGGACCACCCGCTCGTCCGAGGTGTACGAGTCCCGGCTGCTGAACATCGCCTCGCCGATGTTCCACTACGGCATCCTCTTCGTCCTCGCGGGCCATCTCATGGGCCTGTTCGTCCCCGCGTCGTGGACCGACGCGATCGGACTCGACGAGCACGCGTACCACCTGCTCTCGCTCTTCGCCGACTGCGCGGCCTGGCTCCTGGCGGTGGCCGGGATCCTGGTGCTGCTGTACCGCCGCCGCACCAACGCGGCCGATGACGGCCGGGCGGACGGTGGCGAAGGTGGAGAATCAGGCGAGCGTGACCGGCCCGCGGGGGTGCCGGCGGCCGGGCGCACGGCGGTGCGCGATAGCGTCGCGGATGTCGTCCGTGCCGTCGGGGCCGGCTGTCCGTGCCGTTCGGCCGGTCCCGTCCGGCTGTCCGTCCGGTCCGGACCGGCTGTCCCGTCCCGTCCTGTAGGAGGCCCCCGTGCCGCAGATCCTGATCGACCACTCGCCGGAACTCGACTTCGACCAGGCGGGCCTCGCCGCGGAGGTCCACCAGCTCATCACCGAGGTGATCGACACCAAGGTGGCGGACTGCAAGACCCTGTTCCGCCCGGCCGCGCGGTACGCGGTCGGCGACGGGAGCACCGGTGAGGCCCTGGTGCTGGCGCAGATCAAGATCCTGGCCGGCCGCACCACCGAGCAGCGGGCCGAACTGACCGCCCGGGTGCTCACGGTCCTCCAGGCCCGCATCGCCGTTCCGGCGGCGATCTGTGTCGAGGTCACCGAACTCGACCGCGACACCTACCGCTTCGTCCACCACCTTGGCCGGTAACCGGCCCTGACGCCTCCACCGGTGGCCGGGCCGTCGCGCGGGGCGTGACCCAGGGCCCTACGGCGGTGCCGGCCCTTCCGGCACGGGCCCTTCGGCACCGCGCACGCGGGAGCGCGCGGCGGGCGCGATGCGCAGCGGCGAGCCGGCGGCGGCGACCTCCAGCCAGATCAGGCCGTCCTCGTCCGCACCCTCGCCGGCCGGGGCACGGGTGCGCGCGGCCCGCCTGCGGGGCCCTGCGACGATGGGCCGTCGACACACCGAGCGGGGGTCCCATGGAGCTACGACAGCTGCGCTGCTTCGTCGCCGTCGCCGAGGAGCTGCACTTCGGCCGGGCGGCCGAGCGGCTGCTGCTGGGCCAGCCCGCGGTGAGCCAGCAGGTGCGGCGCCTGGAGCGGGAGTTGAAGGTCGAACTGTTCGACCGGTCGCCCCGGTACGTGCGGCTGACGCCCGCCGGCGAGCGCTTCCTTCCGGCGGCCAGGAACGTGCTGGCGGCCGAGGACGCCGCCCGGGCCGTCGCCGCCGGCCTTGCCTCGCCCGGCACGCTCCGGATCGGAACCGTCACCGGCCTCGGCGAACGCCTCGACGCCATCCTGGACGCGTACCAGCAGCACGCCCCCGGCACCCGCGTCGAGCTGCACTCCGCCCCGGTCGGGGACCGGCTCGCCCGGCTCGCGGACGGGCGGCTGGACGCCGCCTTCGTCCGGGGCGCGATCCCGGATTCCGACCCCGCTCTTCGCTTCCTGCCGGTCTGGCAGGACGAGTTGGTCCTCGCCCTGCCCGCGCGGCACCCGCAGGCCGTGCACCCCGTGATCGATCTGTCCGAGCTCGCCGAGCTGCCACTGCGGCTCACCGAGCGATCGAACCATCCCGCCCTGGTCGACCTCGTCATGTCCGCCTGCCAGGAGGCCGGCTTCCGCCCCGTCCTCGGTCCGTCCACCGGCTCCCTCCAGGACACCCTGGCCGCCATCGGCACGGGGGCGCCGATGTGGACGGTGGTCTACGCCGCGAACGCGCGGACGGCGAGCACCCGCCGGATCGTCTTCCGTTCGCCCCGCAGACCGCTGGCGCTGCCGACGGCGCTCGCCGTGCGCCGCGCCGACCCGGTCCCGCGGCTGCTCCTGAACGCCTGCCGGACCGAGCCCGTGAGCTGGGACGATCAGGATTCGTGATCGCTGCCAGCCGAAATCGGGTCTGGGTGCGCGGCCCGCGATCCGGTGGACTGGTTCACGGCGGGAGGAATCCCGCAGGAGAAGTCCCAACCGAGGACCGAGGAGCCGAAGATGCCCGTCGTCACCATCCAGCAGGGCCCGCGCAAGGTCGAGCAGAAGCGCGAGCTGGTCAAGAAGATCACCGAGGCGTTCGTGGAGGCCCTGGAGGTCCCGGCGGAGAGCGTCTACGTCTGGATCCAGGAATACCAGGGCGAGGACTGGGCCCACGCCGGCAAGCTCACCGCCGACAAGTAGGCGCGGCGGCGCTTCGGCGCCGCGCCGCCGCGCCTTTCCCGGGTCGCCGTCCGCCCCGGGGGTGCGACCTCTCCTCCGCCCCTGAGCAGGCGCAGGGGAGGGGGCGCGCCTTGAGCAGGCGCAGGGGAGAGGGGCGGCCGTCGCTGCACGACCCGCCCCCCTGTACCCCGCCCCGTCGCCCGCACCGCCGGTGGGACGCCAGGCCCTTCGACGCCCGCAGTGATGCCCGCCGTCGCGAAGTGGCCACCCACCGCGGCGGAGTGACCACCGCCGCCGCGAAGTGGCCACCCACCGCGGCGGAGTGACCACCGCCGCCGCGAAGTGGCCACCCACCGCGGCGGAGTGACCACCGCCGCCGCGAAGTGGCCAGCCGCTGCCGCGGAGTGACCACCCGCCGCCCCATTTCGAGGAGTCTCGATGACCGACACCCCGACCAGCCCCGCCCCCGGCACCGTCCTGGTGCTGGTGGACCTCCAGCAGTGGATCGTCAACCGCCCCTCCACGCCGCCGCCCTGCAGGCGTTCCGCGCCCTGGGCGTCACTGTCACCGGCACTGATGCCCTCCTCGCCGGCGGGGTCACGGGCGGGGCCACCGGGCCTACCCGCCGGTAATCAGTTCCGCCGGATCTCTGGACAGCGGGGCGGGGGTGGTCCACGATTCACCACCATGATCCCTGCCCCGGTCCCGCGGGACTCCGTGCGCACCGTGCTCCTAGACGCCGTCCTCGGCGTGGCCGAGGATATCGCGGCGCTGCTCCGCCACCGCCCCGACACCGACCGCCCGATCCCCGGCGCGCAGTGGACCGTGGGCGAGGCGGCGGCCCATCTCGCCCTCGCCAACGAGCTGATGGCCGCTCTGGCCGCCGGCGAGCAGCGGACCTACGGGGACGGGACACCGGACAGCCTGGCCGCGGCCAACGAGGCCTCCCTGACCGCCTTCGCCGAGCGTGACACCACGGTCCTCGCCGAGGAGATCGTCCGGCACGCCCGCGCCTTCACCGAGGCCTGCGCGGACCGGCCGGCGTCGGCCCCGGTCCTCACCCCGCTCGGACCGATGGACCTCGCCACGCTGGCCTCGTACCTGCTCACGCACATGCTCGGCCACGGGTACGACCTGGCCGTCGCGCTGCGCCGCCCGCACATGGTCGACCGCCACCGGGTGGCACTGACCGTACCGTTCCTGATGACCGCCATGCCCCGGGTCGTCGACGGCCGATCCGCCGCCGGTCACACCGCCTGCTACGACCTGCGGATACGGGGCGGCGCCCGCTTCACGGTGACCTTCCTCGACGGCGCCGCCGAGGTCTCTCCCGGGCCCACGACCCGGCCCGACTGCACGATCCTCACCGAGCCGGTGACCTTCCTGCTGCTCGCCCTCGGCCGGTGCGACCCGTTCGCGGTTCTGGCCCGCGGCAAGGTCCTCGCCTGGGGCCGCAAGCCCTGGCTCGCCCTGCGGTTCCCGCTGCTGTTCAAGGCCCCCTGAGGCCTCCCGCGGACGGGGGGAGCCCCCGTCCGCGTCGGAGCCGTGGGATGCCGCGGCGCCGGGCTACTCTCGCCCTGTCACCAACCGGCCGGTCGCGAGGGGAGACGGCACCGATCAACCGCGAGCGAGTCATCAGAACGCTGACCTTCTGGCTGCGCCCGGCCTTCGCGCTGCGCGTCGTCAACCGCTTCCAGAAGGTCGTGGGCTTCGACCGGTCGATGGCGCTCGCCTCCAGCGCCCTGACGGCACTCATCCCGCTGGCGATCCTCTGCAGCTCCGTCCTGACCCGTCTGAGCGACAAGGACGTCGCGAACCGCATCATCGACCGCTACGGCCTCACCGGAGGCGGGGCCGAGGCGGTCGACGAGGTGTTCGCCTCCGCCACCGGCGCGAGCGCGAGTGCGAGCATCCTGGGAACGGCGTTCCTGGTGGTCTCGGTCCTGAGCTTCACACGGGCGATGCAGCGGATGTTCGAGCAGACCTGGGAGTTGCGCCCGCTCAGCGTGCGCAACACACCGAACGGCCTGCGGTGGGCGCTCACCCTGCCGGTGTACGCAGCGGCGGTTTCGTGGCTGCACGCCGTTCTCGGCCACGGACGTCTGGAACTGGTGGCATCCCTGGCCGAGGTGCCGCTCACGGCGGCCTTCGCCGTCTGGAGCGGCCGGGTGCTCTCCGCCGGGCGCATCGCCCTGAAGGACCTCGTCCCGTTCGGTGTCATCGCCGCCCTCCTCCTGGCGGCCTGTTCGATGGGGGCGACCTTCTACCTGCCGCGCCTCTTCAGCTCCTACGCCACGCGGTACGGCGCGGTGGGCGCCGTCTTCGCGATTCTCTCCTGCCTGTTCTGCGCCATGGTCGTCGTGGTCGGGTCCGCGGCGCTCGGGCGGGAGGTGTGCGATGAACTCGACCGCATCGGCCGGGGCGAGCGACCGCCGGACGACGAGGTCCGCCGGGAGTGGGACCACGTTCTGGGCCAGATGAGACTGCGGTGGCGCACCACCCGTCAGCAGATCTCCCGCCGCCGCCGGCGGCGGCACAGGCAACGCAGAGGACCCAGCCGACCCTGACGGCCCTCACCCGGCCCTCACGGCTCTCACGCGAGGGACCACCGTACGGTCCGACCGCCTTTCACCGGGTCACGTCTCGGGAGCGGGCCCGGGCGTCACGGCGACGCGGTGGCCGAGCCGGGCGTGGCCGGTGCGGGAGCGGACGAGGACCCGGACGGCCCGGGCGGCGTCGAGGCCGTGGGAGAGGCCGTGGGAGAGGCGGAGGTGGAGGCCGAAACGGGTTTCGGTGCGACCTGGAGGCCGATGACGTGCCCGTCGGCGGTGAGGAAGTACTGGAGTCCGGCGTAGCCCGGTGTCACCAGGATCCCCTGGGTCATCTTCGGCAGTTGGCTCGACCGGGCCAGCTCGGTGCCGGTGCGGGCATCGCGCCACACCACCTGTTCCGTGTCGTACGTCTTGAGCCCCTGGAAGAACTTCACGGGGATGTCGGTCCCGACCAGGACCCGCTGGTCCTTCGGGCCGAGCAGGGTCGTGAAGCTGAGCGTCGTCTGGTCCTGGGTCCATGCCACCGACAGGGTGCCGTTCGCCAGGTCGAGCCCGGCCAGCTTCCCCGCTCCCGCGTCCATCGCGTAGACGCGGTTGTTCTCCGGGTCGACCGAGACCATCGACGGAATGAAGCTCTGCTTGGTGCCGCTGCTCGCGAACGGCTGGACGCTCGCCACGTCGGTCGAGTCCGCCTGGGACACCGCGACGACGCTCATGGGGGTCGAGGTCGGCTTCCCACCGTTGGTCATGGCGACGACGTGGTCGTTGATGACCGCCATTGCCGACGCCGCCGTCTGCCCGTTCTGGAGGTAGGAGACCGGCCCCCAGCCGGGGTCGCGGGCGAGGGCGCCGTTCTGGTAGGTGTACCGGTAGAGCTTGCTCGTGCCGGGCAGGTAGATCGCCTGGCTCCCGTTGAAGGTCGTCGTGGTGAGCCGGCCGCCCATCATCTCGGGCAGCGTCACCTGGGAGACGACCTGCAGGGTCTTCGGATCGATCGCCACCATGATCGAGGGTGCCGTCGCCGTCGGGTCGGGGCAGTCGAGGAAGGCGCTGAACCCCTGCTCGGTACAGCCGGGCTGCCGGTTCACGGTCTTGGCCACGATCGTGCCGTCGGGGAACGCGTCGTAGCCGTTGTAGGCCGTGTCGCGCGGAGCCGACTGTCCGGTGGGCAGCGCGGTCCGGGCCAGGACGTTCCCGGTCGTCGGGTCGATCCTGGCGATGTGATAGCCGTAGATCACGACCAGGCTGCCGTCCGCGAGGGTGTTGAGGACACCCGGGTAGTCCCACTCGTCGGTCGCGTCGGTGTTGATGAGCACCCGCCGCCAGACCTCGTTGAAGGTGCCGGGCTCCACCCGTGAGACGAACGAGCCGGACGCGGCCGGGTTGTCGCCGTAGCCACCGCCGTAGACGTAGAGCTCGTCCGGTCCGCGGTCCACGATGTTGTACGGCGTGGTGTAGACCTGGTCCGAACTGTGCGCGAAGACCTGGTTGTTCGACGGGCCGCCCTCGAAGTGCGCGCACGCGTAGCGGTGCGTCCGGTTCGAGTCGTGCACCTCGAAGGCGGCGATGGTCGGGTACCACGGAGCGTTTCCCTCCGCGGCGGCACAGGCCTGCTCGTCGGGGATGAGCGCGGGGGCGCCGACCAGCGGGCCGTTGGCGGCCACCTCGTCGGCGGGCGGCGAGGAGCTCGCCCGCGGGCTGGGGGTGCTCTCGGCGGAGTCCACGCCGGAGCAACCGGAGAGCCCGATGATCAGGCCCATCACGGCGGCCGTCAGCCGGAGAACGGGCAACCGGATCATCGGCGCCTCCTCGACTCGGTTGGGGCGCCGGTGCTCGGCCGGCCCCGTCGCTTTGATCGACCGACAGAGTGTCAGTGCCGCCACGACCGCCCCGGGCTGACGCGCCGCCCGGCCCGGCCGGTCACCCAGCTGGGCGGTTCCGCCGATGGTGAGCAACCGGTCGCCGCACACCCGTCGCCTACGATCACCACCGGTGCCTGTCGGGTCCGGCGGCAGGCTCGGGCGACCCGAGAGGCGGCGGAACATGACCGGCGAACGCAGTCACCTGCTGGACAACCGGCAACGGGAGGCGGGCCGGCGGTTCGACGCCATCGCGGAGCCGTTCGACGGTTGGACGTTGCAGCACCTGGACCGGCTGGGGTTGACGGGCGGACACCGCTGCTGGGAGGTGGGTGCGGGCGGGCCGGGGATCCCGCGGGCGCTGGCCGAGCGGGTCGGCCCCCGCGGCCGGGTCCTGGCCAGCGACCTCGACACCAACTGGCTGACCGGACTGCCCGCCGACACGGTCGAGGTCGTCCGGCACGACATCACCCGGGACCCACTGCCCGACGAACAGTTCGACCTGGTGCACGCCCGCCTGGTGCTGGTGCACCTGCCCGACCGGGCCGAGGTGCTGCGGCGCCTGGCGTCCGCCGTACGGCCCGGAGGCTGGCTGGTGGTGGAGGACGCGGACCCGGCGATGCAACCGCTGGCCTGTCCGGACGAGCACGGACCGGAACAGGAGCTGGCCAACCGCGTGCGCCGGGCCTTCCGGGCCAGGCTCGCCGAGCGCGGCGCCGACCTCGCCTTCGGCCGTACCCTGCCCCGGCTGCTCCGTGCCGCCGGCCTGACGCAGGTCGCGGCCGAGGCGTACTTCCCCGTCACGTCCCCGGCCTGCCGGGAGCTGGAGGCGGCGACGGTGCGCCAGCTCCGCGACCAGCTGGTCGGGCCCGACCTCGCGTCCACCGACCTGGACCGGCACCTGACGAACCTCCACGATGCCGAGCTGGACGTGACCACCGCCCCGCTGGTCAGCTGCTGGGGCCGGCGAGGTCCGGCAGCCCCCTGAGCCGGTGACCCCGCAGCCCGGCACCCGGACAGGCCCGGTCCGCCGGGCACGTCCGAGCACGGGCGTCCGCCGACCCGGCTGCGCGGGGCGGGGGAGCGGGTGCGGTGGATCGATGCGGTGGGCGACCCGGCAGGCGTCCGTCGGCGCGGGAACAGGCCGGGCGGCGTTCCACCCGCTATCCAGGATGCATGTCGCTTTCGCACCCCAGCAGTCCCCGGCCCGACGGCAGTCCCTCGGAACGGCGTGGTCGGTCGCGCTCCGACGGTGCCGGGCACGGCGGCCCGGCCCCTGTGCGGCGTGCCCGGGCGGGGGGTGCGGCGGGTGGCGGTGTCGCATGCCGGTGAGGCGGCCCAAGCCCCGCCGGCCGGGCCCTGCGGCGGCCGTCGGCGGCGCTGGTCCGGCGCTGCGCCGCCTTTCGGACTACGCGTGGCGGCTGCTCGTCGTCGCGGCGGCGGCGTACCTGGTGCTGATGGTGGCGGGGCGGTTCCACCTGATCACGCTGGCCGGCTTCCTGGCCCTGGTGATCACGGCGGTGGTCCGGCCGGTGGTCGATCTGGTGGCCCGCGTCCTTCCCCGTTCGCTCGCCGTGGTGATCGGCCTGGCCGTGGCGATCCTGGTGCCGGCCGCCCTGCTCGCGCTGATCGGTGAGACCGTGGCGGACGACGTGTCGCGCCTGGTCGGGGAGTTCCAGGGTGGTCTGGACCGGCTGGAGAAGTGGCTGGAAGGGGCGCCGTTCCATCTCTCGGCGACGTACTTCGACGATCTCCGGCGCAAGATCTCCGACTACGTCTCCGCGCACCGTTCGACGCTGATCAGCACGGCTGTCAGCGGGGCCGGGCGGGTGATCGAGGTCGCGACGGGCGCCGCGCTCGCGCTTTTCATGTCGGTGTTCTTCCTGCACTCCGGGGAGCGGATGTGGCGGTGGACCGCTGGTCAACTGCCGGCTGCCGCGGGAGAGCATCTCGACCGGGGCGGCCGGGCGGCGTGGCGGACCTTCTCGGGTTACACCCGGGGCATCTTCATCGTCGCCGCGAGCAACGCGATCATGGTCGGCATCGCCCTGTTCTTCCTCGGAGTGCCGCTCGTCCTGCCGCTGATCGTGCTGGAGTTCTTCGCGTCCTTCGTCCCCCTGGTCGGCTCACCGGTCGCGATGCTGATCGCCTCCCTGGTGGCGCTGGCGGCCCGCGGCCCGGTGATCGCGATCGTGGTGCTGCTGCTGATCGTGGTGATCGGTCAGATCGAGGGCCACCTGCTCCACCCGCTGGTGATGAGCTGGGCGGTGAGTCTGCACCCGGTGGTGGTTGCGGTCTCGGTGCTCGCCGGCAGCATCGCGGCCGGAGTGATCGGCGCCGTGGTCGCCGTCCCCGCCGTCTCGGTGGCGTGGTCGGTCTACGCGGACCTGCGCCGTCCGGCGCCGCCGCCGGTGGTCTGACGCTCTCCGGGGCCCGGGTCCCGCCGCCGAGCCCGGGTGCGGCGCGGCTCCCCGCTTCACGACCGTCATGCCGGCGAGGCGAACCTCACTGGCCCACCCGTCCGTCGACGCACTCGCGCAACAGGTCGGCGTGCCCGCAGTGACGGGCGTACTCCTCGACCCTGTGCACCATCAGCTCCCGCACGGCGATGCCGTCCTTGCCCAGACGCTCGCCCGGATCCGGGTGCCCGGCCAGCGCGGCGTCGGTCGCGGCCTGCTCGCGCGCCAGAGCGGAGTACGCAGCGTCCACCTCGGCCTGCTCGGCGACGGCTTCGTCGAAGTCGGCATCACGCCTGCCGTACAGCTTCGGGAGCGGATCACCGTCGGTGATCCAGTTGCGCCAGTCCCGCTCCACTTCGGCGAGGTGCCGCACCAGGCCGAGCAGCGACATCGTCGACGGCGGAACCGACCGACGGGCCAGCTGCTCCGGATCCAGGCCCTCGCACTTCATCCGCAGGGTCGTCCGGTAGTTCGTCAGGAAGCCCTGCAGCGTCGCCAGCTCGCCGTCCGGACTGGCTCCCTCGCCGGCGCGGGGGTCGTCGCCCGGGTCGGCCCACATGTCGGGGTAGACGGTTGCCTGGCTCCATCGTGCGGGTCGGTCACTCATGCGCTCCATGCTGGTTCGTGAGGGCCCGGGCCCGCCAGTGGATTTCTCTGCGGTGATCACTGCCGGATTCCGCCGAGGACGTTCGGGGCGGGGTGGGGCGGCGCGGACGACGGTGCGCCGTTGCGGTCACGCGGAGGTGATGGCCTGCTCCAACAGGCCGTGAAGGACCTGCTGCTCCTGGGGGGTGAGGCCGGACAGCGGGGAGTCCACGGCGAGGAGCTCGAGGAGGCGTGTGCGCAGCGCGGTGCCCTCGGCGGTGAGGACGAGGTGCTTGGCGCGGCGGTCGGTGGGGTGCGGATGACGCTCGACCAGGCTCTGCTTCTCCAGCTTGTCGACGACGAAGGTGGTGTTGGAGGGCTCGCAGCTCATGCGTTCGGCGAGCTCCCGCATGGTCATCGGCCCGCTCATCTCCCGCAGCGCGGTCGCCTGGGACGCGGTGAGGCCCAGGGTGGCGGCGCGCTCCCGGACGTGCTCGCCGATCCGCTGGGCGAGCCCGTTCACCAGACCGCACAGCTGTCTCTCGGCGATGGCCTGGCGCTCGGGGGACGTCGTCATGCCACCACCCTAGCAAATCCATCAAGGCCAAATAATTTCAGCTTGAATGATTCGAACTTGATGCTTATGGTGGGCGTCGTCGCCGCGGGAGGCACCGCGGCGACCTGATGACGACTCACAGGAGAGAACCCATGGATGACGTGACGGTGGATCGGGACGAGCGACTGCGCCGGCCGGCGGGAGTCCGCTCGATACGCCTGGGCGACACGCTGGTGTCGTACGTGCCGGACGGCGATGTGCGGCTCCGGCCGCTTCACCTGCTCCAGGACACCACCGACGAGGTGTGGGCCGCGCACCCGGAGTACCTGGACGCCACCGGCCACCTCGTGGGCAGCGTCGGCGCCCTGCTGGTGGAGCACGGTGACCGCGCGCTGCTGATCGACGCGGGCTTCGGCCCGCGGACGCTCCAGGCTCCGGACGGCCCCCTCGGCGTGATCCGCGGAGGTGCGCTCCCGCAGAGCCTGGCCGAACTCGGCCGCGGCCCCGGGGACATCGAGGCGGTGGCCTTCACGCACCTCCACTCCGACCACCTCGGCTGGGCCTGCCACCCCGCCCCCGGAGGCGACCGGCCCGTGTTCGCCCACGCCGACTACCTGATCTCCGAGCCGGAGTGGGAGCGTCGCGACCTCCTGGAGGCCCAGGGCATGACGGACGAGGTCGCGGCCCTCGCACCGCGCGTCCGCACGATCACGGACGGGCAGGAGATCTTCCCCGGCGTCCGCGTGCGGATCACCCCCGGCCACACCGTCGGACACGCCGAGTACGTCATCACCGGGGGCGGACGGCGCCTGATCGCCTTCGGTGACGCCGTGCACTCGCCCATCCAGATCGACCACCCCGACTGGTCCTCGGCCTTCGACCACGACGGTGCCCGGACCGCCGAGCACCGCCGCCGCCTCGTCGCCGAGCTGGCAGAGCCCGGCACGATCGGCTTCGGCGTCCACTTCGCCGACGTGGTGTTCGGGCACGTCCAGCCGGGCGGGGACGGCCCGGCCTGGCGGCCGCTGGACGCCTGACCGGCCGGGTGAGGGCCGGGGCTGCTCCGGGGGGCCCGTACGGAGGCGGGAGGCGCTTCGTCCCGAGCCCACGGCCCGGGTCCGGAAACGGCAGCGCGCCCCGCATCGAGGTGATGCGGGGCGCGCCGTGCGGTGTGATCAGAGGGGCACGATGTTCTCGGCCTGGAGGCCTTTCTGGCCCTGGACGACGTCGAACTCGACCTTCTGGCCCTCCTGGAGCTCGCGGAAGCCCTGGGCGGCGATGTTGCTGAAATGGGCGAAGACGTCGTCGCCGCCGCCGTCCTGCGCGATGAATCCGAAGCCCTTCTCGGCGTTGAACCACTTCACCGTGCCAGTTGCCACGGTTTTCTCCCTCTGACTCGTGCTCACCCGGGGGCGAGCGTTCTGGCGAATCGGTCGTCGATGCGGTCCGCGGCCGACGGACTACCTGAAGGGTGGCGGCGCTGCCGCCGGGCCGACCGCGAGGAGCCCGTACGACGGACGGTACGGGACGGGACGCGCCGCGCGGTACACGCATCTCCGCCAGTCACCCGATCGAGGTGGCGGCAGCAGGCCGGGGCGCAGTACACCACCGCTTCCGGGCGGCTGATCGGGTCAGGCCGGCCCAGGGGAACGCCGGTCACCGCCGCCCCATCGGTGGGAGAAGTACGCGCCGGTCGCCGTTTCGCGGGGAGGCCGTTTCGCGGGGAGGCCGTCGGTCCACCGTCGGCGAGAAAAGGCAAAGGCAAAGGCAAGGAGTTCTTTCTCCTTGCCACTTTCAGGTTATATCGCACCGGGGGGCTTGCGGCAAGACCCGGGTTGTGCCGCAGGATTGTCGGCCGAAGCCGGAATTCACGGAAATGGGGAACCCGATATGCGTGTGGTGTTGTCGACGTGGGGATCGCGCGGGGACGTGGAACCGCTGGCGGGCCTGGCGGTGGCGTTGCGGGAACTCGGTGCGGAGGCGCTGGTGTGCGCGCCGCCGGACGAGGAGTTCGCGGCGCTGCTGGCGCGGGTCGGCGTGCCGTTGGTGCCGCTGGGCCCCACGGTTCGCTCGGTGGTCGCCGGCCCGAAGCCGCCCTCGGCGCAGGACGCGTTCCGGCTCGCTCCCGAGCTGGTCGCCGCGCGGTTCGACACGCTCCCCGCGGCGGCGGAGGGTTGCGACGTGCTGCTGGCGACCGGCCTGATGCCGGCCGGTGCGCGGGACGTGGCCGAGAAGCTGGGCATCCCCTACGTGTTCGCCTGTTTCCACACGGCCGGCCTGCCGTCGCGGCGCTTCCCTCCGGCAGCCCGGCCGGGCAAGCAGTCCTCGCCGGACGAGACCGACAACCGGGTGCTGTGGCAGCAGGACGCCCAGAGGGTGAACGCGCTCTACGGCGAGGCGCTCAACAGCGGGCGGGCGGCGATCGGCCTGCCGCCGGTGGACGACGTCCGTGACCACGTCCTCACCGACCGGCCGTGGCTGGCGGCGGACGCGACCCTGTGGCCGTCGCAGGACGCGACGGACCTCGACCTGGTGCAGACCGGGGCGTGGATCCTGCCCGACGACCGCACCCTCCCGGCGGGACTGGAGGCGTTCCTGGACGCGGGCGCACCACCGGTGTACGTGGGCTTCGGCAGCATGGCCGCGCACGCCCCGAAGGACATCGCCCGAGTGGCCATCGAGGCGAGCCGCGCGCACGGCCGCCGCGTGCTCCTCGCCCGCGGCTGGGCCGACCTGGGCCTGATCGACGACCAGGACGACTGCTTCGCCGTCGGCGAGGTCAACCAGCAGGCACTGTTCGGCCGGGTGGCCGCCGTCGTGCACCACGGCGGCGCCGGCACCACGACGACGGCCGCCCGGGCCGGCGCACCCCAGGTCGTGGTGCCGCAGATCGTGGACCAGCCGCACTGGGCCGCCCGGGTGGCCGAGCTGGGCATCGGCGTGGCACACGACGGTCCGACCCCGACCTTCGACTCCCTGTCGGCCGCGCTCGGCACGGCCCTGTCCCCGCAGACCCGCGCACGTGCAAGGGCGGTGGCCGGCACGATCCGCACGGACGGGGCCACGGTGGCCGCGAAGATGCTGCTCGACGCGGTCGGCCGGGAGCGGCCACCCGTGTCCGGGTGAACCGACCGGATCGGCGGTTCGGGGGCCGGCGGGCGACAGCACCGGCGTTCCGGGGCCACAGTGTGAGGAGTACGGAGGCATCGCCTCGCCCGCCCGGTTCCAGGGCGCTGAAACCGTCGTGAAACCGCGCTGAATGCGGGCAGGCGCAACCTCTGCGGCATGACAGCAACGACATCGCACGCACTGGCCATCGCCGCGTACGGGCTGCGCAAGTCCTACGGCGACAAGACCGTCCTCGACGGCATCGACCTCGCCGTCCCCGAGGGCACCGTCTTCTCCCTCCTCGGCCCGAACGGGGCCGGCAAGACCACCGCCGTCAAGATCCTGTCCACCCTGATCGGCCCCGGCCCGGGCTCCGGCGACATCCGGGTCGGCGGGCACGACCTCGTCACCAACGCCCAGGCGGTGCGGGCCGCGATCGGCGTCACCGGGCAGTTCTCCGCCGTCGACGGCCTGATCACCGGCGAGGAGAACATGCTCCTCATGGCCGACCTGCACCACCTCTCCAAGCGGGAGGGCCGGCGCACCGCCGCCGAACTCCTGGAGCGCTTCGACCTGGTGGAGGCGGCGAAGAAGCCGGCCTCCACCTACTCCGGGGGCATGAAGCGGCGTCTGGACATCGCGATGACGCTGGTCGGCGGCCCGCGGATCATCTTCCTCGACGAGCCGACCACCGGCCTCGACCCGCGCTCCCGGCACACCATGTGGCAGATCATCCGCGGGCTGGTCTCCGGTGGTGTCACCGTCTTCCTCACCACCCAGTACCTGGATGAGGCCGACGAGCTCGCCGACCGCATCGCCGTCCTCAACGACGGAAGGATCGCCGCCCACGGCACCGCCGAGGAGCTGAAGCGGCTGGTGCCCGGCGGACACGTCCGCCTGCGCTTCTCCGACCCGGCCGCCTACCGGTCCGCGGCCGTGGCCCTGCGCGAGGTGACCCGGGACGACGAGGCCCTGGCACTGCAGATCCCCAGCGACGGCAGCCAGCGCGAGCTGCGCTCCGTCCTCGACTGGCTCGACACGGCGGGCATCGAGGCGGACGAGCTGACCGTGCACACCCCCGACCTCGACGACGTCTTCTTCGCCCTGACCGGCACCACCACCGACATCCCCAACCAGCCCAACCAGTCCAACCAGCCGAACCAGTCCAAGGAGAGCGTCCGATGAGCGCCCTGTCCCTCGCCGTCCGCGACTCGTCCACGATGCTGCGCCGCAACCTGCTGCACGCCCGGCGCTACCCGTCGCTGACCCTGAACCTGCTGCTCACCCCGATCATGCTGCTGCTCCTGTTCGTCTACATCTTCGGCGACACCATGAGCTCGGGGATCGGCGGCGGCGCCCCGGACCGCTCCGCCTACATCGCCTACGTCGTCCCGGGGCTGTTGCTGATGACCATCGGCAGCACGGTGATCGGCACCGCCGTGTCCGTCTCCAACGACATGTCCGAGGGAATCATCGCCCGCTTCCGCACCATGGCGATCCACCGCCCCTCGGTGCTCGTCGGGCACGTCGTCGGCAGCGTCCTGCAGTCCGTCGCGAGCGTCGTCCTCGTCGGCGCCGTCGCCCTGGCCATCGGCTTCCGCTCCACCGACGCCACCGCCCTGGAGTGGCTGGCCGCCTTCGGACTGCTCGTCCTCTTCGCCCTGGCGCTCACCTGGATCGCCGTCGGCATGGGCCTGATCAGCCCCAACGCCGAGGCGGCCAGCAACAACGCGATGCCGCTGATCCTGCTGCCTCTGCTGTCCAGCGCCTTCACCCCCATCCACTCCATGCCCGGCTGGTTCCAGCCGATCGCCGAGTACCAGCCCTTCACCCCCGCCATCGAGACCCTGCGCGGCCTGCTCCTCGGCACCGAGATCGGCCACAACGGCTGGCTCGCCGTCGCCTGGTGCCTGGGCCTGGCCGCACTCGGCTACCGCTGGTCCACCTCCACCTTCAACCGCGACCCCAGGTAACCGCCGTGACAACGCGGGCCGCGTCCCGCAACCCGCTCCGCCCCAGGGCGGCGTACTCCGACACCGCGTCGGCGTACGCCGCCCCGTCGGCGTCCAACGCCTTCTGCCGGGCCCGCTCCTCCGACATCGTCGGCTGGAAGTCGCGCATCACCCGCAGCCGTTCGGCCAGCGCGATCATCCGTACGGCGGACGCGTCGCCCGACGCGAGCCCCACCAGGCCGAGGGCGTGCAGCACCGTCCCGAACACAGGGAGCTCCATGGGCGAGCCGGACGGGCCGGAGAGCAGCGTCCGCAGCCGCTTCCGCAGGCGGTCGACCGGCCCCGCGACGAGCTCGACGCGGCCGGCGTGCGCGTGTGCCGTCACCGCCGCCGACTGGATCTGCAGGGCCCACGGGTCGAGCCAGGGGTCGCCGCTGTGTGTCGAGCCGGCCGCGAGAATGCGCTCGACGGCGCTGCGCCACAGGCCCAGACCGACCTCCGTCAGCCCGCGGGCGAGCGCGATCTCGGCGCGCCCGCCGAGATCGGTGCTGTAGAAGGCGTCCTGCTGCGGGGCGTTGTCACTCTCCGCCAGCCGCAGCCAGTACTCGGCCTCGTCGGGGTCCCCGCGCTGCAGGCAGGCGAGGACGAGGGTCGAGCGCATGCCGATGTAGTCGTGCCCGTCGCCGATCCGCGGCAGCGTCTCGAACGCCGCCTTGAGGTGCTCGTACGCCGTCTCGCCCTGCCCCGTCCGCAAGCAGAGCTCGCCCAGCCGCGAATGACGCATGAGCTGGATGGACGGGTTGTCGACCGGGGCCAGTGCGGCGACCATCCGGTGAGCCGAGGCGAGCGCGCGGTCGATGTCCTGCTCGTACTCCCAGACATAGGTGGCGACACACTCGGCGAGACCGGCGACCAGCGGCTGCTCGCTGTCGCTGCCGCAGAGCCTGCGCAGCGCGTCGTAGTCGGGGGGCCGCATCTCGGGGACCGCGCACAGCACCACGGCGGTGGCGCCCAGCAGCGTGTCCGTCGGGGCCGGGGGCAGCCGCCGCAGGGTGACGAGCTGGCGTACGGCGTGCGGGCCGTAGCCCATGAGCAGGCCCGCCGTGCACACCACCGCGGCGGCGCGGGCGACTTCGACGTACTCGGGCCCGGGGCGGTAGTGCGACAGTGGCGGGCCGGTGTCGGCGGCGAGGGTGACGAGGCGGGGAAGGTTGGCGGCGGTGGACCACAGGCCGGCGAGGGCGGCGGCGAGGGCGGCGGTGGTGGGGTCGTCCGCCCGGGCCAGGGCGTACCGCAGGGCCAGCACGAGGTTGTCCTGCTCGGCCCTGATCCGCTCCCAGGCCGCCCGCGGTTCGGGGCCGAAGAGGACGTCGTGGTGCGCGACCCCGAAGTCCCGCGCCCAGGCGAGGAACCGGCCGACGGCCGCGTCGTCCCCGCCGGCCTCCGTACGTCGGGCCGCGCTGAACTCCCGTACGGTCTCCAGCATCCGGAACCGCGCGCCGGCCGGGGTGTCGGCGACGGTGAGCAGGGACTGATCGGCCAACTGCTCCAGGAGAGAGAGCGCGTCCTCGCCGAGCACCTGTTCCGCCGCCTCGCCCAGGAAGCCGCCGGGGAAGACGGACAGCGTCCGCAGCGCGGCCTTGGCGTCCTCGGCGAGCAGGTTCCAGCTCCACTCCACGACCGCGTACAGCGTGCGGTGGCGCTCCGGCATGTCCCGCACCCCGCCCCGCAGCAGCGCGAACCGGTCGCCGAGGCGCCGGGCGATCTCCGGCACCGAGAGCACCCGCACCCGCGCCGCGGCGAGCTCCACGGCGAGCGGCAGCCCGTCGAGGTGGCGGCAGAGCCCGGCCACCGCGTCCGGCGGCAGCTGCACGCCTGGCCTGGCTGCCCGCGCCCGCTGTGTGAACAGCTCGATGGAGGTGTCGAGACCGAGCTCCGGCAGCGCGTACACCGCCTCCGACGTCAGGCCGAGGGGGGCCCGGCTGGTGGCGAGCACACGCAGGTCCTTCGAGGACGAGACCAGGGCCCGCACCAGGTCGGCGGCACCCCGGACGACCTGCTCGCAGTTGTCCAGCACCAGCAGTGCGGGCCCGGAGCCGAGCACGCCGAGGATGCCGGACAACGGGTCGGCCGAGGCGTGGCCGCTCACGGCGCCGGGCCGTCCGTCGCCCGCGCCGAGCGCGGAGGCCACCTCCGCGGCCACGTCCTCGTTCGCGGTGACGGCGGCCAGCGGTACGAAATACACCACGCGCTGCTCGGCCCCGCGGCTGACGGCGTGCGCGAGCCGGGTCTTGCCGAGGCCGCCGGGGCCGACGACGGTGACGGCGCGGGAGGCGCGCAGCAGCCGTTCCACCGCCGCGATGTCGTCGTCCCGTCCGAGCAGGGGGTTCGGCTCGTGCGGCACGCCGTGTCTGACCACGGGCGCCTCGCCGCGCAGCAGCTCCTGCTGGACGGCCTTGAGTCCGGCGCCCGGATCCGTGCCGAGCCCGTCGCGCAGCTCACGGCGGTACGCCTCGTACCGCATCAGCGCGGCGGACGGGCCCGCCGTCGCCGCCTCGCCGCGCAGCAGCTCGGCGAGCACCTCCTCGTCGCGCGGATGCCTCGCGGCGGCCACGGCCAGCGGCCCGGCCGCCTCCGCGTGCCGCCCCAGCCGGGCGAGGGCGAGCGCCCGAGCGCGGAGGAGCGTGCCGTGGACGGGGGCGCGCTCGGTGCGCAACACGGCTACGGGGTCGTCGGCGTCGCCGGCCTCGTCGGGGGCACCCTTCCACAGTGCGAGCCCGGCCTCGGCCGCAGCCAGCGACCCCGCGTGGTCCCCGGCCCTGGCCCGGTCCGCGCTCGCGGCGGCGTGCAGCAGCAGGGCGGAGCTGTCGACCTGATCCTCGGCGAGCGTGAGCCGGTATCCGGTCGGCGTGCTCGCGAGGACGTCGAAGCCCAACTGCGCCCGGGCCCTGGAGACGAGGACCTGCAGCGCCTTTCCCGGCCGCTCCGGCAACTCGCCCGGCCACAGCCCTGCGACCAGCCGCTCGGTGCTGCAGCCCGTGCGCAGGTCGCCCGCCAGCAGCGCGAGGAGGGCGCGGAGCCGGGGCGCGGTGACCTCCTGTCCGCGGTAGGCGACACGCGGCAGCAGGGTCAGGTCGGTGGTCACCCGTGCAGATTAGCCGAGGCACCGGCCGCCGGAAGTCCTGGTGCGGGGCCGAACTCCCGCCGCCCGCACGGCTGCCGCGGCCGTGCCGACGGGGCCCGCACCCGCGCCACCGGGGCGGCTCAGGGCCGCCCGATCGCCGACTCCGCGGGGGTCGGGTGCGGGGGATCCGGTGGAGGGGTCCGGCGGGAACGGCGGGGGACAGGCGGAAGATAGTCGCCATGGATATAGTAGCCATGTACTCTATTTGCCATGAGCAAGGGTTCAACGGGCCCCACACCCGGCTTCCTGGTAT
This sequence comes from Kitasatospora sp. NBC_00039, assembly GCF_045160625.1. Lineage (NCBI taxonomy): Bacteria > Bacillati > Actinomycetota > Actinomycetes > Kitasatosporales > Streptomycetaceae > Kitasatospora > Kitasatospora sp. NBC_00039. The sequence goes on along the minus strand of NZ_CP108289.1, from coordinate 479,872 downwards.
GGCGGCTCGCCAACAAGTGGCGCGTCGCGGTCGATCGCGCGGTGGCCCCGCTGGGCCTCACGCACGCGCAGTACTCACTGGTCGCGTCGCTGTACGGCATGCAGCGCGCCGGCGAGCGGCCCAGTCAGCGCCGGCTCGCCGACCACACCGGGCTGGAGGCGCTGTACGTCTCGAAGCTGGCGCGTGCCCTGGAGTCCGCCGGGCTGATCGAGCGCACCCGCGATCCCCGCGACCCGCGCGCCGTACAGCTCGCCCTCACCGACGAGGGCCAGGCCGTCACGCGGCAGGCCATCGCGGTGGTCCAGGGCCTCCTCCGGCAGTTGCTGGAGCCGCTCGGCGGCCTCGACGCCCCGCGGACGCGCGCCTTCACCGAGGAGCTGGCGGCCCTGCTCGACGCACCTCTCGCTCCATCCCTGCCCGACGACGAGAGCACTCAGGGGACAACACCATGACCACCACCGCGTCCACCGCCACCGCCACCGCACCCGCCGCCGACGCCCGCGCCCTCGGCCTGGCCCACTACGCCGCCCGCGGCGTCCTGGAGCACGTCCTGGCCCGGCACGGCGTCACGTTCCAGCAGCAGGTCGCCCTGCGCACCGCCGTCACCGCCGACGCCCCGCAGACGCCGGACGAACTGGTCACGCAGGTCCGGAGCTCCCTCAAGGCCGATCCGGCCGACATCCGCGCCACCCTCGACGAGCTGCTGGCGCGACAGCTGCTCGTCGCGGACGGTGCGCACCTTCGCGCCACGGATGCGGGGCGCGAGCTGCTCGCCGTCGTCGCCACGGAGACCGCCCCCATCACCGCCCGCGTCTGGGGCGGGATACCCGCCGAGGACCTGGCCGCCGCCGGGCGCGTCCTCGCCCTGGTCACGGAGCGCGCCGACGCGGAGCTCGCTGTGCTGACCGCCTGACCGCCCCGCGGCTGAGCCCGCAGGAGGCGAAGGCCTACGTCATGATCGTTCGGGACGGCGCCGAACCCCCGGAGGAGCTGGCGAGCCTCACCCGGGAAGAGCCGAGGTGGCCGCCGCTGCCCATCGAGATGCTGGCCGGCCCGGTCGAGTCGCGGCCGGGCCGAGGGGTCGAGATGCCGGCCGGCCCGGTCCGGCAGCGGCCGGGCCGAGGGGCCGGTGAGGTCGACGGCGCTCTGTTCGGCCGACGGATACGCGCCCTGATCACCGCCCACAACGGGCTCGGCGACCACTCGGCCCCGGGGCACGGCAGATCTCCGACGCCGTCCGGAAAATCACCGCCCTGGGGCAGGGTGGATCAATTCATTCGTTGAATTTCGTACATATTTGATGATCCATCAGAAGAGTTTTGGCGAACCATCACCGCTGCTTCTGAATGGTTGTGATCCTTGTCGCACCACTACCGGTGAACCCCTTGTCCCACCTGCTGAGACGGCATCGACCGCCGGCGAAGGGGGCCGCCGTGATGCCGGAGCCGGGTTAGTGTGATGGTCGGTCAACCTACAGTGACCGCACTCCTTCCGTTCGTGCCCAACGCGGCTTTCGCGACCCATCCGGTCCGCCGTGTGGCGGGTTGCCCCAATCCGGGTGCTCGCCGCCGGGCGTGAATTCGCTCTTCCATGTCGCGTCCACGCAGATCCGTGGACGTACCGCCTTCGTGGGGGGAGGCAATCCGGTGCTCAACTATTCCCCGGCGCGTCCCGATGACGTCGACGCGCTGCTCCTGCTGTACCGAGAGGTCTACGGGCGTGCGTACGCACTGCCGCTCGGGACCGATCCCGACGTGATGGCGAGCGAGATCAGCTCGCCGCAGACCACCTGGCTGGTCGCCCGCGAGCCCGCCGGCGGCCGGCTCCTCGGCTCGATCGTCGGCACCCTCGACCCTGCCGCCCGGCTCGGCAAGCTCCAGGGCCTGGTGATCCACCCGGACGCCCGCGGCCTCGGCGCGGGCCACCTGGCCGTCCGGCAGCTCAGCGAGGCACTGCTAGGCGGCGATCGGCCGGCCGACTCGCTCTACTCGACCGCCCGTACCAACTCCACCGCGCCGCAACGGATCTGCCTGCAGGCCGGGTTCCGCGCACTCGGCGTCCTGCCGAACCTGCGCAAGGCCGCACGGCACGAAACCATGGTGCTGCTGGCCCGCCACCGCGAGGGCGTGCTCGAACAGCGCCTGCCGGTGGCACGCGTCCCGCAGGCCCTGGGCGGCCTCATGCGGGCCCTGGACGCCGTCCCGGGCCCGCACCCGAGGCCGGAGCTCGCCGACGAGCCGCTGCCGGTCCCGGCCCGGGGTCCCGGCCCGGGGCTCGAACTCGTCGACGCCCCGCAGTTCGTGGCCCGCCACTTCGCCCGCCACCTGCCCGACCCCGGGCAGTGCTTCTACCCCTTCCACACCCCCAACGTGCTGCTCACGCCCGCCGACGGCCGCTACGAGCTGTACGCGCAGCTCAGTCCGTCCGACGGGTACTGCACGCTGATCGGCGCCGAACCCGGGCTCTCCGCGATCGGCGACGACCTCGACACCATCACCCAGAAGCTCGCCGCCCACGGCGCCAGCTACCTCGAAACCCTGCTCCCACTGGACAGTTACGAGAACCTGCGGCTGCTGCTCGCACACGGGTTCCTGCCGGTGGCCGCCTACCCGGCGATGCGCCGGGAGCACAAGGGCTTCCGTGACTACGTGGTGATGGCCCGCACCCTCCAGCCGCTCGACTTCCGCGGCCTGTCCATCGATGCCGCCTTCCAGCCGTTCGCCGAGCAGTACATCGAACTGTGGAAGCACCAGAACCTCAACACCAACGGGATATTCCGATGAACAAGTACCTGCGCCCGGTCGCGGTACCCGACGCCGATGCGCTGGCCCACGTACAGCAGCTCTGCGACATCGCCGAGCCGTACCAGGCCGGCCCCGCCTCGGACCGCCTCTTCACCGCGGCCATGAACGAGTCCAACGCCTGGCACGCGGCCAGGTCCCCGTTCTTCGACCGGCTGCTCAAGGCCGGCCCGGGCGCGGGACGCCCGATCGAGAGCATCGAGGAGCTCGACCGGCTGCCCTTCGTCCACGCCAACTTCTTCAAGGCCCACGAGATCCTCTCGCTGCCCCGCGAAGAGGTGCTGCTGCACCTCACCTCCTCCGGCACCACCGGCCAGCGGTCGCAGATGTTCTTCGACGAGTTCACCCTGCGCAACGGCCAGCGCATGGTGGCCCGGGTCTTCGACCACTACGGCTGGATCGACGAGCGGGAGCCGGTCAACTACCTCCTCTCCAACTACCAGCCCCGGCCCGGCCTCAACCTCGGCACGTCGTTCACCGACGAGTACCTGTGCCACTTCGCCCCGGTCCGCTCGGTCGAGTACGCCCTCAAGCACACCGGCAGCACCCACGAGTTCGACCCCTTCGGCTGCGTCCGCACCCTGATCCGGTACGCCGAGGAGGGCGCCCCGGTGCGGATCCTCGGGTTCCCCGCCTTCCTCTCCTTCACCCTCGACCGGATGCGCGACCTGGGCATCGGCCCGCTGGAGCTCTCCCCGCGCTCACTGGTCGTCTTCGGCGGCGGCTGGAAGGGCCACGCGGACAAGCAGGTCGCCAAGCCCGAGCTGTACCGGCGCATCCACGACCAGTTGGGCATCCCGGACGAGCGGATCCGCGACGGCTACGGCGCCGCCGAACACTCCGTCCTGCACATGGAATGCCCCAACCACAACCTGCACGTGCCGGTCTGGGCCCGGATGCTGGTCCGCTCGGTGCGCGACCTGACACCGCTGCCCTACGGAGAGCCGGGCTACGCGCAGTTCATCTCGCCGTACGTCACCTCGGTGCCCGCCCAGTCCGTCCTCATGGGCGACCTGGTCACCCAGCACGCGCCCGAGGAGTGCGGCTGCGCACTGTCCACCCCCTGGTTCACCGTGCACGGCCGGGCCGGCCTCAGCCGCAACCGCAGCTGTGCCATCGCCGCCGCCGAACTCCTCAAGACCGAGAAGGCCTCATGACCAGCCCCACGACTCCCGTCGCGACCACCGACCGGCACTACTGGCAGGGCAGCTGGGTCGACGACACCGAAGCCGAGCGACGCCTCGCGGGGCTCGACACCTGCACCACCGAGGCCCTCGCCGTCCCGCTCAGCCCGCTGACCGTGCTCGCCGCCTGCGACCGTCTCGCCGCCACCCTGGCCGACCCCGCGAGCGAGCAGCACCGCCGGCTCGCCCGGCTGCTCGACGACGCGGATGTCGACACCGCGGAGCGCGAGCGCACCCTCCACGACCTCACCGAGGCGCTCGGCCGCGAGGCCCTGGAGACCAAGGTCACCCGCGAGCTCGGCGGGATCGACCCCGGACGGCTGGCCCGCTTCGACTTCCGCCGGGAGATCTTCGAGGGCTGGCTGCCGGTCGGCCTGCTGGTGCACATCGCCCCGGGCAACGCCCCCGCCGCGGGTGCGCTCAGCGTGGTCGAGGGCCTGCTCGCAGGCAACCTCAACATCGTCAAGACCAGTGGCGGGAGCCGCTTCACCCACGCCCTGCTCGCCGAACTGGCCGCGCTCGACCCGACCGGCGCCATCGCCGCGCGGACCGTCGTCCTGGGCTTCCCCTCCTCCCGCACCGACTGGCTGGCCCGGCTCTGCGGCGCCGCCGACGCCGTCGCCGCCTGGGGCGGCGAGGAGGCGGTCAACGCCATCGCCGCCCTCACCCCACCCGGCTGCCGGTTGGTCGACTGGGGGCCCAAGCTCTCCTTCGCCTACCTCACCGCCGACGCCTGGTCCGCCCCCGAGACGCTCGCGGGCATCGCCCAGGACATCTGCCGCCTGGAGCAGCAGGCCTGCGCCAGCCCCCAGGTGATCTACCTGGACACCGAGGACCACGATCAGCTCTTCGCCTTCGCGGAGCGCTTCGCCGCCGTCCTCGCCGCCCAGCCGCCGAGCGCGGCCGAGCCGGAGCTGCTGGAGAGCGCCGAGATCACCAACACCGTGCTGGTGGCGCGGCTGGAGGAGCACCTGGGCCTGACCAAGGTGCACGCCGACCCCGCCGCCCGCTGGCACGTCCTGGCCGACACCCGCGGCGCCCTGCGCGCCTCCCCGCTGCACCGGACCGTCTGGGTCAAGCCGCTGCCGCGCAAGCGGATCGGCGAGGTGCTGCGCCCGATGCGCCGCTACCTGCAGACCGCCGGGATCGGTGCCTCCCGCCGCGACACCGCCGAGCTGGCCGGCGCCGTGCTCGCCGCCGGGGTCCAGCGGGTCACCGTCCCCGGGCGGATGCTGGACAGCTACGACGGCGAGCCGCACGACGGCGTGTACGCGCTGCAGCGCTACAGCCGCCGGGTGGACGTCCAGCTGGACGCCCGGTTCTCCGCCGACGCCTGCCTGGACGACCTCGTCGGCGCCCGCGAACTGCCGCCCCCGCCGGTGCCGGTGACGGCGAAGAGCGAGTTCGAGCAGCTGCAGGAGGACCTCGGCCGGGCCGAGGTGTTCTTCCGCAGCGGGGGCAGCTCCGGCGCGCCCAAGCTCTCGGCCTTCAGCTGGGACGACTACCACGAGCACATGCGGCACGGGGCCGAGGGCGTGCTCGCGGCGGGCTTCGACCCGCGCACCGACCGGGCGATGAACCTCTTCTTCGGCGGTCTGCTCTACGGCGGCTTCCTGAGCTTCTACTCGGTCCTGGAGAACCTGCGCGCGGTGCAGTTCCCGATGGCCGCCCAGGACGACCACGCGGCCGTCGCCCGGTCGATCGTCGAGCACCGGGTGGACACCCTCTTCGGTATGCCGAACTACCTGCTGCGGGTCTTCACCGAGGGCGCGGACGTGCTCCGCGAGTACCGCGGGGTGCGCAAGCTCTTCTACGGCGGAGAACACTTCCCCGAGCGTCAGCGCACCTGGCTGCGCGAGGAGTTCGGCGTCGAGCTGATCCGTTCGGCGGCGTACGGCAGTGTGGACGCCGGCCCGCTGGGCTACCAGTGCCCGGACGCCGGGGACCGGGTGCACCACCTGTTCAGCGGACTGCAGACGCTGGAGATCCTCGACCTGGAGGAGGACCGCCCGGCCGGTCCGGGCCAGGCCGGGCGGCTGGTCTTCACCGCGCACAGCCGGCGCGGCCAGCGCCTGGACCGCTACGAGATCGGCGACCTCGGCCGCTGGGTGGACGGCGGCTGCCCCTGCGGGCGGCGCACCCCGCGGTTCGAACTCCTCGGCCGCTTCGGCGACATCTTCCGCAGCGGCAGCCACTTCCTCAACTACCGCCGCTTCGTGCTGGCGGCCGAGGAGCGGCTGGACCACCACGGCGCCCTTCAACTGCTCCTCGACGAGGACGAGCACAGCGCCCGGGAAAAGCTGACCGTCCGCCTGGAGGGGCTCCGCTCGCAGCCGCACCCGGGCGAGGACCCGGGCACGGGTGTAGGCCCGCGCTCGGCCGAACACCCGGACGCGGTAAGGGAGTTCCTGGACGCTTACCCGGACCTCGCGGCCGCCGTGGTGCGCGACGGCCTGGTGGAGCTGTCCGTGGAGCACGCCCCCGCCGAGGACTTCGAGCGGACGGCCGCCAGCGGCAAGCTCCTTGCGGTCGTCGACCGCCGGGCCCGGAACCGCTGAGGACCGCGGGCCGCCGCCGGGCGGCGGCCCGTAGCTCCCGTAGCTCCCGTAGCTCCCGTAGCTCCCGTGGCTCCGGCAGCATCCGTGGCTCCCGTAGTACGGCGCCACGGATGCTGCGGGGGCTACCCCATCCGCTCGTCGAGGAGCCGGACCAGCTTGCCGGTCCGGGGGTTGACCGCGAGGCCGTCCGGGGCGACCCATTCGAAGGCCAGCGGGTGGATCAGGCCCTTGCGGACGTGGTCGGCGAACATCGGCCGGGTCTCACCGAGGCGCGTGGTCAACTCCCGTTCCAGGTCCGGGTTTCCTCCGCCCGGTGCGGCGAGCCGCAGCACCAGCTCGTCCCGCTCGGCCCGGTGCCGCAGGACCACCTGATGGCCGACGATCGGGCCGTGCCCGCCGGTTGCTGCCAGCAGGGCGCGCAGGTCCTCCAGGTAGACGGTGACCACCCCGACCCGGGCGCCCTCCTCCGAGCGTCCCAGCAGTCGCAGGCGCCGCCGAGGGAAGTCGACCCACTCGGCGAGGTCGCCGACGGGGTAGCGGATCACCGGCATCAGACGGCGGACCAGATCGGTGGCGACCACCCGGCCGGGGCGGCCCTCCTCCTCGATCGGCTCGCCGGTCTCCGGATCGAGCAACTCCACCACCTTGTCCTCGGTGAAGACCTCGTGCACCCGGCTGTCCGGCTCCCCGGCCACCGGTCCGGCCAGGACGCCCGCGTCCACGCTGGCGTAACCGATCGACCGGACGGCCACGTTGGGGAAGGCGGTGGTGAGCAGTGCCACCTGGTCCGGATAGCAGGCCTCGCCGGCGAAGAGCGCGATGCGGACGTCCGGGAGGGTCCCGACGGTGTCGACGACCTCGCGGGCCAGCCGGCACAGCGACGTGGGCGGCGCGGCGATCACGGTCGCGGAGAAGTCGCGCAGGGCCTGGACGGTGGCGTCCAGTGGTGCGGCGCCGCCGATCGGCAGCTGGACCGTGGGGACGGGCGCTTCCTGCAGGCAGTTGAGGGTGAAGACGAAGCTGGAGTAGAGCTCGCCGGCGTAGAAGAGGTTGGCGACCTTGTCCCCGGCGCGCAGCCCGGCGGCCGGCAGGCCGCCGCCGAAGGTCCGGCTCATGCGGCGCCACTCCGCACGGGTGTACATGGACACCCGCGGTGCCCCGGTGGTGCCGCCGGTCTTGAAGACGATCCCGTCCTCGTGCGGCCCGGTGAGCACCCGGCTGTTGGTGATGCCGTGGGCCGCCCAGTAGGCGGTGTGCTCGGTCAGCGGCAGCGCGCTGAGGCCGGTGGGGTCGGAGGCGTCGGCGAGGTCGTCCGGGAGGCCGGCGTAGAGGTCGCGGTAGAAGGGGGAGTTCTCCCGTACATAGCGGATCAGGTCGGGTATATGAGTAGTCGTCACATCATATGAGTCTAGACCTGTACAAAAGCCTCGTCCGCGCGGGGTGGGGGGCGCCGGGATCGTGGGGCCGCTGCGTGGACCGGGATCGTGGGGCGCCGCGTGGACCGGGGTCGAGAACGCCGGCCGGCTGCCACGGGCTCGGGCCGAACGGGACCGGCTGGAAGCCCTGTTGGGGTGGATCCCCGGTTCCCCGACCGGGGATCCACCTCCGTGGCGCAGTGGTGCAGTGCCGCCGTGGCGGCCAGGCGGGTCACGCCTGCGAAGGGTTCGGCCTCGTCGGCCTCGTCGGCCTCATCGGGCTCGCCGGCTCGGCCTCGTCGCCGCCGGGCTCCGGGCCGTCACTGCGGTCGCAGGTTCAGGACGAGGTCGCGCGGCAGACCGTGGGTGTCGTGGAGGTAGTGGAAGTCCTCCTCGCGCAGCGGGCCCCGGAACCGGGGGCGGGCCAGGATCTGCCGGCCGCGTTCCAGGAGCCGGCCGAAACGGCGCTCCTCGTCGAGCAGCACCCGGCGCACGGCATCCGGATCCCCTTCCTGGCGGAAGCGGTCGAGGGTGTGCAGGATCAGCTCGTCCGGCAGGTCCCCGAGACTGCGCGAGGGATCGTCCCGCCGCAGCACGGTGAGCACCCGTCGTACCAGCCGGCGCAGCACGTAGCCGCGGCCGGTGTTGGCCGGGCGCACCCCGTCGCCGATCACCACCATGGCGGAGCGCACGTGGTCACAGACCAGCCGCAGTGACGGCTCGTCCAACTGCCACAGGGGCGGCACCACACGGCGCCAGGGGTCGAAGACGTCGCACTCGAACACCGACGTCCGGCCCTGCAGCAGCGAGGCCAGCCGTTCCAGGCCGAGCCCGGTGTCGACGTTGCGCTGGGGGAGCGGCACGAGCGATCCGTCGACGAGTCGTCGGTGGCGCATCATGACGTGGTTCCACACCTCCACCCAGCGGTCGTCACCGGTCGGTGTCGACTCGGGCGGGGTGTCGCAGGTCCACAGGAAGATCTCCGAGTCGGGGCCGCACGGCCCGGTCGGGCCGTTGGACCACCAGTTGTCCTCGACGGTGAGCTCCACCGGCACCCCGTGCGACTGCCACAACTCCAGGGAATCGGTGTCCGGTCCGGTCTGGTCGTCGCCGCCGAAGACCGTGACGTGCAGCAACCCGGGATCGATGCCGAACCCCTCGGTGAGCAGCCCGTAGCCCCAGTCGAGGCTCTGCGGGCCCTCGTAGTCGCCGAGCGACCAGGTGCCGAGCATCTCGAAGACGGTCAGATGGGTGCGATCGCCGACCTCGTCCAGGTCCGTGGTCCGCAGACAGCGCTGCACATTGACCAGCCGCCTGCCGAGGGGGTGCGGGCGCCCCTCCAGGTGCGGGGTGAGCGGGTGCATGCCCGAGGTGGTGAACAGCACCGGGTCACCGGGCGGCGGCAGCAGGGTCGAGCCGGTGATCCGGCGGTGGCCGCGTTCCTCGAAGTACTCGACGAACGTGCGGACGATCTGATCGGTGTTCATGGGGTGGCTCCTTCGCGTGAACTGCGGGGAGGCACCGGACGACTGGTCCGCGCGGTCATCGGAACCGGGGCGGGAGAACGCCATGGAACCACCGGCGGACCGTGTCCGGTCGCCGGTGGGAGAGGGAGTACGTCAGGCGGCGGCAACCGGCGAGCTGGTCGCTCGCGCGGTCGCGGTGGTGCTTCGGCCTGTGACGTTCATACGGCCGAGGTTAACGCGCCCGCCGCCCCTGGTCACCCGATTTTCGGCCCGGCCGCCCGGCCGCCCGGCCGCCCGGCCGCCCGGAGGACGCCCGCTCGGAGGACGGCCGCTCGGTGGACGGCCGACGCGGAATCTGCAGGCTGCCGGAGACCCCGCCGACGCCCGTGGCCGTCAGCCGGCCGACAGGACCTCCACGCCGCGCGCCGTGAGCTGCTCGACGACCGCGTGTCGGGGATCGGCGTCGGTGATCAGTCCGCTGATCTCCTCCCAGGGCAGGACGCGGAACCGTGAGGCCGTGCCGATCTTCTCGGACGAGGCGAGGATGTAGGTGTCCGCGGCCCGCGCGGCCAGCGCGCGCTTCATCGCGGCCTCCTCGGCGTCGCCGGTGGTCAGTCCTGCCTCCGGGTGGACGCCGGTGACGCCGAGGAGGCAGAGGTCGGCCGAGACGTTCTGGGCGGCCTCGACCGCGGCCGCACCGCAGGCGACCGCCGAGTGCTTGAAGATGCGGCCGCCCAGCAGGAAGACCTCGGCCTGCGGATGGTCGAGCAGCGTGGCCGCGACGGTCGGGCTGTGGGTGATCACGGTGCAGGTGAGGTCCGGCGGGAGCAGGCGGGCGACGGCGAGGGCGGTGGTGCCGCCGTCCAGGATCACGGCGCTGCCCGGCTTCACCAGAGCGGCGGCCGCCGCGGCGACCTTCCGCTTGCCGTCGGGGGTGACGGTCTTCCGGGCGGCGTAGTCCGCCACGGCGGGGGAGACGGGTAGCGCTCCGCCGTAGACGCGGTGGCAGAGCCCCTCGGCGGCGAGGTCGCGCAGGTCCCGCCGCACGCTGTCCTCGGAGATGCCCAGGTCCACGGCGACGTCCTTGGCGACGATCTTGCCCTCTCGCGCGAGCAGGCCCAGCAGGTGGTCGCGCCGTTCAGCAGCCAGCATCCGTGTTCTCTCCTGTTCTTGCACGTTTCTGCGTGTATCGTAGCGCGCCATGACCGACAAGCCGATGCTCATCCTCATCGCCGGCCCCTACCGCTCCGGTACCGACGGCGACCCACGGGCCATGGCCGCCAACCTCGCCCGCCTCGAAGCGGCGGCGTGGCCGGTCTTCGCGGCCGGTCACCTCCCCGTCATCGGAGAGTGGGTCGCCCTGCCCGTCCTGCGCTCGGCCGGCGCGGGCCCCACGGACCCCCTCGCCGACGAGGTCCTCTACCCGGCCGCCGAGCGCCTGCTCGCCCACTGCGACGCCGTGCTCCGGCTGCCCGGTGACTCCACCGGAGCTGATCAGGAAGTCGCCGCTGCCCGCCGCCGCGGCCTGCCCGTGTACCACGACGTGGACGAGGTCCCGCGCCGCACCCCTCAGGAGAGCGAGTGAACACGCGCCCCGGCATCGACATCCCTGACCACCGCGGCCGCACCCGCCTCGACCGTGCGGGGCGTGACCTCGACCGCAACCCCGACGTCGTGGTCCGCGACGTGGAGCTCACCTCCCAGGGCTGGCACGTCCTGCGCCGCACCACGTTCGACTACCGGCGTCGCGACGGACGCTGGGTCACCCAGCAGCGCGAGACGTACGACCGCGGCAACGGTGCGGTCGTGCTCCCGTACGACGCCGAGCGTGGACGGGTGCTGCTCACCCGCCAGTTCCGCTACCCGGCCTACGTCAACGACCACCCGGACGGCATGCTCGTCGAGGCCGCGGCCGGCCTGCTCGACGGCGACGCGCCGCTCGCCGCCGTCCGGCGCGAGGCCGCCGAAGAGCTCGGCGTCACACTCGGCCCGCTCACCCACGTCCTCGACGCCTACATGAGCCCCGGCTCGGTCACCGAACGCCTGCACTTCTACGCGGCCCCCTACGCCCCGGCCGACCGCACCGGAAGCGGCGGCGGGCTGGAGGAGGACGGCGAGGACATCGAAGTACTCGAACTGCCCTTCGCCGACACCCTCGCCATGGTCCGCGACGGCCGCATCACCGACGGCAAGACCATCCTGCTCCTGCAGTGGGCCGCCCTGGAGGGACCTTTCGCCTCGCCGCAGGCGAGGGCGGCCGGATGATCCGGCCGGCCGGGTGCGAGGCGTGCGTCAGTCGGTCCTCGGCTCCGCACGTCGGGCGTAGGCGCGGGCGGCGCGGGCGCGGTCGCCGCAGCGGGTGGAGCACCAGTGGCGGCGGCCGTGGCGCAGCAGGTAGCGGTTGCAGGGGGTGGAACCGCAGGTGGTGAGGCGGTCGGCGTCGGGGCCGGTGAGGAGGTCGGCCGCGTTGGCCGCCAGGGTCGCGAGCGCGTGGTCGAGGATCTCGGTGGTGGGGCACGGCGTCGCGCGGTAGGGGCCGTTGGTCTCGTCCCAGTGCAGCAGGGCCGCCGTCGGGGCCTTGCTGAGCGCGGCGTTGACGGCGGACAGGGCCGCAGGCAGCGCGGGCAGTCCGGCGATCCGCGCGGCGAACAGCGACCGGAGGTGTTCGCGCAGCGAGCGCAGCTGTGCCGTGCACATCTCCTGGACCTGGACGCCGGCCGGGGCGAGACCGTGCTCGGTGAGCCACCTGTCCGTTGCCGCGGGGGTGCCGAGGAGGTCGGTGAAGTGTCCCCCGGGCAGTGCGACGGCGCTGTTGGCGAAGTCGAGGGCGAGGTAGTCCTGCGCCCCTGGTGCGGGCGGCAGCGCGGTCTCGGCGGTCAGGGTCTCGCTCATGGATCTCATGGTACGGCTTGCGTTCGTCCGTGAGGAACAGCTACGGTTTTTCACGGATAAACCGCTTCTCATCCGTGAGGTATCTGGAATGGCTACGACCGGCACGACCAGTGAGCAGATCCCCGTCCGCGTCTTCGGCGGCCCGACCGCCCTCTTCGCATACGGCGGCCTGCGGTTCCTGACCGACCCGACCTTCGACGCTCCCGGTGACTACCAGGTGCCGGGCGGCCGGCTGACCAAGACGGCGCCCTCCTCCGCCGCACCGGCCGGACTCGGCCGCATCGACGTGGTCCTGCTCTCCCACGACGAGCACCCGGACAACCTCGACAACTCCGGTCGGGCGCTGCTCGCCGACGTCCCGCTCACCCTCACCACCCCCGGCGGCGGGCAGCGGCTGGGGGACGGGGCCAGGGGGCTGTCCGACTGGGAGTCGATCGACCTCGACCGCCCCGGCGGCGGCACGATCACCGTGACGGGCGTGCCCGCCGTCCACGGCCCGGGAGCACGTGAGGAGGTCGAACCGATCACCGGCCAGGTCGTCGGTTTCGTCCTGACGGGGGAGGGTCTGCCCACGGTCTACGTCAGCGGCGACAACGCCTCGCTCGGCCTGGTCGAGGAGATCGCCGAACGCTTCGGCCCGGTGGACACCGCCATCCTCTTCGCGGGGGCTCCCCGCTTCCCCGTCCTCTTCGACGGCGCGCTGATCGTCCTCGACAGCGCCCAGACCGCCGACGCTGCCCGGATCCTCGGCGCCCGCCGGGTGGTCCCCGTCCACTACGACAGTTGGGCCCACTTCACCGAGGGCCGTGACGAACTGGTGGCCGCTTTCACCGACGCCGGGCTGATCGACCGCCTGGACTTCGGCGACAAGGGCGACCTGGACTGACCTGCCTGACCGGACGGACCTGCCTCGCCGGCCTGACCGGACTGACTGGACCGACCGGGCTGACCGGTGCGACCGGGCCGGCGTGGCAGGCCGGCCCCGGGTGGACCGTCGGACGCAACGGTCCGCCCAGGGCGGTGGGGGAGGCCCGGTACCCGGACCCTCCGCCCTGCTACTGGCGCGCGCCGATGACGTCGGCAGGGCGCGCGGTCGGGGCCAGACGGCCGGGGAGCCCGGGCGGCGGCCGCCTGGCCCATGGCGGTCTGGACGAAGGACACCGTGCAGGCCATGGCGACCATCAGGGCCGGCCGAGCGGCTCGCCCATGTGTTCTCCCCGTCGCCGACGCCCGACCCCGCCGACATGATCACTTCACCGTCGGCGCCGGCAGCCTGTGCGGCCCGTCACCGTCCTTCTGCGGTGAGTACCAAGTCATGCACCAGAAAGTGGAGTTGCACGTCATCCGTCGAATCCGCCCAGAGACCCTCGGCATCGAGCACGGATGCCGCCACCATCCGTGCCTCCGCGACGAGTTCGGGGTGGTGGTCGAAACCCGGCCACGGCAGGACGGGGTAGTTGTTCTGCTCGCCGAACTGCCGCACCTGCTCGATGTCGCCCAGGAGGGCGTGCGGAAGTGAATCGTTCGCCCAGGACCACAGCCAGGTCTGCCGGGCGAGGCTGACGCTGCCGATCAACGTGAGCCGGCCGGTGAGGAAGGCCTTCCCCTCACGTGACCACGTGATCCGCGCGTCGTCCGTCGACCAGTGGTGTTCCACGTCCCCTGACAGCCCGAAGCGCTCGACCATGAGGGCCTGCCGCGCGCGGGCACGCTCCCGAGCTGCGAGCACGACCTCCTCCCAGTCGCGGTGGTCATGCTTCGAGCGGTCGCTCACTTGTGCCTCCTCGCACGGAACTGTCGGCAAGATCATCCCATCCGGGCGGCCGGCTCGGCCGCCGGGCCCGGACTCGGCCGCGCCCCGGGAGCCCGGCTCGGCGTCGATCCCGTCGGCCGGGGGCTTGGCGTCCTTCCTGCGGCATGCGGGGTGGGGACATACCTCACCCGCGGCGAGGACTCCGCCTGCATGGCGGCGGGGTGCCGGACAGCGATCCCGGAGTCGGGTGGGCTTCGGTGCGCGCGCCGGCGAGGGCGAGGCCGTCGAATCAGCCGGCCTCCTGGTCTGACCAGAGCACGGAGCGAGACCGCCCACGCCTGCACACGCCGAGCGACCGGGCACGTCGACCCCACCGCCGGCGGCGCCGCCCTCGTACGGTGCACCTGTACCGAAGGCGAGAACCGGCAGCAGTGACTGCGCTCGGGCGAGTGACCGTGCGACCTGCCCGGCCTCCGGAGATCCGGGAGGCGGTCCCCGGCGGCCGGACCCTCGGCCGCCGTCACTCGTAGCGGATTCTCGGGTCGAGCACGGCGTACAGCAGGTCCACGAGCAGGTTGGTGATCAGGTAGATCAGCACCAGCAGCGTCACCATGCCGATGATGATCGTGCCCTGCTTCTGGTGCACGGCGCGGGCGAGCAGGCCGCCGATGCCGTGCATGTTGAAGATGCTCTCGGTGATGACCGCGCCGCCCATCAGGCCGCCGAGGTCGGCGCCGAGGAAGGTGACGATCGGGATCAGCGCGTTGCGCAGGGCGTGGTGGCCGATCACCCGGTGGCGCTTCAGGCCCTTGGCGACCGCGGTGCGGACGTAGTCCGCGCGCATGGTCTCCATCAGGCTGGTGCGGGTCAGTCGGGCGACGTACGCGAGCGAGGTGGACGCCAGCACGAAGGCCGGCAGCAGGTACGCCCGCAGTCCGTCCTCCTCGTTGAAGGAGACCGGGAAGAAGTCGAAGCCGTAGTCGTTCTTCAGCTTCACGCCCAGCAGCAGCTGGAGGACGAAGCCGGTGACGAAGACCGGGATCGAGATCACCATCAGGGTGCTGACGAGGAGCAGCTGGTCGATGAACCTGCCCTTGCGCAGCGCCGCCATGACACCGGCCAGCACACCGATGACCGCCTCGATGACGAAGGCCACCAGGGAGAGGTTCACGGTGTAGGGGAACGACTCGCCGATCATGTCGCTGACCGAGCGGCCGGTGAGGCTCTCTCCCAGGTCGCCCTGGAGGAGACCGGAGAGGTAGTACCAGTACTGGAGGAGGAACGGGTCGTTCAGGTGGTACTTCTGGCGGATCATCTCCGCCACGAGCGGATTGGGGCGCCTGTCGCCGGCCAGCGCCTGTACCGGGTCGCCGGGCAGCGCGAAGACCACGGCGTAGATCAGGAACGTTGCGCCGAGCAGCACGGGGATTGCCTGTATCAGTCGGCGGATGACATAGCGGCCCATCAGACCTCCGTACTTTCGGGCGGGGGAGGGGGCGTTAGGAGCCGGACGGTTGCCCGAGTCCACCCGTTCGACCGGCTCGACCCCTTCGGCCGGCTCGACCGGCTCGGCCGACCGTGGGCCGAGACGCGGGTGCAGGGATGTACGCGCGTGGCCGGGCACCGCGGAGGCGGCTCCCCGCCATCAGGGCCCGGAGAACGGCGGGGGCGAGGGCAGGCCTCGGTGTGCCACCGCGGTCTGTTCGACGGTCGTGCCACGGCACGCATGAGCGGTTCCTCTCCGCCGGGTCACTGCTCCGGGCAGCGGCGAGAGGCGAGCGGAACGGCGGTGCCCGTCACATGGTGAACGGGGCGGACGGCAGGACCGGTTCATCCGTGCAGGAAGCAGAGCCAGGCCGTCGCCCCCGCGCGCCAGTTGTTCGGCCGCCGAGCCCGACCGCCCCCGAAGGCGTGCCGCCGTCGGCACGTCGATCGTCCGCCCGTATGATCGATGCCTTCCGGATCTTGCGAGGGCCCTACGTGGAGATGTTCCGCTTCGACCGTGCGGAGAAGGTCATCGATCGCTTCGGCAGTGTGGGCGCCACCGCGACCCGCGTCGCCGCCGCCGAGGGGGCTGTTCATCTGACCTGCCTGGCGATCGAACCAGGTGGAACCATCGGCACCCATCCCGCTCCGGTGAGCCAGCTCTTCCTGGTCATCGCGGGCGAAGGCTGGGTCGCCGGTCCGGACGGGCACAAGATCCCCGTCTCAGCCGGCGACGGTGTCCGCTGGGAGCCCGGTGAGGAACACGCGTCCGGTACCACCACCGGTCTCACCGCCCTCGCTCTCGAAGGCCCGTCGCTGGACGTCTTCTCCCCGGACACATAGCAGCGGCGGGACCGCACCGGCGCCTGGTTCACGTTGCCGGTACCGCGGCCGGGGAAGTGGCGGTCGAGCTGCTCACGGACGGCGCGCGGCCGGCCCGCAGAACGCCGACTCCCGGCCCCGGTGCCGGAGGGCTTGGCCGCCGTCGCACCGGGGCGGGGTGCGGCGCGCGGACGGGCCGGACGGAGGCCGCTGGCGTCGTCGGCATCATCCTGTCTACAGTGATGTAGACGGCAATGGGTGCCGAGGCATCCCCGATGAGAGGTGCCGACCCATGCCCCATCCCACAGGACCGTCGGCCGTGGACGTCCTGGATGCGCGTGCGCCGAGGCGGGTCCCCGGGGCGCTCCTGGTGCCAGGTGCCGCGATCGTGCTCTCCGCCGGGGCCGGCCTGTCGGCCGGGCTCTTCCGGGCAGGGGGCTCCCTGAACCTCACCGCCGGACTCCGGGTGGGCGTGTGACCGCGCGTCACCCGTGGGCTCGGGTCCTGATGCTGACGGTCGCGGTCCCGGTGCTGCTCTTCGGCGTGCTCACCGCCCTGCTCGCCGTTCACGGCTGGGGACCCTTCCCGGTGGAGTCGGCCCTGCACTCCTGGGCGGTCGCCCACCGCCCCTCGTCGGCGGTGCGAATCGTCGGGGTCGTGACGGACCTGGGCGCCGGGGTCCCGCCGTATCTCGCGGCCGTAGCGGCCGGCTTCCTGCTGGTCCGGCGCAGCGGCCGGCCGGGGCGTCCGACCGTCCGGATCGCGCAGGCCTGCGCACCCGTGCTGGTCCTGGCCGCGGGTCAGCTGCTCCGCAACGGGCTCATGAGGGCCTTCGCCCGTCCCCGTCCGCCGGTGGCGGACTGGGTCGCCGCCTCGCCCAGCGGCTACTCCTATCCCTCGGGCCACGCCTTCACCGCTGCGGCGGCCGCCGGTCTGCTCGCCTGGGCGGTGCTGAGAGGCGGCCGGCGGCGGCCCTGGACGGTGCTGCTCGTGGGGCTGTTGGGCCTGGTCGCGGTCGCTGTCGGCCTGAGCCGCATCTACCTCGGCGTCCACTGGCCGTTCGACGTGGTCGGCGGCTGGCTCCTCGCCGCTCTCTGGCTGGGCCTGACCCTGCCACTGATCCCGCTGATCGGCAGACCCCCGTCCGGTGCGAGTCCGGAAGCGCCCTCCCGTCCGGGCGCCGGGGCCGCCGGGTGACCACCGGTGGGCGGCCTGTGCGCGCAGAACCGGGCGTGTAGGCATACCGCTGCTGCGGCTCGGACCGTCCGGGCCGCGCACGCCGCTACGTGGCCGGGCCGGAGGCCGCGTCGCCCCGCCGCCGCGCCGGCGGCGGGGCGGTGAGGGCCCGGGCGCTCGCCGCACCGCTGGTGGTCGCCGTCGCGTTCGCCGCCGACACCGTGCTCAAGGCGCTGCTGCACGAGCCGCGGCCGTGCCAGGTCCTCGACGCCGGCACCACACCGGAGGCGTGCCCCGGCGCCGGGGACTGGTCCCTGCCGAGCAACCACACCGTCATCGTGTTCGCCGGTCCCCGTCCGGGCCGGACGGGGCGTCAGGCGCTCAGCACGCCGGTGCCGAGCAGGCCGAAGAGGATCACGCCGATGGCGATCCGGTAGACGACGAAGGCGTTGAACGAGTGCTTGGCGACGTACTTCAGCAGCCAGGCGATCGAGGCGTAGGCGACCACGAAGGAGACCGCGGTGCCGACCACGAGCGGCGTGGTGCCGACCCCGGCGCCCAGGGCGTCCTTCAGCTCGTAGAGGCCGGCGCCGGTGAGGGCGGGGATGCCGAGGAAGAAGGAGAGCCGGGTGGCGGCCACCCGGTCGAGGTCGAGGATCAGGCCGGCGGACATCGTCGCGCCGGAGCGCGAGAAGCCGGGGAAGAGCAGCGCGAGGATCTGAGCCGAGCCGACGATCATCGCGTCCTTGAAGCCGGTGTCGTCCTCGCCGCGCTTGTGACGGCCTATCTGGTCGGCCGCCCACATCACGGCGCTGCCGACGATCAGCGAGCCGGCGACCACCCAGAGCGAGGCCAGGGGGCCCTTGATCAGCGGCTTGGCGGCCAGGCCGACGACGACGATCGGGATCGTGGCGTAGATGACCCACCAGGCGAACTTGTAGTCGTGGTGGTAGCGCTCCTCGCGGTTCACCAGGCCGCGGCCCCACGCGGAGACGATCCGCACGATGTCCTTGAGGAAGTAGAGCAGCACGGCGGCGATGGCGCCGACCTGGATGACGGCGGTGAAGCCGACGACGGAGGTGTCGTCGACCGGGATGTCCATCAGCCCCTCGGTGATCTTCAGGTGGCCGGTCGAGGAGACGGGCAGGAACTCGGTCACCCCCTCCACGACGCCCAGGACAACCGCCTGTCCGACAGTGATCGCGCTCACGTGCACCTTCCCAGTGATGTCGGGCAAATCGGCAGGAGATCGGCATGCGGGCACTGTGGCCATCGCATGTGACTACAGGAATGTAGACGTGGGTGGCGCCGCCGTCCAATCACCCCGGACACTCCGGCACGAGGATGAACGAGAGGTTGACCGCGCCCGATCTCCGGGCGTCTTCCGGGTGCCGGGCAGCGTCCCCGCCGCGTCACGGAGGAGCGGCCGGGGCGCTGCCCGGGGGGGGCCGACGCCGGGCGGTGAGGCCGGAGAGCCGGCGCCGTGGTGAGGCCGTCGGAGAGCCGGCGCCGGTCGGCTGATCCGGACACCGCAACCCGAGGCCCGCACCGGTGGTGGCCCACCCCCGACCGGCGATCCGGTCGGGGTCGTACCGAGGTACCACTGAGCCGCGAGAGTTCCCGCTCGGGTACCACGGTCCGCCACTTCGCCGCGGCTAGCGTGAATCGCGGGACGCCTGGTCGACAGCCGAGTCGGCTGTCCTGGGGAGGTCCTGGCCGGACGCGTCGGCGACCCGCGGTCGTCCACGCGTCCGACGGACACCACCGTCGAAGGTTCTCGGAGGGCGTCATGAGCATTCCGACCCGTGTGACCACACCCGGCCGGGGGCCCGACCGGACCGCCCGGCTGCCCGGATCCGCGGTCCGGCCCGCCGAGTGGGCGGCACGCACCCCGTGGTCGCGCCCCGCGCCCTCACCCGCGACGCGGGGCGGCCGGGGCCCGGTGGCACCGGCCACCTGGACACTGCGGGCACCGGTGCCGGCGCGGTGCGCATGCCCGTGTTCGGCGCCGGCCGGACCGCGGGCCCCGTGGACCGCCCGGCCCGCCGTCCCACCGTGGTGAGCCCCTTCGAGCCGAGCCGAGCCGAATCGCCCACTGCCCGGCCCACTGCCCGGCCCGAGGCGGAACGGCCGGAGCCGAACGGCCGGTCGGTGGCCACGCAGGGCGGCCTCGCCGTCGGCCACCGCCACCCGGGCAGGCGTAGTACCGCGGTACCACCGGCGGCCGGTGGTTCACGTCCCGGGTACCACTGTTCCCGGGGAATCCGCACCTAGCGTGAGCTGAGGCGGCCGGACCGTCCGGAGCCCGAGCACGAGGGATCGTCCATGATCGAGGCACAGCAACTGACGAAGCGGTACGGGGAGAAGACGGCGGTCGACCGGCTGGACTTCACGGTCAAGCCCGGTTCCGTGACCGGGTTCCTGGGGCCCAACGGCGCGGGCAAGTCGACCACGATGCGGATGATCGTCGGCCTGGACGCCCCCACCGGCGGGACGGTGAGCGTCAACGGGCGCCGGTACGCCGACCACAGCGCCCCTCTCCAGGAGGTCGGCGCGCTGCTGGAGGCGAAGTCGATCCACCCGGGGCGCTCCGCCTTCCACCATCTGATGGCGCAGGCCCACACCCACGGCATCCCGCGCCGCCGGGTCGACGAGGTCGTCGAGCTGACGGGCCTGCAATCGGTGGCCGGGAAGCGCGCCGGGGCGTTCTCCCTCGGCATGGGCCAGCGCCTCGGCATAGCGGCCGCGCTGCTGGGCGACCCCGCCACGGTGATGCTGGACGAGCCGGTGAACGGCCTCGACCCCGAGGGCGTGCTGTGGATCCGCAACCTGCTCACCGGGCTGGCTGCCGAGGGCCGCACGGTCTTCGTCTCCTCGCACCTGATGAGCGAGATGGCCCTGGTCGCCGAGCACCTCATCGTGGTGGGACGCGGCCGGCTGCTCGCCGACACCACCGTCGAGGACCTGGTGCGCCAGGCCGGTGGCGACACCGTGAAGGTGGCCTGCTCCGACCCGGCGCGCCTGCGCGAACTGCTCGCCGCCCCGGGCGTGGAGATCACCGGAAAGGTGGGCACGGAGGAGCTGCAGGTGACCGGCGTGCCCGCCCGGACGATCGGGCTGACGGCGGCCGAGCACGGGATCGCGCTGTTCGAGCTGAGCGCGAAGAGCGTGTCCCTGGAAGAGGCGTTCATGGAGCTGACCAGGGACGCCGTCGAGTACCACGGCACCACCACCGGCATCGAAGCCCCCGGGAGGACGGCATGACCACCACCACCGCGACCCGGGCCTCCGGGCCGCCCGCCACCGCGCCCACCCGCCCGGTCTACCGGGTCACCGCCCGCCGCGTGCTGCGTGCCGAGTGGGCCAAGCTCTGGTCCTTGCGCTCCACCTGGATCACCCTGGGGCTGGCGCTGCTCTTCGTGGTCGCCTTCGGGCTCATCGCCTGCGCGCACTACAAGTCCAGGATCACCGCGGGCGGCCGTCTCGACCGCGACTTCGCCGACGCCACGGCCGTGCAGCTGTCCCTGTTCGGCACGAACTTCGGCCAGCTCGCGCTCGGGGTCCTCGGGGTCCTGGTCACCGCGGGCGAGTACTCGACCGGGATGATCCGCTCCACGCTGGCCGCCGTCCCGCGCCGACTGCCCGTCCTGTGGTCCAAGGCCGCCGTCTACGGTGTGGTCGCCCTCGTCGTCGCCACGGTCGGCGTTCTCACCGCCTTCCTGATCGGCAGCGGGATCGTCTCCGGCACGCCGGCCGCCCTCACCATCTCGGACGCCGGTGTGGTCCGCAGCCTGCTCGGCGCAGGGTTCTACCTCGCCCTGGTCGGTGTGATCGGCACCGCGCTGGGCGCCCTGCTGCGCTCGGTGGCCGGCGGCATCTCGGTGCTGGTGGCCTCGCTGATGCTGGTCCCCGGACTGGTCAGCCTGCTGCCGACCTCGTGGCAGGACCGGATCAGCCCGTACCTGCCCAGCAACGCGGGCGAGTCGATGTTCGCCCTGCACCACACCGCGCCCGCGCTGACACCCGTCGCCGGACTGCTGGTGTTCCTCGCCTGGACGGTGCTGGCGCTGGCGGGCGCCGCCTGGCGGCTGGCGCGCACCGACGCCTGACCGGCCGACGACGAGCGGACCGCGAACGGACCACGGGAAGGCCGGCGGTGCCGTGGTCGGTGAGGCCGACCACCGCACCGCCGGTCCTCGGCCATCATGGGACAGGTGACCTCCGTGACCATCGACGACGCCACAGCCGCAGGCTCCACGCAGCAGCCCCCGCCGCCGGGGCTGGAACCGCTGTGGGGACACCCGCTCGTCGCCCGGCTGGCCGACGCGGGGCACCGGCTGCGGCGACTGGACGGAAGGCACCCGTGGCTGCTCGACACCGGCGTGGTGATCGCGGTCTTCCTGCTGTTCTGTCTCCCGGACCTGGTGCACGGCGGCGGCCCGCGCGAGCTCCGCTTCAAGATCACCCATCTGCCGACCGCGGGCACCGGGGCCTTCCAGGCCGCACTGGTCCTCCCGCTGTGGTGGCGCCGCAGGGCGCCCACCGTCGCCTTCGCCGTCGTCGCGGCGGTCTTCGCGGTGCAGTGGATCATGCTGGTCTGGCTGCGCGCCGACGTCGCCCTGCTGATCGCCTTGTACAGCGTCGCCCTGCACGGACGCCTGCGACACCTTCCCTGGGCCTGTGCGGTCACCGCCGGCGCCGTCGGCCTGGTGGCCTTCCGGGTCTCGGCCGTGGTGACCTTCGGCGACGCCCTGTTCTTCCTGGTCAGCGCCGCCACCGCGTCGGTCGCGCTCGGACTGGTGCTGCGAATCCGCCGGGCCCACGTGGCGGCCCTCCTGGAGCGCGCCGTCCAGCTGGAGATCGAGCGCGACCAGCGTGCCGAGTTGGCCGCCGCCACCGAACGGGCTCGCGTCGCCCGGGAGATGCACGACATCATCGGCCACAACCTCGCCGTCATCATCGGCCTCGCCGACGGCGGCGCCTACGCGGCGGACACCAATCCCCGGCGCGGCAAGGAGGCGCTCCAGCTCATCGGCGGCACCGGCCGCGAAGCGCTCGGCGAGATGCGCCGGCTGCTCGGCGTCCTGCGCGAGGACGACGAGAGCCCGGAGTTCAGCCCACAGCCCGGTGTCGCCGACGTGGCCGGCCTCTGTGAACGGATCCGGGCCGCGGGCCCCGTGGTGACGTACCGCACCGACGGCGACCTGGAGTCGCTGGACCGCGGCGCCCAGCTGAGCGTCTACCGCATCGCGCAGGAGGCGCTCACCAACACCCTCAAGCACGCGGGGCGCCGGACCATGGTCACCCTCCACGTCGCGGTCGACGACACCGCGGTCCGCATCCGCGTCCAGGACACCGGACCGCCCGACACCGGCCCGGCACCGGCCGCACCCGTCCACCACGCGGGCCACGGCCTGGTCGGCATGCGGGAACGCGCGGCACTCTACGGTGGCACCGTCACCGCCGGACCCCGGCCCGCCGGTGGCTGGACCGTCGAAGCCCTCCTCACCCTCCTCCCCTCCTCCAGCCCCGAAAGCCGCACATCGTGACCACCGTGCTCATCGTCGACGACCAACCCCTCCAGCGGCTGGGCTTTCGCCTGCTGCTCGAGAGCAGCTCCGACACCTCCGTGGTCGGAGAGGCCGCACACGGCGCCGAAGCGGTGCGCAGCGCTGCCGAACTGCGTCCCGACGTCGTCCTCATGGACGTCCGGATGCCCGGGATGGACGGGATCGAGGCCACCCGCCGCATCGTCGCATCGGGCGGCCGCTGCCGCGTTCTCGTCCTCACCACCTTCGACATGGACGAGTACGCCCACGCCGCGCTCCGGGCCGGAGCCAGCGGTTTCCTCCTCAAGGACGCCCTCCCGGAGGAACTGCTCGCCGGGATCCGCGCCGTCGCCTCGGGCGACGCCGTCATCGCACCCGGGCTCACCCGCCGCCTGCTCGACGCCTACGCCCACCACCTCCCGGTCCGCGCCCCGGGGCAGGAAGCCGCCGACGATCCCCGGCTGCGCGCGCTCACCGAACGGGAACGCGAGATCCTGCTCGCGATGGCGCGAGGCCAGTCGAACCGGGAGATCGCCCAGCGGCTCGTCCTCGCGGAGTCCACCGTGAAGACGCACGTGGGCCGGGTCCTGGCCAAGATCGGTGCCCGCGACCGGGTCCAGGCCGTGATCTTCGCCTATGACCTGGGACTCGCCTGGCCGGCCGGCCCCGGTCCGGGCTGACGGCTGTTCCGATGGCGATGTTCCACACGCCGAAGGCGGTCAGGGCCGCAGGACGAAACACACGTCAGATCCCGGTGGTGGCTTCGGCCCTGCCCTCGCTCACGGCACGCTGCAGGGCAGCGAAGTCGTCCTCGTTCTGGTCGGCGTAGGCCTCGGCGAAGTCCGCGATGGCGTGGTCGAACCGGTCGGAGCCGCCGAGGTAGGCGGCGAGCGCGATCCGGTCACCGGAGCGGGCGTGCGCTCGGGCCAGGGTCCAACCGCACAGCCGTCCGTACAGAGCCATGCCCGACGGGAGCATCATCTCGATCGGTGCGGAGAACTTCCAGTCGCGCAGCTGGCGTACGTAGAAGTCGCGGTCCACCCCTCCCTCGCCGGTGACGCGGGTCCAGCCGAGGAAGATGTCACTCTGGGCCTGCATGAGGTGCTGTCCGGCGACGACGCGCTCGCCCTGGTTGCGGTACTGGCTGCGCCCGGCGTACTCCGCCAGGACGGACGGCTGGGCCTCCTTGGCTTGCAGGAACAGTGGTTCGACGCCGTCGCCGGCGTCCAGCAGCGCGATCCAGGCGCGGGTGCCGACGCTGCCGACCCCGACGACCTTGCGGGCCATCTGGACCAGTGTGAACTGATTGAGCAGGTGTCGTCGATCGGACTGCAGGGTGAGCCGGTACTTGCCCAACACGGTGCCGATCAGCTCGTAGATCGCCTCGGCCTGCACATCACTGAACACCTCCTCGACTGGAACGATCGTCGGAGGGTCGCTGATGATCTGCCGCCGACCGTCAACCATGGTGGTGAGCTTTCCCAGCGCCTGCGTGCTGTCATGGGTGTGAGCCTTGGCCAGCAGTGCCTCGGCCGCCTTGAACCTCTTCGCCTTGACCTGGGACCTGAACTGCCCGATGACCTCCTCGATGTCCAGGTGCGCGTACCAGACCTCCAGGAAGGGCTGCTTTGCGAAGCGGTGCATCGCCTTCCGGTAGCCCTTGGCCGCCTCCAGGACGATCTTGCGGCGAGCCTTGCGGGAGAAGTCGTTGTCGCGCCCCGCCACCGCCAGGCTCGCGGCCAGCCGCTTGACGTCCCACTCGAATGGCCCGGGCAGGGTCTCGTCGAAGTCGTTGACGTCGAAGACCAATCGCCGCTCCGGTGAGGCGAACGCGCCGAAGTTGGACAGATGCGCGTCTCCGCACAGCTGGACCCGCAGACCCGAGGCGGGCGTGCCGGCCAGGTCCGCCGCCATCGGCAGTGCGGCCCCCCGGTAGTAGGTGAAGGGCGACACCAGCATGCGCCCGTGCCGTACCGGCACCAGTTCCGGCACCCGCGACGCCGCCTGGCCCAGCAGCAGCCCGACCGGGTCCCGCGATCCGCCCGGCCGGAAGTCGCCGTGCGCCTCCAGTGGTGCCGCCCTGCGGGCTGCCTTCCCCAGTGCCACCCGGTCCGCCCTGCTCGGGGGCTCCGGCGCCGCGCCCCGGGCGGATGCCCCCGCATCGGACTTTCCGCCGGTCACGCCCTTTTCGGTCACCGTCATGGCCACTCCCGTCGGGCCGCAGCCACGCGTGCTGCTGGCTGGCAAATCACCACAGATGGCTATAGATATACCTATTCCTGGCAACCAGTGCCACGCCGGATCGGCATTCCCCCGAAGGGGAGAGCTGTCGTCACGGTCCCGCCGTCAGGTCGTGCGCCGCGGTCGCGGCTCGACGGTGCGCAATGACGGCGGCCGCTTTCGTGCGGGTCAGGGGCTCGTCGGCGGTGGTCGCCGAAGCGGCGCGTCACTGCTCCGGCAGCAGAGCCGGCGAGGCCACACTGGGGTATGGCACCAACCCCGAGCCCGGCCGCTCCGCCCCCGCTGACGCCGGATCAGGCCGCTGCCCGGGGTGAGCACTGGTGGCCGGTGGCGTTGGCGATCCTGGTTGCCGCGTTCCTCCACGTGGCGTTGCCCGAGAAGTACCGGGTGGCCCCGTCATGGGTGGTCCCGGTCGTCTTGCTCGTCCTGCTGGCCGCTCTGATCATCGGAGACCCGGGCCGCATCGACCGCCAGAAGCCATGGCTGCGGATGACGACCGGCGTCGTCATCGCCTTCATGACGGTGGCGAACCTGTTCGCCGCCGCCCGCCTGGTGGCCGACATCCTCACCAACAACAAGCTGTTCGCCGACAACGCCATCGGGTTGCTGGCCACCGGGGGAGTGGTCTGGGCCACGAACGTGATCACCTTCGGGCTGTGGTACTGGGACCTGGACCGCGGTGGTGCCGCTGCCCGCGCTCACCGGCCGTACGCAAATCCGGCCTTGGTGTTCCCCGAGATGCAGCACACGGGCTACGCGCCGGCCACCTGGGTGCCGGTCTTCGCCGACTATCTGGTGCTGGCCTTCTGGACCGCCACCGCGTTCAGCCCCACCGACATCTCCGCGATCAAGCGGTGGGCCAAGCTGTTGATGATGACGGAAGCGGTGGCGTCTCTGGGAATCGGTGGGCTGGTGATCGCTCGCGCGATCAACATCTTGCAGTAGGAGCACCTGACCTCCGGGGCAGTGCGGTGGCTGAAGCCATGCCTCCTGTGCCTTCGGACGGGATCAGCGGGTCTGCCGCGGTTCGTGGTGACGGTCGCTGGTCGGCGCGGGCTCGTGCTCGGCGCGTCCGACGTTCAGTCCGACCCGGCAGGTGACCCGGCGTCCGTGGTGCCGTGCACGGCCGGCCTCGCCCGGCTCCACCTGGTCCCGCGCGGCGGACTCACGAAGTGCATGGGAAACCCGCTCGGCAGTCACTCGTGTGCGCACCCCCGGTGGCGGTCCCGGGGCGTCGAGCATTCCCTGAAGAGGGCTGGCCGATCGTCAGACCAGCTCGTTCATGACGGCCGACCCTGGGAGCCTGTGATGCCTTCCGACACGTCCGAACCGGATCCGGGGCGACCGGGTGGCACGCCGCCGCAGGGCGGCCGGCCCGAGGGCGAGCCGCCGGTCACCGGCAGACCGCCGCAGCCGGCCGAGCTCTCGAGGGACGAGCGCAACGAGCTGGACGAACTGCGGCACCGGCTCACCGCCCTCGAGGCGTCCACACCACCGCCCAGGGCGCGCCACCACCGCCTACGAACGACGGGCTCGGTCGTCCTGATCGTCATCTCCTCCCTGCTGGCTCTGCTCGCGGTCATCGCGGTCTGGACCAACTCGATCATCGGTGACACCGACCGGTACGTCGCCACGGTGGCGCCGCTGGCGAGCAACCCCGATGTCCAGGCCGCGCTCACCAGCCGGGTCACCTCGGAGGTCCTGGCCCAGATCGACGTGAAGGCCGTGGTGGACGAGCTCTCCCAGGCCGCCGTCCAGCAGGGTGCGCCGCCCGAGCTCGGCAAGCTGATCGGCGGCCTGACCGGGCCGATCACCAGCGGCCTCACCCAACTGGTCAGCACCACCGTGAACAAGGTGGTGACCAGCGACCAGTTCGAGAACCTGTGGGTCGACGCGAACCGGGCGGTGCACTCCTCGCTCGACAAGGCGCTGACAGGCAAGGGCGGGGGAGCGGTCTCGCTCGAGAACAACCAGGTCGCCATCGACATCGGGCCGTTCGTCGCCAAGGTCAAGGACCAGCTGGTGGCTTCGGGCTTCGGACCAGCGGCGAAGATCCCGGAGGTGCACACCAGCTTCGTGGTGTTCGCCTCGAAGGACGTGGGCAAGGTCAAGACCTACTTCCGGATCCTCGAGATCATGGGCACCTGGCTCCCGATCATCGCCGTGCTGGTCGCCGCCGCCGGCGTGTTCACCGCCGTGAACCGGCGCCGCGGCCTGGTCGGCGCAGCCCTCGGGGTGGCCATCGCCATGCTCCTGCTGGGAGTCGTCCTGACGGTCTTCCGGTCGTTCTACCTCGACCACCTGCCGCCCGGAGCATCCCAGGCCGCCGCCGGCGCGATCTACGACGCACTGATCCGCTTTCTGCGCGCGAGCGTCCGCGCCGTGGGCGTGGCGGCCCTGGTGACGGCCGTCGGTGCCTTCCTGGTCGGCCCGTCCAAGGTCGCCGTTTGGATCCGCACGGCCTGCAAGTCGGCGATCGGCGCCCTGCGCGAGGTGTCGACCGCTCACGGCATGCGCCTCGGGGCGGTCGGCCGGTTCGTGCACCAGTACAAGCGCTGGATCGGAGCGGCGGTCCTCGTCGTGGCGGCCGTCGTCCTCGCGACGTGGAGCTACCCGACGGCGGCCGTGGTGTTGTGGATCGTCGTCGTGGTGCTGGTCGGGTTCGCCATCCGGGAGTTCCTGGACGCGGAACCGGGGGACTCCCCCCGACCGCCGTCGGCTCCCACGGTCGCCGGCGGCCCACGCCCGGGCGTTTGAGCCTCCGCGGCCAGGAAGGCGACCCCGCCGACCAGCTGTGCGGGTGGATCGCCCACCGCTCGGACGGGGACTCCGGGCGGTGGGGGCGGATTGGGCCGACCCGGTGGTCTGCACCCGGTCAGGAGCTCTCGGAGCGCCGGATCCGCGCGCGCATCCTGCATCGTGATCCGCATGGCGATTCATCCGTTGTCGTTGCGGTCCTGAGCCGGTGGGCAAGGGGATGGCGGGGCCGGATCTTCAGGAGCTCCCCCGGTGGAAGCGGCACAGACTCCTGGCGCGCGCACTCCTACGACCGCTGCTGACCACCGCCGGTCTGCTGACGGCCTACTACCTGATCCCCATGGACAAGCCCTACGGCGCCGCAACAGTGCTGGGACTCGTCCTCGGTCTGGTCGCGGTGTCCGCCCTCCTCGCCTGGCAGACACGGTCGGTCAGCCGTTCCCCGTACCCGAGGCTGCGGGCCGTCGAGGCGCTCGCGACCGTCTTCCCCCTGCTCATTCTGCTGTTCGCCACGAGCTACTTTCTCCTGGAGAGGAGCCAGGCGGGATCCTTCACCGAGTCCTTGTCCCGCGCGGATGCCGTGTACTTCACGGTCACGGTCTTCTCCACCGTGGGCTTCGGTGACATCGCCCCCAAAACGGGAGCGGCAAGGAGCACGGTGGTTCTGCAGATGCTCGCGGACGTGCTCCTGATCGGTGTCATCGCGCACGTCATGTTGGAGGCCGTGCGCAGGGGCCTCGACCGGCGTGTGCAGCCCGGGGGCCCGCAGCACGATGCCGGCCGGCCCGGGACGGACGGACCGGGTGACCCGGCAGACGGTGACCTCGGGAAAGGTGGCTGACGATGGTCCTCGAGCTCATTGTGATCGGTCTGGGAATCACGCTCGAGCCGCTCCCGCTCATCGCGTTCGTCCTGCTGCTCTCCGCCGAGCAGGGGGTCCGCAAGGGGCTGGCCTTCATCCTTGCCTGGCTGGCGTGCCTGGTCGTGGTGATCGCCGCGGTGCTGCTGGCGACCGGTGGTCAGCCTCCGGACAGGAACTCGGCTTCGTCGACGGCCGCCTTGGTGGTCAAGTTGGCGGTGGGCGTCGGCCTGATCGCGTACGGCGAGCACAAGCGGCGCCGCGTCAAGGCACCGCACGAGCGGAAGACCCCGAAATGGCAGAGACACCTCGACCGGGCCAATTCCTGGTCGGCGGCGGGACTCGCGGTACTGCTCCAGCCCTGGGGGCTGGTGGCCGCCGGTGCGGCCGCCGTGGTCCAGGCGAACCTGTCCGACGCCGCCACCTGGTTCGCCCTGTTCGCGTTCTGCGTCGTGGCGGCCTCGAGTCAGCTGGCGATGGAGCTCTACACCGTGTTCGCCCCGAGCGCCGCCGAGGTCAGACTGGAGCAGCTGCGTCGGTGGATCGTCGACCACCAGGATCCGGCCATCGTCGTGCTCTCGCTCCTGATCGGCTTCTGGCTGGTGGGCCAGAGCCTCTCGCAGCTGGTGTGACCCGATGCCGAGTGCTGAGCCTCGCACCGCTCGGAGACTCGGCCGGTCGGCGCCTCACGGATGCCGGGGACGCAGCGCCGCCGGTCCCGCACAGCGGGCCGGCGGCAGTGGGTCAAGCCTGCAGCGATGTTCTGGTCGTTCCGGCGCAGAGAGCCCAGATCACGAAGATGTCGATGGCGATCAGCACGATGGCCCAGAACGGGTAGTAGGGCAGCCACAGGAAGTTCGCGATCATCGCCAACCCGGCCACGACGACACCGACGGCACGTGCCCAGACGGCGCCGGTGAAGAGGGCCACGCCGGCCAGAACGATGATGATGCCCAGGATGAGGTGGATCCAGCCCCAGCCGGTGGTGTTCATCTGGTAGGTGTAGTTGCGGGTGACGACGATCAGGTCGTCTTTGGCGATGGCGGCGATCCCCTCGAATATCGCCATCGCGCCGCCGAAGATCATGAGAACTGCGGCAAAGACGGTCCAGCCGGTTGCGAACGGCCTCGGCGAGACCTGGGTATCCGTCGGCGTCCCGCTGACATTGCTGGCCATGTTCGGGCTCCTTTGAGAACAGCCTTGTCGCCGGATCGGGCGACCTGGTCGGAGACTCCGTATCCAGGCTGCCACGGTGGTAGTCAGGCAGCACCTCCGGGACCGCCCCACGCCCTTTCCGCTGGGGCCCGTCCCGCGAGACCAGCCGCCGAGGGGCGTGTGCGGGCGCGGCCCCTGCCTGTGAGACGGCCCGGGGCGCGAGGGATCCCTCTTTCTCAAATGCTCCGTCAGAACTGCATCGGAATAGCCGAATTGAGTGAAAGTCACGGACTGCGGCGGCCGGTCCGACAGGCGGGGAATGGAGCCCGGATGACCTGGACTCCTGCGGTTGCCGGGAGACGGAGAAGCCGCGCCCATCACGCGAAACACCCCCTGCTGATGCACCCCGGGCCGCCGGAGCGGGGGCCAGGCGAGTCGGGGCCGCCCATGCTCTCGGCACCGTCGGACGCGCAGTCCGGAGCGACCCCTGCCGGCCCGCGGCCTGTCCGGCCGGACGGCGGCTGGTCCCGCAGGGGCAGCGATGACGCGCCTGCCCACCCCGCGGACGGTGATGGGTCGGTGCGAGGGGTCCGGGTCAGCCCGATCGCCATCGATGCGCACGGCGTCGGCAACGCTTCGCCTCGTACGTGGCCGCCGCCGGGCGGGTCTCGGCGGGCGCGCGGCGCACCCGGTGGCGGACGTCTCCCTGGAACGGCGCCCTCGCGTATGTCACCCGGGCCGGCCGACGGCCGCCAACGGAGGCCGACATGGGAGGACGCCGCCCGCGGCGGGCTCGGACAACAGCCCTTCCCGTCGGGCGACGTGCCCGTGGACGCCTTCCCCCCGGTTGATTTCAGCGGGCAGCTCGATTCGCCCGGTCTCCTGCCGTGGTACTCGGCCGCCAGTGAGGCCCGGATCAGCGCCGGTCCCGGCGGTCCTCCCGGCGGTCCTGACGGTCGTCCCGGCGGTCCTCGCGCCGGTCGCTGCGGCGGTCGACCCCGTGGGCGACGACCGCTGCCGTGCCGACGACAGCCGCTGTACGAGCGACGGGGGCGCCGATCACCCCGCGTCGTCCTCTGCGCATGGGGCCGAGGGGCATCTCACTCTCCTTCCTCGTCGGCTTCGATCGAGGCCAGGATGGCCTGGATCGGAATGCGTCCGTTGGCGATGAGCTGGGCTCCGGAGCGGCGTGCGGCGGCGGCGAAGGGTCCCGCCCACGTGTTCTCCCAGACCAGCACTCCGGCTGTCGTGCCGGGCTCCATGGCGGCGGCCAGGTTGATGACGTCCTCCTCGGCGAGCAGGCCGGCCAACTGTGCCTCTGCCGCGCGCAGTTCGCCGACGCCTTCGAGGTCGTTGACCTCCAGGACGTCCAGCTCGCCGCCCGGCCCCTTCGTCAGGATGACCAGGTCCAGGACCCGGATGGTCCCCGAGGTGACCAGCTTGTCGAGCTCTGCGGCCATTTCGCCGGTGAAGTGCGAGGTAGCGGGCGGAAACTCGACGACGAGGTAGTCGACCGGTCCCAATTCGTCGTTGTCGGCTGATGTCATATCTGCGCCTCCGTTGTCTCGTCGTCCGTGGGCGGACCTCGGCGATGGGGGAGATGCCGCAGAGACCGCCGCAGTGCCGGCGAAGACCACCGCAACGGCGGCGGGCGCCGTCCATCCGGTCACCAGGAGTCCTCGGGAACTCTCGGCCGTCGCGTCCGTCCGCACCCATGGAGGTGCCGGCCGGGCCGGACTCATTGACAGCCTCGCACGGTCGCCGAGGGCCCGCATCCCGGCCGAAGTCCCAGCCTGGATACGGCAGATGCCGTTTCGTTCCGTGTCGGGACCGGCGACTCGTCCCTCCGAACTCGCGCCGTCGGGCGGACAGGATGCTCCCGGCGGACAATGAGGAAGTCGCCGTCATCGCCGGCGACGACATCTCGGGCTGCCACGCCCGCTGTTGAGCCGGACGCCAGGCCCTCCCCGATCCCGAGCAGGGCGCCGCGCGGGCGGAAGCAGACCGGCGGCGTCGGCTTCCCGCACCTCGGCACCGGAGTCATCAGGGACGCTCCGGTCAGGGGAGACGAGATGCCCGCCTCATCGAGAACCCAACGCCGCAGGCAACGACGGAACAAGGGCAGAGAGCGACGCAAGAGCATCAGGACTCAGCCGGCCGGAGCCGAGTCGAAGGTGTGATCGTGGCCGAGGCCGACCACCTGGGCGGGTTCTCGCTCTTCGTCCAGGACGGCAGACTCACCCACACCTACTCGATGATGGGCGTGTTCGTCTACCGGCAGCAGGCCGAGGTGCAGCTGCCGGCGGGTGAGGTGAACGTGCGCATGGAGTTCGTGGCCGACGCGCCCAAGCCCGCCACGGGCGGGCAGGTCACCCTGCTGATCGACGGCAAGGCCGTCGCCACCGGCCGCATGGACCACACCGTCCCGATCCGCTTCTCCGCCTACGCGGGCATGGACATCGGCTGTGACAACGGCGGAGTCGTCGACCTCAGCTACGAGGACAAGAAGCCCTTCGCCTTCACCGGCACCGTCAGGAAGGTCACCTTCGACATCGAGTCGCACCAGTCGGCCGAGGACGAGGACACGCTGCACACGGCTGCCCACCACGGGCACGCCGGGCACGGACTCGCCGGGTGAGGCACGTTCGCGGAGCAGAGGAGGACCGATGAAGTTCGACGACGAGACCATTGACGTGCTGATCGGCGGCTACATGTCGAAGGAAGCCGCCCGGGAGGACTACGAGACGGTCCTGGCCAGCGGCGGCTACCTGCACGGTGCGGTGGTCGTGAGCAAGGACCTCAACGGCGACCTGTCGGTGGAGGAGACCGACCACATGGTTCGCGAGGGCGCAGCGGGCCTGGGCGCCGTCGGGTTCGTGGTCGGGCTGTTCGCGCCACCGCTGCTGGCTGCGACCGCGGTCGGCGCGGTGATCGGCGCCGGGGCCGGCAAACTGGCCCACCACAAGACGGCCGCCAAACTGGAGGAGCAGGTGGGGGCCACCATCCCGCTCGGTGGCGCGGGACTGATCGTCGCCTTCCCGCGCTCGGCGGCCGGGAAGGTCGAACCGGCCGTGACCCGCGCCGTCAAGAAGGCGGTCGGCGAGGCCGAGGGGCACCACGTGCAGGCCCTGAAGGGTGCGATCGCCGAGGCACAGCAGAAGATGGCCGAGCCGGACACCGACAGTCCGGGGAGTGCGTGACATCAGGCGCTGGTGGCCGATCGGGCGACCGGCCGGCCCCGGACCCGTCGAACGCGACCGACCGCAGGATCGGCGCATCACTACCGTGTAGGAGAGGGCATGGCAACGCTTCCTCACCGTCCGCGGACGGCACGACATGATCTGGGTGCGGCGCTGGCCGCGGTGGAGACGGCGTACGAGCGCCTGATGGCCGCTCCCCGGCCCGACCCCGACTTCCTGCTCGATCTCCAGTGCCGGGCACGCGAACTGACCGACGTGGCCCTGCACCTGTCCGACGAGGTGCCGCACGCGCGGCACGCGCGGATCCGGCGTCGCTGCGTGGGCGCCGACCGCGGCGTCCGGTGGATCCTGCGGCACAGTCACTGACCAACCGCTCGCCGGTCTGGCCCCGCAGGTCCGGCGTCCGGACGTACACGCCGACCGCAGGGCCCACCTCGGCCCGCCCCGCCGGCAGGCGGCGGGGCGGGCCGGCGCCGTCGAAACCGGCGGCCCGCCCTGTCGCCACCGCGTACGCGGCACGCCGACCTCGCCCTCCGGGAGCACTCCCACGTGGTGCCAGCAGCCGCAAGGGAGAGCAGTGGTGTCCACCAACTCGCCGACCGGGACACGGGTTTGCTCACATCGAGTGAGCCTCCCCGGGACACGCCCGGCGGGCGGGCGAGCCACTGCCAGGATCAGCGGCGCACCGCGACCCCAGCCCTTCCGGACGGCTCCCCAGGGAGTCGGTCCGCCACCCCCGCACGCCCCGCGCCGGGCCTTCGCCCGGCCACCCGGCACGGCGGTCAGGGCTGCCCGCGTGCAGCACGGACGTGTCCGGTCATTCGAGGAGCATGCGTGGTTGAGCAGCAACAGCAGGACGTGAAACCGGCCGGCGAGCAGCCGGGCGACGAGGCGGAGGAGGCCCGCTGGTCCTACCGCACGGACCGGATCGTGCGGGCCACCGCCAAGCTGTCGGCGTGGGCGATGATGCGGCGCCTGCCGCAGCTGGTGCGCCGCACTCTCAGGCTGGCGTGGCGGGTGGACCGGCGGGCCACCGTCGTCCTGCTCGCCGGGCAGCTGATCTCCGGCGTGTTGGCGGCCGTGGCGCTCTGGGCGACCACCGGAGCGATCGGCGCGGTGATCGCGCCTGCCGGCGGTCCGGTCGCCGGCCGGCTCGGCGACGGCGCGTGGCCGGTGACGGTCCTGGCGGTGGCGGCCGCCGGCCGGGCCCTGCTGGGCACCGTCAGCGTGGCGATCTCCGAGCGGCTCTCGCCGAGGATCGCGCGCGAGGCGGAGCTGGAGCTGCTGGCCGTCTCGGTGGCCGCCGAGCTGGAGGCGTACGACCACGTCGGCTACGCCGAACGGTGGGACGCCGCCGACCGGGGAGCCGACTCCGCGCAGGAACTCCTCGGCGTGGCCCAGGAGATCATCGCCTCCGTCGTCACCCTCGCCGCGGCCGCAGGGGTGCTCGCCGCCCTGCACCCGGTGCTCGTGCCGTTCCTGGTCCTGGCGTCGATCCCGCAGGGCGTGGTGGCGGCCCGCTCCGCACGCATCCGCTACCTGATGGCCATCGAGAGCATGGACGACCGGCGCCTGCTGGGGATGCTGCGGTACTGCCTCTGCCACGACGACAACGCCGACCAGATCCGGTCCGACACCATGGCGGGCTTCCTCACCACCAAGTACCGCAAGGCCGGTGACCGCCTGGACGCCGCCACCGACCGGGCCGCCCGCCGGGCCGCCCGCATCTCCTTCCTCGGCTCCCTGGCCACCGGCCTCGCCTCGGTCCTGGTCTGGGGCGCCCTCCTGGCACTCCTGGCCACCGGCCACGTCTCGGTGGCCGCCGCCGGGGCGGCCGTCTTCGCGCTGCGCACCGCCGGGTCCGGGCTTCAGGGCATCGTCGGCGGCGGTACCCGGCTCTACCGGCTCGGTCTGTACCTGCGGGACTTCGACGACTTCGTGGCCGAGGCCGGCGGGCACGCGATGCGCCGTGGCACTGCCGAGCCCGCCGCCCCGCGCCGGGTCGCGGCGCGGAAGGTCTCGTACACCTATCCCGGGGCCGACCGGCCCACGCTGGACGGCCTGGACCTGGAGATCCGCCAGGGCGAGATCGTCGCCCTGATCGGTGAGAACGGCTCCGGGAAGAGCACCCTGCTACGGCTGCTGTCCGGCCTGACCCTGCCGAGCGGCGGCGTCGTGACCTGGGACGACGTGCCGACCCAGGAGATGGACCCGCACGCCCTGTGGGAGCGGGTCGCACTCGTGCCGCAGCAGTTCTCCCGCTGGCCGCTCACCCTCGGCGAGAACATCCACCTCGGCCACGTCGACAGGACCGGCGGGAAGGAGCTGGTGGAGCGCGCCGCCGCACTGGCGGGTGCCGACGAGGTCGCGGCCACGCTGCGCTCCCGGTACAACACCCTGCTGGCCCGCGCGTTCTGGGGCGGCGAGTGGCTGTCCGGCGGCCAGTTCCAGCGCGTGGCCGTCGCCCGCGCCTTCTACCGCTCCCTGCGCGCCCCGGGCCTGCTCGTCCTGGACGAACCGACCTCCGACCTCGACCCGCGGGCGGAGCACCGCATCTTCCACAACCTGCGGACCCTGGCGGCCGGGCGCGCCACCATCCTGGTCACCCACAACCTCGACAACGCCGTCCTCGCGGACCGCATCGTCGTCATGCGCGGCGGCCGGATCGCCGAAGAGGGCACCTTCGCCGAACTCGCCTCCGGGAGCGGGCTGTTTCGCGAACTCCTCGATCTCAAGCGCGACCGCGACCGCAGGCTGCCCGGCCAGCGCCGGTAGCCCCGGCCCCTCCCGTCGGCCCCGGCCACGCCGCCGGGGCCGGCGGCACCCGACCCCTGACTCCACGGTCCGAATGACACACCGGCGGGATGACAAGGCCCGACCCGTGCGGAAGGATTCGTTCAGTGAGTTCGCCCTTCATGGAACACGGCCAGCACCCCGCCGTATGGGTCGGTGCGGCGATCCCGAGCCCCCTGATGGCCGCGCTCGGAAAACGCGGCGGGATCCCGCAGACCGTTCGCGGGGAGATCGGCCGCCAGCTCGAAGGCGGGGTCTCGCCGCAGCGGCTCCGGGACCGTGTCGAACGACGCTGGTTCCTGCGGTACTCGCACCTGACGGGTGAGGCGCTTCTCTCCCGTGCCGACGAGATCGCCCTGGAGCTGGTCCTGCCGCCGCAGTGCCCGCGCGGGGTATGTGAGGACGGCTGGCTGTTGGACGACACGGGGAGCTGCCCCGAGTGCCTGCCCAACGCGACGGTGGTCGATGTTGCCGACGACGTCTCCGACGGCCGCCAGGCGGGACCGGAGACGTACCGGCGTGCCGCCGCAGCCGTGCGGGCGCGGATGCGCGGCGGGCATCGGTCCCTGCACGCGGCGGAGGAACGGGCCCGGACGGAGCGGCACGAGCACGGGCGCCGTATCCCGGTGACGATGCAGTGCGCCGGATGCCGGCAGAACGCCGTTCCGGCGCTTCGCTGGCAGGGGCGTCCGTACTGCCGTCCCTGTCTGGACTCGTGCCGGGGCTGTGCGGTGATCCAGCCGGTGGCGACGCTGAGCGCGGAACACCTCTGCGCGGCGTGCAGCGGCTGACCGCCGCGCCAAGGCACCCAAAGGCGACGGATGGTGGTCAGTCCACGTTTTCGCGGCGGCCGTCGGCCTCCGGCTCGAGCAGCCGCTGGTCCGCCTGCCGGGCCGGCTCCCGCGCCGACTCGTCCTGCTTGCCGGCCGTACGAGCCGCACCCTGGGCGGCCCGAGTCCGTTCCTCGGCGCGCACGAGATCGTTCTGGGCGCGGGTGTCGCGCGCCTGTGCCTCGGTGAGCGCGGCGTGGGCGTGCTCGGCTTCCACAGCTGCTCCCCGGCGAGGTGCTCCTGGGCGTCCCGCAGGGCATGGCCGAGCTCCAGCAGCTGCTCGACCAGGTCGCTGTGGCGGTGCGCGAGAAGGTTCGCGGCCCATGCGGCCTGGGCGGGGCGGTGCAGCGCGCGGACCCGCTTGGCGAGCTGCGGGTGGCTCTTCCTGAGCTCGGTAGCGCGCTGGTTGCGGGCCGCGGTGAAGTCGGCCGGGGCGAGGAGGTAGAGCTCGTCGGCGGTCGCCTCGAAGGTGGGCTCACTGGTGGTCATCGTCTCGGACTGTACGGGCGCCGGGGCGGTTGCGCGCGGTCGGCCGCGGGGGCCCGTTGTCGGTGGTGGCCGGGATGCTGGGCGGTATGGACGACGATGCGCTGATGCGGGGCCGGGTGTACGGGGCGGACCATGACGATCCGGATCCGGGGCCGCGGCGAGGGCGTGTGTACCGGGAGCTGGTGGCAGGCCCGCTCGACGGGCTGTTGCTCGACGTCACCGGCTGGAGCCGGCACGAGCTCGAGGACGGTGCGGCGCTGGCCACCGAGATCGGCGCCCACGGCGCGGGCGGGCGCGCTCACTACGGGCCCCGGCCGGGCAGCGACCGGTACTGGGACTGGGAGGGCGACAGCGCCTGAGCTCTGACCGGCCGGAAGCCGCCGCCCGATGGCGGCCCGGATCAGGTGCGGGTTCGGGTGGGCGCCGGCGTTGCGTGAGCGTGTGTTCGCGGAGTTGACCGTGCACGCGCCGGCCGGTCACGACCCCTGAGGCCGGACTGCCGTCACCACCTTCGATCCACCGGGGCTCCGCCTGCTCGTCCGTGAGACCAACACCGATGGCACTGCGGCAAGTTGGGTGACAAATGACGGGGACTCAATTACGACCACGGTCTAGGATCGACGGTCATGGTTGACTTCTACCCGCCCACCAGCCCCTACGACCATGGAATTCTCGACACGAGGGACGGCAACCGCATCTACTACGAACAGCTCGGAAACCCCGCGGGCAAGCCCGTCCTGTACGTCCACGGCGGCCCCGGGGCGGGCGCGCCACAGCGGCCGACGAGGGCCTGGGACCCGGAGTGCTACCGCGTCATCCGCTACGACCAGCGCAACTGTGGTCGCAGCACCCCGCACGCCAGTGACCCGGCGGCGGACATGAGCCTGAACACCACGCAGCACCTGATCGACGACATGGAGCGGCTGCGCGAACACCTCGGCGTCGAGCGGTGGTTGCTGAACGGCGCCTCCTGGGGCTCGACGCTCATCCTGGCCTATGCGCAGCAGCACCCCGAGCGCGTCAGCGAGATCGTCATTCAGGCGGTGACGGTGACGAACGCTGCCGAGACCTACTGGCTCTACCGGGGCGCCGGTCGGTTCCAGCCCGAGGCGTGGGACCGGTTCCGCGACGGCGTCCCCGAGTCCGAGCGGGACGGCGACCTGCTCGCGGCCTACGCGCGGCTGATGGAGAACCCCGACCGGGCCGTCCGGGAGAAGGCCGCCAACGACTGGCTCGCCTGGGAGGACGCGGTCATCTCGAACGAGCCCAACGGCGTTCCCGGCATGTACAGCGACCAGGAGGCCGACGCGCGGATCGCGTTCGTACGGATCTGCGCCCACTTCTTCAGCAACGGCGCGTGGCTGGAGGAGGACCAACTGCTGCGCAACGCCCACAAACTGGCCGGGATCCCGGCGGTGCTGGTCCACGGCCGGCACGACATGGGCAGCCCGGTCCAGACGGCGTGGGAGCTGGCGAAGGCGTGGCCGGACGCGCGGCTCCAGATCTTCGAGGACTCGGGGCACGTCGGAAGCGACGCGATGGGGGAGGCGGTCCGGGAGGCCATCGAGGAGTTCAAGAAGCGCTGATCCTCGGGGCGCGTACGTGCAGGCCCCACGTGGCCTTCGGGCCCCGCGGCACGTGGCACGGCGTCAGGCGGGCGCGGGGGCCGGGTCGTGGGGGCTGAAGGTGCGGCGGTAGGCGGCGGGCGAGACCCCGAACGCCGTCCTCATGTGCGTGCGCAGGGAGTTCGCGGAGCCGAGGCCGGCCCGGTGGGCGACCAGGTCGATCGACAGGTCGGTGGTCTCCAGCAACTGCTTGGCCAGCTCCAGGCGCTGCGCGGTGAGCCACTGCACCGGGGTCATGCCGGCCTCGTCGCGGAAGCGCCGGGTGAAGGAGCGCAGGCTCATCCGGGCGTGTTCGGCGAGCCGGGTGAGGGGCAGCGGCTCGCCGAGGTGCTCCAGGGCCCAGGCGCGGGTGGCGGTGGTGCTGGCGACGGTGGGTTCGGGGACCGGGCGGTCGATGTACTGGGCCTGTCCGCCGTCGCGCCACGGCGGCACGACGCACATGCGGGCGGCCCGGTTGGCGACCGCCGCGCCGTGGTCGCGGCGGATCATGTGCAGGCACAGGTCGACGCCGGCGGCCACGCCGGCGGAGGTGAGCACGTCGCCGTCGTCCACGAAGAGGACCTCCTCGTCGACCCTGACCTTGGGGTAGGCCGCGCGGAACTCCGGGGCCAGGTTCCAGTGGGTGGTGGCCGGCCGGTCGTCGAGCAGCCCGGCGGCGGCGAGCACGTAGGAGCCGGAGCAGATGGACACCAGCCGGGTGCCGGGCCGGATGCCGGCGATGGCCGCGCCGACCTCGGGGGGCAGCGGGCCGCCGCGGCCCAGCTCGGGCATGGCGTGCGTGGGCGGCAGGATCACGGTGTCCGCGGCGGCCAGGGCCTCGGGGCCGGCGGCCGGCTGCACGGTGAAGCCTGCGTCGCTGAGGACGGGCGCGCCGTCGGCGGTGCAGACGACGACCTCGTAGAGCGGGCGGCCCTCGGTGTCCTGCGCACTGCCGAAGACCCGGGAGGGGATCCCCAGCTCGAAGGGCGGGACCCCGGGCAGGGCGAGCACGGCGATCCGGTGCCGCCGTGGCGGCGCCCCGGTCGCCCGGTCCCGCTCGCTCTCCGTCACCGTCGTCACCTGGATTCCACCCATGGCCAAATCCTGTCACCTAGTGGCCAAACGGCCAACACCATGGCGGGCCGGGATGCCGGATCGTGGACTGCGTCGCCCCGGGAATCCCGCGGCGTACGGATCGAAACGAACGACGGAGGCGGAACAGCATGCGAGCGGTGGTCGTGGAGCAGTGGGGCGGGCCGGAGAACCTGGTCGAGCGCGAGGTCGAGCGCCCCGAGCCGGGGCTGAACGAGGTCCTGGTGCGCGTGCACGCGGCCGGAGTGAACCCGGTGGACTG
Source organism: Kitasatospora sp. NBC_00039 (assembly GCF_045160625.1). Taxonomy (NCBI): domain Bacteria; kingdom Bacillati; phylum Actinomycetota; class Actinomycetes; order Kitasatosporales; family Streptomycetaceae; genus Kitasatospora; species Kitasatospora sp. NBC_00039. The sequence goes on along the minus strand of NZ_CP108289.1, from coordinate 439,489 downwards.
GAAGACCCGGGCCGGCGGCGGCCTCATCGAGTGGGGCGCCGTGCCGGCGGTCGGCTGGGACGTCTCCGGCACGGTCGAGGCCGTCGGGCCCGGCGTGGGGATGTTCCGCCGCGGCGACGAGGTCTTCGGGATGCCGCTGTTCCCGCGCCAGGCGGGCGGATACGCCGAGTACGTGGTGGCGCCGGCCCGGCACCTCGCCCCCAAGCCCGCGGGCCTGACGCACGTGGAGGCGGCGGCGCTGCCGCTGGCCGCGCTGACCGCCTGGCAGGCCCTGGTGGACACGGCCGACGTGCGCCCCGGGGAGCGGGTGCTGGTGCACGCGGCGGCCGGCGGGGTCGGCCACTTCGCGGTGCAGATCGCCAAGGCCCGCGGCGCGTACGTCATCGGCACGGCCAGCGCCGGCAAGCACGGGCTGGTGCGGGAGCTGGGCGCGGACGAGGTGGTCGACTACCGGGCCGTGCGGTTCGAGGACGCCGTGTCCGACATCGACGTGGTGCTGGACGGGCTCGGCGGCGAGACGGCCGAGCGCTCCCTGAAGGTGCTCCGGGCCGGCGGCCGGCTGATCACCCTGCCCGGGCCCGACGACGTTCCCGCCGCCCAGGACGGGGTGCGGGCCGTGTGGGTCCTGGTCGAGCCGGACCACCTGGGCCTGCGGGAGATCGCCGCCCTGGTGGAGCGGGGCGCGCTGAAGCCCGTGGTCGAGACGGTCCTGCCGCTGGCGGAGGCCGCGAAGGCGCACGGGATCGGCGAGCAGGGCCGCACCACCGGCAAGATCGTCCTGACGGTCGCCTGAGCCGAGGCGGCAGCCCGGCGCCGCCCCGGGGCGCCCCGGGCCGCGTGGGCCGGGTGGTCAGCGACCGACCGGCGGGGCCGGGCCGATCCGCCCGGCCCCGGTGCCTGCCCCGGCGCGGCCGACAGACGCGCGGTCTTGCCCAGGCGCGCCCCGTTACCGCTCGGCGGCCGGGGACGGGCGAGCGGCGGCGGGTCAGCCCCTTGGACAGGTGTGTCGCATCGGCCGCTGTCCCGTCAGTCGAGCAGGGCACCCGGGTTGAGGATGCGGTGGGGGTCCAGGGCGTCCTTGGCGGCGCGTAGGGCCAGCGCGAAGGGCTCCGGGCGTTGGCGGTCGTAGCCGGGGCGGTGGTCGCGGCCGACGGCGTGGTGGTGGGTGATGGTCGCGTGGTGGCGGTGCAGGACGTCGGTCGCGACGGCCTTGACGTCGTCCCAGACCTCGACCTCCTCGCCCGGCCGGCCGGCGACGGCCACGGTGAAGTAGGGGGCGGCGCCGTCGGGATAGACGTGGGTGAGGCGGCAGTTGACGGTGGCCGGGTGTCCGGTGGCCTTGAGGGCGGCGGCGCCGACCTCGGTGCGGACGGCGTCGATCAGGGCGGGGATCCTGTCCCAGGTGGCGGCGGTCTCGAAGGTCTCGACGACGGCGCCCATACGGGCCAGGCCGTCGCGCAGGTAGGGCATGCGCAGGAAGGCCGAGCGCCAGGCACCCACGGCCGCATCGGCCGGGGCGTCGCCCCGCGCCGCGGCCGCGCCGCCACGGCCGCCGTGGGCGCGGGCCAGGTCCAGGGCGCTCGCGAGCCGGTCGTCGACGCGGGCGGTGGCGGACTCGAAGCCCAGCACCAGGACGGCGGAGCCGTCGTGCGAGGCGCCGGACAGCAGTGCCTCGCCGGGGTCGAGCAGGCGGCAGTTGGCCGGGGCGAGGTCGGACTGCGCGATGGCGCGTACCGCGTCCAGCGCACGGTGGAGGTCGGTGAAGGCCACGGAGGTCGAGGCCCTGTACCGGGGGCGCTCCTGCAGACGCATCCAGGCCTCGGTGATGACGCCGAGCGCGCCTTCCGAGCCGAGGAACAGGCGGTCGGGCGACGGTCCGGCGCCGGATGCGGGCAGCCGCCAGGACGCGCCGGTTCCCGCGGGCGTGACCACGCGCAGGGACTGGACGAAGTCGTCGATGCGGGTGCGGCCGGTGGCGTAGTGGCCGCCGGCCCGGGTGGCCAGCCAGCCGCCGAGGGTGGAGAACTCGAAGCTCTGCGGGAAGTGGCGCAGGGTGAGGCCGTGGGGCCGCAGCTGCGCCTCCAGTACGGGGCCGAGCGCGCCGGCCTGGATGCGGGCCGAACGGCCGGCGGTGTCGACCTCCAGGACCCGGTTCATGGAGGTGAGGTCGAGCGACAGCACGGCGCGGTGGGCGTCGCCGCGGTACTCGACGCCGCCGACGACCGAGGAGCCGCCGCCGAAGGGGATGACGGCCACGTCCTGCTCGCCGGCCCAGTCCAGCAGGTCGGCCACCTGCCGGTCGTCGGCCGGGCGGGCGACCAGGTCGGGGATCCGGCCGGGCCGGCCGCGCAGCGCCCGGATGACGTCGCGGTAGGCCTTGCCCATCGCGTGCGCGGCGCGCGCCTCGGGGTCGGCGGTGACCAGGTGCGCCAGGGCCGGCGGAGGTGTCGCGCGGGGCCGGGTGACGGTCAGGTCGGCGACCCGGGGGACCGGCAGTGGGCGGGCCAGGGTGCCCGGCAACAGCGCTCCCAGCGCGGCGCACTCCGCGTCGCCGGGGTGGGCGTCGGCGTAGCCCCAGCCCCACCAGGACCGTGGGCGGGCGGAGCCGGGGACGGGCGGGGCGACAGGCATGAGTGTGCTCCCAGCGGGGTCCGGGTAACTTACCCAACAGAAAATTACCCTAGGGTAATATCAGGCCCATGACAACGCCTCCTTCCAAGACCGGCACCAAGGGCGTGCCGAGGGCCGAGCGAGAACGACAGGTCCTGGCCGCGGCCACCGAGGAGTTCGGCCGCCGCGGCTACGAGGCCACCACCGTGGCCGCCGTCGCCGCCCGCGTGGGCGTCACCAAACCGCTGCTGCACCAGTACTTCGGCAGCAAGCAGAACCTCTACCTCGCCTGCCTGGACCCGGTCGGCGACCGGCTGCTGGACGCCGTCCGCACCGCGATGGCCGAACACCCCGCAGGCGCACCGCCCACCTCCCTGCGCGTGCTGAACGCCCTGTTCGGCGCCCTGGACGGACAACGCGAGGCATGGTTCGTCCTCTACGACGCCACACTGCCGCCCGGCAGCGACGCCGCCCACCGCGCGGCGCACTACCGCGACGCGATCGACGACCTCGCTGCGACCGGCACCGCCGAACTCCTGCACGCGGCCGGATCCGGCGACCCGCTCGACGCCGACGCCCTCAAGTACGCCTGGCGCGGCCTGTGCACCGCCCTGGTCCGCTGGTGGATCAACCACGCCGACCAGTCACCCGAGGCCATGACGCAGCGATGCGCACGGCTCTTCGCCGCCGCCCGCTCCGTCGAACCGGATGAAGCCGCCCACCCCGCGGGCGGGCGGAGCTGATGGGACCGATGGACATGTCCTCCCGGGAGGTCCGCCTCCCGCTCGACAAGGTTGTCCACGTCCTGCAGGACCTGAACGAGTTCGTGGTCTCCCTCGACCGCAGACGATCCCCGGCCGGACGACCAGGTCCTCCTCGGAGCCCGGCAGCACGGCCGGGTGCCCGCCCCGGCCGGCCTGCTGCGCCCTCACTGCTCCTGTGCGCCGTCACGGGGTGATCCAAAAGGCTTGACGGCCCCCCGGTGGCCTGCTGATAGTCGTCGGGGCGGGTGCCCGTCCGAGAGGTCTCCCCCGAGGGGGCGCCGACTGCCAAAGGGGAGGGCGATGTGAGTGCCGCGGGTTGGATCGTGCTGATCGTCCTGGCTGCCGCCGGAGCGGCCGGCTGGCGGCTCTGCCGCTACCCCGGCGCCTGGAGGCACGCCTTCGCCCCGGAGCACGACGCGGCTCGCCGCGACCTCGCCGCCGCGCGGGGAGCCCTCCGCGCCGCGAAGCAGCGCCGAAAGAAGGACCTGGGCCGCGCGCGGGGCGCCGTCAGGGCCGCCGCCGACGCCCACCGCCGACGCATACGCGCGATCGAGCAGCGCATCGCCGCCCTCCGCGAACCCGGCCGCGGGGAGCCGCGCGACGAACTCGGCCCCCTCAGCCTCCACGAGCACGTTCTCGGCATGCGGACCGGCGACGAACGAGCCGACCTGCCCCTGCACGAGATAGCCGTCCGATCCGACCACGCCCCGACGGCCAACCACGTCTACGTGGTCGACCCGCAGGGACGCCAGCACCTGCTGACCTACCCCGCCGCGGAAGCTGACGAGGACCGCGTCCGGAGGTTCGTCGTCGACGTCCACAACGCCATCGCCGACGCCAAGGCGGCCCAGCGCGACCGGGACTCCCGCATCCGCGAGGCCGAGGCCGAGCTCCGGCGCGTCCAGGAGGACACCGGGAAACAGACGCGCGCGCAACTGCACCTCGACGAGACCACCGCCCGCTGGGACGCCGACGCCAGCATCCCGGCGGCGAAGCAGGACCTCGAGGCCGCGAAGGACCGCTGGCAGGCGCTCACGGGCCGCCGCCCCCGCTGACCGGGGTGACCCTGCCCCGAGAGGGGCGTGCCGTGGACCGGCCGGGCGATCGGTTCCGCCCAGCCTGTTCGGGCTGCGAGACTGGGATCATGACCCCAGATCGTCGCAGCCTCGGGCTGCCCGCATTCTCCGAGCCCGCCGCCGACGCGCCCATGCCCGCCCAGTCCGGCGTTCGCCCGCCGCTGCCGGTCGCGCAGGGTGCCGACTTCCGTCAGCCGCCCGGCGAAACCGCGACCGACCCGGCCCCGGCCCCGGCCCCAGCCCCGGTCCGGCACCGGCTCGCCGCCGGCGGCCCGACCTTCTCCGACCCGGCCCGGCAGATCTGACCGGCTCCCACACGGCTGCCCGGCAGGGGTAGGGGACTCTGGTCGCCTGGCATGTCCGCGGCCGGAAAATTGCAGGTCAAGGCCCTGTTCAAGGGCATCGAGCCGGTCTAGCATTCCGGTCACAGCAGCCCCACCACCCCCTCGACGGGCTGCTGAGCAGACCGGCTGCGCCTCCATACGGCCGGTACCCCCACGGCCGGGACTCCGGGCGCCCCCCGTCCCCGCGGTCCCGGCCGGCTGCACCTCCACCGATCACCCTCCAGCGGCCGGACTCGCCCGGCCCGCCTCCCTCGGCCGCGGCCCCGTTCCCGACCCGGCACGGCTCTCCCGCGCGCGCGTCCCGGAAGCCTCCTACCGTGGAAGGGCAGCCCGGCCGGCGCCCGTCTGTCCGTTCCCGGCAGCGTCCCGGCGTCGGTGCCGAAGCACCAGGAGGCCCCTCACCATGTCCACCACATCGGAAACGCCCGTCCTTGACACCCTCGCCGCCATGACCATCGACTCGATCGAGCGGTGCGGCCTGGCCCCGGACACGCTCATCCTCACCCGGATAGCCGCACTCGTCGCCTGTGACGCGCCCCCCATCTCGTACCTCGCCCACATCGATCCCGCGCTGCGGTCCGGCCTGACCGCCGAGAAGCTCCAGGACGTCCTGGTGGCGATCGCCCCCATCGTCGGCACCGCCCGCGTCATGACGGCGGCCGGCAACATCGCCGCGGCCCTCGGCGTCGCGATCGCCGTCGCCGACGCGGAGATCGAGGCCGCGATGGAGGCCGAGGGCTGACGCCGGCCGTCCGGCCCCGTCCGACGGCGGCGTTCGGACCGGCCCCCGCTGATCCACGTCCACACGCCACCGCCGTTTCCGGGGGCGGCTCCCAACCGCTCATTCGGTCCCGGTACGACAGGCTCCTGCCGTACCGGGGCCTCGGCGTACCGGGGCCTCGGCGCACCGACGGCCGTGGCCGGCCCTCCACCGAGCCGAGCGGATGCGTGAACCGGGGGCCGCGCGCAGCATGAGGACATGAGTGAGCGCATACCGGTGCCGCCCTCGGTGACGACGTCCGTTGCGGTCGCCGCCCCGATCGACCCGTTGCACGTCGGCCCCACCCGGCCCGACGCCGCCGCCGGAACCCGGACCCAGATGCTGCCCGGAAACGGCTGGTTCGCCCTCCTGCCCCCGGGCAGCGCGGAGCAGCCAATCCCCGACACGACCTGGCACCCCGGCGAGGTCCAGCCCCCACCCCGGCTCCCACGCCGCACTCGACCTCAGCCCCACGATTCGGGGCGGCCCAGGCCGTTCCGGGACAGGAGATCAAAGCTATGAACCTCGCGGCCGACTACCCGCTGTTGAACGTCTTCTGGACCATTTTCTGGTTCATGCTGTGGATCCTCTGGTTCATGCTGCTGTTCCGGATCCTCATCGACCTCTTCCACGACGACTCGCTGAGCGGCTGGGCCAAGGGCGGCTGGGCCGTGTTCCTCGTGTTCCTGCCGTTCCTCGGCGTCTTCGTCTACCTCATCGCCCGCGGACGCGGCATGGGCGAGCGCGAACTGAACAAGGCGCAGAAGAGCGACGAACGGTTCCGCGCGTACGTTCGCGAGACCGCCGGCGCGCCGGGACAGCAGTCCACGGCCGATCAACTGGCAAAACTCACCGAACTGCGCACCGCAGGCCAGATCACGGACGAGGAGTTCGCCCGGGCCAAGGCCAAGATCCTCTCCTGACTCCGCTGCCGCCTTCCCCCGCGACCGGGCGGGCTGCAGGTGACGGCGGCAGCGGCGTCGGTCGGTCCGCAGCGTCGAGCCCGGGTGGCGGCCCGGGCTCGACGTCGTCCCCGCGGCGACCCCCCTGCCCTGGTGCGAACGTGGTGGGAGCGTACGACCACGGGGAACGGGCCTCAGCCAGGTGCCGACAGTGCGTTCGTCCCGTCGGTCGCGGCGGTGGCCCGGGTCGGCCCCGCTGTGGCCGCGCGGGGCCCGGGGGAGCTGAACGTGCGACGGCGGCGACCGAGGGCGGGTCGAAGCGGCAGCCGCGGCGCAACGTGTCCCGGCGCAGGGCGCCGCGGGCGACCCTGATCGAACGAGGGAGCCATCCATGAGGGCCTACCCGGCGATCGCCGGGCACGACGTCATCGGCGGTCTCCGTACCGTCGTGCCGGTCGCCGCGGCCATCGCCCGCGACGAGCACCTCGACACGGTGGAACGCGGCGGCGCCGATGGCTGACTCCGCCCCGGCACGCACGCCCGCCGCCCTGCGACGGGTCGTCGCCCCGCTCGCCCTCGCCCAGTTCATCTGCAGCTTCGCCGGCTCGAACATGAACGTGATGATCAACGACATCAGCGACGACCTCGACACCACCGTGCAAGGCGTGCAGGTCGCCATCACCGTCTTCCTGCTGGTGATGGCCGCTCTCATGATCCCCGGCGGCAAACTGACCGACCGCTACGGCCGCAAGCGGTGTCTGCTCACCGGCCTCGTCGTCTACGGCGCAGGCGCGCTGATCAGCGCCGCCGCGCCGGGCCTGGGCGTCCTCATCCTCGGCAACTCGATCCTCGAGGGCATCGGAACGGCCCTGCTCATCCCACCCGTCTACATCCTCACCACACTGCTCTTCACCGAGACGACCTCACGTGCCCGCGCCTTCGGGACGATCATGGCGCTCGGCGGCATCGGCGCGGCGGCCGGCCCGCTGATCGGCGGGCTCATCACCTCGGCAATCAGCTGGCGGGCCGCGTTCGTGTTCCAGGCCCTGGTGATCGTCGTGATCCTCATCCTCAGCCGCCGGATCCAGGACCCCCTCCCGCCGGACCCGACCCGTCCCTTCGACACCGTCGGCACCATCCTGTCCGCCGTCGGGCTCGTCCTCGTCGTCACCGGGATCCTGGCCGCCGACAACAACGTCTGGCTGATGCTCGCCCTGCTCGCCCTCGGCGCGCTCTTCCTGACCGGCTTCTTCCTGTGGGTCCGCGCCCGGGAACGGGCCGGCAAGGAGCCGCTGCTGTCCACCAGCCTGTTCCGCAGCCGCGTCTCCAACCTCGGGCTGGTCACCCAGAACACCCAGTGGCTGCTCCTGATGGGCGTGTCCTTCACCGTGGCCTCCTACCTTCAGGTCGTCCGCGGCTACGACGCGATCCAGACCGGCGTGATCTTCACCGCGGCCACCCTCGGCATCCTCGCGTCCTCCCTCGCCGCCGAACGCCTCGCCGAACGGCACGCGCAGCGCACCCTCATCCTGACGGGCTTCCTCGGCACGATCGCCGGCATCGTCGTCCTGATCGTCGTGGTCGGCGGCTCACCCAGCCCCTGGGCCTTCGCCCCCGGGCTGCTCCTGATCGGCCTCGGCCTCGGCGTGATGCTCACCCCCTCGGTCAACATCGTCCAGTCGAGCTTCACCGACGACCGGCAGGGCGAGATCTCCGGCCTGTCCCGGAGCGTCTCGAACCTCGGCTCCTCCCTCGGCACCGCGGTCGCCGGCACGATTCTCGTCGCGGGCCTCACCAGCCACGCCTACGCCGCCGCCATGATCACCCTGGCTGCCGTCGGACTCATCGGCCTCACCGCCGCCGCGCTCCTGCCACACACTCCGGGCCCCGCAGGAGGCCGACGGGGGCCGGCAGGGCACGGCCGACCCGGGCGAGGCTGATCTCGGCGGTGCCGAGCATGCAGAGGTGGTGCTCCCAGTCGTTGATCTCCCGGTAGCGGCGCGCCCAGACGTCCCGGCCCTTCGCCTAGGCCCTTGCCGAGGTCCTGCGCCGCGTCACCGGCACCACCACGTCGGCGCACCTGTCGGACACGATCTGGACCGGGATCGGGCGGAGGAGGACGCGTACTACATCCTCGACGCCGAGGGGACCGAGGCCGCCTGCGGCGGGTTCAGCGCCACCGAGCGCGACGTGGCCAGACTCGGCGAGATGATCCGGTGCGGCGGTGCCGTCGGCGACCGCCAGATCGTCCCCGAGGCCGTCGCCTCCACCATCGCGTCGGCCGTCCCCGACGGCTATCCCCGCCGCGTCCGGTTCCCCGCCGCACCCGCCGACGCGCCGGCCACCCTCTCGTACCACGACCTGCGGTGGATTCCCAACGACCCCTACGGCTCCATCATGGCGAGCGGCATCCACGGCCAGCGGCTCTTCATCTCGCCCGCACGGGACCTGGGCGTCGTCCACTACGCCTCCCGGGTCGTCTCCCCGGCCGTTCCACAAGTGCCCCTCGTCCAGGCGTTCCTGACGACCGGACGCCACCTGAACAGCTGAAGGCCTCCCGCGATCGGCCTTCGGGCGCACGGCCCTCGCTCTCCTCGACCGGGGCGAAATTCCTTTGCCGGGCGTTGCCGCACGGCGCGAGACTGGGGCCATGCTCGGATTCGTCAGGACCGACAACGAAGCCCTCGTCTCGTGCTTGGGCGACCCGCACCGCGCCGTGGCGGCCTACTGGGAGCTGCTGCGGCGCAAGGAGGACGCGCTGGGTGCCATCCGCGCCGGCCTGTCCCACGAGAGCGCCGCCGTCCGCGAGGGCTGCTGCCGACTCCTGGACCACCTGGTCGACACCGAGTCGATGGGTCAGCTCATCGCCATGGCCGACGATCCCGACGCCCGGGTCAGGATCGCCGCGTTCCACGCCCTGGCCTGCGACCGGTGCAAGGGTGACACGTGCACACCGGGCGCGGACCGGGTCCTCGAACCCGCGTTGCTGCACCTGGCCTCCGACCCCGACCCGCAGGTCCGGCAGAGGGCCGTCGAGCTCGTCGGCAAGTTCGTCCACAGCGACGCCCGGGCCCTCGCGGCCGTGGAGGAGTCCCACGCCCACGACCCGAGCCCGGCCGTCCGGAAGAAGGCGGGCTGGTTCACCCCCGGAGGGACCATCTACCAACGGACCGCCCCGCACGCCTCCCGATAACGGGACAGCCCTTGGAGCCCGTTCTCCTTGGCCGGCGATGGCCTGCGCACCACGCGTGGGCGCCGGCGTCCGGCCGCCGGACACCGGGGGAGATCGGCCGTGCCCGGCCGCCGGCACCGCTGGTGCGGCCGCGGCGGGGCCGGCGCCCCCGCCGCGGCCGCCGGACCACCCCGTCCCGCTGGCGGTTCTGGCCTGAGCTCCTCGGCCGATGGCCCTTTCGGGCAGTCGTCGTCCGCATTCGAACCTCCCGGTCCATGATCAGTTGACTGACCGTCAGTACAGGCCGAAGGGTGGTGGGGACAGGCCCGCGTTCGGGCTCCTCCCCACCCGTCAGGAACACCTCGTGCAGAAGATCCGGACTCTCGCCGCCAGCGCGATCGCATGCGGCGCCCTCGTGCTGACTGCCGCTCCCGCCCAGGCCCGTCCCGCCGCGGTGCCGGTCGCAGCCGCCGCGGTGCCGGTCACTGCTGCCGCCGCGGTGCCTGCCGCCGATGAGGCGGCTCGCAGTACCTGGGTCACGGTGTTCAACAAGACCACCAAGCCGTTGGCCCTGGCCGGCAACCGCCTCCTGCACGGATGCTGGATGGACAACCGGACTCCCCAGAGCTGGGTCAACTCCCGTGGCGCGGTGATGTTCGCCAGCGAGTCGTGCGGCTTCATGACCGGTACGGAGGGGGAGGTCACCTACAACATCAATGAAGGCGGGCAGGTTCACCTGACCTGGAACAACCCCTACTCCGGTGCCAACTCCTACACCTGCACGGTGCCGAGCGGCTACTCCTGCGTCTACAGCGGCGGCTCGGGCAACAGCGCCCAGGTCACCTTCACCTTCACCAAGGACTGAGACGCAGCCGGCCGGTGCGGACCCGGGCGAGGCCCCGCACCGGCCGGCTGCGTGGCCGACTGCTGCACCGGATGGCGGCCATGAGCGTCGCCTGCCCGAACACCTGCGGCGCCTGGTGCACCGAAGCCGCTGGTTCTTTCACCCCCGCTTCCACCGCGCCTGCTCCGTCGACCGTCGGGGACGGGTCGGCCCGGCGGTCCTGCCGTCGGCGTGGTGCGTGCGGCATTCGGCTCACTCGGTGGGCGGTTTCCTCCTGGGGGACGTGGACTGTGGGAAGTCGAATCGAGGAGGTGTCGCCCGATGGCGATCATCATCGTGCACGAGACGCCGGGTGGGACCCGGGAGCAGTACGAGCAGGTCACGAACAGGCTGAGCGGCGGCAAAGGTGCTCTGAGGTCACGGGGTGACTGGCCCGCGCCGGGGCTGCTGTCCCACGTGGCCGGCCCGACGGCCGACGGGTGGCTCGTCGTCGACGCCTGGGAGTCGGAGGAGGCGTTCCAGCGGTTCGCCGAGCACCTCATGCCCGTGCTCAGGGAAGTCGGGATGGCCGAGGTGCCACCGAAGATCTATCCCGCCGTCAACGTCGTCACCGACTAGCCCTCCAGCCTCGCCTGGGGCCGGGGACCGCCCGGCGTCAGCGGGAGAGCCTCACCGCGACGTCGTCGTCGGGGCAGTCGTCCGCGAGGGCGGTGCGCGCCCGGTGCTCTCGGGCGTCGACGGTGGGGTTCTCCGGCGGGGCGGACACCTGGCGGTCCGGTCCAGGATCGAGACCCCCCTTCGCAGGGTGTCTGTTCCGTCCGATGCCGGGTCGTCGTTGCACCTGAGCTTCGGCAACGATCCCTCGCGCGAGATGGCGGTGTCCTGGGCGACCGCGGCGTCGGTGAGCCGTCCCCGGTTGCGCCTGGGCACCGCGAAGGGTGGCCACGGCGGCGACACGGGTATCCGCGAGCAGCTCCTGCCGGTCTTCGACCGCTACCAGGTCGACCCGGTGCTCTGCGGCCACGACCACGACTACGAGCGCACCTACGCCGTGCGCGGCACCGACCTCGGCAGCCTGCTGCGCCCGAGCGTGGTCAGCGACGAGATCCACGGCCTCGACACCTCCCAGGGCACCGTCCACCTGATCCCGGGCGGCGGCGGTACCGCCTCGAACGACGACACCTACCTCACCGACCCCGCCGGTACGGGCGTGCCGGACGCCTTCGTCCGCACCCAGCGGCTGACGTTCAAGGCGGACGCGGACGCGAAGGAGAAGGCCACCTGGTCGGCGGTCCGCGACCCCGACACCGCCTTCCCCTACGGCGTCGCGGTCCTCGACGTCGACCCGGGGTCCTTGATCGGCCGCCGCACCACGATCACCGTCAGCTCCTACCACACGCCCGCGGCCACGACGGCGAACCCGGCCCGACCCCGGTGCTGTTCGACCGCTTCACCCTCCACCGCCTGCGGCGTTACGCCCGGCCCGCTCACCACGGCGACCTGGCTACCGCAGGTCGCTGACGAGACGCGGACGGTTCGACGAGGGCGTTCCGCCGGCCACCTCCCGGCGGGACACCCTCAGCGATGCCGCCGCGATGCCCGCCGCGGGCCCGGCTGGGTGGCAGTGCGTGGCGCCGGTCGTTGGGGTGTCGATCGGCGCGTCGCGAGCGCCGCCATGCTGCCGCGCGAGCGTGGCGGAGCGCACTGCAGGCCCTGGTGGTGCTGCGCGGGCGGGCCGGTGCAGCCGATGCGCTTTTCCGGCCGGGCTGACAGGCTGGGCGGTATGAGGATGGAAGTCTCCCGACGTCTGATGGTGCTGCGGCACGCCAAGTCCGCCTGGCCCGACGACGTGGCCGACCGCGACCGGCCGCTGGGCCCACGGGGGCTGCGCGACGCCCCGGTGGCCGGCCGGTGGCTGCAGGCGGCCGGGTGCCTGCCGGACGCCGTCGTGTGCTCCCCGGCCCGCCGGACCCGCCAGACCTGGGAACTGGTCGCGGGTGAACTGAGCACCGCACCGGCGGTGACCTACGACGAGCGCCTGTACGGCGCGAGTGCCTCCGTCCTGCTCGCCGTGGTGCACGAGGCGCCGGACCACGTCCGCTCCCTGCTGCTGGTCGGTCACTTCCCCGGGGTGCAGGAGCTGCCACTGGCCCTGGCCGGAGACGCACTCGGCGACGCGCGCGAGCGGATGGCGTCGAAGTTCCCGACCTCCGGGCTCGCACTGCTGACGTTGAGCGGACCGTGGACGCAGGCCGACGCAGGCTCCGCCGTGCTGACCGACTTCGTCGTCCCCCGTGGGCAGAAGCCCTGACGGGCGTTCCCTCCCACGCGGCCACGCCGCATCCAGCACAGCGGAACGTGCGTCAGAACGTGCGTCAGAACGTGCGTCAGAACGGGGGCCGGGCGGTAGCCTCAACGGCCCCCGGCGGTCTCTTCACGTCGCCTCAGTCTCCCGCTGCCTCGGCCGTGTTCAGACCAGCTGTCGCAGCCACGCGTCGAGAGCCGCGTAATCGCCGGCGGTCAGACCACGGCGGGGATCGACGCGATGGAGCATGGTGCGTCCCGGGTGCTGGGCGGCAACCCAGGCCCGATCGGTGTCGGTGACCTCGTCGTCGACCCAGGCGAACGGGCGTCCCGCCGCCCATTCGACGAGGGCGCGCGTCTTCCAGTGCAGTCCGTTCCGCTCGTCCTGGTCGTCGTTGTCGGACGGCTCCGGCCAGACCACCACCGCCAGCTGCGGCAGACCGATGCGGGGAGCGATGCACTCGTTCGCGTCAGCCATCCATGTCGTGGCCCAGACCACCTCGCACGGGAGCGCGGCCAGCCGGAGCCCGTGCGCGGGATCGATCCTGCTCAGGAGCGGATTCGCGTCGGCGCCACGAGGTTCAGGGCCTGCGTCATAGGTCGGATACTGCCGGGACGCCGCACCGAACGGGATGAGGGGTCCGTCGACGTCGAGGAACAGCAGTGGACGCTGCACAGATCCGGTCACGGGATCACGATAGCGCCGGCGCCCACCAGGGACCGCCTCGATGACGAGAGCCCCGCCACCGACCGTTGCCGCCGGCGGCCCCTACGGAGCCTGGGCGTGCGGCCGGGGGAGGGTGGGCGAGGTGCCCATCCACCCGGGTCTGGTCGAGGCCGAGCGGGAGCAGGATGCGCTCCCCGATCGCCCGAAGGGTGCCACAGGCCGGACGGACGCCGGCGGCGTCTGCGCTTTTCGGATACGTGGCCGCCACGCGAAATTCACGGGCAGGGGTCTACTCGCATAGACATCGTCGGTCCATCCTGGTGTCGTACCGCTCCCGCACGGTTCCCCACACTCACACCGGCGCCCCGGCCGCCCTGCGAACACGATCGGGGCCGGGCGGATCATGCGTTTCCCCCGCGCCGAAGCACTGCCGCGACACCGCATCACCGCACTGCCGCACGGCACTTTGCACGACCCCCTGTCTGGTCGGCCCCCGCCCGCCCCGCGCTCGACTGCCCGCCCGGCAGGCCGAGGCCGGGCGCGGCCGACGACGAGCGGGGGTGCCCCAGTCCGAGGTCAACCACTTCACCGGGAGAGCAGATGAAGCCCCGTACCGCAGCCGCCGTCGTCGCCCTGGCCCTGGCCGGGCTCGCCCTCTCGGCGCCCACGGCCGGCGCCAGTGGTACCAAGTTGTCGCAGTCGACGGCCGCCGGCCAGTTCAGGAGTGCCGGCATCACCTGGAGTTCGAGCGGTGGCTGCACCACCCGATCCAACTCCACCTGCACCTCGTTCGAGCAGATCAACTCCGGCACGGTGAGCACGATCATCACCCTCAAGCAGTCCAGCGGCTGCGCCATCAACATCACGGGCGGCACCGAGGTGGGCCACGCCTCCGGAACCTACAGCCACTACAACGGGTACAAGGTCGACATCTCCCGCAATTCCTGCATCGACGGCTACATCCAGAACAGCTTCACCTACATCGGCCTCCGGGGTGACGGCTACCCGCAGTGGAAGGCCGCCTCGGGCAACCTGTACTGCAACGAGGGCAGTCACTGGGACATCCTGGTCTACTGACGCCGGCCTCGGGAGGCGGGCGCCGGGACGGGCTCCCGGCCCCGGAGGAACGTCACGGCGGCGAACCGGTGTCATGGCGGGGAGGTGTCCAAGCGGACCCCCGTCGGCGCCGGCCCGCCGTGCTCCTGCCGCGTCCGTACTGCACTGCCTGGCGCGTCCCACAGCACCGCCACCGTGGTGTGCCAGGCGGGCGGTGACGCACCTTCGGGGCGAACACGGCTCAGTTCCTCGCACGGTGGGGGTCGCGCCTCGCCGGCGATCAGATCGGGGCGTCGTCGGTCAGCGAAGGAATGGCGCACGGACGCAGGACCATGAGCGAGCCTTCCAAGGTCGCCACCATGGCAAAGGGGGAACCGGTCGAGCTCAAGACAGAGCGCGACGTCGTCGGGATGGACTCCTTGACGCACCCCCTCCTCCAGTTCGGCGGCGCGCGACTCGGCAGCGCGGCGCAGGAACTCGGCAGCGTCCGTCCCGGCCCCGGTGGCCCTCCGGGCGACGTATTGAGCACACGCCAGATCTTCGTCGGCCTGCCCGTCCTCGCCCGTGACCATGAACGTGACACTGTCACTCCTGCGCGTCCGCAAGAGCTGAGCCGTCGCCTCCGCCACCACGAAGCCGGCGCACAGCACCAGCGGCGCCTCCTTGACCGCGAGGGCGCCGACCGTTCCTGCCGTGGTCTTGCCCCATGCACGGCTCCATCCACCGCGCCACACGGCCAGTCCAGAGTGGGTGAAGGTGCGGCCGACACCGATGCCCCGGTCGTCCCCTTCGCTCCGGATATCGGGGTCGGCAAGGCGGAGCGGAGGCCGTCGAGCGGGAGCACCGTGAAGGCGTCACTCGGAGCGTCAGCGTAGTGCTGGACCTCGATCCAGCCTTCACGCACGAACGGGAGACTCCGCGTCAAGTCGTTCAGCTGGCATGCTTACCCGTCCACTGCGCGTGGGACCGGTGTGCAGGCAGGTCGTGGGGCGGACGGAGCACCGCGTCTGCCCGGTAGACCGGTGCCGGACGGCCGGACGGCCGGACGGCTGGGGCCCGCAATCCCGGCTGCCCGGAGAACCCGGCGACCCAACACGCCAGGGCGGCGCGGCGTAGCAGCCTAGCGGACGAAGGCAGGAGATTCTTCGGCGTCAGCCGATGGACCACCGTCACTTGAGGCTGTGTAAACCGGAAGATTTCCCGCCGGACGCCGGCTGCCGGCTGCCGCGAGCCGGTGCAGACGATCCGAAGGAAGCGCCCTGGTAGTGCTCGGTCACATGTGGGCGCTGATCTCGCCGCCGGCGGTGAGCACCATGTAGACGCCGTTGGCGACGCCTCCGGCGTCCTGCTGGTTCGACTCCAGCGTGCCGTTCACGGCGTTGTCGGTGCCGAGGATCTGCGCGCGGTACCGGAGCTCGCCGATCTTCGTGACCTTGGCCGTCCAGCCGCCCGCGAGCTTGAACGTGCCCGGTCCCTGGTGCCCGCCGCCCATCCAGGAGTGGACCTGGCCGTCCAGCGAGAGCACGACGAACATGTCGTTGGCGTCCAGCCCGGCGTCGGATCCGTTCGTCTCCAGCGTGGCGAGGACGTCACCGCTGTGGACGATCTTGGCGACGTAGTGCTGGGCCCCGACTTCCTGCACCTCGGCCGTGCTGCCGTCCACCAGGGGCTGGGTGTGGACCGGGGACTTCGCCTTGGCCGAGGTGGCGGGTGGCGTGGCCCGGGGCGGGGCGGGCGAAGCGGGCGGGGCAGCCGGTGCGGTGGCGCCGGGCGCGGTGGCTGGAGCGGCGCTGCCCTGTGCGGCAGGAGAGACGGGCGTGGTGGGCGTGACGGGTGTCGCGGCGGCCGGTGCGGTGGTGCCCTGTGTGGTGGGCGTGGCGGCTGCGGTGGCCGCGGTGGTGCCCTTCGCATCGGAGGCGGAGCTGCAGGCTGTCGCGGCGGGGACGATCAGAGCGGCTGCCAGGGCGGTGCGGGCCAGCGTGCGGACGGTGGTCGCGCGACGGGTCGTCGACGGGAACATGAAGGTTCTCCTGAGCGAGGTACGGGTGAGGTCTCGCACATTGCCCGTCCCCTCTCGTGCAGGAACCGCGGGGCAATGCGGCGGCGTGCACGATCGAACCTAGTGCGAACAATCGACGGAATAGAGCCTTCCGTGTCACCGGACTGCAACGCCCCGGACAGCACTGTGCCGATCACAGTGCCCGCACCTCCGCCCACTTGAGTGATCGTCAGCCAGACGAGCCGACGCTGCGACGCCGGCTGGACACCTCCGTGCGGTCCGCCGGCCGGCCCGCGGCAGACGCCTGGCGGTGACCCTGCTCCAGGCGAGTGGAGCAGTCGGGCCGACCGAGGCCGGCAGGGCCACTTCCTCCCGGCGCAGGCCCTCGGCCCTGGGCCTGTCGCCGGCCGAACCGTGAGTTGTGTCGTCACTCGAAGCGCGTGGGGTCGCCGGCCCCGCGTCGGACGATCTCGGCTGCGCCGCCGGAGAAGTCGACGACCGTCGTCGGGTCCGTACCACAGTCGCCGGAATCCACCACGGCGTCCAGCACGTGGTCGAGCCGCTCCTTGATCTCCCACCCCTGGGTCATCGGCTCGTCCTCGCCGGGGAGGAGCAGGGTGCTGGACACGAGGGGCTCACCGAGTTCGGCGAGCAGGGCCCGCGTGACGACGTGGTCGGGGATCCTGACCCCCACCGTCTTCTTCTTCGGGTGCATCAGACGGCGCGGGACCTCCTTGGTGGCGGGGAGGATGAAGGTGTAGCTGCCCGGCGTCGCCGCCTTGACGGCGCGGAAGACGGCGTTGTCGATGTGGACGAACTGCCCCAGCTGGGCGAAGTTCTCGCACATCAGGGTGAAGTGGTGGCGGTCGTCGAGACGCCGGATCGACCGGATCCGTTCGACGCCCTCATGGTTGCCCATACGGCAGCCCAGGGCGAAGCAGGAGTCGGTCGGGTATGCGATGAGGGCCCCGGAGCGGAGGCTGTCGGCCACGGTGCCGATGGTGCGGGCCTGGGGGGTCTGCGGGTGCACGTCGAAGTACTTCGCCATTGGTCGACTCTACGTGATCCACCCGGCACACCGGGGCCGGCCCGCGGCGGAAGCCGACCACTCTCCCCGGTGGATGCCGCTCGCCGCTTCGCACACCCCGAGGCCACCCAGCCGGCCGGCAACCTCGGCCGGCCCTCTGCACGGGCACGGTCCTCCGGCACCCGGAACACCTTCACCTTCCGGCCTGTCTACGACCACCCCTTCGGATCGCCTTCGACAGGCACATCCGATACGGAAATGCTGTTCTCCCACCCCAGGGCACGGCGCCCACTCGGGCGCTGGGCCCTCCTGGCCGCCGGCTCGTGAACAACCACTGCTTCCGGCGGGACGCCGGGGTGATGGTCCGTTCGCCACGAGCTTCACCTTCACCCCGGAGGGACGGCGGCATCGATCGGGACCAGCAGAGTGATCCCCGGGCCGTTCCAGCTCGTGAGCCGATCACGCTACTGTAGGCGATCCCGGAACGCTGATCAGGGCCGTCTGCCACGTCCGCTGACAACGGACGTTGTGCCAGGAAGACGAACTCACCTCCTGGCCGGTCGGGCGCATCGCGAACTTCCTCGATCACGAAGCCGTGCGTGACCAGGTCCCGCTCGACCTCCTCCCGGCCTCGGAAACGCAGGGTCGAGTCCGACGTCAGCACCTGCCCGTCTGCCGCGAACCCGTAGGTCCAGCGGAACGTCACCAGGGGCCGGCTCACCTCGAGCAGCTGGACCCAGCTCTCGACGGAGCCGACGCCTGGGATGTCCGTCACGCGGTAGGAGTTCTCGCGGGTCCACTCCTTCCAGGCCTGTCCGGCCGGATCGCGGGTCTCGAAGACCAGATGCCCGCCAGGCCGTAGTGCTTCGTAGGCTCCCCGTAGCGTCCTCTGCCACGCTTGCGGATCAACGATCGCCTGGGCAACGTTCGCTGTCATCGTCGCGAGGTCGACCTGCAGCGGCGGGAGGCCTGTCGCATCGCCGTGGATCCAGCGTGCTCGCTCACTGCCCGGCTTGGCCTTGGCGACCTCGATGGACGCCAGTGCGGGATCCACCCCGACGACCTCGATCCCGCGGTCGGCCAGCAGAAGTGCGAACACCCCTGTGCCGCAGCCGATGTCCAGCACGCGGCGTGCCCCGAACTCCTCTGCGATCCGGAGGTATGCATCAAGATCGCTGCGGTCGGGGTCGAGCGGATCGTAGATCGCGGCGAGCCGCGGATACGCGAAGCAGTCGTCGGCCATGCGGGCGAACGTATGTGGAGCTGGGACCGGACAGCTACTGATTTCCCTGTGGCGGCGAATCCTGAGTCACTCGGCTCGTGTGGTGGCGCTGTGTGGGCGCTCCTCTCCGACAGCCTTGGGGCGTGCTGTGAGTGACCTGTGGCATCCGGACGTCCTGGTGGTCGACGAGGCCGCACCATGCCTCTTCGGGAGCGTCATGTCGTGCGCGTTGCACAGTCGTGGCCGCCGCACCTACGAGCCCACCACGACACGGCAGATGCCCCGAGGCCGCGCGGCGTACAGATTCGGGGGCTTTTCGTCGGTTGGGGGTGAGCGGGCCGAGGGTGCATAGTCGGCAGGGGCAGTCGGGGCCGACGTGGAGGTGGCGATGCGAGTCGTGTTCGTGCACGGTGCGTGCGTGCAAGACGGGTCGTGGTGGTGGCACCGCACCGCCGAGCTGCTGCAGGAGCGGGGGGTGTCGAGCGTGGCCCCGGCGCTGCCGAGCTGCGGTGAGGCGGGCCTGCCCGGCGGGGTCGCCGGCCCGGGGCTGCCCGAGGATGTTGCCGCCGTGCGGCAGGTGCTGCAGGCCGGCGACGAACCGACCGTCGTGGTGGCCCACAGCTACGGCGGTGTCGTGACCGCGGAGGCTGCTGCGGGAGTCGGGTCGGTGCGCCACCTGCTGCTGATCTCCAGCTACCTGCCCGAGGTCGGGCAGAGCCTGTCGGAGTTCGGGGACGGCAGCCCCGCCCCGTTCCTCGGCGTCGACCCCGACGCCGGTACGTTCGGGGTCCGCCCCGAGCTGCTCGTGGAGACGTTCCTTCAGGACTGCGACTCCGAGGTCCAGGCGCAGGCGGCGGACCACCTCGCCCGGCAGAGCGTGCAGGTGACCGTGCAGCCGGTCGGGGCGGCCGCATGGCAGCAGTTGCCCTCGACGTACCTCGTCTGCGCTCAGGACCGGGGCACCCCGCCGCGGCTGCAGCGCGAGTTCGCCCGCCGGGCCGGCAGCGTCGTCGAGCTCGACGCCGGCCACCACCCGTTCCTGTCCCAGCCTGCAGCGGTCCGGGATCTGCTGCTGAGCCTGTGACGGCAGCCGCGGACGACCCGGGCCGGTGAACCGAGGGCCGGGAGGCCGTCATGCGGGCCGCCGAAGACCTGCTGCCGACACCGGCGACCGGTCCGCCGTCGCCACCCGCCCCGCGGCGGAGGCGGCGGAGGAGGTGGTGGAGAGCGCTGCGCGTCCTGGTGTGTGAACCCTTGCTACGACGACTCAGCGCGGCCCGCGAACTCCTCGGAGGTGGACCGGCCAAGGACAGCGGTGGGCGACGGAGCCTGTCGCGCAGGACCACGGGACGTCGGTCGGGCACGCCGGACGAGTCGGTCCCACCAGGGCTGTTGGGGTGGGAGTTGCGGAGCTCCCGTCGTGATCGGGACGAACCGGCTCTCGACCGGGATGTCCCACTCGATCAGCGCGGCCGGGAACCAGGTGACCGGCTTGGTGTCACCGAGGGTGTTGGCCCAGGCGGCTACGCGTTCCGCGGCGTCCCGGGAGGGGAGCAGGCCGCGCTCGTCGGTGACCACGCCCAGGGAGCGAACGGCGTCCTGGTGCAGGTCGTTGCAGAGCCAGGTGTGCAGCAGGCCGTAGTCGTAGCCGAGCACCTCCCAACCGATCTCGCGCCCGCCCTCGGCCAGCTGCGGGATGGTTGTGCGGTCGCCATGGCCGTCCTCTTTCCCGACCCGGCCGTCGAGGTGGGTGAGCAGCACCGGCTCGTACGTCGCGGCCGCGCGGATGTCCGCGACGAAGCCGGCGGTGTGGTCGGCCGGTACCAGCATGGCGTACACATACGCTTCTTCGAGTCCTCGGAGGGGCGCGCACGCCTCCAGGGCCTCCTGGGCGGTGTCGAACCAGCAGCCGTCCTGCGGGAGCCGGTCGATCAGGCAGTCGGATGCCGTGGTCAGCCGCTCCGCGCCGGATGGTGCCCCGGGGCCGGTCATCCGCTCAGGGACCGCCACGAAGTAGCCGGCGAGCAGCGGCTTCGCGGTGCCCGGTGCGGGCACCGGCGCCGCGGCGGCCGAGACCCCGCCGCCGGGCGTGGCAGCGGCCGGCTGTCCGGTCGTACCGCTCCGGGGCCGCTCCAGCAGGGGCAGCGACTCGCCGGTGCGGCGCGGACGCCGCTCGGCGAGCCAGAAGAGGTAGCGGCGCAGGTACTCCTCCAGCCCGTGGTCGAGGTAGGCGGCGCAGTCGCGCAGGCCCTGGGCGGCGTCCCGGAAATGCACGCGGTACTCGCCGCGGACGCGCGACCAGCGGTCGGACACCCCGAAGGCCCACTCGCGCACCCGCCCGCGCTCCTGCCACCACTCGCGCACCGCCGGGACGCTCCAGTGCTCGTCACCGTCCATCGCGAAGCCGCCGTGGCCGAAGAAGCAGCCGTTCAGCAGGTCGAAGGTCTGCGAGGGGCCGACCGGCTGGCGGTACACGAACTCCATGCCGGCCAGCGGCCCGTGCGCGTCGTCGTAGGCGAGGTGGAACGGCGCGTCGTGGCGGCCCATCTGCATGCTGTCGGTCTGGGCGCCATAGAACGGGCCCGGGACATTGCGCCAGTTCCGCTCCTCCCAGAGCCCGTCGAACTGGTCCAGGTACGGATGCTCGATGAGCAGCCGCCGGGCGGTGGGCAGCGGGTCCCAGTAGTCGCCGAGGCCGTCGTGATTCCCGTTGTCCACAGGTCGGGTCCATTTCGAGTGCCGGTCGCAGGCTGCCAGTGATAGCAGAAGCCCAGTTCACCCGGTGCACAGCCCCCGGAGCTCGTCTCCGGATCGGCGGTACGGCCGTCGAGCCGTCCTGCGCTTCATCTCCTCTCGGGTGTACCTGGGTGACACGCTCGGGGCACCTCCTGGCGGTCCTCCGAGGGGGTCAGGACGTGCCGGTGGCCGAGAGGGCGCCCACGGCGAACGTGTGCGTCTGTGCGGCGGCTTCGTCGATCGGTACGTGCTTGCCGTCCGGCGGGAAGAGGTCGACGACGCCGATCGCTCCGTAGTTTGCCCAGAAGCAGGTCGTCATGGGGAAGGTGTCGCTGACGTTCTGCTGACACTTGACCACCAAGTCCTTGGTGGTGAAGGTCTTCGGCTGGCCGACCGGGTTCCGGCCGTAGCCCTTCTCCAGGTCCATGGTGTGGGAGAAGACCTCGTTCAGTGAGGCGGCGGGGTCCGTGACTTTCTCGTACAAGGTCGTTCGGGTGGTGAGGTTCGGCACGGTCGCCCGCATCCCGCTCCTCGCGCAGATCATTTCCCTGAGAAAATGTCACTGGCCGGCCCGTTCTTCCGAGGGCTCGGCGGACGAGCCGGCTAACGCGCCACGCGGTGGCGGAGGTAGACGACGTTCGAGCTGAAGGTGCGGGTCTCGACGAGTTCGAGATCCACCCGGCGCTCGCGCCGGGGAAAGAACGGAATGCCACCGCCAACCAGCACCGGGTAGACCATGGCCCGGTACTCGTCGATGAGATCCGACGCAGCCGCCTCGGCGGCGAGAGTCGCGCCGCCGATCGCGATGTCGCCCTGCCCCGGCTCGGCTCGCAACCGCTCGATCTCCTCCGCCACGCCGCCGGAGGCCAGGCGGGCATGGCCCTGCACCGCCGACAGCGTGGTCGAGAACACCACCTTCGGGAGCGGCTTCCAGGCGAGGTCCACTCGCGCATCGAGTCGTCGAGCGATGGATCCTGGTCGGCGGTCTCCCAGTACAGCATCGTCTCGTACAGCCGTCGTCCCAGCAGGTGGACGCCGACCTCCCGAATCTCGTCGATCCAGAAGCGAAAGACCTCCTCGTCGGGCGCCGTCCAGTCGAAGTCGCCGTCCGGCCCGACGATGTAGCCGTCAAGTGAGACGTTCATCGAATACGTCACGCTGCGCATCAGAAGTCCTCCTCGGTAACGGGTTCGACTGTACGACCGCCGGACGCCGCAGACTGATCGCGGCTCGCGGGACCTCCCTGGGCCGAGTCACCTCACGAGATCATTTCGTTGAGAGAAACTCACTGACCAGCCATCTCGCGGCCCAGCGAAGGGAGCGACCAGCACGGTCGAACGTCGTTGCGACTGGTCGCACTTCGATGAGAGCCCGAGCCCGTACCCCCGGGCGGCGGGCTGAGTGGCTTGTCGGTCGCTGGGAGTAGGACCAACGCCTCATGCGCGCTTCCGAACCGCTGAATAGCATCGGCGATCATGAAGACCACGGGAATCGCTCGCCGCGATGTGGCGGAGCGCCGGCGCGACACTCTTGGACGGCTCGCTGAAGAACGGGACATATGGGTGTCGACGGGTCATCCGGATCACGGCCCGCATCAAGTGCCGCTGTGGTTCCGGTGGGACGGACAGGCCGTGTGGATGTGCACCGGCGAGACCTCCGCGACTGCGCGTAACGTGCGAATCGAGCCCCGCGTGCGCCTGGCGCTGCCGGACACCTTCGATGTGGTGCTCCTGCAGGGAGAGGCAAAGTGCTTCTCGGACCGGGCAGTTCCGGAGGACGCCGCAGACGCGTTCGCCGGAAAGTTCGGATGGGACCCACGTACGGAGGAAGGGCCTTTTCTGTACATACGCGTGGCGCCAAAGACGGTGCTGGCCTGGCGTGGTGAGCCGGAGCTGCGCGGCAGAGTCCTCATGCGCGAGGGAGCGTGGCTGGAGTAGCGACCACCCGGCAGGCCGGGATCCACTCGCCCGGCGGGCGCCGAACGTACGCCCGCCGGGCGGCACTCGGTCCGCCGGGACGGATCAGACGGTCAGCCTCCTCAGCCTGACGGGTGCCCGACCCGGTGACTGTCAGGCGCCCAGGTGGCGGTGACGACGGCGGTGGTGGCGCCTGCGGCGCCGTGCTGCGCGAGGACGCCGCCGGCCAGAAGGGACTCGTCGTCCGGGGGGCCGAAGACCCCGAGAAGAGACGGCAGGGGTGCGGGACGGGGAGGAATCACGGAATCGGTGCCTTCCAGGGTTCGACAAGGAGGTGACCGGGACGCGGAGCCCCGACCGCCGCTTCGACAGCCGGGCTGCCGAGCCCGGGGTGACCACTCACTCGAACGACGGCTTGCGATCCCGGGTCCGCTTGAGCTCGAAGAAGCCGTCCGTGCCGGCAACCATGACCAAGCCGTCCCAGAGCCGTCCGGCCGCTTCGCCACGGGGTGCCGGCGTGATCACGGGGCCGAACAGGACCGTGCCCCCGATGCGGAGGACAGGCGTTCCGACATCGAGGCCGACCTCGTCGAACGCCTCGTGGTGCGAGTCCTTGATGAGCTGGTCGAAGTCCGTGCTCATGGCGGCCGCGGCCAGCGAATCGGGCAGGCCCACCTCCGCGAGGGCCTCGGGGAGGACGGCCGGATCGTCGCGACGTTGGTGGTGGTGAAACCGGGTGCCGATCGCGGTGTACAGCGGTCCGAGGACGCGGCGGCCACCGTGCTCGGCGGCCGCCGAGCAGACCCGCACCGGCCCCCACGCCCTCGTCATCAGCTCCCGGTAGTCCTCGCTGAGTCCCTTGCCCTGGCGCTGGTCGAGGTTCAGGTAGGCCAGCGACATGATCCGCCAATCGGCGCGTACCGGCCGGACCTGCTCGACCTCCAGGAGCCAGCGCGAGGTGATCCACGCCCAGGGGCACAGTGGGTCGAACCAGAACGGAACGTCCACGCGGTCCGGCAGTTCGTTGATCATCAGATGAGCACCGTCCTTCCTCAGGTTCGCTGTTGCTTCCCCGCCCCGGGGCTGGATGTCGGACAAGCCGCCATGGGCTGGCATGGACCCCGAGGCCTGAACCGTGGGGTACACCGCGGCGGGTGCTCACCGGCTTGATGCCCTGCTTCCGCACCGGACGCCGGGACTTGCCGTGGTCGTGGCCCCGGCCGGCCGGCGAGCAGGGGCAGCAGTTGGGTGACGTCCTTGCGGTTGCTGCCGGTCGGTGACGGCGAGCGGGATGACCTGGGCAACGGCTCGATCGGTCCCCACAGCAGGGCGGCGATGAGAGCGGAGCGGGTGATGCGCATGGAATCCTCCGGGTTCATTGCGTAGTGGAGCGTATACGCAAGGCAATCAGTGGCCACTGACAATCGCGCCTGGCCCTGCCCCATGGCAACCGTGAGGAGCCATCCGATCTGGCCGCACGTCACCTGAAGTGGCTGGGCGTGCGTCCCGCCGCCGGGGGCGCGCCCGCCCCATCTCGAGCCCGCCAACGGGCCGTGCGTTCACGGGCGAGGCCATGCGGGGGATGCGCCCCTGCCGCCGAGGGTGTCATGGCCGTCCGGATCCCGGAGCAGGTGTACGGTGGCGCAAACAACTGCGCAGAGTAATTCTGTCGTCACCAGTGCGGGGGAAGCAGCTGTACCAGCGGGTCTTCCGGTTGCACAGGCAACGCGTGACAAGCTGCGGGCGCCGGCCCGGCCGGCCCCGGTCGTGGGCCGGATCGGCCTTGGCGCCGTGGCGGGGCGCGAGCTCCGTGCGAGTCGTGCGGTGCCGTGGTGGATCGTCAACGTCGCCGCGACCATGGGCTTCAGGTATGGGCTTCAGGTGGTCCACCATCTGGTTCCTGCCGCCCGGGAGGATCACCTGGACCGTCGTGCGGGTGGACCGAGACGGCGCGGCAGGTGGTCATCGGGCAGCTGCTCACCGACCTGGTGATCCTCGGCCCGGCCGTCAAGGTCATCGTGGGCGCGGCCCCGCGCGGCGAGCAGTGCAAGGCGAGCCCGGGCAGCACCCGGGCTGGGGGTGAAGAACGATGAGCCGGTCCCGCAGACCGAAGCCGCCGACGCCCACGTCGCACCGGCGCGGCCGGCACCCGCTAACCGGCGCCCCGGCGACCTTCGTCGACCATGTGCGCCCGGACGGAGTCGTGGTCCGGTGGGAGTCACGGCGCCACCGCAAGCACCAGAAGCCCGCCGCCGGACCGACCTGGTGGGCGCCCAACGCCCGCGGCTGGTGGATCGCGGTGCTGTTCGCCACCGGGTCGCTGCTGTTCGCCGTCGGCTCGGTGCCCGGCTACACCGGTGCGGTCGGAGCCCGGTGGGACACCGTCACGTACTTCATCGGGTCGCTGTTCTTCACCGCGGCGTCGTTCCTGTCCTACCGCGAAGCGGTCGACGCAGCCCCGAAGGCACAGAACCCCGCGCACCGGCGGTTCTTCGTCTTCCAGCCGCGGCGGATCGACTGGTGGGCCACCGCGGTCCAGCTGGCCGGCACCTTGTACTTCAACGTCAGCACCGGGGTCGCCGTGGCGAATCATCTGTCCGCGGCCACCGCCCACCAGCACGTCTGGCGGCCCGACGCGATCGGCTCGGTGTGCTTCCTGGTCTCGAGCTGCCTCGCCTGGTACGAGACCTGCCACCGCTGGGCGGCGTGGCGGCCGAGATCCTTGTCCTGGTGGATCACGCTGGCCAACCTGATCGGGTCCGTCGCCTTCGGTATCTCCGCCGCCGCCGGGTACATCGACCCGGTCACCGGCCAGGTGCACAACGCCGCGAGGGCCGACACCACGACCCTGATCGGTTCGATCTGCTTCTTCGTGGGCGCCGTCCTCCTGCTGCCCGAACGCACCGAGGAGACCGGTAGCCGAGTGACCTCGCCAACGGACGGTGGCGCCTGACAGCGTGTATCGCGGCATCGGCTCGCTCGGGCCCGCTCTCTCCTCCTTGTTGCCCGATTTCGCGGACACCACCGGCTGCGTGATCCCCCGATCGCGCGGCCGCCAGGCCGTCTGCCCTCTTCGAACGGAGGCGGGGTTCGTGTGGCCGGGCGGTTGGCGGGAGCCGACTGCCACGAGCTGGCGGCACACGGTTCGGGACAGCGACCCGGCCGGGGCCGGGTTTCGGAGCGCGGTGAGGATCGTGCAGCCGCAAGATCGGTGGTTCCGTCAGGGGCAGCGCGTCGACCGGGTACAGGGGCCGAGGTGTTGGCCGCGACCGTACCTGCGCACAGCACGGTGGACTGGGGGAGCGCTGGCACCGCTCCTGTCCCGTGGGCTACGTTATGCGGTGATGACTACCGGGACTTCATTGCGCCACACACGGATCGGTGACCCGGCGCTCCTTTGAGCGCCGTACGGGCCGGCGCCGGCCCGCTGTTGGATCGAGGATCCGGCGCTGCTGCGCGGGCTCCGCCTCCTGTCGTGTTGATCTCAGCTCGACACGTCAACCACGACAGGAGAACTCATGCCCACCAAGACGCTGCACATTCCCACCGCGGACGGCCAGGCCGACGCTTTCGCCGCCTTCCCCGACGGTGACGAGCGGCACCCAGGGGTGCTGATGTACCCGGACGGCTTCGGCATCCGGCCGGTGCTGCGGGAGATGGCCCGCGAACTGGCCGGGCACGGCTACTACGTGCTCGTCCCCAACCTCTTCTACCGGCACGGCCCGGCACCGGTGATCGAACTTCCCGGGCACATCGGCGAAGAGGCCCGGCCCGCGGTCTTCGCCCAGCTGATGCCCTTGATCGAGGCGCACACCGCCGAACGTGTCCTGAGCGACGCCGACGCCTACCTCAGGTTCCTCACCACCCAGCCCGAGGTCGGCGCCGGACCGGTCGGGGTGACCGGCTACTGCATAGGCGGCCTCCTGGCGATGCGCACCGCCGTCGCCCACCCCGGCCAGGTGGCCGCCGTTGCCGGATTCCACGGTCCCGTGGGCGTCGACGGGCCCGACAGCCTCTCCACGCTCACGGCCCAGGTCCACCTCGGCCACGCCGAAGGCGACATGACGCCCGAGGCCCTCGGCGAGCTCAACCAGGCCCTGGACGCCGCGGGTGTCGGCTACACCTCCGAGATCTACCCCGGCACCATCCACGGCTTCACCATGTCCGACACCGATGCCTTCAACCCCTCCGCACTGCAGCGTCATTGGGAGCGCCTGCTCCCCCTCCTCGACCGCACCCTGGACAACAGTGGATCTTCGCGACCTGGGAAGCGGTCGGACTCGCGAACCTGAGGAGGCGGGGGCTGTATCGCCGGGGGGTGATGGTGACGCTGCCGGGGAACTCGGGGGACCTGCGGAGGTCCTCCATCCTCGGCAACCGCTGCGCTGATCACCACGATCGTCCCGACCCGCCCTGAGGACCGGGGAGGCGGGTGCGGGAACGGCGGGCACAGCGGGAACGGCCGGGCGGCGGCGCGGCGCCTGGGCCCGGCATCCGCTCCCTCGCAGGCAACCCCCGGACCAGCTCGGTGTTGTCGCGCCCGGTGTCGGACAGCTCGGCAGAGCCCGGTCGGCCGGTGTGGGCATGGCCTGCAACGTACGGCCGAAGCACGGACGGTGGACGAGATGTTGCCGGCCTGGTCACCGGGGGAGAGGCTGAGCGGGCGTCACCAGGTGCCAGAGAGTACGGTCGACACCGCGTCGATCGTGGTGCGCGGAAGGAGCGAGTCCACATGAGAGTCATGCTGAGAGCCCACTTCGACACCCAGGTCTCGAATGAGGCGATCAAGGACGGCAGCCTGCCGAAGATCATGGAATCGATGGTCGAGCGGCTCAAGGCCGAGGCGGCCTACTTCGGCCCCAGCGAGGGCGGGAGGTCCTGCACCCTCGTCTTCGACCTGCAGGACAGCTCACAGCTGCCCACGATCGCGGAGCCGCTCTTCCAGAAACTCGGCGCGAAGATCGAAATCCAGCCGGTGATGAACCCCGCAGACCTGCAGAAGGGTCTTGCGGCTCTGAAGTAGCAGAGACGGAGCGCGAGGACCCGGCGCTCCCGCCCTTGGCGTGGCTGCGCGGGCGGACCGGGTCCCGCGCCGCTGGAAGCCGACCGGAAGGCGCCCCTCGGCGCCCCACCCCCTGGGAGGTGGCGGGGACGGGGCGCCGGGTGATGGTGTGGGCCCGGGTCAGCTCCGGGTGACCACGAGCTGGCTGGAGCCGTCCGGCAGGCCGGCGATGGCGGCGCGCTGGGCCGGGAAGGTGCTCGCGCCGTACGGGCCCTGGACGGCGCCGAAGCCGGACCAGTTGCCGTTGCCGAAGCGGGTCTCGTGGTAGACGTTGCCGTCACCGCCGACCACCGCCACCTGGGACGAACCGTCCGGCAGGCCGGCGATGCCGACCGTCCGCGCGGCCATGGTGGGCACGCCGTTGCCGGGGAGCGCGGCGAAGCCGGACCAGCTGCCGTTGGCGAAGCGGGTCTGGTGGTAGACGTTGCCGTCGTTGCCGATCGCCAGGACCTGGGAGGAGCCGTCCGGCAGTCCCGTGATGGCCACCCGCCCGGCCGCCATTCGCGGGCTGTTCACACCGGGGAGGGCGGCGAAGCCCGACCAGCTGCCGTTGGCGAAGCGGGTCTGGTGGTAGACGTTGCCGTCGTTGCCGATCGCCAGGACCTGGCTGGACCCGTCGGGCAGGCCGGCGATGGCGACGTCCCCGGCCGCCATGGTCGCGGTGCCGATCCCGGGGAGCGCGGCGAAGCCGGACCAGCTGCCGTTGGCGAAGCGGGTCTGGTGGTAGACGTTGCCGTCGTTGCCGATCGCCAGCACCTGCGACGAACCGTCCGGCAGACCCGCGATGCCGGCCCGGCGGGCCGCCATGGTGGGCGTTCCGATCCCGGGGAGCGCCGCGAAGCCGCTCCAGCCGCCGTTCGCGGCGCGGACCCCGTGGTAGAGCTGGCCGTCCAGGCCGATGCCCAGCTCCTGCGAGGAGCCTCCCGGCAGCCCGGCGACCGCGGCCTCCGCGCCGCGGAACACACCCGCCCCGCCCGCCAGCGGGCTGAAACCGGGCCAGTTGCCCGAGCTCTGGCGCACGCCGAGGAAGAACCCGGAGGACTGCGACGGCGGGGCGCCGGTGAGCTGGATGTCGAGGTAGTCCTGGTCGATCCCTATGGTGAAGCCGCCCCAGGTCTCCGGGTCCTTCGGCGAGGCGTACTGGTGGGCGCGCTGGTGGTTGGACCAGTAGCCGGCCGGTATCGCCGGGTCGTTGGTGTCCTCCTGGCCGTTCCAGTTGGCGCTGAGGACGGCGTCGGGCATGGTGTAGGCGCTGTTGCCGGCGTTGGTGGCCAGGTCCTTCATGCCGGACGAGGAGCTGCTGTAGACC
Organism: Kitasatospora sp. NBC_00039; assembly: GCF_045160625.1. Classification (NCBI taxonomy): domain Bacteria; kingdom Bacillati; phylum Actinomycetota; class Actinomycetes; order Kitasatosporales; family Streptomycetaceae; genus Kitasatospora; species Kitasatospora sp. NBC_00039. Next base: position 409,719 of record NZ_CP108289.1, on the reverse strand, counting down.
CCGGAGTTGTAGCCCAAGGCGTGCAACTCGTTGGTCCAGGCGGTGAGGAAGCCGAGTACGTTGCCCGAGTACTGCGCGACGTAGGCCTCCATGTCGTAGTAGAGGATCGTGCCGGGGCCGAAGCCGAGGGCCTGGGCCTGGCTCACCGCGTCGTCGGCGGCGTTGGCGCCCTCGGTGGCGGGGGAGGCGATCTTCGAGGCCTGGACGCCGACGTACAGCGGCATGAAGGCCCAGCCGCCGGCCTGCTGCTGCTGGACCCAGGAGGCCGTCAGGTTCGGCTGGGCGCAGGCCCGCTTGGCGCCGCCGATGTAGATGCCGACCGCCCGGTACGGGGAGGAGGTCATCCACGCGTTCATCGTGGCGCCGGAGGGCGCCGTACAGGCGTCGAACCCCTTGCCGGTGTAGTTCGTCGCCGACGCGGGTATCGACGCCGACGCCGCGGCCGGCGCGGCCATGGCCAGGTCGGATGGCGGGGCCGCGGCGATGGTGGACCGCGGTGCGACGGCCGTCCGGGGTGCCGCGGGTGCCGGCGCCGGCTGGTGCGCCGACTCGGGGGTGAGCCCGGCGCCGGTGATGATCCGCCGCACCAGCGGCTGGTCCGTGTCGTACGTCCCGGTCACCGCGACGACACCGTCGTTTGCCAGGATCGTGTGCGCGACGGGGTTGGAGCCCTCCCGGTCCGGTGCGGCCGCCGTGGCGGGCTCGACCAGCAGGGCCTCCGTGCGGCCGATCAACCGCGGCGGACAGACCTGCTGTTCGCCCGGATGCCCGAGGTACACCGCGTGCTGGTCGAAGCGGACACAGGCCTGCGGGTCCACAGCCAGATCCACCACCGGCCAGGCCGCCGGCACCTGGAAGACGTGGCCCTTGTACGTCACCGTCTTGGTGTCCGGACTTCCGGCGGGCGCGGCTTCGGCGGAGCCGGCGGCGGGCGCCGCCACGAGCACGGCCGCCGCGACGGCCGTGGCGCTCCGGAGCGCTGTCATACGGGACTTCACCCAGATCTCTCCTGACATGACGAAGGCCGCGCGCTGAGAGGTCGGCCGCGGCGTCGGCGGCCACGATATCCACGCCCGCAACGACCGACCGACGCGGGCCCCTCCCGTCCGGCCTCGCGGCCCATCTCGGGGCCGGTGCGGATCACCCGGCCGTGGACGCGGCGGAGGTAGGCCAGGACTGAAGCCGGACCAGCTGCTCCGTGCCGAGCTCCGCCCGGCCGGGCCTTCGAGCTGTCCGGCCAGGCCCCGGCGACAGCCCCTCGTCCGCTTTGTGCGCGCGGCGCCCTCGCATGTCCCTCCCGCTCGACGAACGCTGCTGCTGGCGCCGCTGGAGGCCGCCACCGCCGGTGACGGTCTCCAGTGACACCCGCGGACGGTTCGCCGCTGGACGACGTCTCCTGACAGTGCGCCAGGTGAGGATGAGCCGGGTGACGAAGGGCGCGGCGACAGCGCGGCCCTCTTCTGGCTGTTCAGCCACACGCCGAGGCCCACCTGGACGACCTCGGCGCTCGTCTCGCCCCCCGGGGCCACGAGCGTCTCCAACGGCTCCCTGTCCCGGCTGCCACGGGCGTGAGGGGGGATCCACCGGGGTGATGCCGAACGAGCCGCCCGGACCCTGGCGCCGGCGGCATCACGGCGACCCCGTGTCGGTACGTCCGCGTGTGCTGCGGCCGAGGGCGGTCCCCGCCCCGATACGCTGGATCGGTGAACCGCCTCCTGCCGTGGCCGCGCAGACACCCGGTCGGCCGGCCGGAATCGCGGACGGACTACGCGGGCGCGCTCTACGGCTCCCTCCTCGCGGCCTCCGTCATCGCCGCGGCGAGCGCGGTGGGCGACTTCCCCCGGCTCCAGCTCGTGGTGCTGCTCCTCGTGACCGGCCTGGTCTTCTGGGCGGCCCACGTCTACGCCCACCTTGCCGGCGAACGACAGGTCGGCCAGACGATCGGCTGGGCCGAAGCACGACAGGTCGGGCGGCACGAGTGGTCCATCGTCGAGGCGGCGGTGCTGCCCGCCGCGGCCGTGGGGGTGAGCCCCCTGCTGGGACTGGGGCTGAGCGGCACGGCGTGGCTCGCCCTCGCGGTCGCGGTGGCTCAGCAGGTGGCCTGGGCCTACCTCGGTGCCGTGCACGCCGGAGCGTCCCGTACCCAGGCCGGTGTCGAGGGGATGATCAATCTCGTCCTCGGTCTGGTCATCGTGGCGGCGAAGGCGGCCATCGGACACTGAGCGGGGCGAGGGGGACGGGATCTCTTCGGCCGCGGACCAGCCGTCCCGGCTCGGTCCGGCCGGGACGGGTTTCTACCAGGACAGTCGGGGGTCCTGTACGAAATCGGGGGACTGCGGGGCCAGCGACTCGAAGTGTGGCTCGTCGGTCCTGCACAGGTACCCCGGGCCCGGCTCGTACGTGTGGACGCGCTGGACGCGTGCGATGGGTACCTCGACGAGCGCACCGTCGTGGAACATCCACAGTCCGAAGCAGTCATCGTCCTCGTCGTGGAGCATGACCTGCACGCAGTACGGCCGCTTCCACGGCAGCGCCTCCAGGTCGGCGAGGAGCCCGTGGCGCTGGTAGCTCCTGAAGAACTCCAGGTACCAGCCCCCGACGAACCAGCCGGGGATCTGCGTGAACTCACCACGCCAGGTACGTGTCTCGTCGGGACGAGTCAGCGGCTCCATCACCTCGTCCTCGTACCGGGCCAGAACGAGGGCCTGCGCCATTCTGCTCATCCGCACATGTCACCCCACCAGGCATACCCCCGGCAACTCGATTTCGGCTCCCCGATCCCTGGGGCACCGGCACCGCCTGCTGCGGGCCACGCACACCCGGAGAGCAGCACGGACCGGCGCAACCTGGCACAGCGGACCGGAAGGGGGCGAGGGCCGGGCATGCCAGGCGGGGGCCGGATGGTGATCCGATCCGCCGGCTTCCCGCCCTCCCACACCGCAAGGGTCAGCTCATGGGCGCAGCCTGTCATCCCCCCACCGGCAGCAGCACCAACGGACCAGATCATCTGAGATGACGAGCGAATCGGACCAGATCCTCGGAGACGGGGACCGGATCGCCGGAGACGGGACACGACCGTCCTGTCTCGTGGCAGTGGAGTTCGAGCAGTCTCACCAAAGGCTGAGTGGCTTCTCCTCTCCTGTGTCGCGTCATGACAGTTCTGATCCGGTCAGTCCGGGGCACGGAGAGCCTGCTGCGTTTCGCGCAGGACCGCCCAGGCATCCGCGACGGGCCCCACGTGCCCGAGCTTGTCGGGGTTGCTGACCGTGCGGATCGTCTGGATCTGCCCGTCGAGGATGTCGAGGGTCCAGGTGTTGATGACCTTGCCGTCCCGGTCGCGGTAGACCGCACCCGGCTGGCCGTTCATCCGGTGCGGTTCCACGACGCCGCCGATCCGGGCGAACGGCGGCAGGAGGGCGGCGAGCACCCGCGACACGTGGTCGGCGCCGAGGAAGCCCCTGGCCCACTGGGGGGCCTTGCCACCGCTGTCCGCGACCATCTGCACGTCGGCGGCGAGCAGTTCACGCAGGGCGTCGACGTTGCCCTCGACGCAGGCGTCGAAGAACCGCGTCGAGAGCTCCTCGCGCTCGCGCCGATCGGCCTCGAACCGCGGCCGGCCCTCGTGCATGTGCCGGCGTGCCCGCACCACCAGCTGACGGCACGCCGCTTCCGAGCGGCCCACAGCCGCGGCGATCTCCGGGTAGCCGAAGGCGAACACCTCCCGCAGGACGAACGCCGCGCGTTCGAGTGGAGTGAGCCGCTCCAGCAGGAGCAGGGCCGCCATGGACACCGAGTCGGGCGACCGACGGCGAAGGGTCGCCGACCCAGTGGCTGCGCGCCGGCGCGACGAGCGCGCCTCGCCGCGCCAGATAGCGGGGGGCACGCAGTTCGCATCAGATGCGATTGGCGGCGCTTGGCCTTGCGGTACAACGGTTGACGCCAAGCCGACGATCATGGACTTGAGGCCGGTCGTGGGGAGCGGCTATGCGGACAGTCGCTGGAGCCATTCCGTCAGAAGTTGCTGTTCGGCCTGACTGAGGGCGTTCTGGCCGGGCAGTGCGGCGCGCAAGGCACGGGCGGCGCCGCCCGGCCCCGCTTCCTCCACAGCCGGTTCCTGGGTGGTGATGGTGGTGATCATCGATTCGCGCAGGGTGACAAGGAGTGCGGGGTCTCGCTCGGGCTCGGGGACGGACTGCCAGGTCAGGATGGCGCCGCTGGCGGTGGCATGGACGATCTGGGCCGCGAGTCCCTCTTCCGTACGCAGGAGCCCCGCGGCGGCGATGCGGCGGATTTTGTCCATGAGGTGTTCGAGGCCGATCCGGAAGACGGTCGTGGACCGGGCGGGTTCGCCGTACATCAGTGTGTACAGCGCGGGGTTGGCCAGTCCGAACTCGACCACGGTGTCCCAGCCGTCGCGGAGTTCCTTGACCGGATCTTGCGGTGCGGGTTCGATCTGCTGCTTGGCTGCCAGGAACCGGGTGAAGCCGTGCTCGGCCACTGCGTCCAGCAGCCCCTCCTTGTCGCCGAACAGCCGGTAAAGGGCCGGCGGCTGCAGCCCGGCGGCGTCGGCGACCGCCCGGGTGGTGACCGCGTCGCGGCCCCCGCGCTCCAGTAGGCCGGCGGCGGCCTCGATGGTCCGTCGGCGCGTCTGCTCTCGCGTGGCAGTGCCGGGCTCCGCGGCGCGCCGGGTGAGGGTCGGTTCGACAGGCATGGAAGCAACGGTAGCGTCATCGGGACCGAGACGCTACCGCTGTTATCGATTTCATGTTTCCGTTGAAATTATCGATGGTAACGTGAAATGAGTTTCACTGGAAACATCAGTGCGAGGAGAACCGTCATGTCCGACCGTTTGCGGATCATCGGGGTGGAAGAGACCGTCGTCGTACCGGCCGTCTACGAGGCGTACCAGCGGGCCGGATCGCCGCAGATCCCCGCCCGCGGCTTCGGCGACAACCCCATCGCCAAGAACCTGCACGACGTCGGCGAGCAGCGGCTGGCCCACATGGACGACCAGGGCATCGACGTCGCCGTGCTCTCCCTGTCGTCCCCGGGTGTGCAGGATCTGTCCGAGGCCGACGCGGTCGCGGTGGCCCGCGAGGCCAACGACCAGCTTGCCGAGATCGTCGCCTCCCGGCCCGACCGCTTCCAGGCGTTCGCCGCGATTCCCACCCAGTCGCCGGCCGCGGCCGCGGCCGAACTGGAGCGCGCCGTGTGCGAGCTGGGCTTCCCCGGCGCCATGCTGTACGGCCGCACCGGGGACAAGCCGGCCGACCACCCGGACAACGACGAGCTGTACGCGATGGCCGAGCGTCTGGCCGTGCCGCTGCACTTCCACCCGCAGACACCGGTCCAGCCCGTCATCGACGCCTACTACTCCAACCTCCCCGAGCCCATGGGCCCCGTTCTGGCCGGAGCCGGGCTCGGCTGGTACTACGACCTCGGTGTCCAGTACCTGCGCATGATCTTCTCGGGGGTCTTCGACCGGTTCCCCGACCTGCAGGTGATCGCCGGGCACTGGGGCGAGGTCGCGCTGTTCTACCTCGACCACACCGGCTTCTTCGGCGAAGCAGGCCGCCTGCGCCAGCCCCTGGCGGACTACTTCAAGCAGAACTTCTGGGTCGCTGGCAGCGGCACCAACAGCCCCCGCTACGTGCGCTGGACCGCCGAAGTGATGGGCACCGACCGAATGCTGTACTCCACCGACTACCCCTTCACCTACGGCTTCCGCCCCGGCGGTTTTCCCTACGTCGACACCAGCAACGGTGAAGCCCGCTCCTTCCTGGAGAACTCGCCCTTCACCGACGAGCAGAAGGCCGACATCGGCCACCGCAACTGGGAACGCCTCACCGCCCGCGCCAAGCGCCCGACGGTCTGAAGCCCCCAGGGGCCGGCCGGAACGCCACCACGCGCCCCGGCCGGCCCTGACGGCCCCACGGACGTCGGCGCACGCCGGATCTGTGGCGAACGCGGTCCGAGCTCCGGCGTGACCTCCAGCGCGAGCTGACGTACGACGGACTGCGCGCCGCCGAGGCCGAGGGCAGCAAGGGTGGGCGCCGCCCCGCCGTGGCGGCCGCGACCGACAACGTGCGCACCGCGTACCTGAAGGGCCGCTCCATCGCCGCCCTCGCCCGCGACCACGGCGTCAGCCGCGGCGCGATGGCACGGCTGTCGCCGCCCTCATGCCCGACCACACCGCCATCGAGGAGGACGCCCCCGCCCCGGAGCTGCCGGTCGCCCTCGCCATGCCGGGCAAGGTCGCCGACTTCCTCCGCACCACCGAGCTGGAGCCCGCCGAGCCCGCCGAGCGCGCCGTGTACCGATGTTCCCCGAGGCCGGTTTCAGTCGTCGCGCCCGAGACCGCGGTCGGGTGCGCTCATGTCGCCCGTCCCGGGGGTGCCGTCGGCGAGCGCGTAGCGCAGGTACACGGTGCCCTGCGGGCCGGCTGCCGGCGGTTCGAGGATTGTGACGTTCGTGGGCACCGCGCCACCGTCGAACACCTTCTTCCCGACGCCGAGCACGATGGGGTGCACCCAGAGGTCGAGACGGTCGAAGAGTTTCTCGCGCAGAAGGGTCTGCACCAGGTTGAGGCTCCCGACGACCTTCACGTGCTCGTGCCGGTCACGGATCTCGCGCACCGCGCCGGCCAGGTCCGGGCCGAGCTGTGTGGACCCGGCCCACGGGAGGTCGGGCGTGCCGCGGGAGGCCACGTACTTCGGGACGCGGTTGAAGAGCGTGGCGATCTCGCCGTCCTTCTGGTGCGGCCAGTAGGCGGCGAAGATGTCGTACGTCCGCCGGCCGAGCAGGAGGGCGTCCGTGCCCTCGTACGCGGCGAGGATCTGCGCCCCGGTGACCTCGTCCAGCAGGGGCGCCTGCCAGCCGCCGAACGGGAACCCCACGGGGTCCTCGTCGGGGCCGCCGGGCGCCTGCCCGACGAGGTCGAGGGTCGTGAACAGCTCGATGTGGATGAGGCCCATGCCTTACTCCCGATTCCTCGAAGAGCACATGCCGACCGATCTCGAAGCGCGCAGCACGGTGCCCTGCCTACGCCATCAGGCCGGGGCGCTGCACCGGCACTCCTGCTCACGATAGATCACAGGCCGCGTCCGAGCAGGGTGGCCGGCCTGCGTCCGGCGCCATGGCCAGGTCACCCGGTGCGGCGTCGACCGGGGCGATCGGGCAGGTGCCGGGCGACCTCCGGCTTCACCGCCCGGGCGGCATCGGACGGGAGCACCGCCGCGCCACAAGACGTGGCGCAGGGAGGAGCGGCCGGGCGCTGGACGCCGCCGCATCGGCGCTCGGGACGGTCCGCTCGGGGGTGGGCGGCAAGGCCCGGGGCGCCGGCCGCCCGCCCAGTTGGCGGGCTTCGCGAAGGACAAGTCCGGCGAGGGCCGCAACGACGACGCGATCTACGCCGTGGCGATCGCCATGGCCGAGTCCGGCTGCGACCGCCTGGCCGTCCACACCAACCTCCCCACCGACCCCGACCCGGGTACCAAGGACCTCGGTGCCTGGCAGATCAACGAGCGTTGGTACCCCGAGGTCCACGGCCACGATGCCGGGATCGTCACCGCCGAGAACTGGCAGGACATGGGCTGGGCGGCCCGCAAGGCCTACGCGATCGGCAACGACGGCACCGGCCGCGGCTGGGCCTCCTGGGCGGCCTGGCACCTGGGCACCTACCAGCAGTACCTCGGCCAGGCGCGCGACGCCGTCTACCGCGTCTGGCAGTGACGCCCCGCCGCGGGTGACCACCTCGAGCACCCGCACCCGCCCGGCCGCCCCTGGTGCCCCCACCCGGCACCAGGGGCGGCGTGCGTCAACCGTCCCCTGTGCCCGCACCCGGACCCGCCGCCTTGGGCCCGCTGCTCCCCTCCGGCCACAAGACGTGGAAGGAGCGGCTGAAGCACGAGGCCGAGACGGCGAAGGCCGAGCGATCTGCGCGAACCGCCGGGGGAGCAGGGCAGCGCTCGACACACCCCTCCGGCCGGCTCAGGCCCGGTCGGAGCCACCCGGTGCGGGGACGGGCGGCCGGGCGGTCGAGGCCTTCCGCGGGGCGCTGTGCCGTCAGGAGGCGGCGCGACGGGGTCGGCCGGATTGTTCGAGGGCGTGCTGGAGTTCGTCGCGGGTCATGGTGGAGCGGTGGGGGACGTCGAGGTCGGCGGCGCGTTTGTAGAGCTCGGCCTTGGTGAGCTGGGAGAGCTGTTGCTTGCCGGTGGCGCTCGCAGGTTTCCTGCCCGTGGCCCGGCCGGCCCGGCCGGCGGTCGACGCCTTGGCGGAGGTGCTCTTCTTGCCGCCGGCGGCCTTAGGGGACCGGGACGCGGCTGTGGGGGTCTTCCGGCCCGCGGACTTCTGCGTCCTCTCGGCAGGTTCGCCCTTGCGGGCGCTGTCGAGGCTGCGGCGCAGGGCGTCCATCAGGTCGATGACGTTGGTGGCGTCGGGCGCGGGGCCGGTGGAGACGGCGATCTCGCGGCCGGCGAGCTTGTCCTCGATGAGCTGTTTGACCTGGTCCTCGTAGGTGTCGTGCCACTCGTCGGGGTTCCATTCGACGGCGAGCATGCCGATGAGCTCCTCGGCGGTCTTCACCTCCTGCGCGGACAGCTTCACGTTCTCGGGGAGGTCGTCGATCTCGCGGCGGGGGTCGCGGACCTCGTCGGCGAAGTGCATGGTGTGCAGCTCCAGCAGGCCGCCCTCGGAGCGCACCGCGGTCAGGTACTCCTTGCCGCGCATCGCGAACATGGCCAGTCCGGCCTTGTTCGAGTGCTCCAGGGCCTCGACGAGGAGTGCGTAGATCTTGGCGTACTCCTGGCCCTTCGGGCCGAGGTAGTACGTCTTGTCGAAGAAGATCGGGTCGACCTGATCGAGGTCGACGAAGCCGCTGATGTCGATGGTGCGGGAGCGGCCAGGGGAGATCTGCTCCAGCTCGTCGGGCTCGACGACGACGTACTCGCCCTCGGTGACCGGGTAGCCCTTCACGATCTCGCCGAATTCGACCTCTTTGCCGGTGCGCTCGTTCACCCGCTTGTTGCGGACCCGGTCGGAGGTGCCGCGCTGCAGCTGGTGGAAGTGGACGTCGTGGGACTGCGTCGCGGTGTACAGGGCGACGGGCACGGTCACCAGCCCGAAGGTGAGCACCCCGGTCCACACTGGTCTGGCCATGACGCCTCCTCCTTGCACCACGCCGGTGTCCGCCGCCGGTCGTGCGGGACGACGGGTCCACCGCCAGCGTCGCCGCCGGACGGCCGTCCCGCACGCGGTGCTGGGCCGACGGCGACCCCGCCGGCTTCGCCCCGGTCGGAAACACGACGGCGCCCACCTGGCACCTGGGCATGAGTTCGCCTGCCCAAACCCCGGCCGGGCTGTCATGACTGGGTGCGGTCGTTCGACCGCGTCGCGACGGACATCCGCATCCATGGGGAACAGATCTCCGCGGGCCGTCAAGCCGCCGGTCGGCGGCCCTCGCCCGTGCGATGCCGGTCGGGTCGGGACGCGTCGGTGTGGCGTTCCCGGGCGCGCCTGAGGGCGAGGTGGGTCAGCCAGGCCATGCCCAGGGTGAACGGCGCGGCAGTGTCCTCGGGCGGGCCGGGGATGGCGGAGCAGACCACCATGAGGGCGAGTGGGATCCAGACCCGCAGCAGTGCGTGCCGGACCGCCGCCCTCCCCGGTGCGAGCCGGGCGAGGAAGGGGAGGAGGAGGCCGATCACGGCGCACGGCACGGTGAGGCCCAGGTGCTTCACCGCCTCGAACACCGTCCAGGCCGACAGGAGCAGGCCGAGCGCGCCCCAGGCGGACGGCACGGCCCGCGGCACCGGCCTGGTCCTGCCGCCGGCGGACTCGGGTGTCATGGTGTCAGGTTCTTTCCGGCCTGTGTCCGCCAGGAGGTCGGCGGGGCGGGCCCAGGAGGTCGGCGCGGCGGCCCAGGAGATCGGCGGGGCGCCCCGGGAGGTCGCCAGGGCGGGCCGATGTGGTCGCCGGGGCTGGTCAGGAGATGGCCCGGAGGCGGCCGGGGGTCCGCCGGCGGAGCCGGTCCAGGGCCAGGGCCGTCTCCTCGTCGGCCGGAAGGTGGACCACCAACTGCTGGGCATCCGAGGAGAGTTCGAGGGTCTCGCGGAGCAGCCGGAGCTCGGGGCCGGACGGGTGGACGATCCGGAGGACGCCGCGCCGCGGGACGGCGTGCCGGTTGAGGCGGCGGGTGAACTCGGGGCCGGCGACGGGCGCGAGTTCGGTGGTGAACCACTCGGCGTTCTCGACGGAGGGCCCGAGCCAGATGTCGAAGGCCTGCTGGTCGGCGAGGTCCGCCCAGTCGGGGAAGAAGCTCGGGGCCCCGGGGTGGGTGAAGACGTAGCGGGTGAGGTTCGGGGCGCCGGTGTCGAGCAGCCCGCTCGGGCCCATCACGGCAGCGTAGCCGCTGGTGTGGGCGAGGATGTCGCCAAGGCGGTTGGTCACCGCGGCGACGCCGGGTTCGAGGAGGCGCAGCGTCTCCAGGACGGCCGGCCGGACCTCCCGGGGCGGGGGCGCCGGGCGGGTGCGGCCGGCGCACTCGCCGCCGGTGATCTTCGCGAGGTAGCGCAGGTGGTGGCGCTCCGAGGCGTCGAGGCTGAGCGCGTCGGCGAGCGCGTTCAGGATCGGCGTCGAGGGGTTGCGGTCCCGGCCCTGTTCGATGCGGGTCAGGTACTCGACGCTGATGCCGGCCCGAGTGGCGAGGTCGAGGCGCCGCAGGCCCGGTGAGCGGCGGCGGCCGCGCTCGGGCAGTCCCAGTGACTGCGGCTGGATGCTGTCGCGCTTGGCCCGGATGAAGTCCCCAAGTGGCGTACCCATGCCGTTGAGCATAGGGCGCGGCGCGCCGGTGGCGGAGGGCCCAGGGTGGCCCCGCGGGGGCCAGTCTGAGCGGGGCCTGGTTGCCGCCGCGGCGCGGGCCGATCGTGGTGGGCATGGAGAACACGACGCACAAGCTGCTGATCATCGTCGGAAGCGTCCGGGAGGGCCGGTTCGGCCCCGTGGTGGCCTCATGGGTCGCCGAACAGGCCCGCCGGCACGGCGGGTTCGGGGTGGAGGTCATCGATCTGGCCGACATCGACCTCCCGCTGGCGCTGCCCGCCGCGTCGCCGAAGTTTGCCGGCGACGCCTACCCCCGCCCGGCCGGGATGGCGCCGCTGACCTCGGCCCTGGAGAGCGCGGACGCCGTCCTGGTGGTCACCCCGGAGTACAACCACAGCTACCCGGCCTCCCTGAAGGCCGCCATCGACTGGCATTTCACCCAGTGGACGGCCAAGCCCGTGGCCTTCGTCAGCTACGGCGGCGCGGCGGGGGGACGGCATGCGGTGCTGCACCTGGAGAACGTGCTGACCGAGCTGCACGCGGTGACGATCCGCGACGGACTCGCCTTCCCCGACTACTTCACCGCGTGGCAGGACGGACGCCCGCTCGACCCCGACACCACCGGGTACGCCAAGACCCTGCTCGACCAACTGGCCTGGTGGGCCGGCGCGCTCCGCACGGCGCGCCAGTCCGCCCCCTACCCGGCGTGAGGACGGCGACCATGGAGTACGTACCGCTCGGGGAAACAGGATTGACGGTCAGCCGGATCGCGCTCGGCTGCATGGGCTTCGGGGATCCGGCGCAGGGGGTCAACCCCTGGGCCCTGGACGAGGAGGCGGCGGCGCCGATGTTCCGGCGGGCCGTCGACCTGGGCATCACCCTGTGGGACACGGCCAACGTCTACGCCGGGGGCACCTCGGAGGAGATCGTCGGCCGCGCCGTACGGCGGTACAGCCGTCGGGAGGAGGTCGTCCTCGCCACCAAGGTGGGGCTGCCGATGCACGAGGGGCCCGAAGGCTCCGGACTCTCCAGGAAGGCGATCCGCGCCCAGGTCGACGCCTCGCTCGCCCGGCTCGGCACCGACTGCATCGACCTCTACCAGATCCACCGGTTCGACCCGCTGACCCCGGTCGAGGAGACGATGGAGGCCCTGCACGAGGTGGTGGCGGCCGGGAAGGTCCGCTGCCTCGGCGCCTCATCCATGTGGGCCTGGCAGTTCGCCAAGATGCAGCACACCGCCGAACGGGACGGGCTCCCCCGCTTCGTGTCGATGCAGAACCAGTACAGCCTGGTGCAGCGCGAGGACGAACGGGAGATGTTCCCGCTGCTCGCCGACCAGGGTGTCGTCAGCCTGCCGTGGTGCCCGCTCGCCAAGGGGTACCTGGCGCGGCCGCCCGGGCGGGTGACCGGTCGTTCGGCGAGCGACCCGATAGGGCAGCGGTTCGCCGCCGATGTCGACCGGCCGATCGTGGACGCCGTCCAGCGGGTCGCGGAGCGGCGCGGGATCCCGATGGCCCGGGTCGCCCTCGCCTGGGTCCTCGGGAACCCCACCGTCGTCGCGCCGGTCATCGGCGCGACCGACCCGGTCCACCTGGAGGACGCGGCAGCCGCGCTGGCCGTCCGGCTGGACGAGACCGAGGTCGCGGATCTGGAGGGCCGGTACACGCCGCGCCGACCCACCGGGTTCTGACGCCGCGACGAAGAGCCGGTGGTGGGCCGCCGCTCCCTCCGGGCGGCAGCCGGCAGGGCCCCCGGGGCGGCAGCCGGCAGGGTATCCCCGCCCCGGTCCAGGCATGGACGACCCGCCACTGCGACGAACGCCCGAGGCGCCGCCAGGACCGGACGCGCCCCCGTGGGCGAAGCCGGCATCAGCCCGCCCGATGCGGTCGCGGCATTGCTCCGGTCCGGGGGTGTTCCCGGCCTCGGCATCGGACCGGCTGCCGTCCTTGGCCGGGGCGGGGCCACCCGCGCGGGCCCCCGGTCTCTCGTGCGTTCACTGAGGCTCCGCCATCTTCGAACGTGCTGGTCGGAGGGGCTGGTGTGACGGTTCTCCGGGGTACTCGTGCTGGTCGCGGGCGGAGTCTGCGGTCTTGATCGTCTGACGGGGCGGGCCGGGGCAGTTTCGCCGGTTCCTCCGCGTCGCGGGCCCGGTGCCGCCTACAATCCGGTGCACGTTGCGTGGAACGCACCCGCGTACTGCGGCTCCTGAGGACGGAGCTGCAGTACGCTACGTGGCCCACGGCTCCCAGCTCTCTGTTCAAGAGACCGGCGGCTCAGCTGAACGTATGCTCCGCGCCGCCGCGCGCCGGCCAGGCCCTGTCATCGGCGGCCAGCCACGGCTCGTTCGCGGCGGCGGTGGGGGTGGTCCCGGTGAACGCGCGGACGTCGTGGTGGAGGTGGGACTGGTCGGCATAGCCACCGTCCACGGCCACCTGCACGGGGGGTTGCCCCCGGACCAGGCGGTGAACGGCGTGATCGAAACGGACCAGCATGGCGGCGCGTTTGGGCGTCAGGCCGATCTGGGCGCCGAAGCGTGACCACGTGCGCTGCCGGCTCCACCCGATCCGGCCTGCGAGGTCGCTCACGCGGGCCTGTCCGTGGCTGGCGACGATCTGGCTCCAGGCCCAGGCCACTTCGGGATCGGCCTCCCGGCCCGCATGGAACCGGGTCATCAGTTCCATGTCGATCAGCGCGAAGCGCTCCGGCCAAGTCCGCGCATGGTGAAGCCGCTCCCGCAGGCGCGGCGCGGCGCGGCCCCACAGGTCGTCGAGTGCGATGACGCTCCCACGCAACTCCGCGAGCGGGAGTCCGAGTACGGGGCGCGCGACAAGCGGGGACAGGCGTATCTGCACGCACTCAAGGTCCTCGGCGTGCACCTCGAACGCGCTGAAGGCGAGCCCGGCAGTCACGCTCTCCGACCGCATCCGGCCGACCGCGCCGTGGATGTCGAACGGGCGTCCGCCGAACTCGACAGCCACGGTGATGGCCGGGTGGGGAATGGCTCGTAGATCGATCGGGCTGCCACCCCGAATGCGGAACCCGGCCATGTCGACACCGGGCAGCGCGGTCATCCGCGACGGTCGCGCGATCTCCCAGGCAGCGGTGGAGTCTGCCGTCCGGCGAACAGGTTGCATGCCCCGACGGTACGAGCAGCTCGGCGTCGGGATCAACCACCGTGCAAGGCGCGACATTTCTCCAAGACGCCCCGCGCCCGCCACCGCGAGAGTGATGGCACCCCGCACCGACCGACGGAGGACCCGTGGACGAGACGACCACCCCGCAGGATCAACACCCACACAGCCGCCCGGACCCGGCATCGAACGTCCCGCGTAGACGGCGGGCGCTGACCCGCCGGTGGCGGATCACCGCGCTGGCCGCCGGGGTGCTGGTCCTCCTCCTCGCGGGAAACACGGTGTCCGTGCTCAGGGAGACGGCCGAGGCCTCCGGCGAGCAGATAGTGCGCATTCCCGGCGGGGACCTCCACGTCGTACAGGACGGTCCGTCCGGCGCGCCCACGGTGGTGCTCTTGCACGGCCTCGGCGGTTCGACGGCGTGGTGGGACCCGGTCCTGCCAGCCCTGCGGGACCTGCACGTGGTACGGGTGGACCTGCTCGGGCACGGCGGATCGGCGAAACCGGCCGACGGCTACGGCATGGCGGAGCAGGCACGCCGGGTCGCAGCCGCGCGCGACCAGCTTGGGGTGCGCCGCGCGACGGTCGTCGGACACTCCACCGGCGGCGCCGTCGCCACATCGCTGGCCGAGCAGCGCAGTGACCTGGTGGCGGCGATCGCACTGATCGACAGCGGCCCACGGATCGACGCGTACATCGGCGACAGCTTCGTCGCCCACCTGGTGACCACGCCGGTGGTAGGGCAACTCCTCTGGCGGCTGCGCACCGACGGCACGATCCGCAACGCGCTCAGCACCGCGTTCACCCGCGACGTGCAGGTCCCCGACCGGATCATCGCCGACATCCGGGGCATGACCTACCGCAGCCTCACCGCGACCGACGCGGGGTCCAGCGCGTACCTGAAGGAACGGCCCCTCCCCGACCGGCTCGCCGGCCTCGGCTTGCCAACCCTGGTGATCTTCGGTTCCCAGGACCGGCGATGGCAACCCTCCTCCGCCCAGGACTACCGCCGCATCCCCCACGCACGCATCGAGATCCTCGACGGCGTCGGCCACACCCCCATGTTCGAGGATCCCAACACCACCGGAGCCCTCCTCCACGGCTTCGCCGTCGAAACCGCGTCACGCTGATCACCCGTCGTCGAGCGGTCCGGCGCCATGCAGTGCATGCAGCTGAGTGCCAACCCCGAACACCTGTGACGTGCTCCGGATAGCCGTGAGGCCTCGCCATCTTCGAACGTGCTGGTCGGAGGGGCTGGCGTGATGCCCCATGGTGGAGCCGCTGCGGGGGAAGCTGTCCAAGCTCGCCGGGCGAGGCTGGCTGCGCAAGCTGCCCGGCAGCCGCTTCTGCGCACTTCCGTGACCGGAATCGATGCCCGACCTGGGCGGATGGGGGCGTAACCGTGGTGCCCTCGGCGGCCGTTGAGATCGTGTGACCAAAACCAACGCGCCCGCCGAGGGCGTCTCCCTTGTCTACCAGTGCTGCCTCAACCTGTCCACGAACACCCTGGCCTACCTCGCCGACCTGCTGCGATCCCGTCTGAAGGCGATCCGCTCCCCGTGGCGGTCGCTGCCGCAGGGCCGGATCGCGGTGCTTGTGCTGGCGATGCTGCGGCACGACCAGCGCCTGCTCGACCTGGCCGGCGGCAACGGCGTGCCGGAGTCCACCCTGCGGCGCTGGCGGGACGAGATGATCGGCCTTCTCGCCACGAAGGCCCCACGCCTGGACCGGGCGCTTCGCACGATAGCCCGGCAGGGCGGGGAGGCCGTGCTGATCGATGGCACCCTGATCCCGACCCAGCGCCGCACCGGGCCGAACAACCGCCCCAACTACTCCGGCAAGCACCACCGCCACGGCCTGCACTTCCTCGCCCTGACCGACGAGAAGGGCCGCCTGATCCGGATCTCCGCGGCCCGGCCCGGCCGGACCATGTCACAGAGTCCTTGGGGTGCGAGAGCGGTCGCGGCACCGGGAGCTGTGGGTCCCACTGCGCCTGTCGGCGTCGTCGCTACGCCGGGTCCTGTCGCACGTCTGATTCCCCACATGGGGAATCAAACGGCCTGGCGGCCGACGTCCTGCAGCACGTCCTCGGCCCGGCAACTCGACTTCCC
Organism: Kitasatospora sp. NBC_00039; assembly: GCF_045160625.1. NCBI lineage: Bacteria > Bacillati > Actinomycetota > Actinomycetes > Kitasatosporales > Streptomycetaceae > Kitasatospora > Kitasatospora sp. NBC_00039. Next base: position 393,662 of record NZ_CP108289.1, on the reverse strand, counting down.
ACGTTCGGCGTTGGAGGAATGCCGGGCTCTGGCCATCGAGCCGGCCCAGCGTGGCCTCGGCGCAGCGCTACGCGACTACCGGCTCGGCTCGCGCGGGCGCGCCGAGGGGTTCGTCGTGGACCGGGTGCTGCAGGAGTGCGCCGGGCTTGCGGGCGCGGTACGGGGCGCATGGTCTGGCATATACCACCGGCCACTGTCCGTCGCCCACTACCTGGTGCCAGTTGTGGCTGTTAGCACCCTTGTGACCAGAAACCGCCCTCTCATGGAGCAGGTCCTGCTCCTGGTCGACCGCGCCGTGAGCGTGGTGTCCCGTACTGTTCGCGCTCTTGTTGCCGCGGCAGTCAGGCTCGACGACCGAGCCGACTGTGCGTTGCGCGCGTGGGCGCGGCCACATGTCGCGCGACTGCGGGGGCTCTTATGGCGGGTCGTGCAGGCCAATCGTGAAAGCGCCCTCACACGATATCGGGCCGCCGGCGAGCGACGCCCCAGTGGCTCCCGTCCGTCTGACGGATCCTGACTTCCCGGCCCCGCAGGCCTGCCCGACACCGACGTGGTCTGCCTGGGATCGGCGACCGGGGGGGTGTACGAGAACTACTGCACCGGCGACCAGGCCACCCAGGACGCGGCGTTGCACGACAACCCGAGCAGCCGGCGCGTGCGCGCTCCACGGCGGGCCCGCGTGCGGTCCACCCCCGGGCGTGGTGGGTGGCGCACACCCGCCGGGCCAGGACCAGCACCGCCGCGCGCAGTTGGTCGGTCAGCTCCCGGGGTCGCGCCTGGTCGACGGAGCCGGCCTGCTCCTGGTGCTCGTCCATGCCCGGATCGTTCCCGGGATCCTGATGCATCGTGCGCGGTCCGCGGCCTGCCGTGAAGCCGCCTGCATCCGAATCCGGTTGCTGCTTCGTTTGCGGCTGTGCATCCTGCTGGGATGCGCTTCTCCATCAACATCCCGAACTTCGGTGACTTCGCCGACCCCCGAAACGTCGCGACCGTCGCGGCTGCCGCTGAACAGGCCGGCTGGGACGGGCTCTTCGTCTGGGACCACGTACTGCACCGGCGGCACCAGGGGCGTCCGTTCGGAGACCCCTGGATGCTGCTGACCGCAGCCGCGCTGGCGACCTCCCGGATCCGACTGGGCACGTTACTGACGCCGGTCCCCCGTTACCGTCCGCAGCAACTGGCCCGCCAAGTGGCCACCCTGGACTGCCTCAGCGACGGCCGGGTGACCTTCGCCGCGGGCCTGGGCGGTCCGATCGACGACGAATACCGCAGCTTCGGCGACACCACCGAGCCACATCTCCTCGCCGAGCGGCTGGACGAGGGACTGGAGCTGTTGCGGCGCTTCTGGACCGGCGAGCCGGTGAACCACCACGGCCGGCACTACGAAGTCCGGGACGTGACGCTGCTGCCCGCCACCGTGCAGCGGCCCGGTCCGCCCGTGTGGATCGGCGGGTTCTGGCCGCGTCACCTGCCCATGCGGCGGGCAGCGCGGTGGGACGGCGCGGTGCCGCTCTTCGAGACCGCCCGGCACGGGCATGTGCCCGACGTGGCGGAGGTGGAGGACCTCGTCGGCTATGTACGCAAGCACCGCACGGCCGAGTCCGAGCGTCCCTTCGAGTTCGTGCTCGGCGGTGCCACGCCCCCGGACGCGGCGAAGGCCAAGGACGTGATCGGTCCGCTGCACGACGCCGGCGCCACCTGGTGGGACGAGCGGCAGGTCCAGACCGGCCCCGACCTGGACCGCCTCACACCGGTGCTGCGCCGCATAGAGGCGGGGCCGCCAGTGCTCTGATCAGCCACTCGAGGTTGTGCCGGACGCGTTCGGCACAACCTGGGGAACCGTGATCGCGCGGGCGGGAATCACATGACGCTGATCATGCAGATCGTGCGGAAAAGCGTGACCGCCGACCCTTCACTTCACTGCCGCCCGGCGCGGCGCCTCCCCGACGCTGCCCCCGGTGAGCACACCGGCCGGGTGACGAAGGGCGCGGCGAGCGGCACAGCCCGGCGGCGGCCACGGGTCAGCCACCGATCCACCAGGCTGGACCCGTCACCGCCGGACCTGCCACCGAACCCTCGGTGGGAATACCGCGTCTTCGAGGTTTGCGGCGCCGGGCGCGGGTGACACGTAGGACATGGGTAGCTATGTGATCACCGTTCCCGGGACAGTGCAGCGACCGCTGGAGGAGTCGGCGCGCCGTACCGTGCTGGCCGTCGTGCGCGGTGCGGATCCTGAGGAGGTCGGTGCGCAGGTCCCCGACCTCGACGTGCTGACCCTGGACGAGCCGGAGGGAACGTTCGTCCTGCGCCTGGAGGTCGAGGCCGCCGACCGCACCGCCGCCGGTGAAGCGGCGCTGGTCCTGGCCCGGCGGGCTTTCGCGGCGGCCGGGTACGAGGAGGATGCGGTGGGCATGGGCACTCCGGTGGTCACCGGCATCGACGTCGGCTGATCCACACCGTCATCCCGTCGTTCCACCGCCGATCGGCCGACGGTTCACCCGTCGATGGTGTGCACAGCCGAAGAAGGAGACGCTCCGCCGTGACACCTGCCGTTGTGCCGAATTCACCGGACGACGTCGCGGTGGTGCTGTCGGGCTACGGCCCGGTCGGCCGTGCCTATGCCGACCTGCTGCGCACACGGGGCGATGAAATCGCCCACCGGTACGGCGTCCGGCTGCGGCTCGGCGCCGTCCGGACCGGCTCGGCACACTGCCTGCCGCGCCCGGGCGATCCGGTGCCGCCGCGTCCGGCCTGGGGGCCGCCGGTGGCGCTGGAGCAGAGCCTCGACCGGAGCGGCGCGCGCGTGCTCGTGCAGGCGCTGCCTTCCTCACCGGCGGTGCGGCGGCAGGCCGCCGCGGAGGCCGTTGTGGCCCTTGGCCGCGGGGTCCACGTGGTCACTGCCGCCAAGGGGCACCTGCTCACCCACTGGCGCGCCCTTGGCGAGGCCGCGCAGGCCGGCCGCAGCCTGATCAGGATCTCCGGGGCCACCGGGGCCGCGCTGCCGACGGCCGACCTGGCGCGGGCGGGCGTTCGCGGTCTCGGGTGTGAATCCGTCCGGGCGTGCCCCAACGGGACCGCCACCTTCGTCCTCGACCGGCTGGCGGCGGGGGAGTCCCTGGCCGAGGCGGTCGGCGAGGCGCAGCGGCGGGGCATCGCCGAGGCCGACCCCTCGGCCGATCTCTCCGGTGAGGACGCGGCCACCAAGGTGCGGCTGCTCGCGGCCCTGTTGTGGGGGTGGGAGCCGTCGGCCGTGCGGGTGTGGACGGAGCCGGTGGACGGGCACGCCGTGCCGGTGGCCCTGGCTGCGGCTGCGCGGGGGAACAGGCTGCGGGCGGTGGCGGGCGCGAGTGTCGACGAGCCCTTGGTGGTCCGCGTCAGGCTGGAGGAGACCGCGCCGGGTGATCCGCTCCACGCGCTTTCCGGGCCGGAGAAGGGTGTCGTCTATGGCTGCCCGGAGGCGGGGGACATCACCGTGAGCGGTGGCCGTTCGAGCCCGCTCGGTGCGGCCCTCGCGATGCTCAAGGACACCCTCGACGTGACGACGGCCGACCGCTTCGGTTTCGGCTGAGGGCTGCCCGGCGGACCGGGCGGGCGAGCAGTCGGCCGCTCCGACCGTGACACAGCTCACTGGAACCGTTCCGTGCCGGCCGGACAACCACAGGCGTGGACTTTTCGATGCACGAGCGGATCAGAGCCGGGGATCCCGGCGCCTTCCGGCAGTTGTTCCAGGAGCACGCGCAGGCGGTCCGCCAGCACGCGGTCCGGGTGAGTGGTGACCGTGCCGGCGCCGAGGACGTCATGGCAGTGGTCTTCCTGGAGGCATGGCGTCTGCGGGGCAAGCTCCGCGACGAGGGGACCACGCCTCGGCCCTGGCTGATGGGTATCACCGTCAACGTGCTGCGCAACCGCGCCCGGGCGGCCCGTCGGCATGCGGCGGCCCTCGCCCGCATGCCGGCGCCCGAACCCGTCCCGGACTTCGCCGACGAGCTGGTCGGCCGCCTCGCCGACAACGATCAACTCCTGGCTGCCAAAGCCGCGCTGGAGAAACTCCGCCGTGGGGAGCGCGAGGTGTTCTCCCTGTGTGTGTGGGCCGGCCTCAGCTATCCCGAGGCCGCCGAGGCGCTGGGCATCCCGGTCGGCACCGTACGTTCCAGGCTCTCCAGGGCCCGCACCCGGCTGCGTGCCCTGGCCGACAAGGAACTCCGGCAGGTTTCGAGAATTCGTCCGGAACCCCTGCGGGCAGCCGGACAAGTACAGGGTGGCCGGATGGTTCCGGCCCGGTCGCACAAGGAGTGGAACAGATGACCAGCACCCCGAAGCGGCGGCAGTCGCTCGACCACACGGAGCTGAGGCACCTGCTGCCCGCGGCCGAAGCAACTGCCGCCCCGCTCGGCCGGCAGCGCCAGATCGAGGAGTTCCTGATGAACGAGATCGCCCGCACACCCGAAGCCGCAGTTCCGGTCCGCCCGGCGGCCAGGAGCCGTCGTCGGCTGCTGATCGCCGTGCCCGCCACGCTGGCGACCCTCGCCGTGGCCGCCACCGTGGTGGTCCTCACGCCCGGCGACCAGGGAGCAGCCCCCGCGCGGAGCGAGCGCGTCGCCGCCCCCGTCGTCCCGGTCACGGTCGGCTCCGTCACCGGCCTGGCCGGCGCGGTGGAGCGGATCTCCCAGGCCGCGCAGGCCACGCCCGACCTCGTCCTGCGCCCGGGCCAGTACGTCTACATCGAGAGCACCGTGTCCCACCTCGCGAGCACCGTCGACGCCGACAGCGGCACGGCGAAGAGCTGGGTCGACAAGCCCCACCAGCGGCAGGTGTGGCACTCGGCCGACGGCCGCAGCGGCTGGCTCACCGAGGAGGGCAAGACCCCGGAAGGCGGCACGGCGTTCAACTCGGGCACCGGCGCCGCCCTCAACGGTCCCTCCTACGACTACCTGCGCACCCTGCCCACCGACCCGCAGGAACTGCTGCGGAAGATCTACGCCGAGACGAAGGGAGCCGGCAGCGGGCCGGACCAGGAGGCCTTCGTCACCATCGGCGACCTGATCCGCGAACAGGCCGTGCCCGGCACGCTCGCCGCCGCGCTCTACCAGGCCGCAGCCCGCATCCCCGGCGTCGTCCTGGTCGACAGCGCCACCGACGCCGCCGGGCGCACCGGCATCGCCATCGCCCGCACCAACGCCGCCAGCGGCTCCCGCGACGAGATCATCTTCGACCGCACCTCGTACGCCTTCCTGGGCGAGCGCAGCGTCCAGGTCACCGAGGTCTCCGGGGTCAAGCCCGGCACCGTCACCGCCAGCACCGCGGTCCTCAAGCGCGCCGCCACCGACGCCCCGGGCATCCGGCCCGGCACCGCACAGGCCTGACCACCCCGCCCGCCGCCCCCGGCCTCATCCCCGGGGGCGGCGGGCGGACGGATCCGAGTCCTCGTCAGGAACCGCCGCTGCGGTCCGCAGCGGGTCGGGTCCGGCGCCGCCTCCGCGAGGGTGCGGCCACCCCGGGCGGCCCACCGGCCGTACGGGAGGGTGACGTAGACCTCGCCGCTGACGGCGCTTCGGCGGCGGTCGGCTTAAGGAACGGGGCCACTCGACGGTGAGCAGGCGCGCCCGGCCGTCGGTCCGGGTGTGTCGACGGGCTCGGAGAAGGCTGCCACAACGGGCGCGGGCCGGACGGCAACTGCCCAAGCCTGGCAGCCCGGCGGCGCCTTGCCCGCGTCGTCGTGGGGGAACCTCTTCGGTCGGCACCTCGACTGCGTAGAACCGTCGCCGTGGCACGTGCGTCCGGAGAAGCATGAATATCCCTGTCGATGCAAGGTCCGGGCGGGCCCCCGGGGTTCGGGGGCCCGCCTTCCTGCGGGGGGTCGCCGGGGTCGGGATCGGGGCCTTGGGCCTGGCCGGTGGGTGCGGGGCGGCCTTTCTGGTGGCGTCTGCGCGGAGCTACTGCGATGCGGCCTGGGAGCCGCAGCACCAGTTCGTGTTCTCGTTTGTCGAGTGGCCCGGCATGGAATTGCTGTGCTTGGTCGTGGCGGTGGCGGTGTGGGCGGGCGCGAGGCGGCTGACCGCCGGGCTGTCCATCGCCTGGCGGGGGATCGTGCCGGTAGGACTGGTGCTGCTCTCGCTCGCGGTGCTGGCGGCCGGGTGCTTCGCGCTGCTGGGCGCGCCGAGCGGGTACCACGGTGACTCAGGGCTCTGCCCGACCAGCAACGTTCCCCCGTGGTGGCCGTCCTGGTTGCCCGCCTGAGCGGACCGCCACCGTGCGCGGCGGCCCCGCGGACCGCACCTGGGACAGGCGGATCCGCGAGCTCGTCCGCCCAGCACAGCGGCGAGCCAGCCGAGCAGGTGGGTACGGCCGGACTGCTGCTCCTGCCGTCCGTGTTCGCCCACAAGCCCGTGCCCCCGGTCAGCCCGGACCGGCCACCCACGGTGGCTTACCCCAGCAGGGGAGCAGCGACGCTCTGGGCCCCGGCCCCCGTGGCCGACGCAGCCGCTCTGGCCTCCCTGCTCGGCGCGCCCCGGGCGGGGCTGCTCCGCCTGATCGAAGAGCCGCTGCCCACGGTCGAGATCGTCCGCCGCCTCAGGGTCACCCCGAGCGCCGTGTCCCAGCACCTGCGCGTGCTGCACGCCACCGGTCTCGTCACCCGGGCGCGCGACGGGCGCCACGTCCTGTACCGTCGCAGCCCGCTCGGCGACCAACTGACGGGGAAGCGAGGGCGCCCGGGGCGGGGGGAGTCGGTGCTTGTTCGGCAGGCTGATTGAGCTGCTGCTGCCTGCGGCGCTGCGCATCGCGTAGGTCCTCGACTCGCTGCGTGAACTCTGCGAGCAGCTGATCTTCCTGATCGAGGCCGAACTCCTCGGAGACACCGGCTCCCAGAGCTGACGCGTCCCCGCGCGACGTAGCCGGCGCACCGGGGACAGCCTGACCCCGCGACGCGTCTGAGTGTACGGCCGCCTGCCACGTGCGGCCGTCGTCGCACACCGTGCACCGCGCACCCGGAACACCCGCCGGTGCGAGCCGGGCCCGATGGTCGCCCTGGCCAGGCTCTCGTTCAGGCCGGGTGTCACTGAGCCGCGATCAGTGGGTGCTCCTCGAGGAGGAAGCGCGTGCGACGGGTCGTGATCGTGAACCGTGCGGGGGCACGCTGACCTCACGTTCGCCCAGCATGCGGTCGCGGTGAACAGGACGATCGCCGCGTTCGTCCTCGGTCGGACTACGAGCCCTTGGGGACGCCCGGGTACCACTCGCTCCAGCCGTCCCAGGGGGTGAGGGTCCGGGACCAGGTCACGTTGTTGCTGTCGAGGGAACTGATGGTGAAGTTGAAGTCGCCCTGGTGGTTGAGGACCTTCACCTGCCGGACGAAGGGGCCGCCGCCGAGGGAGCCCCATGCTCCGTTGTCGTCGTTGATCCACACCGCGTGGTCCAGGCCGATCACGAAGCGGACCTCGCCCTTCGACGTCTTCATGATGGTCTCGCCGGAGCCGTAGGCGAACCCGCAGTAGAAGAGCCCGCCACGGTTGGAGCAGGTCTTCCCGACGACGACCGGTTTGTCCGATGCCCCGGCGGCGGGGGCGGCGGCCAGTACGGCGGCCAGTGCCGATGCGACTGCGACCGCACTTCGGATCTTGTTCATGGTTCTCTCTCTTGCTCTTGGCAGGGCTGTGCGCCGGAGATGGTGATCCGGGCGCGAACCACCCTGTCGTCCTTGCAGACGCCCGGTCAAGATCCCGCCGTGACAACGGCGCGAGCCCACGCAGTGCACTGCCCGATCGTGCAGGCCGGCTTCGTTCAATCGTGAGGTCGATCGGCAGGTCCTGATGCCGGATCCGCTCCCTCGCGGCCCTCTCGGCGGCGGTCGAACCGCCGCCCTGCGCATACCTCACAGTGCAGGGCCACCGACAGCATCTGCCGGTTGTCGGGCGAACGGCACCGACTCCACCCAATCAAGTTGACCACATGTCACTCTCCACGACGGCGCCTGTAGTACGCGTACGTCAGAGCCAGGAGAAGAGGGCCCCACAGAATCAGCGGGAGAGTGGCCGCTGCCGCGAGGGCCTTCCACCAGCCGTTGGAGTACTCGACGAGGGGGACCCCGCCGATGTGGAGAAAGGCGAGCGGCAGTGGGTCCCACAATGCGATAAGCGCCAGACCGCCCAAGGTGGCCGGAACGATCGCTGCGAGCGGTGGAATACGTCGGCCGCCGATGATCGGGATCCAGGAAGGAGCCACTTCGCCCCATCCGGCCACCAGTCCGAAGGAGAGGTAGGCGAGCCCCTCGGAGAGAAGGCTGAGCCCGAAGACGTAGAGGATCACCCACCAGTGCCAGGTCTTGTGGACGGCGTAGACCTGGCCCATCTCGTAGTCGAACGCGAACGGCAGGCGCCAGAGGCACGATGGCAAAACAGCCAGGGGTATGACCTGGGCGGAGCGGACGGCCCACTTGGGGACCGGCTGCGCGGTGTCACCGACCGTCGGGGATGGATGAAGCGTCTTGAATCGCATGAGCCGATCCTCCTTCCCCGGCGGGCGCAGGGGATCGGCCTGAAGTAGTGCCCGACGGTCACCCCCGCGAGGGGCATCGAGTCCTCCGCTGGAAGGGCGGCCGCGGCTCCGGGCGAGTTTCGATGGCAGGGATGGCTGCTACGAGCCGGGCGGACGGCTGCTTCGCCGGCACCAGCCATACCCCGGAAGGCTGACCGACATCACGCTTTCAAGTTCGGTAGCTCGTCATACACGGGGAAGAAGGCCAGGTCACCGCGACCGGCCGGTTCCGACCACCGCGTCACGTCACAGTTCGCCGGAGACCAGCCACCGCCAGCGTCGGCGCTCCGTGACCAGGGTCGCGGCGGCCAGCAGGGTCACGGGGCCGGCCGCCCACACGGGCCAGGCCAGCCATGAGGAAACCACGGCCGCGGCGAGCTGGAGCAGCACCAGGAGGATCGTGACCAAGCCCGGTACTGCGATGATCACCTGCGCTTTGTCACCTGGAGTGGAGAAGCACGTGGGAAGGCCGACCAGGAGCACCACGGACAGAGCGGCGAGCAACCAGGAGTGGCCGGCCAGCGCCCAGGGTGTCGCCACCCAGGCGACGAGTTCCACCACGAAGCGCAGAACGGACGCGGCGCGGTCGTCCGGTCGAGCCGAAAGCGGTCCCCCCGCAGTATTGATCACCTGTGGACGGTTTCATCGCCCGCACCCAACGGTCAAGTGCCTGAGCACCGTTGCTCGCCAAGCAGGCTTCTTCCCGTGCCCTGTGCAGCTGGCTACCGCGCGGCCCGGCTGACGGAACCGCAGGACGAGGACCGGCTGCTGTTCGCCGGCGAGATCGGCACGGCCCGGCTGTGCGCCGCGACCGGCTGCACCGGCCGACCCTGGAAGCGTGGGCACGGCGCAACAGGACACGCCGGTAGTGCGGTCAACGGGTCGGTGGACGGCCTTGCCCGAGGAGGACAGCCGGAAGGAGAACAGCAGGACACCAACTCGCCCGGCGAGCCGCACCGTCACGTCGCCGAAGTCGACCTCGGCCTCCATGTCCGGTTGGTGAGTCTGCGGGAGGCCCAGGGAGCCGCCAGGCGCTGAAGCGGAGCGGAGGGGCCCGGGGCCCGGGGGCTGCGGGAGCTCGTCGTGGTGCGCGGCGGGGACAGGGCTACTCGGCGGGCGGGCGGGCGGGCGGCCGGCGCGGTGCGGCCCGGCGTCCGGGTGCCCGGCGGGGCGCTTCCCGGTGCCGGGGTCCGGGTTGCTCCTGGGCCTGGGCGTCGGCGCTGTGCCCCGGGGCGGCGCGGCCGCCGCAGCGGGGTTGCGGCCGCAGCGGGGTGGCGGCCGCTGATCAGGGCGTCGGCCCCGGCGAGCGCGGGCGGCCTGCCCTCGGCTAACCTCCCCCCTCGTGGACGATCACCCCGAGCCCTCGACCCTGCGCGTCTTCGTGGCGCTGGCTCCGCCCGACGATGCCAAGGACGAACTGGCCCGGGCCCTGCAGCCCGCCTACGCCATGTATCCGCGGCTGCGGTGGAACCGGATCGAGGACTGGCACATCACCCTGGCTTTCCTCGGCGAACTGCCGTCCACGGCAGTGCCGCTGCTGCGGTCGGCGCTGGCCGGTCCGACGGCGTCGCGCCCCGCCCTGCAGCTAGGCCTGCGGGGCGGCGGCCACTTCGACCAGCGGCTGCTGTGGAGCGGGATCGACGGGGACCTGGAGGGACTCCACCTGCTCGCCGCCGACGTCCGGGACCTGGTCAGGTCCTGCGGGATCGAGTTCAGCGACCGGCCGCTGCGCCCCCACCTGACCCTGGCACGGTCCCGCCGCGACGATCCCACCAGCGTGCCGCAGGCCGCGGCCGGGCTCACTGGGTTCGTGGGCCGGCCGTGGCAGGCCGAGCGTCTCCACCTTGTCGGCAGCAACATCGGCCGTGGCCCCGGGCCGATCCGCTACCGCGACATCGAGGCGTGGCGATTCGGTCCCGCCGTCCGGGCCGGGGGCGACGGCGCTCCCACTGGGCCGTAGCCGGCAGGCGAGTGCCTGCGGTGGGTGGGTGGCTGTGTCGGTCCGTTGGTGACGGAACCCCGGGTGGGGTGGTGCTGCGCCGGGAAGGGTCGGGCCGTGTTTGCCGTCGTCGGTTCGTTGTTCCGGCTGGCCTGCGAGAGCCGCCCGATCCCCCGGGCTGTGGGGTGTGCCTGAATCCGCCGCCAGCGCCCTGCAGGTCTTCAGCTCCCCGGCCTGGCGGCCTGGTCGAGGACGACGAGGACCCTCCCGAGGCGCTGCGCCGGGAGCTGCGCGAGGAACTCGGCCTCGACCCGGCGGTGCTGCCCGCGCCGCCGGCGGGTGCTGCGCTACGTCCAGGACCAGGTGACCGGAGCGCCCGGGCGAGAGCGCGCCGTTCCGCCGCCGGTACCCGGTCTTCACGGCCCACCCAGACGACTCAGGGCCCGACACACAGCACTGCCCCGTGGTGCGCACCGCCGTGCCGGAGGAGCGCACCATGGGGCGTCACCGGCGGGCGTCGTGCGAAGCGGGCCCGAATCTCTCAGCCGGCTGCTCTTCCGTTCGAGGCGGAGGTCAGAGCGTGAGGTAGACCAGCCCGCCGAGCCCGGCCAGTGAGCAGTACCAGGCGAACGGTTTCAGCGTGTGCGTCTTGAAGTACTTGCTGAGGAAGTGCACGGCCGCGTACCCGCCGACGAAGGCCAGGACGCTCGCGACCGGGACCTGTGCACCGAGGTCGGCGCCGTCCGCGTCGACCAGCGAGGGCAGTTCGAACAGGGCGGCGGACCCGATCACGGGCGCGGTGAGGAGGAACGCGAAGCGGGCCGAGTCCTCGTGGGACAGGCCGTTGAGGACACCGGCGCCGATGGTGATCCCCGTGCGGCTGATCCCGGGCAGGAAGGCGGCGATCTGCGCCGCCCCGATGCAGACCGCCTGCCAGAAGCTCAACTGGACGATTCGACGGTCCGACTGTCCCTCGGCGGAGAGGTCCTTGTCGCCCGGGGCGACGAACGGCTGCGCCCGTCGTCGGCCGGAACCGTCGCGCCGGAGCAGCTCGACACCGAACAGCAGGAGGCCGTTCACGGTGAGGAAAACGGTGGCGGGGACGGGCCTGCCCAGCGTCGCCTTGAACACCCCGCTGATGGCCAGCCCGGCGACACCGACGGGTGTGGCCCCCGCGATCACCAGCCAGGCGAGGCGCTGGTCCGGTTCGCGGATCAGCCGCCGGCGGACCGAACTGCACAGGCCACGCGTGATCCGCGCCCAGTCCTGCCGAAACCTGATCACCAGAGCCAGCGTGGTGGCCAGGCGAAGCCCGACCAGGACGGCCAGGTACGGGGAGCCCGGCGCGGACACGTCGAGGTCGTGCCGCCAGCGCCCGCCGACCAGCGCGGGCAGCAGGATGCTGTGGCCGAGGCTGGAGACCGGGAACAGCTCGGTGACACCTTGGAGCAGGCCGACACCGACGGCCTCGGGATAGGTCAGGACGGACATCTTCGACGATGACTTTCACAATCGGCGGGAGATCCGTACAGGGCCTCCGCACGAGGGTGACGCCGCTTCCCCCGTCCCTCGGGCGGAGCGAGACTACTACAAGATGATCTATGTACTCCGCCGGCTCCCCTACGTTCGGTCCCGATCGGTAACCAGGCCGAATGGACCGACGGACCGTCACGAAAGACCGGGGCCAGGCCCGCTGCGCCCTCGGCGAGCGGTTCGGCGCCCTACGACCAGCACGGCGCAACGACGCCCCCTGGGCGCCCCGGTCGACCGGCCGTTTCGTTCAGGCCTTCAGCCGTTCCCGTCGGGAGGTCCGCGTCCTCCCGCCGGGGGAGCGCGGCGAGGACGAACGAGCCCGCCCCGCTGCGCAGCCCGGTTGTCGACCGCTCTCCCGCTTTCGGCCGGTCGGACGGAGGCGGCCGACCTCGTGGTCACCTTCGGCGATGCCAGGACCGATGCCCGCAGCGCGGCCCGCGGTCGAAGCCCGCGGTGCCGAGCCACGTCATCGCGGACGCCGCCTGGCGGCACCGGCCGGCGGGGGACGGTCAGGACGGCTGCCACGGCTGGAGCTTGTCCGGGTTGCGCACCGCCCAGATGTGCGTGACCCGGTCGTCCTCGGCGATCTCGAACGCGAACACCGTCTCGATCCGGCCCTCCGAATCGATCACCAGGCCCGGCAGGCCGTTGACGGTGCGCTCGAGGATCGTTCGGGGCGGCGCGAGCCGGGCGATCGTGAGATAGAGGCGGGCGATCCGCTCCGCGCCCTCGACCGGCAGCAGGTGGGCGATGGCGCGGCCACCACCGTCGGAGACCGCGGTGGCGCCTGGGGCGAGGAGGCCGAGCAGGGCCTCGATGTCCTGCGCCTCCCAGGCCGCCTTGAACCGCCGGACGACGCTCGCCTGCCGGGCCGCGCCGGGGCTCGCCTCCGCCCGCGCGGCGATGCGACGGCGAGCCGAGGACGCCAGCTGACGGCAGGCCGCCGGGCTGCGGCCGATGACCTCGGCCACCTCGGCGAACGGGTAGCGGAAGACGTCGTGCAGCACGAACGCGACGCGCTCGGCCGGGGTCAACGACTCGAACACGACCAGGAAGGCCATGGTCACCGACTCGTCGAGGGTGATCCGGTCAGCCGGGTCCCCGCCGACGCCGCCCGCCGCCCCGGCGATCCACTCGGCCGGATCGGGCAGGGGCTCCGGGATCCACTCCCCGACATAGGTCTCCCGTCGGCTGCGCGCCGAGCCGAGCAGGTTCAGACAGAGACGGCTGGCCACCGTCGTCAGCCAGGCGCCCGGGGACTCGACGGCCTCCTGCCGCGCCCGGGACATCGCGTACCAACGGGTGTAGGTCTCCTGGACGATGTCCTCGGCGTCGGCCAGGGACCCGAGCAGCCGGTACGCGAGATTGAGCAGCTGTCGCCGCTCGCTCGTGATCGTGTCCAGGCCCGGGTCGTGTTGCTCCTCCGCCTGCCGCTGCGACTGTTCCCACGGCGTGGTCATACGCTCTCCGGCTCCCTCGTTCGCGGCCCCTCTCCCTTACGACAAATCAGAGCGGCGGAATGTGAGGTCGGCGGCTCGCCTCACATTCGGCAGGGCTGCGTTGTCGGACCGGGTGAAGGGGAACACGCCGGCCACAGGACAGGACGCCTCACATGAACGACTTCCAGGAGATCGCCGACCGCGTCGAGATCGAGGCGCTGCGCGGCGAGTTCACCGACGCGGCGATGATGCGCGACCGCGCCCGCCTCGCCGCGCTGTTCACCCCCGACGGCGTGCTGCGCATGCCCAACGTCCCGGTCGAGTTCGTCGGCCGCGGGGAGATCCGGACCGGAGGCGAACGCCTGCAGGCCCAGTGGGACTTCTTCGTGCAGAACAGCCACCCGGGCACGATCCGGCTCGACGGCGACACGGCCACGGGCCGCGCCTACATGCAGGAGATCGCGCGGATGCTCGACGGCCGCTCGGGCCTGAACTTCGCCGTGTACCACGACAGCTACCGGCGGACGCCGGAGGGTTGGAAGTTCGCCGAGCGGGTCTACGAGGTCAGGTACGTCGACACGACCCCGCTGCGGGGCTCCGCGTCCGGTCCCGACGTTCAGTCGCACGGCTTCGGTGAGGTCCGGGACGCGGGTCCGGCCTCGGAGGCCGCCGGGACGGACGGGTCGGTCACGGGTGCGCCCGACGACTTCGGCGCACCGGTGTCCGCCGAGCGGCTGGACCGGGTGGTCGCGGCACTGCGGGCGAACGGCTTCACCGCCGAACTGCTCGACGACGCCGCGGCGGCCCGCGCCCGCGTCAAGGAACTGATACCGGAGGGCGCGAGCGTGTTCACCGGGGCCAGCGAGACGCTCGGGCTCTCCGGCATCGCGCAGGACCTCGAGGAGGGCGACCGCTACCAGGCCATCCGGCGCAACGTGCTGGGGATGGACCGCGCCACCGAGTTCGACCGGATCCGCCGGCTGGTGGCCACCCCGGACGTCTTCGTCGCCAGCGTCGCGGCCGTCACCGAGACCGGCTCGCTCGTCATCGCCTCGGGCAGCGGCAGCCAGCTGCCCGCCTCCGCGGGCGGCGCCGCAAAGGCGATCTGGGTCGTCGGGGCGCAGAAGGTGGTGCCCGACCTGAGTACCGCACTGCGCCGGGTCGAGGAGCACGCCCTCCCGCTGGAGAACGCGCGCGCCCAAGCGGTCTACGGGCAGCCGAGCGCGGTCAACCGTCTGCTCGTCCTCAACGCCGAGCCGCAGTCCGGCCGCGGCACTGTCCTGCTGCTGCGCGAGGCCATCGGATTCTGACGTCCCGCGCCGGGCCGGGCGGTCAACGCCTGCGCCAGACCACCCAGTTCTGCTGGGTGTCGGCCCGCTCGACGTACCAGCCGGCGGGGTGGCCGGGCGGACCTGCCGCATGCGCTCGTTGAGTGGGTCACCACGCTGATCGTCACCCGGTATGGTGACCGTCGGTGCAAGCTCCGGCCCTCGCAACGGGCGCTCGTCGCACTGGTGTACCTGCGCAAGCACGACACCCCCGCGCAGATCGCGCCGGCTTCCGGATCAGCGTCGGCACCGCCCACGCCTACGTCCATGCGGTCACCGCCCTCCTCGCCCCCCCTGCGCGCCCGGCCTGACCCAGGCCCTGCGCGAGGCCGACCCCGAGTACGTGCTGGTCGACGGCACTCTCGCGGAGTGCGACCGCGTCTGCGACGGCCGCGCCGACTACTCGGGCAAGCATCGCCGCCACGGCGTGAACCTCCAGGTCATCGCCGGCCCGGAAGGCAAACTCGTGTGGGCTCACGAGCGTTGGCGGGCCGCACCCACGACCTGACCGCGGCCCGGACCCACCGCATCGTGAAGACCTGCGTGAGACTTCGCATTCCTGCGCTGGCCGACCTGGCCGACCTGGCCTATACCGGCGCCGGCGGGACGTTCGCCGTGCCGGTCAAGCGAAAACGTCGGCAAGGAGCTCACCGCGGGCAGAGATCGCTGAACCGGGCCCACGCCCGGTTTCGTTACCCCGTCGAACGAGGCGTGGCGACACTCAAGCGGTGGCGGATCTTCCGCCGTGCCCGCTGCAGCCCGAACTGGCTTACGTCAGCAGCTGAAGCCGTCCTCACCCTCGAGCGGCAACGCTGAAAGGCTCACTGTGCCCGATCACGGCCTGGTGGCCAACCAGGCGGTCACGGCCGCGGTGGCGGTGAGTCCGACATTGAGTGTGATCCGCCGGTCCTCGCCGGTCAGGTGAACGGCGATCGCACCGGTCTGCAGGAGTACGAAGCCGATGGCTGCGGCCGGCGCCAGCGCGGGAGCGGTGCCGGTCATCGGTGGCAGGATCAGACCGGTCGCGCCGAGTATTTCGACTGTCCCCAGTGCCCGGAGGGCGGGCAGAGGTATCCCGTCGACCCAGGCCATCATCGGTCGGAGTTGATCGCGGCTGCGGATCACCTTCAGCGTGCCTGCGTAGAAGTAGAAGAGCGCGAGGAGTCCCGCGACGATCCAGTAGGCGATGTCCATGGTTTCCCGTTCATGGGCCCCCGGTTCGCGGGGGCCCGTCGATTGCGTCGATTTGCCAGGGAAGCCCCTGGAGAAGCCCGGTCCGCCGTCCGAGGAGTTTGGACACGAAGGCGGGAGCGCCACGGCCCCACCGGACGGAAGTCGGAGGGAGGCGGCCGGGCCACTCCGTCCCGTCGGCTTCAGGTGAGGTCGGTGGCAGGCTGTGTCGCGTAGCGGCTCATCGCGTCGATGTTGGCCTGTGGCGTCAGCGGCCGGCCGCCGGCGAGCGCCTCCTGAAGGTCTCGGAAGTACTGCATGTACAGGTCGGGGGTGAAGGTGCTGAGCATGACAGCGGGTTCGTCGGTCAGGTTGGCGAAGGTGTGCGGGGTGCCGGGCGGAACCATCACGAGCGTGCCCGTGGTGGCGTCGTGGTCCTCCTCTCCGACGGTGAACCGCACGGTTCCGGAGAGGATGTAGAAGCCCTCGTCGTGTCGGGCATGGCGGTGCTGAGGCGGTCCCTGGGTGTGCGGGGCGAGGACGGACTCGGCGATCGCGAGGCGGTGGCCGGTGTGGCTGCCGTCCTCCAGAACGCGCATGCGCGTCGTGCCCAGAACGATCGTCTCGCCGTCTCGGGGACCCACCACCGATACGGCGGGGTCGGCCTGCGGCTGCCTGGTCTTCGCTTCTTCGGTCATGTTCACGAGTGCACCGCCGGGACCCCGCCGGTGTCCAAGACCCATTCCGCAGCGCCGATACCTCGTGGATATCGTTGCAGCATGGAGCTACGGACCTTGCGCTACTTCGTGGCGGTCGCCGAGGAACTCCACTTCGGTCGGGCCGCCACCCGACTGCATATGAGTCAGCCGCCGCTGAGCCGGGCGATCAAGCAGCTGGAGGCCGAGGTCGGGGCTCTGCTCTTCGCCCGCTCGACCACCGGCGTCACGCTCACTCCGGTGGGCATGGTGCTGCTCGACGATGCGCGAGCCCTACTCGAGCACGCCGACCGCGTCCGGGTACGCGTGAGCGCGGCAGCCGGCGTCGCGACCATCACCGTCGGCATCCTGGGCGACGGCACCGACCCGGGAGTGGCCAGGCTGGCTGCGGCCTACCGCCGAAACCACCCCGGCGTCGACATCCGCATCCGCGACACCGATCTGACCGACCCGACGTGCGGACTGCGCGCGGGACTGGTCGACGTCGCCCTCACCCGGGCGCCGTTCGACGAGACCGCCCTGACGGTGCGTGCGCTGCGGACCGATCCGGTCGGCGTGGTCCTGCGCGCCGACGACCCGCTGGCCCGCAGCGACCGGCTGCGGCTGGCCGAGCTGCGCGACCGCCGCTGGTTCCAGTTCCCGCAGGGCACCGACCACATCTGGCAGTCGTACTGGAACGGTGGCAAGCCCCGCGAGGGACCAGTGGTGCGCGGCGTCCAGGAATGCCTGCAGGCTGTGCTGTGGAACGGCACTGTCGGCCTGGCCCCACTCGGGCACGACCTGCCCGCAGAGTTGACCGTGGTGCCGCTGATCGACATGGCGCCGAGCCGAGTGGTGGCGGTGTACAACAAAGGGGATGCCAACCCGTTGATCCGATCATTCATCGAGATCGCGACAGCCGCGTACCGCCACAGAGCACCGGCAACGGTGCCGCCGCCCGCGTGAACAAACGCTGCGGCCCTCGCGATCGCCTCCCGAAGTGGTGAGCATCTGCTGCCCCTTCCGGGGCTCTGGCACGAGTTCTGTGGTGTCTCACGCTGCGTGATTGTTGATCTTCTTGTCCGCCTTTGTGAGGTTGCCTGAAAAACGGCGGGCGCGGTCAGCGAGACCGCCGAGCGATGCGTCACCCGCCACCGCACCTGCCTGCGGACCGTCGTTCCCGAGCTGGACCAGCAGCCCGAGCAGGAAACCTCCGACTCCGACCAGCAGCCGGGCTCGCACTGGCCGACCGGCCACCGCTTCGCCGACCGGACCCGCACGGATAGGTGATGTTCATGAGAACGGGAGTCAACTGCCGCAGGCCTTCCCCCTGGCGTGTCCGTCACTGCCCGTTCCGGTTGGTGAGGGGCGGTTGAGAGGCGGCCGGTGGTGCGAATAGTGCCTGGGCGGTTTCGGTGGCCAGGTCTCGCAGCCAGGTGTGGGCGCGGTCGTCGTCGTAGCGCTGGTGCCACAGCAGGTACAGGGGGACGTCGGGCAGCGGGAGTGGCGGCGGCAGTGTGGCCAGGCCGAGTTGTTCCCGGGCCGCGCGGGTGACCGCGTCGGGGAGGGTGACGACCAGGTCGGTGTCGAGGGCGAGTTGCAGTGCGAAGGCGGCGGAGGGCCCGGCGGCGACGACGCGTCGTTCGAGGCCATGGGTGGTCAGGACGTCGTCGATCGGGTCGCGCAGGCTTCCGCGTCGCGAAACGGTGAGGTGTTCGGCGGCTGCGTAGCGCTCGATGCTCAGCGGGCCTTCGGTGAGGGGGTGGCCTGGTCGGACGGCGACGACCAGCCGGTCGCTGCCGATGAGGCGGTGGCGGATGTCGGGGAGCGTCGGGGCGCTGGAGCTCGATTCGAGGTCGACCTCACCCCGGCGCAGCTCGGCGTCGTCCGTCCCGGGTTCGGCGGACAGGCGCAGCCGGACGCCGGGGGCTTGGCGGTGGACGGCGGTGACCAGGGCGGTGCCGCAGGCGGCGGTCAGGGCGTCGTGCCAGCGCACGGTGAACACCCTGTCCAGAGCTGCCAGGTCGAGTTGTTGCCGTGCGGACAGGAGTTGGTGGGCCTGCTGAACGAGGGCGTGGACCTGGGCGCGCATGGCCAGCGCGCGGGTGGTGGGGACCATGCTGCGGCCGGTGCGGACCAGGATCTGGTCGCCGGTGGCCTTGCGGATGCGGCCCAGGGAGCGGCTCATCGCCGGTGCGGTGACGTGGAGGCGGGCTGCGGCGCCGGCGACGCTGCCCTCTTCCAGAAGTGCGTCCAGGGCCGTGAGCAGATTCAGATCCAGTTGCATGCCGGTAACTCTATAAGTGAATAGCATGCACTTGTTGTTAATGGTTGGGGGGCCTACCTTCGAAGTGCGGGCGCGAGACAAGCCGCCCGCACACATCGAACCCAGGGAGCCCGCCATGAGCACAGCCATGCCTTTCGCCGCCGACACGACGCTCCTGTCCGAGACGACCGCCGCGGTGAAGACCGCAGGCCAGACCCTGCGCGACCGCCACACCCCGCACGCTCGCGGCGTGAGCCTGGAGGAGGTCGTCGCTGAGATCCACGCCAACGACGACGCGGTGCTGGACGTGCTGCGGGAGCCGCTGCTGCGGGCCCGGCGGGGATCGCAGTGGGCCGAGGACGAGCTGGCCGGCGGTGCGCTCCCGTCGGGGGAGTGGTGGGTAGTCGACCCCGCCGAGGGCAACATCAACCACGTTCACGGCATGGAGGAGTGGGCTGTGACCGCCACCCTGGTCCGCGACAACCGGCCGGTGCTCACCGTCGTCCACCTGCCGCTGACCGGCGACACCTACACCGCTGTCGCCGGCGGCGGTGCCCGCCTCAACGACCGGCCCCTGATGGTGTCCGCCAAGACCGATCTGGGCGCCGCGCTCGTCGGCACAGGCCAGGCCCGGCCCGGCGAGGACGAGCGCACCTTCCGACGGATCGGTGAGTCGGTCACGGCCATGCTCATCAACGGCCTGGTCGTGCGCGTGTCCGTTCCCGCCACGATGCAGCTCATCCACGTCGCGGCCGGACGCACGGACGCGTTCTGGCAGTTCTCCGACGTTCGCTCCGGTCTGGTCGCGGGTGCGCTGCTGGTATCCGAGGCCGGAGGTACCGTCACCGACCTGGCGGGCGAGCCCTGGCACACGGGCAGCCGCGACTTCCTGGCCACCGCCCCCGGCATCCACACCGCCGCCCTCAAGGTCCTGTCGCCGATCGCCTGACCGGGCACCTCCGCTTTACCCACCTCACACCACAAGGAGCAGCACCTCATGACCAGCATCGGCATCCTGGGCGCCGGCCGCGTCGGCGCCAACCTCGCCGGCAAGCTCTCCGCAGCCGGACACCGTGTCACCCTCGGTCTCCGGAAGCCGGAAGGGGCCGCAGCCCTTGCCGCCGGCATCGCCCCGCAGATCGCCTTCGCCGACCAGCGCACCACCGCCCGCACCGCGGACATCGTGATCAACGCGACGCCCGGCTACACCTCCCTGGACCGCCTGGCCGGCCTGCGCACCGAGCTCTCCGGGAAAATCCTCGTCGATCTCTCCAACGCCACCCGCGACGCCGATGACGGCCTGCCCGCCGACTTGTGCTATCCCGGCAGCAGCCTCGCCGAACAACTCCAGGCCGCCCTCCCCGACACCCAGGTGGTCAAGACCCTCAACACCATGTTGTTCATGGTCATGACCGCTCCCGAAACCCTGGCCACCCCACCGACCGCCTATCTCTCGGGCGATGACCAGAACGCGAAGAAGACCGTCACCGGCCTGCTCGGCGACCTGGGCTGGCAGCCCGCATGGATCGAGGACCTCGGCGGCATCACCACAGCCCGCGCCACCGAAGCCATGATCCTCGTGGTTCCCCACATCCTGCGCCGACACGGCTTCAAGCCCTTCGCCGTCTCCCTCGCCCGCTGACCCATCAAGATCAAGACCGGGTTCAGGCCAAGCCGGTAGCGGGCCGTCGATCTCCAGGGAGTGGACCACCGGCGCGCACGTACCGCGCCTGGGCGTCCGGCCAGGCCGCCGAGTTTCGGCGATACATGGGTGCAAGCGATCCATGGAGTACGCAGTCGGCGGTGGCGGGCGGCGGACAGGATCGCCTGGCCGTAGGCATTGCCGCCCCAGAAGCCGCAGTTGATCCGGTCGTTGAGGGCCGTGCCGTAGGCGACGTTGTAGTTCAGGCTGTACTTGGCCTTCAGGATCTCCACGGTCTTCTGCACCGCGCCGCGGCAGCCCTCCTGCACTCCCAGCACCTGGGGGCGGTACGCGGCGATCTCCTTCGCGTAGTCCTCGGGTTCGGCGCTGCCGGGTGCGTAGAGGTTCCACGTCGTGATCCGGCCCGGGAAGACGGCGGCGCGGCTCTGCGCGGCGACGCCGGTGACCGGTTCCCCGCGATCGCCGGCGCCGGGGGCGTCACCCGTGCCGGAGGCGGTGGTGACGGACGGGCCGGTGGCAGTCGTGCCGTCCGGGGCCGCACCGGCCAGGGCGAGGCCGCCGGCGAGGAGGCCCGGCCTCGGCTGACGGGTCGTCGGGGGTCGGCGCCGGGTCCTGGCCGGGCCCCGGGGCGGGGGAGTCATCGGACTCCGGGCTGTCGCCGGGAGCGGCGGGCGGGGTCTGCGGGGCGGTCGTCTCCGAGGAGGAGGGCCGGTCGTCAGCGGGCGGGGTGGGCCGGCGCCCTGGGCAGGTGCAGTCGGGCGGGGTGGCCGAGGGACCCGGGGTGGGACGGTGGGTGTGGCCGGCCGCGGCCGGGTGGGAGCGGGCGGGGACGGGGCCCTCGGCGGCGGCGAAGGCGTCCGGAGCACCCGGGGTGGTGGCGGCGAGGACGGGTACGGCCAGCGCGCCGGCGCCCAGCAGCATCCCGGCGCCCAGCCACCGGCTGATCCGGTGCCGTGCACCGGAGTCCTTGCGGTGCCGGCCGGTACCGGCGGTGAGCCACGCGCTCCGTCCCATGTCGGATTCCCTTTCCTCGCCTGTTGTCACGGATCCCGGTGAGCGTGCCCGGCGGGTCTTGAAGGGGACAAGGAGGTTCGGCGTCCGGTCCGCGCGGCCGGAAGCGGTGGTGGCCCGTTTCCGGGGACCGGGTGCGGTACACGTCCGGCGGCCGGCTGCACCCCGTCTGACCTGCCCGGACGGTTCGAGACTGTCTCGGACGCCCCAGACCCTGGCCGGACGCGCACGGGACTAGAAGGCTCCCGGTCGAAGGCCGCCGGTAGCGGCCGCTGAGGGAGGTAGTGATGGCAGAGCGCACGGGGCAGTTGCCCGGTTCGGGCCCGGGGGAGACCAGCTCGGCACGGGGGCGGTTCGTGGTCGCCGGTATGGCGGCGGGGATGGCGGCGAGTCAGGTCCCGGTACCGGAGAGGAGCGTGCCGCTGGGGCGTGTGATGGTGTCCGGCCCGCCCCCGGACGTTGCGGGTGAGGGGGCGTGCACGAGCGGGAAGGGCAAGGACGGGGCGGGGGTAGCTTCTTACGACGGCGGGCGAGTCGCGTGGCGCCGCGCACTGTAGCGGTGGAACGGTGGCCGATGCGGCCCGCGGCCGGGTGCGGCGGAAGGTGGTGCCCCTCGTCCTGGTGGCGGTGTGCACAGTGCTGGTGGGCGTCGGCGTGCACCAGGCGACCGGCGGCTCTACCGCCGGCTCGGTGCCGGCCGCTGCCTCCGGCGCGCCGGGGGTCTCCCCGGACGAGGAGCAGAACCATGGCGACGCGCCCGGGCCGCAGCCCCCGGCCGGATCGGACGCCCCGGCCGGTGCCCTCGGGTCCGGCGTAGCCCCGGGTGAGCCGGCTGCGAGCGCCCCGGCTCCTGCCCCGGTGACGTGCGAGGTGGTGCTGAAGCGTGGGGACACCCTGTGGGAGCTGGCCCGGTATCACCACACCACGGTGCGGACGCTGCAGGAGCTGAACGGGCTGGGCGACTCGACCCTGATCTACGCCGGCGCCACGCTGCGTGTGCCCGGAGCTGCGGCCGAGCCCTCGGCTGTGGCGGCTGTGGCGGGTGCGGCGGGTGCGGCGGGTGCGGCGGGTGCGGCCGGTGAGACGGTGCCCGTCGGGTATGCCGACGAGGGGATCGGCCTCCGCTCGGACGCCGCCGGGGACACACTCGGTCCGGCCTTCGGCCCCGGGACACCGTCCGGGGGCTGGGTGACGCCCGAGGCGGGGCCCGGGGCCCTGGGCATCCGTGAGCTGCCCGAGGACGAGAAGACCCCCGGCACCAAGTCCGGGTCCGGGACGAAGAAGAACCAGGGCCGTGATGACAAGGGGAGCAAGGACAAGGGCAGCAAGGACAAGGTCCACGAGCCCGCGGCCGACCGGGGCGCCGCAGCAGCCGTGGCCTTCGCCCACGCGCAGATCGGCAAGCCGTACGCATGGGGTGCCACCGGGCCGGGATCCTTCGACTGCTCGGGGCTGGTGATGCGCGCCTGGCAGGCCGGCGGGGTGACACTGCCGCGCACCACCTGGGGCATGGCCGAAGCAGGAAGGGCCACCACCCGCAAGGCCCTGGCGCCCGGCGACCTGGTCATCACCAACGGCGGCGGCCACGTCCAGCTCTACATCGGGGACGGCAAGGTCCTCCACGCCCCCGGCACCGGCAGGCACGTCACCATCGCCCCTCTGACTCCTGCCTCCGGGGTTCTCACTTACCGCCACCTCGACGTCTAGGGTCCGTCCGGCGGATCTTGTGACTGTCTGACGATCGGATCGTTGCTCTGGTCGTGGGGCGGGGAGATCTGACCAAAGAGGAATGGATGCGGCTTGAGCCGCATCTGCCGAAGTCCGGCGGTCGCGGCGGACGTTGGTGCGACCACCGGCAGGTCATCAACGGGATCCTGTTCCGGGTCCGCACAGGAGTGCCCTGGCGTGATCTGCCCGAGCGTTTCGGGAGCTGGAAGACCACTTACGAGAGGCATCGGCGCTGGTCCGCAGACGGTACCTGGGACAGGATCCTCCAGGCCGTGGTGGCCGACGCCGACGCCCAGGGGCGAGTGGACTGGAGCATGGTCAGCGTCGACTCGACCTCATGCCGCGCCCACCAGCACGCGGCCGGGGCACCGCACAAAACACCGCGGATTCCGAAAAAAGATCAACGCCTCGGCAGCACCGCCCCGACGAGGGACTCGGACGCTCCCGGGGCGGCCTGACGAGCAAAGTCCACCTGGCGGGAGAAGGCGGCTGCCGCCCGCTGGCCCTACTGATCACGCCCGGCCAGTGGGGTGACAGCCCCCAACTCATCCCTGTCCTGGAGCGCATCCGGGTCAAGCGCACCGGCGGCGGGCGTCCGCGCACCCGCCCTGACCACCTGGGCGGCGATAAGGCATACAGCTCTCGCCGCAATCGCCGCTACCTGCGCCGACGCCAGATCAAGCACACCATTCCGGAGCCCAAGGACCAGCGCGCCAACCGGCAACGTCGAGGCAGCCGGGGTGGTCGGCCGGCGGCCTTCAACAAGGAGATGTACACGCGCCGCAACGAAGTCGAGCGCACGATCAATCGCCTGAAGCACTTCCGCGCCGTCGCGACGCGCTACGACAAGCGCGCCTACGTCTTCCACGGAACTGTCAGCGTTGCATCGATCCGGCTCTGGCTCCGCGGATAGATCAAGTATCCCAACATCTGGACGTACCTGTCACCGTCCTCCAGGAGGAGATTTTGTCGTGATTTGCGCACCTAAGGTTGCGGATGACCAGCGAGAACTTCGATCTGACTTGGAGTAGGGATGGCATCCGACGTTGCCGCGGTGGCCGCGGAGCTCACCGCCATGGTTGCGGCAGATCACCAGGCCGCGCGCCAGGCGAACAGCGATGACCCGGCGGAGCAGTTGGCGTGGCGTCGCTTGACGGCGCAGCACGCGGATCGTCTCGGCGAGATCATGGACGCGCACGGGTGGCCGACCGCGGAACTGGTCGGTGACGACGCGGCTCGGGCTGCGTGGCTGATCGCGCAGCACGCCGACCGTCAGCTCGACGTTCAGCGACGTGCGCTGCGGCTGATGGAGCAGGCGGTGGCCAGCGGCACTGCCAGCCCGCGCGATCTCGCCTTCCTGCGGGATCGCACGCTTGTGAACGAAGGGCGGAAGCAGATCTACGGCACACAGATCGCCGGAGTGAAGGAGGGCTCGCCGATCCCGTGGCCCTGCGAGGATCCCGAGCGCATGGACGAGCGCCGTGAAGAAGTCGGCATCCCGCCGTTCGCTGAGTACGTCGCTCAGTTCTCGATGGTCTGAGTCTCTCCGGGCATCCGGCGGATCACGCTCGCGCCTGATCCGCCGGACAGACCCTAGCGGTCGGACGTGTCCCGTGACAGGTGATCTTGACCATTTGTCAAATGATCTCGACGGCCGGTGGGTTCTGTCACTTGTTCTCGATCGGCGGGGGAAGCTGCAGCCGTTGCCGCGCCGGGCCCGCGCGATGTCGGTCGGCTGTCAGCGGGGACAGCGACCTGCCGGTGGGATGTGAGTGGCCCCCGGGACCGTAGGGACTGGGCGTGGCCGGCTGTGAATGTGCGGCCCGCTCCCCTTGAGACCACTCCGAGCTTCCGGGAGCCCGCCATGCCCTCCGTACCCCAGGCCCCGCGATGGGACGCTCACCGACTGCCTCATGCGCGGGGAAAGAGCTTCCTGGTCACCGGCGGCAACGCGGGCATCGGGTATTTCGTCGCCGAGCAGCTGGCCGGCACCGGGGCCACGGTCGTTCTCGGCAGCCGAGACAGGGCGAAGGCCGAAGACGCGATCGCTTCCATCGGCTCGCGCGTCCCCGGCGCCAAGGTGAAGCACATGCCCCTGGACCTGGCCGATCTCGCTTCGCTCAAGGCATCCGTGGACGCGCTCGGGCTGGACCGCCTCGACGCGGTAGTTCACAACGCCGGGGTGGCGCTCGACCATCCACCACGCCGCGAAACCGCGGACGGCCACGAGCTGATGTTCGCGACCAACCATCTGGGGCACTTCGCGCTGACCCACCACCTGGCCCCCCTGCTCATGGCGACCCCGGCGAGCCGGATCGTCACCACCGGCAGCTTCGCTGCCAAGTCCGAACGCCTGGACCTCGCCGATCTCCAGAGCACGCACGACTACCAGCCCAAACGTGCCTATGCGCGCTCCAAGCTGGCCCAGATGCTCTTCGCTCTCGAACTCGACCGCCGCCTGCGTGCCGCCGGCAGCACAACGCTGAGCGTGCTCGTTCATCCCGGCGGCGCGCTCGACTCCCTCACCCCTTCGCGCCCGCCATTCCATGTCCGAACCGCCGGCGAGCGGCTGAGCCACCTACCGCTCGGCCTTGTCGTCCAGGGCAAGGACGCTGCGGCATGGCCCGCAGTCCGGGCCGTACTCGACCCGAGCGTCCGCGGTGGCCAGCTGTTGAGCCCCCGAGCGTTCGGACTGCGCGGTGTACCCAGGACCGGACCCCTCTGGAGCCACCTCGCCGACACCACGACCGCGGCACGTCTCTGGGCGGCCAGCTGCGACCTGACCGGCAACGACCCGACGGTCGGCAAGACCGAAGGCCCGGCGACGGAGCACGGCGAAGCAGACGCCTCGACCGGATGAGATCGGGCCTGCGGTCAAGATCGTTCGGCAAAGCGGGAGGCGAGGCGGCAGCGCAGAGCCGTGGGCCACGACATGTGACTGGAGGAGGCCTATGTCGCGGCGGGCCTCGATCTCCTCGCGCACGATCGCGGCCAGGACATCGGGCAGCAACGCCTCGGCCTGTGGCCGGCCATGCCGTGTGCGCGGGTTGCTCGTTGACGGGGTGCGGGCAGAGCGCCTGTCGGTGGCTTGGGGTGGCGTGTCGATCCGGGTGTTCCCGCGCCGCGTCATCGTGGGTGGTCTCCTCGCCGGATCCCTGGCCGAGCGGGCGGCGGAGTTCCGGGGGGTCTGGTTCCGGTGGAGGTTGCTGGTCTGCGCGGACCTCGCCCACCCGGCGCAGTTCGTGGACTCCGCCCACGTGCTCCCGCCCCGTCCTGGTCGCTTGACCGGGCGGGCCCTGGACAACCGACCTACCGTGGAGGCATGGCCGAACCGAGGGGCCACGGATGGTCGTGGCTGAGCTGGGAGCGGAGCCAGTCCGGTCCGGACGACGCCGAGCACCGTGTGCTGCTGCTGCCCGGCGGACTGTGCACCGCGGATGAGTACCGCGAGCTGCTGGCCGAACCGGCGCTCGCCGCCGTCCGTCTGACCGCCGTCACCCTCCCGGGCCACGGCGGCACTGCCCCGCCCAGGGACTTCGATCTGGAGAACTACGCGCGGCTCGCCGCCGAGTGCGCGGCCGGCCTGGGCGCCGATGTCGTGGTGGGGCACAGCATGGGCGCCAACGTGGCGATCGAGATGGTCGCCACGGGCCGTTTCCGGGGGCCGGCGGTCCTGCTTGCGCCCAGTTTCTCGCGGCAGGACGAGTCCCGGTTCCTGCGCACCCTGGACCGGCTCACGCCGGTGCTGGGCCATCTGCCGTACGTCGCGATGTTGAAGCTCCTCGACGGCGCGGGCAAAGACGGTCCGCTGCCCCCGGAGCGCCGCGCCGAACTGATCGCGGATCTGCGCCGCAATGATCCCCGGGTGATACGCCGCGTCATGCGTGGCTACCTGGAGTACCTGGACCGGTACGGCTCCCTCGCGCCCCGGCTGCGGGCCGCACAGGGCCCGGCCTGGGTGGTGCACGGCGAGAGCGGCGACGGCGGCATCACCGACGACGAACGCCGGATACTGCTGTCCCGCCCGGGGATCCGGGTCATCACCCTCCCCGGCGAGAGCTTCTTCACCCCGGCCGAGGTGCCCGCCCTGGTCGCCTCGTACATCACCGAGGCCCTGACCGTGGCCCGCGCCCCGGCCCCGGACGCCTGACCGCCGTCACCCGGGGTCGGGAGCCCGGGGCGTCGGCGCTTCGGTCCTCGGTGGGGGCCGGGGCCGCGGCCGGGCGCTTGAACATCCGGGGCGCGGTGAGAGAGAGGAGGTCGTTTCCCCGGTGAACGGAAGCGGCCTCCGGACGATCCGTGGTGGGAGCTGCGGCTGCTCCACGAGAAGCTCTACCCCGCCTGGAAGCGCCCAGTGTGATCTGCTTCCGATTCAGGGCGCCTGTATAGGGGTTCCTGGGCCGGGGTGTGCGGAGGTGGGGTCCGGCTACTGGCCGAATTCGTCGGAGGCCGCCTGGAGGTCGTCGGCCAGGGATCGGAGGTCGCGTGCTTGATCAGGGCGTTGACACCTGGGGCACAGCTCGTGGCGGCCCTCGGGTGTGATCACGGTGCCCCAGCTGCGGCATTCTTCGCAGCCGCGGGCACGGTCGATGTTTGCGCGGACGGTAGGAGCGTGGGGGTGGGCTCCATGAGTCATGGGTGATTTTCCTCTGTAGAGCATTATCACTTTCGCCCAGTCTGCCACGGTTCGTATAGATATGCGGCATGGGTCGCTGGAGCTCGTGATCTGCTTGGGCGGCAAGACACAGCCTGGATGCGGTGCTCCAGGCCCGGACAGCGCCCCGGTCTCCGGGGTCCGGTGGTCGGTGAGCAGGTCCGCGACCTGCGTGCCAAGCATCAAAATGTGTGCTTTGGGACCACTGCGCCGGCAACCTCACCGGGAAGGGCTGCCCTCGGCGGGCGTGATCCACGGGTCGTGGACGAGGTGGGCATGCAGAGCATGGAACTGATGATTCAGGCCGGGCTCTTCCTCGATCAGCGTCAAGAGATGCTGCCAGGCCGGCGAGGAGGTGCACGGCACAAGAGCACTGGTCAAGGGCCTGCTGCTGAGCCGCCACCCGCCGCACGAGCGCCTGGTCGCCGGCCTCGCGGCCGCGCTTCGGGCCGGCGTACTGACCGCCGACTCGGTCGCGCTGGAGGCCCGCAAGGCGGCCGAAAGCCGGCACCGCGGACCCGGCCGAGCGGGGGCCGCCTGCGGCCGACCTTCCTGGCCGAGCTGCCGATGTCCGAGTGCGATGACCGCGACGAGCGGCGCAAGCAGCGGCGGGTCAAGGCCGCCGGGTTCCCCCGCGACAAGTCGCTGGAGTTATCCGGGGTCGGTGGCCGCGGCGACCATATCTGTGCAGGTCGTAGTGTTGCGGACGGCGTCCGTAGCGTGGGTGCCACTCTGTCAGAAGTCGATCACCTCACGGTCCAGCGGGTACTCCGACCGGTGCGCGCCGTCGTACGGCGAGGGTTGGATCGGCAGGACGCCGGTCGGTTGCCGGCCGAGATTGTCGTCCCAGAGCCGGGGCGCGACGTGTCCGGCGACCCGGAACTCCCGGAAGGTGAAGGGAGGGCTGTCGGTCGGGAAGAACTCGGCCGTCGTCAGCACCTGGAAGTGCAGGTGAGGGGTGGTGGAATTGCCGCTGTTGCCGATCAGCCCGAGGGTCTGGCCGGGTTCGACGCAGTCCCCCTCCCGAAGGTTCAGCGAACCGGGATGCAAGTGGCCGTAGAGGAGGTACCGGCCGGGTGCGACCTCCAGCGTGATGTGGTTGCCCACGGTGTCCGCGACCGGCGGGA
Source organism: Kitasatospora sp. NBC_00039 (assembly GCF_045160625.1). Lineage (NCBI taxonomy): Bacteria > Bacillati > Actinomycetota > Actinomycetes > Kitasatosporales > Streptomycetaceae > Kitasatospora > Kitasatospora sp. NBC_00039. The sequence continues at coordinate 364,577 of NZ_CP108289.1, read as the reverse complement.
CGGGGGGTGACACGGGCGGCGGGTTGTCCGGGAGACCGTCCTGGACCTCCACCACCCGGCCGCCGGCCGACGCCACGACCGGCTGGCGGTAGCTCAGGTAGCTGGTGAGCTGCGTGGGGTCGCCCTCCCAGGTCTGTCCCTGCCCTCCGACCCGGTACCAGTCGATCGCGAAGCGCTGCGGCACGTAGAAGCGGCCGTTGATCGGCGCGAAACCGCGCCGGTGGTGGGTGTTGCCGCAGCACGACTCGCTGGCGTACCAGGTGCCCGGGAGGACCGGCGGGCGCAGGTCGAGCGGAGATGTGCGGGCGGTCGGGGTGGACTGCACCGTCTCCTCGAACGGCGACACGCCCGATGCGGTCAGGACAGCGCCCACCAGGTGGTGTTCGAGCACGTCGGGCACGGGCTGCCCGTGGTCGAGGGTCAGATCGATCCAGATGATCCACTGCTGGGAACCCTGGATGACGGTCTCCGCCGGAGGTGGTGGCGGCGGCGTGTACGCGTCCGCCCCCGGCAGGGGGTCGCCCACCGGGTTGGCGGCCCCGCCCAGTGCCTGTCCGCTCAGCGAGCCGATGACCTGCTGGGTGTTCGCGTCCTGGACGTCCACCCGGTCGAGTCGCACCTGAGCACTGCTGGGCAGAGCACTGGTGGTGACTAGCCGTTGCTCTATCGATCTTGGTGATCGTGAGTTCGAGTCTGCCGACTCGGTCGGGTGATCTTCTGGTCGGCGGGGCATGAAAGTGGGGCCTCCCGCACAGCTCGTGGGTGTCGAATCCAGCCGAGCAACAGGAGGCCCCTGGTGCCGCAGTCTTCCGTCTCCGTGACGTTGCCGTCCAACTCCGCACCCCTGTCGTGTGATTGCCTCGCTCACCGGTTCGGGAATGCCGGGGACCGGCCGCACAGACGTCCGAGGTACCCCTCGGACATGACCGACGCGGAGTGGGCAGTCGTGCGCGACGCGATGCCCGTGCCCGCCTGGCTGGAGGGAAGGGGCGGGCAGCCGGAGGGCTACTGCCACCGGCAACTGGTCGACGCGGTGCGCTACCTGGTTGCGGGCGGCATCGCCTGGAGGGCGGTGCCCGCGGACTTCCCCGCATGGGACCGCGTCTACGCCTTCTTCCGGCGCTGGCGGGACAAGGGCCTGGTCGCGGAGTTCCACGACCGGCTGCGCGACCGGGTCCGCGAGGCGGCTGGCCGTGATCCGGAGCCGACCGCCGGGATCATCGACGCGCAGTCGGTGAAAGGGGCCGCGTCGGTGCCGGCTGCCAGCCGGGGGTTCGACGGCGGGAAGAAGGTGAACGGCCGCAAGAGGCACATCGTGGTGGACACCGTCGGGCTGCTGCTGGCCGTGATGGTCACCGCCGCATCCGTCACCGACCGCGAGGCCGGCCGGACGCTGCTGGAGCGGCTGCGTGAGCGGCACTGGCGCATCTCGCTGGTGTGGGCCGACGGCGGCTACACCGGACGCCTGGTCGACCTCGCCCGCGATGTCCTGCGGATCGCGCTGACAGTGGTCAGACGCACCGACGACGCCGCGGGCTTCGTGGTGCTGCCGAAAAGGTGGCTGGTGGAACGAACGTTCGCATGGCTGATGCACTCACGCCGCCTGGTCCGCGACTACGAGACCCGCACCGACACCTCCGAGGCGATGATCCGGTGGTCGATGAGCATGGTCATGAGCCGCCGGCTCGCCCGGCGAGCACGCTGAACATCCCCGGGTGTTCCTCGGCCAGCCAGCCCCGCGCGGCCAGTCGCTTCGCCTTCGACCGCACTCCCTCCACCTTCGCCGTGACCACCTCCAGACCCAAGGCCGCCGCGAGCTGCCGACAGTCCATCTCCTCCCCGCTCCCCGCCAGGACCTCCACGAGCCGCTGGTAGTCCGGCGCCAGCGCACCCGGATCGAGACCTTCCCTCCAGGCGGGAACCACCGATCCAGGCGCCGCCCCGGCGACCCGCGCAGGCCGTTCACCGGCCACCCCGGCCGGCGGCGCCTCCTCGCCCACAGGAGGCCCTGCCAGGACTTCCGCCACCGTCTGACGGGCAATCACGAACCGCTCCCACGCGGCTTCCGCCTCCTGAAGCTCGGCCTGCAGGACCTCCACCCGTTGCCGGGCGGCACGCTCGCGCTCCTCCAGCAGCCCCATCACCGACGGCATCCGGCACCTCCACCGAAGAGACGACACGACACCGCGTCTCTGCCACCGAGGCACCCGCACTATGCCTGACCAGCGGAAACGCACCCGTCACTATCGGTTCGACAACGGCTTCTGAGCAGCTCGTACGAGAGGTGCACCTTGCCGTCAGTGGCATCGAACGGCGCGGGCTCGGTCAGCACCGCTGCGGTGAGCGGGGTGAACTGTGTGCCGGGCGGCAGTGCGGTCAGTGCGGCTCCGTGCCCGGGCACGATCGCGGTTGCCGCCACGAACGCTCCGAGCACGCCGCCGGCGAGCCCGCGGAGCAGTGCCCGGTGGCCGGTGGACTTGGGGGAGTTTCGGTGTGCCATGTGGCCCCCGTCGTTTGTCGAGGCCGGCAGCTCCGGGGGAGGAGCGCCGGTACGCCCCGGGGCGGAGACGCAGGCTCATACAACGGGCTGGCGGCCCGATCATGACAGATGCTCTCCGCGGGCCCACGCCGAATTGCACCCGTCCGGGCTCACCGCCACCGGTCGAGCCCGCTGTCGGGCGGTCAGAGCGGGGTGGTGACCTTGAGGATCAGCAGCAGGGCGGCGGCTGCGTTCAGGCGACATCCGCGCCTGGGCAGCCGACTGGAACGACAACCCCCCCCGCCCATGCGTCCGGACCAAGACCGCCGGTCAGATCCTCGAATCCCTCGCCGGCTACTGCCGGCGGGATCAAGGCCTCAGGACACTAGGATCGTTGTCATGGGGGCGGACATCGACGGCGTGATCGAGACACGTGGGTCCGGCGGTGGCTGGGAGACCGAGGTTGATCTCTTGGACTTCGGGCTCGGACGGGAGCGCGATGCCTGGGAGTTCCTCTTCGGCTTCGGCGGGGGTGTCGGTGTGGAGCGGCCGCTGTTCGACCGGCGGGGACTTCCGGGCGATGTCTCAAAGCCCGTTGTCGAAACGGGCAGGGAAGAGTGGCAGCACAGTCATTCGTACGCCCTGTGGGCCGAGGTGGCGGCGGTCGACTGGGACGGACCTGTGTGCAACGGTCCCGACTACACCCGCGTCGGGGTGTGGCGACCGGGCCCTGACTGTGAGCTCACCCTGGACGACGTGGTCCCGGCGTCCATCGAGGTCCTCGACGTGGCGGAGGAGCTCTTCGGGGAGGAGCTGATGCCGTCGGAATGGCCACCTGGTGGTGAGGTCCGCCTGGACGGGGCCGTTTACCGCCCGGTGATTCTGACGCCCCGGATGTTCGCCCCGCCGGACGGGAGCTGGGGGCCGGTATGGGCGGCAATGCGCGAACTGGCGGTCGTGTACGGGGGCGAGAACGTCCGCCTGGTGGTCTGGTTCGGCTGATCCGGGCAGGATCCGGAAGACGGTCTTCCGGGTACTCTCACGGCCGCGGGGCTGGATCACCCGGCGGGCGGTCGGGGCGGGCGGCCGAAGGCGCGGCGGTAGGCGCCTGGGGTGGTGTGCGCCGCCGCGTGGAAACGCCTTCGGAGGTTCGTGGCTGTGGAGAGCCCGACCTTGGCGGCGATCGCCTCCACGGCCAGGTCGGTGTCCTCCAGGAGGGTTCGGGCCGCCATGACGCGTTGGTGGAGGAGCCATCGACCGGGGGAGGTGCCGAGTTGTTCGGCGAACCTGCGAGCGAGGGTTCGCGGCGAGACTGCCACCCGGGCGGCGAGGTCGTCGATGGTGAGGGGCTCGTGGAGGTGTTCGACAGCCCACTCCAGGACGGCGGCCAGGGAGTCCGGTGGTGTGCCGGTGCGGGCGGACGCGGCGTACTGCAGCTGCCCGCCCTCCCGGTGCGGCGGCATGACCATGTGCCGGGCGATATGCGCGGCGTGGGCCGCGCCGTGGTCGGCGCGGACCAAGTGCAGGCACAGGTCGATGCCCGCGGCGGTCCCGGCGCTGGTGGCTACATCGCCCAGGTCGATGTAGAGCGTGTCGGCCTCGACCTCGATCTTCGGGAAGCGGGCGGCGAATTCGGCGGCCATCCGCCAGTGGGTGGTCGCCCGCCGGCCGTCCAGCAGCCCCGCCTGTGCGAGCACGAAGGCGCCGGAGCAGATCGCGACAATGCGGGCGCCGCCTCGGTGGGCCTGCCGGACCGCGTCAAGCACGGCGGGCGGGGCAGGTTCCCGGCGGCACTGCAAGCCGGGGATGACCACGGTGTCCGCAGTCTGTAGTGCGTCGAGACCCTGACTGACCATCATGTCGTAGCCCGCCAGGGTCGCAATGCGGCCCGGTCGTTCGGCGCACACGCCGAACTCGTAGCGGGAAGGCAGCCCATGCCGGGACAGGCCGAACACCTCAGCGGCACATGCCAGCTCGAAGGTGGACTGCGGTGGAATCGCCAGGGCGACCACGCGATGAGAAGTCATGGCAGAAAAGTACCCTCACTCGTCATTATGGACACTGGGATTCGGTGATCCACACGACGACAGTGGGACCCATGAGCCACGAACCCATGCAGATGCAGGTCCTGGACGTGCACGAGGTCGAACCGGTGGAGGTCGCTCCCGGAATAACCCGGCGTCGGCTGCCCGCCACGCCTCGGGCGCGGGGATGGATGTACGACTTCGCCCCGGGGGCGCAGTGGCCCGAGGAGGATGTGCACGAGGCCGAGGAACGCTACTACGTGATCTCCGGAGAGTTCATCGACTGCGGGCACCGCCTCGGACCGGGCAGCTACGTGGTGTTCGCGCCCGGGAGCACGCACCGCCCGCGCACCGAGACCGGAGCCCGCATGCTCGGGATCAGCATCCTCACCCGCTGAGCGACCCGCTGCGCACGGGCTGGTGTCCAGTGCGCAGCCGGGCCGGGACGGCGTGTCGCCTGGCCCGCCCTCCGCATGCCTCACCCCTTGACGACGAAAGGTCACATGCAGTGGAGAATCTGCTCGATCACACGGAGCTGCAGGCCGCCTTGGAGGACGTCCACCGTGCGGGAATGCCGGGAGTGTTCGCCGAGGTGCGCGACGGCGCCCAGGTCTGGCGCGGCGCCGCCGGGGTCGCCGATCTCGCCACCGGCCGTCCCGTCTCCACTGATATGCGGCATCGCGTCGGCAGCATCAGCAAGACCTTCACCGCCGCCGCAGTGCTGCAACAGGTCGAGCGCGGTGATTTTGTCGGGTCATATGAGAGCCGTTGCTCCGGTGTGAACGGGAGCCAGGGGTAGGCCGTTCGTGGCGGTGACGTACTCGGCTGTGGCTGGGGTTCTTCGGCGAGATTGGGAGCCACTGATCGGGTGACCCGGCGGGCCTGGGCGGAGTGTTTGAGGGGGCCGGGACCGGGGTGTCGGTAGCTTTTCGATGCGGGCCCGGGTCGCCTCCCTGACAAGTCGCGGCCACGGGCTCGCGCCTATGACGCGCCAAGGGCTGGACCCGTGGGTCCAGCCCTCCGATCGGAGACAAGCTTCCGAACGACATAGGTGTCCTCGATTCCGGGCCAGGCTCGGGCGTCAGAAAGGCGACCCTTCAGCCTGGAACACCAATGACTCGGCAGGCGGCACCGGGATGCTGTTGTGGAAGCAGCGCGGCTGCTCAGGGCTGGGACAACCGCTCTTCGTAAGCCAGCGAGTTCGGCCCCCAACCGTCCACCTCATTGCCGTTCACGTCCACGGTGGCGTCCATGTAGCCCATGGCATAAAGGACCGCCAACGCCACCGCCTGGGCATCGTGGTCGTCGATCTCGTGGACGGAGTAGCGGAGCGAGTTCTGCACACGGCCACAGAGGTTGGCGGCGACGCCGAGAACCGAGAAGCTCGACCTGCGCAGACCGGAGGCCTCCAGGGCACTGCTGCCGCCGCGCAGGATCTCGCAAGCAGCGTCGAATGCCTCGGCGAAATCCGCGGCGGCATACGGGCCGGACGCGCTCATATGCATACGAAGAAAATGGTTCTTGATGAGCCAGTCCCGCAGGTTGTCCACTTGCAGGACGAGCCGCTCGGCCGCCTCCACCCACCGGATGGTGGATGCGCCGCGCATGAGCAGCCTTTCGAGTTCGGTCAGATCCTCGGGAAGGCGGTCGGCATCGTCCATCAAAAGCATCCTCTCTGTCAGAGTGTCAGGCCTCGGCGCCGCCGAGGACAGGTTGGACCCTGATGGTTCTGCAGACACGGATAGCCCGGTTGATCACATGCGAGTGGCAAGCATGCCACCGGCTGCCTGCTACCAGCTACCGGTACACCTGCGACGGGTAGCCCTCACGGGCTGATTCGGGGCAAACATTGCCTGGCGCGGCACTAGTTGAGGCGGCCGGGCTCTCTAGGCCGTTGCCCGCCGGACACGGTAGTTCCAGCGGGCGAGTGACCTGACGACGGTTTCGGCACCGATGGGGTTGGCGCTGTGGACGAAGACAGCTCCGATCTGAAAGGGCTGTCCGTTGAAGGCGGCTTCTTCCATGAGGGCCACCACCGGCATGATGGTGTCGTCGCCGCCGAGATCGTGGTCGAGCCACAGCTCGTCGATGAAGCTGTTGCGGTGCTCTTCCAGAAGCTGGATACCTTCGCGGCTGGTGCGGGCGATCCGCGTGGCCTGGGGAAGGGAGCGGAGGTCGTCTATGCCGAGGACGACGGGTATCGGCGAGGTGGGGGCTTCTTTCACTGGGTGATTGTCACAGTAGGCGGGCGGGATAACCACGGAGTATTGAGGCTCTGCGGGGCGGGTGGTGCCACATCAAGGCGGGGCAGCAGGCTCCTGTTGATCCATCATGAGTGGGTCGTGCCCGTCCAAGGCCGTTTGGGGGTACCGACTTGGGCCTGAGTGGTGCATTCATGGCAGTCCAGGGACGGGCCTGTCAGTTCGGAGTAGGGAAGAGGGATTCCTGGGTGGCCTGGTAGCGGTAGGACTCGGTGCCGGTCTGGATGAGGGTGCAGCGGAAGGTGATCCGGTCGGCGATGGCCGCGCAGAGGCGGGCGTCGCCGAAGGTCTTGTCCCACTCGGTGAAGGGTGAGTTCGTGGCGACCGCGGTGGCCTTGCGCTCCTCGCGCTCGGTGAAGATTTGGAACAGCAGTTTGGCGCCCCTGCGGTCCAGGTTCAGGTAGCCGAACTCGTCCAGGCACAAAAGATCGATCTTGCTGTAGCGGGCGATCACCGAGGACAAGCGTCGGCTTGCGTCGGCCTCGGCGAGCTCGTTCACAAGTGCGCTGGTGGTGGTGTAGCGGACCGACAGGCCGGTCTCGGCGATCGCAGTGCCGATGCCGATCAGCAGGTGGGACTTTCCCGTGCCGGAGTCGCCGATCAGTACCAGCGGCCGGCCCTCGCGGACCCAGGTAGGGGATTTGAGGTCCGCGACGACCTCGGGGGTGACGTTGGGGTTCTTCTCGAAGTCGAAGTCCTGGAGTTATCCGGAGTCAGTGGCAGTGGCGACCACATTTCTGCAGGTCGTAGCGTTGCCGACGGCGTCCGCAACGTGGACGACACTCCGGTTCAGGCGTCGAGGCTGGGCCTTGTCCAGAGCGTGATGTCGCTGCTGGTGGCGACGACGAGCGTGCGTCCCGAGGGAGAGAACCCGGCGGCTCGCAGTTCGGAGTAGTGGGCGTGGAAGATGTGCCACCACTTCTCACCGGCGGGACCACGGCAGAGTCCGCCATCGGCCGAGAGGAGGACTCGGTGGTGCGGCCAATCCGGGCTGACGACCTCAACGGTCCACCCGTCTTCGGTGGTGGAGTGGAGGCCGCCGCCGAAGAGGCCGGCGATCCGAACCTCAGTGCCGGCGAGCGGCCCGAGTCCAGGACAGGTCAAGTTGGGGCCAGCTGGTGTGCTGTGATCGAGGTCGGGGTCGTGGTCGCGGGCGAGTCGCTGCCCCGTGGAGGCGTCGAAGAGGCCGTGACCGTTGCTGGAGACGACCATCAGGAGGTCGTCTCCGCTGGCGGGGTCGGCTCCGAAGCCGACTCCGAGTAGCCCGCCGATGGGCGTTCGCCGCGCGAAGACGGGCTGCCAGGGGTCTGGCGCTGGGATGACGGAGGCAGCGAGGAAACGATCCCTCAGTTGCTGCTGGTATTCGGAGAGCATCGTGTCCTCAGGATGGATGTCCCAGGCGCGGCTGGGGCAGCTTACTGGTGGTTCAGAATCAGCTCGTCGTGGACCGGGGCTGCGGTCGTTCGTCGATGCGTTGAAGGATGTGCGTGAAGTCGCCGGTCTCGACCAGGCCGACGAGGACCTGGGTCATCTTGCTGATGCCGGCGTCGCGGACGATGAGGCCGTCCGAGCATGAGAAGTAGGCGCCGCCGAGGGCCTCCCCGGTCGCCGCCCACCTCTCCATGATGGTCTCCACTTGAGCGAGGGTGATGACGGTCGCACTCCACCGGGTTCCGTTGTTGAGGTCCACGAAGACGTCGATGTTGTCCACCGATTCCAGGTCTTCGCCGGCGTTCGGCAGAAACGCCGCCTCGAAGTGCACCGTGCGGACCCTGTACCAGGGTCCGTCCCATCTGCCCGCTTGTTCGTTGTGGTTCACCGGGCGAGTGTGCCGGGCTGATCCTGCGGCCTCAACTGCATTGTTCTGGCACGCTGCCGGCTGTAGCAGCGGGCCTGCCGTTCACCCGGGCGCGTCGTCGCGTTCCCGAAGCCGACGCTGGAGGCGAAGGATCTCGCCGTGGGCGGCGGCCAACCGTTGTTCGAGCTCTTGGACGCGCTCACGGTGAGCGGCGCGTTCGCGCCGGAGGGCCTCGGTGAGGCTATGGATCACCGTGCCGTCGTCGGCTGATGGGTCCTGACGAAGAGGCCGGTGACCAGCCCGTTGCTGACCGCGCAGAGTTTCGATGCGTTTGCGCAGGTCGGCGTGGGCGTAGAGGAAGTCCAGGCTGACGCCCCCCACGCGGGCGACAGCCCGGAAGTTGATCTCCTCGCCTGCTTTGACCAGTCGCCGGATGCCTGCCTCCGCTCGTTGGACGGCCTGCTCGTGCTTGTCCTGAGCTGCCTGCCGCAGGGCGGCGATGCGCCGGTTCTCGGCGAGGGCAACGTCAGGAACCGAGGCGGTCGGGCGGGTAGTCATGCGGGCTATGTCCCTTTGTGATCAGGTGAGTTGGCGGTGTTCTGGTAGCCAGTGCGACCGAGCACGCCCGCGCCACGGACGACGGCGGTGCTGTCCGCCGGCTGGGCCTCCAGAGCGATGATCTCCAGCTGCATGCTGCGGATCTCGGCATTGCGCTGTTCGAGCCAGACGTTGGCCGCGCTCATCGGCTCGCCGTAGCGGTCGGCGTGTCGGGCCTGCCGGGATGCGACCAGCGACTCGGTCTCGGCGAGTTGGCGCTGGATGTCGGGCAGGAAGGTGCGGTCGGTGGCGAAGTGGTCGCAGCCGTGGCAGGCGTTGCCCTTGTCGCAGGAGCGGGTGGGCGGCAGGAGGCAGTAGCCGTTGGGCAGGATCCGGTCGGTGCGGCGATCGAGCTGGACCAGGTCCAGCATGTCCCGGCGGTCCATCCCGAGCTCACGGCCGTCCCGGCCGACCTTGGCCAGGGCGAGGAATTCCCGCTCGGCGGTGCTGGCCAGAGTCGCGGCATAGCGCATCGTCATTTCGGGAGAAAGGTGGCCAAGGTATCGCTGGACGACGTGGATGGGGGCTCCGGCGTTGATGAGGGTGGTCGCCTTGGTGTGGCGGAGCCGGTGGCTTCGTGAGTAGAGGAGGAGCTCGCCGCGTGAGTCGCGAAGGTCCAGGTGGCGGCTGAAGTCCTTCAGGACGCGGTTGTAGTTGCTGGTCTCCCAGGACTTGGTGCCGTGCCGGTTGCCGGTGGTCTTGGGGAACAGGTAGCGGATGGTGTCGGCGGCGCCCAGGTGCCAGTGCTCGCGCACCCACGCCTGCTGTTCCCGGACGATCTCGACGACATCGCGGCCCACCAGGATGGTGTTCGGTGCCGCGTCGATCTTCGTCTGCTGGTAGCGGAGCCGGGCGACCATCCCGCCCTCGGGGACGGCTGCGGTATCCAGGCCGGGGATGTCGGAGAGCGGCTCGAAGTCCATCATCAGTACTTCGCTGGCCCGGCGTCCGGTCATGGCCTGGATGAGCCAGGCCCGCATGACCGCAGGATGTCCGAGGCCGGCCAGCTCGACCTGCCGGGCGTCGCGGACGACGGTGCGGGTCTGCTCGGTCGGCAGGCCGAGGAGCTCGATGTGGGTGAGCATGCTGCTGAGGTCGGTGTCGTTGATGTAGTTGCGTTCGTCGGCCTCGCGGACCTCGCGTTGCCGGGGCCGGTCGCCGGAGCGGAACATGCGGGCGTGGCTGTCGGTGAGCGCCAGCCACCGGGAATCGTCCAGGGCTTCGGCGGCCTCGGTGCGGCAGTCGGTCATGACCCGGTAGAACAGGTCGATCGTCTGCAGGTTCTTGTTGATCGTCCTCGGCTGGAGGCTGCCGCCGACCTCGGACCGGCCCGACGTCTCGCGCTGCCAGTGGTGCAGGAAGGTGCCGAAGTCCAGTGCGAGTGCGCGCAGGCTCCGCTCGGAGCCGTCCGCCAGGGCAGGGTGGTCGATTCCGCGTTCGGCCGTGAACGCCGCGAAGCGCGCCGTGTTCACGCGGTGCTGCATCACCGTCGACCAGGTCAGTTGTCCGGACTCCATCTGCAGCCGGAGGTAGAACTTGGTTCCCTCCCGCAGCCAGACCGGGGTGATGTCACCCCAGCGGACGGCGGTGTTGGCGCGCGGCTCGTGCTCGCGCCGCGGGATGCGCAGGTCCAGCCGCAGCGACCAGATGTCGTGCCGCCACCAGTCGACCTCGCTGGCGTACTGCCGCAGCAGCCGCTCCAGCATGCCGCGCAGAGCGTGCTCGGCCCGGAGCCGATGCCCGGGGGCGGGCATGCGGCCCCGGTCGGCGTGGAATCTCCGGGCCCAGGCGGTCATCCACTCGGCCAGTGGTCGGTCGGCGAAGGAGGCGACGTGCGGGTGGCGTGCGATGACGTCGGCGGCGGTGACCGCCCAGCGGTTCCACTCGCTGGCGTGGGCTTGGCGTTCGCCGGTGCGCGCGCAGGTGGCCAGCCACCAGCCCACCTCGCGGCGCATGACCAGCGGCAGGGCGCTGATGTCCAACCGGACCTGCCGCGATCCGCGCATGAACACCCCGGTCAGCTTCGGGTCCCGTCCGTCGAACAGCGGCCCGGCGAACACCGGGTCCAGGCCGTCGACCAGCGCGGCGCTCTGTGCAGACCGGTCCGGGGTGGTCGAACCGCCGGAAGGAATCAACGGGATGCGATGGTCGGTCATGCCGAACTTTCCTCCAGGCCACGCCAGTTGGTGGTGAATGACTTCCAGTTCGCCAGGGTCTTCAACTCGGCATCCTCGGTGACCCAGCCATAGAGGGTCAGCGTGGTCTGCACGTCGGCGTGGCCCATCCGCCGCATCACCACGTGCTCGTGAGCCCCGGACAGCAGCAGAGCGGTCGCGTGGGTATGGCGCCACCAGTGCGGTGTCCAGGCGGACGGAACCGCCCTCCCCAACCGGCGCTTGAGACCGTCGACCAGGTCGTAGACGGTCTCCGGCCGCAGCGGCGCGAGCCACTCGCCGCGACGCAGGTTGACGAACACCCACCAGTTCTCCAGGTCCACCGCCCGGTGGGCGTCGGCGTCGCACAGTTCCCACACGTACTCGCTGTGCAGACGCTCCAGGTCGTCGCTGATGTAGACGCGACGGAACCGGCTGTTCTTCACCCGAACCCCGGCCGGGTGGTCCTGCCGCGGCACGACCTCGACGAACGGCGTCCCGCCCCGGCCGACATGCCAGTCGGAGTGCTTGAGCGACAGGCACTCGCCCAGCCGCATCCCGGTCTCGCTCAGCGTCGCGAACAGCAGCCGGTCGCGTACCGACCCCGACCACCGTCCGGAGACTGCGTCGAAGCGCGCGCATCCGTCGAGGATCGCCTCGGCTTGGGCCGGTGTGAGCACCGGTGCCGGCCCGCGATCGCGCGCTCGGACGCGCACTGCCGGGTTCACATGGTCATTCCCGCGGTCCAGGTGGGCCAGGGCCCCGACGTATCGGCTGCGGGCCCGGCGCCCACCGACCCGGTAGAGCCTGCCGGCGACCGCCACCCCATGCACATCCGCGTGATACCGGTAGAACGACAGCACCGCTGCCACCCGCAGCCCCACCGTCGACTCCGCCACCCCGCCGACCGAGGCGGCACCAGCACCCGGCAAACGGTGCACTCCGACCGGATCACCGGTCCGCAGCACCGTCAGGAACGGCAGGAACGACGGCAGCGTCACCTCGTCCCACGCCAGCCCGGCCGCCTCCAGGTAGTCCCACCACGCGCTCAGAGACGTGGCATAGGAACGGAGGGTGTGAGGCGACGCATCTCGCCCGACGCGCAGGAACTCCAAGAACTCCTCGACAGGCACGACCGGCAGGTAGTCGGGACCGACCACCGTCCACGTCCGCCCATCACCCAACTCGATTCTCTGCACTGGCACAGCGCCATGCTGCCGACGTCACCGACGCTGTCGGGCCACCCCGGATAGCGCAACGCCAACGACCACCAAGACGAGTGAACCCCACGCTGACTGACGTTCCAGACGGGCACAAATGAACCCCGGATAACTCCAGCCGCTTGGGCCGCGGGAAGCGGGCCAGCCGCAGCAACCGCTGCTGACGGCGAAGGTCCCGGTCGGCGAGTTCGACCTGCAGCAGGTCCAGCAGGAACTGCTTGTAGGTGGCCTGCTCGCGCCGGGCGGTGCCTGCCAGGTCGATGAACCGCTCGCGGAACGCCGGCAGGCGAAGCTCGCGGCATGCCTCGTCGATGAGCATGTCCTCCGGGTCGCCGGGCAGCGACATCCTGCGGCCGGGGACCTTGCCAGTGTCCTGCTCGTCGTCCTGGTCGGTGACGGTGATGGTCGGCCTCATGCGCCGTGGCCTTTCTGGGTCTGGCTGTCGCGGCTGGCGACCGGGCTCAGCAGCCGGTCGTACTTGCTCATGTCGGGCAGTGTCGGCCGCGGGTCGGGCGGCAGGCGGCGCGCGTGCAGGGAGATCACCTGGGCCGCGGCGGCGGGTGTGGCCGTGGCGCCGTCCGCGGCCACTTCGCCGGCGTCGGCCAGGAGCTCGGCGTCGTCCGCGTCGGTGCCTTCCATCGCCTTGCGGGCCTCGATCGCGACGAGGTCGGTGGAGACCGACCCGACCCGGAGGCAGGTCTCCATCGCCGTGACCAGCGCCTCCGGCGGGAGCTGGCGGTGCAGCAGCAGCACCTCGATCAGCATTCTGGTGCCCTCGCGGTCACCGGCCCTGGTCTTCGCCGCCGCCCAGAATGCTTCGTGGATCTTGGTGAAGCCGCCCTCCGCGCGGGCCTGCGCGAGCGCGGACGCCCCGGCGAACGCGCCGGGCTTGACCAGCAGGATCTCCAGGTAGTGGTCCAGGAAGTCGTGGTAGGTGTAGCGGCGCGTCAGCCTGGGGTGGCGGGCGACGACCTTGCGCCCGTCGAACACCCACAACTCGTTCGCCCGCAGCTTGACGCGCACCTTGGTGCCGATGAGCTTCGCCGGCACCGAGTAGTAGCACTGCCGAACGGTGATCCGGGAGTTGCGCGCGACGACGGGGGTCAGGTCGATCCCGCAGTCGTAGTCGTCCGCCGGCAGCGGCCGCAGCCGGTCCCGCTCGGCCTCGAAGTCGAACCCGATCGAGGTCGGCCGGCCGTGGATGTGCCGGGCGTCCTCCGCGATGTCGATCGCGGCCAGGCGCTCGTTCAGCTCCGCCAGCGAGTCGACCGCGGGAGGCGGGACCAAGTGCTTGCGGCGGAACCTGCCGCCCTCGTGCTCCACCCCGCCCTTCTCATGGGCGCCGTCCTCACCGGGCGCGCAGTAGAACGCCGAGAACTGATACCAGGATTTGAACGCCGCCCACCGTGCCGACTCCAGCCGCGAGCGCCCGAACAGCACCTGCTTGACCGCCGGCTTCAGGTTGTCGTACCGGATGTGCACCGACGGTACCCCGCGCAGCACCGTGAACGCCTCCACGTGCCCTTCCAGGAACGCCTCCTGCGACGCGGTCGCATAGACCCGGTGCACCGCCTTGCCCGAGTAGGACAGCCGCAGCGTGAACAGCACGCACTTGCGCCGCTGCCCGGCCAGGTCCAGCCAGAAGTCCGCGAAGTCGACCTCCGCCTCCTCGCCCGGCCTCTTCGCCTGCGGCACCATCCCGTCCAAGTGCCAGCGGCCCTCCAGTGCCTCCGCGCGAATCTCCGAACGCCGCTTGGACACGTAGTCCCAGACCGTGGTGGGACGGGCCTGCTCGAAGTCGTGCTCCGCGGCCAGACGCTCGATGATCCGCGGGATCGTGTGCTTCTGCTTCGCCGGAGCGTCCAGGTCCTCGCGCAGTATCGCGTCGATGAAGCCCTTCACCGGCTCCAGCACGCTCTTGCGCGGCGGCGGCGACTTGCGCTTCGGCGGCACCGGCGACTCCAACGCCTTCTTCACCGTGTTCCGCGACACCTTGAACCGCACGGCGAGCTCCCGCCCCGACAGCCCCTGCTCACGCTTGGCCCGGCGGATCCTCTCGAATAGCCACTCACGTGACCTGTGCACCAGCGGTCTCCCTGACCTGGACCGTGATCAACAGGCACAGACTGACGGCCAGACGGCGCAAGCCCCCCTCGATTACTCCGAAAGCGGCATGTTCCACACCATCACACGGACTGGCTCCCAAACTCACCGAAGAACCGCTGGCTCCCCAACAGGCCGAAGCCGTGGCTCTACTTCACCCCGGTAAAAACAAGCGCGGCCTGATCGGGCTCGACACGCCCATCTGCCACTACCTCCCCGAGCTGGTGCCCGGGCAGCGCGGTGACGCGATCACTGTCCGGATGCTGATCAACCACACCAGTGGCCTGCCCGACTACCTTCCTTACGCCTACCCTTCCCTCGAGGCGTTTCCCGCCCTGGCGAACACCACGCCCGAGAGCATCATCGACAACCGGATGAGGCGGTTCCACCCGACCGAGCTGATCGGGATGGGAACCGCGGCACCCGCCCACAGCCGCCCGGGCGACACTCCGGGGGTGTACTCCAACACCAACTACCTGCTTCTGTGCCAACCCCTGGAGAAGGTGACCGGTCTCGCCGCGGAGCGGTGCATCACCCAGGACGTCATCGGGCGCGCCGGGCTGCGGGACACGACCCTGCCGTCGGGGCCGGAAATCGACGGGCCACACGCGCTGCACTACGAGGCGTGGTTCGGCATGATCGACCCGCCGCGCGACTTCAGCGTCTACGACATGTCATGGGTGGGACCGGCGGCCTCGCTGATATCGACCGTCGCGGACCTCAACCGCTTCTTCGGCCTGTTGCTCGCCGGCGAGATCGTCGCCCCGGCCTCGCTGGCGGAGATGCAGCGCACAGTGCCGGTCGTCTCCTTCGAGGGGAAAGTCATCGACTACGGTCTCGGCCTGCACAGGACCCGGGTTCCCGGCCGCGGAACCTTCTGGGGCCACGACGGGAGCGCCTGGGGTAGCGGAGCGCTCTCGATGGCCAGCGCCGACGGTGCGCGGCAGGTGTCCGTCGCGGTGAACCTGCAAAGGTGGAACCGACTCGGCTCATCAGGAAAGCCGCAGCCTCATCCCCTCGACGAGGCCATTGCCGCATTCCGCCGGACGGCGTTGGGCGACGGCAGTGCAGGTGTTCGGCGCGTTCACCGCTGACCGTCGTGGTGATGCGCCGCCACCGTCGCGCCGATCTGTCCGGTCAAATCTTTCGGAAGGTCTGCTTGCTTCGGCTGCTTGGCGCAGGCGCAGGCGCAGGCGGTCGGCAGGCGGTGGTGGAGCCGTCGGGCTCGGCGCTACGGTAACGAGCTCGGAGGAAGCCTGGACGATGTGAGGAATGCCCTGAAGTGACGTACGGCCGCGAGAGCATCGACCTCCCGGAGGACAGGGGGTGCCTGCGCTGGGTGCTGGGCGCGCCGCTGGTGCTGATCCATGCGTTGAACGCGATCGTCGTGTTCTCGGCTGTCCGGTTCGGCCCGGCGGGCGACTGGGACGATCAGGGCTACGCCGGCCTGACCGTGACTTGCGGGTGCGCGAGCGCACTGACCTTGTCGGGTCTGGCCGTCACGGCGATCCCGTCGGTGCGGCGCGCGATGGGCCCGTGGTGGTTCGCGCCGCCGGCGATCCTCGGGGCGATCGCCTTCCTTCGGGCCTGGACCCTGTCCTAGGGTGCGCGCCGAGGCGTGAAGACTCTTCGGGTTCTGCGCGCTCCGAGGGCTCAATCGTGAGCTGACCCGCGAGGTCGTCCTCATGGAGGCTGCCCGCCGTCATCGAGCCGGGGCACAGGCGGTTCCCGCGTCGCCCTGTCAGGGGCGGGCGGTGCCACGGCCGGTGGCTCTCCACCGGGGCGTCCTGTTTCCGTCACCGCAGTCCCGGGCGGGGCCGGATCGTCCTCGGATCCGGCCTCGTCGGCCGCGGCGGCGATTACCTCCCGAACGCAGCGGCCGGTGGTCTTGGCGGGCTGTTTCTCGTCTGCGGCCTCGACGAGCTCGTCGACGAGCTTGGTGGCGAGCACGTACGTGACCCGGAGGCCGGCCATCGCGGCCTCGGTGCCCAGCGCAATCAGCACGAGGCCGCCCGCCTCACCCGGCAGCTGCTGAACGAGGGCTACACCGAGCGGCAGGTCGCGAAGATGCTCGGCCGCGACGCCTCCCTCGTCTCGCAGTTCTTCACCAAGGGCAAGGGCGTCCCCGGCGGCACCCCGGTGGCCGGTGCCGCCATCGTTGTGAACGAGGGGGCGGTGAAGCACGGCTGCTGGACTTCCGGCGCGGTCAGCAGGGATGGTGGCCAGTCACCGGCATCTGGACCTCGCTTGTACTGCCGCGCATCGCGTGCGGTGCGTCGTTGACCTCCGGCATGGACGATGCGACGTATGACTTGATCCGTCGCGGCGGGTCCGGACCGGCCTGCCGGGGGTGCCGTCACCGCGTACCGTTGCCCGCGCCGGCAGGTACTGGCCAGGCATGGGGGGTCTTGTCCCGGGACCACGGCTGTGCTTGTGCGCGGTTGACTCGTGTTGCTGCCGTTTGGCTGCGAGAGGGGTCGGAGGCGTCCGGGCTGTTGTTTGGCCGGGGGGTTCCGGGCTTTACCGGGCTGACGTGGCCGCGGTGTCGGGAGTGCGGACATGCTGTGTGAGGAAGAGGGCTGCGCGGTCCAGTGCCCGGTCGGCCTCGTCGAGCACGCCGACGAAGGACTGGAACACGTGGGGTACGTCGGCGGTGATGTCGAGGATCACGTCCACTCCGGCTGCGCGGGCGCGGGCGGCCATGCGGGTGGAGTCGTCCAGGAGCACTTCGTCGGTGCCCGCCTGGACGAGCATCGGCGGGAAGCCTGTCAGGTCGGCGAGGACGGCGGGGCTGAGAAGGGGCTGGTGCGGGTCGGCTCCCGCCAGGTACATGGCCCCGGTGTGTCCCAGGCTCTCACGGGTGAAGAACGGGTCGATGCCTGCCTTGGTGTCCATGCTCTCGCCCGTCCGGGTGGCGTCGAGGCCGGGGGAGAAGGCCACGATCGCGGCGGGCATCGGGAGGCCGGCGTCGCGGGCGGCGAGGCAGGTGGTGACGCTGAGGCCGCCGCCGGCGGAGTCCCCCGCGAACACGATGGTCGAAGGGTCTTCGCCGCTGTCGAGGAGGGCGCGGTAGGCGCTCAGCGTGTCCTCGATTGCGGCCGGGAACGGGTGCTCGGGGGCGAGCCGGTAGTCCGGCGAGTACGCCGTGAACCCGGTCCTGGCCACGAGGTTCCCCGTGAGCGACAGCGCGGTCTCGGGGGAGCCGAACACCCAGCCGCCGCCGTGGAAGTACAGGATCGTCCCAGTGCGCGTCCCAGTGCGCGTCCCAGTGCGCGTCCCGGTGCCCGGCTCGGTGCCCGGCTCGACGTGCAGCGCCGGTCGGTCGCCGAGCGTCGTCTTGGTGATGCGGAGGCCGTCCGGGACGACCATCTGGGCCATCATCGCCTTGAATCCGGCTCGGATCGCCTCGACCGACCGGGAGCCGTCGGGCCGGGGCTGCCGCAGCATCGCGCTGACCTGCGTGCGCTGTTCCTTGCTCATGGTGCGTGCTCCTTCCGTACGTAGCTTCTTCCACACTATATGCCGTGGCATCTAATGTAGACTATATGCCATGGCATCCAAAGTGAGCGGTGAGACGGTCGACCTCCCGAGCTTCTTCGCCGACCTCGTCCGATGCGAGACGCGTCTGTACAACGCCCTCAACGACCGTCTTCGCGAGCGGCACGGGATCGTCACGTCACAATTCGAGTTCCTGCGCCACCTCCGCGACCACCCCGGGGCCCGGGTGGCGGATCTGGCGGCCGAGTTCGCCGTCGGCATCGGGGCTACCAGCAAGGGCGTCGACCGTCTGGAGCGGCAGGGATGGGTCGCCCGCGTGCCGAACCCGTCGGACCGCCGGTCGTCACTACTGGAACTGACCGGCGAAGGCCTGCAGTTGGTCGACACGGCAGAGGGGACCTTCACCGAGCGGTTGGCCGAGCTGATCGCAGATGCACTGAAGGCGTCCCCCATGACGGCCGCTGCGCAGGCGCTCTCGGAGCTGCGTTCCGTCCTGGAACGCGACCGGATCGGCATGCCCACGGGCTGACGCGTTTTCGCATCCCCGAGGAAGAGGGTGGTAGGTGGGTTGACGTCCGTCGCGGTTGGGGCGAGCGGCCTGGCCCGACCCGATCGGCTAAACACATGAGAGTCTACGATGGTGTTCGCCCTGGCAGACGGCAGGGTGCGGCAGGCCGACAGACCTGGCCCATACCTTCTCCTGAGCGGATCGTCCAGCGTTGCTCGAACCTTGTTCAGGCCAGCGCCAGCAGGCGATCCCAGGGTTCACGCGGGGACGCGCAGACCCGTGCTCCAGCTGGCAGACACCCCTGGGCGCTTTGCGCAAGGCTGCCTGCATCGGGCAGCGCGTGTCAGTACCAGATCGCAACGGGGCGCCCGTGCGGGTCGAGGGCCCTCATACGCGACCACCGCGCCTTCGAAGCAACCACCGGCCGGCTTGCTACTCCCGCAGGATGACGCAGTCACCTGGCGTCACTGCTCAGGTTTGACAACATCATTGGGAATCCTCCTCGAGTGATCACTACACAGCGCTACCACCATTACGGGACAGCCCCCTGTAGAACCGAGTGTGTTCAGAAGGGATCGGCCGTCGGCAGGGCCTGCTCCGTCCAGACGATCTTGCCGCCCGCCGTGTAGCGGGTGCCCCAGCGCCGGGTGAGCTGGGCCACCAGGAGAAGGCCACGTCCACCCTCGTCGGTCGTGCGAGGGTGACGGACCCGGGGAGCTGTGCTGCTTCCGTCGCTGACCTCGCAGATCAGCGTCCGGTCCCGGACCAGGCGCAGGATGATCGGGCCGGTGGCGTACCGGATGGCATTGGTGACCAACTCACTGACCAGCAGTTCGGTGGTGAACACCAGGTCCTGCAGACCCCAGGTCGCCAGCTGCCGGTCGACCAGCCTACGGGCGGTGGAGACGACGGCGGGGTCGCTCGGGAGCGTCCATGAGGCCACCAGGTCCGCGCCGAGGGTGCGGGTGCGCGCCAGCAGGAGCACGACGCCGTCGTCCTCGCGCTCGATCGGCTGCCCGTAGACGACCGCGTCGCAGGCGTCCTGCGCGGATGCGCGCGGATGGGCCAGGAGGCGTTCCAGTCGGCGCAGGCCGTTCTCCGGCCCGTCGGGCCCGGACCGGACGAGGCCCTCGGTGTAGAGGGCGAGCAGGCTGCCTTCCGGGATGGTCAGTTCGGCCGTCTCGAACGGCAGGCCGCCCACTCCCAGTGGCGGGCCGTCGGGGATGTCGGCGACCTCCACCGTGCCGTCGGGGAACGCGATCACGGGGGCGGGGTGACCGGCCCGGGCGAGCACGCAGTGCCGGGAGACGGGGTCGTAGACCGCGTAGATGCAGGTTGCACTCGTGGCGCTGGCGGCCTCGGTGGTGAGGGGGTCGCTGCGCGTCAGCTGCCGGCGTTCCGCGGCCAGGCCGACCATCAGGTCGTCGAGGTGGGCGAGTAGTTCATCGGGGGCCAGGTCGAGTCCGGCCAGGCTGTGGACGGCGGCCCGCAGCCGGCCCATGGTGACCACCGCCTGGATGCCGTGACCCTGGACGTCGCCCACCACCAGGGCGACCCGGGCGCCGGGCAGCGGTATGACGTCGTACCAATTCCCGTCCGCGTCGGCGGGGATGTGCGCGTAGGCCGATTCCACCGCTGTCTGGGCCGGCAGGTCCTGCGGGAGCAGGCTCCGCTGGAGGGTGAGCGCGAGGTTGCGCTCACGGGTGTACCGGCGCGCGTTGTCGATGCAGAGTGCTGCGCGCGCGGCGAGCTCCGTGGCAACGGTCAGATCGTCCTCCTCGAACGGCCCGGCCGTCTTCGACCGGTAGAAGGCGGCCACCCCCAGGACGACGCCGCGGGCGCTGAGGGGGACGACCATCAGCGAGTGCAGCTGTTCGGTGTGCACACGCTCGGCGCGGGGCGGATCGTGGACCAGCCACTCGCTGCCCTCGTCAAGATGGGGGACGAGACGCGGACGCAGATCGGCCAGGCACTGGGTGAAGGGGGTCGGGAAGGAGAAGCTGCTCCTCTCGCCGACGGCGTGGGCGGGCGCAGTGCCGTGGGTGGAGCGGAAGGCGGTGTGCCGCAGGGTGACGCTGTCGGCCACCGGCCCCGGGCCGGGTGCATCGCCCTGGAACACAGAGTCGAGTACGTCCACCTCCACGGCGTCGGCCACCTGCGGCACCGCGACCTCGGCGAGCTCCTGTGCCGTCCGCGTCACGTCCAGGGTGGTGCCGATCCGGCTGCCAGCGTCGTTCAGCAGGTCCAGCCGGGCGCGGGCCCGGTACCGCTCGGTCGCGTCGGTCACCACGCCGGCCACCCCCAGGACGCGCGAGGACTCGTCCTTGAGCTGGAAGGCCGACATGGAGAACACCCGATGGTGCGCGGGGTCGGACGGGGGATAGCCGGGCTGGACGAAGTCGACCACTGGCTCGCCGGTGTCCAGGACGTGCCGCAGGGTCTGCTCGATCGCGTCGGTGACCACCCCGGGCGCGACCTCGCGCAGCCGCCGCCCTACGACCTCGTCCGGCTGGACTCCGCGCATCCCCTGCGAGGCGCTGTTGAAGCGGACCAACCGCAGGTCAGTGTCCAGGATGTGCAGGCCGACCGGGGACTCCGTGAGGAGCGCCCTCAGCACTGCCCGGTCCACTGTCCGCACGTCGGGGCGGTCCGCCGTGGCGAGCAGAATGGACCAGGCCACTCCTCCGTTCAGGTCAGCCTCCGGGCGTATCAGGATCTCGACCTCAACCGGCAGGCCCGACTGATGCCGCAGCACCGCTGCCGACCACTCGGCTTCCGCCGATCCCGCACCCGCGCCGACCGGGGTCAGGAGGTCCGTCACCGGCCTCCCCAGGACCTCCGAGGCTGGATAGCCGAGCAGTGCCTCGGCTTCCTCGCTCCACTCCCGAACTGAGCCCCGCGCGTCCACGCGCAGGGTGACCCGCGCCCCCGCCGAGGAGACGCGCGGCGTCGTCATGCCGCCGGGTTTCTCTCGACGTGCTCCACCGCCGGCACGGCATAGGCACGCGTTCCGTGGATGACGTGGATCCCGCTCCCGGCCTGGCGTCCCGGCAGAGCCGGGGGGCAGCCCGTAACCGCTCGGTCTGCGAACCCCACCCGCCGTGCTCCTGTGGTCACGCAGCTCTCCCTCACTCCGTGCGATCATCCGGGCCACCGACAACCGGACCCGGGCCGCGACCGGACGTCGACGACGATCGGCCTACCTCCCAGCCTGCGCCTTCGGGGACGCTCCGGCACGGCAACCGGAGCGACGACCACCAGAGCCCCGCCGTTGTTGTCGCATTCGTGGCCGACGAGCCGAACTGGTGCTGATCCGTTTGTCGCCCCGGCCGGCCGTGAACGGGGGCGTCGACAGTGTGCGCGGGCCGCGAGTAGTGTCGAAGGTGGTTAATAAGTACTTCGCCGCGCCGGCGGGCGGCAGGTCGTGGGGGAGGTGGCCCCCCTGGCAGCCGGTTCGGGACTCGTACGGCAGGGCATCGGCGATCTCGCGCATGTCGTAGTTGCCCTGGTGGCCGCTGACCGAGCGGTGCCGGGCCTTCCAAGCGGCGATCACGGGCTCGATCAAGGCCCGGCGCTCGTCGGACAAGTCGCTCTTGTAGGGCCGGCGGTCGCCCACTGGGGACACTCCAGCACCTCCAGGCCTCACGGGAAGCGGTGATGCGGCGATCCCACCCCCCGGTGGCGCCGGCAAGACCCGGCTCGCCGTCGAGGCGGCCCGCCGCCGGCACCAGGCGTACCGCGACGGCACCTGGCTGATCGATCTCGCCTCGGTCACCGAGCCGGCCAAGGTGGGCGCAGCCCTGCTCGCCGCAACCGGGCTGCGTGGCGGCGCGATATTCGAGGCCCGGCCCCGGGGCGAGAGCAACGAACTGCACGTACTCGTGGACCGGCTCCGTGGACGGGAGAGCCTGCTGCTCCTCGACAACTGCGAGCACCTGATCGACGCCGTGGCCCACCTGGTCGCGGCGCTGCTGCCCCGCTGCCCCGGGCTGAGCGTGCTCGCCACCAGCCGCGAACCACTCGCGGTCGACGGCGAGGCGTTGGTGCCGCTCGGCCCCCTCACGCTGCCCGGCCCGGACGACGACGTCGAGCAGGCCCGGCGGACAGAGGCCGTACGCCTGTTCACCGAGCGGGCCGCTGCCGTGCGCCCCGGCTTCGAAGTCGATGAGGCGACGCTGCCCGACGTCCGACAGGTGGTGCGCGCCCTGGACGGGATGCCGCTGGCTCTCGAACTGGCCGCGGCGCGGCTGCGGACGCTGTCCCTGCCCGAGCTCGCCGACGGGTTGTCCGACCGGTTCCGGCTGCTCACCACCGGCAGCCGGACCGCGCTGCCCCGCCATCGCACACTGCGCGCGGTCATCGCCTGGAGCTGGGACCTGCTCGGCGAGCACGAGCGCACGGTCGCCGAACGTGTCTCGATCCTGCCCGGCGGTGTCACTGCCGCCTCGGCCACCGCCCTCTGTGCCGGTACGGCGGTGCCGGCCGCGGACGTCCCCGAGCTGCTCGCCGGCCTGGTCGACCGGTCGCTGCTCCAGCTCGCGCCCGCCCCGGGCCGCTACCGGATGCTGGAGACGCTCCGGGAGTACGGCACCGACCGGCTGGCCGGCGCGGACACTCTCGGCACCGTCCGCGACGTGGCCGCCGACCACTTCACCGCACTGATGGCCCGTCACGACACACAGCTGCGCGGGCCCGGCCAGCCGGTGGCCCTGCGCGTGATCAGCGCCGAGTACGACAACACGCTCGCCGCCCTGCGCCGACGCTGCGACACCGGCGACGCGCCCGGCGCCCTCGCGCACGCCCTGGACCTCACCTGGTACTGGCAGATGCTGGGCCGCACTTCCGAGGCGGCCCACTGGCTCGGCGAGGCGCTTGCGGTGCCCGGCGGCGGACCTACGCCCGAGCGCGAGTGCGCCCACGCGATCTACCTGCTCAACCGGGGTGCCACCCGGCCGGGCACGGCGGCCGTGGAGGCCGCGGACGACCGGGCCGGCATCCTCGAACTGGCCGACCGGCTGATCGCCTATCCGGAGCTGCCGGGCCCCTACGGCGCGCTCGCCGCGCTCCCGCTCGCCTTCCTGCAGGCGGAAAGGACACAGGGCGAGAAGACCACGCCCGCGATCACCGAGCGGCTGGCCGACGGCGACGACGTGTGGCTCGCCGGGCTGGCCCGTATGTTCGGCGCCCAGTTCGCCGAGCACGCGGGCGAACTCGACCGGACGCGCGCCGACGTGGAGGCCGCGCTGGCCTGTTTCCGGCAGGTCGGCGGCCGCTGGGGCCAGGCCGAGGCGCTGCCGATGCGCGCCCGGTTGCGGCAGTACGACGGTGACCTCGACGGCGCGCTGGCCGACCTGCGCGAAGCCCGGTCGCTGGCAGCCGGGTTCGGCTCGCTCAGCCTCGCGGACGAAGTCTTCGGCGACCTGCGCTGGATCGATCTGCACATGCGCAGCGGCGACACCGACCTGGTGATCGGGATGATGGACTCGGCGAGGGAGCGGGCGCTGCGCTCGCAATCCCCGGAGATCCTGTTGCTGGTCGACGCGTGGGAAGCCGGCTTCCGGGTGGGGCTCGGCGACCTGGACCGGGCGCGGGAACTCCTCGACACGGCCGAACGGGATCTGCCCGACGGCATCCCCTTCCCCGGGGACCACGCGCGGACGCTGATCGGCACCGCACGTGCCTCGTTCCGTCTACGGACCGGCGACCAGCCCGGTGCGCGGAAGGCGCTGGCGACGGCCTACACGGCGGCGCTGCGGACCCGGGACCTTCCCATCCTGGCCGTGGTGGCGGTGCACACGGCCGTGCTCGCCGACGCGCAGGCACTGCATCACCAAGCGGCGGTCCGCCTCGGCGCCGCCTCCCGGCTGCGCGGCACGCACGACCACACCGACCCGCAGGTGCGCGACCTCACCCGCAACGGGCGGGACGCGCTGGGCGCCGAATCCTTCGCCGCGGCGTACGAAGAGGGCTGGGGGCTGGACCGCGCGACGGCCGCGACCGAGGTCGACCCCGCCCGGATGTCCGGAGACCAACGGATGCACTGACCGGCTGCCGGTGCGCCGTCCTCGGCGGCTGTGCTCTGGGGGAGACGGCCCGACCAGGGCTCTGTTCCCGGCTTCCCCGCCCCAGCGGGTCTTGGATTACGGTCCAGCGGTTGACGTAGTCGCACTTCTCGGTCTCGACCGGGCGTCATTCGGCGATGTCCTTATCGGATTTCTGCCTGTTCGAGCGGGCGGTGACGGCGACCACCGTGAGCCGGTGGAACGGTGCCCGCAGTGGCGGGCTTGAGGCATTGGTCCGAGGTCCGGTTCCGGATCGGGGCCGTCGGCCGCTGCTCGACGGTCCACGCCGCCCGGTACCGGACCTCGGATCGATTTCCGGGTCAGCCGGTGTGGGTGAACTCGTCGACCGGAACGGCGGGAGACAGGTAGCCGTTCACCCGTACCCGGACGTCGATGGTCTTGGGCTGGAGGGGATCCGGCACCGGCACCGTCGCCCTGATCTGGGTCGGCGAGACCCCCGTGACGGTTGCGGTGCGGCTGCCGAAGTACACGGTGGGCGTGGTGCCGAAACCCACGCCGTTGATGGTGACGGTGTTTCCGAGCTTCCCGCTGTCCGGGACGATGCCGGTGACCACCACGGGCTCCGGGCCGCCGTAGGCGAACTGTCCGAACGGCACGGCCTGGGAGGTGCCAAGGCCGTTGGTGACCCGGACATCGACGACACCGACCCCGTCGGGCGCGATCGCGGTGATCTGGGTGTCACTGACGACGTTGGGCGGCACGCACGGGACGGTACCGAAGTCGACCATGCTCTCGGAGTCGAAGCCGCTGCCGGTGATGGTGATCAGGGTACCCGGGGCACCGACGCGGGGGCTGATGCTGTCCACCACCGGCGCGGGAGCCGGTACGGGGGAATTCAGCAGCTTCAGGTAGGTCGGGTTGGAGTGCTGGAAGGCGACCTGGGCCAGGAAGTCCTGGGTCGTGCTCTTGAGCACCTTGGGGTCGTAGGCCTTGTAGTCCGCGTTCAGCGGGGAGGAGGTGGTGGCCGGCTGGATGTACGCGTTGGTCCCGCTGAGGCCCTTGATCACCGTGAGGAGATCCTTGACGGCCGGGGGCGCGACCGGACCGGGGGAGGGGTACCACTGTTTGGCGGTGTCGAGACTGGCCCAGGCCAGCGGCACGAGGTCGTACGTGTTGACGTAGCCCTGGTACAGGGCCCACTTCACGGAGTTGAAGCGGTCCGCGAAGTCCTTCAGGCCGGCGGTGGGGGCGGCGAAGGTGCTCACGGCGAACTGCGGTGAGTCGTTCCAGGTCTGGGCCTGCAGGTACAGCGCGAGCATGGTCGCGATGCAGCCGCCCAGGCTGTGACCGACCACGTAGACCGTCGCCCCCGGGGCGGGCTTGAGCAGGGAGGTGAGCGCCTCCACGAGGCCGGCACCGGCCGCCGACGACTCGTCGGTCATGGCGACGACCTGGGTGAACGCCGTCATGGCCCCCTTCGAGACGGAGACCGGCGACGGCCCGCCGACCGTGAACGGGACCACCGTGCCGACGTCGAGGTCCTCGATCGTGTCGATCGCGTTGCCGACCGTCCCGCGGACGACCACGGCGAACTGGCTCGACGGACCCTTCGCGATGTACGCCATGTTGGCGTTGTCCGGGCTCAGCCCGAGCCAGGCCAGCTCCCAGTTGCCCTGCGTCGCCAGGGTCTTGTCGGAGAGCTGCTGGACGATGCCGTTGGAGATGCGCTGCTTCTGCACCGCCAGGGTCTCCCCGGACGGACGCGGGGCCGCCCCGGTCGCCGCGATCGCGGCCAGGGTCATGGTCACACCGGGCGGCAGCGCGCTCAGGTCTTCCGTCATGATCACTCCTCGGGTGTTCTGCTCGGTCGTCGAACGTGCCAGATAGGTCGCATCCAATGTATTTTCTGGCGTGAACACCTGAGTGCATATCAGCTCCGCGGCTTCCCGGTGTCGGGCCGGCAGCCGGTCGGACTCGGGCCGGTCGCCACGGCTGACCCGATCGGACACGAAGGCGCCGGCCCCCGACGTGGCGGCCGGTGTCCTCACGCTCGACGCCAAGGACGTCGAGGTGATCGGCGAAGAGCCGGGCCTGGTCCTGCCTCCGAGCGCCCGGGTCGGGGCTGCGGCCGACGAGGCTCCGCGCGTGGCGGCGCTTCACTGCCCGCCGAGCTCCCGCGCACCCCCGGGCCGGGTTCCGCGCCCGGCGGACCGCTCGGTTGGTGGCGGCTGAGATAGGTGAGGACCGCGAGGACGCGGCGGTGGCCGCTGTCGGCAGGCGAGAGGCCGAGCTTGGCGAAGATGTTGCCGATGTGCTTGTGGACGGCGTTCTCGGTGATGACGAGCCGGGCCGCGATCGTGGCGTTGTCCTTTCCCTCGGCCATCAGCGCCATAACCTCGCGTTCGCGTGGCGTGAGAGCGGCGATCGGGTCGTGGGCGGGACGGGTGAGGAGGTGCCCGATCACCTCGGGGTCCATGACGGTGGCGCCGGCGGCGACCCGCCGCAGCGCGTCGACGAACTCGCTCACCCGGCTCACCCGGTCCTTGAGGAGGTAGCCGACGCCGCCGCGCCCGTCGGAAACCAGTTCGCCGGCGTACTGCTGCTCGACGTACTGGGAGAGGACGAGCACGGGCAGGCCGGGGTGCCGGCGGCGGGCGTGGATGGCGGCGTGGATGCCCTCGTCGCGGAAGGTCGGCGGCAGGCGCACGTCGACGATGGTGATGTCCGGCCGGTGTTCGGCGACGGCGGCGGCGAAGCCCGGGGCGTCCTGGGTGATCGCGGCGACGTGAAAGCCCTTGGCGGTCAGCAGGAGTTCCAGCCCGCTGGACAGCAGGACGTTGTCCTCGGCGATCACGACCCGCATGCCAGGCTCACAGCGATCGTGGTCGGGCCGCCGACCGGGCTGTGGACGCGGAGGGTGCCGTCGAGCGCCAGGACACGGTGGCGGATTCCGGCGATGCCGGTACCCCGCGTCTCGTCGGCGCCGCCGACCCCGTCGTCGCCGATCTCGATCGACAGCCGGTCACCGGCGCGTGCGACGCGGACGGTGGCCCGGGTGGCCCGGCTGTGCTTGGCGGCGTTGGTGAGCGCCTCGGCGATCGTGAAGTACGCCACGGCCTCGACCGCGGCGGGGACCGTGCCGAGGCCGCCGATGTCGAGGGCGGTGTCGATCGCCGACCGGGCCCCCAGAGCGGCCAGCGCTCCGGCGAGGCCGCGATCGGCGAGGATCGGCGGGTAGATCGTCCGGATCACCGCACGAAGCTCCGCCATGGCCTCCTCGGTCCCCACATGCGCCTCCTCCAGGAGCCCGGCCACCGCCCCGGGGTCCTCGCCCAGCAACTCACGGGCCACGCCCAGCCGCATCGCGACGGCCACCAGCCGGGCCTGGGTGCCGTCGTGCAGGTCACGTTCGATCCGGCGCAGTTCCGCGCCGTGCGCGTTCATCGCGCCGGCCCGCGTCTCGGTCAGCGTCTCCACCCGCTGCGCCAGCCTCTCGGCGGTCGAGGGTGACAGCAGCGCCACGCAGATCCGGGCGTGCAGGCGCGCCAGCGGTGGAACCAGCCAGTAGGTCAGGGCCGCGAAGACGACGAACTGCGCGGTCCCCAGGGTCAGCGCCGTGCCCCACCCGGACAGCGGGACACCGGCGGCGAAGCCGCCCGCGCGGGTGCCGGCGGGCAACGCCCACCACAACGGCACCGTGACGGCCGTGGCCACCGCGTTGCCTGCGCACAGCACCACGACGAGCCCGAACGCCAGACCGGTCACGACGCCTGCGCACAGCCACCCGAGTACACGCCGCGTACCGACGCTGACGGGACCGGAGCACGGAGACAGCAGCAGCCGGCCGGCGCGGCGGCGATGCCAGGACGCCCACGCGCGGGCTGTCGCCGGGACGACGAGTACGGGCAGCGCGAACAGGGCGACTCCGGCGGCGACCAGGCTCCCCGTCAGGTAACCCAGACCGCGCCACATCGCCGAAAGCCGGCTGTCCTCGAGGTGGTTCATCCGCACAAGTCTGGGCCATGGCGACCGAGCCCGGCACTACAGCCCGCTACCCCTTTTTCCCGCCAGTGAGGGGTACCGACTGCCCATGTCGGCCACACCTAGTGTCAACGCCCATGACGACTTCACCGATACGTCCGCCCCGGCGGCGCGGCCGGTCCGTCCGACGGAACCTGGCGCTGGCCGCCGTCGTGACCGCCACCCTCTGCACCTGCGTGCCCGGCGCGACGGCCGCCGGGCAGCACGACGACCGAAGCCGGCTCCGGCTCCAGCTCCAGCGCGACGCCGATGCGATCACCGCGCTCGGTGTGACGGGAGTGCAGGCCCGCCTGGTCACCTCCGACGGCCGGAACCTGACCGCCGCCGGCGGCGTCGCCGACCTGACGTCCCGCCGGCCGGTCCCCAGGGACGGATACTTCCGGATGGCCAGTGTCACCAAGACGTTCGTGGCCACCGTGGCCCTGCAACTCGCCGGCGACCGCAGGCTCTCCCTGGACGACCCGGTCGAGCGGTGGCTGCCCGGCGTGGTGTCCGGCAACGGAAACGACGGGCGCGCGATCACCATTCGCCAACTGCTCCAGCACACCAACGGCATCCACGACGACTACCCGGACTACACCTCGGCGCAGGACTTCCGCCAGCACCGGTACGACAGCTACACGGCCGAGCAGACCGTCGCCCGGGCGATGAGCCACAGCCCGGACTTCGAGCCCGACGAGGACTGGAGTTACGGCAACACCGGGTACGTCCTGCTCGGCATGATCATCGAGCGGGTCACCGGACACCCCTGGCACGAGGAGGTGAGGGACCGGATCGTCCGGCCGCTCGGCCTTGACCACACCTTCTGGCCGGGTACCTCACCCACGCTGCCCCAGCCACACGCCGAGACCTACCAGCGGTTCAAGGCCGGAGAGCCGCTCGTGGACGTCACCGAGCAGGTCGGCTCGGGCGCCAACGGAGAGGCCGGGCTCGTCTCCACCACCGCCGACCTCAACCGGTTCTTCCGCGCCCTGCTCGGCGGCAGGCTCCTGCCACCGGCGCAGCTGGCGCAGATGACACGGACCGTCCAGGTCAGCGAGAAGTTCGAGCGCTTCATGCCGGGCGCCCGTGACGGCCTGGGACTCTTCTCACGCCCGCTGTCCTGCGGCGGGGAGTACTGGGGCCATGAGGGCGGCGACTCCGGCTGGATCACCGCCACCGGCGTCACCGCCGACGGCCGGCGCAGCGTCACGGTCTCGCTGTCGGGCGTCCGGGCCGATTCCGAGGCCGACGTCCTGCGCGTGGCACAGGCCGAGAACAAGCTGGTCGACGACGCCCTGTGCACGACTGCGGACACCGACCACCAGCAGCGCTGAGGCCCTCCGCACGGAGCGGGCAAGGGGACGCCCGCGCCTGGCCGGCCGGCACTGCTCCGGGGTGGTGATCGAGTGCGGCCCACAGCACCAGTTCCCGACCGGCCCTCCGTCGACGTCCCCTTCGCCGAGCGACCAGCGCCACCCCGCCGCCCACCGGCCGTAGCGCTCGATCAGCACGAGCGTCATGGCATCGGACCAGGGTTTGGCCACCTAGGAACCGTCGGGATCGACGATCTTGTTCCAGACGAAGTCCGGGTCGGTCACGGGCTCGTCGGTGCCACCGAGCGGGTCGTAGACGAGGACGTCGGCGGTGGCGGCAGGGGTCGCCCAGTGAACCGCCGCCGCGACCGGGTCCTCCAGCAGTTCCGGGGCCAGGTGCAGATGCTTCCCCCAGAGGGACATCCGCAGTTGCTTCGCCCAGTTGTACGTGGTCAGCACGTCGTACACGCCGGCCGTGATCTCGCTGTCGTGGGTCATCCCGCGGCGGTTGCAGTTGGCGGAACCGATGATGGCGAACTGGTCGTCGAAGATCCAGACCTTCGAGTGCACGATGCTCCTGCGGTGCGTGCAGACCACGACCTTCCCCGGAGCGGCGGAGAGCAGGGGGTCGAGGAACGCGCGACGGCGGCTCCACGCCTGGTGGACCTCCTTGTTCACGGCGTTCGTGTCCGGGATCAGGATGACCAGTGAGGCGAGCCCGGGGAGCACGGCCTGCAACGCCTCGCTGGTGGCCCGGTCCACGAGGTACTGGTCCTCCACGTAGATGCACCGGCGTGCGCGTTGGACGGCGTGATGGAGGAGGTCGCGCACCGACCGGTCTCCCGAGCGCGCGAACGCGTAGCCCGCGGGTGCGCCGGTGATGCCCCTGGCGCCATTGGGGTAGGTCGCCGCGACCTGGACCTGCATGCTCCCCACCGGTGTGGGTCGGGCTGCCGTCCAGCGGTTGCTCCAGGCGGACGTGGACCGTCAGGGAGAGCCCGGAGCCCCTCGACCGCAGGGGGAGGATGGCGCCCGCGTCGTTCGTCACCGCGGGCTCCCAGTCCAGGGTGGTGACCACGGCGGCGGGAGTCGTGAAGCTGACCATCGCCGGGAACTGCGCGGGGCTGAAGTCGGCTGCCACCAGCCGGCCCAGGGGCACGGCTCCCAGCAACTTGGCGCTGGCGGTGAAGAAGCCCTGAGGATCGAACACTCCGGTGGAGAGCAGGTCCGGGTCGCTCCCGACCGGGCCGAGCGTCCGGGACAGGGCGCGGACCGCCGGGTTCGGCGTGACGAGCGCTCCGGCCCGTTCGGCCGGCAGGCTCACGTCGAGCGTCCCGGCGATGAGCCGGGCGAAGAGTTGTGCGCGGTTGCCCGCGGCGAGCGCCGTTGTGGCGAGCGCCGCGTTCGGCCTCGCGACACCGTCGCACGCTGCCGAGCCGGAGGCGCCGGTGTCCGCCGCCTACGGAGAGCACGAACCCGCCGACACCGCCACGTCTGTGCACCCGGTGACGGACAGGCAGAACCAAGGACACTAGCGAGAAGCAACGAAGGCTCCCCCGGCCGCGCCGGGGGAGCCTTTCGCGAAGTCCGGGTCAGTGCCAGTCGGGCCTAGCTGCGACGAGTCGGTCGAGCTGTTCGTCGGTGAGCTTGGCCCGGCGGCGCCGTAGGGCTGCTTGGCGGCATGCCGGCCCGCAGGGCAGGCCGGGCCGACCGGTGCGGGCCGGTTTCCGGGAGTTGCCGACCGCGGCGGGGCCGGCGCACACGGCGGCCGTCCATTCGTGATGGTCCGCCTCCACCCCACCGTGAGGGAACCCGGAGGCCACCACAAGCCGCCCCGCTGCGGGGCGGTGGGTGATGTGGGCCGGAGCTGCCCGTCTGCCCGTCCCCGTCGGGTCGGGTCGGGTCGGTGCGGCTGCGGGTGCCCCGGGGTGGTGGTGTTCACCAGCTACCGGTGACGCCGCCTTGCCCCGCACGCCCCGGTCGCCCGGGGGCGGGTGGTCGGGCTGGTTGTGGGGGTGTGGCTTCGGCGGCGGTTGGCGGTGGGCGGGTGGCTGCGTGGTTCGTCGGGGCTGGCCGGGCCCGCGCCGGCGTGGTCGTCCGCTTCGGGTTGGTGGGGAGGTTGCCGGGCGGGGCTGGTTCTTCGGGTGGGTGAAGCTGTGCTCGGTCGGCGTCCGGGCGGCGGTCGGTGTCCTGTCGGACGGCCTCTGTCCTCGGGGTAGGGGCCGCTTAACTGGCGGATTTGTGGCTGGTGGTCACCGCCGGGTCGGCGTCCGGGCGGCTGTCGTCGAGGCCGGCGAAGCCCGGTGGGCGAGCGCGCCGGGCGGCGGCTTCTGGCGGCCCGCGCGGCCAACGCCGTGTGTCCGTGCTGTAGGCGCCGGGGCTCGATCGGTGGTGAGGCGGGCTCGATGGAGCTGACGGCCCGGGCGGGCCCGGGCCGGCTGGAGTGCCCGGCCGGTGAGGGCAGGCGCAGGCGGAAGGACTGGGGGCGCTGATCCTGGCGAATCCGGCCGGGCGCGAGCTGGTGGCTGCGCTGGTGTCGGCGCCGTCCGGTCCCTGGTGGGAGGCGGGCAGCTGCATGCCCGCGGGTTTGCGGATCGTAGGGCGTGGCACCTGCCGCCGGTCATCCGCATTCGCATCTGCGCCGTCGCGGAGCTGTGCGAGGCAGGTCGGGTGCGCAGCGCCGTGTGGATCGCGGGGCGCTGTTCGTCCCGCTCCCGTGGCCGTGCTCGTCGCTCACATCCATCAGTCTGGACATTTTGTCCAGGCTGGACTTACAGTCCAGGTATGGGGAATGTGGAAGAGGGCAGGGATCCTCGGGTGCGGATGTGGGCGCCGGTGTGCCAGGCCGTCGCGCTGTTGCTCGGCCCGTACGCCGAGGTCGTCCTGCATGATCCGGACACCGATCGGGTGCTGGAGATCTGGAACCCGATGACCTCCCGTGGCCCAGGGGATCCTTCGCTGCTCGGCGAGCTGGTCGAGCTCGACCCGTCAGCGCAGGACGTGTACGGGCCGTACGAGAAACTGCTCGCGGACGGCCGCCGGTTGTCGTCGGTCAGCGCGGTCCTGCGAGATGCGCGGGACCGTCCGTCGGCGGTGCTGTGCGTCAATCTCGACCGCACGCCGCTGGAACGGGCCGCGGCGGTGCTGTCCGCCTTCGGCGCGCCGACCGTGCCGCGCCCAGAGCCGCTGTTCGAACAGGACTGGTCCGAGCGCATCCAGCACGTGATCGGCGGCTACGTCCGCGAAACGGGCCGTCCCATCGAACGCATGACCCGCCAGGACCGCCTGGCCGCCCTCGGCCGCCTCGACGAGGCCCGGGTGTTCGCGGTGCGCCGCGCCGCCCCGGTCGTCGCCGGCGCCCTGCGGGTGTCCCGGTCCACCCTCTACGGCCTGCTGGCCGAGCTCAGAGCACCAAGCGCAAAGGACTGACACGACCATGACCCGGCTGCCCGACTTCCGCCTGGAAACGTACTTCTCCCGCTGGGAGTTCACCGCCCGCCACCACCTGACCGCCTCAGACGTCCAGACCATGACCCTCGGCGAGCTGCTCGCCCTGGCCGACGACAAGGACCGCGAAGCCTTCGAGAACCTGTCCCTGGGCTACACCGAGACCTTCGGCGACCCGGCCCTGCGTGAGGTGATCGCCCAGACCTACGGGCACGCCGACGCGGACGACGTCATCTGCTTCGCGGGCGCCGAGGAAGCCCTCTGTCTGGCGATGAACGTCCTGCTCGACGCGGGCGACCACGCGGTGGTGGTGACCCCGAACTACCAGGCCGCCGAGACCGTGCCGCTCGCGCTGTGCGAGGTCACCGGTGTGGCCCTCGACCCGGACCGGGACTGGGCCCTGGACCTCGAAGAGGTGGCGGCGGCGATCCGGCCGAACACCCGCCTCGTCTCGGTGAACTTCCCCAACAACCCCACCGGCAAGGTCATCGACGCCGCCGACTTCACCGCGCTGGCCCGGCTGTGCGACGAGCGCGGCATCCACCTGTTCAGTGACGAGGTCTACCGCGGTCTGGAGCGCGACCCGGCCCGTATCCTGCCGCAGGCCGCCGACCTGTCGGAGCGCGCACTGTCCTTGAACGTGACCTCGAAGTCGCTCGGGCTGCCCGGGCTGCGGATCGGCTGGATCACCTGCCGCGACCGCGCGCTGCGCTCGCGCCTGGAGCGGGCCAAGCACTACACCACCATCTGCAACTCCGCGCCCAGCGAGGTCCTGGCCCGCATCGCGCTGAAGGCCCGCGCGACGATCCTGGACCGCAACCGGGCCCTGATCACGGCCAACCTGCCGGCCTTCGAGGCGTTCTTCGCCGAGTTCACGGACGACTTCGACTGGCAGGCGCCGGACGGCGGCTGCGTCTCCTACCCCCGCTACCTCGGCCAGGACGGCGTCGAGGAGTTCTGCACCCGCCTGGTCCAGGAGGCCGGCGTCCTGCTGCTGCCCGCGAGCATCTACCGCTCCGAGCTCACCGCCACCCCCGCCGACCGGTTCCGCATCGGCATCGGCCGCCGCAACCCCGAGGACGGCCTGGCCGCCTTCGCCCAGTGGATGCGGGCGCGCCGATGACCCTATCCGTCTTCGACGCGGCCGCCATCAAGAAGGCCGCCACCTCACAACTGGTCTTCGACACCGTCCGCGACGCGCTGATCGACCACGCCGAAGGCCGCACCAGCGTGCCACCGCCGCTGCACCTGGACTTCCCCGACGCCGACGGGGACTGCCACGTCAAAGCCGGCTGGATCGCCGGCGCCACCGACTTCACCGTCAAGATCGCGACAGGCTTCTACCGCAACCCCGCCCTCGGCCTTCCGGCCAACCACGGCCTGGTCTGCGTCGTCAGCGCCCGCACCGGACAGATCCGCGCGATCCTCGACGACCGCGGCCTGCTGACCGCCTGGCGCACCGCCGCCGCAGGCGCGCTGATCACCCATGCCATGGCCCGGTCCGGCGCCGCCACACTGGCAGTCTTCGGCACCGGCGAACAAGCCCGCCTCCAGGCCGCCTGGCTGGCCAAACTCCGCCCGCTCAGCACCGTGCTCGTCCACGGCCGCAACCGGCACAAAGCCGCCACCTTGTGTGACGAGCTCAACGCACGCGGCCTGGCCGCCAGGCCCGCGTCGGCACAAGAGGCGGCCGCCGCCGACATGATCATCACCACGACTCCGGCAACAGTCCCCGTTCTGGACGCCGCCCACGTGCGCGAGGGCGCTCACGTGACGGGCATCGGCACGGACATGCCGCACAAGAACGAGCTACCACCGGCGCTCTTCCACCGCGCACGGCTCATCGCGACCGACGACCACGCCCAGTGCCTCGACCACGGCGACTTCGGCCACGCCGTGCGCGCAGGTGCCGCCGCCCAGGACAGCGACATCGCGGCCGGCCTGCTCCTCAAAGCAGCCGCCGACCGGCCGGACACCGCGATCACGGTCGCCGACCTCACCGGTGTCGGGGCACTCGACGCGGCACTCGCCTCGGCCGTCCTCGGCCGGCTCCCGCGCTGAATGCCCAGAGCCGGCCGGGGCGGTGACTGTCGGCAGAGGCAAGCGGTGGAAGCCGGGCTCGGCGGCCCCGGTGCGGGGCGCCGTCCTGGTGGCGCTCGCCCTCTTCCAGAGCGGCACCGCCCGGGAGCTCGGGTTCGCGGTGTCTCATGAGACACCGCGAACCCGCCCACGCGATCGGCAGGGTGATGCGCCCGGTTCCGCAGGCCACCTTCAGGACCGGTCAGCCCGCCCGGACCGCTTGGCCCAGGAAGAACGGAATGTCGTGGGTGCGAGCGGCGAACTCCTGGTCGTAGAAGTCCGCATCGTCGTACACGGCCAGGCCTTCCGGTGGTTTCATCGCGCCACCGCCGGCGTCGGGCCGGAAGCGTCGGCAAGGCTGGTGAGGATGGAGCCGGACCAACTGCTCTCCCCGAACACGCTGACCGGCATGGCGAGCACGCCGTGCTCGCGCTGGAGCGTCTCCGCCGGGATGTCAACCGGGAAGAAGTAGTTGCCGGGACAAGTGCGGCTCGCCGTGGGAATCGCCCCGAGCACCTCGTCCGGCAACCGTTCGAACAACCGCGCAGCCCGTGCGGCCAGTTCGTCGCCGACTTGCCGGGGCACGTCACTGTGCTCGGTCAGCAGACGGTCGGCGAGCCTCAACTGTGCCCGCGTCGGCGGATCCGCCCGGAACGCCTCGGCCAGTTCGGCTTGTTCCGGACCCAGCAGGACCACGCCGAAGGTGCGTGGCCACAGCCACCCCTTGGTGACCGAATGCAGCAGCACTGTACGACCGGTGTCCAGCAATCGCCGTGTCCCGGCGGCGAACGGGGCTCCCAGGTCGTAGACGCTGTCGATCAGCAGGCGGCGGTGTGGTGATTCCTGCAGCCACGAGATCACCGCGGCGCACTCGGCATCGGACAGGTACCGGCCGAGCGGCTTGCTGGGGTTGGCGAGCAGCAGGTACTCGGGCCGGTCCTCCGCAGGCGCCCCCGGCCAGGCCGGCACCGGCAGCGTCGGGTAGGACGCGGGTGTCAGGCCCGCCGCGCGGGCCAGCTCGAAGTACACCGGGTACACGTCGCCGGGCAACCACAACCGCGCTTGCACGGCGCGCAGCCACTGGAACACCACACCGAGCCCGTGCCGGACCCCTCGACAGACCATGGCGCGGCCGGACCACTCTTCCGGCAGCTCGAACCGCCGCAGCCAGGCACGGGCGAGATCGCACCGGTGCACCGTAATCGTGTCGGTCGGCGGTTCCGGTCGCATCGGAGCGAGCGCCCGGTACACGTTGGTCTCGGCGGCGTCCAGAAGCGACGAGGAAGTGCCGAGTTGCCGCTGCCGGAATTCCTGGAACTCGTCGAACCTCATGCCGTTGCACCTTCCGCCACGATCTCGCTGGCGCGGTCCTCCAGGGAGGCGTAGCAGCGTCCGTCGGCCAGGACGTTCCAGCTGCGCGCGATCCCACTGGTGCGTTCCCAGAGCAGGCTGGGCTCGGTGTAAGCGGCGATCCGCATCGGCCGTCCGTCCCAGCTGCCGTGGTAGACCGGCGCGCCCCAGGGCAGGCGGCTCGCCAGTTCGAAGCCGTGCCGCTCGGCGAACCGGGTGACGACGGACAGCGAAACCTGGTGCGCTCGGCTCCAGACGTTGGCGGTGCGGTCGAAGTAGAGCGATTCAGTGCTGGTGGAGACGTACAGCTCTTTGAAGCAGACTTCCTCGACGCCGAGATCCGCGGCCCACGAAAGGTAGTCGGCGACGCCGGCCGCATCGGCCACGCCGCCGCGCTGGAGTACGCAGATCAGCCTCATCCGCAGGCCCGGCCATCGGTCACGTTCCCCGTGCCAGGTCCCGACCACGGAACTCACCGGCGTGCGCAGCATCATCAGCCGCTCGCTGACGGCGTCGTCCTGATGGTGCCGGGAGACCGCCAGCACGCTCAGGCCTGCGGCGCTCAGGGCTGCCAGTCGGCCGGCCCGGTCAGCGTGCTGACCCTTCGCCAGGGTGTGCGCGTTGGTGATCAGGACGACCTTCGGGAAGGCCGCCGAGCAGGCGGACACCAGCCGCAGCTGCTGTTCGAACGGTATGAGCGTGGGCTCCCCGCCGCCGGTGATCACTGCCCGCTCGGCACCTGCCGTGCGGGCGCGCTCCAGCCAGTGGGCGACCGCGTCCCACGGGACCCGTGCCGGCGCTTGGTCGCTGGAGATCGAAGCGGAGGAGAAGCAGAACGAACACCGGGCCTGGCAGGCGGAGGCGACCGGTAGAACCGAAACCGAGCGCGGTCGCACGTCGGCGTAGCGGCGCAGTGCCGATCCGTGCAGGTGCAGGGAGTCCGCCATTGCATCCTCGACGGTCGTCGGGCGCAGGGTGAACTCGTCGCCTACGTGGTCGAGCTCGTGGACGGCTGACAACCGGATGTGAGCCTCGTGCAGTTCCATGCCGAGGCCGGTCGACACGTTGGGCACCAGCTTGTCGGGGTCCACCGTGGTTTCCAGCACCAGCAGCCGGTCGCCCGGAATGGCCAGACGGTCCAGCAAGCGTCGCGCCTTGCCGATGCCGATACCCAACTCCGAACGGGTCAGCAGGTGGAACCGGTCGGGATAGGTACTCTCCGGAATCCCCGTTTTACCGTAGGTGAACGCGTACTTGTCGAAGCCCTTCGCGAAGTTCGACAGCACGATGACGTGGAAGCGCTGGTCACTAGGGTTCATCCCGTCATCATGCATGAACGGGCTCGGGGGCCAGGATCGCGACGTCGTCGTCCGGACCCCCGGCCGACTCCTCCATGCTCTCCCGGGCCTCGCCGGTCAGATCGCCGTCCTTGCCGTGGACCAGGTCCTTGTTCGCCGAGTTCCGGTTCTCCACCACCCGCAGTCCCTCGTCGATTTCCCGGTGCACCCGTGCGGCACCTGCCGTCGTCTATCCGAGCATGAGCATTGCTTCGGCGACCTTGCTGACCGCCGTGTCGGGGATCGCGGTGGCGGCCCCGTTGAGGACGAGGGGCCGTGCTCCGGGGATCTCGCGCGCGAGCGCCTCGCCGTTGCCGAGGGGCAAGATCCGGTTGCGGCGGCCGTGGACGACGAGCGTGGGGACCTCGATTCCGGGCAGGCGCTCGCGCCAGCGGGGTGTGGAGTCGAGCCTGGAGAACACCGTGCCCAGCTGGTTGGCCATCTGGACCGGTGGTGTGGTGCCGGGGGTGCGGTCCCAGATGCGTGCGGCGGTTGCGCGCGCGGCGGCGGGGTCGTCGCCGAGGATCTCCGCGCCGGTGGCGGCGAACTCCGCGACTGCCTCGCGGTCGGTCCAATCGGGCATCGGACGCGCGAACAACCGGCTCATCGTCGCCTGGTCATGGTCGGGGAGGTCGTCGTCGGGCGGACCGGGGGCGACCGCGCGGGTGCCGACCAGGGTGAGTGCGCAGAACGCGCCCGGATGGTCGAGCACGGCCACCTGGGCGACCATCCCACCGATACCGATCCCCCCGAGGTGCGCAGGCGCCCCGCCGAGCGCGTCGGCGAGGGCCGCGGCGTCGGCGGCGAGGTCGCGCAGGGTGTAGGCGGGCGCCTGGGGATCCGTCGTCGTGGACTCCCCGCTGTCACGCAGGTCGTAGCGCACCACACGGCGCCCGCCGGCGGCGAGGCGCTCGCAGAGCGAGTCGGGCCAGGAGAGCATCGTCGGCCCGCCTGCGAGCAGGACGAGTGGTGCGTCGTGGTCACCGAACGACTCGATGCCCAAGGCGATCTCATTGGCGTTGACAGTGGTCATCGGATCACCGGAAGTCGTCGCGCCCGAGACCGCGGTCGGGTGCGCTCATGTCGCCCGTCCCGGGGGTGCCGTCGGCGGCCGAGCAGGAGGGCGTCCGTGCCCTCGTACGCGGCGAGGATCTGCGCCCCGGTGACCTCGTCCAGCAGGGGCGCCTGCCAGCCGCCGAACGGGAACCCCACGGGGTCCTCGTC
This sequence comes from Kitasatospora sp. NBC_00039, assembly GCF_045160625.1. Taxonomy (NCBI): domain Bacteria; kingdom Bacillati; phylum Actinomycetota; class Actinomycetes; order Kitasatosporales; family Streptomycetaceae; genus Kitasatospora; species Kitasatospora sp. NBC_00039. The sequence continues at coordinate 325,140 of NZ_CP108289.1, read as the reverse complement.
GGGGCCGCCGGGCGCCTGCCCGACGAGGTCGAGGGTCGTGAACAGCTCGATGTGGATGAGGCCCATGTCTGTACTCCCGATGAGTTGGTCGTCCGGGTCGAGATGTAGACCTGCCGGGGCCGGAAAACTCATCGACGCGCCGGCACCCGGTTTCCGTACCCCCTGGCTTCGCTCATGTGAAGTAGCAGCGATTAGTCAGCGCTTTGGGCAACAGTTGGCGATCTGAGTGCCGCGGATGTCACCAGATATGACGTCACCTGGAGCCGACGGGGCCTCTGCGAGGGTCGGCGATCTTCCCCGGCCTGCTCGTCGCCTCATGTTGTTGGATCCCGCGGCGACGTTGGTGGTGGGCGATCGGCGGTGGCACGTGTGGGCGGTAGCGCCACAGGGACTCGGTCTGGACCACCTCGGCTGGTGCGGAGGGCTCGTCGTTGGTGGCGGATCCGGCTGACGGTGTCACCGAGCTGTGAACTGCTTGAGTGTGTCGACCCATGCCCGGTCGCTGTTTCCTCTGGTGCTCCCTCCCCAGATCACGACTCCCTTGACAGCTTTCGCGCATGCCGCCAGTTCGTATGACCACAGGTCTGCGGGCAGATACTGTGACGCGTTCGGGGTGTGGTCAGGGTAATGGGGCCAGAGGAACGGGTAGACCGGAATGTTCGGGTTGGTCTGTTGCGCCTGGGCCACGATGCGGTCGAGTCTTGCCTGCCACTTGTTGCGGTCCGGGGAGGGGGTGTAGAGGTCCGGGAAGAAGGCGTCCTCCTGTTCGGCGAGGCTGCGGGCCAGCGGGTAGTACGCGGGTTGCGTGGTGTCGAGCAGGCCGAAGACGCCGATCTGTTTTCCCGGCGCGGCCTCGTGTGTCCACTGCAGCAATGTTGAGAGCTTCTGGTAGTGCCGCTGTGCTTCGTCGGGCGTGCCGGTGAGGTAGAGCGTTTCGTAGTCCAGGACGAGGGGTCCTGGTGTGCCCAGGTGCTGGCGCACCACCTTCTCGTAAGCCTCCTGCGGCGGCAGGGCCAGTTCGGCTTTGGGGCCGCCGTATGTGCCGCCGGGGGAGGGCTGGCCGGCCAGGGATGCGACGGCGGATCCGTAGATGATGTCGGCTTTGACCGCACCGGCTTGTTCGAGGTCGAGATTCGCATAGAACGTCGTGTCGTAGACGGTGAAGCCGGCGGGAGCAGGACCGGGGCTCTGCTTGACGGTTGGTGTGGACGCGGCCGGGGCATTCGCATCGCACGCGGCGAGTCCGAGGACGGCGATCATGCATGCCGTCGTTCGAAGTCCCCACCCACGGTTGATTCTGGTTATGGACATCCGTCCTCCGCCTGGACTGTCGGTCGGTGAGTGCGCACGGTGATCGGCTGCGGCCGTGCGCCAAAGGTTTGTCGGGGAGCACACATCGGTGTGGGGCCGTGCCGTCGTTGTCGGCGCGGCCCCACACCGGTCTGTGGTCAGGCGTTGTGCTTGGCGAGGAAGTCGGTGATGAGCTTCTGCCATTCCTCGGGCCGCTCGACCATGGGCAGGTGGCCGGTGGGGATCTCGGTGAGCTGGGCGCCGGAGATGTTCTCGGCGAGGTGGCGGTGCAGGGCGGGGGGCGCCAGGTGGTCGGCGGTGGTGGAGATGACCAGGGTAGGGACACGGATGCCGGCGAGGTCGTCGCGGACATCGATCCGGCTGGCGAGGTCGGCGTGCTCGACGGTGCCGTCGGCGACTTCGCCGGCGGCGTAGGTGATGACTTCCTCCAACTGCTCGGCGGGCATGGCCTCGATGGCCTGGGGGCTGAGGGCGTGGGGGAAGAGGAACTCGCTCACCAGGCGGCGGTCGCCGGTGGCGGCGAGCTTGCCCCACACCCTGATGGTCAGGGCCTGCTGGTTGTTGGGGTGGGCCATGGTGGCGGTCAGGACGAGGGCGGTGACGCGCTCGGGGTGGCGGGCGGCAGCGCGGATGGCGACGGGGCCGCCGAGGGAGTAGCCGTGCAGGGCGAAGGTGTCCAGGCCTTCGGCGACGGCGGCGGCGACGAGTTGGTCGGCGAGGTCGTCCAACTGGAGGGGAGTGGTGGAGCGGGGGGTGTTGCCGCTGCCGGGGTAGTCGACGCCGACGACGGTGTGGCCGGCGGCCAGGCCTTCGAGGATCGGGCCGTAGGTGTTGTCGATGCTGCTGCCGGCGCCGTGGGCGAGGGCGAGGCCGGGGCCGGAGCCCAGGACGGTGCGGGCGAAGGTCGCCTCGGGGAGGGTGCGCTCGGACATGACGTTTCCCTTACTCGTTGGGGTGTGGCGGATGGTCAGGTGGTGCGGTTCTTGGCCCAGGTGCGGACGTGCTCCAGGGCGGGTAGCAGGGCCCGGCCGTCGGAGGTGAGGGTGTAGCCGGCGGGCCCGGGCGGGAGCTGGTCGTGGGTGACCAGGCCGGCGTCGAGGAGTTCGCGCAGCCGGTCGGCGAGCATCTTGGTGCTGATGCGGTCGATGGCGGTGCGCAGTTCGCCGAAGCGGGCCGGGCGGGTGGCCAGGGTGTGGAGGATGATGCCGTTCCGCTTCTGGCCGAGGACCTGGAACGCGGTAGTGAGGTCCGCGTCGGCCGCCAGTGGCGCGGGCGTGGGGATGGTGGCGAGTGCCATCGCGTTCGGCCTCCCGTCGTACCGGTTCAGCTCGTGGGGGTTCGGGGGTTAGGCCGCGGCCGGTGAGGTGCGGGTGCCGGCCGCGGCCCCGGGGCCGCCTCGCCCGGTCCAGCGATGCGAGGCGGCGGCAGGGGGTCAGGGCAGGAGGACGGCCTTGCCCTGGTTGCGGTGGGCTTCCAGGTCGGCGTGGGCCTGGGCGGCCTCGGTCAGGGGGTAGGTGCGCCAGATCGGCAGGCTGAGCTTTCGGTCGGCGGCCAGCTTCACCAGCTCCGGCAGGGCCTGGCTGCCCTGGTCGGCGCTGCCGGCGCTGAAGCGCACGCCGTGCTGCTGGGCGGCCATGTCGGCGATGGTGATGACCTTGGCCGCATCGCCGGTCAGGGCGACGGAGTCGGCGAGCACGCCGGCGCCGGAGGCGTCGAACACGAAGTCCACCCCGCCCGGAGCGGCGGCCTTCACCCGCTCGACCCAGCTGTCGCCGTAGCGGACCGCGGTGGCCCCGAGCGCGGTGACGCGCTCGAGGTCTTTCTCGCCAGCGGTGCCGATGACGGTGATGCCGCGGGCGGCGGCCAGCTGCACGGCGATGACGCCGACGCTGCCGGCGGCGCCGTGGACGAGCAGGGTCTGCCCCGGCTGCACGCCCAGCTGGCCGAGGACCCGGTGCGCGGTCTGGCCGACCGTCACCAGCGAGGCGGCGACTTCCCACGACAGGGCGGCAGGCTTGGCCACCGGACGCTCCAGCAGCGCGTACTCGCCGTAGCTGCCGCCGACCGTGGCGCCGAGGACCTCGTCCCCCACCGCCGCTCCGGCGCCCTCGCCGACCGCGTCGACGACACCGGCCGCGTCCAGACCCGGGACCACGGGAAAGCGGGCCGGGGTGACCTTGGCCATCAGGCCGGAACGGATCTTCATGTCGAGCGGGTTCACCGAGGCGGCCCTGACCTTGATCCGGACCTGGCCCGGGCCCGGCTCCGGCCGGTCGACCTCCGTCAGCTGGAGCACCTCGGGCGCGCCGTACTCGGAGAAAGTGATCGTGGTGGACATGAGGAACTCCCAGGTGGAGACGGGTGGGGGAGGAAAGGTCACACGTTCTGACTCACTGTGTGGCCATGAGAGCGGCCACGAGGGTGGCCACGCCGGTTAGGCGGTCAGAGTGGGGTAGTCGGTGTAGCCGCGGTGGTCGCCGCCGTAGAAGGTGGCCGTGTCCGGGGTGTTGAACGGGCCGCCGACGGCCAGGCGGGCCGGAAGGTCGGGGTTGGCGAGGAACAGGGCGCCGTAGGCGACCATGTCCGCCGTTCCGTCCTCGACCAGCTTCAGCGCCTCGGGGCCGGTGACCTCGGGGTAGGTGAAGGGGTTGAGGACGAAGGTGCCCGGCCAGGCCTTGCGCAGCCGGGCGGTCAGGTCGCGGTCCGGGCCCTCCATCAGGTGCAGGTAGGCCAGGTCCAGACCGGCGAGCTGCTCCAGCAGCGCCTCGTACACCTCGCCCGGCTGGGGCTCGGCGATGTCGTTGTACGGGTTCCCGGGCGAGATCCGCAGACCGACCCGGTCGCTGCCGATCGCCTCCGTCACGGCCGTGACCACCTCGACGGCGAACCGGATCCGGCCCTCGACCCCGCCGCCCCAGGCGTCGGTGCGCAGGTTGGTGTTCGGGGCGAGGAACTGGTGGACCAGATAGCCGTTGGCGCCGTGGATCTCCACGCCGTCGAAGCCGGCCTGGATCGCGTTATGGGCCGCGGTGGCGAAGTCGGCGATCGTCTGCCGGATCTCCGCCTCGCTCAGCTCGTTCGGGGTCACGTACTCCTTCGGGCCCTCGTGGGTGAATACCTGGCCCTTGGCGGCCACCGCCGACGGCGCCAGCGGCACCAGGCCGTCGGGCAGCAGGCTGGGGTGGCCGATCCGGCCGGTGTGCATCAGCTGCGCGAAGATCACGCCCCCCTCGGCGTGTACGGCGTCGGTCACCGTCCGCCACGCCGCCACCTGGCCGGCCGTGTGCAGACCGGGGGTGCCCGGGTAGCCCTGGCCGACCGGCGAGGGCTGGATCCCCTCGGTGACGATCAGCCCGGCACTGGCGCGCTGCGCGTAGTACTCCGCCATCAGAGCGGTCGGCTCCGCGCCCGGCCCGTAGGCGCGGCTGCGGGTCATTGGCGCCATGGCGATACGGCTGGCCAGGCGGCGGCCGCCCAGAACGATCGGATCGAAAGCAGTGGTCATGATCTCTTCCCTCGTCAGGAGTGATGGGCGGTGGCCCCGACATATCCAACGTAACAGATACCTGCTCGAACAAGTAAATATTCGAGAGCCACTTTCCAGTCGATATGTGACGCAAATCACGCACCCTGACCAGGAAAGGTCCGAATCTGAGGTAGATGCAGCCCGTAGAGAGAGGAGGTGCGGGATAGCATTAGCTGCCTGACCAGGAAAGCGAGGTAGAGATGACACAGTCCACACCGGCAGCCGGGAAGGATCCCGTGGCAGCCGGGCAGGAGGCCAGCGTTCCGGTGCCGGCCGCGGCGAGCGGCGGGCCCATCAGTCACGCGATCTTCCGTCTCGCCCGCCTGCACCGCATGTTCGCCGGACAGCTACTGCGCCGCATCGGTCTGCATCCGGGCCAGGAGCTGGTGATGATGCACCTGTGGGAACTCGGCCCCCAGCGCCAGACCGACCTGGTGCGGCTCATGGACTCCGATGCCGCCACCATGACCCGCACCGTCCAGCGCCTGGAGCAGGCCGGCTTCGTACGCCGCCGCCCCTCGCCCACCGACAAGCGCGCATCCCTCATCGAACCCACCGCGGCCAGCCACGCCCTACGGCGTGAGGTCGAGCAGAGCTGGAGCCAGCTCGAGGACCTTGTCACCGCGGGTCTCTCGGCCGACGAGTGCACCGAGGCCCTGCACACCCTGGAACGCCTGGAACAGAACCTCGTCCAGGCCGCCGCCGACCCCACCTGCGCAGTCGGGAGTTAGCCGGCGGCTCTCCAGCTGGTCGGCGTTACAGCACGTCAGAGCTGGTTGAGCAGCATCGCAGCCCCGTCACCTGACGGGGCAACGGTCCTTCAGCTCGCTCCCGTCCTCGTCGGCCGACGGCTCCCGCATCGGGACTGGTGTCACGGTGTATGGCTGCCGGGTGCGTACCGGCTCCACGGGGCTCCGACCTCGGTGGCGACGTAGGCGGTGGCGGCCCCGGTGTAGCCGAGTGCCTTGGCGACGACCGGGGGCGGCGCGTGTCGGAGGTAGTGCCGGAGGGCTGTCACTCGGGCGGATCTGGGGGAGATGCCGGCTTCCCGTAGGTGTTCGCGGAGGGCACCTGGGCTCATCGGCTGTCCGGCCTGGCGGCCGGGGAACAGCCAGCAGGCGCTTGCTGATCCGCCGGCGTAGCGAGGGCGTGTCGGACATTCAGCAAGACCGCCGTCGTCATCACCGCGAAGTCCGCCGGGCGCAAGGTCTTCGGGCTCGCCACCGCAGGCGTCCGGCTCGCTTGACCTCTTGCGCGTCAGTCCGGCAGCCAGTGCAGCTCGTGCGCCAGGGTTTTGGCGACGGCACGGATGCGGCGGTGTAGTGGCGACTGCTCGCGTGGGAGGACCAGGTGGATCGTCAGGCTGGGCGCGCCCCGCAGCGGTCGCCAGGTGAGACCGGCCGGTTGTGCCGTGGCCGCGGCTTCTCCGGCCGGGGCGAGGGTGACCCCGTCGCGCAGGTCGCGCTGAGACATGTCGAAAGCGACTGCGGGCGTGTGGAATCGGGGGTGTGGTCGGGTGTCTCGGAACAGTGCGGACAGCTGATCGTGGATCACGGGGTTGGCCGCACGGTCCGGGAGCCGCAGCGGATACGCGGCCGCGTCGGCGATCTCGATCTCCGGGTGTTCGGCCAGCGGATGGTGCTGCGCCAGCTGGACCCCGATGCGCGCACGCCGCAGCAGGAACCGGCGCACGCCACGGCCCGGTTGTTCACCGCGGGTGATCCCGGCATCGAGGCGGCCGTCGGCGACCGCGGGGGAGATCTCCGGTGTCGCCATCGGGACCGCGCCGACCTCGAGTCCGATGTTGCCGCGAATCAGCCTGTCCACCAGGGCCGGTGCCGTCTCGGCCCCGGCGCTGAGGCTGTATCCGATGCGCAGCGTGCCCAGTTCACCGGCTGCCGCGCTCCGGGCAGTGTCCCATGCCCGGTCCAGCGCCGCCAGCGCGGGCGGCGCGGACTCCGCCAAAGCCGCACCGGCCGTGGTCAATACGACGCTACGCGTGTTGCGGACCAGCAGGGCCGTACCGAGTTCCGCCTCCAATCGGCGCATCCGGGCGCTGAGTGCGGGCTGTGCGATACCGATCCGTGCGGCCGCGCGGGTGAAGTTCAACTCCTGTGCCAGCACCAGGAAGTACCGCAGGCTCACCGTATCCGGCGCCACGTGCCCTCCCTGCCGATTGATAACGATCCGTTCTGAGCCTATCCCGTACCGGTCTTTCCCTCGACCGCACATCAAGCCCTAACCTGCGCATATGACGATTCCGCTGACCGCAGTACCCGTCGCCGGGATCGATCGATCCGAGTGTCAATTCGAAGTCGGACGTGTCCGGCCGAACACAGGAGGTTTCCATGGCCAAGGGCTACTGGGTCAGTGTCTACCCCGCCATTTCCGACCCTGAGAGGCTGACTGCCTACGAGAAGCTGGCCCGTCCGGCTGTCCGGGCTGGGGGCGGGCGCCTCCTGTCCCGTGGCGGTCGAGTCGTCGCCCACGAGGCCGGAATCACGCAACGCGTCGTTCTGATCGAGTTCGACAGCTTTGAACAGGCCGTCGCGGCATACGAGAGCGAGGCATACCAGAAGGCGCTGGTGGCCCTCCCCGACGGCGTCGAGCGCGACTTCCGCATCACCGAAGGCATCGACTGACCGGCGGGCCCAGCCATCGCTGAGCATCCGTCACCTGATGCGCACACGGTGCTGAACGACGACTCACGACGTTCTTGCCGGTCTTGATCGTGATCTTCTTGGCGATCTCGGGCACGGGCTCCAAAGCCAGCTCGACGCCTTGGAGGCCGCCCGCTGCAAACGGGCGGGCCGGTGAGCAGTTCGTCGCAGATCGCGTTGTGTTCCCGGACGGATCCCCCTGGGAGGGGTGTTCCCCTGCCGGCGCTCCGGTTCCACGATAGGAGGGTCGCCGCCCGCCCGCGCGCCGGGGCTTCCGGCGGCCCGGCGCCTCCGGGGACGAGGCGCGCCGGAAACCCTCAACGCCGTCTCCCGGTAGGGTAATTCCGGCTGGTTCCCGTCTCTTGCGCCGCCACCGGGCGGACTGACAGGCTCTGCGCCGTGATCGGTGACAGTGCGTTCGCAGCAGGGGAGGAGGCCGCCTCGTCCCGGTGGTCGCCGACCCTCGCGCCGGCGCAGTCCCCGGGCCCGCGGCACCTCGACCCGGCCGAGTTCGTCGAGGCTGCTCTCGCCGCCGCACCCGGCGACCCGGTCCTGCCGTCCGGGCCGCTGCCCGGGACGGCCGGCTTCGCCGTCGTGCTCGCGCCGTTCGCCGCTCTGGCCGGGCGGCGGCTGCTCGCCGCGCTCGACCCGGTGGTCGGCCGGTCGGCCGAACTGCCGCATATCGTGGCGGAGTTCACCGCGCGGACGGCCGCCGCGCTGGGCGGTCTGGCGGCCCGCGCGCTGGTGTTGGAGCTCCGGGTGGCGAGGGTGGAGGGGCGACTGGCGGGCGCGACCCCGCCGGCCAGGTTCCGCGACTTCGTCGCCACCGCCGGCACCCGGGCCGGCCTGACCCGGTTGTTCGCCGAGTACCCGGTGCTGGCCCTGCTGCTCGGCCGTTCCTGCGTGAACGCCGTCGCGGCCATGGCCGAACTGCTCACCCGGTACGCCGCCGACCGCACCGAACTGGTCGCCCGGCTGCTGGCCGGACGCGACCCGGGGCCCTTGGCCGCCGTGGACCGGACCACCGGTGACGCGCACCGGGGCGGCCGACGGGTCGCCGTACTGGGCTTCGCCGACGGCAGCCGGCTCGTCTACAAGCCCCGCCCGCTCGCGGCCGACCACCACTTCGGCGAACTGGTCGACTGGTTCAACACCCGCCCCGGGACGCCCGGGTTGCGCACGCCCGCCCTGCTGACCCGTCCGGAATACGGCTGGTCGGAGTTCATCGAGGCCGGACCCTGCGCCTCCCCGGCCGAACTGGACCGGTTCTACCGACGCCAGGGCGCGCTGCTCGCCATCGCCCACGTCCTCGACCTCACCGACCTGCACCACGAGAACCTGATCGCCTGCGGCGACCACCCGGTAACGGTGGACGTCGAGACGCTCTTCCACCCGCCCTCGCCCGAGGACTCCGCCGCCGCTGACCCGGCGGGCCGTGCGCTGGACGAGTCCGTCCAGCGGACCGGCCTGTTGCCCCAACTGATGCTCGGGGACGAGGCCGCGCTCGACCTCTCCGGCCTCGGAGGCGGGACCGACCGCCGCTCGCCGCTGGAGGCGATCGGCTGGCAGGCCGCCGGCACCGACGAGATGCGGCTGGTGCGCCGGCCCGGCTCGGTCCCCGCCGGCGACAACCGCCCCCGGCTGGACGGCGCCGAAGCCGAGCCCGCCGCCCACGCCGACGCGCTGGTGGCCGGCTTCCGCGCCGGCTACCAAGCGATCCTGACGGACCGGCAGGAGCTGACCGGCCTGCTGCGCCGCTTCGCCGACGACGAGGTCCGCGTGGTCACCCGGGCCACCCAGGTCTACGCGACGGTCCTCGTCGAGGCCACCCACCCCGACGTGCTGCGGGAGCCGGCCGACCGGGAGGCGCTGCTGCGACTGCTCGGTACGGACGCGGTGGACGACCAGGGCTGGCCGGGACTGCTCGACCACGAGGTCGCCGAACTGGAGGCCGGCGACGTGCCGGTGTTCACCGCCCGGCCGGGCCGCGCCGACCTGTGGAGCGGCACCGGCGCCCGCATCCCCGGCGCCCTCGACCGGCCCGGACTGGCCCGGGTGACGGACCGCCTCGCGGCGATGGACGAGGCCGACCTCGCCGGGCAGGAGCGGATCATCCGGGCGTCGCTGGCCTGCCGTGCCGCGAAAGCGGCCCATCCCGCCGCCGTGCCCGGCCCGCGCGCCGCCGAGCCGGGCGAACCGCCCGCTCCGGGGCGGCTGCTCGGCGCCGCCCGGGAGCTCGGCGACCTGCTGATCGGGCGGGCCCACCGGGGGCGGGGGCGGGCGAACTGGCTGGGCGTGGAACCGCTCGGCGAGCGGTACCGCAGGCTGGGGCCCTGCGGTGCCGACCTGGGGCACGGGTACACGGGCGTCGCACTGTTCCTCGCCCAACTGGCCGCGGTCACCAGTGCGGACCGCTACGCCGGGACGGCGCTGGCCGCTCTGCAGCCGGTGCCGGAGCTGCTCGAACGGCTCGCCGCGCTCCCGGACGAGGACCTCGCCGCGGTCGGCTCGGGCGGCTTCACCGGGCTCGGCGGCATCCTGTACGCACTCACCGGCGTGGCAGCCGCCCTGGACGACGCCGGGGTGCGCGCCCTGATCGATCCGGCGGCCGCCCTGACCGTCCGGGCCGCCGGCGTCGAGCAGCCGACCGGTGTGTTGGACGGCACGGCGGGCGGCCTGGTCGCGCTGCTGGCCGCGCACCGCGTGAGTCCGTCGGCCGAGCTCCGGCGCGGCGCGGATGCCTGCGCCGACCGGCTCGCCGCCGCGCCCGTCCCGGCGGCGCCGGGCTTCGCCACCGGCGCCGCCGGGGTGGGCTGGGCGCTGCTCGGCTTCGCCGCCGCCGGGGGCGGCGAGCGGTACCGCCGGACGGGACTGGCCGCGCTGCGTTCGGCCGTGGCCGCGCTGCCGTCCGCCGGGGTGGACCTCTCCTGGTGCACGGGCTCGGCCGGGGTGGCGCTGGCGGTCGCCGACCGGGCCGAGGCGATGGCGGACCCCGGGCTCGCCGAGACCGTCGCCGAGGTGGTCGGACGTCTCGCCGGCACCGGACCGTTGTCTGATCACAGCCTGTGTCACGGCGAGTGGGGCGCACTGGAGTTGCTGCACCGGACGCCTGACCGTTCGGCACTGCGGGACCGGGCCGCCGGTGCGGCCCGGCGCGGCCCCCGCCGCGCCGCCCGGGCCGGGACCGCGTCGCCCGGACTGCTCACCGGCCTGGCCGGCTGCGGCCACGGCCTGCTGCGGCTCGGCTTCGCCGACCGCGTCCCGTCGGCGCTGCTGCTGCGGGAGCCGACCCCTGAACCGCCGTCGGCCCGACTCGCGTCCCGGGCCGCGGTCACCTCCGAGACCATCTGACGCCGACCTCCGAGATCGTCTGCAGTGGAAAGGAAACCGTTCATGAACACCACCGACCTCCTGCCGCGCCGGAAGCAGCCCACCAGCGGATTCGGCGCCACCGGCGACCACCCGGCGGGTGAGATCCGGCTGCGGAGCGGCGGAGGACTCGGCCGTCGGTCCCGGCTGCTGCGTGAGGCCTCGGCGTTCCGCAGCACCAGTCAGTGGACCACGATCAGCCAGCCGGTCACCGACGAGCACCACTGACCGTTTCGAGGTGGTTCCGGCCGGTCGCCCGCTGGGCGCATGCAAGGAAGCGTGATTATCTTCCTTTAGAGATCACTATTCATCACAAGTCCTGCACAGTAGCCTGCGAACGTGCGCAACACTTCCCCGACGACCATCGGCCGCGAGATCGAACTCGGCCTGCTCCGGCGCGCCCTGACCGATCTTCAGCACAACGCGGGCCACGCAGTCTTCCTCTCGGGGGAGGCGGGGATCGGCAAGTCCCGGCTGGCGGGGGACTGTGCCGGGCGGGCCGAGTCGCTGGGCCTGCCCGTGCTGCGCGGACGCGGCAGCCCGACCAGTGCCGGTATCCCCTACCGCCCGCTCATCGAGGCGTTGAACTCTCGCTTCCGGGTCGTCGGTGTCCCCGACGACCCGGAGCTGGAGCCCTACCGTCCGGCCCTGGGCCGGGTGATCCCGGAGTGGCGGCACACCGCCGTGCCCGGCTACCCCGAGAGCGCGGTCGAGCTGGCCGAGGCGATGCTGCGGCTGCTGGTCGTCATCGGCCGGGACGGCGGCTGCCTGCTCGTCCTGGAGGACCTGCACGAGGCCGACTCGGACACCATCGCCGTGGTGGACTACCTGGTCGACAACCTGGCGGGCCTGCCGGTCCTCCTGGTGGCCACGCTGCGGCCCGAACCGGGGACCGCCCTGGAGCTGGCCCGGGGCGGCGAGCGCCGCCGGGTCGCCTCGGTGGCCGTCCTGGAGCCGCTCGGCATGTCCCAGATCGGCGCGCTCGCGGCCGGCTGCCTGGAGTTGCGGGCCGAGCAGGTGCCCGCCGCCGTGGTCGACCGGCTGAACACCTTCAGCAACGGGATCCCCTACCTCGTCGAGGAGTTGCTCGCCGAGATGGTCACCTCCGGGGCGCTGCGCCAGGACGGCGGCGACTGGCGGGTCGCCGGTGACCTGGCGGCCGCCGTTCCGGCCAACGTGGTCAGCGGCCTGCGCCACCGGCTGGAGCAGCTCGATCCACAGGTGCGCGACCTGCTGCTGCTGGCCGCCACCCTCGGCACCGGCTTCTCGCTCGGCACGCTCAAGCTGATCACCGGCCACGGCACGCGGCTGCTGCTCGATCACCTGGCCGCGGCGGCCGCCTCGGGCTTCGTCGTCCCCGACCCCACCGCCGTCGACCAGTACGCCTTCCGGCACGCGCTCACGGCGGAGGCCCTGCTCGCCGGACTGCCGCCGGCCGAGCGGGCCGTGATCGCCCTCCGGGCGGCCGAGGCGATCCTGGCGGCCGACCCGGCACTCTCCGACGGCCACTGCCAGTTGGTCGCGCACCTGCGGCAGTTGGGCGGCGACAGGCCGGGAGCGGCGCTGCTCTACGCCGAGGCGGGCCGCCGCACGCTCGCCGCGGGAGCCTCGACCACCGCCGTGCAACTGCTGGAGCGGGCCCATGAGCTGGCTGCGGCGACCGACCGCACCGACGTCGTCGAGTCGCTGGTCTACGCGCTGGCCGAGGAAGGGCAGCTGGACCGGGTGTTCGCCCTTGCCGAGTCGTTACCGGATGCCGGGGCCGACGCGCTGGACATCGAGCGTCGCGTCGCCCTGCACACCAGGCTCGCCTGGGTGGCCGTGATCGCCGAGCGTGCCGCCGACACCCTGGCGCAGATCGCCGCGGCCCGTGCGCAGCTCGACGGCTCCGCCGATCCCCGCCAGACCGCCGCCCTCGACGTGGTCGAGGGCCACCTGGCGCTGCTGCCCGGCCACGGCGGGGCGACGGCGCAGACCGAGCGGCTGGCCCGCGAGGCGGCCGAGGTCGCCGAGCGCGAGAAGCTCCCCGTAGTGGCCTGCCAGGCGTGGCAGTTGCTGGCCCTGTTGGCCCGCGAACGCGGCTTCGACGAGGCGGACGCGTGTCTGGAGCGGATGCTCGCCGTCGCGGAGGCGCACACTCTGCCGGTCTGGCGGGTGGAGGCACTGCTGCGGCTCGGCGGGAACGCCTTCATGCGCACCGGTGACGCGCGTCGGATCCGGGAGGCCAGGGACGCCGCCCGCGACCTGGGGGCCCTCATCCTCGCCCAGCACGCGGAAGGCCTGCTGGCCATGGACGCCCTGCAGCGCGCCGACTTCCCGGCCGCCCGGGAGATCATCGACCGCTGCCTGGAGCCGAGTGCCAGGATGCGCAACCTCGGCATCCACCGCTACCTTCTGCTGGTGGCGGCAACCCTCGCCGCCCACCAGGGCCGGCGGCGCCAGATGGAGCGGGAACTGCTCCGCTTCGAGCGCGCCGACGACTCCGCTTCCTTCCTCACGCCGGTCGTGCACGGCCTGTGCCGGGCCTTCTGCGCTCTCCTGGAGGAGAACCGCGCCCAGGCACTGGCCGAACTGGCCGCCGCGGCCGCCTGGGAGGACCGGCACCCCAACGTGTTCTACCTCAGCGGACGACACGGCCTCGGCCCGTTGCTCGCCGTCCTGGAGGGCACCGCCGACCGCGCGGCGTACGCGACCGTCCTGGCGGCACCGGCCTCCGCGCTGGCGTGGAACCGGCAGTTCCTGCTGCTCGCCGACGCCGTCCTGCTCGGACGCGAGGGCCGTGGCGGGGAGGCCGTCGCCCGGGTGGAGGTGGCGGTGCAGGCGGCCCGGAGGTTCCCGACTGCCCGGCACCTCGGGCTGCGCCTGGTCGCAGAGGCGGCCCTCGCCGACGGCTGGGGAGATCCCGTCGGCTGGCTGCGCACTGCCGAGGAGTACTTCCACGAGGCCGGCGTCCGTTCCGTCGCCGGTGCCTGCCGATCGCTGTTCCGGCAGGCGGGCGTGTCGGTCGCACAGCGGCGCACCGGGCGGGAGCTGATCCCTGAGGCGCTGCGGGCGAGCGGGGTGACGCTACGTCAGTACGACGTGTTCGTCCTGCTCGTGGAGCGCCTCGGGAACCAGGACATCGCCCAGCGGCTGTCGATATCGCCCCGCACGGTGGAGAAGCACATCGCCGGCCTGCTCCACAAGACCGGCAGTGCGGACCGCGCGGAGCTGTGCCGCCTCGCCCGGGAGCTGTGCGGGGACTGACCGGCCCGCGGTGCCCGGTCTCCGGAGGTTCCGCGGGGGCGGGGTCTCCCTCGCCCCCGCGGACCTGCCGCTCCTACGCCCCGGGGGCGAGGAAGTCCGGGACATGGGTGCCGAGGCCCTGCTCCTGTGCCCGGTGGTGGACCAGGTCGGCGACGGCGAGGTCGAGGACGCCCAGGCCGAAGGGCGAGAAGACCGTGAGCGCCTCGGGGTCGCGGTGGCAGCGGCCGGCGGTGAGGACGGCACCGATCGAATCGGCGATGAAGTCGCGGTGACCGGCCTGCTGTTCGGCCAGGTGCAGCGAGGTGGCCTCGCGGCACACGTGGTCGCCGTCGTCGACGATGTTGACGCTGGACAGGATGGTCTCCGGGGTGAGGTCGCGAAGGGACAGGTGGAGCAGCAGTGTCCCGGGCCGGCAGGGGGAGGGGTCCAGGTGCGGGGTGGACGCGGTGGTGGCGAGGGAGACCAGCCGGTGGGCCGCCAGGGCGTCCTCGATCCGTTCGGCAACGGCGGTCTTGAGCTCGGGCAGCCGGGCCGCGCACCGTTCGGCGAACGCCCGCGCGCGGGCCGGGTCGAGATCGAACAGGGTGACCTCGGCCAGGTCGGGCAGCAGGGCGCGCAGGAAGGTGAGCACCTCGAAGTTGATCACGCCGCAGCCGATCAGCGTGACGCCGGTCTGCGGCTCCCGCGGGGCGAGCGTCGCGGCAGCGAGCGCGGCGCCGGCCGCGGTGCGCCGGGCGGAGATCACCGAACCCTCCAGCAGCACCTCGGGGTGGCCGGTGCGCATCGAGTTGAGGATGACCGCCGCCGAGGCGCGCTCCAGTCCGGAGAGCAGGTTGCCCGGGAAGGACGAGATCCACTTGATGCCGGCGACCGGCTCCCGGTCTCCGGGGTCCCCGGTGTTCCCGAGGTAGGCGGGCAGGGCGATGATCCGGTTGCGGGCCTCCTCGGGGAACCGCAGGAAGAGCGAGTGGGGAACCGCGGTCCGGCCGGCCGCGTGCAGCCGGTAGGCCCGGCTCACCGCCTCGACCACCTGGTGCTCCGCACCGTCCAGGACCTGCCGTACGTCACGGGCTGTCAGAATCAGCATGCTGTCACCTCGGCCACCGGACTGTTCTCCCTCCACAGGTGGGTGACGTCGCCGAAGTGCGACGTGACCCAGTCGTCGTTGTAGATCGTGTCGAGGTAGCGTTCGCCCCGGTCGGGGAGGATCACGGCGCAGGTCGCGCCGGGCCGGATCCGCTCGCTCATCCGCCGGACCGCGGCGAGCACCGCACCCGACGAGCCGCCGGCGAGGATCGCCTCGCGGTTCGCCAGCCGCCGGCAGTTGACCACGCAGTCCAGATCGCTGACGTGCACCACTTCGTCCGCGAGGCCGTCCTGGTGGAGCGCCGGCCGGACGGCGGCGCCGTGGCCGGGGATGAGCCGGGGTGCGGGCCTTCGCCCGAAGATGACGCTGCCCTCGGCGTCGACGGCCACGAGCGTCACCGGGAGCTGCTGCTCTCGCGCGTACTCGGCGCAGCCGCGCAGTGTTCCGCACGAACTGGTCGCGCAGAACAGGTAGTCCAGGCCGCCGGGAACGGCCTCGCAGATCTCCCGCATCGTCGCGTGGTGCGAGCGCGGGTTGAGCGGGTTCGAGTACTGGTCCGGCCAGTAGGCGTGCTCGGTCCCGGCGAGGACCTCGCGCACCCGCCGGATCCGCACCGGCAGGTACTCGCCGGTGACCGGGTCGGTCCGGGTGACCACCTCGACCTCGGCGCCCAGCGCCCGCATGACGGCGATGTTCTGGCGGTTGGCGCGGGGGTCCACCACGCAGATGAAGCGGATCCCGAAGTATCCGCAGACCTGGGCGAGCCCGATGCCCAGGTTGCCCGAGCTGGACTCGACGACGACCGACCGTCCGGGAACCAGCCGGCCGGACCGGATGCCCTCGCGCAACAGCTCCAGCGCGGAGCGGTCCTTGATGGAGCCGCCCGGGTTGTGCGCCTCCAGCTTGGCGAAGAGGCGGAAGCGGCCGGCCGGGTCGATCCTGGTCAGCTCGACCAGCGGCGTCCGGCCCACGGTCTGGAGCACGCCGGCCGGAACGGTGTCAGACATGCGCACGGGCCCCGCCGGTGAGACTGGCACCACGGGTGCCATCGGTCCGCCGGTCGAGCGGCGGTTCGCGGTCGGGGAGCCGGATCGCATGCTGCTCCTCGTCGTCGACGACGACCTGGTACGTGCAGGTGTCGATGGCTTCCTCGGCCACAACGGCCCTCCTAGCTCCGGGGTTGACACTGCGACGGGGCGAGCCTGCCGGGCGTCGGGGAACGGCGGCAAGAGACAAACGGGCAGCAGGAACAGCATGCGCACCCTGCCGCTGTGTCCTTGGCGGCCGGTGGGTGTCACCGGCGCGGGCGTTCGGGCGTCAGGCGTTCGGGGCGGACTCGGCGGCGCGGCGAGGGAGCGGGCGGAGCGCGCCGAGAGGCTGAGGGTGGCGGTCGCGCCGAGGAGGACCATCCAGGCGGCCAGGACCCACCCCTTCCGGGCCGGGCCGGCTCAAGGTGTGGCGCGAGCCCGCCCCGGCCACCCTCGGCCAACGGCACCGGCCCCACCCGGGGCGGCTGCACCGGCACCGGCCCCACCCGGGACGGCACCTGATGGTCGGACCGAGAGGTCGGCTCCCCGCGGCGCGATCGCGGGGAGCCGACCTCCTCGTCCCCGCGGCCCGGTCCGCCGGTGGTCGTACCGCGCCGTCCGCGGACACGCCGAACAGGCCGCCCTCCCGGGGCTCCGAGAGGCGGCCCGTTCGGCCGGGCTCACTCCTGGCCGGCTCCGGCCGGGTCGGTGCCGACGCACCACTCCAGCACCGCGCGGGCGCTGTGGTACTTGTTCTCGGCCTGCTCGAAGGCGATCGAGGCGGGCCCGTCGAGCACCTCGGCGGTCACCTCGTCGCCGCGGTGCGCGGGCAGGTCGTGCATGAACAGCGCGTCGGGGGTGGCGTCCATGACAGCCTTGTCCACCCGGAACGGCTCGAAGGCGATCCGCCAGTCGGGGTCGGGCTTCGTCGAGCCGGTGGTCTGCCATCGGGTGGTGTAGACCACGTCGACCTCGGGCAGGTCGGCCATGTCGTGCCGCTGCTCCACCAGCGCGCCGCTGCCCGCCGCGTAGTCGGCGGCCCGGTCGAGGTAGCGCTGCTCGACCCCGTAGCCGCCAGGAGTTCGCAGGTGCAGCTCCGTCCCGGGGTAACGGGACAGCGCCAACGTCAGCGCCGAGGCGGTGTTGTTGCCCTCGCCGACATAGAGCACCCGCAGGCCCTCGATCCGCCCGAACCGGCCGAGCAGCGTGGTGAGGTCGGTGAGCGCCTGGGTGGGGTGCTCGGCGGCGCTCATCGCGTTGACGACGGCCATCCGCCGTTGGGCGGCGAAGGCCCGCAGCTCGGCCTCGCTGCCAACGGTCCTGGCCACCAGGACGTCGAGCATCCGGGACAGCACCGCGGCGGTGTCCTCGACGGTCTCCCCGGTGTTCTCCTGCAGGTCGTCGGGGCCGTAGGAGATCAACCGGCCGCCCAGGCGCAGCGTTCCGGCCGAGAAGGCGGTGCGGGTGCGGGTGGAGGTCTTGCGGAACAGGACGCCCACGACCGCGTCGCGCAGCGGGCGGGCGTCCTCGCAGCGACCGGCCGCGAAGTCGGCGCCCCGCTGCACGATGCGGTGCATCTCCTCGAAGCCGAGGTCGTCGATCGAGATCAGGTGGCGGTGTTGCGGACGGGACATTCCGTCCTCCTTCCTTGGCGGTACGTCAGGTTCGTCAGATCGTTCGCAGGCCCTGCAGCAGCACGTCGAGGCCGCGGTCGAGGAGCGCGAGGTCGACGGTCAGCGGTGGCAGCAGCTTGACCACCTCGTCGTCGCGGCCGCAGAGTTCGACGATCAGCCCCTGCTCGAAGGCGTGGCGCTGCAGCCGGTCGGCGCGCAGCGGGCCGCCGGAGGCGCCGAGGTCGATGCCGAGCGCCATCCCGCGTCCACGCGTCACCAAGTCCTGCCCCAGCTCGTCCAGTTCGCCGCAGAACCGGTCCAGGCGTTCGATCGCGGCGGCGAGGTGGGTGTGGAAGGAGTCCTGCCGCCACAGCTCGCAGGCCGCGGTGGCGGCGACGAAGGCCAGCTGGTTGCCGCGGAAGGTCCCGGTGTGCTCGCCGGGCTCCCATGCGTCCAACTCCCGCTTGAAGAGCACCATCGACAGCGGAAGCCCGTAGCCGCTGAGCGACTTGGACAGCGTCACCACGTCCGGGACGATCCCGGCGTGCTCGAAGCAGAAGAACCGGCCGGAGCGGCCGCAGCCCGCCTGGATCTCGTCGAGGATCAGCAGGATCCCGTGCCGCTCGGTGAGTTCGCGCAGGGCCCGCAGCCACGCGCTGCTCGCCGGGTAGACACCACCCTCCATCTGCATCGGCTCGAGGATCACCGCGGCCGGCAGGTCGACGCCCGAGGACGGGTCGGCGAGCAGCCGCTCCAGGTATCCGATCGAGTCGAACGGGCCCTGGGGACCGTCCTCGTAGGGGATGAACGTGACGTCCTGCCCGCTGACCCCGCCCGCCCGGCGGGCCCGGCGGCTGCCGGTCACCGCGAGCGAGCCGCGCGACATGCCGTGGTACGCGCCGGTGAACGCGACCACGCCGGTGCGGCCGGTGTGCTTGCGGGCGAGCTTGAGCGCGGCCTCCACGGCGTCGGTCCCGGTCGGGCCGGTGAACTGCGCCTTGTAGTCCAGCCCGCGGGGCCGCAGCACGGTGTCGGCGAAGGCGGTCAGGAACTCCCGCTTGGCCACGGTGTACATGTCCAGGCCGTGCGCGATGCCGTCGGCGGCGAGGTACCCGGCGACCCGGGCCTTGATGAAGTCGTTGTTGTGCCCGTAGTTGAGTGTCCCCGCGCCGCAGAAGAAGTCGGTGAACGTCCGGCCGTCCTCGGCGTGCAGCTCGACGCCCTTGGCCCGCTCGAAGACGGCCGGGAACTTACGGCAGTACAGCCGGACCTCCGACTCCAGCTCCTCGAAGATCTTGAACTCGTGCTCCGGCAACGGCTCCTGGCCGGTGTTCGGGGCGTCCTCGGCGATGTCCATCGGGTCCTCTCGGCAGGGATCGAACCCGCGGGGGGACCGCTCGGGGCGGCGTCCGCGGGTGGAGGGAGGGTGGCCATGCCCGCCGGACGGACATGCGCAGGAGCAGCGTGCCGCCGGACCGCGGCACGGTGCCAGGGAACGAGTGGCAGGCTCGGCGCCGCGGCGCTGCGCGTTTGTCCCGGTCCGGTGTCCCGCGGCGGCTGGCCCGGTCAGATCAGCCCGGTCCGCACGGCGTGCGCGACCGCGTGGGACCTGTTGTGCACCTGGAGCTGGCCCATCAGCTCGTAGATCACGTTCTTGACGGTGTGCTTGGAGCAGGACAGCGTCCGGGCGATGGCCTCGTTGCCGTGCCCGTCCGCCATCAGCCGGAGCACCTCGATCTGACGGTCCGTCAGCTGCGGGGTGCCCGCGCGCCGGCCGGGACCGGCCGGCTCCGGCGCCCCGTTGAGCAGGCAGGCCAGCACCGGGTGGGAGAGCCGGCCCTCGCCGCGGTGGGCCGAGTGGACGGCCGCGGCCAGTCGCGTCGGCGTCGCCTCGGCGGAGAGCAGCATGGCCCGCGCGCCCGCCTTCAGCGCCCGCAGCACACCGTGCCGGGACAGCACGTCGGCCACCACCACCAACAGCCGCTCGCCACTGGCCGGAAGGGCGGGCCGGCAGGCTTCGATCGCGCCCTCCACGGTGCCGCCGACGGCCACCAGCACGTCCCGCGACGACGGCTCCGGCGCACGGACCGGACGGAGCCCCGCGACCGCCAGCTTGGCCTCCACCGCCGCTCGCGCCACCGCGTCGCTCGACCGCACCCGTACCCTGGGTCCCGCGGTGGGGAGGACCGCCGTCGTCGCGGTCACAGCAGGCCCGCCCGCAGTGCGAACGCCACCGCATGTGCGCGGTTGCGCAATCGGAACCGCCGGGTCACGTCGTACACCACGGTGGTCACGGTGCGGGACGAGTAGCACAGTTCACGCGCGATCTCCTCGGTCTCCCGGCCGTCGGCGACCAGCCGCAGGACCGCCTGCTCCCGCTCCGACAGCTCCCACCCGGCCGGCGCCGCCACCCCGCCCGAGCGGTGGGTGCCGCCCCCGTGCTCGAGGAGCCCGTCCAGCAGGTCCGGCGGGAGCGTGCAGTCGCCCGCGGCGGCCGCCACGACGGTCCACGCCAGCCGCTCCACGGTGGCCTCGGATCGGCGCAGCAGTCCTCGGGTGCCGGCCGCGAACGCTTGGACCGCGTCGCCGGCCGCGAGCTCCGTCGCGACCAGCACGATCTCCCGGCGCGGGTCCGCCTCCCGGGACGCCCGCACCGTGTCCATCACCTGCGGGGTCACGCGGTCCACCATGATGACCGCGACCTGCGCCGGCTCCCCGGGCGGCGCCACCGCGATGTCGCCGTGGCGCTGCAGGCTGGTCCGCGCACCGGCCTCCAGCACCGGGTCCTGCGCGACGATGCTGACTCTCACCGGTTCACCCATCGGCTCCTCCTGGGGATCTGGCCCGTACCCGACAGGAAGAGATCATCGACCGGTGAGCGCCCGGCGGCATCGGGTGAGGGCACCCAGATTTCCCGACCCGCGGCGGGCTGGACCGGCACCGACCTGCGCGGCCGCTCGCACACGACCCTCGCCGCCCTCCCGGCGCCTCCCACAGTGCGTGCCGTCCTGCGCCGCACAGCCGTGCAGCGAACCGCCGTGCGCCCGTCGTGCGTGCCGTCCTGCGCCGCACAGCCGTGCAGCGAACCGCCGTGCGCCCGCCGGGGCGCGCCGGGAGACATGCGGGAAACATGGGGGCGATGCCCCCATGACGGGCCGGGGCCGTCCGTCGACGGCCCAGGCCCGTGTCCGGGTGGCGGCCCGGCCGGATCGGCGGTGCCCGGTATCGGAGCCCGAAGTTCCGGACACCGGTCCGGCGCGGACCTCGTGGAGCCGGGAAGCCGACGGCCGGCCGGTCTCGGGCCCGGCCGGCCGTGTGGTGGTGGTCTCCGGCGGCGCCCGGCCGATCGCATCGGGACGAGCCTCCACCTCCGCGCCCGTTCACTCCTCCGGTCTGTCCGACGGCGCCGAGGTCGAGGCCGACGTGGTGGTCGTCTCGCTCGGCGCCATCCGCAGCACCGAGCGGCCGGTCGGTTCGGGCTGGGCGCCGGCCCCCGCGGCATCGCCTGCGACGCCGGCTGCCGGGCATTCGACATCCGCGGCATCGTCACCGACGACGGGTTCGTGGCCGGTGACGTCGCACGGGCCCGCACCCGCCGTTCGGCTACCGGTTCCTGTCCCTGGAGGACTGGGGCAACGCCGTCACCCAGGCCGAGGTCGCCGCGCACAACATGACCAGCATCGGCCCGGACCGCATCCCCCACCGGTGGGTGCCGGCCTTCTGGTCGTCCCGGTTCGGAGTGACCATCAAATCCGTGGGCGTGCCGTCCATGGGCGAGGAGATCCTCGTCGCCCAGGGCTCGCTCGCCGAACGCCGGTTCACCGCCGTCTACGGGTACCAGGGGCGGGTCATCGGCGCGGTCACCTTCGACCACGGCCGCTGGCTGGAGTTCTACCAGCGGCTGATCGGGTCGACCGTGCCGTTCCCGCCGGAGTTCCCCAGCAAGGACCGGCGCCCCGAGGGGCGCAGCCCCGTACCGGCCGGGTTCCCCGACCCGTCCGTGCCCACGCACGGCCTGACGGTCACCGTCAGCGGATACTCACCGGCCGACCAGCGGCTCACGTTCACCCCCGCCCGGCCCTGACGCACCCGGACGGCCGCACCCAAGGACTCGCCATGGCAAACGTCGCGCTGCTGCAGATCACCGGCCGAAAGGTGGAGGTCCGCCCGGCGAGCCGGGCGGACCTCCGCGTGCCCCGGAACCACACGTGCACGTCCGGTCAGGGGTCGGCCTTCTCGGAGGTAGGCCTTCTGGAAGTCGGCCTGCGCGAACGCTTCACCACGGCCGGCTCCGGACGCCACGGCGCCCGGCGGGACGCCGGGGTCCGCGACGCTCCGCAGGACCCGCGCGGCGGCGACGGGCGCGCCCGTCGCCGCCGGTGGCCGTGAGCGAGGTGCGCACCCCGTACACGATCGCCTGCAGGTTGTCGGCCGCTAACCGAGCAGCACATGGCCGTCGCCCGGCCGGTGGGAGAGCGAGCGGCGTAGGTCGCGTGCCGCGAACGAGCGCTGCAGCCAGCGGTCCCGCCCGTCGTAGCGCGGGGTGAACTCGGTCCGGCCGTGCGCGGTCACCGAGTTGTCGACGATGGCCAGGTCGCCGGGGACGAGGTGGTGGGTGAGCGCGTGGCGGCTGAACAGGGACTGCAACGCGCGCAGGGCGGCTGCGGCCCGTTCGGTCAGCGGCTCGGTCGCCGCGAAGTCGACCACCATGTCCGGGTCGTCCGGCGCGCCGCTGAGCACCGCGTGCGGCTGCGGCTGCGTCGTCCCCGCCCCGAAGGACGGTGGCGGGCTGGTGACGAACTCGGGTCTGAAAAGCACCGCGCGGTGGTCCTCACCGAGCAGCCGGTGGACCTGGCGGATGCACACGGTCCGCAGCCCGGCCACCCGTTCGTGGTCGGCCCGCAGGCACAGCAGCAGCACGTAGTCCGGCCGGTACGGGTGGAAGGCGTTCTCGGTGTGGAAGTCCAGCAGCACCGAGCCCTCGTTGCCCTGGAACTCCTCGTTGCCCGGCACCGGCACGACGTCCTGCACCATCGCGCCGGACTTCTCCGGGCGGAACGCGATGGGGTCGCCCAGCGCGCTGGTGACGAGCATCAGCGCGCCGGCCGGGATGGTCGCCTCCCGTTGGACGGAGCCGCTGACCATCGGCGTGTCGGGCAGCAGCTCCTGGTCGACCGGCAGGCCGCGGACGAGTAGCGCCCCGGTGGGTCCGGAGTCGCGCCGGAAGGCCGAGAGGGACCTGCGCAGCGCCAGCGGCAGTTCGTGCCACCGGCGACCAGCCTCGCGCAGCCACCGGACGTCGTCGACGCGCCCGTCGGCCACCGGCAGCAGAGCTGCGGCGACCGCCTCCAGGGCCGGTGCGACGCCCGGGTCCAGCGCCACCACGCCCAGCTGCGAGTCGGCCGTGAGTATGGTCGGCATCACTTCACATCCCTCGTGCTCACCATGGCGTCGTTCTCGAACAGGCTGGTCAGCAGCTCGGCCACGGCCGCGACGTGGGGCGCGCGCAGGACACCGAGGTGGTTGCCGCTCACCCGGTGGACCTCGAGCCCCTCGGTGGCCAGTTCGGCCCACCGGGCGGTGAAGTCCGTGAAGCTCACCCCGACCGCGACCTCGTGCTCGCCGGCGGCCAGTTCGTCGCCGGCCAGCAGGTGCAGCCGGGCGGGGACGGGCGTGTGGCGGTAGTCGAGCCGGGTCTGCAGCAGTTCCCGCCAGACCCGGACCCGGGAGGGCCAGAACTGGTCCCCGGGCACCGGCGGGTCCACCTCACCCTCATCGATGATCTTGGTGAGGACGGTCACCGCCTCCTGCTGGAGTTCGCCGAGCCGCTCCCCGCTCGCCTCGGCGAGCTCGGCGAGCACCGCCTCGGCGTACTGGAACCTGCGCACGAAGTCGTGCATGTTCTCCCGCTCGTAGGTGTCCAGAGCGGGATCGAGCAGCATGAAGGTGACGTCCTCGCCGGCTGCCTTGAGCCGCCTGACCATCTCACTGGTGATCTGGCTTCCCCCGCACCAGCCGAGCAGCCGGTACGGCCCGGTCGGGGCGATCCGCCGCAGTTCGGCCAGGTTGAGCTCGGCGATCTGCTCGACGCTCTCCGGGGCGGGGCACGGCCGGGTCAGCCCGGGCCACTCGAACGCGGCCACCGGCTGGTCGGCCGGGAGGTGCTCGGCGAGTTCGGCGAACCAGTGCGCACTGCCCGGGTGGATGCAGAACAGCGGCGGCTTGGTGCCCGCCCGGCGCAGCCACACGATCGAGTCCGCGGCCTGCGAGCCGGACGGGGTGTCGGCCCTCGCGTCCGTCACCGCGACGGCCAGTTCGGCCACCGTCCGGTGCCGGTAGAAGTCCTGGAAGGACAGCTGATAGCCGTGCTCGGCACGGAGTTTGACGATCACCCGCATCACGGTCATGGAGTGGCCGCCGAGTTCGGCGAAGCTGTCGTCGATACCGACCTCGGCCACTCCCAGTGCCTCGGCCCAGGCCCTGGCCAGGATGTTCTCCACAGCCGTGCGCGGCGCCCGGTAGGGCCGGGTGGTCGTGGCCTCGTCGATCCGCGGCAGCGCGGCCAGGTCCACCTTTCCGCTCGGGGTCATCGGCAGGTTGTCGAGCACCAGGTACCTGGACGGCACCAGGTGGGCCGGCAGGATCCGGGCCAGCCGGTCGCGCAGCGCGACCGGGTCGAGCTCGGTCCCGTCGGCCGGCACCAGATAGGCGGCCAGCTCCCGCTCGTGGCTCGGCGTCGTGTGCACGCGCACGGCCACCTCGCGCAGTTCGGCCTCCCGGCGCAGCGCGGCCTCGACCTCGCCCGGCTCGATGCGGAAGCCGCGGATCTTCACCTGGTGGTCGACGCGGCCGGCGAACTCCAGCACTCCGTCCGCACGGTAGCGGGCCAGGTCCCCGGTGCGGTAGAGCCGCCCGCCGGGCACCGCGGCATAGGGATCGGGCACGAAGCGCTCGGCGGTCAGGCCCGGCTGCTCCACGTAGCCGCGGGCCAGCTGCGCGCCACCGATGTACAACTCGCCCACCACGCCGACCGGTACCAGCTCCATCGTCCGGTCGAGCACCCGCATCGTGGTGTTGGAGAACGGCCGGCCGATCGGCAGCACGCCCGCTTCGAGGTCGGCCGCGGTGCCTTCGAGGTGGGAGCAGCCGACCGTGGTCTCGGTCGGACCGTACTCGTTGTCCACCACGGTGTCCGGCGCGAACTCGGCCCAGCGGGAGACCTTCTCCCGGGTCAGCTCCTCGCCGCCGGCGATCAGCCGGCCCGCCGCGGTGCGCAGGCCCTGGGGTGACAGCGACTGGTTGAGCAGGGCGAGGTGGGAGGGGGTCAGCTTGAGGATGCCGAACCCGCCCTGCTCCAGCGCCGCGACCAGGGCGTCGATCCCGGGCGTCCCGTCGTCCTCCACGAGCGTGACCGGCTGGCCGGACAGCAGGGCGGGGAACAGCGAGGTGACCGGCAGGTCGAAGGCCATCGAGGAGTACAGCGGTGCGCCCGTGCCGCCCAGCGGGGTGTAGCCGCCCAGGCACCAGCAGACGTAGTTGACCACGTTGCGGTGCTCGATCATCACGCCCTTCGGCGTGCCGGTCGAGCCCGAGGTGTAGATGACGTAGGCGAGCGTGTCCGGTGTGGCGGTCCGCCCGAGGTTCTCCGGCGACTGGTCGGCGACCGCCGTGTCGGCGTCGACCAGGTACCGCTCGGCCGGGGAGTCGGCGAGCAGGCCGGTCAGCTCGCTCTGGGTGACGACCACCCGGGCGTCGGTGTCGGCGACCAGGGTGGCCTGCCGCTGCGCCGGGTGGGCCGGATCGAGCGGGAGGTAGGCGGCGCCGGCCTTGAGCACGGCGAGCAGCGCGACCACCAGCTCCGGTCCCCGGCGCAGCAGCACGCCGACCCGGGACTCCTGGCCGATGCCGAGCGAACGCAGGCGCCTGGCCAGGCGGTTGGCCCTGGCGTTGAGTTCGGCGTAGCCGACGGTCGTGCCGTCGGCGCACCGCAGCGCGGTCGCCTGCGGGGTGCGGGAGACCTGCTGCTCGAACAGCTCGTGCAGGCACAGCTCGGGGTAGGCGGTGTCGGGGCCGGCGGCGAAGGAGAGCAGCAGGGACCTCTCGCGCTCGTCCACGGCACTGTGGCGGGAGTCGCCGGCCGGGTCGGCGGCCATGCTCTCCAGGACCGTGCGGTACAGCCCGGCCAGCCGTTGCCCGTTGGCGCGGCTGATCCGCTCGGGCCGACCGGAGACGTACAGCACACCGGGGAAGGTCCAGACGTCCAGCCCGAACTCGTTCGGGCTGACGTCCACGACCTTCGCGGACTCGATCGGCCGGGTGTCCAGGACGTGAAAGTCCAGGTAGGTGAAGGCGATGTCGACCAGCGGCGTGCCGCCGCCCCACTCGCGCTGCATCTCCGGCAGCGGGAACCGGCGGTGCGGCCAGGCCGCCACCTCGGCGGCGAAGACCTGGCCGACCAGCTCGGTCCAGTTCGACCCGGTCAGCTCGACCCCCAGCGGCAGGGTGTTCAGGTGCATGCCGCGGACCAGGTCGCCGCCGTCGGTCTCCAGCCGCCCGTTGCAGACCAGGCCGGTGTGGAAGCGGTCGCTGCCGCTGATCACGCTGAGCACCTTCAGGTGCGCGGCGAACAGCACGCTCTTGAGCGGGGCCCCGGCGGCGGCCGCCAGCCGGCGCAGGCCGGGCTCCAGATCCTCGAACAGCACCGTTGTCTGGTACGGCGACTCCCCGGCGTCCGGGGCGGCGGCCCAGGCGACCGGCAGCTCGACCCGGTCGGATCGGGAGACCTGCTCACGCCAGAACGCGCGGTCCTCGGCGGAGTCCAGCGAGCGCTTCTCCAGGGCGATGTGGTCGGCGAAGCGCACGGTGTGCGTGCCGGGAGCGGCCGCCTCGCGGCCGGCCCGCAGCGCCCGGTAGTCCGTCATCAGCTCATCGAGCAGCGAGTGGTGGCTCCAGCCGTCGAGGATGGCGTGGCACTCGCTGAAGGAGAAGGTCCAGCGGTCCTCGGCCGTCTGGTGCACGTGGAAGCTGAGCATCGGCGCCCGGCCGAGGTCGAAAGGGCTGCGCCGGGTGTCCGCCGTGAACCGCCGCAGCGTCCGCTCGGCCTCCTCGGCGCCGAGCGTGCGGAGGTCGTCGTAGCCGACCTCGATGGTGCCCTCGGCGTGCACCAGCTGGAGCGGCTCGGAAAAGCCGGTGAGATCGAAGCTGGTGCGCAGGATCTCGTGCCGGCCGGCCAGCAGCCGCGCAGCCTCGCGCATCGCGGGCAGCGAGAACGGCGCGTCGTCGAGGAACGGGAACAGCGTGATGTTGTGGTACGGGCTGTCGTCCTGGTCCGACACCATCTGGTAGG
The DNA here is from genome assembly GCF_045160625.1 of Kitasatospora sp. NBC_00039. Taxonomy (NCBI): domain Bacteria; kingdom Bacillati; phylum Actinomycetota; class Actinomycetes; order Kitasatosporales; family Streptomycetaceae; genus Kitasatospora; species Kitasatospora sp. NBC_00039. The sequence goes on along the minus strand of NZ_CP108289.1, from coordinate 297,954 downwards.
CCATGGCCGCCTGCACCATGGACATCGGGTAGGCGTCCACCAGGCCGGCCGGCAGCTTCGCCCGGTCCTGCGGCGTCAGCAGGGCGAACGGCTCGACCCGCTGCTCCTCCACGCCGACGGCGTCCGCTGCCGTCGCCTGCGCGCCCGCCGACTGTGCGAACCGGGCGAGCGCGGCCACGCTCTGGTGCACCAGCAGGTTCTGCACGGTCAGTTCGACCCCGCGCCGGCGCAGCGCTGCGACCACGCGGATGGCGCGGATCGAGTCGCCGCCCAAGGCAAAGAAGTTGTCCTGCGCGCCGACCCGTTCGAGCCCGAGCACCTCGGCCCAGATCTCCGCGACGGTCCGCTCGACCGGGGTCCGGGGCGCGACGTACTCCTCGTCGGCCTGGACCCGGTGCGCGTCCGGATCGGGCAGCGCCCGGCGGTCGGTCTTTCCATTGGCCGTCACCGGCAGCGTGTCCAGCGGGACGAAGACCGCGGGGACCATGTAGGCCGGCAGGACCCGGCCGAGGTCCTCGCGCAGCCGGACCACGTCGATCCGGCGGCCGGCCCCGGCCGTGAGGTAGGCGACCAGCCGCGCCTCGCGTTCGCCGCTGCGCCGGTGGGCGAGCACCACGCTCTTGTCGACGTCCGGGAGCCGGCCGAGGGCCGCCTCGATCTCGCCCGGCTCGATCCGGTGCCCGCGGATCTTGACCTGGTCGTCGGCCCGGCCGAGGAACTCGAGGTCGCCGCCCGGCCCGAAGCGCGCCACGTCGCCGGTGCGGTACATGCGCGCGCCCGGCTGCGTCGTGTAAGGGTCCGGGCCGAATCGCTCCGCGGTCAGCGCCGGGCGGCCGAGGTAACCGCGGGCCAGCCCGGGGCCGGAGACGAAGACCTGACCGGGCATGCCGGCGGGCACCAGGTTGAGGTCGTCGTCCAGCAGGTAGACGCGCAGATCGCGCAGCGGCCGGCCGATCGGGCTCGGGCGCGTCCCGGCCGCCTCGGCCGCGTGCAGCGGGCGGTACGTCACGTGCACGGTGGTCTCGGTGATCCCGTACATGTTCACCAGGACCGGGCCGCTGTCGCCGAACCGGGCGAACCACGGCTCCAGCTCGGCCACGTCGAGGGCCTCGCCGCCGAAGACCACGGTCCGCAGCGCCAGGGCGTCCGGCCGCAGCCCGGCCTCGGCCACCGCCTCGCCCAGCACCCGGAAGGCCGAGGGCGTCTGGTTGAGGACGGTGACGCGTTCGGCGACCAGCAGCTCGAGGAAGTCCTGCGGGGAGCGGGAGACGGCGAACGGCACCACGACGGCCCGGCCGCCGTGCAGCAACGCCCCCCACAGCTCCCAGACCGAGAAGTCGAACGCGTAGGAGTGGAAGAGCGTCCACACGTCGGTGGGGCCGAAGCCGAAGTCGGCCTCGCAGGACCGTAGCAGCCGCAGCACGTTGGCGTGGGTCACCGGCACGCCCTTCGGCCTGCCGGTGGAGCCCGAGGTGTAGATGACGTAGGCCACGTTGTCCGCACCCGCACCCGCACCCGCGGCGGGTGCGGTGTCCGGCCAGTCGCCCGCCGGGGCGTCGGGCGACACCGTGGCGACCGCGTCGCCGGCCGGCTCCCGGCTGACCACGACGGACACCTCGGAGTCGGCCAGGATGTAGGCCAGTCGCTCGGCCGGCTGTCCCGGGTCGAGCGGCAGGTAGCCGGCCCCGGACTTGAGCGCGCCGAGCAGGGCCACCACCAGGTCGAGGCCGCGCTCCAGGCGGACGCCGACCAGCTGGTCCGTCCGCACGCCCAGCGAGCGCAGCCGGTGGGCCAGCCGGTTGCTCCTGGCGTCGAGCTCGGCGTAGGTCAGGTCGGCGCCGTCGCAGCTCACCGCGACTGCGTCGGGGGTGCGCTCGGCCCAGCTCCGGAACACCTCGGGGATGCTCTGCCGGACCGGCTCGGTGGAGCCGGTCCCGGCCCAGTCGGTGAGCAACTGCTCGCGCTCGGGAGCGGTCAGCAGCTCCAAGCGGCTCACCGCGTGCTCCGGCGCGGCCACGGCGCCCTCCAGCAGCCGCAGGTAGTGGCCGGCCATCCGCTGGATCGTCGCCCGGTCGAACAGCGCGGTGGCGTACTCCAGATGGCCCACCATCGAGCCGTCCGGCCGCTGGACCAGGCCGAGACTGAGGTCGAACTTTGCGGTTTCCCAGTCGACCGGCCGCTGCTCGCCGCCCAGCCCGGTGGGCGACCCGGCCGGCTCGGCGTCGACCAGTTGGAAGGTCACCTGCACCAGCGGGGTGCGGGAGGCGTCCCGTTCCGGCGCGAACTCCTGGACCAGCAGCTCGAACGGGGTGTCCTGGTGCTCGAAGCCGCTCAGCACGTCCTCGCGCACCCGGGCGAGCAGCTCCACGAAGGACGGGTCGCCGGACAGATCGGTGCGCTGGACCACCGTGTTGACGAACAGGCCGATCAACTCGTGCGTGTCGGGGTGGTTGCGCCCGGCCACCGGGGTGCCGACCGCCACGTCGCTCTGCCGGCAGTACCGGCCGAGCAGCAGCTGGAAGGCGGCCAGTGTGACCATGAACGGCGTCGCGCCGTGCTCCCGGCCCAGCCGGACCAGGGCCTCGGCGAGCGTCGCCGGCAGCTCGAAGGAGACCTCGGCGCCAGCGGCGTCGCGCACCGGCCCGCGCGGCCGGTCGGTCGGCAGGCGGAGCGGCTCCAGGCCGGACAACTTCGATCGCCAGTAGGCGAGTTGCTCGGCGAGCCGGGGTCCGGAGAGCCGTTCGCGCTGCCAGGAGGCGAAGTCCGCGTACTGCACCCGCAGCGGGGGCAGCGGGGAGGGCAGACCGGCCGCGAAAGCCGAATACAGCCGGTCCAGTTCGGACAGCAGGACCGACTCCGACCAACCGTCGGAGGCGATGTGGTGCAGGGTCAGCAGCAGAGCGCACTCGTCGTCGGCCAGGCGGACCAGCAGCGCCCGGATCGGCTGCTCGCCGGCCAGGTCGAACGGCCGCTCGCCGGCCTCGGCCACCAGCTCGGCGAACCGGTGCTCGGCGGCCTCCCGGTCGCTGCCGGACAGGTCGACCCGGGTGAAGGCGACGGCGCCGGGCGCGTCTATCACCTGCAGCGGCTCGTCGTCCACCGTCACGTACCGGGTGCGCAGCACCTCGTGTCTGGCGGCGATCTCGTCCAGCGCACGCCGCAGCGCCTCCTCGTCCAGTGGGCCGGGCAGCCTGAGCTGCAACGCCATCAGATATTCGGTGCTGCCCGGCTGGATCTGGTCGAGCACCCACAGGCGGCGCTGCGCGAACGACGGCGGCAACTCGCCGTCTCGGCACACCGTGGCGATCTCGTCGCTGTGCTTCGCCTTCGTCAGGCCGCGCAGGCGCCGCTGCAGCAACTCGGCGCGGGCAGTGGAGCTCGTGCTCATCTGGGCCTTCCTGTGTTTGCGGTGGTCAACCAGGAACTGGGGGGTGGGCTGGGCCTCAGCCTGCCGGGTCGGCGGTCGGCGTCGGCAGAGTCACTACGGCACACTTCGCACGGCTGTGACTGCGCGCGTGACTGCCGGTCCTTCTCTGCTCCCGGCCGTTCGCGCCCGCGCAGCATCGGCGCATGACAAAAAAGGTGCAACCGCTGCGGCACAACCGGGACTTCCTGCTGCTCTGGCGGGGCGCGGTGGTGTCCGAACTCGGTTCGAACGCCACGACGGTGGCCTATCCGCTGCTGGTCCTCTACCTCACCGGCTCGCCCGCCAGCGCCGGGTTCACCGGGTTCGTCGCGCTACTGCCGCAGTTGCTGTTCCAGCTCCCGGCCGGCGCGCTGGTCGACCGGTGGAACCGGCGACGGGTGATGATCTGGTGCGACGTCCTGCGCGGCCTGGCCATCGGCAGCCTGGCCCTGGCCCTGGCCGCCGACCGGCTGGCGCTGGCGCACGTGCTGGTCGTCGGGTTCATCGAGGGCACGCTCACGGTGTGCTTCGGGATCGCCGAGTCGGCGGCCGTGACCACCCTGGTGGACCCCTCGCAGTACGCGCTCGCGCTCTCCCGCAACGAGGCGCGCACCCGGGGCGCCGTCGTGTTCGGCCAGCCGCTCGGCGGTCTGCTGTTCGGGCTCGGCAGGGCGATCCCGTTCCTCTTCGACGCGGTCAGCTACGCGGTGTCGCTGACCACGCTGCTGATGATCAGGAAGGACTTCCGGGCCGAGCCGGCCGACCGGCCGGGTCGGCTGACCACGGAGCTCGCCGCCGGGATCTCCTGGCTGTGGCACCAGCCCTTCCTACGCGTGACCACCCTGCTGGTCGCGGGCAGCAACCTGCTGTTCCAGGCGCTGTTCCTGACCGTCATCGTGATCGCCCGCGCCGACGGCGGCTCGTCGGGCGCGGTCGGTGTGATGTTCGGCGTGGCCGCGGTCGGCGGGGTGCTCGGTTCGCTGGCCGCGCCCGCGCTGGAGCGCCGGCTGTCGATGAGGACCGTGGTGATCGGGGCGAACTGGGCGTGGGCGCTGGTGGTCCCGGTGCTGCTGGTGGTGCACGACCCCTATCTGATCGGGGCGGTGTACGCGCTGATGTGCTTCGTCGGCCCGGTGTGGAACGTGGTGGTGGTGGCCTACCAGCTCGGAGTGACGCCGGATCGCATTCTGGGCCGGGTGCAGGGCGCGGCACGCATGATCGCCTTCGGAGCCATCCCGCTCGGCTCGCTGGTCGGTGGTCTGCTGCTGCGCTGGATCAGTGCCGGTGCCACGGTGGCGGTGCTGTCCTGCTGGATGCTCTTTCTCGCGGTCGCCGCGAGCGTCAGCCCCGCGATCCGCAAGGCGCCCAGCCTGGCCGAGCTGCACGCGCCGGAGCCCGTGGCGGCGGCCGGCTGAACCACCGTGCGATGCCCCGCTCGTCGTCGGTGACGAGCGGGGCTCATCGCTGTCCGGCGCGGGGTCAGGCGGTCCCGGTCATCGCGCACCCTCCCCGGAGAGCAGCCCGGCGACCTCGTCGTCGGTCAGCTCGGCGATGTCGTCCTCGACGGCCTTGGACACCGCCTGCGCGAGGGCGGCCACCGTGGTGGCCTCGAACAGGCGGCGCAGCGGGAGCTCGACCGCGAACGCCGTCCGGATCCCCGCCAGGACCCGGGTGGCCAGCAGCGAGTTGCCGCCGAGGGCGAAGAAGTCGTCCAGCACCCCGATCCGCTCCACGCCGAGCAGCTCGCTCCAGATGTCGGCCAGCGCCTCCTCGACGGGGTCGCCGGGCGCCTGGTACTCCCGCCCACCGTTCGCGCCAGCCGACACCGGATCCGGCAGCGCCTTGCGGTCGACCTTGCCGCTCGGCGTCAGCGGCAGGTCCACCAGCGTCACCCACAGTGACGGGATCATGTACTCTGGCAGCAACTCCCGCAGGTGGGAGCGGAGTTCGCCGATGTCCGGCACGGTGTCGCCGGGTCGGGCCGCCAGGTAGGCAGCCAGCCGGCGGTCCCCGGGCAGTGGTTCGGCGGCGATGACGACCGCCTCCTGCACCGCGGGGTGTGCGGCCAGCGCCGCCTCGATCTCACCGAGCTCGATCCGCAGCCCGCGCACCTTGACCTGACGGTCGATCCGCCCGAGGAACTCGATGGCGCCGTCCGGCCGTCGGCGGACCAGGTCACCGGTGCGGTAGAGCCGCTGCCCCGGTTCGACGGCCAGCGGGTCCGGCACGAAGCGATCGGCGGTCAGGGCGGCCCGGCGGTGGTAGCCACGGGCCAGCCGCACCCCGCCCAGGCAGAGTTCGCCGGCGATCCCGACCGGCACCGGCCTCAGGTCGGCGTCCAGGACGTGGGCCCGGGTGCCGGCGACCGGCCGTCCGATCGGCAGGGCGGCGGACTGCTGCCCGGGCGGCTGGGTGTCGCCCACCGGGTGCAGCAGGCAGGTGACGGTCGCCTCGGTCGGCCCGTAGTTGCACAGGAACCGCCCGGGCAGGCCGCTGTCCGCCCAGCGCTCGGCGTCGGCCACGGTGACCACGTCGCTGCCGACGTTCATCAGCTTCAGCGAGGTCAACCGGCCGAGCTCGGGTGACTCCAGCATCGCCCGGTAGTAGGCGGGGGTGATCTCGACGATCGTCACTTCGTGCTCGGCCAGTCGGGCCGGCAGTTCGGCGGGGGTCCAGAAGACCGGGTCGCCGACCACGACGGTCGCGCCGGCCACCAGCGTGGCCGCGATCTGGTCCATGGCGACGTCGAAGGTGAGGGCGGACAGCAGGACCACCCGCTCGCCCGGCGCGATGCCGTAGGCGTCCGCGATCACCCGGCAGTGCTGGGCGTAGGACCGGTGCTCGATCATCACCCCCTTGGGACGGCCGGTGGAGCCCGAGGTGTAAATGACATAGGCGAGGTTGCCGGGACCGGCCTGCGCGGGCAGGTCGGCCGAGGAGCCCTGCCCCGCGGCCTCCTCCTTGTCCAGCACCAGCAGCCGCCCACCGCCGCCGCCGAGCCGGTCGGCGAACTCGGTGGAGGTGACCACGACCTCGGCGCCGGCGTCGGCGAGCATGAATTCCAGGCGCTGCGCCGGATGCCTCGGGTCGAAGGGGACGTAGACCCCGCCCGCCTTGAGCACCGCCAGCAGCACCACGACCGCCTCCGGGCTGCGCTCCAGGCACGAGCCGACGACCGTCTCCGGTCCGACCCCCAGCGCGCGCAGCCGGCGGGCGAACCGGTTGGCCCGCGCGTTCAGCTCCGCGTAGCTGATCCGCTGGTCCCCGAAGACCACCGCGATCGCGTCCGGCGTCTGGCGGACCTGGTGCTCGATCAGCTGGGGCACGCACAGCCCGTGCTGCTCGGCGGGGTCGAGTGCGGCCAGCCGGTCCCCGTCCGGGTCGGGCCAGACGGTGAGCAGGTCGTGCCGCTCGGGGGCGGTGAGCATCGCGAGGGCGCTCAGCCGTGCGTCCGGGGCGTCCACGATGCTGCGCAGCAGGGTCAGGTAGTGTCCGGCCAGCCGCTCGACGGTGGCCCGGTCGAACAGCGCCGTGGCGTACTCGAACCAGCAGCGCAGCCGCCCGTCGCCGTGCTGGGTGACGCTCACCGTCAGGTCGAACTTGGCCACGGCCGGGCCGATCTCGAGGCTCTCCACGGCCGCCCCGCCGAGCGCGGTCAGGTCGCCCTCCTGGTGCTGGAGCTCGAACATGACCTGGAACAGCGGGTTGCGCGAGAGGTCGCGGTCCGGCTTCAGCGCGTCGACCAGGTGCTCGAACGGCACGTCCTGGTGGCTGAAAGCCTCCGCGGACACCCGGTGGACCTGCTCGAGGAACTCGCCGAACACCGGGTCGTCCGCCAGATCGGTGCGGATCACCAGGCTGTTGCTGAAGAAGCCGACCAGCTCCTCGGCCTCCGGCCTGGTCCGCCCGGCCACCGGGGTGCCGACCGCGACGTCGTCGAGACCGGTGTAGCGGCCGAGCAGCACCTGGAACGCGGCCAGCATCAGCACGAACGGTGTCACACCGCGCCGGCGTGCCAGCTCCGCGACCTCCTGGCCCAGCGCCTGCGGCAGTTCGACGTCGAACAGGTCCCCGCGTGCGTCGCGGACGGCGGAGCGCAGCCGGTCGGTCGGCAGCTCCAGCGGCTCCAGTCCGGCCAGCCGCTCACGCCAGTAGTCGAGCTGCCCGGCCGTCTCGCCGGCGGACTGCTGACCCCGCTGCCAGGCGGCGAAGTCCGCGTACTGGACGGCTTGCGGGCGCAGCGGTGACGGCTCGCCGGCGGCGAGCGCGCGGTAGGCCTGGTCCAGGTCGTGCAGATAGAGGCCCGTCGACCAGGCGTCGAAGGCGATGTGGTGCAGGGTCAGCACCACGAGGTGCTCCTCGGGCGCGGTCCGGACCACCGTGACCCGCAGCGGCCACTCGGCCGCCAGGTCGAAGGCCCGGCCGGCGGCCTGGGCCAGCAGCCGCAGCGCCCGCTCCTCGGGCTGCGGCGTACCGCTGAGGTCGACCAGCTCGAAGGGGACCGGTCCCGCAGGGTCGATCACCTGCCGGGGGTTGCCGTCGTCGGCGAGGTAGCGGGTCCGCAGCACCTCGTGCCGAGCGACGCTGGCGTCCACCGCCAGCCGCAGCGCCTCGGCGTCCAACGGGCCGCGCAGGCGCAGCGCCAGCGGGACGAGGTACTCGTCGCTCCCCGGCTCCAGCTGGTCGAGGAACCACATGCGCTGCTGGCCGAAGGAGAGCGGCAGCTCCCCGGTGCGCGGCACCGGCCGCACGCCCGGCCCGTCACCCTCGGAGCGGGCGGCGTCGATCCGGGCGGCCAGCGCGGCGACGGTGCGGGCGCTGAACAGCTCGCCGACCGTCAGCTTGATGCCGAAGTCCCGGCGCAGCCGCAGGACCAGCCGGATGGCCACCAGGGAGTGGCCGCCGAGCGCGAAGAAGTCGTCCTCGGCGCCGACCTGCCGCACTTCGAGGACCTCGGCCATCAGCGCGGCGACCGCGGCCTCCGCCGGGGTGCGCGGGGCGGTCCACTGCCCGCCCGCCGGTCGGTCCCGCTCCTCGGGGGAGGGCAGCCGCTGCCGGTCCACCTTGCCGCTGGGGGTCAGCGGCATCGTGTCCAGGAGCAGCACGACGGAGGGCACCATCGCCTCCGGCAGCCGGGCCGCGAGGTGGGTGCGGATCTCGTCCGTTCCGGCCGGCTCGCCGTCCCCGTCGCCGTCCGCGAGTACGACGTAGGCGAGCAGTTCGAGGTCGCCCGCCGTCGAGCGGCGGGTGGTCACCGCGGCGGCGGTGACCGAGGGGTGCGCGGTCAGCACGGCCTCGATCTCACCCGGTTCGATCCGCACCCCGCGCACCTTGACCTGCTCGTCGGCGCGGGCGACGAACTCCAGCGCGCCGTCCTCGCGGCGGCGGACCAGGTCGCCGGTGCGGTACCAACGTTCGCCGGGTCCGGCCGCGAAGGGGTTGGGGGCGAACCGCTCGGCGGTCAGCGCGCCCTGGCCCAGGTATCCGCGCGCCAGGCCGATCCCGCCCACGCACAGCTCGCCGGGGACGCCGACCGGCACGAGGGCGTCGTCGCGGTCCACCACATAGGTCCGCACGCCGGTCAGCGGGTGGCCGATCGGCACGATGCCCTCGCCCCCGCCGCCCTCGTAGCGCCAGGCGGTGGAGTCGATGGCGCACTCGGTGGGGCCGTAGGTGTTGAACACCTCGACGTCGACCACCGCGCGCAGCCGCTCGCAGAGTTCGCCCGGCAGCGGCTCGCCGGCCGAGCACACCAGCCGCAGCGAGGCGCAGCCGGCCAGTTCGGGCTCGGCCAGCAGCAGCCGCAGCACCGAGGGCACCAACTGCAGGACGGTGACACCGTGTTCGGCGACCGCCCGGATCATCACGGTCGGGTCCCGGTGTGCCTCCTGGGGGGCCATCACCACGGTGGCGCCGCAGACCAGCGGCGAGAGGAACTCCCACATCGCCGCGTCGAAGCCGATCGTGGTCTTCTGCAGGAGCCGGTCGCCGGCGCCGAGCCCGTACCGTTCGACCGACCAGAGCACCCGGTTGCGGATCGCGGTATGCGGAATCAGCACCCCCTTGGGCCGGCCCGTCGAGCCGGAGGTGTACATCACGTAGGCCCCGTCGGTGTCCTGGACGGAGGGCGGTTCGGCGTCGGGGGCCGGGGCGTCGCCCGTCAGCCAGGCGTCGTCCGGCGTCACCACCCGCAGGCCGGCCGGCAGCCGCTCCCGCAGCGACTCCTCGGTCAGCACGACCTCGACGTCGGCGTCAGCGACCATGTACGCCAGCCGGTCGACGGGGTACTCGGGCGCCAGCGGGACGTACACGCCGCCCGCCGTCAGCACCGCGAGCAGCGCCGTGACCAGGTCCGTGCCGCGGTGCAGCGCCACTCCGACCGGCGTCTCACGCGTGACCCCCCGGGTGCGCAGGTGGAGCGCCAGGCGCCGTACCCGGTCCGCGAGTTCGGCGTAGCCGATCTCCTGGTCCCCGGCCACGACCGCCACCGCGTCCGGGGTCGCCCGGGCCTGGGCGCGGAACAGCTCGGGGAGCGAGAGTTCCGGCGACGCGGCGTCGGTGCGGTTCCACTCCTCGAACTGCCCCAGCTCGGCCTCGGTGAGGAGTTCCAGCCCGTGTGCGGGGGCGTCCGGCCGGTCGGCGATGTCGCCCAGCAGCCGCAGCAGGTGCTCGGCCATCCGCGCGATCCGGGGGAGCTCGAACAGGGAGGTCGGGTAGATCAGCCGGCCGTCCACCGAGCCGTCGGGGCGCTCGGTGAGGTGCAGGGAGAGGTCGAAGGCGGAACTGGGCGTCGCCGTTTCGTCCGCGGTGACCTCGAGCCCCGTCAGCTGGAACGGTTGCGGCGCGACGGTGTGCAGGGCGAAGCCCACCTGGAACACCGGGTTGCGGGAAAGGTCCCGCTCCGGCGCGAGGTCGGCGACCACCCGCTCGAACGGCACGTCCAGGTGCTCGTGGGCGTCCAGGACCGTCTCGCGGACCTGCGCCAGCAGAGCGGTGAAGGACGGGCCGCCGGACAGGTCGGCGCGCAGCACCACGGTGTTGAGGAACATGCCGATCAGCTCTTCGAGAGCGGCCGGCTCGCGACGGGACACCGACACCCCGACCGCCACGTCCTGCTGCCCCGAGTGGCGGGCCAGCAGCACCTGGAAGGCGGCCAGGTAGACCATGAAGGGCGTCGCGCCGCGGCGCCGGCCGAGTTCGGCCAGGCGTAGGGCCAGCTCGCCCGGCACGGTGAAGGTCAGGTCGGCCCCGGTCGACGCCCACTGGTCCGGTCGCCGGTGGTCGGTGGCGAGTTCCAGTGGTTCGAGTCCGGCCAGCCGCGCGCGCCAGTAGGAGCGCTGGCGCTCGACCGCCTCGCCGGCCGCCTCCCAGCGGTCGCGCTCCCACTGGGCGAAGTCCGCGTACTGCAGTGTCGGCGGCTCCAGCCGGGACGGCCGGTCCGAGCAGAACGCCTCGTACAGGTCCTGCAGTTCGCGGGCGAGCACGGACCAGGACCAGCCGTCGAAGGCGATGTGGTGGACGGTGACCAGCAGGGCCGCGTCGTCCGGCCCGAGCTGCACCAGCGTCAGCCGCCAGGGTGCCTGTGTGCGCAGGTCGATCGGGGTCGTCAGTTCGGCGTGGCCCAGCTCGCGCAGGCGCGCGTCCCGGTCGGTGGCCGGCAGCTCGCGCAGGTCGACCGGGCGCGGCTCCACCGGCGCGTGTTCGTCGATGATCTGGACCCCGGCGCCGTCCGCGGTGCCGTAGCGGGTGCGCAGAATCTCGTGCCGCGCGGAGATCTGCGAGAGCGCGGCCGACAGCGCGCGGGGGTCCAGCGGGCCGCGCAGCCGCAGCGTCTGGTTCGACAGGTACTCGGTCGAGGCGCCGGACCGGAGTTGGTCGACGAACCAGAGCTGCTCCTGGGCGAAGGACAGGGCGTAGCCCGCCTCATCGGTTCCCATCGGAGGCCTCCCCGAGCGCGTCGGAGCGGTGGCCGCCCTCGGCCGCAGCCGACCAGGGCTCGGCCATGGCCACCGCGATCCTGCGTGGACCGGTGAACGGCTCACGGCCGTGGGCCGCCAGCATGTTGTCCACCACCAGCACGTCGCCGAGCTGCCAGTCGAAGCGGCGCTGCTCGGCGCGGTAGCACGCGCGCAGGTGCGCCACGACCTCGTCGGGGACGGGCGCGCCGTCGCCGTAGTAGGTGTTGGTCGGCAGATCCTCCTCGTCGTACATCTCCCGCAGCCCGGCGCACACGTCGGCGGCCAGCGTGCTCACGTGGAAGAAGGCGAGGTGGTTGAACCAGACGGTCTCGCCGGTGACCGGGTGCCGGTGCACCGCCTGGCGCCGGGCGAGGGTGCGCAGGCCGTTCTCGCCGGTCCACCGCGGCTCGATGCCGTTGCGGGCGCAGTACCGCTCCACCTCGGCACGGTCGTCGGTGTTGAACGCCTGCTGCCAGGGCACCCCGAAGCCGTCGGTGAAGTTGCGCACGACCATCCAGCCGCGGGCGGCGAACTCCTCGCGCACCGCGGGGTCGATCGACCGGTGGATGCGGCGGGTGTCGGCGAGCGGCGTCGCGCCGAGGGTGTCCGGCGGGCGCACGCAGGAGAAGAACAGCGTGAGCGGCCAGTCGGCCTGGTAGGAGTTCTCGTTGTGCAGGAAGATCTCCTCGGCGGGTGGGTAGTCCGTGGAGGTGTACACCTGCCCCTTGATCGTGCTGCGGGGCGAGGAGCGTTCGGCATAGGCCAGCGGTTCCCCGGACACCGCCCGGACCACGCCCGCGAACCCGTCCACCCCGCCCACCTCGAATCCGCGCAGCAGGACCGCGCCGTGCTCCAGGAGCCGTCGGCGGATCAGCGGACGGGCGGCGGGCAGGACGTCGGCCACCGGTGTACCCGGCGCGTCCGCCGCCAGGACGAACGGGAGCGCGGACTGCGCGGTGGGCTCCCGTTTGTGATCCGCGGGGGCGGACGGGGCGGATGGATGCGCGGTCATCGGATACCTCCATGGAGATCCCTGGCCTCGGCCGAGGGAGGAGACGGATTCCCTGCGGAACGGGGCAGGGAGAGGTGGTCCACGGCAGCTCGGGCCGCGTGGTGGCGGCGTCGACGAGAGGCGGTGACGCCGTGGTCGGCTCGCGTGGAGGACGACCGCGCAGACCGAACCGGCCGGCGGTTGCGCGCGGATGCCGTCCAGCGCGCTGACCACCGCCCATCGGGTGTCCTACCGGCGCAGCCGGCGGGTGCCCGGCAGGGGGAGCGCGACCGCAGTGGACAGCTCGGGGTAGCCGGGCAGCGCGGCGGCCAGTTCGGCCACCGTCGAATGGTCGAAGAGCGCCCGTACCGGCACCTCCCGGCCGGTCGTCCCGCGCAGCCGCAGGGTGATCCGGCCGGCCAGCAGGGAGTGGCCGCCGAGGTCGAAGAAGTTGTCGTGCGCGCCGACCCGCTCCACTCCGAGGACCTCACGCCAAGCGCTCGCCACCGTACGCTCGCCTTCGCTGCGGGGCTCGACGAACTCCCGTGCCCCGCCGTCCGGTTCGACCAGCGGCAGCAGCCGCCGGTCGAGCTTGCCGTTCGGGGTCAGCGGGAGCCGGGCAAGGGTGGCCCAGGCGCTGGGGACCATGTGCTCGGGCAGCAGACGGCGCATCCAGGCTCGCAGGTCGGCGGGATCCGGGACGGCGCCTGGGCCGGCGGGCACGAGGTGGGCGGTGAGCCGCTCCTGGCCGGGATCGCCCTGGACGGCGGCCGCGGCGTCGGCGACCAGTGGGTGCTCCCGCAACGCGGTCTCGACCTCGCCGAGTTCGATCCGGTGCCCGTGCAGCTTGACCTGGTGGTCGCTGCGGCCCAGGTAGGTGACGGTGCCGTCGGGGTTGCGCCGGGCCAGGTCCCCGGTGAGGTAGAGCCGACAGCCGGGGTGGCGGGGGTCGGGGTCGGGAACGAAGCGCTCGGCGGTCAGCGCGGGGCGTCCCAGGTAACCGCGGGCCAGCTGGACGCCGGCCAGGGCGAGCTGACCCGGGACGTTCACCGGTTGCGGCGCGAAGTCGCGGTCCAGCACGTGGACCCGGGTGTTGGCGACCGGGGTGCCGATGGTGACGTGCTCGCCGGGCGGGCACGCGGTGGCCGTGACGTCGATGGAGGCCTCGGTCGGGCCGTAGAGGTTGTGCAGCTGGACGCGGCCGGTGGCGAGGTGCCGGTGGAAGGCGGCGGCGAGGTCGTCGGGCAGCGCCTCGCCGCTGCACAGCACCAGGCGCAAGGGCTCCAGCGGGGTGCCGGGGGGCAGTGCGGTCAGGAACGCCCGGAGCATGGCGGGGACGAAGTGCAGGGCGGTGATCTCGTGACGGCTGATGGTCCGGGCGAGGTACTCGGGGTCGCCATGGCCGTCGGGCCGGGCGACGACCAGGGTCGCGCCGGTCGTCAGCGGCCAGAACAGCTCCCAGACGGAGACGTCGAAGCTGTACGGCGTCTTGTGCAGGACGTGGTCGGTGCCGGTGAGCCCGTAGGTGTCCTGCATCCAGCGCAGCCGGTTCACGATGCCCTCGTGGGGGGTGACCACGGCCTTGGGCCGGCCGGTCGAGCCCGAGGTGTAGATGATGTAGGCCGCGTGCAGCGGGTCCACCCGGGCAGTCGCCCCGGCCCCCGCGGGGGTCTCCGCGGTGGTGGCCTCCTCGTCGACCAGCAGGACCTGGGCCCGGTGCGGCGGCAGGGTCGCGGCGAGCTCGGTGGTACTCAGCACCACCGGGGCCGCGGAGTCGTCCAGCATGTAGCCCAGGCGCTGGGCGGGGTAGCCGGGATCCAGCGGCAGGTAGGCGCCACCCGCCTTGAGGACGGCCAGCAGCGCCACCGGCAGCTCCAGGCCGCGGTGCAGGCAGACGGCCACCACGGTCTCCGGCCCCACCCCGGCGGCCCGCAGCCGTCGCGCCAGCTGCTCGGCACGGGCGTCCAACTCGCGGTATCCGAGCTGCTGTTCCTCGAACCGCACGGCCACGGCCGCCGGGGTGCGGGCGGCCTGCCGCTCGACCAGGGCGTGCAGCACCTCGCCCTGCGGGTACGCGACCGAGGTCTCGTTCCACCTCTCCAGCAGGCCGCGCTCGCGCTGCGAGAGCAGCGAAGTCCCCGTCACGACGGCCTTCGGATCGCGGGCGACCACGCCCAGCAGCGTGGTGAAGTGCTCGGCCAGCACCGCCATGCTCTCCCGCTCGAAGAGCGCCGTGGCGTACTCGACCACGCCCGACAGCGAACCGTCGGACTGCTGGGTGAGTTGCAGCATCAGGTCGAACTTGGCGCTGTGCCAGGGCGTCGTCAGCGCAGTGGCCCGCACCCCGGCCCCGCTGAACTCCGCGGTGGTGTCCGAGTCGAGCAGCGAGAACATGGTCTGGAACAGCGGGTTGCGGGACAGGTCGCGCGCAGGTGCCAGCTCGTCCACCAGCCGCTCGAACGGCACGTCCTGGTGCGCGTACGCCCCCAGTGCCGTCTCCCGGACGCGGTCGACGACCTCCTCGAAGGTCGGCTCGCCGGACAGGTCGGTGCGCAGCACCAAGGTGTTGACGAAGAAGCCCAGCAGGTCCCGCACTTCGGCCCGGGCGCGGCCGGCGACCGGGGCGCCCACGGTGACGTCGGTGCGGCCGGCGTGCTGGGACAGCAGCAGCTTGAACGCGGCCAGCAGCACCATGAACGGTGTCGCACCCCGGGACCGCCCCCAGGCGATCAGCGGCTCGGCGATCTCGGCCGGCACGGTGAACGACAGGGTGGCGCCGGCCGGGTCGAAGGCCGCCGGCCGGGGCCGGTCTGTGGCCAGCTCCAGCGCGGTCGATCCGGCCAACTTCTCCAGCCAGTAATCCAGTTGGCTGGAGAGTGCGGTGCCGGAGTGCGCCTCGCGCTGCCATGCGGCGAAGTCCGCGTACTGCACCGGGAGTTCCGGCAGCGGATCGGCCCGGCCATCGGCGAACGCCGGGTAGAGCGCGCCGAGTTCGGCGGCCAGCACGCCGATGGACCAGCCGTCGAAGGCGATGTGGTGCACCATCAGGACCAGCGCGTGGTGCTCCGCAGTGAACCGGACCAGCCGGACCCGCAGCGGGCCCCGGCCGCCGAGGTCGAACGGCGTGCGGGCCTGGCGCTCCACGAGTTCGTCCAGCCGGGTTGCCCGGGCGTCGGCGGGAAGCTCGCAGAGGTTCACTGTCTCGAAGTCCAACTCGTCTGTGGGAAGCACGAGTTGAATCACCTCGTCGCCGACCGCCAGATAGCGGGTGCGCAGCACCTCGTGCCGCGCCACGACCTGCGCCAGCGCGGCGCGCAGCGCCGCCACGTCCAGCGGTCCGCGCAGCTCCCACCCGACCGGCACCACGTACTCGGTGGTGCCGGGGCGCAGGCTCTCCACCAGCCAGATCCGCTGCTGGGCGGACGACAGCGGCAGCGGCCGGTCCCGCGGCGCCCGGGGGATGGTGTCGGAGGTCCGGGCGCTGCGGCCGCCCGCGCGCAGCAGGCTCTCGAGCAGGGCCTGCCGCTGGTCGGTGGGGCTTGCCGAAGCGGGACCGGTCAGGGGTGTGCTCATCCCTCACGCTCCTGAGACAACATGGACTCCACCTCTGTGTCGGATAGCTGCGCGACATGCTCGGCGATCGCGCGATGGACCTCCTCGGTGAGCAACGCGACGGTGGGTGCGTTGAACACCACGTTCACGGGGAGGTCGACGGGGAACCGCTCCTGGAGCAGCACGGCGGCCTGGGTGGCCAGCAGGGAGTTTCCGCCCAGCCCGAAGAAGTCGTCGTGCACGCCGATCGCGGCCACGTTGAGCAGTTCGGTCCAGACCTCGGCGACGGCCTGCTCGAGGGGTGTGCGCGGGGCGAGCCCCGGGCCGTCACCGCCGGCCACCGGCGCCGGGAGTGCCGAGCGGTCCAGCTTGCCGTTGGGCGTCAGCGGGAACTCCGTCAGCCGCACCCAGGCGGTGGGGACCAGGAAGTCCGGCAACCGTTCGCGCAGATAGTCCTGCAGCTGCCCGCCGGCCGCCGGGCCGAGGGTGTCCGACAGCACGTAGCCGACCAGCTGCTTTTCCCCGTTCGGGGTCGTCCGGACGGCGGCCGCGGCCCCTCGCACTTCGGGGTGATTGCCCAACACGACCTCGATCTCGCCGAGTTCCACGCGGTGGCCGAGGATCTTGACCTGCTGGTCGCGCCGGCCGAGGTAGTGCAGCACGCCGTCGGCGTCCCGGCTGGCCAGGTCCCCGGTCCGGTACAGCCGGGCACCGGGCGCGGTGCCGAACGGGTCGGGGACGAAGCGCTCGGCGGTGAGGGCCGGCCGGCCGAGGTAGCCGCGGGCGACCCCCGGGCCGCCGATCAGCAGCTCCCCGGCCACCCCGGGCGGCGTCTCCTGGTACGCCTCGTCCACCACGTACGTGTCGGTGCGGACGATGCCGGCGCCGATCGGGATGTTCCCCCGGGTCTCGGCGACGGTGACGCCGCGCCGGGCGCAGCTGAACGTCGTGCACTCGGTCGGCCCGTAGGCGTTGACGACCTCCACACCGAACTCGAGCACCGTCCGCACCTCGGCGGGCGGTGGCGTGTCGCCGCCCACCAGCACCTGGCGCACCCCCGCCAGCGCACCGGGGCGGGTGCGCACCACGTGCTGGAACAGCCCGGCGGCCATGAACAGCACGGTGACGCCGTGGCGCCGCACCGCCTGCTCGATCGAGGCCGCGGTCGGCACGCCCTGCGGGAGCACGGCCACCCTGGCGCCGTTGCACAGCGCCCCCCACAGCTCGAAGGTCGAGGCGTCGAAGGACAGCGGGGCGAGCATCAGCATCACCTGCCCCGGGTCGAGATCCGCGTAGTCGGCCTCGTGGACCAGCCGCATGATGTTGCGATGAGTGACCTCGACCCCCTTGGGGCGGCCCGTGGACCCGGAGGTGTACATCACGTACGCCAGGTCGTCGGGCCGGGCCCCGGCCGCCGGCGTACTGGTGGGCAGCTCGGACGCGGCCGACCAGTCCCGGTCCATCAGGACGGTGTCCAGGCCCGGGGCGCCGGCGAACCCGTCGGCGAACTCCGGCTGGACCAGCAGCAACCGGGCGCCGGAGTCGGCGAGCATGAATTCCAACCGCTCGGCCGGGTAGTCCGGGTCCAGCGGCAGGTAGTGGCCGCCCGCCTTGAGCACGCCCAGCAGCGCGACCAGCACCTCCAGGTCCCGTTGCGCGCTCACTGCCACCGCGACGCCGGGCCGCACGCCGCGCCCGCGCAACAGGTGGGCCACCTGGCCGGCCCTGGCGTCCAGCTCGGCGTAGGTCAGCCGCCGGCCGCCGCACTCCAGGGCTACGGCCTCCAGCGCGTCGTTCGCCCGCTCCGCGAACCGATCGTGCACGCACTGCTCGGGCAGCGGCGGCGTGGCGCGGCCAGCCTGGGTGCTCATGCGGGCCGGCTCTCCTGCTCCATGCGCCGGCGCAGGCTGAGCGGACGCATGTCCGTCCAGATCGAGTCGATGTGGTCCAGGCACGCCTGCCGGGTGCCCTCGGTGCCCTCCCGGTGCCAACCCAGCGGGACCTCCCGGTCCGCGAGCCAGATCGAGTACTGCTCCTCGTCGTTCCGGACCACGAGATAGGTGCGCCCGTCGGTGTCCTCGTCAGCCATTCCGCTCTCCTCCCGCTCGGCCGGCGCCTGTCGTCCGGCGCCCTGGTGAAAGCCTGTCTCGCAGCGGTCCGGCCGCCATAGGGAAGAACCGGCCGAGGATCACGCAGTCGGCCTGCGGCAAGGACTGCCGGTCCTTCTCTACTACGCACCGTCACCGGCGCAGCATGCTGCCAGCATGCCGACTCGGCGACGGATGCCGGGCGGCCGTCCACCGAGTGCGGATGGTGAATGGAAGTCAGGAACGACCCTCAAAGAGGACGCGCCCACCGTATTCCGCACGTGTCCGGCCCCCGGCGAGGTGCTCGGCGAGCGCGTCCCCGTGGACCTCCGGGCCCAGTGCAGGCGCCTGGCCGCCGAGCCGGGGCGCCGGCTCGACCTGTTCCTCGAAGGCCGCCTGCCGACCCTCACACACCCGGTGGGCGAACCGCGTCCCGGCTGGAGCCGGATCGCAGAGGCGGCCCTCGGCTGAGACCCGCGTTGCCCACAAGAGATGTCGGCTGCTGCAGTCGCCGGGTCTGCGGGGACTGCGAGTTCGAGCTGTTCGCCGTTGCCCACGTGGCGGGTGCAGGAGTGGCCGTCGGTCAGGGCGATCGAGCGGATCGCGTGGCCGGGCCCGGTGGTGTGCTGTTCTCGGTGACGAGGAGGCTGATCGGCCGGGTGGGGTACGAGATGTTAGTGGCGTTTCTCGGCATCGGCCTCCGTGATGGAACCCTTTCCATCACAGCCTCGATTGCCCCGGGTTCGCCGGATTGCGGGCCGCTGCTGCTCTCCACACCGCTTCGTCTGTCCGTTCTGGCCTCGGGCTCGCAGGGGGAGGAGATCTCGGCTGCGGAAGTGTCCACCGTGCCCGTCGGCACCCTGGCCGCATCGGGCAACATCGAGATCACGAAGAACCACCCGTACGCCTTCTCGGTGAGCGTGCCGGCTTCCGGGTCGTTGGATCGGGTGACTTTCGACGATGCCTTGCCGTTGGGCCTCGGAGTTCGAAACCCCGTTGCCACTGACGGCGATCGGGGGCGATCCTCCGTATATGGACTCTCCACAGCAAGTGATGGCACTGGGTGATGTGACACTCCGCCGCTTCGACTGCGAGGCGGACCTTCCGGAGTTGTTCGAGGTCATCGAGGAGTCGCTGGAGCACCTGCGCCCGTGGATGCCGTGGGTTGCCGAGCACAGCCTGGCGAAGACCGCAGATTTCCTGGCCCGCCGCCAGGAGGCTTGGGAGAGCGGCCGGGAATTCACCTACGCGATCGTGCTGAGCAAAGCCATCGTCGGTGCCTGTCAGCTGTTCCAACGTGACGACTGCCCGGGCAACGGCCGCGAGATCGGCTACTGGCTGCACCCGGCAGCCACCGGCCGCGGCGTGGCCACCCGGGCCGCGCGCGCCCTGGTCGACCAGGCCTTCCGCCTCCCCGGCGTCGACTACGTCGAGGTCGTCCATGATCCGGCCAACCGCGCCAGCGGTGCTGTCCCGGCCCGACTCGGCTTCACCGAACGCCTTCGTCGCCCCGCCGAGCGCCTCGCCCCGGCCGAGACCGGCGAGGATCAGGTCTGGCGACTGACCCGGCAACAGGCGGACAAGCCGGCCGCAGAGGCCTGTTGACGGACACAGGCAGGAGCTCCAGAGCCGAGGCAGCTGACGGTGGCGGATCGTCCACGAGCCCGACCTGCACGAGCGGGCGAGGGCTCGCGTCCCAACAGCCTGAGGCGAGAGAAGGGCGGGTACGTAGCCATGTACGTGCCCGAGCAACATTCGGGTGTACGCCGGCAGCTGCTGCGGGTGCTCGGTGTGGAGCGCCGGGATCCCCTGGGACGGGAAGGGCAGGCCCGTCGGGTGCGAAATGGTGGAGGGTGGTCGCACCCGTAGGGGTGCGCCCCCCTCGTGGGATCGCGCCGGAATTCGCGGGCCCAGTCCCTGTTCCATGGTGGAGCCCACGACGCCAGGGGGAGATCCAGCCCTGAGAGATCCGGAATCAGCGTTGTGGAGAGGTCGGCCGCTGCCGAGCAGGGTGCGCCGGTGGTCCTGGTGGCGCCGGGCGCGAGGGCGTTGACGGTGTCGGGGATGACGGAGTGCGTGAGCCCGTTCCCGGTGTGCGCGACCGTCGGGGAGAAGCCCCCGGGCGGTGGGGGGTCTTCGGCGTCCGGCGGGTAGGCGGCGGTGGGCCGGGCAGACGCCGGGGTCGGAAGACGTTGAGCCCCGACCGGGAAGTCGCCATGTTCTCTCCCCCTGTGCCTTCGGACCGTCGGAGGCTGACGTCCCGCATCCATGACCTGACCCGCCGTGATCCCAGCGGCCTGTGACCCGTCCAGTGCAATATCCCGGCCCGACCTCCCACCGATTCCCGGCACGGCAGCCCCCATGGCTCCCTGTGAGGGGCTTCCCAGCAGAGAGCGGCCACGGTCCCGCCAGGCTCCCCGTTCCGCGGCGACCGCGCCCGGGGGTGTGCGGCGGTGAGCGCCCGGCCCCGGCGGAGCTGCTCGTGGCCACCACCCCACCGGCCACCCGGGCCCGGCCGACACCGGCATCCAGTGGAGCGATGTTTTTGTTGGCCGGTGCTTTCGCTCCCGGGGCCCATGGGCGTCGGCACGCATGTGGCGGCGGTGCTGCGGCGGATCTTCACGGCGCTGCTTGTGTCGGGGAGCCGCACCCGGACGCCGGTCCGCGCGGGCCCGATCGATGCCGCTGCCGTGGCGGTGCTCCTCGGACGGCAACGACTTCGCCGCCCGCCCCGAGGAGCCGCCTGCGGCGTCAGTAGCCGGGGCCGCGCTTGATCTGTTCCCGCTCGACGTCATGGGCCGCACCCTTGCGCTCCAAGGTGGCACACGCGTCGGCGATGTCCTGGGTCAGGCGATCGATCTGGTCACGGCTCAGGGTCTCCTTGACCAGCGCACGAAGGATCTTCACCCGCTGCGCGTTGGGCGGGAGCGTGTACGCCGGCACCATCCAGCCGCGCTCGGCCGAGAGTTGCCAGGCGATGTCCGACTCGTCGTACGAGTGCTTGCCCGCGAGGCGGAAGGCGACCAGCGGAAGCTGCTCCAGATCGCTGCCGATCACCTCGAAGCGACCGCTGCTCCGCAGGTTGTCCGCCAGCGCGCGTGCGTTCGTCTGCATCGTCTCCATGACGTAGGTGTAGCCCTGGCGCCCCAGCCGCACGAAGTTGTAGTACTGCGCGAGCACCATCGACGCGCCGGTCGAGAAGTTCAGCGTGAACGTCGCGTCGGTCTTGCCCAGGTAGTTCTCGTAGAACACGAGATCCTTGGCCAGGTCGGACTCCTCGCGGAAGACCAGCCAGCCGATGCCGGGGTAGACCAGACCGTACTTGTGCCCGGAGACGTTGATCGAGCGGACCTGCTCGAGCCGGAAGTCCCACTTCGAATCGGGGTAGAGGAACGGCCACACGAAGCCGCCGCTGGCACCGTCGACATGGATCGGAATGTCGAGGTCCCGCTTCTTGCGGATCTCCCGCAGAAGCTTGTCGATCCCGACGACGTCGTCCTTGTGCCCGGTGAACGTGGTGCCGACGACAGCGACGACGCCGATCGTGTTCTCGTCGAGGTGCGGCTCCACATCCTCCGGGCCGATCGTGTACTTGTCCTCGGCGAGCGGCACGATCCGCGGCTCGACGTCGAAGTAGCGGCAGAACTTCTCCCACACGACATGGACGTCACCGCCGAAGACCAGATTGGGCCGGTCGACCGACAGGCCGGCCGCCTGGCGGCGCTCCCGCCACTTCCACTTCAGCGACAGCGCACCGAGCATGATCGCCTCGGACGAGCCCTGCGTCCGGCACCCGGCAGTCTTCCCCGGCGCGTGGAAGAGGTCGGCGAGCATACGCACGCAACGCTGCTCGATCTCGGCGGAGATCGGGTACTCCGCGTGATCGATGAAGTTGCGGTGAAGGTTCTCCGCAATGACCCGCTGCGCCTCCGGCTCCATCCAGGTGGTGACGAACGTCGCGAGGTTGCGCTGCGGGTCGCCCTCCATCGCGAGGTCCGCGTCCACCAGCCTCATGGCGTCCGTTGCGGTCATGCCTTCCTCGGGAAAGGTCTCCGAGGGAGCAGGCACGGTCAGGAATCGGTTGCCGAACAGGGCCGCGGCCTCATTTTTGCTCATGCCGACGACTCAACCACGCCCCGGACGGGTGCCGCGGCAGGACCTGAGAACGGGGCTCGAAAGTGGACGCGAACGGCGTACCCTCCCGAGATGAGGTGACCCCCGGAGTGTGGACACAGAGGTTCATGCTGCGAGGTGGAGTTTAGCTGTCCTGTGGTGCTGCTGTTCGAACTCCATCGGGGAGAGGTAGCCCAGCGCGCTGTGACGGCGGCGGGCGTTGTAGTAGGTGAGCCACTGGAAGATCTCCAGCTTCGCCTGTTGCATCGTCAAGAACAGCTTCCTGTGCATCGTTTCTCGCTTCAGGCCCTGCCAGAAACTCTCGGCCAGGGCGTTGTCGTAGCTCGAGCCGACCCTGCCCATGCTCCTGCGGATGCCGTACCGGTCGCAGACCTGGGCGAACGCGGCAGACGTATATTGCGATCCGCGGTCCCGTGGAAGATCACCCCGGTGACGTCGCCGTCGCGGGCCGCGACCGCGGCCCGGAGCGCGTCGATGACGAGGCCGGCCCGCATGTGTGGGGCCATCGAGTAGCCGAGCACCCGGCGCGAGCGGATGTCAATGACGCAGGCGAGATAGAGCCACGCGGCTCCGACCTGCACGTATGTGATGTTGCCGCACCACTTCTCGTCCAGGGCGTCAGCGGTGAAGTCCCGCTGGACCAGGTCCGGGACCGGCGGGGCGAGACGGTCCGCGATGGTGGTGCGCTTCTTCTTCCGCAGGTGACGGCCGACGATGGCGTTCTTGCGCATCAGCCTTGCGACCCGCTTGCGGTTGACCGTGTGGCCGAAGCCGCGCAGTTCGGCATGGACTCGAAGCGCGCCGTAGTTCCCGCGGTGTTCGGCGTGGATCTCTCGGATCTCGGCGACCAGGGCATCCTCCTCGGCCTGCCGTGCGGCTCGGTCTTCCGCGCCGGCGGTCCACCGCTAGTAGCCGGAGCGGGAGACTTCCAGTACCCGGCATATCCGCTTGATGCCGAACCTCTCGGCGTGGGCGGAGATGAAGTCCCAAGCGGCGGTCTTCACTTCATCTCCCGGGCGAAATACGCCGCTGCCCGGCGCAGGATCTCCCGCTCGAGCTGCCATTCTTTCTCCGCCCTGGCCAGCCGGGCATTCTCCGCGCGCAGCCGGACCAGCTCGGCCTCGGTGTCCTGCGACGCGCCAGCAGCGGCCGGAGACCTGTCGGCGTCACGCACCCAGGTGCGGAGCGTCTCGGGGTTGACGTTCAGATCGGCCGCAACGTCCTTGAACGTCCGCCTGCCCGCCGAGGCCCGCCACAACGCGATCGCGTCGGACCGGAACTCCGCACTGTACTTCGAGGGCCGTGCCATGTGGATCTACACCTTCCAGGATCACCAAGATCCATTGTCAGGTGTGTCCACACCACGGGGGTCGCCTCACCGACGCCTACAACCAGCACCTCGAACGCTTCGTGCGCAAGTTCCCCGAGCCGCCCGCGATACCCGAACAGGCCTGGATCAACAGACCCACCGACGACGAGACCGCCGCGAAGGAGTTGCAGGCCCAAAGTTAGGCAGAATCACCTGCCTTGATCACTTTGACAGGTTCCGGGTCGTGATCGTGACCGGACGGCCTGCGCTGACGGTTGGTGGGTGGTCGCGGATCAGCTGTCGATAGGGCCAGAGCCGAGGGCGGGGCAGCACCACTCCGGAGATCGGGCGGACGCTCAGTCCGTGTCGGATCCGGTGTTCCAGGCGAGGCGGAGCTGCTCTGCGGCATCGGTGGCTTGGCGAAGGCCCGCCTGGTAGGCCGGTTCCCAGGCCGTGCGGTCGTTGAGGTCTGAGCCGAATGCGCGTATTGATGCCGGATCGGGCTCGATGGTCACCACGGTGTGCGCCGCGGCGACCGCCAGCTCCTGGTGGAGCAACTCGCGGGGAAACAGGTGCGCCTGCGGGTCGATCACGACGAGCGTGCGGGCTCCGGCCGCGAGTGCGGCGTTGGTTGCCGACCGCAGGGAGCCGTCCATGTATCGGTGGCCGTTGATGGTGATCGGTGGGTAGATGCCGGGGAAGGCGGTGCTTGCCGCCACGGCGGAGGGCAGCGGTGCGCCACTCGCGCGGTCGAAGACCTCCTGCTCGCCGGTCTCGGCGTCCATCGCGGTGATGAGCAGCTTCCGGTCCGGCCATTGGTCTGTGCCGGCCATGGCGCGCATCCGGGTGATATGTGCCTGCTCGGGGCCGGTTTCGGCGGCGAGCGCGATCTGGCCCACTCGGCGCCAGGCCTCCGGTGGGTTCGAGGCGGCATTGCCGAGCACGGCGAACGCCTCGCCCAGCCGGCGCCCGTCCACCTGGGGCGGGGTGCTGTTGGTGTCGGCGGGGCGTACGGGGGTGGCGAGTCGGTCGGGGTCCTGACCGGTGGCCAGTACTGCGCCGATGATCGCGCCAGTCGACGTGCCGACGATCAGATCGGCCTCGCTGAGATCCACTCCGCCGCGGCGCAGTCCGCAGGCCAGTCCGGCCATCCAGGCCGCGCCGACGGGGCCTCCGGCGCCCAGTGCGAGTGCCCGGTCGAGTGTGTGCATGGCTGTCTCCGTCCTATTGTTGAAACAGTCGTATCATATACTGACGTACGCTCAGGTCCGCAGTACCGAGAGGATGATCCACCGTGGGGCGACCCCCAGATCCCGCCCGACGGGAGGCCACGCTGGCGCGGGCGACCGACTACGTACTGGCATACGGCCTGGCCGGGTTGAGCCTGAGGCCGCTGGCCGCAGCTCTCGATACCAGCCCGCGGATGCTGCTCTACGACTTCGGCAGCAAGCGGGAGTTGGTATCTGCCGTTCTTGCCGAGGCCCGCCGCCGCGGCGCGACACGGCTGGCCGAGAACCTCCCGGTGCAGGCAGCCTCTGCGGAGGAACACCTGCGCGGCATCTGGGCCTGGATCAGCGCACCTGAGCGAGCCCCGTACGTCCGGCTGATCTTCGAGGTGCACGCCGACGGCCTGGCTCACCCCGAGAACTACCCGGACCAGGCCGAGGCGATCACGGGCTGGTTCGACACCCTCGGTGCCACGATCCGCGACATCGCCACCGGCCCTGACGACGCTATTACTCTCACGCTGGTCATGGCCGTCATACGGGGCCTGCTGTTCGATCTCACGACCACCGGGGACCGCCGCCGCACTGACCTTGCCCTGGACCGCTTCTGCGAACTCCTCCGGCCTTGAATGAAGGCAAACGATCACGCGGTGACCGCAGGTCACAGCGCAGACCCTGCCCGCAGGCAGGAGGCATTCGCGGCCCTGGTGGACCGGATCGCGGGCCGGCTCACGCGGGTCGAACCCCGCCGTCGGATAAGGCGGTTGGTGCTCGGCCTGCTCTCGGATCTGCCCCGCAAGAACTGCTGGACCATCGCCGAGTGGGCCAGGGGAGGCCACCCCCGACGGCATGCAGCACCTGCTGAACCGGGCCAAGTGGGACGCAGACGCCGTCCGCGACTACGTGGTCGAGCCCCTGCACGACGACCAGGCCGTACTTGTGGTCGACGAGACTGGCGACGTGAAGAAGGACAGCCATACGGTCGGTGTCCAGCGCCAGTACACCGGCACAGCAGGGAGAATCGAAAACTCCCAAGTCGCCGTCTACCTGGTCTACGCAGGTCAGCGTGGTCATGCCGCGGTGGACCGGGAGCTGTACATCCCGCGCTCGTGGACCGACCAGCCCGACCGCTGCCAGGCGGCCGGGCTCTCCCCGGACACCGCGTTCGCGACCAAGCCCGAACTGGCAGCCCGCATGATCACCCGGCTCACGGCCGACTTCGGCGGCAGGTCGTGCGGGAGGTGATCCCACTGGCAGCCGGTCCTGCCCTGGTACAGGATCGCGTTGACGATCTCCCGCATCTCGTAACGGCCATGATGTCCCGTCGGCGACGGGTGGTCGGCCTTCCACGCCGAGATCACCGGCTCGATCAGCGCCCAATGCTCATCGGACAGGTCGCTCTTGTAGGGCTTGCGGTCGCTCACCCGAACAGCCCAGCAGGTCCAAGCCGCGTGACCGGCCTGACCGCCCAAACCCACACGATCAGGCGACCATAAGACGGTCATATCGGCTCAGAACATCCTCTCAGAGGGCGGTCTGTGAGCTTATGGCCGTTTCGGCCAGTAGATTTGCGTTAGCCGGGCAGGACACCTTGGCCATGGTTCACCCGCCGATTTGGAAGGGCAGTCCGCGATCATTGCCCAGCGACCGTCGTATGGCGTTGACGAGTCGTATCTGTGCCTGGGCCGGTTCTTGTTTGGCCGCGTGGAACTCCTCCGGGCTCAACGGATTCCTCAGTGGATCGGTCCGCCTCGCTACTTGCTCCAGGAAGCCATCGACGGCGTGGCCGAACTCGTCAATCGCTGTCGCCACATCGTTGGGGGCTACCAGGCTCACGCGTATCAGGACCGCACTCCACTCTCCCCAGTCGTGATCCCAGCCTCGACGGTCGGCATGCGCCCGCCCAATCTCCATCGTGAACTTGGCGTAGTGGCTGAACAGCTCCTGGTAGGCGGCCAACTGTTGGTCGCGGAGCCACTGCCGATCCTGCGCACGCCGCGTGACGATGCCCCCGACCACGACGCCGATCGTGGCGGAGAGAGCCCCGGCCGCAGTTGTCACCAACGTATCGAGCACTGCACCCCCGCCGTTCCGCGTTAGCGACTCAACCTTCGATGGCGACCGTAGTGGTGATCAGCGTTCTGCGGCAACGATATGTGTTTTGAGCAGGGTGTTCTGTGATGGGTCATCAGTTTCAGTTCGAGCTGGTGTCGGGTGCCGCCGACGTCGGCTGGGGCAGGGTGAACAGGCCGGGTTCGGGTTCGGTGAGGATGCCGCGGTTCACCAGTTGCTTCAGCTTGGCGCGGGTGCCCTCGGTGTGCCGCTGCTCCAGCCCGATGCCGAGAGCCTGGCAGACATCCCTGGCCCGCATGCCTCGCCCGGCCTGCTCGAAGGCGGCGAGGACCTCGCGATAGCCGGGCGGCAGCGGCTCGGGCAGCGGAGCACCGTCCTCGGCCGCCAGCTCCAGCACGGTCTCGCGAGTGACCTGGAGGCGTTGCAAGGTGCTCGGCGGCGGCGAGTTGCTCACTGAGCAGGGTGATCTGCTCACGCAGTTGCTCGACCGTGTCCTGGACCAGCTGCTGCCGTGCCTCGATTCTGTCCAGGAGTTCCCTCATCGGTGTTCCCGCTCCTTCCGGGTGTCGGCGACCATGCGGGCGGGGCGCGCCAGGTGGGGGTGGAGGTGTGGGTGAGGCGACGGAGCATGACGTCGGTCATGGACCAGTGGATCACCGCCGCCGAGCTGGTGGGCTTCGTCTCGTAGTCGCGCACGAGCCTGCGGTGCAGCATCAGGGTGCCCCAGGTCTGTTCGACCACCCACCGCTTGGGTTCGGGCGTGAACCCGCGTGTGCCGGGCTCGCGCTGGACGACCTCGACGTCGATGCTCAGCCGGGCGCCGTGCTCGACGACGGCGTTCTTGAAGCCGGCGTCGACCCACGCCTTGGTCACGGTGGGCGCGCTCGCGGCGGCCTTGTCCAGCAGCGCGATGCCGACGGCGTTGTCGTGCACGCTGGCGGCGACCACCACCACGGCGATGATCAGGCCGAGGACGTCGGTGGCGATGCCGCGCGTGCGACCAGGGCTCTTCTTGCCGGGGTCCAGTCCGGTGGTGTCCTTGGGTGCGTTCGTCGAGGCCCGTACGGTCTGTGAGTCCAGGACCACGGCGGCGGGGTCCTCGTGCCGTCTGCGCATCTCGCGGACCTGCCAGCGCAGCAGGTCGTGGATGGCCTCGGCGGTGCCGTCGTCGCGCCACAGTGCGAAGTAGTAGTACACCGCGCTCTTCGGTGGCAGGTCGTGGGGCAGGTAGCGCCACTGGCAGCCGGTGCGGGCCTGGTAGAGGATCGCGTTCACGATCTCCCGCATGTCGTAGCCGCCCTCGTGGCCACTGACCGAACTGTGCCGGCCCTTCCAGGACGCGATGACCGGCCGGATCAGCGCCCAGGCTTCATCCGACAGGTCGCTCGGGTACGGAGCGCGTCCACCCACGCCCACCAGCGCACCGCATGTCCGGCTGACTGTGAGCCCCGGAACCGGACAACCCGCCTTCAAGCACTACGAGAACCGCCGACGCTCACAGAACACCCTCTTACAGTTGCTCACGCTGTCGTGTCGTACTACGACAGGGCCCACTTCTGGCTGTTGTTGCCGTTGCAGGTCCACAGGACCAGCTTGGTGCCGTTGGTGGTCCCCCCGCCGGTGGCGTCCAGGCAGAGGCCGCCGCCCACGTTGGTGATGGTGCCGTCCGGGTTGACGTTCCACTGCTGGTTGCTCTGGCCGTTGCAGTCCCAGATGACGACCCTGGTGCCGTTGGCCGTGCCGCCGTTGTAGGCGTCCAGGCACTTGTTGCCGTAGACCACGAGCTGCTTGCGGGAGGTGTTGTTCCACGACTGGTTCTCACCGCCGCTGCAGCCCCACAGCTGCGCGTCGGTGCCGTTGATGATGGTGTAGTTGTTGATGTCGAGGCAGCGGTTCGACTGGGCTCCGACCACCTGGGCGCCGTTCGCGCCGGGCAGCGGGCGGACCTCGATGTCGTCGAAGTCCGGTGTCCAGGCGGAGGAGTTGGAGAACGTCAGCGTGTTCGACGAGCCCTTGGTCAGGGAAGCCTCGACCGAGACGGTGCCCGGCGTGGTCCAGGAACCGGTCGGCGGGAAGGACACCGTGGTGGCCTGCTGTCCGTTGACCTGGAGGACGGCCGTACGGGCGGCGTTGGTGCCGTTGGTGTAGGCGATGTCGATGACCTTGGTGCCCGTGGCGTCGGCCGTGACGTTGTTGAAGCGGAGAGTGTTGGCGGCGCCGTTGCCGACGTTGCCCACCTTGGTGCCGCCGGAGCAGTTGGCGCAGGTGGCGCTGGCCGCGGAGCCGCCCTTGGTGTTGGCGGTGGCTTCGGCCTCGTAGGTGGAGCTCGCCGCCTCGGTGCCGCCGGTGACCGTGAGCATCACGGAGTCCTTGGCGGGGACGGAGACGGTGTAGCTGGTGCCGAAGCTGCCCACGCTGGAGCGCGTCCAGAGGTTGCGGACCGTGGCGGAGGCGTCGGTCAGGCCGAGGTCGGACCACCGGACGGTCATGTTCTGCGCGCTGGAGGTGCGGTTGAGCAGGGTGACCGCCCGCTTGCCGGTTCCGGACAGGACCTTGCCGTAGACCTGCAGTCCGGTGGTGTCCTCGGCGACCTTGACGCCCTGGAGGCCGCGCGGGTCCCGGTCGACCGCGATGACCTCGGGGTTGGTGAGGATGTCACGTGTCTGCGTGCTCATCGTGGCCACGTTGTTGCCGGCCAGGAGCGGGGCGCCCGAGATGGCCCACAAGTTCATGTGGCTGCGGTTCTGGGCGGCGGTGAAGCCGTCCAGGCCGACCATGAGCATGTCCGGGTCGTTGTAGTAGCCGGTGTGCTGGGCCGAGGGGTGCACGTTCGTGTCGAAGTTGGCGAGCATGCTGTCCCACGACGGCGATTGGCCGTGGAAGATGATGTCGGTGTTGGTGCGCCACAGGGCGGCCATGCCGGCGCCCCAGTTCCAGGGGTTCTGCTTGCCCCAGTTGCAGACCGACAGGGCCAGCGGGCGGCCCGTGGTGGCCGCCGCCTTCGCGGCCGCGTCGCTGATGGCCTGGTAGGTGGACTTGGCGTCGAGCTGCTCCACTTCGCCGCCGCACCAGTCGACCTTGACGTAGTCGAAGCCCCACTTCGTGAACTGGAGCATGTCCTGCTCGTAGTGACCCTCGCTGCCGCTGCCGGGCGCGGCCGGGCGGCCCGTCGGATAGTAGTAGCCGCAGCCGTCCTTGCCCGCGTCGGTGTAGATGCCCGCCTTGAGGCCCTTGCTGTGGATGTAGTCGGCGATGGCGCTCATACCGCCGGGCCACTCGGACTCGTCGGTGGTGATGTTGCCCTGGCTGTCGCGGGTGCCCTGCCACCAGCCCTCGTCGAGGTTGATGTACTTGTACCCGGCGGCCGGCAGTCCGGCCGCGACGAACGCGTCGACCTGCGCCTTGATCACGTTGTAGTCGATATTCGCGGCGAAGGTGTTCCACGAGGCCCAGCCCATCGGCGCCGGGGGTACGGCGATCTGGTTGGACGTCACCGCGACCGTTTCGGTCCGGTCCAGTGCGGTGGCCGGCTGGTGCTGGAGGCCGGCGAGAGCACCGGCAGCCATCGCGAGCACCGCGGTGCGGACGAGAACGGCTCGGCCCAGGCGTCTTGTTCGGGGGGCGAAATGCTGAAGCGGCATGAGGGTTCCTTCCGAAGGCACACGACCGGACACCGAAGAGCGGTCGAGATGTCGAGCAGTGCACGGCTTGCCGAGCCGGTCGAACGCGTCTCCGTGTGCGGTGTACGTCGCCGTGGTGACGGCGGGACCGTGCGGAGCCCGGTCCCATAGGTGGGGTGGGGGCAGTAACGCTTCCAGGTCGTTCACGTGAACCGGATGTTGCGCCGCCGTTTCGCTCTCGTGAGATTGTTAACGCTCACAATTCGGTGGGCAAGAGGCAGGGCCGCCGCCACCCAATCTTGACCCGGCGCGCCCGGGCCGATTGCATCCGGTGAAACGGGACTCCGCTGTCCCGGCCCGGTGCAGACCCCGGGCCGCGGGCCGCCGATGTCGAACTGACTGACTCGCAGACGGTGCTCACCCTCATCGCCCAGCGCCCCGCACGGTGGTGGTCCGCCGGCGATGTCGGCGCGGCCACCGGCAGCGGCATGCACCCTTCCCACCAACGTGTGGATCAACCAGCCGGACGACCACGCCGCCGCCCAGTGATCACCTCGGACGCCGGCGACCCCGGCTCACTCGACAAACCCTGAAACCGATCGACTCACCAGGCTTGACACGTTCCGCGTCCCGTGGTCGACCAGGACGAGGCCGCCACCATCCGGGTTCTCCACGGGCACGGGCGGGCTCGGCCTTGCACCGAGCCCGCCGCTCCAACTCCACCCGTTCCTGATCGCTCGCTCGCTGTGACGCTCACCCGGTTCGGCGTACGTCCTTGCCCGCGAACGTCAGGAACACCGGAGCCGGACCTGTGTCACGCCACCGGCTAGCGCTGCAGTGTCAGCACGCCCGGCCGGTACGGCAGGAGGCCGTAGTCCATGCCGTCGGTGCTGGGGTCGCGCCCCTGGTAGAGGAATTGCAGGTTGCAAGGGTCAATGGTCTTGGTCTGGTCGGGGTTGGTGCGAACCAGATCGCCGTGGCTGATGTCGTTGGTCCAGGTGGCGCCGCTGTTGGCCTTGCCGGCGAAGGGGTTGCTCAGGGTGTTGGCCTGCGGTGTCCACGTGCCGTCGAGGCTGGTGGCCGTGAACGAGCGGAAGTGGCGACCACTCCCTGTGTAATTCTGGGCCTCGACGATCATGAGGTACTGGTTCTGGCCCTGGACCTTGTAGACCTCAACCGCCTCGAACAGGTTGAGCGGCGTGTCGCTCATGATCTTCGTGAACGACGAACCGAAGCTGCCCGGGAAGTTGCCGATGGGCATGCTGGCGCGGTAGATGCCGCCCTCATCGTCGGCGAAGAACATGTACATGTTCGTGTCGTCGCCGATGAGGGTCACGTCGAGGGGGCCCCCCTTCGGGAGGGTGCCCGTGAACAGCTCCTGCTGCGCGGACCAGCCGTTGGGGTTGGTGGGGTCGCTCGAGGTGCGGTAGGAGAAGGTGTATGGCCAACCACCGTTGTAGGCGAGCACCCAGAGGTTCTTCGGGGCGAAGTAGAACAGCGTCGGCGCGATGCCATCGAAGGGAATCGTGTTCTGGGTGGCGGTGGCCATGTCGGACCAGTTCGTGAAGGGGCTGAAGCTCGTCAATCCCCAGCGCCCGTCGTTACCGGCGAGGGTGTTGTGCGTCGTGGCATAGACGACGTGCTTGCCGTTGTAGACGACGCTGGTGAAGTCCTTGAGTGAGGCCCACCCCGATTTCGGCTGCGCCAGCGGGCCGGTCGATGTCCAGCGGTAGGTCGACGGAAGGGCGCACGTGCCGGTGCCGACGTTGGCGACGGGGACGAGTTGCCACTGCTGGTTGCTGCCACCCCAGTCGGCGTACTGGACGATCTTGCCGCCGTCGGTGGTGGAGGCGTTCTGGACTTCGAGGGCCTTGCTGCTGTGGCGGTTCAGGAGGCGGACGTAGCCGTCGGCGGAGTCGGCGAGGCGGAACTGCTGGTTGGTCGCGTTGAGGTCGCTCCACTGAACGACGTCGGTGCCGTCGGCCGAGGACCAGTTGTAGTCGTCCAGGACCTTGCCGGAGTTACGGTTCTGCAGCCGGTAGTAGCCGCTGCCGGAGTCCAGGAAGTGCCACTGCTGGGCTTCGTTGCTGGACCGGGTCCACTGGACGACGGGCGAACCGTCGGCGGTGGCGAAGTTGTAGTCGTCCAGCGCCTTGCCGCTGTTGCGGTTCACCAGCACGTACCACTTGCCGGTGTCGACCGAGGCCGCCGAGGCCGACGACGGGTTCACCATCGCCAGGAAGCTCGCCACGAAGACCATCGAGAGCAGGGCGGCCAGCCGCGGCCGCCATCCTCGCCGTGTCGAGGTTCGTGGAGCTGTACCGAGAGCGTTCATCTGCACCCTCCTAGGGGCGGCTTGGGCAGGGGTCGGTCCTTCTCGGTGTGTGCGGACCGGGCGCGGCACGTCCGAGGCGGCGGCAAGACGTGACCCCTGCGGGGTGGGGGCACCGGGTCTCCGGCGCATTGTTAGCGCTAACAATTTGAAAGTCGAACATCCGGCGTGTTGCAGGGAGAAAACCATGGGGCATGAGAGGGCGTCAAGTACCGTGCGGCAACCTGGCTGTTACTGAGCCGTCATCAGACTCTCGTCCCGTCAGAGTTGTTGACGGGACTGACGTGAGCGCTCACACTCTTCGGCGCGGGCGGCAGTTACCTTTTTGTTTAACCTCGCAGGTCACCCAACCTGCTGATCCGCGGTTCTTCCCGGGAGAGCAGGGGCGGCCGTTCTCCACGCTTCGAGATGTCGAGTCACGAAGCACGAGAGAACGGCCGCTGCCCGTGATTCTTCCCGTCGGCGCGCCCGCAGGTGACGCGTTGGGCATCTTGTCCCGCTTTCGGGTCGAGTTCTACGAGAGTCTGTACAAGCGAGCGGACGTGCTCTTCGAGCTCACCCACGCGCTGCTTTGCACGGACGGGCCGGTCAGGACACTGGTGGACCTGTCGCTGGCGGCCGAGCACCGGCGCGGGCACGGCGCGATGTACGCCGCGTTGGACCGGGGCTGGCTCGAGCTGGTCCGGCTGCGACGCGCGCTAGCCGTCCTGCCGATCCCCAGGCTCGCCGACGGGCGCATCGCGCTGGTCGTGGCCGTCTCCAACTGGCTCCGCCCCGACGCTCCCACCAGCGATGACCGTCTGTTCTGTCATGTCTATGGGCGCGGCCGCAGTGCTGACCAGATGATCCCGGCCGGCCCCACTCCTTCGTCGCCGCCCTGGAGTCCGGCCGCACCTCCTGGACCGGTCTGCTGGACGCGGTCCGACTGGGACCGGCTGACGACGTCACCGCCGTGACCGCCGCCCAGCTGCGCGAGGTCATCGGGCGCCTGATCGAGGCCGGGCGCGGGACCACCGGCGCCCCGGACATCCTGCTCGTCATGGACGCCGGCTACGACGTCACGCGTCTGGCCCACCTCCTGTCCGACCTGCCCCTCGAGCTCATCGGCCGACTGCGCTCGGACCGGGTCATGCTCCGCAACGCGGGCGAGCCGCGCTCCATGCTCAGGGGTGGGCGGCCCCGCCTGCACGGCATCGCGTTCACCTTTGCCAAGCCCGAGTCCTGGCACGAGCTCGATACCGCCACTCGCACCGAGAGCACCCGCTACGGCAAGGTCGAGGCCAGGGCCTGGGGCCGGATGCACCAGCGCCTGCAAAAACGCGGCCCCTGGGTCGACCACGAAGGCGAAATCCCCATCACCCACGGCACGTTGGTTCGCCTCCAAGTCGAGCACCTGCCCGGCGAACGCGAGGCGAAGCCGCTGTGGCTGTGGTCCTCGGCCACCGGCATCGACACCGCGCACCTGGACCGGATCTGGCGCACCTTCCTGCGAAGATTCGATCTCGAGCACACCTTTCGCCTGCTCAAACTGCGCCGCCCCTGGGAACGCCAACCACCCGCAGCGAAGTTGACGCCGACCCGGGTCCGCGGCGGTTCCGCAACATCCGCGCGAAGGCCCCCACCCCGGCCCGTGTGCCAAAACCCTCCCGACCCGGCCCCGGACGACCACCGGGTTCGAAGAACCGCAGGCCGGCACCCGCCACGACGTCGGCAAGACCGTCAAACGCGAACCCACGCTCCAAGCCCACCTCGCCGCGCAAGGTTAAAGATCAAGGTAACGGGCCGGGGGCGTGCTGGGTGCCGCTGACGATGCGCAGCCCTCAGCGCTACACACCGCCTGGCGGTAGCTATGAGAACAGGGCCGTCGCGGTGGCGGCGGCCGCCGTGTGTCTTTTCCTGTGCTTCCTGTGCGGCTTCAGCCGCTCGGCCACCGCGGGGCGGTGTGCGGCCGGAAGCATGTGATGGTTCGCGCTGTCGAGGTGGAAAGGGAGCCCGGGCGTGTCACCGGGGCACCGGGGCACCGGGGCACGGGGTCACCGGGTCCGGTGAGACGGTGCGACCCGCGTCTCGGCGAAAAACGATTGAGACGGCAACCTTTCCGCTCTGAGTGGCCACTTAGGGGTGTACCGACCGGGCGAGCCGTGGTCAGCGGCGCTACGCCATCTGTGTCAACACCTGATCGGAGCCCCACGTGTCACCAGACGACCCGAGATCCGCCGAGCAGCCGATGCC
The DNA here is from genome assembly GCF_045160625.1 of Kitasatospora sp. NBC_00039. Lineage (NCBI taxonomy): Bacteria > Bacillati > Actinomycetota > Actinomycetes > Kitasatosporales > Streptomycetaceae > Kitasatospora > Kitasatospora sp. NBC_00039. The sequence continues at coordinate 263,034 of NZ_CP108289.1, read as the reverse complement.
TTGGGGTCGCACGCCCCGCCGTAGCCGGATGCTCCGGCGTTTTGCCGTGGGGGCGGTGGCGGTGCTCGCCGCCTCGGCCGGTGTCGGCGCCCTGGCGCCCAGCGCGGGCGCCGCGCCGACCGTCGGCATCAGTGTGGATGCCGGTACCTCCTTGGGCACGGTGCCCAGCAGTGGTGTCGGCCTCAACACGGGCTTCGGCGACGAGCACATGGGGGACGCCCAGGTGACATCGCTGATGAAGGCCGCGGGAGTTCGGCAGCTGCGCTATCCCGGCGGCTCCGGCGCGGACGACTACCACTGGAAGACCCACACCTCCGGTGACGGCAGCGGCTGGATCCCCTCCAACACCGACTTCGACCACTTCATGGCCACCGCGAAGACGGTCGGCGCCCAGCCGATCCTGACCGCGAACTACGGTTCCGGCACCCCCCAGGAAGCCGCCGACTGGGTCAAGTACGCCAACGTCGACAAGGGCTACGGCGTGAAGTACTGGGAGATCGGCAACGAGGTCTACGGCAACGGGCACTACGGCGACGGCAAGGGCTGGGAACGTGACAACCACGCCGACAAGAGCCCGACGGCGTACGCGAACAACCTGATCGCCTACGCGAAGGCGATGAAAGCCGTGGACCCGAAGGTGAAGATCGGAGCGGTGCTCACCACCCCCGGCGGCTGGCCGGATAAGGAGAAGGCTCCCGGTGACAGCGCCGACTGGAACAACACGGTGCTCTCCATCGCGGGAAGCTCGATCGACTTCGTCATCGTCCACTGGTATCCGGGCGGCACTACCACGGCCGACCTGCTCAACACCCCCTCCCGGATCGCCGGTACCACGTCCGAGCTGCGCTCGCTGATCGCCAAGTACGCGGGCTCGCGCGCCGCTTCGGTGGAGATCGCGGTCACCGAGACCGACGGCGTCGGCTCGCCCGCCTTGACCAGCCAGGCCGCCGCCCTGTTCGCGCCGGACACCTACATGACCTGGTTCGAGCAGGGCGGCACCCACGTGGACTGGTGGAACCTGCACAACGGCACGGGCGAAGCACCCACCACCGTCAACGGCGAGACCGACTACCAGGACGGGGGCGTGCTCTCCGCTGGAACCTGCGCCGGGGGGAAGTGCCAACCGCCGCGCGACACGCCCTTCCCCACCTACTGGGGCATCCGCTCCCTGACCGCACTGGCGCAGCCTGGCGACACCATGGTCAAGTCGTCCTCGGGCAACTCGTCGGTTGCTGTGCACGCGGTGCGGAGCGGCAACGGCGGTCTGAACGTCATGCTGATCAACAAGAGCCCGCAGAACGCGGCGGAGGTGTCGCTCTCGTACGTCGGATTCACCCCGGCCGCAGGGGCGGTCACGACCGTTTCGTATGCCACGGGAGGCACCGCCCTGACGACGGAGGAGCGGGGCACGGCGGTCGCACAGACGCTGCCGCCGTACTCGATCACGACTCTTCAGCTGAAGCCCGCGTCGGGGACTGCCGGCGTTGCCAAGCCGTCGCCCCTCCCCACGCCGACCGCCGCCACGCCGACCGTCCCCACGCCGACCGTCCCCACGCCGACCGCCGCCACGCCGACCGCCGCCACGCCGGTTGTCTCCGCCTCCGGCACGACCGGCACCCGTGCGCAGGCGGAGAAAGGCGCACCCGTCGGCCAGCCGACCCCGAGCAGCACGTCCGGCGGCCTGGCTTCCACCGGGATGAGCAACGCCGTCACGTACAGCGCTCTCGGTGGCCTGCTGGCCATCGCTGCCGGAAGCGTCCTGGTGCTTCGCGGACGTCGCCGCAAGGCTCTGCACGGGAAGTGAGACCGCGTGAGTGACTGACGGCCCGGCAGCAACGCCACCCACTCGTGGCGTGCGCGCCGGGCCGTCGGCTTCCGCGCCGGCGTCGGCGTCGGCGTCGGCGTCGGCGGTCAGGAAACAACAAGGCCCGGGTCGTTGACCTGGATCTGGCCTACGTCGGCACCGGTCCCGACCAGTGGGACCGCCCCCGGGCCGCGTTCCGGGCCCGCTGTGGAACTACCGCGCGAGGACTTCGCGATGAACCACAACCAGGTCGTCCAGGTCGGCATGGCCGCCATCGGCACCATGCTCCGCGTCGGGATCGACCTCCAGGCCGGCCAGGCCTGGGCGAACAGCTTCCGCCGCTCGCCTGACGGCGGAGAGGCTCGGCCCCCTGCCTCACTCGGGAAGCAGGGGGCCGAGCCGTCTGTGGCCTGTGCCGAGGTGGGCCCGCCAAGCTCCCGGGCCCGTGCTCCTGCGGACCCAGCTCGCGCACGGCCTCGGTTTCCCGGGACCGGTACGGTAAGCCAGCACGGCGGTCTCCGGACAGCGAGTCCAGGGACCGCCGTGCTGTTCGTCAGCCGGACGCCGGGATCGCGGTGAGTACCTGGTGGGTGCGTCGGGTGCGGTCCTGCTTCAGGGCCTGGTTCTCGTGGTAGAGGTTGGCGGTCACGGTGGCCAGGGGGTCGAGCTTGTCCTGCAGCAAGGTGTTCTGCTTCGACTCCCTCAGCTGGCACCGGAGTTGGACGATCTCCTCATCCCGGCGGACTTCACCCGGGGTTCGCAGGACGGGCCTGGCAACGTGGGCGTCCCAGTCGGCGAGGACGGTTTCGGCGCGATGGACGGTGGCGTGGCTGACGCCGGCTTCGCGGGCGAGGTTCTCCTTGGGTGAGTGCACCGTCGGTGCGGACCGGTTGTCCGGACAGCAGCCGGGCCATGGCCGAGCGGAGCTTCTCCTCGGTCGCTGCGGACACGGACATCAGGCGCTCTCCTTGGCGAGGTGGGTGAACTGGGCGGTGACGGTGCGGACTTCCGCCAGTCGGGCCTCAATGAGTTGCTGGCGTGGGGCGGAGAGCCTGCTTTTCGGACGGTCGGTGAGGTCCTTCTCCTCCAGCTGCCAGATCGGCGCGTGGCTGATGGTCAGGACGGAGTTGCGGCAGCGGGCGGGTTGGCAGGCTCCGAGGAGGGCTGGTTCCCGCGCTGGGCTTCGGGCAGGGCGTTCTGGCACTCGGCGGTGGCCCGGTTCCACAAGCAGTGGTTGATGGTGCCCAGGTGCAGGTCGGCGAACTCGTCCCGCAGCAGGCTCACCTCCAGGCGCCGGTCGGCGGCCGTGGCCCACAGGACCGGGCCAGCCTGGCCGAGCTGGATGTTGATCTTGTCGAGGCTGGTGTGGAGGCGGTGGGCACCGGGCCCGATCGCCACGGCCTGCCCGCCGCGGCGGGCACGGAGCATGGCCACGAGGCGTCCGGCGGCGGCGGTCTCCAGCTCGGTGTTGAACTCCTTCCCCCACTGCTTGTCGGCCTGTCCATAGCCGGCGGTGACGACGTTGGCCAGAGCCCGGCGGGCGGCGTGCTTGAGCTGCAGGCCGTAGCGATCTCCCCATCCGGCTCCATGCAGGTGATGACCGACATGGTGCGGCGGAACATGTGCGGGCGCACAAGGGCCTCGGGGATGGGTTCCAGGCCGGTACGGGCGGCGGTGGCGTTGACCGTGGCGATGAAGTGGTCGATGTCCTCGCGCGGGATGAAGCCCTTGGCGTCGTCGTGCTTGTGATCGCTGGCGGGCGGGACGAGGCTGGCGAAGATATGCGTCTCGTGCCAGGACAGGCGTTCGGCCAGAGCGAGGTGCTGGGCGACGGGTTCGATGATCCACCAGTGCTCACGTGGCTGGTCCGCCCGGCCCTTCGCCAGGGTGGAGGCGATGGCTGGTGCCCCGAAGTGCTGGGTGAGCGCGCCGCGCCGGATCTCCTGGACCACTGGTGGACTGTCGGTATTCGAGGGTTGCAGTATTCGCCGTAGAGCGAGCAGTTCCGTACCCGGCTCGGTCACGTCAGCGGTGACAAGGTGTAAAGCTCTCGCCGCAACGGGCGCTGTCCGCGCGAAGACGCCGGATCAAGAAGAAGACCGAACTCTTGCGATGAACCCGGGCCGGCGCCCGCGCTCCGGTGCGGGCCTTCGCCCTCTGCCACGGCGCCGTACGAGCCCTTCCGAGCAGCGGCAATCCCGCGCGACAGAAGGCTCACCCAGCCCAACGTGGTTCACGGCGCCGGTACGGCACCGATCTGCTGCATCACCCCGAGGAGGTCGGGCTGGCCCCGTTCGCCGACGATCCGGCCGTCGGCCAGGTAGTAGAAGTTCATGGCCTGCACCGAGATCTTGTTGCCGCTCGCCGGGATCCCGAAGAAGTCACCGTCGTGGGTTCCCCGCATGGTGAACCGCGCGGCCACGGTGTTGCATTCGGTGACCGTCTCCTCCAGCGTCCACTGGACGTCCGGGAAGGCGCTGCGCATCATCCCGATGACTTCCATGTACCCATCGGGCCCCCGCAGTGGCTCCGGGTGGCTGGGCGCGTGGAACACCGCGTCCGGAGAAATGACCTCGCGAGCGAGGTCCTCGTTGCCCGTGTTGATGAACTCGACGAAACGGTTCATCACTGACTCGGTGGACTGCGACGGCATCTTGCTGTGCCTCTCCAGAGACGTTTGGGTGGATACCTACGAGCGTAACATCGATTCGATGTTCACATCGATTCGATGTAGGCGTGCGAAGATGGAGGCATGCTGGAACTCGCGATACTCGGCTTCCTCGCCGAGGGACCCCTGCCCGGACACGAGCTGCGCCGCCGCGTCTCACAGCTGACCGGCCATACGCGGCCGGTCAGTGACGGCAGCCTGTATCCGGCGATCAATCGCCTGACCAAGGCGGGCTTGATCGAGCGGCGCGCCGACCCGGCCGCGGGGGCGGCCCGGTACGTGCTCAGCCTGACCGCGGCCGGACGGGCCGACATGCTTCAGCGCCTGCGCAAGCCCGCCGACCACGAGATCACCGACTTCACCCGGTTCTACATCGTCCTGGCCTTCCTCTCCCACCTGCCCGACGTGGCCGAACAGCACGCGGTGCTGCGCAGGCGGCTGGAGTTCCTGGAAGAACCGGCGAGCTTCTTCTACGACAACGAGCGGCCCCTGCGTGCCGAGGAGGTCGCCGACCCGTACCGGCGGGGCATGCTGCTCACCGCCCGCGCCACCAGCCGCGCCGAACGGACCTGGCTGCGCGAGACCCTCAGGGAGAAGCCGCCCGCATTCGACACCAGATGCACCGACAGCGATCCGCATGCGCCCGCCGCTCCCGCGAGCTGACTGCCCACGAAGGTACCCCCATGCTTGCTTCCTGGTACGACGACCAGGGCCCCGCCACCGATGTCCTGCACGTCGGCGAACTCCCTGATCCCGCCCCCGGCCCCGGCGAGGTCCGCGTCCGCGTCACCGTCTCGGGCGTCAACCCCGGCGACACCAAGAAACGGCGCGGCTGGCTCGGCTCGTCCATGCCCTATCCACGGGTGATCCCGCACAGCGACGCCGCCGGAGTCATCGACGCCGTGGGCGCCCAAGTCGACGCCCGCCGCGTCGGACAGCGGGTCTGGGTATACGGCGCCCAGTCCTACCGCCCCTTCGGTACAGCTGCTCAGTACACCGTCGTACCTGACCACCAAGCCGTACCTCTGCCAGATCATCTGAGTGACGAGCTGGGCGCGAGCCTCGGCGTCCCCGGCATCACCGCCCACCGCACCGTCTTCGCCGACGGCCCGGTCGACGGCCGACTGGTCCTGGTCCACGGAGTCCTCGGCGGCGTCGGCTCCCTGGCCGCCCAGCTCGCCCACTGGGCCGGCGCCACCGTGATCGCCACCGTCCGCCGCACCGCGGACCTCGACCGCGTCGACCCGGCCGTCGCCCACGCCATCGCCCTGGACACTGGCGAGCCCGCCGCTGCCATCCGCTCGTACGCGCCGCGGGGCGTCGACCGGATCATCGAGGTCGCGCTGTCCGACAACGCCGATCTCGACAACGCCGTCGCCGCCAACAACGCCGTCATCGCCGCCTATGCCACCCGCTCGGACCGCACCGAGATCCCCTTCTGGCCTCTGCTGTTCAACAACGTCACCCTGCGGCTGCTCGGCAGCGACGACTTCCCCGCCGAGGCCAAGCGCCAGGCCGCCCGCGACCTCACCTCCGCGGCCGCCGTCGGCGCCCTCACCGTCGCCGTCGGCGACCGTCACCCGCTGGACGACATCGCCAAGGCCCACGACCGCGTCGACGCTGGCGGTGGCCACGGCCGCATCCTGCTCACCATCCCCCAATAGCGCAGACTCGGAACACTGCTCTGCTCAACTGCCGCGGAGACCGGCGCGAAACATGTACCGGCCACCCGCTCGGCGATAGACCGGTGCGACCAGGTTGCCTCCGGGCACGGAGGCTCGCTTGTCGCGCTTGTCGCGCTTGTCGCGCTGGCCACGATCGCCACCCGCACATCGGAGCCGTAGACCTTCGGCCGCCCCGACCGTTCGGCGTCCCGCAGCCCGTCAACGCCCAGGCCGGCGAATCGGCGGCGCCACTTGCGCACCGTGTTCACACTGACCTCCAACTCCCGCGCGATCGCTCCGTTGGCGAGCCCGTCCGCCGCCGCGAGCACGATCTGAGCCCGCAGCACCGCCCGCACCTCCGACTTCGCCGAAGCCGCCGTCCTCATCAACCGCTCGCGGACCTCTGTCTCCAGCACCACCGCGACCGCCGTCCCCGCCCACTGCCCACCCTTCACGACCAAGATCATGGCGCGCCCACGCCGCACCCGGCAGGATGGGCCCGTGCCGAAGAACCCGCCGGAATCGATGCAGCACCACCTGCGCCAGCGACTGAACCGCCACGCCCGCGAGCGCTGGCCACAGGTGAACGCCGTCACGGTCCGCTTCCGCGCCGGATTCGCCTACGTGGGAGCCGAATTTCCCGGCGAGCAGATCATCCCGCTGTGCCGCCTGCGGTTCACCGGCGTGCTGCACACCTGGGGCTTCGCTCTCTACCTGGCCAGCAACGACAGCTACCAGGACAACATCCTGCCCACCGGACTGCCCGCCGGCTCCCCTGAAGAAGCCCTCGACTGCGCCGGCAACCTCTACCTCAACACTCCCGCACCGGGCACTTCCGGGCTGATCCGAGTGCCGGCGGGTCTGGTCGTCCTCGTCGGACCGCCAGCCTCGGGCAAGACCAGCTTCGTTCGGGCACTGATCGCGCGTCGGCAGATCGAGGAGGAAGCCGTGGTATCCAGTGACGAGATCCGCGCGGAGCTCTTCGGCACCTCACCCGCAGAAGCGGACTCCGAAGCGGCGGACGCTCGGATCTTCGAGGAGCGTGACCGCAGGATCGTCGCCAGGCTCGCTGCCGGACACAGCGCAGTCGCCGAGTCCACGAACGTCACCCCCCAGGCGCGCGCACGACTCATCGCCATCGCCAGGCGCTTCAACGCTCCGGTGACCATGTTGCGATTCGACCCGGACGTCACCGATCTTCTCCAGCAGCACGCGGGGCGAGGCCGTACTGACGTCACCGCCACAGACGTCCGCGCCTACGCCGCGATCATGGCCCGACATGCCGCCACAGACCAACTGCGCTCTGAGGGCGCAACCGCCGTCCACGACGTCCCCGGACGCCGCCAAGGAACTACGCCCGCCGAAGCCGCCGCGCGCTTCTCCTTCGTCTGACAGATCCGACACGTCCAGACTCGCCTTCCGGTACCCCTCCACGAACTTGCGCGGGGAAGCACTAGCTCTGCGGGTCGGCCCGTCGCGCTGCCAAGTAATCGGACCAGTTCCCGCCGGCGAAGGTGGCCCAGCGTTCGGCTGTCTTGGGGTGGATGCCGAAGGTCGGCGATGACCATGGGCGGCAGGTCTACCAGGGCGTCCACCATGGCGGTGTTCCGTGCAGCGCGGGCGGGAAGACCGTGGTGTCTCAAGGTGTCGGCGAGGCCGAGGGGGTTGCGCGGCGTCCAGGGCTGTGACCGGGCAAGAGGTATCTGCATCCGGCCGCGCGAATGTGCGCTCCACCAGCCACCTTTTGGGCAGCACGACGAACCGGAGGTGTCGTCGCTGCGTTTGACCACGGTGAGCGCGATGCGCCAGAGCTTCGCGGCGAGGTCGATCAGGTGCCCGGTGTAGCCGCCGTCGCCCACACCAGCGTGATACGCCAGTGGCGTTCATGCAGCCTGGCCAGCATGGCACTCCCGGCCTGACGGTCGGTCACGTTCGCGGCGGTGACCATGACGGTCAGCCGCAGTCCGAGCGTGTCGACCACTCTTCCCACCAACAACGGACCGGAGGGGCGACTGTGCATGGTCATGAGCCGCCGCCTCGCCCGGCCGCGACGCTGAACATCCCCGGGCTCGCCTCAGCCAGCCAGCCCCGCGCGGCCAGGCGCTTCGCCTTCGCCCGCACGCCCTCGACCTTCGCGGGGACCGGATCCAGGCCGAGGGCTGCGGCGAGCTGCCGGCAGTCCATCGCCTGGCCGTCGGCCTGCAATCGGCGGGCCAGCAGCGGGTCTGTACTTTTGAACGGTGTAACTCCCGATCATGGAAGTAGCACCTGATGAGCGACGTGACTGTCTCTGTTGAGGCGAGTTCCAGGAGGCATGGGGCGACAAGTACCCGGCGATCGTGCGGCTCTGGGAGAACGCCTGGGCCGAGTTCGTACCCTTCCTCCAGTTCCACGCCGAGATCCGCCGGATCGTGTGCACCACCAACGCGATCGAGTCGGTCAACGCCCGCATACGCAAGGCCGTCCGCGCCCGCGGACACTCCCCGAACGAGCAGGCCGCATTGAAGTGCGTCTACATGGCCGTCATGAGCCTGGACCCCACTGGTCAGGGACGCAAACGCTGGACCCTGCGATGGAAGCCCGCACTCCAGGCATTCGACATCGCCTTCGACGGCCGACTCTCCGTCGGCCGCCGGTAACTCACACCACCCGAGTTGCACCGTTCATTGGAGACACCCACCTGACCTGCTGAAACTGCTGCTCGTCCAGTGGGGCCTTCCTCGTACAAGGTGGGCCGGTTCGCATCTCCCGTGCGGGTGCCGAACCCCGCGGTGGTCAGCGGTATCTGCGTCGGGCTGCCGGAGTACGAGATCATGTCGGCGTTGAGCCGCAAATACCACAGATTCGGGTTGCCGTAATACAGGTAGGCCTGCCCGTCGTCGTCGATGAAGACGGTGGGGTCGATTTCGGAGTTCTGGATCAGTGGACCGCCGAGCGCGTCGCGGAACGGCCCGGTGGGGCTGTCCGAGACCCCGACTCCGATGGCTTGCGACCCGTTGGTCATTCGCACTGGCACATACCAGTAGAACCTGCCGTTGCGGTAGACGGCCTGTCCCGCCCAGGCGTCCGCGCTGGCCCAGCTGAAGGTCGCCAGGCTCATCGGCGAGCCGTGATCGGTCCAGTTCACCATGTCCGACGAGGACGACACCCGCCACTCGCGCATCGTGAATGACGTCGGCGCCGAGTTGTCCTCATCGTGTCCGGTGTACAGGTAGACCCGGCCGTTGTAGACCAGCGGTGCCGGGTCGGCGGTGTAAATGTGTTGCACGATCGGGTTGTCTGCCCGGGCTGCGGCCGGAAGAAATGCCGTCATACAGAGAAGGCTTATCGTCAAGGCGAGGACGCGTTTTGACCACCGCTGAAGTGTGAATGTCACTGTTTGAACCCCCCTTATTCGGTTGGGATATGAAGGGGTGGGCGTCGGCGGGGACCGCCAGAAGCCGGACCTCTAGCGCTGCAGTGTCAGCACGCCCGGCCGGTACGGCAGGAGGCCGTAGTCCATGCCGTCGGTGCTGGGGTCGCGCCCCTGGTAGAGGAATTGCAGATTGCAAGGGTCAATGAGTGGTGTCATCGTGAAGTTGCAGGTCGCAGGCCTGGTGTGCGCGGATATCGACGTGCTCACGCTGGTCGGCGGGTGGTGTCCGCGGTGAAGATCGTCTGACTGGGCGGCCGGCGGGGGTTCTCGGATTTTGCTGCGCCTGCCGATGACGGGTCTGGACCCCGAACTCGCCGATGCCACGGGGAAGATGCTCACCCAAGCAGTGGCCGAGGTGGTCGGGGACGACCCGCCGGTGGAGGTCGAGGAGAGCGTCGTGCTCGGCAACGCCGCAGAGGTGCTGCTGGAGAGGTCTTGCGGAGCCGAGCTGCTCGTTGTGGGGAGCCGTGGCCACGGTGGGTTCTCCGGCGCCCTGCTGGGCTCGGTGGGTCAGCACTGCGTGCAGCACGCCCGCTGCCCGGTCGTCGTGGTCCGCGGCAGCGTCAGCTGACCGGGTCCGCGGACAGCCGAGCGCCGTTGAACTACGGCTGCCCCCGGTAGTAGTCGCGCCAGATCAAGCGGTACACCTTCGTCCAACGGGGAATGGACCGGATCCCGGGGATGAAGGGCACCAGGACGAAGGCGAGGCTGAGCAACGCCATGAGCGCCCAGATGAGCGCGTCCGCATTGCCCGAGGTCTTGAACGGGTCGATCTGGTACCAGAAGGTGTACAGCCACAGCCAGGCCTGCCCGGGGTAGTTCCCCGTTTCGTTCATCATGCCCCACTGGTCGCCGGCCAGGTGCTGCGCACTGGCCTGGTCCTCCAGGTAGCTGCCGTCGGCGAGGAAGAGCATCGGCTTGGTGTAGTCGGTCTGGTAGAAGTGGCCCTGGGCCTGCAGTTGGCCGTCGAGGGCGCCCGCCTGGGCGAGTGCCAGTAGGCGTGTGATCAGCACCGGGACGGGGCCGTAGTCGCCGGGGGCGGCTTTGGCGGGATCGCCGTCCGGGGCTTTGCCGAGCGCGTCGGAGTACGCAGAGGTCCACGCCTGCTGCTGGTCGGCCGGTGCGGCGTTCCAGGCGGTGAGCGCAGCGGTGACGTCCGCCGGTTCCGGGGGCTGGCGCAGCGGTCGCAGCACGAAGTCCTCGGCGGTGTCCACCGGGATGCGCACGCCCCCGGCCCGCTGCAGGCCGACCCCGAAGATCTTCTGCCCCGCGCCCGGGGTGCTGTTGTACGGCGGGCCGTACTGCGCCGTCGTACTGGTACCGCCCAGCTCCGCGACGGCGGTCGCGGTGAAGTCGTTCGGCGTCGCGGCCGACCAGGTGGCCAGGGTGACCGGCTTGTCGTCCGGGGAGGAGAACAGCGCGGCGAGACCCGCGGTCAGCAGCGCCACCGCGACCAGCGCGATGGTGAACTCCTTCAGCAGGTCGTACGGGCGGGTCGGGAACGTGGCAGGGTCGGGTTCCGCCGCCCGGCGGGCGCGCGGGTTCATGACCGGACCTCCGCTTCCCGCAGAGCTGCGTCGATCGGCGGCACGATTCCGCGGCGCCGGACCAGCAAGACGTGCCACGCCGTCAGCAGCCCCACGACCAGCGGAAGCAGCACGATGTGCCACATCAGCATCTGGCCGAAGTCCAGGACGTTGAACCAGGCTCCGATGCCGACCGCGTTCAGGCCGTCCTTGGCCTGTCCGGAGATCCACTGGGAGTCGAAGTTCTGCTGTGTCAGGTAGCCGGTGAAGGCCGCGCCGATCGAGGCGAGGAAGCACACCGCCCCGGTGATCCAGGTCATCGCCCGCCGACCGCGCCACGCGGCCATGAAGAACTTGCCCCACAGGTGGATCACCATGAAGAACATGAAGAGCTCCACGCTCCACAGGTGGAGGCTGTTGACGTACTTGCCGACGCTGGAGGTGTGCCACCAGCCGGGGCCCTCCAGCGCGAGCAGGCATCCGGTGGCCAGGACCACGGCCAGCGACGACACGGTGAGCACGCCGAAGACGTAGATCCACGAGGCCATGTACGCCGGTTGGCTGTCGGGCAGCAGCTTCTCCGGCGGGAGGGTGCGTACGGCGTACCGACGCACCGCCCCGGTCCACCCGCCCGAGCGGGCTGCGCCCGGTGCCGCGTTCCCGGGGGGCGGGACGGAGTCGCTCACTTGCGTCCTCGTCCCTTGGGGAACGGCAGAAGTACCGCGGCTACGAAGACCAGCACCATCAGGCCGATGACCACGAGGTTCGCCACCGAGATCTGCACCACACCCCAGTGGACGTAGTGCCCTGTGTGGTTGAGGTCGATGGGTGCCGCCAGCGCGGCGTACGGGAGTGCGACTGTCATTGTCGGCCCCTTCCAGGACTGATCCGGTGCCAGTCTCACCCGGCACCGCCGAACCGGCACGTACGCGATGAGCCGAACGGCCCACCTCGCACGCGGTCAGTCCCCTTCGGTAGCGGCCACGTGCTGCTTCACCGCGGCGAAGCTGTGGCACCCCGCCAGCCGATCACCGGTTTGGCCTCGACCGGCTCGAACGGGCACCCGAAGACCAGCTTGGCGTACTCGTTGGCCTTGAAGTCGCTGGTGCGCACGATGAGCGGCGCGGGCCATCATGAGGCGGCGATCCGGGCGATGCCCTGGGCGAGGCGGTGGGGTGTGCTCAGGATGGCGGCGTGGATCGCGGCGCGCACCTGGTCAAGCGCGGCGCCCCGGTTCAACAACCCGATCTACTCGACGGTCCGCTGCCGGAGGCCACCGGTCTCCAGGAACTCCCGCTAGGCGTCGGCGGTGCTCGCGAAGCCGTCCGGCGCCCGGACACCGGCCGTCACAGCGCAGCACCGCCAGCACGATGCCGGCGATCTTCCCGGCGGGCAGCGCCCGCCACCTGGAACCGATCTTCTTCAGGTGGCCGCGTATCAGGTCGGCGAGACAGTTCAGGGTGGTACTCGACAGCGGCAGGCGGGCGGTGTGGACAAGACCGTCGGGGCCCTCGGCGTGAGGGTTGTTCTTCTTCACACCAAACTCAACTGCCGCTGGGCCCCCTCCGGTTACGCCGTGGCGGCGAATCCCGCCGACTCGGCCGGCGAGGGTGTTGTGCGTCGTGGCATAGACGATGTGCTTGCCGTTGTAGACGACGTTGGTGAAGTCCTTGAGCGCGACCCACCCCGCGCTCGGGGTTGCCAGCGGGCCGGTCGATGTCAAGCGGTACGGTGCGCCCGGTATGGCCGCTGTGCGGAAGGATGCCGCCCCAAGACCCTCCACGCGGAAGGGGTCAGGCACGTCCGCGCCCGACCCCTTCCGCGTGGTTCAACCTGCGCAGGGTTTATCAGCACATCTGGGTGAAGCGGTGCCGCCGCCATAGAGCGGCGGCACCGCTTGTACCCGTCAGGCCGGCGGCCGGGTCTGGTTCATCGGTAGCCGGCGGCGGCGATGTTCGCCTGGACTGCATTTTCGGTCGCATCCGACGGGTAGCCCGAGACCATGGCACCCTCGTAGAACGTGCCCGCGCTGTCGTTGATATTGCCTACGTCGGGTGAGCAGCAGTCGCCGCCACTGCCCAGGACGATGGCGCCTTGCTTCTTCATCGGGCTGTATACGTTGGGCTCGTTGGGAAGCGCGCCGTCCCATAGGGTGTACAGGCTTCCGGCCTGGGCATCGCTGCCCTTGAGCGCGAATCGCGACGTCCCGTTGTTCTTGAGTGTCGCCGTGACGAACTTGCTGGTGAACGCCTGCTGGTTCGGGTTCCACGTGCTGCTGCCACCTGGGAACAGGCCCCATTCGAGGTCGGCCTGCACCCAGGGTCCGGTTCCGGAGCAGCCGCCGAACCAGCAGCTCGTCCCGAAGTAGATGGCGTCCATGGCACCTGGCCCGTCGGCCTTGCGGGTGGTTTCGCTGTTGCCGTAGTCGAAGCAGCAGCCGCTGTTGACATGCGTACCGCTGGTGACCATGTACATGCCCTCGGGTGCGCTGCCCGTCGGGACACCCGTCAGGTGGCCGTCGCGCCAGTAGCTGTTCCCGGGGTTGATGTACAGCGAGTAGGCCTTGCTGCCACCGACCGTCAGCGATTCGGTGGTCGCTACGGCCGGGCGGCTCTGTGGTGAGCCTGGGACCACGCTGGAACCCTGGTACCACAGGTCGTTGCCATGCCCGGACTGATCGAACAGGACCGTGATGACACACGTGGTGTTTGCGCAGAAAGAGTCCTGGGCCGCCGCGTTGGCGACGCCGCCAGGGGTCAGTACGCCGATGTTGCGGGTTGTGTTGTCCGAGCGTCTGACCTGATACAGGTCTCCGTTGTAGGCGCTGTAGAGGGCGCGCGTTGTGCTGTGCGCCGCCACGCAGGGCGTACCACCTGCGCCGTAGATGTCGCACGGGCCGGAGCCGGTGCCCCCATCCACCTTGACGAGTTGCCACTGCTGGTTGGTGCCGCCCCAGTCGCTGTACTGCACGACGTTGGCGCCGTCGTTGGTCGCCGCGTTCTGGACCTCGACCGCCTTGTTGCTGTTGCGGTTGATCAGCCGGACGTAGCCGCTGTCGGAGTCGGCCAACCGAAACTGCTGGTTGGCGCCGCCGTGGTCGGTCCACTGGTGGATGGCGGCACCGTCGGCTGTCGACCAGCTGGACACGTCGATCACCTTGCCCGAGTGCCGCGCCTTGATCCGGTAGTAGCCGTCGCCGGAGTCCACGAACTGGAACTGCTGGTTGTTGGCGTTGGTGCGGGTCCACTGGACGACGTTGGCGCCGTCGGCGGTGGAGAAGTTGTAGACGTCGAGGGCCTTGCCGCTGTTGTGGTTCACCAGTACGTACCAGGCGGTGGTGTCCACCGTGGCGGCCGACGCCGGCGTCGTGGCCACCGTGAGCAACCCGCCCACAATCGCCATGACTGCTGCGGCGACCACCCCCGACCGCCACCGACGGCGCCACCTCGCGGCGCGCGCTAACCCAACCGACATAGCGTCTTCCTTCCATCATGGGATCGACGACGTGGGACGGGCCGCATCGGCGCGGACGCCGACGACACCCGCGCACGGACAACTGCCCGGGAAGTGGCGTGTTAGCGCTAACAATTCCGAGGAGGAGCCGTGCAGGAATATGTGGGGGTGTAGGTGTTGAGTAGCCAACCGGCGGTGCGGCTGAACGCACCACGACTGTGAGCGCTAACATCAGCTGTGTCAAGATGCAACGGGAAGGTTTTCGGAGGGTGTCCCTTATGGGACGCTGGCCTTGCCGAGGCTCGACGGCCGACAAGCCGACCGCAGCCTTTCGCCAACCGTTGATCAAGGCCGCGATCCGGGCAGTCGATCTCGGGGAGGTCCTCCGGAGTTCACGGGCACGCCGATGGCCCGGCGCGGTGGCCGCAGTCCTCCGCCGACTGCCCGTCGGGACGTGGGCCGGTGTTCAGGTGATCGGTCGCGGTAGCGTGGTCAACCGGGTGAACGCGTTGACCAGGTCGCCGGCCCAGGGGCCGGCCCTCGCGGTGCGGGTATGCGGGCCGCGACGTGTAGCAGCCGGTAGCGCAGCTTCTTCGGCTCGGCGGTGGCTTCTCCCCCTCCGTACGCCACCGGCCCGGTGCGAGGCGTTCCCGGACGCCACCGCGAGCGACATCGACGCGGTGCACCCTTGAGGTCATCCTGGTGCTCTGAGCCAGTCGGATCCGCCACCGTCGACGCAGAAACCCACGCCAGGCGAGTGGGCGGCCGTGACTATCCACGCCGGGTGTATGAACCAAGGGCTGCTGGCGCTATCGTGCCGGGGCCGAAGCGTCTGGCAGCGCGGTCGAGGACGGGTTCCAGCGTGCGGTGGCTCTCGGTGGACCGGTCGAAGGCGAGTTGGACAGCGGTACCAGTGGCGGTGGCGAGGTTTCCGGTCCTGGCGGTGACGGCCCGTACCCGGGCCCGTTGCAGGCCGAGGGCTGCGAAGGTGGCGTACAGCGTGTCCCGGATTGCCGGAGTGTGGGCGGTGGGTTCGCACAGGGTACGCGACCGGGTGGTGGTGGAGCGGTCGGCGTAGGTGACCTGGAGCTCGACCGTGCGGGCGAGTTGCTCGGCTGCGCGCAGGTGGGTGCCGAGGTCGGTGGCGGCGGCGAGCAGGGCACGGCGGATCTGGTCGTGGTCGAGGGTGTCCTGGTCGAAGCGGTGGCTGCTGGTGATGGTGGCGGGTGGTCCGGCCGGGGTGACGGTGCGCCGGTCGGTGCCGTGGGCGCGTTTCTGGATCAGGCGGCCGGTGGAGGCCCCGGCGATGCGCTGCACGGTGGCGGGCGGCAGATCGGCCAGGTCGCCGACCTTCTCGATGCCGTACTTGGTCAAGGAGCGCTCCAGTGTCGGGCCGACGCCGGGCAGGGCCCGGACCGGGCAGTCCCGCAGAAACCGGGCCTGCTCGGCGGGGTCGTCGCTCAGTACTTGCACGGTGCCGGGGATCGCGGTGTCTGCGGACATGGTGGCGAGCATGCGGTTGGGGCCGATCCCGCCGGTGGTGAGCAGGCCGTAACGGGCGGCGAGGCAGGTCTGGAGCAGATCGGCGAGTTGTTCGGGACTCTGCCCGAAATAGCGCACGGCACCGGCCAGTTCGAGGAGCGCGCTGTCCGGTGGCAGGGCCTGGACCAAGGGAGTGACGCCGTCGAGCACGGTGAACAGTTCGCTGTAGGTCTCGAACGTGGCGCGGTGGAAGCGTAGGTGAAGGACCGTCACCTCGGTGCCAGTGGTCATCCGGCGCTCCCCTTGCTGGCGTGCCACAGTCGTCCGGCACCGCCGGACCGGGTGGGGCGGCCACCACCGTCGGCGTCATTGGCGTGATCGGGGCCGGGGTTGGGTGGCGAGGAGGGTGCGGACGGCGGCGGCACCGCCGGTTCTGTGGGTGTCGGCGATCTCCTGGAGGTTCCAGGCGTGGGTGCCGATGACGGTGACGGACTTCTCCCGGCGGGAGACGGTTCCGCGCGCGAGCAGCAGGAAGTGGTGGAACAGCGGGTGGGCGGCCTGTTGGTGGGTGTCGTCGAAGTAGGCGAGGTCGATCTGGCCGCCGGGGCTGCCGCCGTCCAGCGACACGAAGATGGTGCGGCGGCCGGAGCGCATCGGTGGAGTCTGGATGGCGACTTTCGCGCCCGCGACCAGCACGGTCTCGCCGGTCAGTTGGTCTCTCAGCTGATGAGAGGGGATGACACCGAGTTTCGGCCAGCAGCGGGTGCAGTGGCTCCATGAGGTGCCGGGAGACGTCCATGCCGATGACTTCCAGTTCGGCCTCCAGCTCCTGACTCGGTGTCATGACGGGCAGACTGCTGGAGGGGGCGTCCGGGGCGGTGGCCTGGGTGAGCGTGAGCTGGCCCGGTCCGGTGGCGGCGCGGCGGTGGCGGTGGAGTTCGTCGATCTGCAGGAGCAGGTCGCGGCGCCCCGTACCGGGGGCGAGGGTGGCGAAGGCACCGACCCGGGCGAGGCGGTCGGCGACCGGGTGGGAGGGCTGGGCGCGGGACCAGAAGTCGGCGAGGTCCGCATAGGGCTGGCTGGCTTCGATCCGGGATGCCTGGTCGTCGGTGATGCCGTGGACGTCGGCCAGCGAGGGCCTGTGTGATGTTGTGATCAGCCAGTGGTCAGCAGGAGATCATCGATCCAGATCATCGGGGCGCGAAGGTGGAGGCCGGCGAGGTAGCTCTCGGGGGTCTTGTCGAACCGGGTGGCGATGCCTCGCCAGGCCTTCAGCTTGTTGATCAGGCGCTCGACGGTGTTCCGCTGCTTGTAGAGCTCGGCGTCGTGGCCGACGGGCCTGCCGCCCTTGCTGCCCTTCTTCTTCCGGTTGGCGGCCTGGTCCTTCTTCTCCGGGATGACCGCCTTGATGCGCCGATTCCGCAGATGGGCGCGGTTGCCGCGGGACGAGTAGGCCTGTCACCGGCGACCGCGTCGGGCCGGGTGCGGGGACGCCCGACCGGCACCCGGACCCGGACCTTCTTCAGCACGGCGATGAACTGCGGGCTGTCGGCGGCCTGCCCCTCGGTCAGGACGAACGCCAACGGGCGGCACTTCCGGTCGCCGGCGCAATGGACCTTGCTGGTGCCCGCCTCTGGAGCGGCCGAGCAGGGCGGCTTTCAGCCGGAGCTTGCACCGGCGCCGGATTCGTCGCCGCTCTTCCCGTTCCGGGTCGTCTGAGGCGTTCTGCCCGTCTTGTTCTTCCGGGCCGCCCCCTTTTGCCGGGCCTTCTCCGCCTCGTCGGCGGCCTTCTCCAGGGCAGCCAGAGCGTCGGGGTCCAGGTGCATCCCGGCAGCGTCGTGGTGTGCCCGCACGGTGGTGGAGTCCACGCTGACCAGCGACAAGTCCACCTCACCCCGCTTCGCGGCCTCCGCGACCAGCCCCTTCAGCACGGCTTCGAAGACGCCGGCGTCCCTCCAGACCCGGAAGCGACCGTAGACCGTCGGCCAGGGACCGAACTCGGAGGGCATCTCCCGCCACTGGGCGCCGGAGCGGAACCGCCAGATCACTCCCTCGAACTGATCCCGCAGCCTCTCGGGGTATGGGCCGTACTCGCCGATCGGCAAGTACGGCTCGATGAACGTCCACTGCTCGTCAGTGAGTTGCCTACGCGTCACATACAGCGTCCTACCGGATTCCGCCTTCAGGTGGGCACGAAACTGCAATATTGATTGCAACATCACACAGGCCCTAGTGATGCCCTGTCAGTTGCCAGAATCCAGTGAGATTCAGTGAAACTCGTCGAAACGTGGACACATCCCAAGCAAAATAGGGGCTGGAAGGAAGGATTTCACGAGACTGGTCAAGCTTTCAGCCTTGCTGGGCCGCAGTCGACCCGGCCATCTGCCGCGAGGTGGCCGCCCGCCTCAGCCACCACCAGCCACGCCCTCGCCGAACGCCGCGCCCCCCACGACAAGGCCGTCCATTCCGGCGCCGTCGGCGCCGCCTGGTGGCAGCGCGCCCATCACGCCGTCTCCTCCCACACCCGGAGGCGCTGCGCCCCCAGCAGCACACGGTGATGCGGGGGCGGAACCAGGCGGTCCGATCTCTCGTCCCCTACGATGATCGTTTGCTTGGGCCGGCCGACTGGGGGAAACGTGCCGACATCTGTCCATCCGCCGGCTCTGAGCCGGGCCGCCGCGCAGGTCCGCCCGAGCGGACGGCGTCGACCGGAAACCGCGGAACGCCATGCAGCCCAGCGCTGCTGCCGCCATCGCCCACGTCCGCTGTCGCTGTGGCTGCTCTGAATTGCCGCACACCGCCCGCGGCGCACAGCGCTGACCGAGCCCCGCAGCAGTGCCCCAGGCCGCGGCCGTGCGGGCTGCCTCGGGGGCCGACCGGATCGGCCGGGCGGACATCAACCACACGCACCTCACGAACGCGGGCATGCCCACGGGCTTCGACCCGGGCGGCGCCCGCCCGAGGTTGCGCGCACGAAACCGAACGGCGAAAGGCCAAACAGACATGACCACGCATACTGACAGTGCCCCCGAGCACCCCGAGCAGCCCCCAGCGGACCCCGCCGACCGCCCCGCCGACCGCGCGCTGTCGCGGCGGCGCCTGCTGCGGATCGGGGCCGGCGTCGTGGGTGGCGGTGCCGTGCTCGGGGCTGCGGCCGGGGGCGGGATGCTCGCTGGGTGGCTGCCCGGTGGGGTGGGGCTGAAGAAGGTGCTGGGGATGACCGGGACGGACGGCACGGTGCCGGACGTGGTGCCGGGAGCGGTGCACGTCGAGCAGGTGCGGTCGGCTGCGCGGAGCCGGGAGGTCACGATGGTGACCATGCTCCCGCCCGGTACCGCGGCGAGCACGAACCTGCCGGTCTGCGTCATGCTGCACGGGCGCGGGAACGACGCGCAGGGCATGGTGGCGCTCGGGGTGCCGCAGTTCCTTGCGGCGGCGGTCAAGGGCGGCGTGCCGCCGTTCGCCGTCGTCGCGGTGGACGGCGGGGATGCCACGTACTGGCACCAGCACGCCCCCGGCGGCGACGACCCGCAGGCGATGCTCCGCGAGGAGCTCCCCGGCTGGTTGCACGCCCGCCAACTGCCCACGCCCCGCGCCGCGATGGGGATCTCCATGGGTGGCTCCGGAGCCCTGCAGTACGCCGTCGGTCGCACGCAGGCCGGCCGCAACCTGGACGCGGTCGCGCTGCTCAGCCCGGCCGTCTTCCGCACCTGGGCGGACGCCCGCACCACCGGCGGGTACGCCGACGAGGCGGACTGGCAGGCCCACGAGCCGACACTGCGTCCGGACCGCCTGCAGGCCGGCACTCTCGGTGTGTGGTGCGGCCAGGAGGACCCGTTCTGCCCCGCCGCCCGCCAGGTCGCGCGTCAGGCCCGGGCGCGCGAGGCGCGCTTCCCCGACGGCGAGCACACGGACGGTTTCTGGCGGCGGGTGATGCCCGACGCGATGTCCCTGCTGGGGCACGCGCTCGCCACCACGTAGGAGCCCGTTCTCCCCGGATCCGCTTGTCGGTGCTCGTGGGTAGGGTGCGACCGGAACACGGGTTTCGCTGGAGGGAGGATCCTTGGGGGGCCAAGACCGGTCTGCTCGTGTACGCCGAGGGAGACGTGCCGTGCCGCCTGAAGCAGGTGGGCCAGGTCCAGGTGGGCGGGGCGGACCACGGGCGGACGACGGCCATGGTGCGACGCCTGTACCCGGGCTGGGTGGTGCAGAGGATCATGAACGCCGAGTGCGCTGATGATGAGATGAGTTCTCTCCGGTCAGTTCGGAGACCCGCTCCTTGACGGGTCTCGTGGCTGACGCCCCGCACCCTGGCCGTCCGCCTGGCCCACAGGCCGGTCACCCCAGGGAGTGCGGTCAGCTGCTCGCGGAAGCCCCCGGGCCGGCGCCGCGTTTGACGCAGGGGGCGATGACGGTCAGGTACAGGGTGTCCGGCGCCGTGTCGGGCTGGCCCACCACGACCGAAGCGGTGAACTTGTTCGCATCGTTGGACAGGTCCAGTCGCTGGTCGTCGCTGTGCTTGACGGAGAAGCCGTCCTGCTTCAGCCGCTGCCGTACCGCCTCGAAGACGCCGTGCACCTTCGGCCCGGGGATCCCGCGCAGGTCGTACGTGATGTACGGCATGTATTTCGGGGGAGAGCCGATCGCCCCAGCCTCGCACTCGTTCTTGTCCACCAGTGGCTCGGCGACATGCACAGTGTCCTTGTCGGGGAGCACGGCGAGCGCGCCGGACGCGTACGCCTTGACCTTCTCCTCGGCCCGGCCGAGATTCATCGACGGGGTGTCGGTCCCGCAGGCGGCGAGGGCGAGGAAAGCCGCGGGCAGCAGGCACAGCAGGGCGGCGCGCGCGAACCGTCCGCCATCGGCGGTCCGCCCGTGTGGCACGGGCTGCGAGGATCGGCTCATGAGACCGGCTTTCCGGCGATGACCTGACCGAACGCCTTCCAGGACGGCGTCTTCGCGTTCCAGTAGTGGTCGTGGTCGGTGTCCTGGGACGGCAGGTGCTGCGCACCGAAGGCCGGGTTCATCGGGTCGCGCCCGAAGCGCACGTGGTAGTCGTCGCTGAAGGGGTTGTAGTTGTCGGGGGAAAAGGGGTCAGGCGTCCAGTCCGTGATCGAGTCGCCGCCGCCGAGCACCGCGTACACCCTGGACGGGTCCATCTTCGTCCCCTTCGCGAGGTCGATGTTGAGGTCGGCCGCCTTGTCCTTTTCGCTGACGGGCAGGTCCAGGCGGTCCTGGAGCGCATTGAGGCCCTTCAGCTTGTCCTGCAAGGCGTCACGCTGGGCCTTCCAGACAATGTGGTCCGGACTCTCGGTGGCCCCGTACGGGGTTCCCGCCACCGAGAGGGGCTCGGACTTTTCGAGGTCGCTGAGCTGCTTCTGGAGGTCCGCCTGGGCCCGGGTGAGGTTCAGGCGGTTCGCCTGGTCACGGACGGCCGCGGGGACTCCGTCGAGGTTGCCGACCTGGTCGGGATTGTCGTGGATGAACTTCTGCTGCTCGGTCTCGGTGAGGCCGTCCCACCACTTCTTGACGCTGGCCGGGTCGGTGCCCTTGGCAGGTATCTGCTCGCGGGCGGTCTCCGCGGCCTGGTCCTTCGCCACCATGGCGGCATCCAGTCCCATGCCGTTGCCAGCGTTGGCCGCGAAGTGGTTCAGCCGCGCGCTGATCTCCTGGTCCGCGTGGTCGGCTTCGTTCAGCGCGGCGGTGATGCGGTTGCTGATGGCGATGGCCGTCGTCTCGGCGCCGGCGCCCGCGTACTTCGGGGTCATGCCGCGTTCATCCATCAGGCGGCCGAGGTGACACTCGATCTGGTGCGGGTCCTCCGGTGGCATCAGACCAGCCCTTCGCTGTCGGCGCGTAGGCGGGTGCCGGCGCGGAACGCCTGGGCCGCGGCGCCGACCAGGAGGGCCAGGAACACGGGCTGGGGCGCGAAGTCGCGGGCGGGTGCGATCGTATCCGCCTTCGGCAGTCCGCGGGCGAGGAGGTCCGTCGTCGTCATGTCCAGCAGCGGGACCAGGGTTCCCGTCAGCAGGAGGGGCGGCGACCAGAGTGATGCGCCGCGTGTTCCGCGGCACGAAGAAGACGCGCCGCCGTGACCCCGCGGCAGACGCGGGGCAGGGTGGACGCCTGCCGCCCTGACGATGTCGGCCACGGCCCTGACTGTCCAGGCCTCCCGCCGCCACCCCGGAGGACGGCCGGCTCACCACCGGCGCGTCCGTCACCATGCCGGAGTCGGGGATCACGGCGGACAGCGGGGAGTGCATCGTCAGCCCGGGGGTGTAGACCTGCTCAAAAAGGCCGGCGACAAGGTGCGCGTGCTCGACCTCGCAAAGGACGGCTACTCCGCGGTCGGCCTCTGGCGCACCGACTACGGCCGCTCCGGTGGATGCCGCAACCCCTACGACGCCGGCCAGTGGTCGGAGTGCAACTACGACGTGCGCGAGACGGGGGTCTCATCCAGCCGCGCAACGCCCTCTACAACGGCGACACCGGGGAGTTGAAGCCGACCGACACGGTCTCGCGCCGGCTGCTGATCGGCCGACCCACGCGCCGCCATGAAGCCCCGGCCCGCCCGGTGGGAGTCCCCGCGCGGGTGTCACCAGTAGTCGGGCCGGGGCTTCGTGAGTCCACTCCGCCGTTGCCGGCACGGCGGTCCTCGGCGTCGGAGAAGGCCGGGCACGGGCTCCGTGGGCGCGGAACAGGGCCCGCAGCACAGCAAGGGTGACCAGTTCGGCGTCGGCGAGCCGGGGCGCGATGCCGGTCTCGGGGCGCCACGCGTCAGAGTCGGGGATTCCTTTGCGGCACCTCGGTGCGCCAAAAGCCCGGGCCGAGTTCCGGAAGGCGGCCCGCTCGGCTTCGAGTTGCCGAGCAGGCCGCCCCTGCCCCCGCCCCCGCTCACGGGTCATCCCGACGTCCCGGGGGCGGAGCACGTCAGTCCGTACACGCGGACACGAGCACGCCGGGGGTGCCCGGGAGAATCGTCTCGGTGACTGGCCCCACGGGGATGCTGACCGGGCCGCTGGTGGTCGTACCGGAGACCGTCCCGCTGACGGTGACGGTGACGGGCTGAAGGCTGGTCACCTGGACTGCGACTCCCTGGCCGCCGTTCGGGCAGGTGGCCGGGGTGAGGACGACCGCGGGGAGCGGGCCGCCCGTCACTGTCGCGGTGGCGACGAGCTTCACGCTGGTGAGCGCCGGAGTCGAGACGCACGTGGCGTCGACGCACGCCGAGACGGAGACGTGCGGGACGGGCACCGGTCCGATTGCCAGGCTCACGGAGTGGGAGCCGGCAACGGCGGGGGCGGGCCATGCAGCGAGCGGGAGGACGCCGAGGGCGAGGCTCGCAGCCGCCATGACGGCCCGGTGGCCCAGTCGGGAAAGAGCCATTTCGTGTTCCTTTCGGTCATCTGGCTGTCGGTCAGGTTCGGCGAGGTCAGCGCCGGGTCGGGGCGCCGCAGCGTTCCGGATCTGATCCATGGGATCGGCGACGGCGGGTCGAGAGCCACGAGAGCAACTGTTCGGCTGCGAAGGTTCGCCGCGTGGGTGGTCGAAGGTGCCAAAACCACTCCGGAGTTCGCCAACCGGCGCACGTTGAAGGGGGTGGAATTCGGTCGTCGCCGGAGAGGCACCGCACCGGCAACGGAGAGATGGCGCGCTCTGTCGAGGCGCTTCTGAGCGAAATCAGAATACCGATGTCCGCCGCCCGCAGCTCGGCGCCTCGCGGGAAAGACAGCCGCATGGGCCACTATGGAAACGCTCTCGCCCAGCGCAGGATCCTCTTGCCGTTGTGCGCGGACAGGTTGTCCAGGATCACGTAGACCGGGGCGCGGTCCGGACGGGCGGCCCGGATCGACCTGAGCGCGGCCAGGGCGTTCGCGGTGCCCTTGCGGCGCCGGTGACGCCCCACATTGTGTCATCGCCGATCGGCAGCCGTGGAAGTACGTGACGCCGTGGGTCCGCTTGTAGGTCGCCGGGAGCCGGTCGGGCCGGCCCTGTTCGGCCCAGCAGCTGCCCGCAGTGGGGCGGATGCCGAGCGGCCCGAACTCGTCGAAGGCGAACATGCGGTCCGGGAAGCGTTCGAGGACGTGTTCGATCCGGTCGGGCTTGGAGTCGTACTCGGGATCGGTGGACTCCTTCCACGTCTTGGTGCGCTGGAAGGTGGCGCCGCGTCGGGCGAGCAGGCGGCGCAGGGCCTCGCGACCGATCCGGATCACCAGGCCGCTCCATGGGGCGACGAGATCGGAGCCAGGGGCGTGCGGCGGGTCGTGGCCGGCGGACGTGGACCCAGGGCCGCCCGCCCGGTGTTCCCACCCTCATGGGGCGTGAACGAACCATCGTGCGCCCCCCCGCCCGACCCTGCGAGGTGTCGCCCATTCGGCCCGTTTGCGGCCTCGCGGCCCCGACGGGAGAAGGCTGCCATCCGCTCGACCGTATGTTCGAGTCAATACCACCGGTGACACTCCGACGACCCCTCGTGACAATCCTCCTATCTGCCTCACCCACTGATGGGAGCAACACCATGTCCTGCCCGCCCCCCGTCGACGCCCGCAAGGCCCTGGACTTCCTGAGGACCAGCGGACTCGTCGACCTCTCGCTCCCGCTCGCGCGCGTCGTCGACCAGGTCGGCCAGCTCGACGACGTCGCCGGCTACGTCCTGGCCTGGGAGCGCTACGTCCTCGTCGTCGCCAACCAGGTCACCGAAACCGCCGACGGCACCGCCGGCTGAACCCACCCACCACCGTCGACTGAACCCGCCCACGACTGCCGCACGATGCCGGGAGGCCCTTCGATGAACATCACGCAACCCGGCAACGGCACGTGCACAGCCGACACCGGCTCGCCCCGCCACCGCGAAGACCCCGGGCGCACGCGCCGCCGGCTGACGCACGCCGCCAACCCGCGCCCGGCCACGGCACCCCGCGCACTCGCCCGGTAGGCGTCGAGGTGACGATGCCGTTCGCCTCGGTACTGGGTCCGTGGATGGCTTCTGCCTGGGTCCAAGGAGTGACGACCGTTCGCCGTTCTGGCACACATGTCGTGCTCGGCCTGCGCTTGGCCGGGTTTGAGCCGCGTGTTACGGCTTCCGAAGGGACACATCGTGCCTGTCTTTCCCCAGCCCCATCCGCTACTTGCGGGACGGACTCCGGGAGCCGGGCTCCGGTGTCCTGGCGTTGCCGGCCGGAGCGGACCGATCCCGGATGCGCCGCGGCCCGCTCCCGCCGAGAGTGGGGTGATAAGCCTGATCGTGCTTCTGGAACCCGAGCTTCAGCGGGTGGACCACCTCGGCGCCGGCGGCGAGGAGTACGTCGAGGGCGTGCGTGCCGTGCACGCGGCCGACCCCGACCCGTCCGTGCCCGGCGGCCCCGGCGGCCACACCTGTGCGGTGCGGACACCCGGCGGATGCAGACCGTGGACTACCGGCCCTCCGTCCCCGGTTCCCCCTGGTACCCGCCGAAGTGGGACACGACCAGGAGGGTCTGTCGGGACTGCGGCCGGGCCGTCCGCTCCGCCTGACCCACGCTGCGGGTGGACGTCGAGTCCGTCCCGGCCGGGAGCCGAAGAAGCCCTGGGGCATCCGGCGGGCCGGCTGCCGCCCCGCCGGCCTGGCTGCGGCCGTAAAGTCCGCCGTCGATCCCGTGCGCGCCGTGGCTGTCAGCCGGCCGCAAGGATCTCCACGCCGTGCGCCGTGAGTTGTCCCAGGACTGGGTGGCAGGGGTCGGCGTCGGTGATGAGTCCGCTGATCTGCTCCCAGGGCAGGACGCGGAACCGGGAGGCGGCGCCGATCTTCTCGGACGAGGCGAGGACGTAGGTGTCCGCGGCCCGTGCGGCCAGGGCGCGCTTCATCGCGGCCTCCTCGGCGTCGCCGGTGGTCAGGCCGGCCTGCGGGTGGACGCCGGTGACGCCGAGGAGGCAGAGGTCGGCGGAGACGTTCTGGGCGGCCTCGACCGCGGCCCGCGCCGCAGGTGACCGCCGAGTGCTTGAAGAGGCGGCCGCCGAGGAGGAAGACCTCGGCCCGGGGGTGGTCGAGCAGTGCGGCCGCGATGGTCGGGCTGTGGGTGATCACGGTGCAGGTGAGGTCCGGCGGGAGCAGGCGGGCGACGGCGAGGGCGGTGGTGCCTCCGTCCAGGATCAGGGCGCTGCCGGGCCGTACGAGCGCGGCGGCGACCGCGGCGACCCGCCGTTTGCCGTCGGGGGCGACGGTCTGTCGGGCGGCGTAGTCCGCGGTGGCGGGGGAGACGGGCAGGGCCCCGCCGTAGACCCGCTGGCACCGTCCTTCGGCGGCGAGGTCGCGTAGGTCGCGGCGCACGCTGTCCTCGGAGATGCCCAGGTCCGCGGCGACGTCCTTGGCGACGATCCACCATCGCCCGCCGCAGCTGGCCGGCGTGCCGTGCCGATGTCGACGTCGCACGCCTTGGTGAACTGGGACGGCGGCGGGTGGCGCGCCGCCGTCGTCGAGGCCGACGCCGTCCGCGGCCGCACCCTCACCTCCTGGCCGAGCCTGCGCACCGACCTGCGAAACGGCGGCGCCCACTGGGTCGACGAGGAGGTCCACACCTGCCACGACGGCCCCGGGCCCCTGATCACCAGCCGCCGACCGGCCGTCCTCCCGGTCTTCAACGACACCTTCGTGACGGAGTTCTCCCATGCCGCGAAGCGCCGGAAGTGACCGGGGAGCCGCGGGAGCGCGCGGGGCGCAGGCGTCATCGATCACGGTCGCGGCCCGAGTCCTCGGGCCGCGACCAGCGGTTGATCAGGCGGCTCCTAGCAGGGGCTGAGCCACCCGACCCAGCCCCAGGGGGCGGCGGGGTCCGAGCTGTAGCCGCCGGGCGACGTCCAGCCGAGGTTGCCGTTCCGGTCGTAGAACTTGGCGTGCAGGGCGGCCCGTTGGTTGTTGATCCACGAGCCGGTCCCGGACCAGGGAATGGACACCGGGAAGTTGCACGTGAAGAGCGTCAGGACGTCACCGGTGTAGTTGGGGCCGCTGTAGGCGCACACGTACGTGTACGGGCAGGAGGCGGCCAGGCTCGTCGCGTGACCCGCCGCTGTGACGCTGCGGGCCTTCTGCTCCCCGGGGAGGGCGAGCAGCAGCTCCCCGCCGTTCAGGGCGATCTTGTTGGCCGAGACCTGGGTGCCGCCGGTGGTGGCCAGGTAGGCGTCGACGCGCTCCTGGAGGCTCTTCGCCTGGGCGTCGGTCAGGCCGAGGCCGTGGGCCTGGGCCGAGAAGTCCGGGGTGGTGGCGGCGCCGGCCGCACTCGCGGTGCCCACCAGTGCGAGGAGGGTCATGACCAGCGCGGCGAGAATCCTCGCGGGCGAGCCGGAGCCGGGGGTTCGGTGCTCTGTCACGGTGTCACCTCTGGGAATCGAAGGATCGTGTCGTGTGCTGGTCACATCGTTGCCGCGCACCGGCGCCCGGGTCTTTGGCGCTGCGTGCGGACTTCCTTGGCACCGGGCGAAGTCGGCGTCCGTCATGGCCGACAACCGCCTGGACGCGGCCCGGCTGCGACCCGGATCATCTCTCTGTGTTCACGTTAACTGAAGCAGAGGCGTGCGGTTCGGCACCCGAGGCGCTGGTGTCGGTCTCCACCGACGGGGTGGTTCCACCGGACCGGCTGGAGTGGTGGAGCTGCCTGATGGAGACCGACGTCATGCCCGTGGCGCTCACCAGCGACCACGAGGGCGGCTTCCGCGGGAGTGCGAGGGCGGTCGACCTGCCCGGCGCCCGGGTGGCGGAGTTCGCGTTCTCCCCGATGTCGGCCCGTCGCGGACCGGCCCAGATCCGGCGTTTCGACCCGGAGCAGTACCACCTGTTCCTGGTGCAGGGCAGCCCGATCCAGCTGGAGCAGTCCCGCAACGTCGCCAGCCTCACGACCGGCAGCCTGGCCGTGTTCGACACCTCCCGCCCGCTGGCGGCCGACTTCTTCACCCGGGACGACCGCGGGCACCGGGTCACGCTGATGCAACTGCCCCGGACCGCCGTGCCGCTGAAGGCCGACCGGATGGAGCGTCTGCTGGGCCGTTCCCTCGCCGTCCGATCGCCCGCCGGGGTGCTGCTCGGGCACTTCCTGTCCGGCCTCCTGGAGAGTGCCGGCCACGGCGGCCCGGCAGAGCTCCGCCGGACGGGCGCCATCGGTGTCCAACTGGCCGCCGCCTACTTCGCGGGCCTGCTCGACGCGCGCGACGCGCTGCCCGTGGAGACCCGGGAGCAGGTGCTGCTCGCGCGCGTCGACACCTTCATCGAGCACAACCTGGGAGACCCGGAGCTGTGCCCGGCCGTCATCGCCGCGCACCACCACATCTCGCTGCGCACCCTGCACCAGCTGTTCCGGACGCGGCCCGAGACGGTCGCCGCCACGATCCGCCGTCGCCGTCTTGAGCGCTCCCGTGTCGACCTCGTCGACCCGCGGCTGCGCCACTGCACGATCGGGGACGTCGCCGCCCGCTGGGGATTCCGCGCGCACGCGGACTTCAGCCGTGCCTTCCGCGCCGCGTACGGCGTGGCACCCAGTGATGTCCGAGGGCCCGATCCGCAGGGACGGGGCGTCGAGGGCGTCAGTCGCCGCGGAGGCGGATGAAGGTGGCGGTGGGTGGCCGGCCGGTGAGGGTGAGTTCGACGTGCAGGGGGGTGGTGAGGGGGTGGTCGGGGTCGCGGCCGGGGGAGCCGAGGAACGGGCGGACGGCCTCGGCGACCTCGCGGGCCTGGAGGGGGCGAGCCGGGGGGAGGTAAGGAGGATCCGGCCGTCGTCGAGTTCGAGGACGAGCGCGTGCGGCCGGGAGCACCAGCCATCGCTGGTAGTCGACGCTCGGGTCCTGGCCGAGCCAGATCGCGTAATCGCCGACCAGCGTCTTCTCGTCCTCGTGCCACAGCTTGGCGCGCGGCTCCAGCTCTTCGGCGCCGCCGGTGCGCCGGTGGAGGAAGGTGTCGTCCAGGACGGTGAGCAGGTCGCTGTAGGTGGTGCCCATCAGCTGGGCGGCAGCCAGGCGGCGGGTGTAATCGCGGTCGATATTGATCTCCCAGCCGGTCAGGCCGGCTGGCAGCATGCCGCGCAGCAGGTCCCGGATCCGGGCCACCGCCTGGGGCAAACCCTCCGGGGCGCGGTGGGCGTGCGCGCTTTGCGGGACAAGGAGGTGCCACTCGTAGTAGCGGACGTCGCCGACGGAGTCGTAGTCGACGCAGTGCTCGTAGACGCAGCCGAGCCGGCTGGCAAGCTCGCTGACGGTGGCCTCGGTGAGGTCGCCGACCTCGTCCGGGGCGACCTCGTCCGGATCCAGGACGAAGAGCGACCCGCTCACCGGGTCCACGCGTAGCAGGTGGTCATCGCGGAACCGCTCGCGGGAAAGGCGCGGGCACGGACATCCCGCTCGGCAGCCCGATCGCCGGCCGTGCCGACCAGGCGCTGGACGAGCTCGTCGGCTTCTTCGTCAACACGCTCGTCCTGCGCACCGACACCTCCGGCAACCCGGGCTTCGCCGAACTCCTCGCCCGGGTCCTGGAGAACGCGCTCGCCGCGTACGCCCACCAGGACGTCCCGTTCGAGTACCTGGTCGAGCTCCTCAACCCGGCCTGGTCGCTCGCGCACCACCCGCTGTTCCAGGTGATGCTGGCCCTGCAGAACGCGCCGGTCGGGGAGTTCGCCCTGCCGGGGCTGGAGACCGGCTTCGAGCCGGCGCCGACGGACACTGCCCGGGTCGACCTGACCTTCAGCCTGGCCGAGGAGCACAGCGCCGTCGGCGGCCCGGCCGGTCTGCGCGGCGCGGTGGAGTACGCCACCGACCTGTTCGACGAGGCGACGGTCGAGGCGCTCTTCGCCCGCTGGGTGCGGCTGCTGGAGGCCGCGGTCGCCGACCCGGAGCGGCCGATCGGGGCAGTCGACCTGCTCAGCGCCGAGGAACGGGACCTCGCGGCCCGCGACGCGGTCACGGTCGACCTCCCCGCCGTCGGCCTTCCGGCGCTCTTCGAGGCGCAGGCGCGGCGGACCCCGGATGCGATCGCCGTGGTGTGCGAGGACGCCGCCGTGACCTACCGGGAGCTCGACGCCCGGGCCAACCGGCTGGCCCGCGCGCTCACCGCGCAGGGGGCCGGGCCGGAGGCCCCGGTCGCGGTGCTGCTGGAGCGCTCGATCGACCTGGTGACGGCCGTCCTCGCCGTCGTCAAGGCCGGTGCGGCGTACGTCCCGCTCGACCCGCGCTTCCCGTCCTCGCGGATCGACCTGATGATGCGCGAGACCGGGGCCGGCGTGCTGCTCAGCCCGGACGTGCTGACCGCGCTGGGGGAGACGGAACAGGACGGGTCCGCCCTCGGGATCGGCTGCCACCCCCGGCAGCTCGCGTACATCATGTACACCTCGGGCTCGACCGGGCAGCCGAAGGGCGTCGGGGTCACCCATCACGACGTGACGGCCCTCGCCCTGGACCCGTGCTGGGCGGCCGGCGGCCACGAGCGCGTGTTGCTGCACTCGCCGACCGCCTTCGACGCCTCGACCTACGAACTGTGGGTGCCTCTGCTCACCGGCGGGCAGGTGGTCGTCGCCCCGCCCGGACAGCTGGACGCCCCCACGGTGGCGCGGACCATCGCCCAGCACGGCGTCACCGGGATGTTCCTGGCGGCCGGACTGTTCCAGCTCCTGGCCGAGCAGCAGCCGGACTGCTTCAGCGGCGCCCGCGAGGTGTGGGCAGGCGGTGACGTGGTCTCCCCCGTCGCGGTCGCGCGGGTGCTGGCCGCCTGCCCCGGCCTCACCGTGGCCAACGGCTACGGCCCGACCGAGACCACCACCTTCGCGCTGTCCCATCGGCCGGCCGCACCGCCGGCCGGCGACCGACCGGTACCGCTCGGACGGCCGTTGGCGAACATGCGGGCGCACGTCCTGGACGGGGCCTGCGGCCGGTGCCGCCGGGCGTGGTCGGCGAGCTCTACCTCGCCGGAGCCGGCCTCGCGCGCGGCTACCTGGGCCGGCCGGGCCTGACCGCCCAGCGGTTCGTCGCCGACCCCGACGGGCCCGCGGGCGCCCGGATGTACCGCACCGGGGACCTGGCCCGCCGGCGCGCCGACGGGACGCTGGAGTTCGTCGGCCGGGCCGACCAGCAGGTGAAGCTCCGCGACTTCCGGATCGAGCCCGGCGAGGTCGAGACCGTGCTCTGCGGCCTGCCGGGCGTCGCCCAGGCACTGGTCGTCGCCCGCGAGGACCGGCCGGGGGACCAGCGGCTCGTCGCCTACGTCGTGCCCGCCGCGGGCGCCGCCCCGGAGCCGTCCGGGCTCACGGACGAGCTCCGGCAGCTCCTGCCCGAGTACATGGTCCCGTCGGCGTTCGTCCTGCTCGACGCGCTGCCGCTGACCGGCAACGGCAAGCCGGACCGCAGGGCGCTGCCCGCCCCCGAGTACGAGGCGGCGGGCACCGGCCGGATGCCGAGGACACCGCAGGAGCAGCTGTTGTGCGGCCTGTTCGCCGAGGTGCTCGGCCGGGAGCAGGTGCGCATCGACGACGACTTCTTCGCGCTCGGCGGCCACTCCCTGCTGGCCGCCCGGCTGGCGGCCCGGGTACGGGAGACGCTGGGCACCAGGCTCGGCCTGCGCACGCTGTTCGAGGCGTCGACGGTGGCCGGCCTGGCGGAGCGGCTCGGCGTGGACGACCTGGACGACGCCTTCGACGTGGTCCTCCCGCTGCGGCCGAAGGGCCGGAGCACGCCACTGTGGTGCATCCACCCCGGCGGCGGGATCAGCTGGTCGTACTGCGGGCTGCTGAACCACCTCGGGCCCGAGTACCCGATCTACGCGATCCAGGCGCGCAGCCTGGGCCGGCCGGAGCCCCGCCCCGCCACCATCGAGGAGATGGCGGCCGACTACGCCGACCAGATCCGCAAGGTCCAGCCCACCGGCCCCTACCAGCTGCCCGGCTGGTCGGTCGGCGGCCTGGTCGCCCACGCGGTCGCCACCGAGCTGCAGAACCGCGGCCAACGCACCTCCCTGCTCGCCATCCTCGACGCCTACCCGGTGGGCGACGTCGCCTTCGACGAACCGCCGGTGCCCACCGAGCGCGACGTCCTGGTCGGCATCCTCGACTGCGGCCCGGACCTGCCGGCCGAGGGACCGCTCAGCTTCGCCCAGGTGTCGGAGATCCTCCAGAACCGCGGCAGCGCGCTGGCGAACCTGACCGAGCGCCACATCGAGGCCGTCGTCGACATCATGATCAACAATGCCCGGCTCGCCCTGGACTTCGTCCCCGGCCGGTTCGAGGGAGACATGCTGCTCTTCAACTCGACGATCGACCGGGAGACAGACTCGCCCGACGCAGGCGTCTGGCGGCCCTACATCGCGGGCCGGATCGAGTCCCACGACGTCACCACCCGGCACGACCGGATGACGCAGCCCGGCTCGCTGGGGCAGATCGGACCTGTTCTGGCCGCGAAGATCACCGAACTCCACGACTGACAGCGGACATTCACACCTAACACCTCAAGGAGAGAACCATGACCAACCCGTTCGAGGACGACGACGCCCGCTACCTCGTTCTGGTCAACGACGAAGGCCAGCACTCCCTGTGGCCCGCCTTCGCCGACGTGCCCGCCGGCTGGACCGTCGCGCACCCGGAGGACACCCGCCAGACCTGCCTCGACCACATCGAGCAGAACTGGACCGACATGCGGCCGCAGAGTCTCGTCGACGCCATGAACGCGCAGCAGTCGTGACACCTGCGACCAACACCCGCCCCGCCGGGCGCGCCCCGGGCAACCCCGGCGCGCCCGGTGGCTTGGGCGCTGCCGACGGCTCCGGCGCTGCGGACGGTTCGGGCGGCTCCGGCGACTTCAGTGCGGCGATGCGCACCCCCGAGTTCCGGCAGGACCCCTACCCGCTCTACGCCCGGATGCGCCGCGAGGACCCGGTCCACCGCAGCCCGCAGGGCATCTGGTACCTGACCCGCCACGCCGACGTGGAGACCGCCCTCGGCGACCTGCGGCTGTCCAGCGACCGTGAGCGGATCACCGCCTCGCTCTCCACCCGCGACGGGAACCTCCGCGACCTCAGCCGGCTCACCAACCGCCTCGGCCGGGTGATGACCAACACCGACCCGCCGGACCACGCCCGGCTGCGCAAGCTCGTCAACAAGGCTTTCACCGCCCGGCGGATCGAAGCCCTGCGCGGGCGGCTCCAGGAGATCGTCGACGAACTGCTCGACGCCGCCGTCGCCGCCGGGCCGACCATGGACGTCATCCGCGACCTCGCCTCACCGCTGCCCGACACGGTGATCTGCGAGCTCTTCGGCATCCCGGACGGCGACCGCGGGCACGTCACGGCCTGGTTCCGCCGCCTCGGCAACCTCAGCGAGGACATCGAGCAGGCCGAGAAGGTGGTCGAGCAGTTCGAGGACTACCTCTCCCGACTGATCCACCGGCGCCGCGCGGAGCCCGGCGACGATCTGATCAGCGCCCTGGTCACCGCCCAGGCCCGCGGCGACCAGCTCACCGACGAGGAACTGCTCTCCACCTGCTTCATGCTCATCACCGCGGGCGACGAGACCACGACCAACCTCATCGGAAAC
This sequence comes from Kitasatospora sp. NBC_00039, assembly GCF_045160625.1. Taxonomy (NCBI): domain Bacteria; kingdom Bacillati; phylum Actinomycetota; class Actinomycetes; order Kitasatosporales; family Streptomycetaceae; genus Kitasatospora; species Kitasatospora sp. NBC_00039. The sequence continues at coordinate 229,491 of NZ_CP108289.1, read as the reverse complement.
GGCACCCTCGCCCTGCTGCGCCACCCCGGCAGCTGGCGCGGCTGCGTGCGGAGCCCGCTCTGATCCGGCAGGCCGTCGACGAGCTGGTGCGCTTCGACACCCCGGACGACCGGTCCAAGGCCACCTCCTGGGAGATCGCCCCGCCGGACAAGGACCTCGGCGGCGCGGGTGCCCGCTTCATCGCACCGATCACCACCGACCCGAAGAACACCAGCACCTGGGTTGCCGGCGGCCGCCACGCCTGAGTGCAGAACAAGGGCTTCGCGATCCGCAGCGGCGGCGATTGGACGGCCGCCTTCGACCTCGGTGAGGGCCACGTCGCCACCGCCGTCGTCGCCTCCGGCGGGACCGTCTACGCCGGCTGGTGCGGCCCGTGCAACAACCAGGGTTTCACCCGCGGCATCGCCACCGGCAAGGCCGACGGCACCGGTTGGCACCAGCTGAACCTGCCCGTCGAGGGCGCGCTGCCCAACCGGTACGTCTCCTCCTTCGCCGTGGACCAGGCCGACGCCCAGCACGTGTTCGTCGCGTTCAGCGGCTTCTCCCGCGCCTGGACCGAGGGTCCTGGTGCCGGCATCGGCCACCTCTTCGAGACCCGTGACGGCGGCGCCACCTGGACGGACGCCTCTGCCAACCTGCCCGACGTTCCCGCCGACTCCATCAAGCTGCTGCCCGACGGCGGCCTGGCCCTCGGCGCCGACCTGGCCGCGTTCTACCGCGCACCCGGCGCCACCGCGTTCCAGGTGCTCGGCCAAGGCCTGTCCACGACCTCGGTCCAGCAGCTGAAGACCGGCCCCGACAGCAAGCTCTATGCCGCCACCTTCGGCCGCGGCATCTGGTCCTTCGACCTGCGCCGCCTCGGCCACGGCCCGCGCGCCGAGGACGACTGACCACGAGCCGTACCGACCGCCGGTGCCCGGTCCGCTCACCCCGAGCGGGCCGGGCACCGGCGGTACTCGTAGGCGGAGCACCGTGACCCTGGCTGCCGACTGCTACTCCCACACCTGGAGCACCTCGTGCCGGTCAGGTAGCCCGCACCACTCTGACGGACTGACAGATGCGTTGCGTACTGCTTGAGATGGCATCAGATGGGCGCGGAGGCTTGGGGGCCCGGCTGGTGCGGTCCGCACCGCCCGAAAAGTCCGGCGGTGCGGGCGGTCAGGTCCGGTAGGCGAGGTTCGCCATCATCCCGGCCTCGCCGTGGTAGGCGTTGTGGCAGTGCAGCATCCAGCGGCCGGGATTGTCGGCGTCGAAGAAGACGGACAGGGTCTGGCCGGGCAGCACGATCGCGGTGTCCTTGCGCGGTCCGGTGTCGCCGAACTGGTAGGTGTGGCCGTGCAGGTGCATCGGGTGCCACATCTCGGAGCGGTTGACGAAGTCCAGGCGCACCCGCTGGCCGGCCTCGACCACGAGCGGGTCGGCGTCGGGGTGGGCCATGTCGAAGGGCTTGCCGTCGATGGCCCAGTTGTAGCTCGACATGCGGCCGGTGAGCCTTATCTGGTGGGTGACATCGGTCTTGCGGGATTTCAGACGTACGCCCTCGGCCGCCCGGAGCCGGGCGGCGGTCACGATCAGGCCGTCGAGTTCGGCGGGCCGGACCGTAGGTGGCGGCGCGGTGCCGGCGCCCGTGCGGATCAGGGCCATGCCGCGCGCGTCCTTGCCCTCCGCCAGGGCGACGAGCGGGAAGACGCCGTCGGCGAGGGTGACCAGAACGTCGTAGCGCTCGCCCATGCCGATCAGCAGGGCGTCGGTCTGCTGGTGTTCGACCGGATAGCCGTCGGTGTGGGTGATGGTGAGCCGGTGGCCGCCGAGCGCGAGGCGGTAGGCGGTGTCGGAGCCCGCGTTGACGATGCGCAGCCGCGCCCGCTGGCCGGGCCGGCCGGTGAAGACGGTGGGGTCGGCCGGGATCCGGCCGTTGACCAGGTGGTGCGGGTGGGCGACGTCCCCGGCATGCCCGCCGAGGAGGTCGCTCGTGCCATTCGCGAGCACCAAGGTGTCGGAGGTGCCCTCGGAGGAGCGCGACGCCGCGGTGCCCATGTCCAGGTGGCTGTTGCCGTGCATGAGTTGGGCCAGGACGTCGTCGGGGGTGCCGGTGACGCCGTCGAGCCAGTCGTCGAGGACGACCACCCACTCCGCGTCGTAGGACAGCGGTTCCTTCGGGTCCTCGACGATGAGCGGCGCGTACAGGCCGCGGTCGAGCTGGACGCCGACATGCGGGTGAAGGAAGTAGGTGCCCGGGACCTTCGGGGTGAAGCGGTACAGGAAGGTGCCGCCGGCGGGGACGGGCTCCTGGGTGACGGGGGGCGCGCCGTCCATGGCGTTGCGCAGGGCGATGCCGTGCCAGTGGGTCGATGTCGTGGTGCCGTGCGGCAGCCGGTTCGACAGCTCGGCGGCCAGCGTGGTGCCGGCGGTGAGCCGGACCTCCTGGCCGAGCGTCCGCCGCTCGAAGGCCCACGTGGCGACCGTGACGCCGCCGCCGAGATCGAGCTTCGCCGGTGCGGCGGAGAGAGCGACCTTCAGCTCGCTGCTGACATCCTCCGGTTTCTGCTCCGTACGGTCGGCAGCGGGACCGGCGGGAACGACCGTCTTGGGCCCATCGGAGGCACCGCCGCAGGCGGCGAGCAGGCCCGCTCCGACGGCGCCGAGTCCGGCGTGCAGAAGGGTTCGACGGCGGAAGTCATGCACAGGTTCGGATCCTCTCTCAGGAGCGTGTGTGGCCGCGGGCGCGTACCGGCAGGCGAGTGCCGTGCAGCGCGGGCCGTATTCGCCCTTGAGGGAGGAGCGGCGGATGCGGTGGCGCGTCGCGGACCGACGAGGTCGTGGGGGCTCTCCACATCGCCATCGCCTCCGCCTGGGATCTCGTCCTTCGGCTCCCACCCGCAGAGCCGCAGCCTGGTCAACCTACCTGCCAGGATCCACGCGCCCGTGCAAGCAATTACCCCGCCGCGCCCACCCGACGCACCCGTTGCCGCGTTAGCGGTCGCCGGAGCCGGGCATCCCCAGGGTGAGGAGAGGAAGGGAAGCAGCATGATCGCCCGAGTACGGCTCGGCCGTCGGCACCTGACCCGGAAGGTGACGCCGGGCCCGCCGCGCGAGCCGCCGAAGCCCGCGCAGCCCCCGTCACCCGGGTGGCGGCGCTGGATGCTGCCGATCGCGCTCGCGATCACGGCGTTCCTGATCGTCATCTCCCACACCTCGTCCACGACCGGCCCCACGTTCGCGTACACCGACTTCGCCGGCCGGGTGCAGGCCGGTCAGGTGCAGTCGGTGACCATCAACGACCAGGGCGCGGTCAAGGGCGCCCTCAAGGACGGCACCAGGTTCACCACCCGGATTCCGACGGCCCTGGACAACAGCGCGATCACCCAGCAGTTGGAGTCGCAGAAGGTCCAGGTCACGGCGGAGCGGAGCGGCGGCGGCTCGGTGCTCGGCTCGCTGTTGCTGATCTTCCTACCGCTGGTCCTGGTGGCCGCGTTCTTCCTGTGGTCGGGCCGGATGGCCGCGCGGTCGCTGAGCGGCGGGCTGAGTGCGATCGGCCGATCCCGCGCGAAGATCATCGAGGCGGAGCGGCCGACCACCCGGTTCGTGGACGTCGCCGGGTACGAGGGCGTCAAGCAGGAGATCAGCGAGATCGTCGACTTCCTGCGCACTCCGGGCGTCCTGCCCGGCACTCCGGCCCGGCGGCGCCATCCGGGCTTGTGCAGGCACCCAGGTCAGGAAGGCGCGCGGTACTCGCCGCCGCCCGGGTCTGCGGCGGCGTCCGTCTCGGCCGACGCCGGACCGCGGGCAGGGACGGAGGGCGGGCGCCGGCCGGTCCCCTCACAGGTCGGCGTGGCGTCGAAAGCGCTCCGACCCGCGCGGTGGTCGGGCCGTCCGAGAGCCCGGACGCTCCCCGCGTTCCCCGGTGTACACGGCCACGACGATGCCGTCCGTGATCCCGCATACGGCCCGGGGTGTGGCCGGCTTTCGGCCATGATCGGCTACGCAGACCCCTCATCGGGATGCGCGCAGCCTCAACCCGGGAGCAGCGGTATCGGCGCCCATACCGGTCAGGTCAGGCCGGTTCTGCATCGGGCGCATGTCCGATGCAGTTCGGCGACTTCCTTTCTGAAGCCGGCACGTCCTACCCGCCGCTACGTGCGGTATCGGAAGAGGATTCGGCCGAGTGAGGTCGTACGGGCTGAGCTCCACGAGCACCCGGTCGTACCTGGGTGAGTGCGCCATGGAGTACGTCGGGTCTTTCCAAGTGCAGGTCGTGGCCGGTTCGGGGGATGCTCAATGCGGTCGTGCCTGGGCGACGCCGGAGCATCTCCTCGATCTCCTGGAGCGGGATGATCCCACCCTGGCCCAGGACGGCCAGGGTGGGGCAGGTGATCCGCACCCACTCGTCCCAGAAGGACCGTTGGGTGACCTCCGTCAGCGAGGCGGTCATCAGGTCGGGTTCGAAGCGGGGCCACCATCCGTCCGCGCGCTCCTCCAGGCCCTCCGCCCATCCCTCGCCCACCGGCCCTCCGCCGAGGAAGCGGACGGCCGCGTCCTTGGAGTGGAAGGGGACCGGCCAGGAGGCGAACCAGTCGCCGATCCCGGCCGCGACGCTGTGGTCCGAACCGGCGGGCCCGGCCTCGATGAGGACGAGCCCGCCGATCAGGTCGGGGTGAGCTGCGGCGGTGAGCATCGCGGTGTGGCCGCCGAGCGACTGGCCGACCAGGACGGGCTGGTGGAGGCCGAGTTGTTCGATGACAGCGACGACGTCAGCGACGTAGGCGGCGCGGGAGACGTCCTTGGGGCGGCGCTCGGAAGCTCCGTGACCGCGTTGGTCGACGGCGACGGTTCGGTGTCTGGAGTTCAGGTGCCGTGCGGTGGCGCCCCATTCGCCCGCGTGGCCGGCCAAGCCGTGCAGCAGCACGATGGCGCGGCCCGCCCCGGCCCCGTCACGGCAGGAGAGCCGCACTCCGTCGCGTACCACGGTCCGCTCACGCCAGGTCAAGTCGACCGCGCACCTCGACCAGTCCAGCTCACCCCGTGCGCCGAGCTCGTCCAGGACGATCCGGTGGAGCTTGGCCCACACCCTCGCCCTGCTCCACTCGGTGAAGCGCCGGTGGGCGGTAGGCCCGGACGGGCCGAAACAGGGTGGCAGCTGGGCCCACGTGCACCCCGACGTCGCGACGAACACGATCGCCGCCAACACCCCGGGGGTCTGCCGGCCGAACAGCTCTTGGGGCCCAGCCGGTCCCGGTTCACCCGGTCCGCCGCACGCCCCCGCCCACCCACGATCGGTCCCTGGCACACCGCGATGTCCATCGCGTCGCCGTTGGAATGCAGCAGCGAGGCGGACCGCACCCACAGCTCGGCGTCCCGCGGTGCCGTACCCGCGCCGAGGAAGGCGTCGACCCGGGCCGGAGAGGACCCCCAGCCAGGCCGTACGGGGTGCGACTGCCCCACGGCGAGGCGATCCGTTCCAATCGTTGACTTCTGCGGCTCCCAGCGCATCAGCCGCGGGCTGAGCAGGGCATTTCCGGACAGGTGAAGTTCGATGCACCCCTGGCGAAACCAGAATCGCAAAGCGTATGATTTCGGACATAGAGCTATGGGAAGCCCGGACCGGTTGGACCTTCCTGACCAACCATGCGCGGGTGCTCGTCATGATTTCCCGCGACCGCGACGTGCGGCTGCGGGATATGGCCGCCACCTGCGGGCTGACGGAGCGGGTGGTCCAGACGATCGTCAGCGACCTGGAGAAGGCCGGCTATCTGACGCACACGCGTGAGGGGCGCCGCAACCGCTACCGGGTCATGCCCGGCAAGTTCTTCCGTCACCCGGCCGAAGCGCCGCACGAGATCGCAGGGCTCCTGGAGCTGCTGGCCCGCCCCGCTCGGCAGGGCCGAGAATCCGCCGACGATCCCCGGCCGCGAGGACGACGACGATCAACGGTCCCCCCATTCCGCTACCCCGGTCTCACGGAGCAGCGAAGCGTGACATGGCGTTGTAAGGGAGAGAACGATGACCTCCCGAGATGTCCATTCGGTCCCGACCCCGGCGGATCTCATTTCCCACACCGCATGCGGCCCCCAGGGAAACCTCTGGGCGAGGTCTGCGCCGTCAACGGCTCCCTCAGCGTCCGACTGGTCCCCGCCGCCACGAACCGGATCCTCGCCCGAGTGCGCGGCGAGATCGACATGGATGTCGCCATCTGCCTGCGCGAATCCCTGTCCGCGCGCTGCACGCCAGCCGCGACGGCCTGGATCTCGACCTGCTCGCCGTGACGTTCTGCGACTGCGCCGGCCTGAAGGTCTTGCTGGACGTGCGCACTCTGGCTGCCGACACCGGCAGATCCCTGGTCCTGACTGCGCTCAGTCGACCGGTCGCCCGCCTGCTGAAGATCACCGGCGCTGATGAGGTGTTCACCATCGCGGGCACGGAACGTGTGAAGGCCTGACGCCACTGGGCCGGGAGCTCGACGCTCTGGTGAACCAGTCGGCCCCGCCGCACAAAATCGGACGATATTGCGGCAAAGGGCGGTCGAGACCGCTGACCGGGAAAGCCAAGGGCGCCCGGCTCAGGCTGCGGCTCTGCCCTCCGTTCAGGCGTGTGACCCGCGCGAAGTCCCGACGGGGAAGAACGGTCCGGCCACCTCTTGCCCGCGACGCGCGCGGCAATACCGCTTGGCCACGGATGCCACCGGTTCGCAGTAGAGCTGTGGAGACTCACCGTGGCCGCCACCGTGTGCCTGCAACCGGCCCGCCGCCGGGGACGATTCAGCGGCGCGGGCATGCGGTCACACGTGGTCATGTGCGCCCGCCGACACCCCGACACTTCCCGATCCCTGGGCGGGGCGTCGGCCCCTCGTGGCGTGGCGGATATCAGGCATCGTGGGTGGGCGGCTCGTTGTAGCGTGGGCCGGCCAGGTCTCCGAGTGTCGTCAGCTTGGCCACGACGCTGTCGCGACCATGCCTGGCCGCCGCGCGGGCCCCGGATACCCCGTGCTCGGGCACTGCACCGGCGCGGGGCAGCCACTCGGCCGCCAGGGCGAGCACGCGGTCGAAGGTGGCAGGTGCGATCCCGTGAACCAACGTGGCGGCTTTGGCCGCCGGGGTGAGGACGAGTTCGGCGTGGCCGCGTTCGGCGGCCCGTACGATCGCGCGGGCTGCCCGCCGGGCGTCCATCGACAGCAGCGGCAGCGAGGCGGCGGAGGCGAACCAGGCGTATTCGCGCGCCGCCTCGCCGGCGAACTCGGCGGCGGTGTGCGATCCGGTACGCATCAGTCCGGGCAGCACGGTGGTGACCTGTATGCCGTCGGCGGCCAGCTCGGCGCGCAACCCTTCCGACAGGCCGGTCGCGGCGAACTTGGCCGTCACGTACGGCAGCAGGTGCGGGGCGGGAATCCGTCCGCCGGCGGAGGTAATGTTCACGACGATCCCGGCGCGCCGCGCCCGCATGGCCGGCAGGACGGCGAAGACCAGTCGCAGCGGTGCCATGGTCATCGTCTCCCAGGCCCGGCGAAAGTCCTCCTCCTGCACCGCTGCGAGCGGCCCGACCTGGATGATGCCGGCATTGTTGACCAGGATGTCCACGTCACCGAATCGCTCGCGGACGGCCGTAAGGAGCTGCATGGGCGCATCGGGGGCGACGAGGTCGCACACGGTGGAGGCGACCTCTCCCGGGCGGCCGTGCAGGCTGCGTTCGGCCTCGGCGAGAGACCGGACGTCCCGGCCGCAGAGCATCACCCGGCACCCCCGATCGGCGAGCTCACCCGCAATCAGCAGACCCAGGCCTCGCGAAGAACCGGTGACCAGAGCCGTTCGCCCCTCGAACGGCCCGTGTCCCGGGACGCGCCTCCGGAACCGCACTGACGTAGCGGACGCCTCCTTTTCGTCTCTCTTCGGCCGGTCAACCGCTCAGTGCGAAGATCATGCCGATCAGCATCGCCGAGACGACCACGGCGACCAGAACGATCAACACGAGCGGGCTGATCGCCCAGGCCCTGTGAACCTCGGACGGCTCGGGATGGGAGACCCCGGAGACGCCGCCTTCCGCGGGAGGCGTTTCACCGCTCGGCAGGGTGTGCCGGCTGTCGAGACCGGGCGTGTGGTAAGGATCGGGATCCGGTGTTGCCATAACGCGTCCTTCGCCGTGGGCCATGGCGTGGTTCTTCTGGTCGGTGATGCCGGCGCTGCGGCTCACGGCTGCAGCCGGGGCAGGACCTTCTGCTGGTAGAAGTCGAAGAAACCGTGGTACTGGGGGCCGATCTGGCTGACGTACACCTCGTCGAAGTCGGCGTCGACATACGGCCGGAGTGCTTCCACGTGCTGATCGGGGTCATCGCCGCAGGCGACCGAGTCGGCCACCATCTGCTCGGTGACCAGCTCACTCGCCTGCTCGAAGTGAGCCGGGGTGGGCAACACCTGTCCGAGCTCCCCCGGCAGCAGCATGTTGGGCCAGCGCCGGTGGACGGTCTTGACCGCCTGGTCCCGGTCGGTGCTCCAGCACACCTTGGTGCCGCCGATGACCGGCTTGCCCTCTCCGCCGGATGCTCGGAAACTCTCGATCAGTTCGGCGTCCGGGCTCATCGTGACGAAGCCGTCTCCGACTCGGCCGGCCAGCTCCGCCGCCTTGGGACCGAAGGCGGAAACGTATATCGGCAGCAAGCCGCTCGGCGGATTGTAGAGCCGGGCGTTGTCGACGGTGTAGTACTCGCCCCGGTAGCTGATCATCTCGCCGGTGAAGAGCCGGCGCATCACCTCGACGGCCTCCTCCAGCATTTGGGCCCGTACGGGGAACGAGGGCCAGCCGTCACCCAGGACGTGTTCGTTCAGCGCCTCGCCGGTTCCCACACCGAGCCGGAACCCGCCACTGGTCAGCACACTGGAAGTGGCCGCGGCCTGCGCTGTGATCACCGGATGCAGACGCATGATCGGGCAGGTCACCATGGTCGTCAACGGCCGTGTCGTGACCTGGGAGAGCGCGCCGATCATTGACCAGACGAATGGGCTGCTGCCTTGCGCGTCGTTCCACGGGTGGAAGTGGTCGGAGATCGCGAGATGCGTGAAACCGGCCTGCTCGGCCAGCTTCGCCTGTTCGATCAGTTCGGATGGGCCGAACTCCTCGCATGACAGGAAGTAGCCGAATGACGTCATGACGTGCCTCGCAATCAGCGCGATGCTCTTCTTCCAGGAAAAGCGGCTTACCGTGATTCGGCAGAAGAAACGCGCAGCAGGTCCTTCCCTGAGGTACTGCGGGAAGCCCGGCCAGGCGATCCCCTGGTACGGCATGCCGGACCGGCACGATCACATGAGCGGACGGAAGAGCGGTGCTGGCTGTGTCGCTGGGGCGATTGATGAGCGACTTTGCGCGGGCAGCGGTTGATCCGGCCGACATCCCCGGTATGACGCCCGTGGGCGCGCAGGCTACCGGTCCACGCCTCCCATCACCGGGTCGATCCCGGCCACCGCGACGATCACGTCGCCGACCTGGCCGCCCTCGCACATCGCCGCCATCGACTGCAGGTTGGTGAAGCTGGGGTCACGGAAGTGGACCCGGTAGGGGCGTGTCCCGCCGTCGCTGACCACGTGCACGCCGAGCTCGCCCCTGGGTGCCTCGACCGCCGCGTAGGCCTGCCCGGCCGGGACCCGGAAGCCCTCGGTGACCAGCTTGAAGTGGTGGATCAGGGCCTCCATCGACTCACCCATGATGGTGCGGATGTGGTCGAGCGAGTTGCCCAGCCCGTCCGGGCCGACGGCCAGTTGTGCGGGCCAGGCGATCTTCTTGTCGGCCACCATGACCGGGCCGGGGCGGAGCCGGTCCAGGCACTGCTCGACGATCCGCAGCGACTGGCGCATCTCGGCCAGCCGGATCAGGAAGCGGCCGTAGGAGTCGGCGGAGTCGGCCACCGCAACGTCGAAGTCGTACGTCTCGTAGCCGCAGTACGGGTCGGACTTGCGCAGGTCGTGCGGCAGGCCGGTGGCCCGCAGGATCGGGCCGGTGGCGCCGAGGGCCAGACAGCCCGGCAGGTCCAGATGGCCGACGGCCATCAACCTGGCCTTGAACACCGGATTGTCGGCGGCCAGCTTGTCGTATTCGTGCATCCGTCCGCGCAGCGTCGCCACGCCCGCGCGGATCTGCTCCAGCGCGCCGGGCGGGAGGTCCTGGGCGAGCCCGCCGGGGCGGACGTAGGCGTGGTTCATCCGCAGCCCGGTGACCAGCTCGAAGACGTCCAGGACGACCTCGCGGTCGCGGAAACCGTAGACCATCAGAGTCGTCGACCCGAGCTCCATGCCGCCGGCCGCCAGGGCGACCAGGTGCGAGGAGATCCGGTTGAGCTCCATCATCAGGACCCGGATGACGGTGGCCCGCTCCGGGATCTGATCGGTGATGTCGAGCAGCTTCTCCACTGCGAGGCAGTAGGCGGTCTCGTTGAACAGGGGGGTCAGGTAGTCCATCCGCGTCACGAAGGTGGTGCCCTGGACCCAGTTGCGGAACTCCATGTTCTTCTCGATACCGGTGTGCAGGTACCCGATGCCGCAGCGGGCCTGCTTCACCGTCTCGCCGTCGATCTCCAGGATCAGCCGCAGCACACCGTGGGTGGAGGGGTGCTGGGGCCCCATGTTGACGATGATCCGCTCGTCGTCGGCCCTGGAGACAGCCTCGACCACCTCGCCCCAGTCGCCGCCGGTGATGGTGGTGGCCCGGCCCTCGGTGGTGTCCCCGGCGCCTGCCTGCCCATGCTCGGTACTGCTCATCAGCTGTATGGCCTCGGCTTGTCGGAAGGTGCCGGGGAGTACCGGGGAGTACCGGGATTCGGGCGCCCTTGAAGGTCGACGGGATGCCGTGGTGCAGATTGCGCCGCCGCCTGTTCTCATTCTCGCTGCTCAGTGGGCGCGTGGCACTCGGGCGGCGAGCCGGGGCGGTGGATGCCGGCCGCGAGGCCGTCGTCGAGCGACCACGTCACCGGAGGAGATCACGGCCATGGTCCCGGACGTCGAGTTCGCCATCGGGATCGAGGCGGCGCTCGACGGCGCGGGCGCGGCGGTCGTGCTGCGACTGGCCCAGATCCGCGACACCGACTGGCAGGCCATGACGCGCCTGAGGGGAGACCGCCCCGCCTGGTCGTCGACACCCAGAGCTGCCTGGCCCGGATGCCGTGACCGCGTCCCGTACCTGCTACCGCTCGAACCACCACCGCGATGACTCAACACGGCAGACGGTGACCAGACTGGCAGAGGAAGGCGCGCTGACGGTGCCCCCGAGACGCGAGGATTCGAACGCTGATACCGGGCTTGCGGGCGCGCCTTGCCGACCTATCGTGGAAGGGCGGCTGCGCGCGTGGGAGGAGCATCAAGGTGGGTCCGGCACGGCGAACACCGGCAGACCGGGGTGCCTCCACCGGGGCCCGACCGCATGAGCTGTGACCAAGGATGCGACGTCATAGCTCAGCTGTGCCAGACACATTCGGGAGCAGATTGCCGAATGAGGCCGGCGATGGTGGGCTGTGCCGGATTTGCCGGGTCTTCGACGGCGCGGTGGCCGAGGCCATCGGGGACTCCGGTGCCGCCAGGCGGGCGAGTCGATGGCCTGGCCAGGAACGCGACCGCAACTGCGCGGCAGCAGATGACCATTGCGGAACCGAACTCGTGGCCCACACAGGGAATAGAGGGAACCATGGAACTCGCCTTCCTCGGGCAGCTTCTCGATCGTTCCGGTCCGTGGGCCTCCGTCTACCTGGACACCTCGCGGGCCACCGAGGATGCGGCGAAGCGACAGGAGCTGTTCCGTCGTGCGATCCAGGACCAGCTGCGCGGGCAGGGAGCGGACGGGCCCACCCGAGCCGCCGTGGAGGAGAAACTGGCTGCCGAGCCGGTCTCCGGTGCACCCCCGGGGAGGGCGCTGTTCGCCACCGCCGGTGAGGTCGTGCTCGACCTCCCGCTCGGCCACGCACCCGCGGCACCCGAGACCACCTGGTCCGGCCTGCCGCATCTCGCCCCACTGCTCACCCTGCGCGGCGATGACGCTGCCTGCCTGGTGGCCCGCATCGACCGCACCGGTGCGGACCTGGAACTGCGCGACGGCGGAGCGGCGGTACCGCTGGGCACGGCCGAGGGTCGGCAGTGGCAGGGGCGAGGGCACCGGTCGATTCCAGCCGACCGCTACGAGTGGCACTACCGGCATCGCGTCCAGAACACCTGGGAGCAGACGGCGCAGATCATCGCCGACGAACTCGCCCGTTGCTGGCCCGAGAGCGGCGCCCGCCTGCTGGTCCTCGCCGGCGACGCCCGGGATCGGCATGCCGTGTACCGCAGGCTGCCGGACGACCTGCGCTCCGCGGCCATCGAGGTCGAGGCAGGCCGCCGGGCGACCGGCGCCATCCCGGAGCCGCTCGACGATCGGATCACCGAAGCGCGGGAAGCTCGCGGACACCAGCACCTGGACCAGGTGCTCGATCTGTTTCGCACTGGTCGCGGAGGCCCCGGCGAGCATGGGCCCGGCGGCGCGGAGACCGGTCCCGGTCCCGCAGTCGAGGCACCCGGACACCGTCCAGCTTCCGTTCGAAGATCCACGTCGTCGAAGTCGCGCCGGTCGCTGAGGGTGGCGAGGATCGGTGTGCCGGGTGCATCCGCCGCGGGGCGCAGCAGAACGTGCTGCGCGCTCGGGAGACGGTCGAGCGCGCGGGTCATGCCCGTTCGCCGTCGGTGTCGTGGGCTTCGGCCGCGACCTGGCGGAGGGTATGGCCGGTACGGGCCGAGCGGGCGCGCCGGGGGTCGGGTGTGCCGGCGTCGTCGGCGCGTTCGTCGGCGTGCTTGACCAGCAGCCAGGCCTCCCGGTCGCTGCCGCTGTCGGTGCGGAAGCGGGTCAGCGAGTAGCCGCCGTGGAGTTTGCGGCCGTCAAGCCAGAACGAGGCGTGCCCGCGATCGAGGGCCCGGGTGAGCGGGATCTCGTGGCCGGCGCGGTCGGTGGACAGGTTGCGGTAGGTGCCCTCGTCCCAGACGATCACGGTGCCCGCGCCGTACTCGCCCTCGGGGATGACTCCTTCGAAGGTCCGGTAGTCGAGCGGGTGGTCCTCGGTCGGTGTGGCGAAGCGCTTGTCGTGCGGGTCGGTGGACGGTCCCTTCGGGACGGCCCAGGACTTCAGCACGCCGTCCGTCTCCAGGCGGAAGTCGAAGTGCATGCTGGTCGCGTCGTGGATCTGCACGACGAAGACCGGGGCGTCGGCGGATTCGTCGGCCCGACTGCCCGAGCTCGGTGGTCCTGGAGAAGTGGCGGCGGCGGTGGTAGTCCGCGAGCGCGTCCTTGGCGGGCATCTCGTTCTCCCTGCCTCGGCTGCTTTTCGGGGGCTGATCGTCCCACGTGAGTCCGGGTACCCGGCCCGCCTCACCTCACTCGGTCAGCGGGGACACCAGTGGCAGCGGATCGGCGGTGGAGTCGAGGAGGTCGTCGAGAGATTGCCTCGGCCTCCCGCAGCACGCGGTCCTGGGTGGTGGCGGCGAAGGCGTACTGGTCGCCGAGGAGGGCGTCGATGACGGCGCCCGCGCTCCACCACTGGAGCGGCAGGCCGGCGAACTCCACCTGGCTCTGGTCACGTTGCAGGTGGCGGCTGTGGGCGAACGCGAGGGTGGGGCCGCGACAGGTCTCGCGGCGGACGATGGCGTCGAGGTTGTCGGCCATCATCGAATCGCGCAGGCTCATGAGCGCGCCGAGCCGGGTGGGCGCGGTGTCGGCCAGGCCGGCGTGGTAGCGCAGGAGCCCGACGGCGGTTCGGGCGTACAGGCCGGCGCGCCAGAAGTCGTCGGGGGAGGTGGCGACCGTCAGGTGGGGGGCGTGCGAGGTGAGCAGCGCGCGCAGGTCGTCGGCGATCTGCCGGAGTTCCTTGGCCTCGGGGGTGCGGCCGACGGACCGGGTGGGCTCCATGAGAGCGGCCGGGTCGGTCCAGCGCACGTCGGGGCCGAGCAACTCGTCGAGGGTCTCGCGGCTGCAGGCCGGGTCGAGGTGGGCGGCGAGGTAGTCGTGCAGCGCGGTCAGGGCCACGCGGGGACCGCAGGCGCCGGTCATCTCCAGGGGGCCGTCGATGCCGTAGAACCGGAGCCGGTCGAGCGGGGGGTGCTGCTCGTTGCGGGCGCGCATCCAGCGCAGGAGCTCGCGGTTGGCGGGTGAGGCGCCCAAGCCGTGGCTGAGGCCGCGGGCGAGCGCGTCGTCGAGGGTCCCGGTGCCGCCGGCGACGTACGCGTCGGCCGCCAGGGCCGAGAGGCAGTCGCTCTCGAGGGCGATCGAGCGGTAGCCCCCGCACGGCTACCGCGTCTACGCCCCGCGCCATGCGGCGGCGTTGCGGACGTTCCTGGCGTTGATCCCCGCGCACGGCTACACGACGGCGGGGGCGATCATGCGGAGAGGGTCTGATGGACCGCTTCCGCCGGCACCAGCGCGCTGCCTTCGACCAGATCACCGCCGACTGGACCGAGCGCGACCGCCTGGAGTTCGCCCGCCTGATGCTGAAGTACGTCGACTCCCAGGACGCCCTCCGGCGGCGCTGGGCCGGTGCCCGTCGGCGGGTGCTGGGCCTCACCATGCCGGCGCATCCGCGCTGACTGCCCCCGTCGCGTTGGCCGGGCCACGTGGCGCGGAGAAGCGGATCGCGGAGAGCCGCAGCTGACGCCTCGGTCGCCCTCGGCGTGCGCGATGTGCCGAGCACACCGAGGGAAGACACGATGTGCCCAGCACGCCGAGGGGAAGAAAGCGGGCAGGACGGCGGTGAGCTGTCGGCGCGCCCCCAGTCGCGGGCATGCCTGGACTTGGTCCCCCGGCGACCGAATGCGTCCGGAACAGTGCCGGACGGTTCCTTCGGCCCGTCGTCAAACCGGCGGGGGAGTGGTCGCGGTGAGGCGGGCTGTCTGGGTTTGTTGGACCTGGCGGGCTGTCTGGAGGAAGTCCAGAATGACGGCCAACTGGTCCTCGTCGTAGCGGCTGAGGGCCTGTGCTCCGGCCTGGCCGACGGGTCGGAAGACCTCCGCTTCGACTGTCCGGGCCGCGTCTGTGGCGGTGACGAGCACTCGGCGCCGGTTGTCGTCGTCGCGGGTGCGGGAGACGTAACCGGCCTGCGAGAGACGGTCGATCGCCGTGGTGGTCGCCGCGGGGCTGAGTTTGACGGCGGTGCTGATCTCGCCGGCCGACAGGGGTCCGCTGCCCAGTACCACGCCCAGGCATCGCAGGTCGGTGCGGTTGAGTCCGAGGCGGGTGGCGACGGCTTCGTCGAAGGTGTCGAAGCTTTGCTGGAGCAGCCGTAGCTGCGCCGCGATGTCATACACGGCGGAATCTTTCGACATTCGAATCTTCCTGTTATCGTAAGGTTCGATGATCGAAGCAATGCTACCTGTGGAGGCATCCGTGCCCACCCAGCCGAGCACCGACGACGACCGTCAGATCCGGCAGCTCTTCGAGCAGTTCATGAAGGCCTGGACCGCAGGCGACGCCCAGGCCTTCGGCGCCTGCTTCACCGAGGACTCCGACTACGTGTCCTACGACGGCACCCGCGCCGTCGGCCGAGCCCAGCACCAGGACAACCACGACCGGCTGTTCCGCGGCGTGCTGGCCGGCTCGGCCCTGGTCGGCGAACTGGAGTCGATCCGCCACATCGCCCCGGGCGTCGCGATCATCCACGGCACCGCGTCGGTCCTCATGCCCTGGCGCTCCTGCCTGCCCGAGCGCCGTCTGTCACGGCAGAGCGTCGTCGTAGTCCACACCGACCAGGGATGGAGGATCACCGCAATCCACAACGGCCGAGTACGGCCGATCACCGTGCCCGACCCCGACGCCCTGCCCTCCCGAATATCCCGGCTCATGACCCGTACCGCCCGCCGCCTCGGCATCGGCCACCACGGTGCGACCGCCGACGCCTGACTCGAGCACACGCCGGCACCCCCGCCCGCCGCAACCCCCGCGGTCCGGCGGGCACTGACGGGCCGGCAAGGGGCCGGCCATCGCAGCCCCGGACAGCGGCTGACCGACCGCCTCCGCTCACCCGGTCAGCCGGGACACCAGTTCCGGCAGACCGGCGACGGAGTCGAGGAGGTGGTCGGGAGATCCCTCGGCCTCCCGCAGCGTGCGCTCCTGGTACTTGCCGGTCTTCACCAGGACGCCGGTGATCCCGCAGTGCTGTGCTGCGAGCACGTCGGACTCGAGGTCGTCGCCCACCATCAGCGTCCGGCCCGCCTCGGCGCCCACCCGGGCCAGGGCCCCGGCGAAGAACGCCTCGGCGGGCTTGCCGATGACGTCGGCCCGCCGGCCCGAGGCCTGTTCCAGGCTGACCAGGAACGCCCCGCCGTCGAGCTGCAGGCCGCGGTCGGTGCGCCAGTACAGGTTGCGGTGCATGGCCACCAGGTGGGCGCCTCGCTGCAGGTGGCCGAAGGCGCTGTTGAGAGCCCGGTAGTCGAACTCCGGGCCTGCGCCGCCGACCAGGACCACGTCCACCTCTCCGTCCTCGACCAGCGTCGCCCCCGCCAGGTCCTCCCGGACGTCGCCGCTGTTGAGCAGCAGACAGCGAGCGCCCGGGTGGTGTTCCGCCAGGTAAGCCGCGGTGACGGCAGGTGCGGTGAGGATGTCGTCGAGTGCGACCGGGAAGCCGGCCTCGGCGAGGGTCGTCGCCACCGCGGCCCTGGTGCGGGAGGTCGTGTTGGTGAGCAGCAGGAAGGGCAGGCCCTGTTCGCGCAGCTTTTCCACCGTTTCCACGGCACCGGGAAGCGGCTTCCAGGACACCGTGAGCACCCCGTCGATGTCGATCAGGACCGCGTCGACCGCTGTTCCTCGCATGGACCCGACCCTAGTTCCGCCCCGGTGAACCGGCCAGGGGCAAGGGCCGGCCGAGGTGGATCAGCTCTGGCCCTGCGACGCGATGGTGAACTCGTCGGCGTCGGCGTCGGCGTCGGCGACGGTGCCGGGCGTACGACGGGCCGCCGTCCATGCAGCCCGGCCTCACGCGGGTTCGAGGACGATCCAGACCTGCCCGGGGTGGAACGGCATCGGCCGCCCCGCGTAGCTGAATCCCGTGTCGCCGGCGGCGTCGGGCCGTGACCAGGTGCCCCGGTACGCCGTGCCGTCACGCAGGAACACCGCCTCGCCGCTGCCGACCGTGGGGGCGAAGGGCAGCAGCTCGCCGAAGGAGTCGACCAGGCCCCGGGGCGAGGTGGTCTCGGCGACCTTCTGCACCACGATCGTCGGCGCGCCCAGCTGCCCGCCGTCCGTCGACATGGCCGGCCTGCCGTCCAGTGCCACGAGGTACCTGCCCTCCGCGGCGGACCAGGTGAAGGTGAACGACGCCGCGGGCATCCGCGCGGCGAACGAGCCGGTCGGGGTGCCGCCCGCCGGCGCGTCGCCGAAGCGGAACCCGACATCGCGGGCCACCGCCGCGTCCGGGAAGTGGCGCAGGATCCCGGACGGCACCACGTACTGGTTGAACGGCGCCACGTTCCACTGCCCACGGAAGAACGAACTGTCCTGCTGGGATTCCGGCACCTGGGGACTCCGGCACCTGGGAAGACGAATCCCGGACCGGCCCGGTTCCCTACGGCCGTGACAGGACGAGGGCCAACGCGGTGAGCACCCCGGAGAGGGCTCCGGCGGCGATCCGCCACACCAGGCGGGCCAGTCCGTACCAGGCCCGCGCAGCGCCACCCGTCACCCGGTACCAGGCGATGCCGAAGGGCAGGGCGATGAAGAACCACGACGGCGGTGCCAGCTCGCCGGGCCGTTGCGAGCCCTCGCGCGCCCACCGGCGGCACCGCTCGGCACCCCGGCCGGTCCAGCCGTCGCAGCGGTCGGCGCGCTCGGCCCACCGGGCCGAGGTGTCCAGGAGCCCGGCCCGCCAGTCGTCGCGTCGCCGGACGATCGCGGCCCCGGCCCGGCCTCGGCGGGGCATCGCGCCGCTCACCGCCCCTCCAGCCGCGCCGCCAGCCGCTCCGGGAGGACGTCCCGGTTTGCCCGGGTCAGCTGGATCAGTTCGACGTCGATGCGGCGCTTGAGGACGTCGGTGAAAGGGCCGTGCTGGGCATGCACGGTGGCGACCACGTCTACATCGGCCCCGAAGACGGCCCGGACGGCATCCCGGAACGGGGGGTACGCCAGTTCCATCCGCCCGAGCTCGTCGATGAGCACGAGCGTGCCAGGCCCCGCGGGCGTGGTGAATGAGGGCAGCGCCAGCCGTTCCATCACTCCGAGATCGACACCGTACCGCCCGACCTGCGGAGGTCCCGGCAGGCCGACATGGGCGAGCACGCCTCGCCGGCCCGTCAGCGTCTCCAGCGCGAACCCGACCCGGGTGCCGCCGTCGCGGATCTCTTCCGTGGTGAAGCCGACGGCCTCCCGGGTGCGCAGCAGCGCCGCCAGCCGGCGGATCGCGGTCGTCTTCCCGCTGCCGGGGCGCCCCTCCAGCAGAATTCTCGTGGGCATCACGTGCTCGGATCGGTCATCGGCGCTCGGGCCCTGCTACCAGCCTCTCACCGGGGTGAGCGGCCGCGCCACCCGCTCCTGGCGCCGGGTGAGGTGGCGGACCGGCCCGGCCCGGGAGGCCGACGCCCTGCGCCTCACCACCGACCCGGCCGCGCCCAACCCGCGGCCCGGACCGCAGCCCCTGGGGTGGTGCCTCCGCAGCGGTGAGCCACTGGCTGCCGCGAGGTGGCTCCGGTTTGCGGGTGCCGCGGACCGGGAGCACCTCAAAGGATCTTCTCAACCATGCGTTTTCACACGTCAGTTACGCCCGTGGTCCCGGAGGGTGCGGCGTGCGGCGCCCAGGACGAGCAGGACCCAGAGGGCGCCGACGCCGGCCACGACGTAGACACCGCCGACGAAGGGGAGGTCCTCGTCCGTCGCGGCCGGCGGCGCCCAGCCCTCCGGGTCGACGAGGACGGTGACGGTGGTGCCGACGTCGGCCGACGCCGAGCAGCCCGAGCCGTCGTACGAGGCGTGCGGAAGCGGCCTGCCGTCGGCCCGGCGGATACCGCACGCCCAGCTCACCCGGCCGCTCCTGTCCTTCTGGTGGTGGGCCGAGGTGATCACCGCCTCGGTCTCCACCCCACGGTGGGTGATCAGCTCCGCACGGAGGCTGGCCATCGGTGTGACGAGCAGGAGGACGCCCAGCAGGACGCCGGGCCAGAGCACCCAGCCGCTGGTTCGTACCACCATCAGCCCGCCGAGCGCCACGATGAGCACCAGGACGGCGAGGATCACGCGTAGTCGGGGTTGGTGGCGATCGCCAGCAGCCCCACCATCAGCACCGGGGCGAGCACCCCGGCCAGGAGCGCTGCCCTGCGGACGGTACGTGGCGACGGCCGGCGGTCGTTCCCGGTGCACTTCCTCCCGGAGCCCTTCCCTCCGGCGGGCCTCGGGGGCCGAACCACCCCCTCGGCCAGCGGTCTCTTCTGCTTCTTCGTCCGGCTCCGCGCTATGCCGCCCCCGTCCGGTTGTTGACTGCTCGCGCGCCTGACGGCTCGCGCTGCCACAGTGTGACGCAGCCCCCGGAAGCCGGGAAGCCGGGAAGCCGGGCTGCCGGTTCGGCTGCCCGGGGCTGCTGACGCCGGGGCGACATGACGGTCCGATACCTCGTGGACCGGGCGAGCGGGACGAACGGCCGATACCGGGAGATACGCGGTGGGACGGTCCGCCCGGGTTTGGTGCGGCGGCAGCAAGCTGGGCCGCGGGTACCGCCGCGACCGCGGTGCCCCGGCTCTGCCGGAAGCCTTGTGCCGTCCGATGGTGGTCCTCATACTTCCCGTCAGCGCCTGTCAGGGCAGATCACCCACCGTCGTTCCCATGGGCGCCGGCGGGTGTCCGCGCACGGCCTGACCGCGCCTCACGGCCCCAACCCTCAGGGGCCTCTCACTCCCAGGAGGAGATCAGTGAGGATCAAGCGCACCAACTCCCGCAGCGGCAACGTCAGACGCACCCGTCTGCTCGCCGTGGCCGTCGGCCTGCTGTCCGCCACCGCGGTCGCCGCGCCGAGCGCCGTCGCCGCACCCACCCCGTCCTTCGGCCCGGCCCGGCTGGCCGCGGTGAGTGACGCCGTGCTGAACACCGACGTCGACGGCATCGCCTGGTACACCGACGCGGCCGCCGGACGCGTCGTCGTGACGGCGGACAGCACCGTCTCCCCGGCCGCCCTCGCCCGGCTCCGGCACGCCGCGGGCGCCGACGCGGCCGCCCTGCGGATCCAGCACATCGCCGGCGTGCTCACCCCGCTGCTCGCCGCGGGCGACGCCATCTACGGCGGCGGGTACCGCTGCTCGCTCGGCTTCAACGTCGTGAGCGGCAACACCTACTACTTCCTCACCGCCGGCCACTGCGGCAACGTCGCCAAGACCTGGTACACGAACTCGGCCCAGAGCACGCTCGTCGGTGTAGCCGTCAACTCCAGCTTTCCGGGCAACGACTACGCCCTGGTCCGGTACGACAACGGCGCGCTGAGCCACACCGGCGGGTTCTCCTCCGCACCCGACGCCTACGTCGGCGAGCCGGTCAAGCGCACCGGGTCGACCAGCGGCACCCACGGCGGTACGGTCACCGGGCTCAACGCCACCGTGCGCTACTCCGGCGGCGGCACCGTCCGCGGCATGATCCAGACCAACGTCTGTGCCGAGCCCGGAGATTCGGGCGGCCCGCTGTACGACGGCAGCAAGGCGCTCGGCATCACCTCCGGCGGCAGCGGCGACTGCCGTACCGGTGGGACGACCTTCTTCCAGCCGGTGAACGAGGCGCTCGCCGCGTACCACGTGAGCGTCTACTGATCCGGACCTGCTTCGGGGACCGGCCGGTGGTCCGGCCGGTCCCTGCGGAGTGCCAGGCCAACACCCGGACGGTGTCACGGAGTTCACCTGGCAGGAAGCAGGAAGCAGGAAGCAGGAAGCAGGAAGCAGGAAGCAGGAAGCGGGCCTCCCGGCGCCATGTCAGCGCTGGATGCGGAACATGCCTCGGCCGTGGGTGACGCAGATGAGGGTTTCCTTGCCGCTCTCCTTCATCCAGAACAGGTCGTCGACCGAGCAGTTGGTGGGGCCCTCGTTGGTGGGCGACCAGGTGGCGCCGGCGTCCTCGCTGGCGAACAGGCCGACCTCGGTGCCGCTGTGAGGAAGGTTTCGTGCACGGGGTGGACGGCGAGGGCCGGATCGGGGCGGCGGGTAGGGCGGTGGCGAGGTTGCGCCAGGTGGTGCCGGCGTCTTCGGTGACCCAGAGGTTGCCGCGTTCGAAGCCGCCGCACTGGGTGGCACCGTAGTTGTTGACCAGCTCCGTCCAGCCGCGGACGAACGGCGGTCCCGGCTCGCTGCCGGTCAGGGCCAGGTTGCCCTTGAACACGCCGCCGTCGTTGCCGACGAAGATCGTACGGTTCCCGTCGCCGTCGTAGTCGGGGTGCGAGACGATGGCGTGGTGGTCGGCGTGCGGCACGTTGAGCTCCCAGGTGCTGATCTCGGCGAGCTCGTCGCCGCCGTCCCTGCTGCGCCACAGCTTGACGCCGCCGGTGACCAGCAGGTTCTCGTCGGTCGGGTCGCCGGCCCAGATGGCGTTGCTGTACCAGTCCTGATTGCGGGGTACCGATGCGCAGGGCCACCACGAAGCGGTCCAGCACGGCGACAGGCCGAAGCTCCCGTCCCCCGCGCCAGAGCACGGCGCCGTCCGCCGGCCGGAGGGCGATCATCCCGCCCTGGCCGTCGTGCACCACCACCAGGCGGCCGTGCTCGTCGGCCGCCCCGCGGGGGAGTTCCACCATCCGACCCCCAATCACCTGCGCGGGCCCGGCGGCCGGGTCGGGCGGTCAGCCGGCGGCCGGGCGGAGGGATGTCCACCCCGGCCTATTCGGTGCGCAGCGTCCGGGGTCTGCGCCACTCGCTGCGGGCCAGCAACGAGAAGGCGGCGGTGGCACAGAACGCGATGGCGACGATGATCCATTCGAGCGCGCCGCTGTGCTGGTCGGGGTCGATGCCGAAGACGGACTCGATCCAGGCGGGCCAGACCAGCGTGATCACGAGGACACTCACCACGGCCAGGAGCGCCTCGATGCGGCCCCGTAGCCGGATTCTGCTGTTCATGTCCGCACCCTTTACGCGGTGTACGGCTTTGTGTCGTTTTGTCGTCGTGTTTTCAGTAGGCGCCGTGCCGGGCCACCTGTCAAGGTTCACCCTGGGTGACGGTTACTCAAGGTAATGGAGTCTGAGGTCCGCTCGGGCGGAGCAACGGCGTCCACGGACCACGACCGAGTCGGCGTTCACTCTCCGTCAGCGCAGGGCCGGGACGCCGGTACCGGACCAGGCCCCGGCCGGCGCGGAGCGGCGGGCCGGCGGGCCACCGGTGGCAGGCCGAGCCGGTGGGCGCCCGCGATGGCCAGGCCGGCGGTGAAGGCGAGCACATGGCCGACGGCGGACACCTCGCCGTCCCCGAGCCCGGACAGCAGGTCGGGGGCGGCCACCGCCAGCATCACCAGCCACGCCGCCCGCGACCACACCGGACGGGCCCGCCCGATCGCCACCGCCAGTGCGGCCACCACGACGTAGGACGGGCCGGTGTCCAGTACGTGCGCCTCGGCGGCCGGCAGCGAGCCGTGCTCGATGCGCCACCACACCAGCGCCTCCGTCAGCCCGGTCGCGGTCACGCGGGCGAGCGCCAGCGCCGCCACCGCGCAACGGGCGCCGAGCACCGACACCACCGCGAACACGGACAGCGCGAAGGCCGGCCACACCCACACTGTGTTCTGCGGCACGAACGCGGACACCGCCAGCGACTCGACCGGGTGGCCCGACGGCCGGGGGCGCAGATTGTCGAGGTTGGTCGACGGCCACTCCCGCAGCGCCAGCACCCGCTCGGGCGGCAGCAGCCGCAGGGCCGGCCACATCGCGGCGAGCACGGCCACGTACCAGAACGCCGGGTTGCGCACCAGGCCCCGCAGCGGGGGGCACGTCGGACGCGTGCCGGCCACTACCTGGCGCGCCGCAGCCGCGGGCCGCCGGCGAGTGCCGCGCCCGCGGCGACCGCCACGACACCGGCGGCCATCAGCCCGTGCCGGGAGCGCCAGGACAGCACCGACCACCGCGAGTTCGCGGACAGCAGCGACCCGAGACTCAGCCACGACCCGGCGGACAGCACGGACAGCGCCGAACCGGCCGAGCCGATCGACAGCACGCTGCCGACCGATCCCACCGAGAGCACCGAACCGACCGAGCCGATCGACAGCACCGAGGCCACCGAACCCAGCGAGAGGACGGAGTCCTTGGACCACCGGGCCCACGCGGGCGAGGCCGACGACGAGGAGGACAACGAGGGCGCTGTGGACACCGAGGCCGACAGGGCCGATGACGAGGAATCAGTACGCTCCGACACCCGCTGATCGTATGCCGCCGCTTCCGCCCCCGTCAGCCGCGCCCCGTCCCTGGCGGAGTCCTGCCAGTTCAGGTCAGGGCGAGGAGGCTGACGGCGGCGGC
This sequence comes from Kitasatospora sp. NBC_00039, assembly GCF_045160625.1. Lineage (NCBI taxonomy): Bacteria > Bacillati > Actinomycetota > Actinomycetes > Kitasatosporales > Streptomycetaceae > Kitasatospora > Kitasatospora sp. NBC_00039. The sequence continues at coordinate 206,056 of NZ_CP108289.1, read as the reverse complement.
GGTGCCCAGGCCGACGAGCCGGCCGCGGTGGATGCGTTCGGCGAGGACGCTGCGGGCGAGCAGGACGGTGCCGGCCGGGTAGAGGGCGGTGATGACGGCGACGACGGGACCGAAACCTGCCACCTGATCACGACGGTCCACCTGCCGCCCGTCCTGACGGTCCGATAGCGCCGGCGGACGGACCCACCGGCAGGGACCCGTGCAATCCCGCCGGTCAGCCAGGTGATCGGCAAACAGGAGCGCCGGATCGGTGCCGCGCTCTTCGAACGGGCCAGCCGCAGCGTCACCCCCTGACCCCGGTCGGGAAGCAGCTCCACGCGACCTGCAGCCGGTCCACCGCGGAATCGGCAGAGCCTGGCCACCACCAGCAGGCCGATCAGCCCGACTCGACCGCCAAGCGAAGTTTGGAAAGAGCGCGGAAACGCACCCTTCAACCGCCGCATCTTCGGTCGCCTCTGGCCGGATCAGGCCGGACCGACGCGGGTTCCCGTCTGACGCCGGTGGGACATGCCCAACCGTCGCTGCCGGCCCACAGCGTCGCGATGCGCTCCACCCACCAGCACCGCATCCGCTTTGCCGTAGGCCCTTGGACGAGGACTCGCGCGAACAGGATGATTTCGAACGAACCGGCACCGGCCAGGACGGCGTGGAGGTGCAGGTCCGACCCGCACAGCCCGGTGGTGGTGACATCGATGACGACGCGGGTCGGGCGGCGCCGTCGGTCGCAACGGGCGAGCGAACCCGGTGTCGGATGGTTGGGAGCCGCCGGGAGGGACAGACGCCTGCGCATGGCACATCCCTTCAGACGCAGGAACGGAGACGGAGACGGAAGGCGTGGCGATGCCGCCGGACCCGGTCGGCGGGCCACCCGACCGGGCCGCGGTGCTGACCTGTCTTCCCCGCCCTATTCGTTCTGGCGTCGCTTCCTCGCGTCGTCGGCAGGTCGGCGACCGACACCGTGCAGCAGCATCGAAGGCGGCCTGCCGACGGCGCGGAGGAACCGTACGGCCGGCCCCGTTCCACTCGCACCCGGTTCGATGGCGGGAAGCCCTGATCCGACGCAGTGACGTGCCGCCCGGCGGCACGGTGTGGAGGAGAACGTGATGATCAAAATCCTGTACAAGCCGTTCGGCCTGCTCGTCGGCGCTCTCGGCGGAGTTCTGGCGGGGGCCCTCTTCAAGCAGGCCTGGAAGCTGGTCGGGGGCGAGGACGACGCGCCCAGTCCCACGGACGAGGACCGGAGTTGGCGCGGGGTGCTGACCGCGGCCGCGCTGCAGGGCATGGTCTTCGCGCTCGTGAAGGCGGCGGTCGACCGCGGAGGAGCCATGGGCATCCGACGGCTGACCGGAACCTGGCCCGACTGAGAGGAGGCCCCCGACGCACCGGCCGGCCGGACCGGCGCCGGTCGCGCCACCGTACGAGACACGCGCACCCCGAACCGACAGGAGCTTCCCATGGCAGACGAGGATCCGCAGCACAAGGAACGGCACGACGGCGACCACAACGACCGGGCCGCTGCCGCCGAAACCGGGCCGCCCGCCGACCGCTCGTACGGCGACAACGCCTCCGACCACGCCGACCCGGCGGACGGGCCCGACCCGCGCCGCCCCGACAGCGGTCCGGTGCGGCAGGGCTACGACGCCACCGCGGAGAGCGCGGCCGCCACAGCCGACCCGCGCACCTCCTAGGTTTCCAGCCCCCTGTGACGTCGGGCGGCGAGCATGCGCGGTGCCCGCCGCCGCACCGCCGGCTCTCACCGTCGGCTGCCGGTGCGGAACCGCCAGATGACGCCCTCGCGCGCCAGGTCGTCCGGCAGACAGCTGCGCACCACAACGGTGTGAACGGGCGAGCGAGCGCCCACCAGGTGAATCGCATCTGTCGAAGCCCGATGGCATGCTCGGATGATTGCACCTCGTGTACGGAGGGAGTCCGTTGATGCTTGTGCCGTACGCGCGCGAGCGGCGTCCGAGCGGGTCGCGGTGAGGGGCTGGGTGATCGGGGCCGTCGGCGAACCGGGCGAGTGGCAGCGGTTGCTGGTGGTGCTCGTCGATGGTCGGCGGCTGGTGACCGGAGCACTTTCCGAGCAGGAACGGGCAGAGCTACAGGCGCCGGTGGACGGCCGGTGTCGGGAGCCGCATCCGGGCGCGCGGTCGGTGGTGCGCTGGTTGCATCCGGTGCTGGCCGTCGTGGTCGACCTGGAGGCCGGGCAGGTGCGCCGGATCGCGTTGCCCGCGGACGGTGAATGAGCGATCCGCCGAGGGACAGCCTGTGATTGCGTTCCGCCGTGCCGCCGCGGCGCGAGAGCGCCGGTCAGAGCGGGGCGGCGGAGCTGCCGAAGCGGCGGGAGGACGTGCCCGTGGCGGGAGCGACTCCGGAGAAGGGGCGCTCCTGCCACCGGCACCAGCGGGCGCCGTCGGAACAAGCGGGCGCCGTCGGAACAAGCGGGGCCGCTCGGTGTGAGGGGTGCGGTAATCGGGGCAGGCGCGGAGTCATGGTGAGAATCGGATACACGATGATGACCGAGCAGCGCGGGCCGCGTGACCTGGTCGCGGACGTCGTCCGTGCCGAGCAGGCGGGCTTCGACTTCTCGGTGATCTCGGACCACTCCTTCCTTCCCCTGGCTGGACGAGCAGGGTCATGCGCCCTACGCGTGGGCGGTGTTTGGCGCCGCCGCGCAGGCCACCTCCCGGATCCCCCTCATGACCTACGTGACCTGCCCGACGTTCCGCTACCACCCCGTGGTGGTAGCGCAGAAGGCCGCCACGCTGCAGTTGCTGTCCGAGGGCCGTTTCCGGCTCGGTCTGGGCAGCGGCGAGAACCTCAACGAGCATGTGATCGGCCAGGGCTGGCCCGCGGTGCCGGTGCGGCAGGCGATGCTCGACGAGGCGGTCCAGATCATCCGGGCACTGTTCGACGGCGGATACGTCACGCGGCGGGGCCGGTACTTCGACGTCGACGGCGCGCGGCTCTGGGACCTGCCCGACCGGCCGCCGCCGATCGGGGTGGCGGTGTCCGGGCCCGGCTCCTGCGAGCTTGCCGGCCGGCTGGCCGACCTGGTGATCGCCGTCGAACCGGACCCGGCGCTGATCACCAGGCTCGCCGAGCACGGCGGGGCAGGGAAACCGGCGGTGGGCCAACTGCCGGTGTGCTGGGACACCGACCGGACCGCCGCCGTACGACGGGCCCACGAGCAGTTCCGCTGGTTCGGTGGCGGCTGGAAGGTCAACGCCGAACTGCCCGGGACGGCGGGTTTCGCCGCCGCGAGCCGCTTCGTCCGCCCCGATGACGTCGCCGGGGCAATCCCGTGTGGCGACCGGGTCGAGGACTTCGTCGAGGCGGTACGGCCGTTCGTCGACTCCGGGTTCGGGGAGGTCGCCCTCGTCCAGGTCGGCGGCGACAGCCAGCCCGCCTACCTCGACTGGGCCGCGGACGCCCTGCTGCCGGCGCTGCGCGCGGCGTTCTGAACCTGGTCGGGCCCGGTCGCGCCGGGCTCCGGTCCTCAGGCCCGCGCCCGGCAGGGTGGTTCACCCGATTGCCCGGCGTCCAGCGGCTGGGGCCTGTCGCTTCGCCGTCCGGATGTCCCGGCCCGGCGGCGGGTGGCGGCGGGCCGTCGTAGGTTGCGGGCATGACCAGTGACGAGACGACGATCCCAACCGTGGGGGTTCGCCCGCTGGACGAGGTGTTCGACGCGATCGAGTCCGCCAGCCGGCGCCCGCAGCCCTGGACCGGGTTCGATCACGGGGTCCTGGGGACCTACCGGTGGGCCGCCGGAGCCCAGGTCGCGGCTCCGGTCACGGCCGCCGCCGCGCTCGGGGCCACCGGGCCGTGTCGGGCGCAGCTGCTGGCCGAGTGCCAAGCCGCCGCGGTCCGCCTGCGCGGCGCCCTGGACCAGCGAGCGGACGCCGGGTACGCCCTCGGTGCCTACCAGGCGTTGGCCTGGCTGTGCGGCCACCACGAGGACCGCCCCTGACCGGCGCCTGCGACGACCAGCGCCTGCGACGACCGGCGCCTCCGACGACCAGCGCCTGCGACGACCAGCGCCCGTCCTGACCGACACCCCGCAGGAGGCCGACCCGTGTCCAGGCCGAACACCTGGCTCCGGCGAAGGAGCCGGCGCTCTCGCCCCGGCCTGCCGGCAGACCTGGCATCCGACGATGCGGAGAGCACCGGCCGGCGCTTCCCCCTCTACGGGTCCTGCCTCGGATTCGCCGCCGTCTTCACCGATTTCATTGCCCCGCCCCATGACGAGGAAGTGTTGCCCTGCCACGCGTCCGGGCGGGCCGCTACGAGCACCGCCCGTGGGCGGGGGAGGTTTCGTTGACGAAGAACGACGGCGCACCGGGCCGGGACGAGACGCCCCAGGAACGGGCCGACCGGCTCTGGAACGAGATGCTCCAGGAAGTGCGCGTGTGCCAGACCGGCGCGCAGATCCTCTTCGGCTTCCTCATCGGCGTGGCCTTCACCCCGCGCTTCGCCGCCCTGCCCGACTTCGACAAGAACCTCTACGTCGCCACCGTCGTCCTCGGCGCCGTCGCCACCGGCGCCCTGATCGCACCCGTGGCCTTCCACCGCTTCCTCGCCGGCCACGGGATGAAACCCGAACTCATCCACGTCGCCGGCCGCCTCATCGCCACCGGACTCACCACACTGGCCCTGACCATCGCCGCCGCCCTGCTGCTCCTGCTGCGCACCGCGACCGGCAGCCCGGCCGCCGCGTGGGCGCTGAGCGGCGCCGTTCTGCTGTGGTTCACCACCACGTGGCTTGTCCTGCCCCAGGTCGTTCTGCGGCGCACAGCCGCCCGCCAGGCGGCCATGAGCGAGCACGGCGACGCTGGCGGCGGCGACCGGTCCCCGCGATGATGATCGCCTGCACTGCACATTCCGCCCCCGGATCCGAGCCCGGCCACGCCTGTCGAGTCTTCCCGTCCAGGCACGCCGCCGCCGCGTGTATCGCGGGTCCGGGTGGTCGGCTCACCCGGCTGGCGGACAGCGCGGGCTCGCCCGCGAGCGGGTCTGCCCGGGCCGCGGGTCCCCGTCTCGGGGTCCCGCCCGGCCGGCGGTATCAGGCCAGCCCGGCGCCCTCCACGTTCAGCCGCTCTGCGAGCCGGCCCCGGTGCAGGGCGGCGACGGGTTCGAGGAGGTCGGGGTGGCGCAGCAGGGCGGCGGCCTCGGTGTCGCGGGTGCCGGGGTCGGTGAGGCGTCGCAGGGCTCCGGCCCCGGTGTGCTGCTCGGTCTCGGCGAGCGCCTGGTGGGCGTGCGCGGCGAGGGCGGGATCGGCGAGCAGGCAGGCGGCCCAGCTGACGACGGTTTCGTCCACCCAGGTCCGCCAGGCGGTGTCGTCAGGGTGGGGGTCGTTGCCGGTGAGCCAGTCGAGTCGGTCGGCGCCGCCGGGGCCGAGCAGGTCGAGGAGCTGGACGTCCATGGCGGTGGGGTAGCGGAGAGCGGCTGCGAGGGCAGCTGCCTGCCGGGCCTGCGTCTCGGCGAGCGCCCGGCTGAAGGCACCAGCGGGCGCGGGGTAGGCGTTCAGGAGCCAGCGGGTGGAGGCGGCTATGACGGGTGTCAGGTCGGGCACGGCGATCGGTCCCTCGGGAAGGTGCTCGCCTGTGTCCGGTGTTCGGTGGTGCGAGCCGTCAGGTGCGGAGCCGCGCTGCCCCGCTCGTGGCCGACCAGTGTAGGCGGCTTCCCGCTGGCGGGGGCATGACCCGCATCACGTCTGCCCGATCGGGCGCTGGGGTCCGACCGACCGTGCGCGGCCCGGCCCCCAGCGCCCGAAGTCGCCGACTGACGGCGGGGGTGGTTCAGGACTTGCCGCGGCCGGTGACGAAGTCGCGGGCCCGGTCGACCAGGCCGACACCGGGGGCGAGCAGTTTGCTGGCCATCGGGCTGTCGGGTGCGGCGGGGTGCGGACGGGTCGGTGCCATGGACTTGGCCCGGCGGATCTTGTCGCCGAGGTCGTCCAGCTGCCCCGGGGTACAGTCCCGGCGCAGCATCGGGAACAGGTTGTTCTCCTCGTCCTGGACATGGGCGGCGACCTCGTCCATGAGCTGCTGCAGCAGCGGGCTCATCTGCGGGTCGTCCGTCCTCGTGTTCTCCAGCTTTTTGAGGATCTCCTCGACCCGGCCGTGGTCGGCGATCTCCTTGTCCGCGAGCCGGTCGCCGCCCTGGATGTGCTCGCGCACCGCCGGGTAGAGGTACTGCTCCTCGGCGACGGAGTGCCGCACCAGCTCGATCGTGACCTCGTCGACCGCATCCCGCAGCTGCTGGCCGCCGCCGGTCATCGCCTGGATCCGGGCGAACATCTCCTCCACCTCCCGGTGGTCGGCCATCAGTTCCTCGATCACGCTTCCGCCGTGCCCCATGACACGCCTGCCTCTCGCTGCTTCCGTTCGGGCCGGGGCTCTCCCGGCCACCTGGCAGTCCTTCCCCGGCCAGGCGCGCGGGGTGAGCGCCGGCGAAGGTACCTCACCCGATCGGAGGCCGATCGCCGTCGCGGTCACGGCCTCGGGGACCCGCGGCCGGAAAGAGGCCCGCTGCACGTGGATCTGAACGGGCGTGCCCACGAGTCGGCCCTTGCGTTCGGGGTAGACGATGCGTCGAACCAGGAGAAGGAGGAGCCATGCCTGCCGGTTCGAGCAAGAAGCGTGAACGCCAGTACGAGCACATCAAGGACAGCGCCCGGGAGCGCGGCGAGAGCGAGAAGCGGGCCAAGGAGATCGCGCCCGCACGGTGAACAAGGAACGGGCCCGGCACGGCGAGTCGACGACCGCCAGCCGCTCCTCCACCCACGACACCTCCTCCTCCCGGCGCGGCGGCCGGCGCTCGCACTCCGGCTCCGAGGGGCCGACGAAGGAACAGCTGTACAACGAGGCCAAGAAGCGCAACATCCACGGCCGCTCGAAGATGAACAAGAAGGAACTCGCCGACGCCCTCGGCCACTGACCACCAGGCCCTGGCCCACGGCGGCCGGCATCACGTGGCGCCACCGAGTGGACAGGTCTGTCGTACCCCGGCAGGGAGACGGGAGGAACCACCACCATGGACCGGACCACCGACCCCTGGGGTGCCAGGACCCCCTACGCGCCCGGCACCGTTTGGCCGTCCCGCGTCGACCTACAGCTGGCCGCCGGCCTGAGCGAGGCCGACGTGCAGCGGTGGGTGCCCTCCGCGTCGCTGCTGCACTCCAACGGCGACGCGATGGACGTCGCGGTCCGCGACGGCCGGATCGTCGGCGTCCGCGGGCGGGCCGGCGACCGCGTCAACCACGGCCGCCTCGACATCAAGGACCTGTTCGGCTGGCAGGCCAACGCCTCGCCCGACCGGCTCACCGTGCCGCTGGTCCGCCAGGGCGGCCAACTGGTGGAAACGGACTGGGACACGGCCCTGGATGCCGTCGCCGAGCGGTGCCGGTCCGTCCTGGAGGAGTACGGACCGGGCGCGGTCGGCTTCTACACCTCGGGGCAGCTGTTCCTGGAGGAGTACTACACGCTGACCGTCCTGGCCCGGGCGGGGATCGGTACCAACCACCTGGACGGCAACACCCGCCTGTGCACCGCCACCGCGGGCGAGGCCCTCAAGGAGTCCTTCGGCTGCGACGGCCAGCCCGGCTCCTACCAGGACATCGACCATGCCCAGGTGATCGCCCTGTGGGGCCACAACGTCGCCGAGTGCCAGCCGGTGCTGTGGATGCGCATCCTCGACCGGCTCCACGGCGCCGACCCGCCGGCCCTGTTCGTCCTCGACCCCCGCCCGACGCCCACCGCCCGGGAGGCCACGATCCACCTGGCGCCGCGCCCGGGCACCAACCTCGCCCTGCTCAACGCCCTCCTGAACGAGATCATCACCACCGGCCGCGTCGACCACGCCTTCGTCGCCGCGAACACCGTCGGCTTCGACAGGCTGGCCGAGCGCGTCTCCTCCCGCACCCCGGAGTGGGCCGCCCAGATCTGTGACATCCCGGCGGCCGAGATCCGCCGCACCGCCGAGCTGATCGCCGACACCGACCGGCTCGTGTCCACCGTGCTCCAGGGCGTCTACCAATCGCACCAGGCCACTGCCGGCGCGGTGCAGATCAACAACCTGCACCTGCTGCGCGGGCAGCTCGGGCGCCCCGGCGCCGGCGTCCTTCAGATGAACGGCCAGCCCACCGCCCAGAACACTCGCGAGTGCGGCGCCAACGGCGACCTGCCGGGCTTTCGCAACTGGGCGAATCCGCGCCACGTCGCCGAACTCGCCGACCTGTGGAACATCGACCCCGCCGCGCTGGACCACGGCGGCCCACCCACCCACGCGCTGGAGATCTTCCGCCTCGCCGAAACCGGCGCCCTGAAGTTCCTGTGGATCAGCGCCACCAACCCGGCCGTCTCCCTGCCCGACCTCGCCCGCATCCGCGAAACCCTCGCCCGACCCGGCCTGTTCACCGTCGTGCAGGACATCTTCCCCACCGAGACCACCGCGTTCGCCGACGTCGTCCTGCCGGCCGCGACCTGGGGCGAGAAGACGGGCACCTTCACCAACGCCGACCGCACCGTCCACCTCTCCGAACAGGCCGTCGACCCGCCCGGCCAGGCCAGGGCCGACCTCGACATCTTCCTCGACTTCGCCCGCCGCATGGACCTGCGCGACCGCACCGGCCGCCCGCTGATCACCTGGCACGACGCCCCGTCCGCGTTCGCCGCCTGGCAGCGGTGCAGCAAGGGCCGCCCGTGCGACTACACCGGCCTCAGCTACCAGCTGCTGCGCGAGCACGGCGGCACCCAGTGGCCGGCCACGCCCGCCCTCCCGTTCGGCACCCAGCGGCTGTATGCAGACGGCCGCTTCTGGGCCCACCCGGACACCTGCGAGACCTACGGCCGGGACCTCAACACCGGCGAGCCCGCGACCGAAGCCGAGTACCGCGCCCTCAACCCGCACGGCAAAGCCGTCCTGCGGCCTGCCGACTACCAGCCGCCACCCGATTCCCCCGACGGCGAGTACCCGCTGTGGCTGACCTCCGGCCGCACCATCTACCACTTCCACACCCGCACCAAGACCGGCCGTGTCCCCGAACTCCAGCACGCCGCCCCAGAGGTGTGGGTCGAATGCTCCCCGGCCGACGCCCACCGCCACGGCCTCACCGACGGGGACATGGCCGCCGTCACGACGGCCCGCGGCACCGTCACCGCCCGCGTCCGGATCACCGGCATCCGCGAGGGCCTGCTCTTCCTGCCGTTCCACTACGGCTACTGGGACCACGGCCCCGACCACGCCGGCAGCCCGCCACGGCACGACCGTGCCGCGAACGAACTCATCCCCACCCGACTCGACCCCGCCTCCAACCAGCCCGTCTTCAAGACCGCCACCGCCCGCCTGGCACCCCTCGGACAGCTCGGACAGCTCGACTGACCCCGCCCCGCCTCACCTGCTCGGCTCCCCGCTGGGCCAGGGTGACCTACCTGCACCCGCATGACGCCGCGTGCGCGGTCCGGGGACCCCGCTGCCGAGGCTGCCGCAGGGCGGCGTGAGGCCCGCGCCCTCGACGCCGGGATATCGCCCTCAATGCCGAGCGTCCGTCGGTGGCACGTGGCGGCGGGGGCGGCATGGCTTCCCGCCGGCACCCCTGCGTGAAGGTGATACTTCCCGGAGCAGCGGGCGGCATCGCCCCGAAGCGGTTTCACCGCGGCGTCAGCGGTTAGCCGAGTGGATCGACGGGCGCATGGCGCAGCTGATGCGCGAGGAGCACGCCTACCTGGACTCGCTGGAGAGCCTGCCCGAGGGCGACAGCTGGCTGCTGGTCCAGTTCACCGGCGACACCAAGGAGGAGGCGGACGCGCAGGCGTACGAGCTGCTGCGGGCGCTGGGTCGCGACGAGGACGACCCGAGGGTGGCGCTCTCCGACGATCCGGCGCGCGAGCGGGAGATGCTCAAGGCCCGCGAGGCGGGCCTCGGCGTGACCGCTCGGCCGCCGGACGGCTCCGAGACGTGGGAGGGCTGGGAGGACTCCGCGGTCGCCCCCGGGAAGCTGGGGGCCTACCTGCGCGACCTGGAGCGGCTCTTCGCCCGGTACGGCTACCAACAGGCCTCCCTGTACGGGCACTTCGGACAGGGCTGCGTGCACACCCGGATCCCGTTCGAGCTGCGCGAGGGCCAGGGCATCGAGGCGTTCCGGGCCTTCCTGTTCGACGCGGCCGACCTCGTGACCTCCTACGGCGGGTCACTGTCGGGTGAGCACCGTGACGGGCAGGCCCGCGGCGAACCGCTGCCCCGCATGTTCACCCCCGCCCTCATGGAGGCGATGGGCGAGGTCAAGGCCCTGTTCGACCCCGGCAACCGGATGAACCCCGGAAAGGTCATCCACCCCCACCGAGTGGATGCCGACCTGCGCCTGGGCGCCGACTGGCGGCCCGCAGTGCGCGAGACCCACTTCGCGTATGCCGAGGACAGCAACGACTTCGGCCGGGCGGTGCTGCGCTGCGTCGGGATCGGCAACTGCCGCACGCAGCAGGGCGGTGTGATGTGCCCCTCCTACCGCGCCACCGGTGAGGAGGAGCACTCCACCCGCGGCCGGGCGCGGCTGCTGTTCGAGATGCTCGGCGGTCACGACGACTCCCCGGTCACCGGCGGCTGGCGCTCGACCGAGGTCCTCGACGCACTCGACCTGTGCCTGGCCTGCACCGGACAGCTCGCCACCGCCCGCCGCGTCCCGGACGACCATGGTCCTCGTCGACGCCCACGGCGGCGGCCGGACGGGCCTCGGCTACACCTACGGTGACCCGGCCACGGCCCAGGTGGTCACCGGCCTGCTCCGCGACACAGTCATTGGCCGGCCGGTCTTCGACGTGCCCGCCGCGAACGAAGCGATGAGCCGCGCGGTGCGCAACGCCGGCCGGCCCGGCCTGATCGCCGGCGCCATCTCCGCGATCGACATCGCCCTGTGGGACCTCAAGGCCCGCGTACTCGGCCTGCCGCTGGCCGACCTGCTCGGCCGAGCCGGCACCCAGGTGCCCGTCTACGGCAGCGGCGGCTTCACCACCTACGAACACCACCGGCTCGCAGGGCAGCTCGAAGGCTGGGCCGACGAGGGCATCACCCGATTCAAGATCAAGATTGGCGAGCGGTGGGGTACCCGCGAGCGACGCGACCTGGAACGCACCGAACAGGCACGTGCCCTGGTGGGCGACGACGCCGAACTGTACGTCGATGCGAACGGCGCCTACGCCCGCAAGCAGGCAGTACGGATCGGGCGCACGCTGGCCGGCCTGGGGGTGAGCTGGTTCGAAGAGCCCGTCTCCTCCGACGACCTCACCGGCCTCGCCCACATCCGCGACGCCGTCACCGCCGACGTCGCCGCCGGCGAGTACGGCTACGACCTGCCCTACTTCGCCCGCATGATCCCGGCCGTCGACTGCTTGCAGGCCGACGCCACCCGATGCGGCGGCATCACCATCTGGCTACGCGCCGCCGCCCTCGCCCAGGCCCACGGCCTGCAGCTGTCCGGGCACTGCGCCCCGCACGCCCACGCCCACGCCGCCGCGGCCGTGCCGAACCTGCGCCACCTGGAGTGGTTCCACGACCACACCCGCATCGAGAACCTCCTCTTCGACGGCGCCCTCGACCCGGCCGGTGGTCGCCTGCACCCGGGACGGGACGGCGAGCCCGGCCTCGGCCTCGCCATCCGGGACGACGTGGCGGAGCAGTTCTGTGTCCGCGACTGAGGCCACCCGGCTGCGGCCTCGCGGTCTCCGGCCCCCGGCCCCCGGGCGGGGCGTTTTCCGGACGGCCGGGCACCCGGATGTCTATGCTCGGTGCGTTCGGGGTGGCTCGGTGGCCGCTCCTGGAAGCCGGGGCGGGGTTCGCGATGGATCGTCTGCTGGTCGAGTTCGGTGCCGCGGGGCGGGTGACGGTTCGGGAATGGCCGTCAGGAGAGCTCTACCCCACGGAGGTTGCACCGGCGGCTCCCTTGGCGTGGCCACTGGACGACCACGACCTGGAGGAGCTGCGCTGGTATCTGGAGCAGTACCTGAGCACGCCCTTCGGGGTCTACAGCGACCGCGGGGGCGAGGTCGAGGCCCGGCTGCCGCAGTGGGGGGCCCGCATCTTCGAGGCGGTGTTCGGGGCCGGTCCGGCCCGTGACGCCTACATCCGGGCCCGGGCCCGGGGCGGGCCCCTCGAAATCGTGATCCTCTCCGCCACGGCCGAACCCCTGGGTCTGCCTTGGGAACTGATGACCGACCCCGCGAGGCCCACGCCGATCGCCCTGGACCAGGTGGCGGTCTCCCGGGGCCTCCCCACGGCTCAGTTGAGGGAGGTGTCCAGGGTCACCGGTTCCCGCCTGAGGGTCCTGATGGTGATCTCCCGGCCGGACGGGCCGGAGGACGTGGGCTACCGGATGATCGCCCGGCCGCTGCTCCACCGTCTGGGGGCCATCAGTGGCGAGGTCGACCTGGTCGTGCTGCGGCCGCCCACCCTTGATCGTCTTGAGGAGGTCCTGGCCGCGGCCAGGGCGGCTGGCGAGCCGTTTCAGATCGTGCACTTCGACGGCCACGGCGTCTTCGGCCATGCCCCGCAGCCGGGTGGCCGCTTCGACCCGCAGACCTACGGCGGCCCGGGCCCGCAGGGGATGCTCGCCTTCGAACGGCCCACGGGCGGCCTGGATCTGGTGCCCGCCGAGCAGGTGGCCCGTGTGCTCGCGCAGGCGCAGGTGCCGATCGTGGTGCTGAACGCGTGCCAGTCCGCGGTGGTCGGCTCCCGAGTGGAGGCTGCGGTCGCCACGCGGCTCCTCCAGGAGGGCACTGCGGCTGTCGTCGCGATGGCCTACAGCGTCTATGCGGTCGCAGCCGCCGAGTTCATGGCGGCCTTCTACGAGCGTCTGCTGTCGGGTGACCGCATCACGGAGGCCGTGGCGGCGGGACGCAGGCGGCTGGCGAACGCTGACGAAAGGCCCTCGCCGAAGGGGCCGTTGCCACTGGCCGACTGGATGGTTCCCGTCCTCTACGCCCGCGGTGAGGCCCGCTTCCCCTGGCTGCACGCCCGGTCGGGGTCCGCCGCGTCCTCCGACCGGAGCCCCGTGCGGGACGGGCCCGGCGGGCGCGAGGACGCGAACGACACCCCGGACGAGGACCTGACCGCCAATGGCGAGTTCGTCGGACGTGACGCCCTGTTCCACACCCTGGAGTCCGCCGCCAGGCTGCAACGCGTCGTGGTCCTGCACGGGCCGGCCGGCACCGGGAAGACCGAACTCGCGAAGGCGTTCGGACGCTGGTACCGCGATACCGGTGCCGTCGACGATCCGTCGTGGGTGATCTGGCACTCCTTCGAACCCGGCGTCGCCACCTTCGGCCTGGACGGGGTGATCAATGCCATCGGGCAGCGCTTGCCCGACGAGGACTTCCTGCAACTGGACCGCGCCGCACGGCGGGCACGGGTCGAAGCCGCCCTGCGGACCCGGCGGATGCTCCTGGTCTGGGACAACTTCGAGGCCGCGCACTCGATGCCCGACCCCGCCCGGGAGACCCCGCCGTTGTCCGGGGCCGAGCGTGAGGAGCTGCGAGCGTTCCTCTCCCGCGTCGCCGCCGGCGGCCGCAGCGCCGTCCTCCTCACCAGTCGCACCGAGGAGGACTGGCTGGGGAACGTGCGGCGGGTCGCCGTACCGGGCCTGGACCCTGAGGAAGCACACGAGTACGCCGACCAGCTCCTCGCGCCCTACCCCCACGCGCGGCGGCGCCGGGAGGGACGGTCCTTCGGGGAGCTCATGCGCCGGCTGGACGGACACCCGCTCAGCCTCCGCCTGATCCTCCCTCACCTGGACACCAGGACACCGCAGGACCTGCTCGGTGCCCTTCAGGGCGCCACGCCCCTGCCGGGGTCGTACGACGGCGATCGGACCGCTTCCCTGACCGCGAGCATCGCCTACTCTCTCGGTCACCTTCTCCTCGCCGACCAGCGTGCGCTCAACGTGATCACGCTCTTCCGAGGGGTTGCGGACAGCAACCTGCTGGCGACGTTCTCGCGGACACCCCGGTGTCCGGAACCCTTCCGCGGGCGCACTGCCGAGGACTGGAACGACCTGCTGGCGCGTGCCGCTCGAGTGGGGCTCCTCACCGCGCTCGGCACGGGCCTGTACCGCATCCACCCCGCCTTGCCGGCCCACCTTTCCGCCTTGTCGCACCCAGGGGATCCGGGCATCCCGGTCGAGTCCGGGGCCGCCGATCCCGCGTTCCTCGAGGCGTGCGGGATCTTCGGCGACTGGGTCATGCAGCAGCTGGAGGGCGGAGATGTCGACCTCGCCCTGGACCTGCTCCGTCACAACCGGCTGACGCTGAGCGCCGCCCTCGGCCGCTCCCTCGACCAAGGCTTCTGGGAGGAGGCCCAGTTCGTGGCCCAGCCGTTGAACGAGTACTGGAAGCTCCAAGGGCTGTCCGTGGAACGGCAGGCGTGGGCGGATCGCGTCCGCCTGGCCGTTGAAAGCACCGACGGCGACCCGCCCGCCGCGGGCACGCCCGCCCGGGCGCTGTGGCTGTTCATGGCCGGTTCCCAAGCCCAGCACCACACCGAGGCCCGCCGGCTCGACGAGGCCGAACACGCCTTCCGTGACATCCTGGACGCCGTGGGCCCACAGGACACCGGCCTTCAGGACTCCCGGTACGCGGACGCTCAGCACCAGTTGGGTACAGTCGCCCTGCTCAAGGGGCGGCTGGACGAGGCTGAGGAGCGCTACGCCGAGGCCCTTACGGTCCAGTTGCGCGTCGGCGACCAGCACGGGGCGGCCAACACCCATCACCAGCTCGGCATGGTCGCCGAGCATCGGGCCCGGCTGGACGAGGCCGAGCAGCACTACACCGCGGCCCTCACCCTCAACACGAGCCTCGGCAATCTGCGGGGCACCGCGACCAACCACGGGCAGCTCGGCACGGTCGCCAGGCAGCGGGGCCGCTTGGACGACGCCGAGCGGCACTACCGGCAGACGTTCGACCTCAGCCTCCGGCTCGGCGATCAGCCCGCGGTCGCCGGCGCCGTCCACCAACTTGGCATGGTCGCCTTCGAGCGCGGGCTGCTGGGCGAAGCGGAGGACTGGTACCGGAAGGCTCTGACCATCGCGGAGCGACTTGAGGACCAGGGCGGCACGGCGACCGCGTACCACCAGCTCGGTTTGGTCGCGGAGCAGCGCGGCCGGCTGGACGACGCCGAGAAGTGGTACAGGGGGGCGGCCAGGGCCAACGAGGCACTCGGCGACCGGGCACGCGTCGCGAGCACGTATCACCAGCTCGGGAAGGTCACTGGGCTGCTGGGGCGACTCGATGATGCCGAGGCGTGGTGCCGGAAGTCCCTCGACATCACCCAGGACCTGGGCGACCTGCCCCGGATGGCGGTCACGTACCACCTGCTGGGGCTCCTCGCCTGGAATCGGCGGAGCCTCGGTGAGTCCCTGACGTGGACGGTCCGGTGCGTGGCGATGTCCGATAAGTGCACCCACCCGGCCGTCGGGCGGGGTCTGGAACACCTGGCGCGGCTGACCCGGGCCCTGAGCCTCGCAGAGCTCGAAGAGACCTGGCGATCCGTCACCGGGGAGGCGCTGCCGCCGGCAGTGCGCCAACACGTCCTGGCCGTCGAGCCACCACCGACAGATACGGAGTGACCATGGATGACACCGCGAGCAGGGGGGCACGAGCCGCCGCGTCGCGCCTGGCGGACCACCGCCCCGGTCTACCGGACCACGTGGAGGCGGCGCTGCATCACACCGTCGCCGGCCGCACCGGCCAGTACGGGGACCCCGTCGCTCTCGCCTCCCTCGTCGTGAGCGTCGCCGCCCTCGCGTGGGGCGTGTACAACGACCTGAAGACCCGTACGCCCGCGCCCCGGGCCGAGGTGGTGCAACGACACGTCCGAGTCCGCCTGAGCCAGACCGACCAACCCGCCCCGGGCCTCAGCGGCACCGAACTGGAGCAGGTCATACACATCACGGTCACCGAGGTCCTGAACGCCGCGTCCGTCTCTTCGGCGGAGGACGACCAACCGTCGCACCAGGAGGGTGAGCAGGGCTGACGATCCCGCCAGGGGCGCGGAGCAGGGCCGGGTGGGACGGCGGCGTTGGAACTCTGCGTGGAAGCGTCATACCGGCTCAGCAGGTCGGCCGTGTGGCGGGGTGCATCCTCCATGGGACGCACCGCAACGGTCGTCGTACCTGGAGTCACACGCCGCGTGTCAACCGCGTCCATCGGCCGGATCGGACTGTGCACAGACGATGCCGAGTTCCCTTCGATCGGCCACTGTTCGGCTTGGTCGGCCGGCTGGTCGGGGCAGCGATGGGGGCCGTTCGGCCCTGCTTCCGGGCGGCGGCGAGAGGGTCGTGGGAGTTGGCCTGCAGGGCGAGCGAGGGAGTTCGACCGGATGGCCCCGGGCGATGGGCGGAGGCTCCGTGCCGGGCGTTTGTCGACGGTCGGGCCGAGAGGCTGGAAGGTCTGTGAGACCGGAAGGCGACCTCCATCACCTGATCCGGACAATGCCGGCGAAGGGAGCCCACCTTGCAGGTTTCCGTCTGCCCGCGCGGCACTGCTGCGAGGCGCGATCAGTGACGAGGGGCGGCGGAGCGGCCGACGGGCCCGGCAGACGGCCGTGCGGTGCGCAGCTTCGTCATGCCTGCCGCCACGTGTGCCGTCTTGACGCTTCCGCTGAAGAGCAGGATGAACCTGCCCGTAGCGGCGGTGCCGCGCGTGGGCGCGTTGGAGCGGCGGAGAGCCGTAGCCCTGGGACACGTGGCAGGGGCCTGGCACTTCTCCAGGCCCCTGCCACTTCGGTCATGGCTGACCTGTGGCGTGCGGGGGGCTCCCCGGCCACACTTCGAACGCCTGCGAAATCCCTGCCGTCGGTCCAGCGCGGAAAGGGCGCGGATCAGCGCCTCGACCTTGACCACGGCATCGGCTCGACCGCTGAGCTCCACTTTCACCGGGTCGGCGCCGGCATCCGCGAGGGCGACCGGCTGTGCGGCGGCCTCTTCGATCGGCGCGGACGTGTCCACCTGCCAGCGGGTGCGGACCACCTGGTCGGCGGGCGAGACATAGTCCCCTGCCGTGCTGGGACCGGGGACAGCGATCAGCCTGTACGACTGTCCCACTGTGTCGGCGACCACGTTCCCCAGCGGTGGCGCACCGGAGATCGACATGTGCACCATGGCGCTCGGTTCCCGTGAGCCACTGGTACTGGTCATCGCTCTCCGCCGAGGTCGGCTCCTCTCCCAGGGTCTGCCAGTGCGAGGACTCCCGCATCTGGTCGGCAGGGGAGTCCCGCTCGTGTTCGCGGACGCCGGCGGCTCGGCCCGACTCGGAGGCGGCACCGCGCGTCCTGTCGGAACCCATAAGAAACCGCTGAGCGTCCATGGCGAACAGAGACGGAGTAGTTATGAACCCGGCCGCACGGTCTCATGGCGCCCACGGCGCGGAGGACATCGCGAGCGCGAAAGAACGAGGCTGGCGCGACCTGGCACCCATCGACGACGCCTACCAAGCGGGGAAGATCACGACTGCGGAGTGGCATGCCGCCGTCCTGAACGTCATCGAACCGGCCTACCTGAACGGCGACAACCCTCGGGCCCAGTCGGGCCACAGCGGCGACGAGACACGCTGGCGAGAGGCCCGCTGCCTGCTTGTCGACCTCCTCCCGCCCAACGGCGGCACGTTCCTCGATATCGGATGCGCCAACGGACACCTCATGGAGAGCCTGACCGTCTGGGCGGCCGAAGCGGGGATCACCATCGAACCCTACGGGGTGGAGATCTCGGCCGCTCTCGCCGACCTTGCCCGTACCCGCTGTCCGCAGTGGGCAGATCGGATCTGGAACGCCAACGCGATGGGCTGGCAGCCCCCGCACCGCTTCGACGTCGTCCGTACTGGCCTGGACTACGTACCGGGGGACCTGCGCGGCACGTACGTGGCCCATCTGCTGAACCACGTCGTCGCCCCGGGGGGCCGCCTGATCATCGGCGTCTACAACGAGGAACGACACCAGACCACCACGCAGGACCTGCTGCGATCCTGCGGCTACATCCCGGTCGGCACCACCAGGGCAGACCACCGGCACCCCGAGATGCAGTACAAGGGGTTGTGGCTGGCCAACACCCGAAGCTCCCAGGCGGTCGCCGCCGCGGACGGCTCCGGAGGATCCGACGCGGATTGAGTCGCCTGAGGCCGCTGCCTCGACGTCCAACGTCAGCCGACCTTCGCCGAGCACCTCGACACCGAACACGCCCGGGCCGGCCAGGCCATCGGCCGGGACCCTTGGCCGGGCCGTTCGGCCGGTACCGGGATCGTCACGGTACGACTGGCAGAGCCTCCAGCCCTCGCATCAACCGCGTGCGTCGCCATCGCAGCTTGCCGTAGGCAACGCCGAGGCGGAGACCGGGAAACCGTGTGATGAGCCTATGGATCGCGATCTCGCCTTCGGCCCGTGCCAGTGGAGCCCCGAGACATCGATGGATGCCGTGTCCGAACGCGAGATGACCCCTCGCATCCCGGTTGAGGTCCAGCCGATCCGGCTCAGCGAAGCGCCCGGGGTCGCGGTTGGCAGCACCAGCCGAAATGAGGACGGGTGAGCCGGCAGGGATCTGGGCTCCGCCGATACTGATGGTCTCGGTCGCGAAGCGGAACGTGGCGATGCTCACCGGGGAGTCGAGCCGGAGCAGCTCATCGACGGTCGCCCCGACCAGGTGGGGCTGTTCGCACAGTTGGTGGAACAACTCCGGTGTGCGGAGCAACGCGAGGAGGCCGTTGCCGATCAGATTGGTCGTGGTCTCGTGGCCGGCCACCAGGAGGAGCACGGCGAGGGAGACGAGTTCG
Organism: Kitasatospora sp. NBC_00039; assembly: GCF_045160625.1. Classification (NCBI taxonomy): domain Bacteria; kingdom Bacillati; phylum Actinomycetota; class Actinomycetes; order Kitasatosporales; family Streptomycetaceae; genus Kitasatospora; species Kitasatospora sp. NBC_00039. The sequence continues at coordinate 187,253 of NZ_CP108289.1, read as the reverse complement.
TCTTCGCTGAGCCGGTCCTGGCCATCGCGCGCACGGATCAAGTCGGTGAGAAGGCCATCATCGGGAGTACGGCGTCTGGCGTCGATGAGGTCGGCCAGGTAGCCGGCCACGGCATGCGAGGCAGAGTCGATGCGCTCGGGCTGCCCTGCCGCGAACAAGTCGTTCGACCAAGCGCGTACCTGGGCGCGGTCGGCCTCGGGCACCCCCAGCATCTGGCAGATCACGGTGACCGGCAGTGGAACGGCGAGGCTCTCCATGGCGTCGACTCGCTCGCCGGCTGTCCAGTTGTCCAGGTACTCGTCGACCACGCTCTCGATGTACGGACGCAGCTTCGCGATGGCGCCGGGCGTGAACGCCTTGGTGACGAGACCCCTGAGCCGGGTGTGCTGAGGCGGATCGGTGGCCAGCATGCTGTGGGAGACGGCGGGGTGCAGGTTCCGTCCGGTGTCCTTGCCGGCGAAGAAGCGCGCGGTGTCCTTGGACAGCCGCTGGTCCGTGAACGCCGCGCGGGCTTCCGCGTAGCCGGTCACGAGATACCGGGCAGGACCGTTTCCGGCGGGCACCGGCTGAACCGGGCCGAGGCTGCGCAGCGCCGCATAGGTCGGATACGGGTTCTGAAAGAACTCCGGGTCCTGCAGCGGGTTGGCCATGGTAGTCCTTACACCGTCTCGGGAGTCGGTGTCGTCAGCGGCACCGTCCGGACGACATCGTTCGTGAGGTACGCCCGAGCCACTGATCGTAGTCAGTCGGTCCGGCTCGCAGGTCTCCCGCACGATTGGTGGTGCCAGGAGCCGCAGTGGCCGGACCGGTCTGCGGCTCGGCCGTGGCATGCACTGCCCGTATGGCTTCTGGCAGGACGGCCGCCTCGATGACAGCCGCCCCTTCCGCCGCGCCGGCCAGGTTGTGCCGTTCCGGTGGCGCCGGTCACCACGCGTTGATGACCGGCGCGTCGGGTTCGTGGTGCTGCCAAGCCTCGTTGAGGCGCGCGATCCGGTCCGCGGCGGCGATGCCGCGCAGGGACGCGACCTTGCCGTCGCTGACTTCGAACGCCACGGCGCCCACGACCCGGTCGTCGACCACGGCGAGGACGGCCGGGGAGCCGTTGACCAGCGCGATGTGCATCGCGGGCGAGCCGCCGGCCAGCCGCCGCTTCGCCGGCGTGGGCTTGAAGCCGGCCCGCACGTAGGAAGCGACCCGCTCACGCGTCTGGTACCGCAGCAGCCGCCTGGCCAGTCCGGCGCCGTCCGAGACCGCCGTCACGTCGTCGGTGAGCAGCGCCACCAGCCGTTCGGTGCGCCCCGACGTGGCGGCGGCGAGGAACTCCTCGACGACCCGGCGCGCGGACGCGAGGTCCACCTCGTCGACGCCACGGCGCTCGGCGGCGACCCGGCGTCGGGCCCGGTGGACATGCTGCTGGCTCGCGGACTCGGTGATGTCGAGGATCCCGGCGATCTCGGCGTGGGGGTACGAGAAGGCCTCGCGCAGGACGTAAGCGGCCCGCTCGACCGGCGAGAGGCGCTCCATGAGGGTCAGTACGGCCAAGGTCACCGACTCGCGCTGCTCGAGGGTATCGGCGGGGCCGAGCATGGGGTCGCCCTCGAGGAGCGGCTCGGGCAGCCAGTCTCCGGCCGCTCGCTCGTGGCGCGCCTGGGCCGAGCGGAGCCGGTCGAGGCAGAGATTGGTGACGACCTTGGTCAGCCACGCTTCCGGCACCTCGATGCGATCCCGGTTCGCGGCCTGCCAGCGCAGGAACGTGTCCTGCACGGCGTCCTCGGCGTCGGCGGCCGAACCGAGCAGACGGTACGCGAGCGAGGCCAGCCGGCCCCGGCTGGCCTCGAACCGATCGATGGCTGCGCTGTCCATGCGGAGCAGCCTATGCGGCGACCCTCGCACCGGTCCGGTCAGGCTCGGTGGCCAGGCGGCGCTTGCGCTTCGGCATGCCGAAGGTCGGGTGGGCGATGCTCCACCCGGCCCCCTTGAGCACGCCCGACTTGAGCCGCGCGGCGGTCCGGCCGCCCAGGTACCAGGACGTCGACCGGACGTCCCCGTTCACCATCTGGAAGATCGCGTCCCGCCGCCCGAGGCTGATGTGGTTGCCGTAGTACTTCAGCCGAGTGGTCGGGACCTCACTGCCCGTCAGGCGCGCGATGATCGCCGCGGTCGCCTGCATGGTGGTGAAGCCGGCGGAGGCGCAGGACATCGGCAGAGGCCGGCCGTTCTCGCCGATCGCGTAGGCGCAGTCACCGGCGGCGTAGACGTCCGGGTGCGAGACCGAGCGCATGGTGCGGTCGACGACGTTCGGATCTACAGCGGTGCGAGCTCGCCGCTTGTCCTGCGGGCGCGGGCCGAGGTGGAGGAGTTCCTCGGCGACTTCGAGCTGGCCGATCCCGCACTGGTGCAGCTGCCGCTGTGGTGGCCGCAGGGGCAGTTGCACCAAGGCTCGCAGGAGGCGGCTCCGGCATACGCGGGAGCCGGGGTCAAGCGGTGACGTGAACCCCCGGTCCCGTCTCGCGTCGAGCAGCGAGGCATGAGGTGGGTGCCAGGCGGTCTTCCTCCGGGGTGCAACCGGGCAGGTTGGGGAAACTCCGTCGGGCTGGCTAGAATCGCTGTTCGGCCTGTGGAATCACGAGGCTCGGTACAGCAGGTACGGAGGCGTCACCGGCCTGACACCTCCCGCACCCGAGGAACACGTGAGCAGCGAACAGTCCATCCCCGTCCTCCAGGTCCTCAACGAGGCCGGTCGTCGCCGGACCTTCGCCGTGATCAGCCACCCGGACGCCGGCAAGTCCACCCTCACGGAAGCCCTGGCCCTGCACGCGCGGGCGATCACCTCGGCCGGCGCGGTCCACGCCAAGGGCGGGCGGCGTGGCGTGACCAGCGACTGGATGGAGCTGGAACGCGAGCGCGGTATCTCGGTGACCTCGGCGGCCCTCCAGTTCGACCACCGCGGCCATGTGATGAACCTGGTCGACACCCCAGGTCACGCCGACTTCTCCGAGGACACCTACCGGGTGCTGGCGGCCGTCGACTGCGCGATCATGCTCGTCGACGCGGCCAAGGGCCTGGAGGAGCAGACCCGCAAGCTCTTCGCGGTCTGCCGCCACCGCGGCGTCCCGGTGATCACCTTCATCAACAAGTGGGACCGCCGGGGCCGCGATGCGCTCACCCTGCTCGAGGACATTGAGACCCACCTGGGGATCACTCCGGTGCCGGTGGTCTGGCCGGTCGGAGTCGCCGGCAACCTGCGCGGTCTGGTCGAGGCCGAGGACACCGAGCAGATGCTCCGCTACACCAAGGTGCCCGCCGGCACGCACGCCGCCCTCGAGGAGAAGCTCACCGCCGAGCAGGCCGCCGAGCAGGAGGGCGAGGCGTGGGAGACCGCGCTGGAGGAACTGGAGCTGGTGCTCTCCTCCGGTCCCGGCTACGACCAGCAGGCGTTCGAGGAGGGCAAGATCAGCCCGGTCTTCTTCGGTGCGGCGCTGACGAACATCGGTGTGAAGCTCCTGCTGGACGCCGTGGTCGACCTGGCCCCGTCGCCCGGGCCGCGTCCGCTGGCCAACGGTGGAGTCCGTGAGGTCGGCGAGGAGTTCTCGGGTCTCGTGTTCAAGATCCAGGCGAACATGGACCCGGCGCACCGCGACCGGATCGCGTTCATCCGGGTCTGCTCCGGCGTCTTCGAGCGCGGCATGAACGTGACCCGGGCGGCCAGCGGCCGCTCCCTGACTACGAAGTACGCGCACACCGTGTTCGGCGCCGAGCGCACGGTCGTCGACAAGGCGTACCCCGGCGACGTGGTCGGCCTGATCAACGCGAGCGCGCTGCGCGTCGGCGACACCCTGTACGCGGGCAGGAAGGCGGAGTTCCCCGGACTGCCGGCCTTCGCCCCCGAGTACTTCGCGGTGGCCCGTCCGAAGGACATCAGCCGCTCCAAGCAGTTCCGTAGGGGCGTCTCGCAGCTGGACGAGGAAGGCGTCGTCCAGGTGCTGGTCTCCGACCGACGTGGTGACCAGGCGCCGGTGATGGCGGCGGTCGGCCCGATGCAGTTCGATGTCGTCCTGCACCGGATGGAGCATGAGTTCTCCTCCCCGGTCACCCTCGACCACCTCCCGTACCGTCTTGCCCGCCTCACCGACGCCGCCGGCGCCGACGCGCTGGCCAAGGACCGTCTCACCAACGCCGAGGTCTTCACTCGCCGCTCGGACGACGTCCTGTTGGCCGTCTTCGCCGACAAGTGGCACCTGAACTCCTTCCAGCGCGCCAAGCCGGACATCCTGCTCCAGCCGCTGATCGCCACTGCGGACTGACCGGCAGTCAGCCAGCCGCAAACCGTTCCCACCCGCTCGCGTGTCGACGAGCTGACTCGGCGCCATCACGGAGCCCTCGTCGCCACGGCTTCCTACCGGGCGATCCCGTGCGTGCTGTCGGGCCCGTGTTGTCCTACGTTCGGTGGCTGGTACTCGAACCCGCCGCTGGTGTCCTCCTCGGGGCCACCCGGAGCCTGCATGACGCCGTCGAGGGTACGCTCAGACCCCAGACGACCTGGCACTCGGTCATCAGTGCCGCCCCAGGGCGGTGAGTGCCACGTCGTCTGAGAGTCCTGCAGGTCGGGTAGGGTGCCAGAGTGTTCCGCCGATCTGGAGTGGCGCGACGGCGAGCTGGTCGTTCACCTCCGCACCGGTGGCATCCATCAGCTGACGCTGGACGCGGAAGCGGTGATCATGACGCCGAGCGTCTTCGTCGACCGGGCCCTGTTCTGTGCCGGGGAGCCGCCCGGTGTGCCGGCCCCACGCACTGCGCTGATCGTCTATCCCGCGGCGCAGGTCGACTGTCTCCCGTCGGTGCAGGATCATCCGCTGATCGGTGCGATGCGGCTGAAGCTCCTGGCCGAGCTGAGCCAACCGCGTTCCACGGCGGAGCTCGCCCAGCGCCTCTATCTGAGGGGGAGCAGCGCCCGGTACTCATTAATCGGCCCGGGGTGTGACAGGGGGAGGATCGGGAGAGCCCCGGCGGGCCAGGCAACGGGTGGCCGGGCGCGGCCCACCAGGCATCGGCGCCACCGCTGACCCCAATGGCTACGCCCGTCACAGGGGGTGGGATGCCCCGGTCCCGGTGTTCGGATGGTCCGTCAGCGCCGTCGCCTTCACCAGGGGTCAGTTCACTGTCTGGTACGCGGGCGCGCCGAGACCCGAACGCGCAGCGGCCTGTGGCGCCCCGCCAGGTAAGTGACAATCGGTCACCCTGCTCGGCGTTCTCCGCGGATTCTCCGGCCTTCCGACAGCGGACCGTAGCGAACGGGTCGTCCCGTTCAGCCCGGCGATCGGCGCCGACGCCGCAGTCATCGATGCTCCTCGTGGTCGCTCCCGACGTGGGGAACGAGCTGTCGGACTGCGCGGCCGGTGGGCCCGACCTCACGTCGGGCCCACCGGCCGTTTCTGTCGCGCAGGAGGTGCCCGGTGTGCTTCAGCCGCACAGGGCCCGGTCGACGACGTCCTTGACGTGCTGCGTGGCCGCCTCGTCCGTCGGGATGCTGGTCAGCGCGACGTTGGCGGCGCGGCCGTCGTCGGTGACTCCGCCGCGGGTCTCGAATCCCGCGATGTCGCCGCCGTGCCCCCAGTAGACACCGCCGCACGAGAGCGGCCTGCTGGTGAGTCCCAGCCCGTAGCGGAGGCCGGAGGTCCCGGCAGGGACGGTGGTACGCATCTCGGCGAGCTGGGCCGCCGGGAGGAGGCGGCCGGCGAGGAGCGCGGCGAAGAACCGGTTGAGGTCGGAGTTGGTGGCTATCAGCTGACCTGCGGCCCAGCCCGCGGAGGGGTCGATCTCCGTGAAGTCGCGCAGCGGTCCGTCTTCCGGGTTCCGGTGGTAACCGTGGGGGTGGGGCTCTCGGATGGTCATGTCGCCGGGGGCGGGGAAGTAGGTGTGGCGCAGCCCGATGCGTTGGATGATGCGCCGGTCGATCTCCTCGGCCAGGGGCCGGCCGGTGACCTTCTGGATGATCAGGCCGGCCAGGAGGTAGTTCGTGTTGCTGTACGCCCACGTCGTCCCGGGCGCGGCGCCGGCCTTGTCCTGGAGGGCGAGGTCGAGGAGTTCGCGAGGCTCGTAGTAGCGGTGCTTGAGGTCGTCGTCATCGATGTGGAGGCCGTAGTCGGGGAGTCCGCTGGTGTGCTGGAGGAGCTGGCGGACGGTGATGCCGCGGCCGTCGATCTCGTACCCGCGGACGAGGCCCGGAAGGTAGGTGTCGACCATGGCGTCGAGGCCGATCTTTCCCTCGCCGACCAGTTGCAGCACGACCACCGCGGTGAACGCCTTGGTGTTGCTGCCGATCCGGACCTGTCCGTCCTTGGGCACCGCCGAGCCGGTGGTCAGGTCGCCCACGCCCGCGGTGTAGGTACGGGTGCGGCCGTCGCGGCCCACGACGCTCGCCAGCGCAGCCGGGATGCCGTCGTCACGCACCAATGCGGTCAGGCCCTGCTGGACGGTGTCCAGCCTGGCTGCGGCGGACGCGGCGGGCGGCGCCAGGGTGCCCGTCGCCATGATGCCGACGGCAACGGCGGCTGTGGCGGCCAAGGTTCCTCGCCGGCCGCCCGGCTGCCGCCGGAGGGAACGAGGCCTTCGGCATTCCTGCTCGTGCATGAGTCAACTCCTGGGGAATCCAGCGGTATCGGCCGAGCACCGACGGGGGCCGGCCGTTCGGCCGACGCGGCCGGGGACCGTGCCGGACGTGCCACCGGCCGCCGGTCGACTGCTCAGGGCACGATCCTGGCTCGCGGGATCGCGAACGCGCATCGCGGGATCGCGGGAGAAGGCACTCCCTCGATCGGGGGAGGCCGCTGGTGGGGTTCCCCGGCCATCCCGATTCGTGGCCGGCCGGTCGGCCGCACCCTGCCGACGACCCGCCGGTCAGGTCTGATGATCAGTCGTATTCCTAATTTTGGGGTTTCCTTGAGCATTACCTCCATGCAGCGACGCGGTGCGTTCCTGATGGCGACCGCCGCTCTTCTCACCGTCGGCGCGCTGGGCGGTACCGCCCAGGCCGTCCCCAACTCCGGCTCCCTGTAGGTCGGTTACGGCAAGAGCAACAAGTACGCCAGCGTCAAGTGTGTTCAGCAGATATCCAACTCGCTGCACTACCAGACCGGTTATCACGAGGTGGCAGTGGACGGCTCGTTCGGCTCCGACACCTACGGGGCGATCGTGGCCATTCAGAGGTGGGCGAGCCTGCAGCAGGACGGCATCGTCGGCCCGCAGACCGGCGACGTCATGGTGGAGGCCACCAAGGACTACTTCGGCTGCTACCCCTACCTGCCCACCCTCAAGTGACGCCCGGCGCCCGGCACCGGTAGCCGCGGGATGTCGGTGGGCCCAGCCAGCATGCGGGGCCCACCGTGGACCGGCCCCTGGAACGCGTTCCCGACCGGCGTCGACCGCGTCGGGACCGTCCATGACCCGGCCGGTCGGCCGGCTGGGCGGGCGGCTCCGGACCGTCCCGGCACGGACCCGCCCGGTGGGGGCGCCGTCCCACCGGTCCCCACGCCCTTGCCGAGCCGGGCGGAGAACCGCACGGGCGGTCCTCCGGCCCGACGACCCACCCCGGCCAAGGCCCTGCCCCGCCTCCCGGACCTGCCGGTGTCACGCCCCGTCGGTGCGACGCAGCGGCCCCCAGGCGCCGGGCTGGTGGGTGATCTCGTACTCGGCTTCGGCGATGACGCCCTCACCGACCCGGGCCAATGGGCGGACGTCGGTGAGGAGCGGCTCGTTGTCGAGCCCGCGGCCCGCCTCGCTGCCGGTGAGGATCCAGGGGCGGACGCCGGGTGCCTTGTCGCGCCGCAGGTGGCAGTAGTCGTACAGGCGGCGGGCGACCCACAGGCGCAGCGGACGGTCCTGCCACCAGTCTTCGACGGTGAGCGGGGTGACGGACAGGCCGGGCAGCGGAACGCCGGTGAGGTCGTCCAGGCTGCCGCTCTCGTCGGCGAGGTCGGTGCCGGGCCCACGGGACCAGCGCACGTACAGCTGCTCGCCGGGGTGGGCGCGCAGAAGGTTGGCGAGGGCGTCGAGGGTCGTGATGTCGGGGCCGGGGAAGGGCGTCGTCATGGTGTGGAACCACTACGTCGGGCGCCGCGCTGCGCCGGCCCGGTGCCCGCCCGCGCGACGGGGCGGGCGGGCCGACGGGCGCGGCGTGGGTCAGTCGGTGGAGATGGCCTCGAGGAGGTCTCCGACCTTGGCGTCGGGAAGGGCTCGGGCGACGTCGGCGAGGGCGACGATCCCGACCAGGCGGTGGCCGTCGATAACGGGCAGACGACGAACCCGGTGGGAGCCCATGGTGCGCAGAATCTCCGCCGCTTCGTCGTCGGCGCCGATGGTGACGGCCTCGCTCTGGGCGAGGTCACCGGCCTTCACCTCGGCGGGATCCTTCCCCGCGCCGAGGACCTTGACGACGACTGTCGCGGTCGGTGAGGACGCCCTTGAGCCTGTCGTCGGTGCCGCAGATGGGCAGCGCCCCGACGCCGAGCTCGGTCATCTTCTTCGTGGCCTCCAGGACGGATTCCTGCTCGCCGATGCATTCGGCGCCCTCGGTCATGATCTCGCGTGCGGTGGTCATCGTGATCTTCTCCTTCCGCTGGTACGGCTACGCGGGACGCCGTTCGTCGGTGGGTCCTGCGTGGCGCGCGGCTCGTGAGGACCGGGCCGAGCCGAGGCGGCACCGGTCCGTCCGGGTTCCTTCTCCCAGCTCGGCTGCCCAGAGCGACGCGGGCCACGCGTGTCCCCTCCGCCGCAACCCGGCCAATGACCTCCTGCCCGGGCAGCGTGCCGGCGGGCGCTGTACGGCAGCGGGTGACCGGCGCGCAGCGCGCCACCGCCCGCACAGACGCGGCGGGCACCACCTCCTTCGGCTATAACGCGGCCGTTCAGGTCACCAGCGCGACCGACCCGCTGACCGGTGCCACGGTCGGCTACGACTCCGACACGGCCGGCCGCCTCACCACCGAGCGCTACGGCACCGGCGGCGGCACCCGCAGCTACGGCTACGACAACCTCGGCCGACTGCGCGACGACACCATCAAGAACCCGAGCGGGACGACTGTCGCCTCGATCGGCTACGGCTACGACCTCAACAGCCGCATGACCAGCAAGGCCACCACCGGCACCGCGGGGGCCGCCACCAACCAGTACGGCTACGGCCGGGCGGCTCACCTCCTGGAACAACGGCACCACCGCCACCGCGTACACCTGGGACGCGGCCGGCAACCGGACCTCCGCCGGCGGTGTGACCTCGAGCTTCGACGAGCGCAACGCCCAGTCGCGGCCTCGGTCACCGGGACGGCGCCGCTGCCCACCCCGGCGAGCAGCTCCAGCAGGTGGTCGCGCGCGGACGCGGTGCGGACCGGATCCGGCCGCTGTTGGACGACGGCGACGTCGCTGTCGTCGCTCACGGTCATCCGGCTTGCGTGCTCACTGTGCGCCGGCTCGGCCTCGACGCCTTCGCCGGCCGGCTGCTCGGCCATCCACATCCGGGCACTCTCGGCTTCCTGGGCGCCGAACACGGGCAGCCGGTCATCTCGGCATGGAACCTCCCGTAGCAGCACGAGCACGACGAGGACGGTTCAGATCCTCGCGAGGAACTCCCGGACCGCGGTGGCGAAGCCCTCGGGGTCGGCCTGCTGGACGAAGTGGTCGGTATCCAGGGAGCGGTAGTACGTGGTGGGGCGCCTGGCGCACATGGCCCGGGCCTGCTCGGCGGGCAGGACCTGGCTGCGCAGCCCGTGAATCAGGAGCGCCGGGCAGTCAGTGGCGAGCCACTGCTTCCAATGGTCGCCGTGGACGAGGTTCTCGGAGTCGACGGTGTCCTGCGGGTGGAAGGGCAGCCTCCAGCCGGCGCCGCCGGGCAGCGGGCGCAGCATGGGGCCGAGGACGGAGGCCAGGGGTCCGCAGGAGGCGGCCAACTCCTCGCGGGTGGCTGCGGTGTAAGGGAAGTCGAGGACGAAGGCGAGCGAGCTGGTCCCACGGTCGGGGAGGTCGACGGCGGTGTCGACGCAAATCAGAGCCTCGACCCGGGCCGGGCGTTCGGCGGCCAGGTGGAAGGCGTTGACCGCGCCGAGGGAGTGGCCCAGGAGGACCGCGCGGTCGATGCCGAGGTGGTCGAGCAGGGTGAGGAGGTCGGCGACGTAGCCGGCGCGGGTGTATTCGGGGGCGCGGCCTGAGTCTCCGTGGCCGCGCTGGTCGGGGGCGATCATTCGCCACTCGGGCCCGAGGGCGGCAGCGAGGTCGGTGAAGGACGCCCCTTCGGAGAGGTGGCCGTGCAAAGCCACCAGCGGGCGGCCGGTGCCGCCGAAGTCGAGGTACGACAGCGTGCGGCCGTCGATGGTCAGGGTCGCACGGGCGGGCTGGACTGTCATGGCGGTGGAACTCCTTCGGTTCGGGGTGTCTGGGCGGCGGTCCTGGGGTCCGGGCCGTCAGGCACGGCCGCGGACGAAGGCGCGCAGGTCGTCGTTGAGGCGATCCGCGTGGGTCGCGAACAGTCCGTGGCCCGCGTACTCGTACACCTGGAGTTCCGCCCCCGGGATCAGGTCCGCCGCGCGGCGGCCCGTGAGGGCCAGGGGCGCGGAGGCATCGCCCGATCCGTGGATGACGAGGACCGGGCAGTCGATCTTCACCAGCTCCGGGACGAGGTTGAGGGAGGGCAGGATCTCCCCCAGGGCGGTGGCGGCGCGCGCCGTCGCCCCGTGGCAGCGGTCCACCATGGAGGCCACGTACGCGTCCGACACCTGCGGGCCGGGCAGCTGGCGGGCGAAGAAGGCGTTGGCGCCGTCGGCGAAGAACTTCGCGCGGTCCTGCCGGAAGGTCTCGTTGAAACCGCGGATCAGCTCCGGGTCCAGCCCCTGCGGGTGGTCCGTGGAGCGGGCTGGCCCCGGGGCGACTGCGCCGACGAGGGCCGCGCGCGCCACCCGGTCGGTGCCGCGCAGGGTCAGGTACCGGACTACCTCGACCGCGCCGATCGAGTGCCCGACCAAGGTGACGTCGCGCAGGTCCAAGTGATCGAGCAGTGAGCCGAGATCCCGGGCGAGGGTGTCGAGGTCGAAGCCGCCCCAGACGTCCTCGGACCTGCCGTGTCCCCTGCGGTCGAATCCCACGCACCGGAAGCCTTCGGCGGCCAGCGGCAGCATCTGGTACTCCCACATCTCGGTACCGAAGTACGAGCCGCTGACGAAGACGATGACGGGGCCGTCGCAGGGGCCGTAGTCCACGAAGTGGAGGCGGGCGCGGTCGGTGGCGGACTCGAAGTAGGGCATGGCGGTGTTCCTTGAGTGAGTGACTGTCACGGGCTTTTCGGTAGGGCAGTTGTCACTGATGCAGTTCCAGAGCGATCTGCGGCGACAGCGCGCGCAGGAAGTCGTCGGCGAAGAACATTCGGCCCGCGGAGGCGACGCCGACCGCGTGGATGTGGCCGCCGAGGACGCGGTCGAGGGCTTCCACGACGAGGGGCGCGGTGATGGCGTAAATGTCCTGCCCGCGCGCGACGGCGCGTCGTTCGGTGTCGCCCGAGCGCACGACGGCGTCGATGACGAAGGTCTGGTCGGACCGGCCGCTCTCGTCGGCGGCGGTGGGCGCGGGTGTGTGGGGCGACACGACGTCGCGGGCGGCCTCGATGACGGGGGCCGTCGTGGACGCGAACGGCCCGGCGCAGTTGATCACGGCCGACGTACCGGCCAGGGCGCGGTCGAGTGAGGCCGGGTCGTCGGCCGACGCCACCCGGGCGTCCAGGCCGGCCTCGTGCCCCATCGCCTTCAGCTTGTCGGCGTCACGGCCGGACAGCACGGGGACGTATCCGCGCTCGAGCAGCTCCGCCACGACGAACCGTCCGGTGTGCCCGTACGCACCGAAAACCGCCACCTGCCGGCCAGACCCCATGAGTTGCTCCCTGTACTCGGCTGATCCGCGGTTGCTCCGCCGTGATCCGGTACGGACATCCTGACGAGGAGACAGCACCCGCCGTGAGCGTCCGGAACGACACGCGTCGTACACTTTCGGACATGCATACCGTCGCTCTGGCCGTCACCGACGGCATGCTGCATTACGAACTGTCCATGGCGATCGAGGTGTTCGGCTCGGACCTGACCCACCTCGTGAACCCCTGGTACGGCTTCGCCCTCTGCGGACCGGGCGCCGTGCGGATCGGCCGCTTCCGCCTGGAGATGGACCACGGACTCGACCACCTTCCGCACGCCGACACCGTGATCGTCCCCGGCTGGGCCGACACGGACGTGGACCCGCCCGCAGAACTTCTCGACGCGGTCCGCGCGGCCCACGCGGCGGGCGCCCGCGTGGTCTCCCTTTGCACCGGGGCATTCGTCCTGGCTGCCGCCGGCCTGCTGGACGGCAGACGCGCCACCACGCACTGGGCGCATACCGGCGAGCTCGCCCGACGCCACCCCGACGTCACGGTGGACCCGGACGTCCTCTACGTCGACAACGGCGACGTGCTCACCTCCGCCGGCAAGGCCGCCGCCATGGACCTGTGCCTGCACCTCGTCCGCACCGACCACGGCTCGGCGAACGCCAACAAGATCGCCCGCCGGCTGGTCGTGCCACCACACCGCGACGGCGGGCAGGCCCAGTTCATCTCCACCCCGGTTCCCGCCCCCGGCAACCACCCCCTCGCCGAACTCTTCCCCTGGGTCCTCCAACGCCTGGACGAGCCGCTCACCGTGGAAGTCCTGGCCCGGCAGGCACGGATGAGCTCGCGCCACCTGGGCCGCCACTTCAAATCACTCACCGGAACGACGCCTCTGCAGTGGCTCCACACCCAGCGCATCCGCCACGCCCAGGAACTCCTGGAGACCACCGACGACACCATCGACACCATCGCCATCGCCACCGGCATGGGCACCTCCACCACCCTGCGCCGCCATTTCCACCGCACCGTGGGGGTCCCCCCGGACACCTACCGCCGCACCTTCCGCTCCCACAACCACCCCACACCCGGCCCCTGACCTGACAACGGCAGGTGACGCCACACCTCTGACGGACTGGCTCGACCAGCCAATACTCCAGTGTGACTTCGCGATCTAGGCGCTGGAGGGGGCGGAGAGCCGCTGCCGGTAGTGGCAGCGACATGCCGATGGTTCTTGGACGCTGAACCCGCAGGTCAGCCGCTCCCAGATCCGCCCGGCAGAGTCAGGTTGACATCCGGAAAGGCCCAGCTGGGCATGCACCCCGGCCGGGTGGTCGTGGAGGTCGACGGTCCCCAGCACTACGCGGGTATCAAGGCAGTCGACAACACCGTGCGCGGCGACCGCGAGTTGAAGCTCCGCGGGTACGACCTCTGGCGGGTCATCACGAGCGAACTACGTCGACAGCCGATCCCCACCTTCGTGGAGCCGTTCTTCACGAACATCTTCAAGTACTACGGCCTGGACGTGCCCCCGGCAGTCACCGGCTGAGGCACACGTAGGGCCGTCCAAGTGCACTGCGCGAAGAACGCGGTCGGTCCCCAGAGGATTCGGGGACCGACCGCGTTCTGCACGATCAACGCCCATCCGCAGCCCTTCCTGCCCGGCGGCCGACGCAAGGTGCGTCCGGACGGCGTGTGGCAAGCCCCGGAGATCAGGGTGCCGGTGCTGATGGTCGAGGTCGACCGCTTCACCATGGCCCCGCCCCGGGTTCTGGGGGTCTGTCCAGCGAACGGCTCTGTCGCACATCCGGTGGTAGCAGAGCGTTGCCACTTTCACTTTCGGTGATACCACCAGGTCGGCGGGGCGTTCTGGGAGGAGTACTCACCGGGCGGCATGCGGATGCCCGGGGTGGACGGCCCCGTTTCGACAGGCGCCGAACCCCGCTCCGGCACCGCCACACAAGCCCCTGTTCTGCGGAGTTCCGGCAGCCGGCCTCGTCGAGGCCGAGGTGACACCCCGATACCACCGGATGTGGGCCAGAGCCGTTCGCTGGACAGACCCCCTGGAACTGAGCATCGTCCCGACGTCATATACAACCGGCACACGGATGCCTGGGTGAACATCGGCCTGACCTCGTGCTCATCGTGCTCGGACCCATTGCCGACGCCGGGAGTCCGCTAACGTGGCCGGACCGGACTCGACTGAAAAGGAGGAATGCATCCAGCAGTGCGATCTCTCATCGGACTGATGCCACCGCACGACGGCTCCGGTGACATCGTCGACTGGGATTCGGTGGAGGAGACACTCGGCGTCCCGCTGCCGAGCGACTTCCGGGACTTCGTCGCCGTCTACGGTGCGGGTTCGATCGACGACCAGGTGGAGATCGCCTCACTTGAGGCCGGGGAGTCCGACCGTGTGGACTCCCGACCATGACACTGCGTGCGTCCGGCGAGCGGTGGATCGAGGAGACCAGATCCGGGTACCCGCTCTGGCCGGAGCCGGGATCCCTCATCGGCTGGGGCAGGCTGAAGAGCTACGGGCAGACGTACGGATTCCTCTACTGGCGGTCGGCAGGGCCCGATCCGGACCGATGGCCGGTGGTGGTCTGGAAGCGCGGCGGTGGGGGATTCGTCGAACATCCCCACGGCATGGCGGAGTTCCTAGTTCGCACCCTCCAGGAAGCGGGTTCACTGCCCCTGGACCGACGCGACGTGTTCGGCGCCCCCCACTCCAGGTCCTTCCATCAGCGGGAAGAGGAGCGGCTGAACACCGAGGGCATCGATCCTTGGGAGTACCTGGACGACCTGCACGAGGAACTGGACGACCCGGCCAACGACATCGCCGTCGAGATCACGAGCCCGAGCGGGGAAAGCACCGCCTACCGGCGCGATGAGGTCCCACCCGAGTTGGCGGCACACCTGGCGCGACGGAGCGAACGCTGGACGGCGGCCGTCGATAGCGACTCCACAGCGTCCCAGCCGGCGATGCCGGCAGCCGAGGTCCCGCAACTGGCGTTCCTCGGCATCGGCCTCCGTGACGGAACCCTTTCCATCACAGCCTCGATCGCCCTGGGTTCGCCGGATTGCGGGCCGCTGCTGCTCTCCACACCGCTTCGTCTGTCCGTGCTGGCCTCCGGCCCACAGGGGGAGGAGATCTCGGCCGCGGAGGTACCCATCGTGCCCGTCGGCACCCTGGCCACATCGGGCCACATCGAGATCACGAAGGACCACCCGTACACCTTCTCGGTGAGCGTGCCGGCTTCCGGGCCGTTCTGGGATCGTAACCGGCAGCCGCTGGAACGGGAGACTTCCTTCGACGGTGCCTCGGTGGTCGTCAGCCTCACCGACAAGGGCGTCGGCGCCGTCCGTGCGGTGGCTGGAGTTGCCGCGCCTCCAGGTTCAGAGAACACCCTCGCCTCCTGGCCTCCTGGAGCGTGATCATTCTCAGCGGGTAGAGGCGAATGCGCTGTTGCGTCAGGGCCTCGGCGAGATTGGATTTGACCGGCTTGTCCGGCTCGGCGGTGCAGGTCGTCCAGGCGTGAAGCAGGCGCGGTTCCCAAGATCATGGAGTTTTCTACGCTCTGCGAGCCCGCTGGAATGCCGTGCCGCCGGACGTCCCGGGCCATGGGCGTCCGCGCGTGCGGACTATGGGCTGAGGTGCCGGGCCTGTGCGGCGGTAATCTCCCGAACCGTCAGGACCAGGAGGACGGCGGACAGCACATTGAAGGGAAGGAGGCAGGGGGCGGTCATGAGTCCCGAGGTGATTCCCGAGAGGCCCATGGCCAAGGCGACGGGGATCTTGGCCAGGCGTGTCCACCACCAGCCCTCGACCAACCACGCTCGTCCGCCGAGCCCGCTTGCCCGGCGGACGTCGAGGCTGACCCGGCGCGGGATCCACCACATGGCCACCGGTATGAACCACCCGCCTACCGCGAAGCCCGGGGAGTAGCGGTGGGCGTCCGGTGCGAGGACTTGCGCGTTGAGTCGACAGCGGCGCAGCCAGCAGACCATGACGACGCCGGAGATCAACATGAAGAGCACCAGTAGCGGTGTGGCCCGCGCGAGATACCCCTCCGTTCCGCCAGTGGCCGTGACCGCCAGCAGTAGTGCCACCTCCCCGCCGACGGCGACTTGCAGACCGGCTGCCAGCTCACGTGGATCCCTCAGAACCAGAACAGCTGACGCGTCCGCAATGCCGACAGTCTCAGGCTGCACAGCGACTCCCAATTCTTAGTTCCGAGAGGTGGCGCGGCGTCCACCACACGGACGCGAGGAGCAACCTAGTGGCGGCGTGATCATCACGTCCACCGGCGGCGGCCAGCTCCCTACGCGCTCGGCGACCTGGAGCGCGAGCTCACCGTGCTCGCGGCGAAAGCAGCCCCTACCGCACCTGGTGCGAGCTCCCGGCGAAGGGCGCCACCAAGGCCGCGTCCGAGAAGGCGCTCGCCCGTGGGGGAGAGCGCACCCACGACCTGCGGATCGCGGACCGGAACGCCGATGCCGGCGACGAGAGCGCCGTCGTCCGGGCTACGGTCATCTTCCAGGAGTGGCAGCGCATCCGCGGCGAGACTGCCACCACCGGGCACGAAACCTACGACCCGGACCGCGACCTCGTCCTCCGGCGGGCCCAGTGCGCAGAGGGGATCCCGCCAGGACGTCGCTGACCGCGCCGCCGGGGCCGCCCGCCAGGCCCGGCAGACCGCCGACGTCGCGCACCGTCGCCTCGCTGGCCCCGCCGAGGGGCTCTGGGCGATCGCCTCGGCAGAGCCCGCCGACCGCGAGGCTCTGGTGCCGGCCGTCTACCGGGCCTTCGCCGGTCAGCTGGACGGCACCAACGTGGCTCGCTGGCACGAGGAACTGGAGAGCCGGTTCGAGGAGCGCGAGCAACGGCGGCAGGGTGAGGCGGGGTGAGGGATCGGGTTCGTTCTCGTGAGCATCCGGTTCAGGTGTTGCCTCCCGAACCGCTGTCGAAACGCCGCTCTGCGACATGAACAGAGCCACCCGTGCGGGCCGTCGCTGCCGTCCTGGTGGCTGAGGCCGCGTTCGCTCGCTAACCCGGACACCCGGCCCCGACCGGGGACCGCGACGACGCCCTGCTCCAACGCTGTGACTGTTCGCGATAGATGACACCAGCTGTCCCGTCGCAAAGGATCTGGTCTCCGAGACCGGCTCTGACCTGGATCGACCAGATCAAGTGAGACGCGGAGGCATTGAAAATCTCACTAGCCGTTGCTCTATCGATCTTGGTGATCGTGAGTTCGAGTCTGCCGACTCGGTCGGGTGATCTTCTGGTCGGCGGGGCATGAAAGTGGGGCCTCCCGCACAGCTCGTGGGTGTCGAATCCAGCCGAGCAACAGGAGGCCCCTGGTGCCGCAGTCTTCCGTCTCCGTGACGTTGCCGTCCAACTCCGCACCCCTGTCGTGTGATTGCCTCGCTCACCGGTTCGGGAATGCCGGGGACCGGCCGCACAGGCGTCCGAGGTACCCCTCGGACATGACCGACGCGGAGTGGGCAGTCGTGCGCGACGCGATGCCCGTGCCCGCCTGGCTGGAGGGAAGGGGCGGGCAGCCGGAGGGCTACTGCCACCGGCAGCTGGTCGACGCGGTGCGCTACCTGGTTGCGGGCGGCATCGCCTGGAGGGCGGTGCCCGCGGACTTCCCCGCATGGGACCGCGTCTACGCCTTCTTCCGGCGCTGGCGGGACAAGGGCCTGGTCGCGGAGTTCCACGACCGGCTGCGCGACCGGGTCCGCGAGGCGGCTGGCCGTGATCCGGAGCCGACCGCCGGGATCATCGACGCGCAGTCGGTGAAAGGGGCCGCGTCGGTGCCGGCTGCCAGCCGGGGGTTCGACGGCGGGAAGAAGGTGAACGGCCGCAAGAGGCACATCGTGGTGGACACCGTCGGGCTGCTGCTGGCCGTGATGGTCACCGCCGCATCCGTCACCGACCGCGAGGCCGGCCGGACGCTGCTGGAGCGGCTGCGTGAGCGGCACTGGCGCATCTCGCTGGTGTGGGCCGACGGCGGCTACACCGGACGCCTGGTCGACCTCGCCCGCGATGTCCTGCGGATCGCGCTGACAGTGGTCAGACGCACCGACGACGCCGCGGGCTTCGTGGTGCTGCCGAAAAGGTGGCTGGTGGAACGAACGTTCGCATGGCTGATGCACTCACGCCGCCTGGTCCGCGACTACGAGACCCGCACCGACACCTCCGAGGCGATGATCCGGTGGTCGATGAGCATGGTCATGAGCCGCCGGCTCGCCCGGCGAGCACGCTGAACATCCCCGGGTGTTCCTCGGCCAGCCAGCCCCGCGCGGCCAGTCGCTTCGCCTTCGACCGCACTCCCTCCACCTTCGCCGTGACCACCTCCAGACCCAAGGCCGCCGCGAGCTGCCGACAGTCCATCTCCTCCCCCTCCCCGCCAGGACCTCCACGAGCCGCTGGTAGTCCGGCGCCAGCGCACCCGGATCGAGACCTTCCCTCCAGGCGGGACCACCGATCCAGGCGCCGCCCCGGCGACCCGCGCAGGCCGTTCACCGGCCACCCCGGCCGGCGGCGCCTCCTCGCCCACAGGAGGCTCTGCCAGGACTTCCGCCACCGTCTGACGGGCAATCACGAACCGCTCCCACGCGGCTTCCGCCTCCTGAAGCTCGGCCTGCAGGACCTCCACCCGTTGCCGGGCGGCACGCTCGCGCTCCTCCAGCAGCCCCATCACCGACGGCATCCGGCACCTCCACCGAAGAGACGACACGACACCGCGTCTCTGCCACCGAGGCACCCGCACTATGCCTGACCAGCGGAAACGCACCCGTCACTATCGGTTCGACAACGGCTTCTAATTCCTTATTAGCGGGCTGTGGGAAGCAGAGCAGTTGCCGCCACCCTGGCCCGCAGGGGTGGTGTGGTGAGCGGGCCAGGGAGACACCTGCATACGACCCGGCCACAGAGGCCTTCTGTGAGATCGGTGCCACCCTGGCCCATCGCCACACGGCCGCCCGCCGTCGGCCGGGGCACCGAGCGGACGCATGTCTCTGACCTGGCGTTCGACGACGCCCTACCGCAGATCTGCGGCGCTTGGTACCCCGGCCCCGACGGCGGGCGGCCGTGATCATTCGTTGGTGATGTTGGCGGTGCGAGCCCGTTCTACGGTGACCTCTCGAAAGGCCCGAGCCTTGAGCTCCGGCACAGATCGAGGCCCGTGGAGCGAGCTGGTGCCACGCAACAACTAGTGCGATGTCGGCCCGAGACGAGGCCTGGAATTAGGGAGCTGAGTGGCCCCACACGTGCTCGCGGATCAGTGCCCGAGCATGCCCTGACCAGGGAGAACAGCATGATCTACTGCGGGATCGACTGGGCCGAACGGACCCACGACGTCGCCCTCGTTGACGACAGCGGCCAGCTGCTGGCCAAGCGCCGCATCACCGACGACGCGACCGGCTATCAGCTCCTGCTCGACCTCCTCGCCGAACACGGCGACACAGCCGAGGAGCCGATCCCGGTCGCCATCGAGACCGGCCGCGGCCTGCTGGTCGCCATCCTGCGCACCGGCCACCGGAAGGTGTTCGCGATCAATCCGATGGCCGCCGCCCGCTACCGCGACCGCCACGGCGTCTCCCGCAAGAAGTCCGACCCCGGCGACGCCCTGGTCCTGGCGAACATCCTGCGCACCGACATGCCCATGCACCGCCCGCTCCCCGCCGACACCGACCTCGCCCGCGCCATTGCGGTGCTGGCCCGAGCCCAGCAGGACGCCACCTGGAACCGCCAGCAGATCTCCAACCAGCTCCGCTCCCTGCTCCGCGAGTACTACCCCGCCGCCCTCGACGCCTTCGGCCCCTGGCAGAACGGCCTCTGCCGCCCCGAGGCCCGCGAACTCCTCAAACTCGCCCCCACCCCGGCCCGCGCGGCACGGCTGACCCGCAGCCAGATCACTGCCGCCCTCAGACGCGCCGGCCGCAGCCGCAAGCTCGACACCGAGACCGACCGCCTGCGCGAGGTCTTCCGGGCCGAGTACGCCCACCAGCCCCAGCTCGTCGAGGACGCCCTCGGCAAGCAGATGCTCGCCCTCCTGCACCAACTCGACGCCACCTGCCAGGCCACCGAGGAACTCGCCCAGGCCGTCGAGGAACTCTTCCCCCAGCACCCCGACGCGGAGGTCCTGCTGTCCTTTCCGGGCCTGGGCACCCAGCTGGCCGCCCGCGTCCTGGCCGAGGTCGGCGACGACCGCACCCGCTTCGCCGACGCCCGCGGCCTCAAGGCCTACGCCGGAGCCGCGCCGGTCACCCGTGCCTCCGGCAAGAAGAGCCACATCGGCCGGCGCATCGTCAAGAACGACCGCCTCAACCACGCCGGCTACCTCTGGGCGTTCTCCGCCCTCACCGCCTCACCCGGAGCCGGCGCCCACTACCGCGCCCGCCGCGAACACGGACACTGGCACGCCGCCGCCCAACGCCATCTCTTCAACCGCCTGCTCGGACAGCTCCACCACTGCCTCCAACACCACGAACGGTTCGACGAGAACACCGCCTTTCCCGCACCAGCGCTCACCGCAGTCGCGGCTTGACCAGTTGCTTCGCTGAGAGTGCTGCACAGCTTCGGCCGTTGACACCCGGGTGAGGCAGACTGCCCGCCATGACAACGGCTGATCACGACGTCCTGACCTCCTGGAGCCGCGTCGGCACCTGGCTCACTGCGCACACCCGGCGAGGCCCGGCGAGACCAGCGCCGGATGCCGCCCGCCTGGACGCGTTCGAGGCAGACCTCGGCCTGCCCCTTCCCCTGCCCGCCGACCTGCGGGCCTGGTGGCTGCTGCCCGACGTCACCGCGAGCTACTGGATTCCGGAAGCGTTCGCCCCGGTCTCGCTGGACGAGGCCCTGGAGACTCACGAGATCTGGCTCCTGGTCGCAGAGCAGGAAGGCGACTCGTTCGACGAGAACGGTCAGCCCGAGAGCCGCTACCAGCGGGATTTCATGCCGATCGCGTTGAGCCCCGGCGGCGACGGACTGATCGTCGACCTGCGCCCCGGTGACACCCACGGCGCGGTACTCCTCTGGGACCACGAGACCTGGAGCCTGGACGTTCCCCAGTGGGCCTCGGTGACCTCGATGCTCCAGGACATCACCCACGCGCTGGAGACCGGGACACCGGTGCTGCTGAGCCACGCAGCCCTCGGCAGCTCCCAAGAGCCCAGCACCGCCACAATCGACGACGCACTCGATCTCACCTGGCAACCCACCACTCTAGGCCGCTGATAAGACCCGTCCCGCTTGACGCTTAACCACGTGCGATGTCTGCGGTTCTACCAGCCGTCCGTCGCCCGGACGTCCCCGGAGATCGCGTAGCGGCGGCAAGCGAGGATCTCGGCGGTGCCGATCCGCCACCCGCGCGAGGATGTCCTCAGCCTGGCGGTCGGAGATGCAGGCCGGGACGACCTCCAGGGCCAGGACGCCGATCCGGTGCTGGGTCGCGTGGTTCTGGGACACCGGGTCGCGGCCGGCGCTGACGTGGCGGCGCCAGGCTTCGGCGGTGAAGCCGCCCGGCGCGGGGCCGGTATCCAGCTCGGCGGCCGGGATGTCGGGGCGGGCGCGGACCTCGGCGACCGCGGCGGCGACGATCCCGCCGACCGTCCCGGCCGGGAGCACGGCGCCGCCGGCGTCCTGGTGTGCGTCGGTGAGGCGGTCGGCGATCAGGTCGGTGAGCTCCGCGGTGCGGCCTTTGAGGTCGACGACCGCGCGAACCGGCAGGACCAGGTCGGTGCTGTCCCACGCGTGGGACACCCCGAGCTCGGCCCGGACGGTGCCCTCGATCGACACCCGGGGTCAAGCCCCAGCTTCCGGCCGGACCACCCGCCCGGCCTTCGCCTACTGCTTGGCCGCCGCAGCCTTCCTCACCTCCTCTGCGCGATCAAGCTGCTCAGCGGCCGAGAGGTTCCCGGCCCGGGCCGTGATCCGGCCGGAGGGGGTGTAGGTGTAGGTGGTCTGGTCGAGGGAGGTGGTGCCGAGCTGGCGGTCGACGAAGGAGTTGATGACCCGCCCGGTGGCCCAGTCGTACTGCTGGGTGGAGACGACCTGCTTGCCGTACTCGCCGACCGTCGTGCGGACGGGGCGAGCGAGTGCGTCGTAGGCGACCTGGGCTACCACGGCCTTGCTGAGGCTGGCGGAGGAGGTCAGCAGGCCGGTAATGGTGCGGCCCATGCTCACGGTCTCGGCCGGCAGGCCGCCTGCGGCGGGGATGCCGACCTTCGTCAGGGAGCCGATGACGGGGCTGTAGGTGTTGGTGGTGGTGTAAGTCCCGGCGAATGCGTCCTCGTTCGCGGGGATGGCACCGGCCGGTCCGTCCGTGGACTTCGGGATGGTGACCGAGATGCCGAGCGGGCGGTAGGCGGTGTCGTAGCCCGTCACCGCGGTGGTGTAGGCCGCTCCGGTGGCGCCTCCGACGTAGCGGGTGGAGGAAGTGGCAAGGCCCTTGACAAGGCTGTCGTAGGTCCAGGACGCCAGCTGGTTCGCGGGGGCGACGCTGCTGTTGTAGAGGCCGGTCCTTCGGCCGAGCAGGTCGTAGGTGTAGGCGAGGACGTTGCCCTTGGCGTCGACGGTGTGGTCGATCTGGGACTTGGCGTCGTAGAACGTCTGGGTGGTTCCGGTGTCAGGGTCGGTTGCCGAGACCTGGCGTCCCAGCAGGTCGTAGGTGGAGGTCCAGGTGTTGCCGCTGCTGTCGGTGTGGGAGGCCGGCAGGCCCGCCGGCGTGTAGTTGTAGGTGGTGACGTCGGCGTCGGCGGGGTTGCCGGTGGCCGTGGGGGTGCGGTACTGCCAGGCAGCGGTGGTCCGTCCGCGGGCGTCGGTCACCGTTGACGCGGGTGAGGCCCCGGAGGGCGGGGTGGTGTCGGTGCGGTCCGCGCCCGGGTAGGCCAGGGTGGTGGCCCACTGGAGATTGCCGTACGAGCGGAACTCCGAGCGAACGATGCGGCCGTTGCCGTCGTAGGTGTTCCAGGCCTGGCCCGGGACCTGTCCGTCGTTGGCCGGCATGAAGATCGACTCGTTTGGGAACGAGGACGCCTCGTAGTACGGGTCGGACGTCTTTATCGCCCAGCCGTGCGTGTCGTAGACGGTGTCGGTGATCAGGCGGCCGGTCGGCTTGGCGTCACTGGTGCGCTGGCTCTGGCGGAGCCGGTCGAGGCCGTCGTAGAGGTCGACGTTCGCGGAGTAGGTCGTCGCGTCGTCGTTGATCCACTCGGTTTTGACGGTGGACGGGCCGGTGGTGCCCTTGACGGAGTAGGAGTACTTCTGGGTCGGGAGTTCGGCGGTCGGCCGGTCCGGAGCCCACACCGCGGTGACGCGCCCCAGGGCGTCGTACTGTGCGGTGGTCACACGGTCATTGGCGTCTTTGCTGGTCAGCGGTGAGCCGCGGGCCGGGTCCTGGGTGATGGTGGTGGTCCAGGCCGCACCCATCGGACCGGTGGTGCGGACTTCGGACGGCAGAGTGCCGACCGAAGGGTTGTACGACACCGCAGTCACCGCGGGGATGAGGCTGGCGGGGGCTCAGCTGGCTACCGGCGGGGCCGTAGGTGGATCCGTCGGTGGCGGCCGTGGTCAGGGGCCGGCCATAGCTGTCGTAGGTGACGGTGCCGTTGTGGGCGTAGACCGGCTGACCGTTCGCGTCGTGGTGGTCAAGGACCAGTTCGCTGGTGGGATCACCGGTCGTGCCCGCCTGACCGAAGGGCTTTCCGTCGTACAGGGTGCGGGTGCCACCGAGAGTGTTGGCCGCACTGGGCGTCGTTCCGCAACCGCCCTGAATCTTGATCTGCTCGGAGACCGGGCCAGGCGCTGGGGGTCGGCGCTAGTCGCGTAGTTGGTGACGACACAGGTCTCGGGGGTAGCGGCGGTGCCGTCGCCCCTGTCGTTGACCTGGGTGACACGGTTGCCATGTGAGGGGTCAGTGGTGGTGGCGGCGGTGGTCGTGCGCCAGCTGCCGTCGGCCAGCTTGGCCCTCGAGACCGTGGTGACCTGCGAGTCCGGGTACCGCGCGTAGATCTTCGGCGCGCCAGCGCTCTGGGCGCGGGTTGCTGTGACCTGCTGCCCGTTGAAGGTGTTGCCGGAGATGGCCTGGACAGTTCCGCCGGCCTTGTCGAAGACCTCCGTGGCGACGACGCGGCCGCTCAGCCAGTCGCTGTCGGTGACCGTTCCGCCCAGCGGGTTGGGAACGTCGGTGTCCTGAGCAGTGCGTTGGCTGGTGCCGTTGGCGAGATAGTCG
The DNA here is from genome assembly GCF_045160625.1 of Kitasatospora sp. NBC_00039. NCBI lineage: Bacteria > Bacillati > Actinomycetota > Actinomycetes > Kitasatosporales > Streptomycetaceae > Kitasatospora > Kitasatospora sp. NBC_00039. The sequence continues at coordinate 163,121 of NZ_CP108289.1, read as the reverse complement.
CCGAGCATGCCACGCAGGTAGGTGACCGTCTGCTGGGTCTTGGGAGCCTCGGTACTGGAACCGCTGCCGGTGGTGCGGGCTTTGCCCTATTTTGTAGACACTCGCCTGTTATGCGACCAGGTCCAGGTTAATGACGCTCGTGGCGTGCTGCCGCTCGTACTCGACCGGGCTGCGGTAGCCGAGGGCGGAGTGTCGCCGCCTTCGGTTGTACCAGGCCATCCAGGCGAAGACCGCCACACGGGCCTGTGCCCGGTTCAGCCAGCGTGAGCCGTAGAGCAGTTCGCGCTTCAACGTGGCGAAGAACGACTCGGCCATCGCGTTGTCGTAGCTGGAGCCGACCCGGCCCATCGAACGCCGTATCCCGTGCGCCCGGCAGACCTCGGCGAACGCACCCGACGTATATTGCGCCCCGCGGTCGGAGTGAAATACCACGCCGCGCACGTCGCCGCCCCGGGCGTCGGCAGCGGCCCGGACCGCGTCGACGACCAGGCCGGCGCTCATGTGCTCGGCCAGTGACCAGCCCACGACCCGCCGCGAGTGCATGTCGATCACCGTCGCCAGGTACATCCACGTCCCGCCGACCGGCAGGTACGTGATGTCTCCGCACCAGCGCACATCCGGGCCGGGCGCGGAGAAGTCCCGCCCGACCAGGTCCGGTGCGGGCGAAACGCTCCGGTCCGCGACCGTCGTGCGGACCGTGCGCCGCAGATGCCGGCCGGCGATCCCGCGCTCGCGCATGAGACGGGCGACGCGCTTGTGGTTCACCGCACCGTGCCGCTCCCGCAGCTCCCGGGTGATCCTCGGGACCCCGTAGGCGCCGTTCGACTCGCCGTGGATCTCCTCGATCCGCGCGCCCAGGTCCTCGTCGGCGGCCCTGCGTGCCGCCCGGGTGGCCGCCGCGGCGATCCACCGGTAGAAACCGGAGGCCGAAACGTCCAGCACCCGACACAGCCGCTGTACTCCATACAGGTCACGGAACTCGGAGATGAACCGCCAGCGGCCGGTCATCGACCCATCGCCTTGGCAAAATACGCGGCGGTGCACTCAACCCGTCAGCGCAACATCCCAGGTGACGGAGGATGTGGCGCATGGCGAGGTTGGGTCGTCCGGGCATGTCGGACACACAGAAGCGAGAGTTGTGGGACCGCTGGAAGGCCGGTGAGTCGATCAGTGAGATCTCGCGGGCACTGGGCAGGCCGCCTGGATCGATCTTCACGATCATCAAGTCCAACGGCGGCTACGTTCCACCGGTCCGGCAACGGAGGCCGGGTCAACTGACCCTTCATGAGCGGGAGTCGATCTCGCGCGGTCTCGCTCGGGGCGACTCGATACGTGAGATAGCCCGCACCCTGGGTCGTGCCCCCTCGACCGTCAGCCGGGTGAGCTTCCCCCGCTGTGCGGGAGGCGTTGATTACCTGGTCAGGATGGGTGTGGGTGGTTCGACGGCCACTGGTTCGGCCGTCGCCTGGTCGGCGTAGAACTTCGCCTCGTACTCGTCGGGGCTGAGCCAGCCGAGCCGTTTCTGGATACGGCGGGTGTTGTACCAGCCGTCGATGTAGGCGAACAGGGCCAGGTCGGCGTCGGTGCGGGTCTCGAAGGTCGTGCGCCGCACGCACTCGGTCTTCAGCACGCTCCAGAAGTTCTCCGCGAGAGCGTTGTCGAACGAGTCGCCCACGCTTCCCATGCTCGGCTCGATTCCCGCCTTCAGCAGTCGAGTTGTGAGCTTGATGGACGTGTATTGACACCCGTGATCGCTGTGATGGATCAGCTTCCCGGGCTCGACGGGCCGGCCGTGCAGCGCGTACTCCAGGGCGGTGAGGACCAGGTCGGCGTCCGCCCGCTCCGAAGTGTGCCAGCCCACGATCCGGCGGGAGAAGGCGTCGCGGATCGTGGCCAGCCACCACGGGCCCTCACCGGTCGGGATCAGCGAGATGTCGGCCACCCATAGCCGGTTCGGCACGTCGGCGGTGAAGTCGCGCTGCACCAGGTCCGGGGCGAGGTCGTCCGCCGGGTCGCGGCGGGTGAAGGAGCGGGGCCGACGCGGGCTGACGCCCTGGATGCCGGCCTGGCGCATGAGGCGTTCGACTCGCTTTCGGCCGACCCGGGTGCCCTCGCGCCGCAGGACGGCGTGGACGCGCGGGGAGCCGTAGGTCTCGTCGGAGTCGGCGTGGATACGGCGGATGTGCTCGGTCAGCTCGGCGTCGTGGCGCTTGCGCTCGCACGGCTCGGCGGCCTCGCGGCGCCAGCGGTAGTAGGTGGAGGCGGGGATGTGCAGTTCCCGGAGGACGGGCTCGGCCCCGAAGCGGTCCTGGTGCTCGTCGATGAGCTTCAGTACCGTCGCCGGGTCGGGTCGAGCTCCTGGGCGAAAAAAGCCGAGGTGCACTCAACCCGTCAGCGCAACAGGGGCTCCAGCCTATCGGCCGGCGTGTCGAAGTCCAGGGTCTTTCGGGGCCGTGTGTTCAGCTTCAAGGCGATCGCGTCGAGGTCCTCCTGGGTCAGGTGCTCCATGCTCGTGCCCTTGGGCATGTACTGACGCAGCAGGCGGTTGGTGTTCTCGTTCGTGCCGCGCTGCCAGGGGCTTCGCGGGTCGGCGAAGTACACGCTCAAGCCGGTCGCGGCGGTGACGTCCTTGTGTCCGGCCAGCTCCATCCCGCGGTCCCAGGTGAGAGACTTCCTGAGCTCGACGGGCAGATCGAGCATCTTGGCGGACAATTTCGCGGTGACGGTGGCCATGTCCCGCCCGTCGAGCTGGACGAGGACCGTGAACCGAGTGGAGCGTTCGACGACTGTGGCGATCTGGGTCAGCCCGCGACCGAGGAGAAGGTCGCCTTCCCAGTGGCCCGGAATCGCGCGATCGTCTGCCTCGGCAGGCCGCTCGCTGATCGAGACCGCTTCCTTGATCTGCGAACGCCACTGCCCCGTAACGGTGTTGTGAATGTTGCGGCGCGTCGGGCGGCCGGACCTCAGATGCTTCTGGAGCTCCTTGGCGAGCACGCCACGGGCCTGGATGAACAAGGACTTGTAGATCGTCTCGTGGCTCACCCGCATCCCCGATCCGGCAGCGCAGACCTTGGCCAGATGGCCGGAGATCTGCTCCGGTGACCAGTCTTCGGCAAGCTTCTCAGCCACGAAGTCCCGAAGCGGCCCGTTGGAGGCGAGCAGGCACGGTTGCCGGCGCCGGGCGCGGTCCCAGGCGCGGTCCTCGGCATCCACAGCCCGGTAGCGGGCGCCTCCCTTGTTGCGGGTGATCTCCCGGCTGACGGTCGAGGGGGCACGACCCAGGGTGCGGGCTATCTCACGTATCGAGTCGCCCCGAGCGAGACCGCGCGAGATCGACTCCCGCTCATGAAGGGTCAGTTGACCCGGCCTCCGTTGCCGGACCGGTGGAACGTAGCCGCCGTTGGACTTGATGATCGTGAAGATCGATCCAGGCGGCCTGCCCAGTGCCCGCGAGATCTCACTGATCGACTCACCGGCCTTCCAGCGGTCCCACAACTCTCGCTTCTGTGTGTCCGACATGCCCGGACGACCCAACCTCGCCATGCGCCACATCCTCCGTCACCTGGGATGTTGCGCTGACGGGTTGAGTGCACCGAGGCGGCCTTGAGGATCTCGCAGGACCGGCGGAGCTCGGCGTTCTCCATGCGCAGAGCGGCCAGTTCCTCCTTCTCCGCGGTGGTCAGCCGGTCGTCCCGTTCGCCCCGGTCCGCCTCGTCCTGGCGGATCCAGTTGCGCAGGGCCTCGTGGTGCACGCCCAGGTCGCGGGCCATCTTGCGGATCACGGGCTTCGGGTCGGCGGTGCGGTACATCTCCACCGCACGCCGTCGCAACTCGGGCGGGTACTTCATCGGTGCGGCCATGGCAGAGGCTCCCTTCTCATGGCCCATCAGGCCATCTCCGGCAACCTTCCGCACGTCGGGGGAACCTCAGACCAGCGGGGGCAACGGCGCATGCCAGCCGGTGAACGATGCCGGAAAGCCGTGTGCGGGAGAACTGCGTGCGCGGTTTGAAGCGGCGGGGACTGGAAACGGAGCCACAGCCACCGCGCCAGTCCCCGACCCTACTGAGGACGCTTCCGGCTGACGCGGACTCCACCCAGCCGGGAGGCCAAGTTAGTTCTTGTAACAGAGGTAGATGTACTTTCCGCCGGCGCCCTTGTTGAGGTCCGTGGGCGCGCGCTTGTAGCCGGCCGGAGGGTTGGGGTTCGCTTCGCTGGACGCGATCACCTTGAAGTCCAGGATGGGGTTTCCGGGTTGCCTCGTGAAGCAGAGGTAGAGGTAGTCCCCGCCGGCCCCCTTGTTGAGGTCGACGTCGATCTTCTCGTACATGGGCGGCGGGGTGACACCGTCGTCGAGGATGTAGACATCGGTGACGGGAGGCATGGTCCCGTCCCGCTCGAACGTGAGGTACAGGTAGTCGCCGCCGGCACCGGCGTTCAGGTCCGTGGGGTCCTTGATCCAGCCGGGAGGAGGCGGCTGCTGTCCGTCCAGCACGTCCACATTGGTCACGGTCATGAAGCGTCCTTTCAGGTCGCCAGTCATCGACCCTGCGCGCGTAACCGCGCTGTTCTGGCCGACTCTCACATCCAGGGATACCGACACCCGCTCGATCGGCCGGGCATTGTCACCCGTCCGGAGCGTGTCCGCCCACAGGTGGGCCCACGGCATCGATCGGCCCACCACGGTCACACCGGCCTCAAGAGTCTCCGGCCGCCGGGAACGGCTCGCCGGCCTCCTGTAGGCGACCTCCCCGGCCACCCGCGCCCGCCAGGCCCAGGCCACCGTCCTGCCGGTCCTGGAATCGCTGCACCTGCTGGTCCCGCACGGGGGGCTGGCCAAGGGCACGGTCACCGAGGCCACCGACATGGGCTTGCTCCTGGCGCTCGCTGCCGGGCCGGCGACGGTGGACCGCTACGCCTGGACGGCGGCCGACGGGCTCCCGGACTTGGGGTTGGCCGCGGCCGCCGGCTACGGCCTCGACCTGGCCCGCCTTGTCGTGGCCGACCACCCCGGCGACCACTACGCGGAGGTGGTCACCGCGCTCGCCGCCGCCTGCCCCGTCGTCCTCGCCGCCCCACCCACCGGCCTCGCGCCACGCGCCCTCGAACGCCTCGCCGCCCAACTGCGCCGCAACGGCACCGTCCTCCTCACCCCCGGACCCTGGCCCGGCGCACAGCTGCGCCTGGAGGTGACGGCCAGGGCCTGGTCGGGGCTGGGGGAGGGGCATGGGAGCTGACTGGGCGGCAGGTTGTGGTGACCGCGTCCGGGCGGGGTTCGGCCGCGCGGCCGCGCAGCGCGGAGCTGTGGCTGCCGGACTCGGTCGGTGGCGTCACCGCGGTGCAGGAGAGCGTTGGCACCGTCGGCCTGCCTGAAGATGGCCAGGTCGCCGCGCTGGCGTAGAAGAGGCCGGGGGAGAGCCGGGGTGAATTGAGGTAGCTCGCTTGCTCTAGAAGTCGTCGGCTCCGTTGCGCAGCTCGGGCGTCCAGTAGCCGGTGGCCCAGGCGGCCGGGTCGACGGCGATGCCTTCGGCGCCGGGTGCCTTGACGGTGGCCTGGCCGCTGCTGCCGCGCAGGGTGACGGAGAAGGCGGTCACGGGCTCGTTGTTCTCGTGGACGCCGTCGTTGGAGAGTTTCACGAGGGCGTAGGCGGGGGCGCCGGCGGTGAGGACGACGGGGGCGGCGGGCTTGCTCTTGGCCACGGCGGGGACGTTCTCGCGGTGGCTTTCGAGGAACTGGATCTGCGGGTACTCGTTGAGCCGGCAGCTGTGGCCGGTGGTGTTCTTCGCGGTCAGGACGATGTGGGTGTAGGGCGGGCCGCTCTGGAGGGTGGCGTTGATGGCGACGTCCTTGACGGTGCACGGCGGCGCGGACGCCGCCGCCGGGTCGGCGGGTGCCTGTGAGGCGCCGGCCGGCGGCGTGGCGGAATCATGTGCGTCCCCGCCATGCACCGGAGCCTTCTGCAAGCCAGGCGGCGGTAACCACTGCACATACGTTCTGAAGGATCCGTGCGGAACGGGGTCATCCGGTGGCGGAACTGAAGGAGGGTCCCTCGCTGACCTGGGCTGGGGAATCGTCATCGGGACCGCGCAGTTCGCGGAAGACGTCGAGAACGTTGTAAATCCAGGCTGCTGGTTCACTGATGACTGCAAGGGAGGTTCCGATATGGTTCGCAACTTTGCAAAGAACCATGGAGCAAATCCCAAATCCTTCAGATTCAAATCCGGCGAGGATGCCGGATACGAAGCCGGCGGGGCTGCGCTTGGGCCGATTGGCGCCGAAGAATCACTGATCAAAAGTCAGGCTGAAGCCGCTGCAGCCGCTAGGTCGCGGTTCGCCCTGACACGAGGAGCGCACTGCAGCTTCACCCCCGAAACTGAAGTGCTGATGGCAGACGGCAGCACGAAGCCAATCTCCGATGTCGCCATAGGCGACGAAGTCCTCGCTGCTGATCAGAACGATGTCACCAACCAGGGGCCCGAGCAAGTCGCGGCTACTTGGGTACACAATGACTCCAATCTGGTCGATATTTCGATTCGAGCCGAGTCGGGCGAGCAAGTAACTATTCACACTACGATGAACCATCCCTTCTGGGATGACACCACCCAGGAGTGGGGCCTGCAGGGCTGCTCCCCCAAGGCCATCACCTCAAGACGCCATCCGGACAGAGCGCCCAGGTCGTAGCACTGCATGCCATTCGAGGCCTGCAGAATATGTACAATCTGACGGTCGACAACCGTCACACGTACTATGTACTGGCAGGGACCACGCCGGTTCTCGTGCATAACACTGGACCGGGCTGTGGGCTGCTTGAGGGTGAGCGGGATTATGACGTGTATCATCCAGAGACCGGAAATAGGATCACTGATATTGATCACGTCGGCGGGGGTGTGCTCTGGGAAGAGAAGAGCGCACTGTATGGCGATGACGGCTGGATTTCTAAGCAGATTGACGGAAAGCTGAAGAAGTATATCGAGGCTCGCCAACACATGCCTGGATATGAAAATGCTCCCATCGGTTTCCGGCTGACCAATCCCTCGATTGACCCTCGCTTCCGATCTGCACTTGAATCACACATCGATAATCTGAGGCAGGCGAATCCTGGCGTGGATATCAGGCTGGAGTTTGCTCAATGAGCTATTATTTCGAGGTTGCCGGCGAGACCGTATGGGATCCATCTCTCCGCATTGGAAAGTGGTACCTGTCCTTCGCGGAGAGTGCGGCAGAGCTGGTCCAGCGCCCGACTGGCTTGACGCCGTCGGATGATGATACGTGCGCCGTAGACGTTCAGGTATTTCGACAGTTCGTCGAGGGCTTGCTCGACTGCTACGGCTCGACACGGCACCCAGTTCAGCATGATCTAATGCGAGGCGTGCTACTCGCATCTCTCGTAATGTTGGGGCGCGGAGGGGTTGTGATTTCTCCAAAATCCGAGAGGGAAGCATCCCTGCTGGAGGAAGTGGAAACCTTTGCACGCTCGATGTAGGAAATAATCGGATAGCTCTCGATGTGATCGAGTGATAGACCGATGGCCGGCTCGGAGTGCGGGTTGTGAGAAGAATTGTTGGCCGCTTTCAAGGCGATTCCTCTTGAGTTGAGATGGAATAGCGAAATCCCCCGTCGGAACGGATTCCGGCGGGGGATTTCGCCGTCTTGACGGCAGTAGTTGGACGGCAACGTCAGCGGACGGGTGCTGCACAAAGCGGTGGATCGTCGCCGTCGTCTGGCTGGGCGGGGTCGCGGAGGGCGTTGCCGAGGAGGTCGATGGCGTCGCGCTGGAGGCGGAGCCGGACGTGGGCGTACACCGTTGCGGTCACGCCGATGTGGGCATGGCCCAACAACTCCTTGATGACGACGAGTTCGACGCCCTGTTCCAGGAGGAGGGTGGCCGCCGAGTGTCGGAGGTCATGGAAACGGATGCGGCGGAGCGTGGCCCGGCGGAGCAGGGTGTTGAAGTGACGGGTGAGGGTGGCTCCTTCGATCGGGGAGCCGTCGGGCCGGGTGAAGACGTAGCCGCTCGACTTCCAGCCCGTCCCCGCCGCATGGCGTTCATGACGTTGCCGGGTGCGGTGCTGTTCGAGGGAGCGCAGGCAGGGCGTGGGCAGGGCGATGCGCCGTTCCGAGCTCTGCGTCTTGGTCGGTGGCTTTGTTCACGAGAACGGACAGCAGATGTTCACCACTTCGGGAGGCACCTCTGCCCGGCCCCGTTCGATTGCGGCAGTCTCGGAAAGGGTGTCGATGCCCTCGGTCGGTCGGTTAGAAGAGACCGGCGAGCATGTGCTGCGTGAGGTTCTCGGCTACGTCGCGGAGCCACGGGCTGCGGACGGCTGGCAGCCGGACCAGGGTGTGCTGGAACACTCTGGGGTCGGCCCGAAACAGGCGATTGGGGCGCATCGCGGGCGCGTCGAAGTCGTCACGGAGGACGCCGTCAGGCAGGCTGCCCGTCGTGGGAACGGGGAGGCCGGGCTCGGGGGAGACCATCGACCGCCACACCCCGAACGGCAGCGGCACCCGGTACGCCGAACTGGCCGGAGCCCAGACTTCCCCGGTCTGCGGATGGATCGGGACGATCAGGATGTCAGCTTCCGCTCCGGGAGTGGGGCGTCCCGGTCCAGTCAGGACGGCGCGCCGCACCGATGGCCCGGCGGGCAGCAGGGCGTCGAGGGCACGTTGGAACACCGCCTTGGCCAGGCAGTCAGGGACGGTCACCGGTCCGCCTTGCGAGGCTGCCAGCAGGTGCGCGAGCGCCAGGCCGGCTGCCGCCTCCCACTGTGGGCTCCATGACCAGTAGTGGCTCGTCCCTCGCTGTGATCCCCATGTGGAAATCGGCTCGAACGGCGGCGTTCCCAGGCTTTGCTCCATCAGCTCCTTCCAGGAAGGCGGCGCGGCGACGGCCCCCTCTACAGGGAGACGGCACACGGCGTCCGGGGCGAGCCATACGGCTTGCCACAGAGAGCAGTCGTCGATCCGGCGTGCTACGGGCAGACCGCATGCCGTGCACGCCATGTTGGGACCGTCCGACCCATCAAGGCCGCAGCACGAGCCTCCGCCGCGCCTCTCCGGGATCAGCACCGTGCCGCAGGCGTCGCCGGGTGCGAGGACGATCGCGCCCGGTGCGCCGTCGCTGAGGGCGTAGACAGGCGCGTAGATGCCACGGGCCGTCGCCTCGTCCGGATCGGTCTCCTCCCACCTCCGCAGGGCGGCCCCGAGGGCTCCGGGTCCACGGCGAACGTGCCCGAGTCCATGAGCACCGGAAGCTGGACGCCGTTCCCGTACTGCTGATGGGCGTGGACCGGCAGTGCGACCTGGGACAGCGGGGTGGTCAGCTCGGAGCCGCACCCAGCACACACAAAAACGAACAAATGTCCTCCGCTAGAGAAGCAGCGGGCATCGTCGCAGCTTCGCGGTGGACCGGCCAACACGTTTACTCAGCCCTGTTGAGCCGAACTCCACCATGGCGTAGAGCATCACCGTTCGAATACTCGACGCAGTCGGTGCCTCCCGAAGTGGTGAACATCTGTTGTCCGTTCTCGTGAGCAAAGCCACTCAAGGAGGCCCGCCGTCCGCTGCGCCGGATCTTCGGCCCGCTCGGTATCGCCGTACTCGTGATCAGCGTCGCCGGATACGCGGGGCTGCGCCAGGTCGCCGCTGGCATGCCCGCCAAGTCCGGCGGCCACCACCACGGCCAGACCGCAGACGAGCACGGCGAGGAAGCGGACGGGCACGACCACCAGCACGACGAGGCCCCGTCGTTGCCGGCCGCCGAGCCGGACACGGCCGCATCGGCGGCGCCGACGGCATCCGCTGCGGCGCCGACTCCCGCCGCCTCGACGGCGTCGCCGAGCGTTCCTCCGCACGGCAGCCCCGGCCACCACCACTGACGGACAGCCGCCCGCGCCGGGGGCCGGCGTCAGTGCTCCCGGCCGCCGCGCGCCGCCCCGCGCCGGTAGCGGTCGGGTCTGCGTCGTAGGCCGCGGCTCAGCCAGGTGTGCCTCAACTCCTGGTTGGCCAGTTAGCCAGTTAGCGAGCCAGTTGGCCGGGCTTCACATCCGGTGTGACCACGGAGTTAGCCGCAACAGTTATGTGGGACCTGGCCACGAGGATTGGAACCAGGGCTTGGAAGCCAGTCGGGATGACCACACCGCTGGCAGTCGCCGAACGACGCATCGCGCATCTCGAAGCCGGCCTGATCGACACCGGCCCACCGGCCGGATCCGAGATGAACCCACGGCGCTGGCCGGGCCGTCTTACGATGCCCAGTCCCATGCTGCGCGAACGTCCGGGCGCACCCGGGCCGCCGTTCAAGCGGAGAGATCGGGATCAGGTGTGGCGACAAGCGCGGCGACGAGGCGGCTGAGCAGTTGGGGGTTGTCCTCGGACTGGGCGCTGCCGTGCATGAGCAGGTGGTGGACCGTTCCCGCGAGGGCGAGCGCGAGCATCGCGCAGTCGGCGTGCGCGGCGACCCGCCCGAGTCGCTGTTCGGCCTCCAGGTAGCGGGCGAGCGCGCCCTCGACCGCGCTCGGGCCGGGAGCGCCGGCCTTCCACGCCTGCCTCACCCGCTGCACGACGCCCTGGCGGGACATCGCCGCCGCCGTGATCGCCGGGCCGTTGGCACCGAGCAGGGCGAGCGCGGCGCGGGTCAGGTTCTCCCGCACGTCGCCGCGTCCGGCCTTCTCGGGTAGGGGGTCGACCTCGGCGGCGATCCGCTCGAACCGGTCCAGGACGAGCTGGGCGACGAAGTCGTCGAGGTCGGCGAAGTGGTTGTACAGCAGGCCCTTCGCGCAGTCCGCCTCCTCGGTGACGGCACGGTTGGTCAGCCCGGCAGTCCCCTCTCGGGCGAGGACGCGTTCGGCTGCTGCGAAGAGCCGTTCCCGTACGTCGGGGATGGCTACGCCGCGTGGTGACATCAGGTTCTCCGGATCGGGGGCTTGCGCGCATGGGCGTCTGCCCATACTTTCATATGGGCAGACGCCCATACTAGCTTTCCGACAGGAGCGACACCATGCGCCAGCTCGTCAACTCCCAGCAGTTCGAGGCATGGAACGGGGAGGAGGGCCGGCACTGGAGCGATCACGACGACCGATGGAACGCGGTGAACGAGGGGTTCAACCCGCTGCTGCTGGGGGCGGCCGCGATCGACCCGCAGGAGCGCGTGCTGGACGTGGGCTGCGGCGCCGGCCAGACCACCCGGCTCGCCGCCAGGGCCGCCGCCGGAGGCTCGGTCCTGGGCCTCGACCTCTCCGGCCCGATGCTCGCCCGCGCCCGCGCGCTGGCGGCGGAGGAGTGCCTGGAGCGGATCGCGTTCGAGCAGGGTGACGCCCAGGTCCACCCGCTGCCGACCGCCGGGTTCGACGTGGCGATCAGCCGCTTCGGGATCATGTTCTTCGAGGACCCGGTTGCCGCGTTCGGCAACATCGCGCGGGCCCTTCGCCCCGGCGGCCGGATCGCCTTCGTCTGCATGGCCGACCCGGCTCGCACCGACTGGGTGCACGTGTTCGAAGCGGTGCGTTCCACCCTGCCGCTTCCGCCGCAGGACGGCAGCACACCCTCCGGCCCCGGCATGTTCTCGCTCGCCGACCCCACGGTGATCCGCCAGGTCCTGGGCGCGGCCACCTTCACCGATGTGCGCATCGAACCCGTCGAGGCCCCCGGACGATTCGGCCGGAATATCGAGGACGCCGCCGACCACCTGCTCGGATCGGGGCCCGTCCGGCACCTGGCAAACCTCCTCGACCCCGCCGGCAGCGACGAGCGGACCGGCGCCAGCCGGATGCGGGCTGCACTGACCACCGCCCTGGCCGGATACGAGCAGTCGACGGGCGTTCATCTTCGCACCGCCGCCTGGCTGGTTACTGCCACCCGCCCGTAGTCCCCCACAGCCCCGACCGAGCGGACACCTCGTGCAATCAAGACGGGAGCGGTGGGTCGATCAGCTACGGCCCGGACCTGGCCGGGGCCTGACCCCAATCCTCCTGACCGGCGACAACCGGGCCGTCGCCGAAGCGGTCGCCGCCGAGGTCGGCATCCCGGCCGAGCAGGTCATCGCCGGGTGCTCCCCGAGGACAAGGTCGCCACCATCCGGCGTCTGCAAGCCGAAGGCCGCACCGTCGCCATGGTCGGCGACGGCGTCAACGACGCCGCCGCCATCGAAGCCAGCGACCTCACCCTGGTGAGCGGCAACCTGCGCGCGGCTGCCGACGCCGTCCGCCTCTCCCCCCGCACCCTGGCCACCATCAAGTCCAACCTGTTCTGGGGCTTCGGCAACAACATCGCCGCCCTGCCGCTGGCCGCCGCCGGACTGCTCAACCCGATGATCGCCGGCGCCGCCATGGCCTTCTCCTCCGTCTTCTTCGTCGGCAACAGCCTCCGGCTGCGAGGCTTCCAGCCACGCGCGCCTGCCGTCCTTGCAACCTCGTTCGGCCTGTCCTTCGGCATCGGCATGCTCAGCGGCGGCATGCAGCACTTCGAGGACTTCCCCGACCGCGCGGCCGTGCTCATCCCGGCCGGCCTCCTGCTGTCCTTCGTCGCCTTCACCCTCAAGGAGGCCCGCCGCCCGCTGCGCCGGATCTTCAGCCTCCTCGGCGCGGTCGTCCTCGTCCTCAGCGCGGCCGGGTACGTGGGCCTGCAGCAGGTCGCGGCCGGCACACCCGCCGAAGGCGGCCACGACGACGGCGCCGACGGGCACGGCCACCCGCAGGAGGAAAGCCCCGCCGCCCCGGCGGCGGATCCGAGCGCCCCGCCGGCCGCCACGCCCGCCCCGCCCGCCGGCGGGGCCTCCAAGCCCGCGGCACCCGCCGAGTCGCCGCACGGCAGCGCCGGCCACAAGCACTGACCGTCTGGCGGTCAGTCATCGGTTTCGCCGCGCGCCGGATCGTGTCCGGTGTACCGGCCGGGCTCGGCGTCGTACGCCGCGGCACACCCGGAGGAGCAGAAGAACATCTGGCCGCCGGGCGCCTCGCGGGTCTCGGCGGCGGCGCTGGGGTCGATGGCCATGCCGCACACGGGGTCCGTGACCGTCCCGGGTGCGGCAGCAGCTGGCGGCCGCACGTCGCGGCGATCGTTGGGAACCTCCACCCGCGGTTCGACCGCTTCGACGGTCGCGGGCATCGCGGTGGGCAGGGGCTCGGAGCGCCATCGGCGCAGCCGGTTGGAGTTGGTGACCACGGACAGCGAGGACAGGGCCATCGCGGCGGCCGCGATGATCGGGCTGAGGCGGATGCCCCACAGCGGGTAGAGGACGCCGGCGGCGATCGGGATGCCGACGGCGTTGTAGACGAGAGCGAAGAACAGGTTCTGACGGATGTTGCGCATGGTGGCGCGGGAGAGCCGGATTGCGGTGACCACCCCCGACAGCGAGCCGGAGATGAGCGTGACGTCGGCGGCCTCGATCGCCACGTCGGTACCGGTGCCGATCGCCAGTCCCACGTCGGCGGCGGCGAGCGCCGGGGCGTCGTTGATGCCGTCGCCGACCATGCCGACCGTGCGGTCCTCCGCCTGGAGCCGGCGGATCTCGTCGGCCTTATGCTCGGGCAGGACCTCGGCCAGCACCCGGCCGATGCCGACCTCGGCCGCGATGGCGGCGGCAGTGCGCCGGTTGTCACCGGTCAGCATCACCACGTCGACGCCCAGCTGCCGCAGTGCGGTGATCGCCTGGGCGGAATCCGGCTTGACGGTGTCGGCGACGGCCAGCCCCCCCGCCGGCCGCCCGTCCACAGCCGCAAGAACGGGGGTCTTGCCCTGGGCGGAGAGGTCCGAGGCGATCTCCTCCAGGTCCGCGGTGTCCATGCCGACGTCGGCGAGGAGACGCCGGCTGCCGACCAGCACCGCATGCCCGTCCACGGTGGCCTGCACGCCCTTGCCGGTGACCGAGTCGAACACGGTGGATTCCGGGACGATCAGGCCGCGCTCGCGGGCACCGGCCACGATGGCGGCGGCCAACGGGTGCTCGCTGGGTGCCTCCGCGCCGGCGACCAGCCGCAGCAGTTCGTTCTCGACGAGGTCTCCGACGACGTGGGTGTCGGTGAGGACGGGCATACCGGCCGTGACGGTGCCGGTCTTGTCGAGGACCACAGTGTCGATCTTGTGTGCGGTCTCCAGCGCCTCGGCGGAGCGGATCAGGATGCCCGCCTGGGCGCCCTTGCCCGTGCCCACCATGATCGACAGCGGGGTGGCCAGCCCGAGTGCGCACGGGCAGGCGATGATCAGCACGGCCACCGCCGACACCAGCGCGAGCGTGAATGCCGGGGACGGTCCGACCGTGAACCAGATCGCGAACGTGGCGGTCGCGATAGTGATCACCGCCGGAACGAAGTACGCGGACACCGCGTCGGCGAGCCGCTGGATCGGCGCCTTGGACGCCTGGGCCTGCCGGACCAGGCGGATGATCTGCGCGAGCATCGTGTCCGCGCCGACCTTGCTCGCCCGCACCCGCAGCGATCCCGTGCCATTGACGGTCGCGCCAATCACCGTGTCCCCGGCGTGCTTGGTGACGGGCATCGGCTCGCCGGTGACCATCGACTCGTCCACCGCCGACGAGCCGGAGACCACCTCGGCGTCCACCGGCACCTTCTCGCCCGGCCGGATGATCACCTCGTCGCCGACCGTCACGTCCTCGACGGGGATCTCCGTCTCCACGCCGCCGCGCACCACGCGGGCAGTACGGGCCTGGAGGCCGAGCAAGGCACGGATCGCCTCGCCCGTGCCGGCCTTGGCCCGGGCCTCCAGGAGGCGTCCGAGCAGGATCAGGGTGAGGATCACCCCGACCGCCTCGAAGTACACCTCCCGCACGTCCATCGGCAGCGCGCTCGGTACGAGCGTGACCAGCAGGCTGTAGCCGTACGCGGCGCTGGTGCCCAGCGTGATCAGCGAGTTCATGTCCGCACCGCGATGACGCAGGGTCAGCCAGCCGGTCGAGTGGATCGGCCAGCCGGTGTAGAACATCACCGGGGTGATCAGCGCCAGCTGCAGCCAATGGTTCAGCATCCAGCCGGGCAACCAGTCCGCGCCGAACAGCTCGTGCGCCATCACCGCGAACAGCACCGGCGCCGTGAGCACTGCACCGACGACGACCCGACGGGTCAGGTCCTTGATCTCCACCTGGCGCTCGGCCGCCTCCGCGTCCTCCTCCGCGGCGGCCGCTGTGGGGACCGGGCCCGTCTCCGCCGTCCTGTCCTTCGCAGGCTCGGCGGCGGGCGCCACCAGGGGAGGGCTACCGTCGCCGTCAGGTTCGACGAGGAGCGTTCCGTGGATCATGTTCATTCCGCAGGCGAAACCGAACGAGCCCGCCTGCGCCGGCACGAACGTGACGGTGGTGCGCTTGAACGCCGGCAGCGCCGCACTCACCCGCAGGTCCGGGAAGACGACCCGGGAGGTGCACTCGCCGCTCTCCTGCCGGTCGAAGACCAGCTCCGCGGGCACGCCCTGGCGCAGGCGGATGACATCCGGCCGGTAGCCGCCGCGCACCGTCACGTCCACCCGCTGCGCCCGGCCCTCCAGCCGTGCGGCATGGATGCGGCGCGGGCCGAGGAAGAACCAGCCCAGACCGGCGGTCAGGGCGACGGCGACCACGACCACCACCGCGTCGGCGACACCCATGACGCTCCACCTCCGGCCCGGCTTGGTCCTTCCACTGTCGCTCTCCCCTTCGCCCGTGGGGAAGGGGCCCTTCGGAGTGACGGCCCGGGCCTGCCGCTGGCTCAAGGAGGAGAGTGAAGCTGAGGCCGAAGCAACAGCCCCGGCCGGCAGAGGACGAGAACGTGGGGAGGTGACCGTGATGATGTACTGGAACGACCACGGTATGAGCGGCTGGGGCTGGTTCGGGATGAGCCTGACCATGCTGCTCTTCACGGCGCTGATCATCGGAGGCGGCGTGCTGCTGTTCCGGGCGCTGGACCGCTCGAACATCCACCCGACGCCACCGGCACCGCCCGCCCGTCCCGCGCTTACGGCCGAGCAACTGCTCGGCGAGCGGTTCGCCCGCGGCGAGATCGAGGACGAGGAGTACCGCAAGCGCCTGGGCGCCCTGCGTGACACCGCCAGACCATGAGCACACACGCCGAACAGCGGTGTGCGGCTCGCGGACCTTGGGAGCCCGCCATGACGAACAAAGAACCCCTGTTCACCGAGATGTACGGCATCCCGCTCACCATCTACCTGCTGGGCAGCTGGCTCGGCTCCAGCTTCCCGCTACTCAAGGACACCCACGCCGGCCGGCACCTGTGGAACGACCTCGTCGGCTGGACCGGCGACCGGCACCTGAGCCCCTTCCACCTGGCCAGCTACGTGGCCATCGGCGCCGGGTTCTGGCTGATCGCCGCCGCATGGCGGGTGCTGCACCAAGCCGCCCAGCGCCACCGCCTGGCGACCACCGGCCCCTACGCGCGGGTGCGGCACCCGCAGTACGACGGCTTCCTGCTGCAGTGGCCCACCATCCCCACCCTCGCCATGTTCCCGATCCTCGTGTACGTCTACGCGCGCCTCGCCCGCAGCGAAGAACGGGAAGTCGCCGCCGAGTTCGGCCCCGCCTGGGACACCTACGCGGCCCGCACACCGGCGTTCTGGCCCCGCCCGCGCCGCCACAGCACTCCACCCGGACACGGCACCACAAAAGACGCCTCCGATCTTCGAGGCCGCCCGCGCCAGCCGCACACCCACGGGAGCACCTGATGGCCTCCATGCCCGGCATCGTGCAGGCCGCGATCGTGTCCGGGGTCCTCCTCGGGATCACGATCCTGCTGGCCGTCCTCGCCCGCGCGGACCGCCACCGACGCGGCCCGCGACCGAGGTGACCGCTCGTGAACACCGCACCTCTGACCGCTGTCTGAACGCTCATCGCCGTTCAGGTGCTGACAGCCACCGCCTCGGCCGTCCACCTGACACAGCGCCACCAGCGCGACGCCGCCTCGTTCCCGCGTGCGGTTCACCCCACCGCCCCACTCCTCCTCGTGACGTGTCTGCTTCCCCTCGCCGCGCTGCTCCCGGCCGACGCGCCGACGGCCGCCGGGGGACTGTGGGGCGCCGCCGTGATCGCGGCCGCGCTCATCCATGGCGCAGCCGACGCCTACCGCGACATCCGTCCCCGCATCGCCAGGACCTGAGCGTACGGGGCCGGCGCCGTGAGCCCGCGGGTTGCCAAGGCGAACTCCCGCCCACCATGCCGGCCGAAACGAAGGCGGTCACCATGACCACATCATCAAACGCATCACCGCTCTGTTCCACATCAAGGCCAACAAGGCACTCGACAAGGCCGAGGATCCGCGCGAGGTCCTGGACTACTCCTACGAGCAGCAGCTCCAGATGCTGCAGAAGGTCCGCCGAGGGCTGGCCGACGTGGCGACCAGCCGCAAACGCCTCCAACTCCAGGTGACCCAGTTGCACCAGTCCAGCGACAAGCTCCAGACCCAGGCGCAGCAGGCGCTCGCCGCGGGTCGGGAGGACCTGGCCCGGGAGGCGCTCACCCGCCGCACGACCGCGGCCGCGCAGATCACCGATCTGCAGGGGCAGGAGGCGTCGTTGCAGGAGCAGGAGGAGAAGCTCACCGTCGCGTTGCAGCGTTTGCAGGCGAAGGTGGAGGCTTTCCGTACCCGTAAGGAGACGATCAAGGCGACGTACACCGCGGCGGAGGCTCAGACCCGGATCACCGAGGCTGTTACCGGCATCGGTGAGGAGATGGGCGATGTGGGCATGGCCATGCAGCGGGCGCAGGACAAGACCGAGCAGTTGCAGGCCCGGGCCGGTGCGCTGGACGAGTTGATCGCCTCCGGCGCGCTGGAGGACGCCACCTTGCCGGCCGGGCGCGACGACATCCAGGCGGAGCTCGACGCCGCCGGCGCGGGCAGCGAAGTGGAGCTGGAGCTGGCCCGGATGAAGGAGGAGCTCCCGGGCGCTTCCGCCCCACCGGCCGTCGAGGCGGGCAAGAGCGGGCAGGCACCGCCGGAGCAGGGGGCGACATCGTGATCATGCGGATTCTCGGCGAGGGCCAGTACGAGATCGCCGACCAGCACCTCCAGGACCTCAACGAGCTGGATTCGGCCCTGCAAGCGGCCGTCGACCAAGGCGACGAAGCGGCGTTCGCCACCGCCCTGTCGGCCCTGCTGAGCGCGGTGCGCAGGCTTGGCACGCCGCTGCCCGACGAGGTGCTCAAGCCCTCCGACCTGGTGCTGCCCGACGAGGGCACCAGCCTGAGCCAGGTGCGGATCCTGCTTTCCGACGAGGGCCTGATCCCGGGGTGATGGCCATGCGCAGCCGCTTCGCGCCCGACCGGCAGCTCACCGCCCGGATGCTGGTCACGATGTTCCTGCTCCGGGTGTTGCGTCAGCGCCTCATGACGTTGGGCAGCTCGAAGGACAGCAGGCTCCCCATGAAGTAGGTACGCAGACTGGCCTTCTTCGTCGGGTCCCAGCTACGCAGGCCGTACTCGCCGTTGAACCACGAGGTGTCCGCATCGATCACCGCGTCCACCGATAGCTGGTCACGCAGGTCGCGATTCCGGCGGAGCATCTCCAGCTCGGTGGGCCATAGCCCCGACCGCGGACAGCGCTCGCCGATCACCCCGCTGCGCATCATGCCCGCCAAGGCACGCACCGCGTAGGCCCACAGACGCTCGCGCATCAGCTCGTAACGGGGCCCTGCGAAGCCGTCGGCCTGGACGGCAAGGTACAGCTCTGCATCCGCGTGGAGGTCCTCAGGGTCGGCTTCGAAGTCCCCCGACTTCATGATCACTTCAGTCATTCTTGGCAGCACCATCTCTCGCACTTGGAGGTTCTAGTAGGGGACTTCTATGTCAGGAAATCGCCAGGACCCTACAAAGTGCTCGAAACTTTCGCCGCCAGATGCCTGATACCGCTATGACCTGCGAAAACATCGGAGATGTAGTGATGTGATGCTCAGCTTCCCTGCCTCCGCTGCCCGCCCGGTCAGGCTGGCCGGTGCTGACCAGACCCGCCCCGGTCAGCTCCGCGGCCTTCGCCGCCTCCCGCTGCGCCATGGTTCGTGTCGCAGGGTCGTACTGGGGCCGCGGCGCCCCGCCGCGCGGATCCGCAACACCGGACTCGACCTCCCGCACGTGCCGCTCCCAGGCCAGGGCCTGGTCCCGGACCTGATCGGGGAGCGCGTCCAGGAGCGCCAGCGGCGCCACCATGGGCCGATCAGCTCCCACGACCTCGAAGCCGGGATCGGTGACGAGGTGGGGGAGCGACACGGCGGCGACCGCGCCCGTTCCCGCCTCCAGCAGCCGCGCACCGGCCCCTTCCAGGACAGCGACGGGAGCGCAAGACCCGCCGGCCGCCATCGCCAAGAAGATCGAGTGATCCCCACCCGTACCCACACGACGCCCGGCGAACAGGCCGCCGGCGCCCAGGCCTTGGCCGCCCGGCTGAACAAGCCCCTGCGCACCGTTGGTGGTTGCGGTTCCGGGGTCGCGATGGGGGTCTTGTGCGGTTCCGGCGAAGCCGCCCGACGACCATGAGATGGCGATCCTCGCGTCGGAGTGGCGGCGGCACCGGGGTGCCCCGAGCGTTTAAGTATTGTGACGGTGCGGGTCCGTCGGGTTGCTCGGTTGCTCGGCGAGGCGGGTTTGCCGCCCCGCGGAGGCCCTCCAGCGCTCCCGCGACCGCCCGGTGGCGAGCCGTGTGAGGTCGTCACGGGGCGATCGGCAAAGTCTCAGGCCTTCTTGACGACGCTCGACTTGAGCTGCATGGGGCCGAAGCCGTCGATCTTGCAGTCGATGTCGTGGCCGTCGACGCCGTCGACGAGGCGGATGTTGCGGACCTTGGTACCGGCCTTGATGCCCGAGGGGCTGCCCTTGACCTTGAGGGCCTTGACGACGGTCACGGTGTCGCCGTCGCTGAGTACGTTGCCGACCGAGTCCTTGATGACCCGCTCGCCGGGCGTACCTGTGTCGGCGCTTCCTTCGGCGGGCGCCCATTCGTTGCCGCACTCGGGGCAGATCATCAACGCGTTCATCTCGTAGGTGTACTCGCTGGAGCACTTCGGACAGGCGGGCAGGTTGTCGCTCATAGGGCCAGGATATCCGAGCGCCCGCTTCGCCCCTCGGTTGTTCACCGCGCGTATTCGCAGGTGGGAGCGGGTACTGGGGGAGATGATCGCGGGCGCGACCGGATCGCGCTCGTGCCCGCGCGGCCGTCCCCGGTGGCCCTGGCCCGGAGTCGGCGCCGGACGGTGCACGGAGGAAGCAGGAGTATGGTGATGCGCCGTCATATAGGGCTTATGCCAGGGAGAGTAGGGCGCCTGATGGATCGGCGAACTGTGCTTCGGGCGGGTGTGGTCACCGCGGCGTACTCGCGCTGCCGGCTCCGGCCGCGGCGGCGCCGCTGCCCGCGGGCATGCCCGCACAGGCGTTGGCCAGGCTGCGGGCGGGCAACGAGCGGTGGTCCTGCGATCGGGCCGCCCGTCCGGATGCGGGCGCCGCCCGCCGCGTCGAGCTGGCCGTGGGCCAGGAGCCGTTCGCAGTGGTGTTCTCGTGCATCGACTCCCGGGTGCCGCCGGAGCTGACCTTCGACCAGGGCCTGGGCGACCTGATGGTGATCCGCACCGCCGGCCACACCCACGATTCGCTGGTGGCCGGCAGCCTGGAGTACGGGCCCGCCGAGCTGGAGACCCCGCTCCTGGTGGTCCTGGGGCATCAGCACTGCGGGGCGGTGACCATCGCCGTCGAGTGCTTCCGCGACGGCCGACAGCTGCCCGGTCACCTGGCCGACATCGCCCACGACCTGCGCTGCCCCTACGACGAGGCCCTGCGCCTCGGCGTGGCGCCGGGCGACCTGGTCGAGACCACCATCCACGCCCAGACCCGGCAGACCGTGGCCGCGCTGCACCACGACCGGCTGCTGCGTCCGCTGGTCGCGGCCGGAAGGCTGCAGGTGGTCGGCGCGTACTACAGCCTGGACTCCGGCCGGGTCACCTTCTTCGACTGACCGGCGCGCCGTCGCCGCGGGGCGCTCAGTCGCGGGGCGGGGGACCCTTTTCGGGGCGCAGGTCTTCGAGGAGCCCGGCGCGGTCGGTCAGCAGGGCGGTGAGAATGGAGCGGGCGACGGTGAGGAGTTCGCCGATCTCGGGGCTGGTGAGCCGGTAGAGGACGGAGGTGCCCTCGCGCCGGGACGTGACGACGCCGGTGCGGCGCAGGATGGCGAGCTGCTGGGACAGGTGGGCCGCCTCGACGCCGACTTCCGGGAGGAGCTCGGCGACGGCGTGCTCGCGTTCGCTGAGGAGTTCCAGGACGCGGATGCGCACGGGGTGGCCGAGGGTTTTGAAGAACTCGGCCTTGTGCTGGTAGAGCGGCACGGCGGTGACGGAGGGCTGTCGCGGACTGTCGGCGGCCATGGGGTTCACCGCCCCCGTCGGCTGGTGGGTGGGCTGGTCATCATCGCTTCAGACTCTAGCAACGCCGGGAAAGCGCCCTGGTCAGTGCGGGGCGAGGGCGGCCAGCGCCGTGTCGGTGTCGGGATACAGGCGCAGGACGCCCAGGTCGTGGGCGGTGGCGAGCAGCGGCGCGCCCCGTCCGGCGAGGCCGCACACGGCCAGGAGGCCGTGGTCGGCGCCGAGGCGGCCGGCGGCGTTGACGATCGCGGCCTCGCCCTCGCCGTTCCAGCCTTGGAGTGCGGCGAGGTCGATGACCATCGCTTCGGTGCAGCGGGCGCCGCTCCAGTCGACGGCGCCAGCCAGGCGGTGCGCCACGCTCTCGCCGAGGAATCCGGACAGGTGCAGCACGCCGATGTCGCCGGTTCGCTCCAGGTCCCATTGCATGCTCACCGCCACCTCTTTTCAGCACACCCGAGGTGGCGGTGAGCACCAGCGAGGCCCCGACGACCCATCAGGGGCAGGGGGCCGGGATGCCCGCCCGGTGTGTGCCGGTGCCGCCCAGCTGCCGGCGGACGCCACAAGTCGTCCGCCGCCGCCACGAACGGAGCAGGCAGCACCCGCGCACGCCGGTGCGTTGCAACACGCATCCTGATCCCCTTCCTCGCTGTTGCCAATATTAGCAACTGCTAAGCTCTGCAATGTGCAGGTTGCCGGAAGCGCCTGTCACACAGTGGCCGCCCCGGAACCGACGCCGGGGCGGCCATCTCGGCGTGGGCCGGAGTGAATGGGGCGCCCCGGCCCAGGCTGCCCATCCCGAGCAGGCGGGGTGTCCCGCGGGTGGGGGCGGGAGCCCAGCGGGTCCAGGTGCCGCGTGCAGGCCCCGATGACTGACCGCCTGCGATGGTAGGCACGTTGGGCCGCATGGCGGCAGGAGCGGTTCGTCGCCCCGGACCTGGCCGTGAGCAGGCTCTACGGCCGCATCAGGCCGGTCAGGCGGTGCGCCCAGCTCCTGGAGTTCTGTCGCTGCCTGGGGTCCTCTGCCCGCCCGACATCCGTATCGCGATCGTGGCCGACGGCTTCTCCCGCACCTGGCCACGAAGAGATGCCAGCGGGTCGGCACCCGGGCGGCGGCGAACAGCATCGAGATCGCCTGCACGCCGACCATCAGCTCCCGGCCCTACCGGATCGAGGCCCGGTTCACCGTCCTGCGCTACGTCACCCTCGACCACGCAGGCCACAAGGAGCAGGGCAGCATGATCCGCCGCTGCACCATCCGGCGAAACCGCCGCGCCGACGACCGGCGCCTACGCGCCCTCGTCCACAGGGCGAAAGCCGCCTGAACCTCAGCCGAGCCTCTTGAGCGTCTTGACCGAGGCCGTCTCGTAGCCGAGCGACTCGTACAGGCCGCGCGCACCGGTGTTGAACCCGAAGACACTGAGGCCGAGCGTATGAGCGCCCTGCGCCCGGGCGTATTCCTCGCCGAGGACCATGGCCATGCGCCCGAAGCCCCGACCGCGCTCGTCGGCGTCGATCGCGATGTCCCAGACCCACCAGGCGCCGGCGTCGTCGCTCGTGCCCGGTCCGATCCAGAGGTAGCCGACGGCTGCCCCGGTGCCATCGACCACGTCGAGGACCACGTGCCCCGGGCGCGGTGCACCGGAGGGAAAAGAGTGAGCCATGCTTTCGTCCGCATGCCGGTAGGCGTCCTCCGGAGTCTGCCCCATGGTGACAAGGTCATTGGCGTACTCGTCGCGACTGCGCTCAAGCCAGGTAGGGAAAGAGCCGTACATCCAAGGGGCGAAGGATTACAGACATTGGATCAGCCTCCCACGGCGCCCACATTGGAGCGGTCTCGCCCCCGCCCATCGGCCACGAGAGAGCGCCGCAGGGCAGGCATCGCCCGCTACGGCACCAGTGCCGGATTCCTTGAGGGCGGTACCCAAATCGGCGGCGGAGCTGCCGGGCTGGCGGGGCGGGCTAGCTGGACGAAGACATCGAGCACTTGCCGCACCTCCCCCCCAAGCAGGTGACGACCTACCACCTCACCCGGCATCGAGCCGGACCTGCGTGCTCGATGCCCGAGGTCGGCGGCGTGCACTGGGGTGTGCGGCGGGTTGAGGCGGGCAGCCGGCAGGGTGGGTGTGGTCAGTGGCGGTTGCCGAGGGCGAAGAGCAGGATGACGAAGCCGGCGAACAGGTGCGTGCCGGCGATGTAGATCGAGGCGCGGACCAGCATGGCCTTGCGGCGCTTCTTCTCGTCACTGCTGGCCGAGCTCATCGGTACTCCTCGGGGTGTGTGCGGGGGCCGGCCGGGGCCGGGGGCGAATGTGCAGGCGCCGGCCGGTGAGGGCCGCGCGGGCGAGGTGTTCGCGCAGCTGTGCCGTATCGGCGGTGACGGGCGGGTGGGGCGTTCCGTGGTCGTCGTAGAGGGTGATCTCGAAGCGCAAGCGTGCCTCCTACGGCCGGGGTGCGGTGGGCAGCGGGAGCAGGACGCTGATCGTCTTGCCGGGTCCTTGCCGGTCAGGGATTACGGTGAGGTTGCCGTCGAAGTCGGCGGCCAGGCCCGCGACGACGGCAAGGCCCCTGTCGTGTCCGGTGGCCGGCGGGGCGTCGTCGGGTGCGGGGAGTTCGGGGACGCGCGGGTCGTCGTCGCGTACGGCGATCGTGAAGTGGTCCTCGGCCACGAGGGCGGCCAGCGTGGCCCGGACCGAGCGGGTGTGGCGGACGGTGTTGGCGGCGAGTTCGGTGACGACGAGCAGGGCCGCGTCCAGGACGGCCGCTCCGGCGGGCACACCCCGGGCGGTCAGGACGGTGCGAGTGGTGCGTGCGGCCAGGCGGACCATCGTCGGCGCCACCGTCATGGTCAGGGTGTAGACCCCGGTCCCGGGCCTCGCCGCCGCCACGGGCACCGGTACGGGTTCGGGTTCGGGGCGATGGCGGAAGCCGCGCCAACGGCGGGTCACCGCCGGCCCTTTTCCGCCGCGGCGGCCTGTACGCCGGTCAGGTGGCGGCGGGCGTAGCCGATGGCGTCGGGGGTGGCGGCGAAGACCCGGTGTTCGGCGTGCAGGGTGTCGAGCACGCCGAGGGCGTCGAGTGTTCTCAGGTGGTCCTCGCGTGCGCTGGAGACCAGGACGAGGATGTTGCGCCGCTCCAGCTTGGTGATGGCGTCCCCGAGCATGAGGGCGCCGGTGGCGTCGATCGTGCTGACGCGTGACAGGCGCAGGATGACGGCCTTGACGTCGGTGGTCTCGGCGAGTTCGAGGAGGAAGCGGTGGGCGCCGGCGAAGAAGACGGGGCCGTCGATGCGGTAGGCGACGATGTGGTCAGCGAGCAGGGCCTGTTCCTCGGCGTGGTGGTCGGCCGGGGGCAGGCCCTCGTGCAGTGCCACCTTGGTGAGTGCGGCGGAGCGGGCGACCTGGCGCAGGGCCAGCGCGCCGGCGACCAGCAGGCCGAGGACGACGGCGGTGACCAGGTCGAAGGCCAGGGTCGCACCGGCGGTCAGGACCAGGATCGCGGCCTCGCCCCGACCGCTGCGGGCGAGCGCCCGCAGCGAGGCGACCTCGACCATTCGCACGGCGGTGGCGATCAGCACCCCGGCGAGTGCGGGCAGCGGGATACCGGACACGAGCGGGGCGGCGGCGAACACCACCACGGCCAGCACGGCGGCATGGACGAGTGCGGCGAGGCGGGAGGCGGCGCCGGAGCGGACGTTGACCGCGGTGCGGGCGATCGCGCCGGTCGCGGCGACGCCGCCGAACAACGGGATGACGAGGTTCGCTATGCCCTGGCCGAACAGTTCGCGGTCGCTGTCGTGCCGCTCGGAGACGCTCATCGCGTCCGCGGCGGTCGCCGACATCAGCGACTCCAACGCCGCCAGCGCGGCCACGGCCAGCGCGGCGGTGGCCAGGTGCGGGACCTCGCCGAGGTGCAGGAAGGCGAGCGAGGGGGCGGGCAGTCCCGAGGGCAGGTGTCCGATCGTGGCCACGTCCAGGCCGGCCAGGCCCGTCACCAGAGTGGCGGCGGCCACCGCCAGCAGCGAGAACGGGATACCCGGCCGCAGGCGGGCGCCGATCAGCATCACCGCCGCGACCCCGGCCGCCAGAGCGAGTGCGGCCAGGTGCGGGGTGCGCGCGAAGCCGACGACCGCGTCCCAGGCGGCGACCGCGACGTTCTCCGCGCCGGAGGCTTCCACGCCGAGCGCGGCGGGCACCTGCTGGAGGCCGATCACGGCGGCGATGCCCAAGGTGAAACCCTCTACCACCGGAGCCGGCACGTACGCCATGAAGCGTCCGGCCCCGCCGAGCGCGGCGGCGAGCAGCAGCACGCCGGCCAGCAGCCCGACCGTCAGCACCCCGGCGGTGCCGTACTGGTGGACGATCGGGACCAGGACCACGGTCATCGCCCCGGTCGGCCCGCTCACCTGCAAGTTTGAGCCGCCGAAGAACGCGGCCAGCGCGCCGGCCACCACCGCGGTGGCAAGCCCGGCCTCGGCGCCCGCGCCGGAGGCCACGCCGAACCCGAGTGCCAGCGGCAGGGCGACGATCGCCACCGTCAGCCCCGCCAGCAGGTCCTTGCGCGGCGAGCGGCCCATCGTCGCCATCGTCGTCCGGTCCGGCAGTACCGCGCGCAGCCGCAAGCCGGCCCGGCGGGCGTACATCGTGAAGTCCGCGCTCATGCGCCGTGCTGCCGTTGCGGCTCGCGCAGCTCGGCGAGGAGCGTCCCCTGGTCGGTGATCATCTCGGTGAGGATCCGCCGGGCCGCGCGCAGCAGCTCGGCGACATCCGGAGTGCTCAGCGCGTAGACCACGGTATTGCCCTCCCGGGTCGCCGTCACCAGCTGGGTGCGGCGCAGCACGGCGAGCTGCTGGGAGAGGTTCGACGGCTCGACCTCGATCGCGGCCAGCAGCTCGCGCACCGGGCGCGGTCCGTCCTGGAGGAGTTCCAGGACCCTGATCCGCACGGGGTGGCCGAGGGTGCGGAAGAACTCCGCCTTGGCCTGGTACAGCGGCACCGCCATCGTTCAGTCCTCTTCTTCCTCGTCCACGGTGTGCGCCACGGCGATGCCGTGGTGGGCAGCGATCCGCAGCAACTGGGTCACCCGGCCCGCGTACGCCTGGGCGCCGTCCTCGTCGCCGGCCTCCCGCGCCAGGGCGCGCAGCCGCCGGGCCTCGGCCAGTTGCTCACGCAGTTCCTCGTCGAACACGTCGCCCATCGTCACCCTCCCCGGGCCGACCGCCACGGCGGCCGACCGCACTGAACCTCTCCCTACAAGGATGCAGCATCTATGAATGTGAAGAATTCTTCAACTCACGATCAAAGCAAGTTGCAAGCCGTGTGCATCCGGTCGATCACGATCAGTTGCAATCACTCCCGCGTGTGGCTGCGACATCATCCGCGCCACCCACCGCACCCTCGCCGCCACCAACCTCGACACCGAGACGATCGAGGACATCCTGACCACCCTCACCGCCCAGTACCACCTGCTTCGCCCGCTCACCCGCACCAGCGGCGACAGGCTCTTCCTCTCCCTCGTCCTCGACCGCACCCGCGCCAACCTCGCCATGGCCCGCCACCAACTACGCCGCATCGAAACCGAGCTCGACGTGTAAGCCCAGGCCTGGCGATGGCAGGTGCATCAGGACGGACGCCGCCTTGTCCCGATCCCCGGGACGCTGGTACGCCTGCCAGTGGTCGCCCGGCTGGAGCAGATCCACGCGGCGCGGATCCGAACCCTTCCCTCGAGCCCCCCAAGGAACGAAGTCTCCGCCCCCGCGGCGGCAGCTGCTCTCAGGCCACCATGTCGAAGCTCGCCCGCAGCAGCGGCATGGTCCGGTCGAGGTCCGCTGCCGAGCCGATCCGAACCTCCAGGTCCCCGGTCCCGTGGTGCCCGATCCTCGACACGTCCCGGGTGAACCCGGCCTCCAGGGGGACGGACTTCGGGTCTAGTACTCCAGCAGGACTTCGACGTTTTGCCTGATCAGAAGGCTGCGCGGTGAGTGTAGTGGGCTGATGCCCGTCAGGGGCGGTCCCATGAAGACCGCCCCTGACCCATCGTCCGCCCGCTACACTCCCCACTCCCAAGCCGCTGACCAGCGGGAATGGAGAAGTCCTGCTGGAGTACTAGGAGCTGTTCAAGGTTCGGATCTTGTTGCGGTTCGATGGTGGGCTTGTGTCTCTGGTAGAACTCGGGGCTGTGGCGCGTTTTGACGTGACGGATGCCGAGTGGGCCTTGATCGAACCGCATGTGCCGGTGGCTGCCACCGGGCCGTTGCCGCGGCGGGTGAGGGACCAGTTCAACGGAGTGTTGTGGCGGTTTCGCACCGGCAGCGGCTGGCGGGACGTTCCCGAGCGCTACGGGACCTGGACGACCGTCTACTCCCGGTTCCGTGGCTGGGCGGCCTCCGGGTTCTTCCAGGTCCTGATGGACGCGTTGATCGCGGAGGCGGCCTCGCGGGGCAAGGTCGGGTTGGAACTGGTCAGCGTGGACTCGACGATCGTCCGGGCCCACCACGAGTCGTCCGGACTGGCGGTCGCCGGGGAGACCCTGGACGCGCTCGAGCAGGCCCTGACCGAGGAAAAGGGGGATCCGCTGCCGCGGCAGCGGGCCGTGCTGAGGGCACGCGAAGGCGGGGCCGGACGACGCGCTGAGCCGCACCGACGCACGCTGAACCGGACCGACGCGGGCAGGTCTGACGCCCGCGCTCAGCCGGGTGCGGCCACGGCCACGACGCCGTTGGCGGCCAGCCAGGTGAGGGCGTGGTCGGCGACCGAGCGCCAGCCGCTGTCAAACACCCGTGAGTGCCCTCGACCGGCGAACTGCTTCAGATCGGTCACGCGGACGAGTCGCCGTAGCGCTTGTAGGCCGAGCGGGTCACGGCGTCCGGGGCCAGCCGGTCCTCCTGGCCGGACACAAGCAGGAGCGGTCCGCGCGCCGTATTGGCCGTGTCCACGACGGTACCGGCCGGGCCGGCGGGGGTGCGATCAAGTCCGAGGTCCGCGAGCAGCCGGAGCGGGGCCGGGACGGCGTACCGGTCGAAGAGCCTCGTGGCCTCCTCCGCTCCGGCCGTGTTGGCCACGACGGGCCGGAAGCGGGCGCGCGGCAGCTTGCTCGAAGCCCGGGTGCCGGGTCGAGCCGGCCGATCTCGGCGACCACGGCCGGGGCCGGCCGTCGGCACACCGCCGGCCTGCAGCGGCGCGTGGGCGACGGCGGCGCGGCCGAGGCCAGCTCCGAGGAAGTGCTGGGCGATGAGGCCGCCGGCCGAATGCCCGACGAGGACCGGCGGGTTGTCGAAAGTGCGCACGATCGTCTCGTAGTGCGCGGTGAGCGCGGTGAGCCCGAGGTCGCGCAGCGGGCCGGGATCGCGGCGGACCTGCTCGGCGGTGGGGGCCTCACCGGGCCAGCCCGGGACGCACACCGCGTAACCGTGCGATGTGAACCGTTCGGCCCAGCCCTCCCAGGAGGATCTGTGGAACCACGCACCGCGGATGAGGTGACGGGGATTTGCTTCACGGCCAGACCTTGCGATTGCACACACGACGCTCCGCCGGCATCGCGGCGCTCCTTCGAGGATCACCGAGCGGCCGCTCGGCGGAAACAGTCGAATGACTGAATGTGGCGGCCCGGCAGGTACTTCGTGCGTCCGCGAGCGCCTTCGCGCGTCTCGACGTCATGTGACTGATGTGCCGGGCCGGTGGCCGAAGAACAGTGGAGGCATCAACGAGTCTCCGGGAAGGATCAGACATGATCAACAGGCGTACCTTCACCAGGGCGGTCGGTCTCGGCGTGGGGGCCACGGCCGTGTCGGTCGGCGCGGCATCGACCGCGCCCGCCGCCTTCGCCGCCGGTTCCGATCGGCCCGGCCGCCCGGCCCCGGTCATCCCGGCTATCGCCCTGGGCACGCACACCACGTTCACCGAGCTGAAGCGGGTCCAGGCCGGCGTGCTCGACATCGGCTACGCCGAGGCCGGTCCGAAGCACGGACCCGTTGTCATCTGCCTGCACGGCTGGCCCTACGACATCCACAGCTTCGTCGACGTGGCGCCACTGCTGGCGGACGCCGGCTACCGGGTGATCGTGCCGTACCTGCGGGGCCACGGCACCACGAACTTTCTGTCTCCCACGACCGTCCGCACCGGGCAGCAGTCCGCGATCGCCCTCGACGTCATCGCCCTGATGGACGCCCTGAAGATCCGCAAGGCTGTGCTGGCCGGCTTCGACTGGGGTTCGCGGGCCGCCGGCACCATCGCGGCGCTGTGGCCCGAGCGGGTCAAGGCCCTGGTGGCGGTGAGCGGTTACCTCATCGTCAACCTCCCTTCGCAGCAGAACCCGCTGCCGCCGAAGGCCGAGCACACCTGGTGGTACCAGTACTACTTCGCCACTGACCGGGGCCGCGTCGCCATGGAGACCAAGCAGTACCGGCACGACCTGTGCCGGCTGGTGTGGGACGAGGTCTCCCCGACCTGGAAGTTCGACGACGCCACCTTCGAGCGCACCGCCGCGGCGTTCGAGAACCCCGACTACGCCGCCATCGTGATCCACAACTACCGCTGGCGCCTGGGCCTGGCCGACGGAGAGCGCCGCTATGACCGCTACGAGCAGCTGCTCGCGGCCCGGCCGGCCATCACCGTGCCGACCATCGCCCTGGACCCCGCCCTCGACCCGTTCCTGGCCACGACCGACGGCACCGGGTACCGGAAGTTCTTCACCGGCCGGTACGAGCACCGCGTGCTCACCGGCATCGGCCACAATGCGCCGCAGGAGGCGCCGACGGCGTTCGCCCAGGCCGTGGTGGACGCCGATCATCTGTGACCCACAAGCGTGCCGACCGCATGGGGGTGCGGAAGTGAGCGATCCCAGTCCTAACACGCTCGAACAGGCGGCGGAAATCCGCAAGGCCCGATTCGGCGCGCTCCCGGAACGTGTCGCCTTCGAGGACATGGTCGAAGAGAAGGCGGTGCTGCCGGCATATCGGGCGGTGGACGCCTATGACCCCGACGCGCTGGCGGTCAGGTTCTCCTGCCTGGCAGCGGATCTGGGGCTTTGAGCGCAGCGGGTCAGGCATGACCCGGCACCGGATGATCGATGTGGGAGTGTTCGGGTCCGCCCCCAACCGGGGACGGACCCGAACTTGCTACGCACCGATCTCAGACCCGCAACTGAGCCACACCCCGGCGCACCTTCCACACCAGCAAGCCGGCCTGGACCATGAAGAAGACCCCGCCGCCGGTGGCGTAGACGGACAGGACATCCAACGAGGGCTTGTGGCCCGCCGCCTGGATGTCGTAGAAGACGCCCGCGACAGTGGACAGTCCACCGGCGACCAGTATCGGCCGCTGCCTGCCCAGCTCGGGCCCGCGGCGCCGGATGCCGAGGGCCACCTGAGCCGCGCCCGAGACGACGGCCCAGGCGCCGAATACGCCGAGCACCGCGCTCACCTTGTGAGTGGAGACCGCCCACGCCGAGGCCGAGGGCGACGAGTGTGCTCAGGGCCCCGTTGAACGCCGTGACGCGCGGCTCCGGTCCGTCCGGCACCGACAGGTAGTCGACCGCGGACGACACCGCATCGAGCAGCGGGTAGGCGACGAACAGCGTGATCGCCGCAGCGCCGAGCGTGTCATGGGCGTGGGCGAAGGCCAGGGCCCACCAGGACTCCGCGTACGACGTACAGCCTCACCAGCGGGGCGCGTCCGTTGACCTGCGCGTTCGCCGACGCCGAGTTCGACATCACCGTCAATGTGTTCACGACTCTCTCCTCTTCTCTTCAGCAGTCCGTGTTCGGGCCTGAGGGGGTCAGTCGCGCGAGGCCTGGACGCAGCGCAAGCTGCTCGTGGCACTCGGGTCGCCGTGGCCGGTGTAGCGGGAGACCATCGGGTAGCGGCACACGTCGCGGGCGACGGTCCGGCCGGTGGCGGTGGTCAGGGTGGCGTGCAGCACCGCCGGTGCCTTGCCCTGCTCGACCCAGGCGGTCAGTGACGCCAGGTCGTCGACCTTGCCGCCGTCCAGGCCGCAGTGCGAGACCCCCGGTGCCAGGAAGAGCCGGTAGAAGTCGTCGACCTTCTTCGTGCCGCCCATCTTCTCGTCCACGCGCTCGCGGTAGTCGACCGTGCCCGCGGTGGGGATCAGCTGGTCGGCGTCGCCGTGCCAGGTGATCAGCTTGCCGCCGGCGTCGCGGAACGCGGAGAGGTCCGCGTCGCGGGTGCCGATGACCGAGTCGTACTCGGCGCGGGCCTTGCGGAAGATCTCGTCGAACTGCGCGTGGGTGAGGTTCGCGGTGTTGAACGCGGGCTGCTTCTCCACGAACGTGGCGACCCACGTGGCTGGCACGAAGAACGGCGAGCCCGTGGTGACGCCGTTCGTGTCGGTCTTGCTGTCCGCCAGGTGGCGGAAGGCGGCTCCGATCGGCAGGCCGTACCAGAGCCGTTTGCCGTTCACGTCGCGCGGGCCGTCCCAAATCTTGCGGACCACGTCGGCGTCCGCCTCGGTGATGGTGACCTGCTTGCCGTCGCACACGATCTGCCTGCCGATCGGGCGGCGCGGGTCGAAGTCGCACCGCTGCGGGTCGCTGATCAGGCTGTCGACAGCGTCGTCGAGCTTGTCGCAGGCATTGAGGGCGGCCTGGTTGAAGGCGTCGAACTCGCACCCGGTCGGGTAGGTGTGCGCCTCGTTCATCACGACCTGCGGCCACAAGGTGGCGACCTCGAACTGGTTCCAGTCGATGCCCGGCGCCGCGGCGTTGATGCCGTTGAAGTCCTTCGGGTACCGCTGGGCTTCCATGTAGCCCTGGCGGCCGCCGGTGGAGCAGCCGTTCCAGTAGGAGTAGGACACCGCCTTGCCGTAGACATCGGCCACGACCTGCTTGCCGACCAGCGCCATCTCGTGCGCGGAGCGGGATGCGAAGTTGTCCAGGAGCGCGGTGTTGACGTGTCCGGAGGCGTCCAACGTCCAGCTGGTGTCTAGGGCTCCGCCGACGCCGGCGTCGGTCGTGGCGGCGGCGTAGCCCCTTTGAGGGCCGCGGCGAGCCCGGCGCCGCTGGCCCCGGCGGCGTAGCGCTGCCGCCCGCCCCCTGGAAGCGGCCGTTCCAGCCCGCCTGCGGCAGCCAGACGGTGACCTTGGCGTGGTCGTCTGCACCGGGATGGGTCAGGGTGACCGTCACCTCGCAGTGCGCCGGGACGTCCGGCACCGGGAAGCCGCCCAGCGGCGGGCCCCCGGGCACCTGGAAGGTGCCGGTCGGCACCAGGGCGGCGGTCACGGACTCCACTGCGGTGCCCGCCGGGGCCGGGACCGGGACGGCGGCCGGGGCGCAGCCGAAGGACGAGGGGGCGGTGGCGGCTGTGGTGTTCGCGGCGGTGAGCTCCGGGGACGCGCTCACCGGTGTCGACACCGCTGCGGCGGCCACCAGCGGGACGGCGGCCGCGACGATGGTCAGGAACCGGCGTTTCATGATCTCTCCTCGGGATCGGGATCGGCGCCATCACTGTGGCCGCGCGGACGGTGACGGCACATCAGTCAACTGGCGCCGGTCGGCACGGCGCTCGCGGGGCTGGCCGGGGCGGGGAAGCCGGAGTCACATCACCGAGGTGCCGGGTCCGGGCCGCCGACCACAGTGGGGACCGCTGGATCCACCCACCGCGTGATCCGCCAACCGTTGATCCGCCCGTTGTCGAACTCCCTTGGAGAGTCCCATGTTCAGCATTGAGAACGGTCGCCTGCGCCGGATCGCCACCGGTGCCGCCGCCGGGGTCGGCGCGATCGCCCTCGCCCTCGCCGGCACCGCGAGTGCCGCGACCGAGGACTCCGCCGCGGCCGCCGCCGACCGGGGCCCCAAGCCGACCGTCGTGCTGGAGCACGGCGCGTTCGCCGACGGCTCCAGCTGGGACGGCGTGATCGCCAGGCTGCGCCACGACGGCTACCCCGTGGTGGCCGCCGCCAACCCGCTGCGCGGCCCGGCCTCCGACGCCGCCGCGCTGCGCGGCCTGGTCGACCACGTCAAGGGCCCGGTCGTCCTGGTCGGCCACTCCTACGGCGGCTCGGTGATCAGCGAAGCCGCCGTCGGCGAGCCCCGGGTCAAGGCCCTGGTCTACGTCGCCGCGTTCCTGCCCGCGCCGGGCGAGTCCGCGCTGGAGCTCACCGGGAAGTTCCCCGGCTCCACGCTCTCCGGCACGCTGGACCCCGTGCCGTTCACCAACGCCGACGGCAGCACCGGCACCGACCTGTACATCCAGCAGGACAGGTTCCCGGCCCAGTTCGCCGCCGACGTCCCCGCCGACCGGGCCGCACTGGCGGCCGCCTCCCAGCGGCCGATCGCCCAGGCCGCGCTGACCGAGCGGGCCACCGGCGCTGCCTGGCGGACCGTCCCCAGCTGGGACGTCGTGACGACCCAGGACCTCAACATCCCCGTCGCCGCCCAGCGCTTCATGGCCGAGCGCGCCCACGCCCGCACCACCGAGGTGGCCGCATCCCACTCCGTCGCGGTCTCCCACCCCGGTGTGGTGGCGGGCGTCATCGAGCAGGCCGCCCGCGCCACCCGCTGAGCTGCCACGACGCGTGACACACGGTGGTGCGGGGAGGCCTCGACCGAGGCGTCCCCGCACCACCGCTTGCAGCAGCCGGCCGTACGCCCGCTTCTCCTCGCCCGACGGTCGGGCCAGCGGGTGGCCCGGACCCGGCGGCGGAGCTCGTTGAGCTCGCTCTGCGGGACCTTGATGCGGAAGGGGCGGATGTCCGGGCCGGCACGCCGACCGGACGCGGCCGTTCAGCGCGTGGCGCCCAGGTGCTCGGCGAAGAAGCCGGCCAACGTGTCGACGGCCGGGTCGATGTACTCCCGCCGGTCGTAGAGGTCGACGTGGCTCGCGCCCGGGATCCGGTGCAACTCGGCCGGGCCGGTGGCACGTTGGTGGGCCTCGACGGCCATCCAGGCGGTGGTGGCGCGTTCACCGACGATCTGCAGCATCGGCCGGGGGCCGATCAGCGGGACGGCGAAGAAGGCGTCGAATCCGGCCAGTCGGTCGACGCTCGCCCAGGCCAGAGACTTCGCGGACCGCTCGTGGGCGCCGCGCGGGGTGCAGTAGTACTCGAAGCCCTCGGCGCCGTGCTCGCCGCCGAGCGCGCGGGCCTGCTCGGCCGACTCCGGGAACACCGCCAGAGTGCCGGGGTCCTCGACCCGGGCGGCGGCGGTGCGGGCCCGGGCGGCGGCGTCCAGCAGGGCGCGGAAGACGGCCGGGTCCTGGCCGCCGTCGGCACCGCGCCGGAACTGCCGGGCGGGGTCGGCGGTGCACACCGCGGCCACCGCCCGGACCCGCGGGTCAGCGCCGGTGGCGGCCAGCGCGTACCCGCCGGAGGCGCAGACGCCGAGCAGGCCGATCCGCTCGGCGTCGACCTCGCCGTGCGTGACCAGGAAGTCCACGGCGGCCTTGAAGTCCTCGACCCGCCGGGCCGGGTCCTCCAGCCCGCGCGGGAGGCCGCCCGACTCGCCCTGGTGGGCGGCGTCGTAGGCCAGGGTGACGAAGCCGCGCTCGGCGAGCAGCCGGGCGTAGGTGCCGGAGAGTTCCTGCGCCACGACAGCCCCGTGGAGCGATCCACCAACCGCTACGCGGCGGTGGACCTGGAACTGGGCGGCGTGGCGGTGCCCCGGGGCGGTCTGGTCGTGGTGGCCCTCGGCTCGGCCGGGCACGACGCCGAGCAGCGGGGCTCCGGCGACCCGGCCGCCCTCGACATGGGCCGTCCGGACGCCCGCCACCTCGCCTTCGGCCACGGCATCCACCACTGCCTGGGCGCCCCGCTCGCCCGACTGGAGGCCGCCGTCGCGCTGCGGGTGCTGCTCGCCCGCGTCCCGGAGCTGGAACTGGCCGTGCCGGTGGACTCCCTGGACTGGATCGACTCCGGGATCATCCGGGGTGTGCTCGCCCTGCCGGTCCGGTACCGGCGCGACTGACCGCATCGGAGGCCCGTTCTCGTCACCGGCCGGGCCGGTGACGAGAACGGGCCTCCGACAGCCGGAAACGCCGGTGCCGGGGGTGCGAGCACACCCCCGGCACCGGCGTCCGACCGAGGTCGCCGCGGCCTGTGTCAGGCCGGGACCACCCGGTAACTGCGCATCGCCCACGGCGTGTCCGAGAGACCGAGCAGGGCGGCGACGGCAGCCGCTGCGGCGGCCGAACCGCGGAGCACCGTCTTCGAGCTGAACATGGGGGAACCATCTTTCCGGGGGTGTGCTGGTGACGCCGGTACGGCAGGCGGCAGCGGGGGCTGGGCCGCTCCTGCCGTACCGGCGGGTCAGGTTTCCCGGACCGGGCGTCCGGGACGGCACGGGCTTACTCATTCGGACACCCAGTGGACGCTCAGTGGACGTAGAGCTCGTTGGAGCAGTACGTCCACCAGGGGCGGGGCGGCGTCCAGCCGAGGTACTTGGTGCCGCAGATCTTGATGCTCTTGATGCTGCCGATGTACTTCGTCGCGACGGACTTGCCCTGGTCCACCTCCAGCGGCGTCTTCACGTGGCCGAAATCGTCGGTGGCCTGGACGGAGCCCTTGTAGTAGGTTCCGTCGCCGACGTAGATCCACACCCAGCCCTCGGAACAGTTGTCCACCTGGACCTGGACGTTGCCGAAGCCGAAGTTCTTCGTGCAGCCGGCCGTGGCCGCGGCGCTCGCCGACGCGGGGGTGGCCGAGACGGTGGTCAGCGCGGCGACGGCGAGGCGCAGGGCGCCGGCGGTCCTGGCCAGTTTGCCGAACGGGTTGTTCACGGTGATGCAGACACGTCATCACCACATCGCAAGCACCGAACCGCAGGAGTCTCGTGCAGCGACTCCACAGTGCCGCCCCGGCCAAGGCCCCGGCATCAGTCAAATGACTGCGCTCCTCACCACCCGGCCGGCGCCACCGTTCCTCCCACCCCGTCCTTCGCGACCCGCCCCGCACTCGGTCAGTCCAGCAGCGCGGCCGCCACCCGCCGGACCAGCTCGCGGCGCCGCGCCGCGTCGTGGACGTCCACCACCATCAGCACCTCGGGGGCGATCGTGGGCCAGAGCATGGCGAGGTGGATCATCACCGCGAACAGCAGCCGGGCCTCGAACCGGTCCGACACCACGCCCCTGCCCTGGGCGTCGGCGAGCACCCCGATGCGTCGGCGGACCTCGTCGAGGGCGCGGGCGTCGGGCGCCTCGGCGCCGCGCTCCATGTTCTGCCAGGTGATCAGTCGGGGGATCTCGGGGTGCTCGGCGTAGATGTCGCTCAGCCGGGCCGCGAACTCGGGGAGGTCGTCGTCCCCGTCGAAGGGCAGGTTGTCGACGATCTGTTCCACTGCGGCGCTCCAGACCGCGTCGAACAGACCCACCTTGCTCCGGTAGTAGTGGTAGATCTGCGCCTTGTTGCTCCGGGCCGCCGCCGCGATGCGGTCCACCCGGGCGCCGTGGAGCCCGTGGGCGGCGAACTCGGCCCGCCCGGCCGTGAGGAGTCTTTGCTTGGTGGCTTCGGCGTCGCGTTGCATGCGCAGACCTTAGAAGCCGTTGTCGAACCGATAGTGACGGGTGCGTTTCCGCTGGTCAGGCATAGTGCGGGTGCCTCGGTGGCAGAGACGGGGTGTCGTGTCGTCTCTTCGGTGGAGGTGCCGGATGCCGTCGGTGATGGGGCTGCTGGAGGAGCGCGAGCGTGCCGCCCGGCAACGGGTGGAGGTCCTGCAGGCCGAGCTTCAGGAGGCGGAAGCCGCGTGGGAGCGGTTCGTGATTGCCCGTCAGACGGTGGCGGAAGTCCTGGCAGGGCCTCCTGTGGGCGAGGAGGCGCCGCCGGCCGGGGTGGCCGGTGAACGGCCTGCGCGGGTCGCCGGGGCGGCGCCTGGATCGGTGGTTCCCGCCTGGAGGGAAGGTCTCGATCCGGGTGCGCTGGCGCCGGACTACCAGCGGCTCGTGGAGGTCCTGGCGGGGAGCGGGGAGGAGATGGACTGTCGGCAGCTCGCGGCGGCCTTGGGTCTGGAGGTGGTCACGGCGAAGGTGGAGGGAGTGCGGTCGAAGGCGAAGCGACTGGCCGCGCGGGGCTGGCTGGCCGAGGAACACCCGGGGATGTTCAGCGTGCTCGCCGGGCGAGCCGGCGGCTCATGACCATGCTCATCGACCACCGGATCATCGCCTCGGAGGTGTCGGTGCGGGTCTCGTAGTCGCGGACCAGGCGGCGTGAGTGCATCAGCCATGCGAACGTTCGTTCCACCAGCCACCTTTTCGGCAGCACCACGAAGCCCGCGGCGTCGTCGGTGCGTCTGACCACTGTCAGCGCGATCCGCAGGACATCGCGGGCGAGGTCGACCAGGCGTCCGGTGTAGCCGCCGTCGGCCCACACCAGCGAGATGCGCCAGTGCCGCTCACGCAGCCGCTCCAGCAGCGTCCGGCCGGCCTCGCGGTCGGTGACGGATGCGGCGGTGACCATCACGGCCAGCAGCAGCCCGACGGTGTCCACCACGATGTGCCTCTTGCGGCCGTTCACCTTCTTCCCGCCGTCGAACCCCCGGCTGGCAGCCGGCACCGACGCGGCCCCTTTCACCGACTGCGCGTCGATGATCCCGGCGGTCGGCTCCGGATCACGGCCAGCCGCCTCGCGGACCCGGTCGCGCAGCCGGTCGTGGAACTCCGCGACCAGGCCCTTGTCCCGCCAGCGCCGGAAGAAGGCGTAGACGCGGTCCCATGCGGGGAAGTCCGCGGGCACCGCCCTCCAGGCGATGCCGCCCGCAACCAGGTAGCGCACCGCGTCGACCAGTTGCCGGTGGCAGTAGCCCTCCGGCTGCCCGCCCCTTCCCTCCAGCCAGGCGGGCACGGGCATCGCGTCGCGCACGACTGCCCACTCCGCGTCGGTCATGTCCGAGGGGTACCTCGGACGTCTGTGCGGCCGGTCCCCGGCATTCCCGAACCGGTGAGCGAGGCAATCACACGACAGGGGTGCGGAGTTGGACGGCAACGTCACGGAGACGGAAGACTGCGGCACCAGGGGCCTCCTGTTGCTCGGCTGGATTCGACACCCACGAGCTGTGCGGGAGGCCCCACTTTCATGCCCCGCCGACCAGAAGATCACCCGACCGAGTCGGCAGACTCGAACTCACGATCACCAAGATCGATAGAGCAACGGCTAGTTAGTGGTCGACGCTCGAAGTCCTTCGGGGGTTGATCAGGCTGCCAGGGCGACGGAGGATTCTTCTTCTCGGTCGGCGGGTGTGTGTCGGTCGAGCCGGGCCAGCAGATCGTCCAGGTCGGAGGTGGTGAACTTCCAGTGGAACGGCTGTGCCGTGGCGTTATAGCGGTCTTCGAATGCTCGGAGCCGGTCCCCGACCTCGTCGAGGTTGGTGAAATCGTTGGGTGAGACGACCTTGCGCTGGACGACGGAGAAGTAGATCTCCACCTGGTTTAACCAGGAGGCGTGCACGGGAGTGTGGATCATCACCGCGTTCGGGAACGCCGCCCTCAGCCGGTCGGCGGCCTTCTTACCACGGTGGGAGGAGCCGTTGTCGACGACCCAGAAGACGCGTTTCGCGCTGGCGTAGGGTTCCTGGGTCATGACCTGGGCGACCAGGTTCATGAAGGGGACGATGCCGGTCTTGGGCTCGCAGCGGCCGAAGACCTTCGCGTGGTGGACGTCGTAGGCGGCCAGGTAGGCCAGCGCGCCGCCGCGCTCGTACTCGTGGCTGACGCGCATCGCCCGGGCCCGGCCCGGGGCCAGGGTCGGATGACAGCGGCAGCGGGCCTGAACGGAGGTCTTCTCGTCACTGGAGATCACGTACTCGTCCTCGCCCAGCGGGATGCCCTCGAACGTGCGGGCGTACAGGTCCAGGACACGCTGGGCCTTGGCACGGAAGTCGGGGTCGCGGATGAAGATCCAGGACCGGTACTGCCAGGGCTTGAGCGCGTCCTCGCGCAGCCAGCGGCGCACCGTGGACGCCGAGATCGTGTCGGTGATCCCGCGCGCGGTCAACTCGGCGGCCAGCTCCGGGCACGACCAGCGCGACAGCGGCACGCCGGTCTCGGCGGGTAACTGGCAGGCCAGCGCCTTGGCCTCGGCGACCTGCAGCGGTGTGAAGGAGGGCGGCCGCCCGGACCGCTTGCGATCTTCCAAGGCGGCAAGCCCGCCGGCGGCGAACCGGCCGCGCCAGGTGCGAACCGTGTCCAGGCGCAGGCCCGTCTCGCGCGCGATACGAGCGTTGGAGCGCCCGTGCCGCGTACAGCACGATCGTTGCCCTGCACCGGGCCTGATACGGGGTCTTGTGACCGTAGGCCGCTCTCTTCAGCCGGTGCCGCTCGGCGGCGGTCAGGACGATCGGGCGGGCGACGGCAACGGGCAAGGCAGGCAAGCCGATCAGCAGAAGTGGATCTCACCTGCGGGAGTCGGCCGACCCCTCCACGGCGACCGGGCTGGATGGGCGCATGCCCGACATGCCGGAGTCGACCAAGACCCCCTCGCCCAGAAACTGCCTACCTCACCGGGGATCGGCCACGGGCGTCCGAGGATGTAGTCCTGCTCCTCCGCCCTGTTCGACCGGGTCGGCGAGTGGGGCTCTCCCGGAAGCAATGAGATCTTGGGTCCCGCCGCCAGTCAGCGCCGATCGGTGCTCAGGCCGTCCAGGGTGAGGTCGAGGAGGCGTTCGGCCTGCTCTCGCTGTTCCGGCTTTCCCGAGGTGAGGGCGATGCCGGTGAGGGCGGCGAACATGTCGGTGGCGCCGATGTCGGAGCGGATGGTGCCGACTTCGATGCCGGCGGCCAGGAGCGAGGTCAGGGCGGCCATCATCATCTCGTGGCTCTGGGCGTAGGGGTTGACGCCGGTTTCGACGAGGGCGCGCAGGGCGTCGGCCATGCCGAGCTTGGCGGTCGCGTAGTCGATGAAGCGGCCCATCCAGGCCCGCAGGGCCTCGCGCGGGGCCAGCGCGGCCAGCAGGTCGGGGGCCGCGTCGCACAGCCGGATCAGCTCGTTGCGGTAGGCGGCCTCGATGAGGACCTCCCGGGTGGGGAAGTTGCGGTAGAGCGTGCCGGAGCCGACGCCGGCCTCCTTGGCGATGCGCTCCAGGTGCGCTTCCAGTCCCTCTTCGGCGAAGACGCGCACCGCGGCCGAGAGGATCTTGTCCCGGTTGCGCTGTGCGTCGGCCCGTAGTGGGCGCGCTGTCTCTCTGGCCATCCGCGGTCTCCTGTAGTCCCGGCTTGCTAACCGGCGACGCCTCCACTTACAGTGGGGGAACTGGAGGCGCCTCCACTTCCACTCTAGGGCATGCAGGCCCGCATCCGCCGCACACGAGCGCATGCGTGCCTCCGTCCCATCCTCCCGACATCGCGCGGCCACGGCCGCCAGTCCCGGGAGCAACTGGTGGGCCATCAGCCCCGACCCTGTCACGCCCTGGGCTTTCACACCCGCACGACTCCCGCTGCCAACGCAGCACGTGGGAATCCGCTCACTCACAGGAGAAGAAGATGAGTCTCTCGCTCGAAGGAAAGGTCGCCGTCGTCACCGGCGGCGCGTCCGGGGTCGGCCTGGGCATCGCCCAGGAGTTCGTTGCCAACGGCGCCCGCGTGGTCATCACCGACCTGCACCAGGAGGCGCTCGACGAGGCGGTCGCGGCGATCGGGCCGAACTGCTCGGGGATGGTGGCCGACGTCACCAAGCTCGCGGACATGGAGGCCGCCTACCGACAGGTGAAGGAGCGTCACGGGCGACTCGACGCGGTCGTGGCCAACGCCGGGATCGGCGCGCACGCCCCACTCGGCGCCATCACCGAGGAGCAGTTCGACCGGACCTTCAACGTCAATGCCAAGGGCGTCCTCTTCACCGTTCAGCCCGCGCTTGCGCTGCTGCCGCCCGGTGGCACCGTCGTCATCATCGGCTCCACGGCGTCCATTCAGCCGCCGCGCGGGATGAGCCTGTACGGCGGCTCGAAGGCCGCGGTACGCAACTTCATCCGGGCCTGGATCCAGGACACCAAGGGATCGGGCATCCGAATGAACATCCTCAGCCCCGGCGCGGTCGACACCGACTCCCTGCGCAGCGCACTGGCGATGGCCCAGGGAGCCGACCACGTCGACGCCGCCGTCAAGACCATGGGCGAGGGCAACCCGACCGGACGGATCGCCGACCCGCGCGAGATGGGGAAGGCCGCGGTCTTCCTCTCCAGCGACGCCTCCAGCTTCATCACCGGCGTCGAACTCTTCGCGGACGGCGGCATGGCACAGGTGTGAGCCACCCCGCCCAGCGGTCCGGCCACCCGGCCGGGCCGCCCCCGCCTGGCGCATCGCAGCGATGCGCCGGCACCCCCGAGGACGCCCTGGACTACGCCTGCAGCCTCTACCTCGCCATGCACGGGATCTGACCGACTGCCAGACGCGACAGCGGCTCCCGAGTCAACCTCCGAAGGACTTCGGCCGTCGACCACTAAGGACCACGTCTACACCCACACCGAGGCCGAGGTGATCATCGCCGCAGCCGCCGCGCTGT
Source organism: Kitasatospora sp. NBC_00039 (assembly GCF_045160625.1). NCBI lineage: Bacteria > Bacillati > Actinomycetota > Actinomycetes > Kitasatosporales > Streptomycetaceae > Kitasatospora > Kitasatospora sp. NBC_00039. The sequence continues at coordinate 121,361 of NZ_CP108289.1, read as the reverse complement.
TGCGACTGCTGCCCTGACTCTTAGCGGCCCCGGCCTGTCCACCGTGGTGGCCGGGGCCGCGGTGTCAGTAGTCCTCGTCTTCGTCTTCGTCATCGAGGTGCGGGCGCGGTTGGTCGGCGGCGTGGACCTGGCCCCAGCGCAGGGCGTGCCGGACGGCGGTGGTCATCCAGCTCATGGCCTGTTCGGGGCTGGGTTTGGTGAGCTTGTAGACCTCGCAGACGATCCGCATGCCGCCGGGGTGGGCGGCGATGCCGACCAGGTTGTTCCACAGGTCGATCCGGTACTCCCATGGCTCGGGTTCCCCGCGTCGCCTCGGCACCGGCGCGGGCTGCCGGGCGCGGACCCAGGCGCCGTCGTGTTCCAGGTCGGCCTGGCCGTCGCAGGCCCGCAGCAGGACGTCGTTCCACTCGTCGCCGATCGCCGGGTGGGGGAGGAACTCGCGGGTGCTGTCGCGGAACCAGCCGCGCAGGAGGTCGTCGTCGTCCGCGATGCGCTTCTGGCCGCCACCGTCGACCAGGGCGCCGATGAGCCGGCCGAGGTGGGCGACCGGCTCCAGGTCACCGGCCCACTGGTAGTCGACGGCGACCATGACCCGCCATGTCTGTTCCACCCAGCGGCCACGGGACGGATCGCTGCTGATGCCCCAGCCGGCCCCGAGGCGAACCGCCTGCCACAGGTTCATGCCCTTCGGCCCGACGAACTTCCCGTTCGTCAGGCCGACCAGACGCGCCGGAACGTGCGGGGTCCGGGCGCGGTGGAAGCCGAGCTCCGGGGACCAGCACCAGGGGTTGGCCTTGAAGGTCCTGCGGAACTCGGGCTCGTCCACCAGCCCCTCGTGCCACCAGTCATCCAGGTCCCAGCCGCTGTAGGGCTGGCACGTGTGGCCGCAGTAGGCGGGGAATCGGCCGTCGGGGGCGCGCCGGCGTGGCGCCGGTACGGAGGCGGGGGCGGTCTTCGTCACGCCCTGCCAACGCGGCGCTGCCCACGCCGGATACGGGGACAGAGCACCTGGCGACGGGGGTAGCGCCGCACTGGATCAGTCCAGCGGAGCTTTCTCGGCCTTCTTCGGCTCTGTGCCGCCATGGGCCGGGTGGTCGGCATGGCATGTGGGGCACAGGCCGCCGTCGGCGGTGTAGCGCCGGGCCATAGAGGCGCACTGGCCGCACCAGGGGATGAGGTAGTCGAGGACCTCGCCACCGTCCGACTCCGTCCCGTCCTGGTGAACGAGGACGCAGCCCTCAGGCTCAACGGAACCGACCGCAAGCAGTGGCAGAGCGCCTCCGTCGGAGAAGGCCAGCCAGCCGACGACGGGAACAGTCCAGGTGGTCCAGGCCGGGCACTCGTCGTCTCCCGTGCTCCAGCGGCGCACCCGGACGCCCGGCTCCGCTGTCAGGGCACCGACCGCGGTCGGGACCGGCTTCAACCCCGCGTAGCCGGGCCGCCGGTAAGCCGCGACCAGGCGATTCTCCGAACTGAGAACCATCGCCGCGCCGTCGTCGAAGGCCACGACCGGCTTGGAGACCATCCGGTTCTCCGGCCGCTCGAACCGCGCTACCAGCCCTGTCTGCTGACTGCCGGTTGGTGGGGGACGGTACACGAGCTCTCCTTTTCGCCATGCTGCGCGTTGCCAGTTGGACCGCGCTCGTGGTGACCGTACGGGCAGCGCGAGTGCGGGGAGGCGGGTTCGGCGGATCTGGCTGCTTCCATCGGACAACGGCCAAGGCGTGCTTGTACGACTTACTAGAGGGGCGTGGACAGTGTCGGTGGGGAGGCGTAGGGTCGCCCTAGCGTTTCGAGTTGAATGGATAGGCGTGGAGGTTGTGGGTGTGTTCGTGACGACCGGGCAGGCCGGGACGGCCCTGGGGTGCTCGATCCCGACGGTGAAGAAGCTGATGGCCACCGGCGTGGTCCCGGGCGTTCGCGAGCAGGGTCGGCAGGTGTTCCCGCTGGCCGCGCTCCAGCGGTTGCAGGCCCGCCCTGCCGCGGACCTGGCCGTGCTCGGCGCGGCCGAGGTCGCGGTGCTGCGTTCGGACGCCCCCGCGCGGGTGGAGGAGCCGGACCGCGAGTGGATCGGCTTCGGCACCGCACTGAACGAGACGCAGCTGCTGGCCGCGCTGTCCGGTTGGTGGCGCTGCGACCCGGCCCGGGTCGCGGCCGGCGCCGTGCTGCCGGTGACGGTGGCCGGGTTCGTCGTCGCGGTGCTGACCGGCCTCACCGCGTGGGAGGCCGACGGCACCGCCGGCACCGCGGGGCGGTACCGGTTCCCGGAGGCGCGCCTGGCCGGTTACCTGACCGACCTCACCGCCCCCGCGAACGCCGCCGACCCGGCCGACCCCGAGGACGCCCGTCTGGCGAGCTTGCTGCTCGGTACCCGCCTGGCGTCGGTGTCCGGCGGCCCGCTTGCCTATGTCATCACCAACCCGACCACCGCTGACCAGCCCGCCGTCGAGGGGGAGCAGGCCTGATGGACCGCAGGACGTACACCGCCGAGCTTGCCGGTCTGCGCGAGCTGCGTACCGAGATCACGGCCGCCGAGAAGACGGTCGCGGCCGCGCAGAAGGAGCTGGACAAGCTCACCGCCCAGCGTGCGCGTCGGGTTGCCGGGCTGGCGGGGTACGAGGGCGCCCAGGCGCCGGCCATCGCGAAGGCCTCGGGTCTGTCGGTCGGCGACGTCGTGCGGATCGCGCCGCTGCTGGACCCGACCCCGGCCGCCGTCCGCACCGCCAAGGCCGACGACCAGGCCGCCGCTGTTGCGCCTGCCCCGGCGCCCGTGGCCGAGCCCGCTCTGGTCGCCGCGCCTACAGTCGCCGTGGCCCCGGCGCTGACCCGTCCTGCCGCCGTGGCCAAGCAGCCGGCCGCGGTCGCCCCGGTGGCCGAGGTGTCACACGAGGACGAGGACAAGGCCGTCGCCGAGCAGCCCGCCCCGGCCGCGCCCGCCGTTGCTGCGCCGGTCGCTGCCCCGGTGCGTCTGGTGGTTGAGGCCGGTCCGCGCGAGCTGCCCACCCTTCCCGAGGGTCCGGCGGGTGCGCGGTTCGAGGCCGTGACGACGGGCCTGGTTTCCAAGCGCCCGAACTTCGTCCAGCAGGCCCGCGCGACGGTTTTCCTGGACGTGGCGGCCGGGATGCTCGCGGTCCGCGACCAGGTGGTCCGGGTCGACCTCGGCGCCCGCACGCCCGGGGAGATCCTGGACGCGGTCCTCGCCACCGCGCCCGGCACCGAGCGGGTCTACATCACCGCCGGCGCCCCGTGGCATGACGGCGCCGAGCGCTACTCCACCCTCAAGGACGCGGTCGCCGCCTGGCTGAACACGCCGTCGGAGCGGTGGACGACCGCGGTCGGCTCGGGTCGGGACAAGCTGGCCGGGCACTTCGTGCACCAGCGCCAGCCGGTCGGCCGCTACGCCCCCGCGAGCGCCCCGGACAGCGGCAGCACCGAGATCCGCAGCATGGGGGAGTGGTTCGACCCGGACGGCGCCGACGTCGTCACCTGCCGCCAGGCGTTCACGCTGCTGTGGCAGGCGCTGCGCCGGCACTGGGACGACGCCGTGCTCATGGGTTCGCCCAGCCAGACCGGCCGGGATCTGTGGTCGCGCACGATCCCGGTCACGGGTAAGTGGGCGGGGGGCTACCCGGTCCTGTCGGAGGAGCTGCGCGGGCTTCTGCACGCGACCGGCGGTCAGGGCCGCACGGAGCTGATCCTGCCGCCGCGGGTGCCGGAGCAGCTGCCCGCCCTGGTGGAGTACGACCGCACGTTCGCCTACGCGAAGCACCTGTGGAAGTCCCCGGTCGGCACGCCGCGCCGCATCACGGCTGCGGCGTTCTCGGCGATGTCCGAGCAGGAGCAGACGAAGGCGCTGATGTCCTGCTCGCACTGGAACGTGCGGGTGACCGTCCCGGCCGGGTGGAACCACGTCGGTCTGCTCCCCGCACCGGTGACCGGTGACCGCGCCTGGGTCTACCCGGCCACACCGGGTGCCACCTTCACCACGTGGGCGGGTGGCGCGGAGGTCCACCTCGCCCTGTCGAACCACCTGATGCCGTGGAAGGTCGAGATCCTCGGCGGCCTGCTCTTCGAGGACGGCAAGCCCTTGGACGAGTGGGGGAAGCGCCTCAAGGGCGCCTGGGCGGACCTGACCAACCTCTCCCGCATCCACGGGGACGAGCGACAGCGCACCGCCGCCTACCTCGCCTCCCGCGCCGTGCGCAGCGTGCTGCTGTTCGGCCTCGGTGGGTTCGCCCAGCGCCCGCGCCTGGTCTCCGGCACCACCCCGCTCGGCGAGGCGCTCCCGGCTGGGGTGGAGATCCTCGGCCAGGACGACCAGGTCGTCACCTGGCAGCGGCAGGCCGGCTTCTCCCGCGACCCGTACGCGCACCCGGAGTGGGCCGCCTACGTGTGGTCCGGGGCGCGGGCGGCCCTGCTGGACATGAAGTACCGCCAGGGCAAGGAGGTCATTGGCTACGCCGGGGCCCTGCACGCGAAGCCCGGCACGGTCGTCTACTTCGGCACCGACGGCATCGCCCTGACCGAGCGCCAGCCCTGGCCCTACCGGGGCGAGCCCGGCGACTACCTCCTCAAGGGCCACCTCACCGGTCCCGTCGAGCACCCGACCAGCCAGGAGCAGTACCTCAAGCTGCGCGGCCTGGGCCGCGCCGAACTCGCCGAGAAGGGAGCTGACCAGTGAGCCCGGCCGACCCGAACAACCCGAACGAGGCCGCGCGCCTGACCCAGGAGCTCATCGACCAGGGCTACACCAAGCGCCAGGTCGCCAAGATGCTCGGCCGCGACGCGAGCCTGGTCTCCCAGTTCTTCACCAAGGGCAAGGGCAAGGCGTTCGTCGGCGCGCTGCGCCAGGTGGTGCGGGCGGTGCGCGGGGGCGAGCGCGACACCGAGGCGCTGTCTGGGATCGCCGAGGCGAACACCACCCGTCGCCGCACCAAGACCGGGCAGAAGGCCCGGGTGCGGGGCAAGGACGTCGTCGGTAAACCCGGCGAGTCGATGGCCGGTCGCGCGGGCAAGCAGGCCATCAAGTCCGGCGCCTCCCACCTCGCCCCGGTGGTGCACGAGACGGGCCAGGCCGGAGGCCGCCTCGCCTTCACCGTCCGGATGAAGGCCAACCAGTACACGATGTCGGCCGGCTCGACGCAGGACTCGCCGGGTCTGCGCCGCGGCTTCATCCCCCGCGCGGACGGCACCGAGGAGCGCACCTACGGCTCCGCCAGCACCGGGGGCTTCGACGCCGTCGAGTGGTCCCAGCGGGTCGCGGACCACCACGGCGACGTGACCGAGGCGATGCGGGCCTGGCTGGTGGAGACCGGTCGCGCCGTCGAGGACGCCGACATCGCCTACCTGGAAGTCCGCGGCTGGGTAGCCGAGTAGTAGGCCCGGTCGGCCTCTCCTGTGACTGAGCGCTCCAGTTGGCCCGTGTGCGGGTGAGGCGGCCGGTTGAGTGTTCGGCTCGCTGTCAGTCGTCCTCGGGCCGGACACGGCCGCCTCGGGCGCAGGCCAGCACCGTCGTGGCTTCGGCGTTGAAGAAGAGCATGAACGCCCAGGCTCCATCCGCCGTCCTGATCCTGCCGATGCGCAAGGGTTCCTCTCCTGCTCGTTCGAGGATCCCAAGGGTCTCGGTGAGGCCGAGTGTCGCGACCCCGCGCCTCTGGGTGTTCCGGAGCCGAAACGAGTAGGTGCCGAAATGCCGGCTGGCGGGGATCAGGCCGTCCCAGACATCGAAGGTGCCTCCGGAGAGCAGGGCGTCGCGTGCGGGGCCGCAGGCCGGCGTCTGGTCGGCGAGCATCTCGGCGAGGTCGTCGCGTGTCATGTGTCAGATCCTGGCGGGCGTTGCTCAACTGGCCAACTGAAATACCCAGTCACATCTCCCCATCCATGACCTGGCCCCGGGGAGAGGCCGACGGCCCCGACCGTCCCACAGCACCGCCCGCTCCGCCCCGCCGTCTCAGCATCCGAAGGAGAAGCACCGCCGTGGAGACCACCACCGCCACCGCCGTGGAGACCACCACCGCCACCGCCAAGCAGGATGTGCCGGCCGGACTGCGCGCCCAGGCCGTACCGCCGCTCCCGGCGCAGCCGTCCGGCGCCACCGCGGTGAACCCGCTGCCGCTGCACTGGTTCCAGAAGGATGCCGTCGCGGCCGCGGTGCGCGAGGTGAAGGACGGCGGCCGCGCCACCGTCGTCGCGGCGACCGGCTCGGGCAAGACGCTGATCGCGGCCGGCTGCGCCCGGCGTCTGGCGGCGAAGGGCCGGGTGCTGGTGCTGGTGCCGACGATCGAGCTGCTGGAGCAAACCGCCGAGGCCTGGTCGCTGCGGGGCGGGCGCCGGGGTCGGGCGGTGGCGGTGTGTTCGCGGGAGGAGGCGCTGGAGAGCGCGGAGGCCGGAGGCCGCGTCCACGCCCAGGTGACCACGCAGGCTCCGCGGATTGCCGACCTGGTCGCCAAGGAGAAGGCCGGCGAGCCGGTCACCGTGTACGCGACCTACGCGAGCCTGGAGCGCATCGTCCAGGCCCACCGCGACTGGGGCCTGGCCCAGTGGGACCTCGTGATCATCGACGAGGCGCACCGCACCGCCGGTTCGGAAGGGAAGGCGTGGGCCGCGATCCACAACGACACGGACGTGCCCGCGAAGCGCCGGCTGTACTTCACCGCGACGCCCCGGATCGCCGATGACCGGCGCGCGAAGGACGGCCTAGCCGACCTCGCCGACGCCGACGGCCAGGCGCTGCCCGCGCTCTGCTCCATGGACTCGGAGGAGATCTACGGCAAGGTCTGTTTCACCTGGACCCTCGGGCAGGGGATCGAGCACGGCTACCTCGCCGACTACCGCGTCCTCGTGCCGGTGGTCACGGACGAGGACCTGCGCGAGCTGCTCAACCTCCCGGCCATCGCCGACCTACGCTCCCAGCGCAGCAACGAGGAACTGCTGCGCCTGGCCCTCCAGATCGCGGTGCTGCGCGCGGTCGCCGACCTCGGACTCAGGCGGGTCATCACTTTCCACTCCCGGGTCACGGCGGCCCGCGAGTTCGCGAACTCCCTGCTGGGGGCCTCGGAGCTGCTGCCCGAAGCGGAGCGCCCGGAGCGGATCTGGGCGAAGGCGGTGGCCGGCACCGACCGCCTCAAGGACCGCCGGGCCGCGTTCACCGACTTCAAGAAGCACACCGGTGAGGACGGCGAGGAGTGCGGCATCCTGTGCAACAGTCGCCTCCTGACGGAAGGAATCGACGTCGCCGCCGTGGACGCGATCTGCTTCGCGGACCCGAAGTCGAGCGTCATCGACATCGTCCAGGCCGTCGGCCGGGCGCTGCGCCAGACCTACCGCGAGGACAAGGTCAGCTGGGTCATCATCCCGGTGTACCTGCCGACACCGGAGGTCGGCGACGACACCGCCGCCGCGCACCCGGCCGAGGTCCACGACGCCGGCGAGGCCGTGAAGGCCGAGGCCGACGCCGAGATCGAGGCCTCCAGCTTCCGCACCATCTGGCGGGTCCTGCGCGCCCTCGCTGCGCACGACGCCCGGGTGGTCGGCCGGATCACCGAACTGCGCGCCAGCCGCTCCCAGGGCACCGCGCACACCACCGCGGCCAAGCCGGCCGAGAGCGAGGCCGCCGCGGCCGGGGAGGGCGAGCAGCAGCCGGCCCCGGTCGAGTCGCCGATCGAGTGGCTCAGGATCAACGCCCGGCACCACGCAGCGCAGATTCTGCAGACCGTGAAGCTGCGGGCTTTCAACCCGCGCGCGGTCGAGTGGCAGCGGATGCACGCGGTCGCGGCGGTCTTCCACCTCCAGCACGGCCACCTCGACCCCACCGACAAGGCGAAGCACACGGAGCTGATCTCCTGGCTCACCCGCCAGCGCCATCTCAACGGCCAGGGCCTGCTCGACCCGGCCCGGGTGTCCGAGCTGGACGCGCTCGGCATGATCTGGTCGAAGAACGCCAACGCCTGGGAACGCGGGGCCGCCTACGCCGCCGCGTTCCACCACCAGCACGGCCACCTCGCGATCCCGGCGACCGCCAAGCTGGACGACTACGCCGTGGGCGCGTGGATGCGCCGCCAGCGCAAGGCCGAGAACCTTAACCCCGACCAGGTCGCCAAGCTCGACGCCCTGGACGAGCTGTGGCGCCTGGAGCCGGACTGGAACAGGTCGTACCGCCGCCTGCTCGCCTACCTCGCCGCCGGCGGAACCCTCGACGGCCCGGCCAACCGCACCGGCGGCGAGGCGGACCCGACCTTCCGCCCCGGCACCTGGCTGCGCAAGCAGGACAAGGCCCGCACCGAGGGCAAGCTGACCGACCACCAGACCGCGCTCCTGGACGCTCTCCACCCACGCGCCGAGACCGTCACCGGCTGACCCAGGAACCGCCACCCACACCCCCGCCGTCCCGGCCCACCGAGGCCGGGACGGCCGCCTGTACCCCGCTAGCCACACTCTTTGAACAACTGACGCACCCGATGCTCACGATCCGTTACCACCGGATGTGAGACAGAGCCGTTCTTTTTACAGACCCCCTGCGGTGCGATGAGAGTGGTACCTCACAAGAGCGTGTAGGTGAATGCGCCTGTGGCGGTGCTGGTTCCGCCTGCTGTGGTGACGGAGACGTTGACGGTGCCGAGGGCGTGGGCGGGCGTGATGACGGCCAGCGTGTGGGTCCCAGTGACCGAGAACGGTACCGATGTGGTGCTGAAGAGGACCTGGGAGGTGGTTGCCACGTCGCCGATGGCCGTGATGGTCACCGACCTGCCGCCGCCTATCGGGCCGGACGTGGGGGCCAGGGTCAGCGCGCCGGGGTTCGCGACGTACGTGTAGGTCAGGCCGTCGAAGGTTCCGGCGGCGGTCGTGATGCTGACCGACACCGCCCCGGCGGTGCCCGCCGGGGCGGTGACCACGAGCCGGCCGTCGGTCTTCGAGGTCACGGTCGCGGCGTTGGCATCGAAGGAGACGCCGGTGGTGGTGTCCAGAGCGATGCCGGTGATGGTGACCGTGGTGCCGCTCGCGAGGGGACCGTGCGTTGGGCTCAGGGAGGCCGCGACCGGTGCCGGGATGTAGTAGAACGGCGTGCCGCTGCTGGTCTGCCCGTTCGCGAGGACCGCCCTCACCTGGACCACGCCGGCGCCGGCCGGCGACGCGCAGGTGACGTTGTCGGGGACGGGGTGGTACGTGACGTTGGTGGCCGGATTCGGGCCGAACAACACCTCGCTGATGGTACTCAAGGCGTTGGGGGTGGTGCTCGTGATGGTCACGGAGGTGCCACCCCCCGTGGAGCCTTGGTTCGGAGACAAAGGCATGGGCCTCTCCTCATCGTGATGCTGCACTCCGGTGCGCCGCCCCCGCGAGCGGGCAGACCAGCGGATACTCCGAGTGCCGCAAGGCCTCGCATAGGCGGCCCACCGGCTCGGATTGCATACCAGTAGCCCAATCGGATGGCGTCCACGACAAGCACGCTGATCAGAAATCATCCATCTGGCGGGGCTCGTGAGTCACGCCGCTCGCCGAGGCGTGCGCCCCGCGCCCCAGGAGCGCTCGGCCCGAACGCGGCCCGACCGCGCCAGGCGACCCCAGGGGCGTTTCAAAGTCAATGCCGGGACGATAGGGCTTGCAGAGAGCAACATGGCTTGCTGCAAGCCAAGTTCGAGGCGATCATGCCGCATCTCGATGACCGGCAGCGGCGCCTGTTGATGGGGGCGGGTCGATCGGGCATGGCGGGATCAGGCTGGTCGCGTGTGTAGCTGGAGTGCTGTGAGCCGCCGCTGGGCCGGGCACGGCGGCCCGGCGGTGGCCGCAAGCGCGCGGTCGATCTGGTCCCCGCTCTGCGGACCGCGCTGCTCGCGCTGGTCGAGCCCGGAGCGTCGATCTCGTCGCCGGCCAGGCGGGGGTCGGTGAAGGCGAGGACGAGGGCGCGCTGGGCCTGGGAGGTGGCGCGCTCGCCGGCGACGCCGTGCTGCTCGGCCTGGGTGCGGGCGGCGAGGTAGGCGTCGGCCGCACGCCGCATGTCGGCGTGCGGCCACAGGATGTCTCGACGCGGTGCTGCCGGCCCTTCCACCCGAGGCCCTGTGCGGCCGCCTGGGCGGTCGGGAAGTCCCCGGCGAGGCGCGCGAGGTGTGCCAGGCCCCGCCGGGCGGCCGGGGCGAGCCGGCCGCCGCCGCCGTCGGACCGTTCCCAGCGCCCGCGGCCTGGGCACCCCGAACCGCTCCGCGCTCGACGACGGCCTGGTCCACCTCACCTGGCCCGACCACTCGGGCGTCCAGGAACTGCAGCGTGCCGGCCGCCCGGTCGACTGGATCGAGGAGTACGACGTCCAATGCGGCACCTGGACCGCCCTGATCGACAGCAGCATCGTCTCCGACGCCGCCAGCGGCGAACCCCTGCGCTGCCCGGGCGCCGACGAAGCCCTCGCTCTGCTGCGCCGGGCGCTTGGGGAGCACCTCACCCGCTGGTAGAACGGGCCGGCCGCCGCGGCCGCGTCCGCGTAGTTCGTGCTCTTGGTCCCGGTCCGGGAGCTGGTGGAGCCGACCGACCCGCTGGCCATGCCGGCATGGTGGGGTGGTGGGTTGCGGTACGACTAGTCGTGCTGTGGGGTGAACGGTGGCTGACCTGCTTTCAGCTGTGGCCGGGTGGCCGGTAGGAAGGTGCACGACAGGTCGTCGTCGAAGGAGTCATCGTGCGTATCACCTCCCTGGCCAGGGCCGCTCTGGTCGCCACCGTCGTCGTCGTGGCGGCCGCGGCCCGCGGGCCGGCACGGGCGTCTTCTTCGCTGCTTGCCGCGGTCCGCGGGCAGGGCCCGGCGTGTCGGCCTCCGGCACGCCGGGGGCGGCGCCCGGCCAGAGCACGGGGTCCAACGGCACGGTCAGCCGGCCCTCGGATAGGGCCCGGCCGGCGTCCGGATCGGCGAGCGCGGCACTCAGCGTCCGGTCCAGGTCGGCGACGGCGCCCGCGCCGAGCGGATGGCCGGCCGCCGCAGCATCCCGTCCCGCCTGCCCGGTCATTTCCCTCACCAGATGACGGCGCTGCTCGACGAGCTCGCGCAGCTGCGCGCCGGCGAGGTGCTGTTGGGCGTCCCGTAGGGCCTGGCCGAGGTCGAGGAGCTGCTCGACCAGGTCCCGGTGGTGGTGGGCGAGGAGGTTGGCGGCCCATGCGGCCTGGGTGGGGCGGTGCAGCGCGCGGACTTGTTTGGCGAGGGCCGGGTCGGTCTTCTTGAGCTCGTCGGCGCGCCGGTTGCGGGCGGCGGTGAAGTTGGCCGGGGCGAGGAGGTAGAGCTCGTCGGCGACCTGGTCGAAGGCGGGGGAGGGCGTGCTGTGGTCGGGGCGCGATAGGGCACTGGACGGGCCCGCGGGTGCTGCTCGGGTGCGGGCCGTCGTCCGACCGTCGACCGCCAGGTGTCGGCGTGCCGGGCCCGCCGGAGCCGCTGGTGCTGCGCCTGCCCGGGTGGTGGGTGTCGGGGCCGGCCTTCGGCTGGTGGCGCCGGGCCGCCGCCGCGCTGGGTGGCCAGAGATAACTGGGTACCCGATCCGTCCCGACTGAGTAGTCGCGCTCGTGTGTGGTCCGGTTCGGCACGGTGGAATCGGTCCATGGACAACATCCCGGCCGGATCCGCATCGCCACCGCACGACCGCGACGCGTGGAAGTTTCCGCTCGTCGCGACGGTTCTGCTCCCGCTCTGCCAGATCCTCTACTGGTACTTCGTACTGGTTCGCGCGGTTGAGGTCGACCAGTGCATGCCGAGGGGTGCCTGTGGGCGGGACTGGGGTCTGCAGTACGACACTGCCTACGGCCTGATGGGCGCACAGTTGATGCTCGTCGCGGCTGCCTGGGTCCTGCCGCCCCGGATGCGTTGGGCCCCATGGCGCTTCGTCGCATCCGCCGTGAGCGTGATGTGTGGTCTGGCATGCAGTGTGGTGATCCAGAACTTCGACTGAGGGCGCCTTCCAGCGCCTGATCCGTCGGCCGTCGGCGTTCAGCTGAGGTGGCCTCGGGCCCGCGCTGCTCTCCTCGTTCGGGGTCCAGACCATCACGGTGCCGTGTTGCGGGTCTGACCAGGTGTTATGTGGCCGGGAGGGGGCCAGGTGGGCGTGTTGCACCTGCTGCCTGGTCCGCCGGCCTCGACTGCTGCCCGCCGCCCCGGGGCACCCGGGCCGCAGGTGCATCTGCCACTGTGACCGGGGCCGGCAGCCCGGCCGGCAGCTGGCAGGTCGCCCGGTTCGCGCGGGGGCCGTACGCCTTGTCGGCGCGGACCGGCCCCGGAGAGCATGCGGGTACTCTGGGGCGAACCGCTACACGGGCGGATCGACGCTCATCACCCAACCGGGGGGGACCATGGCAGGCCAGGCCACGTGGAGGGCGATCGGACACCAGCGCGGCGCGGCTGGCCTCGCGACCGGGGCGCTCGCGCTGCTGCTCGCGGTCGCCGGCTGTTCGAGCACCGGGACGGGCGCGGCGCCGTCCGCCTCCGCCCCGCCGGTGCGGCCCGCGGAGCCGGCCTCGCCCACGGCCACGGCCTCCCCGACGGTTCCGCTGCCGCCCGTACCGCAGCCGACGTCCCCGGAGGTCGTGCCGTCGGCATTGGCTCCCGAGCAGCCGCCGGAACCGAGCGAGGCGCCCGCCGTAATCTACGAATGCGACGGCCGGTCGCTCTCGTCGCCCCGCTCCTTCGCCCTGGCGTGCGGCAACGGCGCGGCGCAGTTGGACGGGCTGGTCTGGAAGGGCTGGGGCGGGCTGAGCCCCACCGCCACCGGGCGGTTGTGGGAGAAGAACGCGGCCGGCGGCGTTGCCGCGGTCCCCGCCACGGTGACCCTCGGCGGCCTGACCGGCGGCGACTACACGACGATGCGGATCTCCGCACCCAAGGCGGACCGGCCCAACCTGGACCTCACCCTCGGCAAGTCCGGTCCCACGCCGAAGGGCTGACGGCCGGTCGTGCCCCGCCCCGGGCGAACGGTCGCGGCCGGGGTCCTCCTCGTCCCGTAGCTCGTGGAGCTGCGGGGGCCCCTGTAGCCCACGGGCGGCCCCGGGGGCACCTCGAAGCCCCCGCCGTCGGCGCGGGGTCCGTGGTCGAAGGTACCGCCCGCCAGGCGGACCCGCTCGGCCAGGCCGGGCAGGCCGCGGCCGCCGGTGCCCGGCACAGCCGCCGGGTCGGCCGGCGGCGCGGTCGGCGGCGCGCCGTTGGCCAACCGGACGTGGGCGCCGTCCGGCGTGTACGTCACCCGAACGGTGACCGGCGGGTGCTTGGCGGCGTTGGTCAGCCCCTCCTGGACCACCCGGTACGCGGCGTGCTCGGCCGCGCGCGGCATGCCGTCCCCCCTCCCCGGTGACCGTCAGCCGCACGTCCAGGCCGACCGTGGCCGCCTCCTGCACCAGTTGCGGGATGCCGGCGTCGGCGGGGCCGGGGCGGTGCGCTCGTCGGCCTCGTCGCGCAGGATGCCGATCACCTCGCCCAGACGCTCGACCGCGCCCGCCGCGCCCGCCCGGATCTCCTGGGCCGCTTCCCGATGCGGCGGGGCCAGGTCGGGCGCCAGCTTCAGGGTGCCGGCTCGCAGGGCGATCAGGCTCAGGTCGTGGCCGAGGGCGTCGCCCACGCCGCCACCGCCACCGACGGCCGTGACCACCTCATCCAGGCCCCGGTACCCGGCGGAGTGGAAACCGCCACCGGCATGGGCCCCGATCTGTCCAACCGCGTCCACACCATCGCCCTCACCACCGGCTGGCTGCGCCCCGACGACGTCGTGCGCTACCAGATGCTGCTGGTTGACATGCCGCGCTGGGTGGCCACGACGATGGACCTCGGCCTGTACGACGACCCGGACGACCCCGAGTGGCACGGCCAGCCCATCGAGCCCTACAACGACGTCGAGACGTACAAGGCCCCACCGGGAGCGAGTCGCGCCTGGCACCCTCCTGGGGTCAGGAGACGGTCCACTGGCCAGTGCTGGGGGCGAAGCCGCTGTCCAGGGTGAACTGGATCTTCGCTACCTGGGAAGCGGTCGGGATGGCGAACGTGATGTAGCCGAGCGCGGTGTCGCCGGGGGTGATGGTGACGCTGCCGGGGAAGCCGGGACCTGCGGTGGTGTCGGTAGTGATACTGGCGGTGAACTGCTGTCCTTCGCTGTCGACGAGCCGTGCGCCGTTGCTGGGGCTGTCGTCGTAGACCGCCGTTCCCGTGTTGCGAAGCCGGAACTGGACCGCGACCAACTTCGTGCCAGCCTTGGGCGAGGAGAACGCCTCCTTGGCACTGGCGGGGTCGACGACCCTGACGACGGTGACGTCCACCTTCTATTCCTGCTTCACGCCCGAGAGCGCGAGAGTGTCCCCGACGGAGGCGGTCGTCGGGGCGGAGGCGGTGGACGCCGACGAGGTCGTTTGCCCGGGCGAGGCGGAAGGCGTCCCGGACCGCGGTGATGTCACCGAACTGCTCTGTGGCGAGGTGACGACCGACTGCCCGCTCGAACACCCCGCAGCCAGTACAACCAGCGGCAAACCCGCGAGCGCGACCGTACGACGCATCAGATCCTCCAGCCTCGGCAAACCGCTGCACTGATCACCACTATCGCCCCTAACTGCTCCACCCGCACGCCCCCGGCGTGGGCAGTCCCCCGCATCGGCTGGGCCGAGCGCGGCTTCCCGGGCCTCGGCGACCAACCGGCCGGCTGCGGGCTGGTCGCGCAAGGCCGTGCTGACGGCCGCGGCCGTGGCCGTCGCGGCGGGTGCTGCCGTGGCCGTCCCGGCCGGCACCGCCACGGCGGCCCCGCTCAAGCCCGGCCCCGCCAGCCGGCCGGACCCGTCGGGTAAGCCGAGCCTGACCCAGCGGGCCTGGGAGGGCATCCGCTTCGCGGTTGGCGAGAAGCTCGACCAGAGTGACCCCAACTACCGCGCCAAGCTGGGCCTGCAGCAAGTGATGAAGGCCGGCCTGGAGCGGATGAAGACGGACAACACCACCCCGGTCCCCAGCGACGTGCTCACCGCGCTGCGGGCGTACACCGACTACCAGGTGGAGTGGAAGTCCTCCCTGCCGGGCTCGGAGAAGGAACTCGCCGCCAGCAGGAAGAAGCCCGCGAAGGCACAGGCGAAGCTGCAGAGTCCCGAGCTGACCGGCAAGAAGCGGGAGAAGGCCGAGAAGGCCGTGGAGAAGGCCGAGACGCGGAACCGTGAGGTGGAGGCCAGGTATGACAAGGCCCTGAAGGCGAACACGCCCGAGCCGCAGGAGATGGTCCAGAACCTCGAGACGAAGAAGGCCCAGCTGGAGAAGGATCTCCAGGGGGCGACGAAGGGCACGGCCAACTACAAGAAGATCGACAAGAGCCTGACCGCCACCACGCAGCAGCTGGCCGACGCCAAGCGCGTGTTCGGCGGACCTCACGGGCCGGACGGCAAGACCGGCACGACGACCGAGCCCAAGACCCCCGTCACCACCAAACCGACCACCAGCACGGGCAAGTCCCCGACCACCACCACCGCCAAGACCCCCACCAGCACGGGCAGGACCCCCACCAGCACCGGGGTGAAGCCGCCGACCACGACGAGGGCGCCCCTTGGTGTCGGCCGGCAGCCCGCGGTGACCACCGTCGCCCCACCGGTCACCGGCAAGTTCCCGGTCGGCGCCCGGATGCCCCGGCTCGGCGGCGGGGGAATCGGCCTCGCGCCGGTACTCGCCGGCCTGGCCGAGCAGGCGACCAACGAGCACTACGACCGGGAGCACCAGGAGCTGCTGGAGAAGGCGTACAAGGACCCCGCGTTGCGCAAGCGGATCCTGGACGACTACCACCAGATGAAGGGCGCCGACCCGATCGACCACATCAAGCGCGGCTTCGACACCTCGAAGGGCTTCACCCAGGGCGCGTCGCTGGCCATTGGCCCGAAGCTGGAGGCCTATCAGAAGGCCCTGGACGCCAAGGCGAAGGCCCAGGCGAAGGCGGATGCCGCCGACCGGGAGTGGGAGCGCAAGGTCAAGCAGGAGGCCGCCCGTCGGAAGGCCCAGGACGCCGGGAAGCACGACGACGCCCGCGCCAAGGAGGGCAAGAACGACAAGGCCGAGGACACGAGCGGCAAGCACGCCGGGACCGAGGCCAAGGGCGGGAAGGACAAGGCCCCCGCCGGCACCGACAAGCATGGCGAGGCAGTCGGCAAGACCGAGAAGGGCAAGGCTGGCACCGGTTCGGACAAGCGCGCCGAGCCGGGTGGCAAGGACAGGAAGAGCCCGGACGGCGGCAAGGACAAGGCCGAGACGCCGAGGAAGGCCGGAAAGACCAAGGACGACATCGGCACGGACACCGGCACGAATGGCCGCGAGACCTCGGGCGGGGGAAAGAACGTCCACGTGATGCCCGCCGAGGACCACGCGAAGCCGGCCGGCAACCACCACAAGGACGCGGCCAACGACCATCCCCGAGGCGGCAGGAAGGACGAGCCCGGCAGCAAGGACAAGACCGCGGCCAAGAAGACGACACCCACCAAGGGCGCGCAACGCGCCGTGTGACCAGTCGGGTCGGTCGGGCTGACAACAGCACTGCCGGGTGGGGCGGGCGCCGGCGGGCGCCCGCCCCACCCGGCACTCCGACCGCCCTGCTGGGAGGCGCTGCTCGGGGGCCCGTGATGGGCGGGGATCGGGTTTGAGCACGGTGCCGGGGCGCCCGGGGCTAGAAGCAGGGGTCGCGGGCCTCCGATCCGCAGGGGTCCTCGGGGAACGTGGCGTACGGGCTGGGAGAGGAGGACGGCGTGGGGGTCGACCAGGTCGAGGTGGGGCCCGGCCCGGGCCAGGGCAGGTTCGGTCCCGGATCGGTGGTGGCCGGCGGCGTGGACCCGCGTTTCGTCGGGGACGGGGAGGGCGGCGTCGCGGCGGGTGAGGTCCGCGCCGGTGGGGGCGGCGTCGCGGCGGGCGAGGTCCGTGTCGGCGGGGGAGCCGCGGGGCCGGACGAGGCGGGGGACGACCCACCGGCGCTGCCGCTGTCGGCGGAGGCGGTGTTCGGCGGGGATGCGGATGCCGACTGGGGCGAGGAGACGGCGCCGGACGGTGCGGGCGTGGCCGGGGCGGATGGTGCCAGGCCGTCGCGGTGGCCGGGTGCGAAGGCGAGTGTGGCGGCCGCGATCACCAACCCGACCGCGACTGCTGACACCACGACGGAGCGCCGCGACCGGCCGCCCTGCCTCCGGTCATGGCCGTCTTCGGCCGCCCTCCGCCGCGGCCGAAGACCGGCGATGACGGCGGGCCGTGCTCGCCCACGGCCTGCCCGTTCCGGACCGGCCGATCTCTGATCCGAGAGGGCGGTCTCGGTCACGTCGCCCGGCGCGCCGGCATCGCCCCCGGGCCCCGAAGCTGTGACGGGACTCGGAGCCGGTGCGCTCACGGGCGGTGGTGATTCCGCCGCTGGTATGGACTCGCTCAGGTGTGGATCCGTCTCCGGGACGGTCGGCGAAGCACCGGCGGCTTCGGGCGGCGCGCCGTCGGCCGCCGCCGCAGCGACGGGATGACCCGCCTGGTCCGTCTCCGCCGCCCCGGGCAGGGCCGTCGTCGACGCGGGATTGGCGATCGATACGGTCTCCCGCGCCGGCCCGCCGGCTCGCACAGGGAGCGGTTCGGTGGCGACGGCCAGCCGACGACGGGCTTCCAGCCACGCGGCCGCGTCCTGGCCGGAGAGACCGCAGGCGTGGACGAACGCGGTGAGCAGTTCCTCGCGGGGCAGGTCCCTGCGCGCGAGCGCACCGGAGAGCGTGGCCCGGGGCAGGACGTGGCCGGCGGCATTGGCGCGCTTCTCCAGTTCCCGGTAACTCAAGTCGGCCCACTGGCGTAACCGCCGCATCACCGCGACGAATTGCTCGGGACAATCGGCCTCCTCGGGCCGTGGCCGGCCCGCAGCCGCAGGCGCCGCCTCGATCGATTGTGGACGTTGCGTCATAGCGGGCAGCGTAGAGAACACACCCCCACGCCGGGGTGGAATCCAGCCCACCTGCCGTGCCGAGGAGAGCGCCTGAAACGCCCGGGGCTCGCGCCGGTCGTCGCAGTCACACCTCGTCCTCCGCCGGCAGCGTCGGAGTATCGCCCCGCCGCCGGGTGCGGGGCGAATCCCGCAGACCTCGGCGGCTACGATCCCGGACATGGACAGCGCCCCGCCGACCGCCGCCACCGACCAGCCGGCCGACGGCGAGGATCAGGTACGGCTGTGCGCCCGCCCCGGCTGCTCCAACCCGCTGCCGCGGCCCGCACCCGGCCGCCGCTGTACTGCTCCCGCTCGTGCCGCAGCAAGGTCGACCGCGCCAAGGCCAAGCAGCAGCCGCCGTCCCCGCTGCAACCGGCCGCTGCACCGGCCGGTGCAGCGCCCGCTGCAACCGGCCCCGCTGCGACTGCGACTGTCGCACCTGGCCCGACTGCTGCACCCACCGGCCCTGCCCTGGCCGCCGAGCTGGGCGTCTCCCAGCGCACCGTGCAGCGCTGGCTCAAGGGCGAGGGAACCCCGAAGCCGGCCGCCGCGAAGGCCATCGAGGCCAAGGTCCGCACCGCCTGGCAGCCTCGGGTGAAGCAGCGGGTCCGCAAGGCGGCCGAGACGAACGGCTTCATGCTCCACATCTCCGGCACGTTCGGCTACAGCGCGGCCGGCGGCTCCACCGACGACCCGCGCCCGCGCACCATCACCCAGAAGATGCCCGGCTCCGTCGCCCAGCGCCTCTACGCCGCCCGCGACGCCGGAGCCACCCAGGCCCAGCAGGAGCAGATCCTCGCCGAAGCGCTCCGCGACGAGTACTTCAAGGACCGCGGACACCGCGCCCGCAGCCTCGATGTCGAGCTAAACGACGTCGCCTGGATGGACCTGGAGGGCCTCTAGGCTGCCTCTGGCAGCCTCCGCGTCGCCGAAAACGAAAGTCCCGGCCGCCCCGAGCGGCCGGGACTTTCCATTTGAACCACCCCGCGCGTAAATTCACCGACGAAATCCGAAAAGGATCCGGAAGCATGGGTCTACGGGGTCGCGTCCCGGCGGCGGCGGCGGCGGCGGGCTCGGGCGGCCTGCTGCATCTCGGCCTCGGCCAGGTGCTGGCGGCCGGCGGCGAGGTCTCGGCGAACCTGGTCCTCAACAGCCGTGAACACCCCGTAGTAGGTCCGGTCGTACGCCTCGATCAGCTGGTACGTCCACATGCCCGGGACGACATCCCGGCCGAGGAGCTCCCGCTCGACCAGGTCGGCCTGCTCCCCGTGCCCCGCCTCCCGCAGCATCCGCACCGCCGCATCGAGCATCCGGTCGGCGCCGCCGGTCATCTGGTGCACCGCGTACAGGTGGCCGCGGGCCCGCTCGGTGTACTCCAACGCCTTCGACAGCATCCCCAGCGCCTCGACGGTCGCGTCGTCCACACCCGGCGGCCGCCGGTGCTCCTCATCGGGTCCGCTGTCTTGCTGCACCGGCCGCTTCGCCCCGGCCCTGCTCGGCGCTGCGGCCCGCTTCTGGCGTTCGTGCTCGCCCACACCCTGGGCTTGCCCGCTGGTAGGCGCCGGAACCCGGCCTCATGCCCGATCCTGGCACCGGGCTTCGGGGCGGAATCAGCCGGCCTGGGCCTGGGCGGCGTCCGGGCGGCCAGCCTGCTTGAGCTTCATGGTGGCCTTGTGCCGGTTCTCGGTGCCGCCCCAGTACGGGTGGGAGTACAGCTCGGCGCCGACCGCGGTGAACGCGGCGCGCGTCTCCTCGGTTGGATCGGCGGCCAAGTCGGCCTCGGCGGTGTACCAGCGGCGCTGGAGTTCGAGCAGGTCAGCGGGGAAACGGTGTCGGACACCAGCTCATCGTAGGTCGCACGCCCGTGCGGCCGACGGCGCGGCACCCCGGGCGGGGCGAGCACATCTACATCGTGGAGCTGTCGCCGACGGGCCAGCACGCCGACCCCTACGGGCGCCGGTTCAAAGAGATCCACCGGCAGCGGTGTTGGTTCATCAAGGAGATCCGCAGAAACCACGGTGGCCGCGACCACTGAAAGCCCTGAGCCCCTGCTCGGGGGTTTCGTCGTTCTCCGACAGCTCACCGCCGGGGCTGGCCAAGTGATCAGCTCCCTTTGCCAGTCCTGGCGAGTGCACGAGCTGCCCCGCCAGTCTCTCGGCGCCGGCAGCAAGCCGTTAGACCAGCACGGTGGGAAGCCCGGTGGCCACCCGACGGTCTCTCCTATTTCCGGCTGACCCAGCCGGTCGAACGCGGCAGCGGGCCACATGATCAAAAATGCGGACAGGGCAGCCCGTTGCCGCGCACGGGGCGCGGGCACTGCAGGTCGCCTTCGTAACCCGCAAGGACTGTGATCGTTGGCAGGTTATGAACAACGCGAAGCGTGTACTAGCCGTTGTCGCCCTCACGAGTGCAGTCCTGTCCTTCTCCGGCGTCGCACAGGCGCAGGATGACCCGCCGTTTCATGGGCAGCCGGTTAAGGTGCGCGACTCTGTGATTGACCTTCTCGGCGAGGCCTTTGTCACTGTTCTCAATAAGCAGGCCGAGGCTCTGATCGGCGGCCTCCTGCACCAGCAGTGACGCCCAGCGCAGGCTCGCGCAGCTGCCGGGCTTCGGTGGGCCAGTCGTCCCGGGGGCGCGCCGGTCGACGGCGGGTGGCCCGGCCTGGCTGGGCACGGCGAGGGTGTCCATCGGCCTCACCAGATGTTGAAGGGGCGTCGGTCGAAGACGTAGGTCAGCGATCGCCGCCAGCGGTCGTCCGTGTCCAGGGCCTGGCAGTCGAGGTGCAGCACGATGGAGCCTGTTCCCGGGGCCTCCCGGTCCACGTCCAGGCGCAGGGTCTGCTCGCTGCCCGCCGATCTGCACGGCGTCCGGCGTGTCGGCCAGCATCGAGCCGTCCGCGGTCGCGGTGACCGCCTTCAGCGCCGGTCCGGACTTCTGCCGGAGCACGAGCACCGCCTGGAGTCCCCGGCCGGCCGTCCGCTCGATGGAGCCGGAGAGCTCGAACTCGGGACCGCGGGCATCCCGCATGAGTTCGACCTGCTGCTTGGCGGCGCGTGCCTGCCGACCGGCGAACGCGGCGGCCACCACGCTGATGGCGGCCGCCGCGATTCCGATGATCAGTTGTCCGTCCACGGCGACCTCCTTCGGCGGTCCTCGCCCGTTTGCGGACCCGCCGTCAGCTACCGGCGGGGAGGGAGTGATATCCGGGATTATCCTTCCCTTTCTGGGCTCTTGTGCTCCATCTGTGGGTCGGTCCAGAGCGCCTGACGCAACACACGCCGCCCCCCGTGCAGATCTTGAGGTGTCTGCTCGAGATCGGTCGCGCAGGGAGAACGGCGTGCGGTTCACCACGGTATTGAAGTCGCTGGTCGGATGCGAGCAGGCGGTGCCGGAGGCTGCCTGGTTCGACGAGGAAGCCCAGGTCATGGTTGTCGCGGTGCGACCGAGGTCCCGGGTGCGTCGGACACCGCCGCCCGCGAGTTCCTGGAGCTGGCCGCCGCCGTGCAGCGCGGCGCGGCCCGCTACCTGGAGCGCCTGGAACAGGCCCGCCAGGGCGGCGAGGACCCGGGCGCAGGCCGGGCGCTGGAACTGCTGGAGGCCAGCGTCACCGGCGCGACGCAGCGCCTGCTGCGCCAGGCCCACGTGCTGCGCTTCGAGATGGTCTCCGCCCGAGGCCGGGCGCAGCGCGAAGCCGCCGCCGCTGCTGCACTCGCCGACACGGCACCGGCCGCTGTCCCGGCGGCCGCCTCGGTCGAATCGTCGCGCGTCGAAACAACCGGCCCCGCTGATCCGGGTGAATCGTCGCGCGTCGAAACAACCGCGTCGGTTGCTGATGTTGTCCCCGGCCCGCAGCGGGTTGTCCCGGACCGCCGCGAGACGTCCGACACCGCCCGGCCGGCTGTTCCCGAGCCCGCTGCTGCACCGCCCGGGCTGCGGGCCATCGTTTCCCCGCGCGTCGAAACCGCCGGGCCCGCACTCGGCACCGCGCAGACGCTGCGCCCCCTCGCCGAGCCCGTGCGCAGCGCCCCGGCCGCGCCGCACTCCGCAGCGCCGGCTGCTGCCCGGCCGGTGCAGCAGCCAGCCCCGGCCGACCCGGCCCTCGACCCCGGCGACGGTGAGCAGGCTCCGGTCCTTCCCGAGCAGCTGCAGCTGGCGCTCGCCGCGGAGCGCACGTCGGTGTCGCCGCTCGCCCGGGGCCTGGGTGCCCCGAGCAACTCCTGGAGGCTGCCGGACAGCGACCTGGTGGTGGAAGGCTGGGCCGCCGATCCGGAGCTGTTCGCCGTCCGGAACCCGGACCGCCGGCTGGTGGGCTGGGTCGCCAAGGCCGGTGACGCCTGGGGCAGCTACATCGACGGCAGCCTGGTCATCGACGCGGTCGACGGTGCTCCCTGGCTTTCCCGGGACGCGACCTACGCCGTTTCCATGCTCGTGGCCGCACTTGCCCAGCAGAGCGCCTGAGCCCGCCCGCCGGGCCGCGGGGCGCCCATCAAGGTGACGCCGTAGCCCGGCCGCCGGGCCCGCTTGATCGTGATTCCGTGACGCAGGGCCGTGAGGTTGTCCCGCGTTTTCCCTGGTGACAGGGCCGTACCAAGGTTGGCGTCACGAAAGGGCGATCGGCGGCGTCACGATGTCCGCCGCCGCCCCTAGCCTTGATCGCGTGATCCCCGACCAACCGGGCCCGCCCGACGTCCCGCGCTGCCTGGCATGCGACAGAGAACTCACCCCCGCCACCGGCAGGCGCGGCCGCCAGCCGCAGTACTGCAACACCAACTGCCGCAGCGCCGCCTACCGCCGCCGACAGGCCACCGCCACCCCGGCCCCGGTGGATACCGGTCCGGCCCTGCTCCCGGTGCCACCCCAGGCCGCTCCACCGGCACTACGACCGAGCAGCTGCTGCGCCTGGCCGCCGACGTCGACGACGCCGTCCACGACTTCCTCCACACCATCCAGGCCGGCACCGCCACCGAAGCCGACCGGGCCCTCGCGCAACTCCACCAGCTGCTGCCCGACGTCCTCACCCGGATCCTCCAGCAGGCCGAGCTCCACCACCGTCACCCCGCCCCCGCCCCCGCCGCCGCCGGCCCCCAAGCCGAGACGGCCGCCACCCTCGCCACCGATCCGGCAGCCGACACTGCTCCCCGGCCCGGTATTCGTGACGCAGACCGTGACGCCGATCGTGACGCGCCGTCCGTGGTGAACCTTGATGGTCCAGGTCAAAGCATTGGTGACTGCTCCCCGGCGCTGTCAGCCGAGGATCGCTGGCGTGAGCTGATGAGCCGCCAGCGGGAGGCCGAGGTGCCCGCCCGGCCGGTGGAGCGGTACGGGCCGTGGGAGTGGGAGCGCCCGCTCACCGACGGCTGGGCTCGCACCATGTGGCGCGACCCCGACGCCGCCAGCCCGCGCGCCCGCCCCGTTCACGTCCTGCTCCACCACGGCCAGCCGGTCGGCTGGGTCGAGGCCGGCATCCACGACGTCCCCCAGTGGGCCGCGGTCCTCCACGGCGGCCCCGGCGGGCCGGACCGCTTCGTCCGCGAGCCGCGCCACGACCAGGTCGCCCTCCACCCCTCCGCGCTCCAGGCCATCGCCACCCTCCGGGCCGCCCACCGCGACCGTGACCCCAAGGCCCTGCCCGCCGCCTGGCACACGCAGCAGTCCCCGGGCCCGCGCTGACCGGCGCTCAGCTGGTTGCTCCGGAGGTTGCCCCGGAAGTTGCTCCGGAGGTTGCCTCAGAGGTTGCTCCGGAGGTTGCATCGGGATAGCCCCCAGTACACCTTGATGCCGCAGGTCAGAGCCGGGGGACAACCGTTCTCCGGAACGCCGACTACTTCTCTCTGCGGATCTTCGGCACGAGAGCGAAGCAGTACTCAGGGTGTATTGGACAGGTTGTTTGAGAGCCGGTCGGACAGCCAGAACGAGAGCCACCGGCTCGGACAGCGAGATTGAGAGCCACCTCGGTTGAGGGCTGCGACACGCCGCGTTCGGGCTAATGTCCCTGGTTGCTCCGGTTGGCCGCGCGACTCTGTGCGAGTCCTTCCGCTCACCCTGATCGAGACCGGCACCGAGTCCTACCGACTCCAGACCACGGAAGCCGAGCAACGACATGGCCGGTGACCAGCCGCCCAACGGTCGTCCTGCCGGCGCACGCACGGCGACCGACATCCACCGCGCCATCGACGAACTCTCCGCCGGAACACAATCGCCCACACAAAGCCAACAGGGCGCCCTGGCCGCCTACCAGTGGGTCCTCGGCCACGGTCGGGCCCCGGTGACCGGAGCCAACCTGATCGACGCCGTCCCTACCGAGACCCATATCCATGGAGAGGAACGGGCGGCCCTCCGACAGGCCCACGATCTGACCCGTCCCATCAGCGAACGTTCGTATGCTTTCGGTGCCACCCAAGCCCTGGCCTGGATCCTCGGATACACCGACGATCAGCCACAGCCGACGCGCCGGGAGAAGTAGGGGGCGCTCTTCTGTGAATTGCTGGCTGCGCGCGCTCCACCGTTCGAGTGACGTACCGTCACTGTGCTTGCCAACGACATAATGCGAATGGGTTACTGTACGCATCCGAACTGGTGGGTCGCTCATCCCTCTGCGGGGGAGCGGCAGTTGGCCCGCCGTCGGTTCAGGGGCGCCGTCCAGGGGGTGGGTGCCGCCCTTGGGCGCTTCCGCGGAGGGCGGGATCCATCAGCCGGTGCTGCCGCAGCAGCCCCGCTTCCATGTTCCTGGCTGACCGTGTGGCACCGTGGCCCATCAGTTCGGCTGCCATCCTGACCACTACCTCATTCGGCCTGATCGCAAGGACCGTTCGCGTCCCTCGGCGCCGGGAGCGCGAGCCCCCTTTCTCAGCCCCGTCCCCGGCTACCCGTCCACATTCGACGGCTCGGGATTCCGGGCACGGATCCCGCCTCCAGGCTCCAGAAAGAAAGAAGGTCTACAAAGAAGGTCCACGGCGGCGCGTTCGGATCGCTGATGAGTATTGGTGACGCGCCGGCCGCAGAGCAGGATCACCCCACGCGCACGCACATCAATCCTCCCGGGGGCACGTCATGCCCATCAGCCCGAACGAGGGACCCACCGGCGGGGGGACCACAGTGACGATCACCGGAACCAACCTGGCCGGCGCCACCGCCGTGAAGTTCGGCAGCAAGCCGGCCACCATCACCGCCAACACCGCCACGTCCGTCAGCTGCATCTCGCCCTCGGGCACCGGCACGGTCGACGTCACCGTGACCACCGCGGGCGGGACCAGCAACCCGCTGCCGTTCTTCTACATCGGCGCGCCGTTCAAGACTTTCCTGAGCCCCGCGTCCGGTCCCGTCACGGGCGGTAACACCATCACCATCGCCGGCACCGGGCTGTCCACCCCGACGGCCGCCAACTTCGGCGCCAACAGCGCGACGCCGACCGTGATCTCCGACAGCCAACTCAGCGTCACCGTGCCGGCCGCGGTCGCGGCCGGGGAGGTGAGCGTCAGCGTCGACACGGCCGGCGGCACCACCAACGGCTTCTACTACACCTATGTCGGGCTCCCGGTCATCACCAGTCTCACTCCCGACCAGGGGACGGCCTCCGGGGGGACCGACGTCGCGATCGCCGGCAGCAACCTCACCTACACCGACGAGGTCCGCTTCGGCAGCACCCCAGCGTCCTTCGCAGCCGTCTCCGACAACCTGGTCCTCGCCACCGCGCCGCCGGGGACACCCGGCACGACCACCGTCACCGTCCACAGCCCGGGCGGAGACAGCAACGCCCTCACCTACCAGCAGTACCAGCCGTAAACCAGGCCCGACCGGCGACCGCACCAACTCGCCCACGCGCCCCTCTCCGACGGACTGCGCCCCCCCACCGGACTGCCTGGCCTCACGCCTTCCACCCCGTTCCAACCCATCCCCGTAGTACCCAACAGAAGGAAACAGATCATGGCAACCATCACCTCCCTCAGCGCCACCCAGGGCAAGCCCGGGGACACCCTGACCATCAACGGCAGCG
The DNA here is from genome assembly GCF_045160625.1 of Kitasatospora sp. NBC_00039. NCBI lineage: Bacteria > Bacillati > Actinomycetota > Actinomycetes > Kitasatosporales > Streptomycetaceae > Kitasatospora > Kitasatospora sp. NBC_00039. The sequence goes on along the minus strand of NZ_CP108289.1, from coordinate 95,462 downwards.
GTTTCGGCACCTCCGCCGTGACGGTGAACTTCGGCTCCAAGGCCGTCGCCGCCACCGGCGCCACCACCACCGTCACCACCACCGTCCCGAGCGGCTGCGCCGGCCAGACCAGCGTCAGCGTGACCGTGGGAACCAGCACCAGCAACAGCAAGCCGTTCTTCTACATCGCCACCCCGTCGTGCTCGGCCGTGGCCGCGAACACCGGGCCGCTCACTCCGGCGGCCGTCAACATCACCGGCACCGGCCTCGCGACCGCGACCGCGGTCACCTTCGGCGTCGCCGGCGCCGGCACGATCAACAGCAAGACCGGGGACACCCTGCTGAACGCGACCCCTCCCACCAACACCACGGGCTTCACCACCACCACGCAGTCGGTGGACGTCACCGTCACCAGCCCCGGCGGCACCAGCGTCCCCGCCGGAGCCGCCTCCCAGTTCACCTACTACAACCTCCCCACGGTCACCGGGATATCCCCCACCGACGGAACGGCCGGCCAGACGGGCGTCACCGTCAGCGGCACCAACCTCGTCGACGTCAGCGACGTCATCTTCACGGACACGGTCACCGCCGCCGTGTTCCACGCCACCGCCATCACCGGCCTCAGCGAAACGGACGTTCAGTTCACCACACCCGCCGGCCTCGTCACCGCTTCGAGCTACACCGTCACGGTCGCCACACCGGGCGGCACCAGCACGACGAGCGCCACCTTCGGCCCCGTGACCTGATCACCTCCACGCTGTCGGGGTGTGGCGACCGGCCGGTCGCCACACCCCGACAGTGACGTCGGCAGACGCTGTGCCCCGGCTCCGCCCGGGGCACAGCACATCGTCGACAAGCGAGGTGCCATGGCGCCAACGCTCGGCGAGCTCTCACGACCGTCCTCACAACACCCCGAATTCCGCCCGCCCGTGACGAAACATCACTCGTTGGGGGGCGACTCTGAAACTCACTGCCAATCTTGGGCTCTCAGGCCCCGCACAGCACCCACCATCGGCACAAGGTGGCTCCCGTTCTCGCTGCCCGACCGGCTCTCAATCAACCTGTCGAAAACAACTCAGGGTGTCCTGTACGCCCGGGGCCGGTGGTGTGGAGGGGCTGCGCGCCGGCGGCCAGCGGGCGCCCTGGTGCCGTGGTCGAGCCGGCCGGACGGTCCCGGCCGCCGCCCGGTTCCGTTTGGAGTGCCGTTTGAGGTCCCGTTCGGAGTCCTCTTTGAGGTCCCGTTTCAGGTCCTCTTTCAGGTCCCCTTCCCCACAAGCGGACCGGTGCCGAAGCCCCAGGTCACAGCCGCGGACAAGGGGCCCCGCCGAGCGCCGACAACTTCCCTGTGCGACCCCGGGCGGCAGCGAAGCCGTACCCCGGGAGCCCGTACGGCCCCGGTGACGACCGCGAGCAGGCCGGCCGCTACCGCGGCAGACCCAACTCGTTGAACGGGGCGTGAGCACCCCTCCGCCCGCCCGGCGCGCTCTGGGCCCCGGCGCGGCCCGCGCCCTCGGCCCACAGCGCTCCCCAGGCCGCCAGCCGCCGCCCTGGGGCCGCCCCGTGCCCGTCCCCGACCTCCCGGCCCACCCCGACACCCAGCAGCCCGCCGAACGGGCCGTGGACGCCATCGCCGCGCTGCGCATGGTCCGCGCCCCGGCCGCCGTCCTCGAAGCCGCCCTCCACCTCGCCCAGGCCCTCCTCGACCGACCCGGCGAAGACCCCCGCCTCCTGGAGGCCGCCGAAGGCCTGGCCGCCGTCATCCCCCAACACCTCGCCGCCGCCCGCACCGCACCGCCGGCCCCGCCTACCCGGCTGCGTCCGGCCCCGGTGCCTGACCCGGGTCCGGACCCGACAGTGGCCGGCACCGGCCGCCGAGGGAGGTTGTGATGGCGCAGCGCACGGGACAAAGGTCCGGTTCGGGCCCGGGGGAGAACGGCCCGGGACGGGGGCGGTTCTTGGCCGCCGGTATGGCGGCGGGTCAGGTCCCGGTACTGGACCGGAGTGTGCCGCTGGGGCGTGTGGTGGTTTCCGGTCCGCGCCCCGGCGCGGCGGGTGACGGGGCGCGAACGAGCGGCGACGGCATCGACGCGCCCGCGCCGCTTCGTACGGCGGCGGGCGAGCCGAGCCACGCCACGTCGTACCGCACCGGTGGAACGGCGGCCGAGCGGCCTCGCGGCCGGGTGCGGGGGAAGACGGTGCCCGTCGTCCTGGCACTGCTGTGTGCGGTACTGGTGGGCGCCGGCGTGCACCAGGCGGCTGGAGGCTCTGCCACCGGCCCGGTGCCGGCCGCCGCTTCCGGCGCACCGGCGCTCTCCCCGGACGAGGAGCACGACCCCGGCGACGCGCCCGGGCCGCAGACCCCGCCCGGCCCGGACGTCCCGACCGGTGACCCCGGGCCGGGCGTTGCCCCGGGCGAGCCGGCCCCGAGCACTCCGGCCCCTGCCCCGGCGACGCGAGAGGTGGTTCTGAAGTAGGGGGACACCTTGTGGGAGCTGGCTCGGGACCACCACACCACGGTGCGGGCGCTGCAGGAGCTGAATGGGCTGGGTGACTCGACCCTGATCCACGCCGGCGCCACACTGCGCCTGCCCTCAGCCGCGGCCGAGCCCTCGGCCGCAGGGACGGTTACGGACGCGTCCGGTGGGGCGGTGCCTGCCCGGTATGCCTCCGGGGGCAGCGACATCGGGTCGGCCACCGCCGGGGACACGCCCGGTCAGGCCTTCGGCACCGGGACACCGTCCGGGGCCTGGGCGACGCCCGAGGCGGAGCCCGGGGCTCTGGGCATCCGTCAGCTGCCCGAGGATGAGAAGTCCGCGAGCGCCAAGTCCGGGTCCGGGTCCGGGGCGAAGAAGAACCAGGGCCGTGACGCGAAGGGCGGCAAGGCCAAGGGCAGCGAGACCGATGCAGGCAGGGGCGCCACGGCAGCGGTGGCCTTCGCCCGGGGGCAGATCGGCAAGCCGTACGCGTGGGGCGCCACCGGGCCCGGCTCCTTCGACTGCTCGGGGCTGGTGATGCGCGCATGGCGCGCCGGCGGGGTGGCACTGCCGCGCACCACCTGGGGCATGGCCAAGGCGGGAAGGGCCACCACCCGCGGGGCCCTGGTGCCGGGCGACCTGGTCATCACCAACGGCTGCGGCCACGTCCAGCTCTACATCGGTGACGGCAAGGTCGTTCACGCCCCCGGCACCGGCAAGCACGTCACCATCGCCCCCCTGGCTATTGCCTCCGGGGTCCTCGCCTACCGCCACCTCGACGCGTAGCGCCAGCCGTCCGGCCGCCGCGGACCCCGGCACCGCACATCGGCCTCGCCCCCCCCGGACGTTCGGTGCCTGGTGGGCACTGGCCGGCGCGCGCTCCCGGCCTGGTTTACGTCCGGCTGAACGGGCGGGCGCGAGCATGGCGTAAACCGCCTGGACAGCTGGGCCGTGGTGGTCGACGGCCACTTCCTCGTCCACTCCAGCGACCCAAGCCGCCCGGTGGTCAACCGCACCGCCGAACTGGCCGCTCTGCTCGTACACGACGCCCTGGAGCTGGGTCTCGTCGACGTCGCCGGCCCCCCGCTACCCTGACAGACCATCAAGGCACCGGCGCCCGCGTGGCCTGTCTCAGCGCCGCGATCCGTGTTCGCCAGGAGCCCACCACGGCCGGCAACTTTCCTGTGGGTCAGGAGACGGTCCACTGGCCGGTGCTGGGGGCGAAGCCGCTGTCCAGGGCGAACTGGATCTTCGCGACCTGGGAAGCGGTTGGGATTGCGAACGTGATGTAGCCGAGGGCCGTGTCACCAGGGGCGATGGTGACGCTTCCGGGGAACCCGGGACCTGCGGTGGTGTCGGTGAAGGTGGCGGTGAACTGCTGCCCTTCGCTGTCGACGAGCCGCGCGCCGTTGCTGGGGCTGTCGTCGTACACCGCGGTTCCCGTGTTGCGAAGCCGGAACTGGACCGCGACCAGCTTCGTGCCGGCCTTGGGTGATGAGAACGCCTCCTTGGCAGTGGCGGGGTCGACGATTTTGACGACGGTGACGTCCACCTTCTCCTCCGGCTTCTGGCCCGAGAGCGCGAGAGTGTCCCCGACGGAGGCGGTCGTCGGAGCGGAGGCGGTGGACACCGACGAGGTCGCCTGCCCGGGCGAGGCGGAGGACGTCCCGGACATCGGTGGTGTCACCGAACTACTCTGCGGCGAGGTGACGACCGACTGCTCGCTCGAACACCCCGCAGCTAGCACCACCAGCGGCAAAGCCCACCCGAGTACGACCGTACGACGCATCAGATCCTCCATCCTCGGCAGCCGCTGCACTGACCACCACGATCGCCCCGATCCGCCCCACCCGCACGTCGCCAGCGTGGGCAGTCCCCTACAGACGACATCGCCGCGCTGCGGATGGTCCGCACTCTGGCCGCCGTCCTGGAGTCCACGCTTCACCTCGCCCAGGCGCCCTCTTGGAGCGCCGCGGCGAAGACCCGCTCTCCTGGAGGCCGCCGCCAGCCTCGCCCGGTCATCCCCCAGCAGCTCGCCGCCGCCCACACCCCAGCCGCCGGCACCGGCCCCGCCCGCCGCGCCCCCGACCCGGCTGCGCCCCCACAAGATGCCCGGCGCCGTGGCCCAGAATCTGTACGCCGCCGGGGACGCCGGAGCCGGCCAGGGCGAGCAGGAGCGGATCCTCGCCGAGGGCCTGAGGGAGCACTACTTCAAGGACAACGGCCACCGCACCCGCAACCTCGACGTCGAGCTCAACGACGTCGTCTCCTGGATGGACCTGGAGGGGCTGTAGACGCCCCCGAACACCCTGCCACACCCCTCTGTGTCGCCGAAAACGAAGTCCCGGCCGCCCCCAAGCGGCCGGGAATTTCTATTTGCGCACCGACGAAATTCGGAGAACAGAATGAGTGATCACTTCCACCGTGCCGACGATGACGGCCTGCCGTCCCTGCCGCTGCCCGTCGTCCCCGACCTGCTGAGCGGCCAGCTGATGATCCCGGCCGCCGCCGTCACCCTCCTGCTGCGCGCCATCGCCGCCGGCTGGACCGCCTGCCCCTGCGACGACACCGACTGCCGCTGGACCGCCGCGCGCGGAGTGCCCCTGGTGAAAGGCCCTGGTCATGCCGCAGATGTCGAAGGTCGAGCTGCACGCCGCGATCCGGCGTGACCATCGCGGCGACATGAAGCTGCGTCCGACGCGGAGGCATATGCCGGACCTGGCGACAATCTCGACGACACACTGCTGCATGACATGCCATCTGCACACGCATCTTAGTGCTGCCATCAGCCCTGACGGTGAAATTGTACCGATTTGGTGTCCCTGGAGATCTTCTTCGGGATCCTCAAATTTAGCTCAACTGGGGCCCTTGAGGGCACTCTCCAATTAACCTTTGGCTTATCGGGAGAGCAGTCGGCTCTTCCGAAAAGATCATCGTCTATCGGAATGGGGTATTCCGTGTTCCTCCGTTCAGCGAAGATCATATCCGCACTCGCCCTGGCGATCGGTGCCGTCAGCGCCGGTTCGGTGTCCTCGGCTTCCGCGGCGCCGGTCCCGGATGACGGCTTGTCGTTCATGCTGCAAAACGTGGCCACAGGGAAATGCCTGACTGCCACCAGCGCGGGCGCCGGCTTCGCCGAGGTGCTGATCCTCGGGTGCGACCGCAACAACTCGTCGCAGTGGTGGGGCAACAACGGCGACAAGCTGATGGAAATGAACTACCGGGGCGTCTGCCTGGTCAACCAGAACGGCCAGCCCGGCACCGGGCTCTGTAGCTCGAACAACCCGCACTGGTGGTACGGGGCAAACCCTTCCACCCTCTGGTCCACTTCGGGCAGCTATCTCACCACGGGGGGTTACACCGCCTGGCTGGGCCCCAACCAGGGTGATTTTAGCCAGTGGTACCGGGTTTACTAACCGGTCCATGCCGGGCGGCCGAAGTTCATTTCGGTCGCCCGGTCGCTATTGCTGTTGGCTCGAAACGGTAAGCCTGCGATTACAGTAATCCAGATCCGAAAGTCCGCTACGGCTCCGCAGGTCAGCGGGGAAATCGGTGTCGGGCACCGGCCCACCGTAGGTCGCACGGCCGGAGCGGGTTGCCGGGTGCTGCCCCACGGGCCGGTCCGGGGCGGCTACCGTCAGGAGCACAGGGCCCGGCCCGGCGCCGGGGATGCCGACAGGGAGAGGGGTTGGTGGGGATGAGCGCCCAGCCCGCCGAACGAGGGGGCGGCCGTCTCGGACTGCCGCCGATGGACACGGTGCAGGAACTGCGCGCCGCGCTGCGGGCCGGCCACGGCTTCCCCGGCGACGCCGAGTGCCTGGACGCCGAACTCGCCGAGCAACTGCTGCGCCGGGTGCCGGTTGACCTCCTCGACCAGGTCGAGGAGGTCGGCACGGTGGTCGACCTGGTCGCGGTCGCCGAGATCGTCGCCGCCTACCGCGGCCGCGTGCTGCTCGCCGCCGACCCGGAGACGGCCGCCGCGCTCGACGAAGCCGTTGCCGACCTGTTCGCCCGGCAGGGTGTCGAGTGACCGACCAGCACCAGCAGCCGGACGGCCCCGTGGTTGCGGTGGTCACCGACCGCGCCGCCCAGCGCGCCAAGGAACTCGGCGCCGGCGAGGCCCTGGAGACGCTGCGCGCCGAACTGGAGCAGCACCCGCGGCTCGGCCGGCTGATCCGTACGGTCACCGAGGGCGCCCAGCGGGTCGAGCTGTACTCCACCCGGATCGAGGCGACCCCGCCGAAGGCCGGCCCGCGCTCAACGTCGTGCACGCCTACGCCCCCGCCCCGCCCCGGCCGCCGACCGTACGGATCGCCGCCGTCGTCCCCGAAGACCCACCCCACCCCGCGCCGTAGACCAGTCCGGCCTGGCCGCGCCCGCTACGCTGGTGCCGGTGCCCGCCGGACCCGAGACGCACAATCCGGGCCATCACCGGCGGGCGCCGCGCTGCCGCTGGCCCGAGACAAGGCTGAGACACCCCGGTCCCAGCGCCGTCCCAGCTCGCCCGGTATGCCCGATTTGCTGGGACAGTCCCAGGCCATTTCCCAGGCAGCGACGGTGGCCGGACCTGAGACACAGAGTGGGACAGGCGCAGACTGGAAGAAGGCAGACCAGGAGGCGATTCCGGTGCGGACAGCACAGGTACGGGTAGGGAAGGCCTACCTGGTGCGCGTCCCGGCCCGGCTCCCCTACGACCGGTGCCCGCCGGACACCACCGACCTGGACAGCGTCCTGCTGCACTGGCGGCGTTGGATCCGCGCCGGCGCCGAGTTCGAGCTGACCGTCACCGACCTCCCGGAGCCGGACGGCGAGCACATGGTCGCCGGCGTTCTGGTCGCCGCGCACTCCGGGGTCCGGGTGAGGCTCACCGACGACCAGGCCGTGGAGCTCGGCCTGCCGCCCGGCGTCGGCTACGTCGTCACCGGCACCCTGGCCGACCTGACCGGCGCCCCGGTCGAGCTGATGACCTCAACCCCGATGACCGTTCCCGCCCGCTGGCTCCACCCGCTGGACCCGGACGGCTCGGCCGAGGAGAAGTAGCCGGCGGTCCTACCGCTGGCCTGCGGCGATGCCGGCCTCGGTGGAAGCCTCCATCGTGGTGGCGAGGGCGGGCAGCTCACGCCCCAAGTCGTTCAGGAGCGTGCCGGGCATCGCCGCGGCGAGCGCGCAGACGGCGACCACCGCGATCCGCTCGCCCGTCGACAGCTCCGGCATCTCGTCGGCGACCACACTGCCGGTGACGACACTGGCTCCAAGGTCGTAGCGCAGCTCCTCGTCCAGCTCGCCGTCGCCGCCCGGGACGACCTCCCGACCCGAGGCCCGCTCGACAGCATCGGCGGCCCGCTCCAGCACCACGCGGTGCCCGGCATCCGACTGCCGCCCGGCGAGCTCCCGCACCCACCCGGCCGCCCGCCGGCCCGCCTCCGCCGCCCCGGCGACCAACTCGTTCACCGCCTGCTGCCGCTCCCGCTCCATCTGCTCCCGGTCGTCGTCCTCGGGGTGCTGCGCGGTCACGGGCAGGACGATCACGTCTCTCATGACGGGTGAACTCGCCATCGCCGCCAAGGTCACGCACCTCGGTGGTTTTCGCCCCGCAAGACCGGTGAGTCTCTCCCCCCGCCAACCTCCCCGCCGCAGGCCGGAGCCCGCACGGCTGCGCACCGCACCTGCCGGTTGGTCAGGGGGCGGGGTAGGGCCTGGGGTGGCCCGCGCTCACGCACTGCCGGTTCTGCTGGTCGATCCGGTCCAGCGCGCCGGTGCGGCCCAGAGCCTCCTGCAGCATGACGACGGTGGACACCGCGATCGCGTGCACCTGCTCCTCGAGGGCGAGGTCGGCGACCGCGGCGCCCAGGCCGCTCTCGCCCGAGGCGACGCGGTGTACCGCCGCGGTGACCGCGAACTCCACCTCCAGCGGCGCCAGGGCCGCCACCGCTTCGAGGTTCCCGACCCGCATCGACGGCTCCCCCAGCTCGGTGAACAGCGCGTCGTGGTCGAGGACCAGCCAGGCCAGCACCCACTCCAGCCGGTCGGCGCCCAGGCCCGCGAGACAGCTCTCGACCGCGGCCCGGTCCCGCACGAGGTAGGCCCGCGTCAGATCGGAGGCCCGCCATGTCGCATCAACCAGTTGGTCGTCCACAGTCGTCATACCCCCGGTCTATCCGAGGGGCAGGCGCCGTGACCACCGGCATCAGCCGATTCACACCAACGAGCGGGAAGGGCGCAGCCGCGGTGCGGCGGCCATGACGACACTCGGCGACCGGCCCGCGCAACCGGCGGCTCCGCACGGTGCGCACGGACTGCTGCGCACCGCGTACGGCGGGGCCGGTCCGGCGGTGCGGCTACGATCCCGATCATGGAGACGGGAAACGACGCGCGGGGAATTGAAGTCGCCCCCGGAATCGACGCGCGAGGAATTGACGTTCCGCGCTGCCCGGTGTGCGACACCGAACTGCGCACCGGCGGCCCCGGCCGGCGCCCCGTCTACTGTGGCCGAGCCTGCTCCTCCAAGGCCTACCGCAGTCGGAAGACGGAGTACCAGCAGGACGCCGTCGCCGACGCCCTTGTTTCCTCGCGCGTCGAAACCACCGCCGTCGGCGAGGCCGGCCGCCACGAGCTCCTCGAACTCGCCACCGCCGTCCAGCGCGCCACCGCCCGCTTCCTCGACCGCCTCGACGAAGCCCGCCGCAGCGAGGGCGACGACCCACGCTGCAACGAGGCCCTCGCCCTCCTGGAGACCACCCTCACCGCCGCCACCGGCCGCATCGTGCGCAAGGCCCACGTGCTGCGCTACGAGATGGTCGTCGCCCGCCGCGAAGCCGAACAGGACACTCCCGGCGCGCCCGCATCCAGCCGTGATGATGCCCCGGAAGAAACGACGCGCCTCGAATCAAGCTCCGCCGTGGCTGCGGTTGTCCCATCTCCCGGGAGGGCCGTCCCGGCCCGGCTGGCACCGGCCCCCTCCACCGTGCCTACGGCCAACCTTGACGGCCCTGCAGAGGAAACGACGCGCGTCGAAACAAGAAGTGCGACCGCCGCCCTTGATGGCACGGGCCTTGAATCGACGCGTCGGAACAATGGGCGGCACCGTCCCGCACCAGGCCACCGCGCGGCCGGACACGGCCGCCGTTCCGCACGAGCAGCGCCTGGCCCTCGCCGCCGAGCGCACCTCCACCCCACCGTTCCAGCGCGGCCTCGGAGCCCCGACAACGACCTGAAACGCTCACGAGGGCGCGTTCCTGATCGAGGGCTGGCAGGACCACACCGTGTTCACGGTGCGCCGGCCCGACCGGCGCCTGGCCGGCTGGGTGGAGGCGACCGGCACCGGCGGCTGGACGGCGTTCATCGACGGCCGGGCCGTCGTCGACCCCACCGACGACCTGCCCTGGCTCTCCGGCGACGAGCAGCACGCGGTCACCCTCCTCGCCACAGCGCTGGACCAGCAGCCCGCCTGACCGCAGCCCGCGGTGCGCCGCCGTGCCCCGCACCCGGCCGGCGGCCAGCCCATAACAGCCGGCCTGGCCGCCGCGTGAGCGCCCGTGCGGCGGCCAGGCCGGTGCCGTCAGCGGCGCCCCGGACCGGCAATGGAATCGCCCGGGGCGCTGCCCGCCGATCCTTCCACGGCCCTGCCCGACCGACCAGGGCCGACCGGCAATCAGCTCACCGGCAAGGCCGCCCGGCTGGCGCCGGGCCGCAACCCTGTCCCACATACGGGGCTTACGCGGCATCACCGTGGGTACCGTTCCCGCCGATTGCTCGATCACACGGGAGGGGACCGGATGGGCATCCGGCTGCCGTGTAGGCAGACGGTCTTCCACCCCACAGGTCGCTCTGCCACTATTCCGGGGGAACTGCCGCGAGCCGCCCCGTGCGGTTTCACTGACCGAGGGAGTGCGGGTGCGCAGCATCCAATGCAAGGGGCGCCGACGGGTATGACGGAGCGACGAGCAGCCCGGCCCGACCAGTCGCAGGTCAAGGGCTGGGCGCTGCTCGCTATCGGGATGCTGCTTAGCCTGGTCAGTGCCTGCTGCGGAGTGATGGGCATGTGGCGCTGGCAGTTGATCAAGGACTCCGATCCCGCGCTGGCATACGACCTCTCACCTCTCTGGTGGGACGCTGTCGTGGCCGTCAGCGCACTCGTCGGAGCAAGTGCTGTCGTCCGCACCGGCTACCTGATCGACCAACGCAGACCGCTGCCTTGGCTAACTAGCCGTTGCTCTATCGATCTTGGTGATCGTGAGTTCGAGTCTGCCGACTCGGTCGGGTGATCTTCTGGTCGGCGGGGCATGAAAGTGGGGCCTCCCGCACAGCTCGTGGGTGTCGAATCCAGCCGAGCAACAGGAGGCCCCTGGTGCCGCAGTCTTCCGTCTCCGTGACGTTGCCGTCCAACTCCGCACCCCTGTCGTGTGATTGCCTCGCTCACCGGTTCGGGAATGCCGGGGACCGGCCGCACAGACGTCCGAGGTACCCCTCGGACATGACCGACGCGGAGTGGGCAGTCGTGCGCGACGCGATGCCCGTGCCCGCCTGGCTGGAGGGAAGGGGCGGGCAGCCGGAGGGCTACTGCCACCGGCAACTGGTCGACGCGGTGCGCTACCTGGTTGCGGGCGGCATCGCCTGGAGGGCGGTGCCCGCGGACTTCCCCGCATGGGACCGCGTCTACGCCTTCTTCCGGCGCTGGCGGGACAAGGGCCTGGTCGCGGAGTTCCACGACCGGCTGCGCGACCGGGTCCGCGAGGCGGCTGGCCGTGATCCGGAGCCGACCGCCGGGATCATCGACGCGCAGTCGGTGAAAGGGGCCGCGTCGGTGCCGGCTGCCAGCCGGGGGTTCGACGGCGGGAAGAAGGTGAACGGCCGCAAGAGGCACATCGTGGTGGACACCGTCGGGCTGCTGCTGGCCGTGATGGTCACCGCCGCATCCGTCACCGACCGCGAGGCCGGCCGGACGCTGCTGGAGCGGCTGCGTGAGCGGCACTGGCGCATCTCGCTGGTGTGGGCCGACGGCGGCTACACCGGACGCCTGGTCGACCTCGCCCGCGATGTCCTGCGGATCGCGCTGACAGTGGTCAGACGCACCGACGACGCCGCGGGCTTCGTGGTGCTGCCGAAAAGGTGGCTGGTGGAACGAACGTTCGCATGGCTGATGCACTCACGCCGCCTGGTCCGCGACTACGAGACCCGCACCGACACCTCCGAGGCGATGATCCGGTGGTCGATGAGCATGGTCATGAGCCGCCGGCTCGCCCGGCGAGCACGCTGAACATCCCCGGGTGTTCCTCGGCCAGCCAGCCCCGCGCGGCCAGTCGCTTCGCCTTCGACCGCACTCCCTCCACCTTCGCCGTGACCACCTCCAGACCCAAGGCCGCCGCGAGCTGCCGACAGTCCATCTCCTCCCCGCTCCCCGCCAGGACCTCCACGAGCCGCTGGTAGTCCGGCGCCAGCGCACCCGGATCGAGACCTTCCCTCCAGGCGGGACCACCGATCCAGGCGCCGCCCCGGCGACCCGCGCAGGCCGTTCACCGGCCACCCCGGCCGGCGGCGCCTCCTCGCCCACAGGAGGCCCTGCCAGGACTTCCGCCACCGTCTGACGGGCAATCACGAACCGCTCCCACGCGGCTTCCGCCTCCTGAAGCTCGGCCTGCAGGACCTCCACCCGTTGCCGGGCGGCACGCTCGCGCTCCTCCAGCAGCCCCATCACCGACGGCATCCGGCACCTCCACCGAAGAGACGACACGACACCCCGTCTCTGCCACCGAGGCACCCGCACTATGCCTGACCAGCGGAAACGCACCCGTCACTATCGGTTCGACAACGGCTTCTAAGTTGGGGCACAAGCAACCCGATTCCGATTGGTACTGGTCAGATGGCTTACAGCTCCAACACCGTCCCGGCTCGCTCATCCTCGAACGCGCGGTGGCCGCTGCTCACCACCATGGCGATCCTGACCGTCCCGATTGGACTGGCCTGCACCGTCTACGCGTTCTGGGCCCATGGCCACTACGTCGGCGGACTGGTGTGCGTCCCCACCCCCGCGATACCTGTGTCCGCACAGGTCGCCGCATGGGCTGGCCCTGCCGTCGGCATACTTGCCGCGCTCTTCCTCTCCATACTGCCGTGGGCCGCGGCGCGAGGTCGTAGCACCACGGCGCGGCCTCTCAAGCCGCTGCTGATCATCGCGCTCGTCATCGACCTGCTACTCATCGTGCCGGAGGTGGCCAACCTCCACTCGGTCCTTCCGGACTTCAAGCCGCACAAGGTCACCGCCACCTTCTGCGGCGGCGGCTACAGCTACTGAGATCCGCAAGCCCGCGGGCACCGGATCGAGGTTTTCGCGTTCCGGTCGGCCGGAACGCGGTGGGACACGACGTCCTCTTTACCGAACCCGTGACCAAGGTCCGCGAGTCCGCCCTGAACTCGATCCGCGAGGCGTTCAACCGCCACAGCCTGCCCCTGGATCTTGTCGAACCGCTGGCCCCAGCCATGCCGACGATGGCAGGTGAACTCCTCGCGCACGCCGTCTACATCTTCGGCGCCATACACCATCCGCAGTCCTGGCCGCTGATCGAGCCCTTCCTCCAGCACCCCGACGCGGACGTGCGCGAGGAAGCCCGCCGGGCAGCGACCGAGATCACCGCGTCCCGGCCGGAAGGCCGCATCCACATATTGCTCGCTGGTCAGCCCTCGCCGGTCTTTAGTTGCAGAATCTGCGCCTGGGCGTCGGCCAGCGGCAGGCTGCCGTTGCAGACGGCTGTGTGCAGGGACCGCTCCGCACCGTCGTCCTTCTCGGCGACGGATAGCGGAACTGGCTGCAGATTGGCGGGGTCCATCGGCGCACCGCCGAGCTCGAGGGGGACGATGTGGTCTTCCTCGTAGTGCGCCGGGTTCTGGTCGGCGAGGCCTAGTTGGGCCAGCTGCTGCTGCTTGAGCGTGTTCGTGAAGCTTGTGGACGGGCGGATTGTCGCGGTCCAGCCGGTGACGCAGATCGTCGACCGGATGGTGGCCTGGGTGACCGTCGGATTCAGGGAACCCTTCGGCGCCCCGGTTCCGGCGCCCAGCAGGTGCAGTGAACCCCGGACGATCACGCCGTTGCGAACCGTGTATGAGCCGGCGTAGTCGGAGGAACTCCCATCGGTGCGCACCGCGTGCAGATGTACGTCGACCGTGTCGCCGTGAACGGCGTCGACGCCGATGATGTCTGTCGCGGTGCCGGCGTAACCGGCTACGAAGGTGGCGTAGGAGGTGCCGAGGTTGGATCCTCCCAGGGCCCACGCGGCTTGGTAGTCGTGGGCGTTGATCGCGGCGTAGAACTGTTCGACGACGGCGTCGGGACTGGGTGCGGGCCGCGTTGCTGTCGGGGGTGCGGGGGTGCTTGGCGTGGGTGTTGCCGTCGGGGGTGCGGGGGAGCTCGGTGGTGGCGTTGCGGTCGGGACCTGCGTGGCGCTCGAGGTTGGCGTAGTGCTTGAGGGCGAGGCGGACTTCGGTCCGCCAGAACAGCCTCCCAGGGCCAGCAGCGCCGCTATCCCGAGGCCAGCACAAATCCTGGCAGTCCGCATGGTGCACCTCCGCACGGCAGGGCCCTGCCTTCATGGTGCACCAGGGCACGCCCGCGATTCCATATCCGATGGTGGCGTGATTCCCGAGGCGAGCGGGGTCAGCCGCGCGCGGCGTCCTACCGGTCGATGACCTTGCTCATGACCCGCCGTCTGGCCCGGCCACGTCCCGCGCGAGCGTGAACTGCCCCGGCGCGGACTCGGCCAGCCAGCCGCGGGCCACCAGCCGCTTCGCCTTCGACCGCAACGCCTCCACCTTCGCCGGCACCACCTCCATACCGAACGTGGCGGCCATCTCCTGGCAGGTCAGCGGACCTTGACCGAGCCGCTCGCGGTCGGCCAGGACCCGCAGGATGCGCTGGTAGTCCACCGACAGCACCGACCAGGCCAGCCCCGCGCGCCACATCGGCACCACCGGCTTCGGCTTCGCCACTGCCTTCGTCGGCTCGGGCCGCATCAGCCGCGGATCCAGATGCCGCAGGTCCCGGGAGGCATCCGGGCCGGCGATACCGTCGCCGTCCGGAGACAGCACCTCGCGGACCCGCGAGCGGGCGATGACCCACTCCTTCCAGTCCCGCTCGGCCACGGCCAGCTCGGCCGCGATGCGGTCGGCCTCCTCCCGCAGCTCGTCCACACGACGACGAGCAGTGACCTCGCGCTGTTCCAACAGCCCCCCAACCGACGGCCTCCCCGACCTCCACCGCAGCGACGGCATGACACGTCCTACCCGACCGGCGTCCGGATCGGCGACGCGGACATGGCCGCCCCGCCCCTGACACGGCACACCTTCCACGGCGGCTGGAACTATGTCCTGCACCCCGCCCTCGCCGATAGGGTGCGTTTCTCCTTGGGTGAGCGGATCTCGAACCTTCGTGCGACGAGGTCGAGTTACTGCTCCTGGTAGAGCATCGCGCCTGACCTCGTTGAGGCTGCGGCCCCGGTGCAGAAGGATGACGCCATGGTGGATGACTTCACGACGATCGAACTCAGCCGGTCCGAGCTCCGGGAGGTCGCTGGCTACGCGGTGGCGTGCGCGCGGCCTGCATTGGCGATCTTCGAACGTGAACGCCCTGACGATCGGCGCCCACGAGTCGCGATCGACGCCGCGCAGGCGTTGGCGGATGGGGCCGAGCGGTCCAAGGCGCTACGTGACAGCGCGTGGGCGGCACAACGGGCGGCTCAGGAGGCCCGCGATGCAGGACAGGCCGCGGCGAGCGACGCTGCCCGCGCGGCCCTCGCCGCGGCCGGTGCGGCGTTCCTCCACCCCCTGGCGAAAGCTACTCAGGTCAAGCACATCCTCGGATCGGCGGCTCATGCCGCGCTAGCATTCGAGCTGTCTGCCGGAGACGATCCCGCCGTCGGCGCCGACCACATCGCGCAGTCGCGGCTCCTTGCAAATCCCGTCGTGGCGGACGTTCTGAGGCGCTACCCGGTCGCCCCGCGTGGCGGTGGGCGGGCCGGAGAACTGATCCGTCAGTTGGACGCGTCGCTCCGGTGATCCCCGGCGGGGTGCGTTTTCTCCTTGCGTGAGCGGATCTCGAACCGTCATGCGGCGAGGTCGAGTTGCTCCCGGTAGCGCGTCGCGTGGGTGCGCTGGTACTCACGGTGGACGTGGAATCGCCAGTACTCCTCAAAGCCGCCGTTGGCGATGACCACCCGCAGAAGCAGGAGCGCTTCGCCGCCGGCCAGGCTCCATCTCTCATCGGTCACATCGAGGCGGCCTTTCATAGGTATTCGAGTACGTGCACGAAGTCGACGATGATGTCGACGGCCATGCCGCGGGCGCGGCGCGTTCGGCCGCGTCTTTGGGCAGCCCGTCCGCGGCGATGCTCGGCGCGGGCCCGGGCACCCAGCTGGTCCTGCATCATCTGCCGCAGCAGCTCACGCCCGGGGGCGGTGACGTAATCCTCCAACGCCTCCTGCGTGCAGGACATCATCTCCAGCATCGCGGGAACACGCCGAGCCGCCGTTCCCGTCCGCGTACGGGACCGACGGAACGGGCTGGACCAAAGTCAACGCGTCACCCGAGTGGTGAGAGGGGCTGCCACGTCCCCTCGATGGCCGGAGTCGGCGGAACAGTTCGCCCGGGCTGGCAAGGAGGGCGCCGATCCCCGTCTGTGCCGGGCCGTCGGCACGACCACCAAACGCCCTGTGAATTCGACACCACCTGGAACCGCTGGTCGGACTTGCCCGGTAAGGACCGTACAAGATCAGCGCATTCCTGAAGCGGTCGGCCCGACCCAGCCGTCGGAGCGGAACGTCGCTTGCGCCGGTCGGTGGCTCCAGTCAGTGGGCCTCGTTACCCAGCCGCCGGAGCGGTAGGTGTGGTCAGTCCGATGTGGTCGGGGCGCCGGGACGGTCATCCCCCTGGGCGGTGGTCGCCGTCCACTGCGGGAACTGCGCCATGGGTATCGCGGACGAGGCGGCGGAGTTGGGGCGCAGCGACGCGGCGGGGAGGAACGCGACGCGGCAGCGTCGGCACAGCCAGGTCGCCCCGCCACACTCGCTGGAGCTGCTGCCACTGCTCGTAGGTCCGGGGCCACTGGTCCGCCGTGTCACTTTGACGGCTTCGGTGGTCGGAATGGACGGCGAGTCCGATTCCCAGCAGGACCAGGGCGACGAACAATACGCCAGCGGGATCCGACCTGGTACGCGACGTCGGAGCTGCCGCCGCCGTCGCCGGAGAACAGCGCGCGCAGCCCCAGGAGGCCGAAGAGGCCGGCCAGGACGAAGAGGGTGATCGCGGCCCCGGTCGTGCCCCCTGGCTCTGGTGGCATCGACAGCAGCTCCCGCGTCGGCGGATCGAGGGGCCGGTCGGCGTCCAACAGGGCGTTCCGTACGGCGACGGTTTCGTCCGCCGCAGTGCACGTAGGACAGGTTGCACTATGGGTGTGCTGCGAGGTACTCGGGGGAGTTCAAGCGGGACGCGCACCGCTGCCCGAAGGGCGCCGTCCGCTCCCAGGCGCGAGCAGCCGGGGGGGCTGGCCTGTTACGTCTCGTGCGGGGACGGCGGACGACGTCGTTGATGCCGTGGGGCCGACTCGGTCAGCCGGCCTGGCGCAGCAGATCGCCGGGGTAGTTCCCTGTCCATTGCTCGGTGATGTCGGCGGTGGCGTAGCGGCGGACTGAAGCGTGCCAAGCGAGTTGTCCGCGTAGGTTCAGGGCGATGTTCTCGGAGTAGTCGAGGGCGGCTGTGCGGACGTCGGGGGGCAGCTGCTGGTGCCCGAGTTCTGTGGGGAGGTGTTCGAGGATGCGGCTGACCACTTGGGCGTGTTCGGTGACCTGGTCGGCGACTTGGTCCACTGCTTCCTGCAAGGAGCAGCTTTGTGCCTGCATGGTGAGTGAGACGGCGTTGTAGGGGTAGCCGGTGATGCTTTCCCGCTCGACGGAGAACACGTCGTTGACCAGGGCGATGTGCAGTGATCCTGCCTGGCGGAGAGTGCTCATCGTCTGGCAGTTGCGTACGCTGTCGGGGAGGTAGAGCGGCAGGCGCAGTTCGTCGAGGTCCCACAGCCATGGCATGCCGACCGAGTACATCCGCCACCCGAGGTACTCGGTGAGTTCCGGTATTCGGCCGGCGGCCTTGAGCTTTGCTTCCAGGGCGTAGGAGCGCAAGAACGCCTCGAAGTCGGCGACGAAGGCGCGCTGCCAGCTCGCTGGCCGGCCCGTGCGCGTCTCCTTCCACAGTTCGTGCAGGGCGTCGGCGACCGGGGACTGCGGCGCGGGAACGTCGTGCAGGATCCCGCACAGCTCCTCGATGCACCTCGCACGGGACCCCGGCTGCTCGTCCGAGTCGTCTTCGTCGAGCTGGTCATCGATGCGGAACGTGAGGGCCAGCCACTTCAGCCCCAGTGACAGCATGCTGAGTCCGGCTCGCGGCCATACGTAGGCGCCCGACAGGTCGGCCCCGGTATTGAGCATGCGGGCGCGGGCCTTGGGTGTCGCCGCCAGCCCGCGGAGATCGATCCACTCCCACATGATCTTGGAAGCTTCCTGCATGTGAGGGTTGCGTTCCAGTGGGAATGGAGCATGGAAGTCTGGCATACGGATTTCTGTCACGGCCCGCCCCTGTGTCTTCGTGTCGTGCCTGGGGGCCTGCCAGCTCCCCGGACTGATCAAGATCACCAGCATATGGTGGGCACGCGAACACGGTGCCCAAGTGGGCAGGTCTGTCCCACCCCCGAGCAGGGGGTGGGGAATTTCAAGGCTCTGGCCGGAGTTCCGTGAAATCCCAGGTCAGTGGCATGCATGCAGGATCGTTTCCCTGCGGGATGACCTGCGCGTGGTCCTCCCTTCGATCGAAGATGTGTTGTTTCCCGGAGTCGATGTTGAACTGGAGCGGCTGACAGCCGGGCCAGAGGTCCTGCTGACGGAGCTGGCCGCGTGCCGGAACCTGTCAAAGTGATCAAGGCAGGTGATTCTGCCTAACTTTGGGCCTGCAACTCCTTCGCGGCGGTCTCGTCGTCGGTGGGTCTGTTGATCCAGGCCTGTTCGGGTATCGCGGGCGGCTCGGGGAACTTGCGCACGAAGCGTGCGGGGTGCTGGTTGTAGGCGTCGGCGAGGACCTTGGCCCGAAGGTCGCGCACCAGATCGGCCTCGTCGTGGTGGACGTCGTAGGGCGTGTGGTAGCCGATGCCGCTGTGTCGGTGCTCGAAGTGGTACCAGTCGAAGAAGTCCGCGCACTACTGCCGGGCGTGCGGCAGCGAGCCGAACCGGTCCGGGTAGTCGAACCGGTACTTGATCGTCTTGTACTGGGCCTCCGAGTAAGGATTGTCGTTCGAGATCTTCGGTCTCGAGTGCGACCTGGTGACACCGAGATCGGCCATCAGGACGGCGACCGACTTGGCGGTCTGGATCGCTCCCCGGTCCGAATGGATCGTCAACTGGTCGCGGTCGACGCGCTGTTTGGCGACGGTGTCCTCGATGAAGTACCTCGCGAGTTCCTCGCTCTCGCACGTGGTGACCATCCAGCCCACGGTGTAGCGGGAGTAGATGTCGATCATCGTGTAGAGGGAGTAGAAGACCCGCTTGTGCGGGCCTCGCAGCTTGGTGACGTCCCAGGACCAGACCCGGTTGGGGGCATCGGCCATCAACTCGGGTTTCTTGCGGGGCGGGTGGGTGGCCTGCCGGCGCCGTTCACGGACCTCGCCGCGCTTGCGCAGGATCCGGTACATCGTGGATTCCGAGCACAGGTAGACGCCCTCGTCGAGCAGCGTCGCGTAGACCTCGGCGGGTGCCGTGTCCTTGAACCGCTCGCCGTTGAGCTTGGCCACGGCCTTCTCGCGCTCGGCGGGCGTGAGTGCCTTCGGATGCGGCCGGTGCTCCCGGACCGGCTTCGGTGGGGGCGGGGACTTGCGGTGGTGGCGGTACCAGGTCGCCCGGTTGACGCCCAGCGCCGCGCAGGCCTTCACGCGTCCGACCACGCCCGAGAGCTTCTCCAGGGCCGCGGTCCGGGCGTCCTCGAACACCGTGCCCGCGGTGCCCAGCAGGGCGGCCTGCGGTGTGCCCCGGCGTCCTGCCCTGCTACCAGCCGTCGGTCTCCTCGGCAGCGGCGTTGGCCTCGGCGATGCTGTGCAGGAGCTCGGGGCCGACGGGCTGCCGGTTCTGGGCGGATTTGAAGGAGTATCCGAGCGTGGCCTCGATCGCCCAGTGCGAGGACGGCGAGTTCTGGAGCGCGAACTCAAGGGCCTGCGCGATGTCCTCGCGGCCGAGTGCCTGCAGGAGCGGTTCGGGCCGGTCGGGGGAGCGGCGGCTGGGCACGGCCGTGTCAGGGGCAGCGCCAAGGAGCTTGAACCGGCTGTCGCCCAGCGCCTTGAGGCCGGTGTGCAGGAGCTGGCGATCCTCCGGGTGCAGGTCATACGGCTCCACGAGCGCTTCGAGGTGCGCGGCCACCTCGGTCATGCCGGCCTCTTCGCTGGCTGTCGTGCGGGCATCGAGCCAGGCCTCCACGGCCTCTACCTCGTTCGGGGACAGCGCCAGGTGCCGGTAGGCGTTGTCGATGTTCACCCGCTGGCCGGGGTCGGGGGAGCTGCGGCGCATCCCCAGGAGCACGAGCGCCGCGGCGGCGCGCTGCGCCGCGCCGGCCGAGGCGGCCGCTTGAAGGCGGTCGAAGACGGACTTGCGATGCGGGGGGCGGGCGAGGCGGACGAAGGCGGCGGCGAGGCCGATGCGGTTGATGACGGGCGGGTGGTCGAGCGTGGTGAACAGGCACTGGATCAGGCCCCGTTCGAAGCGGGGGCGGTTGCGGGCGAGGTTGTCGTCGAGGATTTCGGCGGCGAGGGACGGGGCGGTGGGGAAGCGGCCGTTCAGCCGGTGGGGATCGGTGTCGAGCTGCTTGAGCAGCGTGAGGAGACCCCGCTCGAAGCGCTCCGAGGCGAGCAGGAGGTGGCCGGCGGCGAGGAGCCAGGTGTTGCGCCAGTGCGGGTGGTGGGCGATCTGGCGCAATCGGGACATGACCTGGGTGTCGTCGCCTTCGGTGATGGCGCGGGCGGCCATCAGTTCCTGCAGGGTGCGGATGTCGAAGCCGACGCCGCCGTCGCGGGGGGCCAGCAGGACCAGACGTTGGGTGGCGGCCCGGACGAGTTCGGTGGCGTCGCGGTCCGCCTGGGCGGGCTCGAAGCCGCGGGAGACGAACTGGTCGACGGCGAGGTCGTGGAGTTCCGCGGGGCTCATGGCGGCCTCGGCGCCGTCGGCCGTCTCCGAGGCCGCCTGCAGGGTGAGGCCGACGTGTTCGTGGAGCCGGTCGATGTGCGTGCGGTGCTGCGACAGGAACCGGGCGATCGGAATGTCCTTGGCGATCTCCCGTTCGAACATCGTCTGGTAGTACAGGTTGAAGAGAGTGAACCGGTCGGGCGGGAGGGTGGGGAACTTCTCCACGATGAACGACATGACCGTCACCTGGAGCGGGGTCTCCATCAGCCGCAGGGTGACCGGGTCGCGTGACGCCTCAAACATCCGGTCGGCGACCTTGGAGCGCATCTCGTCGTCGCTCGTGAACCGCTTGTCGGTGATCTGCCGCGCGAACGCCGCGGCCTGATCGGCCGGCAGCCGCTGCAGAAGGAGGTGACGGAAGGCCTCGGATGAGAAGCGTTCGTCATAGCCGGTCGGCCTGGTGGTGACCACCACGAGAAGGTCCGCATCACGGTCCTCGGCCGTGGTGAGCAGCTCGTCGATCTTGGCGTAGACGACACGGCGGTCCATTTGGGAGGGGACCTCGTCGAGACCATCGAGGATCAGCGCCCACGGCCACGCGGCCAGCCAGTCGCGCAAAGCCTGTGCCGAGACATCGCGGTCGGTGCGCCTGGAGATCTGGTTGGAGATCCACCGCAGCAGGCTCATCTCGGAGCCGGAAGCCAGCTCCTCGGCGTATTTGGCGAGGTCGATCCGGGTCGGCCAACGCCGATTTCCGGGCACCGGCAGGTCCAGGCGGTCCAGGGCCTCCCGTGTGCCCGCCAGGATCTCCTGGGCGCCCGGCCCGGTGTTCGCATCGGTGAGCATCGCCGTGCGATAAACCTGCGCGATGAGCTGGCTCAGGGTGGACTTGCCCTGGCCCGGGCCGCCCACCAGGACGAGGTTCGGGCGCCTGATGCGATCCGGTTCGCTGGGGCGCAGCACCATGTCGCCGAGTTCGAGCACGTGCCGCACTGCCTGGACGGTGGCACCTTCCGGAGCCTCGATGGCAGCCGGCAGGTCGATGGCGATGTCGTCCAGCCACAGCTTCGCGTCGCCCGGCCCGCCGGACTGGCTCAACCGCACCCACCGGTCGGCCTTGAGGGAATGCAGGAGCTCCTCCCGCAGCGGGTCCCGCACCTCCAGCGAGCCGATCTTCACCAGCTCCGGACTGAGCATCGACATCACGTCGCCGACGGTGAGCAGCCCAGGGAAGGCCCAGCGCACGCCCTGATGCGCGTCCAGCATGGACCGGATCTGGTCGGCGTGCCAGATCATGAACCCCTTGACCGCCAAACCGTTGCGCAGCGTTCCCGCCTTCGCCAGCTGCGCGCTCACGGACAAGCTGACCTTGTCGATCCCGCCGACCATGGCGACCGGGGACAGGTCGACGTTGCTCACGAAGATCAGGTAGTCGGGCAAACGCGTCCGGGTGCGGTTCTCGGCAGCCTCGACCCAGTGATCGATCTCCTTCCGGATCTCCTGCTGCAGCCAGATCGCATTGTCGCGCGGAGTCGGCTTCGGCTTGACGTGGAACTTCGCCTGCAACACGGTGTAGCCCGTCCAGACATCCAACGCCGAGGCAACCCCTTCCGACGTCGCGGACCAGTTGATTGTCCCCTCGAACGTCGCCTCCCGCCCACCGTCCGGGCCGTCACCGAAGACCTGCACACCCGGCCCGAGCTCCCGGCGGGCGAGCGCCACCACCATTTGCTCGAACGCGCGAGGGCCGAGGCGATTCAGATCGTAATCGGGCACACCGCGATCCTGTCAGAGCACGCAGACACCCACAGCTCCCTTCCCCCAGCAGACCCAAGGGCCGGCCCGCCAACTCCTACTGGCGCAGGCAAGCCAGGATCGCCCTGGCCGACTGGAGTGCGTGACGGGGGCCGGTCGGCGCGGGCGCTGCGCCGTCCGCGCTCCTTGTGCGCGAGGTGGGTTGCCTGTTCACGCTTCGATACGTCCCGTCATGGGGCATGATCAAAGCGTGAGTTCGTGGCGGACGGTACGCAAGGACGACTTACTGGCCGAGCTGGCAGCCGCGGGGGTCTTCTTCGGTGCCGACCCGGTCGAGGACCCCGGTGCCGGCGAGCTCGCCGACACCGCGCAGGCGCTCGCGGGGGAGTACCGGGCCAGCACCCTCGGCCACGCCGTCCGTCGGGCCGGAGTCCTCCTCGACCAGGCCGCCGCCGAGCTGCGGGCGGCCGACCGCTTCCGCGGCGCCCTCCTCCCGCAGGTCACCCGTCACCTGTGCCGCGCCCAGGCAATCCTGCCGAAGGCCCGCGGATACCTGGAGACGGCGGCCGATGACGAGCACGCGCCGGCCGCGGCGACCCGGTAAACATTCCAGCCGCCAAGCGGGTACCCCCGACCGGCGTTTCTCCATCGTTCAGATGGCTTAGACCGACCGGCAAATGGATCATTTGAGGCGTCGGGTGGTGGGTCGGCCGTCCCAGCGGTAGCGGCTCGTTGCTCGGCGGATCAGCATGCGGAGCGTGACGAGAGTGGCGGCGAGGTAGAGGTAGAAGTCCACGACGGTGCCGCTCTTCTCTGTGCAGCGCCGGAGCTTGCCATAGTCGTTCATCCACGAGTGGGTGCGCTCGATCACCCAGCGCTTGCCGGCCTGGATCGGGGCCGGCAAGCCCTTGCGTGCGATCTCGGCCGTGAATCCCAACTCTGCTATCGCCCGGGACTTGGCACTGTCGTAGCCGCGGTCGAGGTTGACGTTGACGATGTCCGGCATCGCGCCGACCTGTTCCTTGGCCGCTTCCAGGGTGGGGCCGAGCAGGGGCGAGTCGTGCCGGTTGGCCCCTTCGGAGACGATCCCGAGCGGGACACCGAAGGCATCGGAGGCGACCGAGCGCTTCAGTCCCTGCTTGCCCCGGTCGACCGGAGAGCGGCCCGCTTTGTCGCCGCCGGACGGGGCCTTGGTGATGCAGCCGTCCACCGAGATCTCACCCAGGCCGAGACCGATCATCCGGTCATACGCTTCCAGGGCGAGGGCGAGGGCGTGGACCTTCTCGGATATCCCTTGCTCGGACCACTCTTTGACGCGCCGTCGGATTGTGCGGTCGGAGCATCCGGGGGTGGAGATGCGCTCGTAGCCGGAGCCGTGGACCAGAGCGAGCACGATGTGCTCGAAGACCGTCCGGTCGGCGATCCGGCGGCGGTGGCAGCCCAGCGGATGGTTCGCGACGAACACTTCCCGGGCGGGCAAGAGTGCGGCGAACTGGTCCCAGATGGGTTCGAACAGGCAAGATGGCAGCGCGGGCACGGCCGTCCTTCGTGATCACTGAGCGTAGAGAACTCCATGATCACGTGGACCCGTGCCCGTACTGCATCCACCCCGCACATCGCGCGACAGCGACTGCCTATTGCCGGTCGGTCTTAACGTCCACTCACACCATCCGCGTCCACCGGTTCTGTATCTCTGTCTTGTTCTCGCCCCTTGCGCCACCCGGGTGAACCCACTGGGCGCTGCGACCCGTGTGCCCAAGTGACAGCTGGTGCCACTGATGGCACTCGCGCCTTCTTGGGGAGGGAAGTTGATGAAACGTCATGGTCGGCGCCTGGTCGCCCTGGCCGCATCGATGGCGGCCGCGGTCTCGCTCGTCGTCGCCTCGGGTG
Source organism: Kitasatospora sp. NBC_00039 (assembly GCF_045160625.1). Classification (NCBI taxonomy): domain Bacteria; kingdom Bacillati; phylum Actinomycetota; class Actinomycetes; order Kitasatosporales; family Streptomycetaceae; genus Kitasatospora; species Kitasatospora sp. NBC_00039. Next base: position 71,167 of record NZ_CP108289.1, on the reverse strand, counting down.
GCATGTCGGCGGCTCAGTCGGGCACCGGGGCAGCGGGTCTGCCGGGGATCGGGGGGCCGGGAACGGCGGTGAGCGCCGCGGACCGGCAGGACCTGTCGGTGAAGGCCGAGCCGGGTGGGGTTCAGTGCACGGAGGTGGCCGTGGGGTCGGCGCCTGGGAAGGCGGGTGCGGCGGCCGAGTGCGTGCAGGTCACCGACGGCCCGGCGGGTCGTAGGAGTGTTTCCGAGGCCGTCAGCAGCACGCAGGACGGTGCCGGGGCGTGCTCGATCGGCAGCGCGGGGTACTGGTCGTACGAGCGGTTCGGGTCGTGCCTGAAGGACATGACCACGACCTACACGCTGCGCGACGACAAGGGCACCGCCATCGGTTCGGCCCAGCTCAAGATCAACCTGAGCATGTCGCTGAGCGCCACGAGCTCGATGTGGACCGAACTGGTGACGGTCACCATGGTGTCCTCGACCAGCAACGTGCCGAGCCTCAACATCGCGTTCGACGCCAGCTGTACGGCGCCCTGCCAGATGGGCGCGGCCAAGCCCTGGGCGGGCGCCCGTACGCTGACGCCCGGGACGTCGGCGCAGGGTACGGTCCTGTACTCGGACTCGCCCGCCGTCGGGGCTGTCGACTCCCTGGCGAACGATTACCACATGTACGTCACGCAGGACAACACCATCCCCCTGCAGCCGAACGTCAACTGGACCAATCCGCGCAAGGTCCGCTGCGACAACGCCGTCCACGAGCCGGGCAAGGGCTCGCCCGGATGCGTCTACGCCGACGTCCGGCCCGACCTGTCCTACTCCCTGACGGACTACGGTGCGGCGGCCGCGACCTACGCCTTCGCACTGAACTACCTGCCCAACATGCCCAAGCAGTTCACGCGACTGAAGGGCGACAGCGAGCCGAACCGCAAGCGCACCTGCGGCGCGCAGAGCACGGTGCCGTTCGCCCAGCTGGACCCGGTCGCGTTCCCGGAGGACAGCTGCGACGAGTTCCCCTTCGCCGGGACGTACCAGGGCGGCACGAACGGCGGGCTGTGCGCCGAGATCGTCCCCCAACTCACCAACGGCAACTGGACGTTCCGTGAGACAACCGGACACCCGGTCACGTACAAGGAGTCGTGCGTGCGGGGCCACGTCCCGCTCCCGGTCAACAAGGCGGCCGGCGGGAAGTACGGCAGCTTCGTCCAGACGCAGCGCCTGATCGACACCGAGGCGTTCACCGTCTCCTGGACGACCTGACGTCCACGGGTCCCGGCCCGAACGACGCCGTGGCCGCGCCCGGGGGACAGGCCCCCGGGCGCGGCCACGGCGCCCCGACAACGAACGGCCCAGCAGAAAGAGGATCGCGACGATGACCACGCAGGACCCCTGGTGGGCGCACGACATCATCGTGTGCCTGACCTTCGCCCGCCACCGCGGCCCCGCACACGTCCTCGACGCCTACGGGGCAGCCGCCGAACCGGTCCGGGAGCTGACGCTGCAGCAGGCCCGCACCACCCTCCCGATCGCGGAGGGAGGCGTCGTCCTGCGCACCGGTGTCCTCGGGGACGGGGAGTGGGCGTTCTGCCACGAGAGCGGCGAGCCCGAGGGCTTCAAGGAGGCCGTGCTCTCACGCCTGTCGGCAGGCACCGAGGCCGTCCAGCTGTACAGCGTCAACGGCATGACCACCCTCGAACGCTACCGGGGCGGCGTACGGATCGAGTCCTTCGAGGCGGGCTTCCCGTCGACGCTGCGCAGCGGCCCGGACCACCCGCTGTGGGACGCGGTCCAGGTGCTCCCGGACCGCTCCACGGCCACGCAGGCGGCCGAGGGCGTCCAGGCGTACCTGGGCGTCCGCATCGACGGCGACGTCCTGGAAGGCCCCCTGCCCACCGCGTACCTGCCTCCGGAGCGACGGGCGCCACTCTCCTCCCGCGCCCCCGCAGCCCCGGAGGACGCGTCCTCACAGGGGCTCGGCCGCCTCCTCCCAGGGCTTCCCCCGCACCCCTAACCCGCCGGCGCATGACGCCACCGCTCGGGACGCCACCGGCCTCGACCTCCACCCCGCCAGAATGGGGTCTGTACAGCCAAAGGCTCTGTCCCGTAATCGGTGGTGACGAAGGGTGACGTCGGTCGTTGGCATGATGTGCGTGATGCCAACGAGCTTGTGAGCGTGGTGTTTTCGGGGCTGTCGGCCCTCGTCATCGAGGGGGTGGCGGACGAGGGCGAGGTCATCCGGGTGTCGGCGCGGACGCGGGATGATCCGGTGCCGTGCCCGGTGTGTGGGCGGCCGCCGGGGCGGGTGCACGGGTTCCACGGCCGGGTGGTCGCGGATGTCCCGGTGGATGGGCGGCGGGTCGTCGTCTCGGTGCGGGTCCGACGTCTGGTCTGCCCGGTGCTCGGCTGCCCACGGCAGACGTTCCGCGAGCCTGTTCGCGCAGATGCTCGACGGTCTCGCGCACCAGCCGCTGCCGGGTGCTGATCTTCTCCAGCATGTCCCTCATGGGGTCCTCCCGCCGTCGTCGGCCCGCGCGGCGGGCGGGTCGCGCCAGCTCGCAGTGGCGGTGCGGGTCAGCCGGTGGAGCATGACGTCGGTCATCGACCAGTGGACCACCGCCACCGAGCTGGCGGGCAGCGCCTCGTAGTCCCGCGCCAGGCGGCGGTGCAACATCAACGTGCCTCGGCACTGCCCCGGTCGTACGGGGAGAACCACACGCCGCCGGTCAAAGCGCAGCCGGGGCCGACCGCGGGCGCGTCGATCGCCTCGCTGATGATGACGTCCTTGCGCGCGTTGCAGCCGTTCTTGTCCGCGTCGGTCCAGTGCCGGTAGGCGGTGCGCACGTAGCCGGTGCGGTCCTCGTCCGCGACGGTCAGCGCGTCGATCGCCTCATAGAAGGTGGTGCTCACGACGTCGCCGGCCACCCTGCCGGTGCCGGAGTAGGCAGTCGCGTTCGGAGCGCCGAGCGCGCCGAGGAGGAGTGTTGCCGCTGCTCCGATCACGCCTGCGCGTACGGCCGTCCTGGTTCGCTGGGGGCCCATGCTGGGTCGCCTTCCGCTTGAAGATCACTTGTCGTTGATCTTCGTAGCGGGTAGTCGAAGGCCCGCGCAGCGCATCTGCCCAAGGTTCACTCCGGTGAGGGAAATCGTCCTACCGGGCGGCCGCCCGCCAAGTGGACCTACGACGGACCCCCACTCAAGGTCACCTGACCAGCCCCGACGCCCCAATGCGAACCTACGCGGAGCTGCACTCGTCCGTTGCAGGCTCGGCCAGGATCAGATCGAGGAGACCGGGGAACCGCCGGTCGAATTCGGGGCGGCGGAGCCGGTTGAGCCGGCGTGGTCCCTCGTCGCGCTGCTCGATGAGGCCGGCGGCCCGCAGCACGGCGAAGTGGTGGCTGCGCGTCGCCTTGGTCACCGGAAGGTCGAACGTGCCGCAGGCGCGGGTCCAGTCAGGGGTGCCGGCCAACTCCCTGAGGATGGCGCGTCGCACAGGGTCGCCGACCGCGTCGAGCGCGTCCTGGAGCGACACCTCGGTCGGATTGGCGTGGGTGAGGCTGCGGGTGCGGGCGGACACGGTTAATCCTCTGCAGAGTGTTCGGTGATCGTCATACACTGATATGGTCGATGTGCGTCGAACACATACTTTAGCCGGGCCTTCCGGAAAGCGAGCGTTCTCATGCCTCTGGTTCGCATCGACCTGTCCGCCACCCGGCCGCCCGCCATCCGGCGCGCCATCGCGGACGGCGTGCATCAGGCCCTCGTCGACGCCATCGGCATCCCGGCCGGTGACCGCTTCCAGATCGTCACCCCGCACGATCCCGGAGAGCTGATCTTCGACCCGAACTACCTCGACGTGGCCCGCCGAGACGTCGTCTACGTCCAGATCACCCTGGTGGCAGGTCGCCCCCGGGAGCTCAAGCTCGCCCTGTACCGACAGATCACAGCCAATCTGACCGACGTCGGCGTGCGGCCCGAGGACGTGTTCGTCACGCTCATCGAGAACGCCCTCGACAACTGGTCGGTGGGCAACGGCAGGGCGCAACTGGTCGACCTGGGTGCCGTGGCGGGAGCCCGCGCCGAGCCGTGATTCGTCGCATCACGCCTGTCGTGCACGCCGCGGCCGCACGTAGCCGGGGCCTCACTCTGCCTCGCCAGCGGTGACACGAACGAGGACAACTCCCCTCCGCGCTCCTGCGGCTCCCCAGAAGAAGCCCTCGACCGCGCCTGGCACCTCGCCACCTGACCAACACCCCTCCACGAAATTCTGCGAGCAGCACTAGCTAGAAGTCGTCGGCTCCGTTGCGCAGCTCGGGCGTCCAGTAGCCGGTGGCCCAGGCGGCCGGGTCGACGGCGATGCCTTCGGCGCCGGGTGCCTTGACGGTGGACAGGCCGCTGCTGCCGCTCAGGGCGACGGAGAACGCGGTCACGGGCTCGTTGTTCTCGTGGACGCCGTCGTTGGAGAGTTTCACGAGGGCGTAGGCGGGGGCGCCGGCGGTGAGGACGACGGGGGCGGCGGGCTTGCTCTTGGCCACGGCGGGGACGTTCTCGCGGTGGCTTTCGAGGAACCGGATCTGCGGGTACTCGTTGAGCCGGCAGCTGTGGCCGGTGGTGTTCTTCGCGGTCAGGACGATGTGGGTGTAGGGCGGGCCGCTCTGGAGGGTGGCGCTGATGGCGACGTCCTTGACGGTGCACGGCGGCGCGGACGCCGCCGCCGGGTCGGCGGGTGCCTGTGAGGCGCCGGCCGGCGGCGCGGCGGGCGAGCTCTTCCCGGCAACCGCGCCCTGGGCGGCGCTGGTGTTCTTCCCGGTGCCAGCGCCGGCAGCAGTCCCGGTGCCCTGCGCGGTCCCGGTTCCCGCAGCCTGCGAAGTGCTGGTGCTGGGCGCGGCTCCAGCAGTGTCGGTGTTCTGCGCAGTGCCGGGCGCGGGCCGCGCCGTCGAGAAGGTCGGTGCGGGGCCGCTGGCGGCCGGGCCGGTGGCCTTGGCGTCGGTACCGTTCCCGCCGCAGGCGGTGAGGAGGAGAGCGAGTGCGGCGGTGCCAGTCGCGGTCAGGATGGTGGTGCGGCTGCGGTAGGTACGCATGGAAAGTCCCCCGGGTGTTGTCGTGTGCTGACGCCTGGTCTGGTGTCTGGGCAAGACCTTGGCGCGGGGACTGTCCCGGTCACCAGATCTGGCCGCCGATCCGGGACGCCGGAACGCTCTATGGCCTGTGACCTGGGGGAATGCGCGGGCCTGGAACGGTGGAACGGGATGCGCCGCAGCCGTCGCACGCATCCCGGCCAGAGCCGACGGCGCTGGGCGGGGCGTCCGGGCGGGGGTCGGCCCCCGCCCGAGGGAGCGGTGGTCGGATGTTCTGACTCGTCACCGTCAATACGGGAACCCCCCTCCACGGCCACGACCCGGTCCGCGGCGCACGGGCACGCTTCCCCGGGCACCCGCTGCCGCAGTTCGAACGGGCAAAGGGCCGCGTCCAGAAGTTGAAGCCGGGCAGGGGCCGAAGCGCCGGGCAGTGCCGGGTTCTGCTGCATCAGGGCCGGATCGACAGACCATGTGCTCTCTAAACCTCGGAATGTGACCTTCCGTAAGTCTTTACCTTCGAGGCGTGAACGATCCCGGCGTTCGAAGGATTAGATGCTGTCTATCAACACGCTCCGACCACCGACCCCCAACGGAGCGTCATACCGAGCCCCCTGAATCTGTGCGAGTGAGGACCTCTACACCCATGTACGCCCCCATCCCCGCACCTCCACGGCCCGCCAGCCGGCACTGCCGCCCTACCACCGGCCCCGCCCTCGGGGCCGCCTGCTCCCCGCGGCCGCGCGGCAGCGTCCCGGACCCGGCCGGGGAGGCGTGATGAGCGAGCCGCCCTTCACCGACGCCGCCGGCACCGCCCCGCGAGTCGAACTGCCCATAACGTTCCTGGGCTTCCAGGAACTCCACGCCCAGCCCTACTTCGACTACACGCTCACCGTCCTCGGCGACCCGAACCTCGCCCAACGCCTGGTCGACGAGGTCTTCCTCGCCCTCAGCGACCACTGGGACCAGGTACTGACCCAGCCCAACCCGGCCGCCTACGCCTGGGCGGCGCTGCGCCGCACGGTCGAGGCGCAGCGGGCCCAGGACGAGGAGCACCGCCTCCTGATCGAGCGGGTCGTGTTCTCCATCGTGGTGCACCGGGAGGCCGAGCCGCTGATCGCGGACTTCGGCGCCAGCGTCACCGACCTGGAGGTCGGCATCACGGTGGCGACCGCGATCCTGGAGCTGTCGGGCGCGAAGTTCGACGTCATCATCCTGCGCTACCTCAACGGGTTCACCGTCGCGCGTACGGCCCGGGCGATGGGCATCGACGAGACCACCGTCCGCTCGCTCACCTCCCAGGCCAAGGCCAAGCTCGAAGCCCGCCTCGCCCCGCGCCGCCTTCTGCGCCCCGGCCCCACCAAGCACGACCAGGAGTGATCTCGGTGACCCACGATCTCGACCGCCTGCTCAAGGCCGCCGGCCCCGCTCCCGACGCCCGTCCCCGCTACGACCTCGAAGCCGGCCGCCGGTACATCGCCGAGAAGCAGGCCGCCCGCCAGACGGCCTCGGCCACCGCGCCGTCCTGCGCGTGCGTGCCCAAACCCGCCGCTCCGGCCCGGGCGAGCTCCCCGAAGGACCCGCTGCTCGACGACGCCGGCCGGGACCTGAAGGCCCTGGCCAAGCTCGTGATCAACGAGGCGGACGCCTACGAGTGGCTGGACGCTCTGGTGACCCGGTGGGAGCCGCGCGGCGGCCTGGTCTTCGGCTGCCTGCTCGACCTCACCGGCCAGCCCTACGACGCCCAGTGGTGGTGGCAGTTCGCCGCCGGCGCCGGAGACCTCACCGCCGCCTACTGCCTCTACCTCCACCACATCCGCATGGGCGAGCTGCGCGACGCGGAGCACTGGTTCCACCAGGCCGCCCGCCTGGACGACGGCACCTCGGCGCCCCTGCCGCCCGCCCTGCCGGACCTGCCCGGCTACCCGCACCTGGTGCCCCGCCTGGCCCCGCCGCTGCCCGACACCGCCGACCTCCCGAGCCCGGACCACGCACTGCGCGAGGCCATCGACGGCCTGCCCGGCGGCGACGACGAGATGTGCGGGCCGTTCAGCCTGCCCACCGGCGACATCGCCCACCAACTCCAGGAACTGGCCACCCACTGACCCCCGCTCCGGCCCGCGCCCCTCGACGGCGCGGTCCGGGCCCGCCACCCAGACCCGGGAGACCTCCGTGCCCACCCACGACCCCGCCACGCTCGCCCTGGCCACCTCGGCCGCCGGCTACCTCACCACCATCACCGTCCTCGCCCTCACCGCCATCGCCGCGCCCACCCCGCACCGCCGCCGCGCAGCCCGCGACCTCCTCGCCCTGCTCCTCAACCGCAAGCCCTGAAAGCCCCATGACCTGTCAGTACCGACTGGGATGCTGACCGGCATGGACGACGAGGCGCTGATGCGAGGCCGGGTCTACGGGGCCGACCACGACGACCCCGACCCCGGCCCGCAGCCGGGACACGAGTACCGCGAACTCTGCGCCGGCCCGCTCGACGGGCTGCTCCTGTTCTCTGAACTACAGATCAGGATCGTCTGACTCACGGTAGAGCCAGTCCTACTTCGCCCGGAGTTAACACCAGCCTCTTGAGGCGTTTTCGAAGTGCGAAGTACATCCCTCCTGGTTACTATTATGGTATGGCCGTCAAGGAAATGCGAAACTTAACATTCTGGCTGATGGTTATCGGATTACCCATTGCTCTTGTGTGGATTGTCGTAATGATAGCCGCAAGCCAATATCTCGGCTGGGGTGAGGCATATAACACTATGGTGGGAACTGCTTCACCCGTCGGCTCGAAGGAGGCCGCCTGGGCATGGCTCGTTTCCGTAGGGGGATGGTTTCTCGTGCCGGCTTTTGTGGGTGGGATTGCAGGTGCCATGATCGCCTCTCGAATGGAGCGTCGCCGCTCCCGTAGCGCTGATCAAATCATCGGGACAATTATCCATGGCCAGATAACCGGCCGGATCATCCCCAATGGCACGGGAAACGGCGCGATAGCGGACTCGGAAACCAGTCACGGAAGTAGCGCAGGAACTAGCACGGGAAGCTCTGATGGCACGGCGCCACTTGAGTGATCTAAGGAATGAAGGCGACAAGGCTTTTGTTGATGCCTTCAAAGATAGGTTTCACCAGGGCCATGAGGCACTTGCGGACAAGTGCTGGCTAGAGACGGTTGATCACGTTCTATGGCACTGGGATATTCTAAACACGTTACCCCGCTCTGCCGTCGATAGAGAGGCGGAGAATTTTGCTCGACGTTGCCTGAATGGGCGACTTAAGCTCTATTCTGAATGCTGGCAGAATCATAATTTGGGGTGACGAGTTAGGGGTATTGCGGCATGGCTAGAGTGGCTAACAAGCTGACAACAGAGGAAGTCGCGAGAATGCTTCTCGCGGCACCCGAGGAAAGCATCGATATACCCTCGCAATCTGACGTCGACGCAGCGGTACGCTCGATTGTCCAGGAAATAGACGGACGCATCCATAGGGTGCGAGTCGCGGGTGCAAGTGAATCCTCCACGGCTGTCGTCACGATGCGGGAGCTGCTGGAGAGCGGCGTCCACTTCGGTCACCAGACCCGTCGCTGGAACCCGAAGATGAAGCGCTTCATCATCACCGAGCGCAACGGCATCTACATCATCGACCTCCTGCAGTCGCTGAACTACATCGACCGCGCCTTCGAGTTCATCAAGGAGACCGTTGCCCACGGCGGCAGCGTCCTCTTCGTCGGCACGAAGAAGCAGGCCCAGGAGGCCATCGCCGAGCAGGCCACCCGCGTGGGCATGCCCTACGTGAACCAGCGCTGGCTCGGCGGCATGCTGACCAACTTCTCGACCGTCTACAAGCGTCTGCAGCGCCTCAAGGAGCTCGGCGAGCTGGACTTCTCGGACGTGGCCGGCTCCGGCCTGACCAAGAAGGAGCTCCTGGTCCTCCAGCGCGAGCACGACAAGCTGGAGAAGACCCTCGGCGGTATCCGCGACATGCAGCGCGTTCCCAGCGCTGTCTGGATCGTGGACACCAAGAAGGAGCACATCGCGGTCGGCGAGGCCCGGAAGCTCAACATCCCGGTCGTCGCCATCCTCGACACCAACTGTGACCCCGACGAGGTCGACTACAAGATCCCGGGCAACGACGACGCGATCCGCTCCGTCACCCTGCTGACCCGCGTGATCGCCGACGCCGTCGCCGAGGGCCTCAAGTCCCGCGCCGGTGTCGCCAAGGTCGAACCGGGTGCCGACCAGCCGCTGGCCGACTGGGAGAAGGACATCCTCAAGGGCGCCAAGGCCGAGGAGGCCCCCGCCGCCGTTGAAGCCCCAGCCGACGAGGCCCCCGCCGCCGTTGAAGCCCCAGCCGACGAGGCCCCCGCCGCCGTTGAAGCCCCAGCCGACGAGGCCGAGCAGGCTTGATGGCCTGCTCTTGGCGGCCCAGCTGTGTACGTGCCCGGCAGTGTGGATCGGGCGCAACCGCAGCCGCGTACCCCGGTCGGGGCGCTCGGCCGGTTCAACGGGTGGAGCGGGTGTGGGTACGTCAGGGAGTATCGCCGGCCCAGTCCCAGTAGCGCGGATCGGCGGAACGAGGCTCGTAGTGGGCGCGTCCGCCCGCGCCGTACGAGCCGATCTCGGTGAGCAGCGCGGCGCCATCGGCGAGCTGCTTGGCGTCCCAGCCGGTGACGTCCAGGAGTTCTCTGAACTACCCAACTCCATAGCTCTGTTCAGGAGGGTGGGTGGCTCGTCGCATTAAAGATCGAACAGCGGGTCTTCCTGAGGTTCGGGCTCGGGAGCGAGCAGGGTGCGAAGACGCTTGATGGCCTGCCGCCATTTCGGGCCACCGAATGCCTCGTCCCAGAGATCGGCGAGCTCGGACGCCTCGGCGACCACCCGATCGAGTGCCTCGGCAGCAAGCGGTCGAAGATCGCTAGCGAAGATCGGAAGAGCCTCGTCCGGGCCGTAGCTACTGCTGATTGGTTCACCGCCCGGGCACTGCGCGGCGACGAGAGCGGCAGCAGCGACGGCCTCTGCTCCTTCAGGACTCTCAAGGTAGTCCTGGGTCTCGATGGTCCGGATCAGCGTCGTTCGGACCAGGGCCTCGCGCTCATCCTCTGCGGCCTCATCCAGGGCGTCGGCGAAGTCGGCGGCCATGTCATTCTCGAATGGACCGATACCCCAGGTGCCCATGATGATCTCCTCGCGTCATTGTGCAGCGATCATCGCAGCGACCACCGACAGGGGTGCTATTGGCCCGCACAAGGGGGCGAGCAGGCGGTGTCGGTGCCAACTGGGATGCTGGGGCACCATGGACGACGAGGTGCTGATGCGCGGCCGGGTCTACGGGGCCGACCACGACGCGGACTTCGGCCCGCAGCCCGGCCACGAGTACCGCGAACTGTGCGCAGGGCCTGCTCGACGGTCTCCTCCTGTTCTTGGGACTGGTTCCTCTTCTCGCGGTGAGCCAGAAGGGAGAGTCCGCAGTATCACCCCGGTTCAGTCGAAGTCGAGCGGCCAGCCGCTTGATCGAAAGTCGGGATTCCGAGAAATGCAGGGCTCTCTCTCCGTGTGCGGCGCGCGCTGAGCTGAGCAATCTTCTCGTCCGCTGCTGCTAGGCTGACGGACAAGCCGGCAACGTCGCCGAGCCAGCCTTCGCGTTCGGCTTCAGCGATTCGGTCTGCGAGGTTCTGGCTGATCTCCAGCATTCGAGGAAGCTCTCCGTCGTCCACAATAAGCACCGGGCAGCGGATGCACGCGTGTTCATGGGCACAGTCGGTCCCGTATGCCCGCCCGCAACTTCCGAGAGCTAGCTTCCGGCGTGCGAAACTGCCAAGAAATTCATCCCATTCCTCTGGCGTCACAGCCCTGTACTCATCGTTCGGCCTTAGCTGTCGTCGGCGCGCGATAAAGGAGCGGTGGGCTTCAAGAGTATCCTTCGGGTAGATCGCCGCATAACCCATCGTCGTGTTAATGCTGTCGTGGCCGGCGATTACTTGGGCGATGTGCGGAGGTAGCCCGTTGAGGATGGCATCGGTGATGAAGATGTGCCTTGTGTCCGCAGAGGCCGTGTTCGCATGTCTCCGTGTAGCCATTGGACAGGTTGGCTGCCGACGCCGCGTTTGCAACGTTGAGATCGGCGCGTGTTGCTTTCCAGGGGGGCCGTTGTGACGCAGTTCACTGCGCCGCTGGTCCGTCGGCACTGCTGAATCCCTGGGACTGGTCGAGCCTGAAGGGGGATCCGGGTTTCTCGGGTGTCCAGCCCTTGGCTCGGGCTTTGCGGATCGAGGCGGCGACATCCGAGGGCAGGATGGCTCGAGCGGAGATTCCGAACCAGTTGCTCGGATGCGGCTGGTTCGTCGTGACCACCAACGTGGTGCCTGACGTCCCGTCCTGCTCGACCGCGTAGGCCAGCGGGCGCCAGACCAGGCCGCGGGTGTAGGTCACCCGTCCGCGGACCCTCCATCGGTAGGTGACACCGTCGACGGTGATGCGCCGCGAGCCCCTCCTGACCAGCGCCATGACCTCCGCCTCCCGCCTCTCCCGGCTGAACAGTATTCAATGTCGGGCTTCACGAGCGCCCTCTATGGTGTGGGAGTTATGCGACTGATCGAGATGGAGATAGCCCGGCAGGACTGGGAGGGCATGCAGTGCGGGTGCGGCGGCTCGGCAGAGCACCTGGCCCGGGATCTGCTGCAGCTTGCCGGTAGAGGATCCCGGCAGGAGCCGAGCCATGTCAGCCTCGAAGAGCATGTCTGGTCCCCGGCGGTCCTCTGGGAGCCAGCTCCTGCAGTGACGTCGGTTGCCCTGGCAGCCATTGCGGACGACGTTGCACCAGCAGCGCGCGAGTGGTTCCTCGACCTCCTGCAGCACATGGTGGCAGGCGAGGGCACGGATTTTGCGACCGCCCAACGAGGACTCGATCTTCCGGAACTGTGCAGAGACCTTGCCGTGCAAGGTCTCTGGCTGCTCTATGAGGAGGTGATGTCGAATCGGTCCCTCCGGACTGCTGGTACCGCCTTTGAGATCCTCACGGTGGTGGAGCCCGACAGGGTTCGCCTGCAACGTGTCCGGGAGGTTGCGGCCGACTGGTTGCCCGTGTGCTGCCGGACCGGCCTGTGCGACGACGACTACTGAAGCCGCGTCTTCGACCGCTGCCTCAGCCTGCCTCAACTGCAGGTCCCGATCACCGTGGCCCGCGGCGCGGGAAGGCGGCTCACCCGGCTTGTCCCGGCGGCCGACTCGCGGAGCCGGGCGATCTCCTCGTGCTGGGCAGCGAGTCGGGACAGAGCCTGGGTCCGGAAGTCCGCGAGCTCGTCGATCGCCTGTTCTGACTTGGCCAGCCGTTCCTTGAGTTTGGTGATCTCCGCCCTGAGGCGCTCGATCTGGGCTTCGCGGGGGTCGGGGATATGCCCTGCTTCCTGAAGATTCTGCAGGCGGCGCTCGAACTCCTCCCGGAGATGGACGTAAGGGCGGGTTCCGTAGAAGGCGGTGCGGTCGACGGCGGCCTCGCGGGCGAGGGTCTTGATGTCGCAGGTGCCGCCGGGCTGGATCTCTCCGCGCAGGAGGCGGTCCATGGCAGCCCGGATGCGGTTCTCGTTCTCTGTCCGTTGTGCTGTGGTGATCCTCATGCGGAGTCCTCATCGGCTTGGTCGAGGGTGGCCGCGTCGATCTCGGCGACGACCCGAAGAGCCCGGTCGTAGTCGTTTCGCAGGCGGGCGTGTTCGGTCTTTCGGGTCTTGCCCAGGTCACCGAGGAACGTCCTCGTCCGTTCAGCGTGTTCGACCCAGACGGGCCGGTGGCAGGGGTGGTGGGTGGCCTGCGGGCAGCGGGCGGAGTCACACATCCCAACCAGTGGCCGATCGGCGGTGGGGGTACCGGCGAGTTTGAGGCAGAGCGCGCGGGAGGGGTCGGTGAACCAGCAGAAGTTCGCCGGACCGATGTGCAGGGTCTTGGCACGTTTGGTCAGCAGGTTCAGCACCTCCCGGTCACTGCGCTGGGTCCGGGGCACCGACGCTGCGGCGGGTTCGAGCTTCTCGTCGACGCTGGCGAAGAACTCGGTGAGGCTGCGGGCGCCGGGGCCGGCGGGCAGAATGCCCTGCTGGTAGTTGCGGAACTCGGCCAGGACCAGGTCCAGGTTGCGGTCGCTCTCGTACTTGTTGACCTCGGCCAGCAGCTCGGCCTGGGCCCCGCCGGGGCGCGAACTGTAGCCCTCAGTCGTGGCGACCGCGATGTGCTTGAGATGGATCTTGGTCGCGAGGACACCGCCGGGCCGGTAGGCCATCTCCAGAGCCAGAGTTCGCCTGAGCATCCTCAGATTCGCGGGGCCTGCGGGGATCGGCGCGAGTCCCAGTCGGCGTCCGGCCTGCGAGTTGACCCAGTTCCGGAACCAGCGGTAGCGGACGGTGAAGGCGAACCGGCCGAAGAGCAGGACGCCGTCGTCGGGGTTCTCGTGGAGCCGTTCGGCGAGTTCGATGGCGCGATAGACCGGCTCGATGACGACCCATTCGTCGTCGGTCCCGCCGAGCGGCTGGCCTTTGACGACCTTGCTGGCGATTCGGTAGCGGGTGAGCCCGGGGACGGGTTCCTCGGGTGGAAGGCGGCAGCCGATCCGCAGTTCCATCAGCTCGCTCGCCCGCATTCCTGAGGCAGCGGCCAGCACGATCATCGCAGCTGTGCGGACGATGCCGACCAGGGCGACGGCCTGGAGACGGTGGAGGGGTGGGGTCCAGGGCAGCACGGACGAGGAATCCGCCGCGGTGATCTCGGCGGCGTCCCGGCCGAAGACCTCCGCAACTCCGACCGCGGCGACGGCGTGCTCCAATGGGTCGCGCAAGGCGGGCATCCACCGGGGCCAGAACTGGGTCACTCCGGCCTGACGGGCCAGCACTCCCGTGGCCACCGGCAAGAGCGGGTCCTGGGGAGACCAGCCGTCGGCGAGGCGGTCGGCGATGTGGTGGTCGGCCAACATCGGCAGCGGCGTGCATGTTCGCTCGTACTCAGAAAGCAAGGTGGTGAACTCGCCCACCGGAGCGCGGCCGGCTTTGCGCAGTCCTGGCGCCTTCAAGGAGGAGAGGCGGTCGGCCTGCCGGATCTGCTGGGCAAGTCCGACGGCGTGAGGGCCAAGGGAGGAGACCAAGAAGAGGGCAGCGGCGAGCATCGGCTGCATGACGGCGGCCTCGATGGGCTGGGTCTTGTTCTCGGTCCGGCCGCTGGGCATTTCGGCGATGGCGGAGGCGGTTGCCCCGCCCCAGGGCCGCAGGTCCGCGGGAACCCGGTCGGCGGTGAACAGCTCGCGGTAGTTGACCAGGTCGACGACGATCTGCGCGGCCGAGCGCCGAGTCCCCGGACTCTGTTCACCGACGACCGCGCCGTGCTCATCAAGCACATAGCGCCGGTGGGCCATGTAGGCGTCGCAGACGCGGGTGTCGATCTGCGCGAGGCTCGTCACCCTGTGCCTGGACAGCCACTGGCAGAACCGGGTGAGCTCGTCCAGCCGGCCCGCGCAGCTGGTCAGGTGCAGGGTGGTGCGATGCGCCCGGGGCAGCGGAGCGACGGCCGGGTGCCGCGGGGCGAGCATGGCCAGGACCAGCTCCTTGGCGACCAGACGCCACCGCGGGTCGGTGATGGCTGTGAAGACGAAGCGGCGGATGGAGAGTGACATCTGGACGGGCAGGCCGACGACGTCGGTGAAGTCCCAGACATCGTCCTCGAAGCGCGGACGGCGGGTTCCCTCGGGAAGCATGAGGCCGGCTTCGCGGCAGACGTCGACACCGGCGAAGACCGCGGACCGACCGTCGAATGCTGAGGCGGCAGAAGCCGTAGTCATGCGGTCATCTCCTCGGGTCGCAGGGGCAGTTCGTGGTCCTGGTCCTCGACGTGGCGAGTTGCCGCGGCCAGGACGACGGGCTCGAAGCGGTCCAGGACCTGTTGGATCCGGGTGGCGTAGGGGCCGAAGACGGCCATGAACTGAGCGGCGGGCATCTGCTGCCACTGCCGTGAGAAGAACGCCTTGAGCCGCAGCAGGTTGACCGCGTGCCGTGGGGCGAACACGGCCAGCGGACACAGCAGGCAGACCCAGGGTCGGGCCGGGCAAGGCTTGCCCTTGGGTCCATGCAGCCCGGAGAGCTGGTCCCCGCAAGCCGCAGTGAACACGTCCCGCTGCCCGCCGACCAGCTCGGCGATCGCCGAATTGTCCAGGTCCATGGCCGCGACCAGCTGCGGATAGCCGGCGGCCAGCACGGTGGCGTCCTCTTCGGTGATCACGGTGGGCGGGTGCGCGCGTCGAAGCATGTCGTGCTGGGCGTCCTCGATGACCAGCTCGACGGCGTGCTGCTGGGCCTCGGTGGCGGCGGTGAGGTAGTGATCGCCCTCGACGGCCGGGGTGTGGTTCGGATCGATGGTGGCGCGACCGCTGCCGGTCCAACCGGCCTTGTCGCGCATGGCGAGGTGCGTAGTGCGGATCCGCGAGCGGTGGATCTTCAGCGGGCCACCGTCCTGCGCGAGCACCCCGTGGCGCGCGTCCAGCGCTGGACGGCCGCGCGGGCCCCGGAGCCGGTGACAACGGTGAACCGCCCTGGGTTGCTCTGGGCCAGCCACAGGTTCTCCCGTCGTCCGGGTCCGGTGAAGCTCCGGAGCAGGGCGGAGTGCGCGAGCCATTGCTCCAGTAGCCGCGCTGCCCGGCGGGGCAGGGTCGTGCTTTCGGCCGCGGTGCGGCCCTTGATGTAGGAGAGCAGGACTGTGGAGTCCCCGGCCCAGTCGATGTCGCCGGTCACCAGGTCGTCGATGCCGTCGGGCACGATGCCCGAGTAGATGCCGAACAGCAGCCGGTAGGCGATCAGCATGTTGTGGGTGGGGAACAGGTCGGCGCTGGCCTGCAGGAACCCGCCCCGCTGCCAGAGCGCGCCTTCCGTGATGCCGAGCTCTGCCGCGAATCGCGGGGCGGAGACTGGGCCGAGTCGGGCCAGCAGCCACCGCTGGTTCTCCACGTTCCACTCCCCTTTGCGGGGGCGTCGTGCTCGGGGCAGCGCGGCGAGGGCCTGCCGGTGGGCGGCGTACGACTCGTCGACCAGCGCGCGGCAGACCTTGGTGAGCCGGGCCCATTCCTCCTCTGCGTAGGGCGGCAGCTGATGGTGGTTCGGCTGGAGGTTGTAGGGTCGGCCCGTCGCCAGGTCCAGTACTCCGTCCGCGAGGGTGCCGCCGACCTGGGTGAACGCCCGAACCATCGCGCGGCTGGTCGCCTCCCGCGGGCCGGTGCTGCCCATCCAGTACTCGGCCAGCTGGCCCCGCCGCAGCTGGGCGGCTCCGCCGGTGAAACCCCGCCCGGCGAGGACATGCACCATCTGCCTCAGGGACTGGACGTAGTGGTTGACCGTGCCCTTCGAGTCCGCGGTGCCGTGCGGATGGATCAAGTCGACCAGGCCGGTGGCCAGGTCCCGGGTCAGTTGCGGGTTCGGGAGGCCATCCAGGGAGAACTCCGCGCGGCTGCCGTCGCTGAAGACGCAGGTGATGCCAAGCGGTTCGTCGATGAGCATCGTCGGCATCAGACCTCTCCTCCTTCAATGTCGTCGCCGAACTCCTCCGCGGCCTCGCCGTCAGCCTCGGCGTCGCAGGTCAGCCCGGCTGCGGCCCCGGCGCCGTCGTAGGCGTCCCGGTAGATGCGGGTCGTGTCCAGGCGCCGGAGGTACTTTTCCGTCGTCAGGACAGTGGAGTGACCCAACAAATCGCGCAGCACAAGCAACGGGTCGGCCTTGGAGAGGTAGAGAACCAGCGCGGCATCCGCGTCGGTGTCGCGCACGAGCTTCGCGGCCTGCCGGTAATGGCCGGTGACCAGGTATTCCAAGGTCCTCATCGAGAACGTGTGGCGACATCGGTGGGGCCAGACATGCGGGAAGCGGGGCTCGAAGCGGGCCCGGATCCGGTCCGAGGTCCGTTCGAAGACCGTGGACCAGGCGGTGAACGGGCCGCCGCCGTTCTTCACTGCCAGCAGGCACGATCCGCCTTCGGGGGCGACCAGGCGGCGGCGTTCGGCGGGAGTCCCACGAGCGGCGCATCCCGTTGACCCGCCCGCCCTGGTGATCGGGCTCGGTCACCATGAGTGGTTCACCCCACCGCCGCGGCGGCCGCCAGGCGGAGCCCTCGGCTGTGGCCGCGCGGTCCAGCGCGAGGTAGTCGTGCAACCCGGCCAGGGCCTCGTAGGAGGTCCAGGTGGTGCGGAACTTCTTCCCCTTGGCGATCCCGGCCGGCACCGGGAACGGGATCGGCACCGTGGTCGGCTCCTTCGGCAGCACGGGGATCTCCCATGGCAGGAGGTACGTGAACTCCTGCAGCCGCAGGCCGGTAGCCAGCGCGAGGTCTGCGATCGCGGCGTTGCGGGCCAGCTCCCGGCTGTGGAAACCGGTGTCCTGCGAACCGTCCGGCGCCAGCCCCCGCAGGCCCTTGCGGAACAGCTCGGTGAAGTCCGGCTCCAGATACTTGATCGTCACATGCGGCTTCGGCGTGCGGCGCACCGCCAGGTTCACCCGCACCTCCCGGCCGGTCCCGGCGAACAGCGCCCGCGCGGAACGGTAGGTGAACGGCTCCGCCGGCGCATAGTCCTCGGCCATCGCCCACCGGTAGAACAACGACAGGATGCTCATGTGCTGGCCCCACGTCGTCGCCGCGAACCGAGCCTCGGCCGGCCCCGCAGCCCGGTGCTCGGCATAGCGGCTCAACCCCGCCTTCAGCCGCTCCCGCGAGTCGAACAGCCCCACCCCGTGCTCGGCCAGGAACTCCGTCCACGCCTTGAGCACCCTCGCGTAGTTCTCCCACGAGCTCGGCGCCGGTGCCCCGCTCGTCGGCAGCTCACGTAACCAGCGGTTCACCACCGCCGCCGGGCGCGGCGCGGCCGGGCCGTCATCGAAGCGCAGGTCGTCGTCGACAAGCACGGGCATCCCCTCGGGGATCAACGGCCGGTGCTCGATGTCCCAGGACTGCCAGCCGTGGGACGAGAAGAAGGTCAGGATCACGAGCGCTGACAGTAGAAACACCACACGGCCCGAGGCAACTCACAAACCCCAAGGCCACATGCCTACTTGGAGTAAATCGCCACACGGGAACTAAGCAGAGACAATCCGACGAAAGTCGTGAGGCTGAAACTGCAATGGCCTTCCCTCGCTGTCCGTGAGGCCTGATGCCTCAATGGCCTCGTCAAGGGCTCGACGGATGAAACTCACTGTGAACGCTTGATGCTCGTCGCCGGATTTGTACTGGAATAGTAGAGGCAGAGGATCATTCCAGACGTGCTCGTTCGCGTCGTAGCTTCGAAGAGCAGCAATCGTTCCGTCTGCTCGGCGGACTCGCGCCACCACGGCGCTGAGTACGTCGGCGAGTTCGGGGGTAACAAGAAGCAGCCGTTCCTGATCCGTCTTCGACGGGGCGATCTGCAAAAGTGGGACCACCTCGTTGCTGCCCGGAATCCGATAGCTGATGATGCTGTGGTGACCAAGCTCTAATAGCTCTTCGATCCTGATCCCCGTATGGCGAAGGATTTCGATCGCCGCCCAGGCAAAGAATGCCCTGCGTTCCTCAGCGTCGAGGTATCGCAGTTTTCCGCTCGTATCCCAGGCTCTGGTCGGCCGCCTCCCTGATCGCCCGCTTCCTGGAGGGACAGAGAAGTCTTCCCCCAGGACTGTGAAAGTCGAGCCGAGAGCAGTATTGTTGAGCGCGTTGAGCCGAACTGTAGTCTCTTTGAGGCGCTGATCGGCGACACGGACAAGGGTCGGTAGGACAGGAAGGCGCTCTCGTGTTCGCTGCCTCGCTTGGGTCTTCTGTCGCTGGTCACTTTTCTTCGAGGAACACTCGACTTCTCGAACGGGGCACGGTGCAGCCCACGGTCCCCACTTCTCCGGCTCGTCCATGGCCCACTGCGCAATGTCGAGGTAGAAAGCGCGGACCGCTGACTTGATTCCCACGGCATTGTGCCGCGGTTGAAGGACCTTTGTGACGGTGCCATCCGGCCGTCGCCGGCTGACGGTCTTCATTGCGAGGCGTTCTTTCCATGCCGAGGCCACTTCGCGAGGCAAATGCAACGAGCCGACCTCGGGGTGATGCTCTTCGATGTCGGCCCAGAAGTTGTTGGCCAGCATGCTGGAGAGGTTTTTGAGGGTGTTGTAGTCGACGTTGGGCTGGCGTTCGGTGAGGTAGGCAACAAGCACATCTCGGACGGGACGGCACCGCAGGTGGTAGCGATCCACCAGCGCCTCAGGGGAGACCTGTCCGGAGCGCACGGCAATGTTTCGCAGGGTAGTTGGCGCGTTGGACGGGAATTGTTGTAGCTCCCGCAGCCATCCATAGGCAATGCGGACAGGGCGGGTGCGATCCTTGTTGGTCAGCTGCAATCGCAGGAGGAGGTCTCCGACTGTGATGTCCTCGACCTTTCCTCCCAAAGATCCGATCATCTGGGCGATGATTGTCAGGGCGGTGGAGCCCCATCGGGCACGGAGAATGTCGGGAGATGCGACGGACTCGACCCGTGCGAACCCTTCCGGATCGCGGGATTCCTGGATTGCCCGGCGCAAGTGGATCGATGGGTTCGCCACGAACCATGACAGGCTGGGGCGGATCACGTCGGCACAAATGAGTGCCAGAAGACCCGACTGGATCGATGAAAGGCTCGGGTGTCTGCCGATCCCGCGAGCCCAGGCCGTTGCCTCTTCGGTCCAGGAAATCACAGAAGATTCAGCAGAACTCGCCTCCCAGCGTTGCTGCCAGGTGCCTCCCGGGAACGATTCCAGCCAGAGCAGCAGAGCGCGAGCACCGGCCATCCGAGTACCCTGCACCCCGCGCCGCTGGAGAAGTGGGGGCTGGCCGAGCCGCTCGATCACTCCTTCTCTGGACTCCATAGTCGCGGGCCAGTCCGCAGCGCGCGTGCGTGCCGGGAATCGCTCCAGCAGGGCTATGGCCTCTGAGCCCGCCAGAGACTTTGTCGGCTTTCGGCTGACATCGATTTGGGTAATCATGCAGTTGTCCTCCCGAATAGGATGGCCAACGAATGTGGGTTGTAGCTCGACTCGAAGGCATTTTCAGATACGGGCTTTGCCTGCTGGCGAGCATGATGTGCGAGACCGGCCTGAATCACGTCATCCCGATTAGGCTCAGTGTAGATCTGGGTAGTAGTCAGATATTTATGACCAAGGATGCGTTGGACATAGATCAGACTCATCTCCGGATCGTTGGCCATCCGATACGACGCGGTGTGGCGTAGGTCGTGGAGTGTCCAGTTGGCGCCAAGGATCTCATTGGCGCGTTTGAACATGGCTCGGGCCGCGTCATAATTCAACGCCCGCCAGGGTCGGCGCTGGGTCCACCAGAGAGGCTCCCGGCGACCTCGGGGGGCTCCCTGTCGCCAGGCTTCCTCCTGATAGAGACGAAGCCAGACAAAAGCGTCGGGTGTGGCAGGAAGCTCCTGGTATTCGAGGGTACCCTTACGGATCACGCCTACGGTCTGCTGGCCAACGACAGCATCGCTCTGCTTAGAGGTCAGCAGCTCTTCAGCACGGGCACCAGTGGCCACCCAGAAGGAAAGCAAGGCACGGTCGCGATGTGAACGGAGACCGGCGAAGACCTCGGTGTATTTATCGTCGGGGATGCGTCGCGGAATCCGTTGCGGGATTTTTGGCCTGTAGAGGCCGGTGCGTTGGGCGTTGTGCTTTTTCTCTGAACCTTGATCCGCTCGCGCCGAGCGGCGGTTGCGCACGAGAGGGAATGGGTTGACCAGGAGCGCTCCGGTATTGCGCTCCAAATGCCAGTCGTAAAAAGTCCGCAGCACTGTCTCGCAGTGTGCCCGAGTGCTGGCCGCGTACTTCACACCGGCGGTGAGCTTGCCGGTCACTGGATTCGGCGTTCCCGGCGCCGGCCTGCCGGATCGAGGCATAGGCGGGGCTGTTTCGACGCGGTCCTTGCCGCGATGGCGCCAGTGGACACGTACCGGTTTATCCGCCAGCTTCATCCAGAGCGTGAAGTCCCGCGCGTCCTCCCGCATGGCGCGGTCCCACTCAATCCCGTACGCCCACAGGAACCGCCACCAGCGCAGCAGGTCCATGCCGTACGACCGTGGTGTCAACGGGGAGCCGTCAGCGGCCACCAGGTCCTGAAGGAACTCCGCTACCGGCTCGACACGGTGCCCGTTTGCGTCTAACAGCTGGTAGGGCTCCCAGGGGTCTCCCGTCTTCCGTAACTGGCCGATCTCGGGCAGGACAAAGCTCTTGAGATCCCTTACGGGACGTCGTCCGTCGGGCATGGCGGGACGCTAGCAGAAAGGGTCCCTGACCTGCATAAACGGCCTTAGTAGTTCGGTCAACACATGGACGTCACCGGCTGGGACGCCGAGCAGCTCGCCGACGGCGCCGCGCTGATCACCGAGATCGGCTCCTACGGTCCCGGCGGCCGTGCCCACTACGCACCCCGACCCGCGGACTCGCGCCGCTGGGACTGGGCGGGCGACACCCCCTGACCCCCGGCCCGGGCCGGTCGGGCCGCCCGCGGGCAGCCCGACCGGCGACAGCGGGCTCAGTGCCAGATCACCTGGACGTGCTCGGCCAGAAACTGCAGAACCCCGACGGCGGCCACCGCCCCGACGTTCCCGGTGAGGCCGGCCAGGACCTGGCCGCACATCCGGTCCGGCGACCACCAGGGCGAGCGCCCCGGCACCACCGGCCGGTTTGTCGAAGCCCGGCGATCGACGCCGTCCCACCCCACCGCGCCCGGCGCCTCGGCGCGCGGGGTCCAGGGCGCCCCGGCGCTGGGCGCACGGCCAAGGTCCGTCGGGGGTCCGCCTCCAGCGGCCCCGCCTGCTGGTTTCAGCCGAAATGGCGGGATCCCCGACGGTCCTTGGCGAACCGCCATTACCGTGTCATCGGCCTCGGCCGTCGGAGTGTGGCCCCGCACCGCGCTCGGCCATGACCACGAGATGAGTTGATGTCACATCATGCTCGACAAAGACATACTGCCCGGTGTCGCCGCCGCACTGCTCCGCCCCGGGGCGGAGCCGGTAACGGCGACCAGCACGCACACCGCCACGACGGACGTGCACCCGGCCCTGCAGACCCTGCTGGACAAGACCGCGCCTGCGATGCGCTCGGTCTTCCACGGGCGCTGTCCGGAGGCTGTCCTGCTGTCACAGGTCGCGGCCGAGGCGCAGGCGTCGCTTGTCGCCGACGGCGTCCACGATCCCGAACACGCCCAGATCATCGACCGCATGAGCCTCCTGCTGTCCGGGGCGGTGATCGCGGGCATGCTGCTGCGCGAGTCCGGCGAGCCGGCGCACGAGCGCCCGATCCCGCCCTGCTCGTCGTGCGCACCCGCGCTCGACGCTCTCGGCGTCCGGGCCGTGGAGGTGCCCGCGCCGTGACACCCCGCTTCCCCGCCCCCGTCGTACAGGCCCTGACCGCGGCCGGCTGGTACGAGGGCATCCGCTTCCTCGAGCACGAACTGCAGGACTGGTTGCGCGAATGGGGAAACCCAGCCTCGTACTTCCCGCCCCCCGTGATGGCCGCGCTACGGGAGTTCGGCGGCATGACCGTCCACCAGTACGGGCCGGGCGTGGACATGGCCCGGATGCCGTTTCGGATCGACCCCCACGTCCTGTGCTACGCGGACCGGATTCTGCACGCCTACCGTGCGAGGTTCGGCCCGACACTGTTGCCCGTCGGCGAGTACGACCTAGGGCGCGGGCGGCTCGCAATGGACACCGAGGGGGCCGGTTACCTGTTCTGGGGCGACCTGTGGAAGGTCGCCGACTCCTTCGACGGCGCCCTGATCGCCCTGATCGAGGGCCGCCGCCCGACCCGCCTCGATCCGGCTCCCCCGGCCCCCCTTCCCCCTGGCGAACCGGCGGACGAGGCCAGAGCCCGCCAACTGGCCCGCCAGTACCTCGTCCAGGGCGGCCCCTACTCCGCGGTGGACGTCTTGCTCCAGGAATTCGAGCTAGGCTGGCTGGGCTTCCAGATCTTCGCCGACCCTGACCCGCTCGCACACGTGGGAGCGTGCTACCTGATCGTGGACCGCCGGAACAGCCACGTCACTACCATGCCCCCGCTGCCCCCGGACCAAGTTCTGGACATGTACCGCGCGCAGTACCCCGCCCGCTGATGTGCCGTCCGACAGACGCCTGCCCCGGCTGGCCCTGCTACGCCCACCCCCGAGCCGAGGCCGACGCCCGACTCCAAGCACTCCTCCAGCCCGGACCCGACACCACCCTGCCCGGCACCCGGCCGTGCACACTACGCACCCCGACCCGCGGACTCGCGCCGCTGGGACCGGGCGGGCGACACCCCCTGACCCCCGGCCCGGGCCGGTCGGGCCGCCCGCGGGCAGCCCGACCGGCGACAGTGGGCTCAGTGCCAGATCATTTGGACGTGCTCGGTCAGGAACTGCAGAACCCCGACGGCGGCCGCTGCCCCGACGTTCCCGGTGAGGCCGGCCAGGACCTGGCCGCACATCCGGTCCGGCGACCACCACGGCGAGCGCCCCGGTACCACCGGCCGGGCCGTCGAAGCCCGGCGATCGACGCCGTCCCACCCCGCCACGCCAGGCTCCTCGCCGCGCGGCCTCGTCTCGTCCATGCCCATCTCCCTCTGCGTCGTGTGCGGTGAAGTACGGGCCGCGGGCGGGCGGGCCGGGACGCAACGGAGCGCCACGGGCCCGCTTCCGGTGGTCCGTGGTGCCGGACGCTAGGCACGGGAGACGGCGGGTCAAGAGGGTTCGGGCATCGGTTTTCGCCGATGGCACCGGCCCGGTGAGGGGGCCGAACCGGCCGACGATACACCGTTCGGGCTGCCGGTCAACCCGGCGCCCGGAACCGGGTTCGACCAGGTCCCGGGGCGCGGAGTCGGCCGCCGTCCCCGAGGTGCGGGGGCGGCGGCCGGATCGGAGAATCGGTGGTGATTCCTGGCTACGGGCAGGTGTCGAGCATCTGGGTGAGCGCGGTTTTTTCCAGCTCGGTGACGCTGAGGCCGTAGATGTGCTTGATGTCGGCCCAGGGCCCGGGAGTAGGTGCACCAGTAGCCGATGGCCGGCGGGCGCCAGGCGTCGGGGGCCTTGTCGCCTTTGGAGCGGTTGGAGGCGGCGGAGCCCGCGATCAGCTGGGAGTGGGTCAGGTCGTTGGCGAAGGCGCGGCGCTTGGCCGTGGTCCAGGTGTCGGCGCCGACTGGCGGGGAGCGTCATTCCGAACGTGCGATATCCCTCGGCCTGAGCTGCAGGTGGTGGATGACCTACGGACCCTCGCCCGTGTGGGCGCGGCGGACGGCGCCGGCCTCCTGGGCGGCAGCCAGGGCTTCTTTCCGTCGCCCTGTTCCTCGGAGTCGGAGGGACAGGTTGTCGAGGGACTGAGCCAGGTTGGGCAGGTGGATGGTGGGGTTCGCCCTGGCCAGTACCCGGTAGTGGTTGACGGCCTCCTGGATGGCAGCCAGCCCCTCCTTCTGGCGTCCCACGTCTGCCAGATGGACGGAGAGGTTGTTGAGGGACTGGGCGAGGTCGGGCAGATGGGCGGCTCGGTTCGCGTCTGTGAGTGACCGGCGGATGGCGACGGCCTCTTGGATGGCAGCCAGGGCTTCCTCTCGCCACCCGGCCTCCCTCAGGAGGATGGACAGGTTGTTGAGGAACTGGGCGAGGTCAGGCAGGTGGGCGGCCGGGTTCGCCAACGCCAGTGTGCGGCCGTGTCCCGTGGCTTCCTGGCTGGCGGCCAGGGCTTTCTGCAGCTGACCGGTTTCTTGTAGGGAGAGGGAGAGATTGCTGAGGGCGGAGGCGAGGTGGGGCAGGTGGGCGGCAGGGTTCGTCTCGGTCAGTGCCCGGAAGTGACCGACAGCCTCCTGGGCGGCAGCCAGAGCCTTCTCCCACTGCCCCGCTTGGCCGAATCGGACGGAGATGTTGTTCAGGTCGGTGGCGAGGTCGGGCAGATGGGTGGCTCGGTTCGCGTCTGTGAGTGACCGGCGGATGGCGATGGCCTCTTGGATGGCAGCCAGTCCCTCCACCCATCGCCCCACCTCTCCGAGCCGGAGCGAGGTGTTGTTGAGGGACTGGGCGAGGTCGGGCAGGTGGGGCGCTGGGTTCGCTTTGACCAGTGCTCGGTAGTGGCCAGTGGCTTCCTGGCTAGCCGCCAGAGCCTCGTGCGCCCGGCCCATCTTCGCCAAGGCGTTGGCAAAGGTGTGCAGGGCTGCGGCGAGGTCGGGCTGGTACGCATCCAGGTCGGTCTCGGCCAGCGCGCGGTAGTGGCCAGTGGCTTCCTGGACGGCAGCCAGACTCTCCTCCCAACGCCCCATCATCAGCAGATCGGTGGACAGGTTGATGAGGCTCTGGGCGTGGTTGGGCAGGTGCGCGGCATGGTTGGCCCTGGCAAGCGTGCGGCGGATTGCAGAGGCCTCCCGACTGGCAGCCAAGGCGTCCTCGTGCCGCCCCACTCCTCCGAGACGGAGGGAGAGGTTGTTGAGGGCGGAGGCCAGATCGGCAAGGTGGATGGCGGGGTTGGCCTCCACCAGTTCCCGGAAATGGATGACGGCCTCCTGAGAGGCGGTCAAGCTCTCTTCCCGTAGCCCTACCTCCGCCAGCCTGTTGGACAGATTGTCGAGGGACTGGGCGAGGCCGGGCAGGCAGGCGGCCGGATTCGCCTTGGCCAGTACCCGGTAGTGGCTGACGGCTTCCCGGCTGGCGGCCAAACCCTCCGCCCCTAGCCCCGCGTCTCCCAACCGGAAACCGAGATTGTTCAAGGACACAGCGAGGTGGCGCTGGTACCTGGCAGGGTCTTCGTCGGCCAGCGCACGAAACCGGGTGACGAGACCGTGAGCAATCCGGATGGCTGGGGCGGCGAGACGCTGGCTGGTGTAGGGGAACAGGTCATACAGCTCTGCGAGGTGACGTGGAGGTGTCGCAGGATCTACGGCGATGGTGTCGAGGGCAGTGATGAGGGGCTGGGGGTGACTGGTGCGGGTAACGACGGTGACGACGTGCGATGCCAGCTGGCGGTGGTGACGGACGCACAGGGCGGTGAGTTGGGTGTTGAGGCGGTCGTGGAAGACGGGGTGTGATGCGGCGCGGCTGTAGACAGTGAGGAGTAGTGCGCTCTGAGTGTCGTCGGCGCCGTTGAGGAGGTGGTCGGCGAGGTCGGGGTCGGTATCGAGGACGCGTCCGATGTGGCGTTCGGCGAGGCGGTCAGGCTGGAAGGTGCCCCAGGGCGATCCACCAGGAGCGGGCGCGGGGTAAAGGGTGGCGAGCCAGGTGGTGACGCGGTTGCGGCGGTCGCGGCTCTGGCCGTCTAGGACGGGAAGCCGTTGCCAGAGCCGGTCGGCCTGTTCGCGGTCGGCGGCGCCGGCCAGGTGGGCGGCGGCGAGTGCGGTCTCCAGGGTCGCGAGACTGAGGGCGGGGGCGATGGCGAGCACGGTCTGGCGCCAGTGGCGGCGTTCGTGGGTGAGGAGGCGGTCCTCGACGAGGTCGGCTTCCTGCCCCACGGCCCCTCGGTCGGCTGGCCAGCTCTGTCCTGGGGGGCGGGGGTCGGCGGTGTCCAGGAGGTCGGCGAGGGCGGTCATGTGGAGGGTGAGGGCGTTGCCGTAGGCCTTCGGATCCAGGTCCGGACTCGGCAGGGATACGGCGGCGGCGGACCAGTCGTGGGGCAGCAGGCCGTCGACCCGGGGGAGCGTGTCGGCGAGGGCCCGGACGGCATCGCGGTAGCGGTCGGCCCGGGGCGCGGGGTGGTCGTCGAGGGGGGTGAGGTGGTGGGTGCGAGCGGTGGTGAGGTAGTCCTCGGCGAGGCTGGTGGCGGCGGTGGCCTGGTGCCACCAGTCGCCGTCGGTGCGGGCAAGGAGCAGGAGTTTGAGGGGGGTGGTGGCGGGGTGGTCGGCGGCGGCTTCGACGAGGGCGGCGATCTGGTCGGCGCGGCTCTCGGCGTAGTCGAGGACCACCAGCAGCGGCTTAGCCGCGGGTCGCACCTCGCGCAGCTGGTCCGCGGTGGCGGTGGTGCGGGGCCATAGGACGGCCCAGCCCTCGGCGGCGAGCAGGTGGGCGAGGTGGTGGGCCAGGCGGGTCTTGCCCTGTCCGCCGGGGCCGTGGAGCAGCCAGGCGCCGAAGCCGCCGAGGCGGCACCAGGCCGTCATTTCGGTGAGGAGGTCGTGGCGGCCGTGGAAGGGGACGATCTGGTGGCGGGCTTGGAGAAGGACTGCGGGTGAGGGCAGCCGCGGGGTGAGGTCGTGGTCCTGGGCGCGGTCGGCGAGGTCCTGGAACTCCACGGCCTGCAGGCCGCCGCTCGGGCCGACGTCGTACTCGGCGAGGGCGGCGCGGAAGGCGGGGTCGTGATGGAGGACGTAGGCGGGCACTGCGTTCAGCCGGCCGTGGCCGGAGTGCGCCCGGTCGGCTGTGACGACGCCGGTCAGGAGCCGGTCGCAGAACACCGCCGCCCCGGACATGCCCCCGAACGGGGAGGTGCCGTCGGCCGGCCAGCGTGCAGGGTGCTGGTCGAGGTCGATGACGTGCTGGTTGCCGACGAATCCGCTGCCCGGGTTCAGCCGGCCGCGCAGCTGCTCGGCTTCCAGGGCCCGGTCCGGACGCTGGGCGACGTTGGGTGTGCCCCAGGTCTCGCAGGGGATGCCGGGGCGGTCGGTGACCGCGCGGCCCCAGCGCACCGGGGCGGAGGGCGGCTGCCAGTGAGGGCTGTCGTGGACGAGGACGAGGGAGGCGTCGTCGCGCCCGCCGGAGGTGCCGGACCACACGACCCTGCCTGTTGCGGTACCGGTGCCGCCCGGGTGGAAGACCTCCACCCGGTTGGCCGGCGGCCCGGTGACGTGTGCGGAGGACAGGACCAGGCGGCCCCCTACCG
Source organism: Kitasatospora sp. NBC_00039 (assembly GCF_045160625.1). Classification (NCBI taxonomy): domain Bacteria; kingdom Bacillati; phylum Actinomycetota; class Actinomycetes; order Kitasatosporales; family Streptomycetaceae; genus Kitasatospora; species Kitasatospora sp. NBC_00039. The sequence goes on along the minus strand of NZ_CP108289.1, from coordinate 43,305 downwards.
CGTAGCCGGACCCGTTCCCGCCCGGCCCGTTCACTCCGGCAAGACGTACGCGCTCCACCTCAGCCCCCACGGCTCAGCTGTGTGTGCCACCACCAGGTGGTCGGCCGGGGCGGATGTCCCCGGCCGCGATCTCGTTCTCAGCCGTCGATGCGTCCGGTGGTGTCACCGGGCCCGCTCGGGCGCTCCTGCGCGGAACTCACCAGCAGATCGCCGCCGTCGGGGCGCTTGGGGGTGAGGGTGACCGAGACGCGGTGGGAACGGGCGCGGGAGAGGCCTGCCTCGGTCTCGGCTCCGATTGCCCAGAGCTTGAACCCGGCCTTCGCTTTGGCGTCCGCGCGCAGCTCGACCTCGAACTCCATCTCCACCGGCCCCACCGCGAACACCACCTGCGGATCCGTCCCGGCACGCGCCGCCGCCTCCAGGAGCTCGTCGCGCACCGCGGCCACCGCGTCCACCAGAGGAATATCCACCACACCCACCCCGCATACCTGACGCATAGTCATGCTGATGTGGACACCGTAGAGCCCGCGCACCGTAGTCCGCAGGCGAAAGCCGGCTCCTGCGGCCACCCGCCTCTGGGAGCCGCATGGGTCTGGCCGCTGCGGGGTCCAGTCGTAGCCGCCGGAGTCGTGGACTTCGGCGAGCGGGACGATGTGGTCGACGTCCAGGCCGGTGGCCGAGGTGACGATGACGCCGTCGTAGTAGGAGTACCACTCGCCGCCGGTGAGCTTGCAGCCCGGTTCGACGGTCGGCGCGATGACGGCCTCGGACAGGATGACCTCCGCTCGGGTGTTGCATCCGTCGGTGGGGTTGAGGCCCTTGTTCCAGTGCTTGTACAGCTCGCGCTTGTAGCCCCCGCGGTGCTCGTCGGCGAGGGGTAGGCGTTCGACCGCTTCGGGCAACAGGAGTGGGGCCTGCGCACGGGTGTGGAAGGCGCGGGGTGCAGTGCTGGCGGCGGGAGCTTGGACGGCGCCGGCCGGGACCGCGTCGCGAGCAGGGGAAGGGAGGCGAGGGCGATGGCGGGCAGGGCTTGGGTTAGCAGGTTCTTGATCACGGGCCCGGTTATAGCCGCACCGCAGGGGGATGTGACAGCACGTGGGATGGGGGTTCGCCCGATCGGGTGGCGAGGTTCACCGCAGAAACGATCAGGCCCCGGTCGGCCGCCGCTGGTCCTCGGAGCGTCGGCGGGCCTGGAGGTAGGCGGTCCAGTCGGTTGCCGCGCGGCGGCGCCATCGCACCGCGGTGTTCACGTGGAGGCCGAGCAGGGGTGCCAGCACGGCGGGCGGCATGTCCTGGGCGAGCTGGACGAGTGCGGTGGCTCGTGACGCGCGGGTCGGGATGCCGTGGGAGGCCAGGCCGCGGGCGATGGAATCGGTGGAGATGTGGGTACCGGGCCGGACCCCGGGGAACAGCCAGTGGCGTGTCGTGTTGGCGCTCCAGCTCACGCCGGCCGGCCGGTTCGCCAGCCGGGAGAGGACGTCGGCGAGTGGCTGGGGCAGGCGCACGGGTGTGCGGTCCAGGAGCAGGGAGGACTGCCCCTTCTCCGTGACCAGGTCGCCGACGGTGAGCCGGGCGATGCGGCTGAGGCGCTGCCCGTAGAGCAGGAGCAGGGCGCCGGCCACTCGGACGTCCGGGCTTTGCCCTATTTTGTAGACACTCGCCTGTTATGCGACCAGGTCCAGGTTAATGACGCTCGTGGCGTGCTGCCGCTCGTACTCGACCGGGCTGCGGTAGCCGAGGGCGGAGTGTCGCCGCCTTCGGTTGTACCAGGCCATCCAGGCGAAGACCGCCACACGGGCCTGTGCCCGGTTCAGCCAGCGTGAGCCGTAGAGCAGTTCGCGCTTCAACGTGGCGAAGAACGACTCGGCCATCGCGTTGTCGTAGCTGGAGCCGACCCGGCCCATCGAACGCCGTATCCCGTGCGCCCGGCAGACCTCGGCGAACGCACCCGACGTATATTGCGCCCCGCGGTCGGAGTGAAATACCACGCCGCGCACGTCGCCGCCCCGGGCGTCGGCAGCGGCCCGGACCGCGTCGACGACCAGGCCGGCGCTCATGTGCTCGGCCAGTGACCAGCCCACGACCCGCCGCGAGTGCATGTCGATCACCGTCGCCAGGTACATCCACGTCCCGCCGACCGGCAGGTACGTGATGTCTCCGCACCAGCGCACATCCGGGCCGGGCGCGGAGAAGTCCCGCCCGACCAGGTCCGGTGCGGGCGAAACGCTCCGGTCCGCGACCGTCGTGCGGACCGTGCGCCGCAGATGCCGGCCGGCGATCCCGCGCTCGCGCATGAGACGGGCGACGCGCTTGTGGTTCACCGCACCGTGCCGCTCCCGCAGCTCCCGGGTGATCCTCGGGACCCCGTAGGCGCCGTTCGACTCGCCGTGGATCTCCTCGATCCGCGCGCCCAGGTCCTCGTCGGCGGCCCTGCGTGCCGCCCGGGTGGCCGCCGCGGCGATCCACCGGTAGAAACCGGAGGCCGAAACGTCCAGCACCCGACACAGCCGCTGTACTCCATACAGGTCACGGAACTCGGAGATGAACCGCCAGCGGCCCATCGCCGAGTAGCCGAGGGGAATTTCACCCCTCGGCCCTCACAGAACCGTGCTTAACAGTCTCCCGTTACACGGCTCTTGTCGTCCTGATCATCAGACCAGCACGGCGCTCACGGTCGGAACAAGGCGCCAGTGCGCGAACATGCGGGGATATCGCCGGGCGATCTCCTGCAACTTCGCAAGCGCCTTCCGCTTGGCCGCCAGCCGTTTGTACTTCTTGCGGATCCAGCGCACCAGGTAGGAGTTGATGCGCGTCACGAAAGAGATCAACTCCCAGGGCCTGAAACGGCCGTAGTAGTTGATCCAGCCCGCCACCTTGGGGTTGACCCATCGGGCGAGCTCCTGGAAGGTCAGATCCGTGCGGGTGTGCAGGTGCCAGCCCCGCACCTCCCGACCGATCCTCGTCAGGGCGTCCTTGCTGATCGCCGGATCGACCGCCAGGAACAGATTTCCCTGTCGGCTCCGGTTCTTCCTGGCGCGGAACGTGTACCCGAGAAACGTGAACGCCGTGTGCTCGTAGGAGCCCCGGCGTGACCCGTCCTTGCAGTACACGATCCGGGTCTTGGCCGGATGCAGCTGCAATCCGACCTCGGCCATCCTGTCCGTGAGCGCGGCCAGCACCTGGCGGGCCTGTCGCTCGGTGACGCAGTGCAGCACCGCATCGTCCGCGTAACGCTCGAACCAGATGGTGGGGAACTCCCGGGTCATCCATGTGTCGAAGGCGTAGTGCAGGAACAGATTCGCCAGCACGGGAGACACCGGGGCTCCTTGAGGAGTCCCGCGCTCCCGCTCCAGCAGGGTCCCGTCGGGCATCGCGAGCGGTGCTTCGAGCCACCGCTGCACGTACAACTTCACCCAAACGGCGTCGGTGTGCGCTTCCACCGCCTTGACCAGCAGGTCCCAGGGCACGCTGTCGAAGAACTGGGAGATGTCGAACTCCACCACCCAGTCCCGCTTCCAGCAGCGCTCCCGACACTTACCCACCGCGTCCAAGGCGGACCGCCCGGGCCGGTATCCGAAGCTGTCCGGATGGAACATAGGCTCCGCCCTTCGCATCAGATGCCGGGCCACCACGGTCTGGGCCACGCGGTCGGCGACAGCGGGAATGCCGAGCATTCTCGTGCCACCGCCATGCGGCTTGGGAATGGCCACCGCACGCACCGGAGGCGGGAAGTAGGAGCCCGACGCCATACGGTTCCAGACCTTGTAGAGATTGTTCCTCAGGTCCTTCTCGAACTCGTCGATGCTCTGTCCGTCTACCCCAGGCGCACCCCTATTTGCCCTGACGCTCTCCCAGGCTTCCTTGACCTCCCACTTCGAAATCTCAAACGGCTTGGTCGATGACTTCAACTGGCCCATCCCATTCCTCCCGGACCTCGTCCGGTTGATGTGATCAACACAGTCACGAACGACCCGGCCCCTTCGCTCCACCCCCATTACAGGAGCTTCATCACTACTACGAGCCGGTCCGCCGGCGTCTCCCGCATCGGTACTCGACCCCTTGCAGTTGCTGCTGCTTGGGGCACTCCCTCTCGCCGCCGCATCGCGGCGGGCGGTGTCGGGACACGCCTTCTCCTGTTCCGTGCGGAAGCCGCAGACCGGGCTCACGTCACCTGCATGCCGGACACCGCCTGGCCAATAGGCGGGCACCCGCCAGGCTTATCCCAGAGTTCAAGGAACACCCCGGTTTCGATGTCATCTGATTTCGTTTCGACACGTCAGCAGCGATTCACTTGCGTTCGTCTTCCCGGTCCCCACCTGACGCCTCTTACGACGCCTTTTCCCCATCGCTCACCACGACGGTCGTCAACCAACGCAGCATGAGGCGGTTTGAAGCCTCCCCCCGCAGGGCGACTTCGAAGGGCCACAAAACCTTCATCATCCGCACAGCACCACTCCTGGAAGCTGTCCTACTGGCAACTCCCCTTCGTGTTCAGGACACAATCCTTGGCAAAATAGGCGGCTGCCCGGCGCAGGATCTCCCGCTCCAGCTGCCACTCCTTCTCCGCCTTGATCAGCCGGGCGTTCTCCGCCCGCAACCGGGCCAGCTCGTCCTCGGCCCCGCCGGCCTGCGGTCTGCCACCGGAGGACGCTGCCCCCTCGGCCTCGCGGACCCAGGTGCGCAGGGTCTCGTGGTTGATGTTGAGGTCGTCGGCGACGGACTTGAACGTCCGCCTGCCCGCCGAGGCCCGCCACAACGCGACCGCATCGGCTCTGAACTCCGGACTGTACTTCGATGGCCTTGCCACGCGGATCTTCACCTTCCTGGATCTACAAGATCCATTGTCAGGTGTGTCCACATCGCAGGGGTCACCTCAATGGCTAGGCGCGGCACGCTCCGCCAAGGCGCCGCCACGCTGCGCTTCGCCCGGCCGCCGATGACCCTCAGCGGTGCCGCGTGACGGTACCGATTGTGCTTCCCGGAGCGAGTAGCCTCACAGCAGACGAGAAGTGGAGTGCCGCCATGAGTCAGCCCGTGCACGACGGGGTCGAGCTGATCCCCCGGCTCGACCAGAGTCCGACCGCGCTCAAGGCGGCCCTGGCCGTCGTTGCTGCGGACCGCCTCCCGGAGATGATCGATGGACAGACGAGGGCGATGGCCGAGGCCATCGCCACGGGCAGTGTCCAGCCGATCCGCTCGTTCGTCGCCCACTGGGCCGCCGTCGTCGAGATCGAACGCCACCCGGCCACTGCCCAGGCCTACCACCGGGCGAACTACCTCGCCAACCATGCCGTCAGCGTTGCCGAGTGCCGCAAGCACGCCGCCACCGTCGCCGAGCTCTACCGCGCCGCCTATGCGGCGGTGACCGGGTGACCTGGAGCTGGGAGTACCTCCCCAGCGAGCAGCACGTCACTTCCGGCGCTCCGGCCGACTTCCTTGCCGCCGTCGGAGAGCGGGCTGCCGAGCTCGTCCGCGCCGCGGAAGCGCTCTACCTGGACGGGACCTCCTACCAGGGCAGTGGTGAGCCGAGGCGCTACCTCGACGTCGCCGGCGGCCTGCTCGCCTACTACGTCATCCCGCGCCTGGAGCTCGTCGTTGTCTGCCAGATCACGCCACCGCCGACACTCTGAAAAGCCGTTGTCATACCGATCACGAGGCCTGCCGATCGAACGAGAGTCCAAGCCGCACCGGAGCCAGTGAGGTCGATCCGCCAGAAGCTGAACCCTCGTCGTTGTTCCGGGCCGGGCTCAGTCCCGCCACGGGACGACCCTGCTGGACGGGTTCACCGCGCGCATCGAGTCCGGCGCAAGCGGCTCTGTACCTGACGCGGAGCGGGCGCGGTCCGACGGCGCCGGTCCCTCGGGGGCCGGCGGTCGCCGTTCGCGCGCGGGCCCGCCTGGAGGCGGGCGACGCGGCTCCTGCCGCGCCACCCGCTGATCACGCCGTGGCCGGGTCCTGCGGAACGGGCTCGGGGCTGATGCGGGACCGGCGGCCGGGGTCTGTTCGGCCGTCTTCGGGCCCGTGTCGCTCTGGGCATCAGCAGGGCACCACCACGCTGGTGCTGATCGGGTCGGTGTACCAGCCGTCTGCGGAGACGGAGAAGGTCGCGGTGACGGTCGAGCCGCACGGGACGGTGCCGCCGTAGCCGGCGATCTCCAGCGTGGCGGCCCGGAAGAGCAGGGACTGCTGCACGGTGCCGAGCGATTCGCCGCCCTCGATGTCGGTGGTCAGGACCGCGTCGACCAGCTTCGTCCGCAGGGGCGGGCTGCCGGGGCTCGGCGGGCCGGCCAGGCCGATCCGGCCGGTGAACTGGACGCCGTCCTCGGTGACCGTGTAGCAGAGCTTGGTCCAGAGGCCGGACTGCAGGCCGGAGGCGTCGCAGACCTCCGTGGCGGTCTCGGTGGTGGTGGCGGCGGTACCGGCAGCGACGGCCGGGGTCGCGCCGGCGAGAGCGAGTGCCAGGGCACCCGTAGCGGCGGCCGTCGTCAGCATCTTGCGAGTCATGAGGTGCTTCTCCTGTGTGCAGAGCTCCTGGTCCGTCCAGCAGCACTGTTATGTGATATTGCACTATCTCTCTGTAGTGAAGATGTCGCTCATCTGAATGGAGTGGGTTCGGTTGGCGTGGATTTGGTACGTGGAATCCGGATGTTTAATTCGCCCGCGAGTGGTGAAGGACGTCCTGGACCTGCCCGGGGGCGACTGGACCGGCCGTCCCACCTGGTGGGGGAAGGGTGGCCGGGGTGGGCCCGTCGGGGCGGACGGTGATGCAGGACCTGGACTTCGCCGGGCGCCGCTGCCAGGTCAAGGCCAAGGGCGCCCGGACCAAGGCCCGCCGTCGTGGCCAGGCCCGCGAGGACTTCGTATTGGAAACGGTCTACTGGGACGCCGGCACCGCCCGGCTTCTGCCCCGCCTACTCAAGGGCCGTACGCGGGGGCCGGTGTTCGTTGCTCACCGGCGGCCTGGCCCCGGCAAGGTCGTCAGTCCCCGGGACGTGTGCCCGGACACCGGCCTCGTCCGGCTCTCATACGGGCAGGCTCGTGCCCTGCTGGACGAGCACACCGCCGTACGCGGGCCCGGCACCGGGTGGGACCTGCACGAATACCGTCACTCCGCCCTGACACACCTCGGCGAGGCGGGGGCGAGTTTGCTGATGCTGATGGCCAAGTCGAGGCACAAGAAGCCGGAGAATCTCCGTCGTTACTTCAAGCCATCGCCGGAGGCCATCGCCGAGGTCACCAGCCTGCTCGCGCCCGGTAACAGCCGCCGATGACCGGCCGCTGCGACTCAGCCGAGACCGGGTGTTCACCCCAGGCCCGGCAGGCTCCGCAGCTCGCTGATCTTCAAGATTCGCGCGAGCAGCACGAACACCAGGAGCATCGTGAGGCCTCCTGCGGCGAGGCCCAGAGCGGGTGCCCAGGTGGTCGAGGTGACAGTGCTGGAGCATGAGCGGGCCACGAACCAGCCCAGCGTTCCCGCCGCGAGGGCAGAGGCCGTCAGCTTGCCGTAGGTGCGGCACAGCCTCCTCCCGTCCAGCCGGCCGTCGAGGCGCCGTCGCAACAGCAGCGCGGTGATGAGCAGGCCGATGGCGTACGAGGCGGCATAGGCGCCGGCCAGGCGACGAGTTCGGCATCCCCCAGGACGGCCAGGGATTCGTCCGCTACGGCTGGCTCGGCGGCAAGCAGCGCTCCGCCGAGGCCCAGGACGGCGACATCCTCATGGGTGCCCGCCTCTACAGCCCGCCCCTGGGCCGCTTCCTGCAGATCGACCCGATGCCGGGCGGCAACGCAAGCCCGTACGACTACTGCACCGGCGACCCGGTCAACTGCACCGACCTCGACGGCAACTGGGGCATGCCCAAGTGGCTGAAGAAAACGGTCCAGGTCATCGCGGTCGTCGCCGAGATCGCCTCCAACATCCCCGGCCCCATCGGCGCCGTGGCGGCGGCGGTCTCCTCGGTCTCCTACGCGGCCACCGGTAACTGGGCCAAGGCCGCCGAGATGGCGGTCACCGCGGTCGCGGCGACCGTCGGTGCCGGCCCCGTGGTCAAGGCGGCGGCAGCTGCCGTCAAGTCCACCCGTGCCGCGTCCCGCGTATCCCGGGCGGCCAGCAAGGCGAGGACCGTCTTCAGACGGTCCGGGTGCAACTCGTTCGATCCGCAGACTCCCGTGCTGATGGCGGACAGAACCTATACCAGCATCATCGATATCAAGGTCGGCGACCTGGTCACCGCGACCGATCCGGGCACCGGCGAGACCAGTGCCCAGCCCGTTATCGCGGTCTTCACGACGTACACCACCAAGCACATGGTGGATATTTCCACGTCGCTCGACGCATCGGGCCTGAGCCTGCGGGCGACCGCATACCACCCGATCTGGGTGGTGGGCAAGGGATGGACGGACGCCGGAGACATCCAGCCGGGTGAGTTCCTGCTGGGGCCGGGCGGCCAGGAACAGCAGGTGACCTCGGTTCTCGATGAGGGCGAGGTCGCCGACCAACTGGTCGTCAATCTCAATGTCGGAAACGTCCACACCTTCACGGTTTCGGACGAGGCCGGCGGCGACATCATCGCCCACAACAACACCGAGGTCTGCCCGATCCACGGGCCGGTGAAGAGGCCCTGGCAGCTGTCCCCCAGCAAGAACAGGCGGACCGAGAAGCAGGGCGGTCACACCTATGTCGAGCAGGCTCCCGACCGCAAGGGAAACACCTACTGGTGGTCCCGTGACACCGCCGGCCACGCGAGTATCGCGTTCAAGGTGATGAAGAAGGTGAAGAACACGTTCGTCTGGCATACGGACGCCTGCGTCTGCGGGACCTACGCCACGAAGAAGCACAAGGGTAAGATCGGCAAGGTTGTCAGGAGGAGGTAAGTACTCGCTCCCACCAGCCGGGAATTGGCGCGGCGGCGCAGACGAGGAGTGTTCCTCGTCTGCGCCGCCTATGGCGATTAATCACGGGAAGGGCTTGGAGTGAGTTATTCGGAACTCCTGGACATGGTCGGGGAAGCGGCTGAGGTAGGTGTCTGGCGAGGTGGGGAGAACCTTGCGGAGGAAGCACTAGAGAACATCGAATACTTCCCCGCACCACCCGAAGGATTTGGCGGTGCGGATCCCAAAGACCTTTCCGCAGTCCTGTCGGAGACCGTCCGTGCCTGGTTGCACGATGCGGCATCCGACGGGACAGGGCGTCCCGGAGTCGTTTACGTGTGGTACGACGAACAGGCGGTACAGCTGAGAATGTCGTTCGTCTCTGGAAACCGGGACAGCATCCCGTTCGGTGTGAAGCCGGTGTTCGTCGAGGACGTGCAGGACGTCCTCGCGGATTTCTTCTCGGGTGCGCCCCGGGAACCGGGGGAGGAGCTGAAGGTCTTCGCCCGCGAAGTGGCCGGGACCTGAACACGCCGGATACCTGCGGCGGGCCAAAGACCTCCGCCAGCGCCTGGCTGGCTGCCAGGGCCGTTTGAAAGTCTCGGTGATCATGTGAGTCCGCAGGTCGCGGGGGTGCGAGGAATGAGGGCCAGGCCCATCACGAACACAAGAAGCTCCGGTTGAACGGGGTGACCTTGCCAAGTCGCCCTGAGCCACCGGAGCTTCGATGTGCCGTCAGTCTGCCACCGTCTGCCTGATCAAGTCGCCCGCCTTGGACGGCGTGGCGGGATTGTCACTGGTGGAGCGGTTGCGGCTACTGCCCGACCCGCGTCGGTGCCGAGGGGTGCGTCACCCGTTCGTGGTGGTGCTGCTGGTCGCCGCCTCGGCGGTGGTCGCCGGCGCGCGCTCATGCGGGACGTCGAGCGTGGCAGGATACGGGCCAAACAGGGCCCATCGCTGCTCGCGCAGAACCGGCCAGTACCCCTCGGTGCGGCGATGGGCGGCCAACAGCCGCTCGGGGATGGTGCCGAAGACCGGCGCGGCCCAGTCGTCCAAGGCGATCCACTCGTCCCGCGCTCGCTCGTAGTGGGCGCGGGTGCCGCGGCGCCCGGTGGTCTCCAGCTGCCGGTAGGTCTCCCGCCGGGCCGGCGCCGGCAATGGTCCACCCGCGAATGCGCTCAGGCCGCCGTACCCCGGGCCTCGGCCCCCGACCCCGCAGCGTACTGACAGTCCTGTCCATGGCTCTGCTGGCGGTCGCCACGGCCGCCGCACCCGCCCACGCGGCCGGCTCCGACGACGCCTCGGGGCGCCGGGACTACGTCCTGCTGGCCCCTGCGCACGTCCCGCTGACCGAGCCCGGCCGCGAGCAGCCCCTCGACCAGCTCCTCCGCGACATCCGAAGCACCCCGCCCGGGCCCAACGAGAACCACGCCCCCCGCGCCGCCAGGCGCTCGGGCCAAGACGAGCTCGCCGCCTACGAGTGCCGCGAACAGGACTCGGCCTTCCGGGGCGCAGAACGTCAGCGGCGCCGTCCAAGTCGTTGCGCATCAACAAGGCGGTGGCCAGATCGGCGCCGGCCTGGGGGGCCACGACCAGCGGGCTGGAGCCTGTGGAACGAGCCGCGATCAGTTCCAATGATTGCCGGGCAGAGGCCTCGGCGCCATCCCGTAGGAGCAGGAGGCTGGTGCTGTTGCTCATCGCGACCCGTTCCACGCTGAAGTCGAACTCGCCGGCCACGTTGTCGTGAAGATCGTCCACGGCAGGGCCGCGGTCGGCCACGCTGCGTTCTATCGCTCGGTGGCCTCCTCGGCGCGGCCGAGGTGCGCGTAGGCGCGCGCCGCGATCGCGGCGAGCCTCGCGCGATGGACAGCGGCACGTGTTCGTCCATGGCCAGGGCGCAGGCGAGGTGGCGCAGGTCGTGGACGCCGATGACGGGGACGCCCGCTTCGCGGCAGAGCCGGTGGAATCGGCGGAGGACGTAGGAGGGGTGGAGCGGGCGGCCGTGGCGGTGGAAGACCAGGGGTTGGCCGACATTGCGGCGTAGGTGGCCGGCCCGGACCGCGTCGCCGAGTGCGCTGGAGAGCGTGCACAGCATGCGATGGACGGTGACCCTTCCGCGGCCGTGGGCGAGCTGGTGGTCGGATGCGGATGTGGGGCCGGCGGAAGTCGTCGAGGCGGATGGTGCGGAAGGCGGGGATGAGGTCGTCGTACACGTACCTGCGGTAGTGGGAGGCGGTGGTGGGCTTCAGCTCGGCCTGCTTGGCGTGGAACCAGTCGTCGAGGTAGTCGGCGACGCTCTGATCGGGGTCGCGGGCGATGCCGCTATGAGGCCACCTGGATGACCTCGTCGATCTTGCAGTTCGGCACGTGGATGTCCAAGGACAGGTCCAGGGATCTGGCGGTCGCGGCCATGGGGGTGATGGGGGTTCCGAGGGTGTAGGTGGCGATGGCGTTCCCGCCCGCGTACACGACCGGGAGTTCTCCGGGGATTGTGCTGCCGCCATTGGCGACGAGCACGGCCACACCGTCGACGTAGCGCAGGCTCAGCGTGCCCAGGCTCGACGCGCTGGGCTGGGGCGCCGGGATGACGAAGTCCGAGTCCGGGGGCTGCTGTGGCATCGGGCCCAGGCTCGGGGGCGCCGGTGCCGGTGATGTCGTGGGGCGTGATGTCGGGCAGGGTGGAGGCCAACCTGCCGGATGCGTGGTGGCGTTGAGTGGGTGGAGCCTTCCACTTCGGGCCTTGGTCCATGCACACGTGAACCGTATTCGGCGAGGCAGCCGAGGCAGCCGCCGAGATCGCCACCGTCGGGAAACGCCGAGCTCGGCGACCCGGCCGACCGCGCGCAGCAGGCCGTTCTGCCGAGCCGCGAGGACGCCTCCCTCGTCCGGGTCGAAGCCGCAGACCGTCAAAAGGAATAGTGCAATGTCACCCGTCACGCGTCACGTGTTGACAGCAGGTCACATTCTGACAGATGCTCAACTCCTGTCACGAGAGGGGGAATCATGCCTGAGGACGCCCGGCTGGGAGGCCGGATGGCGGAGGAGGCTGTCGAGCAGTCTTGCGTCGGCGCTGCCATCGGGAAGCCGCAGACGGCGTCGGCCGTTGCGCCCCGGCCTACCGAGCTGCCCGTCCTCTCGACGGAGACGTGTGGCAGCAGCTTTCCTTGCTCGGTGCGCGCGGCTGGGAATGCGGTCGCTGACACTCGGACGTTGTCCGTCATGGGCGGGGCTGTCCCCCGACCCCCCGGCGTCGTCACCGTCGTGGGTCCATGCCTCTTCTCGGGCCTTCTCTTTCGCCTGGACTCGGGAGCGCCGGTCCGGCGCACGAGGATTGGCAACGAAGGCGCGGGGCGCCGTAGGTCATCACGATTACTGGTCGCTGTGCCGGCCAGCAGTCCGTCCAGCATCAGATGGGGGAGGTGAAGAGTATGGCAACGCCTCCTAGCGTCGGCATGAGAGCCGCCGCAAGCCTTCTCAGGGACACGGTTTCCACGGCATGCTCAATGCCGCATGACGATTTCGCCATCGCTCGGGCCGAAGAATCCGTGTCGTCTCTGGGGCAAGTTCTTTGCGCCACGGCCCGTCACAGTCGATCTCCCGTTGTTGCAAACGCCGCAGATTGCTCGACGGCTTCGGTCCGATGCATCACGCATCACGCGACTGGTGGACAGCTATGCCGGCGTGCGACAACTGACTCGGTGGCAGCGAATTCAATTCAGAAATTCCTCAGTCACCTCTCTACTGCAGGAGGTGTCTCTTCACCTACAGGCTCTTCGGGGATCGCGTCGAATCTGCCCACCGACCGTGCCTGCAGACCAAGCGGCGATCCCGCAGGGCCTCCAGGGTGCCCCTGACTGGTCACCCTTCGACGGCGCCGGATTCTCATCGTTCAAGCACATCCTCCAGCAGACCCACTGCGTGTTCGCCCAGCGCTCGACAATCTGGGCGGCACCCGACTGGAATGGCAGCACCCTTGCCGACGCGATGGATCTCTGGAGCCGGGCGCTGGCCGGCTTCGCAGAGGCATGTCGGCGCGAGGCCCTCGACGGTTTCCTCATGTCCCTTCATTCCTCCTTCGGCGCCAGTCTGAGTGAGTTGGCCTTCACCACCCGTCAGGTCGTGGAGGGGCTGGCTGCCCGGGACCCGCGCGGCCGTGGCGATGTGAAGTCGCCAGAGCGTGAAGGCTGGTACTTCAGTTTCGCCGGCGAGCGGATGTTTGTGATCGCCATGGCGCCCTGCTATTCGTCAGACCATTCGCGCTATACTTTCGGGGACCTTTCACCTTCCTTCTTCTCCAGCCCGACAGAGCTTTTGAACGGGTGGTCAGCCCCGGGAGCAGCGGCCTCATATCCGATGCGGAGCGCTCACGGATCAGGGAGTTGTACGCGCGGCACGGCCGTCCTTACGACGCCTCGATCACCCTCTCCCCCTACGAGGCGCACCGGTTCGTGAAGCCTGCCGCTCTGGGAGACCCGCCGGTTCGCTGGTGGGAATCCATCGGCCGGGGTCGGGGCGCCGAATGAAGCTTCCCGGTGCTCTCGGTCCCATTCGCCGGCCACAGTTCCGCCGTTTGGTGACGGCACACGCCCTGTCGCGGTTCGGTACGGAACTCGTCCTGGTATCGGTCGCCTTCGCCGTGCTGCAGGCGGCAGGCACAGCAAATGCGCTCGGTCTGGTGCTGGCCGCGCGCACCCTGCCGAACGTCGTCTTCCTCCTGTTCGGCGGGGTGTGGGCAGACCGGCTACCTCGTGCCCACGTCATGGTCTCCAGCGACGTGGTCTGCGCAGTCGTGCAGGCAACCCTGGCCGTGGCTGTGCTCAGCAGCTCTGCACCGCTGTGGCTAATGGCCGTCCTCCAAGCGCTACTCGGTGCCGCCAGCGCGTTCTTCGCCCCGGCGGCAACGGGCCTGACTCCGGCAACCGTGCCGGCCGACGACCTTCAACGTGCGAATGCCCTGCTCGGTCTGGTGGGCAACGGGGCCGGCCTGCTGGGCCCCGCCATAGCCGGTCTCCTCGTCGTATACGCCGGCCCCGGCTGGTCCCTGCTCATCGATTCCGCGACCTTCCTCGCCTCAGCACTCCTCCTGCTCCCAATGCGCCATCACGATGTGGGCGATCCCAAGGTGGGCGGGATCCCGCGAAGCGTCATGGGGGAACTTGCCGACGGCTGGCACGAGGTGCGGTCACGTTCGTGGATGGTGGCGGGGATAGCTCAGTTCCTGGTCTTCCAGGCAGGCTTTGCGGTGTTCTTCACACTGGGACCAGTGACCGCGAGGTCCTCGCTGGGCGGTGCGGGAGCCTGGGGGGCGCTGGTGACGGCCTTCGGTGCCGGATCGCTCGTCGGTGGCCTGCTGTCGCTGCGAATCACGCCGACACGACCCCTGGTGGCCGTGCAACTGTCCATGTTGGCTGCGGCCCCGGCCCTGGCCGCGCTGTCTCAAACCGGGTTACTGCCACTGCTCTTGGTCACCACGGCGCTCGCCGGGGCGGGCTTCGCCGCGGCGGACACGTTCTGGGAGACCACACTCCAGCGGGAGACACCACAGGACCGACTGGGACGGGTGGCCGCCTTCGACCGCCTCGGATCCTCAGCCCTTCGCCCGTTCGGGTACCTGCTGGCCGGCAGTGCGGCCGCAGCCGTCGGCCGGAACGTGACCCTGCTCGGGGCGAGCGTCTTGTTGGCTCTGACCGTGCCCGCAATCCTCGCGTTCGTACCTCGGGTGCGGCGCCTCACCAACACACCGGAGGCGCTGCCCGCACAACCGGCGGAGAAGACCTCCTGACCCCTCTTGCGGAGGAAGGGCACCTCAATGACCACACTGCGGAAGATCGTGCTGCTCGGCGGCGGATTCTCTGATGATCCGGACACCTTGCTCGACGACTTCGTTCTGAGCCACGCGAGAGCCAAGCGGCCGAAGATCTGCTTCCTGCCCACCGCGAGTGGGGACTCCGACGGCTACGTCCGACGCTTCCACGTCGCGTTCGGCGAACGCGACGACTGCGAACCAGCCCATCTACCCTTGTTCCGACGTACGCACCACGACCTCCGAGCGTTCCTGCTCGCCCAGGACATCGTGTACGTCGGGGGAGGCAATACCGCGAACATGCTCGCGGTATGGCGGGAGCACGGCGTGGACGACATCCTGCGTGAGGCCTACGGGAACGGGACGTTGCTCTGCGGAATCAGTGCCGGGGCCGCCTGTTGGTTCGAGGCCTGCCTCACCGACTCCTTCGGTCCTCTCGCTCCGCTCACCGGGGGCCTGGGAATCCTGCCTGGCAGCATGTGCCCGCACTACGACAGCGAGGCCGAACGCAGAGCGGCATATCTCTCCGCCGTGGCAAGCGGGGCACTGCCGGAGGGCTGGGCCCTGGACGACGGCGCCGCCGCACTGTTCGCGGACGGACGCCTCGCGGACGTCGTCTCGAGAGCACCGAATTCCGCGCTGTACCAGGTCGCTCGGTGTGTCGAAGCCGTTCGGTCGGCCGCTCCCGACGCCGTTGAAACACGATTCCCCGCGAGCCTTCCTGCCTCCCGCCGCCTGGAGATCGAACGACCATGAACCTACTGCAGCTCAAGCCCTATCTGGAGGCCCGCAGGCTCGGTACCACGCTGCGGATCGGTCATGTTCCGCCCAGTGGTACGGAGATCCTCGACGCACCCGACTTCCTCACCGGGCTGATCGCCATGTTGTCCGCCCCCATCGAACGCGGCACCGCAGTGAGCTACCTCGCCGAGACGGCTGGCCTGACCGCAGAGGCCGCGGAAGAACTCATCGACCAGCTCGTAGACGCCGAGATCGTCGGCGCGCCCATTCCGAACGACGGCCGCTACGCCCGGCATCTGCTGTACTACGACATGATCGGGCTGGAACAAGAAGAGGCCCAAAGGACTCTCGCCGACGCGACTGTGGGGATCGTCGGAACCGGCGGAATTGGCAGCAACGTCGCCACCGTGCTTGCCGCGGCCGGTGTAGGGCACCTGGTCATCACCGACGGTGACCATATCGAGCTCAGCAATCTGACCCGCCAGTTCCTCTACACCGAGGACACCCTGGACCGTCCCAAGGTCGAGGTCGCTGCCGAGCGACTGGGGGTCCTCAACTCGGAGGTCCGCATAACGCCCGTTCATCTACCGGCGAGCCGCGAACTGTTCGACAATCACTTGACCGGCTGCGACCTCATCGTGCTCTCCGCCGACGACCCGGACGAGATCCACGAATGGATCGACGACGCTGCCCGTCGGGACGGCTTCGGTTATCTGGCCGTCTCCTACATCGAGGGCTTCGGGCAGGTCGGCCCGCTCGTTCTGCCCGGAACGACCGCCTGCTACGAGTGCTTCCGCGACGTCGGCGAGCTGGAGCAGTACCTGGCCCCGGGTGAGCGGCCGGGACCTGACCTCAACCTTGGCTTTCAGGCCGGAAGTTACGGCCCGCTCAACACGATCGTGGCAGCCATGGCCGCCAACGAGGTTCTGCGATGCCTGATCGGTGCCGACTGCCGTTCGGCCGGCACCAGGCTGATGCTGGACTCCCGCTCCTATCGGCTTCACAGCGAGCACTTCCCGCGCCGCGACGATTGCCCCTCCTGCGGCTCCGTCATACCGGCCGCTCGTTGGTCCACCGCCGTGCAACAGGTGGAACTCGAAGACCTCTACGACGCCGACCGTGCGGATGCCTCGCTCAACTCCGTCGTCCTGGACGGCCTCATGGAGGAGATTTCACGAAGCCTCGCTGTACGCCGCCCCGGATGGAAAGCCCTCGACCACGGATGCGGGACCGGGGAACAGTCGCGGATGCTGGCTGACCATGGTGCCGAAGTCGTCGCCTTCGAGCGCTCCGAGCGGATGCTGGAACTGCTCCGGGACAAGCTCCCGGCCCGCCTGGCCGCCCGGGTCACCACCGTCGCCGGCACTCGGCTGCCGCCGTACGAAGCCGAGTTCGACGTGGTGATGTGCAACAACGTGCTCGACCATGTGTCCGACCCCGACATCGCTCCGGTACTGGCCGGACTTCGCCGCGCGGTCCGCGGGGACGGAATCACCGTGGTGACCGTCCCACACCCGGTCAAGGACGGCGCGACCTGGACCCGAAAGAACGTCCGAGGCCGGTGGGAGTACGAGGACCTGCGGCTGGAGCAGTACTTCGTCGAGGGCCCGGTCACCAAACATCGTGAAGGCCCCGAGGGTGACATCGTGATGGACGCCATCATGACCCATCACCGCACCATCGAGACTTACTTTTCCGCATTCCGCCGAGCAGGGTTCCAGGTCGTAGACCTGTACGAACCCCAACCGTCGGATTCCTCAGCCGCGGAGCACCCCGAAATATGGGCCAAGGCATCCAGGATTCCCTACTTCTTGGTGTTCGTGCTCCGTCCCGAAGCACCCAACACGGAAGGAGGTGACAGCACACCATGAGCATCGTTCTGAAGATCCGCCGGATCATCCGCGTCAAGGGCAGCCAGCGCAGCGGCAGCAACTAAGCCTGCAGCCCAGGGGTGCCGGGCCCTGGGCCCGGCACCCCCGGCCCCAGTAAGGAGCCTTCGTGTTATTCCGCACCCCTGCGGCCCCGGACCCCTCCCAACCCGGGGTCTCCGCTGTACTCAACAAGCCCTACCCGGACTTCGTGGCCTTCCTCGGCCAGCACAACACACCGCCCGGCGCATTCCGGACCATCGACGAGTGGGTGAGGCTGGCCTCCGTCGAGCGCGACTCTCGAATACTCGACCTGGCTTGCACCACCGGCTACTCAGGCCGCAACGCCCACGAGCTGACCGGCGCCGCGG
Organism: Kitasatospora sp. NBC_00039; assembly: GCF_045160625.1. NCBI lineage: Bacteria > Bacillati > Actinomycetota > Actinomycetes > Kitasatosporales > Streptomycetaceae > Kitasatospora > Kitasatospora sp. NBC_00039. The sequence continues at coordinate 25,654 of NZ_CP108289.1, read as the reverse complement.
TCCACGGGATCGACATCTCTGCCGACGCTGTCGAACAGGCCAGGGTTTATGCGGCAGGCAACCGGCGTCTGACGTACGAAGTCGCCGACGCGGCGGAACTTCCCCTGCCCGACGACCACTTCAGCCACGTCCTGGGTGGCTGCAACTTCGGCTTCATCCAGGAACGAGACCGGGCGCTCGACGAGGTCCACCGAGTACTCCAGCCAGGCGGACTCCTCTGCACCGCGACTTTCTACTACCGTCAGCGCCCGCCCGAGAGCCTGTTGGATCAGGTGGCCCACGCGATCGGCGTCCGCCCGGATGGCGCCCGTGATCGCGAGTTCTGGGACGGCTTCTTCTCGAAGAAGTTCAAACTGGTTAACGGCGTGCAGCACGATATTCCGCCACTCGGCGCACGTAAGGTCACCCGCATCGTCCGCAAGTCCGTCTACGGTCGGACCCCCGCGCTCGCCGGCGTCTCCCGCTCCGTTCGTGACGCCTGCTTCCACCGCCTTCACGAAACCCGGCGTGATACTCGACGAGCACCGCTCCTACCAAGGGCTGGTGATCGGTATCTGGAAGGCGCGAGCGTGATAGCCGAAAACCTGCGAACCCGCGCAGTCTCGGCCCGACTGCCAACGCCGTTCTACCTGTTCGATCTGCCGGCGATCGAGTCGACCACGCACGCCATGGCCGAGGCATGGCAGGACGAGTTCCCTCACTTCACGCTCGCCTACTCCTACAAGACGAACGCCCTCCCGGGCATCACCACCCTGCTGCGCTCATGCGGTGCGGCAGCCGAGGTTGTTTCGGGTGCGGAACTGGCTGCGGCTTTCATGGACGGATTCACACCTGACGAGATCTACTTCGACGGCCCCGTGAAGCTGCAACAGGAGCTCACCGACGCGGTTGCGGCTGGCGTGTCCGTGCAGGCGGACAGTCTCGCGGAGGTGGAGGAACTCGCCGGCCTCGCCCGACAGGGCCACGCGCCCCGGGTCTGCCTGAGGCTCGCAGTGCGCCGTGGCCGTCGGCGCTGGTCCCGGTTCGGCCTGCTGCCGGACGAGTTCGCGGAAGCCCGCAGGACGCTCGGCAAGGCCGGTGTGCCCGTGCGAGGCGTCCACTTCAACACCGGCCTCCACCCGTTGGACCCCACACCCTACCGCTCGGTGCTGCGACAGTGGCGTACGCACCTCCAGGAGCTACTGGCCCAGGCCCCGGAGCCTTTGATCATCGACATCGGCGGAGGCTTCCCCGCCACCAGCTGCGCCCCCGGGTCGGAGCTGCCCCCCTGGTCCGTCTACGCCAGGGGAGTCGCAGAGGAATGCAGGTCACTCGGCCTTCCACCCAAGGAAATCCGCATGGTCATCGAGCCGGGGCGCAGCCTTGTCGAGGACCATGCGGTCCTAGTGGCCTCGGTCGCCGTGCGCAAGAAGCGCCTCCGCCGACTTGGTGATGCTGGACGGCGGCACAAACCTTGTGCGATCGATCAGCGGTTGGCACCATCCCGTCGAGTTCGCGGTGTCCGGGAGCGCCGAGTACGACGTTTACGGGTCGATGTGCTACGAGTCGGACCTCTTCGCCGAACGGGTTCCCGGGCCGCGTGACCTTCGCCCGGGCGACCTCGTCCTCGTGGGCGCCGCCGGTGGCTACGACATCCCCAGCGCGAACGTCTGGGTACGCCCCAGGCCAACCATTTATGCCCTGACCGGCTCGGCTGCTGAGCCCATCCGTCTGCGTGAGCCCGGCACTGAAATCCGATGAACTGGAAGGAATCTTTCGATGGCGAGCTCGGTTTCCCCAGCCCGGAACTCCGGTGAGGAGGTAAAGGCAGAGGTGGACCGCACTGTCCCGCAGGGACGTTGGGTGTTCGATGAGAAGGTCACCCAGGTCTTCGACAACATGTTGGAGCGAAGCATCCCCCAGTACGAGGTGATGCGTCGAGCCGTGTTCGACTGCGGCTCCCAGTTCATCTCCCGAGGGTCCACGATCGTCGACTGCGGCGCCTCCCGCGGTGAGGCCATCGCCCCCTTCGTCGGCGCGCTCGACGGGGACGGACGGTTCGTCTGTGTCGAAGCCTCAGACCCGATGGCCCATGCCCTGCGGCAGCGTTTCGCCGGTAGCCCGGTGGAAATCCACCACAGGGACATGAAGGACTTCTACCCTGAGGTCCACGCCGATCTGACGCTCGCAGTCCTCACCCTCCAGTTCATTCCCATCGAGCACCGACAGCGCATAATCCGGAGGATCTACGAGCACACGGCGCCGGGAGGGGCTTTGATCCTCGTTGAGAAGGTCCTGGGCGCGGATTCCGAGCTCAACGAGCTGATGGTGGGCCTCTATCACCAGTACAAGATCCGGCACGGATACAGCAGGGAAGATGTCGACCGCAAGGCGCTGTCCCTGGAAGGTGTACTGGTGCCGGTGACTGCCAACTGGAACGTGGAACTCCTGGAGCAGGCGGGGTTCCAGCGGGTTGACTGCTTCTGGAGATGGATGAACTTTGCGGGCTGGATAGCGGTGAAGACCGGGTGACGCACCGTACTGCCCGCGCGGCCGATCCGGACGGGATCGGGTAGGAAGCCGCCGAATCAGCACGCCGGGACACCGGCCGGTCAGCGGCTGGTAACCGATCCCGCCGACAAGGAGCGGTGGTCGTCGCGGCAGCCGCAGCCACCGCCTCGCCACTGACCCCCGCCACGGCATATGGGCCTTCGCCGTCGACGCGGCCTGCGCCGACGGCCACAGCAGTACGGCCCGCCGTACTGGCTTTCCCGACGAACTCGACGCCCGCCGCGAAGCCGAGCAGAACGCCCTCGATGCGCCTGTGGTAAGCCGTGATGATGCCCTGGCAGAAACGACGCGCGTCGAATCAAGCTCCGCCGTGGCCGCGGTTGTCCCATCTCCCGGGAGGGCCGTCCCGGCCCGGCCGGCACCGGCCGGCCCCGTCGTCCCGCCCGCCCCGGACGCCGCCTCCACCGCGCCTACGGCCAACCTTGACGGCCCCACGGAGGAAACGACGCGCGTCGAAACAAGAAGTGCGACCGCCACCCTTGATGGCGGGAGTATCAGGAATTCGGCCCTGTCCCGTAATCGGTGGTAACGAAGCGTGATGGACATCGTTGACACGTCATGCGAGATGTCAACGAGCTTGTGGGTACCGTGTTTTCCGGGTTGTCGCCGCTGGTGATCGAGGACGTGGTGGACGAGGGCGAGGTGATTCGGGTGGTGGCCCGGACCCAGGACGGGCCGGTGCCCTGCCCGGCCTGCGGGGCGCCGACGGACCGGGTGCACGGCTTCCACCATCGGACACTGGCGGACGTGCCGGCGGACGGCCGGCGGGTGCTCGTGGCGGTGCGCGTCCGCCGCCTGGCCTGCCCGATACTCGGTTGTCGGCGGCAGACGTTCCGTGAGCAGGTGCCCAGTCTGCTTGAACGCTACCAGCGCCGAACGGGCCGTCTCGCAGTCCAACTCGGCTTGGTGGTGAAGGAGTTAGCGGGCCGGGCCGCGCCGCGGCTACTGATGGCGCTGGCTGCGCCGACCTCCCGGTCCGCGGCCTTGCGGATCCTGCTGCGGGCACGGCGAGCGGGTGTCCGTCGAGGGCGCGCAGATCGGCTGACAGGAGCGTCATGCCCTGACCGTAGCCAGCCGTAGGTTCTCGCATGTGGCGTTGACAGGAAGTGATCGAGGCGGCGTGGATCCGGCCGACGTCGAGCAGGTGTTCGCGCCCGTGCCGGACCGCCGGCTTCTGCTCGCCCGGTACCGGGGCGCCCGGGCGCAGGGCCTCGGGGAAGGTGGCCGTCACGGCGGAGCCGGCCGCGGTGCGGAAGGCGCTCCATCCTCCTGTCGCCGTGATCAACCAGCAGAGGACCCCTCAATCAGCGACAGCGCCCGAAGTTGAGCCGGAGCCCGTAGTCGCGGACAGAGCCATGCAACCCTTCCGGCGGCGCGGCGGTGAGTAGGGCAGAGCGATGGTCCGATCGGGTCGTCGCGCGGACGCGAAGAGGAACTGGATGACCGCGAGCGTATTGCACATCCCGGTGGAGGACCGGCCGCGGCCCGTCACGGCACCGGCTTCCGCGGGCGGCCCCGGCCTGCGTGAGCTTGACTTCGAGGGGTTCGCCGCCACGCGCTGGCGGCGGCTGGTGCGCACTGCCTACCTGCTCACAGGCGATTACCACGAGGCCGAGGATGTGGTGCAGGCGACTTTCGCGAAGGTCTTCAGGAACTGGTCCCGGATCAGCCGTCTGGAGGAGCCGGACGCCTATATCCACCGGGCCCTGGTGAACAACAACCTGAGCCGTCACCGGCGGCGCCGGGTCAGGCAGCTACTCATGCCCGTCCTTCCCGATCGGGCGTACACCGCGGGCGGTGGCCACCGCGACGTCGAGGAGCGCTCGGTGCTGCTCACGGCGCTGGCGGAGCTGCCGCCGCGCCAGCGGACCGTGGTCGTCCTGCGCTACTGGGAGGACATGAGCGAGTGCCAGGTCGCCGAAGTGCTCGGTTGCTCGCTGGGCAATGTGAAGAGCCAGGCCAGCCGAGGCCTGGCGAAACTGCGCGGCGACCCGGCGCTGGCCTCGTACGCGACGGACACCGGTTCAACGATCGACGGCACGAACGGAGGCAACAGGTGATGGACACCGAGGACATGGTGCGCGGCGCTCTGCGGGATGAGGCGGCCCGGGTCGCAGTGGCGGACTGGTCTGCCGGGCCCGTGCGGGTTCAGGTGCGCCGGCAGCGGCGGGGGCGCCGGGTGGCGATGGGTGCGTCGGCTGTGGTGGCAGCGCTCGCGGTGGTGGCCGGTACGGGGGCGGTACTGTCCGCGCAGCACGGGCCCCAAGCCGTCGAGCCGGCCTCGCAGGCTCCGCGGGTACCGGTGGGGCCGGCTCCCGAGGCAGTGGTGGTGGAGCCCGGCCAGCAGCTGCCGTTGGACCGCCAGGACTGGTGGATGCAGCTGAAGGACCAGGAGATCTGCATCCACGACGCCCCCGCCTACGGCAGCGGTCCGGGCTGCGGCGGGTACTCCTGGACGGCGGGCGCGACCGAGATCACCATGCAGTACTACGGGAACCCGCCGCAGTACCACGAGAGCCTGTACAACCTCGTCTACCACGGGCCCGGGCAGGTGGCCCGGATGACCATCGAGGTGGACGGCCAGGCGTACTGGGCCACCGTCGCCTCGCTCCCCGGCAACCCGGGCTACGCCACCGGCTATGTCTGGGGGCCCAGCCTTAAGACCCCCAATGATCCGAAGGCATACCCGCTCGAGGGCATCAAGCTCGCCGCGTACGACGCCCAGGGGAGGGTGCTGGCGAGCAAAACGCTGTCGTCCTGAATCAGACCGGCATCGCGTCCGGCTGGTGCCGGCCGGACGCTGGTCGGGGGTGGGCGACGGGGGCCGGATCCCGGGTGGTGGGAGAGGGCGCGGCGCGCCGGTCCGGAACGGCTTGGCCGCTGTCGTCCCGGCCGGATATGCCGGAGAGGCAGCCAGCGGTCCACGACCACCGGGAGACGCCCGTGAGCACCCGTCAGAGCCCCGCCCCGCCCGACGACCACGACGAGGACGGTGGGCAGCTGCCGACCAGCAGGCCTGCCAGGAGGCCGACCGCGAGCAGGCCGCCGTCGAAGCCGCGGCCGCCGAGGAGAAGCGCAGCCGCTCCTGGTGGTGCCGCCCCTGACCCGCCGCTGCCTACCGCAGGACGCTGACCTGCGGTGGGGAGTTTGGGCACCCCCGCTGACTTGCGGCGGGGAGTTTCGCCGTCCGGCCGGTGAGTTCCGTGCCCAGAGCCGGTGAGTTTGGCTTCCGGGCCCGGTGACGTTGCCCGGCAAAGGCGGGCGGAGACCGGTGAGTTTCGGGGATCTGCCCAGGCCAGAGGCCGGTGAGAACGCGCCCGGGTCCGTTCTCGCCGGCCCGCGGGTCTGCTCCGTGCGGGTGGTGGCGGGGTTCGGCCCCCGGGAGGGGTGGGCAGAGCCTTCGGCATGACGACACCTTCGACCAGGCGTCGCCGTCGCCGCAGTCCGGCTGCGGCCGCGGTGCCCGCTCCCGCCATCGCGGTCCGCACCGTCGGCGGCCGGGGGAGAGCGTGCTCTTCCGCCGTCGGCACCTGGTCTTCACCGCCTACCTGCCCGTCAGCCTGGCCGCCTGCTCGACCGCGGCGGCGGTCCTGCGCTGCCTGGAACGTCGACGGGGCGGCAGCTGTGCTGGTCGTGGTGCGTTCCGGGGCCGGAGTGCTCTTCTGCTGGGTCTCAAGTGGGGAAGTGCTGCCCGTTGAGCAGAGCGCTGCCGAGGGGGGTGAGCGTGTGCAGAACAGCGCTGCCGCGTCTGGTGGTGGTGATGAGGCCGGCTTTGCGGAGGACGGAGGCCTGCTCGCTCGCGGTGGGCAGTGACGCGCGGAGGCGCTCGGCGAGCTGCCCCGTGGTGCATGCGCCGTCGCCGATGGCATGGAGGGTGCGGGCCCGGGTGCGCCCCAGGAGCGCGGACAAGGCGCTGTCGATCCCGTGGCGGGACGTCGTCAGCAGCGTGGCGGCGTCGGACACGCCGCGCATCACGGGCAGGAAGAGCAGGACCGGTGCCTGATCGTCCACCGGATCGGTGTAGCTGATCGGCCGGGTCTGGCAGAAGGCGGACGGCACCAAGAGCAGGCCCCGGCCCTCCAGGTCGACGGTGCCGGTGAGAGCGCCCCTGCCGATCTCCAGTGTCGGCGGCTTCCAGCGGAACTCGGGTGGCAGTGCGGCGAGCATCGCCTCGGGTCCGTCCTGGGCGAGCCTGAGCGCGTGCGTGGTCTGTTCGGCCCGCAGACGGGGAAGGACCTGCTGCCAGTGGGGAGCCACGGCGACACGGTGGACGTCCTGGAGGAGCGCCAGCAGTTCCTCACGGTCCTTACGGTCGTGCGTTCTGTCGCCCCACGCCACACCCGCCCAGGGGCCCGTGCAGCGTGAGTAACGGGCCCGCGCCTCGACGGCCCCCTCGAGTTCGGCGCGCAGGCGCTCCGCCGGCGCGGCGCGCAGTGCCTCGATCCCCTCCTCGACGGACGATGCGGCGCCGGTGACGGTGAACAGGTCCAGGACGGTCTCCCGGAAGAGGGACGAGGCCGGATGGACACGGGCGGGAGACTGGGCGTGGACCTTGTGCCGCCAAGCGCCGAACAGCGCGCGGCTGTGCGGTTGCTGCAGGGTTGTCAGCGCGTGCAGCGTCTCGCCGAGCGGGCCCCAGGTCGCCGCTATCCGAGTCCTGGCGAGGTCCTGCGGGGTGAACGTGATGCGCAACACGTGAGGCTTCTCCCGGGTTCTGTTCGGACGCCCACCTTTCCGCCGCCCATCGTCGCCGGTCGTGCACAGCTGCTTCAAGTGGGCCTCACCACAGGTGTTTCGGCGACGGCCGAAAGGACTGGGACCGCGCCCACCCGCGCCGTCAGGATGGATCCCGAGGGCGACGGGCCGAGGGAACCGCGAGACACAGGTGGTTTCCCGGGCCAAGAGGTCGTCCGAAATCGAGAACCCATCCATGGAGGCGTTCATACGATGATCAGGCTTCATAAGGCCCTTGGGGCGGCGGCGCTGGCGGCCGTGGCCCTCGTCGCGACGTCCGGCGTTGCCAACGCCAGCGCCGGCGGAAGCACCTCGACCGACCTCGGCAGGCTGTCGCAGTACACGTATGGCGACAGCTACCACGTCGGCCGAGTGGAGGCCTCCCTCGACAGCGGCTACCGGTGCGACATCGGGTTCATGGTGACCGGCACCCTGCGTAACGGCGCCGCGTACAGCAACGCCAAGTTTGCGCCCTGCGGAGCGCCGCCGAAGTACACCTTCACCATCAACCAGGAGTTCAAGGACGGCTCGCTCCTGTGTGTGAAGGTACGTACCAGGGCAGGTAGCTGGCTGCCGGACAGGGCCTGTATCACGATCGAGGCGTAGGCGCATTGGCGCCGAGGCCTTCGGAGCCTTGAGGCCGGGCTGTACGAAGACGCGGGGCCTGCCGTCCGGCAGGCCCCGCACCAGCGTCGGCCCATTTCCCCAGGTCGGCCCTCAACGGCCTCTCCACGCACTGCGCAGCCGACGTCGGGCCGTGGTCGGCGATCGTGAGCCAGCGCACTGGCAGCAGCTCCAGGTAGTCCCGTCCGGTCAACGGGACCGGCACGTACCCGCAGACGGCGGTCAGCGCGTCCGGGGTCGCGGGCGGGGTCGGCACGGTGCGCTCCTGGTCGACGCCGACCACGACTACGACCAGGGCGACGGCGACCAGATCGGCTGGCAGGGCCGCGCTGAGTGCGGCGAGTGCGGCTGGGCTCTCGACACTGACTTCGCCGACAGCGACTGGGTCGAGTCCGACCACCACTGCGACGGCGACCAGTGGCACCACCGCCCCGGGGCGGCCCGCACGCTGGGCCGCCCCGCACCCCGACATCCCGGAAGGCCCGCGATGACCGACACCACCCGCCCCGCCCCGAACTCCGCCGCCGCGCCGGAGCGGCTGAAGCTGTCCCTGTGCAGCAGCCGACCCGCGCCCGCTGGCCGGGACCTGGGCCGATCGATCCTCGACTTCCCGCTGATGACGCGGCGGCCTTCGTATCCCGGCTCCAGGACACCACCAACCAGGTGCGCTTCATGCTGGAGAGCAGCGCGGAAGCGCTATGGTTCCCGGATGGCCGCTGGAGCGATTTCCAGATGGCGGAGAGCAGCAAAGAGACCGGTTGAGCCTCGCAGCGTGCAGGCTGGTTGTCGAGGTGAGCCAGGTGCATCCGGCTGTGGCCGTGCTGAACATGACGGGCACGGGCCGGTCATTCGTCGCATCAGTCAGGTGTGGTGGGGCGTGCTGGAGAAGACGGAGCCTATCCGCGGCTTCGTGATCCTGGGACTGCGCAATCCCGCATTCGCGGACAAGCGGAAGGGGTGCCCAGCCGTCGCGGCCGGGCACCCCTTCCCCGCGTTTATTGCCGTCGCTGCGCCTCGGTCTGTTCGCGGATCGCGGCGCTGATCGCGGGACGATCCGGTCGGTCGCGGTCTGAGCCTCCGACGGATCCCCTGCACGGCTCGATCGGCAGGCGATGCCGCGCGTTCAACGGCACGCTGGTGGCAGGAGGTCTGGCCGCGGACCCCCGAGCGCGGCCAGACCCTGTTCTCGGCGGGCAGCAGTTCCCCAGAGATCCCGTGCCCGCCTCATCCGTCGGCTGCCGTGCGGGTTCCGGGACTCCGGGATTCCGGTTCTTGGTGGAGTCACAGACCAACGAAGCCGGCGAGGAGTTCCCCAGCCAGCCGGGCCGCGAGCCGGGCCGCCTGAAACCGGCGTTCACCGCGCGCCGGAGAGGGAGCGGCCAGCACCACTCGCGCGGACGGCCGACGGACCCGGGGCCGTCCTGTACGGTGCACGTTCCTCCGCGTCGAACCGCTTGCCATGACCAGCTCCTTTGCCTGGCATTAGAGCCGTGCGGGCGGAAAGACTTGATTCCTGTGGAAAACCCGGGGTTGTGGATAACCCGCTTGCCTCGAAAGGGTGGAGCGTGGTTACTGGCAGTCAGCAGAAGGAAGTCCTCGATCCGGCAGTCCCGGGACTGCGAGACGGAGTGCAGCAGTGCCAATGAACCGCGAGTGGGCGATCACCAGGCTGAAGAAGTTCCTCGACATCGCCCAGCTGACGTACGTGCCGGACGCCCCGAATACCTTCGGCTTCGCGCACTACAGGCTGACCAACAAGAAGGAGGACGTGCAGGGCGAGGCGCCGATCGCCGAGCAGGTCCTTGACAGGGTCCTGCCCGACTGGCGCACCGCCGACTGGGAGCAGCCCAGCAAGCAGCCTCTCTGGCGACACCGCGAGGCGGCGAACCGGGCCATCGCGCTGCTGGAGACAGAGCAGGAGCTGCTCGACAACCTCGGCACCGGGGCGCCCGAGCTGGACGCCTCCACGATGCACCCGTGGGTGTAGGGAGCGCCCAGGGCCTTTGGGGTAGCGGGCACTTCCGCGAGGCGGCCGGGGCCGCTGCCCGCGCCATCAACGCCCAAGCCCAGGCCAAGCTCGGCCGCCGCGATGCCTCCGAGGCCAAGCTGCTCTCCGACGCCTTCTCGACCAACGCTCCCACCCCCGGCCATCCCCGGCTGCGCCTCGGTGCGGACGGCGGCGGCGACACTTTCAGGAACATCCACGACGGGGCAGGGAACCTGGCCCGCGGACTCTTCTCGGCGATCCGTAACCCGCTCGCTCACGAGGACGAGATCGAGCTGGAGGAGAACGAGGCGTTGGAGTACCTGGCAGCCTTCAGCATCCTGGCCCGCTGGGTGGACAAGGCCACCGTCGAGATCAGCACCTGACCCCTGCCCGTTGGCCGGGGCATCGGATCGTCCCGCAGCCCCGGCCGACCTGCGCTAGCCTCGAAGCACCGTCACCCGGGTGCTTGGAGGCCGTGATGCGGATGGTGTTCGACCCCACTGAGGCCGAAGGGCTGCGCGCCACGGCCCGGGACGCCGCACTGGAGGATCCCACCCTCGCGTACGTCCTGCTGGACCTGGCGGACCGCGGAGTGGACCTGAACGACCGCCGAACCTGGGACGACATCAAGGCCGAGCGCGGCATCGAGACCACCACGGTCACCCCGGCGACCGGCGGCGAGCAGCGCGTTGCCTGACCGCCCGTCGCGCCGTGCGGTCATCACCTTCCACGAGGTCGCCGAACGCCAGCTCGCCGAGATGGACGACGCCGCCCTCGCCCGTCTTGACCCGCACCTGAACACCATCGCGCTGAACCCGAAGACCGCCGGCGTCCAGTTGCGCCCGGACAGCCCGGTCCTGGAGTACGCCAAGGACGGCGTCCGGATCGCCTACGTCTCCACCGTGCTCGGCACGATCGTCCTGGTCGCCTACGTTGAGGTCGACTGAACCCCCCCGCGTCGCCTCCAAACTCCGGGCCCGCCGCTACTGCACCGACTGGTGCGGCCGCCGCGCCCCGGGGCTGCGCCTGCGGGGATGGCTTCCTCCGGACGGCGGCTGCGCGGGAGCACGGGACTGCGGCCGCTCCTAGCGTCGGGGTTATGACGACGGAGAACAGGGTGGTGGTGGGGGTGCGGTCGGCGGAGGAGGTGTTCGCCGCCCTGGAGGGGCTTGATGCGCGGTGCCGGCCGTTCACCGAGTACGAGCAGGGGTTGCTGGAGGCGTACCGGTGGGCGGTCGGCGCGCGGACCGCCGCGCCGGTGACGGCCGCCGCCACGGCGGGCCCGTGGGGGCCCTGCCGGGCGCAGATGCTGGCCGAGTGCCAAGCCGCGGCCGTGGCGATCCACACGGGAGCGGACCGGACGGAAACGGCGCGGACGGCGGACGCGGAGCGGATGCTGGGCCTCTACATGGCGCTGGCCTGGCTGTGCGGCCACCACGACGACCGGCCCTGACGGGCGGCGCCCGCCGCCGGCCCGGGCCGGTCGTACGCTGGAGAGACCGGGTGGGACGCCGCCCGGTGCGCCAGTCGGGCCATTCATCCAGACATCGCCCGCACCGCGATCTTGCTCTGCCGGTGCGGGCGGTCGTGTGCCGCGGGTCAGGCGTCCTGGCTGATCCGGGTAAGTGACTGTTGTCTTTCCGGGCTTGTGGGCTGTGTTTCCGCTGTTCGGGCATGGGGTCGGCGGTCTCGGGGGTTGGTGACGTGTCGTGTCGTCGCTCTGGTGGAGGTCGGGGATGCCGTCGGTCGTGGGGCTGCTGGAAGAGCGTGAGCTGACCGCTCGCCGTCGTTTGGACGCGCTGCGGGAGGAGGCGGACCGTATCCAGGACGAGCTGGTCGTGGCCGAGCGGGAGTGGAGCGAGTGGGTCATCGCCTGTTCTCGCGTCGGCGAGGTGCTGTCCCCGGGCGAAGGCGAGCGACGTCGCCGGGCCGGATGCCGCCGAGGAGCCGTCGGATCGCGGTGAACCGCCGGTGCTGCCTGCGTCTTCGGAGGCTGCGAAGCCGAAGTCGGTGGTGCCGGTGTGGCGTGCGGGTCTGGCCTGGTCGGCACTGTCGGCGGACTACCAGCGCATCGTGCAGGCTCTCGCGGACCGGGGCCGGCTGGGTCAAGGTCCGCTGACGTGCCAGGAGATGGCCGGCTGCTTCGGTCTGGACCCGGTGCCCGCGTAGATCGAGGCGTTGCGGTCGAAGGCGAAGCGGCTGACAGCGCGCGGGTGGCTGGCCGAGCCGGCGCCGGGCCGTTCGGTGGACCGCTCGAAGTCGCGCACGAGGCGGCGGCTTCGCATCAGGTGGGCGAAGAACCGCTCCACGATCCATCGCTTGGGCAGCACGACGAAGCCGCGCATGTCGTCACTGCGCTTGACGATGGCGCGTCCAGTATCGCGCGGTGGCAGTACGCCTCCGGCTGCCCGCCCCGCCCGCGCAGCCAGGCCGGCACCGGCAGCAGCGGCCCAACCACCGCCCACTCCGCATCGGACATGTCCGTCGGGTAGTGGCGCGCACGGACCCCGTGGTCGGCGGCGTTCCCGAACTGGTGTGCCAGGCAGTCACATGCGAGAGTGACCGAGGTGGACGTTCGACCGGCGCCCCTCAAGATCGGAACGACAACAGCCACTGAAAAGCGGCGGCCCGATCCGGCCCCGGTGGCCAGGGCCGGAGGATCAAGACGCTGATCGGTCGCTTGTTCCACGTGAGCTACACGGTGGAGGGCACGTGGCGGCTGCTGAAGCGGCACGGCTGGTCCTGGCAACAGCCGGCCCGGCGGGCGATCGAGCGCGACGACGAGGCGGTCGAGGTCTGGAAGAAGGAGACGGCCAGGTGGGGCACCATCCCGGGTCGATCGCGTCGTACGCCGCCACCGGTCTCACCGGCCTCCGCGCGGCGCTCCAGCGCCTCGGTGCGCCGCTGCGCGGTGCGGGCGTTCTTCATGATGGTCCCGACCGGCTGCCCGCCCCACACCGCGTCCGCGGGCGGGCAGGCGTGGCCGTGTTCGGCCGCGTATCCGGCGACTGCGGTGAGGTTGTCGGTGAAGGCGGTGTCGAACGCGGACCACACCATCCCGAGTGCGTCGACCCCACTGCCGGCCGCGACTGCACTCACCGTGGAGGCTGCTTCCACTGAGGCGGCGCTGGGGGCCCCGGCTGACCGCGACCGGACTGAGACTGCTGGAGCATCTGCTGGAAGTCATAGCCGCAGTTCTCGCAGTGCAATACGCCTCTGCGAACGCCGTTGCCGCACGCAGGGCAGTACCGCTTGTGCGGCTTGGTGATCAACCAGAGAACGCCCAAGATGACGTCGCCAAGAGCCCACACGACGAGGATGAGTGTCGCCCCGATGCCGGTTCCCACATTGTTGGCCTGGCAATTCGTGAGCGCCTCTCCAGTGAGGCCCTTGCAGTTCTTCGCGGTGGAAGACACGCCGGTGATGATCCAAATGAGCATGATCAGGTTGAAGGCGAGGATGACCCAGGTGAAGATGCGCCAGCGGGGGAACCGCCGGCGGTGAGCCTTGGCCGGACCCGATGCTGGCGGACGCGCCCCCCAATTAGGACCGCCACCAGGCGCTGGATTCTGCTGAGCCATCGTGGGACACCTCCCTCTTCGATGCGCTTCCCTTTGGCACGGAGGCAGATGGATCTCTCACTACCAGTCTCCTGCTACTCCCAGCGGATGCCGAGTTCGGTGAGGTGTTGGGCGCGTTCGGTGGGGATGTCGGCGCGTCTGCTGCGGCTGTTGGTGATGAACAGGCCGAGGCTGACGTCGACGGTGGTGCCGTCGGCGAGCCGCAGCGGTTCCTTGTGCTTGCGCGGCACGTTCAGGTGCCCTTCCCGCTCTCGGTACTGGGCGGCCGCCGCGAGGTTCCGCTGTTCCTTCTCGGCGTGGCTCACTTTCGGGGCCGGTCGTTGCTCGGCGGCCAGGGGTTCCAGTCCGAGGACGTGCTCACACGCCCACTGCTGGGCGGGGCTGAGCTTGTCCCAGCCGATCTGCTGGGTGCGGCCCCATCCGGCGAGGTCTTCGCCCTGGACGACGACGCTGCCCGGATCGCCCGCGAGCGTCCCGCCAGCCTTCACGTGGCGCCAGGCCAGGGCGAAGCACCGCTGCCATTCCACCGACCACCCGGTCGGGCACCATGCCGGGTCGATTGCGTCGTACGCGGCCTTGCGGTCGGCGGTCAGCGCCCCGGTCCAGTCCAACCCCGCCTCGCCGGCCTCCGCGCGGCGCTGGAGCGCTTCGGTGCGCCGCTGGGCGGTGCGGGCGTTCTTCATGATGACCCCGACCGGGCGTCCCTCCCACACCGCGTCGGCCGGCGGGCAGGCGTGCCCGTGCTCGGCCGCCCACCCGGCGACCGCAGTCAGGTTGTCGGTGAAGGCGCTGTCGAACGCCGACCAGACGAACCCGAGTCCGTCCAGCTCCTTCACCCGCTCGGCGTCGAGGACCCCGGCCGCCTTGTAGCGGCGCTGGTCAGCCACCCAGGAGCCCAGCCGGTGCCCGGAGGGGGCCTGGTAGGCGTAGGCGACCTTCACGTCCCCGAAGGCGCCCTTGTAGGCCAGCAGCTCCTCCAGGCCCCGCCGGAACTCCGCCCGCTCCGGCTCCAGCACCCGGGTCCGCACGAACGCCGCGATCACCGCCGGATCCCGCTGGGAGGAGAACTGCAGCAGCTGCGCCTCGCCCTGGCCGGAGCGGCGCTCCTCGGGGTCTCCGGCGTGCCGCTGCTCCCTCGGGGGCCGGGTCTCGGACTGCGGCAGGGCCAGGCGCTCAACGGCGGCCGCGTCGTGCGAGCGCAGCGCCATCAACAACTTGGCCAGCCCGTCGAACGCCCGGGAGGAGAGCAGCTGGTCGCCGCTCTCCCCGGCACCGAGGATGACCGGCACCACGATCGTGGCGACCTTCCCGCTGCCCGGCGGCCAGAGCGGGCGGCGCGGCACTGGCCGGCTGCGGGTCGGTCGCCGTGGTGGGATTCAGTCGAGGACGACGGGGTGGCCGGTGAGGTGAACGCCGGCCTGGCGTAGTTCGTGGAGGGCCGTGGTGGTGGTGTCGATGGCGACGCCGGCGGTGTAGTCGAGCAGGACGCGGACGGTGAAGCCGGCTCGTGCGCCGTCGAGTGCGGTGGCCTTGACGCAGTGGTCGGTGGCGATGCCGACGACGTCGACACCGGTGATGTTCCGGGCGCGCAGCCAGTCGGCGAGCGGCGTGCCGGTTGCGGTGGAGCCTTCGAAGCCGCTCTTGGAGGCGGAACGCGCGCCTTTGTAGAAGACCTCGTCGACGGCCCCGGACGCGGCGGTGGGGGCGAAGTGGGGATGGAACTCGCTGCCGTCGCTGCCGACGACGCAGTGCACGGGGAAGGAGCTGCGGAAGTCCGGTTGGTCGGAGAAGTGGCTGCCGGGGTCGATGTGGTGGTCGCGGGTGGCGACGATGTGCGTGTACTTGTTGCCGGCGGTGCGACGGGCGAGGTCGGCGATGGCGCGGGCCCGGTCGGCTCCGCCCTTGACCGGGACGCTGCCGCCCTCGCAGAAGTCCTTTTGCACGTCGACGACGATCAGCGCGCGGCGCATGGCGTAACCCTTCCCGGCGGAAACTCGTGTCCCTGATCCGTACCCCGTCGGTGACAGCATGGTCGCGTTCCGGCACGGTTCACCCGGCCGCCGATCGAACAGCGCGCGGTGGCGCTGCCCGAGTGCGTCCGCCCGGGTGCACGGCGGATTCGCGCCCGGCACCACCGAGCACCGATCGCCCGGCGTGCTGGTGGTCCGCACCACCTGGCACGAGCCCGTCTGTCCGACGTGGGGCCGGTCGTCCGGGCCGCCCCGGGGACGACTGGTGGCGGGATTACGCCGACGTGGTCCCCGTCCTGGTCGCCTCGCTCGACAAGCTGGCCGAGCTCGGCCCGATGGGCCCGGTCTGAGCGGTCCGTCACTGGGTAGAGCTTCGCGTGCAGCGCCCGGATCTCCCACCACCGATCGGCCGGGGCGGAGACCGGGGTGGCCGTCGGGTGGGGCGGCTGTCGTCCATGGCGGCATTCTCCCGCGCACCCGCGCACCCGCGCACCAGCGATGCAACAGCCGCCTCCTGTCGGAGGGCATCGACGTCAGGAGCGTGGACTCCATCGTCTTCAGCGATCCGAAGTCGAGCGCCATCGACATCGTCCAGGCCGTCGGCCGCGCGCTGCGCCAGTCCTACCGGCAGGGCAAAGTCTCCTGGGTCATCATCCCGGTCTACCTGCCGACCCCGGAGGTCGGCGACGACACGGTGGCCGCGGACCCGGCCGAGGTCCACGACGCGGGCGAGGCTGTGAAGGCGGAGGCCGACGCGGAGATCGAGGCGTCCTCCTTCCGCACCATCTGGCGGGTCCTGCGGGCACTGGCGGCGCACGACTCCCGGGTGGTCGGCCGGATCACCGAACTGCGCGCCAGCCGCTCCCAGGGCACTGCACACACCACCACGACCACGGCGGCCCCCGAGGGCGAGGCCACCGAGGCCGGGGCGAGCGAGCAGCCGACGGTGCCGGTGGAGTCGCCGATCGAGTGGCTGAAGATCAACGCCCGGCACCACGCAGCGCAGATTCTGCAGACCGTGAAGCTGCGGGCGTTCAATCCGCGCGCGGTCGAGTGGCAGCGGATGCACGGCCTGGCGACCAGGTTCCACATCGAGCACGGCCATCTCGACCCGACCGACAGGGCGAAGCAGGCGGAGCTGATCTCCTGGCTCGCCCGCCAGCGCCACCTGAACGGTCAGGGCCTTCTCGATGCCGCCCGCGTCTCGGAGCTGGATGCGCTCGGCATGATCTGGTCGAAGAACGCCAACGCCTGGGAGCGCGGCTACGCCTACGCCTCCGCGTTCCACCACCAGCACGGCCACCTGGCGATCCCCGCGACCGCGAAGCTCGACGACTACGCGGTCGGCGCGTGGATGCGCCGCCAGCGCAAGGCCGACAACCTCACCAAGGACCAGGCCGCCAAGCTCGACGCGTTGGACGAGCTGTGGCGCCTGGAGCCGGACTGGAACCGCTCCTACCGCCGGCTGCTCGTCTACCTCGCCGTTGGCGGCACCCTCACCGGCCCCGCCAACCGCACCGGCGGCGAAGCAGACCCGGCGTTCGGCCCGGTACGTGGCTGCGCAAGCAGACGGTGGCTCGTGATGAGGGGAAGCTGACCCAGCAGCAGACCGCGCTCCTGGACGCGCTCCACCGGCACGCCGAGACCGTCACCGGCTGACCCGCCCCCGCGCCGCCGGAGGTCCCCGAGATCCACCCGCTCGCCCAGGACCGCGGCCCTGGGGAGGAGCTGGTGACGGAGGCGTGGGACTGGTTCCGCGAGCTCACCGACGACGAGAAGAGGAGGGCGCTTTACGCGGTCGGTCTCGATGTGAACATGGCGTTCCTTGCGGCCGCGGGCAGGTTGACGCTGCCGCTGTCCGGACCGGTCCACGAGCTGAACCCGGTCTTCGACAAGCGGATCCCGGGCTCCTGGCTGGTCGACCTCTCCCACGTGGAGACCGACCCGCTGCTCCCGTCGCCGTTCACCGCCGACGGCTCCCGCCCCACGGGGCCGGCCTGGTACTCCACGGTGAAGGTCGCCTACGCCCTGGAACTCGGCGCCCGGGTCCAGCCCACCGAGGGCTGGCTGCGCCACGAGCACGGCCCCTACCTGGACCCGTGGTACAAGCGCCTGCGCCAGGCGTACGTCGACACGATGGCGGCCCTCGGCGTCCCGCTCACCCTCGCCGACCGCGACCCGGTGGCGTTCCTGGACGCCATGGCCGCCGTCAAGCAGGGCGACCCGGCCGAGTTGGCGGTGCTCACCGCGATCAAGCAGACCGCGAAGGGCACCATCGGCAAGATGCGCGAGCGCCCCCACGGCCACGGCTACAAGCCGGGCGAGCGCTGGGCCGCGCTGGACCGGCCGACCTGGGACCCGCTGATGCGCGCCCTGGTCATCGACACCGCCACCGTCAACTTCCACCGCAAACTGCTCCGCATGGCCGACGACACCGGCCTGCACTGCTTCGCCGTCCTCTCCGACTGCGCCGTCTTCGCCGCCCCCGGCCCCGGCGTACTCGACGTTCTCACCAAGCCCGAGGGCACCCTCACCACCTCGCTGCGCCTGGGCATCAGCCCCGGGATGGTGAAGCACGAGGGCTCCCGGCCGATGGCCGAAATCACCGAGCTGATCGCCGGCGACGCCAACCCGGCCCGGCACATGAAGGCCGGCGGAGTCGTGTCCGCCGACGAGTAGCCGCCGTCCCGTGCGGCCCGCCGACACCCAGTCGGTGGGCCGCCCCCCATTACTCGAGTTCGCCCCGACGGGGCGAGGAAGGACCTGATCCCCATGAGCCGGGAGATCGACGAGGGCCTGGAGCGGGCCGAGCGCACCCGCCCCATCCCGGTGCACCTGGACACCCGGGTCAAGTTCCTGTGGGAGAAGGTCGCCAAGAACGACACCAAGCGGCTCGCCCAGGCCGCCGGCGTCTCGGTGCGCACCGCCCAGCGCTGGGCCCACGCCCTGACCGCGCTCGCCGAGGGCGAGCTGACCGGCGACATCCCCATGACGAAGGCCAACGCGGCGAAGGTCGAACGAGCGGTCCGCTCGGCCTGGCAGCCGCGGGTGAAGAAGCGGGTGCGCCGCGACGCCGAGAAGAACGGCTTCATGCTCCACATCCAGGCGACCTTCGGATACAGCGCGGCCGGCGGCACCACCGACGACCCCCGCCCCCGGATGATCACCCACAAGATGCCCGGCTCGGTCGCCCAGCGGCTCTACGAGGCCCGCGACGCCGGAGCCACCCAGACCCAGCAGGAAGCGATCCTCGCCGAGGCCCTGCGCGACGAGTACTTCAAGGACGGCGGACGCCGCGTCCGCAGCCTCGACGTCGAGCTGAACGACGTCGCCTGGATGGACGTCGAGCTGTAGAGCCACCTTCCAGCGGCTCCGTGTCGCCGAAATTGTGGTCGGGTAGCCGGGTCACGGCAACGTGACCCGGCTACCCGACCACAAAAAGGCCAGTCCAGGCCGCCGCCCGAGCGGTCGCCCGCTCCTGGTCCTCCTCGATGCCGAGCGTCTCCAGGACGGCGGTCGGGTCGGTGACGGTGCGGGCGTGCGGCAGGACGCGGGGGCGTGCGGTGGCGCGATGCCGGCGAGACGGCGAACGGCGCGGCCGAGGCCTGGGTGTGCGCCTGCCCCGGCTGCTCCAACCCGGTGCCGACGGCCCGCACCGGCCGCAACGCCTCCCAGGTGCTCGGCCCCGGCTGGGACCTGGCCGTGTCAGGCCGCGTCCCGATTGTCCGTCAGATCGATTCGGGTGTGCGCAGTGGAGGGGATTGCCAGCCGGGTGTTGCTTCGAACCAGCGTGCCTTGTAGGCGGTCCGGCGTGGCCGTTTGACGCCTCTGCCGCCCTGGGTCGCCTCGTAGAAGCCGATCAGGTCCGGATAGTCCGCGTCTTCGCCCCAGCTTGTGGGCTGGGTGTAGATGATCTCTTTGGACCCGGCTCGCATGCCGATCGACTTGATGCGGGAGCGGGGGTAGCCGTGTTCGTGGCGGTCTCCGCTGAAGGTTGTGAACCTGGTCATCTGCGGGGCCCATACGGGCCCGGCCGCCAGGTCGTCGACGTTCCAGGTGTAGACGTCCTGTTCCGTGGTGATGAGGATTTCCCTGGTGTCGGGGATGCCGGTGATGTCGTGTGGGCCGTCCCACTCGTCCGGGGCCTCCACGGTCCTCCAGCCGGTGCCGACCTCCTTCTGGACGGCGTGCTTCTGGTTGAGCCGTTTCGTGGCCGGGTCGTACGCGTAGGCCCGTACCAGGCCCTGGGCGCCTTCACTGGTCGGCCATTTGCTGTCGCCGACCACCCACAGGTATCCGGTCTTCTGGTCCCAGAGCAGTCCGTGCGTGGAGGGGAAGCCGGTCACCTGCTGTTCGTATCTCCCCGTGCCCATCCGGTGGTCGCCGATAGCGTAGAGCTGTACCCCGGAGCCCGCGGGGTGGTGCCCGTTGTCCGCGACGGCGATCATGTTGCCCGGCAGGACCTCGACCGAGTGCGCGTTCTGCGCGTTCTGCAGTGCGGTCGCGAATTCCAGTCGCGGCTGCCGCCCGCCGTTCGGTGTGGACAGCAGCACGATGTAGCCGCCCACGAGGGCGACCGCCTTGTTCCCGCCGTCGGCCCACTTCACCTCCGTCACCGAGGTGCTGGCCTTGAGGTCGTCCCATTCGCGACCCGAGAGGGTCTCGTCCGTGACCGGACTCCATGTCCACACCGGAAGCGGGGAACCGGCGAGATCCCTGGAGTAGACGCAGATCTGGGCATGCGTGCTTCCGTTGGCATACAGGCCGGTGATGAAGAACGGGCCCGGGGTCTTGGTCGCGCCCGGGTTCGGGGCTGCCATCTGCATGTCCTCCTCCTTCGTGACACGTCACGGCGCCGGGGTCTCATGACTGCGGTCAGGCCACGAGAGCCCCGGCACCACGCGCCGCCCGATTCGGGCGGTGGCGCGCTACCTGTCGAGCGCCGGCCAGTTGCCTTCCGCGACGATGGCGCTGGCCGGGACCAGGACGTGGTTGCCGTCAGGCGTGGTCTTGGTGCACTGGTTGCCTTTGAAGAACCAGAACCCGGTTCCCGAGAACACCGCGGCGTCGATGTCTCGCCCGAAGGGCGCGAGCGCCGGCCATGCCTCCGGCGCCGTGATGTCCGCGGGCCCGTACTCGACCTTGTTCCCGTCGGGGTCCGTCTTCAGCGCCTGGTTCCCCTTGAAGAACCAGAAACCGGACTTGCCGCCGTCGCCCGACTCGACAGCCGCGTCGACGCCGTTCTCGAACTCCGTGCCGGCGAGAGCGGGCCAGTTTCCCTCCGCCGTGATGGGGCTGTCGGGAACCTCGGCGCGGCGCCCGTCGGGCGACGTCTTGGTGCACTGGTTGCCTTTGAAGAACCAGAACCCGGTTCCCGAGAACACCGCGGCGTCGATGTCTCGCCCGAAGGGCGCGAGCGCCGGCCATGCCTCCGATGCCGTGATGTCCGCGGGCCCGTACTCGACCTTGTTCCCGTCGGGGTCCGTCTTCAGCGCCTGGTTCCCCTTGAAGAACCAGAAACCGGACTCACCGTGAGATCCCGACGCGACGGCGGCACTGACGCCGTCCCTGAACCCGTTGCTCATACCGTTCCCACTCTCTCAGTTGCCCTCTGGGTACACACGTCGCGCACAACGCGCACGCGCGGCGCGACGCCCGTGAAGGTGCTCGCGCGACTGTGTCGAGCAGCACGGCACCGGACGACGACCGTGCCTCCGGTCCCGGTCCCGGTCCCGGTGCGCGGATGGCGCCGCAGGGCCGGCCTCGCTCAACCAACAACCGAGAAGACCATATGTGAACGAACCATCAATTGGCGCTTCACCACACGCGACACCACCCAACTCGCCCGCCGTCCCGGACTCCACAGCCCGCTCGGCGACGACCGCCGCCGGTCCGGACTCGTGGCGGCGGGAGCGTGCGGCCCGCTGCGTCTCGACCTTGGCCAGGTGCCGTCGGCTGGCGACGAGGTCCCCGCGGACCTGTTCCTCGACGGCGGTGAACACGCGGTAGTAGGCCCGGTCGTACGCCTGTCCCAGCAGCGTCCCAGCAGGACCGTTATGTTCGGTTTGCCGGGACGGTCCCAGGGCGTTTCCCCAGGTGGCAGCGTTTCGCGCCGGACCTGGGTGTCCCGTCTCAGATGATCTGGTCCCGGGTGATCGACCCGGCTCAACGAAGTTTGATCAGTTTGACCAGCGCCGTAGCTCTGCGGCTGGTTCAGTCGGTGTAGTGCTCAGGTGGGGGCCACGGCCCTTCGAAGGCCGGCCCGCAGTCGTGGGGCAGGTGGGCCACTACCAACGCGGCCGCCTCATGCGGTGTGAGTGACTCGCCCAGGACACGCCGCGGCGCGCCCAGCGGCGCGTACACGATGCACGATTGTGCGTCGCCCACGATGAACGGCAGGTCGTTGCTCCACGGGAACTGCGTGTTCCTGTGGAAGGTGAGCGCCCCGTGGCTCGGAAACGGGAACAGGGCCCCGCAACCGAGGTTCGGCATAGGCGGCCGCTATGACCGCAGGCTCCCCCCGCCGCGCCATGGGATGACCCTCCAGCATCCCCCGCCAGGTCTTCTGGACAACCGTCTCCTCAGCCATCCCGCGATCATGACGTCCGGACTCGGCCACGACAACCCGCTCCACCCCGATGGGCTGAGAAACCTGCCGACAGTCGACCTCGCGCCGCAGCTGGCGGGACAGGCCGGGTGACCGAGGGAACGGCCCGCAAGTACCTCTCCGCCATCAAGGCCGAGCGGGGCGGCCGGTAGTCAGCCCGTTCCGCCGGATCCGGCGACGATGGCATGACCTGTCTCAAGCGAGTGCCTGGGGCCGTGGGCGGGCATGTCGCGCCGCGAACGGGAGGGTGCTCTATCACTTGGCATGTCTTCCTCAGAAGTTCTTCAAGTTTCGTCTACAGCCGATCGTGTATCTCCTAGGGTCCTTGGTGTCCGACCCGCTGGGGGTCGGTACTGGGAGGGGAACCTGATGACGAAGAAGGCTGTGGCCGGTGTGTTCGCCGGTGCTGTTCTGGCGGGGGTTGTGGGGGCCGCTCCGGCGAGTGCTGCCGACGTGGATCCAGGCCAGAGCAGCAACTACTGCGAGCCGGTGACCAACCGCTACTACGAGCAGATCGGCTGGGACTGGAGCACCAGCGACAGCGGCACCATCTCGAACAGCTCCGGCGCCTCGATCAGCCGGGCGATCGCCCGCACCAAGAGCGTCACGCTGAGCGCGACCGCCAGCGCCGAGATCCAGGCCAGCGCCGACGTGTTCGTCGCCGAGATCCAGGCCAAGCTCGGACTGTCCGTCACCGTCTCCGCCACCGTCACGAACACGGAGACCTTCACCGTGAACGTTCCGGCGTGGACGACCGTCAACTACCGCGACGGCATCATCAACCGCCGCTTCAGCGTCCGGGTCGTCCACACCTACAGCAACTGCGGCACCAGCACGTCCTGGGCCACCGCGAGCGCGCCGGAGCGCTACTCCGAGGTCAACAACGCCTAGCAGCAACGGTGCGGGGTGCGGCCACAACCGGGCCGTGCCCCGCACCACCACCGCACCCACCCGCCACGGGGGAGACCGATGAACCACCGCACCGCACCGGCCCTGCTCGCCACGCTGGCAGCCTTGACCGTGCTGGCCGCCTGTACCAACGACAAGCCCACCCACGAAGCGCAGCCCTCCACCCAGGCCATCACGTGCACGACGGAGTACCACGCCCCGGACGGAGACCTGCTGCACCCGGACAGTGTCTGGTCCCAGGCCCCCTACACCCGCTCCGAGACCTCCCTGACCCTGTCCGCGAGCTGCCCCCAGGGGCCCGCCGCCCCCTCCACCTCGTGCGACCCGGCGGAATTCCCGTGGAGCGCCCCCGACGAGCTGCGGGCCGCCCGGCTGCGCGCGGCCGGCGTGGAGACCTGGATCAAGTCGACCATCACGGGCGGCGGCGCCGGCCAGGGCCTCACCCAGCAGGTCCTCAAGCTTCGCCCCGCCGAGGCATCCGCGGCGCTGAACCGCTTCCGCGACCACCTGCTGCAGTGCGGCGCGACCACCGTTGTGGAGGCCGACGGACACCCTCAGGTCCTCCTGATCGAAGACCAGGAGGCCAAGCCGAAGCTCCTCGTCGACCTCGCGAACGACCGGATCACCGCACTCACCCCGGCCGGCGACGGATGGACCAAGCAGCAACTGCTGCAGATCCAGCACTGACCTGACCCCGCAAGCGGCAGACCCTACATGGCATGTTCGCGCCCGCACGCCAGGCTCTATCCGGCGAGGGGCCCGCAGATGTGACCTGTTGGTGTTGTGGGGCGCGAAATGGCCCCACACGCCGTGTTGTCTGGACCTTTGGTTGGACCTGTTGGGGAGCTCGGCGGGTGGTGGGTGGCGGCTGGTTTGGTGACTGTGTGTGGTGGTGAGTGAGGTGCGGGGGTCTGGTCGGCCGCTTGGGGGCCGGTGGGGTGTTGTTGGGTGTGGATTCGGGGGTAAATTCCGCCGTGTATTCCATCGGTTGCTTTGGCGGATTGGCTGCCAGTAATGGCATGAATTCTGGTTGGAATTGCAGTGGCGGGGGTCGGTGTTCGGTTTGGTGGGCAGGGCTGGGTGCCGCGCGGTGCGGGTCGTTGGGGTGGTGGTGCGGCCGGTGTGGTCCGGGCCGGGTGCCGCCGTCCAGGGCGGCCCGCTCCGGCCTGCTGCGCCGCCGTCCCGGGCCCGCTGTGCTCGCTCCGGCCGGGCTGCGCCCCGCCTGCCTGCTTGCCGGGCCGTCGTTCGGGTCTGCGCCGCGTCCAGGGCCCCTCGTTGTCGTGCTGCGCCGCCGTCCTGGGCAGCCGGGGGCGGTGGTCGTCGTCCCGCTGTGCCTGCGGCCTCGCTGCGCCGCCGTCCCGGCCGGGTGGTGGGGGCTGGTGCTGGGTGGCCGTCAGGCCGCCCTGGAGGACGTCCGGGCGCCGTCCTGGGCGGCCGGTGATGCTGTCGCGTTGGCTGTCGCGTCCTGCTGTCGTGTCGGGTGCTGTCGTGTGCTGTGACGTGGGCGGATGCCCCTGATCCCCTGTGTGTGGTGGGGGCGCGGCAGGTGGGTGCGACAGGGTCGGGGTGGGGCCGCGGGCGAGATTCGGGTGGTGGCTGCTGCCGGTGTCGCCGACCGTCGGGTGCCGGTTGTCCTGGCCGTCGTCCGGGGCCGCCGACGCCCATCCCGGGACCGCCGTCCGGGCAGGGGCGGGACGGCGGCCGCTGTCGGGGCCGGCCTTCTCGGCGGCCTGGTCCTGGTGGTGGTGTTCGGCGGCCGGGTGGCGGGTGGCCTGGTGGCGGGTGGGGGTGCAACGCGGGGGTGCGACGCGGTGTTGCGCGGGGGTGCAACACGGGGCTGTGTTGCGGTTCTGACCAGGTGTTATGTGGCTGGGAGTGGGGGCGGGTGGGCGTGTTGCACCTCGTGTTGCACCGGGCTGCGCCGGTCCGCCGGCCTCGGTTCCTCCCCGCTGCCTCGCCCGCCGTCCGGTGCCGCGCTCTGCTGCTGGGCCCTGGCCGCCGTCCTGGTCGGCCGCCAGGCCGGTCCCGCTGCGCCCGACTCGGCCGTCCTGCCCCGCCGTGCCCGCGCCCGCCCTGGTGGTGGCTTGGCGCCCGTCCTGAGGTTTCAGGGGTGTAGTTGGGGTGTGGGGTGGTGGGTGGGCTGGAGTGTTGTTGGTGGAGTGAGAACGGGCGTGTGGGGGTTGGTGGGCTTAGGTGGTGGGTGTGAGCTGGGGATGTCGTGGGTTTTGTGAGTGTGGTGGCCGGTGTTGAGGGTTTCACCGTGCGCTAACCTCCGCGTTTCGGTTGGGGCTGGCTGAGCCGGGTTGATCTCCGGGGCGGTGGTGCTGGACTGCTTGGGGCTGGGTGGGCGTGCCTGGGGCCCGACGCGTGGTCGGGTGCTCCTTGGTCCTCGGGTCGTGGGCGGTCAGCGGCGGTGTCTTCGGGTCAGGTCACCGGTCGGGGTAGTGCTGCGAGGCGGGCAAAGGCGAGGGCGAGTTCGTGGCGCCAGGGCCAGGTGGAGGCGATCCGTAGGCGGATGCGGCGTGCGGCGCGGGTGATCCGGGCCGCGGTGTGCAGGATCCGGTAGCGGAGCTTCTTCGGCTCAGCGGTGGCGAGCTCGCCGTCCAGCAGCAGGGTCCGGGTCCAGACGAGCAGGTCGATGGCGGTCAGGGACAGCTCCAGCCAGGCCGCGTTGATCGCGAAGTGGCGTGAG